>NZ_KB849295.1:5387-5901 GCF_000368145.1 Acinetobacter guillouiae CIP 63.46 | reverse complement strand
AGTAAATCAGGATTTTCTTTTTCAATCTTATATATTTGTTCCCACATGAATTTAATATCAGATTCTTTTGTGATCATATCGTGACCATGTAATAACAAATCTGTATAAACAACTGTATGACCAAGAGATTCTAAAGCACGCTTAAGACTTTCAGGTAAATGGCGTTCTAAGATTGTATCAAAAAGAGCAACTTTCATTATTTTAAATTCCTAGATTTGGTTCAAATACATACTTAAATTTCTCATGTTTCTTTATAGATGGATTAGAAACAGGTCTTTTTTCAACAGTTGCTATGTTGAAAGGATCAATTAAGTAGATTTTATTTTCAGAATCTAATATCTTAGTTTTGTGCCCATTAATATCAATAACAATATTATCCTTAAACTTATTCTTCACTAACAAACAGTTTAAATTAGCTGAATGAATATATGAGAACCAATTTGATTCAGGCAAGGATAAATCCTTGGATTTTAATATTGTGTTCATATCATAGATAATCTTACGGCTTACAGCG
>NZ_KB849295.1:0-1017 GCF_000368145.1 Acinetobacter guillouiae CIP 63.46 | reverse complement strand
AATAAAGTTGGGAGTAACATATCCATTTGTTTTTTGCGATCAGGATGGTTTTTTGCATAATACGTACCCGCAAAACATACCGTCTCAGTATCTAATTTAAAGCGATTAATTGGATTCGTGATTTTGATTGGTGCTGCGAAAGGTAAAGACCAAACATTACTATGTCCTAAGTCTTTTTTGTATTCTTCAACTTTTAATGAGTCAGTCGTAAAAACATAATCTGCTTCTTTAGCAATAGGCTTGAACATTTCATAATGCATAGGATCTTCTTTATTCCAAAAAATTACTGGTAATTTTTTAGCTCGAAGCAATCCTATTACTTTTAGCAGATCTTGGGCATTATTGTGCTGTAAATTTGGTGAGTTGAATGCATATAGCCATTGTGACTTATTTGCTTTCCATGCACTTTCAAAAAAAGCAAAATCGCTAGTAGTTGATGCGATTTGTGCTTCAAATTTTTTTCTACTAATTGCAAACCCAGGAAACCCATCTTGCCAGCATAATTCAGAGATAGGATCTAAAAGTGTTAAGCCTTTACTAAATTTTTTATTTAAAACATCAGGATGTAGTTTAGGTACAGAAATAGTTGTACTTTTTAACTCGGTTTTAGTTTCCTCTTTCAACTCTTTGCTTTCAAGGGAAGTTTGAACTGGTTTAACTAAGATTTCCTTTTTAAGCTCTTTCCGATTAATATTTTCCTTTCTTAAGGATATTAATGCATTAGGTAGTTTGAGCAGTTGAGTTACGTTCTTTTTACTATCAATCAACATCTTACCTAGCTGATAAGAAATAGTTCTCTCAATTTTTATATCTTGAGTATTAGAAACCAAATTATCAACTTTTTGCCCAAAGCTAAATAAGACTTTATTAATAAAATCACGAATATTCTGAACATTTGACGAAATATCTTTTAGCTCATTAGAAAATGAAGATTTTATAACATGCAAGTTTTCATCAATCTGAGATAAATATCGTTCTTGTATTTTTAAAGATTCATTTTTAAGATCTTCAAGTGAT
>NZ_KB849294.1:6043-6758 GCF_000368145.1 Acinetobacter guillouiae CIP 63.46 | reverse complement strand
TAGTATCAAAATTGCACTTTAATAGTGACACTTCTTCCACTCTTAAGATGTTTGATGGGCATAAACTGAGTTAATTTAATGTAAGCAAGAGAAAATAGTGAGCGGTTTGCATCTTCTTCCACTTTTGTGTATAACATGTAGAAAATATTTTAATCTTTCCACTTATGAGCAATCACAACGAACCAGAAGAATTAGAACATCTACCTTATTGTATTGGTAATATTCGACATAATGGAGTAGTCAGCACTAGTAACCGTCTGATTAGACCAATTGAATTATCATCTAATGAGTATAAAGCTCTACTTTATGCAATGGCTGTTGCGAATTATGGTGAGAAGAATAATCAAGATCGTGAAATTACAGAGCAAACTTATATTTATTTGCATAAAGATGATTTAGGCGAACTATTAGGATTAGATAAAAAGAATTCCATTAATGTTGCTATTGATCGTATTTATAAAGAATTATCATCACGAGTAGCTCATTTTGTAATTGAAGAGCCCGTGGATGATAATAAGCGTAAAGTTAAAAAAGTACACTCAGTAGTACCAATTATTCGTGAACTCCGTTGGGAAGATGACGCTAAAAATGCTTTGCAGATACGTTTCACCAGTGAAGTACTTCCATATTTTACTCGTTTAGCAAATGGAAATTTTACGACCTATCAATTGAAAGATTTATTTGCTTTGGACTCTGTAACTAGTATGAGTTTGTA
>NZ_KB849294.1:0-668 GCF_000368145.1 Acinetobacter guillouiae CIP 63.46 | reverse complement strand
CTGGTAAGCAGATAAAATCAACTTAAACAAACAGTTTCTTTCTATAGTTCTACTAGGTTTTGATCTGTGCTTGGAATGAAGTCTTGAAGTTTGGGGTGAACACGGAAATCTGCTTCAGCTTTTGTAGATATCTCTTTAACTTCACTAGACCAGTTTTCCTTTCTGTATTCTCGCCAATTTAATTTAATTTTGAGTGGACGACTATATCCTTTTAATTCCATAAGGAAGATCTGATCACATAATTCATCAAATAAAAAGACATGTGAACGATGGAAGTGAGGATTTCTTTTTAGTAATAACTCTAATGAATTTATGAGAAGTGAACAGCAATCATTAGAAAGAGCAGTACTATTAATTGTTACTCCCCAGTGATGCAATAAATACAATGTACATAGGCTGTCGAGTGAGCCATAGCTTGCTATATGTTCTAAGCAACTCTTATCAAAATCTTTAATACGTCGATTGGATGAAATGAACTCTACGATATAGTGAGGTAGAGTAGTTAATTCTAATAATATAAGACATGCAAAAAAAATCATTTGAAGTTCTGATCAAACTCAGAGCACTTTTGATATTAGATTTACCAGACTTTATTCGAGGTTTTATCTTGAATCTTAAAAACAAGCTGGATGCTTACATCAAAAGAACTCTTAACACGGGGGCGAAAT
>NZ_KB849293.1 GCF_000368145.1 Acinetobacter guillouiae CIP 63.46 | reverse complement strand
TAATTACGCAACTACTTCAATGAACTCTATGTCAGTGGCAGCACGTCAATTGGCAGGGTATTTGGCTGGGGTTGTGACTGTTGGTACTGCGATCGCTAAGATGGATACTTATACTGGTTTAAATAACAAACTTAAATTAGTCACTAAGAGCCAATCAGAACTCAATACTGCAATGAACGATACCTTCAAAATCGCTCAAAACACTGCACAAGCATGGGATTCGGTTGCACAGATCTATCAACGTTTTTCTGACAATGCAAAGCGTTTAAATATTACTCAAGCGAAAACTGCAGAATTAACTGACACAGTTGCTAAAGCAATCGCAATTAGTGGTGGTTCAGCTGCTTCGGCAGAAGCTGCATTAGTTCAATTTTCACAAGCTTTGGCTTCCAATGTTCTACGCGGTGAAGAGCTTAATTCCGTAATGGAGCAAGCGCCCGGACTTGCAAAAGCAATTGCTCAAGGTATGGGAATCACAGTAGGTCAATTACGTTCAGTTGCTGCTGAAGGGAAGATTACAGGTGATGTACTTGTTGACGCTTTAACAAAGGCACGTGGCTCAGTAAATGAACTATTTGGCAAAACGGATTTCACTATTGCTCAGTCATTCACGCAACTATCCAATGAAGTCACTAAGTTTGTGGGTGAGGCAGGCAAAGGGAGTGGGGCTGCAAATGCAATTTCAGGATCTCTAACTTTACTCGCAGAAAACCTTAACAATGTAACCAACATTGCTATGATCGGTGGTGCTTATTGGGTTGGCACTTATATTCCAGCACTTTATAAAAGTGTGGTTGCAGGATATGGAAAAGCTACCCAATTAGTTGAACAAACAGCTATTCAATGGGCAGCGATTGAAGCTGAAAAAGTAGCCGCAGCACAAGAATTGGCAGGTGCGGAGGCTAAATTAGTTAATCTTCAAGCTACACGCGCGCAACTTATCGAAGAATTGAAACTAGAATTAGCTCGCAAGAAAAAACAAATTTCAGATCAAGGCGCAATAAATTCTGATATTAGAATGGGGCTTTTACGTCAACAACAAGCTGCTATAAATACTGAATTAACTGCCACTGAAAATGCTTTAGCAGCAGCTAGAACAAGATCAGCTGTAGCAAATAATGCAACAATGGGGGCTGGGCGTGGTTTGCTCGGACTATTTGGTGGAGCAGGGGGATTAGTAGGTATTGTGGCGGCCGTTGGCGCATCAATGCTTTTAATGAGAGATAATACAGACTCAGCCACAAACTCTCTTAATATTCAAAAGCAATCTGTTAGAGAGATTGCAGCTGAATATAGTAAATTATCAGCAGCTAAACTTATCTCAGAAATGGATGAAATTGATAAAAGAATCAAAAAATCACAATCTGATGCTTCAAAAGCTAGAGATAGCTTATTGGGAATGGTAACAGGTAATTCTGAGTCAATAAGTAATGAAGAAATTAAACGTCAAAACCTAATGCTTGATCAACTTAAAAAGATCAAGGAAGAGGGTTTAAGTACAGCAGCTGCACTTCAGAATCTGAGTAAATCAAAATTATTTACAGATGGGGAGATTAAAAGTGCGCAGCGTTATTTTGCTCAATTAGATGAGGGTATAAGTTCAGCACGTGAATTTGGTTATCAGAAAGAATTAGCAAACAGCTATATGGCTAAAGCTTCAGGTCTTTATGAGAAAAATGCAGACAAAATTTCAAAGCTCACAAACGAGTCTGAGCGCTTAAATGAGTCATATTCAAACTCTAAAGAGTCAATTATTAAATCAGCTGAATCCTTTCTTCAAATCAGTGAAAATTCTGGTGCCTCAGCAAAACAATTAATTATTGCTAAAAATGCTCTAGATAGTTATAGCAAAGGAACAATTTCAGCAACGCAATTATCGCAGATATTTTTGGAAAATCTTCCAATTCCTCAAAAAACAATTGATTCATTTATTGCTCAATCAAAGCAAGCTGATGGCTACAAGAATTCAGTAGCTGGTGTGAACGTTGAGCTTAAGAAGCAAATTGATTTTAGAAATACTTATTTAAGTCAGCATCAAGGTGTTTTAGCTGCTGAAAAAGAGGTAACCGAAGAGAAACGGAAGCAATTAGCCAATGAACAGAGACTAAGTGAACTCCGAAAATCTGCCAACAAATCAATGCTTGACGATAATTATTGGATTAATACTTATAATCGAGAATTGAAAAATATTGGTGGTGATAAACAGAAAGCTTCAACTTTTGCTGATTTTGCACTTAATTGGCGAAAAGAGAACAAAATTGAAAGAGATGTTCAGTTAACCACCGAGCAAGCTAAAATTTTAAATGATCTATGGGTCTTAGATCAGAAGCGTAAAACACTATCGGATGAAGCAAGTAAATCCGAAAAAGAACGTACTAAGGAGTTTGAGAAGCAGCAAAAGCTTCAAGAAAAACAAGCTGTAGCACTAGCTGGAAATAATGAGCAAGTGCGGAATATGCTTCGAGTTTACCAAGCATTCCGTAATACAGGACTAGGAGATAAGCAAGCGCGTGTAATGACTGCACAAGTCGGACGAGAAAATGATTTCCGCAGTAGTGCGATGTTCGGCAGTCATGGTGATTTCAATAATGGCTTTACAAACACAGGATTTTTTTCATGGCAAAAAGGGCGTTCAGCTAATTTAATGAAGTTTTTACAAGGACAAGGTATGCTTGATAAAAACGGAAAAATTCAGCAAACCCAAGATGCCTTGGATGCAATGGCTAAATATGCAATGCAGGAAGTTGCGACTGTAAAAAGTTACAGCAAGACTAAAAATGCACTTACCGATGACAATTTGTCATATCGAGATCTTGAAAAGATCATAGGTAAAAATTTCGTTGGCTGGGATTACAATGGTAATGGCAAATTAGGTAAGGTGAATGCAGGGAAGCATTTAGCCAAACAAGACGGGTATTACAACAAACTTAGCAATCTTTTAGGATCTGACCCTGAGAACTCACTCAGTTCCATTAAAATGTGGGCTAAGTTTGATGATGAAGCTTTTAAAGCTCGCGCCAAAACAGAAGATGAAATTAAGCAACTTCAAGCCAAGTATGATACTGAAGCAATTCAGCGATCTAAGGCTAGAGATGAAGAAATCACTCAAGCCACGATTCTTGGTCAAACTCAACTCTTGCCTAAAATCAAAGAACGCTATAATGCCCAAGATAAATTGGCAAAACTCCAGCAAGATTATGAGCTCAATGGCTATAAATATACCGAGGATCAAAAGCTAATCTATCAGCGTGATTCAGCTAAGGAGCAATTAGATGCTGAGGGCAAGTATAGCGACGATGTAAAAGCACTTCGTAAAAAGGCTTATGATGATCTTTATGATTATGAGCTTGAAAAGTCAAAACTTGCTAAAGATCAACGGTTACTTCAGTCAACTGAATTTTACATGTCTGAGATTCAGCTTGCCAAAGCAAAATATGACATCGAAAGGAGACTTTTAGATCAGAGCAACGAAGATCCAAAAGAAAAAGTTTTTAAATCACAGATGCTTGAACTTCAAAATCAAGTTGATATGAATCGGCGTTTAAAAGATGCCTCTATGGGATGGGATTCTGTTCAATCTCAAATGAATGGATCGACTGGGCGTTTTCAAGTTAACCAAGATAAATTCAGCAGAATGGGCGCATCACAAAATCTATTTGATACACAGATTGCAGATGTTGAAAACCAAGAGCAAGAGCCAGGCGCTGATTTACAAAAATTAGCTGAGGTTCGTGAACAAATTTGGGCTGCACATAATCAACGTATGATTGATATTGAAAATCAATATCAAACGGATTCTTTGAATCTGCAATTAACCCAAGCTCAGCAATTGACTGGTTCATTTGCAAATATGTTTAAAGGTATTCTTGGTGAAAGTTCAGGTGCATATAAAACAATGTTTGCAATGCAACAGGCGTTTTCTATTGCATCATCAATGGTGGCGGCTTATACGGCATATTCGACTGCTTTTGCAGATCCTAGTGCAATGACTTTGACTCAGAAGTTTGCTGGTGGCGCGGCTGTTATGGCGGCCTTGATGCCAGCAATAACATCTATTTCATCTATATCTTTAAAGGGTATGGCCCACAATGGTATTGATAACATCCCAAGTGAAGGTACTTGGCTTTTAGATGGTGGTGAACGTGTCTTAAATCCTCAACAAAATAAGGATTTGACGAACTATCTTTCTAATAGTAAATCGCAAGGTCCAAACATTGTTATCAACAATAATGGCTCGTCCAAGGTTACTGCAAGACAGGGTGCGGATGGGAAAATCTATGTCACTGTTGATGAGGTGCAAGAAATAGTTGCTGGACAACTTCGCAATCCAAACAGTCAGATTTCTAAATCTGTTCAACAGAATACAACTGCAACCAGAAGAAGATAGATTTTAAAATTCTTGTAATTGATGTAAATTGGGGTGGTTATTTTTTGGAAAAAAATATGGCCACTCCAGCAAGGAAAAAGAAAACAGATGATGTTATTTCAACATTAGCATCATTAGGTCTCGGACAAACTCTTTCCGAGTTTAATTATGCTCGTTGTAAGAAGCTTTTGGCTGAGAGCAAAGATCAAACGCCTTTGGAGTTGTGGCGAATGCTTGATAGTCTAACCGAGTTAAATTTCAATAATTTAAAGACAGCACATGCTTTAGCAGTACTGAATGCTGATAAAAGTACTAATTTATCGGTATTAAGAAATGCTCATTATGTATTTAATCACACCTTGGATTATGTAAAAGCAAGCCAAACTATTGAAAAAATTATTGATTTAACGGAAAAGAGTAATCTTGACCTATCTCAATTACCCAGCGATTTCATCCTTGAGTTTTATTTATGTGGTCGACTTGAAGAATTACTAAAAAGGAAGAGTGTTATAGAAAAATTCAAGGATAAGATAGAGACTTTTCAAAATTTAGATAAATGGAACAACATAGACTCTGAAAAACTACGCATGATGATGAATATCATTCACAGTGTTGTTATATCCAATAATGCAAGATGCTGGTCTTTTGAATATAGTGTTGTTGAAGGAGAATTCCTTATATCTGCTAGTATAGATGCATCTTATGAGAAACTTTTGTATTTAGATAATCAAATTTTTGATGAGTGTTATAAGCTCAATCTTATAGATGAATTAAATGTTCTGTCATTTGGTTTTCACCCTTTTGATGGAGTTCAAGAAAATGACTAAAGACGAAATATTAAATCATTGCAAATCTATAATTAATACGGAAAATTCACATATTGAGGCACATGCGAGAAATATTATTGGAAGATCGTATTACTACACATATCACTCATTGGTTGAAAATGTAGAAGCTAGATTAAATTGGCAAGAAACAATATCGAATGGAGGTGTTCATGTGAAAATGATTAGTCGCCTTAAAGATAAAAATATTCCTTCATCAGATAAAGTTAAAGCATTAAGACTTTTCACTGAAATTAATCGATTTAAGAAAATGAGAACCAAAGCTGACTATCGATTAGAGCAATCTATTAAGTTTATAGAAGCTGAATACTGGCTAAAAAGGGCTGAGGATATTGGATTGGCACTTGACCAATTGTAGTAAGAAAGAATAACCAACAACCACCTTCGGGTGGTTTTTTATTGGAGAAACCATGCCAAATGTCTTATTAAGATGCGTCACGCAAAGTGGTTATTCTGTTGGATTCAAGAGTGGTGTTATTTCTCAAGAACTTGATGGTGGCGCTCCGCGTTATCGACGAGTATTTAAGAGTGCATACCACACTGTAAGTGTCCGATGGGTTGTAAAAGAAGCAGGGTTTCAATATCTAAATGCTTTACACAATGTTTGGTGTGAAAACCCAAATGAGTTTTTTTATGCACCACTCAAAGTGAATGGACCTGAATATAAGAACTATGAAGCGTATTTTGTTGAAGATTCATTTCAATTAAATAGTGTAGATGGTCTTATTTTTACATGTTCAGCTCAACTTCGAGTAAAGCCGATCGTAGATATTGAAGAGGATCGGCTTTTGGTTGAGGTTGGTAATGAGGGTATAGATCTATCTGAATTATTAGACCCACTTGAAAAGCTCGTCAATGTGAATATGCCAAATGCATTAAGGAGTATTCATGTCTGATTATGTTTCTTTCTTTCTAAATGCTGCTGGTGGTGTAACTCAGCTTGAATGTATTGAGATCAGCCATCCAAGTTTTTCAAAAGTTTATCGTTACGTTAAGAATGATACTCAGGGAATTACAGCTTCTAATCAGAATTATGATTATAAGCCTATGTCGATCAAGCGAAATAATGTCACCAATGATTTAGATCAAACGCTGTCTATTACGCTTGCAGATATGGATGATGAGCTGATGGATGAAGTTAAAAAGATTCATTCAAGTGTATTCCGCAAAATTAAACCTGAGTGTTCTTTTAAAATTTATCGAGATGATGATTTATCTGAGCCGATGATCTCGATGCCAGCATTAGAAATTCCCAGTGTGTCTAAAGATACATCAGGATTAGCGACTTTTGATGCTCAAGCACCGCAACTCAATAGTGTAAGAACAGGTCGTATTTACGCTATTGAAGAATTTCCATTACTTCGGAGAGCCTAATGACTATAGATAACTTATTGGATCGAGTGTGGACTTCAAAATACACATGCAATGAATTTGCGTGCGAAGCATGGCAACAAATTACAGGTGAAGATTTAACACAGCGATTAAATGACTTTCTAAATGGTAATGCTGGCTTTGATGTTCTTGAGGAACCCATCTCACCCTGCATTGTCTTTTTCTTAAATGGCAAAGAATCCCCAACACATGTTGGGGTTTTTTTTGAAGATAAATTATTACATCTATCTCGACGTGGTGCGCAATATGTACCACTCGAAATTATCAAGATGGGTTTTAGGCAGACGAGATATTACACATGAAAAAAACAGTCATCATTTGTCCAGATCCATACGATAAAAATACTTGGTCTACGGAACAGGTAGATGATGTCTGTGCATATTTGGCTCAGCAATTTACTGTATTTCCTGAAAACACTTTTATCTATCACAACTATGTTGCTGAAAGTAATGATGTTACGCCAAAGAGCAAATCTGATATTGAGCGTTTACAGGCGCTTGACGGTGTTTTTTATGTAGTAATAAAGCCAGCATGGATTTGGTATGTCTATTATGCACTTGTTGCAATTATGGCTGTGTACAGTGTTTATTCAATACTCACGATGCCAAAGCCTGATCAACAAAAAATTGGATCTTCAAATAATGAATTAGCAAATCGTACAAACAAGATGCGCATCAATTCGCGTGTACCCGATATTTACGGCACCTTGCGCGCTTATCCTGATTTGATTGCGGTGACTTACACCTACTATGAAAATAACATTGAAGTTGAAGAATGTTTGATGGTTTTAGGTCGTGGTTATTATCAAATCAAAGATTGCCGTGATGGTGAAACTGATGTAAATGGTATCGATGGGATTAGTGTGAGTGCATATGATCCTGGTGAGAGTATTGTAGGCAGCAACACCATTTACAAGGTCGGTAATGCTTTTACATCGCTTCCTCTTGATGTTGCTAAATCATCCTCAATAAATGGTCAAAGCCTTGTACAGCCAAACGATGTGATTATTGAAAGTCAGAGTATTTATTTCACAACTGGTGGTGTGATTCGAACTACTGACAATACTTTAGATTTTAGAGACAAGTTTAAAGTGGGGGATGGTATTGCTATTTCTGGTGCACAATTTGGGGTAGAAAATATTGTTCTATCTGGCTTATGCACTGTCACCAGCGATTATAAAATTATTGTTGAATCTGCCTTAGATATAAACTCAGTCGAGAAGTTCAAAGGTTTGCTGGTAAATGGGGCGAATGTTGCAATTACTGAAATTGATGAAGTAACAGAGGAAAGCACAACCAAATATTATGATTTGTCTGGACAGTATCAAGTCGATTCAATAGTCAAAACCCCTTCGGGATCTAATTTTAGTTATGCAATTTCCTTACATTCAGCAAAACAAGTGAACTACAACTGGAATTACATCACTGAGAACTATGATATCTCAGCTGGTTTAACCTTAAATGATAATGATGAAAGTGTTGATCTAGATGCTAACTATTCAGTCAGTGCTGTAGATGAGCATAGTATTAGTTTAGCGAATGCGACCACGATTAATGACGATTGGGATAAGATTCCAACACTATTTAATGGCAGTACTGCTGGTTTAAACAACTCTGAAATCTATTTAGAAATTGTAGCGAATAAATGGGTGGGTTGGTTCGAGCTTTATCATGAATCAGCAACTCAGTTGCAATTTAATATTTATTTTCCGCAGGGCCTCTACAACATCAATAAAGATGGTAAGACGCGCCCGGGTTATGTGGTTATCACAGTTCAGTATCAGTCAATTGATGACATTGGAAACCCAATTGGTGAAGTGAAGTCTAAAGACTTTTGGATTGAATACACAAGTAGAGATTCATTTGGGCGCACGCTCAATATAGAACTTGAAACAACAGGAAATCAGCGTTTTAGATTAGCAAAAACTGATGCCAAGACAGGCGCGAACCCGATGACCGAGTGTAAAGTCAAAGATGTTTATTTGACTTCACAGTATGACAAATCAGTCTATGAAGGCGTGACCGTTTTTAGGCTTCGGACAACTGCAACTAATGGCGCACTTTCAGTAAAAGAACGAAACTTTAATACTCTAATTACTCGAAAACTTCCTATTGATGGCGCTGGCTTATTAGAACCAACCAATGATGCAGGGCAGGCGCTTATTAACATGGCACTTGATCAGCACATTGGACGCCGATCTTCCTTAGATGTTGATATAGATAAGATCAAAACAGAAATTCAGGCAGTTAAAACATATTTTAATTCAACTGATGCAACT
>NZ_KB849292.1:11302-11873 GCF_000368145.1 Acinetobacter guillouiae CIP 63.46 | reverse complement strand
CAATAAAAAACACCCCCAACCGTTAGGTTGGGGGTGTTTAGTATTTAAAAGCTGGCGATGACTTACTCTCACATGGCAAGTGCCACACTACCATCAGCGCTAAGAGGTTTCACTTCTGAGTTCGGGAAGGGATCAGGTGGTTCACTCTTGCTATTGTCGCCAGCAAACTGTTGTGGTGCTTTCGGGTCTTAATCACGATGTATTGTCGTATGCCTTACTTACGGTCCAAAGAGTTATTAACGGATTAGATAATTGGTCTGTATTGTAACTAGTTTATTCACTAAATCAAGTTCAATCAGTTGTTTTCACTTCTGACTGTTTGGTTTTGAATCGAATTGAGCTTTATATACAACTGCTTGGGTGTTGTATAGTCAAGCCTCACGAGCAATTAGTATTGGTCAGCTTCACACGTCACCGTGCTTCCACACCCAACCTATCAACGTCCTAGTCTCGAACGGCTCTTTAGAGGAATAAATTCCTAGGGAAATCTTATCTTGAGGTAGGCTTCCCGCTTAGATGCTTTCAGCGGTTATCCCTTCCGAACATAGCTACCCGGCGATGCGACTGGCGT
>NZ_KB849292.1:6180-6772 GCF_000368145.1 Acinetobacter guillouiae CIP 63.46 | reverse complement strand
ATCGCAGGCTATTACGTCTTTCATCGCCTCTGACTGCCAAGGCATCCACCACATGCACTTAATTACTTGACTATACAACCCCAAACAGTCGTTAACACATACAAGTGAGTGTTATCGTTGCAAACTTAATTGCTACTATCTGTTGTCTGTGAATTTAATCACTATACAGCTTCAATCTAATTCATATACCAAAACGCTTGATTCAGTGTTTTTGCTAGTTCTCAGATTAATTCTTCATCTAACTGAAATACTTACGTATTACCGTTAGTGTCAAATTAATCGAGTTTGAACAATTTATTTCAGACTCAATTTTCTAATCTGTTAATGATTAACTACCACCTCGTCGGTGAGTAGTAAACTGTGATAAATCACAGAAGTTAATAAACCAAGATCATTCGATCTTCTTATTTATTAATTTCTATAAGCTATCTTTGGAATTTAACTTTCGTTTTCTACATTACTTCGTAATGTATGGTGGAGACTAGGAGAGTCGAACTCCTGACCTCCTGCGTGCAAAGCAGGCGCTCTACCAACTAAGCTAAGTCCCCAGCTTATCACTTAATGAACGACATATCTTTCAATCTAAGCTACT
>NZ_KB849292.1:0-889 GCF_000368145.1 Acinetobacter guillouiae CIP 63.46 | reverse complement strand
AGATCGTCGCCTTGGTAGGCCTTTACCCCACCAACTAGCTAATCCGACTTAGGCTCATCATTTAGCGCAAGGTCCGAAGATCCCCTGCTTTCTCCCGTAGGACGTATGCGGTATTAGCATTCCTTTCGGAATGTTGTCCCCCACTAAATGGCAGATTCCTAAGCATTACTCACCCGTCCGCCGCTAAGTCATAGTGCAAGCACCATAACTCCGCTCGACTTGCATGTGTTAAGCCTGCCGCCAGCGTTCAATCTGAGCCATGATCAAACTCTTCAGTTTAAAATCATTAGTAGCTTATGGCTACAAATCTTGGCTCATCAATTTTCTGACTAAAAATTCGCTCAAATAAACTTCGAGAAATTTTTACCATTCAATCAATGAAATATTTTCGATTGATCAACCAGTAAAAATCCACACAAGTTGTTCTTCTATTCTCTTAATGATCTTCTCGATGATTCGTCATCATCAAGCTAGGTCGGCTATATTACTCTCAATTTCTTAAAAGTCAACAGGTAATTTAGATATTTAGCAAACTTATCAACCAATCCAAGAATCTAACCTCTCTAGCCAAATCCTTGTTTCTCAACAAGTTTTTATCTGCATCACCGCCGATGGATGTGCATTCTACAGCATTTCCAAACCAACACAACCCCCTTTTCATTCTTTTTTATTCGAGTGAACATTTTTAAACCAAAATCACAATTTTTCTTATATTTTTCGACCGAATTTGTTTTAATAATAGGAGAACAACTAAACTATATGCTCATCTTTATGTTTCGCGTTCTATGACGCAATCATTTTAATGGCTGTATTATTTCGCTCTAACAGCGATTAAGGACTTATATGCATTACTCAAATTTTATCTTGCTTGGGTTGTTAACTGCTGGAG
>NZ_KB849291.1:84255-105301 GCF_000368145.1 Acinetobacter guillouiae CIP 63.46 | reverse complement strand
GGCGTTGTGTTTGGTCGTCGTCCTGGTCAACGTACCAAGTCAGATCGTCTGGCACCTAAAGTGTTGGAGTTGGTGTCTGCTGGACACTCTTATCGACAAGTCGGTCGGCTGGTCAATCTAAGCAAAAATACCGTGTTGGATATCGTTAAAAGAAGTCGGAGTGAAAATCCTTAGCGTGCTATATTTTCCGTTTCCTGAGACGACCCCAATTTGGAATACAGGAACACCCATCTTGATGCCTAAGTCTTTCGCTTCCTGGCTTCTGGCCACGGCACAGCCGTCATTGTTGCTGAGCACAATGGTTGGGCGATCATTCAAGGCAGGATTAAACACACGCTCACACGAGACGTAGCAATTATTCACGTCGACTAACGCGAATATTTCATTTTCACTTTGCATGGTTATTCTTCTTTTTATGAGCGGTGATAAATACGCTTTAAATTAAAAGTCACCACACCCCAGATTGATATGGTCTGACTATCATCAGGAATGATGTGATTGTAATTCGAATTTTCAGCCTTCAACCAAAGTTCTGGAAGCGGATAATCTTCATCTCCAAATATTTCTTTGATTTCAGACTTGGACATCTTATTGGTGATCATCAGCCGCTTAATGGTCGAGGCATTGTCATCAATCAGGGCAACCACGATATCGTAATGCTTGGCTTCAATACTGCGATCAATAATGATTGGATCATTAATCTCTAGGCCAGCATCGAGCATGGATTCACTGTCTACATAGGCAATAAAAGTAGAAATAGGGTTGTGAATCAGGAACTCATTCAGATCGAGTGCTTTGTCTTGCTCATCCTTGGTGCTGAAGGCCGGACCTGCAGGAATACGCTCTAAAGAGACGGGAATAGATACTTTGGATTTGGGTAGGACAGCAGTAAGCCCTAATTTTTCAACAAGCTCATTTTGAACAGCAATTTGTTCAAGCACGGTGTTGATGGTAGGACTTGGTTTACCCTCTGGACCCATGAGCTCTTGTAAAGATGACCATGCGTCGTCAGAGAAGTAAATAGGCAACTTCTTAGACATGAGATACTCCTACGCTACGAGGCGTGTTTGGAAGTAGAATTTGTTTAAATAGGATATTACTAACAGCGTTTAAAATTCAAATTTAAAAAGTTGTGGATAAACAAGGATGCGTCAGAATAAGACGTTTTGTTTCTGCTCATCGCGTGGAAATGTGACGAATTCATCGGGCATTTGAAAGAAATATTCATGCGCATGTTCATGATCGGCTGTTAGCCAGTCTTTTCTGTACTGTTCTGGAATAACGATGATGGATCGCTTCTCATCCTTCGGTGCATGGAATTGTTTCATAAAAGGGTGATGGTCCGAATTGATGGTCAACATTGAAAAGGAACGTACCTTATTGCCATTAATCACTGCATCATCATAGATCCCTGCAACAGTAAAAGGCTGATCATCTTTACGCTTGATGGTGTACCAGTGTGGCTTGCCATTGATGTATTTCGGCTCATAAAATTCTTGTACTGGGACTAGGCAGAACTTGCTGTACTTCCAAGCATGTCGAAAGCTAGGCTTATCTGCTACAGACTCAGTTCTGGCGTTATAAGTATGACTGCTGAACTTCAATTCTTTCGCCCAGCTCGGTAGTAATCCAAACTTTGCAATATCAAGCTCTAAGTGATCTGAGCCGTTCAGAATGATTGGAGCATGATAGGAAGGGAATACATGATCCTTAAGCTCAAGATCAAACTGGCTTGTATCGACACCTAAGAGTGTCAAATTTCTTTTATTTGGAAATAGGTAATTTGAGCACATAGCCTGATCACATAACTAAAGAATTTATCTGAAATTGTATACGATGCTTTATGGAACACATGGGATTTATGGTGTCAGTTCAAGTAGGTTATATGAAAAAAGTCATGATGGGGCAAGTTACATTTTCAGTTAAAGTATGACTTATGGGATGCAAAACTACGTTGGGCGTGAAGTCATAAAAAAATTAATCAGGATTTTGCATAAATAGTGCGCCGTAAGGCGCATTATTTTTAAGGAAGGTTTGTATTACTCGACAATATATAACTTATGTTTTTTCTTCGGGGGCTCAACTTTAGCTAAAGCATCAAATGTTAATTGATTAAAATCTTCTTCAGAGATTCCAATTTCATCAAGCATTTTATTTTTATCAAAAGATGGTTGTGAGGCTAAAACAGAGATAATTTTGGGCAACATCAAACTCTCATCTCGATGAGTTTCTTCAGGTTCATTAATGTTGTAGCCCAACGAATTGATCTTTATAGAGTTACTACGATTAACCCAATCACTAACTAATCCCAGCTTGTGAGCTTTATAGTTAATAGCCTTCAGGGATGTTCGCCAAATCTTTTTATACTCAATCATATTTTCTAGTGAAAAATAGCGTGGAGCAGTAGAAAGAAATGCATCTGTTGGCATTAAAAATTCAGATGAAAATTGATCCGCTTCAGTTTCGAGAACACGATTATCTTTCTCGACACGAATTTTTTTGTTATGCGTATGCATAACGATATGACCAAGTTCGTGTGCACAATCGAAGCGGGCTCTTTCGGCAGACTTAAATGTATTTAGAAATATGAAAGGGCTACCACTTTCATCATCAAAAAAAGATAGTGCATCAATTTCTCGAATTTCAGTCGGTAATCTAAAGACACGGATTCCCTTTAGCTCACACAACGAAACAATGTTATTAATCGGTTGATTACCTAAAGCCCATAAACCTCTCAACTCTGACGCTAGGTGATCGGCATACTTAGATTCACCCAAAAACTCAGTAATATCTAAATCAGGACGGTGAAAAGTAGGTAACTTTACTTTCTGATTTAAGTACTTGTTAATATTTATTGCTAAAAGAGTATATGCCTCATTAGCTTTTCTATGCTGTGCTTTAATACGAGCAACCGATCTATAGAAGATTTGGTCTGTTTCATGTGGTTGTGTGTCATTACCTGCAAAGAATGACTTGGGTAAATTTAATACACGGCATATATCATCTTGATCATTTTCATTGATTTCTTTATCCACGTCTAAAAGTTGCTTTACCTTAGAGATAGAGCAACTCAATTTTTCTGCGAAATCGGTATTGCTAAGTCCTCGTAATTCTTTAGCAATACGTAAACGATCTTTATTAAACACATTAACCTCAGATTAAACTACAAGCTGAATATCAAAATCATCTGGTTTAATTTCATTAGATGGTTCCAATACTGGCTTAGGATCAGTTTTTACAGGAACTGTATTATCTATTTCAAATGCAATTCTGCAAGTATGGTCACTTGGTAAAATTGAAATTTTTTTCGCTTTTAAGTCCTGTACGAAGCTAGTTGGGTATGCAAATTCAAAAGGAATATTTGGGATATCAATGTCTTTATAGGCTGGATGTGATGCTGAAGGAAAGTATAAAATCCATGTTCTCAATTTTGTCTCATCATCATAAGCAGACTGATTCTCCTTAATATTATTTAATGTCATTAATCCTTTTTCACAGTGTGCTGATACAACTTGATCAGCTAACCCCAATGCAATATTCCCGCTCATAAAGATAATTTGTATTTTCTTTACTGTATTCTCAATTCTTGGCTGGCTGTCATTGTGGAATATCCAAGCAGGATCAGATTGTCGAAGCAGTAAAGCAATCTGTTCTCCAATTTTTCCCCATCGTGCAATAAAGCGTGCACGGTTATAGTGAGTATTTGTTCTATAGTCAGCATCACCGATCATAATTGCGTTTCTGACTAACTCGAGATCAGGTAATCCTAACTGTTTAGCTTTTTTGATAGCATTTTCACCTTTGAAAAAATCACATGGCGTGGGTTCAGAAGGTTGGATTGATTCTTCATCAAGGAGATTTAAATTCATCTTAAAAGTTATCCTAAAGTAGCGAATGTCTTTTTTATAACATCTTTTGATGTTTTAAAAAAGACATTTTTATAAATGTGTGCTATCTTCACTTACAACTTGATAATAAGAATTTTGGAGAAGAGACGTTGAGTAACTTATTCATTAATCATAAAAATTGTCCTGAATGCGGTGGCCGTATCAAAGGCTATTATTACTACTGTGGGCAGTGTGGTAGTCAAAATGTTGTAAACTGGAAGCACACGGGGATATTTTTGTTGATTGCTGGAAAGATTTTTCTGGTTGCTATGCTTTTTTTGCTAAAAAATTTTGTTCAAATCCATTTTTTTCACAAGTTTCATTGTGCTAATTTTTTAAATAATTCATAGAGGTTGATAGTAAAATGAAAGTTAAAGATTTAATTAAATAATTAGAAGAGTTTGATCTGGAATTAGATGTTTTAATTGCTAATGAAGAGAACAAAATCATTGGCATAAAAACCCTAGCCCGATTCTTTGAAATAAGCTATGTTTCTTTTGTTCATCCAGAGACACAAAGAAATGATATGGAAAGAAATGTTGAATTTACCTTTTTAGGAATGTCGACTAAAGACTCTAGAGTTATTGTTTTTATTGACGTTGTTCCATAATTTTCAAGTAGTCAAAATGAGTATACAATATTCATGTGATGCAAGAAGATACAACTGGATAGGATGGGCCCATAAGTATTTGAAGCTGCCTCGTGTATGATCATGGGGACTGTCCAAACAAACGGCTTTTGAGAGTGCTGCCTGATACGAAAAATAATATCCAAGAGATGCTAGCGGTAAATTTAGTGTAAAATTTAATGCTAGCCATCATTAAAACTTATTTAAAAATATGAAGTTATATCGCACAGATTGGAATATGTTTCCTAAAACGGTTATTGACCGTGGTCTTGGAGATGCAACCTCTCATTACATGTATGAAGCTGCTAAAGCAGGGGATGTTGAAAGTGCGTATATTTTAGCTAAAGATTTAGTTTCGGATGAGGCGATTGCTGAACTAGAAAGAATTATCGATGGTCGGGAAACTATTATAGTACCTGTACATGCTGAGGAAGCAGTCGGTCGTAATATGATTCCTTTAGCTACTTCAGCAGTTATAGCAAAGAAACTTGGGCTTGAAGTTGATACGAATATAGTTCAAGCTATAAAAGTATCAAGAACTGGCGGTGATGGGTGGCATAGATTAGCCAACCCACCAGCATTTGATGGGACAATAAACAATGATAAATGTGTTATTATTGTTGATGATACCCAGACCCAAGGTGGTACTTTTGCAGCATTAAAAGGTCATATTGAAACAACTGGGACGAATAAAGTTATTGGAGCATATGCACTGACGGGTAAACAATACTCATCACAATTAGCTCTAAGTAAAGAAACTCTTCAGCAATTGAGGGATGTATATGGTAATCTTGAAGCATGGTGGAAATCGATTTACGGGTACGATTTCGAAAGGCTCACAGAGTGGGAAGCAAAGTATATCCTCAACTCTCGTAAAACAGCTGACGAAGTCCGAGATAGAATCATTGCGTCAAAACAAACGTGATGCTTATGCACTTATGATGAAAATGAATTAATTATTATTTAATTAAGTTAAAAGACTGCTATATAGCGGTCTTTTTTGTTTTTGAGCTCTACAAATTTTAATGAGTACATATAGTTACTTTTATAAAAATGATAATAAAGGGTAGAGGAGGTCATCTAAGAATTTAAAGCACAAGACTTATTTAACATTGATGACAGAAAAAGTGAGTTGTTGGGAACTTAAAGAAGAGGTGGTACTTATAATGGTTACTAAAATACAAATACTTAAAATATTAAATATATAAAACAATATATTACAAATATATATGATGCGTAGTGTACGCATCATATATATTTTCTTCTATTTTGATATAATGGATCTCGTCAATCCGCTGATAGGTTTCATTTAAATTTCATGAGTCTTACTGAAATTAAAGTTCGCCAAGCTCATTGCAAGGAAAAAACTTGTTTTTTATCCGATGAAGATGGACTTAGCCTGAAGATTGAGCCGACTGGAAGAAAATC
This sequence comes from Acinetobacter guillouiae CIP 63.46, assembly GCF_000368145.1. Lineage (GTDB taxonomy): Bacteria > Pseudomonadota > Gammaproteobacteria > Pseudomonadales > Moraxellaceae > Acinetobacter > Acinetobacter guillouiae. The sequence continues at coordinate 99,358 of NZ_KB849291.1, read as the reverse complement.
TTGGTGCTATCGCTATACAGATCCACAAACAAAAAAACGTCGCCGCATTCAGTTGGGGCTTTATCCTGATTTATCGCTGAAAAAGGCACGACAAGTCAAAGATGACTTTAAAGACAATAATTATTGTTTTGAGCATGATACTGTCTCTAATGTCATCACCTTTCGTAAGGTAGGGGAGGAGTGGCTGCAGTTCAAACTGAAAAATGCATTTAATGATTCACCCCGCTGCGGTGTACTACAGTTAGCAGAAAGATGTTTACAGCAAGATATTTATCCAGACCTTCAGGATTTACCTTTTCAAAACATCAAGCGTTATGACCTGGTTTCAGTAATCAAAAAAATAGAGGGACGCCAAGTAAAAGAACCTGTCAAGAAAGCTTGTAGTTATTTGAACCAAATTTATGACTACGCTGTAGCGATGGGTTATTGTGAATTCAACATCGCGCATGGTTTAAATAAAATCGCCATTAACAGTAAAATCAAGAAGAATTATCCGTATTTGAAAGCGGAGGATATATCAGATTTTAAGAAAAATTTATTAAAATTGGATGCCCATCCGATTATTAAAAAAGCACTGCTGTTCAAATTACATACTGGCGTGCGAGGGGCTGAATTGTTATTGGCTGAGCCTCATCATTTTGATTTAAATGAAAAAATCTGGAAAATACCTGCCTTGCATATTAAACAGTTTCGACGAAAAGTCATATTAGGCCATGAGATTCCCGACTTCTTAGTTCCACTTTCAGATCAGGCTTTAGATATTTTAAAAGACGTCATGCAATGGTCATACGGTGAAAAGTACATTTTTGCTAGCCCACGGAAACATAATCAACCGATTCATTTTAATACATTAAATATGGCTATACGTAAGATGGGCTATGGAAAACATCAATTATCCTCTCATGGACTACGTTCCACTTTTAGTACCATTTTGAATGACTCAGGTTTGTTCCAGGATAACTGGATTGAGGCACAACTTTCACATATTGATAAGAACCGTACCCGTGCCAGCTATAATCACGCTGACTATTTAGCCCAGCGGACTGAAATGATGCAGTGGTGGGGTGATTATTTAAGTACTGCTAAGTGAAAATCGTACTTTTATACATAGACTTAAAACATTATGGGGTTTCAAATGGATAGTAAACAATATACTTGCCGTGTTACATGGTCAGCAGAATATAATGAGTATGTTGGGTTGTGTGCTGAGTTTCCATCATTGTCTTGGCTTGATGCGGATCAGTCTAAAGCATTCTCAGGAATAGAGGAGCTCGTTGCTGATGTTGTCGCTGATATGATTAGCAATAATGAAAAAGTTCCTACACCACTCTCCGGGAAAATATAGTAGGCAGTTTGTTGTCCTTGTTCTCAGTGGTTCAACAAAAACTAGCCCTCGAAGCCGCAGAACGTGGCGTGGACATAAATTGTTTAGTATCAGTAAAAAGAGCGATGTAATTTTAGTACGAGTGAGTGATAGAGCAGGAACCTATGCTTCATATATTCAGTAAATGGTATGTTTTTGAATTAATAGGTATTTTTAAATAAAGCTTTCTTTGATTTAGTGCTTTTTATTTAATAAATTAATTTTAAAAACAACTTAGGCTAATTGATAAACACTATCTGGAAAGATTAAAAGAAAATATTTTTTAATTTCTGCTAATTCATTTAAGGCAGGTTCCCTTTCAAGCAGTTGAAATGTCCAAATAAGTACAGCCTGATGATTATCATAGCAAGTATTTACTCCAAGAAAATTAGCCATTCCATAACTTCTATTGATGTTCATTTCTTTAATTAATTGATTTCCTAAGTCACGAGCTTGCTGGCTGATCAATAACTCATTTGGTAACACGGCGGTCATCTCCACAAAATAATCTAATGCAGGTTCAATCCTTATATTTAAAAAGTTATAATTTAGTTGAAATGGATAAAATATACTTTCTATAAGTTGTAATAACCTGCTGTAGGTTAATTTTAGCAAAGTATTACTCAGTCAACAACTTCAAATAACCCACAGCAAGTTATTTTTTGTAAATTAATTTAAATATGATTACTTGTAAGTTATCTAGCCTCATGGGCGATAGAAAAATTTTAAAATTAAGTGAAGTGGTGCATGCAACAGGTATCAATCGCAACACGCTCACAAGTATGTATTATGACCGTGCTGTACGTATTGAATTACCAGTCGCCGATAAGTTGTGTAAGTACTTTAACTGTACGATGAATGATTTGTTTGAGTTTAAGGAAGAAGTTGAAGAAAAAGATTAACTTAATACTTCGTTTGATAAGTTTTTCGAAGAAAAAGACTAGCCAATACTTAGTTTGATAAGTTTTTCTCTGCAGATCTAATATTGAATTTTATAAAATATCATTACAAACAGATACTAATTTCATTACTTCTAAAATGAAATCAATCGAATGGTAGAGTTTTTTTGCTATTTGCATTTTAAGGTGGGATTTTGAGGCCTTGTTGCGCAAACCTACCGATAAGGTCTTATACAGCAATAGCCTACACCTAAATTTATCGTACACCGAATTGGTCATCCTACAATCATGCTTTGATCAATCATGGTAATTTTACAATTTGGTTTGATACTAAGATTCAATGATATTCGCAGTCACAAGGAAAACATGGTCGAAATCAAACTTATTCTGACATAGCCATTCAGTGCTATCTCATGATTAAATCCTTATTTCGTCTTTCTGTATGCATGGTGACTGGCTTTGTCCAAAGCTTGATTAAACTTTGCGGATTAGATTGGACAGCTCTGGATTATTCAACCATTCGCAGAAGACAAAAGCATATTGATATTCAAATTAGCTATGAAAAGAGTTGCAATGGACTGCATCTACTCGTTGATTCCACGGATTTGAAGTTCTTAGGTGAAGGTGAATGGAAACGTAAAAAGCATTAGCCGAAATATCGTCGCCAATGGCGTAAACTTCATATTGGTATAGATACTAAAACCCTGCTAGGTAGAACACTATGGAAAAAATGGTCAGGCTATCATCGCCGAAGTTTGGTCGAAACAAAGATGCACTGCATCAAATTATTAGGCGATAAATTAATGGCAAGAAGCTTTCCTAGTCAGATGAGTGAAATTCATGCTCGCGTAGCAGTCCTCAACAGATTTATGGAATTAGGCCGACCTAATACCCGAGTTGTAACTTAAATTTGAGTTGCTTAGGAAAACTCAATCTTTAAAGGCTTTATGCAACAAAGAACTTCGAAATTGATTTATGGATTATGAGCACCCTAAGGGCTTATAATTCAAAATATTTTCAATTATGGGGTGGTGAATTTTGGATAAGGTGAAAGCAAAAAAAATAGGGTAAGCGGATTAAATGGTTGATCTTACCTTTGCATGAGAGTGAGGCAAACCGGCATCTCATCGGATTATCTGGTTGGCACTCCAACCTACTGCTGATGCATGCTTCCCTCGCTAATTCCAGCAAGAACCCCACACGCCTTAACTTCCCGGTCATCGTTGCAACGCGCTCTTAGTGAAACGAGTTGTTTCTCAAGCGCCTGTAGAGCGGTTATCTGCGAGCGCACATGAGAGATGTGATCATCGAGCAAGGCATTGACAGCGGTACAGGACTGATAAGGGTCGTCCTGATAGCGCTTTAGTTCGTGAATTTCTGCCAGTGACAGATCCAGGATGCGGCAGCGACGAATAAAGGCCAGCCGCTCAACGTGTTTCTCGGTATAGACACGGTAACCGTTCTCCTGCCGACCAGGCGGCGGCAACAAGCCCTGCCGTTCGTAGAAGCGGATCGTCTGTGTATCTACCCCTACTGACTGTGCCAACTGACCAATACGCATCGGGTTCCTCCGCAACGGATTCTCTACGCTATTGACATTATAGCTACTATATAGTTTTAAATGAAAACCCGATCACATTCAAGTGGAGTCATATCATGAGTAAAAACTGCGGAGGCCCCTGTGGCGACCATGCAAGGCCTGCGGCGGATACCGATATGCAGGCCTCCTCCGATGCGTCGGGGGAATGGGTCAGTGTTTATGCCGTGCCGAAGATGGACTGTCCATCAGAAGAGCGCATGATTCGCCTGGCCCTGAACGGCGTTGAGGGGATTCGGGCACTGTCCTTCGACTTGTCGAACCGCCGGTTGAAGGTCGTGCATGACGGTGAGGTCGAGCCCGTCACCTCGAAACTGAAGACCTTGGGGCTAGGCGCCTCGCTTCAGGAAACCGTCGCTGCAAATCCGGAGACCATCAAGGCCGCCGAGTTTTCGGCAGCTTCTGCTAAGCAAGAATCCGGGACCCTGCGCTGGTTGCTCGGCATCAATGTACTTCTGTTCGTGGTGGAAATGACTGCCGGTCTGATCGCCCGGTCCACCGGCCTGATTGGAGAATCCCTGGACAATTTTGCCGATGCGGCGGTGTACGGGCTTGCCCTTTATGCGGTTGGACATAGCGTGAAAATGCAGGTACGTGCCGCGCATCTTGCTGGTGTACTGCAACTGATCTTGGCTGTGGGCGTACTCATAGAGGTGGTGAGACGCTTTGTATTCGGTAGTGAGCCTGAATCGCTGGTGATGATGGCTATCGCATTCGTCGCATTGATTGCCAATACCAGTTGTCTGCTGCTCATATCCAAACATCGGGAGGGCGGGGCGCACATGAAGGCAAGCTGGATATTCTCGGCCAACGACGTGGTGATCAACCTGGGGGTCATCACCGCCGGCGCTCTGGTCGCGTGGACCGGGTCCAATTATCCGGATCTGATTATCGGCACCATCGCGGGGGTAATTGTACTTAACGGTGCTAGACGCATTCTGGCGCTCAAGGATTAAGCAATGTCCATTTTTGGCAAACATCTGTCACCGTACGCTCTGTTGTCCATATCGGGCCTGCTGGCAGCGTCTGATCAGGCCATAAAATGGCTGGTGCAACAATCAATGGCATATGGCGAGTCTATTTCAGTGACCTCATTCTTTAACTGGGTACACGTATGGAATACCGGTGCCGCATTCAGTCTTTTTGCGAATGGTGGAGGCTGGCAGCGCTACTTTTTTATCGGAATCGCGGTAGTGGTCTCGATTTTTCTGATCAAGCTGATCCTTGAAAATCGTCATAAAGGAGAAGCCATCGCTTACAGTCTTATCCTCGGTGGCGCCATGGGCAACCTGATTGACCGGGTCTTTCGCGGCTATGTTGTGGATTCCTTTGATTTCTATTGGCGAGACTGGCATTGGCCGGCCTTCAACCTGGCTGATATTGCAATTGTCCTCGGTGCCTTACTTTTAGTTTCCAGCAGCTTGTTGGGTAAAAAAGCAAACACCAATGCCGAGTCGGATGGATCTGACTGACACCTACGCCTATACAACACCATGACCGAACTTCCCGACAACATCCTTCACCTGCCGCAATACCAAGTACTGGGCTGCAAATCAACCGACGACGAAATGCACTTCCAGGTGGACGTGCCCGATCCCATCGCCTGCGAGGAATGCGGCGTGCAGGGTGAGTTCGTACGGTTCGGCAAGCGTGACGTTCCCTATCGTGATCTGCCCATCCACGGCAAGCGGGTCACTCTCTGGGTGGTCCGCCGCCGATACACCTGCCGGGCCTGCAAGACAACATTCAGGCCCCAGCTACCGGAGATGGTGGACGGATTCCGTATGACACTGCGGCTGCATGAGTACGTGGAGAAGGAATCCTTCAACCACCCCTACACCTTTGTGGCGGCACAGACCGGCCTGGACGAGAAGACGGTGCGCGACATCTTCAACGCCCGCGCCGAGTTGCTGGGGCGCTGGCACCGCTTCGAGACGCCCCGCATCCTGGGCATTGACGAGCTATACCTGAACAAGCGCTACCGCTGCATTCTGACCAACATTGAGGAGCGAACCCTGCTCGACCTGCTGGCCACCCGCCGCCAGGACGTGGTGACCAACTACCTGATGAAGCTGAAAGACCGGCAGAAGGTCGAGATCGTCAGCATGGACATGTGGAACCCCTACCGGGCAGCGGTCAAGGCTGTGCTGCCCCAGGCCCGTATCGTGGTCGATAAGTTCCATGTGGTGCGCATGGCCAACGATGCCCTAGAGAGAGTGCGCAAGGACCTCAGAAAGGAGCTGAAACCGTCCCAGAGCCGGACTCTCAAGGGAGACCGGAAAATCCTGCTGAAACGCGCTCACGAAGTCTCAGACCGGGAGCGCCTCATCATGGAGACCTGGACAGGCGCGTTCCCGCAACTGCTGGCCGCCTACGAGCACAAGGAGCGCTTCTACGGCATCTGGGACGCCACCACACGGCTCCAGGCAGAAGCCGCTCTGGACGAGTGGATAGCCACCATCCCGAAGGGCCAAAAGGAAGTCTGGAGCGATCTGGTCAGGGCAGTGGGAAACTGGCGCGAAGAGACCATGACCTACTTCGAGACGGACATGCCCGTCACCAACGCTTACACGGAGTCCATCAACCGACTGGCCAAGGACAAGAACCGTGAAGGGCGCGGTTACTCCTTCGAGGTGATGCGGGCACGAATGCTCTACACCACGAAGCACAAGAAGAAGGCACCGACTGCGAAGGTCTCTCCTTTCTACAAGAAAACCATCGGTTACGGACTGCCGGACTTCGCAGAGGAACTCAACTACGGAGTCGATCTATCAACCATCTGAGGGTGGTATCAGATTGATGGGGTGAAGGTGCCCCATCAACCATTAAATCCGTATACCCCATTTTTTGACATATTAGATTTTTGATGTGGGGAAATATTACATTTGAGACTATTTAAAAATTTTATACATCTATAAAAACTATTGATGGCTACAAGCTGATCATTTTATTTAATGAGAATTATTATTATCTTTTTGTATCTTTACTGAGCAATATTCCTTGTTAAACAAAATAAATTCAATGATTTAGTGTTGTTTTTCTAGGTTCTTTTATAGAATTGAAATAGTAAATGATAATAATTATCATTAGTTCTATTTTAACTACAAACTCCCTTGTACTTAAGATGTGTTTCAGGCCTAAAACATTTCGAAAAACAAATTAACTCTTTTGAAAGAGGATATCGACAGATGCATTCACTTGCTAATCGGTTGGCGTTACAACATTTCGTCAATGCATATACGCAAGAAACTGGCAAAGGTCACTTGCTTCATAAAAGTCAGCAATCTCTTCAACTACAGACGTTTAGCCAAGGTTTGACGCTGTTATCAATACCGATTACCTCTATTCAAGCACGTTGCTTTTTCCCTTTATCTTATGTGAGCTGTGTGGGGCGACATCGCTTAGCAGATCTTCCGCAAATTATCATCGATGAAAAAATTAAGGTATTTAGTCCTGTAGCAATTGTTGGGTTGTTGCTAGAAGAACTTGTTCAAGAAGCCGCTGTTCATCTAGATGCTGCTTCATTAGTTGAAAAATGGATTCAAAGTCGAGATGCGCTACAACAGTTTTTACAAAATCGTGAATATGAATTTGATGATTTAGTAAAAGCAGGGCAAAGCTTTATTGAAACAGAGCAAGCTTTGATTTTAGGGCATAGTATGCATCCCGCGCCAAAAAGTAGGACAGGCTTTGTTCATGAAGATTGGTTAAACTTTTCTCCTGAAAATAAAGGTAAGACTCAACTTCATTATTGGCTAGTGCACCAAGATTATATTGCAGAAGGTAGTGCGACTGATGAACCTATTTCAGCGCAATTAAAAACTGCGTTACAGTGGTATTTATCTGAAAGTGATCTCAATTTATTAAAGACACATGCGGAATATAAGTTACTTCCTTTACATCCATGGCAAGCGCGTTATTTACAGGGCAAAGCTTGGTTTGAACGATTAAAGCAAACAGGGCAACTGATTGATTTGGGCTTGCGTGGTTGGCAATTCTCTCCAACCACTTCCATACGCACATTAGCGAGCTTCAATGCACCTTGGATGATGAAGCCGTCACTTTCAGTGATGATTACCAATTCTATTCGAGTGAATTTGGCCAAAGAATGTCATCGTGGTGAATTGACACATCGTCTGTGGCATAGTGAGTTTGGGCAAAATATTCTTAAACAGTGTCCAAGTCTAAAAGCAGTCAATGATCCAGCTTGGATCGCTTTAAAAATCGATGATGAAGTGATCAATGAAAGTATTTGTATTTTCCGAGATCAACCATTCCATCCACAACAACAAGTCACTTGTATCGCATCTTTGTGCCAAGATCATCCGATCAAGCCTTTAAATCGTTTTAATGCCTTATTTGCAAAAATTGCGAAAGCCCATCCTGATGCTGAAGTTTCAGAGATTGCTTCAGATTGGTTTAATCGGTTCCTCGAAGTCAGTTTGCAACCGTTGATGTATGTCTATCATCGCCATGGCATGGCATTTGAATCACATCAGCAGAATGTACTGTTAGAACTAGAGAATCATTTCCCCAAAACCTTATGGCTACGTGATAACCAAGGTTTTTATTATATCGAAGAGTGTGCAACTGAAATTCTGCAAGCGCTGCCTGAGCTGAAAGAAAAAGCGTTTGCCGTCGGGCCTAAAGATTTCGTGGATGAACGTTTTAGTTATTATTTCTTTGGCAATACCTTGTTTGGCATTATCAATGCGATTGGCGCAACAGGCTATATTACTGAAGATGAATTACTTGGGCATCTAACAAGTTTCTTGCAAGAGCAATTGCAGCAATATCCAGACAGTAGCTTATTACAGGGATTATTGTTCAATGCAACCTTGCCTTATAAAGGTAATTTGCTCACACGTTTACATGAATTAGATGAGCTGATTGCGCCTGTAGAAAACCAATCTGTCTATGTCGAACTGCTAAATCCGCTGCGTATTTCACAAAAGGATGTCAGTTATGCTTGATTTTATTGGAATTGGTTTAGGGCCATTTAATCTGAGTCTGGCCAGCCTGCTGCATAATAAAAGCACACTTAACTATGCAATTTTCGAACAGAAAGCTCAGTTTGACTGGCATGCAGGGATGCAGTTACCCAATACGGTATTGCAAGTGCCGTTTATGGCAGATCTGGTCTCAATGGTTGATCCAACCAGCCCATTTAGCTTTTTGAATTATCTGCGTCATCAGCAACGTTTGTATAAGTTTTACTTTTTAGAGCAGCCACATATTCCACGTTGTGAATACAACCACTATTGCCAATGGGTTGCAGAACAACTTGATTGTATCGAATACCAGTCGCAGGTTCTAAAGATTGAACCTCAAACGATAGGTTTTAAAGTAGTCGTTGAATCAAACGGTGTTCAGCAAAGTTATTTATGCCGTCATTTAGTGATTGGAAGTGGTAATGTGCCATATTTGCCTGAATGTTTGGCAAAGATTCAGAAAGTCCGTCCACAACAATGTCTGCATTCAGCACAGTATATGACGCATGCCGATACAGATTTACATGGCGATGTGGTCGTACTTGGTTCTGGACAATCTGCAGCTGAAGTGTTTATCGACTTATTTGATGAACAGCAAGATACTGTTAATCATCAGTTTGATTTGCATTGGTTTACTCGTTCTCAAGGTTTCTTCCCGATGGAGTATGCGCCATTAGGTTTGGAACATTTTAGTCCAGATTATGCTCAACATTTTTATGATTTGACTGCGCAGCAGAAGGAACAGCAGTTAAAGCAACAAGCCTTGTTATACAAGGGGATTAGTGCAAAAACCATTCGGGAAATTTATCAAAGGCTTTATCACCGTAGCATTGCAGGTCAAAGCATACAGACACATTTGCACAGTCAATGTGATTTGAAAGATGCGGAAGTATTGGATACACAAAAAATCCGACTACATTTCCAACATCGTGCCACGACACAGGCTTTCCACTTAGATTGTGATTTCCTGGTTGCTGCAACGGGTTATTTTACCCCTGATTTTGGTTTTATGCAGTTGCTCAAGCCATACATCGAGTTTGATCATAAACAGCGTTGGCAGATTACAGACGACTATCGTGTTGTACATCGGCTGAATGGTCATATTTTTGTTCAAAATCAGGAAATGCATAGTCATGGTGTCGGCACACCTGATTTAGGTCTTGGTGCTTATCGTGCAGCAAAGATCATTAATCAATTGCTTGCTGAGCCTCTTTATGAATTAGGCAATCAAGCGCAGACATTCCAACACTTTAATCTCTCTCAAAATCCAAAAATTTGTATGGCAGATGACAAAGCACAATCAAACGAGTGCCTTTGCGAAAATTCTCCCAATAAAAACCATTCAATTTTCAAGAAAACAGAACAGAACGTGATGACGGCGCATCCTAATCGTCGTGGTGCAAACACACATACACAAACTGCTTCTGTACATTCAACATATGAGAAACTGATATGAACTTTGCAACTTTAAAAATTAATCAGCAGCAATGGCGTGCCGCAGGACAACGTCTTATTGAAATGGCGATTGCAGAGTTTCTATACGAAGAAATTATTGAAGTTAAAGCATTGTCAGCAGGGCGTTATCGTTTAGATTTAGGCAATCGTCAGTATGAGTTTCAAGGAAATCAATATCTACTCGGACACTGGAATATTCAGGAAGCTTCGGTACGTGATGTGACTCATAGTCAGGAAAATGATCAACCTGCTTGGAACTTACATGAGTTTATTGTCGCAATGTCTGACAGTTCTAATGTTAAGCCATTTACCAAAGCGTATTTGATCAAAGAAATGAATAATACTTGGCTGGCAGAAGCACATTTGTTCAATGAAACACGTTTGCCAAGTATAGCGGTTTTGACAGAGCCACATTACAAAGTTGAAGGCATGCTACGTGGTCATCCTTGGCTCATCATGAGTAAAGGGCGTATGGGTTTTGGTTATGATGATTATTTAAGCGCTGCACCAGAGCTTTCACCTGAAGTTAAAGTGTTGTGGTTAGCCGTACATCGTGATTTAGCAGAGTATCGAAGTACTGAAGATTGGAGTGCCTGCGGTTTATATCAACATGAATTTGATGCCAATGAACTACAGCAGTTCATCAATATTCTCCAAGAAAAAAACCTAGATCCACAAAATTACTTTTTGATTCCCTTACATGCTTGGCAATGGCATCAATGGCTTGTTCCGACTTATGCCAATGAGATTGTGGATCAGAAAATTATTGAGTTAAATATCAGCCAAGATAGCTATGTGCCGATGCAATCAATCCGCACATTATGCAATACGTCAAACCTACAACGCCATTACATTAAGTTGCCTGTCAGTATTTTTAATACCGCTGTTTATCGTGGATTACCCTCAAAGCGTAATCTAGCAGCTCCAGCAGTGACCGCATGGTTAAAAAGAATTCATCAACAAGATCAAGACTTACAAAATACAGGTGTGATTTTCTTAGGTGAAGTTGCGACTTTAACTATCCATCAGCCGTGTTTTGACCGCATTGACGGTGCACCGTATCAATTTAAAGAGCTGTTCGGTTGTTTATGGCGTGAAAGTGTTGATCGTTATGTTGATCCATCTCATCAAGTGTTATCTCAAGCAGCATTGTTACACCGTGATATTTCAGGTCAATCGATCCTGAGCGTGTTGATCCAAGCATCAGGTTTAAGTCCTTTGGATTGGTTAGCACAATTTGCTCAAGTAAGCATGAGTCCATTATTACTTTGCTTATATCGTTATGGTTTAGCATTTTCACCACACGGTGAGAACACAATGTTGGTACATGAAAATGGTGTGCCGAAAGCCATGGTATTAAAAGATTTCATTGATGACATCAATTTAGTGGATGAGGATTTTCCTGAGTTAGCTCAGTTACCATCTGAAGCAGATTTATTACTCCGTCATGAAGCGACTGATCTAAGCCATTTTATTTTCACAGGTCTGTTCATGGTGCATTACCGCTATATCTGTAATGTGTTCTTGCAAGACTATCCTGAATATTCTGAGCTTGATTTCTGGCAGACCATTTCCAACACGATTGTTGAATTTAACCAAAAACACCCAGAACTGGCTGAACGTGCTGATAAATTCGCCATGCTGCGTCCAAGTTACACCAAAATTTGTTTAAACCGTGTACGTCTATTTACCACAAGTTATAACGATGAAGCAGAACGTCCTGTTCCTGTCTTCCTTGATCCTATTGCAAATCCAGTTAGCCCAGAAACATTGAAAACATGGGCAGAACAACCTCGCCAAGCAAAAGCGGGCTAATTTTATTCGTCATTTTATAGGTTCGATATGAAAACAATCTCTCAGCAATTACCAGATTATTTTGAATACTTTGAAGATGGTACACAGTACTACTTACGCCAAGTGCAATATCCTCAGGATATTCCTTTATTACATCAATGGATGCATGAGCCACATGTAATTCCTCAGTGGCAGTTAAATAAATCGGAACTAGAGTTACAAGTTTACTTCGACAAAATGTTAGCAGATGACCATCACCGCTTATTAATCGTCGGAATTGATGGCAATGGGAGCTATAAGCTCCCATTTTTAGTCTTTAATTCGCTTTTTCGCTTCGTCATAAACTATGCTATCAGCTCGTTTTCCGACGGTAATGAGCAGGATAACTACCTGATCATCTTTAACTTGATAGACAAGTCGGACACCAGCTTTTAATAATTTGATTTTATAGCAACCTGCAAGATCGCCTCTAAGCATATTCTTTGGAATATGTGGCTGCTCTATGACTTTGGCTAGTTTCTTTTTAAATTGATCTCGTATAGCAACAGGGAGTTTTTCCCATTCTGCTGTAAAGTCCTTGTGACGTAAAAGCTTATAAGTCATCTAATGTGACTTCCTCAAACATCTCTTTAGGATCATTAATGCGCTTACGGACAAGAGCTAATAATTCTTCATCTTCTTCCGAAAGCAAAGCTTTTTTGACAGGTAGTTTTCCAGTCGTAGCAACATACTCAAGAATACTAGTGAAGAAATCAGTAGGTGCAATACCTTGCTCTTTAAGGATTGAATAAGATTTTTCTTTAAGGGCTTCATCGATCCTGAAGTTAACAGTAGCCATCATATTTCCCAAGTATTTAATGTACTAGGAATATTGTAATGCAAATTGCATTACAAGTCGACTTCGCATAACAACCATTATGTTAAATAGGGCTTTTAAAATTATTCTTCAATAGAGTTTCCATCAAGGTCATATAGCTTTACTTCTCTTGCACCAGTATTAAGAAATAACTCCTTAAAAGCTCGTATTTCAATCTTAGTTAAATTACCTTGTATCGGCTCCATTATTTGGACAATCGTAATAGGAGCTGTAAACTTGAAAAAAGATAAACCGTTAGAATGGTGTCTCATTAAAGCTTTTAATGTTGTTGTAGCGCTTTCAAAATCTGCCAAAATCATTCTTGGGTGATCATAAGGTGATTTAGGAATTTCAGTTGCTTTGACTGTGCCATTCTCTGCCATCAAACTTATACGGTTTTTATAAAAATGTATCCATATTGCTTTAGGATATTTTTTTAAATCGTCTCTTATCATTTTAGTTCTTAACTTGGATGTTCATTTAATTATAAATATATATTTTTTTTAATTTCAATTGGATAATTCTTAATTTATTCTAAAATTAACATAATACAGCTTATACGAAATTATTTTAATTTTTCATTTAAAATCAATCATATAATTACACAACAAAAAGCCCGATCACACTAGATTGGGCTTTTTACGTGAACAGTCATGTTCCATGCCTGTATGGATAGTCACTACATTTCCAGGCGTTCAAGTTTCTTAATGATTTCAGCTTTCGCTTTATCCAATAACTCTGGATTCGTTTTAAATGATAGTAATTCTTTAGGCTTATTCCCGAGAAAATACGCTATTCGCTCCGCATTGGCTCCCGAAGGATGGGGTAAACCACTTAAAACCTGATTACTATTGAGGATACCGTCCTGAATCAGCATTTCAAATACCTGACATACTTTCGGCCGGCTTTGTTGCATAAAGGTTTGAAAGGCTGATTTCCCTTAAGCTACTCAAATTTAAGAGACAACTTGGGTATGAGGGCGCTCTAATTCTGTGAATTTATTCAAAACTGCCATGCGTGCATGGATCTCATTCACCTGACTTGGAAAACTCCGCGCTGTTAATTTATCGCCTAATAATTTGATGCAATGCATCTTGGTTTCAACCAAACTTCGACGGTGATAACCAGACCACTTTTTCCAAAGCGATCTGCCTAGCCGTTTGACTGTCTTTAATAATTCATTCCGCTCTATAGACCTCGCTTGCTGATCCTTCCAAGGCTTTGCATTCTTTCTAGGTGGAATGATCGCATGTGCATCTCGATCTAAAATGACTTGTCGGCAGTGCTTTGTGTCATAAGCACCATCTGTATAAACAGAATCAATTGGTTCATCCAAGGGAATTTGAGCAAGTAAATCTTCGAGTACTTGAGAATCACTGACATTATTTATGGTGAGTTGTACTGCACGTATTTGCAGGGTTTTAGCATCCATAGCAATGTGAAGCTTACGCCATTGGCGACGATATTCAGCCCCATGTTTCTTGCGTTTCCATTCACCTTCACCAAGAAACTTCAAACCAGTAGAGTCTACGAGTAGATGCAGTCCATCACTACTTTTTTGATAGCTAATCGCAATATCAATATGCTTTTGTCTACGACAAAGGGTGGAATAATCCGGAGCTGTCCAATCTAATCCGGAGAGTTTAATCAGACTTTGAACAAAACCTGTGACCATACGTAAAGAGAGTCGGAATAGTAATTTGATCATTGAGCAGCATTGAATCGCTGTATCGGAGTAGGTTTGATTTCGACCTTGCTTGCCTTGTGATTGTGCATACCACTGAGTCTTTGGATCAAACCAAATGGAAATATTACCTCGGTTAATTAAGGCTCGGTTATAGGATGACCAATTGGTTGTACGGTAGATTTTAGAGGCAGGCTTATTCATTTTGAAATTATATTGCTGAATAAGCTTTTGATGCTAGGTTTGTGCAACACAGCCCTTCTCAATTAAGACCTAGTCATAAGTTCATAACTTATGTAACTTTATAATTTCATCTTGCTGGCTAATTAATCCAGATCAGTTCTTCGTACTAGTGGAACATGTAATTTTAGTGCTGCACTTCCATATATGGACAAATCCCTGACAAGCATTACCGGGAGAGGTTTCGATCGCATCACTCTCCTCAGGATTACATAAGATTGTAA
>NZ_KB849291.1:74128-82790 GCF_000368145.1 Acinetobacter guillouiae CIP 63.46 | reverse complement strand
CGGGAGAGGTTTCGATCGCATCACTCTCCTCAGGATTACATAAGATCGTAAGTTGTGTAAGTTGCATAAGTTATGTAACTTTATAATTTCATCTTTCTGGCAAATTAATCCAGATCAGTTCTTCGTACTAGGGTCTGTTGAGAATTACCGAGAGTTAATTAAACTCGCGCACAGTTGAATCATGGCTTCAAAACTCGTATCTGTTTTACAACTACGCATCGCTATACGTTTAAATTCTTTTAACTTACAGAAATAGTTTTCAATGAGATGACGCCATTTATACATAGTCGTATCAAATGCTCTCATTACTTTTCGATTAGATTTGGGTGGGATCACCACTTTCACTTTACGTTCATTGAGTTCTTGGATGAGCCAATCTGCATCAAATGCTTTATCCGCTAGTAATGCTTGAAAATCAACATCTTCAATTAAAGGTTTGGTTTCTACTAAATCGTGATATTGACCAGGCATTAATCGAAACTTAATAAGGTTGCCTAGACTATCCACTAAGGCAAGAATTTTACAGGTCATTCCACCTCGAGATTTACCTATAGACTGTTTGAAAGTCCCCCTTTTGCACCTTGCCCATGTCGATGAACTTTAACAATCGTTCCATCAATCATGGCGTATTCCAAATCAACATCTTCATTTACAGATGCAAAAATAGTTTCAAATACACCAGCTTTCACCCAATCACGGTATCTTTTAAAGACGGTATTCCATTTACCAAAATGAGGAGGTAGATCACGCCATGGACTGTCTGTACGGGCAATCCATAGGACTGCTTCTAAAAATAATCGATTATCTTTTCCACTACGACCTCGATCGGTCACTTTACCTAGGCAAAAAGGTTCCATTTTTGCCCATTGGGCATCAGTAAGTATGTATCTATCCATAGTACTATTATAAATTAATCAGTAGCCTTTGTTAATTCTCAACAAGCCCTAGTGGAACATATAATTTTCAGTTTATAAAACTAGGGCGTGTCCTCATTTGGCTTTACACCAAATAAACATGCAAGCAATGTAAATCATAGACTGGTAATTTCGTGCAAGCTTATCAAATCGGGTTGCAATCGCTCGGAAATGCTTCAATCTCGCAAACACATTTTCAACTAAATGTCTTAATTTATATAGATATTTATCAAACACCTTATTCGATCTCTTACTGTTTGATCGCAATGGAATAATGGGAATCATCTTCTTGTTCTTGGCATATATTCTAATATGTTCAGCATCATACCCCTTATCAGCAATCAGATAAGTTGCCTCGCCTACAGTATCAATCAGTTGTTTTGCAATTTGACTGTCGTGGACGTCACCCCCAGTGATTTTAAAATCAATCGGTAATCCATTCGCGTCGGTTGCAAGATGTATTTTTGTTGTTCGTCCACCACGTGATTGTCCAATTGCTCTTTCGAAACCATTCCGAGCTCCACTTGCATGTTGATGCACGCGTATGTAGCTTCCGTCAATGAATACCCATTCTTGATCCAAGACGCCTCGTAATCTAAAAAAAATTTATTCCACAATCCCTTGCTTGCCCAACGATTAAAACGATTATAAGCAGTTTGCCAAGGACAAAATTCTTGAGGAATATCACGCCATGTGGCGCCTGTACGCAGTTTCCATAAGATCACTTCCATGATATTTCTACTATTCTTTGAACGGTAGCAACCATGTAATCGCATAGTATCTTGAATTTGCTGCCAGATATCATCGGTAAGAAGAGTACGTGCCATTGAAAATATAGAAATAAAAATAACTCAAAGGAGGATTTTAAGTATTTAAAACCAATTCTTCAAATGAGGACACGCCCTAGGGTTACCAGGGCAGACTAAATTTTTCCTATAGGTTTGTAGTGTTCAAAATAAAAATTTCTATAATTCAGGTTATGATAACTTTTCTGATTTATATTTTTCTTTATAGCCCACTTTTAACAAATCAGAATAATACTTTTTTACCTTTTCAGGGTCGAGGAGTTCAAGTGAAATCCTTTCTTTAAACGCTTCGATCTCTTCGCCTACATTGGCATATTTCCCCCCGAATTCGGGATATTTGATAAGGTCACACAATTTTTGAGCGAAAAATATAGATTGTTTTGGTGTCAGCTGATATGCAGGTTCCAGTACCTTATCACTAACAATTAAGGAAGCTTTTTGATTAAAAGAAAATTCGATATGTGTAATTGTTCTCCCTTCTTTTTTCTGCTCATAACTTACGTCGATATCAGTAAGTTTATTAATTTGATCTATGGCAACCGTCAATACACGCTTTTTGAAATCTCCCATGGTTTTATATTCATTTTCAAGTAGACCTAACTTATCACGCAATTCAACCATACTAATATATAGCTTGCCTTTGCTACGCCATCTAATCAAAAGTTCATACAGCCGTATAGCGTATACACTAGATAATTGAGAAATTTGCTTTAATTCATAACGAGTAAACTTTTCTTCAAGTTTTACAAAAAGCTGTAAAATATCAGGAGCAAAAATTAGTTGAGCACATGCAGCTTCTTTAACATAGCCAACTTTTGATACCCAACGGCTTTTGTAGACCGCTGGCTTACCTGTAACAGGATCTATGGCCTTATAGGTGAGTCTACGTTCAAATAAGTTATCACACGCTCCCTGAAGAGCCTCATAGGCCGCTTGACGACCCAAATTAAAGTGCTTCATGTATTCAGACGCATGTATTGTTAGCAATGTATCCGATGTAAGCTCTTTTTCAATTTCCCTAGCTGCAATAATTGCAACTAAAATTAAGCGTTGTTCAGACAGAGTCAATGCATAAGATGCTTCAATCAAGTTATTGTCTTTATAAATTAGATTTGCCATATTGTGATTAAAGAAATAAATTCCATTAATGGACATTAACACTTAATGTCCATTAATGGAAGATCTATTTATGCCAGGAAAACGTCCATTAAATAAAGGAAAACGTCCATTTAAATAAAGGAAAACGTCCACTTATTGTCAGGAAAACGTCCATTTAAATAAAGGAAAGTGTCCACTTATTGTCAGGAAAACGTCCATATAAAACCTCTGAAAACTAGACTTCATAAGGCATTCAGAGGTTCTATAAATATAAATTTATAAAATATATATAAAATTAAAAAAGAACATTACTTGTGGATAACTTTTTTTAACTTTATTTTTCACAATAGTTGATTCATGAGATTGAAACTTGTACATTATTTTCAACAAAATTACGTAACTTACATAACTTATGATTATTTTAGTAGGTGGTGAAAAAGGCGGAGCTGGTAAAAGCTGCCTTGCCCAAAACTTAGCAGTTTATTTACAAGAAAAGAATAGAGATATTCTGCTTCTAGATGCAGATCCTCAAGGCACAACAACTGACTGGATTAAAGAACGTGATGAGAATGAGGATTTAAAAAATATTCCATCTGTACAAGCTTCAGGCAATATTCGTCAAGTTTTAAAAGATTTATCAAAAAGATATGAAGATATTATCATTGATGCTGGTGGACAAGATTCGGAAGCATTACGTTCTGCTATGACTATAGCAACACATATGCTCTTGCCTTTTAGGCCTAAACGTAGAGATCTAAAGACTTTGGATCATATGGAACAAGTATTAAAACTGGCACGAGCAGTGAATCCAGATTTGAATGCAAGAGCAATCATTACACAATGCCCAACATTACCGTCACAAGTACAGCGAATTTTAGATGCTAAAGAAGCCTGTGTATCGTTCGGAATAAAAGCATTAGACCACATCACGACAAATCGAAATGTTTATGATGATGCAGATGAAAATGGCTTATCTGTTTTTGAAGTAACAAGTGATCCTAAGGCAAAAGCAGAAATTGAAGGGATAGCTCAAGAGTTTTTAGGAGTATAACTATGGCAGGTCTTAGCGGTTTAAAAAAGAAAACTGACGAGCTTTCAGATCAGGATAAACTGGTTGAAAATTTCATATCTGGAGCTGATAAAAGAGTTAAGGATCTAGAAGTTTCACAAAAGAAATTCGTTCGTTGTACCTTTTCTTTGAACCAAGAATTAAGTGAATTAATTGATGAGTTAATTATCAAAAGTAATAACGCTCGTGTTAACAGATCTAGTATTGTAAGAATAGCTTTAGAGTCACTGGCAGAGCAGAATTTAGAAGATTTTAAGCAGCTCGTTGATAAAAATTTTAAATAAAATAGAGAATGGAAGAGGTTATTCAATCTATAAGATTAAATAACCTAACTTCATAACTTCATAACTTCATAACTTCATAACTTCATAACTTCATAACTTCATAACTTCATAACTTCATAACTTCATAACTTCATAACTTCATAACTTTACTGGCAAATAATTTAAATATTTTGATTTGTTGATAAACCTTATATAGACATCGCGATACTTTGATATTGGAAAATGGCTTTGTTGCACAAACCTATCTGTAAAGGCTTTTTCAGCGATATAATTTTCAAATGAAGAAGCCTACACACAAAATCTACCGCACAACCAATTGGCCCGCATATAACCGAGCACTCATGAGTCGCGGAAATATTGCCATTTGGTTTGATCCTGCTACGCAATGGTATGCGCCATCAAAAGGCAAACAAGGGCGAAATCAAACCTACTCCGACGCAGCTATCCAATGCTGCTTAATGATTAAATCCTTATTTCGTCTGTCTTTACGTATGGTTACTGGCTTTGTGCAAAGTCTGATTAAACTTTGCGGATTAAATTGGATAGCTCCAGATTACACCATGCTTTGTAGAAGACAAAAGCATATTGATATTGTAATCAGCTACCAAAAAAGTAGCGATGGGCTGCATCTACTCATGGACTCTACAGGCATGAAGTTTCTAGGTGAGGGCGAATGGAAACGCAAGAAACATGGACCTGAATATCGTCGCCAATGGCGTAAACTTCATATGGGTATAGATGCTAAAACCCTGCAAATACGAGCAGTTCAGCTTACAATCAATAATGTCAGTGATTCACAGGTGCTTGGTGATTTACTTAATCAGATTCCACAAGATGAGCAGATTAACTCTGTTTATACCGATGGAGCTTATGACACCAAGCAATGCCGTCAGGTCATTGCAGATCGGCAAGGGCATGCGGTGATTCCACCTAGAAAAAATGCGAAACCATGGAAAGATACAAAGAGTAGCTCGCTAGAGCGAAATGAATTACTTCGAACAATTAAACGTTTAGGCAGGACACTCTGGAAAAAATGGTCAGGCTATCATCGGCGAAGTTTGGTTGAAACTAAGATGCATTGCATCAAATTATTAGGAGATAAACTCAGTGCAAGGAGTTTTGATAGCCAAGTGAATGAGATCCATGCACGTGTAGCAGTCCTTAACAGATTTACGGAATTAGGTCGCCCACTTACCCAAGTTACGCCTTAAATTTGGCTCAATTAGGGGCGCTTTGCATTTCAAATCTTTGTGCAACAAAGCCGTTTTGCCTATAGATTCTCCCTATGGGCATTTTTTTTGATCAAAAACATGTATAGGTGACTTTAAAATAAACCTTTTAGCAATTCATACGCAATAAGGCTGATACCATTAGCACAATAAAAATGAGTTCCACTCTAGTTAACATCTTAGTTCCATTTACTTTTCACTTAATTTATATAGCAGTTAACTCGTAGCATCAATGAAATAACATAACATGGAAAATAATCAAAAAGACAGAATTTGGATTTTGATCAGATCTGCTGTTTACATGCTTCTACAGTAGCTTTGAATGTTTCACTTAACCTTTAAACTTTTTCTAAAATTAAATATATTTACATATACGTTCTAAAATTTGATAGAATTTATTAAAACTTTAGATTCTAAGTGTAAATAATGAGAAGCGCTAATATTCGACGTGATGGCTACTTAAAATTTCTGAATACATGGCAAGACCGTGATGTCATTAAAGTACTTTCAGGTGTGCGTCGCTCTGGAAAATCCACCTTATTGGCGATGTTTCAACAAGACCTGAAAGCACAGGGTGTACAAGCCGAAAACATCATTGCCATCAACTTCGAATTTATGGAATTTGAAGAACTCACCGATTACCGTAAACTACATGATTATGTATTGTCCAAAGTTGATAAAAGTAAAAAAAATTATGTTTTTTTAGATGAAATACAACATGTTAAAAATTTTGAGAAAGTAGTCGACTCTTTATATGTTCGAGATTATATCGATTTATATATTACAGGCTCAAATGCATTCTTTCTAAGTGGAGAACTTGCGACTTTACTTACAGGACGCTATATCGAGCAACACGTTCTACCTCTGTCATTCCAAGAATTTAAACAGTGGCATATTGAAAATAATCCGATCATCCAACAATTATCCAATCGTGATTTGTATGCCATGTATACGCGCAGTAGTTTCCCTTATACGCTTGCCATGACTAGCCAGCAGGAAACTTATGATTACTTGCAAGCGGTCTATGCCAGTGTAATGTTTAAAGATGTTATTCCCCGTTTGAATACTGCCGATATTAACTCTCTCGAGCGTGTCGCAAGATATTTGGCAAGCGTGACAGGCTCACCTATTTCCATCAATAAAATTAAAAATACCTTTGTTTCAAGTGGGGTTAAGATTTCATTTGAAACAGTAAAACGCTATATTCAGGGCTTACAGGACAGTTTGCTATTTTATAGTGCCGCACAATTTAAAGTACGCGGGCGTGAGTTATTACAATCCTCTGAAAAATACTATTTAGTTGATGTCGGATTGCGCCGGATTATGTTGCCTGATGCTAATGCTGATCAAGGTCATATCTTAGAAAATGTGATTTATCTTGAGCTTGTCAGACGAGGTTATACGGTCTATGTAGGGCGGGTTGATGAATATGAAATTGATTTTGTTGCTGTCGATACTTTACAGAATTTAACTTATTATCAGGTGGCATTAGAAACGCTCAATGAGGAGACACTCAGCCGAGAGTTACGTCCATTACAGAAAATTTCTGATTCGTATCCCAAGTATTTGCTTACCTTAGACACGATAGGGACTGAAGCGAATTATAATGGTATTGTAAAAATGAGTGCTCTCGATTGGTTGCTATCTGAAAATAAGTAAAGTTGAGGGTAGACATGGATACTCTTATTTATTAATTAAAACTCAAAGACTTTTCAGCATCATTCAAGAATGTATTCAAGCATAATTTCTGCTCCAATTATGATGGATCGATTTACCTCGATTCGATTGAGTCAGACTATCATGATTGAGCCAGAGTCGCTTACTGAAAGTAGCGAGAATTGCGCTGGAGTTTCTGAAGGATATTAATTCCTTAGTTTGCCCATTCATCCATCTGGGCATTTTTTTTGATCAAAATACAATGTTGTTTTTGCTAAAAAATGACGGCACCCACAATAAAACACAATATTCCAAAAATAATCCAAGGCCAGATCTTTGTCTTCGGTTGTTCTAAATTCTGAGGATTATATTCCGTGTGTTCTAGCGATGTCGGTTGTGGAACACGGGTTTTTTTAGAGTAAGGCTGGTGTTTAGAGTAAGATAGTCCCGTACCTGGAATACCGACACTGGTTCGCGTACCTTTTTTACCAATATTTAGAGAAGCACCAGGTTTGCCAATGCTGGCACTGCTGATGCCTTTATGGGTCAGATTAATTTTAAAACCCGGGAATAATTTAATACTTTTACGAAATCTAAAACCCATATTGCTCTCATTCTAAAACTTAGCTCAATTCACGCGCTATACCAGGATCCATGATCTGCTAGAGATCGTACTTTGACGGCTATCATCAGGATACTAGTATATTTTTTATCTGATGATTGCAATACTACCTTTAAATACCGTCAAAAATGTTTACTGTATATTTGCTGTAGGGTAATCTTAAAGCTGCTATTTATTGACTGATTGGTATATGACGACAGATAAGCATGAAGTCCTGCTACGAATGCGAGCGATCGAGCTGCTTGCATACTGGGAAGGTCGTTTGGTTACCAATCGTTTGATGAGCTGGTTTGGGCTCAGTCGACAGCAGGCTTCTGCGGATATCAAGCGTTACAATACGCTGTATAACCCCGATGCCTTGATTCATGACCCCTCCGTAAAAGGCTATGTGCCTAAGGCCAGCTTCCAGCCTGTACTGACTACAGCGCATATCAATGAATATCTCAATGTGCTGTCAGGTTTGGTTAGTGAATCGCATACCCTGATTGCGACACCAGAACCGAATCTTGCAGCAGTTCAATTACCTGATCGCAGTGTACGTCCTGAAGTGATTCGGGAAGTGTTGCGTGCCTGCCGCAACCAAAGTACTTTAAAAATGATTTATGCCTCGATGCAGAATCCGCAGTGGCATGAGCGCATCATTTCCCCACACACCCTGGTGTATACCGGTTTTCGCTGGCATGTCCGTGCCTATTGCCATCAGAGCAAGCAGTTTAAGGACTTTTTACTCTCCAGAATTGATCGCACACCTGTTGTGGTGGCGATTGAGTCAGTAGACCCTGCTCAGGATCAGCAATGGCATGAAGAAATTCTACTGACGCTGATCCCTAATCCAAAATTGAATGAAGCTCAAAAAGCGCTGGTCGAAAAAGACTTCGGCATGCCTGATGGCAGATGGCACTGTTGCAAATAGAGATTTGAGTCGATGATGTTCCCTTTAAAAAGTGCTTAGAGACCGAAAACCCTGTTGATTAGACACACTTC
>NZ_KB849291.1:58590-73921 GCF_000368145.1 Acinetobacter guillouiae CIP 63.46 | reverse complement strand
TGAAGTTCACGATAGCTGATGCCATATTTACAATACCAACGAACAGCCCAAAGAATGATTTCACCTTGAAAGTGCCGACCGTGGAAGGGATTCATCTGCTGTATCTCGAAATAAATAAGATATTTAGCTTATCATGTCAGCCTATTTGCAACAGTGCCTATTTATTTTACCCAGTGGATGTGGGTTGATACCGTAATCGCTGTGTTAATTGGCTTCTGGGTCTTACCTCGAACTTGGATTTTATTAAAACAAAGTATTCATATTCTGCTTGAAGGAGTTCCTGATGAGATTGATATTGAGTCGTTAAGAAATGATTTATTGAAGCTAGAGGGCGTTGAAGGGATTCATCAGTTGAAAGTCTGGGCTATATCCTCAAGAAATATTCATTTAACTGCTCATTTGGTTGCTCCGAATAGCAATACAGATCAACTCTATCAAAAGGCCTTAGAAGTTCTAAAACATAATCATAATATTACTGAAATTACGTTACAAATAGAAAATACGAAATGTAATACATTGAACCAACATAAACACTAATTTGGACTTTAGTCTTCATATAGATGTTTTGTGTAACTTTAAAGTATGCTCTAAAGTTACACTAAAGTGTTGATCTAAGAAAAAGTATCAATTTTTATCTACCCTTTGTAAAATTTATATCACTTAAGCGCAATCCCAATAAAATAAGCATGTACAAAATAAAAGTAGCTGTCTTTAACTGCTATTTTTGATGGTTGTTCAAATCCATTTCTTCAAGGGAACATCATTGACTCAAATTTTTATTTGCAGAAGTGTCCTATATTTTCTTTCAAATTGCGGCTAGGGTGGATATAAAAGGACCTAGCTGCTATCATTGCCCCCGAAATCCTCCAAAATAGATATCTTTCTTAATATGACACTTACGCCACCATAAGTTTATTTACCTCTTAATTCAGTAAATAACTCATCACTGTCTAGTGATGTGGTGTAGTAGCTTGTGTGTCATATATCACATCACTAGCCTTTCCTAAAATTTAAAAAAATAGGCTATTTTCATGTTATCCACTATTCGAGAACAATGGTTCTCCAATATTCGCGGGGATGTTCTTGCGGGTATTGTTGTTGCTTTGGCTCTAATTCCTGAAGCAATTGCCTTCTCCATCATTGCAGGTGTCGATCCTAAAGTCGGGCTATATGCTTCATTCTGTATTGCAGTTGTGATTGCTTTCGTAGGTGGTCGCCCTGGTATGATTTCTGCTGCAACTGGTGCAATGGCTTTATTAATGGTCACACTGGTTAAAGACCATGGTCTGCAATACTTATTAGCAGCCACAATTTTGACAGGATTTATTCAAATCCTAGCAGGTTATCTAAAATTAGGTGCTCTGATGCGGTTTGTATCAAAGTCAGTCGTGATTGGCTTTGTGAATGCCTTAGCTATTCTAATTTTTATGGCTCAATTGCCTGAACTCACCAATGTGACATGGCATGTCTATGCGATGACAGTTGGAGGTTTAGCTATTATTTATCTATTCCCTTATATCCCAGTGATAGGGAAGCTTTTACCCTCTCCGCTCATTTGTATTGTCCTCCTTACGCTCTTTGCCTTGTTCATTGGTTTAGATGTAAGAACCGTAGGCGATATGGGGCAATTACCAGATACGCTACCAATTTTCTTACTTCCTGATATTCCTTTAAATCTTGAAACTTTAGCTATTATTTTGCCTTATTCACTGGGATTAGCAGCCGTCGGTTTGCTTGAATCTATGATGACCGCAACAATTGTGGATGATTTAACCGATACCAATAGTGATAAAAACCGTGAGTGTAAAGGACAAGGTGTTGCCAATGTCGCATCTGGCTTTTTAGGCGGAATGGCAGGCTGTGCCATGATTGGTCAATCCATTATTAATGTGAAATCTGGTGGACGTACCCGTTTATCATCATTTAGTGCTGGGGTCTTCCTGTTAATTATGGTGGTGTTTATCAGTGACTGGCTCAAAGTCATTCCAATGGCTGCACTGGTTGCGGTCATGATCATGGTAGCAATCGGAACATTTAACTGGGATTCATTACGAAATATTCGCCAATATCCAGTTTCTAGCAATATCGTGATGATCGTTACAGTCGTCGTGGTCGTTGCAACACATAACTTGGCTTATGGCGTATTAGTCGGTGTACTTCTTTCTGCATTATTTTTTGCCAATAAAATTGAACGCTACATGGCAATTCAGTCCGAATTTAATGAACCTGAAAATACCCGTATTTATACGGTAACAGGTCAAGTGTTCTTCAGCTCAGCAGATAAATTTACTTCTGCATTTGATTTCAAAGAAGCACTTTCAAAAGTTGTGATTGATGTTAGCCAGGCTCACTTCTGGGATGTGTCTGCGGTCGCTGCCGTAGATAAAGTGGTCATTAAGT
Source organism: Acinetobacter guillouiae CIP 63.46 (assembly GCF_000368145.1). Lineage (GTDB taxonomy): Bacteria > Pseudomonadota > Gammaproteobacteria > Pseudomonadales > Moraxellaceae > Acinetobacter > Acinetobacter guillouiae. The sequence continues at coordinate 71,521 of NZ_KB849291.1, read as the reverse complement.
TTAGACGTGAAGGAACAGAAGTCGAACTTATTGGAATGAATGAAGCCAGCAAAACCTTAGTCGATAAGTTTGGTATCCATGATAAGCCAGATGCTTTAGATCGCTTAAATAGCCACTAAGAGGGATGAATTATGTCAAAAATTATTGCATGTATTGATGGATCATTAGCAACAAATACCGTTTGTGATTATGCAGCTTGGTTTAGCGATAAACTTAGTTCACCGCTTAAGTTATTACATGTTATTGATAAGCCAAAAGCGAAAGCACCACAAGATTTAAGCGGTGCAATCGGCTTGGGAAGTCGAGAAACATTGCTAAATGAGTTGGTTGAACTTGAAGAGCGTAAGGGGAAGATTGAGCTAGAGCATGGCCAAATTCTTCTTCGGGAAGCAAAGAATTATCTATTGGAGAAGTTCTCTATTGATGCTCAAAGTTTTCAACGTCACGGCAGTCTTTTAGAAACAATTATGGGAATGGAAGAAGACATTCGAGTTCTTATTATGGGGAAGCATGGAACTGAAACCGAGCATGATTCCAGTAAAGTTGGAACCCATATTGAAAATGTTGTTCGTGCCCTTCATAAACCCGTATTAATAACATCTGCACCCTTTAGTCCACCTAAGTCTTTTTTAATTGCTTTTGATGGAAGTCCTACTGCACGTATTTGTGTAGACAAAATTGCAAATAGTCCTTTATTAAAAACCCTGACAGCTCATGTGGTATATGTTGGTAAGCCAAATAGTGATATGACATCTCAAGTTACTTGGGCAAAAGAGCTGCTTGCAAATAATGGTTTTAATGTAATTGATATCGTACTTGAAGGTGATGTCGATAAATCAATATTAGATTACCAAGAGAAAAACGCTATTGATATGATGGTGGTTGGTGCATATGGTCACTCAAAGATACGCCAGTTTTTTATTGGGAGTACGACGACCAAATTGTTGTCAAGCTCAATAAAACCTGTACTTTTATTGAGATGACACTAAAGCCTTGAATAGATTTTTTATCTATTCAAGGCTTGGTATTTATAATTAGGTAGGGCGACTAAAATTATGAAAATGGAATTACTTTAACTCACCTGATATAGCTGAAGCATGAAAGTAAAAGAATTGGCTTTAAAATCATCTAAGGGAGTAGATAGCTTATTTTTCTAAAGAATTTTTAGTATCAACTTCGTGTAGATAAGCAACGATTTCATCCACTGTGGCTCTCGCTGCCCTTGAAACACCCACCAGTGTCGCTGAACCAGGTCCGGTCCATTCACCATATCCTACTAACCATAGGTTAGATTGTTTGACTGATCTGCTTCCTTCAACCAGTATCGTATTATTTTCCTCTACTATTCCAAGTGGCTTTAAATGGTCTAAAGTCGCTTTAAATCCAGTACACCAAATCACTGCATCAACCTGTTGAAAAGATCCATCTTCCCAAATCACGCCATTTTCCGTAAAAACCGAAAATGGGCGCTCACTATGTAAAACGCCTCGTGCACGTGCATCTTTGACTGAATCAATCATGACAATATCACCCAGACCGCCAACAGGCTGATCTATTGTACGGCCTTCTAATTGTGCCTTTAAACGCTCTGTCGCACGTAAAAACAGTACACGGCCATCAACATCATCTGCTAAAAATTGAGGAGGTGTTGGCGTGATCCAAAGAGTGTCTGCCACTTGGGAAACTTCAGCCAAAATTTGTGCTCCAGAATTTCCACCACCGACTATCATGACGTGCTTATCTTTAAAAAGTTCTGCATTTTGATAATGGGCGGAGTGTAATTGCAGACCTTTGAAATTTTCTTGGCCAGGGTAAGATGGGATATAAGGATGACTCCAGGTGCCCGTTGCACTGATTACAGCCTTGGCTCTCCATGTCTGTTCACCTGCATGCACACTCAATACTTCTCCTTCGCTTTTGACGTGATCAACATATACAGGACGAATAATCGGAAAGTGGTAACGCTGCTCATATTGCTGCAAGTATTCAATAACTTCTTTCTTGGTCGGATACGTTTGTTCTGTATTCGGCATAACCCAACCTGGTAAGGAACTCCAGCTATTCGGTGAAAACAGACGCAAAGAATTCCAAGCATGTAACCAGGCTCCACCTGCTTGATTTTGATCATCTAAAATAATAAATGGTATTTTTTTTCGCTTTAAAAAATAAGCTGTAGATAAAGCTGCCTGTCCACCACCGATAATGATGACATCAGTTTCCGTCTGTTTCTGATTCAAAGCCTTGTCCCCTTTTATTTTTTCTTTAATATAAAAACCCAATCCTGAAGACTGGGCTTTTACAATATTCACTATATTTTTATGACAACATCAAAATCAACTTAAACTATCAAGATATTTTTCAGCATCTAATGCAGCCATACAACCGGAGCCTGCTGAAGTAATCGCTTGGCGATAAACTGAATCAGCCACATCACCGGCAGCGAATACACCTTGCACTGAAGTAGCAGTGGCATTCCCCGCTGTTCCGCTTTGGATCTGAATATAGCCATCACGTAACTCAAGTTGCGCTGAAAACATCTCAGTATTTGGTTTGTGACCAATTGCCACGAATAAACCCTGTACCTCAATATCTTGCTTTGATCCATCTACAGTGGATTTTAAACGCACTCCAGTTACTCCGGTGTTATCGCCTAACACTTCATCCACTTGATTGTTCCAAAGAATGCTAATTTTGCCTTCTTTCTGTTTTGCAAAAAGATGGTCTTGTAGAATTTTTTCAGAACGCAATGAATCTCGGCGATGTACTAAAGTCACGTGAGCTGCAATATTAGACAGGTAAAGCGCCTCTTCAACCGCAGTGTTACCACCGCCTACAACCATCACCTTCTGGTTCTTATAGAAGAAACCGTCACAAGTTGCACAGGCACTTACACCTTGCCCCATGAATTTGGCTTCAGACTCAAGACCTAAGTATTGTGCCGTTGCACCTGTGGCAATAATCAGGGCATCACAGGTGAGTTCTTCCATATCGCCTTTCAGCACGAATGGACGAACGCTTAAATCCACTTTACTGATATGGTCATAGACGATTTCGGTGCCAAAACGTTCCGCATGCGCTTGCATACGTTCCATGAGTGCGGGGCCTGTTAAACCTTCTGGATCACCCGGCCAGTTATCGACTTCAGTGGTCGTGGTTAATTGACCACCGAGTTGTAAGCCTGCAACTAAAGTGGGTTTAAGATTAGCCCGTGCTGCATATACCGCAGCGCTGTAACCCGCAGGACCTGAGCCAAGAATGATTAATTTAGAATGTCTCTTTTGCATTTAAGATCACCTGGCAGCTTACAAACTGCGCTGATTGACACGTTTAGATAATTCTTCAGCTGATTCCTTACGTTCTGAATAACGATCTGTCAGGTATTTGCTTTGTCCACGAGTCAGTAGGGTGAACTTAAATAACTCTTCCATCACATCCACAATCCGGTCATAGAAAGCCGAAGGTTTCATTCGTCCATCTTCTTCAAACTCCAAAAAAGCTTTTGGAACTGAAGACTGATTTGGAATGGTGATCATCCGCATCCACCGCCCCAAAATACGCATCTGGTTCAGGCTGTTAAAGGACTGTGATCCGCCACTGACTTGCATCAAGGCAAGAGTTTTACCTTGGGTTGCACGGATTGCCCCTCCTGCCAGTGGAATCCAGTCGATTTGAGATTTAAAGATGGAACTCATAGAACCATGGCGTTCAGGTGAACACCAGACCATGCCTTCTGACCATGCTAAAAGCTCATGCAACTCTTTTACTTTTGGATGCTCAGTATCCGCATCTTCTGGTAAAGGAAGCCCTTTAGGATGAAAGATTTTTATTTCCGCCCCAAAATGCTCAAGGATTCGACCGGCTTCAAGAACTGCAAGGCGACTGTAAGAACGTTCTCGATTAGAGCCATACAGCAGCAAAATTCGCGGAGGATGAGCAAGTTCTTTGGCTTGAACTTTTTCAAAGGTGGGTTGCTCAAGAAGATTTAGATCTACATTTGGGAGATTCATAGAGTTAGGCCTCTTTAAAAACTTTCTTTCTCAGCCAGAGTGAAACACTCACCAAGGCAATCAACACAGGAACTTCGACCAGTGGGCCAATAATCGTGGTAAAAGCAACAGGGGACGCGATACCAAAAGTTGCAATCGCTACTGCAAGTGATAATTCAAAATTATTCCCCGCTGCGGTAAATGCAATTGCTGTGGTCTTAGGATAGTCATTGCCCATCCATTTACTCATAAAGAAACTGATGAAGAACATTAAAACGAAGTAAATGGTTAAAGGAATCGCGATGCGTAAAACTTCAAGCGGAAGACTCACGACATCACCGCCTTTTAGGCTAAACATGGCCAGAATGGTGAACAGCAAAGCCATTAAACTCAGCGGACTGATTTTCGGAATGAACTTGGTTTCATACCATTCCACGCCTTTCTGTTTCACCAAAATCCATCGCGTTAAGAAACCTAATAAGAACGGAATACCAAGATAAACCAGAACAGCATGGGTGATGGTCCAGAAATCGACATTAATGACCTGCGAAGCGACACCAAAATAGGGTGGAAGGAAGGTCAGGAATAACCAGGCATAGGTACTGAAGAATAAAATCTGGAAGATACTGTTAAAGGCAACTAAGGCTGCAACATATTGATTATCACCACAAGCTAGGCCATTCCAAACCAATACCATGGCAATACATCGAGCTAGACCAATTAGGATGACACCAGTCATATATTCGGGATAGCTATGTAAAAATATAATAGCCAGAGCAAACATCAGTACTGGGGCAATTAGCCAGTTTTGTATTAAAGATAAAGTTAGTGTTTTTTTATCTTTAAATACTTGTGGCAACGTCGCATAGTTCACTTTTGCCAGGGGGGGATACATCATCAGAATAAGACCAACTGCAATTGGAATATTCACAGAGTTGATACTTAATTGATCGAGTGCGACAGAAGCTTGCGGAAAGAAGTTTCCGATTGCAATACCTAGAGCCATGGCAATAAAAATCCATAGCGTCAGGTTACGATCTAAAAAGGATAAGCGTTTTTCAGACATATCTCTTACTCAACATTCGAAATTTTATTGATTTCAGCAATGAGTTCAGGACGAGAAAGTTTATTTACATCTAGGGCAAATAAAGCATCTAAACGACGGTTGATATGTTCAACAGTGGTCATAAAAGCTTTCATTTTTTCTTCTTTATTTACTTCCAGGTGTGAAGGATCAGCTAGGCCCCAATGTGCCTTGATTGCTCCACCCAAATAAAGTGGACAGGCTTCTTGAGCAGCAGAGTCACATACCGTGATCACAACATCAGGTTGGTACTGTTCACAGTCATCAATCGTTTTACTCCATAAACCTTCAGTAGATAACCCTAAGTTTTCAAGGGTTTCTAAAGTTAGCGGGTGAACTTGACCTGAAGGCTTACTCCCAGCGCTATAGGCTTTCCAACCTTCTGGTGCTCGGCTATTAAACAAAACTTCAGACAAAATGCTACGGCAGCTATTTCCAGTACATAAAAATAAAAATTTCATTGAATTACTCACAATAACTATTTACAGAAAGGGGGTGTTGATCATCCAGCTTTGATTGAGATTGAACCGTCTTCAAAATATCTAAAATTTCATAACACCAGTTGGCCAATTTTGGATTGATACTGTAGTAAACCCATTGGCCTTGTCTGCGATCTTGAAGTAGCCCTGAAGCACGTAAAAGGGCTAAATGTCTTGAAATTTTAGGTTGACTGAGTTGTAGTTTTTCAGTCAAATCACATACACATAGTTCTTTATTTTCAACAATTAATGTCACTATATTGAGACGTGTTTCATCTGATAAGCATTTAAAAAAATTAACTTGATCCATATAAGTCTCCTTCACATTCTTTCCATTCAAGAGATGAGAAAGTGCTATTTAATTCTTAGGCCATTTTCATCAATAATTTTTTCACCATCTTCTTTGCTAAATGCGCCTTTCTGAGGAAACGGGAGAATATCCAAAACAACTTCAGAAGGACGACACAAACGTGTACCTAAATCCGTAACAACGAATGGGCGGTTAATCAAAATAGGATGTTGAAGCATAAAATTTAAAAGCTGTTCATCAGACCAATCTTCCCGAACAATTTCTAAATCAGAATATGGAGGTACATTTTTACGAATTGCTTCTCTAACACTTAAACCAGCACTACGAATAAGTTCAATTAATTCTGCTTTCGAAGGTGGGGTAATTAGATATTCAATAACGATTGGTTCAATTCCTGCATTTTGAATTAAAGCTAAGGTATTCCTTGATGTACCACACTCAGGATTGTGATAAATCTTTATGGTCGAGAACATTTTGACTGACTCTGCTATTAGAAACTCAGATATATTTATATACGTATTTCCACATATATGCAAATACGTATATTGATTTTATTTAAATTACTTAATGTCAATAAATGTATATATATTCTTACAAATTCTTATGAGTGAGAAAAAACTCGTTATTTAAATATGTAGATTTAGAGTGTACCCTAAAGTTACAATCTGAAAGTTCATGAAATTATGTATCATTTAAATGATTTTTAATAATAAATAACATGTAACTTTAGTATTAAAGATTTATAATTTACGAAATTGTTCATTTTTATCCAATTGGGGCGTGAAAAATTGAAAGGCCAAAAAGTAGGGTATATCCGGGTAAGTTCTGTCGAGCAAAACACTGGACGTCAACTTGAGGGAATTGAAGTCGACCGGATTTTTGTTGACCGTGCTTCAGGTAAAAATACTGACCGACCTAAATTTCAGGAAATGTTGAACTATGTCCGGGAAGGGGACAGGGTGATTGTACATTCCATGGATCGTTTTGCGCGAAGCCTGAAAGATTTGGTCACTGAAGTAGATAAACTGGTCAAACGAGGGATCGCCATCCAGTTTGTAAAAGAGAATATTACTTTTACTGCCCAATCCACGCCGATGGATAATTTGATGCTGCAACTGATGGGTGCTTTTGCTCAATTCGAGCGGGAAATTATCTTAGAACGTCAGAAAGAAGGGATTAAGATCGCAGCAGCTCAGGGCAAATATAAAGGTCGTGTCCATAAATTGAATCCAGATCAAGCTAAAGCATTACTGCAAGCCTGGAAAGAAGGGAAGTATTCATCAAAAGTTGATCTGGCAAAAGCGTTTGGTATCAGTAGACAGGCTGTCTATCGGTATTTAAAACAAATTAATTAGTCACTAGATGGACTGAAAGGTGCCTACAAAATCAGTGGCTATTCAGATATTACAATTAGCTACCAAAAAAGTAGAGATGGTCTGCATCTACTCGTGGACTCTACTGGCTTGAAGTTTCTAGGTGAAGGTGAATGGAAATGCAAGAAACATGGATCTGAATATCGTCGCCAATGGCGTAAGCTCCATATTGCTATAGAAGCTGAAACCCTTCAAATACGTGCAGTACAACTCACGACAAATAATGTCAGCGATTCACAAGTGCTCGAAGATTTACTTTCTCAAGTTCCCTTGGATGAACGAATTGATTCAGTCTATACAGATGGTGCTTATGACACAAAGCACTGCCGACAAGTCATTTTAAATCGTGATGCACATGCGGTCATTCCACCCAGGAAGAATGCAAAGCCTTGGAAAGATCAGCAAGTCAGGTCTATAGAACGAAATGAGTTATTGAAAACAGTCAAACTGCTAGGAAGGTCACTTTGGAAAAAGTGGTCTGGTTATCATCGTCGAAGTTTGGTGGAAACCAAGATGCATTGCATCAAATTATTAGGCGATAAATTAACAGCAAGGAGTTTTCCTAGTCAGGTGAATGAGATTCATGCACGCGTAGCCGTCTTGAACAAATTCACAGAATTGGGGCGCCCTCACACCCAAGTTGTCACTTGAATTTGGCTCAATTAGGATCGCTCTATCTTTCAAACCTTTATGCAACAAAGCCAGTCCCTATGTTAATTTGAAGAATGCTTCAATCTGACGGCTGCGAACCGCCAGGGACAGGCGCAATGTCAGATTCTGTCGCGGCCTTGGCGCGTGCCTGGAAGCGTTCATAGCAATCCAGCCCGCAGAAATGTTCGACGTATTCCGCGCCTTCCGGGGTGAAGGCGGCATCGAGCGGAATTTCTTTGCAGCATACGCAGCAGGTGGTGCAACTGGCAGTGTTCGGGGCGTTTGCGTTCATGGTGGTACTCCTCCAGATTGGTAGCGAAGCTCAAAGCTGCCCACTCTCGGCTGGCTGGGAAGCGGTCATGATCTTCCCTTGAAGGCCCGCAGCAGCCGCGTCACAGACAGGACAAACAAGCCGGTCAGCGTGAGGGCTGCAATACCCCAGTGCTCCCCGATGAACGCGCCGGCCGTCGTGCCGGCTAGCACAATGGCGAGAATCGGCAAATGGCAGGGACAGGTGAGCACGGCCAGCGCGCCCCACAAGTAGCCGGTGATCGGTTTGTGCGTCTCAGACGGCAAGTGCTCTGGGCTGTTCATGGCAGACTCTCCGCGTGCTGTGCCGGTTCGGTTGGCATGGCGGCCAGTTGCATTTCGAGGCTGGCCAGGGCCTCGCGCCGACGCTCGACGAGTTGCCGCAACACGGCAAGCTGCGCAGACGCACCGTCACCGTCCGCAGCATCCAGCGCCCGGCACAGCCGCGCCAGTGCGTCCAGGCCGATACCCGCTTCGAAGGCAGCCCGTACAAAGCGCAGCCGTTGCAACGCGGTGTCATCGAACAAGCCGTAGCCGCCCGTGGTGCACGCGACCGGCCGTAGCAATCCGCGCAGCAGGTAGTCGCGCACGATATGCACGCTCACCCCGGCATCAAGGGCCAGCCGGGACACTGTGTAGGCGCTCATTGAACACCTCCTTTTCCTCATCCGGCGCAGCACGAAAGCTGCTTCACGTCCTTGCTGAAGGTCTGCGCCGCGAGCTTCAGCCCTTCGACCATGGTCAGGTAGGGGAACAATTGGTCGGCCAGTTCCTGCACGGTCATACGGTTGCGAATGGCGAGCACCGCCGTCTGGATCAGTTCACCCGCTTCCGGGGCCACCGCTTGCACGCCGATGAGCCGTCCGCTACCTTCCTCGATGACCAGCTTGATGAAGCCGCGTGTGTCGAAGTTGGCAAGCGCACGCGGCACGTTGTCCAAGGTCAAGGTGCGACTGTCGGTCTCGATCCCGTCGTGATGTGCTTCCGCCTCGCTGTAGCCCACGGTGGCGACCTGCGGGTCGGTGAATACCACGGCCGGCATTGCGGTCAGGTCCAGGGCCGCATCGCCGCCAGTCATGTTGATCGCAGCACGGGTGCCGGCCGCTGCCGCCACATAGACGAACTGAGGCTGGTCGGTGCAGTCGCCAGCCGCATAAATGTGTGGCGTACTGGTGCGCATGCCCTTGTCGATGACGATGGCCCCCTGCGCATTGGCAGCGACTCCCGCCGCTTCCAATGCCAGGCTGCGCGTGTTCGGTGCCCTGCCAGTGGCGACCAGCAGCTGGTCGGCGCGTATTTCACCGTACCCGGTGGTCAGCACGAATTCGCCGTCCACATGCGCGACCTGGCTGGCTTGCGTGTGTTCCAATACCTTGATCCCTTCGGCACGGAACGCGGCTGTAACGGCCTCGCCGATGGCCGGGTCGTCGCGGAAGAACAGCGTGTTGCGAGCTAGGATCGTGACCTGGCTGCCCAGCCGGGCGAAGGCTTGCGCCAGTTCCAGCGCGACCACCGACGAGCCGATCACGGCTAGGCGTTCGGGAAGGGTGTCGCTGACCAGGGCCTCGGTCGAAGTCCAGTAGGGTGACTCTTTCAGGCCTGGAATCGGCGGCACGGCCGGGCTGGCACCCGTGGCGACTAAGCAGCGGTCGAAAGCTACCACGCGCTCGCCACCATCGTTTAAACGGACGACCAGGCTCTGCTCATCCTTGAAACGCGCCTCACCATGTACAACGGTGATGGCCGGGTTGCCGTCCAGAATGCCTTCGTACTTGGCATGGCGCAGTTCTTCGACGCGCGCCTGCTGCTGGGCCAGTAGTTTGCTGCGGTCAATCGCAGGCACAGTCGCCGCGATACCGCCGTCGAACGGACTTTCCCGACGTAAATGGGCGATGTGGGCGGCGCGAATCATGATCTTGGACGGCACGCAGCCGACGTTGACGCAGGTGCCGCCGATGGTGCCGCGCTCGATCAGCGAGACGTGCGCGCCTTGCTCGACGGCCTTCAGTGCTGCCGCCATTGCCGCGCCACCGCTACCAATGACGACGACCTGCAACGGGCGTTCGTTGCCACTGGGCTTATCAGCGGCCCCTATCCAGCCGCGCATCTTGTCGAGCAGGCCGGCGCGGTTGTCCGTCGGTGGCGCATCGGCAAGCGTTGCCTCGTAGCCCAGTCCGGCCACGGCGGTAGTCAGCGCATCCGATGACGTGCCCGCCTCAATGGCGAGTTGCGCTGTGCCCTTCGGATAGGACACCAGCGCCGATTGCACGCCGGGCACTTTCTCCAAGGCTTCCTTGACGTGAGCCGCGCACGAGTCGCAGGTCATCCCGGTGATTTTCAGGGTGGTCATGTATTTTTCCTTTTCTGTGGTGGCTACGGCTGTTGCCGTCAGCCACGTTGTTCTGGCAATTCACAGCTGTCCGGCCCGCAGCGGCGATGTGCTGGCGAGATGAAATCCCAGACCGACACCCCAACCATCAAGGCCAGGCCGACATAGAGCAGTCCACCGCTCTGCCAGCCGTAAGCCCGCATTAAAAACACCGCTGCCAGCACCAAGATCGGGCCTATCGTGCCGAGCGCCGTGCGTCGCCACTGTCGATGATTGAGCCAAGCGATAGCATTGGCGAGTAACGTGATGCCGGCGAACATCGGCAGCAGGATGCCAATGAATAGCCCCTCGTACTGGCTCAAGAAGCCCAGTCCGATGGCCGCGCCAAAGCTGGCGATGGCAGGAAAACAGGCGGCGCAGCCCATCGCGGAAACGACGCTGCCGAGCGCGCCGGTTTTGCCAGCGATGCGCGTGATGAGTCCCATGTGTCGCTCCCGAGTTCGGTTAACGGATCAGCGTTTGAGGCTGGACGGATAGCCCGCGTCCTCGGTCGCCTTGGTCAACTTCTGGACGTTGGTCTTGGCATCGTCGAAGGTGACGACGGCCTGGCGCTTGTCGAAACTTACGTCGGTCTTGCTCACGCCCTCAACCTTGGAAAGCGCGTGCTTGACAGTGATCGGGCAAGAGGCGCAGGTCATGCCAGGCACGGACAGCGTGACGGTCTGAGTGGCGGCGAACACGGGGGCAACGAAAGCGGCGAGAGCGAGGGAGGCAAACAGCTTTTTCATGATGAACTCCTGATTAGTAGAAAAATGGCATGACGTAGGGAAAACCAAGCGCGACCAAGACCAACACGGCGACGAACCAGAAAATGAGCTTGTAGGTGGTGCGCACTTGCGGAATCGCGCACACCTCGCCCGGCTTGCAGGCTGCGGTCGGTCGGACGATGCGCCGCCAGGCAAAGAACAGTGCAACCAGCGCCGCGCCGATGAAGATCGGCCGATACGGCTCCAATACCGTCAGGTTGCCGATCCATGCCCCGCTGAACCCCAAGGCGATCAAAACCAGCGGCCCCAGGCAGCAGGCCGACGCAAGAATGGCGGCCAGCCCACCGGCGAAGAGCGCGCCGCGCCCGTTTTGTGGTTCAGACATACGCTTGTCCTTTCAAATTTGGTTTGGATAGCTTAAGCTTACTTCCGTAGTTATGTACGGAGTCAAGCGATATGCAAATTAATTTTGAGAATCTGACCATTGGCGTTTTTGCCAAGGCGGCCGGGGTCAATGTGGAGACCATCCGGTTCTACCAGCGCAAGGGCCTGCTGCCGGAGCCAGACAAGCCCTATGGCAGCATTCGCCGCTATGGCGAGGCGGATGTAACACGAGTGCGGTTCGTGAAATCGGCCCAGCGGCTGGGCTTTAGCCTGGACGAAATCGCCGAGCTACTGCGGCTGGAGGATGGCACCCATTGCGAGGAAGCCAGCGGCCTGGCCGAGCACAAGCTCAAGGATGTGCGCGAGAAGATGGCCGACTTGGCACGCATGGAGGCCGTGCTGTCTGAACTGGTGTGCGCCTGCCATGCGCGGAAAGGGAACGTTTCCTGCCCGCTGATTGCGTCACTGCAAGACGGAACGAAGCTCGCTGCATCGGCGCGGGGGAGTCACGGGGTGACTACGCCTTAGCGTGCTTTATTTTCCGAATTCTGAGACGACCCCTAGATGCCTGGTCAAGACTGCATACTTGCAGTTTTGACGGCACTGTTGCAAATAGGGATCTGAGTCAATGATTTTCCCTTCAAAAAAGCTTAGAGACCGAAAACTCTATTTACTAGCCAAACTTCTCCTAGAATATTACCGTTATAAAATAATGAAGCTTGTCCTTTGCGTAGAGCACGCATAACCTCAATTCCTTTAATTGTGGCATAAGCCGTTTTCATAGACTTGAATCCCAACGTAGCCTTGATGATCCGTTTGAGCTTGCCATGATCACATTCAATCACGTTATTCTTGTATTTAATCTGTCGATGGTCCAGGTCTTCAGGACACTTTCCTTCCTGTTTTAGTCGCGACAAAGCACGGCCATAGGTATGAGCCTTATCAGTGTTTATGACTCGTGGAATCTGCCATTTTTTGACATGATTCAAAATCTTACCAAGAAAACAATAAGCTGAATGGGTATTTCGTCTAGCAGAAAGATAGAAATCAAGAGTATGGCCACGTTGGTCAACTGCACGGTATAGATATGCCCATTTGCCATTCACTTTTACGTAAGTTTCATCCATATGCCATAAATGTCGATCTGTAGGATTACGCCAATACCAACGTAAACGTTTTTCCATTTCTTGAGCATAACGCTGAACCCAGCGATAAATTGTGGTGTGATCAACATTCACTCCACGTTCAGCGAGCATTTC
>NZ_KB849291.1:51195-54590 GCF_000368145.1 Acinetobacter guillouiae CIP 63.46 | reverse complement strand
ATAAGTATCAACTAAAAAGTAAACATGTATTCATTACCAAAACCCTTTGAAATCTGCCCAACCCAACGCTCTATTTGATCTGCCTTCATCACCTTAAAATCCCGCCAGTTATACTTCATCTGCTTCCAAACCATCTCAATTCTATTCAGCTCAGGACTATACGCAGGTAGAAAATACAAAGTCGTTGAATACTCTTGTACAAGAAGCTTTCGCCAATCTACCATCTGTTTGCTGCGATGAATCGAGGCATTGTCAACAATCAACACCAAAGGAACTTGATAGCTGCGTTTCACCTGTGCTGCTACACCCATCAAATAGGCATAAAACCAGCGACTGTTAACGGATTCCTGTAGGCAACTGGTGATCAGATGACCCGTTGACAGGAGACAACCCATCACATTGACTCGCTTTAGTCTTACAGCATCAACCGCATGAACATCGCCTATCTTTGTCCATGCATAACGGTTATCTGGCGTAGCCGAAAATCCTGTTTCGTCAACATAGCCCAATACAATTTCACCACGTGCCGCTTGCTCACGTAATGCTTCAATCTGCTGTTGCGCTTGTCCAAATGCGGTCGGGTCTCTTTTTTTTCAAGCTGTGGCGGGTGCGTTTGAAGACCATACCTGAATCTCGCAAAAACTTGCGCAGAGTTTCAACAGACACGGACACACCGTATTTTTCATGCAGTTTGACTCGGATCTGTTCTGCATTGAGTGGGCTTGTGTTGACCCACTCTAAGATTTGAACCTGATAGTCTGCGGTCAGTGTATTGGGTCGGCCTGAGCGACGGCCTTCTTGAATCGATTCAAACCGATGTAGCTCCCAATGTCGGCGTTGTAGCCTTATGGTTTCTGGGATACGCTCTTGTAACCTAGCAACTTCGGCAACAGTTTTACCTTCGGAAAGCCAGAGAATGGTTTGAGCACGTTGTCTTTCACGCCAATGTGCTGCGTGCTTGGTCAGAAGAATCAGTTGTTCACGTTCTTCTAAGCTGAGTGGGACGGTAACAATCCGTGGCATGTGCAAACATCGTTTAACCAAAAATGTCTTTTCGCATGCTTAGTTGTTTTTGTAAACTTAACATGATACGTCCTCATTCAAGTTTGAATAAGGCAACACCGGATGAATTTTATGATCAACATTTACTAAAAGTAATGGCAGCATAATTTAAATATTTAGAGCGGATTTATCACTTATAAAACTGAATTGAGTGGTCTAATTAACGGAACCACATTAATTCTGCGTGTTGAAATAGAAAGGAAAATTCATTTTCTGAATGAAGATATCGGGTATGAACTGGTAAAGATACAATCCACGATTCATATTCAATCCCATGACTTTAAAGCGCAAAGCGTGTTGCAGATGCAGCTCTTATTCCGAGGAATTTTACACTGGTATCGCCCGCCGATAGAAACACCAGATCCGGCAGTCAGGACGTAAATAACCATTCCTCCAGTTTAAATAAAAAAACCTGCAGATTCGATGCAGGTTTTTTTTAGAGATAATCAATCGCGTCTTATTTGGCTTTACGCTCTTTTTCAATCAGGTAATTTACCACCTGAATTACTTTGGCATCATTGCCCTGCACAATATATTTACCATTCACGGTCACCGCTGGTACACCGCTTAACTGATATTGAGCAGTCAAATTTTTTGCCTGAGCAATTTTTGACGAAATCGGGAATGATTTATAAGTCGTGTTAAATTTCTCTTCAGAAATACCATAACGGGTATAGAACTTGGCCAATTGTGCCTGTTCTAAAATTGGACGCTGCTTGTCATGAATATCATGGAATAACTGTAAATGTGCTTTTTGACGCACACCCAGGGCTTCTGAAACATAATAAGCACGTGCAGCCTGTTCCCAAAGCGGGTTCATTGCAGCAGGTGTACGTACAAAACGGATATCTTTGGGTAATTTTTTCAACCAGTCCTGCATATGCGGTTCCAACGTGAAACAGTGACCACAGCCATACCAGAAGAATTCACGTACCTCAATTTTGCCCGGTTTTTCGACTTTGACTGGTTTTGCGACCACCTGATAGTCCTGACCTGCCACAAAATTGGCCATAGCATTGCCTGAAAAGGCCAAAACAGATGCGGCAACAGCTCCTAAAAGGAATTTTTTCATTGGGATTATCGTCCTCTAAATCATTATGCTTAGTGTATGGGTTCACTATAAATCAATTATGCCGGTTCCGTTTTCATGCTGCGAACTTTTGTGCTATCAGAACCGCTACATTAAAGTATGCGACTGATTTTAAGTCAGTTAATATGGCCATTCGACCGCTATGTGTTTTTAGATAATCACAAAAGTTAAACTTTGAGTAATAAAAACGGTTATAATTTCTACGATTAAAACGTAGTGGTCAAACCTACAGTAAATATTAGCTTCTTACTATTCTCTTCAGTAACAGCCGCGTGGCTCTGAGAATGATCTTCTGACATACAATAGTTTCCTTATTCTATTTACGATTAGCTGAGAGACTTGAGTAAGCCTCAATATTTCTGCTAAAAATTGCTTACTATAATTGGTCAAGAAGCTTTCTTTTCATTTATCCACCGGGACAATATTGGTAATAAAACCAACATAAGAAGGGTTGATGAGATAATTCCTCCAATAACCACATTTGCTAGTGGGCACTTTACTTCTTTCTCCAATTCCAATGCCTCCCTAACTAATTAGAGAGTTTTAAGCATTATTACATGAATCTTTCCAGTACTATTGTTGCAAATATACTAAGTTGCATATTTATTCCTGCCTATGTATAGGAGCATATGTAACCCTAAAGTTTAAAATAGTCTTTTCGGATTATTTAAAAATTTGAAAATGGTAAAGAATAAATTAAAAACAATAAATATATTTATCATTCGATTTAAAAAAATTAATTAATCTTAGTTACACCATACTAAAAATAACTAATTTTTAGTTTTCCTAGTTATATGTGCTTCATTATAATTTTGAATTAATTCTCTTCACACCCTTTGCTTTTTTCATTGTTAATTATTTCTAAATTTTTCTCTAAGAAACGAAGTCCCCCATCAGCAAAACTACTGGTTGAAAAAACTATAGTAAAAATAACTAAAACAATCTTCATATATATATTATTGAATCTAATCATATCTTGGACCAAAAAATAATTTCTTCATATACTAATTCCTAGATATATACACCTAAATGACAACCAAATTACAAATTTGTAATTTTGTTAAGGTTTGTCCTAAAAAAAATAAATTAATACTATTTTAACAAAGATAAGTCGTTGCTGAAAAATTTGAATTGTAAGGGATTTAATTAGGCACTGTTGCAAATAGAGATTTGAGTCGATGATGTTCCCTTTAAAAAGTACTTAGAGACCGAAAACCCTGTTGATTAGACACACTTCACCCTG
>NZ_KB849291.1:49199-51185 GCF_000368145.1 Acinetobacter guillouiae CIP 63.46 | reverse complement strand
GCCCTGAAAATGCCGACCATGGAAAGGATTCATATGCTGCACCTTTAGCTAAAACAGTCTTCAGCTTACCATTCGTGGTTATTTGCAACAGTGCCGATTTTTTGAAAAAAGCATAGGTCTAGATAATCAAGCTAGATTTTTTAGAACTCCACATTGGTCAATTGTACATAAGCCATCACAAGTACCTCTTAAATCAGATAGTTGTTCAATAAGCTTTTGTTGCTTGATTATATTTTCTCTGATAGCACTGACATGTAAGTCAATTAATTCATTCACATCTGAACAATTTTTCTTGGGATTATCTTTATAGGTGAGTAATTGACGAATTTCATTCAAACTCATATTTAAAGTTCGGCAATTCAAAATAAACTTAATTCGCTCAACATAGCCTATATCGTAAAGGCGGTAATTTCCTTCCGTTCTTTCGGGTTCCGGAATTAAACCTTCCTTTTCATAAAACCTAATTGTTAATACTGAACATGAGGTTTTTTTAGAGAGTTCACCAATTTTTAAATGCATTGAGTTGGTATTTCCAAAAAATCTTGACTCTATAGTAACTATAGGGATTCTAATATTCAAAGTTTATAAATTTTTTTAATGGGTATAACTATGAGTGGCTGTGGATGTAGTAAAGAAACACCATGCGAAGATAAGAAATCTCAACAAGAAAATCATCCATCAATTGCAGAAGCAAGCAATTCAAAGAATTGTGATAATACGCCTAGCTGTTGTGGTGAAGAGGAAGAAGAAAAATCTTCATCTCCTTGCTGTAACACTTCAAACAGTTGTGATGATACCGCTCAATCCTGTTGTGGTTCTGATCCCAAAGAAAATTTAAGCACTGAAGACGTTTTAAAAAATTCGCACTACATGAGTGAATACTTAGTTCCCAAAATGGATTGTTCTGCGGAAGAACAGATGGTTCGTATGGCGCTATCTTCAATTGATGGTGTTCAAAAACTCATCTTTGATTTACCTAACCGTTCTTTAAAGATTCTACATAATCAAAAAGATGAAAATATAACCACCAAACTTGAAGCTTTGGGTTTTGGTGCAAAGCTTGTGAAGACTGAAACTTATATAAGCAATCAACAGGCTAAGCAAACAAGTACCTACACCATTCCTAAAATGGATTGCTCTGCTGAAGAGCAAATGGTCCGTATGGCTCTTGCAGATATTGAAGCAGTTAAAGGTCTTACTTTTGATCTTCCCAATCGAAAACTGAAAGTCTTCCATAATGAAGGGATTCAGCAAATTACGGCTAAACTCGAAGGACTGGGTTTTGGGGCGAAACTTGATGAAATACAGCTTTCTTCAGGCGATATACCTAATGAACCTGATCCTGTGAGACAAGCTAAAGTACTTAAACTGTTATTAGGTATTAATGCTCTACTTTTCTTTATAGAATTCATCAGCGGTATTATTGCTGCGTCTACAGGATTGATTGCTGATTCTCTAGATATGTTTGCCGATGCAGCCGTTTATGGTATTGCGCTATATGCCGTCGGAAAAGCTGCGAAATATCAAGTGAAAGCAGCCCATTTCGCAGGTTGGATTCAGTTATTACTTGCTGTTATCGTGATTGTTGATGTCATTAGACGATTCATGTTTGGAAGCGAGCCAGAATCAACGCTCATGATTGTTATTGGCCTGCTCGCACTTATAGCTAACGTGACATGCTTATATCTTATTTCTGGTCATCGAGAAGATGGCGCACATATGAAAGCCAGTTGGATTTTCTCGGCGAATGACGTTGTCGTAAATATGGGCGTTATATTTGCCGGTGTACTCGTGGCGTGGACGGGATCAGCTTACCCAGACTTAATCATTGGCATCCTGGTTTCTTTATTCGTGCTTAATGGTGCTCGAAAGATTTTGGCTTTGAAGTAAGGGCACTGTTGCAAATAACCACGAATGGTAAGCTGAAGACTGTTTTAGCTAAAGGTGCAGCATATGAATCCTTTCCATGGTCGGCATTTTCAGGGC
>NZ_KB849291.1:43682-48939 GCF_000368145.1 Acinetobacter guillouiae CIP 63.46 | reverse complement strand
CCTTGAAAGTGCCGACCGTGGAAGGGATTCATCTGCTGTATCTCGAAATAAATAAGATATTTAGCTTATCATGTCAGCCTATTTGCAACAGTGCCCATTTTAAATGGTTTATCGCATAGACATTTTAATTGGTGAATAACAGTCTTTTTAAATAGTGTTATTTATCATATACTTGACACAATAAAACCAAAACCAAAAAGATCAGAAAACACACGCTTTCACAACTCGTGTTTTTTTAAGCAGATTTGTAATCTTTCGCCAATAAAATCGTCTAAAAAATGCTCAATTTTGGCATTTTCCCAATGTTCTCAGCTCTTCTAGGGCGAAAACTATCCCCAATTGCTGTGGATGAAATTTAGGCTATTTTGTACGCTTTGGCTCACATCAATCTCGGCCCTTTGCGGCTATCTGGAACAGTAGAATTTTCATATGATTAAGTGGTCAGGAACAGGAAGTTCCATATAATTAAAAATAAGCACCAGGATGGCGCTATATAAGACACGCAAGAGCACAGAGACCTAATGTTCCAATAAAAAACCCTGGCAGGATGCCGGGGTTTTTTATTGCCTATCATTTCTCATTTGCAAAACAAGCATAATGCCTCTAAAATATAGACTATAATCTATATTTTGGTTGTGGTATGTGGACAGTCATTACGACAGATCTATTTAATCAGTGGCTTGAACAGCAAGATGAATCTACTCAAGAGAAGGTCCTAGCTGCCCTGGTTGTTCTACAGCAGCAGGGGCCGAGTTTAGGCCGCCCTTTAGTAGATACTGTGTATGAGTCTAAATTTACCAATATGAAAGAACTGCGCGTTCAACATCGCGGTAGACCCTTAAGAGCTTTCTTCGCATTTGATCCCTTACGACAGGCTATTGTTCTATGTATTGCTGATAAAGGCGGTAAAAAGCGTTTTTATAAAGACATGCTGGATATTGCAGATGAACAATACCAACTTCATCTCACTACCCTAGGAGATAAATCTAATGGCTAAGACTCTGCAAGAATTGTTAGCTAGCCGCTCTCCAGAGAGCCAAGCCCGTATTCAAAAAATGGCTGATGAATTACTGCTAGAAAATCAGCTTCATCTTATTCGTGAAGAACTCGAAATTTCTCAAAAAGAGCTTGCTGAAACTTTGGGAATAAAACAGCCATCGCTTTCAGCAATAGAAAATCGTGGCAATGATCTTAAGATTTCAACCATGAAAAAGTATGTTGAGGCAATGGGTGGGAAGCTCCGTATTGATGTAGAGCTTCCAACAGGAAAACATATAGGATTCAACGTTTAACAATAAAAATGGGAGCTATAGGCTCCCATTTTTAGATTCGTATAACGTTGAACCCAACGGTAAATAGTCGTGTGATCAACATTCACACCCCGTTCGGCCAGCATTTCCTGCAGTTCACGATAGCTAATGCCATATTTACAATACCAGCGCACAGCCCAAAGAATGATTTCGCCCTGAAAATGCCGACCATGGAAAGGATTCATATGCTGCACCTTTAGCTAAAACAGTCTTCAACTTACCATTCGTGGTTATTTGCAACAGTGCCACTTGGGTGGTCTGCCTTTAGCTGGAACATGCTTCTGCAATTGCTCAACCATTTAAATAAAAGGTTGACCATGAGATGCCTGTATATCGCTTAAACTGTGTTTCAGAAAGCTTCTTTGAATCAATGTATTTCATCCGCAGATTATGCACGAATGCTAAGAAAATTAGAGTACAAATATCAATCAAAAAGGTGCTCGTTTTTTGATTTATGAAAGAGATCTATTATTCAATTATATCTTTTAATGATCAATAGAAAGCCTAGTTTCAAACACATTCTTCAGACACAAACAAATATGATCAAAATAGAGTGATTACTCTATAAAATAATAAAATCAATTACTTAAATCATATTTTATTTTAAAAAAATACAAATGTGTATTAAAAATAACCATTACTTACATTTTTTTGATTACAAAATATAATGAGTAAATTGCTTCCCATTTCATACATTTTTCATATATAAAAAGTCATACTATTTTTAAGGTTTTTCTAAATCACATTTTATACTTCATAGTTTTTAACATCATTATTAAAGGTGAACCATGCAAAAGAAGAAGCGCACCCCATTAGACGCACAACAGTCCCATCTTTGGATTATTGGTGGTGGTATCGCAGGTATGGCTGCTGCTGCATTTGCAATCCGTGATGCCAAAGTCCCTGCCAAAAATATCCATATTTTAGAAGAACTCGATATTTCAGGTGGTTCGATGGATGGTGGACATACACCGCATGCCGCGCAAGCTTGGGTAACACGTGGTGGGCGAATGCTGACCGATGAAACTTATTTGTGCCTATGGGACTTATTTTCCAGTATTCCATCTTTGGAAAATCCAGACATTTCGGTGCGTGAAGAATGTCGTGAGTTTAATGAAAAAGTGAAAACCCACGCCAATGCACGGTTGATTGATGCCGAACATGTCATTGCGGATGCAGCAAAGCTTGGTCTGAATACGCTACATCGTGCACAGATGCTGCGCCTATTAGCTTCAAAAGAAGAAAAAATTGGCAGTCGCCGCATTGATGAGTTTTTTGATGAAACCTTTTTTGAAACCAATTTCTGGCGCATGTGGCGCACGACTTTCGCTTTTCAAAAATGGCACAGTGCAGCAGAGTTAAGACGCTATTTCTTGCGTTTTATTCAAGAATTGCCACGCATTCATACCTTAGCGGGTGTGAAACGTACCAAGTACAACCAATATGACTCGATGATTCTGCCCCTACAGCGTTGGTTAGTCGCACAAGGCGTCGATGTGCGTTTTGGACACTATGTCACAGATGCAGACTTCATTACCAATGCTGAAACTCAAGAACGCTACGCTTCACGCCTATATGTACAATTGCCTGAAGGCTCAGAGCAAATTAATCTGAAAGCCAATGATTTAGCTATTTTCACTTTAGGCTCTATTACAGCAGACTCACGTTATGGCGGTAATCATGACGTGCCTGCCCTTATTCGTCATCGAGAAGATCATGGCTGGACGCTTTGGGAAACGCTGGCACAAAAAGCCCCAGACTTTGGCCGTCCAATGACTTTTTATGGCAATGTCGATGAACATAAGTGGGAGTCTTTCACTCTGACCATGAAAGATGACGTGCTACTTAAACGTATTATTGACTATACAGGCAATGAACCAGGCACAGGCGCACTCATGACTTGGTATGAGTCGGGTTGGCATTTATCCATCGTGGTTCCTGCACAGCCACACTTTGCCGACTTACCTGAAGGTTTATATACCTTATGGGGCTACGGTTTCCAAATTGACCATATAGGCGATTACATCAAAAAACCAATGTCCGAAGCCACGGGGCAAGAAATCCTAACAGAACTGATTAAACAGCTCGGTTTTGACGACATTTTAGATCATGTTTTGGCAACGACTGATGTTACTACCGCCATGATGCCATACGCCTCTGCCCTATTCGCCTGCCGTAAACCGGGGGATCGTCCACAGGTAATTCCACAAGGCTCACAAAACTTTGCTTTCCTTGGACAGTTTGTGGAAATTGAAGATGACGTGGTCTTTACTGTGGAATATTCAGTTCGTGGGGCGATGCTTGCCATTTATGAATTTTTTGGGGTGGAACGTGAAATCCCTGAAATTTACAACGGTCTACTTGATCCCAAAGTGGGTTTAAAAGCTTTAGAAACAGTGTTCCACTAAGTTTTTAATATATAGCGATAAGAGCACCTTTATGTCGCCACTATTACATAGTTTAATTTAAGCAACGTTTGGATACACGAGTGTGGCAGGGATGCCACACGTTATCCATCATAATAGGGATGTTATGTATGGGTAACAAAGGCTTTTGCTTTCTTTTGGCCTATCAAAAGTAAGGTTATTGCCTACGCAAACACCTTTTATACTTTATTGAAAGTTGAGGCCGTGTACGCACTGGTTTACCGTTAACATCAATATAAGGAATATAAAATGAAAGCAGCTCGTTTTTATGACCGAGGGGATATTCGAATTGAAGATATCCCTGAACCGAAAGTACTTCCAGGCACAGTTGGAATTCAAGTTGCGTGGTGTGGTATTTGCGGTACAGATTTACATGAATTCATGGAAGGTCCTATTTTTATTCCACCTTGTGGTCACCCACACCCAATTTCGGGAGAATCTGCACCTGTAACAATGGGACATGAATTTTCAGGCGTGGTTTATGCAGTTGGAGAGGGTGTAGATGATATCCAAATTGGGCAACATGTCGTAGTTGAACCCTACATCATTGCTGACGATGTGCCGACTGGCCCCAATGATAAGTATCATTTATCAAAAAATATGAACTTTATTGGTTTAGGCGGACGCGGTGGTGGTCTTTCTGAAAAAATTGCAGTTCAGCGGCGTTGGGTACATCCTATTTCAAATGATATTCCTTTAGACCAAGCAGCATTGATAGAACCTTTATCTGTCGGTCATCATGCCTATGTCAGAAGTGGCGCAAAAGCTGGCGATATCGCACTGGTTGGTGGAGCAGGCCCAATAGGCTTACTTTTATCTGCTATTTTAAAGGCTAAAGGTCTCACGGTCATCATTACTGAACTGAGTGCAAAACGTAAAGAAAAAGCGATAGAAGCGGGTGTTGCCGATTATGTACTAGACCCATCTAAGGTTGATGTAGTTGCTGAGGTAATGAAAATTACAGAAGACCGCGGTGTAGATGTCGCTTTTGAATGTAGTAGTGTCAATAAAGTCATGGATACACTCGTTGCAGCAATGAAACCAACTGGTGTAGTCGTTATCGTTTCTATTTGGAGCCATCCTGCCACAATTAATGTGCATAGTGTGGTGATGAAAGAGCTAGATATTCGTGGCACGATTGCTTATGTAAATGATCATCAGGAAACTATCCGTTTGGTTGAGCAAGGTAAGATTAATCTAGAACCTTTTATTACCCAACGGATTGCATTAGATGATCTTGTTTCTAAAGGCTTTGAAACATTGATTCATAATAATGAGTCTGCTGTAAAAATTATTGTTCATCCGTAGTAACGCCTAATTTGAACGACTAATTTGAATAAACTAGAAATAAACTCTATGTAGCTATTTCTAATATCTTTATAGATAGGGAATGAGTCTGTACGTACAGATTCATTCTCAAATTTACGGCACTGTTGCAAATAGAGATTTGAGTCGATGATGTTCCCTTTAAAAAGTGCTTAGAGACCGAAAACCCTGTTGATTAGACACACTTCACCCTGA
>NZ_KB849291.1:38834-41282 GCF_000368145.1 Acinetobacter guillouiae CIP 63.46 | reverse complement strand
GCCTTATGGTTTCTGGGATACGCTCTTGTAACCTAGCAACTTCGGCAACAGTTTTACCTTCGGAAAGCCAGAGAATGGTTTGAGCACGTTGTCTTTCACGCCAATGTGCTGCGTGCTTGGTCAGAAGAATCAGTTGTTCACGTTCTTCTAAGCTGAGTGGGACGGTAACAATCCGTGGCATGTGCAAACATCGTTTAACCAAAAATGTCTTTTCGCATGCTTAGTTGTTTTTGTAAACTTATTTCACAATTGCTTCTTGCAACGCATCTATGCAAAAGTCTGTTTCCATACTGATCGATACACGATGAGCCAGTACTTTACGACTATGCCAATCTATAATTGCACACAGATAGACAAAGCCTTTAGCCATAGGAATGTACGTGATATCTGTACACCAGACTTGATTAGAGTGATCGATGACCATGTTTTTCAAAAGATATGGGAAAATACGGTGTGCAAGATTAGGCTTACTGGTATTGGGTTTTGGATACAAGGCATGTATTCCCATCAAGCGCATTAAACGTCGGACTTTACGCCGACCTATTTGATGCCCTTGACGCTGTAGCATATCTCGTATCATTCGACTACCCATAAATGGGTAGTCGAGATGAATTTCATCGATCAGACGCATCCAACTCAAATCAGTTGATGAAATCTCTTTGGGCTTGTAATACAACGTACTGCGATTGATTTGAATCAATTGCGATTGTTGTCGTACCGAAAGTTGATGGGTCTTATCGATCATTTTTTGCCGCTCAGCTGCCCTATTTTTCTGAGTGCACCTTCTAAAAAATCAATTTGCAATGCCTGATGTCCTATCTTGGCATGTAGAGCTTTGAGGTCAATCTCTGGTTCTTGTTGTGCTGTTGGTCGTGAAAAAATATTGACTGATTGCTCAAGCAGTTGATTTTTCCAATCGATGATTTGGTTTTGATGTAAATCGAATTGAGTAGAAAGTTCAGCGAGTGTGTGGTCGCCTTTAATTGCTGCGAGAGCAACTTTAACTTTAAACTCTGCTGAATGATTACGACGTTTTCTTCGTGTCATGGTTGACTCCAAAAACAAGCATTTCCCATGCTTATTGGGGAGTAGATTATCACTTATAGGCGTGGTCTAAAATCCTAGCCCCACACTTATGGATCATTCAAAGATGAATATGCCTGGTAGCAATAAATAATTTTATAAATAGCGAGAAAGAAGTATTAAAGTTTATACTAAATATTTGCTTTATTACTTCAATCTTGACCTTTCTAAAGGTGAGATAGAATGTCAAAAAATCTAAAGGTGAGATAGAATGTCAAAAAAGTTAAGTCATATACTCTTAATTGGAGTTGGTTTATTTTCATCAACTTGGGTAATGGCGGCAGTTAAAGAATATGATTTAACAATCGCTGAACAAACTGTAAATATCACAGGAAAACCAGTTGAGAGAATTACTGTAAATGGTAAATTCGTTGCACCACTTCTTGAATTTGAAGAAGGTGATGAGGCCGTTATCCGTGTTCACAATAAGTTAAAAAATCAGGACTCTTCAATCCATTGGCATGGCTTATTATTACCTGGAATTATGGATGGTGTACCTGGATTTAACAAATTTCATGGCATTGCCCCTAATAAAACTTATGAATATAAGTTTAAAGTCCGCCAAAATGGTACTTATTGGTATCATTCACATAGTAAAGGACAAGAACAAGACGGTTTATATGGTGCTTTTGTTATTTATCCTAAAGATAAAACTCCACTAACAGCTGCTGAAAAAACCGATAAAGATTACGTTGTTTTGCTTTCTGATTTTCATAATTCGACAAGTGATCAAATTATGAAAAATATTAAAAAAGAAGCAGACTACTATCAGAACCGCCGCTAAACAGTATTCGATGTATTAAAACAAGTTAAACGTGATGGGCTAAAAGCGACTTGGCAAGACCGTTCTATGTGGAATCAGATGCGAATGCTGAAAACAGATATGTCCGATGTCACAGGTTATACATTTTTAATGAATGGCAAGACACCTCAGCAAAATTGGACGGGCAACTTCAAAGCTGGTGAAAAAGTTCGCCTTCGTTTTATTAATGCTTCCGCTATGTCATTCTTTGATGTACGCATTCCAAACCTAAAAATGACTGTAGTCAGTGCTGATGGTCAACCTGTAAAGCCCGTTCCTGTAGATGAGTTCCGTATTGGTACTGCTGAAACTTATGATGTCATTGTTGAACCTCAACAAGCACATTATCAAATCGAAGCCGAATCTATTGATCGTACTGGTTTTTCGGTTGGAACCTTACATGAAGAAAGCAGACCAGCAGTCAAACAAATTGAGATGCCTAAGCCTCGTCCTCGTTCTTTATTGACTATGGAGGATATGGGGATGGATCATGACATGTCTTCTATGAAAGGTATGGATCATGATATGTCTTCTATGAAAGGCATGAATCACGATATGTCTTC
>NZ_KB849291.1:0-38709 GCF_000368145.1 Acinetobacter guillouiae CIP 63.46 | reverse complement strand
GATATGTCTTCTATGAAAGGCATGAATCACGATATGTCTTCTATGAAAGGTATGGATCATGATATGTCTTCTATGAAAGGTATGGATCATGATATGCCGATGAATAGCGCTACTGTTAAGGCGGCTTCAGACAAGAATGATAATACCGTATTTGGATGGGCAAATGCTTCAACACCTGAAGGTAATAAAGCATTGCAATATAGTGATTTGCAATCGTTAGATCCTCAAAAAGACACTCGTGCAGCTGAACGTGAAATTGAAGTACGTCTTGGTGGAAACATGGAGCGTTATATTTGGACAATAAATGGTAAAAAATTTAATGAAGCCGACCCACTAGTGGTGAAGTATGGTGAACGTATTCGCTTAAAATTTGTCAATGACAGTATGATGGCTCACCCAATGCACTTACATGGCATGTTTATGCAGCTTGAGAATGGTCAGGATCCAAGCAATATGCCAAACAAACATACGGTAATTGTTCCACCTGGGAAAACGATAACCACGCTACTCACAGCTGATGAGTTAGGTGAGTGGGCTATTCATTGTCACCTGCTTTACCATATGAGTGCAGGAATGATGAATAAACTCATTGTAGCTCAAGTGGAAGATGGTAATTCTACAAAGACTGTTCCTCAGTCCCAAGTAAATGAGAAGGGAGTAAATCCACATGCAAATCACTAAGAATTTCTTCTCAAAAACAGTCTTATCAATTGCATTAATAAGTATATCAAACTTAACTTTTGCTGATAACAGTACTTCGCAACAAGAAAGTAATATTACAAATGGTATGAGAGTCTTATTACAGGAGTCTGGTGGCTTAAGATATAGCCCCCAAGAATTGTATCCAGAATATTATTCAATGGAAAATGCAAATGGGGGAGATAATATTATTCTGACCGCAAGAAAGAGATCAGCCCCATCTCAGGATGATCATCTTAAAGAACATGGCGGGCAAATTTATCAACTAACAAGACTTGAAAATGCATGGATAGTTGATGAAGACGGTAAGGGCAACCTAGGAACAAGGTTTGATACTTTAATTGGGACAGATGAAAATCGTCTATTTATTGAAGCCAATTCGGAAAAGTCAGAAAGCAGTGATATTAATTATGATATATCTGCACTCTATAGTCGTAATGTAGCCCCATTTTGGGATATACAAGCTGGTGTAAGATATAGCGAAGATAAAAATAGCAGCAACAGTGATCGAGTTGATGGTGTTATTGGTGTATTAGGATTAGCTCCTTATTTCTTTGAAACACAAGCTTATTTATACGGTGGCGAGAATAACTTTTGGGGAGCAAGTTTTGAATTAGAACGTGATTTGCTTTTAACTCAGAAACTTATTACTCAACCTTATATCGAAGCAGATGTAATATTTAGCGATGATTCTAACTATGCTGCAAAATCAGGTTTATCAGAACTAAAAACTGGTATCAAAACCCGATATGAGATTACTAAGCGAATTAAACCTTTCATTGATGTTGCTTACCAATATGAAAAAGGACAGAAAGCCACTTCTATGCAAGAGGCAACAGAGTCTGAAAAGGGATGGAAATATGGTGCAGGCATCGAATTAGTTTTTTAAAATAGTATGATTTGGATTCATGAATGGTAGCTTCGGCTACTATTCATGAATTATTACTATTTATTTTCGAATCTGTAAAACTAAAAAAGCTTAATTTTTGGTCTATTTTTATGCAGTGGTTAAAAACATGCCTATCGCTGTTTTTATCGTTTGCTATCCTTTTAGTAGGATCGGCTGCTGCTGCTTCGTCTGTACATAAGCGGTGTTTAATGCCATCTGAACAGATGAAATCCATGCAAATGGAAGCATCTCAAAACCAGGATATGATGCATACCGACTGTATGAAAGTTGAAGCAAAGGTCAAAAAAACGCTACATGATCCTTCCTGTATGTCTGAGCAAGATTGCATTATGTCTTTTGCCAAAATTGCGTACGCCAGTGATCCTCAAAGCATTTTGCACTCAACGGTATTCTCACCCGTAGAGCGATCAGTCTTTTATTTTCCAGATCAAAATCTTCCTGCTCCATACCCTTCAGGTTTATGGAAGCCCCCACGCTCTAACTAATTTGATAATTCTTCGTCATTCATAGCATTTTTTATGGATGTTCTGCGCGTGCGCGTGTATATCATTTTAGAGCTAAAAATATGAACTTTTATAAAGAAAAGCTATCCCCGGGGGGGAGATGGCAGATAGCTACGATCTGTTTCTCTTTGATCTATGGTCAAGCTTATGCCGAGCCACTGACATTGGATACAGCTTTGAAGCTTGCTGAGCAATATGCACCTACCCTAAGAGCAAATAGTGCTCAGATTGAGGGAGCTGAGAATATGGTTTCAGCTTCAGGTATTTTACCCAACCCTAAACTATTTGTGGGCTTAGAGAATTACCCTGTATCCGGTGATGCTGCATGGTCTGTTACTCAAGATGGCATGACCATGCAGAAAATTGGTGTTATGCAAGATTTTCCAAACCGCGCCAAAAGGCAAGCCGATGTAGAGTTAGCGAAAGCTGAATTGGGTTCAGCCAATGCTCAAACTGAGATTTTACGTATTGAGTTACGACAGAAAGTCGCATCAGCATGGTTTAAGCGCTTTTATCTTGAGAGAAAATTGGCGTTATATGATGATCTTTTCTCAGAAAATCGCTTGCTTTCTCAAATTTCTCAAACACAAGTTACTTCGGGTCGAACTATGGTTGCTGATGCACTTGATCCAAGACTTGAAAGTAATGTTCTACTCGATCAAAAAGATGATTTACTTCGAGATTTAAAAAAGGCCAAGTTAGAACTACATCGACTGGTAAGTGCAGAACCAACTGAAAACATCTCTCAAATTGAAACCTTATCTACCCAAGCACCAATAATCTCTCTTGATACATCAAAGTTGTATCATCACTTGCACCAACATCCTGAGTTAAAAGCTTATCAGGCTGAAAAGAAAACGGCTGAAGCAAAACTTAGGCAAGCTCAAGCTTTGCAAAAACCAGATTGGGGCATTGAGTTTGCTTATCAGCATCGAGCACCTGAGTTTGGCGATATGATCGGTGTGCAACTGACAACTGAACTCCCTGTTTTTTCAAAAAAACGGAGTGGTCCACTCATTCAAGCAGCTTTAGCTGAACAAAACCGGATTACTGCCGATCAAGAGGTTAAGTATCGTGAACATCTCACCTTGTTAGATGAAGGGTTATCTGATCTTGACGCTCTTGACCAACAAATTAATCGCACGATGCAAAAGAGTATTCCTCTTGCCAAACAAAAAGTGGGTTTACAGTTAGCAAGTTATCAAGCGGGGAAAACTAATTTGACCAATATCATTACCGCCCGACAAGCTCTTCTAGAACAACGATTGCGTCTCATTGATCTTCAACAACAACAGGCAATTACAACAGCACAACTCTATTTTACTTTTGTCGAACCTACCTTAAATCATGTTGAGGGGCAGCCATAATGTTAAAAAATAAACTGGCAGTGACTGTCATGGGTATTGCTGCAATTAGTTTGGCTGTAGGCGGTGGTACTGGATATTGGTTTGCACAACAGAACGAGAGTCCTCAATCGACATCGGCAAGTCAGCAACAGGATGCCAAAGTATTGTATTGGTATGACCCTATGAAGCCAGAACAGCATTTTGATAAGCCAGGCAAGTCTCCATTCATGGATATGCAATTGGTGCCTAAATATGCAGACGAAAATACTGCGATGACGGATGAAAGTCGTCCTACAGTCAAAATAGATCCATCTCTTCAACAAAATTTAGCCATCCGTTACGGCACAGTTGAACAGGCTGTAATTGGAAATGCCATGTTTACTAATGGCATATTACAGGCTAATGAACGGCAAACAGCTATTTTACAAACTAGAGCAAGTGGCTTTGTTCAGCGAGTGTATGGGCATGCTGTAGGAGATATGGTAAGGCAAGGGAGTCCTATTGCTGATATTTCAATACCCGAATGGACTGGAGAGCAAACTGAATTTTTAGCTGTGCTCCGTACTGGAGATCGTTCCCTTATTCAAGCAAGCCGTCAACGTTTGCAGCTTTTAGGAATACCACAAAATGTGATTCATCAAGTTGAGCGAACTCGTCGAGTGCAATCTAATATAACTTTGCAAGCTCCCATTAGTGGATTTATTGATTCACTAGAAGTCCGCAATGGAATGGCTTTAGCTATGGGGCAAACGCTGGCCATCATTAAAGGGATTAACCCAATCTGGTTAGAAGCAGCAATACCTGAAACACAAATTGCTGGGATAAAACGAGGAAGTAAAGTCGAAGTTACTTTTACAGCATACCCTCAAATAGTCTCGGGTAAAGTAATTGATATCTTACCTACCTTAGATACTACTAGCAGAACCATAAAAGTTCGTATTGAATTACCTAATAAAGAGGCACAGCTCAAACCGGGGATGTTTGCCTCTGTCAAACTATCTAGCAATCCTCAAAGCAGTTTAATAGTTCCAGAGCAGGCTGTTATCCGTACAGGCACCCGTAATATTGTCATTGTGGCTCATGAGCAAGGACGTTTTGAACCTGTTGTTGTTCAGTTAGGGCAAAGTGATGGAAATAAGATTGCAATTTTAGAAGGTTTGAAAGTAGGTCAAAAAGTTGTAATTTCAGGACAATTCTTGATTGACTCTGAAGCAAATTTACAGGGCGTACTCGATAAGCTGAATACTGGAAAATCTATTACCCCCTCTCAAGCAGTTAAGACATCAAAATATCAAGGCATTGGAAAAGTTGAAAAAGTCACAGCTCAGGAAGTTACTATTTCACATCAGGCTATTCCTGAGTTGGGCTGGGGTGCTATGACCATGAGCTTTAAACAGCCCGTACAACCATTTACCCGAATTCAGCAAGGTGACCAGGTCAATTTTAGTTTTACAAAAGTTGGAGATGCTTATGTCATTTCTGACATTTCAAAGATGTCTATGGCATCTTTGAAGAACTAACGGGAGAACTATTATGATCGCCCGTATTATTCGTTTTTCAATTTTGAATCGTGTATTTGTCTTATTGGCAGCTTTAATTCTGGCAGCTTGGGGTGTTTGGGCTGTAAAAAATACTCCGGTTGATGCTTTACCAGATTTATCTGATGTGCAAGTGATTGTCAGAACTAATTACCCAGGTCAGGCACCACAAATTGTTGAAAATCAGGTGACGTACCCTTTAACAACAACGATGTTATCAGTACCTGGTGTTAAAACTGTTCGTGGTTATTCTTTTTTTGGTGATTCATTTGTATATGTCATTTTTGACGAACATACAGACCTCTACTGGGCACGGTCACGTGTTTTGGAATACTTGAATCAGATACAAGGAAAAATGCCTGCGGATGCGAAATCATCATTAGGGCCAGATGCTACAGGGGTTGGCTGGATTTATGAATATGCATTAGTTGATCCAACAGGACAACATGACCTTTCACAACTGAGAAGCATACAAGACTGGTTTTTAAAGTATGAACTAAAGACATTACCCAATGTGGCTGAGGTTGCTACTATTGGAGGGATGGTTAAACAATATCAAGTTGTTTTAAACCCAAGCAAAATGGCGTCATTAGGTATTACTCAAGATAATGTCATTGAAGCGATTCAAAAAGCTAATCAAGAAACGGGTGGTTCAGTCTTGGAAATGGCTGAAACCGAATATATGGTACGAGCCACTGGTTATTTAAAAACATTAGATGATTTTCGCCAGATCCCACTACGGACAAATCGTTTTGGTGTTCCAGTTACTTTGGGTGATATTGCAACGATACAGCTTGGACCAGAAATGCGTCGTGGTATCAGTGAACTGAATGGACAAGGTGAAACTGTTGGTGGCGTTGTGATTTTACGAGCAGGTAAAAATGCACGTGAAACTATTGCTGCTGTTAAAGTAAAGCTCGCGGAATTACAACAGAGCCTACCAAAAGGTGTGCAGGTGGTTCCCGTATATGATCGTAGTCAATTGATCGATCGGGCTATAGAGAATCTCAGCCATAAATTGATTGAAGAGTTCATTGTGGTGGCTTTAGTCTGCGGACTGTTTCTATGGCATTTACGTTCAGCAATGGTGGCTATTGTTTCTCTACCACTTGGGATTTTATCGGCTTTCCTGGTCATGTATTATCAGGGGTTAAATGCCAATATTATGTCTCTGGGTGGTATTGCCATTGCGATTGGGGCCATGGTCGATGCTGCGGTGGTAATGGTAGAAAATGCACACAAACATATAGAAGCTTGGCAGCATGAGCATCCTGATCAAATCTTAGCACCACAAGAACGTTGGGATATTATTGCTCGGTCAGCCAGTGAAGTTGGTCCAGCTTTATTTTTCTGTCTACTCATCATTACCTTATCCTTCATTCCTATTTTCACCTTGCAGGCACAAGAGGGACGCTTGTTCTCACCATTGGCATTTACCAAAACTTATGCCATGGCAGCGGCAGCTGGTTTATCCATTACGTTAATTCCAGTATTGATGGGGTATTGGATCCGCGGGAAATTACCCTCAGAACAACGTAATCCACTAAATCGTTTTCTCATCAAAATATACGGTCCTATGTTGGATAAAGTTTTAGCTTATCCAAAGACGACATTACTGGTTGCATTGCTTATTTTTCTAGTGAGCCTTTACCCTCTGACCCGTTTAGGTGGAGAATTTTTACCTAAAATGGATGAAGGCGATTTACTATATATGCCGTCGGCTTTACCGGGATTGTCCGCAGCCAAAGCTTCTGAACTGCTACAGCAAACAGATAGGATGATTAAAACCATTCCGGAAGTTGCAACGGTATTTGGTAAGGCTGGACGAGCTGAGTCAGCTACAGACCCAGCGCCTTTGGAGATGTTTGAAACAACAATTCAATTTAAGCCTCGATCTGAGTGGCGTGCTGGGATGACACCTGAAAAATTGGTGAAAGAACTTGATAAGGCAGTTCAGGTGCCGGGTTTAACGAATATTTGGGTACCGCCTATTCGTAACAGGATTGATATGTTGGCGACTGGGGTTAAAAGTCCCATCGGAATTAAAATTTCAGCAAACAATTTACAAGATATTGATCGGGTCGCACAACAAGTTGAACAAGCAGCTAAAACGGTATCTGGTGTTAGCTCAGCTTTAGCTGAACGGCTCACGGGTGGCAGGTATATTGATGTTGATATCAATCGTATGCAAGCTGCACGATATGGTCTTAATATTGATGATGTACAGCAAATTGTGTCATCAGCGATAGGTGGAAAAAATATTGGTGAAACTGTTGAAGGGTTAGCACGGTACCCCATTAATGTACGTTATCCACGAGAGATCAGAGATTCCCTTGAAGCATTAAGAAATTTACCTGTTGTTACCGAGTCAGGTCAGCAAATTATCTTAAGTAGCGTTGCCAATATCCAGATTACAGATGGCCCTCCAATGCTAAAAAGTGAGAATGCTCGCCCAAGCGGTTGGGTTTATGTAGACGTACAGGGACGTGACTTAGCTTCAGTTGTACAAGATTTGAAACAAACCATTGATTCGCAAGTCAAACTTTCTCCTGCTATGAGCATCAGCTATTCAGGCCAGTTTGAGTTTATGGAACGTGCAAATGCGCGTTTAAAAGTCATCATTCCAATTACTTTGATGATCATTTTTCTATTGCTCTACCTGATCTTTAGACAAGTACAAGATGCTGCTCTGATTATGTTGACTCTACCTTTTGCCTTAATTGGTGGTATTTGGGCCATATACTTGAGCGGTTTTCACTTTTCAGTGGCAATTGCTGTTGGTTTTATTGCACTTGCCGGTGTTGCCGCTGAGTTTGGTGTAGTCATGTTGTTCTATTTGAAGCAAGCAGTTGAACATGCACAGCAAAACCTATCTTCTTCAACGACATCCTTAACGGAGCAACAACTCAATGATGCAATCCGAACAGGAGCTGTACTACGCGTTCGTCCTAAAGCCATGACGGTTGCCGTCATTTTGGCAGGCTTAATTCCTATACTTTTAGGGACTGGGACAGGTT
Organism: Acinetobacter guillouiae CIP 63.46; assembly: GCF_000368145.1. Classification (GTDB taxonomy): domain Bacteria; phylum Pseudomonadota; class Gammaproteobacteria; order Pseudomonadales; family Moraxellaceae; genus Acinetobacter; species Acinetobacter guillouiae. Next base: position 30,696 of record NZ_KB849291.1, on the reverse strand, counting down.
CTGAATTGATGAGCCGTATTGCTTTACCTATGGTTGGGGGCATGATTTCAGCTCCTCTACTGTCAATGTTTGTTATCCCGGCTGTATATCAGCTTTTAATCAAAAGAAAACGATCAACACATTGATCGTTTTATTATTTCGTCTAAAGAGGTTTTATTATGTTGAAATTCATGAAAATTATTGCTCTTGTTACCACTATTGCTGCATTAAGCGCATGTAGTAAAAATGAAGCATCAGAGCAGAAGAAAGCAGACGCACCTATGGAGCAGATGAATAAGGAGTCTTCTACCGCTACAACGGCTCAAGCCGTTGGGGTGATTACTGCTATTGATACGAAAGAAAATATTTTAACACTCGACCATGAAGCAATTCCTGCGATTAATTGGCCAGCAATGAAGATGGGCTTTAAAGTTGCTGACCCATCCTTATTAAATGGTTTAACTGTAGGAGATAAAGTTGACTTTGAATTAAAAGCAGAAGGAGAAAATTATATAGTCATCACTGTGAAGGCTAAAAATCTATAACAGCCTTAGTATATGATGCCAGTAGTGCTATATCCTTTAGACGCTATTGGCATTTTTATAGAAAATTAAATAAGATCGCTTTAAAAATTTCAATTTTAATAATTCAATTTTCGAATGTTATTTTATCAATTCCACTGTAAGGCAAGAAAGCATTTGAACCGTACCGGGTTTGTCGGAGAGTTTTTTATTTAAGTTAGGCCACCTGACCTAACGGGTTAATCTTATCATAGTACATTGCTTCAAAATCAAAAGGTGATACATAACCTAGTGCACTATGTACACGCTCTTTATTGAACCAATCTACCCAATTTAGTGTCGCAAGTTGTACATCCGCTAAACCTTGCCAATCTGCTTTTAGATATTCAATCACCTCTGTTTTGTATAAGCCATTCACCGTTTCAGCCAAAGCATTATCGTATGAATCACCAGTTGTACCGACTGATGCCCGTAAATTTGCAGCTTCTAAACGATTGGTATAGCGAATAGAAAGATATTGAACACCTCTATCGGAATGATGAATCACATTCTTTGGCATGCCTCGATCGTGCAATGCTTGCTCAAGTGCATCGAGCACCATATCTGTATTCATCCGTGTAGATACTTTCCATCCAACAATTGCTCGTGAGAACACATCAATAATAAATGCAGTATAAACCCAGCCTGAATGAGTTTGAATATACGTAAAGTCACTGACCTGAGATACCGTCTTGGTAGTCAATCAGGTTTTGAGATTATTCGACCAATAAATAACACTAAATATAAAAAAAATGGAAGAATAATTTACTAAGTTATTGTTTTTAATTTGATCCTTGTTTTATATGGGGGTGATAATAACTTCTGATTACTAGTTTTTACCTTAAATATACCGATTGAAAGATTCATTTAAAGGCTATGAATACATGAGTTTTACAGTTTGGCTAGGTCAGCATGAGTACTTTTCACAAGATTTAAGATCGACCATGAACGTGATTAAGTTATAGGGGATTGATGAAATAGTTTTTATGAATTTCTGGCTTTCTGGGCTGATTTTATCAAATTCATGTCTATGCAAAATTGCGACATATTTCTCGTGCTGGTAGTTATCCAGAGTTTGGTCTGCATCTATCCATAGTGCAGACCTTTTTTTGGTGACAGTTTTTTCTTAGTGATTTTCGATCTGGATGTAGTGATTTCACGTTTGCAGAATATATCTTAGCGGTGATCCATCTAATATTCGTGATTATAAAGAGAGCTAATTCACAGGTTCTACAGATTATGTAGCGACTAACTATATCAAAGTCTATTTGCAGTTGATGGTTGGCGCTTAGTTTATATTTACGCTTAGGTTTCAGTTAAAAAATCAATATTCTGTTGAATCCGTGATTGAATCATCTGTAGGGTAGATTCTCGAATTTGATGGGGATACAGGCGCTGCGCAATTTGACTAAATTGAAGTGCAATTTCACGCATGGTCAAGATGATCTCATCGACTTCTAGAGTAGTCAGATTAGCTTCTGAAGTACCGAGTTTATGTATGTCATTTCGGGAAATATTGAGCGCTTCTCCCATAATGTCCATTTGATGATAACCACCTGGACCCTCGCAGAAGGTCACATCATAGGCTGGAGCCAATTTCCATTGACCATTTTTCTCCATGAGAAATGAAAAGTTCTTAGTATGGTCATCCCGATTATTGAAAAGCACATTAAACACAGCACGTTTAAAAGCATGCAATCTTTCTCGTACATCTTGCGTACACATCAAGGTTGCCCGGAGAAAATTGCGATAGTCTAGGCTACCTGGAACTTTATAGTCTGCTCCTGTATATGCAGCCAAACTCTGCATTGGAATCCGCATACCATTTTGACGATCGAATCGTTTAGAAGCAAAAGCCGTTAAACCATTGGGCAAATTAAAGAAATGGGTATCTGGAGTCTCAATTGCACAAAGTCGCAAACATTCTGCATAGACGGCTTCAATGGCGCAGACTTCAGGATGCTCTTGCTGAGCAGGAAACTTAATCAGCCAGGCTTCATGTTGATCAGAATCTTGAGTCGAAAACTCTAAATTGACAGGATCTCGGTAAACCAACGCTTTTGGTCTGGCACCTTGAGGGGAGCCACCCATGACCAATAAATGCTGTAGAAATTCACCACCTTCACCTTTGAGTACTTCTTGAACTTCCTGGGCCAGTTGTTGTAAAGGGATATTTTCTGAGGTTTGCATGTCAGCAACACAAGGTTCAAAGGAGAGGGCACCCATTGCGTGACTACTAATATAGGTCAGACGCTCCAAAGGTCCAATTCGTGCTGAATTTAAGCCAATTTTTTTGAAATATCGATCCATCAACATCATGCCCCAACCATCTGGTAAAGCGTCATAGACTGGACCTGGGAGTCCCATTTGATGAGTAGGAAAACCTTGTCTGAATGGTAGACCTTTTAAAGGCAGCAAGTAAGAAGAGAGCTCAACACCTTGCTGTATTGCTTCTGGACTATATTCAAAAGCAATGGTGGGTCTACCTGTCGTGGCTGTTGAACTAATCAGCGTTCCCCATAACCATGATTCGCCCCAACCGTTGTAATAAACATTAAGTCTATTGAGCATTATCCCTTCCTCTTAATACGGTGGCGCTTACTTTGACTCTCATAGCGAAGAATGTCATTCACACTGTTAAGCTGAGGTTTAAATAGTTCCTGAAGTTCGTTTAATCGACCCAAGACCATTGCAATACGGACTAAATTTTCAACAGATACATTTCGTCCCGCTTCAAGATTCGAAACTGTATTCACGCCGACACCAGCGCGTGCTGCTACCTCAGCTTGAGACATCTCCAGAAAGAGTCGTTGCTTACGTAAACGCTCACCTAAAAGAGTCACAACTTCTTCTGGTTTAGTGAAATATAAATCCATTAAATTGGGTCTTAAGAATGAATAATTTAATTAAATCACAAAATAATGGAATTAATCTATAGCTATAGTGTGGCTAAGGAGGGCTTTGTTGCACAGCACATCAGAAGGGTAGGTATAGTCCTTGGGTATCGGTTACAGAAAATCATCAGGATGTACTTTGACTGATTGTTGATACGGAGATTTCAGTATTTTCATTTTTCCTAATAGGTCACATTACTTAGAAAGGGTTCTTCGAAAATTAGTTCATACTTTAAAAATCCTATAAATATTGAGGATATTTTCTTAATGCTTTCAATATAGCATGCGGCTATATGTAACTCGAACGGGCTTAATCTGCCTTTCAGTATAAATTTTTTGGGCGTGAGAGGGGAGAGGTGTGAGGGCAAGCAATTTATATCGTGGATACTTCTAAATTACTTATGTAATAGAAGGTGGTAAACATGGATTTAGAGGTAATAACACTAAATATAAAAAAATTGGAAGAATAATTTATTAAATTATTGTTTTTATGTGGTTATTGGTGATGTTATGAATAATAATAACTTTTTTCTTGATGAATTTTACCTAAAAAAATTGATCAGATAATTTTCTTTAAATGTCATGCATACATAAATTTGACAGTTTGAAGGGATCGGTATGTGCATTTTTCACAAGGTTAAAGATCGACCATAAATGTGATAAACGGCAGAGGATCATTGAAAAATGAATGGATTTAAACACTACATGTATGCACGAAAAAAAGTATCGCTGCGGTTCTGCTGACAGGCTGTATTGAGCATTGAATGCAAATGATGTAGTAATTGTCTACAGGCTATAGGACCAGCATGAAGAAGAATGAAATGTAGTTGCCAATTTATAACCTTGGTTGAAAAGCATAGCATTGTTATTCGGAGAAGTGAGGTAAGCCATCCTTCTCTTATTCATTTAAAATGATTCTTACTCAACTGATCTCGACTCATGGGCTGGTTCCAATTAGACGGATAATAACTTCCATCCCCTATCTTTTTCTTACCACATTTCTTGCATTTAATCCCTTCTTTGGAGATTTGATTCAGCATCACTGTTGTCGGTTGAATCAAATCAATGACATAGTTCGTTGGTTCAGGAAAAGCAGAAGAGGCTGCTTTATTGCAAAAGAGAACATTCGGATCAAATGGATTGGATTGCACAAAAGCCATGATACAGCCACAGAGTAATTCACCTGCATGTAATCTGTAACATCCATTCAGGTCATCAGACGAAGATTAATCTGAAATTTAAGCACTAAACGCCATAAATCTATGTATGGGCAGACTTTTTTGAGACATATGTTGATAAACATGCGGCAAGTTACATTGCTTAAAAGTCTATCTAAGTTAACGATCTATTCAATTCTGGATAAGTAATCTGAATATTACGATCCTAAATTACCCGAAGAGTATTAAGATTTCTAAGAATCGTGATTGTTGGTTCATTTGGGAAATTAATCAGTGGATTGAAGCAAAGATGATGGCTCATTAAGGATTGTGGGCTTCGACTACTTAAATTTTAGGTATTTTGAATAAAGCATATTTCAAAAATCTTAATTAATGGATTTAAATTACCATAAAAACCTTCAATATTGGCTTGAATCCATTGTTGTTGAGAGTCAATGCGAGACCAATCAATACCATAACCACAATGAGCAATCAGATGCTCAAAGAAAATCCGTTGTGTACGTCCATTACCTTCACGGAATGGGTGTATGACATTAAGCTCACAATACAAGTCGGCAAGTTGAGGAATCAGTTGTTGTGGTGCTAAGCCTTGAAAGTATTTTTTTTCTTGAAGCGGTTTGAGTAGTTTATTGGTTTCAATTTCAATACGGGAAAAATTACAAAAACGGGTGTCACCTTTGGAAATATCGATTTGTCTTAACTTTCCTGCCCAGTCGTATAAGTCGCCAAAGAGCTGCGCATGAATTGATTTTAAGTATTGTAAGTCGTAAGGTGGTTCAGCATATTCAATTAAGTTACTTGCCAATCCAGACAGTTCTAGTTCAGCTTGTTCTAAAATTTGTTCATCATGAATATTGAGTTTGTTCTTTAGGATATTTGTGCCAGGGTAACAATACAGGCTGTCACCCATTTCCCCATATTTATCCATACATGCACCTGACTAAGTTTCGGGTTGCGAATACTTCTTATATTTTTGCAAGATTTCAGCTTTACTTTGTTGAGTTGTTTGAGCTGTCGTTGTAATGCCTTCAAGCTTTAGGCTGGCTTGATAGTTTTGCGCACGTGTCGCTTGAATATATTTTTTTTTCTGTTCAGTGGTTCTGAGCATTTCGAAACTCCATTGATGCTACACGTGAAGTAAGTATAGCAGAGAATCTTTTTGATCAATGCTGCATACACAGCATTTCAAAATGTAATACAACGGTATTGTTTCATGTAATAACAGAAAACTAAAAAAAATTGGAAGAATATTTGAAATTTAGATCAACTTTAATAAGAAAAACCTATGTAGTTGTTGATAATTGTAATTTTAAGAAGATTTGATTGATTAATTAAATGAATTTTCATATACAAAGATATGCTCATTTTTTATATCGATAAAAATGTTAAAATTTGCCTATTTAGTAAAAAATATAGAGATTTTTATGGGGCAATTTATCATGCCCTTTTGCTTTGACCGACCAAATGTTCTGCTTGAGATAGTAAAAATTAACTCAGAACTACTAAAAATCAAAAAGATTAAACAGAGTCAGAAAGTAGTAGTACAGGCAAAGTTCAAAGTAATCTACGTCAAAATTTGGCAAAAAATCTTGCTATTGATGCAAACGGAGCCTGGCTTACGTGTGCATTCTAATTATGTTGCAATCTTACAGTTGATACATAATCTTGATGATTTTATCGAAAAATCACAGCAACACTTGTGCTTTGAAAGGAAAGCTCAGAAAGAGCTGGATGCTAAATTTTTTGCTCGATTTTTTAAGCTAACAAAGAATCCAATAAAAGATCAACTTTTACAAAATTGTTTAGATCGTAATGAATTTAGACAATGCAATGTGATAAAAAATTAAGCGAAAATGAATATGCCGAAGATTGACGCAGAAGAGCACTTTTTAGATTTAGCAGAAAAATTCCAAAAAGATTATTGTCTGTTACATGATGATGTTGTGAATACACAATTTATTGATCTATCAGATGATTTGTATAAAGAAGTCTACGCGCTATACAAATTAGCACAACAAATTTATAGCTATATATCAGGCTCCAGACAGATCGGTAAGTATTCTTTTTTGGCTGCTTTGAGTTATTTTTCATGTCCGAATATTAGTAATACTCAAGAGTTGTCGTCTGTACGTTATTTGATTTTGCAAGCGAGTTTTTTAACATATCGGCAGTATCAAGAATTTGCAAAAATTGATAAAGCTGAGAATAAGCAAAAACATGTTTGTGATCTCTTTCGCTATGTCTCACGATATGTTCTGGATTCTAATCATGCTGAATTATTTCAAGAATGCAGTGAGCTACTAAATCGCTATGTCATGTACGAACGTAACTTGAAAAAGGAGGATCGTAATCAACTTTTTAATATTAAAGATTTCAAACAAGTACAAGCCATAGAGTATTTATCGGCTCTATTAATAATTTTTAAAAGACTAGATGATCGTCGTGTAGTTCATCGTCAGCGTAAGTCAAAAAAAAGCAAAGTTTTGAAATGGCCCACTAAAAATGAACTCAAAAAATTTCGTGAAATAAAATCAGGTAAGCATGAAGATATCGGACATAACGCAAAGATCAGTTTTTATGATGCCTCTCTTCACAAAGATGAAGATCGTGAAATTGAGTTATTGGACACTGAAGTAGAATTATACTCTGAAGATGAAAAAACTAAAAATTTTAATCATTTAATTAGTGATTATGCTGCGTATTACACGCGGCATCGCCAACGCCGTCATGCGCCATTTATTACAAATCCACATTATTTGGCGCCAGATATACTGAAGCAAATTGTTTATGTGTTGAGAACTGAGTTAAATAGGGACTGGAATGATGCTGCAATCGCTGCAGCATGTTTATTGTCACTTTTGACGGGATTATCACCCGTCGCACTGATGGATTTTAACGAGCTTATTCAAGATGGAATTTTGATCCAAAATGGTTCAAGTAGACGTCGCGAATATTTACTCAAATTAAATCTTAAAATTACAGAGCAGAAGATTAAGAGCTTAAATGATGAGCGATGGAATGAAGTGATGACACATCAACTACATTTACCTTCTGCTTGGTTTGACTATATAGAACAAGCATCGAATCCAATAATTTCTTCAACAGACATTAATACAAAACTTAAGAATTGGCTTGATAATCGGTTTGTAGGTTCGATCACTGTTGAAAAACTGCAGGCTCAATTATATTTTCATATATATTATGAAACATATAATGAATATCTAGCTCATGTAATTGCTGGGCGGGATAGTCAGCATCACATGCCTGGTATCTATTATGGAGGGCTACCGAAAGCTCAACTCAGTAGCACATATCTAGCCTTTGTAGAAACAGCACTTACACATTCCTCGCAATTTACTGAAGAACTCAAAATATTGCGACAACAATTCAAAGTGCAATCTGCCTTAGCTCTAGGAAGGATAGGGAGCCAACTGGCACTTGAACCCAGTTTTGTGAAAGAGCAATTTGCTTTTTTACATAAACATTGCCAAGAAAATATTCAAAAAGATCAACATATCATTAATCAACTGAATGCATACGCATGTTGGATGTGGCATATCAGCTTGTTGAGTTTGGCAAGTCGGCCTAAAGAAAACCTGTTGGGGAATTTGGATGATTATTGTGTTGAGCTCAAGCTTTTATATGTAAACGATAAAAGAAATAGTAAAGCAAGAAAAGATGGTCGTTTTATCCCATTATCTGATTTTTTCATAAAAACACTGCAAAATTACACAGTCTTTTTAGAACAAATTATTGAAGCGTACGGTTCGTTTTTTAGACAAGTCTTTGCAAAGAAAATTACTGTAAATGATCTTTTTGGCAAGGTCATTGATAGTAAAGATATCTTGTCGATAACTGTCAAAGAGTGGCAGAGCAGAAAAATTAAGTTAATCCCTTTATCTCGAAACTGGGTAAATTTATATATGGAAGGAATCTTTCCAAAGAATATGTATTCGAATTGGTTACGTCATTTTGATATGAATTTTTTGATGTATGCAGAAGAAAAAGAAGAAAAAAAAGAAGAAAAAACTGCTTTAGCATTCCATTTAATACAGGCTCTTTATGGTCATGACCAACGTGACCGAGAGGCTTTTCATCCGCATTCTTCACTTATTCCGAATGTCTATGTACAGCAAGCCCGCCAGCAATTGCAAGATAATGTCAAATTTTTATCGATTAAACACTTAGAGCGAAAATAGTTGTATGCAAAAAATCAAAGAACTAATAAAACCGCAACTAGATGATCTATTTGTTGATATTCATAAATTGGTGAAAAAGTCGCTAGATAGACAGCCTTCTTCACCTGAAGTATTGACGAAAGACATGCAGCAAAAACTTGATCAGCAGATCGCTGAAAAATGGCATGACATTAAAGATAGTGTTGATTATTTGAGTCAAAAGTTGAGCCGAGACGAACAATCAAAACTGATGCAATTTACTGAAGATGAATTTAATAAAAGAAGGAGGCAATTCAACCAGAATGTAGATAAAAAATCATACAGAATTAAGCTAAATCCACATACGAAACGGATAGTACTGCCTAGAAAAATTGAGAGTACAGAGTCACGATTAAAACACGGGCATCTACATATTCTGGTAGTCAAGGAATTAAGGCAGTATTGGCAAGATTCATTTGAATATTGGGATGAACCGAAGTACTTATGGGGAAATTTATGCTTAAGTTTTATATATATTTCAGGCTGTGCAGATGAACAGCATTTGATTACTATTCAGAAACAATTGCAGGATGCCATTGAGCTTGGTACAGATCTGAATTGTTTTCGGTTATACCATTCTGATTATCAAAAGATCACTAATCCATTGTTACTACATTATCGTGTTGAAAACTCTCAATATGGCAACGATGTAGAACAGGGAAAGTTGTACAAATGGAAACATGTTTTTTTTAACCCATATGCACAGTTCATTTTACAATATTTAAAAAAGTTGAAAGCCACTCAGAAAGAATTTCGTCTGCAACATTCAGTTGAAGATTGTATTTTAGAAAGCTTGAGTAAGATAGGCAGGAAAAAAAGTCTTGGGGATCTGCAATATCAAATTAAACGCCGTGGATTTCGTGCATTTAATGATGTGCAAATGGTACTCGAATTTAATCCAAACCTTAGCCTTGATATATTTTTGAGTAATGTGCTTCAGCAAGAGATTAATACTGTCGCTTTAAGGCCATCCGAATTTAGATTGCTGTGGAATAATGATTACAATCAAGTCACAGAACAAGAGAGTCGCCCTATTCATTTTGAACAAGAGCAGTTACATCCGGAAGTTCCGACTGCTCAAAGCAAATTACAAACGATTCCGTATGAGTTGATGTTGTTTGATCAAAAGAAACGTAAAGGTCAAAAAGTTGAGCGTTTAGATAAAAAGAGGAATAAAGAAGAACGCACGCTACGTTTTTGGCAAGAAACCAGAAGGGTGTTAGAGGAGAAGATAGTTGATGCTAATACGGAGGAAAAGTCTTTAATTGATGCTCAACTACGCTTAATTGAATGGTTAATGCATTTAAAAAAACGAGGGCTTCAATTATCAACTATTGAAAGCTACTTAGGATCGTTTGGCAAAGAATTTATATTTGAGATTTGGCTCAATAAATTAGATTTAAAGCAACAATCCATAGATGACTATGAGGATTTATATCGGCAGCTATTGAAATACAGCAGTGAACGTGATGAAAAAGCAGTTCAACGAGATTCGGTGAAAGGAAAAACCTCTCGTAAGATGCACCAAAGCGCAGAATACCGTTTTGGTCGCCTAAAAGATTTTCATCAATTCTGTATAGAGAATTATGATGCTCCAGGGGTATTGGTGTTACAGAATTCAAGTTTTAAGCATTTACAAATTTGCAATGCACGGCTAGTGAGTCCTTTGCTATTTGGCAAATTATTGGAAAAACTAGAAAATTTAAGTCAAGAGCCAACGGCATCAGAGTGGGTCGATCATCTGAGTTGTTTAAAGCTGATGTATTTACTAAGTTATAGAACTGGACTTCGATTAAATGAAGTTCGTTGTCTTAAAATACAAGATATTATTTGCCCAGAGCTACTTTATAAAGAAAAAGAAAATACAGTTTTTAATAATATCACGCTTCATATCCAAGACAATTCATATCGCCGTCTGAAAACGCGAAGTGCGAATCGTCAAATACCATTGAAAATTGCATTGTCAGAACATGAGTTTTTAGTAGTACAACGTTACATACAACATCGTTATGAGCAATATTTGGTTAATCAGCAGGATGATCTACTTTTTAGTGTGAATCATCGTGTATTAACTGATCAATGTATCAGCAAAATTACAGTAGATTTGTTTAGTCAAATATTAGGTATGCATCATGGCTTTAGTTTTCATACATTACGCCACAGTGCTGCTAACTATCTAGCAATAACTTTGCTCGGTTCAAAAGAAATGATCAAGACCTACACAGATTGTCCTTGGGTAAAAGCAAAAAAGATGAGGGATTTATTGTTTGGTATGAAAGCACGTGCTCAAGAAGAGATTATTCAACATAAATGGCAGGTGCTCGCCTCTTGGATGGGGCATAGCAGTATTGAGCAAACGGCTTCAAATTACCTTCATGTTTTGGATTTATTAGCAGTCGATCGAATTTATAATTCGCCGTGTATCATTTCAAAAAAAGTATTAGAACAGTGTTTTAGTCCAGTGAAGTCAAGTACAGACTACATAAACCTAAATCGTTATACTCAGCAGCAGAAATGGTTTAATTCTTATCAGCAAACACAGCCAGTTACGATTGCTGGCCGACAAGAAAAGAAGTTTAGTATCGAGAAGAGTAATCTGACACCTTTTCAACGTTTGATAAGTTTTAGAGAAGGTCGTTTAAGCGAAGATACTCAAGCTCAAGAATGGATGCAACGATGTCAATGGATGAGCAATAAATGGATGGATCGCCAAAAATTTAATTTAAAAACGAATTATGTTTATAGTAAGAATTTAGAAGAGAGTTGGTTTGATGAACTTTACGAAAAGGCTAAAAAACTGACTCGTCAAGATGAAATAATTCCTCTCCTTGATTTTCATTATAAAGATGATAGGCAGCAAGATGCACTGAAAGAAAAGAACATGTTTAAGGCGCTTAAAATATTATTATTACTTGGAAAACTGCGTAAGAATTTTCTACATTTTCAATGCCGAATGAAAGGTGATGAGCAACAAATTGTTAATTTTATTACTGGTATAGAGCCAATGTTAGGAGATCATCTGTATTTAGAAAAACAAAACTACCCAGTTAATTTGGGTGCTCCTGAGCGAACCGTTAAATTTAGTTTTCAAAGAGTTGTCGGTTCTAACAAAAAAAATGTTACTCCGCTGGTTATATTTAATTTAATGTTAAAAATGATGCAAGAAGATGAACTCTGGATCAAATAGCCTAAGCATCTTAAAAAGGGGAAATTTAAAAGCTTTAGCATCACAGTTTCGTCACTGGATTTTAGACACTAGTGTAAATTGGTAAATCGCTGAGCTAAAGTGTTGTAGTCCAAACTCGATCTGACAATTACCCATTTTTTAGTGTGCCCGTCAGGTTAAATTTGAACTGAATTTTTCTCAGCCCAAATTCATTTCCAATCAAGTTATGTTTCAAGTGGCGTGCGAACACTGCACAATTTAATTCACGGTGCCTAAGACAGGTATCAACTTCGGACCAGCCATTCTAGCTTTGCTAATGATTTCCACCAGCTCATCATAAGTCAGTTCAAACTTATCCTCACTATCAAATACATAGACCATATTCTTGCCTTCATGTTCAGGTGGAGTAGGTGGTACAAATCGTTTCGGGATAAGAATTTGTGCGAGTTGTTCGTCAGTTAATTTAAATAAGTGCATGTTTTTATCCTACTCTTGGTAAGTCAGACCATTTGGTTAAATACGAAGGTGATCTAAGGTTTTGATTCATGTGCCATGTGGCTTCTTTATTGTTGGCAATGCCTAGCGTGACGAGATTCTTCCCAAACCGTTCACTGATGGCTTCGATGGCATCTGAAAGCCTTTCTCGCTCTTGCTTATGTGAATAGTCCGTGAATAGATCGGGCACAAACTTGGATTGATCTGTAATTTCGAGCAGCACGATTCCCGCCTTTTTATACTTAAAGCCTTTCTTAAATATCTGATCGATGCCTTTCATCGCGGCCTTGGTGATGAGCAGTAGATCATCCGTATGCTCATGCATTTGAACGACGATGTAAGGCGAGTAGCGCTCTGTATTATCAAAGCGACTGGTTTGGATATACACGCCGATCATCTTGCAGATTGAGCCATCTTCCCGCATTCGTTTCACGGCTCTGGCCACATAAAGCCGAACCGAAGCTTTAATGTCATCCATTTCATACACTGGGTTGCCATATGAACGGCTGCTGATGATTTGCTTCTTCGCTACAGTATCATCACTAAGGTCAATACAAGAAAGGCCCTGTAGCTCAAGCACCGTCTTTTCCATCACGATACTAAACTGCTTTTTGATTTCTTTAGGATTGGCATTGATCAGATCCAGCACAGATTGAACACCCATAGTATTGAGCTTCTTACAGTTCTGTCTGCCTACGCCCCAAACCTCAGACACATCAACCTGCGCGAGTAGCGTTTCTGTAGAGCATGGGTCCATATGGGCCAGATTACAGACCCCATTGAAGAACTTGTTTTTCTTGGCGAGATGATTGGCAATCTTGGCTTCGGTTTTAGAGCGACCAATTCCAATACAGCAGGGTAGGCCTAACCAACGCCAAGCCTTAGCCCTCATGTCTTGAGCATATACAGTCAGGTCAAATAGATGCTCGTAAGCTGTGAGCTTCAGAAAGCATTCATCAATGGAATAGACCTCTTGATCTCCTGGTGCAACATAGTCCCCAAGCAGCTCCATAAAGCGCTTGGACATTTCGCCATATAAGGAGAAATTACTGGATAGCACCTGAATGTTATGTTGTTTGATCAGCTCTTTAATTTGGGGTCGTCTCAGGAAACGGAAAATATAGCACGCTAAGGATTTTCACTCCGACTTCTTTTAACGATATCCAACACGGTATTTTTGCTTAGATTGACCAGCCGACCGACTTGTCGATAAGAGTGTCCAGCAGACACCAACTCCAACACTTTAGGTGCCAGACGATCTGACTTGGTACGTTGACCAGGACGACGACCAAACACAACGCCCCGCGCTTGTGCCGCTGCTACACCAGAGCGCACACGTTCACGTAGTAAATCTCCCTCAAACTCTGCTAATGCAGACATCACAGAAGCCATGAGCTTTCCCTGAGATGTGGAAAGGTCAAACTGCAAACCTGTTTGTGCCACCAGAGATACCCCGAAATGCCCAAGATCTTGTAATGACTGTACGAGATCCACGGTGCTTCTGCCCCAGCGTGTCAATTCCGTCACCAAGATGGCATCGATTTCACGAGATTGCGCCATGGTCATCAAGTATTTTCTTTGCAATCTCTCATCCTTACTGCCTGATGCAGTTTCTTTCCAAACACCGACAACATCGTAGCCGCAACGATTGGCGTAGGCACGTAGGTCATATTCCTGTCGTTCGCAGGACTGATCGTTCGTTGATACTCGGCAATAAATGGCCGCATTCTGTCCCAATTGAACCTCCTTGCGAAATTGCAGCGCAAAGCTAAGCGTGGCGGTACAAAATAATGTACCTTTAATAGTTTAGTTTATTTGGGACTAATGAGCCATGCCGCGCCATTCTATTTTGTCGTCCACGGAATTGGGAAGCCTGTTCGAAATTCCAGATGATAGAGCTTTTATGCTTCAGCATTACACTCTGAGTGATTCTGATAAATCCATAGTCCATCAACATCGAGGGGCATCCAACAAGCTAGGCTTTGCAATTCAACTTTGCTACATGCGTTACCCTGGAGTGATATTGGGTATTAACGACGAACCATTCAAACCCTTACTTTTCATGATGGCTGCTCAACTTAGTATATCAGTGGACTGCTGGAATGATTATGGTCAGCGCGAGCAAACAAGACGAGAACATATTGCCGAATTGAAAAAAGTTTTTGGGTTCAAACTATTCACCTTGAGTGACTATCGGCAATCGGTCAATATGATGGTGGATTTGTCCCTTCAGACAGATAAAGGTCTTATTTTAGCCACAACTCTCGTTGAAAATTTACGACAAAAATCAGTCCTTTTGCCAGCTATAAATGCAATTGATAGTATTTGCGCAGAAGCAATCACATCTGCCAACCGCATAATTTATACTGCTTTGACGAGCTCACTTTCAGAAACTCATCGTCAAAATATAGATGCTTTGCTGAACCGTAAAGAGGGCAGCAAACTGACAATATTGGGGTGGCTTAGACAGTCACCAGCTAAACCAAACTCAAAGTACATGCTTGAGCACATTGAGCGGCTGAAGTGCTTACAAGCCATCGATCTACCTGAAGACATTGGAAAACACGTTCATCAAAATCGCTTACTGAAAATTGCTCGCGAAGGTGGGCAAATGACTCCTGCTGATTTGGCCAGATTTGAATCTCAACGTCGATATGCCACTTTGGTAGCAATCGTTGTGGAGAGTATGGCCACGATCACCGACGAAATTATTGACCTGCATGATCGCATTATTGGAAAGCTATTTGCTATCGCAAAAAATAAACACCAGCAACAATTTCAATCATCAGGTAAAGCGATCAACGACAAAGTGCGTTTGTATGGGCTTATCGGGAAAGCCTTGCTAGATGCCAAGCAAAATGGCAGTGATCCGTTTGCCGCCATCGAAACTGTTATTTCATGGGATGCTTTTGCAGCAAGTATTACTGAGGCAGAAAAACTGGCGCAACCCGAAGACTTTGATTTTTTACCACGAATTGGCGAGAGCTATGCAACTTTACGCCGTTACGCGCCAGAACTTCTTGCCATACTTAAATTGCGTGCTGCCCCAGCAGCAAAAGATATGCTTGCCGCTGTAGAGTTGCTCCGCAGCATGAATGTTGATAATACACGAAAAATCCCCTCTAATGCTCCAATAGCGTTTATCAAAAAACGGTGGGCAAGACTAGTCTTTACCGATGATGGTATTGATCGCCGCTATTACGAAATATGTGTGTTATCTGAACTTAAAAACTCGCTACGGGCTGGGGATCTCTGGGTACAAGGCTCTCGCCAATTCAAAGACTTCGATGAGTATTTAGTGACTGCTGATAAATTTAATCAGCTAAAACAGTCCAATGAGTTACCTCTAACCATTACTACTGATTGTGATCTATATTTGCAAAGTCGCCTTTCACTATTGGAGCAGAAATTAGCAATCATTAATCGCATGGCAGCGACCAACGATTTGCCTGATGCGATGATCAATCAATCTGGTCTAAAAATAACACCTCTCGATGCCGTGGCTCCTGATACAGCCCAAACTTTAATTGACCAAACAGCAATGCTGTTACCACATATCAAGATCACCGAATTATTAATGGAGGTCGATGAATGGACAGGCTTTACTCGACACTTCACTCATTTGAAAACGGATGACACTGCGAAGGATAAAGCGTTATTGCTCACGACCATACTGGCTGATGCAATTAATTTAGGGCTGACGAAAATGGCCGAATCATGTCCTGGTACAACTTATGCCAAACTCTCATGGCTACAGGCTTGGCATATCCGTGATGAAACTTATTCAACGGCATTGGCCGAATTGGTGAATGCTCAATTGAAACAACCTTTCGCTGAAAACTGGGGAGATGGCACTACCTCCTCATCAGATGGCCAACGCTTCCGCGCAGGTGGCAGAGCTGAAAGTACAGGACATATCAATCCAAAATATGGCGCAGAGCCTGGAAGGTTATTTTATACACACATTTCTGATCAATACGCACCATTTAGCAGTAAGCTGATCAATGTGGGCGTTCGTGATTCAACCTATGTTCTTGATGGGCTGCTGTATCACGAGTCTGATTTACGCATCGAGGAACACTACACCGATACGGCTGGATTCACCGACCATGTTTTTGCACTCATGCACATGCTAGGGTTTCGATTTGCACCACGAATTCGTGATCTGGGCGATACGAAACTCTATATTCCAAAGTCAGACATAGACTATGCCGCACTTAAACCCATGATTGGCGGCACACTGAATATCAAACAGATTCGTACTCATTGGGACGATATTTTGCGTCTGGCCGCATCAATCAAGCAAGGGACTGTCACAGCGTCGCTAATGCTACGTAAACTCGGTAGTTATCCACGACAGAATGGTTTGGCATTGGCATTACGAGAGCTGGGGCGTATTGAGCGCACACTGTTTATCTTGGATTGGTTGCAAAGCGTAGAACTACGCCGTCGGGTTCAAGCTGGATTAAATAAAGGTGAAGCCCGTAATGCATTAGCGCGCGCCGTTTTCTTTTATCGATTGGGTGAGATTCGAGATCGAAGCTTTGAGCAACAGCGTTATCGAGCCAGTGGCTTGAATCTAGTGACCGCCGCCATTGTATTGTGGAACACGGTTTATTTAGAGAGAGCGACTAACGCCCTACGAGGGCATGGTCGCACAGTCGATGATACCTTGCTGCAATATCTGTCACCGCTGGGGTGGGAGCACATCAATTTAACTGGGGATTATCTATGGCGAAGCAAAGCCAAGATAGGTGGTGGAAAATTTAGGCCATTGCGCGCAATTGAAAAACCTTAGCGTGCTATATTTTCCGTTTCCTGAGACGACCCCTATCATTACGACGAACTTGAGCTTCTCGGAATGGAGCAATGTATTTGGTGATGCTAAGTTGACGACTGCACTGCTGGATCGACTGACTCATCATTGCCATATCATCGAAACGGGTAATGAATCCTATCGTTTTAAGCAAAGCACGGAGGAAGCCAAGCAGCGTATAAAGAAACGAGAAGCAGAGAAAGGAGAGTTATTTTAACCGTCGATCAGTGAAGAAAAAGCAACAGCAATTGATCGATTTATCCACAGCAGTGTAGTACGCTACATTGCTTAAATGCCTGGTCAATATTCAACGAGCATCGCTGGTCAATATTAAGTGAGCGTCAACAATCTTGGGCATTTCGGGGTATCTCTGGTGGCACAAACAGGTTTGCAGTTTGACCTTTCCACATCTCAGGGAAAGCTCATGGCTTCTGTGATGTCTGCATTAGCAGAGTTTGAGGGAGATTTACTACGTGAACGTGTGCGCTCTGGTGTAGCAGCGGCACAAGCGCGTGGCGTTGTGTTTGGTCGTCGTCCTGGTCAACGTACCAAGTCAGATCGTCTGGCACCTAAAGTGTTGGAGTTGGTGTCTGCTGGACACTCTTATCGACAAGTCGGTCGGCTGGTCAATCTAAGCAAAAATACCGTGTTGGATATCGTTAAAAGAAGTCGGAGTGAAAATCCTTAGCGTGCTATATTTTCCGTTTCCTGAGACGACCCCTAACTGAAGACATTGACGGTGGATGGGCTGCAATGGGAATTAAAACCTCTACAGAGTTCACAGCGGGTTGCAAGCGTTGGGTTGAGTTGAGGTTATCGGATTGGAAGTGGAGGGCTGCCATATGATTGCCATCTCTGACATAGCGTTTTAAGGTATTTTTCTAGGGCGTATTGATGTTTCAACGTATTAACAATCATACGAACAACCTCATTCTCTCAGGTCATTTTCTTCTTGCCGATGGGTGATTTTTCGCCGATAAGCACTTGGTGATACACCAAACCAGCGTTTAAACGCGCGCCGAAAATTAGCAGAGTCGTGGTAATTCAGTAAGCTGGCAATTGCCTCGACCGATATTTGAGGGTCATGTAAATAACTACTGGCTTTCTCAGATAAAATCCGATCTCGAATCAGCCGGTAACTCGTGTTCTCTTTGACCAGACGTCTGGCCAGCGTACGCTTATTCATAAACAAGGCTGCAGCCAGATCCTCTTCACTCAGTTGCCCGAGCGGATAGGACAGCATGGCTTTTTGCACTTGGTAGGTGGTGCTGTGTTGTTGGGTCTTGAGCCGGTTGAGGATCATTTCGCATTGTTGCATCGCCAGCAGATAGCTATCGTGCTGCGCGGATGCATTGGCAATCAAGCACAACTCGGTCGGCACTCGGATCGACAGTTGTGGCTGATCAAACTGATAGGTACCGGCAAGATAATCCGCGTAACAGGCATGATGATCGGGGGCGGGATGGCTAAACTGAATCACCGCCTCGGTCAGCGGTCGTCCAACAATAAATTCGGCACATTCCGAAAAAATCACCGCAACAGTTTCGGACAGTAGCCGATGTACTGCATGACTCAAGGTCTGCTCAAAGAAAATCAAGCAGGTCGTCCACTCAGCATTGGTGTGTGTTTCGAGCCTAATCAAACTCATACGGGTCGGCAAAAAAGTTTGAAACGCTTGTAACACGGCCAATAAGTTCGGGCTGCTATTGATTAAAAAGCCCATCGAGCCATGTGTTGACGGCGTGAGCCGCTGCCCTAAACGCAAGCCAAACTGATCGGATGCGGACAACTCCAAGCTATTTTGTAAGATTTGAATCTGTTGGCTGGCCGTGATCATCGTGTCGTCACGCATCAGTTGTTCAGCGGTCAGCGTGGTGAATTTTAATAGTTTAGGTAGGTCACGCGCCTGCAAGTCCAGCTCTCGGCCAATCAGACGGGTATAGCTACAGGGGATATTAGCAGATTCACTTGTACTGGCGAGACCAGTCAGCAGACTTGGATGCAACATGGCTCAAACACCTCAATAACAGACCAGTATGAAAGAACATCGACTAGAAAAATGCAATCGACGATGGGGCTACAGCGCCATAATCGTCTTTTAATGACCCTATATTGTCAACAAGAGACCTGTAAGCAGTATGGATACATGTCTATTATGAGTAAAGAGGGATGGCTATTTTCATCGGCGTCACCAGCAACCGTATACCACACAGGAGTAGTAATAATGGGTCAAATTACATTGATCGAGTATGACGGTACCGCCACCGTACTTGACATCGAAGCGGGCAAGTCGCTGATGCAACTGGCTATCGATCACGGCGTATCCGGCATTGATGGAGATTGCGGTGGCGAATGTGCTTGTGGAACCTGTCATGTGATCGTTGACGGTGCTTGGCTGGCGGCGACAGGACAGCCCAATGACGAAGAGGCGCGCATGCTAGAGATGGTACCAGAAGGTACGGCGTCGTCTCGTTTGGCGTGCCAGATTCAATTGTCCGATGCAATGGATGGCATGGTGGTGCATTTGCCTGAGTTTCAAATGTAGTGACGGCAGATTTCAACAGCTGTTAAGCATCATCATTGAGGAATGAATCATGAAAAACATGCAAGCCACACTAAACCAAATTTCAGCCCTGCTGCCGATACCCATGCATTTACAAGTGAAAGGCATGCAGGTGTTCCAAAAGGTCAAGCAACGGGTGACACAGGCGCAACCGTTCCCTGATTTTGTAGAAAAGCCAATCCCCGATGTTGCCACGCTCAAGCTCGAAGACATCGATATGAGCAATCCGTTTTTATATCGACAGCATCAATGGCAGTCATACTTTAAGCGGCTACGCGACGAGCGTCCTGTTCATTACCAAAAAAGCAGTCCATTCGGTGCATTTTGGTCGATTACCCGTTATGACGATATTGTGTTCGTGGACAAATCCCACGAGCTGTTTTCGGCGGAACCGGTGATTGTGATTGGCAAGCCGCCCGCCGGACTGGATGTGGAAATGTTTATTGCAATGGATCCGCCTAAGCACGATGTGCAGCGTCAAGCGGTACAAGGTGTGGTCGCACCGAAAAATTTAAAAGAAATGGAAGGGCTGATCCGCAGTCGGGTACAAGAGATTTTGGATGATTTGCCGCTCGATACGCCGTTTGATTGGGTGGAGCGGGTGTCCAAAGAAATCACCGCACGCATGCTGGCGACCTTGTTAGATTTTCCGTATGAACAGCGGCACAAGCTGGTGTACTGGTCTGATACGTTGGCGGGCAGCGCAGAAGCCACGGGCGGTGAGATTAGCGACAACGATGTGCTTTTTAATGCCGCCGCTGATATGGCCAAGCAGTTTGCCGCGCTGTGGCATGCCAAGGCGGCTCAGCAAGCGGCAGGTGAGCCGATGGGATTTGATTTGATTAGCTTAATGCTGAGCAATGACGATACCAAGGATTTGATTCACCGTCCGATGGAGTTTTTGGGCAATTTGGCCTTGCTGATTGTCGGTGGGAATGACACCACGCGGAACTCCATGACCGGCGGGGTATATGCGCTGAACCTGTTTCCTGAGCAGTTTGTCAAACTGAAAAACCAACCGAGCCTGATTCCAAATATGGTGTCCGAGATCATTCGCTGGCAGACCCCACTGGCGTATATGCGTCGCATCGCCAAGCAAGACATCGAGATGCACGGCCAAACCATCCGTAAGGGCGACAAGATCTTAATGTGGTATGCCTCGGGCAATCGTGACGAGCGGGTGATTGAACAGCCAGATGCGTTTTTGATTGATCGTAAAGGTGCACGCAATCATTTGTCATTTGGCTTTGGTGTGCATCGCTGTATGGGCAATCGCTTGGCCGAGATGCAGTTGCGGATTCTGTGGGAGGAGTTATTGCTTCGCTTCGACAATATTGAGGTATTGGGTGAGCCAGAGTTGGTGCAGTCTAACTTTGTGCGCGGCTATGCCAAGATGATGGTCAAACTGACTGCCAAAGCGTAGGTATCAAAATAGGCGACAGAGGCATTTTGCAACTGTCGTCGGCAACAATTGATGCTGTGCATCAACCATGAACTGAGTGAATTCATATGCAAACAATCGTCATCATTGGCGCAAGTCATGCTGCGGCGCAGTTGGCGGCAAGTCTGCGGCCAGATGGCTGGCAGGGCGAGATTGTGGTGATCGGCGATGAGCCGTATTTGCCGTATCATCGACCGCCGTTGTCCAAGACCTTTTTATGCGGTGCACAACTGGTCGATGAGTTATTGATTCGGCCAGCCGCTTTTTATCAAAAAAATCAGATCGAATTTCGGCACGGGCGGGTGGTTGCGATTGATCGGGCAGCGCGCAGCGTGACACTACAAGATGGCAGTACGCTTGCGTATGACCAGTTGGCGCTGTGTACCGGTGCACGAGTCAGGACGGTGTCGCTGGCTGGGTCTGATTTGGCAGGTGTGCATTATCTTAGAAATATCAGCGATGTACAGGCTATCCAGCCATTTGTACAACCCAACGGCAAAGCAGTGGTGATCGGTGGTGGCTATATCGGTCTTGAAACAGCCGCCGCATTGACCGAGCAGGGCATGCAGGTGGTGGTCTTGGAAGCCGCCGAGCGGATTTTGCAGCGGGTAACTGCACCGGAAGTGTCGGACTTTTATACGCGGATTCATCGCGAACAGGGTGTGACGATTCATACCGGTGTGTCGGTCACGGCGATCACGGGTGAGGGGCGGGCGCAAGCGGTGCTGTGTGCCGATGGTTCGATGTT
Organism: Acinetobacter guillouiae CIP 63.46; assembly: GCF_000368145.1. Lineage (GTDB taxonomy): Bacteria > Pseudomonadota > Gammaproteobacteria > Pseudomonadales > Moraxellaceae > Acinetobacter > Acinetobacter guillouiae. The sequence goes on along the minus strand of NZ_KB849291.1, from coordinate 8,639 downwards.
CGATGCAGATCTGGTGATCATCGGGGTCGGGGTTGTACCGAATATCGAGTTGGCGCTGGACGCGGGCTTGCAGGTGGACAATGGTATTGTGATTGATGAGTATTGCCGTACCAGTGCGCCAGAGATTGTGGCCATCGGGGATTGTGCCAATGCGTTTAATCCGATTTATCAGCGGCGGATGCGCTTGGAGTCGGTACCAAACGCCAATGAACAGGCCAAAATTGCCTCGGCGACCTTGTGTGGCTTACAGCGGACCTCGAAGAGTTTGCCTTGGTTTTGGTCAGATCAGTATGATCTAAAGTTGCAGATTGCGGGACTCAGTCAGGGGTATGATCAGATCGTGATTCGGGGTGATGTGCAGCAAAGGCGTAGCTTTGCAGCGTTTTATTTGCAGGCGGGTCGCCTGATTGCGGCGGATTGTGTGAATCGTCCGCAGGAGTTTATGCTAAGCAAAAAGCTGATCACGGCTGGTACGGCGGTCGATCCACTGCGGTTGGCGGATGAGTCGATTGCGGTACAGGCGTTGATGGGGTAGCTTAAAACTACATCAGGCTAGATTTGCATTACGCTGATTCAGATGTTAATCAGAATGGCATCGATAGATACCTGTGAGAGCAAGTCAGGTGCAGCTTTGGCTTTGTGTAATTCACCACCCGTGATCGCAAACACGATGGGTAATCCATACCCATCTACGGCAAGATGGATCTTACTTGTCTTGCTACCTCGACTTAAGCCAATCGCCTCCTGATCGTGAGTTGCAGCACGTGCATTATGTTGATGTGCCTTGACGTAATTGCTATCCATAACCCCTACTCTATATCAGAGTCAGTAGATAAAACCCTGAGTATGCTTTGGAAAAAACCTTTTGCTGACCAGTCGTTGTATCTTTTGTAGAGATTAGGCTGCTGACCAAACTCAGTCAGGAGGTAGGTCTAGCCATGGACATTTCACCCACATTCTGTAGAGCATGGCTTCTACGGTGAGCCGTAAATTTGGTTTGTGATCAATGTCCTGTTGCTTGAGCATAGGAGAAATCTTTGCTCAATGTTGGTCGTTCAGCATAAAGCGTGGCATGGTGGACTCGGATGGGGAGAGCTTTAATTCTCTGAGTCTGCCTCCAATTTGCAATCAATATTTTCAAACGTCAACACACTCTAATGTAAAAAAACTAACATTAAAAAAACACCTCTGCCAAAAGGTCTGGTAGCTATATTCGATGTCAAAGATGATCTGGCTCACCTGCTGCGTTGTTAACTCATTCTATCAAATTTTGAGGACAGGCTTGACATTTGGTCAATCGACCAATATATATTCAAAATATGCATTTGGTCATTTGACCAATACCCGTTGAATTCTTGTGTGATATTTGCTGTGCCTGACCAAGGTGAAAAATATTGCTCAAGGTCAAATGTGATAGCAGGTTTACAGACATTCGATGCCTTTACAAGGAAACTCTCGCCATGACTCATATGATCAATATCCAGCCACGTAAGCCGCGGTTTGATTTAAGTGATGTTCCAGTTTTTTGGAACGACGGTGACCCGGTGTTAACACGCTTCTTTGATGCACTTTCTATTCACTTCCCCGATGGAGAGCGTTTTTTTATTCAGTCGGTGCGTAACTATCAGGATCTGGTCACAGATCCTAAACTGAGAGAAGATATCAAAAACTTTTTTCGCCAAGAAGCGCAACATGGCATTGTGCATGACCAGTATAATGCGGTGATGCAGTCGCAAGGCATTCATGTCGAAAAGGTCATCGCAAGATTCAAATTATTTATTCGGCTCTCCCAAAAACACCTGCCCGCCAAGTATCTGTTGGCCATGACAGCTGCCTTTGAACATATTACTGCTGTACTAGGCGAGGGTGCTATGGAGGGTGAGGGTGAGATGTTCAAGAATGCTCATCCCGCAATGCGTGCCATGTTCATGTGGCATGGGGTAGAAGAAGTCGAACACAAAACAGTAGCCTTTGATGTTTACGAAACAGCGGCAGGTGGGGGGTATTTCACCCGCGCATCTGCTTTGATTATCGGAACGCTACTGGTACATGCGGTGGTTGGCTCAGTTCTTTGGCATATGTTGAAAATTGACAAACTACAAGGTCAGCCATTGGTGCTTGCTAAGGGATTTTATCGCCTCTATGGACCACGTGGCCTGATTACCAGACTTATTCCACGCTATCTGGACTGGTTTAAGCCAGGTTTCCATCCTAGCGACACCGAAATCCCAGAAAAGGTTAATTCTTGGCTGGCTGAATATGATAAGCATCAAGACCCTATGGAAGCGTCACGAATTGTTTTTAATGTCCCCATTGCAAAAGCTGTATAGATCAGGAGAGACCGTGAAAGACTCGACTCGACTTGACCAAGTCGAGTAACCTGTCTTATTGATATAATGTTATGAGTCAAACTATGTTGAGTAGTGAATCTACGCGAGTCGAAGTTGCTGACCGCGAGAGAGTATTAGCCGCTTCTGCCAAGCTGTTTCGAGAAAAGGGTTTTGAGCGTACCAGTGTGCGAGAAATTGCCAGTGCTTGTGGTATTCTTCCAGGCAGTCTGCATTACCGCTATCGTAGTAAAGACGATATTTTGGTTGATATGATGCGGCTTGCTATTGAGAGAACTATTTACAGGATTGTTGAGGCGACTTCCGCGATTCAAGATCCACTCAAAAAAATGCAATCGGCACTGCAGACACATGTCGATATCCTTATGTCGGGTGACGATATGGTTTATGTGTTGTTGTTTGAGTGGCGCTCGGTACATGGAGTCGCACGTGAGCAGATTATTGCTGAGAGAGACAGATACGAGCGATATTGGCAGACAATTCTTGATGATCTGCAGTCTTATGGTTGTATCCGAAACGATGTGGATGCAGATCTGTTAAGACTGATTGGGCTAGGAGCAATAAACTGGGCTGCCACTTGGTATAAAGAAAATGGTAAGTACAATCTTGAACAGATCGCGGATGCGATATGGCAGATGATGACAAGAGGCATCCTTAATCCAGATTTTCACGAAGAGGCAAAAAACCTGTGACCAACTATAAGACTCCATCCCGTATCACGCACGCCATCGGGAGGCATTGTGGCAGCTCCGCAATTCGTGATTTGCTCGAGTTTAATGGGCTGAATATTTCCGAGGCCATGTGCTTTGGATTAGGCTCAGGGCTTGGCGTGACCTATTTGGAAATGGCTGACGCCCCTGTGCCATTTTTAGTGCATGTGCGGTCTTTGGGGTTTGAAGCGCGCGTATTTGAAAGTATCGGTATACCCTTTGAGTGGCAAACCTTCGAGTCACCCGAATCGGCAGCCACCGCGCTGGAGAAATGTTTGGATGCGGGTCACCCCACCCTGTTGCTGACGGATATTTTTTATTTACCTTACTTCAACAGCAGCACGCACTTTCCCGGTCACGCCATAGCCGCTTGGTCGAGAAATCCAGAGACAGGTGCGGTATTTGTCACCGATACCGAGCGTCCGAGTGTTTTGTCGGTGACGCGAGAGGCACTGACCCGCGCACGTTTTTCTACACAGCCCCCATTTATTCACTATGGCAATATGTTCACGCCCACCGCGTTTCAAGGCGAAATTACCCCCGAGATGATTACCGGTGTCATCCATGACAACGCCAAGTCATTAGCTGTGAGTGGCATATCGGCACTGGAAACATGGCTGGCCGAACTGAGTCGTTGGGGAGCCACAGGCGATTGGCACTGGACGACCCGATTTGCCTACCAAATTATTGAAAAGCGTGGCACAGGTGGCGGCGGCTTCCGCAAAATGTACGCTGAATTCCTTGATGAAGCGGTTCACTATGACGCAAGTGTACAGCAATATCGACTGCCCCTGTTAATGAGGGCTTGCGAAAAAGCATGGACGGCATTAGCCATGTGTTTGAAGTCTGCCTCGGAAAGCACAAACTTTCCATATGCCGCCATTGAAGAGGCCATTGTGGCGGTGATGCAGGCCGAACGTAATTATACAGATGCCGCCCTTGCACTTTGAGACGTGCCGCTAATTTTTTCGCAATAAAATCAGCCAGCAATGGCGGGAGTTCAAAAATGGACAGTAATAACACGGCACACCTGACCATGGCTAAGGCGTTTTTTGGTACTAATCACCCTTTATTCAATATGTTCAATATTAGTGTTGGTGCAGTGAGCGATGGTCATGCCGAGATGACGATGCCCTTCTCTGAGCAACTCTCTGACCGTAAAGGCTCACTGCATCGAGGGGCTTTGGTGACGCTGCTGGATACGACTTGCGGCTTATCTATTTTTTCGTCATTGCGGTCGTTAGAGCCGATTGCCACTATTGATTTGCGTGTCGATTTTTTGCGACGTATTCCCTCTGCGGTAGGTTTAAAGGCGATAGTGGATTGCATTGGTAGAACCGATACGGTGGCCTTTATCACGGGCCGAGCGGTTGCAGAAGACAGTGGTGAGCTACTGGCTACTGTCACTGGTTCTTTCGCAATCGGCACGATGGGACCCTCTTTTGACAGCAATGAAGCGCGAGGCGAGTGATATGAGTATAGTAAATCAGATGAGCGCGGAAACACCCCCACTAAAATTGTGTGACGAGCCTTTTGTCGATTTTCTAGGTTTTCGTGAGGAAATGCAACATGGAGAAATACAGTACTTTATGGACTTTCGTGATTCGCATATCGGCAACCCGATGATTGGCACGTTTCATGGCGGCATTCTCGCGAGTTTTGGTGAAGTGGCCGCCGCCGCCTATCTTGCCCGTCAGCGTGGTGATAATGAGCTGCCCTTATGCTCCACGATGACCTTTGATTACCTGCGGCCAGCATTTATAGGTACGTTACAGGCAGTCCCCAGTATTGTTCGTGCGGGTCGGCGCATTACGACAGTATCGGTTCAGTTACTACTTGATGGCAAGTTGGTTTGTATCGGTCGATTCCTGTTTACGGTTAGCAGCAAATAAAATTGGAGCAAGCTCAGTTCAGGATGCCGACCCTGTTTTACTCAGAAAAATTTTCAATAGATAGACAAATAATATCAAATAGCTGGAACTACTACTGATACCGATACAGCGTTGGCGCAGAAATCCCAAACTCCTTCGCCAATGCTCGCTTGGTTTTGTAGTCGCCAGATTCAAGACGTTGATGCAGCAGAGCCACTTGTTCAGGAGTCAGTGACGGCTTACGGCCCTTGTAGGGGTCGTCTCAGGAAACGGAAAATATAGCACGCTAAGGTTTTTCAATTGCGCGCAATGGCCTAAATTTTCCACCACCTATCTTGGCTTTGCTTCGCCATAGATAATCCCCAGTTAAATTGATGTGCTCCCACCCCAGCGGTGACAGATATTGCAGCAAGGTATCATCGACTGTGCGACCATGCCCTCGTAGGGCGTTAGTCGCTCTCTCTAAATAAACCGTGTTCCACAATACAATGGCGGCGGTCACTAGATTCAAGCCACTGGCTCGATAACGCTGTTGCTCAAAGCTTCGATCTCGAATCTCACCCAATCGATAAAAGAAAACGGCGCGCGCTAATGCATTACGGGCTTCACCTTTATTTAATCCAGCTTGAACCCGACGGCGTAGTTCTACGCTTTGCAACCAATCCAAGATAAACAGTGTGCGCTCAATACGCCCCAGCTCTCGTAATGCCAATGCCAAACCATTCTGTCGTGGATAACTACCGAGTTTACGTAGCATTAGCGACGCTGTGACAGTCCCTTGCTTGATTGATGCGGCCAGACGCAAAATATCGTCCCAATGAGTACGAATCTGTTTGATATTCAGTGTGCCGCCAATCATGGGTTTAAGTGCGGCATAGTCTATGTCTGACTTTGGAATATAGAGTTTCGTATCGCCCAGATCACGAATTCGTGGTGCAAATCGAAACCCTAGCATGTGCATGAGTGCAAAAACATGGTCGGTGAATCCAGCCGTATCGGTGTAGTGTTCCTCGATGCGTAAATCAGACTCGTGATACAGCAGCCCATCAAGAACATAGGTTGAATCACGAACGCCCACATTGATCAGCTTACTGCTAAATGGTGCGTATTGATCAGAAATGTGTGTATAAAATAACCTTCCAGGCTCTGCGCCATATTTTGGATTGATATGTCCTGTACTTTCAGCTCTGCCACCTGCGCGGAAGCGTTGGCCATCTGATGAGGAGGTAGTGCCATCTCCCCAGTTTTCAGCGAAAGGTTGTTTCAATTGAGCATTCACCAATTCGGCCAATGCCGTTGAATAAGTTTCATCACGGATATGCCAAGCCTGTAGCCATGAGAGTTTGGCATAAGTTGTACCAGGACATGATTCGGCCATTTTCGTCAGCCCTAAATTAATTGCATCAGCCAGTATGGTCGTGAGCAATAACGCTTTATCCTTCGCAGTGTCATCCGTTTTCAAATGAGTGAAGTGTCGAGTAAAGCCTGTCCATTCATCGACCTCCATTAATAATTCGGTGATCTTGATATGTGGTAACAGCATTGCTGTTTGGTCAATTAAAGTTTGGGCTGTATCAGGAGCCACGGCATCGAGAGGTGTTATTTTTAGACCAGATTGATTGATCATCGCATCAGGCAAATCGTTGGTCGCTGCCATGCGATTAATGATTGCTAATTTCTGCTCCAATAGTGAAAGGCGACTTTGCAAATATAGATCACAATCAGTAGTAATGGTTAGAGGTAACTCATTGGACTGTTTTAGCTGATTAAATTTATCAGCAGTCACTAAATACTCATCGAAGTCTTTGAATTGGCGAGAGCCTTGTACCCAGAGATCCCCAGCCCGTAGCGAGTTTTTAAGTTCAGATAACACACATATTTCGTAATAGCGGCGATCAATACCATCATCGGTAAAGACTAGTCTTGCCCACCGTTTTTTGATAAACGCTATTGGAGCATTAGAGGGGATTTTTCGTGTATTATCAACATTCATGCTGCGGAGCAACTCTACAGCGGCAAGCATATCTTTTGCTGCTGGGGCAGCACGCAATTTAAGTATGGCAAGAAGTTCTGGCGCGTAACGGCGTAAAGTTGCATAGCTCTCGCCAATTCGTGGTAAAAAATCAAAGTCTTCGGGTTGCGCCAGTTTTTCTGCCTCAGTAATACTTGCTGCAAAAGCATCCCATGAAATAACAGTTTCGATGGCGGCAAACGGATCACTGCCATTTTGCTTGGCATCTAGCAAGGCTTTCCCGATAAGCCCATACAAACGCACTTTGTCGTTGATCGCTTTACCTGATGATTGAAATTGTTGCTGGTGTTTATTTTTTGCGATAGCAAATAGCTTTCCAATAATGCGATCATGCAGGTCAATAATTTCGTCGGTGATCGTGGCCATACTCTCCACAACGATTGCTACCAAAGTGGCATATCGACGTTGAGATTCAAATCTGGCCAAATCAGCAGGAGTCATTTGCCCACCTTCGCGAGCAATTTTCAGTAAGCGATTTTGATGAACGTGTTTTCCAATGTCTTCAGGTAGATCGATGGCTTGTAAGCACTTCAGCCGCTCAATGTGCTCAAGCATGTACTTTGAGTTTGGTTTAGCTGGTGACTGTCTAAGCCACCCCAATATTGTCAGTTTGCTGCCCTCTTTACGGTTCAGCAAAGCATCTATATTTTGACGATGAGTTTCTGAAAGTGAGCTCGTCAAAGCAGTATAAATTATGCGGTTGGCAGATGTGATTGCTTCTGCGCAAATACTATCAATTGCATTTATAGCTGGCAAAAGGACTGATTTTTGTCGTAAATTTTCAACGAGAGTTGTGGCTAAAATAAGACCTTTATCTGTCTGAAGGGACAAATCCACCATCATATTGACCGATTGCCGATAGTCACTCAAGGTGAATAGTTTGAACCCAAAAACTTTTTTCAATTCGGCAATATGTTCTCGTCTTGTTTGCTCGCGCTGACCATAATCATTCCAGCAGTCCACTGATATACTAAGTTGAGCAGCCATCATGAAAAGTAAGGGTTTGAATGGTTCGTCGTTAATACCCAATATCACTCCAGGGTAACGCATGTAGCAAAGTTGAATTGCAAAGCCTAGCTTGTTGGATGCCCCTCGATGTTGATGGACTATGGATTTATCAGAATCACTCAGAGTGTAATGCTGAAGCATAAAAGCTCTATCATCTGGAATTTCGAACAGGCTTCCCAATTCCGTGGACGACAAAATAGAATGGCGCGGCATGGCTCATTAGTCCCAAATAAACTAAACTATTAAAGGTACATTATTTTGTACCGCCACGCTTAGCTTTGCGCTGCAATTTCGCAAGGAGGTTCAATTGGGACAGAATGCGGCCATTTATTGCCGAGTATCAACGAACGATCAGTCCTGCGAACGACAGGAATATGACCTACGTGCCTACGCCAATCGTTGCGGCTACGATGTTGTCGGTGTTTGGAAAGAAACTGCATCAGGCAGTAAGGATGAGAGATTGCAAAGAAAATACTTGATGACCATGGCGCAATCTCGTGAAATCGATGCCATCTTGGTGACGGAATTGACACGCTGGGGCAGAAGCACCGTGGATCTCGTACAGTCATTACAAGATCTTGGGCATTTCGGGGTATCTCTGGTGGCACAAACAGGTTTGCAGTTTGACCTTTCCACATCTCAGGGAAAGCTCATGGCTTCTGTGATGTCT
>NZ_KB849290.1 GCF_000368145.1 Acinetobacter guillouiae CIP 63.46 | reverse complement strand
ACTGTTGAACCTGGTTCAGCTGTACCTGTAATTGGATCTGTTCCATTGATTGGATCTACTACAGGAGCTGCTGGTGGAATAGCATCTACAACGACTACTGTTGGTAATGAATTATTCCCTGCTGGATCTGTTGTAATTACCTTAACTTCATCACCATCTTTTAAACCAGGATTTGGCACTGTCCAAGTTCCATCTGGACCTGCAATAACTGTTGTTTTTGTACCATCGGGATAAGTGACTGTGACTGTTGAACCTGGTTCAGCTGTACCTGTAATTGGATCTTTCCCATTGATTGGATCAACTATAGGGGCTGCGGGTGGAGTAGTATCAGGTTTTACTGAGGATTTACCATCACCATCATTATCATTTGCCCACCACAAAATTCCTGCAGCAGTTAATGGTACCGATAGCCATGCCCATGGCGAGGCTGCCCCATCATGATAAAGTAATGGTTCGATATCATCGATATAACTATATGTAATATTCTCTAATAGTGCTCCATTACTATCTGTAAATTGCACCCAAACTAATTTATGGTTACCATCTTCAAAAACCAAACTATTATCAGTTGAATAATTACCACCATTAAAGAAATCAACTATTACAATCTTTTCACCATTTTTTAAAGTAATAATTGCATTTCTACCATCCTGTCTTATTTCAGAAACATCTTCTTTATTCACCCTTATTAAAACTACGGATGCTTCTGAAAGTGAAACATTATCTTTTGTTGTAGTTTCTAAAATCTTATGACTTTCCTTAGAAACAACTTGTATTTCTGACATATTTTATGCCCCTTAAAGGATTTTATTTAAATGAATCCAATTTAAAGCTCTTAAATAAAAAGAGCCCAAACTATGGAATAAATTAGATAAAATAAAGGCAAACCTCAACACACAAATAAATTCTATACATGAATTTCATCACATAAAAAAATCAAAAACACAGTATGTTTTTTAATCAAAGCAATTAAATTAAATATATTATCTATTTTTCAATATCTTACATCAATTAAATGTCTAAAATATAATTATTACCCAGTTGTGTTTTAAAATACAAATAATAAAATTCACATTTTAAAATAATAAAAACATTCAAAAAAAATAGCTAAAAATTACTAATATTTATAATTCATATCTATATTAAAGAATCTACCTTTCACGCAACGCTTCTTTTACTTTATTAAATGGTTTTAGCAAATAATCTAGTATTGTTTTCTCACCAGTACGAATATCCACACTAGCCACCATACCAGGGGTTATTGCAAATGATTTTTTATACTTATTATAAAGCTTATCAGAATCCGTACGAATATATACTCTATAATAAAATTGATCTTGTTTTACCTCGTCCCGAATAGTATCTGGAGATATCACTGTCACTTTACCTTTTAATCCACCATAAATTGAATAATCATATGCCGTGACTTTTACTAGTGCTTCTTGCCCTGGATGAATAAAAGCGATATCACGTGGCAAGATCCGAGCTTCAATCAAAAGCTTTTCATCAATTGGAACTATCGTCATAAACTTGCCATTTTGTGGTATGACACCACCTTGAGTTGTCACCGAAATTTCTTTCACTACACCACGTACTGGTGCCCTAAAAATTGTTCGATCTAAACTATCAGTTCTCCCCATAACCACTTGTTGCTGAGTTTGGATATCCATATTGGCTTTAGCTAATTCTTCCCGAGCTTTCACATAATATTGATTACGAACATCATTCATTTTATTTTGTAAATCATTTGCTGAACGACGCAAACGTAAAACTTCAACTTCACTAGCCGCTCCTTTAGCAACCAATGGCTCAGTCATAGTTAATTCCTGCTGTACCAACTGTAACGCCTCTTTATACCCTTTCAAAGTCTGCTCTACATCCTCCCGTCTCGACTGATATAAAGCCGTTTCCTCACTCACCAACTGTGAATCTGTTGCAACAATCTTAGGGAAAACTAATGGTGTTCCATTTACTTCTGCACGTAAACGAGCTGCTGTTGCCTGGGCTGCAACAAGTAGAGATTTGGATTCACCAACATTTGATGCAAAACGAGTGGAATCTAACTGTGCGAGTACTTCACCCTTCTCAACGATATCACCTTCTTGTACATTTAATTTGGTGAGAATCCCTCCTTCCAAAGACTGAATTACCTGTTCTTTAGATGAAGGAATAACTTTTCCCACCCCAGTAGATACTTCCTCAAGTTTAAATATCCATGCCCAAGTACAGAAAACTAGAAAACCAATACCTACAATCCAAATAACTAAGCTGACACTAGGTAAAGGTGGCTCGGTATATGAAACATTCATTGAACGATCTTTTTCTTGTTGCTCGCTCATGAATTATCCCCTTGTTTAATATTGTTTTGTTGAGCAATAGATTGACTTAATATCTGATCTCTTGGCCCATCCATTACAATTTTTCCATCATTAACGACAATAATACGATCAACCAGTTCTAATACAGCTCGGCGATGTGTTGCAACAATGAGCGTCCTATGAGCTAGCCAACCTTTCAAATGATCAATCAGTTGTTTTTCTGCAACATCATCAATGGATGCTGTAGGTTCATCCAGCAATAATATATTAGGTTGACGAATCAATAATCGAGCCAATAAAAATGCTTGTCGTTGACCTCCAGAAAAACCAATCCCTCCTTCCAAAATCAGGTGATCTAATCCTTCCTTCTTTTCTTGAACAAAAGCGAGGGCCCCTGTAACAGTCAAGACATTTAATATGTCCGCATCCGTTGCTAAAGGTGAACCTAATGTCAAATTTTCACGAATTGTGCCATAGAACAAATACGCATTTTGATTGAGTAAACCCATATCACGTCGTACATCAGATGGATCTATTAAAGATAAGTCCAGGCCGTCAAGATGAACTGCACCTTGAGTTGGTTCCTGCATACCTGATAGTAATTGCAGCAAAGTTGACTTCCCCGCACCATTACGACCTAATATTGCGATTTTTTCGCCTGTACGAATTTTCAAATGACGAATCATAAGGCTCGGTTTAGGATCGTCATCTCCATATTGAAACAAAACATTCTTTAATTCATAGTCTCCATTTAAAACAGGTTTGTGAACTAAATGAGAATGCTCTGCTTGATCAATAGGTCGCTTCATCAACTCATCTAAACTTTGTTTCGCTATTTTAGCTTGCTGTAAACGCCCTAGTATTCCTGTAATTTGGGCAATTGGAGCCAGCATTCGTGATGATAAAATTGAACAGGCAACCAGAGCACCAGTTGTCATTTCACCATCGATCACAGCAAAACAGCCAACTAAAACAACCATAGCGTATGTCAGACCCTGAAGTTTTTGTGTCCAGGCCATCAAAGTACCCACAATTTTACGTTGTTTCATCCCAATATCAGCTGAAATTTCATTCATATGGTTCCACTGATTTTGGAAACGAGACTCCGCCCTCAATAACTTGATATCTTCTATCCCTTGGACAACTTCTACTAATATTGCATTACGAATAGCAGATTCACGCATCCCCTCTTGTGCCAGATGTGCCAATTTTTTCTGTACCAAAATAGCAGGTAAAATCATGAGTGGAATAACCAATAACATCACCCAAAATAAATTCCCCCCAATGAAGGCAAAAATGATCAAAAAAAGAAAAAAGAATGGGAAGTCAGCAATCGCGCCAATTGTGGTAGAAGTAATAAGCTCTCTAACACCTTCAAGTTCGCGAATTTGAGATATAAAACTACCTGTCGATTTTGAACGATCTTTATTTTTAATTCTTAGAGCGTGTCCCAGAACGCGATCTGAAATACGCAAATCTGCTCGTTTTCCAATAATATCGGATAAATAAACACGAGATACACGTAATACGAATTCAAAGATTGCAGCAATTAATACCCCACCAGCTAACACCCACAATGTTGAAATAGATTGTGAAGGTACGACACGGTCATAAACTTGCATAGAAAAGACAATGGTTGCCAATGCCAATATGTTTGCAATCAAAGAGGCAAACATTATATCGATATACCGCTTCCAATCTTGTAAAGCAATCGACCAGAACCAATTTTCTTGATATGGCTTAATGTATTCATCAACACGGGCATCCGGAATTGAAGTCTCTGGCCGCAAAATATATGCATGCTTGATTTCATCTTTTAATAAATCTATATGAAAACTTTGTGATAAACCTTGATCACCACTGAATTGAATATTCACATTTCCCAACTTATCTGCTTTATCAATCACCCCCACTTGCCCATCATCAAATGCAACAATAACAGGTAAAAGCCATGGGTTTAAAAGCCCTACTGAAAAATCGGTTTTAAGTAAATTTAACCCAACCTGACGGGCAATCAATTGTAAAATATCGTCAAGATTTTGGTTTTGATTCCAATCCAATTGTAAGCGGATTCTTTCTTCTGATGGCTCAATTCGATAATACTTAGCAACACTAAGTATTGCCTTTAACCAAGGTTGATAATTAATTTTTGTTGTCATGGCTGGACTTCGAACCCCTGAATTGAAATATTGTTTAAGCCATAAACCTGTCTCGAACGGCCTGTCGCTGCAATATACTGAACGATACTGTTATAGATGTCATAACGTGCTGTTTCGAGTTCTGCATTTGCACTATGGATTGCTTGCTCGGCATTAAGTAAATCAACCAATGAACGTGTTCCAAGCTTATATTGTTCTTGGTATAGCTCTCTGGTCCGAACTGTAGTTTCTTGCCTATTTACTAAAACTTGTATCTGGCGCTGTTTATTTTCAATTTGTTCACGGTTCGTCCTAATCTGATTTAGAACATCTCGGTATACCGAGCTCACTTCTGATTTTGCAGCCTCTTCTGCATAACTCGCCATTTTTACTTGAGAAGAATTAGCCCCACCTTGGTAAAACTGACTAGTCGCTTCAAGCATAATTGAACTATAAAATCCATCATCTCTACCATTATTCGGATTACGACCATTTAAAGCTTGATTTAAAGAGCCTTTAACTGCAAAAGTTGGATAACGACTTAATCGAGTCTGATCTTTTTGAGCTTTTGCAACTTCCACTTTAGCGAGAGCTACAATCATTTTAGGAATGATATTAAATTGAGGTTCGCCATATAGATCCGATTGCATGACTAAATCATCTGGAATTATCCAAAGCTTATTAAAAATATCCACGCCTAAAAGTATTCGTAAATGTTGTTGATACTGGCGTAACAAAGACTGTTGAGCAATTAAACCTGATTGTGCTGACTCTAAATAAGATTGAGCTTGAATTGGATCAGCTTGACTACTGATTCCAGCATTGGCACGTAAATTTGCGATATCTTTAATTCGTTGAATACCAGCTATTTGTTGTTCTGCAATTTTATTCAACCGAAGATAACGCTGAATATTAATAATAGTTTGGGACGTATCTAAAGCGATATCATCTATACTGACTAAAACATTTGCTTGTTCAAGTTGTACCTTGGCTTGTGCTACTGAAACCCCAGACTTTATTTTTCCAAAATCATAAACCATCTGGGTTGCATTTAAACTGAGTAACTGGCGACCTCGCTCTCCAGTTGTTAAATCTCCTGTACTCACTCCTCCCGATAATTGTGGATAATAACCAGCTTTTGCAAAATCAACCCCTGAATTTTGTGCTGATAAGCTAGCAATCGCTTGAGAAATATCAGGATTTTGTTGAATTGAATAATAGATCGCATCAATTAAACCAATAGAATCATTTGATAAGGCATTAGGTATAGTTGAAAAAAAACCGTCATTCCCAATTTTTTGGAATTGACTTTGTTCTAATTGCAAATTACTTAATTTTTGTAAATTAACAAATTTATAATCCTGATTAGACTCAGGAGCCAAGAATTGAGAAAGTTTATTCTTTAAATTATTCTCTGGTTTTGTTAATACTATTTCTGCCTTTGTCATCGATACAGTAAAAACGATACAGAGAAATATAAAAAAATTAGTCGTTGATCTGATTATAAATAGAAACTGCTTTTGGTAAAAAAAAACATTACTCATCGAAGCTCTCATCTCTTAAAATAATAAAAAATAAGAAAACAGCCAGTTTATATTCATGAATTTTAAAACCTTAATTCTATTATGAAATTTTTTAGAGAATAATTTAATCTAAGAGCAAAAAAACATACCCTTCAAAAAAAAGGAACCAGCAACCACCCAAAATATTGTTTTATATAGAATTTTAATTACTAAAAGATGTTTAATACACCAGAATTTTTAATACACATTTAAAATTGCAAAAACTTATTTATTGAAATATAAAACAATATGGATGTTTTTCAACATACTCTACACTAATAAAATTGGAGCATTTTATTAAAAATTAATGATATACCAACACATTTCAAGTCAAGATACCTTACAATATAAATTAAGATTTAACTTAAAATAAACCACCTCAACAAGTTAAAAAATTGCAAAGTCTTTGGGATGATTATTATATTAAAAAGCTACCATATCACTTATTTCCAGATCGATATATTTACTAAACTCCACACACCCTTAAATCACAACATATTTACTAAAAATATAAACTTTAGTTTAATCAAAAATCAAAAAAAACCACAATTATAAAATATAGAAAAATCCCACTAAAGCAACTCAAACCGAATTAAATAATTATATTTTTCTATACATATTTATAATTAAAAACCACCTAAGTTGATAAAAAAAATTCTATGAATTCAAATAATTAATTTACAATAAATATATAAATTAATCTAACCTTGATGTAAATTATTAAAAAAGATTAACACTTCTTATCTAAATCCATATTCTAAATAAAAACCAAATATTCAATTTACATTTTTAAATACCTCTATTATATAAAAATATTTAACAATTATATTTAAATTTGTATAATGATTTAGAAATACTGTAAATAGCTAACTGCTCTGAGCGAAAAGTATCGTCTAATTTATTTTAAAACTCATTCAAAAAAATACATGCTACAGGCCCATCTTAAACCTCGTTTGAATGATCGTGCTAGGTCTTTAGCTGGCTGAATATTTTTATATCTAAGGTATGGCTTTAACCATACTATAATTGGTTTCCAAACGGTCTGCAGGTAACGGCATGCCTAATAAATAACCTTGTAATTGCTGGCAACCTAACCGTTTAAGAATCTGCGCCTGCTGTTCAGTTTCAACGCCTTCTGCCGTCACCACCAGACCCAAACGAATCGCCAAATGGATAATACTTTCTAAAATGATTTGTTCTTTTGAACCTTCACACAAATTACGGATAAATTCTCGATCTATTTTTAATTCATCTACTGGTAAATCTTTTAAATACAAGAAACTCGAATGCCCCGTTCCAAAATCATCAATTGCCAGTCGAATACCTAAATTTCTTAATTTCTCAAAGGTTTGAATACTGTCATCTATATGATGCATCGCTGTAGATTCAGTAATTTCAATAATTAAATTACCATTTTTGACATGGTATTTTTGAATCAATTTTTCTAAAGTTTCAATCAAATGCTTATGTTCAAATTGTACTGCTGAAAGATTTACGGCGATGGGACCAAAAGCATATTTTTTATCTTCCCATTCTTGAATTTGCTTACATGCTTTCTCTAAGGCCCAATAGCCCATACGAATAATCAGCCCCGTTTGCTCAGCGCCATCAATAAACATACTCGGGGCTAACAAGCCTAGGGTTGGATGCTTCCAACGGATTAAAGCTTCTACCCCACAAATTTGGTAGTCCGCAGTGAATTTAGGTTGATAAAATAGAATAAATTGTTGTTCTTCAACTGCTTTATATAAATCATTGATGAGTTTAGATTGACTTCGACTTTGGTGTTGTTGGTCTAATGAACTGCTATAAACACTAAAAGTATTACGCCCCTGCTCTTTAGATTGCATCATGGCGGAGTCAGCATTGATCAATAAATCTTGTAAGTTCTGCCCGTGGTCGGGGAAAAATACGATGCCAATACTGGCAGAAATATTAATTTCTTTACCTGAGATTTGAAAACCATCTTGTATTTTTTGTAAGAACAATTCGGCAATCTCTTCAGCTTCATTACGATTAGAATCTTCCAGAATCAGAATAAACTCATCTCCACCAATACGAGTGAGTCTTTGCCCATCCTTAAGTAACGGATATAAACGCTGGGCGAGTTTAACCAGAAGCTCATCACCGATATGATGACCAAATGCGTCGTTAACAGATTTAAAGCGGTCTAAATCAATATAAATAAAAGCAATTTTAGACTGGATATCCTTATAATCTAAAAATAAAGCATCAGTATATTCAACTAGAAATAATCGGTTTGGAAGTTTAGTTAAATTGTCTTGAAGTGCTAAGTCTTCAAGCTCTTTATTGGCTTGTAATAACTGTAAACTACGTTCTTCTAATCTTCGTTCTAAAATCGCCACACAAAAAGCAGAAACAAGTATTAAACTCGCTACAAAAATAATGGTAAACAATAAAATACCTTGCCCTTCGTGTAATTGACTTCCAAAATGATGGTCATGCACCGATGAGATCGTTGCTGCTGCCATACCGATATAATGCATTCCCACAATACTGAGAGCGATCATGATCGATACAGCAATTTTATAAAGCATCTTATGGTTAAAAGAATTCTTATATTTAAATGCGAGCCAGAAAGACAAGCCAGAACCACTAATCGCAATGATGACAGAGAGCATCACCAAAATAGCATCATAATCAACTTGTTGATTTGGGATAGTTAACCCCAGCATGCCAATATAATGCATCCCAGAAATTCCCAGCCCCATCAACAATCCACCTAAAATCAACCGTACAATCGGCAAGGTCTCTTGAGTAGTCAACCATATCGCAAAAGTTGAAGCCAATGCGGCAATAATATAGGAAATCACGGTTAATGTTAGATCAAAGGAATAACCTTGTGGTAGATCACAAGCCAACATTCCGACAAAGTGCATTGCCCAAATGGCGAAGCCAAAAACCATGCCACTTAAACACAAGATAATTTTCTGTAGACGAGGAGTGTGCTGGGTAAATATGAGTTGTTCTAATGAAATAGCTACGTAACAGATGATAACTGCAATACATGCAGAACCTATTACGAGATTACTATCATAACTCATATAACTCATAAAAATTTACTTCCAGTAATGAACCTATTTTTGTTATAAGCAACCTCTATATATACAACGCAAAATTGCGAGAAGGTTCACCTTTTTTAAAGAACGTTCGTTTTACTTAAAATATCACTATCCTATTGAACGTCAAGTTATTTTTTGAATCGAAATAAAAAAAGCATATCCGAGATATGCTTTTTTATTTTACCTAAATAGAATTTTTAGTTATTTACTTGTTAGATGTGCCAAATCTAACAGAACATTGGCAGCCTCATTCACAAAGGTCTCTTCCTCAGGCAATGACGGACGTTGGTTTACCTTCATTTTTGCTCTCGATTCAGCCAAGGCATCCAAACTTGCTTGGTAACTTTCCCAATTTGAATATGGCTTTAATCCTGTTTCAGTACGACGCTTGTTCTCTGCAGCCAATGTTCTTGCTTCAAGCGCTACCAAATCTGCTTTACGTTTATCAATATCTAAAGAGATTCGTTTCTGATCTTTAGTTTCTTGAGCAATCGCTTTACGCGTCTCTAAATATTGGAACTGTGGATCACCTGCCGCACGAACTTTTGATTTTTCACCAAGCTGTGCCACATACGGTTGAATTGAACCTTCACGTTTAAACGGTGCAGTCGGAATCGTATCCCATTTCAAAGCATTTTTAGCTTTACGCTCACCAAACTCTTCATCATAAATATCCACCAGTTTGATATCTGGAATCACACCTTTGTTTTGGGTGCTACCACCAGTCACACGGTAGAATTTACGTTGCGTTAAGGTTGCTTGACCATAGGCAAGACTATCCAATTGAACTTGCGCAGTCCCTTTACCCGTGGTCGTACTTCCTAAAATTACAGCACGATCGTAATCTTGTAAGGCAGCAGAGTAAATTTCACTGGCAGAAGCAGATGCTAAGTTAACCAAAACAGCCAAAGGACCTGAATAAGTTTGCGCACCACCATCAGTGTCTTCAAACACACTCACATTGCCGTTACCATCACGGATTTGAACCACTGGGCCTTCTTTAATCACTTGCCCAATCATTTTGGCAACTTCTTCTAAAGAACCACCGGGGTTATTACGCAAATCAATAATAATCCCTTCAACATTTTGTGCTGCAAGTGACTTCAATGCTTTATTGGTATCTTCTGAAACAGAACGGTATTCAGTCCCTGCACGACGTGCGCGATAGTTCAGATAGAAAGATGGGATTTCTAAAACACCAAACTTATGTTTTTTACCATCACGTGTTAGCTCTACAGTACGTGAACGCACACCGGCATCTTCTTCTTGAATCACATCACGAGTAATGGTCACAACTCGTGCTTGGCTCATAGAAGCGCCCGCAGCCAACAATTTCACTGACACTTTGGTGCCACGTTTACCACGAATCAAGCCAACAATTTCAGAACTTGGCCAACCAATCACGTCGACCATTTTATTGCCATCTTGTGCAACGCCAATAATGCGATCACCAGATTTGACCTGTCCGGTCTTACTTGCAGGCCCACCATCTACAATGGTTTCAATCTTGGTATAGTCTTCATTACCACGCTCAGGGCGAATCGAAACACCGATACCTTCAAGTTGTAAGGTGGTTTGACGATTCAACTCCATAGCATCAACAGGTGGGAAATAATTGCTGTGTGGATCGTAGGTCAAGGTCATTGCATTGAGGATACGTTCCAGTACGTCATCACTCTTGGTTCTACCGATACGCTCTAGTTGGCGGGTATAACGCTTGGTAAGTGTTTGAACAGGTGTAAGATCTTCTGACGCTGCCAAATCTTGACCATTAGCCAATGTTGGATCATCTTTTAATGCTTTTTGTTTGGCTTGATCTTCTTGCTTAGCAATAGTGAGATTGATTAATTGCGACACCAGCATCTTACGCCAATAGTTTTGCAACTCGGCTTTGCTGGCAAAGAACTCAGCTTTCTCACGATCTGCATCAATAAATTCATTTGGCTGATTTAAGTTCTGGGTCTTTTTAAGTTCAGCCAATTCAAATTCATAAAATTCTTTTAAACGTGCACGATAATGCGCATGAATCGCAAATGGTCCAGACAAATCGCCTGCTTTTAATTTTGCGCCGAGTGTTGCACCATATTGCTTTTTATATTGTTCAATTTCTGAAGCTAAAAATAAGGTGTGCTCTGGATCAAGGCTATCAATATACATGTCTAGAATACGATTTGATGTATTTGCATCTAAACGCATATTCAAATAATGCTGACGGTCAATCAATGTTGCAAGTTGACGTGTCACTAAGGCTTGATCTTGTGAAGGATGAATCGATTGAGACACGTTTGTAGCATTGGTTTCCGCCATTGCCTGATTGATGGTATGAGTAAAGAATAAACCACCTGTTGCAAGTGCTATAGCGCAAGCGAGAGTTTGAATTTTCATAAATTCTTAATACTTCCTTGGGTTTTCCAATTTCTATATCGTTTTTCAATCTGAACTCAACAGTTTCAATATCTTAAACGACTTTATCTGTTTATGTTGTGTAGTTTTAGCATAATCTGTACTGAGTAAGTGTAGCAAATCATTGCAGAAATCGGGTATTGTTTCCCAGTTTATATAAATACAACCGTGGATTCCTATGATCGGCGCATTGATGCTTGATATTGCAGGCACAGAACTTACTCAAGAAGATATTGAACTATTACAAACTCCGCAAGTCGGTGGCATGATTTTATTTTCAAGAAATATAGAATCACCCGCTCAAGTTCGCGCTTTAACCGATCATATGCGCCAAATTCGCCCAGACATTCTTATTGCCGTTGATCAAGAAGGTGGACGAGTACAACGCCTAAAACAAGGTTTTACCCTACTACCAGCCATGGGGCATTTTGGTGAGCTTTACTTAACTCAACCTGAAAAAGCCTTAACCTTGGCTGAACAATGTGGTTGGCTCATGGCAATTGAAGTGCTTGCAGTGGGGATTGATTTTAGTTTTGCACCTGTTTTAGATCTGAATGACATTAGTGATGTAATTGGCGATCGTGCCTTTGCAAAAAATGTACAAGATATTGTGCCGCTTGCCAGCGCATTTATGAAAGGAATGCAACGTGCAGGTATGGCAAGCACAGGAAAACACTTTCCTGGACATGGTTCTGTGAAAGCAGATTCTCATGTTGCTGCAGCAATTGATCCACGTGAATACCAAGACATTTATAACAACGATATGCAAAGTTTTATTCAGCTACAAACCCAGCTGGATGCACTTATGCCTGCACATGTCATATATGAAAAAGTAGATCCAAATCCTGCTGGTTTTTCACCTTACTGGATTCAAACGATTTTACGCCAAGAACTTCAATTTGATGGTGTGTTGTTCTCGGATGATTTAAGCATGCAAGCAGCTTGTGTTGCAGGTGGAGCAGATGCACGTATCCGTGCTGCCCTCGACGCAGGTTGTGATATGGGCTTGGTGTGCAATAACCGTGAATCGGCATGTATTGCATTGGCTGGGATAGAAAACCTACCTTTGCCAAATCAAGCACGTTTAGAACGTATGCGTGGCAAAATTCCTCAGATCAGCATTGGTGAAACATTTGATCTTGGACATGAATGGCAAGCTGTCAAAAAAGTCATTGAAGAATTTAAAAATTCACTTTAAAACCAATAGAGATATCCTTAGGATATTGCGCTAAATGACTCAATTTCCCTGCCCCTCTTGATGACAAGCGGGGGCAAATTTTAAGCCTTTAATGATTAAAGAGATTTAAGCTATCCTCCTTTCAAAGGGAGGATAGCAAAGGATCAAAAAAGACGACGAAGCAAAATTAAATTTTTAGTCGTGTTTTAATTGCTTTTCATCATGACCCCATTAGAAAAAATAAAAGTTAAGGATAACTATGTCAGACCAGCAACTTTCCAAGCACCGCCATATTTCATTTACAGCCCATTACACAGGCTATATTTGGTATCAAATGGGCATTTCTCATCCCTTATTTGCCACATCCAAAGGTAAAACTTTGGCTATGATTGCCCACCCAATAGAAAGTTGGGGAGAAAAATATGTCGGTGGCAGTATGCGTACCACACTCAAGCAACGTCATACCATGTTGGATGAGCGTTTAGCTGAACTGATTGAACAGTCTCCTGACTTACAAGTATTGGAAATAGCCGCTGGACTGTCACCAAGAGGCTGGTGGTTTAGGCAACATTATCCCTTGATTGATTATCGTGAATTAGATTTACCCGATATGGCAAAAACCAAGCAAACGGCGCTTAAGCAAATTGATCACAATAGCCCAGATGTGTTGTCTGTCGACTTATTTACAGAGGATTTTAAAAAAGCCTTTGAAGTATTTGATCCACAACGGCCACTTGTCGTGATCAGTGAAGGTTTAATTAACTACTTCACCAAAGAACTGTTACAACAATTGATTCAATCGATTGCCCATTATGGGCAAGACTTTAACAGTCTGCATTATCTCACCGACCTTTACCCTGAACCGGTAAAAAATAAATTGGCAAAAGTGATTTGGAACAGCAGCAAGCTGTTAAAAGTCATGTCACGAAGTGCTTTTACTTTTCACTTTGTCACACCAGAACAAGTCAGAAATTTTATCTACCAAGCTGGTTTTCAAAAAGTTGAAGTGATTCAGCCCCGTGTCTATTTCAATACAGATTCAACTGAATACAATACTGAAGAACATCTAGGTGATTTGGTGTGGATGATTGATGCACAACGCTAAAGTAATCATTTATTGATATTTCGAAACGTAAACACTTCGAGATTTAAATACTTCAATTCTGAGAAATAAAAACCAGTCAAAAGACTGGTTTTTTAACGGATCAATATATCAAAAGCTTAAGCCACCGCGCCTTCTTGCGCTATACATAACTGCACTGCTTGAGTCTGGCGTGCAATAAACCGTAATAAGCGATCTGCATTTTCAAAGCTACCATGCTTAAATAGTGCGCGAACACCAGATGCAGAGGTTTCAAAAATCAAACATTCAATCGCAAACTCACCTTCATCATCACTTAAATTTAAAGCCAAATCACGGGTATGTTGATTTACAAAAGCTAAATCTTGTTGATGATCAAAACGCATCAATAAACCAAAGTAATTTAAATCAACCACGTCAACCTGAATCACTTTATTTGAATGGCGATGTGTCAACTGACGATGTGGATCAAGCACTTGAATACGATTTTCCCCACGACGCTCTATATGCTGCATTTGTTCCCGTGTGAAATTGACAATACCATCCAGTCCTTGGATCGACCCACCTTTTAAGTAAGTGGTGAATAAAGTCATGGTTTCTTTACGACGTTGTAATTGTGGAACATGATCGGCATTGGCAATCATTGCAAACTGCATATCTGGGCATTGCAAAGCAAAGTTTGCATTTTCATGAGGTAAGGTAAAACTGTCGTATTGACCACATGCCACCAGTGTATTCACTTGAGGAACCGGTACATGGCTTAACCGCAATAGACGATTACAATTGATTTCATAACGTTCTTGTTCAGTATTTGAAAACTCAGCCATTTGCTTAAAGAACAATCTTTTGGCTGTGGGCGACATGCGTGTTTTATCAAGCTTGGCATGATTGACTAAATACAAAATCACGGCCTGACCAAACTCGCCCATACGTTGCTCTTTCATCAACATCAATGATTCTTCTAACAACATCCGCCAGCTTTTACGAGTTTCTTGCATCACCCCCATCAAGATCATTTTTTCGACCAGTTCAGGGCGTTGATCAACAAAAAATGAAGCAATCACAGAACCTAAAGAAATCCCCACCACGGCAACCTTTTCAATCGCCACAATATCAAGCCACT
Organism: Acinetobacter guillouiae CIP 63.46; assembly: GCF_000368145.1. GTDB lineage: Bacteria > Pseudomonadota > Gammaproteobacteria > Pseudomonadales > Moraxellaceae > Acinetobacter > Acinetobacter guillouiae. The sequence goes on along the minus strand of NZ_KB849290.1, from coordinate 53,379 downwards.
GCCCCAACATACGAGAAAGATCAGGTAATTCTAATGTCCCCGCAGATAAACCAGAGTCGATATTGGTGATTTGTTGATTGGCGCCCATAGAGGGTAAATCAATCAAAATGACTGGGCCACTTTCAAAGAACTGCTCAACACAATACTTATATGAGTTAAAGTTTTGGAACGCTCCGCCCACAATCACAATCGGTGTATTGTGAATTGTTCGTGGATCTGCGATCGCCATATACTCAATTTTCCAGCCATCAATCCAAGTTGTTCTTGGCTCCTGCTTAAAACTGTTTTTGTGGTATATGTCGAAAAAACCAAAGCTTGATAAAGATTGGTGTGATTCTGTGTCCATTTGGATAATGGAATTCATATCCTTCCTCCATCCTTGCTTTATTCTTTTAATATGCAAGATTTTGACCCGCATTATTCTTTCAAATTCGTGATACGTATGAATTCTGTATCACATCAATGTCCTTATTGTTTCATTCTTACAGATGTGTGATTTATACGCAATCGCTAAATTGACCGTTTATCCAGTTTAAATGGCAAAAGATTTTGCAAGATATTTAACGCTTCAATGCTGCAAAATAAGTTTATTTCAGTGAAATACTTCCTTGGCTTTACTTAGACTGCTACTATCAAAGGGAAATTTTTAATGATCAAATAAACTGCTATGCAAGACTCAATTGAACAGTATATGCAAACTGTAGGGAAGCAAGCACGCCAAGCCGCTAGTGTTTTGGCAGGCGCAACTACACTTGCAAAAAATAATGCCTTATCTGCGATTTATACTGCTTTGGAAAATAGTCAACCGCAAATCTTGGCCGCCAACCAAATTGACATGAGCAAAGGTCGTGACAATCAATTGGATAGTGCTTTACTTGATCGTTTAGAACTCAACCCCACGCGCTTTAAAGGGATGTTACAAGGCTTAAAAGATGTCATCAGCCTTGTCGATCCGATTGGTGAAATCACGGATCTTGCTTTCCGTCCAACAGGTATTCAGATTGGTAAAATGCGCGTGCCTTTAGGTGTGGTCGGTATGATTTATGAATCACGCCCAAACGTTACCCTTGAAGCCGCCTCACTTGCGTTAAAATCTGGCAATGCCATCATTTTACGTGGTGGCTCAGAAGCATTGAATTCAAATCAAGCAATTGCTGAAGCCATTCAACATGGTTTAAAAGCAGCGGGCTTACCTGAAACTTGTGTACAAGTGATTAACACCGCTGACCGTGCTGCCGTGGGTCAATTGATTACCATGTCTGAGTATGTCGATGTTATCGTACCTCGTGGCGGTAAAGGCTTGATTGAACGCATTACCAATGAAGCAACCATTCCTGTGATTAAACATCTTGATGGAAACTGCCATGTTTTTGTTGAGGCGCAGGCAGATCTACATAAAGCACTTCCTATCGCATTAAACTCAAAAACACATCGTTATGGTGTGTGTAATGCAATGGAAACATTGTTGGTTGATGAAAAAATTGCGGAAGAGTTTTTACCCCGTATCGCTGAGCTTTATGCAGAAAAAAACGTTGAATTACGTGGCTGTATCAATGTTCAAAAAATCTTAGGCAATGCTGTAAAACCAGCCAGTGAAGAAGATTGGTATGAAGAATATCTAGGTCCAATCTTGGCAGTGAAAATTGTGACGGGGATTGAAGAAGCCATTCAACATATTAACAAATATGGCTCACATCATACCGATGCGATCATCACTGAAAACTTTAGCTTAGCGCGTCAATTCTTGACCCGTGTAGATTCAAGTTCAGTCATGGTCAATGCTTCAACGCGTTTTGCTGATGGTTTCGAATATGGTTTAGGTGCTGAAATTGGTATTTCTACGGATAAAATTCATGCCCGTGGCCCAGTCGGTCTTGAAGGTTTAACCTCGCAAAAATGGATTGTTTTAGGTGATGGCCAAATTCGTCATTGATTCCAAGCTTGAATAACTCGACTCAGCATTTATCCTAAACATAAATGCTGAGTTTTTTATTTTTAATACACAGTTAAAAACGTCAATCAATTTAAAATTTTGATAAAAAATATGTGCTTGTCTTTTAGAAAGACGCAAAGATTGCCTTTGGATAGGACAAGATTATTTACAAGAAACTATATAATGCTGATAGATTAAAACAACAATGAGTGATAATTTTTAACAATCAATTGATAAATATTAATTATTAATCAATATCAGGTCGATAGTCCAAAAGTCTAATCACCTAAAGTCTATCTAGGACAAAAAAACTACACATGGTACAACATGACTGCTGATCTAATTTGCCCTTTATAAACAAGCATAATCAGATCAATCAGGATGACTTTTTTAAATTATAATTTCGGGTATTCAAACGTGTCTACATCAGTATTAGTAATTAACTGCGGATCTTCATCAATCAAATATGCGCTTGTTTCTGAACGTCGTGAAGATCGAATCTTTGGTTTAGCAGAAAACCTAGGCTCTGCTGATGCACGTATTAAAGGAATCACGGCAGGCAATCAACCGCTTGAGCTTTCAATTCCCTATGCAGACCATGAAAAAGCTTTAGAAACCATCTTAGGTCGTTTATCACAGTATAAACCTCAAGCCATTGGACACCGTGTTGTTCATGGCGGTACCTTAACCAAAGCTGAGTTATTGACGCCTGAAATTGTAGAAAAAATTCGTGAAGCAACACCACTTGCACCGCTGCATAACCCAGCTCATTTAGTCGGTATCGATGCGACAATGCGTCTATTCCCTGAATTACCGCAAGTTGCAGTATTTGATACAGCATTCCATCAAACCATGCCTGCACATGCATATCGTTATGCTTTACCAAAGTTCCTGTATACACAACATAATGTTCGTCGTTATGGTTTCCATGGCACCAGTCATGCCTATGTTTCTGAACGTGGTTCTGAACTTGCGGGTAGCTACAAACATGGCGGTTGGTTAACAGCACACTTAGGCAATGGTAGTTCAACTTGTGCTATCTGGAATGGTCAAAGTGTCGATACATCCATGGGTCTCACTCCGCTTGAAGGCGTGGTCATGGGTACCCGTAGTGGTGATGTTGATCCAAGTATTCATAGCTTCCTTGCTTCAAATCTAGGCTGGGACATCTATAAAATTGATAAAATGCTGAACAGTGAATCAGGCTTACTGGGCTTATCAGATCTTTCAAATGATATGCGTACCTTGATTGAAGCTTCAGAACAAGGCAATGAAGATGCGACTTTGGCGATTGAAGTATTCTGTTATCGTCTAGCCAAATCACTTGCGGCATTAAGCTGCGGTTTACCGCGTATCGATGGTTTATTCTTTACAGGCGGTATTGGTGAAAATTCTGCCTATATTCGTGAAAAAACGATTGCTTACTTACCACACTTCGGTTTCAACCTCAGCAAAGAACAGAATGACGGTTTAAAACGTGGTACAGAAGGTCGAATTGATGCTGGAACAGGTCCTCAAATTTGGGTAATACCAACTGATGAAGAAGGTCGTATTGCTAAAGAAACTGTTCATGTTGTAGAACACGAGGTACAACAGGCCGCAAAAAAGCCTGAATCTGATATTGCGACAGCTTAAGCTGTCGTAAGTCTTGTACGAGCTTTGGGTATACATGTTGAAATAGCAGCATACTCAAGCTCGTTATTAAAAATGATCTTGAGCAGATTTTTGATATAAAGCTGTTTTGTAATCGTTTAAGCTGGCATAAATATATAAACCAGTCTTGTAGATGAATATCCTTTTGCGATCACTGTATACACCACTAAAAAGATGTTGAGTGAAACAGATGATTGGAGATATTCATCTTCAATTTACCCATGAATTCACATATTTTTACTGATTAAAGAATCGTCTATGAAAACAATTTTATTGGTTCCAACTGGGGAAGGCGTAGGCTTAACGTCTGCGTGTTTAGGTTTAGTCTATGCATTGGAATGCCAAGGCGTTAAAGCAGGCTTTGTAAAACCATTTTCACAAGAATTAGTTGCTGAACCAGACCGTACCACTGCGCTTTACCGTCATATCTCAAAATTAGATACGGTTGAACCGATAGCTTATACAAAAATCACGCAACAGCTCAATGATGGTGAAACTGATGAGCTCCTTGAAGAAGCAGTCAGCTTACAACGCCAAATTGCAAAGTCCCATGACATTGTCATTGTAGAGGGCTTAGTCCCTACTGCACGTGATGCTTTTGCCAGTGATTTAAATGCCTCTTTGGCGCAAGCTTTAGATGCCAAAGTTATCTTTGTCAGCAATGCCAATATCGAAAAACCAGAACAAACTGCTGAAAAAGTTGAAGCACAAGTACGCAATTTTGGTGGTGCATCATCATCGCGTAATGCAGGCGTATTGTTTATGCGTACCCGCGGTTTACCTGCTGAATCTGCACAAATTCCGGTGACCATTGATCCAAGCTTACGTTTAGTTGCAGATACTGAAAAATTTAAAACTGAAATTCAAAAAACTTATGCACACATTGGTTCAGCAGCGTTTCCAATTATTGGCTTAGTTCCATTCAGTGATACATTGAGTGTGCCACGCATCTCAGACCTAGCAAAACAAATTCAAGCCACATGGATTAATCAGGGCAAAGCTAACACACGCCGTGTATTGCACAGCAGTTTAATTGCGTCAAATATTGAACATGAACTACAAAAATTCGTTGCAGGCGAACTGATTATCAGTGCTTCTGATCGTATTGATGTGTTATTGGCCAGTAGTTTAGCCACCAGCAATGGCATTCCACTCGCAGGTTTAGTTTTAACTGAACATCATGAGCCAAATCCATTGGTTTTAGAGTTCTGCCAGTCTGCAATCAAAAATGGTCTACCGATTTTACATACACCACTCAGTACCTTTGAAACAGCACAGCAACTTGCCAATCTAAGCAATGAAATTCCTGTGGATGATACTGAACGTGCCGATCAAGTGACCCGCTTCGTTTCAAGCCATATTGATCCAGAATGGTTGACTCAGATGTTAAATGGTGACTATAAACCCCGTTTATCCCCTTCTGCATTCCGTCATGAATTGGTGCAAAAATCAATTGCTGCAAAAAAACGTATTGTACTGCCTGAAGGTGATGAGCCGCGTACCATTCAAGCCGCAGCGATCTGTCAATCCCGCGGTATTGCACAATGTGTATTATTAGCAAAACCTGAAGCGGTACTTGAAGTCGCCAAAGCACGTAATATTGAACTCCCTGTGGATTTAGAAATTATTGATCCAGATCTGATCCGTGAAAACTACGTGACCCAAATGGTTGAATTACGCAAAGGCAAACTCAACGAATTACAAGCACGTGAGCAACTGCAAGATACTGTGGTACTCGGTACGATGATGCTGGCTCTTGATCAAGTCGATGGACTTGTTTCTGGTGCTATACATACCACCGCCAATACAGTGCGCCCTGCATTCCAGCTGATCAAAACTGCACCAGAATACTCTTTGGTCTCTTCAATCTTCTTTATGCTGTTGCCAGACGAAGTTTATGTATATGGTGATTGTGCAATCAATCCAGATCCAGATGCTGAACAATTGGCGGAGATTGCAATTCAATCTGCAGATTCGGCAAAAGCATTTGGTATTGATCCACGTATTGCCATGATTTCTTATTCAACCGGCACTTCAGGTGCAGGTGCGGAAGTTGAAAAAGTTGCAAAAGCCACGGAAATTGCCAAACAACGTCGTCCAGATTTACTGATTGATGGCCCTTTACAATATGATGCTGCATCTGTTGAAAGTGTTGGCCGCTCTAAAGCACCAGACTCTCAAGTGGCTGGGCGTGCCAATGTATTTATTTTTCCAGATCTCAATACAGGCAATACCACCTATAAAGCAGTTCAGCGCTCTGCCAATGTCGTCAGTGTTGGTCCTATGCTGCAAGGTTTAAATAAACCTGTAAATGACTTGTCTCGTGGTGCATTGGTAGATGATATTGTCTTTACCATTGCATTAACGGCGATTCAGTCAGAACAACAAGCTACGCATTAATGCTGATCTACTAGACATAAAAAAACCACCCAAATCAATTGGGTGATTTTTTATAATATGCTGACTAAAAGTTATACTGATATCCCCATCGATTTAATTGCTATCATGGCAATCAGACAGCTTTATTTTCAATGAAATTAAAGCTTAGAAGAAATAGTTCACGCGGAATAAATAATTACGCGGAGTACCCGGCATAGAACTTGAACGCCAGTATTCTTTATCTGTTAAATTATTCACAGCAAATGTCGCGCCCCATTTATCGTCTTTATAACCAATCGCAGCATCTACACGAGTCCAGTCAGGCATTTTGATCAAATTTTTATCCGTAGTATAATAAGAACCAACATAAGTCGCACCCACTTCGCCGTACCATTTCTCTGTTGGTAAATAACGAACAAATAAGTTACCTGTATTTTCGGATATTCCAGATAATTTTTTATCTTTTAGACGATCTTCATCTTTTACAGTAGTGCGGCTATCATTTTTCCATTTCGCGTCGGTATAGCCATAACCACCTCGCACATAGAGATTATCTAAGACTTGACCGATAAAGCTAAACTCTACGCCTTGTGATTGTTGCTTCTGCCCCACTTCCCAATCATTTGGTCTGTTAATAGAGTCTGGCTGGTAGCGTATATTATTTTTAGTAATATCAAATATAGAAAGCTGAGTGCTTAAACGACCATCCAACCAATCACTTTTCACTCCAATTTCATATTGTTCATTATATTGGGGCTCAGCATCATATAAGCTTGGATTTATTGTAGTACTCACCCCTAACAATCCTCGACCACCATAAGGTGAAAAGCTTTTACTATAAGAGGTGTAGAAACTTTGGCTTACAACAGGTTGCCAAATAAAACCGATATTTGGACTTACACTATCATCTCGATATGATCGTTTACTTTGATTACGAATATCATTAGTTGCAAAATCATAGCTGTCATAACGAAGACCTAACATCATTTTATATTTTTCATTGAATGAGATTAGATCTTGTAGGAAGAAGCTTAATGAAGTTGCATCAGTTTCACTATGTGAAGTCTCTGCTGGGCGTGAACCATTGAGTGTAGACCAACCAGAAGATAAAGAACTATCTGAAGTATTAAATGGATTGACATAGCGATAATAAAGACCAACCTTGTCACCACTTGAATAATTCCCAAGAATTGGCTCTCTTTTTTCAATTGACCAATCACTACCAAACATAACTTTATGATCTAAAACACCAGTTTTGAATTGCCCCGTAATATCAAAGGTATTCATTAATGTTTTATTGGTGGTTTGCTGCCAAGCATAGTTTTGACGTATTTTTCCTTGCCAATCACATTTTTTGCCATCGTTTTGTAACCCAGCTGCAGAACACCATGTTCCACCAAAGAAGTTATCAAAATCCTGAAAAGACTCACGATGACTCAATGCCCAATGGAATTTCCAATTCGGTGCAAATTCATATTTCAGATCAGTTCTAAATGATTTCGTTTCATCAACAATATTATCATTACTTCCCGCAAAACCTGTTTTAAGGGAAACCCCAGTAGGCAGTTCATTGTAGACTGGACCACGGTCAGGCGTTCTATTTAAATTGTCGTAAGTGAATTCCGTCGTCCAAAGTAGTTTTTCATCGTCGCTACGATAAGTGATACTTGGTGACAACATCTCCTGATTAAAGCCAATCGCTGAACGAAAGCTATTGGTATCTGACTTTTCTCCAACCAAACGGACAGCCCAGTTATCATTGAGTGCCTTATTAATATCAATGATTCCACCAACATTATCATAAGAACCAACATAAGCTCCAACTGAACTTTTTGAATCAAAATTAGCAACCTTAGTCACCATATTGATGACTCCACCACCCGAACTTCGTCCATATAATACTGACGCTGGTCCTTTTAAAATTTCAATCCGTTCAACATTGGCGGTACTGCGTCGGAATTGTCCGCTTTCGCGGATACCGTCACGATAGATATCATTAGTATCAGCATTAAACCCACGAATAGAGATCCCGTCATTTCTTGTATCATAACTGGTTGAAACGCCTGGTGTGCCTTGTAACATGACACTTAGATCATTTGCGCCATACAGCTTATATTTCGAAACATCAATTGTATCAACAGTTTGAGGTATATCTTTTTTATCTAAACCATTTCTCGTAACATTAGCTTGTTTATAGTCTACGTATGTTTTTATTGGATCCCCATCAGCCATTGCCTCAATTACAATCGTGGGAAGCGTTGCCGTATTTTTTTTCTGTTCTTCACTGCTATCTGTATTTGCAAATGTTAGAGAAGAAACGAAAAGTCCTCCCGTTGACAGCATCATTAAAGTTAAGCTTTTTTTAACAAAAGGCATGATTGCACCAAAAAACATAATGAGAATAGTTATCATTATAATACAATTTCTCACCAAAAATTACAATAACATGCTAATTTAACTACAAAATGATGATGGTTTAAAAAATAACCGTGAAAAGTACATTAAAATGGATAGGATTATTTTTTCTTATTAAGAAATTAAACTAAAAAATAACTCTAATACTCATAATTTAAACATATGAGTCTCTTATTTTGATAATCTTAAAATTTTTAGATATCGTTTTATTTGTTGCTTAATTTACTTTCATCTAAATATTTTATATTCGCTTGGCTAACCAAATAGTATGCCCTGTACAATCACGATCTTCAGCAATCATCTCTATCACTTCAAAATTATACTTTTTCAATAATTCATGATATTCAGCGGATGATAAGCTGGCATGATACAGCGCATCGCCAAACATCTCTCCAACCACTTCACCCTGTGATGGTCCACTGGTAAACATTAAAGCAGCGCCAGCTTTTGTATATTGATTAAAAATTTCAAACATATCTCGCTGATCTTGTTGTGTAAGATGAAAAAAGCTATCCCAAGCGAGTATTGCATCAAACTTGCGCTTTAAATTTACTGTTCGCATATCAGCTAAAATCCAAGTGTGCTCAGGAAAATTCTTTTTCGCCATTTCAATCATCACATCAGAACTATCAACACCTGTCACAGTATTCGCTTGCTCAATCAAATAAGCAGCAATTGGTTTTGCAGAGCCACAGCCCAAATCCAGAATATGAGAGTGAGCTGGAATTAAAGTTAAAAAGCGATCCAACCACGCTTTTTCATAAAGAAACTTCCCGCGTAATTCAGTCCATGCACGAGCATGCCTTTTATAAATTTCAATAATATTTTCCGCAAGATGCGTATAGTTTTCCATGTTGTTGTTATTTAGCCCAAGCTTTTGACTCAACAGAGTATAGAGCTTTTCACCCTGTAAAATCTGAAAATTTATTTCAATACTGCTTTATCATCATTTATATAAAAAGTAGAAAAGTTGACTTGATCAACCAAAATATAAGCTGAGTTTCTCAAATAAAATCATAAAACTTTAGGCTGAAATTAGATCTAAGCCACCACAAAACAAGCAATATCACGTATAATTTAGCCCGCTAGCTAACAGCCCGCTCAAGAGATTTTTGATATGACAACTATTATCAAACAAGATGACTTGATCACATCGGTCAAGGACGCGCTTCAGTTCATTTCGTACTATCATCCACAAGACTTTATCCAAGCGATGAGCCGTGCTTATGATCGTGAAGAGAACCAAGCTGCAAAGGATGCAATTGCACAAATCTTAATTAACTCACGTATGTGTGCAGAAGGTCATCGTCCAATCTGTCAAGATACTGGTATTGTTAACGTATTTGTTGACGTGGGCTTAGATGTTAAATTTGATTTAACCATGAGCTTAGATGATGCGATCAATGAAGGTGTACGCCAAGGTTATTTAGAAAACAGCAACGTACTCCGCGCTTCAGTTTTAGCAGATCCTGCTTTTGGTCGTAAAAATACCAAAGACAATACACCTGCTGTAATTCACTACAAACTCGTTCCAGGCAATAAAGTCGATATTACTGTTGCAGCGAAAGGTGGTGGTTCAGAGAATAAATCTAAACTGGCAATGCTTAACCCTTCTGACTCGATCGTAGATTGGGTACTTAAAACTGTACCAACGATGGGTGCGGGTTGGTGTCCTCCAGGAATGCTCGGTATTGGTATTGGTGGTACTGCTGAAAAAGCCATGATGCTTGCAAAAGAATCGCTCATGGAAGAAATCAATATGGATGAGTTACTTCGCCGTGGTCCACAGAACCAAATCGAAGAACTGCGTATTGAAATCTTTGAAAAAGTGAATGCATTGGGTATCGGTGCACAAGGTCTTGGTGGTTTAACCACAGTGCTTGATATTAAGATCAAAGACTACCCTTGTCATGCTGCTGGTAAACCAGTCGGTATGATTCCAAACTGTGCTGCAACTCGTCACGCTCACTTCCAGTTAGACGGTTCAGGGATTGCACATATTCAAGCGCCTTTACTTTCAGATTACCCTGAAGTGACTTGGGATACGTCAACATCTAAACGTGTTGACTTAGACAATATCACACAGGAAGAAATGAACTCATGGCAACCGGGTGATACATTATTATTGAACGGTACCATCTATACAGGTCGTGATGCTGCGCATAAACGCATGGTTGACATGTTAAATAAAGGCGAACAGTTACCTGTAGATCTCAAAGGTAAATTCATTTACTACGTGGGACCTGTAGATCCTGTAGGCGATGAAGTTGTAGGCCCTGCTGGTCCAACAACAGCAACGCGTATGGATAAGTTCACACGTCAAGTCCTTGAAGCGACTGGCTTGTTCGGTATGATTGGTAAAGCGGATCGTGGACCTGCTGCTGTTGAAGCAATCAAAGACAATAAAGCGACTTATTTAATGGCTGTTGGTGGTGCTGCTTATTTAGTATCTAAAGCCATTCGTGAAGCAGAAGTTGTTGCATTTGCTGACTTAGGTATGGAAGCTATTTATAAATTTAAAGTACAAGACATGCCTGTATCTGTTGCAGTTGATGTCAATGGTACTTCTATTCATGCGACTGCACCTAAAATCTGGCAAGCCAAAATTGGTAAAATCCCAGTGGTTGATGCTGTTGCACAATAATCTGATCTAAAGCTTAGATTAAGCTTGAGCATCACTTAAAAAGCACTCTATGATTAGAGTGCTTTTTATTTTGGGTCAGATCATGAACTTTATAAAATATATTATTTTTCCGGGGTTATTTTTATGCTTGATCTCTATTCAAAGTTTTGCCTCAAACACTGATAGTGATGCCGTTGAGCGACTAGCACAAGGTATCATTACCAATCAAATATGGCGCCTACAATACAATGAAAGTGCAAAAAGGATTTATCAAAATCAAGCAGAAAATTTAATCAAAAACGGATTAAGTACAATAGAAATCACTGATAAAGAAAAAGAAATCATCCCTCAAATTGTAGAGATTTATCAAGCAATACCAGAAAATATTCTCAGAGATCCACAATTTATCGCCCAAATCAAACAAATTCTTTTAGAATCGTTAAGTTCTCAAGAAATTGAAATGCTCTCTCAGCGTGACACAACGTCAAGCCAAGAGCTGTACACAAAACTTGCCAATATTGACACAGAAATATTCATAGAAAGCAATGCTGCTATTCATAAGGCAATCAATGACCCTCAATTTATCCAACAATATCGCAATAAAATTGGAGAAATTATTCAGCAATTGCATCATTTAGATGAAAATAAATAAAGGAAAACCTATGAAAATTAAGCAGTTCGTTTTAACTTTAAGTTTATGCTGTATCACAGTGTCAAGTTTTGCATCTCCAGCAACAGATAAAAGTGTCGACAAATTGATGCAACTCTCCAATATCTCAGAGATATTCAAACAAAGTACTCGTGATATGCAACCCTACTTTGACGATCAAGCAGAAGCACTTGTTCGCCAAGTGACGGGGGCTCAAACATTGAATATCGATCAGCAAAATGCAGCACTACAAATTAGTGCGCTGTATAGTGATATTCAACAGCAGCTGGTGACTGACCCAGAATATCTCAACATGTTTAAATCATTATTTAAAAAGACCTTTACTGAAGAAGAAGTTCAAGCCAATATCGCTTTTTTAAGTACACCGATTGGACAATCCATCAATCAAAAGATGAACACGCTTATGACAGAAGTCATGCAAGAAACCGCAAAGTTTTCTCAAGAAAAAATGCTAAAAGTAGAAAATCAAAAAGCCCTGAAAGAAAAAATGGAAACGATTTTAAAGCCAATTCTTCAAGTTGAATAAGCTTTTACTCAACCATTTTATGATGTGGATTACAACCAGAACTTATATAGGTATTTTATGAAATTACTCCAACACTTACTATTTGCAAGCGCATGTATCAGCACAAACTTTGCTTTTGCAGCGCCCGCTTCAGACCAACAAGTTCAACAATTATTGAAAGTTATGAATATTGATGAACTGCTACAAGAAACCATACAACAGATTCGTCCTCAGCTGGATCAACAAGCTTACCAGATCATTCAAATGACAGTAAAAAAAGATCAGCTCAACCCACAAGAACAAATTGTCGCAAATGAGCTTGCTGACAAAATGTATGAGCAAAGTAAAAAAACTGTTGCGTGGGATCAAATCAAACCAATTTATCTTAAGATTTATAAAGACATATACAGTGCTGAAGAAGTTCAAGCTCAAATTGATTTTTATTCAAGTGCAATTGGACAGTCGATTTTGAAAAAAACACCTCAAGTTGCCCAAGAAACCATGAAAGTCATGAATAGCCAACTGATAAAAAGTGTACAAACTGCATCTGAGGACTTTAAAGAAGTGACTAAAAAATTAGATGCTTTAAAAAAGGCTGCAAATACTCAATAAAACAAATAAGAAAAGAGAGCCTCGCTCTCTTTTCTATATCAAACATCATCTAGCGATAGATTACCAAGTCATTGGATTCCAAAGTTTAAACTGCTGCCCCAAGTGCACATCATCACTCACTTTGTACGGTTCACCTTTGATTTTTTCTTTAGGTTTGATCACTCGTCCATCCGCAGTCACTTCAGCCACGAAATTAAGGCCAGGAGTCTTTAACTGAGTCATTGCAATTTCTTTTAAGCCTTGTCGCGTAGGCATTTGCATTAAAGGCCCTACACGTAATAACCCAGCTTCACCATTTGGTCCACCGCGAAATTTTTCTTCTTCATATTTGACAAAATATTGCCCGCCAGCTTCTACTGAGAAGTAAGCAACTTTGGGTTTCTGGAAATGAAAAACCGTTAATGGACGACTGAGACTTAATTTATAGTCACCTTCAGCCAGTTCAATCCAGTAATAATGATTACTGATCAAGCTTGGAATTTTCTTACCATTCAGAAAAAAATTGTTTGGAATAATTTCTTGTCTATTCCAACGACTGTCTGGTCGATAAAAATACACAATTGCAGCTTGAGGATTCTGTGGTTTAACCAGCTTAAAGTATTGCCCCGGTTTTTGATTGACCCAAGACCCCGTAGAGAAGGATGCAACTTTATATTGTTCAAGCTTTTCATGAACCAACGAATCTTCTTTTTTGAAATCGATTGGATCTAAAGTTGAAACAACTTTTGCAGGTTGCTGTTCAACAGATTGATGACTTTGACAAGCTGCCAACCCACAACTGATCAAAACGACTAGACCGATGTAACGCATGATTTTCCCTCACCGCGTATTTTTTATTTTCGTTTTTAATAAACCCTATTGTCTACAGCCAGCTTAACATTTCAATGACCATTTAAAAATAAAAAACGTGCAAATAGTCAAGCTACTTGCACGTTTCAGATGAATTGCACTGAGGATGAATCAGAATCAGACTTTTAAGCTGATTTTGAATCTAATACCTTCAAATCTACTTTTTCAACTTCAGTATTTTCATGCTTTGGTTGACGTTCAGACTTGAACTCTGGTGCAGCTTTATCATTAATCACCGCTTCATTGATAATCACAGTACCAATGTCTGAACGACTTGGTAAGTCATACATGGTTTCAAGCAATACATTTTCTAAAATAGAACGCAGACCACGCGCACCTGTATTACGCTCTAACGCTTTTTTCGCGATCGCACGTAAAGCAGAGTCTTCAAAAAGAAGGTCTACATTTTCCATCTCAAAGAGATATTGATACTGACGAGTTAATGCATTTTTTGGTTCAGTTAAAATCTGCATCAAGGCTTCTTGATCAAGCTCTTCAAGGGTTGCAATCACAGGTAAACGACCAATGAACTCTGGAATTAAACCAAATTTCACCAAATCTGCGGCTTCAACTTGACGGAATAATTCAGATACTTTCTTACTATCGTCTTTATTCTTTACGTCTGCGGTGAAACCAATGCCACCTTTTTCTTGACGTTGTTGCACAACTTTTTCAAGACCAGAGAACGCACCACCACAGATAAACAAGATATTTGCAGTATCGACTTGAATAAACTCTTGCTGTGGATGTTTACGTCCACCTTGAGGCGGAATTGACGCAACAGTACCTTCAATCATTTTCAACAATGCTTGTTGCACGCCCTCACCAGACACATCACGTGTAATCGAAGGGTTTTCAGATTTACGGGTAATCTTGTCAATTTCATCAATATAGATAATGCCCTTTTGTGCTTTTTCTACATCGTAATCTGCTTTTTGCAACAGTTTCTGAATAATGTTTTCAACATCTTCACCAACATAACCAGCTTCAGTCAATGTTGTTGCATCAGCCATTGCAAAAGGTACATCAAGCAAACGCGCAAGTGTCTGTGCAAGCAATGTTTTACCTGAACCTGTCGGTCCAATCAGCAAAATATTACTTTTAGCAATTTCAACCGCATCTTTAGGCTTGTGACCTGTTTGAGATACTTTTAAACGTTTGTAATGGTTATACACTGCTACTGAAAGTGTTTTCTTTGCAGTGTCTTGACCAATTACATATTGGTCCAAAGCCGCACGAATTTCATGTGGTTTTGGCAATGGACGTGTTGCCCAATCGCCTGTTTCCACCTGTTGACTCGTTTGCACTAAGTCTAAGCACACATCCACGCATTCATTACAAATATATGCGTCCTCGCCTGCAATCAGCTTACCGACTTCAGACTGCGTTTTACCGCAAAATGAACAATGCTTTTGTCCTTGAGGAAGATCGGACATTTTCACTCCAAATTCTTAAATCTTATCTATAAATGTTTAGTCTTGAGGTCGTTTACTTAATACCTGATCCACTAAACCATATTCTTTTGCTTGCTGTGCAGTCATAAAATTATCACGATCTGTATCTTTAGCGACAGTTTCGTAATCTTGACCACTATGTTCAGCCATTAAACGATTTAAACGTTCTTTGATAAATAAAATTTCACGTGCGTGAATTTCAATATCCGATGCTTGACCACGGAAACCACCCAATGGTTGGTGAATCATCACACGCGCATTTTCCAAGCAATAACGCTTACCTTTTGCACCAGCATTTAATAAGAAAGCCCCCATAGATGCAGCTTGCCCCATACAATAGGTCACTACATCAGGCTTAATAAATTGCATAGTATCGTAAATTGCCATACCCGCAGTCACTGAACCACCAGGTGAATTGATATATAAATGGATATCTTTATCTGGATTTTCAGCTTCTAAAAACAGCATTTGCGCGACAATAAGATTCGCCATGTTGTCTTCAACTTCACCAGTTAAAAAAATCACACGTTCACGTAAAAGACGTGAAAAAATATCGAAAGAACGCTCACCACGTGAAGATTGTTCTACGACTACTGGCACCAAAGCGCTTTCAATTGATGGAACATACATACGTTATTTATTCCTGAATTCTTGTTACTTCACTCATGTTCACAATATGAGGGATAATTGCTGAAAATGCAAAATATTCCCAACTTAATATCAGATATTTTTTGCATAAGTATTGTGAATGGAATGATTAAATCCATGTTTAAGCTCATAAAAAAAGGCGCCAAAGCGCCTTTTTTTAGATCAAACAACTTAGCCTTGTTGGCGCGCTTGTTGCTCTTTTAACAAATCTTGATAGCTAACAACTTCATCAGTTACTTTAGCAGCAGCTAAGATATGATCAACAACTTGATCTTCTAACACTACGCCTTCGATTTGAGCACGTTGTTGCTTATCAGTTTTGAAATATTCGATCACTTCAGTTGGATCTTCATAAGAAGAAGCCATATCTTCGATATAAGCATCAACACGTGATTGGTCTACTTCAAGTTTAGCATCAGCCAATACTTTGCTTACCAATACACCAAGTTTAACTGCTTTTTCAGCTTGTTCTTTGAACAATTCATCAGGAAGCATGCTGCTGTCAAATGCTTTAGCACCTTGAGCACCAAACTGCTGAGTAAATTGTTGAATCATTTGTTGACGTTGACGGTCAATTTCTTGAGCCAACATAGATTCAGGAACTTCTACGTCATTTGCAGCAACAAGTGCATCAAAAGTTGCACCTTTCACTTGGTTACGTAGGCCATTTTTTACTTCACGTTCCATGTTTTTGCGAACGTCAGCTTTTAATTTCTCTACGCCTTCTTCTTCAGTTAAACCGAAGATTTTAAGGAATTCAGCATCAATTTCAGGAAGTTTTTGTTTTTCAACAAGTTTAACTGTGATTTTGAATTGAGCTGCTTTACCTGCTAAGTTTTCAGCTTGATAGTCTTCAGGGAAAGTTACATCAATCACTTTCTCTTCGCCTTTCTTCATACCAACGATACCGTCTTCGAAGCCAGGGATCATACGACCAGAACCTAAAACAAGTTTAAAGTCTTCAGCAGCACCGCCTTCAAACTTCTCACCATCAACAGTACCTTCAAAATCGAAAGTTACTTGCATGTCTTTTTTAGCCATGCCTTTAGTTTCAGTCCATTCAGCGCGTTGCTTTTGAAGGTTTTCAAGCATTGCATCAACGTCTTTATCTGTTACTTCAGATGATTTACGTGATACTTCAAGACCTTCAAATTTAGCTTCAACTTCAGGATAAACTTCAACTGTAGCTTGATAAACTAAAGCATCATCTTTGTTTTCAACTTTGTCGATGTTTGGCATACCAACAGCGTTGATTTTTTCTTGTTGAATTGCTTCAAATACTGTGTCACGAATGATGTCGTTTACAACTTCTTGATAAATACCAGCGCCGTATTCACGACGTACAACGTTTACTGGCACTTTACCTTGACGGAAGCCGTTGATCTTCACAGTTTTGGCAGTGCGTTTCAAGCGAGCTTCAAACTGCTCGTTAATACGGCTCGTCGGTACAGATACATTTAAACGACGGGCAACGCCCGAAACCGCTTCAGAAGTTACTTGCATGGCTTCCTCGATAGAATTTAATAATTACAGTTTTTCAAAAAGTGCCACATTATATGACAACATTTGAATATATACAAAACACCTGTGTAAATCATTTTATTTCGGTTACGGATTTCCCCATTATGTCGCTTTTTTAAACCAATCCCCTTCTTTGCAGCCAAAAGCCAGAAATCCGCATATTTTGAGAAATTTACCAAATTCAAATGCTTTAGTGACAATAGAATAAATTTATTTACATTTTGAAATATCCGGAAATAAAACTAAATAAATAAAATTCAAAAAGTTAAGTGAAAATTCAACACATTTTCAATTCATTTTCTCATCATAAACTTTTAAAACTATCGACAAATTCAATTTCAAACAGATGAAATAAACAATAAGAATCATTATTATTCGCATACAAATTTGCACTACTCTTAGTGAGTTTAAGTATGTCTTTTATCAAATCACGCAAAAAGATTGCTGCTACAGCAATCGCTTCATCTCTTTCAGTTATTGCAACGTCAGCCATCGCTCAAGACGAAATCGCAAAACTACCAACAATTAAAGCACAAGCAACGACTGAACAAGGTTTAAAAGTAGATCAGTCTGCCAATAAAAAATTTGTTGCACCTTTATTAGATACTCCTAAGTCTGTATCAGTTATTTCAAAACAGTTGATTCAAGATACTCAAGTAACAACACTTGCAGATGCACTTCGTACAGTTCCAGGAATTACCCTTGGCGCTGGTGAAGGCGGTAACCCAAATGGTGATCGTCCATTTATCCGTGGTTATAACTCTGAAGGCTCTATGTATGTTGATGGCGTACGATCTGCAACTTCACAAAATCGTGAAATGTTTGCTGTTGAGCAAGTAGAAGTAACCAAAGGGTCCTCTTCAATGCTTGGTGGTGGTGGTAATGCCAGCGGTAACATCAACTTAATCTCTAAAGTCGCTAAAAAAGGAGATTCGTTAGAAGGTTCTGTGCAAGCTGGTACTGATGATTATCAGCGCATTACTTTAGACGGTAATAAAGATTTTGGTAATGGTATTGCCGCTCGTATTGCAGTGATGGGGCACCATAATAATAAGGCTGGTCAAGGTGATGATGGTTCAGAATATAAACGTGCAGGGATCGCACCAAGTATTACTTTTGGCTTAGATACTGCGACACGTGCAACTTTAAGTTATTACTATTTAAAAACAGATGATACACCTGATGCAGGTGTTCCATACAACAATCCAAACAATTATGCTGCTGGCTCAGGCAAACCAATTGATGTTAAACAAGGCATTTATTATGGTTGGAAAGATCGTGACTTCCAGAGACAAGAAAACCAAATTGGTACATTTAAATTAGAGCATGATTTAGCAGATAACTTAACATTAACGAATGTTGCGACTTACAGTAAATCAAAAAATGACTATGTCTTAACACAACCAGATGACAGTCAAGGTAACTTTATTAACTCAGTCACTGGACAATTAAAAGATAAAGGTATCTGGCGTCGTGCCAATACTCGAATAACCGATATTGATACGTTTAGTGACCAACTTTTCTTAAATGGTAAATTCAATACGGGGACATTAAAACATAGCTTTATTGCAGGCGCTGAATACTCAAAATTAGATGGGGATAAAGGCACTTATGTTGTTACTGACCCAGCGACAGGTAACAGTACTGCAATTGGTGGTGGTGTTACGAATGGAGCATGTACTCTAGTTAATCCAAATGGCTGGTGTACTTCTACCTTTAATCCAAACTCAAAGGATCCGTTCTTAGGTTCTGTACAAGCAAATAAACGAGTAACAAATACAACAACTGAAACTACAGCATTTTATCTCAGTGATCATATTGAGATCAACCCTCAATGGCTTGTTGATTTAGGTGCTCGTTGGGATAAATTTGAAACAGAATTAACCACATATAAAAATGGGACAACTGCACTTCCAACACCGACAAAAGTAAATAGTGATTCTGATTATTGGAGTTGGAATGGTGGTGTAACATTCAAACCAACAGAGAATGGTAGTATCTATGCAAGCTATTCAACATCTGCAACTCCTGTAGGTATTGATGCAAGTGAAAGTAGCGAAGCAGCTCCATCTGATGCAATTAAAAATTTAGACCCAGAAAAAGCGCGCACTTATGAAATCGGTACTAAATGGGATCTATTAAATGATAAGTTAAATTTAACTGCTGCTATTTTCCGTACTGAAAAACAAAATACGCGTATTCAACTTGATCCACAAACATATACCAATGGTGGTGATAGTAAAGTCGATGGTATTGAACTTGGTCTAAACGGTAACATTACTGATAAAT
The DNA here is from genome assembly GCF_000368145.1 of Acinetobacter guillouiae CIP 63.46. GTDB lineage: Bacteria > Pseudomonadota > Gammaproteobacteria > Pseudomonadales > Moraxellaceae > Acinetobacter > Acinetobacter guillouiae. The sequence goes on along the minus strand of NZ_KB849290.1, from coordinate 33,828 downwards.
GGGCTGTTTCAGCGGGCTATACATATTTAGATAGCGAACAAACCAACCCAGGTCCATCATGTTCTCGTGCTGGTGTTTGTACATATCCAAATGTAGCAAAAGGAAAGCAACTACCAAACGTACCTAAAAACTCTGCGACACTATGGACAACTTATAAAGTATTACCTCAAGTTACACTTGGTGCTGGCGCAGTTGCAATGGATAAAGTCTATGGCAATGCTACAAATACAAAATGGGTTCCGGGTTATGTTCGCTACGATGCTATGGCAAAGTATGACGTAAATAAGAATGTAAACGTGCAACTCAACGTAAACAACTTATCTGATACACGTTATTTCAGCAAAGCTTATGCATCACATTTTGCAGCTGAAGCTGAAGGTCGAAGTGCTGTAGTTTCTTTAAACTTTAAATATTAATAGTTAATTTAAAAATTAAAGTGAAATGGCTCCTATTCATAGGGGCCATTTTTTTTACCGATAATTTAGCTTGTTGAGTCTTTTACTGAAGAGAACCTTTATTGTTATTAATCTTCACTAAAAAATAATTCTATAATTTCCAATAGTTATTTTTTACCATTCATTAAAAATACTTTAAATTTCAGCAATATGCTCGAACACAATCAATCATACTCCCTATAGCTTTCTTTAATTATATTGAATGAATTAAACAGTTTTTCCGTATGAATAATCACTTACAGTTATTGTTAATGAAAATAATTATCATTAGAATTCGCAACACTAGTTACATACCTTAACAATTTCTCCATTATTGCGTCATGAAGTTTCCTGAGCAGTATTGGGTAAGTTTGATACAACCTGCGATGGACGCAAAAAATGGCTCAAAAATATTCTGTAAAAAACAAAAAAGTTAAAACAGTTGCACTTGCAATTGCTTTACCCAACCTAGCTTTTGCAGCAACTGAAGATACAACAGTACAACTCCCGACGATTCAAGCTCGAGCAGAACAAAATACTGCATATTTAGCAGCAAAAACATCCTCGACTAAACGTACAGAAACCATTTTAGATACAGCTAAAACCGTTCAGGTCATCACGGAAAAAGCACTCAAAGATCAAGGCTTACTTTCACTACAACAAGCCCTTGCAACAACACCAGGCATTAGTTTCGGTGCTGGCGAAGGTGGTGGTGGTTATGGCGATAAAATCAACCTACGGGGTTATGATGCAACCTATAACACAACTGTAGATGGCTTACGTGATGCAGCATTAACCAACCGTTCTGATTTATTCAACTATGAAGCTGTCGAAATCATTAAAGGTGCGAACTCTGTTGAAAATGGTGTAGGACAAATCAGTGGTGGTGTCAATTTAGTCTCTAAAACGCCGAAAAATCGCGACAGTAATGAAGTTACTTTAGGTTTTGGCTCAGATAGCTATAAACGCTTTACAGGTGATTTTAATAAAGTTGTAGATGAAGATTTAGCATTTCGTTTAAATGTAATGGGACATCAAAACACCTATGCGGGTCGTGATGAAGAAATGAAACGTTGGGGAATTGCGCCATCGGTTACTTTTGGAATCAGTGATACCACCAAGGCAACTTTATCTTACTTATATCAAAAAGATGAAAATGATCCACAGTACGGCGTTCCTTATTATAATGGCAAACCAGTCAAAGGGATTTCAGATAAAAATAACTATGGCTATAGCAACTTAGATCAACAAGATATTGAAAACCAGGTTGTCACATTTAAAGTAGAAAGCGAGATCAGTCCCAACGCAAAACTGAACTCCATTACTCGTTATAGTGATATTCAACAAAAAGCAACTGTTTCTGCACCACAAGGAACATTCTGTTTAGCAGATGGTACATCACCAACGGCTTTAACAAATAATAATTTAACGGGTTATACAACCTGTACAACAGCTGGACAATATGTTGTTTCAGGTCCACGTGGTTATTATCGTGATACCCATAATAAACAATTAGCCAATGACACCAACATTAATGTGCAATTTAAAACAGGTGTTATTGATCACGCTCTTGTTGCTGGTGTAGGCTTTAGTCGTGAGGACTATGCAATAACAACAGCAGGTTATATTTATAATGCAAATGGTACTGTACCGACTAAACCGAATATGGATGTTTACAATCCAGACCACTATTGGAGTGGTCCAACAAACTTCCGTAAAACAGGTGTTGCTGAAGGCTATTTAAATGTTTATTCAGCATATTTGTTTGATACTCTAAAGTTTGGTGAACAATGGTTACTTAACCTTGGTGTGCGTAATGATTATACTGATGGTCAATATCGTTCAGATACTATTTCAGCAACCAATGCAGCGGTAACACGTGGTCAAAACTATAAACAGTCTGATAATTTAATTTCCTATAACGCAGGTTTGACGTTTAAACCAACACCAGCAACCAGTCTTTATTTGTCTTATGCTAATGCTCAAAAGCCGGTACAAAATACTGCAAGTGGTGGCTGTTCTCAAACTATTACCAGTAGTGCAATCACAGCAAATTCTTGTAGTACAGATCCTGAAAATGCAGTTGCCTATGAAGTGGGGGCAAAGTGGCAAGCAAATCCTAACTTCTTGGTTTCTGCTGCAGTATTCCGCAATGAACAAGATAAAGTCCGAGTAACCAATGATATACCTGGACAACCAGATGCAAAATTAGATGGTAAAAACTATGTACAAGGTCTTGAACTTGGTTTAGCGGGTGAAATTACGCCAAAATGGAACATCACCGCTAGTGCCGCTTACATGGAAGGAGAATACGACCAAACTAAAGTCACTGGTTCACCGAATATTGACTTCCAAAAAGGCGACAAATTGGTCAACGTACCTAAAGTTTCAGGCAGCTTATGGACAACATATCAATTCAATGATCAGTGGCAAGCTGGATATGGCTTAACCTATCAAGGTGAAATGTATTTAAGTACACATTCTGCTGCAACAAACGATCGTGTACCACAGGTCAAGTCTGAAGATTATGTGATTCACAATGCTTCTGTAACCTACAGCTACAACAAAGATTTAAGTTTCCAATTATTAGGGCAAAACTTAAGTGATGAGAAGTACTACACCCATATCCGTAACAATGGTTGGGCAATGCCTGGTGAGGGTCGCAAAGGCGTATTCAACATCAACTATAAGTTCTAAGATTTAATCAATCTATGTTAAAATTCAGCGTCTGATTCATCAGGCGCTGTTTCTTTTTTGGGGAAGAAAATCATGATTTTACATATTCCAAATTTACTTAGTCTGGATGAACTAAATCATTGTCGTCAGACACTTTCTCAAGCAGAGTGGACAGATGGAAAAGTAACAACAGGCTATCAATCTGCACATTTAAAAAATAATTTACAACTAGCTCAAGATTCTCAACAAGCATTAGAACTTGGACAAATCATTCAAAATGCTGCCAACGCAAATCCTTTGTTCTTTAGTGCCGCACTTCCAAAAACATTTTTACCTCCGCTGTTTAATTGTTATCAACACGGTGGAAATTTTGGGATGCATGTTGATAATGCTATCCGTCGCCATCCTCAACTCAATCAGTACTTAAGGACAGATGTGTCTTGCACTGTTTTTCTCACCAATCCCGATGAATATGATGGCGGCGAACTGGTGATCGAAGATACTTTTGGCACACAAGAAGTAAAACTTCCAGCTGGCGATGCAATTGTCTATCCTTCTACCAGTTTACATCAGGTTAACCCAGTCACTGAAGGTGCACGTATTGCCTCGTTCTTTTGGGTACAAAGCTTTGTATCATCCGATGCGCAACGACGAATTCTATTTGACTTAGATCAAAATATTCAAAAGCTGACCATCGAGCTGTCTGCTACACATGAGCAAGTGATTAGTCTTACAGGGATCTATCACAACCTTCTACGTGAATGGAGCGATTTATAAGTTTTAGCACTCAAGTCATTATTGTAATGAAAGTGTTTTGTATAAATTTGGACAATCAATAAATGAGTAAAAAAATCCAAGCACCACTCACTCAAATTCCAGCATATTTACAGACAATTGCGGATTACGAGAAACAAGCAGAACAGCATCTGCCTGAAAACACTTGGCACTACTTGCAAGGTGGGGCGATGGATGAGCAAAGTGTTCAAGAAAACTTACAACAATTTAAAAATATTCAACTGATTCCAAGACTGCTCAATGACTTAACTCAAGGCTCGACAGAATGTGAAATTTTAGGGCAAAAATTTCCTCATCCAATTTTTCTTGCACCGATTGGACATCAACAATTGTTCCACCCAGAAGGCGAAGCTGCGGCTGCACTGGCAGCCGAAGTTTTAGGAAGTAATATCGTACTGAGTACTTTCACCAATACCGATATGCGAAGTTTAAAACAAGAAAACCCGCTGAAATGGTTCCAACTGTATTGGCAAGGTGATCGTGAGAAATCATTGGCCTTAGTTCGACTCGCAGAACAACAAAATTTTAAAGCACTTGTGATTACAGTAGATTCACCGCATACAGGGATTCGTGATCGTGAACGTCGGGTGAATTTTCAATTGCCAGAAGGCATGCAACACCCCCATACACCTACCCACATTCCCCTGCCCGAAATTTCTGAGCATCAACATCCTGTATTCAACGGTTTAATGCAAATTGCACCCAAATGGGCAGATATCGAATTTATAATTGCCCATAGCCATTTGCCTGTAATTTTAAAGGGTGTGCTACATCCACTCGATGCAAAAAAAGCAGTCGAAATCGGAGTAAAAGGCTTAATCGTTTCTAATCATGGTGGACGAGTACTCAATAGCAGTATTTCCCCACTGACCGCCTTAGCAAAAATTAAGGCAGTTGTTCCTCATGATTTTCCTTTACTTTTGGATGGTGGAATCCGTCGTGGTACAGATATATTTAAAGCATTGGCTTTAGGCGCATCTGCAGTGCTGATTGGCCGTCCTGCGATCTACGGGCTCTCTGTTGCTGGTGCTTTAGGTGTCGCCCATGTGATTAAAATTTTAAAGGAAGAATTTGAAATTACCATGGCATTAATGGGAACAGCTACCGTAAAAGAAATCAATCAAGAATATATTTTTCAAGATTAAGTCATTCAAAGGAAATTTTTCTCTCAACTGATATTTTTTATGCAAATTAAGGAAATTATTTCCAAGATAATTGTTTTAGAATTAATCTCAAGTTAAACCATTTGTAAGTTATCAGTGTTTAAATTTATCTCGTGTTACCCACGTATAAATTTATGAAAATTTACTGTGTTTTCATCTTAAAAACACTTGTAAATTGAACAGATAGACACAATCTATATTTGTAGTAAGTTGCCTTTACCCAAGAGACGAGCAACAACAACTACACAAGGAGTTACCTCATGATGTTGGCTGATCCAAGTAAAAAATATCGTCGCATGTACCAACGTGTAGACTTGCCTGACCGTCAATGGCCAAATAACGAAATCAATAAAGCGCCAATTTGGATGAGTACCGACCTTCGTGATGGTAACCAAGCGATTTTCGAGCCAATGAACATCGAACAAAAATTCAAAATGTTCGAAATGTTGGTCAAAATTGGCTTTAAGCATATTGAAATTGGCTTTCCTTCAGCATCACAAGTTGATTTTGATTTCACCCGTAAGTTGATTGAAGAAGGTCATATTCCAGATGACGTTTATATCGAAGTCTTGGTGCAAGCGCGTGATCATTTAATTGCACGTACTTTTGAGGCTTTACAAGGTGCAAAACGTGCCATTGTGCATATCTATAACTCAAATTCACCCACTTTCCGTAAAAAAGTATTGAATGTTGATGCCAATGGTGCAAAACAATTGGCAATGAATGCGGCAAGCAAAGTAAAAGAATATGCAGCCAAACAGCCTGAAACTGAATTTATTTTTCAATACAGTCCAGAATGTTTTACAGCAACAGAATTAGAGGTTGCTAAAGATGTTTGCGATGCAGTAACTGAAATTTGGGAAGCATCGCCTGACAATAAAGTTATTTTAAATTTACCTGCAACTGTTGAGGTATCTGGCCCGCATGTCTATGCTGACCAAATCGAATGGATGCATCGTAATTTGCAACGTCGTGATGGTGTGATTATTTCAGTACACTGTCACAATGACCGTGGTTGTGGTATTGCAGCATCTGAGTTAGCGATCATGGCTGGTGCTGATCGTGTTGAAGGTTGCGTATTTGGGAATGGTGAACGTACTGGTAACGTTGACGTTGCTGCAATTGCATTAAACATGTACACACAAGGTGTGGCATGTGAGTTAGATTTCTCAAACATTAATGAGATTATTGCCACAATAGAAGAATGTACTGGCTTGCCTGTACACCCACGTCACCCATATGCTGGTGATTTGGTCTTTACTGCTTTCTCTGGTTCTCACCAAGATGCAATTAAAAAAGGCTTTGAGTTCCAAAAAGACGAAGAAATTTGGGATATGCCTTACTTACCAATCGACCCTAAAGATTTAGGACGTGATTATGATGCAGTGATCCGTGTCAACTCACAGTCGGGTAAAGGCGGTATTGCCTACTTATTAGAGTCAAACTATAACGTGGTTTTACCTCGTCGCTTACAGATTGAATTCTCACAAATTGTTCAGCAAGTTGCAGATGAAGAAGGCGTTGAAGTCTCAGCTCAACAAATTTGGACCTTGTTTAAAGACACCTATGTTGCTGCAAAAGATGCACATTATTCAGCGAAAAACTATAGATTGTCAGATGAAAATGGTAGCCAAGTAATTGAACTTGATGTGGTCATCAATGGTGAAACTCAGCGCTTACGTGGTGAAGGGAATGGTCCAATTTCTGCGATTTTAAATGCGCTTCAATTACCAATTGATGTCTTAAACTACGAAGAACGCAGTATCAGTTCAGGCGCACATGCAAAAGCGTTGGCATTGATCGAACTTCAAGTTCAAGGTACTGGTAAATCTGCATTCGGTGCTGGTGTACATGACAATATCGTCACCTCTTCAATTGAAGCAATCATTGCAGCAACCAATCGTTTAATTGACCAAGGTGTTTTAAGTACTGAACAAGTCATCGCTGCTGCTGTATAAGCGATATCAATTAAAAGACTTTAGAAAGGATGCCCCCTAGTGGTATCCTTTCTTTTATTTATTGATGTTATCAAGCAATCTCTTCGAACAGCTTTATATCTTTTAAAAATAATTTAAAGATAAAAAGAGACGTGGAAATTTCATCCATGATTGTTTGAGGTCAGACTGGTGTTGGCGAGTAGTGAACACGTTTGGCGATGAGAAGCAAAGTTTCACAAGATCGCTCTCTTACAAAGCTTAAGCTTTTTATTTTTTTCGAAAGAAGAATACGTTGAGCCTCAGCAAAGTCAAAACGCTCATTGTGACTCTACTCGACATTATCACTCATCCTGAAGTGAACTTTAATGATAAAAGCTATTGTGAAAACCATGGAATATCATTAATTTATTAGCCATACAGATGACTTAGATATCTCTAATATCCGTAATTTTTCGACCTTCTAAAATTTTAAGGTGAACATTTCCAGTGTCTTTTCCAGCTGATTCAGTGGGGCTCGTTACTCCACAAAAGTTTGAATTTGAAGAACCGTTAGAGCTTGAGTGTGGTCGAGTATTGCCACGCTATGAAATCATGGTGGAAACCTATGGTGAGCTCAATGCAGATAAATCAAATGGAATTTTGATTTGCCATGCACTTTCAGGGCATCATCATGCGGCTGGCTATCACCATGAAGACGATAAAAAAACAGGCTGGTGGGATGCATGTATTGGGCCAGGTAAAGCCATTGATACCTCGAAGTTTTTCGTGGTCGCACTCAACAATATTGGAGGTTGTAGTGGCTCAACGGGACCCACTTCACCTAACCCTGAAAATGAAAATCGCCCATACGGTCCCGACTTTCCATTAGTGACTGTACGTGATTGGGTTAAAACCCAAGCCCTACTCTCTGACCGCTTAGGGATAGATGTTTGGTATTCAATCATTGGTGGTTCTTTAGGTGGCATGCAGGCTTTACAATGGTCAGTAGATTATCCTGACCGTTTACAAAAATGTGTCATCATTGCCAGCGCACCAAAGCTTTCCGCACAAAATATTGCATTTAATGAAGTGGCACGTCAGTCTATTTTATCTGATCCAGATTTTCACAATGGCCGCTATTTAGAACTCGATAGTTATCCAAAACGTGGCTTAATTTTGGCACGTATGGTGGGTCATATTACCTACCTCTCTGAAGAAGCCATGAAACAAAAATTTGGCCGTGATTTAAAATCAGGCAAGTTTATGTATGGTTTCGATGTTGAGTTCCAAGTTGAAAGCTATCTGCGTTATCAAGGCGAACAATTCAGTCGTAACTTTGATGCCAATACTTATCTGATCATGACCAAAGCCTTGGATTATTTCGATCCATCACGTGAATATGAACAGTCACTGACGAAAGCCCTATCTAATACCAAATGCCGCTTTCTAGTGGTGTCATTTACAACAGACTGGCGTTTTAGCCCAGAACGTTCGCAAGAGATTGTCAACGCCTTGATTACCAATCAAAAACCTGTGAGTTATTTGGATATTGATGCTGAGCAGGGCCATGACTCATTCCTATTCCCTATCCCCTTGTACGTCAAATCCTTACGTGCATTTTTAGGTGGTATTGAACACCTTAATTCAACACCTAAGGAGGCTTTGTAATGCGTATTGACCAACAGCTTGCAGAAAAATGGATCAATGCTGGTGCAAGTGTGCTCGATTTAGGTTGTGGTGATGGCGAATTATTGTCACAAATGAGCAAAAAACAGCAAATTCATGCTTACGGGCTAGAAATCGATCAAGAAAAGATTGCAATTGCCGTCAGCAAAGGGTTAAATATTATACAACAAGACTTAAACCTCGGTTTGGGACGCTTTGCCGACCAGTCTTTTGACTATGTGGTTATGGCACAAGCTTTGCAAGCTGTAGATGCACCTGATGTGCTTCTGCGCGATATGGTGCGTGTGGGGAAACAAGCAATTATTACGTTTCCTAACTTTGCGTATTGGAAAACACGGTCTTTCCTTGCACTGAAAGGCAAGATGCCTGTTTCTGATGCCTTACCGTATATGTGGTACAATACACCTAATATCCACTTATGCACCTTTCGTGATTTTGAAGCATTATGTGCTGAAAATCAGATTCAAATTATTGATCGACTCGCTGTAAATGGGAACCAACAAGGTAGCTTTTTAAGTAAAGCCATACCGAATTTGTTCGGCGAAGTCGCTATTTATCGAGTGAGCGCTCTATGAAGAAATTATTATTAGGCAGTACGTTATTTTTTGGGTTAGTGAGTATTCAAGCCCATGCGGACTATGTACCGCAGCAACAACAATCTGTATCAGCAATGGCAGCACAATATGCACATATGAATGTGACAGATTTACAAAAAGCAGCCAAAGCTGGCCAACCTGCTGCACAATTTTATTTAGCAACACATTTCCAGGCTGGTACTGGCGGTGTATCTAAAGACCTTAAACAAGCATTTACATGGTTTAAAGCTGCGGCTGACCAAGGTATTTCTGCGGCTCAGTTGAATGTGGGTCGTATGTATGCTGATGGTTTAGGCGTTTCTAAAAGCGAAACATCTGCGCGTCAATACTTTGAAAAAGCAGCAAGCCACGGCGATAACCGTGCAAGCTTTAATCTTGCGGTGATGGAAGAGCAAAAGAAAAACTACATGGGCGCTTATCAGTGGTATGAGCTTTCTACACGTGATGGTATGTTAGACAATAAAGTGATTAACATGTCACAAACCAAAAAAACTGCTTTGGCTGCTAACTTAACTCAAGACCAAATTCGTACTGCAACACAACGTGCAGATCAATGGATTCAAGCTCAATAATTTGATTTTCATCGATCATAAAAGCACCTTCGGGTGCTTTTTTTACTGCTATCCATTTAAGTATTTCAACTGGGATTGTTGACAATGCAAGACCTATTCAAACAATTAATTCAATATGAATGCGGGTTGCATCATCGTGATCGTCAAAACTTTCAAATACTTGATCAACGGTTACATCCAGATTTTAAAGAAATTACCAAATCAGGGTGGGTTGTGCATAAAGCCCAAATGATTGAAGCACTTTTAAACGATACAGATACCGACATCATTCAAGCACAGGATTTTCAAGTTCAGTCGTTATCTGATCATAGCGTTTTACTGACCTATCAAAGCCATCAAATCAATGTGGTAACTCAAGCTCAATACAATGTGGCTTTACGCAGTTCAATTTGGGTTATGAATGATCACGGTATATGGCAAATGATTTTCCATCAAGGCACCACTTGTGCATTTGAGAAGTAAATCGAGTTCTTCTATGTATGGAAAAATATGCAAAAGAAAAAATATTATGCTTCACGCAAACAAATGATTCCTTTGGCGATTTTTGCTGGAATTTTGGCCTGCCCCTTTTGGGCTGCGATCGTGCTTTTGATCTGGGAAATGTTTGAATGGAAGAATGGCTTAAAAAGTCTCTTTTCGCTATTTCTTGTTACGCCATTGGGTTTCATTGCTTATTTTTTCAGTAATAAAGCTATTCAGATATTTAGCAATCAACGTCCTATTTTAACCCTCTCCCAAGACATGATTAGAAGCATTGATTTTAAAGGTCGAGTGATAATTAAAAAACACATTAAAATACCAGAGATCTATGAAGTTGAGCTAAAAAAAACCTTACTTGATCGACAATACTATTTACTTTTTATCATGAAAGATAACAGTAAACAGAAACTCAATGCTGGACTAGGTTTTATGAAAAATGAGGATGTTCTCGATTTAAAACAAGAATTGGACAAACGCATTAGTACAAAAGCAAAACACATCCAGTAAAGCGTAAAGGGCAAGAGAATTTAGCCATATTTTATGACACAGATTAAGTTAAAATAACTCAATTTTAAATTTTGAGTCTGCATCATGTCATCAAAAGATTGGTTATCACAAGGAACACTGGTACTCGCAAGCAATAACAAAGGCAAAATTGCTGAATTTGAAAAATTGTTTGCTGAATTGGCTTTACCCGTTGAAGTGATTCCTCAAGGTCGACTGAATATCGAAGACGCGATTGAAGATGGCTTAAGCTTTATTGAAAATGCAATTATCAAAGCACGTCATGCAAGCCGTATTTCAGGTAAACCTGCGATTGCAGATGATTCTGGGATTTGCGTTCCCGTATTAGGTGGAGCACCTGGAATTTACTCTGCACGTTATGCAGGTGAACATGGCGATGATGCAGCCAATAATACAAAGTTGCTGGAAAACCTTAAGCCTTTACGCCAAGACGATCAAGCGATTGAAGCAATGTTCGTATGTGTATTGGCATTGGTTGAACATGCAGATGACCCTTTACCACAAATCTACCAAGGGATCTGGCAAGGTGAAGTACTAGAGCAAGCTCGTGGTGAAAATGGCTTCGGTTATGACCCACTGTTCTGGTTACCCGAGCTAAATATTTCAAGCGCAGAAATGAGTAAAGCAGAAAAGAACAAAATTAGCCATCGTGGTCAGGCGATGCAATTGTTTAAAGCAAGCTTGAAATAAGCAGTTAAAACCAGCCGTTTAAAATCATACGATTTTGTTAGATTCCTCCTCGCCTTTGAGCAAAGGAGGAATATGATGGATATCGCTAAAACTTATCTAAAACGAAGCAAAATAAACCAATCAACCGATAAAACTATAAAAAATGAATCAACACACCATATAGGACGCATACCACACAACTGACTATCGTTCCCGAAGCAATATATTTTGCTGAAACCCCAGTGCCTTGATAGTGGGTTTCCAATGCGACAATATTGGCAGCTGGCGGTAAACAAAACAGTAAAAACATCACCCCAATATATTGATGGATCTGTGGAACAGGTAAAAAGAAATAAGCTAGACTGCACAATACAACACCACAAACTAACTTTAATATTGCAAGCTTAGTACTGGACAGTAAATCCTCGATATGGACTTTGGTTTTTCTTAACCACATCCCCAATACACACATACCGGTAAAACTCATACTCCATTTAGCCAGAGTATAAATCCAATTAATCCAATCATTTGTCTGAAACTGTTGCACATCAAAACAACGTAAAAGCCCTGCAATGATCAAGGCAATCACAGGTGGCGATTGCAGTACTTTTTTGATAAGCAATTGTTTGGATTGCGGGGCTGAACTTACCGAAGTCACAGCCCAAGAGTTTCCAAAAATTGAAACCCCGATATAGAGCGGTATCATCAGCATACTATTGTCTGGACCAAATATAGCCAAGGCAATCGGAAAGCCGAGCCATGCCATATTGGTATAGCTAAAACACAATGAAGCTAAACGATCTTTAGACAGCGTGAGATAAATAAAGAAAAGCGTAAAGCATGAGAAAAAAGCAAATAAAATTAAAGCAATACTGCCCGATTTATAAAATACCATATTGTAAATAATCACAATCGGGATAAATAAGCGAGCCAACAGCAAAGACATGAGTGATTTTAAGTTTACTGAAAATTTGCTATTCGCCAGTATCAGCCCACAGATAAATGATAAAACTGGAAATAACAAAGCCACAATACTACACCTTATTCTCAAATCATGAACATACTAGCATTTTCCAAATATAGATGACGTTTAACATATCAAAATAATTTATAAATATTGCCTGTCTTTAAATTGAAATATTAGTGTCACTTTTTTGTCATGGATAACTGTTGTTATAGCTGTTATTAAATAGGAGTTAAAACTATGGCTGGATTATCGATTTGGCATGTACTTATTTTTGCAATTGTTGTGATTCTACTATTTGGTACATCAAAGCTGAAAAACTTAGGTAAAGATGTTGGTGGTGCCGTAAAAGATTTTAAGAAATCGATTAAAGAAGAAGAGGCAACAACTGCTTCACTGACTGAAACGCGTACACTAGAACATCAAACTAGCAATACTGATGTGAACTCTACAGTAAAACACTAATCGGTGAGGCGTAGATCATGTTAGATGTTGGATTTTCAGAACTGTTAGTGTTTGGGATCATTGCGCTCTTGGTATTGGGACCAGATAAACTTCCTGAAGCTGCGCGTTTTGCTGCCAAATGGTATAGCAAATTTAAACGTGCAATTAGTAGTGTCCAAAATGACATCGACCGTGAATTACGTCTTTCTGAATTTAGAGAACAAATGCAACAAGAGATGCAAAAAATTCAAGAACTTGAACAAAAAATGCAGGCTCAAATGCAAGAGTTACAACAACAAAAAATTGCTGTAGAACAAGAAAGTTATCTAGTAACAACAGACAATAAAAAAACTCACACCACTTATCATAAACTTGATATTACGGTCCCCGCTATTTATATGTCAAAGACTTGGTTAGATAAACAAAACTGTACTGTAACTCGACCACAAATTGTTCTTGTTAAAGAAGTACCGCAATTGAAGGTGGCTGTATGAGCGACTCATTAGCACCACAAGTACATGATGCCTCGTCTACCGAGACGCCAGCTTTAGATGCAATGCCGATTACTCAACACCTGATGGTGTTACGTAAGCATTTATTTAAAATTGTTGGCGCGCTCATCGCTATATTTTTTTGTTTATTGCCATTTGCCAATAAGACCTATATTGCGTTATCAGAACCACTCAGAAAACAATTACCTGCAACCTCAACCATGATTGCAACTGATGTTACAGCAACCTTCATGGCGCCGTTTAAGTTAAACTTCTTTATTGCACTAATGCTGGCGATGCCCTTTATCATCTATCAACTTTGGGCGTTTATTAAACCTGCATTATACGAAAAAGAAAAAAATCTAGCATTTCCATTGTTGTTCGGCAGTATCGTGCTGTTTTATTCAGGGATTGCTTTTGCTTACTTTATTGCATTGCCATCTATCCTACATTTCTTTATCAGTGTTTCACCAGAAACCGTCGCGCCAATGACGGACATCAATAGTTATTTAAGCTTCTGCCTAAAATTATTCTTGGTCTTTGGCGTAACCTTTGAAATCCCGATCATTACTTTAGTGTTAATTTTAGTTGGTTTCGTCACCACTAAAACATTGGCTGAAAAGCGCCGCTTTATCGTGGTGGGATGTTTCTTCGTATCTATGTTTATTACCCCACCAGATGCAATTTCAATGATCATGCTCGCAATTCCAATGTGGATGCTATTTGAGCTGGGTTTATTGCTGGGTAAAGTAATTGAAAAACGTAAAACTGTAGATGCTTAAGTATCAAAATAAAAAAGCTTTTTAATATTTAAATGACTTCTTTTGAGGTCATTTTTTATTTTTAAGAGTGTTAAATTCTTTTTAGAAACAACTATAAAAATAAGTCTGTCGCTTAATCTTCAGCCCTTTTATTCGAATACATTAGATCTATTTCATAAGTCAAAAGTGATCATGTTGAGTGAATTATATTGCGATTAAAAGTTCCTTCTCCCCTCGTGAGAAGGTTAGGATGAGGGGGATTTTATGTCGATCTATGCTTTTAATAAGCGCTTAGAAAAGAAGTCTATTATTAAAATCTCTTTATGAAATATCTCTATTTAAAAAACAACTACAAGTTAATCCTGTTGATTCAATTCACCAAGCACATATCAAGCTCAATCAGTCATATCTCAATCTTTATAGAAATTGAACAGCACAGTAATTATCTAAATACAAATATGACAATCCTATTACTTTCTTAAAATAAGATTAAATTTAACCAATATTAAATATAAGAGTAAGAGATCTTACACATTTGTTCTGTATGTTTTTAAGCTGAATCAAAATCACATTTAAACAAGACTTAAAGCCAAAGGGAATCGTATGACAGACCTCACGCCATATCATGAAAATCAAGAGTTAGATAACAATACTTCGAATAACACACATTTCCGTGACATTTTAGAACAACGGATTTCTCGTCGTAGTTTAATTACAAAAACAGCAAGTGGTGCAGCTGCTCTCGCTTTAGCATCGAGCCTAGTCGGCTGTAATGACGACGATGACAATAACTCAACCCCAACAACGACTGTTAAAAAACCTGAAAAATTCACCTTTAACCCTGTTGCAAAAAACCTCAATGACATCGTCACTGTTCCTGCTGGTTATGAAGCAAATGTGCTTTATGCTTTAGGTGATCCATTAATGCAAACGATCCCTGACTGGGATGATAACAATGTTCCTTCAGGGGTCAGCTTTACAGCGCGTTCAGGCGATTGTCATGATGGTATGAGCTATTTTGGCTTAAATTCCAATAGCTCTAAATATGATGCGAAAGCCTCAAACCGTGGCTTATTGGTCATGAACCATGAATACATTAATCAAACCTTCTTACATCCTAAAGGTGCAACAAAAGTAAATGGCCGTCGCCCAGAAGATGAAGTAATTCGTGAAGTCAATGCACACGGTGTTTCCGTCATTGAATTAAAAAAAGATGCAACCACACAAAAAGTAGAGATTGTTAAAAGCTCTCCATTTAATCGCCGTATTACAGCGTCAACGGTCATGGACTTTGCAGGTACAGTTGCGGGTTCAGACTTGGTGAAAACCAAATACTCAAGCTCAGCAAAGCAAACACGTGGCACACATAATAACTGTGGTAATGGTTACACACCTTGGGGGACTTACCTCACCACAGAAGAAAACTTTATTGGATACTTTGTGCGTAATAAAGGTGACGATGCAAAACGTAGTGCGGCTGAAATCATCGCACTGAATCGCTATGGTTTAAAAGATGGTGCCAGCTCACGTTATGGCTGGGAAACTGCGATTGGGGCAATCGAGAGCCAAGACTTATATGACCGTTGGAACTCTTCAATTACCGCTGACTCAGCAGACAAAGATTATCGCAACGGCGCAAATACCTTTGGTTGGATTGTTGAAATCGATCCATTCGATAGTCGTTCAAACCCAGTTAAACGTACATCTTTAGGTCGCTTTGCACATGAAGACTGTCGTTCAAGCCGTTTAATCGAAGGGGAAAATCTGGCCTTCTATATGGGCGATGACTCACGTGGCGAATATATCTACAAATTTGTATCTGATGCGAAGTGGGATGCAAAAGATGTCAATGGTGGCTATCGCGCTGGTGATAAATATATGAACAGTGGCAAGCTATATGTTGCGCAATTCAATAATGATGGTACAGGTAAATGGATTGAATTGGCATACGGTAAAAACGGTTTAAATGATAGCAATACCGTCTATCCTTTTAAATCTCAAGCCGATGTCACTACTTTTGCACGTTTAGCCGGTGATTCGGTCAAAGCCACCAAAATGGATCGTCCAGAATGGGTTGCGGTGAACCCTGAGAATGGTGAAGTCTATGTCACCTTAACCAATAACTCGAACCGTGGTACAGCACATGCATTAGATGCCGCAAATCCACGAAACTATAGCGACCCAGAAGGCGGTAAAGGCAATGTAAATGGTCACATTATCCGCTTCCATGAAAAAGATAATAAAACCACAGCTGAAAGCTTTACTTGGGATATCTACCTCTTTGGTGCCGAAGCAAAAATGGCCAGTAACATCAACTTATCTGGGTTAAATGATAACAATGATTTATCTTCGCCAGATGGTATGTGGTTCGATCCACGTGGTGTACTTTGGATTCAAACGGATGATGGTGCTTATACAGATACCACCAACTGTATGATGCTTGCTGCACTGCCTGGTAAAGTCGGTGATGGCGCAAAAGCAATATCATCTGCTGGGCAAGAAACGATCGTGGGTAAACAAGTCACTGATGAAAACCTGCGTCGCTTCCTAACAGGCCCAAAACAATGTGAAATCACGGGTGTCACCATGACACCCGACTACAAAGCCATTTTTATCAATGTTCAGCATCCTGGTGAAGACTCACCTAGCTTTGATAAGCCATCAAGTAACTGGCCTGCCTCACAAAAAGATCCAAGCAATAAGACCGCTCGCCCGCGCTCTGCAACTGTCGTCATTACTCGTAAAGATGGCGGTGTAATTGCTGGCTAATCAACTAAATTTATTCTTTTAAAGCCATAGTGATGAAAGTTGCTATGGCTTTTTATTTTTCAATAGCGCGCTTAATCTCGACTAACTCACCCATATGTTCACCTTGTTGTGTTTTTTCGATCCAATCAATCTGCGTACTGCTTATTCTTAAAAAGTTGGAACAGCGTGTCCCATAAATTGGACTTTGAATAAATGTTGAAGACAACAACGCTTCCATCTCAGGATTAATTCCAGTATTGGGCAGTAAATCAGGAATAATTTTTCGTTCATCTTCTAAAATATCCCAAACAGCGAATTGTAGATCTTGTTCAGGGATAGCAGGAACTTGCAGCATGGGTAAAAATTCTTGGGTAAAGCGTTTACGTAAATGCTTAGTTTTTTCCCAATCGTCTGACATCAAGCCGTTTGAAACGACAAATACACCTTGGGATAATACTTGTGGGGCTTCACCACGATTACTCATATAAACAGCTTGCTGTCGATCACCCACAAATAAGTTAAAACCCGCATAATCTCTTTGCTGCTTTTCCAGTGCTTGTGCAAAACGAATCGGTGTTTGATCTGACTCTAAAAAGGCTTGAATCAAATAGCCTCGTGTCGTCGGATAAGTTTGTTTATCAGCACCATCACGATAATTGGTAATCACTGCCCAACGTCCCTGTGGTGTGACCCCCATCCATGTCCCGCCGGATTGCAAATCTTGCCCTGCAATAATCGGACTGTTGGACCATGACTGTAATTGAGTGCTTGGACGATGGTAGAATTCGTCACGATTTGAAATTAAACAAACAGGTAAATCATCCAAAACTTGCCAAGCCAATGCCACAATACACATAAAATACATTCCATGAAGTTTACACATTGAATGTACAACATTTTTAATATGTTTCAGCTAAAATCTGTGCAAAATAGAAAATCAAGGATTAGGAATGCTCACCTACCCGAATATTGACCCAATTGCGATATCACTGGGTCCACTCAACGTCCATTGGTATGGACTGATGTATCTCTTGGCATTTTTATGTGCTTGGGGACTTGCTACTTATCGCGCGAAACAACGTGCTGACTGGAACTCTGAAATGGTTTCAGATCTGGTGTTCTTTGGCGCACTTGGAGTTGTGCTCGGTGGTCGTGTAGGCTATGTTTTATTTTACGAGTTTGGCAAATTTTTAGCAGATCCTATCTGGCTATTTAAAGTCTGGACTGGTGGTATGAGTTTCCATGGGGGCTTCCTTGGTGTAATGATCGCCATGCTTTTGTGGTGTCATAAATATAAGAAAACTTGGTTTGAAACCCTGGACTTCATTGCGCCCTGTGTACCGACGGGCTTGATGTTTGGTCGAATTGGTAACTTCATCGGTGGTGAATTATATGGTCGTCAAGTTTCTGACCCTAACTTTGCGCTAGGTATGATCTTCCCGACTGATCCACTACATTTGGTTCGTCATCCATCTCAGCTCTATCAAGCGCTGTGTGAAGGACTGCTGCTGTTCCTTATTCTATGGTTCTATAGTGCTAAACCACGCCCACGTTATGCCGTATCTGCAATCTTTCTAATGGGTTATGGCTGTGCTCGATTCTTTATGGAATTCTTCCGTGAACCTGATGCTGATCAAGGTTATATCCTGTTTGGCTGGATGACCAAAGGTCAAATCCTTTCATTCCCAATGATTCTGATTGGATTGTGGTTGATTTGGTACGCTTACCAAAAGAAAATTTTTGACTGGGGTCCACAAAAAAATACTTAAGCCTTATGGGCTAAGTTTAAAAAGGTGAAGCTAAGCTTCACCTTTTTTATGCTAAATTATCATTATCCAATTTAAACGAAATCACTATGCTTGAATTTTGGTTTGATCCTAAAGTCGCGGTTGCAAAGAAGCTCATTTTTCTTATTTTATTGGCACTAGTCAGTATTGGACTATATTGGTACCAGCCTTTAACCCTTGATAATATTTTACTTTTTGCAGGTACAGGTATTATTTTTCTGATTTGTCGTTACTGTAAGGTTCATTTTGCAGCCCAACGCCCAACAGGATTTCTTTATCGTTTATTGACCTGGATTCCACTGGCTTTAGTTTTGGCATTGGTTTTTAAAAACATGAACAATGGTGAAATTTTAATCCCAGGCGCTCAAGGTATTGGCTTTATGGCCCTAGCGGTTTGTATTTTTTCACCACTCTCCCTACTCAATAAAAACTCATCTGAACAAGCGTCTAAATAATGTTAGATTTTTGGTATTCAGCGCGCTGTAGCCGTGAAATGAAAGTGATCATCTCAATCTTAACCTGTGTGATAATTTATTATTGCGCCACGATTGAGAAGTTAAGTCCAACGTTTACCGTGATATGTTTAGCAATTGGAATCTCTACGCATTTATTAAGAATGCTGGGGCTAAAAATTGCTCAACATAATGTCTATGCTCAAGGTTTTAAAATTTTATTTTCAATCTACCCATTGCTTGCACTTATGCTTTTAATGGCTTTTTTACCCGCACAACATAAAATATTGACCTCGATTCAAGCGGTTGGCTTTGCTGCATTGGGTCTATTTATCATGTCAATTTATCAAAATCGCGCAAAACGTTTTGACTAAAGGTGGTGTAGTAAAAAAGCATAGTAATAAAAAAGGAAGCCTTTCATTCCAAAAGCTTCCTTTTTTATCTTTTAATCCGTAATGGATTAAATGATTTTGACTGTATAACTAAGCAGCTAAACGATAATATTCATAGGTTACATTTGGGTCTTTATACACATCGTAACTACGTTGTCTAAAATCAGAAACCCATTGAGAACCTGTAAATCCGGCAATATGGCCATAACGATGGCGACTGGTACTGTTGATGATATAAATATCACCTTCTTGAGGATTATCAAAGTCAGGACGGATTTGCTTATAACCAATCTCAGTTAAAGTCGAACCCCAATCTGAAGCCGCAACAGGATGATCAGAAAAACGTGCACCAGCTGATTCAAGCGCTATACGCACATATCTTGCACAACGATGTGCAGTAGTACTACGTGACATACTGACAAGTTTTTCAGTAAATTTGCTAATATCGATTAAGCTTTCTTTCTTAAATGCTTCAGTTTGATTTTTAAAAGTTTCAAATGCTTTATTCTTTAAATATTCATCTGGTCGAAAATTATTATTTTGATTTTCCGATCGAATCTGAATATGAACCGTGGGATTCACGTATTCATTCATATTAACATTGTGGTCGTAAATCATGCATTGTCCTCAAACTGCCCTTTTGAATTGATTCAAACCACCTTGTTTAAACCAATAACAACTTTTCACAAGCCATGAATAGTAATCAGCAATTCTTAAAATGTAGACTTAAAACATGTAAAAAAATATGTAAGTGTTAATAAATCTCATTTGTAACGCCTCAAGCTACTGAAACTGCTGACATTACACAATTCATCATTTAGGTTTGTTTGTTTAAAATTTAATCAATAAAAGTTTACTCGGCCGTATCATTAAAATATTTTCTTAATTTAATCAACACATTAAACTGTCAATTCAGTCACACTTTTGTTTTATAAATACAGCAAAATCGTATGCTAAAGAAAGATTTTTTTAATAAAAAGCTGACGTTATCAACATCAGCTTTTTTAGAAATTATGCTGTCGGTGCTTAATAACAATCCCAGTTATACACCACTTTAGAGAAATCTCTTTTTTCAAGATCATCAGGATGAATAAAGAAGTTCCCTACACCTGAGTCGCCCCACATGATCTCAATACCTTCAGCTTCACCTGTATCAATCTGCAGCAGCAAAATATAATCTTGAATAGATTCATTGTATTCACGTGGATCAGATTGAGTAAAAAATGGATATCCGCCTAAACGTTGTCCGCTTGCTGAAAAAACTTCACTGTATTCATCACAAAACTCTTCTTCATCGTCTCTTTCATAAGGGTCTGTGACTTTTTGGGCAAAATCAAAATTGTTCATATCAATATAGCTTTCAGCCTTCTCAAACTGAATTGCAGATTGCCCTGCGATAGGACTATAAATATCGTCATCATCAAAACTTGGAAAATCGCTTTGTAAAAGTGCAAGATCTTGCTCAATCTTGTCATAAAAAACCACGCGAAAACCATCTTGCTTTTTTTGATCATCAAAATTGAGACCATATAAATCATCATGCGGATTGATAAAAAACTGTAAAATTCCAGACTTTGGATAATGTTGATTTTCTGGCAATTCTGCAAAATTGATCTGCGCCAATAATTGTAAGTCATCCCCCTCCGCGCTCTGCGGATATTGCTTTCCTACAGGTAAATAAGGATTTCCACCCACGTTGCTTTGCCAAATCTGTAAATCTTCAGCAGGCAGTAATGTTATTTCTATACTGTCTTTTTTTGTCGCAATAATTTGCGTTTTATAAGGCTGTAAACATGCTGGGAGCTCATTCAAATTTATACTCATTTTCAAATACTCTTAGTTTTAGATGTTAGATGGATGCAAAACAGAAAATAATCTAGCTTAAAAAGAAAGTGAGATTAGTATAAACTCTGAAGCTATTCAGAAACATTACGAATGGGTAATCATGCGACATAATCTGTCATTTGTGTCGTATAAACTCCCCAAATTGGAAACTATATGAAAGCGTATTTAGACCTTCTACAACATATCCTAGACGATGGCGGTGACAAAGGTGATCGTACTGGTACAGGTACTCGTTCTGTATTTGGTCATCAAATGCGTTTTGACTTGTCAAAAGGGTTTCCGCTACTGACCACTAAAAAAGTTCATTTCCGCTCCATTGTGATTGAACTGCTGTGGTTCCTAAAAGGCGACACCAACGTTCAATATTTAAAAGACAATAAAGTTTCGATCTGGGATGAATGGTCTACCGCTGAACAAACTGCCCGTTTTGGACGTCCTGAGGGTGAATTGGGCCCAGTCTATGGTCATCAATGGCGTAACTTTGGCGCAACGCAAAAAGACAATGGTTTGTTTGAAAATGATGGTTTTGACCAAATCAGTTGGTTGGTCAATGAAATCAAGACCAATCCAAACTCACGTCGTTTGATTGTGTCTGGCTGGAATCCAAATGAAGCAGGTAAAGTTGCCTTACCGCCATGCCACACTTTATTCCAATTTTTTGTGCAGGATGGAAAGTTGTCTTGCCAACTTTATCAACGTAGTGCAGATGTTTTCTTAGGGGTGCCATTTAATATTGCCAGCTATGCTCTACTGACTCATATGGTTGCTCAAGTTTGTGGTTTAGGCGTAGGTGATTTTGTCTGGACTGGCGGTGATACACATTTATATGTTAACCATTTTGAACAAGCAAAACTTCAGTTAACACGTGACCCCTTACCATTGTGTCAACTCAAGTTAAATCCTGAAATTAAGGATATTTTTGACTTTAAATTTGAAGATATTGAAATTACAGGTTATGAGTCACATCCTGCAATTAAAGCACCTGTAGCTGTTTAAATATTTTAATTCAGTCTTTCCTTATTCCCTCCTTGCAATAGGAGGGAAAATTTTCCAATGGATAATAAGCGAATTCATTATGACATTTAAAAACTTTGAAATTGTGCATGTCGTTGCAATGGATCAACAACGCTGCATTGGTAAAGCGAATGATCTTCCATGGCATATTTCAGCAGATCTTAAACACTTCAAAGAAATCACCCAAGGTGGTGTTGTGGTGATGGGACGTAAAACGCTTGAATCGATGGGACGTGCATTACCTAAACGTGTTAATTGGGTGATTACCCGTGATCAAGACTGGAACTTTGCTGGTGTTAAAACGGCCCATAGTATAGATGCTGCTTTGGAGCAAGCCATTCCTGATGTATTGGCATCAGAAAAACCTGCCAGTATCTTTATCATTGGTGGTGGTGAAATTTTTAAACAAACTATGCACATTGCCGATCGTTTAGAGCTCACCCACATTGAGCTCGATGTACAAGGTGATGCGTATTATCCAGAAATTCCAGCGGAATTTAAAAAAGTTGCGAGTGAGTCACATGTTGATGACAAAACAGCTATTGCTTTTGAGTTTGCAACATACCGAAAATAGCACTGAACTTTATGAACAAAAATAGTGGCTTATGGATAGTTTAAAAACAAGATCAATACTGCATACACTTGGAATGGGAATAATCCATTCCTTGTTTAGCTTATTTGTGGTATTGAGCAGCCTGTGGTTTTGTTTCGCGATTTGGATTCAACACCCCTTAGGAAAAGTTTTCAGCTATATCATCATCCCTATTTGGATTATTTTTGCACTGAGTATTTTTGGAATCTATTTTACTAAAAATATATTTAGCCGAAAAACTGACAGTCTGATCTATATCATCGCCTTTATTGTCAGCTTAATCTGGTACTTTAATATTCCTGCACAGCAAAATCGTCAATGGAGTCCAGAAGTTTCCAGAATTTTTACTTATGAGCAGCAAGGTAATCTTGTCACGATTCATAATGTCCGCAACTTTAATTGGCACTCCCCTGATCAATATGACGAACGCTGGGAAACCAGAAGCTACAACTTAGATGAGATTACAGGCGTCAATATCATCACCTCTTATTGGATGGGACCACAGATTGCCCATACCTTGGTCAGCTTTGATTTTTTAAATCAACGTCCACTCGTTTTTTCCATTGAAATTCGGAAAGAAAAAAATGAAAACTTTTCTGCAATTGGTGGTTTTTTTAGACAGTTCGAGCTAAGCCTAATCGCTGCAGATGAAAAAGATATTGTTTATACACGAAGTAATATTCGAGGTGAACAGGTTTATTTTTTCCCGATTCAATTACCAAAAGCAGAGACCAAAGCATTATTTGAAGAATATCTTTTGAAATCTTCCGCTTTAGCAGAACATCCAAAATGGTACAACACCCTAACTAGTAACTGTACAACTTTGGTTTTTGATATGGTTCAGGCGATTTCCCCTGAAAAATTACCAACAGATTATCGTTTATTGGCTTCAGGTTATTTACCCAATTATCTTTATGATTTGGGTGCATTAAATCATCAATGGTCAATCAAAGAATGGTATAAAAAAGCACATATCAATCCAAGAACGGCTGAATATGCTCAGTTTAAATATCAAAATAGCGATAACTTTTCTAAAGTGATTCGTTTTGGTTTACCTGAAGGCCACGCTCAATAATGTATAGCTTTAGTCAGCTCGTCTTTATGGTTTAACTCAATTTTGTTTATATAATGATAAAATTAGGAGAATACGCATGTTTAAATCCATAATCGCAACCACATTCATCACAGCAACGCTCTTGTTTTCTGGATGTGCATCTACACCAAGTGCCGACCAACAAAGCCAAAATCTAAGTTCGTTGCAAAACAAAAATTGGACACTCACGCATATTGGTGCAACAGAATATAAAGCAACGTCAAATGCTCACAACGTACCAAGTATTCAATTTGGTTCAGATTTACGGGTAAGTGGCGCAGATGGCTGTAATCGCATTATGGGTGCCTATGCGATCAAAGGGCAACACTTGACCTTAGGGCAACTCGGCTCAACTCGTATGTATTGTCAAGACACTATGAAACTCGCGGCTGACTATACTGAAGCACTCAATAAGGTGAAAGGTTATCAAGTGTATGACAAAACGTTAAAGTTAGTCGATCAATATGGCAATCGTGTTTTGCAATTTACAACGCCATAACATCACCGAATCACTTATTTGTATACTCCTGTTTAAAAGCTTAAAATTTTAGGCTTTTAAACACCTCCAATTATAAAATCCAATACCAACAATGAAATTGAATAAAAATTTTTAACTCAATCAATGAAAGACAATAATTTTACTACACACGCCGTCTTATCATTAGGATTAGAATAACAACAACTTAAAATTTGGATATTTCTATGAAAGTCATTGGCCTTATCTTGATCTCGTGTCTACTTCTATCTGCATGTAGTTCAATGAATGTAAGACCTACGGTTGGGGTAAGTATGGGAACATCTGTTAAATAAAAAAAACAGCGCCGAAGCGCTGTTTTCCCTATTAATTCAGGCTATTAACCACATTAATTAATGGTTTCGTTATTGTTCCATTCGGTGTTGTTACTGTTATACGAATCTCATCGCCTGCAGCACATTTCAGACTACGGACACTGTAAGTGACTATCTTATTATCTTTCTGAGGGAACGTGCCTGGTAATAGTAAATCCATAATACCTGGAACAGTAAGCGCCCCACCAACAACTTCTGCCTCACAAGCCAAATTATTATCTGTATTATCTTTTGCAGTAGCTGAAATTGTTGTACCTGAAGGCATTGGAACTGTTTTTAAACCATTACCATACATTTGAAAAGTAAATATTCCAGGTAAAGCTTGAGTCATTGAGCTATTCACTCCACTCAGAGCTACAAATGTAGGGGTTTCACTTGAAAAAGCAAAACGTAATTGCTTACGTAATACAGCATCTAGTTGATTATTACACGTACCCTCGATATTTGGCTGAGCGATTGTAGACGGAATACATGTTGCACCAGATGCACCACGGACATATTTAAATTCACCTTCATCTTTTTGATTATTCTCATTATCATCTAAAAAGAAATCACCAATATTTTGTGTTAATTTATCAATGCCAATCGTATACATATTATCATTATCTACATCCACATACTCTTTATCGCCTTCAACAAAAGCTAAAACACTCACTCGACTATCAAGTGGACGCGGATTTTGGGTAGTCAAATTAACAGAACAAACACCATTCGTTGTTGCACAATTTGGAGTAATACTTCCACCTTCCGAAATAAAACTAATTACTGTTCCATTTGGTACAGGGTTACCTACACGATCAGCCATCCGTGCCGTAATTGTTGAAATATCACCATCGCCATCACCAGCTAATGCTACTTTGCTTACAGACAAACTCAAACCATTCTGTGTTACACGACCAGAAGCAACTGCTACTTCTTTAGACAACACAAAAATATTTGTATTACTTGCTAATGTAGCTTTAATTTCTACTGGTCCAGGTAAATTACCTGGATAAAGATTTACATTCACTTTACCTGATGCATCACTTTTCACTGTTTTTGGAATTCGATTACCATCAGTAACAAAACTTAAATCACTTGGAGCTTTCGTTAACTCTATGTTGACATCTTGGTTCGCTGCAGGCGTACCGTTTGCATAAACAGTAAACTCAATTCTTCCTGAAGAAGCTGAACCACTATTTCTAGTGACTAAGTTTACTTTACCCACAGTTGTATAAACTAAAGAATTGGCTGCAATTGCTGCAATTTGTATATCAACAGACTTAGAAACAGAAACATTACTGCCTGTTGCGATAATCTTTTGTCCGCCTTCACACAACTTACCATTTATATCTATTGCTTTATATGTAACAGCAACATCACCTTGATTTGATGAAACAACAGCGTTGTTATCAAAAGTACCGCAACTTGTACTAAAATTCACAGTGATGTTGTTTTGATTATTTTTGGTCACTGAATCTTGTGTTTTAAGCGTTATGATCGTTGAACCACCAGAATCAAGTGAGGTGTTTGCAGCAACCATGTTTTCAAAGGTTATATTTGCAGCTTGTAGAGAATAATTATAAGGTGTTGTTGTTGCAGTTGAATCTTTATGACTCACTGTTGCTGTCAACTGATAACTACCAGTGTCTGTACTATTTTCAGGCTTAACTGAAATACTTGCTTCTCCATCGGCATTGGTTAAAACAGCACCATTTGAAGTACCAAATACCACACCTGTACCTTGAAAAGTAACCAATGCCCCACTAATTCCTTTTCCACTGGCATCAGTAACTTTTACTTTTGCTGTAGCACCAGAAACTGTTATTGTGTTTGTAGCTACAGAATCTGCATTCAACAAAGTAATTGGACTAATATTTACAGCTTCAACTGTAGTTCCACCATTACCATTGTCTGTTCCGTTATTATTTTTATCATAATAACCTCCACCGCCCCCACCACAACTTGCTAACAAAATAGAAATTGCAATAGCACTTAACTTTCCAGTAAGTTTTCTAGTATCCATAATTTTACTCAACCTAAGAATCCCCAAAAATTGTTGTAGATTATTTTGAATGCTATGTAATCATAGTTATCTATATGTGTAAATATGCTATTTCAAAATGTTTTTTAATGTAATTACTATTATTTAAAATCAGGTTTATATCATGTACGACATCATCATCATCGGCGCAGGAACAGCGGGTATTAGCGCATATAAAGAAGCAATCAAATATACCTCTAACTTACTGATTATCAATAAAGGTCCATGGGATACAACCTGTGTCCGTGTTGGCTGTATGCCAAGTAAAGTTCTCATTTCAACTGCAAATCGAATGTATGACATTCAAAATGCCAATGAAGTCGCTTTAGAGGTAAAAGCAGAGATTGATACACTTCAAGTTATGCAACATGTCAGAGATTTACGTGATCGCTTTGCTCGGGCGACGCTTAAAGATGTAGAAAGTTGGGAGGCTGCACATAAACTTGATGGCGAAGCTAAATTTGTAAATGCAAATACGGTTGAAGTCGATGGAAAACATTATCAATCTAAATCATTTATTCTTGCTGTAGGCTCAACACCGACCTATAACCAGGATTGGAAAAATAAAATAAGCAATAAATTGATCACTTCGGATGAAGTATTTGAACTTGAGACTTTGCCTAAGTCAATTGCCGTGATCGGTAGTGGTGTGATTGCAATTGAATTAGCTCAAGCAATGCATCGCTTAGGCGTGAATACGACTGTTTTTGCAAGAAGCAAAAAAGTAGGAGTGCTTAGTAGCCCTAATTTACAAGAAATCGCTCAAGCAGAATTATCCAAAGAGCTTAATATTAAATTTGAAGTTTTACCTGATTCAATTCAAAATCTTGAAAATGGGGTTGAAATATCATTTATCGAAAATAATGAATCTAAATCCATACAGGTTGACTATATTTTAAATGCGACTGGTCGTGCTACAAACTTATCAACTTTGTCCCTCGAAAACATTGATCAGGCATTCTCAGATTTAAAACAATTACCAGTTCATCACACCACTAAACAATTGGCTGATTTCCCAATATTTATTATTGGTGATGCTTTTACTCAAACACCTTTACAACATGAGGCTGCAAATGAAGGAAGAAATATCGTTTCAAGTTGTTTAAATTTTCCCAATATACACAACTTAAATAACCTAGCACCTTTAGGTATTGTGTTCTGTAGTCCAGAAATGGGGATTGCTGGGCAAAACTTTGCCACACTGTCAAAATCAGACACAGCATTTGTTACAGGTTTTGCTTCTTATGAAAAACAAGGTCGCGCATTGGTTTTAGGTAAAAATAAAGGTGCTGTTGAAGTTTATGTAGATCAACAAAGCAGAAAACTCTTAGGTGCTGAGCTTTTTGTTGAGTCTGCCGAACATATGAGCCACTTACTCTCTTGGATCATTGCAGAACAGCTGACAATTGATGAGATATTAGCAAAACCTTTTTATCATCCAACCTTGGAAGAAGGCTTAAGAACTGCATTAAAACATGCCCGAAGACAACTTAAATAACGGTTTTGCCTATTGAATGAAGCTCTATTTTCTAGAATGGAGCCTTTATATTTTCTTGCGCATATTTCTATTTCATTAAGCCCATCAACAGCACGCATAAAAAAACACCCCGCTCTCGCTAGAGATCGGGGTGTTTTAGATTTAAAAGCTGGCGATGACTTACTCTCACATGGGTAACCCCACACTACCATCAGCGCTAAGAGGTTTCACTTCTGAGTTCGGGAAGGGATCAGGTGGTTCACTCTTGCTATTGTCGCCAGCAAACTGTTATGGACTTGTTCGGGTCTTATTTAAATGCCTTACTTCGTACCAAATGAGTTTAACAGAACATTTGAGTTGGGTATTGTAACTAGCTTTTCAACTAAATCAAGTATGTTTGATCTTTTATGAATCAAATGATGCTTCGTATACAACTGCTTGGGTGTTGTATAGTCAAGCCTCACGAGCAATTAGTATTGGTCAGCTTCATGCGTCACCGCACTTCCACATCCAACCTATCAACGTCGTAGTCTTCAACGGCTCTTTAGAGGACATAAAGTCCTAGGGAAATCTTATCTTGAGGTAGGCTTCCCGCTTAGATGCTTTCAGCGGTTATCCCTTCCGAACATAGCTACCCGGCGATGCGACTGGCGTCACAACCGGTACACCAGAGGTTCGTCCACTCTGGTCCTCTCGTACTAGGAGCAGATCCTCTCAAATTTCCAACGCCCACGGTAGATAGGGACCGAACTGTCTCACGACGTTCTAAACCCAGCTCGCGTACCTCTTTAAATGGCGAACAGCCATACCCTTGGGACCTGCTTCAGCCCCAGGATGAGATGAGCCGACATCGAGGTGCCAAACACCGCCGTCGATATGAACTCTTGGGCGGTATCAGCCTGTTATCCCCAGAGTACCTTTTATCCGTTGAGCGATGGCCCTTCCATACAGAACCACCGGATCACTAAGACCTACTTTCGTACCTGCTCGACTTGTGGGTCTCGCAGTTAAGCGCGCTTTTGCCTTTATACTCTACGCGTGATTTCCGACCACGCTGAGCGCACCTTCGTACTCCTCCGTTACTCTTTAGGAGGAGACCGCCCCAGTCAAACTACCCACCAGACATGGTCCTCGTCCCGGATAACGGGACAGAGTTAGAACCTCAATATTACCAGGGTGGTATTTCAAGGATGGCTCCATAGCAACTGGCGTCACTACTTCAAAGCCTCCCACCTATCCTACACAAGTAAGATCAAAGTTCAATGTCAAGCTGCAGTAAAGGTTCACGGGGTCTTTCCGTCTAGCCGCGGGTACACCGCATCTTCACGGCGATTTCGATTTCACTGAGTCTCTGCTGGAGACAGCGCCCCCATCATTATGCCATTCGTGCAGGTCGGAACTTACCCGACAAGGAATTTCGCTACCTTAGGACCGTTATAGTTACGGCCGCCGTTTACTGGGGCTTCGATCAAGAGCTTCGCTTACGCTAACCCCATCAATTAACCTTCCAGCACCGGGCAGGCATCACACCCTATACGTCCACTTTCGTGTTTGCAGAGTGCTATGTTTTTAATAAACAGTTGCAGGGGCCTGGTTTCTGTGGCTGCCAATAGCTCAAGGAGCAAGTCCTATCACCGTCAGCAGCGTACCTTCTCCCGAAGTTACGGTACCATTTTGCCTAGTTCCTTCAGCAGAGTTCTCTCAAGCGCTTTGGTCTACTCGACCTGACCACCTGTGTCGGTTTCGGGTACGATTCCTGTGTAACTGAAGCTTAGAGACTTTTCCTGGAAGCATAGTATCAGCCACTTCGCTAGTAAACTAGCTTGCTATCAGCTCTCAGCATAGAGCACCCCGGATTTGCCTAAGATGCATGCCTACTGCCTTTCACCTGGACAACCAACGCCAGGCTGACTTAACTTTCTCCGTCCTCTCATCGCATTACACAGAAGTATTGGAATATTAACCAATTTCCCATCGACTACGCCTCTCGGCCTCGCCTTAGGGGTCGACTCACCCAGCCCCGATTAACGTTGGACTGGAACCCTTGGTCTTTCAGCGAACGGGTTTTTCACCCGTTTTGTCGTTACTCACGTCAGCATTCGCACTTCTGATACCTCCAGCATACTTCTCAATACACCTTCATCGGCTTACAGAACGCTCCCCTACCACGTATACATAGTATACATCCGCAGCTTCGGCATATAGTTTTAGCCCCGTTACATCTTCCGCGCAGGCCGACTCGACTAGTGAGCTATTACGCTTTCTTTAAAGGGTGGCTGCTTCTAAGCCAACCTCCTAGCTGTCTATGCCTTCCCACATCGTTTCCCACTTAACTATAATTTGGGGGCCTTAGCTGGCGGTCTGGATTGTTTTCCTCTTGACTACGGACGTTAGCACCCGCAGTCTGTCTCCCGGATAGTACTCATAGGTATTCGGAGTTTGCATCGGTTTGGTAAGTCGGGATGACCCCCTAGCCGAAACAGTGCTCTACCCCCTATGGTATTCGTCCGAGGCGCTACCTAAATAGCTTTCGGGGAGAACCAGCTATCACCGAGTTTGATTAGCCTTTCACCCCTATCCACAAGTCATCCCCTGGCTTTTCAACGACAGTGGGTTCGGTCCTCCAGTTAGTGTTACCCAACCTTCAACCTGCTCATGGATAGATCACCCGGTTTCGGGTCTATACCCAGCAACTAAACGCCCTATTAAGACTCGATTTCTCTACGGCTCCCCTATACGGTTAACCTTGCTACTGAATATAAGTCGCTGACCCATTATACAAAAGGTACGCAGTCACCAAACAAGTTGGCTCCCACTGCTTGTATGCATGCGGTTTCAGGATCTATTTCACTCCCCTCACAGGGGTTCTTTTCGCCTTTCCCTCACGGTACTGGTTCACTATCGGTCAGTCAGGAGTATTTAGCCTTGGAGGATGGTCCCCCCATATTCAGACAAGGTTTCACGTGCCTCGCCCTACTCGTCATCATTATATGTGCCCTTTCGTGTACGGGACTATCACCCTCTACGGTAGCACTTCCCAGAGCTTTCCGCTAAAACACATATAACTTAATGGGCTGATCCCCGTTCGCTCGCCGCTACTGAGGGAATCTCAATTGATTTCTTTTCCTAAGGGTACTGAGATGTTTCACTTCCCCTCGTTCGCCTCGCATGACTATGTATTCATCATGCGATACCTACCTTATGGTAAGTGGGTTTCCCCATTCAGAAATCTCCGGATCACAGGATATTTGCCGCCTCCCCGAAGCTTATCGCAGGCTATTACGTCTTTCATCGCCTCTGACTGCCAAGGCATCCACCACATGCACTTAATTACTTGACTATACAACCCCAAACAGTCGTTAATCCCTACAAGGAGGATCAACAATGTGAACTTAATCACTTCTATTTGTTGCCTGTGAACTTAATCACTATACAGCTTCAATTTAATTCATATACCAAAACGCTTGATTCAGTTTTATCGCTAGTGCTCATTTCACTCAACATTAACAATTACTTGCTAATATCAACTAAAACGAGTTTAAACAATTATTTCAACTCAAATATATTCTGTTAATGATTCACTACCGCCTCGTCAGCGAGTAGTTAACTGTGATAAATCACAGAACTTAATAAGCTATCTGCTTACTAAGTTCTGTAATCACTTAGTCTTTAATTAGTGGTGGAGACTAACGGAGTCGAACCGTTGACCTCCTGCGTGCAAAGCAGGCGCTCTACCAACTAAGCTAAGTCCCCAGCTTAAGATCTTAATATATCTGCTCTTCTGTGTTCAGTAGACTTGGTGGGTCTGACAAGACTTGAACTTGTGACCCCACGCTTATCAAGCGTGTGCTCTAACCAACTGAGCTACAGACCCTCAGATACATCAATGAAGAACAACTTGTTGTGGATTCTTACCAATCGTCAATCTTTCGTTAAGGAGGTGATCCAGCCGCAGGTTCCCCTACGGCTACCTTGTTACGACTTCACCCCAGTCATCGGCCACACCGTGGTAAGCGTCCTCCTTACGGTTAGACTACCTACTTCTGGTGCAACAAACTCCCATGGTGTGACGGGCGGTGTGTACAAGGCCCGGGAACGTATTCACCGCGGCATTCTGATCCGCGATTACTAGCGATTCCGACTTCATGGAGTCGAGTTGCAGACTCCAATCCGGACTACGATCGGCTTTTTGAGATTAGCATCCTATCGCTAGGTAGCAACCCTTTGTACCGACCATTGTAGCACGTGTGTAGCCCTGGTCGTAAGGGCCATGATGACTTGACGTCGTCCCCGCCTTCCTCCAGTTTGTCACTGGCAGTATCCTTAAAGTTCCCACCCGAAGTGCTGGCAAATAAGGAAAAGGGTTGCGCTCGTTGCGGGACTTAACCCAACATCTCACGACACGAGCTGACGACAGCCATGCAGCACCTGTATGTAAGTTCCCGAAGGCACCAATCCATCTCTGGAAAGTTCTTACTATGTCAAGACCAGGTAAGGTTCTTCGCGTTGCATCGAATTAAACCACATGCTCCACCGCTTGTGCGGGCCCCCGTCAATTCATTTGAGTTTTAGTCTTGCGACCGTACTCCCCAGGCGGTCTACTTATCGCGTTAGCTGCGCCACTAAAGCCTCAAAGGCCCCAACGGCTAGTAGACATCGTTTACGGCATGGACTACCAGGGTATCTAATCCTGTTTGCTCCCCATGCTTTCGTACCTCAGCGTCAGTATTAGGCCAGATGGCTGCCTTCGCCATCGGTATTCCTCCAGATCTCTACGCATTTCACCGCTACACCTGGAATTCTACCATCCTCTCCCATACTCTAGCTTCCCAGTATCGAATGCAATTCCCAAGTTAAGCTCGGGGATTTCACATCCGACTTAAAAAGCCGCCTACGCACGCTTTACGCCCAGTAAATCCGATTAACGCTCGCACCCTCTGTATTACCGCGGCTGCTGGCACAGAGTTAGCCGGTGCTTATTCTGCGAGTAACGTCCACTCATCTTGGGTATTAACCAAGAGAGCCTCCTCCTCGCTTAAAGTGCTTTACAACCATAAGGCCTTCTTCACACACGCGGCATGGCTGGATCAGGGTTCCCCCCATTGTCCAATATTCCCCACTGCTGCCTCCCGTAGGAGTCTGGGCCGTGTCTCAGTCCCAGTGTGGCGGATCATCCTCTCAGACCCGCTACAGATCGTCGCCTTGGTAGGCCTTTACCCCACCAACTAGCTAATCCGACTTAGGCTCATCTATTAACGCAAGGTCACAAGTGATCCCCTGCTTTCCCCCGTAGGGCGTATGCGGTATTAGCATCCCTTTCGAGATGTTGTCCCCCATTAATAGGCAGATTCCTAAGTATTACTCACCCGTCCGCCGCTAGGTCA
>NZ_KB849289.1 GCF_000368145.1 Acinetobacter guillouiae CIP 63.46 | reverse complement strand
GGCGAATTCAAACATGAGGTGCGACAGTTTGAAAAGTCTTATGATAATCAACAAGCTGAGCAAATTTCTCTAATGGTGTAAGCCAATCTAACGCTTTTCTAGGACGAGTATTCAGTGACATGGCAACTTGATTTAAATAATGCTGATCTGCCTGATTTAAATCAATCCCTTTAGGTAAATATTGCCTAATTAAACCATTCATATTTTCGCATGTGCCTTTTTGCCAGGGTGAATGTGGGTCACAGAAATATACATCTATGCCTAAATCTTCTTCAAGTATTTTATGTTCTGCCATCTCGCGTCCACGGTCATAGGTCAACGTTTTACGCAGTTCTGCAGGTAAATATTTCAGAGCTTCAGTTAAAGCCTTGCGCACTGATTCTGCCTTTGCATCAGGTAATGTTGCCAAGATACAGAGCCGTGTATTTCGTTCAATAAGTGTTGCTATCGAACTTTTATTGTCTTTACCTTTAATTAAATCAGCTTCCCAATGACCCGGTATTTTTCTTTCTTGAACTTCGGCTGGGCGCTCATGAATAGTTTTAATATCCTGTAATATAGAATCTTTTTTAGGTTCACCGTTAGCTTTTCGCTTTTTATTTTCATGACGCAGACAGGATAATAAGTCTTTTTTCAACTCACCCTTTGGTAATGCTCGTATCGTTGAATAAATCGTTGTATGGCTTACATTCATTGTTTGATCCAAATCAGGAAATGTCTTTAAACGCTTTGCTATTTGCTGAGGAGACCATAAACAACGGATCGCTTCAACAATAAATTTCCAGAGGATTGAATCGATTTTGAGTTTTCTGTGACCACGTCTACGTCTAGCGAAGGTGTTATCAGAAGCATATCGAGCTTGATAAACGTCATTGATGCTATTTCTTTTAAGCTCACGATAGATCGTACTAGGATGTCTTTTAATGAGTTCAGCAAATTTTCTGGCTGAAAAGCCTTCTTTTCTTGACTCAAGCATTAATGCAGTACGATCTTCAAAGTTAAGATGATGGTATGACAATTTTATATACTCCATAAACCCTTTAAATTAATTAGGTGGTTTATGTCGCACTTCAAGTTTTACTCTGCCCTTTGAATTCATTTCTCAGTTTTAAATTTAAAA
>NZ_KB849288.1 GCF_000368145.1 Acinetobacter guillouiae CIP 63.46 | reverse complement strand
TGATATGTGCTGAATTAGCAGGAGACTTTCACTTGGGATATGCTAGGCAGCTAACCGATAAAAGTTCTCTGCTATTTGATTTGGCGTTTTAAAATCCAAACTCTTTTGAATTCTTCGCTGATTATAAAATAACACAATGTATTTTGTAATATCTGCTTTAGCTTCATCTCTGGTTTTATAGTTGCAATGATGCACTAATTCATTCTTGAGTATGCCCCAGAAACTTTCAATCGGTGCATTATCGTAACAGTCCCCACGTTTGCTCATTGAACCTTGAAAATCACATTTTTCCAGTATCTTTCGATATTCATGGCTGCAATATTGGCTGCCTCTGTCCGAATGAACAATTAAGCCTTTCGTTGGTTTTTGATTACGAATCGCCATAGTCAGTGCATTGCAAACAAGTTGTGCGGTCATACGCTCATTTAAGCTATAGCCAACCACTTGTTTCGTGTACAGGTCTTTTACTGCTGCCAAGTATAACCAACCTTCAGCAGTCCAAATGTATGTAATATCGCTTGACCATGCAAGATTGGGCTTAGTCATTGAAAACTGTTGCTCTAGTAAATTTGCGTAGATCGCTCGATTATGATCACTCTTCGTAGTTCTTTTGAAACGCTTATGACGCTTACAATACAGCTGGTTGAGCTTTTTTATTTGACGTACAGCATACGTACTGATTTTGATACCTTGCGCTTGTAAATGCTTAGTTAATCGAATATAGCCATAGCTTTGTTTAGTTTCCTCATGAGCTATTTTGACCAAAATTGTCTGTTGATTTCGCTGAACCAATCTTTTATTCATGCCTCGTTTTAGCCAATCATAAAATCGTGACACTGAAACGTGAAGTAATCTAGCCATAAAGCTAATCGGGAATAAATGTCTTTGCTGTTTCATATAGGCGTACCTTACTGACTTTCTTTCGCAAAGTACGCTGCTGCCTTTTTTAGAAATTCACGTTCCATTTCAGCTGTTTTGAGCTGTTGTTTGAGCTTTTTATTTTCTTCGAGTAAGGCATTTAGATCAGGTGAATATTGTTTAGTGCCTGCTAAGGTGCCAGTCTTTGCTTTATTATTCCAATTTGAAAGAGTTTGCATTGAAATGCCAAGTTGTCTGGCTGTTTCCGATACATTGCCTTGATTGGCTTCAATCAATTTTATTGCTTCAACTTTAAATTCTGCGGTGTAAGTCTTCTGTTTCTTGCTCATGGTAAACTCCTGATGAGTGTCTATAGTTTACCAAGTTAAAACCTCCTGTTTTCTCAGCACACATCA
>NZ_KB849287.1:243912-427271 GCF_000368145.1 Acinetobacter guillouiae CIP 63.46 | reverse complement strand
TATACAACTGCTTGGGTGTTGTATAGTCAAGCCTCACGAGCAATTAGTATTGGTCAGCTTCATGCGTCACCGCACTTCCACATCCAACCTATCAACGTCGTAGTCTTCAACGGCTCTTTAGAGGACATAAAGTCCTAGGGAAATCTTATCTTGAGGTAGGCTTCCCGCTTAGATGCTTTCAGCGGTTATCCCTTCCGAACATAGCTACCCGGCGATGCGACTGGCGTCACAACCGGTACACCAGAGGTTCGTCCACTCTGGTCCTCTCGTACTAGGAGCAGATCCTCTCAAATTTCCAACGCCCACGGTAGATAGGGACCGAACTGTCTCACGACGTTCTAAACCCAGCTCGCGTACCTCTTTAAATGGCGAACAGCCATACCCTTGGGACCTGCTTCAGCCCCAGGATGAGATGAGCCGACATCGAGGTGCCAAACACCGCCGTCGATATGAACTCTTGGGCGGTATCAGCCTGTTATCCCCAGAGTACCTTTTATCCGTTGAGCGATGGCCCTTCCATACAGAACCACCGGATCACTAAGACCTACTTTCGTACCTGCTCGACTTGTGGGTCTCGCAGTTAAGCGCGCTTTTGCCTTTATACTCTACGCGTGATTTCCGACCACGCTGAGCGCACCTTCGTACTCCTCCGTTACTCTTTAGGAGGAGACCGCCCCAGTCAAACTACCCACCAGACATGGTCCTCGTCCCGGATAACGGGACAGAGTTAGAACCTCAATATTACCAGGGTGGTATTTCAAGGATGGCTCCATAGCAACTGGCGTCACTACTTCAAAGCCTCCCACCTATCCTACACAAGTAAGATCAAAGTTCAATGTCAAGCTGCAGTAAAGGTTCACGGGGTCTTTCCGTCTAGCCGCGGGTACACCGCATCTTCACGGCGATTTCGATTTCACTGAGTCTCTGCTGGAGACAGCGCCCCCATCATTATGCCATTCGTGCAGGTCGGAACTTACCCGACAAGGAATTTCGCTACCTTAGGACCGTTATAGTTACGGCCGCCGTTTACTGGGGCTTCGATCAAGAGCTTCGCTTACGCTAACCCCATCAATTAACCTTCCAGCACCGGGCAGGCATCACACCCTATACGTCCACTTTCGTGTTTGCAGAGTGCTATGTTTTTAATAAACAGTTGCAGGGGCCTGGTTTCTGTGGCTGCCAATAGCTCAAGGAGCAAGTCCTATCACCGTCAGCAGCGTACCTTCTCCCGAAGTTACGGTACCATTTTGCCTAGTTCCTTCAGCAGAGTTCTCTCAAGCGCTTTGGTCTACTCGACCTGACCACCTGTGTCGGTTTAGGGTACGATTCCTGTGTAACTGAAGCTTAGAGACTTTTCCTGGAAGCATAGTATCAGCCACTTCGCTAGTAAACTAGCTTGCTATCAGCTCTCAGCATAGAGCACCCCGGATTTGCCTAAGATGCATGCCTACTGCCTTTCACCTGGACAACCAACGCCAGGCTGACTTAACTTTCTCCGTCCTCTCATCGCATTACACAGAAGTATTGGAATATTAACCAATTTCCCATCGACTACGCCTCTCGGCCTCGCCTTAGGGGTCGACTCACCCAGCCCCGATTAACGTTGGACTGGAACCCTTGGTCTTTCAGCGTGCGAGTTTTTCACTCGTTTTGTCGTTACTCACGTCAGCATTCGCACTTCTGATACCTCCAGCATACTTCTCAATACACCTTCATCGGCTTACAGAACGCTCCCCTACCACGTATACATAGTATACATCCGCAGCTTCGGCATATAGTTTTAGCCCCGTTACATCTTCCGCGCAGGCCGACTCGACTAGTGAGCTATTACGCTTTCTTTAAAGGGTGGCTGCTTCTAAGCCAACCTCCTAGCTGTCTATGCCTTCCCACATCGTTTCCCACTTAACTATAATTTGGGGGCCTTAGCTGGCGGTCTGGATTGTTTTCCTCTTGACTACGGACGTTAGCACCCGCAGTCTGTCTCCCGGATAGTACTCATAGGTATTCGGAGTTTGCATCGGTTTGGTAAGTCGGGATGACCCCCTAGCCGAAACAGTGCTCTACCCCCTATGGTATTCGTCCGAGGCGCTACCTAAATAGCTTTCGGGGAGAACCAGCTATCACCGAGTTTGATTAGCCTTTCACCCCTATCCACAAGTCATCCCCTGGCTTTTCAACGACAGTGGGTTCGGTCCTCCAGTTAGTGTTACCCAACCTTCAACCTGCTCATGGATAGATCGCCTGGTTTCGGGTCTATACCCAGCAACTAAACGCCCTATTAAGACTCGATTTCTCTACGGCTCCCCTATACGGTTAACCTTGCTACTGAATATAAGTCGCTGACCCATTATACAAAAGGTACGCAGTCACCAAACAAGTTGGCTCCCACTGCTTGTATGCATGCGGTTTCAGGATCTATTTCACTCCCCTCACAGGGGTTCTTTTCGCCTTTCCCTCACGGTACTGGTTCACTATCGGTCAGTC
Source organism: Acinetobacter guillouiae CIP 63.46 (assembly GCF_000368145.1). Lineage (GTDB taxonomy): Bacteria > Pseudomonadota > Gammaproteobacteria > Pseudomonadales > Moraxellaceae > Acinetobacter > Acinetobacter guillouiae. Next base: position 424,787 of record NZ_KB849287.1, on the reverse strand, counting down.
AGGAGTATTTAGCCTTGGAGGATGGTCCCCCCATATTCAGACAAGGTTTCACGTGCCTCGCCCTACTCGTCATCATTATATGTGCCCTTTCGTGTACGGGACTATCACCCTCTACGGTAGCACTTCCCAGAGCTTTCCGCTAAAACACATATAACTTAATGGGCTGATCCCCGTTCGCTCGCCGCTACTGAGGGAATCTCAATTGATTTCTTTTCCTAAGGGTACTGAGATGTTTCACTTCCCCTCGTTCGCCTCGCATGACTATGTATTCATCATGCGATACCTACCTTATGGTAAGTGGGTTTCCCCATTCAGAAATCTCCGGATCACAGGATATTTGCCGCCTCCCCGAAGCTTATCGCAGGCTATTACGTCTTTCATCGCCTCTGACTGCCAAGGCATCCACCACATGCACTTAATTACTTGACTATACAACCCCAAACAGTCGTTAATCCCTACAAGGAGGATCAACAATGTGGACTTAACCACTTCTATTTGTTGCCTGTGAACTTAATCACTATACAGCTTCAATTTAATTCATATACCAAAACGCTTGATTCAGTTTTATCGCTAGTGCTCATTTCATTCAACATTAACAATTACTTGCTAATATCAACTAAAACGAGTTTAAACAATTATTTCAACTCAAATATATTCTGTTAATGATTCACTACCGCCTCGTCAGCGAGTAGTTAACTGTGATAAATCACAGAACTTAATAAGCTATCTGCTTACTAAGTTCTGTAATCACTTAGTCTTTAATTAGTGGTGGAGACTAACGGAGTCGAACCGTTGACCTCCTGCGTGCAAAGCAGGCGCTCTACCAACTAAGCTAAGTCCCCAGCTTAAGATCTTAATATATCTGCTCTTCTGTGTTCAGTAGACTTGGTGGGTCTGACAAGACTTGAACTTGTGACCCCACGCTTATCAAGCGTGTGCTCTAACCAACTGAGCTACAGACCCTCAGATACATCAATGAAGAACAACTTGTTGTGGATTCTTACCAATCGTCAATCTTTCGTTAAGGAGGTGATCCAGCCGCAGGTTCCCCTACGGCTACCTTGTTACGACTTCACCCCAGTCATCGGCCACACCGTGGTAAGCGTCCTCCTTACGGTTAGACTACCTACTTCTGGTGCAACAAACTCCCATGGTGTGACGGGCGGTGTGTACAAGGCCCGGGAACGTATTCACCGCGGCATTCTGATCCGCGATTACTAGCGATTCCGACTTCATGGAGTCGAGTTGCAGACTCCAATCCGGACTACGATCGGCTTTTTGAGATTAGCATCCTATCGCTAGGTAGCAACCCTTTGTACCGACCATTGTAGCACGTGTGTAGCCCTGGTCGTAAGGGCCATGATGACTTGACGTCGTCCCCGCCTTCCTCCAGTTTGTCACTGGCAGTATCCTTAAAGTTCCCACCCGAAGTGCTGGCAAATAAGGAAAAGGGTTGCGCTCGTTGCGGGACTTAACCCAACATCTCACGACACGAGCTGACGACAGCCATGCAGCACCTGTATGTAAGTTCCCGAAGGCACCAATCCATCTCTGGAAAGTTCTTACTATGTCAAGACCAGGTAAGGTTCTTCGCGTTGCATCGAATTAAACCACATGCTCCACCGCTTGTGCGGGCCCCCGTCAATTCATTTGAGTTTTAGTCTTGCGACCGTACTCCCCAGGCGGTCTACTTATCGCGTTAGCTGCGCCACTAAAGCCTCAAAGGCCCCAACGGCTAGTAGACATCGTTTACGGCATGGACTACCAGGGTATCTAATCCTGTTTGCTCCCCATGCTTTCGTACCTCAGCGTCAGTATTAGGCCAGATGGCTGCCTTCGCCATCGGTATTCCTCCAGATCTCTACGCATTTCACCGCTACACCTGGAATTCTACCATCCTCTCCCATACTCTAGCTTCCCAGTATCGAATGCAATTCCCAAGTTAAGCTCGGGGATTTCACATCCGACTTAAAAAGCCGCCTACGCACGCTTTACGCCCAGTAAATCCGATTAACGCTCGCACCCTCTGTATTACCGCGGCTGCTGGCACAGAGTTAGCCGGTGCTTATTCTGCGAGTAACGTCCACTCATCTTGGGTATTAACCAAGAGAGCCTCCTCCTCGCTTAAAGTGCTTTACAACCATAAGGCCTTCTTCACACACGCGGCATGGCTGGATCAGGGTTCCCCCCATTGTCCAATATTCCCCACTGCTGCCTCCCGTAGGAGTCTGGGCCGTGTCTCAGTCCCAGTGTGGCGGATCATCCTCTCAGACCCGCTACAGATCGTCGCCTTGGTAGGCCTTTACCCCACCAACTAGCTAATCCGACTTAGGCTCATCTATTAACGCAAGGTCACAAGTGATCCCCTGCTTTCCCCCGTAGGGCGTATGCGGTATTAGCATCCCTTTCGAGATGTTGTCCCCCATTAATAGGCAGATTCCTAAGTATTACTCACCCGTCCGCCGCTAGGTCAGTTACCGAAGCAACTTCCCCCGCTCGACTTGCATGTGTTAAGCCTGCCGCCAGCGTTCAATCTGAGCCATGATCAAACTCTTCAGTTAAAAATCATTAGTGACTTAAGGTCACAATTCTGGCTCATCAATGTACTGACAAATTCTCTCAAATAAACTTCGAGTAATTTAAACCAATCAATCAATGATAATATTTCGATCAATCAATCAGTAAAAATCCACACAAGTTGTTCTTCATATTCTCTTAATGATCTTCTCAATGCTTCGTCAGCATCAAGCTAGGTCGGCTATACTACTCTCTATCTCTAAAAAGTCAATCAATAATGTTAATTATTTTTTCTAACAAACCCAACCCTAACCTCATCTTAAAATCTCAATTCGAAATCTTAACAACTTAATCAAGTGCCTGATTTATCAGAAGTTTTATTTAACATCACCGCCGATGGATGTGCATTCTACAGCATTCCCAATCCAACACAACCCCTTTTTTTAATTATTTTAATTGTTCGAACAAATATTGTTCGTTTATCATATTTATTCACACTTTTTAATCAAATTTGCTTTAATACATATGTAATAACTGCTGTTAGAATACGATTATGAAGTCTTTAATAGAGCTATATCGTTATTGACTACTTTTACTTTAAGAATATTTCAAGGAATTCTATGCGTCCTTATCATGTACTCTGGGCTTGTTTACTTAGCATTGGTCTGACTAGCCATGTATTTGCTCAAGACGAATTATCTACTCAAGAGAATTCTGACAATGCGGTTTCTACAGACTCTGTTTCAGATGATAAGTCGTCTCAAGAAAATTCTTCGACACTAGAAAACGAAGCAACGTCAAAACATCCAAGAATCGAAGCGCTTAAAGAGCTTAAAAATATCACAAAAAATGACTTAAAAGTGAATGCCAATGCAGCTCAACCAGATGCTGTAAAAGATCCACTTCAACCATTGAACCGTGAAATTTATGCGTTTAATGACATGATCGACCGTAATGTGGCTCGACCTATCGCAGTTCAGTACAAAGAGAAAGTGCCAGGTGATGTACGTTCCTCATATAGTTTATTTCGTAAAAACTTAAGTGAACCATGGAATGCGGTCAACCAACTTGCTCAAGGGCGCTTTAGTCGTGCAGCAAAGTCTTTAGGTCGTTTTACTATTAACACAGTCACCTCTCTAGGTTTAGCCGACCCTGCAACTCGCTTAGGTTTAGCAACTGAAGAAGAAAGCTTGGGTACAACATTAGGTTACTACGGTATTCCAAGTGGTCCTTATGTGATGCTACCTATTTTAGGACCAAGTACCCTTCGTCACTCAGCTGATTATGTTGCTGAAGGTTATGCCAATCCGCTTACTTACCCAATGGATAATAACCATCAAACAGGTTTAATCTGGGGTAATCGTACTTTAGGTGGGATTAATACTCGTTCTAAACTTCTAGATGTTGAAAGTGTATTGCAAGGTGATCGTTACTCAGCAATTCGCGATATCTATTTACAACGTTTAGCATTCCAAATCGCTGAGAAAAAAGGCCGTGGACAGGAAGCTGTCGCGTTTGTAGATGATGACGAGGATGATAGCAATAGTCCTGCTGATACAAACGCAGACAAATAACCACAATATTTTGTTAAACTTATTTGCTAGTAATTCATATGGTTTTACTAGCATTGTGGTGTCATCTATAGTAAATCTACTGGATAATGCTTTTATACCGATTAAGGATCATTCATTTCTTCTATGTATTTCATTCAACCCAGTCGCCAAATTTCAAGCTTAGAACAAGTATTAGATACGCTTCCTAGCTTGCAGATGATTACCATTGAAGACATTCATCGTTATGATCCAACAATTATTGCAATTGCAGACGTCCACGATTTTTTACAATACCAATGGGCTTTGCCTACCATTGTCATTGCACAAGAAAATGAAGGAAGTGAACTTTCTCAAGCATGGGAACTTGGCGCTCTTGCTGGTTGGATCTGGACCAAGCTTCCAGCCAATCTTGAAGATTCTTTATTAAAAATTGATGCGCAATATAAACGTAATCAAGATAGCCGTGATTTACCTTCTGCCGCAGAACTACAAAAGAAACTTCTTCCAAATCCAATTGAACTACAAAACTATAAAGTTGAGACGCTTTTCCAGCCTTCAGCATATTTGTCTGGTGATTGGTATGACTACTGGAAAATCAGTGATAAAGAGATCATGTTCTATTTGGCTGATGTGTCGGGACATGGTGTAACCAGCTCGTTACTGACATCTTGGATGGCTGCCTTTCATGGTCGCTCGAAAACACCAAGGGAGTTGATTAAAAAACTCAATGGTATGCTGGTTCAAGAAAATATTGAAAAACATATCACGATGTTAGCTGGAATTCTAAATCTAGAAACACATGCTTTAAAATGGTCAAGTGCGGGGCATTACCCTCCCCCCATCATTTTTGAGCCCAACCAAGCCCCTCGTGTCTTAAATACCAGCAGTTTTCCTTTAGGACTCACAGAAGATTTAGAGGTTGAAGAATTCCAATGTACCTTAACCAAGCATGCGCGGTTCATTATTTGTTCTGATGGTGCCCTTGAACCATTCTCAGGTGGTTTGAATGAACAGTTCTCACAATTGGTCTATCATTTGCAAAATCAATCATTCCGTGCACCAGAACATGTAGCAGATGACATTGCAATCCTCAGTCTCCGCAGAATGAATTAACAACATAATCAAATACATATAATAAATTAGACTAATAACCTATACGCAAACGCTTGAGTATAGACTTGCGCTATGTGATAATTTTCCTATCCTTCTCTGCAAATGGCATTTATATGTCAACAGGTCATGTTGAATATGCAAGCTTGAATGGAACGCATATTTTCAAACTTATTGGTGAAGTGCGAGCCCAATCTTGTATTAGTTTAGACAAACTTTTGGCAAGGATTGAACAACAGAAAAACGTCATTGGCGCAATTGTTGATTTAACCCAAACCACATTTATTGATAGTACAGTTCTTGGAATACTTGCCAAGCTTGGCTTAAAGTTGAAACAAGTACACCACATCCAAGCGGTGATGCTGTCCACAAATCCAGATATTACCACTCTAGCCAATAGCATGGGCTTAGGGCAGGTTTTTGTCATTTTAAATTACTGTGGTGACCCTCAAGTGTGCACCAATGCTTTGATTGACGATAACGTTAATCACAGCACAATGCTGTGTACCGTTCTCGATGCACACAAAACATTAATGAAGCTCAATGAAAACAACCAAAATATGTTCGAGCCATTAGTTAAACAACTTGAAAAGCAGCAAGATACAATGGAATGTGTATCTTCAAACCAGCAAAACGCTTAATAATTTCAAAATTGCTTTATCAGGGATAGCCCATGACTTTACTTTCCGTTGTTCAAATGAACTCTCAAAATGACATTGAAGCAAACTTCAGTGTGATTGAGTCGTTGATACAACAAAGTAAAGCTGATGGCGCATCTTTGATTGTGTTTCCTGAAAATTTTGTCTGCTTTGCCGCAGGTAAACAACGGGAAACTGCTGCACGTTTTGAAGAAATTCAAAAGCGTTTAGAAAACTTAGCACACCATTATCAAATATGGATTGTTGCAGGGACTTTACCTTGCCCTTTCCGTCCAGATGGTTCAATTATTGCTGACGGTCGAGTTCGTACTGTCAGCCTATGTATCAGTCCAGAAGGTACTGAAGCACGTTATGACAAAATCCACTTGTTTGATGTACAAGTGGGTGATGCTGTTGGTGGGTATCAAGAATCTCAGTTTTTTGAACCAGGCAGTGATGTTGTTGTCGCAAAAACACCTTTTGGACAAATCGGTTTGATGGTTTGCTACGACTTACGCTTTCCAGAACTTGCACTCACCTTGAGAGCGCAAGGTGCAAATATTTTGACTGCACCAGCTGCATTTACCTATACCACAGGTCAAATGCATTGGCAGTTATTACTTCAAGCACGTGCGATGGACAGCCAATGTCATGTTTTAGGTGCAGCACAACAAGGTTGGCATGGTGAAAAACGTCAAACCTGGGGACATGCTGGCGCAACCAATAGTCGTGGGCAGATTTTAGCGATTACAGATGCAGAAGGCGCGCAATTGATGACGGTTCCTTTTGATTTAAATGAGCAGCGCTCAATTCGTGAATCAATGCCTTTAATGCAACATCGCAAATTGATGTCATTCTAAGCCTGTATTGCCATTAATGACTTTTATTTCCTGAACGAGACAAAACAACGTTATACTTGTGAGGCGTAATATCTTCACGAGACAAGCATGCAACAAGACTATTCAAATTTAAATCTTGATCATCAACTCTGCTTTCTTGTTTACTCTACAAACTTAGCATTAAATCAACTTTATCGTAAATTACTCACACCACTAGGACTGACCTATCCACAGTATTTAGTTATGTTAGTCCTTTGGGAAAAAGATGGCCTAACTGTGTCTGAAATAGGTGAAAAACTCTTTTTAGAGTCATCTACCCTGACCCCCTTACTCAAAAAATTACAAAGTAATGGTATTGTTAACCGCGAACGTTCTACGAAAGATGAGCGCCAAGTGATTATCAGCCTTACTGCCGAGGGTCATGCACTAAAATTAAAAGCCGTGGATATTCCGTTACAAGTTGCTCAAGCCAGTGCCTGTGATTTAGACAGCATTACTCAATTGAAAGATCTTCTTTCAAACTTACGAGAAAACATTTCAAAATAAAGTTATCAAATTTTACACAAACGCTACTTGTTTAAATATTTATATCGTATACGATATAATTGAACGCAATCAAAAATGGATGATTTCCGATGTCTTTAGAAAAAGTAGTTTATACAGCACATGCAAAAGCAACTGGCGGTCGTGATGGTCGTGCAACATCATCAGACGGAATTTTAGATGTTAAATTAGCAGTGCCTAAAGAAATGGGTGGTGCTGGTGGTGGTACCAATCCAGAACAACTTTTTGCAGCAGGTTATTCTGCTTGCTTCCTTGGTGCGATGAAGTTTGTTGCTAATCGTGATCATTTAAAAATTACCCCTGATGTTTTTATCGAAGGTGATGTTGGTATTGGTCCAATCGCCACTGGTTTTGGTATTCAAGTGACTTTAAATATTCATTTAGAAGGTTTAGAGCAAGAAGAAGCACAGAAATTAGTAGATGCTGCACATATCGTTTGCCCATATTCAAATGCGACTCGTGGCAATATTGATGTTACGTTAAATGTGATTGTTTAATTTATTGTTTCTACCTCAAATCAAGTATGTTTTGAGGTAGATGCTTAAATCTCGAATAAATTTATAAAAAATATTTTTTAGAGTAAAAAAGATACACTATATTAGTCAAATAATTACAACCGAGCTTATAAGAATGGCAGCATTATTTTATATATGGGATGCAACTCAACATCATCCGCAAAAAACAATTTCCACATTAGAACAAGCTGAATTTTTTGCAACCAATCCTCAAGGTTTAGGTTTCACTGAAAACTTAAAAAGCTGGTTGTTAGATGTTGAACAAATTGTCACAAGCCCTGTACTTGCTGAGAATTTTGATGAAGAAATAATCCAATTTTTTACTAAAGTACAAGGTTTCTTTAATTTTTCATCAAATGTTTTTGTGATTGAACATTTACAAGAAAAGAGTAAATATCTTTATAAAATATTAGTCGAAACATTACGTAAACATAAGCTCGTTGCTTTTGATGCAAAACATTATGTGTTTTTTAGTCAGGATGTTATTTTTCCTGATCAAGAAAGTATTGAGGAAATGTTGGGGGCAGTACAAGCCGTAACAAAAGAACAGTTATTGCAATTTAAAGCTGTTCCAGCCAGTAATGATAAACTAATTGTATTTTCGGAAGAATGGTTGAAAGCAAATCAAGATGCATTGCATTTTATAAAAATAAAGAAAAGTAATGTTTTTAACGAATTAGTAATAGGTTTTTATAGAGATATATCGTCTGAGTTATATCAGGATATTGCTATTTTAACTCCAACAAACGGAAATAGGCTTGCATATACGAAAGTAGCACTTATAGATTATATTCAATTAAAAACAGGTGTTAATTTTCATTTAAAAAGAGACCATTATATAAATGATTACACTTTACAATATTTACCAAATATTCATGGTATTGAAGGTGAAGCCAGTCATTTTGATGATCCTAGTCAATTACAATTTGTCCTTCAACAGGTTTATGATTTCTTAATTTATGATGCAGAAAAGCATAAAGATTTAAATACTTTAAATCAGTGGGTAAATCATGGTGATGAAAAGCAATATATTACGGGTTTAGGGGTTATTTCTCGTTTGGTGTTTGCGAAATATATGAATGATCCTTTATATGATCAATTAGTTGATGAAGCTCTGCCATATATTCAAAGGCATCGTTTTTTTAAAAAAATGACATTGGAAGATTTTCATGAAAGATTGACCAAAGAAATAAAAGATATTTTAGACAAATAAACTATTCCATATATCAAAAGTGAAAAGATGTGTTTAACTAGCACATCTTTTCACTTAAAAAGATCATCATTCAGCCGCTTCATTGGTGACACGTAAAACCTCTTCCATTGTGGTTTTACCCGCCAATACTTTACGTAAACCATCATCTCGAATTGAACCTGCATCTTTACGGGCATATTCTTCAAGTTCATACTCTGCTGCATTGCCATGAATCAAACGGCGCATCTGCTCATCAATCGGTACAATTTCATAAATCGCAGTACGTCCTGTAAAGCCCGTATGGGAACAAAAATCACAACCATTCGGCACAGGCAGTTTTAAATTCGATTCTAAACTCACAGGTTTAAACACATCTTTTTCGAAATCATCTGCTTCACGCCACGTATGACAATGAGAACACAATGTCCGAACTAAACGCTGGGCAATCACCCCAATCAATGAACTGGATAATAAGAAGGGTTCAATCCCCATATCTTTTAAACGGGTCACAGCACCAATTGCAGTATTGGTATGTAGTGTAGACAAAACCAAGTGACCTGTTAAAGAAGCTTGAACTGCGATTTCAGCCGTTTCCAAATCACGAATCTCACCCACCATCACCACATCTGGATCTTGACGCAGCATGGCTTTTAACGCACGGGCAAAGGTCATATCCACTTTGGTATTCACTTGAGTCTGCCCAATCCCTTCAAGTTGATACTCAATCGGATCTTCAGCAGTGAGGATATTTTTAGAACCATCATTCAAATCAGAAAGCGCGGCATACAAAGTCGTCGTTTTACCCGAACCTGTAGGGCCAGTGACTAAAATAATGCCATGTGGACGATGAACCAATTGCGTTAAACGCTCATAGTCAGGCTTCATTAAACCCAAATGGGTCATGTTGAGTCGACCCGCTTGTTTATCCAACAAACGCATAACGACACGTTCACCATGCGACGATGGCAAGGTCGAAACACGGACATCCACCTCACGTCCTGCAAGACGTAAAGAAATACGACCATCTTGTGGAATACGTTTTTCTGCAATATCGAGCTTTGCCATGACTTTAATACGCGATACCAACAATGGCGCAAGTTCACGACGAGGCTGTACGATTTCACGCAATTGCCCATCTACCCGCAAGCGAACAGATAATTTCTTTTCAAAAGCTTCAATATGAATATCAGAAGCCCCGACTCGAATCGCTTCAGATAATAAAGCATTGATGAGTCGCACGATTGGTGCATCATCTTCCTGATCCATCAGATCTTCAGTTTCAGGAATCTGATCGGCCAGACTCAATAGATCAGGGTGATCTTCAAGACCAGCTGCAACCTGTTGCGATTCGCCCGTTTCACCAGCATAGCTTGAACTGAGCATATGATTAAACTCAGTTTCATTACATAATTGATGTTGTGCTGTACGACCGAGATAGCGACGGGCTTCCTGAATCGCAATTTGTGCGGTATCCTGACGGCGAACAATAAAAACTTGATCACCTTCATAACGCAACAGCACTCCATGCCGTTTTGCAAAACTATATGGTATTTGTAATTGTTTGAGAACTTGCATTACAACTTATATTAATGATTTAAATTGCTTTGAGTGTACTCTATGCTCATGACAGCGTGAAGTCTGTTTGTTAAAGATTTGATGATGATTTTATGAATGGGATAAACACTTTTGTCTAAGAAGAAAGAACATCTGGAACCAGAACTCCCTGATTTAAAGTGGTGGGGAGAACAACTGTTTGAATTGAACCAATCCAAAGCATGGCAATTTGGTTCTATGATGATGCGCATTACTCGTGGTTTACAAGAATGGCGCTTGGAATATTATCGTCCAAAATTCCAATATGACTATGAACAGCAATGGCATAAAATTCATGATGTAAACTTTGGTTTTCCTGAACCTGTACATGTTGAACGCTATATGTTTCGAGAGACCCATAAAGCATTTCAACTCATGCCCCGTTTAGCCGATCGCTCTGTGGTGATTCGTCCTGTCGATCCAATTTATATTCCAGCAGGTCAACGCGGCACACTCTATATCAGTACACCACTGTGGATTTCAGGTTTTGTGCAAGCCCAAAAAGAACCCTTATTTGATATTCCTGTAATTTTACCTAAGGATACATGGTTTGGCCCTGATCACCGCACAGGCGAAATGTGTTATGCCACCTCAGTCGATGGTCGTACCGAATTAAATTTATTACGTCCACGTGCCTTTCGTGCAGTAACACCGATTGATTTCCACAATGTCAGTAGTCATCAGCTTCGATTTGACCGTATGAATGTGCCTGTTCCTGCGCTACCTTTATTTTATAGTGAAAGCACAGGACGTTTATGGACATCACAAATCAAGGTCGTGTATGAAGGCAATGACCGCCCTGCCCGTGTAAGAATTGAAAATCGTACACCACCTTTGGCCGGCGAAGTGATTTATGTACATCCGCCACGCTCACCAGGTGGCGCTTTGTTCAATATGTTTGATTCATTTTTCTAAGGGATGAGGTAAAAATGGCTGAATCCAATATTCCCAAAGACATTGCCAATAGCCTAAAAGGCATCTTTACCAATGTAAATGTCGACCGCTTAAGTGAAATTGCTGTTGCTCTGATCCTCTGCTTTGTGGGTTTTGTACTGGCACGCGTCATTTCCAATACCTTTATCCGCACCATAGGTGCGCGCTTTAATGCGCACCAACGTTTGGTTTGGCGTAGAGGTATTTTTTATTTTATTTTCTTACTGTTTGTGATTGCCAGCTTAAAAGAAGCAGGCTTTAAACTCAGCGTATTTTTAGGCGCAGCAGGGATTTTAACTGTTGCATTAGGCTTTGCCTCACAAACTTCAGCATCAAATTTAATCAGTGGCTTATTTTTAATTGGCGAAGGTTCATTCGAAGTTGGCGATACCATTCAAATCACTCTGATTCGTGGACATACCATTGAAGGTGAGGTGATTTCGATTGATTTACTTTCCGTGAAGCTTTTGACCATGGACAATGTCTATGTGCGCCTCCCCAATGAGCAATTGATTCGCGCCCCCGTACATAACCTATCAAAATTCCCGATACGGCGATTGTCGATTACGGTTGCAATTAACTTCAATGAAAATATCAATAAAGTCCGTGAAGTTTTAATTGATGTCGCCAACGATTACCCGTTGGTTTTAGCAGATCCTAAACCGCGTGTGACTGTTTCTGCCTTTGGAGAATCCTCCATTGAAATTTTATTTGCGCTGTGGTGTATGCAAGCAAACTATCTACAAGTCAAAGATGAGATTCATGAGTTAATCCGCAATCGTTTTGTGGAAAATCAGATTGAAATCCCTGTACCAAAAATTGGCTTTGTAGATCGTCCAAACCCAAATGAAGTTCTTCAAAATGAAGATATAGACGGTTATGCCAATAAACAGGATTTAAAATTAGAGCAACAACAAGATAAACAGCTTTAAGCAGACAACAGCGATAACCTAGAAAACAAAAGTCCCTCATTTATGATTGAGGGATTTTTGTTTTCAATTACAAAATATTCATCAAGTTTTAAACCATCAGCTGATAAATTAATCACTTCAAAACAACAAAATGGACAATTACAATGCAACTTAATCACTATTTAAACTTTGAAGGTCAGACGGAAGCTGCTTTTAATTTTTATAAATCTGTTTTTGGCGGTGAATTTTCATTTTTAAAACGTTATTCCGAACTGCCCGATGTCCAAGTGCCAGACCAAGAGAAAAACTATATTTTACATGTTTCTCTGCCGATTAATGAATTTACTGTATTGATGGGTTCAGACACCAGCGAGCAGTTCTGTGCACCTAATAGTGCGCCATTTAGCAAAGGCACCAACCATTATATTTCAATCAACTTAGAAGCTCACGAAGCGGATGAAGCTCAGCGATTATTTACAGCACTCTCTGCCAATGGTCATATTGAAATGGCACTAGAACCTACATTTTGGGGTGCTTTATATGGTGCTTTCACCGATCAGTTTGGTATTCGCTGGATGGTGAACTGCCAACTGAATGAAGGATAATGAACAGAATATTGCGATAGCCTATTGATTGACAATGATATAGGTTATATTGCTATTACGATAACAACGTCATTTATAACAATATGATCACTGGTCTTACCCATACCCTTCTGATTATTTTAATCACACTTGCGATTTCTTTTATTGCTTGGCAGCAACGCAATGTAATGAATCGTTTGATTTTCAATGTTTCAGCGATTAAGCATGGTCAATATGATCGCTTTTTAACCCATGGTTTTATCCATAAAGATGGTATGCATTTATTTTTCAATATGTTTACCTTGTACTTCTTTGGGCGAAATGTTGAATGGTTTTTCCGTGATTACTTAAGTGGTATGGGCTTTGTCTTATTTTATTGTAGCGCTATCATCATTGCTGCGATTCCCAGCTATTTGCATAATCGAACCCTAAATTCATACCGAAGTTTAGGGGCTTCGGGTGCCGTTAATGCAGTATTATTTAGTGCGATTCTGTTTAATCCTTGGGGCATGATTTATATCTATATTTTACCTGTGCCCGCGATTATTTTTGGCACGATTTATTTATGCTATAGCCTGTATGCAATCCGTTCAGGACATTCGCCATTAATCGACCACCGCGCGCATATTGCTGGTGCAATCTATGGTTTCTTATTTCCTTTACTGTTAGAACCATCATTAGCTACAGCATTTTTCTATAAATTTATTAATTCGCCATTATTCTAAATTTCATATGGATTCAGTGATATCTAAACTGCTCTGTAAGGAAGTAAGACCTCAATATTTGAAAATTGCGCAATGATCTTAAAAGCGTTCTATCTTGAGAGAATAAATACGACTAACTCAATCTCATCAATACTATAAAAGTTGAATCCTTAGACCCAACTTTTATATTCTTAACATTTGAAATTAATGTTGATCAAGTCGAAATGAGGTCATGGTTAATGAACCAGCAACGGCTTGATCATTAAAAATATGTAACTCATCTTTCTCTTCCTGTAAGCCTAAGGCATATAACATCGGATAATAGTGATCAGGTGTGGGGATCGACAATAAAAACTCAGCACCTTGCTTTTGCCAGTCAATTAAAGCTTGATGGTTATGCGTGGCTAAGAAATTTTTCATCTTTGCATCAGCTTCTAAAGCCCAATCATAACCATAATGATCATCAAATTTATCAAAGGCAATTTTGCTTAGGTTATGTACGAGATTACCACTGGCAACAATCAATACCCCTTTACGACGTAACTGCGCTAATTGTTTAGCCAAGTCATAATGATATTGGGCACCTTGACTATAGTCGACACTCAATTGAACAACAGGAATATTGGCTTGTGGGAATACATGACATAACACGCCCCATGTTCCGTGATCTAATCCCCAACTATGATCATGATGAATTTCTATACTGTGAATTGCTTCAGTTGTTGCCTCAACCAAAGCTTTATTTCCAGTAGCAGGATATTGCACATCAAACAAAGCTTGAGGAAAACGACCAAAATCATGAATGGTTTTCGGTTGTTGCATTGCAGTGACGGCAGTACCACCTTGGGTAAGCCAATGTGCGGAAATACATAAAATTGCTGTGGGCTGTACGTCCATTTCTGCACCAATGCTGTTCCAAGTACGGGTAAAATCATTGGTTTGAATCGCATTCATGGGTGAACCATGTCCCAAAAATAGTACAGGCATGACTTCAGTATTGGGTAAAGTTGCGTTCCAGCCTTTGAGTAGCGATAAGTCACCCATTGTTTGATTTAACATTTCATCCACCATGAATCATCTTTGTTTAATTATCTGCTGTTCATTGTTGTAGATATATAGACTTTTCCAGCCTACAACATTGCAAAAATGCAACGATGAAATTTTTATCAATAGTTTTAATCAGAGAAAGGTTTTACTAACAGATGATCTTATGTTGAATCAATATTGATTTGGGCACGATACAAATAAAGCCGAATACCAATTTATATCGTTCATATCATATTCATAATAAGCAATGGCTACACCAGCTTTAACTTGAGAACAATAAAAAGCCGAACTTTCGTTCGGCTTTCATTTCAAAATCAGTACTTAGAGCAATCAAGCACCTGTTTGATAATGTGCTTTTGGTACAGCTGTAGAGGCTTGGTAAGGATGAGTAAAATCACCTAAACCTGCTGCTGCCTCATGGATATCTTTACCTTCTTTCACAACAAAAGTATCGAAACCAGAACGCTTCATATAGTTCAAAACATCTTTAAACACATCGCCTGTTGCCCGAAGATCGCCTGTATAGCCTTGGCGACGTAACAACGCAGCAAATGAATAACCACGACCATCATTAAAACCTGCGAAATCAATAAAGATCGCATCTAACTGATCTAATGGAAACGCATTGGTTTCAGGTGAAGCATCTACGGTAAGAAATAGTGCTTTTTTCCCCGTCACATTCGCAAGCTGATCCAGCTGCTCAACGGTCAACAACACATCACCTTGTGGCAATACTCCATCTTCAGCAATGATTTTATAGGTATTGTCTGCAACAGTGCCATCTTTAGAGAGGACTTGAAGTGCGGTATTAAGCATATGCGCGCTCCTTAAAAGGTTGAATACCCACTCGGCGATAAGTTTCAATAAATTCTTCACCTTCGTTACGAAGATCAAGATAAGTATTTAAAATTTCATCAATAATGTCAGGTACAGATTCTGCTGCAAATGATGGTCCTAAAATATCACCAATTGAAGCGTCATGGTCTGCATTTCCACCCAAGGTAATTTGATAGAATTCAGCGCCTTTTTTATCCACACCTAAAATACCAATATTGCCGACATGGTGATGACCACAAGCATTCATACAACCTGAAATGTTCAAGTCGATATGGCCTAAGTTATAGACTGTATCTAAATCATCAAAACGGCGTGTAATGGCTTCAGAAATCGGAATAGATTTCGCATTTGCCAATGAACAGAAGTCACCACCTGGGCAGCAAATGATATCGGTAATAAAACCAATATGTGCCCGAGCAAGATTATTCTTTTCAAGCGTTTGCCACAATTCAAATAAATCTTTCTGTGGTACATCAACCAATGAAATATTTTGTTCGTGTGTGGTCCGTAATTCACCAAATGTATATTTGTCTGCAAGATCTGCAATCAAATTCATTTCTTCAACAGTCATATCACCTGGTGCAATACCCGCACGTTTTAGTGAAATAGTGACAATACGATAGCCTGCAACTTTATGTGCATTGGTATTGATATTGAACCACTGTTTAAACTTTGGATATTCAGCAAATAAGCCACTGAAATCTTCATCTGCATAATTTTGATAATCAAACGGCATAAACTCTTCGTCTAATTTTTGCAAAATTTCAGGTTGAACTTTCAAGGTTTTAATTGTTTCAGCAAATTCAGCTTCAACTTTTTCAGCAAAAACTTGTGGTGTTAATGCTTTAACCAAAATTTTAATACGAGCTTTATATTTATTGTCACGGCGACCATGCAAGTTATAAACACGCAGAACCGCTTCTAAATAAGCAATTAAATCTTCACGTGGCAACCACTCACGAATCATAGAACCAATGATAGGTGTACGGCCTAGACCACCACCCACTTTGATTTTATAACCCAACTCACCCGCTTCATTACGAGTTAAATACACCCCAATGTCATGGAATGAAGTTGCTGCACGATCAATTTCTTCAAGTGCGGAAACTGCAATTTTGAACTTACGCGGTAAAAATGCAAACTCAGGATGGAATGTAGACCACTGACGAATCAATTCACACGTCGGGCGTGGATCTGCAATTTCCCCAGCAACAACACCAGCGTATTGGTCTGTTGTGGTATTACGGATACAGTTTCCTGAAGTTTGGATCGCATGCATCTGAACAGAAGCTAAACCTTCAAGCATATCAGGCACATTTTCTAGCGCAGGCCAGTTAAACTGAATGTTCTGACGTGTCGAAACGTGTGCATAACCACGGTCATATTCTTTGGCAAGCTCTGAAACTTTACGTAATTGTTTAGAGTTCATTAAACCGTAAGGTACAGCAATACGTAGCATTGGCGCATAACGCTGTACGTATAAACCATTTTGTAATCGTAATGGACGATACTCATCTTCAGTGAGTTTTCCAGCTAAATAACGTTCCGTTTGATCACGGAATTGTGCAACACGTTCATTGATCAGTTGCTGATCGAAATCAGTATATAAATACATGGCGTACAGCTAGTAGTTTCATTATAACGATGCACAATATAACGAGTATTGATCTATCAAAGAAATGCTTTTTTTCCATATTTTATAGCGGTTTTATTGATAAGCATTGTGCAAAGATCGAATTGGCAATGCTTTACGGGCAAAGCATGCTTTTATTACGTTATGGATGTTTTTCTTCATTGCTTATCTTTATTTTAGATAATAAAAAGAGCATATCGAATATGCCCTCTCTTTGATCACAGCTGTCATCCCGATACTGAACTTATTCAACCCTGTAGCTTATTGATATGTACACAGGATTGATTAAGATCAATGCCCAAAGCTGAGTTTAGCGATCTTGAGTTAATCCTCTGCTTTCTGCTGCTCATCACTATTTTCTAATTTATCTTCGGCAATTTTTGCGGCTTCATAACCTGCAAATGCGCCAGCTGCTTTTTCTAGAAAGCCAGCATCAGGATCTAACGTATCGACACTTTGCTCAGCAATCACTGCACCTGCAATTTTACCTAACTCGTCTAATAAACCGCTCATTGATCACACTCCGCAGTGTTTTGTTTGAGTTTTTAGTCTATGTAAACTTGTTGAAAACATTGCGAAGTTTCTGTTGTTACACTAACTAGATTATGAGAGAGCAATGCAATGATTGATGTCAATTTTTTAAAATTAAGATCCGCTTAATCTTTTAAGGCTGCAATACAGCGCCCTTTTTAAGCAGATCAAGCGATGACAACTCAGATGGTCAAATAGGTATTCTCCCAAACACTTTGGTCAAGCTCTACATGAGAATCAGCATTCAAATCTACTTCAATCAATTGCACATAACGGCCATATACCTGATCTATCGCCAGACAATCATCTACCTCTAAAACTCGATCGGTATGTGGTTTTTGCCAATGCCCTGCAAAATGCTGTTTACCCTTGGCTTTCGCTTCAATCGCATCTTGAGCAACAATCAGGATATAGCGGTGTAACTCACCAAACTCATTTACATCATAGCCGCCTAAATTAATTAGCCAAAGCTTCTGATCTGATTCATTCGGTTGCGCATCAGTAAAATGTATTTGATATTTCTTATTTTCAAACACTAAAGCCTGTAATTTTTGCCATGCGTCGATGTGTAAGCCCTGTTGCTCACCAAACCACGCATTTTTTAATTGAGGATAAACCTCTTCAAGTGAATCGCCTACGGCAAGAACCACATCATGAACTTCAACATTGGCACGTGCATGACGGCCACCCAACATAACGATAAATAAACTAGACATATTCAGTCACTAAGTTAATGTTTGAACAAGTTTTAATAATAAAATCCCACCCACAGATAATACGGCATTGTTCAAAAAATGAATGAGTAATACATGCCAAATATTGCGTGTCCACAAATAGATCAGATTTAAAAATAAACCTGCACTCATAAAGCTGATTGTCGCGATTAAATTTCCGTCAAAATTATGATAATGGATCAAACCAAATAATATAGAGTTCAATATAATCAGTACAATGCGCCATAACCACGGTTGGATAAATAACTTTTGCAATAAAGTATAGCGAAACACAATATCTTCTAAAAGCGCAGTAAATAGTGGACCCGAGCTAATGATCAACAGACTGAGAAAAGGAATATGTTCAGGATCAATCAGGCTTTTTTCTTGTGTACTCGGCCCGAGGGGTAAAAGCTGACGTGTCAGTGAGATCACCACTTGTAGCACGATTGCACCAACCACCACTAAGACACTTGAGCGCCAAAAGGCCTGTTTATACTTTTGCCAATGCGTAAGCAACATTTCCTTATATAAGTAGCACACTAAAATAAACAGCACGCCTCTTAAAATGGTATCGCCCAGACTAACAGCTATCGAGATTCCAAATATTTTTTCTAAAATAAAGCCATTTAAAATAATTAAAGGGATGATACAAATCGCAAATGTGTCTTTCCATCCCCAGGCAATTTTTTCAGGAAAAGGTTCAGCTCGAACCCGTTGTAAAAAACGCATATAAAAAATTAACCGATTATTTTTGGTAAATTCTGGGTAATTTAGCTCATGATTTCCATGTGCTTTTTGTAGAGTTTCCCCATGATCCTGTCTAGTCCAGAAATAAAAAAGCCTCTATAAAAGAGGCTTTTAAATTGATCGAGTGAAATGAATTACATCTCGACCATTTCAACACCATCAATACGTGCAACAGTCATTAAGTCTTTGTCACCACGACCCGATACCGTCGCAATAATAATTTGATCCTTCGACATTGTTGGCGCGAGTTTAGTCACATAAGCCATTGCATGTGAACTTTCCAATGCAGGAATAATCCCTTCAATATGAGTCAAATCACGGAAGCCTTGAAGTGCTTCTGTATCATTAATTGGCACATAATTCACACGATGCATGTCTTTTAAGAAACTATGTTCAGGACCTACACCAGGATAATCCAAACCTGCAGAGATTGAATGTGTTTCAATAATCTGACCTTGCTCATCTGACATTAAATAAGTACGGTTACCATGTAAAACGCCAACATGGCCTGCATTTAATGGCGCAGAATGTTTCCCTGTTTCAATGCCTAAACCTGCGGCTTCAACACCGTACATTTTAACATCTTGATCATTTAAGAATGGATAGAACAAGCCCATTGCATTTGAACCACCGCCGACACATGCAACCAAAGCATCTGGTAAACGACCTGCTTGCTCTTGAATTTGTTTACGTGCTTCACGTCCAATAATCGACTGGAAATCACGTACCAATTGCGGATATGGATGTGGACCTGCAACCGTACCAATCACGTAGTAAGTCGAATCTACATTGGTTACCCAGTCACGCATCGCTTCGTTCATGGCATCTTTTAATGTTTTAGAACCACTTTCTACAGGAACAACTGTTGCACCAAGCAAACGCATACGGTAGACATTCATGGCCTGACGTTTTACGTCTTCTGCGCCCATGAATACCACACATTCAAGACCTAAACGTGCGGCAATTGTTGCAGTCGCCACACCATGTTGACCTGCACCCGTTTCCGCAATAATACGTTTTTTGCCAGAAAGCTTCGCAAGTAGCGCCTGACCAATGGTGTTATTGACCTTATGTGAGCCTGTATGGTTTAAGTCTTCACGTTTAAGATAAATTTGCGCACCACCCAACTCTTTCGACCATCGCTCAGCATAGTAAAGCGGACTAGGACGTCCGACATAATAAGCGAGATCACGGTCGAATTCTGCCAGAAACTGCGCATCATCTTTCATACGGAAATAGAGTTTCTCTAAATCCTCTAAAGCTGCCATTAAAGTTTCTGACACAAAACGTCCGCCATGGATACCGAAATGCCCGTTTTGATCTGGGAATTGGGTATAGTCAATCACACTATTTTGTTGATTACTTTGCTGATCCACGTTGGACTCCTTGCATAAATCGTTCTACGAGTTGTTGGTCTTTGATACCTTTTGCGGATTCTACGCCTCCGCTGACATCGACTGCATACGCTTGAGTCGTTTGTATAGCGTCTTCAATATTTTCAGGTTTTAAACCACCTGCCAAAATTAAAGCAATATCGAGTTTAGGGAATTGAGACCAGTCAAAACTGTGTCCAGTCCCTCCTTTCAGTTCAGGATGCCATGCGTCTAAAAGCATAGCACTCGCACCAGCCTGTTGGTATTGCTGAATTGTCGTAATAATATCTGAATTTTTTGCATCAGGTTTAATCTGAATCGCTTTGTACCAACGGCGCTTATTATACTGTGCGATCTGCTGACATTGTTGTGCAGTTTCATCACCATGAAACTGAATAATATCCAAAGGTACTTGTTCTAATACTTGTGCAATGTCTTGTGCGCTGGCATTGACAAATAATCCAACAATGTTGATATACGGTGGAATAAGTTGTGCCAATTGCTGAGCCAATTCAATCGTGACATAACGTGGACTAGGTTCATAAAACACAAAACCAATCGCATCCACACCTGCTTGTACAGCAGCTTGGATATCCTGTGGTCGTGTAATCCCACAAATTTTGGCACGGGTACGCATAGCTTTGAACTCGAATTTGTTCAGATCAAACTGATTTTTTCAGTATTTTAAGCAAATCATTGTAAAGCAAATTTATTCACTTGCGTTAAAGTTCTATAGGATTATCTGTTTTACATTGTTTATACACTAAACAAACTTTATACTGCACACAAATGCAACAAGTCTAGCTTAAGGCTTTGGGAAGTTGGTGGAAATCCAACACTGCCCCCGCAACGGTAAAATGAAAATATTATTCTTTAATAAGTCAAAAGACTTACACCACTGCAATGTTTTGTGGGAAGGTGGAATAATCTGAATCGCTTTAGGTTCTATATTTAAGTCCGGATACCAGCTTGTTGTGCCCTTAAACTCAATCATTCACGGGGAGTGAATGTATGGAGCATATCATGTCTGTTATTTTTAAACCTACTGCACTTGTAGGTGCTGTCGCTATTGCGATGGGGTTATCTTCTACTGCTTTTGCAGAAAATCAAAATCTGACTTCTGATTCGACAGCATCATTGTCACCAATTGTTGTGACTGCCACTCGTTCAGAAGAAAACCTTAAGAATGTCCCAGTTCGACTCACAGTTATTGAACAAAAGACAATTGAACAAAATCCTTTACTCAATGTCTCTGATATTATCCAACGTGATCCCTCTGTTTACATTAAACAAAGTGGTGGTATTGGGCAAGTTTCAGAAATTGCACTTCGTGGTACGAAAGCTGTACATACGTTAGTTTTAAAAGATGGTGCTCGTTTAAATAGCCAAAATGAATTAGGCCCTCTATATCCTGCTTTCTTAGATACAACAGACGTTCAACAAATTGAAATTTTGAAAGGTCCTGCATCTGTTCAGTATGGTAGTGATGCTATTGGCGGCGTTGTTCAACTTATTTCAAAAAAACCTGTAAAATCTGGTGCGGAAGTGACCGGTATTTATGGTGAAAACAATACTTATAAAGCAATTGCCAAAGCAAATTTAGTGACGGATCAGGGCTTCTATGCACAGGTCGGTGGTCAGCGTTTAGAAAGCGATGGCACACGTATCTTTGAAAGCCAACCTAAAAATGAAAAAGCAAGCTATGACCAAAAAGGCTACAATGCCAAATTTGGTTATTCGCAAGAAAACCTAGTTGATGCATATGCTTCGATTAGCGAAAATAAAGGCACAAATGTTTTTAGTAATGACTATATTGTCAATACTGCACCACGCGAATTTGAAAACCGTGTGATCAATGCCAAAGTTGCATATAATATTTTGCCTGATTTAATTTTGAATGCGCAGTATGCAAATGTTCAAGATAAACAGAATGTTCCTGCTTATGCCTCTCACTACAATACTGAAAACAACCAAGGTGATTTAAACTTAAAATGGAAATTCACACCAAATCAAAATGTCTTGGTTGGTGCAACATATAATGATGCGAATTATAAAAGTAATACCATCTTGAAAAATGATCAAAGTGTGAATAGCACAGGTTATTATTTACAACACCAATTCAAAAATGAGTTGTTTGATACCCAAGCTGGTATTCGTGTAGAAGATAATGAGCGTTTTGGTACTCACACCGTAGGACAAGGTGCAGTACGTTATCATTTCTTACCTAATGCAAGTGTATATGCCAATATCGGAAGTGCTTTCCGTGCACCGACCTTAAATGAGCTATATTCACAATGGGGTGGTAATGAAAAATTAGAGCCTGAAGAGAGTACCTCTTATGAAATTGGCTTTGACTACGATTTAACCTCAAATATTAGTACAAATCTTTCTGCATACCATACCAAAATCAAAAACTTGATTATTTACAATTACCCTGCTGGTAATGAAAATGTTGATAAAGCTAAATTTACTGGTGGTGAAGCAGAAGTTAAATGGCATCAAGATGATTTGTTCCTCTCTACCGCATATGCTTATGTGAAGACAGAGAATGACAAAGATGGTAATGAAATTGCCTATCGCCCTCGCCAAACGCTTACTTTAACCACA
The DNA here is from genome assembly GCF_000368145.1 of Acinetobacter guillouiae CIP 63.46. Lineage (GTDB taxonomy): Bacteria > Pseudomonadota > Gammaproteobacteria > Pseudomonadales > Moraxellaceae > Acinetobacter > Acinetobacter guillouiae. The sequence goes on along the minus strand of NZ_KB849287.1, from coordinate 401,643 downwards.
GGTTTAGAAAATTCAACTTATGGTATCAGTGCTTCATTAATTGCACGAGCTAAAGCATATGCAGATGCTGCGAATAAAACTCGCGTTCCAGGTTATGCAACTGTGGACTTAAATGCTTATTGGAATGCAACGCCAAATGTTAAAGTCTTTACCAACATTCAAAATGTAGGTGATGTTGAGTATCGTGAAGTATTCAATAATTATCCAGCACAAGATTGGTATATCAACAGTGGCCGCCAAGCTTCAGTTGGGGTAACTTTCCGCTACTAAAAGCGACACCCAAAAAAAATATCTAAAACAGCGCAGTTTATGGATAATGTTTTGACCGACATTATCCTTTTTTATTCTTTATCTTTTCATTTTCATCTAGGACAAAATTATGGGACATCGTTTAAGTAAAATTTATACCCGTACAGGCGATTCAGGCACCACAGGATTAGGAGATGGTTCTCGCGTAGCGAAAGATGACTTACGTATTACAGCCCTCGGTGATGTAGACGAACTAAATTCTATTGTTGGTGTATTACGTTCACAAATTTCAATGAGTAGCATCGTCGATAAAGCCGATTGGGATAAATCACTGAGCTTGATTCAACACTGGCTATTTGATTTGGGTGGTGAAGTCTGTATTCCTAACTACAACTTGCTTCAACCTGTTTGTGTTGAATTTCTTGAAAAGGAAATCGACAAAATGAATGAAGACTTACCAATGCTTAAGGACTTTATTCTACCTTCAGGAACATTAGCATGTAGTTATGCACATCAAGCACGTGCTGTATGTCGTCGAGCAGAACGTAGCTTAATGACTGTACACAGTCGTGATCAAAATATTCAAGCAACTGCTCTACAATTAATTAACAGATTATCCGACTGGTTTTTTGTTGCTTCACGCACCTTACAACGCGCAGAAGGCGGTAGTGAAGTACTTTGGCAAAAGAACATCAATGACACGATTTAACGATAAATCACTGTCTAAAAGTAAATTTTTAACAGTATGATAAAGTCAAGTTATTGCTAAAAGTAAGACTTAAACGATTACTAGACAGATGAAAATGGGTATGTGAGTTCATTATGAGAATTATCGGACATCGTGGCGCGCGTGGTGAAGCACCTGAAAATACCCTAGCTGGATTTCAATATATTCACGATTTAGGTATCCGCGCAGTTGAATTTGATGTTCGACAATTAAAAGATGATGAACTCATTATCATGCATGATGATAATTTTTTAAGAACAACTGGAATAGATCAAGTACTGTATGATTTAAACAGCGCTGAATTAGCGGCCTATAACCAAGCCAATATCTGGATGGATTGGGAAAAACAAATTACCCCAACCTTAAACCAAAGCCTAAAGATTATGCAGGACTTTGAGCATATTGAAGTTGAAGTGAAAGCTGTAGAAACATTGCAACACGCTGAACAACTCATCATCGAATTACAAAAACAACTGCGAGGTTTTGAAAATGTCGCAGTGATTACCAGTTTTGATTTAAAAATACATCAAGCCTTACAACAGCAAAACTCAAGTTTTAAACGTGGTCTACTGATTGAAGATGACATCCAACAACGTGCGATCGAACAAGCATTACAACTGGGATGCTGCCAGATTGGATGGATGAATCAATTGGCAACAGATGAGCTCATTCAAGCAACTCAGCGTGCAGGTTTGGGCATCAGTGTTTGGACCGTCAATGATATTGAGCGCGCTAAGCATTTAAGAGATTTGGGGATCAATGGATTAATTACTGATTTCCCAAAAATGATGCAGCTTGCCTTAGCGCAAATTCAATAACTCAAATCCATTTAATAACACAATAAAGTAGAATTTTATTTTGAACTTTTGAGGGTTCCAAAATTAAAATTTAACTTGAGAATCAATTGTCTAACCCCCTAAAAATCAAATTGGATAAGACAGAAAAATTCTTACACTATTGTGACATTTAAATACGACGTTTTAACCATTCATTTTTTTCGATCAAACCGCTAGAATTCATGTTTTATTCTGTTACTGTTTTATACAATACAGATGTACACTAATACTAGTGAACACATGTTCGCCCATGATAATATCTGTGAAAGTATAGCCTAGAAAAATGCTGAAGCTATGCGTTTAACTTTACCTGATTAAGGTTCTTAGGAGTGCTGTTGGAGATGAATGCTCCCCTACCCAAAGCCCCAATAAATTGGATCGGTGTTTTTGCCTTGGTGTTTTTACCCCTTGTGGCAGTAATTGCGATCCCTTTATATGCCTACCACCATGATTTTAGTGCGGCAGCTTGGATTAGTTTATTCGTTTTACTCGGTCTCAGTAGTTTAGGTATTACTGCAGGTTATCATCGCTTGTGGGCACATCGTGCATACGAAGCGACTTTACCACTTAAAATCATTTTGATGATCATGGGAACTTTTGCTGTTCAAAACAGTATTTTGTTCTGGGCTTCTGGTCACCGTACACATCACCGCCATGTGGATGATGTGGATCAAGATCCGTATTCGATTAACAATGGTTTTTGGTACGCTCATATTGGCTGGATGTTACGTAATTATCCTGCTGCTGAATCAAATTATAAAAATGCACCTGATTTGTTGAATGACAAAGTGGTTATGTTCCAAGACAAGTATTATGTTCCACTTGTGATTGCTGTACATGCTGCGATTTTAGTTCCACTGGGTTGGGCTGTAGGTGACATGTGGGGCGTATTACTCTTAGGTGGTTTGCTCCGCTTAATCATTAGCCACCATGTAACTTTCTTTATTAACTCACTCTGCCATATGTGGGGCAAACGTCCTTATACTGACGAAAATACTGCACGTGATAACTTTGTTCTTGCCATTGCAACATGGGGCGAGGGTTATCATAACTATCACCATATTTTCCAATACGATTATCGTAATGGTGTGAAATGGTGGCAATATGATCCAACAAAATGGTTGATTTGGTCATGCTCTAAAATCGGTTTAGCCAAAAATCTACGTCGTATCCCAAGCTTTAATATCAAAAAAGCGGAATTGGCGATGAGATTTAAATATGCTGAACAGGATTTAGCGATTTATGGTCATAACGTCAATGCAGACATCATCGCGATGAAACAAAAAGTATCGCAAGAATATGAAGCATTCACCAATACGTTAAATGATTGGGCTGCGTTAAAAGAACAAGAGCTACAAGCGAAAAAAGCATCTGTTGCTGAAAAAATCCACCAGATGGATGTCAAACTCAAAGTTGATTTCCAATTGGTCGAACAGAAACTTGCTTTCCATCGTGAACGTTTAGAAACACTGATGCGTGGAATCAAAAAGAACGTTGTTTCTTAAATTCTCAATACACATCAAAAGCAAAGCTCCGAAAGGGGCTTTTCTTTTATCCATTTTTTACAGAAATTCATACTGAGAATATTGAGAGAAAATAATATGCAAATTAATAACATCCCCTTTGGCATTACCAACTGGGCAGAAGTTCCAACAACGCGCCATGAGGGTGAGCAAGGCTTTGCACTTTGGCGCACACAGCAATTTGACAATATTCGAGTGCGAATGGTCGAATATTCTGTCGATTATTTGGCTGACCACTGGTGTTTAAAAGGTCATATCCTGTTTTGCTTGGAAGGTGAGTTGCACACTGAACTTGATGATGGACGTACCTTTACCTTAAAAGCAGGGATGAGCTATCAAGTTGCAGACCAAGCTGAAGCGCATCGTTCTTCTACCGCATTTGGTGCAAAGCTATTTATTGTCGACTAAAACAGTCGACATTATCTCAATAGCTTAAAACTTTGCTATATTGAGAGGGACAAGTAAAACCATTGTGACCGATCGCTATGCAATTTGCCCCACGTTATCCATCTCTCGATTCAAAGCTCTACCATGAGCAAATGCCTAGTCCACTGAAAGGTGCAAAGGCTGGGCATTTTAATGCTGCGCTTGCGGATGAATTACAATGGTCTGAAGATGAAAAAGCCCAATGGGTCGAAATTTGTAGCGGACAAAAAACCTTTGCTGAATTTCATCCCCTTGCCATGGTTTATGCAGGGCATCAATTTGGACAATGGGCAGGTCAATTGGGGGATGGGCGTGGCCTATTGATAGCGCAAATTTTAAATCGACAAGGTCAAACCATTGACCTACATTTAAAAGGTGCAGGCTCAACCCCCTACTCTCGTATGGGAGACGGACGTGCTGTATTACGTTCTGTGATTCGTGAATATCTAGCGGGTCATGCACTCAATGCACTGGGGGTTCCTTCAAGCAATTCCGTAGGCTTTACTTCTTCAACCCAAGGCGTACAACGAGAAAAACTTGAACTTGGTGCAATGATGTTACGCACTTCGGATTGCCACATCCGTTTAGGGCATTTTGAATGGATCAATCAATATCAGCCTGAATTACTCACTGAATTTACCCAAAAATGTATTGAATGGCACTATCCACAATGTTTGAATACTGAACAGCAAAAGTTTGAAGACACTGTTCTAGCATTTGCAACGCAAGTGATTCAAAACACCGCTGTCATGATCGCAAAATGGCAATTGGTGGGTTTTGCACATGGGGTTATGAATACAGATAATCTCAATATTACAGGTTCTACCCTCGATTTTGGCCCTTATGGTTTTATGGAGCGTTTCCGTCCCAATTGGATCAACAATCATAGTGATTACAATGGTCGTTATACCTACCAAAACCAACCAAGTATTGCACATTGGAACTTATGGAATTGGTTAAACAATTTAATTCCACTGGCACAAGCAGAAAATAAAGAACAATTTAAGCAAGACCTCGTCGAATGTTTAGAGCATTTTGAACCGACCTTTCTAGAACATTATACCCATGGGCTATGCCAAAAACTTGGACTACCTGCCTTCCACAAAGATAGTTTTGATTGTGGTATGGCATTTTTAAGAATTCTACAAAGTGAGCAACTCGACTATACCGACAGTTTTCTTCGCTTACAGAATAAAGAATACGAAGCCATTAAAGATGATTGCCTAGATCGCTTTCAATTTGAAAACTTCTTGACGCAATATCACAGTATTCGTGAGCAGCAAGATATTGATGTACTTGATGCGGAAATGAAAAAGGCCAATCCAGTCTATATTTTAAGAAATCATATGCTACAAACAGCCATTGAACAGGCTGAACGTGATGATTTTTCTGAGGTTGATCGTCTATTTAAATTGCTTAGTCAACCGTTTACCAAACAAACGGATTTAGAAACAGCCAAAGATTTAGCGCCTTTACCGAGCGACGTTCCAGAAGTGATAGTGAGTTGTTCTTCTTGATCAAATAAATTGCCGAATCACTTTCTTTGATCTGCCCCATCATAGTTACCCACAATTTCTGTGGATAAACTTGTGTTTATCCACAGGATAAATCCACAATCACAAATTAACTACAGCTTTTGTCTTTAGAATGAATAAAATTTAGGCAATACAGGGTTTTACAACATTAGTATTCTAAAATGAATAAAAAATACCTCATTCCATGCTTGATTCTTTTGGCTATAGCTATAGCAAGTGTCTGGACTTATCAAAAATATAATCAATTTATTCCAACCGCAAATGCTGCCATACATGTGCAGAATTTATCTGAGCAAGAGATTCAACGTCTTCGTCAAAACACGCCAATCACCGAAGTTAAAGTTTATAAATCGGATCGTATTGTTAAACTCATGCATCATGATCAAGACATACGAACATATCCAATGCGCTTAGGCTTTGATCCTATTGGACATAAAGTTAAAGAAGGTGATGGAAAAACCCCTGAAGGTCGTTATATTCTAGATTGGCGTAATCCCAATAGTGCATTTTATAAATCGCTGCATGTGTCCTATCCAAACCAACAGGATAAATCTAAAGCCAACCAATTTGGCGTTTCTCCTGGTGGTGACATTATGATTCATGGTTCAGCAACACGCTCACAAGTGGAAAAACTCCCCAGTTTAATGACCTACTTACCTAGAAATGACTGGACATGGGGGTGTATTGCCGTTAGAAATATAGATATGGATGAAATTTGGAAACTGGTCGATGATGGAACAGTGATTAGCATTTATTCATAAATAATATTTTAAAAAGAGACAGTGATGACTGGTGAAGAAATCCGAACTTTAGCATTTAAGATTGCGTCACATTTGCCTAAATCCGAACTTGACTATCCTTTTGGTGAGGATGTTCCTGTTTTTAAAGTGATGGGAAAAATGTTTATGTTAGGCTCTGAACTGCATGGCAAAAAACTGATTAATTTAAAAGTTGAACCTGATCATGGCGAAATGTTGAGAGATCTCTACCCCTCGATTCAGGTGGGCTACCATATGAATAAACGTCATTGGATTTCAGTCTATGAAGGCGAACAGATCAGTGCTGATCTGATTCAAGACTTGGTTGAAGGCTCTTATGAGCTTGTGAGCAAGAGCCTGACCAAAGCCCAAAAGCAGGTATTGGCGGTTTATCAACACATTAAATAATTAGCGGGCTTTGGATCGCACATTAGATCAACAGACCTAACCTCTATCTACTCACGATTCAGTCAAAATTAGAATGTATCAATAAACATAAAGTTATATGTTTATTTTTCAAACATAACTTTTTACATTTATAAACATTTACCCACAATATCTGTGGATAAACCTGTGTTTATCCACAACGATGAACTTAAAATGTCGAAAACTTAATCTTCTGGATATTCAAAACGGTAGCCTACGCCATAAACAGCTTGTACCCATTCATGACGATTTCCGGTTTCCGCTGCTTCAGATATTTTACGACGTAAGTTCTTGATATGACTATCAATAACACGGTCAGCAACATCAAAACTATCTGGGTTAATATGGTCTAAAAGTTGCGCTCTAGAATAGACTTGTCCCAAATGTTCGAGGAAAAGCTCTAAAAGGCGGAATTCAGTTGGCGTTAAATTCAACGATTTTTGTTGATACCAGATACGTTGTTGTGCTTTATCAATACGAAATAAGTCATTGGCTTCAGGTTCAGCTTTACGTTCTAAACGGCGTAATACCGCTTGTACACGTGCCACCAACTCTTTTGGGCTAAAAGGTTTACAGACATAGTCATCTGCTCCCATATTTAAACCCAAGACACGATCGATTTCTTCAGTTCGTGCAGTCACCATGATAATCGGTAAGTCGGTTTGCTCACGCACTTTACGGCAAATGGTCAAACCATCCATACGCGGAACCATCAAATCCAACACCATTAAACTTGGCTTGCGTTGCAGAAAGCTGTCATAAGCTTCTTGACCATCATGAAACATACTGACTTCAAAGCCCGCTGCTTCTAGATAATCCCGCACCAATTGCGCAAGTTCAACTTCATCCTCTACCAGCATGATATGCTTCATGTTGTACTATTCCTGTTTAAACTTTAGTATGTTTTGAAAATGTCAGTTTGCAACGCAAACCGCCTAATGGCGAATGATCAAAAGTAAGCTGACCATCGAGTGTTTGTGCAATTTTACCTGATAAAGCCAATCCCAATCCTGTACCGCCTGTACTACGTGTACGTGAATTATCCACACGATAGAAACGTTCGCCCAAGTGTACAATCTGTTCATCACTCAAACCCACTGGGCTATCATCAACGATCACACTCCAAGAATCTGCATCTTGCTCTGTATGCACTTGGACTTCACCACCTGCTTCAGTATAGCGAATACTATTTCCAAGTAAGTTGACCATAATTTGCTTAAAGCGATCTATATCTAATTGTAATTTCGCTCCCTCACCTGTGGCTGAAATTGTTAAATCAGCCTGTTCAAATTTAGGTTTAAAATTCTCGATTTCCTGTAAAACCACCAACCAAGGATCAATTTCTGCAAAGTAGCATTTTAATTGTTGTGCTTCAGCTTGCGCCAAATCGGCTAAATCCTGTGTCAGCTTTTTCAAGCTCGTGACCTGACGTAACATCGCTTCAAAATGTTCTGGTGTCGGCTTGCGAATTCCATCCTGCATGGCTTCAATCTGTGCTTGTAATACTGCTAATGGCGTTTTTAATTCATGTGAAGTATCAGCAACCCACTGACGGCGTGATGTTTCATGCTGGTCGAGAATGACAGCCAGTTGATTTAACTCTGTTGACAAGTCTCCTAATTCATCATTGCGGTTAATCACCACTTGATGCTGGTAGTTACCTTTGGTTAATTCGCGAGTTGCGTTCAATAAACGTTGAATCGGTGTTTTAAAATAAGTCGCCAATAACAATGCGGCAACCAAGCTTGATAAGAAGGTGAAGATATAAATCAGCACTAAATAACGCTTTTGATTACTAAAGAAGTTAATACTCAGCGCATCATCCTGATCTAAAACTGGTTTTAAACCCAAGTAACCGACCACTTCGTCATTGACTAAAATCGGACGATAAGACACCTGATCATCTGACGGTTCACCTAAAATAAACTGTTGTTTTGCATCATATAAAGAAAGTCGTGAACTCAGCCCCAAACGGTCAGGCAATGACACAAATATCTTTTTGCCATTCTGCGGATTTACCGTTCGCATCGAATCTCGCGTTGGCGCTTCTTTCGCTGCAGAAGCTGGTGCTTCATGTCCTGCTGAAAGATGACCTTTATCTTTGCCTATAGGCGGTTTATTTGCTTTACGATCTGAGGGTCTATATAAGTTTTGATTTGAACTAAGCGGAAATTTCAAACCTTCAAAAGGTTGATAAGCTGAGGGTAAATTTTCTTCGAGAATTTTCAGTTCTTCTTTATCCAGTTGAGACTTATGAACGGCACCGTCCGTTTGTCCCAAAGTCGCCACCATTGTATGTTCTTTAAAGTAGCGTTGCTGTAAAGCGATATCATACTGACGACGTAGCCACCAGCGTGATAATTTATCATAATCATCAGGCGCAGCATCACCTTCAATTTGCAAAATCTGTGCTTGAACCGCGTTACCCCAGTCTTGATAGACTCCATATACATCTGCCAAGTTTTCGATCAGATGATCAAGTTTCTGCATTTCAACATCTGCAACATATCTGGCAAAGTTCTTTTGCATGGTCCAATGTAAAACACCCAAGCTCACTGTTGTAATGACTAAAGTTGTCAATAAAACGGTCAGAAATAAGCGTAATGCAATGGGAACTCGACGTATTTTCAAAACTGGTCTCACGTTTTTCTTCTCATTTCAACATTGTACCCAACAGTTGCTCAAAATTCTCTCCATTGTTTCTACATCATTATTATTTAATCTTTACTGTATCAACAGAACATCAAAATATTCATTGGAGTAGTAACAATGAAAGCAATGACAAAAATCGCACTGGTATCAGCAAGTATTTTAACTGCAGGGGCTTTGACGGCCTGTCAATCCAATCCTGGTCCTAAAGAAGGTCCAGATGGCCGTCCAATGATGCATGGTGGACATCATAAAATGTCACCAGAACAACGCGAAGAAATGAAACAGAAACGTGCTCAACATAAAGCGTTACGCCAACAAATGCAAAAAGCCTGTGATGGCAAAGCAATTGGTCAAACGGTTCAGGTGACAGCAGGTCAGCAAAATATTAATGGTACATGTAATATCGTATTCAAGCCTGATCACAAGGCGATGAAAGAAATGAAACAGGATTACCGTCGTGATGGAGAACAACGTGGCCGTATGATGCATCATGAAGGACCACGTATGAAAGACATGACCGAAGAGCAACGTGCTCAAATTAAGCAAGAATTTGCACAAAAACGTGCAGAACGTAAAGCACAGTGGGATGCGATTCAAAAATCATGTGCAGGCCAAACTGATGGCAAGGCAATTCAAGTAAAAATGAATGACAAAATCATCGATGGTAAATGCGTTGTTAAATTCCAGCCAGAATTTAAAGCAGGCGAAAACATGCCCATGATGCCATCAAAAGTTTAATCTATCTCGGCTAAATATAAAAAACGACCCAAAAGGGTCGTTTTTTATTTGTCACGATAGTTTACTTGGAATTATCCGAAATCAAAGCCACTTGTTGGGCATAATTTAATAACTTAAGTTTAGAAGCCGCTAATTCTTCAGCAGTGGCTTGGCGGGTGATATCCCGATGAATGCGCAATACATGCTGACGTAAAGAATGACTTTCTGCAGCATTGTAAGATTTACAGAATTCTTTAATTGCAGGATCACGCTGTTCAATCATTCGATCAACCCAACGATCCAATTGCGCCAACTTTTTAATCCCTTGTTTAGGGGTTAAATAAGACAAAATGATGGCTTCATCTTCATTACGCAAAAGCTTACCAATCCGTTGAAATTGACGGCGACGTGCTTCAAAAGATGTGATCAATTGCACATCAAGCAAAGCCTCAATCAACCGATCTTCAACAGGTAAAGATTCAATTTGTTTCTTCGACAACTCTGCGAGTTGTTCACCTAAAGCAGCCATACGTTGTACAGCTTTTTTCTGTTCGGTTTTACTTGCACGCCCTTCTAAAGACTCAAAATCATCTTCAGTAAAACGTTGCGGACGACGTGCCACGATTATTCTGCCTCGTAAAATTTATCTGCGAACAGTGCTTGAACTTCAGACAAAGCTTTTTCTTCATCTGCACCATCAATCACTAGACGCAAGGTGGTTCCTTTACCAGCTCCGAGCATAAGTAAAGAAAGGATATTCTTGGCATCGACTAACTTGTCACCCTTACCAATTTGAATAGAGCATTTAAATTTAGTCGTGACTTCGATTAGTTTTCCAGATGCACGCGCATGTAATCCTAATTTATTAATTACGTCAACAGTTGTGTCAATCATGACCAGTGCTTCATTTCTCTATGTAATACCTGAATAGTCCATTTCGACTCAAGAGCCTTTTTCAACCTATCCACAATATAAACCGAACGATGTTGCCCCCCCGTACAGCCAATTGACACTGTAATATAGTGACGATGACCTTCCGAAAAAGCAGGCAACCACTTATTTAAAAACTGATAGATGTCTTGATACATCTCATTTGCTTGCTCGCTGGCTTCTAAAAATTTACGTACTGGTTCATCTAAACCCGAATATTTACGTAACTCTAAATCCCAATGTGGATTCGGCAAATGCCTTACATCAAAAACAAAATCTGCATCTAATGGAATACCATGTTTATAACCAAAAGATTGCAAAATTAAAATGAGTTTATCGGACTGTCCCAGTTTGGACAATAAGGTATCTTTTAAATCGTGTACACTTTTATCCGTTGTATCGATATGTACTGTTGCTCGCAGTTGAATTGGGAGCAATAAATTTTTTTCTTCTTGAATACATTCATTCAAACTTTGGAAGCGGTTTGATAAAGGATGTGGACGTCGCGATGCACTAAAACGCGAAATCAACTCCTGATCACGAGTCGTTAAATAAATAACGTCTACACTACCATGTTTCTGTAACTGTTGAAAAACCTGATCAAAACCTTGTAAATCTTCTTTGGCACTTCGAACATCGACACCGAGTGCCAATAACTCTAAATTGTTTTCTCTATCCAGCTTTTCAACGATTTCAGGAAGCAATGCCAAAGGCAAATTATCGATACAGTAATAACCCAAATCTTCAAGCACCTGCAAAGCAGATGATTTACCTGAACCAGACTGTCCTGTTACGATAAGTATGCGCTTCATGGCATGGCGATCCTAAAAGCAAAGTTTATGTAAAATGTTTTACTTGTAAATTGTCAATCAGACGAGTCTTGCCTAATTTCGCTGCAACAAACAATACAACATCTTGGTCGAATTGTTCAACTTTTTGCAACGCTGGGCTACGTGCTTCGACATAATCCACAATTAACCCTGCATCATTTAAACTTTCACGAATTTGTGCCAAGACATCTGCAAGTGCTTTACCTGCATGTAAATCTTGTTCAGCAGTCGTTAAGCTCTTAAAAATAACAGGAGCTGTTTGACGATCTTGTTCAGATAAGTAACCATTACGAGAACTTAAGGCCAAACCATCTTCAGCACGTGCAATTGGCACACCAATCACTTCAATTGGCATATTCAAATCACGAACAACCTGCTTAATCACAGCCAATTGTTGATAATCTTTCTGTCCAAAAAATGCAAAGTTCGGCTGTACAATATTAAACAATTTGGTGACAACGACAGCGACACCATCAAAATGACCGGGACGTTGTAAACCGCACAAATCATTGGTAATTTCGCCCACACTGATATTGGTTAAGCGCGGGAATTTACCATACATTTGTTCCACAGAAGGTGCAAAAACAATGTCGCAACCCACTTCAGCAAGTAAATTACTGTCTTGCTCAAGTGTACGAGGATAATTATCAAAATCTTCATTCGGTCCAAATTGGATTGGATTGACGAAAATACTGACCACCACCACATCACATAATTTACGCGCTTCACGAACCAGATTTAAGTGGCCTTGATGTAGATTTCCCATCGTCGGTACAAAACCAATGATTTTACGTGCCGATCGAGCAGGCTGAAGTGATGCTGTTAATCCTTGAATGGTCGTTTCTGTCTTCATGTTTACAGCTCTACTTGGAAAGTATGTTCTTTGGCAGGGAATGATTGCTCTTGTACAGCAACATGATATGCCTTAAATGCATCCACGATTGCAGTTTCCCCTGCTTGTTCTTTCATAAAATTACGTACAAAACGTGCCACTTTACCAAACGTCAAACCAAGCATATCTTGCACCACAAGTACTTGACCATCGGTATCTGCACCAGCACCAATGCCAATCACAGGAACGTGTGGGAATAATTCAGCAATTTCTTTACCCATCTGTGCCGGAACACATTCGAGCAATAACACAGCGGCACCTGCCTCGACTACAGCTTTACAGTCCGCAATCAGTTGATCTGCTGATTCACGTGTTTTCGCTTGTAATTTATAACCACCAAAAACATGCACCGATTGTGGTGTTAAACCCAAATGTACACAAACAGGAATACCATTTCGTGTCAAAACTTCTACAGTTTCAGCCAGCCACTCACCGCCCTCAATTTTCACCATTTGAGCGCCCGCTTGCATCACGGTTTTTGAATTGAGCAACGCATCATTAAGCGTGGCATAACTCATAAAGGGTAAATCACACAGGACAAACGCATGTTGATTTGCACGACGTACAGCAGCAGTATGATAGGCCATATCTGCAACAGTCACAGGCAAGGTAGAATCATGCCCTTGGATTGTCATCCCTAAAGAATCACCAATCAAAATGGTGTCAATCTCAGCAACTTCCATACCTTTTGCCATACTTGCATCATAGCAAGTTAAGCATGAAAATTTACGTCCCTGAGTTTTGAATTGTCTTAAATCACTTAGGCTAATCATGACGATATTCCTCTATCAATGAGAGTTCCTCTGCCCATTCAATCCTTTAATCAGCCCATGACTGATCTGCTAAAACACTAAGGGTTGAATGTTGCACGAAATCTAACTTTTGCAATGATTGTCCATTGACTTGAAGCTCAGGATCGAGATCCAACAATGGAATCACCACAAAATCACGCTCTAAAATACCAATATGCGGTACTGTGAGCCGCTCATTTATAATGTTTTTTTCAGCATAAAGCAAAAGATCTAAATCTAAAGTACGCTCACCCCAACGGCGTAAACGTACTCGACCCGATTCATTTTCAATACGTTGCAACTCATCCAGCAAGGCCAAAGGCGCTAAATCAGTGTGTAATTCTGCAACTGCATTGTGATAATTTGGCTGATCTTGAGGCCCCATCGGTGGGCTTTGATACAGCTTTGAAACAGTAACAACACCTAAGTTTCTGAGTTTTTCTACAGCTTCCCGTAGAATTTGCTCAGAATCACCTAAATTACTGCCTAAACCAATATAGGTTTTAATCATGATTGTGTCGGTCCAAAAATCACACTGCTTAAATCACGTTGTACGCGTCTACGCTTGGTGATTGGATGATCCGCTGTAATCTCGCCTTTGTTTACTGCCGTTCGAGCATCACTTCTACTTCTAAAATCTTGAGATGATGTTGAGTTTGGTTTAGCCCGTGAACGACGGCTACGAGATTCTTGTTCTTTCACCAATGGTTCAATTTGCGTGGAAGCTATTGCTTTTACATCTTCAACAGGGGCAACTTCAGCAAGTTTCTTACGACTCTTGGCACGCTGACGATTATAACTGCCAATTGCACGTTCTTTCTCATCAGTCGACATGTCTTGGTAAGCTTCCCACCATGCACCCATGCCATTGGTAGAAGCATCACCTGACTTCTCTCTCAACAGCAAGAAATCAAATCCTGCACGGAAACGTGCATGACCCGAAAGCGCTTCAATCTGTTGTGGTTTCGGGTTGAGCAAACGACTTTGCATTTCCCAGACTTCACGAATAAAGGTTTCGGCAAAACGAGGAATAATGGTTCGTGTCGCTTGACGTTTTAACACATCTAAGCCTGCTTGAGCTCGTGCTTCTGCAGCAACTACACCTTTAGCATGGTAGAAATCACAACGCGCTAAGAAATTATTCCAAAGCAATACCGCATAGAAAAATGCAGGATTAATGGTTTTACCCATTTGAATCCGTTGATCGGTATTTTTCGCTGCGCGCTCTATAAATTGGGTAATCTCAGGGCTAATATCAGCAAATAATTGCTTCCAAATACCAAATTCAATCAACATCGGCATCACACGATGCAAATGTCCCATGGTGAATAATTTTTGCGACTCATCATATAAACGATGCGGAGAAACATCACGCAGCAATTGTGTCATTTCTTGGGTAAAAACGTCTAATATTTTAGGATCTATACTAAAATTTAACTTCGCAGCAAAACGTAATGTACGCAACATCCGTACTGGATCTTCTTCAAAACGAAGTGCTGGATCACCCAATAGTCTTAAAGTTTTGGTTTTTATATCATCAATAGCATTACAAAAATCGAGCACTTCCCCTTTTCGAGGTTGGTAATACATGGCATTAATGGAAAAATCACGTCGAGCAAAATCTTGCTCTATTGTTCCCCAATTGTTGTCACGTAAAATCATCCCTTGTGCAGAGGTAATGGCTTTTTTCGGTGGGGCACGGAATGTCGCCACCTCAATCAATTCACGACCTGAATACACATGTGCCAATTCAAAACGTCGCCCAATAATTCGGCAACGACGACCAAATACCTCTTTCACCTGTGAAGGTGTTGCATTGGTCACAGCATCGTAGTCTTTCGGATTTAAGCCAAGCATTAAATCACGTACACCACCACCGACTATATAAGCTTCATAGCCAGCTTTAGTTAAAGAATCAATAACATCTAAAATGGAGGAAGGTAATTGAGCGGTGGATAACCCACACTTTGACGCACGCAAAGTTTGCAAAAGACACTGTCTCCTACGTCAGGACGTAAAAATCATAATTGTGCTAATGATATCGCTTACACAGCTAAAGGGCAATTTGATTCTCGCAAACTTCACTTGAATTTATGGACTATTGATAATTCGTCGATCTACAGGCTGTTAAACCCATCATAAACTCAGTCGTGCCCTATTCTGCTCGAAAAGTTTCTCGCCAATCCCCTTCACTTTTTTTAAGTCATCAATACTTTTAAATCCGCCATTCTGATTGCGATAAGCAATAATCGCCTGTGCTTTCTTTGCTCCCACACCCGTGAGCTGTTGTAATTGCTCGACACTTGCAGAGTTTAAACTGACTTTTGAAGCTGAGCTGTTTAAAGATTGAGTAGGTGATGATGGGCCTTTGTGATTGCTATTCGATGGTGATGTTTTGCTATTCGGTCGCGAAAGATAGTATTGATCATCGACTTTTTTTAATTTTGCATCATGGGCCTGTTGTTCTGCTTTCCAGTTGAGATAAGCTTGATCAAACTGTTGTGCATACAAGCTCAAGGAGCAACTCAAAAGCACCAATAAAAAAGATAATTTAATTAGTTTTACTACACGATTAAAATAAAAATACTGATTACTCATTGCTAACCTTTGATTTTAATTGTTGCTTTGCCTGATCCCAAAGGAGATCCATTTCTTCTAAAGACGCATCTTCTAATCTTTTATTTTTAAAATTGATTTGATCTTCAATATAAGCAAAGCGAGATTTAAATTTATAAATGGTTCCTAACAGCGCCATCTCACTTGAAATGCCTAGTTTACGCCCTACATTGATTAAAGAAAATAAACAATCACCAAATTCTTCCATAATTTCATCAGGTTTTTCCGATTGCAGCGCCTCTTCAAACTCTGCCAATTCTTCTTTGACTTTATCGTAGGCCTGCGCCACATCAGGAAAATCAAAGCCTACTTTTGCGACATTTTTTTGAATGTTTTCTGCCTGAGATAAAGCGGGACCATGTTTTACCGCATCTAATCGAGATTGAGTTTTGCCCTGTTTTTCTTGTTGTTTAATTTCCTGCCACAACACCGACACTTGTTCAGGGGTTAAATTATCAAATTGTTGTTTTTGGAAAACATGTGGATGGCGTCGAATCAATTTTTGACAAAGTACATCGACAACATCGTTAAAATCAAAAGCCCCCTGCTCACTGTACATCTGTGATTGAAAAACCACTTGTAGCAATAAATCACCTAATTCATTTTTAATTTCATCTATATCACCAGAACGTACTGCTTCTTCCACTTCATATGCTTCTTCAATCGCATAGCGCGTTAAACTTTCAGGTGTCTGTTCACGATCCCAAGGGCATTCTGCACGTAATTGTTTCATGATGGCGAATAGCTGTTGCATTTTATGTCCTTTAAGATCAATAACAAATGACTGCACAACACTTGTTGTTATGCATATTTTATGTTCAACTCTTTGCAATCAAAATAAACTAAAAAGGATGCTGCAATGAGTCAAAGCATATTCATTAGTGGTGCTGCGCAAGGGATTGGGGCTGCGATTGCACGTCTATTCTACCAACAAGGTTATCAAGTTGGTATTTATGATATCAATGAAGCGCAGGCTCAAATTTTAGCAGATCAATTGGGTGACAATGCCAAAGCGGGAAAATTAGATGTGAGCGATTATGCACAATGGCAAACCGCGCTTAAAGAATTTTCTCAATGGGCAAATGGTCTCAACATTTTAGTCAATAATGCTGGGATTCTTTATTCTGGAGATTTTGAAAAAACTGAGATTAGTGCTCATCACCGTACAATCAATATCAATGTCAATGGCGTTTTAAATGGCTGTCATGCCGCACTTCCCTATCTAAAACAAGCGAAATTTGCGCGTATCATCAATCTTTCCTCAGCATCAGCCATTTATGGACAAGCAGATTTAGTCTCTTATTCTGCCAGTAAATTTGCCGTACGCGGTATTACAGAAGGATTAGATATTGAATGGCAAAAATATGGTATTCGCGTACTGGATGTGATGCCTCTTTTTGTCCAAACAGCGATGGTGACAGACATGGATGCAGGCGCGATTCAAAATATTGGAGTCAGTCTCACGCCCCAAGATGTTGCCGAACAAGTGTTTGCACAGGTTAAAGCCAAAGGCTCACTTTTCACGGCTACACATCGCCCAGTCGGGTTAAAAACCAAAGTAATGTTTACACTTTCTGCTATTAGCCCTCAATTTATCAATCGCTTTAGCAATTTAATACTCACGAGAAAATCTAAAACCTAAGCTTTAATACTGTAAAAACCAACCCAATAGAGACCAATTTTTTTATAAATCAATTATATAAAGCAAACCATTATATTAGATAATAAAAAACTCGCATTTCACGAGTTTTTTATTGTTCAAATCATAAAATCTGATCAAGCTAACATAGCTTAATTACCTTGAACCAAACGTCGAGCACTAATAATGCCAGGCTGTTGTTCCAATCTTGCTAAGAGGCGAGACAATTGCGCCAAACCTTTAACTTCAATCAACAATTTCATATTAGCAATACCATCTGCTTCAGAAATCGTATTCACCTGACGGATATTGATCTGATCTGAAAAAATCACTTGGGTCAAATCTTTTAACAAACCACGGCGATCATACGCTTCCACCACAATTTGCACACTTTGCCCACGTGTCGGTTGCATTTCCCAATCCGCTTCAACCGCACGATCAGGTTCTAACTTGATCATGCGCATATAATCTGGGCATGCAACCTTGTGAATACTGACACCACGATTCAATGTGATATATCCAGCAATTGACTCACCATGAACAGGCTGACAACATTGTGCAATATGTAATTCAACATTGTCCAAACCATCAATTAAAATTCCATGCGCCGACAAGGTATGACTTGCGCGTGGATTTAATGTTGGTTTTAAAACCAGCTCTGGTTCATCCTGATCTAAGTGCATGTGGCGATTGACTTGATTGATCAAGGCATGAAGGCTAATTTCCCCACTCACCAAAGACACAAGGATGTCATCCCCAGTTTTCACATTGAAATGATTACAATAATCACTTAAATCAATACTTTTCGGGTGAATCGCTAAACGTGAAAGTTCTTTATTGAGCAACTCACGCCCAACTTCCAAATTTTTACTGCGATCTTGTTGTCTAAACCAGTGGCGCAACTTGTCACGCGCACGCGCTGTTTTAATATAACCCAAAGAGTTAACCAACCAATCACGATTGGGTTCTCGATCTTTCTTGGTTAAAATCTCAACCTGTTCGCCTGTTTTTAAGGTATAGGTTAACGGCACATAGCGTTGGTTGACCCGTGATGCATAGCACTTATTGCCGACCTCAGTATGCACATGATAAGCAAAATCAAGCACCGTCGATCCGCGTGGTAGTTCTTTAATATCCCCATCACGACTAAACACATAGATTTTTTCAAAACCTTCAAAATCTTGAATTTGTTCAAAATCTTCTGTTTCATCTTCATTGGGATGTGCACTGGTTTCGGTACGTTCTTGATAATGTTCAAGCACTGCACGTAAAGAATGCAAACGATGATTAAATGAATAGTCGGTGGTTTTCGAGCCTTCTTTATAATTGAAGTGTGAACACACGCCCAACTCGGCTTCTTCATGCATTTCTTTGGTTCGAATCTGGATTTCCAAAGATTTATTTTCTGCAATCACCGCAGTATGTAAAGAGCGATAACCATTGGCTTTGGGGTTGGTAATATAGTCATCGAACTGATGAGGAATATGACGCCAAATTTGATGCACAATGCCTAAAGCGTGATAACACTCTGCGACAGATTTAACCAAGACGCGTAACGCGCGAATATCATAAAGCTGATCAAAACTCAGATTTTTACTCTTCATTTTGCGGTAGATCGAATAAATATGTTTTACCCGACCTGAAATCTCGGCCTCGATATCATGCCCAGCCAGCTCATTCTTGAGTTTATCCACCACAAACTGAATATATTGCTCACGCTCTAGACGCTTTTCATTAAGTAAAGAAGCAATCTCTTTATAACGTTCAGGTGCCAAATAACGGAAAGCAAGATCTTCGAGCTCCCACTTTAATTGCGCAATGCCTAAACGATGCGCCAAAGGCGAATAGATGGTGAGAATTTCTCGTGCAACACGCTCTTGACGCTCTTTTGAAGAATGCGCCAATTCACGTAAAGCAAAGGTACGTTCAGCCAGTTTAATCAATACCACGCGAACATCTTCTGTCACAGAAATCAACATCTTATAGATGCCTGTTAGGTGTTCACGCTGATTATTATTAAAGTGATCTTCTAAACGTTTATTCTTTTCAATCAGTTCAGAAAGTTTACCCATCGCCAAAGTGCCTTTGACAAGGTTGTAAACCTGCTCACCGCATTGTTGCTGTATTTCCTCTAAAGTCGTGAGATCTTCACGCACACTACGATAAAGCACAGCTGCTGCCAGCGTATCTTCATCGACATGTAAATGCGCGAGAATATCGGCCATTCCAATGCCTGTTGCAAAGGTATTGGTTCTGGAATTTACTGTGGTCGCCAATTCTTTTTGTAATACTAATTGCGCGACTTCTTCTAACTGCTTAAGTTCAGCACCGTCTAAAATTCCACGCACTCGATCTAGCCAAGTTGCTAGAGCCTGTTGCGCTTCATCGGCATGTTCTACAGTCGCTTCCTCTGATAGCTCATTGAGCTGATCAGGAAGTTGCTCACGTACTGTGACCATACCCTACTCCTCTAACTCTATATTTCATTATAAATCGTTTATCTCTAATTTCTTTTCAAACAAAGCAATCGATTCTACATGCCCTGTGTGCGTAAACATGTCCATCACACCGGCTTTAGTGAGCTGATAACCATGTTGTACCAAAATTCCAGCATCTCTCGCCAATGTTGCGGGATTACACGACACATAAACGATTCTTTGCGCACCAAATTTGGGCAAATAATGCATAACTTGTTCTGCACCCGCACGAGGAGGGTCAATCAATAATGCATCAAATCCTTGATTTGCCCAAGAATAATGCGAAAAGTCTTTTGTTAAATCTTGTGAATAGAATTTAACATTGCTTATGCGATTGTTCAGTGCATTTTCTGTACCACGCCTCACCATCGCTTCGCTACCTTCAACAGCAATGACTTTTCCTGTAGCACCCACACGTTTAGCGAGCGGCAGAGAAAAATTCCCCAATCCACAAAATAAATCCAAAACAGTTTCACCTGCTTTCAACTCAAGCAAATCACATGCCAGATTAACCATCTGCGGATTTACAGTGGGATTCACTTGGGTAAAATCTGTTGGATTAAACGCAAACTCAATATCAAAATCTTTTAAACGGTAATGCAAATGCATGTCTGCCTGAGCATCATCTAGACGTTGTACACTTTCCACACCCGCAGGTTGCAAATACAACTGCCACTGTTTCTGTAACGCATATTGTTGCAATAGGTTGACATCATGGGCTTTTAATTTTTCAGTATGGCGAACCAATAATGAAATTTCGCTATCGCCTTTGGCTAATTCTATATGACCAATGCTGCTTTTGCCTTTTAGACTTTCGAGTAATGCCTTGATTTCAGGTAAAGCCTGATCTAATTCAATATCTAAAATTTTACAGGTTTCAATTGCAGTTAAGTGGTTGCTCTGTGCTTCACGAAAACCCATCAGTAATTTATTTTGTTTAGCTAAATAACGCACCCCTATTCGGGCTTTATGTCGATAGTCGGTACGTGTTGAACGCAATGGCGCTAACCACTGTTCAGGCACTAAACCCGCAAAGTGGCTAAGATGTGATTTTAAAACATCTTGTTTTAAGCGAATTTGCTCATCTGGATGAATATGTTGCATATTGCATCCACCGCAAGTACCAAAATGTGGACAGATCGGTTGAATACGATGTGGATTTGGCTCACTGAGTAATTCAATACTGTCCGCTTCTTCAAGTTTGGATACTTGACGCGTCACTTGAGCTTTTACGATTTCACCAGGCAGTGCATAGCGAATAAAAACTTTTTTACCCTGCTTTTCACTTGGATGATTGAGTTCTGTACCATAATGCGCAATCCCTCGCCCTTCGTGTGACAATCTTTCAACTTTAAAAATATATTGTGGAAGCTGAGATGGTCGAGGTTTGGCTCTATGTTTCAAAGGGATACCTAATCGGGTGTGGAGGAAAAATCTGCTTGAGTAAATTCAGTTCGTTGTGAGGTTTCACGCCAAACATTTAAAAACTCATGTTGTTGAGTTTGTCCTTGCAAATAATGAATAGAGGCTTGAATCCATAAACGGTGATCTTGCAAAGAAATCTGACCTTTAAGCAAAGCCCATCTTAAGAAAATCAACCATGTATTTAAAACATCACCTTCGCAATAGCTGGTGAGTTTCAACCATTGCTGTGTATTCACATATTCGGGAACAAAATAACCTGAAATACCACGTTTACCGGGATAACCCAATAAATGTGCAACATCATCCAATTTCTGGAAATGACGTCCATTAAACATCGCCATGACATCCATTAAGTCGACATGACGGTTGTGGTATCTGTTCTGATAGTTATTATACCTTTTTTGTGTGTCAATCTCACCTTGATCGAACAAACTTGGCGCAGATAGTCCATGATACATGGCGCGGAATAAAATCACAGGCAAATCAAACTGTGAACCATTCCAGCTCACGAGTGTTGGATGTCTTTTATCAAAGATAGATAAAAATTTTTGTAAAATTTCAGTTTCAGTATAGTGCTCTCGACTAAATGAAAACAGTTTCATCACACCATTTTCATCAATCCACAATCCCGAAATACAAACAATTTCATGTAAAGCCAAGCGCTGAAAATCCATCCCCGATTCTTGACGGCGTAGTTTTGCCAACGCCTGTTCTAAATCGTCCTGTGGTAAATCCAAGCCATATAAATGCGCCCCAGACTTAAGATCGGTCAGGGTTTCGATATCAAAAACTAAAACTGGAAGACGCATAAAAGCTTTACTCAATACTCAAGTTTGCCATCATGAAGCAATTTATGACTTCGAAGCAACTATTCTTCATCCTCAACAGAGAACAAACCTGTAGAAAGATAACGATCACCTCTGTCACAGACAATACAGACAATCACTGCGTCTGGATTTTCTTCAGCAATTTTAACCGATGCCCATACAGCACCACCTGAAGAAGTCCCAGCACTAATGCCTTCTTGACGTGCTAAACGGCGTGCGGTTTTTTCTGCTTCAATTTGCGGAATATCCATGATCTGATCGACACGGCTTGGATCAAAAATAGTCGGTAAGTATTCTTGTGGCCAACGACGAATACCCGCAATATTTGAACCTTCTGAAGGTTGTAATCCGATAATTTGAATATCTGGATTTTGTTCTTTTAAATATTTAGAGATCCCCATGATCGTGCCCGTTGTGCCCATAGAGCTCACGAAATGGGTGATTTTCCCTGCGGTTTGTTGCCAAATTTCAGGGCCTGTAGTCAGGTAGTGTGCTTCCACATTGTCTGGGTTGCCAAACTGATTTAATACTAAACCTTGGCCTTCACTTTGCATTTGCAAAGCCATATCACGCGCAACCTCCATATTGGTTGCTTCGATCAATTCAGCCCCATAGGCACGCATCGCATCTTTACGCTCTTGGCTAGAGTTCCCTGGCATGATCAATTTCATTTTATAACCACGCATTGCGGCGACCATTGCCAACGCAATCCCAGTATTTCCACTCGTCGCCTCGATCAACGTATCACCCGGCTTAATTTGACCACGCTGTTCAGCTTTCATGATCATGTTATATGCAGGACGATCTTTAACAGAACCAGCAGGATTATTGCCTTCTAGCTTTGCCAATACTGTTGCTTGAGTATGACTTGCCAAACGTTGTAAACGCACCAGAGGAGTTTTTCCTACATAGTGATCTAACAAAAATTCGTCGGCTAAGAAATCAGGTTGTGTGTGACTCATCGGTTGCACCTATATCGAGGTGGGCATATTGTATGAAAAAAAGAAACATACTGCACATCTTTCCGTTTCATTTTGCTTGGAATGATCAAACTAAATTCATATATATCAACACACCCAAGTAGGAGCATGATTTTCTTTATTGAATAAAATTAAATACATATAAAAAAATAAACTTTACTTAGAATTAGAAATGATAAAGTTATCTATAAAACAGCATAACTCGTTTTCAATTCACAAGATTTTTAGTCATATTGTCATGCAGGATGATTAAAGCATGTTAATATCTTTGCCATGGGCAATGAGTTGCTGGAACAATGTCGAATTTCAATAAAAAACTATTTAAACGCTTAAAACTCAATCACGCTTATGGTCAACTTATTGCGTTAATTTTCGTGCCAATTATGATTTTGGCATGTGTTGGTACAGCACTGGTTCTTTCTGAAACATCAGCTGCTGCCAAGTCTAAACAGCGCTTCCAAGCCATCGCGATATTGAGCCGTTACCAATATACTGCTGAGCAACTCACCGCAGTCATGGAACAGGATCCAATTCAACACGCCAAAGCTGAAAGCATTTTACAAAAAATGTTTAACGAAAAGCATTTACTTAGTGCAGCGATTTTAGATGAAAATAACGTTAATCATTTAAGTGTAGGCTACCAAAATCAACGTGCTTGGCCAAAAATTCCAAAATCAGGCACTTTCTTTGGGCCAATTCAAAATAAGTACAACAATATTTATGGGATTAAACTTAATCCCAGCAAATCTGCTGAAAATATGTGGTTGGTGATTGAACTTGATAATCAACCTTTAGAAATTTCACATTATCGTGTCATGATCGTGTTGATTACAACTGCCTTATTAACGCTATTGTTGCTTCTATTGTGTCTAAACTTCTATTCAAGACGCTGGATTGCACCGATGTACGAAATTCGGATGCAATTGCAACGCTTAAATGCAGATACGCTTGATCAACATATGGTGATCAACAGTACTGGGGAACTGCGCTTATTACAGCGTGATATTGCCAATGTAGTGAAACGGCTACATTTCAGCTTCCTTGAGCTAAAAGAACATACTGAACAAACAGAAGATGACTTACGTCGTACATTAGACACCTTAGAAGTCCAGAACATTACCTATAAACAAGCCCGTGATCAGGCGATTTCATCCAATCAGGCGAAGTCGGTCTTCCTTGCCAATATCAGTCATGAATTACGTACCCCATTAAATAGTATTGATGGCTTTATTCATTTGATGTTGCGCCAAGACAATTTAAGCAATGATCAAAGTTTATATTTACAGACCATCCGTAAGTCTTCTGCACATTTATTGGCATTGATTAATGATGTACTCGATTTCTCAAAAATTGATGCAGGTAAATTAGAACTCGAAACCGCACCTTTTGATCTTGAAGAAGCAATTTTCGATGTGATGGATATGCTCTCTCCATTGGCAGCGCAAAAGCATATCGAGATGGCATTCTATTTTGCCGACAATGTGCCTAAACATGTCATTGGCGATGCCTTACGCTTTAAACAGGTGCTGACCAATCTTATTTCCAATGCGATTAAATTCACCCCTGATGGTGAAATTATTGTTCGTGCGCGCATGGAACACGATGATATCGGGCAATGTTTGCTGCACTTTAGTGTACAAGACAGTGGTATTGGTTTAAGTGGCACCGATCGTAAACGACTATTTGAATCATTCTCTCAAGGTGATGCTTCTGTCACTCGCCAATTCGGTGGTACAGGACTCGGTTTAGCCATTTCTAAGCAACTTGTACATTTGATGCATGGTCAAATTGGCTTTGAAGATAACCAAGAACGTGCACCCACAGAAAAAGGTTCAACCTTCTGGTTTACTGCCATGTTAACGGTAAATGAAGATGAAAAAATTGTTCATCCATCATTTAAAAACTTAAATGTAGTGTCTTTCTTGGCACACCCTGCAACCGCCAATGTATTACGTCATTATTTAGAAGACTATCAAGTCCAGCACACTGAAGCACAATCAATTTTAGATCTGTTTAGCCGACTAAATAGCTTAGAAAAAAATACTGAAAATACCTGGTTGATTGTTGATCATAGTGGAGATACTGAAGCCTTACTTAAAGAAATTCGTGGTCGTTATCAAGGTCATTTGGCGGTATATGGTTATCAAATGTCACTTGATCCAAATATGTTGACTGAATATAAAGCACGTCCACTGTATCAACCGCTGAGTCGTAGTTCAGTGATTCAACTATTGAGCAATCAGCCTGTTTTTGAACAAGAACATCATAAAGACTTTAAAGGGCAAGATTTACATGTTTTAGCAGTAGATGATCATTTACCGAATTTGATCGTACTAGAAGCGCTATTAGGCGAGCTAAATGTAAAAACCACCAAAGCTCTCAGTGGTCAAGAAGCCTTAACCATTATTCAGCAAGGGGTTGAACAAGGTGCAAAACCATTTGATCTTATCTTTATGGATATTCAAATGCCAGTCATGTCTGGGATTGATACCACACGGGCAATTCGCTCGCTGGAATCTACCTTAGATGGTATGCGAATGCCGATTATTGCATTGACAGCTCACGCATTGGCTGATGAAAAACAAAAACTACTCAAAGTGGGTATGGATGACTATGTAACCAAGCCGATCCAGATTGAACAAATTATTCAAATTCTCACCAATTGGACAAGCGATAAATTTATTCAACATCAACAGCCTATCGAAAATACAGTATATATCGAAGCGCTGGACTCTTATATTCTAGATTGGAAACAAAGCCTTGCTTTAGCGGCCAATAAAGAAGATCTCGCACAAGATTTGTTAAAAATGCTAGTCGACAGCTTCCCAACGGAGTTGGCTGAAATTGAGCAACTCATTGAGCTTGAGGACTTCCCGCAATTAGAACATGTGTTACATCGCTTATATGGCGCTACCCGTTATGTCGGCACACCAAAATTGCAACGCATTACGGGTGATTTTGAACAATTTATTTCCATGCTACGCAAAGAGCGCCGTAAAGCAGATGAAGCCTTTATCCAAGACGTGATGAAACGCTTTGATGAACTTCAATTGGCGATTCATGAAGTTGAAACAGCTGCACAGCAGATTTTACCCGCTTCATAAATACAGCGCAGTTCTAGCCGATTCAGCGCTATAAACGCTTTTCTTATCGCGTTTTAAGCTGTTTTTAAACCCGCAGGATAAAACCCCAATTGACTCTGGGTTTTATCCTGCGTATGGTTTTTATTGTTTCTTTAAAACAGCATGAATTAGAACAATCTTTTTATTGCAATCATCTTTTTAAAGATCCAATAAAATGATACAAGTCACTATTGCAATCCTGTTTTGGCTTTACTACCCAATTGGCACATCAACACAGTTTCGGTGACTCTACTGTCATGTAACTATTCAATTCACATGCTATGCTGATGACCAAGGAAAAAATGAGTCAAGATCATGGCACTACTACATATAGAAAAAAACAATGGTATCGCAACAGTTTCATTAAATCGTCCAGATAAACGCAATGCCATGAGTTTTGCTTTACTCCGTGAACTGGTAAGCGTCGCACAACAGATTAAAAAAGACCGCAGTATTCGTGTGGTGATTCTGACGGGTGAAGCCAATGTATTTAGTGCAGGTATTGACCTTGCTGACTTAAATAGTCCAAAAAATACAGCCTTTGCTGCTTGGGAACTGATTAAACCTGGTCAAAGCCTATTCCAAAAAGCATTTTTGATCTGGCAAGAACTGCCTGTCCCTGTCATTGCAGCAATTGAAGGTTTCTGTTTTGGTGCAGGGATGCAACTTGCATTGGCTGCAGATATTCGTATTGCACACCCAGAGACTAAAATGTCAATCATGGAAAGCCGTTGGGGGCTTGTGCCTGACATGGGCTTAACCCGTTCAATCAAGGGCGTGATTGGTATTGATTTAGCCAAAGAGCTTACTCTCACTGCACGTATTTTTGATGGCAATTATGCCAAAGACATTGGTTTGGTGACGCATGTAGACGACTCACCGTTGGCAAAAGCTCAAGCCATTGCAGAAGAGATGCTGCAACGCTCACCAGATGCGCTGATGGCGGCTAAACGTGTTTTAGATGCTATGGAACATCAACCTCAGAAATCTTTACGTTTAGAGAAGATTTGGCAGTTAAAATTACTCTTGGGTAAAAATAGTCAAATTGCACGTAAAAAGGATAAAAATCCTGAATTAAAATTTTTACCGCGCCAATACAAATAATCCAAAATTATTATTGAAAGCTTTTTGAGTTATAAAATGAATTTTGATCGTAACAGTAAAATTGCATTTTTAGGGATGGGATTAATGGGTAGCCGTATGGCAACCCGATTAATCCAAGCAGGCTTGCATGTCGCTGTCTGGAACAGAACAGCATCTGCTTGTGACGCCCTTATTGATCTAGGCGCTCACCCATTACAGCTTGAGAATATTGCAGAATATCCGATTATTCTCAGTTGCCTTGCTGATGATAAAGCTGTACAGCTAGTCTATGAGCACATTGAGCCCTATTTACAAGCCAAGCAAGTGATTGTGGATTTCTCCAGTTTATCTGTGGATAAAACCAAGCAGCTGGCTGAAAGCGCAACAACAAAACAGGTGATTTGGATTGACTCACCTGTTTCAGGTGGAACTGCAGGCGCCGAAAATGGCACGCTGGTCATTTTTGCTGGAGGCAATGCTGAGGTGATTCAAGCACTAAGCCTTGTTTACAATATCCTCTCTCAACGTGTCACCCGTATGGGTGAAACAGGTACTGGACAAGCCACTAAAATCTGTAACCAACTTATCGTTGCTGCCAATAGTACCTTGATCGCGGAAGCTGTTGCGCTTGCCAGTAAAGCAGGTGTAGATACAACCCTACTGGCGCCGGCTTTGGCTGGTGGTTTTGCCGACTCAAAACCTTTCCAAATTTTAGCCCCACGCATGGCAACACATACTTTTGAACCAGTACAATGGAAAGTACAAACGCTTTCTAAAGACTTAAATAATGCCATTCAACTTGCACAAAAATTTGATTTAGAAATTCCTGTGGCTCAACATGCACTTGGGCAATTACAAAGCCATCAAAACAACGGATTTGCTGAATCGGATTTAGCCACAGTCATTCATCAAGTAGAAAATAAATCGGGTTAAAATACACGGAACTACACATAAATAAGTTGAAAAATAATCTATTGCCTACTACATTGAAGATGAGAGTCCAAATATAGCAAGGAGCGTTCTTATGACTAAACTCGCAGTAAACCTATCCTTGATTTTTACTGAAGTGCCGCTCATTGAACGCTTTGCTTTGGCACATCTTCATGGCTTCCACAATGTCGAAATTCAATTTCCGTATGAATTAAGCATTGAAGAGATTCAAGCGCAACTTGAACAATATGACCTCAGCCTTTGCCTGATCAACGTTCCCGCCGGTGACTTGATGCAAGGTGGAAACGGACTTGCTGGTGTGCCTGGTCAAGAACTGGCATTTCATCAAGCATTGGAACTTGCAATTGAATATGCAGAAGCGCTCAATGTTCCAAACGTCAATATTTTGGCAGGTAAACAACCACAAGATGCCGATTTACTCCCCTGTTTAAACACCTTGGCAAACAATTTAAAACTGGCTTGTCATCTGCTCTCTAATCGTGATATTCAGCCTGTATTTGAAATGATCAATGGTACAGACATGCCACGTTTCTTGGTTCAAAATATTGCACAAGGCCAAGAAATGTTAGAAGCAGTACAGCATCCTGCATTAAAAATGCAATTTGACTGTTACCACATGGCGATGATGGGCGAAGATGTACTGGCAGCCTTACAAGAAAATATTGATTGGATTGGGCATATCCAATTTGCTGACTGCCCAGGACGTCATGAACCAGATACCGCACAAATTGATTATTCTGCAATTTTTTCCTGGTTAAAACAAAGCGCCTATACGGGCTTTATTGCAGCAGAATACAAGCCACAATCGCATTCAAATCAGTCATTTGCATGGAAAGAAAAATATTTTTCCAACAACCATAGCTATTAAATAGGTGTTTACTTAGGCAAACGGTTGCATTGTATAATTTGTATTTTTTAGACAAAAGCGCTATATTAGAAGATGAGATATTTTCTGGAAAATATACCTTATATGAATTTAGAACCATCGCCCAGCGCTTCTAATTCTCACGAACTTGCAATGAACACTCAAAATCAAGACGTACAGACTTGTTTAAAAGTCGTACAAGAAGCTCTACTTGATGTAAAAGCCAAAGATATTATTCAACTTGATGTCAGCGCTATTAGCAACGTTTCAGATGCAATTGTCATCGCGAGCGGGACATCAACACGCCATGTTAAAGCACTTGCTGACAATGTTGCTGAAGAAGCACGTAAAGCAGGCTTTCGCCCAATTGGTGTTGAAGGTGAACGAGACGCTGAATGGATCCTTATCGATTTAGGATTTGTAGTCGTACATGTGATGCTACCAACAGCACGTAAATTTTATGATCTGGAAAGTTTATGGCGTGCGACACCTGAAAGTGTTGCCTAACTTTTAATACAGAACTTAAATATGAAAAAAGCGACTTTATGTCGCTTTTTTTAGTGCTTGGCTTTTTTCAAAGCTTTTAAGTACTCAATTTTTTAACGACTTAATTGAGTATGCATTACGCAGTTTACAAATCAGTTTAAATACTAAGAATGCAACGCCAAAACTCCACACAAAATTTACCGCAATCCCAATACTTTGATCGATAACACTGGCCTTGTTGGCTAAATTAATCACGGGGTTATCTGTCAAAGAAACAGCCAGTGTGCCCCATGCTCCACAAATACCATGTACCACAACAACTTCACGAATATGCTTAGAATCAATCCAATAGGTCAATAAACGGGGTAAATAGATTGTGAATAATCCAGAAACTAAGCCAATAATCAATGCCGATGACAAATTCACTAAACCACAACTTGCCGTGATCGCCACCAAGCCACCCAAAGCACCTTTAATCATTTCAACCCATGAAATAATTTTATTGTTGAGTACCAAGGAAAAAATCAAGGGGGCAATCATTGCCCCAAAGAGTGCAGCAAAGGCATTGATGACAATGACTCCAATATCCGCATAGAGTGCTGAGATATAAACTACATTTAGACCTGACCATGCCAGCCAAAGAATAAAGCCAGCCAATGCCAAAGATAAGATTTTATAATCTTCAAAGATTAAGTCTTTTTTTAAGATTTCTTGTCGGTCTTGAGGTTTTAAAGTTAAGTAGCCCGCCAACACAATCCATGCTGCGGTGGAATGCACCACTGTTGAACCCGCAAAATCAATAAATCCTAACTCTTTTAACCAGCCCTTACCGAATAAGATATTTCCCCAAGTCCAGCTACTAAAGAAAGGAAAGATCACACCTGCGATCATTAAACCGGTTATCCAGTTGACAAATAAGGGAACTTTACTGGGAATCACTCGCCCAACCACAGTGGTTATTGTGGTGGCCATTAGGGTATAAAAAAATAATAAATTCCAATGCCAACCATGCAGCATGCCATTCATATATTTTTCGGAGCTGGCATCGCCTGCAAGGAGAATTTTTGCGCAGAAGAAACCAAAAATAAGCGTTCCTAAAACTGCTGAAACATAATTGACCAATAATGCGGAAATTGACTTATAGGTGTTTTCATATCCGCCTTCAACTACAGCAAAGCCAGCTTGCATCAGAATGACAAATATTCCACCAAAGAATAAAAGCTCGTAGTTGGTAATGAGATTAAAAGCAGCAAGATCACTTTCTAAACTTGAAGCAAAACTAAAATTTGGATAAAAAAATATGATGCAAATTAAGCTGATGAAGTATTTAAATCGCACTATATAATTAATCCTAACCTATCGCTTTTTCATCGCTTTAAATTCACAATAATTAGTATTTTCGCTACTTAATTATCATTTAATTTATCAAGTATAGAGAATTTCATGGAGAAATAAACTAATTTTTATGTAAAAAATATAGCTTACAAAGTACACGCGACGAGCAAGATTGTTGATCGTGATCGAGTACTATTTATTTTTATTTAAAGATAAGCAGCTTACATTTAACTGGTTTTATTAAACAATGCCGATTTGCAACACATGTGGCTTAAGCTTGAAAGTTTCAGCACTTAGACGTATAGATACCACAATCGAATACGGAATAACGTTGCTGCGATTTATGTGTTATGCAGAATGAAAACGTCTATACGGTCTTTAATCAACCATGTTGAATGATTTGAATCTGTGGAAATGCAAAGCCCTTACAGGATAATTCAGAACGCCATGCCACCGTCAGCATGACTCGGCTCAGCTGGAGATTTTGGTAGGCAAAGCTGCCCAATAACGGATGCGTAGAGATCCCACCATCATTCACCACATGCACTCCAGTATTTAGCTCATTTAGACTCAAACGAATCCCTAGGCCTGATGCTTTTAAAATCGCCTCTTTGGTGGTCCACACCTTAAACCAAAAAGTAGGATCAAAGTCTAACGCTTGCCAAGCTTGATATTCTTGGGGATGAAAAGCATGTTTTGCTAAAGCTTCAAAGCGAACTTTTCGATCTAAATCCTCAACATCCACACCCAAATCTTGGATTTGCTGGCTACTCGCCAAAGCATAATGTTGCTGGCTATGTGAATGATTCACGTGAAACTTTGGATAATCAATTAAATAGGGTTTACCAAAATCTGTTTTTTCAAACGAGTGGTTACTGATTTCAACTGAAAAAATATCGGACAACAATTGGTTTCTATATTGATAGATCGCCTGTTTCAGTTCTTGGATCTGCCCCTTTCGATCGCTCGAATGGTAAGTCGGAAGAATATTTTGAATAGAATTAACATCCAATTGAATAATACGATTCACAATCCATTCCCAAACATTTTTCATTATCTTAAATCAAAAAAACCCAAAGATCACTTTGGGTTTTGGTGTGTTCAACGCTAAATTTAGCTTCTAAATTTCTTTTCAGCCTTTTTAAATTTCTGTACATAACGACGACGACGTGCTGCAACACGCTCATCAATTTGAGATTTACGGCCTTCAAATGGATTTTCAGCTGTTTTAAAGTCAACGCGAACTGGTGTACCTTCAAGGTTATACACTTTACGGAAGACATTTTCTAAATAACGACGATAGTCCGCAGGCGTCTTATCCACCTTATTACCATGAATCACAATCGTTGGTGGGTTTTGTCCACCCATGTGGGCATAACGCATCTTAATACGTTTACCACTGATCATTGGCGGTTGATGTGCTTCAGTTGCATCATTCAAAATCTGAGTTAATTTTGCAGGTGAAACTTTTAAGTGTGATGAATCATAAGCACGGTGAATGGTTGGATACATCTCACCGACACCTGTTCCATGCAAAGCAGAAATCAAATGTACTTTTGCCCAAGGAATAAAGTCAAAACGACGATCAACATCCAATTTACATTGTTTGCGATCATACTCTGTCATGTTGTCCCATTTGTTAATGGCGATCACCATGGCACGACCAGCTTCAAGTGCATAACCGATCAAATGTAGATCTTGTTCAACCACACCTTCACGTGCATCTAAAACCACCACGATGACATGTGCATCTTTAATCGCTTGTAGCGTTTTAACGATTGAGAATTTCTCAATCATTTCATCAACTTTACCTTTACGACGTACACCAGCAGTGTCGATCAAGGTATATTGACGACCATCACGTTCAAACGGAATATAAATCGAGTCACGGGTTGTACCCGGTTGGTCAAATGCAACAACGCGATCTTCACCTAACAAACGGTTAACCAAAGTAGATTTACCGACATTTGGGCGACCAATAATTGCTAAGCGTAAACCTGTTGCCTTATCGTGTTCTTCTGGGTTTTCATCTTCAGGGACATCCACCAAGATATCCTCAAGCATTTGTTGAACACCACGACCATGACTTGCCGCAACTTGTAAGGGTTCACCCATACCAAGTTTATAAAATTCAACTAATGCAGCTTCAGCATGTACACCATCGACTTTGTTGGCAACCAAGTAAACCTTTTTACCAAGTGTACGCAACTCACGGGCAATCTGCTCATCAGAAGCCAATAGACCAGCACGTGCATCGACAACAAAAACAATGATATCGGCTTCATTAATCGCAGTTTTTGATTGCTCTGCCATATATGAGTCGATACCACCTTCATTTTCACCGATACCCCCAGTATCAACGACAATGAAAGATTTATTTTCATAAGTTGCATCACCATATTTACGATCTCGGGTAAGACCAGCAAAATCAGCAACGAGTGCATCACGGCTCTTGGTAATCTGGTTGAATAACGTTGATTTGCCGACGTTTGGACGACCAATGAGCGCAATTACGGGTTTCATAAAATAACCTTTATTCAAGATCAGCCAGTATGACTGGTCTGAACATCAGAAATGTATAGGAAGAAGAATAGGAAAAACCTAAAATAAAAACACGGGGTATTGATTTTCAATCACCCCGTGTATGGAATTCATACGGATTGCTCTATTTTAACACAAGACTAAAAAAATAGAGAATCCTAATCGTGTCTGTTGATTAACTGTTAACGACTTTGCCAGATACTCATTGCACCTTTGCGTGTCGAAACATAAACTTGATTATCAATCACTCTCAAAGTACGTACTTCACCACTGGTTTTAGCACGACCTAACGTTGTTCCTGTATTTGGATCAATTTGATGTAAATAACCATCTAAATCACCCACAACAAGATTTGAACCGAGCAATACAGGGTTACTTAAGTTACGATTGAGCAGTTGCTCATTTTTCCAAAGCTGCTGACCTGTAATCAAGTCATACGCAATAATTTGACCATCAGTTTGCGATACGATGACTTTACCATCGGTCACTTCTGGACGGTTGATACTGCTTGAATTTTCACTCCACAAAACGCGTTGTGAAGCCAAATCTAGAACAGTAACTTGCCCTTGGAAACTCGTCGTAACCACATATTGTCCTGAAACGACAGGCTCACTGTCCACATCAATCAAGCGCTGAATATCAGAACGACCTTCAGATACCGCAACACGACGTTGCAAACGCGGTACACCTGCAAGGCTATCTATTGCAAAAATATAGCCAGTAGAAGTGCCGATAAGCACGGTACGTGGATCTAAACTAACTGGAGTGGCTTGGCCTCTTAAGCTAAATGAAGCGCTTGGTAACTTATAAGTCCACGCTTGCTGACCTGTCGCAACATCTAAGGCATAAACCGTACCGTCATTTGCAACCACAATCACGCGACCAGATTGAATCAAAGCAGAACTGATAATTGCACCTGACAATTGCGCAGACCATTTGGTTGCACCCGTCGCTTGGTCTAATGCAAAAACATGCCCTTTTTGATTACCAACAATCACCACACCATCTGCTGCTTCAACACCAGAACTTAAGCCATCTTTGGTAACTTTAGCATTCCATAAGCGCTGTTTGCCTTTATAGGCAGCCACTTCACCTTTTGGATCTAAAGCAAACACAACACCATTGTCTGTATCTAAACGTAGACGTAATGCATCTTCACTGCTGGTCGAAGAGACACTGGTCGAAAATACTTGAACCAAACTCGAAGCTTGTGCAACTTTAGGCAGTGGATTTGGCTTAATCTTCACTTCTTTCGTCTTATTACTTGAACAGCCGATTAAAGCGATTGATAAGATTGCTAAAGCAAAAGGTATTTTAAAATTTCTATCCATTAAGACTCATCCACTTGTGTTGCTAAGATTGGGCGTTCAAGATCAGGATCTTCTACTAATACGCCAACACTTTCGAGTTTAATTTGTAAAATTTGACGTTCTTGTTTACGCTCAACGACCGCATTCCATGCTGCTTGATACGATTTTTTTGCATTTTCAGTGTCATTTTTTGCCACATAAATATCACCTTTTAACTCATCAGCACTTGCCTGAAAAGCAGGATCATTCACAGCTGACAAGGTTTTCAAGGCTTCATCAAACTTCTTTTGCGCCAATTGTGCATCGGCAAGTTTGATTTTTACAACTTGTAACAAACCAGCGTCTTTAATTTTAGAATTTTCAACTTTTTTCAGTTCACGCTCAGCCAATGCATAGTCATTTTTATCATAGGCAACTTTTGCCATGACAATTTGTGCTTGAATTGCATGAACAGAATCTGGATTGTCTTTGACAATTTTATCTGCTGACGCGACTAAGGCAGCAGTGACTTTAGCATCACCATTGGCTGCTCGCGCCTCATCCATCAATTGCTGAACTTTGGCTGTTTCATTTTGATTTTCAGCCAAAGTTTTCTTTTGCCAATATTCCCTACCGAAAAAGGCAATCAATGCAATGAGGACACCTGTCACCATAGCCGAGCCATATTTCTTAAAAAATGACTTCACACTATCCAGTTGCTCATCATCAGTCATTGCACTCATTTGACTCCCCTTTTCCTTATGATTATCGGCTTATTTTGACGAAAATTTTTCAATGAAAAAAGGCACAATTTCAGTGGCCTTAATTTCATATTGTTCTGCTGTCGCAAGTTCTTTGACTAAAACTTGCTGCGCTACAGCCTCACGCTCACCAAAGATCAAAGCATAGCTGGCACCCGATTGGTCTGCCTTCTTCATTTGACTCTTCATTGAACCCTGTGAACCTGTTTTCAAACGAATTGTACTATTTACAGCTTCAAGTTGATCACGAATTTGTTCAGCCAATACCAAAGCCTGACCTTGTGTTGCAGGATCTGACAGCAAGAATAACTCACATTCACGCACAGGTGTATTGTCTTCAACTTGTTCAAGAAGCAATAATAAACGTTCCATGCCCATGGCAAAACCAACTGCTGGTACAGATTGATCAGGCTTACCTTTCAGCTGTCCAACCAAACCATCATAACGACCACCCGCACATACCGTTCCTTGAGAACCTAAATGTGTCGTTGTCCATTCAAAAACAGTTTTGTTGTAATAGTCTAAACCACGGACTAGTTTTTGATTGATGACAAACTCAATACCCGCATCAGTTAAATACTGTTGCAATTGAGCAAAATGATTCAAACTGTCTTCTTTTAAGAAATCATGCAACTTAGGTGCATTTTCAAGAATTTGCTGAGTTCGTGCATCTTTCGAATCTAAAATTCGCAATGGATTGGTGGTTAAACGACGTTGCGAATCTTCATCCAAATCAGCGTGATGCGCTGTAAGAAATTCAACCAATGCAGCACGATACTCTGCACGTTCATCAGACTCGCCCAAGGTATTTAGCTCAAGTTGAACTTTATCTGCAACACCCATGCGTTTCCATAAACGCGCAGTCATGAGAATCAGTTCAGCATCTTGATCAGGTGTCGCTACACCAAAAGTTTCTACACCAAATTGGTGAAACTGGCGATAACGACCTTTTTGCGGTTTTTCATAGCGGAACATTGGTCCAACATACCAAACACGTGGATTTGCACCACGGAGTAAGTTATGTTCCAACATTGCACGTACACAACCTGCTGTGCCTTCTGGACGCAAAGTTAAAGATTCAGGCGGATTACCCTTATCGAAGAAAGTATACATTTCTTTTTCGACGATATCAGTTGCATCACCAATTGAACGCTTAAACAAATTGGTATGTTCAACCACCGGCAAACGGATTTGCTGATAACCGTATGCATCCATAAGTGATGCTAAATGCTGCTCAAGACGTCTCCACGCAGGTGTTTGCGATGGAAGAAAGTCATTAAAACCTTTAATTGCGACAATTGAACTCATGATGAACTACGAATAATCTCTTTAGCTTTAGCTTTTTCAAGCTCTTGAACACGTTGACGAACCATGCTTTCGATTTCATCAACCAACTGATTTGTATCTATTAAGTGACTCTTTTCACCATTACGATACACGAGTGAGCGCGGACTTGCACCGACTATACCAATATCAGCTTCTTTTGCTTCACCCGGACCGTTGACTTTACAACCAATGACAGACACATCCATTGGTGTACGAATATCTTCTAAACGCTCCTCTAAAGCCTGCATCACTTTGATCACGTTAAATTCCTGACGTGAACAGCTTGGACAAGCAATAAAGTTAATCCCATTTGAACGAAGGCTCAGGGATTTTAAAATATCAAAACCAATTTTTACTTCTTCTTCAGGCTCAGCCGCCAATGAAATACGCATGGTGTCACCAATGCCATCCAACAGCAAACCACCTAGAGCAATCGCAGATTTCACTGAACCCGTACGATAGATCCCAGCTTCGGTTACACCTAAATGTAATGGATTATCAATTTGTGCAGATAATAAACGATAAGCATCCATTGTTAAAAATACATTTGATGCTTTTACTGAAATTTTAAACTCATGGAAGTTTAAACGATCCAATATATCGATATGACGCATTGCAGATTCAAGTAATGCCTGACCTGTCGGCTCACCATATTTCTTTTGGATATCTTTTTCTAAAGATCCAGCATTGACACCAATACGCATAGAAATATCGTGATGACGTGCAGCAGCAACCACTTCACGAATCTTGGCTTCAGAACCAATATTCCCGGGGTTGATCCGCAAACAGTCTGCACCCATGTCTGCAACTTTCAATGCGATTTTATAATCGAAATGAATATCTGCAACCAATGGTACCGTGACACGTTTACGAATTTCACCAAAAGCTTCAGCAGCTTCCATAGTCGGTACCGATACCCGCATAATGTCCGCACCAACATCTGCACAGCGTTGAATCTGCGCAACTGTTGCATCGACATCACAAGTTTCAGTATTGGTCATACTTTGAATACTGATCGGTGCATCACCACCGACATACACTGAACCTACACGTATTTTACGTGTAGGACGGCGCTTGATT
Source organism: Acinetobacter guillouiae CIP 63.46 (assembly GCF_000368145.1). GTDB lineage: Bacteria > Pseudomonadota > Gammaproteobacteria > Pseudomonadales > Moraxellaceae > Acinetobacter > Acinetobacter guillouiae. The sequence continues at coordinate 363,548 of NZ_KB849287.1, read as the reverse complement.
GGATTCTCAATCATGATCTTATCTACTCTTGCCCATTAACGTGACAAACGGAATTCTGCTTTTCCGTTCACTGTATATGGAGACAATGAAATCTGTTCATTATTAAGGCTTAATGACACAGCAGTTGCATCATCGAGACGAATTTGGAATGGTGATTGGCCATTAACGGTTAAAGCAGCCGACTGGCGACCAGTCGCCAAAACTTTTCCTGTACTATCTACAATATGTACAGAAGTTGGATGACTGAAATTCAATACCATTTGGTCACCTGAAGTCGCAGTTGCATTGTTTAAATTCAACACTTCTACTTCTGAGGCTTGTGGTTTGGCATCGACATCAGCGCTTTTACCCGATGTCATTTTTTGAATTCCAGCAATCACAGCCCAAATCACCGCAAGCGCAACAATGGCAATTAAAATTCGCTTTAACCATTTTTTATTACGATCACTGTTTGATCCAGGCAATTTCCCCATAATCTTGATTGGGGAGTTGTTCAATGCATGGTTTGGCAAAAGCCCAGTATCATTTTGATAAATTTCATCAAAGCGTTGAATGACTACCGTTGCATCAACGCCTAAAAACTTGGCATATGAACGATAATAACCTTTAATAAAGGTTGCTTCTGGCAAAGACTTATATTCATCTTGTTCCAATGCTTGTAAGGTTTTTACAGGCATTTTTAGTTCGTTTGCAACATCTTGAATGTCTAGGTTTTTGGAGACTCGAATTTGACGCAAGTACTCACCTGGACGTTGAACATTTCCTAAGCCATTAGATGCTACGTTTGAACCTGTAGGTTGCTGTGAATTAGGATTTACTTCCATACGGCCTCAGTACTGTACTGTAATTGCAGATAACGTTGATATTCTTTACTGTCCGGGAACAATGCACGCAGTTGATTGACCAACACTTGCATTCCCATCTGATCATTATTGGCACGTGCAATACGTAAACCAATCCAAAGCGCTCTCGCACCCTGTTTGTCCTGACCTACTAAACGAACATATTGCTCATAGAGTTGACTTGCTTGCGCACTTTTTTGTTGCAAATAGAAAATTTCTGATAACTCTACCAGAGAAATAATCGAATCGCGATTGACTTGTAAAGCTTGTTTGAATGCTTTTTCAGCATTTGCCACATCACCGACTTTTAAGTAAACCCGACCTAAATTTTCTAAAGCCTTGTAACGCTGATCATAACCAAGCGCAGCACCAGCTATACTCAATTGTTCAATCGCGTCATTATAGCGCTCAGTAACAAATAAATATGTTCCATAATTATTACGAGCTTGTGCATTTTTTGAGTCACTGGAAATTGCACGCTTAAAATAGCCGTCTGCTTTTTCCATACTGATCTTACTGCCTTCTTGTTGCAGTAAGACACCCATCATCATATTTGCCGCAGAATCACGTGAATCAGTTTCTAAAGCTTGGTCTAGTGCGCGTTTTGCAGCATCTAAATCACCTGTACGAATATATTCAGCAGCAAGCTGAGTACGTACTTTAACGGCTTTTTCAGGATCTTTTTTTATTATTGTGTCTGAATTTGTCGTTTGACAACCCTGTACGACCAATGCAGATAAACCAATTGCCAATATTACAACTGCTTTTTGATACATCGATTTTCTCAAAGTCAGCCCCTGATTATTTGTTGATATAAATGTATGTCTACAAATCTTTAAGCTTATGAACGAATAATCTCACCACGTTCAGCAACTTTCTTTTTCCACTGCTCTGCACGACGGGTACGATCTGCCACTTGCCCGACCAACTGCCCACACGCAGCATCAATATCATCACCACGTGTCTGACGAATCGTACACACAAAACCTGCATCAGACAAAGTTTTTTGGAAAGAAATAATACGATTTCGACTTGAACGGCCATACGGCGCATGCGGAAATGGATTAAATGGAATCAAATTAATTTTACTTGGTAAGTTTTTCAGTAACTTAATCATTTGTTGTGCATGTTCAGGATGATCATTCACTCCTTCCAACATCACATATTCAATAGTGACATGTTTACGAGAGCTTTCATTACCATCTTTGGCAATATAGCGCTGACATGCAGCAATCAATTGTGCTAATGGATATTTTTTATTAATCGGCACCAATTCATTACGTAACTCATCATTTGGCGCATGTAAAGAAATCGCCAAAGCCACATCTATATCTTGTGCCAATTGGTCAATTTTCGGTACAACACCTGAAGTTGATAATGTAACGCGACGTTTAGACATGCCATAAGCAAAATCATCTAACATGATATTCATTGAGCTTAATACAGCATCATAGTTGAGTAATGGCTCACCCATTCCCATCATCACCACATTGGTCACCGAGCGCTCACGTTCAGCAACAGGTACTTCTTCCATATAAGAATAGTTGGCCACCCATAACTGTCCAATGATCTCGTCAGGGGTTAAATCACGCTGAAAACCTTGCTTTCCTGTTGAACAGAATGAGCAATCTAAAGCACAACCCACTTGTGATGAAATACACAGTGTTTTACGTGAGCCTGTTTTATCTTCTGCTGGAATCAATACCGTTTCAACCAAAGAGCCCGCACCATCACCAACACGGAATACCCACTTACGAGTTCCATCTTTCGAATAGTTACGATGCACCACTTCTGGCGCTTTGATTTCACAAATTCTTTCTAGTTTTTCACGCAACTTTCCTGAAATATTGGTCATTTCAGCAAAATCAGTGATAAAAAATTGATGCATCCATTTCATTACCTGCCCAGCACGGAATTTTTTCTCGCCGATTTCTTCGAAGAATTTTTCCAATTGCGGACGTGACATGCCAAGTAAATTCACTTTCTGCACATTTGCAGTCTGAATACGATCAGCCTGTACAGATTTTGATGATGCAGGCTGCTGTTCATCTAGATTTAACGATGAAGCGACAACTTCAGAATTCATGGGGATTACCTAAATCATGCCGTAGTAATAAAACATATTGACCAATATTTAGCCAAATAAAGCAACAAAAATAAAAAAACCAGACAAGTAGTATATCACCTATCTGGTTTCGGGTCTGTTATCAATTCATAAATCGGAGATTTATTCGTGTAGAAAAAGAGACCCTAGATACGTCGAATTAACGAGTACGTGGGCAAACTTCAGTTTGAGCGAAGAAGTAATTTACTTCACGGTCAGCAGATGCAACTGAGTCAGAACCATGCGCAGCATTTTCATCGATGCTTACAGCAAAATCTGCACGGATTGTACCAGGAGCAGCTTCTTTAGGGTTTGTAGCACCAAGAATTTCACGGTGAGCAAGAACTGCGTTTTCACCTTCAAGAACAGATACTACAACTGGACCAGAAGTCATGAATGCAACAAGGTCACCAAAGAAACCACGTTCTTTATGCTCAGCATAGAAACCTTCAGCTTCTGCTTTAGAAAGGTGTTTCATTTTAGTCGCAACGATTTTAAGACCAGCTTTTTCGAAACGAGCAAAGATGTCACCAATGTGGTTTTTAGCAACTGCATCTGGTTTTACGATAGATAAAGTACGTTCAATAGCCATGAGTGGCTCCTTTAGTCAAATTGACACGAAAATTTGGGCGCATTATACCGAATAATGAACAATTTTCTGCTTTTAATCTGTAAAAAATTTGGATTTTTCGATGCGCTGTGACGTTTAGCATCATTCAGCAACATCTCAAGCCATTAATTCGCTTCATCAATCCATGCCATTTGAATGGCTTCTAGCAGACCTTCAGTCGATTTGGTTGGATCATCACTAAATTCTGGCAATGCACAAATCCATGCATGCATATCGGTAAAACGCACCCATTGTGGATCCACATCTGGATGCGCTTCACTGAGTTCAATTGCGATATCAATTGTATCTGTCCAACGTAAGCCCATATCAGGTCTTCCTTTGCTCAATTTAATTCTGCTACTGTATCAAATCTCAATTCATTCAGAAATAAATCATTCTAGACATTTACAAGATTCACCACGGATTCAAGCGTTTAATTTACAAGACGGATTGAATTGAGCCAATTATTCAAAGTTAAAACCTTGATGATCAAAATCATCAGATTCTTTAAAAATAAAATTACAGACCAGCAGTAAGTAAACCATCATAACATCACTCCTAAATATGGTGCGCTTAACACAATCAAACTCGCGACACTTGCACCAATCAGTGCGCCAACAATGACATCGCTTGGATAATGCAGACCCAAAACCATCCGAGATAACGCCACAAGAATGGTAAAAGGCATCATAATGAACAACATAACTGGTTGAATATAGCCAAAGACAATAGTGACCATGACCGCATGTAACGTATGACCTGACGGAAAGCTAAAATGATCCAATGGTCGTTCACCCAGAATAATGACTTGATGAACTTGATAAGGTCGTGGTCTCACTGTTTTGTGTTTTAAGAACTTATAAATTCCTGTTCCTAAAAGACCCATAACAACGACATAGAGAAGTTGCAGACCATAGATCCAGCTCTTTTGTAGCCAAATCAGAACCAACATTGCGCACCAGAAAGGACCATCTCCCAAACGGCTCACAGTTTTAAAGAACGTCGCAATACTTTGGGTATGCGATAAATTATTAAGATATAAACAACCTCTAAGGTCGAGATCGAGCATTTTTATTTTGGTATTTTTAAAATTCATTTTCCACTCTCCTCTCATTATTTGAGATGAACTAGGTCAGTCGTTTTGCATACTGCGTTACCTGGTATAGTGCTTCTTCGAATTGTTGTACGGGATGTTGCCATCCAATGCTTTGCACATCATGCATCGCTTGTTGCCCGAAACGTTTGAGTGTGCTGTTATCTGGAAGATCTAATACATGTTGAGTGAATTGCTTGATGTCTCCAATTGGACATAACCAGCCATTCTGAGCATGTCTGCCATGAAGTTGAGCGCAGGCATAGTCATAAGCAATAATCGGTAAACCACTCGCCATCGCTTCGATAACGACATTCCCAAAGGTTTCTACCTGACTTGCAAAAACAAAAACATTTGCACTCGCATAGGCTTCAGCAAGTTGTGTGCCAGTTAGACTGCCCATAAAAATCACATGTTCAGCACCCGGCATTTTTTCTAAACGACCGCGATCTGGGCCATGCCCTACCAGCACTAACTTTACTTTTCGTTGTGCTTGTTGTCGCAGTTCAGAATAGGCATCAATCACCACATTGACTTCTTTTTCAGAAGACAAACGCCCAACATAGATCAAGACTGTGGTGTCTTCATCTGCACCCCACTGTTGTCTCAACTGTTCGGAGTAGCGTTGTGATGAAAAGCGTTCTGTATCAATTCCTCGCCCGACCACAACCAATGGACAGGTCACACCAAACTCACGTAATGCCTGCTCTGTATCACTGCTTGGCACACAGGTCAGTTGCGTTGCGTTATGGAACCATCGCAAATAACTTTGAATTGGTTTGACCAAGAATGCTAAATCAAAGAAACGGCTAAATTCTTGGAATTGTGAATGAAAACCACTTGATACCGGAATTCGTCGTGTCTTTGCCGCATGCAGCGCAGTAAAGCCTAAAGGCCCTTCAGTCACGATATGTACCACATCAGGTGAAAATGCCGAAATCGCTTGAGAGACTTTTAGAAATTGGGGCCAGCCAAACTTCATGTCTGGATATTTCGGAATTGATTGCCCAGTCACCAAGCACTCTTTATTTGGGCTAAAGTCTTGACATTGGGTCTTCTGTGCAGGGCGAATCAGTAATATTTTATGACCTTGATTTTGCAAGCCTTTACACAGTTGCATCAAAGACAAAGCAACACCATTGATTTCTGGTGGCCATGTTTCAGTCACGATTGCAATTTTCAGTCGAGGTCGAGATAAGTCACGAATAAGATGGTCTTTATTCGTATCGATTTTTTTCTTGTTTGGATTAAAATAAAATTTAAAGTTATCGGGAAAATCTTGTTGTTTAAATTGCAAGGTGTTCGCGTACGGTTTATTCATACGATACCTAATCTCTTCATTTTTGAATAGATTAGGCTAAGTTTTTGACATTTTAATGATTATTTAATGACAGTTTTTTGACCATTTCAATTTTCATCAGAAATACGATTTAACAAACCTTTCTGAACTTGATAAAGCTGTCCATTACCAAAATCAATTTGTTGTTTTTCACCATGTAAACTTGGAAAACCAACAATTTTTTCAAGTTGCGGAGAACGTTGAAATTGTTGTGTTTTTGGATTGTACATCCAGTAAATATAGCGCTTATCATCGACTGTACGACCTTGCGACAAGTCCGACACAATGACATCATAATAACCATCAAAATTTATATCCATATAGCCAATGCTGTTTGGATAACCAGTAAAACCTGTCAAGCTCTGTGCCACTGTATTGTTGGTTTTATTTAACACATCAACACGTTTTAAGGTTTTTCCATAAGAGCTATTGGCATCATCTTGACCATAAAATTTAAAGATAAAAACGGGTTTATTGCTGACTTTAAAAGCAGGCTCAAACTGTATCGACTGCCAAGCTGTATTTGGTTTCTTTAACAATGATGCTTTAAACACGCCTGTATTTGCATTTAATAGACCAGTTAATTGATCACTACCATTTGCCAAAGGATCTGATTGAGCAGTAATCGACTTTAAATCCAGCTGATCTGCTTTTTGTGTCCCTTTAAAGTCTGTTGTTGTACCATCCATTAAATCCGTCAGCACACCATGCGGATGAGCAATCCCCGCATAAAGATTCATAAAGTATCGACCTTCACTCGATTTAAGCATGCGTTGCATCGATACGCGTACGCCACTAAAAGGCTTTAGTGCGGTATTGGTCGAAGTGGACTGCGTTTCAGCAAAACTAAAGCATGAAATAGACAAAGTCGTCATTGCGATGAGAAGTTTAAATTTCATGCTTGAATACCACGTTTAACCAGAATCAATAATGTGTAATTTATCACAAAATAAATTTTTGTTAGTTAAAAATTGCTACCCTAAAAGATGATTTTAAAAAACGCGATTTAGACGCGACCAATTGCCTGCTTAGCAACATGACCTTTTTTCTTTAACTGCTCAATGTAGTTTAATTCATTACGCGCTTTTGCGTCTGAGGGATCAACCTTTAAAACTTTATTAAAATATTGAGTAGCTTCATCCAGTTGATTTAATTCAATCAAACTCACCCCTAAACTGCGTCTTACACTCTGTTGAATCGCCAATCTTTTTTCTTCAGGCTCAAGCAAATACAGATCCTGTTCAGCAGTTTTAAAACTTTCCAATGACGCTTGCCACTGTTTTTGTGCTTGCTGAATAAACCCTGCCTCTTTTAAATACTCACTATTAAAAGGTGATAGCGTTAAAGCACTTTTTAACTTCACTTGAGCATTCTTTAGATCATTCATTTCAATAAAGGCATAAGCGGCTTGAAAGTATAAGTCCGCCCAACAACCTGAAAAAACTCGAATATTTTTTTGCTTTCCCATATCAAGTGTCAGGTATAGCAAGGTTTCAGCTGTTCCGTTGGCAGCATAGAGTGTGTCTTGACTACTGTTTTGGTATTTTTCAAAATACTGAATTGCAGTCTGTAATGCCGCGATGGCCTGTTGTGGATGACCCACATTTAAAGACTGCTTGGCTTTTTCTAAAGCATTGTACGCAATCTTTTCATCGAGTAATTTATTTTGCGTATTTTGAAGCTGATTATGATTCTGCCTAGACTTTTGCATAGGATTATCAACGCTCGTGTTCTGTGCATATACTGGATATATAGCACAACAGCCAAGCAGACTGGCGATAGCGAAATATGTTTTTAATGTCATGTTGTTTTCTGCTTTATTATTAACTTTAGCTAAAATATAGCATAAAAAAACCCACTCAAAAGAGTGGGCTTTGATAAAAACTAAAAATTAGTTCTTTTCTTTATCTACAATTTTGTTGGCTTGAATCCAAGGCATCATCGCGCGTAATTTACCGCCAGTCACTTCAATACCGTGAGCTGCGTTTTGACGGCGACGAGCAGTCATAGATGGATAGTTCAATGCACCCTCTTGGATGAACATCTTCGCATATTCACCTGATTGGATACGTTTAAGTGCATTACGCATCGCTTCACGTGATTGCTCGTTGATCACTTCAACGCCAGTCACATATTCACCGTATTCAGCATTATTAGATACTGAATAGTTCATGTCCGCAATACCGCCTTCAAACATTAAATCAACGATTAATTTAAGTTCGTGCAAGCATTCGAAATAAGCCATTTCAGGTGCATAACCCGCTTCAACAAGCGTTTCATAACCCATTTTAACCAATTCAACAGCACCACCACAAAGTACTGCTTGCTCACCAAATAAGTCAGTTTCAGTTTCTTCACGGAATGAAGTTTCGATGATACCTGTACGACCACCACCTACACCTGAAGCGTAAGAAAGTGCAACGTTACGTGCATTACCAGAAGCATCTTGATGAATCGCGATAAGATCAGGTACACCTGAACCACGTTGGAATTCTGAACGTACAGTATGACCTGGTGCTTTTGGTGCAACCATGATCACGTCTAAATCTTTACGTGGAACAACTTGGTTATAAAGTACAGCGAAACCATGTGCAAATGCTAAAGTCGCACCTTCTTTGATGTTTGGTTCGATCACGTCACGATAAAGCTGTGATTGAAACTCATCTGGTGTCAAGATCATCACTAAATCAGCTTGAGCAACAGCAGCTGGAACTTCAGCAACTTTAAGGCCTGCATTTTCAGCTTTTTTCCAAGAAGTAGAACCAGCACGTAAACCAACAGTAACGTCTACACCTGAGTCTTGAAGGTTTTGCGCGTGAGCATGACCTTGTGAACCATAACCAATGATCGCTACTTTTTTACCTTGGATGATAGATAAGTCGCAGTCTTTATCATAAAAAATTTGCATTGCTGTCTCCGCTAAAATGCTGTGTTTCCTCTTCCTATCCTGAAGATTATTGTTTTGAATCTTCTAGTCTAAGTCCCTCTCCTATTGCGAGGAGAGGTTATACATGAGGGAATAAAAAATCAAATAATTAATTACTGGTTGAGGTGCAACTAGAGTGAAAGAACCTTTTCACCACGAGCAATACCAGATACACCAGAACGAACTACTTCTAAAATTGTGTTTTCTGCAAGTGCATCAATAAAGCCATCAATTTTTTCAGTTGTACCCGCAATCTGAATGGTATAAGTCGTTGGAGTAACATCAACCACTTGAGCACGAAAGATATCCGCTGTGCGCTTAATTTCAGCACGTGCAGAACCCAATGCTTTGACTTTAATCAGCATCAGCTCACGCTCAATGTGCGCGCCTTCTGACAAATCAACCACTTTAACCACTTCAACCAATTTATTCAGCTGTTTGGTGATTTGCTCAATTTTATGGTCATCACCATAGGTGGTTAATGTCAAACGTGACATGGTTGGATCTTCAGTTGGTGCGACATTTAAAGTTTCAATGTTATAGCCACGTTGAGAGAACAACCCCACTAAACGAGAAAGCGCACCAGCTTCGTTTTCAACGAGTACAGAAATAATATGTCTCATTCAGTACGCTCCCCTTTAGACAACCACATATCTTGCATAGATTGACCTGCAATAAGCATCGGATATACATGCTCGGTACGATCAACCATCACGTTAATAAATACACATTTATCGTTAATCGCCATTGCTTCTTTAAGCTTAGACTCAAGCTCATCCGCATGGTCAATCTGGATACCTACATGACCGTAAGCTTCCATCAATTTTGGAAAATCGGGTAATGACTCAACATAAGAACTTGAATGACGTCCTTCATAGTTCATATCTTGCCATTGTTTTACCATACCCAAAGCACGGTTGTTCAAGCAGAGAATTTTCACATTTAAGCCATATTGCTTACATGTAGAAAGCTCTTGGATACACATCTGAATCGATGCTTCACCTGTGATACACACCACTTGTTGATCTGGGAATGCAAGTTTCGCAGCCATGGCATAAGGTAAACCCACACCCATTGTGCCTAGGCCACCTGAGTTGATCCATTGACGTGGACGTTTGTATTTGTAATACATCGCACCAAACATTTGATGCTGACCAACGTCAGAAGTAATGATCGCTTCACCATTGGTTACTTTGTCTAAGACTTCAACCACTTGTTGTGGTTTCATCACACCATTTTCACCTGGCGCATAACGCAAACCATGTACTTTGCGCCATTCGTTGATTTGTGACCACCATGCCGAGATTTCTTCAGGGTTTGGTTTAGAAACATTCATTTGTTTCAATTGAACCAACATCTCTTGAAGTACTGGCTCTACCGCACCCACGATTGGGATATGCGCCATAATGGTTTTTGAAATCGTCGCTGGGTCGATATCAATATGAATCACTTTCGCATTGGTACAGAACTTCGCTGGATTATTGGTTACACGGTCATCAAAACGCGCACCGATCGCCAAGATAACATCAGCATTATGCATACTCATATTGGCTTCGTATGTACCATGCATACCCAACATACCCAAGAATTGCTCATCATCGCCTGGGAATGCACCCAAACCCATCAGCGTATTGGTCACTGGGTAATTCAATAAATGCGCCAATTCAGTCAGTAATGCAGAAGCATTGCCCTGAACAACACCACCACCTGTATAAATGACAGGGCGTTTGGCATTAATAAGTTCATCAATGGCTTTACGAATTTGACCTGAATGACCGCGGTGAGGTGGCTGATAAGAGCGCATCTTCACTTTTTCAGGATATTCATAAGCAAATTTGTCGACAGGATTAGTGACATCCTTCGGAATATCAACCACAACAGGACCCGGACGACCTGAAGCAGCAATATAAAATGCTTTTTTAATAACGGCAGGAATTTCACTTGCATGACGCACTTGAAAACTATGTTTTACGATCGGACGAGAAATACCGACCATATCTGTTTCTTGGAATGCATCTTCACCAATAAGATGGCTAGCAACCTGTCCAGACAAAATCACCATTGGGATTGAGTCCATATAGGCTGTAGCGATTGGTGTTACAGTGTTGGTTGCGCCAGGTCCAGAAGTGACCAGCACTACACCTGTTTTTCCCGTCACACGTGAGTAAGCATCTGCCATATGACCAGCAGCTTGCTCATGACGTACGAGGTAATGATTGATTTTATCTTGTTTAAATAGCGCATCATAAATATGTAATACTGCGCCGCCTGGATATCCAAAAACATGTTCAACGCCTTCGTCCGCCAATGCACGAACGAGCATTTCACCACCAGATAAAAGTTCCAACGTATTCACCCTAATCTTTATTCCACAGCGCTATGGGAGACACAGGCCGTGTTTCATTCATTGATTGTGCGCTCTGTTATAGCACACATATTTACTAGTTTTTGCAGCAATAAAAAAATAAATCGTCACGCAGCTGTTTGAGCTGTATGAATCACTGAAATATGTTGGGATAAACATGCTTCGGTAGAGTCATTTTCTCGGCTTAGAGAAAATGTTATTGCTTGCTTTGATATTTTTACTCGAAGGGTGATCGAAAAAAACATCTGAAACTAAAGCAAGCATTTTTGTAGTTTTAGCGAACAAAGTCAAGGTTTCTATCAGGCTTTTTATTGTTTATTTACCAAGCGTTTATTTTTAAAACTATTCCTTTTTTTTGGTTGTCTTATAAATAAAATTTTCAAAGACTTATAAGCCAATAAAATTGCAAAAGAATTATTTAAAATTTTATTATTCTGTATAAAATAAATACGATTTTTAAAATACCCAGATCAAGCGAAAACAATCCGATGTATATTAGATAGCAGAATGATTTTTCGTTTTCATCTGAATAAAAAATGACTCAAAGGTTTTATAAAATGAAACAACGTCAACGCTTTGCACACACGGTTTTTGTATCGACAATTTTTGCCTTATTCTCTATGGTTGGGGTCAGCGCCAGTCATGCAAAACAGTATTATAAATGGGTAGATAGCAAAGGCTCTACACATTACACCACCACACCGCCGCCGAAGAATGCGCGTAGCCAAAGTAAGGTGAATACTTATGGCTATCATGGAGATTCGACACCCACCAACCCAGCACCAACAGCTCAGCCAAATGCCTCACAAAATCAGCCACAAAATGGGCAACCTCAAGGTACTCAACCTGTAACACCTGCACCAGTGGTTAACCCACCAAATACACAACAGCCGAATGTCGCACCACAAAATGAGCAAAATACACCTCCTAGCCTTGCGACGCCTCAATAATTAAATTAAAAGTAAAATCACAAGTTTTTCAGATTTAAAAGCGCGCAAAATTCACTTTTAGATGGATTTTGCGCTATGCTGTGTGCACAGTTTTTTAACCATTATTCTCAAATACATTTATGACTACTCATATTGACCCTGAATATCAAGCAAATGCGATTGAGCCTCAAGTCCAAAAAGACTGGGAAGATCGCAAATCGTTTAAAGTTGCCGACACTGTAGAAGGTCCACATCGTTATATCCTCTCGATGTTCCCTTACCCAAGCGGCAAACTGCATATGGGTCATGTGCGTAATTATACTATTGGAGATGTGATCAGCCGTTTTCACCGTCTCAAAGGTGAAACTGTGCTACAACCAATGGGTTGGGATGCTTTCGGCTTACCTGCTGAAAATGCAGCGATTGCTCATCAAGTTGCACCAGCAAAGTGGACCTTTGAAAATATTGCATATATGCGCGATCAATTGAAGAAACTTGGTCTATCTGTCGACTGGGATCGCGAATTTGCCACCTGTACACCAGAGTATTACCACTGGGAACAATGGTTATTTGTACAGCTCTATAAAAAAGGCTTGATCTATCGCAAGTTGTCTACAGTAAACTGGGATCCTGTAGACCAAACTGTTCTTGCAAATGAACAAGTTGAAAATGGACGTGGTTGGCGTTCAGGTGCATTGGTAGAAAAACGTGATATTCCAATGTATTACTTCCGTATTACCGATTATGCACAAGAATTATTAGACGATTTAGATACATTAAAAGACGGTTGGCCACAACAAGTTTTAACCATGCAACGCAATTGGATTGGTCGTTCAACGGGTATGGACATTACCTTCCCGTCAGCAAATCCCGAAGTTTATGCAGATGGTTTAACGGTTTATACCACACGTGCCGATACCTTGATGGGGGTAACTTATGTTGCGGTTGCAGCTGAACATCCTCTAGCGCTCAAAGCTGCTGCGATTCAATCTGAAGCAGGCAAGCCAGAACTTGCTGCCTTTATTGAAGAATGTCGTATGGGTTCTGTTGCAGAAGCGGATCTTGCGACTGCTGAGAAAAAAGGCATGGCAACAGGTTTATTAGTTAAACACCCTGTTACGGGTCAAGATATTCCTGTTTGGATCGCAAACTATGTATTGATGTCATATGGTTCAGGCGCGGTGATGGCCGTTCCTGCACATGATGAGCGTGATTTTGAATTTGCCAATAAGTTCAACTTACCAATCAAACAAGTCATTGATGCCAAAGGCTCAGATGATGCTGAATATTCTGCGTCAGAATGGCAAGAATGGTACGGTTCTAAAGAAGGTAAATTGGTCAATTCAGCTGAATTTGACGGCTTAGACTTCCAAGCTGCTTTTGATGCATTCCTAAGCAAATTAGAACCACAAGGTCTTGCCAGCGCTAAAGTTCAATTCCGTTTACGTGACTGGGGGGTTTCTCGTCAACGTTACTGGGGTTGTCCAATTCCGATGATCAACTGTGATAAGTGTGGTCAAGTCACTGTTCCAGAAGATCAACTGCCAGTTGTTCTTCCAACAGATGTGGTTCCAGATGGTTCAGGTAATCCTTTAAATAAAATGCCTGAATTTTATCAAACAAAATGCCCAAGCTGTGGTGGTGATGCACGTCGTGAAACCGATACTTTGGATACCTTTGTAGAGTCATCTTGGTATTATGCACGTTATGCTTCTCCTGATTTCACGGGTGGTTTAGTTAAACCTGAAGCTGCAAAATCTTGGTTGCCTGTAAACCAATATATTGGTGGTGTAGAGCATGCCATCCTACATTTACTTTATGCTCGTTTCTTCCATAAACTTATGCGTGATGAGGGTGTGGTACAAGGCAATGAACCATTTACCAACTTATTGACTCAAGGTATGGTTTTAGCGGATACCTTCTATCGTGAAGCGGAAAGTGGCAAAAAAACTTGGTTTAATCCTGCGGATATTGAGTTAGAAAAAGACGAGAAAGGTCGTGTACTTTCTGCTAAATATTCAGGTGACGGTCAAGACGTTGTGGTTGGTGGTCAAGAGAAAATGTCGAAATCGAAAAATAACGGTATCGACCCACAAGCGATTATTGACCAGTACGGCGCGGATACTGCACGTGTATTTATGATGTTTGCTGCACCACCAGATCAATCTTTAGAATGGTCTGATGCGGGCGTTGAAGGTGCAAATCGTTTCTTAAAACGTGTATGGCGTTTAGTTGCAGGTTTCCTTGAAAAAGGCAACCATGCAACAGCAATTGATGCTTCGAAACTTTCCACTGAAGCACAAGACCTGCGTCGTAAGACCCATGAAACGATTCAAAAAGTGGGTGATGACATCGAACGTCGTCATGCATTCAATACCGCGATTGCAGCTTTGATGGAATTACTCAATGCCAGCAATAAGTTTGAAGCAAAAGATGACAACGATGTTGCTGTAGCACGTGAAGCGATTACCACTTTACTGACTTTACTTGCACCATTTGCACCACACTTAAGTCAGACCTTATTGACTGAGTTTGATATCGATTTAACTTCGGTACTGTTCCCTACGGTTGATGAGTCTGCATTAACACGTAATACACAAACCATCGTAGTTCAAGTCAATGGTAAGCTTCGTGGCAAGTTAGAAGTCTCTGTTGATGCATCGAAAGATGAATTATTGGCATTGGCTAAAGCGCTGCCTGAGGTTCAACAATTCTTAACAGGTCCAACCAAGAAAGAAATTGTGGTTCCAAATAAGCTTGTGAATTTGGTGGTTTAATTTCCTGCTTAAATCCCCTCTCCTTCTAGGAGAGGGTTAGGGAGAGGTCATTCCCCTCATCCTAACCGTCTCCCTAAGGGCATAGGTATCTACACATCTTTTGTTAGAGACTCTAATGCAATTTCAGCAATCAGCTTAAGGTCATCAACCGAATGTTCAGATAATAATTGTAGTGTATTCAGTAATATTGACAGACCAGCCAAGATTGCTGGAGCACTTTCCCTTGTTCCTCTTTTTTGTTGCCTTCCTGATAGACGTGTTAGAAAGACTCTAACTCTTGAATTTTTCTCATCATTTTCTCGCTGTATTCGCCAAGTTAATACACATGCCA
Organism: Acinetobacter guillouiae CIP 63.46; assembly: GCF_000368145.1. Taxonomy (GTDB): domain Bacteria; phylum Pseudomonadota; class Gammaproteobacteria; order Pseudomonadales; family Moraxellaceae; genus Acinetobacter; species Acinetobacter guillouiae. Next base: position 348,232 of record NZ_KB849287.1, on the reverse strand, counting down.
TACTTGCAATTAAGAGTCGTCTTAATATCGCTTGCGGAGTTGTTTGTAGCCATGACTCAATGTCATGGCCCGCCTGTTTTAACAACTTAAAATAGTTTTCTATTTTCCAACGCCAGTAATACCAAGTTACCAATTCTATACTTGGTATTTCTGATGATACATTACTTAATAAGCTCCAACGAGAAAGTGATTTTCCTTGCTTATTTTTAACTTCAACTACAATCAGTCGAACGGTTAATGACTTTCCCTTTTGTGGTGGAATTCTTTTTCCCGTTTCATCTTTTTGCATTGGTCTTGCATTACGCGTAATACTGATTTGAGTTTCACCAACATAGAGTTGTTCGCAATTCCCTTTATATTGAATTGTATGGGTTTGTGTAGTTGGTATTTGGTCTGACACTTTCCTTAACTTAACATCTTCTCCTTGATATTCAACACGATTTCCTTCTTTACCTCGAATAAGAAATAAATGTTCTTGTTGATTCAATAATCTAAGATGAGCAATTGAATCTCCTTCACGATCAATAATATGTACGAGTTTCTTTTCTATTGGTAAAGACTCAATATGTTCGATTTGTTCACATAGTGCATTTAAATGGGTTTCTTTTATTTTATGCCCATCAGTAAATGTTGAATAACGTCCAGTAGCATCACATAAAGTTTGATCTAATGGTGCAATGGGTAAACCCGTTTCAGCATCAATTAATAAACTGCTTTGTAATTCATAGCCTTTGTCACTTGCATGTGTTCTTTTGAATCTATTTAACTTGTTGTTATGTTTGAAATATTGTAGTTGAGACCAATCATGAGCAACTAAGGCATAGTGGTGATTCGATAGAGCGATTTGTTCAAGCTCAAGTTTTTGAATAGGCTGATTGAGTTGTTGAAATGAAACGTTTTCGTTATTTAAGAAACGCCAAACTGCTTGGGTTGTAGCAAAGCTAGTCTTTTGGGTAGAAGCAATATCTTTAAGCGCTGGGGCTAATGAAGCAAGTGGATTCATATTAAGTTTTACAAGACGTCCGTAGCGTTTAACTAATCGGTTATCTAAGTGTGGAATGTTAAATTGGAGAGCATGCTCTCCAATTTAACTTAAATAGATTTAATTGTGTAGATACCTATGCCCTAAGGGAGAAGGGACTTTAGTAGAATAAACAAAACCCAAACAAAGCCCGTTGTCATTCAACGGGCTTTGATTCTAAAATGGCGTGAATTTATAAAGATTAAATATTCCATATCCAATGGAATTTCATGAGGACAAAGCATGCATTTAGTTCAACGTGTTGCTGCAGTTGTATTAACTTTGGGTCTGAGTGCGGGCTTAGTAGGTTGTGGCTTTCATTTAAAGGGCACCAATGCCCAAGCAACGCCTTTGGTTTACACCAAATTACAACTGGTGTTACCAGCGAATACTGAAGATCTTGAAAAGAAACTCAGTGTTTATTTAACCGCGACAGGTGTCCAACTGAGTAATTCAAGTGATGCTTATGTATTACGAGTATTAGACTACAAACCCGTTCGTCATGAGTTAAATGGTAAATTGGTAGAAACACTACTCCGTCTAAGTGTTACTTTCCAGATTGAAGATAAACAAGGGAATCCGATTACTGAACCTCGGACCTTAAATGCATCTCGTAGTTATCAATATGATGTTGCAACGGTCAACACAGATGATCAACAATATAAATATCTGAGCCAAATTTTGATTGATGACATTGCACAACAAATGTCGCGTCAAATTGCAGCCAATCGCTTACCTAAAGCACGTACTCTTTCGACCCAACCTGTAGCGCAATAATCCTATGAAACTTGACTATTTACAAGCCCTTAAACGTGTTGATGAAGCGCGAGGTGTTTGGATTTTACATGGTCAAGAACCACTTCTAGAACAAAACCTACTCGATGCTTTAAGAAAAAGCTGGGCAAAACATGAAGTAGAAAGACAACGCTATGATCTCAATAGCGTTTCCGACTGGAAAAATGTCTTTAATGCGTTGAATAGCTTATCTTTATTTTCTCAAAATCTTGCACTTGAAGTCCATGGCAATATCAAACCCGATGCCAATGGACTCAAACAACTCAAACACTATATTCAACATAATGAACACAACTTGCTTGTGATCATTATGCCCAAACAAGACTCAAGTAGTCTAAAGTCAAGTTTCTTTCAAACAGTTGAAGCCAATGGTGTTGTGATTGCTTTAACCGCAAATTACCCGCAAGACCGTCAACGAATATTGTCAATCGAAGCAGATCAGCTCGGTGTCCAATTAAATCAAGATGCCTGGATCTGGCTTGAACAACATCATGAACATAATCTTTTGGCTGCCAAAAACAGCCTGATGCGTGTTGCCGATACCTTCCCAGATCAAAAACAGATTTCAATTGAACATTTACAAGAATGTTTACAGGATCAATCACGTTATAGCACCTTTGATTTAAGTGATGCATTGATTGCTGGAAACTTGGCACTTTCGATTAAAATTTTCCAATATCTTGTGGAGTCAGGCGAACCCAACAGTTTAATTTTATGGACAATTAGTAAAGAAATGCGTCTTTTGATGCAGTTGTATGAACAACCACAAAATGCCTTACAGCTCGGTATTTGGAAAACCAAGATTTCTTTGTACCAACAAGCACTTAGACGCTTAAATCCACATTCATTTTTAACTTGGCCACAACTGTTATTGCGTGTAGATGCTGCAATCAAAGGACTCAGTAAAGAAAGTCCAGAACATATCATTCAACAATGTATTGCTGAATTATGTGGAAAAACTTTATTTATCAATGCTTAGATAGATATTATGCAGAATAATTCTCATTTCCATTTATTTTAAAAAATTCACGCTTTATCCTTATTTAATCATTATAATTTGATCAATTTTTCTCTCAGCCCAATTATCGCTATGCCAAAAATAAAACCAGCCAAAGCCATTCTTATAGCGGTTTGTCTTGCCATCATTGCCGCAATCGCATGGTATGTATTAAAGCCTAAAAATACACAACCTCAGTATATAACCTCAGAAGTCACACGTGGTGATATTGAAGATGCAGTTCTTGCAACAGGTGATTTAGAAGCAACCAAGATGGTGAGCGTTGGTGCGCAGGTTTCGGGTCAAGTTAAAAAAATGTACGTCAAGCTGGGTGACCAAGTTAAACAAGGTCAACTGATTGCACAAATTGATTCAGTGCGTCAAAGCAACGATTTAAAAACAGCTGAAGCAAGTATTAAAAATCAACAGGCTCAGTTGACAACCAAACAGGCGACTTTAGCCAAAGCTGAGGCAGAATATAACCGCCAAAAAAATATGTTTGCACAAGATGCAACCTCTAAAGCAGATTATGACAGTGCCTTAGCCGCATTTAAAACTGCACAAGCTGATATTGCTTCGATGGATGCACAAATTGAGCAATCCAAACTTACACTTGCAACATCACAAGAAAACTTAGGTTATACCCGTATTGTTGCACCTATGGACGGCACCGTGGTAGCCATTGTGACCGAAGAAGGTCAAACGGTAAACGCCAACCAAAGTGCACCGACTATTGTGAAACTTGCAAAATTGGACACCATGACCATCAAAGCACAAGTGTCTGAAGCAGATGTCATGAAAGTTCAAGAAGGTCAAAAAGTTTATTTCACTACACTGGGTGATAGTGAGAAAAAACGCTATGCAACACTGCGTCAAGTAGAGCCTGCACCAGAATCAATTAATACTGAAACATCAAGCAACTCATCTTCATCATCAACAAGTACAGCGATTTATTATAATGCCCTATTCGATGTGCCAAACGATGACGGCAAACTCCGAATTGATATGACCGCACAGGTATATATCATTCTTGCTGAAGCCAAAAATGCACTGACTGTTCCTGCTGCGGCATTACAGTCCTCAAACCGTCCACAACGTGCCAATAAATCCGCAAATGGCGCATCTGGTGCAAATTCAACTCGTTCAGCATCTGCACCTCAAGGTCAAGCAAATAAAAATGGACAAAATGCTGCTGATCGCCCAGAACGTCTTGAACTCACAGCAGATGAAAAGACTTTGATTGATCAAGGTAAAGCTTCGGTTTCGATTGTTCGCGTTTTACAGGCGGATGGTAGTGCTCAACGTAAACAAGTTTTAATTGGTTTAAATAACCGTGTAACCGCCCAAGTACTGCGTGGCCTCAATGAAGGTGATCAAGTTGTACTAGCAGATGGTTCAGATACATCCAATGACTCTGCAAAACGAAGCAATAAAAACAGTGGCCCAATGAGACTCTAAGCATGGATCAGAACAATCATCAGATCAAACCTCTACTTGAGGTCAGTAATCTGATTCGTGAGTTCCCTGCGGGTGAATCCACTATTCAGATTTTAAAGAGTATTAACCTTAAAATTTACCCTGGTGAACTGGTTGCTATTGTTGGGCAATCTGGTTCGGGTAAATCGACATTGATGAATATCTTGGGATGTTTGGATCAACCTACATCAGGTAGTTATCAAGTCAATGGACGTGAAACAGGTCAACTTGAACCCGATGAGCTCGCGCAATTACGCCGTGAATATTTTGGTTTTATTTTCCAGCGCTATCACTTATTGGGTGATTTAAATGCCGCAGGAAACGTTGAAGTCCCAGCGATTTATGCTGGTATGGATCCGAGTGTGCGTCAAAAGCGTTCACATGAAATCTTGACTGACTTAGGACTCGGTGAAAAAACTGAAAACCGTCCAAATCAGCTTTCGGGTGGACAACAACAGCGTGTTTCAATTGCACGTGCTTTGATGAATGGTGGTGATGTCATCCTTGCGGATGAGCCAACTGGTGCACTGGATAAGCACAGTGGTGTTGAGGTTATGCGTATTTTGCGTGAGCTCAATGCTAAAGGGCATACCATTATTCTGGTTACCCATGATATGAATGTGGCAAAAAATGCGACACGTATCATTGAAATCAGTGATGGTAACATCATCGCGGATAAGCCAAATGTTCCCGAACATGATGATGAGATTGATATTGTTGTCGATCCAGAACCTAAATCGAATCGTAAAAAGTCATCTAAATGGCGTTCTGCATTAGATCGTTTTGCAGAAGCCTTCCGTATGGCCTTGCTGGCAATGAATGCCCACCGTATGCGTACCTTTTTAACCATGCTGGGTATTATTATCGGGATTGCATCTGTGGTCTCGGTAGTGGCTTTAGGCAATGGCTCACAAAAGCAGATTCTTGATAACATCAGCAGTTTAGGCACCAATACCATTACCGTCTTTCAGGGACGTGGCTTTGGTGATAACTCGAAAACAGCACAGTTTAAAACCTTGGTTCCAGCAGATGCTGAAGCACTCTCAGAGCAACCTTATGTCGAAGCAGTCAGTCCAACAGTCAATAGTAGCGTAACAGCGCGTTTTAAAGACACCGAAGCTTCTGCAACCGTCAATGGTGTCAGTGCTGATTTCTTCTATGTGCGTGGTATGACCTTTAAATCTGGGCAAGCTTTTGATAAAAACAGTATCACTGGGCGAGCGCAGGATGTGGTGATTGATGCCAATACTGAAAAGACCTTCTTTGCAGATGGCACTAACCCTGTAGGGCAAGTGCTGTTATTGGGGAGTGTTCCAAGCCGAATCATTGGTGTGATTGATGCACAGCAAGGCTTTATGGGCAACTCAGACAGTCTCAATGTTTATCTACCTTATTCAACCGTCATGAGCCGAATGTTAGGACAATCCAATGTTCGTAGCATCATCGTGCGTATTAAAGATGAATATCCAACTGCGGTTGCTGAAAATGCCATTTTAAGTTTGTTGGAACAACGTCATGGCGCACAAGATGTCTTTACTCAAAACTCTGACAGTATTCGTCAAACCATTGAACAGACCACACAAACTATGACTTTACTGGTTTCAGCTATTGCGGTGATTTCATTGGTTGTCGGTGGTATTGGGGTAATGAACATCATGTTGGTGTCTGTGACCGAGCGAACCCAAGAAATCGGTGTGCGTATGGCTGTAGGTGCTCGGCAAAGTGACATTCTGCAACAGTTCCTGATCGAAGCTGTTTTGGTGTGTATTTTGGGCGGTATCTTAGGGGTTCTGCTCTCTTTAGGCATTGGACAGTTAATTGGACATATTGCGAAAGGCAGTTTCCAAATGGCGTATTCAAGCACCTCTATCATTGCGGCATTTGTATGTTCAACCTTGATTGGTGTGGTATTTGGATTTATCCCAGCTCGTAATGCAGCACAGCTCAATCCTGTTGATGCACTTTCGCGTGAATAACCGAAGAATAAGGAAATTATTAATGCAAATGAATTTAAGCAAACTTGCAAGCGCCTTGATTTTTGGGAGTTCATTGGTCGGTTGTGCGGCTGTGGTTAAAACCCCATACGAGGCCCCTGCTGTGCAAATTCCAAATGGTTTTGTTTATGACAATGCAAAATCTAAACACGTTCAGGCAGATTTATATGCAGATCAGTGGTGGACCTTATTTGGTGATGCTCAGTTAAATCAACTGGTCAATCAAGTGATTCAACGCAATGCTGATTTGGCTGTTGCAGGGATTAACTTACAAACAGCCCGTTTAAGAGCTGGCTTAGCGCGAGACCAACAAGGTCCTCGTGTTAATTCAGGGGTATCTACAGGCCATAGCTTTGACCTCAATTCAGGTGATGATGCTGCCAAAGGTCTATCTCTCAGTGCGGGTGTCAGTTATGAAGTGGATTTGTTTGGTAAACTGGCGCGTCAAACGGAAGCATCGAAGTGGGAATCTTTAGCCACTGAACAAGACTTACAAGCCACTGGGCAGACCTTAATTGCCACAACCGCAAATTTATATTGGCAATTGGGTTATTTAAATGAACGCTATAGCTCTGCCCAACAGAGCTTAGCTGCTACTCAAAAAACCTTTGAATTGGTGCGTACTCAATATCGTGCTGGCGCAGTTTCAGGACTAGATTTGACCCAAGCTGAGCAATCGGTACAAAGCCAAAAAGCCAGTTTAAGTCAGATTGAACAGCAACGTGTTGAAACACGTACCGCTTTGGCCGTGTTATTACAAATACCTGTGCAACAGTTAAATATTCAAGAACCACAGCAATTACCGCAGATCAGTCTACCCAATATCTCAGCGGGTTTACCGGCAGATATTTTGTCGCGCCGTCCAGATTTAAAAGCAGCCGAATTGCGTTTACGTGAATCTTTGGCGACCAAAGATGCCACCAAAGCCAGCTATTATCCTTCAATCAGTTTGACGGGGAATTTAGGTTCAACCAGCACATCATTGACAAATTTATTGAAAAATCCTGCACTGACTTTAGGCGCAAGCTTAAGCCTGCCGTTTTTACAATATAATGATATGCAAAAGAATTTAAAGATCAGTGAACTGGACTATGAAATAGCCATTGTTCAATATCGCAATACCTTATACCAAGCTTTTGCAGATACTGAAAATGCATTGTCGAATCGTACTGAGCTAGATAAACAAGTCGCCTTTCAACAAAAGAACTTGGAACTTGCGGAAAAAACAGAACGTTTGACCAATGTACGTTATCGTAATGGTGCAATTGCTTTAAAAAATGTTTTGGATGCCCAAGAAACCACACGTAGTGCTCGTTTGTCTTTAGTCCAAGCCAAGCAAAGCCAATACAATGCTTATGTCACTTTGATGCAAGCTTTGGGTGGCAGTCCGATTAAGCAATTACCTTAAGAATGTGTTGAGATGAGAAAGCCCTGAGGGGCTTTTTTTAAAATTACTATTTGAATAACACAAACGCTCTTTCCGAAAGCTTCAATTTATCTTATGATTGACTTATATTTAATCAACTCCATAATTTAAAACAATATAATGAAACACAATTTAATCGCTATTTTACTCTCGAGTTTAGCCTTATCTGCTTGTGCAAAAACCACCAATGAGACATATACCAATTCAACAACTCAAAAGTCCAATGAAAAAAATGATCTTGAGTTACAGGAACGAATTAAAACACTGGTAGACAAAACCAAAAAGAACATGATTTTTGTACAGGGTGGAACTTTTATGATGGGGGATTTCGGTGAACTCGTGAATAAAGGAAATTTACCTTTTGATGGCGATGGTCATAGCAAACCTTTACACAAGGTCACTTTAGATAGTTATAGCCTAAATGCATATAAGTCCAGTTATGAAGACCTAGACACTTATAGCGCAGCAACAGGACAGCCTAAAGTTATGGATGATCCTGATTTGCAAGATCTACGATATAAAAATGCAGCGGCTGGACTGAATTGGTATCAAGCTCGTGATTATTGCCAATGGTTAGGCAAGCAATTAGATGTACCTATGGACTTACCAACCGAAGCACAATGGGAATATGCTGCTCGTAACCGTGGGCAACAAGTGGTCTACCCTACCCATAATGGTAAAGTAGAGTATGGTAAAAACTTTAATAGCTATGAACAACAACAAGCATTTACAGAAACTGTTGCAGAGAATTCGATAATACTCATCACTCAACTCGGTGCCCATCAGCCTACTCCATTGGGTTTTTACGATTTAATCAATGAAAACTTAGAATGGGTCGCTGACTGGTATGCGCCTGACTATTATGCTAAATCGCCTGAAAAAAATCCCAAAGGGCCCGAGACAGGTACTGCAAAAGTACTTAGAAGTACCAATATTAATGATGAATATATGATCCGTACTGCTTTTGGTTTTACATTTTCCAGAATGTTTAAAGAACCTGGTTTAAAAGGAAAGGATTTTTCTCGCTATTACACTACTTCAGTTAGATGTGCTGCCAATAGCCCTACACCTTTATCCTAAATTATCTTTGTTATAAAACTCAAAGCTCGTTTGACCTTTATATTTTTTAACAGAATCAACCTTTATATCGTGCAAATTAGCAGTTAAGATAAAAATTAAAATACTGATAGTCTTATTTAAAAAATGATGAAACACAATATAATCGCTATTTTACTCTCGAGCTTAGCCTTATCTGCTTGTGCAAAAACAACCAATGAGACACATACCAATTCAACAGCTCAAAAGTCCAATGAAAAAAATGATCTTGAGTTACAACAAAGAATTAAAACACTGGTAGACAAAACCAAAAAGAATATGATTTTTGTACAAGGTGGAACGTTTATGATGGGGGACTTCGGTGAACTCGTGAATAAAGGAAAATTACCCTTTGATGGCGATGGACATAGTAAACCTTTACACAAAGTCACTTTAGATAGTTATAGCCTAAATGCTTATAAGTCCAGTTATGAAGACTTAGACACTTATAGTGCAGCAACAGGGCAACCCAAAGTTATGAATGATCCTGATTTACAAGGTAAAAGATATAAAGATGCAGCTGCAGGGCTTAATTGGTATCAAGCACGCGACTATTGTCAATGGTTAGGTCAACAATTAAATGTGCCAATGGACTTACCAACTGAAGCACAATGGGAATATGCTGCTCGTAACCGTGGACAACAAGTGGTCTATCCCACCGATAATGGTAAAGTAGAATATGGTAAAAACTTTAATAGTTATGAACAACAACAAGCATTCACAGAAACTGTTGCAGAGAATTCAATAATACTCATCACTCAACTCGGTGCCCATCAGCCTACTCCATTAGGTTTTTACGATTTAATCAATGAAAACTTAGAATGGGTCGCTGACTGGTATGCACCTGACTATTATTCAAAATCGCCTGAAAAAAACCCCAAAGGGCCCGAGACAGGTACTGCAAAAGTACTTAGAAGTACCAATATTAATGATGAATATATGATTCGGACTGCTTTTGGCTTTACTTTTTCAAGAATGTTCATGGAACCTAAAAAGCCAAATGATGAATTATCCTACTATACTACCTCTGTTAGATGTGCGGCCAATAGCCCCAATCCAATACAAAAATAAGATTAGCCATAGCCCCATTCATCTAAAGGCTTAGCTCATATTTTTCAAAAAAAATTTTAACTATAAAAGGATTTTAGGAAATATTTATTATGCCCTAAAATCCTTAATACTTTTTAAGTTAAATATGTATCATTATCAGATTCCGAGAATAATGGTTTATCGTTGGTGCTCGCCAAATATATAATTTCATTATTTTCTTCATATCCCTGCATATGTTTAATTTGCTTAAAAATACTATCATCCTGATTATAAGCAATTTGTGGTAAAGGCCATGTCTTAATACCTTCCAAACTCGTTCTTGCTTCTATAAAGTCTTTAATCCATTTATTGGTAGGTCCGGTATATTCTGTATTATTATTTAAAGCCAAAACAATATTATCTATTTGAAACCTTACTAGGTTTAAGCCGCTGGCTAAAAAGTTGATAATATGTCTTTCTAGATTTTTGGTATTTCCAGTATTTTTTTTACCTTGTTGATTTACTCTTTCTATAATATTTTTCCATTCATTTACATGCAATGTTGATTTAAAAATATTAACAATTGCTGTTTTTCGTTGGTCTAAATAGTGAATACCATCCCAATCTATACTTGGAAAATCATCATAATGTGCCCAGCGCGTACTCCAATGGCATAATGAATATACCAAAATCCCTTTGGAATTGGGTGTTAAACCAATCAGTGTTTGTAAGTTATTATTAATGTTCTGAGCACATGCTAGTTTTGCTTCATCTTCTTTTATTGATGAAAGCCATTTTTCAAACTGCACTGACACATTTACAAAGAACTTTGACATATTATTTAATTGTGTTGAATAATTTTTTAAAATTGCATAATCATTATTTGCTGCGAGCATCGCAAAAAGTTGAGAGAGTTGTATAAATAAATTATCAGCAATATAGGCCAAATGCATAAAACCCATTTTAAGTAAATTCTTTTTGATAAACAGCATTAAAGATACTAAATCTTTAGGATTGACTTCTAAATCAACCGCACCTTTTGCCCCAACCCCATAACATAAATGGGCAGCCAATTTAATTCTTATCGAGCCATTCGGATGAATATACATATAAAAATTAAATTCAGCTCCTGCCCCCCCACTGACTCCAGCAGTGACCGCGGCTTTTGCTAATGTTTCAAACTTAGGGTCTCCACTTGATTCACGAGGATTGCCATTTGCATTAAACCACTGCAATTCAACTTTTGGAGTGAGTGCTAACTGAGCGCCAGCAAAAGCCTTGACTTCGACTTGAGCTTTATTTAGCACATCAGGAGGTATATCTTCATTGCTTTTAACTTCTACTTTTAAGCCTTTTACTGCATCTACTGCATCTTTCATCGATTTTTTAGGATCATGTGAAATTGCTTGTAGTTTTTGATAGCCTGCAACGTTACCAATCGCGACACCCATTTGACCTGCAATTGCTAGATTTGCACCTGCAAATCCTTGTAATGCTGCACCTGCAACAACTCGAATTGTCGCAATGGGATCTCCATCATCAAAAACAATACTCCAACCGTATTTAGATGGCCAAAAAAAGTCCCAATTTGCTCGTCCCTCAAATAATACAAATTTTGCAGCCGCCTTCGCCTCAGCCTTACCGTGTAAATGCTCTTTAGACAGGTTAAGAGTCGCTTCTGTGCCATTTGTACCGACGAACCTCATCCACTGAGCATCAACAGTGAGTTCATCATTCTCACTCATCATATTATATTGATTAGAGTACTCTCCACCAACACGTCCCAACACAGGTAAATACAAGTCTCGGATACTTTTTTCATCTGCTGACTTTGATTTGTAATTTGCTAATTCAATGCCAACACCATTGATAAACTTTTTTAAGCTATTATTAAACTCTTGGGGATTCGATGTGCTTATCTCATCTGTTCCTTCTCTGGCATTTGCCCCTGTATCACTGGTAATTTTTATTTTAGTTGTGCTTTTATTTATCCTTTGAGTTCTTAACTCTTCAATTCTACGCCTGTTGGCATATCTTCTTAAGATATCCGGATTCCCATTTGAATTTCCACTTGCCTCTATTACAAGAACCTCTTGAATTTCTGCACTATTTTTAAATTCTCCATTAATTTTATCTAGTGCTTCTTTTTTCGCAATACCCAGTCTTTCTTCTATTTTCTTAATGTCAGATGGGCTTCTAGACTCAAGCTGTAATTCTAAATCCTTTTTATTCTTATAGATTGAAGATATAGATTTCTCAAAATCTTTAGTCAATTTATCAAATGGCTTAAAAACATCCATCGGTAAAATATAAATTTCATTAGATTCTGGAACAATGATTATTGGTAACGTTGTTTTAGCGCCTAAGCTCGCTGTATAAGTTTCTTTAGGATTTGTAGTGGTACTACTCAATTTAATTTCAAAAGCATGGAAATTCCCTTTGGTTGAAGCAACCAAAGGTGCCATTAATTGGGATTTAAATTTATGCCCATTCAGATCAAATTCGATATAGGTTTTATTGTCGGTATACAAAAGATTGGATATCGATTTTTCATTCAATACACTTGGTTTAATTTGTTTTGATGAAGCATCCAATCTTTCATTCTTTTCATTAAATATTCTATAACCACCTTTGGGGAAATATTTTATCTTTCCACCCAGTCTCATAAAAACCTGATATAAAACAAAGGCCTTTTGTAATACCTCAATTTTTTTCTCTACAGTAACTGTTTCTTTTTTTATAGGCTTTAAATCTAGCTTTTGATTAAATACTGACCTCGTATCAATATAGCTATAACTTTCAGCATTTATTCTATAAATTCCATTTTTCCCGTCTCTTGTCTCAGGCTTCTTACCATTAACCCAAATAGTCACTTCTGCATTTAAATAAGCATCAAAATATATTGCTCTTGTCTCTCCTTTACTATTCGTTGAAAAAGAGTCTTGAGCTAATGTACCTCCACCTAGTGAGCTTAAATCTTTTACGATGAGCTTATAATTTACTCCTGCAAGTGAGTTTCCCACATTATCTTTAACAACCAAAATAAGTTTATTATTTTTTGGTTGTAGATTAGCTTTAAAAATGTCTTTATTTTGATTATTTTTTAATGGAAAGCCTCCCATAATTTATTCCTCTACTTTCAAATTGTAGCTATTAATATTTTCATCTTCTATATAAATAGAAATATTTTCTGGTGACCCTGTTGTTACTTTTTTAGTTTTTCCTTGGCTATCTGTAATACCCTGTATAACCTCACCATTTTGTAAAATCATTAAGTACTTTTTGTTCGCTAATGGATTTCCAAATAAATCTTTTGCTTCATAAGTTAAATAACAAGGTGTTTCTTTGAATTCATGAGATTTCATCTCAACCTTCGCACCACTGGTAAATTTCTGTTGTCCCGACTTCACCTCAAACAAACCACCTGTAGTTGAAAATACCCCTGTACCATTGATCTTTAACTCAGAACCATCCCCTATCAGCCTGATCTCTTTCGGGCTGGTAATATAAACTGCTTCTTCAGTAGAGATAATTTGAATACCTTTACGTGCAATCAAATCCGCACCATCGCCTTGTGCTTGGATTTCAACTTTACCTTTCCCTGCAAATAACCTTGCTCCTTCCTGTGCCGCAAAAAGACTGATCTTAGCACTGGCATGCCCAATCAAAGCCTTTTGTGTACTTAGGTTGATACTGTCGCCTGCGGTATGACTGATTTGCCCATCTGCTGAAAGATGAATATCTTCGTTACTGGCAAGCGCAATCGAATTAGGGGAAGCCAACATCATCACCGCAGACTTAAATGCATCTGCTTTTTTCGGATCTTGTTGGTCTAGTGTATTGATAAACCCTTTTATTCTTTCCAACACCTCCAAAGGGTCAGTTTGCTGGTTCTTGGCAACTTCACTTAAGGCCTTGGAATTATTTAGACTACTTTCTAACTGACTTTTCGCGGCGGTCGCATCGAGATGGTTACCTGAAGCTGAGTCTTGAGCATGGGTACTCAGCAATAAACCTTGTCCTGCACGCACTGCTCCCCATTGGTCTGTTCTTAGTTCAAAGCCTTCGCCTCGCCCTTCACTGGTATCGGTTTCTTTAGGATGACTCAGGTTACCGAGGTTAAGTTGACTCGCACCGTGACTGCTTTGTAGCTGGCTGCTGATTTGGTCTGTGGTATCGTCAAATCTAAGTTGGTTGTAGCCACTGCCTTTAACTTCTCGACTTTTGATCCCCGCCAGTTTTTTGGTATCAGGCAATTGGCCTTTGTCATCAAATTTAGTTGGACTTCGTTGCGCTTCATGGATACGCCCCACTACAAATGGTCGGTCAATATTGCCATCAAAGAAATCTATCACCACAATCTCGCCGATCCTCGGTAAGAACCGCGCACCATAGCCTTCACCTGCCCACGGGGTCAGTACATCCACCCAAGCAGAATCAGTGTCGTTGTCATTGCTCCCTGCTCCACCATCATGACTGTGATCTTCATTGCGGGTAAATAGGAAGCGAACTTTGATACGTCCCCATTCATCCACATGAATTTCCTCTCCACTTGGCCCAACCACTTTGGCTCGTTGTGGATGGGTACTCGGGCGGTGTTGTAGTGGATGGTATTCAGGAACAGTGGTGATATTACGACGTTGTATTACCAATTGATTGGCTTGGCGTTCATCACTGTTGCTGTTGTCTGCTTTATTTTCGTTTACCCAGTTGCTTTGTTGGAGCAAGCGATTGATTTGTTCGCTCAGGTCTTTGGGTAAGTTGTTCTGGTTATAGAATGTCTTTGACGTAATCAGAAACTCTTTGTCTGAGCCACTGTGTTGGTCTATTTCTGGGTGTTCGTTTAACTCAAACCAGTAACCTACTTGTGCATCACGTACAGTGGAGTTGGCAACAAATTGTTTGGATTGAGCATCGTAATAATGACTGAGGTTTTGGTTAATCTTTTCAATCTGATTGTTATTTGAAGCAGTTGCTTGATCTTCACCATTCAGGTCTTGAATCCATGCCGGACTGATATGCCAAGCTTGTTCTAAACCGAGACTGGCATTGTTTTGATTTTGACTGTGTTGGTGTTTGCTTTGAACACTGCCTGCACCCTCTTCTTGCTCTAACACATCTGCTTGCCAGCGTTGTACGTGGACAGCGGTGGATTGTAAGCTACGTTGTCCGATAAAGCTGGTGATGCTGTCTTGTTGTTCTGTGGGACTGCTACGATGGAAGCGGATCTTTCTTCGTTCTAGCGCTTTATATTCGCTATTGTCATCCACCAAGCGCAGTTTTTGTGGCTGAATTTGAGTCGCAGAACTAGGCACAATCAATTGCGCTTCATCAATCAACCAGTTGATCCCTTCACTGCGCATCAGGCGGGTTAAAAATGCATAATCGCTTTCGTTACTCTGCATGATGAATGGTCGAATATCGTAATCTTTTTTAAGACCACTTTTATCGAGGCTTAGACTGGAGGCAAAGAGTGGGCTTTTGTCTTGCCATTCTTTAAAGAGGGTTTCTATGACTTGCACAACCGACTTATTCATAAACACTCGGCTGTTACGGCGTTTATGCCATAGTGAAGTGGCATCTTCGAGTTTGAGTTTATATAGCGTTAGTGCACCATCACTTTGCCCTTGTGCGGCCTCAGTAATCACCCCAGTGCTACGAAACAGTTGTCCATGATCTGTGACTTGATCAATCGCTACTTGGCTACCAATGAATTGTTTAAGCGGAATCGTTGCTGAGGTGGCAAGGCAAATCAGTTCAATAGACACGCCTTGGTTTAGACCATGTTGTCCATCGATACGTTGTAAGAAGACTTGGTTGTTTAAGTCTGTATTGCTAAATTGGATATGCAAGGCTCGTTTTTGCGCAGTCAATCCAAGGTGTTGCAGAGCCGAAAATATATTGGCAAAATTCATTTTCTTATCAAACTTAAAATAATATTAATATTTATGAATATTTAATCAAAAAAAACGATTGAATCCTAGTTTATTGATCGGTTAATTTTTTAAAATTTGTAAAAAAATCTCAACATTAAATGCTTAATGTTGAGATTTATATTTTTAATTCAAATTGTTATATAGACTAAATACTATTCGCTGTCCATCATTGACTGGCTCATACCGACTGTATTAAAACCAGCATCGACATATAGAATTTCACCAGTGATCCCATTTGCCCAAGGTGAGCATAGGAATAAGGCTGCATTACCAACGTCTTCAATCGTAACATTACGTTTTAACGGTGCAATTTTTTCATTAGCATCTAACATTTTACGGAAAGATTTAATCCCAGATGCCGCTAAAGTACGGATTGGACCTGCTGAAATTGCATTTACACGGATACCTTCAGCACCTAAGCTTGATGCTAAATAACGTACCCCTGCTTCCAAAGATGCTTTCGCCATACCCATAACATTATAGTTTGGCATAACAGACTCTGAACCTTGGTAAGTTAAAGTCAATAAACAGCCTTGGCGAGCCAACAATAAAGGTTTTGCTGCGCGTGCCATAGCAACAAAACTATAAGCGCTGATGTCATGGGCAATTTTAAAACCTTCACGATCTGTGACGTCCGTGAAATCACCATCAAGTGTATGCGCAGGTGCAAAGCCGATTGAATGTACAACACCATCCAAACCATCCCAATGCTTCGCTAATTCAGCAAATGCATGGTCAATTTCAGCATCCACAGCAACATCACAAGGGAAAACTAAAGTAGAACCGAATTGTTCTGCAAAATCATCTACACGTTTTTTTAGTTTATCGTTTGGATAAGTAAATGCGAGTTCTGCACCTTCACGATGTAATGCCTGAGCAATACCAAATGCAATGGATAATTTACTTGCAATACCCGCGATTAAAAAGCGTTTACCTGCCAATAGTCCTTGTGCCATGAAATTCTCACCTGATCAATTTTGTAAGCATAATGCCAAGTCTTGACCCATAACTAAATTGCATAATGCATCTTTTTTTAAAAGTTTACTAAAAACATAAAAAAAGCGCACTGAATCGAGTGCGCCTTTTCAAATCTATCAATCTATATAAAGGGAATGATTAATCATCACCTTGCAACAAGCTCAATAAACGTAAGAATGAATAGTACATCCATACCAATGTTGCCAATAAAGCAATACCACATAACCATTCATAAGCTTTCGGTGCACGTTGTGCAGCAGCAGATTCAATCAAATCGAAATCAAGAATCAAGTTCAATGATGCGATCACTGCAACAAATGCAGCAAAACCAATACCTAAAATGCTGCTTTCAAATAAGAATGGAATGCTTGAACCAAAAGCCAAACGCATAATGAACTGCACCACAAAAACCAATGCAATTGCGATAGATGCTGAAATCACAATAGATTTAAATTTTTCAGTTGCACGAATAATTTGGAATTTATATAAACCAAACATCACTAAAGTTGTGATAAATGTAGCTAAAAGTGCTTGTAATGGTACGCCCGGAAACTTCAGTTGGAAGATCACTGAAACACCACCCAAAAATGCACCTTCAAAGAACGCATAAGGAATAGCTAAAACACGTGCCGTATTCGGCTTAAATGTAGCAACCAATCCAAGAATCAAACCACCAATTGCACCGACCACTGCGGCAGCATAGGCAATTCCAACATTCATTGTGGTAAAGCTATAGAAAAAAATTCCAACACCGAGTATGGCCGCAATAACAGTCAATAAAACTGATTTTTGAATTGCGCCTTGTACAGTCATTGGCTGTTCATAATCTGCATACGTTTCCGCACGCGTTAAAATTGGGTTATTACTTTGCATAGTCAATCTCTTTGTAATAATTCAAATATATATAAGGATATTAAAACGTTTTTTATGCAAACAATTTGAACTGCTTGCTATTTTTTGTAACGAGTTGTCAGAGGACATCAGCTTTAGTATAGCTTAAAAAACCAAAATGCATAGCAAAAAAAGAGGCTAAAAAGCCTCTTCTTTCAATCTGATATGTAATGAGATTTAACCACTCAAATGATTAATCTTGATTGGCGATAAAGAAATACTGACGATAATATTTAAGTTCAGCAATCGAATCGCGGATATCATCCATTGCCAAATGTGAAGCATTTTTCTTTAGACCGCTCATAATTTCAGGTCTCCAGCGTTTTGCTAACTCTTTCACTGAAGACACGTCCAAATTACGATAATGGAAGAATTGTTCAAGCTCAGGCATTAAACGGTGCATAAAACGGCGATCTTGGCAGATTGAATTACCACACATTGGCGAAGTTTTAGGATTAATCCATTTCTTCAAAAATTCTAACGTTTGCTGCTCTGCATCTTGCGCTGTGAGTTTACTACGACGTACCCGTTCAATCAGACCTGACTGACCGTGTTGTTTGGTGTTCCACTCATCCATTGCATTGAGGATAACATCTGATTGATGCACTGCAAGCACAGGCCCTTCCGCCAAAATGTTCAAATGATCATCTGTTACAATTGTCGCAATTTCAATGATCTTGTCATTATCTGTATCTAAACCTGTCATCTCTAGGTCGATCCAAATTAAGCGGGTATCCGGAGTGCTGCTCATATAGTGCAATCTTATTAGGCCAATAAAAAATGAATAGTAGCAAATTTCTTGCATCTTCGCTGTAATTCATTCGCCTGTCATGGTATTTTTGCCTTCTCATTTTTAAGGTTTTTAGGATATGAATGGCTTTAATTCGTAAACGTCGTTTAACTGAACAGCAGCAACGCCGCATTCAGAAACAACATAAAACACGTCAAGAAGAAATCGACACTTCCAATGACCTTGAAGGTCTTGTTGTTCAGCATTATGGACGACAACTCGAAGTACAAGCCCTTTCTGTTCCTACTCAACATCCGCAAAAACCCATCGTCAATGAAGGTGATCCAGAGCCCTTTTGGAAACCGATTGAATTAGGCAGTGTCTGGCGCTGTCATACACGAACCAATTTAGAGCTGTTAGTGACGGGCGACAAAGTTCAGTGGCAAGCAGATCCAAATACAGGTTTAGGCATCATCACTGCCATTCACCCAAGGACCTCGTTGTTAACGCGTCCCGATCGTTATCATAAAGTTAAACCTGTCGCAGCCAATATCAGTTTAATCGTCATTGTCTTTGCAACTCTGCCTGAGCCAGCACCCACGCTGATTGATCGCTATTTGGTGGCATGTGCAGATGCGGATATTCCAGTCCTTTTGGTGTTAAACAAATCAGATTTACTCAAAGAAAATGATCCTATTTTAGATCTCATTAAAGAATATCAAGACTTGGGCTATGAAGTACTGATCACTCAGTCTGAAGGTGATATTAGCGAATTAAAGCAACGACTCGACAACGAAACTGTTGCTTTCGTTGGGCAATCAGGTGTCGGCAAAAGTACCTTGATTAATGTCATCGTTCCTGATGCAGAGCAGAAGACCAATATTATTTCTGAAAACTCAGCACTCGGACAACATACAACCACCTCTACCCGTTTGATTCGTTTTGGTGAAAATGGTGCTTTGATCGACTCGCCCGGCATCCGTGAATTTGGGCTTTGGCATTTGAGCCTAGAAAAGATTGATGCAGGCTTTCCTGAAATCTCTAACTTGATTGGACATTGCCAATATCGTAATTGCACCCACACACATGAGAAACAGTGCGCAATTAAAAAAGCGGTAGAAAATGGTGAAATTCTAGCCAGACGACATGAAAGTTATTTACGTTTAATTGAAGAAATCACTGATGCGCAACAAAAAAATTAAATTTCTTCTTTGAGAACCTTGAAGCGGTGATTTTGATCACCATATATATACGCTATACTCGACGCAATTTTTGATTGTAATTAGGTGACTTGTGGAACGTTGGTTTGAGTTTATGGGGAATCACCCCTTCTTATTTGGTATTTTAGGGGTACTGGCGATCTTGTTCTTTATTTTTGAAGGACAACGCAGTGGTCGTAAGATTTCACCACAATCACTTGGTATTTTAGTGAAGGCTAAAAATGCGATGTTGATTGATTTACGCGATGCTAAAGATTTCCGTGAAGGTCATGTGAGTGGCAGCCGCAACATTCCATACAGTCAAATTGCCAGTCACATTGAAGAGTTAAAAACTGCTGACCGTCCTTTAGTATTTATCTGTAACTTAGGTCAAGTTGCAGGAAGTGCTTTACAACAAGTCGGCCATGCAGACAGCTATCGTCTTGATGGTGGTATCAGTAACTGGAAAGCCCAAGGCTTGCCATTAGTTAAAGCTAAAAAATAAGCTTAAGGAGCTCAACATGACTGCTGAAGTAAAAGTATATTCAACAACTTTTTGCCCATACTGTGTACGTGCGAAATCTCTACTTGAGCGTAAAGGTGTTGCTTTTACCGAAATCAATCTCGATGAAGAAGCACCTGAAGTTAAGACTGAGCTGATCCAGAAAACTCGACACCGTACAGTGCCACAAATTTTTATTAATAATGAATTTATCGGTGGTTTTGACCAGCTTTATGCTTTAGAAAAAGCCGGCAAACTCGATGAGTTACTTGGTTAATCCACAACTTAATTAATGAATCACTTCTTAAAATTTAAGGAATAAAGAATGAGTGAAGAACAACAAGCTCAACCACAACTTGCTTTAGAACGTATTTATACAAAAGACATTTCTTTTGAAGTACCTGGGGCTCAAGTTTTTACCAAAGAATGGCAACCTGAATTAAACATCAACTTGTCTTCTGCTGCTGAAAAAGTGGATGCAACCCACTTTGAAGTGTCTTTAAAAGTTGTTGTGCAAGCGAACAATGCTGGCGATACAGCATTTATCGTCGATGTAACACAATCAGGTATTTTCTTGATTGATGGTATTGAAGAAGACCGTCTTCCATACATCTTAGGTGCTTACTGCCCGAACATTTTGTTCCCATTCTTGCGTGAAGCAGTTAATGATCTTGTAACGAAAGGTAGCTTCCCTCAATTACTTCTTACGCCAATCAATTTTGATGCAGAGTTTGAAGCAAATATGGAACGTGCCCAAGGCGCTGCTGCTGAAGGCCAAGCTTAATTTCTCAATAATTAAGTTTAAAAGACCGCACTATGCGGTCTTTTTTATATTTGATCAGATAAAAATCACCCAAACTTCACAACCGTGGGTGATGCAATTTTTTATAATTTAAACATCACAATAAGCATGAACAATAACAATGCCATTTACTCCCTTACATTTGGGCTTAGGCGCAAGCTGTAAAGCCATTGCAAATAAAAAATTTAGCTTGTTAATTTTCTCTGGTGTTCAGGTTTTGATGGATATAGAACCTCTATTTGGCATCATTCGAGGCTGGACCACACTCCATTTATATACCCATAACTTACTTGGTGCTTTGTTGATTGCTTTGCTTGCAGTCCCCATAGGTAAAGTGATGAGTGAGTTTTGCTTACGCAACTTATTCAAACAAGCAGACTGGCAGATCACATGGCAAGTGGCGACAGTCAGTGCTTTGGTCGGTAGTTTTAGTCATGTTTTTTTAGATGCGTTGATGCATGTAGATATGTGTCCCTTTTATCCACTGAGTTATTCTCAAGTTTTACTCAACATGATTCCCTACAATTTTATTTTCTATGGGAGTTTAATCAATTTTATTTTTGCCGCAATGGTTTGGCTTATCCGTGAGGGAAAATCATGATTCATCGATTGTTCTAAAGGTTAGATTAATCCGAGCCGTATGCACTTTCTTTGTTGGGGCTAAGCGGTGCAACCAATATGTTTGTGTGGTGTCTTTCATGACCAGCAAACTGCCATTTTCGAGAAAAACCTCAATCTTTTCTTGGCTATTTTTATGTTTAAAGGCAAATTTTCGAACTGCGCCTAGGCTTAAAGATGCAATTGCACCATTCTTTTTTAGATCTGTTTCACCATCACTGTGCCATGCCATACCCTCTTCACCTGTATGGTAAAGATTCAGCAAACAAGAATTAAATGTTTCACCCGTGATCAATTCAATCTGTTTTTTCAGTTCGATTAATTCTTCAGTCCATGGCAAGGCATATTTGGAGCTATTTGAATAAGTGTATTCAAAAGCACGATCTCCATACCAAGCCACTTTCCGTTTGGTGATAATCTTTTTGCCAAAAATAATCGCTTGGTCATTTTGCCATTCAATATGCGTTAGCAATTGCTCAAAATAATCATTGGCGATGGCTTCATCCATGATTTTTCCGAAATAATTCACTGTTCCATCTTGTGGAAGCAAGTTCTCATGGTGATCGGTTAGAAACTCAAGTTGTTGCATTTTTCCATTTCACATAGGCTGATTTCATACAATGTCTACACGGGCGAAATTGCAATGCCAAGGCTTCAGCTTCACAACTAAAGAACACCCGATTGGCTTTTAACATACGCTTGCCCGAACCACAGTTTAAACGTCCATAAATTTTTAGCTTTTGATTGCCTGCAAATAAAATTTCAGCATTCCTGATTTTTCGATATAACGCCAAACGCTCAATGTCATCATGCTTAATCATCATTTAACTCACAGCATCATGAAAAATAATCCCCAATGTATAACGCTCCCCTGTACGCACCTGACTGACAGCATGCTTCATATTGACTCGATAATAGCCATGAGTGCTTTTCTTGGGTCTAAACTGCGTGGTAAAAATTAACACATCCCCTTGATCAGGTTGTAAAACAATGGCTTTTGACTGTGCTCGTGGTACTTGCTCAGTCAACACCAACTCACCACCGGTAAAATCGCTATTGACTTGACTAAGAACAAATACCATTTGGATCGGAAAATAGACCTCGCCATATAGATCTTGATGTAAGGTATTAAAACCATCTTGCTGATAGTGCAAAATCAAAACAGTGGCCTTATTTTGACCCACTTGTTGGCATTGTTGTAAAAATTCAAGATGTGAATCTGGATATTGTCGATCCAACTTTAAAGCATCAGACCAAGCATTGGCGATAGGAACCAGATAGGGATAAAACTGAGTTCGAAGCTGTTGAAGCAAGTTTGGTAATGGATAATTAAAATATTTATACTCGCCATATCCAAAACGATGTTGCTGCATAGTGACGGTTTTTCGATACAGTTGTTGATGGTTATAATGACTTTTGATTAACTCACACAATTCATCAGATAAAAAGTCTTTAAGGATTGAGTAGCCTTGTGTATGCATCTGAGCATGGATTGACTCCCAATCTAAACCCTCAATTTTATTGAGCAACGCTGTTGCTTGTTGTGAATTAAACGCTGGCATGTACTTGCACACCTTCCCAGCCAATCATTGCGGCTTTACGTGTTTTTCCCCAATGGTATTCACCTAAAACACCTGTCGCTTGAATCACACGATGACATGGAATTAAAAAAGCCACTGGATTATTGCCAATCGCAGTACCGACTGCACGGGAAGCTTTTGGATTTCCAATCTGTTCTGCAAGGTCTGCATAGGTCGCCAATTGTCCCATCGGGATTTTAAGCAAACTTTCCCAAACTTTAAGCTGAAAATCAGTACCTTTTAGATGCAGCTTAATTTGGCTCCATGGTTTTTGTTCAGATGAGAAAATGGCCAAAGCGTGTTCATGCAAGGCATCTGCTTGCTGATAAAATCTTGCTTTAGGAAATTTTTCAACGAGTGCGCTATAGGCATCTTGTTCATGCTCGACAAAAGACATAAAACAAATCCCTTTGGCTGTTGAAGCCACTAAAACTATTCCAAAGCGTGTTTCAGCATACTGGTAGTGGATGGTTAAATTTTCTCCGCCACTTTTGTATTCAGCAGGTGTCATCCCTTCAATTTGTATAAATAGATCATGTAACCGACTGGTGCTCGATAGTCCTGTATCATAAGTCGCATCAAATACCGAATGCTCTTGTTTTAACAAGTTTTTTGCATGTTCTATGCTGATATATTGCAAGAACTTCTTCGGGCTGGTACCAGCCCATTCTGTAAATAAGCGTTGAAAATGTGCAGGGCTTAAATGAATATGCGCAGCCACCTCATCTAAATTCGGTTGTGCTTTAAAATTGTGTTTAATGTATTCAATGGCTTTTGCAATACGTTCAAACTGATGGTGCTGTTGCATCGCATTTCTCCTCACTTTTCTACATCTAACTTAACAGTTGTTATGCAATGAGCAAATCCGAATCATGCTGAGTTTAGTGATTCAATATCGTTAAAAATCTCCTCACAATAAAAAACCGTTAGTCATTAAAACTAACGGCTTTTAAATGGATAAATCTATTCTTCGAAATTACGTTCGTCAAAAAACAAGTAGTCCATACGCAATCTATATAAATTTACCTGATTCTTTGTATTATTGAATCGTACATGGTCGATCTATCATGTGGCGACATGGATGTCGCTGTTGGGCGGGGGTACAGGACGTACCCCTCGCCCAACGGAAGATTTTTGTCACCTTTTCATCTCTGAAAAGTGAGGCATCGCCTACGCAAAGCTATTTAAACTTTAATTGTAAAGTGTGGCATTGCAAGCGTTATAACCATATGAATCACGTTAATGAAAGTATATAAATATATGATTTATAATTTTGACCTTATTTATAAATCATCTAAATGCATATTTGCGCAATAAGACTATTGATAGATCTTATGCCCTTGATCACGTATTTCAGCAATTTTCTTGCCTTCCATTTTGGCATGATCTAAATGACCGCCTTTGACTAGCGCTTGAGTCTTATCAATTTGCGCAATCAATTGATCATATAACTGAGTCGAAGTCGGTGCACTGGCATCACCACGACCTTTAAGTTTGACTTTTTTAGCGTCGGTTGCAGCAGCACGCATATTATCTAAAGCTTTATTTGCTTCAGCGGCATTATTGGTTTGATTAAATGCTTTATAGTTTTTACCTAATGCCTGCATATTTTGTTGTAGCGTTGCAGCAAAAGTCATTGAGCTGAAACCTAAAGCAGAAATCATCATGACGGTGGCTAAAGTTTTTTTGATCATTATGATCTTCCTTAAAACTGTGGCTATTGTTGGGTGTAAAAAAGCCCATTGTGGCTATTGTCCATTTCCAAGATTAAACATAGTTTAAAAGCACAAAAAATAGCAAATAAAAATGCAACGAATTCGTTGCATTTTTATATTCAGAAATAATCAGAGAAAGGCTTAAATTGGTTCAATCTCATGATGTAAGGCATCGTGGATCGCTTCAACCAATTGTTGTGCAATCTCTTGTTTCGAGGCTTTCTCTAAATCACGCTTTTCCATCTGGTACTGTTCTGCAAAAAACACGGTCATCGCATTTTGGTCAGAAGCAAAACCAATATCAGCACGCGAGACATCATTGCAGGCAATCATATCGAGTTTTTTGGCAACCAGTTTTCCTGCTGCATATTCCTCTACATTCCGGGTTTCAGCCGCAAAACCCACCATAAATGGGCGCTTTGACTGCTGTGCAATGGTCGCCACAATATCAGGGTTTTTCACCAACGAAACATTCAGCTCATCACCCGCTTTCTTGATCTTATGTTCCGAAACTTCTGCCACACGATAGTCAGCGACAGCCGCGGTTGCAATAAACACGTCACAGCCTTCCTCAAGCTGATGCATGCTTTCATCAAGCATTTTTATCGCAGAAGAAACATTGATACGACGCACACCATTCGGAGTATCCAAACTGACTGGACCAGCCAATAGTGTCACTTTTGCCCCTGCTGAATAACAGGCTGCCGCAATAGCAAAGCCCATTTTCCCTGTACTGTGATTGGAAATATAACGTACAGGATCAATCGCTTCACGTGTTGGTCCCGCAGTAATCACCACACGTTTTCCAGCAAGCAAGCCAAACTTCTCAGCAATCGCACGTTGTGCTTGATGGAAGTAATTTTTAACTTGTTCGGCTAAATCTTCAGGTTCAGGCATACGCCCTAAACCGACATCACCACAAGCTTGCGAACCTGCTTCAGGCATAATCACATGTACGCCATCTTCAACTAAGGTATTCAGATTACGTTGTGTCGGCTTAGCTGCCCACATTTGCTGATTCATCGCAGGCGCAACCCAAACAGGTGCTTTGGTTGCCAAATACAAAGTACTGAGCAAGTCGTCAGCCAAACCCGCGGCGAACTTTGCGATGGTGTCACAACTTGCAGGTGCAACTAAAATCAAATCGGCCCAACGCGCCAATTCAATATGCCCCATTCCCGCTTCTGCTTCAGGGTCTAATAACTCAGTATGAACAGGATTGCCGGATAAGGCCTGAAAAGTTAAAGGGGTAATAAATGCCTGTGCACCTTTGGTCATTACCACGCGTACATTAAAGCCATAATCCTTTAAACGACGTACCAGGATTGCACTTTTATAGGCGGCAATACCGCCTGTTACAGCGAGGATAATATTTTTATTAGAAAATACACTGAGATCAAAACTCACTATCAGGCTACCTTTCAGTTGCAGTGGCGCTCACAATATCATTAAATAGTCTATCTCCCAAGTCATTCAAGGGAGAAAAATCAGAAGTAAAATAATTTTAAAATGTGAAAAATAATGAATCATTCAATCAAACAATGGCCTGAACAAGAACGTCCACGTGAAAGATTACTCTTACAAGGGGCGCACAGCTTATCTGATGCAGAATTACTTGCGATTTTTCTACGTTCAGGCTCAAAACAACACTCCGCTGTTGAATTAGCACGCTTGCTCATTCAACATTTTGGTCATTTAAATGCTGTATTTGATTCGTCTTTAGACGATTTAAAACAATTTCATGGCATTGGTGAAAGCAAGTATTCACAACTGATGGCGGTGAAAGAACTGGGGCGACGTTACTTGAAACATCAACTGAATCAAGGTTTAGACTTGAGTCGTTCTGATTTAATCCGAGATTATTTACGTTATGAATTGATCGGAGAATCTCAAGAAGTCTTTGCCGTACTCTGTTTAGACAGCCAGTTACGTAAATTGAGTTTTAAAAAACTATTTTATGGTTCAATCAATTACTGCAATATTTCCATTAATCAATTATTACGATATGTCATACAAAAACATGCGACTTTTATCGTTATTGCCCATAATCACCCTAAAGGTTTTGCCAAGCCTTCACGTGAAGATTACGATTTAACTCAAGAAATATTAAAAGCCTGTCAACTGCTTGAAATAGAATTATTGGATCATATGATCATTGCTGCTGAGCAAAGCTACTCCTTTGCTGAACACGGACTCATCAAACCCAAAACTTTCCCTACAAATGTGATTGACAAGCACCTTTGAAGCGGTGAAGATCATTAAAAAATATAGATTTAAAAGTATGATTGTCCGCGATCAAAACGATACCCTTAAAATATTACTCTCTTGGCGTGGTACGATTTTACCCAAAGTGCTGCCACCGCTTGGTTTTGTGATGCTGATTTCTGCAATTGTGGGTGGCATTGAGTATACCAATTTATATCGTTTTCCTGAATTACCCTTGGTTGGCTTTACCCTGATTGGTGTGGTGCTTTCTATTTTTCTAGGCTTTAAAAATACCGCCTGTTATGACCGTTGGTGGGAAGCGCGTAAACTTTGGGGAATGCTGATCGCCAATGCACGTCACTTTGACCGTGATTGTCGTATATTCCCTCAAGGGCGTCGTGAACGAATCATTCAACATGTGATTGTATTTGCAAACTTATTAAGAGATCGTCTGAGACATCAAACAGCAAATCCAGATGCGCTGGTGGAAACCAGTGGTATGAGTCAACAGGCACTGACACAGTTGTATCAACAAACCAATGCGCCGCAATACACGCTGAGTTTGATCCAATGGGAATTGATGCAAGCGCTCAAAGAAGGCGAAATTTCCGACATTATCTATACCCAATTAAATGAACATGTAAATGAGCTCAGTTTGGTACAAACCGGTTGTGACCGTATTGCAACCACACCTTTGCCTTTTGCTTATTCAGTTTTATTAAATCGTACGGTCTATTTTTTCTGCTTTATGCTGCCCTTTAGCTTAGGTTCATTACTGGGTTTAGCAACACCTTTGCTGGTGGGTATTTTAGCCTATACTTTTCTGGGGCTAGATGCTTTAAGTACCGAGATAGAAGAACCTTTTGGTACGCAAAGTAATGATTTACCTTTAGATTCAATGGTAAGAATGATTGAAATTGAATTATTGGGAACTCTAGGGAAACCGACTCCTCCACCGATTCAAGCCCATGATCACAATTTACTTTAATACATCAGTTTCTGATTTTATTGCCCTTTTTAAAGAGAAGTTAAAGTAAAGGCCGAGCACTGAAAATGAAATATGTAGTTATCTTTAAGGCACAGATCAATACGCTTGATCAACAGTATTTTCAGACTGCACAACTTTTACGAGAGAAAGCATTGAGCCAGTTTAATTGTCAAAAATTTGAGTCTCTTTGTGAAAATGACGTTGAAGTTGCACTTTCTTATTGGAATACACTTGAAGATATCCAGGCTTGGCATAAAGATGCAGAACATCAAGCAGCCCAGCGGATTGGCAAACAACAGTGGTATAAAAAATTTAGTGTTGAGATTTGTCAAATTCAAAAAAGCTATTAACACTAGATCACTTAAAAATCGGTCTATTTATGAAGGTAGATACTAAAAAATAGAATCAAGATAATCCCATTCAATCTGGTTCAGTTTCTAGCGCACTTCAAATTCAGATTCAGCTGGATCAAAACGCCAAGTACGCACGATCCGCAGTTCAGAAATATCTTTCATTTTTGAATCAAAACGTCCAAAAGGTGCACCTTTACGCACTGAGTTTTTGGCAGCTTCATCGAGGATTGAATGACCTGAGCTTTCAATCAATCGTATAGCACGAATCCCACCCTCATTATTGAGAATGACCATTAAACGGACCTCACCCGAAAGACGCTGCTGTTTGGCAAGATCTGGGTAATATCGGTTTCCATACATCTCAACTTTTTCGCGAAATTTATCTAAATATCCAGCAGATGCATCTTGTTTGGCTTGAATACCATCTAAGGTTTTAATTTTTTGTTGTTTACTAAAATTTTGTTGTTTCTGCAAATATTGAGCTTCTAAACTCGCCACCATTGCCGTTTTAGCTTGCATTTGGCTCTGCAACTCTTCCATGGCCTTTTTTCGATCGTTCTGTTCCGCCTGCTTTTGCCAGCTAAGAACCGTCATTAATACTTTTTCTTCGAATTTCAATTCTCGTTTTTGCTGTATTTGCTCTAAAGCTTCGAGTTGCTGATCACCCGCACTCTTGTCTTCTGCTTGCGCTGGCATATCACTTGAAATACGATGCTCTTTACGGAATGTTCCAGAACCTTGCTGATTTGCTTGCGCTAAAAAGTCTGCATCTTTAATTTCATCTTCACTTGGGCGAATACTGATTGCGATTTCTTTTGTGCTGGTATTATTTTCTTGTGGCATTCCAAATTGAACAGATAAAAAAAGTACATGTGCAATGACAGCTGCAGAAACAGCTCCAACAAATAATGCGTCTTGCCACCAGTACTCAGAATGCTGTGTATTGGCAAATAATTTTTTTATCATGACATTAATCCGACAAAATTCCCCAATCGCCAAATTTAAAATTTATTAAAATAAGTTTAACTTTACATTATTCACAAACTTTGTGACTTATTTAGTAAAAGTAAAAACGTAATTTTAAAACACTCAAAATGGTGCAATGTTTTTTGTTAAACTGCAATCGTTAGACTTGTATTTTTTTAATAATCGACAAGTTTATCGCCTTAAAAAATGATGATGATTTGGGACAATACTTATGCCGACGCTACTTTCTAACATTGTTAAACGTATTCGACAAGTATACCAAAAAGCAGAAGGTTTTATAGAAGAAGAACGCGAGTTTCCAGTATCACAAGTATTTTTAAATGCGACCTTTAAACGTTTTGTCACCGACAACGTCAAAATTTTAGAAGATTTACATGCCGACCTGCATGATGATTGGTTAAAACTTTATGCCACACTCAATGTCAAAGGCATGCATTTGGTTCTTTCTGTAGATCTTAAGTTAGTTCAAATGGAACTCAACAAAGATATGCAGTTGATTGTTTTTGAACAAATCAGCAACACCCAAGTGATCGAAGCTAGCTATCCCAATGTTTGGTATAAGATGGGCGTAAATACTGCTTTATTCTTCTATCAAAAGGTACTGAAAAAAGATCCTTTAGGAATGATCCTAGAAAAATTTAATGTCATTACCGTAAAAGATGAATTACTTCACTTAGATCTGAATCGTTGGTTAGGAAAAAATCGTTCTATTATGGACACATTAAACAAAGTCCATGTGAACCATGCAGAATTACGTGAAACTGAGTTGGTGGTGATTGGTAATGTAAACCTAACCGCTTTATTTAGTAAATTTAGAGAAGATAAAGACCCAGACTGGGACGAAGATGATTATCTTGAAACTGAAGTTACACCGATTGAGCAAAAGAGTTAAGTCTCAAATTGCAGATTAGATTTCAAGTTATCGCAATCAAAATGTATACATAAATTCACAGGATTAGAAATAAAGTGAATATTTTCTCTTTAATTACACCGCATAATAGGTGTCATATCCAAAAATACTTTTAAATGCATAGGACATTTAATGATGGCAAAAACGTTATTTAAAACATTAAGTATCGCAACTGGTGTTTCAACTGCAATGTTATTGGTTGGATTTTCAAGCAATGCTCTTGCCATGAGTCCGTTCCAAGCAAGCTACCAGTTTGCCTATAATGGTAAAAACTTAGGTACTGCGACCCGTACATTGAGTCAAAGTGGCAATAACTGGACCTATGTATTTGCAGCAAAAGCAGCAGCAATTGCTTCTGCAAGTGAAACAAGCCGTTTTAGCTTTACCAATGGTCAAATTAACTCAAGTAGTTTTAGTCGTACCAGTAAAGTGTTGGTACATAATGACACTATGACCATTAACTTTAATCCAAACAGCAAAACCATTAACACCAAGAAAAAAGATCAGGCACGTTCTTTCCCATGGAAAGCAGGTGCTTTAGATGAGTTAAATGCTGAATTACAAGTACGTGAAGACTTAAAAGGTGCAGGTCTAAAATCAAGTTATTTGATTGCAGATGCAAAAGGTTTAGATGCGCGTCGCTTTGTTAAACAAGGCACAGAGTCAATTAAAACCCCTGCGGGAACCTATAACACGGTCAAAGTTGTACTCACCCATGACAATGGTGAAAAGAGTTCAATTTTCTGGTTAGCGCCTCAATTAGACTATTTACCCGTGAAAATGTCACATGTTGATGGTAAAACATCTTATAACCTAACCTTGACCAGTTACAAAAAGTAAGACATTTTTCACCTTTTGATCAATTTCAGCTTGCATTTTTTTTAGTGCTTTTTAAAATACGCCTTTGCTTTAAAAAGCACCTTGCCTCTAGAGGATTCTCCCTGTGCACGCACTAGAACAGAAAATCTTAGCTGAAGGTATCGTTCTATCTGATCAAGTTCTGAAAGTCGATTCTTTCTTAAATCACCAAATTGACCCTGTGATGATGCAGCTCATCGGTCAAGAGTTTGCTCGTCTTTTTAAAGATGCCGGCATTACCAAAATCATCACAATTGAAGCATCAGGTATTGCGCCTGCTGTGATGGCTGGTTTGGAACTTGGTGTACCCGTTATTTTTGCACGTAAATATCAGTCTTTAACCCTTAAAGATGATTTATATCGTTCAAAAGTATTCTCTTTTACCAAGCAAATTGAAAGCACCATTGCGATTTCTAAGAAACATATTAGCAAAGGCGATAAAGCTTTGGTTATTGATGATTTCTTAGCGAATGGTCAAGCCGCTTTAGGTCTTGCTGACTTGATTCATCAAGCGGATGCAGAAGTTGTGGGTATTGGGATTGTGATTGAAAAATCTTTCCAACCAGGCCGTCAATTGTTATTAGATAAAGGCTACCGTGTTGAATCTTTGGCACGTGTTGAATCTTTGGCAAACGGTACGGTAAGCTTTGTAGAAGAATAAGCTGGTCTTACTTCAAAAGTTTTCATTAAAAAAGAGTGCTTTAGGCGCTCTTTTTTTTGCTTTTTGATCAGTAGCGTCTTTGTTTTACCTTTTAATTTGATCAAGCCCTCAGCTATATTGTGTAAATAAAGAGATAACTCAGGTAAATAATAAATGAGATCAATCACTCAAAAATTAGTTGATCTACTCGACGTACAACAATTGGATGATGGTCTATTTCAAGGGCAAAACACACGTTTATTTGGATCACACCTTGTGGGTGGGCAATTGGTGGCACAAGCATTGATTGCCACATCAAAAACCACCAATCGACCAGCACATTCATTACATGCTTATTTTATTCGCAGTGGTCGCACAGATATTCCGATTTTATATAAAGTTGAAAATTTAAGAGATGGCAAAAGTTTTTCGACTCGCCAAGTCCATGCTTGGCAAAACGGCCATATTATATTTTCGGCCATGATTTCATTTGCCAATATTGAAGAGGGTTTAGAAAATCAAATTGAACCGCCTCTCTACCCTTCGCCAGATGAACTGATCCCAGAACAACAACTTAAACAAATGATTTATGAGGATGTTCCTGAACCTGCACGCGCAATATTTATGCGTCAATTTTTGATCAACATCCATCCTGTACAGCCATTCAATCCATTTAAACCGATAAAATTAGACACAAATTATGCTGAATATTTTCAAACCTTTGAAACGATTCCCACTCAACAAGATACACCCATGATGCACCAAGCCATTGCTGCATATTATTCTGACTATAACCTACTGACGGTTTCACTTAGACCGCATGGTGTCAGCTATGCGAACGGCGGTGTACGTAGTGCAAGTTTAGACCATAGCATTTATTTTCATACAGATTTTAGAGTAGATGAGTGGCTACTTTATGATATGAACGCCACAGTATCTAGCCAATCCAGAGGGCTTAATTTCGGCCGGATGTGGCAAGATGGTCGATTGGTGTGTAGCGTTAATCAGGAGAGTTTAATGCGGCTGAAGCAATAACAAGATGTTTCTATAAGCTTGTATCAATCATTCTATCTATTACATTCACACAAAATATAAAGACTGATCACGGTATTCAGTTACAATCAAAATCATGTCATATCCCTGACATGATTGTAACGATAGCGATAAGCATGACAAAAATGCCAGTAGTGAACGTGAATATAACGCTTAACCATAACTTAACGAAGACAAATGGACTTTGTTGAGTGAGTAAAAATCAATGACTGATGAACAAACAGTAAAGTGCCCAAAGTGTGGCGCTACAGACTTAGAACGCCGTGACCATGAACAACTTTTAGGCAAAGCAGGCAGTGTATTATTGACTTCTGCGGGTGCAGCAGCAGGAACTGTAGGTGGCGCTGCCTCTGGTGCTTCAATTGGTGCGGCTATCGGAACGGTTGCAGGTCCTTTAGGCGTTATTGTTGGTGGAACTGTAGGAACCTTCGTGGGCGCAATCAGTGTTGGAATTACAGGTGGATTTCTAGGAAATCGCTTTGGTAAACGAGCAGGTGTGATTGTTGACCAAAATATCTTTTTTGATTACCAATGTAAAAAATGTAATCATCGCTTTAATCTAAAATAACAAAATATAAAATATCAATATGATAAAGAACTTCTCTTTTTATCCATTAGACGCCAGATAAAAGAGAAGTCTTTGAATTTTTATCTAGATCTCGCAAGAGCATCAAAAATTATGGGTTTAACTTTTTAACCGTTTCACCTAGACGTTTGCCCTGTTCTGCACATAAAGCTTTTTCATCGGAACTTAAGTTTTGGTCATGACGTGGTCCACTGACATGACTGACTCCATACGGCGTACCGCCTGATTTGGTATTGGATAAGGCTGGATTGGCATTGGTCAGCCCCATGATCATCATGCCATGATGAAACAATGGCGGTAACATCGTTAATAATGTGCTTTCCTGTCCACCATGCATTGACCCTGACGCGGTAAATACACAAGCAGGTTTATCGTGTAATGCACCATTTAGCCAAAGGCTGGTGGTTTGATCCCAAAAGTATTTCATTTCAGATGCCATATTGCCAAAACGTGTTGGTGAACCTAAAGCCAATCCTGCACAATTTTGTAAATCATCCAATGTACAATAAATATCGCCATGTTCTGGAATACTGGCTTCCGCTTCTTTCACTACAGTGGAAAGATTAGGCACAGTGCGAATTTTTACTGCGACACCCGCTGCTTCTACCCCATTGGCAATCAAGTGTGCCATCTCTTTGGTAGATCCATATTTACTGTAATAGAGTACGAGAACATAAGCTTGCATAGAGATTTCTTGATTTCAACATAAGAAAATAAAACTATACGGTATTTTTCTGCTTTTTTGGGTAAGCTAGACAATGAAAATGCAAGATATGCCGAAAAATAATTGAGATCAAAGATATATATGCTTGAATTACTTAAAAAACTACCCTTCTATGAAAAAACTTGGTTTCAATTCATTCTTTTTGTACTTGGTCGTTTTGAAGCAGATCGTTGTCGTGAACAAGCGGGATCGCTGACCTATACGACATTATTTGCTGTTGTTCCAATGTTGACTGTTTTCTTGGTTATTATCTCATCAATCAAAGCCTTAGAGCCTGCTAGACAGCAACTCCAGCAGATGATTTATAGTAATTTCTTGCCGAAAACCAGCATTGCTTTTGATAAAGCTTTTAATGTCTTTACCGAGAATTCAAGTAATTTAACTGTTATTGGTGTGCTGTTTTTATTCATTACCACAGTACTGATGCTTACCAGTATCGAAACGGTTTTTAATCGGATTTGGCGTGTTCAAGAAACGCGTAATGGCATCATTGGCTTTATGCGTTATTGGACCATTATTTCTTTAGGCCCGATTTTATTGGGGAGTGCCTTTGTCATTTCATCAACATTGGCCTCTATGAATGTTTTAAGTAATAACTTTGCAGGTTATGAAGTTGATGGTACAGCGTTACTTGGGGTCATTTCGTTTGCACTGACTACTTTAGGCTTTTTCATTTTATATTGGACGATTCCAAATCGCAGTATTCCTGTTCGAGCGGCTGCGATTGCAGGTCTTTTTGGTGCGATTGCATTTGAGCTACTTAAAAACCTATTTGGTTTTGTTATGGCAAATTTCACCAGCTATACCCTTGTTTATGGTGCTTTTGCTGCTGTACCAATTTTCCTGTTGTGGATCTTTTTATCGTGGAATATCGTCTTATTGGGTGTGGAAATCAGCTATGCCCTTACCGCATTTCATACAGGTAAAATCCAAACCCGCCATCCTGTGTTGATGATGCTCGATATTCTGGAATTATTTTATAAAAAACAGAAAACGGGTGACGTGGTGACTGATGCAGAAGCACTAAATATTTTAGGTCGTGGTGAAATTGGACGCTGGCCAGTTTATATCCAACTTCTAGAAAAACAAAATTTGGTTAAATGTACTGACAATAATGAATATGTGCTGGTCAGAAATTTAGATGAAATTGATTTCTGGTCATTCTATACATCATTGCCTTATACCCTCCCTCGTCGTCATGATGTTGAACATGTCCATGATGATGATGTTTGGATGAAACATATCGGTCCAACTTTAATTGAATCCGATGAATATTTGGCCGCTAAATTATCAATTCCACTTTCAACCATTTTGGATGATAAGTAATTTTAACCCAGATAGATAAACAACGTCCCTTTCCAAGCAATGCCCATTGGAAAGGGACGTGATATTACTTTTTCGATGAATCGTTATAATTTCGCAATAGCCAAAACCACTGCATAAAGCGGATAAAAGACACCACAATGGTATGAACCTGTCTTTTTTATAGGATATAATTCAAAGTAGACAAAAGATCTTTTTATTCAGGCAATCTTTGCATGACGATAACAAAAACCAGCGATAAAAATATACTGACTCAACTCAGTACCAATGATGAAATTGTTGCACCGCTGTGGCTTATTTTTCGACATGATCCTGCACTGTCTGTTTATCCTGAACATGGGCATGCTTGGGGCGAATTTATTTATGCCTTTAATGGGGTGATGGAAGTCAATATCGATCAAATTAATTATATTACGCCACCTCCATATGGAGTTTGGTTACCGCCAAATACGCAACACAGTGGTTTGAACCGGACTCCTGTTTCCCATGCAACTTTGTATATCCACCAATCGTTATGTAGTGCCTTACCTCAACAAGCTGGGATTCTCTTAACCTCACCCTTGGTTTCAGCGATTTTACAGCACATCAAACAACACCCAATGCAAGCATCTGAGCCTGAATATTTGCGACTGTTACAGGTATTACTTGATCAATTACAACATGCTGAGTTAATCGGTAGTTATTTACCCCATACCAATCATGTTGCCTTAAAACAAGTTTTGGATTTTTTACATGCCCACCCTGCTGACCACAGTACCCTAGAGGCCTTAGCCCAACGGATTAATATGACTGAACGTACCTTGGCAAGGCTGAGTCAAAAAGAGCTGGCTATGTCACTCAATGAATGGCGACAACGACTTAAAGTCATGAAAGCGATGTCTATGCTCAATGAGGGAAAAACGGTTGAAAGCATTGCACTGGATTTAGGTTATGCCAATGCTTCTGCTTTTATCAATATGTTTAAACGTTGGATGATGCGTACCCCAGACCAGTTTAGAAAATTGTTGCGTCACTAAATCAACTTTTTAAATTTTGAGTAGATGAAGTGGAATGATCTAAATACTGATAATAAACAATCTTCCCGACCAATCTATACACCGATCTAAAAATGCATGGGCTGAATTTAACTTTGGGTTATGTAGTAATTTACCAAAGTCATCCAGCTTTTCTGCTTCTTCGCTATCAAAGCGTTTCGTCCAAGCTTCTACACGATAGCTAAAAAATAGCGATGCTGTAAATTTCAACTGATAAATAAAGCGGGATATATCCCAAAAGTTAGTGATGAATTATTGTTTTATAAAACTGTAGATAATAAAAAACCCAATGCGTATTGATTATAAATAAACACTGGGTTACTTGAATTTTAAATGCTTATTTTACAAAAGTTTTCCAAACAAAATCTTGGCTTTGACCATGTAAAGTCATACTCAATTGATCACCAGAAGCCAATGCTGCAACACCTGCTGGTGTCCCTGTCATCACCACATCCCCTGGTTCTAAAGAGAATACTTGGCAGATGTCTGCAAGTAAGTAAGCAATATCAAAAATCAATAAAGCAGTATCTCCCTTTTGACGAACTTCATCATTGACTGCAAATTCAAAAGTAACAGCCGACCAATCTTTAATTTCATCCACACTGACCCAATCTGCCAGTACACATGAGCCATCAAAAGCTTTTGAACGCTCCCAAGGCTGGCCTTTGCCCTTTAAGTCATCTTGGAGATCACGTAAAGTTAAATCTAAGCCTAAAGTCACCGCACCAATCGCATCCAATACTTTATCTAAATTGGTTTCGCCCTTAAGTGGCTTATCGATACGTAACGTCAGTTCACACTCATGGTGGCAATTTCCCCACGCCTCATTCCAAGAGATACCGTCTTGCAATGAAATCAAACTACTGGGCGGCTTGATAAATAAGACTGGACGATCTGGAATTGCGTTACCTAATTCTGCTGCATGCGCTGCATAACTACGACCGACACATACAATTTTAGATGGACGTGTACTCATATTGTTCCCTTCTTATTGCTCAGCGTTAAAAACTTTATAATTCCAAATTACTTTTTAAAAGTATTGATAAAAATCGTTTGATCTGCGGGTGTAGCAAATGCTCGTTTAGGCACAATCACCACAGTACGATTTTTTAATTCGATCATATAGGTAAGCTTGCCTTCTGCAAATTTATCTACATCTGAATAATGATGAACTTGTTTTGGACGGCCACTACTGAATAATTCCATATAGTCTTGAAATAATTCAATACCTTGTTCGCTTTTACCAAATTGATATTTAACGAATTGGCGTTTAAACATCATCGGTAAAAACCAATACCGCATCAGCATTTGCAGAATTAAGAAAAAAGCACCTAAGCAAACATAATATTTACCCACACCCTCTAAACCGAGGTAAATCCCCCAAACGATGATTCCGATGCTGACCAAAGGCGTGAGAAATTGGCTAATTTGCTTTTTACCAAAAGTTGCCAATTTAAAACCGTCTTGAGATTCTTCTAAATTAAGATAATAACGTGCAGATAATGCAGGCTGGGTGTCTGACATAGTTGCTTCAATACAAATATTTTACGATGCCAAGATATTACACTAGATTTTTCCAGCGAGATGCGGATTTTCATCTTGTTTTACAGAACACCTCTATTTTTTAAAAGTGAATCCTTTTAGGGTCTTTCATACAAATGGTTTTTATAAAAACAAAAGATTGCCGCTTATCAAGGCGCAAAAGGAATTGTGATGAAAGCTTTTTATTTAAATATCGGTCTAGTGCTCTTAATCGGTATCAATCAAATCAGTTTCGCGAAATTGGTCACTTGGACCGATAATATTCCCAGCGCATTAAAGCCATTTGGCAATAATGCCCAGCAAATTGCGGCAATTGCTCAAGACAATATCTTAATTTATGCCCATCCAGCGACCAAGACGTCGCTACCAACATTCAGCAAACAGCCCCAACCTATAGCTAAATTTTCAACAGCAGCCATTGTTGTGCCTGTAAGTAGCCAAGAAGTGGCTAAAACATTAAGCAATTACACGCAATATGTTGGGTTATTCCCGACTTTAAAATCAGCAAAAGTCATCGAAACAGCAGGACCTGTCAGTCAATTGAAATATCGTATTTCCATCCCGACACCGATACCTGTATTGAATTTTAATGAAGATGTGGTGATGCAACATCAAATTGGACAAAATAGCATTTCAACCATGGTGATTGATGGCCCAATTCCTTATGCATTAGGGAAATTTGAATGGTTCAATTTAGCTGACAACAAAACCTTAGTGACCCTGACACAATGGGGCGATTTAAACCAACCGCAGGGTTTCCTATTTAAGAAAATTTTAAATGCTTTCCCTGAAGTAAAACTGGCGATTCCAAATGGTTCGAGCGCCTTTGTTTTAGAAGCACTCAAAAATAAATACACGGCTAAAAAAGTGACGGCATTAAATGCAGGGCAACTGCCTAGCCCACAATTAAATACAGCTCAAATCAATAAAATTGTTCAGGTCAGTGCCAACGTGCAACAGCCCGTCAGTATTGTACTTAATCCTGTTACTGTACCTTATACCCATGGTCGGGAAGTTTTACGCTTTACCACAAGCTATCAATATTTAAATGCCACCCCGCTACAATTACAACGTTGGACACAACCCTTATCCTATAAAGAAATTTTTCCAAAACAAATCAAAAGTATTAAAACCACAGCGATCAACACACAAGGACAAGATGCAGACTTTAAAGTCAGTGTCGGATTGGGGGTTATTAGCATCCCATTTGATTTTAAAATGCGTTTTAGCTATCCCAAAGCCACTGAAAATAACTTCTATGCCAATGGCGGTGATCTACGTTATCTCAAAGGTCAAATTCAATTTTTACCCCAAGGCAATAACACCTTACTCAAAATGACCACCACCATCAAAATTGATGAAAAAGCACCATTTCTACTCAAAGCAGCACGCAGTTTACCCTACCATGAAATGTTACCTGCACTGGGTGCAAATGCAATTTTTGCTCAAAAAGTAAAGTAGTGCTGATTGGGCTTTTAAAACTCAATTAATCAGCCAGATGTTTGATTGTTGTGCCAATATTAAATAGGAAATATAACGGGATTACGACCAGATCACCGACTAAAGTGACTGGGGTTAAGGCGACTTTCTGCAACAGTGTTTTAGAATGTAGTGAGTATTTGGTTTTTCCTTGTGTATACATCGCAATCGTATAGTTCTGATTAAAGTTTTGAAATTTCATATTTTTAATTTCAGCGTTTAAACCCACAATACGCCCAACCAATCCAATTTTTCTTTGATAAAATTCAGAGTTTTCCTGACCATATTCGTACTGACTCAGTCCAAGTCGAGATAACCTATTTTCTTCCTGTTCAGTTAAATTGTTTTTTGCATAATACAGTTCAATATCACCGCTAAATTGAGTTGCTTGTGGATTTTTTTGATCATCGCTTTCAGGCATTAAAGACAAGCTAAAATGCTTGGCACTCGGACGGACTGGTTTGATCCGCCAATACTTGGGGTCTAAATCAGATTGAATGGTCTCTAAAATTTCCTTATTTCCAATATCAATCATATACGCATATTTTTGCCCAACCACGATTAAGGAGCGATCTACATTGCTTCTATCATGGCTATTTTTTGAGGAGGCATTTTCTTCTAAATAGGCAAAACCGACAATTTGATCCTGATCTACAATCACACGATCTGCATGGGTTGAAACCACTTTACCCGTCGCCAACCTGCCAGAATCACTGTTATTCCAAAGAATGGCGGTACATCCGATCATTTGACTGATGAACAGCACGATAAACAATGAGAAATATTTATGCATGAATGATTGGCCTTATTTTTATTATCTCACTCATTGTGCCATTTTTTAGGCACAAAAAAACCGCAATAAAGCGGTTTTTTTAAATATTTTATCAAGTTGGTGCGCTCAGAGAGATTCGAACTCCCGACCCCTTAGTTCGTAGCCAAGTGCTCTATCCAGCTGAGCTATGAGCGCGACGTCTTGATGGGACGCATTATACGCCTTTTCATTTTTTTGTTAAGGATTATTTCAATAGTTAAACACCAAGTGTTTAGTATTTGGGCTATTTATCTTTAAATCGACAAAAAACCTAGAATTTATGCATTTATACACTGCTTGCATGCTGTTTCATTTGAAATTGAATTAAATATTTTTCAGTAAACAACCAAAATAAATAGCCAACTACACTCAATAGGACTCCAGCCGCACACACGATATACCATCCCCAATGACCATAGAGTGTTGTTGCCAGTAATGATCCCACAGCACTGCCCAATGCATAAAACAACATATAAGCACCAACCAATCGCCCATGTAATCGAATATCGGCTTGGAAGATCAGACTTTGATTAATCACATGAACTGATTGAATGGCCACATCCAATAAAATAATCGCTAAAATAAAAATCCAAATTGAAAAATATAAGCTGGTTAAAATGACCCAAGCTCCAATCAGTAATAGAAACGCATATTGTGTAACACGCTGCGCATAGCCTCGATCAGCCAACCCACCAACACGGATTGCCATAACCGCACCAATAGCACCAATGATGCCTAAAAAACCAATCAAACTATGTGAATATTCAAAAGGCTGGACAGATAAAGGAAACACCAGAGCATTCCAAAACAGATTTAAATTGACGAAAATGATGAAAGCAAGTACGCCTCTAATCTGTAACACTCTATTTTTAAAAAATTGTTCAAACAATGTAAAGATCATCTGGGAATAAGTAGATTGCTGAATAGGATCTTTTTCGATACGGATAACAGCTAAGTATTTCCATAAAAACACACTGATCATACTCATACATAGTACAGAGAATATATATACCCCTTGCCATCCAAACCAATCAGCTAAACTACCAGACAGTACCCGAGATAAAAGTATGCCAATCAACACACCAGCTTGGACTGTACCGACGATTTTGCCGCGTTCATCAGCAGCTGCCAAAACTGATGCATAAACAATTAAGCCTTGGGTCATCGCTGTGCCCAACATGCCCACAATCAGCATACTCAATAACAACGTGAAAATATGATCTGAAAAAACCAACGAGATTAAAGCTAGGCATAAAATGATGGACTGAAACAACATCAAAGATTTTCGTGGTAATAAATCGCCTAAAGGCACAATAAAAATTAATGCAATGATTGATCCCACTTGAGTCAATGAAACAACTAACCCCGCCCACGAATAATCTAATTTAAAATCTTGGGCAATCAAATCCAGCAATGGCTGTGCATAATAAACATTTGCAACACTCAATCCAGCAGCACACGCCAACAGCATCACCAAGGCTGGAGAAAGATGGGATTGCTTTTGCTCTCTTGTTTTATTGCGCTGATGATGATCTGTTTTGTTCATTTTGCACCAATCTGGTTTTAATTTGCAACCAGATTAAATTACGCAATCTTGTTTTAAATTGCAACTAGATTTATAGTCTATTTTTTAAGATGAAAGGAACGACTGATGAATCAAGACAGATATGAAGCTTGCCCAGTTGCACGGTCAGTGCAATTGATTGGAGATCGTTGGGCTTTATTGATCATTCGCGAAGCTTTTGATGGGGTAAAACGATTTAGTGATTTTCAAAAAAATTTAAATGTCGCCAAAAATATTTTATCTGATCGTTTGGCTAAACTTATTGATGCTCAAATTCTAAAGAACCAACCCGCTTCTAATGGCTCAGCCTATTTGGAATATGTGCTCACTGAACAAGGTTACGCACTGTTCCCGATCATCGTGGCATTACGTCAATGGGGTGAGCAATTTTTATTTGCTGAGGATCAACCACATTCTATTTTACTTGAGAAAAACACAGGTGATGAATTGGCACTTATGCAACCTATGACAAAAAAAGGAAAACATCTACTTGCACAAGAGACCTTTGTGAAAAAGATCAATTAAATGCAAATCATGTTTTCCCAGTTAAAGTCGATGATATTTTTAAAAGAGCAAACTTAAGTTTTAAGGGTTTTACTCAACCAATAAATCTTTTGGATTAATGCTATCACCGTAGACAGGTTTTAACGTCTTTTCATAGGCTTGCTGGATAACCCCTGCTTTAGATAATTTTTCTAAGTCTTGATTCAACCAATCCAATAATTCTTTATCGCCTTTTTTGACTGCAGGTGCAATTAAATCATGCTGACCTAAGCTGGTAATACCCACGGTGTAATTTGGGTTCTCTTTTGCCCAAGCCAGTACCAATAAATTGTCATGTGC
The DNA here is from genome assembly GCF_000368145.1 of Acinetobacter guillouiae CIP 63.46. Lineage (GTDB taxonomy): Bacteria > Pseudomonadota > Gammaproteobacteria > Pseudomonadales > Moraxellaceae > Acinetobacter > Acinetobacter guillouiae. The sequence continues at coordinate 305,548 of NZ_KB849287.1, read as the reverse complement.
CAAAGCCACACCACGTCCATCTTTCAGCGCATCAAAGGTCTCTGTATTCTGCTCGTACTTCTGTAATTTAATTTCAGGATGTGATTTGCTAAAGAATGAGTCTGCTGTCGTGCCTTTATTGACCAATAAAGTCTGGTCTTTAAGCTGCGCAATATCTGTAATCGGCTTAGCTTTAGGTGATACAACGCCCAAAGAAACCTTTAAATAAGGCTTGGCAAAATCGACAACTTCCTTGCGTTCAGGTGTCACGGTGAAATTGGCAAAAATAATATCCACCTTATTGGCTTTAAGGTACTCCACACGATTGGCAGCTTCCGTTAAAACAAACTGAACTTTGTTTTCATCTCCCAATAGGTCTTTGGCAACATGCTTGGCAATTTCCACATCAAAACCTTGGTTTTTACCTTGTGCGTCCAAGTAACCAAAAGGCGGCTTATCACTAAACACCCCGATACGAACCACACCATTTTTCTTAATTTGCTCGATACTTGAGCTGGTTTTTTCAGGTTCAGCAGCTTTTTCAGTTGTTGACGCGTTTTTATTACACGCCGCTAACCCTAAGCTAAGCACTGAGGCCGCAAGTAGATGAGTCAGCTGTTTTATTGATATATTCATTTAATTTTCCTCTGATCTATTTTCATATTTAAACAATGATTTCTTTTCATAGTTAAACGCTTTAATGCAATTTTTATTTCGGTGTCACATCCAAAAAGACTTGAGCATCCACAGTTCCACCGTAAACAGGCTTTAAGGTCTGATCATAAATCTTCTGAATTTCACCTGTTTTTTGTAAGCTTGAAATTTCAGTATTGAGCCAATTTAGAAGTTGGCTATTGCCCTTTTTCACTGCAGGTGCAATAAAGTCTTGATTACCAATTTGTTGAATTCCCGCCGTAAATGTTGGATTCTCAGCTGCCCATGCCAAGGCATAAGTACTGTCTTGAGAAATTGCATCACCACGACCATCTTTCAATGCATTAAAGGCATCAGTATTTTGTTCAAACTTTAATAAATTAATTTTTGGGTAATTCTTAGTGAAATAAATATCTGATGTCGAGCCTTTATTGACGATCAAGGTTTTGCCTTCAAGCTGCTGAATATCTGTAATCGTCTTGGCTTTAGGCGATACGATGCCTAAAGCAGCCTTTAAATACGGTTGAGCAAAATCAACCACTTGTTTACGTTCAGGAGTGACTGAAAAGCTGGCAAATACCGCATCTGCTTTACCCGATTTTAAAAACTCCACCCGATTAGCAGCCTCAGTCACCACAAATTCAACTTTATTTTCATCCCCAAGCAAATCTTTGGTCACTCTTTTTGCTAAAGCGATATCAAAACCTTGTGGTTTACCTGCACTGTCCACATAACCAAATGGTGGATTATCTGCAAAAACAGCCACACGAAACACGCCCTGCTGTTTAATCTGATCTAAAGATTGATCATTCTGGGTATTTTGCTCCGCTGATGCATTTGGTTCAGTTGGCTGACTACATGCGCTCAACATTCCCATACATAAGCCCACACTCAATGTTCGAACAACGTTGGAAATATTAAAAAAAATCGATGGTTGAGTTAAATAAGATAAAGCCATACATCCTCATTTTTATAGATCATTATGTGTTGCTATTAGGGTGAATATTGATGTCTAAATTACTGTTAGTAATTCAACATATTTAAAAAGGCTTTTGCCCGTTCAGTCTGTGGATGCTCAAAAAATTGTTCAGGTGTGGCTTGCTCAATAATTTTGCCTTTATCCATAAAAATAATTCGGTCTGCGACTTTTCTGGCAAAAGACATTTCATGAGTCACGATCAACATGGTCATTCCTTCATGTGCAAGTTTTAAAACCACATCTAATACTTCACGGACCATTTCAGGGTCTAAAGCAGCGGTGATTTCATCTAGCAGAATCACTTGAGGCTGCATCACCAATGAACGCACAATTGCGATACGTTGCTTTTGCCCACCCGATAACTGTCGCGGATAATCTCGCTTACGATCGTATAAACCGACACGTTTCAATAATTCGTCTGCGACTTTCTCAGCTTCAGCTCTTGTTCGTTTTTGAACTTTTAAAGGGCCTAATAAAATGTTATCAATCACATTCATATGCCCAAAAAGTTCATAGTTTTGAAACACCATGCCAATTTTTTGACGTACATCCACCCACGCTAAATCTTTGCCCAATACACCTGAGCCAGCTAAATTGATTGTGCCACCCTGAATTTTTTCCAAGCCATTGATACAACGCAACAATGTGCTTTTCCCACATCCCGATGGACCAAGGATCACCACGACTTCACCCTGTTTTACGTCCAAATCTATGCCTTGTAAAATATGACTTTCTGCAAATGATTTCTGTAAATGTTGTATAGATAACAAAGTCATGATTACTCCCAAACTTTTTCTAAATGCGTCGCTAAACGGGATAAGGGATAGCAAATGATAAAATATAAAATAAAGATCAAACCATAAATCCAAAGAGATGCATTCGGAACAATTAACAGCGAATTTTCAATAATTTGCTGTCCAACTTTAATCACTTCGACCACGCCAATCAGCACTGCCAAGGAGCTGGTTTTAATCATACGCGTGAATAAATTGATTGCGCCCGGCGTGACTCTTTTTAAACTCTGCGGGAAAATCACATAGCCCAAAGTTTGGATAGGACTCAGGCCAAGTGCATGTGCAGAATCGCGTTGATGTTGATCTATCGATGTGATGGCAGCACGGACTAAATCGCCCATTTCAGCAGTCCCCCACAATACAAAAACCACAATACATACCAGTACCGCTGAGAGCTGCCAGTTAAACCATGTTGCAAAGCCAAAATAGAAAACAAACAATAAAACCAGAATTGGAATAATCCGAATCGCTTCTAAATACAATCGACAAAAACTTTTAATCAGTAAATTTTTTGACGTCATAATGACACCGAAAATCGTGCCAAAAATTGCTGAAAAAAATACTGATATAAAGGCAATTTTTGCAGTAACCCACAGCCCTTCCAGTAATCGTGCAAGATGACTGGGTTGAAACAGATAATCAAATTCCATGGCTCACCTTCCGACTGCGGTATTCCAGATAACTGGTGAGAATAGACACAGGCAATAAAATAATCAGATAAGACATGATCAAGAGAAACAATGCTTCTGTGGTTTTATAATCCATACCAATTAAGTCTTTGGTGACAAACAATAGTTCCACCACTGCGATGGCACTCACCACAGAACTTTCTTTAATCAGAAATAAACAATTTGCACCAATTGCAGGAATTGAAATTGCTAGAGCTTGAGGGAAGATCACATATTGAAAAACTTGCAGTGGATTCAGTCCAATACTTTCACCAGAATCAATTTGCCCTTTGGCCACAGCTTGTAAACCCGCACGAAAGGCTTCAGCCATATAGCTTCCACCTAGAAAAGTTAAACCAATGACCCCACAGGTAAATCCATCAATTTTAATCCCCAGTTTTGGTAAACCGTAATAGAGAAAAAATAACTGAATCAATAAGGGCGTATTGCGTGATAATTCAATGTAAATTTTGGCAATTTTGTCAAAGCCCCGTACCCGATAGGTAATGAGAATACTGCAAATTAAACCAACCAATATTGCGAGAATAATACTGATGATTGAGATTTTGAGTGTCGTCACCATTGCCGAAGCAAACTGTGGCATCACACTGTAGATATATTGCCAATTCAAAGAAATCGTCCAAAATAATTATTTTATTGTTACGCTCTAAAGCAGAAAAAATGATTTGGAACTATCTTACAGTGAGAATTTTTTCTAAATAAATATGATTATCAGATAAGCTTTTCTATAAAAATAATGCTAGAGAATGCTTACTTTTTTAGCGAGAAAAATAGGCGTAGTTAAAATTGAACAATCATCGACCCGAAGCAATTATTCGGCATTCACCACATCTAACAATTCCATACATTCAGCACAGAAGATGACAGATTCATTTTCTAAACTTTGGATTTGCAGTTCATAGACAAAACCTGTCAGCGTGCGATTACAGCCATCACACTGTTGCCGGTTGAAATGACAAATAAAATCAACATGCTGGTAAATATAATATCCATCTGTATATTTCTTCATGTTCTTCTTTCTAAAGCTCCGGTTATTTTATTATTTTAAAGTTTTTAGCTCTAGAATAGATGTTGCAATCCTTGCTCTGCGACAAGAATAGACGTGTAGATTTAATTGCAATTATAGGTGTAGACTTTTCTTAAATTTTGTAGTTTTATTAATTAATAATTCTTAGCCACTATATTAAAAATGAGCTGTTATATTACTTTGCATTTTTCGAATAGTCTCTCCCCTGAATACGATTTCAATGATGCCGATACGCCATACTTTGCATCGAAAAATTTAATCCCTTTATTTTGGTTAGCACTTTTTTCTAAAGAAAATATCCATCTTTATGAATCTCACATAGAGGATGAATATTCCTATTATTACTTACAAACCAATCGATTAAATGCTATTTATAATTTTCAAAAATATTTTGGGATATGGATCCACTTTGGTCAGGAAGCACTACAGCTCTCTCAATTATTTCTAGATTTTTTAAAAAGCCAAAGTCAAGAATATATAATTCTTAGACTTGATGATTTATTTGCGATGGCTGAAGAACCTGACACCCCAAACGTATACTCAATTTTAATCGAAATGTTAAATTTTTACCCTCAACTCCTTAAAAAACCTAACCTAAAAAAGGTTAAAGCTTACTGTTACTTAGCTCTATCTGTTGAACTATATCTAGAAGAGAATATGCGAAATGGTTTAGATGCTGATATGGTCCAATTTATTAAAACTGAATCGCAAACGGTAAATCAAAAACCTAAAAATCAACTAAAAGAATTTTTTTCAAATTTGTTTAATAAACTATAAAACTCAGATGATAAAAGGAAACAATGGGACATTACTCAACACTTTTAATTTCATCCGATCTCGATAGAACCACGGGTGAAATGGATGAAAATGAAACCTATCAAGAAGTTAAATACTCTATTCCATTATTTTGGTTGGCCTTATTTAAAGTTGAAGACATTACCACTCTTCAAGATGAAGATGGCTTAAGCTATTACGTCTTTCGGGCAACGATCTTAAAAAGCTGTGAAACATTTAAATCCAGACTCAATATATGGTCAGCACTCTATAATGATGAAAAAGTAGCAACTTTAGCTCAATCATTTTTACAATATTTACAACGTACTCCAACATTTTCAGTCGAGCTTAATATTACCGATATTATGGCAATGATGATTGATCCATTTAGCATAGAAGCTAACAATGAAATGGTGGATATGATCCATTTCATCGAAGAAAAACATCGAGATCCCAAAAGTCCATCACCATCCAAATATTGGCTGCCAAAATCTTTTGAACTTAAAACACCCCAAAATCGATATTTAGATATCGATGGTTTTGGAGAGTCTTTACTGCCCTGCTTTGAGGTGGATAGATGGTTAAATAATCATGAAAAGACACAACAGCCTGTTAAAAATAAACTCAATGCGTCTTTTGATGAGATCCATTTTTATCGAATGCTGCTGTCCAAAGCTGAAATCTCGCCAAACAGTTCATTCGGTTTTAAACATCGGTTTTTATTTCTGACGCGAATTAAAAATAAGGCATTACGCAAATGGCTCTTTCAAGTATTCTTCTTTAATGAAATGCTATTTTTCTGTTTATTGTGGCTTAGTCTAAGTTTAATCAGCATCTTTTTTCTTTTTAAAATTAGCACTTTTTCCTATTTAGAGATAACTGGCATTATTATTGGGCTTATTGCATTTAGCTATTTTATTTTTCGAAAAATAGCCAAGAGAATCAAGATATTCAACCAGCTAAAATCACCGGTCTAAAATCATCGACCTAAACTCCAGGCACAAAAAAACCGCAATGTATGCGGTTAATTCTTCAAGTTGGTGCGCTCAGAGAGATTCGAACTCCCGACCCCTTAGTTCGTAGCCAAGTGCTCTATCCAGCTGAGCTATGAGCGCGTCATAAGTAATCGTTGGCGGTGAGAGAGGGATTCGAACCCTCGATACAGTTACCCGTATGCATCCTTAGCAGGGATGTGGTTTCAGCCACTCACCCATCTCACCGTAACGAGCCGCCATAATACAAACTAAAACCCGATTCGGCAAGTGATGACATTAAAAAAAATAGAGAAATTTACTCAATTAAATACTTTTTAAGCGATTTTCATCATTTTGTTGTTTTTTTATGCTACAAAATAATCACAATCTACAAATACCTAGAAATTTTCTCTAAAAACTAAATTAAAAACACAATATTGCAATCAATTACGTGCAGTATTCCACTGTATGTCTTATGCTAATCCTATCTTCTGACTAGAAACCAAATACATCATGAAAAATTGGGTCGATCCTGAAGCCAAAGCTGAAGCTGAGCGTTACGACAATCCCATTCCAAGTCGTACCCTTATCTTAGAAATCATTGAACGAAAACAAGAAGCATTGTCACATGCAGATCTTGTTGAACTGCTTGAAATTGTCGATCAAAAAAGTATAGATGCGCTCAGCCATCGTTTAAGTGCAATGGTCCGTGATGGTCAGTTGATGAAAGATGGTTTTAAATATCAGCTGATGGCAGATCAACCTACCCTAGACGCTACTGTTTATGTCAACGCTAAAGGTTTAGGCGTTGCAAGCTTAGATGGTAAGAAAGATGAATTCCTTCTCCCTGAACGCGAATTACGTCAAGTCTTCCATGGTGACCGCGTTAAAGTCCAACAAACTTCTGTAGACCGTAAAGGTAAAGCTTGGGGCTATATTACCGAAGTGACTCAACGTCGAGTTAAACAATTGATCGGTAAAGTTGCAGAATTTGAAGGTGAATACTTTATTCAACCTGCACCTCCAAATGCACATCAACCCATAACTTTAGAAAAAGAACTGATTGAACATGCCAAAGCCAAAGTCGGCGATGCATTACGTGTTGAAATTGATGACTATCCAACTCGAGATGAATTTGCGACAGGTCATGTGATTCAGTCAATGGCGGATAAAGCAGATACTGAAATCATTATCCCGCAAACCATTTTAGAATATGGTTTACCTTATGAGTTCCCAGAAGAAGTCATCAAAGAAGCTGAAGCATTTAAAGAACCTTCTGCAAAAGATCGTCATGGCCGTATAGATTTACGAGATTTGCCTTTAGTCACCATTGATGGTGAAGACGCACGTGATTTCGATGATGCAGTCTATGCGGAAAAACGTCCTGGTGGTGGCTATCGTGTCGTTGTCGCGATTGCAGATGTCAGTCATTATGTCCGTGTTGGTAAACCTTTAGATGATGAAGCGCAAGAACGTGGTACATCGGTGTATTTCCCACACTATGTATTACCAATGTTGCCTGAAGCACTTTCAAATGGCTTATGTTCTTTAAATCCACATGTTGACCGTTTATGCATGGTGTGTGATTTAAATTTAAGTCGTGCTGGTAAAGTGACTAAATTTGAATTTTATCCGTCAGTGATGCATTCAAAAGCACGTTTAACCTATACCCAAGTTGCACAATATTTGGATGGCGACAGCAATGCGATTCCTGAAGATCGTGATGTCCGTAAATCGGTCAATACGCTCTACCAATTGTATGAAACCTTAAAAGGTTTACGTGCACAACGTCATGCAATGGAATTTGAAACCGTTGAAACCTACATGACTTTTGATGAATTGGGTGGAATTAAAGAAATTTTACCGCGTTCACGTAATGTTGCGCATAAGCTTATTGAAGAATGTATGTTGCTTGCTAACGTTGCAGCAGCGGAATATTGCTTAAAAAATGAAGTTCCAATGTTGTACCGTGTGCATGAAGCACCAGAGTTTTCACGCATTCAAAAAGTAAAAGACTTTGTAAAATTATTGGGCTTTAAATTCCCAGACCAACCGACACAAGCCGATTATCAAACGGTGATTGAAGCAACCAAAGATCGTATTGATGCACCAAGTATTCATGCGGTGTTGTTACGTTCAATGATGCAAGCCTACTATGGTCCAAAAAATGTGGGGCACTATGGCTTGGCTTATGAAGCATATACCCATTTCACTTCACCAATTCGTCGCTACCCTGACCTGCTATTACATCGTGCGATTAAAGCCAGTTTAACCAACAAAAAGTATCCTCTTTCAGGTGCGGCGTTAGAAGATGCGGGTGAACATTTCTCAGCGACTGAACGTCGTGCAGATGAGGCTTCGCGTTCGGTTACTTCATGGCTGAAATGTCACTATATGCAGCAGCATTTAGGCGAAGAATTTGTTGGTGTGATCAGTGCAACCGCTGAATTTGGTTTATTTGTAACCCTAAAAGACTTATATGTGGATGGTATGATTCACGTGAGTCAATTGGGTGATGACTACTTTGTTTATGACCAAGTTAGTCAAAATTTAGTCGGTCAAAATCGTGGTCAAGCCTTTGGCTTGGGTGACGAAGTCAAGATTAAAGTTGCTGGGGTTAACCTAGAAGAACGTAAGATTGATTTTGAATTGTTACAACAACTGTCGCATGCGGGCCGTGTAATCCGTAGTCGTGCACCACGTGTTGCAAAACCCGTTGCCAAAGAAGAAGTTTTTTCTGAACGTCCTGTCAAAGTTAAATCTGAATCTGACAGTGGGAATGCCAGCGAAGATGGGGAACGTCCCATTCGAAAGAAAAAGCCCAAAGGAAAACCCAGCTCTTACACTAAGAAACCTGGAAAAAGTGCTGCAACTCAGCCTGAAACAAAGGCTAAAGATAAAGTGAAGAAAAAGGCTAAAGCAAAAAAGAAAAAGTCGAACGCTAAAGCAAAGACTGAATAATTTTACTTACCGCAAAATCAGAGAGCTTCGGCTCTCTTTTTTATCATTAAAATTTTAAATTTGAATACGTCTAAAAATACTTTTCTTGTACCCTCATAGAGTCTTCCTTGTTTTATAATGCATCTATAGTGACTCAAATAACTCTAGAAATAACAGTATGAAAATTAAAAATATACTATCACTCTCAATGCTGCTACTCAGCTGTATAGCTTCTGCTGAAACCATCACCTTTACAACCCAAGCGATTCCTTCAAAATACATAAACTTTTCAGGAAATTTTCCCTTTATCCAAGGCAAAGGTTTTGAAAAAATCAACCAACAGATCAAACACGAACTTTTGGCAGATGATGCTACACGTATCGACTTTAGTTCAGGAAAGATCTATCAGGATCAAAACTATTTAAGTGTTTATACTCATTTAGAAATTGAAGGCGGACGAAGCTATTTTCGTGAAAAGTATTACGTGATCGATTTAAAAAATAAACAGTTCGCAACATTGTCCCAAATACTACAAAAATATCAATTGTCTGCAGCACAAATCTCAAATGAAATTGCTCAGCAACTTGACCCATGTATTGAAAATAAAACAGCAACGCTTTCTAAAACGTCTAATGACTGTGATAGCGCAGATCTGCAATATCTATACCGATACTATGCTGAAGATCGAAATTTTATTGCGCTAAAAAATGCAAATGGCTTTTATCTTAAAAAAGATATTTTGGGCATCAGTTTTGATGCGGGCGCATATTCTATCCCTTTTGAATACAACCTCAAAACCAAACAAGTCCATTAACATCTGTGTTAATTTTATTGTCACACCTTGATTTCCCCTGCCAGAAGCCCTACATCTATCTATAACTTAAGAAATGATTTGGCATAAAGCTCATGACACTAGAACAGGCAACGTTGCCAGTACCGCAATTTGATCAAATTAGTTTAGATCAACTCAAACAAAATATTGAAAAAGCCATCCAAGACGGTCAAAACTTTTTAAATGACTTGGTCCAAGTCCCTGAAAGCATTCAACAACAACTTGCAGTGATCGAAAATGTAGATTCACTTGAAAATAACATGAGTGAATCTTGGGGAATTTTGTCACACCTCAATGCAGTGATGAATAACACTGAAACGCGTGAAGTCTATCAAGCCTTATTGCCAAGTCTAAGTGAATACTACACTCAGATCGGTCAACACGTTGCCTTGTTCCAAACTTATCAAAATGTTTATGATCATGCGATTTTTAGCGACTTGCCAACGGCGCAACAAAGTGCAATTAAGCTGGCTTTACGTGATTTTAAACTTTCAGGTGTTGCCCTCGAAGGTGAGGCTAAAAAGCGCTATGCAGAAATTTCAGCACGATTATCACAACTGTCTTCTGATTTTTCTAATCATGTTTTGGATTCGACTCAAGCCTATAGCAAAACTTTAACCACGGATCAGCTTAAAGGTCTACCGCAAGGCAGTATTGAATTACTCAAACAATATGGTCAACAACGCGAACTAGATCAGCCTGTTGCTACCTTAGATATTCCATCTTATTTGGCCATCATGACCTATGCAGAAGATCGCGCGCTCCGTGAAGAAATCTATCACGCTTATGTTACACGCGCCTCAGATCAAGCCAGCGATACGCAATTTGACAATGCACCCGTGATGGTTGAAATCCTCAGCTTACGTCAGGAAATGGCCAAGCTTTTAGGTTTTGACAATTTTGCAGAATACTCACTTGCTTCAAAAATGGCACCCGATGTGGCCACTGTTGATCAATTTCTGGTTGATTTAGCAGAGCATGCACGTACACCTGCATTAAAAGAAATCGAAGAACTCAAAGCCATTGCCAAACAAGATGGCATAGATGAGCTAAAACCTTGGGACAGTAGTTATTATTCTGAAAAACTAAAAGTTCAACAGTTCAACCTTTCTCAGGAAGATTTAAAACCATACTTCCCTGCGCCTAAAGTGATTCAAGGCTTATTTAATGTGGTCAATCGTTTATATGGAATCCAAGTCATTGAACGCCAAGCACCACTTTGGCATACAGATGCTCATTATTATGAACTAGAAGACCAAGGCACTGTGATTGGTGGTTTTTACTTTGACCTCTATGCACGTAACGGTAAACGTGGTGGTGCATGGATGAGTGGTTTCCGCTCGCGTATGCAAACCGAAACGGGGTTACAAAAACCAATCTGCTATATGGTTGGGAACTTTACCCCGCCTGTCGGTGATCAGCCTGCCCTATTAACGCATGATGAAGTCAATACCTTATTTCATGAGTTTGGTCATGGCTTACACCATATGTTGACCGAAGTAGACAATATTGCAGTTGCTGGAACGCACGGCGTTGCATGGGATGCAGTGGAGTTACCTAGCCAGTTTATGGAATTTTGGACATGGGATACGGAAAGCTTGGCTTTAATCAGTGAACATATTGAATCTAAAGACTCACTTCCTGAGCATCTTTTAAAAGCATTACTCGATGCTCGTTTCTTCCAGTCAGGTATGCAAACTTTACGACAAATTGAGTTTGCACTGTTCGATTTAACCATTCATAAACTTACACCTGCACTAAATGCCGAACAAATCCAAGCCACTTTAGATGATATTCGCCAGAAGTATGCTGTTTTAGCAACAGCACCTTATAACCGCTTCCAAAATGGCTTTAGCCATATTTTTGCGGGTGGTTACGCTGCGGGTTATTATTCTTATAAATGGGCAGAAGTTTTAGCAAGTGATGCTTTTGACCGCTTTGAAAATGAAGGTGTGTTTAATACCCAAACTGGACAAGAGTTCCGTAAGGCAATCCTTGCAGTTGGCGGAAAAGATACAGCACTTGATGCATTTATCAATTTCCGTGGTCGTGAACCTAAAATAGATGCATTATTACGTCATCAAGGTTGGACGAATAGCTAAAAAAACGCTTAAACTAACGGCCAAAATTGTTTAAAGTGTGGTGGGTGTATGAATATTAGACGTCGTTTCATTGCTGGTGCAAAATGTCCAAAATGTGAAGCGATGGATCGTATTGTTATGCTCACCCAAGGCGATGCTGAATGGATTGAATGCATCGAGTGTGGATATTCTGAAAATCGCCCTACCCATGTAGATGCGCCTGAAGAACCTGCTATACCTGATGAAATTGGGGTCATTCAATTCAAGCCTCGCTCTTCAAAATAGATCGGACCGAATAAAATGCATATAGAACAAAGAAACAATTCAAAATTAATGTGGATTATTGCAGGCGGGTTGGGGGCAGTTATCGTTTTAATTGCTATTTTTTTCTGGTTAAATAACACCTCTGAAAGCACCCAAATCAATGAGCCATTGAATCAGACTACACCTGCTGCGAAGAAAGTGGAAGCAACGGCACCCCCTGTGGCAACGCCTGTTGAACAAAGTGCTGCTTCAGAGGCTGCCAATGTAGAATTGGTCAAAGCATCAATTTTAAAAGATAAAATTCCTGAAAATGCCAGTTTAGCTAAAGAAGAAGTGGCTAAACTAGAAGATATCCAAAAACAACTTGATGATCAGCAACAAAACCTAAAATCACAACATGCTGATGCGGATCAATTGATTAAACTTAAGGAAGAGCAAATCAAGCTACTTCAACAGCAAATGGCCGCACAAAATCAATAATTTTGATCATGGGCAAAAATGACGATCTGATATCAGAAAGCCTTAACCTCTTTATAAGTTAAGGCTTTTTTCAATTTGAACAATAGACATTTCAATATTTTAAAGTGAGTCCAATGACTGCTGTGTTGATTTTTTCCATTGGATTGGCTTTTGGATAATTTGCGCCAATAAAATTCCACAGAGTGTTAAACCACCACCAATCAAATGAAAAACTTGTAAATGTTCACCCAAGAGCACCACGGCAATTAAAGCTGTAAACACAGGCAATAAATTCATAAAAATACTATTTTTATTGGGTCCCAAATGTCTTACACCTTCAATCCATAGATAAGACAATAAAATCGATGAGAAAATACTGGCATACAAAATCAAAGGAATGGTCTGTTGATTCAGTTGCATTTGTGATGCGGGTAAAAAGATAAAAAACGGCAAAACATATAAGATGGCAAAGCTCGACATCACAAAATTCGATTGCCATGCAGGGATCGGCATTTTCCAACGTTTTAACAGCACACCATATAAGGCGTAGCCGATTGCGGCAAGCAACATCAAGCCATCTCCAAGATGCATACCTTGGCTAAAAACTTGGGCAATATGACCATGACTCAATAAATACAAAATGCCATAGAATGATAAGAAGCCTCCGATCACTAAGCCATAGCTAATCTGATCTTTTAAAATCCATGTACTTAAAATAATCGTCAATAATGGAATCAATGCCGTCACAATCGCCATATTGGTCGCTGTTGTGGTTGTCGCTGCTTGATAAGACAAAAATTGGAATAAGGATACAGAAAGAAATCCACCTAAAGCCAAATGTTTCCAATACTGGCGAATAATATGGCGATTTTTCCACGTGGGAATCAATACAAAAGTACTCATCACCGCGAGCGCAAAAACCAAACGATAAAATGTAATCGCCACAGGTGAAATTGCATGACTTGCCATTTTAGACACAATCACATTTCCAGCCCAAAATAAAATGGCGAACAATGGGTAGAAATAAGCTTTTTGAAACATGCTGCTCTGCCTATACAGAAAGATTCAACCATGTTAAAAAATAATCATTTTGTATTTGTACGACAAAATGACAATAACTATCGCAAAAAGGACATTATGCTTGAGGTCTAAGCAATTCCACGAATATATGATTGGCAGTGCCGTATTGATTGAGGAGTAAATCGTGGGGAATAATTATGATCATGGATTTTTAGATTATCCAATTTATGCCTTTACTGAAAATTATTCCCATGGGCATATTGAAGATTGGCATAGCCATGAACGTATCCAACTGATTCATACGCTTTCTGGTGTTCTCCGTATTCAAACGACAGAAGGAACATGGGTCACGCCACCGGGACGCGGTGTATGGATTCCAGCATATAAGGCTCATGCGTTACTGATCAGTGGTGATGTGCAAGCTTATGGTGTATTTATTGAGCCAGATGCGCGTTCAAAATTAGTCAATGAATGTCGTGTTGTCACGATCTCGCCCCTGCTAAAAGAGCTTATTCGCTCAGCGATGCAGATTCAAACCACAATCCATCCTCAAAGTCGTGAAGCACGATTGCTTGAACTAATTTTAGATGAGTTGGAGCTTCTCCCTGTTCTACCATTTAACTTACCTGAGCCACAAAATATTAAATTACAAAAGCTTTGTGCTGAAATCAAACTTGATCTCAGCCATACATGGACACTCGAACATGCCGCCCAATTTTTACATGTTAGTCCGAAAACCCTTACTCGGCATTTTCAGAAAGAAACCAATATGCATTTTAGTCATTGGGTACGTCAGGCAAGGCTGATGCAAGCCATGACTGATTTGGCAATGAATAAATCTATTTTCAATGTTGCACTTGATTTGGGCTATGACAGTGCCAGTGCCTTTAGTGCCATGTTTAAACGTGAAACCAGTTTGACGCCGAGTGAGTACATTCAGCAGTTTCAATTTAAAGATCACTAAATCTATTCAAAGCCACAGACAGAAAAAAAGCGCCCGAAGGCGCTTTTTAGACATTCAATTATTTACTGGCATACCAGTCAAACAAGTTAAACATGTACGGCGCATAGGTCACAATCACCAATGCTGAGAACAGCACCACGATTGGCAAAATCCAACGCTCATAACGATAGTAGAAGCTTGTATATTTGGCTTTTGCCTCAGCATCGGCGGCGGCAACCTCTGCATCACCGACCGAGAGCCTCGTCAGCAAATGATTGAGCGCAACAGGTGGCGTAACATAACCAAACTCAAATGCAACCAGTACGATCATCCAGAAGTGAATCGGATGAATACCATTTTCAAATGCAACTGGCGCAATCGTCGCAGCAACAAGAATCACCGCACCAAATGGATCTGTTGTCATACCAATTAATGCAAGTAACAATGCCATAAAGCCAAGTGTCACCAAGATACTACCCAGATGCGTTGGAACCATGGTCACGATTTCACTACGTTCAATCAGACCACCAACACTTGCAGACAATGCCATTAGGATAATTAACGCACCAATATGACCAACACTTTCCGATGTTGCAAAACGAATTGCGCTACGGAAGCCACGTTTCGTTTCAGCGGTATCACCATGCTCACGTAAGTATTCAGAATTTTTTTCATGCTCTAGAGCAAGCGCTTTATTTGGGTTTTCTGGTATCGGTAATTTATTACCAAATAACTTATCAAATAAAATAAATGCCAATAACATGATTGGAAGAATTACAGGTGCAGTAAATTCATCCATTTTCGTGTCCAGACCAAACTGATAGAAGCCAATCACGACAGCAACAATCAAGATATATGGAAGCACTGGAACGAAAGCACGCAACATACCTGGGACAGCAGTTTTCGGTGAGTTAATACGGAACTTATTCTCTGCAAGGAATAACGACACCCCTAAGAAAATAAATGCGGTTAACCAGAATACATAAATACCATGATCAAATAACTCGTCTGAAGTTACATGACGGCTATCCAGCATTGAAATTAAGATCACCAAGAGACACGGACGTAATACAACACCCAGTGAACCAGACATTGCCGAAACAGCCAGTGCATATTGACGACGTGCACCTGAATTCCACACTTCTTTATAGATAATCGCACCAGCAGCAACAACGAAGATTCCCGAAGCACCTGTATATGCGGTTGGAATTGCTGCACCAATCAAAATGATCCACGTCAACGTTTCAGGCGCTAAGTTCCAAGGACGAAGAATCGCCAAGAAAAGATCCATCACACGTGTTTGGGTCAATAACATCCCTGCCCAAATAAACAGTGCTAAGTTAAGGAAGATATTTGAAAATTCAGTCAACAAGCCAAGGTAAATACCTTGCCCCATTGGGTAGTCCATAAAGAAAGTAAACGCAATACCTGTCACAATTGCCATAAAGGCATATAAAGGTATGCTCAACAGCGCAAGGCCAAATTTACCGCCTTCTTCAGCATTTTCTGGTGTACGGAATAATTTAAACAGGCTGATGACTGTTAAGACTACAAACAGAATCATCCATAGCCAATAGACTCCAATCGTTTCAATGGTCGATTCAACACCAGAATTGAGTACTGAACGATATTGGCTAATGACCGAGAAGCTCAGTAAGGCATTCCCCAGTACCATCGCAATATTATAGACTTTAAAATCAAGCTTAGTACGCGCTGGACGTAGCCCAATATGATGCATCTTCAATGATGCTGTAATTGCAGCAATCACCACCATCAAAATCAGGATGAGTACGCGATGTTCAGAGCCCCATTTTAATATCCAGAAGAAACCCGTTTCCATCGAACGATATGAACGAAGGGATGGATGATCTTCCATATGTTTGATCGATTTATCATAGAACGCATACTTCTGTTCACAATCCGTTTGAGCTGAAACGAATGAAGCGCGAACATCTGCTTCTGGCGTTAAACCAAAAAATGCCGCATCAGGATCACTGGCTTCCTGTTGCATTTTTTCTTTGACAAGCTTATCGATATCTACATTGCGGTCACATGAAGGTTTGTTGGGCTCAGCACGTAAAAAGGAATATTGCATTCCTATTTTTTCGTCTCCATATAGGCGTTCACCTAAACGAAGCATTTGCCCATGAATCATATCCCCTGTCCCAATGATCAAGGTCAGGAGAAGCAGAATAAGGATGGAAAAGGTTGAGAACCACTCATTCCAGAGATAACTGAGTAGACCTAATCCCGATCTATTATTTACAGGTTCTTGCATTGTTATTCCAGTTTTTATAACCAGTGTACAATCGCTTGCACAGCTTATCTTTTATTATTAGGTGAGAGGTAAAATCCTTTACCAATACCCATTCCTATCATCACCACTCAAATTTGCCCTAATTTTCCTAAGAAAAACATGACAAAGATTAATTTTTTTGGCGAGCTTTTTGTCAACTCATCTATAGTCTTATCATTAAATGTGAAAAAACAACTAAGTACTTATATTTTTTACAACTAAAATGGATGTAACATTCACATAATTAACCACAAATGAGAATCAGCATCCATTCATTACAAAGCATTCATTCAAATTTATTTTTTAAATATCTTTACACTTCTATGTGCTTAACCTCATCAAAATAATGAAATTTTATAGAATAATACTTCATACAAATAATATTCTTGATTCATTGTCTATTTCATAACATTAAGTCGAAAAATTAAGCTCAAGATGGCACAAATACTTCCAAAAATCACCCCAAGCAAATGCGCCTGTATTAAAACAGGATGACCAATCAATTGTTCAGTTTGTAGTGCACCAAAAAAATGTTCCCATGCGATTTTGCCGAAGATGCATAACAATACGATGAAGGCAAAATTTCGTTCTGGCTTTTCTTTTAAACTGACGATTGCACAAAATACAAACAGACCATGAAGAATGCCAGACAAACCTGCATAAGCAAAAATATGAGGATAAATCAGATAAAAACAGAGACTGAGTAAAGGCGGTAAAATAAGCAATAAAGCAATAAAAACTTGCTTTTTAATGTTTGGAAATAAAAAGGGTAAACAAGCCAAAGCCAAAACATTTAAAACATAATGAATCCATCCCACATGAACCCAATGCCCTGTCCACCAGCGCCAAGGCTGGCTTAAAAAAACATCGTGCTGATAAATGAAATGAGTTTGAAAAAGCTGAAGAATTGCAAAAAAAATGATACTGGTTGCAATAAACAATATATTTTTATCTAACTTGTGTTGTTCCATGCTACACCATAAAAAAAGAAGAGCTATCGCTCTTCCTCAATTCTAACCAATTCATGCAATTGAATACTATGGATTTGCTACAGGTTCGTCAGCTGAAGCACTTGGCTCTTCGGTCGGTGCAGGTAGATCATTAAACAATTCATCATCACCCGTAGATGCTTGTTCATCCCAGAATGTGGTCATGCCATCATCTGCTGCACGAACACCAGTATGTTCAGTCCAATAACGATCTGCAATACCTTGAACCATTTGACCGGCCATACCATCTAATAATCTAAATTCAGGGTTTACTGGCTTATCATCTGCACGCGATGCGGCATAGGCTTTTAACGCCGCTCTTAATTTAGCATCATCACCACTGGCTTGCGCTGCAACGGCATTCATTGCAAATGCTAAACGAACACCTTTCTGTTCTGCGATTTGCATTGATTGTTGTAAGGTCTGTGTTGGATCAGGCTTACCATCTCCTGCACCTGGTAACAATACCCAAATCACTGCACGTGTCGCCATTGGCGCACCCCAGAATTTGTTATTGTCTAAACATGCCATACCACGTTCGACAATCGCAGCAATATCTTTCGGTACATTCACTGCACCGCCAGAGTTAATGTCATTGGTCATCGATTGCAAACCACTGAGCATACCAATTAAATAGATGGTTTGATCTAAGTCCTTACGCATGGTTGGACAAGAATCACCTAAAGTATATTTATATTTTGCCTGCCAACGTTCTGCAAATAATTGATAACCCGTGTATTGACGTTCTGCGGCAAGGGCTGCCCAACGTTTTTGTTCTATACGAGCATCTTGCGCTTCAGTCACTTTACCGTCTTTTGAAGCACGTAAATATCTGAGTTCTGCATCCAAAGCACGATTTTCTGCACACATCCCCGCAGCTGAATATAACAATACTGCCATACGGGTTGGGTCGGCCCCCATATCTTTTGTTGCCATAATCGCTGGCGTTAATGCATTGCCTGAGTTGCACGCCATATCAGTATCATTGCCCGCCAAAATGGGTGGGACGATATGTTTTTCACTAAAGCCAAGCGCAACATTGGCACCTGATTTTACAACATATGAACAACCTGATAACACAGATGAGGCAACAACAGCGGTCAGCATCAATTGACCAAGCTTGTGGACCTTAGACATACTTCCTGTCCTCTATATAATTGTGTTTATATCCCTTTTAAAATAACAATATCAGATGCAATCTCTGAATAACAGAGTAATAGCTCTAATTTCATCTGAAGAATTTGCCACAATATAGAAAGTATTCAATTGACCTGATCTGGTTTTTATACAAATTTTAAGCAAAAAAAAGTAGCATTGCGACGGTTCAGCACATGCTACTTGTTAAAAGGTAAACTCTTTAAGAGAGTTTATTGGTTTTAAGTCTTTTAAATTTGCTACCGTTAACACTGTTAGCGTTAGCTTTCTCAATCTGTTCCCTCAGCATAGTTCCTAGTCTTCCAAATATAATTGCAAAAACAATTGCAACCACTAAGAACCAAAACGTATGAATTTCACCCATTTGGAAATTCCTCCTCGCTGTTGGTAGTTTTAATTTACATGCAAGATCAGATTTTTACAGAGATAATTGTCGGACAATTTTACAATTGCGCTATTTTGTATATATTTGGTCTAACAATGAATATTAAATAAGCAAAAATATAAATAAGGTTATGTTTTATTTAAATTAAATTAAAATTATATTTTTTATACTTGTTAGACAATTAACTTAATTTAACCCGAGATTTTAAAGATTTCCACTGTATTTTGCTCACTTGATCTTGCCAAATAATTAAACTTTTATTGTTTTTCTCACAAAAATACACTGCAATATAAAATCGATGATCAATCATTTGCTGAATTTGTACATGATGAATTTGATTGGAATCCTCATATTGTAAGGTCCACTGATCTAAATCAAAATGTTCTAAACTTCGGACTTGTGGACGCATTCTAAATATTTTTAGACTGAAGCATGCCAACAACAGCAGTAATACACTTATCCATACAGTGATAATGGAGTACAGCACTATAAAAATAATTGTTAAACACAAAAGCTGAAAACCCAGTGCAATACGACTGGGTTTGAATTGATATCGTTGGTGAGTTTTTAACTCATCCGTGGACATAATCTTTAAGTTTATTGATCAAGCTTCTGAGTTCAGGTCGAGGTGGCTCTGAAACTTCCATAAACCAATCCAATAAATCTGGGTCTTCTTGATCAACTAACTCTTTAAACAAGGCTTTTTCTTGGGCACTTGCTTCTAAGTAATATTGTTTTACGTATGGGTCAAAATATACATCAATCTCTTTTAAACCGCGACGAGCACGATAAATCACTTTACGTTCTTCTAAAGTAAGTTCTTCTGACATCATTTTCCCCCAATGGTTAATTCTGACTTAGTTTACCCGATTCCCGATCAATTTCTCGCTAAATTCTTCTAAATGACCAAATTCATCATTTAAAAATGAGTTTTGAGCATTCATCTCATTGCGACAAATAAGCAATTCACATAATTTCAACTCACTAAAACTCATATGGATATTATAAAAATGCAATCAGGTGCTATCCGACCTTTAACCAATATGTTGCCTCGTAAATTGTTTAATTCCGATCACGATGCTTTTCGTGAAACAGTACGTAAATTTTATGAAAAAGAAGTTGTGCCAAATATTGCTAAATATGAACAGCAACAACATGTAGATCGCGATTTATGGAACAAAGCAGGTGAAATGGGTCTGCTCTGTGCGACTATGCCTGAAGAATATGGTGGCTATGGCGTAGATCGCCTCTACAGTATGATTCTGATTGAAGAACAAGCCTATGCAATGGATTCTTCTACAGGTTTTTCTTTGCACTCGGATATTGTTGCCAACTACATCAACAACTTTGGTAATGAAGAGCAGAAAAAACATTGGATTGCTAAAATGGCTTCTGGAGAAACCGTC
This sequence comes from Acinetobacter guillouiae CIP 63.46, assembly GCF_000368145.1. Classification (GTDB taxonomy): domain Bacteria; phylum Pseudomonadota; class Gammaproteobacteria; order Pseudomonadales; family Moraxellaceae; genus Acinetobacter; species Acinetobacter guillouiae. The sequence continues at coordinate 284,908 of NZ_KB849287.1, read as the reverse complement.
ACAGCCATTGCGATGACAGAACCAGGAACAGGCTCAGACCTACAAGGTGTTCGCACCACCGCTGTTTTAGATGGGGATGAATATGTAATCAATGGTTCTAAGATCTTTATTACCAATGGTTATCTATGCGATATGGCAATTGTCGTATGTAAAACAGGCAGTTCAGAGAAAGGTTCTGCCAACCTATCTTTGATTATCGTTGAAGCTGACCGTGCTGGCTTTAGCAAAGGAAAACCACTCAATAAAATTGGTATGAAAGGACAAGATACTTGCGAATTGTTCTTTGAAGATGTTCGTGTGCCAAAAGAAAATTTATTGGGTATGGAAGGCATGGGTTTTATCATGCTGATGAAAGAGTTGGCATGGGAACGTATGCTGGTCGCGATTATCTGTCAAGCAGGCGCAGAAGCAGCGCTAGCACATACCGTTCAATATACCAAAGACCGTAAAGCGTTTGGTAAACCGATCGGTGCTTTTCAAAATACACGTTTTAAACTTGCTGAAATGCGTACAGAAATTGATTTCTGCCGTGCTTACCTCGACCGTTGTATGGAATTACAACTTGAAGGTACATTAGGTGTTGATGCTGCAGCTGCCGCAAAATACAAAATTTCAGAAGTATTCTCTAATGTGGTTGATGAATGCCTTCAATTACATGGTGGGTATGGTTATATGCTGGAATATCCAATTGCACGCGCTTATATCGATAATCGGGCAAATCGTATTTATGCAGGTACAAACGAGATTATGAAAGAACTGATTTCTCGTTCTTTATAATTTATCTCATGACAGTTAAAGGAGCTTTGGCTCCTTTTTCTATCGCCAAGCATTCTTTTTAAATCAATTTTCCTGTTGCAATAAAAAGGAGCTTTCGCTCCTTGTTTATTTCATAGCTTGTTTATTTTGCTATTTCTTAGTTGAGTGATTTCTAGGTTTGATTAAGAAACCAGTTTAGGCTTTTTTGCGAGTTGCGCTTCACGCTTATGAAATTTTAAAACACCATCTTCAAACTTGGCATTTTTAAGTTCTTTACGATCTGCTAAATAGTTATTCGACACTTTCCAAGGTGCATGCTTACCTTGTTTTGGCATCACATCCGCCGCACGAGCAATATACCCTGAGCTTAAACTACCCATCACCGTATCTTCCATCAATTCAGTTGCATCACCTTGAGGAATAACTTCGTCATAGCCCTTCTTGTCCATATAGTTTACAAGACGGCAAATATACTCACCTGCAATATCAACCTTCAATGTCCATGACGCGTTGATATAACCAATGATCATTGCCATATTTGGCACATCGCTAACCATCACACCCTGATACAGCATGTGCTGAGACGTATTCATTGGCTTATTATCAATTGTAGCTTTGATACCACCCAAGATTTGGATTTCTAAACCTGTTGCTGAAACGATGATATCCGCATCTAAATGCTTACCAGATTTTAATTGGATACCTGTTGCTGTAATTTTCTCAATTTGATCTGTTTCAACGCTGGCTTTACCAGAACGTAAAATCTTAAATAAGTCACCATCTGGCACAACACATAACCGCTGATCCCACGGATTATATGTTGGGGTAAAGTGTTTCATATCCACTTTACCTTTTAATTGCATTTCAATCGATTTGAGTAAGAACTTACGCAGTAACTTCGGTTGTTTTTGTGCAAGCGCATAAATACCGCGTTGCATACCAATATTACGTGCACGGGTTAACTTATATGCCACATCTTCAGGTAAAACCTTACGCATTTTGTCATAAACAAAATCAATAGATGGGATTGAAGCAATATAGGTTGGTGAACGTTGCAACATGGTCACATGCCCTGCTCCACCTTTTGACATCGCAGGCACTAAGGTAATAGCTGTTGCACCACTACCAATAATCACTACTTTTTTACCCGTATAATCTAAGTTTTCAGGCCAAAATTGTGGGTTAATAAATTCGCCTTTAAAATCATTTTTACCTGGATAATCAGGTTGATAACCTTGATCATAATTATAATAACCCGTACATCCGATTACAAAGTTTGCAACCCACGTATTGAGTTTTTGATTTTCATCTTCAATTTGTACGACCCATTTTTTAATTGATGAATCATAATTTGCAGTACGTACACGTTGATTAAAATGAATTTTATCTTTTAGTTTAAATTCATCGACAACTTCAGCAACATAGCCTTTAATCGAAGCGCCATCTGCCAAGACATTGGCTTTTTGCCATGGTTTAAAATTAAACCCAAAAGTAGACATATCTGAATCGGAACGGATACCCGGATATTTAAATAAATCCCAAGTACCACCGAAGCTCTCACGACGCTCAATAATTTCAAATGAACGTTGTGGTGAGTGTTTTGAAAGATGCGCAGCTACACCAATACCAGAGATACCTGCACCAACGATAAGAATATCAACTTGCTTTTCCATGTTGTTTTTATAACCTTTTTAAGAGTACTTTTTTATTAAAGCACAAATCTGACAATACGCAATGTCAAGTTTGCATTTTTCTGACGAAATTTAAGTCAATTTGGGACAAAACCATAAATTGTCCAACAAAAAGGCATAAAAAAAGGCCGATGAAACACCGACCTTTTTCGAACAACCGATTGTTCTGTGACGTGAGTAATTAGTTTACTTCACGATCCACAAGTTCTACATAAGCCATCGGTGCAGCATCACCTGCACGGAAACCAGCTTTAAGAACACGTAGATAACCGCCGTTACGTTCTTTGTAACGAGGGCCAAGAACGGTAAATAATTTACCAACTGTTGCTGCTGAACGAGTACGAGCAAACGCCAAACGACGGTTTGCTACAGTATCGTTTTTAGCTAAAGTGATTAAAGGCTCAGCTACACGACGTAACTCTTTTGCTTTAGGCACAGTAGTTTTAATTAACTCATGCTCAAACAAAGAATTAGCCATGTTTTGAAACATCGCTTTACGATGGCTGCTGGTACGGCCTAATTTCACACCACTATTACGATGACGCATGGTGATAGTCCTACTTAATTAACGGCTACGATAGGCGAAACGATCGTCCATACGGAGACTAGCTGGTGGCCAGTTCTCTAAACGCATGCCGAGCTGTAAGCCCTTAGAAGCCAGAACATCTTTGATCTCAGTAAGCGATTTTTTACCAAGGTTAGGAGTTTTAAGCAACTCAACCTCAGTACGCTGTACTAGATTACCAATGTAGTAAATATTTTCTGCTTTCAAACAGTTAGCAGAACGAACAGTAAGCTCTAGATCATCAACTGGACGAAGCAAGATTGGATCAACTTCTTCACGTGGCTCTTGAGCAACTGGAGCTTGATCTTTCTGAAGATCAACAAAAATTGCAATTTGTTGTTGCAAGATTGTTGCCGCTTTGCGGATAGCTTCTTCAGGATCTACAGTTCCATTCGTTTCAAGATCAATGACGAGCTTATCAAGGTCAGTACGTTGTTCTACACGAGCATTTTCAACTGTGTAAGACACACGTTTAATCGGGCTATAAGAAGCATCTAACTGTAGACGACCTACAGGACGCGTTTCGCCTTCAGGGAAACGAGAGTCAGAAGTTTCATAACCACGACCTTGAGAAACTTTCAAGCGCATTTTTAATGAGCCTGAAGCACTTAAAGTACCAATCAGATGTTCAGGGTTAACCACTTCAACATTATGTGGTAAACGAAGGTCAGCAGCAGTTACATCGCCAGGACCTTGTTTTTCCAATGTCAAATATGCTTCGTTTTGATCGAACAGCTTAATAGACAATCCTTTTAGGTTCAGCAAGAGCTCGACGATGTCCTGCTGCAAGCCTTCTAAAGTACTGTACTCGTGCTCGACACCCTCAATCTCTACTTCAACCACGGCTGCGCCAGGTAAAGAAGACAAAAGGATGCGACGTAAAGCATTACCAAGAGTATGACCAAAGCCACGCTCTAATGGTTCAAGAATCACTTTTGCCGAGGTCCCGCTTGCCGCTTCGACCTTGATCGCTTGCGGAGTTAGAAACTCGTTTGCAGTACGCGTCATTATTGCTACCTCAAGGATTATTTAGAATACAATTCTACAATCAAGCTTTCGTTGATTTCAGCAGGTAAATCAGAACGATCTGGTGCAGCTTTAAATGTACCTTCAAGTTTTGAATGATCTACTTCAATCCAAGCAGCTGTTCCACGTTGAGCAGCTAATTCAATTGCGTTTTTGATACGTAATTGTTGTTTAGCGCTTTCGTGAACTGCAATCACGTCGCCCGCTTTAACTTGGATAGACGCGATGTTAACACGACGACCATTTAAAGTGATTGAACGGTGAGATACCAGCTGACGAGCTTCTGCACGTGTAGAACCAAAACCCATGCGATAAACAACGTTATCGAGGCGGCTTTCAAGCAATTTCAACAAGTTTTCACCTGTTGCGCCTTTAACACGAGCAGCTTCTTTGTAGTAGTTACTAAATTGACGCTCTAAAACACCGTACATGCGACGTACTTTTTGTTTTTCACGTAATTGTAGTGAATACTCTGATTGTTTAGCACGGCTTTGGCCATGTTGACCAGGAGCTTTAGCAGATTTTTTTGTTTTGACGTCAAATGGTTTAACGCCAGATTTTAATTGCAGGTCTGTCCCTTCGCGGCGAGAGAGTTTGCATTTTGGACCAATATAACGAGCCATGAATGTTTCTCCTTACACGCGACGTTTTTTAGGTGGACGGCAACCGTTGTGCGGAATCGGTGTCACATCGGTAATGCTGTTAATTTTATAACCCACTGCACCTAATGCACGAACCGCAGATTCACGACCTGGACCAGGACCTTTTACAAGGACGTCCAAGTTTTTCAAACCGTAATCTAAAGCAGCTTTACCAGCAACTTCAGCAGCTACCTGAGCAGCAAACGGAGTTGATTTACGTGATCCACGGAAGCCTTGTCCACCTGAAGTAGCCCAAGCCAATGCATTACCTTGACGATCAGTAATCGTAACAATGGTGTTATTAAAAGAAGCGTGAATGTGTGCAACACCTTCAGAGACGGTACGAGTGACCTTCTTGCGTGTGCGAGTATCTTTAGCCATCTTTTAGCTTCCAGAAATCTTATTTCTTAATAGGTTTGCGCGGACCTTTACGGGTACGTGCGTTAGTTTTGGTGCGTTGTCCGCGAACAGGCAAGCTGCGACGATGACGAAGACCGCGGTAGCAGCCTAAATCCATTAAACGTTTAATGTTCATGGAAATTTCGCGACGTAAGTCACCTTCGGTCGGAACCTTAGCAACTTCTGCACGAATCGCATCAAGCTGAGCATCATCTAATTCACGAATTTTAGTAGTAGTCGTAATACCTGCAGCAGCTAAAATGTTTTTAGCTGTGTGGCGGCCAATACCAAAAATATACGTGAGAGAGATAACAGCATGCTTGTTATCCGGAATGTTTACACCGGCAATACGAGCCATTCAAATTTCTCCAAAAAGGCAGTAGAGATAATCAACCGCCCCACAAAAATCTTGAGGGGCGGATAATAACCTAATTAGCCTACTGAAATCAACAGGTCTTAATTAAATTAACCTTGACGCTGCTTATGACGAGGTTCTGCGCTGCAAATTACGCGAATAACCCCATTACGACGGATAACTTTACAGCTACCACAAATTTTCTTTACAGAAGCTTGTACTTTCATGATGAAACCTTCTAAGTGCGCTTATCCCTTAGGATGAGCAGTCGTTTTTCTCATTAACGATTGATCGTCATACTGGTGTGATGTCAAATGGGCTTGAAGCTGAGCCATAAAGTCCATAACAACAACAACTACGATAAGTAATGAGGTACCACCCAAATGGAATGGAATACCAAAAGAACTTTGTAAAATCATCGGCATTAAACAGATGACTGTAATGTAGATTGCACCAATAAACGTCAAACGATTAAGAATATGATCTAAGTAACGAGCAGTTTGCTCACCTGGGCGAATACCAGGTACATAAGCTCCACTGCGTTTCAAGTTCTCTGATACTTCTTTCGGGCTAAAAACAAGCGCCGTATAGAAATAACAGAAAAAGATAATTAACGCACCGAAGAGCACTAAATACAACGGTTGTCCAGGCGATAATACCAATGCCAAATCTTGTAGGCTACGTTTTACAATTCCTGCATTTGGATCAGCACTACCTAACCATTGACCTAAACTTGCAGGGAACAACAATAACGAACTTGCGAAAATTGCTGGAATAACCCCTGCCATGTTGATCTTCAATGGCAAATGCGTTTGCTGTGCAGTGAATACACGACGACCTTGCTGTTTTTGAGCATAGTTCACAGGTATACGACGTTGAGCTTTTTCAATAAACACAATCGCTGCTAAAACAGCAACTGATAGCAATCCAAAGATAGCCAAACCAATTAAACTTGATTGGCCATTATCTACCGAAGTAAATGCTTGGATCACTAAGTTTGGTAAACCAGCAACAATACCTGCAAAGATAATCATTGAGATACCGTTACCAACACCGCGTTCAGTAATTTGCTCACCTAACCACATTAAGAACATGGTACCTGCAACTAACGATGTTAGCGCTGGAATGTAAAAAGCCAGTCCTGAAGTCAAAGTAATACCTTGACTGATTAGACCAGCACACATCCCGATACCTTGGACTAATGCAAGTAAAAGGGTGCCGTAACGCGTATATTGATTAATCTTACGCTTACCTTGCTCGCCTTCTTTCTTCAATGCTTCTAACGAAGGCACCACGGTCGACATCAACTGCACAATAATAGATGCAGAAATGTACGGCATGATACCTAACGCCAGAATGGACATTCGTTCTAATGCTCCACCCGAGAACATATTAAACAAACCTAAAAAAGTACCTTCATTAGCTTTGAAAAAACGTTCTAGAGCAACATTATCAATACCTGGCAGCGGAATATGCGCTCCTAGTCGAAAGACTACCAATGCACCAATCAAGAACATTAATCGGCGAATAATTTCACGATATTTCACATGAAATGGTTGACCTTTCATCATGTTAACATGACCTGAAGAACTAGGAGACATAGTCACTCGCGATTACTCCTCGACTTTACCGCCAGCAGCTTCAAGAGCAGCTTTAGCGCCTTTAGTCAATGCAACACCTTGAACAGTGAATGCACGAGTGATTTCACCAGAAAGAACAACACGAGCACGCAACATATCTTTACGTACAACATTCGCAGCTTTCAAAGTTTCAAGTGAAATAATATCACCTTCAACTTTAGCAAGTTCAGACAAACGTACTTCAGCAGTTTTCAAAGCCAATTGGCTTGTGAAACCGAATTTAGGTAAACGACGATATAACGCAGTTTGACCACCTTCAAAGCCTGGACGAACGCCACCACTTTTACGTGATTTCTGACCTTTGACACCACGGCCACCAGTCTTACCGACACCAGAACCGATACCACGGCCTAAACGACGATTATCACGTTTTGCACCTTCAGCAGGTGCAAGCTCATTTAAACGCAGAGTCATGGCTTATTCCTCTACACTAACCATATAGTAGACTTTGTTGATCATACCACGGTTAGAAGGTGTATCTATTACTTCTACTGTATGACCAATACGACGCAGACCTAAACCTTGTAGGCAAAGTTTGTGATTTTTCAAACGATGCGAAGAAGATTTAGTCTGGGTAACTTTAATCGTTTTCATGATTGATTACCCTAAAATTTGTTCTACTGAAAGACCACGTTTAGCAGCAACTTTCTCAGGAGACGTCATATCACGTAAACCATTAAAAGTTGCATTTACAACGTTAGCCGCGTTAGTAGAACCATAACATTTCGTCAATACGTTACGTACACCAGCAGCTTCTAAAACTGCGCGCATAGAACCACCAGCGATTACGCCAGTACCTTCAGATGCAGGTTGCATGTAAACACGGCTAGCGCCATGACGAGCATGAATAGGATGTTGTACAGTACCATCAACAAGATCAACAGTGATCATGTTGCGGCGTGCAGCTTCAAGTGCTTTAGAAATAGCAGCTGGAACTTCACGCGCTTTACCGCGACCAAAACCTACACGACCATTACCATCACCCACAACAGTTAATGCTGTGAAAGAGAAGATACGACCACCCTTAACAACTTTGGCTACACGATCAACGGCAACCAGCTTTTCAACAAGACCTTCGTTTTGTTCAACTTTAGCCATGATTAGAACTCCAAGCCGTTTTCACGAGCAGCATCAGCCAAGGCTTTGATACGACCATGATATTTAAAACCAGAACGGTCAAATGCAACTTTAGTTACACCAGCAGCCTTTGCACGTTCTGCGATTAAAGCACCTACTTTAGTTGCTGAATCTACATTACCTGTAGTTCCGCTACGTAAAGATGCATCCAAAGTAGAAGCTTGCGCTAATACTTTGCCACCATCTGCAGAAATAACTTGAGCATAGATGTGACGCGGCGTGCGGTTTACACACAAGCGAGTCGCACCCAATGCACGAATGTGCAAGCGTGTGCTTTTCGCACGACGCAAACGGGATTGTTTCTTTTCGTTCATAAGAACCTCGCGCCTTATTTCTTCTTAGCTTCTTTACGAAGAACAACTTCGTCAGAATAGCGAACACCTTTACCTTTATACGGCTCTGGTGGACGATAACCACGGATTTCTGCAGCAACTTGACCTAACAATTGCTTGTTAGCTGATTTCAAAATGATTTCAGTAGCAGTCGGAGTTTCAGCAGTTACACCTTCAGGAAGAGCGTAATCAATCGGGTGAGAATAACCAAGGTTAAGGTTCACAACTGTACCTTTAACCGCAGCTTTATAACCAACACCGATAAGTTGTAACTTACGTTCGAAGCCTTCATTAACACCTTTTACAAGGTTATTAAGAACAGCGCGAGCAGTACCAGCTTGCATCCAAGAATCGCGAGATTCTTTAACTGGAGCAATATGAAGTTGACCTTCTTCCTGTTTAAGCTCGACCAGCGCATGCAGGTTGAAAGACAACGTACCTTTGCTGCCTTTCACTTCGACCTGCCGGCCGTTCTGAGTAACTGCTACACCGTTAGGTACAGTTACTGGGGCTTTAGCCACACGAGACATGAGGAATCACCTATTAAGAAACAAAAGCAATAACTTCACCACCAACGCCTGCAGCACGTGCAGCGCGATCAGTCATGATGCCTTTGCTTGTAGAAACAATTGCAATACCTAAACCTTGCTTAACGCTCGGAAGTGCATCTTTACCGCGATACTGACGTAGACCTGGACGGCTTACGCGTTTCACAGTTTCGATAACTGGTTTGCCTTCAAAATATTTTAAAGTAATTGTCAAAGTAGCTTTGCCTTCAAGATCAGCAACTTCTACATTTGAAATGTAACCTTCTTGTTGAAGTACGTTTGCAATTGCAACTTTCAACTTAGAATTAGGCATAGAAACAGTTTGTTTCTTTGCCATTTGTGCGTTACGAACACGTGTTAGCATGTCGGCAACGGTATCTTGCATACTCATTTATAGTCGCTCCTTACCAGCTTGCCTTAACAACGCCCGGTACATCACCCTGCATTACTGTGTCACGTAATTTGTTACGGCTTAAGCCGAACTTACGGAAGTAACCATGAGGACGACCAGTTAAACCACAACGGTTACGAAGACGTACTGGAGACGCATTACGTGGTAATGCTTGTAACTTCATCATCGCTTCGAAACGTTCTTCATCAGATGCATTTACGTTTGCAATCGTAGCTTTTAATTCAGCACGTTTTGCAGCGTATTTAGCAACTGTAGTTTCGCGTTTCAATTCGCGATTAATCATACTTTTCTTAGCCATATCGACCTCTTATTTGAACGGGAAGCCGAATGCACGGATTAGCGCACGGCCTTCGTCATCAGTACGAGCAGTCGTAGTGATAGTAATATCCATACCACGAATACGATCGATCTTATCAAAATCGATTTCAGGGAACATAATTTGTTCCTTGAGACCCATTGAATAATTACCACGACCATCGAATGATTTCGCAGAAAAACCGCGGAAGTCACGAATACGAGGGATAGCGATAGAGATCAAACGGTCTAAGAATTCGTACATTTGTTCGCCGCGTAAAGTTACTTTACAACCAATCGGCCAACCATCACGGATTTTAAAACCAGCGATTGATTTGCGCGCTAATGTAAGAACTGGTTTTTGACCAGCAATAGCTTGCATATCCGCCAAAGCGCCATCTAACAATTTCTTGTCAGCTGAAGCCGCACCAACACCCATGTTGATGGTGATTTTAGTAATGCGAGGAATTTCCATCACATTGCCCAAACCAAGTTCTTCTTTCAACTTAGCTCGGATTTCGTCGTTATAACGTGTTTTAAGTCTGGCCATAGCCTAGTTCAACCTATTACTTCGCTACCGCCACTGATTCACCATTTGATTTGTAAACGCGAGTTTTCACGCCTTCAATCACTTGGTAACCAACACGGTCAGCCTTTTGGGTTGCAGCATTAAAAACTGCCACGTTTGAAATATGAAGCGAAGCTTCTTGTGTAACAATAGCGCCTTCAGCACCTGTTGCACGGTTCGGCTTTTGATGCTTCTTAACTAAATTAAGGCCTTCAACCTTAACTTGGTCATTTGAAACAGACAAAACAGTACCCTGTTTGCCTTTTTCTTTACCTGCGATCACAATTACTTGATCGCCTTTTCTAATCTTAGCCATGATTGCCTCTATTATAGAACTTCAGGAGCCAATGAAATGATTTTCATGAACTGTTCAGTACGAAGTTCACGAGTCACTGGTCCGAAAATACGAGTGGCAATCGGAGCCTTGTTGTTGTTCAAGATAACTGCAGCATTATCATCGAAACGGATCACAGAACCGTCTGGACGACGAATACCGAATTTAGTACGAACTACAACTGCATTCATCACGTCACCTTTTTTAACACGGCCACGTGGAATTGCTTCTTTTACAGTAACTTTAATAATGTCGCCAACAGAAGCATAACGACGATGTGAACCACCAAGTACTTTAATACATTGTACGCGGCGAGCACCACTGTTGTCTGCTACGTCTAGCATACTTTCGGTCTGAATCATTGCCCTACTCCAAAACCGAGCATCACCGGTCGCAATTTCGAAAGGCTCAAAGAGTACTCGAAATTGACCGATGATGCAACAAGAACGTCTAATTACTCAGCAGCTGCTTCAATAACTTCCACTAAAGTCCAAGCTTTAGTTTTTGAAATTGGGCGGCTTTCTTTAATGGTTACAACATCGCCAGTTTTAGCAGTGTTGTTCTCATCATGAGCGTGTAATTTTGTTGAACGGCGGATTGATTTGCCATACAACGGGTGTTGAACGCGGCGTTCAATAAGTACAACAATAGACTTGTCCATTTTGTCACTTACTACTTTGCCTGTTAACGTGCGAACTGTTTGCTCACTCATTGTGCGTTCCCCTGTTTTTCGGTAAGGAGGGTCTTGATACGAGCAATAGTCTTACGAGTTAACGCAACTTCATGCGATTTACCCAATTGACCAGTTGCTTTCGCCATACGAAGACGGAATTGGTTAAGCTGTTGCTCATCAAGCAAAGCTGCCAACTCTTCTACCGATTTTTCACGTAGATCTTTAGTTTTCATTACATCACCGTCTTAGTAACGATAGTGGTTTTAAATGGAAGCTTAGCAGCTGCAAGCGTAAACGCTTCGCGTGCCAATTCTTCACTAACACCATCCATTTCGTACAAGATCTTACCTGGTTTGATTTGGCAAACCCAGTATTCCACAGAACCTTTACCTTTACCCATACGAACTTCTAATGGTTTTTCAGTAATTGGTTTGTCTGGGAAAACACGGATAAAGATCTTACCACCACGTTTAACACGACGGCTAATTGTACGACGCGCAGCTTCGATTTGACGAGCAGTCATTTGACCACGCTCAACAGATTTAAGTGCGATTGTACCGAAAGATACTGTGCTACCACGATGCGCTAGACCAGTGTTACGGCCTTTTTGCACCTTACGGAATTTAGTACGTTTAGGTTGCAACATGGATTATTCTCCTTTTTCAGCAGAACGATCATTGCGACGACCACGACGCTCTTGACCTTCACCACGACCGCGACCGCGTTTAGCTGGACGTTCTTCAGCAGGAGCAGGGTTCATGACTTGTTTCATGCCACCTAAGATCTCGCCACGGAAAATCCAAACTTTAACACCAATCGTACCGTAAGTAGTTTCAGCGCGCATAGTTGAATAGTCGATGTCAGCACGAAGTGTATGTAAAGGTACACGACCTTCACGATACCATTCAGTACGTGCAATTTCTGCACCACCTAAACGACCAGAAACTTCAACTTTGATACCTTTCGCACCAGCACGCATAGTGTTTTGAACCGCACGCTTCATAGCACGACGGAACATTACACGTTTCTCTAATTGTGAAGCAATTGCTTCAGCAACTAAACGAGCGTCTAAGTCTGGGCGATCGATTTCGTTGATGCTTACTTGCGCTGGAACACCCATAATCTTGGTAAGTTCACGCTGTAATTTCTCAATGTCTTCGCCTTTTTTACCGATAACGATACCTGGACGAGCAGTGCTAATAGTTACTTTAGCAGCGCCTGTAGGACGTTCGATAAGAATTTTGCTGATCATCGCGCTTTTAAGTTTTTTAGTTAAAAACTCACGAACTTGAAGATCTTTAAGCAAATATTCAGCGTATTGTTTCGGACTCGCATACCAGTTGGCGTTATGACGTTTTACAACACCAAGGCGGATACCGATTGGATGAACCTTCTGACCCATATCAAACCCCTACCTTAACGGTAATGTGACAAGTACGCTTAGTAATACGATCTGCACGGCCTTTAGCACGTGGCATAATACGTTTAAGGCTAGTGCCTTCATCAACGTAAATCGTAGTAACCTTAAGGTCGTCTACATCTAAACTGTTATTGTGTTCAGCGTTTGCAATTGCAGATTCCAATGCTTTTTTCACTATAACTGCAGCTTTTTTGTTGCTGAAGTTTAAGATATTAAGCGCGTGAGCAATAGATTTGCCACGGATTAGGTCTGCAACCAAACGAGTTTTTTGTGCCGAGATAGCGGCACCGCGTAATTTAGCAGTAACTTCCATCATAGCACCTTAACGTTTAGACTTCTTGTCAACACCGTGACCACGATAGGTACGAGTTGGCGCGAATTCACCGAGTTTGTGACCAACCATATGTTCAGATACGATCACTGGAACATGGTTACGACCATTATGTACAGAAATTGTTAAACCAACAAAATCCGGGAGGATCATCGAACGACGCGACCAAGTTTTGATCGGCTTACGGTTATTAGCCGCGATAGCCGCTTCAACCTTAGCGAACAAGTGCGCATCGACGAATGGGCCTTTTTTCAGAGAACGAGGCATTGTCAGATTCCTTTACTTGTTACTTAACGCGACGGTCGCGAATGATCATCTTAGTCGTACGCTTATTGGTACGTGTTTTGTACCCTTTAGCTTTTTGACCCCATGGGCTTACAGGTTGAATACCTTTGTTACGCCCTTCACCACCACCATGTGGATGGTCAACTGGGTTCATCGCCATACCACGAACGGTAGGACGAACACCACGCCAGCGTGCAGCACCTGCTTTACCAAGTGAACGAAGGTTGCTTTCTGAGTTAGATACTTCACCTAACACAGCGCGACATTCAACGTGTACTTTACGCATTTCGCCTGAACGAAGACGAATAATTGCGTAAGAACCGTCACGACCCAACAACTGAGCAGAAGTACCAGCAGAACGCACTAATTGTGCACCTTTACCGATTTTAAGCTCAATGTTATGTAATGTAGAACCGATAGGCATATTACGAAGCGGTAAGCAGTTACCTGGACGAATTGGAGCATCGTTACCAGATTGTACTTTATCGCCAGCACGTAAGCCTTTAGCAGCAATAATATAACGACGCTCACCGTCAGCATATTTCAATAAAGCAATATGAGATGTACGGTTAGGATCGTATTCAATACGTTCAACTACAGCTGGGATGCCGTCTTTGTTACGTTTGAAGTCAACGATACGGTAGTTTTGTTTATGACCACCACCAACGTGACGAGTAGTAATGTGACCGTTATTGTTACGACCACCAGTACGTTTTTTAGCTTCAACCAACGGTGCATAAGGCGCGCCTTTGTGAAGATGATTATGAACCACCTTCTCTACAAAGCGACGTCCTGGAGACGTTGGCTTACATTTTTGAATTGGCATAATTTTCGTCCTTATTCCGCTGTGCTTTCAGCGGTATCGCCCAAGTCAGCCATTTCAACATCTTGGCCAGCTTTCAGGGTGACGTATGCTTTTTTAACATCAGAACGACGTCCTAATGTTTTACCAAAGCGCTTAGTCTTACCTTTAGTGATAGTCGTGTTAACTTTAACAACTTCTACACCAAATAATTGCTCTACTGCTTTTTTGATTTCAAGTTTGTTTGCATCAATAGCAACCTTAAAAACTTGAACACCAGCAGTTTCGCCTAGAACTTGTGCTTTTTCTGAAAAAACAGGCCCTTTTAGGACTTGATAGATACGTTCGTTGTTCATCCGAGTTCTACCTCAATCTTCTTAGCAGCCGCAACAGACATAACAACTTTATCAAACGCGATCAAGCCAACAGGATCGATCCCAGCAGCATCAACCACATCAACGTGTGGAAGGTTACGAGCAGCTAAATATAGATTTTCATCTACAGCTTCTGTAACGATTAATGCGCGAGTAGCGTTCAAGCCGTTAAGTTTAGCAAGCAATTCTTTAGTTTTAGGTGCTTCAACAGCAAACTCTTCAACCAATACAAGACGATCTTGGCGAACAAGTTCAGCTAAGATACATTGCATTGCACCGCGGTACATTTTACGGTTAACTTTTTGAGACCAATCTTGTGGACGAGCAGCAAAAGTCTTACCACCACCAACCCAGATTGGGCTACGAATAGAACCCGCACGAGCTCGGCCAGTACCTTTTTGACGGAATGGTTTCTTACCACCGCCAGAAACGTCTGCACGTGATTTCTGAGCTTTAGAACCTTGACGACCACCAGCTAAATAAGCTGTAACAACTTGGTGTACAAGAGCTTCATTAAAATCACGACCGAAAGCTACTTCTGATAATTCAACAGCAGAGCCGGAAACAGTTTTTAAATTCACGTTATTTCCCCTCAGGCCTTGATCGTAGGACGAACGATAACGTCGCCACCAGTAGCACCAGGAATCGCACCTTTAACAACAAGAACTGAACGTTCTGCGTCGATAGATACAATTTCAAGACCTTGAACTGTTACGCGTTCAGCACCTAAATGGCCAGCCATTTTTTTGCCTTTAAATACGCGACCAGGGGTCTGGTTTTGACCTGTAGAACCTAAAACACGATGCGACAAAGAGTTACCGTGTGTAGCATCTTGCGTACGGAAGTTCCAACGCTTAACACCACCCTGGAAACCTTTACCTTTTGATTGACCAGTTACGTCAACAACTTGACCTACTGCGAACAAATCAACACCGATAGTTCCACCAACTTCACGACCTTCAAGATCAGCTTCTGTAGCACGGAATTCGCTAACTAAACGACCAGCAGCCACACCAGCTTTCGCAAAGTGACCTTTCTGAGCATTTGTTACGCGAGATTCGCGACGTTCACCAGTAGTGATTTGAATCGCTTGATAACCATCAGTTTCAAGCGTTTTGATTTGAGTGATACGGTTAGGATCAACCTCAATCACTGTTACAGGTACAGAAACACCAGCATCTGTAAAGATACGTGTCATACCGCACTTGCGACCGACTAAACCAATAGCCATGTGCATAAACCTCTAAAAAAGCGGCCTAATTAACTTATAGAGCGTTAATTAACCGAAAGCCTTAACCCAATGCGATCTGAACATCAACACCAGCTGCAAGATCCAACTTCATCAACGCGTCTACAGTTTTGTCTGTAGGTTGAACGATGTCGATCAAACGTTTATATGTGCGGATTTCATATTGGTCACGCGCATCTTTGTTCACGTGTGGTGATGTTAAAACGTTAAAACGTTCGATGCGAGTAGGCATCGGAATTGGACCACACACTTGTGCGCCAGTACGTTTTGCTGTTTCTACGATCTCTTGAGAAGATTGATCAATTAAACGATGATCAAAAGACTTAAGACGGATACGAATTCTCTGGTTAGACATACCAGTTAACTCCAAGCCAAATATATAAAGAATCACCCTTGACGCATCTCACCCCACTAAATAAGGTAAGTGTCAAAGGCAGTGAAAATCACTAAGGTCGTGATCGATGCCACGACTGTAACGATCTGAATGACTTTCTTCGCCATTCACCCCACCATATCGGAGGGTCGCTCATTATAACGATTGTTTAACACTTAAGCAAACTTATTTGGACATTTTTACCTTTTTTTGAGTAATTAATTATAAATAAAGCGCTTATTATTTAAACATCAGCTTAAACCCTTAAAACGTAGTCAATCGCATGATTGAGCAACTGATTCCCAATCACATAATCCGTTTGTTGCGATTTTTTTAGCTTCAATAATGATTGACTGTGTACTCCACTAAACACCATATCTTCTTCTTCATGCTCAATGAAGATTTTTAGGCTATGCGGGGTGATTTCTGGATGGAACTGAAACCCCAATACATTTTTGCCAATTTGATAAAGTTGGTTGGGACATGCTGGATTCTCCGCCAAACGAATTGCGCCTTTAGGAATATCAAAGGTCTCACTATGCCATTGCATGACATTGACCCGCTCAGGCAATTGGAAATAACCTTCTGGCACATGGTTGCTTTTATTGACCAAGGTCCAGCCAATCTCTTGCACAGTATTACGCCGAACATTGGCACCTAGAGCATTGGCTATCAACTGCCCACCCAAACACAACCCGATTGCGGGCTTTTCCGAAGCCAAATAACGGCGAATCCATCGTTTTTCGACCTTTAACCAAGGATAGTTGGCTTCATCATTTACACTCATTTCCCCACCCATAATGATGAGTAAATCCACATCATTGACATGCGGCAAAGCTTCTATTTCTAATTGTGAATCTGTGGGTAAAGCAAAAAATTCTGTTGCAGTAATTTCCGCGCCCATTGCTTTTAAATACTCATAACAGCTACCAAAGCCTTCACCTGCAATATGCTGAAAATAATGCACTTTAAGTTTTTTCATGTTATCACCTATTCTTGTTGTATCAATTACGCTACAAATCACAAAACATAGTTGGATAAATGCAAAAATGAAGCCAATATCAATTTTATTTATTATTTTTCACAATTTATTGCTTTTCGTCACTGAGCGATTATGTTTTGCTTACTTTAGTCCAGCTATTAACAAAAATTGAGTATTCCTGTGAAACAAAAACCAGTTACTGCTTTAATTCATTCTTCTCGTAAAGCACCACAATATATAAATACAATACAGCCTCCCCTATTTCGTGCGTCAACAATTATATTTGAAAATACCGATGCACTATTTAATCGCCATTGGACAGATCGTTATGACTATAGTTACGGCACACATGGCACACCGACAACGTTTACCTTAGGCGATCACATTGCCCAAATAGAAGGTGGTGAATATTGCTTGCTTGCGCCCAGTGGTTTATCTGCGATTAATCTAGTCAATTCATGTTTTTTAAGTCATGGAGATGAAGTCTGGGTCGCTGACAATATCTATGGTCCCAACATGGAACATCTACGTCATCTTGAAAAAAGTTATGGCATTATCGTTCAAGTTTATAATCCTATCGATGCAGACACATTCCAACCCAATGAAAATGCCAAACTGATTTGGTTGGAGGCCGCAGGTTCAGTCACACTCGAATTTCCTGATTTAGTGAGTTTAGTCAAAAAAGCCAAAGCAAAAAATATCCTCACGGCTTTGGACAATACCTGGGGCGCTGGCCTAGCGTTTAATGCCTTTGATTTTAGTCATGAACATTTAAGTGTAGATATCAGCGTACACGCCTTAACCAAATACCCAAGTGGTGGTGGCGATATTTTAATGGGATCTGTGGTCACTCAAGATAAAGCTTTACATCATCAGCTGTTCCGTATGCATGCCATCCAAGGTATCGCGATTTCGGGTGATGATGCCGCACAAGTACAGCGTAGTTTGGCCTCAATGCAAATTCGTTATGAGCATCAGTCTCAAAGTGCTTTAAAGATTTTAAATTGGTTAAAGAATCAAAATGCGTTTGCTCAAGTTTTACACCCTGCGGATTCTGACAATATAAGCCACACCTATTGGAACCAGACCTGTCAAACAGGACAAAGTGCTGGTCTGGTTAGTGTTATTTTTAAACCTGAGTTTGATATCAACAAAATCAGAAAGTTTTGTGATCATTTATCTTTATTTAAACTCGGTTTTAGTTGGGGTGGTCCTGTCAGCTTAGTCATGATTTATAATCTGACTGACATGCGTCATTTAGAACGCGCACATCTAGAGCAAGGTCTATTGGTTCGTTTCTGTATTGGCTTAGAGCATCCAGACGATTTAATCCAAGATATTCAAAACGCACTTCAAGCCATTCAAGCTTAATATTTTAACTCAGCAGGCTTAATACATAATATCTGGGTCTTTGCTATATCAAATGATGGCAAGGGCCTTACACTCACCTCTAAACACGATTAAGCGCAGAGATCATTCAGCAAAAAGTACATTTAGCTTTTACTTATTCCCACTGCATTTCAAGACACAATCCGCACCACCTTACATTCAAATTCAACAATAAAAACAGATTTACAACATCATCATTTAATGCAATTTTGTATAACAACAATGATATAAATATTGAGTCAGATAAAGAACATCCAAACTCAAATTAAAGCTATAGGAATAACAATGGGCACACCAATCGTCATCGCAAAAAAAACCTCAGATACAACACAAGATATTGTATTACATTCACAATTTGCTAACCGCCATGGTTTAATTGCAGGTGCCACAGGGACAGGTAAAACCATTACCCTTAAAGTGCTTGCTGAAAGTTTCTCACGGATTGGTGTACCCGTATTTCTTGCCGATGCCAAAGGGGATGTTTCCAGTATAGCCAAAGCAGGTTCAACCAATCCTAAATTTGAAGAACGCATTAAAAGCTTAGGAGTAGACAGTGTTCCTTTTGCTGCATCACCGACTATTTTTTGGGATTTATTTGGTGAACAAGGACATCCGATCCGTACCACAATCTCTGAAATTGGCCCACTGTTACTTTCGCAAATGCTGAATTTAAATGACACTCAAGAAGGTGTGCTTTCAGCAGTGTTCCGTGTTGCAGATGATCAGGGCTTACTGTTAATTGATTTTAAAGATTTAAAAGCCATGCTGACCTATGTCAGTGAAAATGCTACGGCTTTAAAAGCAGAATACGGCAATCTCTCACCAGCAAGTTTAGGTGCTATTCAGCGCAATCTATTGGCCTTAGGTGATCAGGGCGGTCAACGTTTCTTTGGTGAGCCAAGCCTTGATATTATGGATTTTATCCAAACTGATGCCAATGGACATGGTTATATCAACCTATTGGCTGCGGATAAGCTGATGAACACACCAAAGCTCTATGCGACCTTCCTGCTTTGGATGCTTTCAGAATTATTTGAAAAGTTACCTGAAGTCGGTGACTTAGATAAGCCAAAATTGGTGTTCTTTTTTGATGAAGCGCATTTGCTCTTTGATAATGCCAGCCCAGCATTACAAGAAAAAATTCAACAAGTGGTCCGTCTAATTCGCTCTAAAGGTGTCGGAATTTATTTCATCTCACAAAGCCCATTAGATATCCCAGAAAATGTTTTAGGACAGCTAGGCAACCGTGTACAACATGCTTTACGCGCTTTTACCCCTAAAGATCAAAAAGCAGTAAAAACTGCGGCTGATACCTTCCGCGCTAATCCAGAGTTTAAAGTAGATCAAGCAATTACAGAACTGGCTGTCGGTGAAGCGCTTATTAGTTGCTTAGATGAACAAGGTACACCTCAAGTGGTTGAACGAGCGATGGTGATGCCACCCTACTCATCATTTAGCCCAATTACTTTAGATGAACGAAAAGCATTGATGGCGCAAAGTATTGTTGCGGGTGTTTATGACAATGAAGTTGATCGTGATAGCGCTTATGAAATGCTACAGCGTAAAGTTTCTGATAGCTCACAACAGCAGGTGGCTTTTGATGCAGTGGCTCAACAAGCCAAGCAATTAGAAGAGCTCACAAAGCAACAACAGACTCTCGATAAGCAACAAGCCAAAGAGCAAGAACGCATAGAGAAAGAGGAAGCAAAAGCTGCAGCTGCACGTGCCAAACTGACTCAAGATGTGATCGGAACTTTTGCTAAAAGTGCCGCAAGAACCTTAGGCGGTCCTACAGGGCAAAAACTGGTCCGCGGTTTGTTAGGTTCATTATTTGGTGGCCGTTAATTCTTTTAAACAAAAATATGAGGAGCGTTAGCGCTCCTTTTTTATTCCTCATTTTATAGCTTATGTTCTTGCTTATGTTTTTATTTGCTTATCCCGCTTATCAAGCTCGCTAAACATATCTAAAAACTTATCAAAAAATTCATCTAAAAAAGCTTAAAAATAAGTTCAATGATTTCAATCAATAAAGCTTAAGTTCAAAATAAACCATAATTATTTTATGTGTTTTTCTTAAAGGTGTATTGCAAATACATTTTATAAGGTATATTTTAAATACATCTTATAAATGACAGCCAAGAGAGATCAACAATGACTCCGCAGCAAATTGACCTTGTAAAAGCAACAGTTCCTGTTCTTCGCGAAAATGGTGTAGCACTTACCGGTTATTTTTATAACCGCATGCTCGGCAATAATCCTGAATTAAAAGAAACCTTTAACATGGGGCATCAACGCAGTGGTGCTCAGGCGCAAGCCTTGGCTGGTGCTGTTTTAGCATATGCTGAAAATATTGAAGATCCTTCAGTACTTTTGCCTGTGGTTGAACTGATTGCCCATAAACATGTCAGTCTGAATATTCAAGCACCTGATTACAACATTGTCGGTGAAAACCTATTACATTCAATTAGTGAAGTATTAACTATTTCGATGGAAGATCCATTGATTGATGCATGGGCTGCAGCTTATGGGCAATTGGCCGATCTATTTATCAGCACTGAAAAAGCGATTTATGAGCAGCACCAACAAACTCAAGGCAGTTGGTTAGGCTGGCGTAAATTTAAAATCGCTAAAAAAGTGAATGAAAGTGAAGAAATTACCTCTTTCTATCTTGCACCAGTCGATGGTGGCGCATTACCTAAATATGAAGCGGGTCAATATATTTCAGTGCGCGTATTTGTTGAGGCATTAGGCTTAAAACAGCCACGTCAATACACGCTATCAACAAGCCCACAAACAGACTATTTACGTATTTCAGTTAAACGTGAAGATGAAAAAGGTGATTTGGCAAGTGGTTGGGTATCAAATACTTTACATGGCTTAGCTGAAGGCTCAGAAATTGAAGTGTCTGCTCCAACAGGTAACTTCTACCTAATTGATAGTAGCAAACGTAATGTCTTCATTAGTGCGGGTGTAGGTTTAACCCCAATGATTGCAATGCTTAACCAATTGGTGACTTTAGACATGCCTCAACCGGCTAGCTTTATTCATGCATGTCGCAGTAGCCAAGTACATGCGATGAAACAACATATTCAAGAGCAAAAAACTAAATTCCCACGTCTCAGTACATTTACAGCTTATGAGTTCCCACATAGCGGTGATGTTATAGGTGAGGACTATGATGTGGCTGGTCGTTTAGACTTAGCAACGGTTGATACAGCATTACTCCCAGCCCATGCTGATTATTATCTTTGTGGCCCAATACCATTTATGCAACAACAACACCAAGCATTGGTGGCTCGTGGTATTAAACCTGAACAAATTCATAGTGAAGCGTTTGGTACGGGTGGTGCAGGTATCTAAATCTACATCCGTTCTTTATAAGGCTGGTCTATGATAGACTGGCCTTATTTATTTCAGGATGAGATACATCTTTACCCATAGATGAGCAGCCTACATGCAACTAAATAAATTTACCGACTATGCCCTGCGCATCTTAATGTACATCGCGCCTCCAAAAGATGTGCCTTATACGATTGCTGAAATTGCAGAAGATTTACATGTTTCAGAAAATCACTTGGTCAAAATTGTGCATTTTATGGGAAAGCAAGGTTGGTTGATTACCACACGAGGTAAAGGCGGTGGTTTGCGCTTAAACCCAGATATCTTAGAATTTCGCTTAGGATATATTGTACGAATTCTCCAACGCGATGCACAAATTGTAGAATGCAATACGCCACCTTGTGTACTACGTCCACGCTGCGGCTTAAAGGGTATTTTAGATCAGGCCGTTGAACAGTTTTATCAAAGCCTAGATCACTATACTGTTGCCGATGTTCTCAACGCACCACCACAACATCCAAAGATCGTAAACTCGCCTATTCCCAATCTCAATGTTTAAATCACAAAAGTTCATCGTCCAAAATCCAATACCTCGATAGCCAATATCTCAGTTTAGACGATCAAAATTCGCTTGAATCTCCGACTTCCTTTATAATGCACTTTGTTTATCCGTTTATTGAAGTTGAAATATGCATCGCAGCAGTGGAAAGTCTAAAAATAGCAAGACCTCAAGCGCCCCTAAACAAAAAATCAGTTATGAAAAAAAGGCTGATCCTGCGATTTCAGAATACTCAACTTCATCTTTGAACTGGTTGCGTAAAGCTGAATTTCTGATGAGTGCGCCTAAACTGAATCTTTGTGTAGAAGATACCGGTTATGAAGTTGCCTTTGCAGGCCGTTCAAATGCTGGAAAATCAAGTGCTATCAATGCATTGACCAATCAAAAGCAATTGGCACGCGCGTCGAAAAGACCTGGCCGTACGCAAATGATTAACTTTTTTAGTTTAGGTAACCCAGATCAACGCCTTGTCGATTTACCAGGTTATGGTTATGCGGCTGTACCTGAAGCAATGAAAATTGTATGGCAAAAAGAACTTGAGAATTATTTGATTCATCGAAAAAGTTTACAAGGTCTTGTTCTACTCATGGATATTCGCCACCCTTTACAACACTTCGATGTGATGATGTTGGAATGGGCATATTCACGTCACTTGTTTGTGCATGTGCTGTTAACTAAATCCGACAAACTCAACCGTGGCCCTGCCAGTAAGGTATTGTTAGATGTACAAGAGCAATTGAAGAAAATGAAGTTGAATTTTTCTATACAACTGTTTTCATCACTCAACAAACAAGGTCTAGAAGAACTTGCTTCGATTATGGCGGGTCGCTTAAATTACACCTTAGACAAAACTTTAGATTTTGATATTGATGCAATTCCTGAAGCCACTGAAGATGATTTGGATGAAGAGTTCATTGATCAAGACCAAGAATCCGAATTCAATAGTGAAAATATTGATGGAAATGTAGATGAAAATCCACAAGGATAAATAAAAAAGTCTTGTCTAACAAAATTCATCACATATTGATACTGGAATGTCCTAAATTGCTAATAACTATTTAGGACATTTTTTTATACTTGAATAATAAAGTGTGAAATCACCAAAGAAAAATTAGGACACTGTGATGAAGTTACTCGCTAAATTAAAGAACAGTCGGATTGGATCGTCTATTCAGTACCACATCAAACCACGTAAAGTGAAATTTGAATGGCAAGATACCCCTGTCGATTGGATTCCAAATCAGCCATTTGTCAGCTACTTTATCAATGAAATTAACAATATTCTCCCAGCAGGTGAATTTTGGTTTTGCCGTTTATACAATCGTGTTTTACCCAAAATCACAGATGAAAAATTAGCTGAAGATGTTCGTGCCTTTATCCGCCAAGAAGCGATGCATGCTCAAGCACATGCTTCAGCAAATAAAGAATACTTAACTGTGCGTAATATTGATATTCAACGTAATCTTGAGATTATGGATTTCTTGTTTGGCAAATTACTTGCAGATCAACCACTCGGCTTTAAAGTACCCAAAATCCTCGATCATCAATGGGATTTGTTCCGCCTAGGTATCGTCGCCACTGTTGAACATATGACTTGTGTGTTGGGTAAATATGCGCTTTATAATAAAAAATGGGCGGAATTGGGTGCAGATCCAAATATGCTTGATTTAGTCAAATGGCATGGTGCCGAAGAGATTGAACACCGTACAGTGGCTTTTGATCTGTATCGTCATTTGGGTGGTGGTTATATTTCCCGTTATTATCAAAGTGTTATCGTGATTGCCGCTGTATTAGGCTTATGGGTTGATGGTGCTGCACATATCATGGGGCAAGACCCACGTTATGCAGATAAAAAACCTGCTTTCTATAAGCCTTGGATTTGGCGTGAATGGGCGAGTATCGCACAATCAGATAATCGCTTAATGCCACATCCATTATGGTTGGTTTCACAGCAATTGGGCTATTTAATGCCTTGGTATGATCCAGTACATGAAGCTAAAACAGAAGATGCGATTGCTTATTTGGATCAATCCCCTGCAGCAAAACGTGCATTGCCTAGAGTTGCAGCATAATAACTGTTAAAACTAATCAATACTGAAATCAAATAAAAAAAGCAGGATTTAGATCCTGCTTTTTTTGGGTCAATCTTTTAGAACACGATCCTAACCATACACTAAGTTGGACTTTCCATATCTTTGGTATTTCGGTCAACAACCACACTAATCATCATATCCCCTTGTACATTCACTACGGTACGTACAGTATCGAGAATACGATCAATTGGCAGAAGAATCGCAATTGCCTCTGCTGGTAATCCCACAGATTGTAGCACCATGATCATGGTGACCATGCCCGCACTTGGAATACCCGGTGCGCCCAATGAAGCAATCATCGCAGTCAGACAGACAATCACTTGTTGGGTAATTGATAACTCTAAACCCATTAAATTGGCAATAAAAAGCGCTGCTGCTGCTTCATAAAGTGCTGTTCCATCCATGTTCAACTGAGAACCGAAAGGAATCACAAAGCCTGCAATTTGTGGACGTACACCTAAATTTTCTTGAGTACACTTTAAACTCAAAGGCATGGTTGCAGAACTTGAACTGGTTGCAAATGCTGTAATTAATGCTGCACGCGTTCCTTTAAAAAAGGTAATCGGATCCATTTTTCCAAAGATCCATAACAACAATGGCAGAACCACAACACCATGAAATATCGTGGTTCCCGTAACAACAATAGCAAACTCAGCAAGACGGCTTAAAATAGAGATGTCTTCTGTTGCAATCAGCTTTGCCATCAACGCAAAAATACCAATTGGCGCAACTTTCATCACCCAACCCACTAACATCATCATGATGTCAAAAAACTGACGCGCCAGTTGTTTGATTGAATTAAAACGCTCTCCACCATGTACCAGTGCCAAGCCCAATAACAAAGCAAACAGTACGACTGCCAAAACATTGCCGTCACTAAATGCTTTAAATGGATTGATGAGGGTATTTTGAATAAAATTGGTTAAAAACGAGCTGGGTGTCAGTGAATCTGGGCTTTTATGTTGATTCATTGCATCTTGAAACATTGCAATGTCCACACCTTGTCCTACATTGAATAGATGTGTTGAGGCTAAACCGAGAATAAGTGCCAATGTCGTTGTGGTCACACAACAAGCCAAGGTTATTTTCCAAACTCGACTGAGTTGACTACCCGCTTCTAAGTTTGAAACACCCACCAAGATTGAACTAAAAATAAGTGGAACCAAAAGCATTTTTAATAAACCAATAAAAATACTACTGGCGATGCTCAAACCATAAATGCTGGCATCTAAAAATTGAGTATTAGGGAATTGATTTAATAAAAATCCAAATGCCACACCAAGAATGGCTGCAATAAAAATTTGGGTGTTTAAACTCATCTTCGCTGACTATTTATAAATATTTACACGTTGAACTATGCCATTGAAGTTATTTAGAATCGAGCATTTTTTTGTCACAAGCTCTGCTAAAAAATAGAAAAGCCATCAGAGATGATGGCTGAGTTTCACGATTAGCGTATCAGTGCAAAAGTATTATTGGTTTTCGATTTCACGTACCCGCATCAAACCTTCTTGCACCGTACTACAAACCAATTCGCCATTTTGCCACATACGACCAAAATTCAGACCGCGTGAATTTGCACTGACTGTTGCATCCATATCGTAAAGCATCCAATCATCTGCTTTTACTGGTTTATGGAAATAGATCGTATGATCAATACTGGCACATTGCAAACTTGGCGAGAGGTAATTGAGACCATGCGGTCGCAAAGCAGTCATCATCAAGGTATAGTCCGAATAAAACGCAACAATTGCCTGATTTAACGAGATGTCATCCGCCTGTTCTGCAGCTAATGGCTCATGCGTACGCAAGTAATGTGCATAAGACGGCGCTTCAGGTTGTGGTTGAAATGGATTGGTCACATTGATCGGACGAATTTCTACCTGACGTGGACGCATAAACGCAGCACGAATATTTTCCGGGATAAAACTGATTAAATTTTCTTTAAGCTCTTGCTCAGCTTTTAATTCATCAGGTGCCGGATATTCTGGCTCAGCAATTTGATAATTCAAGCCTTCTTCAGGTGTTGCAAATGACACCATTGCTGAAAAAATGGTACGTCCATGCTGGATTGCACGTACTTGGCGACTTAAGAAGCTTTTGCCATCACGTAACCGATCAACCTCATAAATGATTGGGGCATTGATATCCCCACCATATAGGAAGTACGCATGTAAAGAATGTACGGGGCGATCAGCGGTGTATGATGCTGCCCGCAGTGCTTGTCCTAAAACTTGCCCACCAAAAACACGCTTACCAACTAAATTTCGACTTTGACCACGAAAAATATGTTCTTCAAGTTTTTCAAGGGTTAAAAGCTCTACAAGCTCTTGGGTTAAAGCATTCATAAGTGACCTTTCTATATACTGACTTTATTCCAATGGATAGAACAAAGTATCCATATTTTAGAGATTTAACTCTATTTTGCCATAAGTCCTGAGAGAAACATTAAATTTTCATAAACTGTATTGTCACTTCTCTTGTGCTGATGGATTGTTTAAAATACGTTTTTTAACGATAAAATCTGACAAGCGACCCGCAGTTTGTCAGAAAATGACATACTGTTCTGTGCTTTAATTACAGAAAATATTTTTTATCCGCTTTATTGCGTGATTCACCATTGGCTAGGAGTATTTATGTCCAAGAGTGGCTTTGGTCAAATGTATCGTCGACTTTCGAGTAAAATACTTGACCTTGTGGTAACACCACATGTTCTTGGAGAGGTTCCTACAGAAGCTCAACCTTTAGACCCTTCAACTGAAAATTCTGAGCTCATTCAGCCCACAACTCAAAAAGTTGTCTGCTATGTTCTACAGAATTACTCACGAAGTAATGCTTTAGTTGTTGATGGTGAAACACGTCGTTTGCAGCTTCCTCCTGCACTTGACCCATTAATGATTGGCAATAGTCGCGAAAAAGCTGCAATTTTATTTTTACAACACCAAGACGAAAACAATTATTTTAATCCGCCTACGCATGCTTATCCGCCACGTTTAGTTAGACTGATTGAATCACTTGATCAAAATGCTGATTTAGATATTGAATTAATCCCTGTTACAGTACTATGGGGACGTTCACCAGATAAAGAAGATTCTTGGTTTAAGCTGTTATTTACGGACACTTGGGCGACTCCAAGTAAAGTCAAACAATTGATGAACATTGGTTTACATGGTCGACAGTCATTCCTTGAATTCCATGAAGCGCAATCACTTAGAGCTTTAGTGGATCATGCGAAAATTGATCATCCCAATATTTCACCAGCCACTTATATTGTCAATCAATTAAATGACTACTTAGATCGTCAGCGTGAAGTCATTCTCGGTCCAGATTTATCTGATCGCCGTAATGTCATGCAATCACTGATTAAAGCCCCTGATGTACAGGATGCAATTCGTAAAGAAAGTATTCGCTCAAAAATCAGCATGATTGATGCTGAACATAAAGCGATTGGTTTTGTAAACGAAATTGCATCCGACTATTCTGCATCGGCTGTACGCTTTGCAGATATGGCCTTGACTCGTCTATGGACACAGCTTTATGACGGCGTTGAAGTACATAACTTCAATACTGTGCGCGAGTTAGTCAAAGACTATGAAGTGATTTATACGCCTTGTCACCGTAGCCATATCGATTACTTGTTATTGTCTTATGTGATTTATAAACGTGGTTTGATGGTGCCGTATATTGCTGCCGGCGATAACCTTAACATGCCATTTGTCGGTCAATTACTGCGTGGAGGCGGTGCATTCTTTATCCGTCGTTCATTCCGCGGCAATGCACTTTATACATCGGTATTTAAAGAATATTTATTTAGCATTCTGTCTAGAAACACACCTCTTGAATACTTTATTGAAGGTGGTCGTTCTCGAACTGGACGTTTGTTACCACCAAAAACTGGCATGCTCGCAATGACGGTACATGGTCATTTGCGCGGCCGTGCCAAACCGATTGTCTTTATCCCAACCTATGTCGGTTATGAGCGCTTGATGGAAGGCGCAACTTATGTGGGCGAAATGAATGGTAAGCCAAAAGAAGCTGAATCCATTTGGGGAATCTTGCAAACCCTGAAAAAAATTGAGCGTATTTTTGGTAAAGTGCATGTCAATTTTGGTGAACCTGTTTTCTTAGATGACTTACTCAAAGCACATGGCGCTGATCAAATCACCATTGAACATAATGATGATCCAATCCCGCAAGAAGTCTCAGATGCAGTGACCAGCTCGGCAAATGCGATTCTGGAAAATATCAACCGTGCTGTGGTGATAAACCCTGTTTCTTTATTGTCACTGATTTTATTGGCAACTCCAAAACACACACTTGATGAAGAAATCTGCATTAAACAGCTTGATACATATCGCAAGTTATTAACTGCAAATCCTTATGACAGCCGCACTCAGGTCACGCCATTATCAGGTAAAGAAATCATTGCCTATGGTATGAAACTGAAATTGATTAAACGTGTCCAGCACGTCCTTGGCGATATTATTGCCATTGAAGATAATCAAGCAATTTTACTGACTTACTTCCGCAATAACATTTTGCATGCCTTTGTTTTACCGTCGCTGGTCGCAGCATTGGTCGAACATAATGGCAAGATCAGTAAGTCTGATTTACTTAATGTGATTCGTACCCTTTATCCATTCTTAAAAGCAGAGTTGTTCTTAAAATGGAAAGATAGTGAAATCAAGGCTCAAGTGACTGAATATGTCGATGCTTTGGCTCAAGCGAATTTAATTTTTGTCGATGATGAAGATTTTATTTTCAGCCCTGCGCCAAACTCAGAAGACCATAATCAATTGGCTGTTTTGGCTGCTCCAGTACGTCAAAGTCTTGAACGTTATTACATGACACTGGCTTTAATTACTCAACGTGGCTCTGGAAATATCTCGATTCGCCAAGTCGAAGAATTAAGTCACTTGGTTGGGCAACGTTTATCTGTATTGTATGAGTTCAACTCACCTGAGTTCTTTGATAAAGCGTTATTCCAAAGTTTTATGAAAGTCTTAACTGAACAAGGCTATATCAAAACCAATGAAGACCATGCCATTGTTTTTGATGAGCAGTTTAGAAATGTTGCGCAATATGCCAATTTGGTTCTTGATGATGTAACTTTGCAAATGCTGCACCATATCACCTCATTTACAGATGAGGAGTTAAAAGAAGCTTTAGATGCTTTAGCCGCTCAACAAGCCAAGAAGCGTTTAAAACGGAAGAAAAAATAAAAGCTTTAAAGTGCCTTTTCCCTTTGGGAGAAGGCTGGGATGATTACCTCTCCCTAACCCTCTCCTGCAAGGAGAGGGAACTTCTCAAAGTCTCAATTATTGAATAATCCTAAGGCTCTCCGAGCTAATTTATAATTTTCAGATTCTAGTGTGATATATCTAGCTACGAAAAAAGTAACTGTTTCATCAGTTAAATTTATTATTTCTATTTTTAGGCTCTAGCCCCACCAACAACTTATCTGCTGACTAAATTTTACAGCAGCTTCCGAAACGTCAGACTCATTCTAGCCTGTTCAATATTTGATTTTGGAATACAATGTTGCCATTCCTCCTGAATCTGCTGACTCATATAAATTAAACTGCCAGCTGCCAACAAATACTCAGAAGTTACCTCATAAGCATGTATTTTTCTAAATTTTAAAATCCGCTCACCACCTAAAGAAATAATCACAACACCAGTTCCTGGAACAAGGACATCTGTTTGATCCGAATGCCATCCCATACGCGCCTGACCATCTATATAATAATTAATAAGACAATTATTTGGTTCAAAACTCAAAGTCTCTTTAATTAAATCAATAATCGGTCTTATTTCATCCAAAAAAGGAGCTTCAGGATAGGACATTTGAGAATAATTATAAGCTTTACCAAAACTCGCAGTTTTACGTGCTGTCATACGCTCATCCCATATTATTTTTCTATTTAAAAGAGCAAATAATTTATGGTTATCTTTTAAAAAATCTTTAATATAAATAATATCTTCCACTTAAGTCTCGCTAATTTAATTTAGTATTCTGACAATAATTTTTGCTCATAATCAATATAACAATTTTGATGTGCCCACTTAAATCCTGTTGCAAGCATCCTCTCCGCAAAAATCTGCTTCCCTGTTTGATTGGAACTTTCTAAAACCAAGTGCGATAAATTCAACTGTTGTTGGAACCATAAAATTATTTCATGCAATGGTAGCGGTTGATTATTTGTACAAATATATGATTTTTCTGGATGTTCCACGTGAAGCAAATGTGCTAAGAAATGTGCAAGGTCATCTATATGGATTCGATTTGACCAATGAATATTGGGATAGCTTGGCGTGGTTTCTGCAAGCTTAACCATACGAGCAACGGATCTGCCATAAATCCCAGTTGGGCGCACAATCACACATTTAGATGGATAAGCCTGTTGCCATCGCTGCTCCATTGCCAATAACAACTGCCCCTGTTGATCACTTGGAATAGGCATTGACTCATCATCAATACGTTCACCACGGTTTTCCCCATAAACACGTGTAGATGACACCACGATGATGCGTTTTACTGAATGATTTCTTAGTGCCTTAACAATCGGCTGCACCGAGTCGACATAGGTTTGTTGATAATTTTCGATAGCACTTAGCGGAGAATTTCGAGATGGTGCGAGCAATACATACACCACATCGACAGGCTGAATTTGCGCTAAATCGAGTTGTTGAATGTCTTGAATCAAATGTTGTGCGAAATCATCATCTTTCGCACTTCGGCTAACTGTGGTAATTTGGTGATCTTGCTGAAATAATTGTTTGGCAACACGTTGCGATGTTTTACCATAACCAATAAATAGAATATGCATTACACGACCTATTCTTTGAAACCGATTTTCAAAATCAATCAAACTTAAGTTGAGGGGACATGGCTGCCGTCCATCAATTGCAAGGGGTTGGCAATGCCGCCGCTGCTTTACTTGAAAAACTAAATATTTTCACCACAGATGATTTGCTGTTTCATTTGCCACGTGATTATGAAGATCGTAGCACGATCATTCCCATGAACCAATTACAAGTCGGTCGTAGTTATCTCATGGAAGGCGTGGTCAGATCAATCGATATGCCACCCGGTAAACGCAAATCGATGGCGATTTTATTGCAAGATGATTTTGGCAAGGTTACCTTACGCTTTTATCATATCTATAAAGCACTCACAGATCGTGCTAAAGCGGGTAATCGTTTAAGAATTTTTGGGGAAGTCCGTGTTGGCGCTCGTGGCCTTGAACTTTACCATCCCGAGATCCAGTTAATTACTGAACATACAGCACTCCCTAAAACCCAACTAACAGCAATTTACCCTGCCACCGAAGGCTTAACCCAACCCAAATTACGTGAATACGTTAAGCAAGCTTTAAACCAGCACGCTGATGCTTTACCTGAGTTATTACCTGAAAAGTTCACCAATGGTTACGCGCTTAAACAGGCGCTGGAGTATATTCATCACCCTCCTGTAAATGCCAATATGCTACAACTTTCACAAGGCTCTCACCCTGCTCAACAACGTTTAATTTTTGAAGAATTGGTTGCACATCAAATCAGCCTATTAACCCGACGTGCTTATATTCAACAAATTGCAGCGCCAGCATTTTCAACCAGTAAAAAGTTTGCAAAAGCCTTATTGGCAAGCTTACCTTTTGAAATGACCAATGCACAAAAACGTGTATCAAACGAAATTGCCAAAGATTTAAAACAAAACAAACCCATGTTGCGACTGGTTCAGGGCGATGTAGGTGCAGGTAAAACATTGGCTGCAGGTGTTGCGGCTTGTCATATTTTGGAAGAAGGCTGGCAAGTGGCGCTGATGGCACCGACTGAGATTTTAGCTGAACAGCACTATATCAATTTTAAGAAATGGTTCGAGCCACTCGGTTTAAATGTGTCATGGCTTTCAGGCAAACAAAAAGGCAAGGCACGCGCTGCGGCTGAACAAACCATTAAGGATGGAACTGCCAATATTGTAGTGGGTACCCATGCCTTATTTCAGGACAATGTTGAATTTTCCAAACTTGGTCTCGTAATTATTGATGAACAACATCGTTTCGGGGTAGATCAACGCCTAGCTTTACGTAATAAAGGCGTGGATAACACCACGCCACACCAACTGGTCATGACGGCAACACCAATCCCTCGCACACTGGCAATGTCTGCCTATGGTGACCTAGATACCTCAGTGATTGATGAATTGCCTCCTGGACGTACTCCCATTCAAACAGTCACGATTCCACTTGATAGACGCGAAGAAGTGCTGAATCGTATCACCACCAACTGTGCTGAGGGTAAACAGGCGTATTGGGTCTGTACTCTGGTCGAACAATCAGAAACTCTCGATGCTCAAGCCGCAGAAGCCACCTATCAAGAGATTAAAGATCGCTTTCCAGAGATTAATATTGGCTTAGTCCATGGAAAAATGAAAGCCGATGAGAAGCAACTGGTCATGCAACAATTCAAAGACAATGAATTGCAACTGCTGATTGCAACGACAGTGATTGAAGTCGGGGTCGATGTTCCAAACGCTTCCATTATGGTGATTGAAAATGCTGAACGCTTAGGCCTGTCTCAGTTGCATCAGTTACGTGGTCGTGTCGGTCGTGGTGCAACCGCAAGTTTCTGCGCCCTACTCTATAAACATCCTTTATCACAAAATGGCCAAGAACGTTTACGTATCATGCGTGAAACCAATGACGGTTTTATCATTGCAGAAAAAGACTTAGAAATCCGAGGGCCGGGTGAATTACTGGGCACCAAGCAAACAGGAGATTTAGGTTTCCGTGTCGCCAAGCTAGAACGAGATGATCATTTACTTAATCAAGCACATTATGTTGCCAGTCAAGTACTAAAAGATGATCCAGAAAATGCTGAAGCTTTATTAAAACGCTGGTTACCTGAAGCACCGAGATATGCCTATGTCTAAACATTTATTTAGAATATCCATGCATAGACATCATAGCTCAGATGTTTGATTCATTCAGTCTAACGACGCTTATCAAAATCTATGCCCACAAATGATGACATGGAGGTTGTCATAACATGCTGATATGAAGATTAAGTGATATAAAGCTTAATAAAAATCTGCTATTGATCTATTCAGCACACTATGCGAAATTAATCACAAATAAAAAATAGAACAGAGCATGCTCCAATTTATCAATCAACTTCTCCATAAAAGCATACAAAGCCTTTCCCCTTGCCTCCTTTGTGGAATAGACCGACAACAACAGCATTCCCTTTGTAACACGTGTTGGAACGAACTTCCTTGGTATAAGCAGCATATAGAACGGCATCAACACCAGATTGTTTGTGCTCACCGTTACGACTTCCCAATTGATCGCATCATCCAAGTCTATAAATATGAACAACAACTGCAATATCAGACACTATTGGCACAAAGTTTATTGAATTTAAGCCTACCTAAAATTCAAGCCATTGTCCCTATGCCAATTTCTACTGCTCGTTTAAAAGAACGCGGCTACAATCAAATGCTGATTATCGCCAAAATCATGGCAAGGCAATTAAATATCCCGGTATGGCAACCCGTGATTCGAGAGGTGCAACACTCGCAAAAAGGTTTAAGTAGAATTGAGCGCTTAGAAAATATTGAATATCAATTTAAAATGATCAAAACAGAAAAAAGAAAATATAAAAAAGTACTGATTATTGACGATGTCGTGACCACAGGCAGTTCAATTCATGCTTTAACCCATGCGTTAGAAAACTTAGGCTGCCAGCAGATTTATAGTGTATGTATTGCCGCAGCTCAATAAATTTTCATCATCGCTCAGCGATACAAATACTGTGAAGCAAACATAGCGAAAATTATGAATGGATTAAATTTGCTTTACACCATGGAATGACGATCTCTTTGGTCAATGGTGCTAAAAGCGTTTGCGCATCATCCAAATCAATCCATTTCATTTCAGCAATTTCTGCATTAATTTTGGGTGTTTGCTCTAGGTCAACTTGATAGAGATAACTCACCAATTGAAAGTCTGCTTCATTGGCTGCTTTTGTTTCAAAACGCCCAATAAACTGAGTAATCTCTGCTTGAACACTAATTTCTTCTAAAATCTCACGCAACATGGTCTGCTCAGGTGGTTCATTGGGCTCAAGCTTTCCACCAACCTGCATAAAAAATTGTGTATTTTGCTTTCTCACCAAGAGCAATTGATTTTTATCATTCAAAATCACAGCTGCCGCGACAGTAATTACATTTATAAGATTTAAAAATAGAATAAAAACACAATATATTGTGACAGCAATAAATTTAAAAACAATATATTGTGTTTTAGTTTTTAACCAAATGTACGATCTACTTGATCTAATTTAACCAATTCTTCACGTTCTTTTACACCCCATTTTGGTTCTGGCGCTTGATAGTGACTAAACTGGGTTAGAATTTCTTCGATCGAGGCAGAATCAATCAACTGATCTGTAAAACGCGCTTTAGAAAAACCTTTGTCTGTCGTGAGTTGAATAAATTTCAATAAATCATCATAAAAACCTTCAACATTTAAAAATGCACAAGGTTTTAAATGAATTCCCAATTGTGCCCACGTCCATTGCTCAAAAATTTCTTCAATGGTTCCTGCACCACCAGGCAATGCAATAAAGCCATCGGAAAGTTCAGACATTTTTGTTTTACGTTCATGCATATTTTTAACAATATACAGCTCGGTCAAATCTGGATGTGCCAATTCACGATCGACCAATCCCTGAGGGATCACACCAATCACTTTGCCTCCTGCTGCCAAAGCACTGTCAGCGACGATGCCCATTAAGCCTGAACGGCCACCACCATAGACCAAAGTTTTCCCTTGCTTGGCGATTGTTTCACCAGTCAGCTCTGCAACATCAGCAAAAATTTGATCCGTACCTAATGATGAACCACAAAAAATAGCAATAGAATTCATAAATTTAACCTAACTTTAATTTTGTCATGCTAAAAATGCAGACGACCAATCAAGATTTTTTTTACAAAACAGCAATGTAATGAGTGTTTTTCCTAAAATCCTTGTCTAAAATACACACATCAAATCGACACCACACTGCGCAAGGGAGAAAAGACATAATGCTTGAAGCCTTTTACGCCACTGAGCGCGGTAGCTTAGAAGATGCAACAATTAATGGTGGATTCGACCTACATCCTGAATTGGTATGGGTTGACCTCATTGCACCTTCACA
Organism: Acinetobacter guillouiae CIP 63.46; assembly: GCF_000368145.1. Lineage (GTDB taxonomy): Bacteria > Pseudomonadota > Gammaproteobacteria > Pseudomonadales > Moraxellaceae > Acinetobacter > Acinetobacter guillouiae. The sequence goes on along the minus strand of NZ_KB849287.1, from coordinate 249,139 downwards.
AGAAGAACAAGAATGGGTTTTAGATGCTTACCAGCAAAATTTACCAACTCTTAAATCTTTAGAAGACATTTCATCCTCTGCACGATTCTACCGTGATGATGATGGGATTCTACATATCAGTACTTATTTTTTAACAAAAAATAAAAATTACCAAGTTGAAGGCGATCCCGAAGATACTTCAAACATGCTTGCCAATGTGCAAACGGTTGCATTCATTTTGCATAAAGACCGCTTATTTACCTTACGTGGTGAAAAGTTGGTTGCCTTTCGTGCCTTTCGCGCACGTGCACGCCGTAATGACTATGAAATCGAATACAAAGATCCGACATGGATTCTTTTAGGCTTATTAGAAGCAAAACTGGATGAGCTTGCGGATATCTTAGAAGATATCCACAAAGACTTAGAGTTATATTCCACAGAAGTCCTCAACGTACGTCATCGTGAAATGATTTTAGACTTAGATGACATGATTACCCGTTTAGCACAAAAGGAAGATATGCTTGGAAAAGCGCAACTTTGTCTGATTGACTTACGTCGTGTCTTAACCTTTTTGTCTCGTCCTCGCGCATTGGGGAGCCATATCTATGATGCAGATATTCGAGAGTTAAGTGAGGATGTACGTTCCCTTGTAGAACATGATGCGTTCTTGTTCCAAAAAGTACGATTCTTGCTTGATACCACCTCTGGATTTATTAACACTGAACAGAACGATACCATTCGTCGCTTCTCCATCTTACCCAGCATGCTTGCTCCACCGATGTTGATTGCCAGTATTTATGGGATGAACACTGAGATTCTGCCATTTGCCCATGGTCACTGGAGCTTTTATGTGGTGATTACCATCTTAATTGCTTTCTTTGTGGGGCCTTTGGCTTACTTTAGATGGAAGAAATGGATTTAAATACTGCATTCCCCTTATTGGATTGAGTTGATATTTAGCACTGCTCAAAGCAGAAAGAAAAATGAGTTAATAAAAAAGCACCTTTAGGTGCTTTTTTACATCAATCTTGCATAGGCTAAATTAATTTCAAGTCATCTTGCAAATGGCAAGCTTGAATAATTTTCATCATCTTTTCAGGCACTGCTTTAAACTGCAGTCCCTGAAGATTTGGTGTTTGACGTAACCACTGCACAAACACAGATAAAGCAAGGGTACTGCCATGTTCAAGCTGTGATAGATTCACAGTTATTGGAAAATTTTTCTCATTTTGAATCACTTTCAAACCATTTAAATAATAGCTTTCAGCATTCTCGTAAGCAATTTTACCGCTAACATATAATTCCTGATTTTTAAATTCAATCACTCGCTTGCACCTATCTATGTTATGAGCTTACTTCTTAACAGCAGCGTCTGCATCAGGCTTGAATGTTGCAATTGCTTTATCAATATTGCCGCCATTACGTTGCACGTTCGCAGCAAATTGGTTACGGAATTGCAAACCTAGATCGATACCAGACACATTCAAATTACGTACTTTCCATTGGCTACCTGCATCAGACAATTGGAAAGATACAGGGATCTTTTCGCCATTGTTATTGAAGTCTAAAGTAACGACAGGAAACTTGCTGTTGGTTGCCTTATACGGACGCATTGAATACGATTGATTTGAATACTTCGCAAATGCGCTACCATAATTCTCAATCAAAGTATTACGGAAGTTTTGTTCAAATTGCGCACGTTGAGCAGGGGTACTGCTATTTGCATAAGTTCCCATCACAATACGTGTAAACGCTTGACCATCCACATAAGGATCAAGGTTTTGGCGAACAATCGCTTTCACAGTAGCAGGGTTTTGCAATTTACCTTGATCTGCTTTTAAGCGCGAAATCAGGCCATCAGCAACACGTTTAACAAATGCCGGTGGTGCTTCTGCTGGAGCAGCTTGAGCCGCAGTCGCCACCATAGTTGCCAAAATAGTTGCAGTAAAAGTTTGTTTTAACAGCATGTTCATTTTCAATAACTCCTCTAATGCCTATTCAACAAATGAAGTTTGAGCATCAGTTGTTTCAGTGGATGCAGATGCATCTTTAGCTTCCGATGCGCCAGTTGATGATTTTCCTGCACCACCCGTAATAAATTTGGTAATCAAATCTTCTAGATCCATCGTACCTTGGGTATTTTCAATGCTTTCACCACGTTTAATGTAGTTAATGCCGCCGCCTGGTACGATTTTCAAATATTTTTCGCCTAAAAGACCATTGGTTGCGACCATTATGTAAGCATCTTCATCAATATTTGTGATGGATTTCATGTTACCTAACAGTTGCGTTTCCATTTCTTTTTGTTTCTCAGGTGTCGCAGCCTGATAATCAGCACTGTAGTGTAAATCACCTAGCGCATTTTCTTTTACTTTTTTCAACTGTTCTGCATTGAAGGTGGTCAATGAACCATCCAAATCGAATCTAACCGTTGCATGACGGGTCACAGGATCAAGTGTAATCGCATCAACTTGTCCAATTTTAACACCGCTCATGGTCACTTTGGCACGCGGTTTTAAACCATTCACATTGTCGAATGTTGCAGTCATTTCATAACTGTCTTTTAAGTTTGTACCGACCAAACCACTCACTTTCATGGCTAAAAAGAATAGAGCAAGACCAAAAATGATGACAAAAATACCGACGGTCAGCTCACTAGCACGTGATTTCATTAAACACCTCCGAACATGACCGCAGTCAACACGAAATCAAAACCTAAAACACATAACGATGAATACACAACAGTACGTGTCGTAGATGTTGCGATACCTTCAGATGTTGGTTCACAAGCATAACCTTGATACACCGCAATCCAAGTACAAATTAAAGCGAATACTAAACTTTTAATGATGGTCCCGTTAAACACATCTTTCATAAACTGGGTGCTACTCAGAATACCACTCCAGTATGAGCCTTCGTCTGCGCCAAGAAAATCAACACCGACCATTTTGCCACCCATAATACCAATCGCAGCAAAGATCACAGACAGCATCGGTAAACTGACAATACCTGCCCATAAACGTGGAGAAATCACACGCTTTAACGGATCAACACCAATCATTTCCATACTGGATAATTGTTCAGTTGCCTTCATTAGGCCAATTTCAGCAGTCAAAGCAGAGCCAGCACGACCAGCAAAAAGCAAGGCTGCCACAACAGGCGCAAGTTCACGTAACAAGGTTAAAGCCACAGCCGCGCCCAACATGGCTTCACTACCAAAAGTGACCAAGATGTTATACATCTGCAAACCGAGTACTGCACCGATGAACAGACCAGATACAGCAATGATCAATAAAGACAGTACGCCTACTCGATACATCTGATAAATGAAAAGTTTTACACCAAGTATTGTTGGCAAAGAGAATAAAATGCGCAACAACATGAGCATTGCAACACCAATGCCCTGAACACGTTCTAGAACGCGTCTACCCAATAAGGCAATAGCATTCATGAACTAACCTCATTACTTAAATAGGCTTGATGACTAAATTGATAATCAACAGGACCTTCAACCGAACCTGTTAAAAATTGCTGTACAAATGGAGAAGCGTGTTGTTGCAATTGCTCAGGTGTCCCCTCGCCTTGCACCTTACCTTCAGCCACAACGTAAATATAGTCAGCAATTGATAATGTTTCATCAACATCATGTGAAACAATAATTGTTGTTAGATCTAAAGCATCACGTAATGATCGAATTAATCGGGTCAAAACCCCCATCACAATCGGATCTTGCCCAGCAAAGGGTTCGTCATACATAATCAAGTCTGGATCAAGCGCAATCGCACGAGCAAGCGCCACGCGTCGATTCATCCCGCCAGAAAGTTCTGCGGGCATCAACTTTTCAGCACCACGCAAACCAACCGACTCTAATTTTAGCGCCACCAACTCAGCAATTAAATTTTCTGGTAATTTTGTATGTGCGCGAATTGGAAAAGCAACATTTTCATAGACGGTCATGTCGGTAAATAACGCACCACTCTGAAATAACATCCCCATACGCGCACGTGCAGCAAAAAGCTCATTACGTGACATCGAAGCAATGTTTTTCCCATCAAGTCGTACTTCACCAGCATCTGGGCTAAGCTGACCACCAATGAGCCGTAATAAGGTTGTTTTACCCGTTCCAGATGGTCCCATGATTGCGGTAATTTGCCCACGACGAATCTGCAAACTCACATTATCGTAGATAACGCGTTCACCTCGGTTAAAACTTAAATTTTTGACTTCAATTAAAGCTTCAGCTTCGGAATGACTGTGTTTATTCATAGCTGAACTTTTTCCTGCATTTATCAGCCCACATACTATACTCTTAAATATCTATATGTTTTGTAATTAAAAGATAATAAAAAATCATAAAGAATATTCATCTTTATAAACAAGGTTACTTGGGCTATTTTTTTAGTTTTTTACTTTTAAATTTTATTTAATGAGCAAATAGATTATCTAAAAAGCAGGCTATAAAAAAAGTACCCAACATTTGAGATCAATAAAAATGAGAACATATATAACATAATTACCTCAAAGAAATCATCAACTTTATTAGATTCAATTTTTCATAAGTTAAGTCTAACTGTTTTATTAAATAAATTGAACTATGTCACACTTTATTCTACCAAATACTTTTCAACTTGCAATAAAAAACCAGCCTTTAGGCTGGTTTTTTATTAAAAATATCTAATTAATCGTTGAATTTGCGACGCGGACGGTCTGCATTGAATTCACGCTTTGGACGGTCTTCACCACCAAATTCACGCTTAGGACGATCTTCACCGCCAAACGCACGTTTAGGACGATCTGAATTAAATTCACGCTTCGGACGGTCTTCACCACCGAATGTACGCTTAGGACGATCATCACCGAAAGAACGTTGTGGACGGTCACCGAAACCACCTTCACGGCGTGGTGGACGATCACCAAAATCACGCTTAGGACGATCAGCAAAACTGCCTTCACGACGTGGTTTGTAATCTACGCTGTTGCCACGGTTGTCATCATTCGAGTTAAAACGAGGTTTATCGTTAAAACCGCCTTCACGACGTGGACGATCAGAGTTGAAATCACGCTTAGGACGATCTTCGCCACCGAATGAACGTTGTGGACGGTCACCGAAGCCACCTTCACGACGTGGTGGACGATCACCAAAATCACGCTTAGGACGATCTTCACCACCGAATGAACGTTGTGGACGATCACCGAAACCACCTTCACGGCGTGGTGGACGATCACCAAAATCACGCTTAGGACGATC
>NZ_KB849287.1:0-243902 GCF_000368145.1 Acinetobacter guillouiae CIP 63.46 | reverse complement strand
GGACGATCTTCACCACCGAATGAACGTTGTGGACGATCACCGAAACCACCTTCACGGCGTGGTGGACGATCACCAAAATCACGCTTAGGACGATCATCACCATAAGATGGACGATCACCACGTGGTTTGTCATCGAAGCTACGACGTGGACGATCATCACCGCCTTCACGACGTTTGAAGTTTGATTCACCTTCAAAACGACGACCACCGCCGAAACCGCCACGACCGCCTTCACGACGACCGCCACCGTTACTACGACCACGACCGCCACCATCACGACTACCGCGAGCTGGAGGTGGAGATGGCTCTAAACCTTCGATTTCAGAAACACTTAAACGCGCTTCTAAATAATCTTCTAAAGCACGGATCTTACCGCGTTCACGGTAAGTTGCTAAAGTGATTGCTTTACCAGTACGACCCGCACGACCTGTACGACCAATACGATGCACATAATCTTCATTCTTCATTGGAAGACCGAAGTTAATTACGTGAGAGATTGTTGGTACGTCAAGACCACGAGCAGCTACGTCTGTAGCAACAAGAATTTTTGCACGACCTTCACGGATACTGCGTAAACGACGGTTACGTACAGTTTGTGGCATAGCACCATGAAGCGCAACAACTGAAAGACCAGCTTCTGCAAGCTCTTCAGCAAGCATATCTGTATCTTCTTGAGTTGAAGCAAATACAACTGCTTGATCTACGTCTTCTTCATTTAACCAATGCGTAAGCAATTTTTTCTTATGCTCGAAGCCATCAGTCCAATGTAAAGTTTGGGTAATATCAGTATTTGTAGAATGACCTGTTTCAATTGCAATACGTTCAGGTTCGTTCATCATGCGTTCAGCAAGATTAATGATACGTGGTGCAAATGTTGCAGAGAACATTAATGTTTGTTTACGATTTAAAGCTAAATCGCTGATTGCTTCTAGGTCTTCAGAGAAACCTAAGTCAAGCATACGGTCAGCTTCATCGACGATTAAAGCATCAACTAAATCAAGTTTAATTTGACGACGGTTTACAAGATCAAGTAAACGACCAGGAGTCGCAACAACAACTTGTGCACCTTTTAATTGTTGGATTTGCTTACCAAAAGGCATACCACCCATGATTGCTGCAACACGTACACCTTTCATATGGCGTACAAATGCAATCGCATCTTGACATACTTGTTGTGCAAGTTCACGAGTAGGTGAAATCACCAAGATATTTGGTTGAGTTACTGCTTTCATACGATCTTTAAATGGTACAAAAGTATCTTGACCAGCTAAAGCGTTTAACGTAGGGAGTAAGAATGCAGCAGTTTTACCAGAACCAGTTTGGCTTGATACTAGAAGGTCTTTTCCTTCTAAAGCCGCTGGAATAGATAGTTCTTGAACAGGAGTCGGCGTAGTAAAACCAAGACTCTCGAGTGCTTTCTGTAGCGACTCGTCTAATGAAAATTCAGCAAAAGTTTTGCTCATAGAGATATTCACCCTAATGTGGGTGCTCCATTAATATATGGTCTGATGGACATCGGCAAAAAGCGGCACAGCAATAATCGCTGAAAATATAGAATCAGCGGCGATCCGAGAACGACGATGCGTATAACGCACATTTGATAACAGCCGCAACCTGAAGGAATCGCTTAAGCGATTGGGTGGGGCGCGAAATATTGTCCTCTCTTTGGACCGGACGCGCATACACAATATAGAAGAGAAATGTTCAGGTAATGAACGAAATTTAGTGCGTGCGCAGAGTATAGCAGAATTTATAATAATGTCACGAAGTTTTATTGTTTTTTCCTGTATTGTATTAAGTCATTCATTATCATCAGGAATTAAATAAAAAACTTGATCTACAGCTAAACTTTCATCCTCAAAAATATCTGCTACAGCTACCGCTAAACACTCCACGGTAAACTCGCCTAGAATAATCGTATTGGATTGCCAATGATATGCACTCTTAGCGTCCCCCAATAAGTTGTATTATTTTTATATAAGTACTATTCGCTAAGTCTTGCAATCACGAAAGTTTAAACAACGACATTCACTATTGATAGTATCGCATTAAATCGCAACCCATAAAAAAGCCCTCATAAAGATGAAGGCTTTTTAAAACTCAATCTACACAAGTATAAATTACTTCGCAGCTTCACCCCAAGCAGGAACAACAGCTTGCATCAATGGTTTTAACATTTTCATAGAACACGCAATCACTTGACCATTTTCCATAGAATCTGAACCACCACGAGCATCAACGACTGTACCACCCGCTTCTTTCACCATAAGCTCGCCTGCTGCGATATCCCAAGGTTTTAAACCGAGTTCAAAATAACCATCTAAACGACCAGCCGCAACATAAGCCAAGTCCAATGCAGCAGAACCTGCACGACGATATTGTGCGCCAGCTTCAGTTACATTTAATAATGATTCAAAATGGTTTTTCGCATAAGAAACAATCTCACCATTACGTTTAGCGCGGTAAGCATGACCTACACCCATAAAGGTATTTTCAAGGCTGTCTTTAACATTCACACGAATACGACGTTGATTCAACATTGCGCCACGACCACGGCTTGCAGAGAATAGCTCATCTTTCACAGGGTCATAGATAACACCGTGTTGAGTTACACCTTTATGTTGAACTGCAATAGATACACAGAAATGTGGGAAAGCATTGATAAAGTTTAAAGTACCATCAAGAGGATCAATCACCCAACACCAATCAGCATCGTGACCTTTACCTTCTTGTAGCCCAAACTCTTCACCAAGGAAGCTGTGATTTTTATAACTTTTACGAAGCGTATCAATAGTCAACTGCTCGATATAACGATCTACACGAGTTACTGGACCATCAATACCTTTTTCTTCGACTTGTAGATCGAGTTTATGACGATTTTGATGCGCTTTTAAAAGCTCTTGACCAACTAACTGAGCCGCACGCGCAGCCATCACCACCATAGGTTCCATTGAACACCCACTACAAATTTGAAGATACTGATAAAGAATAATGCATAAAAGCGCCGACATTTTAGCAAATATCGGCGCTTTTTGGGAAATTTTGTTGCTAAAATTTTACAACTTTAACTTTTACATGAGCTTAAACGTGTTGTACCAGCTTTAACCAAGCCTGTTCAATCGAGTTTTGAATACCTTTTACATCTAAACCACAGTCTTGAAGCATTTCAGAATGGCTTGCTTGTGCAAGGAATTCATCAGGTAAACCTAGGTTTAAAATTGGCTTTACAATTTGTGCCTGTGCCAAGAACTCATTGACCGCACTACCCGCACCCGCCATCACCGCATGTTCTTCAATAGTTACAAATAAGTGAGTTTTGTCTGCCAAATCACGAATAATCTGTTCATCCAATGGTTTCACAAAACGCATATTGATCACACGAATTGCAATATCCAACTTTGGTGCCAGCTGTTTTGCTGATTCAAGCGCAGGTTGAACACGACTACCAAAGGCTAAAATTGTGATTCCTTCTTCGTGTTCAGTATTGAGTTCTAACAATACTTCAGCTTTACCAATTTCCAGCTCAATCAACTGTTGTTGAATTTCTACACCTAAACCGTTACCGCGTGGATAACGTACTGCAGTTGGGCCTTTGTATAGATATGCTGTATGCAACATTTGGCGACATTCGTTTTCGTCTTTTGGCGCCATGATCACCATATTGGGTACTGTACGCATATAAGCATAGTCATACGCACCAGCATGCGTAGGACCATCTTCGCCAACTAAACCTGCACGATCAATACCAAAGGTCACATCAAGATTTTGTAAAGCAACATCATGAATCAGTTGGTCATAACCGCGTTGCAGGAAGGTTGAATAAATCGCCACAACTGGCTTCAATCCTTCACATGCCATACCCGCAGCTAATGTCACGGCATGCTGTTCTGCAATTGCAACATCAAAGTAGCGCTCTGGAAATTGTTTAGCAAACTGTACCATGCCTGAGCCTTCACACATGGCAGGCGTAATTGCGAGTAATCTGTCGTCTTGTGCAGCTTCATCACAAAGCCATTGCCCAAATACATCTGAATATTTTGGCGCTACATTTTTAGTTGCTGAAGCATTAATTTTGCCAATCGCATGATATTTAATTTGATCCGCTTCAGCAGGCGCAAAGCCCTTACCTTTCACAGTATAGACATGGATCAGGCGTGGCCCTTTACGCTTTTTCAGCGCATTAAAGACTTGTACCAGTTGCTCCACATCATGGCCATCAAATGGGCCAAAATAATCAAAACCAATCGCTTTAAATAGATTATCCGCAGCATCAGTCGCAGATTGATGTAAACGAGAGTTGTAGTTCCATTCAGGGCAATCCTGTACAAAAGCTTGCCCTTCTTCATCAATATTGATGAATTGCCCTTGTTCCCAAATTGCAGCTAAATGCTTTGCAAAACCACCCGTGCTACATGAAATCGACATATCATTGTCATTGAGCACCACCATCAAATCAGCATTATGCGCCACTGCATCATTCATGGCTTCAAATGCCATTCCAGCAGTCATCGCACCATCACCAACGATGGCAACAACTTCACAAGGGTCTTTTTGATAACGACGTGCCAAAGCCATACCCAAGCCAGCAGAAATTGCAGTCGATGAATGTCCTACACCAAAGGTATCAAATTCAGATTCATCCCGTGCTGGAAAAGCCGCCAATCCATCTTTAGAACGGATGGTCATCAATTGCTCACGGCGTCCTGTAAGGACTTTATGTGGATACGCCTGATGGCCCACATCCCAAACTAAACGATCCCGTGGTGTTTCAAAACAATAGTGTAAGGCAACTGTTAATTCTATAACGCCAAGGTTTGCACCAAAATGCCCGCCACTTTGTCCAGCAGCATACAAAATAAATTGACGCAATTCGTCTGCGACCTGCGGCAATTGGCTTTGCTCAAACTGACGTAATTGTTGAGGATGATTAATTTCATTCAACAAAGGCGTAACAGGACGATGACTAGGTATTTCGGTATACAACATATGTGGCAAAGCCTTCTAAAGCCTGGCAAATCTAGCTAGGTAAACGGGTTAGCATGATTGTGAGAACCAATGATATCACATTCAATCAGCCACATTTATAATGATGCGTCATTGGAACTTCCAAGTCAGCAAGTGTGCTCTTGGTGTCAATTATCATGAATAATCTATCTATATATCAACTATTATCGTGTGCTTTATACAAAAAAGAAATTTTTATAGCAATGTTATCTATAAAAACATGCTTTACAAACCTACCAATGTCCAAGCATTACGCTATACTTTAGCCAATTTCTAAACAAATAGATGGAAGATTCTGTGTCAATAGAGTTTGTTGCCACTTCAAAATTACCCACTGCTTATGGTGATTTTAAAATTTCTGTATTTCAAGATCCACAAACAGGTGAAGAGCATGTTGCTCTTTCTAAGGGTTTAGAAATCGCGCCTACAAACCCCGTTTTAGTTCGTATTCATTCAGAATGTTTAACTGGCGATGCCTTTGGTTCATTAAAATGTGACTGTGGCCCTCAATTGCACAACACCATGAAAATGATGAATGATGCAGGCCAAGGTGTGATTTTATATTTGCGCCAAGAAGGTCGTGGTATTGGTTTGACCAATAAAATCCGTGCTTATGCTTTGCAAGATCAAGGGCATGATACCGTTGATGCAAATTTATTGTTAAACCTACCTGCTGATGCACGTAAATATGATATGTGTAGCATCATGCTCGATCATTTACAGGTTAAACAAGTCAGGCTAATTACCAACAATCCATTAAAATTAAAAGCTTTAACAGATTTAGGTATTGATGTATTAGACCGTGTACCGTTGACAGTGGGCTTAAATAAGTTCAATGAAGATTATTTAAAAACCAAACATGATCGTATGTCTCATATGTATGAGAAAGATGATTTTTAATCATAGACGTCTTGCTCAGATACAAGTGATCAGATCTTCGGTGAAGTGAGAGCTCAGTCCTAGCTCCACACATAATGGGGCGACATCCCTGTCGCCTCGCGATAGAACCAGCATGGATGATTCAAGTTGATACGAAAGCAGCTTAATTAATTGACATCAAATCGTCATCGAGAAAATTTGCGTTTCAGGCTTTCTACGCTTTAAATGCAAATCAAACGCCATACAAATATTACGGACAAAAGGCTTCCCTTGCTCCGTGATCACAATCCGATCCGCTTCAATGTTCAATAAACCATCATGCTGCATTTCAACAAGCTGTTGAATCACATCACCACGCTCAGCAAAATCCATCGTTTGATCTGACCAAGAGGTTTGAAAGGTACACATCAAATTCAAAATATGCTGACGAATCTTTAAATCTTCGACACTTAACACATGCCCTTTCACCACAGGAATTTCATCATTTTCAAGACAGCTGTAATAGGCTTCTAAATTTTTTTCATTCTGTGCAAAGCTATACCAACTATCACTGATTGAAGATAGGCCCAATCCGATCATGACTTGTGTTTTTGATGAGGTATAGCCCATAAAATTACGATGCAAAGTACCTGCATGAAATGCTTGATACATCTCATCTCGATCTAAAGCAAAATGATCCATCCCAATCTCATGATAACCATGTGCTAAAAGTTGCTTTTTCCCTTCTTCATACAGGGTTCGCTTCATTCCATCTTTGGGCACATCATGATCTTTAAACCCACGCTGTCCATTGCCCTTAATCCAAGGCACATGCGCATAACTATAAAAAGCCAAGCGATCTGGCATTAACGTATTAGTCAAATCAATGGTATGCAACACATCTGCTAAATTTTGAAATGGCAAACCAAAAACCAGATCATGGGAAATCGATGTATAGCCAATGTCACGTGCCCATTGCGTCACTCTTTCTACATTTTCAAAGGGCTGGACACGATGAATGGCCTTCTGAACAGTCTCATTATAGTCTTGTACCCCATAGCTGACACGGCGAAAACCGAGCTCATACAAGGCTTGTAAGTGTTCTCGCGTGGTATTATTAGGATGCCCTTCAAAACTAAATTCATAACCATCCGCAATATTGGCTTTGGCTAAAATACCCTGAATTAATTGTTGTAAATGCTTAACTGAAAAAAATGTTGGTGTTCCACCACCCAAATGAATTTCTTTAATGATGGGTCTGTCTGCTAACAACTGACAATATAAGTCCCATTCTTTTAAAACTGCTTGAATATAAGGTAATTCAACATCATGCCGTTTCGTGACTTTTTTATGGCATCCGCAAAAAGTACATAGACTTTCACAGAACGGTAAATGAATATAAAGACTGATGCCTTCAACGTGATTAGACTCATCAAAAGAGCGCTTTAAGGTCTGTTTCCATTGTTGCAGCGAAAATGATGCCTCCTCCCAATATGGAACCGTTGGATAACTGGTATAACGGGGTCCAGCAACATTGTATTTTTGAATCAAAGAACAACTCATATTCACTGCTCGATACGCAATTAACATTCAAAAGAAATAAACCCAAAAATTGAATTTACCTTCAATACATTGTGCTGAGCTTAAGGATAGATTTCAACCTAGCGAATTGCTCGGGATTGCCTAGCGTGTATCCGCGATACCCAAAGATTTTTTAGTCTCATTCGATTCATTCACACCAAGTTCAAAAAATGTATTCATGATGACTTGGTTTTGTTTTTTTAGCGTTTTATGTTTTGATGTAGAAAATTTTTCAATTCTCCTTTGAGGATGATCATGCAAAACCCGACTTCTGCAGATATTCAACGTGTTCGTGATTTCCTAACAGATTTACAAGCTCGAATCTGCTCTGCCCTAGAGCAACAAGAAAAATTAGGCCACGGCACTGCAACATTTGAAATTGATGACTGGCAACGCCCTGAAGGCGGTGGTGGTCGTTCACGTGTTCTACAGAATGGAACTGTGATCGAAAAAGGCGGGGTGATGTTTTCTCACATCAGCATTTCCAAACTGCCAGCTTCAGCAACAGAACGCCATCCAGCAATTGCTGGAGCCAAAGCACAAGCCTTGGGTGTTTCTTTGGTCATTCATCCAACAAATCCCAATGTTCCAACATCTCACGCCAATGTACGGCTATTTGTTGCAGAGCCTGAAGGACAAGCACCAATTTGGTGGTTTGGTGGTGGTTTTGACCTCACGCCTTTTTACCCAAATGATGAAGACGTTTTATCTTGGCACCAAACAGCATTTGATCTGTGCGCACCGTTTGGTGAAGAAATTTATGCGGAACATAAACAATGGTGTGATGATTATTTCTATTTAAAACATCGTGATGAACAACGTGGTATTGGGGGTTTGTTTTTTGATGATTTAAATCAATGGGATTTTGAAAAATGCTTTGAATATATCCAAGCGGTCGCTAATGGTTATTTAAATGCTATTTTGCCTATTTTCCAAAGAAATCAGGATAAATCCTTTACACAAGCCCAACGAGACTTCCAACTGTATCGTCGTGGTCGCTATGTTGAATATAATTTGGTTTATGATCGCGGGACTTTATTTGGCTTACAAACTGGTGGTCGAATTGAATCTATTCTGGTCAGCATGCCACCGCTTGCAGCTTGGTCTTATCGCCCAGAATGGGATGAAAATAGCCCAGAAAAATGCCTCACTGATCATTATTTAAAGCCTAAAGACTGGTTGTCGATATTAAAATAATCTCCCGCCATTTATGCTTCATCGTTTAAAAAGCTATCTTTCATTCAAGATAGCTTTTTCACTTAAACCGCTGAATACTTCTGAGAAAATAACGCTTGAAAGATTTACTCACAATTAAAATGAGAATAATTCACGATAAGAATACTTTTTTAATTTAATATATGCTCAAACTTGAGCTAAGATACCAACCTTAAAATTTCCTTAATTTTTTTGAAAAAAGTCTTAGCGTTTAAAGAATATTATAGCAGTAGAAACCAGAGGTAGGTATGAGGAATTTATTAGAAAATCACAAGGTTAGTCTTTCATTCAGTATTTTATTTTTATTAGCATGCTCCATTTCAACCACCATCATTTCCAAAGACCTTCTTTCTGACAGTATCTCAATTACTTCTAGTGTTGTTTTATCTGCTGGTTTTCTCGTTGTTTTTGCTATGATTTTTCTTGATTTCTTAGAGTCAGTTTGCAATCCATAAAGCATCATTTTGAAGCACAACATTTCCCTCAAAACCTTCCTCTTAAAAACAAGCTTTAGCGCGATTAAAAAACGTTCTAAATCATCAATTTATTCAAATTTTAGCATAAGCTAAACCGCATTTAATTTGGTTGTGTCATCCATTTTCACGTATATTGTTGCCATTCTCTAAAAATCAACACAATCAATACTTGGACATTTGGCATGAGTAAACTTTTCGCAGTCATTGGAAATCCGATTGAACACTCTCGTTCACCTGAACTACACCATGCCTTTGCAGAAAAGACTGGTATTGATCTCAACTATGTAAAACGTCTTGCTCCACTCGATGGCTTTACCGCAAGTGTAACTGAATTCTTTGCTCACAATGGTGTAGGTATGAATGTTACTGTGCCATTTAAAGAACAAGCTTTTGCCTTATGCCAACAACTGACAGAACGTGCAAAAATCGCCAAGGCGGTCAATACGCTTTGGATGGAAAACGGGGTATTGCATGGTGACAATACAGATGGGCAAGGTTTAGTCGATGCGATTAAAGCGCTAGACTGGACTTTAGACAACGCAGATATTTTGATTATTGGTGCAGGCGGTGCAACTCGCGGTGTGGTTTACCCTCTGGTAAAAGCGGGAGCTAAAAAGATTGTGATTGCCAACCGTACCCGTTCACGTGCGGAACAATTGGTGGCAGATTTACAAAGCGCTGTTCCTGAAGCAGAACTTTCCGCTTGTAGCCTAGATGAATTAGATGGGCAATTTGATCTTGTTATCAATGCGACTTCGGCAAGCTTAACGGGTGATGTACTGATTCTTCCTGAAACCTTAACCTTTCACCATGCTTATGAAATGGCGTATGGCAAACCTTCAAGCTTTATCGATCAAGCCAAAGCGCGCCAGATTCCAAGCTCAGAAGGCTTCGGGATGTTGGTTGGGCAAGCCATAGAAGCATTTTATATTTGGAATGGGGTTCGCCCAAATTTAAAAGATTTTCTTTAATCAAGATATACAGTTTTAAAAGATCCATAAAAAAGAACCTCAATTGAGGTTCTTTTTAACAACACCAAGATCAATTACTTTAACTTGGCATCACTCAAGATCTGATAGGTTTGCTTAAATAAATCATAATCAATAAATTCAGTCGCGTCTTGATCTAAGCCAGCAACAACTTGATCGTTAAATTTATTGCGTTTAAACGCAGTATAAGACTTGGCTAAAATCTTCGCTGTTTTGATAAAGTCAGCACGTTGCCCTTTTTCAATCTCATTTTCCGCTTCAAACTTCTGCATATAATATTGCGCAAAAACGGCTTCAGTGGTTTTGTATTTTTTGACTAAATTCTGAATTTCTAAAACACTTTGTTTATCTTTCCAGACTTTAGCCACGATCTCATCAACAGCATTTCCAAGCCCATCATCATATTGGTGGTCATCTTCCAAATGATGCTTTTTCTGTAAAGCTTGGATCTGTTTTAAAGCTTGACCTTTCGGATTGTAAATCTCTTCATCAGAATAAGAATATGCATAAATCGCTGCAATTTCCTGTAAATCTTGAGCAGAGTATTGTTTAATTAGCTCAGGTTTTTCTGCAGTCAGTTTGGCAATAAATACGGCTTTATAGGTTTTTTCATACGAACCCGTTTGTGCAAATACTTGTTCAGCCAACTGCGCCAAACGCTCATCTAAAGTTAAATATTTTTGCTCTGAATGACTACCTGTATCACCTGAAACACCCGCAATACCGCCTACAGCTTGCTCCATAATGCTGCCTTTAAAGATATCTTTAAATGGTTTGGCTTGCTGTAAAACACTCTGATCGATCTTGCTGGCATTTCCATAATTAAGGAATTGCATATCCATCTTAACATTCAGTTTACGATTTAATTTATCAAAATCCACACCCAAATCATAATCTGCTTTTACCGCCCGACCGTTGTTATCTAAAGACAGATCGACGATTAAAGGATTACGTTTGTTTTTAGGCGGCAAACTGGCTTCAACTTCAATATGATGTTGATTCCACAATTGTTTAAATTGTTGAGCATCAACCAACTGGTCTTTGGCATAGCCTGTAAAGGTTTTGACAAGCGCTGCATTACTTTGCTGCTGTAAAGCTTTACTGGCTGAAGATGCATCATCCTTTGGTTCAGCACTTAAAACATCAATTTCATAATGATACTGACAATATTCCACATCACCAAAACGTGGATGAGCTTTTGCTTTTGTTAAGTCTTCACATTGTTGTTCAGTTAAAATTTTCTGACGCTCTGCTGATGCGTCTTCAGACTCAGCTTCAACGTTATCATCTTCCTGATCGGCAACATCAGAAGTTTGGCTAGTGGCATAGTCTTCATCATCTTCAACTGCTTTTTTAGCCGCGTCTTGTGCATCTGCATAAACAGCGTCCACCTCTTCTTCAGACGCTTCATGAGATTGACGATTGACGGCACTATAAAGTTGATACATGGCACTAGCGGCATCAGCCACACCCGCATCATCAGTACTGATCCCCGCTGAAGCTTCTTCTACTGCTTTCATTGCAGCTTGTGCCGCCTCGTTAGCAGCATCGCTTGAATGGCTTTCTCCAGCAGTATCTAAGAGTTTTGCAATATTTGTAGGACTCAATCCAAGCACTGAATTCATGAAATATTGACGATTCACTGTAGAATACAATTGCCCTTGCAAAAACATTTCTTCAATGCTGGTAGTTAAGCGGATTTTTTCGACGATACCTGCTTGCTTCTCAGCTGAACTCACCGCGAGATTTTCAATTTGATTCGGGGAAGCAATCAAATAAGAAGTTGCGCCTGATTGTTTAAGAAACTCAACCAAGGCTTTTCCATTCACCTTGGCAATATCATCTTTGTATTTAGAAAAATCATAATAGGCATATTTATTCTGATCTTGTGAATTGGCCAAATAAGGCATTAAAGAAAAAATATGGGTATAGAATTTATAATTATTGAGATCCAATACTGTAGGAACACGCATTTCCACAGAAAGGTTGGGTTTTTTATACTGCGTTTCTAAGTTAAACGATGCCATTTTCTGACGATAATTCACAGTTCCATCATAACGAATCTGTAAATCATTCACGATATTTTGTACAACATCTGCGCCCATACCAACAAAGCGATTTGAATACTTAGAATCTTGCTTAGCAATTGCTTGATAAAGTACTTTTTTCTGTGCATCGGTTAATTTAATTTTTTGATCTCTTAGATACTGATTGACCTTTTTTTCAATTGTAGGATCTAATTGCTTTGTATCAGCTGCGTTGGCTTTCTGAACGCTATCAAGTCGAACCTTGACTTGTCCACGATAATCAAAATTCGGATATTCATACAAGGCATTAAAGCCTTGAATTGCACGTTGCGGAGCGTCTTGATCTGCATTTAAAGCATTGCTTTTAATCACATGTGTAGAACATGCCGATAAACTCAAACCCAATAGACACAATGTTAATTTTTTTAAATGCATGATAGTTCTACCCACTTGAATATTATAATGACAATAAAAATAACAAGGAAACAATAAAAAACAAAGTGCACAAGACTATCAAAAAATCAACAAATTCACATGTGCTTTTTCTACCAAATTCGCATTTCTGACAATTTTTTTAGAGAGTCTTATCAATGTAATTCCCATATGATTATGAATAATGAAGCTATAGATTGAAAATCCAAAACTATTTTTAAATTAGGATTAAACACATGCCAGCATATAAAGCGCCGCTCCGTGACATACGTTTTTTAATGAATGAAGTTTTTGACTATTCTGCACATTATAAAACACTATCAATTGGCGAAAATGCCGATGCTGATACTGTCGATATGATTTTAGAAGGTGCTGCAGATTTTTGTGAAAATGTACTTTCTCCACTGAATCAATCTGGTGATGAAGAAGGTTGTCATTTTAAAGATGGTGAAGTCACGACACCAAAAGGTTTTAAAGAAGCTTATAACCAATTTATTCAAGGTGGCTGGCAAGGCCTGTCTTATCCTGAAGAGTTTGGTGGTCAAGGTTTGCCGATGTCATTAAACCTGATCAAATCTGAAATGATGGGGACTGCAAACTGGTCATTCACCATGTACCCAGGTTTGAGCATGGGATGTATGAATACCATCCTGCAATTTGGTACAGACGAACAAAAAAACACCTATATGCCACACCTGACTGCAGGTACATGGTCAGGAACAATGTGTCTGACTGAACCACAATGTGGTACAGACTTAGGTCAAGTAAAAACTAAGGCTGAACCTAATGCTGATGGTACTTATGCGATTACAGGGACAAAAATCTTTATCTCTGCCGGTGAACATGATTTAACTGAAAACATTATCCATATCGTTCTTGCGCGTCTTCCAGATGCACCCGCAGGTACCAAAGGTATTTCATTGTTTATTGTGCCTAAATTCATCCCTACAGCTGAAGGTACAGTGGGTGAACGTAATCCTGTGACTTGTGGTTCTATTGAACACAAAATGGGGATTCGTGCATCTGCAACTGCAGTATTGAACTTTGATGGCGCAACAGGTTATCTGATTGGTGAAGTGAATAAAGGCTTACATGCGATGTTCACTTTCATGAACACAGCGCGTATTGGTACTGCTGTACAAGGCCTTGCTCACGCGGAATTATCATTCCAAGGTGCTTTACCATACGCAAAAGACCGTATGTCTATGCGTGCTCTATCTGGTAAAAAAGATCCAGATAAAGTGGCTGATGCAATCATTCATCATGCCGATGTACGTCGTATGCTTTTGACTCAAAAAGCATTTGCAGAAGGCGGTCGTGCCATGATTTATCACGCAGCTCAGCTTGCAGATAAAATGACTGATGCAATGTTACAAGGTGATCAAGCAAAATTTGAAGAATATGATGATAAGCTTGGTTTCTATACCCCGATTCTGAAAGGTTTCTTAACAGAAATGGGGCTTGAATCTGCGAATTTGGGTATGCAAGTGTTTGGTGGTCATGGCTATATCAAAGAGCATGGCATGGAACAAATTGCACGTGATGCGCGTATCGCGACTTTGTACGAAGGTACAACAGGTATTCAAGCACTGGATTTAATTGGCCGTAAAGTGCTGCTTTCATCTAAAGGCAAAGTGGTTCGTGAATATACCGCTGAAATCTTGAAATTCTGTGGTCAACATGCACGTAACAAATATATGCGTCGTTTTGCCTGGGATTTAACCAAAATCTGTGCACAATGGAATGCTTTGACTGTTCGTATCATGCTTGCAGCTCGCAAAGACCGTGAAATCGTATCATCTGCTTCTGTCGATTTCTTGATGTTCTCTGGTTATGCAATGATGGCTTACTACTGGGCGCAACAAGCAGCAGTCGCTTCTGAGAAATTAGCGTCTGGTAACGGTGCTGAAGTTCCTGAGTTCTATAAAGCAAAAATCAAACTTGCAGATTTCTACTTTGAACAATTATTACCACGTTCACAAGGTCATGCTGAGTCTATGGTGAATCCATCTCGTACCATGATGGCACTTGATGCAGAACACTTTAGTTTTGATTACTAAAATTTAACTTTTCGAGAAGAAAAACAAAAGAGCGCTGCGGCGCTCTTTTGTTCATTTAAGATATGGTATTACAAGCTGCACTACAGTGATATTCATTCATTTTTAGCAGAATTACAGCCTTAAAACCCGTAACTTAAAGATGCGCTTAAGCAATCACTTTGAGGTTTTAATGCCTTTAAAAAAATTGATCTGTTTAAAAGCCAACAAAAAACTCTGTCATCCCCTACTATTGAGTTTTAGATGCAGGCTGAGCAATGGTTTTAAGCAACTTAAATCGATTTTTTTCAAGCACATAAAAACGTGTAGTCACTTTATCCACTTCATAGTTTAGATCCATATGCTCTTCTTGTGTGACTAAGAGACGGCTGTTTGGACGTGTTGCAATCACATCTTCAGTCCGTTCCTCACCACCAAAACCGTCCGCTAAAAGCTGCCCAGTACGTTTATTGACAAAAGAATAGACTCTACATCCCCCGCCACAGCCCCACATGGTGGTGACATATTCACCGGCAAAATCTGGTTTTTGTGTTAATGCATCTCTTAGTCGAGTGCGAAACATATTGGCACTTGGATCTGCAAGATCAAGTTTCGCGGTCTTGCCTGTATACACAGCTTTAACAGGATAGTCGCTAAATTGAGGGACAACGTTTTTTGCATATGCCGGCGATGGGCTTGCCACAGCAAATAACATACTGATTAGAAACTTATTCATTGTGATGACCTTAACTTTTAATAGATTATTGTTTTAAGTCAGATCATAACAAAAGCTAAATTGTTGTGCTGTAGATTTATAGAAACTCTTCCAGCACAGAATTTAAAAATACATGACCTTGCGCTGTACATGCCAACTGTGTGTCATCATTTAACATCAATTTACGCTGTTTTAATGAACCAATCACCTGATCTAAATCAGACAAATTCAATCCTGTACGTTCAAGATATATTTGGGCCTGAACACCCTCATTTAAACGTAAAGCATTCATCATAAATTCAAAAGGCATGTCTTGTTTTTCAATACGTTTAAATTGCAAATGTTCAGCAGGCACTTTGGCTAAGTAGTCTTTAGGCAAACGGGTTTTTTGAAAACGGTATACGCCATCAGCTTGGGTAATTTTGCCATGTGCTCCTGCCCCAATCGCTAAATAATCGCCAAATTGCCAATAATTTAAATTATGTGATGACGGTTTTTCTTTACGCCATGCAGACACTTCATAATTGATAAAGCCATTGGCCTTTAAATATTGTTCACCCTGTTCTTGAATGGTTTCCAGAACATCATCTACAGGTAAAATAGGCTGAGTGCGGAAAAAAACCGTATTCGGTTCAATGGTCAATTGATACCATGAAATATGGGTTGCCCCATTTTCGACGGCAAGTCTTAAGTCATATAAGGCTTGTTCTAAAGTCTGTTCTGGCAAACCATGCATCAAATCTACGTTAACACGTTGAAAACCCGCTTGTTTGGCATGTTGAATGGCAGAAACAGCATCATCATTGGAATGGATACGCCCCAGCTTTGTTAAATGATCAGGATTAAAACTTTGTACCCCAAGCGATAAACGATTAATTCCAACATCTAAATAATCTGCAAAAGGATCATGTTCAACCGTCCCAGGATTGGCTTCCAAAGTAATTTCACAATCCGGCTCAAACGGGACTATAGCTTTTAACTGGGTAAAAAGCCACTGATAACCTTGTGCGGAAATCAATGACGGTGTTCCACCACCAATAAACACACTATGAATTTTACGTCCCTGAGCAAAATCTACTTGGGTTTTAAAATCTTCAACCAGTGCCAATAAATATTCTTGCTCTAAATCTAAAGACAGCTTTCCATCGGGTACAGCATGTGAGTTAAAGTCACAATACGGACACTTACGGACACACCACGGCATATGGATATAAAGCGACAAAGGTATATTTTGAGGTGTTAAATCAGTCAAAGAAGGCTCAGAACAAGTTTAGAGAGTGATTATTTTAACATGACTTCTACCATCCGATTAGAACAAGTCATGAATTTGCTTTAGACTGAACATTAACAATAAAAGTAGATGAAGAAGAATGCTGAAATTATCGAGTCAATTATTGTTCCTTTTACCACTCACCATGGGTATTGGCATTGCCATGACCTTTCAAACCGCTATCAATACTCAATTGCGCGAATATCTGCATTCTCCATTACAAGCTGCCCTTTTATCCTTTTTAGTTGGTACACTATTGCTCGCTATTTTGGTGATTGTGCAAGCTGAACAGAGACCAACCCTTTCAAGTTTAGCGGTGATACCTTGGTATCTTTGGCTAGGTGGCTGCTTAGGTGTTTATGCAATCAGTATGAGCATTTATACTGCACCGAAACTGGGTTTTTTAACCCTGTCAGGCTTAATCATTTTTGGACAAATTGCAATGTCGATGATCGTTGACCAATTTGGACTACTGGGTACAGATAAAACGCCAGTAAACTGGCAACGTCTTTTAGGTGGCGTGGTGATTTTTATAGGTGTGCTTCTCACTCTACAACGCTAACCAATCTATTTTCTAAGCACATTTAAAACGAGTATTTACTGTGTCTGCATCGATAAAAGCCACAACTACCCGCTTTGAATTAAAGCAACTTTTTAACTTAATGCTCCCAATTTTAATCACTCAGTTTGCTGCAGCAGGCTTTGGATTGATTGATACCATTATGGCTGGGCATATGTCTCCCGAAGATCTTGCCGCAATTGCTGTTGGTGTAGGTTTATGGATTCCAGTCATGCTGCTGTTTAGTGGCATCATGATCGCAACCACGCCTTTAGTGGCAGAAGCCAACGGCGCACGCACCCCAGAAAACATCCCTTCGATTGTTCGTCAGTCTTTATGGGTTGCCTTATTGCTGGGTATTATTGGCATGCTGGTTTTACAGATCATTCCTTTATTGTTGCCGTTGGTCGGTGTGCCTGAATCTTTATTACCTAAAGCCAGCTTGTTCTTACATGCGATTGCTTTTGGGATGCCTGCTTTTACCATGTATTCAACATTGCGGGGCTATTCAGAAGCTTTAGGCTACCCTCGTCCTGTCACAGTGATTAGCCTTGTTGCGCTTGTGGTACAAATTCCGCTGAACTTTATTTTTATGTATGGAATTGGGCCTATTCCACACTTGGGAAGTGCTGGCTGTGGTTTTGCAACAGCCTTGTTGCAGTGGATCATGTTCATCACGATTAGCATCTATATTTTAAAAGCCAAACGCTACCAAGCCACACAACCCTTAAATATGTTTGAGAAAATAGACCGCGTACTGATTAAACGTATCCTCAAACTGGGATTACCAATTGGTTTGGCGATTTTCTTTGAGGTCAGTATTTTCAGTACAGGTGCAATTGTACTCAGTCCGCTTGGTGAAGTTACCGTTGCAGCACATCAAATTGCCTTATCCATAACATCACAATTGTTTATGATTCCGATGTCATTGGCTTTAGCGCTGACCATTCGTACAGGGACTTATTTTGGCGAAAAGAATTGGTATGCGATGCGTAAAGTCCAAAAAGTTGGATTAATGACCAGTACCTTATTTGCCTGCATCACCATGTTACTTCTGTTAATTCTACGCCCTCAAATTGTGTCCGTTTATACCAGTGACTATGATGTTTCCCAAGCAGCAATATATTTAATTTTATTTGCGATTGGCTACCAACTTATGGATGCATGGCAAGTCAGTGCTGCGGGTTGTTTACGTGGAATGCAAGATACCAAAGGCCCAATGTGGATCACCATGCTGGCCTACTGGATCATCGCTTTCCCTGTTGGGATTTATTTAGCACGCTATACCGATATGGGCGCCGCTGGGGTATGGACAGGACTGATCATTGGACTAACCATTGCCTGTGTTTTATTATTAACGCGTCTGTATATGAACAATAAAAGGTTGAGTCAGGCTTAAATTAAAAACGCTTATATTGAATGCGTTTATCTAAAAATAATGCTGTTTAAATACAGCATTATTTTTTATAAGTGTCCTTTATTTTACTCAGATTGAAGCTGATAGGCTTGCTGAAACTTTTCAGACATCCCAGATTCATTGCCAACCTCTTTTACAATGGCTTGCCCGACAATGACATCAGTCCCATTAAATGTCATCGTCGGAGAACCATATAACTCATAGCCGTCATTTAAAGCTTTACTGACCCGTGCACAGAAATTCACATCATCCTTACCAGTTAAATAACGATAAACTTTCATGATCCAACAACGATTAAAATATTGAAGAATATTTTAATCCAAAACTCCTGAGAAGAAACCGATAGCGTGCTGGGTATTTTAAGATTAAAAATAGCCAAGTAGAAACAAACGCTTAACAAATTAGAGTAGGCAGTTTAACAATAGTCGCCTATGATCAAAATGAATTAAACGTCTAATCCCAATTAAAGGATGGTTACGAATGTCGAAAAGTACCAGTACCCCAGGTCGCCGCTTTATGAAACTTGCGAGTATGACTGCAAGTATCGCGACGAAAACGGTATCAAATTCAATTCGTAACTTTAATGCGGATGAAGAACAAAAAAATGAAGCGCGTAGTAAGCTGTTCCAAGATATTGGTGTTCAAATTGCAGATACCTTAGGAGAAATGAAAGGTGCTGTGATGAAAGTTGGTCAAATCGCCTCGCAATATAAAGATATCTTTCCACCTGAAGTCGCACGGGCAATTGCTAAATTGCAACGTCAAGCACCTGCAATGCCATTTGCTGAAATTAAACAACAAGTAGAACGCGAGCTAGGCAAACCGATTGATCAAACCTTTCTGCATTTTGATGAACAACCCTTCGCAGCAGCATCTATTGGTCAAGTCCACAAAGCCATGTTAAAAAATGGCACTGAAGTTGTGGTCAAAGTACAATATCCTGGGGTAGATGAAGCTTGTGAAAGTGACTTAAAACAGGTTCGTTTGGCATTACGCTTAATGGGTGTTTTAAAAGTAGATAAAAAATTACAAGATCGCTTATTTAAAGAGATTCAAGACAGCTTACATGAAGAACTCAATTACGAAATTGAGGCACAAAACTTGCAAGTTTTTAGAACATTCCATCAAGCTTTGGACACAAAAATCATTATTCCCAAAGTGTTTACAGACTATTCTAGTCGTCGCATCTTAACCCTAAGCCTTGAAAAAGGTGAAAGTATTGAAACTGCAAGTACTTGGGATTTATCTGTGCGCAATGAAATTGGTCGCCGCTTAATCTTGGCATTGGGTCAACAAATTTTCTTCTTAAAACGTTTCCATTGCGACCCTCATCCTGGCAACTTTGCTTTCCGTGAAGATGGCAGTGTGATCATTTACGACTTTGGCGGTGTAAAAACCTTATCCAATGAAATCATTACTCATTTCAAAGCATTGGTCAGAGCTGCACGAAAACAAGATATTGTGACAATTGAAGAGCATTTAACGGTTTTAGATGCGTTAGCTGAAAAAGGTAAGTTTCCCGTAGAATTGTATGAGGCATGGCTTGAAATTTTATTACGACCGCTGACTACACATTATGATTTTGCTGAAAATTCAGCACATCATGATGGCATCAAACTGGTGAAAAAATCATTGAAGTATTGGGATGTATTCAAACCATCGCCAGATACTTTAATGGTAAATCGTACGATTTCAGGACAATACTGGAATCTGATTCAACTTAAAGTCAATGATAATTTAAAAGATCTCTTTGAAGAGCTGGTGCCTTTACAAGACTAAGTTCTATTGATGTTTTTTATTGAAGTCGATTGCATCCAATTCATTTAAAAGTGACATGATCAACGCATTCATTTTAAAAAGTTTCGTTATGCACTTCATCTAATTTTAAGGATAAAACTTTACATTAAACTTATATTTGAAGTCTAAGCCAGATCCTCCTGCTTAGGCTTCTTTTTTATCTCACTTTTTTCCAAGTTCGATATACAACATGAATACGTATCAAATGAGGTACTTTACAAGTTAAATGTAATATTATAACATTACACCATGTTTAAATAATTAGAGGTTAAAACCATGCGCCAAGGTATCCACCCAGAATATCGTCAAGTGTTATTTCATGACACCAATGCCAATGCATACTTTGTTATTGGTAGCACGATCAAGACAACAAACACCAAAGAATATGAAGGCACACAATATCCTTATGTCACACTCGATATATCCAGTGCTTCACATCCTTTCTATACAGGTGAAATTCGTCAGACAAGCAATGAAGGTCGTATTGCCAACTTCAATAAGCGCTTTGCCCGTTTTAAACGTTAATTGAACTGTATGTTGTGTCTAAGCCTAAGCTTCCCTCAGCTTAGGCTTTTCATTTTGAATATTGCACATTATTTTGTGGATAAAAGCATTTGAAAAATATAAAAGCCAATCGCTAAACAGATCACACCAAAAATCACACTAGAAACGGTATAAGCCAAAGCGATTGGAAACTGTCCCTGCCGAATCAGCTGGAATGTTTCCAGACCAAAACTGGAAAAAGTTGTAAAACCACCGAGGATTCCAACCATTAAAAATAATCGAGTTTCATTCTGTAAAATAGGATAGCGTTGGCTAAAAGCAAAAAAAATCCCAGCCAAGAAACAGCCCAAGATATTGATCGACCATGTTGTCCAAGGGAATAGGCTATGTGGTTTAGAAATAATAAACCCTGCACCATAACGTAAACTTGCACCAATTGCCCCACCGCATGCGACCAATAGCCAATTCATGTTTAGATATCCTTAAAACTTTTTAAAAAACGCATTTACCCACCATCCGATTTTTTACAGCTCAGCTTGTGTATAAGCGGATAGTTATCCACAGATTAACATGGAGAAGCTTAACGATCTAATTTAAGTGGCAACTCATTTCTGACATAAAAGTCCAAAGTTGGCACAACAAAGGCAAATACATCTTGTTCACGAACACCCCATTGTTGTAGCAAGGGGCAAGCAATATTAAGCACTTGCGCAGGCAGAACCTGACTAAAATCAAAAGGCATTTCAATATCCCCTTGTGATAGTTTTTCAGGTTGATCGACCCATTCGACCCATGCATGGTCTTGTTCAGCCAGATATTGAATGGCCTCATCCCATGATAAGAATAAATTTTGCCACGCCTCAGGCAAGCGCGGATCTGTATTGATTTGAACCGTGCTGGATAATTGATAAACTGGATCAAGTTCGAGTTCTGTTTGAATCAGCTGTTCAGAGACTTGATGAACAAATTTCTTTGCATATTGTGCTGGCATCGCATCACTTGCCAAACGCCCACTCAAAACATAAAGCTGCTGGTCAATCACAACTTGCTCGAAAATCACCGTTTTATCCTGTTGTGTAGGGGCAATATAAAAGCGCCAATTGCTTTGTTTCGGTGATGGCATCAATTTGCGTAATGGACCTAAAAAAGAAAAACCAAAATGTTCATGCTGATATGTCAGTATGGTAAAAATCGTTTTCCCTTGCTTTTCCCATAACTGAATAGGCTGTGGATAGCGTGAACGAACTTGATCTATATCCACCAACCACGACAAATACACAATATTCTTGACCTGACTTTGTAACTGTAGGAAAGGAATAAAACGCATCAAGATACGGCGTAGTTTTAATAATAATGAGCGTTCAGCAAAAAGACCGATCAGGCTCAAAATAAAGTTTGAATCTTGATTTTTAATATTATGACGATTCATTCCGACCTATTTTTATGGATTTCGATGCTGTTATTTTAGCAAATATGGTTAAAGAATGGCCCATCTCAAAATATTAAATAGCATTACTGAATTATTTAACCATAGGCTATGATATTGGCACGATTTAACACGGAATTTTCACATCATGGCTCAAGAATTATTGAAACAACTTAAAGCAGGCGATGCAAAATTTGCAGATGTCATCAATCATATTGAAGCTCGTTATACCCACACCCCGACTGCATTCCAAAATGGTCAACAGCATAATGCTGCCACAGAGAACCAAGGCAGTGCCAAAGTTTTTTCTTTTGCACAATTAAATGATTTAGATCAACAACAAACGCTAAATCTATTTGCAGAACATTATGCTGCTGTTTTGGCAACACCTGATGCGACAGACCATCAGAACATTCGCCAATTTATGCAAAATGGTTGGAATGGCATCAAATTTGAAGGCGATGCTTTAACTGCAAAATAACAACAATACAATCAAGTCAGGGATCTATTCGATCCCTTTCTACACGATTATGGACGCTCATCATATTGAGGTAAACCGTCACAAATCGTATCCCACTCTGCTTTATAAGCAGTAAAAATATGCATTGTTGGCTTCTGTTCTAAAGCTGTATCTAAAGTTCCAATTCTTAAACGATAGGTATCTGGTGTCTCTGCTTTAATACTGATGATCGGTGAGCCACATTCTTGGCAGAAACAACGTGTTGTTGTTGCTGTCGATGCAAATTTTTTCAGTAATTCCTCACCTTTGGTAATTTTAAAATCTGCTTTTTGAATTGGCGCATTGGTCGCAAATGCTGTGCCATTGGCTTTACGACAACGTTGGCAATGACACTCGATCACCTCTCCAATTTCACCATGAATCTCATAGTGAATACCGTCACACAAACAACTTCCTGTATATATTTTTTCAGCAGACATTAAGAAAATCTCCCTATTTCAAAGGCTATTGGCAATAGCATCAAACTAGCATAAAAGTCGCGTTTTTAATCAAAACGCCATCATTTTTTTGCCTAATCTCATCTATTGAGATATTGATGCACACCCTCACCCGCAGCACGCCCTGTCGCAAAACACGCAGTCAATAAATATCCTCCTGTCGGGGCATCCCAGTCCAGCATTTCACCACAGCAAAATACATGGGGATTGGATTTTAGTTGTAAATGCTGTGTTAATACGGCTTGCTTTACACCACCGGCACAACTGATCGCTTCTTCAATCGGACGAAATCCCTCAAGCTCAATTTTTAAATGCTTAATCTGTTGTGCGAGTTTTTCAGGAGTGTTCCACACTGATTTATCTACCAATTCACGAATCAGATTGGCCTTGGCAGCATCTAACCCTGCTTTTCGCCAGATATTGGTACTGGATTGCTTTTTGGACGGCTGTAATTTCTGTGTAAGCTGTTGAACAGTTTGATCAGGTAACAAGTCTAAATAAATCGACATCGGTTGATTGTGCTGTACCAACTGACGTAATAATCGCCCCTGCTTATAGATGAGACCACTTTCTAATCCATAATGGGTAATCACAATATCACCTTGTGTCTTTGCAGAATTTCCCACCCAAGCATCTACACGTTTAAGAGGCTGACCAAAGACAGGTTGCATATAATTCGACCATATCCGAACCACACCGGCATTGCTCGCTTGAAACGCTTCAATTTCAGAAGCAGGCAACCACTTTTGCCATGCACCATCACTACCTAAACGTGACCATGACACAGCACCACAAGCCAGAATAATCGCATCAAAATTCAAAAGCTGTGCTTCATTGTTCCTGAGATCAAGAATTTCGAGTTGTTGCTGCTTTAAATCTATTATTTGATGACGATAATGAAATTGAACGTGCTGTGCTGCCAACTGCTTTAACCAAGCACGTAACAAAGGCGCGGCCTTCATTTCTACAGGAAAAATTCGTCCTGAACTGCCCACATAGGATTCAATCCCTAAACCATGCATCCAATTTTGAATCCAAGTCGCATCCCACTTTTCAACCCAAGATCTTAACCATTCCACATGATCATAACGTTGAATAAATTGTTCAAATGCTTCTGCATGGGAAATATTCAGCCCTGTCTTTCCAGCCATCAAAAATTTACGTGCAGCAGAAGGTTTCTGTTCAAAAACATGAACTTCATAATCAGTTGTAGATTGACTTAAAACATCTGCAGCCATTAAACCTGCTGGCCCAGCCCCAATGATGGCAATTTTCTTAATTGGCATCAGATGGCTCTGATTGGTTGTCAACACTTTTACCCTGACGTGGTCCAATCTCATCAAAACGGGTTTGATAATGCTCAGGTTTAGCAATAATCAATTGCTGACACAATTCACCACGTTCTAAATATTTAATTTCAAAATGCGTACGCGCTGAATCTGATGCAATCGTTTGTTTTTCATAAGGCAGCTTCCAAACATCTTTTAGTTGCTGTTCTGCTTCAGCAATATATTCAGGAATATTACTGGCTAAAGTGATGCTGCCATTTGGAGATAATCTGGAAATCAGAAATTCAAAAAAAGGCATATTTAACCAGCGTTGCGCAGGGTTATGCGGTTCTGGATTTGGATATAGAATAAAAAACTGTTGTACCTGATTGGGATAAAGTGCATGCACCACCCACGGTAATGCATCAGCATGAATAGGGGTTAAATTTGTTTGACCTTCCAACTGATGCTGTTTTTGCATTGCAATATATTTTTCACGGGTTCTTTCTATCGCAATCAATTTCAGTTCAGGGTGCTGTTCAGAAAAGAGCAAGGCATGTTTGCCCTTTCCTGCCCCAATTTCTACACAAATTGGGTTATTTTCAATACATTGAAAATCACGAGGAGCATGCATACGCTGTGCTTGAAATTGACGAATCGACATAATCAGATCAAACTAACAAGAAATCGTTCACAAGTTTAACAACTCTTTACGGTTTTTGCTTTTTTAAATGAGGATTTCCATATGTCTAAAACTTTTCCTTGCCCCCGCTGCGGTGAGCCTTCTACATGGGAAGGTAATGAATCCCGTCCATTTTGCTCTGAGCGTTGCAAACTGATTGATTTAGGTGCATGGGCCAATGATGAATATACTCTACCTACAGACGACGCACCGCAAGCAGAGGATTCTTAAGCTGTGTGACAAATTTATGTAATCATCACTGACTTAACATACTTAAACGCACCCTTTTCATTAGAAACAATTAAATAAAATTATACTTAAACTTTACAATAACTATTTATTTTTGGATCTGTATAGCGATATGATACTACATGTTTCATTTCACACTTTATATATAAAAATTTGATTAGTTTCAATTTATAATGAAACTTGGAGTATTAAGGTGCCTATAGGCTTAAAATTTTTTGTCGCCATCCTTGCAATTTTATGTGCATTTTTTACTTTTATTGGAGTATATGCTCTCGATTTTTCTCTTATCGTAGTTGGAATTCTATTTGCAATAGTCATCTTATTAATCAAATTAGAAATGGTAAAGGAGCGGTGATTTAAATCAATTTAACACTATTATTGAGTAATTTAATTTTCTCATTCTCCACGCATATTATTTCAATGGTGAGATGAATGACTTTTGCAGGAGTTATTTAAAAATGAGAATAAACAACATCGTTCTATGGTCTATTTTCACTCAGATCATTCACGTTACTATTACAGATTCTTACTAAATATTGGATCATCAATAAACTATACATTTAAAACAAAAATGGTGAGTAAAACATTCATTACTTCACCATTTTCTCATTTCTTATTTTTACTATAAAGCCAGACAGTGAATACTTAACCCGCTTTACTTGCCACAAAAGGATTGTGTTGCTTTTCAAAACCAATAGTACTCATTGGACCATGTCCTGAAATAAATTGAGTTTCATCAGGCAGGGTAAAACATTCACGCTGAATTGAATCTAAGAGCTGTTGATGGTTGCCTTTTGGAAAGTCAGTACGACCGATTGAACCTTTAAACAGCACATCCCCTGTCCAAAGCACGCCATATTTGGCATTGTAAAAAATGACGTGGCCTGGTGTATGCCCTGGTGCAAAACGCACTTCAAACTCTTCATTCCCTAAGCTTAGCTTTTCGCCACCCTCTAACCATTGATTGACATGAACAGGCTCAGGAATTGGAAATCCATAACGGGCAGATACTTCTTGAATCATTTCTAACCAAAACAGGTCTTCTTTATGCGGACCAATCACAGGCACATTCCATTCTTTGACCAATGCACCTACCGCACCTGCATGGTCCAAATGACCATGTGTTAACCATAATGCTTTGACTGTCAGTCCTAATGCTTCAACTTCTTGTTTTAATTTCTCAGGCTCACCACCAGCATCAATCAATACCGCTTCTTTGGTTTCAGAATCCCAAACAATAGAACAATTTTGGGCGAATGCAGTAACGGGTACAATCTTGACTTGTAACATGATAATTTTCCTAAAAAACCCTATACCTGTAAATGAAACTTGAGTGTATTCAATTGAGTCTGTAAAAGTTGCTCAAATAAGTCAATATGATCCGCACGGCTATTTAATGCCGGAATGTAAGCATAGTGTTGACCACCTGCCTTTAAAAACAATTCAGCATTTTGAATCGCCAGCTCTTCCAAGGTTTCTAAACAATCTGCCGAAAATGCAGGACTCAGCACTTGAACAGATTCGACGCCTTGCGCTGCCCACTCTTGCAATAGCTGGTCGGTATACGGTTTTACCCATTCTTGTTTGCCAAAACGAGATTGGAAACTGATCGCCCATTGGTCGTCTTTTAAATTCAACGCCTGAGCTACCTTAAGTGCAGTGATCCGACAACGCTCTGCATAAGGATCACCTTTATCTGCATAAGGCTGTGGGATCCCGTGAAAAGACATCAACAGTTTAGCTGCTGGTCCATATTGCTGCTGATAATCACGCACACTGTTGGCTAGCGCCTGAATATAAAGTGGGTGTTGATAATAATCTCGAATAAAACTTAAACCCGGAATATTGCGTTGCTTTAACAACCATTGTGCAACGGCATCATATAAAGGGGCTGTTGATGTTGCCGAGTACTGAGGAAAAAGCGGGAAAAGAATAATATGGTCATAATGCTTGGTTTTCGCATCATTCAATACAGCATCAATACCCGGTCGCCCATAGGTCATCGCTGGCACAATATCTAAATCTAAATCAGCATTCGTACTTATTAATTTTTCTTGTAGAGATTTAACTTGTTCAAATAGAATTTCACGCATCGGTGAATCATTTGACCAGACTTGTGCATAAGCTTCGGCAACACGCTTTGGTCGAAAAGGCAGAACAAATGCATTTAAAATAATTGCCCATAAAATTTTGGGAATTTCGATGACACGTTGATCTGATAAAAACTGCTTTAAAAAAGCCCGAACAGCTGAAGCTGTAGGCGCATCTGGTGTCCCTAAATTAGCAATAATAATCAGGACTTTAGGTTTAGATAAAGACATTTTCACCCGATTTACAGAATAGTTTATCTCGAATGATCAGCTTAACAGAGTCTTTATCTAAACAAAATTTTTTATCTTAACTCACTCAATTTATTTGATTTAAAAAATTGACGAACGACTGCTAATACGTTGTGAACTTTCAAGTAGTTTCACGCATTTATCCGTCATCTGCCATAGCATACGCTGACGATCATCACGCCCCACAGGGATGATCCATTCATTTTGACGGACTTGCTGCTTAATTGTATGCAAGGAACGCACATTAATCTGCGCTCTAGACACAGCATGGGCACGTGGCATCACCACTTGTGCGTCGGTTAAACCCGTATTATTCAAATATTCGTTTAAGACTTTAGAGAAAAAATCCTCAGACGTCGGTTGTCTAAATTCAACCGATAAAATTTTTAACAGCTCTGCCCAAGTCATCTCACGCACTGGCGATAACTCTTTAAAATTACCATCTTGATAGGCATGCATTCGATAATCAAAATTAAACACTTCATGCAATGAAACTTTGGGTAAAGTTAAAAATGGATCTGCTTCTTTTTTCCCTTGCTCTACGGAAACATGCGCCAACTTTGCTTTTAAACGATCAATCTCATCTTGTAAGACTTGAATATTCTGAGGTCTTACCCATCCTACAACAGGATAGCGCTCTAGCATTTGTGGCATATATGAACGTACCGCAAGTTCTAAATCTCGTAAAGTTCGATAAGTAACGACTTGCTCAACTTCTTTTTGTAGTTGATGTCTAAATTCATTAAACTTTTCTTTTAGCAGCGTACTTTCTTCTTTTAAATGCGGTTCGCGAAATTCAGGACTCTCATGCATAAATACAATAATTGGTTTCTGTTTGGTCACCGCATAAATATATTCAAGATGTAGATAACTCACCCCTGAAACAGATTGCTCACCATATTGACTCCCCAACAACAATAAAACGTAATCACAGTCATCTATCTGACGACGTGCAAATGCGGTACTTAATGGTGTCCGTTGTTCTAATCCCCAAGAAAAAAACCCCATCCCTATAAGGGTTTGTGACACGACCATCCGTTCTGGCTGCATTTCTTTGCCAGATGTTGTAATAAAAACTTGATACCGTTTATCGAGCATAGGTTAACCCATTCTTGTCACACCCTACTTAAATCCATCCATGAGCTTTAAGTTTGATATGCCCTACACTTATGAAAATATATTAAATCTGTTCAATATTGAAAGAATTAGCCGAGTTTTTCAACAATATTTTCTACAGACCATGTAATTTTTGGTTGTATTAGATGTTTGATGACATTTTCTAATTCTTTTGCATTTCCCCCACTCACAAAACATTGTAAACGCACCCCTTTTTCTTGCAAGCTGCTTGATATTAACTCATTTTTTAACAATATACGCGCCGTTTGTCGTGCAACGGCCAATCCAGAATCAATTAAGTTAAGCTGAGGACCGTATAATTCTTGAATACTCTGTTTTAAATAAGGGTAATGAGTGCAACCCAACACCAAATAATCTGAACCTTTTGCAATAACTGGATCTAAAACCTTTTGCAGGCTATGTTTACATTCCAAACTGTTATAACGTCCAGATTCAATCAAGGGAACCAGTTCAAGATTGGTAATCGTCAGTACTTCAACATTGGCAGGTTCTGCAAAACGCTGCATCACATCTTTGATCAATTTTCCACGAAAAGTGGCAGGTGTAGCCAAAACTGAAACCACTTTAGACTGGGTTTGTAGCACTGCTGGTTTTAAAGCAGGCACCAGTCCAACAATAGGAAAGTTTTCACCATAATGATCACGTAAATAATCCAGACTAAATGCTGAAGCGGTATTACATGCTACAACTGCGATTTTACAACCTTGACGATATAACCATTCAATTGCTTGTGCAGTTAATTCACGGATATTTTGATCCGTACGGGGGCCATAAGGGACATGTGCAGTATCAGCATAATAAACAATACGTTCATTTGGCAAATAATTGGCAATTTCCTGTGCAATAGAAAGCCCACCGATACCTGAATCAAAAATACCAATCGGGGCATCTGCCAAGGCTTTTGGCATTGGATTTTCTAGAGGAGAGAGAGGAAGAATCGCGCTCATTTGATCCACTATTGGCATACGGTAAAAATAAATAATAAGATTAAACCTCAAGTCCCTAATTGCAA
Organism: Acinetobacter guillouiae CIP 63.46; assembly: GCF_000368145.1. Classification (GTDB taxonomy): domain Bacteria; phylum Pseudomonadota; class Gammaproteobacteria; order Pseudomonadales; family Moraxellaceae; genus Acinetobacter; species Acinetobacter guillouiae. The sequence continues at coordinate 213,952 of NZ_KB849287.1, read as the reverse complement.
GTGAAAATCACCACTTTCTAAAGATAAAATGGTATCTCCTTGTTCATTTTCAAGCAATTTCCCATATTCAATCAGGTGGAAAAAAGCAGAACGTTGAATCAAGGCATTTATCCCGAAACGAATATGTACATAAGGTCTTAACTCACCTTGATATTCACGCATAAAAATAGGGTGTTCTGGATCAATCAGTGTAATGTCTTGATTGGTGGTGGTAACTTGTAGATAGACCTGTCCATCGAGATTCACTTGATCAATTTGATTGACCAATAAAGGTTCATCCTCAACTTGAATTTCAATCTGTTCAACTGGGGTTTTTAAATAGAACTTTCCGTCTTCTTTCCAAAGTACTTTTGTAAACAGGTCTAAAAGCGCTTGGCGTTTGATCAATTGACCTTCGTGCCACCATTCTCCATTGGCTTTTACCGTCAAATCCATTTTGCCACAATGCTTTGGCTGCCACTGCTCTAAAGGGGGTATTGACCTTTTGTGACCCGCCTGTACATCTTTTAAGTATTGTGCAATGCTCATTAAGTTTTTATTATCAGAATCTGGCTGATTTTGAGCCGCTGATGTTGAATTATTTTGATTTACCATGGTTTATGCCTTGCTGACTTAAAAATAATACGACTCAGCCAATTGGCTAGATTAGGGTTTCTAACTATACTAGCGCAAAATATATTATTGGTACGAGCGTTAATTCGTATCACGGAATTTTTAGAACACTCATGGCAGCACCGATTTATTAATTCCCAATAAATGCTCACGGTTGCCACCCTTAGAAATATGAGGAGTCCTACATGGAACACATCGAACGCGAATCGATGGAGTTTGACGTAGTGATCGTAGGCGCAGGCCCTGCGGGTCTTTCTGCTGCGATTAAAATTCGTCAATTAGCTCTTGAAAACAATCTTCCAGACCTTTCCGTCTGTGTGGTTGAAAAAGGCTCTGAAGTTGGTGCGCATATCCTTTCTGGTGCTGTACTTGAACCTCGTGCAATCAATGAACTTTTCCCTGACTGGAAAGAACAAGGTGCACCTTTAAATGTACCTGTGACAGAGGACAAAACTTATTTCCTCATGTCTGCTGAAAAGTCACAAGAAGCACCGCATTGGATGGTTCCTAAAACCATGCACAATGATGGTAACTATGTTATTTCATTGGGTAATGTAGTGCGTTGGTTAGGTCAAAAAGCGGAAGAGTTAGAAGTTTCTATCTTCCCTGGCTTTGCTGCCTCAGAAATCCTTTATCATGAAGATGGTTCTGTAAAAGGTATCCAAACTGGTGATATGGGTATTGGTAAAGATGGTGAGCCTACTCATAACTTTACTCCTGGCTATGAACTTCATGCAAAATACACAATTTTTGCAGAAGGTTGCCGTGGACATCTCGGTAAACGTCTGATTGCAAAATACAACTTAGATCAAGATGCTGATCCGCAACATTACGGTATCGGAATCAAAGAACTTTGGGAAATCGACCCTGCAAAACATAAACCAGGTTTAGTGATGCATGGTTCAGGCTGGCCTTTGGCAGAAACAGGTTCTTCAGGCGGTTGGTGGTTATATCACGCTGAAAACAACCAAGTGACCTTGGGTATGATTGTCGATTTATCTTATGAAAATCCACACATGTATCCTTTTGCTGAAATGCAACGTTGGAAAACACATCCTCTAATCAAGCAATATCTTGAAGGTGGTAAACGTATTTCTTATGGCGCACGTGCAGTTGTTAAAGGCGGTCTAAACTCTCTACCTAAACTGACCTTCCCAGGCGGTTGCTTAATTGGTGATGATGCAGGTTTCTTAAACTTTGCTAAAATCAAAGGCTCTCATACTGCGATGAAATCGGGTATGTTGTGTGGTGAAGCTGTATTTGAAGCAATTCAAGCAGGCCATGAGAAAGGTGGTGATTTAGCGGTTGCGCGTGTGGCTGAAGGCGAAGACTTCTTTGCTAAAGAATTGACTGCTTATACTGACAAATTCAACAACAGTTGGTTAAAAGAAGAGTTACATCGTTCGCGTAACTTTGGCCCAGCAATGCATAAATTCGGTTTATGGATGGGTGGTGCATTTAACTTTATCGATCAAAATATCTTTAAAGTGCCATTTACCCTACATGACCTTGCACCTGACTTTAGTGCATTAAAAACTGTAGATGCTGCGACATTTAAACCTACTTATCCAAAGCCAGACGGTAAATTAACCTTTGATCGTTTATCTTCTGTATTTGTATCGAATACCGTACATGAAGAGAATCAGCCAGCTCACTTAAAGCTGACCGATGCTTCGATTCCAGTCAATGTCAACTTACCGAAATGGGATGAGCCAGCTCAACGCTACTGTCCTGCTGGTGTTTACGAGATTATGGAAAATGATGATGGTTCTAAGCGCTTCCAGATTAATGCTGCGAACTGTGTTCACTGTAAGACTTGCGATATCAAAGATCCATCTCAGAACATCACTTGGGTAACACCTGAGGGTGGCGGTGGTCCAAACTATCCAAATATGTAAATAAATAAACCCGCTTCGGCGGGTTTTTCATCTTTAAAAACTGAATTCTCTGAATCTCTTAAACTCCCCATTGTTATCCAATCTACTGGTGAAATTCTTGGATTTAATGTTATTTTATTATTAACACTTTTATTCTATTGATAGAAATCACTCACCTCTCTAATACTATCCAAGTAAGTTTATTTTTTACGTAAAATCATTATGTGTTATTTTATGATGACATCATATTTTTTCTTAAAATTAGTCATCCCACCAAAAGCTCCACCTCTAAAATTACCATCTAATAAAATATAATAATTACCTTTAACTTTAGGTACTCCATATATTCTTATAGAATTTTGATAAAGAAAGTCATTCTCCCCTACTTTTTCTATATTAATACCTGAGTTATCAGGTAAATCTGTTTTTATAACAAGTTCACCAAATATATTTAACTTCTCAATTTCTATTATCGTATTTCTTGCCATACTTCATTTCTGGCAAATTATTAGGTTCAATCTTTATTTGATGGCTGCAACCTAATATAAAAAAATATTGGAAATAAATATATAATTTTCATTTCTAAATTAAGTCTATTTCGCTAATATTTTATAAGGTATTTCAATAACATTAGAGTGTTTAAGCCCGCCAAAAATTTTTGCTGTAAAAACCTTACAGTTAATATTTCTTTTAACATTTGAAAATTCAGGTTTTTTCGTATGCATTAAAAGGACATTGTAACTATACATTTGTGTTTGTTTATTGAACTTCGCATGCTCAGTTCTTGAAATCACTCCTTCCAAAGCATTTAAGTTTTCATCAGGTTCAAAATTTCCATTATTTACATTAAAAGTATCATCTAATGCACAATATATGTAACTACCAGTTTCATTGCTTCCACGATTTGAAAAATCTTTATTAGCTTCAAACTTTAAATTAATATTATTATTAGAATCCAAGCTGGCATCACTATATTTTATAATGATATCATTTGAGTTTGTGCACCCACTTAAGAATAACAAAGCTAGAAAAAATTTAAATTTATTTATTTTTTTCATTTCAAATTACTCTTTAGAGAAGCCATTAATAAATTTAATCCAGTTAAATCTCCGACTACTTTTGTGTCTAAAATTAACTCTGCATCCACATGATTAGCTGTTGTTTCTACATTATACGTAGGACCCTTTTTGGGTCTCCATTGTCCCCCTACATCTGCTACAAGATCACTAAAATTATAACTTTTCGGTGAGCAACTTATATTAATCCATGTTTTTGCATTAACTACAGGATATTTCCAATAAATATCTGATATTACACTAACTTCAACATTTGTTCCTACAGGATCTAATGTTATAAGCATTTCTATTTTATAACCTTGTTTAGTTAAAATACTTGAAAGATGTGCTCCATTCCATCCACCTAAACTGTGACCAATAATATAGACTAAAACATCTTTATTCGGTATTTTTTCGATTACATTTTTTTGAATATCTGTCAGCTTATAAATTTCATAATATCCTAAATAGGTTTCTCCTCGATTTGCAATCACCAATTCATTTTCAACTTCTGTAAGGTCTTTAGCTGCTTGATTATAATAATTTTTCAGCACGTATATCACATTTCTATTTGGCCCACTCCCCGCATATGCTTTTTTATCTCCCGCACCACCTATAAAAAAAATAATTGCCTTCGGTATAGGTTTCGGTGGAATTTTAACATCCCTTTTATTTGAAAAATCTGGATTTTGTGTTGAGGTTGAGCTAGGAAGTTTTTGTGTTGATTGATCAAATGAACCTTTTTCTAATGCTAGAACTTTAAAATTTACTTTTTTATTAGGTCCATATACTACTTCACAACTCAATTTTTCGTCTTTAAAACAATCATAAATTTTGGTTATTCCATACGCACCATTATTTTTCACTTCAAAACTTTGAGGAGAGCTATCTAACCAGCCTCGTTTTAAACTAAACATTCTATACTTAATATGTGGCCAAAGAATTGGACTATCAACTAGTAATTTCAATCTGGCAGTTATCAAAACCCACCCCCATCTATATCTTTGTTTTTTATATCAAATCTAGGGTCATCCAGAATAATTGTATACTCTTTCGGCTCGCTTGATGGAGGAGTCTTAATGAATCCATCTTCAGATAATTTTCCAGTTATTACACTACCATCTGAACCATATAAAACATAACCCGTTCCAGCTGGTAACTTATTTCCTTTTTTATCAGTAGCAAAAAAACTTAAATAATTTAAGCCTAATAGTGGTAACTCTTCTATTTTTGCATCTATTTTTTGCCCACCCAAAAACTTATGCTGCCCCGCCTTACTCTCAAACTTACCCGCAGTGGTCGGTAAAACACCTGCACTACTAATTTCAACTTGCGAACCATCTGCAATCAAAATAATTTTCTTATCCGCTTTAATCTCAATCTTTTCTTCAGTTGAAATAATCTGAATACCTTTACGTGCAATCAAATCCGCACCATCGCCTTGTGCTTGGATTTCAACTTTACCTTTCCCTGCAAATAATCTTGCCCCTTCTTGTGCCGCAAAAAGACTGATCTTTGATTGTGCATGTGCAACTAAATTCTTTTGCGTACTCAATTGAATACTATCACCCGCAGTTTCATAGATTTGTCGATCGGCAGAAAGATGTAGATCTTCATTAGTAGCAAACGCAACCGAATTGGGTGAAGCCAATAACATTAGAGCTTGCTTAAAGGTATCTGCTTGGCTTTTTGCTTCACTGGATTCATCTTTTTCCAAAGATGAAATAAACGATTTCAAATGATCTAAATTTTCTAAAGGATCAGTTTGCTGGTTCTTGGCAACTTCACTTAAGGCCTTGGAATTATTTAGACTACTTTCTAACTGACTTTTGGCGGCGGTCGCATCGAGATGGTTACCTGAAGCTGAGTCTTGAGCATGGGTACTCAGCAATAAACCTTGTCCTGCACGCACTGCTCCCCATTGGTCTGTTCTTAGTTCAAAGCCTTCGCCTCGCCCTTCACTGGTATCGGTTTCTTTAGGATGACTCAGATTACCAAGGTTAAGTTGGCTCGCGCCGTGACTACTTTGTAGCTGGCTGCTGATTTGCTCTGTGGTATCGTCAAATCTAAGCTGGCCATAGCCACTGCCTTTAACTTCTCGACTTTTGATCCCTGCTAATTTTTTGGTATCAGGCAATTGGCCTTTGTCATCAAATTTCGTTGGATTTCGTTGTGCTTCATGAATACGCCCCACCACAAATGGTCGGTCAATATTGCCATCAAAGAAATCTATCACCACAATCTCACCAATCCTCGGTAAGAACCGCGCACCATAGCCTTCACCTGCCCACGGGGTCAGTACATCCACCCAAGCGGAATCGGTGTCGTTGTCATTGCTCCCTGCACCACCATCGTGACTGTGATCTTCATTGCGGGTAAACAGAAAGCGAACTTTAATACGTCCCCATTCATCGACATGAATTTCCTCTCCACTTGGTCCAACCACTTTAGCTCGTTGTGGATGGGTACTTGGACGGTGTTGTAGTGGATGGTATTCAGGAACAGTGGTGATATTACGGCGTTGTAGCACCAATTGATTGGCTTGACGTTCATCGCTGTTGTTGTCTACTTTATTTGAATTGACCCAGTTACTTTGTTCGAGCAAGCGATTGATTTGCTCATTCAGATCTTTGGGTAAGTTATTTTGGTTATAGAATGTCTTTGACGTAATCAGAAACTCTTTGTCTGAGCCACTGTGTTGATCTATTTCTGGGTGTTCGTTTAACTCAAACCAGTAACCTACTTGTGCATCACGTACAGTGGAGTTGGCAACAAATTGTTTGGATTGAGCATCGTAATAATGACTGAGGCTTTGGTTAATCTTTTCAATCTGATTGTTATTTGAAGCAGTTGCTTGATCTCCACCATTCAGGTCTTGAATCCATGCCGGACTGATATGCCAAGCTTGTTCTAAACCGAGACTGGCATTGTTCTGATTTTGACTGTGCTGGTGTTTGCTTTGAACACTGCCTGCACCCTCTTCTTGTTCTAACACATCTGCTTGCCAGCGTTGTACGTGGACAGCGGTGGGTTGTAAGCTACGTTGTCCGATAAAGCTGGTGATGCTGTCTTGTTGTTCTGTGGCACTGCTACGATGGAAGCGGATCCTTCTTCGATCTAGCGCTTTGTATTCGCTGTTATCATCCACCAAACGCAGTTTTTGTGGCTGAATTTGAGTCGCAGAACTAGGCACAATCAATTGTGCTTCATCAATCAACCAGTTGATCCCTTCACTGCGCATCAGGCGGGTTAAAAATGCATAGTCGCTTTCGTTACTCTGCATAATGAATGGGCGGATATCGTAATCTTTTTTCAGGCCACTTTTATCGAGGCTTAGACTGGAGGCAAAGAGTGGGCTTCTGTCTTGCCATTCTTTAAAAAGGGTTTCTATGACTTGCACAACCGACTTATTCATAAACACTCGGCTGTTACGGCGTTTATGCCATAGTGAAGTGGCATCTTCGAGTTTGAGTTTATATAGCGTTAGTGCGCCATCACTTTGCCCTTGTGCGGCCTCAGTAATTACCCCTGTGCTACGAAACAGTTGTCCATGATCTGTGACTTGATCAATGGCCACTCGGCTACCAATGAATTGTTTAAGCGGAATCGTTGCTGAAGTGGCAAGGCAAATCAGTTCAACAGATACACCTTGGTTTAGACCATGTTGTCCATCGATGCGTTGTAAGAAGACTTGGTTGTTTAAGTCTGTATTGCTAAATTGGATATGCAAAGCTCGTTTTTGTGCGTTTAGTCCAAGCTGATCCAATATTTTATAAATGCTATTTACTAAGCTGTTCATTTGAATGAGTTAATTATTATTAAAAAATATGTTTAGATTATAATCATAAGTCAAAATTCTGTCATTTTTAATTTTGTAAAATGATTCAATAACCACAATATAATTATTAAAATTCAATAAATTGAATATAACATAAATTTATTAACTATTAAAAATAGGCTAAATAAATTTCAATATTATTAAATCAATAAAAGGGAAATCATCACATATAACATAGACTGATTTCCACCCATCATGATCTTTTAACCTTTCTTCACTAAATAATGAAATTCCTTATTTCCGGCATCATCTAGTACTTCTTCTTGTAAAATCAACTCATGACCGAGATGCATACAAAATTTAGGAATGTCCCAAGAGGTTGAATTATCAGTTGCAAATACTTCAACGACATCACCTGATTTAGATTTACGAATTGCTTGATGCAACATCATTACAGGCTCAGGACAACGTAGTCCACGCGTGTTTAATTGAATGCTTGCTGTAGGCATCGGTTCAGACATTATCTATTCTCAAAAAGAAGCGAAATCAATCAATAATTTTAACACAAACTCAAATAATGAATAAGGCTTGCAATATATCTATAATATGACACATACATTCATCTATTTACCTAATTTAATAGATAGACATCTGTGTTTTCTTCGGTATGATAAAAAAACATTTACTAGATATTAAGCGTCTTTAGGAAAGATCATGCACGAGGAATCAGGCCCATCGTGGGGAATGCGTGGCTTACGCAAATGGTTAGGAACAGCGCCAGAAACCCGAGATGAACTGCTAAAATTAGTACAAGATTCACGTCGTTTTTTAGAACCCGATACTGTTGCAATGTTAGAAGGCGTATTAGACCTTCCAGCAACAAAAATCCGTGAAGTCATGACTCCGCGCACAGCGATGGTCAGTTTACAAGAAGATGATCAACTTCTTGATATTTTAGATATTCTTATTGAATCTGCACATTCACGTTTCCCTGTTTTCTCTTCTGATCAGCCTGAAAACGTCGTGGGTATTTTACTTGCTAAAGATCTTTTACCCTTTTTAACTGATCGTTCATCTGTTGTAGATGTACATGCGTTAATGCGTCAGCCATTATTTGTCCCAGAAAGTGCACGATCCGACCAAGTTTTGAGAATGTTAAAAAATACTCAAACCCATATTGCCATTGTAATTGATGAATATGGTTCAACAGCAGGGCTGGTCACTTTAGAAGATATTCTAGAAGAGATTGTCGGCGAAATTGAAGATGAGCATGATAACGTTGACGAAGAAGCGCAATTTATCATTCCAGATACAGCCCATACCACAGCCTATACATGGATTGTGCAAGCACTTACACCAATCGAACATTTTAACAATGTTTTAGATGCTGAATTTCCTGACGATGAAGTAGAGACTATGGGTGGATTACTGCTTCAAGAAATTGGTCTAGTGAGTGATCTTCAAGGCCAAGTGGTTGAGCTTGAAGATTGGGAATTTACAATTATTGAAGCAGATGCACGCACTATTCATCTGATTCGAGCTGTACATAAATGAGAGCATACTTTGACAAGCTGTTAAATTCATCACAACAACAAAAACAGCTGCCCTTCATTTTCCCATTATTGATTTCGTTAATGTCAGGCGCAGTGTTCAGTTTAGCACTGGCGCCTTATTATTGGTGGTGGTTGGCAATTTTATCGCCTGCCCTACTGTATGCTTGCTTAAAAGGCCGTACACCACGCCAAGCATTTGCGATTGGCTTAAGCTATGGCTTTGGCCTATGGTTTGTTGGCGCATTCTGGCTCTATACATCGATTCATGTGTATGGAGATACCAATGCTGTATTAAGTGTCTTGATGATCGCCATCATGGCCATTGTCATGGGGCTTTTTACCGCGATTCAGACTTGGGTATATCGTAGATTCTTTCCTGAAACGCCATTAACTTTCGCTCCTTTGTGGGTTATTTTTGAATGGTCGAAGACTTGGGTCTTTACTGGTTTTCCATGGTTATTTGCAGGTTACGCATTCACTGAACGACTCTTAGATGGCTATGCTCCACTGTTTGGTGTGTTTGCAGTATCTTTTGTTGTGATTATCCTTGCTTGTGCATTGGTTGAAATTTTAAATAGAAAAGTCTTTTGGATCTTTCCTGCAATCATTTTAATCCTTGGTGCATGGGGCGCATCGTTTATCACTTTCGTACAACCGAAAGCAGAAAAGCCGCTCTCCGTTTCTTTGATTCAAGGCAATATTCCGCAAGATTTAAAATGGTTGACTGAATATCAGGTTAAAACCTTAGAAATTTACGTCAATTTAAGCCGTACTGAATGGGGCCGAGATCTGATTGTTTGGCCAGAATCCTCGATTCCGTTGTTCCAAACAGATATTCAACAATTCTTGGATATGATGGATCAACAAGCCAAAAGTTCAGGCACAGCATGGGTAACGGGTATTCCTTATTGGGACTTAAAAGAATCACAGAAAAATGGCTATCCAATGTACTACAACAGTATGATGGCTTCTGGCGCGGATTCTTCAGGCTTATATAAAAAACAACGTCTGGTGCCTTTTGGTGAATATATTCCACTTTCAGGATTATTGGCTTGGGTGTTACCTGCGCTACAAAATGATCCATCCATGAGTGGATTTTCCCAAGGTGCATCCAATCAGAAACCTTTTAATATTAAAGGACATGATTTAGCTGCAGCCATTTGTTATGAAGTGGCCTATCCGAATCTCACTCGACGAAATGCGATTAATAGTGACTTTTTAGTGACTGTTTCTAATGATGCTTGGTTCACCGGTACAGCAGGCCCATTACAACATCTTCAAATGGTGCAAATGCGTGCCAAGGAAAATGGACGTTGGTTTATTCGTGCTACCAATACAGGCGTAACAGCATTTATTGACCACAATGGACATATTGTAAAACAAGCCCCTGTAGATCAAAAAGCTGTGCTTCGTGGTGATTTACCTGCCATGCAAGGTGAAACTTGGTACACCCGCTTTAGTGATTATCCTATTTTATTGCTATCCCTCTTATTATTAATTTTAGGTTGGATCTATCGACCTAAAGCAGTCGATATTAGCTTTAAATCTAGACGTTAATGTTTGAATCCCTCATCTCTGGTTTAAGGAGATGAGGTCAGCTTCAACAAAGCGCTTGATTCAATGATTAAAGTAACTTTGTTCCCAATGGCACATTTGCATCAGGCACACACAACGTCACATGCCCATCTTGATTATGGAAACCCGTCACTAAACACTCTGACTGAATCGGTCCAATTTGTTTTTTTGGAAAGTTCACAACAGCAACCACAAGCTTCCCAATTAAATCTTCAGGTTGATACAGGTTGGTAATTTGCGCACTCGATTTCTTTACACCGAGTGCTTCGCCAAAATCAACATGCAAAATATAAGCAGGCTTACGCGCTTTCTCAAATACTTCGGCTTGAATAATTTTTCCTACCCGTAACTCTACTTTAAGAAAATCATTCCATTCTATTTGTTGCATTGCTGAGTCCTCGTATTTTTATCAGTTCATCTCAAGAGATAAAATCATTTTAGATAAATTTAAAGCGATCAACCTTATACAAAACAGACAAATGATCCTGTTAAAAAGACAATCATATTCAATCCAAGCCCTATCAAAACGAAATTGAAAATATTTTCAGCGCATTATTTATTATATTTTTTTCAAGTTTATGCTAAATTATTTTCGCTGATCATAAAGCCGTAAACGTTTACGTCAATCAACGTGCCAACATATCTCCAACAAGGCTTGGGGCTATTTAAATCAAGATTTTAATATTTTGATGCGGCACTGGCGTTTGTTGGTTTACGGAGTAAAAAATGCAAAATTCTAAATCGTCTTATTTTAATTTTAAAAAGATTCCAAATCGCTATGCAGCGATTGTTTTACCTTTGTTACTGTCCATTATCATGACATTTATTGTTTCATGTATCAGTACATTCAGAAGCATGGGTTTTGAGAATTTTTCGCTATACACATGGCTTTCAGCTTGGGGGATTTCTTGGCTGATTGCCTTTCCAGTATTACTTTTTATCTTACCGATTGTGCGCAAAATTACCATGAGCCTGGTTCAGCCGACTTAGTTGAATAAACCTGAATCATTAAATTGTAGTGCAAAAAAACCGAGGATTATACCCTCGGTTTTCCATGATATTTCAACTAAAGTTGAGTCACCAAATAAGACATCATTGCAGCTAAAAATAACATTGGCACATAACGATATGAACGTACTAAATATTGTTCTAATAATGATGAGAATTCAGTTTTTAACTGAAATACTGTCAAATTTAAGGCATTATAAAAACTAATAATAGATAATGCACTAAATACGCTAATCGCCATAAAACCAATCATGATCTGGCTATTGGCATCGGCAACTTGCCAAATATTGAGAAAAAACTGGCTAATCGGTAATAGGCTCAAAATTAAAAGAACAGATTTGAGCATAGTCCAATGAAACTGGCTGATTTCATCTGGTAATAATAATGCTTTCATCTCATCCTCCTAAGCAATTCAGATTGCCCTGAGAACTATTATGCAAGCTTTTAATTAAATAAAAAGTCTATTTTTATACACAATTTAACTTTCTTGTAACTATTAAATATGGGAATAATTCTTATTATAACTCTCAAACATCGTTATTTTAAATAGCTGTTATATTTCAATAAATTAAATACACTTTAGCAAACAAGAAAGATTATCACTTCACTCAAGATTTATTAACTCGATTAAATGAAGTGATTAATCCCATAAATAATAACCTAAATAATCTTCAATTAAGGTTGGTAATAAATATCTGCATCATTTCCTTCACCACCTTGTTTACCATCGGCACCAAACGAATATAAATCAAATTTACGGCCTTCAGAACCTGGGATCACATATTGAATATCATTTTCCCAACTGTCTTTCGGATAACCACCTTTAACATAACCACCAGGTAACCAGTTTTTAGCCGTTGCAGGTTGATTTACAAGCGCGTCTAAACCACCTTCTTGGCTTGTCGGATAACGCCCATTGTCCAGTTTATACTGGTCTAAAGCACCCGCTACACCTTTTAATGCAATTTTAGTGGTGTCAACTTTGGCTTTTTCACCACGTCCCATCACATTGGGTACGATCAATGCTGCAAGTACGCCTAAAATAACAATCACAACCATCACTTCAATTAAGGTAAAACCTGACTGACGAGTCCTATTCATCTTTCGTTGCATCTGCTTACTCTCTATATATTCTTTATAAAAATAATTGGCTTAAATCATATTGTTCATATTGACGATTGGCAACATGACTGCAATCACAATAACCAAAACAATACCAGCCATAAACACCAACATTAAGGGTTCCAGTAAAGCCAATAATGTTGAAATAAATGAGGATACTTCTCGATCCTGCATATCTGATGCACGGCTTAACATTCGATCTAACTCACCCGAAGCTTCACCGCTTTTAATCATTTGTACCATCATCGGTGGGAAATAACCACAACGCTCCAATTGTGTTGCAAGATTTCCACCTTCTGTGACTTTCTCTGCTGCAATATTAACAGCATCTCGTATCACCCAATTGCTACTCACCGCTGCTCCAATTTTTAAAGCATCAACCAATGGCACGCCTGATTGGGTAAGAATAGATAAGGTACTGGCAAAACGCGCTGCATTTATACCACGAGATAATTTACCAAATAATGGCAATCTGAGTGTTAAACGATCAAAAGCATAGTGCCCCGCAGAAGTTCGCAGGAATCGAATTAATAAAAAGATCCCAACCACACTAAACACCAGCATAAAGGGCCAAGCCTGCCGAATAATCTCACTGGCTTTCATTAACGCCACAGTGATCCATGGCAAGGCTTGCTTACTTTGGTCAAAGGTTTTAACAATGTCTGGAACAACATACGTCATTAACCCCATCACAATCGCAAAAGACATAAACATCAAGATGATTGGATAGATCATCGCACCTTGAATTTTCTTTTGCATGGCAAAGCGGTTTTCGGTGTAATCAGATAATTGATCTAAAATTAAATCTAAATGTCCTGAACGTTCACCCGCAGCAACAGTCGCAATATACAAATCTGGAAAGCGTCCTGTTTGTTGCATCGCTTGAGCCAAAGAGTGCCCTTCAAGCACTTTTGAACGTGCCGAAAGTAAAAGATTTTGTACATGCACTTTTTCACTTTGTTTGGCAACTGCTCGTAATGCTTCCTCTAAAGGAATCGCAGCAGCGACCAAAACAGAAAGTTGACGTGTCATTAAGGCCAGATCATAAGCCGAGAATTTACGTTGAAAAAATCCTGAACTTTTATTTTTATCTTTTTGTTCAACAGCATCCACTGTGACAGGAATCAATTCCTTGTCCCGTAGTTGTTGTCGAATCTGGCGTGCTGAATCTCCCTCTAACACGCCTTTTTGCTGCTTTCCTGAAGCATCAATTGCAGTAAATTGATATGCTGGCATTATTATGCTCTAGTTTTCCAAAATTTTTTGATTACGCTGTTGCGTCATACCCTATAAATCATTCATATTCATGTTTATAGATGACTGTTACACTCTAACACAAGCCGAATCTGGACATGAAACAATTTCATCACAGCCTCACTAAATTAATGAGTCACTAAATTAAAAATGTCGAATACCCTTGCTACGCCACAGACGATTTATCGTATTCAAGTTGCTGTTCCAGTCTATTTGAATGACTGCTTTGATTACCAAGTCACCGCTGAACAATATGCGCAAGCTGAAGTCGGTGCGCGTGTTGCAGTGTCTTTTGGCAGACAAAATCTGATTGGTGTTATTGTTAAGAAAGTACCGATTGATGAACCTGTGGATTCTCATTTCAAACTCAAAGCCATTACTGAACTGTTAGATGAACGGGCTATTCTAGACAGTAAAGTTTTAAGTTTATTGACATGGTCATCACAATATTATCAATTTCCTATCGGTGAAGTGATTCAAACGGCGTTACCTACCTTATTACGCCAAGGTAAACCTTATAATTTATTGGCACGTATCTGGAAACTTTTAGACTTACATGCCGAAGACAAAGTTAAACGCTCTGAAAAACAACAAGAAGCCTATAAAATTTTAAAGCTACACCCGAAAGGGACACAGGAAAACATTCTTAATTTAAGTGGTGTTGAAACAGCCACACTCAAAATCCTTGAGAAAAAAGACATTGTTCGTTGTGATTTAGAACCACAAAATGTCACGCCAGAACCTGTGCAATTGGCACAGATGCCACTCACGCCAAATGACGATCAGAAGAAAGCCATTCAAGCGATTTTAAAAGCGCAAAAAAAATATCAAGCATTTCTATTGGATGGTTTAACTGGGAGTGGTAAAACCGAAGTTTATTTGCAAGTGATGCATGAAGTACTTAAACAAGGCAAACAAGTCTTGGTTTTAGTGCCTGAAATCGGCTTAACCCCACAAACCATCAGTCGTTTTCAATCACGTTTTCATTGCAATATCGCCTTACTGCACTCAGGCTTAAATGACACTAAACGTTTACAAGCATGGCAGCATGCGCAAACGGGCAAAGCCTCTATTATTTTAGGTACACGCTCTGCAATTTATACGCCTTTGCCACATTTGGGTTTGATTATTTTAGATGAAGAGCATGATCTTTCTTTTAAACAACAAGAAGGCTTTCGCTATCATGCTCGCGATGTGGCCATGTATCGTGCACATTTAGAAAATTGCCCGATTATCTTAGGTTCTGCCACGCCAAGCATCGACAGTTATTATCTTGCTCGCCAAGAAAAGCTGACACGGATTGAGTTAAATCAACGTGCTGGTGCCGCAATCATGCCGAAAATGCATTTGATTGATTTAAAAGTGGCAAAAAAACAGCATGGCTTAAGTGATGTTTTGATTGCTGAAATCAAAAAACGTTTAGAGAAAAAAGAACAAGTTCTGATTTTTTTAAATCGCCGCGGTTACGCCCCCGTGCTTATCTGTGAAAGCTGTGGTTGGCAGGCCAATTGCCCCAACTGCGATGCTCACTTTACCCTGCATTTAAAGCCTTATCAGCATTTACATTGTCACCATTGTGGTACGATTAATCGTATGCCTGATGCTTGCCCTCAATGCAATCAACAACAATTAAAGCCAATTGGCATGGGAACTGCCAAAGTTGAAGAAACTTTGAATGAGCTGTTCCCTCACTTCCCCGTCTTGCGCGTAGATCGTGACTCAACCAGTCGGGTTGGCAGTTGGCAAAAGATTTATGATCAAATCCAGAAAAGCGAACCGACCATTTTACTTGGCACGCAAATGCTGGCAAAAGGACATCACTTTCCTTATGTCACCTTAGTGGCAATTTTGGATATCGATGCAGGTTTGTTGAGTGTGGATTTCCGCGCCACAGAACGTACTGCGCAATTGATTATTCAAGTTGCAGGCCGTGCGGGTCGTGGTGAAATGAAGGGTGAAGTCTATTTACAAACCCTAAGACCTGATCATCCGTTATTAAACACCTTGATTCATAATGACTATCGGACCTTTGCCAAACAAACCTTAAAAGATCGCCAAGCTGCACTGCTTCCACCTTTTCGTTACACAGCTTTGATTCGTTGTGATTCAAAACATCAGGAAGAAAATTTAAAGTTTTTGACTGAAATGACGCAGCTCCTTAGACAAACTGCCGAAGATAATTTAATTGATATCTGGGGACCGATTCCAGCGCCAATGGAACGTAAAGCAGGGCGTTACCAAGCCCATGTGGTTTTGCTTTCTCAAGATCGGGCAAAAATGCATTTTTATATTCGTCACTGGTGGCAACAACTGTTACATAGCAAACCCTCTACGATGAAAGTCACCATAGATGTTGATCCGCAAGAATTGAGTTGAGTTTATTGTTGTATGTTGAATATCCTCATATCTTGATTCAATTGCTTGCATAACCGAATATTGATGTATTACAACCACTTCCTGCCATTAAGTAAATTGTAATTATCAGTATTTTTATCAATTTCATGGTGCTGATTCCAATTCAATACTTTTTATTCAATATATTTAGGACTTAGCTCTCCACAGACAAAGAATGCTATTTTTCTTGCGGATATGATTGTTTTATAATTTCGTAAAAAAGTAATTAATTCTGAAGATAAAAAATAATCAACATCCCATGATTCTTCTTTTTCTTTATCTAGCGGTAGATTGTATATTAAATTCAAAATCATTCCTGCGCTACGAAAGTCTGAGGAATGAACTTGTAATAATGCTTCTTTTAAACAAAAATCAAGTATTTTACGTGTGCTCTCTACAGAAACAAACGAAGAATTATCAATAACATATTGAAGACAATCAACAATATGCTCATTTTTCCTTCTATTTAGTAAAATATTTCTACTACCTATTATGTTTGCTCGAATAGAATAAATAATATCCATTAATACCCTCCTTCCTATTTCTTCAACATAGCCATAGAAAACTAAAAAAATTTGAATAGTTAATATGAGGTAGAAGTTTTAATATTATGAGTTAATCATCATTTCGGACACATCCTAAATCTTCTGCTCGATCATACCAAATAGCTCCAAGAACTTTATTCTTTCTAGTACCGATACCAAAATAATAGCATCTAGAAACTTCATAAACCGCTTCAGATGAGCCTCTTAAAGCTGATTGTAAATATAATAAAAACGCTTTTTTTTGATTTTTAGAAACATATACTCCTCTTTCATAACTAACAGCCAAATCATACATTGCATCAGGCCATTTCATTTCTGCCGCTTTTTTTAGATATTCAGTTCCTTTGACATAATCTTGTTCCAAAAAATGACCACCATGTAAATACCATGTTGCAATTGCGTAAGTTGCTTCTGGGGATCCTCATTTATATGCAAGGTCTAATAGTTTATAAGCTTGTTCGTAATCTGGAACATCTTGTTTTACAAGCTCACGGACTTTTTGTATCAGTTCATCATTTGTCAAAATTTTCTCCATTTAATTACACTTATTATTGCACTTATCCCTCATACCTATTGCTCCACAAATTGGATTATATAAATAAATATCACTATCTAACTGTTAAAATAATTTCAATCTATTAGTGAATAATCCTTCTAATCTTTTCACAGTCTGTTTCATATCCATTGAGTGGTAAACTATTTAACATCGATTCAAATTGCTGCTTCATTTTTTGATCATTTGAATTGATCATTGATTTGGATTGACTAGAGAGAGAAGCCATTGCTTCTGAATAGCATAGGTTTAAGCTAAAAGAGTTTAGTACACTTCCTAAATAGAAAGCTGTGATAACCAATAAGAGGTAAATTATAGCAAATAGAAATATTTTAAAATTTTTCATATTTATAACCTTACATTAACAACAAGAATAGAAAACTATAAAACAGTCCCTTTGGAGCCTATAAACAAATACAAGTCGTAACCTCATGGATTAAATCCCAACATCTTTTATAATATTTCTTTTGGAGAAAACTAAATCTTACATTCTCAACACTATCTAAGATAATTAAAACTATTTTCCTTTATCATAACTTCTCTCTTTTAGCTTAACATCAAAATATTCTACCCAATTTTCCAACATTTGGATTTCATCTCCAGATACGTTTTTAGATCTATGTCTACTGATAAATTCTTTTAAGTCATTGATTAATAATTCAGTATCTTCTAACTTTACACTTTCATAAAAAATTAAGCTTTGATCATGATTTCTTGAGATTTTATCACCACAAGTGACCAAAATAGCAGTATAAAAATCTACTCTTTCATTCTGTTCTAGACCTTGATTTTCTTTAATCTCATAGTCGATAGAGGTCCATAAATAAGTCGGTATTTTTTCACTAGGCAACCTCATACATATATTCACAACTTTAAATTTTAATAGATTAGACTCTACAAAATATAACTTATGAAATATAGAAATTAAATAAACACATCCTATTAAAAGAAGACCAATCATTAAAGAAAACAAGAATAAGCGTAATTTATTTTTAGTTAACAATTTTTCCCCTCAAATTCTATTTATTTCAATTTTAAGGAACTATGAGGTGATCAATTACCTCATTATCACTTACAATATAGAGTACATCTCCAGTGTCAATTCTTTTAGCATCAATTTTTACTTTTAACGATTTAGCACATTCACACCTATTTTTCTTTTCTCCATAAATGACTAAAGAAGCTTTCTGGAAACCATTTAGTGTCAAATAAGCATTTTCATTTTCAGCACATGAAAATACATCTGTTAATGAAACTAAATAAGACTTTTCATTATCTATTTTTGTAATGGTTGGTTTAATTTTCTCGTATCCTCCATCACATTTATTTTCTTCGGCAAAAATTTCCACTCCCGTTTCGAATGTAAATGTATTCTCTAAATTCTGAGCCCTATTACAAGCTGAAGAGCTTAGAATCACAAATAAACTTAATGATGATTTAAGCCATTTATTCTTTACCATTATTACCCCTCAATCTTGTAGAATAATTAAGCTAGTAATGCAATAAAATTTCAAATGAATAAAAATTAAAAAACACCTTTTCTCTATCCTTGTCCTCAAAGGAGTATTTTATTCTATCCAAACCATCATTGTTTTTAGTTATTTGACTAAACATAAATTGATTAAGGCCTCCTCCAAAATTATTTATCTGAAAATTAGAGATATCTTTAAATAATATAATTAGAGGGTTGGTATCATCTAAATCCGACCCTATTTCCAAAATTAAATTATAGGAAAAATCTTCAAAATCAAAATACATTTTAATAACGATGCTCTTTTCAAAAAGCATTTTGTTAATATTTTATATATTCGTCATTCTATTCAATACTTTTTATTCAATATATTTAGGACTTAGCTCTCCACAGATAAAAAATACTATTTTTCTAGCAGATATGATTATTTCGAAGTTTTCCAAAAAAGTACTTAATTCAATGGATAAAAAGTAATCAACATCCCATGATTTTGCTTTTTCTATAGTTAGAGGTAGATTATGTATCAAATTCAAAATCATACCTGCACTATAGAAATCTGAGGATTGTATTTGCAATAGTACTTCTCTTAAACAAAAATCAAATATCCTCCGCGTACTTTCAACTGGAATAGATGACAAATTATCTATTGCGTCTCGAAGGGAAGGGGCAACACACTCATTTATCCTTCTATTTAGTAAAATATTTCTACTACCTATTATGTCTGCCCAAATAGGATTAATTTTACTATCCATTAGTAACCTCCTGGTGTGTATATAAGATCTGCTGGGGTCCTATAATGACTAAATGGCAACTCAACTCTATTAATCGGCACTTCAAATATCCCTGCTCGTGGAGATGCAATTGCTCTATGATGACCATCAAGTATATATAACTGACCATTATGTTTAGTTACAGTAAGTGGTTCTTGTAAACCGTCTCGCCTAATGCTTTTTGCCAATTTATCTAATTGATTTCTACTCATTGTTGGCCCATGAGTTGGTCTAAGATTAGAAATTTTTTCAACAGGATTGGTTTGTCTTTGGTTGGAGACACCACTTCCACATTGGCCTGCTGCTTGAGCATTACGTAGCTTTTCAGTTAACTCATTAATATTGCTTCTATTATATCTTGCTGGGCTGTAAGTATTACTAATTGTTGAATAATTAAATGATGGATCATAACGTCGAATTTGATTTATTAAAGACGCCGCTTGATAGTTAATAAGAGCTGATCCACCAGAGGGATTTGGAAGCCTGCGATTTAGTCCATCCTCATCTATAAAATTAATCGGATTATTTTCTACATAAGCATATGTATTTAAACCTCCAGCCAATCCAATCGGATCACTCTGAGTATAACGCCCTATACTTGCATCATAATAACGGTTCCAGTTATACCAAAGTGTACTCTCTGCATCATAATATTGCCCAGGGAATCCAAGATTAAAAACACCTAATGTTTCATTCGTCACTGTACGCCCAAAACTACCGTTAGAAGCCTTCCACACCACCGACTTATTTGGGGCAGTAATTGATTCTGCCCGACCCAAATGATCATTGTGTATGAAATGTACATCACCTCTTGTGAACAGAGCGATAGGTTCGCCACCTAACCAGATATAGAAACGGCCTATGCTACCAACTCGCCATGTCTCTGCTGTTAAACGACCATCAGGCGTATAAATATAATCTGTGCGGGCTGAACCATTGACTTTACGACTGCGAAGATTGTCCACATCATAATCATAACGGGTAACGCTTTCACCTGATTTCACTGTTTTAAGACGCCCAAAACCATCATAAGCATAGTTGTAATTAGCTGTCCCGACCGGACCTGTACGAGCAGTTAAGTTTCCAAGCGTGTCATAACTATACGATTGTATACCCGCAGCAGTGGTCATTGATTTAAGCTGATTTCCAGCAGAAATTTCATAACGTGCTGCATTACTGGACTGGTTCAGTCTGTTCGACCCCGTATCGTAGCCCCATCTTAGTGCTTGTACATTTGTACTAGAACCAAGTAAACGGCCCATCGCATCATATTCATGACTAAGGCTCTTGCTATCGTCTACAACATCTTTGACTTGCGTGATCCAGTCATTGCTGTTGTAGCTGTAATCATAGTTTTGTAAGTTTCCACGAATACCAGTCAAGCGATAATCCTGATCATAACTGCGCTTTTCAGTCAGACCATTGCCATAGGTCCAACTTTTAACTCCACCATAGGGTTCATAAAGAATATTACTCACCACAGTTATGATAATATCTGTATCGAATTTGAATATTACCTCCTTGACTCGATTCAGTTCGTCATATATATACACGCTATTAAATATTAGTTCATGACCTTCTTGAAACACACGGTCATAATCATCGTATAACCAGTAATAATTGTATTCTGTACCATCAATTTTAGTCACTTGAACGGTGAGTTGGCCTGATTTGGTATAACCATAGCCTTTACCCGTTATCCCATCTGAGGTTGCACATAATCTTCCAATGCCATTGGTACAATCATCATAACGCCAGACTTGAACCTGATCACCTGTTCTGGCCTGAGTTTTTCGATTCAAGGCATCATAGTTATAATTGGTGATACTGCCATCGGCACGGGTCAAGCTGATGAGATTCCCATCATTGTCATAAGTGTAGCTGGTTTGACCGGTGGCTGGGCTCTTCTGGGTAAGAACTTCCCCGAAACCGTTATAGCTATAGGTGGTTGTATTACCAGCTGGATCAGTGACTGAGGTTAAGTTACCCAGGGAATCCCATGTGTATCTTACAATTGAGCCATCTGGCTGACCTTCTGTAAGTAAACGCCCCATGGCATCATAGCTAAAGGTTTTTACCTGGCCCAGTGCATTGCTTTGTTTAATCACATTGCCATTGCCATCATATTCCTGAGCAATGTTCTGACCATTATTACCTTTGTCGGCTGTTATCCAACCTAACTGGTTTTGGTCATTTACTCGAGCGTAACGAACAGTATTACCTTCACGATACTCTACTCGTTGTAGGACACCCAAATTGGAATAACTGTAGTTCTGTTGGCTGATGACATTACGGGCAGTACCATGACTAATACTGGCAATCGTTCCATTATCGTTATAGGTCGTTTTTTCAACCATTCCATTTGGATAGATGGTTTTGGTACGACCAAAAGCTCCATATTCATAACGTGTTTGGATATACCTCGCCAGTGAATTTTTTAAGGCTTCACTGGTTACTCGCCCCCGGCTGTCATAGCTGTATTGAATGTCTTGCCCATTGGCTGAAGTAATTTTACCCACATTGCCCAAAGCATCATAATCACTATATGTCGCGGTTTGTCCCAAGGCATTCTTAAACTCGATCAGATTTCCAGCCGTGTCATACATATAACGGCTGACCTTTCCACTTTTAGTGACGACCATCGTTGCCAGCATCGTATTGGCGTGGAAGGTATAACTGTATTGTTCTGTACGACAACTGTTTTGGTCACAGACAGAGAAGCTTTTTAAGCGGTTTTTAGCGGGTTCATTGGCAGCATAATAGCTATAAGTTTCCTCTCGAATTAAACGATTAGACCCATCAAGTATTTGAATTTGAGTGATTAAACTGGTTTCTCCAAGGTAGCTATATTTTTTGATATACGCATTGGAAGCATTACCATTTTGGATACCTATAGTTTCTTGAGTGACTCTACCAAAACGATCACGCTGATATTGTGTCTCTACGCCATTCCAGCCTTTGGTGGAAATCACATATCCATTGTTATCGTAAGTATTTTCCATACTGCTATTCGGGCAGTTATTTACCCCACTTCTTTCTACTTTAGCCAGTTTATTTTTTTTATTATCTGTATAAATATATTTAATAACTGCACCTAAAGGATTGGTAACAATTGTATAATTATCAGCAAAAGTTAACCTATCAACTTGTGTACCATCACTCCGGCCACTTTGAACTGCTTTGTTTCCATTAAAATAATAGCTATTGTAAGGCTTGCGATTTATCCATATCCCA
Organism: Acinetobacter guillouiae CIP 63.46; assembly: GCF_000368145.1. Classification (GTDB taxonomy): domain Bacteria; phylum Pseudomonadota; class Gammaproteobacteria; order Pseudomonadales; family Moraxellaceae; genus Acinetobacter; species Acinetobacter guillouiae. The sequence goes on along the minus strand of NZ_KB849287.1, from coordinate 191,151 downwards.
CTCAGCATATGATAAGAGTCAGCTCCATTTTCTCCATAAAGATAGGTACGTGAGCCTGTATTTTTAGGATAAGAAACTAGATAAAGTGAGCGGTAGTTATGGTGGTATGAATAAATATTTCCAGCAGGATCTATCACTTCTGAGAGTTCACCCGCATACCAAATTAACTTAATAGATTTTCCATTTGTATGTGTGACTTTAATTAATCTTTTATTTTCATCATAAGAAAGTACCCAACCGATACCATAAGCATTTTTTTTACTAAGTAATCTTCCATTGAGCGTATAAGTCTCAACGCCACCATCTGGTAGGGTAACAATAAATTCGTTATTAGATTTCTGAATACGTGTTAATTCATTTAAGTAATAATTTTCACCATTGGGTAATTGTCGAATTCTCTTTCCCTGAGGATCTATAGCTAAACGATAATCAAAATTATGCCTCCATTTTCCATTGACTGAAAAATTCGCAGTGCCAGTAGCAAAAGAATCATAATAGCGAATAAACGCTAAAGGCATCTCACCAGACGTTGTAAAGTCCAGTTCCTGCTGGATTTTTTTCCCAGTTGCAATCACGATAGGATTAGAAGTACTATCTGCGGAACATTCCCTTGCCTCAAAAGCAGGAACAACAAGCTCCGTATCCTCAGAACTAGACGTTGGACCCGTGCTCGTAGAACCACCACCTCCACCAGAAGTACCACCACCAAGCCAAGGATCATTTATGCTAGGGAATGGACTTGGTCTTATAGCCTCTACTTCTATTCTTGGTAATTGACCTACGCCTCCGCTTCCACCAGAATCTGAAATTAAACTGCTTCCATAACCTTCACATACTGATTTTATTTGCTCCCACATATTACATTCGGATCCGCCAGCACTCTTACATGCTGCATATTCCATTTGGCATTCATCCAAAGATATAGCAAATGTTTTGATTGGAAAAAAAATTATAAAAAATAATAGTGCAAATATTCTCATTTTTATTCTCAGTAAATCTTGAACTACGAAATACTGTATCACGCCCGCCATTTGAATAAGAATTATTCTCAATTGATTTTTTAAATAAAATTTATTATCCATTAAGATTTTCTAAATAAATTGAAAAATATAGTATTCCATTTAAGCCCATGATCATCAGCATAAAAGAGATCATTTAGAAAAATGCAAAAATCCACTGCCATATAAAGCAATGGATTTTCAATACAATTTATTATCACGTCTTTATTTACACATCAGTTCTCGTTTTTACCTCGCTAATCACTTTTAAATTTTTATTGGGTAAAAAGACAATTTCTTAATAAATATCTCCAAGTCAATCACAAAATCACGCTACAATTTCTAAAGAAAGAAAAAAACTTAAGGCAAGTGAATGTCACTGTTACTCCAAATCACCATCTTCCTTGGTGCAGCATTAATTCTGGTTCCTCTAGGGAAAAAACTCGGTATTGCCACCGTACTGGGTTACTTATTTACAGGAATACTTCTGGGTCCAAGCGCATTTAACATTGCCAATGATCCAGAGGAAATCATGCACCTTGCAGAATTTGGGGTGATTTTACTGATGTTCCTGATTGGTTTAGAACTTCGCCCACAGCGTTTATGGGAAATGCGCCAATCCATTTTTGTGATGGGAAGTTTACAGGTAGGGGTTACTGGTTTGGTGCTGATGGGAACCATCTATTTAATCTTTCAACAATCACTCCCTGCAAGTTTTGTGATTGGTTTTGCCTTAGCACTTTCTTCAACTGCCTTTGTTTTACAGCTTTTAGAAGAAAAACAACAACTCAATACTACACACGGTCAACAATCCTTTTCGATTTTACTGTTTCAGGATATTGCTGCGATTCCCTTACTTGCCATCATCCCACTCTTAGCAGGCAGCGAATCAAGTCATCATGGCGTTGCTTACTTTGCTGCGATTATCGCCACGTTCACGGGTTTATTTCTGTTTAGTCGTTATGTGATGCGACCATTTTTCCGCTTTGTGGCAAAAAGCGGTGCAACAGAACTGATCACAGCCGTTGGCTTATTTATCGTGCTAGGTGTGGTGTTGTTGATGGATACACTCGGGATCAGCACAACCTTAGGCGCTTTTTTAACAGGTGTGCTTCTGGCTGACTCTGAATTCCGTCATGAACTTGAAGCCAGTATTGCGCCCTTTAAAGGTTTATTGCTCGGTTTATTCTTTATGACGGTGGGAATGACCACACAAATCTCGTTAATTGCAGATATGCCATTACTGATTATTGGTGGCGCAGTCAGTTTAATTCTGATCAAAATGATCGTGATGGCAGCCATTGCACGTTATAAAAAAATGAGTTGGACCAACAGTTTAATGGTCGCAACCTGTTTAGCCCAAGGGGGTGAATTTGCCTTTGTGGTATTAAACGTGGCAAAAAGCGAAAAAGTACTGGCTGAAGCAATCATGGAGCCCATCACCTTAATTGTGACCTTATCCATGGTACTGACCCCCATCTTCTTTTGGCTGGTAAGTACACAAGTATTGCCCTTGATTAATAAAGACAGTGCGCCCAAATATGATGAGATTCCCAACGAACACCCTGCTCTTATTGTTGCTGGTTTTGGTCGTGTAGGGCAAATTGTTGCTCGTTTGGCGCGTATCCGTCATTTTACCTTTACCGCCATTGATAATAATTTACAAAAAATTGATTTTGTTCGACGCTATGGTGGTACTTTGTATTATGGCGATGTGACTCAACCCGATTTACTCCGTGCAGCCGGAATTGAGCAGGCCAAGGTTTTTGTATTGGCAATTGATAATGTTGAAGATTCAATGAATGTTGCGCGACATATTTTGCTCAATTATCCAAACCTTACCTTATTGGTTCGAGCACGAGATCGTTATCACATGCACCTCCTGCGTGATGTCGGAGTTAAACATATTTGGCGTGAAACCTATTTAACGTCCTTGGGTATGGGTTATCGAGCATTGTGTGAACTGGGCATGAGTAAACAAGATGCTTATGATAGTGTTGAGCTATTTAGAAACTACGATGAAGAACTGTTAACACGTCAACAGCGTATTTATACTGATGAGCAAAAGCTTTTTGAAAGTTATCGGGACTTTATTTCGGAGCTTGAGCACCTGTTTGAAAGCGATGCGCAAGTTGAAAACCACAATCCTGAGCAATATAAAGATGTTCCAGATTTGGATGAATCAGGCTTAGAAAGGCCCACAGCAAAAGCTCAAACCACACATGCCAAGCATGATCGTATTAATATTATGCGTGATGACGAAAATTAACTTTAAGATGCACAGTTTTTCAGGTGAAATAAACTTGTGATTTATAATATCGCCACCATCTAAACAGGGATTTGGAGAATTTTATGTCTGATTTACGTCAACGTTTTTATATTGAAGATAGCCCTGTACGTGGTGAAATTGTACATTTAGATACAGCACTACAAACGATTCTATCGCAGCGTAATTATGCACCTGCTGTGCGCATTTTATTGGGTGAAATGTTGAGTGCAACAGCATTACTTGCAAGCACATTAAAAATTAAAGGACGTATTAGCTTACAAATTCAAGCACAAGGTACATTCAAATGGGCGATGGCTGAATGCAACCATTTGGGTGATGTACGTGCACTTGCAGACTATGAAGAAGATCCGCATTTTATGTTGAGTGAAGACAGCAGTACTGTGCTCAGCACGTTGCAACAACCTGTGTTATTTATCAATATTGAACCTGAATTTGGTGAGCGTTATCAAGGAATTGTGCCACTTGATCAACCAACGCTTGCGGCTTGTTTAATGCAGTATTATGACCTTTCTGCACAAATTCCAACACGTATTGTCTTGGCAAGCACCCATCACAATGCAGGCGGTTTACTGATTCAGTTATTACCTCGTAATAATGAAGAAGAACAACAACGTGTAGATGAAGATTTATGGCCACGTTTGATTATGTTGACGCAGACCTTAAAGCCTGAAGAATTGACGGATTTAACCGCACAAGAAATTCTTTACCGTTTATACAATGAAGAAGAAGTTCGTCTGCCAGACGTTGAACAGCTTCAATTCAATTGCACCTGTTCACGCGATAAATGCAAAAATGCATTGATCCAGATTGGTCTAGATGCGGTCAAAGAAACCCTAGAAATTCAAAATCCAATTGAAATGGATTGCCAATTTTGCAATAAAAAATATCAGTTCACTGCAAAAGAAGCTTTGAATCTGTTTGGTGAGCATTTGAGTTAATCTATTAAGATCTGAATGGTTTAAGTTTGCAGAAATTTAACTATCGATTTTTACCAAGAAAAGAGCAAATTCAGTTTGCTCTTTTTTTTCAATTAAAATTCAAAGCATAATCAGCAAGTTTTATAAATTAAAAGGTTGAATAGCTATTTAGAATCGTCATTTACTTATCCAAAGCACCAACCCGAACACACAAAGCCTATAGAACATGAAACACCACCTTTATCAGCAATAAGCGGGCTTTTGCGTTAGATAAGTTTTGAAACAATAACCACACTAAGTTGCTCTTCCATCTGCAGCCAAAAAGGCATAAAACTAGAATAAAGTTAAACAAAATAATGACCTTAAGTATGGCAAAAAATTATTATGAAGATTTAGGTGTTTCTAGAAATGCGACACCAGACGAAATTAAGAAAGCTTATCGAAAACTCGCACGCAAATATCATCCTGACGTGAGTAAAGAAGCCGATGCTGAAGCAAAAATGCAGACTATCAATGTCGCCTACGACACCTTAAGTAATGAAGAAAAGAAAAAGCAATACGATTTTGAACTCGACAACCCCTATGCCAATACAGGTGGGTTTGGTGGGCAATCTACAGGTCAAAGTGGTTTTGATGGTAGCCAATTCCATCGTTCGTACAGTAGCAGTGGTGGACAAGATTTTAGTGGTTTTGAAGATCTGTTTGGACGTTTCGGTGGCGGTTTTGGCGGTGGACATCAACAAGATTTTGGGCAACGCGGCTCTCAGCAACAGCGCAGCTATAAGGGTGAAGATCAACATGCCAGTATTGAAATTCCTGTAAGCATTGGTTATGAAGGCGCGACTCAGAGTATTACCTTACAAATCCCAACCTATAATGCCTATGGTGAACCCGAGGTACAACGGAAAACCCTCCAAGTTAAAATCCCCAAAGGCATGAAAGAAGGTCAGCAAATCCGTCTTGCAAAACAAGGACAAGCTGGAGTTAACGGTGGTGAAAATGGCGATCTTTATATTGAGATCCAATACCAAGACACTGACCGTATCCGTGTTGAAGGTGCTGATGTTTATTACACCGTTGATGTCACACCTTGGGAAGCAGCACTTGGTCAAAGTATTGAAATTGATACCCCAGCAGGTAAAGTAAAAGTTACTGTGCCACAAAATGCCAAACCCAATCAGCAACTCCGTTTAAAAGACAAAGGGATACCGCATAAAACCCCAGGTCATCTTTATTTGGTGATCAATATTGTTTATCCCAAAGCAACCAGCGAAACACAGCAAAAAGCCTATCAACAATTTGCTGATGCTTTTACTGACTTTAATCCCCGTTCATAATTTTATAGATACCAACATAGCCTTGCTAAAGGAGAGCAATCATGACAACTATTCAATATCGTGAAATTGTCTATGACGGTTTCCATGATGCAGAAATCGTGGATGAAAACCTAAATCTAGATCTCAAGCACTTTGCTGAGGCATGCGGTCAAAGTCCGGATTGGATTTTGCAATTGCTTGAATATGAAATTTTACCTGCACGTCCTGAAGACCGTATTCATCAATTTTTTGGAGAAGACATCTCACGGGCACGTCGTGCTTATCGTTTACAACGTGACTTTGAAGCCAGTTTATCTGCCGTTGCAATGATGATGGATTTACTTGATGAAGTTCAACAATTGCGTAAACAAGTCAAACATCTTCACCTTCATACTCATTAATTCATTTCAAAATGTTAATGCCTAGTGACAGGTTAATATTTAACCTGTCATGATGGAGAACTTGTCTCTCCGTTTTTGTTTTTTCGTTTAGAATTTTCTGACAAAGAGGTTAATGAGCTCTGATGAATTCGAAAGTAATGAATAAAAAGTTGAAACACATGTTCCCAGAACACCGCGATCTCATGTGTAGTTTAAAACAAGAAGATCCGCATTTTGCTAAACTTTTGATTGACCATGATGAACTTGATCGTGAAATCAGTCACCTTGAGCTTGATCCACTCAATCATATTCATGAAAATATTGAGCAGCTCAAGCGGAAAAAATTAAGATTAAAAGATCAACTCTACTTAATTTTACAAAAGACAGCTCAGATAAATCCTCAACTAGAATAATGCTTAATTATTTCAGTTTTGTGATTTTTTCGACTTCTTTCATGGTTTGTTTGATCGGTTCATAATCTAAAAACCAGAGTAAATTGACGTGCTGATTTTTATGTTGTTGTGCCAACATATCAATCACACTTCTTTCACCACGTCCAACCAAATGACGGCGGTAAAAATAGATTAACAGCCCAATCGTACAGCCCAACATCACACCCAGCATCACCCAGAAACCTATCGGGCTACGTAGACCTGGAATGAACTCAAAATTCATTCCATATACCCCTGTTAATAAGGTCAATGGCGCAAACACTGCAGTAATAATCGCAAGAATTCGCATATTCTCATTGGTTTGATTGGCGATTGCAGAAAAATGTAAATCTATTGCAGTTTGAATTGCGGTACTTAAGCGTACCGTATATTTTTGAATACGCTCAACATGGCTAACCAGATCATCCACGCGAACCAACATAATATCTTGCTTTTCAGTGCGCTTTTTACCTTTTAAATGTGCATAGTTTTCAACAATTTCATCTCGAAGTTCCTGTAGGGAATCTATTTGTTCTTCGCACAAATTTTCAATTTGTTGAAAAACCAGATTTTCCTGAAACAGTTGATGCCACTTGGTAAAGCGGCGATTGCCTTGCAAAAGTTCTTGTTGCCAGAATTCAACCCGACGAGACAGAGGATTACGTAAATCCAAATAGCCATCAATCATACTATTCAACAAGCGTAGTGCTAAATCTAAAGGCGTAGTCGGTAATTTACGTGGTTTATTTTGTTCTTCTAAACTCTTATTCATGATATTGAAAATACGTGCAAGATAACTTTCAAAGGCATGGTTGCCCTTTTCATGAATGGTGATTAAAGCTTGTGAAGTAATAATAAAACTGACTGGCGAGGACGCCAAACCAAAAACACGATCATGCTGTTCAAGGGCATCTTCGCCACTATCGATTTGATCATCTGGGGTAATTAATTTACGAAAAATCAATAAATCATAATCTTCCATTGCATCAAATGCGCATGGATGTTCGATATTTAAAATATCTCGAATATGGTATTCATTGAGATGAATTTCGGTCGCATTATAGATTTCTTTTTGCCATAGCTCAGCACGATTGACCACATCTTCACGGGTACAATCCACCCAGACAAATTGCTGCTCTGCATTAAAAACAGGTTCTTTTTGTATACAGGTATAAGGTTCATCTGTGTGTTGAAAAAAATAAAAGCTTTGCATATTCACGATATTTTTGGTCTTTATTGTTATGCATCATGCCATAAAAAAAGCCCTGAGCAAGCCAAAGTTGTAACTTTGGCGAAGCACAAGGCAGTCTTTTCTGTATTAAATTTTAATCAAACCCTAAAGGATTTAAACCTTGCAAATATTATGCTTGGTCTACATCTTTCATGGTTAATTTAATACGACCACGGTTGTCTACGTCAGCAACTTGAACTTTAACGTCTTGACCTTCAGCCAAGATATCAGTCACGTTTGCAACGCGTTCGTTTGAAATTTGCGAGATGTGAAGTAAACCATCTGTACCTGGCATGATATTTACAAACGCACCAAATTCAACGATACGAATCACGCGACCAGCATAGATTTTACCTGGTTCAACTTCAGCAGTAAGCGCTTGGATTTTTGCAATCGCAGCTTGAGCAGCCGCTTTCGTTTCACCAAATACACGTACAGTACCGTTATCTTCGATATCAATCGCTGCTTTTGTTTCTTCTGTGATTTGACGGATTGTCGCACCACCTTTACCAATCACATCACGGATCTTATCAGGATTGATGTTGATCACTTGGAATGTTGGCGCATGCATAGAAATTTCAGGACGTGCACGTGAAATCACTTGGTTCATTGCATTCAGAATATGCATACGACCTGCATAGGCTTGATTCAACGCAACTTCCATAATTTCTTCTGTGATACCTTCGATTTTGATATCCATTTGAAGCGCAGTAATACCATTTGCAGAACCAGCAACTTTAAAGTCCATATCACCTAAGTGATCTTCATCACCTAAGATGTCAGAAAGAACAGCAAAACGCTCGCCTTCTTTTACTAGACCCATTGCGATACCCGCAACTGGCGCTTTAAGAGGAACACCTGCATCCATAAGTGATAATGAAGCACCACATACAGAAGCCATTGAAGATGAACCATTTGATTCAGTAATGTCAGATACAATACGAATCACATACGGGAAGCGATCAGCTGGTGGAAGAACAGCTTGTACACCACGACGTGCTAAACGACCATGACCAATTTCACGACGCTTAGGACCAGATTCACGACCTGTTTCACCTACAGAATATGCAGGGAAGTTGTAATGCAACATGAAGTTGTCAGTTTTTGTACCAGACAAGGTATCAACCATCAACGCATCACGAGTATTACCCAAAGTCGTTGTAACCAACGCCTGAGTTTCACCACGTGTAAATAATGATGAACCATGAGCACGATCTAACACACCCACTTGTACGTCTAATCCACGAACAGTTTTAGTATCACGACCATCGATACGTGGTTTTCCTGAAAGGATGTTGTCACGTACAGTACGGTATTTAAGATCTTCGAATAATTCGTTTAAGTCATCTGCAATGCCAGCTTCGTCATTTTCAGGAACGAATTGAGCAGTTGCTTCAGCTTGAAGTGCATCTAAAGCAGCATAACGGTCATGCTTAACAGCAATGGTATACGCTTCAGAGATTTTAGCTTCAAATGCGTCTTTTAATTTTGTACGAAGATCTTCGTTTTTAACTGGAGCAGTCCAAGTTGATTCTGTTGCACCAGCGGCAGCAGCAAACTCTTTAATCGCTTGGATTGCAATTTGCATTTCGTCATGACCGAAAAGCACAGCGCCTAACATTTGGTCTTCTGAAAGTTCTTTTGCTTCAGATTCAACCATCAATACTGCAGATTCTGTACCTGCAACGACAAGGTCAAGGTCAGATTGAGCAAGTTGTTCTAAATTTGGGTTAAGAACATATTCGCCATTGATCAAACCAACACGTGCACCACCGATTGGACCACGGAAAGGTGTACCAGCAATTGCAAGTGCAGCAGACGTACCTAACATTGCAGCAATGTCAGCGTCCATAGTTTTGTCTGAAGACACAACTGTCGCAGTAACTTGGATCTCGTTGTAATACCCTTCTGGGAACAACGGACGAATTGGACGGTCAATTAAACGAGAAATTAAAGTTTCTGCTTCTGAAGCACGGCCTTCACGCTTACCATAACCACCTGGGATACGACCCGCAGCATATTGTTTTTCTTGATAGTTAACTGTAAGTGGGAAGAAGTCTTGACCCGCTTTAGCAGTAGGTTGTGCAACAACAGCAACCAGTACTGTTACGCCACCCATTGTAATTAGAACCGTGTTTGCTTGACGAGCAACACGACCTGTTTCTAGTACAACTTGATGTTGACCATATTGAAATTCTTTACGAATAACATTAAACATTGACATGTATTTTTGTTTCCTAATTTTATTCTAGTGGAGACCCCTAAGGTTTGGCATTCACATCAACCGCATAAATGACAAAGCTTAGAAGCCGACCTCACTAGACAATAAATCTTTAGTTAGACTAATTTTAAACACGAAGAAGGAGCGAATATTCGCCCCTTCCCTTTTATCCAGTAAATACTGGATAGACTTTAGTTTTCATCAGTACAGCATTCAGCATGCAATAATCCGAAAATAAAAGTTTAAATCGAATTAACGACGTAAACCTAAAGCAGCAATCAAATCGCTGTAACGAGTAGCATCTTTACCTTTAAGATAGTCAAGAAGCTTACGACGTTGGTTAACCATACGGATCAAACCACGACGGCTATGATGGTCGTGTTTGTGTTCTTTAAAGTGACCTTGCAAATCATTGATTTGAGCAGTCAATAAAGCAACTTGTACTTCAGGTGAACCAGTGTCATTTTCAGCACGAGCGAATTTTGCAACGATCTCTGCGCGATCTGCGTTTGTTAAAGCCATTCGATTTCTCCGAGATGCTTAATTTAAATATTTGATACAAATCAAATTGATTCTTCAAAATCAATTTAACTGCCGTGCATCACTACAGCAGTCGCCTATTTTAAAGGAAGTGGGGTGAGATTGCAAAAATATCGTACAACCATACGCCATAAGGCTTAATTACAAAACTATTGCATTTTTTTTACAAATCGCATGGCAATTGGGACACTGACATCATGCTCAACTCAGTTCACACTGCCGTGGAATAAAAATAATCATGGAAAAAGATTGTGAAATTGTTTTCAACCAATACCTGCTATGTACCCAAGGACTTAAGCAGTATCACGCAGCGCAAAAATGAAGTTTCTCCAGAACTGGGAGGGATGACCCAACAACAAATTGAAAAGATTTGGCAAAGTATTGAAAACCTGTATCAAACAGGCAACCATCCCCTGATCACCATGTGCTTAAGACGCAAAGGCGAGATTATTCTCAATCGTAGTCTGGGTTATGCGTCTGGTAATTCTGCCGATGGTCTGGCTTCAGATGCAGTACTTGCCAATCCAGACACCCCGATTTGCTTATTTTCAGCATCAAAAATAATTACAGCAATGTTGATTCACATGTTAGATGAAACAGGTGCAATCAATCTATTAGATCCGATCAGTTATTACATTCCTGAATATGCACAAAATGGCAAGCGCCGTGCCACAATTTTCCATTTATTGTCTCACCGTGGTGGAATTCCACGGATAGAAATGGAAGTCACACCAGAACTGCTTTTTGACAAAGATCAAATTTTACAACATCTCTACGCTGCACAACCCATTTCACCTGCTGGTACACATTTGGCTTATCACGCTGTTACTGCGGGCTATATTTTAGGTGAATTGATTGAGCGGGTAACAGGACAAGATATTCGTCAGTTTTTACATGAACATATTGAAAAACCGATGGATATGCAGTTTTTTAACTATGGCTTAAAACCAGAATATAGAGATCAAGTTGCTTTAAATTACCCGACTGGTGTACACCCTAAACTCGGTACAGACTTATATTTAAATCATGTGCTCGGTGGTGGCTTACAACTTGCTGTCGATGTGACCAATGATCCACGTTTTATGGATACGGTATGCCCTGCGGGCAATATTTACACCAGTGCTGAACAAGCCAATCGCTTCTTTGAGATGTTATTGAATGGCGGTCAATATAATGGCAAGCAAATCATGAGTCCTGAAACGGTATTTCGTGCAACTTTGCCTACCTCAACCACCAACATCGACCGAACCTTGCTTGCACCAATGCGCTATGCCTTAGGGCCTATGCTCGGCAGTAACCCAGTGGGTATATTTGGGCCAATGACGGGCCAAGCTTTTGGGCATTTAGGCTTTTCCAACATTCTCTGCTGGGCTGATCCAGAGCGTGATATTAGCGTCAGTATTTTAAATACAGGCAAAGCTGTAGTTGGAACACATATTCCTGCTCTGGCGCAAACGCTTTATCAAATTTCTAGCCAGTGTCCTAAGATCCCTAAAACACAACGTCGAGCATTATTTGGCACAGATCGAACAGAAACCGAATTGGTTTAAATTATCGGTTTAAACAGCGGTTTTGGTTTAAACGCAACAGATAAAATATGAAAAAGCCCTAAGATTAATCTTAGGGCTTTTCCTTTGCGCTGTAGTTTCTTGTTTAGTTATTGTGCTTATCTTATTTATAGTATTTGCTTGTACCCTAAGCAGTTTTTGTTTTTGTACATGACACTTATTTCACAACCATGTGACTAATTATGTCCTTATGTGACTTATTATGCCTGTGACAGACATTGAACAGAAGTCGCATTTACCGCAAGATTATGTGAGAAATAACGTACATAGAGGCAATGGCTGTAGCGTTTTAAAAAACCTACTAAATTTAAATAATTTGATTCTCTTTGAAGTAAAAAATTCAGAATTTAATTTCAATAAAAAAGCCCTGTAGTCTCTCCCAAAACTACAAGGCTTAGCGGCTGTAAGTTTCCTCTTATCACTTACTTTCATGTAAGTTCGCAGTCTCACGACTTTAAATTGTTATTATTTTGCGATTTTACTCAACGATCCTTGCTGAGTTCTTTATGGCTTCATCATCTCAAAAAGTAACAAGAAGCTCTATGCGCAAATCTCTCGAATTCATGTAAGCAATTTCGTACATAGAGATAAATTATCAATAAAAACTACAAAATAACTATACCGTGTTAATCATGCTAACCAATCCACTCATTCTGGTTGTGGTAGTGTCTAAAGCGTGGATAAATGCTTGTCGATCAACCAGTAAACTCACCACTGATTTGGCCCGTGTGATGGCGGTATAAATCAATTCTTGGCTCAACAAGCGTGTTGCTGCAACATCCAAAACCACGGCGGTATGGGTGAATTCTGAGCCCTGAGATTTATGAATGGTTAAAACAAAAGCGGTTTGCATCGATTTAGGCAAACGCGTTGCAGCAATCCATTTGTCTAAACTGGGGAAATAGACTTCAAATTGATCAGCATGCTGGCGATGTTTTAGACAAATTCCGATATCTCCATTGGAAAGACCAAGTTGATAATCGTTATAGCTCATCATCACAGGACGCCCAACATACCAGTCGCCATAACGAGCCAATGTTGGAAGATATTCAAATAATGCTTTTTCCATTTCATGGTTTAAGCTATTCAATCCCAATGCGCCATGCCGAACTGCCGTTAAAATACGATAGAGGTCAAACGCTTGTGTCACCGCTTCAATCTGATGATAAGGCTCTTCGGCCGTCAGATAGCTGTTTAAACTTTGAAAATAGGCTTGAAAACCTAAACTGAGTTTTTGGTAATACTGCGTTAGATCTGCTGGCAAAATCTTTTCAGGCAGATATTCAAGCTGAATCACATCTTGCATATTTGCTTTGAGTTCAACTGGTTTAAGCGCACTCGCCTCAACAATTTCTTGCTCAAAATTCGCCAATAATTCTGTACGGTCTATACTTTGATTTTTCTGTGATTGAATAAACTGTGCCATTTTTCCAATTAAGGCACCATCTTTAAAGCGTTGACTGGTCTGTAGATTGACCCGATTGTGCTGTAATGATTGTACATTCTGTAAATCTGCCAACACCGAACCGACATCCACTGAAGCCAACTGATTGGCATCACCCAAAAGAATTAAACGGCAATGTTCAGGAATCGCCTCAAACAACATCGTGGCTAAATTTAAATCTAGCATTGATGCTTCATCAACCACGATCACATCATAAGGCAATGGCTGTCGCAGATTAAAACGAGGAATATGCTGATTTCCCAAGCCTAATAACCGATGCAAGGTCATGGGATTAAATTGATGTTGGTTCAGTCCAAAACTGTGTAGTTTTGGATCACTCAATGATTTTTGTAATGCTTCCCCCATTCTCTGTGCGGCTTTGCCTGTGGGCGCAGCCATTGCAATACGAATATCAGGAATGGTTTGCTGCAATACTGCAATGATTCTAGCCAAGGTATAGGTTTTACCTGTACCTGGTCCACCGGTAATAATATTAAAAGCATTGCCTGCCACCATAGTTAAGGCAGCTTTTTGATGTAGATCGGTAAGAAGTTGATCAAATGCAACAACATCAACATGTTGAATATTCTGCTGTTTTAACCGTGCCACTTGTATCGCTAAACGGCGCTCAAGCTGCCAATAACGATATAGATAAATCAATCCATGCTGTTGCACAAATGGTGCAACCACTGTTTCAGCTAAACCATGTTGTTCAATATCAGGCGCTACAATCAATGGCTTTAATAAAGCGGTGTTTTGCGCCTTTGCGGAGATACAGCTATCCCCTTGTGTGGTCGCCAATAAAATTTCTTGTACTAATTCAAGTGTCTGTTCATCTAATCCTGAAGCTGTGGAATACTGCGCTAAAATGTATTTACTCCATGTCTCAATCCATTGCGGGACTTGGCTTTCTAAATCCTGTTTATTTTCCACACGGTTATCCTCAGAGTTATCTACAAGGTTTTCAACAGAGTTATCCACAGAATAACTTATTGTTTGCAAAGATGTTCAAGCAACTATTCACACGATTCAACTGGATTTATCCTCAGTAAAATAGCCCAATATGGCATCAAGTCTTAAAATAAATTCCGTCGTGGGTCGCCAGAAGTAGTAACCTTGTCCACTTTGACCATTCATACCACGTAAATACAAATAGGTTGCGCCTCCCAGATCACGATCAATTTGATAATCTTCGAGCTGGATTTTCAAATAACGATGCAATGCCACCAAATACAAAGATGCCTGTAGCCAATAACTGGCATGCGACATGCTGTCCTGAACAGCTTCAAATGAATAACTTTGCTGATCTACACCCAAAAAATTACTTTTATAATCGGCAATATGATATTGCTGACCATCAAAAAACACCAAATCAATTGACCCATTTAAATAACGTGCTGAATTGGCATCTTTAAACTCAGGCATTGCAATGGCATGCTCATCAAACAATTGATGTATACGTTTAATTGCCAAAACTCGATCTGAAAGAGCCAGATAAAATGGAAACTCAGCTAAATGCTCATGTGGTTCAAGTTGCCCCATTTTAAAATGACTGAGAATCGGAGTAGATAAAACATCCTGTAGCCACTCAGCCATCCAGTCAATCAGCGTCTCTTCTACAGCGTGTTCCGTTTGAGAAATGTCCTCACTCGGATTGTCGTTGAGAAACGCTTGCTGATATTTTTCCAGTAACTCCGTCCATAAACTTGAATAATCATTTTTAAAGCGACGACGTATTACCAAACGCCAATAATGCGTATCTTTAAAATCAATATGCTCAAAAATTTCATGCAGGAAATTTCCTGCAATTGTACCCATTGGGAAATTGGCTTTGATCCATGCAAGCGATTGAGTAGGAACGACATCTGTAATGATTTCAACAATGGGTTGTTGAATTTCGTCTTCTGCTCGATCCTGTTTTTGTTCAGAAACGGCCAAAGCATCCTGAATTTGTTGCCGAGTTAAATGCTGAGCCAAAGCACTAAAACTGGTTTTACCTCGAGGATAAAAACGTTGGGTAGGAAAGGCTTGTGCAAGTAAAGGCAATTGGACTTCGATCTTGGTTTTTTCTAAACGTGGTGGACGTTCGGTCAATAAAGCTTGCATGGCAGTTCCAGTATGCTGAAACGTATTTGCGCCCTGACCACGCCAAAATGCCAGCCCTGTTGTAGATTTTTCCTTTACATCACTGAGCATCGCGTACACCCGATAACTGGCGCGGGTCAATGCCACATACCACAAACGGTGATGTTCTGCTAAAGCGCGCTCATTGTGCTGCTCAATGTCTTTTTTATCGAGTAGATTGGCATCATTGATTGCCACCACACGCTGTTGTTCATTCTGTCCTGTTCGTACATTCAGCTGTTCAACGGTCGAGAAATTCAGCGTTTTATTGATCTCTTTAAAGTCTTTATCGGCTCCCAATAAAAACACAAACTTAAACTCAAGCCCTTTGGATTGGTGAATGGTCATTAACTGAACCCCTGCCTCATTGGACAGTTTCCGTTCCATCTCCCACTCTCTCTCCATCGGTGAAGTCAGTTGTTTTAAATACCAATGATAAAGATTTTGTGCACCTTGATAATCTTCACTGTGCTGACTCAATAACTCTGTTAAATGACGTAAATTCACCACCACACGTTCATTGTCACGACTGTGTTTTTCCACCAATTTTGTCCAGACAGAAAATTGGTTAAGCAGATATTGCCAAGCTGTTAAAAACCCTTGATTGAGCCACAGCTCACGAATCTGATCGAACAGTTCAATATAAACACTCAAACCATCAGCATGCTGTTCCAAGGCAATCAATGCTTTTAAATCAAAGCCGATCAGGCGGCTTAACAAAGCCCGTTTTACTTTGGCTTCATTATAAGGATGCAAAATTGCAGCAAGCACAGCCCCAACATCACCTGCTATCTGACTTTCAAAGACACTTTTTTTCGAGGGGCGACTGGTTCGAATCCCTAAAAATTCCAGCGCGGATTGTGCTTTATCTAGGCCATCATGGTTTTTAGAGAGGATGGCGATATCATTTTCATCTACTGCACGATGCACTGATTTTTCAATAAAATATAAACTACCTTGAATACCCTGATTCAGTAGCTCGCGAATTTTCCATGCCACTTGTTCAGCTTCTTGATTTTTATCTTCAAGCTTGATCCACCTTAAAGGCTGTGGATTGACATGGCCTTGATCCAGTAAATCGGGATGCGGACGAGGACCTGCTTGTACTGGGGTATACCAGACCTGTTCACCAAAATCCATTTGGCGTTGAAATAAGGCATCAACCACTTCAACCAAAGGCTTGACTGAGCGATGATTAAAAATCAGATTATATTCATGCCCTGCTTTGCCAAACACATCCTGATGTGCTTTTAAAAAGGTCAACATGTCCCCACCACGGAAACCATAAATCGCCTGTTTACGGTCTCCGACCATGATCATACAACCCTGTTTGACACGGTTGGGATGCCGCCAAATTTGTGCCAACATATCATCTTGATCTTGGTTGGTATCCTGAAATTCATCGACCAGAATCAGTGGATAACGCGCATGAACAAAGGTCGCAAAACGCTGACCTTGTTCGCCTTGCAAAGCCTCTGCAAGGGTACGAATTTGTTGTGCAAAAGTGGTTTCACCCTTTTGCTGTAACACTTGAGGTAAACGTGTTTTAACTTCTTTTGCCAAATAGTATTTTAAGAATGTATTGGTTCCAAGCAGTTGATTTTCATATATCTCAATCTGCGCATAGATACTGAGTAATTGTTGAATAAGCGTGTGTTGATAAAAATCGGATTGTACATTTTCAGGTGCCGCTTTTTTAAAAATTTGCTGCTCCCGAATCACCTTAATCAAGGTTGCAAAGTCGGACTTTTCAGCACTCAGCTTTGAACTTAGATAATGCTTATAGTCATGCTGTTGTAGGGTTTGAATAATTCGCGGCAAGCTCTTGGCAAAAATACGATTCAATCGATCATTTCTAAATTTTGTCCCATTCGCAAATTTATAAAACTCACCATCCAATAAATAATAACTTTGCAAAGTCAGCAATTGATCCAGTTGAATCTTGGCAAGCTGTTCAATCGCCTGTTGGAATAGCTGAACATCTGCATTGGAAAATTTAGGCTCAATAAAATTTGCCGAGGCAAAATTTAAGCTTTGTTCCACCGTTGCAACATAATAATCGACACCATGTAACTCGCCCGCAAACATCAAGCTGTCTACAATATCTTGAGGCTGTTTTTGAATCCATGCGCGAAGTACATCATGAATCAATTGCTGGCTATAACTTTTCGCATCATCAGTAATTTCAGCCCGCTCGATTTTGCCACTTTCAAAAGCAAACTCACGCAGTAATTTCTGACTAAAACTGTCTAAAGTCCCAACAAAAAGTTCATCCAGCTGATCAATCACCAATTTCAAGCGTTCACAGGCATACGCAATCCGTGAGGCAAACATCTTTAACACTTTAGAAAATAATGGATCTGACTCTTGGGCTGCTTTGGTCAAGACTTGCGCTTCGGTTAATTCACGACATGAGTCAAAATAGCGGTATGTTTCCTGTAATCGTAAGCGAATACGTGTTTTCAATTCTGCCGCAGCTTTACGGGTAAATGTGGTCGCAATGACTTGGCTCGGTAAGTATTTTTCTAAAAAAATCCGCACCATCAAGCTTGAGAGCGTATAGGTTTTGCCTGTACCTGCAGAAGCTTCGATCCAGTGCAATCCAGCAAATTGCATATCTTCAATCGGCTGAATCGAAACTTTTTTGGCTGTGCCGTTTTGTGCTGCCGGTAACTGTGAATTTACGGAAGTCATGTTTATTCCTCCGCAACAAATTGATGCTGATAAATCGGCTGATACAACGCATAGCCGAAATGATCACAGGCATGTTTTAACAATGCGGTCGCATCTTGTTCTTGCAAAATAAATTGCCAATCCCGATGCTTTTTACTCCATTCCATTTCAGTCAAATCATAAGGTAGAAACGCATCGCTTTTATTCCATTCATTTAAAAGATCTGCAAAGTTATCGATCAACATGCTTTCCACATGAGGTTGTGTATCCGCATTTAAACCATTTTCATTTAAACGATGTGCAGCTAAACCACCTTCAACAGTCCCGAGTGACCATTGCAACTGCTTATTATTTTCAGCGGGTTTTAATAACAAAGCCGCAGGCAGAACCAGAGGTTCCGATTGGGCATAGGCAAATGCTTTAAACCACGGCAATAAATATGCTTTCGCCTGTTCTGAACTTAACCCCGTACTGATGATCGTGACATCACTAAATACCGCAATACGTTGTAGCGTTTTAGACTTTTCAGCATCGACATTTAAATAGCTTAACCAGAGTAAATATTCTAACCAAACTTTGGCACGACGTTTAGCACGACCGCTTGACGCATCCAAACTCACCCAATGCTGCCCTGCTTGCTGAGGTACTGTGATATTCATAACCAAACCAGCGTCAATTCGCCATTGGCGTTGCGTTGTCAACGTCACATCATCAGCATAACGCTGTAACCGCTCTTTTAAACTGTCTTGCTCCGCCAAACTGATTTGCCATGCGCTGTGCTGAACCTTGCCAATGGGTAATTGATTCTGCAGTAATCCAATCTCTTGAGACCAATTATCTTCGGCAGAATGAGCCGATTGTTTCTGTAAGAAATCTCGAATCTGATAACGTGCCAAACCATCCAGAATTAAGGGTTCGTTCATTGCGGGAATATCTTCTGCGCGCAGATTCTCTACGCCTAAAGTTTTTAAATATAACTGTGCTGGGAAAGTGACATCTTGAATCCACTGTCGCGCATCCAAAACAGTGAGCTCTTCTTGAACAACAGGATATTGTGTATTTGCCCAAGCCTCACGTTTAGCAAGCATTTCCGCTTGACGGATGTGTTGTGCAACATTGAACCATTGATCTTGAAAACGAAGCGGTGTTGTTGACTCAAAACCATTTGGATCAAAAGGTTGTAAAGTATGAATATGATATAAGCACTGCAAATGTTCAGGGACTTGAACCCCCTTAAGCTCAATCATCTGATCAACAGGACTGATATCCTTATTGTCCGTAGATAATGCCGTTTCAGATTGGGCAATCAGGGCAATATGGTTGATCAATTCCTGTAACACGCTGGATGGCTCACGAACTTCACCATCACTCACATCAAAGCCATTATAGAATAACCATAGATTTTCCTGCGCCAATAACAAAGCATCTAGGAAAGCGCCTTGATCATCATCTAGGCGGGAGCGATCCCCCAACTGCGGCTTGAGAATTTGCATCAAATCAAAGGGTAAATGCACATTTCGATCTGGAAATTTACCCCCATCCAAATTTAACAGGACGATCAACTTATAAGGCAAAGGACGAATCTGGCCAATTTGGCTAAAGGTAATCTGACCTGTCGGTAAAGCCTGATCGATTTGACCTTCTAATAAATTTTGAATCTCATTCAATAGATAGGGTAAAGGTAAATAAATATTTTTAAGGATGGGTTGCGCATGTTCATCATAAAAACTGGCTAAAGTCAGCATACGCTCTTGTTTTTTGACAATTTCACGTACGACTTTTAACGACTCAACACCGGCTTGTTCAAACTCAACAATGTCTTGCATCAGTAGTTTTAACCACGCCTCAACATTGCATTTTAACGTGGTATTTTTCCCCAACTCATGCGCAATCATCCAGTCACGGCGCACATCAAAATCTTGATAAATCTGAATCAGTTTAGCCACTAACTCAAAATCACTTTGCAAAATTTGGGCATAACTTAGGGTATTTTCAAAAATCGTATGCTCTGGAATCGCAATACCTAAAGCCAAACGATCAAGAGCAAATTTAAAACTAAAACGAAAATCTTCATCATCCTGACTTAAAGATCGTCGTAAATGTTGTGCATCTAGACCACGTTTAAACCCAGCATTGATCAATAGCTCAATCATTCTTTCTGTATTTGAAATATCCAGAGCGTAACGTAATTGCGTGGCATTTAAACTTAACCAATCTGCAAAATCCTCAACGCTAAAACGACCTTCAACCAATTGAATACGGCCTAAAACAGCACGCCAAGCATTATTGGCATCCAGTTGCGTTACACCAGCAATCTTCACTGGCAGATAAATACTGTCTTGGTTTGGTGTGTGTGGAAATACACTGCGAATAAGTGGTTCAATTTGTTTTAAATCTGGCACTAACACCAAAACATCACTTGGCCGATGTGGCTGTTCAACAGTGCTTTTCATCAGCCAAGCAACCAACTGGTCTTTTAACACTTCAAGCTGTCGTAAAGACGAATGACACACATGGATTTGAATTGAGTCATCCGTTTTGGCAATTGGATAAGCATGCGGTTCAGGCTCAACCAAATACAGAATATCTGATTGTAATTTACTTAATAAATGAATCGGTTCTTCATCGACAAAGGCATCCACCCATTGTCCTTCTTCACCTGAAGACAGATTAGATAAGATCGAAAAGTGATCACGGGCTTGTTTACCAAAACGGGTTAATAATGGATGTCGTGATTCACGAATTTCTGCATTAAAATTCAAAGTAAATTCATCAAAAAACTTTTGAATATCTGCATCAGTCGCTTTGGGATGCTTACTGACAAAACGCGCCTTTACCCGCAAATCATATTGTTTTTTCCAGTTTGGATCGACACTGTCAGCCCAATATTCTTGTGATGGGTTGTAATGTAAAATCACCACATCCAAATATTGTCCCAGTCGTCTTAAAAACTGTAATTGACTTGGTGGTAAATCCAATAAAGTAAAGATAATCAGCTGGCTGGGTAATTTCTTTAAGGCTTGAGGGCGTTGTAGATCATCATCCATGATTTGCCAAAAATCATGATCAATACTTTGCATTTCAATAAAATCGTCATGAAATGTATGTTGCCACAACCAACGTTGCCAAGTTTCCAGCTCTTGTGCCTGATTTAAAGTAAATGCTGAAATTTGTTGATTGGTTTTAAAGAATTGCTGTTCGAGGTTAAGTGCTTGACCTCGTCCCCACTGCCCTAGCCAATTGCCTGGGCAACTACATGCTTGTCCATTGTTCTGTTGGCAACCGCGTTGACAGTCCCCACGATACAACATGTAATGACTGAACAATTTTGACACTTGTTCAGAGACCCAATACAACATACTTTGTTTTTTGAGTTGCTTCTCTAAACCCTGTTCCAGTTGCGAGGCTGCATCATAAATACGTTGGATAATGCCATGCAAAGGATGATCTTGGGCTAAGCTATTTTCATCCTGCTCAATAAAACTTTTCAACGTTTGGTAAATTCGCCACTTCATAATCAAACGCGGAATATTGGCTTTACGGACTTTGTCTTTGTCATCTAAAACTTGTTGATAAGCAAACCACTGAAAACCACGAATACGTTGATGAAATTGACTGTTGGCACTGATGCCTTGTTGTTCAGCAATACGTTGGCTCAGCCATTCTTGTACCGCAGGACTTGGGACAATAAAATGTTGTGTTTGCAAGACTGCAAAAGGATTCTTAGATGGCCGAATGGTATTTTGCAAAAGCCCTTGCACCAAGACATCAATGCGTTGGCTTTGAATCACATGAATGGCCATAATCCCTCAACTTTCAATCTTCTATTGTCTACGTTTATGCACAAAACATAAACATTCGCCACTATACAACAACACCATACTATGGCATTTTTAAAACATTATTTGGAAATAACTTCACAATTTCAAGCTTAAACATGCATTTTCAAAAATATGAGAAAAAGCTTGAAACAAAGGTAATTGTTTTATGAAAATTGATAAACTTCCAGACGCAATCGATCCAAGCTTAAACTTAGAACAAATTCGTGATGAATGCTTGGAGCAAGTGAAAAAGCGCTCTTATGTCTCTGCTGGTGTCGCAGTAATTCCTGTTCCGTTTTTAGATGTGGTGATTGATGTCGGGATGCTGTCGCTTCTAATTCCTGAAATCAATGCCCGCTTTGGTTTAGCACCAGATCAAATCAGTGTTTATGATCCTGCAACCAAGAAAATTCATTGGAATGAATTACGCAAACGTGGTTTTGAGTTTTCTGGTTTAGTGGTTGCGCGTACTGCGGTAAAGGCATCATTAAATAATATGGCGGCTAAAATCATTACCAAACAAGTGACCAAGTTTATCCCATTGGGTGGCTCAATCATTGCAGCAAGTTTAGGCTATATTGTGATGAAAAAAGTTGCTGAAGCGCATGTAGATGAATGTTATAAATTAGCCAAAAATATTCAAAATAAACAAACGCAAAAGTTAGTCAGCTAAGCGCTGCCATACTTTAAGATCTATACTTAGTAAAACAAAGAGATATCAGCTGATATCTCTTTGTTTTTTGTTCATTGTAAAAATACAGCAAATTCTTCAAGACTGAGTCGTGAGGGATGAAAAGAATTAATTTTCTCATTCACTTCGGCATAGCCTAAAGACATGCCACAAACTAATTGTTCATCATCTGTAGCACCTAAAATTGGCATGATAATCTTGTGATAATCATTCCATGATGCTTGGGGACAGGTGTCTAAGCCCTGCGCTTTTGCAAGTAACATAATATTTTGCATCAACATGGCGATTGCCATTTTTGCGCCCGCTTCTAATTGACGATGCGTGGTAAAAAATAAGCCGATAGGCGCATCAAAAAACTTAAAATTTCGAAGCTGTTGCTGATGCATTTCCTCTCGTTGTTGTTTGCTAATGCCCAGTACAGCATACATCCCCCAACCATTCTCCCGTCTACGGCTCATATACGGTTCAAACCATTGCTCAGGATAATAAAGATAAGGGGCAGTAAATTCACTTCTTGAACTTTGACCAGAATAAATGGAATCCGCCGCTGCAATCACTTCTTGGCTAATCCTCAATTTGATATTGCCCTGAACCACATAGACTTTCCACGGTTGCGTATTGGTTCCAGAAGGTGCGTAACTGGCTTTTCGCAGCAGATCCTGAATGATCTCAGGATCTACAGCCTGATCTGTAAATGCACGTACAGAATGTCGATTTAAAATCACTGCTTCGACCAGATTATTGGCTGTCAATTCCATTTATTCCCTCATAGATCAAGACTAAAAGTTATATCCAACGTTGATATTCCACCTAAATTTCCAATCATTGCTATAGTCTGAATTCGTCGAGGTATAGCCAGTTGAGTTTTTAGCCCCACCCAACACATTGACATTTTTCCCGACACTTCCATCTACCCAAATTAAGAAAGGCATCGCATTAAACTGTACCCCAAAGGTGTCCATTTGCGAGCGATCCCAGCCGGCTTTGTCTTTCCATAACACACTATAATCATTATAGAATTTTACTGTTTTTAAATTCGGAAAATACTTGGTTTGCACAGGTTGGGTATAACCGATATTAAACGAACCAATCGTCCCTTCAGCTGCGACAAAATAAGCAGGTGTTATACCATTCGCTTGCATTAAAATTTGATCATTATTTACACCCTCCGGGTTTTTTGCATCATATTTATAGCGAATCGCTGAAGTTTGCACATTCCATTTTTCGTAATTGTTTAAGCCATGCACTCCAAATGCATAATAATCGCCATTTTTATCCGTCGCTTTATTACGCAATTGTGAATATGCCCCACTGACACCAAACTCCTGTTTACCAAATTCCAAATCCATTTTATGGGCATAACGCAGATTAAGCTGATTTCTTTTTTCGTTAAGATATTGTTGTTGGTGAGGCAGCACATTATCCAATTTATCCGCCGAACCAGACTCAGGCGAGTAACGAATATTGCCTGGACTCATGATTGGCATATACGCCACGCTAAAATCATGGGTTGGCGAGGTGTTTTTCCAACTCAATCCTGGCGCTACACTGTCGGCAAATCCTAAGAAAAATGGAATAGGGAAAGTCCATGCATGCTCTGGGAATGGATAAATTCCAAAAGGCTTATAAATAATTCCGGCCTGAAAATCATTATTGTCATCAGGTTTATAGCCGACAAAACCATGTTCAACAGAACGTTTATGATCACTTTGGAAGGCATAACTTACATCCAAATAAAATTGGTCATATTTGCCCTTAATATTTAAACGGGCATTATCCAACAAAAACTTGCCATTATTGGGGCTTTCCCATCGCTCATCACGATAATTGGTTCGGACAAAACGCCTAATTTCAATTGTTTTAAACCATCTTCAGTTTCCCATTGGAACGGTGAAGGTTGTGCATTGGCATAAGCTTGAAATGAGATCAAACTCGATATGATTAATCCTAAATATTTAATTTTAAACATGAGAACCTCCTCAGCAATTTGTTCTCCCGAACGCATTGCCATTCAATTTTTTTAATTTATTTGTTTACTAATGTTTTAGGCAAAGACAGCACAATGAAACAACTCAACAATAAACATGCTGAGAACACGATGAGTGCGCCTTCTGGTTTACCGGTAATCTGAATGGCATACCCCACCAAAGTGTTACTGACTAAGCCGGCAATGTTGGCAATAGAACACGCCAGTGCAAACCCTGTCGCCGCCGCAGTTCCTGATAAAAAAGTTGCAGGAAGACTAAAGAACACGGGGATGGTGCCTGTGGTCGCAATCGCAGCAATCGAGAACAAAATCAAGGTCATGACAATATTGGTACTAAACATTGTGGTTAAAAACAGTGCGACTGCACCAAAAATAAATGGTACGACCATATGCCAACGACGCTCTCTATATTTATCTGAACTCCGCCCAATGACTAACATTGCAATCAAACCAACAATACTTGGAATGGCAACCAGTAAACCGATATTTAATAAGTTGGCGACCCCAGTGGTTTTAATAAATGTCGGCAACCAAAAGCCCATAGAATAGGTACACAGCAACATCGAAAAATTAATTGCACCGAGTTTCAGGATATTGGTATTGAAAAATCCATCTTTAAAACTATGCTTTTGTTTAGCAGAGTCATTGCCTTCTAAATCTTTATTGAGATTTTTTTCAAGGATTGATTTTTCAGCATCATTGAGCCATTTGGCCTTAGAAAAGTGATTCGGTAACATTTTAAATGTCAAAATACCCAAGATCACACTTGGAAGTGCCTCTAAAAAGAACAGCCACTGCCAACCTGCCCAGCCATAAACTTGATCAAAGGTGGTCATGATCCAACCTGAAAGCGGACTACCAATAATCACCGCCAAAGGTAAACCAATCATAAATAAGGCAATGATCTTAGCGCGATAATATGTTGGGAACCACGTGGTTAAATAATACAAAACCCCAGGTAAAAAGCCTGCTTCCGCAGCACCGAGCAGAAACCTCAGCGCATAAAACTGCATCGGTGTCGTCACAAACATGGTTAAACCAGACAGAATCCCCCATGTAATCATAATGCGCGCAATCCAAATTTTTGCGCCGACCTTTTCCAGAACCAAGTTACTGGGTACTTCAAAAATAATATAGCCAACAAAGAAAAGCCCAGCACCTAACCCAAACGCAGCCTCACTCAAGTTCACATCATTTAACATGTGTAATTTGGCAATCCCGACATTAATTCGGTCTAAATAGGCTGCGATATAACAGAAACACAGGAATGGAATCAGTTTCCAAATTACTTTTTTATAAACCTGAACCTCTTGTTCAGGGTAAATTTCTTGTGGTTTTACAACACTGGTAGACATATCTAACTCCTTTAGATCACAAACCAAGTGAGTTGTTTTTCTTGTAATACTTAGAACAAAATGAACAAAGCTTTTATGTCACTGATGATCTGCACATTCTCTTTTGTTTTAATGCATCACCAAAAACCATTCTATCCTTGGTTTTTTATTACCCTAACATCCATAATTTTTAGTTGTATCAGTCATCAATTTTTGTTTTGAGTGAAATAATTCAAGACTTCTTGTTTTGATACAACATCTCCATACTTACTATCGATATCAAACAGATTGGCTTCATGCGGTTCACGATGACGATCCCCAACACAGTCACGGATCACAATGGTTCTAAATCCATGTTGCACAGCATCTACGGCTGTTGCGCGAACACACCCACTGGTCGAACAGCCCACAATAATCACGGTATCTATCGCCTCAGCGTTTAAAACCGATGACAAACTTGTAGCAAAAAAAGCACTTGCATAATTTTTAGTGATCACCAATTCAGTGTCGAGCGGTTGAACTTGTGGGCAAAATTGAGTGGCTGGATTATCCACCGTCATCGCTGCCATTACAGGTGATTTTTTTACCCACATTCCTCCGTCAATTTGATTTTTAGCGTGATAAAGAATATTGGTGTGAATCACTAAAATATTCTGTTCACGTGCCAGTGCTAAAACCGCTTCAGTTTCTTGAACTGCGGTAATCACATCTGGCGCATATAAAGGCTCAGATGCTGTAATATAAGACTGGATAAAATCGACCAACAACAGCACAGGTTTCTTGCCAAAGCCAATTCGATTTCCCCACACACCTTGATAATTATCATTCAGGGATTGTTGCTTCATTCCACACTCCTTATGCATATGCGCCAGAGAGCAATGCACCAGCACCCGGTACAATCGGCTCTAAATCCATTGCTTTAAGCATCTGATAGGTTGTTGCGATTGCCGCTGAAATCACGGGCTTACCCGTGAGTGCCTCAACTTTAGCGACTGCAGAAAGTGACTGCATTTGTACACATGCTGAAAGCACAATCACATCTGCATCTTGGTAATTCAGCTTTTGCACAATGTTGGGTAATTGAGCAGGATCATGTTGTGCAACAGCAATGTTGTCAGCGATTTCTAAGGCCACATAATCTAAGATTTCAAAACCCTCTTCACCAATGTAATTCACCACCAATTCAGTTAAGGGTTTCATATACGGCGTAACAACAACGATTTTTTTCGCCTTCATCAGTTTCAAACAGTCAACCAAAGCCCCCGCACTGGTGACTACAGGCGCTGCAGCATCATTATCAACCGTGACTTGATGTAGACGTTTTTCTGACTCACGGTGATAACCGATGCCCATGGACATAATCGCAACCAGACAGGCATATCCCAAGACATCCACCTTGGCATCTGAAAGTTCTAAAGCACAACGATCAGACTGCGCATCCATTGCCACAAGCTCTTCTTTCTTGACATGTTTCATCCGCATACGGCTAGAATGAAAGGTAAATGTTTCAGGACGAATCAGTTGACGTGCTTTCAACATCGCTGGAATTTCAGTTTCCATCGTGGTATTGGAACTGGGTACGATTTGACCAATTCTATAAATTCTTTGCATGATCATTCCTCCTTAAATAAGCCTCTGTTCTAAAAAATCTGAAAAGCCT
Organism: Acinetobacter guillouiae CIP 63.46; assembly: GCF_000368145.1. Lineage (GTDB taxonomy): Bacteria > Pseudomonadota > Gammaproteobacteria > Pseudomonadales > Moraxellaceae > Acinetobacter > Acinetobacter guillouiae. Next base: position 163,525 of record NZ_KB849287.1, on the reverse strand, counting down.
GCTAAGAACCCATTTAAATCATCCCAAGGAATCATATGCCCTGCATTTTTCACACAATTCACCAAAATTCGTGAATTAAGCAATTGGATTTCTGCAATATCGCCTGCCAAGATCACATCACCTTTGCCAGCCACCATCAATAAAGTTGGCACTTTGACTTTTGGGATATATTGATGAATATCAATATGATGAAAATCATGAAAAGACTTGATAACGGCTGGTAAATAACAACTATGTAGCCACTCTGCGCGCAATTGTCTTTGCGCTAAAGTCCAAGATGGGCAATATTGCTTCATGTCTTCCGCATTCATACCCTGAATAGATTGCTGAATAGAGTCGACATACCAGGATAGCTGGCTCGGGTAAGCACGCCGTCCTGGACCTGAGACAGGAGGATCAATTAAGACTATTTTTTTCAAACCTTTGGGCTCAAATGCAGCACAGCGAATCGCAAAACGCGCACCCATCGAGTGCCCAACCAAATAATAAGATTCCAAGTCTAATTTTTTAACAAAATCCAGAATATCTTGTGCGCAGGTATCAGTGTCATATTGCAGATGCTCCCCCGAAGAAGACAAGCCTCTGCCTCGAATATCCAAAACATAGACATCAAAAAATTGAGCTAATTTCTCCGCTACAAATCCCCAGGTAATGGCAGGACTGGTAATCCCGGGGATCAACACCAAAGCATGCCCTTTCCCACCATAACGAAGATAATGTAAACGGACTTGATTGGCCGCTACATTTGACCCATACAGGAATTGACTCATACGGTCTCCTCCTCATTTAACGCTTGTGCATATACATCATATCCATACACCCAAGTTGGATCTTCTTGGCTTTTTAAGAAGGTATTGGCATTGGAAACTTCTTGCACTCGACTGGCACGTTGTTTACGATTTTGTTCATATAATTTGAAAGCCTCTTGATAGTTGTCTAAACCTGTTTGCAGCAAACAACGCGTGAGCATTGCGGCATCTTCAATCGCCATACCTGCGCCTTGTGCCATATGCGGTTTCATGGGGTGACAAGCATCACCGAGCAACACCATACGGCCATTGCTCCATATCGGTAATGGATTACGATTGTTTAATGGCCACTTGGTAATATCTTCACTGGCTTCAATCATGGCTTGAATGGTTGGATGAAAATCTTTAAATGTTTCAAATAGTTCTTGTTTTGAACATGGTACAAAACTTTGCCCTTGGAAATCCCATGCTGGATGAGGCACACCTGTAACAAAGTAGTACTCATCACGTTCTTTAGTGGTGTAATAGGCCATCATATGACGATCCTCATACCACCATTTGACACAGTCATCTAAATCAAATTGCTGTTTTAATTTCTCTAATTGTTCTCCTTTAATCATGGCACGGTGCGCAACCCAGCCACTGTATAAAGGTGCTTCTGGTCCAAGAATGATTTCTCGGATTTTTGAGTTAATCCCATCAGCACCAATCACAATATCAACATCACTCACGGTGCCATCTTCAAAGCTTAGCGTTATCCCATCTAACTTTTGAACAACAGCACTTAAGCGCTTGGCAAAATGTAATTTGTCTTGCTGTAAAGCTTCGATTTGTCGAGCATGCATATCACCACGATGAATCGTGATATAGGTCGCCCCGTACCCGGTCAAACTGACATTGGACATATAGTCTGCGGTATTTCCATCGCGGCTGACCCAATGCGTTGGATGACATCCCATGTCTTCCAAGTCTTGCTCCAAGCCCATTTCTCGAAAGATTTTCATAATGTTTGGGCCAATATGAATACCAGCACCTAAACGAGAAAATTCTGTTGCTTGTTCATAGACATCAACATCAAAACCCGCTCTCTGTAGCAGTAGCCCCATTGAAGCGCCACCAAGACCTGCACCAATCACTGCAATTTTTTTTGCTTTATTCATTGTTTACTCCATCAAACAAATTTTTCTTTTAATAGATATACCTCACGATAATATTAAAGTCTATACACTTTAAATTCTCAAACAAATCTCAACCCATAAAATCAATTAAATATTTGTTTATTCTTAATAATTAATTTAATTACAATGATGTAATAAATGTACATTTTATATTATCAAAGTGTATACTCTTTAAAAATACAAAAAACAGCGATGAAAAAGGAGCACCATCATGCCTGTAAATAACACTGAACTGACCCAAATGTTTGAGCATGTTTTAACCTTATCCAAGGTCGATGAAACACAAAGTGTGGCGATTTTAAAAAGTCATTATTCACATCAACAAACCGTTCAAGCCGCACTTGATGCAGCATGTCGGTTAAAAGCTAAAGTGTTTATTTTAGAATTACCTTCATTTAATCACCCCCAAGCCATGGGGAACGATATGACCGCTTATTGTGGTGATACTGCATTAACGGGTAATTTTGCTGCACAACAAGCACTTGAATCTGTCGACCTCATCATCGACACCATGATGTTGCTGCACTCACCAGAACAAGAACAGATTTTAAAAACAGGAACACGAATTTTACTGGCCGTGGAACCCCCAGAAATTCTCGCTCGTATGCTGCCCACACAAGAAGACAAACATCGGGTTCAAACTGCTGAAAAATACTTAAAGAAAGCGAAAAGTATGCATGTAACCTCAAAGGCAGGCACAGATTTTTATGCTCCGCTTGGGCAATACCCTGCTGTAACTGAATATGGCTTTGCTGACGAAGTTGGGCGCTGGGATCACTGGCCGAGTGGTTTCTTATTCACTTGGCCCAATGAAAATATGGCAGAAGGCATCTTGGTTTTAGATATTGGTGATATTTTATTACCCTTTAAAACCTATGCCCGTGAAAGAGTCACTTTAGAAATCGAAAAGGGGGTAATTACTCAAATTCATGGTGGATTTGAAGCAGAATATCATCGTGATTATATGAAATATTTTAATGATCCAGAGGTGTATGGAATTTCACACATTGGTTGGGGCTTACAACCTCGAGCACAATGGACAGCGATGGGTTTGCATGATAAAAATGATGGAATGTGTATGGATGCACGTGCTTTTAATGGTAACTTTTTATTTTCAACGGGACCCAACACAGAAGTAGGTGGTAGCCGCAAGACACCATGTCATATGGATATTCCACTTCGTAACTGCACAGTGAAACTCGATGATTTAGTGGTTGTTGATCAAGGCGTTCCTATAGCGCTTAGTTAACGCTAAAAACGAGCCACTAAAACTCAACCAAAGCATAACGACCAAGTAGCATTATGGTCGTTATTTTTATGCAATCCCTTTATACTAGCCCTATTAAAGTTTTTAAAAATCTTCAATATTTTAAATCTTCGGGTCTAATTTTCCTCACATGATAAAGAAGTCAAACATGAATGATGAATATGTAATTGAAGAACAAGTGGGATATTTACTTAGACGGACTTACTTTCATCATTTAACGATTTTTCAACAAAGTTTGGATGAAACTCGCCTCACTTCGGTTCAGTTCGCTGTACTTTATGCCATTAATAAATTAAAAGAATGTTCACAAAAAGAACTGGTTGAGGAAACCGGTATCGACCAAGCAACCATTCGTGGCATTATCCAGCGATTAAAAGACAAGCTTTTTATTTCACAAGATCCTGATCAACATGACAAACGCAAGGTGCTGATTCATATTACACCATCGGGCATCCAAGAGCTTTCGCAAGCGATTCCAATTGCGGCAAGTATTAGTGATTTAACCCTAGCCGCATTAAATCCCGCCGAAAAAATTGCTTTAAAATTTTTACTTAAAAAAATTCTGGGGCATCCATTAGATTAGGATCTTTTGCCCCATTGATCATTATGATAGGTATCACACTAAAGCGTAGAATAAGAGCATCTATTCTTTAGTGCGATACTGTTTATAACCTCAACTTAGCTGTTACTAGCAAACAATCAATCCGCTTTTAACTGCTTTAAAATCGTTTTAAGGATTTGAATACGTGCTGTGTACTTATCATTGGTCGCAACCACATGCCACGGCGCATACTCGGTATCAGTTCGTTCAAACATATCCGCAGCAGCATTTAAATAATCGTCCCAGTGTCCACGATTTCGCCAGTCATCAGGGGTAATTTTAAAGCGTTTATGCGGTGTTTGTTCACGTGCTTTAAAACGTGCTTCTTGTTCATCTTTGCTGATTGCCAACCAAAATTTAACCAACACGGTTTGATTATCGGTTAAATCTTTTTCAAAGCGATTAATTTCATCATAGGCACGTTGCCATTCCGCGGGCTTGGCAAAGCCTTCAATACGTTCAACCAATACTCGACCATACCAAGTACGATCAAAAATACTGATCTTTTCCTCGGGTTGAATCTTGGTCCAAAACCGCCATAAATAGGGTCGACGCAATTCATACTGTTCTGGTGCAGCAATGGTATAAATCTCGTATTCACGTGGATCAAGATTTTTCACAATCCGCTTGATTGCCCCACCTTTACCAGCTGCATCCATGCCTTCAAAGGTAATAATGACATTGCGTGAATCATTGCGTAGCGCTTCCGACACTTTTTTGGTTAATTTCTTTAATTCAGCTTTGTATTGGTCTTTATCCAGTTCTTCTGTCGCGGGTTGCAATAACGACTCAGGTACAGTTGCCTGTTTCCACTTGGTTCTCACCGCTGTTTTATGTCGAGGCAACTGCTTTAACGCTTGCAAAATATACTGAGCAAATTGTTGATCTCGTGCAACACAATCTTCGCAATCAATCACATACCAATCATCAGTAAAACGTTGACGTAATTTTTGCACAATGTCGTATTGTTTTTTATTCCGCCAATCCAAACCCATTAACTTATGCCAACGCTGTTCAGACGCATCCATTGAATCTAAACGCTTTTGTAAGCTTTTCCATGGTAGATCAAACCAGATTTTAATCACATCGACATGATTATTTTTTAGGTCTTGTTCATAAGCACGCATATTTTCAATATAGGTATCGAACAAGGTTTCATCTAAGGGTTTAGAAACATGCATCGCTGTTGACAATAAGTCACTGTACCAATTGCCAAAAAACAACTGAATTTGCCCTTCTGATGGAATGTGCCGTGCATAAGGCTGCCAAAAACTTTGTTTACTACTAAATAAACTGGCTGGATCTGCTTTAACCCGTAAGTAGCGAGGATCAACCCATTCACGTAATTGTTTAACCGCTTCCCCTTTCCCCGCAAGCTCGATACCACTGACTAAAATAACCAAGCTTTTGGCATTATTTTTATCTTTAGAATTCTTTAAGGCATATTGTGCCTCAATCAGATCAACGGATAACTCTTCTTCATCACGTAATGCAAACGCTAATTGTTCTTCAATCATCTGCTTCTCTATGGTCTGAAACTTCAACTGAGTATACCCATTCCCTAAAATAGAGTTATATTATTTTTCTGTATAAAATCTTTGATATTGGCTATTTAAAAATCCACTGACCATATTTCTCTATTGTTTTTTAACTTTTGTCATAGTGATACGTGCCAACTGCCTTTATGCTGTTGCTAAACGAAATCTAGAGTTTTTATATGTCAAAACTTGCTGCACTTGATCAGCTTTTAGAACAATATCAACAATTGAGTTATCACACTGACCCAATTCTAGAAAAACGCCTGCATGAAGCGCAGGACTGGTTAAAAATGCGTATTGAAAAGACCCATCATGCGCTATTCAATCAAAAAGAAAATCAATTGATGGCAAAATATTTTATCAACCGCTTATATGGTGGGCCTGAATTTGATGATTTGGCGATACAGATTGAACGTTTATTAAAATATGCACATAAAGCAGAAAAAATTCTCCCTGAAAATGCCATTAAGACCGGTTTAAAATCTGTTGGATTGGCGGTACTTGCTATGCAACTCGATGAACAAGTCGCGGCACAATTACTCAAGGATTACCCTGTTGATCAAGTGATTGATGATGAAATGATGCGACTGACCTTGCTGAAATTAGATCAAGCAGAAGCCCGTCAACAACAGCTGGGTTTATTGGATGATTTGGGTGGTGCACTAGACAAATACATGCGTTCATTTATTATGCATACTGCATTTAAAATGTGTAAAGGCACTGCAATCAAATATAAATTTGAATTGATGTATGACTTTATTGGCGAAGGTTTTATTGCGATGAAACCGATGAAATCTGCAGCTGATTTTATCCATGCATTTACCCTAAAAGAACGTGATATTGTCGAAAAAGTGCATGCTGGAGATCCCAATCCATTTCAGGATTAATTTAATTTTTGGCTGTATCAAACCGATCTCTAAGATCGGTTTTTGTATATTATTCATAACAATTTCATGATCAGGACTGCAAAATTATGCAGAATCTGTCATTATGCAGAGCAATATAAAATTTCCCATTTTTGTGTTCAGGAGTGACTCAAATGTCGAATGAAAACCAAAAGCCTACAGCCCCTGCTGAAACGGCAACGAATACAGACAAAGTGAGTCCATTTCTAACAGAACCATTACCGCAAGGTACTCCACAAGGTCAACAACAGTCCTTGCAGCAACAACTGGTAGATACGCCAGTTTCAGGGACTGTGCCAAAATACAACCTCCCACGTGGTGCCAATACAGGTAATGTCGGCGCAACTACGCATTTCGGCTACAAAACTGTTAATAGTGAAGAAAAAGCGCAAAAAGTCGCTGAAGTCTTCCATTCTGTCGCAAGCAAATACGACATTATGAATGATTTAATGTCATTTGGTATTCACCGCCTTTGGAAACGCTTTGCGATCAATATGTCAGGTGTACGTCGTGGTCAGCACGTGCTTGATATTGCAGGCGGCACAGGTGACTTAGCCAAAGTTTTCAGCCGCGAAGTTGGCCCGACAGGTCATGTGGTTTTATCTGATATTAACGAGTCAATGTTGAATGTTGGTCGTGATCGTTTGATTGATGCTGGCTGTACCAATGTTGATTTTGTATTGGCCAATGCTGAAACCTTAGAGCCATTTGCAGACAATAGTTTTGACTTGCTCACCATCAGCTTTGGTCTACGTAATGTGACCGATAAAGACGCTGCACTCCAAGCGATGTATCGTGTATTAAAGCCAGGTGGTCGCTTATTGATACTTGAGTTCTCAAAACCAGTATTTGAACCATTTTCAAAGCTATATGACTTCTATTCTTTCACGGCTTTACCATTTATGGGCAAAGTTGTTGCCAATGATGCAGAAAGTTATAAGTATTTGGCCGAATCTATTCGTATGCATCCAGACCAACGCACCTTAAAAGGTATGATGGAAAATGCCGGTTTCCAAAACTGTGATTACCACAATTTAACCGGTGGTATCGTGGCGGTACACCGTGGCTTTAAACTGTAATTTCCTCAAGATATAACAAGCAAGGTTGAATTATGTGGTCAATTCTGGCACTCGGTGCAGTTGAACGATTAATCAATCAGTTTATTAATTTGGATGCAATTACCCGCATCCAATTTAATCAGTTACAAGGCAAACTGTTACGTGTCGTGATGGATACGCCTCAGCTTTCTGTCGATGTTTACTTTGATCAAAATAAAATCCGTCTTGAACCGACTGTGACTGGTAAAAGCGAAACACCTTCAATTTTTGAACAACGTCCTTTTGACAAAAATGTTGCGATTGCAGAAGCGACAGCAACATTACATGTAAAGAATGTTGTTGAATTGGCTAAATTATTTGTTGCGGATGATATTGGCAATATTCCTCTACAAGGTGATTATCACCTGTTACAGGACATTCAAAATATTATCCAACAGCTTGAGCCTGATTTGGCAGCCCAGCTTAGCCCGTGGATTGGTCCTGCACTCGCACATGAAATTGGCAAAATCCAACTGGCGCCAAAGCATCTCAAACGCTCACTGCAAAGTCATTTATTTTTTGTGGAAGACTTTTTAAAAGAAGACACTGGTGTATTGGCTCCGCGTTGGCAAATGGATGATCTGCAACAAGATACCCGCCAACTTAACCAAAATATTGACCGACTTGAAGCAAAAATTCAGCAACTTCAATCTCACTTTACTCAAAATCAAGATCAGGTAATTTAATATATGATTCCGCATATTGCCCGTTTATTCGAACTTTGGCGCATCGCCGCGCACTATAGACTCGACACACTGGTCCCTGCGGAAGAATTACCTGAAAAAGCTCGGCATGCTTTAGCTTTAATTCGCTTACACCCTGCGGCATGGTCAAGTAAAGAACGTAAAAACCCGCTCAAGCTTAAAGAAGCATTAGAAGAAATGGGGCCTTTAGCAATTAAGCTGGGGCAATTACTTTCCACGCGTCGTGATTTAATTCCACCTGAAATTTTACAACAATTGGTTTTATTACAAGATCGGGTTAAACCCTTCGAGGTCAATATTGCAAAAGCGCGTATTGAGCAATCGCTGAAAGCCAATATTTCTACAATTTTTGCCCGTTTTGATGAGCAACCTTTGGCTGCTGCATCTATTGCACAAGTCCATACTGCTGCGCTCCATGATGGTCGTGAAGTGGTGGTGAAAGTCACTCGTCCAGATATTCGCAGTCAGATTCTACAGGATTTTGAAATTCTGCAATGGCTTGGAGCAAGCTTAGAAAAACGGCTTGAAGCAGCTCGTGCAGTGCATTTGTCTGAAATCATCCAGAATTATCGTCAAGTGATCTTAAATGAACTGGATCTTACGCTAGAAGCAGACAATACCCGTCGTATGCGTCATTACTTCACGGGTTCAAGCATGATGTATGTGCCTGAAGTCTATATGGACAGCAAAGATGTTATGGTTGCTGAGCGGATCACAGGCGTTCCCATTTCGGATATTGAAACCTTTGAAAGGCTTGGGATGGATCGTAAAGATCTTGCTGAAAAGGGTTTAACGATTTTCTTTACGCAAGTATTTCGTGACAATTTCTTCCATGCTGATATGCATCCCGGCAACGTATTTGTTGAAACATTAAATCCAAGCCACCCTCGTTATATTGCCCTTGACTGTGCGATTATGGGTGAGCTATCTAAACAAGATCAGATGACCGTTGCACGTATGTTGCTTGCGGTCATGAACAGCGATTTCTTACAACTAATTCAAATTGTGCATCAGGCAGGCTGGATTCCACCGGGCACTGATCAAGATGCGCTATCCCGTGAAATGCGTCGTACTGTTGGACCAATGGTGTCCAAACCGATGCATGAATTGGACTTTGCGGGTATCTTGATTCAAGTCATGGACATTGCGCGTCGTTTCCATTTAGAAATTCCACCACAATTGATGTTATTACTCAAAACACTAGTACATGTGGAAGGTTTAGGCACCGATTTATATCCTGAACTCGACATTTGGAAACTGGCAAAACCGATTCTCACCGAATGGGTAAAAGCACAAATGAATCCTCAGAAAAACTTAAAAGAGTTAGGACAGAAAATTCCTGATTTACTTTTAGGTGCACAGGATTTCCCAACCTTGATGGTTGACAGCTTAAATGGTTTAAAAAATCAATCTGCATGGCATGCAAAACAACTGCATGAGTTGCAAATGATGCGTTTAGAAGTGGAACAGCAACAAAAACGTAGCTGGATTTTCGGCAGTATCATGGCGATTTTGCTCTCTATTGCAATCATTGCACCGTGGTATATTTCAATTGTCTTGATTGTCTTGACCACTGTTTTAGCAGTTTGGCGGATTGCCAAATAACACGATTCAGCCTATTCAATGAATAGGCTTTTTTGTCTATGACTGCTAAGTCACCGAGTGACAGCTCTCGCCATTGTTCAATCTATCACGCACTCTAAAATAAAAAATATTCGTTTGAGTGAGTGAAATCATGACCCAAATTCTACAAAAACGCCCTGCAGCAATCACCTTACGTGCAGGCTCACTCGCCAAACAACACATACAACAAGAAGGCTTATCTGCACATCAAGTCGATATGATTCCCGGCGCAGCTGGTGGCCCTAAAGGCATTGGTTTAATGGGCTTGGATCAGGCGATTTTCGGTGATTTTCTAAAGCGTGCCAAACAACGACGCTTTTTAATCGGTTCATCCGTCGGTGCATGGCGCTTTGCTGGAATTTTAGCGCAAGGTGAACAACTCGGTCCTGAACGTTTGGCTGAGTTATATATCAACTTGCCCTTTCATAAAAAGATGACCATTGCAGAGATTGAGAAAATATCTCGCGAGATGCTGTACAGCATTTTAGACCAACACAGCCAAAAATTGGTCGAACATCCCGAATATCACCTTACGATTATCGCAGCCAAAGCAGAACATTTATTTCAAAGTGATCAAAAGCTTGCACTGTATAGTTCCTTACTCGGCATTATCGGCAGTAATGCAATTTCAAGAAACCATCTGAATAAATTTATGCAACGGGTCATCTGTCAGCCTGCACAGTTCCCACAATTTAAAATTCAGGATGACGCTTTTAAAACTCATTATTTAAATTTTAATCAGCACAATGTTGCGGATTGGTTGATGGCCTCAGGTTCGATTCCTGCAGTTACACCTGCGGTAAAAAATATTGCCGATGCGCCACAAGGCGCGTATCGAGATGGCGGTTTGATCGACTATCACATTGATTTGCCTTTTGAAAGTAAAGGGATTGTTTTATATCCACATTTTGCCGACAGCATCATCCCAGGCTGGTTTGACAAAATGTTTAAATCTCGCACAGCCAATCCTGCAAACCAAGCACGGACTTTACTGATCTCGCCTTCTCAAGACTATTTAAAATCTTTACCTTTAGGACGTTTACCAGATCGTAAAGATTTTGTGATGAAAGGTCTGGATGATCAGAAGCGAAAACAATTGTGGAAGCAGTCTGTGGCAGAAAGTCAGCGACTAGGTGATGAATTTTTAGAAATGCTGGATAAACAAAATTTTGCTGAAGTGATGCTAGATTTATAATTGTTCCCCTCCCATTGATTACCTCATCCAGCGATCAATAAATGTGATTTTCAACAGCTTAAATACATCACAACAGCATTCTCGATGACTTGAGATATCAGCCTGCAACATGAGCCAGTCATGGCTCAAACTTTACATATGTATTTTTGTACTGAATTTAATCCGTGTCTGGCCTGGTCTATAGGCGTTGATTTTTGGCTAAGATCCATTAGTAAATAAAGAGCTTGATTTAAATTTCTGCTTGTTAATTCCCTACTTTTTGTTAAATTTAAATCATTCAAAGCACTTACTCTAATAATGAATCAAACTAAAACGCCAAAATTTGCCATCGTCGGCGCAGGAACAGCAGGGCTTGCTACTGCAATTTTACTCGCACAACAAAATATTCAGGTCACTATTTTTGAGAAAGTATCTGAGCTTGAACCTGTCGGTGCAGGCTTATTGCTTCAACCGTCTGGACTTGCAGTTTTTGAGCACTTAGGTGTGCTTGATGATGCGGTTAAACTCGGTGCAATGGTCACAGGCTTAGAGGGACAACTCGCCAATGGTTTTAAACTGGTAGATAGCCATTATGCCCAAGCTCATCCCGATTTTTATGGTTTAGGTATCCATCGAGCAAGCTTATGTCATGTCTTGCAAAACAAATGCCATGAATTTCCTGAACTGATCACTTGGCACATGAATGCCGATATTGAAAAACTTAAAGAAACAGCAGATGAAATCCGAGTTTTGGGTAGGATCAATGGTGAATCTTTTGATGAAGTCTTTGATAGCGTTATTGTTGCCAATGGTGCACGAAGCCAGTTAAGACCGATCGAATGGGTTAAAATCGATCAAGCTTACCCTTGGGGCGCGAAATGGACCATTGTGCCTGAATGCTTGCAGCTTGATACTCAAATTTTGCACCAATTTTATGATCGCTCTAAGATCATGATGGGAATCTTACCTACAGGCACAATTCCCTCTCAGCCCAAGCAACGACTTTCAAGTATCTTCTGGAGTCTTCCAACCGATCAGCTTGGAAATTTTTTGCCTCATCAACAAGCCCGTGCTGAGTGGTTAAAAACGCTATCCAAACGCTGGAAGCCCGCAGCTGAATGGTTAGAGCAAGTAATCGCTAATCCTGAAGAAACGCAACAATGGCTTTCTGCCCATTATCGCGATGTAGTGCTGTCTAAATTTGGGCAAGGTCGCATCGGTATCATTGGAGACGCAGCACATGCCATGAGCCCACAGCTTGGACAAGGTGCAAATATGGCGCTTTTAGATGCATGGGCTTTGGGACAAGCAGTTCAAGTTGCCCGAAATAATCAAACGATCGATTATGCAAAGCTATGGCAGTGCTATCACCAACATCGCAAAAGCTCATCTGCATTCTATCAATTTTTAAGCCGTTTACTCACGCCCCTTTACCAGTCTGATCTTTGGTGGGCAGGCGGTTTACGAGATCTAAGCTTCTCTTGGATGTACCGTATCCCTTATTTTCGTAAAGAAATGGCAATCACTGTGTCGGGATTAAAATCGGGTATGTTTAGTCAAATGAAGTATGAAGATATTGCTCGATCGTCTTTGGTAAGAGAAAAATAATGTGCACTCAAGTTACCCATTCTGTAATTTTAAAACGTGAGCAAGCGTTTTAATCTCGACTCAATCCATAATCAATATTTTCCTAAAATGCTGGAAATAACGTACACTATACAACCGCTACCATGTCAACGTAGCGCTCTTTCTTTTTATAACTTGGTGAAATCCTATGAACAATCTGCAATGGCTCGATGAAGTAAAATTTAACGAACAAGGACTTATTCCTGCTATTGCACAGCATCATCAAACTGGTCGTATTTTGATGGTGGCATGGATGAACCGTGAAGCATTACAACTGACTGCTGAAAAAATGCAGGGCGTTTATTTTTCTCGTTCACGAAATAAATTATGGTTTAAAGGCGAAGAGTCTGGCCATTTTCAAACCGTTTACGAAATCCGTTTAGACTGTGATGCAGATGTCATCGTCTTACAAATTGAACAGCATGGTGGAATCGCCTGCCATACAGGTCGAGAGTCTTGCTTCTATCGCAAGCTCACTGCAACTGGTTGGGAAATTGTCGATGCACAATTAAAAGATCCAAATGCAATATACGGTGAAAAGCCTTCATCGAATCCACATACTATTGCCATGAATACATCCAATGCGCAGGCTGAACAAGTCGAAGTCTTGGGTTATTTAGGCAAAATGATGGCTGAACGTAAAGCAGCTGATCCAGATTCTTCTTATGTGGCAAAGCTTTACCATAAAGGTTTAAATAAAATCTTAGAGAAAATTGGTGAAGAAAGTATTGAAACCATCATTGCTGCTAAAGATTTTAAATCTGAAGCGTGTGAAGATCATAAAAATGATCTGATTTATGAAGTTGCAGATCTATGGTTCCATACCATTGTGATGCTTGGTTATTTTGAGTTGGATGTGCAATTGGTACTCAACGAACTTGCACGCCGTCAAGGGCTTTCTGGCTTAGTTGAAAAAGCCAATCGAGATCATTAATTTGGCATTTATAAAAAAGGCAGCGAAATTTCGCTGCCTTTTTTATTCAAAAATTGAAATTAAGAAGATTTTTTCTCAACCGAAGGTGCAATCGGATCAGCCGTAATATAACCGACAGCTGCTGCAAACTTATTGTTATAGTTGGTGTTAATCGCTGCATCAAGTTGCGCAAGCATGTCTTTACTTAGACCACTACGCACACCATCTGTCTCTTTATAGAAACGATTCCATTCATCACCTGGATGCTGGAAGTTGCTCATAATATAGGTCCAGCCATTTACTTCATCAACAGCATGTAAACCTGTTGATTCAGCACCCGCAGGAGCAGATAAAACACGATCCAATTTCTTTGTATCTACATTATAAGCCCACAAGTAATTATTCAAATGATTACCTGAATCTTCACCGATAAATAACACGCGTAACTTTTCAGAGAACTTCAAGTTATCAGGGCTAGCAATTTGTGATGGATCAGCAGTATTCCCGAAACTATCAAAACTAATGTCTTTTCCTTTGAGCAATACGCTTGATTCACTTGGAACCCATTCACTATTAATTGCTACATTTGTACTGTCAATTTGTCCGCCAGCCAATTTATGCTCTAAAATACCGCCAGCGGTAATTTTAGGGAACTTCACATTATGCTCAGCAAGATAACCACTGCCCCCTTCAACCATTGAGTCAACAATGTTTGCTAAAGCAGAGTAAGCTTTCTTATCTGTGGTATTTACGGTCGTTCCTTCATTTTTCGTCAATGCCATAGATGCACCGACATAAGCTGCATAACGGTGAGTTTCAAGGAATGCTGCTGCAAGTTTAGTTTTATCCGAATTATCTTTTAATTTTAGATAAACGCCTATTTTGCTTAAGTAAGTAAATTTGAACCCTTGGGCTTCCAATTCTGCTTTTTGACTGGCCTGTTGCAGTTTCAAACGAGCTTTTGCAGCATCTGCCAATACTTTTTGATCAGAAGTTGGAGTTGCCGCATCAAGTGCTTGTCTTTCATCAGTCGTAGCATCTGTTGGATATTTTGCAATTTGTAATTTTGATTCAAAAATATCAGTAGATTTAATACCACTTTTAATCAAGTTTTCAATTTCTGCACTGGTTGCGTGACCGAGTTTAATCCAAGAAATTTTACCTGCTGTTATGTCGGTTAATTGCGTTATGTATTTTGCAACATACAACGTTCCCGCAGATAAATCTTTTTCTTTATCTGCAATAAACATAAACAAACCACCATTGGTATAGTCATCACCCATAAGTACTGTACGATTATCCGCAAATACTTGTACCAACTCATGTGAAATACGACCTAGGCAGTAATGCTTTTTCACTGAACCAGTACCATCAGCTTTTACTGTAATTTCAGGTAAATGCCCATAGTTATATGGATTTGCAGAGGTCTCATCACCATATATATTTTTACTGAATGCTTTAAGTGTCGCTGCTGATTGACCTAATCCCTGATTAAATGCATCTGGCTCGTATTCTTCACTTGAAAGATGTGTTCCCCAAGGTGATAAACTCGCACCACAAGTAATCCATAGGCCATGTGCACTAGACGTATCTACATTGTGGTATTTAATTAAAGTTAAATGACCTGTTTTAGGATCTTGATCTAGAGTAAGGACTGCAATTGGTGATGACAACTTACCGTAAGTATCTCCGCCTGCTTGATCTTTAGTAAGGTATTCAAACTGAACCACATGAAATACTGGATTTCCTGTTACACCCAAAGCTTTTTTATCGGCATCGGTAAAGTCTTTGCCAGTTGCTTGTTTAAAACTGATTAGAGAACTACCATCTGGACAGTCAGAGAAAAATTGGCGTTCTTTGCCTGCTACAGATCTATCGATAATGGGTTGGTTTTTAATATCATAATAACCACCTGCTATAACTTTACCACCTTTACCATCTGGAACTTCAGTGCCTGTTAAGAAGAATGGCTTATATCCCAGTTGATAAGTGGTTGAGCTACCATCATCCCAATTAATCGAAAGTTTTGAAGTACATGTTGTAGTAGCCATTGCTGCAACAACTGTCGGTGCATCCATTGGTATAAATGTTGCAGATTTTAATTTAGCTGGATTGATCGGTGGTTTAACTGCAGTATTTTTATCATCATTACAACCTGCAAGTGTGGCTGAAGTTGCCATTGCCCCAAGTGGAAGAAATGGAATGCTGGCTAACCAAGTAAGCACTTCACGGCGTGTATGTCGGCTGGCTGAATTTGTCATAACTTTATCCGAATATGTTTTAGAATTTTCCCGTGCTCAGTTTAGAAAGCAGTTATGACAATCTAGTTTCACTTTTAAGTCATTTTAAAGACAAAAGCCCCAATACCTCATATTATGATAAAAATGATCAGGATACGCCCCGCAGATTCTTAGCACAGTCGTTTAAATAACATCTTGTTAGATTTCACCCTAGTGCTGAGCAATTTTTGCTATACTCTGTCCCATATTGAATTTTCAAGCTAATAAGATTTTATAAATACTGTGCCTTATTCTTTTACACCCACATCTGAGCAAAGCTTTGCAATCGCAGAAGCGAAAAAAGGACAATCATTTAAAGTGATTGCCTATGCTGGCACAGGTAAAACCACGACTTTGCAGTTAATCAGTGATGCGATGACGGAGCGCCGTGGGATGTATTTGGCCTTTAATAAGGCAATTGCCACAGAGGCACAGAATAAATTTCATCAAAATGTAGATTGCCGCACCTTCCACTCTTTGGCTTTTCGTAGTGTGTCGCGTGGAGTAACCGATAAATTACGTCTGCCGCGTTTAAGTCCCAGTTTTATTGCCAAAGAATATCGTCTCGAACCGATCACGCTTAGACGTTTAATGGGCGGGCGTTATGAAAAATATGTGCTAATGCCCAGCCGTTTGGCGAGTTTAGTTGCCAATGCTGTAAGCTATTTCTGCTCGACCAGCTCACAATATCCAGCACCACGTCATATCCAAGCACCAAGTTGGCTACATGCAGATGATATCGAGTCTTTACAAAAACATCTTTACCCTGCTGTAGAAAGACGTTGGTTAGAGTCGATTGATACCAATCATCAAGCAGGCATAGGTCATGATATTTATTTAAAACTCTGGGCATTATCAGATCCATTTATTCCAGCAGATTATGTGCTCTTTGATGAAGCACAAGATGCAGATCCATTAATGCTTGGTATTTTATTGCGTCAGCGTAATACCCAAGTGATTTATGTGGGTGATGCACATCAACAAATTTATGCATGGCGTGGTGCGGTCAATGCCATGCAACAAATGCCACTTCCTGAATCTCGTTTAACCACTTCATTCCGTTTTGGTGATGCGATTGCAGATGTGGCCAATCATTTGCTCGGTGCATTGGATGAAACTGTGCCTTTATTGGGCAATCCTGAAATGAAATCGAGTGTGGTCAATAAACCACATACTAAAATGCGTGATGCGATTTTATGTCGCACCAATGCACGTGCAATGGAGTTGCTTCTTTCTGGTCTCGTGCAAGGCGATAAAGTTGGACTACAAGCCGATCATGCAAAACTCAACCGTTTTGTTGATGCTGCAAGTTTACTTAAACAAGGTAAACGTGTTGTTGATGTACCTGAACTGGCCTGGTTTAACTCTTGGCATGATGTACATGAATATTGTGAAACCAATGATGGCAGTGATATCAAACCCTTAGTCAAATTGGTTGACGATCACGGTACGGAACCACTCAAAAAAGCACTTGCTAAAATAACCCCAATAGAGCAAGCTGATTATGTGATTTCAACTGCACATAAGGCCAAAGGGCTAGAATGGAATCGTGTACATATCGAAGATGATTACCAATTTAAAATAAACGGTTTAGAACATAAAATCAGCGATGAAGAATTAAGGCTGTTATATGTCGCCTGTACACGGGCAAAGGTCAGCTTAAATATTCATCACATCTATGATCTCGTGCAACAATTGAAAGTAAAAGCGCCATTTAAAAATAAAGCAACAGCATAAGGTTTTTGACTCACTCATCTGTATCAGCGAAAAAAATCGCAAGGTGAAAATATCAACAGCTTTTATGCTGTCCGTCAATTTTCAGGTATCCTATGAAACTAGCAGCAATTCATTTTCGCCACACATACCATTTTGCTGATTTAAAAATAGACTTTAATTATAAAAACAAACCAATCAGTTTAATTGTTGGCGAACAAGCCAGTGGAAAAACGGCAATTATTAAAAATATTTACCAAGCTTTGACTTGGTTTCCTGCACGTCTAAAAGATTTGCGCACACCTGGTGTGGTAATGCTCGACCAAGACATTATGCAAGATCGAGTGCAATCCAAAATAGATGTTAAAATCAGTTTCCCAATAGAGTTTGGTCAACTCGCAGAAAGCACTGCAACAGCAGAACAAGATCCACAAAGTTGTCATTGGCAATTATATAAAACCTTAAATAGTTCTGGTGTTGGTCTGAGTAAAGTTGACTTAGTACAACTCGAACAATTGGTAGAACGTTATAATCTAGTGCTCAAAAAAGATCCTGTTCAAGGCTTACCTTTAATTGCCTACTACCCTGCTGAACGATTTGTAAATGAAGTGAATATTCTCAATAAAAATAATCCTATTATTTTACAAGCGCACAATGCCTATGAATTAGTACCGATTCCATATACCACCTTTGCACGATTTTTCGAATGGTTTCGAGAAATCAGTGATATCGAAAATGCGCAAATCGCGCAACTTTTTCAAAGTGTTTTAGCACAAAAAGAATCTTCAAATCAAAGTGATGAGGATTTTCAAAGTATTTTATTTCAAGCCCGTGCTCAGTTACATGCACCCAGCTTAAAAGCCTTAAAGCAAAGCTTAAGTATCGTTCTTCCTGAAGTCACAGATCTCTATTTAGAATATCAACCCAAATTACAATTGATGGTCACTTATAAAAATCAAAGTCTGACTTACTCACAACTGTCGAATACGGTTAAAAATTGGTTAGCCTTAGTCGGTGATTTGGTACGTCGCATGTGCATACTCAATCCTTTAAGTCTTTATCCTTGTGAAGAAGGTGAAGGCATCTTACTGATTGATCAAATTGATGTTGATTTAGACCAATTTGGCCTACAGTTAATTCTCGATCGTTTAAATCAAGCCTTTCCTCGTTTACAGATCATCGCCACAGCCAGCCATGAAGAGCTGCTTGAGCAAGCCGACGAATATCAATGTTTTAAACTGGACAATAAAAAGCTTTATGAAATTCAGAACAATAAAGTATGGCAAGAATACCAAGATATTTATGCAAACTTGCTCAAAGAGGTTCCCAAAAGCGCTGAACAGGACTTGCTTGAACCCGAACCCAATCTGCCAGTAAATGTTCAACAGCTTTTTGAGCAGTTTAAACACCTGAGTGAAGAACAAAAGACCGAATTAAAACGTTTAATGCAGTCTGGTGATGACCAAACGTCACATAAGTTCTTATTATAAAAAACCTCAGCCTAAACCCGTCAATAGCAGACAGTGAATGATCATCAATTGTGAAACACTGTCTTTTATACTCCATTCTCAAATCATGAATATATTCACATTCATATTCATTGTTCTATAAAGTTCCAAATGTACTAGATTGATTGTTACCGCATGCTTTTCAAGCAGCAAAAAGTCACATGAAGCGTATAATTACAAATGTTTGCGTAAAAAATGACAAAATAAATTGATGTTATTCTACTCATGTAATAAGATGAAAAAATCAATTTAAATTAGATTTTTCAATGCAAATTGATTTTCTAATCGCTTTCTCAAGTTGCGCAACACAACTCATTTTTTAATTACTAATTTAATTCGGCTTTCAAGATTTAAGTTATTGGACTGTTCCTTGCATTCCTCAAATCCTTGAAAGATAAGATTCACATAGGTTTCACGACCTATTCACGACAATGGATACGCGTGTGCTTCCGATTATTATTCTTTTACCATTAATACTTGGCACTATCGTTGTTCTGTGGCTGAAGCAATTCTCTCGCGGGGTAACAGCCTTAGGGGCAATCGGGGTCAGTTTAAGCAGTTTTATCTTGCTGCTGACTCAAGCGAAAATAGTATTAAGTGGACAAGCCGTTTTAGAGCAGTGGCAATGGCTACCTCAAATTGGTATTGATTTTAGTTTCCGATTAGATGCGTTAAGTTTAATTTTTTCATTGCTGATCACGGGGATCGGCACACTCATTTATATCTATGCCTATTATTATCTAAACCCAAAAAATTCTCTCAGTAAGCTCTATGCATTGTTGATGCTATTTATGGCCGCAATGTTGGGTATTTCTTTATCGAATAATTTAATTATTTTATTGGTTTTTTGGGAATTGACCAGTATTTCATCATTCTTGTTAGTAGGCTATTGGAGTAACTACGACGCCGCGCAACGTGGTGCACGGATGGCACTCACCATCACAGGTATGGGTGGCTTAGCCATGCTAGGTGGATTTATTCTGATTGGTCAAATCGCAGGAACCTATCAAATTGACCAACTCACCATGATGGCGAGTACAATTCAAAATAGTGGTTTATTTGTTCCCGCTTTATTGTTGATTTTATTGGGTGCTTTTACCAAAAGTGCGCAATTCCCCTTCCATTTCTGGTTGCCTAATGCCATGGCAGCACCAACCCCTGTCTCAGCCTATCTGCATTCAGCAACCATGGTAAAAGCAGGGATTTTTCTGGTTGCACGCTTACTGCCAATCTTTGTTGGCTCAGCACTGTTCCATAATCTTGTCACCACAATTGGCCTGCTGACCTTATGTATGGCGGCATTTTTTGCCATCTTTAAAGAAGATTTAAAAGGCTTACTGGCTTATTCAACCATCAGTCATTTAGGTCTGATCATGTGCCTTTTGGGTATAGGCTCACCTTTAGCCGTGGCTGCTGCAGTTTTCCATATCATCAATCATGCAACCTTTAAAGCGGCATTATTTATGCTCGCTGGGATCATTGACCATGAATCTGGTACACGGGATTTAAGAAAGTTAAGTGGGCTTTGGCAACTTCTTCCATTTACAGCAACATTAACCATGATTACCGCCGCAAGTATGGCGGGTGTACCTTTGACCAATGGTTTTATCTCAAAAGAAATGTTCTTTACTGAGCTATTGGCAAACTTATCTGGTGGCTATGTTGTGTTGGCAGCGATTGTTGCGACATTGGCAGGTTTATTTGCGGTTGCTTACTCAGTTCGTCTGGTACATGGTGTATTTTTTGATGGTGATGTGGGGCCTAATGTTCCCAATAAAAATGCCCATGAGCCGCCAATCGGTATGCGAATTCCAGCAATCATATTGGCAACTTTATGTATTTTAGTGGGGATCATTCCTGCACTGCTGGTTGAAAACATTGTCAATGCGGGAACACGCGCATCAACACAAATTGCAAGTTTTGAAGGGGTTCATTTAGCCATCTGGCATGGTTTTAATTTACCGTTACTGATGAGTGCAATTGCCTTAATTGGTGGTGTGATTTTCTATTTCGCCTTGGCCAAATGCGGGCGAATTCGTGAAATTGATCTTGATCCACGCTTAGGTCGTTTCCAAGGCAAATTATTATTTGAAGATTTCCTTAAAAATCTCTTGCTGATTTCACGCAAAATTAAGAAAAAGACTGAAACTGGCTCATTACAAAATTATTTATTGTGGATTTTGGCCTTAAGTATTGCCGTGGTTGCCACGCCATTGATCAACCAAAATTTAACCACAGGAACACGTGAACTCACACATGCACCCTTTACTGCGATCGTGCTGTGGTTGTTGTTGTTCTCTGCCTGCTGGATGATGCTGTGGTTTCACCATGAACGTATCAAAGCAGTTCTGATTAGTGGCGCAATTGGTTTGGTCGTGACAATGATTTTCATCACACTCTCTGCGCCAGACTTAGCACTGACACAAATTACCGTGGATGTTGTCACGACTGTTCTGCTATTGATGAGCTTATCACTGCTTCCTCAATTGACCCCTTATGAGTCCAGCCAAACCCGTCGTTGGCGTGATGCAGTCATTGCAATTGGTGGCGGTATTGGTATTGGTTGGATTACTTGGTTAATCATGACACGTGATCATAACTCGATTTCATGGTTCTTTGTTCAGCAGTCAATTCCGTTAGGCGGTGGCTCAAACATTGTCAATGTCATTCTGGTTGATTTCCGTGGTTTCGATACCTTTGGTGAAATTGCCGTATTGGGTATCGCAGCCATTGGTGCACTGTGCATGATGGATGGGATGCGTGCTCATGGCACCACGATCACTCAAGGTCTGAGCTATCGTTTCAATCCATCTCCGTTGATGTTCCGTATGACGGCTTCATGGGTACTGCCGATCGCACTTGTGGTAAGTCTGTATATTTTCCTACGAGGACATAATTATCCAGGTGGCGGCTTTATTGCAGGCTTAATTACCTCCATGGCATTGGTGATCCAATATATCGCGATTGGACAAGATCAGGCTGAAAAAATGCTGTGTGCTCAATCTGGTCGTTTATACGAAATCTGGATTGGTTTAGGGCTGATCATTGCTGGGCTTTCAGGTCTGGCTTCATGGTTCTGGGCACGTCCGTTTCTTACCAGCGCACATGTTTATGTGGAATCAGGACTATTTGGCAAATTCCATCTTGCCTCTGCTGCAGGATTTGACCTTGGCGTATATGTCACGGTTGTTGGTGCAGCCATGTTACTCATTTCTGTTTTAGGCGACTCTAGACATTCAAGCATGTCTGGTCCAGTACCCAAGGAGTAATGCATGATCAGTTTAGAATTTTTAATTGCATCTGCGATTGGATTATTGGTTGCCTCAGGAATTTATCTGATTCTTCGTGCACGTACCTTTCCAGTCGTTCTTGGATTAGCCATGATTGGCTATGCAGTCAATATCTTCCTGTTTTCTATGGGAAGAATACAAATCAGTTCACCTGCGATTTTAACCCAAGCCAGCAAAGTCACTGACCCTTTGCCTCAAGCTTTAGTGCTAACCGCAATTGTCATTGGCTTTGCAACGACTGCTTTTATTGTTCAATTGGCATTACGCAGTCGTTATGAGTCTGGGACAGACCATGTAGACACCAAAGAGGAACCGAGTAATTTTGACCCACGTGAGGATGAGCCATAATGACCAGCTTTTTAGATTTTTGGTATGCTCATTCTCCAATCCTGAGTATTTTAATTCCTGCATTTACAGGCTTTATGCTGATTTTATTAGGCAATCCTGGTTCAGGCGCTTTAAAACATGATTGGCGACAACCTTGGCGCCGTGGCATTAGCTTAATCTCGGTTATGCTTGGACTCGCCACTGCGATTGCTTACTTGATTCAAGCCAATACCGGGAAAATCTTTGTTTATCAACTTGCTGAATGGTCTGCACCATTTGGGATTGTCTTGGTACTGGATCGCTTATCGGCGTTAATGCTGGTTCTCAC
This sequence comes from Acinetobacter guillouiae CIP 63.46, assembly GCF_000368145.1. Taxonomy (GTDB): domain Bacteria; phylum Pseudomonadota; class Gammaproteobacteria; order Pseudomonadales; family Moraxellaceae; genus Acinetobacter; species Acinetobacter guillouiae. Next base: position 140,705 of record NZ_KB849287.1, on the reverse strand, counting down.
CTACACACTTGCCGCGCCTGTATTGTGGTTTGCCAGCAAAGAATGGGATGAACGTGGGCGTTATTTTCATGCCATGTTCCATCTTCTTTTAATGGGTCTGACTGGTGCATTCTTAACAGGTGACTTATTTAACCTGTTTGTATTCTTTGAAATATTACTGATGGCATCTTATGTCTTGCTGTTACATGGTCAAGGCAAAGCCCGTTTCCAATTAGGCATTCACTACGTCACCATCAACTTACTGGCTTCTGCCCTATTCCTCATCGGTTTAGGCATGATTTATGGCAGTGTGGGCAGTTTGAATATGGCCGATGTTGGCCGTTTATTACCGACATTGGAACATGATCAACATCGTCTTGCTATAGCAGGTGGTTTGCTTCTATTTGTTGTATTTGGCATCAAAGCAGCCATGTTACCTGTGGGGTTTTGGTTGCCAAAAACCTATGCTGTTGCCGCGACACCTGTTGCTGCTATTTTCACTATCATGACCAAAGTGGGTGTGTATGCAATTTTACGGGTCAATGGTACTGTCTTTAATGATCAGCTTGGTCAATCGATCTTTAGCAATTATTTATTGCCAATTGGTTTAGTCACATCATTATATGGTGTGATTGGTGCACTCGCAGCTGAACGCTTACGCCGCTTCGTTGGCTTTATGGTGTTATCCTCAGTCGGAACGATTTTAGTTGCCATTGCCATGTTTAACACACAGGCATGGGCTGCTGGATTGTATTACCTTGTTCACAGTACCATCATTGCCGCTTCGTTCTATTTGCTCTGTGGTTGGATTACTTCACAGCGTGGTGCAATGAAAGATCATCTCAAAGTCGCACCAAAGATGAAGCAAGACAAAGTCATTGCCATGACGTTCTTTCTTATCGCTTTGATGATGGCAGGTTTGCCGCCATTTAGTGGTTTTTTAGGCAAAGTCTTAATCTTACAGGCAACTGCAAACTTGGCTGCACAAGGCTGGATTATTGCGATTATCTTGATTGTGAGTTTTTTAAGTATTCTGGCATTTACACGAGTCGGATTTATCCTGTTTTGGCGAGCGACGACACCTGAGGACAACCCGAAAGAAGACGCTTATACAGCCTATCAAGCCTTACCCGAGCAAGCTCCTCCACGCAATGACAAAAGCGTTTACCTGCTATTGGCAGGACTGATTGTCTATGTTGTTTGCGCTGCTCCAATTTTAAATTATGTTGAAAAAACTGCGCTGCAAGTTTCTGATGCATCACTTTATCAACAGCGTATTTTAAAATTGGATGGGCATGGTGAAACTATCAGTGTACAACCTTTCGATCCGCACTATGTACCTGAAACAAAATACAATGGTGAAATGGTTGATCCAAATGCACACTATATTCCCTATATCATTAGCCCAGAAACCCTAAAAGGCGAACATATCTCTGAATTTAAGCAACGCCAAATTCAGGGGCAAGAACAGCAACAACATGTTGAAAATGCTCAACTCAAGCCTATGGAGCAATAAATGCAAAATAAATCATTATTCGCTCGTATTTTACCGCATCCTTTTGTGTCGGTGATTGTGGCAATGAGTTGGCTTATGTTGAACCATAGTGCTGAAAGCTTTGATTTTGTTGTGGCAATCAGTTTGGGATTAATCATTCCTAAACTGATTCAACCCTTTATCATTCATACACCCAATATTCATTGGAAAAGCGCCATTCAATTATTTTTTGTGGTGCTATGGGACATCATCGTCAGCAATATTAAAGTTGCTAAACAAGTCTTAGGCCCAACCAAAAATCTCACCCCAAAATGGTTTCGAGTTCCATTGGAAACTGACCATGAACATGTCAATACTTTACTGGCGATGATCATTACCACCACACCAGGTACAGTCAGTGCTGGAATTGATCAAGAACGTGGCGATATTTTGGTTCATGCACTAAGTTGTGATGATGTAGATGCAGAAATTCAAGCCATTAAAACCCGCTATGAAGTTCCGTTAATCGAAATCTTTGACCTGCAACGAGGAGCACGTTCATGAGTATTTTACCTTATGCACTTGGCATTTGCCTGCTCGCTGTGACCATCTCTATGTTGTTATGTTTGATTCGTTTGGTGATGGGCCCTTCTATCGTAGATCGATTACTGGCATTGGATACATTGTTTTTAAATGCAACCTGCTTAGTTGTCATTCTTGGTATTTATTGGGCAAGCACTTCAATGTTTGAAGGCGCATTATTGGTTGCAATGCTGGGCTTTGTTTCAACTGCTGCACTGGCTCGTTATTTTACAACGGGTCATGTGGTTGATTAAGGAGAAAGTACATGGAAAATAATATGCAAATTGTCATGGAAATCATCGTTTCATTCTTCTTGATTGTCGGTGCATTTTTTACCTTGGTGGGTGGCATAGGTATGGTCAAATTACCAGACTTATTTATGCGTCTACATGCACCGACCAAATCCAGCACCTTGGGCTTAGGCAGCTTTTTAATCGCGGGAATGATTTACGCAGCGTTTAACAGTCGTTTAGGTTTTGCAGAGTTATTGATCACCCTGCTTGCCTTTATTACAGCCCCAGTATCAGCAAACTTAATTGCGCAGGCAGCAATTCATTTACGTCTGCGTTCAACCTCTGGTGATGTACCTGAAGCGATTAATCGTCCTTTACCATGGCAACGTCAAAAAATCATAAAACAGTTTAAAGATAAGATTTAATTCATTTTATGACTGATTGTTGATTGTTGATTGTTGATTGTTGATTGTTGATTGTTGATTGTTGATTGTTGATTGTTGATTGGCTAAATTGAATTGGACTGAGTGTAAATGCATATTGACTTAGTCCGATTTAAGCCACAATCAAGCTTAGATCGTCTGAAATACGTTATCATCAAACTATAGTCAACCTGTTAAAAAACGCATACATAAGAATATAATTTCTCTTGATTAATATTTCTAATTAAATCAATTGTATGGAAAATAAATTGTTTGATTATAAAAAAGTTTGTAATGCCACACCTTACATTCAAAGTTTAAATACCATTGCGTAGGCGATGCCTCACTTTTCAGAGATGAAAAGATGACAAAAATCTTCTGTTTGGCGAGGGGTACATCCTATACCCCCGCCCAACGGCGACATCCATGTCGCCACACGATAGGACAACCATCTAAGATTCAAAAATACAAAAAACGAATTGATAACGAATAGTTTCTAAAGGTTCATGGGAAATATAAATTTATTTATAATCAATAACTTGTATAATAATTTAGGTGATTTGACTATATAATCAATGATTTAGAATTTTCCCTATAAAATAAGCCTGTGCAATCCTTACTGCTATATTCATTCTCTTTTAAAAAATCATCTAAGTATGATGTTAGGCTCTTCTATACAACATAAATCTAAAATTCAGCCCTAGTCCTCTTCAATGAAATCTGTACAATAAAAATCAGCTAAATAAAAGAGATCAGCGATGTATACAGGTATCGTTCAAGGCTTAGAAAAAGTTGTAAACATCCAACAAGGTGATAATTTTACAACCCTTTATATTTCCAATGAAAATGGCTTTTTTAACGATGTTTTTATTGGTGCCAGTGTTGCAATCGATGGGACATGCCTAACCGCAACAAGTTTTGATGCTGTTGCAAATATAGCCTCATTTGATGTTTCAGCACTGACCACTTCTCTCACTACATTACAATTTTTAAAAATTGGTGATGAAGTCAATATCGAAAGATCTATCAAAGCAGGCATGGAAAACGGTGGGCACAATATTTTTGGGCATATCGAAGGTATGGCAACCATTGAAGATGTGGTTCATACCGGTGAAACGCTACACATTGATATCGTTATTCCAGATGACAATATCAAATACTTCTTTAAAAAGGGCTTTATTGGACTGCAAGGTTGCAGCTTGACTGTCAATCGCGTGGATCGAAAAACCAATGAAATTTCAGTGGATTTAATCCCCGAAACCTTACGTTTGACGACATTTAAACATGTCCAAATTGGTGGCAAACTCAATTATGAAATTGACCAAATGACCCGCACTATGGTCGATACTTTAGAAAGTATCCATCAACGTCAGCAAGAAGACTAAAAGAGCCAATCTTATAAATTGGCCCTTTGATCTAAAGCATTGTCTTAACTATATAACGGCAGATGAACTTCTTCTTGGAAACTTTCCATTCCATAATCATCTGCCAGCTTTTCTTTCCAGTACGCCACAATCTTCGAATAATCAATTTCATCAGGATGAAAGTCAGATTTGTAATAAGATAAATATTCAGGAATCAATGAAATCAACATTTTAGAAATCATATATACCCCAAAGATATTTTGCGGCACTTTAGGTAAACTTTTTCTCCAGTCTTGCATAAACAAACGGGTAGCCGAATAAAACGTTAAACTTGCAAAACCCGTAGTCACATTACGCATCACTGTACGACGAGTCCGATCATCTTTATAAATCGCCTGATATACATCAAATGCCACTGCACGATGCTCAATTTCTTCGATTGCATGCCATACCCAAAGTTTAACCGCATCATCATCCAGAGTGCTTAAAACTTCAGGATGACGAAGAATATAGCCACCCAATAATGCAGTAAAATGCTCAAAAGCTGCGGTAACAGCAAGTTGTAATTTTGGATGTACACTTTTAATCAGTGCATCTCGACGTGCTAACCATGCTTGAAAACTGTCTAAGTTATAATCATCACGGCGCCATGCATCATTAAATTCCGTATGGGCTTTGGAGTGCATGGCCTCTTGACCAATAAATGCTGCAATTTGCGCTTGCAATTTTTCATCCGTGATTTTGTCACGTACATTACGCACACTATGTACAAAGAACTGCTCACCAATCGGAAATGTTGAAGAAAGCGCAGTTAATAAATGTGACATCACAGGAGAATTCGCAAAAAAATGCCTGCGAATTGCTTTTGGGTTAAAGCTTGGTTTACGGACTTTAATACCAATAGCTTTAGGACGATTTAAATATGATTTTTCTGCCGTCGCTTGAACTGTTGACATAAGGATAATCCTACATTTGTCTGAATTTAAGCTATATTGGCACAATCTCAATATTTGTATATTGCAGAATCATCCACACAGTTGACCTAAAATATCATTTTCAAAAAAACACATGGCTTAATTAAAAATCTAAAAAAATTAAAAACATAATTTATTGATATAATTAAACTTATTAAAAATAAATATATTTCTTATCTTCACAAAAAAGTGCTTTATCGTTTACACAAAACCTAAAATCGAGATTTATAAGCATGCTTTTATTGACTTAAATGACATTTTTCAATCAGGTTGAGTTGTGTTTTAATTTTTAAAACAATCACATAGGATCTATTCAAAATTAGAACTCAATTTATGAATGTTCTCACTTAGACGGCCCCAATATAAACATTCAAAAAAGCATGTGTTTTATAGAACTCAAACAAACATGATTCGTCTAGGAATTTTTTTGTATAAAAAAACAAATTGTTGCTTTAGTGTGATTGGCAAATTTTATGACTAAACCACTCTACTCATCGCCTTTTATAGCTGATTTAATCTTTAAAACTGCTTCTTTCAACGCCTTCACTTTGAATTAGCTTTGCTCAGAAAAACCATGTGCCCAAGCAGATAAAGCATCCAGTACAGGAATAAATGTTTGACCAAATGCAGTTAATTCATAAACCACTTTGACTGGAGGCTTGTCACCAAATACGGTTCTGGAAATAAAACCATTCTCTTCCAGTTGCTTAAGTTGCAAACTTAAGGTCATTTCTGTGATATCTGGCATATCACGCTTAAGTTCATTAAAGCGTTTTGATTGCTCTTTTAAGTAATAGAGAATCACGGTTTTCCATTTCCCACCGATTAAATCCATCACCATGCTAATCGGACAGTGATAAGTCTTATCGTGAAAGGTCACTTCACATGTATTTTGCTCAGTATTCATTTTTTCATCCAGCTATCAAAATGGATAGTTATTGTACATAAAAACTATAATATTTATATTCACTATAATTTTTATAGTTGGAAAAACCAAGATGGCATTACTGATTTTAGCGCATCCCAGTTTTACTGAATCTGTCGCAAATAAAACCATTGTCGATGAATTATCAAGAACTCAAACTGATTTAGAAATTCGTCATATTCATGATTTATATCCAGATTATCAAATCGATATTACAGCTGAACAAAGTGCACTATTAAGACATGAGCTGATTATTTTACAATGTCCTATGTACTGGTTCAGTATACCTGCCATTTTAAAAATTTGGTTTGATCAGGTATTTACACATCAATTTGCCTATGGTTCTAAAGGAGACAAGCTCAAAAATAAAAAGCTTTTGCTGAGTATGACCATTGGTCAACCTGAGCAGAATTTTAGTACAGAACAACAGCATTCATTATTGGAGGACTTTTTATCTCCAATTCAAAAATCAGCACTTTATACCGGAATGGAATATTTAAAACCCGTGTTCTTATATGATATTTCAACTGTTTTAGGACATACACATACTGAAATCAGAACTCGGGCAAAACAACATAGCTTAAAGCTAAGTCATTATCTGCAAACGATTGACTCAGATTAATTTTTTGATTTTTTTTGCATTAAAAAGCCCGCATGACTGCGGGCTCTTAAATAAATGTTATTTAATGTCTAAAATTAAACATCAAGATAATCCAAAATTCCTTCAGCAGCTTCACGACCTTCCCAGATTGCAGTCACCACCAAATCAGAACCACGTACCATATCTCCGCCCGCAAAGATTTTTGGATTAGAGGTCTGGAATTTAAATTGTTGTTTTTCAGCTGCAATGACTCGGCCAGAACCATCTAACCCAATATTTGCACCTGCAAACCATTCTGCTGGGCTGGTACGGAAACCAAAAGCCAGCAATACCGCATCTGCGGGTAAAACTTCTTCAGAGCCTGGAATCGGTTCAGGACTACGACGACCACGGCTATCAGGGTCACCCAGCTGGGTAGTCACAACTTTTACACCCGTCACTTTACCGTTTTCACCAACGATTTCGATTGGCTGACGGTTGAACTGGAAGTCCACCCCTTCTTCACGCGCATTTTTCACTTCACGACGTGAACCTGGCATATTTTCTTCATCACGACGGTAAGCACAAGTTACCGACTCTGCGCCCTGACGGATTGAAGTACGGTTACAGTCCATTGCAGTATCACCACCGCCTAAAACGATGACTTTTTTGCCCTGAACACTAATGTATTCAGATGGATCTTTTTCCCAACCTTGTGTACGGTTAACATTTGCAATCAAGAAATCCAGTGCATCATAGACACCATCAAAATCTTCACCTGCAAAGCCACCTTTCATATAGGTATAAGTTCCCATACCCATAAATACAGCATCATAGTCTGCAAGCAATTGATCGATGGTGATATCTGTACCAATTTCAGTATTTAAGCGGAATTCAACACCCATACCTGTGAAAATTTCACGGCGGCGTTTCATCACATCTTTTTCCATTTTGAATTCTGGAATACCAAATGTAAGCAATCCACCAATTTCAGGACGCTTGTCAAATACAACAGGTTTTACCCCGTTACGAACTAAAATATCTGCACAACCTAAACCTGCAGGACCTGCACCAATAATGGCAACTTTTTTGTTGGTCCATTTTACCGATGACATATCTGGACGCCAGCCCAAAGCAAAGGCGGTATCGTTGATATATTTTTCGGCATTACCAATGGTCACAGCACCAAAACCATCATTCAGGGTACAAGCACCCTCGCATAAACGGTCTTGTGGACATACCCGACCACATACTTCTGGCAAGGTATTGGTTTGATGGCAAAGCTCAGCCGCTTGGAAAATACGTCCTTCTGCGATCAGTTTTAACCAGTTTGGAATATAGTTATGTACTGGACATTTCCATTCACAATATGGATTACCACAGCCTAAACAACGGTGGGTTTGGTTTGCTGCAACTTCCGCTGTAAAAGGTTTATAAATTTCCACAAACTCTGCTTTGCGGACATTAATATCTTTTTTCTCTGGATCTTGGCGTGCTACATCCAGAAATTGAAAGTCATTATTCAGGCGTTCAGCCATGTCTCTCTCCGTGGGTGAGCGTGGATAACTTCATTCGCTTGTGTATATCTGCGAAGTTATCCACACCTACCTAAAATTTGAGTAGTGGAATTATTGTGGATCTGCTTGAGTTGTTTTCAAAAGCGTTTGTAAATTAGCCGCTTTTGGTTTCACCAGCCAGAATTTACGGCTATAGAAATCAAACTCGTTGCGAATCTTGTACGCCCAAGCACTACCTGTTTCAGCAATGTGTTCATCTAAGATACGAAGTAAGAATTCTTGATGTTCTTCCATCGCTTCTGTAGAAATACGGTTTAATTCAATCAATTCGTGGTTGTAGTAATCAACAAAGTCGTTATCTAAGTCAAGTACATAAGCAAAACCACCAGTCATACCTGCACCAAAGTTGTGTCCAACTTTACCCAGTACAGTCACGATACCGCCTGTCATATATTCACAGCAATGGTCGCCTGCACCTTCAATGACCGCAAACGCGCCAGAGTTACGTACAGCAAAACGCTCGCCCGCTGTACCCGCAGCAAATAATTTACCGCCTGTCGCACCGTACAAACAGGTATTGCCGATAATTGCCGTTTCTTGAGTTTGGAATGGTGAACCTTTTGGTGGGAAGATCGATACTCGACCACCTGCCATACCTTTGCCCACATAGTCGTTTGCATCACCTTCAAGGCTGATATGCAAACCACCCGCATTCCAAACACCCAATGACTGACCCGCAGTTCCTTTTAAATTCACTTTAACAGGATGTGCTTCCATACTGAGGTTGCCATAACGTTTGGCAATTTCACCTGAAAGACGCGCACCAATTGAACGGTCACAGTTACCCACAGTAAAATGGAACTCACCACCGGTACTTGCTTCAATCGCAGGTAGCATTTCTGCCACCATTTTCTCAGCAAGAATACCTTTATCAAAAGGTTCATTGCCTTGTACTTGGCAATATTGCGCTTTACCTTCCGCAGATGGGTGTGATTCTAACAATGCACTTAAATCTAAATGCGCATGTTTATCCGTTTCACCTGGCAACATCTCAAGTAGATCAGTACGACCGATCAAATCTTTCAATGATGCAACACCTAAAGCAGCCAACCATTCACGTGTTTCTTCCGCAATAAAGTGGAAGAAATTAATCAGCATTTCTGGCTCGCCAATATAATGCTCTTGACGTAAATGATCTTGCTGAGTTGCCACACCTGTTGCACAGTTATTTAAGTGACAAATACGCAGGTATTTACATCCAAGCGCGATCATTGGGGTAGAACCAAAACCAAAGCTCTCCGCACCTAAAATCGCAGCTTTAACCACATCTAAACCTGTTTTCAAACCACCATCAGTTTGTACACGTACTTTACCACGCAGGTCATTGACACGAAGTGCTTGATGCGCTTCTGAAAGACCCAATTCCCATGGTGAACCCGCATGATGAATAGAGGATAAAGGTGAAGCCGCTGTACCGCCGTCATATCCAGAAATGGTAATGAAATCTGCATAGGCTTTTGCAACACCTGCTGCAATTGTTCCCACCCCTGGCTCTGATACTAACTTCACAGACACCATGGCTTGTGGATTGACTTGCTTCAAGTCAAAGATTAGCTGTGATAAATCTTCAATAGAATAAATATCATGGTGTGGTGGTGGTGAAATCAAAGTCACACCTGGAACCGAGTAACGTAAACGCGCAATTAAGCCATTCACTTTACCGCCCGGTAACTGACCGCCTTCACCTGGTTTTGCACCTTGCGCTACTTTGATCTGTAACACTTCAGCAGATGTTAAATATGCAGGTGTTACACCAAAACGACCTGAAGCAATTTGCTTAATTTTAGAGTTACGAATAGTGCCATAACGTGCAGGATCTTCACCACCCTCACCCGAGTTCGAACGACCACCGATTGTATTCATTGCGATCGCAATGGCTTCATGTGCCTCCGGTGACAATGCACCTAAAGACATACCAGCAGAGTCAAAACGTGGCAGAATTTCTTCTACTGATTCAACAGCTTCTAATGGTATAGAATGATCAGTTTTGAGTTTTAATAAGTCACGAATTGTCGCAATTGGACGGGTGTTCACTAACTCTGCGTATTCTTTAAAGTCAGCATAATTGCCTGAACGCACCGATTTATGCAACGCATTGATCACATCAGGATTAAATGCGTGGTATTCCTTATCAAAGACAAACTTGAGCAAACCTCCTTGTTCAATTGGCTTACGTGCTTTCCAAGCAATATCTGCTAGTTTTTTTAAGTCATTTTCAAGGTCAATGAATGTTGCACCTTTAATACGGCTTGGCACACCTGTAAAGCACTTACTGACAACTTCTTCAGATAAGCCGACTGCTTCAAATAACTGTCCACCACGATAAGATGCGACTGTTGAAATCCCCATTTTTGAGAGGACTTTGAGTAAACCTTTATCAATACCTTTGCGGAAATTCGCTTGTGCATGAATTGGATCACCCAATAACTCACCTTTTGCAATCAAATCGTTGATCACATCATAAGCCAAATAAGGGTAAATCGCAGTTGCACCAAAACCTAAGATCACGGCAAACTGATGTGCGTCACGTGCAAGTGCAGTTTCAACAATGATGTTTGCATCTGTACGTAAACCAGCATTAATCAAGAAGTGATGAATTGCACCCGTCACCATTGCAGCATTTGCCGGTAAAAAGCCTTCACGGATTTTACGATCTGAAATAACCAATAAGGTTTTACCATCACGAATCGCTTGTGCAGCTTCTTCACAAATACGTGAAATCGCGGCTTCAAGACCTTCAGCTACAGGATAATTCAAATCGATATCTGCAATTTCGTAACCTTTACGACCAAGGGTACGAATCTGATGCATTTTAGAATTTGACAGTACAGGGCTCGATACAATTAAACGATCTGCATGCTCTGGACCTTGTTCAAATACATTTTGCTCACGGCCAAAACAGGTTTCCAATGACATAACGATTGATTCACGTAATGGATCAATCGGTGGATTGGTCACTTGCGCAAATTGCTGACGGAAATAATCTGTCACATGACGCACTTGGCGAGACAATACCGCCATTGGCGTATCATCACCCATTGAACCGACAGCTTCCTGTCCACTTTCAGCGATTGGACGAAGCAGTTGGTCACGCTCTTCAAATGTCACCATAAACATTTTTTGAGCCGCTTTAAGGTCATCACCTTTTAAGCCTTGATCACATAAATACTCTTCAAGCTCTGGACTACCTTGTAAGCGAACTGAGTTTTCACGTAACCATTCACGGTATGGACGCATTTTTTTCAGATGATTGCTCACATCTTTGGTATCGAGCAATTTTCCAGTCAATGTATCAATCACCAAGATTTGACCAGGACCTACACGGCCTTTAGAGATCACATCTTCAGGTTCATAACCCCACACACCAATTTCTGATGCCAGAGTGATATAACCATTTTTAGTGATCACCCAACGTGCCGGACGTAAGCCATTACGGTCTAACATACAAATTGCATGACGACCATCTTGGATCACCAGACCCGCAGGACCGTCCCAAGCTTCCATATGCTTAGAGTTGAATTCATAAAACGCGCGTAAATCCGCATCTAATGTTTCAACGTTTTGCCACGCTGGTGGAACAAGCATGCGTAATGCACGGAATAAATCCATCCCGCCACCCACAAGCAGCTCAAGCATATTGTCCATACTTGATGAGTCTGAGCCTGTACGGTTTACAATTGGACTCAGTTCAGTAATGCCTGGCAATAATGGATTTTCAAATTTTGGTGTACGTGCCACTGCCCAGTTACGGTTTGCAGTAATGGTGTTAATTTCACCATTATGTGCCAAATAACGGAACGGCTGTGCCAATGGCCAACGGGGTAAAGTATTGGTTGAGAAACGTTGATGGAATACAACAATGTGTGAGTCCAAACGTTCATCAGCAAGGTCTGTATAGAATTCTGCAATATATGCAGGCATCATTAAGCCTTTATAGGTGATCACTGTAGAACACAGTGTAGTCACATAAAAATAGGGATCAGCTATTAATTGTTGTTCTGCACGACGACGTGCCATAAGTAACTTACGGTTAAATTCAACCTCAGTCACACCCATTGGGCAATTGACAAAAATTTGTTCAAATGCAGGTAAAGACTGCATTGCGATTGAACCCAAGGCATCATTATTGGTTGGAACAACACGCCAACCAATCACACGACAGCCTTCTTCTTCAATTTCATGGGTTAGAATTTGCTTTGCATGGGCCGCAAGTGCTGGATCTAAATTTAAAAATATCGTCCCGACCGCAAAAATTTCACTCAGTGTAATGTCACTGATCTTTTTTGCTTCTTCACGGAAAAATGCTTTAGGCATAGCCAAGAGCAAGCCACAACCATCACCGGTCTTACCATCTGCGGCAATACCACCACGGTGCGTCATACAGCTTAGACTATGAATCGCGGTCTTGACTAAATCATGACTCGCATCACCCTGCATATGGGCAATCAAGCCGAAACCACAGTTATCTTTAAACTCATCCGGTTGGTATAAACCTTGAGCGGGAGCTACAGTGTTAGGCGATGGCATGTGCATAGCGTACCCTTCTTTCTACATAGGCCCATGAAAGGGCGAAAAACATTCGAACACTCAATTACGATTTTTAAGTATTTTCTTAACCCAAGTAAACCACTGAGTCAGAATCGAATACCAGTCTGTTTTTACTTTAATTGCAAGATTGTTTTACAACTTCCGCACTGAAATAAAGCACTCAATCAGACTTAAATCGCACACCAACTGAATCATTTCGCTCCAAAACAGGGACAATCAACTCAATTAGCGCAACAATAAAGCAAAAAATATGCCAAATTTTATTTTTGTTCACCAAATCACTAAAAGATAGTGAAATAAAGATATTCTTTAAAATTCTAAGCGTCTTATAAAGGCATTTATAGCACCATTTTTGTGCAAATATAAAATTAAATAATTAATTCTGCTTCATTTTAGAGCTAATTTTAATTAAATGGATCACTGACTTCATGCTCAGCTGGCTTTTTATCAGCAGTAGCACCAGTTTCTTTATTGTTGCTTGAAGGCTGTGCACGAGATTGTGACTTTTGTACATCTACTACATTGCCAGATGCATCACGACGGGTAATTGTGGTTTTGGTGGTCTGGTTTGCAGGAGTTGAACCCGTTAAAGATGACAATGCTGATTTTGCTTGAGCCAATAGCGTTTCATCAACTACAGGTAAAGGTGCAGATTTTAATTTCACTTGATAGAGTTTATTTGCACTTGCCATTTCATCTGAGCCCAGATCATTAACTAAAGCACTATATTTTTCAAACTGGATCGCTTGTGGATGGATAGATGCAGGCAGTTTTAAATTTAATTGTTGTAACTGGCGCTTGGCCTGATCATCACTTTTAAATAGACCATAGGCTAAAACATATTGCTCTGCTTGATCTTCACCGCTTAAACGGAAATAAATAAAATTTTTACGATCCGCTTGTTTCTGTAAAAATCCCAGGATGACATCTTCATCCGAGGTCTTAAATAACTCTATCGACCAAGCTTTCTTATTTTCTTGAAAAAACTTTGTACCACGAAATTCTGCATCATGGCTACCCGCAGTCACAATACGTGTGGTCATTTCAAGTGGACGTACTTCATCCATCAAAGCACCTAAATGCGATGTTGCGGCAACTTTTTCAGGTTGAATTTGAACTTGGGACTCTTCAATCGGATTGACCACAGTGACCAAATCTTTGGTGTCGGTCACTGCCCAAAAAACCAGTGCCACCAAAAGACAGATTAATCCACCAACCAACCAAATATATTGTCGAATATTTTGCCAATTTGTACGAATTGCTGCCATTTGGAACTAACCTTTTCTATAACTGATTCGCGAGAATCGCTTGTTTCATCAACTCAACATCAAAATCTTTAGTGATGATGGCTTGGCCGAGTTGTTTTATCAATATTAAACGAAGTTGACCATTTAATACTTTTTTATCATGTGACATATATGCCAAAAATTCATCGAGCGGAATTTTAGGACATGCTACAGGTAATTGAGCACGTTGTATGATTTTTTTTGTACGTTCCAGATCATCGGATGAAATCCATCCCATACGCTGAGATAAATCAGCAGCCATCACCATACCCGTTGCAATTGCTTCTCCATGCAACCACACCCCATAACCAAGATATGATTCAATGGCATGACCAAAAGTATGGCCTAAATTTAACAAGGCACGTTCACCTTGCTCTTTTTCATCATTGGCCACAATTCTTGCTTTATGCGCACAAGAACGGTAAACCGCTTCAGCCAATAATTCTGGATCTTGGGCAATCAGCCCATCCATATGCTCTTCTAACCATGCTAAAAAGTCTAAATCACCCAGTAACGCATATTTAATTACCTCAGCCAAACCTGCTGAAAGCTCACGTTTAGGCAAGGTTTTGAGTTGTGCCATATCAGCCAAAACCACTTGAGGTTGCTGAAATGCACCAATCATATTTTTGCCTAAAGGGTGATTAATTCCGGTTTTCCCACCAACACTCGAATCCACTTGAGACAACAGTGTGGTTGGAACTTGAATAAAATACACGCCTCGTTGGAAACAGGCTGAAGCAAAACCAGCCATGTCACCAATCACACCACCACCTAAAGCCAAAACCGTACAATCACGATTAAAGCCAGCTTGAAGCAAAGCATCAAAAATCAAATTAAGGTGCTGAATATCTTTGTATTTCTCACCATCAGGCAAAACACATGTTGTAACCTGCTTACCCAATTGTTGAATCGCCTCAACATAGTGCGACAAATACAAAGGCTGAACTGTGGTATTTGTAACAATCATCACTTGATGTCCCTGAATATAAGGTTCAAGTAATTCTTGAGGATTCAAATGACTACCAATAAAGATTGGATAACGACGTTCACCCAGTTCAACATGTAAAGTTTGCATGATTCTGCCAAATAACAATGAATGATAATTTACTGACTAAATAATTTCTTTTGAAACGATCAGTTGCAATATTCTCAGCGCTAAATCTCGCGCAGCACCCTGATTGGTTTCAATAATATAATGTGCAACATCTCTATACAGTGGATCTCGTGCTTTAAGTAGATCCTTTAACTTTTGCTCAGGATTCTCGACTTGTAATAAAGGACGATTTTTATCTCGATGTGTACGTAATAATTGGATTTCTACAGGGGTATATAAATAAATCACAATACCTCTATGCTTGAGATATTCTCGATTCATGGCTTGAGTGACAGCACCACCACCTGTTGCAACCACTAAATTTTTTTTTGATGTGAGTTCATCAATCACGATTGTTTCTCTTGTACGGAAACCTTGTTCGCCTTCTTTTTCAAAAATCCAAGGAATAGATGCCCCAGTTTTTCTTTCTATTTCATGATCGCTGTCTAAAAACTCACGACTTAACAGTTCCGCTAGATGCCGGCCAACTGTTGTTTTTCCTGCTCCCATGGGCCCTACCAAATAAATATTTGGTAGGGTTTCCAACTCTTTGCTTGGCAAGGAGTCACCTATCGAATTGCTTTCATTGAAAGTATATTAATGATTTCTGGTACGACTGTCATTAACAATTCTTGGTGTCACAAAGATTAGTAATTCTCGTTTATTATCAGACTTTACATCTTTTCTAAATAATCGCCCTAGATAAGGGATATCTCCCAGGAAAGGCACCTTGGTTTGACTTGATGTAGTTTCTTGTTCAAAAATCCCCCCCAAAACAACTGTCTCACCATTATCTACCAAGACATTGGTATTGATCTCATTTTTATTCAAAATGATTTCACCATTCGGTGCCACCCCACCACGTGAATCACTGGTAATATTCAATTGCATTTGCACCTTACCATCTGGGGTAATACTTGGTGTAACATCCAAACTCAATAATGCATCTTTAAATTCCGTGGTTGCAGTTGCAGCGCCTCCTGCTGTTGATGTTGTTTGATAAGGAATTTCTTGACCTGATGAAACTTTGGCTTTTTGCTTATCCGCCGTCATCACTTTTGGTGTTGAAATCACTTCACCATAACCATCAGATTGTAAAGCTGACAATTCTAGATCCAACATAAAATCAGACATACTAATTAAACCAAATGCAATTTTGCTTGCGCCCGCCGTGGTGACACCAAGATCGACATTTAAATTATCGGGCCGAGTAATAGTATATTTCCCATCATCATCTGGAGTTCGTAAATCCCATAATGTCTTATCGCTTCCTCCAACCAGCAAGTCATTATTCTTGTTAATCCCTTGGGATAAAATCCCCCATTTCACACCCATTTCTTTGGTAAAATCCGTTGTTGCTCGAACAATACGTGCTTCAACCATGACTTGTTTTACCGAAATATCTACCAAATCAATCATTTTACGAATTTTATCAATATTATTTGCAGTATCATTAATAATTAATGTATTTGTTCGTGTATCTGCAACCGCACTCCCTCTTAAGCTGAGTAGACTTTCTAAAGCTAAAGAATCTGTATTCGTGGTATTATTCGCCTGCGCACCTTTAGGATTTCTAGAGTCCTGTAATAATTTAAGAACTTCTGCAACTTTAGCATAACTGAGTTGAATATATTCAGTTTGAATTGGCGCTAATTTGACACTTTGTGCAATCGCTTTTGCTTCATCTTCTTCAGCTTTAATCAGCTCGGTGACAGGTGCAATCCAAATCACACTACCATTACGACGCTTGTCTAAATTCTTGGTTTTTAAAATAATATCTAAGGCCTGATCCCAAGGTACATCTTTTAAACGTAAAGTAATATTACCTTGAACTGAATCTGCAGCCACCATATTAATACTGGTAAAATCAGCAAGCAGCTGTAGCACACGGCGTACTTCGATATCTTGAAAATCCAGCGAGATTTTCTTACCGGTATAAGACTGACTTGAACTTGGGCGATTTACTTTATTTTCTACAGGACGTTTTAAACTCACGGTCAGTTTATTTTCCGCTTGGAAGGCCATATATTCATAGCTACCAGCAGATTGAATGGTAATCACGCCATTTGAACCATCATTATAAGCATCCACAGAAGAAACTGGGGTTGCAAAATCATTGACATTTAAACGACGAATTAAATGTGCAGGAATTTTATTTCCTAAGGTTCGAATAACAACTTTACTGCCCTGTTGCTGTACATCTACAGGTGTATTTGCACCTGACAGATTTAAAATAACCTGGCCTTCGCCAGCATTGCCACGCTGAAAACCGATATCTGCGATGCCTTGATTTTGCTTATTCAGCGTAGATGCAGATGAGGCATAAGTCGGTAAAGCAGCAGCTTGATTGGCATTGTTAATCTTTAAAATAAAGGTATTCCCTTCAACACGTGTTGTAAAAGAACCACTATTTTTTAAATTTACCGTTAAGCGTGAACGTTGATCATCGGCCGTAATATCCACCGTCGACGCTTCTTCACTTGCCACAGCAATAGACGGCTGATTGATCGTTTGCTTCGCCTGATCAAAATCCAAAATCAGTCGAGATGGATTATCCAATTGATAGGCTTGAGGCTGTGGCGGTAAGCCATTAAACATCACCCGAATTTCTGTACCTTGCCCCGGTATTTTCATCGGTACAATATTGGTCATGGTTGTTTGTGCTGCTGCAACCTGCATAATCGCAATTGACACTGCCGCCATAGTAAATTGACGAAGTTGACTATTCATAAACTTACCATCCCCGTTAAAGATATTTTTCAAACTCTTTTTCATTTTTATTCCTTTATTCCGTTTTAATCTATTGGACCGATTAGAACTAGACTCCGTGGTCTTTCTATATAACCGTCTCGACCATCTGGAACAATTTCCAATAAATCAATACGGGTCGGCGTAATCTCAATAATTCGCCCCTGATTCATGCCCATGTAATTGCCAAGTTGTACCCGCTCAATCTCACCATCAGGTGTTTGAATCAAACCCACTGTTTGCCCAACGGCCCCTTTCATACTCCCTTTCAGTGTTAATGACTCTAAAGGATAGCTTTCAAGTGGCTGTGGCTGTCTTGAAAAATTCGGGTAGACACGCTTGCCTGACATGATTTTTAATTCATTTGCCAATGAACTTGGCAAAAATGGGCTGCGTAATTGTTGGGCTGAATAATTAAAACTCGGTACAGGATTGAATACTGGTGCAGGTTCAATCGGCAGTGGTTGCTGATTTCGAATATTTGCCATCTCTTGATTAACGGCATCAATTCTAGAATCACACCCCACCAAAAGCATTGCAAATGAGATTCCACAAACTATTTTACTGAGCTGTTTCATTGTGGCGTCCCTCCTTGCTGAGGTGTCGTTGTCTGCGCAGCAGTATTGACAGATTTATTTATCTTCTGCTCATCAGCACCGATATAGCGATAGGTTTTTGCTTTAATTGTATAGTCAATCACTGGCACATCAGATTTTTTATCTTGGCTAGGTGTTCCTGTAATTGTGAAATCATGCAAAGTGACAATACGTGGTAACGCCGCCAGACTACTTGCAAAACTGCCGAATGAATGATAATCCCCTGTTGCATCAATCGAAATTGGCTGCTCAATAAAGAACTCCTGCTTCACTTCTGGTTCTAATTTGATATTCTTAAATTTCAAACCAGAACTTACTCCTGTCACGTTAATGTCTTCAACCAGACTCGGAATTTCAGTTTCTTTAGGAAGCTGTTCTAATTGCTGATTAAAATTTGCTTCCATTTGTTGCAATTGCGCTTGATATTGCTGCAAGTTTCTTAATTTAGAATCCTTTTCTTTAAATTCATTTAATAAGTTTTGTTCAACTGTACGCGCTTGATCAATTGCATCTAATTTAGGTCTAATTGCTAAAAAATAGCCAATTGCACACACCAAAAAAAACAAGAATACCCAACAGGTGACTTTAACGGATAGAGGCCAACTGCCGTAGTTATTCATATCCAAGGTATTAAACTGTTGAAAAAACTTCTCAACGGTCATCTTGTTCTTTTTTGGAGCATCATTTACAGATGATTCTAATTGCTCAAAATCTTCACGACTCATTTTGCACCCCCAGCAGCTGGAACTTGTTCAGCTTTAGTTGTATCCCCATCTGCAGTCGCTGCTATTTCACCGATATCTACAGTCACAACAAAACTTCCATATGATTCTTCCACACGAGGAATCACCGAAGTCTGTTCTTTATTTTTATTTTCATCTGCGGCTAAGAATGAATTCATAAACGCATTTCGATACCATTCAGAAGCTTCTAATCCACGCAACAATTCAGCAACTGTGTTTGGACTTTCAGCTTTCCCCTCAATGGTAAATTTATCGCCCACACGACTAAATTTTGTGATGTACATTTGTGCAGGGACAATCCGAACCAATTCATCAACGAGGCGAACAATCACAGGACGTTGACCTTGTAAGCCTTGAATCAGTTTCATCCGTTCAATAATGGCATTACGACGTTCTTGTAAACCATCTAAAGTTTTTAATTGCGTATCTAAATTTTGATTGGTACTGGTCACCAATTGATTGGCTTGCTCCTGATCTTCTAACTTATGATCAAAATAGAACCACGCCAATAACACTGTAACTAAGCCAATCAGTGCAACCCCAACACATATTGCAACAAATTGCTTCTTCTTCTGTTCTCTTAGCTCATCACGCCAAGGGAGTAAGTTAATCTTTGCCATTAATCAAAACTCCTCAAAGCCAAACCACACGCAACCATTAAAGAAGGTGCATCATTTTCTATTTTTTTTAAGTCAATTTGTGGTGAAAACCCCATCTGCAAGAAAGGGTTTGCAATCGTGACCCGATAACCGAGTTTTTGTTGTAATAATTTTGCCAACCCAGGAATATTGGCATTACCACCCGCCAATAAAATATGGTCGATCTCGTTAAACTGAGAAGATGAAAAGAAAAACTGTAATGAACGAGCAGCTTGTTGTACCACTGCTTCTAAAAACGGCATTAAGACTTCTGTTTCAAAATCGTCAGGTAAAGTCCGATCTTTTTTGGCCCGACCAGCTTCATCATAAGACAAGCCATAGCGGTTCTGTACATCTTGAGTCAGCTGCTTGCCACCAAAAACTTGCTCTCGGGTATAAATGATCTTGCCATTTTGCATCACAGACAAGGTGGTCATGGTATGGCCGATATCCAAGATACCCACAAGATTTACACCGATTGGCAAGGTATCGGAAAAGACATCAAAAGCACGCTCAATTGCATAACTTTCTACATCTGCAATTTTAGGTGATAAGCCTGCAATTTCTAAAACTTCAACACGAGAATCGATATTCTCTGCACGTGTTGCAACAAGTAACACATTGACTCGATTTGGATTTGCCAACTTATCGTTTAACACTTCAAAATCTAAACTGACTTCATCCAGCGGGAAAGGGATATATTGTTCAGCATCCATTCGAATCTGAACTTCTCTTTCCTCATCCGACATATCGGCATCCATTTCGATGATTTTGTGAATCACCATAGATGTAGGTACAGCAACCGCAACATTTTGCGATTGAGGATTGCCAATATTGACTGCCCTTTCCAACGCATCAGCAACTGCTTCAGGATTAAGAATGTTTTTTTCAACAACACTCCCATCAAGCAGTGGACTTAATCCATAACTTTCAACCCAGTAACGACCGTTCTTAACAGAGAGCTCTAAAATCTTTACAGTAGTAGAACTAATATCTACTCCTATTAACCCCTTATTTGGCTTACGATATAGTCTAAGCACGATTGATTTCCTATTATTTTTTTATCCCCAATAAATAACACAAACCGACTGCATTTGGTCTTAATTTTTTACAGATACAATATCCCATCTAACAATCCATCACATGAGAAGCTATACTGAACGCAATTAGTTTGCCATTAGCTATTATTAAAACTTACTTGTTATGAAAAAGCTATCTTGTTCAGGTTATATTCATCCCTTTTTTTTGCTGATTATCATTATTTTAGTCGCAATTCCGATGGGCTTTTATGGAATGTATCTATATATTGCCCCATCACTACCAGAAATGAGCTCTTTAAAAAAGGCGCCATTGCTTAAACCTTTGCAAGTTTATTCAGCAGATAATCAGCTGATCGCTGAATATGGTGGCAAGCTTTCGGTGCCTGTTGAGTACAAGCAGATCCCACCGCATTTCATTCATGCCTTCCTTGCTGCTGAAGATTCATCGTTCTTCGAACATAGCGGGATTAGCTTTAAAGGCTTAGGGCGTGCAGTGAGTGAAAGTGTCACTGGATCAAATGTACAAACAGGTGGCTCAACAATTACCATGCAGGTGGCTAAAAATTATTATTTATCACCTGAACGAACACTTAAGCGCAAACTTACCGAAGTTTTTTTGGCACGTAAAATAGAACAAAATCTATCGAAAGAAGAAATTTTATCTTTATATGTCAATAAAATCTTTTTGGGTAAAAATGCCTATGGTATTGCTGCTGCAGCAAAAATTTATTATGACAAAAGCTTAGATCAACTCAGTGTCGCACAAATGGCAATGATTGCGGGTTTACCCAAAGCACCATCAAAATACAACCCTGTGGTTAACCCTGAACGCGCATTAGAACGTCGCAACTGGATTCTTGGCCGCATGTTACAACTTGGCTATCTTAAACAAGCAGAATACGAAAAAGCTGTCGCTGAGCCGATTAATCTGAGTATGCCTGATCGCGGCTTAAGTAATCGATTTCCCTATGTAGGCGAAATGGTTCGCTCAGAATTGGTTGAAAAGTTTGGTGAACAAGCAATTGATTCGGGTTATAAAGTTTATACAACGGTCAACAGCAAACGCCAACAATATGCAGAAGATGCAGTACAAAAAGGCTTGGAAGATTATGATCGTCGTCATGGATGGCGTGGTGCTGAAGCACATGATAAACCTTTAAAAGAATTCATTGCTTATGCCAATACCTACCCTGCTGAAGTCATCAAGGTAGGCAGCAATAGTTTTGATGCCAAAATGCAAGATGGTTCAACAGTGACTGTGCCTTGGTCAGGTATGTCATGGGCAAGAAAATATATCAATGCCAATGCAGTTGGTGGGGCACCAAGCCGTGCTTCGCAGATTGTAAGTGTTAAAGATATTATTCGCTTACGTCCCAATGAAAATAAAACCGCATGGTCATTGGTCCAAACACCAAAAGCACAAGGTCAACTCATTGCAATCAACCCGAATGATGGTTCAATTGAAGCTGTGGTGGGTGGATACAACTTTTACCAATCTAAATTTAACCGCGCAATACAAGGTTGGCGTCAACCGGGTTCAACCATTAAGCCATTCGTTTATGCGCTAGCGCTTGAACGTGGTATGACCCCTTATACCATGGTCAATGACAGCCCTATTACAATTGGTCGTTGGTCACCAAGAAACTCAGATGGCCGTTATTTGGGTATGATTCCTTTACGACGTGCATTGTACTTATCTCGTAATACGGTATCTGTACGTTTATTACAAAGCGTAGGTGTAGAACGTGCGCGCCAATTATTGATGGATTTTGGCCTACAAGAAGATCAAATCCCACGTAACTTCACGATTGCGCTCGGTACCCCACAAGTACTTCCAGTTCAAATGGCAACTGGCTATGCAGCAATTGCCAATGGTGGATATCGTATTCAACCGCATTTCATCAGCCGTATTGAAGATGCTTATGGCAAAACCATTTATGAAGCAGCGCCTGAATATGCGTGTATTCCATGTATCAATCAAAAAGAGACGGTAGCCGATACCCAAGCCATCACCCCGGATGATGAAGTCATTGAAGGTGCAAACCTTACAGTGGATGAGGTTCAAACTCCATTAAGCAAAGAAGAACAAAGTAAATATCGTCAAGCACAACGAATTTTAAAATCACAATCTGCTTTTGATATGGCAAATATTCTTCGTGATGTGATTGTGCATGGTACTGGTCGTGCAGCACTTAAAATTGGTCGCGATGACATTGGCGGTAAAACAGGAACAACCAATGATGCTAAAGATGCGTGGTTTGCAGGTTTCAACGGCAAATTAGTTGCGATTGCTTGGGTCGGTTTTGACCAGCCTTCAACACTTGGTCGTCGTGAATTTGGTGGGATCGCAGCGCTTCCAGTTTGGACCGGCTTTATGGGTAAAGCCTTAAAAGACACGCCATCTGCTTGGGTACATTTTGATAAAAATGCCAAAGCACCAATCTCTCGTGAAGAACGTAATCAGACACAAGTTGAAGGTGCTACTCAAAATGAAGGCAATGGTTCATCACCGCCTTTAGCCCGTCCAATCTTTAAACCTGCACCTGTTACACCATCACGTAATTCATCAAATGACTTTGAAGACTTACCTGATGAAGGTTCAGATCAACCGCTAAAACCGAACAAAGTAACACCGCCTGCAATGAATCAAGGCAGTGCAAAACGAGAAAGTGATTCTCTTGAGAATTTGATTAATGAAGTTCAATAATTAGTTTCTCAAATAAAAAATGCCATCAATTGATGGCATTTTTTATGGCTTAGTTTTTTATTTTTTTTTCTGAAAAATATATATTTGAAAGGCTGCCTTTAACATCGTTTTAACTTGTGCTTCCAAAACTAACCGCTTTTCAGGTTTTGCTTTATAAGCATAAGGGGTCATCGCAATCAGGTTTTTGAGTTGTGCTTGATCCAGCTCAAACGTCGTTTCGATAATCGGCTGCTCTATTAATTCAAAAGATGCCTGTAATTGCGTGACAAACTTTTGCGGTTCATGGGCTTTAACTTCATCAAACAAGCCCTGACGCATCCCATATAAATGCTCTGGTGCAGGTGTTACCACCATCAAATAAGCCTTCGGCTTAAGTACTCGGAGTATTTCTTCTTCTGGGATCGGGCTAAATAAGCTGGTACACAAATCAATCGAATGATCCAAAACAGGTAGAGTCGCTCCTGTTCCCACAATCCATGTCACATCTTTATTGAGTTTTGCAGCAACCTGAACTGCATTTTTTGCAATATCAACCCCAATACATTGCATCACTTGATGTTGCATTGCATCGGTATAGTAGCCTTCACCACAGCCGATATCCAGCAGGTTTTCAACCTGTAACTCACGAATTTTCTCAACCACGGCTTGCTGTAAAGGTGCATAAAATCCACCACTTAAAAATCCACGTCGTGCTTGTACAGATTCAGGCGTATCCCCTGGATTTTTACTATGCTTATGTTGTACTACATGTAAATTTACATAGCCTTGTTTTGCCACATCATAACTATGATTATTTACACAGCGCCAAGTCCGATCCGATAGGCTCAATGCCTCACGACATACAGGGCACATCAACAAATTCATCGTATTCTCCAAAAGATATTTTTAGGCCATAAAAAAAGCCGGCAAATGCCGACTTTTCAAATCACTTTGGCTTAACGTAATTTTAATGTCATTAGACCTAAAACTACCAGCATAATTGTGATAATCCAAAAACGGATCACCACTTGAGTCTCACGCCAGCCTTTTTTCTCATAATGATGGTGCAACGGTGCCATAAGAAATACACGTTTATTGCGCATACGTAATGATCCGATTTGTAAGAATACCGAGATTGCTTCTACTACAAAGACCCCGCCCATAATTGCAAAGACGATCTCTTGACGAACCATTACCGCGATAGTGCCCAGCATTGCACCTAATGATAATGCACCGACATCTCCCATAAAGACTTGGGCAGGATGCGCGTTGTACCAAAGAAATGCTAAACCCGCTCCAATCATTGCAGCACAAATAATCACCAGCTCAGAGGTATATTTTACATAGGGAATATGTAAATAATTGGCAAAGCGTATATCACCTGCCAAGTATGCAAAAACACCTAAACCTGCGGCAACCAAAACAATCGGCATGATCGCCAGACCATCTAAACCATCAGTCAAATTCACTGCATTTGATCCACCATTGATTACCAGATAGGTAAAAATAATGAAGCCAATACCCAATGGAATTGAAGACAATGGAATACTCAGATTTTTAAAAAATGGTATCAACAAATCCAGCATATTCGCTGTATGTACAGGGCTGTCTTGCTGAGTTGCAATGATATACAACGCAATACCCGCCCCCAAAGAGCCAACCGAAGTCCAAAAGAATTTCTTCTTGGCAGGTAAACCCGCATTGTCTTTATAACGGACTTTAATCCAATCATCCGCCCAACCTACAGCACCAAAGATCACCATAACAGCCAAGACGATCCATACATAAGGATTGGATAAATCTGCCCAAAGCAAGGTACTGATCCCGATTGAAAGCAGAATTAAAATCCCGCCCATTGTTGGCGTACCCATTTTTTTGGCATGATTTTCAGGTGCATATGAACTGACAGCCTGACCATATTTGAGCGCTTGTAATTTACGGATCATTACTGGTCCCAAGGCCCAACCAATCGCAAGTGCAGTCAATACACTGAGCAATGCTCGTAACGATAAGTATCGAACAACTTGGAACGCGTTCTCATAACCCGCCAAGTGTTGAAATAACCAATACAGCATTAAACTTTCTCCATCAAATCAGCCATCAACGTTTCCATATGGGTATAGCGAGAACCTTTAAACAGGAAACTCATGGACTGTGGTTGATGTGTTGCAATTAAACTTAACAATAAAGGTAAAGCTTGTTCTTGGCTAAGAAAAGCTTGTAATTTTTTACCATATTGAGTGCTTCGCGCACCTTCTTGTGTAGCAGGAGCAAACTCACCTACTGCAACAACAAATTGAATCCCATCCACTGAAACCAGATCACGACCCAACATATAGTGTTGCTGCGCAGCAGTATCGCCCAGTTCACCAATATCGCCAATCACCATCACTTTGATCCCTTGCTGTTGCGCAAGTACTTCAGCTGCTGCACGCATTGAAGTCGGGTTGGCATTATAGGTATCATCAATAAATAAATGCTTGTGCTTATGAATAAAATTCAAACGCCCTTTTGCACCTTGTGCCGACTCCAAGCCGATCACAATATCGTCTAAACCAACACCAATCGCTAAGGCAAATGCTGCCGCTGCTTCTGCATTATGGACATTATGTTCACCTGCAAAAGGAAGATTGACGGTTCTTGCACCTTGAGGCGTATTGAGTGTAAAGATTGCAGACTGTGCGTATAACTGAACATCTGTCGCAAAGACTTCGCCACCCTGACCAAAACTTAACACTTGCTCAGTGTCTACCACTTGACGAATCGTATCGGTAAAATCATCCTGAGCAGGAACAATTGCTATTCCAGCTTGATCAATATGACGGTAAATTTCAGATTTGGCACGGCAAATTCCATCACGCCCACCAAATTCGCCTAAATGTGCAGTTCCAATATTTAAAATACCAGCAACATGTGGCTGTACAAGATTTGAGGTGTAATCAATTTCACCTTGATGGCTTGCACCAAGCTCCATCACCGCATATTGATGTTCTGAACGCAGCTCCAATAGCATCATTGGCACACCAAGATCATTATTTAAATTACCACGTGTAATCAAGGTCGGAGCTAGACGTGAAAGAATACTCCCCAACATCTCTTTGGTGGTGGTCTTACCACTACTGCCTGTAAGTGCAATCACTTTTAATTGTGGATGTTGAGCACGACGATACGCACCTAAATACCCCAATGCCAAACGTGTATCTGCAACGACAAGTTGGCAGATATTCACATCAACAGGATGGCTAACGATGGCAATTTGGCAGCCATTCTCAGCCACTTGGGCAACAAAATCATGTGCATCAAAACGCTCACCTTTGAGCGCCAAAAAAGCATCACCTAATTCAGCATGACGTGAATCAGTCAAAATACGTTTAATTTCACCTTGTGGTGCTTGATCTAAATACCAATAACCTTGGGTAGCTTCAGCAAGTTGTGCTGCTGACCATGGCTCCAAAGGCACAGTACTGGTGGTAGAGGTGTGCATCTCTTATTCCTAGTGAGCTGGATAAGCTGAATTGGGTTTATGATGTTGTGCGTCTATTGCCGATTGCACTTCAACGACATCGTCAAACCAATGACGAACACCATCAATTTCTTGATAATTTTCATGCCCTTTTCCGGCAATCACAACAATATCACCTGATTGTGCATGCTTAACTGCATATTTGATTGCTTCACGGCGATCACGGATTTCGTGAACCTCATGCTGGCTAAAATCAATTTCATACTTCATATCGGCAAAAATTTGCTCAGGATTTTCTGTACGCGGATTATCTGAAGTGATCATCACAGGATTGGCTTGTTCCAAAGCTGCTTTGGTCATCAATGGGCGTTTACCGCGATCACGATCACCACCACAACCAAAGACGGCCCAAAGCTGATTTTCAACATGACGTTTTAAGGTTTTTAAAACCTGAGTTAAAGCGTCTGGTGTATGTGCATAATCCACCACAAACAGACGATCCTGATCACGAATCACCTGCATACGTCCAGGTGCACCTTTTAGGTTGGTTACGGTTGCGATAAGTTGTTTTAAATCAAAACCTGCTTGTTCAGCAACAATTAAACTGGCCACCAAATTTTCAATATTAAAATGCCCCAGCAATGGGCTATTCACGGTAAATTCAGCTTTGGCTGTTTTGAGATGGAAGATTGCCCCATCTAAACTATATTTAATCCCAAATACTTGGTAATCAGCCGCTTTAGAGGTTGAATAAGTCAATACTTTCGGATGTGACAGATTGCTGCTTGCAGCATTCATCATTAGGTCTGCATGCGCATCATCTATGTTAATTACTGCAACTTTTAACGCAGCAAATTTAAACAGTAACGCTTTTGCCTCAGCATAGGCTTCAAGCGTCCCGTGATAATCCAAATGATCTCGACTCAGATTACTATATGCAGCAATCTCAATATCACAACCATTTAAACGACCTTGTTCCAAACCATGCGAGCTTGCCTCAATTGAAGCGAATTCAGCACCTTGCATAGCAAAATCATGCAGAAGATTTTGTAAATGCAACGCATCTAAAGTGGTATGCGAAGATGCTTCTAGGTTTGGCAGAATCCCGTTCCCCGTAGTTCCCATCACTGCACATTTTTTATTTTGTAATGCCAGTAATTCAGCAACGAGGCGTGAAATCGTGGTTTTACCATTGGTTCCCGTGACTGCAAGAATTCGCGCAGCTTTTACAGGAGATGTCGCTTGTAAATATTGTTTTTGCCATTGTCCCATCAACTGACGCACATCTGGGCAGATCAATGCAGATTCAAAACCTAAATCTGTTTCACTAATAATGCCCAATGCGCCTTTGTCTAAAGCGATTTGAGCGAATTGTGCAGTCTTTTCTGGTTGCGAATAACTGGTCAAAGCAATAAAAATTTGCCCTTGTTGTACATAACGACTATCTAGAGAAAAGCCATTAAATGACTCAGACATCCAAGCCTTTGTATTATCAACTTTATAAATATCTTGAAAATTAATCATTATAGTTTACCTATGGCTTGGCCTTAGCCGTTTCAAGAGGTTTATCTAAAGGCACATTCATTAAACGTAAAGATTCTTGCATAATTCGGGCAAACACTGGAGCGGCAACCAAACCACCATAGTATTGTCCACGCGGATTTTCGACTACAACAATAACCGCCAAACGAGGATCACTAATCGGTGCCACACCAGCAAATAAAGCACGGTATTCAGTATTCGAATAACCTCTATGGTCAGGGCGCAACTTGTGTGCTGTACCTGTTTTACCACCCACGCGATAACCGGGAATATTGGCTTGCTTTGCAGTACCACCAGGCATCGTAACTTGCTCTAACATCAACAAAACTTCATCAGCAATTTTAGGCGCTAAAACCTGTTTACCTTTGGGCTGATCATTTAATTTATAAAGACTTAAAGGATATTCCACACCATGATTGGCCAACATTGCATAGCCTTGCGCCAACTGTAAAATCGTAGCATTTAGACCATAGCCATAAGCCATTGTACCAATTTGCGAAGAATTTAACTTTTCAGGTGGAAGCACTAAACCTCCACTCTCACCTGGGAATTTAACCGCCGAGCGCTGACCAAAACCGACCTTTCTAAAGAAACTTGGCAAGGTTTCTTTTGGTAAAGACAAAGCAATTTTTGCCGAACCGACGTTCGAGGATTTAATAATCACACCAGTGACGGTCAACGAACCATAGTTATGCGTATCACGAATGGTATGTGAACCTAAACGCATCGAACCTGGGCTGGTACTAATCACCGAGTTTGGGGTATATTTGCCACTTTCCAAACCTGCTGCAATGGTAAAAGGTTTCATGGTTGAACCAGGTTCAAACATGTCAATTGCACCACGGTTACGCATGGCATCTTTATTACTTAAGCCATTTTTATCATTAGGATTATAAGAAGGCCAACTCGCCATAGCCAGAATTTCGCCCGTTTTTACATCCACAGCAATTGCAGAAGCAGAACGTGCATTATTGGCAACACCCACCGCAGTCAACTCACGATACATAATATATTGCAAACGTGAGTCGATACTTAAGGTGATATTCTCCCCTGCTTTCACTTCTTTCACAACTTCAGGGGTGGTAATACGGTTACCATGTTTATCACGAGAAATCTTTTGCTCACCATCTTCACCAGCCAGACGGGAGTTTAACTGCATCTCTAAACCTTCAATCCCCGTCCCTTCACTATTGGTGAGACCAATAATTTGTGCATTGGGTTGTGGTTGAGGATAATAACGTTTATAGGTTTTCTCGGCATAAACGCCAGCAAATTTATGTTGGGTAATAAAATCTGCTTGTGGTGGCGGAACTTCTTTTTTAAGTACCAAATAACGAGAACGTGGACGTTCATTTAAACGTTTTTTTAAGTCGGCACGATCAAGACCAACCGCATCTGCCAATTCATCTAAATTTAAATTTTCATCAGGCAATTGGCGTTTGAGTTTACGACTGTTGGGTGTCTTCTGTAATTCAGCCGTGATGGTATCAAACTGTTTTTTAGTCTCAAAATATTCACGTGGATCAATCACCACTTTCATGATTGGAGAACTGATTGCCAAAGGCACGCCATGACGATCACTAATCACACCACGCATGGCTTTTAATGTTTCAGAACGTAGAATGTTGGCATTGGCTTTATTTTGTAAAAAGTCTTTATTAATCACTTGCACATAAAATGCACGTCCGACCAAGCCGACAAAACATAAAAGCACCACGCTCCACATTAAATAGAAACGCCACATATCTATCGATACAGTACTTTTCTGGGTAATGGATGGCTGCTTTTTACGTGGCTGCCGAGTCGGTTTAGTTTGCTTATCTGCCATACAGATGCCTTACTTCTTCTGCTCTGATTCAGTTGGTAATGAAATGACAACTGTTTGCGCAGCTGGCGGTGAATACATTCTCAATTGTGTTACTGCGCGTGTTCCTATTTGCGCAGTTGCACCAAATGTTTGTTGTTCAATGAGCAAACGTCCCCATTCCGCATTGATATCTTCACGTTCACGCATATAACTATTTAAATCACGAAAATCATGACGATAAGCAAAGACTTGCAACACCACCATAAAGGCACTGATCAACACTGCGACAACCAATACGCCATAAACAATCGCTTTTTTTATTGCCAGCTTATGACTTGATTCTTCTATAATTTCTTGTTTCATTCTGCGCCTTTTTGTTCTAAGCGTTCTGCAACTCGAAGCCAAGCACTACGTGAGCGAGGATTGGCTTTGACTTCTTCCTCACTGGCACGAATTCTGTCAACTTTTTTCAGTCGACGAGTATCTTGTACTTTCTGAGGCAATCCCCAACCATTATCTTCTGGCAACGTTGATTCTTTTTGAATAAATTGTTTAATAATCCGGTCTTCAAGTGAATGGAAACTAATGACTGCCAAACGTGCATTTGATTTTAACAAATCTACGGCTTGAGGTAAAAAGGTATGTACGTCATCGAGTTCTTTATTAATTTCAATACGAATAGCTTGGAACGTCCGTGTTGCAGCATGTTTATTCTTTTCCCACTTAGGATGCGCAACTTTCACAATTTCCGCTAATTTTCCAGTGGTTTCAATATAACCTGCTTGCTTAATCGCACGTGCAATACGACGACTATAACGTTCCTCACCATATTGAAAAATCACATTGGCCAAATGTTCTTCGTCTACATCCAGTAGCCAATCTGCGGCTGTTTGTCCTTGAGAATTATCCATACGCATATCAAGTGGTCCATCTTTCATAAAACTAAAACCACGATCTGCTTGATCTAGCTGTGGTGATGACACCCCTAAATCTGCCATAATCCCATCGACTTGATAAATATCCAATTGATTTAATTCTTGTTGTAAATCTGCAAAACTGGCATGAATAATTTTAAAACGAGGATCTTCTTTTTCTAACTGATATGCCACTTCTAATGCTTGTGGGTCTTTATCAAAAGCATAAACTTTTGAATGTTCATCTAATTTAGACAACAATAAACGGGTGTGTCCACCACGCCCAAATGTCCCATCCACGTAAATTCCTGTATTGCGATCTGCAAGTAAAGCATCGACAGTTTCATGTAGTAATACAGAAATATGAGACATAATTATGGTTTCAGTTTAAGCAAAAAAAGTAACTGCACATTATTACCTTGTTTTGCCAAAGCTCCAAACGACTTTTTGTAGGGAAATATTACTTTTTATAGAGAAAACCGTTTTAAAGTGCTTTTTATAAAAGTTCAGTACAAAAAATAGCTCATCCATCCTGCTACAAAGCTTTATCGTGTCTTGAGCATTTTCACATCACCATTATCAAAATACGCTAAAACACGCCAACCCTGTCGGAGATAAAATTCAAAAGCACGACTTTTTTGATCGGTTTCCAAGCAAATTTCTTGAAAATATTCAAATAATAAATCTTCTGCTTTTTTCAAAAGCGCAGTTCCGACACCTTTGGCTTCAAAATCAGGGTGAACAAACATGGCAAATACGCTACCGTCGGTTAAATCTGCGATCGAAAAACCACACACTTGATGCTGCAGCTCTGCAAGCCAGACAGTCGAAGTATTTTGAATTAAATCCAATATGACCGACTCAGTGATACCCAGTTCAGTCAGTTGTTGTTTTGACAAATGGTTTTCTTTGACTGACGTTCGTATATCAAAAATAACCTCAATATCATTTTCAGTCGCAAGCCTTAGCGTAATATCCATAGTTTAAATTGATTACTCACTTTGATATTAGTCTAACTGATTCATAACAGAATGAAAAAACCTCCTAAAAAGGAGGTTTTTTCAATCAAAATAGTTGATACTCAGCGCTTGCTATTATAAATCTGATCGAAAACACCGCCATTGGCAAAGTGCGTCTGCTGTGCTTTTGCCCAACCACCAAAGACTTCATCAATGGTAAATGTTTTCAGTACAGGGAATTGGTTGGAATATTTAGCTAAGATTTTTGCATTGCGCGGGCGATAGAAATGACGTGCTGCCATATCTTGACCTATTGGAGAATACAAATAGTTAATATAACCCGTTGCTAACCATTTATTGCCATTCTTCTCTACTGTTTTATCAACAATTGCCACTGACGGTTCAGTCAAAATTGACATCGATGGATAGACAATATCAAATTTATTGCCAGATGCTTTCTTACTCACCATGGCTTCATTTTCCCAAGTCAGTAAAACATCACCAATCCCACGTTCAGCAAATGTGGTCATCGATGCACGTGCAGCTGGATCCATAACTTTTACGTTATGGTACATCTTAGAAACAAACTCACGTCCTTTAGCATCATTACCACCCGGTTGTTTAAGTGCATAGCCCCAAGCTGAGAGATAGATCCAGCGTGGTAAACCGCCTGTTTTAGGATTAGGGGTAATGATTTGTACACCAGGTTTGGTCAAATCTGTCCAATCCTTGATACCTTTGGGATTGCCTTTGCGTACTAAAAACACAACGGTAGACGTATACGGTGCTGAGTTATTTGGAAATTCTTTTTCCCAACCTGGATTAATTTGACCTGATTTCACAATTTCGTTGATATCATTGGCCAAAGCTAAGGTCACTACATCACCTTTTAAGCCATCAACCACAGCTCGTGCTTGTTTTCCCGAACCACCATGCGATTGTTTAAAATCAACAGTCTTACCTGTACGAGATTTCCAGTAAGCGCCAAATGATTTATTAAACTCATCATAAAACTCACGCGTTGCATCATAAGACACATTTAAAAATTCACGGTCAGCAGCATAACTTGCTGTCGTTGCAACAGTTAATCCCGTCGCAATAACCATAGCACTCATCAGTGCTTTAAAATTAGTTTTCATATTATGAGTGCTAACATCGCTAAAATTATTCTAAATATATGAAATAAGCGAATAAACTTCAATCAAAAAGCGAAATACCCGCAAACTTAGCACAGATTAAAAATCAATCTATTGTTTTAATTAATAAAAGCGCTCAACATCGCTGTGGTGTATATTTTGTCTGTTTTATTTATTTTTATCGCAAATGTATCAAGCTAAAAAAAGCCCCCCTTTGATCAAAGAGGACTTGTTTGTATTTGATTCAAATTACTTTTCAGCCGTAAATTGATCGTAAATCCCCCCATTGGCAAAATGGGTTTTTTGCGCTTTTGCCCAACCGCCAAAAACTTGATCGATAGTAAAGAGTTTAATTTTTGGAAATTTTGCCGCATATTTGCCCGCAGCTTTGGCATTACGCGGACGGAAATTATATTTTGCTGCCAAGTCCTGCCCTACAGGTGAATAAAGATAATTTAAATAGCCTTTCGCTAAATTACGATTACCATCTTTATCAACCACTTTATCGACGATTGCGACTGAAGGCTCAGCTAGGATTGAAATGGATGGATAAATAATTTGATATTTATCTTTATCTGGACCAGACGTCGCCAAAATTGCTTCATTTTCCCAAGACAACAAAACATCGCCAATACCACGATCCGCAAATGTTGTGAGCGAGCCACGTGCGCCTGAATCTAACACTTTGACATTTTTATATATTTGTTTAACTAATTCACGCGCTTTTGCATCATTGCCACCCGGTTGTTTTAATGCATAGCCCCACGCTGATAAATAAATCCAGCGCGGCGCACCGCCTGTTTTAGGGTTTGGTGTGATAATTTCAACCCCCGGTTTTACCAGATCATTCCAATCTTTAATTGCTTTGGGATTGCCCTTACGCACTAAAAAAACAACGGTAGATGTGTAGGGTGCAGAATTATTTGGAAATTCTTTTTGCCAGCCTTTTTCAATCAGACCCGCATTGACAATTTCATCAATATCATTAGCCAAAGCCAATGTCACCACATCTGCTTGCAAACCATCTACCACTGAGCGTGCTTGCTTACCAGAACCACCATGAGACTGCTTAAATTCAATATCTTGGCCTGTTTTTGATTTCCAAAATTGACCAAAACTCTTGTTATATTCTTGATAAAATTCACGGGTAGGATCGTAAGATACATTTAAAAATTCTTTCGCTGCATAGGCATTCCCTGTGACGATTAAACTGATCGCACTTAAAAGCAGTAGTTTTTTCATTTCTTTCTCGGTTTCTAATGATTTAGAAGCACTATATTTTTATTGTTTTAATTTAACAATCAATTACTTATAAATATTTAAACTATCTTATTCATAATTTAAGATATCTAAAAATGTGTATTACTCATGTAAATTATTGAGTATATTTTTTACACAAATTAACCTAAACTTGAATTCTTCACGATTCATCCACATTTATATGTTATCAATTAAAATATTACATTTCGTTTCAATGATTGTTTTTTAAACATTTTTTGTGTAGTATTATTAAAAAATGTGACGTAGTTATGCTTTTTGTAAGTTGTTTTGCTACAATAAACATGTTCAAGAACAAAAATTTGACCATCAAGGGGAGCCGATGGAATGAATGATTCTTATTTAAAGATCTTGGGCTTAAGTCTGGGACTCGCAGTGATGGCACAAACAGGCCATACTGCTGCAATTAAAGATACGACCAAGCCAATACAATCATTAATTGTTGTGGTAGACAAACAATCACCGATTGAAAAAGCGCTCAATCAACAAAAGCGTGGCGAGAATAAACTGATCTCAGATAAAGATCAGCTTAAAGTTTTAACATCGATTAAAACCACAGCCTCACAAAACTTTTTAGCTGAACAACATCAGAAATTTTCTTGTTTTGTGCAAGCTTTATTCCAACCGCATACTTTGTAAAAATTTGATTTAGAAAAATAAATTCTACGCTCCTCAAAAGAATTTAGAAGCCCAATCGTTTATTGGTGAATTAACCCTTAAGCAGTTGGGCTTTTTCGTTATAATAGTTTCAATTTACATTCTGAATAATATTTAGTTATGAAAGTCCGTACTCGTATTGCACCCTCTCCAACTGGTTTTCCGCATGTAGGCACTGCCTATATCGCCTTGTTTAATTTATGCTTTGCACAACAACATGGTGGCGAATTTATTCTTCGTATTGAAGATACCGACCAACTCCGCTCAACCCCTGAATCTGAAAAAATGATTTTAGATTCGCTGCGTTGGTTAGGTTTAAATTGGTCAGAAGGGCCTGATATCGGCGGACCTCATGCTCCTTATCGCCAATCTGAGCGAATGGGAATCTATAAACAATATGCTTTAGAACTTGTTGAAAAAGGTCATGCCTTTTACTGTTTCGCAACGGCGGAAGAGCTTGATCAAATGCGTGCTGAACAACAAGCCCGTGGTGAAACCCCTGGTTATGACGGTCGTGGCTTAAAACTTTCCCCAGAAGAGGTACAACAGCGTTTGGCTGCTGGTGAAGCTCATGTGATCCGTATGAAAGTCCCTGAAGAAGGCGTTTGCCAATTCAATGACTTACTTCGTGGTGAAGTGGAGATTCCTTGGGCGCAAGTCGACATGCAAATTCTACTCAAAACAGATGGTTTGCCAACTTATCATTTAGCCAATGTAGTCGATGACCATTTAATGGAAATCACCCATGTGATTCGTGGTGAAGAATGGATTCCATCTGCACCAAAACACCAGTTGCTCTACCAATATTTTGGTTGGGACATGCCAACATTGTGCCATATGCCATTGTTGCGTAACCCAGACAAGTCAAAATTGTCTAAACGTAAAAATCCAACCTCAATCAACTACTATAAAGACATCGGTGTGCTGCCTGAAGCCTTACTAAACTATTTAGGCCGTATGGGTTGGTCAATGCCAGATGAAAGAGAAAAATTCTCTTTGGCTGAAATGATTGAACATTTTGATATCCAGCGTGTGTCTTTGGGTGGTCCAATTTTTGATGTTGAAAAACTAAACTGGCTCAATGGACAATGGATTAAAGCACTCAGCCCTGCTGAACTGTTAAATACACTTTTGGCTTGGAAATCTGATCGCCAAACCCTAGAAGATATTGCTGCGGCCATTCAACCACGTATTAACTTACTGTCTGAAGCGGTAAATTGGGCTGGTTTTTACTTCAATCAATTCCCAACATTGACCAAAGAGCAATTTGACAGCAAAAAGTTGACTGAAGAACAAGTTCGTCAAAGCTTACAATTTGCAATTTGGCGTTTAGAAAGCTTGTTTACTTGGAACAACGATACTGTGAGCCAAACCTTGATGGATTTGGCGAATCAAATGGAAATCAAACTCCGTGATTTCATGCCAGCATTCTTTATCGCAATTGCTGGTTCAACATCATCGACTCCTGTGATGCAATCGATGGTCACCATTGGCCCGGATTTAACCTTTGCCCGTTTACGTCATGCACTTGAAATTGTGGGTGGCCCGAGCAAAAAAGAAGCAAAAGTTTGGGAAAAACTGAACGAAAGCATCAAATTGCCGAAAAATGATGCAGTTGATGAAGCTTAATTAAATTTTCTGTTGACGTGTGAGCGCAATATCCCTAATATTGCGCTCACACAGACTGGGGGTTATAGCTCAGTTGGTAGAGCGCTACAATGGCATTGTAGAGGTCAGGAGTTCGATCCTCCTTGACTCCACCAAAAGTTTTACCTGTGTTGCCTCACTTGTCCCTATCGTCTAGAGGCCTAGGACATCGCCCTTTCACGGCGGTAACCGGGGTTCGAATCCCCGTAGGGACGCCATATTCAAGATGGCGACATCTTTGTAAAAAACCCAAGCACAATGACTTGGGTTTTTTATTGCCTAAATTTTGCTTTTAAGCTGCAATTCAGTCTTTTTTGCATTCTAAAATAGAACGATTAGAATATGCTTAGATTATAAATGTGGAGCCACCATGCAATACCAATGTCCAAAGTGCCAAAGTCGAAAAATCTTGCCTGTTACCCATGGGAATACGCCTGCTGTACGTCCTGTTGTTCCAAAAAGCTTGGTATTTTTGATTCCGTTACTGTTTATTTTGTTGTTACTGGTCGTCATTAGTATTGTGATGTGGATTTTCAGCAACGGTGCAGGTCAAACATTGCAAATTGCAACAGTTGTGGTCTTCATTGCAGCTGTGATTGCAGGGGTAATGTTTTGGCGTGATCTGCCTGATTTTAAAATATCAATGCAATCATTTATGCAAGCCAATAAAAGCTGGAAGTGCCGTGACTGCAATCATGAGTGGCAAATCTAATCCTTCAGCTTTGCCTCAT
This sequence comes from Acinetobacter guillouiae CIP 63.46, assembly GCF_000368145.1. Classification (GTDB taxonomy): domain Bacteria; phylum Pseudomonadota; class Gammaproteobacteria; order Pseudomonadales; family Moraxellaceae; genus Acinetobacter; species Acinetobacter guillouiae. Next base: position 103,080 of record NZ_KB849287.1, on the reverse strand, counting down.
GTTCAAATCAAACCATTCACCTTAATGTGAATGGTTTTTTGCTTCATCTGTATGTGTGTCATCATCAGCATTACTGTGATCATGCCCATCTGATTCATGCGAATGCACCATACACTCATTGTCTTCAATTTGTAGCGTCATCTCAGTAATCCCATGTTGATGGCTGAGCATTTCCATGACCTGTTGATACACTTGATTCCGATCCGCTTCTGGTGCAAATAAATGTACTGTCAGATGCACATTTTTAGATGTAATGGCCCAAACCTTAAGTTGATGAATACTTTCTACACCTTTAACCGATAAAAGATCATTACGTAATTTTTCAATATCAATTTCCTCAGGCACACCTTCCAGTAAGATATTGATACTTTGTTTTAGCAGAACCCATGTTCTTGGTAAGACCCAAAAGCCAATGAGTACAGCAATAATCGTATCCACCCACATCCAGCCAGTGAAATAAATAATTGCGCCCCCGATGATCACCCCCACAGAACCGAGTGCATCACTCAATACTTCCAGATAAGCACCTTTTATATTGAGGCTTTCCTTTGAACTGGAGAATAAAATCTTCATTGAAATGAGGTTAATCACCAACCCAATAACCGCCACAACCATCATACCGACACTCTGAATTTCAGGGGGTTGGCTAAAGCGCTGATACGCCTCATAGAGAATATAAATTGCAACCACAAACAGCATCATGGCATTAAACAGCGCTGCTAAAATTTCAAAACGCTGATAGCCAAAGGTCCGTTTATCATCTGCGGGTAATTTACCAATTTTGATGGCAACCAATGCAATTGCCAATGCTACTGCATCAGTAAACATATGTGCTGCATCGGACAATAAAGCCAAGCTTTGCGTCATGAAACCCGCAATCACTTCAACAATTAGAAAGGTACTGGTTAACGCCAATGCAAAGGTTAGTTTTTTTACATTTCCTTCTGTGACGACAGCATGACTATGATCATGCCCTTGTTGTTCACTCATGTTCATACCTCTGATTTTGTTTTATCAAAATATTGAATATTTTTTCTATTTATTATTGATAATAATTATTATTATCAATAATAAGGTTTCTTCTATATAATGGCGACTATATTTTCCACAGTTCAAATACCCCTGTTAATGGAATATCGACAATGAAAAAATACCTCTACCTTTCTGTACTTCTTTGCTCTTATAGTTATGCACATGAACCCTATGTTGCACCTCTGGGCTATAACACCACAAATACACAAATCCCAGTGATTGCATCCTATGCTGAAGAAGCACTAAATGCAGAACATGCCATGAAACAAACCGCACTCAACGTGATTCAACCAGATCAAAGCAAGTTACAAGTTGAAGCTGCAAGCACTTTAAAATCGGCTACGGTGTTTGACTTAGCCTTACCACAAGCAGGCACCTATCACCTGTTCAGCAAAGCGTCTTTCCCACTCAAATATGTCCAACATAATAAAGAATGGAAAATGCTTTTTGATGTCCCTGCTGAGAAAGCAGGTAAGATCGCTGAGCGCGAATATGTGATTCCTGCTGACTTTAAGAAACCGCCTGTACCGATCACCATTAACCGAGAATGGTCAATCCAAAGCTATATTTCTAAAGAAAAAACGTCACCTATTCAAAACAACACTGATGCTGCAATACAAGTCGAATTTAAAACCCACCCCAACAGCATTACTGCGCAGCAACCTGTACAAATCTTGATTAAAAAATCAGGACAAGCACTCAAAAATGCTGAACTGCTCATCCGTGCTCAAGGGCAAACCGATAAACAAGCGCAAAAAGTTCCGGTTGCTCAAGATGGTTCAGCGACAGTCACTTTTCCTTATTCAGGGCAATATCTGCTTGAAATCAGTGAAGCATTTAACCAAACCACTCAACCTGTAAATCAAAATTACACCATCATTAGTTTAGGTGTATTGCCTGTTAGCCAATAATAAACTGTCTATACAGTTTCAATGCCTCACCCTTCTTGGCTAAGAACGGTGAGGTTATTTTTAAATTAACGATCAACCATCCGTTTGTGCTTTAACTTTACGTTCATTCATCCAGCGATAAATCACCGGTAAAATCACCAAAGTCAGTAAGGTGGATGACATGATGCCGCCAATCACCACGGTTGCCAGTGGACGCTGAACTTCCGCACCTGTCCCTGTAGCCAACGCCATCGGCACAAAACCTAACGATGCCACACAAGCCGTCATCAATACGGGCCTTAAACGTAAAATTGCACCTTGCCATGTGGCCTGATAAACATCGAGTTGTTGACGTAATTCCTTAATAAAGGTCAACATTACCAAACCATTTAATACTGCCACACCTGAGAGCGCAATAAAGCCCACACCTGCAGACATCGACAATGGTATACCGCGAAGCCACAGTGCAATCAAACCACCACACAGTGCAAATGGCACACCAGTAAATACCAGCAAACTTTCCTTAAAGTTATGGAAAACGGCCATCAACAACACAAAAATAGTTATCAACGCCAGAGGAACGACCAGCTGCATACGTGCCTTCGCAGAGGTTAGGTTTTCGAACTGTCCGCCATAACTCAACCAATAACCCGCAGGCATTTCCTGCTTCGCCAAAGTCGATTGTAATTCGGTGACAAATGAGCCCAAATCGCGCCCTTCGACATTAGCGGTCACAACGACACGACGTTTACCATTTTCACGACTAACCTGATTAATACCGAGGATATTTTCAACTTTAGCCACATCCTGAAGTTGGATTAGACCACCATTCGGTGTTTGAATAGGTAAAACGGCCAGATGTTCAGGTGTACGTTGAGCATCATCCAGACGAATCACAAAGTCGAAACGGCGGTCACCTTGTAAGATCTGACCAACATTCTGCCCGCCGACACTGGTTGCCACCAAGTCTTGAATCGCTCTCACCGACAGACCATATTGCGCTGCCGCGGCTTTGTTCACTTCAACATTTAAAAGTGGTAGGCCTGAAGTCTGTTCCACATTGACGGCAGTTGCGCCAGTAATCCCTTTGATTTGTTGTGCAATCTTAGTGGCTTGCTGATTCAACACCTCCATATCATCGCCAAAAATCTTGATCCCCACATCACTTCGCACACCAGAAATTAATTCGTTGAAACGCAGCTCAATCGGTTGAGAAAACTCACTATTATTTCCGGGTAATGTACCAAGAAATGCAATCATACGTTGACGTAGCTCATCAATTGTTTGCTTTGGATTCTTCCACTCATCACGTGGCTTTAACAGCACCACAGCATCGGAAATATTAGGCGGCATGACATCTGTTGCCACTTCTGCCGTCCCTGTACGGGCAAATATGGCTTTGATTTCTGGAAACTCTTTGAGCAATAACTTTTCAGTATTCTCCTGCATACGTAAAGACTGCTCTAGGCCAGTACTTGGCGAACGCATTTGTTGCACTGCAAAATCGCCCTCACTCAAGGTGGGGGCAAATTCACTGCCAATTTGTGTGGCAAGCACGCCCGTTAAAAACAGAATACTCACAGCAAGGGTGACGACTAACATTCTGAAGTTATAGGCTAAATTGAGTAGTTTTTCATATTTTTGCTTTAACCACAGCATCCAGCGACTTTCTGTTTCTTTAACTTCACCATTAACAAATAAAGCCACTGCAGCAGGGACAAAAGTAACAGAAAGAATGATTGCACCCACCAGTGCCAATACCACCGTCATAGCCATCGGATGGAAGAGTTTTGCTTCAACACCAGACAGAGCAAAAATAGGTAAGTACACCACCAGAATAATTAATTGACCAAAGATTAAAGGGCGACGTGCCTGTTTAGCCGCAAGAAAAACTTCTTTAAAACGTTCTGCTCGTGAAAGTAATCTGCCTTTTGCATGCTGTGCCTCTGCCAGTCGCCGAATACAGTTTTCAACAATAACGACTGCACCATCCACAATGATCCCGAAATCCAGTGCGCCTAAGCTCATCAGATTGGCACTAATTTTCTGCTCAGCCATACCCGCCAAAGTAAACAGCATCGATAACGGAATCACACACGCAGTAATTAACGCTGCACGGAAATTACCAAGAAATAGGAACAAAATAACAATGACCAGAATCGCCCCTTCTACAAGGTTCTTCTGTACTGTACTAATCGCACGCTCGACCAAAGCTGTCCGGTCATATACGGTTTGAATCACAATACCTTTCGGTAAAGACTGCTGAACTTCCTTGATTTTGGCATCCACTGATTTCGCCACAGTACGGCTATTTTCACCCATCATCATCATGGCGATACCGAGTACTGTTTCCTCGCCATTGTAAGTTGCACCACCTGTACGTAAATCATGTCCAATCGAAACAGTCGCTACATCTGCAACTCGGATCGGAAAACCATTTTTATTGCCGATACTTACATTTTGAATATCTTCAATATTGTTCAAGGTTCCTGGAACACGTACTGTCAATTGCTGCCCATTAGTTTCAATAAAACCAGCACCACGGTTTTCATTGTTTCCAGTTAAAGCGTTTTGTAGATCACTGACAGGGATTTGTAATTGTTGCAAACGATTTAAATCAGGCGTGACCACATAGGTTTTATTAAAGCCACCAATGGAGTTGACCTCTGCAACACCAGGAACACGTTGTAACTGCGGTCGTACAATCCAGTCCTGAATTTCACGTAAATCCATCGCTGTATAGGGCGTACCATCAGGTTTTTTCGCATTCGGCTCAGCCTTGATCACCCACTGATAAATCTCACCCAGCCCTGTCGATACAGGAGACATTGTCGGTGCAATATCATCTGGCAGTTCGGTTTGGGCTTCTTGTAAGCGTTGATTAATCTGTTGTCGTGCCCAATAAATATCCGTCCCATCTTTAAAAATAATGGTCACTTGCGATAAACCATAACGGGAAATAGAACGGGTCAACTCTAGCTTAGGTAAACCCGCCATCGCAGTTTCGATGGGGTAGGTAATCCTTTGCTCAACTTCTAATGCAGTAAAACCAGCCGCTTGTGTATTCACTTGCACTTGGGTATTGGTGATATCGGGTACAGCATCAATCGGTAATTTTTGATAACCGTAAATCCCCACGCCAATCCATGCCACAATAAACAGCATGACCCAAATGGCATTTTTAATCGAAAATTGAATCAGTCGATCAAATAAACCTTCAGGTTGAGGTAATGCTGAATCCGCATCGAGATCTAACTTAGAATCAGAAGAATCATTAATGCCCATGGCTCGCCTCTCCTTTTTCCAATTCAGATTTCAGCAAAAAGCTACCCTGACCTGCATATTGCTGACCTTGAGTCAGACCAGACTTCACTTCAACCCACTGACCATCACCAGATACCTGACCCAGTACAACAGGCTGTGCAGTAAACTCGATTTTCTTATCATGTTCACTGGAAACGAAAACAATATCCTTTCCTTCAACTTTCTGTATGGCACTTTTGAGTACACGTAATGCTTGAGCAGTGCCTTGCTGTTGTAGCTGAACATTGACCATCAAATTCGGACGTAATTCAGCCGCATTCGACAATACTTTGGCACGCACTTGTAAACGTCCAGTCTGCAAATCAGCTTCACTATTTAAACTTTGAATCTGTGCTTTAAAAGTATTCCCCGTTTGCAGTGACTTAAATTCAACCTGCTGATTGGGTGCAATCGCTGAAAACTCAGAACTTGGTACAATAAATTCAAGCCATAGCTGATCCAGTTGATCAATGATAAATAACTGGCTGGCAAGCTGTACATTTTCACCCATGACCAAATCTTTTTTGCTGATGATGCCTGCGATTGGTGCTGTGAGAACATAGCGACCATTACTGCTCGATGAGGCACCAAAAGCAGATAAACGTGATCTGGTTGCTTGTACCTGAATCTGTGCTTGTTTATAGGCATTGTAAGCCCGTTGATAATCCTGCTTGGCAGAAATACCTTGTGACCATAACTGACGCTCTCGTTCATAGTCCTGACGTGCCAGCTCTAAGCTTGTTTGTGCGACCTGTAAATTCGCCTGCTGATCAACCAAATCAGGCACCACCAAGGTCGCCAATGCCTGCCCTTTTTGCACACGCTGTCCCAACTCAACATTGACTGCAACCACCTGCCCACTAAATGCAGGTGATACATGTGCTTGACGGTCGGTATTGACCATAACCTTTGCAGGATAAGAAGCTGATTTGGTAACAGTGCCCATCTCTACTTTAGCAAGTTTGATTCCTTGTTCAGTAATCTGTTGCGCGGTCAGACTAATGGCTTCAGCATTCTCTTTCTCGCCACCCTCTTCTTCACTGTGCTTCGCTTCTTCAGCACCGTCTTTGGTGGTTCCCTTAGCATTTTCATCATGTGAATGCCCTTCTTCAGCATGCCCTGCTTCATTTTCACCAGCATCATTGCTACTTGCTTTTTTAGATGAAAAGAACAAACCCATAGCAATAAGAGCAGTCATCACAATAGTAATGATGATCAGTAGGCGTTGAGAAATTTTGCCTTTCTGAAGTTTAAAAGATTTAAATTGATTCAGCATATTAATTTCCCCCACCCACGATTGGTAAAGCTTGTGTTTCCTGCCATAAACTCTGATTGATCTGTGCTAAAGCGTCTTTTGCCATGATTTGACTTGGTTCAATACCCAGACTCAGACTTTCCGCTTCAATGGCACGTTGCCAGCCATCTTTCAATAATTGCACTTTTCTCAAACGCACTTCTTGCAACTGTAACGTTGCGAGTTGCACATCGTTAACGGCAAATTTACCGACAGTAAACCCCTGCAAAGTTTTACGTTGAACCTGAGCTGCAAGCGGAATCTGAGACTCATCGACTGCTTTAAACTGTACTTCCAGTCCTTGCAATTCAGTCAATAATGTTCCCACCTGCAAAGCATTTTGGCGGAGATAAAATTCCTGTTGTCTGCTGAGTAAATCCTGCTTTGCTTGGGCAATTTGCACACCATATTGCTGGCGATTGAAAATATTCAATGGGATCGAAACCCCCACGACTAAGGTATTGTCAATCGATTTTTCAGGTGATCGGTTACGATTCACGCCTAAATTCACAGTCGGATTAGGCCGTGCCGAAGCTTTTAATTGCGCCACTGTCGCTTTTGCCTGCAACACCTGTAACTGACGTGATTTTTCAAAAAGATTGTCCGCGAGATATTCTTGTACCTGTTGGTGTGTCGAAGATGGCCATAAAGATTGAGGATTTAAACCGATACGAATCGATTTATCAGCATCCCCCCAAAGGTTGGACAATTGCTGCTTGGCAACTTGCACCTGCAAATCGGCTTGACGATATAAGCGAGCATTTTCTGCATGACTCAGTCTGGCACGATCTACATCAACCTGAGCGACACTCCCGGCTTGATAGCGCTTCTGAATCGCATTCAGATTTTCTTCACTGACGTTGAGCTGCTCTTGAACCACGTTGCGTTCTAACTCAAAAATCGCGAGCTGTGACCATTGGTATTTCACAGCCAATTCAAGTTGAGCCTGATAAATCCGCTGATTTAAGTCACTTTGATCTTTTGAAAGTTGTGCCAACCTCTGTGCTGACTTACGTTCACCAAAAATATCCAATCGTTGAGAAACACCAATTGAAAGCTCTTGATCTTGATTGGAACCAAAACCCGTTTGCGATACGGATAACTCTGGATTTGTCCACAGTTTTGCTTGTTTGATGTTCGCCGTTGCAATTTGTTGCTGTGTTTGCCAGACGTTCTGCGTTTGCTGATATTGCTCAGTTTTTGCAATTGCCTGTTGTAACGTTAATGCTTGAGATGGGTTGTCTGCCCAACTAAGAGATGACATCACACTCAACATCAGTGCACCGAGCAAAGACGGCCTAAAACCAAATACAGGCTTTTGTACTAAATTACGTATTTCTTTTGACATAAAAATGCCCCACTAAATTAAACCATTAGCGGTGGGCAATCTTTTTGGCTACCCCACCTTATAGCGGGGATGAGAGAGGCGGAGGATTAGGCAAATATAGATCGGGTGACTGGTACAAATTATTCCAGCCAATAAAGCGGGATTCAGGGTAGCCTATAAACTTAGGCTGCGCTGTTTGTTGCTGATCATCAACCACAATAAAATGCGCAAAGGAAGGCAAATGGTCACGATGATCATCATTTATATGATTAAGGAAATCATTGGAACGTACATCATGTTGGTGTGCTGATAATTGTTTTGACGCGGACTGATCAGAAATCGGTTTATCTATCCCATACACATCCAATAGCTGCGGATGCTGTTGCTGATCTTGAGTACAATCAGGCGCATTATGGTGCCCAAAATGTTGACTAATTAATCTTTGTGATGGAAGCGCAGTATTTTCATGATCACAAAAAGCCGCCGCTACATTCCAAAGACTTTGGAACATAAACAAACTAAGCAAGACTGTGATGAAAACACTTGAGCGTTTCACAGATTCTATCCGAAATCAAAAAACAACCTAAATATAGCAAATTTTCTCAATGTAATAAAATTACAGTGCGTGATTTAATACTTTAAATAAAAATTGCTGGTTTGTTAAATAATGTATTTTTTAACAAATGTGTAAAAATCGCAATTGACAAATTACATTTAACTATTTGCAAAGTGAAAAAAATCAGCTAGATTAATTATATCTAATCATTTTTTTGTGATTAGCAGTCTCTTTTACTTTGTTAATGGATTAGCAAGGAGGTTGTATATGTTGGTACATATTTTTAACCGTTTTTTAGGAGATTCAACATCTCGCCGGGCATTTGAACAGAATGTTTCCGAAGCTGCTCTCGAAAAAGCGCAAGCACATCATTTTGAAGATCAAAATCTAAGTTTAGATGAAATCGCAAATCGTAATGCTATGTGGTGCTACTTAAGAGCTGCTTTACGTGGAGATCAAGAAGCTCAGTATAAAATGGGACTCAGCTACTTAAATGGACAACTTGGGTTAGACCGAAGTTATAGTCATGCAGAAAAGTGGCTTGAACAAGCTGCACATCAAGGTCATACCCACGCCAAAGAACAATTAAAAAAAGCATATGATGAGCTTGCTTTTTCATAAATCATGATAAAAATATTACATATATCCACCTATAAACAGAGTTGAAATAAACTCTGTTTACTTAAAAATATATTCAAATTTTCAAGTGAATTTATTTGGTTATGTTTTATACAACAAGATTGATTTTTTGCTTTTAATACTCATTTTTATATGGTAAAAATCACGAAATAAGTAAAAATATAATAGAGTATTTACTCTAAAAATATTTTATAAATTCAGTCACTTAATACTAGTATTTTTATTTTTTTTGTATATTATTGCCTTCCAACAAAAGTGATCATCTTTTAAACAAAGACCCAATCACCCGAAACAAAAAATACAGCATATATTTATGCCAGTAGAATCAGGAAAATAGCTATGAATCAAAAATTAGAGCAACTTTTTCAAAAAAAGGTTCAAGGTAAAATTGCACTAATCACAGGTGCATCTAGTGGTATCGGTTTAACGGTTGCAAAAAAACTCGCAGCAGCAGGTGCACATGTACTTTTAGTGTCTCGTACTGAAGAAACATTGAAAGAAGTTCAAGCTGAAATTCAGGCTGAAGGTGGGCAGGCTGATATTTTCCCTTGCGACCTAAATGATATGGATGCTATTGATGAAGTGTCTAAACAAATCATTGCCTCTGTTGATCATATTGATATTTTGATCAATAACGCAGGTCGCTCGATTCGCCGCGCGGTACATGAATCTGTTGACCGTTTCCATGATTTTGAACGTACGATGCAGCTGAATTACTTTGGCGCAGTTCGTTTAGTTTTGAATATTTTACCGCAAATGATGGTTCGTAAAGACGGTCAAATTATCAATATCAGTTCAATTGGTGTTTTGGCGAATGCAACTCGCTTCTCTGCTTATGTTGCATCAAAAGCAGCATTGGATGCATTTAGCCGTTGTTTATCTGCGGAAGTACATTCACATAAAATTGCGATTACTTCAGTTTATATGCCTTTAGTCCGCACGCCGATGATTGCACCGACTAAAATTTATAAATATGTACCAACACTTTCGCCTGAACAAGCAGCAGATTTAGTGGCATATGCGATTGTGAAACGACCGAAGAAAGTTGCGACAAACTTAGGCCGTTTAGCTTCTATTACTTATTCGATTGCGCCTGGAATCAATAACAAATTAATGTCAATTGGCTTTAATTTGTTCCCAAGTTCTACTGCGTCTGTGGGTGAGCCACAAAAATTGAATCTGGTACAAAGAGCATATGCGCGTTTGTTCCCAGGTGAGCATTGGTAAGCTTAAGATGTCATGGAAAGTTTACGCTTGAGTAAGCTTTCCAACCAATCAATAAAGAATTGGAAATATACTGGTCGATACTTTCTTTCTAAAAAAAGAAAATTGATGGGTATTTTTAGACATGCTTCGTGCTCAAATATTCTGGTTAATCTTTTGGTCTCGATAAACGGGATTGCATCAAAAGCTGGAATCTGAATAATCCCCAACCCCTGCAAGCCCGCATGTAAATAACTTTCGGTATCCTCAACTGAAAGTTGATAAGGAAGTTTGATCTGGGTATCTTTAAAAACCAGACTTCCAAAATCTGAATCCATATTTTTCATTTGATAACCGATCATAATATGCTGATTTAACGGTTCTGTTTCTAAAGCATTCTCCAATGTATTTAAGTATTCTGGAGCAGCCACCGTATATAAATCAACCTCTGTGATAGGCCTCACAATTAGATTTTCATTCATCACATTTCCAACACGAAGCACACAATCCAGTCTCTGTTCAATTAAATCTGAATAATGATCGTGGCTATAAATTGAGACTTTAATATTCGGATACTTTGCATAGAATTCATGCAGATAAGGAAGAAGATATTGCGTTGAAATTCTTAACGGTAAGCCAATTTTAACTTGTCCCTTATATTGACGGTTTTTTAATTTAAACTTATTTAGCCCTTCAGCCTGAAAAATCAATTGTTGAACTTCTTTAAGAAACTGAACCCCATCATTGGTTAAGTTAACTTTTCGTGTGGTTCGATTAAATAACAATACTTGATATTCTTTTTCTAAGCCTTGTATTGCATAGGTAATTGTTGAACGTGGTAAATCCAGCGTTTTAGCGACTTGGGCAAATGAATGCTTTTCCGCAACTAAGCAAAAAATTTTTAGCCGGTCAATTTTATCCATTTATTATTCAACTTTTTCAAACAATCTATTCGATTCTAATCACTATTTAGAACAAAAAATAGCTTTTAGAATTTCAGCATCATTTATCAAAATTGGAGAATAAAAATGATGCAGCATAGCTTAAAAGATAAAACAGTGATTATTACGGGTGGCGCTAAAAACCTAGGTGGTCTGATCGCGCGAAAATTTGCAGAACAAGGAGCAAATCTTGTCATTCACTACAACAGCCTAGAAACCCAAAAAGATGCAGAAGAAACACTCAAAGCCGTTGAACAACTTGGTGTTAATGCAACGTTGATACAAGCAGACCTCTCTAATATTCAAAATATCGAAACATTGTTCATCAAAGCCAAAGAAATCTTTGGTGGTGTCGATATCGCGATTAATACCGTAGGACGCGTACTTAAAAAACCATTGATTGAAACAACAGAACAAGAGTTTGATTCAATGAATGACATTAACAATAAAATTGCCTATTTCTTCATCCAATCTGCGGGTAAACATCTTAACAATGGTGGAAAAATTTGTTCTATCGTGACCAGTCTTTTAGCAGCCTACACAGGATTATATTCAACCTATGAAGGCTTAAAAGCACCTGTGGAGCACTATACACGTGCAGCATCGAAAGAGTACGGCGATCGTGGTATTTCCGTCACTGCTGTTGCACCGGGTCCAATGGATACACCATTTTTCTATGGTCAAGAAGCGCCTGAAGCCGTGGCCTATCATAAATCTGCCTCTGCACTGGGTGGTCTAACCAAGATTGAAGATATTGAACCTTTGGTACGCTTTTTAGTGACAGAGGGTTGGTGGATTACAGGTCAAACTATTTTTGCCAATGGTGGTTATACAACACGTTAATAATAAACTGCCCATTTATTGAAATGGGCAATTTATTACTAGAACTGATGATTCCGATCCACCCATTCTGCAGTCAGTGCAATGGTCTGTTTAAGATTGGTTTCTGGTATTTGCCATTTCTGATTTAATGTTAAAAACTGATCCATATTTAATTGCTCAGTTCGGATAAAGCTCAACATCTCAGCAGATAGATCCAGCTTTTGAGCAAGCCACTTCCATCTTAAAATCAATTTTAAGATGCGTAGCGAAACAAAATATTGCGGTGCTTTTAGATTTAATCTGTGAGCCGCATTGTCAATAAGAGCTTGTAAAGAAATCTGAGTAGGATTGGCAATCAATATATCTTGGTGAATTGCAAGTTGATCCTGTGATGCTTTGAATATCGCATTGACCAACATGGTCACTGAAACCAAAGGTAAATAATGCTGAGGGGTTGCAGGAATTGCGGTCATTTTACCCTGTTTAAGCTGGGTAATCAGATGAGCAATTGGTTGGTTTTTTGCAATTTCACCAGAATTTTCATCCCCTACCACTGTTGCAGGATGAATCACTGTCCAGTCAATTTTCAACTGTTGCGCGCATTTTATCCAGGCAAAATGAGCTTCAATTTTAGAAGCCTCATAAGCACCCAGTTTTTGGTACACCCGCCTCCAATTCGTACTCTCGATATTTTCTAAACAGACTCCAGCATCTTGTAAGTGCTGAGTGAGTGTCAACATATAACCAGAAAGATGAATTGCCCGTTTCAATTGGCAATGCTCGTTTACGCATTCAAGTAAATTGATTAAGCCCTTAACATTAACTTCCCTTGCCTGTTGTATCGAAAGATTCCATGCAAATAATGCACTGGTATTAAATAAATAATTTACCTCAGCAAGCCGTTTCCAATCTTCAGCTGAAATACCCAAATCAGGCAAGGTAACATCGCCTTGTAGACAGAATAACTTTTGATGACTTATTCCTTGTTTTTCCAGCCACGCTCTCAAACTCGGCTCTTGCTGATCCAGACGACGACACAAAGCAAAAACTTGGTCATTGCTTTGAAGTAATCGTGCTACAAGAAATTTACCAATAAACCCTGTTGCACCAACCACCAAAGCAACTTTTTCTACACTTTGATTATCTTGCATCACTTTATACACCCTTTATATGCTCACACTTAAGCTAAAGGATGGAGTACACTCCACAGTCAAGTGTTTCTTGCAAATACATAAAATTTGGAGCAAGTGATGTTAATCGGTGAATTATCAGAGCAATTAAATCTCAGTCGGGATACCATTCGTTTTTATGAAAAGCTTGATCTTATCCGCCCATTGACACGAAATAATGGTTATAAGGATTATTCAAAACAAGACTTACAGCAATTACAACTGATTCAAGTCGCTAAAAATTTAGGTTTTACTTTGGCTGAAATTAAACAGATTTTAGACTTGGTCAACGTCAATGAAATTCCAGCAGAACAATTTCATATGATTTTAAAAGACAAGCTCAGTGTCATTGGTGAAAAAATTCTCCAATTACAAAATATTCAAAATCTACTTGAAAATCTTGTGGTCGGGGAAGCATGTCCATTTAAAAAAGATTGTGATCTTTCCGCAATTGTCTAATCCATAAAAAAACCGCCTTACGGCGGTTTCTTTATGGAGAAATTAAGGCTTATTTAGATCCTTTAATCCCTGCTTGTAATAACAACGCACCTAAACCACCAATTTTGTTTTCTTGAGGTTTAGCTGCTTGTGGTTTCTTGTCATGACGTGGTGCTTTGTCTTTATTGTCATGGTTTGGACGACCTTGCTGTGGACGTTTACCCTGAGGCTTACGCTCACCACGTTGTTCATTGTTATTGAACTCACGCTTTTGACGTGGTGCTTTAGCTGGTGCTTCCGAACCTTCTGGGCGCATCGATAAATTCACGCGATTTCGCTCAGCATCTACTGTCAACACACGTACTTGTACGATTTGCCCTGGTTTCACAACTTTATGTGGATCAGAAACAAATTCATTGGCAAGTTCTGAAATATGTATTAGACCATCTTGATGCACACCAACATCGACGAATGCACCGAAGTTAGTCACATTGGTAATCACACCCTCAAGCTGCATCCCTTCAGTCAATTGACTGACTTCAGTGATATCTTCACGGAATTTTGCTGTACGGAACTCTGGACGAGGGTCGCGACCTGGTTTTTCCAACTCGCTTAACACATCTTGAATTGTTGGTAGACCAAATTTGTCGTCAGCAAAATCTTCTGCTTTCACTTGACGAATAATTTCTGTATTACCAATGATATCTTTCACTGTGGTCGCTTTCGCTTCAACAATTTTGTTGACCAAACCATACGATTCAGGGTGAACAGATGATGCATCTAAAGGTTCTGAGCCATCTTGAATACGTAAGAAACCAGCAGCTTGCTCAAATGTGCGCTCGCCTAAACGTGGTACATTTTTCAATGCTTGACGATTGTCAAAACGACCATTTTCTTTACGGTAATCTACAATTTGCTGTGCAATGGCTTTATTTAAACCTGCGATATAGCCCAAGATTGCTGGAGATGCTGTATTTACATCTACACCCACCGCATTCACACAGTCTTCAACCACAGCATCTAATGTTTTTGCCAAATTGGTTTGATTCACATCATGCTGATATTGACCTACACCAATAGATTTAGGGTCAATTTTTACCAGTTCAGCCAATGGATCTTGTAAACGGCGGGCAATTGAAACAGCACCACGAATCGCAACATCAAGCTCAGGCAGTTCAGCAGAAGCCAATTCTGATGCTGAGTAAACAGATGCACCCGCTTCACTTACTGAAACACGCGTTAATGTAAGATCCGCATTTGCAGCCATCATTTCTGCAACAACAGCTTCAGTTTCACGACTCGCAGTACCATTGCCAATCGCAATTAAATCGACATTAAATTCACGACAAAGACGTGCAAGCTCAGCAATCGAACCTGCTTTATCTTCTTTTGGTGCAAATGGATAAATTGTGCTATGCGCAAGCACATCACCTGAATTTGAAACAACCGCCAGTTTCACCCCTGTACGAATACCAGGGTCAACACCTAAAGTTGTACGTGAACCTGCAGGTGCAGAAAGCAATAAATGACGTAAGTTTTCTGCAAACACGTCCATTGCTTCTGATTCTGCTGCAAGGCGCTTTTCAGTCAACAAAGAATGCTCAATCGTTGGGCGAATTTTACCTAACCAAAACAGTTTTGCAATTTGCTTTAAGAAATCTTGACGTGCTTGTGGCTGAACACTTTCAAGCGCGTATTCAGTTTCAATACGTGCAAGTGGTGCATGATCATCACCATCAACTTTAAGACCCAATACATTTTCTTGGCGGCCACGTAGCATTGCCAATAAACGATGCGAAGGAACTTTATTTAAATTTTCAGAGAAATCAAAGTAATCACGGAATTTCTTACCGACTTCTTTTTTCTCATCAGATGCCACTAAACTTTTTAACACCGCTGTTTTGGCAAATGTTGATTTAAGTTCCGTGGTTAATGAAATATTTTGTGCCCAGTCATCAATGATGATGTGTTGAATCGCGTCTAATTGGCTTTCAACATCTGGGTATTCTTCATGGCTAAAACCAGCCAAAGCTTCAGTCGGATCAATTTGCTCTGCGATAATTTTCTCAGCAAATTCCCCTAATCCTGCTTCTCTCGCTTTGAATGATTTACTGGTACGTTTTGGACGGTACGGTGCGTAAAGTTCTTCTAATGCATTTTTTGTTTCAGCGCCATTTACCCGAGCAAGTAAGTCATCAGAGAGCTTATTTTGTTCTTTTAATGATTCGATTACTTTTTCACGGCGTTCAAATAAATCACGTAGATAAACAAGGCGTGTATCAAGTTGGCGTAATTGGATGTCGTCTAAGCCTTGCGTTACTTCTTTACGGTAACGTGCAATAAATGGAACACTAGAGCCTTCATCTATCAGTTTAATGGCAGCTTCTACTTGGTTTGGACGTACGGCAAGTTCACTTGCCAACTGCTGAACTAAGTCAGTCATCGTGTTTAATTCCACAAGGATAAGGACTAAAAGTTAGTGATTATAAAGACCAAGACCATAAAATCCACAATTGTTTTGCAAATTAGCAGTGAAAAAAGTGATAAAAGATCATTTTTCTTGAGTTTTTACAGTGCAATCGGGTATTTCATCCTGCTTTGCTGCATTTAAATTGCTTTGTAAAATAATTTTTCCAACTTTCCACTGTGCACCTTTGCGCTGTCCACCGCCATGAGAATTGAAATATTGCAAATCACACGGCTGATAACCCTGTTTACTTAGACGCTCTTGTACAAATATTGGTGGTGCTTCCATATACATGATTTCTTTCAGCAAAAATGCAGCATAGCGTCGCTCCTTGAGTCGAAAGTTACCCTGCACATCTGTTTGCGTTTCACCAACTTGAACCTGATCAATCGGTTGGTCAAATTGGTCAATCACTTGTCCTGAGATTTCAGGTCTGGAAAGTCGGCTAATACATGCACTTAAAGCAAAACTTATTGCCAAAATACATAAAACTTTCATTTGCATATGGTATATCTTTTTATTTATAAACATAGAATCATCTTAAATCGTTATAGATGTTGTTTTTTGGTTTCAAAACAGCCTGAAAATTGTATTTTTGAGCAATTTGATACATAGTCTTAACAAGAGCTTAGGCAGTATACTGAGATTGACGAATATTTATAATTTACAACATTAAGGGAGTACATCATGAGTTTGGTTGTACCTGCTGAAAATACAGATATCGTACATAACGAAACTGACCGCGTCGAACGCATTTTAGTAGTCGATGATGATGTGCGTTTACGTACCCTTTTACAGCGTTTCCTTGAAGATAAAGGCTTTGTGGTAAAAACGGCCCACGACGCAACGCAGATGGATCGCCTATTACAACGTGAGTTATTTTCACTCATCGTTTTAGACTTTATGCTTCCTGTAGAAGATGGTTTAAGCATTTGTAGACGTTTACGCTCATCAAATATAGATACACCTGTCATCATGCTGACCGCACGAGGCAGTGACTCAGACCGTATTGCTGGCTTAGAAGCTGGTGCGGATGATTATTTGCCTAAACCATTTAATCCAAATGAGTTATTAGCACGTATTCGTGCCGTATTACGTCGTCAAGTCCGTGAAGTTCCAGGTGCACCAAGTCAAAACGTAGAAGTTGTGTCTTTCGGCCCTTGGTCTTTAGATTTATCAACACGTACCCTGACGCGTGAAGGGCAAGTGGTCACATTAACCACAGGTGAGTTTGCGGTCTTGAAGGCATTAGTTCAGCATCCACGTGAACCATTAACACGTGACAAGTTGATGAATCTTGCACGTGGTCGTGAATGGGGTGCAATGGAACGTTCAATCGATGTTCAAGTTTCTCGCTTACGTCGTTTGATTGAAGAAAACCCTGCACGCGCACGTTATATTCAAACAGTTTGGGGCGTAGGTTATGTGTTCGTTCCAGATGGTGCGGAATAAATAGATCTTGATTCGATAGCATGAATCAGTTTCAAAAGTACTGGTCACATACTTGGTTTTGCATGTGTCCAGTATTTTTTTATCCATATTTATTCATCCTAAATAATAGTCTTGATGGCTTTGCCCTAGAGCTACACTTATTTACTTATGATTTCACTGGTATTTTAAATATAAGCATATTGGGCGACTCTACAAAAACTGTGTGATCTCAATGCAATAAGTCTCTTATTTTATTGAGTTTAAATATTTTAATCTGAGTATTTATGACAATAAATAAGTTAAAGCCGAGTAACCTAACATTTTTAATATTGCGATAAATCTGCCATCCTTTAAACTGAAATCCATAGATTAAGAATATCGCACAGATTGGAATGCTCCTGTGAAATTAGAACCCATAGACCCACAAGAATTTACCGACTTTGTCACCTACAAAGAACGCAAACGTACACCTTGGGAACGCTTCCTCGATAAAGTCAAACCTCGTTCAGCGGCAATGCGCACCACAGTATTGGTGGTATTCGTGGTGTTCTTTAGCCTATTTATGTCACTGTGGTTTTTCTGGAAAACGCTTTATTTACCTGAAATTCAACAACATGCACGTTTTTTGGCAGTTGAACTGGAAATGGTCAATAATCCGCGCTTGCAGATTTACCATGACGAAATACAACTCGATATTGACGAATGGTTAAAGCAACGGGTTGGCGTTGAATATGTTACAGATCCCAAAGAATACCCAAATGTAAAAGACAAAATTATTGCAGATTTCTTTACCAATCGTATTGAGAACCAGCTTGCTCAAGAATTAAAAATCAAAGATGTGACGGTTTATTTCCAGTTTAAACCCAGTCCGCGCATTTGGGTTCAAACCCCTGAAATGAATGGCAATTGGGTCCGTGAACCTCTCAATACCTATGCTAACTATAGTCCTGAACTGATTTTAGCCTGGTTATTGGGTATTCCACTGATTGCCGCAGCGATCATCCTGACACTGGTCAGACAGCTCAACCGCCCGTTACGTCGCTTACAACATGCAGCAAATAACTACAGTAAAACAGGAAAGGCACCCTACTTGGAAACCAATCACGGACCACAAGAAATTCGTGAGGTGAATCAAGCTTTTAACCAGATGGTGTATACACTTGAACAAACTGAACGTGATCGCCAAATCATGTTGGCGGGTATTTCTCATGATTTAAGAACACCGCTGACACGGATCCGTTTAAGTGCAGAGATGATGTCTGATGATGACTTTTTAAAAGAAGGTTTGATTTATGATGTTGATGATATGGATGCCATTTTAAGTCAGTTTATTTCCTATATGCGTGATGGCTCAGATGAGGAGCTTCAAGAAACCAATATCAATGCTTTGCTACAAGAATTAATCATTCAGTTTAAACCCTTAGATATTCAGTTCACACCGCAAGAATTACCGATCATTACTGCACGCTCACTGTCGTTAAAACGCCTGATTGGCAATCTCATCAACAACTCAAAACGCTATGGGGCTGAACCAATTGAACTCAGTGCTTTTGTAGAAGACGAGCATATTAAAATCTGTGTAGCAGACAATGGTGAAGGAATTCCCGAAGACCAAATTGAAGGACTTATGCAACCTTTTGTCCGTGGTGATGCCGCACGTACAGTACAAGGGAGTGGTCTAGGTTTGGCCATCGTCAAACGAATTGTGGATATTCATCAAGGTGAACTGTTGATTTCCAACCGTCCTGAAGGCGGCTTACAAGCCATCATTTCACTACCAACTTCAATAAAAGTTGAGGAAGAATCGATACCTACAAATCCAATTCAAAAAATCAAACAAAGTTTGAGTGATCACTTTTAGTGATTGCTCAATAAACCAGCACTTAACTTTGTTTATTTAACAAACAGCCATCATTATTTTATTAATAAATAATAACTTAAAAACCATCACCAGAATTTATACCTGCATTTATTGAAAAAATTAGACCTTAGCATTAGAGGCATGCACAATTCAGTTTGAGGGCGGTACAATCCGTCTAGTTTTGAACAAGAATTGAGCGTAAACCATGTCTTTAGATCGTATTCGTTTAGCATCTCTCCATGACAAAGTCATGAGCGCAGAACAAGCTGCAACTTTTATCCAAGATGGGATGACTGTGGGGATGAGTGGATTTACTCGTGCAGGTGAAGCAAAAGCTGTACCTTTAGCGCTGGTAAAACAAGCCAAAGTGAATCCGTTGAAGATTACTTTAATCACAGGTGCAAGTTTAGGTAATGATCTAGACAAACAATTAACTGAAGCCGGTGTACTTGCGCGTCGTTTACCGTTCCAAGTCGATAACACTTTACGTAAAGCCATCAACAACGGTGAAGTGATGTTCATCGATCAGCATTTGTCTGAAACTGTTGAGCAAATGCGTAACCTTCAGTTGAAAAAACCTGATGTTGCGGTGATTGAAGCGATTGCGATTACTGAAGATGGTGGCATCATTCCAACAACATCTGTGGGCAACTCTGCAAGCTTTGCAATTTTTGCTGAAAAAGTGATTGTTGAAATCAACACCAACTTAAGCCCTGCTTTTGAAGGCTTACACGATATTTACATCCCAACCTACCGTCCAACACGTCAAGCAATTCCTTTGACGCATGTTGATCAACGTATTGGTACACCTGCAATCAATATTGATCCTGCAAAAATCGTGGGTATCGTGATTAACAGCGAATATCATGACTCTCCATCAACGGTGACACTACCAGATGATGAAACTCAAGGTATTGCCAACCACTTAATCGCATTTTTTGAAAAAGAAGTTGAAGAAGGTCGTTTACCTTCAAATCTTGGTCCTTTACAAGCGGGCATCGGTTCAATTGCCAATGCGGTATTAACTGGTCTTAAAGATTCTAACTTTGAAGATTTGGTGATGTATTCAGAAGTACTGCAAGACTGTACTTTCGAGTTGATTGATGCGGGTAAAATGAAATTTGCTTCAGGTTCATCAATTACCCTTTCTGCTAAATATGGCGAAAAAGTATTTAACAACCTAGAACAATACAAAGACAAACTGGTTCTACGTCCACAAGAGATTTCAAACCATCCTGAATTGGTTCGCCGCTTAGGCATCATTGGGATCAATACTGCACTTGAGTTCGATATTTACGGCAACGTCAACTCGACCCATGTGTGTGGTACCAAGATGATGAATGGTATCGGTGGTTCAGGTGATTTCGCACGTAATGCACATTTAGCAATCTTCGTGACCAAATCAATTGCAAAAGGTGGCGACATCTCTTCTGTTGTTCCATTTGCTTCACATATCGACCATGCTGAGCATGATGTTGATATTCTTGTGACTGAACAAGGTCTTGCTGACTTACGTGGTTTAGCGCCTCGTGAACGTGCTCGTGCAGTCATCAATAACTGTGCTCACCCAATGTATCGTGATGCATTGAATGATTACTTTGATCGTGCATGTGAAAAAGGTGGTCAAACACCGCATATTCTTCGCGAAGCACTTTCTTGGCATTATAACTTTGAAGAAACAGGCCATATGCTTGCTTCTTTAGAAGATCAAGCTAAAAAATCTGCATAAGATTTTAAATCTGATGTAAAAAGTAAAAACGCCCTTCAGGGCGTTTTTTTTATGGGCTTATTTGGGTTTGAATGCCCACCCACTGATTTTTTAAATATCTAAAGACTCAGATTGCAACACGCACTTTATCTTTCTTTTCAATAAACGCCACACCAGCTTGGTCCTGATTAATCATCTCAACCGCTTTCTCTGCAATCATAATTGCAGGGGCATTGGTATTGCCATTCACCACTTTTGGCATGATTGACGCATCGACCACACGCAGGTTTTGAATACCATAAACCCGTAACCGTGGATCAACCACAGCCATATCGTCTACCCCCATTTTACAACTTCCCACAGGGTGATAAACGGTATCTGAGCGATCTCTTAAAACTTGGCGAATGTCCTCATCTGTTTTTACCGTGGCTGTAAATAAATCTTCTTTAATCATGCTTTTAAAAGCATCAGATTGCATTAATCTCTGAGTGAGTTTAAAGCCTTTAACCATTTCTTCTAAATCAGATTCTTCACCATAAAAATTCGGATCAATCAATAAAGGATCATCGATACTTGGCCCACTTATCTTAATCGAACCCCGACTGACTGGATTTAAAAGGCAGACATGACAGGAAATACCATGCCCTGTGTGCATCGTTCGTGCATGGTTATCCACCAGTGCAATCACAAAATGTAATTGTAAATTCGGTAGACTTTGCTCATTTGAACTTTTAATAAAACCGCCACACTCAGCAAAATTCGTAGTCATCAAACCACGGCGTTCTTTACGATAACGCCTAATTTGTTTAAATAGATCAATTGAACCTGGAATAGATAAGCCAAAGGTGCCTTGAATTTCACTGACTTTATAACCAAAAATAAAATCAGGATGATCATGAAAATTTTTCCCTACACCAGGTAAGTGCTGTTTCACCTCAATGCCATGTTGCGCAAGTTCTTGTTGGTCGCCAACACCTGAAAGCATCAGAATCTGTGGCGACTGCATCGCTCCCGCACTCAATAACACTTCTCGACGTGCAAAGATTTGTTTCAGCTGACCACATTGCTTGTATTCCACCCCAACAGCCACGCCATTTTCAATCAAGATTCGCTGAGTCTGTGCATGGGTTTCAACCGTTAAATTTTTACGATCTCGGTGAGGAAATAAATAAGCCCGTGCGGAACTACAACGCTCCCCATTGATATGGGTCACTTGATAAACGCCTAAACCTTCCTGCTCTTCTCCATTGAAGTCATCCAGAATTCGATAACCCTGCTCTTTGGCGGCTGCGATATATTTTTGCTGTAAGGGATTATCACTGCGTAAATCAATAACTGAAAGTGGTCCAGCATTGCCATGATATTGATTTTTAATTCTTTGGTTATTTTCAGACTTAATAAAATAAGGCAAGACTTCATCATATGACCAACCAGTATTGCCTAAGGCTGCCCAATCATCATAATCTTGTCGATGCCCACGGATATACACCATGGCATTAATTGCTGACGAGCCACCTAAGCATTTTCCACGAGGCTGATAGCCTTTACGACCATTTAAGCCCTTTTGCGGTACAGTTTCAAAGGCCCAGTTATTGATCTTGGTTGGAATGCTAATCACTGCTGCACAAGGAACTTCTACTTTCCAACCCTCACCTGCCCCCCCTGCTTCAAGTAGACAAACAGAAACTTGCGGGTTTTCTGATAAACGCCCAGCCAACACACAGCCTGAGCTTCCACCACCGATAATAATATAATCAAATTCCTGTTTATTCACGTGAAGTTCCTTTTTTGTTTTAAATTATGCCTCCATTATTATGCACACTTTCAATCAATAAAAAATCACTATTCTCAGCCTATCGCGTTTTTATAAGTTAACAAACTCAACAAAAATTATTTACGTATTGTCTAAAAAATAAACTTATCAACTGAGGCTTTTTATATTAATCTGCTGTAAAGATTGTTTTAAAAAACAAGAGATAAAAATTCTATGTTTATTATCAGACAGTTTCAAGAAACCGATTTAGATGAAGTCATCGCACTGTGGGAAGTCTGCGATTTAACCCGTCCTTGGAACAACCCAGAAATTGATATCTTCCGTAAAGTCGCACAAAAAGACGGATTGTTTCTATTGGCGGTCAAAGATGAACAATTGATCGCTACGGTTATGGGGGGCTATGATGGGCATCGGGGCTGGGTCAATTATCTTGCTGTCCATCCTCATGATCAACGTAATGGTGTTGCAACTGCATTGATACAACAACTTGAAAAGCGTTTAGTTGCATTAGGTTGCCCCAAACTGCAACTGTTAATCCGTAAGGATAATATTGATGTACAAAGCTTTTATGAGCAACTCGGCTATGAAGAAATCGAAGTCGTGTGTTTGGGTAAACGTCTTATTTCAGATTAAAAATCTCTCGAATCCATCTGCTTTCATGGCGATTGACAGAAAAACTTAGAATTTATAGCCATATGACAGCCCTAAAATGTCCTGACTCATTTTGAGTTTCGCTTCACCACCACCAAACGCAGGGGAAATTTTGCCTTTTACTTCATCTTCTAAGGCATGTGTATAGGCAATACTGATTTCTTGATGTTGATCGAAATTCCAAGTTGCACCCACGCTGAGGTGGTCTTGAATTACCCCAGGAGCAAGAATATTTAAAAACACTTCACTGTCTGGAATCGGTTGATCATTATGACTATAACCGGCTCTTAGTGTGAGCTTTGGATCGGCTTGATAAGACACACCCAGTTTATAGATATTGATATCATTCCAGCCAAACCCTGGCCCTTGTGGTGAACCAAAAGCATGACCTTGTTGTAATTGTGCAAGATCAAAAGGATTTCCTACCGATTTCACATCCGAATAGTTAATTCGTTGTACATCCGCAGCCACTGTTAATAGAGGTGTGATTTTGACAGCTACACCCACACCATAACTTTCAGGAACATCAAAGTCACCTCGTTCAGCAAATAACCCACGATATCGATCAAAGCGATCTGCATTAATTTTTGAAGAATAATTTGCACCTAAGGTTAAGCGTTGATCAAAGAATTTTCCAGCCCAACCGATACGCGCACCAATGCCAGTCGCAGAATCTTTTCCACGATTACTTAAATTTGAAGCATCGGCTGAAAATCCGCTAAACCCAGCAATTCCCCGTGCTTCAAAACGTTGATAGAGAATATTGGTTGCAATTCCGATAGATTGATTTTCTGAATATTTCCAAGCAACTGCTGGAGTAATAAAAACTTGTGTTAAATCCACTCCTGCTGTTCCACTGTTGCCAAATGCTGCAAATGGATTATTTTTATATCCCGTATTCATTCCACCATTCCCATATATTGCTAAACCTAAAGCAACTTGATCATTGATTTGATGGTTGAATGCAAGCTCTGGGAGTACAAAATATTTGCGTCCATTGCCATCATATTGACCATTGGCGTTGGGATAAGCTTGTGGCATTTGATTCGCTGTAATCTCAGCTGAACGATCAGGTGAAAACACGGTTGCACCCACATCAATACGATCACCAATCCAGCTTAAGCCTGCTGGGTTATTGGCAATCGTTAATGCATCTTGAAATTGAGCGATTGAGGTCCCTGCATTGCCTTGGGCTTTTACCCCATAGCCATGCATAAAATAGCCTGTCGTTGCAAAAGCGGTAGAACTGAATGCCGATAGCCATACAGCAATGGATACTATTTTAACTGGAGCTTTCATGATTTATCTTACTTTTAAATAATATATAAGTAAGTATATTGTTAGCTATATCTATTGTAATCAAAGATAAAATGCGATCCTTATTTTATTTGTGCATAAAGCATTTTTTCTTTGATTTTTTAATTTTACCCACTCTTAAAAAAACTGGGAATGTGATGGTTAGATCTGCAAGCTCGCTGGTTAATGCTTCAGCTAGATCAAGTAATGGATGATCCTGATTTCTTTCGCAATAGTGTTTAATTGCAGACCAAGTAGATAAATACTTTAATAGTTGTGCAGAGGACCACTGGTACTGCATCTTAAACTCAGCAACGTTTATTTCATCAAAAGGAAAGGGAATGGTTTTATATTCTTCATCGATATAACGGCGCTCCGCATCCCAATAACCATCTAGTTTTTCAGCATATAAGCTTTGAATCATGGTATTGATGGCTGCATTTTCGACATGAATTAAGCCGTAACCGATTACAGCAAGAATACCTTGTGGTTTTAATGTGCGTTCAACTTCTTTATAAAAGCCATCAAAATCAAACCAATGAATGGCCTGAGCAACAGAAATCAAATCAAAACTCTGTGCTGTAAATGAAGTCTGTTCAGCAGATTGTACTTGATAGCTCACATTGTCAAAATAAGGCGCAAGGTTTAATTGTTTTTCGCTCATATCTGTTGCAACAACATGATCGAAATAAGGGCTAAGCAATTGAGTAAATTGACCTGAACCCGCACCACAATCCCAAGCAAAACCGCGCTCTGGAACATGATTTAAAATTTCCTGAACCACTTCTTGCGGATAACTCGGTCGAGCTTGCTGATAAAGCTGGCTGCCTGATGAAAATAAATCTTTCATTGTTCTTATAACAATCTATTTCACTTACCAAAGGTTTATCTTACGATATTTATAGTCCATGGCAAGATATTTTGTAAGACAATGAGTTCAATTTACGCATTCTCAATAGCATGCTGTTTTTAATGATGAGCATCTATTTTTTAATTGATGATAAAAAGCAGGCAATAAAAAACCCCAAACAATGTTTGAGGTTTTTCAAATATGGTGGCGAGACCCAGGATCGAACTGGGGACACACGGATTTTCAATCCGTTGCTCTACCTACTGAGCTATCACGCCGATGGGGCGTATTAAACAATTTAATGGTTTAGTCGTCAAGCATTGAAATCACTAAAATCATTCAATAGTTTATTTTTACAACAAAAACCGCCTATTTATTCTAAATAAGGCTGTTTTTTATGCGTTTTTCAGCTTTAGAGGGCAAATTTTGGCACGCTTAATTTGCTGAACTAAGGTACTCTTCCTCGCTTTAAGTTTTGCAAACTCAATTTAATTTTTCCCAAAGTGTTCTGGTCGTGACGGCAATATGCTGCTGAGATCAGCTCAAACTTATAGTTCTGAAAAATAGCCAAATAAAAAAGCAACCTGATCAGGTTGCTTAAATTGGTCAAAGATCCAAGATGATCTTAGATTTTACCTAAGTGAGCTAAACAACGATGGATTGCTCCACAGCCCGGCTCAAAGTTTTTAATGCCCTTTTTTTCCTCGATACGACAAACTTCTTCGACCAAACGTTCTGCAACGCCGCGTCCGCGGTTAGCAGGATGCACCACAATATTTTCCAAAGTCCGACTTTCACCTTGTCCAGTACACCATAACGCACCAATAATCTTTGTATTAAATTCTGCGACATAAAGTAAGGTATAATGAGCCAAGTTTTGCTCAAGTTGTTCTATGGCATCATGACCATCCCCAAACTCGGGACTGGTGTCATATAATCGCTCAAGCTGATCGCGAACTTCTTCATTTTCTAGTGAAGTTTTAGCATGTACGGTAATAGGCATTGATTAACCCTCCTGAGCAATCTAATATGCTGTCACTTTCGTCACAGCGAAATATCTTTACATCAAACTTTTAATTTTTGACGTTTTTTGAGGAACGTGTCTATGGCGCAACGTATCAGTGAAGTGGTAAGAAACACCAACGAAACTAAAATTCGAGTTCGTGTGAATCTTGATGGTACTGGTCAAGGCACGCTCAATACAGGTGTTCCCTTTTTAGACCATATGGTTGATCAAATCAAGCGTCATGGTTTATTTGACATCGATATTCATTGTGATGGCGACTTAGAAATCGATGATCACCATACCGTAGAAGACTGTGGAATCACACTAGGCCAAGCATTTGCGCAAGCACTCGGTGATAAAAAAGGCTTAAAACGTTATGGTCATTTCTATGCACCACTTGATGAAGCTTTAAGCCGTGTCGTGGTTGATTTATCAGGTCGCCCAGGTTTATGGATGGATATCCCATTTACACGTGCCCGTATCGGCAGTTTTGATGTGGATTTATTTTCCGAGTTTTTCCAAGGCTTTGTAAATCACGCTTTAATGACTTTGCACATTGACAATTTAAAAGGCAAAAATAGCCATCACCAAATTGAAAGTGTTTTTAAAGCATTTGCACGTGCGCTTCGCATGGCGTGTGAAGTTGATCCGCGTGCAGAAAATACTGTTGCATCGACGAAAGGAACCTTGTAATGACCCGTATTGCCCTTCTTGACTATGGCATGGGAAATCTTCATTCAGCAGCCAAAGCACTCGAACATGTTGGCGCAACTGTAGATGTCACAAATGATCCAAAATTAATCGCTCAGGCAGATAAAATCGTATTTCCCGGTGTAGGGGCAATGCGTGATTGTATGCAGGGGATGCATGAAGCAGGTATTGATGAGGTTGTGCGCCATGCTGCGTTTAATAAACCGGTACTTGCCATTTGTGTCGGCATGCAAGCTTTGCTTGAATCGTCAGAAGAAAATACAGGCACTCAAGCGCTGGGTATTTTTGAGGGTGTGGTAAAACATTTTCCAGATATGGACGGCTTAAAAGTCCCTCATATGGGCTGGAACCAAGTCCATCAGGCAGATCAAAATCATCCGATGTGGAAAGATATTGATCAAGATAGCCGTTTTTACTTTGTACATAGCTATTATGTCGAACCCAAAGACCCGTCTCTTGTTGCTGCAACATGTGATTATGGTTTGCAGTTCTGTACGGCTATTCATAAAGAAAATTTATTTGCGACACAGTTCCATCCTGAAAAGAGCCATACAGCAGGTTTACAGTTACTGAAAAACTTTGTGGAATGGAAAATCTGATTCATTCAGATCAATTTCATCCCAATTTATATCTCTAAAAATCAAGTCAATTGCGATCGGCTTGATTTTTTATTTTATTTGGACTTTATTTTTTATCGTCTGTTTATTATGATTCAAACAAATTGAATAAAAATCCAACAATTGATTTTAAAAATTGATTTAAAAACCTTAATTCATTCTAGGAACATAACAATGTCTTCTAATTTTCAAACCCATGATTCAGCTTTAAGTGCCAGTGGCCGTTTTGGTCGATTATCCTATTTAGGCTGGAATATGCTGTTGGGTCTATCCATGTTTGTACTGGGTATTATCGCTGCATTATTCATCCCTGCTTTAAGTAACTCACCTTCAAATACGCTCATCTTTATACTCGGCGCAGTTGCGATTATTATTTATATCGCGGTAATCTACTTCAGTTTTATTTTTACAATCCGTCGCTTACATGACAAAAACCAAAGTGGCTGGTTATCTCTTCTTATGCTTTTACCTTTGGTGAATTTATTCTTTTTTGTTTATTTAAGCTGTGCAAAAGGAGATGCTGGGACAAATAACTATGGTGCACCTCGAATTACTCGTGGTTGGGAAAAAGTATTGGCTTGGATTTATATTGTGATCTTCCCGATTAGTATTCTAATCCTTGCAGTTACAGCAATTCCAGCATATCAAAGCTACCTTGACCAAGCGCAACAGTTTCAGCAATATCAACAACAAATCAATCAATCTGAATAAATCAGCCGAAATAACCACCCTATTTTTATAAGGTGGTTATTTTACTCTTTGGTGACAAAACCACCTTCTAATGGCTCAACACTAATTTTAATATCCGCTTTTAAATTTAAAGCTGCATAACGGTCTTTAATTTCGTTGATCAACTGTTCCATGGTGACATGGCTTAAATCCAATTCAGACTCAGCATATGCTTTGGTCACCAGATCTGCTTTATCTTGCTGTTTAGATTCCATATTCCAGCGTTCAGTCATCCCGACTAAACGTGCCAATTCAATTAAACTTTGTGCGCTCGATGGCGTTGAGTTTTGCAACCATTTGGTCATGGTTCCTTTTGAAGTTTCGAGTACGTTAACAATATCACTGGCTTTTATATTTTTATCCTGAATTAATTGCTTTAAACGCTTGGCGCCTTCTATAAAAAGATCATCATCTTTTTCAACCATACAATTTATTCCTGTGTTTTTGACCCACAAAACTATCATCTTTTATTCAAAGTTTGTTATAACACAATATGGTTAATATTTTTAATGCTTAAACTGGTCGACTAAAATTTGTGAGCTTAAATTTGTGAATATTCAAACTCAGCAACTTCCTAGTAAAGAACAAATTCAGAGCTTTCCCCGTTTTCAAAATTTGCCTTTGAGTAACATTGTTGTGATTAATAGCTTGCAACAATGCCAAGCAATTGAAGCAGAATTAAAAACGGCGCACATTTTTGGTTTCGATACTGAGTCCAAACCTACCTTTAATAAAGGTGAAATTCAAACTGGCCCACATCTTATTCAATTGGCGACATTTGAAAAAGCCTATTTATTTCAAGTTTCCCCAGATATTTTGGCTTTTCTAGCGA
The DNA here is from genome assembly GCF_000368145.1 of Acinetobacter guillouiae CIP 63.46. Lineage (GTDB taxonomy): Bacteria > Pseudomonadota > Gammaproteobacteria > Pseudomonadales > Moraxellaceae > Acinetobacter > Acinetobacter guillouiae. Next base: position 73,533 of record NZ_KB849287.1, on the reverse strand, counting down.
CCTTTTTTGAAAATCCTGATCAGATTAAAGTTGGTTTTGGCTTAAAAAATGATGCACATTTATTCCGTAAAAAAGGCATGCAACTCAACAGTGTCATCGAACTTTCAAAATGCTTTTCGAGGTTTGGCTTCAATAATCCTTTAGGAATTAAAAATGCCATGGCATTACTATTCCAAGTCAATTTCCCTAAAAGTAAATCTATTAGCACCTCAAATTGGGCACGTAAAATTCTCACAACACCACAAATTGAATATGCAGCAGCCGATGCCTATGCTGCACTTTTAATTTTCGAAGCCTTATTGGATTTAGACTTAATACCTGACACGATTGCACATACTCAGCTTAAATTGAGCATTCGCCCCAATAAAAGCCTAAACTGACACTTAGAAATTGATCAAGTTTTTGCTAAGATGATGATCAATAAATTCTTCATTGAGATTAAGCAAGGAGCGAAAGCATGCTGATCATCCCGGCAATTGACCTGAAAGATGGTAAATGTGTTCGTTTAAAACAAGGTCGTATGGAAGACGATACCGTATTTTCTGATGATCCTGTTGCAACAGCACAGCATTGGGTAAATGAAGGCGCTCGTCGTTTGCATTTGGTTGATTTGAATGGGGCTTTTGCTGGAACACCAATTCATAAACCTGTCGTTGAAGCAATTGCAAAAGCACAGCCTGAACTGCCAATCCAGATTGGCGGTGGTATTCGCTCTTTGGAAACAATCGAACATTATTTAGATGCGGGCGTTTCTTTTGTCATCATCGGCACCAAAGCAGTTCAAAATCCTGAATTTGTTGAAGAAGCCTGTAAGAAGTTTGCGGGACACATTATTGTCGGTATTGATGCGATCAATGGTATGGTTGCAACTGATGGCTGGGCAAATGTCACTGATGTAAAAGCCACTGATCTTGCAAAACGTTTTGCGGATGCCGGTGTGTCTAGCATTGTTTATACCGATATCGCACGTGATGGTATGATGCAGGGTGTCAATGTTGAACAGACGGTAAACCTTGCGCAATACTCAGGTCTTCCAGTGATCGCCTCAGGCGGTGTAACCAATCTGGATGATGTGCGTAATTTAAAAGGTAAACCGGGTATTTTAGGTGCGATCACAGGACGTGCAATTTACGAAGGCACATTAAACCTACGTGAAGCGCAGCTGTTATTGGATGAACAAGGCTTTTAAGTTCCCAGTATAGATTGGATTAAAAAAGAGAACCGAGCTGTTCTCTTTTTTATGTGTTAAAGAAGGTATTTAAATCACTACATCCAGATTTAAACCAATGTATTTTCAAAATGTTGCATTTCAATTTTACTTGCTAAAAAGGGCTTCATTGCCGTAAACCACTGTTTAAACTCATCTGTTTTCATAAAAACATCTGTATGGGTTTTAAGATCAATCCAGTGAATTTGTAGTATGTATTTTTGATTGTCTTCTATACCACGGATTAATTTAAATTTTTCACAACCTTGGGCATTCCGGAAGGTGTCTGATAATTCATAAAATTTCTTTTCAAAAGCCATTTGTTGACCATCAACAATATGAAATAAAGCCTGTTCGATCACCATGATTTATTTCTCTTTATCAAAATTTTAATTCAATATGCTAGCACGACTGCATGACAATTGAGTGATTTAAATACCCGATTACTCAGCTTAACATCTGCACAATACTGTGCTTTCGCGTAAAATAGCCCTGCTCTTCTACATTACTTTATTTTATGTCTTCCTCTCCCCTCGCTTTATTTTTAAAGTCCAGAACGCCTCAAATTGCACTGATCCTGATGACCATGATTTGGGGTGGTACATTTGTCATTGTACATTATGCCCTAAACTATAGTTCCCCTATGTTTTTTGTCGGTTGTCGTTTTGCTGCAGCGACCATTGCTGTTGGATTACTGTCTTATAAATATCTAAAAGGTATCAATTTAAAAGAGCTCATCGCAGGTGCGCTGATTGGTGGCATGATTGCCACAGGTTATGGCTCGCAAACTGTCGGTATGCAAACCATCAGCAGTAGTGAGTCTGCATTTTTAACAGCATTATATGTGCCCCTTGTACCGATTCTTATCTGGGTGATTTTTCGCAAAAGACCACATATCATGACTTGGCTCGGTGTTTTACTGGCGTTTATCGGTTTAATTTTTTTGACAGGAAATGGTTTTCATCACATTGATTTAAATACGGGGCAAATCATTACATTAGTTGGCTCATTTGCAATTGCTATGGAGATTATTCTCATCGGGCATTTTGCAGGGAAGGTCAATATTCAGCGTGTAACGGTGATTCAGCTTGCTTTTGCTTCATTGATTTCATTTGCCAGTATGCCTTTTGTGGGTGAGCTGGATATTCCAGCCTTTTCGTGGCAATTGGTGATGCTTGCTGTTGGACTGGGCTTAACCAGTGCTTTATTACAATTGACGATGAATTGGGCACAACGCTCTGTCGATCCTTCTCAAGCTGCCGTGATTTATGCTGGCGAACCAGTTTGGGCAGCTTTATTTGGAAGAATTGCAGGTGAACGCTTACCTTTGCTGGCTCTTTTTGGTGGTTTACTTGTGGTATTGGGGGTGATCATCAGTGAATGGAGACCCAAATTTTTATACACACGACAGCTTAAAGAAAATTCAACTGAGATAGAAAAACAGCGTTCTTAATTAGAACGCTGTTTTCACTAAAATTACGCTTTGATCAAGCTGTATTGCTCGGGAACAAGATCCATCAAGGGTGATTTATTCAGTTATATCGGTAAGGCTTGATCATCATTCAGCGCAATAATGCCTCGAATGGCGCGATAGACAATCCATATCCAAGAAATAAATAAGGTGGCAGCACAAAAAATCGTAGCACCCACGGCAACACCCGCAAAGGCATTGACATTATCCATGGTGAAAAATAGAAAAATAAACGGAATAAATGCAATTACCGTCCAGACTAAATACCACCAAAAAGTGCGAATTTGCCATCTAAAATGACTTTCGAAAATCGTACCACGGACCGAATTCAATTTTACATAATTGATAATCAATGCAATGATTGCAAGAATTCCCGCAGAAAAAATTGCAACAATATAAAGGATATATAAAATTAAAGTCAGAGATTTACTATTATTTGGATCAACATAATTATTCATTGTAAGCCCTTTTAAATTTGCTAACGCCCGTTTAAATCTTAAACATATTCAAAGGCGAAATTAACCATAAAATCAATAAAATATTAAAGAATATGGTACACAAATAAATCTTTTTAAAGGGTTGTTTTTGTGTTTTATGTCGTAAGCGTTGCTGTGCTAACCAAGCTGCAGGCCAACCACCTAAAAAAGCTAAAATATGCAGGGTATTTTCAGGAACACGACGCTGATTGCTCTGCGCAGCTTCTTTATCTTGTGCATAAAACCAATAGGTCATCACATTGATAATACTGACAAAAAGAATAAACATGCCATTGAGCAAACCGCTTATGGTCAAAATTGCCAAAGCAATAATATAAACAGTGCACAAAATTTGCATCGGCTGTAATTTAGCCTGCTTTGCTGCATGTAACTGCTTGGCTTTAGCCGCTTGCTGGCTTGTGACTTTCGCCATTTGTGTGGCTTTTAAATATGTGACTTGTTTTGCTTTATAACGCCCTTGGCCGTCTAATTGCACCACATATTCAAGGGCACAGCCCACGATTGGGCGTGGCCCTTTTTGTGCAAAATCTTTGATGTGTAAAAATACGCGATCTTTTACACCATCATTTGGTTGAATAAAGCCATAGCCTTTATCATCGAACCATTCAACTAAACGACCTTGATCACGCATTTTCTTTCCCACAAAAAGCTATTAAGCAGTCACGAACTTTAATCTTTCAATCAACATATTACGCATTTCTTGCGGATTTTTCTGCAAAATATCGTCACCTGTGCGTGCTTCAGCGGCATTCATCTGAGCGATTTGTAAACGCATCATCCAAAAGCGACCTGCGGCCATAGCCAAATATAACTCTAAACAAGCTCTTTCATCTTCAGTCAGGGGACGAATCGAGGTATATGCATTTAAGAAAGCCGTTGCTTTGGCTTCATTCAAGCGAACACTTGGATATTCTGTACAAAAGTCATTTAAGGTAATCGCAATATCAAAAAGTAATTCATCTTGATTCATTTCATAAAAATCTAGAATGCCTTTTAACTCATCGCCTTCAAACAAAGTATTGTCACGGAACAAATCTGAATGAATAAAACCTTTAGGTCGATTTGGATACATCATGGTCAGTGCTTCATATAAACCTAAAAGGTTATTCAGCAAAGCGCTATCAGCCACATCCAAAGTCGGTTTAATTTGTTGAGCAACGTTATACCAATAGGCATGATCACGCGCCACTTGACGCTGTAATGGGAAGTCTTGTAACGCCACATGCATTTTGGCCTGTGCTACAGCAATTTGCTCAACTTGAGCGATTGTAGAAGGCATCGGATGTTTACCTGACATCCGTGGCGCAATTTGTGCAGGTTTATCTTTTAAGCTATGAATCGACTGACCGCTATGTTTTAACGGAACAGGAACTGCCAAACCTTGTTGCCCCAAGTGTTCTAAGACAGGAATTAACTCTCCTGCTGCTTGTGCATCCATATTTTCAAATAATGTTAATACAAACTGTGTTCCATCAGCACAAATGATAAAATAGTTGGTATTTTGCACACCGCCTTGAATTGGTTTAAGTTCAACCACCTCTAATCCATAAGGTGCTGCAAAATGTTGAACTTCTTTTAAACTCAAAGTGGTATAAACCGACATAGAAAACCTGCGAAAAAACTTACATAAGTTTGATAGAATAACCGCTTCGACTATCGAGGTGTAGCACCTAAGTCACGAACTTTCATAATCGCCTGTTATTTTTGGAAAAAATTATGCTCGCTAAACGTATTATTCCTTGCCTGGACGTAGATAATGGTCGTGTGGTGAAAGGTGTCCAGTTTCTGGATATCCGTGATGCAGGAGATCCTGTAGAAGTTGCCCGTCGTTATAATGAGCAAGGTGCAGATGAAATCACCTTTTTAGACATTACCGCAACATCAAATGGCCGAGATACCACTTACCGTACGGTTGAACGTATGGCTGAAAGTGTGTTTGTTCCACTTACAGTCGGTGGCGGTGTTCGTAAAGTTGAAGATATTCGTTTGTTATTAAATGCAGGCGCAGATAAAGTCAGCATCAACTCTGCTGCGGTATTTAATCCTGAGTTCGTTCAAGAAGCGTCTCAGCGCTTTGGTGCACAATGTATTGTTGTAGCAATCGATGCGAAAAGAACCGGTGAAAATAAATGGGAAATTTTCACCCATGGCGGCCGTAAACCAACAGGCATAGATGCGATTGAATGGGCGGTCAAAATGGCAGAATTCGGTGCAGGTGAATTATTGGTTACCTCTATGGATGCAGATGGGACGAAAGCGGGTTATGACATTGGTCTAATGCGTCAAATCAATGATCGTGTCACCATTCCGACCATTGCATCAGGCGGTGTGGGTAATTTACAACATTTAGCAGATGGTATTTTAAAAGGTGGTGCCGATGCTGTATTGGCAGCCTCGATATTCCATTTTGGTCAATACTCTATTCCTGAAGCGAAACAATACCTTGCTGAACAAGGGATTGAGATGCGTCTTTAATTAATTGTGAGCGCACATATATAGAAGAATGTTATTTTGGCATTCTTTTATATATGCAATTGATTTAGTCTGATTCAAATAGCAAAAATTAAAATACCAAGATAAAACTGATAAACAATCCATATGATTTTAAATAGCTCCTCGTAGCTCATTTTATACAAAGTACCAAGCCTTAAACTCAATAGGCCTACTAGTTCATCAATCAAAAAACGATCATTTAGAGTGAATCATATTGGTATTGAAAGTCCCTTCTCCTTTTGGGAGAAGGCTAGGATGAGGGGGCTGTTTATTGATTTATGGTTTTAAAAAAATTTCAAAGAGGCCTACTGCCATCAAAAATTGAATAAATGATTAATCTCGAATCAGTTTAGCAATACTTTTATATGAAAAAAAATCATGGTTATTGGGATTACTTATTCTGGTTATTTGCTTTAATCTTATAAGGGTAATTTCATAAAAATAAGCGTGAATCATTATGGATTTAATAAAAATAATACGGAAGCTCAACCAAATTGTCAGCCATAAATACCATTATTCCAGCCCCTATCATACATTTAAAATGTCTGAATCAATGCATACTTACCATCGCGCAACCAGTTATGAACATCTGGCGCTTAACCAGCGTGACCCTCTTGATTTAGATCAGCTGTTAAATGAAAAAATCCAAAAATATCAACGCAACGCGATTTGGTATTTTTTACATTCAGCACTTAAAGGATATAGCACGGCCCAATATAAATTAGGCATGATTTACCTACAAGGCCAGCTCGGCCTATCGCCAGATAAAAAGAATGCATACAAATGGTTGTTGCTTGCCGCCAATCAAGGTCATCTCGAAGCACAACACCAACTTTATCGGCTTTATTTACAATAAAAAACCAGCTCGAAAGCTGGTTTTTTTGATCTACAAAATTAGTGATTAACCACCAATTTTTTTGTATTTGGTACGTTTTTGCACAGCAGCATCACCCAAACGCGCTAAACGATATGCTTCATATTCAGCATAGTTACCTTCGTAGAATTCTGGCTGTTCATTTTCAAATGACAAGATATGTGTAGCAATACGGTCAAGGAACCAACGGTCATGCGATACCACCATGACAGTGCCAGGGAATACAAGAATTGCATCCTCTAGCGCACGTAAAGTTTCAATATCCAAGTCATTTGATGGCTCATCCAGTAAGATTACGTTGGCGCCCATCTGAAGGATCTTCGCAAGTTGTAAACGGTTACGTTCACCACCTGACAATTCACCAACACGTTTTTGCTGATCTTGACCTTTAAAGTTAAAGCGACCGATATAGGCACGAGATGCGATCTCGTAATCGCCAATTCTTAAGATATCTAAACCGCCAGAAACTTCTTCCCAGACTGTTTTATTGTTATCTAAAGTGTCACGAATCTGACCAACATAAGCAACTTTGACAGACTCACCCAATACAACTGTACCGGTATCTGGTTGCTGTTCGCCTGTCATCATACGGAATAAAGTGGTTTTACCCGCACCGTTTGGACCAACGATACCAACAATCGCAGTTGGTGGTACTGTGAACGATAAGTTTTCATAGAGTAGACGGCCATCAAACGATTTGCTGATGCCTTCAACTTCTACAACCTTATTCCCTAGGCGTGGACCAGGTGGAATATAGATTTCAGAGGTTTCATTACGTTGTTGGAACTCACGTGAGTTAAGCTCCTCAAAGCGCTCCATACGTGCTTTGTTTTTCTTTTGCTGACCTTTAGCATTTGAACGAACCCATTCCAATTCTTTTTTCAATGCTTTAGCAAAAGATTCTTCTTGTTTATTTTCCTGCTCTAAACGTGCATTCTTTTGTTCCAACCAAGAAGAATAGTTACCTTGGTAAGGAATACCATGTCCACGGTCAAGCTCAAGAATCCACTCTGCAACATTATCCAAGAAATAACGGTCATGGGTAATCGCAACGATTGTACCGGCAAAGTCTTTTAAGAAACGTTCTAACCAAGATACAGATTCTGCATCCAAATGGTTAGTCGGTTCGTCCAGCAATAACATGTCTGGTTTAGACAATAACAAACGACACAATGCTACACGACGACGTTCACCACCTGAAAGTAAGCTTACGTCAGAATCCCATGCTGGAAGATTCAATGCTGCTGCAGCTTGATCCATTTGGTTGCTAAGGTTGTGTGCATCCCAAGCATGGATAATTGCTTCTAATTTCTCTTGCTCTTTTGCAAGTGCATCAAAGTCAGCATCTTCAGCTGCATATTCAGCAAAAACTTCATCTAAACGTGCCAATGCATCTAATGGTTCACGTAAACCATCTTCAACGTTTCCACGCACATCTTTATTTGGATCTAATGGTGGTTCTTGCTCTAGATAACCGATTTTAATACCTGGTTGCGCACGAGCTTCACCTGAGAAATCTTTATCTACGCCAGCCATAATACGGAGTAGGGTAGATTTACCTGCACCGTTTAAACCAAGTACACCAATTTTTGCACCTGGGAAAAATGATAAAGAGATGTCTTTTAGGATTTCGCGCTTAGGCGGAACCATCTTCGACACACGGTTCATCGTGTAAATATATTGGGCCACGTAGGACTCCTCTATAATGAATAGAAATTCGCAAAATGCGAATAAATAAATACCGTCAATTATACGCTGAATTTATCTATTTTTGTTCAGATTTGTCCAATTGATTGAGATATTTTAAAAGCATCAAGAAAACATTTTTCCACACCGATAAACGTAATCAAATCGCGATCTCACACATGATCACGAACAAAAATTCGGCTGATACTGATATACAAATTGCGTCTTGGTTTGAGTTGAACTTGGTGCATTGTAGTTTGACAATGATTTCAAAGCAGAAAAACTAATGGCAGCACGTTGTACAACCTTATTGGTGTAATTTGCATTTGGATCTTGATACTTAAACGAGACTTCAACTACAGCAGGTTTTAATCCTGCATAAGGTGCTTGGGTATACCATAAACTCATATCTACCTCTGCATCAAACTCGCCTAAATCAATGCTGACCCCACGATAACTTCGTTCATAAATGGTGAGTCCACCTACAGGTGATAACAGCTGATTATCACTGATGGCAAAGGTTTCTTTAAATTTTGGAAAATGCGTATGGATGTCTAAAAACTTATTGATTGTCCGTGTATTTGCCACTGTGGTGGATTTACTGGAACCCACCAAAAATCCTTGTGTTGCTGTTTGCGTGATATCATCTTCAAGCTTGGTTTTGGCTCCCGCAGTCGAGCTACTCAAATCGGAAAAATCAGACAGATAATGATCATAGCTTCTAAATTTAAGCGTTACTTCAGATGCTCCGTTTTCAATCCGTTCTCGAAAGCTATAGCCCATATTATTGAGTAGGCAACTGCTGGGTGAATCATAAAAACGTATTTGGCGTTGCTTGTCTAAGATCATCGTTCCTGAAACTGTACGGGTAATTTGTTGTGCAATAATCGTTTTGGCTTGTTGCATATAGCTATTTACGTTAGCGGACTCATTGGCATAGCTAAATTTGTCTGGCTGTAACAACAATTTATATTCACGCGATGTCACTTGCGGTACAGACCAAGCAGTTGTAGTGATTAAACTTGTTAGAACGGTGAGAATGGCTATTTTTTTCATTGAGGAACCTATTATTTTTAAATGATGGTTATAGAAAAAGCCGCCTCTTGGGCGGCTGTTGTTATGCAATTATTGGCCTTTTAAATTCAATTTATCCATGATGTATAAGGTATTGATATCAATACGTGTACGTGCCGCATCCAGATACTTTGGCTCCATGCCTTTGGCATTATTCCAAAGCCCCATATCGTCATCATTTAAAATCCCAAGTGTCGTACTATTGATCAACCACAGACCTTCCATTTTATCATGTGGATATTTAACCGCTTTCCCCATATCCAGTACCAATGTTTTAGGTGCTGGAACAATATTAAATGCTTTTAAACCGTCCCAGCCTTTATCCAATTGGTATTCTTCTAAGGTCTTGCCCGCAATGGTTAAACCGAGCTTTTCATCTTGTTTGACATCATTTTGTGTTTGAATATCTTCTAAATTGGTGGCTTTGCTTAAATCAATACGATAGACATTTTTCATCACATTTGGCGTATCTTTATAAAACAATCCATCTCGTTCTAAAACCAGAAATTGTGTTGCACTGAGGGCAATAATGGCAGAGTTTGAATTTTCAGCTATCTCTTGCTGATATAAATATTGTGCGACTTTGCCTGTTTCAAGATTAATCGTCACAATACGCGTCAACGTTGATTTATTGACATTTTTATTCGGTAAACTCATGGTCGATTGCATAATCCCAACCAAAGTTTTTTGGTCTGGGCTAATGGTTAAGCCTTCCATCCCTCGATTGGCACGGCGATAGCTAAACTCATTGGGCAAAGTCCAATTGTTGCGTTTATCAGCCTTAAATGGATTGATACGCCCTATTTCTTCACCATTGGCATCATAATGCACAATATGCGGTCCATATTCATCGCTGACCCAGAACGTACCATCGTTAAGTGCAGTGAGCCCTTCACTATCCAAGCCATAATCATCCAATCGAATTGGATTACTCACCACATCGTAAGGCTTAGTTGGATCTACAGTAATCACTTTTCCATTGACATCATACGGTGTTTCCCCTGTGCCGCCTAAAGCAGAAGTGTTGGGTAGTCCTGTGATGTCTTTTCCATCGCGATCTTTTAAATTGATGGTTTTAATTAATTTCACAGTACCATTGTCTTGAACTTCAAATAAACCAATTTTCGGCACATAGTCTGGAATGGCGAAAACCTTACCAGCACCATATAATTTATCAGTAAAGTCTGCATTTGGCCCCCGATCGGTCAATGCATAGAATTGCTTTTTATTACTTGGATGTGCAGCAACATCAGAACCAAAACCACCCTGACGAATATCAAACGAGCTATCAATGGTCGTACCATTCGCAGAGTAACGTCCCAGTACGTTAAATGGCAATGCTACACCTTGTGCAAACAAATTGGGCTTACAACTGTTTTCGGTTTTAGTGATTTCACTGGCTTCAAGTTTGCCATTACCATTGCGGTCTAAACCGCTCTGCATACGTGTTCCCCCCATTACACAGGCTTCATCACCAAATGCCAATGTTATATTTTGGGTTAAGGTCTTCTGTGTTGTTGAATCTTGATCATCATCAGAACATGCGGTCAAACCCAGTAAACTACAGAGGACTAAAGTTAAAGTGCTTTTATGGCGGGTCAGTTTATTTATTGCTGCTTTTTTCATTGTGTTTTTAATAACTGAATTTATGGAATTTGTTATGCTAGTTTCAGCAAATGACACCACAATGACAGCTCACAAACTCAGCGATATTCGGTCTATTTTTCCTCATTGATACTCAATTTATCTCAGGCTGCATTGTTGGCTTTATCTGTTTTTATGATTTTAAAATATATAAACCCTTGTTTACTTCATATATTTATTTGTTACACTCTATTGAAATTTAATAAAAAGTTGACGGAAGAACATGACATATAAAGACGAAACTCTTGCCATACATGCAGGCTATGAACCAGAAGCAACCACTAAAGCGGTCGCCGTTCCAATTTATCAGACCACCTCTTATGCCTTTGATAATACCCAACATGGTGCGGATCTATTTGACCTGAAAGTTCAGGGTAATATTTATACACGGATCATGAACCCAACGACCGCTGTGCTTGAGCAACGTCTGAGTGCGCTTGAAGGCGGTATTGGTGCTTTAGCATTGGCTTCGGGTATGTCTGCGATCACCTATTCTATCCAGACCATTGCAGAAGCGGGTGACAATATTGCATCGGTTTCAACACTCTATGGTGGAACATATAATTTATTCGCTCACACTTTGCCAAAACAAGGCATTGAAGTGCGTTTCTTTGATTACCAAGATCCTGAAGCATTGCGTGGCTTGATTGATGAAAAAACCAAGTTGGTTTTCGTTGAGTCGATTGGCAATCCGCTGGGTAATATTATTGACCTAGATGCTATTGCTAAAATCGCACACGAATATGGTGTACCCGTGATTGTGGATAATACCGTTGCAACACCTGCCCTACTGAAACCTTTTGAACATGGTGCAGATATCGTGGTGCATTCATTGACTAAATATATTGGCGGTCATGGTAATTCAATTGGTGGTGCGATTGTCGATAGTGGTAAATTCCCTTGGGGCAAATATCCCGAGCGCTTCAAAGTCTTAAATACCCCCGATCCAAGTTATCACGGGGTGAACTATGTAGAAGCTTTAGGTGCTGCGGCATATATCGCCCGTGCACGTGTTGTTCCATTAAGAAATACAGGCGCAGCGATCAGCCCGCTCAGCGTATTCTTAATTTTACAAGGCTTAGAAACACTGAATTTGCGTATGGAACGCCATACTGAAAATGCACAAAAAGTTGCTGAATATTTACAGGCACATCCAAAAGTAAAATGGGTCAACTACGCAGGTTTAAAAGATCATCCACAACATGCTTTGGCACAAAAGTACGTCAAAGGTAAACCGTCTGCAATTCTGTCTTTTGGTGTTGAAGATGGTCGTGAAGGTGGCACCCGTTTTATCGATGCATTACAGCTGTTTACGCGTCTGGTGAATATTGGCGATGCAAAAAGTTTAGCCTGTCATCCAGCAACCACCACGCATCGTCAACTGAATGAAACAGAGCTAAAAGCAGCAGGCGTAAGTATTGATATGGTGCGTTTATCTGTGGGGATTGAACATATTGATGACTTGATTGCAGACTTAGAACAAGCACTTGCTCAAGTGTAATTTTCTTTTTGTGATCTTAAATTTTCCAAATAAAAAGACCTGAATGATTCAGGTCTTTTTATTTATAAATTCAATTATTTACCTTGAACTTTTTGTTCAATCTCTTCAACACTGGTATGTCGCGCATCAAAACCTTTTGCCATATAAATCACTTGTTCTGAGATATTACGTGCATGGTCACCAATCCGCTCCAGTGAACGCAATACCCACATCACATTGATAACACGACTAATATGACGTGGATCTTCGATCATATAGGTCATCAGTGTGCGCGTCGCGGATTGATATTCACGGTCAATATCGGCATCGGCCAACAAAACTTTTAATGCTTGTTCTGCATCCACACGCGCAAAAGCATCTAAAGCATCATGAATCATGACACGCACTTGATTGCCAATATGCCGTGTTTCCATATAGCCACGCGGCGATTCGCCCTCTTCACATAAAGTCTGTGCAATACGGGCAATTTTTGCAGCTTCATCACCAATACGTTCTAAATCGGTATTGGCTTTACTCATGGCAATCACCATACGTAAGTCGATTGCAGCTGGATGACGACGCGCCAAAATCAAAGTCAGTGCTTCATCAATTTCTCGTTCATAACGATTGACTGTATTGTCTTGAAATTGAACATCAATCGCCATATTGGCATTGGTATCCAATAAAGCATGCACTGCATTTGCGACTTGTTGTTCTACCAAACCGCCCATGGTCATAAATTTGGTATTCACATCCTGTAAGTCCTCATTAAATTGAGAAGATATATGATGGTTTAATACAGGATTACTTGGGCTCAAGGTCAGATGCTCCACACGCAACAAAAACTATTTTTATGGGTTAATATTAAAGCATATTCATTATGAATGTTTTATGACAAGTATTTTTCTTTCAAATGAATTTCTCAATATCGCTCATTTCACTTCTGATCAAAGCAATTAGAGTAAAGATACTACTACAATTTGCTGAATTTACATATGTCACTTTGCTGTGAGCATCCATTTATCGTAAATTCACGATGCTGTACTCAGCTTAATTTTTGCAGATCTTAAATCAGACACATGACTCAGTTTCTTGCAAAAAGTAACGTTTCATTATCACAAAACTACAAAATATTTCATTTATTTAGCCTCGATTCAGCGACAATGGCATCGAACAAAACTGAGCTTCTTTTAAATGCTGGTCGAATGAAATTTCCTCGCAATACCCTTCATTTTCTCATTTCAGGCATACTCGTTATCTTGAGTTGCATGGTGGTTATCGCGTGTCAAAAACCCACAACCGACATTGTCAAAGAATCCAAAGAAGCGCCGCAAAAAGAAAATCCAATTCCTGATTTAACCCAAATTTGCCAAAATCTCAAAAATGAGATGCTGGCAATCAATGCAAAAAGAACCACGCTTGCGATAGAACAAGTCAATCAAGATATTCGTATGTGTTTGCCCTTGATGAAACCTGCGGAACAAATGGAATTGATGCATCAGTCGAAACGTATGTATCAACAATTTTTACAAATTGAGCGCACTTCAGAACAACAACAAGCATTTGAAAACTATGCTTTAGATCAAGCTGCATACCCGACCATTCAACAGAGTAAATTTGAACAACTTAATCTGCGTGACCAATATTTATTACGTCACAAAGGCCAAGCGTATATCGAATTGACCGAACAAACAGATGATAAAATTGTCTATCGGAGAAGCCCACAATATTTAGCAAAAGTTTTCGCGCCGTATCTGACTGCGCCTGAACAAGTTTTTATCGAAAATCTTGCACAACAAAATACCCAACCGCTTTTTAAAAACCACAAACCCGATATTGAGGCTGAAGAAATTGCAAAAAGAGCTAAGTTTTGGCAAGAATATCTGCAAACTTATCCCAATAGCCCTTTTTTACATGATGCGCAGTTCTTAAAAAATGCCTATAGCAGTTTATTGTTTTTAGGCACTGAAGAAGCACCTATATCGAGCAGTTTTGAAAATCAAACTGATATCGATGCAGCCAGCTGGTTGGTGATTGAACGCTTGGCAAAATCCAATGATGGTGAGCTTTCAGCTCAGGCCAAGAAGTTTGTTCATTTTTTAGCGATGAGCAAAGAGCAAAGACAGCAAAAAATTCAAATTAGTGAAAAAGAACGCACTAAACTGGAAAATATCCCTCAATTATTGGCGCTGTCCCAGCTCAATCAATATCTAAATTTAAGCCCGATCGACTTTAAGCATGTTAAAAAAGATTGCTTTAGTGATGCGATTTGTTCTAACAGTTAGATGTTATTTTAGCTCAATTTTTATTATCCTTGTGACATTCAAAAATACACAACAACAGTCATACTATGAAAGCTTTAAAACAACATCTATCACTCACAACACTCTGCCTGTGTACCCTATTCAGCGCTTGCCAAAAGCACGAGAACAATCAAACAATTGAGACAACTAAAGCAGCTTCTAAAGCGACTCAGACCAGTACAGCTGAAATACCAGCACTTCCACAAGACTGTAACGAGATAGATACAAGCATCAAAAAATTAGAAAAAACGGTCATCGTTGAAGATTTAAATGACCTCAATCAATTACTAAAAAAATGCCTCGCATCTGCGCCGCTAAAAACACGTTATCAATGGCAAGCAAAAATTGAAGGCATATATCAAAAACTCATCACCGATGCCTCGCCTGAAGTCTTTCAATATATGACCGATACACTTGCAGACGGTCAGTCTATGACAGCTCAACAAAAACAAGAACTGTATAAAAAGTTAAAACCGCGTGAAAAATATTTAGTTGATCACGCAAAGGACTTATATTTAGCAAAATTTTATATCGGTGAAGGTGAATACACCTTTGTACAGCATCCACAATATGATCTGGATATTTTTGCACCCTATTTAGAAAAATCAGATCAGGTTTACTTTAAACAGATCCGTAAAGAATATACAGGTGCCAACTATATTATGGACGCAGGGCTAGCAATTAGTTTTGATGAAGTGGCCAATCGACTGTTATATTGGGAAAAATTTAATAAAGACTACCCCAACAACCATTTTAAACCTCAAGTCGTAGAGAACATTGAACAATACCGTAGTGCACTTTTTCAAGGCGACGACAACACCCGTACGCTTTGGTTCGATGACGATAAAATTGCAGATGAACAAGCAATCAAAGCGATTGAAAAAATTGCAAAAAGTAAAACTGCAAGTAGCCAAACTGCACAGAAATTTGTGAATTTAATCAACGCAAGTGAAACGCTTTGGCAGCAAATGCCAAAACCATCTAGACAGTATCCTGAAGATAACTCACCTGAACAGCAAGAGATCCGAGCACAACGTGAGGCATTTGAACAAAAAATTAGAAAATCTGTTGAGGAAATTCTGACTCAAAAAAATAATTGAAATTGATATCGGCATGCCAGCATATTTTTAATGAGAACATGCTAAGATTTAAACATCGCTTGACGGAGCGCGAGTAATTCCTCGCTGAGATTTAGTCAGTTTTGCATCTCCTTGCCAAAACTTAAACTAAAGTACCGTTGAACCTGATCAGGTTAAGACCTGCGTAGGAATCAAGCATCTAAAAACTGACAGCCCATAGTTTATCTATTTTTTCGCAATAGCGCTTTATTCTGATGATGGATTTAGCAGATAAAATAGACTAAATTTGCCACCGTTTTTGGTCGTGCTTGATTCGTTGATGTCATTCATAAGGATCATTGTAATGAACCAATTAACGAATCTATCCCCTGCTGATCAATTGGCTCAACACGAGCAAGAAGCCAAAGATCTGACTCGAATTTTACCCGCATCTAAAAAAGTTTATATTCAAGGTTCACGCCCAGATATTCAAGTACCGATGCGTGAAATTGAACTCACGGATACACCGACAGGCCTTGGGGGTGAAAAAAACCCACCGATTATGGTCTACGATACTTCAGGTGTTTATACCGATCCCAACGTACACATTGATTTGAATAAAGGCTTACCCAATGTCCGTGAAACTTGGATTGAAGAGCGTGCCGATACTGAGCATTTAGCCAGCTTAACCTCTAAATTTGGCCAAGAACGTCTGAAAGATATTCGTACTGCTGAAATCCGTTTTGCCCATATTCAAAAACCACGTCGTGCAAAAACAGGCAACAATGTCACACAAATGCATTATGCCAAACAAGGCATCATCACGCCTGAAATGGAATACATTGCGATTCGTGAAAATCAGCGCCAGCATGAAGGTGTCGATATGCGCCAGCATGCAGGACAAAATTTTGGTGCACACAACCTCATGGAGATTACCCCTGAATTTGTGCGTAAAGAAGTCGCTGAAGGCCGTGCCATTATTCCAGCCAATATTAACCATCCTGAATGCGAACCCATGATCATTGGGCGTAATTTCTTGGTAAAAATCAATGCCAATATTGGCAACTCAGCTTTGGGTTCATCGATTGATGAAGAAGTGTCGAAAATGACTTGGGCAACCCGTTGGGGTGCTGACACCATCATGGACTTATCGACGGGTAAAAATATCCATGAAACCCGTGAATGGATTATCCGCAACTCACCAGTTCCAATTGGTACGGTACCAATTTATCAAGCACTTGAGAAAGTCGATGGTGTTGCTGAAGACCTGACATGGGAAATCTTTAAAGACACCCTGATTGAACAAGCTGAACAAGGTGTCGATTATTTCACCATTCACGCTGGGGTCTTATTACGTTATGTGCCGATGACAGCCAATCGTTTAACAGGGATCGTATCACGCGGTGGTTCGATCATGGCGCAATGGTGTTTGGCGCATCATGAAGAAAACTTCCTCTATACGCATTTTGATGAAATCTGCGAAATCATGAAAGCCTATGATGTGTCTTTTAGCTTAGGCGATGGTTTACGTCCGGGCTGTATTCAGGATGCCAATGATGAAGCACAATTTTCCGAATTACGCACTTTAGGTGAACTAACCCATCGGGCATGGAAGCATGATGTTCAGGTCATGATCGAAGGGCCAGGCCATGTGCCAATGCATATGGTCAAAGAAAATATGGACTTGCAACTTGAAGTTTGTCAGGAAGCACCTTTCTATACTCTTGGTCCGCTCACCACCGATATTGCTCCGGGCTATGACCATATTACCTCGGCAATTGGTGCAGCGATGATTGGTTGGTACGGCACTGCAATGTTGTGTTATGTGACTCCCAAAGAGCATTTGGGTCTGCCCAATAAGAAAGATGTTAAAGACGGGATTATCACCTATAAAATCGCAGCCCATGCAGCGGATTTAGCCAAAGGTCATCCGGGCGTACAAGTTCGTGACAATGCTTTATCTAAGGCACGCTTTGAGTTCCGTTGGGAAGATCAATTCAATCTCAGCTTAGATCCAGATACTGCTAGATCGATGCATGATGAGACTATGCCTAAAGAAGCACATAAGTCTGCGCACTTCTGTTCAATGTGCGGACCTAAGTTCTGCTCGATGAAAATCACCCAAAACGTGCGAGATTATGCACAAAATCAACAAAATGCAGCCCACCCTGTAAATAGCGAAACGCTTATAGAAGATGGTCTCAAAACCATGAAATCCGTTTATCAGGAACAAGGGCAAAAGTTGTACCATAAAGTGTAAAGATTAAAAAAAAACTTTTGTCTTTCACTATTTCTCAGTTAGGATGAAGTGAATATGTTTCATCCTAACTGTGCACATGAACATCATTCAGCAAGCAACCTACACCCATAATGATGTAGAAATACAATCTCGTGAATATGCTTTTAAAGGTTTTGTTCAAGTCGAAAAAGTGAGCTTGCGACACCGATTATTTAATCAAACTGAATATACCTCAGCCATTCAACGTGAATTAATTCGCCGTAAAGAAGCTGCTGGTGTACTGATTTATAATGATCAACAACAAAAATTTGCATTGATTGAACAGTTTCGTGTAGGGGCAATTGATGATGAAATTTCACCTTGGCAACTCGAAATCATTGCAGGCGTACTTGATGGAGATGAATCTCCAGAAAGTTGCATTCGACGGGAAAGCATCGAAGAATCTGGATGTGAATTAAACCAAATCAAACACCTGTTTAGCTTCTATCCATCTGCTGGTGCATGTGATGAAATCTTTCATCTCTATGTTGCGCAAGCCGCATTACCTGCTGAAGGTGGTGTGTTTGGTATGCCAGATGAAAGTGAAAATATCCAACTTCATATCATTGATTATTCAGATTTGAGTCTATTATTAAAAAGTAATCGTTTAAAAAATGCACCTGTGATTATGGCTTTGCAATGGCTACAACAGCACTTGCATGCATTTGAAGATGTCTAGGGGAAAGGCATGCAATCAGAGATATTGCCGCAAACAGATAAAGATAGAGTGATTATCCAAATCACAGATACACACCTGATGGATAAACCTGATGCAGAGTTTGTCGGGATTAATCCTGAAGAAACCTTTCATGCCGTCATGGATGATATTCAGCAACGCTATAAAAATATCGATCTGATTTTACATACTGGTGATTTGGCTCAAGCTGCATTTCCAGAAACTTATGCGCGCTATTTAGAATATATGCAGCGTTTTGGTGTCGATTTTTATCAAATTCCGGGAAATCACGACAATATCAACTTGTTCCCGTTCCATTCGCCAGAACCTATTCCAGCAGTGATTGAGTTAGATCAATGGCGTATCATTTTGCTGAATAGTGCTGTGGGTGGACGTACTGATGGAAACATTCAAACGGAACAATTGGTCCATCTAAAACGGCTATTGGAACAATTGCGTGACAAATTTATCCTTATCGCCTGTCATCACAATCCTTTTGATATGCATTCCAAATGGCTCGATCAACATAAGCTCAAAAATGCCGATGAATTAAAAGCCGTACTCGAACCCTTTGATAACATCAAAGCCGTGTTACATGGTCATGTTCATCAAGAATCCTATAATGTATGGAATGGAATACAGTTTATTTCTACTCCTGCGACGTGTGTACAATTTAAACCCCTCAGCCAAGAGTTTTCATTTGATCCAATTGCGCCTGGTTACCGTTGCTTACATTTAAAAGCCAATGGTGAATTTGAGACCGCTGTACACCGCTTGGATCACTTCAAAGTTACAATTAATGAAGAAATTTCAGGTTACTAGCTTTTCATTTTGGTTTTTTTCTATTAAGTTATTCGTCCAACGAGATATGCAGAAAGTCGAATTCAGGGTTAGGTGACTTTCATCTTGGTAAAAAAATCTATATGATGACGCCCCCGATAGATTCATTCTGTTGGTAGTGATAAAAATACTTGCATATCACCATATTTTTTGCGTATAGATAATACGTATATGATGAGGAATGCCCTTTATGGCGAATGACAACCAAAATCAAGTCTTGGAAGAACAAACAGCAATTGCAGATGACAAGTCTGTAAAGCGAGTGCGTAAAACCAAGCCGAAGACCAATGAAAACGGTACTACAGCAAGTCTATTCGGTATCGAGCCTTATCAGCCAAAGAAAAATGAAGAATACATGTCTGAGGGGCAACTCGAACATTTTCGTAAAATTTTGCTGGCATGGAAAGCAGAATTGATGTCGGAAGTGGATCGCACCCTAAATACAATGCAAGATGAATCTTCTTCTTTACCTGATGTAAATGACCGTGCGACGCAAGAAGAAGAGTTTGCCATTGAATTACGTACTCGTGACCGTGAACGTAAACTTATTCGTAAAATAGAGCAATCTATTGAAGCGATTAAAAATGATGACTATGGTTTCTGTGAAACTTGCGGTATCGAAATTGGTTTACGCCGTTTAGAAGCACGACCAACTGCAACTTTATGTATCGACTGTAAAACCCTTGCAGAGATCAAAGAGAAGCAAAATAACGGTTAATACTGTGTCAAATTCCTCCCCAACCCTCTCTTTTCCAAAGGGAGGGAGGAAGAGTACCGTATACAAAGGTCGGTTTGCACCGTCCCCCACAGGGCCATTACATTTTGGTTCCTTAGTGACCGCTGTCGCGAGTTATTGCGACGCTAAAGCGCATCATGGGCAATGGATCGTCCGCATCGAAGATACGGATATTCCACGTATTTACCCAGATAGTGAACAGCATATTTTAAAGTGCCTAGATGCTTTTGGCTTCCAATCCGATGCTGAAATCATTTATCAACAACATCGCTTAGACATTTATCAATCTGTAATCGAACAACTCAAACAAAAACATTTCGTTTATGCCTGTGAATGTACCCGTAAAATATTAGGCTCAAATCATATCTATGCTGGCACCTGCCGAGACAAACAGCTCGACTTTCAAGACCAAGCCATTCGTGTAAAAGTTTCTGATCAAAACATTTGTTTCAATGACCGCTTACAAGGACAACATTGCGCGAACTTACAACGCGATTTGGGTGACTTTGTACTAAAGCGTCGTGATGGCATTATCAATTATCAACTGGCAGTCGTTGTCGATGATTATTTACAAGAAATCAGCCATGTCGTGCGTGGTGCGGATTTATTGGATAATACTGAACGTCAAATTTGGCTAGGACAGCTTTTGGGTTATCCCACTCTTGAATATATGCACTTACCCCTCGCCATGAATCATTTGGGGCAAAAACTCTCTAAACAAAACCTTGCGCAAGCGCTTGATCTCAAACATGCACCTGTATTGCTGTTACAAGCGATTATAGCACTTGGACAAGCTCCAATAGACCTAGATCAGCCAGATCTCATGTTGGCTCAAGCTGTCGCTCAATGGGATATTTCTCGCATTCCTCAAGGGACAACGCTACAATCCATTTATCAGTAATCCCTGATTAAGCAACAATACCAACATAAGAATACCAACATCATTCAGGATTGAGATGAACCTTTTAAAAAATCTAATAACGCTGAGTTTTCTCATGATCACAGGCCTTACACAGGTCTATGCACAAATGGCAATTTTATGTATTTCCCCGATTTCTAAAACTGCTGTTGTTGATGAAATGAGTGGCGCACCACGTGAACAATGGGGTAAACCATTACCAACTTATTCAGTTCAAGTCGATCGCTCTGCAATCATCAAGGTCGATCACAAAACCCCAATCAAACTTAAACTTGCAAATACCGCTGGAAAACATCAGATCAAGATTTATGCCAATGGTGTATTGGAAACTTCGTTTTATTATTCCCCAACAGCGATAGATGTATTACGACTGAGTGAGTCCGGTTATCAAACTTGGGATTGGGTAAAATTTAAGACCACCCAATCGGCATTAAAATATTGCAATACGCAAAATCCAAACTAAATTACCCATAAAAAAAGCCATTTGTGATCAAATGGCTTCCCTATTTGAGCTCAATAAAAAATTAAAAACTAGACTCTTCTCGCGCTGGATTGGCATCCTTGGTGGTTGCATCAATTTTGAGAATTAAACTGATCATCACCGCACACATAATTAAAGATGAACCACCATAACTAATAAATGGAAGCGTTAGCCCCTTGGTCGGCAACATGCCCATATTCATACCCGCATTCACCAAGATCTGTAATAAGAAAATAATACTGATCCCGTAAGCCAAGTAACCTGCGCGCAAATATTGATGATTGAGCGCACGCTGACCGATACGAATACAGCAAATCAACATCACAAATGAGAGCAGCAAAACGGTCGAAATACCAAAGAAACCGAATTCTTCACCTAAAATTGCCAACATAAAGTCAGTATGTGCTTCAGGCAAATAAGACATTTTTTGAATACTATGTCCTAAGCCTACCCCAAACCATTCACCACGACCAAAGGCCATCAAGGCATTCGACAATTGATAACCAGAGCCCAAAGGATCAGCCCAAGGGTTTGAGAATGACATTAAGCGTTCATAACGATATGGTTCAAACACGATTAAGGATACAAATGCCACCAGAATCGCACCAAATGCAAAGCCGAACTGGATCATGGGTGCACCAGCCAAGAAGAACACACCCAGCATCGAAACAGCAATCACCACTGTTGCCCCTAAGTCAGGCTCTGCAATAATTAGTCCGACCGTCAGCAACATCACCACACCTAGACGTACCAAGCCCTTAATATTATTACGGACCTCTTCAGCACGACGAACCACATAGTCTGCGGTAAATATGGCCATCATCACCTTGGCGACTTCGGTTGCCTGCAAGGTAAATCCACCTACACGAATCCAGCGTGTTGAACCATTGACTTCTGTACCCACCACCAAGACGGCGAGTAATAAAGCAATGGTGATCAACCACAATGGAAAGGTATTTTTAAACCAAAGGTTGAGTGAAACTCGATAGGTAATTGCCGCCGCAACAAAAGCCACCACGATCGAAATTGCATGACGAATCACATAGTGAAATTCGTTTTCATGCATCCGTTCGGCATAAGGCATTGAAGCCGAAGCCACCATCACCGTACCAATACACAACAATGAAATGACGCAAAATATCAGTACATTACGCGGCGTAATCTCTGCCGGCAATTTTGGCATCCAGCGATCATACACTTGGTGAATCTTACTTATAGTCGTCTGAGCTAACCCAGCCATACTTATTTCCTTATGATTCTTTTTAGTTTAGAGCATTTACATATTCAACAAAGCGATGACCACGCTCAGGATAGCCTGTAAACATATCAAAGCTTGCACATGCAGGTGATAATAGCACTACATCTTGCGCATGCGTATGTTGTTGACAAAGTTCTACAGCTTGTTGCAAAGATGCTGCATGTAGCAGCGTTGTTGTCCCTGCAATGGCATTTTCAATGATTGAGCGATCTTCACCCATCAGTATCGCAACTTTGGCATATTTTTGCAGAGACTCACGTAGTGCAGTAAAGTCCTGCCCTTTGCCCTGACCACCCAAAATAATAGCAACCTGACCACCTTGGGCTTCAATTGCAGCACCTAAGCCATCCAATGCCGCTAAAGTTGCACCGATATTGGTGCCTTTAGAATCATTATAATAACGAACGCCATTCACTTCTTTAACGAATTCGCAACGGTGCTCTAAACCTTTAAAGGTTTTTAAGGTTTCAAGCATTTTATCCAATGGTAAACCAATCGCTTCACCCAAAGCTAAACATGCCAAAGCATTGGCAACATTATGCGTTCCTTGAATATACATCTCTGAACTTTTGAGTAGACGTTCACGACCTCGCGCTAACCAAATCGTACCGTTATCTTCTCTTAGGATACCGTATTGTTTTAAATCAGGTGCATTGAGCCCAAAGCTTTGCATCGGTGTGACATCTGGTACCAATGGGCGAGTTAATGAATCGTCACGGTTATATACGACTTTTTTCACACCTTGGAAAATACGATGTTTTGCCGCATGGTAACCTGCCATATCCCCATGACGGTCCAAGTGGTCTTCACTCATGTTCAAGACCACAGCCACTTCTGCATTTAAACTCGAGGTTGCTTCCAATTGAAAGCTGGAAAGTTCAAGGATATAAACATCTGGATCATCATGGGTTAAATCTAAAGCAGGACGACCCAAGTTACCCCCTACCGCAACCTTTACTCCTGCTTCTTGCGCCATTAGGCCAATCAAAGTGGTCACGGTACTTTTTGCATTTGAGCCAGTAATCGCCACAATCGGTTTATCTGTAGCACGGCGGAGAATTTGAATTTCACTGATGACTGGAATGCCTTTTGCAATCGCAGCTTGAATTGCTGGTAACTGAGGATCTAACCCCGGGCTAATGACAATTTCTTCAGCTTGTAAAAGTAAATCTTGATCGAGTTGACCGAAGCTGGTTTGAACTGCTGCTGGAATTTGCTCATGTCCTGGTGGAACTTCACGAGAATCTGTGACTGCAACACGGTAGCCATTTTCATGAAGAAAATTTACGGCTGAAACGCCTGAAATTCCAAGCCCAGCCACAACTTTTAACCCACCACGTTGTATTAACATTTTTGCTCACCAGCATTAAGATTTTAAAACTTGCAAAATGTTAGCACTTTGGCGATTTGAAAGCTTTTTCTGTTTGCACTTTCTGGATATTTTTTTGTGTCAGTGCGTAAAAATAGCAGCAGATTATTTTAATAAATACAGCTGATTTCTTAAATAAAACCACTCGCGTTTTTATTCTATTCTCAATATGAATAAGCCGAATGTTGAGGATCAGCATTCGGCTTATTCATCGGGGCAGTTTATGACTGTTTGAATCTGATTAAAATGAATCGAGCAGTAAAGATAATAAATTACCCGCGCCATAACCCGCACCAAGTAACAGCGCAATCCAAATCCATCCGCCTAAAATGTTATACAACATGAATACAGGCATTTTCATATGCCCTGCACCCGCTGCAAAAGGAGCAAAAGAACGAACAAAAGGCACAAAACGGGCAACCAGAATGGTTTTTCCACCATGCTTTTCAAAATAATGGTTGGTCTTTTTAATATATTCAGGCTTAAACCAACGTGAATGCGCGTGGAAAAACTTAAAACCCAGCGCACGTCCCGTATAATAGTTCACCATATACCCCAAAATTGAAGCAATAATCAGCAACACACCCATATAGTGCAAATGCACAGATTCAGCGGTAGAACATAAAGCACCGACAGCGATCAATAAACTATCGCCAGGGAGAAAAAACATAAAGACTGAGCCAGTTTCTGCAAAAATGATTAGAAACAAAATGGCATAAATCCACAGCCCGTAATTTTCTAAAAAAGTGGGCAATAATTGTTCTAAATGCAATAAAAATTCAAGCAATACTCAACTCTCTTACAGAAGAATTCACGATATATTAGCCTAATTTAATCATGTATATATTAAAAGGCCTAAATAAATTAGGCTTTTTTTAATCGGTTTTGGTTTTTATTTATTTTAAAAAACCATTGGCTGCCAGAAATTCCATACTGAGTTTAGACTCTGCTTTTGGCTCAGCAGCTTTATCACCAAGTAACAATCTTTCTATATAACGTGCCAATACATCGACTTCTAAATTCACTTGAGAGCCCACTTTCCACGTTCCAATATTGGTCCGTTCAGCAGTATGTGGAATTAAATTTAAACTTAAGATATTTCCACGTAAATGATTGATGGTGAGGCTAATTCCATCTACAGTCACAGAACCTTTTTCAGCCAAATATTTAGCAATTTCAACAGGTGCAGTGACTTCGAAATACAGTGAGCGAGCATCTGAACGCACTACGGTGATTTCACCCACAGCATCGACATGTCCACTAACGATATGTCCACCGAAGCGTGTTGTTGGCAACATTGCTTTTTCTACATTGACCGCCTGCCCCGCTTTCCAACTTGCTAAAGTCGAACGATTTAAGCTTTCACGGGACACATCAGCAGCGTACCAGTTTTCACCCCAATCGATCACAGTTAAACAAATCCCATTGGTTGCAATAGAGTCGCCCAAATGTACATCAGACATATCCAAGTCTGTCTGAATACGTAAGCGCACATCACCGCCTACATTTTGTAAACTTTCGACTTTACCCAAACTTTCAATGATACCTGTGAACATAATTCTACCTACTGCTGCAGTGAGAGGAACTGATGAAGTTCAATCGTGTTTATTTTGCATTTGCCCATATTTTAAAGGCAAAGGTGCATTCTTACCATAAGGCCAGTTGCGTACTTACACCTGAGGTATCCACACCACCCAATTCTGCAAAATGATAGAGTTGACCCAACAGCTGACGCAATGGTGGTCCAGACTTAGCATGGGTATCGGTGATTACAATAAACTCAAGCACACGTGCGCGTTCAGACTGACGCTGTTTACTGACACGATAACGAGGCACATCCTGAGTCAATAAGGTGACTTTGCCACGTTTCAGATTGGCCGCCAATAAGTCTTTGGCCTCAATATTTCCATCGGTTGAGTAACTGGTGAGAATATAACGCGCATTAATCGTTTCCAACAAATTCTCATAAGCTTCTTGTGCATGCTTAGAAGAATTATAAGGACTTGGGCGTTCTTTACGCCATGCACGGTCAATCCCACTTTTAAAACCTTTGGTATCTGGTGTCGGTAAATCAACTTGATCCCACAGTGTTAGCGAGTTGAGTACATGATAATTACTACTATAGGCATGTTGGTTATACGGTGGATCTAGATAAGCCACATCGACTTCAAAACCACTCATTTGATTTGCCAAGTGCTGTGCATCTACACACCACACTTCTGCCATCGGTGTTTTCTGCTTATTTTGCCCGACTTCACTAAAGCGACTCGGTGTAAGCCACAATAACGACTCAATCCGTTCCAACGCAGTTTGGGTCTTACCGCCCCAACCATGATGGAAGCTTTTAAATACACCGCTGGTATTACTGACAAAACTTGCTGAATAGAGCAAAGGTGCCAATAAGGCACTCATTTCTACATCGTCAATTGCACCCTGTGCTTGCCAAGTGGCAATTTGCTGACGAATTGCATCTATACGCATCCCATTACGGCGTTTAAAAAATAAACGGTCTCGTGCTGGGTCATAAATTTCATCATTCCGCGGACAAAGGTTATGCGTAACCCATCCTTTCACTTCAGGTAAACGGTTTAAATAATCGATGGCTTTTTGATACCCACCCAATTCTTTAAATGCAGGTGCATCTGTGCATGCCAAAATGGCATGATTTAATGCATGGCTATACGGTTCCCAATCATTGGCAATCACCCGATAGCCATTTTGACGTGCTAAACGTGAAACCACCCCACTGCCTGCAAAAAAATCGGCAAAAATCGGGGCGCGTTTACCCTTAGGATTCAAAGTACCTGTGATTTCAAGCGCTTCAAGAATCAGATGCAACAAACGACGTTTGTTTCCCAGATAGGGAACCAACTGATGAAAAAGATATTCATCTGTTGTACGCGCAGCATGACGACGTTTATGGTAAACCGATGATGTTGACTCTGGATTCATACTGACTCTTGTGAAGGGATAAGTCTTAAGCGAATGTCATCACCAAACTGATGAACATCTTGTAACTTAAAACGTAATTGTTGTGCCATCGTTTCAAATTCGGCATTGAACATGGCACGTGCTGATTGTCCTAAAAAGGTTGGCGCAACATAACTGATTAATTCATCCACCAGTTTTTCCTGCAAAAATGCAGTGGATAATGTCGCACCTGCTTCAACCAACACATCGTAAATTTGGAAATCTTTTAAAGTCGTAAGCAAATCTTTTAAAGATTGTACTTCTAATTGTACCACGCCCAGCTTGGCAAGTTCTTGACGAAATGGTCCCATGACCATCACTGTTTCAGGCGCGCTAAGAATTTGAGCATTGAGTGGCAAACGCCCTTGTCGGTCTAAAATCACCCGCTTAGGCTGGACAATCGTTGCAATATCAATATCACCCAATGAACGCACATTTAATTGAGGGTCATCTGCCAAAATGGTATCGATCCCGGTAATCACTGCACCTGAAATAGCCCGCCAATGCTGAACATCTTGACGTGATTCAGCCCCAGTGATCCATTTAGACTCACCAGACGCCATTGCTGTACGGCCATCTAAACTTGACGCAACCTTTAACCGCACATAAGGCACACCCGTTGCCATTGCTTTTAAAAAGCCTTGATTGAGTTGAGCCGCTTGTTGCTCACAAACCCCTGTTTCAACCTCAATCCCTGCCTGGCGTAAAATATCCACGCCTTTTCCCGCCACCAAAGGATTTGGATCAGCACATGCAATAACAACTTTGCTGACACCCGCTTCAACCAAGCCTTTAGCACAAGGTGGTGTACGGCCATAATGCGCACAAGGTTCCAAAGTGACATACGCGGTTGCGCCCTTGGCAGACTCGCCTGCTTGACGCATGGCAAAAACTTCGGCGTGTGGCTGACCAGCTCTAGGATGAAAACCCTCTCCCACCCATTGCCCATCTTTTACAATGACACAACCGACGTTCGGGTTTGGTCGTGTGGAATATTGTCCAAGCTTCGCGAGCTCAATTGCTTTCTGCATCCAAACCTGATCTATGTTGACATAATCTTCGGGTTTAGAATTTGAATCAAACTCAGACATAAAATTCCTAATCAATAACGTTCAAAAATAAAATTAGTGGTCTTGCCCACGATCTTGCATTTGTTCAATTTGATGACGAAACGCATCAATATCTTGGAAATCCTGATACACCGACGCAAAACGCACATAAGCCACATGATCCAATGCAAACAAAGATTTCATGACAATTTCACCAATGGTGCGTGAACGTACATCACGTTCACCGAGGCGGCGAATTTGCAATTGAATATCACTAATGACGGTTTCAATCTGTTCTTGAGTCACGGGTCTTTTTTGTAAGGCGTGCATTAAAGAGCGTCGTAATTTTGCTTCGTCAAACGGTTCATTTTTACCATCTGACTTGGTCACGCGTGGCATGACCACTTCATAACTCTCAAATGTCGTAAAACGTTCGCCACAACTGATACATTCACGACGTCGACGAATCTGGCTACCTTCAGCGGCCAAACGAGAGTCGATTACTTTACTATCTGCAGCGTTGCAAAATGGACAATGCATAGTGGTTTTATTGAACAAAATTCATGATTTCAGCTAGTGTAGCAAAAAAACCTGATTTTGTTGAGCCTTTCGCAAGATATGGAAAAAAAACAGCCCTTACGGACTGTTTTATACTATATATAGTTATTATTCTAATTAGATTGATTATTCGATACGTTCGCCATGTTGGCTTAAATCGAGACCCATACGCTCATCATCAGATTCAACACGGATCCCAATCACAACATCGATAATTTTAAGTAGGATAAAGGTCACAACTGCTGAGTATGCGATTGTTGCTAACACACCTTCAACTTGTACCCATAATTGATGCATAACATCTGTCGGTGCTTTGTCGCCCATAATGAATGAACTGGCAAATACAGCTGTTAAAATCGCACCAACAATACCGCCTACACCGTGTAAACCAAATGCATCCAATGAGTCATCTGCTTTAAGGATACGTTTAAGACCAGAGATTCCCCAGAAGCACACTACACCACCGATTAAGCCCATGATCAACGCACCACTTACCGTCACAAAACCTGCTGCTGGCGTAATCACAACCAGACCAGCAACTGCACCCGATGCTGCACCCAATACTGAACCTTTACCACGAACAATTTTTTCAACCACTAACCAAGCAATTGCTGCCGCTGCGGCTGCGATTTGAGTTGTGACCAAAGCATACGCTGCTGAACCATTTGCACCTAAAGCAGAACCACCATTGAAACCAAACCAACCGACCCATACCAAGCTTGCACCCAATACAGTTAAAGTTAAGTTATGTGGTGCCATAGATTCTTTGCCTAAGCCCATACGTTTACCCAGTAAATACGCAGCAACTAGACCGGCAACACCCGAGTTAATATGAACAACAGTACCACCAGCAAAATCAAGCGCGCCATCATTCATTAACCAGCCACCACCCCATACCCAGTGTGCAATCGGTGCATAAACAATAATGACCCAAATCGTAATGAATGTGATCCAAGCACTGAATTTCATACGATCAGCCACAGAACCACTGATAATGGCAACGGTAATAATCGCAAAAGTCATTTGGAAAATAACGAAAAGAATTTCTGGAATTGTGCCACTCAGCGCATCTGTTGTAATTCCAGATAACATGATTTTATCGAAACCACCAATAAAAGCGTTACCAGAACCAAATGCAAGTGAATAACCAATGACCACCCATACGATGCTGACCACTGCTGCGGCAGTAAAGCTTTGCGCCATGGTGGCAAGCACATTTTTCTTACGAACCATACCGCCGTAGAACAATGCTAAACCGGGAATTGTCATCAGCAATACAAGTGCTGTGGATACAAGAATCCACGCTGTATCACCTGTATTTAAAGTTGGTTTTTCTGCCTCTGCTGGAGCAGCTGCGGCAGTCACCGTTTCAGGCGCAACGGTTGCCGATGTATCGGCAGTCACATCACTTGCCGTTGCAACAGCTGTAGATGCAGGCTCAGCTACGTTTTCTTCTGCCCACGCAACTGATCCGCCAAGAAGTGCGCCAGACAGGCTGAGCGCTAATAGCATTTTTTTCATTCGTATCCCCCAACCTAATTTTGTGAGTTATGTATTGATATACATAACCAGCAATCTTCGTGCCAAATTAAACAGCGTCTGGACCTGTTTCACCTGTACGAATACGAATTACTTGCTCTAAATTAGTCACGAAAATTTTTCCATCACCAATTTTGCCAGTGCTAGCAACGCGTGTAATAGATTCAATCACTGAATCTACCATGTCATCACTGATTGCGATTTCGATTTTCACTTTAGGCAGAAAATCAACAACATACTCAGCGCCACGATAAAGTTCAGTATGCCCCTTTTGACGACCAAAACCTTTAACTTCAGTTACGGTAATCCCTTGAACGCCTATATCAGACAGTGCTTCACGCACGTCATCTAATTTAAACGGTTTTACAATTGCAGTTACGAGCTTCATATTGTTTTCCTTCGGCTTATTTCACCAGTAAGGTTTTATGTTCAATTTTCATGCCAATCTTATTAATGGTTGGGGTGATTAATTCAATCAACATGCATTGCCTTTATAACCTATTGTATATACTTAGGTGAAGTTGCAACTTTAAAAAACACATAATATTGCGTGTTTTTTTAGATTTCATTGCTAAATTATAGGAGACATCATGCTTTACGCATCGGATAAAAAATTACTTAAATAAAATCAATACGCGATGTTACACTAGGCAAAGAACATTACTCATTTGGATTCCTCATGATTGAAACATTATTACAAGCAATTTTGGAACAGGTTGATCAGCCTAAAAAAGACATAGAACATAATTTACGCGCCTTGCTGAATGAAGCCATTTCTAAAATGGATATCGTTTCAAAAGACGAAATTGAACGTCAAAAGACTGCACTAAATAATGCCAATTTACGTTTGACCGATTTACAAGAACAGGTCAAAGCACTTGAGGTGCTGATTCAGGATAAAAAATAAACCAAATTTGCACATTATTGGTGCAAAAAATATAATAATGATTAAAAATAAAGCAAAAGTGGAAAACAACAATGTCTTTAGCCAAAATTTATACCCGAGGTTTGCTCGGGCTACATGCACCTTTAATTGAAGTTGAGGTCCATGTTAGTGCAGGGCTGCCTTCTTTAACAATTGTTGGCTTAGCTGAAGCAGCAGTTCGTGAAAGTAAGGATCGAGTTCGATCTGCCATTATCAATAGTGGTTATCAATTCCCTACCAAGCGCTTAATCATCAATCTCGCACCTGCGGATCTTCCCAAAGATGGCTCTCGTTTAGATCTGCCCATTGCACTCGGTATCTTGATTGCCACAGGGCAACTTCCTGAAAATGTCACAGATCATTTTGAGTTTATTGGTGAATTAGCACTGGATGGACACTTAAGACCAATTACAGGGACCTTAACCATTGCAATGGCATGTCAAATGGCCAAGCATCAATTGATGTTGCCGCAGGAAAATGCTGCTGAAGCAGCGCAATTGCCTGAATTTCAGGTATTTGCTGCACAGCACTTAAAACAAGTCTGTGAGCATTTCTTAAATCTACAAAAAATTGATGCAACTGCTCGGCAAAAAATACCGCAAGACAATACCTACAAATTTGATTTAGCAGATGTCAAAGGGCAATTACGCCCACGACGCGCTTTAGAAATTTCAGCAGCAGGTGGACATTCCCTTTTATTTAAAGGCCCACCAGGTACAGGTAAAACCCTGTTAGCGTCACGCTTACCGAGTATTTTGCCAGCCTTAAATCCACAAGAAAATCTTGAAGTTGCCAGTATTTATTCAATTGCCAAGACCAAACACCATTTTGGACAGCGCCCATTTCGCGCCCCACACCATACCGCGTCTGCGATCGCTCTTGTCGGTGGCGGTTCAAATCCAAAACCCGGAGAAATTACGCTGGCACACTTAGGGGTGCTATTTTTAGACGAGCTGCCTGAGTTTGACAAAAAAGTGCTCGAAGTTTTAAGGCAACCACTTGAATCTAAAGAAATCGTTATTTCTAGAGCATCACGCCAAATTACATTTCCCGCCAACTTTCAATTGATTGCAGCAATGAACCCCTGCCCTTGTGGTTATGCATTTAACCAAGACAGTCGCTGCCAATGTTCGGCTGAAGCAATTAAACGCTATCAAAATCGAATTTCAGGTCCATTATTGGATCGCATTGATTTACATATCGATGTGCCACCATTAAAAGCCCAAGAATTACAGGATCAAACGCCTGTCGAAGATTCAGCAACTGTACGGGAACGGGTGATTGATGCGTGCGATTTTCAAATCCAAAGACAAGGCTATTTAAATCACAACTTATCGCCAAAAGACTTAGAAAAATATGTGATTTTAGATGAAACATCCAAGCAGATGCTGGAAATGGCACAACAACGTTTGAATTTATCTGCTCGGGCATATCATCGTATTTTACGTGTTTCAAGGACCATTGCAGATTTAGCTCAAAGTGAGCAAATCCAAAGTGCCCATTTAACCGAAGCCTTGTCATATCGGGGAACTCAATCTTAGAATCCAAGCTATGACGTATAGAAGATAAATAACATGCTAAATTTAACCTTACGCAACGAACATGCAGATGATATTGAAAATATTTTCAATCTCACTCAACTGGCTTTTCTAAATGCAGCGCATACCGACCATACTGAACACTTGATCGTCAATGCACTCAGGGATGCAAATCAATTAACCATTTCCATTGTTGCTGAATTGGATCGACAGATTATTGGGCATGTGGCGATTTCACCTGTAGAGATTTCGTCTGGCGCACAAAATTGGTATGGCTTAGGTCCAATTTCAGTTGCACCAGAATATCAACACCAAGGTGTTGGCAAAGCTTTAATCCAACACGCATTACAGCAGTTACAACAATTCAATGCCGCAGGATGTGTGGTGCTTGGAGATCCCGCCTATTATTCCAAATTTGGCTTTCAGCCTCATGACCGTTTGATCCTTGAAGGTGTGCCTGCTGAATATTTTCAAGCCCTTACATTTAACCAAAGCATTCCACAAGGAACGGTAAAATATCATCCAGCATTTGAAGTGAAAGCCTAATTTGATTTCAAAATCGCAAAAAATAAAGGTGACTCATGGTCACCTTTATAGATTTTAATTTGCGCTTAGAAAGCTTTAGTTAAAGTAAACACTGCACCTGTTTCAACAGCTCGTTTTGCTACATTAGTTAAACCGTCTGTATCCGTATTTGTACCAATCGCAGCAAGTTCTGCTGTCAGACTTGGAATTGATTTTGGTACATAAGTTACGCCTACTTTCCAGTCCACATAATTATCATCGCCATTGAAGTTATATTTATCGTCATCTGTAACAACGGTATAACCGACATTCGCAACACCACCAAAACCTGTAGAACCAAATGGTACTGAATAGCCTGCATTCACATTCCAGCTACTCGCATCTGCGCCAGCATAATCATTGGTATAGTTAATATTGGTAAGAATGCTATCACCTTCCGTAAATGCATTTTTAAAGGTTAATTTACCGTACAGTTCTAACCAATTTAAATCACTTGCACTTGGGTAGTTATAATACCAAAGACCAACATCTAGAACTGGCTTGCTCGCAAAACCTTCAAGTGCTGTAGAATAACCAATATAAGGGTCAAGCTCTAAATGTGGATCTGGACCGCCAAAATTCACATTTGAACCAAATATACCCGCATACAAACCAGAAGAATGTGTCAATGCAAAAGTGGCTTGCACAGCTGGATCATTTTGAGCTTGAGTAACACCACGAAAACGGTAGTCACTCGTTAAAGCAGCACTGCCTGAAAAACTTAAACCTAATTGTGAAAGCGTCGTATCCTCCGCCATTGCTATTGTTGCTGTAGACGATAGAACTGCCAATGTTAGTGCTTTAGTTGAGAATTTCATCTTGAGTGCTCCCCCATCATATGATGTTTATTTGTTATGCTAAAATTTGATGAACTCCCTAAGCAATTAGCAATTGCCATGCCAAGATGAAATTCAAGCTGTTTATAAAATTCAGCAATATTCAGCAATCTATTGATAATCAATAGTTTAAAATTAAAAGATTGTGGATGATTTTTCTTATTCTTCAGTTGTTGAACATATGCTATTTCAAGCATCACTTGATGGAACTGATTCATACTGACCTACTTTAAGCATGGTTTTAATGCAAAGTAGTATGAAAAATCTAAGCGTAAATTTTCTATAACGTGCTTTATTGTTGTCATAAAAAGCGTATAAATATTGCTTTATGCTTTTCATATCAGCTTATTGTAATGGTGCATATTATTCTTTTGCTCAAAAAAAGCACACATTTTAAAAAATGCCTAAAAAAAGTGCATGCCCTATCTTCGGTCATACACTTTGATAAAATAAGGAAGAGAAAATAACTCACTCATATTCATCTTAAAAACTATAAGTTAATCTTAAAAACTATAAGTCAAACCAAATACCAAATTGTCCTTATAATCTTCACCTAAACGGTCTTTACCACCAATTACATAGTCTAATGAAGCTGAAACACCTGTATTAGCAATGACTTTACTGAGCCCCAAGCGCATTTCACTTAACGCAAAATCCTGTTCTGTCTGCACAATACTGTCATCATGATGACTGTTATATAGAGATGCACCAATAGCCGTGTTGAAAATAAAATCTTGAGCCAAAGCATGACGATACGCAATGCTGAGATAAATATCACCCGCATTGGCAGAGGATGCATCGGCTAACATCACTGAAGCACCTGCGGTTAAATTTTTATAACTCAGCTCAGCAGATAGATCGGTATAGGTGGTTTTACGATGATCTGCTTGATCCGCATAAACAGTACCCCCTTTATGATAAACATATGCAGTGGTTTTTAAGTTATAGCTCCAATTTTGTGCAATTTCTTGAGCATAAGCTAAATAAAAATTATTTTCAAAACCATGATCTTGCGTATCATCTGCAGGGTTGTAGCTCAGTGTAGAACCCCAATACCCCACCGTGATGCCACTTTTATGTGCATAACTTAAACCGCCTTGCACAGCGACATCATCATTTTCAACTCCACCTCGATAAATGTACTTGGATACCAGTCCCACATTTCCAGAGATCGTACCATTTTCAACCAAGACATTTGCTTCTTCAGCAAATGCCGGGCACGACGCGATACAAATAGGCATTGCCCATAACAGTTTAGAAATAAGTGAGTTCATGATGACAAACGGGTGGGCGTATAAATAAAGGCGAATTTTACTGTGTTTTTAAATTTTTGGTAAAAAACATGGAGATAAATTCGACATATTTTTCAATTTATTTCATATTTCACATAAAATCAGCATTTTAACAATTCTTTAGAACTTTTTTTCATAAGAAAAGAAATTAATATTGTGTAAAACATTACAGAAATGTAATATTTTTAAGCAAAAGAGATTCCCTTTTTATAGATTAAATATACAATTCATCCACAATCTGTTCTGAATTCGATCAGTCAGTGCAATCTATTCTCGTTCACGAGGCAATTCATGTTGAATGCTCCAAAACTTACTTTAGCTGTATTAATTAACGCGGTTCTAATATCCCCTACATTTGCTAGCGAACAAAGTGATGCAAAAGGGTTCGTTGAAGATGCCAAAGGTTCTGTATTATTTCGTACAGGTTATATTCTTCGTGATAAAAAACATGGTATTGACGATCAAAGCTCATTTGCACAAACGGCAATTGTTGACTTAGATTCTGGCTTCACTCAAGGTATCGTCGGTTTCGGTGTTGGTGTAGTTGGTGATGGTTCTTTTAAAATCGGTCCAAACACCCATGCTGGCAATAATATGATTGCACTCAAAAATAATGGTGCAAGAGACGCAAATGGACGAGTTGATCCATATGATCATTGGGCACGTGGTGGCGCAAACGTAAAAGCTCGTTTCTCAAATACAACTGTACGTTATGGTACGCAAGTTCTCGACTTACCGGTACTTGCAAGTAATACAACGCGTCTTGTTCCTGAATATTTTACAGGTACGTTATTAACCAGCCATGAAATTAAAAATTTAGAACTTGTTGCGGGTAAATTCACCAAAGACCAAATGTCTGATCAGATCAAGACTGATGGTAATAAATTAGATGATGCGATTGTTTGGGGTGCTAAATACAAATTTGATGACCAGCTTAGCGCGTCTTATTATGGTTTAGATTCTAAAAATGCGTTAGAACGTCATTATATCAATGCCAATTATAAATACCCATTGGCAAATCAAAGTTCTTTAACTTTCGATTTCAGTGGTTATCACACCAAGTTTGATAAAAATGCCAATACCTATTCTGCAACAGGTCCTGTCGATGTGGGTTATGCAAATACAGGTAAAGCAGGTGTAGAAAAAACCAATAATATCTGGGCATTGTCTTCTACTTATAATCAAGGTCCGCACACTGTGATGTTGGCTTACCAACAAAATACAGGTGATGTGGGTTATGACTATGGTCAAAATGCTGACGGTTTCCAAAGTATTTATCTACCAAACTCTTATATGTCTGATTTTATTGGTAACCATGAAAAATCAGCACAAGTTCAATATAACCTAGACTTTAGCAATTATGGTGTTGCTGGCTTAAATTGGACCACAGCATTTGTTTATGGTTGGGATATTAAAGTCCGCAATGTAACTGATGATGCACAAGAACGTGAATTCTTTAATCAGGTGAAATACACCATGCAAAGTGGTTTTGCAAAAGATGCGAGCTTACGTCTACGTCACTCTTACTACCGTGCAAGTGAAGCGTATAATCCTGTCTATATTGGTGATACCAATGAATGGCGTATTTTCTTAGATATTCCTGTGAAATTTTTCTAATTTAGAATAAATCCACAGAAACAAAAAAACCTGCATTGAGTCATGCAGGTTTTTTTATAGGTTTGAACATTTTTCAATTTTCAAACCACGTTTTAATCAGGCTTATTTTGCAGCTTCGATTGCTTTTAAAACTTCAGCTTTTGCAACTTCTGAACTTTCCCAACCTGTCAATTTAACCCATTTACCAGGCTCTAAATCTTTGTAATGTGCAAAGAAATGTTCAATTTGATTCAACAACAAAGCAGGAAGGTCTGAATACTCTTTCACATCTTTATAAAGCGGAGTCAATTTGTCATGTGGAACTGCGATCAGTTTCGCATCAATACCACCATCATCTTCCATGTTTAATTTACCAACAGGACGACAACGAATCACTGAACCATGTACCAATGGGTGTGGAGTTACAACCAATACATCTAATGGATCACCATCTTCAGACAATGTATTTGGTACATAACCATAGTTCGCTGGGTAGAACATCGCTGTACCCATGAAACGATCTACAAATAAAGCATCTGAATCTTTATCTACTTCATATTTAATCGGTGCAGCATTTGCTGGGATTTCGATAATTACGTAGATGTCATTTGGTGCATCTTTACCAGCAGGAATATTGCTATAGCTCATAGGATACTCTTTCAAGTGAGGTCTTATTTAAAATCTTGTCGATTATAACGCTAAATCGCGCAAACAGATGCGGATTATACATTTTGCATCATCAAAATGAATGAATTTCATCGAAAACTGTTTAGACGATTCGAATAACCAATAACAATAAAATAATTGGGCAAGCTAAGGACAAAGCCCAAATAATGGTACGTAGCGCTGAAATATTCGCCAGATAGCAAATTCCATAAATAATGCGTAACACAATATACGCGATGCCTAACATCATAATCAGATGTTGTGATACCACCATATACTCTGCCATTAAAATCGCAGCAATAAATAAAGGTAAGCTCTCAAAACTATTCTGTTGTACTGCATTGGCACGTGCAGCCAAACCTGTGGTTTTGGCTAAAAATTCACGGGGATTCTGATTATCAGCAGCTTTAAAACCACCAGACGCTTTTGCAATAATGGTAAAAACATAAGGAAGTAAACAGGCAATTAGAATTAAATATATGATGCCATCTATCCCAGACATGATTTTTTCTCATGAAGTGTTAATGCGAGTTATCATAGCATGGCATGAACAGAATATTTTTTGTTAAATGCAGAGTTTTGCAAAAT
Source organism: Acinetobacter guillouiae CIP 63.46 (assembly GCF_000368145.1). GTDB lineage: Bacteria > Pseudomonadota > Gammaproteobacteria > Pseudomonadales > Moraxellaceae > Acinetobacter > Acinetobacter guillouiae. The sequence goes on along the minus strand of NZ_KB849287.1, from coordinate 35,068 downwards.
TGTGTAGTGAGGACAATAACGTGCAACCAGATCAAAATGAATTGTTTGAGGTTTTAGAAAAGCAGCGCCATCAACAAGCGGAGATTGATCGTATTCTTAAAATTGTATTGCCAATTTTGGCTTTTCTCTTGTGCGTGATTTGTGCAAATTACAATTGGCAATCCACCTTGGGAACGCTCATTGTTTTGGTGGTGGCTTTTTTTGCCGTTGGTATAAAGCGTATGAATCTATACTTTTGGTTAGCTATTATTGTCGTATACTGTTTAATCGATATTTATTTTAGCTATAGCAGTATTCATCCTTCTGCACTAGGGCGTCAAATGGGCACTATGCTAACCTTTACAGCAATTGTTGGCTTAAGCCGCCCCTATATTGATGGTTGGTATATTCGTTCTCACAAAAAATAAATGTTGAAATCACCGCATAAAGCGATCGATTACTTTACATCGAAGATAAAAAAGCGCCACTATTGGCGCTTTTTTATCTTTAATTTTTCAATTATTTACGTAAATCTTTACGTAGGATTTTACCTACATTTGATTTTGGTAAATCATCCATAAACTCAACATAACGCGGACGTTTATAACCGGTTAGGTTTTCTTTTGCATATTCAAGAACTTCTTCAGTGGTTAAAGATGGATCTTTTTTCACTACAAATAGTTTTGGCACTTCACCAGATTTTTCATCAGGTACGCCAATTGCAGCCACTTCAAGCACTTTAGGATGTTGCGCAATCACTTCTTCAATTTCAGAAGGATAGACGTTGAAACCAGATACTAAAATCATGTCTTTCTTACGATCGACAATTTTGAAATAACCACGGGTATCCATGATCCCAATATCACCTGTACGGAAATAACCGTCAGCTGTCATGACTTTTGCAGTTTCATCTGGACGATTCCAATAGCCTTTCATGACTTGAGGACCACGAATTGAGATTTCACCCTGCTCGCCTTGTGACAAATGATTGCCATCATCATCTAAGATCGCAACATCCGTCAGTGGTAAAGGAATACCAATTGTGCCACTAAACTCAGTCGTTGCAGGTGGGTTTGCAGTTGCGACTGGAGAAGTTTCAGATAAACCATAACCTTCAATAATGATGGTTCCTGTAACTTTTTTCCATTCTTCAGCAGTTGACGGTAACACAGCCATACCACCGCCCATCGCCATTTTTAACTTACTAAAGTCGAGCTGTCTAAATTCTTCATTATGCACCAGCGCATTAAACAAGGTATTTACCGCAGGGAAGAAACCTGGTTGGTATTTACGTAATTCTTTAATCACTGCAGGTAAATCACGTGGATTTGGAATCAGAATATTTGCTTGACCTTTATACATACCATACATCGCACAAACCATAAATGCGAAGATGTGATAAAGCGGTAAAGCACAGAAGATACGATCATCTTTAGCGCCATCACCTTGGCCAAATTTACTTTGGAAAATACCGTCACATTGCAACAAGTTTGCAACTAAGTTACGGTGGGTAAGTTCCGCTCCTTTTGAAACACCCGTAGTACCGCCTGTGTACTGAAGTACAGCAGTATCACTGAGTGTCATAGTTGGACGTTTATAATTACTTGGACTTACTTTTGCCAATGCGGCATTAAACTTAGTATGTCCTGGAATATTCCAATCTGGAATTTGTTTACGCACTTTACGTAAAACAAAATTTACCAAAGTACCTTTTAAGGTACCTAACATATCGCCAACTGAAGCAATGACAACATGTTTTACTGGTGTTTTACCAATAATCGCTTGATAAACAGTCGCAAAGTTTTCAACAATGACCAACGCTTCAGCGCCTGAATCATTAAGTTGGTGTTCTAATTCACGTGCTGTATAAAGTGGATTCACATTCACAAGTACCAAACCTGCACGGAGTACACCTAAAGCGACAACTGGATACTGAAGGACGTTAGGCATCATCACTGCAACACGTGAACCTTTTGCCAAACCTAAACTTTGCAAATAAGTTGCAAATTTACGGCTTGCCAATTCAAGATCACTGAATGACATCACTTTATCCATGAAGATAAAGGCATCACGTGAACCAAATTTTTGGAAATTACGCTCAAAAATATCAATAAGAGAGCTATTTTCCTGTGGCAATTCTACTGTTTCTGGAATCCCAGTTTTTTGATATTCAGCGAACCAAACTTTTTCCATAATGCCATAATCTCCAATCAGTAATCCTTAGTTTTAAACTGTTTTTCTCAATATTGAACATAATTTTTTGGCTTCTTTGTGCTCAATATTGCATCCATTTTCACGAACACTTTGCATATATAACGTATTTCAATCCAAGGATGCTAGTTTTATCTTTGAATCAACAGTTTATTTGCTTTTTGATATCCGCGCGGCAACAACTGACCTTTTGATGCGCGTTTACCGATATATTTCTGTAAATCTTCCCCTTTTAATTTTAATTGTTGCTGCCCTGCAAGCACTTGTATTACTTCATCTAAATTCAAAGTTAACATAAACTGAACAGACTCATTAGTTTCAAGTTGTATCAACTTATTTCCTTTACCTTTATTGAGCGTTGGCAAGTCAGATAATTCAATTAAAAGTAGGCGTCCTGCTGAGCTGAGTATAGCCAAATGAGTATGATTTTCAACGACTTCGATTGGCATTGCTGTCGCATTTTCAGCAACAGTCAGGAATGTTTTACCTGCTTTGGCATTGGTATCCAATTGTTTAGCTTGCGATTTAAAGCCATAACCTTTTGAACTTACAGCAACTATTTCTTTTTCTTCATCTTCAATCAGGACTTGCATAAAGCCCACACCATTGGCTGGAGAAAGTTTTGAACTCAACGGTTCTCCTAAACCACGCGCCGATGGCAAACTATTGATGGCCAAAGCATAACTTCGTCCAGTTTCATCTAAAATATATACTTTCTGATTCGACTTACCTTGTGCTGAACTTAAGTACTGGTCACCGGCACGGAAATTTAATTTTTCAACATCAATATCATGACCTTTGGCTGCACGAGCCCAACCCGCCTCAGAAAGGATCACCGTTACCGCTTCAGCAGGCATTAAATCTTGTTCACTAATGGCCTGTGATTCTTCACGTTGCACAACCGGTGAACGACGATCATCACCAAACTTCTTCGCATCATCTTTAAGTTCTTCGATAATCAAAGATTTTAATGACTCTGGATTTGCAAGTTGTTCACGAATCACTGCTGCTCTGGCCTCAAGTTCTTCTTGCTCACGGCGCATTTCCATTTCTTCAAGTTTTGCCAAATGGCGTAACTTAAGCTCTAAAATTGCTTCTGCCTGAACTTCATCAATATTGAAACGCATCATCAACACGGGTTTAGGCTGATCTTCTTCACGAATAATTTTGATCACTTCATCTATGTTCAAATACGCAATGATCAAGCCACCGAGAATATGCAAACGCTTTTCAATTTTATTCAAATGATATTGCAGACGACGTGTGACAGTGCTCTTACGAATTTCAATCCATTCTAATAAAATGCGACGGATTGATTTGACTTGCGGACGACCATCAGCACCGATCATGTTCATATTGACACGATAACTCGACTCTAAATCGGTTGTCGCAAATAAATGACTCATGACTGCATCGGCATCGATACGATTTGAACGTAATACAATCACCAAACGTGTTGGGTTTTTATGGTCTGATTCATCACGTAAGTCACTGACCAATGGCAGTTTTTTGGCTTGCATTTGATCTGCAATTTGCGTGATGACTTTTGAGCCAGAAACTTGATATGGCAGTTCAGTGATGATAATTTCATTTTTTTCAATGGTATATACTGCACGGGTACGATAGCTACCACGCCCAGTCATTTGAATTTTTAATAATTCATCACGTGGTGTAATAATTTCTGCTTTAGTCGGTAAGTCAGGTGCAGGAATATATTCTGCAATTTTTTCATCTGTTAAGTTTGGATTACGGATTAAAGCAATCGTACCTTTAACCACTTCACGTAAATTGTGTGGCGGAATATCCGTTGCCATTCCCACTGCAATACCAGTGGTACCATTGAGTAAAATATTTGGTACACGCGCTGGTAAATTGACTGGCTCTTTCATTGAACCATCAAAGTTATCTTGCCAATCACAGGTCCCTTGACCTAATTCAGAAAGTAACAAATCACTATAAGGAGAAAGTTTGGCTTCGGTATAACGCATGGCTGCGAATGATTTAGGATCATCAGGCGAACCCCAGTTCCCTTGCCCTTCAATAAATGGGTAACGATAACTAAATGGCTGTGCCATCAACACCATGGCCTCATAACAGGCTGAGTCACCATGCGGATGGTATTTACCCAATACATCACCGACTGTACGTGCAGACTTTTTCGGCTTACCGCTTGGTTTTAATCCCAATTCGCTCATCGCATAAACGATACGGCGTTGTACAGGTTTTAAACCATCACTAATGTGTGGCAATGCACGATCCATAATCACGTACATGGCATAGTTGAGGTAAGCTTGTTCAGTAAATTCTGCTACGGAACGATTTTCTGTCGCATGATGCGCAAGGCTTGTCATAACAACCTTTTATCCTAAATAAGTGCGTTCTAAATAAATGTTTTGTATCTACGTTCTTATGCTAAGTCGCAGGGTCTGACTACACAAGTGCAAGTGTACCCTACAACGACAAATTGCGTCTTAAGATCTTTCTAATGACGTAAAATTATCCATTTTTTAAGAAATGAGCAACTTTTATTTAAACTGCTATTTTTAAATTGGGGTATGCGCTTTATTTCAAATGAAATTTATAAATGCTGAAACTTATTGAAGTGGTCCATTTCGCGTTTGTATAGAATGGATGCTCGAACTCAACAACCATCCGATCCCATATAGAAGCAGCAAAGTAACAGGAACTACGAAGCTGTACGCTTGCGTCCAAGACAGCCGATCGAATAAAGGGCCTAACCCAATTGCATTAAATGCCGACACTTGAAAACCTATGGGTAATTGTAAGAAAACAAAGTTTCCTTTGTTATCCGTCATTGGATCTAATGCGATATAAAGGCAAAATGCGGTAAGTAAAAGATAAACAATACAAAAGCTTAATCCTATTTTACTTTTCATTATTTCGCCCTCAATACTGGTCTGATCTATTGCATAATATCTCTATAAATGATTGGTTTTTTAATTTTAATGTTAGAGAAATTAAAATGGCTGAGAGGTAAGATTAACCCTATATCAGCCATTGTATACTTTTTCTTTGTTATCATTTTTTTAGCGCTATGTTTTTATATATTTCAATAAACGACTATAACCCAATCTCTTCTAAGGTCTTACCTTTGGTTTCTTCACCCAAGACCAAAACCACAGCGGCAACAGCGAAAAGTACAATCGTAAACATCATAAAGACGGAACTAAATCCATCACTTGCCACCATCATATGGGTCACCACCAACGGTGCAACAATTCCCCCCATACGACCGATTGCAGATGCCCAACCTGAGCCAAAAGCACGAATATTGGTTGGGTATTGTTCAGGTGTATAAGTATATAGCACCCCCCATGCACCCAAATTAAAGAACGACATTAAGCATCCCCACAACATAATCATATTGACTGAGGTCGCTTGGCCAAAGAAGTAAGCAGAAAGCGCACACAGACCAATAAAACCAGCGAGGGTTGCTTTACGTCCAAGCTTTTCCACCAACCAAGCCGCAGCCACATAACCGGGTAATTGCGCCAAAATCATCCCGAGTACATATTCAAAAGACTGCACAATGGTATAGCCCTGCTTGACCAGCAGACTTGGTAACCAAGTAAAAATGCCATAATAAGAATAGACGATGCCAAACCAAATCAACCACAGCATCAGAGTACGACGGGCAAACGCTCCTGACCAAAGCTGTGAAAATGAAATCGTTTGTTTTGCTGAAACAGGTTTGACTTCAATGGTTTCAATCACTTCCACACCACACTGCCGTTCTAGTTTCTGTACCAGTGCATGGGCTTCTTCAATTCGTCCACGGTTAATCAAATAAGGAACCGATTCAGGCACTTTTTTGAGAATCATAAAAACATAAATTGCAGGTAAACCACCAATCAAAAATGCTATATGCCAACCATAATCAGGAATTACAAAATAAGAAATAAGTGCAGCAACAAGCCAGCCAAGTCCCCAGAAACTTTCTAACAGTACAATAAATCGACCACGTACTTGAGCGGGGATATATTCGCTGACCAAAGTCACCGCCACAGGAAGTTGCCCACCCAACCCTAAGCCGACAATAAAACGGAACAGCAATAACCAAGTCAGATTCGGTGCAAAAGCACATAACGCGGTTGCAATGCTATAGGTCACCAAAGTAATCGCAAAGACTGTTCTACGACCAATTCGATCAGCCAAACCACCTGAAAATACAGCACCAATTGCCATACCCACAAAGCCAATGGAGACTACCCAGCCTTTTTCAGTAGGGGTCATTTGCCATTCTTCTGCCATTTTGGTGAGAATAAAGGAGATCAGTCCTGTATCCATGGCATCAAACATCCAGCCCAGTCCAATCACCCAGAGTAAGGTATAGTGAAATTTACCTATGGGTAAGCGTTGTACACGTGATACTAAATCCATAATGCACTCAACAAATATGTAAAAGCAGAAACAACTTTGGCTCGCTGTTTAATTTTAAAGACTGAACAGCAGAATTTCTCCTGCTAGTCCGTCAAAATCTTTAAACTCTTTAGAATGGAAACCATTGTTTATCAATATTTTTCTTGAAGGTATATTTTCGGGATCAATGATAGCCATGAGATCCTTTAAATATGCTTGTTTTTTTGCATGCTCAATTAAAAATGTAACAACTTGACTGGCAATGCCTTTCCCCCAATATTCGGGTAAAAGCATATAGCCCAACTCCGCAGTTGTTGCTGTTGGCTGATCCAACTCGAGTTTAGCTAAACCGATAAAGTCATTTGTTTGAGTATCAAGAATTTTATAATTTCCCAATGCCACATCATAGGCATTCTTGGATAAAATCTTGGCAAATTCGGTATGCGCTTCCTCAAGCGTTAATGCTCGCTCGGTAATCATTTGCATGACTTTAATATTTTTGACCAATTCAAAATACACAGCAAAATCTAGGTCAGTAAATTTTTCAAGTTTAATATTTTGATGAATCTGATATGACATACCAAGCTCAAAGTTAAATGCAGAGATTCACAATCAATAGCTGCTGTTCAAGCATCCATCCTTAGGACTCATCTTTAGAAGATGCCGATTGTTCATCATCATCTTTATAGATAAATTTCGGCATTTCCAAACCAAAATAAATCGCCACACAACGTAATGCAAAACCAAAAACTAAAGTAGAAACCACGGTAATTTCAAGCGATAAACCGAAATCTATACAGAACCAATAGAAAATCACTGCAACAAAGGAAATCGACGCATACAGTTCACGACGAAATACCAACGGAACATCATTACACAGAATATCTCGTAGAATACCACCAGATACCCCTGTTAACACCCCAGCAACGGCGGAAACCACAAAACCATGTCCCATTTGCAAGGCAATTTGACAGCCAATAATGGTAAAACCAATTAAGCCTAAAGCATCCAACAATAAGAAAATTGAATGTAAATGCTTCATCCATTTGGCAATAATAATGGTGACAAAGGCAGCACAGCATGTCAGAACAAGGTATTCAGGATGTTTCACCCAAGTCAGTGGATAATGTCCAAGTAAAACATCTCGCACAGAACCACCACCGAGTGCAGTGACACAGGCAATCAGTATCACCCCAAACCAATCCATACTGCGTCGTCCTGCGGACAATGCTCCAGTCATGGCTTCTGCTGTAATGGCTATAATATAAATAATCGTCAGTAACATTGCCCTTCATCCACTGATGGGAAAAGATGCGCGCTATTTTAAGTCAAAAATGAACTAAAAGTTATAAAAATTGTGCGCAACATTGCTTAAATTTTTTGGTGGATCCACAAATACACGGCTGTTTCATGGTGATTGGCTGATCTGTGGTTGGATCTAGGAAATACCATATACCAGCATGCTGGACAAAGTGTGAAACTTCATGGTGTATTTGAGCCTGCTGACCATCATGAAAATGTGCTTTAAATTCAACTTGAGCATGGTTTTTATCGAGCTTTTCTTGGGCTTGCACCACTTCAAGACTGAGCCATTGATTGGCTTTGCTCCAATCTGAAATCGCTTTAACATCCAAAGCTTGCTGCTGTCCAAGCGCAGTGGTCTGAACAATATAATCAATCTCATGTTTGGTAAAAGCACTATAACGCGAACGCATCAACTGTTCTGCTGTCTTGGCTTTGTTCTTCCCCAAATGTAGCGGCTGACAACATTCAGTATAAAGCGCTGAACCACATGGGCAGGATAGATTGGACATGAAAATACTCAAAATCTGAATAGGTTCAATGATAATCCAACCCAGCTGGAAGTCGAACCTATTCTTTCTATATGAATGATGTTATCCAGCCATCATTTTAACCATCAGTTTTAAATCATTATTTTCAACAATAAAATAAAAAGAAGCCAGTCTTTCGACTGGCTTCATTACAACAAATCCATTAGGACTCAGCATCTTTAGATTTTGTTAATGCCATAATATGCACCTTCTCAATCTTATGTCCATCCATCGTTACCACTTCAAACTCATAACCATCGACTTGAAGTTTCTGACCATTTTCAGGCAAACGCCCGAGATGGAACAAGATATAACCTGAAAGGGTTGAGTATTGTTCCGATTCATCGACTAAATCACGACCCAACAGCAAAGAAACATGACGAATATCAGTTGAACCTTCAAGGATCAACGAACCATCTTCAAGACTTTCCGCAGCAGCTTCTAGTTCATCTTCATCAGGGAACTCGCCTGCGATTGCTTCAAGTACATCAATCGGTGTTGCAATCCCTTCAATCGACCCATATTCATTTAATACAATCGCCATTTGTAAAGGTGCCTGACGAAGTTGTTCCATCACCATCAACACTTGCGCATTTTCGTGCACAATCACAGGCTCACGTAAGTGCTTTTCAAAATTTAAAACACCCGTTTCGATATAATCATTTAAAACTTTATGGGTTAAAACAATACCCGCAATATTATCCAATTCACCATGTGCCAAAATTAAACGTGAATGCGACATTGCCATCAAATTTTCTTTAATGCTGAATTCGTCTTCATCCAAATCTAACCATTCTAATTCAGGGCGCGGTGTCATGACCGATTTTACAGGACGTTCTGATAGCCCCAAGACCCCTTGAACCATAACACTATGGTAAGCACCATTTTCATCATCAAAAATTTCATCTGCCAGTGCTTGTGTTGCAATCACATCATCCGCTTTACCATTTTGACTATCGGCACTTTTCCCACCTAACATTTTCAATACTGCTGAAGCTGTACGGAAACGTAAGTCGGTCGTTGTCACCATTTTCTCTTGGTTTTTACGCATGGTTTGGTTCATAAACTCGATCAGTACCGAGAAACCAATCGCTGCATATAAGTAACCTTTTGGAATGTGATAACCAAAACCTTCGACGATCAATGAGAAACCAATCATCATCAAAAAGCCAAGACATAGAATCACTACTGTCGGGTGCTTATTGACAAAGTCCATCAAGGCTTTTGATGCCCACAGCATAATAGCTACAGCAATCACCACAGCAATCATCATCACTGAAAGTTCTTTCACCATTCCCACAGCGGTGATCACACTATCGAGGGAGAATACTGCATCTAAAACAACAATTTGAACAATGACCATCCAAAATACAGCATGTACAGGATTTTCTTCTTTAAGATCCTGACCACCTTCAAGGCGCTCATGTAGTTCCATTGTGCCTTTAAACAATAAGAACACACCACCAAACAGCAGGATCAGATCACGCCCAGAAAAAGCATGCTCAAAGAGATGGAATAATGGCTCAGTTAATGTCACCACCCATGCAATAGATGCCAGTAACACCATACGCATACAGAGAGCAAGTAAAAGCCCAATAATCCTTGCTTTATCACGTTGTTCAGGCGGAAGTTTTTCTGCCAAAATTGCAATAAATACAAGGTTATCAATACCCAAAACGATTTCTAAAACAACTAAAGTTGCAAGACCAACCCATGCAGAAGGATCAGACATCCACTCAAGTATCATTGATCTTGCTCCATTGAAAATGTGCAATAGCTATTTTCAGCATGTGAGAACTGTAAATTTCGGAATTGAGAAGAAAACTTTAGTGTATTTTGAACTATTATTTTGTCTAAAGATTGTGCATTTTCGGAGCGACTACAACCACTACCCATGATGATTCATTTGTTGATAAATAAGCGTTAATTATAGGCAATCCAGACAGAAATTTCATCTAATTTATCAGGATTTTTACTGATTTACCTAAAATTAAATACAAAATCAAAGCGATACAAATCATTGCAAAAGCGCCGATAACACAACATGTTTTTGTCACATTTCTTACTTAAAGTAGTAGAAATGTATAAGAACATGATAAGTTAAGGTGAAAAAATAAATTATGAATAGTGTATTGCCTGTAATGATGAATAAACCTTTCGAATTAGATCAACAACAACATAAAGCCACACAATGTTTAATTGCACTCTATTGTGGCTCCCGACCTGGAAATAACCCCACCTATCGAGAAAAAGCCATCCAGCTTGCCCAAGGCATCGCAGAACAAGGTTTTGGGATTGTCTATGGGGGTGCAAGTATTGGCTTAATGGGCCAAGTTGCAGATACGGTCACTGAACATGGTGGTGATGTTGTTGGTGTTATTCCTGAGTTCATGTTGGATTATGAAATTGCCCATAATCAATTAACAGAATTACATATTGTGCAAAACATGCATGAACGTAAAGCAATGATGGCTGAACGTGCAAGTGCTTTTGTCGCACTGCCAGGTGGCTTTGGTACCTTTGAAGAAATTCTAGAAGTCGCGACATGGGGACAATTGAATCAACATCAAAAACCGATGATGTTATATAACGTCAATGGTTTCTATGACCATTTGATTGCGCAATTAGACCATGCTGTTTTTGAAGGTTTTTTACCGCCTCAACATCGGGCAAAACTGATTGTGTGTAATCATGCAGATCAAATTTACAATGCCATTAAGAACCTAGAAAGCCCAAAACAATTTATTGTTTAAACAGCTGATTATTAAAATATATTCTTAAAAATGAGCCTTGATCAAAGGCTCATTAACTTTACAATCAACTCAAAAGTATTCATTGCAACTCTTTTTATTGATTCAATAAATCATAAAACCGATCCATTCTGAAACAATTGCCATGCATAAATCAAAACTGCAGCAGCCACAATCCAGCATAACGTTGCAATCCCTAAACAAGACCACATCGAAAGTTTAGTTGCCAGTAAATAGACCGTGAGCAAATAAATGAAATACGGAATCAATGACCACAGCCCAAATAAAGCTGTTTGCTTTAAGGCTTCAGCACCTTTTTCCTGCGCCACAATCACATGTGCGATCAATGCAAATGTTGGAAAAAGTGGGACTAAACCTGCAATATAAAATGCCTTACTTTTTGAAAGAATTGAAATCAACAAAACCACTGCTGCACCCAGAATACATTTCAAAAATAAGGACAACATCTAAAATTACTCGAACACATGATCAGTGCAAAGAGTTTACGCCAAGCGTGTAAATTTGAAATCTAAAATATTAGAAATTTAGTGACGTAGAAGTTGCGCGTTTAAAAAGCGCGTTTTAATTTGCCACGGTTAATAAAAGTAACCAAGCCCATAACAATTGCCATCAGGATAAAAAAGATAAATTTTAGCTCATTTCTACTCAAGTGAGACTCAGATTTATTCACTTCAGCTTGGGTAAAATCGGCTGGTACTGGCGGCAATGGTGAGGCATAAGTGGGTTGAATATTTTTTAAATTTAATTCACTGAGTTCAGCAGGCTTTTCGCCTTTCCCCACTAAAACATAAGCCGCAACAATGTCAAAATCCAAAGGATTTTGAATTCCAAATTTCACTTTGGTGGGTTCATAAGTGTTGTATTCAGGGATCCAATCATTCACTTGACTATAAATACGAATGCTATCTGTTTTTTCCAATATCGGATCTGTAATCAGCTGTTCTGACGTATCTTCAATGAATGCCTTTAAGCCTTTGAATTGCCTGAGAGAATATTGATTAGTTTGCGTCAAATTTTCTGCGATCAGTGCTTGGTATACAGCATGCTCACTGGGATTGGCTTTATTTAACAGACCTTGATTGTCCATGACAAAATCAACTTTTGCAGTAAGTCCTGGATAATTTTGTCGCCCAACCAAATAAACCGCGGTCCAAATCTGATCCCCCGCTTGTACATCTTCTAATTCTAATTCGTACAATTGATTGGGTTTTAAATTTAACACTTGATCAAATAAAACTTGTGAAGTCTCGCCAGCCAAGACATTGCAAGAAAATGCAAAACAAATAACTGATATAATTTTTCGTATATTCATTTTCAAGCCCTCCACAAGTGCGATAGATATCACATATTTTATAATAAAAACAATGGTTAATCACAGAAACCTTGTCTAACAATTCTCTTTTTTAGATAAGTGGTTATTGATCGCATCACGGGACCAATCTTGAAGCTGATCTGGTTTATTCGTTCTACCCTATGCAATATCGAAATAAGTATTCAGAAATCAGCACAGCATCAAAAAACTGACTGCATATCTCATTTTTCTTCAATGACTTATTTTTAATAAATTATAGCTTTGAATTTAAATTAGCTGAATGCGACCCTAAAAATTATTGAAAACCATCATAAACATATGAATCTTATTATTTTATTTAAAAACTCAAACTCCATCACAGTTTTAAATGGTCAGTTACATGACACAATTTGTCGTTTAAAAACTATTTTTTACAGCTTGAACAAAATTAAATCGCTATCATATACCCCTTTAATTCGCATAATTTCGAGAAAGCTTTTATGAGTCAAAGTCATATCCGTATTCGAGGCGCACGTACCCATAATTTAAAAAATGTGTCACTCGATATTCCACGTGACAAGTTTGTGGTCATCACAGGACTCTCAGGCTCAGGGAAATCATCTCTGGCTTTCGATACCTTATATGCTGAGGGTCAGCGCCGTTATGTCGAATCTTTATCTGCTTATGCACGTCAGTTCCTTTCACAAATGGAAAAGCCTGAAGTTGATTCAATTGAAGGTTTAAGCCCTGCGATTGCGATTGAACAGAAGTCAACCAGCCACAACCCACGTTCAACCGTGGGAACCATTACTGAAATCTACGACTATTTACGTTTACTCTATGCGCGCGTTGGCACACCTTACTGCCCAGAGCACGACTTGCCGATGGTTGCACAGACTGTTTCTGAAATGGTCGACGCAGTGAAAGGACTGGAAGAAGGTACAGCGTTGATGCTACTTGCGCCCGTTGTCCGTGAGCGTAAAGGTGAATACAGCAACCTGTTTGAGCAATTACAAAGTCAAGGTTTTGTCCGCGCGCGTGTGGATGGTGAAGTGATTGATATCGATACACCACCAGAACTCGATAAAAAGAAAAAACATACCATTGAAGTCGTGGTTGACCGTTTTAAAGTCCGTGATGATTTAGGTAACCGAATTGCCGAAAGTTTTGAAACAGCATTACGTTTAGGCAGTGACCTTGCGATTTTATCGTGGATGGGTGGTGAACATCCTGACCGTGTATTTTCAGCAAAACATTCCTGTCCTGAATGCGACCGTGCTGTTGCTGAACTCGAACCACGTTTGTTCTCGTTCAATAATCCATTTGGTGCCTGTCCTGTCTGCGACGGTTTAGGAACACGTAGTCATTTCAGTGCTGAAAAACTCATTCCAAATCCAGATGTTTCTATTAGCCAAGGTGCAATCCGTGGCTGGGACAGACAACGTCCATACTATTACAGCATGATTCAGAAAGTTGCAGATCATTTTGGGTTTTCTTTAGACACCCCTTGGAATGAACTCGACGCTGATACGAAAAAGAAATTTCTTTACGGTACAGGCAAAGAAAAAGTTGATCTTAGCTATATCGATGAGCGTGGTCGTAAACACAATCGTGTACAACCTTTTGAAGGCATTTTGCCTCATTTAGAGCGTCGTTATCGTGAAACTGAATCTAATTATGTCCGTGATGATCTGGCGCAGTACTTATCCAATGCCGCTTGTGATGCTTGTGGCGGCTCACGTTTAAATGAAATTTCACGTCATGTCCGTGTTAAAGACAAAACCATTGCCCAAATTACCAAAATGTCGATTGGTGATGCTGAAAGTTACTATCAAGATTTAAATCTTGAAGGTGCCAAAGGTGAAATTGCCGATAAGATTTTTAAAGAAATTCGCGAGCGTTTGCACTTCCTTGTATCAGTCGGTTTAAATTATTTAAGCCTGTCTCGCTCTGCTGAAACACTCTCAGGTGGTGAAGCACAACGTATCCGTTTAGCCTCACAAATTGGTGCTGGTCTAATGGGGGTGATGTACGTTTTAGATGAGCCATCCATTGGTTTACACCAACGTGATAATGATCGTTTACTTGAAACACTGGTTCGTTTGCGTGATCTAGGTAATACAGTTTTAGTGGTTGAGCATGATGAAGATGCAATCCGTGCAGCTGACCATATTATTGATATTGGTCCGGGTGCTGGTGTGCATGGCGGTCATATCATTGCCGAGGGAACCTATGATGAACTCGCAGCCAATGAGAACTCTCTAACAGGAAAATACCTATCTGGTAAGTTAAAAATTGCGGTGCCCAAAGAGCGGGTTAAACCACCGAAACCTGAAGAACAAATTAAACTGATGGGTGCATCAGGGCATAACTTACAAAATGTTGATTTGACGATTCCTTTAGGTGTGATGACTTGTGTGACAGGTGTTTCGGGTTCAGGTAAATCAACCTTAATTAACCGTACCCTGTTACCACTTGCTGCAACACAATTAAATGGTGCAACCACCTTAACTGCTGAAAAGTTTGATTCGATTGATGGCTTACAGTTCCTTGATAAAGTGGTAGACATTGACCAAAGTCCTATTGGGCGTACTCCACGTTCTAACCCAGCGACGTATACTGGTTTGTTTACCCCGATTCGTGAATTGTTTGCGCAAACCCCTGAAGCTAAAGCCCGTGGTTATGCTGCAGGTCGTTTCTCGTTTAACGTCAAAGGCGGGCGCTGTGAGGTGTGTGAGGGGGATGGTATGATCAAAGTTGCCATGCACTTCTTACCCGATATGTACGTGCCTTGTGATAACTGCCATGGTCAGCGTTATAACCGTGAAACTTTGGAAGTTGGTTATAAAGGCAAGAATATTTCTGATGTATTGGAAATGACTGTCGAAGATGCGATGCATTTCTTTGATACAATCCCTGTGATTCACCGTCGTTTGGAAACCTTAAACCAAGTCGGGTTAGGCTATATCCGCTTAGGTCAGTCTGCAACAACGCTATCTGGTGGTGAAGCGCAAAGGGTCAAACTGGCACGTGAGCTAGCAAAGCGTGATACAGGTAAAACCTTGTATGTACTGGATGAACCAACCACTGGTTTGCATTTCCACGATATTGCCAAACTGCTCGATATTCTTCATGAACTACGCAATAAGGGCAATACCATTGTTGTGATTGAGCATAATCTCGATGTGATTAAGACGGCGGACTGGGTGATTGATTTAGGCCCTGAAGGTGGTGCAGGTGGTGGTCAGATTATTGCGGAAGGTACCCCAGAACAAGTGGTAAAATCTAAAGTTTCACATACAGCGAAGTTCTTAAAACCGTTGTTAAAGTAATTCACTGTATCTTCCCCCTCCCTCCTTTAAATAAGGGGGGAGTTTCTCTCTTTATCCCACAGGACTTAGGAGGAGATTAATCAGCTAAGCTCGAAATTAAATAGCTCATATAATTTTTATAAAACTCAGATTCTCAGCCTTTTTTCATCCTATATTTCAATAATCATCTGCTTAATTTTGTGATTTTTTAAAGCAAATTTTGCATTTCTAATTTAAACAAGGCAAGATCAATGCATAGCACAGGATATTTTCCTTATGAAGCTTCTTTACTCATGCCTTTTAGTCCCAAGTATCTGTTTACTCAGCAGTTGTAGCATAAACATTGCGGGTGGTAATGGCAGACCCGACAATCCTTATTTTATAACCACCCAACCCTTACTAATTAAAAAAATACAGCTTCCTGCTGGCTCAACTTTGACCTATGAAAAACAGGGCTTTAAAACAGGCAGACAAAGTCAGTTAATGAATGAAAGTAAACTGAAAGGCATCTCATTGCCGAGTGGACAAACCATTATATGGGCCGGTGTGCCAATCAATGCAATCAACAAATTCAGCAACTCAGAAATGCGCGGCTTTAGCCTTAACGCAGAATTTAAGCAGCTTGCTCCCAATCAAAACTCTGGCTTCTCCAAACAGTGGCAACGTTGTGGTGATGATCTAGGGATTAGTATTAAAAATACAGAGGATTGGTCATTTAATCCAAGTAATATTGTTGATGTGGAAAGCTGTAGTGTGCTTTATCAACGCTACTTTAAAGACAATGCCGAACAGCAACGATTTTTAAATCAATTGTATGCTGAGTTGCTTAAAGTCACTTCAAAATAATTCAGTATTTTTATCATTAAATGCTGACGATAAATCAACTTTTTCAAACGGGTTAATCATCATCAAGATACCCAATCGATCATCCCACAACTTTATTTCGACCTTGTGCTTTGGCTTTAAATAGCGATGCATCTGCCCGATTAAACAAAGCTTCCCAACTTTCAGCCCCTGTTGCCACGCCAATACTGACAGAAACATTCAGCTGTTCGTTAGACATCGAACTATTAAAATTTAACCGTGATACATCAGCCAAAATACTTTCAGAAATTTGTAATGCCCAATCCCATTGGATGCGATCAATTAAAATCAAAAACTCATCACCACCAAAACGTACAATTAAATCGGATTGCGCAATATTTGCTTTTAAACATCGAGCAATTTCAACAATAACCGAATCACCTAAAATATGTCCAAAGCGATCATTCACATATTTAAAATTATCAATATCCACCATGATCAAGGTCAACTCTTGAAAGCGATCAGGTTGTGTTGCGATATTTTTTAAATAAACCTCTAAAGCGAGTCGATTTGAAACACCGGTTAAGCTGTCGGTGTTGGCACTATTTTGTAATTGAAATTCAAAAGCATCGCGTTGCTTGAGCATTTCTTTTAATTTATCCAATGCATCGGTTAGGGTATGCACCTCTTTGGTTTGTATCGAAGCTGCACCTATATAATCACGCTCTTGAACTTGTGATAACTCTAAGATCATATTTCTTGCATATATCAAGGGTTCAAATAACTTTTTACGTGTATATAACATCGTAAAAACTGCTACCGACAATGACAAAAGAGAAATAAATAAAGTGATAAAAAATTGACGTTGCTCCGATTCCATTCGATGACGCGCACTTAAGGCGTGGGTTTCAAGTAGATATTTTTGTAAATTTACCACCGTGGTAAACTTATCCACGATTGCATCTGTCAGTTGGTTTGCCGTTAAAAAATAAGGCTGCTGATTTCTACTCTCTTGCACCAAACGATTTACAATGGGTAAACCTTGGTCAATAAATTGAGTTTTTACTTGACCATATAAATAAAGATACTCAGGGGTTTTTAAGGATTCTATTTGCATGGTATCCATCAAACGCCATAAATATTTAACCTGTTCTTGCGTTTGTAATGAGCGTGCTTTGTTATATTCAGGCAATGGTTCGGAAAAGCTTAGGGGTGCCATGATATTGGACGCGACTCGTCCAGATTGATCACGTAAATCAGCCAATATCAGCACAATTGAAGCATAATCAGTCACATCGCTATTATTCTTTTTTGAATGGTTAATTAATTGCTGCAACATGGCTCTACAACTGTCCCATGCCCGAAACATTCCCTGAATCACTTGATCCATTTGCACTGAATTACGTTCTTTTAACGGCAAGGCTAAATAAGCATCGACTTGTTTACGGGCGATGTTCAAATCATGTCTTAATTGAACATCTACTTGATCCGCCAAACTGGTAAACCCCGCCTTGTTTAAGGTCTCTACGGTTAAATTAATCTGTTGATCTACGTCCTTACGATAGTCCTGCAATTCTTTTATTCTGTCTGGAAAATTTGCTGTCGAGCTCGACATTGCTTTATTTGTTGGCGCTCTTTCCCGTGAAATTTTATTGGATGTTTCAGCAAAAACTTGCAAGGCTTGAATATTGACTAAAGCTCGATTTGCTCGGCTATACTCTCGATAATTACTGATGATTTGTGGAACAGCAATTAACAAAACAGACAAAATGATGACTGACATGAGGATAAGCAAACGCGTGCTTATTTGTTCTGATCTGAGTTCATGCACCATCACCATGGTCCTGTGGGAAGTTATATCGTAATAAAGCTAAAGAAATTTTGTTTATATTATAGAATATATACACATAAACTACTCCACATAATCAAGTTTAATCTACAGCGTTCAACTGCTTTATATTATCGTTTTTATAGATGAGTAATATTCAAAATTCACATTTTACATATAAATAGAATTTGCATAAAATTAGACTCAGATAGAAATTCTCATGATTTGAAAATATATATTTTTTATTGCCCAGTTTTCCCCAATAAACTGGGCATTTTTTTACCTACTGCATTTATCTCAAATAAAAGAATAAGCCTAATTTATCTAAGATACTTAATGTCAGTTGCTTACGTTCAGCAGGATCATCCCCTGTCTGCATGTGCATATTTAAAGCAAAAGCAGTGATCTGACCATTCGGCTGTTCTATCCATCCTGTATACCAACCCACTTGTGGCTCAACATCCATTCCCCAGCCACTTTTGGCATAGAGCTTGGAATCACCACGTCTTTCGACATAAAGCATATCTTTGACTTGCTGTTGTACAGCATCATCAAAAGGCAATGTTTTCTTTGCCAATTGATAAGCAAATTTAGCTTCTTGCTCTGGGGTGATTTTCAATGGACCAACCAACCAGAAATTATCCACCTGTTGACCAATTTGTGTATTACCAAAACCAACACGTTTGACTTCTTGACTCATCAAATCCAAACCAATACGTCGTGCCAACTCCTGATATACAGGTACGGCGGAAGCCTGCATTGCTTGTGCCAAGGTCATATCTTTTTCCCAAGCAGGAAAAGATCTTTTTTCACCATTCCACTTAAATACTTCTGTATTTGTCGCTTTCGCATGTTGCAAACCAATTAAGGCATTCAACATTTTAAAAGTAGAGGCCGGAATATACGCAGTCTTGGCTCTATTTAAATCATTCCCATAGCGTTTAAATTGAGTTCCATCATAAGTCACAAAGACGGCTTGAGTTTGCGCATAATTAAACAACAACGGAATTTCACTTGTTCTTTGTGATGAAGCTGGATCATGCAAATTGGCATTAGAAACACAACCTGAAAATGCCACACTACTCAGAATGATCAATACACTGCTTTTTATTTTAAATTTAAATAGGTTATTACTCATAAACTTTACTTAGGCATTGACTCAATCTGAAATAGTGTAGATGAGCCCATGAATTATTTTTTAAATTGAATGTAAGAAAATATTTACAGGTGCAATATATTGGTGCATAATGCACCTCATTAGGGCAATTTATTAATATTCCTCAGCAGAATTTATTGATTTGCTCCAGATTTTGGCGAAAAATCCCAGTTTTCTTTGAAAATTGGGATTTTTTTTGGCAAGAATCATGCCAACATAATTCATCTTTTGTTTAATTATGCTATATATTGGTGCAATATTTTTATGATCTATTTAATGCGATTTGCTTTGAATTTTTAAATAAAAAAAAGCCCAACCTTGGGGAAAGCTGGGCATATAAACTCAAAATCTCAAAAAAATTCATTTAAAATGAATGAACTTTATTGACTCATTATCCAAAATATCTTTTACTTTGTAAAACCTATTAAATTGATCGGATATAAATTAATTATCGTTTTTATAAATAATTGAGAATAAAACAACAATATTCACATGAAATGATTATACAATCACAAATTAATTCTAAAAATAAGCAGAATTTAATGACATTTTCTTGACATTGATCGCAAAACAAACATCGGTAATATCGATCAAAAAAACACAAATAAACAATAAAATGAATGTGTTAATTTAACAATTTGATATCTGTTTTATATGAAATAAAACTTTTGTCTGAATTTAGTATGTTGTTCTAATTAAGTTTTTTCTCAGGTTGACGTAAAGCTGTTCAAATGTACGTTTTTTAAACAATGTAAATTTCATGTATCTACTTTGTAAACAGTGGCCTTAAACGTCATTGACTTAATATCTTGTTACAATACAATGCCGTCTGTTTCACCAATTTCTCCTATTGGAAAAGATTATGAAAAAACTCGGTTTAGCCACTGCTTTATTATTAGCCATGACCGGCGCTCAAGCATACCAATTTGAAATTCAAGGTCAATCAGAGTATATCGATACAACTGAAAATGACAAAGATTTCACTGGTGGTTTGCAAGGTACTTACTACTTCAAAAATGTTGACTCTTCAAAAGGTCCATTGGCTGAAGCAGCGTTTTTAAACCAAGCTTCGAATGTTTCTTTAGCATATAACTATGGCGAATTAGATGCTGATGTAATTGCACATAACTACGGCGCTAAAGCTGAACTTTATGTTCCTACTCCATATGTACCTGCGTACGCAAGTGCTTCTTATAGCCACACGATCCTTGACGGTAAAAATGGCTTGTCAAATGATCAAGGCGATCGTTTTGCATTAGAAGTGGGTGCTCTTCCTACTCAAAACTTCTTAGTTGCTGTTGGTTATACTAACGTTGCTGACCAAGTTGCTTTAGATGCATTCAATGTTATGGGTAACGGCGTTGCTAAAGCGACTGCTGAAGCTGCAACAATTGGTGAAGACCAAGACGCAATCACTGCACGTGCTAAATACGTTGGCGGTATTGACGGTACAAATATGTCTTTAGCGTTTGAATCAGGCATTATCTATGGTGATGCGACTGCATACCAGTTCAAAACTGATTTCTATTTGAACCCACAATTAAGCGTTGGTGCTTCTTACGCAGCGTCTAGCTACGAAGGTACGCCTGATTCAGCTTGGGGTGCAAACGTAAACTACTTCATCACTCCTGCGATTGCAGTTGGTGCGAGCTACGTAAATGCAAACTACGAAGCGAATAAAGGTCAAGCAATTTCGTATGTTGGTGATACGCAAACTGTTGGCTTAAACGCTAAATTCCGTTTCTAAGTTGCTTAGAAATTGAATTAAAAAAAGGACTCATACGAGTCCTTTTTTATTGCCTTTCTTTTTAAATAAACAACTTAGTTTCTCAGTACATTTAAGAAATGTAGATGACGTTCATATTGGTCAATGATGTCTTGAATCAAGTCTTCTTGCGTCCACTCCATCACATCATAGTTTTGACCACCTTCTCTTAAAAATATTTCTGCTTGATAAAAATCATCGGTTTCCTGATGTTCTTCATTCATCATAAAACTTGGCGCAACCATTTTGCGTGCAATGACTTTATAGATAAAATTGAACTCATCATGATGATCCACACTCAGTTGAACACCGTCTTCAGTTTCTTTAATCACCACATTTAAATCACGGCGTTTAAACTCAAAACGAATACTTTCAAAAGCCTTAATCACATCAACCTGAATATAATGTTGTACTTCGGCCAATGTATGCGGATAGTGCATGATTAAGCCTAAACGTTGCTGCCAACTACGTGGATTTTGCACAGCTCTCGGCGTGATTCTTGCCACTTGTAAAGCCTGCATTTTGGTGACATCTAAGCGCAATGCTTTGACTAAGCCCCAACACAACAGCAGCATAATAAAAGTGAATGGTAGTGCACTCATCATGGTGGCCGATTGTAGCGCGCCTAGCCCACCAACCATTAAAAGAATGATCGACAAGACCGCCATTAAAACAGTCCAGAACAAGCGTTGCCATATCGGCGAATTTTCTGTTTTCGCAGTGAGATAATCGGTCACCAATGCACCAGAATCCGCAGAGGTAACAAAGAACAACACCACCAGCAGTGTCGCAATAAGACTAAACACACCTGAAAAAGGCAGATGGGTTAAAAACTCAAACAATGCAACTGATGAATCTTTTTGTACCGCAGAAATCAGCCCCGTCTGCCCTTGTTCCAAAATACTAAACAAGGCAGCATTGCCAATAAAACCCATCCAGATCAAGGTAAAGCCTGTCGGAATAAGCAGTACACCGACAATAAACTCTCGAATGGTTCGACCTTTTGAAACACGCGCAATAAACATACCAACAAATGGTGACCAAGAAATCCACCATGCCCAATACATAATGGTCCACCCCCCAATCCAGCCATTCGATTGATAAGCATATAAATTAAAGGTCATGCTAAACAAATTCGAAATATACTGTCCAGCGTTTTGAATAGTTGCTTGTAGGATATAAATACTGGAACTGGCGAGGAATACAAAGCCTAGCAATACCAAAGCTAAAATCAGATTCAGTTCAGAGAGTCGTTTAATTCCTTTGTCTAATCCGAGGAAAACCGACAACGAAGCCAGCGTACTCACCACAATAATCAAAAAGATTTGGGTGCTAATATTACTTTCCCAGCCAAATAAATAATTTAAGCCAGAATTAATTTGAGTTACCCCAAATCCTAACGTGGTAGCCACACCAAATACCGTACCAATGGTGGCAAAAGTATCGACCGCATCTCCGATTGGGCCATGAATTCGTTGTCCAATAATCGGAAATAAACCCGAACGAACTTTGAGTGGCAAGTTATAGCGAAAAGCAAAATAAGCCAGCGTTAAGCCAACAACTGCATAGATAGCCCAAGCATGTAAGCCCCAATGGAAAAAGGTAATTCTCATTGCTTCTTGGGCAGATTCTATGGTTTGTGGATCACCAGCAGGTGGATTGACATAATGCATGACAGGTTCTGCAACACTGAAGAACATTAACCCGATCCCCATACCCGCAGTAAATAGCATCGCAAACCATGACCCATTACTATACTCAGGCTGACTATGATCAGGTCCAAGCTTGATTTTACCCATGTCAGAAAAGGCAATAAAAATCAGCACAATTAAAAATATTGCGACAGATAAAACATAGAACCAACTAAATGAATCGGTGATCCAGCGGTTCATCCTTTGAGTAATCAGTTCAAAGGCATTTGGTGCAAAGACAACAACGGCTAAAAAAAGCGCAATAATTCCAACAGTGCTCAAGAAAACATTTGGATTGACATTGTCAAACCAAGTGATTTTTTTGGAAGGCATATTTCCCCCAGGTTTTTATACTCAATGGACAGACTTTTTAAAGTCAAAAAAAGGCATTCACAGGTGTGAAAAAAGACGAATCCTGTAGAACAGCGATTGGATTCAGGCCACATTATAATTTAAATTAACATTTTCAACAATTTACTAAATGTAACAAGATCATTAGCTCATGATTTTGGTTTATTTTCAATATATTGCAGGGCAATCATCCGTGAGACGATCAGGGCAAAATACATCACGCCACAGAACATTTGCAACATTGAAATCACCCGCGCAGCAGGTGCAACAGGAATCAAATCGGACAATCCTGTTGCCGATTGCAAACTAAAACTAATGAACAATAAATCCAGCCAAGATTGGTAGTCCGCAACATGATTTGGGTTTTGAAAACTCTGTGGAACCACCAATTGACAGATACTGTATAAGAAGGCAAATCCCCATGCGATCAGGGTAAATACTGCACCTGCAGCAAACAGCTCATCTTTGGTTAAATAACGATCTGCAAACATATAACGGATTAAACCATATGCTGCACAAAAATAAGCGGCTGCTTCAAATGAATGTGCAAAGATTTGCAAAGTAACAGAATGAAAACCGATCAACATTAGAAAGGACAGTACAAATGCCCCTGTGACAAAGGTTAAGCCCAACAGTGTAAATGTCGGTGTTTGTCGAATCACTTTGGCAATAATCAGTAACGCGGATACACCGAGTAACCAAGTTAAAATTTGATAACTTCTGCTGGCATTGGTATAAACAGATAAAACTAAAATAAGCAGTTGGACCAACAATAACCATGCTGATGGTAATTGTTTAAAACCTTTCCAAAATTCGATCATTGAACGCATATTTTCTGATTCTGATTGTTCTTTTAAACATTCAAATTAACATATTCATTGGGTTTCTTAAATCCTTTCAATTTTTCGTGATCATTCAACTGATCAATCAGCATCAAACAAGCTGTATATCGCTTAAAGGCTCAAACTGGGATGATTGAGTTCTAGTTTTGCATCACCCATAAAAAAACACCTTCGAAAAGGTGTTTTTTAGGCTGATCTCAAATCACTTAGTGATCTGAAGCACCAGAGATACCAATACCTGTTTGTGAACGTACAAACTGTGCATCAAATGCTTTGCGCTCTGCTTCTGCACGTGCAGATTTATCTGTCACAGAGAATAACCAGCAGCAGATGAATGCTAATGGCATGGCAAAGATTGCAGGACCATTGAATGAGTTGATCGGAGTATCAGAGATTTTTAATGTGTCTACCCAAACTGCTTTAGACAAGATAATTAAAGTCACCGCTGTCACTAGACCGACAACACCACCTACAACAGCACCACGTGTAGTTAAGCCTTTCCAGAACATTGAAAGAACCAATACTGGGAAGTTTGCACACGCCGCGACAGAGAATGCTAAACCAACCATGAAGGCAACGTTTTGTTTCTCGAACAAAATACCTAAGATCATCGCAAAGATCGCAAGACCAAGTGTTGCAATCTTCGACATACGTAATTCAGATTCAGGGGTTGTTTGACCTTTTTTCAATACGTTTGCGTACAAGTCATGTGAAATTGCTGAAGCACCTGACAGTGTCAAACCCGCAACTACCGCAAGAATCGTTGCGAATGCAACTGCTGAAATAAAGCCCATGAACAGATCGCCACCCACTGCATCTGCAAGGTGTACCGCTGCCATGTTATTACCGCCAACTAATTCTAGTTTGCCAGTCACAGCCATTTTTGCAACATCAATAAATTGTGGGTTGTTTGATACGAAAAGGATCGCACCGAAACCAATAATGAAGGTTAATAAATAGAAGTAACCAATGAAACCTGTTGCAACAACCACAGATTTACGTGCTTCTTTAGCATCTTTAACTGTAAAGAAACGCATAAGAATATGTGGTAAACCTGCTGTACCAAACATGAGTGCTAAACCAAGTGACAAAGCATCGAGTGGGTTTTTCGCCAAACTGCCTGGTCCCATAATTTTGGTTGCATCATCAAGACTAACATCATGTACTTTTGCAAATACATCAATAGATTGCTTGAACATTTCAGAGAAGCTATAACCGACAGAATGCATCACCATGAACGCCATGAATGTTGCACCTGAAAGTAACATCACTGCTTTAATGATCTGTACCCAAGTTGTCGCCAACATCCCACCAAAGATCACGTAAGCCATCATCAGAAGGCCAACAATCACAACTGCGATGTTATAGTTCAAACCAAATAACAGTTTGATCAACTGACCTGCACCCACCATTTGAGCAATCAAATAGAAAGCCACAACAACAAGTGAACTGATTGCTGCAAGTGTACGTACTGGTTTTTCTTCTAAACGGAAAGAAACTACGTCAGACAGGTTATATTTACCTAAGTTACGTAAACGCTCAGCAACCAAGAACAATACGATTGGCCAGCCAACCATGAAACCCAGTGAATAAAGCAAGCCATCAAAGCCTGAGCTAAACACCAATGCAGAAATACCCAAGAACGATGCAGCAGACATATAGTCACCTGCAATCGCTAAACCATTTTGGAAACCAGAGATACCACCACCAGCGGTGTAGAAATCCGCGGTATTGGTGGTTTGTTTTGCAGCCCATTTGGTAATAAATAAGGTTAAACCAACAAAAATTGCAAACATAATGATTGCATGCCAGTTAGTCGCTTGCTGCTGAGCTTCACCTAAATCTGGGCCTGCTTGTGCAACAGTAGAAAGCAGTGCAGTAGATGCAAGAGCTGCTTTAGTCTTTAAAGAGTTCCATTTCATCTTAGTGCAGTCCTTTTTCGTGGGCGATTGCTTCGACTTCTTTCATTGCATCTGCATTCAATTGATCCAATTTATTGTTGGCAATATATGAGTACACACCACACAATACGAAAGATAAAACAATAATTCCTAAACCTAAAGGAATCCCCCAAGTGGTGATGCCACCACTAAATGAACTCATTAAAAATTCTTTGTTATAGCCAACTAAAAGCATAAATCCAACATAAACGAACAACATAATTGCAGTTAATGTCCAGCTTAATTTACTTTTTTTAGCAACCATTTCCTTGAATTTTGGATTTTGTAGAATCGCCTCTACCTGTCTCTCATCCATAACCATGCTCCTTGATAAGCGACCAGAACGCTGGTTGCTTTTTTTAATATTTTTTTACATGGTCAAAATTAACAATATTGTGGGGTTCTCGTAACTTAGACTTTGGTCGTTAAATTTTGAGCAAAATAAACGAGACAGTTCATGTATGCGTTATTATAGGCGCAGCTTTTTATACTGTAGTCCTTATGAACAGTTGGTTAATTATAGGGGTTCTGGCCCTTTACATCCTCATTCTATTCGTTTGTGCTTTCTTTGGTGAGAAGCATGCGAGTCGATTAAGTACGCGCGGCAGGATGCTTCTCTTTAGTCTAACATTGGGGGTATATTGCTCATCTTGGACATTTTATGGAGCAACAGGTGCTGCAGTACGTGAGGGAATTATTTTCCTTCCGATTTATTTAGGACCTTTATTATTTGTCTGGTTGGGTTATGACATTTGGCGTCGTTTAGGTCGCGTTCGACAACATCATGCGATTTCTTCAATTGCCGACTTTGTGGCAGCACGTTATGGTAAAAGTGGAACATTAGCGTCCTTAGTGACCATCTTGGCTGTTATCGCCATCATTCCTTACTTAGCACTACAATTACGCGCCATTGCGCTTAGCGCTTCCGTCATGCTCGATCACAATACCCAAGTGGTCTCCACCACCACCAATGGTGTGCTTGGTCTTACCGCTGTATTGGCGATCTTGGCCATGATGTTTGGAACAAGACAAATTGCCAATACCGAACAACATGGCGGTTTAATGCTTGCCGTTGCTTTTGAATCATTTGTAAAACTATTTGCCCTGCTCTGCGTGGCATTTTTCTTTATTTTTGATCATCCACAAAATATTGTACAGATCTCACAGGATGTGCAAAAAACTTTTCATGAAGTACAACTGTTTGGTGTGCCAGACACCTTTTGGGTTCAAACATTATTGGCCTCATTGGCGATTATCTGTTTACCACGTCAGTTCCATGTGGCAGTGGTTGAACTACGCGATGAAAAACATATACGTGGTGCAAGACGGTGGTTTGCGGCATATTTGATTCTGACCATTATTGCCATTATTCCAATTGCCAGTTGGGCTCTTCATGCAGCACCTAAGTATCTCACCATACCTGATGTTGCGGTACTCTCATTACCGATTAGTTATAACCAAGACTGGTTATCTTTACTGGCATTTTTAGGTGGTTTTTCAGCATCAACAGGTATGCTGTTAGTCTCGTCTGTGGCACTGTCCATCATGCTGAGTAATGACTTGATTATGCCTTCTCTATGGAAGTTTGGCATTCTTTCTCGTCATGACAAACGCTTACCACAGGTACTTAAATTTACCCGTCGTGTGTGTATTTTAGCGGTAATGTTACTTGGATTTTTATTCTTCCACTTCTTTAATGATATTGACCAATTATCCACCTTTGGGTTATTGGCATTTAGTGCAGTTGCACAATTTTCACCGGCTTTAATTGGTGGTTTATACTGGCGTGGTGGAAGTCGCCAAGGGGTTTATGCAGGCTTGGTCGTAGGCTTTATCCTTTGGTCATATACCTTATTATTACCAACGATTTTACGTAGCTTACCAGTTGAGTATAGCCAGTTTGCACATCAATTTTTGATGTTTGGACCTTTAAATATTGAATGGTTAAGACCAGAAGCCTTATTTGGCTTTGAATCTTTTGCCCCGCTTACCCATGGTGTAATCTGGGCACTTGGCTTAAATATTACTTTATATATTTGGGTCTCTCGTATTTATCGCCCAAGTATTGCTGAGCAAATTCAGGCAGAGAGCTTTTTCTATTATGAAACCAAGCCCTTACCTGCACAAAATACCTCTACCGATATTAATTATTTACACCATGATGTCGCTAAACTTAAAGTCGGTGATCTGATTGCACTTGCCAAACGGATTACTAGTGAAGGCCCAGCAACCCATGCCTTTCAGCAATTTTGCACCATGAATAATGTGGTGCTCAATGAGAATAGCAGTGCCAATGGGATGTGGTGGCGGTTCACTGAACAATACCTCGCAGGCACAATCGGTGCAGCCTCAGCACGGACATTACTCACCACGGCTATGGTCAATAATGGCTTGGCGTTAGGCCAAGTGGCAAATATTCTCGACCAAGCGTCACAATGGCAACGCTTTAACCAAAATCTCATCATGACCATGATTGACCACATGACCCAAGGCGTGAGTGTGGTTGATGAAAACATGTGTTTGGTTGCATGGAACAACCAATATTTAAAGTTGTTTGATTATCCAAAAGATTTAGTCTATGTCGGTTGCCCAATTGCCGATTTGATTCGTTATAACGCAGAGCGTGGCGAATGTGGTCCAGGCTCGGTAGAAGAACATGTACGTAAGCGAATTCATTGGATGAAAGTCGGTAGCGCACATGAATTTGAACGGATTCGTAAAGATGGCCGTGTGATTCAAATGCGTGGTAATCCCATTGAAGGTGGTGGTTTTGTTACGACCTTTGCGGATATTACTGCATTCCGTGAAAATGAAGCGGTACTTGAAGCACGTGTGTCGGACCGTACTCAACAGCTTGCAAATGCCTTATCTGAACAACAACTGGCACGTGAGCAAGCCGACAAAGCCAATATGTCAAAAAGCCGCTTTATTGCAGCAGCCAGTCACGATTTGCTTCAACCGATGCACGCAGCACGCTTATTCAGTACTGCTTTAGAACAAAGCGTACAATCGGATGAAGATCGTAAAACCTTACAACAGCTTGATCGTGCCTTACATGGTGCTGAGAGTATGTTGTCTGCCCTTTTGGATATTGCACGACTGGAAGGTGGTTCAATCCAACCGAAACGCCAAGCTTATCCGCTGCATGATTTATTGAGTGATTTAGAACTGCAATTTAAATCAATCGCTGCACAACGCAATATCCAATTGCATGTCCATGATGCCCAATTCTGGATTGATACCGACCCACAATGGATTCGCCGTATCATCCAAAACTTTGTTAGTAATGCCTTACGTTATACTGCTCGTGGACGTGTGATTGTTGGTGTGTTACGCGCGTCCAATCGCCCAAATCATATCCGTATCGGTGTCTGGGATACCGGTCCGGGGATTGCAGAAGAACAACGCATTAAGCTGTTTCAAGAGTTTGAGCGTTGTGGACATACCTCGCCATGGGGTGAGCAAGGCCTAGGGCTTGGTCTAGCAATCGTACAACGTATGACCAGTTTGCTTGATTATCCTGTGCATGTTTACTCTGAATTGGGTAAAGGTTCATGCTTTATGATTGATGTGCCAATGGTAGCAGCACCTAAAGTGGTTTCATCACCTGTACAAGCGGTACCATTAAAAGCCAAAGCTTATAAAATCTTATGTTTGGACAATGATGATACGATTTTAGAGGGTATGGCAACGCTACTGACCAAATGGGGTTATCAAGTCTTTAAAGCCACTGAACCTGAACAAGCTTTGGAAATTATTCAAAAAGAAAATATTCAAGTCTGGCTGGTTGATCAGCATTTAAATCACGGCAAAATTGGCTTAGATTTTATTGTCGAAAACCGTCAGGAAAATGTTCCTTCAGCACTGATTACTGCAGATTCTGATCCTGAATTACCAGAACGTGTTAAAGACCTCAACGTGGTGTTGTTGAAGAAACCATTGAAACCTGCTTCTCTTCGAGCATGGTTATCTGGCTTGAAGATTTCTAAATAATCTTCCACTACGTTCAACCCTTTTCAGTTTATTGATCACGTTCTTCTTTAATGTTTTGAAACATTTACAACCTCTAGATCGTTGCATTCTAGAGGTTTTGTAACGCAATTTTTTAAGTGGAATAGCAATTTTTTTTTAGCTTTGTGCAAAAGCATTCAAAAAATAGCAAAACTTGAACCCATTTATTGACTAAAAACTTCAAAGCCCTCTTTTCTATGGCAAATAACATCAAAATAGTAAATATACACTTGTATAGTTAGTTACAATTTTCTATTTATATGATTTTAAAAAATAAAAAAACACTTTTTACCCTATCTACAACTTTAGTCGTATTCCTATTGCATCTCAGATAAATCAAAAATTACTTCAAGACAAAATCACGCTCATGTTTAGGAAAACAAAAACAGCGCTTGAATTCAATTTTAAATAGGATTTTTAACCATGAATATTTCAGAAACTGTTCCACATGGGCTACACCAAGCTCAACAATTTCATCGTCAATATGGTGCAAATGCAATCTTGCCTGAAATTGATTGGCAAGATCTGTTTAAACACAGCAAACTCCACGACACACAAATCCAAGCACTCAACACGATTTATCAAGCAGCTGTGCCTTTAGCACTTCAAGTGTTTGAGGAATTAAAATTTGATGTATTTACCCCTGTTGCTTACCATCCTCAAGGCTTAGGTCTGTTTGATAAATTAGCGCAACAAGAAGAAAAACTGGTTCAACGTCTCGAAGATGAATGCGAATGTTTAAATGATGAAGTTCGTCATCAAGTGTGGAGCATGTTACTGCGTGGCGGTGCGGTACTGGTCTTTAAAGCATGGTTAGGTAAAGTAAAAACCGGCGAAAATACCTTAGATATGACCCAATTTGATGAATTATCAGATTTGCTTTTTATCAAAACCTCACCGACAACATTGGCAGCTCGTTTAAAAATCGATGCACATGCAGATTACGACCATGTTTTCCTGATGTATGGCAATGATGTGTTTCTAGACCGTTTTAATAGCTTAGAAGCGGCTGCTTTATTTGTAGATTTAGGTGTTTATGATGCAGCATTCTTAAGTCTACGTGATGACCGAGTAGCAGATTACCTAAAATCTAAAGGCTATGTCACCCATGAACAAATTGAAGATTTAAAATGTGCTTTAAACCCATTGGGCTGCCCTGATCAAGTTTCGAAACAAGACTGTTTAGCTTAATCCTCATGCTTGAATGATGTATAAAGAAAGCCAGTCAATTGACTGGCTTTTTATTAGAGTGAAGCACCAATACATTTTATCGTGTATTAATACAATGCTTTAGGCAATTTAATCTGAATAATTTCATTATCATCCGCACGCTTTGCATTTCGTCCTGATGAACCAGGGAAGTTATTGTCATTTAAAACAGTTAAAGTATTTTTATTTTCAATAATCACATCTTCAATGGTTTCAAATGGAAAAGCAAAAGTTGTTGCTGTACCAATATCTCCATCACGCGCTGTACCATAGAGATTATTCGGGTTGGCGATATTCATAAGATCAACTAAGTCAGAACGTTTTACCGCTTTCCCAGAATCCCCTAATTCAATTTGAATCAGCTTCTTATAACCATCTAACTTGTTTTGACTCGCATCACGCTCAATGATAATGCCAGATTTATCATCAAACATTTGGAAGTCACCAATATTGGTCGCCTTGGTATTCAAGGTAAAATAATAATATCGGCCAGTATACGCTTTCTTCTTCACATCAAATTGTGAGATAAGTAACTGTTGTGTGGTCTCGCCTTTTAACGGTTTTTCTAACAAAGGATATAAATATTGACCATCCTTAGACAATGCCATTCCTTCAAAGCCACCGCTTTGCTGAACCAAAGGCTCTACATAATTTATGTTGGCTTTATTGAATTGATTTTGCGGAGAACGCAATTCCACACCAGCTTTCAATGGATGAGGTAATGCAATCGGCGCATCAAGCAGTATTCCATCTCTATCAAAATGCAGTAAATATGGTCCAAATTCATCCCCAATCCAATAGGTACCATCCGCAGTACGTTGTATCGATTCAGGATCAAAATCCGCCCCAGTGAGTAAACGATCAGTGCTGTTTTGATTGATGATTGAAAATGGTATTAATTTATTGGGATCACGAAGCTGAATAAAGCTCATCACTTGAACTTTTGCAGATCCTGCTGATTTCGTCCGAAAATCAGGTTTTACTTGATAAACACGGAGTAAAAAGTCAGATGAATTGTCTTGTGTACCAAAGCCATTGTCTGCCATGACCATATAAGTGCCATCACCGTTCTTTACAGCACCCGAAAAGCCTTGAACTGGCTGACCTTTAAAAGGCGGGAATATGCCATTGGCGCCCTTTACAAAGGCACCTGAGTTTGGACCAGCTGCATAAGTTTCGACATCAAGTTTGGCAAATGAAACCAAGGTCGGTACAGTGACAGATGGTTCAAATGAGAAATCATTGTCATCATCATTGCATGCGGTTAAAGCCAATACGCCTAACGCTAAAACAGAATAAGCAATTTTTTTCATAAAGGTCTTTTTTATTGATTTAAATGAGCTTTATTAGAAACCAATAGCATGACATTTTGAGGTCATTTCAATGACAATATTGCGTCAGTTTGATGATACGTAGATATGCTTCACGCAGCATATACTCCACCTTATAAGCGCGCACCAGCTGAATTAACATATTGAATTTAAATAATATTAATAACGGAGTAATCTATTCCATCTACTTTGATTCATATTAGGTTGAGCTAGACTTGAATATCGAAACCCAAATCCACATCACAGGCAGCTTGACCACCACGGATTCCCCAATTTTCAGCGGGAATTTCTCTTAATAAAATTTTGATATGATCTTTGGGAATCCCCAATACAGATAGATTCTCTACAATACTGCGATACAAATTTCGCTTGGTATCCAGTGTACGCCCAGCAAAACAATCAATACGAATCAGGGTAAATTTTTCAGGATAAAGCTTATTCGGTGGACATTGAAAGCGATGTGGTTCATGTACCAATAAACGAATATCACGATCATATTCAGGAATTTTAAAAGCGCTTACCAATGCATGATGAACAGCATCGATTAAGCCCACTTCTTGCGCTACAGAATATTGATAGCGAACTTCAATTGTAGTTGCTGGCATTATTGTTCTCAATTTATATTATTGTAAATCGAAAGAATAGCATAATTTCTATACAATCTTAGCAATTAAGCTGATATCAATTCAGCTGCTTCCACATCTTTTCAATAACATAATAATCCATTGATTTAAATTAATTTTTTACTTAGGCAACAGTCTTAATAACCCCGCATTTTTCCCATCTTCCAAAACCCAAATCGAACCATTATGGGCGGGATGGATATCTCGAATGCGTTGCTGCATGTTTAAACGCTGTACCTCTCGAACAGGCTTCGATTCAGTATCAACCACAATAATCGCCTCTGAAGACAACCCACCAATCAAGGCTTTATGATTCCATTTCGGGAATAATTCATCTTGATAAAAGACCAAACTGGAGGGTGATATTACTGGTGTCCAACTAATTTCTGGCGCCTTAAATTCAGGGCGCGTCGCATGATCTGGAATCGATTTTCCTGAATAATGATCACCATTGGAAACAATCGGATAACCATAATTTTCGCCCTTCTTAATCAGATTTAACTCATCTCCTCCTTTAGGCCCCATTTCAACCACCCACAATTGACCCTTTGCATCAAAAGCCATACCTAATGGATTACGATGACCCAACGACCATACTTGTTTTGCTATCTCACCTTGCTGAGTAAATGGATGATCTGCAACAACAGTACCATCATCATTCAATCTTAAAACTTTGCCTAAATTGGAATTCATATCTTGGGCGGGATCAAATTTCTGGCGTTCACCAGAACTAATCCAAAGCTTACCATCCTTTGCAAAAATCATTCGATGTGCATAATGCCCTTGTCCTGAAACCTTAGGAACTTGCTCCCAGATTCTTTTAATATTGATTATTTGAGGCTTTTTTTCTTGT
Source organism: Acinetobacter guillouiae CIP 63.46 (assembly GCF_000368145.1). GTDB lineage: Bacteria > Pseudomonadota > Gammaproteobacteria > Pseudomonadales > Moraxellaceae > Acinetobacter > Acinetobacter guillouiae. Next base: position 889 of record NZ_KB849287.1, on the reverse strand, counting down.
AGATTTAATTCACCACGAATCACAACCGCACCATATCCCCCTTTTCCTGTTTCGGCATAACTTAAATAAATTTGATGATTGTTTGCAAAATCAGGATGTAAAACAATATCACCTAAGCCACCTTGTCCACCATAAGCCACTTCGGGAAGCCCTAAAATTTCTATACTTTTCAATGTGGAAGGATCAAACAGTTTTAGCTTTCCTCTCCTTTCGGTAATCAGTAAACGACCATCAGCCAACTCAGCCATTGCCCAAGGTTCATCAAATGTCGCTACTTTTTGGATCTGATAGGTCTGGTTGATCAGCGAATTTGCTGTAGTGGTTTGATTATTTTGAGCATTACATGCACTCAACAAGCTACTGCTGAGCAATAGAGGTAAATAGATTAAGCACTGTCGAAAAGCCTTCATTTTAGATTCCCTCAATATTGTTATGACTTATCGATTTATTTTAAACAAAAGTATCCATCTCACCATTTCATATTGGTAACTGAGCGAATTGGGTCTTAATTTTTAATTGGATCATCTTGTAAGCTTTAACCTACAACAATCGCAGTGATTAGCGAATATACGGACCTAGACATTGCGCTTATCATAGCAAACATAAAGAGACAGGAAGTCTCATTGAGAATAAGAAAACACACAGGACGTGAGATTCGACAGGAGTCAAATCTAACACACCAATACGAAGAAAACCCCATCAGGATGATGGGGTTTTCTTTTTGCATCTACAAAAATCTATTTATTTTCAGTCACTTATGCACTTCAATTCTTTCGTAGCTTTCTCTTTCATTATTCCAATAAACACCCCACATAAAAAAACACCCCGCTCTCGTTAGAGATCGGGGTGTTTTAGATTTAAAAGCTGGCGATGACTTACTCTCACATGG
>NZ_KB849286.1:310464-350386 GCF_000368145.1 Acinetobacter guillouiae CIP 63.46 | reverse complement strand
TTACCTAAAATTTCTTCAAATTTTTGACGAATTTTAATATCTGATACATAAGCTTTTACCGTTTTTGGCTTACTTTCAGCGATTTGATTTTCTGTCTTTACTTGTGCATTCATCTTCTTATTCCTTAAAATGGTAATGGGTTGTTAGGGCTAGTTTTGTCAATGTAGGAGACAACAATCTCACCTTGTGTCACCTCCTCAACTAGTAACTTGAAATAACCCATTGCCTCAGCAAGTGTTCTTTCATTTGCTTGAGCTGGGCGCTTAATCGAAACGTCCAACGCTTCAAGTAATTGGCGCTTTTGGTGTATTTCCATCTCACGCAACCCCTCTCAATTCATTAACTTTTTCTTCTTCAAAATGCGCTTTAAGCATTTCATTGAGCGTGTAAACTTGGTTATTTGTCAGTGCAAATTGAAGTCCTTGAGCTGCAAAAATATCGTCATAATCTTTAACAACAGGGCGGTGCCAAGTTGCTACTTCAAGCAAGTCATAATCAACATCAACATCATTTTGCGGATCACTAGTATTGTTCCAAGCAAGTGAACTTGTAGTTTGATTTGCTTCAACAACAGCGGATACATAACAAGCGCTGTAGTTTGGTACAATCAGTGAGAAGTGGACTGTTGAGCCTTTAATATCAGGCTTATCAGCAACTACAAGATTTTGAAAAGTAGGTGCTTCAGGAGCGTAGTTAGAAAGCATATTCATTGTTGTGGCTCCTTAAACACTTTGCGTAACGCATCACCGACTTGTCTGATTTCTTCTAAGGTGCGCCATGCGCCATACTTAATAAAATCCTTATGTCTTTCAGCATCAGTGAAGGTGTTGCAGGTATATCCGTGTTTAAATGCTGGATGAATAATGAAATACTCTTCACCCTTTTTCGGCTCAAAAGGCGCAGGTACTTCAATTCCATTGATTGAGATGGTTCGTGGTTTTAGGCGGAATATAAAACCGCTATCCAAGACATCACAAATAGTTAGCTCTCTAGCATTTTGCCATTCGTGTAGATTTGCCTCATATTCAACATATGCTTCAACTTCCTCACCATTCGCCAAAGCAATCAGAGCTTCTTTTCCTGAGATAAGTTCCATACTCACCCCCTTACCAAAGCGATATAGAACATCGCACCGATCAAAAAGATGATGATTGAGCCAAGGAGTAAGCTTTGAGCCTTATCCCATAAGCGACGATTCGAAATCTGTTCGATCGTCAGTAGACGTTGTGGTTTTTTGTGTGACATAATATTCTCACTCTTTGAGTAAAAGCCCCGTCGGTCGAATGTCAGGGGCTTTTTTGTTTGTGTATGAGGTAAAATATACCTAACAGGTAAAATAAAGTAAATACCTTGTAGGTAAAATAATTAAATTATTTTTATACTTTGTAGGTGTATATTTGTAATTATGCTTTAATAGACAAAAGAAAACCCACACTGGGTGGGTATCTCTCAAATGATTAAAAAAGGGGGGATTATACTTTTGTAAAAATTAATAAAAATCTTCTGCCTTGCTCAACCAACATAAACAAAGCTGTCATCGCAAAAAGAATCATTAAATAAAATACATAACTCAAATTTGGGTTAATAGTAAATAAGCATGTAATGCCTAAAACTATAGTTATTAAAAAGACAAAGCAATTTACAAAACAATCTACTATAAAAACTTTATAATGCCCCGTTTTACGCATGTTCTCAACTAATTTTCTATCCATTATGGCAGTAAGCATTGCAACTGCTGTTAATAAGAATCCCAGGATAGTGCCACTTATACTGCATATCAATTTTGCAATTTCATAAGGTGTATTTTGGTTTCCATTTTGAAAATCTATTAAAAAACCTTGCTGCTTAATAATAAAAGTGCAAATTGCGATTGAGCAAATAAAACTAATTAAGAGTGGTGCGTGCCGTTCCAAGAATTTCATCTAAAACCTCTCGCTTCTCTTCATAAACTGATTCTAGCATATCAACCATAGTCAGAAATGGGATGGATTTTTTATCCGCCTCAACTTGTCGCGATGCTTTAACGCGATCAGTTATTAGATCAAGCCACTCTCTTTTACCTTCATCCAGTACAAAGACTTTTGCACTTTTCGCAGCACCCGATGATACTAATGTTTCTAAGCCACGTTTTAATAGCCTACTATTGAGAAATCCAGCATCTTTTGATCGAAGATCAACTCCCCCAGTTAAATTAAACAGGTCTGCACCCGAATTTTCCATCAAGGAGAATAGGTTATCTGTAAATTTATTTTGATTATACATGCTAGGTGCGGTAGGTCGAGCTACTGAAATTTGAAATTTTAATGCTTCAGTTTTGCTATCCATAAGTCTTAATAATGCAGATTTTGTTAAAATTGGAGCAACTTCTATTTTATCACCACTAATGGTACTTAAAAAATCTGCAAATCGCTCAGGGTGGTTTGCATGAGCATCGTGCTGCCATATTAATACATTACGATCTGGATAAAATATAAAGCAATTTCTTTCTATTATTCCTTGGTCATCTTCTAGTTGAATTTCAGTCTCATCTTCGCCATACCGTGCGAAAGCTGGCAATTGATCAATCCTGTATTTTCTGAATTGACCTAACCAATAATTTTTACTTGTCTTATCTAGTCTGTATATCTCCCTAGTAAAGCCCCTAACATCAATAAAACTACCCGTTACACCATTTTTTAAATTTTCAAAACAATCCAATAAAGTGGTATTTTGATTTGAAGAAATAACAACTTGATAAAAATCAAAATTAATATCTTTTTTAGCCATAATTAACCCTCATCCCGATCAATTCTAAAGGACTGCGTCGGGTTCGCAGTTTAAAAAATGATTGAAACCCAACAGAGGGCAACTGCAATAAGAATTATCCCTAGTTTCATGTAGTCAAATTTATTCATCTTAGATTCTTCTTATAAAAATTGCTTTTGGCTTATTAAGCTTCTGAATAATTTTCCAAAAACTCATCCACCCATCCTTGAGCAACTTCAAGATTGGTTATGTCAGTCAGCTTTAGATTTGTTTCTTCTGCTTCGTTAAAACCTTCAATAATGGCCTCAAAGATATTTGCTTCAGTAATGACCTCACGTGCAATTTCCGCAGCGTCATAGCTTTGTTTAGCTTTTTTAAGTGAGGCGATTTGTTTATCAATTCCCGCACCAATTTTAGCTAAGGCCAATTTGAATTCTTGACGATTAATTGTTAGCGCAGTTTTAGATTTATTAAGTGTTGCGATCATAGTGTTCTCTTTATTTATGTAGAATCTGGATGCTCTTGCTTATGTTGACTTGGTGGGATGATTTCAATAATCGCAGTAATGCTTTCTACATCATCCATATCAAATGTAATTCTTTCCCCACCATTTACAGCAAGTAAATTTAGGACATTGTTATTAATACCAATCAATTCTTTAATCGTGCAACGACCATCTTTTAAGCAAACTTGGACAAATTCAGTTGGGGTTAATTCCGCATCTGGATCACAAACTACATACCATCCATTACGGATAGCAGGGTACATAGAATCACCAGTTCCTTTTATCCCATAAGTTCTATCGTTCATGGAGCGGGTTGGAATGTATCCATCTCCACCATTGCCTTCATAACCCATATCTGTGAAAAAGCCATCCATGCCCATTTTGCTGTAGGCCTTAACTGGAACCCATCTCTTTCTATTCAAAATTGGTAATTCAGGAGCATTGGAAAATCTAACAGCATCATCTCCATCTGTAATGTTGTATTGCTTTTTGAAAGCTTCAATATCAAGTTTATTAAAGTTGCCTAAATTCAGTATTGATTCGCTATCTGATTGGTCGAGATATCCTTTAGGTTTATTAAAAGCCTTCTCAATCTTCTCAGCCGTATCGTCACCAATATTTTTAGTTGGATTTTTACCAACATATTGGCTTAACAAGTTGTATGACATGTCAATTTTTTCAGCAAACTCAGTCCGATTTAGGCCAGATTCCTTCATTAGCTTTCTTGTATTGCTAAGTCTAATCTCATGAATTGTCTTCAATTCAGCCATTTTAAGTTCACCTTAATTCAATAGTTAGTAATTTACCTATCAGGTAGAAAAAATAAATACCCTGAGAGGTTGTATTTTGTTTACCTTGTAGGTATATTTATTATTAATTTACCTTTAGGGTGTATTTATGGTGACTCTTTACGATTTCTGGCGTGGTCTTGATAAAGATCAACGCATCCAATTCTGTGAAACCACAGATATTTCCTATGGATATATGGAATCACATCTTATCCATGGCCGAAAAAAACCAAGCATGGAAACTATTCAAAAAATAGTCGATGCAAGTGACAAGAAATTAACCCACAAAAGCATTTTTGACTTCTTTCTTAGAAAGACTAATGCAGCCTAGGAACCACCATGAGCAAAGTATCAATTGAAGAGAACGCAAGCGCTAGCAATAACGCATCGCTCATTTTGAAAGCAATTAATTCCTCTAACCAAGGAAAGGTTGCTGAACAACTTGGAGTGGATGCAAGTACATTATCTCGAATGAAAAATGATAAGAAATCCAACAACTTGACGGATATTGAGTTTTTTGCATCTTTGTTGAGTTCTATTGGATTGAAGGTTGTAAATGCTAACGATGTTTATTGTTCTCAAGAAATTGCGGAAGCAACGCGAGTTTATTTGAGTAATGCGTTTAGTTCGCCTGAATACATGCGGATCTTATTTAAATAAAAAAACCACTGCCAGCGCGAACTGGAGTGGTTAGTAATTCATAACGAGGTAGAAATGAATATGCATAAAATTCTAACAGACATTGAGCTACAGCGAAAGATTTATTTATTTCAAAAGGCAGTCGAAGAACACGCTGAAAAGCGCTCACTTCCGACTGCTCAGTCTGTGGCAGTTGCAAAGGCTGAACTATGGGCATTTATACAAGGAGCAAACGCATGAGTGTTGATGCGCTAAATTGGGCGTGGACTGCACCAGTTGAAAGTTCAGCACAGCGCCTTGTCTTGCTTTCATTGGCTGATCGTGCAGGTGAGCACCATACTTGCTATCCAAGCAATAGCAGATTGGCAAAAGACACAGTTTTGAATATCAAGACTGTTCAAAAAGTCGTAAATCAACTTATCGATTTAGGATTGGTTGCTGATACTGGTAAAAAAATGGGAACCACAAACAAGGTTCGAGTTTTAAAATTAGTTGGTGTGCAATCAAGAGAACAAAACCAAAATCGGGATAGTTATAACGAACCCAAAAAAGGGTTAATTGATAATGATAACGAACCCAAAAACGGTGCTATTAAACACACCCAAAAAGGGGTTAATTCAGCAGAACAAACGAACCCAATTTTGGAGGGTAACGAACCCAAAAACGGTATCGTGAACGATCCCAATTTTGGGGTACAGAACCTACCAATTAACCTATCAATGAATCTCTCTTGTCAACACGAGTGGATTCCAAATCAAAATCAATTGATCGGAGTTCTTCAACAAAAGGGCTATGGTCAAAATCTAAAATTCATTTTTGGATTACCAAGTTTTGAATTTGAGCTTGGAGCATTCAACGCTCATTTCGATGGTCAAGTTTTGTCTGATGCAAAAAAACTCTACAAGTTTGCAAATTGGATTTCTGACAAGTTTGAACGTCACGTGAAATTACATCCTGAGTACATCGAAGTTTCTCAACCTGAACAACCACAGCAAGCACCAAGCACTGAATTCAAAGGCGTACGTAAAACATTCAAGGGGATGGACCAATGATTGAATTATTTTCTATCCCTGTTGAACAAGCGATTTTGTCTACTGTGATCGGTACTGAGCAAGGCATGGATGAGTACATTGAGCAGATTGATTCAAGTGATTTCTATGCAGCTCAACATCAAATTATTTGGTCACATGTGAAATCGCAGTTTGTGAAAGGCGAAGCGTATGACCAAGTGATGATTTGGGAGCTGATTCGTGCTAATGCGATTGAAGTCAAAGCGGTTGATGAGAAATTTATTCTCAATCTGATGGGTTGTTACTGCCCACATTCGCTTTTACCAACACACCTTAAAAAACTTAAAGATTTTGCTGTACGCAGAAAGATTCAAGATGTGAGTAAGCAGATTGGAACTGCCGCAGTTGATATGGTTTCGTACACATCAGAAACCGCCTTAAATCGTGCACAGGCTCTCGTCAGTGGCTTAGAAACAGGTTCGGTAGACAATCGCCTTAAACATGCTCATGAGTTCTCTAAGGACGCAATCAAGGAGTTTTTAGAGCGACATACAGCTTTGCATAACAATACGCCTTTTGATGGCGGTATTCGTACTGGCTTCTGTGAGTTGGATAACAAGCTGGGTGAAGTTGGCAAAGGTGATTTAGTCATCATCGGTGCACGCCCAAGCATGGGTAAAACCACACTCGCTCAGAACTTTGCAGCAGACATGATGGTTAATCAAGGTCTACCAGTTTTGTTCGTTTCAATCGAGATGTCAGGCAAACAGATTGCGCAGCGGATGATTAGTGGAATTGGTCAGATTGAATTGCGAAAAGTTTTAAGTGGTAAGGCTCAAATTGAGGACTGCGGAAAGATTAATACTGCTGCAATGATCTTAGAAAAAGCACCTTTGATGATTGATGACAATGCTCGTTCAACGACTTCAACGATCCGTAGATCAGCACGAAAAGTACAAGCTGAATATGGGAAAGTTGGTGCGATATTTGTTGATTATATCCAGCGTGTAACTCCACTCACTAAAAACAATTATGGTCGCTCTGACAAAGATATTGGCGAGATTTCAGGGGAATTGAAAAAGATTGCTCGTGATTTTGAGTGTCCAGTATTTGCTTTGGCTCAATTGAATCGAAACCTAGAAAACAGACCAAACAAACGGCCTGTAAACGCTGATTTAAAAGAGTCAGGTGATTTAGAGCAGGATGCAGACATCATCATGTTTATCTACCGAGATGAGGTTTACAACAAGGAATCTAAAGAGGTTGGTACCGCTGAAATCATTATTGGTAAAGCACGTAATGGCTCAACTGGAACAGTGAAATTAGCAACCGACTTAGCTCGCTCAACATTTGCAGATTTAAGTCCTGAATATTACGCAATGATGCAAGGGGAGTTGGTATGAATGCGGTTGAGTTAAAAAAAGTAATTAGTTTCAGTGGCGGTCGAACATCTGCTTATTTAGTCAACTTGTTTAGATCAGATCCAAATGCACATTTTGTATTTATGGATACTGGAGCCGAACATCCAGCAACATATCAATTTATCAAAGATATTGTTAAACACTGGAAAATTGATCTTGTTTGTTTGCGTGTCGTTATCAATCCAATTATGCACAAAGGTGGAAGTTACAAAGTTGTTGGACTGGATGATCTAAAACAAGATTTAGAGCCATGGAAAGCGATGGTTAAAAAATATGGAAGTCCTTATTACGATTCGCCTTTCTGTACAGCACGCATGAAAACCGAACCATTTGAAAAATACTGCAATGATAAATTTGGAAAAGGTAATTTTGAGCGTTGGATCGGGATTAGATTCGATGAACCGAGACGCCTACCAATAGAGATTCTCGAAAAACTAAACTTACCAATTCATAAAGATGCGAAAAAACAAAAATCAGGTTTTCGGTATTTAGCTGAAATCTCTGACATAGAAAAAGATGATGTTTTAGATTGGTGGGAAAAACAAAGTTTTGATTTAGCTATCACTGAGCATCTTGGTAATTGTGTTTTCTGTATTAAAAAAACGATTAATAAAGTTGCATTGGCAGCAAAAGATGAGCCTGAGCAGTTTGTTAAATGGGTTCATGTCACTGAGGGTGATCAAGTTCGATCAGAAGGACGCAAGTACAACCATCATCGTATGTATCGTGAACGCCTGCATGGAAGTGATATTGCTGAAATGTACAAAGAACATTCACGTGATGAGCTTTACAAATCATTGAGAAGTAGTAAGCGCTATGAATCAGGCTCTTGCTCTGAATCATGCGAGGCTTTTGCAGACGTGGAAAGCGTAGGAGGTGGGGTGTGAATATAACTGACACATACATTGAAAATGGCATCAAAGTAAAAGTTTTGAAAGGGTGTGAGTTTAAGCCACGCCCAGCTCGCTCAACAGTTGAAAGCCCAAAGCAAGCATACGCCTCAAGTATGCAAGAAATAAAACTATTGAATTGGTGTAATGCAGGAAGTGTTAAGAAACCGAGACGTACAGCTTTGGCTGAATTATCGGGCATATCCCTTGGCCGAATTAGAAGTTGTATTACAAGTGGCATTCGCACTCGATTGACTTTAGCTGAATACAAGAAGTTTGCTGCATTAATGCCAGTAATTGAAGAAATGGAAAAGGTGGCACTATGACAACTATAAACAACTCTGAAAACTTGATTGAGAAAGTAGGCGGGATTGAGAAGGCGAGGGAGGTTGTGGAGGGTGCGCCAACATGGGCCACTACATACTGCATGGCTTATGCAGCCTATGGTGGAACTTTTCACTGGTATGGGGCTTGCAAAAACTGCTATGTACTGCCTGCTTTACGCACCGCCATTGCAGAGCATGACTTAAAACAATGCCAACACGGTTATGACATAGCTTGCTTGATTTGTGGGTTTGGTAATGAGAATGGCGTTAGGGTTTGGCGTAATCAAATCGAATCAGATGAAGTCACAGACATTCGCAACCATCTTAGTCCGAGTACATTGGTGATTGATCATGAATAAGCACATTCCTTGTGAGTCAGATTTAACAAGTGTTGTTCCTGAAACTTGGGCGAAAGCTGTTATGTGTTGCAAGACTGGAAATCCATATTGTGGCGCAGATGGATATTGTCATGCTGATGGTGCTTGTTTTGAGGTTAAGGAATTAACACTAGGTCAAGCTTTGGTCGAGATTGAACACCTAAAAAAAGAACTTGATGAAACGAGAGTTAAAAATACTCAGGTTGAGTCAAAGCATTTGAATGTTATCGCTCGACTAAATCATGCGAAAGAAATGGCCCTCAAAGGTGGACAAAGTGAGCGCTTATTTGCGATTAGACAAACACTGGCAATTTTAGAGCGAGACAACAATGCAAATTCCTAAAGGGTGGCAAACACAATCTAAGCCTGTTGCTAGGTCAGTCCTCAAACCAAGAAAAAAACATGAACCATCAGTAGGTGAACGGCTCTTATGCCGTCACCTAGACGCTTTAAAAATCGAATATGTGCAAGAGTTTAAGTTTCATCCTGAGCGGAAGTGGAAAGCTGATTTTCGTATTGAGGGCTATCCGATTCTCGTTGAAGTAGAGGGAGGCGTGTTCTCAGGTGGTCGGCATACAAGAGGGAAGGGATATTCAGCAGATTGTGAGAAATACAGTGCAGCGGCAATCCTTGGCTGGGTAGTGATTCGAGGTACTACAGAACAGGTCAAGAAAGGGATTGTTGTTGGTTGGATTGAAGAAGCGATTAAGAAGGTGAAGGTATGAGCTTAGTCAAAGTTTGGGACAAAGAGATCAATGGCAAGCTCTACGCAGTCGGTGATATTCACGGATGCTACAACTTGCTGATGAATCGATTAAATGAAATTGGTTTTGATTTTGAAAATGATTTGTTGGTTGCAGTAGGTGATTTGGTGGATCGAGGCATTCAAAACATTGAGTGTGTGGATTTATTGAATGAGGATTGGTTCACTTCGGTTCGTGGTAATCATGAGGATCTATGTATTCAGGGCATTGACAACCAATCTGCTAGAAATTGCCATATCTCAAATGGCGGTGAATGGTTCTACAACGAGTTATCACCTGGTGATCAAGAAAGAATGGTTGAGCAATTTAAAGAGCTTCCAATCGCTTTAGAAGTAAATCACAACGGGAAGAAGTATGGATTTGTTCACGGTCACATTGAGCAGAATGATTGGAATGAGTTTGCCAACAATGAAGGCGTTTCAGCATTTCGTGATCCAGCTCAATTAGCAATGTGGGGCAGAGAACGCCTTAACTCAGACAATCTGCAATACACACATGTCAAAGGCATTGATGCAGTAATTATGGGTCACACAGTCACTCAAAAGCCTTGTAAGCGTGATAACTGCTACTGGATTGATACTGGTGCGGTTCACTGGGGAACGATGACGATTTTAGATTTGAGCAAGGTTTAAGGGGTAATTATGAACGCAGTAGCAAATAGAAAACATTTCTCAGTTGCAATTAACTGGGCAGAAAATCCAATTGAGTGGCACTTAGAGCAATATGGTTCTTGGCTACTGCTTGATGAAAACTATGTGAGCTTAGGTGCTTCGAGTGTTTTGGGTCATTTGATTGATACAGCGAATGGTGTGTGTGTTGATAAGCGAGAGAGAGTTGCGCCACGATGCAAGATCAATGACGCTCATGCAGATGCGGTTAGCGATATGCTAGTGACTTTAATGAAAAATGAGAACAACAAGGTTCAGAAATGGCTCAAGGTTGTAATCATGTTTTATGTTGAATTTAAGACAGAGAAAACCATTGCAAGACAACTTGATATATCTGAATTTTCAGTCGCTAGAGATAAAATGCTTGGATTGGTTCGGTTGGCAACAAAGTATAAATTCAGAAGTCGCATCATAGGGGCTTGAAAGTCAGGGTCTACTTTGATATATTTCTGTTATAGTGGACGAAGTTATGGTAATCCACACAGTTTTGATTTCCATACCCGCCTACTCCAATAAGTGGGTATTTTTTTACCATTTTTTTGAAATATTATAGATAATCATTTATTATTAGATAGCAACTCAAAAAGTTGTAGATGCAAATGTTGACAGCTCGGAAAGACGAGTAGCTCACAGAAATGTGGGCTTTTTGCATTTCTGCTGTACCAAAACTGTATATCAGGTTTAAACTCCCACCGATAAATAGGAAAACACATGAATATTTGCATCGGTGGCGAACAAAACGGTCAAGTTGTAGAGAAAAGCCCGAACGATTACTTCCAGCAGTCAATCGTAATTGGCGACAAGACTTATAAGTTTTGGTTTTCAGATAAAGTAAGTTTTCATGATGCGTTTGTCGAGGCTGAGAAGCTGGCAAGGCAGATCAAATAAGGGATTATCCCGTATTTAAAATTAAGGCGCTTAGGCGTCTTTTTTTACGTCTAAATTTTACAAAGGTGCTTGTGACGTGCACAAGTAATCTATTGAGGATTGACTCATGAAAGATCGTTAGCTTTAAAAGCAACTTGGATTTGTGACGTTTGCCAGAATAATGGTGAACTATTAGCGCAAACGGTAGGATGCAGAAACCAGCCGTATAAATCGGTTTGAATCCAATGTGATTTCGTCACACATTGAGTTAGCCTCAGAGCCCTAAGCTGTGGGTGACTCCCCGACCAAAGAGATTGAAAGACACAGAGCAGATCAATAGCTAACTTTGAGATGTTTGTCGTGTTGAGTAGCGGTAGATCAGTTGCCGAGCTGATCAATGTCGTAATCTAAGGCAAGGATGTGGCAGATCACCACGTCCTTTTTATGCGCCATTAGCTCAACTGGATAGAGCATGGGTTTTCTATACCAATGGTTGTAGGTTCGAGCCCTACATGGCGTGCCATATTTCAGGAGAACAACATGCTCCGAATAAAACAAATCTTCTGCCGACACGTTTGGGAATATTCAGATTTCTTTACTGTGAGAGAGTGTCGGAAGTGTGGGAAGGTTAAACCATTATAGATTTTAAAGAGAAGTGATTTATGCTGTATAGCGGATCAGGCAATTCTAATCGGTCACTTCATCTTTAAAATTGAGCTATTCGGGAATTCCGAATAGCTGATAAGCGCAAAACGTGTAGCAGGGTAAATGTATGTTTAAGGGGGATGACATCAAATGTCACCCTTAATTAGGTGTAATCACACCATTTTAAACCTTTCGCTACGTTTCCTTTGCCCCGAAAGGGGTTTTATTTTGTCTTGGAGAAAGCCATGCGTTTAGGTCGAATTGTATTAGTAGCATTGGGTATGAGCGCAGCGTTTGCCGAACCTGCGCAGAGAAGTGTAAGTGCTTGGGATTCAATTACGTGGCGAGAACCAGTAAAAGGCAAATCAAAACCCAACAAAATTTCTCAAGCCAAAAGACGTAAGTATAAACGTCAAGGTCGGTTGTGATGGACAGAACCGAAGCACTAAGCAATCTCAAGCGATATGAATCAGAGATCAGTAAATATCAAAGCTTATCTCGTGGCCTTATGACTCGTGAAGAAATGATTGTCATTGATCGAAAGATTAGTCAGTTAAAAGAAAGAACAAAAGCAATTAGAAGTATGTTGAGTGATTGATCTTACTTGGATAATTTGATAATTTATTGTTTCTAAATTAATTATAGAGATAATAATGAAATCAAAACAATATATCTTAGTAAATATTTGTGGAGATAAATTTGGATTCTCAGATATAAGTAATAGCGGGAATCTAGAACTTTATCTATCTGGTCAAGAATATGATAAGTCGTCTTTTGAATTTGAATCTGCAAGTATTATTCTTATATTTGAAGCCAACTTAGAAGATGACATAAAAGAGATGATCCATAAATCCTTTCGTAAGCAGTTAGTTGGTTAATAACTAAACCTCCTTCGGGAGGTTTTTCATTGGAGATTCCTTTATGGGAGATATAGAGCTTCCGAAAGGGAGTGAGCCACTAGAAGATGACCGTCGAGAACGATTGGCGCAAGAATACTTAAAATGCTTAAACATTGCCAAGGCTGGTGAATTGGCAGGGTATGCGGATAAGAGTACCTCATGGAGAGCTTGGAGTAATCCTGATATGCAGGATCGCATCAACTTTCTTAAAGGTGAACGTGCAAAAGAATTACATATTGAGCAGGTTGATGTTTTATCTCGGCTTTGGGCAGTTGCTACAGCTGACCCGCGTGAACTGGTAAAACACAAATTAGTAAATTGCCGTTTTTGTTGGGGTGAAGACCATCAATACCAGTGGCGTGATGAAGCAGAATTTGAAAATGCTTTACAACAAACGATAGCTGAAGAGAGAGAAATTCAAAAAGAAGATCCAGATTATCGTTGTAACTATCCAACTGATGTTGGTGGTTATGGATTTCGCAGAACTAAACCACCTCATCCCGAATGCCCGTCATGTGATGGCGAAGGTAAAGGTTATTTGCACATTGAAGACACTTCAACTTTAAGTGAGTCAGCTCAATTATTGTATGCAGGTGCAAAGCAAACAAAAGAAGGCATTGAAATCAAAATGAATGATCAAATGGCTGCTTTAAAGCTGGTCGGTCAACATATTGGTATGTTTGCAGGAAAGATAGAACACTCAGGCACTATAGAAATTCAATCTCTTTCCGAATTGATGGATGAATTAAGCAAAGGGGATTAATAAGGAGGGCATATGCTTAAACCTGAGCATAAAGCAAAACTTGTTGATCAGCACTGGCGATTAAATAACCTCTACTACATCACTGATAAGAAGGGTAAACAAGTCAAATTCAAGATGACTCTTGAACAACTTGAATACTTTGAAAACGAGTGGTCAAGAAACATTATCTTAAAAGCAAGGCAGCTTGGGTTTACAACAGAAGTTTGTATTATTCAATTAGATGCTGCTTTATTCATGTCTGATAAATGTGCATTGATTGCACATACCTTACATGATGCTAAGCGCTTATTTCGTGAGAAAGTAAAATATGCGTATGAAAAATTACCTCACCCTTTAAGAGCTGCAAATCCACTTCTTATCGAAACAAAAGAAGAGCTAGTATTTAAGAAAGGTGGTTCAGTTACAGTAAGTACTTCATTTCGTGGCGGTACATTAAAACGGCTGCATATTTCTGAGTTTGGTAAAATTTGCGCCAAATATCCAGATAAAGCGCGTGAAATTGTCACTGGTGCGTTTGAAGCTGTAAGTGTTGATGGAAAAATCACGCTTGAATCAACAGCTGAGGGAAAGGCTGGTTATTTTTATGATTACTGCCAAGAAGCTGAAAAGCTTCAATTACAAGGCAGAACATTAGGAATCTTGGACTGGAAATTCTTTTTCTTCTCTTGGTGGAAAAATGGTGAATATGCATTACCAGTTGCTGGAGAAATTCCGCAGCGTTTAAAAGATTATTTTGCTGAGTTAAAGGCAAAATACAATATAAATACCTCACCAGAACAACAACAGTGGTACTGGCAAAAAGAGAAAACGCTTGGTGATGACATCAAGCGAGAATATCCAAGCATTCCATCTGAGGCATTTCAGCAATCAGTTGAAGGCGCATATTACAAGAAGCAATTTAAATTCTTATATGCAAATGGTCGAGTTGGAGAATTACCAAGTAATGATCATTTGCCAGTAATGACCTTTTGGGATTTAGGCGTTTCAGACTCAATGGCAATTTGGTTTATCAGGAAAATTTCTGATGAATGTTATCAAGTCATTGATTACTACGAGAACTCGGGTGAAGGCTTAAGACATTACTTTAAAGTGTTGAAAGATAGAGGCTACACATATTCAAAACACTACGCACCACACGACATTAAAAACCGTTCTTTAACAGGTGACGCTAAATCACGTTTAGATATCGCTAAAGAGGGTTATGAGATTGAAGGTGAGATTTATTCAGTCCGATTTGAAGTAGTTGAAAGCATAGGTGTGATGGATGGTATAGAACAAACTCGTGAGATCCTTAAATACTGTGAGTTTGATGAGGCCAAATGTGAAGAAGGTATTTCTCATTTAGAGAATTATCGTAAAGAGTGGGATGACAAAAGAGGGTGCTGGAAAGATAAACCTTTACATGATCATACCTCTCATGGTGCTGATGCCTTCCGAATGTTTGGTGTAGCGATGAACAAGCGAGAACGAAAAGTCAAAACCCGAAGAATTCGAGGGATGGCTTAAACAGTTTGCACCTTCGCGTGCTTTTTTTATTGGTATTGATATGGCAGTTACAGATCAACATCCGCAATATGCAGCGGTCAAAACAAGTTGGCAACTGATGCAGGATTCAAGTTCTGTTGCTGGCGAACAAACAATTAAGAATGCAACAACAAAATATTTGCCTAAATCTGCTGGTCAAATTGAAGCAGAGAAGCAAAGTCCGCTAGGTAAAGAAATTTACGCTGGATATTTGCAACGTGCTCAATATCCATTATGGGTCCAAGATTCATTGCGAACTATGATTGGTTTAGTTTCTAAACTTACTCCTGAAATTCAAATCAAAAGCAATTTGATGAAGCATTTAGAAGAAAATGCAACAAATGATGGATTCGGATTAAAGCAGTTATTCATTCGAATAGTTGAGCAGATTATTGAATTTGGCCGTTGTGGGCTTTACATCGATGTAGATGGTGATGGAAAACCTTATTTTGCTCTGTATGACGCACTGTCTATCATCAACTGGAAGGAAAACAGTGTTGGTGGTCGAAAGGACACCACTTTGGTTGTTTTAGAAGAACAACATAATGTGGGCGAGGATAAATACAGTCATACAACCAAGACTGTACAGCGCTCATTAGAATTGAATGATGGTACTTTTGAAGTGTTCCTGCACGACGGTGGGAAAACTGAAGAAAAGACTCCGAAAATTGGAGATAAAAATCTAGGTTTTATTACTTTTGTATTTATCGGTGCAACGAATAATTCGCCAAATGTTGGATCAATTCCATTGTTATCCATGGCAAAGGCTGCGATCAAGTATTACCAGTTATCAGCGGATTATTTTCAATCACTGCATCATACGGCTCATCCTCAACCATGGATTAGTGGCTTGTCCGATGATGACGAAATCAGTGTTACTGGTGTAATGGCTGTTTGGGATTTACCTCAGGATGCTGAATGCGGATATTTGGAGATTCAAGGCGTAGGAATTGATAAAACCAAAGCTGAAATGGATTCTCAAAAGAATGCTGCATTAGAAGCTGGTGCAAAGGTTATTGACACCAATACTCAAGAATCAGGTGAAGCACGTCGAGCAAGACAAGATGATCAGCACGCAAGTTTACACAGTATTGTGACTTGTGCTGCTGAAGGTATTGAGCAGGCATTAAAATATGCAGCGCAATGGCTTGGGCTAAATCCTAATGATTATGTGTTCACGGTAAAAGCTGAATTCTCAAATCAATCTTATGATATCAATTTGGCTAGGCAACTTTATGAAGGCGCATTGGCGGGAAAAAATTCATTCTCAACTTACTGGGATTACATTGCTACTGGCAAACTTCCTGAAGGTGGGTACCAAGAAGAATTGCTTAAGGTTGAACAAGAAACTGAAGGCACATTAAATATGGGTTAGACCATGAATAACTCGATTCAAGAGCAAGCGTTTCTAAATGCATTTATACAGCATCAAACTTATTTGCACCGGGCATCGAGTCAAACTGTTAATGAGATGTGGCAGGTTTTTAGCAATCAAACTAATGAAATGGTTGTGAAACTTCGTGATTTGCTGGATGAATTAAGCGATCAAGAGAAAGTAGCCTTATCTGGTGCACAATACACAACACCAAAGCTCAAAGAAGTGCGCAGCCTTATTGATGAATGGTTCCTAAGCTTGAGTGTCGCACTGCCTGAAACTTTTGCAGTAACAGCAACGGCTTTTGCTGTTTACGAGTCTATGTGGTTATCCAAGGCACTAAACAATTCAATTAAAGAGCCTGATAGCAAAAAACTGTATACAAAGATCAGGCACAAACCTTTAACTGGTGGTGCTTTGGTAGATAGTTTGCTTGAGAATATTGCCACTATAGCGCGCCAAAAAGTTGAATATACGATTCGAGATGGAATTAATTCTGGTCAAACTAATTATGAAATCATTAAACGAATTCGAGGTTATGACAAAACGATTGATGGAAAGAAAGTTCATTTTGATGGTTTGATCGATCAATCGTTTAAAGATGTGGATCGGGTGGTTAGGACCGCGCGAAGTCATGTGTCAAATCAATCTTATTTGTCTACTTGGGATGCTTTGGGATTTGATTTCTACAAGTTCTTTAGTGTGCTTGATGGTAGAACTTCATTACTGTGCGCGTCTTTAGATCAAACAACATGGCAAAAGGGTGATCCAAATATCAGGCATCCACCATTGCATCCCCATTGTAGATCAACTTTGCTTGGCGTAGATGCCGATGGGAAGGTTGCTGGATTAAGACCATTTGTGGCAGATAATCGAGCGATTAAGGATATTCCTAAAGATCAGCGTGATGGCAAGATAGGTCAAGTTGATGCTAATACTTCATATAAAGATTGGTTTCCAAATCAGAGCAAAGAATATCAAATTGAATGGCTTGGTAAGACTCGATATGAATTATGGAAAACTGGAAAATATCCAATTCAGCGATTTATTGACCCTTTGACTGATCGGAAATATACGTTGAAGCAGTTGAAAGAAATGGATCAAAAGACTTTCGAAGAACTTTTTATTTAGTGTAGTATATTTTTCAAGAATTGGAAAATTTTTGGAGCTTATATGAAATTCTCATACATTAATAAGGATGAAAAGAATGTTTCTGGTGAATGCGAAACATTTCACAATATAAATCTTGGGCATGGTAGTTCGTTGAAGGCTGCCAATATTGAAACAGATGTAATGGAAGCTATACTTGATGAAATGAATTTTTATCAGAAAACTAAAGGTATTGATTTTATTCCTGCTTTAAGATTTGCTGTTGATAATGAGGGTAATGTCTTTAATGCTGATGATTTGCCTGATTTAACTCCACTTGGATCAAAGTGGAAAATTATAGATTAATTTTTTAAGCCTAAAAGCACCCATCTGGGTGCTTTTTTATTGCCTGCGCAAAGCTCAGGTTCACAAATCCGCAAGGCGGTTATTCGAGGAATAGACAATGTCAGATGACAATAAAGTTGATTTAAACAACCCTGAAATTCAAGAAGCAATCAAAAATGCCGTAGATGAACAGGTCAAAGGCTTGAAGGCAAAAAATGATGAACTTCTTGGTAAGAACAAAGACTTAAACACTGAACTTTCAGGCATTAAAAAGCAGTTGGAAGGGGTGGATTTAACAGCAGTTAAAGACCTTCTTTCAAAAGCCAATATGGATGAAGAATCAAAACTGATTGCCGAGGGCAAGATTGATGAAGTCATTCAAAAGCGTACAGAAAAAATGAAGCAGGACCATGACAAACAACTACAGGCTGAAACTGAGCGGGCAAATAAAGCGGAAGCATATGCAAACCAGTTTAAACAGTCAGTAGTGAAAGGTCAGATCGCTCAAGCGTTCAGTGGTGTTGGTGGTTTATCAGAAGCGACAGACGATGTTACGGCTTTAGCTTTATCACAATTTGCTTTAGATGAAAAAGGCAATGCTGTGATGATCGATGCCAATGGCGAAACAATCATTGGGAAAGATGGCACAACACCATTGAGCCCTAAAGAATGGGTCGAAAGTCTGCGTGAAACCAAGTCTTATTTCTTCCCTAAAGCACAAGGCTCTGGTGCACCAGGTTCAGGAACATCAACTAAAAAATGGTCTGACTATACAGAATCAGAACGAGCAGCAATTGCTCGTGAAAATCCAAACGC
Source organism: Acinetobacter guillouiae CIP 63.46 (assembly GCF_000368145.1). GTDB lineage: Bacteria > Pseudomonadota > Gammaproteobacteria > Pseudomonadales > Moraxellaceae > Acinetobacter > Acinetobacter guillouiae. Next base: position 331,930 of record NZ_KB849286.1, on the reverse strand, counting down.
ATTTCAACAGTTATTAAAAACTAAGGAAAACTAATTTATGCCAGCTACTCGTATTGCGGATATTTTTGTTGGGGATTACTACCAAACATTAGATCCAGTGAACTCACCTGAAAAAACGGCAGTTTATCAGTCAGGAATCGTTACTAAAAACCCAGCTTTGAGTGATATTGCAAATAATGGTCAAGGCACTTCAACGATTTCTTACTGGCAGGATCTTGATGCCAGTGAAGAAGCAAACGTCTCTACAGACGATCCAGATCAAAAAGGTAAAGTGGGTAAAGCGTCGCAAGGCAAGATGCAAGCGCGTACTCTTTATTTGAACAAACCTTATGGCGTGTCAGATTTAACGACTGAGCTTGCCAACAGCGAACCAATGCAACACATTCGCAACCGTTATGGGAAGTATTGGGAGCGTCAATGGCAGCGTTATTTGTTAGGTGCTGCACGTGGTGTGATTGCATCTAACCTTGCCAATAATTCAGGCGATATGGTTATTGATGCTGGCGCAGCGATGACCGCGACAGCAATGCAAGATGCAGCATTTACCGCTGGTGATGCTGCTGATCAGTTTGCTGCAATTGGCGTGCATTCTGTTGTAATGAAGCAGATGGTGCAAAAAGACCTGATCGAGTATGTGAAAGACTCTCAAGGCAACATCATCTTAACTACTTACCTTGGTAAGCCAATCTTTATGGATGATGGTCTTACTTATGGTACTAAACAGTATCTTTCAATGTTCTTTGGTACGGGTGCCTTCGGTTATGGTGAAGGTACACCAACAAATCCAGTCGAAGTACAGCGTGATGCCTTAGGTGGTAATGGTGGTGGTTCTGAAATCATCGTAGAGCGTAAGACTTACATCTTACAGCCTGCTGGGTTCTCATGGAAAGGTGAGGAAGATCCAAATAAAACTCCAACAATTGCTCAGTATGCAAATGCTGCGAATTGGGAGCGTGTATTTGATCGTAAACTTGTGCCTTTTGCTGCGGTAATCTCAGGTACACCTTAATAAACTTGGCGGCTTCGGTCGCCTTTGCTTAGGAGAATAAAGTGAAAGTTATTTATACAAATACAATTCCTGAAAATCAGCAACCAAATATTTGCTACCGAACTTCATTTCTAGGTGTTATCTCTGCCGCAACTTCAGTTGAAGTCGATGATGAATTCCCAAATGCTGAGGCAGTAAAACAAGCCTATGCGTTCTTAAATGCTCAGGCTCTATCAGTTCAAGTTAATGTAGGCATCACGCCTGAATTACAAGCAGTTGTTGATGAAGCAAAAGCCGAGTGTGAAAAGGTGGTTGCAGAACGTGATGAAGCTTTAGACCAGCTTAAAACATCAAAAGGGGAATTTATTGCATTCCAAAATGATATTGAAGCAATGAAAGCCCGAATCACCGAATTGGAAGCAAACGCCGATAAAACGGATGATGAAAAACCGAAAACAACCAAAGCAAAGTAGGTGAGTCATGAGTTTTGTCACTGAATCAGAAGTTGAGCAAGCGCTTGGGGATACTTGGACCAGCCAAAGTGAAAGTGACAAGGCTCAACTTCTTAAGAAAAGTCGAGCATATTTAATCGCTCGCAATGTTAAAGATTATGAAAATGTTGATGATGTGCCACAAGATTTAAAAGATGCATCTTTTGAAATCATTAAAGGCATCATTGATAAAAAACTCTATATCGATAAAGACCAAGATCTTAAATCCAAACGAGTCAAAGCTGACAGTGTTGAAAGTGAAAAGGTATACCAAGATGGCTCCAAATCAATAAATGCAACTGAGCAATACATTTGGGATTTGATTAAGCCTTATACCAAAAAGTCTCGAGTTCAAATGGTAGGGAAATTGTGATGAATAACAACTACGTTCCAGAATGGCATATTTCACCTTTTGATCATTCAAAATACACACTTGTTCGCAATCAAGATCAGTTCGATCTACTGTTTGACGATGTAACTGATACACAAGAATTTATGCATTTGGGTGCTGGTGCTCAGGTTGATTATTACGACAAAGGTAAGCATTGCATTGTTCAATTGGGCGATTGCAGCGAAAGAACACTGATTGAAGTTCATGGGCTTTTACTACATGAAGCGGTTCATATTTGGCAGCGAATCAGAAAGCTAATGGGTGAGAAAAAGCCAAGCACTGAGTTTGAGGCATATTCAATTCAGCGTATCGCTCAAGATTTGTTTGCTATGTTTGAGGAAAGCGAGAGTTTGAATGGGATTGAGAGATGAACTACAAGCCGACATTGGAGAGGCATTTGATACTGATTTAGCTGATGCAATTACCACTTTCACTTGCTCCAAAGAAATCCAATCAGGTGATTTCGACTTTGAAACACAGACTTATCCCGTAGTGACTGTTGAGCAATATTCAGGACGTGGTGTTTTTGGCTCATATAAGCGTGATTTGGTAAAGCCTATTGATTACCAAATTGAAGATGTAAAAGCTACTGTGCTTCAAAATGAAGTAACGGGTGTGCCTCAGATTGATGATGTTTGGGTGGCAGGTGGTCAATTCAAAATTTTGAATGTAGGTAAAGATCCAAGCGGAAGTATATGGGTTTGCCAGTTGAGGAAAGTTTAGTAATTAGACAGTCTTTTATTTATCTGATAATTTTAATGTAATTCAAAAATGGGCATTCAACTTTGAACAAAAAAATCTTCATTTATTTCATCGTCGGATTAGTGCTTTCCTTTCAAGCTAATGCAGAGGTAAATAATACCTGTAATTGGATATCTGAATTAGCACAAAAGGTAATGAATAATAGAGTCAATGGAGTTCCCAAAAGTAAAATGATGGAAGAAATCCAAAAGCTAAGACTTGCTAGCGAAAATAGCTCTGATGAAAACAAGAAAAGATACTTGGCTGATCAAAGTGGCTTAACTGCAATGTTTACATCTGAGGTTTATGATATTGATGTACCTGAAGATAAAAAACTCAAAAAGCAAGCCGTAAAAAATTATCATGATAGTGTTTTTAAAGAATGTATTGCTGCTAATGAATAATTTATACCCACTTAGGTGGGTTTTTTAATGGGTGAAATATGTGGAAAGTGATCGAAATACATGACTCGATTCATGTAATCCCTGAAAATGACAAAAAACCTCATGACCAAAATCCTGACTGTAAATGTGATCCTATCTATGAAGATGGTGTTTATATTCATAATTCATATGACGAACGGGAGCTTACTGAAAATCTTTCGAGGTGTTAAATGGGCTGGAACGGATTACGACCATCACAATTCACACTCCAAGTATTGCGTGATGGCTCAGAACTACAAAGAAAAATAACCGCTGCAATGCTTCAAGGTGTTGTGCTTAAAAGTCCAGTCGATACTGGGGCTTTCAGAGGAAATCATCGTGTTTCAATTGGCAGTGTCGATTACACCAAAGACTTTCAGAAAATAGATAAATCAGGTACCACTACCATTGCAGATGGAATGGCTAAAATATTGAGCGTTCAATTAGGGATGAGAGTCTTCATTAGTAATAATCTGCCGTATGCTATCCGATTGGAAAACGGACACTCAAAAGAACAAGCACCTTTAGGTATTTATTCAATCACTTTCCAGTCAGTTACGAGTAAATATAAATGATGACTTTATCAGAGGCTGAAACTGCGATTCATAAAGAGTTACTAAGGATTGCAGTAAAAGAAGATTTAATAGTTGAAATGCCTAACAAACCACAAATCAATGGAAAGCCTTTTCAAGCACCAACCAAAAAAGCATGGAGCAAGGCATATATTCAATATGCGCACAGCAATATTGTTGGAATTGGAAATGAACCATGTGTACGTGACTTTGGGGCTATTGCCATTCAATGTTTCGCCCCTAAAGGAACAGGTCTGGTGGTGTTGTCTACGCTTTGTGATAAATGGAGACGGTATTTACAATCATTTAGAGTGGACGGTCTGGAGGTTTATTTAGTCCATGCGCCACAAGATATGGATGATGACAATTTTTACGCTAAGATAGTGAGAGCTGAGTTTCGAGTTAATTAGCTTAATCACACAACAAACCGGAATTACTTTTAAACGAACCTGTCCTTAGTGGCAGGTTTTTTAATGCCTGAAATATGGCATCCAAGCCAACTAGGGTAGCTCCTGAAAGGAAGATGGTCGTTTCGACTACTCATTGCATCTTCTTGTTGGCTTTTTTCTTTATGAGTAGTCGGAGCATACCAATGAATGCAATTGTAAAAATTAAGTATGAAGATTATGACCAATCCTTTGATAACAATGGTTGGTTTAATGCAACAGAAGCAGCAAAACAATTCAAAAAGCGTTCGAATGATTGGATTAACCTTACTGAAACCAAATCATACATTCAAGCACTTTGTGAATACATGGGAATAAGTGAGCCAAAATCACTAATTAAAACTAAACGGGGTGGAAGTACCGTTACCAGCCAAAATGGTAACGCTCAAGGTACTTGGTTACATCCTAAATTGGCAGTCCCTTTTGCTCGTTGGCTTGATTCTCGTTTTGGGGTTTGGTGTGATCTGCAAATTGACAATCTAATTCGAACCAATCAAGCGCCACCTTCTGTACAAGATATGATTCGCCTGATGTTGTTGCCGACTGCAACTACATGGGAAAAACGTTTTCCTGATTCATATTACAAAGCCTTGGCAAAGATCACAGGAACAAAATTCAACAACCATATAGGTGGAAGTCCTGCAATTTTTGGGGACATCACAAATAAATGGATTTATCGAATCATCATGCCTAAAGAGGTTGTTACAGAACTTCGAGCAAATAAACGTGATGGTGAGAAAATGCATCAATGGCTTACAAATGGTGGTGAGCATATGCTTTCAAAGCAAATCAATGCAGTAGAAGTCATTGCAAACAGTTCCATTGATTACCAAGACTTTACAGCTCGGTGTTATCAAGCTTTCCCACAAGCGAAAGGTCAATTGAGATTAGTGATGCAGGAGTGCATGGCGTGAATGTGATTACGGGTAATGCCTATTTGATATTCGCATGTAGAAAAGCTTTTGAAAATGATGCTGAAGTGGATTTTTTAATTGACGATGAAAAATATGTGATTCATGCAGCATCCAAAGCTAATCTATTTGATCTGAATGAAAAGCAAACTGAATTAGAGGCAAAATTCCCAAAGAGTAAAGTGATTATTACTCATAGGCCATTATTCAATCTTATAGAAACTCTTGATCAGTTAGAGCAACTTGAATCTGCAATAGTTTCAGATGGCGGTCTAATTGATAGCAAACCTACAGGTCGAATAGTTGATGCATTCAACTGGGATCATAAGCACGATATTACAAAGCAATCTGGTCATTGTTGAGCAGACTTAAATCAATCCACCTCCTTAAAGGAGGTTTTTTTATGCCTAAATTAAGGAGAACTTAATGAGTTCTGGAGCTAAACAATTAACCCGAGTTGGTTTTGAAGCATCACCCGGTGTGATTGCAACCACTTGGAATACATTTGCATTTACCACAAATGGTTTAGATGCATCAGCACAAACTACAGAATCACAAACAATCAAAGATTCACGAATTGCAGCCGGCACTCTGGTAACTGGTGTTGAAGTTCAGGGAGATATTGAATCTGAATGGGCTTATGGCATTCAAGATACAATTTTGGAGTGTATTGCTTTTAATGCTTGGAATAGCAATGTTCTAGCCTTTGGTGGCACAACTCGAAAAACGCTTTCGATTATTCGTGGCTTTAGTGATATCGATAACTTCCAAGTTTTCACTGGTTGCCATATTAACCAATGGACTTTATCAATTCCTGATTGTGGTATTGTGACTTCTAAATTCGCAATTATAGGAATGAAGCGCACAGCTTATGAAGTTGCTCCGACTGGTACCATAACACCGGCAGTGGATGCAGTACCTTTAACTAGCCTATCCACTGGTGACATTCTTATTGATGGTGAAAAGAAACCAGGAATGTGCATCACTCAGATTGAGCTAACCATTGATAATACAATGCAAATTCAGAAGTGCTTGGACTATGAAAATAACATTGCCGCAATCTTAGAAACCATTATGAAAGGCAGTGGTAACTTTACAATTGCATGGTCCAAAAACACTGCTGAACTTTATGAAAAACAATTTTTAAATGAGCCGATCGGCCTTGAATATTCATTAAAAGATACTGCAGGTAATAAATACACACTCAAACTACCTAAGGTACAAGTATCTGCGCCTTTGCCAAGTGGTGGTGCTGGTGATGTATTAACTACTCAGTTTTCATTCACGGTCGCGGATGTTGCACCCACTCTTACACGTATTCCTGTAGTTGCGGGGCCTTAATCATGCTTATTGAAATTGAAGAACAGAAGTCCATTGAATACGTTCAAGAATGGTTTGATTTTAAAGATGGCGTGAAATTACTCATTGCGAGTATTGATAAGCCATCGTTTCAACGTTCACTTGAACTCAATGGGATTCAAGCCGAGCAAGAGCTTGCAGGCATTAAGGCAGTAACAGATGAAGGAGCAGTTAAGGCCAAATTAGGTTTTAACCGTGCTGTATCACATCTATTGTTAGGATGGGTTGGGCTAGTAGGTAAGGATAAGAAGCCGATCGAATACAGCGCACAAAATGCCGAACTGATTTGTACAAGCTCTAAGCAATCGCTTGAAATTATTGTCTTCATCATGGAAAAGGCTAAAGTGATCCATGACTCTAAGACTGAAGAGATTGTCGATGAAGTGGGAAAGTCCTCAAGCACTACGAACAAAGAAACATCAAATGGTGCGAAGAAAAAACAGCAGAAGTCTATCAAAAGCTCGGCATAAAGCCTCCTGAGCGCTTAGAACCAAGCTTCACAGCAGATCACATGATTAAAGCCTTTAATTTAATTTCAAAGGCTAGACGTTTTATTACTTTTCCTCAGGGTGGTGGGTTCTATGACTCACTGACTCTTGCCGATATTAAAAGCTATTTTGATGTGTACGGTTGTGACTTAGATCGAGGGCTTTTTGTAGAGTGTATTTTTGCGCTGGATGGGAAGTATTTGAGTGAAGTGAATAAAAAATGATGGTTCATTTGTAAAAAAGCTTAATACAAAACCAATCAAGTGATTTAGAAAAGCAAAAAGCCCATGATTCGCAGTCATTGGGCTTTTTTTGTTTCCATCTCAACCGACAAGAGCAGAGAGAAAATAAATCTATGTCAGAGAAGAATACCAAATTTTTAGTGAAGTTTCTAGGAGCAACTATGGAAGCTATGAACTTAAAACCCGAAAGTTTTGTAAAAATTTTTTGGAATATCGCATTTATTGTAGTGTTAATAATGGTTGTGAATTTTATTTTGAAAGCCTCAGCCCACTATATTGGCATGTAATTTGGAGACATAGATGGGTGCCAAGATAAGCATAACTGGTGAAATGAGTCAAAAAGCTGCTGATAAAGTAAAAACCATCAACTCTCTTGCAAATTTGATACTTAAATTAGGAATAGCTAGTTCGGTTCTAATAGTTTCATTTGCATATTTTTACTCTCAAGTTCTGAAATAAACCGATCTTTTAAATGGTCGGTTTTTTATTGTCCGCGATGCGCCCTTAGGCGCTTTTTTTACGCCTAAAGGAAATGCCATGGCTGAACAACGCAGCACACTCATTATTGAAATTAGCTCAGAACAAGCAGCACGTAATGCACGTGCTTTAGATCGAGAGCTACAAAGTATCGAACGCACTGGTAATTACGCAACTACTTCAATGAACTCTATGTCAGTGGCAGCACGTCAATTGGCAGGGTATTTGGCTGGGGTTGTGACTGTTGGTACTGCGATATCTAAGATGGATGATTGGACTAATCTTAACAACCGCTTGCGCCTAGTAACTACCAGTCAGAAAGCCTTAAATGTGGCAATGCAAGATACATTTGATATTGCTCAACGGTCTGGTGCGGCTTGGGGTGGTACTGCAACCATCTATCAAAAGATCCAATACAACAGCGAAAAATTGGGTTTAAGCCAAGAGAAAGTTGCCAAGATCACAGAGTCTATTTCCAAATCAATTAGTAACTCAGGTTCAAGTGCTCAAGCAGCCAGTGCAGCTTTATACCAATTAGGCCAGTCTTTCGATAAATCATCTTTAAATGGTGATGAGTTTGTTTCGATGAGTGAAAACGCTGGCTACTTAATGGAAGTGTTTGCAAAAGGCTTAGGTGTAACTCGTGCTGAATTGAAAGAAATGTCATCTCAAGGATTATTGACTACAGACAAGATGGTTCAAGCAATTGAAAAAATGTCAGGTTCAATTGAAGAAGATTTTGGAAAAACTAATTTCACTATCGGACAATCTTTCACACAGTTGTCTAATGCTGTGACTAAGTTTGTTGGAGAATCAGGGCAAGCAACAGGTGCTGCATCTGCAATTTCTGGTTCCCTCAGCTCACTTGCAGAAAACTTAAATACAGTAACAAACATAGCTATGATCGGTGGGGCTTATTGGGTTGGAACTTATATTCCAGCACTTTATACAAGCACAATGGCAGGCTATGGAAAAATTAAGCAACTTGTTGAACAAACTGTCATTCAATATGCTGCAGTACAAGCTGAAAAAGTAGCAGCAGCACAAGAGTTGGCTGGTGCAGAAGCTAAATTAGTAAATCTTCAAGCAACACGAGCTCAACTTGTAGAAGAGTTAAAACTTGAGTTGGCACGAAAGAAAAAGCAAATTTCAGATCAAGGTGCGATTAATTCTGAATTGAGAATGGGGTTATTGCGTCAACAGCAAGCAGCCATCAATGTAGAATTAACAGCTACTGAAAATGCTTTAGCAGCGGCTAGAACAAGATCCGCCGCGGCCGCAACAGCAACTTTGGGTATTGGTTCAAGAATATTGGGCGTGATGACTGGCCCTGTTGGTATTGGTATTTCAATTGCAGCAGTTGCTGCTGGATATTTATTGATGCGTGACAGCACAGCAGAAGCCAATAAGAAACTTGAAGAACAGACTGAAATTGCAAGTAGAACCAAACAAGAGTTACTGGCTTTACAAGGTGTTCAAAAGAAAGGAGCTAAAGCAGATCTTCAAGAAGCATTCAAAGGACAAAATAAAGAGTTAAAAGATCTAAACTATTTATTTAATGCTCACATCATTGAACTTCAAAATGCTTATAGAGGGAATCTTCAAATTGTTGAGATATCCAATAAAGTTCGACAAGGAATGATGAGCCAAGAGGATGCACTTAAAAAGCTGAATAAACTTGACTTTATTTCTCCTGATCAACTTAAACAACTGCAAAAAGATAATGATCTTTATCGTGAAAAGTTACCCGTAGTTCAAAGAGTACAAGAAGCTTTAAAAGTATTTGGAATTGAAGCTGAACTTGCAGGAAATAAAGCAACTAATGCCTCAAAAGGTGTTAATGATATTGCTAAAGAATCTATCAATACTGCTGCAAAAGTTAAGGATTTAAGTGCTGAGATTCAGAAGTTTATCAATGATTCTTTGAGTAGTATTTCTAGCAACAGTGAAATTTTAGCACTAAGAGCCAAAGGTATAACAAAAGAATATGCTGAGGCATATGTGAAGCTTAAAGAGTCACAAGGTTTACTTGGTAAAGGTCAGCCTGTTGATATGGGCACATTTGCTTTCATGGTCAAAGATTTGGCTATTAAACAGCAAATTCAAGACCTAGATGATAAGCAGACTAAATCCGAAAAAGATCGAACCAAAGAGCTTGAGAAGCAACTTAAAGTCTTACAGGTCAACGAAAAAGTTAAGTCTAATGCTGCTAAATACAATTTTGGCGGATTAGAAAGTAAGTATGGATTGCCAAGCGGAATGCTTTCAGCAATCAATATGATTGAATCTCGTGGCAATGCAAACGCCTATAACAAATCATCTGGTGCTGCTGGTGGTTTCCAGATGTTATCTGGTACAGCAACGCAATATGGTGTTAAAGACCGTTATAACTTAGCGCAGTCAGCAGAAGGCGCAGCAAAGTATCTTCAATATCTTTTGAAACTATTCAATGGGAATATTGAGAAGGCAGTTCGTGCCTATCATGCAGGTGAGGGAAATGTCCAAAAGGGTAAAAACCTTGGAAAATATAATAATCAATACATCAAAGATTATTATGGTTATATGGGGGGCATTAGTGGCTTTACAGGTGAATCAAAGGACTATGAATCTCTCTTAAATGATCAGGTAAAACTTCTTGAAAAATCGCAAGAAGAAGCCGAAAAAATCCGTAAAGATTTTATGTCAAAAGGTCTCCAAGAGGAGCAAGAATATAGAGATCAACTCAAGAAGATTCGTGAAAATTCGGCTTTATCTGGTGATGAAAAGAAAACCTATGAAGCTCAGTTAACTACTCGATTTGAGGCGCAAAAGAGACTTAATAATCTTCAACAAGATTATGAGCTAAATGGCTACAAATATACCGAGGATCAAAAGCTAATTTATCAGCGTGATTCAGCTAAGGAGCAATTAGATGCTGAGGGTAAATATAGTGATGAAGTGAAAGCTAAACGTAAGAAAGCTTTTGATTCAGAATACAATTACAGAAAAAAGATATTAAAGCATGATCAAGATTCTGTACTTTTATCTGCTCAAGAAAGCTTATTAAGTAGTCAGGATTATGCAAGACGTAAACTGGACCTTGAAATAGCATCAATTGATCATGGATTTTCTTATAGCAAAGAGGTATCTGAACAGTTAAAGTTGTTTAAGATCAAGGCTTTTCAGATGGCATTGGATAAAGAATATTCTGAAACCAAGAAAAAGTTTGAAGAGTTAAAAAGGGGGTTAGGGTTACCAACTCTACCGAATAATGGTTTGCCATTAGGAGGAAACAACCCTAGTAAACTAGCAGACCTTTCAACCATTAAAGAGTCAGAAAATAACTCCAGATCAAACTCTTACGCTCGACAAGAAGAAGCTATTTCCAAACTAGACGAGCTTAGACAGGAGGGCTTACTAGCATCCGAGAAAGATTATCAAGATAGATTAAATAAAATTGTTGAGGATGGTTTAAACGAAAGGAATAAAATCTCACAAGATGCAAATTCCGTTCGATCAGCTATCGATATAAAATATGCAACTGAGCAGGCAGATCTATGGATTAAGCAAGGTACTAGCTCAACAACCTCTATGGTAGATATGCTTAAGGCAGCTGGAGATGAGCAGTATGGGGTCTATAAAACATTATTCGCTACACAACAAGCATTTGCAATCGCACAGGCAACTATGAATGGTTGGGTGGCATATTCACAAGCTTTTGCAGACCCTACAGCAATGACTCCAATGCAAAAAATAGCAGGTGCAACATCTATAATGGCAGCACTTATTCCAGCAATTTCATCTATTGCAGCTTTGAATACTCAGTTTTATTCAGGTGGTTATACAGGTTCTGGAGGAAAGTTTGATCCAGCGGGCATTGTTCACAAAGGTGAGGTAGTCTTTTCGCAAGAAGATATTGCTCGCTGGGGTGGAGTTGCAAATGTTGAGGCTATGCGTCTTGGGGGTAAGGGTGGTTATTCTGATGGGGGTGTGGTTGGAGGCTACAGCTCGAATTTTGATAAAAGCCAGATCAACCTTGCCCTAAAGAACCCAAGCACATCATCAAGCCATCCGAACATTGTTATCAACAATAACGCACAAACGAACGTAAGTGCTCGACAGGGTTCAGATGGTAGAATATATGTAACTATTAATGAGGTTGAGGATTGGTTTAATAGATCAATGCAAAATCCAAATAGTAAACCACGCAAGTCCATGCAGCAAAATACCACTGCACAACCAAGAAGAAGATAAGCTGCCTAGGTGGCTTTTTTTATCTTTAATTGATATTTTGAATTCACTTTAAGGAGTGAATAAAAAATGAAAAAAGTTTTTACAATTGTTTTGATTTTAGGTTTGGCAGGATGTAGTGCAAATCCTGTTAAGCCAGTTGGGAGTGAATATAAACAAGGTTTAAAGCAAATTTGCATTGAGAGAAATCACAAAGTAACTATTCCTAGTTTTGAAAATGACTTAACAAGAGCATTTTCTGAAAGAAATATAAAGACTATATATTTTGATGGCAATATTCCAATCTCTTGTGAAAATAAGCTGAACTATTCAGCTTTAAGATCATGGGATATGGGGGTTTATATTTCTAAGATAAATCTAGATCTTTATGATTCCAATGGTAAAAGCATTGGTCAGGTTGACTGGGAGCAAAACCCATTAGCATTAAATAAGTGGAAAGATACAGGGAAAGTAGCTAGAGCTGTAGATATGCTGCTTGGAGAGTATGCAAAATAAATTTTAGCAAACAAAACCCACTCGGTGAGTGGTTTTTTTATCCGCAATGCGCCCTTATTTCCAATTACAAAGAATTGAATTATTTGTTATTTTATGAGTATTTAAGAAGAGTTTGAGATGAAAAAAATATTATTAGCTGGTGTTTTAGGATTAGCAGCTTTTGCTAACGCAGGATTTGAAACCCCAGAAGAGAGCAAGGAGAAGAGAAATACTGAGCAAGTTAAAACTAATCAGGAATACATCTCTAAACTTGTGGGGAAAAAGGCTTGGTATAGTTCAAAAGATTGCTTTCCGTCTACAAGTATTTACGCAAATAAAGATAATATGTCATATGGCGCAGCTACATTTTCCACAGATAACAAATTTGTACCTATAGAATTTATTGAAGGTGAAGCATTAGTCGAGGGTATCAATAATGATGTGGTAATTTTTAAATTAAAGATTGATGATAAGGATTTGGGTTATGTTAAGACCTCTGGATACAATAAAATACAAATTAAAGATGGTAGATATGAGTGTTTTCAAGCGAATAATCCCCAAGATAAAGATCAAATTACAACAAAAACTGAATATACTGCAAGTTTGAGAGATTGGGATATTTATTGTAAGAAGGACAAGATTGATAATAAGAAAGTCTGCTCAATGTGGCGTGACGGCCTTAATGTAATGATGATCAATGGTAGATATGTTATTGGAGTGGGAAAAGGCGACAGTTATCCTGGTTCTAAGAGTGCTATAAAGATTGACGATAATATTGCATATTATGGCAGGGAGCGAATGATTGACCTTAATTCCACAAATTCAATTATCCAACAACTTAAAAAAGGACAAACAGCTCATATAAGATATCGTGAATGGCCATATGATTATGATAAAAGTGATGACGTGGACTTGAGTGGCTTCACAAAAAAACTTGCAGAAATGACTGATAGGTATAACAAACTTTAATTCTACAAATCCGCTAAAATTTAAAGCATCCCAAGGTGCATTTTGTTGTTAATTAAAACCCTCCGAAGAGGGTTTTTATTTAAATCAATGGAAATAAAGCCTATCTTCTTTGGTGATATGTGATTCCATTCTTTCAACCTGAAAAGACCAATCTACACAGACATCCATACCAGTTTCAGCTAATTGCTTAACCTGTGATGCAGCATGTGGTGAATTTTGCTCAAGTAAAGTTTTAATGATTGAAAAGAGGTTCGCCATTTCATCGAATTTACTTGCAGCTGCTTTTAGATCGGCTTGCATATTGTCTTTCCTGAACAGTTTAGGGCTTGGGTCTTGTGGTTCTGGTTCGAGTGGTGCTATAGTGTGCATAGTTGTTAGTCCTTTGGGACACAGAGAAACCTTGTTTAGATTGGTAGTCGGACAAGGTTTTTTTGTGTCTGAAATTTGATTGATCATAACCATTCGCCACGCTCTATGACGAATTTGGTGCATTCAGGATTTGATTCAGATAAAGCCTTAACTTGTATTAAAACCTCATCTAACGAGTTGCTTTGGTAAATGGTATTACCCTTGCAAACAAACTCTCGTGTTAAATTTTCTTGGTTTATGCCAGTGCATACATAACCAAGTAGGCGATAACGTTGAGTTGGTATAGTCATGCTGCTTTCTCCTTTAATTGAGCTTCTTGCCATTTTTTTAATTCAATGGTTAGTTGAGTCATGCCGAGAGATGTAACACGAGTTTGAACTGTATTATGTTGTTCACCCGAGCGACCTTGAAAAGTTCGATAGACAGCAATTAGGTATTTCTTATCTATTTTATCTTGATATGGATTTAATTCGCCTGAGCGTCTAAAGCACCATTTATTATTTTCCAACCATGGATTTAAAAACTTTTTAGGTTGAACACCAAGTAATTTTGCAGCTTGATCAAGTGTTACAGTGCCTTCGGCATTTGCAATGGCATCTAAAGCGTTTGCTTTTGGCTCTAAAATCTCAACTTTTTGTGTGAGTTCAATATTTTGCTTTGCTTGGGTTTCGATAGCTTGTAGCAAGTGATGTGGATTAGAGATATCAAAAATTGGTTGAGCAACTTGCACCTCAAGCTCTTGCCAACGATCTACCAAACGAGCCGTGAACTCTGGGCAAAGTTGAGCGACCACGATGATACTGTCACGTTTACCTTGCTCGCCTAGAAACTCATAAGCATTTGTAAATCTATTTGGGCTAGTTGATTGTTTATTCTCAACTTTCACCATTGGAGGAAGTTCAATGGATATAACCATGGAATATTTAGCAAAAAATAGCTATGGAGCAGATGTAGTTGGTAATGAAAGGGTTGAGTTTGAGCAACAAAGTGATGGACGATATTCACCTAAACGATAATCCAAAAATAATCTAATCAACGGCAATCCTAAAACTAGATACTTGGCGTATTTCAAAGCCTGTTTATGGGTGAGCATATTTGAACATCAAACCAAAAATCTCAATCTAACGATTGGTAAACCAAACCGCCGAAAGGCGGTTTTGTTCTTTTGCATAAAATAATGCTTGACGGTATTAAATATTAATACTAAATTTAAATTTCATAATTATCTCGTTTTTGAGTAAAAGCCCTACTGATTGTAAGTGAAGTGAGTTTTTTTGTTGACTGGTGTATTTTTCAATCAACAGAAGAGAAGCATGATGAAAAACTTATCATGTGTTCAAACTCAATCATTCATCATGCATGAAATTGTGAGTTTACACAAAAAGACCTTAGAGATTGGTTTAAAGCTCGATTGTGTGTTATCCCAAGCCGAAATTGTCGAAAAGAAGTTTGAGATGAGATTTAAGCCACCTCTGCAAATAAGCCCACCTTAATCAGTGGGCTTATTTGTTTCTAATTCTTCAACTCTCTGCATAAGCTTTTCAATTAACAATACAGCTCTTTCCATACGATCATTACTTTGTTCAAGAGTTTCCATAATGTCGCTTGAAATAGTTACTTCATTACTGAAGCTTGACTCCAAACGTTCAACAATTTCCGCTGTAATAGATTGCTTGTTTTCAGCGGCTGCCAGATCAATGCGATCTTTCAAATCAACAGGGATTCTGAAATTCACCTGCGTGTAATCTTTTGCCATTAAAAAAGCCTATATCGAATTAATCAGTCTTTACTGGGTTTTCACATAATATATAGCAAAAGTGCTTTACACAATAAATCAATACTGCTATAAAGTAAAAATGCTATATAGCATAATTGCTTTATTGGAGTCTAAAATGGCAAGAAACGATACACAAGTTAATATTCGAATGCCTCATGAATTAGTGAGCGAATTAAAAGTTGAAGCGGTGAAGCACAGGCGTTCAATGACTGCTCAATTGAATGAGATAGTCCAAGAATGGATTGGAAAACAAAAGCATAAGGGGGAGGGCACAGTATGAGCAATCTATCTGTTTTTAACTTCAATCAAAATGAAATCCGCACAATTATCAAAGAAGATGGTGAAATCTGGTTCGTTGCTTCAGATGTAGCTAAAGTACTTGAATATAGTGAAACATCTGCAATGACACGACACCTTGATAATGAAGAAAGGGGGCTGTCAATTGTACAGACCCTTGGTGGAAGTCAAGAAGTCATTACTATTAACGAGTCGGGTTTGTACTCAGCAACACTTAAAAGTCGAAAACCCGAAGCTAAGTCTTTTAAAAAATGGATCACTTCAGTAGTTCTACCAAGCATTCGTAAAAATGGTGGCTATATTGCTGGTCAAGAGAATGACGATCCTGAGTTAATAATAGCTAAAGCTTTGCAAGTTGCTAACAATGTGATTATTCGAAAGACTCAAGAATTACAGCAAGCGCTAACTGAACGTGATCATGCAATCGAAACAAAAGCTCATATCAGTGACAAGAAAACTGCTACTGCTATGGCCACTGCATCTGCTAAAAGTCGACAAGCAGAAGCACTTAAAGAACAGTTAGGTGAATCCAAAAACTACGCATCAATTAAAGCTGTAGAAATTAAGACTGGTGGAAAATATGGCTGGCACAAATTGAAAAAATGGTGTGAAGCTAAGGGTAAGAAAATTAAAGATATTGCTGATCCAAATTTTGGAACTGTAAAGATTTACCCGAGGGAAGCATGGGAAGCAGTTTACGGGGTGAAACTCAACTCTATTTTTCAGGCATAACATGAACAATATTTCAGACAACAAAAAAGCCCGTGACTTTGGCGAGCAGGGCTTGATTGATTGTCAACATTTAGGAATTAAATATGACTTCAAATAATCTACCACAAGTTGTTAAATTCAACAACCAAGATGTACCAGTGTTCTTTCATGAAAATAAGCCTTATGTAGCAATGAAGTCGATTTGTGAAAATATAGGGCTTGATTGGGAAGCTCAACGGCAAAGGATTAAGCGTAATCATGCACTTAGCCAAGGTGCCTGTATGATAAAGGCACCTTCAAAAGGTGGTGAACAAGAAGTTTTAACCCTCCCTATTGGTTATTTAAATGGCTGGCTTTTTGGAATAGATGTAAACCGTGTCAAACCTGAAATTAAAGACACACTCATTAAATACCAACTTGAATGCTATGATGTTTTGTATAAGCACTTCATGTCTAAAGTTGCTGAAATACACCCTAATACAATCACGGCAGAACAACAGCAAGCAATCAAAGACGCTGTGCTTCGTAAAGCGCAAAGAGATAAGCGAACTTATCAATCTATTTATCATGAGTTCTACAATGTATTTGATATTCCACGTTATCAAGAATTGCCATTAAGTCGATTTGATGAGGCGTTAAAGTGGCTGGGAGATGGCTGGTATCAGCACAAAGCACCAACGCAAAATGTAAGCAATGAACCATATGAATTGGTTCGTAAATTAACTGAAGCAATTCTTGCTCAGAATGGCGCTATGAACAATGTTTGGAAAGCGTTAGAGTTAGTAGCTCCAAATGATTTCATTTATTTTCATCAGTACATCATGGAATCCAATGTATTAGCTCGAAAGGTTAGTATTGGATTCGATTTCAAAACCAAGTGTGGCACACCATTGGTTGATCAATATTGTAGGACAATTAATTTATCATCAGGTCATCGAATAGGCGTGAATCCTAAATGGTTTAATGCGCCAGCGTGGTAATTTAACAAACCTCCCTCGGGAGGTTTTTTACTACTATTTAGTCTAATTAATGTTCACACCATCTTTACCATTTGTTACATTAGTAGCACTTTATAATAATTGGTATCGATATGAAAAAGATCGCATTGGGGTTGGTTTTAGCATTAGGTTTTGCTTCATTCTCTGATGCTGGGCGAGGTCGTCAACCTTGTTCGGGTAGTAAGGGTGGGGTAAAGCATTGTCAGGCAGGTAAATTTGTTTGCAATGATGGTTCAATTAGTGGATCTAAGAAAATTTGCGGAAAATAAGCAATGGGATTTAATTTTAGAAAAAGCATTAAAATTATGCCTGGTGTTCGTGTGAATCTCACCAAAAAGGGAGTTTCAAGCGTATCTGTTGGGAAAAACGGTGCAAGAGTTAATGTGGGTAAAAAGGGCACAAGAACTACAGTTGGATTGCCAGGAACAGGGTTATCCTATTCGTCTTATTCACCTAGAAATAAACAAAGTAAGGTGAAGACACCACTTTCATCAAATCAAGACTCTAGAGATGCTGGATCATTTAAGGGAGTGTTTAAATTCTTATTAATTTTAGCTGTCATCGTATTCTTTCTTTACTTGATTTTTTAATGCTAGAGCCTTTTAGAAAGCACCGTAGGGTGCTTTTTTAACGATTGCGATATTGCTTAAGAAGATGCTTTATGTCTGCTGTTAGTGCTTCAGCTTCTTGTATCGGAATTATTTTAGCAATGGCTATATTAATGTTTTTACAAAAGCCAATTGGTCATGAAAGTGCTGATGGCTCTAAGATTAATGAAGAGGAATCAACTTAGTATTTCTAAGTCCTATTATTACCAAACCCACTCACCTGAGTGGGTTTTTTATTGGAGAAACCATGCCAAATGTCTTATTAAGATGCGTCACGCAAAGTGGTTATTCTGTTGGATTCAAGAGTGGTGTTATTTCTCAAGAACTTGATGGTGGCGCACCGCGTTATCGACGAGTATTTAAGAGTGCATACCACACTGTAAGTGTCCGATGGGTTGTAAAAGAAGCAGGGTTTCAATATCTAAATGCTTTACATAATGTTTGGTGTGAAAACCCAAATGAGTTTTTTTATGCACCACTCAAAGTGAATGGACCTGAATATAAGAACTATGAAGCGTATTTTGTTGAGGACTCTTTTCAATTAAATAGTGTGGATGGTCTTATTTTTACATGTTCAGCTCAACTTCGAGTAAAGCCGATTGTAGACATTGAAGTGGATCGGCTTTTGGTTGAAGTGGGTAGTGATAATGTTGATCTATCTGAATTGCCAGACCCACTTGAAAAACTTGTAAATGATGATATGCCTAAAGCATTAAGGAGTATTCATGTCTGATTATGTGTCTTTCTTCTTAAATGCTGGTGGTGGTGTAAAACAGCTTGAGTGCATTGAGATCAGCCATCCAAGTTTTTCAAAAGTTTATCGCTATGTAAGAAATAATGATGAGGGTATTACAGCTGGTAATCAGAATTATGATTATAAGCCTATGTCGATCAAGCGAAATAATGTCACCAATGATTTAGATCAAACGTTATCTATTACGCTTGCTGATATGGATGATGAGCTGATGGATGAAGTTAAAAAGATTCATTCAAGCTCGTTTCCTAAAATCAAACCTGAGTGTTCTTTTAAAATTTATCGTGATGATGATTTAACAGAACCGATGATCTCTATGCCTGCTTTAGAGATTCCAAGTGTGTCGAAAGATACATCAGGATTAGCGACTTTTGATGCTCAAGCACCGCAACTCAACAGTGTGAGAACAGGTCGTATTTACACGATTGAAGAATTTCCATTGCTTCGGAGAGCCTAATGACTATAGATAACTTATTGGATCGAGTGTGGACCTCTAAATACACATGCAATGAATTTGCTTGCGAGGCTTGGAAGCAAATCACTGGCGAAGATTTAACACAGCGATTAAATGACTTTCTAAATGGTAATGCTGGCTTTGATGTTCTTGAGGAACCCATCTCACCCTGCATTGTCTTTTTCTTAAATGGTAAAGAATCCCCAACACATGTTGGGGTTTTTTTTGAAGATAAATTACTGCATCTTTCGAAACGTGGCGCTCAATATGTACCACTAGAAATTATCAAGATGGGTTTTAGACAGACGAGATATTACACATGAAAAAAACAGTCATTATTTGTCCAGATCCATATGATAAAAATACTTGGTCCACGGAACAGGTAGATGATGTCTGTGCATATTTGGCTCAGCAATTTACAGTATTTCCTGAAAATACTTATATATATCACAACTATGTTGCTGAAAGTAATGATGTTACGCCAAAGAGCAAAGCCGATATTGAGCATTTACAAGGGCTTGAGGGTACTTTTTATGTTGTGATAAAGCCGAGTTGGTTGCAGTATATTTACTATGCTGTTGTAGCAATCATGGCTGCTTTTAGTGTTTATTCAATACTCACGATGCCAAAGCCTGATCAACAAAAAATTGGATCTTCAAATAATGAATTGGCAAATCGTACAAACAAGATGCGGATCAATTCGCGTGTACCTGATATTTACGGCACTTTGCGCGCTTATCCTGACTTGATCGCAGTCACTTACACATACTACGAGAACAACATTGAAGTTGAAGAATGTTTGATGGTTTTAGGCCGTGGTTATTATCAAATCAAGGACTGTCGTGATGGTGAAACAGATGTAAATGGTATTGATGGAATTAGTGTGAGTGCTTATGATCCTGGTGTGAGTATTATAGGTAGTAATACCATTTACAAAGTTGGTAATGCTTTTACATCACTTCCTCTTGATGTTGCTAAATCATCTTCGATCAATGGTCAAAGCCTTGTACAGCCAAATGATGTGATTATTGAAAGTCAAAGTATTTATTTCACGACTGGTGGTGTGATTCGAACTACTGACAACACTTTAGATTTTAGAGACAAGTTTAAAGTTGAAGATGGTATTGCAATATCAGGGGCACAATTTGGGGTGGAAAATATTGTGCTATCTGGCTTATGCACTGTCACCAGTGATTTTAAAATTATTGTTGAATCTGCCTTAGATATTAACTCAGTTGAGAAGTTTAAAGGACTATTGGTAAATGGGGCGAATGTTGCAATTACTGAAATTGATGAAGTAACAGAGGAAAGCACAACCAAATATTATGATTTGTCTGGACAGTATCAAGTCGATTCAATAGTCAAAACCACTTCGGGATCTAATTTTAGTTATGCCATATCTTTGCATTCAGCAAAACAAGTGAACTACAACTGGAATTTCATCACTGAAAATTATGATATCTCAGCTGGTTTAACCTTAAATGATAATGATGAAAGTGTTGATCTAGATGCTAACTACTCAGTCAGTGCTGTAGATGAGCATAGTATTAGTTTAGCGAATGCGACCACAATTAATGATGATTGGGCAAAGATACCTACATTATTTAATGGTAGTACTGCTGGATTAAACAACTCCGAAATCTATTTAGAAATTGTTGCGAATAAATGGGTGGGGTGGTTTGAGCTATACCATGAATCAGCCACACAATTGCAATTCAATATCTACTTTCCACAAGGGCTGTATAACGTCAACAAAGACGGTAAAACCACTTTTAATGATGTTTTGATTTCTATTCAGTACCAATCCATTGATGATTTGGGTAATCCTCAAGGCCCAATACGGTACATGGATTTTCGCATTGAAGAAAAAAATCGAGATTCATTTGGTCGAACATTGAGAGTAGATTTGCCTGTTAGTGGCAATCAACGGTTTAGACTAGCAAAGACTTGGGCTGGCACAGGAGCCAATCCAATCACTGAGTGTAAAGTCAAAGATGTTTATTTAACTTCACAGTATGACAAAACTAGTTATGACGGAGTTACAGTATTTAGACTTAAGACTACAGCAACAAATGGCGCACTTTCAGTTAAAGAGCGAAACTTTAATACGCTTATCACTCGAAAGCTACCTATTGATGGCACTGGACTTTTGCAACCAACCAATGATGCAGGGCAGGCGCTTATTAACATGGCACTTGATCAGTACATTGGACGCCGATCTTCCTTAGATGTTGATATAGATAAGATCAAAACAGAAATTCAGGCAGTTAAAACATATTTTAATTCAACTGATGCAA
>NZ_KB849286.1:0-310454 GCF_000368145.1 Acinetobacter guillouiae CIP 63.46 | reverse complement strand
ACATTGGACGCCGATCTTCCTTAGATGTTGATATAGATAAGATCAAAACAGAAATTCAGGCAGTTAAAACATATTTTAATTCAACTGATGCAACTGAATTTTGCTACACCTTTGATGATGACTCACTTTCATTTGAAGAACAGGCTGGCATGGTTGCAAGTGCATGTTTTTGTGAAGCAATCCGATTTGGTAATAAATTAAGACTGAAGTTTGAAAAACCTCAAGCAAGTTCAGTTTTATTATTTAATCATCGGAATAAAGTTTCTAGTTCTGAAAAGCGCACCTATAAGATTGGCAATGATAAAGACTATGACGGGGTTGAGCTTGAATACACATCACCTGATGATGACAAGCGTATTACTTATTCTGTTCCTGAAAGTATCACTTTAACCAATGCGCTTAAGATCACGACATCGGGTATTAGAAATCATGCAGTAGCTAAGACACGTGCTTGGCGCGAGTGGAACAAACTTGAATATCAGAATGTTGATTGTGAGTTTGAAGCGCTGGATGAGTCTGAATTGTTGATCAGAAATGATCGGATTTTGGTTGCGAACGGTACCGACCTTAAAACACAAGATGGTGAAATTATTGCAGTGGATGGATTGATTCTAACTTGCTCTATGGATGTTGATTTTGAAGATGGCGAGCAATATTACTGCTGTCTGCAAATTGCTGATGGATCCGTAGATATTATTGAGTGTACCGCTGGTGAGTACACCAATCAGATCATTCTGAATCATGCTCCAACCATGGCGCTTGTAGTGGGAACAGACAGATATGTAAAAACTCTATATTCAATCACCAAAGTGGCAGAAACATCTAGCCAAGCATTTATGCTAAGCGAAATGTCTCGAAATACCCAAATGACCAACAAACTTACCTGTATAAATTATGATGATCGATATTATGAAAAAGATCATTCATTTCTTTAAAGTTCAAAATTACCAAGCAGCCTTAACAGGCTGTTTTTTTATGCTTGGAGAAAAGCATGGCTGAGATTATTACCAAACAAAAGCTTGTTGAAGCCAATGAAAATGCTTCAGCTTGGGAAAAGTATTGGGCTGGAGGTGATGATGAAGATGTTATTACTCGGTTAAATAAACTTTATCCAACTCATGCAAAAGCATTAAAAATATTGATGGAAAATGGCGGTATTCAGCCGTTTGAAACACAAGCTCAATTGCTTGCTAGCACCCCTATTGTTGATCCAACTGCTGCCAAAGCACTTGATACCAAAAAAGTATGGCTGTGGAAAAATGGAACTTGGACTGACACTGGTTTGAGTGAAAAAGATCAGGCTGTGGGATATGTAAACTCGCTAATTCCGTCGATTAAAGAGCTTTACAACCCATCCAATAATGTCACAAATTTATTTGTTAATGCTTCAGAAAGTGGTTCAGAATTCCCACCAGGTGCAATTTTATCAGGCTCAGATCAAAGAAAAATAAATGTATTTGAGGTGGATAGTGGGGGAACATATACAATTAATTGTAATGATTTTAACCCGTTACTATTTGCAATTGCTACCCGTGCGACAAACTCAACGACACCAGGAGAAACCCAAGGTAAAGTAGTATTAATTGATACACCAGATTCAAATATAAAAAGATTTACAGTTCCAAATAATGCAAAATTTGCTTTTATCAATGTTGCAATTGGAGATTTGAATTTTGATATATCTTCAAGTTTAAAAATTACTAAAATTGTTGATGTTTTAACAAATGATAATTTAGTGATTTTAGAGAGTCTTTACACAGAGATTAATAATATTGAGGGCGGTTATATAGATGCATCTAACTCAACGGGATCAATTATAAATTTTGATTTAAATAGAGTATTTAGTGTTTTTCCTGTTGAAGGTGGTGAAACCTATAGTATTTACGCCGATGACTTTAATCCGTTGCTTTTTGCTATTGCGACACGTTCAACCAATTCAACTGCAGCAGGACCAACCCAAGGCAAACTTACATTAGTTGATACGAATGATCCAAAAATTAAGCGTTTCACAGTACCAAGCACGGCTCATTATGGTTTTATCAATGTAAAAATTCTTGATTATAGTTTTGATATTTCCGCAAGTTTAAAAATCAGCAAAGGTAATATGGTTGATGTTGCTCAATCGTTTTACAAAATTGGCGATAAAGATGTGATGGATTTGCAAGCACGTGAAAGCATTGTCGATCTAGATTTAAAAAATAAATCATCATTGAACGGTAAAACATGGGGCGCTTATGGAGATTCAATCACATACCATCCTAATTGTTATGCTGATGTTTTAGCTGAGCGCCATAATGCAACATTGATTAAGAAAGCAAAACCCGGTGCACGAATACATCGTGATCCCGAAAACACTGTTGATATTGTTATGTCAGAGTTGTTTGACACCGAATATAAACTTAATTCTGAAACAGACATTATCACAATTGCACTGGGAACAAATGATGTTGTAACAACAACACTTGGCACAATGTCTGATCGTACTGTAAATACTTTTTATGGTGCATTGCATGTTTTAATTTTGGGTTTACGTAAAAAGTGGACCAATGCAAGAATCGGATTTATTTCAGCGGTACCACGCACGACATTTAGAATCATTGAGGGTAGTACGGATCAAGCATCATTGAAGCAAAAAGCAGTTCGTGATGTTTGTGGTTATTACTCAATACCACTCTGGGAAGGTTATAAAGAGTTTGGTTTTCATCCTGATGATAGTTCTGACTTTGTAAAATACATGTATGACGGCATCCATTTTACCGAGCTAGGCGGCAAGTGGTATGCAAATAGAGTTGAAGATTTTATATTAAGTTTAGCAAAGTAGCACCGAAAGGTGCTTTTTTATTGCCAAAAATAGGGGGTTACATGTCTGAAAACGAATCCTATGGGATTAGATTTGAAAAGAAAATTGATTCAATTCAGAGTGATATTCGTATGTTGTCAGATCACGTTACACGACTGACATTCATTAATGAAGCACACAAAGAAACTAGCGAACAAAACAAAAAGGATATCGATACATTAGATATCAAAGTCGCCAACTTAGAAAATCGGACAGCATCTCAAGATGGTGGGCTTTCTGTGCTGCGTGTATTACTCGGGATTTTTGCTGGTGTCGTGTTTTCTCTATGCGCTTGGGTTGGTTCCTCAATTATTCAGATGAGCCAAGATCAGTCTTTGATAAAAGAGAAGGTTTCTCGGCTAGAGGAAGTAGGACGATGAATAATGACAACACAAGAGCCTATTTAGCTTTCTCATTGGTTGCATTGATGTTTGTTCTGATCATTGCATTATTTTTTGTGGATATGCCACGGGAAAACAGCAATCTGATTAACACAGCATTGGGTTTTATTGCTGGCGCAATGACAACAGCATGTGGATTCTATTTTGGTAGTTCTGAGCAAGAAAAGAAAGGTGATAGCAATGAAAACAAGTAATTTAGGCATTAACCTTGTTTGTGGCTTTGAGGGTCTGCGATTGAAAGCCTACGACGATGGTGTAGGCGTTTGGACCATTGGATTTGGCACAATCAAATATCCTAATGGTGTGCGTGTCAAAAAAGGCGACACATGCACAGAATCTCAAGCTGAAGAATATCTGCGTAATGACTTAGTTGTATTTGAAAATGCTATCAATCGTTTGGTGAAAGTGCCTCTTAATCAAAACCAATTTGACGCTTTAGCTTCGTTCACCTACAACTTGGGTGAAGGCAATCTTAGTAAATCAACTCTGCTTAAAAAGCTCAATGCAAAAGATTATAAAGGCGCTGCAGAGCAATTCCCTCGATGGAACCGTGGAGGCGGGCGAGTCTTAAATGGTCTTGTAAAACGCAGAAAAATTGAAATGGAGTTATTTTTAAAATGACTTACCTCTATTTAGCTGTAAAAGCATGGCGAGAAATCTTAATCGGACTTCTCGCTTTTTTATTACTAATTTGCCTTGCCTTATTGAATCACAAAGCAGGGCAGATAGAAAAATACAAACATGCTGAAACTGTTTTGCAAGCTGATAATGCAAAGGCCAAAGCCTCAGCAGCACTCAAAGAGAAACAATGGTCTGAACAACAGTTAAAAGCGGAGCAAAACTATAATGCCAAAATTAAACAGATTAAGTCTGATGCTGATATTGCTCAGTCCAGCGCTGACAGCTTGTCAAAGCAACTCAAAATTGCAGGCAGTCGCTTGTCCAGTGCCTCCAAAGAAACCATCGTTGAGTACACCATTGCCAACAGTGACATACTCGAAAACTGCATTACTGAATATCGAACAGTGGCAGAAAAAGCTGATGGACACGCAGCTGATGCAGAAAGATTGAGGGATGCATGGCCCTCTGAGTGAGGGCTTTATTCTTAGGAATAATTTTGGAATAAAAAACTATTAAAAAGTCGAAAATTGCTAACTTGCGCATTTTTGCAAGCTGAAAATAAATTAGAAAAATTTCATCTTGTGTTATAAGATTAACCTGTTGACAGTTAATTTCTATCATGCTGACTATTGTGAATAGCGGATGGAGAACTATTCTACTTAAAACATTGGTAGTACTTTATATTCCTAATGGTTTGGTTTAGTTGGTAGCTAATCCAAACTATTTTATTTGTGATGAAAATTTCACCAAAACCTAATTTAAAAAAGTCTTTGTGTACAGAATGGTGTACATATTAATTATTTTGAATCAACTAAAGCGATATAACCAATTGTTTTATAGTGTTTTAATATTGTTTTAAGTCATTCATAACATGGATAGCTAATTAAAAGATAGACGCACTAAAGTCAGTATAATCAAAGGTCTGCCAAGTGCAGACCTTTTTGTTATTTATGGTTTGGCTATTTTATTCTAGAATCTAAGTATATTTATTAAACTTTAGAATGTGAGTAATTGCACCAACAACTGATTACTGTAGACTGTTTTTAGCGGTTGTTTGAAAAAATATTAATTATATTTTAAGGGGTTAATCGAATGAACATAGAAAAAGATCCTAAAATACTGGTTGCTCCACTTGATCAATTAAATTTTTTACACGAAGCCAAGCAATATATTGATAAAAATCTTACCAGTACTCAAGCCTATTATCTAATGACCAGTAAGCCGCCAGTTTGGTTGAGGGCTGCGTTTAAGCTAAGAGATTTTTTAAGCCGGCATTTAGGTGGTGTGCAACCTATTCAAGGCTTTGGTGAATCAACTAAACCGCTTCAAGTGGGTGGGAAAGCAGATTTTTTTGATGTGGTTAAAGTCTCAGATCGTGAGCTTTTTTTACAGTCAACCGATAAGCACTTGAGTGTATTGCTGGTTTTACAAATCGAAGAATATGATGGACTTAGAAATGAATTAACGATATGTACCAGTGTAGTAACATATAATCTTTTTGGGAAAATTTATATGCTGCCTGTTTCTATGGTTCATGGTTTTATTGTTCAGCAATCACTTAAAAACCTTCAAATTAAATCTTGAAACTCAAGGCTTTGAACTATGACAAAATGCTGTAAAACTTGGCAAAAAAAGTCATATTTATACCTTAATTGTAGATGAAAACTCCTGTGAATAAGAAAACTCCTGTGTAAATAGCAATTTAAATCATTTGTTGATATTTTGTTGAGACTTAAATGGAGTGTTGGTTGTGAAAAAAGTATTGTTGGTTATCTTAGCTTTAGGGATTTCTCATCATGTATTTGCTAAAGACGTACACAAATGTACAGTAAAAGGTTCGGTAACTTATCAATCTAGACCCTGTGCTGGAACTGCTATTATAAATCCACAGCAACAACTTCAACAAAAATTAACCCAACGAACTGCAAACCAAACTTCGATACGGCAACAAAAAACTCAGTCTGAAATGCATCAGTATTCTCAACAGCAACACCTGCAACGCCATTCTGGTAATGGAACATCTAATGAGATTCCAGATACTGTTGAAGGCAAAAAGAAAAGTTTGGCTATAGCGCAAGAAGCTTATAAACAAACAAAGAATCGTTAATTGTTTTTAAATTTGCTTAGACCGTTTTTGTTTTATG
Organism: Acinetobacter guillouiae CIP 63.46; assembly: GCF_000368145.1. Classification (GTDB taxonomy): domain Bacteria; phylum Pseudomonadota; class Gammaproteobacteria; order Pseudomonadales; family Moraxellaceae; genus Acinetobacter; species Acinetobacter guillouiae. Next base: position 304,449 of record NZ_KB849286.1, on the reverse strand, counting down.
GGCAACTGGTTTTTATTAAATTAGCTTTTATTAAAGCAGTTTGGGAAATGAATGCAATATAAGAATAATTTAATTGATGAAGAGTACTGGTGAAAGTGATTGATTAGGCTTCTGAATCACAAGGTAATATGCTTTTTAGTTAAATTTTTCGCTTTAAATAAATAGGGGATTGTAATCCTATGGCTGTAGGTGAGTAATGTATTGGATGGGTTTATTCTGTTATATTAAGCAACCTAGTTAAATTTATTGAAAGCCTTGAATTTATGTCACAGACAAGTTCGAAAAAATTTTATATCTTTGCGACATTAGCATTGTTATTTCCAGTATTTTTAGTTGGAATGGCTTTTCTTGCGGCTAAAAGTGATGCCGAAACCAAACGGGAATATGATCAAATTCGCCAAGAACATGCTGAAAAGATTGAGTTGCAAAAACAACAGCAAAAATTAGAGCAACAAAACTTATCGCAGCCTGAAACTAAGAATGCAGTGTCTTGATAAGCAATCTTTAATGAAAAGTCATTAAGGCTAAAGCTAAAAAAACCGCCAAATTTGGCGGTTTTGTTTTTCATCAAAAATTATTTATTTTTGTCTTTCAACTGAGGGATCGCAGATCCTGTACCGACAGCCAATAAACCAGTATTGGTATAAATACCAAGTTTTGCGCGGGTGTCCGTGATATCAAGATTACGCATAGTCAATTGGCCGATACGGTCAGCAGGACTAAACATTGAATCACCTTTTTCCATGGTTAAACGCTCAGCTTCATAAGTGAGGTTCTCTGATTCAGTGTTCATAATCGTGTAGTCATTACCACGACGAAGTTCTAAAGTCACAGTACCAGAGATTGCTTTAGCAACCCAGCGTTGTGCTGTTTCACGTAGCATCAATGCTTGCGAATCGAACCAACGACCTTGGTACAATAAACGACCTAGACGTAAACCATTGATACGATATTGTTCAATAGTGTCTTCGTTATGAATACCCGTTACAAGACGTTCATAAGCAATATGAAGAAGCGCCATTCCCGGAGCTTCATAGATGCCACGAGATTTTGCTTCAATAATACGGTTTTCGATTTGGTCAGACATACCTAGACCATGACGACCACCAATGCGATTGGCTTCAAGAATGAATTCAACAGGGTCTTCAATACGTTTGCCATTTAATGCAACAGGGAAGCCTTCTTCAAACGTTACAGAAACTTCTTCAGCTTCAACTTTTACGTCTTCTTTCCAGAACGCAACGCCCATGATTGGCTCAACGATTTTGATGCCTGCATTGAGGTATTCAAGATCTTTCGCTTCGTGAGTTGCACCCAACATGTTTGAATCTGTTGAATAGGCTTTCTCTTTCGACATTTTGTAATCAAAACCATTGTCGATCAAGAATTGTGACATTTCAGCGCGACCGCCTAATTCATCAATAAATTGCTGATCTAACCAAGGTTTGTAAATTTTAAGTGCAGGGTTGGTTAATAAACCATAACGATAGAAACGTTCAATATCGTTCCCTTTATAGGTTGAACCATCACCCCAAATATTAACATCATCTTCTTTCATTGCTGTAACAAGCATTGTACCTGTTACTGCACGACCTAATGGTGTTGTGTTGAAATAAGGAACACCACCAGTGCTGATATGAAATGCACCACATTGAATTGCAGCAATACCTTCCAATGCAAGTTGTAAGCGGCAGTCAACCAATCGGGCTTTTACAGCACCGTAGTTTTCAGCTTTACGCGGAATTGCATCGTAGTCATCTTCATCAGGTTGACCTAAGTTTGCTGTATAAGCATAAGGTTCTGCGCCTTTTTGTTTCATCCACAATAAAGCTGCTGAAGTATCTAGACCACCAGAAAAGGCGATACCCACTTTTTTGCCTACTGGTACATTCTGCAAGATCGTTGCATTATCAGTCATTGCTCGTCCTAACTATTTCGAAAGAGGCACCACATACATGGGTGGCCAAAGAGAATTTTATAAACGCAGTATTGTAGCACTTTTTCAATCAATGTTTTATTGGATTTGAAGGTTAACATTGAAAAAATGACAATTTATTAGAGCAAAATTAATTTACTTAAATGACTTATACACCTCAGGTAAAACTTATAAGAAAAGTCAAATTAAAGAGGTGTGAAATTTAATAAGAAGTTGAAAAGGGTAGTGAAATAGGGAGATTGATGTCTACCATTATTGGGTGTTTATTCTTGATTGGATTTCCAATAGGTACTTGTATAGGGCTGCTGATTTTGCTGAATGTGTGTAAGGCCAAATGGCAAGCTGCGGATTGACCTATGTTAAAAGTAAGATAAATTGGATATATAGGGTTAACCCAATATATCTGATTCGTTTGATATCATAGTTGATCATTTAAACCAATAAACTGCTTTTCAATCGGGGTAAATACATGTTCACTTCGGGCTATCAGATAGAATCCAATATCTCGATATTGTTCGGGTGTTTCTCGATAATATTGAATATTAAATTTTTTGATCAGTGACTTTGCAATCATTGAAATTCCCATACCCAACTGAGTGAAATTGACTAAGGCTTCATGATCATAAATATGGGTTAATTCACCCTTGGTTAAATGATAGTCTGTATAAATATGATCTAAAGTGGTTGCATAACAGCATTCTTCTGAGGCAAGTAAAATATTTTGATGATTGAGACAGTCTTCAAGGCTGTCATGGTTGATGACATTTTTTCCGATAATCACCAATTGATCATCTGCCTTTTGAATATACTGGATATTTTTCTGTTTTGGGTGACCTAAAACATAAGCGATATCTAGGTTTCCGCGTAAAATTTCATCTTCAATATAGCCTGTAGCACCTGTTTTCATGGTGATTGAAAGCTCAGGGTAGGTTTCATAAAGTTGGCTAAAAGACGGGTAGAAACGCATTCCGCCTAAACTGGTGTTGGTACCAAAGCGTAAATATTTTTCCTGCTGATAGATTTTATTTTCTGTTTCTTCCCATGTGAAGATCATTTTTTTGTATTGCTGATATAAATTCATTCCTGATTCGGTCAGTTCAACACCTTTGGGTTTTCGGATGAATAATTGACGTTTATAGTGATTTTCAATCTTTTTTATTTTTGCTGTCATATTCGATTGTAAATAATTGAGCTTATTTGCTGCTGCTGTAATGCTTTTTAGTTCAGCAACAGTCACAAATGATTTGATATCACCCATATCGATATTCATTTCAATTCCTCAATAATGCGTTGAATAAGTGCTGATACTAAAATATCTACTTTAGCATCAAAAAAAATGATGTGTACATTAAAACATAGCATTATTCATGATGTCATTTATTTTCTATACTCTATGTACTTTCCATCTGTTGAGTACAGCAAATGAATCTTCGAGTGATTGGTGCAATTGTATTATTGTGTCTCGTCTGGGGATCTTTGTGGGGATTGGTCAAACATAGTTTGCAAATATTTCCGCCATTCTTATTTATTTCTACGCGTTTAATCTTAGCTGCGCTTACCCTTATGTTGGTTCAAGTACTGTTAAGAAAATCCGTTTTACCCGCAAAAGGTGAATGGCAAAAACTGATGATCTCAAGTTTGATGATTTGTATTGGTTTTTATGCAACACAAACCTTTGCCATGCAATTTGTTGATTCGGGATTGTCTGCGGTTTTAGTGTTTACTATGCCTATTTTTATTGGTGTATTGGCGCATTATATTTTAAATGAGCGTTTAAATAGCCAAAAAATAATTGGGTTGGTTCTTGGCACATTGGGCTTGGTTGCAATTCTTTGGCCACAATTACATCATATTCATTTGAATTTATCGTTAATTGGTCAAGCTTTCTTAATCTTGTCAGGCTTCTTCTGGGCTTTAACCACAGTTTATATCAAACAGAATTTTGCAACTTATGACAAAATCAAATTGACCTTTTGGCAATTGCTGATGGGTGGTGTGGTGATTCTGATCGGCGCTTTAATTTTTGAACCTGTAGATGTTAAAGTTTGGATGAATCCGCTCAATGATTCAATCCTGTTCTATATTGCTGTGATTGGAACTGGTTTTGCCTTTGCCTTGTGGAATTGGATTGTGAGTCAGGTAGATACCTTTGTTGCGTCTATTTCAATCATGTGTATTCCTATTCTAAGTTTATTTTTTGGTTATGTGCTTTGGCATGAGCCGATTACAATCAACATTATTATCGGTGCGGCATTTATTTGTTCAGGAATTATTTCAAGTTCTTTAAATCTTAAAATCAAGAAAAAACCTGCAACCTTATTGAGTTGTGAGCATCGTTAAATCAATGAATGGAGATTGTTGAATTAATTTATAGTTAATTAAATTTTTATGTAATTTTTCAATTAAAGTAAAAAGCAAAATCAGTGAAAGTTCATTGATTTTGCTTTTTTTTCTGTTTTTTATATTTTTTGTTTAATACGATGCCTTTACGCTTATTTTAACTGATTTTTAAATTGGTCTGACTAATTTTGGTTTTGAAGTATTTCCAAACCCGATAATAAACTTAAATCAGTGTTACTAAAAAGTGCATTAAAAAATAGCATACGACTAAAGTTGTATAAAATTGGTTTAATTTAAAAAAATACAATATAAAACAAATGAGTTATTCGATTTGAAACCCTGAAAGCTGAAGGATTGGTCTGTGAATAGGTCGAAATATTTGCAATATTGGTCATACCAAAATAATTAATTGAGTGCCAACTATTGATCTTTAAATCAGCAAAAATTAATATTAAGTAGCAGTTAGTGCAAAATTTTTTAATTTAAAACTAAATTGGTCATACCAATTATTGAGAAATAAATGGATGATTCAATGACATTCCACGTTCTAGCAAGCATTTCAAGGAGATGACAATGCTTCAACATTGGCAACAGATTTATGATCCGATGGGCAATATCTGGGTATCCAGTGCCATTGCGCTGATACCAATTATCTTTTTCTTTTTAGCCCTTGCTGTATTCCGCATGAAAGGAAGTGTTGCGGGGACAATTACAGTTGTATTGGCTTTACTGGTTTCATTATTTGCTTATCAAATGCCAACGATGATGGCATTGGCATCATTGGTCTATGGTTTCTTTTATGGTTTATGGCCAATTGCATGGATCATTATTGGCGCAGTATTCCTATATAAAGTTTCAGTAAAAACAGGGCAGTTCGATATTATTCGTTCTTCGATTTTGTCGATTACGGAAGACCAACGTCTGCAAATGCTTTTTGTTGGTTTTGCTTTTGGTACTTTCTTGGAAGGTGCGGCTGGCTTTGGTGCACCAGTTGCGATTACCGCTGCGTTATTGGTGGGGCTTGGTTTTAAACCACTTTATGCGGCTGGTCTATGTTTGATTGTGAATACAGCACCTGTGGCATTTGGTGCAATGGGGATTCCAATTATTGTGGCTGGACAGGTTTCTGGTGTAGAAACAATGGAAATCAGTCAGATGGTTGGACGTCAGTTGCCATTTATGGTTCCAATTGTGCTGTTCTGGATCATGGCGATTATGGATGGTTGGCGTGGTGTAAAAGAAACTTGGCCTGCTGTGATTGTCGGTGGTGGTTCTTTTGCGCTAGCACAATATTTGACTTCAAACTTTGTGGGTCCAGAATTACCAGATATTACCGCTTCAATTGCGTCTTTGGTTTCATTAACGATTTTATTAAAATATTGGCAGCCAAAGCATATCTTCCGTTTTGCAAATGAAGATGACAGCATGAGCGAGAATCTTGCTGCACAAAAACAACAGAAATATAGCCTTGCTCAAATTGCCAAAGCGTGGTCTCCATTTGCGATTTTAACAGTGATGGTTACGATCTGGAGTGTAAAGCCATTTAAGGATTTATTTACCAAAGATGGTGCACTGCATGATTTAGTGATTTCTATCAAAGTGCCATATTTGCATCAAATGATTCAAAAGATGCCACCTGTTGTTGCTGAAGTAAAAGACTATGATGCAATTTATAAATTTGATTGGTTCTCAGCGACGGGTACCGCAATTATTATTGCTGCAATCATTACTATTATTTTCTTAAAAATGAAGCCAAAAGAAGCAGTGGTTACTTTTGCTGAAACCATTAATGAATTAAAAATTCCCATTTATTCGATTGGTATGGTGTTGGCATTTGCTTTTATTGCTAACTATTCAGGAATGTCTGCAACCTTGGCTTTGGCATTGGCACATACGGGGCAAGCATTTACATTCTTCTCTCCATTCTTAGGATGGTTAGGTGTATTCCTTACAGGTTCGGATACTTCTGCAAATGCTTTATTCGGGGCATTACAAGCCACGACTGCGCAACAAATTGGTGTCCCAGAAGTATTACTGGTTGCTGCAAATACCAGTGGTGGTGTCACTGGGAAAATGATTTCTCCTCAGTCGATTGCAATTGCATGTGCGGCGGTGGGGCTGGTAGGTAAAGAGTCTGATCTGTTCCGTTTTACGGTTAAACACAGTATAACGTTTACTGTAATGATCGGTATTATTATTACACTACAAGCTTATGTGTTCCCATGGATGATTCCATGAGCATAAAACGTCACTGAATGAGGAAAGCAGATGAAAGTCTCTGACAAAGTGGTACAAAGCCTTCGTATGTTAATTGAAGAAAAAAACATGCAAGTCGGAGAACGTTTACCTGCTGAACGAAAGTTGTGTGAACAACTGGGCGTATCCCGTTCCTCTTTAAGAGAAGCGATTTCTCAACTGACCAGTACCGGAATGCTGATCAGTAAAGGCGGGGCGGGGACCTATTTACAACAATTCCCAGTGAATTGGTCGCAAAACCAGATTGTTGAATCTTTAAGTAATTTAATTGATGAAGACCCTGCATATCGTTTTGATGTGCAGGAGGCGCGAACAATCCTTGAAGGTGGTTCAGCTTGGTATGCGGCACAACGTGCAACACCTAAAGATCTGGCTCAGATTCGCGAATATTATGATCAAATTTCATATTTTCAGTCGATTGGTGATGATGAGCAAGCTTCACTTGCTGATGCTAAATTTCATTTGGCGATTGCTGAAGCATCGCACAATTTAGTGTTGATACAGATGATGCGGGGCGTTTTTGATCTGTTGCAGTTTAACGTGCTCTTGGGTAGACGCAAAGTGTACTCAGAAACACATCGATTTGATCAATTGCATGACCAGCATTTTAAAGTGATGGATGCAATTGAACGTCATGATCCAGATGCTGCAAGAGATGCGGTCTGTGGACATATAGAATTTGTAGTACAGCAAGTGCGTATGATTGATGAGGAAGAAGCCCGTCGTCAGCGTGCGAGCCGATTAAACAGGATATGAGCATGATTATTTCTTCTGCTAATGACTATCGTGAAGCCGCGCGACGTCGTTTACCACCATTTCTTTTTCATTATATTGATGGTGGTGCGTATGCGGAATATACACTAAAACGAAATGTAGAAGATTTATCAAAAATCGCTTTAAGGCAACGTGTTTTAAATGACATGTCTCAGTTAAGCCTAGAAACAAAATTGTTTGATGAAACTTTATCTATGCCAGTTGCATTGTCTCCTGTTGGATTAACAGGTATGTATGCACGTCGTGGTGAGGTTCAAGCTGCTGTGGCGGCAGATAAAAAGGGCATTCCTTTTACCTTGTCTACCGTGTCTGTTTGTCCGATTGAAGAAGTTGCACCAGCAATTAACCGCCCAATGTGGTTTCAGTTATATGTGCTGCGTGATCGTGGCTTTATGAAAAATGCTTTAGAGCGAGCCAAAGCTGCAGGCTGCTCAACTTTGGTGTTTACTGTTGATATGCCTGTACCTGGTGCGCGCTATCGTGATGCACATTCTGGTATGAGTGGTCCAAATGCAGCGATGCGTCGTTACATGCAGTCGTGTTTCCATCCGGATTGGGCTTGGAATGTCGGTTTGCTGGGTCGTCCACATGATTTAGGTAATATTTCCAAATACTTAGGAAAGCCGACTGGACTTGAAGATTATATCGGTTGGTTGGGCAATAACTTTGACCCGTCTATTTCATGGAAAGACCTTGAGTGGATTCGTGAATTTTGGGATGGCCCGATGGTGATTAAGGGGATCCTTGATCCTGAAGATGCCAAAGATGCAGTACGTTTCGGTGCCGATGGTATTGTTGTATCAAACCATGGTGGTCGTCAGTTAGATGGTGTCTTATCATCTGCGCGTGCGCTTCCGCCAATTGCAGATGCCGTCAAAGGGGATATTAAAATCCTTGCTGACTCTGGTATTCGTAATGGTTTGGACGTGGTTCGTATGCTGGCATTGGGTGCAGATACCTGCATGCTCGGACGTGCTTTTGTCTATGCATTAGGGGCAGCGGGTGGCGCAGGCGTTTCAAATCTGCTTGAATTAATTGACAAAGAAATGCGTGTCGCAATGACTTTGACGGGCGCCAAAACAATTGCAGACATTAACGCCGATTGTTTAGTGAAGTTAGACAAAGCATTGGATGCGTGATGTATTTTTGATACGTCATCAAGCTAAATGACAGTGTTCAATTTGATAGACGCAAATGTCATCCATGCAAATTTCATCTGAAGTGTTTTGAGGCAGAACGACCTTATAACATGATGTATTTGCAAAGCATCAAATGAAAAGATGTGATTTAACAAGTTTTGCGGATAAGCATGGTTCAAGCTACTTTTCAGCAAAAAAAGTAGCTTGAACTGATCGTTGATCCCTCAATACAAATAATATTGAAAAACGCTGTCGGAATGAATGCCTTATTGAATGAGATTGAATAAGGGTTCATCAATAGGATAGGGAAAATGCAATCTAATATTGATTCACAACACACCATTCAGCAATTGATCAACATCGTCGGTCAGCAACACGTTTTAACCCATGATCACGCTACCCGCCTATATCGTCAGGGTCGTCGTTATGGCTCAGGGCAAGTGCTGGCTGTTGTGGTTCCCGGAACTTTGTTTGAACAATGGCAAGTGCTACAAGCTGCTGTAAATGCGGACTGTATCGTGATTATGCAAGCTGCAAATACTGGCCTCACGGGTGGTTCAACACCTTTTGGTGATGATTACGACCGACCCGTTATTTTAATGAGTACACGTCGTTTGGCGGGTATTCAAGTGATTAACCAAGGTCAGCAAGTGATTTGCTTACCTGGTGCAACCTTAGATCGTCTTGAAAAAGAGTTGGCACACTATAATCGTGAGCCGCACTCAGTGATTGGATCATCTTGTATTGGTGCATCGGTTTTAGGTGGAATATGTAATAACTCAGGCGGAGCATTGGTTCGCCGCGGTCCTGCATATACTGAACTGGCACTTTATGCACGGGTCAATGCGTCAGGTGAATTAGAGTTGGTCAATCACTTGGGGGTGAATTTGGGTGAAACACCTGAAGAAATTTTGACAAAACTCGAAAATAAAAACTATCAACTCAATGATGTTATTAATAATGCGAGTTGTTGTGCTTCTGACCATCGTTATGCGCATGATGTTAAACAGGTCGATGAAAATACACCTGCACGATTCAATGCTGATCCATCACGTTTATTTGAAGCTTCAGGTTCTGCAGGTAAAGTCTGTGTCTTTGCAGTACGTTTAGACACCTTTGAAAAAATTCCAAGTCAGGTATTTTATGTGGGAACCAACTCACATGATGATTTGACTGAAATCCGTCGTTTCTTACTCAAAGATTTGCCAAGATTACCGATTGCGGGTGAATACATTCATCGTGTTGCCTATGATATTGGTGCTGAATATGGCAAAGATACCTTTATGTTTATCGAAAAATTTGGTACGGCAAAAGTACCTGCTGCATTTGCACTAAAAGATAAAGTGGATGGATATCTCGAAAAAATTGGCTTACGTAGTTTGTCTGATAAAGTGTTGCAGATGGTGACTAAACTGTTGCCCAATCATTTGCCAAAACGGATGAATGAGTTTCGTGATTTATATGAACATCATTTGATGATTCGTATCGAAAATCAGGATGTTGAGCAAGTTGAACTTTTTTTAAAAGATTATTTTCAACATAAAACATCAGGAAATTTTTTCCGTTGTACGGATGAAGAAGGGCGTAAGGCTTTTTTACATCGTTTCGCAGTGGCGGGTGCAGCAATTCGTTATCGTGATACGCATCGTTCGGAAGTTGAAGATATTGTTGCGCTGGATATTGCTTTACGCCGTAACGACCGTGAATGGGTAGAAACTTTACCTCAAGAGATGGATGATTTAATTACCCATAAATTGTATTACGGACATTTTCTCTGTCATGTGTTTCATCAAGATTATATAGTCAAAAAAGGGGTAGATCCTTTGGCAATGGAACATCAAATGTGGCATTTGCTGGATAACCGTGGTGCAGAATATCCTGCGGAACACAATGTAGGGCATTTGTATATTGCAAAGCCTACTTTAAAAAATCATTATCAAAAGCTTGATCCAACCAATAGCTTTAATGTCGGCATTGGGCAGACCAGTAAATTAAAATACTGGAAGTGATGATATTGAATCGTGTTAATTTGATTTGTTTATGGTGATTCACATATAAACAGTCTTTTAAAAACTGCTAGATGACGAACTCATTTATTTGACTAAATAAAATAGCCATGCAAAAAAGCATGGCTATTTTTTATTTCTGTTCGCCTAATTTAGAAGAAATAAATCCAAGCACAAAAGCACTGATAAAGAAGGTAACAACAGCATAAAGTGCGGATTGTGTGGTAAACCAAATTGCAATGGTTAAGATTGCAACGATGGCTGTACAAATCCAAATCGCCAACCCCGAAGTTGCTAAAGGTTGTTGAGATGAAGCAGGGTCAATTTGATCTGGTGTGGACAGGTCTTCTTTGGTATTTAAATCGTGAATAGGGTCATGTAGATTCACACCATAAAAGAAATAGGGATGATCATCAAAACGAGCAAGCTCGATACGTTGCATTTCAATAAAAGAAAGTTGTTGTGAATGATCTTGTGCCGAATTTTCAATGTGTTGTAACAATTGGGTTAAGAAATGGGCATCATTTAAATCCAAGGGCAAACCACTGGTGCGCAATAAAACATATTCAGGATAATGTTGTTCGATTAAAGATTTAAAATCTTCAAAATGGTAACTGTTCTCTGCACCAAAAGTTTCTATAAATAAGGGTTTTCGATCTGCTAAATTGAGAAGTGCTTGTTGTTGATCAATGACTAAATAAGCATATTGACTCTCACCAAAATCCTCTTGGCGTTCTTCTAGATCAATTTGATTGCGTTCATCGTTGATATCAAGATCATCTATATATCTTGTCCAGAAAATATTTTCTTGCTTAAACAGCATAAACCATAAAATTGGAATGAATGCATTTGCTTCGAGTTCAAAAGTTGCGCTTTGAAAAAACTCAGCCCATTGATTTTGACTACCTTGTGGCATATGGCTAAAGGTAGAACTGGTTAAAAATACCGGGTGGCTCATAACGTGATGCCTTTTCTTATTTACTTTTATTCAGCAGTTATATTGCAAAATAACGAAAATTGACACAGCAGATTGTTATAAAACTGTATAACACTTTTCTTTTATTTGAGTCATATCAAGATGTGTTGCTTCTTGTTGTGGGTAAAGCAGATAGAATTGACACTATATACGATGAAAATATCAAAAATTGCCATCAAAAAAAAATTAAAACTCGATAAAGTAGTATGCAACAAGTTGCAAAGCCAAACTTAAAGGATTCATCATGACAAATAGCTATGCAAATATCTTAAAACCACTCCATCTGGGATTTACGACCATTAAAAATCGTGTCGTGATGGGTTCAATGCACACAGGTTTAGAAGATCGTTTTTATAACTACCCAAAACTTGCTGCATATTTTGGAGAACGTGCCAAAGGTGGTGTTGGGCTGATTATTACAGGGGGGATTTCCCCAAATCGCCAAGGTTGGTTGTTGCCAGCCGGTGGAACGATGAATACTTTAGGTGATATTGCACCACATCGTTTAGTCACACATGCTGTACATAAGCATGGTGCAAAAATTCTGATGCAAATTCTGCATGCAGGGCGTTATGGTTATCAACCGTTTGTTGTATCTTCAAGCCCAATCAAATCACCGATCTCGATGTTTAAACCACGTCAGATGAGTGACAAACTGATTCTTGAAACCATTCAGGATTATGCTGAAACAGCTAGTTTGGCAAAAAAAGCTGGTTATGATGGTGTAGAGATTATGGGTTCAGAAGGCTATTTACTGAATCAATTTTTAAGTCGCCATGTTAACCAACGTGAAGATCGTTGGGGCGGACCAATTGAAAATCGTATGCGTTTGGCAGTCGAAATTGTAAAAGCGATTCGTGCCAAAGTTGGTGAAAAATTTATTATTTGCTTCCGTTTGTCGATGCTCGATTTGGTCCATGACGGTAATACTATGGATGAAGTAATCACTGTTGCGCAGGCATTAGAAAAAGCAGGTATTACTTTACTGAATACTGGGATTGGTTGGCATGAAGCACGTGTTCCCACGATTGTAACCTCTGTTCCGCGTGCTGCATTTGTAGATTACACCGCAGAAGTGAAAAAGCATGTCGCTGTACCTGTCATTGCTTCCAACCGAATTAATATGCCTGATACTGCTGAGGAAATTTTGGCAGCAGGTAAAGCAGATATGGTGCAAATGGCGCGTCCATTATTGGCAGATGCTTTTTGGGTGAGTAAAACCGCAACCAATCGTGTTGATGAAATCAATACTTGTATTGCATGTAACCAAGCCTGTTTAGATCATAGTTTTCAAAATAAGCGTGCAAGTTGCTTGGTGAACCCACGAGCAGCGCATGAAACTGAACTGGTTTATCTTAAAACAAAAAAACCGAAGAAAATTGCGGTTGTTGGCGGTGGTGTTGCTGGAATGTCAGCAGCTACTATTGCGGCAAGTCGTGGACATCAGGTGACTCTGTTTGAAGCCTCTACTGAGGTCGGCGGACAGTTTAACCTCGCTAAAGTTGTGCCAGGTAAAGAAGAATTCCATGAAACCATACGATATTTTAAAGTTCAGATTGAAAAAACTGGTGTGGATTTACGTTTAAATACCAAAGTGAATCGTGAGCAATTAGAGCGTGAAGGTTTTGATGATGTGGTGATCGCAACAGGCGTGATTCCACGGGGTCTAAATATTGAAGGCAGTAATGCACCGCAAGTGTTGTCTTATGCTCAAGTATTACGTGGTGCACCTGTTGGCAACAGAGTCGCTGTGGTCGGTGCAGGCGGTATTGGTTTTGATGTATCGGAATATTTGTTAAAACCTGAACATCAGCCGCAACCACAACCTTTGGCGGATTGGCAACGAGAGTGGGGTGTAGACCCAAATCCAAACTATATGACTGAAGGTGGTTTTGTTCCTGCTGAAGTAGAGCAACCGATTCGTCAAATATATTTGATGCAACGTAAAACCACACCTCTTGGTATTGGTTTAGGTAAAACCTCGGGTTGGGTACACCGTGCACAATTGAAAAAACATGCGGTAAGAATGATGCGTGGCGTGCAATACAAGTCTGTCACCAATGAAGGATTATGGATTGAAAGCAATGGTCATGATCAATTGTTACGAGTAGACACGATTGTGGTGTGTGCAGGTCAGGAATCCGTTAAGGACTTAATGCCTCAAGAGGGTGAGTCAACTTTAGCAAATTACCATATTATCGGTGGTGCAAAATTGGCTGGTGAGCTTGATGCAAAGCGTGCGATTCGTGAAGGTGCTGAAATAGCAGCTAAACTTTAATCAAAATCATCTATTTTGATGAAACAATATGCATTTGAATAGTTTAAGTCTATTTTTTTCTTGTCAGAATTGGAAAAGCTTAGTATTCTTGCGCACATGGAAGCGTGGCAGAGCGGTTTAATGCACCGGTCTTGAAAACCGACGAGGGTGTGAGTCCTCCGTGAGTTCGAATCTCACCGCTTCCGCCACATTGAAGTTTCTGACACTGTTTAACACTATATAAGCAATTGACTTATAAGGTTAAAGTTGGAAACAGGCGGTATAGCAAGCTATGACACAGTACGTCAATAAGCGGTTATAAAGTTGTAAAAAATGCAGTAAGATAATTTCTTACTGCATTTTTTTTCTTATACGCTATGACTACAAGTGGAATCAATAAACTGACTGCTTTACAAATTAAAAAAGCAAGTCCTGACAAAATGTATAAGCTTCCTGATGGAGGTAATCTATATCTACGTATTGATTCCAGTGGCGCAAATATTGGATATTTAACTATACTCGTTCTTATATTGGTAAACGCAATGATTTGTCTTTAGATGATAGGCAGCCTGATTCTAGGTGCTCGTGGCAGGGCAGTAGATACTTTCGGTGTCAACCTCAAATAGGCCATTCAAATTGCCAAAGAGATTAATCAATAAAGTAAAAACTTTAGAGTTTAATTAGAGTAATGGGAATCACGATTTAAAAGAAATATTAACTTTAAAACTCTTCAAAAGCAGTTGTAAGATTTATGCTTTATTTTGGTTCGATTATAAACTTAAATTGCACTAAAAAAGTTCACTTATACCATAGTTAAAAATCCTAAATATAAATATAATTTCAATTAATTCAAAGTACTTGATTTATTTTTTGTTCAAAATATAAGCTATTAAATTATGAAGATATTGTGGATTATTTACAAATAAATGTATATTTGTGTAGTTTTTTTAACACTAAAATTATTAATGATTATTTTGACATGTAATAAAATAAAGAATTTATGTTTCATATCTTTAATATATTCTTATCCAATATTTTTGTATGCCGCTGACATAACATCAAAATCAGGTGTGGTTGATTTGACACCAGAAATTATTCGTCAAGATCAACGCATTAACGAACTTGAAAAAAAATTAGCTGATGAAAATATACTTTTAGCCCCACAACAAAAAATTGAAAAACTTGGTCGTGATCTTGTCATTGTTCCAGAAACTCCATGCTTTGAAATAAAGCAACTCAGTTTCGTTATAAATGATCCATTGCAGAGTAAAAATCAAAATATTTTCAATGGTTTGCGCTATAATTTGAGTCAGCCTGATTTTATTGTCGGACAATGTGTTGGAACTCAAAGCTTACAGAATCTAGTCAAATATGCTCAAAACGAGCTGATAAAACAAGGATTGATTACCACGCAAATTGTGGTTAATCCACAAGACTTGACTCAAGGTCATCTAGTTTTAAATATCCATGCAGGTCGAATTCATCAAATACTTTCAAAGGATAAATCTGTAAATAAGATAGAGATATTTGCTGCATTACCGATAAAAAATAATGAAATTTTAAATCTTAAAAAAATTGATCAAGGTTTAGAAAATCTCAAACGCACATCGAACCGAGATGTAGATATCAAAATAGAACCAGCTGTAGCTCAAGATGGTAAAGAACTGGTTGGTTTTAGTGATCTTATTGTGACGTCTAGGCCTTATAAAAAATTTGGATTGAGCTTAAATATTGATAATTCAGGATCAAAAAGTACGGGTGAATATATTGGAAGTTTAGGAATTAGCTTAAACAATCCATTGAATTTAAATGATTCACTTAATATCAATTTAAGTCATTCACTCGATGATTGGCAAAAAGATTTAAACCGAAGCATTTATCTCAGCTATTCAATTCCATTTCGAAATTATGAGTTATCTGCGACCCATAATGAATATAGATATGAACAAAATATAGCGGGCTTTAATGGGCCAATTTTATATAGTGGAGAAACCAAGCAAAGTAATCTTATGCTCTCACGTATGATCAGCCGTGGTGCGCATCATAAAACCAGTATTTATACCAAAGGCTATCATAAAAAAAATCAAACTTTTATTGAAAATACTGAAGTTAATGTGATGCATAGACAAACTGCAGGATGGAATGCAGGTATTCAACATCGACAATATATTGGCAATGCATTACTCGATTTAAATCTTGATTATCGACGTGGTACAGGGGCATTGAATGCTCAATCGGCCCCAGAAGAAAGAATTACCATTTATGATCCTGTGAAAGAACAACAAATCCTTCTTCCTGCTGAAGGATATGCTCGCGCTCCGATTTGGAGTGCTGAGCTTCGCTATTCCCAGCCTTTTACGATTCTAGATCATCCTGTGCAATACCGCTTAAATTGGCGCGGACAATTTGCACCCAAAATTTTAGTTCCTCAAGACCGTTTTTATATTGGTGGGCGTTACAGTGTTCGAGGCTTTGATGGCGAGCTCATGCTGTCAGGCGATAACGGTCACTATTTACAACAAGAATTGAATTGGAACTCTCCTATCCCTGCAACTCAGTTTTATGCAGCTATCGATCAAGGGTGGGTCAATGGTAGAAATAGCTATTCTGGACAACGTTATTTGATGGGAAGTGTATTTGGGACACGTAGTTATTTTAAAGGTGTGTATTTAGATACCTTTATTGGTCATGGTATCAAGGCACCTAAGCTCATTAAAAAAGATTGGGTTACAGGCTTTAGTTTAAATTTTTCATATTAATCAAAAAACATTTAGGAACTTAAGAAATGAATAAAAACCGTTATCGTATTATTTTTAGTAAAGCAAAAAATATGTTTATTGCTGTGGCTGAAAATATCAAAAGTCAGAGTAAAGCTACAGGTCAAAGTACGTATTCAACTCCAATTGCAGAGTCTGTGAATACACAGGATTCAAAATCATTTCATCAATTGTGGCAAGTGAAAAGTATTGTCGCATCGATGAGCTTATTTATGGCATTTTCACCTGTTTATGCACAGATGCAGGCAGATCCAAATGCTGCAGCTTCACAAAGAGCCAGTATAGGGGTAGGGAAAAACCAACAGGGTCAAAATGTACCTGTGGTGAATATTCAAACACCTAAAAATGGTGTGTCGCATAACGTCTATAACCAATTTGATGTATTGCAACCCGGTGTTGTATTAAACAACAGCCGTAATGGTGCAGGTTCAGTGATTGTGGGGCAAGTAGGGGCTAACCCTTATCTACAAACAGGTGAAGCAAGGGTTATTCTCAATGAGGTCAACTCTTCGGCAGCATCACAATTCCGAGGAAATCTAGAGATTGCAGGGCAGCGTGCAGATGTGATTATTGCCAACCCATCTGGAATTAATATTCAGGGTGGCGGTTTTATCAATGCCAATAAGGCAATTTTTACCACAGGTAAGCCACAGCTGAATGCTGATGGAAGTATTAAGCAGTTTGTGGTAAATCAAGGGAAAGTCAACGTTAATTCAACAGCAAATAACTTAGGATTGGGTGGGAATAACAACAATGCCGACTATGTTGATATCTATGCCAAAGCAGTAGAACTCAACGCTCAAGTACATGCCAATCAAGCCTTACAAGTGATTACGGGTTCAAACACAATAAGTGAAGACTTAACGTCAATCACACCGAATCAAGCGAATAGTACCACACCAACATTTGCACTCGATGTAAAAGCGCTCGGTGGAATGTATGCCAATAATATTTTTATCATCGGTACAGACAAAGGCTTAGGGGTGAGCAATGCTGGAACTATTCAATCTCCACAAAGCTTAGTGATTACCAGCGCAGGTAAAATCGAAAATACAGGTACGATGAAAAACACCAACCCACAGGGAAGTTTACTCAGTATCAGTACAGGTGATGGTGCTGATATTGTGAGTAGTGGAGCAATGCTTTCCAATGGTAATTTATTCTTGGAGTCTGGTCAGAACATCACTTTAGATCGTGCCCGATTAGAAAAACTTGGGACAGAAAATCCCAATATTATTTCTGTTAAAGCCAAGGAGGATGTCAATTTACTGAATAGTACTAATGTTCAGAACTTTAGTGAAAGTGAAAATTTATACATTGATGCTAGTAATATCAATCTTGGCAATGATATCAACCTTGGTGTGAATGGTTCAATCTTTCTTGAAGCAAAACAAAATCTAAAAGCCGATGCAGTGAGAAATATCTCAGCCACCCATGATGTCAATCTGACTGCTGGTGATTTATTAACACTCAAAAATACACCTGTCTGGGCAAATTCAGGAAATATAAATTTAGCGACAAGTAAAGCTGGTTCAAACCTTAGTTTGACTTCGACCCGTTTAAATGCTGAAAAAGATGTAAATATTTATGGAGCTAATTCGGTTTCTATTAACAATCTTGGTCTAGATAAAGTAGGACAAACAACAAAAACTAAAAATTTTAATGTGAATGCTCAAGGCAATTTAACTTGGCAAAATGCAGGGACTACTTTACCTACATTCACGGGCAAATTAGATTTACGCTCAAATGGTAAATTAGATATTTTAGGAAGTCAGTTCATTGCAAATGAAGGAATCAACTTATTAGGAAAAGAGTTGCTACTGAACAGTCAACTCAAAACAAATAAAGATATCAACCTGACAGCATCTGAAAACAATGTAAATTTAAACCTCGGAACAAATTTATCAGCAGGAACAGATATTAATGTCTCGGCTTTGAAAGGCAATATTAATACCAAGAATTTAAAAGCAGTTTCAGAGGCAGGGAAAGCTTCATTTATTGCATATGGGGATACCAATTTACAATCTGATTCAAATAGTGTCTCAACCCAGGTAAATGCAAAAAAAGGAATCACTATTGCATCAATAGGTACAGGGGATGTCAATATAAAGTTAGCCGAACTTAGTTCTACTGAAGGTGGCGTAAAAGTCCAAAGTGATAAAAAAATTGATATAAATAATACAAATATTAATGCAAAAGGAAATGTAGAAATATTTGCAAATCATAATTTGGTATTTAGTGGCGTAAATTCGAACTCTAATTCGCATACTGCAATCAATGGAAGTCGAATATTTTTTAATAGTTCCCCTGATGGTCTTGGTGTGTCCCCTTTATTTTTAGATAATAGTACAAGTCAATTTAAGTCAGATGGACTTTTATCCGTAACCAGTAAAGATGGGTCTATTTTTGCACAAAATTTGAAACTTACAGGTGGTGCAACACTTATTGAATCTGGCTACTTCGTTGATAAAAAATCAGTTGAACTGAATGCGATTGGAAGTCAATTGCTTAGATCAGATGCAAAATTAAATAGCCTAGATGGTGATTTATCCTTACAGATCGATAATGGACTGAGAATAGATCCCAAAAGTATTAAATTAAATGCAACCGGTGATATAGATCTCATCTCTAAAAATGGGGCCACAACATTAGTGGGATATGGTGGGGCAAATGGTCAGGGTTCTGAGGAGGTCGTGAATCTAACTACAGCGAATGGTGGAATTACTTTAGAAGGCGAGTTTGTAATTTTAGAAGGCGCAAAATTAAACGCAAAAAAAGATATAAAAATCGTTGCAAATAGAGACCAAATCACAATAAACGGGATAAAAAACAAAGTCAGTAATTATGTAAGTACTAAACACATCAATGATGCAAATGCTGAAAAAGCTTTATTACAAGAATCCTTAAGAGTTATTCAAGCTGATACTGATTATAAATCTTTAATCAGTAAGAGAGATAATGTAATACCTGGGTCAACAGTTAACAGTTCTCTCAGATCACTCAATGAAATTAAAGAAAGGTTAGAAAAAAAATATCCGATTAAAATTAATATTAATATGCAGGTGGCTTCATCAAGAACAAAAAAAATTAAAATTGAAATTAATAATGAAATAGAACAAAGAGTTTCGGATTTAGATAAATTAGTGACCTTTTTAAATGCAGGCGTCTATGGGGACGAACATGTCGCAGCAGTTCTGACTAGTGAAAGTGGAAATATCAACTTGACTTCAGCCCGAGGGGTGTCAATTAGTGGATCAGAGTTAGCATCAAAAACAGGATTGATCGATATAGAAGCTCAAGGTTTACTATATGATCCTTATAAAATAACGACTCAACAACCTAATGGTAAGCCTCAGCAAATTAACGCAAGTATTGTGATCGATGGTACTGTTGATCTATTTGAAAAAGGCAATCCAAATGATGGAAGATACACTTATGCATCTAAAGTCAATCCTACAATACTAAATGCTTCAAAAGGAGTGAATATAAGAACCACAGGTAAAGCTAATGGGAACAACTTGGTTTTACAAGGGACGGGTATCACATCACAAAATGGAGATGTTAAGATTGAGTCATTTAAGAATATATTATTCGATGCTGCACTTGAGCAAAGTTATGACAAATCAGGTTCACAGCAAATAAAAAGATCTTGGCTAGGACTTAAGAAAAAGTATATCAATACAAAAACTGTAAGTGAAAATATAGGTGCTGCATCCGTTGATATTCAGGCCAAAAATATTTCGATAGAAAGTAAAGAAATTAATAATCCTAATAATAGTATAGATATTTACTCTGGAAAACTTGATGCTACAGGAAATATTTCAATACGCTCAGGTGGAAATATAAATTTTTATACAGTGAATAGATCATCCTCCACTATTAGTGATATTACAAAAGAGTCTTCATTCGCGGGAATCAAATATAACGATTCTAAAACCAACTCTAGTCGTTCACAAATTTCGCAAATACCAGTGACATTAACCGCTGATTATATTGGGGTGAAGTCAGGCTTTGATACACGCTTAGTAGGTACAGAATTTAACTACCTCAGTGGAGCCCAAATAGAATCTGGTGGAAAGACTTTTATAGATCCAGCAATAACAAAGATTGAAGATATTGTTCAAAAACAAAAAAAATCTATAGTTTGGCAATCAATGCAAGATAAAGGATCAGTTACTGAAACTGGAACATTACCCAGCTTTAACGGACCTACTCCACCTGTTTTTAAAGCAGATGGAGGGATAACTGTACAAATACCTGTAGGTGAGCGTGATCAGAATAAGGTACAAATTAGAGATGAAATATTAAGATTAGCAAACCAACCTGGCAATCAATATCTTAAAGACTTTGTGAACCGCAAGGATGTTGATTGGAATAAAATTATTCTTGCTCAAAAGGGATGGGACTATAAGTCTCAAGGTTTAACTGGAGCAGCTGCTGCAATTATTGTGATTATTGTTGCAATTGTTACCTATGGAGCAGGAACAGCAGTCGCAGCAGGAACAGCGGCGGGTGGGACAGCAGCAGGAGGTACAACAGTAGGTTTGGGTGCCAGCATGATAGGTACAGCAGGTATCACAACCACAACAACTGCTGGAGTAACAACAATTGGTGTTTCGACATTAGGAACTATGGCAAATGCTGCTGTAGCTTCGATTGCAACACAAACGAGCATTAGCTTGATTAATAATGGTGGGGATGTCGCTGCAACATTTAAAGAGTTAGGTAGTAAGGAATATATAAAGAGTTTAGCGACTTCTGTTGTTACTGCTGGAGTAATTGATAAGCTTGGTGGTACAAACTTGATGTCTCAGTTAAAAGGTACAGGAATAACAGATCGGGTTGCTACAAATTTAATTAATTCAACAGCATCTGCATTAGTTAATTCGGGAATAAATGGGGGGAGTCTTTCAGATAATCTACAAACAGCCTTATTGACTGGTTTTGCAGATGCAATTCAAGGTTTTACAGCTGAAAATATTTCAGGTCTACAGAAGGGAACAAATTTAGATATAGATTATATTGTTCATAAAGTAGCTCATGCAGCAGCTGGTTGCGTGGCAGGAGCTATACAAAAAGACTGTGAGGCTGGAGCATTAGGAGCTTCACTTGGTGAGATTTTTGCGCAAGCAATTACAGGAGATAAGTTTACTTATACTGATCAAGAGCTGATTAAAATAAAAAATATTAGTAAAGTTTTTGCTGCATCGGTTGCAGCTGCTGGTGGATATGATGTAAATATTGCTGCAAACTCTGCAGAAAATGCATTAACTAATAATTGGCTCGGAACACAGCAAAAATTTCAAAAAGATTTAGAATATGCTAAGGCTAATAGTTTAGGTGATGTGGCTGTATATGTTAAATATGGCAGTTTAGATAGTGTGCAAGATAAATTAACTAAGGCAGGATTTGCTGCAGGGGTAGTCTATTCTGCTGGTTCTGATGCAAAAGGTGTTGTAGAAGCAATACTCAGTCCAGTTGATACATTTAATGGATTAAAATCGATAATCACTGATCCAGAAGTTAGGGCTCAGTTAAGTGACTCAGCCTTTGCTAGCTTAAATACAAAAATGCAAAGGATAGATAATAATTTAAAAACTGGCGGTTTATCACAAGCGAGTCAAGTAGGCTATGATTTAGGGACATTAACTTGGGAGGCTGCGGGATTACTTGTACTCGTCAAAGGGGCTGCAACTGCAACTGCAAAATTAGGTACTGTTGGTGTAAAAATTACACAAACTACAGCAACCGCTGCTAAAAATGCAGCGACTTATAATATGCCTGTCCTGACAGGAATGTCAGCAGTTCAATCAAAAAAAATCATTAAAGCCATTCAAGTTCCTACTCTATTTAGAAAGTTCAATGATGTTGTATTAGACCCTAAACTACCAGATCCTGTGGCTGGGTATGATTATAAACCTCCAGTTTTAACTAACGGAACATCAAAAAATCAATATTCTCAAGTAAATGGTTATAAAACAGAATTATACTTAGCAAATGATGTTGCGAATCTACCAAACCAAGTGGTTTTAAAATATGGTGCAAAAGGGCATGGTTCAGACATTATCTCTGTTGATGTTAGTAATGGTAGCGTATACCTTTGGGATGCGAAATATCGAAGTGGGAAAGTAAACTTGAAGGAGGCATCAACTACTTTTACAAGTCCATCAGCTTTTGCTAACGTTAAGAAAGAAGCATTGGACTATATCCAAAAGTCTAATTTATCATCAGATGTAAAAATATTGGCTTTAAATAACATTAATTCAGGGACTTTCACAACTTACACTGTTGCGGCTGGGAACGTTAAAAACTCAGTAATTTATAGGTGTGTAAAAGGTGTGTGTAATTAATTCGGAGATTTTAAATGTTTGATCCAAAAAGAAATAAAGTGGTCTTTTTTGAGTTTACTTTAGGTTACATGCATCATATGACGACAAGTTCTGAGCCATTTCCTCTAGGAAATTCAGCTATTTATTTACTAGATCAAGTTATATCCGGGTACTTAGTTGATATAAAAAAAGATGTTGATATTTATCTACCTACAATACATAGATGGCTTGATATAGCAATTGAAAAAAAAGAGATTTTTGGTCAAGGTGATAGTCTAACATTTTATCACTCTCAATTAATTAAGAACAAAGCATTAGCACTATGGTTGTCTAATACAGTTAATGCTGAGGAAGAGTGGGAAAAGTCTTTTCAATTTTGGTCAAAATTTGATGATCCAAATATTAATATTTATCCGAAAAGGTCCCTTAAAACAGATTTTTTAGATGATTTTATGCAATTGTGTGTGCAATGTGAGCAATATCAAGCAGGTATAGATCGTTTTGAGCAATATCATGGAAAAAAAGAAATCTCTATTAAGCGTAAATTAACACCTCGAGAGTATGGATATTTATTATGTCTAAATCATTTAGAACCGAAATATACTCCTTTAGAACTTGCTGAGTGTGGTGGCAAAATGCTCAGTCGATATATGGAGGAGCCATGGCTGCGTATGGGACTTTATAGTTATGCTGCTACTTGGCTCAAAATAGTCTATTGGGATCATAAAGTTACGACGAATGCATTTGATACAATTAAAAAAGCCTATGAATGTATGCCAAATACAGAACCACTTTAATTAAATAAGCATTCAAATTATGATTTTTTAACTAAGTAGAGTACAAAAATGAATAAAACGTTATTCGCTATATTTGCAACAACATTTCTTTTTACAGGATGTGCGTCTGTACCTGTTGCTAATCAGGAACTAACAGCATCAGCTAAACAATTTAAGCAACCTGAACAAGGTAAATCTGGATTATATATTTACCGTACTGGTGGGTTTGGTGGTGCACTTAAAAAAGATATCAAAATCAATGGTAACTGCATTGGTGAAACAGCACCAAATGTTTTCTTTCATGAGGAAGTTTCAGGCGATCAGGAGTATACCATTTCAACTGAATCAGAATTTTCACCTAATGACCTTAAACTTCAAGCCAAGAGCGGAGAGAATTATTATATTAAACAGTATATGAGACCTGGTCTGGTGGTCGCTGGAGCAGGGCTAAAATTGGTTGATAATGCAGAAGGTCAGAAAGCTATCCAGAAATTGAAACTGGCAGAAAAGGGTACTTGCAATAAATAAAATACTTCCATTTCATGATATCAAATTAATTGAAATTTTTAGATTTTTTATTTATAGACTTCTGAAAATATGGGCAGTTCATCATGATGATAAGCTGCCCCAATAATTTTTAACGAGTTCCCATCTTATTGATAATGGTAATAGGTACTGTATATCCTTGAGTCGCATTAGGTCTTGGTTCGAGGAACTCCTGAATTGGTTGATACGTAATAGGGTCCGCTCGCCATAACTCTACACCATTAACAAGTTCAGTCACAGGTTTTTTTGCTTCTAAATCATTAACCCAAAACACACAACCTTGTTGTTTATTTGGATTTAATTCATAGCCGACTTGGTAACTTTTATTTGGCTGAATATGTACTTTGACTAAATTTGTATAGTTAAATGCACCTCGACCACACCAAATTTGTAAATCATGTTCACCAGCTTGCAGAATTAAAGGCTCTTTGAGCTGATGGTAGCCATTCTCTACTTTCTTTTTATCTACTGCAAAGACAAAAGCAATCGTGTCTGCTAAATATTTACGATCATAGAGATCACCAATGATGGTTGCTGTTTGTGATGGTGCTTGAGGTGGAGAATAGTATTCAATAGCTGGTTTACTCTTGGGTGTACTAATACAACCAATGAAAATGATCGGTACACTTAGAATTGAGATTTTAAAAAATAGATGCATATTCAATCCCTTTATTTATTAATAATGACAGGCATATAAATTTGTTGAGGTTGATTTGCTACTGTATGAGCAAATTGCTTTTCTGTTATCACCTCACCCGTTGTTAAATCTTCAATCCAAAACTGAATGCCTTGTTTATGGCTGTTTTTATCCGCTTGATTGGTTTTGATTTGATATTTTTGCCCTGTTTGAGCAGTAAAATTGAGCTCACCTGAAGAAAATAATTGCTGAGCATCAGAGGTGAAGCGAACAGTTGTCTGTGTGGGTAGAATGGAATAGGTTTTATTCCAGTCTTTTGATTGGTTTAATGTGGCTTTGCCATTGATTTGATTAATATAAATACGGGCATTTACAAACTTAAATGGCGTACTTGTATTTTGAAAACCTTCAATTGTTGCGAGTTGTGCTGAATCAATATTTTGAGGTACTTGATAAAGTAATTCTTTAGGAATCTCTGCAAAGATTACGTGTGAATATAAAAGAGAAGCAAGCGATATTGTCTTAATTAATTTATTATTCATACAAAATTAAGCCTATAATGTTAGAAGCTATCTTTAGAATTTTACTAAAACTGTTCATTAGTAAGTATATAACAAATGACATTGGCTCAGCAGACTACATTTATATTCTTTTAAAGTAACTCATTCTGAATTGCTAAAACAGTACATAATTCTTTCCTAATGACATTTCTTGGAGTGCCTGAAAAAGTGATTCATTTGACGCGAGTGCATCTAAATCCACAGCCAAAACTTAACAATTGCTTTATCCTAGGCCTGTAATTTTTACTATTACAGACTTAAACCAGCTTTATTGAACAAACTTATTCTTAAAGTCTTCTTTAGCAATATAATTTTCGAATAAAGAAGCCTGCGCCAAAACTCTTTCGTACAACTAATTGGTCCTCATATAATCGTGCTTTAACAAATCGTGGAAATATGTCAATTTGGTTTGATACTAAGACTCCATACTATGCTTATTCGCAAGGAAAGCATGGACGAAATCAAACCTATTCCGATACAGCGATTCAATGCTTTTTGATGATCAAATCTCTATTCCGACTTTCTTTGCATATATTAACAGAGCTTTGCTTAAAGCCTCATTAGCTTATAAGGTTTGACTTGGACAGTCCCAAAGTTTTTCAATGTAAACTTCGCGTAAGGGGGGAATTATTACGAGTTTGAAAATTGATACGATATAGAAATAGTATCGAACTCTAATCAGCTAAGGTAAACAAGTCTTGGTTTTGAAATAGATAGATACAAAGAAATTATAATGAAGTAAAAATAGCAGTAAAAAAATTAAATATAAAATATTTTATATATTAAATATTTATACCTTAAATGTGGCTATAACCGCTTCCGCCAAATATCTTAAAGGGAATCAAATGAATAGTTTGATTCCCTTTTTCTTTGGCACAATTTTGGAACTATTCGAAATTGTAGCTGATGACTATTCAAGTCCATTGACGACGCTACGCAACATTTGGCTGCTATTGTATTGATCGCGATCTCAGCGAATAGCGACATCCAGAGCCATTCCAAAATGGACAAAATATTTTTCTATAGATTTTAGCTGCAGGCTTATTCACCTAAGAATCATATTGCTGAATAAGCCTTAGAGATAGGTTTGTGCAACAAAACCGTTTCTAAGCAAAATGCCGCTTTAAAAAGGGTATTACGCATTCTGAATATTGTTCAGGGAAATCTCGGTAAATATAAGTATGTTCTGCATCCGCGAAGATTTTAATTTCTACTTTTGTTACATGGTCGAGCCCTACTTTAAGCCGGTGGCCAAACTCGGGTGGGGTATAAATATCTTTTTCTCCATACATTAATAAGATGGGTGGTTGATATTTTACCTGTGTAGATTTTGCTAACGGATTGAGTTCCTGATTAAGCTTAGGTAGCAGTGTATTTGATACCTTGAGCATTGCATGAGCGACTGGATAATGTTTCCAAAACTCTGGTAATGTCGGAAATGCGCCTTCAAATACTGCAATTTTATATGGGTGTCCATCTTTTGCTAATGAGCATAGTCCCCAAGCTGCACCAAATGACGCACCAATTAAACCTACATTTAATTCGGGTGTTCGCTTTTGAGCATATATCCCTGCATGATATACATCATTGGGATAGTCAAATGAGAATCCTTCACTTTCTCCAAAACCATTAGCATCATAAATAAGTACGTTATAGCCATTTTTTAAAAATAGATCCGCATGTCCGTAACGGAGCCAAAATGCTTTAGCCGCTTTTCCCATTGGATGAGCAAGTACTAAAGTTGCTTTTGCCGCTGGTGCACTTTTCCAATAACCAGCGAGTGTTTGCTGGTCAGTTAAGGGAATAGTGACAGCCTCCCAGTCTTCTTTAGAAATAGCTTGAGGCCAAATCCAAGGTACTTCGAATCTTCCAAAAAATGGCTTTCGTAGAATTTGGTGAGCAATTTTTTTCATTTTGGTTATCCAATATTTTTCAAAGTTTATAATATCTAATAAAGTTCCTTTTTGGAACTTGTATTTCAAAATGTATTACTTATTGATTTTCTTTATGGAAATTGGGTATAGCTCATATTTTAATCATCTTAATGATACATCGGAAAAACATGACGAATACGTTGAAATCAAGAAATGGAATAGATCAATTATCATTTATTTTTTAATTACATATAGAGCTCAATACCCATAATTCGAGTTAATAAGCCAAATTACTGAAAAAAGATCCTGCAATAAAAAAATTGTCGTGTTTTAAAAGTCCAAGTAGTGTTTCTGGCATATTGTTGTTTTACCTTTATGCAGATTAATAAAGGCAAAATCATCATTTGCGGTGTGAACCAGTAAATTATGTTTTTGTTAGTGCTAATATCCGAGACTACAACCAGAATATACAATACGACAAGGTTGTAAATTTTCACTTAAACAAAACACTAATGCACCTTTTTTAGCCCCATCCTCTGAAAAATCAAGTAAAATTTTTGATTTTTGACCATCATTAATTGGATCAGCTATAGCAACACAGCGATTAGAATATGTTTTAGATACTTCACATTTTTGTCCGCCATCCTGTTGACACGCTTTTAATGCTTTTGTTTGTGCCTCATCTTTAGATTTAAAATTTCTTGTAAAACCAATTGGACGCCCTTTTAAGCCTTTACTTTTATCTTCTGCAATTGCACCCCATAATGTTTCAATCATAGGGTACAAAGTTGGATTTTGATTCGTATATCCACCACTTCCTCCACCTGGAATAGGTGCGCAACCTTGAGCACCTTGCCCACCTATTGGATAATAGCCTGAAGGACAATTCCCTTCAGCATGTGCATTCTCAATAGTTAAATAAATGATAAGAATAAAGAAAATGGATAAATAAAAAAACTGATTATTTGTCAATGTCATTCATTAAACTCCTTTAAAATCATGGCTTAATAATAAGGAAAGCTATGAATTATTTTAAATAAATTCTTTATTCTAAAAACTAGCATTTTTTCAAAAACAAGGGAAATGATTCTTTCGGAATACTATTATATTTTCGCAGTATTCTTTTCGCTTGATTCCAAAAATTTTCGATTCCATTAATATGATTTTTCCCATTTGCAAAGCGATTAGAACAATTAATTCTATGATGGCAGAACCCCGCATCATCTAGAGCATTGTAACTACGCCATTGATCAGTATAGACGATGCTATCAGGTGTTATTTTCTTTGCAATTACAGACATTAAGGTACTTGATTTAGTATCTCGAATAACAACGGTATAGGCCACGCCATTACGCTTTAATAATCCAAAAACTATCATTTTATTCGTGGCACCACGACAAGGCTTACCCTTAGAAGTGCAGCCAAAATAGCTTTCATCTAACTTAATCTCACCATCAAATATTTCGAGAGCTTTTATCTCTAAATAATAAGCAATAATTTTACGAATTTTAGTAATGAACAGCGTAGCCGAATTATGATGAATTTCTAATAAATCAGCAGCTGCTCTTGCAGTCAGATCGAGCACGAAAATACTCGAAATTTTAATTGAGTTTTCTTGTTTAATTTACAATTGGTTCGCTTTATTTTCATAGGTTAGCACCTTGTTAATCTAGTATAGCTTCTAATTTTTTATACCCAACGAAATTTTAATAGGGAACTAAATTGCCTAAAACTAATTGATTGTATATAAAACAAAGTTGTTGCTCTCCTTATTTAAAGAGGAAAGAAAATATAAAAATAAAAGGTGTAAATATATTTAAAAGATAAATAATTTAATATGATAGGAACGCAAAATCACCCACTATGAATCAAGGTGGCTTAGTAAAGAATTTTGAAGCATTATCAGCCCTCCTTTTTTAAAGGAGGGTGTTTTATGAATTTTTATCCAATAATTTAGCTTAATTAACTGGCAATACTCACTAGTAGATGCTTTCTTATCAGTTCAAGTTCACTACTATGGGGAGTTTAATTTCAAATCATTCAATACGCTGTATTTTACGAGGAGCTGTTTCTTTAATAAAGAAACTGATGACTACACCAATACTTGTACCGACTAAGCTCAAATAAAAAATATTTTGAATACCATAACGTTCTGCGACTATTCCCGATAGGACTGGCGCAATACCTCCACCAAATATTTCTCCAGCACCGACGACTAAGCCGATTGAAGATGCAACTAAACCCGCGGGCGCAGATTCTGCCGCAATCGGTCCAGAAAGAAGTGCAATCAATCCTAAACTGAAAAAGGACAAAATAAATAATAAACTGAATAGACCAAGTAACGAAGGTGCTGCATTTGAGAATAAAAGAATAAAGATGGTTGAGCCAATGAAACTTAAGATTGATGCTGCACGACGGCCAATCCAGTCAGAGAATGATGGGATCAAGAATTGTCCTAAAAAGCCACCAAAACCAATTGCAGATACAATGATTCCCATGTCCTGTACATTCAATTTAAGGTGATTCTCTAGGTAAAGTGGTAGCATTGCACTGATGACAAATACACAAGACATTGTGCAAAATAATCCAATCATACTGAGTAAAATATTACGGTTTTTTAATACAGCAATCCAATTCACTTTTTCTTGATTCTGAGTTTGTTTCTCTAAAATAAGTAATTGTCCACCTTGCGTTTGTTCAGGTTCACGTAAAACAAAAAAGAGAAATACTGCAAGAATAAAACCAGGAATAGCCACGACCCAGAAAACTTCACGCCATGAAGGAAGAACAAGCATTAATTGCGTCGCAATAATGGGTCCTAATCCTAAACCAAATAAAGCAAATCCACTCTGTTGTAGTCCTTGTAGCATTCCTCTACGTGATGGTTTTGCTGCTACAGCAGTTGCTGCAAAACTGGTCGGACAAAAGGCACCTTCTGAAACACCCATGAGCGCACGTATAAGAATCAAACTGGTTAGCCCCATGGCAGCACCAGAAAATCCAGATGCGAGTGAGAAAACAACCAAAGAAAGAATGAGGATTTTACGATGACCAATTTTATCTGAAAGCCGACCAGCAAAGATTGCGAAAACACCCCAGGTAACACCTAGAGCACCAAAAATTAAACCGACATCTTGATAGTTTAAAGAAAGATCTTTCATGATGGACGGAAGAAGAGGGGCAATGATCCAGCGATCTAATCCGACTAAACCAAATCCGAGTGTGAGTAAAAGTACGATCTTCCATTCGTAAGACGTGTCCCATTGTTTTTGCATTTTGTATTCCTTGTCATTCGCGAAGTGTTTAACTCGCGATTCCTGCGAGTTGACAAAAAGTATAATTTGCTTTTTTGGACTTTTTTGTTCGATTAGACCGAACAGTCTTGTCGATAAAACGTCCATTGTTATCGACTGTGGTATGACTTAATTTTTAATTGTGTCATGAGGACGATTGAGGAAATAGGATGAATACATATACAACAAAATTCGGAAGTATAGATAATTTCGAAAAAGGTTCAATTGAAATGATTCAAGGCAAACCATCACATTATGTATTTTCTAATGTGTTTGAAGTTGCGAGTCTAGCGGAGCCTTATGAAAAAACGGTTGTAGGGATTAATCAAAAATATGTGATCGAATCAATTCGTGCAGAAGGTATTTCAGAGTGGTTCTGTTGTGCACACGATGAATTTGTCATTTCAATGGATTGTGAGGTTCGTGTTGAATTTTTAAAACTGGAACAAGCAATAGATACTTCAATCGAAGGGACTCAGGCTGCAGGTGATCAACCGAAAGGTAAACCCATGGGTTATGTGGTGCTAAAAAAAGGCCATCAAGCCATTCTGCCTGTCGGCACAGCCTATCGTTTCAATAGTCAAAAGCCAGCAACGCTGATTTTACACACAATTAAAGGACCACTTTCTGTCGAGAAATGGTCAGAAATTTGTTTGAAGTAATAGGAGATTAGGGATGAACTCTGCACAAAATACATTTGCAAGTGAGCAAGTTGAAATCATTGGGAAAAATGAAACTACAGGGTATATCACATTTAAACTTGGCAATTTCCTGCTTAGTCGTGATGAGTATTTTGCCAAGATTACATGGACTGCAAAAGGGAGTGAGCACTCACACTTAATGTCTGTCGATGCATTTTTAAGAGCAGTTATGCGTGATGTTGCTTGGGGGGTCTTCTACGGTTGGGTCAACTTCGATCATGTGATTGGAACTCAAAATCACTACGGTAGCGTCGATATGTATGCCGGTACATTTAATGGTGTACTCAATGCTGCTGGTGTGGACTACGTTGAAAATTTTGAAACACCAAAAATCATGGCAACATTTAAAGCCATTTTACATGATTGGGTAAATGCAGATTTTGATCCATTTGCAGCACCGGAAGAAACTGGTAGCGCGTTCGGTCGAAAAAATGGTGAAAATATTGAAGCGATTGATCGTTATCGTATTGCAACCAAGCGCATGCCAGGTATGACAGGAGATTCGCCATTACGTGATGATTTACCAGTCAATCGCCAGTTTGCAGATGTAGATCAAGACGAGCCTTTAGTGCATTGTGAGCCTGGATTTGAAGGTGAACTCAGCGCATTTAATTTGTTTAAATATATGTCTCGTTCAGATGTGACGTGGAATCCGTCAGTGACTTCAGTTTGTAAGGCGAGCTTATTCTGTCCAACCACAGAAGAATATATTTTACCTATTTTCCATGGCAATGACCGTGTGGAATGGTTTATGCAAATTTCTGATGAAATTACATGGGATATTGCTGATAAAAATGATGGAAAACCTTTTGCACGTATTCTCATGAAAGCAGGTGATATCTGTGCAATGCCTGCCAATATTCGTCATCAAGGCTATTCAACAAAACGTTCGATGCTTTTAGTTTGGGAAAATGCAACACCTGATTTACCAGAAAAATATGCATCTGGTGAGTTACCACCTTATCCAGTGTCATTCTAAGCACATGTTCTCGGGCTAAGTTGAACTGTGAAGTAGATTTAGCCCTATTCAAAAGGTTTTTAAATATGAATAAGCAATTACGTGTTGATGGGACAGTTGTACCTGAACAAAAGGTATTGGATCTGATGAAAGTAAATACACAACTTTTTATCAATGGTGAATTTGTTCCTGCCAAAAATGGTGGAACGATTGATGTACTCAATCCAGCAACAGGTGAAGTAATTACCAAAATTGCTGCAGCAGAAGCAGAAGATGTGGATGTTGCAGTGCAAGCCGCACAAAAAGCTTTTCCTGCATGGGCGGAAACACCAGCAGCAGAACGCGGTCGTTTATTATTGAGATTGGCTGATTTGATTGAAGAAAATTCAGAAGAATTGGCTCAGCTTGAATCTTTGGATACTGGGCATCCAATCAAGGATTCACGCCGTTTAGATGTACCGCGTACAGCAGCATGTTTCCGTTATTTTGGTGGTATTGCTGACAAGATTGAAGGCAATGTGATTCCCGTTGAACAAGGTTTTTTAAACTATACCACACGTGAGCCGATTGGCGTGGTTGGTCAAATTGTGCCATGGAACTTCCCACTGATGTTTACCAGTTGGAAACTTGGTCCAGCACTTGCAGCAGGTAATGTTGTGGTGATGAAGCCTTCAGAAATTACACCATTATCCACCCTTAAAATCGCTGAATTGATTAAAAAAGCCGGCTTTCCTGATGGGGTGGTGAATATTGTTCCTGGTTATGGTCATACCGCAGGTCAACGCTTAGCTGATCATCCTGATATTGGAAAAATCTCTTTTACAGGTTCAACACAAACAGGGCGCAGTATTGTCAATGCCTCTTCAGGCAACTTGAAACGTGTACAGCTTGAACTGGGTGGTAAAGGGGCAAATATTGTTTTTGAAGATGCCAATCTTGATGCCGCTGTAAATGGTGCGGCTTGGGCAATTTTCCATAATCAGGGACAAGCATGTATTGCGGGTTCGCGTTTGGTATTACATGAAGAAATTGCAGATCAATTTTTAGAGAAGTTCGTTGCTTTAGCACAATCTATTCGTTTAGGTGATCCTTTAGATCCGAATACAGAAATGGGGCCTTTAACATCAGAATTACATCGTGACAAAGTTTTGGCATACGCCAAAATTGCAGTGGAGCAAGGTGGGAAAATTTTGCTCGGTGGTACTGCGCCGCAAGATGCTCGTTTGAAAAATGGATATTTCGTCATGCCAACTATCGTTGAAGCAAAAGTAGATGATCGTGTTGCGCAAGAAGAAGTTTTCGGTCCTTTTGTTACTGCTATTCGTTTTAAGGATGATGCCGAAGCATTACAAATCGCCAATGGGACTGAATACGGCTTGGGAAGTGGTTTATGGACAAACAATCTACAACGTGCACATTTATTTGCTAAGAAAATCAAAGCTGGCATGTGCTGGATCAATAGCTATAAACGTGTCAATCCAGGTAGCCCATTTGGTGGTGTAGGCAAGTCAGGTTATGGGCGTGAAATGGGCTTTGAGGCGATCCATGACTATACCGAAGTTAAATCGGTATGGGTCAATGTTGATGCCATAATACCGCCGCACTTTCAACGAGGGGAATGAAATGCAAAATTTTCATTATAAAGCACTCCCAATCAATGTTTATTTTGGAAATGCAGAATCGCAAAAGACCAAAAGTATTTTAGTCGACAATGGCTTTTCTTCAGTTCTGGTGATTACAACACCAGAACAAGAAGAAACAGGCTTAATGATGGCAAAGCAGTTGGGTGAATTGGCTGTGGGTGTTTACCCACATGCAGTGATGCATGTTCCAACCGGTGTTGCTGATGAAGCGATTCAGTTTGCAACCAAAAAGAATATTGACTGTTGTTTGGCTTTGGGTGGTGGTTCGACGATTGGACTTGCTAAGGCGATCGCATTAAAAACTGGAATTCCAATTGTCGCTATTCCAACGACTTATGCAGGTAGTGAGATGACCACAGTCTATGGTTTGACTGAAAATAATCTCAAAAAAACAGGCAAAGATATCAAAGTACTTCCTAAAGTCGTGATTTATGACCCTGAATTAAGTCTGACTTTACCTGCTGGTATTTCCGCAAGTTCAGGAATGAATGCAATGGCACATGCGGTTGAGGCACTGTATGCACAGGATAAAAATCCGATTATTAGCATGATGGCAATTGAGTCGATTAAGTCACTTAGTCAGGCTTTGCCAAAAATTGTGAAAAACTCACAAGATATCGAAGCGCGTAAGCAAGCCACTTATGGTGCTTGGCTTGCTGGGATTTGTTTGGGTTCAGTTGGCATGGCAATTCATCACAAACTTTGTCATACCTTGGGTGGAACTTATAATCTACCCCATGCACAGGCACATGCTATTACTTTGGCATATTCAGCACATTATAACCGCAATGCAGATATCCAAGCCATGGATCAACTTGCTCAGGCACTCGGTGGGCAAAGTCATGAACAAGTTGGACAACTGATTTATAAACTTAATCAACAACTGGGTATTCCATTGGCTTTAAAAGATATTGGGTTACCAGAAGACGGTCCAAGCGAAGTGGCTCGCATTACCTGTGAAAGTCCATATTACAATCCGAGAAGTTATGAAAGAGATGAATTGGAAACACTTCTTCAACGGGCTTATCTCGGTTTAGAGCCGAGATAATTTGCTTGATCAAAATGGAGTTTTGATATGCATGACGTCACGATGAGTGCAATAAATAGTTTTGAACAGATTCAAAATCCACGTTCTAAAATGTTAATCCAAAAATTAGTTAAAGCGATTCATCAATATATCAATGAGGTGGAATTAACCCAATCAGAGTGGGAAGTGGCAATAGATTTCTTGACGCGAACAGGGCAACTTTGTCATGACCAGCGTCAAGAATATATTTTACTTTCAGATGTACTTGGCGTATCTATGTTGGTGGATGAAATTAACCATAGCAAAAATCTAGCACAAACACCGAGTACTGTTTTTGGTCCATTTTTTATTGCCAATATGCCGATCCGCAACTATGCAGAAAGTATTAGTGAGGAAAATATTGGTGATGAAATTCCCCTGCTGGTTAAAGGGAAAATTTTAAATCAGCAGGGTGAAGCAATCGTGGGTGCCAAAATAGAAGTATGGCAAACAGCAGAAAATGGCATGTATTCGGGGCAAGATCCTCTGCAAGCAATCTCCAACTTACGTGGTGCATTTATCAGTCAGATGCAGGGTGAATATGCATTTAAATCTATTTTACCAGTCAGTTATCAGATTCCTTCTGATGGAACAGTAGGTGAACTTTTAAATTATTCCAAACGTCATTTTTGGCGGCCTGCACATATTCATTTCATGATCACAGCTGAAGGGTATCAACCTTTGGTCACTCACTTATTTATTCAGGATGATGAATATTTGAATGCTGATGCCGTATTTGGCGTCAAAGATCGGTTAATTGTTGGTTTTCAGCAACAGTGTTCCAGCGTGGAAGATCAGACTCAATTTACCTTCAATCAAAACTATAACTTAATCGAATATGACTTTGTTCTCAGTCAAGGGGAATGATGATGTCGACACGAATCAAGCTTTGTGAGGTCGATGATTTTTCAGATCAACAGGTCTTAAAAGTCAATCATCCGTTAAAAATAGACAAAAGCATTGTGATTATTCGCAAAGATGGGAAGTTTTACAGTTATGAAAATGTTTGCCCTCATTTTTTAGTACAGCTTGATTATCGTTCAGGGCAATTTTCAATTTACCAAAATCAAGTGATCATGTGCGCACACCATTCAGCACTTTTTGATATAGAAACAGGTTTATGTATCGATGGACCATGTAAAGGTCAAAGTTTAATTAAAGTTGAAAATGAACAAATTAATCAAGATATCTATTTTAAATAATTGTTCTGAATTCGTGAACACTGAAGTTGATCAAAGATGATTTTTTAAGCGATGGAACTAGATTAATTTAGACATGTTTAGGATGACATTTAATTTAACTAAATTAAGGAAAATTCAATGGTTATGAAGAAACTTATACTCGCATTATTTATACCGACAATACTTGTTTCGTCTTTGGCGTTTGCAGCTGACATTAAAAAGCCCAATGTTTTGGTGATTGTGGCTGACGATCTTGGGTTTTCTGATACAGAACCTTTTGGTGGTGAGATTTCTACCCCGAATATTAAAAAATTGGCTAAAGAAGGTGCTATTTTAACTAATTTTCATACGGGTCCTACTTGCTCAGTGACACGTTCAATGTTGTTGACAGGTAACGATAGTCACCAAGCTGGCTTTGGTACGATGGCAGAATATTTACAACCAGAACAGAAAGGTAAATCAGGTTATGAAGGTCGTTTGAATAATCGTGTTATTACCCTAGCTGAAATTTTAAAAACGCAGGGATATGTATCATTCGTTACAGGTAAATGGCATTTGGGTGCAACGGAAGATAGCCATGCAAAAGCGCGTGGCTTCGATCGCTCATTTACACTCATGCCAGGAGGTGCTGCACATATGGATGCTAGCCAAATGTTCCCTGGAAATTATAAAGCACGATATTTTGAAGATGGTCAGGAGGCAACTTTACCAAAAGAATTTTATTCAAGTGACTTCTTTACCAGTAAAATGATTTCCTATATGGAAAATGACCGTAAAAAAGGTCAACCATTCTTTGGATATTTGGCTTTTACTGCACCACACTGGCCTTTACAAGCACCAGATCAATATTTAAAGAAATATGATGGATACTACAAAGATGGCTATGAAAAAATTCGTCAAACACGCTTAGAGCGTATGATCAAATTAGGCATTATGCCAAAAGGAACCAAGGTTAATAACCCGTTGGCAGATGCATTCCCAGCTTGGGATAAGTTAACCGAGGTACAGAAAAAAGATCAAGTGAAGACCATGCAAATTTATGCAGCGATGATTGATAACATGGATCACAATATTGGTCGTGTGATTGATTATCTCAAACGTAGTGGTGAACTTGATAATACTTTGATTTTATTTATGTCTGATAATGGTGCAGAGTCTGCCACACCAGAATCATTAGGCACCACTGAAGACAAAAATGGTATTCGTGAATGGGTAGATACCACATTTGATAACAGCCCAGAAAATATGGGTAAAAAAGGTTCTTATGTAACACTTGGGCCTCAATGGGCGCAGGTTGCATCAACGCCACTGCCTTATTTCAAAAGTATTTTGTCAAATGGTGGAATTCATGTTCCAGCCATTATTCGCTATCCAAGCGAAATTAAATCTGGACAGATTCAACCTGAAACGATTCATGTGATCGACTTTGTCCCAACAATACTTGAGCTGACAGGTGCTCAAAGACCTGAAAGTTATAAAGGTAACCCATTATTAAAAATGGAAGGTCGTTCATTCTTATCTGCATTTAAGGGAAGAGCATTACCAGAACGTGCATTAGGGTGGGAATTTAATACACGCAGAGCTTTGTATAAGGGCGATTGGGCTGTTCAATATCAAGCACCACCTTATGGCACTGGTGAATGGGAACTTTATAATCGAAAAATTGATCCATCATTCTTGAAGAATTTGTCATCTCAAAATCCAACAAAATTGCAAGAGTTAGCAAAAGATTGGGCGGATTACGCACAGCGTGTTGGTGTGGTGGAGGCTCCTGTTCGTTATAAATATGGTCAAATGAACTGCTTCTACGATAAGTGTATTCAACCTGAGTTCTTAAAAAAATTATCTAAGCAATAACCCATATAGAAACCAAAAGTAGTTTTTTATTGAATCAAGGTACGAGCTTATCAATGTTGATTGATCATCTACTGGTGATGGGCTCATCTTGTATTCACTAGAAAATATCATTTTGCTGGTTGTCTAAGAGATGTTGGCATGAAGAGTTTTCATAGTGTAGTGCTGTTGGGGAGTATTTTTCTAGCAGCCTGTGGTGCTCCTCCAAAGCAGGAACACGTAAAAACTTCACCGAAGTTAGGAAGTTTAGCTCAATGTAAACAATATTTGGGACTTCCTCATGATTGGCGAAAAGACCCTCAGGCAGGTATGGTCAAAATTCATGGTGGAACGTTCAATATTGGGAACAATAAAAGCTACCCAGAAGAGCAAGCACTTTATAAAAGTGAGCGTACAGTCAGTGACTTCTGGATCGATGCGACAGAAGTTACTAATGCACAGTTTCAAAGTTTTGTAAACGAAACAGGTTATGTGACTGAAGCGGAAAAGCAGGGTGAAGCAGCTGTATTTTATCAACCGACACAGCCAGTATCAGAATTGGCATGGTGGAGTTTAGTCAAAGGAGCAAACTGGAAGCAGCCTTGGGGAGAAAATGTCGAACGGAAAACTCAGGCAAATGAACCTGTCCGGATGATTACACTGAAAGATGCGTTAGCTTATGCAAACTGGTTAGGTCGAGATTTACCAACTGAAGAGCAATGGGAATATGCAGCTAAAGGTTTTAGTAAAATAAATGAAACTCATGCCGATAGCGAACATGTTGATGCGAATATTTGGCAAGGAGAGTTTCCATATCAAAATGAAAATAAAGACGGTTTTACCGATGTTGCACCTGTAGGATGTTTCAAAGCCAATGGTTTTGGTTTATTCGACATGATTGGAAATGTTTGGGAATACACAAATAGTCCATTTAAAGGGACGCATGATGATCACATGGGCATGCAACAACTTAATACGAATCAAGCCCAAACATTTAATCGTTACACCATCAAAGGAGGATCATTCCTTTGTGCAGTGAACTATTGTCAGCGATATCGAGCTTCAGCCAGA
Source organism: Acinetobacter guillouiae CIP 63.46 (assembly GCF_000368145.1). Taxonomy (GTDB): domain Bacteria; phylum Pseudomonadota; class Gammaproteobacteria; order Pseudomonadales; family Moraxellaceae; genus Acinetobacter; species Acinetobacter guillouiae. The sequence continues at coordinate 265,520 of NZ_KB849286.1, read as the reverse complement.
CACCCGCAAGAAATTGATTTAGGTATAAGTCATGTGGGATTTAGAACGGTAAAAAACATACTATAAATTAATGGATTAATGATGAAAAAAACACTTTATATTGTGCCATTGGCTTGTGCCATGGCTGCAACGGGTAACTATGTCTTTGCAAAAGATGTCAATATTGATGTAACCCTGAAAAACTTATACGCAAATCGTGATCCTGATGAACAGACTAAACCAATTACTGGAAGCTGGAGTCAAAGTGTTATTGCACGTGGTAATACTCAATATGCATTATCAGATGACACAAAGTTGCTTTTTACTGGATCGGTACAATATGCGAGACGTTTGAGCGAAGATAAGCATTTAAATGACATGATTTTACCTTTTGATGTAAATACACAAAAACAGGCTTCAAGCTATAATAAAGTAGCTGGGTCAATGGGTGTACAGCATAAAAATCACAAAGTCACTTGGGGAGAACAATGGGTAGATACGCCACTGGCGACTACAGATTATAGTCGGCAACTGATCACTATTTATCAAGGTCTATTATATTCTGGTCAATTGAATAAACAGTTAAATGTGGATATTGGCTATTTAGATAAATATTCACCACGAAATGAAGAAGATTTTAGAAAAATTTCTGTCAACAAAAAAGAATCTGATGGATTGGCTTATATTGATTTAAAGCACAAAGCTTTCGATAATAAATTACAGACTCAGATTTTTGTGAGTGAATTAGAAGATTTATATAATCAATACTCTATAGGACTGAACTATAAAAATAGTATTGAACAATTTAGATTCAATACTAAATTTAGATATTATTATACAGAAGAAACAGGTGTTGAACTGCTTGGTGATATTGATAACCAATATATTGGGCTACTTCACGAGATTAGTTACGGGCCAAATACTATTGGTTTGGGCATACAAAAAATTGAAGGAGATAGTAATTTTCCAATGTTAGATGGTGCCGTTCCTGTCCTCAGTTATATTAACTGGACACAAGGTACATTCAATAAGGCAAATGAACTTTCATATCATGTTACCTTTAATCATGATGCAAGTTGGGCATTACCAGGTTTAAATCTTTTACTCCGTTATGTAGATGGCCAAAACTATATGATCAATGGTCAAAAAGGATTTGATGAAAGTGAATTTGATATCATTATGAATTATCGTATGAATGAAGGACGATTTAAAGGACTTGGTTTTCAGTGGCTAAACTTAAATTATAAAAATGATCTTAAAGGTGATTACATTGAGAATAGATTCTTTACCACTTATACGATGAATTTTTAAAGGTTTTAGAATCAAGAGGGGATTTTCCCCCCTTTGATTTATTTTATAGGCGTCGGTTGATAAGCAAAAAGAACAACACTATCTTTGGTTTTTTTCCATATCGACAGTGTGCGATTTTTTAATTTAACAGGTTTACCTTGTAAAAGCAGTTCAGCTTCAAATATTGCAAAAGTTAAAAGGTTATCTGAAAACTCGACAATATTTTCAATATTATAATCAATTGTTTTATAAATATAATACTGACTTTCTAATTTTTGCATATAGCTAGAAAGATGATCTATTTTAGCACTACTATGCACATAGATCAGTTCTGGATCACATAAGCTTTCAAATTTTTTATAATCTTTTTGTGTTAAGGCTTGAAAGCGTTCTTTCTCAGCCATTTTTACAAGGTGAATATAATCCATAAAATAAAATCCGAGGTTTAAATCATTTATTCTATTTCAAATTGGAGGAGGAATTTGTTTCTAAAATGGAAACAATCAGTTTGTATAATTAAAAGAATAGACAATTTCTTTATTCAATATAATAAATATAAGCCTATAAATGATAAGTAAGTCCTATGATAGATAAAAGTGCGGCATCCTTAGCCGAGATGCTCTCTCAAATCCAAGATAGATCGACCATTATGATTGGTGGCTTTGGAACAGCAGGACAGCCCGCAGAGCTGATCGATGGGCTGATTGAACTTGGCGTTAAAGATCTGGTGATTGTCAATAACAATGCAGGCAATGGCGATTACGGTCTGGCTAAACTGCTTAAATCGGGTGCAGTCCGTAAAATCATTTGTTCTTTCCCACGTCAGTCTGATTCTTGGGTATTTGATGAACTCTATCATGCTGGCAAGATCGAACTGGAACTGGTTCCTCAAGGTAATCTCGCGTGTCGTATTCAAGCTGCTGGGATGGGTTTAGGTGCAGTGTTTACCCCAACAGGTTTTGGCACCTTATTGGCAGATGGTAAAGAAACCCGTCATATCGATGGCAAAGACTACGTGCTTGAATATCCAATTAAAGCAGACTTCGCACTGATTAAAGCACATCAAGGCGACCGTTGGGGCAACTTGGTTTATAACAAATCAGCACGTAACTTTGGTCCAATCATGGCGATGGCTGCAGATGTCACCATTGCACAGGTTTCAGAGGTGGTTGAATTAGGTCAACTCGATCCTGAACACATTATTACCCCAGGAATTTTTGTTCAGCATGTGGTTGCAGTTGATACAGCCAATGGTAATGGAGAATAACAATGAGCTACCAAAAACTAAGCCGTGACCAAATTGCTGAACGTGTTGCCCAAGATATTCCCGATGGTGCTTATGTCAATTTAGGCATTGGTTTACCGACCAAGATTTCAAAATATCTGCCAACAGACAAAGATGTATTTTTGCATTCTGAAAATGGTTTATTGGCTTTTGGTCCTCCACCTGCCAAAGGTGAAGAAGATCCTGAGCTGATTAATGCAGGCAAGGAATATGTCACCATGCTAACGGGTGGCTCGTTTTTCCATCATGGTGATTCTTTTGCCATGATGCGTGGCGGACATCTGGATATTGCTGTATTGGGTGCATTCCAAGTGGCAGCCAATGGCGATCTTGCCAACTGGCATACTGGTGCGCCAGATGCGATTCCTGCCGTGGGTGGTGCAATGGATTTAGCTGTAGGGGCCAAGAAAGTCTTTATCACCACAGATCATGTAACAAAACAAGGTGAACCTAAGATTGTTGAAGAACTAAGCTATCCCGTGACAGGTAAGCATTGTGTTGATCGTATTTATACTGACTTATGCGTAATTGATGTGACCGCAGAGGGTTTAAAAGTGCTTGAAAAAGTTGCAGGTCTGAGCTTTGAAGAGTTACAGGCTTTGACGGGTGCTCATTTGATTGATGCGACACAGGGATAATAAATCCCTCCCTACCTCCCTTTAAGAAAGGGAGGAGTTCTTCTCTTTCATAAAGATAAGAGAGAAAGTCTCTCTTTAAAAAGGTGAGAAGCACTGCTTCGCAAGGGGGGATTCAATATAAAAGGAAAGACACATGAAAAACGCTTACATCATAGATGCCATCCGTACCCCATTTGGTCGTTATGCCGGTGGTCTTGCGCCAGTACGCGCAGATGACCTCGGTGCAATTCCAATTCAAGCATTGATACAACGTAATCCAACGGTAGATTGGCAGCAAGTCGATGATGTGATTTATGGCTGTGCCAATCAGGCCGGTGAAGACAATCGTAATGTTGGGCGTATGTCAGCATTATTGGCAGGTGTGCCCTACCAAGTGCCAGCAACCACTGTGAACCGTCTATGTGGATCATCACTGGATGCGATTGCCATGGCAGCTCGCGCCATTAAAGCCAATGAAGCAGATTTAATCATTGCCGGTGGTGTAGAAAGCATGAGCCGTGCGCCCTATGTGATGGGCAAGTCGGACAGTGCTTTTGGACGCAGTCAAAAGATTGAAGACACCACCATGGGCTGGCGCTTTATCAATCCAAAACTCAAAGAATTGTATGGTGTGGACAGCATGCCACAAACCGCTGAAAACGTGGCAGAACAATTCAATATTAACCGTGCGGATCAAGATCAGTTTGCGCTAAACAGCCAACAACGTACCGCGGTAGCACAAGCTCAAGGCTTTTTCAAAAATGAGATTGTGCCCATCACTATTCCACAGCGTAAAGGTGATGCTGTGCTTGTGGATACCGATGAACATCCACGTGCATCAACCACTTTAGCTGCACTGACAAAACTTAAAGGAGTGGTCAAAGCTGATGGTACGGTCACGGCGGGAAATGCGTCTGGGATTAATGATGGTGCAGCAGCGTTATTGATCGCCTCAGATGAAGCTGTAGAAAAATACCAATTAAAACCACGTGGCAAAATTATTGCAGCAACCACGGTAGGTGTTGAGCCACGAATTATGGGCTTTGCACCAGCGCCTGCAATCAAGAAACTGCTTAAACAAGCTGATCTTAGTTTAGCGCAAATGGATGTGATTGAACTGAATGAAGCTTTTGCTGCCCAAGCTTTGGCGGTAACCCGTGATTTAGGTTTGGCAGATGATGATGCACGCGTCAATCCCAATGGTGGGGCGATTGCTTTAGGTCATCCTTTGGGTGCATCAGGTGCCAGACTGGTGACCACTGCCTTAAATCAACTTGAACAGATCAAAGGTAAATATGCCCTATGTTCAATGTGTATTGGGGTAGGGCAAGGTATTGCCTTGATTATTCAAATAACTTAACTTTATCAGATAAGTGATTATGTTGTATTAATTCAATATCCCAATCAGGAATTGTATCTAGACGAGCAATTAAAAAGTCTAAAAGTTTACGAATTTTTGAAAGATTTTTTGAATTCGCAGGAAAGACGGCTCGTAAGCTATAATTTAATAATGGAAAGTCAGATAGGATGGCGGTAAGTTGGTTGTTCATTAAGTATTTATGGGCAACTAACGTAGGTAGACATACTATCCCCCCTTCACTTAACGCAAAATCACGCAATAAATGAACTGATGAAGATACGATCTGTATATTTATTTCCATCTCTTTAAATTCATTATCATTTAAATATTGAATTCTATTTCGAGTAGGGTAGCCAGAGTAATATCCAATTTGAATTTCTTTTAACTGTTCAGGAACTAGAATATGTTTAATATTCTGGAGATACTTAGGCGAGCAACATAAGACACGATTGACATTAAATAGTTTACGTTCAATTAAGCTTTCACCTGTTGGAGGAAACATTTGAAAAACAATGTCAAAACCTTCTGCAATAGGATCAATAATTCGATCATTGACGACAATATCGATATCTAGATCAGGGTACTCTTTTAAAAAAGTAGCTAAAAAATGACCAAAATAATCTATGGCAAAACCAGGTGCCATATGGATTCTCAGACGACCTTGCATTTTTGAAGTAGCATGTGCCATTTCATCAGCTAGTATTTCAAAACTTTTTATAAGCGATGCGCACTCCCTATAATATTTTTCACCAATATCTGAAAGCCTTACGGAGCGGGTGCTACGGTGAAAAAGTGGCGCTTTAATAAAATTTTCTAGTTGTTGAATTCGATTGCTAATTACTGATCGAGTTACTCCTAATTGTTCTGCAGCTTTAATAAAGCTGCCACTCTCAGCTACTCTTACAAATGCTTCCATGCATTGTAATTTATCCATTTCAGCGTTCCTCTAATAATTTCTTAATTTTGCTGGTAAAATTAAAATTTCTTAATTCCATAATAGCATTTGTTAGACTAAAATTTAGTTTGGAGTTTATTTACAAGTATAGGCGAAATCAGCAATATAATTTTAAGATGAACAAGTCTGTACCAAAAAAGCTATCTCACAATTAATTAATCTTCTTACAACCACGCTTTTGATCAATCGCAGACATCTCTCGAACTGGTTGGACTCAAACAACCTATGATATACCGGATCAAAAGATAAACACACAAAATCAAAACTACTTAGACAAAGATTAATATTTAAAGTTTTATCAATTTTTTGAGACGATGGTAAAGCCTCATACCCCGATATAAATCTCACTTGCAATGGGAGCTTTAGAAAATATGCTGAAAGTTGTTTATATATAGCCGAAATTGATAAAATGAATTTGGTTGAGCGCTTAAATTATTTTGTGTAAGTTACCTTTTTATAAAGGATTAGTGGACGTGATAGCTATTTAAAATTATCTAAATTAGGCTCAAGATTACCTTTCAATTGAGTCTTAATCTTGTAATTTCATACAGTTTCCTCTGTAGCATAATTTTTAAGTTAGAAATGACAATAACCATAATTGTATGTTTTCAATAATTTTAAGTTGTTATATGAGCATTTTGGTGAAAATTTGTTTAAATCAAAGCAACTATTAGTAGACTAAAATAATATAAGTATCTGATTAGTATTGAATAATAAATATGGCATTGAGTTTGCAGAAAGCAGATCATTTTCTAGGAAATGCATATGAATATACTCACACCATCTATCTTGAAATCTTCAATATTTGTTCTGAGTGCTCTAACTAGTGCCATCGCAATTGCAAATGAAACACCACAAAAAAGTAATGAGGATATTGATGCTGTTACTTTAGCGTCAGTGGTCGTAACGGGAAGTCGCCGAGCTGTTAAAAGCCCGTTGGATACACCAGCACCTGTCGATATTTTGTCTGAAGAACAGTTGAAAAATACTGGAACGTCTGATTTATCTAAAGCACTAACAATTTTAGCACCGTCATTTACATTCCCTTTAGAACCAGCGGGTGCATTTGCTGCGCAAATACCAGCAGGAGCATCATTACGCGGTTTAGCCTCTGATCAGGTTTTAGTCTTGATTAATGGTAAGCGTCGCCATACAGGTGCAATATTTACTCGACAAAATTTAGCGAATGGTCGTGGTGCGGCATCTGTAGATTTAAGTTTAATTCCATTAAATGCAATTAAACGAGTTGAAATTTTGAGAGATGGTGCTGCTGCGCAGTATGGTTCAGATGCAATAGCAGGTGTGATTAATATCATACTCAAAGATGATGATGACCATGGTGCAGCCTCTTATCGTTTTGGGCAGTTTTCATCAGGTGAAGGCGAACAACATAAGTTATCATTATGGAAAGGATTTTCTTTGCCGAATGATGGAAGCTTAACCTTCGCCATTGAATATGGCAGTCAAGATTATGCGAATAATACCAACCCAGATAACCGTAGATTCTATCCACAAAGTTATCCTAATGCGGAATATTTAGAAGCAAACTCACCATATCGTAATTGGCGTTTTGGTTCACCAAAGGTAAATGACCAAGTCAATTCAGTGTTAAATGGCGAATTACCACTTACCGATACGATTAAATTGTATGGTTTTGCAACTTATGGTTATAAAGAAAGCGTTGGGCAAAACTTTTATCAGCCACCTTCAACCAATACAACTTTAAATCAAAACCCATATTATTTAGCACGTTATCCACATGGAAGAATCACGACATCAGTATATTCATTGTATGACCATGCAATTACAGCAGGGTTGAAAGACAATGATTTTCTGGATGGAAAATTAGATTTCTCAGTGAATTATGGTCGTAATAAAGCAGCTCAACTTTACACTAATGGGATAAATCCAAGTTACGGTTATGACTCTCCATCTGAGTATAAAGTTGGCGAAAATATTAATGAACAAAGTAATGTGAACTTGGATTATCAAAAACAAATTGCTTTAGCATTTTTAAATGAGCCAATCACTTTTGCAACAGGTATAGCCTACCGTAAAGAACAATACCAACAAATTGCAGGTGACCGAATTTCCTATACACGTGGTCCATACTTTAATCCTAGTCCAGTCATTGGCGTGGGTGTACCAGAGATTTATTCAGGTATTACTGACCAAGATGAACGTAAGATATCAAGAAATGTATTTGGTGGATATGTTGATGTAGAAGCAAAAATCCTTCCTAAATTAGTTGCTGGGGCAGCTTTTAGAGCTGAAAATTATTCAGATTTTGGTAGTACTGCCAATGGGAAGTTGTCTTTAAAATATGATATTGACCCTAAAATTGCTGTGCGTAGTACTTATAGTACAGGTTATCGTGCACCCTCAATTACTCAGTTGGGTTTTTCTGCGTATAGTCGTCAAACTGTTTTACAAGCAAATGGTGAATATCAAGACGTTTCACAACGAACATTATTGCCTGGAAGTGAAGCCGCTTTACTTTTAGGTGGTAAGGCTTTAGACCCAGAAAAGTCAAAAAATGCGTCTATTGGATTTGTGTTTAAACCCACACAAAATTTATCTGCGACTTTAGATCTATATCAAATTGATATAAAAGACAGGATTTTATTATCAGATAATATTACTGGAAATGTAATTAAAAATGCCTTTGCAGGTACCCCTTATGTCGAGATTAATAATGTCGCATTTTTTAATAACTTATTGGATACCCGAACTCGTGGTTTAGAAATTACTTCAAATTATCTGATGGATTTGGAGAAATATGGCAAGTTAAAGCTGAATTTAGGCTTTAGTACAAATCAAAACAAAATTACCAAGACACGTAATGCAATTACAGCCAAAGGTGAAATAATTCCATTTGAATCAATTGCGGGGCGTAGTACGCAAGGAATTATTGAATCAGCATCACCTAAAAATAAGCTCACTTTAGGCGCAGATTGGCGTATTCACAATTGGGATGTGACAGCACAACTTCGTCGTTATGGCGAATGGAGCACAGTTGATAGCACACGTCCAGCATTTGACCAAAATTTCTCAGAGCAATGGGTTGCAGATTTAAATATTGGTTTTAAACCAGATATTTTAAAAGGTTTACGTTTAGATATTGGTGCTTATAACTTATTCAACTCATTTCCAGATCATGCAAAAAATACCAGTGTTGGTGGGGTAGTGAAATATAGTTTTAATGCACCTGAAGGGGGAAATGGAACATTCTTGTATAGCAAATTAACCTATGATTTCTAAGGAGATGTTCAATGAAAATGCGTATTTTAAATGCTGTTTTAGCATTGAGTTTACTTGTTTCACCTTTAACACAGGCAAAAACGTACCCAGAGAACTTGGTTGGGGATAGTTATTTATCCGATTTTTATGAGTGGGATCAAGAAATTCCTAAAGTATCAGGTACTTTACTTAAAATAGAGGATTTAACCCCCTCTTATATTGGTCAATCAAAAGCATCAGCTCAATATCGAATTTTATATTCATCGACTAGTGGTATAGATTCGAGTAAAGCATCTATTGTTTCGGGGGCATTATTCATTCCTCAAGGGACGCCACCCAAAGGTGGATGGCCACTTTTAGTTTGGGGCCATGGAACTGTTGGTTTAGCTGATACATGTGCACCTTCTTGGGCAGGTCGTTTATATATCGGTGTTGAACATTTAGACAAATGGCTTGACGAAGGGTTTGCAGTGGTTGCAACAGATTATGAAGGCTTAGGAACGCAAGGCGCACATTGGCTAATTAACAATCCAATGTTAGCCTATAACATGCTCGATAGTGCTACGGCAGTAATTCAAGCAAACTTAAAAATTGCGAATAAAGTGATTTTGTCAGGAGAATCACAAGGTGGGGCAGGTGCATTTGCTGCAGCTGCATATGCACCACAATATGCGCCAAAGCTCAATATTAAAGGTACGGTTGCAACGGGGGTTATTTATCGAGATCGAAATGCAAATAAACAAGAGATCATTCGTTCTAATCCACATGAAGTTGTTACAGCAATTGCTTTACCGATGTATAGCTTCATCGCAGCACAAAGTTATAATCCAAAGTTGAAAACAGAGGATGTCTTTACTGAAAAAGCGTTGCCTTTCGTGGAGCGAGCAAGAAATACATGTATTATCACTTTACAACGTGATGTGACGAGTGCAGGTCTGACTTTTGCCAATGTATTAAAGGAAAAACCAAACGAGACTTATACTAAAACTATTGAAGAAATGCAGGAAAAATTTGGCTATTTTCCAACATTAAAAATTAACCATCCTGTATTTATTGCAACAGGTGCAAATGACAAAACACCCGATGTGAGGGGGCAGCTTAAATTAATGAAAGACAGTTGTCAGGCTGGTACAATTATTGAAGGGCATATTTATGCAGGCTATGGGCATAGTGATGCTGTGCCTATCTCCATGAAAGATGCTGTTCCTTTTGCAAAAAAAGTTTTAGCAGATCAGAAGATTAAGCCGATTTGTCAGCCTATTCTGGAGTAATTTTTGAATCAATATATGCTTTTTTAAAAAGCGTGACTTGTTCATAAAGGAAATAGTATTTAGCTCTTAAATGCTATTTTTTTGTTGATTTATTGTATTTAATTTTCATCTAACTAGTAATTAATGTTTTGATTAAAATGTATAATAATAGTACATTTAGAGAAAATGAACTAAAGAAAAACACTAGCTGGACCTACTCTTAGTTGTTTGATGGAAGCACCAAAATTAGATCTAAAAATAAATAAATTTATTGCTTTAATAATTTGTTTTTTAATAATAATTTGGTGTTTGTTGTATGGATATTATTTATAATGTTTTTATTGTTAATTATTGAGCGAGAGAATTTAACTAAAGAAGCAAAGTTTATGCTGTTTTTTGATATATCTGCTGGTGTTCGTTTACTTTTATATAAATCTAAGAGAAAAAATATACTTAGCTAAACTGTATTGAATTTAATCTGATGTATACTGAAATTTTTTAAAAGAAAATTTAGCTTTTAGAAAGTATAAGATTTAGAAATGAGAAACTTAAAACGTATTTATCCAAAAAGTATGATTTTTTAATTGCTAAGGATGTAATTAAAATGACTAAGACTCTAAAGCTTTCTATGAAGACTACTTAGGAGTTTATATTGAGTTTAATTACGAGAATAATTATTTTAGCCAGATATAAAAGGTGTGAGGTCTAATCTTGTGAATAAAATAATGTCTAGCCCTAAGAAAGATGCATTGTCTAAAAGTTGTTTAAGAGATTTTTCAGTACATTTTAGACGGCCTTATGAAATTGGAAGACCAGTAGATGAATATAATGGTGAATTTGGTTTTGATTGGGTTCGAGATGAATATATATACCCTATTTTGACAATAAAAGAAATAAAAGACCCTGTTATTTATGCATATAGTCATGATTTTACATTTTCATTATTGAAAGATAACTATGTTCGAAGTGTAAATAAAGAAATTAGTTATCCTAACTATTTTCCCTCTTGGTTATCAATTTTTGCTTCTGGTTGTAAAGGTGTTTTGGGTAGTGAAGAAATAAATGCTCAAGGTGCAGTTCTTGATTTAGAAATACATCAAGATGTAATTGATGCATATTACCAAGATAAACTTACAGTCAATGGTACAGTTCTGATCTTTGAAGCATCTAATACCTCAATAAAAATTTCAACATTTAATAATAATCAACAGACAGATTATATTGAAGAACCTTTAAGTCGATTTATTGACTCAGAGCGTGTTAAGGTGAATTTAGGTACCAAAACTAGATATGCTTATAAAAAGAAAAAGGCAATAACAGTTCATTGTTTAGGAGATGTTTTAAAGCAAAATGAAAGTATTACTGTTATAGCAAAATGTGGCGAAAACAAAAAGGAAGTTGGCATAATTTATCTTTCCAGAAATGATCAAGTAATCACAAAAGGATTAGTGATTGTTGATGTAAAAGTAAATGGGGAAATACTTAAAAGACCTGAAAATTACGAAAAAGCTTTAAAGTATAATATTTTTAATCAGTGCCTTATGGTTGTTCAAGTCCTTAAGACTGATATTTTTGATCTAGATAGATTGTCGAAAACAGATGCTGAGGTAGGTGCTTTTGTAAAAAAATGGTGGACCAAAGAAATATCAGAAGCCTATGGTAAAAAATTTCTTGAGGTTTGTTCAAATACTCTAGAGCAAGAAAGTCAAAATAGCATAAGAAATAAAACGATTAACGTGGAAGAAGATTTGTCTCAAGAATTTCAACGCGAGTTAATTGATCTATATGATAGGAAGAGAAAAGTAGAAGACAAGTTACTATCAATATATTCAGAAGTTGAGCAAAAGAATTATATTTTCTTTGCACCGATTTGTGTAAGTGAAACTCCAAAAACTGAAAATGTATATGATCCAATTTCAAAGAAAGAAATTAGCCAACCAGTGTGGATGAATGTTTTAGGTAGTGCTAGTTATAAACCTAAATCAAAATTTTTGACTCCGAGAGTTAAAAAGATAGATATGAACTCTAAAGAAGCATTTAATGAGCTTAAATGGGCGAATACAGTTGCTGTATTTAAGGATGCAATGGCGACCAAAGAAGGATTCCTAAAAACATTTTCTCATGAACTTTGCCATACATTTGGCTTGTTACATACATTTAATGTTCATGGGAACAAATTCAGATACCAGCAAGGCTATACAGATAATATTATGGACTACAGCTATACTGATGATGGTGAAACTTCAAAATTTAATAAAAGACAACTTGTGTTTAGAAAAGATCAAGTTGATGAAATGTATACAATAAATAGCAAGGAAAAAATACTTGGTGATCATAATCATTAATGAAATTTTACGTTCGAATCTTTGAGATATATCCTTGTGGTTAACGTAGAGCAGGACGGATTAAAGAGCTTACCAGATCTGCACAGTTTGCACTTTTATATGATGTGGAGGGAATCAAACATCAGTTGGGTATTTCTGTACGGGTATGTGATGAAACATGTATCAAATAAAACAGCTCGGTCAACGTAAAGTGTCTCAACAAGAAGCCGCTACTTATTTCGATGCAATGCTTAATAACAGCAGTTTCTGTATTAAAGAACAAGATGAACATTTTATTATTCAATTCTATCGACAAGTAGCTAGTACAGCTGATGCCAAAAAAACTGAACTGAATGGAAAAGAAGCTGTAATTGGAGGTAAAGTTTAGCAATGTTATAAAGGTCATAGTATGTTGACCACTATAGATTTACCTGTCATATCGTATGTTGGATAAGCATCTTCACAAAAGCTATTTTTAGCTATTTTGCAGGTAATGAATGAGGTTATTGCAAACATGCTTATAAAAGAGTTACCTACTTTTTCTGATGATACCCATGAATCCTTTACAGTTATGTTGATAGATATACCACCCAATATAATTCTGGCTGACTAAAATATCATTTTCATGTCACTTTAAAGTTTGGCAAATTATTTTATTGTAAAAGTCAACAAACTTAATCTGAGAGAAACTCATGAAAAATGTACTTAGTCGAAGTGTAACAGCTTTAATCTGTATGGGTGCTTTAATGACCACAGTTCAAACATGGGCACATGAGGATGAAGATAAAGTATTGACTAGAACAGTCGATGAACAGCCAAAAGACAAAAAACAAAAGAAATGTGAAAAAAATTGTAAACCAAACAATGATCCTAAAACTCAAACAAATAACTCAACGCAACATCAGCATGGAAACGCTTCAGAAATGTCACAAATGGATCATTCAAAAATGACCAATATGCCTTCTTCGATGAAGGATATGGATCATTCAAATATGGAGATGCCAAACAAAACAAATAAGTAATTCTTTGAGAAAAATCATGAGTCTTTTAGACTCAACACATTTCATTGTGATCTCCAAAAGCTCATCAAAAGATGAGCTTTTTAAAACTTAAAATTTGCGTATGAACTATGCTTATTTTAAAAATGTCATCGCTTAGACATGATATTTGAGTATATTAGAAGAAATTTTCACAAAATAAATGTGTATGCCTGTTCAAGAAACGACTTCTCCACGTATTCCCAAATATATTGCCATTCGAGATGCTATTGCCCATGAGATTGAGTCTGGGCAATGGAGTGCCAATACCAAACTGGCTTCAGAGCGTGTGTTGATGGAACAATTTGCTACCACACGTGTCGCAGTTCGAGAAGCATTATTGGCTTTGGAAATGGACGGTCTTATTTATCGTTTAGATCGCCGTGGTTGGTTTGTTCGTGCACCACGAATTATTTACCGTCCGCAATCGACCAAAAGTTTTAACCAATATGTGACTGAGCAAGGGGGTGTACCAAGTACGGAATTGATTTCTGCGGAATTGGTGCAAGCGACCTCTTGGGATGCAGCACATTTAAAAATTTCGGTGGGTGATGATATTTATTCGATGTGGCGACGTCGTAGTATCAATGGTCGTCCTGCGGTAGTTGAACATTTACGTATCAATGCAAGTTTATTTCCTCAATTCTTAGAACAACAATTAGAAGGTTCTATTACGACTCTGATGGCAGAGCATTATCAACGGCAATTGACCCGAGCGCATATTAATCTTTATCCAACGGTATTGTCAGAACAACAAGCCAAAGCTTTGCATGTCAATGTTGGTAGTATGGGGTTATATATTTGCCGTACCAACTGCGATCAAAATGGAGTGATTACCGATGTTGACCAAGAATATTGGTTACATGATGTACTCGATTTACATTTTGAAGCGTCATGATAAAGAATTAAAATAATTAATCTGGTTTAAACCAGATTAATTAAATTGTCATAAACTTTTGTTGAAATACAGGCTATCAAGAAGCAGCATTCGTTAGGAATGTCATAATGAGCCCGTATCTGAAACAGCAGCAAAAAAAGCTCCTCGCCATGGGCACAAGTATTCTCTTTGCTTGTGTCAGCACAGCATGCACCACGTCTTCAACCTCGAATGATGTTGAGCAAATCACAGTCTATACCGCGGTTGAAGCGGATCAATTAAAGCGTTATCAATGGGAATTACGCAAAGCACATCCTGAATTAAAAGTAAAATGGGTGCGTGATTCGACAGGTGTGATCACCGCAAAATTATTAGCAGAACAAAAGAATCCACAAGCAGATGTGGTGATGGGACTTGCTTTGACCAGTTTATTGGTCATGGAAAAAAAAGACTTATTGCAACCGTATCGTCCGAAGCATATCGAACAACTTAAAACTGATTTTTATAGCCAAAACGACATTCCAACATGGACAGGCATGACTGCTTGGGAGTCAGCTGTTTGTGTCAATACTGTTGAATTGGAAAAGAAAAAACTACCGATTCCGCAAACATGGCAAGACCTGACTAAACCAATTTATAAAGGGTTAATCGTGATGCCAAATCCGGCATCGAGTGGCACAGGCTATTTGGATGTGACTGCATGGATGCAAATTTTTGGTGAAAAGCAAGCTTGGCAATATATGCAGGCACTCGATAAAAACATTTCTCAATATGTGCATTCAGGCTCGAAGCCTTGCAAGATGGCGGCTCAAGGTGAAACGGTCATCGGAATTTCGTTTGGTTATCCGGGCTTTAAGCTGAAATCACGTGGTGCACCTTTAGAAATTGTCTATCCGAAAGAGGGGCTAGGTTGGGAAATGGAAGCCTCAGCCATTGTCAAAGGTACGAAAAAACTCAGCAGTGCAGAGAAGTTTATTGATTGGAGTGTTAGCCAAGCTGCCAATGAAGCTTATGCACAAAACTTTTCAATGGTGGCACATCAAAATGTTCACAGCAAAAATCAAGACTTCCCAAAAAATCTTGCGCAGCAATTGGTGAAGAATGATTTTTATTGGGCAGCTGAACAGCGTGAATCAATTCTAAAACAATGGTCAGCAAAATTTGAAAAGTAATTGAATCATGTACACAACAAGCTATTCAGAATCAGTTATTCAAAATTAACGATAAAAAACTAGGTGCAGTATGCAAATTCCATCGCATTTACAAAAAAGTAGGACAGGGCAAGCCATGCCAAATTCGGCAGGGCATCTGCTCTCAACTTTAAGAACGTTTAAAATGGCAGAATCAAAAACAGTGCTTGAAGTGATGGATATTCAAAAATCTTTTGGTTCAAGCCGTGTCTTGGAACACATTAACCTTGACCTGAAAGCAGGTGAATTTGTTAGCTTTTTAGGTCCATCAGGTTGTGGTAAAACAACATTGCTACGCATCATTGCTGGGCTTGAACAGCCTGATTATGGCAAAGTGATTAAACAACAAATTGATATTACCCATTTTAATACTGCAAAACGTAAATGTGGCATTGTTTTCCAAAACTATGCACTCTTTCCAAACTTAACTGTGGCGGAAAATATTGCATTTGGTTTGCATAAAAAACACTGGTCAGCGCAAGAGATTCAATTTCGTATCAATGAATTATTAAACTTAATTGAATTGCCCAATATCTCAGAAAAATATCCCAATCAATTGTCAGGCGGTCAGCAACAGCGTGTGGCTTTAGCCCGTGCGATTGCGCCCAATCCTGATGTTTTGTTGTTGGATGAACCGTTGTCAGCTTTGGATGCGTTGGTACGTTTAAACCTCCGCCAAAAAATTCGTACCATTCAATGCCAATTAAATTTGCCTGCGATCATGGTTACGCATGATCAGGAAGAGGCGTTAAGTATTTCTGACCGTGTGGCAGTGATGAATAAAGGTGTGATTGAACAACTCGATACGCCACATAATATTTATTACAAACCGCAAACTCGTTTTGTAGCACAGTTTATTGGTTCGATGAATTTTATACAGACAGTAGCGGTCGATACGCATCGTTTAAAAATGAATGAGCAATCTTTTATTGAATTTCCACACTTAAGCTTTACCCAAGATGAACATTATGAAATCGCTTTTCGACCTGAAAATATCAAATTAGTTGCTGAAAATGAACTCTCTACTGAATATTTAAATTTAGCTGTACATATTGTCAATACTGAGTTTTTAGGCGCAAAACGTCGTTTATTCTGCGTGGTGCAAAACCAAGATCAGGCAGATGACAATATGTTGCAAGTTGATGTGGATCATCAACATATGGCGGTGGTGCAAGATGGAATGTATCTGCAAGTGCCGATTCGTGACTTACATGTGTTTGATTCACGAGGGCATGCGAGATGTTAAATCAGTCTGCTGCAAATGCTTTATTAAGTAGTCAAACAGCACATCGTTTTCGTTATTCATTGCGTTCAAGTGCGGTGTTGTTTGTCGCAGCAATTCTATTCACCATGAGTTTGATTGCACCCTTAATCGTATTGATGCAAAGCGCATTTTTAAATGAACAGCATCAATTTGTCGGGTTGGATAACTTTACTGCTTATTTTTCCAATCCGGCCTTAATCTCATCGATTTTTAATTCGATGTGGATCGCCATTACAGCCATGTTGATTACGGTGAGTTTGGCAAGTGTTTATGCTTTTGCATTGATCAACTGCAATATTCGAGGCAAAGCTTTCTTTAAAACCGTGGCATTTTTACCGATTCTTGCACCTTCACTTTTACCTTCATTGGCTTTGGTGTATTTGTTTGGTCAGCAAGGTGTTTTTAAGGGCATGATGGGAGAGGTGGAAATTTATGGTCCACTAGGCATTTTGATCAGTTATTGCTTTTGGCTATTTCCTGCCATGGTCATGTTGATGATGGGTGCATTTCGCCATATTGATCAACATTTGATTGAGGCTTCTCATGCTTTAGGAAAAAATACACTACAAACCCATTGGGCTGTGACTTTTCCTGCGATTCGTTATGGTTTAGTCAGTGCCTGTCTGGTGGCATTTACTTATGTCATTACCGATTTCGGGATTCCTAAAGTGATTGGCGGCTCATTCAATATGATGGCGTTGGATGTGTATAAGCAGATCATTGGTCAACAAAATATGAACATGGGTGCCGTCATTTCGATTTTGTTGCTCTGTCCTGCGGTGTTGGCATTCATTTTCGATCGATACCAAAGTCGCCATCAGGAACGCTATCAAAATTTCCAAATTCAGCCTTATCGTTTGCGTGCCAATCCTCGAATTGAAAAAGCATTAACTGTATTTTGTGGGGTGATTTCAGGCGGTATTTTACTGATTATTGTGACTGCGATTCTCGCATCATTCATTCGCTATTGGCCCTATGATTTGTCTATGACCTTAAATCATTATCGTTTTGACTATGTTGATGGTGGTGGTTGGGCAAGTTATTTTAACTCAATCAAATTGGCATTGTTTAGTACAGTTTTCGGTACGATGATAATTTTCATCATTGCCTTATTTAGTACCCGTTTTAAAGCACATCCTTTGCTAAAAAACTATGTAAAAGTCTTGGTTTTATTACCTTTGGCTGTGCCTGGCTTGGTGTTGGGTATTGCTTATATCTTGTTCTTTAATGCACCGCAAAATCCTGTATCTTTCGTTTACGGTACGATGACGCTGTTGGTGATTTCAACCATTATTCATTATTACACTGTGCCACATTTGACCTTAACGCATGCGATTCAACAGATCCCGAATCAACTTGATCATACTGCACAAAGTTTAGGATCTTCACATTGGACAATGTTCCGCAAAGTATATTTGCCTTTAACCTTTCCTGCGCTGTGTGATGTGTTGGTGTATTTATTTGTCAATGCCATGACTACTGTTTCAGCTGCGATTTTCCTTTATTCACCTGATACCAATTTGGCATCGGTGGCGGTGCTGAATATGGATGATGCAGGTGATACCGTGGCAGCTGTGGCGATGAGTATTTTGATTTTACTCACCTCATGTGCAGTCAAGTTGCTGCATTGGTTATTCACTCGGAAAATGATGGTGTCAACACAACGTTGGCGTGAGCAAACACATTCATAACAAATTGATCTTTCAGTCAATTTTTTTAATTAACTAAACCATTTGAATTGAACGCTTTCTTTTTGGCGCTTGGGATTTCGCGTGCTAAAAAAAGTAGATAAGGTGGAAAAGACAATGAATACAGCACAATTCGACTTAATTATTGTCGGTGCAGGCATTTTAGGATTATCGGCTGCGATCCAAGCGGCAGAGCAAGGTTTAAAGGTACAAGTTTTTGAAAAATATGTACAACCTATAGGCGCGACTCGCCGTAACTTTGGCATGGTTGGGACTTCGACGCTAAGCCGTCCTGATGCGAAATGGCGTGAATATGCTTTGGCAACCCGTGAATTTTATCAACGGATTCAGGCACAAACCGATATTTCATTTCAACAGCGAAATGGCTTGTATCTTGCGAATACTGAACTTGAATGGCAAGTATTAAACGAGTTTGCTCAAGCCGCAGCTGATTATCAGATTCCTGTAAGTCTATTGTCTAAGCAGCAACTGTTTGATCAATATGCTTATTTAAACCCAGAAACTGCGCTACGTGGCGGTATGGTATTTCATGAAGATTATTCAGTTGAGCCACATTTGGTGGGACTGCGTTTGTTGCAATATGCCGAAAAACTTGGTGTACACATTCATTGCAATGCCTCTGTGGTACTGACGCAATTTAACCAAGGTATGGCGCATATTCGCTTGGCATCAGGTCAAACATTTACCGCAAATAAAGTCATGATTTGTCATGGTGAAGAGACACAATTGTTGTATCCCGAGCTCTTACAACAAAAAGGTTTATTGCGTTGTACTTTACAAATGGCATTAACCAAACCGCTAAAAGTCAATCTCAAAGCTTCGATTTATTCAGGATTGTCGATCTCTCGTTATCCCGCTTTTGAGATTTGCCCAAGTCATCAAGATTTACGCAATGAATCACAAATCGGTTTAGTTGAAAAATACGGTATTCATATCCTGATTAAACAAAATGAATTCGGACAAATTATTTTGGGCGATAGCCATGAATATTATCCGATTGAAGACATACCACAATTTAATCAACGTGAAGAAATTAACCAATTCATTTTGCAATATTGCAAAGAAAATATTGGCTTAGAACTACCTGAAATTGAATCTCGTTGGAATGGTTACTATCTGACTCATCCTACGGAATTGGCATGTGTGATGGAAGCTGAAACCAATATTTTCCTTGTCAGTGCGATTGCAGGCAAAGGCATGACCACAGGCGCAGGATTTATGAAAGAAATTTTAGAAAATTATATTTTGTAATCTGGTTTAAACCAGATTTGTTTATACTGTATGAAATTGAACAAAGGTTAGGCGAAATGAACGCACAAATTGAACTTGCAAACACAATTGAAAACGATGTTGAAAATAAATACTTATTGTTGACACCGGGACCATTGTCTACCTCGAAAAGTGTGCGTCGTGTGATGCAACGTGATTGGTGTACTTGGGACAAAGAATATAACGCATTGGTTCAGGAGATCCGCAGTCGTTTGGTGGCGTTGGCAACTGCAAAACCTGAACAATATAGTGCTGTGTTGATGCAAGGCAGTGGGAGTTTCTCTGTAGAAGCAGTGTTAGGTTCAGCGATTCCAAAGGATGGTAAAATTTTAATTATCAATAACGGGGCATATGGTGCACGCATGGTGCAAATGGCTCGATGTTTAAAAATTGACGTGGTGGAATTACGCTACCCTGAAATGCAAATCCCTCAACTGGCTCATATCGAAAAAGCACTTGAAGATGACAGCATCACTCATGTGTCATGTGTGTATTGCGAAACCACCACAGGTTTATTAAATCCAATTCAAGCGATTGGACGCATTGTCAAAGCCAAAAACAAAGTGTGGATTGTCGATGCGATGAGTTCTTTTGGTGGTGTGCCAATGGACATTGCAGAGCTCGAAATTGATTTCTTGATTTCAAGTGCCAATAAATGCATCCAAGGCGTACCTGGCTTTGGTTTTATTTTGGCAAAACGTGAGCAATTACAAGCATGCAAAGGTTTGGCTTGTTCAGTCAGTTTAGACCTATATGACCAATGGAACACCATGGAACAGCATAATGGTAAATGGCGTTTTACTTCACCCACTCATGTGGTGCGTGCTTTTTATCAAGCACTTTTAGAATTAGAACAAGAAGGTGGAGTAACCGCTCGTTATCAGCGTTATTTCAATAATCAACAACGTTTAGCCGCAGGTATGCAAGCGCTTGGTTTTGAAATGGTCTTAGATCAAGACGCACCACAATCTCCAATTATCACTACATTTTTATATCCAAATGAAGTCGATTTTAGCTTTCAAGCCTTGTATGAAAATCTGAAACAAGCAGGGTTTGTGATCTATCCCGGCAAAGTCACCGACTTAAATTGCTTCCGTATCGGCAATATTGGAGAGATTTATTTGGATGATATTGAACGACTTTTAACAGCGATTGAGCACTATCGAATTTGATTGGAATTCACAGCTCCTTTTCTTGCGCCATTTATGGCTCAGGGCGGAGGTTAGGATGGGGAGATTATAAATCCTCTCCCTAGCTCTCTCCTTTGAAAGGAGCGGGCGCTGCCATTAGAAATTAAATATTAAGCAAAACTCAACTTACGCAAGATAGCTATTTTTAACTTTGAGAAATGAATAGGACAAACTTATGAACACTTCAACTTCAGCATTACAAGCCGTGGTTTTTGACTGGGCTGGTACAACAGTAGATTTTGGTTCACGCGCACCAATTTTGGCATTTATGGCTTTATTTGCAGATAATAAAGTTGAAATTTCAATTGAAGAAGCACGTGCGCCAATGGGTTTGGAAAAACGCGATCACATTGCGGCAGTTTTGAAAATGCCACGTGTTGCAGCTGCGTGGAAGCAGGCACATGGTGCTGAAGTGACTGTGGTGGATATTGACCGTTTATATCAGGACTTTATTCCATACCAATTGAAAAGTATCCCAAGCTGCTCAAAATTGATTCCGGGGGCATTAGAGGCTTTTGCTGATATTCGTGCCCGCGGTGCAAAAATTGGCAGTAATACTGGTTATGCTTCGATGATGATTGGTCAATTGGTGCAAGATGCAGCTGATCAAGGTTATGTGCCTGACTGTACTATTACAGCCAGTGATGTGAAACATGGCCGTCCTTATCCTGAAATGTTGTGGAAAAACCTAATTGAACTTGATGTGTTAGATATTAAAACTGTGGTGAAAGTGGATGACACAGTGGTCGGCATCGAAGAAGGTTTAAACGCTGGTTGTTGGACTGTGGGCTTGGCCGTCAGTGGGAATGAAGTGGGGCTAAGCATCGAAGAGTGGTCTGCACTTTCAGCGTCTGAACAACTAGGTTTAAAAGAAAAAGCATACGCAAAAATGAATGCTTCAGGAGCACATTATGTAATTGATAGTATTGCTGATTTACCTGCAGTATTGGATGCGATTGAACAGCGTTTAGCAAATGGTGAAAAGCCTTAACAGATGATGAATACCAGTCTTTATGACTGGTATCTTTTAGAGCAGAAATATAATTTTTTTTGTTAATTTCCTCATGCTGCATGAAAATGATGAATCCATGAGAAATTGTTTAATTAACTTGAGTGTTTGCTTGGTTGTTTGTGGTAGACCAAGCTATGAGTTAAATCGATTTTATAAGGAAGCGAGTACGGTTTTCCAAAATTATTCTTATAAAACTTATGTTGCCTAATAGCTTCCATTCAATGTTTTGCAATTTAAGTTACCCCCCTTTCATGAGGGACGAAGGGAGGTTTTATACAGTTACATCAATCAACTTCGCACCCAGTGATTGACTGCAATTCGTCAAAGCTTAAACCGTCTACATTTTCAATGACTTTCACACCTTCCTCAGCCCCACCAATAAATAATAATGACTATTCGCATGTATCTCTTTAGGTGGTATTTAGCCAGCGGTACGATTTTCTTGGCTTCACACAGCATCTCTAAAGTCGTATCTCAGCTTTTTCAGCAAAATGAACTGATCAGTTACTTTTTGTTCGGCTCATATCCTAAACAACAAAGCCGCCAACAGCTGCTTAATAAAATTCAGAAATATTTTAAATATTATCAATGGGCTTCTTTAAATTTAAAACAACTACAAAACCTCTTTCTTTTGGGTGAAGAGGCTAGCGATCTAATTAGACAAGTAAGCGACTTACAATACTTACACAGTCAAGCGAATAAACGTGATAGATCATGAAAATCTTTCAGCTACTGAGCAAGCTCAAAACTGGAAAAATAATTCAATACACTTTTAGAAAGACCGAAAAGAAGAAATTCAGCAACAGTCAAAACTAAAAGATATGAGGACACTGCGTGATTTAGTCAAACAAATGCAGTCACTTCATTTATGCAATCAACCAGAATAAATATGCCTGTAGAACTTTGTATATGTCTATGACTAAGGAGGATAAATAGGATTGAGTAAATAAGGCTTTTAGATGACAGCTTTATTTATGAGGAGTACTATGCAAAAAAACAAAAAATGCATGGTTATAGAGGATTTATAACGTGAATGATGCTGATTTCTAAAGAAAAGAAATCAACATAGCAGGGAAATATATGAAACAGACTTTACTCACCGCTAGTATTGTGGCTTTGGCCACATTGGCTATGCCAGTTTTTGCTTCTGGTTTACAGAGCGTTAGCAGCAACTATGTGGCTTCTGATTATGTAAAAACCAAATATCCAGTTGTATTTAACCATGGGATGTTTGGTTTTACTCGACTCGGTCCGACAGCTTTTGGGATGGACTATTTTTATCAGGTTCTTCCTGATTTGGCACGGAATGGTGCGACGGTTTATGCGACACAGGTTTCTCCACTAGAATCCACCGAAGTTCGTGGCGAGCAGTTGCTACAACAAGTAGATGAAGTTTTGGCACTCTCAGGAAAGTCAAAAGTTAATCTAATTGGTCATAGTCATGGTGGACCGACCATTCGTTATATTGAAGCAATTGCACCTGAGAAAGTCGCTTCACTCACTGCTGTTGCTGGAACGTTTAAAGGGTCCAAAGTGGGAGATGATATGTTGGATAATCCTGCTGAGAAATTTTTATTTACCGTCTTAGGACAATATATCGTTGCTCCAGTGGAGTTACTTCTACAAGGTAATCCTGATTTGCCGATTAGTCTGGATCGCTCATTGAAATCATTAAGTGAAAAGGGTTCTGCAGAATTCAATGCAAGGTTCCCAACTGCAGCAATCCCATCTGATTGTGGGAATGGTCAGAAGATTACCAGTAATGGGGTTTATCATTACTCGTGGACAGGTAAAGCTCAAGCAACCAATCTACTTGATGTCATTGACGTTGCCATTTCCACCATGGCACCAAGATCTTATAAAAATAATGACAATGATGGTTTAGTTAACCGTTGCAATGCACATTTCGGACAGGTGATTCGAGACGACTATAATCAAACTCACCTAGATGAAATTAATCAGATTTTGGGCTTGAAAGCATGGTTTGGACCTGATCCTGTGTCACTTTATCGTCAACAGGTTAATCGGCTAAAACTTGAAGGCTTATAAGGGTATATTATAAGAAATAGACTCTAAGCGCATCATAAGGGAGTCTGAATATTCAGGCTTCTTTTGTTTTGTTTAGAACACAATGATTGGCTTTAGGTTTAATCTTTACTAAAAATTTAGATTCTTTCATCTATGAATAGAAAGCTGATAGAGATCCATAACAGATCCTTACTAGCGGGGAAGATGATATCCATGTCGATCACTACACTTGTCTTTAAGACCAGCTTTATTCTGATATCCTTATACAGATCATAACGAGATCATACTGGTATCGATTTATAGAAAATCCACCTTTCCTGTTTTTACATCATAAATACCACCTGCAATGCCAATTTCACCTTCTTCGACCATCTTTTTCAGTACTGGGCTATTTCTTAAGATATAGGCAATATTATTTTGTACATTTGCGATGGTCACCGCCTGAATGAAATTACTGGTGAGTTGGTAATCGGTCATTTCTTTATGCACATTTTCTGCCGCCTGCATAATCGGTTTAAGAAAATATTGTACATGTGGGGTTTCGCTGAGTTGAGTAATATCCTTTTTTTGTTCATACATCTGACAAGCTGCTGTCACTGCACCACAATCTGTATGACCCAATACTAAAATTAATTTGGAACCCTTACTCTTACAGGCGAATTCTAGAGAGCCTAATACTTTTTCGCCCGCTATATTTCCAGCGATCCGTAAACTAAATAAGTCACCAATACCGACATCAAAAATCCGTTCTGTTGGTGCACGTGAATCCATACAGCCTAGAACGGCGGCAAATGGATGCTGTCCAGATTGTGCAGTGACTTGAATTTGACGAGCAATATTATGATAAATCCGTTCATGGTTAACGAACCGCTGATTGCCTTCTTTGAGTAGCTGAAACACTTGTGCAGGCGTAAGTTGTCGTTGAATTTCCTGAGTACTGACATCAATATCCAGTTCTTCTTCTTTAATTTCAGGATAATGTATTTTAAAGCCAATTAGTTTTACATCGATGCCATTTTCTGCAGCTGTTTCATCCCTAAAATCTTTAATCACTTGATATACATCCGGATCAATATAATAGGTATTCGACGCATCGATCACTACAGTATCGCCACTGACTATTTTCTCTAAGGCAGAAACTAATGCGGAACGATTTAAAAAGCTAATATTGGGTGCCAGTTCAATACGGGTAATATTTCCATGCAAATGTGCTTCATGGATGATACGAACACCACGGAATAAATTATTTTTTAATACAATGATAAAACTAATCAACAGCCCTAACAAAATACCGATAAGTAGATCCGTCGCGATAATTGCAACAACCGTTACAATGAAGGGTAGAAATTGCTTCCATCCTTGACCATAGATCCGTTTAAAAAGTGAAGGGCTGGCTAATTTTACGCCAGTTAAAATTAAAATGGCGGCAAGGGAAGATAATGGAACAACATTGATTAATGGTGTCAGAAATAAAACCGCAATAATCAATAAAATACCGTGAAAAATTGCAGAGAATTTGGTCTTTGCACCACTTGCTGCATTGACTGAACTTCGGACAATCACTGAGGTAATCGGCATACCTCCAATTAAACCAGACATGGTATTTCCGATACCTTGAGCCACCAACTCTTTGTTTGGCGGAGAGGCACGCTTTTGCGGATCCATTTTGTCCGCAGCTTCTAGATTTAATAGTGTTTCAAGCGAGGCGACGATCGCCAGCGTAATGGCACCTGTATAAATTATAGGATTATTCCATTGAGTGAAGTCAGGGAAACTGATAATTGATTCAACACCTGAAAAAATATTGGGAAGATTGACTAGATGTTCAGTGCCGACTGCGAGGCTGGAATTGGTACTGATAAAAAAATAGTTTAAGAGTCCCGCAAAAATGACCGCAATAAGTGCAGAGGGTACAACCATTTTTTTTAAAGGTGTTTTATCCCACAATAAAATAATGAATATACTTGAGATACCAATGATTGCCGCACCATAATCAAGATGCTGTAATAGGCCTGTCCCTTCGGACCAACGTTGTTGAAGAATTTCGGTTTTAATCCCAAAGAGCAGAGGAAGTTGATTGATAATCAAGATTAATCCGATGGCAACAAGAAGCCCCATAATCACATTGGTTGGGATAAAATTTGAATAGGTCCCCAACCGAAATAACCCGAAAAATAATTGGATGAGGCCGGCTAAAACTAAACAAAATAAAAAAGCTTGGTAGTTGCCTTCAAGCTTATCTAGCTGTGTTAAAACAATAGCGGTAAGCCCAGCAGCGGGACCTGACACACTGATATGAGAACCACTCAAATAACCGATAACGATTCCACCAATGACACCCGCAATAATACCGGAAATCAAGGGTGCACCTGAGGCACTGGCTATACCTAAACAGAGCGGTAGAGCAACTAAAAAAACAACTAAACCTGAGAGCAAATCATTTGTATAAAACTTTCTTCTGGGAACCAATTCCTGTTGCATAAATATTCTCGGCAAATTTATAAGTTTGATATGCATTTGGATACAGCCTATTTCATGCTGTACACAAACTTGCCTAAGTTAGATGAGAATGCGTCCGTAAACTTTAATAAAGACCAAATGACAACAGATTATGAAAGAAACTCTATATCAGCTTTACAAATGATAAATTTTTCTGAATATTAAAGAAATTCTTAAATATTTGTTCGAACAATTTGGTTAAATTATAAGTATTTTAATACGTTAATTTTAATTTGATTTTTAGGTTTTTGGCTAAAAAGTGCTGATGAAGTCTGTATAACTTATGGCTTGAGCAATAAGGAATGGTGATGTATTTGTTTTTTAATAGGTAAGTTTTACTTTCGAGCCGTGAGATCCTTTTCCAAAAAATTATTCAGATGTAAAACTTTTATTGTTTTTATATTGGGTTTTGTAGGGTTTATGAAATATTTTAGAAAATATGTTTTTTCACGTGAATTTGGTTGTTTATTTGAGTGGGTAAAATGAGTATTGCGGTGTTTTAACTACACAATGCTTGCGGAGATATTTACTATATCTACTCATCTGTTGGTGCTATATCATGTGAAAAAACATGTTATATTTCATTTGTATCTGAAATGGATTTTCAACTAAAACGGTCTGTTGAGTACAACTCGTTTAGTAGGAGGCAGGAGCTGATACAATTTCATTAAAAAATACTTTTTATCTTCACGACTATTTTTAATATTATTCGCAACATTGATTTTGAAAACTTTTGCGCTATAAATGTCAAAAAATATAAATGGATGGATTACTAGATGGATAATTATTTAAGGGACTAAATTGAAGACGACATTCGTTTTTTAAAAGCTAATCAAGCATATTAACAAGTCAGATATTTATAAATTATAAGTATTTTTAATAGCTTAGTGTTTATTGATGTGATTCTGAAATTGTGTATAAAACAATGCGGATACTTGATCAATAAATATTTGTAATGGGGGTATTTATGGTCGTTTTATCCTATTTAAAAAACCAAAATAAACATTTCAACGCCATAAAAAACCAACAAATAACGATTGCAGCTAAAGCAAACATTGTTATCTGTATCGCATTTTGCCTATTTTGGACAATATATTTTAGCTTTGCTGAGATGTGGTTCATTGTTTGTATTGATATTTTTTTTACAGCAATGTCTATCTTCAGTTTATTTTTGATTTATATACAGCGGATTTCAGCGGGCATATTGGTTTCACAAATTGTCCTCTTTGTTTTTCCTGTGGTTTTTTGCTTAATATTTGATGTGGCTACAATAGATCACCCCAGAGTTGCGCATTTATTTCTTCCAGCAGGAGCTATATTGGGATATTTGAATTATCGAAGAGATCCCAATGCGTTACAACTGATTTTAATTATCTTATCCATTGCCGCTTTTATCTTTTTTAGCGGGAGTGCGTTTACTTTAGATGGAGCAATACCTTTAGCTGAAAGCATTCGAGCTTATGGTGGTTGGATTGCAATATCCGTTGCCACTTTAATGATTTGTATCTCAATTTTTGTGATGCAATTGGAGTTGCAAATTGAAAACAAGTTGGTGCAGGATCTACGTTTAGCGCTTTCAAAACAACAGTTTGAGCTCTTTTATCAACCTCAAGTAAATTCTTCTGAAAAAATTATAGGCGCTGAAATTTTGTTACGTTGGTGTCACCCGACACTTGGCTATATCCCTGCGAAAGATTTTATTCCTGTAGCGGAAACTTTGGAGTTAATGCCTAAAATTGGAGATTGGATACTGATTCAGGCAAGTAAAGTATTACAAGACTGGCGTAAAAATGAATCTACAAAAGATCTTACACTTTCAGTCAATATAAGTGCTGATCATTTCATGCAAGAGAATTTTGAGCAAATCGTTACTTCCATGGTGCAGAAAAATGCAGTGTTTCCATCCCAACTTATATTAGAAATAACTGAAAGGGTTGCGTTAAATAATATTGAAAGTGTTATAGAAAAAATGGGTTTTCTACATAAAAATGGCATTCAGCTTTCTTTAGATGATTTTGGTACTGGCTATTCATCATTAAGCTATTTGCAGAAAATGCCGATTAGCCAAATCAAAATTGATCAGAGTTTTGTGCAAGCGGCTTTAGAAGATGAGCGGTGTAATAAATTGGTATATGGGATTGTTAAAATTGGCCTTGATTTAAACCTGCGTGTTTTAGCAGAGGGGATTGAGACCATTGAGCACTTTAATCGCTTTCAAGAAAATGGTTGTACTGAATTTCAAGGCTACCTATGGGGATGTCCTATGCCTTTAACTGATTTTATGAAAAAAGTAGCTGAGGAAAACCATTAAAGTTTAGATAAAAAATCCACTCAAGATAAACTATAAAAATTATTCAAATCCCTAAAATAACTCAAAACAGTGCCTTACTAAACTAGCTTACAATTTTAACCACAAGCGTGTCGTAAAATGCTAAGTCAGTGTCGTCTTATGTAAAGTGAGCTGCATCTGCTGTGTTGTAGTTTTAATCATGATTTTTAAATATTGATAAAAATACGGCATGGATAGGGAAATGGCATTGAATAAAGCAATACGGTTTTATGAAACAGGAACACCAGATGTTCTGCAATATGAAGACATCGATGTTGGTGAACCAGCAGCAGGGCAAGTGCGTCTGCGTCATGTGGCAGTTGGATTAAATTATGCTGACACTTATTTTCGTGACGGCACATATAAGATTCCACTGCCAAACGGGATGGGCGTAGAAGCGTCTGGTGTAGTCGAAGCCGTAGGTGAGGGTGTAGCTCACATTCAATTGGGTGATCGAGTCACTTATACCGGTTTTTTAAATACGTTAGGTGCTTATAGCACTGCACGTTTAATCTCAGCTGATGTATTAATCAAACTACCTGAAGAAATTTCTTGTGAAACAGCCGCAGCAATGACCATGCGGGGTTTAACCTCTGCTTATTTAATGCGTCGTATTTATGACTTTAAAAAAGGGGACACCATTTTATTACATGCTGCCGCTGGTGGTGTGGGCTTGATTGTTTCTCAATGGGCAAAGTTACTCGGTTTAACTGTGATTGGTACAACCTCTTCAGAAGAAAAAGCACAAATTGCCCGTGCACATGGCTGTGACCACGTCATTAATTATAGTTATGAAAATGTTGCAGAACGAGTACGAGAATTAACCGATGGGGTCGGTGTGAATGTGGTCTTTGATAGTGTCGGTAAAGATACTTTTATGGCATCGCTTGATTCATTAAAACGCCGTGGTTTATTGGTTTGTGTGGGGACTGCTTCTGGTGCAATTCCAGAATTTAACCCCGTCTTGTTGGCAATGAAAGGCTCTCTATATATGACTCGTCCAGCACTGGCAGATTTCATTGCTGATCCTATAGAAAAACAAGAACTTGCCAATGAACTATTTGACCACGTCCGACATGGATGCATCAAAATTGAAATCAATCAACGCTATGAACTCAAGGATGCAGTTCAAGCTCACCGTGATCTAGAAGCACGTAAAACCACAGGATCATCAATTTTTGTCATTTGAAGGGATATCTTATGCAAGTTGAACAATTAAGTTGCAATATCGGTGCAGAATTGTTGGGGGTCAATCTGGCAGATGCCATTGACGATGATGGGCTATTTACTGAAATTCGTCAGAATTTATTAAAGCATCGGGTTTTATTTTTAAGAGATCAAAACCTAAGCCGAGCAGAACATGTGGCATTTGCTGAGCGCTTTGGACAACTAGAAAGTCATCCTGCTGTCGGAAGTCATCCAGAGCATCCTGGACTGGTACAAATTTATAAAAGCCCAGAGAGTCCAATTGATCGTTATGAAAATGCTTGGCATAGCGATGCAAGCTGGCGCAAAGTTCCGCCAATGGGTTGTGTACTACGTTGTATTGAATGTCCGACAGTGGGTGGAGATACCATGTGGACCAATATGGTGATGGCCTATGAAAATTTACCCATAGAAATCAAAACAAAAATTGCAAATTTACGCGCCTATCACAGTATTGAAGCCAGTTTTGGCGCAATGATGCCGATTGAAAAGCGTTTGGCATTAAAAGAACAGTTCCCCGATGCAGAACATCCTGTGGTACGTACGCATCCTGAAACGGGTGAGAAGATTCTTTATGTCAACGCATTTACCACTCATTTTAGTAATTACCATACCAAAGAACACGTCCGTTTTGGACAAGATGCCAACCCTGGTGCAACCGATTTACTGCGTTATTTAATTACCCAAGCCTATATTCCTGAGTACCAAGTTCGTTGGAGTTGGAAGCCGAATAGTATCGCAATTTGGGACAACCGCAGTACACAACATTATGCCGTAATGGACTATCCACCATGTCATCGAAAAATGGAACGGGCAGGCATTATTGGTGATGCAACTTACTAAGCTGAGCAGTTAACGATTTTATCCAAACCCTAATTTTAAAATACATATGGAGATGTTTATGCAATTCTTTGATGACTCATTGCACCCTGAAAACATGGACAAAGTGGTGATTACGGTAGCGCCTTATGGGCCTGAATGGATGCCTGAGGATTTTCCTGAAGATATTCCGGTGACCATGCAAGAACAAATTCAAAAAGCGGTAGAGTGCTATGAAGCAGGTGCTTCAGTCCTCCATTTGCACGTTCGAGAGCTGGATGGGAAAGGTTCGAAACGTCTGTCTAAGTTTAATGAACTCATTGCAGGTGTGCGTGAAGCGGTGCCTGATATGATCATTCAAGTGGGTGGATCAATTTCTTTTGCCCCAGAAAGTGAAGGTGAAGCTGCAATTTGGTTAAGCGATGATACGCGTCATATGTTGGCCGAATTAATGCCAAAACCAGACCAAGTAACCGTGGCGATCAATACCACTCAAATGAATATTATGGAGTTGCTCTATCCTGAATATTTAGAAGGCACTTCTTTGGCACATCCAGCAATTCAGGCAGCATATGCAGAAATGACAGTACCCGCAGGTCCAGCTTGGGTTGCAGAGCATTTAAAGCGTTTAACTGAAAATGGCATTCAACCGCATTTCCAATTAACTGGGATGCATGGTTTAGAAACGCTGGAACGTATGGTGCGTAAAGGGCTGTATAAAGGTCCGTTGAATCTAACCTGGATTGGAATTGGTGGTGGATTTGATGGGCCAAATCCTTTTAACTTCTTTAACTTTATTCATCGCGTACCTGATGGTTGTACTTTAACTTCAGAGTCTTTACTTAAAAATGTTTTGCCGTTTAACACCATGTCAATGGCGATGGGCTTACATGCACGCGTCGGAAATGAAGACACCATTATTGATCATCAAGGTCAGCGTTTTTCTTCAGTACAGCAGATTCAACAGACCGTGCGTATTGCCCATGAATTAGGTCGTGAAGTTGCATCAGGTAAAGAAGCACGTGAAATTTATCGTATTGGCGTGCAATACGACACGATTGAAGAAACTTTGTTGGAAAATGGTATGGCGCCCAATCGTAAAGCAGGTCAAAAGGGTGTTCCACAGCGTAAATAATGATTTGAGCCAAAAGGATTTTTGATTCAAACAGTGAGAAAAAGATGATTACGTTACTGTGAAGTCGCGTAGTCATCAAAAATGAATGAGAAATTATAAAAACACAAGGAGAACGTATGGATGCGCATCAATATTCAAGTCCTGCGGACGGTGTAGATACTTCGGTTGGCATTCCACGTAAATATGCATGGTTGGTTTTTGCACTGACATTTGGTTTGTTGATTTCTGACTATATGTCACGGCAAGTCTTAAATGCAGTATTCCCACTGATCAAAAGTGAATGGGCTTTGACAGACAGCCAACTTGGATTATTAAGTGGAATTGTGGCCTTGATGGTGGGTTTATTAACCTTACCTTTGTCGATCTTGGCAGATCGTTTTGGCAAAGTAAAAAGCTTAACTTTGATGGCCGTGTTATGGAGTATGGCAACCTTAGGCTGTGCAATTGCTGAAAGTTATCAACATATGTTTATTGCCCGATTTATGGTGGGTGTTGGCGAAGCTGCCTATGGCAGTGTCGGGATTGCTGTTGTTGTATCGGTTTTTCCTCGTGATATGCGTGCAACTTTAGCAAGTGCTTTTATGGCAGGTGGTGTGTTTGGCTCATTCTTAGGCATGGCTTTAGGCGGTGTAATGGCTGAACATTTTGGCTGGCGTTGGGCATTTGGTGGAATGGCAGTCTTTGGGCTGATTCTGGCATTTTTATATCCTATTGTGGTTAAAGAAAACAAGATAGGAACCGTTCAAGGCAAAATTAAGACCCAACAGAAACAGGAGAAGTCGAGAAGTCCTTTACGATCAATTTATTCAAGTCGGTCTGTGATCGCCACTTATATTGGCAGTGGCTTGCAATTGTTTGTGGGTGGCACGGTCATCGTTTGGCTTCCCAGTTATCTCAATCGATATTACGGATTGGGGACAGATAAAGCGGGGCTGGTCGCGGCAATGGTTGTACTCAGTAGTGCAGTTGGCACGATTTTATGTGGGATGTTATGTGATCGTTTAGGACGAGATCGACCAGACCGAAAAGTCAGTTTAGCGATTGCATTTTGTTTGATCGGTTGTGTGTTGTTATCCATTGCTTTTGCCATGTCTGTCGGAAATGCTCAATTGATCATGATTTGTATTGGGATGTTTATCGCATTGGGTACCAATGGACCATCCAGCGCAATGGTTGCCAACCTAACACATCATTCTGTACATAGCACAGCATTTGCAACATTAACTTTGGCAAATAATTTTCTCGGCTTGGCTTTAGGACCTTTAGTAATTGGAAAGCTATCTGACGTGATTGGTTTACACCATGCTTTTCAATTGATGCCTCTGATGAGCATTGTGGCTGCTGCCGTATTCTTCTATGCAAAACGCCATTATGGCCATGATATTAAAAAATTTAATGCACAAGCAGCACGACAAGGTCAAACAGTACAAGCACAGTCATGCAATATGGGTAATCAGTAATGACGCGTAAAATGAATATTGAAGTTTTTTTTGATTTTATCTGTCCTTGGTGTTTGATTGGAAAACGTCATTTACAGACTGCGATTCAAAAATTAAAACAAAGTGATCCAGATGTTGTGGTCAATATCCAGTGGCGTGGTGTACAGCTTTTACCCCATATTCCACTGGTGGGTGTTCCTTTTGATGCCTTTTATTTACAACGACTAGGCAGTTCAACAGCCGTTCGAATGCGTCAAACTCAAGTTCGTCAAGCCGCGAAAGCGGTCAATGTCGATATTGATTTTGATCGGATTCGTCGTATGCCAAACACAGCTATGGCACATCATTTTTTTGCAAATATTTCAAAAGTATATCATTCAGATCAAAGTGAGCGATTTTTAGATGCGCTATTCACAGCCTATTTTCATCATTCGGAAAATATAGGCGAGTTAGCAACATTGCAGAAAATAGCCATGTATTGCGGTTTTGCGGATGAGGTGGTTGAAGGTATTTTAGCAAAACCATTCGTTCCTTTTATCTCAGCAGATACAGGGGGTAAAGGGGTACCATATTTTGTTTTTGATGGAAGTTTTGCAATGGCAGGAGCGCAACCTGCAAGTGCACTTTATCAAGCAATGCTGGAAACGCTTCAAACACAAGGACAAATGGTATGAGCTTGCGTTTTCAAGTTCCTCAAGAAAAAATCCCAACTTTAGGCAATCGATCCTTTTTGATGATCGGTGACCGATCTCTAATTTTATTTAATATTGCTGAACAATTTTATGCGATTAATGACAGTTGCCCGCATCAGGGTGCCTCATTACTCAATGGGAAATTAGAAGGCAAGGTAATTCAATGTTGTGCACATGGTTTACGTTTTGACTTGTCAAATGGTTATTTACTCAATTCAACACAGCTACAAGTTCAATCATACCCAGTAGAAGTGATTGGAGAAAATGTTTTTATTGGTTTGGATTGTGGAGTAGCACTAGATGAGTAAATTAGATTCTATGGCTTGGCAGCCACGGCTAAGTGCGCTTATGCCCGGATTTATTGTTAGTACTGTGGTTGCCGCTGCGGCCTGCTTTTTATCTGAGCATTATGGTGCACCAGTAATGTTATTCGCTTTATTGCTCGGGATGGGTGTGAACTTTCTTGCAACAGAAGGAAAGTGTAAAGCGGGTATCGAATTTACTGCGCGAGAAGTACTGCGTTTTGGGATCGCCTTACTCGGAATGCGCATTACCCTTGAGCAAATGACTGCGCTAGGTTGGCAGCCCATTGTTTTGGTCATTTCATTGGTCGTCATTACCATTCTTGCTTCAGTCATCGCAGCAAAAGTGCTCGGGTTTAATAAATTTTTCGGTATGCTGACTGGTGGCGCGACAGCGATCTGTGGAGCTTCCGCAGCATTGGCCTTGTCTGCAGCTTTACCCAGTCATCCACAAAAAGAAAAAGCAACCTTATTCACCGTCATTGGAGTATCGGCACTTTCAACTTTAGCAATGATTGTTTATCCCATGATTGCGCAATGGTTGGAATTGACACCACAACATGCAGGGATTTTTTTAGGTGCAACCATCCATGATGTCGCCCAAGTGGTGGGGGCAGGTTATAGTATGTCTACAGAAACTGGCGATACTGCAACAGTGGTGAAATTGATGCGAGTTGCCATGCTTTTACCTGTGATCATCTGTGCAGCCATGATTACCCGTATGCAAGGCGTACCCTCTACGGGCAAAAGACCGCCATTATTGCCTTGGTTTGCAGTAGGATTTTTAATTCTTGCCTGTATAAATAGTACTGGATGGGTACCTACAGTTGTTCAAACAGGAATGAATGAATTATCTCGTTGGTGTCTGATTATTTCGATTAGTGCGCTAGGAATGAAAACACAATTAAAAGAGTTAGCAACGGTGGGTATTAAACCGATCCTGCTGATGATTGGAGAAAGCGTTTTTCTGGTATTGTTGGTACTCAGCCTGATGCATTGGTTATTTTAGTCGAGCTTTGATTTAACAAAAGTTTTGCAAGGTACAAGGTTAAAGTTGATTTCCGCAAAACTTTTGTTTTAAGTGGTTTTTCTTATTATTGTTTTGATGTTAATACCAAGTTAGTCGTACCTTACTTGAATTTATAGCGCATTTTCATCAATGATCTCAGCCTTATTATGGGTACGCCAAGCATTGGGTGTTATACCAAATTGACCGATAAACCATCGCGTAAAAGAGCTCGGCATAGAGTAACCGAGAATATCTGAAACTTGTGCCAGTGAATAGTTGATATTTTTTAAATAGCGAAATACCAAATTTCTGCGGACATCATTCATTAATTCACTAAAATTTGTATGTGCAGCTTCTAGACGCCGTTGCAGCGTTCTGACATTGACTTCATGGGTCTGCGCGACTTGATCAATTGTGGCACGTCCCATCGGTAAAAGCAGATAGATACTTTTACGGATATCAAAAATAAGTGATGACTCATTGTCTTTTTGTAAGATGTCAATATCGAGATAGCGTTGTGCATGGTTTGCCATTGCTGTATTTGCTTGAGGATTGATTTTATCAAGTTCTGATGATGAGCAGACAATACCATTAAACTCGCTACCAAATTCAAATGAGCTTCCAAAGACACGTTGATGCACTGTTAAGTCTTTTGGTGAATCGTGGGTAAAATGAATACTTAATGGGTGCCATTTTTGAGCTAATAATGCAGCACAAAAACGATGGGTAATCCCCAAAGCCAATTCAATCGCTTGACGACTATACTTTGCTGAAGCAGAAATCACTTCTACCCGAATAATCACGGTTTTTCCAACTTCTTCTATATATATTTCCAGTGCGTTATTGATGATATTTCGGTATCTTACAATTGTTTTTAAGGCATCACGTAACGTCTGCTGATAGCTTAATAATAGGCTTAGCTCACCAAAATCAGCAATTTGACGTTGTTCGGCCATATGTAGACCAAACACTTCACAACCACTGATTTGAGCAGATTGCTCTAATAGTGTCATGACTTTATCGACGGAAATACGTTGTTTTGAATCATTTAATTGAGCAGAATAAATTCCAGCATCAGATAATAAATGGTATGGATTAAGGTCTAATTGTCGGCTTACATCCAGATAATTCTTGAGTACCGCTGTATGTGCAAGAGGAACCAATTTACACTCTCCTTGTCTTTTCATTAACCGTCCTGGTCAATACATCACTGTTTGAAGACTTTACCAATACGCATTTATAAAAAGTTTTTGCGTATGTGTAATCTCACAATTTTATCAAAATTTTTTAAAAAGTATCTCAATTCATTACACATTGAGACGATAGAAATAGATTAGCAAATTTGCTCAGCAAAGAGGAGTGTTTTAAAAGGACTGCACTTTATTAAGTAAAGAACAGCCTTTTAAAACGTATTAATGTGCGACACAACTTAGGGATATTGCTTACACATTAATTTTTTAGATGGGTCATTGCGACTCATATCGTATTGTAGATATTCAGTACACAATATCGTTAAAATTAAATTAATGGTTATAAGACCAATTTCAATCCATTTAATTAAAAACGATAGCCTACCCCAAGGTATGTGACCAAAGGATCTAAATCAATTTTTGTCGTGGACTTGATCAATTGGGTACCTGTCGATGTATCTGTGACAGTCACAGTTGCTACATTATTAAAGTTTGGCATATAACTTAAAGATCCAGTGGTAAACCAACGATCGGTTAAATCAAAGGTAAATCCTGCTGTGAGTACTGGTGCAAAGGCATCACTGGTTTTAACTTTAACTTTTGGTGTCGCTGTTGAACTGCCTTGACCACCGTGCAATGCTTCACCCGCTCGATCATTGAGGATATTATCAATCATATAACCTGCTTGAATAAGGTCTTGTTCTACACCGCCATTGAGCTTTAACTTATTAAAATGACCATATACAACACCCGCGCCAACAAAAGGTCGGAACTTATCTTGTCCTGAAGCGCCAAAATGATATTTAACTGTTGCTGCAGGCGTCCATGCAGTTACTTCTGCAACTTTGCCATGTGCATCAAGATCGGTAATTAAGGTATCTTTTAGCAGTTTTAAACCATTTAAATAGGTCGGTGGTGTGCCTTTTCCGGGAGTATTGGCAGTGGAAAGTGCCGAAGCTCTAATTTCTCCTACGCCATCAATATCAATTTTTGGTGGGATACCACCGACTAATTCAAGAGATACATGATCATTTACAAAGTAGCTTAGAGTTAAACCCAATATATCGGTATCCGCGACTTCCATTCCACCTTGAGCGGTATAATCAGAAATACCTGTGATATCCGATCTGGCTCCGGTGGTCAGACTTGCTGGAACTTTATAATTGGGGTCTGCTTTACCATTTTTGATAAAAGTATTTAATAAAAGCCCACCCATTCCCTTAATTTCAGATGCATTGGTTTCGTAGTTGGCAATATCACTTCCCCATAATGATGATCCAACGCCATAGCTGCCACCTTCTACAACACTGGTTGTTACATGTGTTGAATTGGCTTTGCCTTGAGGCATGACATGCATCCAGCCTGCACTGACAGCCCAGCGTTTAGAGGTTGTAGAATCCGCATAACATAAATGAGTTGTTAATAGACATGCCAATGGCACAGCTATTCTACAAATTTGATTCATTTTAATTTCCTTGTAGTTCACTTTTTTGGGGTTTCAGCGGATCCTTTCTGAAACACGACCCCATTATTAAAGTTGGCATTGGTTAAAGCAATCTCACTCATTTCATTAATAATATTCAGATTTTTAATGAATAAATAAGTGAATTTTAAAATAAAACAATTAAATCAATCTCTTATAATTTTATAACCCCATGCTCGAATGCTTTATTGGAGCAGTCATTTGTCATCAAATGAAAAGCAGTTGTCATCAAATGTACATCACCAAGATCAACTAAACCGTATTGTGAATAAGCAATTTATAGAATTCATCTTCATTCATTTGGCGAAAACTTAAGGTAGATCAATGGAAAAAATCCAGACAAAGGCAACCGTTTTAATTATCCCAGGTTTACGTGACCATGTTGCTGAACATTGGCAAACCTTATTAGAGCAAAGGCTGGTCAAGGTACGATCCGTCCCCCCGTTGGAAACAGACAAGCTCAACTGCATAAAAAGAGTTAAAGCGATCCAAGCACAACTTGAAGAAATTGATGGTGCTGTGATTTTAGTTGCACATAGTGCAGGGGTATTAATGACCGTTCACTGGGCAGCTCTGTATCAACACAATATTCAAGGGGCTTTGTTGGTGACACCACCCGATTTATCGGCCAAATGGCCTGAAAACTATCCAAGTTCTGCAATGCTAAAACAGCAAGGATGGGATCCTTTACCTAACAAGATTTTGCCTTTTCCGAGCATTGTTGTTGCAAGTACCAACGATCATTTAGCCAGTTACCAGGCCGTTAGGACTATGGCAAAAACATGGGGCAGTCAATTGGTGAGTTTAGGTGAAGTGGGGCATCTTAATCCTGCTGCTGGATATGGGTATTGGGCACAAGCTGAACAATTTATTCAACAATTAGACCAAGTGGATGATTCGATATGTATCGCTTAGTGCTTAGACTTTATATAGCGGAATTTATTGAGAAGTGACTTGGTTCAATTTACACGCCGTTTTAAGACAGCATTGCTCATTGGTTAGCAGTATAGGTAACAGATTAAACAATTAAAAAATCATGCATATTTCAAAATAGTCAATATGGCTATTTATGGAGTTAAATCGAATTAA
The DNA here is from genome assembly GCF_000368145.1 of Acinetobacter guillouiae CIP 63.46. Classification (GTDB taxonomy): domain Bacteria; phylum Pseudomonadota; class Gammaproteobacteria; order Pseudomonadales; family Moraxellaceae; genus Acinetobacter; species Acinetobacter guillouiae. The sequence continues at coordinate 226,452 of NZ_KB849286.1, read as the reverse complement.
ATCATATCGATATGGAGATCGAATGATGCAAAATGTGATATGTGGCAATAACGCGAAACGCACGATTATTTTCACTCAAAAGCTGGGTGTCTGTTTAGTGCTGTGCTTAAGTATTTCAAAAGTGTCTGCAACAAGTGTTGAGATCAATGAGGATTGGAAATTTGAAACCAGTACGATGCTCAGTCTAGGTGCAAATTGGAGTACTCAAGATGCTTCAAATCAGTTGGTGTATAAACCTGATGCAAATCATATCGGAAAGGACGGTTTAAGCGTTGACGTGAATGGCGACGACGGGCATGTGAACTTCAGTCAAAACGATAATATTTCCCAAATTATAAAAGGTTTGACTGAGTTTCGTTTAAAAGGACAACAACAGGGTGCAGTAATCAGCACTAAATATTGGTATGACCATGCTTATGAAACAGGTCGTGGAGATTTAAAAGCCTTTGATGATTCTACTTGGCCTAGATTAGCCAAATTTAAGGGCATTAATCTTTGGGATGCCTATATCTGGAAAAATTTTGCTTTAGAAAATGATCAAAATGCCAATCTAAAATTAGGTAAACATACTTTAAATTGGGGGAAATCACAGTTTTTCCAAAATGGTATAAATTCAGTCAGTGCCTTGGATTATGCTGCAATTAATCGGCCGGGAGGAGAGGCAAAAGAGCGAATAATTCCTGTCGAAATGTTTTCATTTGAGGCTGGAATAACGCCAAATCTTAAACTGGACGGTTTTTATCAGTTTAAGTTTAGACCTTCTGTTGTGGATGGCTGTGGGACGTTTTTTGCAATTTCGGACTTTGTTCCAGAAAATTGTGGCCCCATTATTTTGACCGTTACACCAGGAGATAAATTATCTGAAAGTGCTTTAGATGCACAGACTTATATTCCACGTGCAGAAAGTCGATATGCCAAGAATAGTGGGCAATATGGTTTTGCTTTAAAGCAAACTTTACCTCGTTGGAATAATGCTGAACTTGGCGCATATTTTGCGAACTATCACAGTCGCAATGCTAATTTTGATGGTACAGCGGTAACTGCATCAGGGTCTGCATATTTTAATACTGCTCGATTTTTTTCAATTTATCCAGAAAATATTAAAATGTATGGATTAAGCCTAGCAGCAAAAGTGGGGACAACAGCTGTTTTTAGCGAATTAACGCATAAACCCAATCAACCCTTGCAATTAAATGGAACAGATATCGTCTATGCTCAAGTTTTAGACAAAGATACGCCCCTTACACCACCTGGAGTTGCGGCTGAATTTGGACAATATTTACAAGGGTATGTAAGAACGCCTGTAACCCAATTTTCACTGGGTGCAAGTGATCGTTTAAATAATATATTGGGTGCAAATGCATTGAATTGGGCGGCAGAGTTTGCAGTTAATCATATTGCAGATATTGGTAATCATCGTTTTGGACGGGTCGGTGCATTTGGACGGAGTGAGCTTTCATCTGGTGCTTATAATCCTGAAACAGGTGAATATAAATGTACGCCTTATGGCACCGCACATCTTGCAAATGATGTGATTGATCGTATGAATGAGCGCTTTTGTAATCGGGATGGTTTTTTTACGCAATGGTCATATGGCTATCGTTTACGAGGAACTTTAAATTATCAAGATATTTTACCTGCGACCGTCATCACACCAAGTGTAATCTTTCGCCATGATATAGCAGGATTTAGCCAAAATTTTCAAGAAGGTCAAATGAGTATTGCAGCCACTATTTCAGTGAATTATCAGCAAAAGTATACAGCTGAACTTGCGTATACCAATTTTTTTGGTTCGAATGATTTTAGTACACTCGATGACCGAGATTTTGCTTCGTTGGTATTAAAAGCTAATTTTTAACATTGAGAAATTGGATGCCATGTTTATTGGAAGGTTTGGCATCCAACATTAAGCGCATCTTTTTAATAATAAATATTTAATTCATTTATACAGAAAATGCTTATACAGCTTTGGCAAAAACTGAATTTTCTGATGTTTATGGTATTTAATTATTCAATCTGATCAATATTGATGTTATTGGAGCTGCTAAGGAGATTGACGGGCATAGGCTTTATTATCACTATAAATATGACCTGTTAAATTGATCAAAAATTGCATTTGTTATTTGGTGATGAATTACATGAAATATGCATTAAATTATAATAATAAGAACACTATTACAAGTTTGTTTCTAAAAGATAATATAAATTTAAATATTTGTTTTTAGGTAATATTTTTAATAAATTATGTATTTAATTGTAATTAAAATAAGTGTAAAAGTTTGCAAAACATGGTGAGTAATGATAAAAAATGTGCATTATCTGAATAGCTTAATGGGTTCCTACAGATATATTGAAGAATAGAAATATGAATGTTGGATATAAATAAATAATGAAAATTTATGAAATGGTGTTTCATAAAGGTATAGATGAAAGCACTCATTTTTTTTATAGTGAAAATACCTATGCTTCACGTCAGCATTTTATCGAATTAATACGTTTAGATATTGACGCTGAATTGAGTAATTTTAAGATGACATGTCTAAGTGATGATCAATATGATTTAAAAGCATTGTTTGAAGAAGTTCATAAAGAAAGCCATTTGCATGTAGATAAAATGGAAGCTGAATTTATTCGTGATGCAATCGCTACATTTGACCAATGCATTTGTTTAAGAGTTAAAGAGCGAGATGTTCTTAAACCGAGTGGAAACACCTTTCATATTTAGTCGTCATCCAAATTGTATACAGAGATTCACGATTTTCGGTCGGCATGTTAAAGTGTCATAACGTATCCCATTCTTCACCCCAGAACGAATGGGATTTTTTTATTTTTGATGAATGGATAAAATAACCGCTAAGTGTTAACTTTTATTGATTAAATCATATTTTGAATAAAGTCCTCGTCACTAATTTACAGCCTCATCATCGTGATTAATCTACCAATACAAAGCCATTGTGAGCAATGATTGTAAAAGACTAATTTGGGGTGCTTATTATGGTCATGGTTACTTTGTTATTACTAGTTTATTTAAAATTGGAGTTTTTGAATTAATCATCATATCTTAGATCAATTGAATGAAATGAGATGTAAAAAATTTGAAGGTAATAATTAAATATAAAAGGCGATTCTTAAATTTTTTAGGTAAAATTTAAAATATAGATAAGCCGATAAAGCATTTTTAAAAATAAGTTTATCTTTGCAATATTGAGTTTAGTCTAATATATAAAAATAAAATTTTATCAAGTAAAATTTTGAAATATAGGGTTTAATTTTGTTTTTATGAGGCTTGATCAAGATAAAATACGATATTGCCTAAGCGAAATTTTAAGTCCTTAGATTGGCATATTTAGCTTGGTGTTATTTAAAAGAAAATTAAGTTAATTTCACTTTTACTTTGTCAAATTATCAAGTGAAATGTATTTTTTGGTGTTTTAAATATAATAATAATTTAATTCCACAATTCCAATAAAATTTTAAATAAATACAGGTAGTTGAGCTTGTTTTGTGCTGCTTATTAGTTGATTTATTGAACACTTATTCATCACATGTGATTATGTAAATACTTTCACACTTCTTGTGTAAAAGTTTACGAATAATACAAATCATGGGAATTAATATGAATATTTTTACAAAACTAACACTAACTGCATTGTTGAGCACGGCTTATATCGCGACTGCACAAGCAGCTGTTACTGGTCAAGTTGATGTCAAGCTGAATGTTTCGACAGGTTGTACTGTTGAAGGTTCTACTGTTACTGGAAATATGAACCAATTTGGTACATTAGATTTCGGTAAAACTTCTGGTACTTGGACCAACGTTTTGACTGGACAAGTTGCTTCTACAGCGACAGGTGGTCATCTCGCTGTAGAATGTGATGGTGCAAACCCTGTTGACTTTACGGTTGCAATTGATGGCGGTCAACGCGCTGATCGTAGTCTTAAACATACAACTGCTGCCGACCTAGTAAACTATAACGTTTACCGTGATGCAGCACGTACCAATCCATATGTGATTAATACAGCTCAGCCTTTCACTGCTGCAGCAGGTGTAGCTCAAGAAGTTCCAATTTTTGGTGCAATTGCTGCGAACACTGGCACTGCAAAAGCACAGGGTGATTATACAGACACTTTATTGGTGACTGTTAATTTCTAATCAGTATACGTAACAGTAAACAGGTTTGTTGTTGAACAAGCCTGTTTTAGGGAGGAACGTATGCACCTGTTACTTAAACAATGCGTCGGATTGCTACTTTGTAGCATTGTTTCATCGCTCACCAGTGCTGGGCAATTGGCCGCTAAGTTAAATGTTCAACTTGAATTAGAGCCATCCTGCAAGATCAACAATGAGACCGTGAATAACGGAACCAATGGCTTGAATTTCGGGCAGCTAGACTTTGGAGAAACCACAGCTGCATTTAATCAGGTGATAGAGACCAGTTTAAGTCAGGGTTCTACATCAGGTTTGACCATTCAATGCCCTGGCAATGCTCCAATAAAAGTTACCTTTGGTGCGGGGCAACATGACAGTAAGGTACCAGCACCTTTTGGCGCAAATTATTTTCGTGCGATCAGTAATGGCACAGATTTCCTTGCCTACAACATCTTATATGGAACTGCTCGCGAAGCGTTAAGGCCTAATCAAATCATTACTTTGACCAATAATGGTCAGCCGCAAACGCTTAATCTCATGGGGCAAACTGTTAATAATGGTCGGTCAGTCTCACTTGGACAATATACCGACACTATTCCAATTACCATTGAATTTTAAAGAACAAAATCATGAAAAAAATAGGTTTAAGTGTTCTGCTGATTTCGATTGTTCAAAGTGGGTTTGCTGTTGATCCTGTAACTTCGGCAAGTTTTAAAGTTCAGGCGACCATTGAAAATGGGTGCAAACTCAGCAATGTCGAACAGTTACTTGATTTTGGTCGTCATCCTGTTGTGGCGCAGGGGCAGTTAAAAGGATCCGTCATCAATACTGCGCAAAGCTGGAATATCCAATGTACTGCACGGCTACCGGTAAAGGTGATGTTGAATGGTGGTGATCACTTTTCAAATAACTTTCGACGGATGAAACATGCCCAGCAGAATGAATTTGTACCTTATCAGCTTTATCAGGACAGTAGTTTGCAAGGTGAATATGCCAGTGGGAGTAGTTACTCACTGACACCAACCACTACTTTGAACACCGTACTGGGTTTTGCAGTTTATGCTGTTGCAGACTTGAATAATAACAATCAACCACGATCAGCTGGCCTGTATAAAGATACGGTCGCAATTACGATTACATGGTGATTCTATGAGCTTAAATAAAATGAAAATATGGTCGGGCAGGACTTTCTCTGCGGCCGCGATATTGATGATCACTTCACCGGTATTCGCACAGGCTACATTTTTAATCTGGCCAATTTATCCAAAAATTGAAGAAAATGAAAAAGCCTCTGCGGTATGGCTACAAAATACCGGTAACTCTGATGCCATGGTACAGATTCGGGTATTTAAATGGGATCAGAATCATCAGCAAGATGCTTATGCGGAGCAAACTGAGGTTATTCCAAGTCCGCCCGTAGCGAAGATCAAGGCGGGTGAAAAGCATATGTTGCGTTTGACTCGCTCAGCTGCTGTACCTGATGCAAAAGAACTTGCCTATCGAATTATTGTTGATGAACTGCCGATCAAGCTCAATCCAGAAGATGAAAAAGATGCATCGACAGTCAGCTTTCAGATGCGTTATTCCATTCCCTTGTTTAGCTATGGCAAAGGACTTGGTAGTGGTTTAACTGAAGTTTCACAAAAAACCAATGCGAAAAATCCTTTGGCTAAACCGATATTAAGTTGGTGGGTCAAGAATAATGAACAGGGCAAACCTGAACTTTATATTAAAAATACTGGTTCAAAATTTTCACGGCTTTCAGGAATTAAATTAACCCCGACTTCAGAGCAAATGGCTTTTGGCAAAACTGCCTTTGGTTATGTGTTGGCAAACAGCACCATGAAGTTTGATTTAGACAACAAACTACTCAACAGCCTGAGTGGTCAAACCAGTTTGTATGGCGTTGACAGTTCAGGGGTGAAGCAAGAATTGGTTGAGATTAAAAAAGAAGGAGGGGGGTAAATGGGTTATTTATCAGGGTTACACACCCCTTCTTTTTTATGCAAAAGCCTGACATTGATATTGGTTGCGAATATTCCATTGCTGAGCTGCAATGTCTATGCAAATGGTTTGCCACCGCCACCACGAGATGTTTCAGAAGTGAATAGCTTATTTAAGCTCTATCTGGACTTGGTGATCAATCAATATTCGACGCGACAAGTGATACCGGTCATTGTCAAAGGTGATCATTACTTTATCCAGCAATCGAAACTGGATGAGTTACAGATTAAGCTGCCTGCGGATGCACTGCAGCAACAGTCAGAAAAAAACCTGACCGATCTGGATGTATTTACTTTAGGCTTTTTGGGCAAGGCCTTGGATTGGGTCAGCCTCAATCAGATTCCCGAATTGAAGTATGAGTACAATTCAGCGCAACAGTATTTTAGTCTAGATCTTCCTGCCAGCTGGATGCCGGTGCAGATACGCGGTTTGGATTCTTGGTATCAACCTGAAACAGCGCAGTCGGGTATTGGTTTATTAAATAACTATGACTTTTATACCTACCGCCCAGAGAATGGTGGCTATAGCAGTACACTCTTTACAGAACAACGCTTTTTCTCCCCTTATGGGGTACTGAGAAATTCAGGGGTTTATAGCAAAACTGATTTTAAATCTGATGGGATTGGAAACGACTCAAATCAAGATAATGATGGCTACCGCCGCTATGACACCACTTGGCAATATGATGACCCAGTCCGGGTAGTTTCATTTTTAGCAGGCGATGTAATTACGGGAAGTAAAAACGCTTGGGGAAGTTCAGTGCGTTTAGGTGGATTGCAGTTACAGCGTAATTTTGGTACGCGTCCAGATTTGATTACCTATCCTTTACCCCAGTTTAAAGGACAAGCGGCCTTACCGAGCACCGTGGACTTATTGATTAATGGGCAGAAAGCCAATTCAACCGATGTACAATCTGGCCCTTTTATTCTAAATAATGTTCCATTTATCAATGGTAAAGGCGAGGCGGTGATTGTCACCACAGATAGTGTTGGCCGTCAGGTGGCAACCTCGGTGCCGTTTTATATTTCGAATACTTTGCTTAAACCGGGGTTATTGGATTATTCGGTGTCTATGGGACAAATCCGCGAAGATTATGGGATCAAGAACTTTGAATATGGCAAATTTGCCAGTTCAGCGGATGCGCGTTACGGGATTAACGACTGGCTCACGGCTGAAGGACGAGTTGAACTCTCCGATTCAATTCAGTTGGCTGGGCTAGGTTCAGTGCTTAAGTTGAATCGGTTTGGTGTTGTAAGTGGTTCGGCAACCCAAAGCTGGGCTGATGGAGAGCTTAATCAGTTAAATAATAACTTGAACGGAAATAAAAACTTCAAGGGAAATCAATACACGCTCGGTTATAGCTATAGCCAACAACGCTTTGGATTTAGTCTCAATCATACCCAGCGAGATCAGGATTATTATGATCTTTCACGCTTGCAATACACAGATTTGATTTCAGCCAACAGTCATAAAAGTTTGGTTGCCAATACTTATTTTGCGACAGAAAAGTCGGGTACTTTTGGGGTGGCATATATCCGAACCAAGAGCCGAGACATTGAAAATAAACTGATGAACCTGTCTTGGGCACCGGTATTACCGTCTTATATGCATGGTGCGACAGTATCGTTAAGTGCCAACCGGGATTTTGAGGAAAAAGAGTGGAGTGCTGCATTTCAGCTGTCGGTTCCATTTTCCAAAAGCAGATCCACAGCTAATCTAGGCTATAGCCAACAATCCAGTGGTGATTATTCTTATATCAACTATAACCGTAGTGCACCGTTGGACGGTGGTGTTGGTGTTGATTTAACTCGACGTTTTAATGAAAACAGTGATGACTTTAATCAGGCACGCGTCAGCTACCGTAACCAATATTTTAATACCGATGTCGGCATGTCGGGTGCCAATGACTACAACTATTGGTTTGGACTGTCAGGTTCGGTGGTGTTGATGTCAGGTAATGTCTTTGCTGCCAATCGATTGGGTGAGTCGTTTGCTTTGATTGATACCAATAAAGTTGCAGATGTTCCAGTGCATTATGAAAACAGCTTGGTGGGGCGGAGTAACGCGAAGGGCTATGTATTTGTACCGTCAGTGACCCCGTATTACGCGGCTAAATACAGTATTAACCCGATCGATTTACCTTCAAACTTTAATGCAACCCAAGTTGAAAATCGGATTGCGGCAAAACGAGGTTCAGGTGTGGTGATTGGCTTCCCAATCAAACAGTCTTATGCAGCCAATGTGTCTTTGGTACAAAGCAATGGGCAAGCGATTCCAGTAGGTGCGGTGGTACATCGTGTGGATCAAGAATCGAGTTATGTGGGGATGGACGGGATTGCTTATCTTGAAGATTTGAGTGCAGAAAATACCATTCGAGTGCAACTGCCAGATCAGAGCGTATGTGAAGCAAACTTTTCGTTGGATTTAAAACAAGCGCAACAACAGATTGCAGTGATTAAGTCGGTTGTTTGTCGTGAGGTGGCTAAACCATGATTACTTTAAAAAAAATAATACCAGCAGGTTTATTATTCTCTGGATTAATATTGATTACAACTCAGAGTCAGGCAGATTGTAGTGTTAACTCAAGTGGCAATGTGTCCATTGGTAAGGTTCCTTCCATTACTCTGGCAGAAAATGGAGTTCAATCTTCGCAATTCAGTGCAGGTTTATCCTGTAGTGGATTTAGTTTGGCTGCTTTAAATACCACTTATCTGAAATATCGGGTCGATCAGATGCCAATAAACTATATCAATAGTGTCACTGGTGAACGCCTTACGGTGAATTATTTGGATACCAATAGTAATCCAATTAATGTGGGGCAAGAAAGAGATATGAGTAGCTTTACAATTATCAATTTCTTTACGGGGCCTAATGGTGCGTTACCATTTTATGCAAAGATTAATTCTGGACAAGCTGTATCGCCTGGGATTTACCGAGCTGAAACACCATTTAAAGTCAAATGGTATTATTCTGTGCCTGCAATTGCTGTAGCTGGAATAGGATTTTATTTTTCAAGCCCTGGTTTTAATCGTGGATTTTTGGGACTCGGGTTTGATTGGGGAAGTGGTAGTGATTCTTCTCTAAATTTGAGTATTGAAGTTTTACCAGACTGCCGTATTGCGACCAATGATGTGAATTTTGGAACAGCAGCCTTTGCAGATGCCTTTACACCAGTGAAAACCTCTATGGGAATACGCTGCTCAGTCAAGACACCTTATAAAGTGAGCCTGAATGATGGTCTTTATCCACAAAATGGCAATCAACGTGCAATGAAGTCAGAAACGGGGAATAACTATATGAGTTATGAAATTTATAAAAACTCAACCACAGAACGCTGGGGAAGAAATAACGAGCAGTGGTTGAGTGATGTTGCGACTACAAATCCTGGTATTTATGATGGCAATACTCAGCAGGGTTATGCCTTCACAACAAAAATTCTGGATACAAATTCACTGAGTCTGCCTGCTGGTAAATATAGTGATACTATAACAGTACAGGTCGAATTTTAAGAGATACTCACAATAACATCATGATTTTTTATCATGATGTTAATTATAAAAAAGAATACATATAATTAAATTATTAATTTACACTATTAAAAATACCTAAGCTATATTCTTTTATTTATTTAAGTGGTTTTTTATATTAAATTCCAGTGAAGTAAATAATTATTTTTTTGAAAAATTTCTTACATTATATTATTTATTTTGTCGCTAATTTATTGTATTTGTTTGTTAAATAATTTTTTTTGCATTTCGTGTGCTTAAATTAATCATGCTATTTTTTTATAATGATTTTGATTTTATGTTTTTAAATCATTAATGGTGTTTAAAACACCAATATAATTTTCAACAGATGTTTTTTTTATTAGTATAAGATTATAATAATTGTTTTAATTATAAGAGGGTTATTTGTTGTGCGAGTCTATGCATATTTTAGAGTGGATGATTTGTCTATAAAAGACAGTAATTATGTCTCCTATATTTCAAACGCTGGTTATGAAATACCAAATAAGCGTGTGATTTTTGAAGAGGTCGAAGCAGGTATATCATTAAAATATAGAAATAAATTTATTAATTTAGTGAATTATGCGATGGAAAGTGGTGATTTATTGTTAATCAATGGAATTGATTCATTAGGTGGTAACTTTAACGAAGTAGCTTCAAGTGTAAACTTGATTTTTAAAAAAAAATTCGATTAATCTGTTTAGATTTTTCTAAAAATGAAATTGTCGGAGATCTTAAGAAATTATTTATGCATTTTTTAAAGTTATGTTCTGATTTTGAAGAGAAATCTAGTTTTTCTAAAAAGAGCATTATGAATAAAGCAAAAAAGCGTGTTGGTCGTCCTGAGATTTTAACTGATAAGCAAAAGAAAGAAGCTTTGGATAAGTTTAAAAAAGGCCATACGGTTTATTCAATTGCTAAGCATTACTCAGTTACTCGAACAGTCATTCAACGTTTAATTTTAAAATCTTCTGACGTCATTAATAGTGATGAAAAGTAAATGAGGAGTATAAAACTTTAAAAAAATCATATAAGTAGATTTGCAATTGCGCAAAAAAGATCTGATTTCAACAAAACAATTATTGTCCAATTGGTTTATGTGTTGCGACAAGTAAATCCCAAAAAAGCAAAAAATTTGATGAGTCATTATAGTATTGAAATAAAGTCGATAAATGGTTTGATCAGCTATAGGGTTCAAGGGATTAAACATGAGGGAAAAATGATTATCTTTTTATATGGTTCTGATTTATATTTTTTGGATCTAGATAAGTCATTATTTGAACATGAATATTGATTTATTTGTGGTGTGATAAAGTATATGGTTATAGTTGATTTGTTTGTTGCCTAAAAATAAAATTTAAGATTTTTTTTGATATCATATTGGTTTTTTATTATTAATGTGTTTTAAAGTTTATTTTAAATAAATCAATTTTTAATTAATTTTTTATAATGTGAGGGTTTGATTTTATAAATTTTTAAATATTATTATTGAGTTGTTGTATGTTTTTTTAATTAAAGGTTTCTTGATTTAATGATGCATAGAAGGAGTGTGGGCTGTTTGTATTTTGAATTTGGTGAATTGTATTTAAAGGATTAAAATATTTGTTAAATTTAAAATATTTTTATTAAAATAATATTTGTATGTGGTTTAGAAAGTTACAAGCTCAATTTAAAATTTAAATGTCAAAACATTTGGGAAGTATCCAAGATAGGGTTGAATACTTCCCAACATAGTCAGAGCCGCTTTATCAATAAGCAGTCTAAATTTGAACCATCTTAATTTGAATAGTCCTAATTTAAAGTCGGCATTGAAAATTGTTTGTTTTCTCGGATGTTGGCAGAAGGCCAGCGTTGAGTAATGGTTTTTCGACGTGTATAAAAACGTACACCATCTGGACCATACGCATACAAATCGCCAAAGAGTGAACGTTTCCAACCACCAAAACTATGATAAGCGACAGGTACAGGCAAAGGAACATTGATACCCACCATACCTACTTTAATATGATCAGAAAAATAACGTGCTGCTTCTCCATCACGGGTATAGATGCATGTTCCATTACCATACTCGTGGTTATCAATCAGATCCATGGCTTGTTGCATGGACTCTACCCGCATAATTTGTAAGACTGGGCCAAAAATTTCCTGCTGGTAGCTGTGCATATTCGGGGTAACTTGATCAATTAAAGTGGGCCCCACAAAAAAGCCATTTTGAAAATCGCCAACGCTTACTTGTCTGCCATCCACAACAATTTTTGCACCTTGTTGCTCCGCACTGTCAATAAAACCAATCACTTTAGCTTTATGTTCAGCCGTAATCACAGGTCCAAAATCATTATTTTTATCAGCATAATGCCCGAATTTTAATTTACTGATTTCATTTTGAAGTTTAGCAATGACGGTATCTGCAATTTCGTCACCGACTGCAACCGCAACAGAAAGCGCCATACACCGTTCACCTGAGGAACCAAAAGCAGCACCAAGGAGGGAATTCACCACATTATCAACATCTGCATCGGGCATGATAATGGCGTGATTTTTTGCCCCACCTAAAGCTTGACAGCGTTTGCCGGCAGCTGTGGCCGTTTTATAAATATATTCAGCAATTGGTGTTGAGCCTACAAAACTAACCGCTTGAATACGCTGATCATTTAAAAGTGTATCTACTGCAACTTTATCGCCATTGACCAGATTAAAGACACCATCAGGAAGTCCTGCTTCTTTTAATAATTGAGCAATATATAATGTTGAAGATGGATCACGCTCAGAAGGTTTTAAAATAAAGCAGTTGCCACAGACAATTGCCATTGGGAACATCCAAAGTGGCACCATCACAGGAAAGTTAAATGGGGTAATCCCTGCAACGACACCTAAAGGTTGAAATTCACTCCAAGAGTCAATATTCGGTCCAACATTTTTGGAGAATTCACCTTTTAAAAATTCGGGTGCACCGCAAGCATATTCAACATTTTCAATCCCGCGCTGTAATTCCCCAGCTGCATCATGGCAAATTTTACCGTGTTCTAAACCAATCAGCTCACAGATTTTATCGGCATTTTTTTCCAGCAACTCTTTAAACTTAAACATGACTCGCGCACGTTTGATCACTGGCGTATCACGCCATGCCGGAAAGGCATTTTCTGCTGCTGCTATTGCATCAAGTACCGTTTTTTGGCTGGCAATGGCCACTTGAGAATTTGATTCACCTGTTGCTGGATTAAATACTTTTTGGCTACGACTCGCTTTTGTTGAAAGTTGTCCATTAATAAAATGCCCGATTGTATTCATTGAGATCTCCTGATTTATTTTGGTTAAAAATTAAGACCATAATTGCTGATAAAGTTTTACGATTTCTTCTTTGGTTGGAAGACGAGAGTTATTACTTGGTGAGCCTGAAGCAAGTGCTTGTTCTGCCATAGTATTTACAACTTCGTCAAAATATTGCTTATCTGCTCCAAAAGCTTCTAAAGTTGGCACTTGAAGGGATGTATTAATGTCTTTTAATGCTTCAATTAACTTGGCATTGGCAGATTCAATAGAATCATTTTGCTGCGCTGCCCCCATGGCCTTGGCACAGTTCGCATATTTTTCAGGTTCAGCTGGAATTGAATATTCAATAATCATGGGCAATAACATGGCATTCGATAAACCATGCGGGACATGGAAAAACGCGCCAATAGGCCGACTCATGCCATGAACTAAGGCAACAGATGCATTATTAAAAGCCACACCAGCCAATGTTGCACCCAGCATCAATGCTTCTCGGGCAGCTTCATCATTTGGATCAAAATAGACTTTTTTAAGGTTTGGGCCAATTAAGCGCATGGCTTCCAATGCTTGAGTATCGCTATATAGATTGGCTTTTTTGCTGGTATAGGCTTCAATCGCATGGGTTAAAGCATCTATACCCGTATCTGCTGTGGTACGGGCAGGTAAACTCAACGTTAGTTCATAATCCACAATCGCAGCAATGGGCATAAAGCCAGCACCGACACAGAGCATTTTTTCATTACTTTCATCATCAGTAATGATCGTGAATTTGGTTGCTTCAGAACCTGTGCCTGCTGTTGTTGGAACGGCAATAATTGGTAAGCCCTGTTCATTGACTTGTCTAGGGAACTTATAATCTCGGATTTTTCCACCATAGCGACCTAAGATGCCAATGGCTTTTGCACTGTCAATTGGACTGCCACCACCCACAGCGATAATTGAATCATATCGATGTGCTTGAATAAACTGAACCCCAGCTTCAATAGAACTTGAGGTGGGTTCTGGAATGGTTTGGTCAAAAAAGTCTGCTTCAATATTTTCATGTTTAAGAATCTTTTGAATATCCGCGATATAGCCTAACTTCACCATCATTTGATCAGTGATGATCAGTGGTTTATTACAGCCTAAGCTTTTTAAAATATGCGGAATTTTCTCACGTGCATTTTTTCCGACTTCAAGAAATCTGGGCAACAAAATCGTATGTGACATAAGCGAACTCCATTTTAGTTTCATTCCATTTACATGCATTTTGTATTTAAAAAAAGACCAAGTTGCATGCTGTAAATTAGCTTTATAATATTTGTATATTGATATGTATCGTATCAATATAAAATTATATGTAAACAGGTTTTTTATTAATTTTATTTAAATAAAATTATTTATTGATAAATAACAATAATTTGATCTGTTTTTTAAAGTGAAAAAGAATTTTGTCTAGATTCATCATTAAAAATTAGCTATACATATATAACGATACATTATGTATCAATATAATTAAATAAATGGAGTTTAGAATGATAGGACTATTTGGAATAGTAGTGTCCTTGGTATTGCTCATGTATTTAGCTTACAAAGGTTTTAGTGTCATTATTTTGGCGCCTGTACTCTCACTGTTTGCGGTCATTTGGAGTGGGATGACGCATGAATTATTAGGGTTTTATTCGCAAGTATTTATGAGTGGTCTAGGTGGGTACATCATTAAATATTTTCCACTTTTTCTGTTAGGCGCTGTCTTTGGCAAACTCATGGATGACAGTGGATCAGCTCGCACAATCGCAATTTTTTTTGTTGAACGCTTAGGGCATCATCGCGCGATGTTATCTATTGTGATTTCCTGTGCAATCTTAACCTATGGCGGTGTCTCACTTTTTGTAGTGGGTTTTGCTGTATTTCCAATTGCTTCAGCATTATTTAAAGAATTGGCTATTCCTAAACGACTCATTCCTGCGGCAATTATGTTGGGTGCATTAACCTTTACAATGACCGCATTGCCTGGTACGCCTGCGATTCAAAACGCAATTCCAATGCCATATTTTAAAACAGATCTATATGCTGCACCTGTACTTGGCATCATTGCCTCTATTTTTATGTTAATCACGGGGATGTGGTGGCTGAATAGAAGAGTTGAACATTCGATAAAACAAGGCGAAGGTTATGGTAATCATATTGAACATCATAAAGAAATTTTAACCCATTCAGATCCTAGCCTACTGATTGCAATGATCCCGATTGTATTGGTGATTTTATCGAATTTAATATTATCTAAAGTGATTTTTCCAAGTATGGATACTTCATATTTGGCCACGGCTCAATTTGGTCACACCAGTCTAAATTCTGTGATTGGTTTATGGTCGATCATTACAGCATTGGTGATCGCATGTGTTGCCATTATTGCGCTCAATTGGAAACGGATTAATGATATTCGAGACAGTATTCAAAATGGTGTTTCTTCTTCATTTTTACCTATTTTTAATACCGCCTCAGAAGTTGGATATGGGTCAGTTATTGCATCATTAGCGGGTTTTGTCATTTTAAAAGATTTTTTAGTTGGTTTAGCGCCAAGTAATCCGCTGGTTTCCGAAGCAATTTTGGTCAATGTACTGGCTGGGATTACAGGTTCTGCGTCTGGAGGTTTGAGTATCGCATTAAATACGATGGGTGAAACCTATATGAATCTGGCGCATGAATTTGGCATTTCACCTGAATTGATGCACAGAGTTGCTTCTATGGCTTCTGGATCTTTAGATTCACTTCCTCATAACGGCGCTGTAATTACCATTATTGCACTTTGTGGTCTCACGCATAAACAGTCTTATTACGACATGTTTGTGGTCGCAGTTATTTTTCCACTACTTGCGTTGATTGGAGTGATTACACTTGGAACATATTTTGGATCATTTTAAGACTTGAGTTTTTAAAGCTAGAGACTTGGGTATTCTAAGTCGCTAGCTTTTATTATTTAATCGATTGAATTTTTTATATAGATGTTTAAATCATTGGCTGCATCTCTTAATGCATCTTGATAGCTGATTAAGTCATCTAAGGATTTTCGAATACTTGGCGCATGGGTATATAAGCAGGCAATGATTTCACCATTGGGGTGGAGTATAGGCACTGAACAGGCCACCATCCCTGCGATAAACTCTTCATTATCGGTGCCTAAATTTGTTACGCCAATACGCTGAATTTCAGATTCCAGCAAATTAAGATCTGTAATGGTGTTTTTGGTGTACTGGGTGATTGGAATATTTTTTAGAATATTTTTCCTTTTTTCTGCGGATAAATGGCTTAAAAAAAGTTTGCCACTTGATGTACACCAGACAGGCACTGTTGAACCGACGGGTAAATATACCTGTAATGGCCAGTTCGTCTGTATACGATCCACATACAGCATATGATTATCTTGTAGGATTGCTATACCACAGGTTTCGCCAATCTTATTTGACAGTTTTTCTAAAATAGAAAACCGTTCAATTCTAAATTTTTCATTTTCCCAAACATTAAATAATAGTTGTTTGACTCTTCCACCCACCAACAAGCCACCATGTAAATCTACTTTGACATAACCTTCTTTTTCTAATAGTTGGATGAGTCGATGAATACTGGGCTTTGGAATATCAAGGGCTAAAGAGAGATCAAGTGGGGAAGGGGGATGTTTTGCTTCACCAATGGCTTCTAAAATCTCAAGTACTCGTGTGATCGATGAACCTTTATTTCGTTTTGTATCTTGTGTCATAAAATTTTCCAAAAGACCCTGCTTCATTCATACCCACTTGAGCTTATGGATATTAACATTTGAATGTTATAGATATGAAATGTCAACAGATCCTAAATAAGCCTTTAAAATACTAACGTGATTTATTCCAACTCAAAATTTTAAATAATCCAAACATCACAATAATCCAGATTGGAATCAAAATGACCGATTCTTTAAAGTTTTGCACCCACATGATATATAGGATCATACTGATAAAAACTAAAACAATATAATTACTTACAGGTGAAAACAATGAGGGGAATTTTACCCTTGTCCCTTCCAGCTTTTTAGCACGTTTAAATTTTAAATGGGTAAAACTAATCAGTGCCCAGTTTAAAACCAGAGCAGCAACAGCCAAATACATCAGATGACTTAATGCTTCTTCAGGCACAAAATAATTTAGTAACACGCAACCAAAAATTAGGATAGAAGAGAAGATCACCGCAGTGATGGGTACACCTTGTTTGCTGACTTTTGCAAACATCTTCGGTGCATTGCCTTGTACTGCAAGCCCATACAGCATACGACTATTGGCATACATACCACTGTTATATACCGAAAGCGCGGCAGTTAGAATAATAAAATTGAGTAAATGTGCTGCCCAACCTAAGCCCAGTTGGCTGAAAATCATTACAAAGGGACTTTTATCTAAACCGCCAAGATCAAGTTGATTCCATGGAATTAAGGACATGATGATGGCAAGAGAAGCCACATAAAAAACCAAAATACGGAAAATCACGCGATTGACTGCTTGTGGTATGCTTTTTTCAGGGTTTTCTGCTTCGGCAGCCGTCATCCCAATCAATTCAATGCCGCCAAATGCAAACATTAAAAAGGCCAGCATATAAAACAACCCTGAAAAACCATGTGGGAAAAATCCACCATGTTGCCAGAGGTTTGCCACAGTTGCAGTTGAATCAGCACCTGCTGTGAGCAAAAGATATAAACCAAATACAATCATCGAAATTACAGCAGCAACTTTGATAATGGCTAACCAAAATTCTGATTCACCATAAAATTTAACATTGCCCAGATTAAAACCAGTCACGATGACAAAGAAAAATAAAGCGGAGACCCAAGCGGGAATAAGCGGCCACCAATAATGCACATATTTAGCCACCGCTGTAAGTTCAGTCATGGCGACTAAAATATACATTACCCAGTAATTCCAGCCAGATAAAAAGCCAGGAAATTTTCCCCAATATTTTTGTGAAAAATAACTGAATGAACCTGCAACAGGTTCTTCTACAATCATTTCACCCATTTGGCGCATGATTAAAAAGGCAATCAAACCGACGATGGCATAGCCTAAAATAATCGAAGGACCAGCAGATTGGATGACTTGTGCAGAACCTAAAAATAATCCTGTACCCACAGCGCCACCCATAGCGATCAATTGGATATGACGATTTTTAAGTCCACGTTTTAATTGGGAAGATGAGCGATTCAAAATATGCTGTGCTGAATAAAAGAAGCCATTGTAATAGATTGGCTATAGATAACCTAGTTTGAAAACGATGTTGTTGAGGCAATTTTAAAAGATATTGAACACTGGGATATTAGAACGCTTCCATCTATTAAAATATGATCATATTGAGTGAATCACATTACTATTGAAAGAGCCTTCTCGCTTTGGGAGAAGGCTAGGATGAGGGGTATCTATGCTTATAAAAAGACTTATAAAACAATCCTATTCAGATTGTTCTAATGTACGCAGTGGGTGCATACCCTCAACCATACCCATAAATGGTGGGTAAATTGAGTAACCAACCAAGGCTTGAAGTTCTGGTGAAATCGACCGTACCGTATCTTTGGAAAGTTCAAGTAAATAGTTTTCTTGTTGTCGTACATAGGCTTCACAGTACTGATGAGTAATCGCAAAGCGTGAGGATTTCGAATGATTTTGACCACCACCATGCCAAGTCGTACCGAGGAAAAAGATCACTGAACCTGCAGGCATCACTGCGGGTAACGCTTCTGATCTTTGTGCAAATCGATCATCTCCCCAGTGATGGCTGCCAGGAATAATTACTGTTGCACCATTGTCTTCGGTAAAATCATCAATTGCCCAGACGGTTGCAGCACCAAGTGGCTGACGAGGGCGGGGGAGGCGATAAAAAGCATCATCATAATGCAGACTTTGAGCGATTTCACCTGAAAGTATATTGATGATTTGACTCTGAGAGAGCAGGAAGTTGGGTTGAAACAGACGATCCATAAGACCAAGAATGTGAGGATGTACCGCAAGTTGATCAGTGATTCGCGTTTTTGAGAGAACGTTATAGACGCGCTGTGTTTGCTGCCCTTCAAACGGATTGCGTCCAGTTTGGTCGAGTAAGGCAATGCCTTCTTGCTTAATCTGCTTGCAGGATTCTTTGCTGATCAGGTTGTTGATGATGACATAACCATCACGCATTAAGGTTTGGAAATCTCGTTCGATTTCTGGCGTATTTCGCTCAGGCCCTGGTTGTAATTGTCGATGGGTCTTTGCGTGATCTTTTTTATTATATTGACGAATATCTAATTTAGACATTGAAAGCTCCTTGATTTAATGTGCTGGGCAGAACAGAACAGTTAGTTCATATTGTTTCCTGCCTTGGTTTTTTTATTGGTATCTCCTGATGAAAGAGGGCTGAGTTGTAGGGTATTGCTTGTCAGATTCCAGAGTTGTTCGAATAGTTCCACATTTGAGGGCCTTTCTTTGGCAAGGATGGCTTGATCAATCGCCAGACGCAGACCTCCCATCAGCATTGCCACCGTTGTATTTGGATTAAGATCTGGACTGATTATCCCCAACTTCTGCCCTTGAGCAATGTTACGTGCACCAGCTTCTAATAATGCCTCCATGTGAGCGCGTTCGATATCAAGCACCTCAGGTTCACGGGCAAGTCGCCCAGCAATCAAAGGTGCCAGAGGATGATTATAGAAATAGTCAATGATTGCTTTGGTACGGGTTTTTTCGCGTTCTCTCCATTCAATATTTGTTGGAATGCTGTCACCCAAAGCAAGTGCTCTCAATGGTTCATAGAATTGATCCACAACAGCGGCAATCAGACCTGTTTTTGAGCCAAAGTGATGATAGGTGAGCCCAGCTGATGTATTTGCTCTTTTGGCTATGGCACTGATCTCCATATGTCCATTGTTTGCAATCAATTCCTGTTCTGCTGCAGTGATCAAGCGTTGGTAAGTCGCCATCTTTTTTTCGGTCATGATTTTATTCTTAGAAAAACTGAATTGAATTCAATTTAGTTTTTATTGACGAAATTGTCAGCAGTATTGCGCCAAGATCAGTTAGAGAAATGGCGTTACAATAAGATCGAAAGCAAGCTTGAGTCTGAGCAAATGGCAGCATTGTCAGTGAGAAATAATTGGAAAAAGCAAATATAAGAAAGTAAAAATGTGGCAGAGATTTTTAATTGATCTTTTTAAAATGAATAGTTTATTTTTGATTTAATGCCTGCTGCTTTTATTGTACGGCTTGCTTACGAAATTGAATCGGCGTTACGCCACTCCATTTTCTAAATGCGCGAGCAAAATTTGCGGGTTGAATATATCCAAGATAATTGGCGATATCTTGGATTTCCATATTGCTGTTCAGTAAAAGTTTTTCAGCCTCTTTATATTTTACTTCGTCTAACAGAAGCAGGTAAGACGAATTTATTTCGTTGAGATGTCTTCTTAATGTACGACTCGACATATGTAAACGTTCGGCAACGTCATCTAAAGAGGGGTAGCCTTTCTGAGGAATAAGCACCAATTCTGTTTTTACACGTAAGCAAATATCTTGAATTTGTTCAGAAAAACGAATTTGTTCTGTTTCACATTGTGCCAATGCCTGTTGAAATGCCATCGGATCTGCCATTTGTGGGGAGAGCTTGAGCAGTGATAAGTTGTATCGGATTTGATTTTTATTTTGATTAAAAAGAATCAAGGGAAGTTGCTGTTGAAATTTCTGATGGTAGCGTGGTTCTGGCCAGTCGACTCTTAACTCAACTTGAGAAAAATCTTTTTCTATTAATGATCTACCTGTCTGAATAATTCCGATCATTAAACATTCATAAAAAAACCGTCTTAAAATTTCAGTTTGCTCTTTATCGTTACTGATCACAGGGTGCGTTTCTTGAATATCAATGACAGATAAATTTTCTTCCTCGTAAAAATCAATTCGATAATCTTTTAAGCGCATATTAAAAAATTGCACTGCAAGCTCAATCGCATGACGCAAAGAGGGGCTACTCATTAACGCATATCCCATTGGGCCGTGAGCGGTTAAACGCAGTTTTAAGCCATACTCATATCCAAGTCCAAAGTCCTGAGCCAAGGTTAAACTTATCCAGGCTAATTTCGACCATTGTAAAGGCGTAATACGTGCATCTAGTTGGTTAAGCAGTGTTAAAGGAATTTTACTCTTTTGCAAAATATCAGGAGCGGAAAAGCCCTTTTCGACCATGATTTCTAATAATAAATGAACATAAGAAATTGGAATACTGGCTTTTGATAACCCATACGGATCTTTCATTTTTGTTCTATGTGTTGGCCGAAAATGATTAGCATTATGTCTTAACTCCATCTCACGCTCAAGTTTTAGCTACGTGATACTAAGATTATTCTATTGATCTGAGTATTTGCGATGAGCTTACCTCGTCCCCTTAAAAATTCACCAGTGGTGATTACTGGCGCATCTTCAGGTATTGGTGAAGAACTTGCTAAACAGTTTGCTGAACGTGGTTATCCGCTTATTTTGGTTGCACGACGTGTAGATAAGCTTGAGCTTCTCGCTACCCATTTACGTCAGAAATATCAGGTAGACGTGAGTTTACGCCCATGCGACCTCGCGAACCGTGAGGCAAGAACCCAGTTCCGTCTGGAATTGGAAAAGATGGATGTGGCTATTTTATGCAATAACGCTGGTTTTGCCACTTTTGGCCGATTACATGAGTTGGATGCTGAACGAGAGCGGGAAGAGACGGAAGTTAATGCTGTTGCGGTACAGGATCTTACTTTAGCTGTATTGCCTAAAATGATGCAACGTAAAACGGGTGCAATTTTGATTGTGGGTTCGACATCAGGCCATCAACCAACACCAGCCAATGCAACCTATGCTGCAAGTAAAGCTTTCGCGAACTCCTTTGCTGAATCTCTACATAGTGAGCTGAGTGGTACTGGTGTGACATGTACCTTATTAGCACCTGGGCCGACGATCACTGGTTTTAATGAAGTGGCAGGGATTACAAAAATTGATGGTGTAGGTGGAAGTTTTGTTTGGGTAACCGCAGAACGGGTAGCCAAAGAGGCGATACAAGGAATGAATTGTAACCGCCGTATTGTGATCCCAGGTTTTATTGCACAGGCTCAAACACTGGGTGGACGCTATACCCCACGCGTTATTTTATTACCCATATTAAAACAAGTATTTTCGAGATTAAAAGCATGAGACAGCTGATCAATGATTTACGCATCCCCATTGGTTTAGCAAACCTTGGCAATAAGCTTTACCACAATGCTCAATATTTAACGGCTGTGGTAGAGGTCAATGAAAAAGCAATGGCACGCTGGTTACCTGCTGGAATGAAACTGGTAAAACCTGCCAGAGCCGATTTGTTCTGTGCTTATTTCCCTGAAAATGTCTATACAGGGGCATATCATGAGGCGGGTTTGTTTGTACATATACAGGTGGGCAATAAAACAGGTATTTTTTGTCCATGGATGATTCTGGATGATGATCGGGCCATGATCATTGGGCGTGAATTGCTGGGCTATCCTAAAAAAATGGGAGAAATCAGTTGGGATAATGATGGTACTGGTATTCTAAGCAAAGCATCACGTCGCGGCACTGTGTTAGTTGAAATGGACGCCAAACTTGGAGAGGTCATTCATGATGCACCGCCAATTCTAGGTTTACCACATCGTAATGTCACAGGCGGATTAGGTTTGGGCTTACCACGGGAAGTTCGATTTACCCCTAAAGAACATCCTGTCGAAGTTCGCCGTGTGGAGATGAACTTACGTTTTACAGGTACGGTAAATGATCCTTTACATGATATGGGACTCGGTAAAGTGGTTGATGCACGATTGCATCGCGTGGATTTATCCGGTGGTTTTATCCCTCCAATTCAGATTCCGCGTTTACGGACTCCTTTGTTCTTAATGCGTCAATTTAATCCACGTATTTTATAAATAGGGAGCATGGCGATGAATATGTTTACTAGCCCTTCCTCAAGCAAAGCCATTCAATATAGACACGTTTCTGCATCGATAGATATTCCAGTCAGAAGTATGGATTTTACTTTTCCAGATGAAATTCCTGAATTTTGGTTTAGCAATAATCCATTACTTACCCTGTTATTGACTGCATTATCTAGTGCTTTTCCTGATGGAGAGCGGCAGTTTATTCATAGTGTGCGTCATTATCAGAATAAGATTGAAGATCCGATTCTGCTTCAGCAAGTTCGCGCTTTTATTGGGCAGGAAGCACACCATGGTAAAGAGCATGATGTATTGAATGGGGTCATGCTGAAAAAGGGCTATCCAGTCGATCGAATTTATAAACGATTTAAAAAGATGAATCGTTTGATGCAGACGCAGTTTTCTCCAGCACATCAATTGGCATGCACAGTTTGTATGGAACACCTGACTGCGATTTTATCTGATTATTTCATCAGTACCGCCCCCGAAGATCTCGCATTATTCAATGTACATTTAAGAAAAATATGGGTATGGCATGCGATTGAAGAAACTGAACATAAGGCGGTGGCATTTGATGTTTAT
The DNA here is from genome assembly GCF_000368145.1 of Acinetobacter guillouiae CIP 63.46. Taxonomy (GTDB): domain Bacteria; phylum Pseudomonadota; class Gammaproteobacteria; order Pseudomonadales; family Moraxellaceae; genus Acinetobacter; species Acinetobacter guillouiae. Next base: position 202,997 of record NZ_KB849286.1, on the reverse strand, counting down.
CAATCCTTAGTGAATCGGCCTTATTTTCTACGCCTAGTCATGCTTGAAACTACACTCTCTTTTGTTTTGGTCACAGGGCGTGGAACGATAGAGCTTTTGCGTCATTCAGGAATGCAACGAGATTTAAAAGGGTTATATCAGGGGCTAGGTTATTTGTTTGGTCGCAAAGGCTTAGTGAGGAATATCAGCAAAGCTTATCTCGACTTCTTCTCAACCGATTTTCATCCTTGGCAGCATGACAATAGAAACATGATGCGCCTATTAAAAAATCAATATTTCAATGAGTAGTAACTGAAATAAGCAAGAAATTGAAATTTACAGCGTACTCATTCATCCAATTATTTTAGGAATTCATCCAATGGCACAACGTATACTCGCAAAATCTCCGTTAAAGCAACCATTAACCTTGGCCTGCGGTATAACGATACCAAACCGTATTGCAAAATCGGCCATGAGTGAGCAATTGGCGGATCGACATGGTTCACCAACCATAGACTTACAACAACTCTATGCTGTATGGGCAAGAGGAGGAACTGGGTTATTAATCACAGGGAATGTCATGATTGATTCTCGTGCATTTGTTGAGCCACGCAATGTCGTTTTGCAAGATGAACAATTCTTACAGGCAAATAAGTTATGGGCCCAAGCTGCACAAGCAAATGGCAGCAAGATTATTATGCAAATTAACCATCCTGGTCGTGTTGCTGTACTTCCATTATTAAAAAAGCCAATCGCGCCATCAGCAGTTGGGCTAGATCTGCCTGCAATGAATATTATTCGTATTCCTCGTGCGATGACTGAGGCAGAAATTTTGGAGCAAATTAAACGTTTTGCGACCACGGCTGCATTGGCTGTGAAAGCTGGATTCGATGGTGTACAGGTTCATGCTGCACATGGTTATTTGTTATCACAATTTTTATCTCCATTGGCAAATACACGTACAGATCAATGGGGCGGGAATCCTGAAAATCGACAACGGATTTTGATTGAAACGGTGCGTGCAGTGCGTCAGGCCATCGGCAAAAATAAGATCCTAAGTGTCAAACTAAATTCTGCTGACTTCCAAAAGGGTGGATTAACTCAGCAAGAATCTCTTCAAATTGCCTTAGCTCTAGAAGCTGAGGGTATCGATTTATTAGAGGTTTCAGGGGGCAATTATGAATCTCCTGCACAGTTGGGATATGCACCTGATCGACAGACTCAGCGTGATGGCTATTTCCTTGATTATGCGACTGCAATTTGTGAACAGAGCAAACTGCCATTAATGCTGACCGGTGGTCTGCGTGATGTCGATTTGATGAACCAGATTGTTGCTGATGGTACTGTTGATTTAATTGGTTTGGCTCGTCCTTTTGCTTTGCAACCAGATTTAGCCAAACAACTTTTAGCTGGAAAATCACTACTTGATCCTGCAAAAATTCCTGCTGTTGGATACAAACCTGTCGACGCCTATCTACAACTGGCTTGGCATGCTGCCCAATTTCGTCGGATTAGCAGCGGTCAGCAACCCAAGGCAATTAAGGGATTATTCCGTACATTGATCGCCTTTGGCCCTCGTATGGGTTTTAACATTTTGACACAGGACTAATCGTTAAACGATTTGCGATACAAGGAGTTTTATCATGAGTGGTTTAATCAAAGAAACCCATACGATTGTTCCAAGACGTCCAGTATTTGATTTTGCTGAAACTCCCAGTCATTGGATTTATGATGATCCGATGGCGACGCAAATGCTGAATTTAATTAACCCAATTACACCAGCACCAGAACGTTGGTTTTGTCAGACTTTTAGAGACGCATTACCGTTTGTTCAAGATGAGCAATTAAAAGCTGTAGCCATGGCCTTTATTAAACAAGAGGGTGCTCACAGCTATGGACATACCTTAGGTACGCGACATATAGAAGCTTTAGGAATTGATTTAAGTCGTTATACCGAAATGATGAACTGGATATTTAATGACATGATTGGTCCTAAACCATTCGGTTATGAGTTAAAACATCCACGCTTAAAATCAACTTGGTTGACGACACGATTGGCTATGGTTGCAGCAGCAGAGCATCTCACAGGTGTATTGGGTCATTGGGTTTTAAATGCTGAGGGCTTACAAACTGCACCTGTAAATGTACAAATGTTACGTTTATTACAATGGCATGGCGCTGAAGAGGTTGAACATCGTGAAGTGGCAGATGCCATGTTTAGGCACTTGAGCAATAATATTTTGTTGCGAACAGGTGCGGCTGTTTTTACCTTTCCATTATTTATTGTATTGGCTTATATTGCTGTCGAAAACTTGGTCCAACAAGACCCGCAATTACCGCATCGTTTTCGTTTTAAGGATTATTTTCGAGCAGCTCGACAAGACCGAGTCCCTAGAGCTGGTTATATGATACGTGCCTGTATACGTTATTTTAATCCCAAGCATAGCCCACTCAATGAAGGCTCAACAGAGCAAGCGTTGGCATATTTAAACAATATGCCTGAGTTTAAATGATTCTTTGCAATTCAATATCAAGATACCCATTATGTAGCAGTAAAATATCCTCATAATGGGGAATGCTTATATAACTATGATTTTTTAATTTCTGATGCATTAAGCTTTTAAAATTATGGGTTTATTTTTTTCACTCGACCTGTAATCTGATTTTCTATCTATAAAACATTCAATTAATGACAATTTTGTAATAAAAATGCTTTATCGAACATTTACCAATATCTTGTTTCTTTTTTGTATAAATGTAATTGTAAATTTAAAAAACTACTATATAAAATTAATCATTAATTTTTAAAATGAGTAGGATTGTGAAAATTCACACAGATATGGAATCGCTTTAGTATTATTTTAAATGAATTTCTTGGAATCTATTTTATCTTTGTAAAGTAGTAACTTACTTGGTTGAGTTTTTAAATATCATGAATATTGTTTACAGAAAGTTGTAATGGGAAAGAAGCTGTTTTTTGTTTGGCTATTGATGTTTCAATTTACATTTCAGAATGTCTGGTATGTGGTTGAATCTTTATGCCTTAATGAAATTTCGATTCAAACGCATATAAAACAAAATATTGATGATAAAGAATCACTTATTGCCATGAGTGATGTTGAAAGAAATATTGAAAAAATAAGATATAACAATGAAATAAATCAGTTTTGTCAAAATATTTGTTTAAATGATAAATGTAATTTCATATCGAACTTTGCTGATTTAAAAATAGAACGTAATTTTGAAAATACATTTAATCTATTTTTTAATCTTCTGACTTTTCAGAGATACAGGTGGTTGAATTTATATCAATCCCCTGAATTAAATAATTTATCTCCTCCTCCTAAATTCAAGCAGCTATACGGTGGCTAGCTAAAGTAGCTCCCACCATTTTATTTTTTTGTATATGCTGAGGAGTATTTAAATGTTTAGTCAAAAAAAAGCGACATGTTATTTTGTAGAACAATTATCTTTAAATTCTATTTTTAAAATAAATATTTTACATTATTTAATTTTGATAAGTAACCACTTAGAACTTTATTTAAAAGAAGATGAGTATTTAATTTATTGTGGGAGGAAATAAGATGAGTATTATATTTTCTTCCAGAATAAGGACCATGGGTTCAAGAGTTATTGGTTTTGTATTGGCATTTATCATTGCTTTTAGTTTTGGTCTATGGCACGACACTTTTCCACTGATTGAGCATCTTTTATGGTTGCTCGGTTGGTTTTTAGTAGGAATTGGTGCGATGGGACGGATATGGTGCAGTATCTATATTTTAGGTCATAAAAACGCGAAGTTAGTTATGGATGGTCCATATTCCATATGCCGAAATCCACTCTATTTCTTTAGTTTTTTAGCTGCACTGGGGATTATGTTTTTAACTGAAACCTTGTTCTTTCCTTTGGCTTTTAGTTTGTTTTTTTTAGTTTATTATTACTTTGTCATACGTCAAGAAGAGCGTTTTTTGAGGAAAAAATTTGATCAATTGTATTTGAATTATACTCAAACTACACCACGCTTTTGGCCGAGTTTTAAAAACTATTCTGAACCGCAATATTGCCAAGTGTCATCCAAACATTTTAGGTTGTTCTTAACTCAGGTGATCTGGTTTTTCTGGGTCGCTGCGTTTGTACAACTGTTTGAAGAGCTTCGATTGTTAGGGGTTTTTCCTATTTATTTTAATATGTTTTAGTCCGCTTTTATTTTATTAACCTGAATTGAGAGAAATTTATACTTAGAGTATTCAGTAAATTTTTATTGGGTACTCTAGGGTGGATATATTGGATGGATGATTTTTAACCTGAATAAGCATGAATCTACATAGAATTCCCCTCATCCTAGCCTTCTCCCAACGGGAGAAGGGACTTTCAATACCCATATGATTTACTCCAGATGATCATTTTTTGTTTTATGAAAAAGATCGAATGTATTTTTATTTTTTTCAATTTTAAGAAATTCTCTCTCCATTTTTTCCCTATTTTATTTTTCTTTTAAAATAAGGAATTCAATACAGAGCCGAGATTTTTAAGCGATTTAGCAAGGATTTTCCTTCATCTGTTGTCTAAGCAATGGATGAAGAATTAAAACATCGTAGCTGTTAGGTTCTCCTCATTTTTAACCGCTTTAAACACCGACTTGAAATGTCATTGATCAATGCAAAAAAGCACTTTTTAAATAGATCAGAAAAAAACCGCTTGAAAATTAATCTAAGTGGATTATTATATTTAATCTAAATGGATTAAAAACCAGTCCATTGAAGTGATCAATTAAAATTAAAATGAAGTCACCATCGTTCTAGGATTAAAGAACATGGTACATAGGGACGTAAGTTATGGAAAAGATGAATAAATTAAAAGTAGGGATACTGCTGACAACGGTTATGGGTTCAATCACTTTAAGTGCTTGTAATGACAATGATGATTCAGAACGTGTAACTCAACCGCCTAAAGCAGAACTGACGGATTGTATGTGGCAAAATGCTGTTTCGAGTAAGGATGGCACAGGTGGTGCCAATCCAATGAATTATGCGCTTCCAGACTCCAATGTAAATTACTGGTCGAGTGAATTTACAGTACCAGAAGGTGCAAAAGTTTTTATCGATGGTGATTATCCTTATGCCCGTCATACCTCTCTGGTTAGCTATACAGCCAAAGGAGAGCGCGTTAATTCTTTGGTGGATGTTAATATCAAACCTAATCAAGGTGTAACCAATCCATTTATTGTGGGTAATAATCGCTTAAATAAAGAAAGAGGATTTAAAGCTGAGTTGGTGTTAGGTGATCTACCTGCATCGCCTAAAGAAAATACCTTATATGCGCCTAAAACAGACAGCAATGAAGTGGCGTTAATCTATCGTGTTTATGTGCCGAATAAAGGCTTTAATGAGAAAGGCGGAGTCAATTTTCCGCGTTATAAAGTACAGTTAGCCAACGGTGAAATCAAAACAGGCGCAGAAGTCTGTAAAGTCCTTAAAGTGAAAGAAAAAGCTTTGGATAATGTACAAACACCTTTGAGTGTGATTTTAAGTTTATACAATAAACAGCCTTATGTAGGTTTCCCTGCACAATTAAAACCAACATGGTATACCGCCTATAACGGACCTGCGAATATTAGTTGTATTTATAAATATAACTTAGATCAGTGTGAAGGATTTAAAACTGAACGTAAGCTAAATCAATGGGCTACACCAGATAATGAATACACCTTCTCTGTGATTAGCCGCAAACTTGGTAAGGTGGTCGTGATAAAGGGTAAACTGCCACAAATCGCTGCAACCTCTGGTAACGAAACCACTTTAGCCAAAGGCGATATTCGTTATTGGTCGATTTGTACCAATGAACTGATTTCGACAGCAACCAACTTCTGTATTTATGACGAGCAAATGAAGCATAAAGACAAAAATGGTTTTTATACCCTTGTTGTGTCATTACCCGAAGATCGTCCAAAGAATGCCACAGATGAATGTGGAATTTCTTATTTGCCTTTAAGCCCGCGTGGTGATGGTTATACTGGTCCAGATGCTGTGGAGAAAGGGCATAATGATGTCGGTTTCTTGATTATGAGAAATTTATTACCGTATTCAAACTTTAATCAAGCCATTCAAAATACCAAAGTTTGGGGAGATGAAAAGACGGTGATGGGTGATTATTTACCAGAGCTTAACTACACCTCTAAAGAGGAATTTGAAGTCAAAGGTTGTTCGTAATCCTTCCGTTAAAAATAAGCCAGTCTATTGAGTGACTGGTTTATTTTTTATCATTTTTGATATAAAAGAGACCTCTCTTTTTATTTTCTCTATGGAATGTGATGAGTAATCAAACCAAAGAAAAGCTTATCGAGGCAGCGATTGTTCTGTTTTCTCAGAATAATATAGAAACTTTGTCTGTACAGAAAATTAATGAAACTGCAAAAGTGGCAAACAAATCAGCTTTATATTACCACTTCAAATCTAAATGGGGATTGGTTGAAGCTGCGCTAGATCATGTTATGACACCTTATGTTACCGACAGTCTTGCGCTATTAAATGCAATTCAACCTGAACAGGTACAAGTATCTGAGGTGGTAGATGCCTTGATGAACCCGATGGTGAAGATTCTTTTACAGGAAAATGGCATACATTATTTAAAATTCTTTTCTAAAACGATTAGTGCAGGAGATGAAGGGCGGATCATTGTTGTAAAAACGCTAGTACCTGTTTCAGATAAAGCGGTCTACTTATTACAACTGGCTTTGCCCGATGCAGAGCCTGATGCGATTGCATTAAAAGTACTCTTTACCTTCAATACCATTCTCAATGTGGTCAGTGATATTGGTCTTGAACACTTTTGGCCGACCAATGTGAAAGACCACAAACTGCTGGGTAAATATCTAAAAGACTATATTGAAGGTGGAATCCGTTTTAAGGTAAATCAACATTACGATTAAGCCAAAATTATAGTCAATTAAAAGCGACGATGCATTAACTTGTGGAGGGTAAAGGATTTTATAGCGAGATAAAGTCGTCGTATGAGATGCCGAATGAAAAGAACAGTACGGATTAGAAAATCAAAAATTATGGATATTTTGAAAAAAGGAATGACAATGAAAATTAAATTTTTAACAGTCTCATTGATGTTTATTTTGCCATTTTCTGTTTTGGCAGCAAATGGGCAAGTCGAAGAAGCGGTCATTGAATCAAATAATGCTTATAAAAGTAAATATAATTTAGACGATATGACAGAGTTTAATCATGCGCAAAAAGGTTTTATTGCCAAACCAAAGGGTCAAATTAAAAGTGAGAAAGGCAATGTGATCTGGGATTTTGATGCATTTAATTTTTTAAATGATCCAGCACCAAATACTGTTAATCCTGCTCTATGGCGACAAGCAAAGCTCAATAACAATGTTGGTCTATTTAAAGTGACAGATCGAGTTTGGCAAATTCGTGGTTTTGATTTGGCAAATATGACCATTATTCAGGGTGATACTGGCTGGATTATTGTGGATACATTAACCTCTAAAGAAACGGCGGAAGCAGCACTTAAATTTGCTAGACAGCATTTAGGTGAGCAAAAAATTTCAGCCATTATCTTTACCCATAGCCATATCGATCATTTTGGTGGTGCATTAGGCGTTCTTTCAACAGAAGAAATTAACGCTAGAAAAACTCCAATTATTGCGCCACAAGGCTTTATGGAAGAAGCGACCAGTGAAAATGTGATGGCAGGTTCAGCCATGATACGTCGTGCGACTTATATGTATGGAACTTTTTTGCCTAAGAATGCCGAAGGATTGGTGGATACTGGTTTAGGTAAGGCTGTTGCTGTTGGGAAAATGGGAATCCTTGAGCCTACACAACTGATCACCCAAGCAGAACAGAAAATGAGCATTGATGGTTTGGATTTTGTGTTTTATAACGTGCCGGGTTCAGAAGCACCTGCTGAATTAACATTCTTTATTCCATCACTGAAACTTTATAATGGCGCAGAAATTCTTTCGCATACCATGCATAATCTTTATACCCTTCGAGGTGCTAAAGTACGTGATGCCTTAAAATGGGTGGGCTATTTAGACCAAGCAATGCAGCATGCTAAAGCATCAGATGTATTGATCGCACAGCATCATTGGCCGGTCTGGGGCAATGACAATATTCAAGATTTTATTAAAACCCAGCGAGATGTTTATAAGTTCACGCATGATCAGACGGTGAGATATATGAACTCTGGTTTTAATGGTGCTGAAATTGCCGAGAAAATTAAGCTTCCAGCTGCGCTTGATCAAAAGCTATATGCGCATGGCTATTATGGAACCCTTAAGCATAATGTAAAAGCGGTATACCAATATTATATGGGATGGTTCGATGCCCATCCTTCCAACTTAGATCCATTGCCACCAAAAGCTGTTGCAAAAAAATATATTGAGTTAGCAGGTGGAGAGAACAATGCATTGAAAAATGCGCGGGATGCCTATGCTCAAGCTGACTATAGATGGGCTGCCGAGATTTTAAAACATATTGTGTTGAATAACCCTCAAAACCAACAAGCGAAAGACTTATTGGCAAATACGTATCGTCAATTGGGCTATGCTGCTGAGGCTTCGACTTGGCGTAATTTCTTTTTGGTGGGCGCTCAAGAGTTACAGAATAATGTACCCCTACAAAATACATCTGATCCGAGTGATTTATTGATTCACACGCCAACTGAAAGATTTCTTGAAGCCATGGCAACCAATTTAGATGTGGAAAATTTAAAAAATGAAAACCAGTGTATCAATCTGGTTTTGTCGGATACCCAAGAGAATTTTTCATTATGGGTTGAAAACTCAGTCATGCAGTTTAAACGTCATGATGACAGTAATGGTTTGGCATCGGATTGCCCAACATTAACCGTAACCAAGCCCTTATATCTAAAAATGATTACAGGTCAAATAGAAGGGGTAAAAGTCCTGCTTTCTAAAGACAGTAAAGTTAAAGGTAATCCACTGAAAATTGGAAAATTCTTTGCAATGTTTAAACGTCCAGATTCAATTTTCCCAATTGTGACTCGACCAAATGGTTAGGGGGGAAATAACGAAATTTAAATGTGTAGGCTTAGATCAATAGCACAGAATAAAATGGGAGAACTTATAGATTTAGTTCTCCCAATCTTATTGTGGCTTGTAGTTTAAAGTTTAAGTGCTTAGGAAATTTGGTGACCAAAAATCCTGATGAATATGAATACCCTGTAGATGATTACTCTTACGATACGGTAGTATATCTGTCAAAGGATACTTTAGATTTCATTATTATTCATAGTGATAGCGACAAGCAATTACCGTTATCGCTATGTCTGTAACTTCATAGACTAGTCTATTTTTTTCATCTATTCGTCTGCTCCATAACCCTGATAAATCACCGAGCAATGGTTCAGGTTTTCCAATACCTTCAAATGGCGTTCTAAGACTTTCTTTAATTAAAGTATTAATACGTTTTAGTGTTTTCTTGTCTTGGCTCTGCCAATAGACATAATCATTCCAAGCTGAAGGTGTAAAACTAGTCTTCCGTTTCATCTAAAAGCTCTCTTTCAATGGCTTTAGATGCTCGCAACTCTGCAATTGATTTTGCTAAATGCGCTGCATTACTTGGAGAAGACATGAGATGTAATGTTTCCATCAAGCTATTGTAATAGTCTTGACCCATCACAACGGCATGTTGACCTTCTTTACGAGTAATTACTGCTACATCTGCATCGTCTATAACTTTATCTAAAACGGATTTTAGATTGTTACGTGCATCAGTATATGTAAATACATGCATGTTTGCTTTTCCTATTACTGTTCCTGGCTCTAATACTATTTTGGTCACTATGTCTTGATCTAGCTCTAAATTGATTGCCACACTGGCTCATTGATTGGCTATAGATACTCTATTTCGGACTCTTTACTTGATACTGGCTCTATTAAGTTTATGTTTACAACACATAAGCATGTACAGTTTTCTGTACAATTTTATTGTGCAAGATTATGTACAATAAGTAAAGCTGGAATAAAAAATTTTACTGATTTTTATATGTTTTAGGATAGAAACTTAATTCAACTAAAAGGTTCTTCCTTATGAAAACTTATCAGCAGCAGCATCATGAACAATTTTTAGTTTCACTTAATGAATGGCGTTCAATTACTAAGCAATCTCAATTTGATAGTATTTCTAGTTTATTGATTGAAGTTAATAATTACTGTAATCGATTAAATTATGAACCTATTCCTGACATTTTTGCTTTAAGTTCTAAAGAATGGTCCACGATTTCTAGTGATGCTTTAAATAGGAAACATGATGTATATTTTTACGGTCTTACCAGAATTATAGCTCTCTCAATAAATAATTAACCCTTACATGCTAAAGTAATGGCTTCTTATTAAAAAATTAGCTATCGTATATTACGTTAAGTTCCTCATAACAGCAGAAATGTTGTTGGTTGAACAAAAAATTGAGTAGAAGGCCCGCGAAAGTGGGCTTTTTACTGTTTGTAGAATGAAAAGTATGCATTTTATAAAGTAAAAATATATAGCTAAGCTTTGTTTATTTTTAGCATCATCTTTATTACGCTCATCCAGTATTTGCATTACTTGTGAATGATGACTTCTCGTAAATAATTTATATTATTATATTTTTCAAGTTGTTAGTGGAAAATTAAGCATATATGTTATAAAGCAAAGGCCTAGCTGGTTTGAATTGTGAAGTGGCTTTGAACTATGGTCGTGGTTAGCTAAATATTTAAGGTGATAAAGTTTCTATTGCTGACTGAGATAATTTATAAAAGTCAGCAGTCCAAGTAAAAGCGGAAATTGTGAATTAGCTAGGGCTCATCTATAATTAAATTCTTGCGTGTAGAAAATAGAGAAGTATGTCATCACAATCTCAAGTCGCTTCTACTCAGGTGACAAAAAGGCAAACCAAGCCAGCAGAAGTCCGAATTGATGAGCTGATGAATGCTGCACAAACGCTTTTTTTAGAAAAAGGCGTTGAAGCCACCACGATTAGCGAAATTATTGCCAGTGTGGGCGTTGCTAAAGGGACCTTTTATCATTACTTTGAATCGAAACAGCATATTGTTGAAGCCTTAAAAAAACGTTATATCGATTTTTTTATCGCGGCCTTAGACACCGCAGTTGCAACATGTGATGCTGAAGATTGGGTCAGTCAATTTAAGGTTTGGGTCTCTGCCAATATACAAACCTACCTCGAAAGCTATGCTATACATGATATTGTTTTTGGTGCACATCACCATGAACGAAAAAATAATGAAAAAAATATGATATTAGAACAATTGCTGCAAATCTTAAATGGAGGGCAGCAGGAGGGTATTTGGCATTTAGAACAGCCAAGATTAACCGCTTTGTTGATTTATTCAGGTGTACATGGGGTTGTAGATGAAGCAATTGCCAATCAACTACAAGATAGCACAGATTTTTCTCAACAAATTGCGCTGCAATATTTAAAAATGCTCCATCATGATGGCTGACTTTCACTATGACCTTGAATCATATAAATCGCTTCTCGTCTGATATTCTTTTATTATCAATTTTAATTAGAACCCTAAACGATGCATTTTAAAGTCAACCATTCTTCTTAAGTTGTGATCAGTGATGATCTTTAAAAGCGCTTTCAAGATTGTCTATAAAAAATGAAAAGTTTGGGGTTTAAGTAGACTTTTATACATTGACCGACCGTCGGTCAATGTATAGTATAATGATTCTCATTTAAATGATCTAGGTGATGTATGAATGCATCTCGCCAGCCGATTTACCTTATTTTTGCACTTTATATCAGTACCTTTCTGTGTTTGGTGGATCTCAGCAGTGTCAATCTTGCACTTGGAAGCATTCAAAATGAATTTGATAGTGATATGGCGGATCTGCAGTGGGTGATTGATAGCTATGCTTTAAGTCTATCGAGTTTAATGTTAGCGGTGGGGGCATTAAGCCAGCGTATAGGGCGTAAAAAGTTATGGTTACTGGGTGTGATCATTTTTATCGTGGGTTCATTGATTTGTGCGATGGCAAGCAATTTTAGTTTGTTGATTATTGGACGAATGATTCAGGGGGTGGCTGGTGCAGTTTTAATCCCTTTGGCATTGGCGATTATGGTGCATCATTTTCATCAACCGCAAGACAAAGCGCGTGAAATTGGTCGCTGGAGTTCTTTTAGTGCGTTTTCATTAATTGTTGGTCCGCTGATGGGTGGATTATTGGTACATCATTTTGGTTGGCAAAGTATTTTCTGGCTCAATCTTCCTGTTGGGATTCTAACGATTTACTTGGGCTATTATGGTATTGAGGCTGATCAGAAATCGGTGCCTGTACCTTTTGATTATTTAGGTTTGCTCTACAGTGCTGTAGCGATTGTCACATTAACGTATAGCATTATCGCATTACAACATGTGCATTTAGCACATTGGTTTATGCTGAGTATTTTCTTGTTTATCTTGGCAAGTATGGCGTTTGTATGGCAACAAAAACATGCCACTCATCCATTGATCCCCAATCATTTATTTAAAAATAAACGTTTTTTAGCCTATAACGCGATTTCTTTTATTTTAGGATTTGCAGGATATAGTTCGTTATTTATATTTGCTTTGTTTTATCAAAATCAGATTGAGTTAACTGCAGCACAGGCAGGCTGGTTGATTGCACCACAGTTTTTAACACAGGCGTTTGTTTCAATTGCCTTTTCCAAATTACACCAGCGTTTTACCGTAGCGAGCTTATTAACACTGGGCTTGGCAATTGCAGGCACTGCATTGTTGGCTATGATGAGTTTTCAAACCGATTCATCTTTTGCGCTATTTATCTTTTGTAGTGGACTTATGGGAATTGGTATGGGATTGATCGTTCCGGGTTCAAGTACATTGATCATGGGCAGTGTACAAGTACAAGATGCAAACTTTGCCGCAGCTATTTTAAATACATTACGTCAATTGGGAATGACAATTGGGATAGCCGTTTTAGGTACAGCAATGACCGTTGTGGGCACTTTGTCTCAACAGCAGGGCAACAGCTTACAATCTGCTGAACTGATGGCTTTCCATGTCACGGTCATGTTGATGGGCGGACTCTTTCTACTGTCTATTTTGTTTATGATATATAGCCATAAACAAGCCTCAATTTAGATTTTCTCACTGTTACTTTGCAGGGTGCAACCGCACTGACTCGAATAGAGCCAAATAAAACAAGAGCACTGATTGACTCAGTTCTCTTGTTTTATCAGTCCTTTTTAAGACTGTAAATCAATATAAAAGCCCCTCATCTTAGCCTTCTCCCAGTGGGAGAAGGGACTTTCAATACCAATACGATTTACGCCATATAATCATTTTTTGATTTATGAAAGATCTATTGTTTATGCAAAATGAATTAAAACTTTGCAACCTAGGCTGCGCAGTGTAAGTACCTTTTCTTCATTGAATCCAACAAGGTGTAGCTATTGTGGCGTATAGGAGTATCTCTTGCTCAACATTAGCAAAAACAAAGTACTGCTTTGTTTGTAGTGCAAAGATAAGATAGTGCAAGAGTGAGACATTCGGCTTCTTTCATTAGTCCTTTTTAAAACTATAAATCAACATAAAAGCCCCGCATCCTAGCCTTCTCCCAGTGGGAGAAGGGACTTTCAATCCAATATGATTCACTCCATATAATCATATTTTGATTCATGAAAGATCTATTGTTTACGCAAATTAAATTTAAACTTTTCACTGTAATAGGTGGCTTTGCAAGCTCCTACCATCAGATGAATTAACTTTTATAGAATAAATTTACTTAAGTTGCTCTAAATTGATTAAGGCATTGCCAAAATATTTAAATGCATCAAGCGCTCCTTGAATAACTTCATCTTTCTGGCTAGGGCTGAGTTCGGCTTGATCTAAAGCTTGAACAAATCGTTTCCAAACCTTCGCTCGACCTTCAGGATAAGCTGCCAAATTGCGCGCACCATTCTCAGCACTTAAACCTAAACGTTGCTGCGCTTGTTTAAATAAAAATGCTGCGCCTAAAGTTGATCCTTCTGAAACGTAAATCCAGCCTAAAGCAGCAGGGAAAGTCACATTTAAGCTTTCTAAAGTTTGGCCTTGGGGTTGAATGCCTAAATCTTGTAGATCTAACAGTGCTTGTGCAGAACGACCACGAATATCAAGGTCGGTAATATGTAAAGCCACTTGATCTTGTTGAAATAAATGTTCGATTTCCAATTGAAAATAATACTGTGACAAGGTGAATAAGGCATATTTTTCTAAACTAGAAAATACGTCTGCCTTTGCCATCAGTGTATGCATTCTTTCATGCTCATCTGCAGTCTGTAATTTGAGCTGCATAGCCAAACTGAGTTCTTGTTGCGTATTGGGTTCAGTGATCAGTGCTTGATTCATGTAATTCTCTTATGTAAAAAAGTCTATGAAAAAATGGGTTATATGAGAGATGACGAATGAACAGGATAAAAAGCGCAACAGAGCCTACAAAAAAGTTCTTTAGGATAGCATTTACAAATCATAAAATGTAAACGATAATTATTATTGTTTAGAATTTTTAATTTAATTTTATGATCCCAATTCTCCCCACACCATCGCGACAGCAAATACTGCAAGAGATGTATTTGGATCACCATGATTGGCTGAAACAATGGCTGAACTCGCGTGTCAGATATCCTTTTACTGCCGCAGATCTGGTTCAAGATACTTTTGTCAAATTGCTGCAAAGCAAACAGCTTTTTTCTATTCAGGAACCGCGTGCATATCTGGTCAATGTCGCAAAACATGTGCTGATTGATAAGCATCGTCGTTATATTTTAGAGCAGAATTATTTAGAAACACTCAAACAGCATGCAGATGATCAAGATCTTTTAATCACTTCAAATCAAATTGAAGAGGCTGTACTTATTTTAGATTTTCTTACCATTGCTTTACAGGATACAACAGCACTAACTCGAAAAGCATTTATCATGTATTACTTTGAAGGCTATAGTCAGAGTGAAATTGCCACTGAGATTGGTAAATCATTACGCACGACACAGCTCTATTTAGCCGAATGTTTACAGTTATGTTATGAGGCGAAAAACAACTTGCTTGAGCTAGGGCTAGATGAACGCTAAGCAGCTACAGAAAGAAATGGCTTTATGGATTGTTCGTTTAAATACTGATGATTTGCATGAACGTCAACAAGCGCAAATTGAGTTTGAAGCGTGGCGAAGCAAGTATCCTGAACATCATGATCAACTCGATCAAATGCTTAATTTTTCTGAAACGATGCAGCAGTTTTCGACAACGCATGGCATATCCAGTCAAAACGTTCGCAATTCAATGAAAGTCAGTCAGCAAAGTAAAAAACATATTTTACAATTATTTAGCAAAGTCTTGCTGTTTTGTGTGAGTATCGGTGGCGTTGTCTATTTCACTGCTCATTCAACAATGATGTCTTACTACACGGCTGATTATAAAACTGAGATTGGGCAAATGCATTCGATCACCTTGGAAGATGGTTCCAAAGTGACTTTAGCTGCAAAATCTGCCATTAAACTTGATTTTACTGCTGAAAAAAGACAAATCAATTTAGTTCAAGGGGATATTTATATTGATGTAGCCAAAGACCCACAACGACCTCTGATCATTCATACAGCTCAAGCGGATTTTAAAGCGCTCGGTACACGATTTATTGTTTATCAGTACGCCAATAGCAGTGTGTTAAATATGTTGCATTCAAAAGTTGAAACCCGTTCATTGGCTCAAAATTCTCAAGTAAAAGTGGTCAAACAAGGGGAAAAAATTAGCGCTGACTCACTTGGTTTAAGTCCGATTTCTGAGTTAGATATTGCATCGACCGAGTTTGCTTGGGATAAACATCAGATATTGGCAGATCAACTTCCTTTAGCTGATTTACTGACTAACTTAGGGCGTTATCATCATCAATATTTAATATTTAATCATTCGACCTTAAAAGATTATAAAGTCAGTGGTGTGATTAATGCGCAACAGGATTTAGATCAAACGCTACGATTGCTGGTAACTCAATACCCAATTAAAATAACTAAGCTTGGCGATCATGTAATTTATATTACTTCAAAATAACAATAATGTTATTTTGGTTGAGTTTAATATCTTATTAAATGTGGTTTATTTATGTTTAATCACATTTTTATATGTTGAAAATACTGTTTAAAACTAAAATAATGACTTAAAATTTACCAATTTATTTATTTATAATATTGAATTTTAATAATAAAATTCATACATGATTTTATGTAATGTACTTGTATGATAAAAAGTCAACCTAGAAACTATTGTGGTGTAGATGTATTTTTGTCAGCATAAGGTTTTATTTTAAATTAACTGAAATTTAAAATAAATAGTGAATAGCTAATTTTTAAATCAGCATAAGATTAAAATAAGCAGAAACATAGTTTAACCATATTTAATTGCATTTATTTATATTGGGATTTTCGTTCCTATAATGTGAATAAGATTATATTTATCGCATGTTTTTGCTTCAAAATTTATAAAGGGGTATTTCAATGAAGAAACTGACTTTAGCAACATTGAGTACTTTGGCTTTAACTTTGCCATGCACAAATGTATTTGCGCTAGATGGAACCCTCACCGTAAATGGTGTGGTGACAGATCAAACATGTACATTACAAGGTTATCGTGAGGCAAGCGGTACAAAAGATATAACAGTTAATATACCAGCTGTGTCTAAATCAAGTTTTATCTTCAATAGAGCACCAGGGTTTGTAGTCATTCAAGTGTTTTTAAAAAATGCTGAGGGTACAGCTAACTGTGATGCAGCAACAGTTAAAGCCTTTAAAGGAATACATCTCAGTGCGATTTCGCCAGATCACTTGGATACAGCCGATAAAACTTTATTAGTGAATCAAGCCAGTGGTGCTTCTACTAAAAACCCTGTTTTTATTGGCATTAGAGCTTATGTTGGTGATAGTTCGGAGTCAGTAGATTTTTCTGCACCTTGGGGGAGGCAGGTAATAAGTAAGGTTTCTAAAGGGGGTAATGACGCAGCTGTACTATATGTGGCATCAGTTATTTCGAAGACTGGGATTGTAGATGCTCAGAATGTCACGGCAACTATCAATTATACCTTGCACTATAATTAGTTTTTTGTCTGTTGGCTTAAAGGGTGAGGTATAGGTTTGCTGATAATTCAGCAACTTAAAAATAATTAAAACCTTATAAAGGGGTAATTCAATGCAGAAACTGACTTTAGCAACATTGAGTACTTTGGCTTTCACTTTGGCAAGCACAAATGTATTTGCCTTAGATGGAACCATTACGGTTAATGGTGTGGTAACGGATCAAACATGTACATTAAAAGCTGGCCGATCTTTTACTACTGGCTTGAAAGATCTAACGGTTAGTATGTTTTCAATACCTAAATCATGGTTTACTACAAATCCAACATCAACGGGGTACGCCATGCTTCTGTTCTTAACAAATGCTGATGGTACAGCTAACTGTGATGTAGCAACAACTCAAGCCTTTAAAGGAGTCCATCTCAGTGTAAGTTCACCAAATGATGATTTGGATGCAACCAATAAAACTTTATTGGTGAATAGAGCCATAGGTGCTCCAACTAAAAATCCTGTGTTCATTGCAATGTATGCAAACAACGGTAAAACTGTGAATTTTTCTGAACCTTGGGGAACTCAAGCGAAAAGTTTAATTTATAATTTTAATGGTGAGACATATCTAGTATACGGTGTAGCATATGTTTCCAAGACAGGAATTGTCGATGCTCAGAATTACACGGCAAAGATAAATTATACCATGCACTATAATTAAATTTTTTATGTTGGTTTTAGTGGTGAGACATAGATTTAATGATGATTGAGCAACTTAAAAATAATTAAAACTTTATAAAGGGGTATTTGATGAAGAAACTGACTTTAGCAACATTGAGTACTTTGGCTTTAACTTTAGCGTCTACCAACGTATTTGCAGTAGATGGAACCATTACGGTTAATGGTGTGGTGACGGATCAGACTTGCACCTTACGAGGTGATGATGGTATGGCAAATGGTTTAAAAAATCTAACCGTTAGCTTACCCACGCTGCCTAAATCGACATTTACGCCTTCAAATCGAGTCCCATTCTTCATGGGCTTTAATCTGCATTTAAGAGATGCGACGGGTACAGATTTTTGTGATGCAGCAACACGAAGAGCGTTTAGAGGTATACACCTCAGTGCGATTTCGCCAGATCACTTGGATGCAGAAGATAAAACTTTATTGGTCAACACCTCGGGCGCTTCTATTGCAAATCCTGTTTTTATGCGATTTTATACCTTGGATGCGCTACCTGTGGATTTTTCAGCATCGTGGGAAGATCAGGCAAAAAGTACAGTTCAGCATCTTGGTAGTCATACATTTGTATATTATCGTGCACAGTATGCCTCTAAAACGGGGATAGTCGATGCTCAAAATGTCACTGCAAAAATTAATTATACATTGCACTATAATTAATTTTTGTGTTTGTTTAAGCGGGGGAAGCTTAGGTTTGCTGATGCTTTAGAAAGTTAAAATTTAAAAAAACTGCAATTTATTGCAGTTTTTTTGTCACTCGGCTTGTTGTATAAGTCTTTTTAAAAGCATAGATCAATATAAAAATTCCTCTCATCTTCGCTTTCTCACAAAGAGAAGGCACTTTGAATAGCAATATGATTTACGCCACACGATTATTTTTGATTGATGAAAGAAATCGATTGAATATCATTTTATAAAAAATCATAAGTGTTTTAATGAATATTCAATCAATGATGTTGATGGGTAATACTTTGGATACGTATAGAAGATCTTAATAAGGAAGCTGGATGATGAGGTCATTTATATGATTGAAAAATGATAAAGCATATTATTTTAGTCGGGTTAAATTTGGACAGGAAAAAATGATTTTATTTATATTTAATCATATTTCGATACGCTGTAAATGGTGTTTAAAACTCAAATAAAATTTAAATTTTGATCATTTGTTTTATTTATTATATTGATTTTTAATAATAAAATTTACACATGATTTTATGTAATGTATTTGTATGATAAAAAGTAAACTTAAAAATATTGTGATATGCGGATATTTTTGTCAGCATGGAGTTTTATTTTAAATTAGAGGAAATTTAAAATAAAAATAAATATTAAAATAGACTCTAGCTTGAAATAAGCAGAGGTTTAGAGTTAACAGCAACAGCGTTTATATATTTAGATCTATCTATTTTCGTTGAAATTACCATGTCTCCTAATGTGAATCACAGCATCGTTAAATTATCGCATTTATTAAAGCTTTATAAGGCTGATTCAATGAATAAACTGACTTTACCCACATTCAGCACTTTGCTTTTAACTTTGGTATGTACCAGCGTTTTTGCTGTAGATGGCACCATTACAGTCAATGGTGTTATCACGGATCAAACTTGTACATTGCAAGGTCTAGAAGGGACAGTTGGTATGAAAGATATAACGGTTACTTTACCTACTGTATCTAAATCAAAGTTTAATACAGTGGGAGTGAACCTTGTAATGGAATTAAGAAATGCTGATGGTATAGGTTTCTGTGATGCAGCAACAAGTTATGCCTTTAGAGGTATACATCTGAGTGCTGTTTCACCAACTGACTTGGATGCAGATGATAAGACTTTATTGGTCAATAAATCTGCAGATGTATCCATTAAAAATCCTGTTTTTATCCGAATGTATACTAGGTTCAATAAACGTGTAGATTTTTCTGCGCCTTGGGAAACTCAGGAGAAAACTACTATTTTTCGGGATGGTGTTCGTACAATTTTTGCTTACGGTGTAGGGTACGTTGCTAAGAATTGGATTGTTGATGCTCAAAATGTGCAAGCAGTAGTCAATTATACAATGCACTATAATTAAATTAGCCTCTGTTGTTTTGGGTTGGGAAGCATGCGTTTACTGAAGATTGAGCAATTTAAAATGATTAAAGCATTATAAAGGGGGGATTCAATGAATAAACTGACTTTAGCCACATTCAGCGCTTTAGCTTTAACTTTGGCATGTAGCAGCGTGTTTGCTGTAGATGGCACAATCACAGTCAATGGTGTTATCACGGATCAAACTTGTACATTGCAAGGTGATGGTGGTTATGTAACTGGTTTGAAAGATATCGTATATCCATTAGGTATTGTACCTAAATCGTGGTTTACGCCTACACTTCCAGTGCCAATGCGTTATGGACTTACTCTACAGTTAACCAATGCAACAGGTACAGCTCACTGTGATGTGGCAACAAGTAAAGCATTAAAAGGAATACATCTGAGTACAATTTCACCAGATGATTTGGATGAGACAGATAAAACTTTACTCGTGAATAAAGCCACAGGTGCAGGTGGTGCTTCTAAGGCACATCCTATTTTTCTTCAAATGCAGACTGAAAACAGTAGACCTGTAGATTTTTCTGCGGCTTGGGGAACTCAGGAGAAAAGCTTAGTGCGTATCCGTGCTGATGGTGAAACATATGTATATTACATAGTCGCGGTTGCTTCCAAAACGGGGATTGTCGATGCTCAAAATTTCACGACAACGATCAATTATACATTGCACTATAATTAAATTTTGTGTATTGGCTTAAGCGAGGGGAAGTTTAGGTTTATTGAGGGTTGAGAAAATTAAAACTTATTCAAATCTTATGAGATTTATTCAATGCAGAAACTGACTTTAGCCACATTGAGTGCTTTGGCTTTAAGTTTGACATGTAGTCGCGTGTTTGCTGTAGATGGAACCATTACAGTCAATGGTGTGGTGACTGACGGAACATGTATATTACATAGTGCTGGCGGTGATGCAAGCGGTACTAAAGATCTAACACTTACCTTGCCCACTGTACCTAAATCAGGGTTTTATCCAAATGTACCGTTAAGTAAAAAACTCATTTATATGGAGTTACTAAATGCTACAGGTACGGGTGTTTGTGATGTAGCAACATCTAGAGCCTTTAAAGGGATTCATTTGAGTGTAAGTTCACCACCTACTGACTTGGATACAGAGGATAAAACTTTATTGGTCAACAAGGCCTTAGATGCTTCCACTACAAATCCTATTTTTTTTCAAATTACGACTAGAGATGGGGTAGCTGTAGATATTTCAGCACCTTGGGGAACTCAGGCGAAAAGTCCTGTTTTTGAGGGTGCTTATGCTGTGGCGTATTTAAGTTATTATGTAGCATATATTTCTAAGACAGCAATTGTCGATGCTCAAAATGTGCATGCGGTTGTTAACTATACAATGCACTATAATTAATTTTTGGTATGTGGACTTTAGCTGGTAAGTATAGGTTTGCTGGTGTTTTAGAAAATTAAAATTTAAAAAAACTGCAATTGATTGCGGTTTTTTCGTTTCTGCTTCGTCATATAACTTAGAACACATGAAAACACAGATTATTTTAACTGAATGAAGTTAATGATTATCATTTAACCTTGGGTGGGTAGAGAATGTCTCAATCTTTATATCAGAATGCAATAAAGCCAGTTGCAATGGCTGTTGCAATCGCACTGTCTATGAGTGCAATCAGTATACAAACGCATGCAAATAACGCTTCGCCTGTTGGCTTTTATCAAGTGCAAAGCGGTTCATTAACCCAAGCTTTAAATAGCTTGGCACAGCAAGCCAATGTATCCTTGTTATTAGATCCTGCAAAAACCAATCGTTATCGGGTAAAGACGATGAAGGGTAAATATACCCTAGATCAAGCTTTTGCATTATTGGTGCAAAATACCCCATTCCAGATTCAAAAAACTTCCGCAGGTTATCTACTCATTGAAAACTCTACTGCGGCACAAACGTCTGTAGTCAATACAGAAAACACTGCAACAGGAAAAACAGCAACGGGGAAAACAGCAACATCATCCACAAATGCTGAAAACCAAATTTATCAGATGACCCCGATTGTGGTCGAAGCAATAAAAAAAGACACCATACAATTTGGTCAGAGCGTGCTCAATCAAAAGGCGATTGATCGTTATCAGGCCAATAATGTTGCGCAATTGCTCGATCATATGCCCAGTGTAGGTTCAGCAGGATCTCCACGTCCAGGAGGGCAAACGATTAATATCTTGGGGATGGGTGGGGTAGCCGATGTACCAATCACCTTAGACGATTCTGTTAAAACGTTTGATAAATATCGACAAGGTTCAGTCTTTATTGAACCTGAGATTTTAAAGAAAATCACCGTGGATAAAGGGCCACATAACGTCGAAGTCGGTAATGGTGGTTTTGGTGGTAAAGTTACACTGGAAACTAAAGATGCCACTGATTTGCTTGATGAGGGTAAAAATATTGGCGCATTTTTAAAATATTCACGCTTTTCCAATAACAGCCAAAATACCTACACTGGCGCTGTATATGGTAAAGCCGACAATGGGCTGGTCGATGGGCTGTTTTACTATACCAACCGAGACAGTGGCAATGTAAAGCGACCAGATGGAACTGAGTTTTTGTATTCTGGGCAAGAGCAAGAAACCTATTTAGCCAAACTGAATTTTTATCCAGCCGATGGTCATAAAATTTCTTTAAATGCCATGCGCAGTGGGCATGAAGGCTGGGAGCCTTTTGCTGCCATGCGTGATCAAGATGCAGTGCCGACTGAGGCGGATATCGCCAAATATGGTTATGATGAGGCTTGGAAACGCCGTTTGGTTGACCGTGATCAGGAAGATACCAGTTATTCTGCAAGTTATGAATTCAATCCTGATGCTAACCCATATCTAAACTTAAAAGCTGTCGCATCCTACTCCAAAACCTATCAGCATGATCTACGCTTGCCAAGTGTAACGGGTTCAGCGGCACTGTTAGGCAATGAAAGCTGGGTAACCTATACCAATACAGCATTAAAAATGAGTAATATCAGTGATATTGAAACAAAACTGGGCACGCATAAATTAAAGGTTGGCGCGCAATACCAGAAAATGGAACAAAACTCGCTGATTTATGACAAGAACAATGTGAAAAAGCCAGATTATAATTTTGGTTATTATGAACCGAACTATATGCCTGCTGGTGATCAGCAAATGCTGAGTGCATTTATTGAAGATCAGTATCAGATTAATAATCTCATCATTACCCCATCGCTACGTTATGATCATATTGAAAATAACGGTAAGCCAAATCGTGCATCACGATTTAATGATCCGGCTGCTGGACATGATTATTCCAGTAAAACCTATACAGGCTGGTCTCCTCGTTTAGCGATATCTTGGAAACAGACCGACTACATGACATGGTTTGCTAACGTGAGTAAAACTTGGCGTGCGCCTCGTGTAGATGAACAATATTATGTGCAATCCGCAGCAACCACTGTTCCATCGACCAGTCGTTATTTAGTTCCTGAAAAAATGTTGGCGATTCGTGTCGGAAATGAGATGAATTTTGACGATGTGTTTAGCAATGAAGATCATCTGCAAGTGCGTTTAACTTATCATCATAATCGTGGGGGCGATGAGATATTCCGCAATCGCTCAACATTTTGTCAAGCACAAGCAGAAAACAATGCCAACAACGGATCAGGCAGCGTAGCAGACTGTAAAGGTAATTATGATCATGGTTTTTATCGTAATGTGACTGATTACACCATCAAAGCCTATGAAGCCGAAGCTTTCTATAATCAGCCGACTTGGTTTGCAGGTTTAACCTATTCCTATATTCGCGGGCAACGTGATAATTCCCCTGTAAATCCGTGGTTTGATCAAAAAACATGGATGACCAATATTCCACCGAAAAAAGCCACAGCGACTTTAGGGGTGAATGTGCCTGAGCATCACTTAACCATGGGGTGGAGAGGGATATTTGTTGCTGAGCAAGATCGAAGCCTTTCAGATAATGATAAGTCGATCGCGGCATCTTCATTTTCATTACCCAAAACTAAAGGCTATTCACTACATAGCGTTTATGCCGACTGGCAGCCAATTGGTGCAAAAGGGCCGACGCTGAATTTCTCGATTGATAATTTATTTAATCGTGATTACAAAATGTATTTGGGTGAGTATATGACAGGTACAGGTCGAGATTATAAGGTGAGTATTTCGCAGAAATTTTAATGCGTTTATGTTCAATATTCGACATAGCGAGAAGTCAATTTGATTTAAGGATTAAATTTTACTTCTCGCTTTTTCATAACCTATTTCCGCGCAATCAGTACATCAACCGGCGCAACCGGGAATTGCACATTCTCGATCGTTTCAATGTGCTGACAACCCAGTTGCTTTAAGCTGCGATAAATGTCGTCCTTTTGTGGAATGTAATTGCCTTGCATACGCATATTCAGATAATAGCTTTGAATACCTGCATCATATTGAGATGGGTCAATTTCGGCATGACAACAAATCAATACACCATGGGATGATAGAGCTGCAAGCAGTTTTTCTAAAATTAGAGCGTAATCATCGACAAAATGCAGTACAGATGAGCACCAAATAATATCGTATTGGGGTTGAGATTTTAAAGTTTGAAAGTCTAAGCTTTGCAAGTCAGCTGCTAAACAATGTAAGCGTTGATGTGCTGGATGGTTTGCTAAAGTGGGACGAATTGCCTCAATGACATGCGGAAGTTCTAAAAGGGTACATTCAAGTTGAGTAAACTTTTCAGCCAAATGCATAGCAATCCGTCCAGCGCCAGCACCGACATCAAGAAAATGCCTTGCTGTTTCAAATTCACTGACTAAATCAGAAAGCACATCTGCAATGTGAACTGTAACAGCGTTTTGTTCTTGGGCAATTTGTATTTGAGCCGCTTGTGCCCATGCAGATCCGATCGTTTCTGGTGTTCGAGATTGGGCTTGGAAATCACGAGAAAAAGACACAGAAAGTTGACCAGCAACAGACTGAATCACTTGTTGGCGATATAACAACGCATCAGCACAATATTGATCTGATATCGGATCAAAGTAGTCTTTAAGTGCTGGTTTAATACGATAAAGCATAGCTTGTCTGGTTGGTTCAAACTGGGTGTCTAACAGTTGTAAACTTGCCAAGAGCTGTAACAGATAATCGGTATTTTGAGGATGCAAAGCATGTTTCTTTGCTAGGACTGTGGCATCTTCAAATTGAAATAATGATGCAAAGAGTTTTTTTTCAATTGAAAAATCTAAGGCTTGTGCCTGTATTTGTGACAGGTAAATTTGCCAAATCAAATGTAAAGGATGAGGTTGAGTCAGTATTTGTACGGCTTGATTTAGAGAAAGATTCATTAAAAGCACCTTTTAAAATTACACAGGGAATGCCGATAACATTTGGTCTAGACATTCGATCCAAAGATACGATATGATGACTCAATAAATGAGAATGATTATTATTTCTTATATTAAAATTATAGAAAATAGTATGCGGAATGAAGTTTTCGGCTAGATGGAGTATTGAGTGATGACACAATTACATCATCGTGTACGGATTGATGTAGAGCGTTCGGTTCAAGAGATCTCTTCACAGCAACAACGTATTGGCTTGCCTGAAGATTTTGGTTATTGCTATGCAGACACTTTACAGATTGAAGCTGGCTTGCTGCTTAACCAATTACACTATTGTCCTCAATATGCATTAGAAGAAGAAACCCAAGCAACACACCCAAACCCCGTGATGGTATTGACCGTTGGATTACAAGGGTGCTCAAAATATCAGAGTAACAATACAGAACAGCTCAGTTTTAAAACTGACCATATCAGTATCAATACTTTTCCATCTATTGAAGGAATACGTCACTATCAAAAACAGCAGACGGTTTCTCAACTTCGCTTGATTATGACTTCGGAATTTTTGAGTAAATATTTAAGTTCACTACAGCTCAAGACATTATTTTTCCCAAACCATATCCATCCAATCGCTTTTCAGCCTGTTTCAATGACCACTAAAGTCCATGCTTGCGCATTGGCACATTCACTATTACAACGCAACAACCAACCAAAACATAGCTTACAACAACATATTCATGCACTGAGTTTGTTATCAGAACATTTGCCGTTAATTGTGCCTGATGAATCAACAGTCTCACCTGCAAACTTGAGTATGCAGGATGTGCAAAATTTGGAAAAAGCCAAAGCGTTAATGATCAATCAAGTAGATCAAGCATTGACGATGCAGTATATCGCCAGTGTGATCGGTATGAATGTATATAAATTTAAAGCCTGTTTTATCAAGCTGTATGGGGTCAATCCGACTGAATATTTATTGCAGTTGAGGATGCGAAAAGCCCATAGCTTACTTGAGTCAGGTTTACACGTGACTCAAGTGGCCTGGCAGGTGGGATATCTATATCCCAATAATTTTACAGTTGCGTTTACTCGTTTTTATGGAAAATCACCCAAAGCATTATTTGCAAAAAATAAATCTAAATGACATGAGGAATACGTAATGAAAAAAATATCGCTTAACTTACAGGATGACATTGCCGACACGCTATTGATTACCTTATATGCCAAATCCGTTGAAACGCAGAAAAAAAATCCTTTAATTAATGACCAAACAGCCTGTGAGTTGGTGGAAAAAATTGATTATGATTTTTCAAAATATAAAAACAAGAAGGCCACGTCTGTTGGTGTTGCATTGCGTTCAACACATTTTGATCAGAAGGTTAAAGACTTCATTCAACTTCATAATTATCTTCGTAATCAGCCAATTATTGTATTTGTCGGTTGTGGTTTAGATACCCGTATACAACGTATTGGTAAAAGTGCTGAATATGCTGAATTTTATCAGTTGGATATTGCAGAAGTCATTGAGCAACGTCAGCAACTAATACCAGCGCAAAAAAATGAACACTTCATCGCAACTTCAATGTTATCGACCACTTGGATGGATCAATTAAAAGAGACGCATCCCAATGGTCATTTTATGTTTGTGATCGAAGGGGTATTGATGTACTTCAATCAAGCACAAAATCAACAGGTGTTAACAGCTTTGGCAGAGCGGTTTTCTGGTGCTGAACTGCATTTTGATATGCTTAATGCTTGGATGAGTACCAAGTCTGCTTTACACGATACTGTGAGTAAAACCAAAGCCACATTTAAGTTTGGCTTAGATGATGAAAAAGAAATCGAAACATGGCATCCCAAACTTAAACATGTACAGACCTATTTGTTTAATCAATTTAAAGGTTGGCGTCGAATGGGGCTAGTGTTAACGACACTGATGTCAATTGTTCCAAAACTGAAAACTTCTTCACGTATTGTCATGTTTAAAATTAACTAGCCTATAAAAAAACATCGATCCAGTCATATATCAAATATAAAAAATATTAGCATTAAAATGATATATGGCTTGGTTTTCAGTTGGGTTTTTATCACAGATAAGCTCCAAGTCGTTAAGTTGCTAGTCTCCGTTATTGAAATAAAATACTAATTAAAACCAGTATGAGTAATAGAATATAACCACGCTCATGCATTTGATTAGACAATTTTCCAGTCCATTGTATTGCCAATTTCATGCCTAAAAAGCCGCCTATAATCAAAGCAATTAAAGCGGGAGAGTAAAAATAACCAACAAAATGTGCGCCTAGATGTTGTGGTTGGATAATTTGCCCAAGGATCAAGGTGATACAACCTGCAATAGCAACAGGCATACTTAAGGGATTGGCAAGGGCAACCGCTGAAGACATATCCAAACCACAGCGACGGAATAGGGGAACAGTCATCACACTGCCACCGACACCCAACGCTGATGCAATCCCGCCGATAAAGATGCCGCCTAGACCTTGTTCTGTTTTGGTGAGTAATCTTATTGCTTGTGGATTTGAATGCGGCTGTTTGAATTGACGAATCAGACAATCAAAAATTGTTATACACAAATAGAGCGCAAAAGACCATTTTAATACATGTGATGAAATATTCAGGTTGAGTAAAGTGCCTAAAATTGCGCCAGCAGCAATCCAATACGCGATTGGGAAGAGGTACTGCTTGTGTATTTTTCGTTGTTTATATTGCTGATAAGTTGCCAAACCAGAGTTGATCACCATCAATAATAATGAGCTTGCAACCGCACTTTTAAAAGCTAAATCATAGGCGGTAGAATGAATTGGATATTGCATACGAATTGTCGAATAAACCAATGGAACAACAACAAAGCCACCGGCAAAACCAAATAATATGGTGAGTATGCCACTGACAAATCCTGCAACCAATAAAATAAGATAGAGTTCCATACACAGAGATCTTTCAAAATAAATACCAGTTTAAGGATTTCTCGATCGGTAAAATTTGTTATATTCCGCATTTAATTACTCAAATCAGACACGGATATGAAACAAATCTCGATTCATAGTGTTGAGCATTTAAAACATAAAATGATTGCGATAGAAACGCAGTACGCTAAGTATTATGTGTTGAAGATGCACAGCCATAAACGAGCACAATTACTCTATGCTGCTCAGGGTGTGATGCATGTAGAAACACCACAAGGAAACTGGATCATTCCTCCTGAAAGGGCGGTTTGGATTCCACCGCAAGTTCCGCATCAATTGACTTTGTTTAATGTTAAAACCTGTAGTTTGTATATTCTTCCTGAATACGTCCCGAGGCAGATTGGATGTTGCGAAGTGCTGTCAATTTCGCCTTTGCTTCGACAATTACTTTTAAAAGCACCAGCGTTAAATGAACCACTTTCTAGACATGATGAGCTGATTCAAGAATTGATTTTAACTGAGCTGGGAATTTCCGAAAAAATTGAACTGCATTTACCTTTGCCAGAAAATAAAGCCATTTTAGAAATTTGCCGAAAGTTCTTAAAGCAGCCAAATATTCATTTATCACCTGAAGAAATTGCGACACAACTTTATATCAGTGAGCGGCATTTTAGTCGGCTGTTTAAAAGTGAAGTCGGGGTGTCTTTTTCAAAATGGCGACAACATGCTTGTGTACTGTTAAGTCTGGAAAAATTAATCCAAAATCAGCCAATACAGCACATTGCTTATGATTTTGGCTTTAAAAATCCGGCTGCATTCACCACCATGTTTCATCGAGTTCTAGGTTTAAGCCCAACTCAATATATGAGTCATCTGCAAAATAAAACATCTAAATAAACACTATTATTAATTTTTGACCGATCGTTATAAAAGAATAAGCCTAACTTATCAATGATGTGATTGAGACAGTCGAATCATTAGAAAAATCATGTTTTATTTAAAGCGTGTTTCTTTTCAAACTTATATCATTAAAAGGAAAGCGTAAAAAGTAGTGATAAATATAAATGAAAATGATTATAATTATGCTTCAAGTTTTTAGGTCATTGTTTAATGCAATTTAATAAATCCTCCCTCGCATTTTCAGTTTTTGCCATCATGCTATCCACCGCTCATGCTGAGTCAGAATCAGATATAACGCAAAACGCTGTAAGCAATAAATTGCCAACGATTACCGTACAAGCAGACAGTGATAAAAAAGCCTATGCAGCAAAAACAGCAAGTGCGGTATTGCGATCTAAAGCGCCTTTATTTGAAACAGCTCAGTCGATTAGTGCCATCACCAATCAGCAAATTGAACAAAAGCAAGCAAAAACAGTAGCCGAAGCTTTAGAAGGTGTGGCAGGTGTGACTTCTGGTCAATATGGGCGAAGAGGCTGGGATGATTTTATTATTCGTGGACAAATATCCAGTTCACAAACTTATATTGATGGGTTGCGTATTCAAGCATCAGATAATGTTTTAAGAGCGGAAGATATTTCTGGCTTAGAGTCTATTGAAGTGGTCAAAGGCCCAACCTCAGTTGGTTTTGGTTTGGCGCTGCCAGGCGGTTTAGTCAATTTAACCACCAAACGGCCACAAGCAGAAACCGCTTATAAAGGCACATTAAGTTATGGAAGCTATGGTTTAAAAGAAGGTACATTTGACCTGAACTACGCACCTGATAATCGTGCAAAAGGCGCTTTTCGTATTGTAGGACGGATCTCTGATCAAGATGACCCAACTGACCATGTCTATTTTAAAAACCAATATATTGCTCCATCATACAATTTTGATTTAGGCGATAAAGATGATTTATCTGTCATTGCCAGCTATCAACATCGTGAATACATCCGTCAACAGGGCATTCCTTATAGCAAAGGCAATTATAAAAAATATCCTTCAAGTCTATTCTTTGGCGAACCTGATCATGGTTATGACGTCGATGTTTATCGTCTTGGTGCAAATTATGCACACTACTTTGATAATGCTTGGGTTTTTAAACAGAATTTTGCGGTCACCAAAACTGATACCCAAGGCAATCCGATATTGGCATCGGGTACAAATACGCTGCCAACCATTAAACGTGCGGTGAATAATCAAGACAAACAAGATACTAACTACACCTTGGACAATAACTTACAACGTAATTTTGATTTTGGAAAGATCAACTATGATGTGATGGTCGGTGTTGATATGATGCGAGAGCGCAGTGATTATTATCGTAGAACTGATACCATCAATTCTTTTAATGCCGATCGTCCAGTCTATGGGATCACCAGTACCAAACTGGGGGCGCCAACGCAACAACTGACCTATAGCCAATATACTGGTTTATATCTACGCAATACACTTAAAGTAGATGATCACTGGATTATCAGGTTGTCTGGTCGACATGATTGGACTCAGGTTGAAATTGACGATGTATTAAAAAATAGCAGCAGCAAAAACTCAGACAATGCATTTACGGGCAGTGGATCGGTGATGTATCGTATCAACGATATGTTTGCACCATATATCAGTTATTCGACCTCGTTTATGCCTGTAACAGATGCCGGTGAAAATGGTCAATTGCTGAATCCTGAAGAGGGTAAACAGGCCGAAGTTGGGGTCAAGTTACAAGCACTGGATCAGCGTCTACAAGGCTATATTGCCTATTATGATCTGACCCGTAAAAATGTAACTGAAGCAGATATTTCTGGAAACTTTTCAATCCAAACAGGCGAACAAGTCACCAAAGGTTTTGAAGCAGAAATTGCTGCGGCATTAACCGATCAATGGAATGCCACAGCAACCTATAGCTATATCCCAACAGCAAAAGTCACTGAAAGTGTGATTGCCAGTGATATTGGCAAACGTACCAATCATGTACCTAAAAATGCCAGTTCGTTATCTACCCAGTACTATTTTAGCCCAGATAAATTAGGTTGGAATATTGGTGCGGGGATTCGTTATCAAGGTTCTCGAACAGCACAACGTAGTACAGATTTTGTCTACTTACCAAGTTATGCCTTATTTGATGTAAATGCGGGTTATGAAGCCAAGAATTGGGGTGCCGGTTTAACGATTAAAAACTTATTTGATAGAGAGTATCTGGCTGGGACCACGCCAAATGCGCAATTGGTTAATTGGGGAGATCCTATGATGGTTCGTCTGAATGTGAAATTTAAATATTAACAGCTGTTCGCTTTAGATATTGTTTTCGCTATTTGAATTTAATGCTAAGGCGGAAGTTTTATGGGTATTGGAAACAATACCCATTTTTTTCAGTATAAAAAAGTTAAAATTAAAAGATTTTTTTTATCAATATATTAGCCATAGTTGAACCACCTAATTATTCATATAAGTGATTTCTATCAAGTCATTGATCATAAATAAAGCTTATATTTTTGTATGAACTTTTAGAAACTATTGGTTATTAATTCGTTTTTTGTGCTTTTGAATCATAGATGGTGATCCTACCGTGGGGCGACATGGATGTCACCGTTGGGCGGGGGTACAGGACGTACCCCTCGCCAAACATGAGCAAAAACAAAGCACGGCTTTGTTTGCAGCGCAAGGTTTGGCATCTCCCTACGAAAAGTGAGGCGTCGCCTACGCAAAGGGATTTAAACCTTGAATGTAAGATCTGGCATTGCAAGCCTTTTTATAATCAATTAATTTATTACTCCATGAAATTGATTTAATTGAAGATATTAATTAAAAAAAATTACATTAATGTGTCTGAGTTTTTTGACAGGTTCACTATAGTAAAGTGAATAACCATACGTATTGTGGTACAAAAAACCCGCCATTTGTAGGCGGGTTTCTTTTTTTAGATTATAAGCTGGGGTTGTTTGCCTAAGGCTTTTAATGCATCAACAACAGTATCAATTTTTGTTGAGTGATGTAGATCTACAATACGAGTAATCTCTTGTTTAGGTTTATGGAGCAATCTTGCGAGTTCTACTTGAGTTACTTTTTTCTCAAGCATTAAGTTTAAAAGTAAAACTTTAGACGTAATACTTATTGGAACTTCAATAAATACTTCGTCCTCTTCAAGCGTTTTACTCGGTAAAGGAATAGACCTTTGATCTTCAAAATAAAAGTCCATAGCGGTTATAAGTGCATCTTGAGCCATCTCTTTGGCTTCATCTAAAGTATCACCTTGGGTAATAGCTTCGGGAATATCTCTAAACTCTACAACATAACCGCCATCTTCTAGATCTGGTTTAAGTTTAGCTGGATAAAACATGTATTAAATCTCCGAAATAATGTGAACAACAATTTCATCTTAAGAAAGGTTTGAGGGCGAACCCTCAAATTCCTAATTGCTTTCTTATTGCTTTTACCAGTCCTGTTTTTAACTCAGTATGGCGAGGTATAGTGCTTTGTTTCTCATTTAAATAAACCTTGGTGTGCTTACTACCTTCTACAAATGTTGCGCCCAAACCTTTTAACTCTTTGATGAAATCACTTCTCTTCACACTTAGCTCATTTTATTGAACATAAGTATATGGTAAACAAAAATGATGACTATGTAAACAAAAATGTTTACTGAGCGGAGCTAAGCATTTTTATCAAGATTATTTAGAAAGCATTTTATGATTACAGCAATTCGATTTAAAACATTCTATAATTCAGGCCTATTTATTTTGCTGTATTTATCTAAATTTTTTTATGTCTCAGCTTTCCCAATACTTTGCTCAAAACCAATTTTGTTGTTTGGTGGAATATTTGCCTTCAAAGCAAGAGGTGCTGCCTGTAGCAACACAACTGGCGGGCTTTCCTGTATGTATGACTTTGTCAGATCGAGTACGTTCAGATGAAGATATTGCACCATTAATCGCCGCACAATCTTATCCGCAGCAGATTGAAAAAGTATTGCACTATGCAGGTAAAGGCCGAGATATTCATGATTTCAATTTGTTTTTAAAGCAAGCCAAACAACACGGACAGCAAAATTTATTGTTACTGACTGGCGATAAGTTAAAACAACATCATGATGGACAAGGTAGTCACGCTCGAACACGCTATTTAGAATCGGTGAATGCGGTCATCGCTGCCCAACAACAGGGAGGCTTTCATATTGGCGTTGCTTTGAATCCGTTTAAATATAGTCAAGCAGAAAAACAAGCGCAGTATTTAAAATTACATAAAAAACTACAAGCCGGCGCTGATTATATTATTACCCAGTTGGGCTTTGACCTCGTGGCACTTAAACAAGCGCATGAGTTTTTAATTGAAGAAAACTATACGCAAAAAATTCTTGCTTGTGTGATGCCGCTGACTTTAGCACGAGCGAAATTTATGCTGAAACATAACGTTGCAGGTATTGTGATTACACCACATATGCTTGAAGTGTTGGCTCAAGAACATGATTCTGATCAAACTGAAAATACTTATTTACGTTGTGCTTTGCAAATTTTG
The DNA here is from genome assembly GCF_000368145.1 of Acinetobacter guillouiae CIP 63.46. Taxonomy (GTDB): domain Bacteria; phylum Pseudomonadota; class Gammaproteobacteria; order Pseudomonadales; family Moraxellaceae; genus Acinetobacter; species Acinetobacter guillouiae. The sequence continues at coordinate 169,449 of NZ_KB849286.1, read as the reverse complement.
ATTTGTCAGCATATTGGTTATGCTGGTGTGCATCTTTCTGCGTGCCATAAAGCCGATGAGCAAGCGATTTTAACTAGTTATATTGAACAGTATCGACATCTTGATCTTAAACAATGTCAACAATTATGGACTCAATTATGGCAGCTTAAAACGGGCAATGAATTACGCCCAGCTGCTGTAGAAAAGTCTAAGCTGAGTAATTTGCATCAGAAAGTGAAATATCAATTTTTAGATACCATTCACAGTACCATGTTTAATTCCAGTTTGGTCAAAGGGCTGGGTGCTTATATTTTTAGTGCGAATTTTTGGAATAAAGCCCTTGCAGCAAAATTACTATTACAAGCGGAATATTTGAGTAAGCACTTTATTGTCGGGTGTGAGAGCTGTGGTCAGTGTCGGCTGGCTGAAACCTTATATATTTGCCCTGAAACTTGCCCTAAAGGTCTGGCAAATGGTCCATGCGGTGGCACACATTTAGACCGTTGTGAATTTGGGGATCGAGAGTGTATACACTCTATCAAAGCTCGATTGGCTGAAGAGGTCAATCAAATTCAGATATTAAAAAAACAGCTGATTCCAACTGTACCGATAGAAGTACGTGGAACCAGCTCTTGGAAAAACTGGTATGTGAAGCAGTGATAAAGGGACGAGTTTGAATAAATTAATTTTCCTCGTCCATCGCATTGGTATAAAACTTTTCACCTAATTTGATTCGGTCACGACCGTTTTTCATACGCCAGCGATTGGTATCTCGCAGTGAATAAACACAGCCACAGTATTCTTGTTGGTAAAATTCTTCACGTTTGCTGATCTCGATCATACGATGTGCACCGCCACTTTTACGCCAGTTATAATCCCAATATTCAATTTGTGGATAATGTGCGGCAGCTCGGATTCCACAGCCGTTAATTTGTTGCATATCTTTCCAACGCGATATGCCCAATGAGCTGCTGATTAAACTAAATCCATGTTCGTGTGCGTAGAGTGCGGTTCTCTCAAAACGCATATCGAAACACATGGTACAGCGGATGCCTTTTTCAGGCTCATTTTCCATACCTTTGGCACGTTCAAACCAATTGTCTGTATCGTAGTCACAGTCAATAAATGGAATATTATGCTTCTCAGCAAAGCGAATATTTTCTTCTTTGCGAATTAAATATTCTTTGACTGGATGAATATTTGGATTATAGAAAAAAATTGAAAAGTCGATGCCTGATTCAATTAAGGTTTCCATGACTTCACCTGAGCACGGCGCGCAACATGAATGCAGCAACAATTTGTCGTGGCCTTGGGGGAGTGTGAGCTTTTGGCGTTCCAGAGTCATGTTAAACAATATAAAAAATGAATAATCTTCTATTCTAGAAGTTTTAACGTCTTGTGGTGCTTGAATTCACTGAAATGTTTTCAGTCTATGCTGAAAGTTTTTAAGGATGATATTTTAAATCACCAGATTTAGTTCATTCAAAAATGGAGTGATTTAATTGTATGGATGAGTAAGAGCATCTTCAATATTTTGCGTATCATTTAAAAATGAATAAAAATAACAAAATTGAAATTTAAGTGAAAATAATTAAACATAAACATCATCAATCCGTTATGCTATAGCCAGATCACCTTTAACATATTAATTTGGTAATGACGGAATGTTAGAACTTCGACATCTAAAAACACTTACTGCTTTACGTGAACATGGTTCATTGGTTGCAGCAGCAGGAGATTTGTGTTTAACGCCTTCTGCTTTATCACACCAGCTTCGAGAGTTAGATCAATGGTTTGGTGTCGAAGTGGTGAATCGCCGCTCACGCCCTGTGAGTTTTTCTAATGTTGGTCAACGATTACTGAAACTTGCTGATGATATTTTGCCACAAGTGCAAATTGCCCAGTCTGATATTACCCGTATTGTGCATGGGCAAACGGGACGAATCGTTTTCTCTTCTGAATGCCACAGTTGTTTTGATTGGCTTATGCCATTGCTGAACCAGTATCGTCAGCAATACCCAGATGTAGATTTGGATTTTGCCTCAGGATTTGAAGCCAATCCGCATGAGTTATTACAAACCGGTGAATTTGATTTGTTAATTACAGCAGATCCAATTGCGCTAAAAGGGGTAGAGTATTTTCCAATTTTTGAATATGAATCGAGATTGGTACTCTCAATCACGCATCCTTTGGCGCGAATGAAAGAAATTACGGTGCAAGAGTTGGCGGAAGAAACCTTGGTGACCTATCCAGTGGATAAGCATCGACTGGATATCATGTCGAGATTATTTATTCCTGCCAATATTCAGCCAAAACATATTCGCACCACAGACTTAACTCAAATGTTGATTCAACTTGTGGCAAGTGGTCATGGTATCGCAGCACTGCCTGATTGGGTGGTCAATGAATATGAGCAAAAGGGCTGGGTGGTTTCTCGCCGTTTAGATTGTGTCGCGCCTGAAGGTTTACGTCGAACCTTATATGCAGGTTATCGTGTAGAAGAAAAAGAAAAAGATTATTTTGATGGCTTTCTCAAGCAATTGGATAAATTCTCGAAAAAAAGAGCAACGTATTACTAAAATGTATTATTAATGAGCCATCCTGTAGCACCTACTTGCTAAGTACGATGAATCATTTTAACACGCGCTGACTCAGGTTGGTTTTGGCCTGAATCAGTGCGTGTTTTTTATCGAGTGTTTCCGCTATATCCCTGAATTATCTTCTTAAGCAGAATATGAGCAAAAACAAAGCATGGCTTTGTTTGCAGCGTAAGGTTTGCCATGCCCTAAGTCAATCTATCGACGAGCCTAAATATTTTTGCGCCGTGTTGTTTCTATGACACGTTTTTTTAAAAAGGATTTTATTAGAGATGGCTTTTAATTAGAGATCGTTTTATTTAGAACGGATTTTTATTTAGCACATCGCCATTTTTTAGATCATTCATAACTCATTTTTGCTTTCTATGTCCTGAAATGCACTCTTATCGCACAAAATTAGTATTACTAAAGCCTAAAAACGTAATACTCAATTGGCACATCCTTTGCATTAAATAAAATTATAAAAAGTGATCTAGGGTTCCGATACTTGTCTAAAAGAGTATGTCTGGACCGAGAGTTCGCGGTTCGAAAGAACTACACGGAGGGATAAAAGCCCGGGAGGAAGTCAATAAACTATCCGAACAGGAGTGGCTATGCATACGACAAATTATCATGATCAACAGGTCATTTGGTCTGAAAAATTACCAGGTGGACATCACTGGTCAGGTCGCATTCCCAAAGGAAGCGTACTTCAATTTAAAGCTTTATCTGCCGATGCCAATGTCTCTTTATTTTGTGTGAATGCCCATGACAGACTTGAGCGTTTTAATATGCCAGATAGTTTAAAAGGGCAACATACTGCTTTTTTAACTCAAGGTCATGTGTTGTATTCCGATTTGGGACGGGTTATGGCCTCAATTATTCATGATGATCATGGCTGGAATGACGCTTTATGTGGTCCAAGTCGTCCAGAACAAATCCAAGCTACTTTTGGAATAAAGACATTCCAAGATGCCCGAAATCAAATGATTCAAAATGGTCTAGATGGTTTGCTGATTGAAATGAGCAAATATTCACTTGGGCAAATTGACCTCAGCGCAACAGTGAATTTATTTTCAAAAGTGACCCCAGATGATGCGGGTGCATTGTCTTATATTGGCTCAGACAATACTGGGCAAATCATTGAACTGCGTTTTGAAATGGATTGTTTTGTATTCTTATCGGCTGCACCGCATGGTTTAGATCATTCAGCGCAATATGCTCCCGCTGATATAGAAATGGGTCTTTTTACCGCATTGCCCTTAACGGAAAACGATATTTGTCGAGACTCATGTCCGCAAAATCAACGTGCATTTGACAATAACCAGCGTTATTACGCGCTGAGTTCATCTAGTAACACACGCATTTAAGGACAATCATCATGAGCATTTTAACTTCAATAGAAAAGCCTATTTTAGATCAAGCCTTGTTAAATGAAGTTTGTCCTGCGGGTGAAGCATGGATGGGCGAAGTAAAAAAAGGCCAATATTTCCGTATTGTTGATTTAGAAGGCAATCAAGCCGTCGATACCTTATTTATCTCAGCAGAAAACCCAGCAGAACGTTATAGCGCAACAGATACTTTGGCCATTAATCAGCATGTTTACCTTGAAAAAGGGACAACCTTATACAGTAATTTAGGCCGCCCAATTGCAGTGATTGTCGATGATAACTGTGGTCGTCATGACACCTTAGGCGGTGCTTGTTCATGTGAAAGTAATACGGTTCGCTATGCACATGACACCTATCCAATGCACAGTTGTCGTAATAATTTTATGTATGCATTAGCCAAGCATCCGATTGCACAAAAACATCAGTTAAACGTTCGGCACATCGGCCCCAATATTAATTTCTTTATGAATGTGCCTGTCAGCTCGGATGGTCATTTAACCTTTGCTGATGGTATTTCTGCTGCTGGCAAATATGTGGAAATTCAAGCTGAGATGGATTTAATCGTACTGATTTCAAATTGCCCGCAATTAAATAACCCATGTAATGGCTATAACCCAACGAAAATTCAATTGCTGGTACACAATGGTATGGGAGCATAAATATGTTTAAAAAAGTTCTTATTGCCAATCGTGGTGCAATCGCTTGTCGTGTGATTCGTACCCTTAAAAAACTTGGCATTGCTTCCGTTGCTGTTTATTCAGAAGCTGATCAGGATTCTTTACATGTGACTTTAGCCGACGAGGCATTTTGTATTGGTGCTGCACCAGCACAACAAAGTTATTTAAATATTGAAAAAATTCTTGAAATTGCCAAGCAAACTGGCGCTGAAGCAATCCATCCGGGTTATGGTTTTTTGTCAGAAAATGCGGAGTTTTGTGACCTATGTGAAAATCAGGGTATTGCCTTTATTGGGCCAACTTCAAGCCAAATGCTGGATTTTGGTCTAAAACATACGGCGCGCGAACTTGCGATTAAAAGCCAAGTACCACTGTTGCCGGGAAGTTCTTTGCTTTCAGGCGAACTAGAAGCAATCACCGAAGCTGCACGTATTGGCTATCCTGTGATGTTAAAAAGTACTGCGGGTGGTGGTGGTATCGGCATGCGTTTAGTTTGGGATGAAGCTGAACTCAAAGACGCTTATCAAACCGTTTCGTATTTGGCCCAAGCCAACTTTAAAGATGCAGGCTTGTACTTAGAAAAATTTGTGCAGCATGCTCGACATATTGAAGTACAAATTTTTGGTGATGGAAAAGGGCAAGTGCTGGCTTTAGGAGAACGCGACTGTTCTGTACAACGTCGTAATCAAAAAGTCATAGAAGAAACACCCGCACCGCATTTAACCGATGAGCAGCGTGACTATATTCAAACTGTCGCAATTCAACTTATGCAATCTGTGAATTATCGTTCAGCAGGTACGGTTGAGTTTGTGATGGATACTGAAACCGAGCAGTTCTATTTCTTAGAGGTGAATACCCGTCTGCAAGTTGAACATGGCGTGACGGAACAAGTCTATGCTGTAGATCTGGTTGAATGGATGGTGACTTTGGCCAGTGGCGATTGGTCAGCACCCACTGAAAAATTAGCGTCAAAAGGACATTCGATTCAAGTTCGTTTATATGCGGAAGACCCGATTAAACAATTTCAACCCAGCGCAGGCTTACTGACCTATGTGCAATTTGATCAAAATGCACGGGTCGAAACATGGGTCGAAACCGGTTCAAATGTATCTTCATTTTATGATCCTATGCTTGCCAAAATCATTGTGACGGCGTCTGATCGAGGTGCAGCGATTCAAGCCATGCTATCTAGTCTGGCAGATACACAGATTGCAGGAATCGAAACCAATCTGGAATACCTACAAAATATTATTGCGGGTGAGGTGTTTAATTCAGGGACACAAACCACACGCTTCTTAAATAGCTTTGTATGGAAAACCCAAAAAATTGAGGTTTTACAATCAGGCATTCAAACCGCAATTCAGGATATTACTGGTCGGTTAGGGTACTGGGATGTGGGTGTACCGCCATCCGGTGCAATTGATCCTTTAAGTTTAAATGTCGCCAACCAACTTTTAGGCAATCCATATAATACTTCTGGATTGGAATGTACCTTACAAGGGCCAAGTTTAAAGTTTCATTGTGATAGTCAAATTGTGATTACTGGTGGCGACATGCCATCTAAACTGGATGGCGTACTGGTTCCAATGTGGCAAACCGTAAATGTTAAAAAAGGTCAGGTGTTAAAGTGTGGAACAATGAGCACTGGATGCCGAAGCTATATTGGGATCAAAGGTGGTTTCCATGTTCCCGAATATTTAGGATCAAAAGCAACCTTTACTCTGGGACAGTTTGGTGGGCATGCAGGGCGTAATTTATTAATTGGCGATATGCTTGCGATTACTGAATATTCATCTGCTCTAAGCAAAAGTTTAGCCGCAGATCAAATCCCTAAATTTGCGCGTCATTGGGAAATTGCGGTGATGTATGGTCCGCATGGCGCACCAGATTTCTTTACCAAAAACGATATTAATAGATTCTTTAGCAACCAGTTTGAGATTCACTATAATTCGAGTCGTACCGGTATTCGCTTGATTGGCCCAAAACCTGAGTGGGCACGTGAAGATGGCGGTGAAGCAGGTCTACATCCGTCAAATATTCATGACAATGCTTATGCAATTGGTGCGATTGATTTTACAGGCGACATGCCGATCATCTTAGGGCCTGATGGTCCAAGCTTAGGTGGCTTCGTTTGTCCAGCAGTGGTGATTCATTCTGAACTTTGGAAAATTGGTCAACTTAAAGCAGGTGATAAAGTTAAATTTATTCCTGTCAGTTATGCGCAAGCAAAAGCCTTGGATCACACATATCATCAAAGCCTTATCGCTTCTGACACAGATGAAGTGAATTTTAATCCTGTATTCCACGCGGAAAATGACACATTAGAAAATGCTGTTTTAGCCACACGTGTAGGACAAGCACATTTACCGAGTGTGACTTACCGACCTGCGGGGAATAGCTATTTATTAGTTGAATATGGTGATTTGGTTTTAGACTTGAATCTACGGTTCCGTATTCATGCTTTGATGCAATGGGTAAAAGAGCAGAATATCCACGGAATTATTGATCTGACTCCGGGGATTCGTTCATTACAAATTCATTTTGATTCAATTCAAATCGATCAACTTGAGCTATTGGAAAAACTTCAACACGCGGAAGCGGAACTACCCGATATTCACAATATGCAAGTGCCTTCACGGACGGTGTATTTACCACTGGCATGGGAAGATTCACAAACCCAATTGGCGACTGAGCGCTATACACAAATCGTCCGTCCTGATGCGCCGTGGTGCCCTGATAATATTGAGTTTATTCGTCGTATCAATGGCCTAGCATCAAAGCAAGCGGTAAAAGATGTGGTCTATAGTGCCAATTATCTGGTCATGGGATTGGGTGATGTCTATTTAGGTGCGCCCGTTGCCACACCACTTGATCCGCGTCAGCGTTTGGTCACAACAAAATATAACCCTGCAAGAACTTGGACACCAGAAAATGCTGTTGGTATCGGTGGGGCATATATGTGTGTTTATGGTATGGAAGGTCCCGGGGGCTATCAATTTGTGGGACGTACCACACAAATGTGGAGCCGTTATCGTAAAAATGCCAATTTTGAAGCTGGCAAGCCGTGGTTATTACGCTTCTTTGATCAGGTTAAATTCTATGAGGTTTCAGAAGTAGAATTGCTACAAATGCGTGAAGATTTTAAAGCAGGGCGTTTGCAACTGCGTATTGAAGATGGTGTGCTTAATCTTAAAGAATACAATGATTTCCTTGCTGCAAATCAAGACAGTATTCATGCTTTTAAACAGACGCAACAAGCCAACTTTGAAGCAGAGCGCCGTCGTTGGCATGCTGCAGGTTTACAAGAATATGTATCAGAAGGTTTAGATACTGTAGATGATGGCGAAGCAGTCAGTATTCCTGAAGGTGGTTGTGCAGTTGAATCACATATGCCTGGTTCAATCTGGAAAATCGAATGTGCTTCTGGAGATATTGTTGAAGAAGGTGCAACCCTTGCGGTGATTGAAGCGATGAAAATTGAAATTCCGATTCTTGCACCTGAACGGATGAAGGTGGAAGCCATCACCATTGAAAAAGGTCAGACGGTTAAGACTGGACAGGTGTTGTTTACCTTAGCACCTGTAGCATGATAAAAATCAACACAGGAGCATCAGTGATGATGCTCCTTTTCTGTTTCAAACATAGATTTAATTTTTTCTATTTGCTTTACAGCCATAATCCTATCAAGTGTCATAAGTTAGAAAGACTTAGCCGATTAAAATTAAAATAAAAGAGGCTTTACTGTTAAACCTATATAACGCTTCGCGCTATGCTTGTGCATTTAATTTATTTTTGCCCAAAAATCATCCATAAATACATGCTAAAACCAGCAAAAACTTGGTTAAAAACTGGCACATTTTCTGCATTGTTATATCAGTAATACAAAAACCTAATTTGGTAATACTGAGATGGAGTTGTGCTATGAATCAGATCAAAACAGCAGTCAAAAAAACACATCCGCTTAAAGCATTTTTTATAGATTTATTCAGTGTACGTGCAGGCGTATATATCAAACAAAACACTTCTGTCAACAAGGTAAAAGGATAAGTTTGTGGCTAAACAAAAGTTGGCTCGAATCAGCATTACTGTACCTGAAGCAACGCTAAATGCACTCGATCAGAAAATTGTTGATCAGCACTACGAAAGTCGTTCTCAAGCGATTGTTGACATGATCAATAAACACCTGATTGCGGAACAGGCTCAAGCAAATGAAGTCATGGTCGGCACTTTGACCATCCTTTATGATGCAGGACTAATGCCACTTCGAAATCAACTGATTGATTTACAACAACAGTTTTTAACACAAGTGATCAGTTCACTACATATTCAACTTGATCAACAAAAAATTTTACAAGTCATGTTGATGCAAGGGGCAAGTTCTGAGCTTCGGCATATTAGCCAACAATTTACAGCACTCAAGGGTGTGATCAAAGGGCATCTGGAGCTGATGGATGCTGTGATGCCACCAATTCTGCAAAATGATTAAATCGGGAGTAGGGGGATGCCAAGATCAGGTCTGCAATGTGATGCAACAGGAACGTCTATTGAAGTTAAGGTTTGGGATATTCCATTGGCAAATTTTGCGGCAATCGTTGCAGAGCTTCCAGCGCCGTTGGAAATCGGTAATTTACAACTTAAAGATGGCAGGCGTGCATATATACAGTCGCTAAATCAAACCAATACACAATTTAAAGGCGAGAAAACCGGGGGAGTTTCTGTATGATCCATAAATCTTTATTATCAGTATCACTATTATCTGCGATATTGTTCGCTGGTTGTGACAACACAGCAAAAATTCCACAAGCGAAAGAAGCTACTCAAGCTTCAGCAAATGCAAAACCAATCACCATTGGCTATAGTGATTGGCCGGGTTTTGTGGCGTGGCAGGTTGCGATTGAAAAAGGCTGGCTAAAAGAAGCTGGTCTCAATGTTGAGTTTAAATGGTTTGATTATTCAGCATCACTCTCAGCCTTTTCAGCCAATCAATTAGATGCAGTATTTGTCACCAATGGCGATAACTTGGTGACGGCATCAGGTGGTACCCAAGGCATGATGATTATGGCAACGGACTACTCTGCGGGCAATGATGTGATTATTGCCAAAGATGGGATCAATAGTATTCATGATTTAAAAGGTAAATCTGTTGGCGTTGAAAAAGGTCTGGTCGATCACTTGCTTCTTGCAACAGCAATGTCAGATCAAAAAATTCCAATTAATGAAATCAAATTGGTTAATTCTGCCACCAATCAATTACCACAAGTTCTATCCAGCCCCGATGTTTCAGCGATTGCGGTATGGCAACCTGTAGCCAGTCAGGCATTAAAAGCGGTAGCTGGATCAAAAATCATTTATACCTCGAAGGATAAACCTGGCTTAATTTATGACACCCTGACCGTAAATATGAGTCATTTAACTGCACATAAAGATGAATGGAAAAAGATCCTTCAAGTGTGGGACAAGACGGTGAAATACATCAATGATCCTGCGACACATGCAGATGCTGTAAAAATTATGGCAATTCGTTCTGGGGTCGATCCAAAACAATACGAAACAATGGTGAATGGTACCCATTTACTTGATTTAGAAGCCAATCAAAAAGTCTTTAGCAAAGGCAATGGTTTTGATTCGATCTATGGCTCGTCTTATCACGTCAATAAATTCAACGTGGAAAATGGCATCTATAAAACCGAACAAAATGTCGATGGTCTGATTTATCCAACATTGTTACAAGAGTTGAAATAACGTTTTTTAAAAGAGTTAGATAGTTTGAAAAATAGCCTAAGCATGTCTCGGGCTATTTTATTTTAGGTGAAAAAATATTATATAGAGCTTAATCACATTAAAATATGATTATCCATTGATTATATTTCTGTGCTTTTTGAAAAAAGATGAATAATTAAAATTCCAATAATCATAAATACCAAACCGATGATTGCAGCTAAATCTAAGTGTTGTTTGTAGTAAAAGAATCCGACTAAAGACACTAAAATAATACCTGCACCCGACCAAAGCGCATAAGTAATACCAACAGGAATCGTTTTCATGGTCAGTGATAAAAAATAAATGGCAACCGCATATCCGATCACGGTGATGATCGATGCAGACAACTGACTAAAACCATCAGATGCTTTCATGGCAGAAGTCGCGATGACTTCTGCCACAATGGCAATGATTAAATATAAAAAAGACATTGCTTGGCAATATTCCTTATAAGGCTATTTTTGCATGATGGAAAAGGTGATTTTTTTCATGGTCAAACCAACTTTGACTAGCAGTTGAAGTGCCCGTAAGTGTTGTAAAACAAAAATCTGCTTGAAATACATCGAGTGTGAAATATAGACGACAATGTTCACCATCGATAATTCGCTGTTGAACCAGTGTGTTGTGATCAAGCTTTTGGAAATTTTCAAGATCAATCTTGCTTCCAACTTTGTTAGTGACGGTACTAAGTTCGATGATCTGTTGATCAAAACTGATCGAAACCTCATAGTCTTGGATTGCTTCTAGACTGATCTGTTGCTGAGAAATAGCATCTGTTAAAGTCTCAGCGGATTTAAAAGCCTGTTGTATATCGGGATGTCGAGACTTGGCAAAGGCAATAAAATGATCACAAAGGATCAAGCCACCATCCGCAGGATAACTGGTATTTAACTCAGTATTTTCAATTTTAAATAAACGTAAGCCAAGATAAATGCCACGTATCGCTTGTTGACGCCAATCCTCAACATAAGCATGGCTGGGTGAAAACTCAAGTATGGCATTGCCAATCGAATACAATTTTGCAGGTTCGGGCCATTGCACATGATTTTGATAATTACTGCTGAGATGCCATGAAAGTAATTGATTTTGAGCATCCCAAAGGGTATCGCCAACCCAACCTTGTCGTTCTAAAACGGGTGTTGATTGAGGGTCTTTTAAGCGTAAATCAATGGTAAATGTCTTGGATTGAAACCAATAGACCAGGGTGTTTTCATCGGTTAAACCATTGGCAAAGGTAATGCTCTTACGGCGAAAAGCACCCAATAAATATTGCGGCAATAAGCAGGCTGAATCATCCGTTGGTTTAAGTTGTGTACAGAGTTCTAATAAGTTCATTTCGACTCCTCATTTTGGCTTAAACCAAATGAATAAAGCGGGCGGGCATTTTCAAGTTGAATGTCGCCCCGTGCCACTTTTTCTTTGAGATACTGAAAGGTTTGTGCGGTTTGATTAAAAAGATGTTCACCTCCTTTTAAAGGCGCATATTGTGCAGGCTGATCTTTGAGTAAAGGCTGAATTACATAGTCATAATCACAAGAGAAGAAAAACGGGAATGAATAGCGTTCTTCAGACACTTTTTTAACACGATGTTTGGTTGCTAAATATCGACCATTGGATAAAATTTCCATCATATCGCCAATATTCATAACCAAAGTATTTTCAAGAAGGGGGATATCAATCCATTGCCCCGTTTTATCAAGCACTTGTAATCCGGGCGCTGTGGGTAAGAGCAAAGTGAAACATTCATAATCGGTATGCGCACCGATACCTTCTTTATCCTGAATTTCAGGATGGTAAGGATAATGAATCAGGCGAAGTTGGCTGGGGGCTTTGGAAATATGTGCATCAAAATAATGTTCATCTAGACCGAGCGCCAATGCAAAACTTTGGAAAATTTCATGCCCAACCGCTTTGATATGCTGATAATAGGCAGAGACTTGCTGCTTAAATATCGGGTCATCAGGCCATTGTGTTGGACCAATCAAAGGGCGACGATCTGCTTGGCTCTGGTGATCATAATTGACATCATAGGCCTCTTTGAGATCATAACTTGCTTCAACAAAGCGTTCTTCACCGATCGGCACATAACCACTATGATTTTCTGATAAGCCAATATAATGCTGCATCTTAATGGCAGTATCTTGGGCAAAGTATTGCTGGGCAGTGTGATAAAGCTTTTGAAATAACTCAGGTTTAAATTGTTCTCCTGTTAAATATAAGAAACCAACATCTTTACATGCCTGATCTAAAGCGTGTGCGACTGTGAGTCGATCTTGAAGCTCAGGGCTGGAGAGTAGAGAAATGTCCACAAGCGGTAAAACATATGTGTTTGACATGAATATCACCAAGGTTGGCCGTCCAACAAAGAATTCAGCGATTTGGGTCGTCCCAAATGCTCAAAAAATCCGTCTGCTTATTTACCCGTACTAACTTGGGTCATACGCGGTATTTTGGGTAAGTCTTGTAGTGATGGATCTAGCTCATCTTCCTGAGCATGGACCAACTGATCCACTCGCGCTCTTAAATGTTGAAAAGCGGGTGTTGCCATAAGATCTAATGAACGTGGGCGCGGTAAATCTACTTCAATAATTTCTTTAATTTCACCGGGATTGGCTTTTAATGCAACAATACGATCAGCCAATAAAATGGCTTCATCCATATCATGCGTGACAAAAATAATGGTGATATCAATGTTTTGCCATAAATCCATTAAGTGTTTTTGCATCTTTTGGCGGGTATGCGGGTCAAGCGCACCAAAAGGTTCATCCATCAATAAGATTTTTGGTTCATTGACCAAAGCTCGTGCTATGGCAACACGCTGTTTCATTCCACCAGAAAGTTGATGTGGATATTGGTTTTCGTATTTATCTAGGCCAATAATATTGATCCATTCCCGTGCATTGGCTTCCGCAGTCATTTGGCTGGCACCTTTCATTCGTGGGCCGAACATGACATTTTCTTTAACCGTTTTCCAAGGAAATAGGGTATATCCCTGAAATACCATGCCACGTTCAGGGCTTGGGCCTGTAATAGCTTCGCCATCGACCAAGATCTCACCACTATGGTATGGATCTAAACCTGCAATCACTCGGCTTAAGGTTGATTTTCCGCAGCCTGATGGACCGATCACACAAATAAATTCACGCTTATGGATTTTAAGATCCAGTTGATTTAAAACGGTTCGTTCAGTTTTACCATGTTTAAATACTTGGCTCAGTCGTTTGGCCTCTAAGATGACAGGGCGTGCATAAATTTTTTGAAAATATTCAGCTGAATTAAAAGTTGAGTCATTCATTATTTTGCCCCTGCTTTCCATGCGAACATTCGCTCGCCCAATTTCATTAATAACACATCACAAACCAGCCCAATCACGCCGATAATCAAGATCGCGGCATAGACATTGTCAAAGTTTTGATAGCGTGCTTGTTGAGTAATAAACCATGTAATACCTGAGGTCGTACCAATCAGTTCAGAGACAATCAAATAGGTCCACGCCCAGCCCAGCAAGACACGTAAATCACGGTAAATATCTGGAAAAGCCGCAGGAATTACTACATTGAATAGGCTTTTAAGCTTATTGGTTCCAAGGGTATAGCCGGCTTCAATTAAGCCTTTATCGACCATACGTGTCGTATTGGCGATAATTAGGATTTGTTGAAATAGCGTTCCAATTACAATAATCGCAATCTTAGGCGCATCATTGATTCCGAGAATGGCAACAGCAAGCGCGCCAAATGCAGGTGCAGGTAAATAACGGAAAAACTCAACAAAAGGTTCTGTAAGCAGCGATATTTTTTGTGAGAAACCACAGAGGATCCCCAGCGGAATACCAAAAATTGAAGAGATTAAAAAAGCAGAAAAAACGATTTTAATACTGTGCCATAAGCTTTGATGAAACCATGGTGTATCTGGTTGCTCTGGGGGTGTGGTAAATGCAGTGACCAAGGCTTTAGCCACTTCATGTGGTGCAGGTAAGTAAATGGGATTAACTAAAATACCTTGTGGTGGTGCAGAATGGTGATCGACCGCATTTTGTGCCTCACTATAGAACACACTTTTTTCAACTCGGCTGCCAACTTGAAAATACGAGACACTACCAGAATCTGTAATTTGCACTTGAGGGTGCCAAATAAAAGGTAAATAACTGACCGCACACCACAGCAATATAGGGATCAGAAAAGAACACAAGCTTAGTAATAGCTTGTTCTTTTGACCAATTTCCTTTGCGACATAACCCATATTTACCGCCCTCATTTTAGCTTGAGTATTACGATTATTGAAAAACGTAATATTTATTAAGCAAAATAAGTGCCATGAATAAACAGGCGATTGGATTGATGCGAGTATTTCAGCAACTCATGAATATGAGTGATCAATGATCTCTATAAGTGACTGGTAAAGCGCTCAGTAGAAGCTCAATGAAAGGACAAGATAATCAAGAAATGGATAAAGCGGGGACTGATTAAAGAAGAAATAATCAAACAAGAAATAATGGGTGGTGAGTATTTGATTAAAAAGCTTAATACTTATGACAAGGATCTAAACTCAATCAATAGCATGATCAATTGAAAATTAAATCGTCGTTGTATCGAGGGGAATACAACGACATTTTAATCACGAAATACATATCAAATCATAAACTACAGTTGAATATTTAAGCAGATCCAATTTTATCATGTTGGCATCAGCTTAAAGTGGAAGAGGTTCTAAACCTTTAACAATATCACTAAATTCAGAACCATTTAACCAAAATGATTTCTTTAAAAATAATGTGGTCATGATACTTTCAGCGATATCGCTATTGGTATTTTCACAAAATAAACCATACTGGCTGCCTAACACATTATTGTCTTCAATCAAACGAATATAGTAAGCATGTTGTTCGTCTGCATAACCAAGAATTGCATCACGTTGAGTCGCCATTTTTATGTCTCCACATAGAAAATCAATCAATTAAGTGCTTAAGTGGGATCAGAGAACTTATTCAAAAATATCAATAAATTAACAAGATGTCTGTATTCTAAATTATTGATTTATGATAAGTATATTGATTATCTTTGTCGTCCTTGTTCAAATAGATGTATCAAAACTGATCGATAGAGTTATTGTTATTCAAAAAAAACTTGCCGTCAACTTGAATTTGTAACTTTTTCAAGCTATATTGATTTTACAGGCTTTTATGAAGCATATAGGATAAATAATGTCTAAGAAAGTAGAATTTGAACACGGAGGTGCGAGAGCCAATGCTGGGCG
Organism: Acinetobacter guillouiae CIP 63.46; assembly: GCF_000368145.1. Lineage (GTDB taxonomy): Bacteria > Pseudomonadota > Gammaproteobacteria > Pseudomonadales > Moraxellaceae > Acinetobacter > Acinetobacter guillouiae. Next base: position 153,813 of record NZ_KB849286.1, on the reverse strand, counting down.
TAAGGCACAGTTTAGTGAGCCGACCAAAGTTATCCGTGTCCCAGAGTCACAAGTAGATTTTATCAAAAACTGGTTACTGAAAAATTTCAAAAACGGCCAGCTCAGTGATTTAAGCTCTAGTATGAATATCCAGACCATTCAGCCTAAAAATGATAAGGTCTATCAGATTCCACTTGCGACAGAACGAGTCGCTGCTGGTGTGCCATTTTCTGTTCAAGATAGCATAGAACAATCATTGGATATGAATGAATATTTAATTCGAAATGAGAGTTCTACCTTTATTGTTAAAGCAAATTCGCTTTCAATGTTGGATGTCGGTATAGATATTGAAGACCCTTTGATTGTAGATCGTAGCATTTCTGCAAAATCTGGTGATATTGTGATTGCCCGTATTGATAATGATTTCACGGTGAAGCGCTTGATGATTGATAAACAGTTTGATCCACCGAAAGTTTGGTTAAAAGCTGAGAATCCAGAATTTAAAAATATTTATATTGAAGAAGGGCAAGAATTTGAAATCTGGGGTGTGGTAACCTATAACTTAAAACGGATGCGTTGATTGAAACTATATATCAGGATAATGCTGAAAGTCTTTTGTATTTTAAAGCAACATTCTTGTTGCTTTTTTTTAAGATACATTTAAGGGATTTAATCCAATATCCAAATTTTAATGGGTAGGTCTATGTTTATGATATCGAATTATTTTGAATAAAAGATTCATTTTATCAAGAGTCTTTTTAGTTTTATGTCAAAAATATGCTGATGTTATGTTTAGTATGTAAAGGATAGGATAAAAATCCTACCGTTTACATTGGTCATCAAAAGCCTTAAAAAAACCAACCTAAACATAACAAGTATTCGGCATATTTTTTGCTGTTATTAAATCAACTAATTAATAAAATGGTAAAACAATGAGCTATCGAATTTTTCCTTGTGTTACTCAGCAAGATGCTGAAATTGTCGTTTTATCTTCAGGTTTAGGCGGGCACGCCTCATTCTGGCAACCACAAATTGAAACATTAACCCAATATTTTCAAGTGCTTGTTTATGACCAAGAAGGTTGTCATGCAGATTCTGATGCATTGCCAACATCATACTCAATCAAAAATATGGCAAAACAAATTCTCGATATTCTGCAACAACAACAGATCAAACAATGCCATTTTATTGGACATGCTTTGGGCGCGGTCATCGGGGCAGAATTGGCGGTTTTGGTTCAGAACACAGATATATCATTAACCAGTCTTACTTTTATTAATGCTTGGGATGCACTTGATCCGCATACACAAAAGTGTTTTCAGGCACGTATTACTTTATTAGAAAATGTAGGTGTTGAAGCTTATATACGGGTACAAGCTTTATTCCTATATCCGCCTGCCTATATTTCAAAACATATTCAAAAAATTCAGGATATTGAAAATTCTGGATTCGATGATTTCCCACCCATCAACAATGTATTGGTACGTATGAATGCATTGATGAATTTTAAAATTTTACCTGAACATGTCGCAGCTTTGGCAAAAACGGATGTGTATTATATTGCCAACAAAGATGATTTTTTAGTGCCTTATCAAAAGAGTATCGATCTTAAAAAAGCATTGGGGCATGGCGTATTAACACTGTTGGAAACAGGAGCACATGCATCCTCTGTAACAGAAAGTAAGACAGTCAATCAGATTTTAATTCAAAATTTAGTAGAAGAGGTTTTATGACCAGAACCTAAATATGAATATAAATCAATTGTGCTTAGCAGCCATAACTATAATGGCTAGTTAGATAAAATAATCAGCACTGAGCAGATTTATGATGTAGTAAAAATGGGGCCTACTTCTGCCAATCGTTGTCCTGCACGATTTATATTTTTGACGACATCTGAGGCCAAAGTAGGATAAAAGCCAGCGCTTTCTTTAGGAAATGAAATATAGAAAAAAACATGACGGCTGCAAATATGATTATTAATATTGGTTATGGTGGTCATAAAAAATATATGCAAGATAGCTTCGATTAGCTGTTGAGGGTGCTTGTAAAATATTATAAATATTGATTTTGTTATGGTTTTAATTGCGGTTTTAATTTTGATTTTTAATAGGTTATTTATTTTATTAAAATACTGGTTGATTAAACGAAAATTGTTATGCTATCGAACCGCATTTTTATGCGGTTTTTTATTTTTTGTTAAATTCGATTTAGAAATTTCAATGATCTAAAATGATGCATTTATGCACTATTTTAGTTTAATTTTTTACTTAAGAAATTCATAAATTTTACCAAAAGGTAAAATAAAAAATAATAATTAAAATTTTAATAATAAAAACAATACATTAAATTTAGTGGCATGCACTATGCATTATTAATAATTATAAGTTGAGTGAAGTTTTAAATTTTTGATCAGATGTTTTTTAGAATATTTTTTGTCCAGTGAGGTTTAGCTATGAAAATTGGTGTGTTTTGTCCGATTGGAAATAATGGCTGGTTGCTTTCAGAAAATGCACCGCAATATAAGCCAACATTTGAGTTAAATAAACAGATTGTACAACGTGCAGAACATTATGGTTTTGATTTTGCATTGTCCATGATTAAAATGCGTGGTTTTGGTGGTAAAACTGAATTTTGGGATTATAACTTAGAAACGTTTACATTAATGGCAGGTTTGGCCGCAGTCACCAGTAAAATTAAAATTTTTGCGACAGCCGCGACTTTGGTGATGCCGCCAGCCATCGTGGCACGTATGGCGTCAACGATTGATTCAATTTCAAATGGACGTTTTGGGCTAAATGTTGTGACGGGATGGCAACCACCAGAATATACCCAAATGGGACTATGGCCAGGGAATGATTATTTCTCTAAACGTTATGATTATTTATCTGAATATGTCGAAATTTTACGTGAGCTTTGGGCAACTGGAGCATCTGATTTTAAAGGCGAGTTCTTCCAAATGGAGGATTGCCAAGTAAAGCCAATGCCACAAGCAGAGATGAAAATTATTTGTGCAGGCCAGTCTGATGCGGGATTAGCGTTCTCTGCAAAATATGCAGATTATAATTTTGTCTTTGGTAAAGGGTTAAATACACCAACCGCCTACGCTGAAATCAATGACCGTTTAAAAGTACATACCGACCAAACTGGAAGAGATGTACAAACTTATGTTTTGTTTATGGTGATTGCCGCAGAGACAGATCAACACGCCATGGCGAAATGGGAGAACTATAACCAAGGTGCAGATCTAGAGGCGATTAATTGGTTAATGAACCAAGGCGGTAAAGATCAAACATCGGGTACAGATACCAATATTCGTCAAATGGCTTCAAGTGTTTCACCCGTCAATATCAACATGGGAACAATTGTCGGTTCTTATGAAAATGTGGCCAAGATGCTGGACCAAATTTCTACAATTCAAGGTACTGAAGGGATTCTTTTAACTTTTGATGATTTTATACAAGGGGTTGAGGATTTTGGACAACGTATTCAGCCCTTGATGACTTGCCGTCAGGAGGTTGTTGTAAGCTATCAATCAGCTCAACCCATTTTGGAGAAAAGCGCATGAGTATGATGAATGACGCTAAAGCTGTAGAACATCTGGTCTGTACAGATTTTACCGCACATGCAGGAACGGGCAGAGTTTTAAAAGCAGAACCAGAATCAATTCAGCTTGCACCAGAACAAACGGCGCTTATTGTGATTGATATGCAAAATGCCTATACCTCAATTGGTGGTTATTTAGATTTGGCTGGTTTTGATGTTTCAGCCACTCAACCTGTGGTTGCCAATATTAAAAAAAGCATTGATGCAGCACATACCGCGGGCATCCAAGTGATCTATTTCCAAAACGGATGGGATCAGCAATATGTAGAAGCAGGTGGCCTAGGTTCTCCTAACTTTCATAAATCCAATGCCTTAAAAACCATGCGTAAAAATCCTGACTTACAAGGCAAATTATTGGCAAAAGGAGGTTGGGATTTTGCATTAATTGATGAGTTAAGGCCTCAAGCTCAAGACATTGTGATCGAGAAACCACGCTATAGCGGCTTTTTTAATACAGCGCTGGACAGCATTTTACGTGCCCGTGGTATTCGAAATTTAGTTTTCGTGGGTATTGCCACCAATGTTTGTGTGGAATCAACCCTCAGAGATGGTTTTTTCTTGGAATACTTTGGTGTGGCGCTTAAAGATGCATGTTATCAAGCGGGTCCTCAAACAGCGCAAGAGGCAGCCTTATATAACATTCAAACTTTTTTTGGATGGGTGTCTGACACGGCGTCATTTGTAAAGGCTTTTAATACTCAACAGGCACAGCCAAATTCTGTGACTTTCAGTCAATCGGCTTAGTGGTTTTAAACTGGTTATTTGTCTTTTGCCATATCTAGTATTGAAGTCTATGGCGAAGATGCTTTAAGGAAAAATAAAGGAATTTAAAATGTCGAAACAAGTTGTGATCCCAATAGGTACAGCTAAGCCCCTAGCACCTTATGTGCCAGCAACCAAGGCAGACAATATTGTTTATGTCTCAGGTACGTTGGCTTTTGATGAAAATAATGATGTGGTCTGTGTCGGTGATGCCGCAGGGCAAACCCGGCATATTTTAGAAACCATTAAAAGCGTCATCGAAACTGCAGGTGGGACAATGGATGATATTACCTTTAACTCAATATTCGTCAAAGATTGGGCAGATTATGCTGCAGTAAATGTGGTCTATGCTGAATATTTTCCCAATGATAAACCCGCTCGATATTGTGTACAGGTCGGACTAGTTAAACCTGAAGCTTTAGTAGAAATTGCATCTGTAGCACATGTGGGATAAAGCATGTCTAGATTTGTCTATGCGTTTTAATCATTTTTTTCAAAAATAATTTTAACCTCGATGAACATTTGCGCATTGGGGTGGGAGCGTCATGATGCAAATGATCAAACAGGAAAGTGCACTTACTGGTGAAATAATTGAGTTTAACACTCCGTGTGAAGCCAATGTCCATTTAGAAATCGATCAAGCTATTTTTAGACAAGGTATGTCTAATCTAGGTGCTGCGGTCAATGTGATCACCACCAAAGGTAATGCAGGGCAGGCAGGTTTTACTGCATCTGCAGTGTGTAGTGTAACGGATTCACCTCCAACCTTATTGGTATGTCTCAATCGGGCTGCATCGGTATATCACGTTTTTTCTGAAAATAAAGTTTTATGTGTCAATACATTGGGTTCAAATCAAGCCGAATTGTCGAATCTCTTTGGTGGCAAAACACCGATGCAACAGAGATTTGCACAAGCTGAATGGAGTGAACTGGTGACAGGTTCTCCCGTGTTAGATAACGCCCTAATTTCATTTGATTGTGAAGTGGTATCCAGTCAAGTGGTCGGCAGTCATGATGTATTGTTTTGTCAGGTCAAAGCAATTCGTCACAACCCAAGTTTAAATGCGCTTCTATATTTCAAACGCAGTTACTGTGAACCTCAAAATGTATGTTGATCTCTCAATATGGGGACTTAGAAAATGGCGATAAAAGAACCATGGTTTACATCATTTAAACCATACACAGGAAATTTAGATCAAACCCCTGTGCAAATTGATGAATATTTACCTGCTGGAAAAAGTATTGTTTTGGGCTTGCAACATGCTTTTGCAATGTTTGGTGCAACGGTTCTTGCCCCTTTGCTAATGGGCTTTGATCCCAATTTAACCATATTTATCACGGGTATTGGCACGATTCTATTCTTCTTGATGACAGGTGGAAGAATGCCAAGTTATCTTGGATCTAGTTTTGCATTTATTGGTGCTGTCGCTGCTGCAACAGGCTATGCTGGAGTGGGATCAAACCCGAATATTGCCTTGGCTTTGGGGGGGACCATCGCTTGTGGCTTAGTGTATGCCGCGATTGGTTTAATTGTCATGAAGACTGGAACAGGTTGGATTGAAAAGTTGATGCCACCGATTGTTACGGGTGCAATCGTGATGATCATTGGACTAAATTTGGCACCCGTCACCATTAAAAGTGTTTCAGCAAATTCATTTGATACTTGGATGGCAATTCTAACCATTCTGTGTATCAGTGCGATTGCTGTATTTACCCGAGGCATGATGCGTCGCTTATTATTGTTGTTGGGTTTGGTCTGTGCATATGTCTTATATTTTATCCTTGCCAATGTAATGGGCTTTGGCAAAGCTATCGATTTTGCAGTCATTAGCAATGCTGCATGGTTAGGCCTACCACATTTTGTTGCACCTACGTTTAATGCCAATGCCATGCTGTTAATTGCGCCCGTGGCAATAATTCTGGTCGCTGAAAATTTAGGTCACTATAAAGCAGTATCTGCAATGACAGGCCGTGATTTATCACCTTATATGGGACGTGCTTTTTTTGCCGATGGTGTATGTACCAGTTTATCAGCTTCTGTTGGTGGGACAGGCATGACCACCTATGCTGAAAATATTGGGGTTATGGCCGTCACTAAAATTTATTCAACTACTGTCTTTGTGATTGCTGGGATCTTTGCCATTTTGTTGGGCTTATCACCTAAATTTGGAGCTGTAATTAGTACTATTCCTGTTGCGCTTTTAGGTGGTGCTTCAATTGTGGTGTTTGGTTTAATCACAGTGGCTGGTGCAAAGATTTGGATTGATAACAAAATTGATTTCACTAAAAACAGTAGCTTAATTATTGCTGCGGTCAGCTTGATCATGGGAGCAGGTAATTTTAGTGTACATATTGGTTCATTTGATCTTGGTGGAATCGGTACAGCAACTTTGGCCGCAATTTTATTAAATCTATTTTTAAATCGTGGAGAAAAACAGCCTGATGAGATCAAGCTAGAATCAAGTGATGCTGAAAAGTCCTTATCGCAGTCTTCTTGAGGCAAAGGGATAAGATTGTGACTTCAAATGATTAAACAGCAGATTTTACCGTGAAAAGCGTGGCATTCATTGGTTGTGGGGAATGGGATTACGTATGACATCTCATTGAGCAAAAGTTTGTACACGAGTGAAATATGCAATCGTGATTTTGCAAAGGTCAATCACATGCACAAAAATTGGGACGCTTGCAGTGAGTTTGTAAGAAGTGCCACAAGCAGATGTGATTTTTCCTTGTTTGACTATAAGCACGAGAACAGAATATAGGGCGTGAATTCAAGCTTTCATATTGCAATTTTAAAGCGATTGTAGGGGAAATTCTTATCCATATTTATGGATGAAATTTATACAGATATTGTGGTTTTTTATAGTGATGCCCTATGCGACAAATTTTGTCGCATAGGGCATTTCTCTATCTAGTATTTAATTCTCCAATAAATATAATAGAACCTGTAAGCACGATGAGATTTAAAATATGAAAGACTGGATTAAGATACGCGAAATTCTAAAAAATATTCAAAATCGACAAAATAAAAATCAGGCTATTTACTTAGTCGGTATGGTTGATTTAAACGAATTGGATATTTCATGGTTGATTGATGAAGACTACATTGAAATTGATGATGCTATTTCTTACTTAGATAATAGGGATATTGTTTTTATTAAGGATTTAACTTTTAAGGGTAAAAAATTGCTCTATCAGCTCAGTATTTAAATCTATTCTTATAACAACGAATGAAGGCGTTTTATAACAATAATGAAGAATTAAAATAAATAATAATTTAATTTTTTATTTTAATAAGAACAAACAAAATATAAATCTTTATTATAATAATTTGATAAATATAAATAATAATAAAAAATATGATAATTAATAATTTTAATCCAAATCAATATTCAATTATTGGTTTGGATTTTTTATATTCTGCAACCCCGAAATTGATGCTTTAGTTGCCATTCACGAATTAAAACTTGTTAATTTGTTGAACACTCGCTAAAAGTAATGATGTTTATACATTGGCAATAAAAAGGATTTTAGGATGAAACATCCAAAGCATATTGATAAGGCTGAATGGGAAGCACGTTGTCAGTTGGCAGCCCTTTATCGCTTGATTGCTCACTATAGAATGACCGATTTGATTGATACCCATATCAGTTTACGTGTCCCGCATGAGCCTGATCATTTTCTGATTAACCGCTATGGGGTGACATTTGATCAGATGAAAGCATCAGATTTGGTGAAGATTGATCATGAAGGGAATATCGTGGCCGATTATGATCAAGGGAAGATGGTCAATGTCGCAGGCTTCGTCATTCATTCTGCCTTACACCATGCCAAAGATGATATTCACTGTGTTATTCATACCCATACGGCAGACGGGATTGCGGTGTCTGCACAAGAAAAAGGTTTATTGCCTTTATCGCAACATGCACTGAAGTTTTATAATAATATTGCTTATCATGAATATGAGGGCATCGCGTTTTCCACCGCAGAGCGAGAGCGTTTGGTTGAGGATTTGGGCAATTACCGTTGCATGATTTTACGTAATCATGGTTTGCTCGCCACTGGTAATAGTATCGCAAGAGCATTTCACGAAATTTACTTTTTAGAACGGGCTTGTCAAGTTCAGATCAAAGCCATGAGTAGCTCAAAACTGCATTATCCGAGTAAGCAAATATGTGAATATACGGTGAAGCAATTTGAAAGTGATGCTGCTGAACCAATTATTCAGGCCGCTTGGAATGCTGCTCTATCATTGATTAAAGATCAGAAAAAAGATTATTGTGCTTAAACACTGCTGCTAACTTATTCAACAAGCTCGACATAAAAAAAACCTCCATATATTGCATACGGAGGTTTTTTATTGCATACGGATTAGCTGTTTAAATCAAACCAAATAAATTGGCTATCTTCATGTGCAGTGAGTGTTGAATCTTCGTCAAATAAATAAGCATCACCTGCTTTAACGACTTGACCGGCAATATCAATCTCACCTTCGATCACATGTACATAGTTAAATTTTTGGGTTGCTTTCACTTCAAGTGTGTGACCTTTTTCCAAATATGCCGCTTTAATTTCAGCATCTTGACGAATATGCATCGGCGCATTGTCATTTGGCCCCACAATCAATTGCCATTCATTAGGTGATTTTTTAGGATCACGTTCAATTTGTTGATAATTCGGTTCAGCATCTTGAACATTTGGAATCACCCAAATTTGTAGCATATGAACGGCTTCATCACCTTGGTTGATTTCACTGTGTTGTACACCTGTACCCGCACTCATCAATTGCCATTCACCGGCATGGATATGACGTTCATTTCCCATGCTGTCTTTGTGTGAAATGGTACCTTTGAGCACACAGGTCAAAATTTCCATATTGTCATGTGGATGAGTACCGAAACCTTTATGTGCTGCAATGGTATCATCATTGATTACACGTAAAGAACCAACACCCATATATTTAGGATCGTACCAGCTACCAAAAGAGAAACTATGTTTGGTGTCTAACCAACCCATTTTTACGTGACCACGGTTTTCGCTGTGATGTAAAAAAGTATTCATCTCAAGTCTCCAATTCTTTATTTTTTAACATGAGTGAATATTAATATTTAAGTAATTGGGATGAAATAGCAAAATAGCAACATATTGTTTTGTTTTTAGAACGATCAGTTTTTTATCTTTTGCAATAAAAAAACCAGTGTATGCACACTGGTTTTCATTTCATCAAGTATAAGATTATTCTAGGAATTTAACCGTTACACCTGATTTAACTTTTTTACCTAAGTCATTGGCATCCCAGTTGGTCAAACGAATACAACCATGTGAAGCTGTTTTCGAAATTGCAGATGGGTTTGGCGTACCATGAATACCAAATGATTTCTTACTCAAGCCAATCCAGATATTCCCTACAGGGGCATTTGGACCAGGTGGTAATGATAATGGTTTTAAGTTTTTGCCTTGTACAAAGTTACTTGGCGAGTAACTATACCAAGGGTTGCGTGCAACACCAGTAACTTTATACGTTCCTGTTGGCGATGGCGTATCAGAACTACCAATCGTGGCAGGGAATGAGCCGACCATTTGGTTTTGCGCATTAAATAAATACAATTGTTTCGCGCCTTTATGCGCCACAATTAAATGGATATTTTCAGGCAATTCGTTACGGATATTGGTGACAACGATCTTTTCACCAACTTTGTTAAATGTTGCTTTAGGATTAAGTTTCTTTAAGAACTCTTCATCCATATGGAATTTTTCACCCAGCATTTCGGTGACACGGGTGTAATACAAACCTGGCATTTTTGCTTGTAAAGCATAATCACGTGGAATTGATTTTGCATAAGGACCTTTTAGATCTTCAGCAGTTATCGTGTATTCCACAAAAGCAGGCTTATTGCCTTGTTGAGAAATTAATGCATCCCAAGTTTCTTTGGTCAGCTCACCCGTTGGTTTAATGCCATTCATTTGTTGGAATGAAGCAATGGCTTTCAGCGTATTCATACCGCTTGAACCATCAATTGCACCAGGTGAAGCATGTGCATTATTTAACATGACATGGGCACGAGCATAGACAGGGAATTGACCCTTGCCAATATTTTCGTACCATTCTGCATTGTTGATTCCATCTAAAGTCCAAGATGCTTTAGGCGCGTTGGGATTGCTTGCCGTTTTTGCAGTCGTGGTCTGTGGAGCCGATGGGGCAATAGCAGTACCTGAGTTTTTATCCTCAGTTTTTTCTAAATTTTGTAGCGTGTTTGCAGCTTTGTCTAAGTCTTGTTGCTCTTGCTGGCTTATCTGTGTTTCTACACTTGAAGCAGAACTGTCAATAGCAAGTGGATCAATAGGATCTTCAACGGGAGCAGCAACTTTTTTAGGCGTTAGAGGTTGCTCAGCTGTAGATGCAGCAAAAGCTGTACCTGTTAATAAACAGCTTAAACTCAAAGCAAGAATTGAGCGAACGAACATGTAGATCAACCTTAAGAATTATTCATAATTTATGACTAAAAATCTGGGTAAGTATTGCAGAAATTATAAGGTGTTGCAGTATTTGTTTTGTGTTAATCATTTTTTTCTATAGACATTTTCCCTGTCAGCTGGTTTTGTTTTATTTTCGTATACCAAACGAAATTTAAATCAAAGTTATAAAATCGGGTCTGTTGACAATTCGTCTACGTTTGCGACTACGTGTGTTTTTTAGGCGATACTAGGCACGGAGTATGAAATTTAGTCATTCTAAATGATAAGAAACATCGTTTCGCAAGGTAACACGTAGCGGCAAAAAACACGCTAGTCCCCCGCTGCGCCTTGCGCTGCAAACAAAGCAGTGCTTTGTTCTTGCTCAGGGTTGTGGCTAAAATTATCTCAGCCTACGTTATGAAACTCGAAAATAGTCTCGCTATTCTCATTCATGCTTTACGACGTATACGTCTCATGCTCAATTTTAACCTACAACGCAAGCCATTTATGAAATGTCAACAGACCCTAAACTTTATTGAGAAAAATTTTCTAGAAATGGTTATGTTGCAGGCCTTTTTGCTATGATGGGGCGAATTTAATTTTTGATTGGGAAAGTAAATGACGACCTTAAAAAATGATCGTTTTCTACGTGCCTTATTGCGTGAACCTGTAGATACGACTCCAGTTTGGATGATGCGTCAGGCTGGACGTTATTTACCAGAATATCGTGAAACACGTGCGAAAGCAGGTGATTTTCTTTCTCTTTGTAAAAATACAGAATTTGCTTGTGAAGTGACTTTACAGCCTTTGCGCCGTTATGAGCTTGATGCCGCAATTCTATTTTCAGACATTTTGACTGTTCCCGATGCTTTAGGTTTAGGGCTTTATTTCGAAACAGGTGAAGGCCCTAAATTCCATAAAACAGTTCGTACTGAACAGGATGTGGCAAATTTACCCAAATTCGATGCCAAATCTGATCTGGCTTATGTGATGAATGCGGTTTCAACCATTCGTTCGGCTTTGAGTGGTCAAGTGCCTTTAATTGGTTTTTCGGGAAGTCCGTGGACCTTGGCAACCTACATGGTGGAAGGTGGTTCAAGCAAAGACTTCCGTTTTACCAAACAGATGATGTATGCACAACCTGAAGTTTTACATGCTTTATTAGATCGTTTAGCCGATGCTGTAATTGACTATTTAAATGCTCAAATTGAGGCTGGTGCTCAAGCTGTACAAATTTTTGATAGCTGGGGTGGCGCATTAGCGCATCGTGAATATCTAGAATTTTCACTCAAATATATGCAGAAAATTGTTGCAGGACTAAAACGAGAGCATGAAGGGCGTAAAGTACCTGTGATCTTATTTACCAAAGGCGGTGGTCAATGGTTAGAGCCAATGATTGCTACAGGTGCAGATGCATTTGGTTTAGATTGGACAACCCCATTAAACGTGGCTCGCCAAACAGTCAATGGACGAGCAGCGCTACAAGGAAATCTAGATCCTGCAACATTGTATGGTTCAGCTGATTCTATTGAGAAAGCAACCAAAGCTATGTTGGATGATGCTTATGCCAATGGTGAGAAAACAGGTTATATCGCCAATTTAGGTCATGGTATTACACAATGGGTTGACCCTGAAAAACCAAAAGCATTTATTGACACTGTACACCAATACAGTGCCAAATTTTTAGGTTAACTTATTGTTGTAAATGCATTTATGATCTATTTTAAAGCATTATATGAATTTCTATTTAAGGCAGCGTCGGCTGCCTTATTTGGTATTTTATTGTTGATTGCATTTGTCATTACGGCAAGTATGGGCAGTCATGAATTTTATGGTTTGTTTCGTTATGACTGTTTATTGTTTTATGCGTTGATCATTCAAGCCTGCTTATTGTATTTAAAACTAGAATCGTGGGCAGAAGCGAAAGTTATTGCTTTATTTCATATCATGGCCATGGGTATGGAAATATTTTTAACACACCCACAAATTGCCTCTTGGCAATATCCGCAACCTGCCGTTTTTAAACTTTTGACCGTGCCTTTATTTGCAGGATTTATGTATTCGGCAGTCGGTAGTTTTTTTGCACGCTCACTGCGTTTGTATCAGGTTTCTTTTTTAAATTTGCCTAGTTTTGCCAATATGTTGAGTCTGGCAGTATTGTCATATATCAATTTTATGAGCAAATTCTTTATTCCAGATTTTCGTAATGTATTGTTCATTTGGAGTGTGGTAATTTTTTGGAAAACAAAAATTCGCTTTAAATTACAACAGCATGAATTTCAGCTTCCGATGTTACCGGTATTAGTTGTTTTGGCATTTATAATTTGGGTTGCTGAAAATATTAGTACTTTTAATAAAATTTGGTTGTACCCGAGTCAGGTGGATGCATGGCATATGGTGGGGTGGGGTAAGCTTGGCTCGTGGTATTTACTGTTACTTTTGAGTCTGGTTTTAGTACTTGAAATTCTCGGAGATCGCAATAAAAAGGGTGAATGGTCACTAAAAAAGTACAATAAATAATTCCGTAATTGTCATATTTAGATTTGCTTATCTAAATTTATGTGATAAATCTAAATAGGTGTAATCAAACTTACACATTAAGGAAAATAACAATTTACATATGTTGAATTAAAACAATGCATATGAAAATTCTGGAGAATTATATGTTAAAAAAAATCGCTTTGGCTGCTGTATTGGCTGCGGGTTCAAGTGTTGCTATGGCTGATCCAGATGTGGGTTGTGGTTTAGGATCGCAAGTTTGGGCTGGTCAATCTGGAAAAATACCTAAGATTTTAGCGGCAACCACCAATGGTCTTTTAACTAACCAATTATTAGGTATTACGTTTGGTACTTTAGGTTGTAATGGCAATGGTAAAGTGACTGCGCAAGTTGTGACCTTTACCAATGAAAACTCAGAAGCACTTGCACGTGATATGGCTGTAGGACAAGGTGAAAGTCTTAACGTACTTGCTTCATTGTTAAACGTTAAAGATGCAGATAAAGCACGTTTTAATGCTGTAGCGAAGTCAAACTTTGCAAGTATTTATTCAGCAGAAAATCAAAATTCTCTACAAGTATTAGCTTCACTTCAACAAGTGATGGCAAAAGACGAAGTATTAAAAGCTTACGTTTAATTGCGTCAAAAACCCTGTCTTGTTGCAGGGTTTTTTTTATTTAAATTTTATCAAACACATATTATTGAAAAATGAATCAAGCATGAGTGAACATTGGGCGAACTTTTGTATTGAGCCGACATTTTTTAATTGCGCAGTTTTATAATATATCTATATAAATTGATGATTGAATGAAATATTTAGCACTTAGTTTAAGCTTACTCAGTTCATTGTTTACCGTTCATTTGCATGCGGAATCACTTTTAGAGAATCAGCAGGCATTAGAAAACGCATTAAAACTAGCACAACAAAAACAATTAGCCAGTCATATTACATGGAAACGTTTACTTTATGCAGAAGATACCTCTGCTAAAGACTTAAATCACAAAAATGCAGGTCACAAAAACACAAATCAAAGCGAAGTCAGTTATTCAGGTTATTTCTTTGCTCAAGATGGTCGACAGAACATCCAAAATGAAATGAATGCAGATATCACTGCACTATTTCAAGTCGCCGATGACAATCAATCCATTCGTTGTAAATTTCCTGCACGTAGTCAATGGCTGATGCAACAACTGAATATTTCACAACAACAATTACCCGTTGTGTCCTGTACTGAGTTTGATCAATGGTATGCACAAATCAAACCCTACCAAGTGACTTTAATTTATGCGACTGATTTTATGGGCAATCCAAGCTCAATGTTTGGACATACCTTGCTTCGTCTCGATCCTAAAGATCAAAAGCAGCTCAACTTAGTCTCTTATGCTGTGAATTATGCAGCCACAGTAAACAGCGATGACAATTGGTCTTATGCATGGAAAGGGTTAGTTGGGAAATATCCTGGTGAATATTCTTTAATGCCTTATTATCGCAAGGTGAAAGAATATGGTGATTTTGAAAGCCGTAATCTTTGGGAATATGAACTGAATTTAAATCCTGAAGAGACCGCTTTTTTGGTAAAACATATTTGGGAAATGCAAAAAGTCAGTTTTCCTTATTATTTTGTCAGCGATAATTGTGCCTATCGTTTATTGGGGTTGATTGATTTAGTCCGTCCAAGTTCGAATTTACGCAAGCAATTTACATATGCAGCGATCCCGATTGAAACCATTAAAGCCGTAGAGCAACAGGGATTAGTACGAGAAGCGGTATATCGTCCAGCATTAGAAACACAATTAAATTCGCAGGCCAAACAACATGGTCATGCTTTGGCAAAAAAAGCTCATGCAATTGCGCTATTAGAACCACAACAGATGCAAGCGGCTATCGCTGATTACGATGATCAAGATCGTGCAAAAATATTAGAAATGGCCTATGACGATTTATATTTACAATTCGTTGCTCGTCAGGTCGATGCAAGCTTTACTCAACCGCGTTTTAGACAACTGCTAGGCTTACGTAGTCAAATCCCTATAGAGAAACAGCGTTTAGCACCTGTGCGTCCGAAAGTTGATCCAGTCAATGGACATGATTCACGTAAGTGGTCCGTTGAAGCGGGTGAGGTTCAGGATGAAAAATTTGTACAAATTGGTCATCGTCAGGCCTATCACGAACTAAAAGATCCACAGGGCGGTTTCCGTACAGGCACACAATTGTTGTTTCTAGATGGTGCAGCACAATGGCGAGATGATCGTCTTAAACTCGAACATCTCGACTTATTAACAGTAAACTCTTATAACCCCATTACCCCGTTTAAAATGCCAATAACATGGGGTTTTACTTTGGGTTGGCAGCAAGAAGCCATTCAAAATGGACAATTTACTGACCAGCAACAACATGGCGTGGTCAGTGCAAAAGCCCAATCTGGTTATACCCTTGCAGATGATGATCGTAAGCATCTCTGTTATGCGGAATTGCAAACACAGCTTCAAGCAGGTACATCATTGGATAAAGGCTGGCGTGTTGGACTAGGACCAACATTGGGCTGTCAAAATGTATGGTCAGATCGCTTAAACAGTATTGTTCAAGTTGAATTACCCTATTGGCAAGATTCAAGTGAGTGGAATTTACGTATCCAGAGCACACTGCAATATTCGCTCAATCGTCAAAATTCATTAAACGTCAATTGGGAATACCAACAACAAAACCAACTTGATTGGCAGAAAATAGGTTTAGGCTTTGTACATTATTTTTAAAGATGGATCTGTCAAATTGGATTTTAGAATGTTATTTCGAGAGTAGAGCTTTGAGAATGACATGTTGAGATAGGTATTAATCGATCGCAAGCCAAGGATGTTCATACAAGTAGATTATTGATCCTCATACTTAGAATCTGCTGCCAATTGTTTAGAAAAGGGCTTTTGGTTTTTATAAAGAAATCACCTTGGTACAGTTGCTTGACTGTATCAAGATAACCGGCATCGACAGCATCTTCCAACTCTTTAAAATCCGCATGAATTTCTGCCTGTATTTGATAGGTTCTTGCACAGATTAATTCGCCAACCTTATTTTTTAAATAAGAAATCTCAGATTTAAGCGTATTTAAACTGATCTGTTCATCGCCATAGAGATAAATATGTAGCTGTTCTAGGGTTAAGCCCAAAGGATTTAGAATCAAAATACAGATGATTTCAAACTGCCGTGGCGTTAAAAGGATCGACTGATCATTGATCATTATTTTCTGTGGTACTGAAAACGCATGAATGGTTAAACGATTAAAGGGCTGTGTATATAATTTTTGTGCAATGATCTCGGCGCATTGTGTAACGGCCAATTGTCCAAAAATATTTGCTTGATTTAAGCTGTGAAATAAAACCACTTCACCACAGGCTTCCCCTGATGTTAAATCAAGAATAGGCGCACTATAAATATAGTGTTGTGGCTTTGTTTCTAAAATCTGATCTTGCTGGAATCCTGCGAATGGATCTGTATTCACTGAACACCACAGTAGATTTTTTTGCAGATCTCTGATTTGTATAATAACAGCAGCGAGCAGCGCCGTATTGAGTAAATCCTGCTGACATTGAATCAGTGCGGATTGTAATGCTTGCTGGGAACGGGAGTTTGCTTGGGTAGGGGTTAAATTTTCATTTTTGCTTGTTGGTTTTTTAGCAGGTGGTTTTGAGTCCATCGCATAATCCATTTATGCATATATACTAAATAATATCTTAAATTAAATAAACAAATAACAAAGTAAATAAAATATATAAATTTCATTATTTTTCTTTTAATTATTCAATTTTCAATAACTTTTTCCGATTCTCTATGATGTGGGCTATTCAACTTTTCTCCTACCTTTGTTTGATAGATTCATTTAAAAGCAGTTTTTAACAACTGACAAGACGTGATGTTCATGGGATTGAACAAAAAACATTGACGTCATCCAAGGAAAGGCACTTTTTTTGCTTATACAAAAGAAGGCAAATTAAAAAGGAACGATGATGGACGCTCGAAATGAACAATCAACTATCGTAAAAACAGAAGATTCCAAAGAATATTTTGCTCAACGAGAATTAAAAAAAGGTGCTGTTGGCTGGTTACTCTTGGTCGGTTTAGGAATTGCCTATGTGATTTCAGGTGACTTTGCTGGATGGAACTTTGGTATCGCACAAGGCGGTTGGGGCGGTATGTTTGTCGCAGTGATTTTTGCTGCGATTATGTATTTATGTATATGCCTGTCGATGTCAGAAATGTCGACCATGCTTCCTACAGCAGGTGGTGGATACAGTTTTGCTCGTATGGCTTTTGGACCATTTGGCGGTTACTTAACAGGAACAGCGATTCTGATCGAATACGCCATCGCTCCAGCAGCAATCGCGACCTTTATTGGTGCATATTGTGAATCCTTGTTTGGAGTGGGTGGATGGTTAATTTATTTAATCTGTTATTTGGTTTTTATGGGGATTCATTTAAAAGGCGCAGGTGAAGCACTTAAAATCATGTTTGTGATTACCGCAATCGCAGTGGTTGCAGTGGTGGTATTCCTTGTTGCGATGATTCCTCACTTTAACAGTGCCAATCTATTCGATATTGCAGTTGACTCATCTAAAGCTGGTGCGAGTAGCTTTTTACCCCAAGGTTATATAGGAATCTGGGCAGCAGTACCGTATGCAATCTGGTTTTTCCTTGCTGTAGAAGGTGTTCCTTTAGCTGCAGAAGAGGCCAAGGATCCGGCTCAATCATTACCACGCGGTTTGATTGGTGCAATGCTGATCTTGGCTGCTTTTGCTATCTTGATTTTAATATTGAGTGCAGGTGCAGCAGGTGCAAGTGTACTTAAAGATTCAGGTGCACCTTTGGTGGATGCGCTGGTTAAAGTATATGGGCACGGCATGTTGGCGAACTTTGTAAACTTTGTTGGCTTAGCAGGTTTAATCGCGAGTTTCTTCTCGATTATCTATGCCTATTCGCGGCAAATTTTTGCACTTTCTCGTGCGGGTTATTTACCCACGTCTTTATCATTAACCAACAAAAATAAATCACCATATTTAGCCGTGATTATTCCGGGGATTATTGGCTTCTTATTGTCATTGACCAAACAGGGTGATTTACTGATTTTGATTGCGGTATTTGGTGCGACGATTTCTTATGTTTTAATGATGATGGCGCATATCAAATTACGTATTTCACAACCTAATGTATATCGTCCATATCGAACACCTGGTGGTATTTTTACTTCCAGTATTGCGTTGATCTTATCAATTGTCGCCGTGGTTGCGGGTTTCCTGGTTGATCCTAAAGTCTGGTTTATCGCTTTGGGTATCTATGTGGTCTTCATTGTCTATTTTCTTGTTTATAGTCGTCATCATCTGATTTCAGGCACACCAGAAGAAGAATTTGCTAGCATTAAGGCAGCAGAACAGGAATTATAATTATGAGTTATCGTTATAGCGTTGCTCAGCAACAATATATTTTCCAAGATTTAAAAACCTTAATGGCTAAGGCTACTCCATTACGTTCTGGTGATGAGTTGGCAGGTGTTGCTGCCAGTAATGCAACGGAACGTGTGGCAGCACAGATGGCCTTGGCAGAAGTCCCGTTAAAAACTTTTTTAAATGAGACGGTTATCGACTATGACAAAGACGATATTACGCGTTTAATTATTGATGAGCATCGTGCTGATTTGTTTGCGCCAATTGCGCACTTTACTGTGGGTGATTTTCGCAATTGGTTGTTGAGTGAAGATGCAACTTCTGAAAAATTGGCCAATTTAGCCAAGGGTTTAACGCCAGAAATGGTTGCTGCTGTGAGTAAAATTATGCGTAATCAGGATTTAATTCTGGTTGCAAGTAAATGTGAAGTGGTGACGCAATTTCGCAATACGATTGGTTTAAAAGGTCATTTATCAACCCGCTTACAACCAAATCATCCAACCGATGATGTATTGGGTATTTCGGCCAGCTTATTGGATGGCTTGATGTATGGTAATGGTGATGCTGTGATTGGGATTAATCCAGCCACAGACAACTTACATAATTTGTCGGAATTGTTAAAGTTACTTGACCATATTATCCAAGAATATGAAATTCCCACGCAATCTTGTGTGTTAACCCATATCAGTTCTGGGATTCAACTTGCAGAACGTAATATTCCAATTGATTTAATGTTCCAATCCATTGCGGGTACGCAATTGGCCAATGAAGGCTTTGGTGTTACCTTGGATTTACTTCAGGAAGGTTATGAGGCGACTTTAGCACTCAATCGAGGGACAATAGGTCAAAATGTGATGTATTTTGAGACTGGACAGGGCAGTGCCTTATCCAGTAATGCGCATCATGGTGTGGACCAGCAAACCATTGAAGCGCGAGCCTATGCAGTGGCACGTAAATACAATCCATTATTGGTCAATACTGTGGTTGGGTTTATCGGTCCAGAATATTTGTATGACGGGAAACAGATTATTCGTGCAGGGTTAGAAGATCACTTCTGTGGCAAATTACTCGGTGTACCTATGGGTTGTGATATTTGTTATACCAATCATGCCGACGCAGATCAAAATGATATGGATGTGTTACTCACGCTATTTGGTGCTGCGGGAATTAACTTTATCATGGGAATTCCAGGTTCGGATGATGTGATGTTGAATTATCAAACCACATCATTCCATGATGCTTTATATTTACGTCAGTTAATGGGATTAAAACCTGCCCCTGAGTTCTCGGCTTGGTTAGATCAGCAAGGAATTTTGCACCAAGAACAACGGCAAATTCATTGGCCAAGCAGTATGCCAAAAAACTTTGCTAAATTATTATCATAAAAAGGAGAGTAAACCATGAAGCTCTCAAAACTTGAAACTTTTCCAAATGGCTTTCATGAAGATCCTTGGCATAAGTTAAAACAATATACTGATGCTCGTATTGCGATGGGAAGAGTAGGATGTAGCATTCCAACTCAAGAACTGCTTAAGTTTCAACTCTCACATGCACAGGCCAAAGATGCTGTTTTTCACCAATTAGATACTGAAAATATGCAAGCTCGGCTTAGAGATTTAAAATTTGAAAGTCTCATTGTGGAAAGTAAAGCAACCGACAAAGAAGTATATTTAAAGCGTCCTGATTTGGGCCGTGAGTTATCGGAACAGGCTCAAACTCAACTCACGACTTATGTGCAACAGCACCCACAACAATATGATGTATGTATTGTGGTTGGTGATGGCTTATCAGCACGAGCAATAGAAGAGAATGCCATTGCCTATATCAATTCCTTACGTGAACATATTGATGCTGAAGGCTGGAAACTGGCGCCGATTGTGCTTGCAACTGGGAGTCGTGTGGCATTGGGCGATGAAGTTGCACAAAGTTTTAATGCACCCTTATTGATTATGTTGATAGGCGAACGGCCTGGTCTAAGCTCACCTGACAGTATGGGGGTGTATTACACTTGGAAAGCGCGAAAAGGCAGTATGGATTCAAGCCGAAACTGTATTTCCAATGTACGACCTGCAGGGCTGAGTATTCAAATTGCCACACAACGTTTGATGGCATTGATGCGTAATTCATTTAAATTACAACTTTCAGGGGTTGATTTAAAAGATGACCACGTTGTTCCATTACAAAGCGATGAGCATCCTAAAAAATTATTATTCTAACGGCCAAATTTTTATATCTTGAACAAATCAGTGCCTTGATGTTTAAGGCATTGCTTTGAAAATACTAAAGTATTTGTTCAAGCTTAAGTGTTGTGTGAACCTTTTAAGTTTAAAAAATAAATCAAAAAACTAAGTGTATTTCTCTTAAATATCCAACATTTAATTCCAGCCATAACTCAGCGTTTTTATTGAATATGCTTGATGTGGCATTTCAGCAAAGTCTATTTTTGAACTGAAAAAGACATTTTGACGATCCACTTTTTGCACAATTTAGATCATGCTGTTGATGGTATCGCAAGCATATATCGACATGCTTCGAGAAACTTATTAGATCGAACTATCAGAAAAAGGGATGCAATGACATGTAAATGAGTCGAAATGACCTATGGAATTAAACCCAGTTAAGTAAAATTCTAATAAGCGCACCAGCTAAATTAAAAAAATGATAATCAGCCAGAGGCAGGATCAACCATGGGCATTTTAAAAAAATTTATTAAATCGAGTGTGTATCATGAGCCATTACCTATTCGCCGTGATGTCAGATTTAATTTACCCGCAGAGCGAATCGCAGATTGGCATACCGCCGCAGGTCCAATTTTTACCGCATTGCTAAATACGTTTTCTATTGTCTTGCCTATTGGCGAACGCTTCTTTATTGATGCGGTAAGGGCACATCGTGATTTAGTCCAAGACCCAGAATTACAAAAAGCGGTGACGGCTTTTATTGGTCAAGAAGCAATGCATGGACGTGAGCATGAAGAATATAACCAAGCCTTATTTGCACGCTCACCGATTGCACCAAAATTTGAAGCATTGGTTTTAGAGATTTTTGGTCTGCTTAAACAGCATTTACCTGCATATTTTTGGCTCAGTGGAACAATTGCATTAGAACATTTTACCGCTTTATTGGCAGATTCTGTATTACGGACACCTGAGTTATTTGAAGGTGCTGAAGAACATTATGCCAATATCTGGCGTTGGCATGCTTTTGAAGAAACAGAACATAAAGCTGTGGCTTTTGATGTATGGAATACCGCAATGGGGCATGGTCCTTATGCCTATGCTGTTCGTAGTTTTGGATTGGTGGTCGCAACGATTGTGTTCTGGGGCTTAGTGATTCCTGTATTCTTGACCATTGTTAAAGGAGAAGGGAAGTTAAGTGATTTATCTAGCTGGAAAAAGACCTATCATTATACCTTTGGTGGCATAGGCGTATTGAGAAAGCAATTGGGAAATTATATCGATTATTTCCGTCCAAACTTCCATCCGTGGGACCATGAGAATCGTCAATACATGCAACAAATGGAACAATTGATTTATCAATTGGCTGAAAAAAAATAATCAAATATCATATTTAAAGGATTGTCTGTGTGTTTGTGATATATCGCACAGCACATGATTTTGAACAGCTTATCGAGTAGATCATCATGGTGATTTACTCGACTAGCTTTAAATCTGTATGAATTAGAAAAACTTGAGAAAAATGATTCAACTCAATCATTGATACAAACTATTTAAATAATGTGCCTGCTTGAGAAAGGATCTTTTTACCTTTTTGAGTGACTTCTAATGTGACATCTGCTGTTTCATTTGACCCTAAAACATTACGATAAACTACATATTGATATGTACCACTGTTAAAAATGTAGTGGTGATTACCGCCTGAACCATCCATTTCAACACGACCTTGATTTAAAATCAGATCAGGTTTTGTCGCTTGGGACTGTTTTGTTCCCCAAGATGCATAACGGTATTTACCATTGGGCATAGCATCTATACGCACTTGAAATTTGGCTGTTTTAAACTGTAATTCAGGTGTTTTAAAATTTTTAACTGATGAATGTAATTGATTTTTCTGTTGTGAAATCAATTGCGCTTTATATTTTTGTTCAGCATCACTACTGTAGTTGATGGCTTTAATTTTATGACCATCTAACCATATTGTGCCGCCATTGAGCATCACACCACGCCAACCCATGCTTTCCCATTGTGATGGTTTTGAGTTGGCGATCTCTTGAATAAGTTGAGGATCAAACACTTGGTTAAAGCGTTGTTTCATCTGGGATGCATTGGCAATACCTGGGATGGGTTCTTCACGATGTAAGGGATAGACAATGTTGTTTGAAATCGCTGTGATATTTTTATTTTTAAATAATTTAATGACACTTTGCACATCTTTTAATTCGTTGGCATTTAGATTGTCAGCAAAGGCAGTGGAGGTAGTCAACGCTGAAATAAAGATCAGTAAATTTTTCATTTAAAATATGGTATAAGGCTGAGATAATTTAAATCATATAGTTTTAAGTGGACAATAAGCGAATGTTTTACAAATATAAGCTATAGGAAAGCAAAAAAATCACAAGTTTTACTGACTCAAACTTCAACCACAACAAAATATTTTTTAACTGCTTCAAGCACTTCAAATGTACCGATAAATGAAGGTGGGATAATTCCTGCTTCACCAGCTTTAATTTCTACAAATGATGAGGTGTTTTTATCATGCAAACGTACAGTACCTTCAATTAGCTGAAAAAATTCCTGTTTATTGTCTGCAAATTGAATATCCCATGCACCGACCTCGCATTGCCAAATACCACAATTCATATTGGGATGTTCATACAAACTTTGCGTGAGTCGTTTGGGATTTCCTTTAACCAATCGCTCTGCACGAGGATAATCGATAGTGGTTTCACTGTGCGTTAAACCATGACCTGCCAACCAAATTAAAGACATTGTAAAACCCTATCGTAAAATAAAGCCTCAATAAAATGAGGCTTTGATATTTATATTGCTTGCTGAATGATTAGTCTTAATGTGCTTCAGGCACGGCAGATAAAAACTCACGACGTGCTTCTTTATCTGTTTTAAAATCACCCACAAATGACACGGTACGTGTGGTCGATTCTTGTTTGCTGACACCACGCATCATCATACACATGTGCGCTGAATCAATGACCACCGCAACACCACGTGCTTGAGTAACTTCAGCCACTGCATCTGCAATTTGCTTGGTCAACTGTTCTTGAATCTGTAAACGGCGAGCAAACATTTCTGTGATACGGGCAAATTTAGACAGTCCTAAAACATTGCCAGAAGGGAGATAGGCAATATGTACACGACCATGAAAAGGCAATAAATGATGCTCACATAACGAATAAAATTCGATATTCTTTACCAAGACCATTTCATCATTATCAGAAGGGAAGACCGCATTATTGGTCACTTCTTCCAACGTTTTGCTATAGCCAGACGTCAAGTACGAAAAAGCTTTAGCCGCACGCATAGGCGTATCTTTCAGACCAGGACGGTCTAAGTCCTCGCCAACGGCAGTTAAAATATTTGCGTAGGATTGCTGCATAGACATAAAACGTGTTCACTTATACGGTTTGAACAAGGACGGCATTGTATCAGAAAAATGAATAATATTTTCTAATTACAAGATAAACCGACACTTAAGAGAGTTTTGATCATTTAAAACAAATGATCATGGATTTCCATTTGATTTTGGATTTCTTTCAGCACGTTTCAGTAAAACCAAAACTGCGCCTGTGCCACCTTGTTTTTCAGGAGCACTGACAAAAGCTAAAACATCACGATGTTGACGAAGCCAGCCATTCACATAAGTTTTGAGTATGGCTTCTGGGCCTTTGCCATGGACAATTTTAATGACATTTTGGTTTTCATCTTTTGCCATTTGAATGATTTGCAATACAGCAGAACGCGCTTCTTCAACAGTACAACCATGTAAATCAACAGCTTCAAACCAGCGTAGATTACCAGCTTTTAAGTCTTCAAAAACTTTATGTTGTAGTGTTGCGATGCGATAGCTTAAAGCCGCCTGACTTGCAACAGGATTTAAAATTGCTTGAGTATCTGACAATTCTGCATCATTAATTTCAAATGCACCTTCAGCCGCCGCGCGTTTGGCAAGGATTTTTGCATCTGGTTTTTTGCGCAAATCACTACGCTCGATTTTGGCAATATTGCCGTTATCGAGTTTGGTTACACCGCCGAGTGCGGTTTTAAACAAATCAGCATCATCTAACTCTTCAGGTGCTGTTACTTGTGTATTCTTACTTTCAGGTTGCACTGCAACTTTTGAAGAATGCGGAGGAGTGATTTGTTTTTTGAATTGTTTTAATAAATCAAGCTGTGATTTAGAGAATGTGGAATCAGATTTACTCATAATTGCAAAAAACAGTAAATGGACGGTATTAGGCGCTCAGTATAGTCTGAATCTTGTCAAATTTGAACTGAATTGAATTCACACCGTTATATCTGCGTTGATCGTGACTTGAATGTTGGGAATTTCAAAATTTAAAGGGGGGAGTGGGGAAAGATAAAAACAAGGTGAGCGAACTCACCCTTTGACTTTTAATTAAACTGTTTCAGGCAGACCAAACAACGCATTAAATGCATGATCAGGGCGTGGTTGCTTCATAAAGCTTTCACCCACAAGGAATGAATGAATATCGTGTTCTTGCATCATGCGCACATCATCTGGTGTTGCAATACCACTTTCAGTGATCAGTAAACGTGATGGTGGAAGTAACTTCTTCAAACGCAATGAGGTATTTAAATCGACATCAAAGGTTTTTAAATTACGGTTATTCACACCCAGTAAACAACGCTCTGAAAGTTGCAATGCACGTTCCAGTTCAGCTTCATCATGAACTTCAACCAAAACATCAAGGTTCTGCTCAAATGCGGTCTTTGACATTTCTTCAAGTTGTTGATCTGACAAACAAGCCACAATCAATAAAATACAGTCGGCATGTAAAGCACGTGCTTCGATAACGCCGTAAGGATTAATCAAAAAATCTTTACGTAGTGCAGGTAATTCACAGTGACTACGGGCGATCTGAATATTTTCATCAGCGCCTTGAAAGAAATCTAAATCTGTTAAAACAGATAAGCAGGCTGCACCGGCTTGCTGGTATTGTTGAGCAATTTCAGCAGGGTTAAAGTTTTCACGAATCACCCCTTTTGATGGCGAAGCTTTCTTAATTTCAGCAATTACACCTGGGCGTTTGCTGTATAAAGATTTTGCAAAACCACGCACAGGCGTTGCAGCTTGGGCAAGCGCTTCAACATCGTTTAAACTACGTTGTTTTAAACGTTGAGCAAATTCTTCGTATTTACGATCAACAATTTTACCCAACATTGTATTGGCAATATCCACCATGATAACGTCCTCTAATCCTTAAGCTTCATACTCTTTGAGTGTTTTGGTAAATTCAGACAAAATGCCCATTTTTTCTAAAGCTTGCCCACCATAGATAATATCATGTGCTAAAGCGACACCTTGTTTATAACTTTTGGTCAGACCTGAAACATAGATACCAGCACCTGCATTTAATGCCAGCATACTGGCTGCTTTTTCACCTTTTGCTGATTTCTTCTTACCGAGTGCATCTTTGATTAATGCTAGGCTCTCAGCAGCACTATCAACAGAAAGACCAGTTAAGGTTTGAGATTCAATATCTACATCTTCTGGTTGAATCATCCATTCCGTGATTTCACCATTTTTTAATTCAGCAACATAAGTTGAGGAAGCCAAACTGATTTCATCTAAGCCATCTTTAGAATGAACCACCATGACATGTTCAGCCCCCAGTTGTTTTAAAACTTCGGCCAATGGTCGACACAATTCTGTAGAAAATACACCAATCACATAGCGACGTACCCCAGCCGGATTCGTAAGCGGGCCAAGGAGATTGAAAATACTACGGAAGCCCAATTCTTTACGAGGACCAGCCGCATATTTCATTGCTTTGTGATGATTTGGGGCAAATAAGAAGCCAACCCCCATTTCACGGATGCATCGTTCTGTCTGGTGCATATTTAAATCAAGGTTAATCCCAGCCTGTTCTAAAAGATCAGACGAGCCTGATTTAGAAGAAACACCACGATTTCCATGTTTTGCAATAGTTGCACCTGCTGCCGCAATAACAAATGAAGAGGCAGTAGATACGTTAAATAGGTTTTGTCCATCACCACCCGTGCCAACAATATCAATTAAATGCGGGATATCACCCACATCAATTTTAATTGCAAACTCACGCATTACACGTGCGGCAGCGGTGATTTCGTCAATACTTTCACCTTTTAAACGAAGTCCCATCATAAATGCACCAATTTGGGCATCTGTGGCTTCACCACGCATGATGGTACGCATCACTTCCTCCATTTGAGGTTGAGTGAGTTCGATATTTTTAGTGATGTTATTTAAAGCTTGTTGAATATTCATTATCTTGTACTACGCATATTAAGCATAAATTTCTAAAAAGTTTTTAAAGATCTGATGACCATGTTGACTCAGAATGGATTCTGGATGGAACTGCACGCCTTCAATTGGCAATGTCTTATGTTTGACACCCATAATTTCTTCGATAGAACCATCTGCTTCATTGGTCCAGCAAGTAACTTCCAGACATTCAGGCACACTGGCTTGATCAATCACGAGTGAATGATAACGTGTTGCTGAAAATGGAGAAGGTAAGTTGCTGAAGATCCCTTGGTCACTATGATACATGTCGGATAAACGACCATGCATCACCGTTTTGGCACGCACAATTTCACCGCCAAAAGCCTGACCAATTGCTTGGTGACCTAGGCATACACCGAGTGTTGGAATTTTTCCTGCAAAATGCTGAATTGCAGGGATAGAGATTCCTGCTTCAGAGGGTGAGCAAGGACCAGGACCAATCACTAAGTACTTTGGTTGCCATCGTTCGATATCCTCTAAGGTCACGGCATCATTGCGAACAACTTTAACGTCTTGGTTTAACTCGCCAAAATATTGGACAATGTTATACGTAAAGCTATCGTAATTATCGATCATTAGAAGCATATCAAACTTAACCTTTTGAAATATATCGCTTAATGTGTAGACTGGATGTGAAGTTACTCACAATGTTACTCACTTTGCTAAGTGTCTATTTAAACAACAGCTTTTACAAAAAAGCCGCTATCTAAGCGGCTACTTTAGCAGATTTTTTACATTTTGTGGCTACAGCTTCATTCACATCACTATTTAACCAGAAACTACGCACATCCTCCTTTTGATGATGGAGGTGATTCTGTTATTTATTCGATCTCAAAGCGAAGGTTCCTTTTTGAATTAATTATTAGTATCTTGTTTTAAAATAAAACGTGAATTTATTATGAAAAAAACATTTTTATTCTTATTTTTACTTTCAAGCACAACTGTATATGCATATGAACAGGACGCTTGTCAGGTTATGAAAAATATGGCATCTATGTTAATGACCGAATATCAACAAGGTTTCGATATAGAAAATTATCTACAAGCTACAAGTGGGAAGTTATCGGAAAACCAATCTTTACTACTCATTGATATGATTTCTAATGCAAAACAATATCAAATATACGCTACTGATTTTGCTAAAGAGCAAGCTATTGAGAATTATGCAAATGAGTGGCGAGAAGATTGTGAAAGAAATATTGAACCTGAATGAGTTAATCTAAAGTTATTAAACCAACTGAGGGTGGTTTTTTACACCCCAAAAGTCAAATTTATAGACTTATAAAAACACTAGTTTAAGCGAACTTTATATGAAAATTTTAAATATAGTTTTAATTGCACTTACGTTTTATCTAGGATCAAACGTTCAAGCTCAAGAAGGGCAAAAAATTACAAATAATACAATGTTAGTCAGGTGGATGAGAGCACCAAAAGTCTCGTTTAAAAATGAATTATTAGAAGGCTATGACAGGAATGTCGTAATCTCATTTAAAACTGATGCGAGTGGCAAGGTTGAACACGCTGAGGTGTTTAAAAGTAGTGGACTGGAAGAATTAGATCATAAAGTATTAAGGGCTGTTCAAATATCTAAATTACGAGTTTGGAATGAAGGGGAAGAGAAAACCAATTACCCAGCTCGTGCAAAGCAGCCTTTTCAATTTAATGTTTCAAGAGAAGTGAGATATAAAAGTGAACCAATGATTTTTGTAAAAAAATCAGATTTAAAGGGTGAAGATAGATCAATAACGATCTATGCAGAAGCTGATGATAATGGGAAATTAACTAAAGCCGAGATTACTGAAAGTAGCGGATTAACTAAATTGGATAATTATGTATTAAACGAATTTCGAGAAAAAGCAAGTTTTCTCCCATTAAGTATTAATGGCAAACCATATCCACTTAGAAAGACAAAAAAATTTACTTTTTCTTTAGTTTCAGCTAATGAAGGATAGTTTATTTCTTTTCTATAAATTTTTAGTAAAACCAAACCTCTCTCGGGAGGTTTCTTTTTAACCCTATTATTAGTATCTTGGTCTAAATTTATAATTTAGGGTGGGGTATGAAAAAAGTTCTTATTTTATGTTTGTTCTCTATCTCGGTCAGCGCTTATGCTAATAAGAGTGCTAATGATTTAAACGTATATCCAGAAGTTAAAAAAGATCAAAATAGAAATGTAATTTTATTAGATCCTAAGGAAAATGAAGAAGACTATAGAGTCTTAATCACTGCTTCTATGGAGGGTATGCAAGATTGTAATACCAAAAGTCGATCTGCAAAGTATACTAAAAAATTAGTTGAGGGCATGCAATATCCTTATTATGAAGTTGGTAAACTAGGTAACATAATTACGACTTTAATGGGTTGTTCTGAGATGCCTAAAATGGGTGAGATTCCTATTAACTTAAACGGTAATACTATACTTAATTACAATAGTAAACTTCCGATAGTTGTCTATGCGTCTAATGGTATTAAAATTAGCTCCAAGATTTTTAAGTTGGAAGAGATAAAGAAATCTAAGATACTTAATGATTAGGTATTGATTGTGTTATTACCTCCCAAGGGAGGTTTTTTATTTCTTCAATGCAAATTTTTTACATCATATAAAAATGTTCATTTAGCCATTCTTTTGCAGCATCTTCTGAAGAGAAATTTTTAACTATTGTATCGTTTGAATCAATAAATATAATTTCTAGATGGCTAAAGTCTTCATTGTTATTGTAGATGGTATTTATATGTGAAATCTTTTCATAATCTGAATGACTATAGCAATTTGAGGTGAGTTCAATTGCATCAATGGTTGATAGTTTTGAGTTTTCATAAAAACCTCCAGTGTTTTTGAAATCGGGCATTAATGATAAAAATTTTTCTATCCAATCACAACAATCATACCAAGAGTCAAAGTTCTTTAAGTTTTCAAATTTTTCAGTTGAAATAGGTTCTCTTAAGGTTGTAAAAATGATTTGTGCAAACAGACGAGAATATTTTATATCAGTAAAATCCACAATGTTGTGAGCACATAAGTAATGTCCTTGATAATCTTCCACAAATATTTTTTTCATAAGTTTGGTGTACTGGATGGTTAATGATTTATTTTTTTAGCTTATGAGTTCAATATCCAATCCTCTAGATTGAAAAATACTGAAGCTGGGTATACAAAATGATTCCAATTAGCTGACATAGTGATAAAAATGTTTTGATTAATATTTAACAAATTAGTTAATACACAATTTGTCATATATTTATATTATCATGGATCAAAATTTTATAGACAAACCTGACTTATATTAGGGTGAAAATTGAATAATTTCAAACAAATATTTATTATTTTAGGACTCATTTTTTCCATGGAAACATTAGCTAATCCGACATTTTCAAATGAATTATTATCTAAAGCCAAAAGTGGCGATGCTGTTGCCCAATTGGAGTTAGCCGATGTATATATTCATGGTTATGGTATTGATGAGGATGAAACTCAAGCTGAATTATGGGCTACAAAGTCTGCTGAAAATGGTAATGCTAAAGCGATGTATTGGCTTGGTGATGGATATGCAACTTATGCTGGGTTGGTTGAAGATATGGATCCAGCTGATGCTGATGAACATTACAAAAAAGCATTTACTTGGTTTTCAAAAGGCTTAGATCAAAATCATTCTGAATCTATGGTTGGCTTAGCGAATTTATACAGTCGAGGTGATGGCATCAATAAAGATTCTCAAAAAGCATTAGAAATCCGCAAGAAAGCTGCTTCACTAGGAAATAAAGAAGCAATGAGAGATATTGCATTTATGTACGAACATGGCTTAGGGGTCGAAGAAAATAAAGAAACTGCAAAGTTGTGGCAAGACAAAGCAAGCGATAAATAAATTAATAAAACCAAGATAGAATGTTTAGTGAAAAGGAATCACCATCGAGAGGTTTCTTTTTTGTATAAAAATTAGTATCTTGGATTAAATCTATATCTTGGATAAGATATGAAAAAACTTATAATTTATCTCTTTACAGCATTTTTACTAATTTCTAGTATATCTAGCTTATTCTATGGTCTTGATTTATTTGAAACTTACCATTCAAAGGGTAAGGAAACGCCAGATAAAATATATTCTGTTTCATTAAATAATCATGGCTCGGTTCATTATGTATCTAAAGAACAGAATAATAGAATTAATTCCTTTTTTTATATTGCAGTGATCAGTTTTATATTTTCAGCTGGTGGGCTTGCTTGGATTCAAAAAAATAAAGTTGGAGGTAACTAACGTGAAAGACTTAAATCGCAAAATCGAATGTTAATCAAACCCACTCAACAGAGTGGGTTTTTTATTGGACCCAATTTATGAGCAATGAAAAATTTACTATTCATTCTTGCAATGGGGGCATGTATTGGATTTGCCAAACTACTTGTCTCTGGTGGAAAACTTACATGGCGTTTAGCTATTGGCCGAACAACTTTAGGAGCAGCAAGATCAACGATAGCGGGAGCAATTGTTTTACAGGTTCCTGATATAAACCCTCTTACTTTGATCGCAATAGTATCAACATTAGGTATTTTAGGAAGTACGTTTATTGAGTCTTGGCTTAAACGCCAAGCAAACACGTGGAGTATTAAATGAAATTAATCGATAATTGGAAACAGTCATACAAGCTTAAATCACTACAGATCGGCGCAATAAGCGCCATTTTTTTGTTTTGAGTTTATTCTCTGAGCACTTTTGACTCTATGGAATATTATTCCTCAAGAGTTCAAAAACTCAATTCCCGAATAATGGAAAGAATATGTTGGCGCTTTTGTTGATGTAGCTTTGATTATAGCTCGTTTGAAAAAGCAGCCAGAATTGCGTGAGCCTCAGTTAAATTTAACCACCGTCAATACACTGATCTCAACACTGGTATCAAATACAAATGATTTAGCTTGGATGGTCGAAGCCAAAAAACATTTAGGTTTAAAAGAAAATACAAGCAAAACAGCTCATAACCCAACAATCCTAAAATGGCTTCAATCCTTGGGTTCATGGTGGCAAGAAGATGAAACACCTTGGTGCGGTACATTTTTGGCGTGGTGTCTAAAATCTACTGGTGTGGCATATCCAAAACATTGGTACTGCGCACTTGATTATGTGAACTATGGATTTAAACTATCAAAACCAGCCTATGGCTGTGTAGCAATCAAAACTCGAAGCGGTGGTGGCCATGTTTGCTTTGTTGCAGGTCGGGATAGTAAGACAGGTAGTTGGTCTGTATTGGTGGAAATCAATCAAATATGGTTTGTTATGCGCTTTATAATGAATCTGACTTTCAGGAATTTCGATGGTATGGGAAAACAAGTAAACCTGCTGAGTTTCGTTATGATTTGCCTGTTTTAAAAGGTGTATCTGCAACTGGAGTAACGGAAGTATAAAGTGAAATGCCCTCAATTGAGGGCTTCAATTTAATAAGGATTAACCAAGAGAAGTAGCATTAAGTAAATTAATTTCATAAAGTAGGTTTAGGAAGAGGAGTCTTTGGAATTAATTTTGAAGGTGAAGCTGACCCGAGTCCACAAGCCTTATTACCAGAATGTCCCCATTTTGTTACTTTCCCCCTTTCAATTAAAAATTTTGCTTCACAATAACTATCTTTTCTAGAATTATATACATCATAAGATATAATTTTTGAACCATTTGAAAGGGTATAGTTACCATTTGGTACACCCCATTGACTAATAAGTTCTTGCTCAGAAAGTCCTACTTTTTTATTCATTCTATCACTTATTTCCTCCCATCGTTTACTACCAAGTTGTTCGCCATTCGGTAATACATAGTTACTACATCCTGATAAAACTACGATTAATGAAGTGATAAAACATATTTTTTTCATAATTAGCTCTCATTTTTGTATCTAAATTCTTTTGATTGTTAATAATACAACAGTAGTAATTAAAAGTTAAAATTAATTGCTGTACTTCTATTTACTATTACGAACAGCCTTAGAGAGGGCAAGGTATTCTGTGTAGTTAAGTGTAGGGGCTAAAAAACCAGTTTTAAATTCTACATGCCATGCTTTGTATTTGTAACCTATAGGCTTCCATGGTGATGAGGTATTAGACCAATATTCACCATCTCCCAAACTAACCAACCAAAAGTGGGTTAGTGTGATTAACAGGTATTCACAATCTAAGTATCAGATGTATATCTTATATTCATAGCTACACTAAAAGTGTAGTTACAAGGGGTTGCATGATCGTCAGATCCTTAGTAATTTCAGTTGTGGTGATTTCCACCATACCTGGTTCTCAGAATCTGAGTACCGCCTTCAATTTAATCAAATTGAATTGGCAGTCTTAATCTGGCAACAACTGCCTTGCCATTTACTTTCGGAATATCAAACTGCCAACGTTTAACCGCTGTAAGCGCCAACCAACTAAATTCATCATTATTCCCAGATACAATTTTAGGTAAAATCACCATACCATCCTGATCTAAATAAAATTCTAACATTACTTTTGATTTTTGTGATTTATCAGAACCTATAGGCATTTCAGGGTGTGGTGCATATAATGGTTTAGGTACCGAATCTAAATCTTTCAACTCATAGATTTTTGTTTTTCCACGCTCTAAATTAGCCAATATTTGAGTTGTTGAGTGGCTATTTGATGTATCTCTATTAAACTGATTAAAATTCTGTTCTTTTGTGATCACTGACCAACTATGTTTACCATCTTTTTTTGCAGGATAAAATTTCCATGACTGTAAAGAAGCCTTCGCAGCTAAGCCAAATGATGGCTCACTGGCTGAAAGCACATTGGCTTGACGCACATTTCCATCAGGATCTATAACTACATACACCTTAGCTTTACCAGTAGTTTTCGATTTAAGTAGCTCATAGGGATAAACTAAAGGGGCTGCTATACGAATCTGCGGTGCGACATCATACTGTAAATCTGCTGGAAGGTTTTTTGATGCAGCAGGGATTCTAAAAGGATCAACACCATTACTTAAACCAGCTGACACAGAAAATTCAATGGGTATTTTCACAAAGCCGCTTTGTGGCTTACCATTAATTTTTTCCGGTTCAAACAGTGCCCCCATGACAGCTTGAACAGCGGCACGTTCTAAATCGGGGTGTGGTGAATCCAGTACCTCAACTTCGCTAACTCTGCCTGTTTCAGTAATTAATACTTTAAGCAGCACTTTACCCCTATTACCGAAATCGCTAAGATTTTTAGGGTAGGTGATTTTTGGTCTTTTTATGTACTTTATAGGGGTATTATTAGTGGATAAGGTTTGCATTACCCCAACATCTGGCAATGACTCTGTACTAGTCGTATTTGGTATTACTTCAGCCCAACCTTCTATCGTCAAAAGCAATAGTCCCAATAAATAAATTCTTTTTATTACCATCTTGATATCATCCATTTTTGTTTGAAAGTTAAACTTAAAATTATTAATGCATTTAATCTCATTGGATCAATAAAATTCACAGGATTATTCCCCAAATAGAAGTTCTATACATTTTCAAATTAATTTCATTTTACTACATCCATGGTCAATTTGATAAAAACAACGGGTCAGTTGCATAAAAATATCTAAGTAGCAAGCTCAACACTTGCTACTAGATCATTTAAGTTTCTAAAGAGTGATTCAGGCAGTACAATGATCAACGATTATTGTTTAAATATGTTTACTTTTAAATTCCATCAAATAAAACATTTAATCAAATCTAAAATAAAATGCAA
The DNA here is from genome assembly GCF_000368145.1 of Acinetobacter guillouiae CIP 63.46. Taxonomy (GTDB): domain Bacteria; phylum Pseudomonadota; class Gammaproteobacteria; order Pseudomonadales; family Moraxellaceae; genus Acinetobacter; species Acinetobacter guillouiae. The sequence goes on along the minus strand of NZ_KB849286.1, from coordinate 118,894 downwards.
AAAAAACGCAGATTTTTGTTATAAGTATTTGATATTTATATGAAATAAAGATGATTAATGCGCCTTTTTTTGATATATTAGTCTTCATAAAATAAGCAATTTTATATATCGTTAAAATCCTAATACAGAAATATACGATACGCAAAAGCATATGGAATTATAAAGAAGCAGTTGATGTTTTAAGAATGATAATTAAGTAACTACTGTGTACAATAAGTGGAGTGCTTTGAATGATGTGAAGAATAAGGCTTTTAAATAGGGCTTTATTTCTAGGAATAATTTTTGAATAAAACACCACCAAAAAACAGACAGTATTAGTCAATACTTTAATGTAATAAAAAATAGTAGTTCACCACTGCTTTTGTTTTAAAATAAAGTCGCTATTGATGTTTTGCTATCTATTACATTGAATAACCCTAAATGGCTTTCTTTAAATGATTTTTTCTAAATCACTTTGTCTATATAATCAAAGCTAATTAAAGATGGGATAAAACAAATGAAAAAAATAATCTGTATTCTGATTCTCAGTTGTAGCGCACTTTCAAGCTTCAGTCATGCCTGTGATCCGACTTCATTAGACTGGGAGAAATTTTATAAAATCTATGATTCAAATAAAAATGGTACCTTTGAACTTAATGAATTTTTAAAGGTTAAAGATTTTGAACCATATCCTTGGCCAGATGATAGACGGTTTCAAGGCAAAGATAAATACATTAAATTATTTAAATATCTAGATGAAAATCAAGATGGAAAACTTGTAGAAGATGAATTTGTCAAAATTTACGGTTTATTACCTAACCCTTGTGCTAATTGGCCTGATAAAGCTTGGTGGAAATTTTGGTAAGTGATTCAAAATATATATCCTAAGGTTCGTCAGAATAAGACGTTTTGTTTTTTTTCATCACGCGGAAAAGTGACAAACTCATCATGCATTTCAAAGAAATATTCATGAGCGTTTTCTTTATCAAAATTCAACCAATCTTTGCGGTATTCTTCTGGTATGACTATGATTGAGCGCTTTTCATTGTCAGGCGCGTGAAATTGCTTCATAAAAGGGTGGTTGTCAGAATTGATCGTAAGCATTGAAAATGATCTGACTTTTGAATCTTTAATTACAGCATCATCGTAGATTGCAGTAACAGTAAACTGATCAACTTCGACATCAAGTTAGGCGAGAGCATCTCTGGTGGGAATTTCATAGTTTGAACACATTTGCGTTCATTCTTAATTTTCATTTTATCTTCTCTACATTTGTTATTATTTTAATCGAATCCATATAAGTATGAACGTATGCATATAGAAAGCAAACCTTGTCTCCATTTTTAATTATTTCGTTATTTTTAATTTTATTATGAAGATCAAATTGTGGAAATATATTAAAGGCATCAACTTTATTTTCATTATTTTTAAAAGCAAAGTAGTCTTCCTTAAATCGAGAATTTGTGGATTTTAAACCTAAAAAAGTACCACATTTATTTATTTTACTCTCTGAATTTATTGCAGAATTAATTCTAGATTTTGTAGAAAAACTGTCATATAACCAAAAAACAATTATTCCAACAACAAGCAAAACAATAAATTTCATTTTAAATTTACCAACCATCAACGATATCAGACCAGTCTTGAATCATTTTTCTTCTCTCATCTAAATTTTGAGCATGGTTATATGTACAGCGGACAATGTTTTTATCAATATGGGCGAGTTGCATTTCAATCCATTCTGAACTGTAATTTTTTTCATGCAAAATCGTGGATGCTGTGGCGCGGAAGTCATGAGCAGTGCAATTTAGGCCCATTGTTTTTAATGCCTGGTTAATTGTGCTTTTGTTCATTACTTTGGACTTATTAAAGACTGAACAAAACACATATTCATCGTTAGATTGGATTTTTTGGTTTTTAAGGATTTCAACCATTTGCTTACTCAATGGAACCAAGTGTTGACGGTTCATTTTAATATTTCGCTCACCGACAAGAAGTTGATCTCTAGATGCAGGTGGGATAACTATTAAATCTTTTTCAAAATCTACCCAATCCCATGCTAGGTCTAGTTAGATTGGCAACAAACTATCAATTTAGAAGTTGCATCATTGGGGCTTGAAAGTCAGGGTATATTGTGGCATATTTTTGTTATAGTGCGCGAAGTTATAGTAATTCACTAGATATTAAGCTCACTTTTTAGTGAGCTTTTTTGTTGGTCAAATCTTTTATGATTAACCAATATTTAGCCAATTTATTAGAGTGAATATTCACTAACTTTAAACTTAATTACTAACAATATTTATATTTTTTGATTTATTGAATCACATAAGAATAGATAGAGATGATTGCAGATATATTTAGTAAAACTCTTGGCGGGTTAAGAAAAGATTATTTCATTAGAAATCTTATAATTGGTATTGTTGCTGCTGTACTAGCTTGGTTGATGATAGATACATTAGAGGCTAGAGCAACCACACCAAAACCATTCTGGAATTTAGTTATTATAAAAGGATTTTTTATATTTAATGGGCTGTTATACCCCTATGCAAAATATTTATATGATTATGTATGGGAGGTTATTACTGGAGATGCAGTTTACGTTTATTCTATCAATATCATTACAATATGGTTCAAGCTAATTGCAAGATTAATGTGCTTCTTTTTTGCATGGGTATTAGCTCCAGTTGGACTACTTATTTTATATTTTAAGAATAGTTAATTTTTTAATTAAGCCACTTTTGAGAGTTTTTTAATACTTAAAGATTTTTAGTTTAGTTAATTAGCGAATACCCGAATCCTAGCAATCAGGCAGAATGCAACCCCTGAAATAAATCCGCAAAGTAGGGAGAAGATGATCCCGTAAAGGTCAGGTATTCGTTCGGGTCCACCATTCAACAGATAAATGTAGGCATAGAATGTAACTGGTGCAAGTAGAGTGCACCAAAGGCACAATCGTGCAGAAGATAAAGCGTTTATATTGCGAAGGAAGATAGCCATCGGTAAAACCAGTGTAAAGGTGATAGTGTATGTAAAGGGAAGCCCAAACATAAGACAGAGAAAAAACATCGCAAAGGCGCCACCAAGATCTCCTTGGAAAAGCATAACTGTACCGTATGCCATTCCAATGACTAAAGGAACAACCAAAGGGGAGATAGACACCCCCTGTTTCAGGCTTCCTTCATGCTGAAGTTTAGAATTTTTATAATGCATATTCATCAATCGAATGCTTGTAAGATTAGCTTGTCAATTGTGTCACTTTAGCATTGCAAAAGGTTTTACAGAAGACTTTCAATTAGATCAATAAATTATTGAGATTTAGTAGCCCCCTCACAGTTGAGGCTTTTTTAATACTTAGAGGAAAGCTATGACAGACACAGTACAGGCTAGAAAAGACTTAGAGCTTTGCAGTGTTAAGTGATTGATTAAAGCTAAGCAAGTCTTGATTTAATATCAAAGTTTGCTTTATAAACAGATTTACATATTTTGAGTTAGGGAGGCTATTGATTGTATGAAATATATATTTTTCTTAGCAATAATAGTGTCACTACTTATAATTATCTATAAACCTAGTATCCCCTCAGAGAGTAAAAAGAGTAAAGAATTTCATAGATTAGGGTCAGTACTAACGGAATGTCAGGGCATAGACCCACCCAAAGAGGTGGATAAGAAAAAGTATTACGATTATTGTAAATGCGTTAAGAATCCTGTTGATGCACGTAACAAGGAAGAAAAAGAGAAGAGTTGTATTGAAGATTTAAGAAGCCCAAATTAGTCGGGATTTTCTGTATTTTTTATAATACTCTGGTCATAAGAACCATGAGCGTAGAGTAAAAAGTATGCTCATTGCACGACTATAAAGCTAACGGATATGAGGGGGCGTTCGATCCGAATTTTTCGTCAGGATTAAATCAAATTATATTAATTTGGGCTTGAACAATAATTTTACTCATTTTATTTAATCTAAACTTCCTTTGGAAGGATTTTTAATTAATTGATTTAAATAAAGATTATGAAAAGTTTTAGCGAAAGTAGAATGTTAAATCTAGCCATACTTATTTGATTGCATAGTTTTAAGAATTAATCACCACCTTCGGGTGGTTTTTTATGTCTGTAAAAGAGTTGAGAATATCAAATGGCTTTAGGTTCTAATGATTTTCACTTAAAACTTTTAGACTAATACAACTGGCTTGTAATAGGGAATGAATGGTGCAATTTACCGACTATGGTAGCCTTAGGTGTTGGCTTAAGTATCTAAGGATTAGGTAAGCAGTACACTTATATACAAACCGTTCAGCGCAAATAAACATAGCCACAAAATTTTAACTAAGCAATGGCAGGCATCCACCAAGTTGCACTAGCAACCAATTCTAATTTAACTACAGCTGTTTATTTATGCACTTGCCTTAATGCAGTTGGCAAAGAAATGGGGGATAACGCAAGAACAGGCGTTAGATCTTACAAAAACAGTAGCTCAAGCGATTTAAATTGGTGACGGATCAGCCAAAACAGTAGATGGTGCGGTTACCCAATTTATTCAGGCAATGCAAGGTGATGTACTTCTTGGTGAAGAATTCAATAGCATCATGGCGGGGAGTTACAATCTAGCTGAAGCTTTAGCTAGAGGAATAAGTGTAACTTTGGAAATACTATAGAAACTTCGCCATATTGAGACGATTCAGTTTTAAAAATTACTAAGCATTATTTAATAAGTGATCATCTTGAAAACCATTTAAGCTTCTTTTATGTAGGAATAATTTGTCTGTTCATTCAAAGTAATATTCGTATTTTTTAAGTGTTTATATATGGTGGATTACTTTTAATTTAAAAGTTGAGTAGGGTTTGAATTAATATTTAGATTTCGAATAAATTGGTTAATTATTTTTTAATAGGGTTGTTGAATAATTGCTTGACACTATTTTTAAATTGAGTTTATATGTTTTATTCGAATGCTTAATGATTTTATTAAGTGTTTTATAAGAAAATTGATGTAATTTTATTATGAATAGTATTTTTAAATAAATACTTTCTTGAATATAAGTATAGGAATGTCATTATGAAGTTATTTAATAAACCTATTTTAGTCGCTTTTTTAGGAATCGGATTAGTTGCTTGTGGTGGGGGGAGTGATAATAACTCGAACTCAAACAATGATTCTAACACAAATTCGAACAATGGTTCTAATACCAACAATAATTCTACAGGGTCGATTGTTGAGAAGCTTGATACATCAAAAGCATATAGAATTATTTATTCTTTTCCTGAATCAAGTGGCTCATCCAATATTACTGCGGTTAAACAAAATGATATTGGCATTATTACTGAGTTTGGTGCATATAAATTATCTGGAACTATTGTTGGTAAAGAAATTTCAGGTAATAAAAATTATGCCATAGCTCGAATAGCTGGAGGTAATATAGATTATGCGGCGGATGGGGAAAATAAAACGACAGATGTTTCTAAATATGCGAATGGTTCATATTATTATTTTGTATCTTCACCACTAACGAAAAAACTTGAATCTTCCTCAATTAAAAGAGTGAATTGTACAGATATAAATGCGACCCAAGCAAAAATAACAAATGATAAAAGTAATAATTACTTTGTTTCTCCGACTATACATAATGGAAGCGTTACATTAAACCCAGATGGAGCAATAGGTATTTCATTTACAGCTAAAATAGGAAGTGATGAAACTTCATATAACTCATCAATGAATTGGGTTGAAAATTTTAACGCTTATAACTCCTTTAACTTATTAGGAATAGAAAATCAACAAGGTCAATCAAGTAATATAGGGACATTTAATATTTCTAATAACGGTAAAAATAGCGTTGTAGCAGGCTCTATTTATAAAATTAAACTTAAAGATGGTTCAATCTATGAAGGAGCTATGTCGATGATATGTAATTACTAACGAATAGTTCTTAGCTCATTTATGAAAAGGCAAAGAGAAATTACGCTTGCCTTCTTATTTAGGGTAAGGTTCTTATTTATAATATTGATTTTTATGTAATTTTAAAGATTTGGTGATAAATGGTGGTTGAGTTGATCTCTCTTGTGTTCTCATTGCAAATAATTTTTACAAAATCTCTATCTAGCACTATCTCAAATAAAGCTAAAAATTTTTTAACTTTCTGGTAAGCCTTCCAATTTTTAATTCTTGCATAACATCATTAAATAGGTTCCTCTGATTAAAGCACTATTAAGAATTATCCTTTTCTCTTATCTATCGTTGATAAAATAAATTTCTTCTGTTGAAAATGCTTACACTACCTCTTACTTGCGTGCTTTAGGCAAACCTACAGCAGGGTACAAGGTAATGGGAGATATCAAAACTCATCAATGTTTTTATTAAAACGAAAATGCCAAAACGATTGCCCACTTGGCTTGTCACCTTTAAAACAAAGCTCATCGCTATTTATCATCAATGTGGTAAAACGTTCATTCTCATTCAGTTCACTTAACACAACAATTTTGAACCCATGTTAACGAAATTGTTGCTGTTGAAGCTCTGGTTTATTCTTTAGACATTTTAGAGCACTGGATATTACTTATTTAATAAGCAGGGTAAGCCAATACATGCTAAAAACATCTATTGGATGCATGAGAATATAAGATTAATTGATCAAGTTAAAATAGATTTATTCATGTTATCGATATTAATATACAAATGTTATTAATATTTTTAAATAAAACATTTAGTTTTATTAAATTTGATTGGTATTATTTCTATGCTGAAATATCACTGATCTTACCTTGTTTTAAATTAATTTATTGAAATTTAAAGATATATATTACTTTTAATGTTTGGTTTTAGTTTTGTTTGATATTTTTTTTAATAACTATTCTTGTATTTTATACGCTTAATAGTATATTAAATTTGTACAATTTTTTTACAGCAAATATAGTGTTTTGTATTTTATTTTTCTATAAAAATGATAAACTGTTCACATTCTATGCGAGGCCATGGGGGCTAAATGAAAGAAGAAATAAAAATCGCTATATTCGGTTTGAGTTTAAATGTGCTCGATGCAATTAAGCAGAAAATACGATCTATGTATGATGACTCACTTCAAGTAAGTTGGGCGAATATTGCTGACCCTCATTTAGATATTCTTCTTGTAAATGATATGTTTTTTAGTTCACCTACAATTCAAAATTTGGTTGGTGTAAAAAAAGTCCCTTATTTGCGTCTGGTCAATAAGAATGAAAAATCAGGGCAAATAGAAGGAGATAAATTATATTTACCTTTTTCCCCCTCAGATGAAATTCGAAAATGGTTTAAAGATCGCTATTTACATGTACCTGTCAGTGATAAAGCAGTCAATATTGTCAATCAGATTTCAAAAAAAGCCGATTTAACCAAGGTGGTTGCTGAGCTTTTTAATGAAAGAAATGGCAACGTTCAAGTATTCGACTCAAAAGGCAACATCGCATTAGTTAATATTCGCACACAGCAAGTTTGGATAGACCCTTTACGAAAAGTGCAGGGAACGGATGTTTCTTTAAATTTTACTTATGCAACTATGCAAATGGCACAGTCTGTCAGTACTTTTCAAGGTATAGAACTTAGATCTTGGGTGTGGAATTTATTGTGGTATTCAGATGATGTCAATATTCCAATCAGTTCTAACGATTGTTATAAACTGCTAGATTGGCCGCAACCGAATCATCAAAATGAGCGGCAAATGGTTTTTAAAATTGCAGCGTGTTTTGAATTGGGAGCAAGTGTTTCCCAAGTGACTCAGAAAACAGGTTATAGCAAAGAGCAAGTCGCTAAATTTGTTTCGATTGGCATATTGACCAATGCGCTGAAAAAAATAGCGGTTGAAGATGCAAAATTACTCACTGAGGAAAAACAATCTTCAGGCATTTTACGTGGGTTTTTTGGTAAGTTAAGGAAAAAATTAGGGCTTTAAGTGTGTGAAAAACATGCGAATCAAATAAGGCTTGTAAAAATTAACCCTTAAATCAAGTTTGTTTAAACTGACACGATAAATAAATGCATAGTCAGTTTATATGATGCAGTGATAAGTTTAAAAATAGGTGATGATGTGATCTTACAAAAGTATAAAATTGTTTTTGGCGGTAAAATGGGCGCTGGTAAAACAGAAGCAATCAAATCATTATCTGAAATTTCAGTCTTATCTACAGAAGCACAAAATACAGATGAGCAAGCACACAGTAAAGCATTGACCACTGTCGGGATTGACTATGGTGAAATTAAATTAGATGAAGGCGTTATTGTTGGATTATATGGAACACCAGGGCAGGATCGCTTTGATTTTGTTTGGTCAGTGATATGTAAAGGTGCAATCGGCGCGGTGGTGTTGATTGATCATACGCAAAAAGATGCTCTGGAAGATTTAAAATTTTATTTTCAAAGTTTTAAGGAACATCTCAACAATATTGTGGTTGGTGTGACCCATATAGATGAAAATCCGCAGCATCTACTAAAACCTTATAAAGATTGGATGCAATTAAATCAATTGACCATGCCAATTTTTGCGGTGGATGCCAGAAAAAAAGATGATGTATTGATCATGGTTGAAGCGCTTATTGCAAGAGCCGAAGTCGAATTTGGCTAATTGTCGATATAGTAGATCGTAGATTGTAAAATCACATTGCTTTATTAAAGGCTGTATAGAACAATGTTAAAGGCGTATACAGACTGAATACGCCTTATTTTAATGCTTTTGAAATAAAAAATTGCCATCATCTTAAAAAATAGTCGATAAAAAGTGTTGTTCGCGTAATATAAGCACCAAGATAAAACATTTTATTCAGTTTGCACAAAAATAGTGCGTTAAAATTGTGCGTAATAATTTTAAAATGAGAAGTGTGTTTGAATATGGTGCAATTCTATTTGCACTCAGTATAATAGATGGAATTTAATCGTTGCTAAGCTTATTTTCTGATAAGAAATTCAATATTTTAGCAATTATTTTAAAAGTTGGTATGCTACTTGCTTTATAAATACCAACTACTAACACGCACTTCACAAGTGCAACAAAAATTCATTGGAGCAAAATGAGCATGGCGAACAAGGTCCTTCAACTCATACAAGAAAGTGGCGCAAAATGGGTCGATTTTCGCTTTACTGATACTAAGGGTAAAGAGCAGCACGTAAGCTACCCATCAGACACTATCGATGAAGATACTTTTGAAGATGGTAAAATGTTTGATGGTTCTTCAATTGCTGGTTGGAAAGGCATTGAAGCATCTGACATGATTTTACGTCCAGATCCTGAAACTGCTTTCCTTGACCCGTTCTTTGCTGAAGCAACCATCGTCGTTACTTGTGATGTTATTGAACCATCTACTGGTCAAGGTTATGACCGTGATCCACGTTCGATTGCTCGTCGTGCGGAAGAATACCTAAAATCAACAGGTATTGGTGATACTGCATTCTTTGGTCCAGAACCAGAATTCTTCGTTTTTGATGAAGTTAAATGGGACATCGATATGTCTGGCGCTCGCCATACATTAATCGCTGAAGAAGCTGCTTGGTCTACAGGTAAAGACTACGAAGCAGGTAACTCTGGCCACCGTCCTCGTGTTAAAGGTGGTTATTTCCCAGTTCCTCCAGTAGATTCTTCACAAGATATGCGTGCTGAAATGTGTGCACGTATCGAAGACATCATGGGCCCTGGTCGTGTAGAAGTGCACCATCATGAAGTTGCATCTTGCCAATTAGAAATTGGTGTAAGCTTCAATACGATGGTTCGTAAAGCTGACGAAGTTCAACAGTTCAAATATGCTGTATGGAACGTTGCGCATCAATATGCGAAAACAGCGACGTTTATGCCTAAGCCTATGGTTGGTGATAACGGTTCAGGTATGCATGTTCACATGTCTATCTCTAAAGATGGCAAGAACTTGTTTGCTGGTGATGAATACGCTGGTCTTTCAGAAATGGCGCTTTACTTCATCGGTGGTATCATCAAGCATGCGCGTGCATTGAATGCGATCACAAACCCTTCTACTAACTCATATAAGCGTTTGGTTCCTCATTTCGAAGCGCCAATTATGCTTGCTTATTCTGCACGTAACCGTTCTGCTTCGATTCGTATCCCATACGTTTCTAGCCCTAAAGGTAAACGTATTGAAGCGCGTTTCCCTGATCCAATGATGAACCCATACTTAGGTTTTGCAGCATTATTGATGGCTGGTCTTGATGGTATTCAAAACAAGATCCACCCAGGTGAAGCAGCTGATAAAAACTTATATGATCTTCCTCCTGAAGAAGAAGCTAAAATCCCAACAGTTGCGCATAGCCTAGATATGGCACTTGAAGCACTTGAAGCGGATCATGAGTTCCTTCTTAAAGGTGGTGTATTCACAAAAGAAATGTTGGATGCATACATCGAGCTTAAAACTGAAGATGTACGTCGTTTAAATACGACGACTCACCCAGTTGAATTTGATATGTACTATAGCTTGTAATTCGTTTTCGAATTTAAGTGATGAAAAACCTGCCTTGTGCAGGTTTTTTATGCATGAAAATTAGAAATTCAGCATTTTAATTTTAAAATTATGAGAGAGGAGAATTGTCAGTAATGGTGTGTTTGGATTTTGACGATGTTGAGTTTGAAGATAAAAAGCCAGTTAAATAACTGGCAATGAATAAAATTTAAAAATATGCTTAATGTGAACCCGTGATATTCTGTTGATATTTCACCATATATTGTTCACGAATTTCATTGCGCTCATCAGATGTTGATGCTTTTTGCATTTTTTTGCGCATTTCGTTGCGTTCAGCGGTGCTCATTTGCTGCCAGACTTCACGCATTTTTTGCTTTTCTTGTTCAGGAAGCTGAGTAAACCAATCCATGCGTTGTTGCAGTGCTGCACTTTGATCAGTCGGAATTTCTTTTAAATTTTGATAGCGTTTAATTAGTGCTTTTTGTTCGTCCTCAGAAAGGGCATCCCATGTTTCATTGACTTGACTGTTCGCATCTTTAGAAAAAATCCAAAAACGTTCAAATCCAGCAAAACTTGTTTGTAGAAAACCAATAGCACAAAATGCCAAAGCTAATTTTCTAGCTGCCATGAGAATTTTTATCCTCACCAAATACAGACAACATATCTAAATCTTCCATCATTTGAGGTGAAAGTTTAGGGCTAATCACCACTTGTTGCGGAGTTTGCGATTCTGGTGATACATCAAAAGCATTGGGAATCACAACAAAACCAGTAATTGCCGCTGCAAGCGCAAAGCCAGTCATTTTCCAGTGACCAAAACGTGAGGTTTGTTTATCTTGGATATGATCAAGCACATTGTTCATCACCACTGCTTTATTGCGGTGATTACGTGCAGCTTCATCCAGTTTTGCCGTCACTTGTTTGGTGAAATCATCATTATTCATGTGATGAACCTCCATACGGATTTAAATGTGAGAGCGAAGTTCTTAGTCCTTGAATAGCTCTGTGATAATGGGTTTTTACACTACCTTCTGTACAGTTCATAATAGATGCAGTGGTTTGAGTATCAAATCCTTCCCAAGCGCGTAACATAAATGCTTGTTGCTGGCGTACAGGGAGGCGGCTAATGGCTTCTTGAATTTCCTCAACGGTGACATCTTGATCTAGAAATTGAAGTGGATTAGGTGTGGATTCATCCACAATTTCCATGGCCTCTTCATCATCAGAATCTAAATCAATTTTTCGAAATAACGAAAATGGAGAAGCGCGTCGTGCTTCTTTGCGTCGCCAATCTTGTAATTTGTTATTTAAAATTGTATAGAACAGTGGATACCACTCTTCGGTAGATTTCTCAGCATAAGATTTATGTAAGGAAATAAATGCTTCCTGTACCAAATCCATCGCAATCCCATTGTGACCTTGGGTTGCATTTTCCATCATCACTAGGGCACGACCCGTCACGTCCTGCATGAAAAAACGCAGGCGCTGCTCACTCGTACTCGTTTGAGCACTTGCTGTTTCAGACTGTGACTTCTTTGGTGCTAAGTCCATAGAGATGGAAAATCCCGTCATGGGTACCCACCATTATTTTAAATTCATATCTCTATAACGTTAAAAAAATGGTTTGGGTTGACATGTAAATCAATTATTTTTTTCAGTTTAAATGATTTTTTCCAATAACGGGCAATATTTAAAATAAATTAACCTTATAGTCGTTGTCTAACCATTTCAAAGAAACAAATCGAGCCTGCAACTGCAACATTGAGGGATTCTTGACCACCAGGTTGCGGAATAGATACCGCTTCTGCGCGTTTAAGGGCAAAATCTGAAACGCCTTGACCTTCGTTACCTAGAATCCAAACACATTGTTTGCGCAGGTTTTTAGTGTAAAGGCTTTCTGCCTGATGCGAACTGGTGACATACACAGGAATTTTAAATTGCTTGAGTAGGTCTTCAAGGATCACGTTTTCATATGTGTGTAATGAAAAATGCGCCCCCATACCGGCACGTAATACTCGTGGTGACCATAATGATGCAGAACCTTTGGTACAGACAATTTGTTCAATACCCGCGGCGGCGGCTGATCTGAGTAATGTGCCAACATTGCCCGGATCTTGGACATTTTCAAGAATTAGCGTGTCTTCAGTAAAATTCAGTGCCTGAGTTGAACTTGGTAAATCCACAATGGCTAGACATGCAAGGCTGGTCCCAAGGGTACTTAAATCTTTGTATAAAGATTCACCCACCACAAACACGATACCTTGATATTGGTCAAGGATACTGCCTAAATCTTCATGATCTAAGGCATGTTCAGTGGTGAAAATTGAATTGATTTTTCGACCTTTTTCTAACCATGCAAGCGTAAGATGGGTTCCCTCAAGTACAGTTTGTCCCTGTTTTTTACGGTAAGTGTTTTGTTCAATTAAACCTCTGAGGTGTTTAATTTTGGGATTGTCTTTTGATTCAAGGAAAATTGTAGGCATGGGAGAGTACGTCCAAAAAATTAAGTAGGGTCTGTGATCATTCTATAAAGAAATTGCAACAGACCCTAGCTGGCGTTACTCCCTAAATAGAGAGTAAGAAAAGAGAGAAGAATTAGTTGTGGTAGCTGGTAACAAGCTCAACTTCATTCTTAGAACCAATGATAACAGGAACACGTTGATGTAACTCAGTCGGTTGAATCTCTAGAATACGTGTACGACCTGTAGTCGATGCGCCGCCAGCTTGTTCCATTAACATACTCATTGGGTTGGCTTCATACATTAAACGTAGACGACCTGCTTTTTTAGGATCTTTAGTATCGTATGGATATAAGAAAATACCGCTACGACATAAAATACGATGAATATCACCCACCATACACGCCACCCAACGCATATTGAAATCTTTTTCACGTATAGATGTTTTACCCGCTTGTAGTTCATCGATATAACGTTTTACAGGCGCTTCCCAATGACGTTGGTTTGATGAGTTAATCGCAAACTCTTTGGTATCCGCAGCAACTTGAATATTTTCAGAAGTGAGCAAGAATTGCTTTTCTTCAGGGTCGTAAGTGAAAAATACAACACCCGCGCCAACGGTCAAAGCCATCATTGTCGATGGGCCATAAAGCACATAACCTGCTGAAACTTGTTGAATACCTGCTTGCATGAAGTCTTCAGCTTGCGTTACGGCATTTTGAGCAGGAAGGATAGAAAAAATTGTTCCTACACACATATTAATGTCAATATTGCTTGAACCATCTAATGGATCAAATAAAACCAAATATTTGCCATTTTCTTGAGCTGGGGTAAATTCATCTAATTCTTCAGATGCGAGTCCACCTACATTTGGATTGGCTTTTAAAGCATCAATCAAATAGTCATTTGAAATCACATCAAGTTTTTTTTGCTCTTCACCTTGTACATTTTCATGTTGTGCACTCCCCAAGACACCAGCTAAAGCACCTTTCTGTAAAGCCTGATCAATGGTTTTGCAGGTATTTGCAATTGTTTCAATTACATTGGCAAGTTCAGATGTTAAGTTCCCTTGTTGTTGTTCTAAATATTGGGATAGGGTGCGATATGACATATCAGAGGTGCTCCAAAAGCGATAAATTTTTACAAACCAAATAATGGAGGCTATTTTAGATGAGTTCAGCACAAAATAGAAATTATCCTGTGTTATTTGTCGTGAAATTACCCTTGAAAGTATTTTAGAAAGTGTTATGTTGAATATACGTACAATAGCGTAAAGGAGCACTGACATGACAACGACAAAGTTTGAAGCGACTCCGACTCCAAATGAAAGCATTGATTTAAAAGATATTAGTGCTGAAAAAGTGAAAGAAGCATGGAAGAATTACGAAGCTAAGCCTGAATTCAAAGAATTCAATAAGCATGACATGATTGAATCTATGCAAAGCCCCAAGCCAGATGAGTCAAAGGCTTAATCAATAAAAAGCGTTCATTACTATATGAGCGCTTTTTTCTATTCATTTATTTTATATTAACTCCGAACAATAAATCTTCATGATAGAGATTGATCACAAAACAGACATTATCATTCCATTTAATAAAATTGGTGAACCAGAGTGGGATGTTAAAACTCGCCTAATTTTAGAATCTCTTGCTGATTTCAATGATGATGAGATTGTACCTGCAATTGATGATGAGCAAATTTTTAAACTTGAACAGCGTTTAAATTGTCACTTACCTGAATCTTTAAAGATCTTTTATCAGCACTTTGGGGTTGCTGATATTGGTGAACAATTGCAGCAATTTGATGATATTGGCTACTTAAAAGATATTTGGGCAAATGCACCGCAATATGCGCCTGAATTTAGTCAGACCGATTTAGCAGTTTTACCTCATCTGATTACATTTAGTGATTATCTTGGTAATGGCAATATGTTTTGCTTTCATGACAGCAGCAAAGAAATCTATTACTTTGATCATGACGACACGCCTTATTTAAGTAAAATATTGGACTGTGTGGATGACTATATTAAAGGTTGTCTGATTTTAGTGCAGTCTGAGTTTTTTGCTGAAGCACATCCAGATGAAGTGGATGAATGGGTAGTGAAACGGTTTATTGCGGTATTTAATGAGCAAATACTCAAGAAATGGCGTTATTAATATAAATTACCTTGAACATGGTAAGCAGTTTCTTATTTTAATATATAAAATCAATACTTTATCTTGAAATAGGGGCGCTGAATAAGAAGAAATTATAATAAAAATGCCCAATTGAATTGGGCATTTTTTATGGTCTATTTTAATAATGCAACTTTGGCATTATTTTAAAAGAGGAGGAACGGCTTCGTAGTTGATTTCAACACGGCGGTTTTCTTTCCAAGCTGCTTCATCATGACCAGCATTGATCGGCATTTCTTTACCGTAGCTTACCGCTTCTAATTGGGTTGCTTTAACACCATTGGTGATCAGGTAGCTTTCAACAGCTTTAGCACGACGCTCACCTAAAGCCATGTTGTACTCACGCGTACCACGTTCATCTGTATGACCTGTTAATGCCACTTTAGAGTTGGCATTGGCAATCAAGAACTGCGCATGTGCTTGTAGTGTTTGGTAGTCATCATTGGAAAGATCACTACTGTCATAATCAAAATGTACCACACGTTTTGCTAAAAATGCTTTATTGGCTTCAGTCACGCCTTTAGATGAAGCACCATTTAAGTTTTGTGCATTTAAAGCAGCATCTTCACTTAAACCACTGGTATTTACTGTCGTCGCACTATTTGGATTGGTTCCTGATTCTACAGTGGCAGCAGGTTTACGGCTTGCACAACCTGTCATCACCAAGCTTGCTGCTAATAAGGGTAAAGCTAGATATTGAATTGACTTCATGTTGATCTCCGGTATTTCAATTTTAAATAAGTGATTTACATCTTGATTAAATTATTTAGGGGCCCAAGCCGGTTCACGTACTTCACCTTGTTCACTTGGTAAGTTCATGCGGAAGCGACCATCTGTAGACATGATTGCCAATAAGCCACGATTACCCTCACGTGTTGCATAAACCACCATTTGCCCATTTGGAGAAAAGCTTGGTGATTCATCTAAACTTGTTGGTGTCAAAATATTGGTGATACCTGTAGAAATTTCCTGAATGGCAACTTTGTAGTTACTACCAGAAGGGCGGTGTACCAATGCCACATATTTACCATCGGCACTTAATGTACCGCGTGCATTAAATGCACCACGGAAAGTTAAACGTTTGGTCGAGCCGTCATCAAAACTATAACGGTAAATTTGTGCTGATCCACCACGGTCAGATGTGAAAATAAACGATTTTCCATCTGGAGCATAACGTGCTTCTGTGTCAATTGCGCTATCGTTGGTCATGCGCTTCACTTGACGTGAATCTAAATCCATTTGATAAACTTCAGGATTTCCATGCATTGACGCAGTAAACAGCATTGATTTCCCATCAGGAGAGAAACTTGGTGCACCGTTTAAACCGCGAAATGCAGCGAGTTTTTCACGTGCACCTGTGGCTAAATCTTGGATATAAATAGCAGGGCGCTTGGTTTCAAATGAAACATATGCAATTTTTTTCGCATCTGGCGTCCAAGCAGGTGAGAGAATAGGATCTCTTGAACTTAATACCGTTTTAGGTTGCTCACCATCGGTATCTGCAATTTGTAAGGTATAACGAGTCTCTGGTGTTGCAGGGTTACGTAACACATAAGCAATACGTCCTGTGAAGTCACCTTGAATCCCTGTAAGCGCTTGATAAATTGCGTCACTGATCATATGTGCCGCAGAACGTACACGTGATGCTGGGATTGAGAGCAATTCATTTAATAGGAATTTCTGCTTTTCAACATCATAGAGTTGGTAATGTACTGCCAATGAGCCATCTGCATTGGTTTTAGAGTCACCTAAAACCACATAAGGAACCCCAGCCGCTTTCCATGCTTCCGCATTTATATTGTTTATGTTTGCAGTTGCAGGAAGATTTTTTGATGAACTGGTAAAGCGCCCAGAGCGATTTAAATCTTGTTCAACAATAGGGTAGATAGATTGATCATTACTAAATGGAATGATGGCAATTTTAGGTGCAGATTCAGGTGCTTTGGCAATTTCTAATTGCAATTGTGCATATGATGTGGTGATCAATGCTGGACTAAATGCAACAATAATTGCGAATCCTAATAGATGTTTAGGCATGATTTTCATTGGACTTCATGTACTCAAATATCAATTTTTAACTATGCTTAGCTTTGTAGCACAAAGACATGATTTTAATCTATATAAAGCATGTAATTGTGAACAAAAGATTATCATTGAACAGATTTACTAAAAAAATTAAATTAAAATTTATAACACCAATGAATTTCGGCTTGATCTTTGGGTATTTTAAATGGTGCAGCTTTAAAAATTACTTTTTTATAGATTTGACAACAATGTCATTGTTGCTGCCATTAAAATATATTGTCTCGTGTTGAATAGAGAATTATTCAGCACGGAATTTGATGCGAATCACTTTTAATAATTGATTGAGCGATGACTGTTTAGACATTTCAAAAGGTGCTGTTTGCTGAATCGCCGTTTTGATTGCGTTTGAAAACGTTTCGCTGTCCTGTTCTGTGATTAAAATATCTTTTACATTCCCACTGTCATCTAAGTAAATAATAACATCAGCATTTTCTTGGATGATTGTTAAATTTCTCAACTTTTTAACAATACGATTGACTCTAGCGGTATTTATCCGCTGAGCCATTTGACTTTGTAGAAGTAATGCTTCCGTTGTTGCTACAGACGGGTTTTTTTCGTATGACGCAGAAGGTGGGTGTTGTTGCGTATTTACTTCAAGTATTTTTTCTTGCTCGATATTTTTTGCAAATAATAATGCAGTTGGAAAAAATAATGAAATTGCTACAAATATAGGTTTAACTCGCATTTGATTTTTCCGAGTGATTGTTCTTGCATTAAATTACACCCTGCCAAGACAGGGTGTAATTTTAAGATTATTTCACTGTAAAATTTGCACTAAAACTTCGTGCTTCGCGTCTGGCATCTGGATCAGATGGCATCGGGAAAGGTGCAGCATTGCGAACTGCTTGTTCCACACTTGCTTTTACATCTGGGTCTGATGCATTGACAATGATCGAGGCCACAGAACCGCTATCCGTTAGTGTGACACGAGCTGTTGCCTTTTGACCTGTTGAGCCAGCAGGCATACGCCAAGCATTCCGAACTTTACTTTCAAAGTCCTTTTTCGCAGAAGATGCAACTTTTCTCGCTTCTGCCTTTTTATTTGCAGCAGCTTCTTTGGCTTTTTCAGCAGCAGAGGCTTTTTCTTCATCTAATTCGCGTGCTAGATCAGCTTTACGTTTTGCGTCCGCATCCGCTTTGGCTTTTGCCGCGGCATCTGCCTTGGCTTTTGCATTAGCATCCGCTTTAGCTTTTGCAGCAGCATCCGCTTTGGCTTTTGCAGCAGCATCTGCTTTAGCTTTTGCATTAGCATCCGCTTTGGCTTTTTCAGCAGCGTCCGCTTTGGCTTTTGCATTAGCATCCGCTTTAGCCTTTGCAGCAGCATCTGCTTTAGCTTTTGCAGCAGCATCCGTTTTGGCTTTTGCGTTAGCATCTGCCTTGGCTTTTGCAGCAGCATCGGCTTTGGCTTGTTGGGCCTTATCTGCGGCTTCTTTTCTGACTTTTTCTGCAGCTTCTGCTTTGCTTTTTGCTTCGGCATTGAGTCTTGCGAGTCTGGCTTTTTCCGCAGCATCCGCTTTGGCTTTTTGAAGCGCCTCTTGCTTGGCCTTAGCTGCTGCATCTGCTTTAGATCTTGCTTCAGCTTCTGCCTTAGCTTTCTCAGCAGCATTTTTAGCCTGCTTTACTTTTTCAGCTGCCTCTTGTTTGGCTTTTTCCGCAGCATCTGCTTTAGCTTGAGAAAGTTTTAAGGCTTTTTCTTGTGCTGCTTTAGCCGCTGCCATAGCCAATTGCTGTTCTAATGCGGCTGCCTTGGCCTGTTCGGCAGCTTTTTGTGCATCTATCGCCTTGGTATCTGGTGTGTTATTTGCTTCAGTTGGAATTTCTGGTGCAGTTTGATCGGGTTCCGCTGTTTGCTGAGTATTTTCTGCAACCTTGCTATCTGCCGTTTCAGTGGCATCAGTTTCTACTAAAGGCTTGGGTTCAGGCGGTGGTAAATCTTCAGGCTTAATTAAAACGGTTTTAATTTGCTTGGGTGGCTCAGGTGGTTGACTTAAACCGAGAAAAAGTAAGCCAGTAATCGCCACCACATGAATACCTAAGGTAAATCCAAGTGCAATCGCTTTTTCTTTAGATTGTGGCTTTTGAATATTTTTCATAACTTACTTTACAGACTCTGTCAGTAAACCCACTTGGCTTAAACCAGCATCTTGCAGTGTAGACATGAGTTTCATGACTTCACCATAAGGGCGTGATTCACTACCATTGATCAAGACACTCAATTGCTTGTTATTTGCTTGAGCCTGTTGCTGATTTTCTGTAAGTACTGTTTTTAACTCATCTAAAGTTAAAACCTCATTTTTATGGTTTTTGTCTTCAAGTTTAATCGTACCATCTGCTTCTAAAGTCACGATGGCTGGTCGATCTTCAGATTGAATCGGATTATTGTTTGCTTGAGGTAAATCAACTTTAACACCCGTGGTAATCATGGGTGCTGTCACCATAAAAATAACCAATAAAACCAACATGACGTCTATATATGGAACGACATTCATATCACTTTTTAAAGGTTTTTTGACGCGTTCAAAACGTCCAGAACGTTGGATTGTCATTATTCATCTTCCTGTGTAGTTCCCACAGACTGACGTTGTAATAGCGCCACCATTTCTTCTGCAAATAATGCACGATCTGAATAAATTTCTTCGCCTTTTGCAGTGTAATGGTTAAATGCTAGTACCGCTGGTATTGCAGCAAATAAACCAATCGCAGTTGCAATCAATGCTTCAGCAATACCTGGTGCAACAGTGGCTAAGGTAACTTGTTCAACCTGAGCTAAGCCAATGAATGCACTCATAATGCCCCAAACAGTACCAAATAAACCAATATAAGGTGCGACAGAACCGATACTGGCGAGAGAGCTTAAGCCTTGCTCTAAACGACCTTGGTCACGACTGAGTCCTACACGCAAGATACGTTCAGTACCTTCAATCATTGATGCAGTTTCAGCATGACGTTTTTTAAGTTTTAAAAACTCACTTAAACCTTGATAGAAAATATCTTCTAAACCGCTTCGCTTAGAATTAAGCTGAGCATTGTTATATAAGGTATTGAGTTCAGCACCAGACCAGAAGATTTTTTGGAAGTGCTCATCGCCTTGATGTGCTTTCTTATAGCCCATATGCAACTTGGCAATCAAATACCAACTAAAAACGGATGCGAGTACTAAGATTAGCATCACCAATTGAACCACAGGGCTCGCTTGTAAAATTAAATCAGAGATGTGTAAAGAAGATTCTAGTTGTGTTGCCATAGTTACATGTGCCAAAAGTATTTTTTATTCGTGAGCTAATTCTCGAAGAATTAAATCACGGATTTCGTCAGGAATTCTACGAGGTTTCATATCTGTACTTAAACATGCCAATTCCACCTCGCCAGAAGCAAGCATGATTTCACCACGATATATATTCTGTTGCAACACAAATGACGAAGCTTTACATGAAACTACACTTGCTGTAACAGTAATAAGATCGTCCATGAGTATAGGGCGAGAATATTTCAATGCAATTTTATGCACGACAAAATTGTAATCTTTTTGATGCCAATAGTGGTCAATACCGGATGCACGTAGCCATTCTGTCCGTGCACGTTCCATAAAGCGGATATGATTGGCATGGTATACGATACCGCCAGCATCTGTATCTTCGATATATACACGGATTTGGAATTCGAATTTATTACTCATGTTGCTATGCATTCCTGTGTTGTTTATTGCATATCTATCAAATATTTAGCGATTTTAAATTGTTCATGAAAAACTTAAATTAATAAGAAAACTCATAAAGTAGACGCATAGTAGACTAGAATGTATACTGCTTACTAGCGATCGTTATTGCTTAATAGGGTTAAACAATGTCTAGGTCAGAACGCATAAAATTCACTAAAACTGCAATTGATTCTTTAAGCGAACCAGGCATATACAGGGACAGTGAACTTATTGGATTTGCTGTACGAGTTAATACAACTTGTAAAACCTATATTGTTGAAAAAAAGGTCAAAGGCAAAGCGGTACGGTCTACTATTGGTCTACATGGCAATTTAACACTATCACAGGCGCGAATTTTAGCACAAGGTCTGCTTTCTCAAATGGCACAAGGTTACAATCCAAATGAGGAGAAGAAGGCTAAACGTGATCAAGATGAACATATTTTAAACGTATCAAGGCAGCATCCTACTGTTGAGGTTGCTTATAATGAATATCTTAAGAATAGAACATTAAAACCTAGAACACTTAAAGATTACGACAAGGTTGTAAATGAATATTTAGCTGATTGGAAAAAACTTAAGATAGGGGATATATCGCGAATTCAAGTCCAAGCAAAATACACAGAATTAACTGAAAGAAGTCCCGCTCAAGCAAATCTAGCAATGGCTGTCTTCAGGGCGATCTTTAATTTTTCTATTGAACATTTTCTTGATGCCAAAGACGAGTCAATTATTACTGCTGTGAATCCAGTAGCAACTCTAAAAGCAAAAAGAACATGGAATAAAATCAAACGCCGGAAAGGCTATGTCAAACAAGAACAGTTAACCGATTGGATTAACGCTGTAATGAATTTCACCGCTTTGAGACAGGAACGAAATACAGTCAGGGATTTTCTTTTAACTTTAATACTCACCGGGTTTCGCCGTGATGAATGCCAAACACTAAAATGGGATGCTGTTGATTTAAAGTATGGCTGGATAACTTCTAATGATCCTAAGAATGGTGAAGTTCATACATTACCTATGGGTGAGCGTCTTTGGGAGATCATGAAGAAAAGAGATGAGCAAAAGTTCAATGAATATGTTTTTGCTTCCCCTAAAGCTAAGAAAAAAGGCTATACAACAAATTTATTTGAAGCTAAACAAAAAATAATTGATGCAACTGGTAT
Organism: Acinetobacter guillouiae CIP 63.46; assembly: GCF_000368145.1. Taxonomy (GTDB): domain Bacteria; phylum Pseudomonadota; class Gammaproteobacteria; order Pseudomonadales; family Moraxellaceae; genus Acinetobacter; species Acinetobacter guillouiae. The sequence continues at coordinate 96,906 of NZ_KB849286.1, read as the reverse complement.
TGAGTTCACTTTCCACGACCTTAGACGTACCTTTGGCACCATTGCCGAGAATCTTGATTACGGTCAGTACACGATTAAAAGGCTTTTAAACCATACTATATCTGGTGATGTGACTGAGGGTTATATCCAGATTAGTGATAAAAAATTAAGGTTAGCAATGCAAGAGGTTGAGGATATCGTTTTTGAGGGATATAAAAAAGGAGGGTAGCCTCCTTTTTAAATCAGATTGTATTTGTAAGTTTTTGGCCTTCAAAATACTTAACGGCATCACCTTTTGTGTACGAGATTTTTCTAGCGCCTTTAATGAATGGTATGCCTCCACCTTCACAGCGTTTAAGCTGTAACCAGGGAAGGGATACATTAAATACAATTGCTACTGTGGTAGGTGGGAATGTTGCATCTAAAGGGGATTCCCAAAAAATCTTTGCTGCCAAGAGCTTTTCTTCTTCTGTCATTTTAGAAAGTTTTGATTGTCTACTCATACCTTTACCTATTTATTAAATTCATTTCATCAAGTGATAAGAGAAATAGCTCCAAATTAAGTCATTACGTTTGAACCTGAATTTTCAAGTTCAAATCGACGTTTACGAACCAGTCCCATTAATTTCGGTTGAATGTCTGGATGACGGGTTGCAACATCAATTTCTAAAATATCCAAGGCTGTTAAATCAGGTGCATTTTGGATCTGAACCACTAATGATGGTGGTTGTTCAGGAGGTGGAGCGGTCGCACCCAATTCACTCAATCTTTTATTAATTGCATCCATCAATGGCTTACGCTGTTCTTCAGTCCAATTGACCGTATATTTATACAAGGCATTAGCTTCAGCAGGTAATTTTGATTTTTTAGCACGTTCTAATAGTTCTTTTAACAGATTGTCATATTGATTATCCTGAATATTCTTTAATGCAGTCGCTTGAAACTCAGCAAGTTTAGAACATTTTGCAAGATTAATTTCTGAGAGCTGTTCTTCGCTAAAACCTTGATCATTCACATCGTGTAGTGTGGTTTTAATTTCTTCCTCTGAAACACATGCATTAATGCCATCTATATAAATTTGATGATCAATGTAACTTGGTTTTGGTGCATATTGCTCAGGATCAATCTCTATCAACTTATTCTCAGTCAATTTGCATAGATGTTGAGTATGTTCACGCTCAAGATGACCATTAGCAAAAAACACTGGGCGTAATAAAAGAACAGCTTCTGTTGTCGAACAGTTTGCAATTTTCGCTGCAAATTTATCAATTATTAAGGCAGGATCTGTTTCAATTTCTGGGGTATCTTCAGATTTAAAAGCTTCTTTGGTTTTACGAGGAGCTTTAGATTTTTTAGGCTTTTCACTGAAACCGTCTTTAATTTCAATCTCAGTAATCATATTGCCAAACGTTTTACCAAACGCCTGAAGCTGCAGTTGTGCATTTTCAGCATCTAATTGAGCAAATCCATTTGCCACACTCAAACATATATCACCATGTTCTGGGTCGTATTTAGTACGCAAGATACATGTTGGCATCACAATAAAGATTTCTTGGCCATTCTCCAGATCGTGTGGTTCTACTGGCTTAGTAAATTGAATATCTGCCAAAGTTAACGATTCACGTTTGATACAGAACTCATAACCAGGTAAAGCGAAGATCGTAGCAGGGAATTGATTTAAGTCATCAAAGTCCATCAATTCGCCAACAGCGCGGCACATAATATTTTTACCAGCCATGAGTGCTGAAAATGCTTCATTACTATTTAAAATATTCATGCGCTCCAACCCTCCATATCTGACTTTGCTTGGCATGCATTTAGAATTTGAGTTTCGTATTTAGAGCCACGGAAATACTTAGCAGGCTTATCTAAATTATTAGTAGATTTGGCATGCTCAATATCTTTGAGTGCAATTTGATAATCATTTTCTAAACGTGCATCATTTTCAGCTTGAAGCTGTTGTTCATTGGCTTGATGGGCTTGTTTATTTCTCTGAATAATTGATTGAATACCACTGCAGGTTTCGTCAAACTTTTGCTGCAAAACATCATGCAAGCTATTTAGTCCACGTTTAGCACAATATTTCTCTATGTCGATTCCAGCTTGTTGCATAAGAGCTTCAAGTTCAAAGAATTGATTACCATTTATGCAAGCATCAGCAGAACCCGAAATCAACCATTGCTTTAATGCAACGCCATCACTTTCAGTCAACTGACGTGGATCAAGAAATAAGCGAGTACGATCTTTTGTGGCAATAGCGAGATTGTCATGCGTTAGATCCAACACTGTAGTAAATTCATACTCAATGCCATCACGCTGTTCAGCTTTCATTCCAACTTTTTCTACTTTTTTCTTGCCGTTATTTTCTACCTGAATTGTTTCCATTTTAGAGCGCAAAGTGACAATTATATTAATGCTTGATTGGAGCATTGCATCTATAAACTTACGGTGACGTGGGGTAACTTGGCTCCAAGCACCCCAACTATTTCCCTTGAATGTAGTGCCGGCTAATTTATCAACTATTTCTAGACACCCACCCACACCAGACCATTCATGAGTAATACTGTCGATAATTAAAGTATCGAATCCAGCATTTTCAGCAGCCTTAATAACCTCAATAAATTTTTCTGGTGAATAGGGTGGTTGAATATTTGCATGTTCAAATAAAACTATATCGTCATATAGCTCAGCACTACTATTCTCTGTATCTGCAACAGCAATACGGCCACCAATACCTTTAGCTAAAAGTAGTGCGCCAAAAGTTTTACCTGCTCCAGTAGGTCCGGCAATTGCTAAGCGTAATTTTGCATTTTTGCGTTGAGCTTTCTTAAAAAATACAGTCATGATTATGCTCCAGTCCATCCCATACGTTTTTTATACGCACGACGTTCGTAAGAGGGGATATTTGAATTTTGAAGCCCAATAGCCAATGCTTTGCGCTTCTGAAACTTGCGCTCACGTTCAAAATTAAGGCTAATCCAAGGCTTCTCTAAATGTTCTGCGAAATCGATAAGGTACAAATAGCCTGATTTACTAACCCGGTAAATTTCGCCATTTTTCTGTAAATATTCAGATGAATAAATACGCATGCGAAATTCGCCGTTTTCATCGCTTATAAATTCTGATTTCTTGGGTGTAGATTTATTCATTAGACAGCCTCCACCAAACGGTTACGCTCGATATAACCGATAATTATCTGATTGATATTTCGGTGATCGTTGTAATCTGTGAAGTCGTTATATTCCTTGCCGTTAATGTCATGAATCTCATCAATTGCTAAGTTGGTGATATCAACTGCAGTGAATTCAGAACCTGGTACGCCGTAGTTATCTGCATGAGATTCAAAATCAAAGCTAACTTTAAGAAAGAAGCTATCAAGTTTTACTACAGCCATGCCAGATGAATCAGAAGTGACCTTTAAAGCTTGGATGCTATATGAAGAAGTGGATGTGTTAGGAACTAAAACTGCGGGTTTGTATTCAGTAGCTTTTTGGTCGTATGCAAGACCTATAATTCCAACAGTGAATAAACCACTGATTGCAGCTGCTTTAATAAAGCTGGATGGCTGTACACGATGTGTAACAGCAGGGTTGATAGAATTTGGATTTGTGTTCATAATTCACCTGTTGTATGGAAAAGCGCATTAGATTTCGAGGTCGGTGCGCTTTTTTTGTTATCTGGTGAATTTAGTTTAGTAAACTAAACAAATATGGTCAATAGTTTTGTTTAGATAAATGAACAATTTTGCTGTTAAGTTTAGATTTCTATTTTATACAACCCAATAAATCGCATAAAGCAGGGGATAGATAGGTTATACGAGTTATATTTCATCAATTTTATTCATAATTTTTTTTTAGTACTGATACATAAGTTATTGCAGCTGATACAATTACAGAAGAAATAAACACATAATAATTTTTAACTTATGAAAACGAATGTTATTTTTGCCTGGCCAGTTCTTACTACGATCTTTACAGCTTTTTTGTATTGGAGTGGTTTTTGGTATTACTTGGGATATACTGAATTCTATAACTACAAAATAGAAGTTTTTGATTTACCTGTTGCTAGTATGTTGATTGCTGGTCTAACAAAAAATGTTAATCATGTCCTCATATTATTGACAATTTTGATATTTATTTCATTTGCTTACAGTGTAAATAAAGAACAATGGAAGTACGTAAGCCTGTCTGCATTTTCAATTTTAATTAGTTTATTTGCTTTTATTTATTATTTGATAAAACCCTTACTTAAACTTTTACCTAGTGTGAATGTTGCAACTTTTGTAAATAGGTACACTCCTAATTGGTTGATTGAATTCAAACGTAGCTTGAGAAAACCTGCAAGATCATTAATTTTATCTGGTCATAGAACAAAAAGATTCTTGAAAAGGAACGAATTAACAGAACCAGATATTAGACGTAAATCTTTTGTAACTTCGACTCCAGCTTATAGTTTTTCTTTTTCTGTTTATTTCCATTATTTTGGAATGTTATTTCTTGTTGTATGCTTATTCTTTTTATTCAAATCTGCTTCTAATTCGGGTGAGTCTGCAATGAAAGAAGCAGAAAAGGATTTTAGTAACTTTAATAAAATGGCTAAAGTTCAAATAAAAGGCTTACCTGTTGATGAACTAAGAAATACAGGTATATGTTTTAAAGGCTTATGCTTAATTACTGATAAATATAAAAATGCTCAACTTTATGAAATGAAAGAAGTGAAAATAATCAATAAGATTGATTAAGGGGCCTTTTATAAAATCAAACTCTTTAAGGATATATGAATATTTTTAAAATTCATATTTTTAAGGTTTAACTAAAGCTAACTCCAATCGGCCAATAAAGTTAATTTCGTTAAGTTGTTCGTTTGTGATGAATTCATCTGGATACCTATTTTTGTCAGGATTATCACTAGTAAATTTTACTGTTTTTGAACCTGCGTAGCTTATAAAAACTCGCTTCATACGCAATTCATGATTATGAGTGAAGACATATACACTTCCATTTTTCAGGGTATCAGGATTCTTATCAGAAACGTCAACAAATAGTGGGCTATCAGGTGCAATAGTAGGGTACATACTATATTCAGCGGAATATATAATTCTTAAGTTACCTGGATTAGTCTGAATACCCATTAGTTTAAGTATTTGTGGATCTATATCTAAGTACTCACTTGGATCTTCTAAAAAGTTTTGAATACCCGAGCCACAAGATGCTTTTACATCTTTATGTATTGGTATGCGCACGTTTGATAGGTGTTCTTTAGCTTCAGCACTTCTGAATTCAACAGGAGCGAAACGTATATCACTGGAATTTTTATTTTCTATAGACGTACCATTGAGCAACCATTCAGAAGTTGTGTTCAAAGCTTGTGCTAATTGAATCAATCTCTTACCAGTTGGATTATTTACCCCACTGATCCAGTTTGTAACAGTCCCTTTACTTGCCCCAGTAGCTGCAACTAGGTCTTTATGTTGTAAACCTAATTCTCTCATGCGTAAAGAAATTCGATCAGATGTGGTTAGCATAATTGATAAACCTTATATTTGTTTAAAATACTAAACAAAAAAATTGACATGTTCCTAAACTTATAGTTCAATTAACTAAACTATTTGTTTTGGAAACTAAACATGACTGTTGATGATCTTAAAAATCATTTTCAAGCTAAAAATGACGCTGATCTTGCACGAATCCTAAAAAAAGACAGATCGGTAATAAGTTATTGGCGAAAAAAAATCCCTTTAAAAACTCAAGCTGTTTTTGAAATTCAAACTAATGGGAAATTAACCGCCGATCGTCAATCTTTGTACGACACTAGCTCTTTATAAGAAGAGTTTCCCAATTAAATACTCAAAAAAAAACGTGAAAAAATCAAAGGATTCACATATGGAAATTAATTTAAGCCGAGAAGCCCAAAACGCAATTTGGCAAATGATAAGTAATACACCAGGATTTACGCCTAAAGATATTGCGCAGGTACTTGGAGATTCACATAACACAATTTGTAATTACGCAAATATCAATATGCCGAACCATTTACCAAGTATTAAAAAGTTAGAAGCAATTCTCTATTACACCCAAAATCCAGCCTTATTAAAAATTTGGGCTCATGAACTTGGTTTTGCATTAGTTCCAGTGACTTGTGACCGCAGCAAACATCATGAGTTGTCGATCTTTGAAGCAATGATGCAGCACAACATTAAGTCAGGAAAGACTAACAAAGCTGTTTATGAAGCGTATGAAGATGGTGTGGTAACACCCCAAGAATATGAAGAGATTCATCAATTGACATTGCATCTGATTGAATTGGCGACTGCTGTAGATCAAGCAGCTTTAAAACAAATGAAGAAGTACACATCAGGTACTGAAATAGAAAAAGCCTGAGGATGGGACTCAGGCTTCAAATATTCACACATATCAGGAATGAATATGAAATCGAGTTTAGCACAAATTTTATTCATTTTAAAGAAGAAGCCTGACGTATCAGATCAGGCTTCCCGTAATTCACCGCGTACCCAATACACCCTAAACGACTTTTCGGAGTATCGAATGGACATCAATCTAGCACAAGAAAAAGAGCCAGGCAAATACATAAATGGCGATGTGGTTGTGTATATGAATCACATCAAAATAAAAGACTTACAAACGGTAGAAGCGTATCAACCGAACAATCATTACTGGTTAGAAAGCGGTAAGTTGGTAAAGGAAGCTGATATACGTACAGCCACTTTGCCAGAGCTATTTCATAAACGCCGTTTAGATGAAATCGAGCAATCTATTGCGGAGGTTTCATGAATAGCCATTTTCAAATTAAACCTGAGCATAAGCAGACTCAGGAAATCCAATCATTTTATGAACCAACTTTGCTTTTGTTGGACCATATTCATGACATCAAAAAAGGCAATCTAAGAATGCGTGGTTACAACGAAGAGAATGCAGCTGTAACCAAAGAAGAATTGGCCCAAAAGATGGCTTATCGATTCAAGATCACAATTTGGTTATCACATCAGGTTATTACGAGCTTGATCAAAGCTGAACAGGTCATTTCATTTGGTGGGTACATAAAGCCTAAGGTCGGTGAATTATGAGCTTAGATGCAACTGTATGGGCATGGAAAGCTACAGTCTCAGGTGCAAGTGAACGACTTGTACTTTTAGCTCTTGCTGATCGAGCCGGGGATGACCATAAGTGCTTCCCAAGTTTAAAACGATTAGAGAAAGACACCACTTTAAATCGAAAAACGATTATCAAAGTTTTAGATGAACTTGAGCTTAAAAAGTTGATTAAATTTACAGGTGAAATTAAAGGAAATGGCGTAAAAGTCTATCAATTAATTGGAGTGTTTGGACGTGAAGATTGTTCTGATACTAGTACCACAAAGGGTACTAGTACCAAAAATGACACTGGTGTTGATTTAGGCACTGGTTCCAAAAACGGTACTAGTACCAATAATGGAACTGGAACCAGTACCGATATTGGTACCGAGACCAGTACCAATTTTGGGACACAGAACCTCCCAAGGAATCTCTCATTAGAATCTAAAAATAAAAAAGACTGGCTTTGCTTTAAAAAACTTCGTTCTGAATTAGATCAAGCTGATCCCACGGTAGTACCAAAATCGATTATCGAAGCAAGTTGGTTTGAGCGTGAGAAAAAAGCATTCGAGCTTTTCAATGCTGGAAATAATCTTTGTGATGATCTCTTGATTTACCACTTTGCTGACACTCTTTTGAAAAACCGTCACAAATACGACAAAGCGCAAAATGGCAAATCAAGCGGTGAATCTGATTTAGTATTTTTCTCATCACCTCAACAGATTTACGTGTTTGCCAACAAACTCGCTCAACTGTCAGACGTCATCGATGAATTCAGTATGCCTGGTGAATCCTTTGAAAAACTAGCAAGCCGCATTGCCGCAAAACTTTCAGATCCAAATGAACTCCAAAACTGGAAATCACATCTGCAGGCAGTTGGATTTAAACCTAAAAGTAGAGGTGCTGCGTAAGTGGAAAGCATCTCAATTGCTGAATATCAAAAACTTTATGGTACGAGAACCAGGAAGAAATCAAAGCTAAAAAGCAGTACTCGAGTTAAAACTCATCAAAGTGAAAGTATCGGTGAATCAACGTTGGCCAACCAGTTACGAGTTTTAAAAATTAGCTTTGAACAGGAATATAAATTTCATCCTAAACGTAAGTGGCGTGCTGATTTTCACATTGTGGGCAAGATGATATTGGTTGAGGTTGAAGGCGGTGTTTGGAGCGGTGGACGTCATACAAGGGGTAAGGGTTATATCGGTGATATGGAGAAATACAACGCTGCAGTGGTAATGGGATACCAGATAATACGGTTTACTACAGAGCAAGTGAAGTCAGGTTTAGCGGTTCAACAGATTGAGATGATGGTAGGGGATTAATAAAGATGGGTACTGTAGTTGCAACACAACATATTTTACAAGCAATTGATTGGTCCCGTTTTGACTTAGAAGGCTGGTTATATCAGTTTGGTGCTTGGTTATATACTAATACAGGTCCTACAGGCAAAAGTGTAAATCCGATCGCTGTGGCAATGGATAATGCTGTTAAGGCAAAGAAGTATAAGAAGTTAAATGCAGAGCAAAAATTAAAAATTATTGCTGGTTATATGTTAGGTGATTTTGAACAGCCAAAACCTAGAAAAACACGTCTTACTTGCGAAATCAATGATAATGAAGCAAGAGCCGTGCAACGTTTAATTTTAGATCTACAAGGTCAGTCAGAAATATTGGATGATTGGATGGATGCAATTATTTGTCGATATTTTTACGGAAACTCATGGCCAGAGATGGTAACAGCAGAACGTACTCAAAATGATGCGCGTTCTGATGTTAAATGTGGATTGGCTGCATTACATAGTCGATATAGTTTCATTAAATTTTAAATGTTTGAGAAAAAATAGTATGAATTCAGGGTTGACATTTTTAAAATTTAAATATAAATCATATGTATATTTTAATAAAGCATGATAATGGAAACTTTACTAAAAATTGGTGGGGTATTAGCAGTTCTAGTAGTGCCGATCATATTATCTTTTCTTAATAACAGATTAGCACATTTAAAACATACTCAAGAAAGCAAAGCTGGAGCATTAAAGCTAGCAGATGAGTTTGAAGCATCCGAATTAGAAAAACGTTCAGCTTTGTACAAAGATAGATTGGCAAAATCACTTTTCAATAATGATGATCTCACTTTTAGCGAAGCTAAGTTTTTTTCTAAATATGAAAATGCGGATTTATGGGTAAGAGAATACGTAAAGATTAGAAGTATGTTGGAACGCGAAAGGGATGATGCTGGAGTTGTCATAGGACTTAAGCGTAGGTCCCATTGGATTTATGCCTTATTAATTTTTATTGGATATTGTATTTGTTTTTCAATTGGGCTGATCCCATTTATAATGATGAATAAATATGTCGAATTTATGGTGTATTTTTATGAAAAAGGGATGCCATTAGTTGTTGTTTTAATGTTTACTATTCCAATCATGTTTCTTGTCGTAGGATACTTATGTTTAAGATATACTGAAAAATATGCGAGTTGTAACGTTTTTCTGCATGATTTTAATACAATTGCTTACAAGATCATTTTTGATGAAAATAATGATGATGTACGGACAGCAGGTTAGATTGCATGTGAAAAGTAAAGGTTTTCTTGAAGATTTAATTGAAATGGAAATTCCAAGAAAACCACGCATTTTAATTATTGTTGAAAAAATGTGCCTCAGAATGCTTTTTTATAATACTTTTACTTCAGGTGGTATTCCTATATCAAAACATCGAATAGCAGATCTAACCATAGCAGCATATTTTTTACTATAGTTTGTTTCAGTAGTAATTAAATCTTGATAAATAGCTTTTCTCATATCAAGTGGGATTCTTTCATCTGTTAATTTATTTATGATAGATTCTATGTCTAATAATCTATCATTTCTTTCTGAAATTAAATCTGAACGATTGAGTTCTAAGTATTTAATAGTACAAAAACCTTTGATATTTACATTTTTGGCAAAAGAGCCAAAGAATATAATACTTTTTTCAGGCTCATCTAAATATGGGTTCAAAATATTTCTCAAATTTGGATCTTTATCAGACTTGTTCTGATTGCAAATTTCACATGCTAAAGTCAAGTTATTCCATTCATACCTTTGAGACTGATCTAAAGACTTAGGAAAAATATGCTCAATATCCCCATGATGTATATGTAATAATTTACTTTCACAATACGCACACTTTCCTGCAGTTTCTTCAATAATTTTGTGTTTGATTTCAGGATCACTGTATCGGGAAAGAAGGTAATTAGTTGAAGCTATTCCAGCGTCTAAATTTTTTAATAGTTGAGCTTTCCATTTATTTGAGTGTTTAATTAGGACAGCAGGTTTATCCAATTTAATAAGTTTAATCATGGAAATTACTCTCCACAATATTATTTAATGCTTGCGAATAAAACTCACCTAATCCAGCTTGATGCAATTCTGAGCGAAGTTGCGCTAAACCGGCTTTAGTTACATCATGTTGTGTAAAGTTCGAACATATACGTTGTAAGTCTTGCTCAGCCCATTGAGGTAGTGTTACTGGAACTCCTAAAACTTCTTTTAATATTTCATGTGCTGTTGCTGCTTTTTGATTTAAATCTAATTTATGCGCAACAACCTTTTTTACTATTTTTTCTGGTTTTTCTAAATCATTAAAATCTTCATATTTTAAAGCATACACATGAGAATCTTTGATTGATGAAACTACGAATGGACTATGAGTGACAACAATAAATTGTCCATTGGGAAAGGCTTCAACAAAGTCATTTAATAATGATCGTTGCATAGATGGATGTAAATGGTTTTCAGGCTCATCTATAGTTATCACAAATTCTTTTTTATCATGAGCATAAAGGAAAATTTGCCATGCCAAATCAATAATTGACATTATACCGCCTGAACAGGCATCTAATACAAACTCACCTGTTTCTGTTACTAAAACAATATCAGGCACTCGTATACTTAAATCTTTAAAGCCCAATTCTTTTGGTAATACACGACGAAGAATATCTTTAAAGCCAGAGAAAATATTTTCAATTTTTTCATTAGGTTGAACAAATCGATTCCCTGGACCAAAAGCGGCCATTGAGATGATTGCTTCTTTCATTCGATACGTTGGTGAAAATGAAACATAGTTATTGGAAAGTAGTTCTTTAGTTACTGAAGAATACCTTTCATATGCATTGTGAGCATCCATTGGATTGGTCGGAATGTTCTGAACTTGTTCATATTTAGGCATAGGTCGATGTGAATTAATATGTAAACCATCAACGATTTGCATCATTGAAAAATTAATTTCATATTGAGGATGATCAACGTTTTGATTTTGAATGTTAATAGTTGAAGATTTATTATTTGAATAGTATATAAATCCAAGTGTCTGATTTAAAGTATGGTCAGCTTGAATGGAACCAAATGTATAAGTAATAAGCGGTCTGAAAATACTTTTATATTTAAATACTCCTTGGTCCTTAACTAAATATGGAGTACCAAGAAATGGTAAATACCAACCGAAGTGTTTAGATAATAGTTTTAATATTGTTGATTTACCTGAGCCATTTGCTCCTGTAATTATTGTTACTTTGGGGTGAAAGGTAATTTGAATTTTTTTAAATTGTTGCCATTCACTTAATTGAATACTCTTAAATTTCATAAATTTTCACTGTCTTATTTAACTTTAAAAAGCAATTGACTTGCTCAAAACATTTAGTGAATTCACTGATTAATTTTCAGTAAGTACACCTTCTAGGTTACTAATCTCTTGTCTGAAACGTTCCTCTAGACGAAATACAGTTTCAGTCTTAACAGACCACCATTTTCTTTAGCAGAATTCTCAACTTATTGTTATAAGTTCAATTTGTACTAGAAGATTTGTTGTGTATCTTTTCAAGTAATCACAATGAAGTCCAAATAAGTCTTATTAAGAATCAGCTGGAAGGGTACGCGAGTTCAATGTTAGCACGGTATTGGAATTAAAACATTGATATTTTTGAAGAGATTTATAAAACCTCAAGTAAATTTTTTATTGAAGAGTGCCTAAAACATTAGTCTAAAATAAATAGAAACAATGAAGACTTCTATCTTGCTTGGCGGAAATGGGGTTTTGGCTAAATCATTAGAAGGTAAGAAAAAGCAGTCTCTTACTAACATTTAATTAAGTGAATTTGAAACAATTATAAGTTAATAAAGATCAAGTTCGGAAAGGTAGAGTTCAAATGGGGTTAGTCATAAGATATTCAAATCTCGAAATAGTAATCACAAAATTATTAAATCTTAATATTGAAGAGTTTTCATTTATTTTGACTCGTTTAGTAGCAATATCAAGGAATGGTGGCAAATAGTAAAATAAAGCATTATTTCTAATTGGCTGCAATATCATTACATTTTTATTCGTACATCAATAGACAACAAATTTCACAAATTGGAGCTAGATGGAATTGAAAAAGAAATTTTATAACTTCAAATTTACTCTCCAGTAAAAATCAATGCAGAGCAACAATTCATATCCAAATAAGTCTTATACCAACTACTTTAGGGGAGTATGTTGAAATTAGTTACATCATCGTAATAAACGTTTATTTTGCTGAAGTAAAAAAATTGAAAGAAAGATTATAAAGAATTGACCCTGTACAGGGAATATGGCATATTTCTGTTATGGTGGACGAAGTTATGGTAATCCACTAGATAAACCTCGCATTGCGAGGTTTAATTATATTAGGGGTTGTGAATTCATGGATACAATAAGAGCAACGATAGATGCAGCTTACATTCAAGGTGTACTTGGTATTATTGGAGCTTTGATCGGTGCCTTAGTATTGATATGTTCAATAAAAATTACAGCACGAAATACTTTGAAGGGATTTAAAGCGGATAAGTTAGCAGAAGCAAAGAGAGACATATATGTAGAGCTTGTAGCATCATGGCAAGACTTCTTATTGAATATAAACTCTTATGTGAATTTAGATGCTGAATCTTTCTTTAAAAATCATCAAAAGGCACTAAATGTTTTAATTGAATCGCTTCATAAATCGAGCTTTATTTCAGATCCTGAAACAAGAGAAATTGTATTGGATTTTACAATGGAATTAATTGAGTCACTTTTTCTCATTAATAAATCTATTGTAGAGTGGTATGGTCCTCACAATAATCAAGAAAGAAAAATACAAATTCAATTCTATATTTTGGATCAAATTAACGAACGAGCTCTTAAAGCTTTAAATCTATTGGAAATACTTCGTAAAGAAATGGGTCTAAAAAATAATGAAGAAATTAGTCAAAGAATTTTGGAAAAACAAAAGCGATTTGCTGAACGGATTAAAGCAAGGCTTAAAGAAATGTATAATTAATCTATAAATTATAAAGGTCGCTTAGGCGTCTTTTTTTTGTACTATTTAAATTTTTGTTATATTTAATTCCCTAATTTTGTTATCTTTACATTTTTATAATGAATATTAAAGATATGAAAAAATCTAATATTGGGTGGGTTTTTGCAGGGGTTGTTGGATTAGGGGCTTTGGTCGCAGGTAATGATAAAGATAATAATAGTGCTACTGAGCAAGCAACTGAACAAGAAAGTAAAGAAACAGTAATTGAGGAACGATATGTAAACACCGCAACACTAAATGTTCGGGATAAGCCCAATGGTAAAATATTAGGTAAAAAAGAACGTGGTGACTCAGTTTCCATCTATGAAATTAAAAATGGGTGGTCAAGGATTATTGATAACGGCTCAGATCCACAGTGGGTTTCAATTAAATCACTATGCAAAGGTGCTGGCTGTTACGAAGTAAAAACTGAAACCAAGCCTCAATATTTTGCTCAACAAGAAACTCGAAATACAAAACAAGCTGTCTCTAAGAGTCATAGCTCAAGCAATAAATCATACAATAGTGATTGCTCTTGTGCGGTTGTAGATTATTGTGTTGGCCCACGTGGTGGACACTATTGCATTAACAGCAAGGGTAATAAGACTTATAAGAAAAGATAGTCGGTCTATCGTTTTGAGACATAATAGCCAAGGAGAACAACATGCTCCGAATCAAACAAATCTTCTGCCGACACGTATGGGAATATTCAGATTTCTTTACGGTGAGAGAGTGTAGGAAGTGTGGGAAAGTGGTGGATAATGTGAATTAAGATATTTCATTAATTTAAAATATAATTATAATTAATAGAGAGTTAATTTGAGTTTTTTTCATGAAAATACCACTGTGTAAGCTTTGTGATAAACCTAGTGAACTTAAAAATTCACATGTTATAGGCAAGTCAGTATTTCGTAATATGATTAAAAATAGTGGCAAGCATTATGGATTAGTTACAGATCATGAAAGTGAAAAAATTCTCAGATCTACAGATCAGTGGGCTACATTAATGCTATGTGGTGAATGTGAATCACTATTGAATTCTCAATATGAAAACTATTCGCTGTGGGTGTTGAAAAACAAACAACGTGGTGTTAAACATCAAGAAAAAAAGCATTATTGGACAATTAGAAATGTTAATCAGCATAGATTAATGATGTATGTTTTATCAATTTTTTGGAGAGCATCAGTCTCAGATCATAAGGTGTTTAAGGATGTAAATTTACCACCTGAAATAAGTGAATATCTTAAAAAATGCTTATTGGGTAAAATGAATATTGACACAAAAATATATTCTGTACGCATATCAAAATTAATTGACAATAGAAATTATTATTCAAAGCAACTTTTGGAAGACTTAATTACCAATATTGGTAGACGTGAAACGAAAAAAGGACTTTGTTTCATAATGGTGTTTGCTGGTTATTATTTTGAAATACTCCTAGACTGTTTGCAGCCTTTTGAAAGATTTGGAATTGGGGTGCTTAGAAAAAATAAATCAGTCTTAAATTTGCCTTATCATGATATTTTAAGCATTCCTGAATTATTTAATTCGTTGAAAAGAACTCGAGAAATAGCAATTAAAAATATAGATAAACTAACATACTTAGATTTAAATATTAAAAATTTTTCCGAAGCGACATAGTAATTTTAAACACATTAACCCCTTCCGAGGTGTTTTTAACGCTCAAGCGCTTTTTAGTTTACAATGTAGAAAAATTCAACAGTGAGCAACATGAAATCAATTTTAATAATTTTCACTTTATTTATTTGTGGCCATTCCTTTGCATATAAAAACAAAGATTTTGAGGAGCAGTATTGGCTAAATACTCTAGCTCTGTCGGTCGCGACTAATAAACTTATGGATTTCTCAATAAAGCAAAAGCCAAGAGTGGCATCTATTGATGGAAACGTTGAGCCTGATTTAAAATCAGATGCAGAAGAAAGTTTTCTGTACTGCAATCTAAATAAAGTGGCAATTCAATTTTACGGTTACATTGTTAATAATTATGATGATTATAAAACAATGCTTACTTCCGACAATGTTAATCCACCAACTAAACAAGAAATGGAAACAGAATTGTCCAGCAGGATTTTATCAATGGAAAAACGCATTAATGTATCTAGGGGTGCTGAATACAATTGCAGATAGAAAAATTGAGTATAGATATCAACCAAGCCCCTCCCGAGGGGTTTTTTAATGCCTAGAGGAAACTATGACAGACACAGTACAGGCTAGAAAAGACTTAGAGCTTTGCAGTGCTGAGCTGTCTAAGTATCAAAACCTTAGCCGTTCAGGATTAAGACACAGTGAATTAATCGCAATAGACAATGTGATGATTCGATTAAAAGAACAAATTAAGAATTTAAGAGTTGTGTTGAGTGATTGATCTTACTTGAATAAATTGATAATTTATTGTTTCTAAATTAATTATAGAGATAATAATGAAAGTTGTAGATTATGTTTTGACCAGTATTAAAGATAATGGATTCGGATTTTCAATCATTAATAAAAGTGAAAAACTTGATCATTACCTCACAAATAGTGAATATGATAAAACCTCATACGAATTCAGTAATGATAGAATGGTCCTAATCTATGAATCAAATCTAAACAAGGAAACTAAAGATTTAATTAATCGATCATTTCAAAAGCATTTATCTGGTGATTAACCAAACCTCCTTCGGGAGGTTTTTTAGTGGCTATTTATGGAAATTAACCAATACATCAGCCTTATCAAAAAGGCGCCCATTAGAACAAGACCACTACCTAATGCAAAAGAAGCATACTTAGGGGCTTTTAAAGACTTTGAGCAATCTTTGAATGTATTTCAAATTAAGTATGAGAAATTATTCCAATTTGAATCTACAAAACATTGGCGTTTTGATTTTCATCTTATTGAACTCAGAATTTTAGTTGAAATTTCTGGTGGACCTTGGTCGGGTGGTCGCAAAGGTAAGCTGAAAGATAAAGCTTGGAGTATGGATCGTTATGATGTTGCCGCCGATATGGGTTACACCGTTGTAAGAATAGAATCAGCGAATAGATATAAAATTGATGAATTTGGTCCAATGCAAATTGAATCTAACCAAGCTTCCCAGTGGCTTAAGAATTTGAAGAGGCATATTTTCAATGGAACAGATCCGACCATTTCCACCGACAGAACTGATTGATCAATCTGAGGAAGAAGAAGCGATTCGCTTGGCACCTGCAGCAGATCTAAAAGAATGGGTGGTAACCAACTTTCTCACGCTTGGCGGTGTACTTCATAATCCCGACCATGACCACATAGCAGAGCTATTACACGACGATGAAACATTCTTAGCATTTGCTTGGGCGTCATCTGCCGCCGTTGCTAAAAAGAGAATGGTATTAGGTCAATGTGAAAAAGTAATGTTTAACCAGGGTGGATGGCGTAAAGCAAGACAAGAACAACAAATGCGCAACTGGTTTGGATTTGTACCTATATATCTAATTACAGTCGATGCAAGTTTCTGTGAACGTTCGAACGATCGTGAATTTTGTGCTTTGATTGAGCATGAGCTATATCACATTGGTGTAGAGCGTGATGAAGATGGGGAAATACTCTATAGCGATCATACAGGCTTACCAAAACATTATTTAGCTGGCCATGATGTAGAAGAGTTTATAGGCGTTGTCAAACGCTGGGGAGCAAGCGAAAACGTCAAGCGAATGGTAGAAGTCGCTAATAACCCGCCGTTTGTATCAGATTTAAATATTTCCAAGTGCTGTGGAACATGTTTGATTAAATGAAATATTCAAATTAATTTCTAATTTTTGAACTTCTGGACTTAAAATCATTTGAGTTTGATTTATATAGAAAAAATGAGATTGTATTTGTAAAGCATTTATTAAATAATCGCCTTTAAAAGATCTTTGGATTTATTAATGAAATATGATGTTGAAAGTTGTGAATATCTTTCTTTAGCTGGAACGATTAAAGCTCAAGTATTTGATAACTGGATAAATTATACAGGGAAAATAACCTCACATTCTCACTTTCTGAAAACCTCACGTTTAGATCAACTTAGTGATCAACAGTTGGTTGAATTGAAAGAATTCTTACATCAATTGTGCGGTACTGAATTTGCTAATCACCAACTTTTTGCTGTGACTCCAGATGCAGTTGAAACAATGCAAAGGGGCTCTGACTCTTATTACGCAATCGATAAGATTTATGAAAAGCTTGGTTTTCTTCCTAATGATGATTTATTAATGAAAACTTTAGCTGAAGAATTAATGAAGTTTACTGATACCAATGTAAAATTTAATATGGTTGATCCAAGTAAAACTTTTTACCAGTATTTTAAAGGTGCAAGAATTGAAAATGAAAACACCTTGATTATTACAATCGTCATAGAAGAGTTGATTAAACCTAAAAAGCGTTTTTTTGGATTGTTCTAATGTTTAAATAGGTATTGTTAGAGATGAAAAAAAATAAATTAACAATCAATTATCAGAAAGTACAAGCTTCGATAATACCTGACCAAACCTCTTTTAATGGAGGTAGATTGGTTCAAACTGACAGGGGGATAGTACCAATCAAGGATAGTAACGTTGGAGACAATAATAAATCACATACCTGTTTTGCTGCGGGCACTATGGTACATACTGAGCAAGGGCTTATCGCTATTGAACAACTTAAGGTTGGTGATAAAGTTTTATCTAAAGCTGCAGATGGTAGTGGTGAACTGGTTTATAAACGAATTCGTAAAACCACGACTACAGATAATGTTCCAATATTCCTTATGGAGTTTGATCACTACGTTGATCCAAAGCTACCGATTAAAGAGCGTTTTAAATTAAGAAGAACTCTAGATCAACAAGCAAAACCATCTTCATTATTTGTTACAGCTTGTCACCCATTTTGGACAATTAATCAAGGCTGGTTACCAGCAGAAAATTTAACTCCTCAAGATCCTATGGTGATTAAAGATGGTAACAAATTTATTAGCTATGGTGGAGGCGGTTATGATGGTAAATATAAAGGCATAACTCCATTACTAAAAACGTATAAAGCCGGTTTTGGTTATATTGTTGACTATAGTGATGAGACTGGGCAATCAGGAGGACGCTTTATTGATTTAATCACAGGTGAGAGAGACTACAGTGACCCAGCCTATAGACCAATAATGGATAAACTCTGGATAAATGATCATGAATGGAAACAACGTTTAATTGATCAGACTCCTGAAGAGCATCGAGAAGGTGCTGAATTTTATGGATTTAGACAGGGTCATTGGCGCGACCCAGATACAGTAGAATGGAGTGAAGGTGAAGGCCATCTCACCATGACGGTTTATAATATTGAAGTTGAGGACACTCATACTTACTTTGTCGGTGATGCGGGAATTTGGGTGCACAACTGAGGAGGATAGGAAACATTTTTCGAAAAGTCTAACTGTTGAAAACTTTCAGAAATTGTTTCCTGCCGTAATGAAATATTGGATAAATGATAGCTTTAGAATTGATGAAACTTAATAAAATCAACATTGACACCTGATCATTTTTTGACTTTTGTAAGAGGTCTATTATTTATCAAGCATCCCCTTAATAGGGGATTTTTTTTATCTATTTTGCTATACGTAGCTATACGAAGGTGAGTTTATGGCAGCACTAAAAGAGCCTGTGAAAATCTTTATAGTTCAGTCTCTTGCTTGCTTTGAAACCCCTTTACAAGTAGTCGAAGCTGTAAAGCAAGATTTTAATATTGAGATAACCAGGCAACAGGTTGCAGTTTACGACCCGACAAAAGTGGCTGGGCGTAATCTAAGCAAAAAATTAAAAGAGTTGTTTGAGCGTACACGCAAGGACTTCCGAGAAAATATTGAAGATATTGCAATTGCAAACAAAGCATTTCGCCTTAACGAACTTCAAAAAATGTACAACGAGTCAGGTAAAAACAAGCGATTAAAACAAAATCTGCTTAAGCAAGCATTTCAAGAAACTGATGGCCGTGTAACTCGACAAGAGGTTACAGGGGCAAATGGTGGAGCAATTAAAACTGAGATTGAACAGAAAACTCAACCAATCTTATTAAGCCCTGAAGAACTTGCAGAAATGACCCCGCAAGAACTTTCACGTTTAGCAATTACAGGTAAGTTATGACTTATGCACTGGATGAAATTGCACCCTTAATCAAGACATGGACAATCAATACACGTTTGCCTGATGTGATAGGGGAAATGAGCCGCCGTTATTATTATAAAGCGGTGACAGAGCAAAACGAATTAAGCAAACAGGCTGAACTTTATAAATGCCGAACTGATCCAGTGCATTGGTTTAACAATTGGATCTGGACTTATGATCCCCGTGGTATGTCATACGGATTACCCGCAAATCTTCCTTTTGTGTTACGTCCAAAACAGGTTGAGCTTGTTGATTGGTTGCTTGAACGTGAAAACACTCAAACACATGGCTTGATTGAAAAATCACGTGATGAGGGAATGTCTTATGTTGTATTAGGATTTTTCTTGCATCGTTGGCTATTTGTTGAGGGTTTTGCTGGCGGTGTAGGAAGCCGTAAGGAAGAGTTGGTTGATAAAAAGGGTGACCCTAAAACGCTGTTTCATAAAATCCGAGATATGTTCAGTAAAATGCCTGAGTGGATGAAGCCAAAGGGCTTTATTGAAAAAGTGCATGATAATTACATGCGTATCATCAATCCTGATAATGGTGCAACAATTACGGGTGAGGCGGGTGACAACATTGGCCGTGGTGGACGAACTACAATGTACTTTCTTGATGAATGGGCATTTGTCGAGCGTCAAGAAGCGGTAGATGCAGCAATATCACAAAATACAAACGTTCATATCAAAGGATCAACACCCAACGGTATTGGTGATCGTTTTTATCGAGATCGATTTAGCGGACGATATCCAATATTTACTATGCCATGGCGCGCGAATCCAGATAAAAATTGGCAAGTTGAATTGCGTGGTAAGTTGATTTTTCCATGGTATGAAAAGCAATTAGCCACACTTGATGATGTTGTCCTTGCTCAAGAGGTAGATATTAACTATGCCGCTTCTGTTGAAGGTGTTTTGATACCAAGTGCATGGGTACAAGCATCTATTGATGCTCATATTAATCTTGATATTAGACCTTCAGGCGATCGTATAGGCGGCCTTGATGTAGCTGATGAGGGTAAAGATAAGAACTCGTTTGCGGATAGACATGGTGTAGTGCTGCAATATCTAGATACATGGTCTGGTGTTGGGGATGATATTTTTGGAACTACACAAAAGACAATAGATATTAGCATTGAGCGAAATTTAAACCAGTTTCTTTATGATGCTGATGGGCTTGGTGCAGGTGTGCGTGGTGATGCGAGAGTTATTAATGAGCAAAACGAAGCGAAAGGAATCAAATTAATACAAGCGGATCCGTTTAGAGGTTCAGGTGCTGTGTTTGAGCCAGATGAAGAGATGGTTGAGGCTCGAAAGAATGTAGATTTCTTTGCAAATTTAAAAGCACAAGCTTGGTGGTCATTACGATTGCGATTCCAAAATACGTATAGAGCGCTCAATGGAATGAAATATGATCCTGATTCGATAATTTCTTTATCTAGTGAGGATTTACCAAAGGCGGAGTTAGAGGCATTAGTTACTGAGTTATCACAACCCACATACACCAAAAATGGTGCTGGAAAAATTCTAGTAAATAAGCAACCTGATGGTGCTTCATCACCTAACCGAGCAGATAGTGTAATGATCTGCTTTAGTGGAGTTCAGGGACGAAAAGGTAAAAAACCTGCAGGTGCTGGAAGTCGAATTTTTTAATAAATAGGTAGCAAATATGACAAAGTCAAAAAAGGACAAAGCGTCAAAAAAGGCTTTGTCTTATGGGAATTTGTATTCTCAGGAAGCGGTAACTAAGTTTTTAGTAAACTTTGGAAGACAACCCGATACAGATGAAGTGTTAAGAAAAGCAGGTATTCAACGTCATAAGCTTAAAATTATGCTCGATGATGATGAGATCGCTCAAACAATTGAAACTCGTTTAGATGCTTTGCTTGCAGCCCCTTTTCGTGTTGAACCAAATGATACTCCTGAATCTGAGCTTCTTAATCTCACAGTGAAAGAGTGGTATTACGAAATCGTATCTTGTGGTTTAAATGCATTATTCTTTGGTTATTCAGTACAAGAGGCTGTATATGAGTTAAAGCCTGAAGGTTACATAGGTATTCAGTGGATCGGTGAAAAGCCAATGCAATGGTTTGAACCTAAAAATGATGGACGTTTAATCTACCGTCAGGATGGAACATATGCTGAAAAAGAAGTTGATCAAACTTTTAAATTCTTTTTAACAAGACGTAAGGCTTCTTATGAGAATCCTTATGGTAAATCCTTATTAGCTACTCTGTATTGGTTGTTTTTCTTTAAACAGAATGGCTTTAAATTTTGGGCGAAGTTTTTAGAGCGTTTTGGAACACCCATTTTACTTGGGAAAGTGAATAGTAAAGATACAACGACCACTGATATGAATAATGCTTTGTTAAATGCACATGCTCAAAGTGTACTGTCAATTGATGGGAAAGATGATGTTCAAATGCTTTCCACACCTGGTAGTGGTACAGCAGGATCATCGTTTGAATCATTTAATAATCAGTTAATCCGTCAGATCCAAAAGGTTGTATTAGGGCAAACACTTACGAGTGGTACAGATGGGACTGGGAGCAGAGCACTAGGTTTGGTTCATGAAAACGTTCGTCTTGATAAATTAAAATCTGATATGCGATTAATTACTCCTACTTTGCAGGCAATTGTAAATGCTCTTTGTACATTAAATAACTGGGGGGATTATGAAGTTATTTTAGGCGAAAAACCTAAACCACTAAATAAAGATCAAGCTGAACGAGATGCTCATTTAAAGAATGCAGGGGCTAATCTTACTCCGCAGTACTTCCAACGTGAATATGGATTGCAAGATGGCGATGTGGCTGTTGCGAGTGAAGCTAACACATTACCTACTCCACAATTTCATGCACTCTCTAAAACTTCATTCAATTTTAAAGCTCATAGTCAAAACTTAAAGCCTGAACAGATTGAACTTGAAGAGATTGCTAAAAATCAGCCTAAGGTTCTGTTATCTGAATCAGAACTTGAAGTAATCGTATCTGAATCAACGGACACAAGCGAATTGATATCTAAGTTGTATTCAGCAACTAAAGGTTCATCAGTGGATGATTTTGAACTCACAATGTCGAGAGCGTTGTTTATGTCTGATGTGATGGGATATGTACATGCCAGGCAAGGAAAATAGACATGACTGATTATGTAGAAGCCTTGAAATATGCGCGCAGTCGCAATGTCGTTTTACCTGAAGAGTTTTACTTGCTTGATCTTAAAACAAGGCATTACTCCGCTACAGTAAGTCGATTGGCCTCTATCGATCGAATTAAGACTGTTTTGGAGCTGGTAAATAAATCAACTGAAGATGGTTCAACTTTTGATGAGTTTAAGAAACATATAGCTGATGAGGGCATTGAACTCTCAGATCATCACCTAGCAAATATCTACCGTACTAACATGCAGATGGCTTATGCACATGGTAGATGGACACAGCAACAGGCTAACAAGGAATCACGACCATATTTAATGTATGTTGCGATTAATGATAGCCGGGTAAGACCAACTCACCTTAAGTTAAACAACATCATTAGGCATATTGATGATCCATTTTGGACGTTGTATTACCCGCCGTGGGATTTTATGTGTCGTTGCCATGTGATTGCTTTAACTAAGAAGCAAGCTGAGAAATACGGCATTACTTCAGATGAGGATCTACCAGAGGTTGCACGTAATTTAGGTTGGAGTTTTAACCCTGCGACTTGGGGCTCGAATTTAAATGAAGTACTTGATCAAAAAATAGCAGACAAACTTTTGGATCTTTCATACTCATCAGAAATTCTTGATATTAAGAATACTGCTTTGCTTGAGCAAGATGTTGAAAGGGCAATCGTTGATGCTTTTAAACCACTTGAGCAATCAAACCGAAAAATCTTAGATGATTTTTTAGATACAGTGATTGATAGTGGCAAAGATATAGCACCGTCAGCACCGCGCTTTGTTGTAGAGCTTGTAACTGAAGATGAGAATCTGACCGAACTTTTGAAAGATGCTGTAACCAAGAAAGGTATTGATAGAAAATCAAAGTCTATTTGGGATTGGATGAATGATTCATTTCAATCGATGCTTGGATTTGCAAAGAATCTCAAAAACAAACTTACTGGAAACAATATCAAAGGTTTTGATTCATTCAACTTGCAAAAAGGTAATGTAATCGGTATTCAAACACCTACTCTGTTTAAAACAGCTGAGAATGCGGGCAAAACAATCACAATTTTAGATATGAAAGGCCATGCAATTGATCTATCAAAAATACAAGGTCTGGATGGGGCTCTATTGGCACCAGATTTGAATCTTAAAGTTATTGAGGTAAATAGTGAGTCGGTAATTTTACAGCGTACAAATGAGGATGCTACGAGGTTGTTTGTAAGAAATAATATGTTATTTAGTTTGGCTTAAAAATATTAATTTACATGGGCGCGAAAATTGGATTAACTTTACGAGATTTAGTTTTAAGGAGGCACAATATGCTAAGCCCTAGTCAAAGTAAGGTGTTTAAAACATTAACCCAATCAGAAGATCTAGTTAATTTATATTATAAAGTGTTAGATGTTGGTTTTTTGGGTGATCCAGATCCTGAATATGGATTCGCGAAGTATCCCAAGCTTATCGAACATTTTAAGATTGATAATACTCAGGAGTGGTTCAACAGCAAGGATACAAAAATATTTATTGATTTTATGAAATCATTAGCAAGAAATCATAAGGAAAAGATAAGCAAAAATGGCTGGCGATTAAGTTTTTCTGCTTTTTTAAATTTCTGGTTAATGTTCGAGAATAAGGAGATATTGAGCGTATCCTTTTTAACTGACGAATTAAATTGGGATGAGTCCCTTGCTGGACTTTTTCTAAATACAGCGACTCAATACAAGTAACTAAATATGTAATTCCAAAACCACCCAAATGGGTGGTTTTTTTATTGGAGCATGAAAAATGCCAGATGAATTGAAAGAACATCTGAAGCATCAATTTACAGCCGTAAACGTACCAATTTCGATTAATGAAGATGATACGAAGAAGCGCCGTACATTTGATGCAGAAGTATATAGCGGTGGACGAATTGATAACCACTATTACTGGGGCCGAAGTGGAGTAGTTATTGATCTTCAAAATATTCAATTAAAGCCAAAGATTGGTCTAGTTGAAGAACATTTTGGTGGACTTCGTGTAGGGGTGGCAACTGAATTTGAAACAACCAATAAATTCAAAGCTAAGGGTCACTTCCTATCTAATCCACGTGCTCAAGAAATTGTTACTGACGCAGATGAAGAATATCCGTTTCAAATGTCTTGGTGGGCAGATCCTGACAGTATTGAGGAAATATCTGCAGGTAAGACGATCACAGTAAATGGTCAGGAATTCACAGGGCCACTGCATGTTTTTAGAAATGTACGAGTCCACGAAATCACAATCTGTGGTGTAGGAGCCGACACTCAGACATCAATTCAAGCCTTTTCAGGTAAAACAAACTCAACTCCACAAGAGGACACCAACATGAGCGAACTCGAACAAGAGAAAGCTGCTCGTCTTAAAGCAGAGCAAGAACGTGATCAAGCACAAACTGAACTTAAAAAGTTTAAAGCTGAAAAACGTACTGAAGACATTGCAGCACTTCAAATTGAATTAAACACTCAATTCAGTGCTGATGACACTAAGGCCTATACAGATATGGATGATGTTGCTTTTAGTTTTATGGCTAAACAACTTCGTCAGTTCTCATCAAAACAACCAGCAGCAGGACAACAACAGCAACCTATTCCTGCAATAAATCCAGCACTGCAACACTTATTCAATCACCAAGCGACTGGTGGTCAAGGTGGTACACCTAATCAAGATCAACCTCACAAGTTTACTTCTGGTGCTCAAGCCTTCGCTGGCCAGAACAAAGGGGCTTAATAAATGAGCAATAAAACCTACTTAGGAAACGTGAGCCGAGAATCACGCCCATTCAATCTAGATGTTGAAAAACTTCGTCGTGCAAATGCCAAGGTGACTACTGCAACGGCTTACAAAGCTGGGGATCTGTTGATTTTATCTGATTCCAATGTGGTCACTCATGCAACAGATGAAAAAACTTGGAATGTTGTATGTGGCCAAGATGTAACTACTCAACAAGCAACCCAAATGGCAGCTGATGGAATTGAAATTCCAATTTATTTTGGTGGTGTATTCAGTATCGAAGCTGTGCGAATTGCTGGGGAATATTTAGAGTCATCTAAATATGATGCGGCACGTGCAAAAGCAACTCTAAACAAAATCGAATTTTCAAAAGTATAAGGATTTTAAACAATGCCTCAGTCTTTTACTGTCAATGGCGCACCACTTGAATTACTTGATGTTGGTGAGCTTGCAATTATTCACACAAACTATAAGCCAATGGATACTTGGCTGTTAGATAAGCTGTTCCCAAATCGTCCATCATTTGACCGTGATGAGGTCCCACTTGCAGAAATCAATACAGTGCATGATCTTGCACCCTTAGTATCCCCACATCAACCTGGTAAGCCTTTTGATACTAAACGTGCAGCAAAGGTCGAATTTGTTCAACCAGCGTATTACAAACCAAAAAACATGGTGACGCCTGCAACCTCATTTGATGAAGCCTTAATGGAGCGTTTACGTACTGCAGGGATCATCTCTACAGGAAGTCAGCAATTATCTGATCAGGAAAAAATGGTCATTGCTCAAATTGCAGTTATGAAGCGAAATCATGATGCGATTGATAACTCTGTTTTATTGATGGCAACGGAGTTATTGCTCAAAGGAAAGTATTTACTTCAATCTGATGACTATGAATATAACATGGTTGATTATGAACGTGATGCGTCCCTGAACTTTACACCATTAATTCCATGGAATCAGGCTGGTGCTAAACCTGTAACCGATATCGAAGCTATTGAAAAGCTTCTGCTTGATGCAAATGGTGGTGCTTCTAAACTCTACCTTATGTCAGGAAAGGTTTGGGCGGCTTTATCAAATAATGAAGAATTCAAAGAACGTTTTGTGAAACCTTATGCTGGTATTGCCGTACCTTATAAGCCAAGTTTGAATGTTCAAGAAGGTGCCTCATTTAAAGGCTATTTGGATGAAAAAGAATTGTGGGTTTATGATGCAACTTACCGTTTAAAAAATGGTTTAAAACGCTTCATCCCTGATGATTATTTTGGTGCTATCTCAGATACCCAAGGCTCAATTGCACAATGTAAAATTAAAAACATGTTAGCAAATGGGGCAGTGGCTAAATATTTTGATCGTCAGTGGTATAACGAAGATCCAAGCGGAATTTTCTTGATGACTGAATCAGCGCCACTTGCAGTGCCATCTAACAAAAATGGCGTGTGTGGCGGTACTGGCTTTATTTCTCAAGGAGGCTCAAATGCCTAAATACATTGCAAAACAATCCATTGGTCACTTTCGACCAGGTGATGAAATCAAAGGGCTTGAAGCTAAACAACTTCAGGCCCTTTTAGCATCTGGGGCTATTGAAGAAGAGCAAGCCATTGAACAGCCTAAAGAGAGTAACTTTGCATCCCAAATGGCTGCGCTTGCTGCAGAAAATGCAGAGTTGAAAGCAAATGAACTTTCGCTTACAGAAGCTAAAAATAAAGCAGAAGCTGAAGTAGCTGAGTTAAAAGCTAAAGTAGCCGAGTTTGAAAAATCTCAATCTGCAGATAACAAACCTGCTGCGAAGCCAAAGGAATCAGCTAAATAGGTGATATATGTCTGAGTATGCAAGTCGTGAAGATCTGGTCTTGCGCTTTGGTGAGTTAGAGATCAATCGATTAGAAAAAGCTTTAACAACTAATGAGTCTGTTAAATCAGCAATTCAAGATGCTTCAAATATTGCCGACGGATATATCGGTTTGAAGTACCCAATCCCATTACCTGAAGTTCCTGAAAATCTCAAAATTTATATATGTGATATTGCCCGATACTTGCTTTGGAAGACGAAGGCAAGTGAAGAAGTGCGTCAACGATATGAAGATGCAATTTCGTTTCTAGAGCGAGTATCAGTAGGTAGAGGAATTCTGACAATCAAAATCATCAATGAATCTGGTGAAGAAGAGACGGCTATTGCAAATACATCACCGAAAACTATGCCAATTGGTACAACGTATAAAGGGGGAGTTTTCTCAGACAGTATTTTAGATAACATGCCGAGTATTTGATATGACTGACTCTATACAGATGCATGGTCAAAATAAGTTGCAGGAGTTTATGCGACGAGTTGTTGATCGTGTAGAGGATCCATCGGGACTTTGGCAGGATATCTCAGATATTCTCGAATTTAATGTGCAACAAAGAATTCGCACAGGAATTGGCACTGATAATAAGCCTTGGAAAAAGTCATGGCGAGCTAAAGTCCAAGGTGGGCAAACTCTACGTGATACTGGTCGATTGCATAATTCAATTATCGCAAAGGTTCAGGGTAATACGATTAGTGTTGGAACAAATGTTAAATATGCACCTATTTTGCATTTTGGGGGCACGATTAAACCAAAATCAGGTAAGTATTTAACTTTTAAAACACCAACAGGTGGTTGGGTAAAGGTTAAGGCCGTGTATATCCCACCTCGTCCATTTATGGGAATTTCTGTTGATGATTCACAAGAAATACTCTTTGAAATTGAAGAATATTTATACAAGGTTTTAACTGATGCAAAACATTGATAACTATTTTGCGCTTGAAGAGGATATTTTGAAGCGTATTAAAACTGAACTACCTGATATTGATGAAGTTGTTACGCCGTTCAATGTGGATGATCTTTTTGAATGTCTTATTGGTGATGTGGGTATAGGCATTATCTATGTTGGTGACCGCATCTCTGATACATCAGGAGATGGCAAAGCCAATGCAATTTATCAACAGTGGTTGATCGCGCTTGGTGTTTCTGATGCATCAGCTCAACTTAGTGAAACTATGTCGATTCGCCAATTAGCTGACCCATATATCAGAAAAATTCTTACGGCAATGCAAGGTTACCAACCGCAGATTGTCGGATACAAACGATTTCTGCGTGTGGATGCTGGAGTGCCTATAGGTAAGACAACTGCAGGACGGGCATTTTTCCCATTCTTATTTGAAGCACAGATGATTAAATCATGGTGACTATGAAAACATATAAAGCTTTACAGCCTGTAGGCCGCTTTGTAAAAGGTGACACTATTGGTGGTCTTTCAGATGAACAAATTAAACGATTAGAAGCAGATAAGATCATTGAAGAAGTGAAACCATCTGCACAAACAAAACCAGCCAAAGAGGTCAAAACAGATGGCTAAAAAATATATTTCGCTTCAGGGTAAATTTTATCTATCTGAGATTACGAATGGTGTTGCTGGGGGTATGCGTCATCTTGGTAACGTTCCTGAATTCGAACTTGAAATCACAACAGACCAAGTTGAACACCAAGAAAGCACATCAGGACAACGGACCACAGATTTTGTATTAACCAAAACAACAGGTGTTAATTTCAAAGGGCAGCTTGAAGAAGTGGATGAAGCCAATCTGCAATACATCTTGTCAGGTATGAAATCAGAGGTTGCCAGTGTTACAGTTACAGACCAAGGACTTGGAACAATTAAAGTAGGCCAAGAAATTAAACTTGATGGCTACAACTTAACTCAAGTATCTTTTAAAACGGGATCTACGACGATCGCAGCTGATAAATATACGCTTGATGCAGTGTTTGGTACGATTACATTTAATGAGTTAATTGCGGACCCAGTAACAGCCAGCTTCACTACTGGTAAAGTAAGTCACACAACGATCGCGAGTGAATTCAATAAAGAATACGAGTTGTTCTTTAAAGGAGTTAATACTGCAACAGGTGAAAATATTGCTGTACGTTTGTGGCGTACTAAAAAATCACCTGAAACCACTTTCCCATTGATCCATGAAGAGTTAGGTCAATACGAAATCTCAGGTCAATCACTTTCAGACACTGAAAAAGGCTTAGATCCTACACTTGGTTTATATGGCCATGTTGTGACAATTCCAGTAGCGTAATTAAGACAACAGGCACAGGGGCGCATAAGCGTCTTTTTTTGTGCCTGTTTTCGAGTATTTAAAATGAATGAATTCTTTTTAGCGTCTAATCGATCTGTATTTAATGAAGATATTGAAATCAAGCAAATCACTGTAAGAGACTTGGATCAATGGTCGCAGTTTGCCGAAATGATTCGAAAAGACTTAAAACAAGATTATTCAAATGAAAATCTTGAATCAATTGTAAAACAACACATTGTAGCAGCCATTATGGTTTGCTCACTTACAACAATTCATGATGCCAATTTTTATTCAAATATCATGAATACCGATGCAGATACATTTCTGTCAATTTTTTCAGATGTATTAACGATTAATAAAGCCTACTTTGATCAGCAAGATGGGAAAAAATCTACTGAAAAAACAGAAAACACATGGTTTGATTCTTTCCAGTTTTTGATTAGTAAGGGCCATCGTCACACAGATATTTTAAATTACAGTTTTGGTGCCTTCCTTGAATACTTAAAAGCTGCGCAACGTAATGAACGAAATTCATTATTAAGCCTTGGAAGTACAATGCGTGTTTCATATCATGCAGACAATAATGGCTATAAGAAATTTTCAAACGAGATGAAAGGTTCATAAATTTCACATTGCACAATAAACATTCAAAAGATATCCTGTTCACATAATAAGGGGATATTTATGAAAAAAATATTATTAGCTTTTATGCTTTTTGCTTCAAGTTTTGTTTTTGCAGGAACAGAGGTTAAATCCATCAAAACATCTACTGGTTCAATAGAAATTGGTAGTTCGATTGATGATGTAAAAAGTGTATTAGGAAATCCCGAATCAGAGAAACGTTTCACTTTAAGAATTTATCATCGAATTCCACGTTCAGCCTTTAATTTGAGCTATGTAGTTGATAATGATAAATATACTATAACGATAGTAAGAGATGTGGTCTATAAAATTGTTTTGGAGCAATGATTTTGAAATATGCTTTTGGAGCTCTGCTTATTATTGTTTTATTGGTTGGATATTTCATCAATAAAAGCAATAAAGAAGATATGGCAAGATTAATACAGGCAGAAAAGGCACAAATACAAAAAATTGAAAATGAAAAGCATGAAGAAGAAGTTCGTTCTAAAATTAAAGAATTGCAATCTAAGATACAAATAGATCCTGCAGAAGCTAGAGGTATTATTGAATCTGGAAAAATTCCAAATGATGGTAAAAATTTCTATTCCCAACTTTCTGGCAAATGGTCTGATTCAATTAAAATTGCTTCATCAACTCCTAGGATCGCATTAAGCCAACCTATAACCGAACTTCAGAGGCTTAAGAGAGAATTAGAAAAGAGAAAGCCTGCAAATTTTTGTGATAATGCAATGAAATTAAGCTTAAATACTTCATATGATTATGCAATTGATGGGTTTCTAGCATTTGCACAGGATAATAATTTTAAAATGAACACCAGTAGTGAATTAAGTAATAAGTATATGGATAAAGCTCTGGTATTAATGGATTATTGTTACAAGTAGAGTTTAAATTTATTGAGCTTTATTTCTAATCGATAATACTGAAATACAAATAATCTAAATTATGCCTCCATTTGGAGGTTTTTTAATACTCCCAAAACCATAACTGCCTGCTGGCAGTTTTTTATTGCTTGTAGAAAAGTTGAGGAATGTATGGCTTCAGGATCTATGGATTTTCGCTTAAACCTGTTAGCCAATACAGCTGGCTTACAACAAGGTGTGAATGGCGCTAAATTTGCAGTAAATGCTTTAGTTGCTGCGATGGCGGCTGTTGGTGTTGGTTTGAGTGTTCAAGGATTGGCACAAGCAGCAGACTCATACACAAACCTTTCAGCACGAATTAATATAGCTACCAAAGATGGTGGAGACTTTAATCAAGCAATGGCAGGTGTTCACCAAGTTGCACTTGCTACAAACTCTAATCTCACCACAACTGCCGATTTATTTACTCGCCTCAATGCGGTTGGTAAAGATATGGGGATGACGCAACAACAAGCGCTAGACCTAACAAAAACAGTAACTCAAGCAATTAAAATTGGTGGCGGTTCAGCGGAAGCAGCTGATGGTGCGGTTACTCAATTTATTCAAGCCATGCAAGGTGGTGTACTTCGCGGTGAAGAATTTAACAGCATTATGGAGGGTGGTTACGGTTTAGCTGAGGCTTTGGCAAGAGGTTTAGGTGTAACCACTGGTGAACTGCGTAAAATGGCGGAAGCAGGTGAGCTTTCTTCAGAGCGTGTAGCAAAAGCCCTTCAAAGCCAATCAGCATCAGTTCAGGCAACTTACGATAAATTTCCATTAACAATAGGTAATGCATTACAGCGCATATCAACCAGTTGGGAGATATTAATTGGCAAGATGGATCAGGCAAATGGTGCATCTGCTTCTGTTGCGCAATGGCTCAAGTTGCTTGCTGACAACATTCAAGAATTAGATATCATTCTTAATGATATTAGTGAAGGTTTTGTTTGGTTAGGAGATCAGCTTAAGAAAATTGATCCTGCAACAATTGAAGCCTTAAAAATTGCATTGATTAGCGCTTATGATGCATTGAAAGAATTAGCATCAACTGCAGGTAATGCATTTGAAGCGGCATTTGATGCGATAAATACAGTATTAGGGCAAATTTTTAGTTTCAACAGTGGTGTTGATACTGCGAATGATAAGACAAATGGGTTTACTAAAACACTTCAAGCTATCAATGTGGTAATTGGTGCTTTAAGTGATGGATTTTCTGCAATAGGTATTGGCATCAATCTATTCGTGGGTGCGCTTTATTCTGTTGGTTCAGCATGGTCAAATTTAGTTTCAAAATTTACATGGGGTGATGTTAAGCAGGAAGCTATTGCAAACATGCAGGCCATGCAGGCCAAATCAGAGGAGTATTATCAAAAAGCTTCTGATGGTGTAATGCAATTTAAATCCAAAGCTATTGCAGCATATGAAGAGATTGGCAAAACCCAAGAACAAAGGAATGCAGATACCTTAGCTAAAAATCAGCTTACTTTAGATCAGTTAGCCGCCCAAGAAGCAAAACATGTAGTAGATTACAAGGCTATTAGCGATCAAAGGGTTTTGCTTGAACAGCAATTATTTGAAGCGCGGAAAACTGGTAATCAAGCCGCTATAGATCTTGCTACCAAAGGTCTAGCTGATCTTGATGCTAAAGAAAAGGCTTATCAAGCAGAGAGCACCAAACTTAATCAAGCAAAAATTGAAGCGGCACAGGCAGTTGCAGAGGCCACAATTAAATCAGGAGATGCCGCAGGTCAAGTAGCCTTGAAAGTATTAAATGCCAAATTAGCACTTCAAGGTCTTAAAGCTGAATTCGATGAGACTGGCAAAGTAATTGTTTCAGCTATGAGCGCTGGAACAAAGGCTGTCGAAGTTCAAGATGACACTATAACCAAGGCAAGAAAAGGAGCTGCGGCTCTAGGCCTAGACTTGGATGTTGCTCTAAACAGAGTTTCTGAAAAGTTTGCTGCCAATAAAGTCCATTTGGATAATTATGCAAATGGCCTAACTACAATGGGCGCTAAGGGCACCCAAGCAACTGATGCACTTTATCAAGGTTGGGAAAAGTGGGCTGAAAAAGCAAAAAACCAAGCGGAAATCGAGGCTGCTAAACAACAGCTAATTTCATTTGAAAAACAAGGTGTGCTATCTGCAAAACAAGTCCAAATAGGCATGGAATATCTTGATCAGATAAATGGGAAAATCCCTGAAAATATTTCTGAAATTGAAAAAGCCTACAAATTGCTTGGAGTAACATCTAAAGAAGAGACGTCTAAGATTGCAGACTCTCAAATGAGAGCTTTTAATGTTATGAAGCAATCTGGTACTGCTTCGGCTGAGCAGGTCAGACAAGCTTTAATCAATATGGCTGACAAAATATATGCTTCAGGGAATGCAGCCAAAATCGCTTGGTATGAAGGGCAACTGGCTGCAAATGGATTGGCATCTAGCGTAAATGAAGTGGGCAAGGTGACTGTAGATGCAGGATCTCAAATGGAAATCTCTATGCAAAAAGTCAGCAATGCGACTTATGATGCACAGCAAAGCTTCAGGGATTTAGGTGATGTAGCTCGTGAAGAAGCTCACTCTTCATCTGAAGCTTGGGCAAAGGCGCTCGATGCTCAAACAGGTGGAATACATGCTACACCTCGTGGTGAAAAAACACGCTTAGCATTTGATCAAAGTGGTGTTGAAGCAGAGTTAAAAGCAATGGGTTATGACGATAAAAATGCCGCTGAAATTGCGCGGACTATTCTTGATGGATCTAAGTTAGGAGGTGGATATAGAAATGCATCTACTTCATGGCTTGCTAAAAATGGCTTGGATGTTGTGGGTGCGTTTTCAGGAGGTGGTGGCGGTACTTCAAATGCAAACTATGTCCGTGAGCAATTGGAGCGCTATAGTCAATATTCCAGCAAAACAGCAGCAACACTAGATACAGAAAGTTCTAAAACCGTGAAATATGAACTCAGTACTGGAAAAAATAAGGCGACTGTCTATGGTTCATCATCAACAGAATCAAATCTTAATTCGATTCTAAGTGAGCTGGAAACCATTAATAAAGGTAGCTAATAAATGAAATTAGTACGAAAAGCGACAAATCAAACCGTTCTTTTAGAGAACGGTTTTTTATGGTCTGACGAATTTGATTGGAATCCTATTGAGCAAAAACAAGATAGAGCTATTGATGGCGCTTTGATTGTTCAAGAGGGTAAGAAAAAGGCGGGGCGTCTAATCACTTTAATCCCTTCAGAGGCAAGTATGGGGTGGGTGAAACGCCGTGAACTCAGCAAAATTATGGACTGGTCAGCACTTCAAGAGCATTTTTATCTTGAGTTTGATTACCCACATGACAAGCGAAAATTTAAAGTTATGTTTAATCATGAAGCAGGGGCAATTGAAGCCAAGCCAGTTAAGGGCCTTCCAACAGTATCTGAAGATGATTATTACAACGTCACAATGCGATTCTTGGAGTTAAACGATGATTGAAACCAAAGACATTGTAATTTATAAGTCGGAACGTTTAACCGATACAGATAACGGGGGCGGAAAATATTCTGGCCAGGTCATTATTGATGGCCAAAGTAATAACCTCTTCAATGATGTCTCAGAATTGGACCGTACCCTGGGTGACGTATCGATGCGCAAAGTTTTTCCTGCTGTATCGACAAATGATACGGATCTATTAATGGGCTCTACAGTTTTTATTTCTGAAACACCCAAGGATCCTGCAGTATCTGCTTTGCTATTCAGCACAGGAAGTTATACGGATGAGCGAAAATCAGCGCAAAACAGAGTTGAGTCATATCTTGCTAAAGGTGGGCAAATCGCAGGTACACCACTTGATACGCTTTGGCAGGGCATGAAACAGATTCAAGTTTGTATGTTTACCACTGAAACTGAAAGTAATGTTGGTGATGCGATTGTATTGGTTTCAAATGAAGGTAAGGTAAATAGTCACGAGCAATATGTTCGTATCTTAAAAGTTGAAACTCGTATTTCAAAGATTGTCATCGAGTTAAAAGAAATCGAATATAAGATTGCGACTTATAGTATTAGCGATCCGCTTGAAACAGACTTTGTTGGCTTGTCTGCAAAAAGTTGGTATGGCGGTGAAAAATCCACAACGATCATCCGTGAGACATTGGTAGCAGATACTGGTAAATACTATTCTTCGACCAAAGCCACTGAAAAAATTCAAGTGGGTGAGTTTACAGTCAATGTCCAGGATGTATTTACTCAGATTATCCCAAGTGCTCAAAGCGAAACTTCAATCATTGATGTAAATGCTGCAGGTGAAAAAGTAGCATTGGTGCCAGGTAATGATGGGGTTGTTACAGCGAGTTATCCAACCTATGTTGCCGAAGCTCAAAATCTCTATTTGGGCTCAAGCATCATGCCATCAAGTGTGAGCTTCACTTTATTTAATCTACAGGTAAATGATATAGGTGGCTTACTCAAAACAACCTCAGGTACACAAGTCGGAACAATTGATTATCAAAAAGGCTTAATTCAATGGACCAGTGCAGCAGGTACAGGATCATTGAATTTAAATGTATCTTTTAAACCTGCTTCTGCACCAACTCAAAATACACAGAGCCAATCTATTAAAGTCACTCAAGCAAATCAGGGTTCAAACTGGACAGGTGTTTTAATTCCGCCTCCTGCACCTGGTAGCGTTTCTGTATCTTTCATGGTGAAAGGTAAGTTTTATGAACTTAAAGACGATGGATCTGGACAACTTAAAGCTGGGGCAACGTCTATTGGATCTGGCTCAATCAATTATGAAACAGGATCATGGTTGCTGACTACAGGTGAACTTGCGGACGTGGGGAGTAATATCCTGGTGTTGTGGTGTACACCGATTTCAACTTTTGTACGCTCAAACTTAACCATTGATAGCCCAAGCTTTGAGCTTCAACTCGGTGAGGCGGTAGCGGCAAATAGTGTAATGGTGAAGTGGAAACTTGAGGATGTTGAAAAAGTTGCGACGAGTAATGCACAAGGCAAGTTTACAGGTGATGCAACAGGTCAGATTAATTATGCGACGGGCGTGGGCAGATTCATTCCAAATCAATTACCGCAAAAAGGTACGGTGTTTACCATCAATTACAACAGTGGTTTCCCTCTAAATCAAAGCTTAATTACATCGCCATCAACAGATCAGGAGTTAAGTTTTAATGTAGGAACGGGCAATGCGCTTCAAGCAGGCAGTATTGAGTTAAAAATGGAGTTACAAGACCAACTTAACCAGCATTGGGGAGAATTGGTATTAACTGATTCAAAAGTTGATGATACAACGGGAAATTTGAATGACAAGTTAGGCAACACCCACGGGACCATCAACTATATAACTGGTACTGTACTGATTAAGCCATTTTTAGAAGTATTGATATATCAAAAAACCTATCAAGTATTTGAGTCATGGAGCAAATAATGGGCTACTATTCTCCACAAACAGAATCCATTCAATCTGAAAAAAAGCTCTTAAAATCATATTATCCGACCAATATCAACATTAAATATCGAGATACACCTGAGTTAAATCCTAACGAAAAACAAATTATTGCTGATAAGCTGAAAGTGGATTTAACCCCACAGTTTAGCGAACAGGTCTTGACCAATTCAGTGCGTTTTAAATTGGGAAATGATGTTTATGTTGATCGAAATGGCGTGATATTTAGAAACATAAATAGCGCTTCAAATACAGGAATTAGCTCAGGATCCATCAACTATGGAACAGGCGATGTTGAACTAGATTCTTGGACGCCATCTAGCGGTAACGCTATTTCATTACAGTCATTGACCACGACTACTGATGCAATCGAATTAAACCATATCAGTTTTAGAATTCCTGTCATACCCATTCGCCCATCGTCAGTAACAGTGGTATTAAGTACGGTTGAATTTGGTGCTTTGACCATCCAGTTTGATGAACTGGGAAAAGTGGATACAGCAAAAGCGCATGGTTCAGTAAATTATGAAACTGGTTTTATAGATATTGATTTCTATACCAAGACAGAAATTACTGAAGCGAATAGACCAAAAATTGAAGCTAAAGACTGGTATGACGTACTTTTAGAATATGAAGAACTGAATAAGAAGTACATTAATGTGCCTGTTTGGGTTGTTCCGGACTCGGTGAAATACAATGCCGTGGCTTATACCTATATTCCGCTTGATGCTTCGATTTTGGGCCTATCTGCTACACGTTTGCCCCCGAATGGTCGTGTACCTATATTCCGAGTTGGTGATATTGGCATCGTCAGTGCCGCCAAATCTATGGTAATGCCTGATCATATTGCGGGCAAAACCTATCTTTTAGACGATAAGCGTATTTCTTGGTGTGAGCTTCAAGACAGTAAGGGCGTGAAAGTTCCTTTCGATATGTACGTTGTAGACTACGATTATGGTGAGGTCACATTAAATGGAGATTTCGCCGTAAATGCACTAACTCCACCTTTAAGCATTGAATATCGTTATCAGGATATGGGTTTAATTCGTGATGTACAAATCAGTGGGCAGATTACTTTTACCAAACCTTTGACACATAACTATGAGGCTAAAAATACTATTGTTGGATCTGCAATGGTTGTAGGCGATATGTATGCTCGATATTCAAATATGTTCTCACAAGGCACTTGGAGCAATATGTGGGTTGATGAGCCGACAGGTGCACCCATTTCAGCACGTTATAACGATGCGCTATATCCTTTAGTGATGACGAATAAGGGCGCAATTCAAGAACGCTGGGCACTCGTTTTTACTGATAATACAAACTTTAGAATCATTGGTCAGTATTCAGGTCAAATCGGAACTGGCAACATCAACAGCGAGAATGCACCTATTAACCCGGTTACAAGTGTACCTTACTTCAAAATTAAAAAAGAGGGATGGGGAACAGGTTGGGCGAATGGCAATGTAATCTTTTTTGATACGCATGCAGCCATGCATCCAGTTTGGGTAATTCGCACAGTTAAACAATCTGAACCCACTGAGCTTACAGATCAATTTCAAATCATGCTACGCGGTGATATAGACCGAATTCTATAAATCCTATTAATTATTGATAACCGCCTAAGGCGGTTTTTTTATGAGTAAAAGAAATGTCAAATACAGATATTAAATGGTTTAGTTTTGGAAATACAAATGCGCCTCAGCTCTCAAACTCATGGGGTTGTATGATCGATGTGCTCGATGCTTGTCTGGTCACAGGCATGGGCTCTCAATTGGTTTCAACACTGTTGGTAAAAGATGGAGTAGCAACGGCAACTTTTGGAACAAGTCATAACCTTCAGCAATTTCAAGTTGTTGAAATATCTAATGCAGAACAACAGATTTTTAACGGTGAACATAAAGTTTTAGGTTTGACATCAAACACGATTGAATTTGTAGTCAATTCACCAGATTTAATTGCTACTGGGACTATCTCTTGTAAATTGGCATCCTTAGGATGGACCAAACCATTTTCAGGCACACAAAAAGCGGTCTATAGTGCAAAAGACAGAACAGCGAACCCTTATTTTTTAAGGGTAGATAATAGTTTAGATCCTGTTTATAACACCAATTATGCAAAATTTGCCAAGGTCGGGATTTTAGATTCTTGCATTGGCATTGATGATCTGACTGGCAATCAAGCACCATTTGACCCGACAAAGCAAAATAGAAATTGGACAGGAGAAGGCGGTTATAATGGTTGGTTCAAATGGCGTTATGCAGTAGTTAATGATGCAGCTTACACCACATATACATCAGAAAATCAGCCACCACCAAATGGTAATCGACCTTGGGTGCTTATTGGTACAAAAGATAGTTTTTATTTAATTAACAGTTTAACTCTAGGTCAAATTTTTGAATCTCCTTATTGTTTTGGTGTGACTCAGCATAAGGGATTGGCTAAACCATTTCTCTGCGCTTCGAATCATGCTGCAACGTTTAATGATTACATGTCTATTGGAACACCGCTCTCAGATACCAGCAGAGTAGAAGTTGCTGCAATGACAGGGTATTCTGGGGCTTTAGTAAACACACGTTACAGCCGTTTGATTAGCGGTTTTGGTAATGTCATTTCCGGTTCTGCAGCCAATTCAATTAAATCAGATCCAACTGAAGGATATATACTTTCACCCATTTATTTTGCCGATCCT
Source organism: Acinetobacter guillouiae CIP 63.46 (assembly GCF_000368145.1). Lineage (GTDB taxonomy): Bacteria > Pseudomonadota > Gammaproteobacteria > Pseudomonadales > Moraxellaceae > Acinetobacter > Acinetobacter guillouiae. The sequence continues at coordinate 57,663 of NZ_KB849286.1, read as the reverse complement.
GATGGTTTCATCATGGATGCATTACCTTTGGTACAAGCATGTGTGAATGATGCGACCTCAACTGCGAATTATGCAATTTTCTCTGAACCGAATAAAGCATATATCGGTTGCCGGATGCGCTCAAATACTGGGGGCGTTTTGGGAATGCTATTTTTCACCATTTATGATGGAGGTTAAAGCATGAAAATTTTGTTTGGAGAAAGTGAGTTTAGCCAAGTCGGCACAAGACCGTCTTTTAAAATCTTGAATGGTGAGTTTTCACCCAAAGCATTGGCGCATAAGGCGAACATTTTAATTAAGGGGATAACCACGAAATTAAACGTTCCTATTGCTTGTCCAGTACGGGCTTATAATCGAATTACGGGTGAGTTGTTGAGTCGAGCACATTCTAAAAGTGACGGCTCATATTTACTCTTTGGGCAAAGTGATTCTAAAAGTTATGTTTTGGCTGTAGATCCAGCAGGCGAATACAATATTGCAGTACAGGATAAGGTGAGCTGATGATTATCCCATCCATTGCAGCGAGTCTTGCACAATTGCAAGCATTAGCAACTTACATCGATCAAGGTAGCGCAAATGCTACCTTTGTTTTTTATAGCAGTTCTAAACCCGAATCTTTAGATATTGCTGCAGATAATACAACTCGCTTGGTTATTCTAACTTTGCCTAAGCCTTGCTTTAAAAAAATGAATGCTGACAGCATTGAGCTTCATCAAACTGATGCTTCTGTAGTCGTTAAAAATGGCACAGCGATATGGGCACGTTTATTCAATGGTGCAGGGAAAGCTGTTGCTGATTTTGAAGTGGGAACAGATATTAGCTTAAATAATCCGGGACTAATACAGGGTAGCACTTTAATGTTGAACTCGATTGTGTTTAAGCCGAATGTTTAAGAGGTGAGCATGTGTCTAACTATACACCTCCAAAGATTCACCATGTCGACCTGAAATTTAAAGATCTTGCGACAGGATCTACAGCATTAAATTTCGGAGCAGAGAATGCAGAAACAGCGTCATTAGAAGCCGTTATAAACACAGCTTTCATTGCCAAAATGCAAGCTCAGACTTACGACTATAATGCGCTTTCTTCAGTTATATCGACACGCTTAGAAAGCTATATAACGGGTGCGGTGGGTGACGCTTCAACAATTGATAGTAATGTAAAAACTGCATTCAATGCTGCTATAGATGCGGTCATCATTGATCGCTTTTGTAGTCTGCAAAGCACCATCCAAACAAGTTTTAAATCCGAATCAAATGCACGTTTTGATATAAATTTTAATCGTGGGGTGTTTGGTGAAAGTCTTTATCCATTTCAGTGTCGGGCAAGAATTTTAAGTAATTCAATTGGTTTAGTTTGGTCAGATCCTTATATTCGCTCGCATCAAAATGGGCTTCAGTTTGAATCTGGTATAACTCAAAGTATTCAGCCGTTCAATCGTTTTGACAAAGGCTTGAATCTGCATAGGGCTGTACGTGCTGTATATGAACAGGCTGTGACTTTGAGAGGTGTTTCAGGCTTTGTTTGGCAAGAAAATAAACTAGCTTTCATTACTCAAAATTTAGTTTTTGAAGAATCCAAAAAACTCAAGATTCGTGCAATTTTTGATTGGGTTGAATTGGTTCGAAAGAACAAGATGATTCGATACTCACATGAAGTCGCTCATGTGTTTGAAAAACGTTATCAATTCATTGCTGATCAAGGCTTAGAGTTCATAACAACAGACGCAATTCCATGGGAAAAAGCGAAATCAATTCATTATCGAAAACATGCAATTCAGCCTTGGCCAAAGCCTGAAGAAATTACACCACAGGGCTGGGATAAGAAAAGTATTAGGCTCAATTTCTGTTGCACCACTGATGAAGTTGATCGCCTAAAAGCTCATTTAAATTTTGAACCTGATAAATGTTTATCTGATCCTCAGAAACCGCAATTTCCTGAAATCAGCAATAAGAATTGGTGGTACATCGTGAATGAATTATCTGTAACGCGGTTAGATAATGGTGAAAATATCAACGTACTAGATGGCAATTATAGTAGCGATCGCAGTCGGTGGTGTTGGTCATATAGTTTGACCGTTCCAAATAGTGAAATCAGTAAACTTGAGCCAATTAATGCTCAACCTGTGATTTTAAAAATTATGGTGAATGGTCATGAACATCACATGTTACTTGAAAACCGCAGCAGATCTCAAAAGTTCGGTTATATCACATATACCTTATCCGGGCGCAGTCAATCCGCTTTACTCGATGCGCCATACGCCCCCACAAGAACCTATTTACAGGAGAATGAAAGAACCTCAGTACAGTTAGCTCAAGCTGAGTTAGATCGTGTGAATAATCAAGCAGAATTGAATTGGAAACTGGTTGATGCACTGGGTTGGATTGTTCCAATCAACAGTTTAAGTTATTCCAATCAAACACCGATTGCCGTCATTAAAATGTTAGCAGAAAGTGCAGGAGGTTTTGTATACAGTGAGAAAGCCGGTAATAAGCTCACGATCAAACCGAAGTACAAAAAAACCTTTTGGGATAACGTGATTTTGAATGATTACGATCGCTTAATTCCCGAAAGTATAGTCACTGATTTATCGACTGACTATGAGCTCTATCCAGACTATAACGGTATTACACTGAGTAATGATCGAAATGGCAATACTGGCCAAGTTAAACGCTCTGGTACCTCAGCAGATATTTTGCTTGAAACAGTGAATAACCCATTATTTACAGTGGATAGCATGGGTGTGTTTGGGAAAGCTGAGTTAGCAAAAGCGGGAATGGTTGAAACACACAGTATCGCGATGCCGAATAGTGCTGAAATCGGTGAATGTTCGCCAGGTGAATTGATCGGTTTTAATGGGAGTTGGTGGGGCATAGTTGATGCTGTTTCTGTCTCATTCACTCATGCAATTACCAATCAAGCAATTAAGGTTGAACGGGTGAATCGAGATGAGTAATGCTTTAAAACGTTTACTTAATTTACTACCTAAATCACCTGAATTTATTGGGACCATTACCCATGTGGATCATCCCAAATATAAAGTTTTAGTGATCGATGGGAGTGGTCTAGTGCTATGTACAAGCAATACACGCTTCACAATCGGTACAAAGGTTTTTATCTCAAATAATGAAATCAAAAGATCTGCACCAGAGGGCACTGTGGTTCAGATAGAAGTATGAAATTAACCAAATACAGGCACCCAACCGGGTGCTTTTTTATTGCCAAAAATTAGGGGAAATACATTGAACGATCCGATTTCAATTAAAGGCTTACCATGGCTTTTTAAAATTATGGCTGCGGTAATAGGGGCAATTTTTGCTCTTACATTATCGGGGGATATCGACACACAAGGACGTATCAAAATCACTATGGGCGTCATTATGAAATTCACTTTCAGTGTGGCCATTAGCTTATATGGTGGATCTGCATTTATTGAGTATTACGACTTAACCCATTACACACACATGGCACAGGGATTTGTCATGTTAATTTTTGCCATTTTTGGAATGCTTTGTATTGGTATTGTTTACCAGTCCGTACAGCTTCTAAAAGGCAAATCTTTTAATGAAATTATCTCGGAAGTTAAAGAGGCATTTGGAGCAATATTTAAATGAATAAAAAACTTACTGAGCTTCAAATTAAGAATCAAGCAACTGCTTTGGGTATTGAAATTGCTTCATTACTAGCTGTAATTGAAGTCGAGTGCAAAGGCTCAGGATTTAATTCGGATGGTACGCCTGTAATTTTATTTGAACGTCATGTGATGCGACAAAGATTAATTGCAAATAATGTTGGTAATACCTTAATAGCAGATCAAATGATGATTAAGCGCCCAGATCTATGCAATAAGACAGCAGGCGGCTATGGGTTATATTCGGCACAGCATGGCCGTTTAAACGCTGCTGCTTTATTTGATCGCACCTCTGCTTTAGAGTCAGCTTCATGGGGCTTGGGGCAGGTTATGGGCTATCACTGGAAAGCCCTTGAATATCCAACATTACAATCATTTATTAATACCATGTATAAAGATGAAGCCGCACAGCTTGATGCGATGTGTCGATATATAAAGGTAAATAACCTTGTGAATGCCCTTAAAAACAAAGATTGGAAAGTTTTTGCTAAAGGTTATAACGGCAAAAATTATGCAATTAATAACTATGATGTGAAGTTGGCTAATGCATATAAAAAATGGAGTATCGACAAATGATATGGATTTTTAAAGCACTATCAAAATGGCGAGAAATCTTAATCGGACTTCTCGCTTTTTTGTAGATTGTTTGTCTTGCCTTACTGAACCACAAAGTAGGGCAGATCCAGAAATACAAACAGACTGAAATTATTATTCAAACTGAGAATGCGAAAGCCAGAGCTGTCTTGCTGTTTTTGAGACATTTCCTTTGTTTTCTTCAATGACTTTTTCTTTTAAGCTTTAAATTCTGCTGTGTTTTCATCAGCACTCATCAAACTCAAAATATTCATTCCCAATATTTCTGTCCCTCATTAATTGCAAAATTCACTATAAAATTACGAAAATTTCTTTCTACTTTTTTCCACTCTTCTCTGCTATCCATTCGGTTTGCTACTATTATAGAGCCATAATCCTCTTTAGTTTCATCTAACCTTAATAGCAATAAATCATTATCTCCCAAAAACTCACCAATAATATAATCCCCAAAGATGAAATCATCTCTATAATCATGCATAAATTCTTGTGTTTTTACTTCTATGAAATATAAATCTAATAATATTAACCCCCACTGTCCATATATAACATCTTCAAACAAATATGCACCATTAGAAATTCTATAGAATTCTATAAAATCTTCAGAAAAGGGTATATCATTAAATTCATTTATTCCATGTAAGAACCTACATCTAAATAACATATCTATGGAAATATTATTTATTGCTTTAGGTTTCGTCCAACTATTTTTTAATAAACCTACATTGACTTCAAAACTATAATTCATACTAGTAACTATTCCAAAACTGAGAATATTCCCTTTAATGCATTTTCTTTGTAAAGGCACTAAATTATTAAAATTATTAGTACCTCCAAATATTAGAGGCTTAATATGATGAATATCATTTTCACTCCAACCACCTACTGGTGTATTTTAACCACCGTCAAACCACTATTTAATATATCCACCACCTTTTAGATTCACTAAAAATAACATAATAGAGCTTATGTAAAAACTTTGATAAGTTCTCATGTAAAATGCTACCGTGTCCTAAACTACTAAAGCTTGAGTAAGGGCAAGGGTAAAGAAACCATCATTGAGTACACCACTGCCAACAGTGACATACTCGAAAACTGCATTATTGAATATCGATCAATGGCAAAAAAAGCTGATTGACACGCAACTGATGCAGAAAGATTAAGGGAAGAATGGCCCTCTGAGTGAGAGCGAATTCGCATAATCCCCATTACATATTAAATAGCAAAAAGTACTCTTAAATTAATGGTTTATAATTACTTTTGATAGTCATAAATAAAAATCTTTTTCGATAAGATAGAATCAAGTTGCACATATTTTATCTTATGGCACTTAGATGGCTGTTTATCTAAAGATTCATAAAAGTCACGCCATGTTAAACCAGAAGGAAAAGCTTTTTGACGAATTCTTTGGGTATCATAAATATAGTTATCAACATTAAGGTAATAACCTGAACCATTTTTAGATTTACTTTCCCCTCTAAAATATGCACAAGTTTCAATAATATTTGTAGGATTATTTAATTTATATTTTAGTATAGCGTTATAGCCCCATACATTCATAAAGAAGTTAATGGAGATGAGCGCAATACAACCATAGACTATCACTTGATACAGTCTAGACTGAGCCTTTATGTGGTGATAATAGTTTCTCAACAGATTTCTCTTATCATTAGTTCCAAATAGAATTACTTATGAGTTAAATTTTTCTAAAGTTATCTTAATACAGCTTATTGGAAAATTTAAATATTTTTTCATATCATGATGCCACCTTGCCCTAAACTCCTCAAACTTCAATCAGGGCAAGGTGAAGAAATCACACTATGGATTATTGATAAAGTTGCAAAACATAATGAATGTAGCGCTTTGAACGATGCGAAGAATAGGTCTCTCAATTGAGACCTATTCAAGTTCATTGATTTTTAACTATTTACGTAACAAATCAGGAATACGGCTTTCAAAATTCAAAGATTTTAATTGTATTTTTACAGCCTGATCATTATTTATTTTTTTGAAAAACTCTAAATTATTATGCCGCTTTTGAATGCTATTGGATAAATAGATTATTTGATAATTATAACTCATTAACCCATATAAATAATCTTTATTATATTATATATACTGTTTTATTTCGTTTTCTTCTCCGTCTGTTTTAAAAACATCATAAAATTCATTTTTTATTTTTTTATTAAGCTCGTTTAAATACTCTATTAGTCTTGCGAGCGCTTTTAAACAATGTCGTTCTTCGTAAGTAAAGCTTGCATAGTGGTTATCAATAATTTTATTTAGTGAATATAAAATTGTTTCTGGTGGGAGAATTATTTTGAATCCAGCTTTATCTTTATAAATAAGATAGTTGTTTGTATCATCAATAAATTTAAATATATCCTTAGCTATTGGAGGAATAAATTCAATTTCATCATTCAGTTCAGATACAAAAATTTTTTTAATTTTTTTCTCTTCAAATTTAACTTTCTGTCTCTCTATAAAAGGGATTGCTAATATTCCTAAGAAAAAAGTTAATATTGGAGTTATGTTAATTGTAAGGAATTTAAAGAGATCTATGTTATTCATTAAATATTCATCTAAATAATAGGATTATTACTAATTTAATCACCAACAGTCAACAACCTATCCCAACTAAAACTCACTTAACCTTAATCATCCCATTTTTTGTAAAATAATTCTTAGACAACATATCTCGACTCATGGACCACTTACGATCTTTGAAATAGCAAGGTCCTACAGAAATCTTAGCTTTGCCAAATTTACTTTGAATGTCTTAATAAGCTTGCATTAAACTTTCATTCTGCATTCTCGTTTCATGATCTGGAAGAAGGTCAGGAATATGGTTCGATTTCTCAATCAGTTAAGAACAGAACACTTCACACTTTTTAACTCAATTATGTTTTTGAATAATTGACCTATAAAAACATGAGTATATAATTATTATAAACTTAATAAATTAAGGTCTAATTTGACATGAAAAAAATTATGATGGCGTGTTCAATGGCTGTAGCTATGTCTATGGGTATTTTAGAAGCACGTGCAACTCCTGTAAAATCGATTCAATTTGCAAAAGGTTCAGTTGGTACAACTATCTCTGGTTCGTTTAAAGGATCAGATGAGGTGCAGTATAGTTTACGCGCACAAGCAGGGCAGACTTTAAATTACAAGCTAACTAGTAATAAAAATTTAGCTCAAATTAATATCTATGCTCCGGGTGATAAACCTGGTACAGCTGAGGCATTGGTTATTGGGTCTATCTCAGGTACAACAGGTCAATTTTCACTTCCTCAATCTGGTAATTATTTAATACAAATTTACCAAATGCGCAATACAGCTCGCCAAAATAAAAATGTGAACTACAAACTTAATGTGAGTGTAGAAAATTAAATATTACCCATTACTTAAAATACTGAATGCTAGCGATGTTCTGGGTGCAGTTGCTCAGTTTAATGTTTGGAATAAAGTTAAAGGCAAGGTTTAGTGAATTGTCGTGCGAAAGAACGAAATTTGTTTGAGAAAGCCCTTTAGGGGGCTTAATCACCCACAATCAATAACCCATCCCAACTAAAATAATTTTGCGTCAATTTCCCTCGACTCATGCTCCATTTTCTGTCTTTCAATAAGCATGGTCCAATCGCCAATTTCTTACGAAATTTAGCATCTATCTGTTCTAAATTAGATTGTATTCTTTCATTCTTTTATGTTGCTTCATGATTAGTTAGCAGATAGGGTGCATGTCTTGATTTAAAAATATACAAATTATTTATAAAAAAATTCAATAGCTTGTATAGATTCAAAAATTATATATTTTTATGAGTGATTTTTTTGGTTGAAAATTATATTTAAACATTCATCTGAATTTTATTGATTGTTTGGTAAATTAACTTTAGATTAATTACGTTTAGTTTGATTTTTATACTGAAAATGGAATTTTAAAGACTCTGAGTCTAATGTGAAAAAGGAAATATAAATGAAAAAAGTACTTAACAAACTTTGCATCGCAACATCTCTAATTATTTGTAGTTTAAGTCATGCTGAAGATTTTAAACGTTTTTCTGTATCTGCTGGTTGGTTGCATGTGATGCCTCAAGGTAAAGCTAACTCTTTTAACATTAATACAATGGCTAATCCATCAACTTCTTATGATGTTGGATCTATATCTTCTACTGCATTTTTAAATTCAATTGATCCTAATGCAACAATCAACGGTTTTGAAATAAAACCAACGTTAGAAAGTTTTTTTGTTGTAGATCCTGATACTGGAAAAAGTCTTGCACAAAGTATCGGTTTAGCAGATGAAAACAATAATGTATTAGGAAGTGTATCTGGAAAAACAAATATTTATGGAATAGATCAATGGACACAGCAAGGAGCTGGTCTTGAAGCAGAAGATGTAGATACTTTGGGTTTAACTTTTAATTATTACTTAAATGATAATGTTTCCTTGCAGTTTATAGGAGGCCTACCACCAAAAGTTGATATCAAAGGCAGGGGAGAGATTATTGCACCAATGACAGGTTTAGCTTTTCCTCAAGGTGGTTTAGAACAAATATTTACAGATGGTATTTCTTTAAAACAAGATATTCCGATTACAAATTTGAGCAGTCAATCTAAAGCAGCCTCTGTACGTGCTTGGACGCCTGCAATTGAAGCGCAGTACCAATTTGGGAAATTAGGGATCAACAAATTCCGTCCTTATATTGGCGCGGGAGTAATGTATTCACATTTTTCGAATATTAAACTTAACGGTCAAATTAACTCAGATTTGATCGCAGCAGGACATATGATTCAAAATATTTTAGATAATAAAGCTGGTGCTGCACTTGAAGGTAAGATATCAAGTGCAGACCCATCTGTAAAAGTGAAAACAACAGATTCACTTTCACCAATTGTTACTCTTGGTGCAACCTATGACATCAATACAAACTGGTATGGTGTTGCATCTGTGTCTTACGCAAAAATGAATAATCAAGCAAAGATTGATGTAGTTGACAGAAACAGTGGAAATTATTTAATTAGATCATCAACTAAAGTAGACATTGACCCGCTTATCACTTACCTTGGAGTTGGGTATCGGTTCTGATATAGGAAATAGAGAAATAAAAATTAAGGTCTGCATGTGGGCCTTAATTATCAGAAATAATATTTATTAAAAAATAAAAGAAATATAAAAATTATATAATTTTTTAAAAATCTCATTGAAATTAAATCATATTTCTCGCTTATTATTTTTGGTTTGTTTAGCAGTGTAGGTATGATTTTTGATGGTTGTACTGCGTTCGATAATGTTTATGATACTTACATCCCACAAACTTAATGTTGATAAGCAGGTTTATAGTATTAATACTACAAAAAACACTTAGGGTGGGCAATACTGGACTTCATTTCTAGTTATGGACCAATCTCTCAATTGGTCAAAACAAGTATATTTTTTTTATTTTGAATAAAAACGCAGCAAAATGGTTGGGTTATATTGTGAACATAATTTACAAATCATAATCAATCTTGGTTGTGGTGATTTCCATCATGGTTGAATTCGGGATTTCAAATCTGAAATTAATAAGAATTAAGCGATAGCGGAATTCCGCTAATCGGTGGAGGAGTTCCTTTCTTGCTTCCCATACTAGTTGAGTAAAAGGGAGTATCTAATAGCACTTCAAGCACTGACCTACTGAAAGTGGGTTTGTTTTAAAAAATTGTTTGTGATCTGGATTGTGATTTTCACAATCTTGGTACCATTTCAACCATTAGGGAAATCACCATAGTTGGATTTTTATCCAATCATGGTTGAAATGGTCTACAAATCTGAGTTTGTAAAAGTAGACCCATAGTAGACTAGAAATAGACTGCTAGATATTCCTAAATATTGTTTATTAAAGTAGAATTAATGTAACTTATTGAATATATGGATTTAATGCTTTGTTGATTAATTCTTATTATTGCTTGATATTGTTAGATTTTATATAAATATTAGAATTTGGAATTCGAATTTATTACTCATGTTGCTATGCATTCCTGTGTTGTTTATTGCATATCTATCAATTGCTTGCCAGTATTTACTTGCGTTGATTCAATTTCAAATCAGTCAGTTAAAAAAACAAGAGCTTTTTATATTGCTGATCTGATTGCTTGATTGAATTTTACGATATTTATAAGTGAACCTATCAACTATACCAAAAGCATCTATGAGATGTTTTGAGAGAAACGGAAATCTACATGAACAGCGGACTGGTTGCTTGAACAGTACGTGTATATAAGCTTTAGAGGCTATATTGTAGAAAGCAAATTGATTTGCCCCACTTATAAATTTGCACAAGAGTTTAATACTGACTTTGGCGCGAATTTTAGCACAAGGCATGCTTTCTCAAATGGCACAAGATTACAATCCGAATGAGGAGAGTAGGGCTGAAGGAGATTAGCTTGTGGATTCTGTTAAGGAAGAGGCATCACTGAGTACTGTATTACTCTCACGACCATACTCAAAAGTTAAATTACAAAATATCGCGCAATGATAAAGTAGCTGATGTATAAAGATTGAGTGAAGCATGGACTTAATTCATTGTTTACAGAGAATAGATCAATATTCTTCTGAGGAAATATTGTTTGTGGAAGAACCTTGGGCAATTGAAGCGAATATCCAAATTATTCCAGATGACCAGAGTCAAACAGTGCTAGATATTAATGGGAAAAAATATACTTATTTTTTAGAAATTTTTATTATTAATGAGTTGTTAGAAGAGTTTGCTGTAAAAAACATGACTTTGGAAGAAAAGTGCCGACGTATTATTGAATATGCCATAAATGATGCTTAAAGATATAAGTGTATATACGGTTTAGAAACTATATTGTAGAAAAAGCAGATTGATTTGTCCCACTTAATAGGTTTGCACAAAAATTTAATACTGACTTTGGCGCAAATTTTAGCAAAAGGTATGCTTTCTCAAATGGCGCAAGATTACAATCCGAATAAGGAAAGAACAGCTAACGACGATTAGATGGGGGATTAGGTAAATGAAGAGGCATTACTGAGTACTGCATTATCCCTCACTGCCATACTCAAAAGTTAAATTACTGAATATCACGCAATGATAAAGTAGCTGATGCATAAAGATTGAGTGAAGCAAGGGGCTCTGAGTGAGGACGGTCACTTAAAAGTCCCTGTTTTTATGCGATGTAAACATTTTTGCTATTGCTAACATTCCAAAAACAGCAACGACTGCTTCAACACCAGTTGTTTGATGTGTCTCATTTACTAAAATCGCATATGTAGCTAAAAATAATGTAATTGCATATATTAAAAAATCTATTATATTTGCCATTTTAGACATCACTTATTAATATAAGTTAACAATATCATACAAATTCTAAGAGCAAAAATATGAAATTTAAAATTCTATTACTTTTATTGTTAAGTTCTTCTGTTTTCGCGAATGAAGCTGATGAATGCAAAATTGTTGAAAATACAGCAGACATGCTCATTCAATTGCGCCAAGGCGAGATTGATTTAAGAAAAGTATTTGATGATTCAAAATATAGGTTAAGCGAACATCAAGCTCAGCTATTAGAGGCCATGATTGCTGATGCGTTATCTAAGCCCGTGTATGTAACAATTCCAGAACAGCAGAAGGTCATAGATGAGTTTGTCACAGACTGGAAAGAATCGTGCTTAAAATCAGATAACAGTAAATAACTCATCCCAACTAAAATAATTCTGAGTAAATTTACCTAAGTTCATTTCATCATTGTCATGTTGTTTTTGAGCATGATTATGTTAATTTTTTGAATACAATTATTAATATTCCTTATAACCTTACAAAGAGAGAAATATACATGTTTAGAAGAATAGTAATTTTCCAATCGTCAGCCCCTTTTTTACATTAAAGATTTCTACATAGATCAGCAATTAAGCCGATTTTTTTGCAAAGTCTACTTATTAAGGATCTCATACAAGTCGACCCATAGTAGACCAAAAATAGACTGCTAAATATTCCTTATTAAAGTTAAATTTACATAACTTATTGAATATATGTATTTAATGTTTTGTCTTTTAATTCTTATTATTGCTTGATATTGTTAGATTTTATGTAAGTATTGGAATTCGAATTTATTACTCATGTTGCTATGCATTCCTGTGTTGTTTATTGCATATCTATCAATAAGGAAAATAGCGATATTCCAATGATTAATTAAAGCTTGTTTGTAAGATGATTAATTTTTTGTAGCATAAATTTTAGCTGCCGGCTTATTCATCAGAAGATTATGTTGAATAAGCCGTTTAAATAACTTTGTACAACAAAGCATCTTAAATTCTAAAAAGTAGGTGGCATATACGTTAAAGTACGACCAAGAATCCACAATAAGAATAAAACCAAGGGTAAATGGAAGACAAGCTGAGTAACTGTAAATCCAATAACATCTTTGGCTTTTAACTTTAAAATTCCCAACATGGGTAACATAAAGAAAGGATTAATTAAATTGGGTAAAGCTTCTGCTGCATTATAAATCTGAACAGACCAGCCTAAATGTACTTTTAAATCGTGTGCAGCCTGCATGACATAAGGTGCTTCAATAATCCACTTACCACCCCCAGATGGAATGAAAAAGCCTAAAATAGCCGAATATAACCCCATAACAATTGCGAAAGTTTCTTTGGATGCAATCGATACAAAAAATTCAGCAATATAATGAGATAGAGATAAATCCTGTGCGTTCATTGCACTTGTCATGATAAAAGCAATACTTCCATAGAGTGGAAATTGAATCAGTACGCCAGAAACCGCAGGGACTGCTTTAGAAACGGCATTTAAAAAATTTCGAGGTGTTCCGTGTAAAGCAATACCCAGCATTAGGAAGATAAAGTTGTAAGTGTTTAAACTGGAAATGGCAATAATCGGATTACTTTTTGTAAATTCATTAAACATCCAGATTAGGCCTAAAACCACAATTAAAATGCTCAGAATAGGGGAGTTTTCCAGCCAATCACCTGGGCGTTTTTTACTTTGAACTTCGGTCTTTTCATCTTCAAAATGAATATCAAATTCATCAATGGTTTTTATACTATTGCCTTTAGGTGCAGACCAGAATGCAATGGCAATTGACACAATAATCAATACGGCAGTCATAATCATAGACTGTGGTAAAAAGATCGTTTCAGTAAAAGGAATAATACCAGTTAAATTATAAAGTGGTTCTGGTAAGCTCGCTTTGTTTGCCTGTAACTGGGCAGCGGAAGAACTAATACCCAGTGCCCAAGTTGCTCCCATACCAATAATAGCGGCTGCGGCAGCTGCACGATAATCCATATTCAGCTCTTTACGCTTGGATAGTGCAATCACCAAAAGGGCAGTTAAAACCGTACTCATGGCCCAGTTAATCAGTGAAATCAACAAACTGACGGTCGCTACAAAAACGATAGCATTTCTTCCAGATGTGGGAATCTGAGCCATTTTTTGAATCAGCATTTCGACGGGTTTGGATACTGAAACCACATAACCAACGACAATCAACATACACATTTGCATCGTAAATGGAATCAAACTCCAGAAACCATTGCCAAATGAAATTGCGACCTCCTGAACAGGTGCTCCTATTCCAATCGCAGCTATGGTGACAATGATGACGCCTAACAGGGCAAAGATATAGGAATCAGGAAACCATTTTTCTGACCAATCACTGACTTTTATTGCAAATTTTTGTAATATATTCTGAGTGTTATCCATATTTAAATATCCTATTTATTCGATTATGAAACCAGTACATCCATGTTGAAAATATTGATTTTCGGGCGATAACGATCAACATCAGCAAGTTTGAATATTTGTATAAAAGACTCTCGAATGAGCTTTAGGTATATGCGCTGTTGAATTTTTTTTCTAAACTCACATTCCATGCAAGTTCACTCAATTTGATTCCTTTTTGGTTTGCTCAGTCAAAATTATCAACTGTCCTTTTATTAAGTTATTAACATTGAATTGGCTTTTTTATAAGTTTAAAGTTTTAAACGTACAATAAGAAAAACTCATTAATCAAAAGAGTATTTCAATCTGCATTTGCAGCGTGAAATAAAAGATGGCAATTGAATATCCGCTCTATATTTCATAACTTCAACACTCGACGAAACCCGTTCATTCCAAAATTATTTTTTTGTAATTGTTTAAATAAGCAGCATAGCTATATGATGCTTTGGTGTTTTTATCTTTGAACTACCTTACTAACAGCCAATTGAGTGTAGGAATTTTTATTAAGTGCTGAGTAAAAAGGATGTATCGAAGAAGATTTTATAAAATAATAAAATTAAATATTCACAAATGCTTATTTGTTTTGAATAGCAAATTTTTAATAAGATCAATGCAATTAAATAAGCCTTTTAAAACCAACAAAAGTTTTTATTAAGTTTTAATTAAAATAATATGTAATATCTCTTTACTATGACTACCATCTTTTGTATTCTTTTTATTGCAAATGATAATTCTTATCATTCATATTTGGGTGTTTTATTTATTTTCAACTGTTTATGTCGTCCATCTACTGGAATTCTATCTATGAGTAAATTTAACCTTCGTCCTATTTCAATTGCACTTTTAGGAATTACAACAACTTCAGCGTTTGCAAATAGCAAGACAGAATCTGCTACACAACAACTTTCAACAATTGTTGTTTCTGCAGCGGGTTATGAGCAAAAACTAAAAGATGCACCGGCAAGTATTACTGTGATCACAGCACAAGATCTAAAAGATAAACGTATAAACTCAATTGCAGATGCTTTAGTTGATGTTGAGGGGGTTGATATTAGCCCAGGCGCTGGGAAAACTGGCGGGTTAAATATACGTATCCGTGGGATGGATTCTGAGTATTCCCTTGTTTTGATAGATGGTCGTCGTCAGAACAGTACTGGGGATATCGCACCAAATGGTTTTGGGGAGTCAAATAATAGTTTTATTCCTCCAGTTTCAGCAATTGAACGAATTGAAGTGATTCGAGGACCTGCTTCTACATTGTACGGTTCTGATGCTATTGGTGGTGTTGTCAATATTATTACAAAGAAAGTTTCAAATGAATGGACAGGCTCCATCACATTAGAAGGGACTTTACTTCCAAACAGTTCAGATTTTGGTAATCAACGTGCTACAGATGGGTTTATTACTGGCCCAATTATTCAGGATTTATTGGGAGTGCAGCTTCGCGCACGAAAGGCTCAACGGAGTCAATCTAATGTGGGATATCTTGATGTAAATGATAATTCAGTAGAGCTAAACAGGGGTGATAATCCAACCAAATCAGATTTAGAAACAATTGGTGCTCGTTTAACATTTACCCCAACAAAGCAACATGACCTCTCGTTAGAATATGAAAAAACTGAACAATGGTACGATAATACTAAGAGTCAACTTGGTACCCTTGGTGCAAATGGTGGTTATGATAAAACAAAAGAGTTTAATCGAGATCGGCTAGTGCTTGCACATACATGGCGCAATAAAATAGGGACCTTGGAATCAAGTATAAGTAATACTCAAACTGAAACCATTGGTCGACTTATTCCATCGCGTGCTCAAGCAGGTTCAAGTGTGATTACCCCACGTCTTTTAGAAAGTGAGGATACGATTTTTGATACTAAATTGGCGACTCAATATTTTAAAGGGCACAATATTACCCTTGGTGGGCAATGGTGGGATGCAAGTATTAAAGATGGATTAAGGGTAAATAAAGAGGTTTCATTTCAGCAACTGGGGCTTTTTGCTGAAGACACATGGGCACTTACTCCTGATCTAGCTTTAACCATGGGTTTACGTTTTGACAATCATGATACATTTGGTAGTTTTTGGACACCTAGAGCATATTTAGTTTGGAATGCAAATGACAATTGGACGTTTAAAGGTGGTTATAGTGAGGGCTATAAAGCGCCACGCTTAGAGCGCCTGACCAATGGAATTTATAATGTTGGTGGACAGGGGCGGACTCCTCTTTTTGGTAGTCCAAATTTAAAACCTGAAACAAGTAATAACTTTGAACTGGGTACTTATTTTAATAACGGTTCTAATTTTGATGCTAACATCACAGCATTTTTTAGTCAGATTCAAGATAAAATAGTCAATGGACCAGTGGAGAGAACCTGTGATGCCAAGGACGCTAAGGTAAAAGCAGATTGTGAAAAATTCATGGCTAGTCTTGGTACACCATGGTTAATGCAATCTGGAGATACTGACAAACGCGCTTGGAATGTTACTCGTCCTATCAATGCTCGAGAAGCAGAAATCTATGGTGTTGAAACCGGCTTAAATTGGGAGTTTGTACCGACTTGGAAATTTGGTTTGAATTATACATGGACAGTGGCAGAAATTAAGGACAAAAAGAATGGTAATCCGCCTTTAAACGATACACCTAAACATATTGTTAATGCATCATTAAAATGGCAAGCGGATGATAAAATTCAATTATGGGCGCGAGGCGAATACCGGAGTGAACGTGCGCGTTTCACACCAGACTACTATAATAGTCTACCTGTAGTTAACCAAGAAGTTTATGATGCATTAGGTGATTTTAAAGCATATGGTTTGATGCATATGGGATCAAATTTTAATGTCAATAATCAGTGGGATATTGCTGTTGGTTTATATAATATTTTTGATAAAAACTTTGTTGATTATCAGAAAGTAGGCGCAGACTATTATAATCGGTATAAAAATACTCAAGAGGGACGCCGTGTTCAATTGAGCACAACGTTTAAATTCTAATAAAACCCTTCTTCGATTAGCACTATAAAAGCCCTATTTGTATAGGGCTTTTATATATAAAATCATAAGAGACTCAAGGGAATATTCAATATTCCCTTGAGTTGATTATTTTGGTTCAGGTGGTGTCATCCCAAACTGTAAATAGGCTTGGTTGGTTGCAATACGTCCACGAGCGGTACGCATAGCATAACCTTGCTGAATCAAATAGGGTTCAATCACATCTTCTAGCGTGCCTGAATCTTCAGCCATTGCTGCAGCTAGAGCTTCAACACCAGCAGGGCCGCCATCAAAACGTTCTAATAACATCGATAAATAACGACGGTCTAACGTATCTAAACCATCTTTATCAACATTTAACATATCTAATGCACGTTGCGCCATGTGTTGAGTGACTTCACCCGTGCCTTTAACTTGTGCATAGTCACGGACACGACGTAACAAACGGTTAGCAATACGGGGAGTACCACGTGCACGACGAGCAATTTCTTTTGCACCATCTGCTGTTGTGGGAACATTCATTAATGATGCTGAACGTGCAACAATATGAGTCAAATCTTCGACTGAATAAAACTCTAAACGTTGCACAATTCCAAAGCGATCACGCAAAGGTGAGGTGAGTAGACCTGCACGCGTTGTTGCAGCAACCAAAGTAAATGGTGGTAAATCTAATTTTATCGAACGTGCACCAGGGCCCTCACCAATCATGATATCGAGTTGGTAATCTTCCATCGCGGGATAAAGAATTTCTTCAATCACTGGAGAGAGGCGATGAATTTCATCGATAAATAGCACATCACCTTCTTCCAGATTGGTCAGCATTGCAGCCAAATCACCTGCACGTTCCAGTACTGGACCAGAGGTAGATTTAAGGTTCCCCCCCATTTCACGGGCAATAATATTGGCCAATGTGGTTTTACCTAAACCGGGTGGGCCAAAGATCAAGGTATGATCAAGTGCTTCACCACGACCACGAGCAGCACCAATGAAGATTTCCATTTGCTCTCGTACGACAGGTTGGCCTATATAATCATCCAAAGAGGTTGGACGAATGGCACGATCAAAATGATCTTCGGGTTTTTCAGCCCCACTGATTAAACGGTCTTGCATGAGTGTCTTAATCTGTCTTATTTATTCATGGATTTAAGTGCAGCACGGATAATGTCGCTTGCTTCAGTATAGTCTGCTTTCACGGCATTAATCAGTTTTTGTGCTTCCAAAGGTTTATAACCTAAAGATTGCAATGCCGCTTCAGCTTCTGCAACAGCAGAATTACCCGTAAATTGTATTTGAGTTGAAGTCGAATTACTCGGTGTGGTACCTGTAGCGAAGGCTTTAAAGCGATCACGAAGTTCAATCATTAAACGTTCGGCTGTTTTCGCACCAACGCCAGGGACTTTAACTAAGGTTTTAACATCACCATTCTCAACAGTATGTACCAACATTTCTACACTCAGTGTAGACAAAATACCTAAAGCCATTTTAGGACCGACACCATTCACTTTTAGCAGGGTGCGAAAGATAGTTTTTTCTTGGGCGTTAGAGAAGCCATACAGCAATTGAGCATCTTCACGGACGGCTAAATGTGTCCATAAGGTAACTTTTTGACCTTTTTGTAATTGGCAAAATGTTGAGAGTGGCGTGTCGATCTCATAACCCACGCCATTTACATTTAAAAGTACGGTAGGTGCTTCTAAAGCTAAGACTTCACCAATAAGACATCCGATCATTGAGTTTGTTCACTTATTTGTTAATGGTTGAATAGTAGATGCCATTTGCTCTAAACGCAAAATTGCTTTAAGAATTTCTTTGCGATTTCGGGCAGATTTTATCCAAGCAGGTAAACGATTAAAATAGGTTTTATTGGTATTTAAATAAGTTCTTTGTCTAAGGTTTGCAGAAATATAATCTTTTAAACAGTTAATATGTTCTTGATTATAGGCGAAAACAAGTCCATTTCTTGTTGCTACACATAGTGTTAGGCAATAACCAAAATAAGGATCTGTATTGAAGCCGCGATTAAATTGTTTGCGTATATCAAATTGGTTAGGATAGATCCGTTTGGAAATTGGGCAAAAGTTGCAATTCAATTCAATAAATTGAGGAACAAAACTCTTTTTTGCATAGTATTGATGAAACTGAAATTTTCCACGTTTACAACGACAAGTTTCTTCAATATCTAAATAAACTCCAGAGAAATAGCCTAAGTTATTTTCCTGTTTGGCTTTTTGGTCAAATGATTTACAACAATTTTGGCAACTAAAAAAGGGTTGCTCGAAATCAATATCATCAATTTTTTTCGTATAGACGGTGGCATTTTTTAAACAAAATGGACATTCTACTAAAATAGGTTGCCGAGAAAATCTATTCAATGTGATTCCATCATCTACAAACCGTTTCATCAAAAGAATCCTACTTTATTACCTTGGAGTTCTTGCGCTAAGTTATAGGCTTGATGGTCTGAAAATTTACTCACAATATCTAAGACTTGCATAATATTGTCATAGTGATGATCACTAAAGCGTGCACCAAAGCGTTCTAAAATAGACAGTAAACGACCATCTTTAAAACTTAATGTTTTATTCGGTGTCGTAAGGGGAATAAAGGCATCTAAAATATGCTGTAAACTCTGATGGGCAATAATTTCCAAACCTGATTTTTGCGGGTGTTCAAATATTTTTTCACGGGCAAGGTTTTTTGCTCGATCAATCCCAATCTCAATATCCTCAGCACAGTATTGCAGTAACGAACCTTTTAGCTGTCCTGACAAAATTTGATAATGTTGTTTTGCGAAAGCAGTGGTTACTTCATCTACCAGCCGTTTCATGACACGACCGCGTAAGGCTGCAATTTTTTGTTGCCAAGTCATATACGGCATACTAAGTTCAGCGGGAACGCCATAATCTCCTAACAAATCAAGAAAAATAGGTTCAACTTCTTCATAGCTGAGCATATTGAGAATAATACCGTCTTCTAAATCAATTAAGGCATAACAAATGTCATCAGCAGCTTCTAGTAAATACGTCAGCGGATGACGACACCAATGATACTCACCCAATTGAATTAAACCGAGTTGATCTGCAATCTGTTTAAGAATTTCTTTTTCAGCTTGATAACAGCCAAATTTAGCCCGTTTGCTTGCAGGAGTATTCCCTTGAGATTCGATGGTCTTAGAGAGCCAAGGATACTTTAAGTAAGCTCCCAACGTTGCGTAAGTAAGACGCATCCCTCCATCATGAGGATGATAGTCAATTTTAGTAAGCAGTCTTAAACCTTGGGCATTACCTTCGAACTGTCGTACATCTGCTTGTTGTTCAGGGCTCAGATCTTGTAAAAAATTTGTATGTGCAGCGTCATCAAACCATTCACGAATCGCATATTCACCAGCATGTCCAAAGGGTGGGTTACCGATATCATGTGCTAAACATGCAGCTTGAATAATTGCCCCTACATCCGCTGGGGAGATCCAAACGGGGAGTTCATTTTTGATTTTTTCAGCAGCGAGCATTCCCAAAGAACGGCCAATACATGACACCTCTAAAGAGTGCGTGAGCCGTGTATGAATACCATCATGTTGGGTCAGTGGATGAACTTGAGTTTTACGATTGAGTTGTCTAAAACTTTGCGAAAATATAATGCGGTCATAATCTTTATGAAATGGACTTCGTGCCTGTTCTGTACTTTGCTTTTTACTACCTAAACGAACTGTTGAAAGGAGTTCTAACCAACGCATTTGAGTCATTTATCATTATTCATTCTTTCGTTAATCGTATGATGCCAAATTTATTGAAAATGTACTAGGGGCGGGCGACATAAGTTGTCTTGGTAATGATTTATTCTTATATGAACACTAACAGGGAAATCAAATCAATTTAGCTATGATTTGACTATGGTTTAGAATTTTCAAAAATAAATGTTAGAGTCTCGCTTTATAAATGATAAGGAATAGGCTTTATATAAGATGAGTTTAAAAGATCAATTCGTTAGTTTTGTGCTTATTTTATGCTTACCAATAATTTATACTCATGGTGAAAACTATCCTATTATTGATCCTTCAAAAGAAATTTCTATTACAGAAAATGCATTAGGGCTACGCTCATTTGAAGAACGTACAATAATTGATTATACGTTTTATCCTCACAAGCAAACTGGGCAAAATCAGGTATTTAATGCAGATGAGATGAAACAGATAGAGTTAGAAAATTTCGAGCTCCAGAATATAGTTAAAACCTTGTATCCTTTCGATATTGTACAAATGAATGACTCACAATTTTCACATTCGAATACAAAATTATTTACCGCTGTTGAATATAAATACTATGAAAAATGTAATTGTATTGATGGTAAAAAACTCATTGAGAAAAATATCGTCGTTTTCCCCCGTAAAGCTATTCAATTCAAAAATATAAATAAGGAAAAGCGTTTTTTACTTCCAGTCGAAATATTCGAAATGCATGGGGCTGGACGAGAAATACGTATTACAGATCCTAAATTGGAACTTTATTTATTTAAGCAATTGGAAACTGGCAAATATCAATTGGTTACTCGCACACCAATAAATTATGAAGGTATCGATTCTTATGAAGGCTTTGAAACCTCCCTAAGTAAGTTGAGTGTTCCTGAAATTGCTTCAAATATTAGGCTAATTGGCGCAGATAGAAAGGGAAGTTTTTTCAGGTTATATGGTATAGCAAATGGAGCAAAGTATTCTGATTGGTATGTCTTAAGTTTGAAAGAGGATGAGTTTCTACGAAGCTATTTAGTCTCAAATGCGAGTGAGGATACAACAGAAATGTTTTATACACCTAAAGCACACAAGTTTGATTCAAAACTTTCTTTTATACCCGTAAAAGGACAGTCATATTATCCAATACAGATTCAATATAAAGGTAATAAATTTTATTTTTCTAATTATAAATTGGAAGATAAAAACCAAATCAATAGGGTGGAATTTGATCCAAGCTTGGGGGTTTATAGCTATGATTCACCGACTATGCAACGTATGTTGTCAAAGTAACGCAAAATAATGAAGGGTATTCAGTGAACAATAAATTTATATTGCTATTCATAATTTTTTTGTCAGGATGTAACCAAGTTGATAAAAATCTATCCAATCAAAACAAAGAAATTGAAACACAGAAAAAGATTGAAGTGAGTAAAGCTGAAATCGAAGAAAGCATTCCTGCCAAGCCTGAACCAGTAGATCAAGCTTTAGCGACTTTTGCCTTTCAAGAAACGCCAGATAGTCATCTGACAAATAATTGTATTTGGACAGATGATCCAAATGCGCAAAATAAACAGTATTGGAGCATCTTACCAAGCAGTATGTTGAATGGAAAATCTAAATTTACAATAGAGGATCTTACGCCTAGCAAGGTGAAAATTGGGCAACCAATTAAAAACTGCAATGAAGCTTATAAAAATGACACGGCAAACTATGCTTATGCGATCAATAAAAGTGGTGATTTGGTCAATGCGGTTGCTCTCAAACTCGATCGAATGACTCAAAATGCAGATCATACCTATACAATTGATCTGAATAAAAACTCGCATCCTGAAAAAATCTATGTGTGCTATAACATGGAAAGTTTAGATGTATTTTTCATTGACTCTGTATCTCAAAACCCATATTTGGAACATATCAATGTCCGATTATCCTATGATATTGATGGTGAAATCGATCCTGAGATTTCTTGTGGAAAAGTCTTTTATCAAAAAAGCGGAATCATTGCGAAAGAAGATCCTAAAACGGGTGAGTTTCATTATACAGCTCAATAATTCAATTGTTACGAATCATGTTTAAAGACGAAAGTCAAAGTAAATCGGATATTTAAAACCAAGATTTCAGCGTTTTTTAAGTGGGATATGACTAGCTGAAATCTTGCTTTCACAGTAGAATATGCGCTCTCTTCAAGTCACATTGAGGTAGGTTGCCAAAACCTGCCCGTGGAGCCAAAAACAGCATGTTTATCGTTGCCGGTGCACCTGCACACTCTTCTTTTAAGCAAACACAACTATTAACACGCCTTGCGTCGATCAGTTCTGTTCAATCAATAGAAAGCCAATGGGTTTACCTTTTCGACCAAACGCTCAACGAGCAACAACAGCAATCTGCTTTACAGCTTTTAAACGATGGCGCATCGTTTGAAGTTCGTCAGGCTGCAAGTGACGAAGTCCAGATTTTAGTCACGCCACGTGTCGGTACAATTTCACCGTGGTCATCTAAGGCAACCGATATTTTTGCCAACTGTAATACACCTGTACACCGCTTAGAACGCGGTGTTTTGTTTACTTTAAAGGGGATTTCTGAAATCTCTGATGAAGTAAAACAAATTTTACATGACCGTATGACAGAAAGCGTTTTCAATAAAATTGATGACGCAACAGCTTTATTCTCTGAAACTGAGCCTAAGCCTTTAAACTCAATTGATATTTTGGGACAAGGCAAAGATGCACTGGTTAAAGCAAACTCTGAATTTGGCTTTGCCTTGTCAGATGAAGAAATTGACTATTTAACCGCTGCATTTAATAAGATGGGGCGTAACCCACACGACATCGAGTTGATGATGTTTGCTCAAGCAAACTCAGAACATTGTCGTCATAAAATCTTTGGTTCAGAGTGGACAATTGATGGTGAAAAACAACCATTATCATTGTTCCAAATGATTAAAAATACCTATAAAGAATCACCTACAGATGTTTTGTCAGCATATAAAGATAATGCTTCTGTAATTGTTGGTTTTGACACACAGCGTTTCTATCCGAAAAAAGATGAAGCCACGGGTCACCATATTTATAAATATAAGAGCCAAGCTGCCCACATTCTTATGAAAGTGGAAACCCATAACCATCCAACCGCAATTGCTCCATTTGCAGGTGCTGCGACAGGTTCTGGTGGTGAAATTCGGGATGAAGGTGCAACAGGCCGTGGTGGTAAACCAAAAGCGGGTTTAACGGGCTTTACGGTTTCTAACCTTAATATTCCCGGTTTTGAACAGCCTTGGGAAGAAAACTACGGTAAACCATTTCGTATGGCATCACCACTTCAGATCATGATTGATGGTCCTTTAGGTGGTGCAGCATTTAACAACGAGTTTGGTCGCCCTGCGTTAAATGGTTACTTCCGTACTTTTGAGCAAAATGTTAATGGCGAAGTAAAAGGTTTCCATAAACCGATTATGATTGCAGGTGGTTACGGGAATATCCGTCCTGACCATGTTGAAAAAGATGCAATTCAGCCAGGCGATTTACTGATTGTACTGGGTGGTCCTGCGATGCTCATTGGTTTGGGCGGTGGTGCAGCTTCTTCTGTAGATAGCGGTAAATTGGGTGAAAAACTAGATTTTGCTTCTGTACAACGTGAAAACCCAGAAATGGAGCGTCGTTGTCAGGAAGTGATTGATGCATGTTGGAGAATGGAAGACTTTAACCCGATCGTATCTGTACATGATGTGGGGGCGGGTGGTGTTTCCAATGCAATGCCTGAACTTGTGAATGATCACGAATTGGGTGCAACTCTTGATCTTCGTAAAATCCCATCGCTTGAACCTGGCATGTCGCCAATGGAAATCTGGTCAAATGAAGCGCAAGAACGTTATGTACTTGCCATCAAACCAGAATCATTAGAGTTATTTGAATCGATTTGTGCACGTGAACGTTGCCCATTTGCGGTATTGGGTGAAGCGACTGAAGCACGTCAATTAACTGTAAACGATCCATTGTTTGAAAACAAAGCAGTGGATATGCCAATGCAAGTCATGCTTGGTGGTACGCCACGTATGAGTCGTACATACGAAACGATTCAACGTAAAGGTGATGAGTTTGATGCATCTAAAGTTGATTTAAAAGATGCGATCTTCCGTGTATTGAAAAACCCGACAGTGGCTTCAAAATCATTCCTAATCACCATTGGTGACCGTTCAATCACGGGTATGGTATCGCGTGATCAGATGGTGGGCCGCTGGCAAGTGCCAGTTGCGGATGCTGCGGTAACCACAACAAGCTTACAAGGCTATACCGGTGAAGCAATGGCAATGGGTGAGCGTCCTCCTGTTGCATTGTTAAATCCTGCTGCTTCGGCACGTTTGGCCGTGGCTGAGTCTATCACCAATATCATGTGTGCCAATATTGAACAGATCAGTGATATTAAACTGTCTGCTAACTGGATGGCGGCCGCAGGTCAAAAAGGTGAAGATCAAGCATTATTCGAAGGTGTAAAAGCCATCGGTATGGAAATGTGTCCAGCATTGGGTATTGCAATTCCAGTGGGTAAAGACTCATTGTCAATGCGTACAACTTGGAATGACGAAGGCGAAGATAAATCTGTGACTTCACCAATGTCTGGTGTCATCACTGCATTTGCACCTGTGTTGGATGTTCGTAAAACATTGACACCTGAATTGAAAAATGAAGATTCAGTTCTGGTACGTATTGATTTATCTAAAGGTCAGTTCCGTTTAGGCGGTTCGATCCTTGCACAAGTGTATAAGGCAATTGGTTCTGTTACACCTGATGTTGATAACTTTGATGAGTTCAAAGCGTTCTTTGCATTGGTTCAAGATTGGAATAATCGCGGTTTGATCATGGCGTATCATGACATCGGTGATGGTGGCTTATTGGCAACTGTTGCTGAAATGATGTTTGCTTCACGCTTAGGTGTAGCACTTGAAGATCAATCTACTGAAAGCTTATTTGCCGAAGAAATTGGTGCAGTATTGCAAATTTCTAAAGCAGACTGGGCAAGTTTGACAGATGAAGTTGCAACTTCAAGTTTAAAAGAAGCGATTCGCGTTGTTGGTACTGTCAATGATTCTGATAAATTGTCAGTGAACGGTTTGGTACTTGATCGTGCTGAATTGCAACAAGCTTGGACTGAAGTGTCTCATCAAATTCAACGTTTACGTGATAACGTAGAAACCGCTGATTCAGAATTTGCATTAATTGGTGATAAAAACCATAAAGGTATAATTGCATTACCAACTTTTGATTTAAATGAGCCTGTTGAAGCACCATATATCAATGAACGCCGTCCAAACATGATGATTTTACGTGAACAAGGCGTGAATGGTCATGTTGAAATGGCTGCGGCATTCGATAAAGTTGGTTTTAATACTGTTGATGTTCACATGAGTGATTTACTTTCAGGTCGTGTAGATTTAGACGACTTTGAAGGGCTGGTTGCTTGTGGTGGTTTCTCTTATGGCGATGTTTTAGGTGCTGGTGGTGGTTGGGCCAAGTCTGTACTGTTTAATCCTAAACTTCGTGATCAATTTGAGAAATTCTTTAACCGTGACAATACTTTCTCTGTGGGTATTTGTAATGGTTGTCAAATGTTGGCTCAGCTTGCACCACTTATTCCAGGTGCAGACAACTGGCCACGTTTCCGCCGTAATACTTCAGAAGTATTTGAAGCACGTGTTGTGAATGTGAAAGTTGAGAAATCTCCATCGATTCTTCTAGAAGGTATGGAAGGCTCTATTTTACCAATCGCTGTTGCACATGGTGAAGGTCGTGCAGAAACTTCTGCTGAAAACTTTGCTGCGTTAAATGCGGGTAATCAAGTAATTTTACGTTATGTAGACAGCTTGGGTAATGCAACTCAACAATACCCATTGAACCCGAATGGCTCTCCTGAGGCGATTTCTGGGGTGACCTCAAAAGATGGTCGTGCAACGATTATGATGCCGCATCCTGAACGTAATTTCCGTGCAATTCAACATTCTTGGAAACCTGAAGAGTGGACAGAAGATGGTGCATGGTTACGTATGTTCCGTAATGCACGTAAGTTTATTGGTTAATTAGATCTAGACCAATGAATTGTAAAAGCCCCGTAAGGGGCTTTTTTGTTTTAAACTGATCAATATTTCTATCGCCTCCACTCAAAGGTAAGATTTATGCTGCCACGGGATAGTGGCACTATGTAGGATTAAATAATGCAACATTAAAATGAATTGATTTATATCAAGTTAATTATATTGATGGGTATAAGATAATTTTAGTTACAGTTTTAACTTTGGTTTATTTCTTGCATGTTATACATTGTCTATTAAAAGACCAATGTTTTGCCCCAAAAATGTTCCATGATGTAGCAAGAATGAGGTGATAAAATGATAAGAACAGTCAATTATTCAACAGCAGATAAGGTCATCCTTCGCCAAAAAGGCTGGAAATGGTTTAGTGTTATTTTAGTTGTACAAATGCTGATTATTCTCAGTGCATATTTAATTGCATAGCTAAAGATGCGAGTACATTCTCTGATTGATAATTTTAGATGCTAATAACAAAAGCCACTTTATTGTGGTTTTTGTGTATTAAAGATATTTCATGAATCAAAAAATGATCATGTGAAGTGAATTATATTGGAATTGAAAGCTCCTTCTCCCTATGGGAGAAGGTTAGGATGAGGGTGCTTTTATGTTGATTTATGGTTTTAAAAAGGACTTATGAAAGAAGTCTATTATGAATTTTTATAATTTTTTTTCATAAAAATAAATGACCTAATCGTGACTTTAGAGTCCTTATAAAACTTATTGCTTTCGCAAACGACTGCTGGAAAATAACCTATGAAACAGTTTCAGAATATAAATAAAATAAGTTTACTAATAGTCGGTTTGATTTTTACGCAATTGGTAAATGCTCAGAATATTCAGATAGACACGCTTATCGATACTAAAGCGATCAATTGTTATGCACTTTTTAAACATCCTGAAAGTAAAATAGCTGTACTTTTACAAGATTTTAGCCGTGATGGGCAGAAAAATGTAAAGCTGAATAAATCTAAACAGACGATGATTGTTGGTAATAATACATATTATGGTGTGCAAGGTTATCGCTATTATAAAACTGCACATACTGAACAGGATGACTTAGCAGTAGATAGTAATGTTTTTGGATCACAACTGATCAAAATTGCATTACAAAAATATAAATCGGGTAAAACTCAATCCAATGGTTACTATTTTGTATTTAAGGGTACACCGACAACGGTGCTCTATCATTTACGTAAGGTTGTGGGTGATGATTGGAATATTGAGAACGCTTTAGATGAAACACCACAAGGAAACTCAAAATTGAGCTGTGGCTATACAAGGTAAATGAATGAATAGATTTATATTTCTAATACCAATACTGTTTTCACTTAGCGCATGTTATCCATATATAGAAAAAACTATACCTGAAATTGAAGTAACTGTAAAAGATTCTGAAGGGAAAATGGTGGATCTTGCTTATGTCGTTTTAACGACGACAGTTAAAGAGGGTAAAACGATCAAAAACTACAAGACTCAATATACTAAAAATGGCAAAGCGTATTTTGATATCAATAGATCTTTTGCACTGAATATGGGGTTGGATAGAAAGTATACATGGTCGCTCTGTGTATCTAAACAAGGCTATAAAAAGCAATATTACAGTATTTCAGATAAAAGTATTTTTGATATACATTTAGAAAGATTGGAAGATCCAAAAGTGAATCAAAAATGCCAGAACAATACACTTAGAATAAGGTGACTATAATTTCCCACATGTCAAAATTAATTTAGAAAAATCAAAAAATTTTTAAATAGATGAGTTTATGAAAAGAAGCATATTTCTAGTACCAATCCTGATTTCTTTAAGTAGTTGTTATCCGATATATAAAACACAGAAGCCTCAAGTGACTGTGACTGTTGTAAATGAGCAGGGAGTAGCAATTTCTGATGTAAAAGTCGTGTTAGTAACGGCAGTACATCCAGCAAAAATAGATGATCAATATGATGAAAAGTTCACAAACAAATTGGGGATAGTGAATTTTGAAAAACAGGCCCAATGGAAAGTTGAAAGCTTAATGATTCATGGGGTGCAAGTGTACGATTGGAATTTATGCCTTGCAAAAGATGGCTATATCACACAAGAATTTGTCGATGTAGATAAAAAAGCGCAGATTAAAATCATTTTAAAGAAAGGTAAAACGCCATTAAAACAGTACCCTTATCAATGCTAGAAGGTTAATTATTCTGCATATCATATATTCAATCTTTTGAGCGATTGGTGGAATTGAATGCAGTCTAAAAGGGAGGTGATCTCAGTCAAGCATCTACAAAAAAACCACCCGAAGGTGGTTTTTTTGATCTTAAAAATTAATGTGTGGCATCAAAATTATAAGATTTTTGTTTTTCAGTATCGAACTTACCTTCCCATTTACTAATCACGAGAACAGCAAGTGCATTACCAATCACATTCAATACAGTACGAGCCATATCTAAAATACGGTCAATACCCGCAATAAATGCTAAGCCTTCTAGTGGGATACCCACGCTGCCTAAAGTTGCCAATAGAACCACGAAAGACACGCCAGGAACGCCTGCGATACCCTTAGACGTAATCATCAGGGTCAAGACCAAAACAAGCTGTTGAGTGATGGTTAAATCAATACCGTAAAGTTGCGCAATAAAGATGGCAGCAATACTTTGATAGAGTGTTGAACCATCTAAGTTAAATGAATAACCGATAGGAACAACAAAACTGGTAATTGATTTAGGTGCACCATAAGCTTCCATTTTTTCCATCATACGTGGTAAAACGGTTTCAGAGCTTGCAGTGGAGTAGGCCAGAATAAGTTCATCTTTTAAGATTTTGATAATTGTCCAGATACTGAAACCACAGAATCTAGCCACAAAACCAAGCACAATAAAGATAAAGAACAGAATTGCCCCATAAACTAAAACGGCTAGTTTAATTAACGGTAATAATGAACTAAAACCAAAGTTTGCAACAGTCGCTGCGATCAAGCCGAATACACCAAACGGTGCAAACATCATGATCATGTGCGTTACTTTGAACATTGTTTCAGAAACAGCTTTTAACACGTCAATTAACGGTTGCTTGGTTTCTTTAGACAATGAACCTAGACCAATACCGAAAATGACTGCAAAGAAAATAATCGGCAACATGTGCCCATCACCCATTGCAGCAAAAATATTCGGTGGGATAAGTGAAAGAACTGTATTCACTAAGCCATGAGCTTCATGGCTGACTTCCTGTGTCGTTTCTTTATATTGCGAAATATCAGAGGTTGTCAGTGTAGACATATCAATGCCTGCACCAGGTTGGAATACATTGGCAGCAACTAAGCCTACAATAATTGCAACTGTCGTAATAATCTCAAAATAAACAATGGTTTTAAAACCAAGTTTACCGACACTTTTACTGTCACCCGCATTGGCAATTCCTAAAATCAGCATGGAAAGCACAAGTGGAATTACAATCATTTTGATCAGATTGATGAAAATCTTACCCAATGGTTGTAAAAAGTTTGCAATGATGTCACCGCGAATTTCAGGTGCGTTGTGCAAAAAAGCACCAACAAGAATACCTAAGAAGAGCGCAATAACAATTTGCCAAGCGAGGCTAATTTTCATTTTCTTCATACTGAGCCCTTAAAATTCAGATTTTGGCGAAAAGGAAAACTCTATCAAAAAAACACAAAAGAAATCCCGCTAAAGCATGTGGGTGCCTTAGGGTGGGAGATTCTGAGTATTCAGAGTATTTCGAAAATGGCCTATTCTGACGCTATTTGCGTCAGCAGTACTAACTTTTTTATCAAAAATGCGTTCAAATGATTAAAAATAGTTCAGTTTGATTAAAATATTCGATTTTATTGTTAATTTTAATTCATTATATAAATTAAATTTCACACAATTATTCTTATTTTTTATGTGTTTTGGTCAGGCGTATATATGCCCATATCATCAAAACTCCTGTTAAGCACACGAGATAAATTAACTTAGGAATAACCACCTGAATCGGTACACCCATTTGATTTAACTGAATAAATAAGTTAATTCCTTGAGTAGACGGGAAGAGGTGAGCAAAATACTGCATCCAAGTCGGCATTGCTTGCAGGGGCCAAGCTGCACCTGAGAGTAAAAATAATGGAATTGAGGTGAAAACGATCAGATGTCCAGCACGTTCTGAAATATCTAGATAGCTGGCTAAAAGCATTGCCATTGTAATCACGCAACTAATAAAAATCGGAACAGAAAACAGCATGCCCCAGAAATTGCCACCTCTTGGGTAGTCATTGATCCAGTAAGTGAAACCAAATAGATAATAGCAGCCGAGGCAGCCAATCGTGAGTGCTGCTAGATAGATTCCAAAAAATTCAGCGGTTGTGGCTCGCCATCGTTGCTCACGATACCCAGCAATCAACATGCACAAGCCCAGAACAATAGTCTGATGGATAATCAGCGGTGCAATTGCAGGAAAGATATAACTGCCATATCCTGAAAGTGTGTTAAACAACGGAATTTGATGGATCGGAAGCGCGACTTGGAAATGTGAAATTTTGCCAAACCTTTCGGCTTGTTCTGCAACCGCATTTTCAATTGCAGTGGCTAAGCCTAAACCAATCTGTTTGGTTTTAAGAAAATAAGCACTGCTTAAATATAAACCAATACCACCAGCCTCACCTCGAACCACACTATTGGATAGGTTCTCAGGTAATAATAAAATACCATCGGCTTTCTGCTCTTGAACCATACGTTTTGCTTGTTCAAAATTTCCAGTAATTTCAGTAATTTTTACATTGGGACTTTTGGCAACTTCAGTAATGATGGTATTACTCAGATAGCTTTGTTCTTCATCTACAATAATAATAGGCAAGCTTTCAGCCGTTTGCGCTTTATAGGCTGTGGGATAAAAAATGCTATAAAAAAATACTGAAAGCACCATGGTGGTCAAAATAGACGAGTTTTTCCCAATATTTTTAAAAGTGTCTACATAGTATCGAGCGAGTTTTTTAAAGAATTTAATCATGTTTTGCTCCCTTCAAATTTTTATTGAGGAGTAAACTTGATAATGCAAAATAGAAAATACAATATGCGGCAAGGATAGCTAAAGGAACCATCGAAATAAAACTAGGACTGCCAACAACCCATTGTTCAGTTTGTAATTTCGCATAAGGTGTATAAGGAATAATGTTGGCCCAAAATTTGGTAAAAATTGGTGCATTATTCAAGGGAAGCGTTACGCCTGCAAAACTTAGTGAAGAGCCACCATAAACTGCAATAAATCCAAAAGTTTTAGATAAATTTCTAGTTGCGAGAACGACTGTACTACTGATCAGTGCATAGGCTGAATAAAGTAAGAACTGTCCAAGTAAAATTATCCATAGACTGCCAGCAATGAACCAACCTCGGATCACCACTAGCCAAAACAACCATACCCAAGTCCAAAAACAGAAAATTAACACATAGACCATATTTTTTGCTAAAAGTGCATTCAATACAGATTTGTCTTGGATCCATTGATTTAAAGTGCCGTATTTCAATTCTTGACCCACAGCAAAGGCTACACAACAACACAGCAATAAGTGCAAAATTGCTGGAATCATAAAGGGTTCTAAATAGAACTCATAACTGAGATTCGGATTGAACAGGGGAGAAATTTTAATATTTGCGGTGGAAAGTTCAGCATAAGGGATTTTATTTTCAAAATATGAATTCTTTGCAAAATCAGCAATCGCTTCAACCGTAGAGAGAAGCATCGCTGAAGAGATCCCATTGCCAATACTAAAATAGGACTGATTAAAAGCAATACTGATCTGTGCATCTTGTGCTTGAACCATACGTTGTTCAGCACCTGCTGGAATATGCACATATCCCCAAATCTTGGTCTGATTGAGCAGATGTTCAACTTCATTGGGATTGTCTGATACAGTGTAGATTGAAAGCGTGTGATTATGACTAAGATACTTTTCTATATTGCGACTGAGTTCACTTTGATCTTGATCAATAATTGCAATCGGTAAATGTTCAGCTTTTCCTGCATAAAACATACTACTGAATAAAATAATCACAAAGAGCGGGGCAAGTGTGACTAAGCATAAATCCCATTTATGCTTGAGCAAATATTGAAGCTCTCTTAACATGCCCGTCCACATGCTTATTGGCTCTCTTTTAATTTAAAGATCACACTCATGCCTACTTTTAATTCAGGCACGGCTTCAGCGGGTGTAAGCTTGACTTTAAAACTACGAATATCATATCCACCTGTCTGACGTGTGGTTTTAATAGTTGCAAACTCACCCTCAGCATCTATATTTTTGATGTTAAATGACACTGTTTTATTGAGTGCGGGTATAAAACCATCTAAGTTTTTTGCTTGATAAACTTGGGTGTATTGATCTTCACGGACATTTAAGCTGACCCAATTTTCTTCATCTTGAATAATACTTACAACAGGGACACCAATAGCCACCAGTTCTGAGGGTTTACCATAAGTTTTAGATACTGTGCCGTTTACAGGAGAATATAGTTTGGTTTCTGCCTCTAAAGCATTGGCTTCCGCAACAGCGGCTTTTGCAATCTCGACTTGTGCATCAGCCCCAGATTTTTGTTCAGCGGTACTGCCACGTTTTGCTCGTGCATATTGCTGATAAGCGGCTTCACTCATTTGAGTGGCTGATTGTGCAGCGGCATGCATTTCATCACGGCGTTGACGTGAAATTACCCCTTGTGCAAAGAGGTTAGCACCACGTTGATAGGTCATTTTTGCAAGATTTTCTTGCGCTTTTACACTTTGCCAATTGGCATATAAGGTATCAATGTTTTCTTGTTGAGAACCTCTGTCTGCCGTCGATTGTAAGGCTAAGGCGGATTGTAAACTTGCCAGCGCTTGTTGTTTTTTGGCAGCAATTTCTGGACTACTTAGAGTAACTAACAGTTGTCCTTTTTCAATTTTTTGACCATCGCTGACAAAGATGCCTTCTATCCGACTTGGAACTTTAGTGCTGACATGTAATGTTTCAGCTTCAACACGTCCTTGAACATCTACTGTTTTAGGCTGATAACTTTTCCATAGACCAAACGCAATCAATCCCAATAATAGAATTAAAATTATTGCGCCAATGACCAGAATTGTTTTCTTTTTAGATGTTTTTTGATCGTTGTTGATGTTTGTCGCAGCACTTTGTTCCTGTGCCGAATCTTTGATTGGTGTGTCTTTTTCAGCTTCAATTTGATCGGCTGTAGGTTGTTGCGCTACAGCTGCATCAGATAAAGCAGTCGGATCTGAATTGTTTTGTGTATTCATTTCTGGATGGACTAAATTTTCATTTGATGAAATATCTGAGTTTGCATCAGTTTTTGAAGTTGAAGATGAATCATTTTTTCCATTGTGATGGTCATGTTGTTTTGTCATTTTATGCTCCATCTTAACGAATATAATCTGTATTAGTTTGATTGACATAGTCTTTGAATTGTTCAATAGAACCATGGCTTTGTAGCAAAGTTGCTAGAGAGAGCACGTATTTATATGCATTGAGTGCTTTTTCGGTTTTGAGTAGGCTGAGTTGATTCTGTGCATCGATGACTTGAGTGGCGGTGCCCATATCTTCTTTAAATGATAATTGTTGGATTCTTAAATTCTCTAACACTGCTTGTTCATTTTGTTGCAGTAATTGATTGGACTGCTGTGCTGTGGCGAGTTCACTATAGGATTTGTAGATAATATTCTCAATCTCTTGTTGGGTGCGCGCTGTCATAAGCTCTGTTGCATATCTTTGTAATTCAGCGGCTTGGACATTTTTGTTTTTATCAATCCCTGAAAATAGGTTGTAGCGAGCAGCAACACCCACAATCCAGTTTTGGTTTTGATCTAAACTATATTCCCCAAACGCAAAAAGGGTTGGTTTTTTTGCGGCGCTCTGTATTTTGACATTCTGATTGGCAAGCTGAGTATCCATTTGCATTTTTCGAACCAGGCTTGAAGTTTCAGGATAAGAAGCAAGGAGTTGGTTGAGTGATTGGTTTTGCTGACGATTGACAAATAAGGGTGTCGTCAGTTGATCAATTTTGGATTTATGCAATAAATTTTGAAGTTGGAACTGACTGGCTTGTAAATTTGCTGACGCATTTTGTTCTGAACGCTGGGCATTATTGCGCGCAACTTCAAATTGCATGCGCTGTCCTTTGCTAATAAATCCCTGTTTTTCAAGTTTGAGTGAATTGTCATAGTGTTGTTGCATTGCACTTAGATTGAATTGACTGGCATTGAACAGCTGTTGTTGTAATTGCACATTAAAATACGCCTGAATCACTTCAAAACGTTGTGTATCTTGCTGTTGTTTAGTATCGAGTTGACTACGTTCAACTTTTAAATTGGCAATTTGTTTTGTTGTCGAGGTAATCCCGCCAGTATAAATTGGCATCATCACAGAAACTGTAGGGCGAACTACTTCATCTTCAAGGACAACATTGGCTGTATCTGGAATTAAGCCAATACCACTATGAATTCCTTGGTTTAGTCCTTGTTTTAAAGGATCTGTGATATTTGATGGAATGTTCTGTTCAGATTGCCATTGATCAACCCGATCATTCACCCCTTGTGAAAGCGTCTGTTCCAGATTATTTTTGACCCCATTTAGCGGAATATCTGTTTCAGTATGAAACTTATAGGCACGTACATTTAAATCGATGCGAGGTAGACCAATATTTTTGACAGCCTCTGCTTGAAGTTTAGACGCTTGATTGAGTGCTTGATTGGCTTGGGTGGTATAAGAATTTTCAAGTAAATATTGTTCTGCTTGCACATAGCTTAGATTTTCAGCAAAGGTGACAGATACAAAGGCCGTATTGAAGGCTGCAAAACTGCTTACTTGTATCAATTTTGATAATGCTTTAAGTGAATAGCAAGTTTTAAATTTCATCTGAAAAATCATCAGCATTTGTTTAAATTTGAGACTATTCTAACCTTGAATGACTAGAATAAATAATCTAAATGTATACTTTAATATGTGTGGTTTTTGTAGTTTCGATAATCAGTATAAATCCGATTAAATTATAATCAAAATCATGATAATTCAATCAATAAATTGAATCTCAAAATAGATCTATGGAGAATAAAAATGGCAAGAATTACCGTTGAGTCCGTGGTCACAGCACCAATCGAATTGGTTTGGGACATTTATAATAATCCAGAGGATATACAGCAATGGAATACCGCTTCAGCGGATTGGCACACGGTCAATTCTAAAAATGATTTACGTGTAGGTGGACAATTCTCAAATCGTATGGAAGCCAAAGATGGCAGTATGGGCTTTGATTTTTCGGGTACATATACTGAAATTAATCCCCATAAAAAAATTGCCTATTCTTTTGGCGAGCGAAATGCTGAAGTTCACTTTGAACAAAAAAATGATGCTGTTGTGGTGAGGATTAGTTTTGATCCTGAAACGATCTATCCGATTGAGCAACAGCAAGCAGGTTGGCAAGCAATTTTAGATAATTTTGCACGCTATGTAGAAAATAAAGTTTAGTTCTGCACAAACGTACAATACAAAACATTTCCACAGACTTACTTTGATCTTCTGAAATTCGTTTAGATCAAAGTTGAGTGTTGTTGTGGAAATCTTTCTTTATACCTTGAGTGTGATGTATAGCCCCGGTCCTGTAAATTTCATTGGATTGAATTCAGGACTGCTTGGGCAGCTTAAACAGTCCATCGGTTTTTTCATTGGGGTGGGTTGTGCAATGTTATTTCTATTTCTGACTTTGGGCTATGTTGGTGAGGCTGTTATTCCTCACAACTGGCTACACTATATTTCTTTGGTCGGGGCGGTGTATACCTTTTATATGGCTGTTAAAATGTTGATAGCCTATTTAGAAAGTACTGAAAAAGCCGAACATCAACTGACCTTCTTAAATGGTTTCTTAATTCAATTGTTTAATCCTAAAGGGATTCTGGTGATTTTACCCGTCACGACAATTATGTATCCTGCGGCTAAAATTACAGGCGTAATGATTTTTATTGTATCTTTGATTATTTCAATGGGTGCTGCTGGAGCGCCATTTGTATATGCTTTGGCGGGCAAGTTTTTAGGGGATAAAATTTCTGATCCTAAATGGTTTAATTATTTAAATAAAATTATGGCAATCATGCTGATTGTTACAGGACTTGGAATGCTACGCGATTTTATTGTAGGAATGAATTTGCTGTGATTAATCACTAGCTTGAACTGAATCTGTGTGTATTTACGCCTAAGACAAATGATTGATCTTTTTCCAATGGGCAGGGCTGAGCCCAAACGCTTGTTTAAAATGTCGGGTCATATGGCTTTGATCATAAAACCCTGCATCTGTTGCAGCCGCAACCAAAGAAGCCCCTTTGATTAAATTGATTTTAACTTTTTCCAGCCTACGCATGGTTAAATAACGATGTGGGCTGGTTCCAAACAATAAGCGGAAGTCGCGCGATAAACTCCAACGGTCGCGTCCAATATTTTTTTCTAAATCATCTAAGCTGATATTTCGTTCAGATACAGCATGAATAAATTCTCGAGCTTGTTCTGCTGCACGATAATCAAAACTCAGTCGTTGTGATAATGGTTGAACAGAAATTTCATTTAAAGCCATGGCCAGATCATACAGCGCATCTTCTTCTTCCAAGACTTCCATATGATTTTCAATGCTTTGTAGAAAAGTATTGGTGGCTTTAAATAATCGAGGATCTGTGCTGATCCCGTGTTCGATAAAAGGTAGTGGTTTACCCTTTAAAATAGATTGAATTTTTGCAGGTTCTATATACACCATACGATAGCGGAAACCGTCTTGTGTACCTGATTCACCATCATGTTTTTCATCAGGATGCAGCACCATCGTCATACCTTGCTGGCTATGTTGCATGACACCTTGATAATGAAAACTTTGAACGCCTGAAAGTGTGCGACCAATGGCATAGGTATCATGCCGATGTGGTTCATAGGCATGATCATTAAAAAAAGCTTCGATACGTTCAAATCGATCTGTTTCCGATGCTGTGCGAATCCAATCCTGATGATTTGATGCTGGCATTTAACATCTACCAATGAATAAAGTTTAAGCTGGATAAATTATAACTGAGTTAAGTTTATAAATTGAGTTTTATCCGTATATGAATATGAGCAACGGATGCTCTAGCCTTGTGCAGTCAGCTAGAAAAGCATGTTGGCAATAAGTCATTATTTCAGGATGATGATTAAAATATCCGTGAGCAGTCTAGCTATAATATTTTGCTTCTCTCAATATCGATAGTTAATTGAATTATCAACTCTAAATCTCTAAACATATTGAAATATTGACTGACAAAGCTACTGCATGAAAGGTCGATTTGTGGTTAAATGCGCCTATTTCATTCGTTTCACTTTTAAAAAGGGAAAAATCATGCGCGCGTACAATTTCTGTGCTGGTCCTGCTGCATTACCTACTGCCGTTTTAGAAAAAGCTCAGGCTGAGTTATTGGATTGGCACGGTAAAGGCTTATCCATCATGGAAATGAGCCATCGTAGCAAAGACTATGTGGCTGTCGCTGAAAAAGCAGAAGCAGATTTACGTAAATTGATGAACATTCCAGAGAACTATAAAGTATTGTTCTTACAAGGTGGTGCATCACTTCAGTTTTCTGCAATTCCACTCAATTTATTGGGTAAAAATTCTAAAGCTGATTATATCCATACTGGGATTTGGTCAGAAAAAGCCACTAAAGAAGCGCAACGTTATGGCGATATCAATATCGTTGAAGCGGCAACAAGCATAAATGGAAAGCTTGCAATTTCTGAGCAAAGTACATGGAACTTGTCAGACGATGCGGCTTATGTCCATTATGCTGAAAATGAAACAATTGGTGGTATTCAATTTGCCAATATTCCAGAAACAGATAAACCTTTAGTTTCTGATTTTTCATCAAGTATTTTATCTGCACCATTAGACGTATCTAAGTTTGGTTTGATCTATGCTGGAGCACAAAAGAATATTGGCCCAGCAGGTTTAACCCTTGTGATCGTGCGTGATGATTTATTGGATCAAGCAAAACCTGAAATTCCAAGCTTGTTAAAATATGGTTCACAAGCGAAGAATGATTCTATGGTGAATACGCCAGCAACTTATGCTTGGTATTTATCTGGTTTGGTTTTTGAATGGTTACTTGAGCAGGGCGGTGTAGACGCAATGTATAAAACCAACCTTGAAAAATCTAAATTGCTATATGGTTATATTGATTCTAGTGATTTTTATAATAACCCGATCGCACTTCCAAACCGTTCAATCATGAATGTACCGTTTACTTTGGCAGATGAAGCATTGGATAAATTATTCTTGAAAGAAGCTGAAGAAAATCATTTGCTCAATCTTGCGGGTCATCGTTCAGTGGGTGGTATGCGAGCAAGTATTTATAACGCTGTACCTTTGGACGGCGTACAAGCACTTGTCAACTTTATGGATGACTTTGCTCAACGTAACGGCTAATCTCACTTCAAAACATTTAAATGATTTGTTGTGGTCGATCAGGACCTAATTTTCTCCTTTGATTGAATAAACAGGTAAAGCCCTAGACATAAAAAAATCCCTCCAGAGTGAGGGATTTTTTTATGTGAGATAAATGTCGTAAAACATTAAGTCGTTGGGAATATGCCTAATATATGGATCATCATTGCAGCTAAAAACATACCCAGAACAAAAAAGCAGCAGGCTCCTTTATCCAAGCGTAAGTGAAAACCACTAACTTGATTGATTAGACTAGTCGATTGTTCAGGTATAATTTTCATTACTGAGCCTAGATTTTTAAATTATTGTTTAAATCCTATTGGTTCGTCGTATTTTTAACATAATTGACTGGTTAAATAAAGTGCTAAATTACATTATTAATATGTTGTGGCTTTTATTATCTCCCGATCAATAAAAATATTATGAATTTATAATCATGATTTTGTGGATACATTGTGGATAACTTGGTTGATTTTCAGTCTTTATATGGAAAATAATCCGATTTAAGTATAAAAATGAAGTCTATTTTTTAACAAGATCATGATATTTATTGGTTTAATTTTTATACTTAAGCTGCTGTTTTTAAATTTATTTTTGAATTCGTTTTCTTGGGATTTTTCAAATAGGGGAATGTATTTATTATTTAAATAAACAGGCGATATTCTTCAACTTAAATAGTTTTAAAAAGGCCTGATTATTTAAGTTTGAATTTAAACTGTGGATAACTGGTAAATTTGAATTCAAAAAGATAAAAAATGCGAGGTTCTATTTAGATATAATAGAAATGTTACAAAACATGTAATAAAAAAGCATGACGGGTTTTCCATCATGCTGATTATGTGTTTTTTGAATCAAGCAGCAGAATAAATGTTTGCTTGAATCCAGATATTACCGCGAATATATTGTCCAATTTCAAAATTTTTGAAAGCAGGATCCTTGGTTGCGATACGGACTAAGATTGCGGGTTGGTTCTCTTCAAGAATTAAAGTCACATCATAAAGGGTATAGTCTTGTTGCATAAACTGCATTTGAGTTTTACCGACCACTTTACCTTGAAACCAAGCCTCATCCTCTTGCCCTAGGGTTTCTCCATAGAGGTATGCCACCATTTTAGAAAAATCAACAGTAACAGGCGCTTTATCATCTTCTGACTTCGCTTCCCATGCATCAATTTGCTCTTGAAGGTTTTCAGGTGCAATACCATTATTTTGTGAAAGAATATCGTTTAACGCACGATGGTGTTTGATTGAAGCAGGATCATCAACAATGATTTGTTCATGGTCAGAAACTTTTTCAAGTTCATAGGCCCATGCATTCAGTTGAACTTTATATTGTTGATCTTGCAAATATTGATGGCCGTTTACACTGTACAAACTGTCAAATGCATAAACTACACTATTTGTTCCTACTTTTAAGCTAAGTACTGCTTGAGTATTGGTTTTACAGGTAATAATACGGTCAATAGAAGCATTTAATTGATAGGGACTTTCAAAACTTGGGAAAGCCGTTTTTACAGCTTTAGGTTTGTTATTCTCAACATCAATCACTTGACAGAGCTGTACAGAAGAACCGCTTGGACCTTGGATTAACCAAGTTGATACATCCATATCGCATTCTTTTGAACAAAGCCCCATGGGCATCACTGGTGCATCCAAAGCCAAACCTAACCATTTGGGCACTTCGGACGTTGGATTTTCAGTCAATAGACTCCAATGTTCGACATGGCTACCAAAATTCTGATCTTCTATGATAATTGTTTCAGGTCTGTTTTGATTGTTCATTTTCACGATTTTAAATGCCTCTCTTATGCTATTAAATCGAGGATGATTGCTAGATTTCAAGTCCTGAAATGTAAAATCATAAGAAAAACCAGAATATTAAACTCAATTGCCATAAACCACGCCCTAAATTGTACTTTTAATCACCAAAAGCGAGATGCAAAGTTTGATTGGATCTCGAAGTTGTTAAAGATTTTCGCGATAAATAAAAGAATATGCATAGGACAGCGAAGCGGCATTTTGTTAAAATATTGAAAAATCTTTATCAGAGATGTTGTGTGCTGCCATTTAAACTTTGGGTCGATGCAGATGCTTTACCTAAAATTCTTCGTGAAGTGATCTTACGTGCATCAGACCGTTATCAATTGGAAGTTACTTTTGTTGCAAACCAGCCTGTAGGTATTACGCCGTCTGTACGGATCAACTCAATTCAAGCAATGTCGGGTGCAGATCAAGCTGACCAAGAAATTGTTGATCGTATGGGGGAGCATGATATTGTGATTACTCAGGATATCCCTTTAGCGGCACAGGTTATTGAAAAGGGTGGTGTGGCAATTCATCCACGTGGAGAAGTGTATACTTCAGCCAACGTCAAAGCTCGCTTACATTTACGTGATTTTATGGATACTTTGCGCGGTGCAGGTGTACAAACAGGTGGACCACCACCAATTTCTGAGCGTGATAAACGTGAGTTTTCGAGTAGCTTAGACCAAACCATTCTCAAGCAGAAACGTAAGACTTCGATATAAGTTTAACTCATGCTTTGAATAATCATCTGCGACTGATTTTTTCGACCTTTTGAATGACTCGACCTTGCTTTTCAATAGATCTTCACATTGCTTGATTAAGATTTAAGTGAATTTGCAAAGATTAATGTAGAAATTCTTTTTTAACCCCAGCACATTTTAATTCACATCCAGCAGTCATTTAGGAATCTATATGCCCTCCAAATCCAACCTGATGACGACCTATATTTTATTGGTCTTCATTTGGGCAAGTACGCCTTTGGCAATTGTATGGAGTGTGGCAGATTTACATATGATGTGGGCTTTGGTTTTGCGGTTTTTTATCGCTTTGCCGATTGCTTTAATTCTATTGCTGATTTTAAAGGTTAAATTACCGCGCAATAAAATTGCTTTACGTAGTTATTTAGCAGGCTCATTTAGTCTAATTGGTTCGCAAATTTTTACCTATGCTGCAACCAGTTATTTAAGTTCAGGTATTATTGCTTTGATGTTTGGGTTAGCTCCAATTATGGCAGGGCTCATTGGTCGTTTTGTTTTTGGTCAAAGATTATTGGGGATTCAATGGCTTGGGATGCTGGTTGCTGTTGTTGGCCTCGCCATTATTTGTACCAGTAGCGGGGCAAGTCAACATGTGCATCCTGTTGGAATCTTGTTGATGTTGATGAGTGTATTTACCTATGCTTTTTCGATCTTTTGGGTAAAAAAAGTAAATGCAGATGTTGTTCCGATGGCGCAAGCAACAGGTTCAATCTTGGTTTCTACGCTGGCTGCAATGTGTATTATTCCTTTTATTTGGCAGTATGCACCTACGCATATTCCCGAAACCAAATCATTATTGGCGTTGATTTATACCGTATTGATGGCTTCATTACTGGCGATGTTTTGTTATTTTAAATTGGTGCAAAATATTAAAGCCACAACCTTGTCATTGACGACTGTGATGACCCCAATGATTGCCATGTTTTTAGGCGCGATGCTCAATAATGAAAAACCGACAATGAGTGTGTTTATTGGTGCGGCGGTTTTGATCTTTGGACTAATTTTATACTTTTATAAAGATTTTAAAGCACGTCAATTGCTGGCTAAAAAGATTGAAAATTAGCATCGATTTTTTCTTTTTCCTTTAGGTTTTATGCAGAGTGATTAACCTCAAACTAAGTTTGGATTCATGCTTTTTAAATAAGATGTGTTTTTAATTTTTATACAAAGTTAATCATGATACTTACAGAATGATGAAGGCCAATATGAGTCATTTTAAATAAAGCACTTTTTATAAAATAGTATATTAACTTCACCATTTTAGATAAAACCAATCATGATAATAATTGAAGATATTGAGATAAAAGAATAAAGATAAATAGCATAGGATAAAAATAATAACCAAAATGAGTTGAAGAGAAATGACGAAGCAGATCCGCTTTAACGCCTTTGAAATGAATTGTATTGCCCATCAATCTCCTGGTTTATGGCGTCATCCTTCAGATCGTTCGACAGAATATAAAGATATTGAGTATTGGACTGACCTTGCTAAAATCTTGGAAAAGGGCGTGTTTGATGGCATTTTTATTGCGGATGTACTCGGGATATATGATGTTTACCACCACAGTGCAGAACATGCATTAACAGGTGCAGTACAAGTCCCGGTCAATGATCCTTTGCAAATTGTTCCAGCGATGGCTGCGGTAACACGGCATTTAGGTTTCGGTGTAACTACATCAATATCTTTTGAACATCCTTATCCTTTTGCACGAAGAATCAGTACATTAGATCATCTTACCAAAGGTCGGGTGGGATGGAATATTGTCACCTCCTATTTGGAAAGTGGTTCTAAAAACTTAGGACTAAATACGCAATTAAATCATGATGATCGCTATGACATTGCCGATGAGTATTTAGAAGTGCTATATAAGTTGTGGGAAGGGTCTTGGGAAAGCGATGCTGTTTTAAGAGATAAGCAGGCTGGGATCTTTGTAGATCATACAAAAGTTCATCCTATTTCACATG
Organism: Acinetobacter guillouiae CIP 63.46; assembly: GCF_000368145.1. Taxonomy (GTDB): domain Bacteria; phylum Pseudomonadota; class Gammaproteobacteria; order Pseudomonadales; family Moraxellaceae; genus Acinetobacter; species Acinetobacter guillouiae. Next base: position 13,905 of record NZ_KB849286.1, on the reverse strand, counting down.
AGGGGAAATACTTTAAAGTTCCTGGTATTCATATTTGTGAACCTTCGCCACAACGCACGCCTGTACTGTACCAAGCAGGTGCTTCAGCTCGTGGACAAAAATTTGCAAGCCAAAATGCCGAATGTATTTTTATTGCACCACCGTCAAAAATAGCAGCCAAGAAAATTGTTCAAAGTATTCGTGAAAAATTAAAGCAGGAAGGACGAGATCCTTATGCTGTTAAAATTTATACCTTATTGTCAATTGTAACCGATGAAACGGATCAAAAGGCACAGGCGAAATTTAAAGAATATCAGTCTTATGGAAGCTATGATGGTGCATTGACATTGGTGTCTGGTTGGTCTGGTGTGGATTTTTCACAGTATCAACCGCATGATAAAGTTGAGTATATTGAAACCAATGCGATTCAATCGATGTTAGATGCTTATGTCAATGCAGATCCTAAGCGTATTTGGACAATTGAAGAAATTGCCCATTGGAATAGTGTGGGAGGGAATGGTCCTGTATTGGTCGGTTCAGCACAAACGGTTGCAGATGAGTTACAACAATGGGTAGAAGATACCGATGTTGATGGTTTTAATTTAGCCTATATTCTTGCTCATCAAACTTTTATTGATATTGTAGATTTTATTGTACCTGAGTTACAACGTCGTGGTGTTTATCAAACAGAATATCGTCAGAGGACTCTACGAGAAAAACTATTTCAACAAGGTGCTTATTTGCCAGAGAATCATCGAGGCGCACAATATCGTAAAGAGAATACGGATAGATTGGCACAAGCAAGTTAGTCTAAATCCAATTTTAAATATGCATTTTAAATAATTATTTATTGTATATTGATTGAGCTCATTAGTTAGAGCCCAGCCCACATAATGTGGGCTTTTTTATGATTTTAATAGTTATGAATTTTAATGATAAATTTATGATTTTGTTTTGAATAATAAATGCATTTATTCGTATAAATAGTATAAAAAAATAGTGCTAGTTTAAATCTATGCTTATTTAAAAGAGTAACAACAATGACGGATTTAAACCAAAAAAACTTTTCTTCTCAGACAGCGGTTCCTTTGCAATTTTTTGAATTGAATCATGATGCACACGTTATTCAATCGGATGCGGAAGCCATTCAAGTGGCGAAAAATTTGGCCAAAGAGTTTGCCAAAGAAGCATCACAACGTGATTATGAACGTCGTTTGCCGCTTGAGGAGATACAGCTCTATTCACAAAGTGGTTTATGGGGGATTAATATTCCTCAGGCCTTTGGTGGGGCTGAAGTGAAATATCGTACTTTAGCGGAAGTGGTGAAGACCATTTCTAGTGTAGACCCTTCACTTGGACAAATTGCTCAAAATCATTGGGCTTTTATTGAGCATCTCCGTTTAGATGCCAGTCCTGAGCAGCAACAATTTTTCTTTGCTGAAATTTTAAAAGGTCGGCGTCTGGGCAATGCGTTTTCAGAAAAAGGTAGCAAGACCGTTGCTGACTTAGAAACCAAAATACATAAAACAGCCCAAGGTTATGAAATTAATGGTCAAAAATTCTTTGCTACTGGGGCTTTATTGGCACATTGGGTACCTGTCGTAGCAGTTAATGAAGAGGGGCTGCCTGTGGTTGCCTTAACGCCACGAACCAGTACAGGTCTGGAAATTGTTAATGATTGGTCTGGATTTGGACAAAGAACCACAGCGAGTGGAACTGTGTTATTGAAACAAGTTCAAGTCGATGAAAAATATATTGTGCCGATTCACAAAGCCTTTGAAAGACCTACAGCAGCAGGTGCTATTTCTCAATTTATTCAAGCCGCAGTAGATGCGGGTATTGCTCGTGGTGCAATTGATGAAACGATTCAATATGTACGCTTACATTCACGCCCTTGGATTGACTCAGGTTTAGAAAAAGCCAGCGATGATCCGTATACCATTGCAAGTATAGGGGAGTTAAAAATCAAATTACGTGCAGCCGAAGCTGTTTTAGACTTGGCTGGTGATGCAATTGATCAAGCAATCGCCGATCCATCTGAAGAGAATGTTAATCAGGCGGCATTACTGGTCGCAGAAGCCAAGGTATTAACAACTGAAATTGCCATTCTGGCTTCTAATAAATTATTTGAATTATCAGGTACTCGTTCAACATTGTCTGAATTAAATTTAGATCGCCATTGGCGTAATGCACGTACTCATACTTTGCATGATCCTGTACGTTGGAAATTTAATTTAGTCGGTAATTATTATCTCAATAACATTCACTTACCACGCCATGCGTGGAGTTAAGAATAAAAATAACTAACAGATGGAGAGAAAAAATGGGTAACTTAGATATTCAAAATCGTTTTATTGAAGATTTATCAATCTCAGCAGACTATGAGAAGGTTGCATCAAAATATCGTGCAATTTTTGAAAAGATTTCACAAGGTGTCGTTGAGCGAGAGCAACAGCGTATATTGCCGTATGAGCAAATAGACTGGTTAAAACATGCGGGTTTTGGTGCATTACGTGTGCCAGTCAAGTTTGGTGGAGATGGGGTGTCTTTACCTCAGTTATTTCAATTGCTCACTGAACTAGCTCAGGCCGATTCAAATATTGTACAAGCATTGCGGGGGCATTTCGCTTTTGTTGAAGATCGATTAAATGCACATAAGTTTAAGAATCAAGAATTATGGTTTAAACGTTTTGTGCAAGGGGATTTGGTGGGGAATGCATGGACTGAAATTGGTCATGTAAAAATTGGTGATGTGATTACCCGTGTGACTCAAAATAATAATCAATTGTTGGTCAATGGGAAGAAGTACTATTCAACAGGTACAATCTTTGCGGATTGGGTTGATTTATTTGCCTATGATGAACGTATGGATCAGCATGTTATTGCTGCGATTTCTCGACATGCTTCTGGAGTTGAAGTACAGGATGATTGGGATGGTTTCGGTCAAAAAACTACGGGAAGTGGCACCTTAACGTTAAGCAATGTTGCAATCGAAGCAGACCATATTTTGCCTTTTGAGCAACGTTTTAAATATCAGACTGCGTTCTACCAAGTGATTCATTTGGCAACCTTATCAGGGATTGCACAGTCAGCAGTTGCTACATTTATTCATGAAGTACAAAAGCGTGATCGTATTTTTAGTCATGGCAATGCAGATTTAGTACGTAATGATCCACAGATTTTACAAGTGATTGGTAAAGCTTCCGCACAAGCCTATGCAAGTGAAAGTATTACCACTCAAACAGCAGAAGCTTTGCAGCGTGCATATATCAGTCATTTTAGTGAATCCGAAGTAAAAAATATTCAAGCAAATAATGATGCTGAATTAGAAGCGGCACAAGGGCAGGTGGTTATTTCTGATTTAGTCTTGGAGTTAACCAGTAAGTTATTTAATGCGCTTGGCGCATCTGCAAGTACCACCACAAAACAACTTGATCGCTTCTGGCGCAATGCGCGGGTCGTATCTTCACATAATCCAGTCGTATATAAGGAAAAAGTGATTGGTGATTGGGAAGTCAATCGTGAACCATTGCCTTTTGTTTGGCAAATTGGAACAAGTCCAAAAGTTGGCGCTGCATAAAATTTAAATTTTAACCACCTTTAGTTCAAGGCTTGCTTATGCAAGCTTTTGATTTTTATAAAGACTATAAAGAAAAATAATTATTGTACTTATGAGTATACAAAATGGCAGATTTGGTACTATGAGGAGAAAACAAAGTTAAGTAGATTAGTACAGCAAAAAACAAATACAACGAGGAAATCATGTCGCTTAAAGGAAAAACACTTTTTATTACTGGTGCAAGCCGAGGAATAGGGCGAGAGATTGCACTAAAAGCTGCACAAGATGGTGCGAACATTGTGATTGCTGCAAAATCTACACAAGAGCATCCTAAATTAGGAGGCTCGATTTATACTGTTGCTCAAGAAGTTGAGGCGGCAGGTGGTCAAGCTTTAGCACTTCAACTGGATGTGCGTGATCAAGATGCGGTTGCGCTTGCCATGAAACAAGCAGCAGCGCATTTCGGTGGAATTGATATTTTAATTAACAATGCTGGTGCGATTAAACTGTCTGGGGTAGAGACGCTTGATCCAAACCGTTTCGATTTAATGTATCAGATTAATACACGTGCTGTGATGGTATGTAGTCAAGCTGCCTTACCGTACTTAAAAAACAGTGACAATCCACATATTTTAAATCTTTCACCGCCGTTAAACTTGGATGAAAAATGGTTTGCCAGCTATGCACCTTATACCATTACTAAATATGGCATGAGTATGCTGACTTTAGGGATGAATCAAGAGTTTGCCAGTTATGGCGTAAGTGTAAACTCACTATGGCCGAGAACGATTATTGCCACAGCTGCAATTGAGTTTTCTTTAGGCGGTAAGCAATTATTTAGCAGAGCTCGTAAACCGAACATTATGGCAGACGCAGCTTATCGTATTTTAAACAGTGAGAAACGTGCTTTAACAGGACGTTTGTTGATTGATGAAGAAATCCTACGAGAGTCGGGTATTACAGATTTTACTGAATATCGCTATGCTGATTCAGAGGATGAGTTGATGGTTGATTTGTTTGTTAAAGAATAATTGCTGAACGGATCGCGCCAATAATTCGTACCGATTTTAAAATCCTGGTTTGATTGTTTAAAATCGGTACATTAAAACATTGGAAATTTTTATAAAAAAGCAGAATATATAATATTGAATCTAAAAATGAGTGAGATGTAATTTCGTGTATGAGTTAGATTGTAAGTTGCTCAGTATTTTTTACTATATCTACAAGTTTAAAAGTGTTTCTGTTGCCGCAGATCATTTAGCGATGAGCCAACCTACAGTAAGCAATATTCTGAACAAAATTCGTGTTCATTATAACGATCCGTTGTTTTTACGGATTGGTAATGAAATGGTGCCTACAGAATTATCTAAACAACTTTATCCTTTGATCAGTGAAGCACTGAGTAAAGTTGAAATTATTAATAATTTTAGTGTGGATTTTGATGAAACAGCATCACAGCAACAATTTACAGTTGCGATGACGGATGTTTCTCACTTAGTTTTATTGCCTAAAATCTCTCAATATCTCAAAGCACATGCACCACATGTCAAATTAAATGTTCGTGCCATCACCTCTGAAACCAGTTATCAGATGGCAAATGGTGAAATTGATTTGGCGATTGGTTTTTTACCGCAATTAGAAAATGGTTTCTATCAACAAAAATTATTCGAACAATTTTATGTGGTGATTGCATCTAAAGATCATCCACGATTAACTCAACAAAGCATGACCGTTGAGCAGTATTTGAGTGAATCACACATCGATATTGATGCGGGTGTGGGGCATTATCACATCGCCAATGAGCTGTTAAATCTGGATTTAAAACGTAATGTATTGATGCGTATTCCGAGTTATCTGGGTGTTGGCTTAGTGGTGCAAGATACAGATTCGATTGCAACAGTTCCTTATTATTTGAGCGAAGTATTGTTGTCACGAGGAAACTTACAAATTTTTCCAGCACCAATTTCGTTTCCGACTTATTCGATTAAGCAGTATTGGCATATGTCATGTCACCATAAAACTAGCCATCAGTGGTTAAGACATATGTGTTATGAGATTTTTAGTCAGGTGAACTCCATGCCTTTACCCAGTCAGTTATTGGGTCATGCTGATCAGCCTGAAGTTTAGAGGACTTTTAAAACTGAATAGCTTAAGAACAGTTATTCTTTTAACATTAATTCGCTTGATGCTCTGAATCGGTTAGCTTATCAGGTGTCATCAATGCTTGATTGACATAGAGTTTGATTAAGCGTTCACGAGAGCCAATAGACTTTTGATAGTGCGTAGAATTTAACAATAATGATGCGCCATAAGTCACTGTCCAGATATAAGACAAGTAATCACGGATTGACATGCTACTGTTTAAGGCTTTGAGATGTGCTCCAAAAAGATCTTTAATTTCTAAAATACGTCGCTCACGTATGCTATAAAGTTCTTCGAATAAGTCTTTGAGTTTACGTTCATTATTGGTTAAACGCTCTTCAATCACATGCAGTAAAATTGTTCGATTCGAATTTAACATGTTATATAACATGTATTCGGATACATAGATTTTAATATCGTGATGATAGGCTTTAGAAATATCTAACAGTCGTTTTTCATTCAAAATTATCAGTTCAAGATACAGTTGGTTTTTACTTTTAAAATGTTTATAGATCGTTCCTTTTGCGATATCAAGTTCAGCAGCAAGCTCACTTAACGTAATATCCTGATTATTATCAAGCAATAAGGTTTCTGCCATTGCTAAAATTTTCTCTTTGCGAAGAAGAAAATTCTGTTGGCGCACTGAACTCATTCTATTGATCCAAAACCGCTGATGAAGAACTGGACTCAGAGTATATCAGCTATTTTGCTGATTCAATAAAACTATAGTCCATCATATTCAAAAAAATATTTATTTTTTTAATGTATTTAATAGTTTAGCTTTTATATAAGTAAATTAGGAGAGATAAAATTTCAACGAACAATTTATAAAACTAAACTTAAGTATGGTCATACGATGAATATAAAGAAACTGTAAGAGATGTACCGTTTAAAAACATATTTAGACAGCAACGACTTTACAAAAAAACCTGATCATTTGATCAGGTTTTCCTTTTTAATAAAGCTCTTAGAAAATTAATCCGCGCGGCGCCAAATCGTACCTTGACGTGTATCTTCCAGTACTACACCTTGAGCAAGCAAAGACTGACGGATTTCATCTGCACGGGCAAAGTCTTTATTTTTCTTGGCATCAACACGTTGTTGAATGAAATCTTCAATATCAGCCTCGGATAAGCCAAGTGCTTCTTGACCAATGTCTGATTTTAAAAAGTCATCTACATTGTATTGAACCAAGCCAAGGATATTGGTCAAGTGGCGTAAAGTAGAATAATAAAGCGTAGATTGCGCTGCATTCTCTTCTTTAACCGCACGATTTAATTCTTTAATAATTTCGAATAAAACTGCAATTGCTTCAGATGTATTGAAGTCATCACGCATTGCTGAATTAAAGCGCTCGACAAGCGTTTCATCTAACAGGTCTGTGGTTTTATCGCCATAGACTTGTTGATACGCTTTAAATGCATGATAAAAACGAGAAAGTGTAGTTTTTGCTTCTTTTAGTGCAAAGTCCGAGAAGTTTACAGGGCTACGATAGTGTGATGACACAATAAAATAACGAATCACTTCAGGATGAAATTTCTCCATCACATCACGAATGGTAAAGAAGTTGCCTAAAGATTTAGACATTTTTTCACCATCAACATTGATAAAGCCAACATGCATCCAGTAGTTTACATATTGTTCATCTGTTGCTGCTTCTGATTGCGCAATTTCATTTTCATGATGTGGGAATAAAAGATCTGAACCGCCACCATGAATATCGAAATGATTGCCTAAGCAGCAAGTTGACATTGCTGAGCATTCAATATGCCAACCTGGACGGCCATTACCCCAAGGTGAAGCCCATGATGGCTCATTTTCTTTAGCATGTTTCCATAGCACAAAGTCAAATGGATGTTTCTTCTCAACTTCAACATCAACACGTTCAGAAGCGCCAGCTTGCATATCGTCAAGTTTACGTCCTGAAAGTCGGCCATAGTTCTTAAATTTTTCAACTTCAAAATAGACATCGCCATTTGCAGAAGGGTAAGCCGTGCCTTTATTGACAAGGTTACCAATCATATTCTGCATTTGATCGATGTAATCTGTTGCGCGTGGTGCCTCATCAGGTGCTAAGCATCCTAGGTTTTCGGCATCGTCATTCATCGCCTTGATAAAACGATCGGTCAAAGCTGTAATGCTTTCGCTATTTTCATTGGCACGCGCAATAATTTTGTCATCGATATCTGTGATGTTACGAACGTATTTAACATTCCAACCTTGGCTACGTAAAAAACGAATAATGTAGTCAAAAGCAACCATCACCCGAGCATGGCCTATATGACAGTAATCATAAACTGTCATACCGCACACATACATGTCGATATGTCCTTCTTTACGGGGAACAAATTCAACTTTTTTTCGTTGCTCAGAGTTGTAAAGAACAAATGGTTGCATAGGTTTTCTAAAGGCTTCAATAAAATGATGATTAATCTTAACCTAAGCTCCATATTTCATAAAGTTTTATACGTTATTTTTCTAAGAAAATGAAATTTATACATTTAGGAAAGCAGCCTATTGTATTGCTATGCTAAAATAGCAAAAATATTCCATTCGATATTCAAAACTCTTTATTAGAGTTAAGGTTAGCCCATTTTGAATCCTGAAAATAAATCAAATCAAGTTGATTTTCAAAAAGTTGCACTTGAAACTTTACGCATTGAAGAACATGCCATAGAGATTTTAGCGACTCAAATTGATGAACGCTTTACGCGCGCATGTGAAATTATTTTACAATGCCAAGGTCGTTTAGTGATTACGGGTATGGGGAAATCTGGGCATATTGGGCGGAAAATGGCAGCAACTTTCGCATCAACAGGGACACCATCATTCTTTCTGCATCCTGGTGAAGCAGGGCATGGCGATTTGGGTATGTTGGTCAAAGGTGACGTGTTGATTGCAATTTCAAACTCTGGAAAGAGTGATGAGATTATGATGTTGATGCCACTGATTAAGTATTTGGAAGTGCCTTTGATCACCATCAGCGGTGATGACAAAGGACCTATGCCACAAAATGCAGATGTTGCGTTGACACTTGGAAATATCAAAGAAGCATGTCCATTAGGTTTGGCACCAACCTCAAGTACTACTGCAACATTGGTATTGGGCGATGCACTGGCTGTGGCATTATTAGATGCACGTGGTTTTACTGCAGATGATTTTGCAATGTCACATCCTGCGGGTGCATTGGGTAAACGTTTGTTGTTACATGTAAAACATTTGATGCGTACAGGCACTGATTTACCAAAAGTATTTCCTGATACACCAATGAATAAAGTTTTGTACGAAATATCCAATAAGCGTTTAGGTTTAACCACTGTTGTCGATGAAAATGACACCTTATTGGGCATATTTACCGATGGTGATTTACGCCGTTTAATTGATAGACAACAAGGTTTTGATGTGAACTTGCCTGTTTCCGCGGTCATGGTTCAAAACCCTTCAACCATTTCTAAAGAAGCACGTGCAGTTGAAGCTTTAGAAAAAATGAATGAAAAGAAAATTAGTCAATTTATTGTCGTCGATGATGCCAATAAAGTGATTGGTGTAATTAGTATGCATGACCTGATTCAAGCTGGAGTAAATTAATCAATGGCTTCTTATGTTTTACTGGAACAAGCGCGTCATATTGAAGCATTGGTTTTAGATGTAGATGGTATTTTGAGTGATGGTTTTGTGACGTTGACCAATACAGGGGATGAAATTAAATCCTTTGATATTCGTGACGGATTGGGCATGAAACTGGTGCAAAAATCTGGGATTAAAGTCATCATTATCACAGGACGTAAAAGCAATATTGTTGAAAAACGTATGGCTGATCTGGGGGTGGATTTGGTCTTTCAAGGTCGTGAAGACAAAGGGACTGCACTTAAAGAAGCTTGTGCTCAATTCAATTTAGATCCTGAAGACTGTTTATATATGGGCGATGATTGGCCAGATCTTTCTGCCTTTGCAATTGCAGGAATGAAAGTCACTGTACCCAATGGGCATGTTGAAGTGCGTCGTCGAGCAGATTTAGTCACTCAGGCGATGGGTGGGCGTGGAGCTGTGCGTGAAGTCTGTGATATGTTGCTGATGGCAAAAGGCACTTACCAAGAATTACTTGAAAAATATACAGCTATACCGCATTAATAGCGTAAATTCAGATTGATCAAATGTTGAATGTAATTTATGGATACTAAGGTTTTATATGTGACTGCAGTTGTCATCGCGGCAATCAGTGGTGGCTATTACTATTACAGTGGAAAAGGCAAAAAGTTGGATGCGAATTCAGCAAAAAGCATGACGTATACTGCTGAGGGTATCCAGTTGGTTCAAACAGATGAAAAGGGTAATCTTTATGTTCGTGCTCAAGTGGATCGTTTAGAGCAGGATTTACAAAGAAAAACTTCAACATTGAGTAATCTCAATGCTTCGATGTTTCATCAAAATAAAGTAGATTCAACTTTTTTTGCAAAAGAAGCACGAGGATTTAATGACAATGAAAAAGTCGTTTTATCTGGACAAGTTAAAGCGACCAAGATTGGTGAACGAGGGACCATGGAATTTCAAACAGACGAGTTAACGGGTTACCCTAAAATACGTCAGTTTGAAACGACTCACCAAGTGACTGTTAATGCACCTGATGCAGAATTTATTAGTCAGGGTTTAAAAGCTGATTTAAACCAAGGTCAATATGAATTTGCACATATTCGAGGAAAGTATGTACCTAACTAAGCCTTTTTCAATGAAACAATCTTTCCTAATAAAAGCGATCTGCACTGCCGGTTTAATGGGCTTGTCTGCAGTAGCATTTGCATTACCGTCAGATCGTAATCAGCCAATTTCATTGGTTGCAGATAAAGCAACCTATAATGAAGCTGCGGGTGTAACGACATATACCGGTAATGTCATCATTGAGCAAGGTACTATGAAGCTTCAAGCTGCTTCAATTGTGGCTCAATTGAATAAAAATAAGCAAATTAGTACCATTACTGCCACTGGGGGCCCAGCAAAGTTTCAACAACAAGTTGATACGGCTAAGGGTGTTGCTCGTGGAGAAGCGCAAAAAATTATTTATAATGCTGAAACAGGTATTATTAATCTGATTGGTAATGCTTATTTATATCAAGATGGAGCAAGTATTCGCAGTAGTTCATTAAAATATAGTATGAACAAAGGTGATATTGAGGCTTCGGGTAGTTCAAATAGCACAGGTTCAGCGAAAGGACGTGTACAAATTATTATTCCGCCAAATAGCACCAAGTCTTTCCCTGGAGCGCGTGATTAATGACAGCATCGAATCAGCCTCAAGTACTTTGTATCAAACATTTAGCAAAAGTTTATAGTAAACGCTGGGTGGTCAAAGACGTTTCATTTAGTATGCAAAGTGGACAGATTGTGGGTTTGCTTGGGCCGAATGGTGCGGGTAAAACCACCAGCTTCTATATGGTCGTTGGTTTGGTGCGAATGGATAAAGGTGAAATTCATCTTGATAATGAAGATATTTCTGATTTAGCTATGCATCAGCGTGCACGTAAAGGAATTGGTTATCTTCCACAGGAAGCTTCAATTTTCAGGAAGCTAACCATTGCTGAAAATATCATGGCTATCCTTGAAACACGTAAAGATTTAAATAAACAGCAGCGCCAACAACGCCTCAAAGAATTATTGGAAGATTTTAAAATCACCCATATTAAAGATTCTCTTGGAATGAGTGTGTCAGGTGGTGAGCGCCGTCGTGCAGAGATCGCACGCGCACTAGCAGCTGATCCAAAATTTATGCTTTTGGATGAGCCTTTTGCAGGTGTCGATCCAATCTCGGTAGGTGATATTAAAGATATTATTCGCCAGTTAAAAGATCGTGGGATCGGGGTTTTGATTACCGACCATAATGTTCGTGAAACTTTAGCGATTTGTGAGCATGCTTATATTGTGAGTGAAGGTGCTGTGATCGCGGAAGGTACGCCAGAAGAAGTGTTGGCAGATGAAACCGTGCGCCAAGTGTATTTGGGTGATGATTTTACCGTCTAACCACTCAGATTTTTTTTAAAGATGAAGGATCACCTTCATCTTTTTTTTATTTTTTGAGACCCAAATTTTAAAAATTCCAAGTTTGATTCAATATTTTATTAATTATTATTTCATTTAAATTTAATAACATAGTTTTAATGTGATGATCATCACAGATGAAGAAATGTGTTACATGTTTTGTTTAAAATTTAATCTAAACTAAATTCTTAAGTTTCTATAATACCCATAAAATTTAAATGGGAATTTCTTATTTTTAAATGCTATGAGTGGTATGGAGGTAATAGGCTATTTTTTTTTAAATAGGAAAAACTATTAATAAAATTTAAATAAATTTATAAAAGTGATCGTTGAGAATGCTAATAATGAATATAAAGTGATAATTAAATTTAATATCAATAAATTAGCAAAATAAACAAGTAAGATTTTAATTAAATGATAATTGCATCACAATGTAATGGTTTTAAAAAAGTTCAATCATTTAGCTATTGTAGACAAGTACAGTTTTTTATATGTATATGTGATTTTAATATTAAAAATATACACTTATGAAATTTATCTCACTTATTTATCTTTTTTGTATAACAGTAAATTATAAGACGGAAAAATATTATGAAAAACATCACTATTTATGAAAAAGGAACGGGTAAAATTCTTACTCAGGATTTAGTTAATAAACACTACTCAGTGTATAAAGTAAATCTTGATAGCGCAGAAATAGCCAAGATTGTAAAAGTTAATAATAATTTGGAGGTTTATTTACAAAATGGAGAAAAAGTAGTTATCGAAGATTACTTTGTTGGTGAAAAACCGAAAGATTTTACAATAGAAACTTCAGATGGAAAGCATTATTTACTTAACTTTGTTGAGTTTGATGCGAGTGGTGCTGTAACTAAAATTGATTATTTAGGGATTACAGATTTTCAAGAATTTTTAGTTGGTCATCATAGTGCTGTACCTGCATGGGCATGGGTTGCTGGGGCTGCAGGGTTGATTGGTATTGCAGCTGCTGCAGGCGGTGGCGGTGGTTCAAGTCATTCAGGAGGTGGGGATAAAGCAGGACCAAAACTAAACTATGATATTTTAGATAATCAGAAAATTAAAATCACTGCAGATGAAGCAAGTAAAATTACAATAGTCGATGCGAGTGGTAAAACAATTGGGTCAGGACAACTAAATCAAGCTGGTGCGCTTGAAATTAATTTAACAAGACCTTTGGTTGATAATGAAAAAATTACAATTACAGCAACAGATAATGCGGGAAATAAAACAACTGAAACAATAAACGTTGGCGATGTTACAAAACCTGAAGTCGAAATAAAAATAGTAGATAATGACACTATTCAGGTCACTTCAAATGAACCTGGTAGTAAAGTTATAATTAAAAATGCTGCCGGACAAATAATTGCTGAGGGGGTAATTGGTCCTGATGGAAAATTAATAGTTGATTTAACTACCCCTTTAAATGATGGCATTAAAATTATTGTTGATGTTATTGATGCAACAGGGAATCAAACAGAAAAAGTCATTACAGTAGGTGATGTAACCCCGCCTGTTATTACAACAACTATTCAAGATGCGACCCATATTCAAGTTACTTCAAATGAAGCAGGTCAAGTTAAAATCACGGATGGTCATGGTAATGTAATTGGTACGGGTACAATCACTGGTAATAACACAGTTGATAATATTCAGTTAGCACGACCACTTACAGATGGCGAAAAAGTTACAGTCACTGTGACAGATGGTGCTAGTAATTCAAAAGCGATAGAAGTTACAGCCGGTGATGTAACTGCACCGGTGATCACTACAACCATTCAAGACGCAACTCATGTTGAAGTTACTTCAAATGAAACGGGTCAAGTTAAAATCACGGATGGTCATGGTAATGTAATTGGTACAGGTACAATCACTGGTAATAACACGGTTGATAATGTTCAATTAACACGACCACTTACAGACGGTGAAACTATTACGGTCACTGTGACAGATGGTGCAGGTAATCCAAAAACAGTTGAAATTACAGCAGGTGATGTCACAAATCCACAATTTCAATCTGCGCATGTGGATAGTTCAGGAACACAATTAACCCTTACCTATAGTGAAGCACTGGATAGTACTAACTTACCACCATTGAACAGTTTCGTTGTGACCGCAGATGGTCAGGTGGTGGCTGTAACGGGTGTTACGGTGAATGGCTCTACAGTGGTGTTGAG
>NZ_KB849285.1:181649-329273 GCF_000368145.1 Acinetobacter guillouiae CIP 63.46 | reverse complement strand
CTCAGAAGTGAAACCTCTTAGCGCTGATGGTAGTGTGGGGTTACCCATGTGAGAGTAAGTCATCGCCAGCTTTTAAATCTAAAACACCCCGATCTCTAGAGAGCGGGGTGATTTTTTATGTGCGGTGCTTATCGGGAAGAAAGTTTAGATACATTCATCAAATTTTAAATAGATAATCAATATAAATAAGTAAATCAATGGTTAGCTTTGCTATATTTTAGGCAGTGGATTTCAGTTAAAATCATTAAAATAAAAAAGTAGAAACATTATGTATAAGAAAACAGCTGTGCCGACAATCTATGAAAATTCTGAAACCAATGCATTTGAAGCAAAAGTTATTTGGTCACCTTCAAAGTCTATTTGGGTAATGATGATGTATCTTTTTGGAATTTATGGTGTTTTATTTTTATCATCCATTGAAAACTTTCTAGTATTTTTAATTAGTTCTGCGATTACACTATGCCTTGGGCATTCATTAGGAATGCATCGTCGCTTGATTCATCAAAGCTATGAATGTCCTAAATGGCTGGAATATTTATTTGTTCATTTTGGTGTCATTGTCGGATTAGCTGGTCCTTTTGGTATGGTGAGGACACATGATACTCGTGATTGGGCACAGCGCCAACCTCAGTGTCATCCATATTTTTCTCATCAAAGCTCTTTTCTAAAAGATGGTTTTTGGCAAATACATTGCGATATCGTTTTAAAACATCCCCCTATATTTAAAGAAGAATCTATTCTCGATACTCAATTTTATCATTTTATGGAAAAAACGTGGATGTTACAGCAATTGCCTTTGGCACTTATTTTATATCTGATAGGCGGCGTAGAATGGGTTATTTGGGGAACTTGTTTGCGTGTTGCAATTTACGTCACAGGGCATTGGCTGATTGGATATTTTGCTCATAATTCAGGCCATCGTTCGTGGCATGTTAACGGTGCAGGCGTACAAGGCTATAACATTAAATTTTGTGGCTTAATCACTATGGGAGAGTGTTGGCATAATAATCACCATGCATTCCCTGGTTCAGCAAAACTAGGATTGGAAATAGGTCAATCTGATCCTGGTTGGTGGGTATTAATAATATTAAGTAAAATTGGATTAGTTAAAAATCTAAAACTAGTCGCTGATTTGGAAGAGCGGCAAGAGCTTGTACCTTATCATCAAAAAGCTGACGAACAATGCTAATCAAAAAAGCACTATCAAACACTTTTTTGATTTAAGCTCTATGCGTAAAATTCCCCATCTACATTATAGGTGGTGATTATCAATCCAATAAACTCATGACATCATCTTCAGACAATTTCACTTCATTTTCATGATCAATACTTAGAATAGATTTGGCAAGATCAGCTTTATTTTTCTGTAAGGCTAAAATCTTTTCTTCAATACTCTGGTTGGTAATCAACTTATAAACAAATACAGGTTTATCTTGACCAATACGCCATGCACGATCAGACGCTTGATCTTCAGCGGCTGGATTCCACCAAGGGTCATAATGAATCACTGTATCAGCAGCAGTGAGATTAAGCCCGACACCGCCTGCTTTTAAACTGATGAGGAAAACAGGAATATCGCCTGCTTGGAATGCCGTGATCACTTCATCACGTTTCTTGGTTTGTCCAGTAAGTTTTACATTTCGAATATTTAAGGCTTTTAAATGCTCTTCAATAAGTTGTAGCATCGTGGTGAATTGAGAGAAGATTAAAATCTTACGTCCTTCCTCAACCATATCTTGAACCATTTCCAATAAATGATCTAATTTTGCTGATTCAACATTTTGATTCTTGACTTGATCAAGTTGTAAAAGGCTTGGATGGCAGCAAACTTGTCGAAGCTTAAGTAATGCACTTAAAATTTGAATCTGACTACGATGGAAGCCTTTAGCTGCAATCAACTCACGAATATTCTTTTGCATTGTTGCACGAACAGCTTCGTAGAGCTTGGATTGCTGTTCATTCATATCAATATTGACTTCAATCGTGGTTTTTTCAGGAAGCTCTTTCGCCACCTCTGTTTTTAAACGACGCAACATAAACGGTTTAATACGAGAAATGAGTTTGGTTTTAACCTGAAGATCTGAATGTTTCTCGATAGGATTACGATATTTTTTATTAAACAATTCCTGACTATATAAAAAACCAGGCATCAAGAAATGGAACAATGACCATAATTCGCCCAAATGGTTTTCCATCGGTGTGCCAGTTAAGCATAGACGATGTTTTGCTTTGATTTGTCGTACAACTTGAGAGGCTTTGGCCCGAGGGTTTTTAATGTTTTGCGCTTCATCTAAAATCAATAAATGATATTGATAGGGCAGTAAAAATTCTTCATCACGGCCCAAAAGCGGGTAGGTGCTGAGCACAATATCTACATTTTTAATCTCTTGAAAATGTTCAACACGATCATGCCCTTGTAAGACCAAAACTTTTAATTCAGGGGTGAATTTCTCAGCTTCTTTACGCCAGTTATGCATTAAAGATGTTGGTGCAATAATCAAGGCAGGGCGTTGATTTAATCGGCCTGCCTGCTTTTCTAATAGAATATGTGCAAGTGTTTGTGCTGTTTTACCGAGTCCCATATCATCGGCAAGGATACCGCCATGTTCAGTTTCGCGTAAAAACTGTAGCCATGCTAAACCTTGTTGTTGATATGGGCGTAGTTCGCCTTGGAAACCTTGTGGTGTACAGATTTGATCTTGATAACTATTTTGAAGCTTTTCAGCAAATATTTTCAGGCGTTCGTTGGTCCGCCAAGGCATGCCCAAATGATGCTGTAAATCTAAGAATTGAGCGGCATCGTATTGATCTAATGTTGCAGATTCAGGATGTCGTAAAATTTCTTTTAAATAGATCAGAATGGGCTTAATTTCTTGATTTCTAAGTGCCAGTTGTGTTTGAGCTTCTTTTAAATGAACAATTAAGAAGCTGTCACTGTCCATTTTTTCAATATAGTCATCTTCTAAAAGATGTGGATTATGCTGTATTGCATAGCCAAGAAGATCAATCAGGTTATAGGTGTTGCCATTCATATCCTGAATCGTCGCACCGACATTAAACCAGTCTTGTTTTTTTTCAGATTCATTTAATGAGAGTTGCAGGTTTTGTGTTGCACTTAAATTGAACTGACTATCTAGGGTATGTTCAACTTTCCAGCCGAGGCCTTCGATTTTATTTTCAGGAACCAATTGCTCAACCCAAGCCATTGGATCTGCATAAACAATTGAGTTTTCACTGATGTCATCAAAAGCAGGGCGTTTGCTTTTTGGTAGCTTGCTAATCCTTTGCATGGATTTAACTGAATGAATTAATTCATCAATATGTTTCTTTTCAGCAACTAAATCGCGTTGTTGGCGAACTGCTTTTTCATCAATATTGATAATGAAACTTTCATCAGGGAAACCCGCTTTAATTCGTCCAGCTGAGTATTCAAATTCAATTTCAGCAATTGCATAATGATGCATATGACCAAGACGATCATATTGCGGATGTGTTCCAAAACGTAAAATAGGTGTGGGTTTGCCTTTTAATATTTCTATACTTTGTGCAAATGGTGCTTGAGGTAAATCTTCAAAAAATGCATAGGGTTGAATCACTTGCTCAAATTCAGCCATTAATTCCACAGGCATTTGTGGCATATTCAGCAATTCTTCGATCATTTCACTAGAATATAAAGACTCAAGTACACCGACTTGGTTTTTAAGAGTATCGAGATAACTTAATGGATGAGAATGAATAATATAAATTTGTTCAGCATGGTCAGGTGAAATTTCTAGATGATTTTCATCAAAAAATTGTGCTTTAAGTTTCTCTGTTTGTTGTTCTGTACGCGTTTGCCAGTTGAATTCAATTTTATAAGATTGATCAGACCATGTTAAAGGTAATCTTTGTACATCTAGTGCGTAACAAGCGCTACTTTGAATAGCCGTTCTTAGATGTTCTTGATAGATTCCTGAAATATCCCATGACGCTGGATAAAAATGAACATCGCTAAAATTTAGCTTAGCGAAAAAGTACAAATGACTAAAGATTTTCTTTTCTTCTTTGCTCACTTTAAGACGTTCATTTAATACATTGTCATAGCTGGTGTAGAGCGCGGTATCTCTAATTTTTCCATCTTTGTTACGACGAACTTTAAAAACACTGAGTTGTAATTTAGCGGTGTTATTTTTTGGTTGGAAAATATAAATAAGTTGGTGCTGTACTGGCATTTCAGTACGTTGAACTTGTGCCAATTGTTGTTTAAATTGAGCGAGCCAAGCTTTTGCCGTAGTGTGGGTAGAGCTATTTGTTGTGGTTTGAGCTTGGTCTAATGGGTTTAGTTTTTGACGTGCAGCTGGGTTGGAAAGTTGTTGATCATAAAAATAACGTGCAAGTGCAGCCGAATGCTTACAATCGTAACCAACAGGGCAACTACAGTCGGTATCCACAATTTTATTTGTTAAAGGATTATAGATAACAGCCGTTTCATAATAATCCGTTCCCTGAATTTGTGCTTCGATGACTAAATTATCCCGATCAGGGTAGACCTCTAAGGATTTTAGATCAATTTTTTTGACATAACTCAAGCTTCTTTGAATGGTTGCAGGGTTAAAACGTGATAAAAATTGATTCAATGTCGCCATTATTTATAGAGCTAAAAATTAAAAGGAAATTACTAACAGTGTAACGGATTTTTGATCATGAATCTGAAATTAATATATGAGTTTTGATCAAAAATGACATGTTCTTAAATACAAATTGATCGTTTCTGCAACTTTAAATTAAATAAAATCTGTCAGTATAAGTTTTTCAAAATAATGCTGGGAAGCAAATCAAGATGAAGCATAATCCAATTTACTATACAGATCAGCATTTTGCATTTGCAGATTCCATTCGAAAGTTTGTTCAAAAAGAATTAATGCCACATATCAATCAATGGGAAGAGGCAGAAACCTTTCCAAAAGAACTTTATAAAAAAGCCGCAGATATCGGCTTATTGGGGATAGGTTTTGACGAAAACTATGGGGGAATTCCAGAAACCGATGCTTTTCATGTGTTGTTGTCTTCGATTGAGTTAGCTAAAACAGGTTCAGGTGGTTTATGTGCTTCCTTATTGTCACACTCGATTGGCGCACCTCCGATCAATCATTTTGCTTCAGATGAGATTAAACAAACTGTACTGACTCAAATTTTAGCAGGGGAAAAAATTTCAGCGTTGGCGATTACTGAACCCACGGGTGGGTCTGATGTGGCAGCACTTAAAACCAAAGCTGTGCGGGATGGTCAAGACTATATTGTCAGTGGCGAAAAAACCTTTATTACATCGGGCATTCGTGCGGATTATTATACCGTTGCAGTACGTACAGATCCTGATGCCAAAGGCCCGAATGGTATCTCGATGTTATTGATGGATGCCCATAGTGACGGCATAAGCAAATCAAAACTCGACAAAATGGGATGGTGGGCTTCGGATACAGCTCATCTCCATTTTAATCAAGTTCGTGTTCCTGCAAGCAATTTGTTGGGGGCAGAAAATATGGGTTTCCTTGTGATTATGAATAACTTCAATATGGAGCGGTTTTTTCTTGCTGCCAGTAGTTATGGTTTTGCATTAGCCTGTTATGAAGAAGCATTGGAATGGGCACAAGAACGAAAAACCTTTGGTAAACGTTTAGTTGATCATCAAGTGGTTCGGCATAAATTAGTCGATATGGCGACTCGCTTAACCACAACACTTGCTTTGTTGGAGGATACTGCTTATCGCTTAGGGAAGCCTGAAATGCAGGGCAATGAGTTGATTGCGCAAATCTGTATGCTTAAAAATGTGGCCACTCAAACTATGCAATTTTGTGCCGATGCAGCTGTACAAACTTTAGGGGGCATGGGCTTTATGCGAGGCACTAAGTCTGAACGGATTTACCGTGATGTTAAAGTCAATATGATTGGTGGTGGGGCGGAAGAAATTATGAAAGACCTCGCGAGTCGTCAATTGGGCTATTAGAATATCGAGAATGGATTAAACTAGAACTGTACACAATAAATCGCAATAAAAATAAACAGGGAACAACAAGATATGGATCATTTAAATAACCCGATTTACTACACCGCTGAGCATCGTGCATTTGCAGACAGTGTGAAGAAATTTGTTGAAAAAGAGATTTCTCCTTTTGTGAATGAATGGGATGAGGCTGAAACTTTTCCTCGTGCGCTTTATCAAAAGGCTGCTGCAATTGGTCTATTGGGTTTAGGCTTTGATGATGAGCATGGGGGAATCTCAGATGCAGATGCATTTCATGTGTTCTTAGCCGCAGTCGAAACAGCCAAAGCAGGCTCTGGTGGCGTACATATTTCTTTGATGATTCATACCATTGGTACACCACCAATTCATCATTTTGCTCAGCCACATATTCGTGACAAGGTGATGCCACAAATTATTTCAGGCGAAAAAATTTCTGCACTTGCGATTACTGAACCAAGCGGCGGTTCTGATGTTGCTGCATTACAAACCAAAGCAATCCGCGAAGGTGATTTTTATCTGGTGAGTGGTGAAAAAACCTTTATTACTTCAGGTATGCGCGCAGATTATTATACGGTAGCGGTGAGAACCGATCCTGAAAATAAAGGTGCGAGTGGTATTTCGATGTTATTGGTCGATGCACACAGTGATGGCATCACTAAATCACCTTTAAAGAAAATGGGTTGGTGGGCATCAGATACTGCTCATTTGCATTTTGACCAAGTGAAAGTTCCTGTAGAAAATCTTCTTGGTGAAGAAAATGCAGGCTTTAAGGTCATTATGAAAAACTTCAATATGGAACGCTTTTGGTTGGCCTCTATGGCCTATGGTTATGCTGTGGTCTGTTATCAAGAGGCTTTAGAGTGGTCTAAAGCGCGGAAGACTTTTGGAAAACGCTTAGTTGATCATCAAGTGGTACGACATAAGTTGGTTGATATGGCGACGCGTTTAACCGCAACACGAGCATTATTGGAAGATACTGCTTATCGTATGGGGCAGGCTGAATTACAGGGCAGTGATTTAATTGCACAAATTTGTATGTCAAAAAATATCGCAACCCAAACCATGCAGTTCTGTGCAGATGCAGCAGTGCAAACCTTGGGTGGCATGGGCTTTATGCGAGGGACTAAATCTGAGCGTATTTATCGTGAGGTCAAAGTAAATATGATCGGTGGTGGTGCTGAAGAAATCATGAAAGATTTGATTAGTAAGCAGTTGGGGTTTTAATGACAAATTTTTAAGTGATAAAAACTTACAATGTTGGTTTTTGCTGAAAAAATAACCATGGTATGATATATACCAATGGTTATTATCAATTTAAGGAGTCCTTATGGAAGTAGCAAAGATTTTTCAATCAGGACGTAGCCAAGCTATTCGTTTACCTAAAGCATTTCGTTTTGAGGGTAAAGAAGTTGTGGTTAAACACTTTGGTAATGGTGTTTTGCTATTACCTTTAAATAATCCTTGGGAAATTATGCAAGAAGCTGTGTTTGAGTTTGAAGATGGTTTTTTGTTTGAGCGGGAAGATCAAGGCATTCAAAGTCGAGAAGAATTATTGTGATTTACTTACTTGATACCAATATCTGTATTTATATTATTAACAACAAACCAGCACATGTATTTGAAAAATTTAAACAATATCAATTAGGCCAGCTGTCAATTTCAAGTATTAGTGCTTCGGAGTTGGCTTTTGGGGTAGAAAAGTCAGGGTCTCTGCGAAATAAAAATGCTTTGGATAAATTTTTAGCTCCTTTAGATGTTCTTCCCTATGATGAAAGTGCAATTTGGCATTATGCAAAATTAAGACAATCATTACAGTCTAAAGGACAAATGATTGGTAGCTTAGATATGTTAATCGCAGCACATGCGCTAGCATTAGATACTGTTTTGGTGACAAATAATATGAAAGAATTTGAACGAATTGATGGATTAAAATTAGAAAATTGGGTTTGAACGTTAATTTTTGAAAGAATTATCTACTTATTAAGTAAGTTGAATCATCTGTTCACCTCAAATTCTTATATTACGTTTGTATTACTTATGAATCGCCATTTCCAAAACGATTTCAGTCAGTTCATCTAAGCTCATTTTACCATTGGGATTATACCAAGTGACGGTCCAAGCAATCGCACCGCCCAACAAACGGCGCCAAATAAAAGCATCATGCTGAATTTTGCCGAGGTCGCGTAATTTCTCAATCACATCCAACCAGATATCCTCATAATCATTTCGCAGTTTAAGAAGTTCATCTTGCCGTTGTTTTGACAACGCAAACCATTCATAAACTAAAACAGCCATGGCTGAACCGGTATCTCCAGTAATCGAAATTAACTCAGCTTTGATCAAGTGTTTTAACTGTTGTTCAGCATCATCCGATTTTTGGATTGCATCAAGCATACGGGCATGATTGTAAATAATGGTTTCATGCATGATATTGGCAAGAATATCATCCTTGCTTTTAAAATGATGAAACAAGCTACCCGATTGAATTCCAATGAAATTTGCTAACTCACGAACTGTAGTTTTGGCATAACCTTGCTTATGAAATAAATAAGCAGCACCAAGTAATAAACGACCTTTAGGGCTGTCATCAAAACATGCGATTGGTTGGATATCATCGATTGAGTGAGCAATCATCGGATCATTTTTTCCATAAAGTTAAGCAAATTATTCATTGTTTAAAACGTGTTTTAGCACATTTGCCAATTCAGGATAACATTTTGCCCTTTACAAACCAAGCGCTTGCTTGGTAGATTGGCGTATAAATTTTATTCAGAACAATGAAAACAAGATAGGTGTGAAAATGGAAGATCAACGTATTGTGAAAATTGGATGTGCTTCAGGTTTCTGGGGAGACACCAATACCGCAGCATTTCAGTTGGTACATTTGTCTGACATCAATTATTTGGTTTTTGATTACCTTTCAGAAATCACCATGTCTATCATGGCAAAAGCGATGATGACCAATCCAGAACATGGTTATGCTTTGGATTTTGTCAGTCGGGTGATGACACCGCTGCTTAAAAAAATCAGTGATAAAAAAATAAAAGTGATTAGCAACGCCGGTGGTGTCAATCCATTGGCATGTCGTGATGCCTTACAGAAAGTGCTTGAAGCACAAGGATTGGATTTAAAAATTGCAGTGGTATTAGGGGATGACCTAATGCCACAACAAGCCGAATTAAAAACACAAAATATTAAAGAGATGTTTAGTGGCGAAGATTTGCCTAGCCAATTAGCCAGTTGTAACGCATATCTAGGAGCTGTTCCAATTCGAGACGCACTTGATCAAGGTGCAGATATTGTCATCACTGGGCGAGTGGTGGATTCAGCTGTGGTGCTTGCACCTTTGTTGCATGAATATCAATGGTCCTTAGAGGATTATGACAAGCTGTCCCAAGGTTCTTTAGCAGGGCATATCATTGAGTGTGGTGCACAATGTACAGGTGGCAATTTCACGGATTGGCGCTTAGTACAAGGCTTTGACAATATGGGGTTTCCAATTGTTGAAGTGAAAGCAGATGCATCATTTATCGTGACTAAACCAAAAGGAACCGGTGGACTGGTTTCGGTTGCAACTGTTGCTGAACAAGTTGTCTATGAAATTGGTAATCCACAAGCGTATTTATTGCCCGATGTTACTGCAGATTTTAGCCAAGTGAAATTAGAACAGGTGGGTGAAGATCGAGTTTTAGTGATTGGCGCAAAAGGTAGAGCACCGACACAACAATATAAAGTCAGTGCAACCTATCCTGATGGTTATCGTGTCTTGGTGAGTTTCCTGATTGCAGGACGCGAAGCCCCTGAAAAAGCCCAAGTAATTGCAGATGCAATATTAACTAAGTGTGAGCGTGTTTTAGCATTACGTTCAGTTCCGCCATTCTTAGAAAAATCAGTTGAAATATTGGGTATTGAAAGTACCTATGGTGCAAATGCACAGCCAATCAATAGTCGAGAAGTGGTTGTCAAAATCGCTGTAAAGCACATGTTTAAAGAAGCATGTATGTTTTTTGCTTCTGAAATTGCCCAAGCATCTACTGGAATGGCACCTGCATTGGCTGGAATTGTTGGGGGGCGTCCCAAAGCTTCCCCTGTGATTAAGTTGTTCTCGTTTTTAGTGGATAAATCAAAACTAAGTGTTGTGATCGACATCAATGGTCAGCGTCAAAATATACAGATTCCATCAGGTTGCTCAGATCAATCTTTTGATGTTGTTGCAGTGGGTGAAGTTGCTCAATTTACGGGTCAGGAGATTGAAGTTCCTTTAGTTGAAATTGCCCATGCTCGGAGTGGCGATAAAGGAAATCACAGCAATATTGGAGTGATCGCACGTCAGCCTGAATATCTACCCTGGATTCGCGCCAATTTGACTGAGGAAAAGGTCAAAGAATATATGCAGCATGTTTTAGACCCTGAAAAGTCTAAAGTGATTCGTTATGAAATCACGGGATTTAATGCCTTAAATTTTATGCTGGAAAATGCCTTAGGTGGTGGAGGAATTGCCAGTTTACGTATTGATCCACAAGGCAAAGCTTTTGCTCAGCAGCTTTTAGATATGCCAGTCAAAATCCCAGCGAGTTTAAAGTCTTTCTAATCCTTGTTTACGAAAGTGGGGGGACTTCCTCGCCTTTAAAAAGGGAGCTTAGAGCGAGATTTAAGCAAGTTAAAAGACAACAATTTGGATATAAAAATGCATTATCACTCAATATTTAGATCGGATGCTTTTCAGGACCAAGTCATCATTGTGACCGGTGGTGGTTCGGGTATAGGACGCTGTACTGCTCATGAACTGGCTGCTTTAGGGGCTCAAGTGGTGATTACAGGGCGGAAAATTGAAAAGCTGGAAAATGTCAGCAAAGAAATCATCGAAGATGGTGGCAAAGTTCATTTTATCGTTTGTGATAATCGCGAAGAACACAACGTGAAAGAGATGATTGCTGAAGTGATTGAAAAATTTGGCAGACTCGATGGCCTTGTCAATAACGCTGGCGGTCAGTTTCCCTCAAATTTAGAAGGCATTTCTGCCAACGGTTTTGATGCTGTGGTACGCAACAACCTACATTCAACTTTCTACTTAATGAAAGAAGCCTATAACCAATGGATGGCAAAACATGGTGGCAGTATTGTCAATATGGCAGCTGATATGTGGGGTGGCATGCCGGGGATGGGACACTCTGGTGCAGCCCGTGCTGGGGTAGATAATTTAACCAAAACAGCAGCGGTGGAATGGGGACGTTCTGGGGTACGTATTAACTGTGTTGCACCTGGTTGGATTGTTTCTTCAGGAATGGACAATTACACCGGTGATTTTGCCAAATTTATTATTCCAAGTTTGGCGGGGAATGTACCCCTGAAACGAATGGGTACCGAATCTGAAATTTCTTCAGCGATCTGCTATTTGCTTTCAGAAGCAGCAGGTTTCATTTCTGGCATGACGATTCGTATTGATGGCGCTGCGTCCTTAGGCACTCGAATGTATCCATTGGCAGATGCTTCGAATAGCGAGTCGTTTAATGGCTTCCATCGTGCCTTTATTCCAGATGTATTAAAACAACAATTGAGTGATCAAACCAATAACCAGCAGACAGGAGAAAATTCATGACTGTTCTCCAATCCGAAATTGCAGTTGGCAGTGAGCAATTTGAACAGAACAAGCAGGCATTACTTGCTCAGATTGCCGAAGTGCGTGCAGTACAAAATAAGAATATTGAAAAATCTTATGCAGCCAAACCCAAATTTGACAAGAAAGGTAAAATTTTACCGCATGAACGTGTCCGTTTAGCTCTTGATGCTGATTCACCATTTGTAGAACTGTGTGGCTTGGTGGGTTATGCCATGCATGATGATAAAGATGGTTCAGATGCAGGTGGTGGGATTATTTCAGGGATCGGTTTTGTCAGCGGTGTTCGTTGTCTGATTTCAGCAAGTAACAGTGCAATCAAAGGCGGAACAATGTCACCGATGGGAGTACAAAAAACCTTACGTTTGCAGGCGATTGCTTTTGAACAAAAATTACCGATGCTGACTCTCACTGAAAGTGGGGGTGCCAACTTAAATTACGCTGCTGAAGTATTTACTTATGGTGGAATGACCTTTGCCAATCAGGCACGGCTGTCTGCCGCAGGTTTACCCCAAGTCTCCGTGGTACATGGTAATGCAACAGCGGGTGGAGCGTATCAACCGGGTTTATCTGATTATGTGATTGCAGTTCGTAAGCAAACTGAGATGTTACTCGCAGGGCCACCTTTACTTTTGGCGGCAACCGGAGAAGTGGCAACAGCAGAGGAACTCGGTGGTGCAGAGATGCATGCACAGGTTGCTGGAACAGCAGAATTTTTAGCCGAGAATGATGCCGATGGAATTCGTATTGCTCGTGAGGTTTTTGAGCATCTTAACTGGAAAGAGCAAACTCAAAAGTTAAATTTAAGCTATAAAGAGCCACGTTATCCTGCCGAGGAGCTGTTAGGGATCATTCCTGCAAGTCCGAAGCAGCCTTTTGACATGAAAGATGTGATTGCACGAATTGTTGATGACTCTGAATTCTTTGAAGTAAAACAAGAATATGATGCATTGACCGTGTGTGGCTGGGCAAAAATTGGTGGATTACATATCGGAATTATCACCAATAATGGACCGATTACCCCACAAGGCGCCACCAAAGCTGCACAGTTCATTCACCTCTGTGAACAGACCAAACGTCCATTACTGTTTTTACATAACACCACAGGCTTTATGGTCGGAACTGATGCTGAACAGAACGGCATTATTAAGCATGGTTCGAAATTGATTCAGGCCGTTGCCAATACCACTGTACCGAAAATTTCTATCGTTGTGGCAGGTTCCTATGGCGCGGGCAATTACGCGATGTGTGGACGTCCATTATCACCGCAATTTATTTTTGCATGGCCAAACTCGCATGTAGCGGTGATGGGTTCAGCTCAGGCTGGCAAGGTATTACGTATCGTAGCGGAAGGAAAGCAAAAAGCTTCAGGGATGGAGCCTAACGAGCAGATGCTAGATTTCTTAGAGCAAAGTACAGCAGCAAAATTAGAACAGCAGTCAACCGCCTTATTTAATACGGCCATGTTGCATGATGATGGAATTATCGACCCGCGTGATACACGCAAAGTCCTGATCTTCTTATTAGAAACAATTTATGAAGCAGAACATCGCAAACTAAATCCAATACGATTTGGTGTATCGAGGCTTTAAAAATCCTCGCCCTTTGCAAAGCTCATCATTCCTCATCTTTTAAAAGTGGGGTGTTCTCCGCTTTATTAAAGCGAGTTAAAGAAGATTAAATTTAAGGAAAAAAACAATGAAATTTACAACAGAGCATGAAGCACTACGCCGTACTACACGTCAGTTTGTTGAGACTGAACTCAATCCTTATATTCCGACATGGGAAGCTGAAGGGCGATTTCCTATTCATGATGTGTTTAAAAAACTGTCGGATTTAGGTTTGCTGGGGATTTGTAAGCCTGAAGAAAATGGCGGATTAGGTTTAGATTATTCTTATAACCTTGTGGTTGCAGAAGAATTAGGGCGAGCCGCCTGTGGTGGCGTACCTTTGGCGATTGGTGTGCAAACGGATATGGCAACGCCTGCTTTGGCTCGCTTTGGTAGTCAAGAATTACGGGATGAATTTTTAACACCTGCAATTGCGGGTGAATATGTCGCTTCGATTGCTGTATCGGAAGTACATGCAGGTTCAGACGTCGCAGCCATCAAAACCACCGCAAAAAAACAGGGTGATGATTATGTGATTAATGGCAGCAAAATGTGGATTACCAACTCCCTACAAGCTGACTTTTTTTGCTTATTGGCCAATACCTCTGATGATAAACCGCATGTCAATAAGTCCATGATTATTGTTCCTGCAAAATCCACAGGTATCTCCTTCTCTGAACCGCTTAATAAACTGGGAATGCGTTCAACCACAACAGCAGAAGTCTATTTTGACAATGTTCGTGTACCACAACGCTACTTGGTGGGTGCAGAAGGTATGGGCTTTATGATGCAAATGATGCAGTTCCAAGAAGAACGAATGTGGGCGGCTGCCAATGCAATTGGTGGTTTGGAAAATGTGATTCAACAAACCATTCAATATACCAAAGAACGAAGCACCTTTGGACAACCGCTGATTAACAACCAATATGTACATTTTCGTTTTGCGGAGTTGATGACTGAAGTAGAAGCTTTACGTGCCTTAACCTATCGTGCCTGTGAAATCCACATTGACGGTGGGAATGCAACAGAAATTGCCTCTATGGCAAAACTTAAAGCAGGTCGTTTGACGCGAGAAGTTGCAGACAGTTGCTTACAGTTCTGGGGTGGAAATGGTTTTATGTGGGATAACCCCGCTTCTCAGCTGTATCGTGATGGCCGTTTAGGTTCGATTGGTGGCGGTGCAGATGAAATTATGCTTGGAATTATTTGTAAGTTGATGGACATCCTTCCATCTAAACGTAAATAACAAGGAGAATAAATATGGCACTTTCGCAATCTCTAACAACACAACAGTTTGATCGCAGTATTGAGCTTGAGCAAGAAGGTAGCATTTTAACCCTATGGCTTAATCGACCTGAGAGTCGCAATGCCATGAGTTTGAATATGGTCAAAGCGATTCAACAGGTGTTTAAAACGATTCAAGATGATATCTCCATTCGTGCAGTCATTTTACGTGGCAAAGATGGACATTTTTGTGCAGGCGGTGACATTAAAGATATGGCCCAACTGCGTGGTGAGGCCACCAGTGTTGGTTCTAATCAGCCTTATGTTGATTTCAATCGTCAATTTGGACATATGCTGGAGCAAGTGGATCAAGCGCCACAAACCGTTGTTGCAGTTTTAGAAGGTGCAGTATTGGGTGGCGGTTTTGGTTTGGCCTGTGTTTCAGATATTGCAATCAGTCTTGCCGATGCCAAATTTGGTTTACCTGAAACAGGATTAGGGGTTATTCCCGCCCAGATTGCCCCATTTGTGGTAAAGCGAATTGGCTTAACTCAAGCGCGTCGTTTGGCTTTACTTGGTGCACGTTTTGAGGGGCATACCGCATTGAAGGTTGGTGTTGTACATGAAGTGGTTGAGAATGAAAAAGCACTGGAAGTTTTATTGATCGAAACCATTCAGCAGATTAAACGTACCGCTCCGCAAGCGTCTCGTGTGACTAAAGCTTTATTGCATCGTACTTTAAATGAAGCTTTGACGCCTTTATTGGATGATGCTGCGCAGCAATTTGCCAATGCTGTGGGTGGTGAAGAAGGTATAGAAGGGACAATGGCCTTTATCCAAAAGCGTCATCCAAATTGGTTTGATGCATAAGTCTGACAATGCGGATCACTGATCTTGATTGAGATCGGTGTGATTCAACCAAGATAATCAAGTGAATATAAAACCAAAAATAGGGAAAACGAGAATGGCATTTTCAAAAATATTGGTGGCGAATCGTGGTGAAATTGCTGTTCGCGTGATGAAAACAGCAAAAGCAATGGGCTATCAGACCGTGGCTGTCTATTCAGATGCAGATCGTCATGCGCGCCATGTACAGCTTGCAGATGAGGCTGTATATATTGGTGCTTCAAAAGTTTCAGCGTCCTATTTATCTATTCAAAATATTATCGACGCATGTAAAAAAACGGGGGCTGATGCTGTTCATCCCGGTTATGGTTTTCTTTCTGAAAATACCGATTTTGCAGCAGCCTGTGAGAAAAATGGAATTACCTTTATTGGCCCACCTGCACCTGCAATTGAATTGATGGGCAGTAAACGTCTGTCAAAAATTGCCATGATTCAGGCGGGTGTACCATGTGTGCCGGGCTATGAAGGTGATCAGCAAGATATAGAGTATTTAGAACAACAAGCCAATAAAATTGGTTATCCACTGAT
This sequence comes from Acinetobacter guillouiae CIP 63.46, assembly GCF_000368145.1. Lineage (GTDB taxonomy): Bacteria > Pseudomonadota > Gammaproteobacteria > Pseudomonadales > Moraxellaceae > Acinetobacter > Acinetobacter guillouiae. The sequence goes on along the minus strand of NZ_KB849285.1, from coordinate 313,387 downwards.
GGTCAAAGCTTCAGCAGGTGGTGGTGGGCGCGGTATGCGTCTGGTACAGCAATCTGCTGATATTGTTGAAGCCTTAAAAACAGCGCGTTCTGAAGCAGAAAATGCCTTTGGTTCAGGTGAGCTGATTCTTGAAAAAGCTGTGATTGCTCCACGCCATGTTGAGATACAGGTATTTGGCGATACCCACGGCAATTATGTGTATTTATTTGAGCGTGATTGTTCGATACAGCGCCGTCATCAAAAAGTGGTTGAGGAAGCTCCATGTCCAGTGATGACCGAAAGCTTACGCCAACAAATGGGTGAGGCTGCTGTTGCAGCAGCGAAATCATGTGATTATGTCGGTGCAGGAACGGTTGAGTTTCTATTGGATCAATCAGGTGAGTTTTATTTCCTCGAAATGAATACACGTTTGCAAGTCGAGCATCCAGTAACAGAGCTGATCACGGGTTTAGATCTGGTGGAATGGCAACTGCGTGTGGCCAATGGTGAAACCTTGCCCTTACAACAATCTGAATTGACCTTATCAGGGCATGCGATAGAAGTTCGCTTATATGCAGAAGACCCACGCCAAGACTTCTTGCCACAGACTGGTCAAATACAGCGCTGGCAAGCTGCTGATTTACCCAATGTTCGAATTGATCATGGTTTGTTGCAACAGGATGAAATTAGTCCGTTTTACGACCCAATGGTGGCAAAAGTCATTGCATATGGTCAAACCCGTCAGGATGCCATTCGGCTCTTGGCGCGTGCTGTAGATGATTGCGTATTGTTGGGGGTGAATAGTAATAAGCAGTTTTTAGTGAATTTGCTTAGACACCCTATTATTGTCAAAGGCGACACCAATACCGCTTTTATTCAGGAACATTTCCAAACAGATGCCAGCTTACATAAACAAGCTTTGGGCTTAGAACACCTAGCTGTTGCTGCGGCACTGTTGACCAATGCTTCTAGTCAAAGCAGTTGGAATACCGGAATTGCGTTATCTTTACCTTTAAAACTCAAGCATGATGATCAGTTATTACAGCTTTTGTTGAAACGTGATCAAAACCAAGTGAGCGTTGAAATTTGTGGGCAGACACTTGGGATCAGCATTATTGGACAGCAAGCAGAAAAATTGATTTATGAGGTGGATGGTGTACGCCGTTCGATTGACTATGTCTTAGATGGAAATCAGCTGTATTTAGATGCGATAAATGGCAATATCAGCATTGAAAATACCACCTATGCAGCACCTGAAACTTCCGATGTCGCAGGCGATGGTCACATTCGCGCACCAATGGATGGTGCGATTATCAATATCTTGGTAAATGCGGGTGATACGGTGACTAAAGGTCAAACTTTGTTGATTTTAGAAGCGATGAAGATTCAGCAACAGATTAAGTCTGATGTGGACGGTGTCGTGAATGAGATTGTTGGGCAAGTTGGACAACAGGTAAAGAAACGTCAGTTGGTATTGAATATTCAGGCTTGATTGATCGGATTAAACGTATTGTATAGAGACTTAAAAACTTCAATATTCTCGTGTATTGGAGTTTTTTTGATTGCTGAAAATAATAAAGCATGTACATGCTTGACAGCTTTTTAGTCTATTGTTATTTTTCGGCAATTCTTCTCAATATGCGATCCACATGCCGATTGATGATGGCTTTGTTTATCAGCCTCCTTTAGATCCACTTGACATTATTTTTGAAGATAATGACTTTGTTGCCATCAATAAACCCGCAGGGTTACTTTCAGTTCCGGGGCGTTTGCCTGAACATCACGACAGCGCTTATTTTCGAGTATTAGCAATATATCCAAATGCCAAGATTACCCATCGTTTGGATATGGCAACCTCGGGCATTCTATTGTTCGCCAAACATCGTGATGCAGAAGTTGCAGCAAGTAAAATGTTTCAAGCGAGAACTGTTAAAAAAAATTATATTGCTTTGGTGCAAGGGCAAATCAATAGCAATGGTCGTGTGGATGTGCCTTTGATTACCGATTGGGAAAATCGTCCACGCCAGATCGTGCATTTTGAGTTAGGCAAACCCGCACAAACTTTATTTGAATCTGTAAGCTATGATGCTGAAAAGGATGTAAGTCGGGTGCTACTTACACCGATTACAGGACGTTCTCATCAATTACGGGTGCATATGCAATATATTGGGCATCCGATTATGCGAGATAAGCTTTATCATCCTACGCCGTTTAACACCGATTTAGCGCGTATGGCATTGCATGCAAGCTATTTGTCTTTTATGCAGCCTTTTAATAATCTACTGGTTGAGATTGTATCTGAGCCTGAATTTTAGCATTTGGCTAAATCAAAAAAGCCTGCAAAATTGCAGGCTTTGATCATTGAGAGGGGGATTAAACTTGGTTGTTAACATCATCATGTTTTGTTTCACGAATGGCCAAGAATGCCAACAGTGAAAGAATGGATGCTGCTGTCAAGTAGTAACCCACCGCTTGTAAGCCATATTTGGTTGCAAGTTCAGTTGCGATCAGAGGTGCAAAAGATGCGCCCAAAATACCTGCCAAGTTAAAGGTTAATGCTGAGCCTGTATAACGTACAGAAATCGGGAAAATTTCAGACAAGACCGTACCAATTGGACCATATGTCATTCCCATCAATGCTAAACCTACACATAAGAACAAGAACACAATTACGGTACTGCCAGACTCAAGCATACTGGCAAATACTAAACCAAAAAGTGCAGAGGCAATACATACCCCAATAGAGGTTGCTTTACGCCCAAACTTCTCAGCAAATACAGCAGAAAGCGGAATAAAAGCAGCAAAACACAGTGTTGCGACCAGTTGCATCTCTAAGAATTCTGCACGTGAGTAACCCAGTTGTTTGGTTCCCCAGTTGAGTGCAAATACTGTTGTGAGATAGAACACCACGAATGTACACACCGCAGCAATTGTGCCGAGGAAGAGCATTTTATAATGTTTGGTCACAACTTCTTTAAATGGAACATTAACTTCTTTTTGTTTGTCTAATACTTTTTGGAACGCTGGGGTTTCATGCAATTTTAAGCGAATATATAAACCCACAATCACCAATGCAGCACTTGCAAGGAATGGAATACGCCAGCCCCATTGCATAAAGTCTGCTTCAGACATCAATGCGCCAAGACCAAGGAATGAACCCGTTGCCAAGATAAAACCGATCGGTGCGCCCAGTTGTGGGAACATCCCATACCAAGCACGTTTGCCTTCAGGTGCATTTTCGGTTGCAAGCAGGACTGCGCCAGACCATTCACCACCAAGACCTAAGCCTTGACCTAAACGACAAAGTGCAAGTAATAGTGGTGCAACGATACCAATCTGTGCATAGGTTGGAAGTAGACCAATACACACTGTTGAAACACCCATGGTCAATAAAGCCGCGACGAGGGTTGCTTTACGACCAATACGATCACCTAAGTGACCAAAGATTGCTGCGCCAATAGGGCGGGCAATAAATGCGATGGCAAATGTTGCGAGTGATTGAATTGTTGCCGTCATCGGATCTGTACTTGCTGGGAAGAACAGATGCGGAAAAATGAGGACTGCAGCAGTTGCATAGATATAAAAATCGAAGAATTCGATTGTTGTACCTACAAGACTTGCGAAAAGAACACGAGCCTTTGAATTTGTTTGAATTTCTGGAGTAGCAGTAGATAATGACGCCATGGTGAACCTTACACTTTTAAAAGTAAAACGAGTCTTTAAAGCGTAATCTTTTTAAAAAAGGCGTAATTTCTTAAAAAAACAACGAGATCAACCCAAATTCACTCCATCAGGGTCACTGAATTTTGAGTGTCTATGAATTAAATGACGTAAAGATAGATTGCAAGGAAATGTGATCCTGCACCGACCAAAACAAATATATGCCAAATAGCATGAGTGTATCTTACTCTTTTTAAGGCATAAAACAATGCGCCTATTGTATATGCTAAACCACCAATGACCAATAATTTTAATGCTTCTGGTTTTAAATACTGTTGCATATCATCCATTACAAGCACGGCAAGCCAACCCATGACCAAATAAGCAATCAGTGAAATTTTTTCAAAACGATGAATGAATATTAACTTGAATAGTGTTCCAATGGCTGCGATGACCCAAAGTGCAATCAATAAATAATGTGCTTTTGCTGTTGGGATGGCAATTGCCAAAAAGGGCGTATAGGTTCCCGCAATTAAATAATAAATCGCGGTATGATCCAGCTTTTTATACCATTGGCGTTTTTTTTCATCGACAGAAAAATGATAAATTGCTGAACTGGAAAACAGTAAAATCATGCTTAGACCATAGACAAGCAATCCAAAAAATTGCCATCCATGCAGATAGTTGCCTTTAATCAGCATCAAAACAGTCGCTAGAGCAGCCAAAATTGCACCGAATGCATGACTCAACGCATTAATACGTTCTTCTTGTGGTGCATAGATGTGAATCAATTTATCTGTCGACATTGGATCTTATTATCCTAAAAATACAACTGTATAGTAATGGAGTTTTACCTTTAAAGTAAGACGTCTTAAAATAGGTAACTTAATTAATACGAGTTTTGATTATGTCCAATGTGGCAAGCTTATCTGTTCAGGAACAACAATTTTTTGATAGCGTACAGCAAGCTATTGATAATCAAAGCTTAGATCGTTTGATTTTAAGTCAGTATAAAGGAGAATTGGTTGATTTAGAGAAAATGACCTTTCGCGTCATTCAGCTACAGAATGAAACGGTTCTAAGCTGTCTATATCGTTACAAAACCAATGATATTACTAAAAACTATCCACTTACCCATGCATTAACCACGATTCAGGGGCTGGCAGAGGATTGTAAACAAGCCAATTTATTTACCCATGAGGCTGAAACGCAGCTGAAGAAAAATAAAAAGAAAGCCTTGCTGACCGTCAGTAAAAATAAGCTGGATAAAACCGCTAAAAACCAACAACAAGGGCATGATCGTACAAAACATCGTTTTGTCGATCAAGAAAGTTATTTCCTCCAACCGCTCGGTATTACCGATGCCAATGCACAGATTATTCCAAGCATGGCACGTAAGTGGAAGCAGATTAACAAATTTGTTGAAATCTTTTCAGGTGCTTTAGTGCATATTCAACAGCCAGAGATTTTAGCGCACGATGGAAAAACCAAAGATCAGGCTTTAAAAATTGTCGATTTTGGTTCAGGAAAAGGCTATTTAACGTTTGCTTTATATGATTATTTGGCAAAACAACATCAAACCCCATTTGTAACAGGTGTTGAGCTGAATGACAAAATGGTGAAATTTTGCCAAGAGGTTGCGCAAAAGTCCGATTTTAATCAATTGGATTTTTTCCAAGGTGATGTGAGAACGTATCATCCATCCCATTTGGATATTATGATCGCCTTACATGCGTGTGATGTTGCAACAGATTTTGCGATACATACAGGTATCCGTTTAAACGCTCAAATGATTATGTGTGCACCTTGTTGCCATAAAGAATTACGCCCACAATTGAATAGTCCACAAGTGTTACAACCGATGTTGCAATTCGGTATTCATGCAGGACAACAAGCTGAAATGCTGACAGATACCATTCGAGCTCTGTTGCTGAAAGCGTATGGTTATGAAACCAAAGTCTTTGAATTTGTGGCATTGGAACATACCAGTAAAAACAAAATGATTTTGGCAACCAAGCGTAAAGATTTCACTGCACCTGATCAAACAGTCTTAGATCAAATTCGTGCTTTAAAAGAGATGTATGGGATTCAAAAGCAATCCTTAGAATTATTATTGAATGATCAGTGGGACCAGCAAGACATTGGCGCTAAGTGCTAGCGCGTTGTGAGGAGAGAAAGCAGGTTTAACTGCTTTCTCTCTTGGTACTATTTAGATAAATTATTTTATTGCTGATTCATTTCATCAAGCTCAGCTTCGCTTGTGCCCGTGGTTTTTCGAGAAATGGTATCTGGAAAATATTGCGGATCATCCATTTCTGGAATCAATTGCTCACCCATTTTATGAATCAAGATACTGGTTTTTAATGTTTCTGTTGGGGCTTTAATCAGTAGTTCTGTCAGAAAGTCTGTTGCTTTAGCTGCAAATTGAGCATCACTTTCTTTGCTACCACGTTCAGGCATTTGAACATTGTCTAAATTAAGCACAGGGACTTTACAGGTTAACGGTACTTGAAAACTTTGACTATTTTCAATAATTTTACCATCCTGTTTACAGCTCTGATATGCAGCACTTTGAGCTTTCATTTGGCGTTCAAATGCTGGCGCAACAATTTTAAAATCGTTGGCATTAAATTGTTCTTTGAGTATTTCCTTCATCTTTTCAGATGCAGTGGCTTGTTTTTCGCCACTTTCATCGCGGTTTTTTTTAGCTTCAGCTTCTGAGATACCTGCAATTGCGGCACTCATTTTTAAATTAAGCTGATCTTGATTTGAGTCTTGAGAAAATAATCCAATCATGCTTTTTGAGATAATGTTCACACGATCTAGCTCGGATGTTTTTGCATAAATACTTTGAGTCGTCAGTAAAATTGCGCTATAAATAAATACTTTAAATTTATGATTTAGAAACATAATTATTCTACAAGTTTAGTTAAGTTGGTGAAAGTGAACGCATTGTCACTGTGCATTACATTAGCATAATTGCAAGAATGAAGGATCAATTTCTCAACCATTAGGATTTAAATAATGAGCCAATTTGTCATTCAATCTGGGCCGTGGAGTCAGCTTCAACATGATGCAAAACTGATTCGAAGCATGGTTTTTATCGAAGAACAAAACATCAGTGAAGCAGATGAATGGGATGAGCAGGATGCCATTTCATTGCATTTTGTTGTATATGCTCAAGATCAACCCATTGCGACAGCGCGGTTATTGGAAAATAACAGTATTGGTCGAGTTGCTGTGTTGCAACAATATCGAGGTGAAGGGATCGGTAAACTGCTCATGCAACAGATTATTCAAGTGGCAAAACAGCAAAATAGAGCATTTCTTCAATTATCCGCTCAAGTTTATGCAACGCGCTTCTATGAAAACTTAGGCTTTCAGGTACAGGGTGAAGAATATTTAGATTGTGAGATTCCACATATCGATATGGGGTTAAGTTTAAAAAATGACTGAATTGAAATAAACCAAGATTGAAATAAACCAAGATTGAAATAAACCCACATTGAAATAAGCCAAGAGAATCGATTTACCTATGCTCAGTATAAAAACCCCGTTAATTCAATCTTTAGTTTTAAGCCAACTGAATCAATGTCAGGTGTGGTTAAAAATGGAAGCCTTACAACCGTCGGCGTCATTTAAACAACGAGGCATTAGCCATGCCTGTCAAAAATATTTTGAGCAGGGTGCTCAGCGTTTTATCAGTTCATCGGGTGGCAATGCAGGCTTAGCTGTTGCTTATACAGGTCGACAACTAGGTGTTCCGGTGACCGTCGTGGTTCCTGAAACCACAGCACAATGTGCGAGAGAATTAATTGCCCAGCAAGGTGCAGAGGTTATTGTACATGGCGCTTCATGGACCGAAGCCAATGCTTTAGCGCAGTCCTTATTAACACAGCATGATGTATTTATTCATCCTTTTGATCATCCATTGTTATGGGAAGGCATTATCCCGATGATTGATGAAGTCATTGCAGATGGCGTTACTCCAGATGCGGTGGTCTTATCTGTGGGTGGCGGAAGTTTACTTTCAGGTGTTGCAGCAGGATTAAAAAAACATGGTTTAGCCCATATTCCAATTTATGCGGTTGAAACCCAAGGTACAGCATCCTTACATGCTTCGATTGTTGCTAAACAACATGTTGAATTGGATCAAGTGAGTGGTATAGCAACAACACTTGCAGCAAAAAAAGTTTGTCAAAATGCATTTGAAGTGAGCCAAGAACTTGAAGTTCGTAGTTTGGTTGTTTCAGATCAAGACACTGTAGATGCTTGTTTAAAATTTGTGGATGATCATCGTATTTTGGTTGAGCCGGCATGTGGTGCAACGTTATCAGTGCTTTATGATCAGGCGATTCAATTTAAACCCGCTGATCAGGTCTTGGTGATTGTATGTGGTGGCGCAGGGATTACCCTAGAAACACTACAAGCATTCAATGGATAGAACGGACTGAATGGACAATCAATGATCATAATCTATTGATCCTTTAGCAAGTCTTTTCGATTTAGAGGATGGAGAGATGATTCAAGTTGTACTTTTTGATTTAGATCAAACCTTACTTGATCGCACCTCCTCCCTAAAGGCTTTTTTAAATTGGCAGGTAAATTTCTTCGAGCTGGTTACGATTCAACAGAAACCACAATTTATTCAGCGTTTTATTGAGTTGGATAACAATGGTTCTGTATGGAAAGATCAGGTATATGCTCAACTTATTCAAGAGTTTCAAATATCTAACTATTCGACACAAGCGCTATTAGAGAATTATATTCTAGACTTTAATAAATTTTGTCGGAGCTTTAGTGATGTTGATCTGGTTATCTATAGCTTGTTTAAGGCAAATTTTTCTCTTGGATTAATCTCTAATGGAAAGACACCTTTTCAGGAAGATAATTTCAAAGCCTTAGGTTTAAGTGAGTATTTTTCGAGTGTGATTGTTTCAGAAGCTGTTGGACTGCGAAAGCCTCATCCAGAAATTTTCCAATTGGCATGTCAGCAGCTCGGTGTTATTCCTCAGCACTGCATTTTTGTTGGCGATCATGAGATAGCAGACATTCGCGGTGCAAAAGCTTTGGGCATGAAAACGATCTTATTTGACCCTCAACAAAAAGTAATATCGACACAGGCCGATCATCGTGTAAAGTATTTTCAAGACATACTTAATATTTTAAAAATAAAATGAAAAGATTATATAAGCACGGTAGGGTAAAGTTTCAGGTTTTATTTTTATTTGGAGTTGTATCTCAATTCAGTGTATTTGCACAAGCCGAAACAGATAAACAACAACCGTTAGCCTATGAGTTGCAGGTAGAAACAAAGCCAAAAACTTATGATCCAGCGACACAGTCACGGATTCGGGTCTATCGAAAGGGTGCGACAAAAACTTTAATTCAACATTCATTTGATTGTGCAGGAAGAAAAGCTGGGATACGGGATTACTTAAGTGGAAATGGTGCATTATCTGCGCTAAAAGCGTATGCCAGAATCACCTTTAATATCGAAGAAGGGATGCCTCGTAGTGCGATTCAGAAAGAAGCTGAAAGCAATGCTATGCGAACTTACCAACTGATTTCTTATAAAGAGTTTATTTTAAATGCCGACCAACCTGTGAATTTATATGGTTTTGTATTTGGAGCGACTGATTCATCTCGGACAAAAGCACAAGTTTTTGATCAATGTGTGGATGCTGTTGCTTCGTTCAGACCACAGGCTGGACACGATTATGAAATTTTAGGTAAATATCAAAATAACCAATGCCAATTTCAAGTATTTGATCTAAAAACCAATCAAGAAGTGACTGTGTCTGACAAGCTTTATGCATGCCCTGAAAAGTCATGGAAATTTTGGAAAAGGGATCAGTAAATGAAAAGTGCAATACTTGGTATTTTTTTGATGATGGGTCTTATTGTACCCAATTTGACTTGGGCATCTTATCTGAACCATTGCCTATTAACGGTTAAAGTCTTAGAAGCGACTTCAACCATGACTATGGCAATCAATGGGCCACAAGGTGAGTTTGAAAAAAGTAAATTGACGATGTATATCAAAATATTAAAAGCTGAAAAGAATGGAAGAGCTGACAGTGGATGCCAATCACTGGTCAATCAACGCATGCGAATTACGATTGAACAGCCACCTTTGATCAGTTTAGTCAAAGGGCAAGTTGTACAAGTAGAAAGCATCACTAAGGATGCTTTTCCACAAGAAGGATATGTCACGCAATACAAGCTAAAAAACTAGTCTGTTGGGAATTTCGCTTTTAGCCTTTGTGTGCGTTACTCCAGTCTTCTATGGCTTTTTGTCCGCTTTCTAAGCCAACTTCATAGGTATATTGCAATTTGCGTTTATCTTTACATAAACGGCCTGCTAACTTTTTATTGTCAGGTGGGCAGATTTCAAAAATGCTTTGTTGAGTATTTTGGCGGATAAAATCGACAGTTTGGTTATAACGAGTACAGCGGTTTTTCAGACTATCTGCAAAGCCAGTATGTTGATTAAGCAAATATTTTGCCAAGAATTGATCTGTTTTACTGCTGGCTTTAAAGTAATTTTGTGTACGCGTACGAATCACCAAGAGATTTTGAATATTTGCTTGTTGCGCTGCCCATTGAACAGGGAGGGCATCTGCGACACCGCCATCAAAATAAGGCTCTCCAAAAATTTCTACAGCCTGTCGTGTCAGATAGGGAATAGAACTAGAAGCACGTAATCCATCGATAATATTGTCTTTCCCAGCACGTAAATATTCAGGATAACCTGTACGAGCATGAGTCAACACCATATAAAAGTCAGGATTTTGACTAAATAAAGCTTGTTGATCTAGAGGATTCTCTTTCTCGACAATATTCCACATCCATTGCATATCCAGTAAATCCCCACCTTTAAAAAAGCGAGCATAACGAATAAATTCAGGTCGAAGTGAGTGGTCTAAATAGAGTTCGATATTACGACCTTGTTGTCGAGCAAGGTAATTGGCGAGGTTTGTTGAACCAGAAGACACTCCCACAAAAAGATCAAAAGGGTTAAAATTTTGTTGTAGGAAAGCGTCAAGTACACCGCAGGTAAAAGCCCCACGCATACCGCCACCTTCTACGACAAGCGCATTACGTGAATCATTGATCATAGATTGTTTAGTTTGCATGTTCTGGCTGAGCTGAGTTGTGTGGCATGTTTTTCATTTCATCATTCGACATTTGCTGCGTGTCATGTGGAGGTGCTGTATCGGTATTCTCCGTCTGAGGCGTCGCTATCTGCTTATTTTGCTGACTCGGCATATAATCTGGTTCATTGGTTACAGCCATATAGAAGAATACAAGGAATAAACAGCTAAAGATTGTTGCGAAAATTACTGCTTTAGATTTCCACAACGGTTTCTTGGGAGAGTTAACATCGTTCATAGGAAAATTCCTAAAAGAATGAAATGTGTAGCTATTTTATAACATAAAGCAGTAGTAAAGTTGGCATTGCTATAGAAGACATAAATTAAATGAGGCTTATGTATATAAACACAACATGGATTGATCAGTATTGAATACATATCAGACATAACAAACAGGCTGAGATTAAAATTGAAATCAAGTATACAAACAAGATTATTTTGAGCTTGATTTTAGGTGTTTATGGAAATGAATAATGTTGATTTATTAGAAATATATGAATATTTAAACTACATTTTTAGTGAGATTATTTATTTAATTTTTCAACAATTAATCAAAAGATCTATTTGAATTTAAGTGTTTTTAGTAATGAAATTGTTTTTTTAAATAGAAAAATTTTAGAATTAATTTATAATAGAGGCAATTAAAACGAATAAATTATTAAAATGAACAGCTTAGTAAATAGCATTTATAAAATATTGGATCAGCTTGGACTAAACGCACAAAAACGAGCCTTGCATATCCAATTTAGCAATACAGACTTAAACAACCAAGTCTTCTTACAACGTATCGATGGACAACATGGTCTAAACCAAGGTGTGTCTGTTGAACTGATTTGCCTTGCCACTTCGGCTGTGATTCCACTTAAACAATTCATTGGTAGCCAAGTGGCGATTGATCAAGTCACAGATCATGGACAACTGTTTCGTAGCACAGGGGTGATTACTGAGGCCGCACAAGGGCAGAGTGATGGCGCACTGACGTTATATAAATTCAAACTCGAAGATGCCACTTCACTGTGGCATAAACGCCGTAACAGCCGAGTGTTTATGAATAAGTCGGTTGTGCAAGTCATAGAAGCCCTCTTTAAAGAATGGCAAGACAAAAGCCCACTCTTTGCATCGAGTCTAAGCCTCGATAAAAGTGGACTGAAAAAAGATTACGATATTCGACCATTCATTATGCAGAGTAACGAAAGCGACTATGTATTTTTAACCCGCTTGATGCGCAGTGAAGGGATCAACTGGTTGATTGATGAAGCGCAATTGATTGTAGCAAGCGCTGCGACCCAAATTCAGCCGCAAAAACTGCGCTTGGTGGATGACAATAGCGAATACAAAGCACTAGAACGAAGAAAGATCCGCTTCCATCGCAGCAGTGCCACAGAACAACAAGACAGCATCACCAGCTTTATCGGACAACGCAGCTTACAACCCACTGCTGTCCATGTACAACGCTGGCAAGCAGATGTGTTAGAGCAAGAAGAGGGTGCAGGCAGTGTTCAAAGTAAACACCAACACAGTCAAAATCAGAACAATGCCAGTCTTGGTTTAGAACAGGCTTGGCATATTAGTCCAGCATGGATTCAAGACCTAAATGGTGAAGACCAAGCAACCGCTTCAAATAACAATCAGATTGAAAAGATTAACCAAAACCTCAGTCATTACTACGATGCCCAATCCAAACAATTTATAGCCAATTCCACTGTACGCGATGCACAAGTGGGGTACTGGTTTGAGTTAAACGAACACCCAGAAATAGACCAACACAGTGGCTCAGACAAAGAGTTTCTGATCACGTCAAAGACATTCTATAACCAGAACAACTTACCCAAAGATCTGAATGAACAAATCAATCGCTTGCTCCAACAGAGCAATTGGGTCAATTCAAATGTAGACTCAAATAACCCAGAGCGCCAAGCCAATCAATTGGTACTACAACGCCGTAATATCACCACTGTTCCTGAATACCACCCACTACAACACCGTCCAAGTACCCATCCACAACGAGCCAAAGTGGTTGGGCCAAGTGGAGAAGAAATTCATGTGGATGAATGGGGACGTATTAAAGTTCGCTTCCTATTTACTCGCAATGAAGATCATAGTCATGATGGTGGTGCAGGGAGCAATGACAACGACACCGATTCCGCTTGGGTGGATGTACTGACCCCGTGGGCAGGTGAAGGCTATGGTGCACGGTTCTTACCGAGGATTGGTGAGATTGTGGTGATAGATTTCTTTGATGGCAATATTGACCGACCATTTGTGGTGGGACGTATCCATGAAGCGCAACGGAGTCCAACTAAATTTGATGACAAAGGCCAATTGCCTGATACCAAAAAATTAGCGGGGATCAAAAGTCGAGAAGTTAAAGGCAGTGGCTATGGCCAGCTTAGATTTGACGATACCACAGACCAAATCAGCAGCCAGCTACAAAGTAGTCACGGTGCGAGTCAACTTAACCTTGGTAATCTGAGTCATCCTAAAGAAACCGATACCAGTGAAGGACGAGGCCAAGGCTTTGAACTAAGAACAGACCAATGGGGAGCAGTGCGTGCAGGACAGGGGCTACTACTGAGTACCTATGCTCAAGATTCAGCTTCAGGCAATCACCTTGATGCAATAGCCGCGAAAAGTCAGTTAGAAAGCAGCCTAAATAATTCCAAAGCCTTAAGTGAAGTTGCTAAGAATCAGCAAACTGATCCACTGGATGTATTGGAAAATCTCAAGCAATTTCTTGATCAAATCGAAAAAGGTGAAAAAGACAAAGCTGATGCATTTAAACAAGCTTTGATGATTTTGGCTGCACCGAATTCAATCGCATTGGCAAGCAATGAAGACTTACATCTTTCTGCGGATAAACAAATCAGTTATACAGCAGGTGATAGTATCAACCTGAGTACGCAAAAGAATTTAGTTGCACATGCACAATCAAAGATTAGTCTTTTTGCGGCACAAGAAGGTGCAAGACTTTTTGCTGGGAAAGGTAAGGTTGAGATCCAAGCACAAGGTGATGGTGCGGATTTGATTGCACGTAAAGGTATTCAAATCATTTCGACTGAGGAGATGATTGAGCTAAAGAGTCTCAAAGAAATTATTATCACCTCTGGTGGCTCTCAATTAAAGATTAATGGTTCAGGTGTATTTGTGACCACGGCTGCTAAGTTCGAAGTGAAGGCAGGGCAACATAGTTTTATTGGTGGAGCAAAAGTCGATTATTCACTTCCATCATTCTATGAAAATATCTGTAAGCCTTGTTTATTGGATGCAGCAAAGTTTGGAATGGCATTTGTTGATAAATAAAATGAAAAGAAAAATTGTTCCATTTAAAAATATAAAAAGCTGTATCGAAGAAGATCAACATGATTTGAACATGTATTTAATCTTGGATGCGGCGCAAGTTTCAGATCAAACTTTGCACTTTATCAATACATGGCGAAATGACGCAAGGCTCGAGTTTTATTCATTATTTTCAGGTACAACGGAGGGCAATGCACCTTTTGAAGTTGCCCCTGTACTTGTCTTAATCAATGATTTAGAGGTGCTCGAAGAAGAAGGGTTTAGCTTTATTCATCAAACATGGAAAGATGAACAGGCTTTAAATCTGGTATGCAGTTCATTGGATTTGACTCAGTTTGTTAAAAAGATGAAACGCTATCTCACAGTAGAATTTCCTGATGGTACACAAAAATTATTTAGATGGTTTGATCCAAGAATTGTTAAAAAAATTCATAAAATACTGACAGATCAACAAGAAGATGAATTTTTTGAGGGTATTACAAAATGGGTCATTTCAATTCGAAATTATCAGGATGTAGATTCTAATCAATTAATGGTATTGGAGAATGCATAATGCTCATACTCAGCCAAGAAAAATTATATGAATTAGATGTTGAGCAAAATAAAGAATTTTTATATGACCTTGTCTATGAAATTATAAAAGAAAACCCAGCCCTTAAACTGAATGGGCAATTTGATCAGCTATTAGAACCTGTCCAAAGCCTGATCAATCTATATATTGAAAAAGGCATCAATCAAATTTATACACTCAAATATATGGTGAAGAGCCATGTTTATTTGGGAATAGATTATGCAAATGATCCGCAATATCTTTGGCTCCAAAATGAAATGCAGCATTACAATATTGCGGAGCAAGTATCTTATGTGGATGCTTTTTATACACTTTTGGAAAGCTATAAAAGTGTGGTTTTAGGGCATAATTTTAAATTTGTTTTTAAAGCAATTGAGCAGTTAAATCAGAGTTTTAGTCATTCCAATCTTCAAGAAAATCTTTCAATTATTTATCCAGAAAAAATAGAGTTTTTAAAACAAAAAGATTTATTGGGTTCACTTCAAGAAAATTATTCCAATGATATCCAATCATATAAAGAGTATGTATTGGGAAAAGAATTTCATCATAACGTTTTTATAAAAAATTTGATTAATTTGGAGGTTTAAGATGGGTGTTGGTGGTGCAAGTCCTACAGCGGGCACTTCATGTGCAACGTGTTTAAGGAAGTTTACGGTTCATTTTAGACGAAATGATAGTTTATATAAAGGAGGATTTGGGTTTGATTGGATCAGAGATGAATATAGGTATGATCAAAGTTACGATGTATATGATGATAATGGTAATAAAAATGTAAAAAAAGGACCTTATTACTTAAATAATTTTAATAACCTTGCAGAAATTTATCATGCTCCAAAAAGTATTTTAAGACCATATGGATTAGTTTACTATCCTGCATGGTTATCTTTATTTGCTATTGCTAAGAAAGGAGTTTCAAGTTCATCCATTATAAATAATGATGGTGTTGACTTAAAACTTGAAATAGAGCAATTATATTTTGATAGTAAAGAACCCTTAAGTGATGATGGAACAATTATTGAGCTTATCTCATCAAATAAAAAAATAAAATTATCGAATGTTGAAATTAAATTAAGTGATTTGATTTTAAAAAGAAATGTGCTTCACTTAAAAAAAGATGGTAATAAAATTAATAAAGCGATTTACACAAATAATACTAGTATTAATATTAAATGTTTAGAGCCATTCTCAAATTATGAATATATCGATATATATGCGAAGAAAAATGGAGTGAGTGAGAATGTTGGTAGATTAGTTCTTTACCCAAATGCTGTAATACCTAAAGCAGAAATAGTACTTATAGATGTACTTTGGGGAAAATTGAAAAAATTCAATAAACCTAAAAATCTAGATTTTCATTTGAAATTTTCAACTTTAAATCAGGCACTTATAAGAGCTGAAGTTGTGGCGGATTTAACTTTTAAATTAGATGATCCTAAAATAATAAAAAATGCAGATGTTATAGATTTCTTAAAAAAATGTGGTTCAATGGATGCTAGCGAAATAAAGAAGAATATTATAGATTTATATGATAAATATGGAGATAGGAAACCAGTTATAAATGGTAAAGTTTTAAATTTGGATGATGATGGGCATCATAGAACTTTTATTTTTTTTATTGGTCTAAATGCGGGAAATATTTTAGGAATAGCTAGTTCTAAGGATAATAGCTTTCAAGAGAAAATTAATTGTTTCTTAAGTAATGATGGAAACTTAGCCAAAAAGTGGGGAAATGCAGCTATAATCTATAACACTGCTATTCAGTATCCGTCAGTAGATAAAAAAGATGGTGATATAAAGTATCTACATACTGTTATACATGAACTATGCCATACTTTAGGGCTGGCTCATACATTTTCAGATAGCTTTGGTATTAATAGACTCTCTTTTCATAAATTTCCACAAGGATATGTAGATAACTTGATGGATTATCCACATAATAAAAGAGAATATACAAATAAATATATTTTAAATAATAAATTTTTAAATCTATTTAAGTGGCAATGGGATATAGTTAGAAAAGATAGATCTGTGAATTGATAGGTGGTTGAAATGAAAATATATATTGGATTCTTATTTTTAATATTTACGGTCGGTTGTGATGGGAAAGTAATATCATCTGGAGATAAAAATGATGAGGTAATAAATAAATTTTGTCTTACTCCTGAGCCTAATGTTAGTTTGGATATAAATAAATATTTACCATTTGAAAGTTCAATGGAGAGTCCTATAGAAAAAAACTTAGGAATAAAGGTTAGTGATTTTTATAATAAAATTCAAAAATCTACTTCCTTGAATAATATGAATGTATATGAAAATCAAG
The DNA here is from genome assembly GCF_000368145.1 of Acinetobacter guillouiae CIP 63.46. Lineage (GTDB taxonomy): Bacteria > Pseudomonadota > Gammaproteobacteria > Pseudomonadales > Moraxellaceae > Acinetobacter > Acinetobacter guillouiae. The sequence continues at coordinate 296,403 of NZ_KB849285.1, read as the reverse complement.
GTTATATCGATATTGTTGATGATAACTACGATGTAGTAGGCAAAATTCTAATTATTTCAGCAGGCACTTATGTTAAATATATTAATTTTGAAGTTAGATCTGATCCCCAAATTTTTAAAGGAAAACTTATAAAAAGTGCACTTATAGATGTGATTTCTGCAGTAAGTGATACCGATTCTGAATTAATCTATGACAAAGTTTTAAGTAATTTAATTAACAATATTAAGGATGGTAAATTTAATCCTCGAACTGGTATATATTCAGGTTCTTTTGATGAGAATGAAGTTGTATATGAAGTATCTACAATTAATAAAAAATTTATTGCAGCTAAAGTTGCTAGCGGGGAAATTAGAGATATCGATTGCAAAACTAAAAAATACAATGAGTATAAAGATTTGGAATTATCACTTTTTTCAATATTCAAACATTAATCTTAATGATTTTAGACATCAGGTATAATTATTTATTAGGTTATTAGCGATGGTGGTGTTATGAAATCTTTCATTTTGGTGATAGCTTTAATACATCTATCAGCTTGTTCATTTGGCTCAAATAAGGATAACTGTAGTTTAAAAAATAGTGAAAATTCAGATATTGGAAATAGTTATGATGTTAAAGTTGGAAAAAATATTTATAGTTTTGTAGATGAAAATAGAATTTTTTTAAATTATGATCAAAAAGAAATAATTAACAGATATAAAAAATTAAATAGCAATTACATGGTTTTAAAGGTTTTAGATAAACTTCCTGCTGAAATAGGGTTTGCAGATGGTACTGTCGGTAATAATGTTGAAGAAAATAAGCATTATATGTCTAATCTAGATACACATATAAACTTTAAGACAAATTACATGTTTTTTAAAAGTACGAATTATGTACCTTACGATGATAAAATTTTCAATACTATTGCTAAAATGTTGGGTGATCAAATTTATGTGATCAATGGAAATAAAGTAGATGATAAAGATTTAGATAAAAATATTAATCTTTTTATTAAAAGGCTCGAGTGCAGCACTTCGTCACAAGAAGAAGTGCTAGAGTGGAATGTAAATGATATTCGTATTATTTTAGAAGCATCAGGAAATAAAAATGAAAAACTAACAAGTCTTTTTTTTACAGTTTATTTTACAAAGAAAACGGATAAAAAATTTGAAACATCAATATATTAGTTTTCTATATCTATGATATTGAAAATTATCTAGAAATTTTATACCTTTGATAAGGCTTAATGAGTTATGAGGAAAATTTTAACTATTTTTATATACTCTTTTTTTCTATTTGCATGTGCTCCTAATGAGCCATTAGATCATCTATGTCAGATAAATAAAAAAACTAAGAAAAGCGATACTCAAAGTGACTTAAAGGACATATCGAGAGATATTAATTTATTTGTTGTTAATCATGATTTGTATTTGGACTATAATTTTAAAAAAATATATAGCAAATATAAGGAAATGAATTCAAATTATTTGAAGTTAAAAGTTATAGATCGATTATCTGCTACTCAAGGTTTTGATAATGGAATAGTTCATAATGAAAATTTTGAAGATAATTATCATCATATGTCTACATTAGAAGTAAGAACTACAGGACAAGGTCCAAATACAAATTATTATGCTAGTGATAATTTCGTTCCATTTGATGAAAATATCCATAAAAATATCTATCAATCAATTTCTGATCAAATTTTTTTAATAAATTCAGCAGCTTTAGATAAAAGTAGTCTTGATAACTTCATAGAAAATTTTTTAACTAAAGGGCGATGTCAAGGTGGGGATCAGTACGGAAAGGTTATTACTGAAAAGAATTTTAATGGTGTACATATTATCTTGGAATCTGAACCTGAATGGTTTGTAGGGAAAGGTCAAGTCAATAGTTTTGCTTATACTGTATACTATACAAAAATGACAGATAAAAATTATGAAAAATCATTATATTATTAAACTTAAGACTGTATTCCTGATAAATTTTTCTATGACATCCTATAGCTTTGGAGCGAATGTAGAAAATCGAATTTTTAATTTTGAAGATAAAGAAATATCGGCTTTATCTTCTGAAATAAATTATTCAAGATTTGCACCAGTAAACCAGCTTAATTTAAAAGCAATGTCTGTAGATTTAGGTGAAATAATAAAGAACCTTGAAAAAAAAGGTTATATCAATAGGGATACAGTCTCGAATAGTAAACGCTATGAAGTGCTATCCTATGGCTTGACGACCAAGAAAATTTATTTTTTTAATAATAGCAGTCAAACACCTGATCTCTTTTCTGAGATTTATGCAGCGAACTCTAAATTTAATCAACTCAAAAGTATTCGTCTAGGGTTAAGTGTTGAATACAATGGGAAAAAATTTAAAAAAATGAATACAGATCCAATTGTTCCCACAAGTTTTATTTCTGCTTTGAATGTGATTGATGAGAGGAAATCAAAAGAGGTGTATGTTTCACTCATGAAGCAACATATTTTAAATATAAAAAATAATGTGAATGAGTATTGTGAATTTTTAGTGACGACGAGAGTAAATGTTAAGGATTATTGGTTAGAATTAAATACTGAACTCACAAAGAATAATACTTATTTCAATATTTACCAAAGTAAAGGAATTCCTCAAAAATGCAATTTGTGAAATTCTTTGTTTGGATTTTTTGCTTAGTCCCTTTTCCGGCATCCTGTGGTGATTATAGAAAAACTAATAGTGATGGTGATTTCGTATCCCCTCAGCAGTAGATGCTTTATGAATATAGTTTCCTAAACGAGATTAAAGCTTTTATAATAATTTAAATTCAATAACTTAAATCTTGATAATTTGAAATTCGAAGCTTTAGGATATCCAATTGAGCACTCAGGTCAATTCCATATCTACCGTGAATAAGCTATATTAATGGCACCAAAAATAGACAATCAACAACATGCAAAATTTACAACAACTCTTTATCAACACCCAAGAAAATTACGAATTGATCCCTGATTTTATCGATCTACTTTTAGCATCGGATATTTATTGTTTGGGAACACAAGATCAGCAAAAAAAAATTCAATTCCGTATTTTAGAAACACCAGAAGGCGATCAAGCAATACCATTCTTCATTGAACTAGAAACCATTCAAAATGATATTGGCGTCGATGCCGAATATATCACTTTAAATACACGGCAGTTTTTTGAAATGACTCAGGGGGCAACATTGGTATTGAATCCAACTTCTGAATTATCAAAAGAATTTCAACCTAAAGAAATTAAAGCAATTTTAGAGATTGATGAAGCAATTTAAAAATGTGCAGGATTCAATTTCTCCAGCACTTCATCAATTTTTTTCAACCGTTTGATTTCATCCCATAAGGCTTTGGCTTCGGGGTAATGCTTAGACATCATCCCAATCCATTGTTTATAACGGCCGACCATGTTCAGCTCTTTTTTATATGGCCCATTTAAAAAACGAATTTGTAAATTTAATAGTTCAGACCATGTGATAAGAGGTTCATCCGTATTTTTACGAATACATTGTGTGAGATCTGGTGTAGTCACAGCACCACGACCAATCATCAAATCTTGGCAACCTGATTCAAGTTGGCATTGTTTCGCATCAGCATTGGTCCAGATTTCACCATTGGCAATCACATTGATCTTGAGTGCTTCACGAATCGGCTGTAGCTGATCCCAAAATGCTGGTGGGGTGTAACCATCAGCTTTGGTCCGAGCATGGACAGTGACCCAAGCTGCGCCAGCATCTTCAATGGCATGCGCATTTTCAAGGGTAAAATTTCGATCCATATAACCTAAACGCATTTTTGCAGATACAGGGATGTGTTTGGGTACTGCATCACGTACAGCCTTGACCAACTCATGTACAACTTCAGGCTCATCGAGAAGTACTGAACCACCTCTATGACGGTTTACTGTTTTAGCAGGACAACCAAAATTCATATCGATTGCAGGAGCACCTAATTCAGCAGCGCGTACCGCATTGGCTGCGAGCATTTCAGGATTATTTCCTAAAAACTGAACGTGTACTGGTGTGCCAGCGGCTGTTTTGCCTTGATTGTTTAATTCTGGACAATAGCTATGATAAACATGGTCAGGTAAGACCGAATCCGTTACACGGATAAACTCAGTCACGCACCAGTCAAAGCTACCGACATGTGTGAGAACGTCACGCATGATAGGGTCGGTTAAGCCTTCCATTGGGGCGAGTATAAGTTTCACAATTGTTACCTGATGAGATGAAAACAGCGTTATACGCATTTTTGTAGGAGATGTCTACCGATGCAAAATATATTCTAGGTCAGTGCTGAAGGGGGGGATTGAAAAGTTGATCCATAAATTTTCATTATCAAAACTTTCTAAGTAAAGTCGAATTTTTTGTTGTGGATACATGTTGTTTGAACCTAAATGCGATTCACAATCTTTGTAATTGGCTAAACCATAAAATCTTTCGCCATATTGAACAATCACCCCTTGAGGATAGAAACACACAATCTCGGTTTCAATGCTTTGCCCAATTTTAAATTTGTTCTTTAATTCATTCCAATCACTTAAATATTTAGAGATCGATTGATTCCAAAAATTTAAAAACTCATCTTTTTCAATGGGAATAATTTCATCTAAAACGTCAGAAAAAATTTCCTTCAGGTAAGAAAAAATGCGCTTGTTCTATGTTTAAATTTGTATTGATGCTGAGTGAAGCTGTCACCAGAATTGATCTGAGACAGTAATATTCCAGATCTAATTCATATAAAACAATTTCTTCTGCTTCTGTATCAATATATTTATAGTAAGAATACAAAATACTGCCCATTTTTGCTCAGCGCTGCGTTTATCAACGATGCAAAATCATTTCCAAAACAAATTTAGAACCAATAAAGCCAACCGCCAATAAAAAGAATCCAATCATGGTAAAGCGAATGGCTTTTTGACCACGCCAGCCAAACTTATAGTGACCAATTAACAACGCACCGTAAACAAACCAAGACACAATACTAAACACAGTCTTATGTGCTAGGTGCTGGGCAAAGAAGTCATCAATGGTAAAGAAACCAAAACATAGGGCGACAGTTAATAAAACAAAACCAGTAATGAGCATATCAAAAAGTAAGGATTCCATGGCTTGATATGACGGTAAGAAGTTGACCCAAATACGTTTTTTTTGTTTCTTTTTGAGTTCACGGTTTTGAAACCAAATCAAAACGGCTTGTATGGTTGCCATGAGTAAAACAGCATAAGCAGATAAAGACAGAATGATATGGATGTCTAAACCGATAGAATGTTGTTCAATAAATTGATCTGGTTTACTAAAACAAAAACCGAGAATCAAACCAAAGGCAGCAACAGGAATTCCAATCAAATTTAGTGAAAGAACAGGACGATAGGTACTGTAAAGCATACTTAGAACTAACATTAACGCAGAGGTAAAAGACATCAAGTTAAAGACGTCGTAATTAATCCCTAGTGGTGTAAGTATGTCGTTATGCAGTACACTTGCATGTAATATCAGCCCTAAACCTGACATGATGCCAATAAACCAAGGGTTTGCGGAACGTTTAGCCATTAAGTGCATGAACAAATACCAAAATGAAGAGGTATAGGCAATTAATGCTAAAATCGTATAAACCAAGGGTAGGCTAATCATGTCAAACCTTTTTCAGGATGATGAATATTCATGTTATAAGATATAAATTCCATGTGAACTACAGTATCCTATAGCATCTTGAGCATAAATTTTCTATTTTAAGAAAGATTTTTTTGCTACTAGCTATTTTAAGCGGATTTTGCAATGTTTGATACCTTAACAGAACGACTCACGCAGAGTCTCAGAAATGTTACTGGCTCTGGGCAGCTAACCGAAGATAATATTAAAGATACCTTACGTGAAGTGCGTATGGCACTTCTTGAAGCCGATGTTGCTTTGCCTGTAACTCGTGAGTTTATTGCGAAAGTTAAGGAAGAAGCATTGGGTCAAGAAGTCATGACTCAGCTTTCACCAGGTCAAGCTTTCGTTAAAATTGTGTATAACGAACTCACCAAAATGATGGGTGAGGCAAACGAAAGCCTAGACTTAGCTGCAAAACCACCTGTTGTGATTCTTCTCGCAGGTTTACAAGGTGCTGGTAAAACCACGACAGCTGCAAAACTTGGACGTTTCTTAAAAGAACGTCAAAAGAAAAAAGTGGCGATGGTTTCTGCCGATGTATACCGTCCAGCTGCGATTAAGCAACTTCAAACAGTTGCTGCTGAAGTGGGTGTTGATTTTATTGAATCGGACGCTTCTGAAGATCCGATTAAAATTGCACAACGTGCAATTGGTCAAGCCAAAATTAACTTTAACGATGTTTTGATTGTCGATACGGCAGGTCGTTTGCATGTCGATGATGACATGATGGACGAAATTAAAGCATTACACGCTGCAATTGGCCCAACAGAAACCTTATTTGTCGTTGATGCAATGACAGGTCAGGATGCGGCAAATACCGCTAAAGCCTTTAATGATGCATTACCATTAACGGGTGTTATCCTCACCAAAACCGATGGTGATGCACGTGGTGGTGCGGCGCTTTCGGTACGTGCGATTACTGGTAAGCCAATTAAATTCTTAGGTATGGGTGAAAAACTCGATGCCTTAGAGCCATTCCATCCTGAGCGTGTTGCACAACGTATCTTAGGTATGGGTGACGTACTTTCTTTAGTCGAAGAAGTTGAACGTAAAATCGACAAAGAAAAAGCCGAAAAAATGGCGAAAAAATTGCAAAAGGGCGGGAGCTTCAACTTTGAAGATATGCTGATGCAATTTGAACAGATGAACAAAATGGGCGGTATGATGGGCTTCTTGGATAAGTTGCCTGGCATGAGCAATTCAGGCATTCAAGATGCGATTGCACAAGCAAATCCTGAAAAGCAAGTGAAAAAGATGGAAGCGATTATTCAATCGATGACCATTAAAGAACGTCGTAACCCAGACTTAATGAATCCGAGCCGTAAAAAGCGTATTGCAGCAGGCTGTGGTATGGATGTGGTTGAAGTCAATAAACTGATCAAACAACATGCACAAATGGCGAAAATGATGAAGAAATTTGCCAATCCATCGGGTATGGCAAAAATGATGCGCTCATTGGGTGGAATGCAAAAACAGTTTGGCGGTGGCGGCGGTATGGGGCCATTGTTTGGTAATAACGATAAAAAATAAGTCTCATTTTTTTTATAAAAAGCGCCTTAGGGCGCTTTTTTGTTAAATAAAAATAACATACTTTTGTTGGCTGTTTAGATATTCTGAGCCCATTATTTGAATATGATTTAAACAATAATTGATAAGAAGTTTATTTATGAAAAAAGTATTTATCGTACACGGTTATAAAGGCTCCCCTGAACATCATTGGTATCCGTGGCTAAAGCAACAAGTATTGTCTACAGGGCATACATGTGAAGTGATTGATCTAGAACATCCAGAGCAACCCCAATATGAGCTGTGGAAGCATAATATTACGCAGCAAATTAAGTCACTCAATGACGATACCATCATTGTGGCACATGGTTTAGGGGGGATTGCCAGTCTTGATTTTCTTTCGAGTGAATTATTGGGGCGAAAATTAGGTGCTTTATTTTTGGTTGCGGGATTCAGTAAGAATTTAGCCGTTTTACCTGAACTTAACTTATTTTTACAACACGCTCGGGTCGATGATGCGCTGCTCAGAATGAATATTCTGAATCGCTTTATCTTTTTCTCCAACAATGATCCTTTTGTGCCAGCGCCTGTCAGTATTCAATTGGGTTATTCGCTGAATTCACAAATGATTGAGGTGAAAGGTGCAGGGCATTTTATGGCAACAGAGGGCTATACCAGCTTAACTGTACTTTGGGAAAAGTTAGCAGTTCTATTACAACCTGAATCCCAAGCTGGTACTCAGGCTGCATATTCGATTTTATCGTGATGTGGTTTTATTGATTGAGCTTTTGATAAAGCTCGTCAAGAATCTCCTGAGCGCGTTGCTCATCTTGAATCAAATTGCCTTGTTGATCCCAAACTTTACTGTCCAGAATCGAATAATCTTCACTTGGGCTTAATTTTAGTTCAGCTGCAGGTTTGCCATCTTCATACCATACCTTTTGAACGATGGGCTGATCATCTGAATATTCTTCCTGTAGCCCAAGTTGGCCATTTGAATAGTACGTTTCAGTTTTTCCAACTAATCTCTGGTCTTGGCTGGTCGATTTAAAGCTGACTTTTCCATTTTCAAAATAGCCCACAACTTCACCGTCGACATATTTACTATCAAAGCTATTTAAGCCTTGAGGGGCTTTAATCCAAAATGGGTCAGATTGTTTTTTACGACTATTTTGATAGAAGTCCTGAACTAAGAAACGGCCATCTTTATCACGACCTAATAATTTTCTGAAATATCCATTTTCTACAGGCGTGAGTGAATAACCCTGATCCATGACTAAGCCGCAGTCACAGGCTTCTTCACCTGCATCTGGAGCAAAGTAAGCAATAACAGGTTCAGTTGTTGCCATGGTTGTTGAAGATGAGTGCGTAGTTTGTAAACTGGTACAACCCACCATTGTGAAGCTCATTAAACAGGCACTAAGCAGTAAGGGTATCGTTTTCATAATGATTGCTCATTTATCGTGTTTATGATTGTGTTTATTTATTAAAAATGGAAGATTGCTGATCTTCTATTAAATTGTATTTAGGTTTAAGCGGTTTGTCGATCTATATAGAACTGTAAGCCTTTGAGTAATAAATCTGATTCAATTCTTGGTTGATATTTCTCTAGAAATTGTGCAAATAGATTGGCATCACCACCTGTTAAAATAAGCTTTCGTGGTTGTTGCTCAAGCACTTTTTCAATGGTGCTTAACAGCCCCAAGAAAATGCCATGATGTACTGCATCTATGGTATTCCGACCAGGACTTAGCTCTGAAAAAGCCGCATCTGGAATTTTAATACCTTTGGTTTTTTGAATTAAAGAATCACGTTGTAAATAGAGGTTAGGCAGAATATAACCGCCTAAATGTTGTAAGCCTTGGGTTAAATCAATCGTTAAAGCTGTGCCACAGCTAATCACACACAAGTCATCATCAGCTTTCGCCACGGCCAAAACTTGTAACCAACGATCGATTCCAAGTTGTTCTATATGGTCATAGCCACAACGTAATCCTGCATATTCAGCATGCACTTTGGCAAAAGTCACCGGAATATCGAGTAATTTTAAAATCTGGACAATGCGTTCGTTGTTCTTTTTATCTTGGACTGAGGAGATTCCAATTTTGTCTAAGCCTAAACCACGAAAATGTTGAATTAAACCCAGTAGCAGATCCGCAGGGGATTGGAGATGTAATTCTGCTGCCTGTTGGATAATTTGATTATTTTCAGTAATCCAATATTTTAGACGGGTATTTCCAATATCTAACCAAAGTGCTTTCATGATTTTGCCTAATTGAAACTGAACACAATCTGCATAATTATTTTATTTGAAAATATTGAACGACTTAGAGAGCATCTCAATCTGATCAATCAAATAGGGCAAATAACCTGCGGTTCATTTTGCTGAACGTTGTTCCGTACTGTTAGTAACTGTTTGCTATGATCTTTGGATCAATACGATTACTGCGCAATATATAGCGAAATGTATAGCGAAAAAAGCCCTGTTTTAAATAATTGCTGATCACTTTTTCACGATACATCTGATTAATCCATCTCATTTTAGACAACGGATCACATCGTTATTTATGCTTCAGCTAAGCGTAAACGCCCTTGATAGACATTGACTAAGCCTTGAGCTGTCAATAAATTCAGTGCGCCATCATCAGAAATTCCTTTGAAAATACCCTCAATTGAATTTTGAATTTGTTCAAAATAAACCTGCTGATCCATAAAGGCAGCATAGTGATTAAATCGTGCTGCAAGGTTATAGCAACCATGATCAAACCATTGTCCAGCTTGTTGAATTGCCAAATACATTTCTGCAATGATTTGGATTCGATTTGGAAATTGTAGGCCTAATTGCATTATCGAGGTGGCTTGTTGAGTCACATTTTCTTTGGGGATCGGAAATAAGTTGATCCCGATTCCAACAATGGCTTGATGTGGTGAAATGGGCTCAACCAAAATTCCCCCCCACTTTCCTTGAGAGCTATATAGGTCATTGGGCCATTTAATTTGTAATGCTGGTAAATTCTTAAGTGTTGGCATTTGTAAGATATTTAAAGCAATTTCCAATGCTAAACGCCCATCTAAGGGTGTTCGAGTTTCAAGCAATGTGCTTAAATAAATGTTACCAATGGGCGAAACCCATTCCCGTTGGTGCTGACCTCGTCCTTGAGTCTGAGTTTCACTACAGACCAAAACTGTCTTGACGCCGCTGAGCGCAATTTCACGCACATCATCATTGGTCGATGCTGTCGTCTGCTTTAAAAGCAGCACTTCAGGGAGTTCATTTGCTTGTGTAAGAAGTTGTCTAAGATGACGAGTCTCTAAATCCATGTTGAATCTGAGAAGAGTGAAGGAACATTTATGGAGTTAATCATATATTTAGGTATTGGTGCAATCGCAGGATTTGCTGCTGGGCTATTTGGTGTTGGTGGTGGCTTAATTATTGTACCAATTCTCTATGTGGTGTTTACTAAAATGGGCTATGATCCTTCGGTCATTATGCACATGGCATTGGGAACTTCACTTGCAACAATTATTGTAACTTCAATTAGTTCCGTAACAGCGCATCATAAAAAAGGTGCAGTACTTTGGAATGTTTTTAAAAACTTAGCCCCAGGTTTGGTGATTGGCTCATTTATTGGTGCTGGCATTGCAGATATTTTATCAGGTCAGCATTTACAGCTGATTATTGGTGCATTTGCGATTTGGGTGGCATTTAAGATGTTTAAAGGGGCCAATGTCAAAGTTGATGAATCTAAACAATTACCGACCGCACCTATGCAAATGCTGGCTGGTGGGGGAATTGGAGTTGCATCGGCAATTTTTGGAATTGGTGGCGGAAGTCTGACCGTTCCCTATCTCAACAAAAATGGTGTGGTGATGCAAAAAGCCGTTGCAACATCAGCAGCTTGTGGTTTACCGATCGCAATTGCGGGTGCGCTCGGTTTTATGTTCTTTGGTGCACAAGAACCAACCGAAATTAAAAATTCAATTGGTTATGTCCATATCTATGCCTTTATTGGGATCAGTGTAATGAGTTTTATCACTGCCAAATTTGGCGCAAAGGTGGCGCATGCACTTTCACCAGCGATGTTGAAAAAATGCTTTGCATGCTTACTTACAGTGGTCGGTCTTTATTTTATTTATCAAGGTATTACTAAGTAGATTCCGATCAATGGTACTTTTTCTAAACACTGAGTTGACTTAAAATACATTAAAATTGTCGGACAATGTCATGGTTTCAATTGAATTAAATCAGGTACAACTAAAATAATGACAATTGACATTGTCCAAGTAAAGAATAATAAACCAAGATAGGAATTATATGCATTCGGAAGAAGTGGATAGCCTTTCAGAACAGATTGCCAAACATATTAGTGAACAAATTATTAGTGGCGAGTTGGTTGAAGGGGAAAGAATACAAGAACTACGTATTGCCAAAGAACTGGATGTCAGTCGTGGCTCGGTACGTGAAGCCCTTTTGCTTTTAGAAAGAACCCATCTGATTGAAATTTATCCTCGTCGTGGTGCAATTGTCTCAGAAATGTCAGCACAACAAGTCCGTGCATTGTTCGATACCAGCGCATTGTTATTAGGTCAAATCGTGCAACGTATGAGTGAAACATGGCGCAATCATGAAGCTGAAGCGATTCAGCAGATGATGAATCATTTGGTTGAGCAGGTGAAGCAAGGCAATACTGAAAAGTTTTATGATGGCATATTTCAATTTTTATCAGGGCAACAGGACATGGTTGGGAATCCCTACCTGATGAAATTTTATAAAGAGTTGTTACCATCCCTACGAAGAAGTTATTTTTTAACCTTAAATACTTCAAGACGCGAGCTTCAAGAAGCTTTAGAATTGCTTAAGTTGGTGATTGACGCAATTTTAATCCGAAAATCACAACAAGCTACTTTATTTATGGAAGATTTTTGTCGACACTTACGTAATCTAGTGTTGGAATCTCTGACACGGATGAAACAAATCGAACTCGCTTGGGCGCGGAGATCGCGTCGGTAATTACTAGGACATTATGCGTTTAAGCAGCTTAAAACTTTCAGGCTTCAAATCTTTTGCCGATAGTACAACACTACAATTCAAAGATAACCGTACAGCGGTGGTTGGTCCTAATGGTTGTGGTAAATCCAATGTGATTGACGCGATCCGTTGGGTGATGGGGGAATCCAGTGCACGCCAGCTCCGTGGTGGCAGTATGCAGGATGTTATTTTTACAGGAACGGCAAAACGTAAACCTGTAGGTATGGCAAGTGTAGAACTGCGCTTTGAAAACACCTATGGCAAATTAGGTGGGGCTTATAACGCGTATACTGAACTTGCTGTTCGCCGTCAGGTGAATCGTGATGGAAAATCTGAATACTTTCTCAATGGGACGAAGTGTCGACGTCGTGATATTACCGACATTTTCTTGGGTACAGGTTTGGGTCCTCGTTCTTACGCAATCATCGAACAGGGGATGATCAACCGCTTGGTTGATGCCAAACCTGAAGAAATGCGTATCTTTCTTGAAGAGGCTGCTGGAGTTTCTCGTTATCAGGCTCGTCGTCGTGAAACACTACAACACTTAGAACATACCACGCAGAACTTAGACCGCCTCGAAGATATTGCTTCAGAACTCAAATCACAGCTTAAAACCTTAAAACGACAGTCTGAAACTGCGGTTCAATATAAGACTTTAGAAACTGAAATTCGTACGTTAAAGATTGAAATTCTATCTTTCCAGTGTGATCGTAGTTCTCGTTTACAAGAACAATATACGGTTGAAATGAACGAATTGGGAGAGCACTTTAAACTGGTGCGCTCTGACATGAGTACTTTGGAACATGATCTGACTTCAACCAATGAGTTGTTCCAACGTTTGATTCAACAGTCCACGCCTTTGCAAAATGAGTGGCAACAAGCTGAGAAAAAACTCTCTGAGTTGAAAATGACTTTGGAACAGAAACAAAGTTTATTTCAACAGAACTCAGAAGCTTTGGGAAATTTTGAACAGCAAAAAGCTCAAACCAAAGAAAAGATTCAGTTGATGGAATTGCAATTGGAAACCTTGCACAGTCAATTGGAGCAGCAGACTGAACATTTACAACATGCTGAGTCTGAAACACAACAACGTAGCCAAGCCTTTACCGATTTAAAAGCGCAGCAATTGCAAGCACAACAACAGTATGAACAGGTCAAAGTTCAAGTTGAAAAGCAACAGCAGCAAAAAGCACAAATGCAGGCGCAAATTGAACAGCTTGCAAAAAATGTTGCGCGTATTGAACAGCAAAAAGACACCTTAAAAACCCAAGCCGTTCAGGTTCAAAGTCAATTTCAAACTGAAGATGTTCAACAACTTGAGCAAGATAAATTAGCAATCCAAGCTGCGATTGTTGAATTAGAACAAAAAATTAATCAAGCAAAGCAGCAGTTTGAACAACTACAGGAAAGCATTAGTCAGCAAAAAACTCAGATTTCAGCTTTAAAATCTGATGTACAAGTGTTGCAATCTGAACAGAAAAACCTCACCCAATTAATGGCGAAAAGTGCTGTAAATAGCAAGGCTGATACTGTGCAATTGATGCAGGTATTAACGCTGAATGCACAAGGCAAAGCACATGCACCGCTGGTTGAAAAGTTTTTAGCCAAATGGTTGTCAGCCCATATTGTTGATCAAGATGCTGATTTTGCTGAAAGTGTGGCACGCCAGCTTAAAGCAACAAGCTCGCAAGATAAAATTCAATTGAATGGATTGGCATGTTTAGCAGATTGGATTGAATCTCCACAGTATTCATTGTGGAATCAAGTCGCTGTAATTGAAAACCTCGCTCAAGCTTTAGCGGTACAAGCACAGTTAAAAGCAGGACAAAGCATATTGACGCTGGATGGTTATCATGTTGGTCAAGATTGGGTGATTGGTCTGTTCTTTGATGAGTCGAGCCAAGCCGCACAGGGTGCACTCAGTCATCGTATTCGCCTTGAAGAAATTGAAACACAACTTGCGCAGCTACAATCACAGTTGATTGAAGCTGAAACTGTATTGCCAAATTTAAATCAGCAATTGCTGGACCTGCAAAAACAGATCCAAACAGAGCAAGACACGCTAAAACATCAGCAAAAACAGCTACAACAGTTTGATCTGCAAATTGCTAAGCAGCAAAGTGCTTCACAAGCATTTGAGTTGCAGAAAGTTCAGCTGAATAGTCAATTGCAACAGTTAGATGAGCAACTTGAAGAAGATTCAATGCAGAAAGATGATCTTGAAATCGATATGCACTCGGTCATCCTCAAGCTTGAACAAAATCTTCCTGAGTTTAAAACCTTGCAATTCAAGTTGGATGAGCTCAATGAGCAGGTTGAAGAACAGCAACAGCAATTACAGCTTAAGCAGCAAGATTCTGAAACTACACGTCGTCTAGCTGAACAAAATAAACAGCAAATTGAATTATTAGACAAAGACCTATCCTTCTCTAAAACGCAATATCAACAAATTATTGCGCAAATGGAGCAAGCCAAGAAGTTTGTAGATCCAATTCAATTGGAATTGCCGAGTCTAGAATCGCAATATGCTGAGCAGGCACAACAAACTGAAAAACTGCAAAAAACTTGGAGTGAGTGGCAAGTTGAATTGAATAATATTCAATCCAAACAGCAACAACTTACAGAAATGCGCCATTTGCATCAGCAAAATGATGAGCAATTGCGTATAAAACTGGAAGAGCGACGTTTGGCTTGGCAATCGGCAAAATCAGATTTACAGCATTATTCCGATCAACTTAAAGAGATGAATGCTGAAGTTAAGCAAGGCGTATTGATTGATTTACCTGTACATCAAGAAAAATTTGAGAAAGCACAGCGTCAGTTTGAAAAATTAGGCGCGGTCAATTTAGCCGCTTCAGCAGAATATGAAGAAGTTTCTAAGCGCTTTGAAGATCTAACCCATCAAATGCAAGACTTAGAAAATACGGTTGGGCAATTGAAAGATGCCATGAAGACCATTGACCAAGAAACCAAAAAATTATTTATGGGTACTTTTGATCAGGTTAATGCTGAATTAAAAGTATTATTTCCAAAAGTCTTTAATGGTGGTGAAGCTAGTTTAAGTCTTGAAGATGACTGGCAGTCTGGCGTGAAGTTGATGGCACGTCCACCCGGCAAGAAAAATAGTTCATTGGCTTTGTTATCTGGTGGTGAAAAAGCATTAACGGCATTGGCTTTGGTATTTGCTATTTTTCGTTTGAATCCTGCACCTTTCTGTGTTTTGGATGAAGTTGATGCACCTTTAGACGATGCTAACGTTGGTCGTTTTTGTAATTTAGTAAAAGAGCTTTCTGATCAAGTCCAATTCATTTACATTACACATAATAAAGTTGCAATGACGATGGCAACCGATTTGCTGGGTGTGACGATGCCTGAACCAGGCACATCAAAGCTCGTCACTGTGAATTTGGAAGAGGCAAGAGAATACGGTTTAGCCGCGGAGTCGTAGTATGGAAGTCACCACAATTATTGGAATTGTTGTTGCAGTAATCATCATTCTGGTGGGTTTAAGGATGGTGCTACGAAAGCCCAATGATGCCGCACCTTCTTTAGAGTCTGAATTGCATATCAATGAAGACTGTAAACAACCGGTAATTCCTCGTCATGTACGAGATCAATTGCGAACAGACCGTGAGTCTCAAGAGCAAGTGCGTGTTGAACCGAATTTAACTGCTTTAGACTCGGTCGAAGTTGCAGATGAAAAACAGCAAAAGATTGAGGATGTAGCAGTGGAGTCGAATGCTATTCAGTCAACTGAGCTTGAGCATGCCACAATTACACAACAAACTGAAAAGACGGAAACAGTGGCAAGCACTGAATCCGCAACAGAATCTGTAAAAGCACTTGATGTGCAGACAGAGCCGACGACTCAAACTCATGATTCTGCCAAAGCTGTAGTCAGTCAGGATAAAGAGGAAGCGTTTCAGTTTAATGCCAATGTTGAAACAGCTGAAATCAAAGAGTTTGATGAGGAAAGTAGTATTTTAGATGTTCATTTAAATGAGCAACAAAAATATGATGATGAAAGTGTATTGTCTACAGCGGAAACCATTATTGCGCTGAATGTTTATCCGAATCCACGTAAAGCATTGTCTGGGGATAAAACCTTAAAAATGTTGCTCAAATATGGTTTACGTTTTGGTGAACTCTCTTGCTTCCATCGTTATGAGAATCCAGAGGAAGAAAGCCATTTACTGTTTTCTGTATTACGTGTCACCGACAATGGTCCAGATGGTTTTGATTTAGAAACCTTATCGACTGAACAAGTTCAAGGTTTGGCTTTTTTCTTGGCACTTCCTCATTCAGATGTGCAAAAAGGCTTTGATACCATGGTCAGTATTGCTGGCTTAATTGCCCGTGAAATAGACGGTACGGTCTATGATGAAAACAATCTTGAATTTACTCCCCAACTGAAAGAGCATTGGCGCCATAAAGCGATCGATTATCGCTCAGGGCATGACGCTTAGCATAACGTCATATTTACTTTATAATTGGTATTCAGAATTTTAGGCGGAGTATTCCGCCTTTTTATGGTGAAAAAATTTATGGAAAATAATCCTGTCGTGACGCAAATGCGTCAATTGATTCAACTCATTGCAAAACATAATCACGCTTACTATGTGATGGATCAGCCGAGTATTGAAGACAGTGAATATGATCAGTTATTTCACCAACTCAAAGCTTTAGAGCAACAATACCCAGAATTGGTTCAGGCAGATAGCCCAATCAATAAAGTGGGTGGAAAACCACTGTCTAAATTTGAAACCATTACCCATACTGTACCGATGCTGTCCTTGGGCAATGTATTTAATCAGGACGAGTTATTTGCTTTTGCCCGCCGTATCGAAGAACGATTGCCCAATCAAAAGATTCAATATGATGTCGAGCTAAAATTTGACGGATTGGCGATTTCGCTCTGGTATGAAAATGGTGTATTGACACGTGGTGTAACCCGTGGTGATGGTGAAACAGGCGAAGTGATTACGCAAAATGTAAAAACTATTCGTAATTTACCGAAAGTATTGTCTTCGGATAAAGTTGCAGTGCCACGCTTGTTGGAAGTTCGTGGTGAAGTATTGATGCCAAAAGCTGGCTTTGAACGACTCAATGCTGAAAATGAAGCGAAAGGTGAAAAGACCTTTGCCAATCCTCGAAATGCTGCGGCAGGTAGTTTACGTCAGCTTGATCCAAGTATTGCAGCATCTCGCCCTTTGGCATTCTATGCTTATGGTATTGCACAATGTGAGCCGCATCATGGCATTGAGTCGATGTCAGCGAGTCTTGAATGGTTGACTAACTTTGGCTTTGCTGTGGGTGAACGTCATTTCATTTGTGAAAGTATTCAAGAAGTACAAGAAAAATATCAGCAAATCAATCAAGAGCGCCCGAATTTAGCGGTTGAAATTGATGGCATGGTCATCAAAGTTGATGATCTTCAACAGCAACAAAAGCTGGGCTTTTTAAGTCGTGAACCGCGTTGGGCAACAGCGTACAAGTTTCCCGCAGTTGCAGCCTTAACAACGGTTGAAAATATTGATTGGCAAGTCGGACGTACCGGGACTTTAACCCCAGTAGCACGCTTGAATCCTGTGGCTGTGGGCGGTGTAACGGTTTCTAATGTGACTTTGCACAATATTGGTGAAATTCACCGTCTGGACGTTCGTATTGGCGATACGGTCAGTGTCTATCGTAGTGGTGATGTGATTCCCAAAGTTGAAAAAGTATGGTTAGAGTTTCGTCCAAATGATGTGACAGAAGTACATTTACCTGAAAATTGTCCAGTATGTTCTTCTCCTGTCGTAATGCCGGAAGGGGAGGCTTTGGCACGTTGTTCGGGTGGTTTATATTGTTCTGCACAACGTATTGAGGCCATTCGTCACTTTGTTTCACGTAAAGCAATGGATATCGAGGGTCTCGGTGATCGCTGGGTAGAGTCACTATTACATCTTGATTTGTTAAAGGATGTCGCCGACATTTACCATTTACATGAGCATCGTGAACAGTTACTAACCATTGAAAAAATGGGTGAAAAATCTGTCCAAAACTTATTGGATGCGATTGAAAACAGTAAGAAAACTACACTTGCTGCATTTATTTATGCCTTGGGTATTCGTGGTGTAGGTGAAACCACGGCACGTATGCTTGCCAACACTTTCCAGACGCTGGATGCGATTCGTCATGCTGATCTTGAAGCATTAAAGAAAACTCCAGATGTTGGTGATATTACGGCTGAGTGGATTGTTGATTTTTTCCAAGCTCCACATAATCTTGAAGTGATTGATCGTTTGCTTGCAGCAGGGATCCATTGGGATGCACCAGTTGCACCCACCCGTCAGCCTTTAAATGGTGAGAGTTGGGTGATCACAGGCACATTGGCAACCATGGGGCGTGATGATGCGACTCAAATGCTACAAGCACTTGGTGCGCGTGTCAGTGGCAGTGTATCGAGCAAAACCAAATGTGTGGTTGCGGGTGAAAAAGCCGGTTCTAAGCTTGAAAAAGCAGAGAAACTGGGTGTCGCTGTACTGAATGAGCAGGAGTTTTTAGCATTAATGGCTGAGTATGGACAGGCATAGATTCGTTTAAATTAACTCTAAAATTACTGCAAAGATACAGTTGTTGTATCTTTGCAGTTTTCAAAAATTAAAATCATCAATTCGAGATTGATGCGATAGCAAATCAACAAGTCATCATTTTTTAATAAAACTTTGAGCACTGTATTTTAGCGATTGTATTTCGCAAGACTGCTTGATCTATCATTAGCACGCTATATGATAATAATTCTTATTTATTAGAATTTTCCATTAAACTTAACTTTAGATGAGAAATTACAATTCTTAACAATAGTGAAAGTATATATAATAATCATTATCATTTGAAAAGTGTCTTATTATTTATATGAAAAATTTTTCTCGAACATTTCTGGTCAATTCTATTTCAATCGTGCTTTTTGGTGGGGGACTTACACAAACAATTTGGGCAAATGATGAAATTACTGCTTTGCCTACGATTAAGGTCGCTGCTGAAAAAGAACAAGAAAAACCAACATTTGCCAATGGTGCTTTGCAAAAAAATACAGATTTGGGGCCATTGGGAAATAAGAAAATTATAGATACGCCGTTTAGTATCACGTCTTATTCGGAACAATTGATTGAAAATCAACAAGCTAAAACTGTGGCTGAAGTGTTGAAAAATGATCCTGCGATTCGGATTACAACCAATCAAGGGCATTTAAACGAGAACTTTAAAATTCGCGGTTTTGATGTCAATCATGAAGATATGAACTATAACGGATTTTTTGGTGTTGCACCTTATGGACGTATTCCAACAGAGTTTTTAGAATCGGTAACCGTACTTAAAGGTCCTAATGCTTTGGTAACTGGTGTTGCACCTACAGGCAGTGTAGGAGCTGTGGTGATTGCCAATTCTAAACGAGCAGATCAAGAACTCACCCAAGTTTCTGCATCGTTTCAAGATGAAGGATATTATCAATCAGGCTTTGATGTATCTCGTCGTTTTGGTGAGAACAAAGAGCTTGGTGTGCGTGTGAATGGTGTGTATGGTCAAGGCGAGCATATTGTTGATGGAATGGATGATCGTCATATTTCAGGAGCGATTGCTGCTGATTACACCACAGATAAACTAAAGATTAATTTTGATTCTTATGCAATTCGTGACAATCGCAAAGGTGGTTCTCCTGCCATGATTGCAATGGGAGTAAAAGACTCAAAAGGGAATGGAATTAGCCAAGTGCTCGCAGCACCTAAAGGGGATTTAAATTATTTTCCGCATTTAGAAGGAAATACTAAAAGCAATTTTGTTGGATTATCGGGAGAATATAAATTTACTCCTGATATCAAAGCATTTGCTGGAATAGGTTATGTTGAGAAAGAGTACGCGGGACATTTATTTGGTACTCGTATGATTGTGACGAATTTAAATGGAAATGCAACCTCACAATATTACCGAGTGGGTTCACAGGAGCATAACACTGCTGCCAATGCAGGCTTTGAAGCAAAATTTGATACAGGTATGATCAAGCATACTTTAGGTTTACGTGCAGATTATCTGAAACGTAAATACAATCAGCATACTGGACAAGGTGCGACGCCTGTACCTTTCGAGACCAATATTTACAATCCATCCGATAATGGAAATATGCCTTTAGCGAATCCTACGATTCTACCTTTGGGTGATAATAAATATGTCAGTTATACCTTAACAGATCAGCTTTCAATGTTAGATGATAAATTACAGTTAATCGTTGGTGCACGTTACCAAGATATAGACACTAAAAATCTTCAGAAAAAGACAGCTTATAGTGATGATAAAGTTTCACCAAGTTTAGGTGTTGTATTGAAACCGTTTGGTGAAAATCTTTCTCTTTATGCAAGTTATGTGGAAGGTTTAGTTGAAGGTTCAACTGTAGATTCAACGTTAAAAGATGTGAATGCAGGAAAGACCTTTGCACCCTTTCAAACCAAACAATATGAAGTTGGAGCGAAGTATCAGGCAGGATCATGGTTAAATACATTTGCACTTTATCAAATTGAAAAACCAAGCACCATGGTGACTACTTTTAATCAAGCTGATGCAAATAAAAATACGCAGATTACCACAGATGATGCAGAAACGCGTTCTCGCGGTGTGGAATGGTCATTTTCAGGTGAAATCATGGATGGCTTAAATCTGCTTGGAAATATTGCCTATACAGATGCAGAGTTAACTAAAGCTGCAGTAACCAAAGGTGTATCAAATGAAGGAAATACGGTTTTTGGTGTACCTGAGTGGACAGCATCATTAGGGCTAGATTATGCAATTCCGATGCTTGAAGGGTTCAATGTCAATGCTCGTGCAAATTATGTTGGTAATCAATATATGAATGATGCCAATACACTTGAATTACCTGATTATACTATTGTTGATCTAGGCGCTCGTTATAAAACAAAATTAGGTGGGGTAAATACTACATTCTTATTCAATGTGGATAATGTCGCCAATAAAAAATATTGGGAAGGGATGTTTAACCAAAACTATGCAGTGGTGGGGGGAGCCCGTACTTATAAAGCTGGCGTAACTTTTGATTTTTAAGCCTTAGCTGATATTGAACGCTATAAGCCAAAAAGCCTTTTTCATGATTGAAAAAGGCTTTTTTGATTTAAAAATCAGTTGAGCTGTTATTAAATATATTTCTTAACCACACCGTCATCAAGGAGCTGCTGGAAATGCTCGACTAAACTGGTTTCAATATTACGATAACTCATCCCCAGTTCCTGTTTGCTTTTATCAGCATTAAAAAAGATAGGGTAGCCCATATTCTTTTCAATAAAATCACGCGAATAGCCAAATGCAGGTCCAATAAATTTAAATGCTTTTTTCGGAACTTGGTTGCGTGGAAAAGGAAATTTTTGTCCAAAATTTTGACGTAAAATTTTACCCATTTCCAAAAGGCTGAGTGAGCCACCACTAATAATGTAACGCCCAGCTGCATTTTCCTTGAATGCTGCCAAAATATGCGCATCAGCAACATCACGAACATCCACAATACCATTCCACATCGGTGGGACACCGAGTAAGGTCATGCCGTTGGCAAATTG
The DNA here is from genome assembly GCF_000368145.1 of Acinetobacter guillouiae CIP 63.46. Taxonomy (GTDB): domain Bacteria; phylum Pseudomonadota; class Gammaproteobacteria; order Pseudomonadales; family Moraxellaceae; genus Acinetobacter; species Acinetobacter guillouiae. Next base: position 274,625 of record NZ_KB849285.1, on the reverse strand, counting down.
CTCTAAGACTTCTACACTCCCTGACTGTGTATTTGCGGTCAGTGATGGGCCAAGTACCAGTGCAGGGTTGACACAGATCAGCGTCCAACGATTTTGTGCTTCCGCCATTTCCCATGCTTTACGCTCTGCCATAACTTTTGAATAAGGGTACGGTTGGTGCGTGGTTGAACTGGTGGTATTCCAATGAGATTCATCAAACTGATTATGCTGCGTTTTTAAAATATCAATTGCATCGCCATAAGTAGACGCGATACTTGAAGTCACAATGACTCGTTTGACAGAATCTGTTTTATTGACACTATTTAAGACATTTTCCGTGCCTAAAATTGCAGGTTCAATAATATCTTTAACGGCATCTTTATAATTGGTCACAACAAATGGTGAAGCCATATGCAACACAACTTCACAGCCTTGCATGGCTTCATCAAAAGAACCATTTTCTAAAAGGTTGGCTTTAAATAGTTTTAGTGTGCCAGAGCTAGCTTGTGCGATTTTCTCTAAATGTACAAAGCTTTGTTTCTTATTGAGATCACGTACAGTGGCATGAACGGTATAACCTTGCTCAAGTAATTTTTGAATAACCCAACTGGCAATATAGCCTGTTGCACCTGTAACTAGAATAGGTGCTGATGTGTTTCCCTGAGACATTATTTTTTTCCTGCTAATTGTTAATATTCAATATCATAAATATTAAAGTTAAAATTGTCTTGAAATATTAGCATTAAAAAAAGCCAATAAGATAAAGTATGGGTTCTGTCATTGAAAATGAACAGAAAATGGAATAATGAGGGTGAATAAGAAGCATTTTTAATGGTTACAAAATAAATCATTTTGAAATTTGATGAAAAATCACCAATAAACCATCTATGAAATATTGTAAGCGGTTATTTTTTATATGAAAAAATACTTATTCAAATTGCAAATGCGTATGTTTATCATTTTAATTTTATAAAAATCATAAACTTACACATTTTGTCTTTTGCAAAACTTGCAAAATTTGTCCATACTATTGCAAAAGAATGTGGAGTAATTGAAATGCGTGGCAATCCAGAAGTCATAGACTATCTAAATATGTTGATCGGTGGCGAACTGGCTGCTCGTGATCAGTATCTTATTCATTCACGTATGTATGAAGATTGGGGCTTAAGCAAAATTTATGAACGTATTGATCATGAAATGCAAGAAGAAGCTTCACATGCAGACGCTTTAATTCGCCGTGTACTTTTCCTTGAAGGTACGCCGAACATGAAGCGTGACGATATTGTCACAGGTGAAGATGTTGTAACCTGTTTAAAAGCCGATTTGGCATTGGAATATCATGTACGTGAAAAATTGGCGCAAGGCGTAAAGCTATGTGAAGAAAAAGGCGATTACGTGACCCGTGATATGCTGCGTCAACAAATGAACGATACTGAAGAAGATCATACTTACTGGCTTGAAAAACAATTAGGTTTGATCGAGTTAATTGGTTTACAGAATTATATTCAATCTCAAATGTAAGACACATTAAGTTTCTTGCTTAAGGTGATACGTTTTAGATTAAAAAAAGCCTTTAGATATTCATCTAAAGGCTTTTTTTAATGCTTCAGTCGTTATTTCTTTGAAAACTTCTGAATATCCGCTAAAACTTGATCGGCATGTGTTTGGGTATTTACACTGCTATAGTGATACACAATCGTTCCTTGTGGATCAATCAAAAAAGTTTCTCGTTTTGCTATTTTGGCAATGCCTAAGTTTCGGATGATTTCAAACTGGTCTGCGAGTTGATGATTGCTATCGGCAAGAATTGGAAAATTTAGTCCCAGCTTTTCGGAGAACTTTTGATGAGATTTCACATCATCCAAACTTACACCGAGCACCACCGCATTATTCTTTATAAATTGTGGGTAGAGTGATTTAAATTGATTGGCCTCTTGTGTACAGCCAGGTGAATCATCTTTTGGGTAAAAATATAATACAACCCATTTACCTTTATATTGACTCAGTTCATGCCATTTTGAATTTTGATCTTGTAGTTTAAAACTTGGTGCAGGCTTACCTACCCATTGCTTTTGGTTGGAATCCAGTTTGGAGAGGATAGAGCTTTCCGCATGGCTGGCCGTGTTCAATATGCATAAAGCTGAAACGGAAAGTAAGCTAATACTGAACAGTCGTGATAGTTTCATGACAAACACTTTCCTAAATTGATTCTGATTTGATCTTAGCAAATTTTAAGGTTTTGGCGGTATGTAAAATGTTTGCAATTGTTCACATGCCATTTATGATGAAAGACCATTTAAAATAAATAGAACCTAACGTTATGGATGTCGGTGCAGTATTGATTCAACTGAAAGTAGCGGTGATGGACGATGTTGTTGCATGGCAAAATCAATTGAATAGGCGTAAGCATGAGGCAATTGAAACACTTCAGGCTGAAGGTGTGCATGTTGAATCATGGTTCCATATGGAACTGGATGGACTAGATTATTTGATTGCTTATACACGTGCAGATGATATTGCAAAAGCACATGAAATTTCGAGAAAAAGTCAGTTTGCAATCGATCAAGTACATCAGGAATTTAAACGCACTTGGCAAAAAGTGATTCCAGCCAGCTTATTGGTCGATTTACAAGATCAGAAATAGTTGTAAGTCCGATTGTCCTTCAATTTTAAGCATGCTCTAATAAAACATCGTTACTGTTTTATAGTGATTTAAATTGAATCGACGTATTTTGCTGATCACAGGTTGGGGCGGTGGAACCAAACTACTTCATGCTTTACAACAGGCTTTACAACAGCAAGGCCATGAGGTTGTATTAATCAATATCTTTAATGCATTGGATGAACGTGTCTTACAACAGCAGGTGGAGCAAGCCAAAGATTTTGATGTGATTTGTGGTTGGTCTTTAGGTGGACAATTGGCGACTTTGTTAGTCGAGCAAATTGAACAGCAATATCAACAGCAAAAAGTCTTGATTACACTGGCTTCAAATCCTTGTTTTGTCGCAAATGCTGAATGGCAAACGGCAATGAGCCAAACAACCTTTCATAACTTTAAACAGTCCTTTGAACATGATGCGATTGCGACATTAAAGAAATTTGGTTTTATGGTTTGTCAGGGCACCGCAACCACGCGAGAAGATTTTGTACATTTGCAAAGTTTGATTCAGCCGCAAAATTTAGCGTTATTAAAACAGGGATTGGCGTGTCTTGAGCAATTAAATAATGTCGCGATCTTAAATAACTATGCCGGCAAACAGTATCATATATTTGCTCAACAGGATTTCTTAGTTAGTGACAAAGTCTATGAGAAATTTAAAAATTTCACAGCAAAGTTTTTAGATGTCGAGCTGGTAAATGGTTCACATGGCGTTCCAGTTTTTGATTTTTTAAGTCTAAGTGACAAAATCTGCCAATATTTACAAAAAATAGAATAAATCTATGGATCAGTGGTGAATCTCGCAATTTATTTTTATTGCGCGCAGGTTTAACATCGCTAAACTGTTTTTTGCTGTAATTGTAATGCACATGGAGTGAACGGATGACCGATTTAAATAATGGGTTTGATGATGTCGATCTTGAACAATCAAAGTTAGATGATCTGGACTTTGATCGGCAACATATTTGGCATCCATATACTTCTATGACCAATCCTTTACCGACCTTTAAGGTTAAAAAAGCCTATGGTGCAACCATTGAACTTGAAGACGGACGCCAATTGATAGATGGGATGTCTTCGTGGTGGTGTGCGATTCATGGTTATAATCATCCTGAGTTGAATCAAGCGGTGACAGATCAGTTACAGGATATGTCACATATCATGTTTGGTGGATTTACCCATGATCCAGCGATCCAGCTTGGAAAATTACTGGTTCAACTTAGCCCACCTAATTTAGATAAGGTGTTCTTTGCCGATTCTGGTTCTGTCGCTGTAGAAGTGGCATTGAAGATGGCTGTACAGTTTTGGTCTTCACAGGGCTATACAGAGAAAACTAATTTTGTTACCCCAAGATCTGGCTATCATGGCGATACGTGGAATGCGATGTCTGTTTGTGACCCTGTAACGGGCATGCATCAAATTTTTGGTTCAAGTTTGCCCAATCGCTTATTTGTTCCAGCCCCTCAAGTCGGATTTTATGAGCAATGGGATCAAAGTGACATTGCTGAACTTGAGAAAACTTTGGCTGAACAGCATGCAACGATTGCAGGTTTAATTCTTGAGCCAATTGTACAAGGTGCGGGAGGGATGCGTTTTTACCATCCTGAATATTTGCGTCAAGCCAAATTGCTTTGCGAAAAATACAATGTTTTGCTGATTTTTGATGAAATCGCTACGGGTTTTGGGCGTACAGGAAAACTATTTGCATGGGAGCATGCACAAGTTGAACCTGACATTATGTGTATCGGTAAAGGTTTAACGGGTGGCTATATGACGCTTTCTGCGACATTAACCACCAAGCATATTGCTGAAACGATAAGTCAGGGCGAAGCGGGTGTGTTTATGCACGGCCCAACCTTTATGGCAAATCCCTTGGCATGCGCCGTTGCTGTCAAAAGTACACAATTATTAATTTCTCAAGATTGGCAGAGCAATATTCAACGAATTGAAGCTCAGCTTAGAGATGCCTTACAGCCCTTACAGTCCCTTAATCATGTTGATGATGTGCGAGTTCTTGGTGCGATTGGTGTGGTTGAATTGACTGTGAATGTCGATATGAAAACCTTACAACAGGAATTTGTACGTCGTGGTATCTGGATACGACCATTTGGTAAATTGGTCTATGTCATGCCTCCATACGTCATCACAGCACAAGAATTAAAAACTTTGCTGGAACAATTGGTCGAGGTGGTCAAAGGTATGGAGCAAAGCACATGAGCTTGATCAATACGCACCTTGAACATTTTTCACAGCAGCTTGATGTGCTTAAACAGCAAGGCAATTTACGCCAATTTCGTTCGAATGTTCAGCAAGGACGTTATATTCGCCTTGATCAGCATCAAATGCTCAATTTGGCTTCAAATGATTATCTAGGATTGGCATCTGATCTCACATTACGTGAACAGTTTTTTGATGAAACACCAAATGATCAACGACGAATGAGTTCTTCGTCTTCACGTTTGTTGACTGGACATTTTCCAGAATATGAACTGCTTGAAAATAGTTTAACTCAGGCTTTTCATGGTCGGGCGGCATTGTTATTTAACAGCGGCTATCATATGAATATTGGTATTTTACCTGCACTTGCAGACAGTAAAACGCTGATTCTGGCAGATAAATTGATTCATGCCAGTATGATTGATGGGATTCGTTTATCCTCTGCCAAATATGTGCGTTATCGTCATAATGATTTAAATCATTTGAATCAGCTTTTACAAAAATATCATGCAGATGAGGCTTTCGAGCGCATTATTGTCGTGACTGAGTCGATTTTTAGTATGGATGGTGATGAAACTGACTTAGCTGCATTGGTGAGTATTAAGCAACAGTTTTGCAAAGTCATGCTCTATGTAGATGAGGCACATGCAATTGGAGTACGTGGTGAGCAGGGCTTAGGTTGTGCTGAACAATATGCGGTGATTGATGAGATTGATCTACTCGTGGGGACTTTTGGTAAGGCAATCGCTTCAGTTGGCGGTTATTTAATTTGTCATGCTGTGATTCGGGATTATTTGATTAATGCTATGCGCTCTTTGATTTTCAGTACAGCACAACCGCCAATATGTATGGCATGGACAAACTTTATTTTTCAGAAAGTTTTAGGCTTAGATCAGCGCCGTCAATATTTGCAGTCTACAAGTCAGTATCTACAACAGGCTGTTCAAAGCAAAGGTTTTGAGTGCCCATCAACATCACATATTGTTCCGGTCATTGTAGGTGACTCGATTAAAACGGTTGAAAAGGCCAAAGCATTACAAGATGTGGGATTTTATATTATGCCTGTACGTCCCCCGACTGTGCCGCAACACAGCTCACGGTTACGTATCTGTTTAACTGCTCAAATCACCCAAGCTGATCTAGATCAGCTAACTCCGTTGCTGTGAGTTGAATGTGAAACATCCAGAAATTGATAAATCACAGGTTGCCTTGCGTTTTGCTCAGGCAGGGCAGAGCTATACTGAACATGCGGTCGTACAAAAAAATATTGCACAACAACTGTTTAATTTAATAAGTGAATATTGCCCAGCACACTATGAAAATGTGTTTGAAATCGGTTGTGGTTCAGGAAATTTAACTGAGCTTTTACTGCAAAATTTGCAAATTAAACATTTGATTTTAAATGATCTATATCCGGAAGTTCAGCAGCATTTTTCTGCGGATAAACCGATTGAATATCGGATTGGTGATATAGAACAGCTTGAATTTCCAAAATATTTAGACTTAATTAGCTCAAGTTCCGTTTTACAATGGATGAGTGATTTAAATGGCATTTTTCAACAAGCCTTTCATCATTTAAATCCTAATGCGTATTTTTGTTTTTCAACTTTTGGACAGCATAACTTACAGGAAATTAAAAGCTTAACAGGGCAAGGTCTGAATTACCTATCCCTTGACGATCTGCAACAACAATTAAAGCGAAATGGTTTTGAAATTCTACATATTTCAGAGCAAATTGAGCATCTCAATTTTTCTCATCCCAAATATATTTTGCAGCATTTAAAAGCCACAGGAGTGACTGCGACAGCATCTGGCTTTAGATGGACAAAGCAGAGTCTCGCCGATTTTTATCATCACTATCAACAGTTTTCACAGGCTGATCAGTCAGGAAATATACGCTACTCACTGACTTATCATCCTATTTATTGTATTTTGCGGAGAATGTCATGACTGGATCAGTTTACTTTATCAGTGGAATAGATACTGGAATTGGCAAAACCTATACCACCGGATATTTAGCCAAATTATGGAATGAGCAAGGTCAAAAAACCATTACGCAGAAATTAATCCAAACGGGTAATACCGATATTTCAGAAGATATCGAACAACATCGTGAGATTATGGGAATGGGCTGGTTTCCAGAGGATGAAACCAAGCTCACCATGCCTGAAATCTTTAGCTATCCTGCATCGCCTCATTTAGCCAGCAAAATTGATGGGCGTGAGATTGATTTTGAAAAAATTGCAGATGCTACTCAACGACTTTCTGAAACGTATGATGTTGTTTTGTTAGAGGGTGCAGGTGGATTGATGGTACCCCTAACCACCAGCTTACTTTCAATTGATTATGTGGCCCAGAAAAAGCTTCCTGTGATTTTAGTCAGCTCAGGCCGATTGGGCAGTATTAATCATACGATTTTAAGTTTAGAGGCTTTAAAAAGTCGTGGGCTTGAGCTTTATGCACTTGCTTATAATTTAAATGATGAATCTCAGGATGAACTGATTTCAAAAGATACCGCAGAATTTTTAAAGCATTATTTGGTGAAACATTTTCCGAACAGTGCATGGATTGATATTCCAGTAATCTGTTAGTTTGTTCATCGAATTGAGTGCTGAAACAGCTGATTCATAGTGTTCCGAGCCTGCTGTTTTCTTGTCGCTTTTCAAAAATCTGAATGCTTTAAATAATCGACGTGTATAAAAGGTAATCCTGATGAGTTTTAAAATTCGAATTGAGTTATTTAAAGAGCTTGAAATAACTTCTCTTGATTTTGAAAGTAATGCAACAACGCAAATTTTAAGTCGTTTTGATCAGATTGATTGGATGCAACAAGTCGTCTGGGGATACATGGAGGAGCACCACGGTGATTTTCCTTTTTTTCAAATTGAGCATATCCAAACTGGGCGTAAGTTCGGCGGACTATTTGTGGTTTATAGTCGCAATCAATATAACTTTAATGCACATGCTGAACTCTATCAAAAACAACAAAAATCGCATTTTTTTGGTTTGTTTAAATCTGAAGAGATGCCCAGTTTTGATAACGATGACCTTCCTTTTGCGGTATTTCGGGATTGTTTGGAAAATTTTTTACGTGGCAATGATTCGGAAATCGAGCGTTTAATGAAAACAGTCTATCCAGGTTATACCAGCACAGGTTTTTTTGATCATTGATCGTTAGTGGCTAAATGCAGAATCTAAATTTAAAGTCATTTTTTTTAAATGGCTTTAAATTTTATTGTGACTTAATAATAAAAGCATTCTTCTGATTTGAACTATGTAACTCTGCATCGTTACATAAACAATAAAGTTATAACAAATTAATCTTTTTTTAACATGAAAAGTCATTTATATTTCATATCAGTAGCGTAATTTATGTCCAATAAGCGCTGTGAAATAAAATAAACCGAAAATAATGAAGAGGTGAACCATGTCAGGATGGTATGAAATTAGTCAAGCTAAAGATGGTCAATATCGCTTTGTATTAAAAGCAGGAAATGGGGAAATTATTCTCACCAGTGAGCTCTATAAAGCAAAAGCTTCTGCACAAAATGGTATTGCATCTGTGCAAAAAAATAGCCCAGATGATGCACGTTATGATCGCCTAGAAGCGAAAAATGGTAAACCTTATTTCAACTTAAAAGCAGCAAATCATCAAATTATCGGAACAAGTCAATTCTATTCAGGCGATGCTGCTCGAGATAATGGAATTGAGTCGGTGAAGAAAAATGGCCCTTCAGAGAAAATAAAAGATTTAACAGAACCAACCTAAATCCGCAATAAATGATCCACATCAATCAGTAAAAGCATGTCATTGCAATGACATGCTTTTTTTGAATCTAAAAAACAAATGATAAAAAATAAGTGTCTATTTATGGTAATAAAATTCTAATATTTGAATGGTTACAATGGGTTTTAAAACATAGAAATTAAACCATAAAAATATATATTATTAAGTTGTATAGAATAATCATTCCAAGCGTAATATATAAACTTGAGTTGGATATCAGTTTAGATCATCTATTTATATTTTTAGTTTTGAGTTTCTTCTTATATTGGAGGGGTAGTATGATTTTTTCTCATAGTCATATATGATTTTTTTAAAGATTTTTTAAAGTTTAAATATGTTAGGCTAACTTCAATATTAAATAAAAGGAGAATGATTATTTAATAACAGCTTCAACATTAATTAAAAAGATTATTAAATTTAGTTAATAAATTATTGAAGAATTATTAACTAAATTAGAAATAAGCTTTTTATGATGAAGTGCGAATTTTTTATATCTATTTGTATTATTGAGTGATTTATTTTTGTGAAAGGTTTTGGTTAATATCTAAGCATAATAGGGTTGGTTTTATAAACTGCTTAAATCAGATTAATGAACAGTGATTATTTTGATTTAAATTGATTAGATATGAAAAAATAAACAAAACACTTCACATAATACTTGTTAAGTGTTAAATTCATCACAAATAAGAATAATGAGGTTTTATGATGAAAATAGCAATCGATGGTAATGTGAAAATTGCCGACGAGATAATATCTCAAATTGAATTATGGGATGCTGCTGTTCTTGGTAATAAAATTGATCATCTATTAGATCAATGTGCGGATGATATCAATATGTTTGATGTGAGTATACAATTAGACGGTATCGATGCGTACAAAAAAGAATGGGAGAAATTCAGTCCATATTTTAGTGAAAATGTGCAAATTGTACGTCGCAATATGAAGATCTATGCGTCAAATGATTTGGCTGTATTGCATTGCCATTCAAAAGTGGAAAATTCTGTGCTTAAAGATAAGTTGCAGATGCCATGGTGTCGAACTACATTGTGTCTGAAAAAGAAAGGTGATCAATGGTTAGTCGTACATCAACATATTTCGATGCCGATTGATATGAGCACTGGTAAAGCGATCGTGATCAAAGACATTGCTAAATTGAAATTAGTGGTTTAGCAAGCTAGATTTGTTTGTTATTAAGCCCTTTGATTGGGCTTTTTATTTATGAATTTTTAAATTTAAGAGATAGATGTTAGATCATTAACAAAATTGTCAAAAGAACTCAGTTTTTTACTTGAATGAAAGCTAGAGTTTTGGAAAAATCATGATAATAATCTCAATAATGTGAAAATAATGCCAAATTCATTATTTGTAAAATATGGGTGGTTAAAGCCACTTGCACCACGAAATCCACACGAACCACATCGCGCTGCAACCTCATTAGAATTGTTATTTGACTTAATTTTTGTGGTCGCCATTGCTACAGCAGGGCAACAATTACACCATAGCATTATCGAAAATCATTTATCACATGGCTTAACACTTTATTTTATGGTGTTCTTTGCGTTGTGGTGGGCATGGATGAACTTTAGCTGGTTTGCATCTGCCTACGACAATGATGATGTATTTTATCGAATCATGACCTTTGTGCAGATTATTGGTTCACTTGTGATTGCAGCAGGGATACCTAGCGCATTTCAGCAACAAGATTTTGATGTGATCATTATTGGTTATGTCATCATGCGTTTGGGCCTCGTTACACAATGGTTTCGTGTTGCCAAAAATGATCCTGAGCGTAAACAAACAGCGTTGAGATATGCGGCTGGTATTATCATCGTACAGATTGGCTGGTTACTTTTTCATTTTACCCCGATAAATTTTACCATTTATTTGTTTCTACTTTTGGTCATTGCTGAACTGAGTGTGCCCATCTTTGCTGAAGTAAATAACATGACACCGTGGCATCCACATCATATTTCTGAGCGTTATGCCTTACTCACCATCATTGTCCTTGGTGAATCGATCATTGGAAGTTTTGCAGCAATTTCTGATGCATTAAATAATCAGTTGTTAAGCCAAGAATTAATCTTTTTGACCATTGGTGGCTTATTGATTATGTTTACCATGTGGTGGGCATATTTCGATCATGATGTGGCTGAACGACTCAATAGTCGTAAACGTGCATTTTCATGGGGCTATGGTCACTTTTTTATTTTCGTGAGTATTGCTGCCCTTGGTGCGGGTTTAGCTGCTGCGGTGGATGTGGTGACGCATAAGGCTGAGATCTCGGCTGACATCGTCAGTTATTTTGTTGCTATCTCTTTGATTGTCTATACTGCGAGCCTTTGGTTGTTACAGGAAATTCACCATCTTTCAGGAATCAAGAAATGGTTTTATCCAATTACAGCCGCCATCGTACTCTGTATTCCGATGATCTTTACCCAAGTGGGTTATGCTGTTTTTGCTATGGCAATTGTTTATGCGCTACGTTTAATTTTTTCAAAATGTTATTTGGCAAGATAATCAATTAAGTGGGTTTTGAGCAATGGGATTTCATGATTTTTATCGTTTGAGTTCGCACGCTGTGATTTTTAATGAAAATCGACAAGTCTTGTTATTGAAAGCAACCTATGCAGATTGTGCATGGGGCTTACCTGGTGGCGGGCTGGATCAGGGAGAAACAGTGCATGATGCGCTGATTCGTGAGTGCCAAGAAGAATTAGGCTGTGATGTTTCGATCGAATATTTATCAGGGGTTTATTATCATGCTGCAGTAAATTCCCATGCATTTATGTTTAGGTGTACATTGCAGAACGATCAGTCAATCAATTTAAGTGATGAGCATTCTGAATATCGATGGTTTGACTTTGACCAGCTTTCAACTGTGCAAAAAATTCGTATTGAAGATTGTTTTCATTTTGATGGTCAGGTAAAGAGTAGGGCATTTTAAGGATTGGCTATCGCATGGCGATATGGATATCGCGATCAAACGGGGGATAGAATGTCTTCCTCACTCAAAAAGTACATTCACTTTTATACAAGTGTATGGATTTAGATAAAGCAATAAAAAACAGGCCATCAAGACCTGTTTTTTATTTACCTCAATTTAAGATTATTTATCTGGTAATGCATAAGCAACGATAGAGTCACCCATTTTGGTACCAAATGAACCATGACCACCCGCCATGATCACAACGTATTGTTTACCATTGCTTTCATAGGTCATCGGTGTTGCTTGCCCACCTGCTGGTAGACGACCTTTCCATAGCTCATCACCATTGCTGACATTGATTGCTCGGATGTAATCATCTTGTGTTGCTCCAATGAACATCACATTACCCGCTGTTGAGATCGAACCACCTAACATTGGCACACCCATTTTAAATGGTGGCAATGGAATACCTGGCATACTGTCACGAATTGTACCAATACGACGTTTCCAAGCTACATCATGCGTTTTCAAATCTACACCAGCAACATAACCCCATGCAGGTTGTTTACACGGTAGGCCAAATGGTGAAAGGAATGCACTGATTTCAACACCGTAAGGGACGCCATACATGGGTTGAACACCCGCTTCTGTACCTGCACCTTTGGCTGTTTGTTTACGGTTAGGATCAGCAGGAATCAATCGACTGACAAAAGGTAGGCCAATTGGATTCATGACTGCGATTTGACGGTCAGGGTTAAGTGATAAGCCACCCCATTCAAATACACCCAAGTTACCAGGGAAAACTAAAGTTCCGTTTTCTGAAGGTGGAGTATAAATACCGTCATAATTTAACTTGTGGAATGACACACGACAAATTAACTGGTCAAACATGGTTGCGCCCCACATTTGTTTATCCGTTAATTTTTCTTGAGGTGCTAAGTTAAAGTCTGAGAACGGTTGCGTTGGAGAATAGAATTCACCCTTAGTTTGCGGACCACGTTTTACACTTTGTGGTACTGGACGTTCGTTAATCGGTACAATTGCTTTACCGTTACGGCGGTCTAAAACAAAGGCATTGCCTGTTTTAGTCAATACATAGATTGCTGGAACAGTTTGTCCAGTTTTGTCTTTGATATCAGCTAAGGTTGGCTGTGATGGTACATCCATATCCCACAAATCATGGTGAGTTGTTTGGAAGTTCCAGATCAATTTACCTGTTGTTGCATTGATTGCTAACATTGAGTTTGCATAGCGTTCATGCAGCTTGGTACGGTTACCACCCCAAATATCTGGCGTACCTACACCTGTTGGTACATAAACGATATCGAGTTTTGCATCATATGCAAGCGGAGCCCATGCATTCGGTGAGTTTTGGACATATTTCTGACCAGGACCCGGAATCTGATTCGGATTTTCAGCACCTGTATCAAATACCCAAAGTAATGCACCAGTATTTACATCATAACCACGGATAACACCAGAAGGCTCTTGAGTCGAATAGTTATCTGTCGTTGAACCACCAATGATAATTGTGGTGCCTGTGACAACAGGTGGTGATGTTGGAATATAACCACCCGGATAAGGGAATGGCATATCCTTTTGTAAATCAACTTCACCGTTATGACCAAAGTCAGAACATGCTTTACCTGTTTCAGCATTTACCGCAACGATACGACCATCATTGACTGGTAAAATAACTTTACGCGGACATTCGGTAGATGAGGATTTTTTTGCTTGTAAACTTGCAGCGAAACCAACGGTATTGTCTGCATCGTAATAAGAAACACCACGACAAGTTAAATGTTGGAAGGTATTATCCGCTTTGAGTTTTGGATCAAATACCCATTTCTCTTTACCTGTAGAAGGATCAAGAGAAACCAATTTTTGATGGGTTGTACACAGGTACATGTTATTCCCGATTTTAATCGGTGTGACCTGATTGGTTGTTTCGCCTGAATCATTTTCAGTTTTGAATTCACCTGTACGGTAGGTCCAAGCAACTTTAAGATCTTTAACATTCTCTGAGTTGATTTGATTCAACGGAGAATAGCGTAAACCAGATTGAGTCCGACCATAAGCTGGCCAGTCTGCATCTGCAATACCATCAATCGCTGCTGGCGTTGGTTGTTTACTGGTTAAAGTCCCACGAATTTCTTGTGGATCATTAAAGATAGAATAAGCCATAACCGCAATGGTGATCGCCAATGTACCTGAAAGTGCAATTTTAGCACCTTTGGCATCGAAACCACGTGTTACTGCTGGAATGAGTAGCCATAAGCCAAACACACCTAAAATATCTAAACGCGGTGCAAGCGCGAAGAAGTCTGAACCGACTTCCCAGAGTCCCCAGACAACTGTGCCGAGTACTAATGCTGCATAGACATATAAAGCAGAACTATTTAATTTGCGTAATAAGATTGCTGTTGCAATGAAAAGTATCCCGGCAATGATGTAGTACCAAGACCCACCCAGTGCTGCCAGCCATACTCCGCCGCCTAATAGAACTACACCGAAAACAATTGCAATCACAACTGTTAGGGTTCTGAGTCCTGAAGATGGAGTTTGCATATTGACCACCTATCTATTTGATTAATTTTTTATGCTTTACCTTTCCATTGAGGATTGATGAAGCACATTGTTTAAATTTTTAGATTTTAAATATTTCGATGCGAGGGGAGAGAAGAGTTAAAATTGCATCGAAATATTTATGATCTATAACACTAGAATGCAGTTTGGAATTTGATACCGCCAACCCATGCATTTTCGCCATCTTTATATGCCCCAACATGACGAATATATTGCACATTTGGACGGATCGTCAGCCAATTTGTTGCATGTACACCGTAGTAAATTTCAGTGTTGTACTCTTCATCTTGTTGACGAATTTGAGTATCGTTCACATCATTGTTGATGCTGATACGAGAAAAACCGATTGCGACATCATCTTGAGGGCGCGCATCGAAAGGACCTTTATAGACCAGTCCAATATTTTGCATATTGTCGACAGTGTTTGTGTCTGAGTCATGAATGGTTAAATTAATGAAACCAGTTAAGCCACGACGTGCATCACCGTGGTGTGCTGTAAATTGTTGCTTGGCAACCAGCCATCCACCTTGTTTATGATCTGTTTCATTTGGATTTTTAATGCGTTGTGCATCGACAGTACTATAGTAATAGCCCAAACGATATTCGCCTGGCAATTTTGCAGCACTGAGTTTTGGTTGCCAAACCACTTCCGCAGGAATAATTGCACCATGTGAACCGTCTGTACTTAAGTTAAACCCCTTGCCACGTTCTAAGTTTTCAGGATTGTATTCATAAGCACCGACTTGAGCATATAAGTCAGGTTGGATGTTATATTTAACTCGCGCAGCCCATTGGCTAACAGGCCAGTTATACCATTGGTCGCCTACCCAGTTACCCACTTGAGAGCCACAAAGTGCAAGGTTTTGAAAATCACAGTCAAAGCTGTTAAAATCCTCGCCTTCGCCAAAACGACCCACTTTAATATCTAATTTTTGCTCAAAGAATTTTTTCTTGATCCAAAAATCAGTTAAGCGCCAAGTTTGACCGCGACCCCAAACTTCTTGGGTTGAGCTGAGTTGTCCTGCAAGGGCATCAGAAGTTTGCGACAATGAACGACCATTACGTTCAGTGATGGTGATTTGGGCTTCAGTGTCTTTCCATCCAAGCACTTTTTCCAAGTCTACATGACTACCAATCGCAAACTGATCTGCATACTCAGTACCATGGCTTGAATGGTTTTTTGAATCTAATAAGGTGGCTAATTCGCCGGTATAGCCGAAGCTGAAGTCATAACCTTTTTGTTGGAGCTCGGTTCTTTTTCCGTTCCAATCACCAAACATCCATGGGCTTTCTGCATTAAATGCTTCAGCTGCATGAGCACTTTGAAAAGAACTACATAAAGATAATAAGCTGATAGCCCAATAAAAGTGACCTTTAGATTTATTCATATTTGGTGACCTTGATAACACTTTGTAACTAATTATTTATAATACTCTCATATTTGTATAAAAATCTATTATTTTTGACTTTTAATTGTAATTAATGTGAGTATTTTATCTCATGGTGATAATTTTTTAATAAATGAATATTGGGTTTTTGGGTGTTTTTGGTCAATTTAATCTATTGTTTTTAAACTACTAAATTTTATTTAAAAATTAATTGAAAAACCATAGATTAAAATTGATCTGAAAAGATCAGCTTACCTGTGTAACGTATTTAGAATTAAGATTACACAGGATGCTGAGGTTACAAATTATACAAATTGTAAGTAAAATGACAGAATTGTAATTTTATTTAACTTGAATTGTGTTGTATTAAATGGGCAATTACCATTTCCCTTCACCCAGTTGTTGGCCAATATAGTGATATTGCATTTGTGATCTTGAAAACTTAATTGGACAGGCTAACTGTGGTTCAGTTTGATCAGAATTAGGCTTCAATGGCACATTGACCACCCAATTGCGTTGTTGAGAAATTTGGGACTGTAGTGCTTCATCTAAACTCAGTACGGGTTCTACGCAAACGTCCAGTTGTTCAAACAGTTGATTCCATTCAGCCAGATTTTTACTTTTAATTTTATCTCGAATCGCTTGCTTGACCATTTGACGATCTTCAGTATCGAAAGAAGCACCTTTTTGTAGAAGGATTGGCAATTCTAACGCGCTTGCCAGTCCAGTCATAAATTGTGGCTCTAAGCTACCAATAGATAAGTAACGAGCATCGGCCGTTTCATAATAATCATAAAAGGTGCCGCCATTAAGTTGTTCAGATTCACGTTGCTGCTGTTGACCACCCGCCAAACTGGCTGCGGCTGCCATATTATTGAGTCCAACCACACAATCGGTCATGGAAATATCAATATATTGTCCCAGACCACTATTTTGGCGTTCAACTACAGCAGCAAGAATACCGATGACAGCATGTAAGGAACCACCTGCTACATCTGCGATTTGAATCCCCATCGGCGGTGGTCCACTGTCTTGGCGACCACAGTGTCCTGCGATACCAGACAGGGCAATATAGTTAATATCATGTCCAGCTTTATCTTTATATGAGCCAGTTTGGCCATAACCCGTAATTGAACAGTAAATTAAACGTGGGTTAATTTCAGCCAAAGTTTGATAATCCAAACCCAAACGTTGCATCACTCCCGGACGAAATTGTTCAACGACAATATCAAACTCAGAAATCTTCTGTTTAACTTGCTCAATGCTGGCAGGATCTTTTAAATCTAAAGTGACGGATTGTTTATTTCGGTTGAGATAACTGTGTGAAGTCGCTTGTCCATTGGCATAAGGCGGGAACAAGCGCACCAGATCTGGACGCGTTGGCGATTCAATATGGATCACTTCTGCACCTAGGTCTGCAAGGTATAAAGTTGCAAATGGACCGGGTAATAAAGTGGAAAAATCGAGTACTTTCAATCCCTTTAAAGCTGTTGTCATAATTGTTTTTACCAATACTGTCTTGATTTTACACCCATAATAGAAATATAAAATTAACAAAACAATGTCATGTTCAGCCATTTACCTTGATCATTTCGGCAATTTATGATGTAAAAAGGTGATCTGCACTGTTGTAAATCGCCAATAAAACATTTTTTAGCGTCATTTAGGTCAATTGTTAGTGAACATCAAAGAGAGTGAAGGATTTACCATGAGTCGTGATACGATCAGTATCCATTTTGTGAATGCCGCCTTAACAGGTGTGAAGCGTCTAGGAATGGACGTTGACACCTTACTTTCACATGTTGGCATAGAAGCAGAATTACTTCGCCAACCTAAAGCACGTATTTCACCAGAGCAATATACACGTTTTGTGAAAATGCTGTGGATGGTGACCCAAGATGAACATGTTGGCTTTGATATCCAACCTCGTCGTTTGGGATCTTTTGCCATCATGTGCCAATTGATTATCCACGCTAAAACTTTGGGTGATGCTTTAGAGTTATCATCACAATTTTATAAATTATTTGGGGATGAATGGTCGGTCGCGGTTGAACGTGATAAACATGAAGCGCGTTTAGTGCCATTGATTCCAAAAACCATGGACCCTGATCATTTTATTACTGAAAGTATGTTGATGATTTGGCATGGTTTAGCTTCATGGTTAATTGAACGTCGTATTCCTTTAGAACGGGTACATTTTGGTTACCCGCGTCCAAATCATGCAGATGAGTATGATGCGCTGTTCTTTGCACCAGTGATGCAATTTGATATGCCACGTACTGAAATTACTTTTGCCGCAGACTATTTGGATTTACCGATTCGTCAGGATGAAGCAAGTTTAGAAGAGTTTTTAAAAGCTGCGCCTGCTCAGCTTTTGGTGAAGTTCAAAAATACCAATTCTTTAACTTCGCGTATTCGTGAAGTCTTAAAGAGTCAAATTGGTGAAGAAATGCCAACCTTAAATGATGTGGCTTCAATGTTGTATTTATCACCACAAACCTTGCGCCGTCGCTTGGCAGCAGAAGGTAAGAGTTACCAAGGTGTTAAAGACGCCTTACGTCGAGATGCTGCGATTCATTTGTTGTTAAATCCGGATTTAACATTGGAAGATGTAGCACAACAAGTGGGCTTTAGTGAAACCAGTACCTTCCATCGCGCATTTAAAAAATGGACAGGGGTTACCCCAGGGCTTTATCGTCAATTGCATGGTTATCATTAATTCGACATAGATGAATTCAAAAGTAATTTTGCTGATCCTAAGCCCAAGTGATACTTGGGCTTTTTTATGCCTGATCATTTCACCTAAAATTTCTTGTAAGATATAAGCGATAAAGTGAAAGAATTTTCAAGAATAGGGTATTAAAAAATGATTAGACTTGCTGAGTTTGATGATGTGCAAGTACAAGATTTACTCAGAATTCATTTACATGGTATGCATGAAGACTCACCGATTGAGCATAGTTTTGCATTAGATCTAACTGCGTTACAACAACCCGAAATTAGCTTTTTACCCTTTGGGAACAAAATGAACTTTTAGCTTGTGGTGCAATTCAAGAGTTGTCATCTACACATGCTGAATTAAAGTCTATGCGGACACATCCCAAACATTTACGTAAAGGTGCTGCAACAGAAATGCTGAAACATCTTTTATTGATTGCACAACAACGTGAATACCAAAAATTGAGTTTGGAAACGGGAACACATTCATCTTTTGAACCCGCAATTTGCTTGTATAAAAAATTTGGCTTTATCAAAGGTGCTTCTTTTTCAGAATATCAAGAGTCTGATTTCAATCAGTTCTATCATTTAGATTTATCCACTCAATAGCGCATTGAATAATCTTCGCTATGATTGTGATGATTATGAAAAAAGAGAATATCGGACCTGCTTATTTTAGGTTTGAGCTAATTAGTTAGATGATATTTAAATATTTTTATACTGGATATATAGATGACATGTTTGATTAGAAAAATTGACCCTTCGGATATAGCGCAACTGATCGAAATAGAAAAGTCTGCTACACAAGCATTTTCAAGTATTCCCGAGTTATCTTGGCTTGCCGAAAGCCCAGTGTTGTCAGCGCAAGATCATTTGCAATTGATTTCTTCTGCTTATGCATTTGTTGCGATTAATCAAAAGAATCAAGCAACAGGCTTTTTATATGCAGAAAGACAAGCACTTGATTTATATATCATCGAGTTAGATGTGAGTGCCGCATTTCAAAAACAAGGGATTGGTCGGCAATTGATTGAATATGTGATTGCTACTGCTCAGGGAGAGGGCTGTGATGCTGTGACATTAACCACCTTTCATGATGTGATTTGGAATCGACCATTTTATGAAAAATTAGGCTTTGAAAAGATCAATGCGCTTGATATGCCTCTCTATCTTGAGCATAAACTTGAGCATGAAGTTGCATATGGTTTTTCTCGTAACAGCAGATGTGCAATGAGATTGGCACTTAATTGAAATACGCGATTTGTTTTCGTTTTCCCATTCAGAACGAACCAGCCAATTGACAAAAAATATCAACTGACTATTTCGTTCTCGTCATTGAACTCTTAACTTTATAACGTACACTCAAAGCAGATAACAACCTAGAAGTCATAAGAAGGAACAGCTATGAGCGAGGCTTACATCATTGATGCCATTCGCACACCACGCGGAAAAGGAAAAAAAGATGGTTCACTGTATGAAGTGAAACCAATTACATTATTAACCACATTGCTCAATGAATTGAAAGATCGTCATCAGCTTGATACTTCAAAAGTAGACGATATCGTACTGGGTTGTGTAACACCAATTGCCGATCAAGGCGGTGATATTGCTAAAACTGCTGCAATTGCGGCAGGCTGGGACAATGATGTTGCTGGTGTGCAAATCAACCGTTTCTGTGCTTCAGGTCTTGAAGCTGTCAATATGGCTGCACAAAAAGTACGTTCAGGCTGGGAAGATATTGTTGTTGCTGGTGGCGTAGAGTCTATGTCACGTATTCCAATGGGTTCTGATGGCGGGCCTTGGGCACTGGATCCTGAAACAAATTTAAAATCACATTTTGTTCCTCAAGGGATTGGCGCGGATTTAATCGCCACACTTGATGGCTATAGCCGTACAGATGTGGATGAGTTTGCTGCCAACTCACAACGTAAAGCTGCTGCTGCACAGGCAGCGGGACGCTTTGATCAGTCTGTGGTTGCGGTTAAAGATAAAGCTGGTGTTACGATTCTTGACAAAGATGAATTCATTAAACCGACCACAACTGCTGAAGGCTTGGCTAAACTCAATCCAAGTTTTGAAATGATGGGTGGAATGGGCTTTGATGCGATTGCATTACAACAATATCCAGAAGCGCAAAAAATTAACCATGTACATCATGCTGGAAACTCATCGGGCATCGTAGATGGCGCAGCTGTGGTGCTGATTGCTTCTGAAAAAGCAGTCAAAGAACAAGGTTTAAAACCTCGTGCAAAAGTGTTGGCAACGGCATTGGTTGGAACAGATCCAACCATCATGCTCACAGGCCCTGCACCTGCTGCGCGTAAGGCGCTGGCAAAAGCAGGTCTCAGCATAGACGATATTGACCTCTTTGAAGTGAATGAAGCCTTTGCATCTGTGGTGATGCGTTTTATGACTGAACTTAAAGTTCCTGCTGAAAAGGTCAATGTAAATGGGGGCGCGATTGCAATGGGGCATCCATTGGGCGCAACAGGGGCAATGATTCTTGGTACGCTGCTTGATGAATTAGAACGTCAGGGTAAAAAACGTGGTCTAGCAACATTGTGTGTAGGTGGTGGCATGGGTATTGCGACCATTATTGAGTTGGTATAAGGAGAATAATAATGAGTGCAATTCAATATGAAAAAAATGCGGATGGCATTGTTATTTTAACGATGGATTCTCCAAACCAGTCTGCAAATACCATGAACGCTGATTTTCGTGTGGCTTTAGAAAATGTTGTGTCTAAACTTAAATCTGAAACAGATTTAAAAGGTGTGATTTATCGTTCTGCGAAAAAAACTTTTTTTGCCGGCGGTGATTTGGACGAGCTGATTGAGGCAACGCCAGAACATGCCACTGAATTCTTTAATATGACTGCCAAGCTAAAAGGTGATCTTCGTACGATTGATACATTAGGTGTTCCTGTGGTTGCGGCGATTAATGGTACAGCGCTAGGTGGTGGTTGGGAAATTGCTTTAAGTTGTCATTATCGTATTGCTTTAAATGATCCAAAAACCAAATTAGGTTTACCTGAAGTAACACTGGGCTTACTTCCCGGTGGCGGTGGTGTGGTGCGTATGGTACGCCTGCTGGGTTTACAGAATGCATTCCCATTCCTTATGGAAGGTAAGCAATTCGGGGTAGATAAAGCCAAGTCTTTAGGTTTGGTCAATGAGCTTGCGGATAGCGAGCAAGACATGCTGGACAAAGCGATTGCTTGGATCAAAGCCAATCCAAAATCTCAACAGCCTTATGATGTGAAAGGCTATAAAATTCCGGGTGGTGATCCTAAAACACCTGCGGTTGCTCAGATTCTGGCAATTGCACCGGCAATGCTACGTGATAAAACCAAGGGCTGTTATCCAGCGCCTGAAGCGATTATGGCTGCCGCAGTGGAAGGCGCCCAAGTTGATGTAGATACAGCTTTCCGAATAGAGGGCCGTTACTTCACTTATCTTGCAACAGGGCAAGTTGCCAAGAATATGATTGGAACATTCTGGCATGGTTTGAATGCAATTAAAGCAGGTGCAAGTCGTCCTAAAAACATTGCCAAGTGGCAAGCGACCAAAGTGGGTGTACTTGGTGCAGGCATGATGGGCGCGGGTATTGCATATTCGACAGCAATCAAAGGCATTCAAGTTGTGCTAAAAGATGTCTCTGTGGAAAATGCTGAAAAGGGTAAAGCCTATAGTCAAAAACTATTGGATAAACGTGTTTCGCAAGGTCGTATGAGCGCGGAAAAACGTGATCAAGTTTTAAGTTTGATTACCGCAACGGCATCTGCAGAAGACTTAAAAGGCTGTGATTTGATTATCGAAGCTGTTTTTGAAAACCAAGAATTAAAAGCCAAAGTGACTCAAGAAGCGGAACAATTTCTTGCCAATAATGGTGTAATGGCCTCAAATACATCAACATTACCGATCACGGGTTTAGCCAAAGCCTCTAAAGATGATACGCATTTTATTGGTCTACATTTCTTTAGTCCTGTCGATAAAATGCAATTGGTTGAAATCATCAAAGGTAAAAATACCTCTGCTGAAACCTTAGCAAAAGCCTATGACTATGTGCAACAAATTGGCAAAACGCCAATTGTGGTCAATGATAGCCGTGGTTTCTTCACCAGCCGTGTGTTTGGTACATTTGTGCAAGAAGGTCTACGTTTACTGCACGAGGGCGTACATCCTGCACGTATTGAGATGGCAGCACTAAAAGCAGGTATGCCAGTGGGCCCATTGGCGATTCAAGATGAAGTGGCATTAACGCTTTCTGAGCATGTGGCCAAAGAAACCCGTAAAGCACTTCAGGCTGAAGGTAAGGATTTACCACTTTCAGGTGCTGATGATGTTATTGAAACCATGATTCACACCTTTGAACGTAAAGGCAAGGCTGCAGGTGCTGGTTTTTATGAGTATCCAGAAGGTGGTAAAAAGCATCTTTGGGATGGCTTAAGCCATTGGACGAAAAATGTTGATATTTCTGAGCAGGAAATGATCGACCGTTTCCTATTTGTTCAAGCTTTAGATACCTTACGTTGCTATGAAGAGCATGTCTTGGAATCTGTGATTGATGCCAATATTGGTTCGATTTTTGGTATTGGCTTTGCGCCGTGGACGGGTGGTGCGATTCAATTCTTAAATCAGTATGGTTTAGAAAAAGCTCTAGTTCGAGCGAACTCGCTTGAAGCAAAATATGGCGAACGTTTTAAAGCACCGCAAAAGTTAATTGATCAAATTCCACATGGAAAGATTATCTGATTTTTATATATTGCTTTAAAAATTGTAGATGAATGTCTCAAGCATAGATTAGACAATGATTTGCACAGAAAGAGGTCAAGTACCTCTTTCTTTTTTCGAATAGATTTTACTTTTTATAGAATAAAAGTGTATGAAAAACATGCAAAACCAGTTAGTATCTGGCTACAGCTTTAGTACAAAAAATGTCAGTAACACTTATAAAATAAAGAGAGAAAAGCAATGTCACAAAATAAAACCGAAGATCAATATAATGCGATTGATTGGTTTAAAAAATGTCTAAGTAATTATGCCAACTTTTCTGGGCGTGCTCGCCGTAAAGAATATTGGTACTTTGTATTGATACAGTTTGTTGTACTGATCATTGCAGTGATTTTAGACTCAATCATTTTTAAAAAACCGTTTGTATTGTATTTGATCACTGTATTAGCACTGATCGTGCCTTCAATTTCAGTTGCAGCTCGCCGTTTACATGATATAGGAAAGACAGGTTGGTGGTATCTGCTTATCTTTGTTCCTTTTGGTGCCTTTGTTTTAATTTACTGGTTTGCTTCAGATACCAACCCTGAAACAAATCAATGGGGTGGTCCTGCAAAGTAATTTTTGCAGATTAAAAAATAGGGCATTTGCCCTATTTTTTATGAATTAAATCAAAGCTAAATTTTATCTATCAAGCGAATATTTTATAGGTTAAATCGTGATAAAAGTGGATTGATTTGGTGTGTGATGGTGTTGCTAAATTTGAAAAAATAGCAATAATCGAAGGACCGACTAAAGTCTGATACTTCCCTTATAAAAGGATTGGGAACTCACATGGATTTAATACAAAGCAATGGTCAACCCCGTTATGGGCGTTTTAAAGATGTGCCAAGTAAGATTAATGTTAATCAATATATCTACAAAACCCCGTATGGCAAAGTATTAACAGGTTGGCGTAAACATTTAAAATATAAAAAGTTTAAATTTTGTGGTATCCAGCATGAACACTATTCTATCGGTATCGCAATAGCAGATATTGGTTGGGCAGGGCATGGCTTTATTTATGTCTATGACCATTCAACGAATGAAGTTTTAGAATGGAATGCCAATACGATTTTAGGGCGAGGGACAAGCTTAGATGAGCAGCCTTTGTATAGCCAAAGTCACTTTAGTAAATCACCTTTTGAATTTGAAATGCAACATGCCAATGGTGTGCGTTATATACGGGCAACTCGAAATGGTGAAGAGCAGTTAAAAGCCCGCATTTTTTGTGCAGGAACAGAGCCTTTAAGCTTATGCAGTCCCAATGGTATTAATGGTTGGACCTATACGCAAAAGAAAACCACCTTGGCTGTAGAAGGCTTTTTTATCAATAAAGATAAGGTACGTATAGATTTTAATGAAAAAACATTGGCATCTCTCGATGACACCTGTGGATTTCTAAGACCCGAAACAGCATGGTTTTGGTTATCGTGTAACTTTTGGGATACGCAAGGAAACCGTATAGGCTTAAACCTCGCTTCGGGTGTAAATGAGAGTTTTGGCAATGAAAATTGTCTGTGGGTCAATGGTGTTCTATATGCAGTTGCCGATGTACTGTTTGAAAAGATAGAAGCGAACCTTTGGTCAATTCGTTCTTTAGACCAGAAATTAAATCTGACAGTAGCAACCGGCTGGCGGAGATTTGAAAACTTAAATTTACGTTTGGTGGGGAGTCAGTTTAGCCAATGGCAATCACGCATTAGTGGTACGGTCGAATCTGAAGTGGGTGAGTGTATTCAGTTAGACCAAGCCTATGGCTTGTTGGAACAGCATTACGCGAAATGGTAAGGCTGTTCTAATTTAAAACTTTTTTAACCTTATAACGCGGCTTTCCAAAACGCTTCACCTGCTTGAATCGGATCATTGGTTTCGGCCAAAACATCGACCCAAACCTGATATTGTCGAATCACAGGGTGTTGGCTCGGATGAAAGTCAGGTTTAAACCAATCTTGGTATTGTTCACGCATTGCTGATAATTTACCGTGTTTGCCAAAAAACCATGGAATACCTTTGAGTGCGAATTTAGCACGTTGCAAACGGCTGAATCCATCGTATTTAAGCATGACATTGGCACGGTAAAAGGTAAATCCAAACATTTGTAAAGTGACAAAGGCAAGCGCAAATTTACGTAAGTTTTCAGGAACTTCTCCAACCTCTTTCATGACATCAAAAGCGACATCTCGATGTTCCATTTCTTCGATTGAATGCCAAGCAAATAGAGCACGAACAAAAGGATGGACCTCCGCTAAAGTCTCTTGTTTACTATAAAAAGTTTCTGCCATTAATGCGGTAAGATGTTCTGCTGCGGCAGTCATGGCAATGTTGTACTGTTTGGAACGATGTTTCAGTATATGCTCGAAATGTGCACCCATAAATTTTACAAACTGATCAACAGGCATGCCTTGGTGCAGCATTTCTTCATTCATTTTGTCATGTGCAATACCATGCTGTGCTTCCTGTCGAATAAAATCCGTGACACGTTGCTGTAAATCTGGATCGGTGATTTTGTCACGCAGTGCACGAACACTTTGAATGAAATATCTTTCCCCTACAGGAAAGGTCAAACTCAGTGCATCAAACATACGGGTACGAAAAGGGTCATTATCAAACCAAAAGCGTGGAACTTCATTCAATCTAAAATCTAAATTGCTGCGAACCACAGGATCAACTTGGTGTTTTACATATGCATTCATTGTTTTATTTCTCGCATTATTCAGTTCAAATCCCTATTCAGGATAGAACTGATCGGTTTATATCAAGACAGCTATAGTCCAGCCTGCCAAAATGCTTCACCTGCTTGAATAGGATCATTGGTTTCAGCCATCGTATCGACCCAAACTTGATATTGTCGAATTACAGGGTGTTGGCTCGGATGAAAATCTTTTTTAAACCAGTCTAAATATTCATTTTTCATTGCAGATAAAATCCCTTTTTTACCGAAGAACCAAGGCAATCCTTGCGTTGCCATTTTTAAACGTTCTATACGGCTGAATCCATCATGTTTAAGCATGATATTGGCACGGTAGAGGGTAAAGTTGAACATCATTATGGTGGTAAAGGCTAAAGCAAATCGACGTAAGTTGTCAGGGACCTCACCGACTTGTTGCATCACATCAAAGGCGACATCTCGATGTTCCATTTCTTCAATAGAATGCCACGCCAGTAAGGCCCGGACATAAGGGTGTGCTTCAGATAAGGTTGCTTTATGGCGGTAAAATGTTTCTGCCATCAAAGCGGTGAGATGTTCAGCAGCAGCTGTCATCGCAATATTGTATTGAGGCGAGCGTTGGCTCAATTCAAATTTAAAAATCTTACTTAAAAGTTGGATAAATTGATCGACAGGCATGCCTTGATCTTTCATAACCTGATTCATTTTGTCATGCGCAATACCATGTTGGGCTTCTTGACGAATAAAATCAGCAACACGTTGTTGTAAATCTGGATCGGTGATTTTGTCACGGAAGAGTCGGACACTTTCTATGAAATAGCGTTCACCATCAGGGAAGGTCAGACTAAGTGCGTCAAATAGTCGCGTGCGAAATGGATCTCCACCAAACCAGAAGCGCGGTACTTCCTCAAGTTTAAAGTTGAGCTTGGTTCGAACCACTGGATCGACCTGATATGTAACTAATGCATTCATTTTATTTTACTTGCATCACTGTTGATGATTTCAGTATGTCGGGATTTTGCAAGTTTGTTTTGACAGATATTGCCATTTTTTATACATTTTACGACAAAATGAAAATTTGCAATGTCAATTTTCTAAGTTAAAGGATTAAAAAGAGTGCAAGACGATGCAGGAATTACAGATCCCAAATGGTTATTTTCATCTCTGGCAGATGTATCTGTCTGAACGAGGGATTGATCTTGCGACGCTTGATTTCTTACAAGCGGATGAAAAAAAACATTTAATTGGAATTTTGTCACAGCCGATTGATACACAATCTTCCTATTTCTTCTTTCATCAACTGATTGAAAAAACCAAACAAGCGCTAGATTGCCCTCAGATCGTTTTTGAAATGGCAGAATATGTGCGACCTGAGCATTTTGGGGTTTTGGGCTATATGGCATCACGAAGTACAACCGTGGCAGAAGCTTTACAAAATATTATGCGCTTTAGCCGTTTGGTGATTGATGGTGATGAAGTTATTCCAATGCAAATGCAGCTCAAGGGAGAATATGTACATTTAATTTGGCCCTTTCATCATGAAAAATATATTCTTATTAATGAATTTACCAATGCGTTAATGATGCATCTCGCGCGTAAAATTGTACCGCCAAATCAATTTCCATTGCATGCGGTGCATTTTGCTCATGCACCACAAATGGCAATCTATCATTATCTAAAGTTCTACGGCTGTGAAGTCTCTTTCCATCAACCGCAATACAGTTTTGTCTTAGCCTCAGCAGGTTTAAATTTAAAAATCCAGCAGGCAGATCCATCCTTAATGCAGCTTTTGGTCAAACAAGCAGAGGAGGCTATTGCGTCTAAACCTCGCTATGAAACCATTGCTCAACGCTTACATTTGATTGTGGCAGAATATTTAAAGTTAAAACAACACGCCCCAAAAATCGAAGAACTTACTCAAGAACTTCATATATCCACACGGACTTTACAACGACAGTTAAGTGACTTACAGACATCGTTTAAAAAAATTGTAGAGATTGAACGGATGAAGCGTTGTGAGTTTTTATTGGAAAGCCACATGCCGTTCAGTGAAATAGCGATGCAGTTAGGTTATTCAGATCAGTCAGCTTTAACCAGAGCATATAAGGCCTTTAGTGGGCAAACCCTGCTCGAGAAAAAACAACAGTTGAAGTCATCGTGAAAAACAGTGTAAAGAAAGTATACTTTAAAAACCAAACACTTAGATAGTGTCGCTGCTATCTAAGTATTTGGTATGATTGTGATTTTTTAATTTATGCTCAAAACACAGGTTGATCTGATTGTTGAATTGGTTTTTTAAAACCATGATTCAGCATGATTTCAAGTTGTCTTTAACTTGGGAAATCTAAATATGATTGCCAAGACTGCAAATATTGCCAATACCCAACAATAGTAAATCGAACCAATCAGCTCAACAGGGGACAGTTTGGCAATTGAGCATGCAAGTAATAGTTGTGCACCGTATGGAATCAAGCCCTGAACCACACAAGAGAAAATATCCATAAATGCGGCTGCACGTTTGGGATCAACAGCATATTCTTTGGCAACTTCTCGTGCCATGTCTCCAGATAAGATGATGGCAACCGTATTATTTGCGACAAACACATTTGAGAAAACCACAAGGAAGCTAATTCCAATTTCTCCCGCACGTTGTTGACCGATTTTAAATCGACGGGTTAAGGCGTAAATACGTTGAATTAACCATTCTAAACCGCCTTCTTTTTGCATAATCGCAGATAAACCACCTAAGAACATAGAAAGTAAGGCAACCTCAAACATACCCACAAAGCCATCATAAATAGCGGTATTGTATTTAAGTAGGGTAAATTCAGGATTTTCAATGATGCCAAGACAACCTGAAAGTACTATTCCGATGGTCAGTACTGCAAGTACATGTAAACGTGTAAATGCTAAAAAGAACACGATTACATAAGGCAAAATAAGCCATAAGTTATAGTTCTTATATTCAATGGTTTGTGCATGATGACTGGTCAAAATGTAAATAAATATGGTGATAATCGCAGCAGGCAGTGCAATCCAGATATTCACTCGAAATTTATCACGCAGTTCTACATTTAGACTTCGAGTTGCTGCAATAGTGGTGTCTGAAATCATGGATAAGTTATCACCAAACATTGCCCCACTGACCACAGCACCAATTGCATAAATGGGCTGAATATCCGTTGCTTGAGAAAAACCAAAAGCAATCGGCGCACATGCTGCAATGGTTCCCATCGATGTTCCCATTGCTGTGGCAATAAAGGCGGAAATGATGAAAAGCATCGGCAGGACAAATTCAGATGGAATAATCGATAAACCAAATTGAACAGTGGAGTCCACACTACCGATTGCACTGGTTACGCTGGCAAAGGCACCTGCAAGCATAAAGACCATAAACATCAAAATTAAATTGGGATGGCTTGCACCATGCAAAAATGTTTCTATAGCGGCATTGATTTTCCCTCTATATAGCAGGATGGCTAAAATAATTGCAGGAAGAGCAGCAATAGGGGCTTTCACTTGATAAAAAGCAAACTCAGTACCAATGATCGTGTGATAAATACCACTGCCTAAAAAAATGGCTAAAAAAACAATAAGCGGCAAGAGCGCAAGCACGCTGGCTTGCACTTTAGCCTGAGAATGTGTGGTCATAAGAGGAGATAAAAAATCAGAATCCTGACTAGTATAAACAGCTTTTGCAATTTCTGAAAAATAATTAAGTGATGTGGGTGATAGGGTGTTTGGCTGTAGGGTAATGATTTAACTTTATTTTTTACTCATAATGATATTTTTTTGTAAGCTTGAAAATAGGTAGCTTTGATCATTGTCCTTAACTTGAAAATAGCGCTAAATGTATCCATGGGTTGTTTTATTATTGGTGATATAAAACAAGATACGCGAGAGCGACTATGTGACTCTATCCTTTGAGTAAAAAATAGCGTTACAATGCAGTGTCTTGTATTTATACATTTGGATGATTAAACCGTAAATAAATCCATTTTGAATTTATTTACTGGTGTTTAATGATCTAAAAACTCCTCAAGTTTGAACAATTCAAGGAATGTACAATCCTATGTCACGTTTAGCCACTCGTTTTGCACAGCTTAAATCTCAACAGCGTAAGGCTTTGGTTTCTTATGTTATGGCGGGTGATCCTCAACCACATGTAACCGTACCATTGTTACATCAAATGGTTGCAGCAGGCGTAGACGTAGTTGAACTTGGATTGCCATTTTCCGATCCTATGGCAGATGGTCCAGTGATTGCACTTGCAGCAGAGCGCGCTTTAGCTGCGGGTACCAATACCTTTGATGCCTTGAATATGGTTAAAGAATTTCGCCAAAAAGACACAACAACGCCAGTTGTTTTAATGGGGTATTTAAACCCTGTTGAAGTGATTGGTTATGAAAAGTTTGTGGCTTATGCGAATGACTGTGGTGTTGATGGCGTACTTCTTGTGGATTTACCACCTGAAGAAGCACAAGATTTAGATGAAGTATTGCAAAAGTACAATATGGATCAAATCTTCTTGCTTGCACCAACCTCTACCGATGAACGTATTCAGCATGTAGTGAAACAAGCAAGTGGCTTTATTTACTATGTGTCTCTAAAAGGCGTAACGGGTGCAGCAACATTGGATACAACGGAAGTTGCAGCACGTATTGAAAAAATCAAAACCTTTACCGATATTCCAGTTGGGGTAGGTTTTGGGATTAGTGATGCCGCTTCTGCAAAAGCCGTAGGTCAAGTTGCTGATGCAGTGATTGTCGGAAGTGCTTTTGTCAAACCATTTGCAAATCTTGCACCAGAACAAGCTGTTGAAGCAGCAGTGAATAAAGTCAAGGAGCTTCGAGCCGCGCTCGATGAGTTAGTATGAATCAAGAAGTGAAATCAGGGAAAATCCTCAGCGCAACAACGCCGTGGACAGATCGTACAGTTCCAGGCATTCATATGCCTGACCAACAACAAACACTCAAAGCGACGTTTACAGAACCAACCATTGAGTGCCCTGAATGTCATGCACTCGTGACTCGTACTGCAATGTCTTTCAATGCCTATGTTTGTCCATCATGCGATGAACATTTGAAAATGAAAGCACGTGATCGTTTAAATTGGTTTTTTGATAATGTGACCACTGAACTTGGTCAAGAATTTGCAGCAAAAGATCCTTTACATTTTGTAGACAGCAAGCCTTATCCAGAGCGTATTAAAGAAGCGCAGGAAAAAACAGGTGAAACTGAAGCCCTTGTGGTGATGCAAGGTCAAGTTAAAAATATTGCAATGGTTGCATGCGCATTTGAATTCGACTTTATGGCTGGATCAATGGGTACTGTGGTCGGTGACCGTTTTGTACAAGCTGCTGAAAAAGCGATTAAAGATAAGCAACCACTGATTTGTTTTGCTGCTTCAGGCGGTGCTCGTATGCAGGAAGGCATGTTGTCTTTGATGCAAATGGCGCGTACCTCTGCGGCGATTCAAAAAATCAAAGATGCACATCTTCCGTATATCGTGGTATTAACCCATCCAGTGTATGGTGGTGTAACAGCATCATTGGCAATGTTAGGTGATGTACATATTGCTGAACCTAAAGCGATGATCGGTTTCGCGGGTAAACGTGTGATTGAACAAACAGTACGTGAGAAGCTGGAAGAACCGTTCCAACGTGCGGAATTTTTGCTTGATCATGGTGTAATCGATCAAATTGTTCATCGTCACGCATTACGTGATACTGTATATCGTATTGTAGCGAAACTGATGAATTTGCCTTGAACAACCAAACAGCACCTTTAAATACTGATGATTTACAAACATGGCTCGATTATTGGAGCCATGTTCACGTTACAGGGATTGATTTAGGCTTAGAGCGCGTGATTCCTGTTGCAGAACAACTCGGGGTGATTAACCCTAAAGGCAAAGTGATTACCGTTGCTGGAACAAATGGCAAAGGTTCAACCACAACAACACTCGCTGCGATTCTGAATGCGCAAGGGCTGAATGTTGGTTTATACCAGTCTCCACATATTTATCGTTTTAATGAACGGGTTAAACTGGCTGGACAAGAAGTTGATGATCAAACTTTGATTGATGCTTTTGTTGCGGTTGATCAAGCCCGCCGTATTTGTGATTTATCTTTATCTTTTTTTGAAGCCACGACTTTGGCTGCATTTGTTATTTTTAAACAAAAACAATGTGATGTTTGGGTACTTGAAGTCGGTCTTGGTGGTCGTTTGGATGTGGTCAATGTAATTGATCCAGATGTGGCTGTGATTACCAATATTGGTTTAGATCATACCGATTGGCTGGGCGATACGATTGAAAAAATTGCTTATGAAAAAGCCGGTATTATCCGAGCAAATATCCCTTTTATTTTTGCCGGCGCACAAGATATACCACAAGCGATACAACATAAAGTACAAGAAACCAATGCCACGCTGTATGCGTTAAACCATGACTATTTTTATGACAACTCAGAAGATGGTCAATCTTGGAATTTTGCAAGTTCAGGAACGACGTTAAAACTTCCTTTGGGACATTTGGCACTGGAAAATATTTCTACGGCTGTCGCTGCAATTTTGGTGAGTGGTTTAACGGTTTCACAACAGGCGATTTCGCAAGGTATTCAGAACGCACAATTGTCAGGGCGCTTTGAAATTAGAAAAATACACGATAAAACAGTAATTTTTGATGCGGGACACAATCCGCATGGTGTAGAATTTTTGTTAAAGCAATTGCGAAAATTCCTAGAATACAATAAACAGTACACAGAAGTTGTCTCTGTTTTTTCAATGTTGTCCGACAAAGATGTAGATTCTGTGGTCAAGTTGTTGAAAAATACTGTATTAAAGTGGAAAATTGCACCGTTAACTGTGCCTCGTGCGGCATCATTGGAACAATTACAAACTGCTTTACAGCATGAGACAGTTGAACAGTTTGATTGTGTACAAGCAGCATTTCAATCAGCGCTTGCAGAAACCAATAATAATCAGCTGATTTTGGTGTGTGGTTCATTCCATACCTTAGAAGCGGTCTGGGAGTATTTAGACGAATGTCAATGAATAACAAACAACGCTGGATGGGTGGTGTTGTTTTATTAAGTGGTGGTGTTCTATTGGCGGCATTGCTTCTAAAAGGTAAAGAAGAAATCCACCAAAGCCAAGCAGAGACACAGCCGACAAGCCAAGCTCAGCAAAATAAAGCGACACCTGCTGGTGAGCCTGTACAATTGCAGCCGTTGACGGTCGATGTTGCGACTGAAAAACGTCTGTTAGAAGAGCAGAAGCGTGCCCGTGAAAAAGCGGTTGCTGAACAAGAAGCAAAAGCAGCAGATTTCTTACGTATGCAACAACAGGCAGAAGCAGATGCTGCACGTAAAGCAGCTGAAGAGTATGCTGCTGCAAATGCAAGACGTGGTGCAGCTGCTGCGGCAGCACAGGAAGGGGCTGATATTCCTCCTGAGCTGGTACAGGATGAAAAAGCCAAAGCACAACAGAAAGCAGCAGAGCAGAAAAAACTTGAACAGCAAAATGCTCAATTAAAGCAAAAAGCCGATGCTGAAAAAAAGTTAGCTGAGCAGAAGCGTCAAGCTACCGCAGAAGCAGATAAAAAAGCCGCTGAAGAAAAGAAACGTAAATTAGAAGAACAACAAAAAGCAGATGAAAAACGTAAGCTAGATGCTGAAAAGAAAGCTGCTGCTGAGAAAAAGCAAGCGGAAGACAAGAAAGCAGAAGCGGATAAAAAACACAAAGCACAAGAAGATGCAAAGAAAAAAGCGGAAGCTGAAAAAGCACGTGATTTGCTTGAAAATGGTGATAAGCAATGGATGGTACAAGTTGCGCTTGCCGCCAACGAAGCCAATGCAGATGCTGTCGCTGCTAAATTACGTGCCAAGGGGTACAAAGTGACCAAAAGTCCAACCTCAAAAGGTATTCGTATTATGGTTGGACCATCGAAAGATCGAGAGACTGCGGATTCAGCACGTAAGAAGATCAATTCTGATGCGAGTCTAGGCATGAAGTCGGCTTGGGTAATCGAGTGGGTACCTCTAGACCGACGTTAAACGCTATGAGTTAGGTATTTTTGGTTGAAGATGGATTCGCGAGCTGCTCACGGATCCATTTTATATTTTCAGGGGTAAAAAGTTTTTCAATATTGCCCCAGATTGGATGAAAGCCATAACCGCCATGCTTCATTTCATTTAAAGCATCATTCACAGACCAGTTCTCAAAAATAATTCGGTACATTGCAACACTTGCCCCAGTACGATCAGAACCGTGATAGCAATGGATTAAAACTTTCTGGTTGTTATCTTTCGCAACTTGAATCGTTTTCATGACATTGAGTAGATCATGACGATCAATTGCCCAAGTATTGATCGGGATATGAACCAACTGAAAGTTTTGCTTTGAAAGTACTGTTTTATCTTTATTGCGACTTCTTAAATTAATCACGACATCAATTTGATTGGTTTTTAACTCAGGGATAAGTTCAGTACTGGGTTGTTCACTACGAAAAACGGTGTCACTGATTCGATAAAAATTATACTGTGGAGCAACGATGCTTCCCCATTGTTGCGGGCGCTCATGATCTGGAAGTGCAGCAGTTGTCATACATGCAGTGAGCTGTAAGCTGAGTGCGAATATAGCGGTATAACGTAATAATTTCGATTTAAGCATGTTTTAAATATCGGTCTAGTTCAACAGGATCATGGGCACAGATAATTTCAATTTTTGCTTCATTCTGTGCAAGCTGTTGCAGTTGTGATAATGTTTTTAAGCGCAATGTATTATCTTCCGCTAGGAGATATTCAATTTTGTCGAGCGCGCGTAATTTATTCTTAGGGTTGAGTTCTAGATGATTAAAATAAGCATCGCCACAGAACAATAACCATCTATCTTGTTGTTTGATCGCTATACCGCAATGTCCTACAGTATGACCGACTAAAGGAATCAATAAAATTTCATCATTGAAAATATTAAAACCTTGAACTTTTTGGAAGTTAAACCATGCTTCGCCTTTTTTAGGTTCAAGAAAATTCCAGTAACGATGATTTTTAAATTGTTGTTGTCGATAACGCAATTTATTCATGACTGAAAGTTTTTGTGCTGCATTAAACTCACTAGATAAGATGTGAACCGTGGCATTGGGAAAGTCTGAAATACCACCAGCA
This sequence comes from Acinetobacter guillouiae CIP 63.46, assembly GCF_000368145.1. Lineage (GTDB taxonomy): Bacteria > Pseudomonadota > Gammaproteobacteria > Pseudomonadales > Moraxellaceae > Acinetobacter > Acinetobacter guillouiae. The sequence goes on along the minus strand of NZ_KB849285.1, from coordinate 239,759 downwards.
TGATCTAAGTCTAAATGACTCACCAAAATATGTTGAACTTCAGATGGTTTAAAACCCAATTGTTGAATTTGAGAAATGGCTGTGAGATTGAAATCAGCTTGTATCCCACTGATTTTAGTAAAAGCTTTACCTAAGCGGGTTTGCGGATGTAGGTAGTCTTGCATCCCAAAACCGGTATCGACCAATACAAGACCTTTGTCTGTTTCAATCAATAGGCAATGACACACCATTTTGCCATACAAACCTTTTTGTCCGTATAGTGGTGCACACATCGGACACATGGTTCCACAATGTAAATGATGTACCTTATAAATCATAATTAAGCATTTGTTTTTAGGATTGTGCTTTGTTTATAAACTGAATTGAGAAAAATACCAATCTAAAAATATAATTGTTGTGTAATTGATAGATCTCAAATCACAGCTCATGGAATGGTGATTTTTAAGCGTTTACGTGTTGAAAAACCAGAGCCGTTGTTTCCCCAGACCGAAACAATATAAGTTTCATTTTTTAATAAACACGGTTTTGCTGTGGGGTGTTGGAATGCACTTCCCCAAATACTCAGTTCATCATTGAACCCTTTTTTGAGCCTGATCTGTTGCTTATTATTTGCTTGATGAATGCTTACTTGATGAGTATTAACCTGTTGCTGATCTTCGGGGTGAGGCATGTGGGAGTGTTCAATTTCACAAATAAGGGTATGATTTTGTATAGATTTAATTTTTAGCTTATTGAAACCTAAATAATATTCATCCAAGAAAATGTTTTCTAAAATGATTTCATGCTGTTCATGATAAATATGAACATTAGGTGATTTAATAAAGTGATAGCTGATAAGTACCCCAAGAATAATGACCAAGACATAAAGAATTTTTTTCATATTTAATCTTAATTTTAAAGATGTTAAATAATTTTATTTTTTTTCAAGGGCATGTTCGATAATTAAATAGCACATCTCTCTTAAACAAACATTTCGAGTTTCAAACTGCAAGACCAAACGTTTTAGTTCATTGACTGCTAAAAAGAACTGAAAGTTTTTTGCTAAGGAATTTTTAACGAAAGAGACATGTAACACACGAACTTGTGATTCCGGTGTCCAAGGCTTTTCAACAAATAAAATTTGATCATTTTGTACATTATTAATATTTAATAATGTGGTGAATAAATCCATCGCATCTTACTTCTATCAAGCCTTGATTCTTTAATCACTTAACAATGATTAAATATATTTCGGTACTTATTCAAAAGCGCTTACATCGCCTACACCACGACGGATAATTTCAGGGTTCGTTCCTGATAAATCAACGATACTGGTGGTGGTTAATGTACCTAAACCACTGTCAATAAACACATCAATACGTTTTTCCAATAATTGTTCAATATCGTAGGGATCATCCATTGGTGCATCTTGACCAGGTAAAATCAAAGTACTGGTCAGTAAGGGTTCTCCCAACTCTTTTAATAGCATCTGACAGACGGGATTACTTGGAACACGTAAGCCGATGGTTTTTTTCTTGGGATGCATCAAGCGTCGCGGAACTTCACTGGTTGCGGGTAAAATATATGTGGTTACGGCTGGGGTATTGGCTTTAAGTAGACGATACATTGCATTGTCTACTTTGGCATAGGTTGCAATATCAGATAAATCTGCACAGATAATCGCGTATTGATGCTTTGCCCCTAGACCGCGGATCTGAGCAATACGCTCCATTGCACTTTTATTTCCAATCTGACAGCCGATTGCATAAGCCGCATCAGTTGGGTAAACCACAACATCACCTGCTCGAATTCTTTCAACTGCTTGGCTGATTAAACGTGGTTGAGGATTGTCAGGATGTACTCTTAAATGCAGCATATTTATTCTCCTGATTTATTGTTAATTCAATTATTACTTGGGAAAGTAAATCGTTGCAATCAATGTTTTAAAAAAATTACGGGTTTAATCAAGATCGTTACGATTAAATTCAGTGCTTTGTAATGTTTTGCCACCTCGAGTACATAGACAAATACACTGAATGAAGTGCTTTGCATCGCGTGGAAGTTTGGTTTTACCCGAAAAAAAATCCTGAACTTGTGCATAAACATTGTCTTTAAATGTCGAGCCGTCACCACCTTCACCAGTCAGATTATCCAGCGAAACTCGAAATTTTCGTCCAAATGCTTTGGAAAATAACCATTCAATGGCTTGAGGCTTGATTTCAACCTGCTCAAATAAGGCTTGTTGTTCAGCTGTACGACCATCGGGTGCATACCAATAACCGAGATCAGGCAATAAACGGCGCTGTTCTCCGGCAATGCTCCAATGACTAATTTCGTGCAGAGCGCTGTTGAAAAAACCATGCGCAAACTGAATACGGGCAGGGCTGTGTTCGCTAGCAGGGAAATACTCTGGTTCAAAATCACCACGAACAAGCGTCACATTTAAGTGGGAAAACCAGTGATTAAAGTGTAAGATAAGCCAATCAACGTGTTGCACTTCTGTTTGTAAGCCAGCCCATGATAAGCGTTGCACATCGGTGGCTTGCAATGTGTTTTCAGAAGTTAAATGCGTATTGAATTGTAATGAAGTAGTGACTTCAGGTTGCGGCTGCAACTGATGCATGGCTTGTATTACTCAAGAGATCTGTCTAAATAAGTACAAAATTGTATCTTAATCTTTGACAGAGTACCTATGAATTTGTAGAATTGCCGCCTTAATTATGTCAGCAAATACCTTTCCGGCACAGATAGAGCCGTTTAAATGGGCTGAACAAGGCTTTACATGGTCAGGTACCCTGCCATTGTCTCGCTTTGTTCGTATTTCCCGTGAAGCTGTTGGATCAATTGATGATCAATTGATCAATATAGACTGTAAGCTATCAATGGATGCGTATCATCGTATTGTTTGGCTAGATGGTCATGTAGATACTAAAGTTCCAATGGAATGTCAGCGTTGTCTGGATTCTGTTGAAATTACGTTAGTTTCTGACTTCCATTTGGCTTTAATAGATGATGAGTCACTGATAGAGCGCTTGGATGAGGATGCTGATTTCATCGTACTAGGTGAAAGTGAAGCAACAATTAAAGGGGATTATTTAACCAATACTCCTTCGACTGTTGATTTACTTGCACTTTTAGAAGATGAATTGTTATTGTTGATGCCTCTGTCTCCTAAGCATGACGCTTGTGAACATAAGCATCAACCAGCCGTTCAGGACACTGTTGAAGAAAAACGGGATAATCCGTTTGAAGTTTTGGCAGGTTTGAAGGGTAAACTTAACTAAATTTTGTGTTATACTGTTAAGTTAAGACAACCGAATTTGTTCTGATCCATTTTTTCGATTTGTAAGGAGCCATCATGGCCGTTCAGCAAAACCGTAAAAGTCGCTCTCGCCGTGACATGCGCCGTTCACATGACGCTTTAACCGAGAATGCATTAACTGTAGACCAAACTACTGGTGAAACTCACCGTCGTCACCACGTGACTAAAGATGGTTTCTACCGTGGTCGTCAATTATTCGCTAAAGCAGCTGATGCTGAATAATTGGTGAACTATTAAGCGCAAGCTTAGTAAAAAAATGGGAGCGAAAGCTCCCTTTTTTTGTTTTCAATGACTGGGGTTTTTGTTGTATTTCGCAATTAAATAAATTTTTTTTTAATGTAAAATTGCGCCATCGGAAACGATCAAGATTAAATAAGGGACTTTTTATATGTCTGCCAAACGACTCGAACAAGCAGCTCAAGCAACAAAAACTGCATTTTTGTTTCCAGGTCAAGGTTCACAAAAAGTGGGTATGCTTGCTGAACTTGCAGAACAGTTTAGTGGTGTACAAGAAACCTTTACTGAAGCATCAGATGCCATCGGTTTTGATTTATGGCACATTGCACAAAGCGGTGAAGGTTTAGATCAAACTGAAAATACTCAACCTGTTTTATTGACAGCAAGTATTGCTTTATGGCGTGTATGGTTAGATCTTGGTGGTGTTGTACCAAAATACCTCGCAGGTCATTCCTTAGGCGAATACAGTGCTTTAGTTGCTGCAGAGTCGATGACTTTGGCAGATGCAGTCAAGTTGGTAAATTTACGCGGTAAATTGATGCAAAGTGCTGTGCCTCAGGGGCAAGGCGCGATGGCGGCTATTCTCGGTCTAGATGACGCGAAAGTACTTGAACTGTGCGAGCAAGCCAATGTGCAAGGCCGTGGTTCTGTTGAAGCTGCAAACTATAATGCACAAGGCCAAGTTGTTATCGCAGGAGACAAAACTCTAGTCGAAGCTGTCATGACTGTTGCCAAAGAAAACGGCGGTAAAGCAATTGCATTACCTGTATCTGTACCATCACATTGTTCTCTAATGAAACCTGCTGCCGAACAGTTTGCAGAAGCTTTGGAACAAACTGCCATTGAGCTACCAAGTATTCCTGTAATACAAAATGTCAATGCTGGAATCGCGACAGATACAAGCCAATTACGCTTAGCATTAACGGCGCAACTGTATCAGTCAGTACAGTGGACTAAAACCATGCAATTCATCCAAGACCAAGGTATTCAGTATGTTGCTGAATGTGGTCCAGGTAATGTATTGGCGAATTTAGCAAAACGTTTACCAAATATTGAAAAAGCATTTCCACTCGATACACAAAGTCGTATGGAAGATGCACTGAATGCTATCTTAGTGGCTGAAGGGAAAATTGCATGACACAAGAACGCAAAGTCGCATTAGTGACAGGCGCGAGCCGAGGGATTGGTGCTGCCATCGCTCAGCAATTGATTCAAGACGGTTATTTTGTTGTAGGTACGGCAACATCAGCAGCGGGCGCAGAAAAACTTTCAACAGTTTTTGCTGAAAACGGTGCTGGTGCATTACTTGATGTACGTGATGGTGCTGCAATTGATGCATTGGTATCTGACATTGAACAAAAATATGGTTCAGTGATGATACTTGTGAACAATGCAGGGATTACCAAAGACAATTTATTGTTACGTATGTCTGAAGATGATTGGGACGATATTCTCAATATTCATCTTAAAGCTGTATTCCGCTTATCTAAACGTGTATTGAAAGGTATGACCAAAGCTCGCTTTGGACGCATTATCAATATCAGTTCTGTTGTTGCGCATTTTGCTAACCCAGGACAAGCCAACTATTCTGCTGCAAAAGCAGGGATTGAGGCTTTCAGTCGCAGTCTTGCAAAAGAAATGGGAAGCCGTCAGATTACAGTTAACTGTATTGCGCCTGGTTTTATCGCAACAGAAATGACTGAGCAGTTAAGTGAAGATATTCGCAAAAAAATGAGTGATCAAGTTGCGTTAAACCGATTTGGTCAACCAGAAGATATTGCAAATGCAGTAAGTTTTTTGGCTTCTGACAAAGCCAGTTACATTACAGGCACAGTATTACACGTAAATGGTGGTTTATACATGGCGTAATGCGATGTATAAACTTTGAAAAAAGTAAATATTCAATTAAACTATCAGGCAATTAAAAGCCGCCACAAGCAATGAGGAGAATTCCTGTGAGCGATATCGAACAACGCATTAAACAAGCTGTTGCAGAACAATTAGGTATCAAAGCTGAAGAAATCAAAAACGAAGCATCTTTCATGGATGATTTGGGTGCTGATTCTCTAGACCTAGTAGAACTTGTTATGTCTTTCGAAAATGACTTCGACATCACTATTCCAGATGAAGATTCTAACGAAATCACAACTGTTCAATCAGCTATCGACTATGTAACTAAAAAACTTGGTTAATGTGTTGATTGTATAGCACGTTGTTGTTATACGTAAAAAGACCACCTTTAGGTGGTTTTTTTATGCCTGAATATAGCTGTATTGAGTGAATGTTTGCTTGGCAATGTCTTAACCTAAAAAGCAACTAAATAAGTTTAAAATCAAAAACATTGGTTACATACCGTTACCTTTTTATCACCAATGACAACGCACACTCCGACGCTTTTTCGCTATAAAAATAGAGTTCTTAAATTTGTATAACAGTTCACAGTAAAACAACTTTCAATAATGATATGGAGTACGACATATGGGTCTTTTTGATTTTATTAAAGGAATTGGCAAGAAAAATACCGCACCAGCTGAGCCACAAGCAGCACCAGCAACGCCAGCAGAACCGTCTGCACAAGAAATTGCCAATAAGTTATTGGGGCACATTAAAGCGTTAGGCTTGCCAGTAACAGGGCTTTCGGTAAGTTATAATGGTACTTCTGATTTGGCCACGATTCACGGTCAGGTACAAACTCAGGCAGATAAAGAGAAAATCATTCTTGCTGTGGGAAATATTGACCATGTGGCGCAAGTTGATGATCAAATGACAGTTGCAACACCTGAGCCTGAAAGTAAGTTCTATACGGTTAAATCAGGCGATAATTTGTCTAAAATTTCAAAAGAATTTTATGGTGATGCCAACCAATATAATAAAATTTTTGAAGCGAACCGCCCATTGTTAAAAAATGCGGATGATATTTTCCCAGGACAAGTTTTACGTATTCCTGCATAACATTTGTTCGGTGATCTTTGATCATAAAAGGCACTTCGGTGCCTTTTTTTTAAATGATTTTGCTTTTATTTTAGTATTTGGTGTGTTTTGCAGAGGGAAAAGAGTTTCGTTGCAATCAGTAGATATTAAAAAAAGACCACATCAAGTTTGGATGTGATCTTTTGAAGTTAGTTAGCTCTAATCTAAAAAATCAATATTGCATATTATTTATTGGGTTGTGGGGTAAGACGAAGATAAGGCTTAACCGCCGTATAACCTTTTGGGAAGCGTTCTTTAAGCTCCGCTTCATCTTTGATCGACGGGACGATGACAACATCTTCACCATCTTGCCAGTTTGCAGGTGTGGCAACTTTATAATTGTCAGTCAGTTGTAATGAATCAATCACACGTAGAATTTCTTTAAAATTACGTCCAGTTGATGCAGGGTAAGTAATGATTAAGCGAACTTTCTTATTGGGATCAATAATAATTAAAGAACGTACGGTGAGCGTTTCACTGGCATTTGGATGAATGAAATCATACAGCGTTGACACCTTACGATCTTTGTCTGCAATGATTGGGAAGTTTACAGTAGTATTTTGCGTTTCATTGATGTCGTTGATCCAACCTTTATGTGATTCAACATCATCGACTGAAAGGGCAATGGCTTTTACCCCACGCTGTTCAAACTCATCTTTTAGTTTTGCGGTATAGCCCAGCTCAGTGGTACATACTGGCGTATAATCAGCAGGGTGTGAGAATAAAACACCCCAACTGTCGCCCAAGTAATCATAAAACTTAATTGGACCTTCACTAGATTCCTGAGTGAAATCTGGTGCAATGTCACCTAATCGTAAAGTCATTTTGAAACCTCAATATTTAAAAATGTTGTTTGTTATTTGGCTCGTCCAAACTACTATTACCCAGTTTTTTTATAATTAAAAATAGTGTTTTTGTATTTCTTTATGAAGAAAATAGATATTAATAAAAGAAGCATATGAAAAAAAACATATAATTGATCTCTACCTCACTGCAAATATCGGTTAAATTTGCTACATTAATGCGCCTTAGCTGATACGTGCTAGAACTAATCGTCAGATTTTTTTGATTGGATTTGTGCAAAACCCTTGTACTTCAAATTTCTACCACCATAATATCGTCTGAGAAAAATTTATTTCACAAAGATTTAGAGAGTTTATATGTTGGCAAGTCTGATCGGAGGAATCTTCGGTACTAAAAACGAGCGCGAACTAAAACGTATGCGTAAAATTGTCGATAAGATCAATGCGCTCGAGCCGACGACATCTGCACTCAGCGATGCAGACTTATCTGCAAAAACTGAAGAATTCAAACAAAGATATAAGAAAGGTGAAAGCCTAGATAAATTAATGCCAGAAGCGTTTGCGGTGTGTCGTGAAGCAGCAAAACGTGTCATGGGTATGCGTCATTATGATGTGCAGCTCATTGGTGGTATTACTTTGCATGAAGGAAAAATTGCAGAAATGCGTACAGGTGAAGGTAAAACCCTGATGGGTACTTTGGCTGTATATTTAAATGCAATTAGTGAGCAAGGTGTTCATGTCATCACGGTCAACGATTACTTGGCACAACGTGATGCTGAATTAAACCGTCCGCTTTATGAGTTCTTGGGCTTAAGCGTTGGTGTAATCTATTCGATGCAATCACCAATAGAGAAAGCTGAGGCATATCGTTCAGATATTACTTACGGTACCAATAATGAATTTGGTTTCGATTATCTGCGCGATAACATGGTTTTCTCTATGGCAGAGAAAAAGCAACGTGGTTTGATTTATGCGATTATCGATGAGGTCGATTCGATCTTGATCGATGAAGCACGTACACCGTTGATCATTTCTGGTCAAAGTGATGACTCATCACAGCTTTATGTTGCAATCAATAGTATTCCACCAAAGTTGCATGCTCAAAAAGAAGAAAAAGTCGCAGATGGCGGTCATTTCTGGATTGATGAAAAGCAACGTCAAGTTGAAATGACTGAAGTCGGTTATGAAACTGTTGAAGATGAATTGATTAAAATGGGTTTATTGGCTGAAGGCGAAAGCTTATATTCACCATCAAATCTAAACCTCGTTCATCACGTGTCTGCTGCAATTCGTGCACATTTCCTGTATCAACGTAATGTTCACTACATTGTACATGATGGTGAAGTAATCATTGTCGATGAGAATACTGGTCGTACTATGCCAGGTCGTCGTTGGTCTGAAGGTTTGCACCAAGCTGTTGAAGCCAAAGAAGCACTCGAAGTTCAACCTGAAAACCAAACTTTAGCAACAACCACATTCCAGAACTATTTCCGTTTATACAAAAAGCTTTCAGGTATGACAGGTACTGCTGATACTGAAGCTGCGGAAATGAAAGAAATTTATGGTTTGGATGTTGTGCTTATTCCAACCCATCGTCCGATGATTCGTAATGACCAAAACGATTTAATTTATTTAAACCGTAATGGTAAATACAACGCAATTATTGAAGAAATTCAGAAAATTCATGAAGCAGGTGTTGCGCCTATCTTGATTGGTACTGCAACCATTGAGGCTTCAGAAATTTTATCTGATAAGTTACGAGATGCGGGAATTACCCATGAAGTCTTGAACGCTAAACAACATGAGCGTGAAGCAGACATTATTGCCCAAGCGGGTTCACCGCGTGCAGTGACCATTGCAACCAATATGGCAGGTCGTGGTACCGATATTTTGCTTGGTGGTAACTGGAAAGCAAAACTTGCCAAAATTGAAAACCATACTGCGGAAGATGAAGCTCGTCTTAAAGCAGAATGGGAACAAAACAATGAAATGGTGTTGAGTTCAGGTGGTTTACACATCATCGGTTCTGAACGTCATGAATCACGTCGTATTGATAACCAGTTGCGTGGTCGTTCTGGTCGTCAAGGTGACCCAGGTGTTTCACGTTTCTTCTTGTCATTAGAAGATGATTTGATGCGTATCTTCGCAGGTGATCGTGTTGTTGCAATGATGCGTGCGATGGGACTACAAGAGAATGAAGCCATTGAACATAAAATGGTGTCGCGTTCTATTGAAAATGCACAGCGTAAAGTTGAAGCACGTAACTTCGATATTCGTAAAAACTTATTGAAATACGATGATGTAAATAACGAACAACGTAAAATTATTTACTCTCAACGTGATGAAATTTTAGAGGAAAGCTCACTTCAAGATTATATTGAAGAAATGCATCGTGAAGTCGTAAAAGGCTTAATCGAAACCTATATTCCACCTGAATCAATCCATGATCAATGGGATATTCAAGGGCTTGAAAATGCATTGAATGAAGACTTAGGCATTAATCTTCCTGTAAATCAATGGTTGGAAGAAGATCGTCGTCTAGATGAAGAAGCCTTGGTTGAACGTATTTCTGATGAGATCGTTACACGTTACCGTAATCGTCGTGAACAGATGGGTGATGATACTGCTGCGACACTTGAACGTCACTTCATGCTGGGTTCTTTAGACCGTCATTGGAAAGACCATTTGGCTGCGATGGATTATTTGCGTCAAGGGATTCACTTACGTGGTTATGCACAAAAGAACCCTGAACAAGAATATAAGAAGGAAGCCTTCAATTTATTCGTCAATATGTTGGGTGTGATTAAGTCAGACGTGGTTACTGATATTTCTCGTGTGCATATCCCAACACCTGAAGAGCTTGCTGAAATGGAAGCTCAACAACAGGCTCAAGCTGAATCTATGCGTCTTAACTTCGCACATGATGAAGTGGATGGCTTAAGCGGTACGGTAAGTAACGAAATTGTTGATGCACAATTCACTCATAGTGATGAGGTTGTAGCTCCAGAAAGCCGTAATGCACCTTGTCCTTGTGGTTCAGGTTTGAAATACAAACAATGTCACGGCAAAATCTAATTGAGTGAATAGACTCTGAAAGTGTTACAAAAAAGCAGAACAATTGTTCTGCTTTTTTTACAAGTTATTACCATGCGTTAATTTTTATTGCAGGAAATGTGATTAAGTGGTATTAAGTTGCTCAATTGGAAAAGATCTTTGGGAAGATAATGAAAAAATTATTAAAACCTTTATTTGTTGTAACTTTAGCAGTTCCAGCATTGGCATTTGCTGATACGGCACCACAAACGACGACAGTGGAAAAAGTACAAGCTGCTACAGGCGCAGTAACAGCCCAAGCAGAAGTAAAAAATGAAACCACGACTGTAATCAGTCCACGTACTGGTATTCGTTATACTTTAGGGAATACAGGCGGACGCCCAATTATTTTAAAAACTGCGGCGATTGCAGCAGTAACACCTGCTACGGTTAATCGCGTTGTTGCTTCAAATCCAGCGTTGTCAGTATCTAGTCAAGAAAAAGTAAAGCAAGCATTATTGGCTGCGGATACCACGACTGCTGTTCAACAGTAAGGTATTGATGATGTGATGAAAGCCAGTATATTTACTGGCTTTTTTATTTTATATTCAAATGAATAAGCTTTTCTTATAGTAAAAATAAATAAGCATTTTAATAAGCTCGATTTTTATAGAGAATTCTAATAAGCTGTGTTTTCATTCTAATTCATATGGACATTTGAAAATGGCTGTTGGTGACGTGTCTATGCCGCATATGCATGTGGTACAAGGTGTAAAAATTGGCTCTGCTGAGGCGTATGTCCGTTATCCAAATCGACGAGATTTAGTTATTTTTGAATTTGCACAAGGTACCAATGTTGCGGGGGTATTTACCCAAAATGCATTTTGTGCAGCGCCCGTTCATGTGTCCAAAGCACATTTAGCACAAGCCAATCCACGCTATTTGGTCATCAATACCGGGAATGCCAATGCGGGTACAGGCAAATTGGGCATGCAAAATGCACAATTGACCTGTTTAAAGCTTGCTGAGTTAGCGCAGGTAGAAGAATTTGAGGTATTGCCATTCTCTACAGGGGTCATTGGCGAACAGCTGCCGATTGAGCGTTTAACGAAAGGTTTACAGCCTGCACTAAATAGTTTGAATGACGCTTCATGGCCGGACGCTGCGACTGGGATCATGACCACAGATACCACACCAAAAGGTGCCTCAGAACAGTTCGAGCTTGATGGTATAACGTATACAATGACTGGGATTTCTAAAGGTGCAGGCATGATTCGCCCAAATATGGCGACCATGCTGAGTTTTGTTGCAACCGATGCGCCAATTGCACGAAATCTTGTGCAAAAAATGTTAAAAATTAGCGCAGACCAATCATTTAACCGAATTACTGTGGATGGTGATACTTCTACCAATGATTCATGCATCTTTGCTGCAACAGGCATGGCTGGTGGTGTAGAAATTAGCAGTGAAGATGATGCACGCTATACGGTGGTCTTGGATGTTTTATCGCGTGTGATGAAGCGTTTGGCACAACTGATTATTCGTGATGGAGAAGGGGCAACCAAATTCATTACTATCATGGTTGACGGTGGAAACGACACACAAGAATGTTGTGATATTGCTTATAGCATTGCCCATTCACCATTGGTCAAAACGGCAATTTTTGCGTCTGATCCAAACTGGGGGCGTATCCTTGCTGCGATTGGTTATGCTGGCGTGAAAGATTTGGATGTTGAAAAAATTCAAGTCTGGTTAGACGACGTGCAAATTTGTAAAGATGGTGGTGCTGCTGAAGACTATACCGAAGAAGCTGGTGCGCGTGTAATGTCACAGACAGAAATGACCATTCATGTAAACCTTGGTCGAGGGCAGGCCAAAGATACGGTCTATACTTGTGACCTATCATATGATTATGTGAAAATTAATGCGGACTATCGTTCTTAATTGCTGATTTTTTAAGGAGCCTCATTCGTGAGGCTTTTTTATAACAAAACATTTTTCGTGGTGAATTTATGTGCGCTAAACCGTACAATCAATTCACAAGTGTATAAACGCTAGCATGATGCCAGCGACAAGGAAAGAGAAGACCTCTTATGAATGATGCGAATAATTTAATTGCCAACGAAGCAAAATCGGTTGTGCAAGCGCATTTAGATCGTTTAGGTGAACCTAAGGACAATAGTCTGAGTTCAGCGGTAAAACAGCAGAAGTTTGCGCAAATTAAAGCTGAGTTGCAAAAAAACAATGCTGTTTTGGTGGCACATTATTATTGTGATCCAGATGTACAAGAACTTGCGGAAGCGACAGGTGGTTGTGTTTCTGATTCTTTGGAAATGGCACGTTTTGGACGTGATCATGAGGCATCTACTCTGGTGGTCGCTGGGGTTAAATTTATGGGAGAAACCTCAAAAATTCTTTCTCCTGAAAAAACAGTACTTATGCCAACTTTGGAAGCAACCTGTTCGCTTGATCTCGGTTGTCCTGTAGATGAATTTACCGCATTTTGTGATGCGCATCCTGAGCATACTGTTGTGGTCTATGCCAATACTTCAGCAGCAGTTAAAGCACGTGCAGATTGGGTGGTGACTTCAAGTTGTGCTGTAGAGATCATTGAACACTTAGACAGTTTGGGCGAGAAAATTATTTGGGCACCAGATCAACATTTAGGCCGTTATATTCAAAAGAAAACCGGTGCTGATATGTTGCTTTGGGATGGTGCTTGTATCGTGCATGAAGAGTTTCGTGCCCGTGGTATTGAAAAGATGAAAGCGCTGTATCCGAATGCAGCTGTATTGGTACATCCTGAGTCACCAGAATCCGTGATTGATATTGCGGATGCGGTGGGAAGCACCTCACAACTGATCAAAGCAGCTCAAACATTGCCACAAGACACTCTAATTGTGGCTACAGACCGTGGTATTTTCTATAAAATGCAACAAGCTGTACCGCATAAGACCTTGATTGAAGCACCTACAGCAGGTGAGGGTGCAACGTGTCGTTCTTGTGCGCATTGCCCGTGGATGGCAATGAATGAATTAGATGGTATTTTGTCAGTTTTGCAAAAGGCCGATCAAGAAATATTCGTAGATGCTGCTTTGGCTGAACGTGCTAAATTACCTTTAGATCGTATGTTGAACTTTAGTGCTCAATTAAAACGATAGAAATTGTATAAAAAACATCTGAAATGTTTGATTAATATACATTTGACGTGTTTTTTTAACTTTTTTTCAAGATAGGTGTTGACGTCTTGTGGCGTCACGCCTAGAATGCACACCGTACCGCACGATGTGCGATACATAAAAGCTGAGATGAACGGAGCATAGCACAGCCTGGTAGTGCACCTGGTTTGGGACCAGGGGGTCGTAGGTTCGAATCCTACTGCTCCGACCAATTCTTCAAGGCAAGTTAATCTGTGATATTAGTATCATTGGTCATGCGCCTGTAGCTCAGTTGGATAGAGCATCCGCCTTCTAAGCGGATGGTCACAGGTTCGAATCCTGTCAGGCGCACCATATGTTGCTTGATACTATAGATCCTAAAACTTAATGTGACGGTGGATGTAGCTCAGTTGGTAGAGCCCCGGATTGTGATTCCGGTTGTCGTGGGTTCGAGCCCCATCATTCACCCCAATTCCTTAAGTTTGTTGTAAATTCGGAGCATAGCACAGCCTGGTAGTGCACCTGGTTTGGGACCAGGGGGTCGTAGGTTCGAATCCTACTGCTCCGACCATTTATTTGATTTTATTAGAAAAATATCTATATATACAGTTTTATTCATTCTTTGATATCTGTTTACTCTTTTTATTACTTAGTTTGTATCAGTCATTTTGACTTACATTACCATTCCCATATCACTCCCATACTTAAAATTAAATTCGAGTGAAATATCAGCAAAACTCTGTATTCTTGATTATTGAAAATAAGTTGAGGGTAGTTAATTTTTGAAGTAATAAAGTAATATTTTTAAATAATTAATATATAATCAGTAGCTTATAAAGATTTCTAAAAGTAATTTTTAAGTAATAATGAGGTAATTTAATACTGTACAAAATAGTATTTTTTTATCAATTGCTGTTTCAATAAAATCAATGGTTTATAAAAAATTACTTCTGAAATTACAAAATATTACCTCAAGGTGTAATATATTTTATTTATATTTTTCAATTGTTTATATCTGATTATTACTTTATTACTTCAAATGTTTGTCAAAGCCGAGAAAGACTTAAATTTTGTTCCTTGTTTTACCAATCGGTGTTGTTTATGTCCGATAAATCTTGTCGGTGAAATTTTTGTTTAGCTGTCATTTATGCAAATTAATATTTTTGTATTTTGCAGTGAAATGCAGTATTCAAAAATTAGCCTAAGCACTGAGAAAGCCTAATAACAACGCATCATTCAAGACCATTACATTTTCCTTGCCTCTGTAGTAAATCAGCCATATTTAGTGTGGGCAGGTGGGGTGGGGCAACTGCGCGGCTGCGCCTACCCAAATAGAATAAATGATAATAATTCTTATTAAAAAATAATCCGATAAAAATCAACAAATTGCTTGATGTGTGTCCTAGTTCGAGCGAAAATATAATCATAACTTAATGATTTAAAAGGTTTTATATGTTAAATGAACGTCAAAGCGTAGTTAAAGAGAACATAACGAGAGCGCAGTTAAAGATTGTAAAGATCAATGAAGAATTAATGAAATTGAAGGAAGAGGATTGTAATAATCAATTTGCTGAAATAGCTATAAATCATGTTAATCAAGAATTGAAATCGATATTGGAATTTTTAAATCCATAAAAAAAAGCCCTTAGGGCTTTTTTTATTTTGTCGTTATTAATTCGAAATCTTTAAATCTAATTACTTCATCGCCAATCATTTCATTGAGCTGTAACATCTTGGCTTTCAATGGCCCACCTTCATTAAAATTATATGCTTCCGATGCAGATTTGATATCACCAAAGCCACCGGCATTTGATGGAATGATCCCTAAAAGCTGTGGGTAGACTCGCATCGATGCAAGCATGTCATCACGGCTAGTTCCTTTGATGCTAACAAAATCATCCTTTGCAGCAATCTCAGATGTGGGAATGACTTGAATACCATCCTTTTTACCATTCGGGCTGTAATAGAACAGGTTACGAAAGTTCCCTGGACCTTTACTTTCTTTCAGTGCTGTTCTGAGTGCAGTAATGTCATTTGGATCTGAAGCTGGGTCATTCACATAAAGAATAAATCCTGCATGTGATCCATTGTTATAGTATTTACGACGGAATAATGTAGCTGAGTCATTGAGCCAAGCACTTTGCAGAGCAGACAAATATTCAGGCACACCATAAATCTCTTGATCAATATCTGTTTCACGAACATGAAACACTCGACCATTCATGAATTCATGTTCAACATAACCATTGTGATCATTGGACAAATAAAAATATTGGCCAGGTAAATCACCAACTCGAGTATATTTTGATAAAGCAGCTTTAAGTTGAATACGATTATTCAAACGTGAACGAATATCTTCTAAGTAAAAGTTACCACTCCATAAAATATCCAAAGCGATTTGATCAAAATCCTTTTTACTCAAATGTGGATGTGGAATAAATAAATTAGATAAATAATTTTTCTTAAAATTGATTGCACTACTCAAATATGGTGTGCCTTTTACCGTTTTTGATAAGCCATGTAAATTGGCTTGTGGTTCATACCAACGGCCATTAAACCAACACTCCATATAATTTGATAAGTCATGGCCATCAGTTATTGGAGTTGCATCTCCAAATGTAAATGCCTCAGTTTTAGGATTTGAATGCATCGGAAAGTTAGGGTGAGGGCGTAAATTCAATGCATTACTTAAAATGTTTTTTGCAATAGAAAATGGTTTCATGAATAAATCTCGATCATTGAAGAATTGGTTTCTGTAATACCTGCGAGTGGTTCGTTATAAATTGCATGCATGAGTGCCCATGCGAGATCCGCATGACCTACTTCATCCGAACGCCCAGCTGTAAACGTGATTTGTTTTTGTGAAGCAGTTAGTGTTTTTTTAATGCTCATTAATGACTGAGTTAAATCTTTATTGCCTGAGTCATACTCAAGACGACCATTTCTGACGACATCTAATGTTTTATAAACAAGATTAGATTTAACTTCTGGCGAATAATTAAATGTAGTTAATGCAGGGAAAAACTGGCGTACAAGTTCTGCAACACCATAGCCCATACCAGTAGTATCAATTCCGATATAAACCACGTTATAACGTAGGGTTATATTTCTGATATGTTCTGCTTGTTGGGCAAAATCATCACCTTTAAATTGATGACACTCTAAAACACGAAATTTACCACCAGGAACAAGGGGTGGGGCAACAACGACTAAACCTGCATTGTCCCCCGTTCTTGCTGGGTCATAACCTACCCAGACTGGTTTATTAGCAAATGGCCTTGCATGATGTGGTTTAAAATCTTTCCAAATTTCCCAAGTATCAATCATGCATGATTGCATCATAGCCAATGGAAACATTGATTGACCATCATCAACAAATTCACACATGTAAAGATTTTGAAAAGCATCTGGAGACTTTTCAAATTTCAGACGTTCAATATCAAATAAATCACAACCGCCTGCTTGAGCATCTTCAACTGTGACTATTTGTCGCCACATCAAGTCTTCACAAACTCGACCATCTTTTAAAGCATCATGACTAACATCAATTTTTAAATGTTGATCTTTGGGTTTACCTTTATTAAAACGAGTTCCAGTCCAAAACTCATAGGCTTCATGTGTGATGGATGATGGTGTTGAGAAATAAGTCAAACGCCAGTTTTTATGAGTTGCCATACCTGAGGCAACTTCCTCAAGTTCTTGGAAACCATGGGTCCAAAATATTTCATCAAAATATAAATTTCCGTGATGACCCTGAGCTGTCCTGTAGTTTGTTCCTAAAAATCTGAGTTCAGCACCATTGGATAATAGAATTGGATCTCCAGTCAGTTCTACACCACAAATTTCCTGAGCATATTTTTTTATATAGTGTTTAAAAATATGTGCTTGGGCTTTAGATGCTGACAAGAAGATTTGATTTCGACCTGTTTTTAGTGCGTCGATCAGTGCTTCAAATGCAAAATAATAAGTTGCACCAATCTGACGACTTTTTAGGATCATTCTAGAACGTTGGTCCATTGCACGGTACCAAGTCCATTGGTACTCAAACAATCGTTCTTCAAATGCCAGTACCATTTCTTCGATTTGTTCTTCATCAAAATGGTTCGGTACTTTTTTACGGGGTGCTGAGTTACGTCTTTGAATATTAGGATTTAGATCAGCTTCAGATCCATCCAAGCGATATTTTTCTATTCGAGCGAATTCTTTATAAGTCCGCATTAACAAATCAATTTCTTTGATATCACCAGATGTTTTTTTATTTTTAAGAATAAGTTGCATCAGACGTACAGTCAGTGCACATTCAACACGATTTTCAGGCTTTTCTTTTTCCCATTCGTCCCGTGTTTTCCATGCCTGAACTGTCCGTTCTTTTTCTTCGAGTACTTCTGCTATATCGACAATTTTCCAACCAAGCCAATAAAGGAACTTTCCTTTCAGCTTGTTGTCCATGATCAAGTGCAGATTTGCGATGGGGGATAGGTCATTCATTACAATGTTTTGCTTATTTTCTATAAGCGAACATTGGCAGTAAGAAATCTAACAATCAGTTCATGTGAGTTGTAAAAAGGCTTAATACAAAAGGGTTTAATTGCTTGGTTAGCGCATAATTGCCCATCCTGCACCTATTCAAAAGCGTGATTTTTATCCGTCCATTTTTTTATGAATAGGTTTGCAAATGAGCAAAGAAGATAAGAAATATAAATCGAAGTGGTTTCGTATTGCCGTGGCAGGGGATACCACAGATGGTCGTGAAATTCAGCCAGAATGGATCGTCCAAATGGCGCAGAATTATGACCCAAATACCTACGGTGCTCGTATCAATATTGAACACTTTCGTTCAGTTTTTCCTGACGGTGTTTTTGGTGCTTATGGCGATGTCATTGCGTTAAAAACAGAAAAAGTCACAATCAGTGGTGAAGAAAAAGACGCACTTTTTGCCCAAATTGAACCGACTCAAAGTTTGATTGATCTCAATCAGAAAAAGCAAAAAGTCTATACATCCATTGAGGTAGACGAAAACTTTGCAGGTAAAGGTTCCGCATACTTAATCGGTTTGGCTGTGACAGACTCACCTGCATCATTGGGAACCGAATATTTGCAATTTGCTGCTACAGCAAAATCCAATCCTTTGGCAAGTAAAAAACAACGCCCTGAAAATCTGTTTACTGCTGCAGTAGAGACGGAATTCGAATTTGAAGAAGTCAAAACACAGCAATCATATTCCGCAGGCTTGGTACAAAAAGTAAAAGACCTGTTCTCAAAACAACAAAAGTCAGAACAGAAGTCTGCGGAATACTTTTCTGAGCAAGAACAAGCCATTGTTGAAATCGCAACTGAAACTGCAAATCAAGGTCAAACGGTTTCAAAACTTGAAAATGATTTCAATACTTTAAACACAGAACATGAGCAGCTGAAAAAAGATTTCAATGAATTTAAAACCAAGTTAGAAGGTGAGCCTGATCAACAGCCACGTCCAACTTCAGGAAATTCAAAATTCACTGAAACCGTTGATTGCTAAAACCATCACTATAAATATAAAGAGTATCTAACATGCGTCCAGAAACACGTTTTAAATTCAATGAGTCAATGACTCAATTAGCCAAGTTGAATGGTGTAAGCAAAGTATCTGAAAAGTTTAATGTTGCACCAACGATTCAACAGAAATTAGAAGATAAAATTCAGTTATCTTCTGCATTTTTACAGAAAATCAATATTTTCTTAGTTCAAGAACAGTCAGGTTCAGCAGTTGGATTGGGTATTTCACGTCCAATTGCCTCACGTACAAATACGGACACGACAGATCGCCAAGCCAAAGACCCAACATCGATGGATGAGCGTTTTTATATGTGTCGTAAAACTGATTTTGATACAGCAATCAAATATCAAAAACTAGATCAATGGGCAAAATTTAAAGATTTCTATGCTCGTTTCAGTGGTCAAATTCAAAAACGCCAAGGTCTAGACCGTATCATGATTGGCTTCAATGGTACTTCTATTGCGACGACAACTGACATTATTGCAAATCCAAAACTGCAAGATGTAAACAAAGGCTGGTTGCAGAAGATGCGTGAAGAAAATTCTGAACGTGTGATGTCATCAGGTAAAATTGTTGGAAAAATTACCGTCGGTGCAACGGGTGATTATCACAATGTCGATGCTTTGGTGATGGATCTGACCAATGAAATGATTGATGAAGTGCATCAGGACAATCCAGATTTAGTTGTACTGTGTAATCGTAAAACATTGGCAGATAAGTACTTTCCGATTGTTAACAAAGAACAAGAAAACACGGAAAAATTGGCAGCTGACATCATCATCAGCCAAAAGCGTATGGGTAATTTGCCTGTTTATGCAGTACCGTTCTTCCCAGAAGATGCCATTTTGGTGACAACTTTTGACAACCTTTCAATTTATGTTCAAGAAGGTGCTCGTCGTCGTACTGTCATCGACAATCCAAAACGTGACCAAATCGAAAACTATGAATCTTCAAACGAAGATTATTACATCGAAGATTTGGGTCTTGCTGCAATGGCTGAAAAAATCGAATTGGTGTAATTATGACCCTAGCACGTCAGCATTTCCAAAAACATCAAGCCAAAAAAGCAGCCGAAACGGCTGCTGAGTTTGGCGCGATGCAAGACATGACGGCTTATGAGTTGCAGATGGTGCAACTCAATAATGATCGTCAACGTCTCAAACAAATCCAAGCCACCGCAGCTAAAGTTGTTTTAAAAACAGCTTTACTTCCAAATTATTTACCATATATCGAAGGCATTCTTGAAGCTGATAAATCTATTCAAGATGAAGTCTTTATGACTATTTTGGTTTGGTGTATCGATGTGGGTGATTATGCAAAAGCATTGTTATTAGCAGAGTTTGCTTTACGTCATAACATGATCATGCCCGATTCATTTAAGCGCAATACAGCAACTTATGTGGTTGAAACCATTGCTGAAGCATTTTTAAAACAACTTAAAACTGATGCTGCAGTTGATATTTCAGTTTTAGAACAAGTTGAACGATTGATTCTAAATCCTGATCTAGATCCAAAAGTATTGGATATGCCGAACCAAGCTAAAGCCAAATTGTATTTAGCTTTGGGTAAAGCCACAGTCAAATTAATTCAGAGTAAAGATGAACCAAGTGATGCGGATCTGGCACATGCACAATCAGCAGAAGCATATTTAACGTCTGCTTTTGAATTAGATGAAAAGTCTGGTGCTTTCGGTGAAATGAAAGCAACAAAGAAGTTTCTTGATAAATTTGCAGATCGCTTACCAAAACAGCCTGAACCTTTACTGAATAGTGATGGTTCACAAGTCGTAAATGACCAAGGTTCCTTGGTTTTTAAAACGACTGAATAAGTGCCCACGCACCGCATGGGCGAACAATTTCAGTGTCATTACATCGTAATACACACTTAGAGAGTTGTTCCCACCCATGCACTAAATTCAACAAAAACAGACGGCAGGGGACAGCATGGGATTCGTCGCAAATGGCAATACAACACCAAGTCAAATCATCATCGAAAGTGACTCGTTTTATCCGAGTGTTGGTCTTGACCATATCCGAGAAATTGTCCGTATTGACGGAGCTGTCACCAACGAACGACTTAAACAAACCATCATTGAAGAAGTCATCGACCTGAATCGTTTGCTTATTTCATTGCAAACCAATGTTGCCAAATTATCCGATTTATCCAAAACCATCATCGATGGCAAACCCGATACCGATTATTTATATCTTTCCGCAATTGCCAATGGTGTCGCAGCCAAGGTCAATGAGAACTATCGCAATTATGACAGTTCCAATTCAGGTGCGAAAAAAGCAGAGCAAGCGGAATGTACTGTGGATGATTATCGACGCAATCGACAATGGGCAATTCAACAGTTGCTCGGTGAAAACCACACCGTAGTGGAGTTGATATGAAAATGAATATTTCATCAAAGGAAACACATCAACGGGTTCATTTCTATCGTTTTTCTCAGAAAGAGTTAGAACGACTTGCACTTGAAAGAATTGCTACTGAACTTGGTTTGGATTTGCAATCTAAAGCAATTCAACCTGAGGCACGTGTTCTTACTCAAAATAATGGGATTAATCCAACGATGTATGAATGTGAAATTCGAATTGTAGAAGTATTGGATTGTAAGGATTAGTTCATGGCTAAAACCATCACTGCTCTACAGAACGACACGGTCGATGCGATCTGTTGGCGCGAGTACGGTCGTAGCTCAGGCGTGGTCGAAATGGTTTTAACTGCCAATCCCAAACTTGCTGAATTTGGTCCATTTATTCCAATGGGGACACAAGTCACATTGCCTGAAATTGAAACACCGCAACAAACAAAACAAACCATAAACCTATGGGACTAATAACAAAATGCCAGAACCAACCACAACAGCAGCTGCAACAGCAATCACTTTAAGTGCAGCTTCACTTTTACCCTTTATCAACGGCAATGCGTTGTTGGGCGCAGTTTTTGGCGCAGCACTATTTGCTACGACTAAAAAAGATCTAAAACCCTTACAACGTATGCTGACTATGCTTTTAGCAACGGGCATTGGTTACTTGCTTACACCAGAGATTACAACTCGAACATTTATCACCAATGACGCAACAGCTGGCATGGTCGCAGCCATTTTCTCACTCCCAATCATTTTGAAAATCATGGTGTGGGTAGATCAGTCCAACTTAACAGACATCATCAATAAAATTTTTCGTGGTGGAGGATCATCATGATGGAACAATTATTTCAATTCATCGCACTGATTGCATACATGATCTGCGGTGCTCGTATCATTTGTTTTAATCCAACTGGCCTGCGACATCGTCGTGGTTATTCCATTCTTGCCACCATTTTGATTGGTGCTTTCATGGGACAAACCATCCATATTTTATTTTATAAAGATCCTGTAACCCTGTGGGATGCAATATTTGCAGTTTTGCTTTGTGTCTTGATTTTGCGCACAAAAGGTAATGTGGCCAAGCTGATCTGGAGTGCATCATGAGTTTAATTAAATTTGGTGCTCGAGGAGATGCTGTCGTTATTATCCAAAAGCAGCTTATAGCACTTGGTTTCATGGGATTAAATTCAAAACCACTTAATCCCGATGGTGACTTTGGTACAAATACCGAATATGCCGTGATTCAGTTTCAGCGAAAACATGGCTTAGTCGATGATGGTAAAGTGGGTGATAAAACCCGTACAGCCTTAATGGGTGGCAGTACTGATAAGTTTTTAAAAGGTGCAGACTATCTAAATGCTGCAGTTCGTCTCAATGTTCCAGAACTCAATATTCGTGCCTTTGGTGCAACTGAAGCTCGTGGTGTTGGTTTTCTAAAAAATGGTAAGGCCAAGATTCTATTTGAACGCCATAAAATGTATTCATACTTGGTTAAATTTAAAGGCAAAGCCTTTGCCAATGAACAAATGCGTTTATTTCCAAATCTGGTCAACACCGCAACTGGTGGGTACAAGGGCAATGAAGCTGAATATACCCGTTTATCACTTGCTAAAAATATCCACGAAGAAGCTGCACTTATGTCCTGTTCTTGGGGGCAGTTCCAAATCATGGGTGAAAACTGGCAAGACCTCGGCTACAAATCCGTATTTGATTTTGTTGAGCAAATGCAATCCAGTGAGTCTTTACAGTTAGAGGCTTTCATCCGTTTCATTGAGACTAAAAAGGGTTTACTGACAGCTTTACAAAAAGAAGATTGGGACACAGTCTTCCGTTTATACAACGGTCCTAACTATAAGAAACTCGGTTATGAAGCTAAATTCCTTACGGAACGAGCGCATCTTGAACCCATCTACGGAGTGCAAAAAGCATCATGATCGCTTTAACTGTGCTTCGCCCATTTGCAAAGCCAATATTGGCTTTGCTTTTATGTTTAATAGTATTTTTAATGTTTAAACATTACATCCATGTTCAGCAAAAAATTGGTCAGTTAGAACAACAACTTGTAGAAAAACAACAGCAGCTGCAAAGCCAAGATCAAACACTTGAAAAAATCCGTACCCAAGTACTTGAGCAAAGCCGATCCATTGCAGAATTACAAAAAGCACAAACAGAGATTCATAGTAATTATGAACAGCGCAAAGTTACGCTGAACGAGATATTTACCCATGATCAAGACAGTAAAAATTGGGCTATTCAGCCTGTGCCTGACGCAATTCGTGGCATGTTCAACAGCAATGCCAAATCACCAGGTGCAAAAACTCTATCCAATGCTCAGCCCATGCACTAAACCAATTTTTGTATTGAATACCAATCAAGACTTGGTTTTTGCGCTAGAACAAACCGAATTGGCACGTTCACTTTGTGCAGCACAAGTAGACGCGGTCATAAAAATTCAGGAACAACCATGAAAAAACTGGAAAGCCTACGCACTCACATGCTTAACGCAGTTAAAGAATTACAGCGTGATCCTGAACGAATGCTGATTTTTACTGAAAAAGGCAACGTCCGTTGTACTTTGGCCAACGGGCTTTCATTTGAATATGTCTATGATCTCAATTTGATTTTAACTGAATATGCTGGAGATATGGACGCAGTCATGATTCCATTGCTTGATTGGGTGCGTGTCAATCAGCATGAATTATTAGTCAACTTAGAAAAAAGCAAAGATGCATTTAAGTTTGAGACTGTGATTTTAGACAACGGTACCGTAGATTTAGCATTGACACTTCCACTCACAGAACGAGTCATTGTCAAACATAATGATGATGGCACTTTAAGTGTTTCATTTCCTGACGAGCCTCAGTATGACAAAGCATTACCATCGCAAATTTTTAAAATGATCGACAGTAAAACAGGACAAACATTAGCAGAGTGGATTTCAGCAGAACCAGAGGAACAATATTTCTAATGGCAGAACTCGAAGCACTTACAGAACATCTGGGTAGTATGCTGAATCAACTCAGTGATCAAGAGCGACGCAAATTAGAAATGCATATCGCTCGAAAGTTACGAGCATCACAAAAAAGTCGAATCACAAAACAACAAAATCCAGATGGTTCGACCTATGTTCCAAGAAAGTTTCGTCTCCGGGACAAGAAAAATAAAATCAAAAATAAAATGTTTAATCTGATTAAAAATGCCAAATACATGCGCTTTGAGCGCACAGCCCAAGGCATCGCCATTGGTTTTGCAGGTCGTGTGGCATTTATTGCCCGAGTTCATCAATACGGTTTACGCGACAAAGTCGAAAAAGATGGTCCAACTGTTCAATATGCCAGTCGAGAACTTTTAGGATTTACGACAGAAGAAATGGATATGATTGAAACAGAAGTATTTAAACTTATTTCAAAATGATTTGTAAAAAGCGTTAATACAACAGCCACCACATGCAATAAAAAAATGACTGCAACACGATTGCAGTCATGAGTGCAGACCTATTACGACGTCTTGAAAACCTGATTCGTTTAGGAAAAATCAAGACCGTAGAACCGACAAAACCCTTTCTGACAGTGACCGTCCAAATTGGCGAGATTACCACTGCAAAAATCCGTTATCTCAATTTACGTGCAGGCAATGACAAAACCTTTGACCCACCATCTATTGGTGAAGAGGTCATCGTTTTAAGTCCATGCGGTGTATTAGAGATAGGTATTGCAATTGGTGGCTTGAACAATGCAGATAATCCAGTGTTATCACAAGATTTAAATAAAAATATACGTCTATTTTCTGATGGTTGCATGATTTCTTATGACACCAAAACTCATGCATTAGAAGTGATTTTACCTAGCAACGGTACTGCTGTTTTAACTGCAAACAGTGGTGTAACTGTCAATGCCGATAGTGGCGTGACTGTCAATGCCAATTCAGGTGGGGCAACCATCAATGGTGATACCACCATCAATGGCAATGTCCAAGTCAATGGCAGTACAGCCATGACAGGAAACAATACAGTCGGTGGCAGTCAACTTGTACAGGGCAGTAGCCATTCAACAGGAAACTTCAGTACCGAGGCTGACGTAACTGCAGGTGCTATTTCATTGAAGTTGCATAAAACATCAGGTGTTAAATCAGGTGAGGAAACTTCGGGAGAACCCTTACCATGATTGATAAAAATACAGGTAGAAGCCTGGAAACAGAACAACAGTCTATCCAACAATCATTGCAAGACATCATCACTACACCCATTGGATCTCGTGTCATGCGACGCGAGTACGGATCTCTCATTTTTGAATTGCTCGATCAACCAATTAATGATGTCTTGGTTTTGAAATGTTATAGCGCAATTTATACAGCGGTTTCTCGTTGGGAAGATCGGATTAGTATCAGTCAACTTTATATGTCGAGTGTTGAGGGGAATGGATTGGTATTCGACATCGAAGGCTTATCCCAAATCACAGGTCAACAAATGAATCTTAGAATTCCATTAAATATGGGAGCAGGCGCATGAGTGTGGATTTTAGCCAACTGCCAAAGCCCAATTTTGTCGATGAAATCGATTACGAACAAATATTGGCAGAACGTAAAGCATTTTTGATCTCGCTGTATCCACCAGAGGAACAAGACGCGATCACGATTTTATTGGGCCGTGAATCAGATCCACTGCACAAATATCTACAAGAAAATGCTTATCGTGAAATGGTATTGCGGACGCATATTAATAAAAAAGCGCTGGCAACACAGTTGGCGTTCGCAGAAGGTGCAGATCTAGACGTTTGGGGTGCAAATTTTGATGTTTCACGTTTGCTTATTACTCCAGCAGATAATTCAGTCACACCACCTGCACCTGCAGTTTATGAAACCGATGAAAATTTCCGTTACCGCATTCAGAAAAAATTAGATGCTTTGAGTACTGCAGGACCAGAATCATCTTATGAATATCATACGCTGTCAGCAGATGGGCGTGTGGCGGATGTTAAATGTAGTTCACCATCACCAGCACATGCGCTATTGACCATTTTGCAGCATGACACAGCAAATAATGCATCTACACCAGAGTTGAATAATATCGTTTTAAATTCGGTTTCTGCTGAAAAGAAACGTCCTACAGGTGACCGTGTTCAAGTACAGTCCGCTGAAATTATAAACTACATTGTTGAAGCTGTTTTAGTCACCAAAAATGTCCCTGAAACTGACTCAGTCTTATCCGCTGCGACAGCCAATATTAACAATTATACCAAAACCCCAAAGCGCATCGGTAAAGGCGTGTTCTTCTCAGATATCTATTCAGCATTGAAAGTATCAGGTGTTGAACGTGTTGAGTTAGTCCATCCAATTGAAGAGGTTCATATCAATAACTTTCAGGCAGCCTTTTGTACTGAAATAAAACTTAGTGTGAGGAATGAGCCATGAACTTACTTCCTCCAAATGCCACAGATTTTGAGCATAAAATTGTCGAAACCTCAGCTCAAATGACAGAACTCAATGCGGATCTATCTCGCTTAATTCGGATTGATGATGCGCCCAGTGATTTTTTATCCATTTTGGCATGGCAATTTTCTGTAGACCGTTGGCAGGATGATTGGCCAGATGAAGTAAAACGCGCCCAAATCAAAAATTCGATCAAAGTACATCAACACAAAGGCACCAATTACGCCTTACGTCAAATCGTTGAAAGCTTCGGTTATTCACTCACTGTACATGAGTGGTGGCAAGAGTTACCAATGAGTGAACCTGGTACATTCCAATTGACTATTGATACAAATGGTAAGTCATTATCAGAAAAATCATATAACACATTGGTTGAACTTTTACATGATGCTAAGCCACTAACGAGAGAGCTTAAAGGTGTGGAAATTAATGTAATTGCAGTAAATGGTGACACCAATGTTGCTGTTGCAATGTATGACGGTGAAGACGTAACAATTTACCCAAAGCAAGACGAAACAACCCCAATCATTTATCCAATTTTTGCTCATTACGGGCATGACGAAACAACTATCTATCCAAAAAGAGCATAAATTATGGCTGGTGAACAATATTATTCAGTATTTACAGAACAAGGTTTAGCTTTACTTCGTGAAGCAATTCAGCATGGTACTAAATTAGGTATTACTGAAATGTCATTCGGAGATGGTAATGGTAGCCTGCCTGTTCCAAGTGCGAATTTTACTAAATTAGTGAATGAAGTGTATCGAACCCAATTAAACTCTCTCGCACCAGACCCAAACAATAAAAATTGGTTACGTGCTGAGGCTATAATTGCCAGTGCTATTGGAGGTTTTAACATTCGTGAATTAGGTTTGTGGGCCGGTAATGTTTTGGTTGCATACTCGAATTATCCGCCAACATATAAACCGAACCCTTCAGATGGTACAGCAAGAATCATGACATTCCGTATGATTCTTCAGATAGATAATACAGCCAATTTCGAATTAAAAATTGATGCTGATATTGTGATGGCGACAATCCGTACAGTTGAAGAAGCAAAACAAGAAGCAATAGATCATGCAGATAAAACAAAAGTCACACTTGTAAGTTCGATTCAAGAGCTACTCAATATCGAAGTATGGGAAGCAAGAACTGTTTATTTAAAATCTTATGAGGAAGGGCAAAATCTAGGTGGAGATACATTTGTATATAAAGCTACACGGCAACTTGAAAATGATGGTGTAAGTGTTTTTTACGGGTGGGAACGTCAAAAAAATTCAAATATATTTTTAATTGAAGATGCTGGTTATACCAATGCCACACAAGATTCATCTGAAATTATCAAAAGAATTATGAATTTATCTAAAGTTAAACATATTTCTATTGATTTTGGCTCAGACCGAGATTTTCTACTTGAAAACTCAATTTTAACTGAAAACTCAAAAGGCATTACTGCACTAGGTCGAAATGTAAAAATTAAGTTAAAAAATAATAGTGATACTTCTGGATATACTACATTCGATATAAAAACAATTGGTGAAGCTTTAGTTCTGTTTGATGGTATAAGTATTGATGGTTCAAATACGCCTCAAGATCTATTTGCTAACACTGAATATTATAAAACACCAAGAATGAATGGATTTGATATTTATGCAAAAAACATTATTTTAAGAAATATTAAGATGTCAAACTGGTATGGTTATGCAAGTCGTTACTTTGACTATAAAAATATTTTATTAGAAAATATTGATATTAATAATGTTGGTGGGCATTGGTATTTAAATAATGATTTTGATGCATTTGCCGATGCATTCTATTTTGGTAGACGTTCGGGCGATGCAAAAGTAATTATGAATAATATTCGCGCTGAAGCAAAAATGAAAGATACAACATTATCACGCTGTGGCATAACAATTGAAAATTTAAGTGATCAAATAGATGAGAAATTTTCACTTATTGGAAATAATGTCCTTCTAAAAAACTTTGATAGAGTTGTTCATATCGAATCAAACAAAGGCATCATTGATATATCTTTCAATACTTCTGAATTATTTGGGAATGTAATTTTTTTCTCTTTTGCCAATGTCTTAAAGCCTCAAATTTCAATCAATAATAAAACTAAAGTTTCATTTTTTGGACAAACGTATTCAGGTTCTGTCGGTTTGGCTAAAGAATGTAGCGTGGTTGTTAATAATTCAGAAATTGATTGTAAGAATTTACCCACGAGTGGATTACCATCAATTGCACAAGCAGCTTCTGATGTATCAATATTAAACAATTCAATTGTTAAAAATATTAGTGGTCTTATTTCTGAAAATTCTTCTGTTTTTGCTCAAAACTCTAGACTAGAGTTTACGGAATTAAACAATGATTACTACTTTTGGCAATCAAAAGCCGAATTTGATACTTGTAGCTTAGTCAATATCGATTCAACAAAAATAAAAAATATGTCTTCAGTTCAATCTCAACCTGTGATTAAAAACTGTGATGTAAAAAATCTAAGTTTCAACCAAAATTGTTATCATAAAAACAAATCTAGATTATATTTAGATTCTGCCTTAAATGGCTATTCACAAAATATTTTTGATTTATCGAGTGCCGATATTTATGTGGATGAAAAACTATTTTGTTTATCAAATGACTTAAATATAATTTCAGATAATTTAAAATTTTCTGATTTAGATCAAATTGTTCTAGAAGCTGATTATTATGTAAATAGTCCAATACCACTATTAAATGCACCAGTATCTTTTTCTGAATACCAAGTTCAAGTCAAAGTTTTAGATAAAATCACAAAAACTTTGATGCAGACAGTTGTAAATATTGTTGATTCCAACGTGAAGAAAAGAATTAGAAAAAATTTGACATGGACAAATTGGGTCTAGTTTAGTTGTAAAAAGCCTTAATACAACTGCATTTAACTGACAATATATAGTCAATTTGTAAGCCTGTGATCTGAAAACATAACAACAGATCACAGGCTTTTTATATGGCTACAGATTCATACCATCATGGTGTCCGAGTCCTTGAACTCAATGAAGGCACACGACCAATCCGTACAGTTTCCACTGCTGTGATCGGATTGGTTGCAACTGCAGAAGATGCAGATGCAGCAGCTTTACCTCTCAATACTCCAGTACTTGCTACAGATATCAAAACGGCTTTGGACAAAGCAGGTGAAAAGGGAACACTTGCACGTTCTTTACAAGCCATCGCAGACCAAACCAATGCGATTACTGTCATTGTGCGTGTAGACCAAAAAACCACAGAAGCTGAACAAAACTCAGCAATTATCGGTGGTGTTGAAAATGGTCGTTATACAGGCATGAAAGCCTTATTGGCAGCAGAACAAAATCTGAAAGTACGACCTCGTATTTTGGGTGTTCCTGGTCTAGATACTGCACCTGTGGCAACGGCTTTAAACTCAATTGCTGAAAAGCTTCGAGCATTTAACTACCTGTCTTGTTTTGGCTGTGAAACAAAAGAAGAAGCAGCTGCATATCGTGAAGCAATTGGTGCAAGAGAAACCATGCTGATTTATCCCGACTTTTTAGGATGGGACACAGCCACATCAAAAACCACGACATTTGATGCCACTGCTCGAGCATTAGGTTTACGTGCCAAAATTGATAATGAAACAGGTTGGCAGAAAACACTTTCCAACGTTCCCGTCAACGGTGTAACAGGTATTTCTCAAGATATTTTTTGGCAATTGCAGTCCATGGATACCGATGCTGGTTACCTCAATAGCAACGAAATCACCACATTGATCCAAAAAGATGGCTTCCGTTTTTGGGGTTCTCGTACATGTTCAGCAGATCCGCTTTTCGCCTTTGAAAACTACACCCGGACAGCACAAATTCTTGCCGACACCATGGCAGAAGGGCACATGTGGGCAGTAGATAAAGACCTTCATCCATCATTGGCTAAAGATATTGTCGACGGCATCAATGCCAAATTTCGTGATTTAAAAAATGGTGGCTACATCATTGATGGGGAATGTTGGTTTGATCCAGCTGTTAATTCTAAAGAGTCGCTAAAATCAGGACATTTACTGCTTGATTATGACTTT
Source organism: Acinetobacter guillouiae CIP 63.46 (assembly GCF_000368145.1). Lineage (GTDB taxonomy): Bacteria > Pseudomonadota > Gammaproteobacteria > Pseudomonadales > Moraxellaceae > Acinetobacter > Acinetobacter guillouiae. Next base: position 208,851 of record NZ_KB849285.1, on the reverse strand, counting down.
ACGCCAGTACCACCACTGGAAGACCTTACTTTACGTCAGCGTATTACAGACCGTTATTTGGCTGACTTCGCTTCACGTATGACTGCGTAACAGAAGAATAAAAAAGGATAAAATGACATGGCTTTACCTAAAAAATTAAAAATGATGAATCTGTTTAATGAAGGTAATTCATACCTTGGCCAAACAGGTGAAGTCACTTTGCCAAAACTCGGACGTAAGTTGGAGGCTTGGCGTGGCGGTGGGATGGACGGCAGTATCAAGTGGGATGCAGGCATGTCAGATGACATGATCGAATTTGCTTGGAAACTTGGTGGTATAGACCCATTGGTGATCGGGCAATACGGTGCTGCAACTGTTGGAGCAATTGGTTTACGTTTCGCTGGATCCTATCAGCGTGACGACACCGGAGAAACTACGGCACTCGAAATGGTTGTACGTGGCCGTCATGAAGAAATTGATTTTGGTAATTCAAAACCCGGTGATGATACTGAACTTTCGATTAAAACGGTCTTGTCATATTACAAATTATCAATCGATGGCAAAGCCATGATTGAAATCGATATTCCAGGCATTGTATTCAAAGTCGATGGTGTCGATATGTATGAAAAACATCGCCAAAACATTGGTATCTAGTTTTCCTACCCTTCTGTAGTCCAGTGCTGCAGAAGGTTTTTTTACATCAACTTTTATATTTATGGAATTTGCCATGCAAACTCAAGAACAAATCGAAAACTTACAAGCAATTCAGCAAGATGTGGAAATCGTGGATTTAGATTCACCTATTAAAATTGGTGGGCAAGAAATTAAGTCAGTCGAAGTCCGTAAACCATCAGTTATTGCACTGCGAAAAGTCCGAATTGCCGACATTTTAAATGGTGATGTCAACTCCATTTGTACCTTATTGCCTTTGTGTACAACGAATCCAACATTGACCAAACAACAGCTCGATACACTTATAGATCCAGTTGACATCATTCAAATGGGTGGTGCAATTATCACTTTTTTGCAACCGAAATCAGTACGTGCGGAAATTGCACTCCAACAGTAGAAGATGCCATGGCAAATATTGCGGTGGTGTTTCACTGGTCACCGCAAGCCTATGAAGGTATGTCACTCAGTGAATTGATGGAATGGCATCAAAAAGCCATTGAACGAAATGGGTCAGATGCCGAATGAAACAATTAAGATTAGAAGTCATTTTTGGCTCAAAGAACAATACATTAAGTCCTGCACTTAGAGCGATCCTTGGTAGTAGTAATGCTGCTACCAAGGCGTTAAAAAAAACACGTGACGAGATTCGAAAGCTCAACGAACAACAAAAGAAAATAGACGGTTACCAAAAACAAAAAAAAGCCGTTCAAGATCAAGGCAAAGCCTTACAAGATTTACAGAACCATATTAAAAGCCTTCGACAGCAGATGAAAACCAATCCGTCTGCAGACTTAACACGTGACTTCGAAAAATCTGTTAAAAAAGCTAAAAAACTTAAACAAGAGTACGAACGCAATCGCATAGAACTTCAGCGAATGCGTACAGAAATGAATAATGCAGGTTTATCTACAAATCGGCTGTCGGAGCATCAGCAACGTCTGCGAAATGATTTAAATCGAGCGAATCAGTCTATGCGTGAGCAAGAACAACGCTTACAACGTATGACACAGATGCAACAGAATTATGAACGTCATGCAGGTCGGTTAAGAGCAACTGCTGGTTATGGCATGGGTGCAGCGATGACAGGTGCAGGCGCGCTATATACCATGCGTAAACCAATTGAAGAATCCAAACGTACAGATGTTGAGGAGCATCGCATTGCATCCCTCGGGTTAGGTAAAAAAGCGACTGAAGAAGCCATTTTGTATGCTAAAGCAATGAAAACTTATGGGACTTCAACCTTAGAAAACTTAACTTTAGTTCGTGATGGGATTACTGCTTTTGGTGATGTGCACCATGCGGAGATGGTTGCACCAACATTGGCAAAAATGAAATTTGCAAATGAAGCCATGTTTGGTAGTGAAGGTGGGGCTGAAAATGAAAAAAAATTCATGGACATGCTTAAAGTCATTGAATTACGTGGTGGCTTAAAAAGTGAAAAAGCCTTCAATGATCAAGCCAATATTATTCAACAAGTGATTACCGCAACAGGTGGACGTGTCCAAGGTGAAGAATGGCTGAATGTCATTAAAACAGGTGGTATTGCTGCAAAAGGCATAGATAACAAAGCTTTTTATTACAAGATGGAACCACTGGTACAAGAAATGGGTGGATTCCGTGTTGGTACGGCTATGATGTCGGCGTACCAAAACTTATATCAAGGTCGTACAACTCAACGTGCGATGGGTAATTTGGACAAATTTGGCTTGATTGGAGATCCGTCTAAAGTCAAACACAACAAAACAGGTGATTTGTCATATTTAGACATTGGGGCAATCAAGGGCGCAGACCTTTTCAAGAAAGATCAATTCGCTTGGATGGAACAAGTTCTTGTGCCTGCACTAAATGCTAAAGGCATCACTAAAGAGGGAGATGTGGTCGATGCGATCGGGAGTATTTTCTCAAATCGTACAGCATCAAACTTATTTGCACAGATGTATCAACAAAGAGATCAAATTCATAAAAATGCCAAGCTAAATGAAGGTGCAAATAACATTGACCAGTTATATGCGCAAGGTAAAGACACAACGACAGGTAAGGAACTGGAAGCCAAAGCCAAACTGCATGATGCTTATTTACGCTTTGGCCAAACCATCTTACCGATTTATACAAAAGCCATTGAAGTTGCAACATCTGCACTAGCAAATTTCACAGGGTGGATGGAGAGAAATCCAACTTTAGCAAAAGCACTGGGTGCAGGACTGGTATTCATTGCTGTAAGCCTTGTGGCCATTGGTGGTGCTTTAGCTGTTTTCTCACCTTTAATTTTAGGCATGCTCAGTCTACGGCTCATTTTAGCTTCGACTTCAACAGCTGCAGGTTTATTTTCACGGGTGTTTGCAGCAGCTCCAGTCGTACTCAATATTTTAAAGTCAGCCTTAATGGGTATCGGTCGAGTATTTTTATTTTTAGGCCGTGCATTACTCATGAACCCGATCGGCTTAGCAATCACCGCCATCGCTGTTGCAGCCTATCTTATTTATAAGAACTGGACACCGATAAAGGCATTCTTTATCAACTTATGGAGCGGTATTAAAACTGCATTTAATGCTGGCGTGTCGTTTATCAAAGGTATTCTTCAAAGTATTGATCAAACCTTTGCAGATAATCCAATTTTGAACTTTTTAATGCCCTTTATTGGCATACCACGCATGATCATTGCCAACTGGGAACCAATCAAAGCCTTTTTTGGTGGATTATGGACACATATTTCAACCATTTTTGCACCGATTGGCCAGTGGTTTAGTTCACGAATGACAGAGGTGAAAACGGCATTTTCAGGTGGAATCACAGGCATGAGTGCATTAATCATAAACTGGTCACCATTTGGGTTATTTTATGCTGCTTTCGCTAAAGTCTTGTCATGGTTTGGCATTGAACTACCTGCCAAATTCACAAGCTTCGGTAGCATGATCATTGACGGTTTGGTGAAAGGGATTCAAGCAGGCTTTGAAAAGCTCAAATCTTTATGGGCAACCATCAATAGTTGGATGCCAGACTTTATGAAAAAGACGATGGATATCCATAGTCCGTCACGTGTCATGGCTGGGCTTGGTGGACATATCATGTCGGGTTTACATGGTGGTATAGAAAAAGCCTTTCCAAATCTCAAAGCCAAGTTTGCAGAAGTAATCAGCGTATTTAATCCTAACTCTGAACTATTGCAAAAGATCAATGTCGTACCTGCATTGGATAAAATCCAAACTTCCCCACGATTAGCAACGACCAGTATAGGTGGTGGTATGACGATCCAAGGCGACACCATCACCATCCAAATCAACACAACACCGGGACAAAACATTCAACAGATTCAAAACATGATCGAAAACGTGCTTAACAAACGTGAACGCGAAAAAATGGCACGAGTGCGTAGCAGTTTTAAAGACCAGGAATAATAAAAATGATGATGATTTATGGCATGTTCGTATTTTCGATACCAACCGCCACTTACCAAAGCCTACAACGTAGCAATACTTGGAATCATGTCAGCAATAACCGTGTTGGTGACATGCCTGCATATCAGTATGCAGGCAAAGGTGAAGACAGTATTACACTTGAAGGTTCAATCGTACCCGAGTTTGGTTCACCCATGTCATTGACGGCAATGCGATTGATGGCAGACACAGGAAAATCATTTCCGCTTATCTCAGGGAGTGGCAAGATTTATGGCTTATGGGTGATTGAATCGCTAAATGAAACACAAACCTATTTCTTTAAAAATGGTAAACCACGGCTGGTGGAATTCAGCCTAACATTAAAGAAAACACAAACCGCAGGTGTACTCATTGGCAACGTATTGGGATCAATAGTGGGGAGTATTCTTTAAATGTCACTGCTTGGTATGGCTACTACTGCCATTAACTTTATCAGCAACAAACTTGATGCCAGTTACCCTCATGCTTTTTATAAAATCGTGGTCAATGGAGTAGACATCGGCGGTCTGGTTCAAACACGTTTAATGCGCCTAACTATTACGGACAATCGTGGTATCGAAGCAGACACAGTTGAGATAGAACTTTCCGATCACGATGGTTCACTGGGTATTCCGCCAAAAGGTGCGGATATGGAAATATGGATTGGTTGGAGCAATGAAGGCTTGGTCTACAAAGGCAAGTACGCCATCAAAGAGAGAGAGCACTCAGGTGTGCCCGACGTTCTTACTATTCGAGGCGCAGCTGCAGACCTAAAAGCCACATTTAAAAAGAAAAAAGAGCGCAGTTTTGACAACAAAACCATTGCAGATATTATCAATACCATTGCCAGTGAGCAAAACCTCAAAGCCATTATTCATGACAGCTTGGGGCAGATCACACTGGCACATATTGACCAAAACGAATCAGATGCCAACCTCATCACACGTATAGCAGACGAGCATGATGCGATGGCGACCGTAAAAAACGGCTATTTATTATTTATGCCAAAAGGTGAAAGTAAAACCATTTCAGGCTTAGATCTGCCCACATTTTTTATCACACGTAATATGGGCGACTCACATCGTTGGTCAGACACGGACGGTGCAGACGAAGTCAGTGGTGTCACGGTTTTTTATTATGATAATGACAAAGCCGAACGCCAAAAAGTTACAGTCGGTATGTCAGACGAAAACACCCGTGAACTTCGCAATATTCAACGAGATGAAAAATCCGCTAAACGTGTGGCACAGTCAGAGTTCAATCGGATTAAATCTAAGTCGGCAACATTCAGTTATAAACTAGCCTACGGTAAACCTGACCTCATTCCTGAAATGCAGGTACAGTTTATGGGCTTAAAGTCAGAAATAGACGATATTATTTGGCTCGGTTCTCGTGTTGTACATACATTATCTGCAGACAATGGTTTTGTGACGGACGTTGAAATTGAAGTCTATTTACCCGATTCAGATGATTTATCCGAACTGGTGGACGACGACTCAGGCAGTTACACAGGGATTTTGGCGTATTATAAAGACGGAAAAAACACAGGTAAGGTCACACAGGGCGATCAAACTACACCAAAGCGTTTAACCTATTTGTATAAAAACAAACAGACAGCAACGACTGCAGCAGCGAGAGAATTTAAAGCCATGCAAGCTGAAAAGAATACGACAAGCTAACCTTTAATAGTACCAATACTGACCATTGTAAAAAACGCTGCGAGCTTCAGCATTATGGCGAAGCTCAATACCATCCCAACCAAATACTTTGACAATCTTATCTTTATTATCTTTTAAGCAGGGTAAATCATTCATTCTTGAATCACTCTGCCTTACACGTACCCAACCATTTTTTAAATTTTCTTCAGCCATAAAAAATCCCTCATATTGAGGGATTAGTTTAAATCAGATTTAAATCAAAAATTGGTAATAATCAACTCATTCCCATTATGTTCTTCATGCGCTGCTTTATTATTTACAGACCAACGGATCTTCTTATGTTGGATTTTATAATCTTGAAACAGCTCCCGAACTTCAGGGGTATCGTTCAAACTGAGAATAAATTTACCTTGTATTTTGTCCAGGTAATCTTTCAAATCATAAAAGTCCTGTTTCGACCAAATTCCTTTGCCATACACATTTTCACAGTCCCAGTACGGTGGATCTAAGTAGAATAATGTATCAGGACCATCAACACGTTTAAGCACATAGTCATAACTGGCATTTTCAATCACCACATTTTGCAACCGGGTGTGAATCGACTGCAGATGTGCGCGCAGATCCTCACCGAGTTTCAAACGGCTTTTACGGTCACGACTATAACTGAATGAGCCATCCAACTGACATCCAAAAGCTGAACGTAATAAATAATAGAACTTGGCAGCACGTTGGATATCAGTTAAACCACGGTCATTTTTACGCATTTCATTAAAAACAGTTCGTGAAAATAATGTATTTTCAAACTCAGTCAAAAACGCATCAAAGTGATATTTCAGAACACGATATAAGTTAATCAAATCGTCATTGATGTCATTGATCACTTCAACAGGCGATTCAGTCTTTTTAAACAGTACCCATCCTGCACCACCAAACACTTCAACATACGTTTTATGTTCGGGCATGATGTCTATGATCGTTCTTGCCAGTTGAGATTTTCCACCAAGCCAACCTGAAAAGCTGTGACCCTTAGGATTGTATTGCGGTATTACAGAAGTGTTGCTCATCGATCTTACCTGTTTCGATGTGACGCTCATTTTGGCGTTCAGGTAAGGCACTCGGGGTGCTCTGGAAGTTATTTAACGTTTTACAACGTGGACATTTGATCTCGATATGATCAAATGTCCCTATTTTAGCGAGTAGCTTAAAACAGCACTTACATTTCACATTTTGCATGAAATTTTTCTACACAAGAAAAACCAAACAAATAGTATAAAAAATATATAAAAAGAACAAATATTTCACCGTATTATTTATAATGGTATTTAAATTTGTTCTGTATAGGCGATTCGTGAAAAGACCTAATTTTAAATGCCCACACTGCGGATCGTCTATGTATATCCGCAGTAGCCGACAACAACATCCTTTACTTCGTGCTTTGGGCTTGCAGTGTAGTAATTTTTGCTGTGGTTTTTCTGCAGGTGGAAACTTTGAGATTACACATCAAATCTCAGCCAGCGCCACGCCCAATCCAATTATCCAACTTCAAACACTCGATCAAATCAATGCAGAACGGAAAGCTGCTAATGATGAACACATGGAAGATCAAAAAGATGGCTGAGTTTTTACTTTTTTCTTTCGAGCTAAGAGCGCTTATCAACGTGTATTTATTTTTTAAATTTGTTAATGGCCTATAGGATTTAAAAATGATTTTTGACTATTCAATTAATTGGTTTGCATTTTTCGAATGGCTTATTCGAGGTTTTATATTTGGTGTTGGTTTCATGCTTGCTTTGATTATTTCTATTAAAGTGACTAAGGCAGATAAGAAATGATCAATGTCACTCCAGATCATCCGATCGCACATGAAGCCTATGAACAGGTAAAAAATTTACGCTGTGATTACGTCAATATCATTGCCCATACATTTAAAAAGTCCGACACAGAGCAGGGCTTTTTTATTGCAGGTATTTACCCAAATTCAAGCGAAGGTGGGTTTAACCGCTTGGACTGGTTAGCTGAGTTTGAACAACTCATTGGAATATCAGATACATAGTTTAAAAAATATGGCTCTATATATTAATGATCAGTATATCGACATACCAGTCAGCGTGGATATATCAATCGATCTAGCATCAGAGCCTGACTATTCTGTAAAAACATTAGTACACAAGCATGGTGGAACATTGAGCTTTATTCCACTGTCCAAAACACTCAGCACACTTGATCAGTTAAAACAGCATTTTGTACAGAAAACTCAAAAACAAAACCGCCAATTATTAGTCAGGACGCTTATTTCAAATTTAATGATATAAATTCATATCCTTACAAACATTGATTTATTTTTCATAATATACATAGGTCAACTCTTTAGCATAGAAATTAATAAATTTGCCATTTTTACTTAACTGAGGAGGGAGTTGGCTAAAAATATAGACTGTAATCGGCTTTGGTTTATTATTTTTAGTTTTCATTTCCGCAAGTTGTTTTAGCGTTTTTTCAGAAAAACGACCATTTTCTGCTTCATTTTGAATCTTATTTGAAAATAGCATCAAGCTTGGCTTTTGAATTAATTCATCAAGTTGGACTTTTTGACTGAAAGTAAATTTTATTCCATTAGGTTGAGGATTAACCCAAGCTGTTCCATAATATATTCTCGGCTCTTCCTCAAGTTCTTCGATATTTGTAACTTCATCCATATTCACAAATAGATCTCGGATATGGATTTCTTCATCATTATAAATCACTGAAATATCAGTATCATCGTTAAAAAGTTTAACCCAACTCGACAATGCTTTTTTAGATGGTCTTACACCAAATTGGCTTTGCCCATTTGTAGTGCTTGAACCATTGGATTTAGGGTCAGTTAAGGCAGATGTGCCTCGTGTAGTTGTTTCAGTTTTTTTAGTTGAAGGCTTATCTAAATTTAAAAAAGCAAATTTATCCGAAATATACCTCCTTGGTTTTGATTCTTGGCGTTCCTGTAGTTCACGTTCTATTATTTTAATTTTGTCTTTTTCTTTACAAGCAGCAGTGTGGTCACCTACATAAATATAGTAGGGTTCTTTTTTCCGCTTTGAAACTTCTTTTAATAAATTCGCACAAGTGATTTGAGCATCACAATTGTCATCTATGCATTCAAATTTGTGTTGTGACTTGATATGACCGAGCTCACGCTCACGATCTGCTTCGGCAGTCGTAATAATTCGACCAATTTCTAAAGACTTTGCGAGTACAATTGTTGTCATATATTTTCCATATTTTTTGACTATGAAGTGATTTTTTGTTTGTCTATTAAACAGATTAAATTCATGATTCAAATACCATTCTATTAACAGGCTTGAATCTTATTTGAGTAATTTTTCTCTCACCTCATATGTACAATCAACACTAAATACATCAGTAATTTTTTCTGAAATGGATAAATCAATTAATTTTGTTTGGATGGGCGTTCTAGGTTTGGGAAAAAGTTTTAAATTGAAATTAATTTTATGAGTCCTATCTTTGTTTACAAATTTGAAAAAATCATCAGAAATGATAGGCATTTCAAATACAACATTCCCTATAGAAATTAAGCCCATATAATCGAAGTTTTTTTCTACTTCAAGACAGTCTTTTTTACTGTTGTTAATTATAAAAATAGCTAAAGGTTTATGATCCATTCCAGGGATCCAACTTCTCATCACTGTTAAAGGTTTTACAAAAAGGCTATTTGGATTTTTATCCATTATCCAATCGCGCAGCATTGTAAATTTTCTGTGATGTTCTCGTGGAAGTAATCCATAGAAAATCTTCATAAATGCACGATAAACATCTAACGGTCGGTGTTTTTTTATTTCAAAATCAATTGTAAGTTTTCCATTTCCATCATCTTTAACATAATTTTCAAAATTCTCACCAAACATTTGATAAGTACCATTGTTTTTATTAAATTCATAAGTGAAGGATTGATCTATAGATTTATGTGTTACAACTTTATTTTGTTTATTTAAAGTTCTATTAAATGTGCGAAAAATTTCAGTATATTTGTCTAACGCATCTTCTAATGTAGAAGAAAAAATCTTATTACACTGGTCACATTCATCATATTGAAGAAGATACTTATTACCAAGGCATTCTGGAATGACATGTGCTCGAGTTTTAAATGTTACCGCAGGCTCTTTTTTTAAGCAAAAAATACATTCTGGGTTGGAGGTCTTAGGATAAATATAAGTATCTTTTTTATGATCGATAAAATCAAAATAAGAAAACAACACAGTATAACCTTGAAGGTTTATTTCATATTTTATAAGCTTCTTTTTTAAATCAAATTTTTCCTTAATTTCACTATTCTCAGAAAAGACAATTTTATTGAATATATAAGGATGTAGTAAATATTTCATAGCGTAACCTTTTGCAAAACTATTACTTCTTTATCTTGGGTAATTTTTCATTATCTCATCACCTGATAACGACAAATAGATGCACTACAACGTGCATTTTTGATTTCCGTTCCATCCTCCAGACTCAAAAAATCAATTTTTCCACCTTTAGAAATATTTTCATATAGTGCAGCACCATCTTTACCACCAAGCAACGCACGAGTAATTTGTTGACCAACTTCAAATGCTGCATTTGCTTTATTAGGATTTTGAGCATCATATTTCCAAGCGACATCGACAAACTCACGACTTAAACTGATTTCCAAACCATTCTGCAAATCATCACTAAAGTAATATGTTGTCATAGGCTCACCATTTTGGTTTGCACCTTTTTCTTTTTCTACCTCTGGTAAACCAACTGCAGCAATAATTTCTTGATCATTACTCAAATCAACTTTTGCCACTGGCGAAGTATAGTCCACACCAGGCACTTCAAATTGTGGACGATCTTCATTTCGTAGTGCTTCTAATTGCTTCTTATTTTCATCCTGAAATTCTAATCTTGCTTTGTCAGCTTCAGCAGTTTTTTGGGCCTCGCTTTTTTCTGATTTCGCAGGGGCTGTATGGTCAGGGAAGCTATCATCTGCAACTGGTTTCGGAGGTGTAGGTAATAGAGCAAATACAGCTATACCAAGAACCATCCATGAAAAACTAATGATTCGTACTGTTTTGCTATAACCTTGTTTTAAAGTAAACCATGCAAAAATTAAAGGTATTAAAATAATCCCGATAATGAGCCATACAGGGAGCTTTTTTCTTTCTAAATTATTCATAAAGTCAATTGTTTATAAAAAATAGTACATTACTATTTTGCATAGTAATGTACTCATCTTCAAGTTTAAAAAGATAAAATTATTTTTGGGTACCACTATCATTGTTATCATCATTAAATTGTTTCTTATTTCCAGGAACTAAATTCGAAACTTTATCAAGTATCGTATAAACAATTGACATATCCACTTCATCGCTTTTTGCTGCATATTTCCCATCATTGGCTTGATTAAAATAACTAGGGATCAGGTTTTTTCGTATTTCTTTTTGTTCTTCTGGTGTCATACGTGCCATAAAAGGTTCAAGTGCAGCCAATTGTAAGAAAGTACGATGATTTTCTTGGTAGCATTCATAGTGTTTAGCAGACAATTTCGAAGCATAGACTGCTAAGACAAAGAACATTAGTGAAATAGTTAATCTAGCTAAAATCGTGAAATAATTCGTATCTGGTTGTGGAACTACTTCCCAGAATTCATATATAGGCAATGCTATTATTATAATTGTAGTTAAAATTGCTAAAAATATCGAACCCATTGTTACCCAGCTGTAGAAATTATATGAAGTTTTTTCTTCATCTGATTTTTTTTTATAATTATCGGTTAGCACATGATTTCCAGACATTTCAACTAATTTAGTGAAATCTGCGAAGTTGGATTTTGCATTTTGATATGAATTATCAATTTCCTCAATTTTGGTGCTATTAATACCTTCGAGTTCTCTTAACTTTTCTTCTAGTAAAAATTGAATATCATTTGTTCTCGTATTAGTAATTTCTTTTATTCTATTATCAAAATGGGAGTATTCTAATTTTAAACTATCAGTTTGATTTTCAAAGTCTGTTATTGTTTTTTTAAACATTTCACATTCTGATTCTATTGCCTTAAATTCAGAATTTATTCTTTTAGATTCATGAACAAAACCACTTAAAATTTTGCTTGAAGATATTTTAAATTCTTTGAAAAGGATTTCAGATTCATTTTTGAATCTTTCTATGTATATGTTTTCTAGAACATCTTGATATTTATATTTTATAGAGTGAACTAATAATATTATTTTCTTTAAATTTTCACATATCTTTTCTAAAATAAATAATAATGCCTCAGATTGTTTTAATAATTCGCTAATACGATTATTTATATTGAAATTATAATTAATTGTAGAGTCGTTAGAATCTATTAATTCGGTGAATAAAATGGCTGAATTTTGAAATAAACTAATTGTATTGTTTAAATTGTTAAATTCAACTGATAAATATTTAAGAAATTCATTCAGCTCATTGTTGTCAAGATGCACATTATCAAAAAGATTATCATAAGATGTAAGAGAGATTATCTCTATATTCAAGTCTATAGCATTTTTAATTTTATCAAAAAATAGAAATATTACTTTTGCGTCTTCTGGGATGCGTTTATTAATTTTTTTCAGATCTAAATCATACTTTTTTTCTAATTCCGAAAGATGAATATTAACCTTCAGTCCTGAAAAAATTGTTTTGAAATTATCAAATTTTTCTATTAATTTAATATTTATGTTTGAAGTCTCAGCCATAACTTACTCAAGAATCAATATCTTATAAAAAATAGTACATCACTATCTTGACATATCACCGCACCATCGAGCAATATGTATTTACACAGCAAAATCTGTGTACAGATGTGGAAGTCTGTAATACTCACCAAAAGAGCAGAAAACATCCGCTCAGAAGCGGCTTTTTTTTGTCTAAAATGTCTAATCAGCTATACTTGTTATGGTAGATCGGGCAGGGCAGTCATTGACTGGCCGTTTCTTTTGGTACGGTACTTCCACCCCTGTTCGGTCTGCCACCATTCTGTGGAAGGAATGGAGGTAGGTTTCAAACTTACCAAAAGGAATTTTAGTCATGAAAAGACAAATTCAAGCCCGTGCATCTGCATATATTCAAAATTCTCACATCATCGAACACACACCTATTTACGACCTTGTTGCATACGAAAAACGTTCAAAACAAAGAAAAAAAGCACTTTTATTTCAAAAAATATTTAAAGCGATCTCACTGTTTTGCATGTTCTCAGTTACATTCTCCATATTATTTTTAGGGGAATAAAATTGAACGAAAGTATAGTTCCATACATTCCGATCGCAGACCGGGTAGAAGCCACGAACGAAAAGAGCATGCAGTTATGTCAGCAGTTATTTCGGCTGATAGATTCATGTGTTCGAGCGCAAATAGCCTTTAATCATGATACTGAACGAGGATATTTATCAATTTCACCAGATCAAATTAATGATTTGCTTCAAGAAATATCAAAAAATGATCGTTCAGTTAAACTTATCGATATAAATCTTTTAAAAGAATCGCTTAATAATCTTATTTATCCTAAATTTAATGGAGAGCTTACACTTACCAGCCCTATTTGGAACAATGAGCATGTGACGGTCTGGCAATTTCAATTAAATCAAATTGCCAATGGGGTGAGTATGCAACAAATAAATAATGATGCTGAATTATGCTTAGACATGGTTATGGGTTCTATTCGAGTTTGGAGAAATTCTTTAGAAGCATCTACTGGCGATAAAGATGTAATTTATAACAACCAAGATCTTATTTATAAGCTTCTTGATATAGAGGAAAAACTTAAGGTTGTTCAGACAACCTTTGAAGAGTAAATAAAAAAGCCCACTGTAAAGTGGGCTTTTTACGGATTGTACATTCTACTTCTCCGTTTCTTTGGCCATCACCTTCCCTAAACCAAGTAATGCAACTTGAGCATCTGGACTCAACTGTCTATAAGCTTTTAACAGTAAACTTTCTTCACTCGTTAAACCTGAGTAGTCTGGATCTATACCCAATAAAACATAACGAATATCAATACCTTGCTGGTGTAAGTTAGCCAAATACACCCATTGATCAGGTACTTTTTCACTGCGGATATAGTTACCTAGCGTATTTTCGTGCGCCCCAATTTCACGACTTATCGTTTTAGCTTTGAAATTATTCTTTTCCATTTCATTTTTAAATCTTTTAGCAATGACGGCTGAAAGCTCATCATGATTTTCGGACATATTTATCACCTTTAAGTGTTGAAAGACTAAATATTTATGCTATAGTGAATCGTAGCACATCGCTATAACCGCTAGGATAATCTATGAATACGAATATTTCACCTCCAAGTAGATCACGTTCAAAAAAAATTGAAGGTGGTCGTGTTCCATGCACTGTTTATTTGCCAAAAGATGAAGTCGATCAAATTGACAAAGTCGTTGATGCAACAGATTCAAGCCGTTCTCGTGTGATTGCTCAAACATATTTTCTAGGCAAAGGCAGTCAAAGCAAAAACAACAAACAGCAAGAGGGATAAATCATATGTCTTTCAAAAAGCAAAAACGAGATAACCGTTACAACCTCAACCTCAATGACGATGAAGCACAGTTAATTCAAAGCATATCTAAATTAACTGGAATTAATCCTGGTGTGATCATGAGACAGCTTGTAATGAAACAGGCACTAGCCACATTGATCGCAGAAGATATTCAACAAGACTTTAATTTAGACGAATTCTTAAAAAAAGGCGCATCGGATCACCTTTCAAGGAGCTGAAGCTATGCCCACACAAGAAATCGTACTCAGCGATAAAGAGAAAGAAATTATTAAGGAAGTGCAACAGTTACACGGTTTTGCAACTGAAGCAGAAACGATGGAATACCTAGCTAAACAAAGAATTAAAGAAGTTCTTTACAAATTAGCAGGGCAAGAAATCAAAAATTCACGGCATTTATTTTAGGTAGTTTATTCAAGATGATGTTTCCAGAAACACAAGCTTTAGTCGTTGAAAGACTTGAAAATCAATACAACTTTAAAGCTAAAGGTAACAATAAACTCCGTGGTAGATGCCCCGATTGCAACCATAAAGAAGCATCGGCTTGGACATTTGCAGATGAACCGTGGGTAATCTTCTGCCCACGTAAAAACGAATGTGGCCATGAAAACCACATTCGTGATTTATTCCCAGATCTATTTGAAAAATGGGAAAAACGCTTTGAACCTACTCCCCAAGATCCACACCGTACAGTTAACGCCTATTTAGTTGAAAGCCGTGGTTTTCCGCTCGATAAATTAAAGGGCTTGTATACACAAGAGCTTATTACTCGATATAAGCCAAAGAAAACAACATCAGTAACTTTACGTTTCCAAATTACAGATGAAGAAGGTAATCACGGTTGGTGGCAACGTGTATTAGATCAACAAGATGTATTACCTAAAACCACATTTAAAGAAGAATGGTTGTCAGGTGGACACGCATGGATGACACCAAATACGAACTATTTAGAATCCAAAGAAATATGGATCACTGAAGGCATATTTGACACGATTGCTTTATGGCTTTCAGGAATCACCAGTTTTTCAGCATTAAGTTGCAATAACTATCCATCGATTTTTCTAAATCATATTGCTCAAAAATGCGCTGAAGCTGGAAGTCCTATGCCTAAATTGGTATGGGCATTTGACAATGATAAAGCAGGGCATGATGGCATATTAAAAAATATTGCCTTAGCTGAAGCAGAAGGATTTGAATGTGAAGCTGCTCTCCCACCTTTTAGCCGTAAGAAACAAGATTGGAACGATCTTTACAAACTAGATCGCTTGAAATTCACAGAGCTAGAAACCTATAAATACTATGGCGCTCTGATTACAGCAAAGACTGCTGTGGATAAAGGGACACTTATCTACAAGCGCTATGGAACAAAATCTTTCCCTTTTGATTTTAACAACCAAGTGTATTGGTTCAAATTAGATATGGATAAGTATGAAGAATATAAAAAAGACATCGGCTTTGAGCCAAACGATAATGAAGATTGGGCAGAGGAAGAAAAAGAATTAGCAATTGCTCAACGCAAAGAAAAAGCCTTAGAACATGCTGCAGAAGCAAAACTAATTATGGACTGTCGACCACGTGGATTGTATTACCAGTATATGGAAGAAATCGACGAAGCTGACTATTTTTTCCAGATCGATTTCCCTCGAGGTGCAAAAACAATAAAAAATACATTCAGTGCTTCGCATATAGCATCTGCATCTGAGTTTAAAAAGCGACTACTGCATATTGCACCGGGTAAATTCTACAAAGGGAGTAGTACGCAACTAGATGCTTTTCTTGAACGTGAATTAACAGATATCAAACGAGTACAACTGATCAACTATTTAGGTTATCACGCTGACCAAAAAACTTATGTATTAGGCGATATTGCTTATCAAGCAGGGAAGCAATACAAAATTAACAAAGAGGAATATTTCGAGTTACCACGCCATATAAATTTAAAGTGTAACTCACCTTTTTCATTAAAGATAAATGCTCAACAGTCTGACTACGAGAAAAAATGGGTAGTCGATTTAATTGATGCTTATGGCGTCAAAGGCTTAATCGCATTAACTGCATTTTTTGGCAGCTTATATGCACAGCAGATCCGCAAGACACACAAGTCTTTTCCATTTTTAGAGTTAGTCGGTGAACCAGGCACAGGTAAATCAACACTGATTCAATTTTTATGGAAGCTATTTGGACGTATCAACTATGAAGGCATAGATCCAAACCCATCAAAGACATCGAAATCAGGTTTAACCCGAACATTACGACAAGTTTCTAATTTCCCAGTCGTGTTTATCGAATCAGATCGACAAGGTGAAAGTGCTGCAAAACAATTTAACTGGGATATGTGTAAAACCATGTATGACGGTGGCTCACTGGGTGCAATGGGGATTAAAACAGGTGGCAATGAAACCTATGAACCACCTTTTATGGGAACACTTATAATCAGCCAAAATGCCGAAGTACTTGCTTCAGAAGCGATTATGGGACGTATTGTTCACGTTAAATTTTTCAAAGATCAACTGACTAAATCTAGCCTATATGCTTCTCGTAATTTAACTAAATATGAACCAGAGAATGTCAGCCATTTTATTTTGGATTGTCTAAATAAAGAAAAAGATATTCTGGAAGCTTATAACATCTGCTATGAAGAATACGATGTGATGTTGCACCAGGAACAACACAATATTCAAAGCTCTCGTATTGTTCATAACCATGCCCAATTGATGGCGTTATTTGATGCAATGTGTCGTCATGTCATAGATGTTCCTGAGCTAGTTCAGAAACAGGTTCATGCAGAATTTTTAGTAATGGCACAAAGCCGAGACAAAGTACTTAAGTCAGATCCAGTCATTGTTCAGAACTTCTGGAACACCATTGAGGAAATGGAATCTTCAATAAATAAAATTGGGCATCACGAAAGCGTCATTAATCATTCAAATAAATCCGAATTATTAGCTATTAATTTTGCACATTTATACAGGGTCGCAGCAGATTACCATTATTCACTCCCTGAAATAACCGAATTACAAAATGCCTTACGTCACAGTATGCATTACCGCTTCATCGAAGCAAACAAAGCCATTCAAAGCAAATTAACCAATTCAACAAAACGCTGTTGGATATTTGAAAAACCAACTTCACAACGGGATTAATCCCATTTTTAAAGGAAAACACTATGTATAACCTAAAGATCACATCAAATTTTGGCATGCAAGCCATAGCTGTATTAGACAAATCTATCGTGGAGCAATTGCCAAGCAAGGCTTTCAGTAAAGAAAAAATTAAACGTGAAGAACTACTTAAAATTTTTGGATATCCAGTTGAAGTTGGAAATTCGAGAAGTAATTTAAATAATCTTTATGAATTCGTTGATAACGTATTAAAGGAATCAAGTTCAAATCATTTTAAAGTAAAGATTGAAGCGATCCCTGTAGAGCCAAAAATAAACCCAATATTCAAAGATTCATTTCAAATCCCTGAAGTGGATAGAGATGTGACAGTCATCTTTAAAGATAAAGAAATTATGTCTGGTGTGGAGTACTGCGCAAAATGTGAAGCATGGCATACAAGCCGTGGGGATATCAAAGTCCATAAGATCCACCAGTGGGCTTATTCGAATGAATTATATCCGCAATTAAATTTGCCAGAGATCACTGAAGAGCAAAAGACTGAAAAAGAAAGAAAAAAAGATGAAATGCCAAATGAACTTTTAAAAATGCTTCTTTTAGCAGCACTTTTTTCTGGGAAAAAATCAAATTCTGTTTTTTCCGACTTCCCATTTACACATTAAGTAAAGCACACATACAGAAGCGGTCACTTCTGTATGTGTCACACAATCAACGGAGAGCAATTATGCAAAACGATTCTAACGTACAAACTGCAGAAGCAGAAATTTCGAAATACCACTGTAAGTGTGGTGGTTTAATTCTTCCAGACTTTGAGTCTTTTAAAGTCGATGATGAAGTCAACTTTATGCAACAGCAAGTTAAGCAATTAGGGGGGGGATTAGTAAGTGTAAATCAAAAAGCTTACAGAGGAATTATCACCAAAATAACAGGTGATGATATTCAGGTGAAATCATGTAATAAGCTATATGACCTTTACCGTTTTGGAGTGACACCTATCGATGCACCAGGACCAATTGAATATTCTCGTATTGGGAAATGCCGTTGTGAATTAGATCAACAACCAAGGGTTGAGGGTTAAATCATGACTGAACAAACCAATTTATCAAAAGTTATGGCTATTCATACAGAAATGCTTCAAACAAATCATTACTGCTATTTTGAACTTGCGTTCACACGTTATACAGATTGGATGGTATGGATTTGCAGTAATCAACGTGAACAAGATCCAAATCGAAAAGTTTTATTACGTGGACAAGGTTCAACACCAGAAGAAGCATGTGCAGATGCTTTGGCGAGTTACGATCAGGAACAATCAGCATGAACTTTAATTTTAAAAACGCAATGTTCATCAACCTGATTGCTTCAATTTGTATGAGCTCATTTATTTATTTGATTGGAGAAAACCAATGAATGAAGCAGAGTTTAAGGATGCTGATAAATGAGAAAAAAATTTTTAATCATCGCAGTTTTACTAATTTCTGGCTGTTCATCCTCTACAGATGCAGAAAAGGCATTAAAAGCAGCAGGCTATACAGATATTCAAACTCATGGTCGAGCATTCTTTTCTTGTTCTGAAGACGATACTTTTGCAACCAAATTTTCTGCTACAAACCCAAAAGGTGAAAGAGTAAGTGGAGCTGTGTGTAGCAGTTGGCTTAAGGGCTCAACCATAAGATTTTGAGGCAATAAAATGACAGCGTTAATTTTTGATACGGAAACGCATAAATTACATGGTGACATCATTGAAGCTGCAGGCATTTCAATAGATATAAACTTTATAGAAAGAGCCAAGATTTCGCCAAGTTTTACAGTGTATCCCGAGTTATTAATCGGAAGATCATTTCAATTTGAAGATCGTTATAAGCCAAGTGAACCCATTAGTTTTGGTGCAATGGCAGTACATCATATTGTGGATGAAGATCTGGTTAAATGCCTGCCTTATACAGCATTTAAATTTCCAAAAAATTTAAATATTGAGTATTTGATTGGACATAATATTGATTACGATATTGCTGCAGTCAATCGAGCAGGGATAGCGACAGGTGAATTCAAAGCAGTTTGCACCTTAGCGATGGCTCGTTTTCTCTGGCCAAATTTAGATTCGCATACCCTTTCTGCAGTTGCACTTTATGTGAGTAAAAACCGTGGTAAGACAGCGCATGATTTACGGTTCGCTCATTCAGCTTTAAATGATTGCCGTACAACTATCTCTGTTCTTATTGCGATTATTCATGAAGCTGGGATTTCATCTTTTGAAGAGTTGTATGAATTTTCAGAGAAAGCAAGATATCCAACGCATATTTTTTATGGAAAGTATCGAGGGTGGGCGATTAAAGATCTAGACGATCGGGATTTACATTGGCTATTCAACAAAACTGAAGACGATTATCTTCGTATTTCATTAGAAAATGAAATACTTTCACGCAATAGCATAAACGAAGACCAAGAACTTCCATTCGTCTAATTGCACACCTCTAAAGCACCTCCACTCGGTGGTGCTTTCTTCTAAAATATTCCCAATACTTTAAAATACTTAAATGTAGGTCTGATTATGTCTGCAGGACTTGAAATCCGTGGTAAAAGCATGCGGATTTGGATGAAACCCATCGCAAATGAACCACCAATAAAAGAAACCTTAGAATGGCCATATACGCCTGAAAATGTTGATCGAGCAAAAAAGCTTGCTGATCTAATTAAGTTAGAGATCCAGTTAGACCAATTTAACCTAGTCAAACACTTTCCAAATTCAAAGCATTTAAAAAAGAATCAAATGTCATATTACATCGAGCAATATAAAGAACTTATTCGAAGAGAAGTTGCCCCGAGTACTTTCGATGGATATGAAAGCAATATAAAAACACATGTTTACCCACGTTGGTCGAAAGTAAATCCAAAAGAAATAGACACCACAAGCGTACGCAAATGGATAAATCAGCTCAAAGACCGGCTTGCACCTAAAACGATCCGTGAAATAGTCACCAGACTCGCATCGATCCATGAATTATGGCGACAAGAGAACCGTATTGCTTATAACCCTTTTGAAACGATCGTCATTCAGCAGTTAGACGGTATTGAGCCAGATCCATTTACAAAAACTGAAATTTCAATGATTTTAAATACAGAATCAGATTTTGACATTGGAAATTTATTACCCTGTCTATTCTGGACAGGCTTTTCAATTTCAGAACAGATCCCGATCGCATGGGAAGACATAGATCTTGAAAAAGGTACAATTACCATTAAAAGAAACTATGTAAAAGGTTTTTATAAAGTTACCAAGAACCGGAGAAGAAACAGGAAAATAAAGCTCCTCGATCCTGCGATCGCAGCACTTAGAAAACAATACGTCATAACAGGCAATCGCTATCCAAAAGTTGTAGATGTATTACAACGTGATAATCGTACTTACAAGCAAGAGAAATTACGTTTCGTGTGGATCAACGAAGAACAGAACAACATTTTTGAATACCATGAATTACGTTACAGATGGAATAAACATCTTAAAAAAGCAAAAGTAAGAGGGAGAGGAATCAACCACGGTCGACACACGTTTGCAAGTCAACTTTTATCATCTGGCCAAGTACCTCCAGAGTGGATTGCCGAACAACTTGGCCATAGTGATACGTCAATGATTTATAAGCATTATGGGAAATTGATTGCCGAAGATATTCCCGATTATTTGAGCAAAATTAATAACTACATTCGCCAGTAATAATATTTACTTGGACATTACTCTAAATATTACATCCAATTCACTATGTAAGTGCCTAATAAATCGGGCACTTTTTTTATTTATTACTCCATTACTCGATAAGCAAGAATAGGCTTAGTTTTGTCATTTTGGTCAATTTTGCCTAAATCCTAAAAGAAAATCATAAATAGTCATTTTTTGATCGTAACAAATAAGAAGAGTCTATAAATTCCCATATCTATTGATTTTAGAATAGTTAAATTACCTAAATTACTAATTATTATAAAAAAGTTCTAATAAAAATCTTGGGTTCGAGCCCCATCATTCACCCCAATTCCTTAAGTTTGTTGTAAATTCGGAGCATAGCACAGCCTGGTAGTGCACCTGGTTTGGGACCAGGGGGTCGTAGGTTCGAATCCTACTGCTCCGACCATTTAAGCATCAGCTTAAATATAAATTATCCGCTTAAAGGCGGTTTTTTTATGCCCGAAATTTGTGCTTGTCAACGAAGCGTCAAATTCTATAGACCTAAAAAAAGATCTCTGTAGAGATCTTTTTTTAATAAAGAGAAGATTATCAAGGAATAATAATCACCGCAACACGACGGTTTTCAGCTTTATTCTCTTCTGAATCATTTGATTTAAGTGGCTGGTCAGCCCCTTTTCCAATCACTTGGATATTTTGTGGATTAAATTTTTGCTCAATGAATATATTTGAAACATTTTGAGCACGTTCTTTGGATAATTTTAAATTGTATTCAGGATTTCCGATATTATCGGTATGACCTACAATTTTAAGCTTATCGAGATGATATTTATTTAATTGCGTGGCTAAACGAACCAATTCAGTTTGACGTTCGGTATTAATATTCGATTCATTAAAACCAAACAATAAACGTTCTGGTAGACCTAGACTCCAACCTTCATCCGTTAATACAAAACCTTCTTTCTTAAGTACACGAGCTTGTTTATAGCTCAACCCACCTAGATTCATACAACCTGTAAGTGCTAGGCAGAGTATTGCAAGAATAGAAAGTTGTACGTTTTTTAAAGTCATAAAAACCCCCTAATATTATGAATGGTAAATAAACCAATGATGCTGTAAAGATTTTGCTTTGTACATGGCTTGATCTGCTTGAGAAATTAAGTCTTCTGGGCTTGAGGCCTGGCTAGAGATAGCAATACCGATACTAAAGCTAAAAGAAATCGATTGTCCTTTATAGATTAAAGGATCGTCACAACATTTAATCAGATTTTCCGCAATAGAGATGAGGTGTTCAATTTTAGAAATGGAACGTAAAATAATTGCAAACTCATCTCCTGCAAGACGCGCGACAAAATCATCTTGGCGAATATGGCGTCTTAATCGCGAAGCCATTTCTTTTAAAACTTCATCACCGACCAAATGTCCATATTGATCATTAATAGCTTTAAAATTATTATTATCAATAAATAATAAAGCTAAATTTTCACGTTGATTGGTGTCTTCATATAAATTACATAACACTTGATAAAAATAATTACGATTAGGTAATTCGGTTAAATGATCATGTTGAACTTGATAAGAAAGTTCACTATTCTCATTTTGAAGATGGGTATGCCAAGATTGAATTTCATCTAAGAGTTGGTTGAACACACTGTTTAAGTCTTGAAATTCTTTTACATCACTTTTTGGAAACCTTAAGTTATACGCTTTTTGATTTCTTAATAGTTGTGCAATTTGTATAATCGGTAAAAAAGAACCCATAATATGGCGATAGGTTAAGTTTACTGACCACCATACAGCAAAAACCATAAAGAGCATGCCAAATGCTAAGCCGGTAAAAATTTTAAAAATAAACATTAAAATTTCATTGGAACTTCCATACAGCACAACTTGACCGACCAGCTTCCCTTGATGTTGGACGTTTAACTTGATGGAATCTTTTAAAAAGATATGATCAAAAAAGTTTTGAATATAAGAATAGTGTTCAACATTTTTTAGGCTTTCAGCAACTTTATGACCTTGATTATCATAAACCTCAATCAGGCGTACTGAATGTTGAAAGGTGTATTCATTGATAATCTGCGAAATCGCGATTCTATCAGAGAACACCAGTGCAGGTTGAACACGTTCAGACACGGTGCGGCTGATTAATAATAGGTTTTGTTTCGCATAAGATTCAACGGTAAATACTGAAATCGTGACAAAAGTAGACGTACTAATAAATAAAGTGATTGCAAAGGTCGTAAATTGAGATTTACGAAACAATGTTTGTAAGGAACTCGATTTAAAAAATTTATTCATCATTATTTTAATCCGAATTCTTTGCCAGCAATAAAACACGTGGGTCAACATGTATTTTAGACTGAGCTAAACTATCAAGATTCACTTTAAAAATAGTATTTCCTGTTTTGTTGGTGGATAAGCAAAAAACGCTGCCAATTTCACATTCAGAATTACTTGAGCTAAACGATAAAATAGATGAATTTAATGATTTCCCAATAAGGGCCTGTTCGGTTTGTGCTGAAGTATTGGAAAAAAATACCGCATCACAATGACGATTTTTTAGATCGGTGGAATGTATCGCACTTATATTAAAAGGAGACTTATTTGATTTGATATAAGCAGAAAATTGGTTTGCATAAGATGCATTATCAACGACGCATAATTCTGGATTCGGAGTGTTCCATTTTGCATAACTTAGTATAGATAATGTCATCATGAAAATATTATGTGACGAATTGGCTGAGGAATAGTTGCAGCAAAAGAGCAAAATTCCTAAACAGAAGCTTCTTCTATTTATAAAACGGGCCATATTCGACTTAATTTATTAAATGATAAAATTATTTCAAATAGTTTAAAGAAAAAAAACAAATATAAATAGCTTAAAATTTAAATAAAAACATGAGTTGCTTTATTGGTATGAGAAAAAATGGTGCAAAAAATAGCTAAAAATGGACTTTTTTTGCTATTTTGGTCGAAAAAATGTCCAGTTGATAAAAAAGTTTAACAAAAGGGGTTGTGTTGGTTTGTGAATGCTGTAGAATGCACATCCATCGGCGGTGATGTTAAATAAAACTTCTGATAAATCAGGCACTTGATTAAGTTGTTAAGATTTCGAATTGAGATTTTAAGATGAGGTTAGGGTTGGGTTTGTTAGAAAAAATAATTAACATTATTGATTGACTTTTTAGAGATAGAGAGTAGTATAGCCGACCTAGCTTGATGCTGACGAAGCATTGAGAAGATCATTAAGAGAATATGAAGAACAACTTGTGTGGATTTTTACTGATTGATTGATCGAAATATTATCATTGATTGATTGGTTTAAATTACTCGAAGTTTATTTGAGAGAATTTGTCAGTACATTGATGAGCCAGAATTGTGACCTTAAGTCACTAATGATTTTTAACTGAAGAGTTTGATCATGGCTCAGATTGAACGCTGGCGGCAGGCTTAACACATGCAAGTCGAGCGGGGGAGGTTGCTTCGGTAACTGACCTAGCGGCGGACGGGTGAGTAATACTTAGGAATCTGCCTATTAATGGGGGACAACATCTCGAAAGGGATGCTAATACCGCATACGCCCTACGGGGGAAAGCAGGGGATCACTTGTGACCTTGCGTTAATAGATGAGCCTAAGTCGGATTAGCTAGTTGGTGGGGTAAAGGCCTACCAAGGCGACGATCTGTAGCGGGTCTGAGAGGATGATCCGCCACACTGGGACTGAGACACGGCCCAGACTCCTACGGGAGGCAGCAGTGGGGAATATTGGACAATGGGGGGAACCCTGATCCAGCCATGCCGCGTGTGTGAAGAAGGCCTTATGGTTGTAAAGCACTTTAAGCGAGGAGGAGGCTCTCTTGGTTAATACCCAAGATGAGTGGACGTTACTCGCAGAATAAGCACCGGCTAACTCTGTGCCAGCAGCCGCGGTAATACAGAGGGTGCGAGCGTTAATCGGATTTACTGGGCGTAAAGCGTGCGTAGGCGGCTTTTTAAGTCGGATGTGAAATCCCCGAGCTTAACTTGGGAATTGCATTCGATACTGGGAAGCTAGAGTATGGGAGAGGATGGTAGAATTCCAGGTGTAGCGGTGAAATGCGTAGAGATCTGGAGGAATACCGATGGCGAAGGCAGCCATCTGGCCTAATACTGACGCTGAGGTACGAAAGCATGGGGAGCAAACAGGATTAGATACCCTGGTAGTCCATGCCGTAAACGATGTCTACTAGCCGTTGGGGCCTTTGAGGCTTTAGTGGCGCAGCTAACGCGATAAGTAGACCGCCTGGGGAGTACGGTCGCAAGACTAAAACTCAAATGAATTGACGGGGGCCCGCACAAGCGGTGGAGCATGTGGTTTAATTCGATGCAACGCGAAGAACCTTACCTGGTCTTGACATAGTAAGAACTTTCCAGAGATGGATTGGTGCCTTCGGGAACTTACATACAGGTGCTGCATGGCTGTCGTCAGCTCGTGTCGTGAGATGTTGGGTTAAGTCCCGCAACGAGCGCAACCCTTTTCCTTATTTGCCAGCACTTCGGGTGGGAACTTTAAGGATACTGCCAGTGACAAACTGGAGGAAGGCGGGGACGACGTCAAGTCATCATGGCCCTTACGACCAGGGCTACACACGTGCTACAATGGTCGGTACAAAGGGTTGCTACCTAGCGATAGGATGCTAATCTCAAAAAGCCGATCGTAGTCCGGATTGGAGTCTGCAACTCGACTCCATGAAGTCGGAATCGCTAGTAATCGCGGATCAGAATGCCGCGGTGAATACGTTCCCGGGCCTTGTACACACCGCCCGTCACACCATGGGAGTTTGTTGCACCAGAAGTAGGTAGTCTAACCGTAAGGAGGACGCTTACCACGGTGTGGCCGATGACTGGGGTGAAGTCGTAACAAGGTAGCCGTAGGGGAACCTGCGGCTGGATCACCTCCTTAACGAAAGATTGACGATTGGTAAGAATCCACAACAAGTTGTTCTTCATTGATGTATCTGAGGGTCTGTAGCTCAGTTGGTTAGAGCACACGCTTGATAAGCGTGGGGTCACAAGTTCAAGTCTTGTCAGACCCACCAAGTCTACTGAACACAGAAGAGCAGATATATTAAGATCTTAAGCTGGGGACTTAGCTTAGTTGGTAGAGCGCCTGCTTTGCACGCAGGAGGTCAACGGTTCGACTCCGTTAGTCTCCACCATCACTTACATTGAACTTAAAATGTTCAAATAGACGTAAGATAAGTTAAGAAATAAGCATATAGTTGATTAGATCCTAGAGATTAACAAATGGATGGCGTAGTATACGCACCAGTTGATAATCTCTGTGATTTATCACAGTTAACTACTCGCTGACGAGGCGGTAGTGAATCATTAACAGAATATATTTGAGTTGAAATAATTGTTTAAACTCGTTTTAGTTGATGTTAGCAAGCAATTGTTAATGTTGAGTGAAATGAGCACTAGCGATAAAACTGAATCAAGCGTTTTGGTATATGAATTAAATTGAAGCTGTATAGTGATTAAGTTCACAGGCAACAAATAGAAGTGATTAAGTTCACATTGTTGATCCTCCTTGTAGGGATTAACGACTGTTTGGGGTTGTATAGTCAAGTAATTAAGTGCATGTGGTGGATGCCTTGGCAGTCAGAGGCGATGAAAGACGTAATAGCCTGCGATAAGCTTCGGGGAGGCGGCAAATATCCTGTGATCCGGAGATTTCTGAATGGGGAAACCCACTTACCATAAGGTAGGTATCGCATGATGAATACATAGTCATGCGAGGCGAACGAGGGGAAGTGAAACATCTCAGTACCCTTAGGAAAAGAAATCAATTGAGATTCCCTCAGTAGCGGCGAGCGAACGGGGATCAGCCCATTAAGTTATATGTGTTTTAGCGGAAAGCTCTGGGAAGTGCTACCGTAGAGGGTGATAGTCCCGTACACGAAAGGGCACATATAATGATGACGAGTAGGGCGAGGCACGTGAAACCTTGTCTGAATATGGGGGGACCATCCTCCAAGGCTAAATACTCCTGACTGACCGATAGTGAACCAGTACCGTGAGGGAAAGGCGAAAAGAACCCCTGTGAGGGGAGTGAAATAGATCCTGAAACCGCATGCATACAAGCAGTGGGAGCC
>NZ_KB849285.1:81946-181024 GCF_000368145.1 Acinetobacter guillouiae CIP 63.46 | reverse complement strand
CAACTCAAATGTTCTGTTAAACTCATTTGGTACGAAGTAAGGCATTTAAATAAGACCCGAACAAGTCCATAACAGTTTGCTGGCGACAATAGCAAGAGTGAACCACCTGATCCCTTCCCGAACTCAGAAGTGAAACCTCTTAGCGCTGATGGTAGTGTGGGGTTACCCATGTGAGAGTAAGTCATCGCCAGCTTTTAAATCTAAAACACCCCGATCTTTAACGAGATTGGGGTGTTTTTTTATGCGCGGTGTTTATTAGCGAAATGAAAAGAAAACTGCGAAAGGAAATATAAAAGCTCTAGCCTTAGCAGGAGCTTTTAAAAATCATTAGGAATATTCTACTTAAATAATAAAATCATTAATCTTTAAAGTGAACAGGAATCCATTGATAGCTTTTCCCATCGGCTGAGTAAATATGTCCAATGCCTGGGAATGGTAAATGAGGTGCTGCGATGGTTTGCCCATGTTTTGCATAATCAGCAAACTGCTTTAATCGGGTTTGAACAGCTGTTTTCGGGTCAATATCATATTCTATTGCTGTTTCTGGTTTATCGAATTGCACTGTATGAGAGTGGACAATATCCCCAATAAAAACAATATCTTCACCCGTTGTTTTTAGTTTGTAACTAAAATGCCCTGGGGTATGACCAGCAGTACTGATCACTTCAAATCCGCTGATGTTGTCAGCCAGTTTAAATGTTTTAAACTGTTTTTTAGCTTGATAGGGTGCAAGGGCGGCTTTGATCTTTTCTACAGTTGCTAAGTAATTGGCACGTTTATCTTGTGCTATTTTTTCAGCTTGTTTCGGATTTAGCCAATAATTTGCTTCATCTTCAGAGACATAGATGGTGGCATTTGGGTAGTTTGCTATGCCATTTTTACTGACACCACATGAATGATCAGGATGTAAATGTGTTAGTAAAATCGTATTGACTTGTTCAGGTTGATGACCTGAAGCTTTGAGATTTTTTAATACAGAGCCTAGATGTGCACCGAAACAATCTGCAGTACCACTATCCACCAAAATCAGTGATTTACCTGTGTTAACTAAAAATGCATTCACTGATGTTTGCACACCTTTGGCTTGATCTGCATGATATTTCTTTAAAATTTCTTGAACCTTATCCTGTGAAATATCTTTAAATAGTGTGGGAGACATAAAGTTAGTGCCATCTAGCAAGGCTGTAATTTGTGTATTGCCCAGCTGATGTTGGTAAAATCCTGCTACTTGCGCTTGTTGTTCAATGATCGGTAATGTTTTGGTGACTTCTGCTTGTGATGTAAGAGGGAATAAGCCGAATAAAAGGACTGATAATGATAGGGCAGTTTTTTTCATTGGAGTTGATCAGAATTAATTTAACGAATTATTTTTTAACATGGATTGGTTCATCACGGCGCTTTTTATATATGAAAAAAAATCTACTTTTGTAAGCGAATTTTTTATTAATATACACAAT
Organism: Acinetobacter guillouiae CIP 63.46; assembly: GCF_000368145.1. Taxonomy (GTDB): domain Bacteria; phylum Pseudomonadota; class Gammaproteobacteria; order Pseudomonadales; family Moraxellaceae; genus Acinetobacter; species Acinetobacter guillouiae. The sequence continues at coordinate 179,567 of NZ_KB849285.1, read as the reverse complement.
GATCGAATCAGCTATGTGAGGTCATTCATTGATATCCTGACGATTTCTGGCTCTTTTCCATTCAATAAAAGTACAAATCAGCGTTGTTGGTAGTATAAGGACAAACTGGAGGTAAAGAAAAGTGAATAAAGGGGACGGCGTGACTATAGCAATGATAAGAATAAAAGGGGCTAGCATAAAGCTTAAAAGACACCCATAGATTAAACTATAACGCCAAGAGGCTAACGCTAATTTACTTGCAAAAAAGTGTTTAAATAAGAGATTGGTAATGATGGCTGGAATGCACCCTAGGAGATAACCAAATGGAGTAATCAAGATGAATGCAGCGATCATTGGAAATATAATAGATGGTGTAATGAGTCCTTTTAAAAACCGCATTGGATTATAAAAAATAATTTCGCTGTGAAATGTGATTGCGATAATAAATGTACCAATGAATGGACCACAGAGGATAAATGCAGATATTTTTCTTTTGTTATTTTTTGACATATCCATATTGAGGCGAGCCCCTTTTTTTCATTTTTATAATGATAGTGTAGTAAAACATTAGCATAAAAAAAGACTTCCGAAGAAGCCTTTTAGTGATTTATGATCGTCTAGGATGAGACAATCAATACTTAAGAAACTTTATCACCTGGTTTCGCACCAGATTCAGGTGAAATCACCCAAACGCCATCACCATTTCCAGCAGCAAGCACCATACCATTTGAAATACCAAAACGCATTTTACGCGGCGCAAGGTTTGCAACCATAACCACCAATTTGCCAGTTAAGTCTTCAGGTTTGTAGAACTCACGGATCCCACTGAATACATTACGTGGTTCAGCTTCACCGACATTTAGAGTCAATTGAAGCAGCTTATCAGAACCTTCTACTGTTGCTGCTTCTAAGACTTCAGCAACACGCAAGTCGACTTTGATAAAGTCATCAATCGTAATGATTTCTGCTTCACCCACTTTGGCTTCAGGCTTTTTCTCTTTGGCTTTTTCAGTTTTCTTTTCTGCTTTCGCTGGTGTTGCAGCAGCTAAAGATTCTTTTGATGCATCAACCATTGCAGCAACTGCTTTGGGATCAACACGTTGCATCAATGGTTGGAATTGAGCAATTTCATGCGCAACTAAAACCGTTTTTCCTGAAGTAAAATCAAAACTTTCAAGTTTTAAGAAGTCTTGAACTTGTGTTGCCAAAGTTGGAAGTACTGGTGCCAAGTAAACAGCCAATTGGCGGAATAGATTGATCCCAACAGAACAGACATCATGAACTTGTTGTTCCTGACCTTCTTGTTTTGCCAAAGCCCATGGTTTTTTCTCATCAATATACTGATTTGCACGATCAGCAAGTGCCATGATTTCACGTATAGCGGTTGAAAACTCACGCGCTTCATAAGATTGAGCAATCGAATCACCCGCATCAATGAAACTTTGAACCAGTTCAGGTTCAGCACATGTTGTAGACAAGCTATTATTAAAATTGCTGTTAATGAATTTTGCACAACGACTGGCAATATTCACAACTTTACCTACCAAATCTGAATTTACTTTTTGTACAAAGTCATCAAGATTCAAATCAGAATCTTCAACTTTATCAGAGAGTTTAGAAGCAAAGTAATAACGTAAATATTCAGGATTTAAGTGCTGTAGATAGGTTTCAGCTTTAATAAATGTGCCACGCGATTTTGACATTTTTTGACCATTTACAGTCAAGAAACCATTTACGAATAGACCTGTAGGGGTGCGGTAATTTGCACCTTCTAACATCGCAGGCCAGAACAACGCATGGAAATATACAATGTCTTTACCAATGAAGTGATACACCTCATTTTTAGAATCTTTTTTCCAGTAGTCGTCAAAGCTTAATTCTGGGCGTTTCGTTTTGATGTAATTTTCAAAACTTGACATATAACCAATCGGGGCATCAACCCAAACATAGAAATATTTATTTGGTGCATCTGGAATTTCAAAGCCGAAATAAGGTGCATCACGAGAGATATCCCAATCGTTTAGACCATTTTCAAACCATTCATCTAACTTATTGGCGATCGAAACAGGTAAACGACCTTCATCGCGCGTCCATTTTTGCAAGTATTCGGCAAAGTTTGGGAGTTTAAAGAAATAATGATCTGATGATTTTTCAACAGGTGTCGCACCACTTAATGTTGAGCGTGGATTTAATAGCTCTGTTGCATTATAGGTCGTACCGCATACTTCGCATGAGTCGCCATACTGATCTTCTGATTTACATTTTGGACAAGTACCTTTAATGAAACGATCTGACAAGAACATGCTTTTTTCAGGATCAAACAACTGAGTAACAGGGCGAATCGCAATATTGCCTGCCTCACGGTTTTTAATATAGATTTTCTCAGAACGGGCTTTATTTTCATCGCTATTGGTTGAATCATAGTGATCAAAATGTACGCCAAAGCCATCAAAATCACGAATATGCTCTTTTTGCACATTGGCAATTTGTGCTTCTGGACTAATCCCATTGGCTTCTGCACGGAGCATGATTGCTGTACCGTGTGCATCATCCGCGCAGACATAAGTCACTTCATGACCCATTGCACGCATGGCACGAACCCAGATATCTGCTTGGATGTAGCCGAGTAGGTGACCCATATGAATAGGACCATTTGCGTATGGAAGGGCGTTAGTGACTAAAATATTTCGCACGGATATAACTCTCTTTCTCAAAGTTAATGCAAGGGCATTGATTTTAGCGTAATTGCTATGAAGATGCACAACAGAATAGGTGAATTCTTTTCAAATGTAGATTTTTACGCATATTCTTATATCTGCCAATTCATTATTATAGAATGACGTATTCGTGTATTTCCCAAGAGTAATAAATCTATGATTGATGATGAATATTTTGATGATGACCAGCCTGTAACCCGTATTCCACAAAATCAAAATAGTAAAAATCTGATTGAAAAAAATATTCTGAAACAAGCTGAACGCTATTTTGCAGATATTTCTGAAGATGAACATCAGTATCTTATTGAAACACTCAATGGGTTTGCTCAAGAAGAGCCTTATTTTGAAGTTTTAGCCGATCAATTGGATCAGCCTGTGGGGGCTAAAATTGCCAATGACGCTCTCAATCTATTGCATTTTTGGCAATTAATACATGAAGCTGAGGATATTGCTCAGTTTAATCTTTTAGATGTGATCAACAGTGCGTTTTTTCAGTCCGAGATGTTTAAAGCTTTTGATCAATTAGCGCTGGGTGAGCAGAAGTCACAATACCAAGCTGTGTTAGAACAAAGCTTTAAACTCTATCAATTAGAGTTGTATGCGGGATGTATTCCATTGCTTTATGCTCAATTGGAAGGTTTGTTAACGGCTGTTTTAGTTCAAAATGGTTATTTAAAACAACAGGACACCAAGTTTATTGATGTCTATAAAATCGTTCCTGGGTTAAAAGGTCATGAGATTAAAAGTTTGTGGCATAAAGCTAAAATTGCCAATGAATTGAATCATTATTTTTTAGAGTTGGCTGCTTATAAGATGGATAGTAGTTCAACGGTGAGTATGACACGGCATAACATTCTACATGGTACGGATTTAAATCATTTTAATCAGGGTCGCAGTTTCGTATTGTTTATTTGGCTATTTGCGGCAGTCAGTTTTATGGGAAATGTCCGATCATAAAGTTCGAATCGTGATGATTCTTCACCTAAATTTCACATCCTAATCAAACACGCTACATTTTAATTTTAGAAACTAACACCAAGATCGAAGAAGGAGAAAATCATGCGGTCTTGGTATGTATTTGTTGCTTCAGCATTTGCAAGTTTAGCGGCTGTTCTCAGTTTAGTTGTGCCATTTTGTCTTTTTCTATATTTTTATCAGGGTGATTTATTTATTTCAGCTTCTGAACGAACTTCAAGCCGAGGCATGGAAGTCGTATTGTATTTAACTCCATTTTTACTGCTGGTCGGGTTTTTTAGTTACACTGTTATTTTTAAAGTATTTAAAGTACCTCAAAAAATCATCGAAACAACACAGATTATAAAATCTATAACTTTGATCTTTATCATGATGCTAAGTTTTTTATTCTTAGTTTTATGTTTAGATGGTGCTCTATCTAGCTTTATCGAGGCATTGAGTTATTTAATCTTCGTTTATTTACTGTTATTGTTCCCGTTTTGTATCGGTCTAATTCTCGGAAATGCAATTTATCTCATTTTATACAGAAAATTTAATACGCAGAATATGTTTAGAAAACAAGTACATCATTGGGTTTAAATTTGCGTTTCATGTTATGTTCGAACTTCGATATCAATAAGAAATTACCTATGCTTAAACTGATTGCTGAAGACTTTATCCAAGTGGATAAAATTGATTTAGTTTTACCTTTATATCAACAATTAGTTGAGCAAACTAAACGAGAAGCGGGCTGTATAGCCTATGATTTATATCATGATTTACGCAATACAGGGCATTTTGTATTTATTGAGGAATGGGTGGATCGAGCTGCTTTAGATGCCCATGTTCAATCCTCCCATTTTCAGGATTTAGTCCCGAAAATTGATCAACATAGAAGACAAGACGGAATTTTTACCCATATGCAGCATTATGATGAATTGTTTAAAAAATGAATATTTAGCATTCATCTTCAATCATTTTCTTAATCTTGATTGCCTTTTCAAAATGATCAAGCTGATGGGTTTTAATCCACCATTCTGCCACTTGCATTAAGGTTTCTGGGTCATCATTTTTATTGGCAAAGAATGCATAAAAAGATAAACCAACATCATCTCCCTTTTTAGCAATTTTATCATTACAGACTCGGATAATTTTTTCTTTCATTAAGTGTTGCATTCGATAAGACTCAGTGTTTGTTTTAATTCAATGATTTTTAATCAATCAGAATAGGCTATTTTATTCATTTTGAAACAAAAAAACACATCGCTACAAACTGTGTATGAATTGTTAAAGAAATGCATCTTTTTACATTTTATGGAGTTTCAGTTGTTATAACTAGGGTGAGACTTAATTAAATAGGAAGAAAATCATGACAAATTTAGACGATTTAAAAAACAAAGCTTCTGAAGTAATTGATGATGTGAAGTTAAAAGCCAAAGAAGCAAAATTAGGTGCTGAAAAAGTTGCAGATGACCTCAAACATAAAGCAAAAGAAACACTGCTTAAAGGTGAGCAAGCTGTAAATGATTTGAAGCACAAAAAAGATGATGAAAAGTAATTTGAACAATCACTGAACAGCGCCATGCTGTTCAGTGATACTTTTTACTTAAGGTTCTTTACGAATCCACTCAATTTCACGAATCTGATTATTCACCACCGTAAAAGTATAAGTTACATTCTCAATCTCATAGATATAGTTGGATACGGTAACCGTCGTTTTACCTTCTTTACGTTCATAAGTGTTCATTGAAATTGGAGATTGGCCAATCCGTGTCGACATTTCCGTCAAACTATCACTTACAGAAACCAGTTGTCCTGAAGATGTCCGCACCGTAGTTGTAGATGTTCCAGCAAAAGCTGAACTCGAAATGATTAAAGAAAAAACTAAAAATAATAGAGACTTCATAGACCTACCTTATTATTGTCAAAAATTACACAAAGTTGTTATGACCCAATGTGACTATAGCTATTTTTTATCCAGTATTTGTATGGGAATTATTAAGACAGCGTTTGTCATAGCAAACTAAATCGCAAAAACTAAAAGTTCATTCTGAACAATGAGATAAAATGATTGAATGGATTATTTTGGATGCTAAACCAACTAAATCAGTAGGATTAATAACAACATTCAAAAAGCTGAATAGAAGTTTGCTTAACCTCAGGTCAATTTACAGTTAAACTATCTGTTCTCAGTATTTATTGTATTTGCAAATTTGGAGCAAATCTATGTCGTGGCTTTCTTCGCTTAAATCAGTTTTTTCTCCTGCGCAGGAGGTGAAAGAGGAAGAAGTCCAATCTGTTTTGCAAAACTATATTTTGCCAAATTCAAATGTTTTAAAAGATCGTATTACTCAAGTGAATGTTGTAGGCCGAGTATTACAACTGACAATTAATACTTATCCAGAAGAGGCAGATCATTTACAAAAAATTCATGATGATCTCGCAGATGCATTGGAGAAGTGCGGTATTCAAGAATTGAATCTGCATGTGATCCAACAAAAAATTCAACATGATTCAAGTTGTGGCAGTGACCAACATGGAAAAGCAGGGCATAGTTGCGCTTCAAAGCCCAAAGAGCAACATCCTAATCTTCCTCCAGTTGTCGATGCTTCTGCTAAAATGGCAAATACACAAGAAGATCCTAATAATCCGCCGATTCAAAAAGCAGCACCACAACAACGTGATATTCCGAAGCACCCTCGAATTCAAAATGTGATCCTTATATCATCGGGTAAAGGTGGTGTGGGTAAATCAACTACCACAGTAAATATCGCATTGGCTTTGCACAAACTAGGCTTAAAAGTCGGGGTTTTGGATGCTGATATCTATGGTCCAAGTATTCCAACAATGCTGGGGAATGCAGGGCAAACACCTAAAATAGAAGGTGAAAATTTTGTACCATTAGAAGCTTATGGTATGGCGGTACTTTCAATCGGTCATTTGATTGGAAAAGAAAATACACCAGTTGCTTGGCGTGGTGCAAAAGCCACAGGTGCATTGATGCAACTGTTTAATCAAGCGCTATGGCCTGATTTAGATGTTCTAGTCATCGATATGCCACCTGGTACTGGTGATATTCAATTAACCCTTGCCCAGCGTATTCCTGTAACAGGGGCTGTGATTGTGACAACACCTCAGAATGTAGCCCTGATGGATGCTGTGAAAGGAATTGAACTGTTTAATAAAGTACATATTCCAGTTATGGGTGTTGTGGAAAATATGTCGACACATATCTGTTCAAACTGTGGTCATGAAGAACAAATTTTTGGTACAGGTGGCGGCGATCAATTGTCTGAGCAATATAATATTCCGTTGTTGGGACGATTGCCTCTAAATGTTCAAATTCGTGAAAATGCTGATGCTGGTAAACCTTCTGTGATAGCAGGAGATGTTGCTGCAGAAAACTATATGGCTATTGCTGAAAAAATTGCACAAGCTTTACCTAAAGCCGAAAAAGATCCGCATAGAATTTTCTAAGAATTGATCTCTCAAGCGTCCTCTCTTTATTTTAACCATTGAATTAAGGAGAGGATGGTTGAGAATGAATCAATGAAATATTTAAACTTACTCGATAATAAGATTTTATATGCACTGCCCATTTTCAGTATCCTCAAAAATCAAATAATTAATGCTAAATATGAAGGGTATGGTACAAACGATGTTAAGTTAATTAAAGTTATTCTTAATTCAAAAATAAAATTTAAATCGCCTTCTCTTAACTATCTGTATAAAAATATAGAAAATTGATCAACTGGTATATTCATTGCTTAGGTATAATTTCTAATTTAAACCATTGAGTAGACCATGCTATTAAAAAAAATCTTATGTGCTTTAGGAATCTGTAGTTCGGTGTTCTTGGCTGCATGTAATGATAGTGATTCAGATAAAACCAATTCTAATTCAACGACACAGAAATCATTGCAACCCATCATTATTCAAGGTGCATTACCTGTAGAATCTGAGCAAATGGCCTCAAAACTAAGCAATTCTACAGTCGAAACGTTCGGTGGTTGGACGTTTTGGGAAGGAACCTATCAAGGTTATCCGGTGATTATCTCTAAAACAAGAATGGGAATGAGCAACTCTGCTGCCGCAACAGCAATTGCGATTGAACGTTATAAACCCATTGCGATTATTAACCAAGGAACATCAGGTGGACATGATCCAAATCTTAATGTCTATGATATTGTTTTAGGTCGTTACACCACCAATATTGGTGCGTTTAGAACACCTAAAAAAGCAGTTGGAGAGGGTTCAAATTCTCTTGAATGGACAGAAGCTTTTGATGTGCTGCCTACGGATGAGTCTGATCCTGAACCGATTGCGATTCGTAAATTTGAAGCAGATAAAGATCTGTTATTGGCAGCGCAGCGTGCAAAAACCAATTATAGCAAGGGCCGTGTGGTTGAAGGTACTATTGGTTCAGCAGATGTTTGGAACAATGAGTTGGACCGAATTGCATTTTTCCATAAAAACTATGGCACTTCTGTAGAGGAAATGGAGGCGGCATCTGTGGCACAAATTGCCAGCCAATATAAAGTACCATTCCTTGGTGTTCGTATTTTATCGAACAATATTACCAATGGGGGCGCATATGACCCAGGTACTGGAGAAGCATGCCAGCATTATGTTTTAGATGTGGTTGTTGAATATATGAAAGCTAAACAAGCCGCTTTAAAGTAATTTTTTATCAAAATAAATTGGAGTTTGCTTAGAGAGTTTTGGGCTGTTTTTTACGGTTATTCCACTTTTTAATCACGCTCCAACGCCAGTAAATACGTGTTGCAATAAAGAGTAGCGATGCAAATACAAATGCTTCAATAAATAAACCTGTCGCAAGAATTTTGGCTAGGCTAAAATCAATATGCCCATGCCCAAAGTTTTTGATCCAATGAATGATTTGATGGAAAACACCGAGTAACATTTCCTTATTGATCATATGCACATGATAAATTTTGGAACCAATCCAAAAGGCAAAAATCAAAATTGGCACAATGGTTAAGGGATTCATGATCCAAGCTAAAATTAAACCAATCGGTAAATTAGCTTCAAAGAATAATACTGAAAAAATAATTAATAAGGTGTGGAATGGAATAGGCAAGATGCCCCAAAAGGTACCAATAAACATTGCCTTAGAAATTGATTTTCGATTGACATACCAAAGCTGAGGACTTAAGGCTTTATCGCCAAAAATCTTCATGAATTTCAAATTGTTGACTCGCTCTGGACTAGGGAGCCAAGACTGAAAAAAATGCTTTGCCATAAAAGTAGAAAATGCAAGAAAGGTAACTATTGTGCATCAATGTAGATAAAAACGACAACCTTTCTGACAAAAAACCTAATGAGTAAGAGAGAAATATGGATAAAGAATAGTCAATAAAACTGAAAATTTACTTAAAAAGCCCTTGATTCGTACCAAAGATGGCCTTTAACGGAACTACTTGGTATTTTACCGCTAATCAGTGTGCTATTTGGGAATAAACTTACTGATTTAAAAGGTATTATTATTGATTTTAAAGTTTGATTTTGGACATAAAAACAGCATTTCTTCGATCAGTGACTTTGCAGTTCTTATCTGATTTTAAGTTTTCAAAGCATTGAAAATAAAATATATTTTTATTTAGGGTAATGTTCTTCAATAAGTTCTCTTACAATTAATTTTTTGCCAATTCAATTTAAAAGATTTAATCTGCGATCAATCCATTGATGAGGTCATTTAATGATTTCATGGTTTTTTATTGGCTTGGTGGTGACGATTCTTTTAACACCAGGACCAACCAATACGCTTTTAGCATCTTCTGGAATTCAAGTTGGAATTCGAAAATCTCTTGCATTAATTCCAGCGGAAGCGCTTGGCTATCTTATCTCCATTACCATTTGGGGATTAATTATTGGATCTGTGTCTAAACAGTTTCCAAGTGTACCCGTTATTCTTAAATTATTTAGCGCAGGTTATATTTTATTCCTGGCTTTAAAATTATGGCGTACAGCAAATCGAGATGAAAACTTTAATCATGCGACAATTCGGGCGCGTGAGTTATTTTTTGCAACCCTTTTAAACCCGAAAGCACTTCTCTTTGCTTCTGCAATTTTTCCAACACATGTATGGCAAAATGCGTCTGCTTATACTTCACATATGTTGGTGTTTTTATTATTAATCGTACCGATTGCATTTTTTTGGACATTTATTGGTTCTGTGATTTGCAGTAATAAAGTGACTTGGCTCAATCAGCGTAATATGCAAAGAACTGCGTCTTTAGTTTTAGTGAGTTTTACTGTACCACTGAGCTACTCAGCACTTTTAAGCCTTTAACAATCGATTATAGTTAAACTTAAGTTTGTACGTTTACTTACAGACTTGGGTTGCTCTATTTCGTCATAAACATTCCTTTCAAAAGCAATTTCAGTTAAAGTACAGCGCAGTAAATAGCACAGTTTTGGGATAGAGATAAATGGCAATTAAGTCTGATCGTTGGATTCGTGAAATGAGCGAAAAGCACGGTATGATTGAACCGTATGCAGAAAACCAAGTGCGTTATGATGAACATGGTGAAAAGCTAATTTCTTATGGCGTATCTAGCTATGGTTATGACGTACGTTGTGCACGTGAGTTTAAAGTCTTTACCAATGTTCACTCTGCCATTGTCGACCCTAAAAATTTCGATGAGCGTAGTTTTATCGACATTGAATCTGATGTTTGTATCATCCCTCCAAACTCATTTGCGTTAGCACGCACTGTTGAATATTTCCGTATTCCACGTAATGTTTTGACGATCTGCCTAGGTAAATCGACTTATGCACGTTGCGGTATCATTGTAAATGTAACGCCACTTGAACCTGAATGGGAAGGTCATGTGACATTAGAGTTTTCAAATACGACGAATTTACCTGCGCGTATTTATGCCGGTGAAGGTGTTGCTCAAATGCTGTTTTTTGAATCTGATGAAGTTTGTGAAACCTCTTATAAAGATCGTGGTGGTAAATACCAAGGTCAGGTTGGGGTAACCTTACCTAAAGCTTAAATTAAAAATGAGCTGAAAGAAGCAAGTGTAAATCACTTGCTTTTTTTATGTATATATCAACATGATAAATATGTTTAATATATTATTTTTCAATAAAAATTTTTAAATTAAATCATAATTAAACATAACCAAATGAGATTTAAATGTATTTAAAATTATTGTTTTTTATCGGAAAGTGTAAAAAAATCTCGGTATAAATTTTAATCTATGATATAAAAAGATGCTAAATATAAATGTTATTTATATCATTTTATTTTTTCAAGATTCGAAGGATAATTTAGCCTTGGTATAAAAATAAGGTCAAGCTTTGCTAAGGATGGAAGCGTACAATGTTCGAAAGAAAATATTTAAGTGTTGTATTACTAATATTGAGTGTTTTAGCAATGAGTACGACTCATGCTGCGACTTTACAGGCATTGACTGACGAACAATTGTCAGAAACGACAGGTCAAGCACTCATGAGTTTGACTTATATTGCACCAACAGATACTGCGAATTTAGAGGCTCGCCGCACAGGTGGGGATAGTACTGTTGGGTTTTATAAACTAGGTTTAGAAGCGACTGTCGAATTAAATGCAAATATCAAAAAACTTCAATTAGGTTGTGGTGGTACCAATGGAAGTGGTGCTTGTGATTTAGATTTAGATAGTGTTTCTTTTGGTTGTATTACAGGGGCAGCAGGCTATTGTATTACATCTGCAACAACAAACCCGAATCAACCTACTGGCATTGATAGTAATAATGCCATTAGTAATCAAAAGAATATGAAGGATTTTGTCTTAACAAATCCTTATTTTCAATTTGCAATTAAAAATCCTAATAGTGCCTCTACTCGAGAAGTTGTTGGTATACGTATAGGAGCAGAAAAAGCAGAAGGCCCATTATCTATCGGTAATTTAAATAGTTTTAGTGGATATTTTACAGGAAAGGCAAATTTAACAATGTTAGGTGAAACAAATGTTTCTCCTGTAACCTCAACAACCTGGAATTCAAGAGCGATATCAACACCTAGTGCTTTTCTAGGATTGGATGATGCTACAATTTTAAACCTAGGTTTAGCTTCAGTAAAATATAGTGAAATTACCGCAAATTATTCAACTGTAAGTAGAAATGGTTTAGCTGTTTCTGTCGTTGGGAACCGTGTTAGTCAAGCAAAAATAATAGGTTTGGACTTAAGTTCAGTTGTAGATGATATTATAAATGGTACTTCAACCACTTCAGCATTGGAGTTAAATACCAGTAACTCTTGTGTAAGGATTATTGGTATTTGTTCTGGATCTTTTGGTGCAAATATTGGTAATGCTTTATTACCAGTGTTAAGAGGTGGTATTTCCGATTATATTAAACAACAGTTAGCAACAGGATTAGGCACTTCTGTTTCGGGATTGAGCACTTATCAAATGCCTTATAATTTAAGTAACGTGCATCAAATAGATGTGAATTCAAATACCTTTGGTATTGCTCTATCTGCACAAAATTTACAATATCCTGATTATGCAGCAGCAGTGAGTAAAGGTTGGAGTATGTATCTTCAAGATGCTTTTACGCTTAATATTTCAGATAAAGTAAGTAATCTTGTGAGTAATATTGCTTCAAGTTCAAATGCGAAAGATGGAAATATTACTTTATTAGAACAGCCTTATCGTAATTGTTATGGTTCATTAAAATTCTGTTAATTTTTTATTGGTTTATAGTGACTTCAAAATAAAAGGACTAAGCCCTGTGCAGTACAGGACTCAGTCCTTGAAAACCCCTTAATTAATCCGTCCAACTTATAGGGGGTAGATCATTCAATGGGTTTTTTATAGTTTAAATTGTATTGCCACAGATGTCTGTCGTTCCAACTGGATAGGTGAACTGAATTTGTGTTTGAGTTGCATCAAAATCATAACTACATGCAGCCCAACTGCTTATACAGATTGAATTTATCATTAAACCGAATATCATTCTTTTCATGGTGTATTCCTTTTTATTTTGAGATTTTACTATAAAGTTAAAATGGAATAGATTTGAAAATATCCGATAAAAAGGTTCAAAAAATTTAAATATTAAATACTTGCTTTAAATAGATTCATTTTAATTAAAATGTTTGAACTATTTTATATCTATCTTTGATTTTTTATTTATATTTGAATTTAAATCGTTTTTTATTCTTGAAAATTTCTATAGATGTTTTTTCATGTGTTTTTATGCTATTTGGTATTTTGGTTTATTAACAAAAATTACAGTCATTTTGTCGGAAATTTAACCTATATTTAAAAGCATTATGATAGATTAATCACATTATATTTCTCTATTGAAAACTAAAATACATTTTCATAACAGTAAGAGCCTAAATTTTATGAAGTTTATCTAAGATTAGGTTTGATTATTGGAACAATAGAGTTTCACAATTTTGAACATAATCTAAGGATAAGGAGATGTTCATGCTTAAAATAAAGGCTTTGTGTGCAACACTTTTTTCATTCAGTGTTGTTGCAATATCTGCTGTATATGCACAGTCTACAACTTTAAAAAGTATGTCTGATGAGCAACTCTCTGAAACGACAGGTCAGGCTTTAATGAGTTTGACTTATGTTGCACCCACCGATTCAGCAAATATGGAAGCAAAACGATCAGGTGGAGATAAAAGTATTGGATTTTATAAATTAGGTTTAGAAGCTGAACTTGAATTAAATGCCAATATTAAAAAATTACAGTTGGGTTGTGGTGGTGTAAATGGAGCAGGGAACTGCGACATTGATATTGATAATTTAGGTCTAAGTGGCTTAGGAAATTCTGCAACATCAAATACAGATAGTACTTCTGACCGAGCTGCCCGTGTAGGGTCAAGTGCTGTTTTAACCAACCCTTTTATTCAATTTGCCATTAAAAATCCAGGAAGCGCTTCTACACGACAAGTCGTGGGAATAAATTTAAGTTCAGAAAAAGCAGTGGGTTTGCTGACGTTTGGTACAGAAAATAGCGGTACAAAAAATGGAATTAATTCCTTAAGTGGGTATATGAAAGTCGCCGCAACTACGGGGACTGCTTTGGTCAATGGTTTTGGTTCAAGTTTAGTCTCGGGAGAAACTGCCAGAAGACAGTTGATACAGTCAGATGGTTATAATGCAATTAATGGCCAAGCATGTTGTGCTCTTTTTTTTATCCCTATTGGTTTTACGACAACCGCATATAATTTAAATTTACGAGATAAGGCAACGGGCAGTAATATTTTAAAAGGTGATTTGTCTTTACTGGAACAAGAGATTACAGGAAAACGTATCAATAGTGCGACTTTAAAAGCCAGTGCATTGGTACGAGATATTGATTTAAGTGGTAATATTATTGCAAGAGCACTTGGTGTTATTAACTTGGATAAAGAAACCAGTGGCACAATTCAAAACTTGAATGTGGATGTGACTATTAATGAAGATTTGGGTTATTTTCATAAAGCCAGTTTAAATGGAACACCCGCATCATTGTCATTGCAAGGACAAGATATTCAATGGACTGGAAATAAATCAGTTGCACAAAAAGGTTGGTGGTTAGAATTTTCCAATCCGATTGATATTGGCAAGATTGATCCAACTGATCGGGTCGATATTCCTAAAGCCACATTAAATGAAGTGATGAATCAGGTGAGTACTTATTTAAATGATAAACCAGTACAGTGTGGTAGTTTAGCCTTGGAAAATTGTCTTTTTGGGAGTGCAATCCCTCTAAAAGAAGTGGATTTGAAAGATGCGACTAGACCGAGTATGACATTAACGAACTTGCAACTAGCTAAACAGGATTTTACTCCAAACTGCTATGGCTCATTAAAGTTCTGTTAATCAAATACTTATTATGTTTTGGCAGTAATTATGCTAAACCTTATGGCGAGTTTATTGCTTAAAAAGATTCATTTGTCGGAAATGATAGATTTTAACCAAAAAAACTTTGTCATAATTAAAAAAATTACATAGTATGAAGTGTGATAGACATAACAAAACTGTATAAACAAGGATATGTATTTTTGTGCAGTTTGAAGTCGGGAATTTAAGAAATAAAATAAAATATGGTGCGGAGCATCGTATAACACAGGAAGGTCGTGGATGACTACACTCAATTATACGGTAAAATTTCATAAAACCGTTTTGGTGAGTTTGATTGGTTTATGCTTAAGCCAATCTTGCTTCGCACTTGAAGAAATGTCTGATGAAAAGTTAAGTGATACCACAGGCGAAGGTATTGCTTTATTGCCTAGAGACACTTATATGGTTTTTCAGGGCGCTGGAGTTAACCAAACTCAAGATACTGTGCTTACAAATCGTAGTTTAGACACAGGCTATATCTATTATGTTCCTGTGGGACCTTTGTCATCAATCGTTCAAGATACCAATAAAGATGGTGTTGTGAATGCCAGTGATCATTCAGTCGGGAAAGCTGATTTATATCTATATGGTTTAGCGTTGTCTAAAAATGCCAGCAATAATGCCAACCTTAGATTGGATGCGGGATCAACCAATGGCGTAGCGAATGCTGCGATTAAAAGCTGGGGAACTGCAACCAACCCTTGGATATTCAATGTAAAAACAGACCTCAATGTACCTGACTTTGGTGCAGGTGCGGGTTCTGTAACGTATTTAAATTTTGAAGCGCCGTTATATGAAAATTTATATTCATTTGCTGCTGATAAGAAAACAGTGACGACCAGTGCTTTTGTCAATGATGTTGGTGGGGAAGATGCATATAACCTTAAACTTGCATTTTGGGCAGATGGTTTTGTACGCGATCAAAGTAAGGCTGACAAAGATCCAAATCAATTTAATCTAGGCGAGGGGTTTAGTACCACTGCGACGGGGCGAGCAAACCGTATTCGCTTACAAGGTATCTTTAACGGTTTTGGATTAAATGGCAGTAAAATTCAATTATTCCAAACGCTCGGTGGTGCTACAAATACGGGTGGTATGAGTGCTTTTTATAACAATACTTTAGGTTTGGCTGGTGTTATACGATTAAATAGTGGTGATGGTTCAAAATTATTGGGAACATCTACAGCAAACTCATGGACTGCTCCAGCGAATTTGATGAGCCATGTTTTTAGGATTAGCACTCAAGAATGTGGGGTTGGTAACTTAAATGGTTGTACCACACCTTCAGCGCAAGACATCTTGTCGACTCCAGCAATTAATGGCGGAACAGCACCGACTTTTTCAGATAAAGAAGGTATTTATATTTATAATTTGAATACCAATTTGGTGCTTGGTTCATTATATCAGCCTTTGATTCTCGGATCTGATGGCACAAACTTTAGTATAGAACTGGCTAGAATCCCAAATAAAGAATCAATTTATAAGAAGATCTATACGGATTATACAGGGGCGGATACTTCATATACTGGGTCTACTTGTAATGTTTATAACTGTGGCACAAGTTCAATAGCGGGTTATCAAGGCAGTTCGGCAACACACAGTAGTATTAGTATAGGGACTGTTTATAGTATGGATGCAGGGAAGACTTTACTTGCAGATAAATCAGCAGGGGCTGTAGGGGTTTCATTTAATCAATTAAACAATGCCACCAGTTCAAATGCACAGAATAACTTAGGATCTGCCTTGATTGATGGAATGCTGATTCAGCATATGAAAATAACCACCAAAGGCCTATAGGATAGGAAGAAATATAATGAAAAAAATAGTACTTCTTATTTTAACCAGTTTGGTGAGTTCTCATTTGGCAGCGATGGAGGCTTTAACTGATTCAGACATGCAGCAAGTTGAAGGACAAGCAGGTGCCGATTTATCTTTAAAATTGGTATTGAACCAAATTAATGCAAGTGATTCATATTACACCACAAATAATGCCTATAAGTTTGATAATGGTACTGGCGGTATTTGTGAGAAATTACAATTTTGTCATTTGGCATTGTCTGTCAATAATCGCTATGTTGATGCAAATGGTTTAGCCAGTAGTACTGAAGGGAATAAACTTTGGGTGGTCTTTAAAGGTGTACAAGGGACGATTAATATCCAGAAATTGGGTTTGGACGGTGTTGATTTGGTCTATAAAAATACCACTGCTATGCAGATGATCAAACCCGCAATTCAGTTATCTTTTGATGCGAATCAACCGATTCAAATTCGTAATTTTGGCTTCAACTCTCTTTCTATCGAAAAAGATGATTTCACCAGTAAAACTAATCCAGATGGAACAGTTACGGAAAACTCATCGGGTGCAACGGAAGGCCAGTATGGTTATTTAAAAGCCAATAAATATGTAGCAAAACCTCAAACAACGGGCGCTAATGGCTCTACCGCAAACAATTATGATGTCGGTCGAGAAACGGGCTTTATGGGGGTACAAATGAACGGTAATCTTGTGCTGCAGGGCAAGCTGATGATGTTTAGTTGTGATTCTACAATGAATAAGCGTTGCTAAAATAAATCTGAGGGTTTAGGGATGAACATTAAAAAACAACAATATGGAAAAAGATTTATTTTAAATACATTGGCTTTGAGTTTGTTGGCTATACATGCACCTGTTTATGCATTACAAGCTTTAGATGATAGCGATTTAAGAAACGTAAATGGTCAGGATGGCGTACATATAGAGGCTAGCTTAAAAGAAGCCAATATTAAAACATTGTACTGGACAGATCAGGCAGGTCGCGCAGAAGCAGATGCAACCAGTCAAGCGCTCGTTGCAACAGCAGATACGGTTAAAATACAACAGAGCAATACTTCTACAGATCCATTAAAAGCAGATATCAAGCTTAATATGGGCACTGTTGCGGGCAAAACTGGAGTGAATTTAGATTTATCACTCTCTCCTATGCTGATGACCGTCGATTCATTTCGTGTTTGTGATAGTGATCCAAGTGGGGCGCGTTGTAGTGCAAAATTGGGTAATTTAGCGGTACAGACGGCTTCAAATACCAGTATTGGATTAAAAACAAGCAATGGTCTTTTAAGTAAAACAGATCAAGTTGAGTTAACTTTAGGGCTTCAAAATGCCAACATCTATTTAGGCCAAAGCAGTGCCACAAATCAATTAAATCAACTGATTTTAAAGAATTTTAACTTTAACTTTAAAGGAAAAGGTTTTGCGTTTATCGATGCAGCTGAAGGCTTTAAATTACAAACGAATTCTGGAACTAATATCGCGGGTGCAAATCAGGCACCAGATACGAACTATGGTTATGTAGATTTAACCCGTGTGGTTGATCCCGCTTCATTAAAGGCGGGTTTTATAAACACAGGCAGTTATGGAAATGGGACTTCCACAACCAATGCGGGTTTAAATCTTGAAATTATGGTGAATAATAAAGGGATCAATCCTACATCGCTTTATGATGTCGATAGCTATAATACGCCAACAGGTGCTAAAGGGCTGATTCGCGTGGGTGCCAGTGGGCGTATGGTGAATGGTTCATTGCAATTTCGTGGTGTACAGAATGCCAGTAGTTTAATTGGTTCTGCTGTTAATTCGAGTGGTGCAGACACTGGAAAAGATATTGTTGGTGGTTCTGGTATCGCATTTCGTATGAAGACGGATTTCACCAAAGAAGGTGACACCATGCTTGCTGGTGGTGGCGATGCAACCACTTTGGAAATTGGTGGTGCTGGATTAAATAGTTACGGTTTTGAGTTTGGTAATTTAACCGGTTTACAAAAGGGAACGCGTGCTTCTTTTGACACAGGGAATGTTTTTTTAAACCTTACCGACTCTAAGCAAGTTACGATACCTGTAAACACAACCTTCCAAAATTCAAGTTTTGGTAATGGCCAAGCTTTAACCAATTTAAGTGATTATAAACAAGATATTTATACGACC
Organism: Acinetobacter guillouiae CIP 63.46; assembly: GCF_000368145.1. Classification (GTDB taxonomy): domain Bacteria; phylum Pseudomonadota; class Gammaproteobacteria; order Pseudomonadales; family Moraxellaceae; genus Acinetobacter; species Acinetobacter guillouiae. The sequence continues at coordinate 161,098 of NZ_KB849285.1, read as the reverse complement.
CTATCAGCGGGTAATCGTCCTTATGCTGTGGTCGCTTCAATTCGTGGTGGGGAATTCCAAGCCATCTCTAGACGAGGGAGATTTACCACTGCCGCTGGTGTTGCTGCTGGTAACTTATTTACAGAGAGTGGTTTAAATAATCAGTGGGGACTGGCTTTACCCTTTTATAACTTAAATGCCAATTTAGCGATGTATGGCACAACCGTTTATGCTGATAAAGCCTATTATTATTCAGCAGATGGTGCGAAAAGCAGTGTCTCGAATACAGCTGGTATGCAAACCTCTAGACTCGGTTTTTCTTTAGGTTTAAGTACAGAGGGTGTGGATAAAAATGGTACAACTAAGCTTGGCAATAAAACAACCTCGATTTTGGTGATTGATGGTGGTCAAGTAAAAAATGATGCAGGTGTTCCGATTGCCGGTACCTCTAAAGACTATTATTTAGGTTTAAGAAACATCGATATGTTGCTGAAAGGCAATGGCAGTATCGGGGTGGAAAACGGAAGTTTAAATTTAAGTTTAAAAAATATGTTGGTGGTGATGGCGGCTGAAGTTGCGGCAGGTTATTTACCTGGAACAACCTATGCATCATGTGCAGGTGGTATTGCAACAGCAAGCGTCGCTTGTGGCAATAAGGGAGCATCTGATTCCAATAATTTCGCCAAAAGTGATGATGTGTTGTTTGGTCTAAAACTTCGCTTTGGTGGTGATATGGATTTGTCACTTATTCCAAATAGTGAAATGAAAGCGGATGGTACAGGCAATCGTTTAACTGTGGTCGGTGATTTAAAATTAGCAGCTACAAATAACACCATCCAGATTAGTGATCCTGTCAATGGTTCTATACTTGGTTTAGATAACTTGACGGGTGATATTCGCTTTAACAATGCTATTGTGCTCAGTAAAAACTCAACGAGTGGGACTGGTCAGGTTGGATTTAATGCAAGTTTACAATTTAATCCAACACAGTCCGTCGGCGGTGTATTTAGAGCGAGAGATTTAAACTTCTATCCTCCATCTATGAATGGCGCTTTAGTTTCGGGTGCACGCTTAGGTGAAATTGCGTTGACAGGAGGTCGGTTGACCAGTGAATTTAACATTGTTCCTCGGAATTAATGCGTTATTGGTCGGCTAGTGCTTTTATCGTACAGAATTTCTGATTAGACTGTGATGTGGTAGGCAGTATATAAATTTTCCTAAGGATTAGGATAATGAAAAAAAATAGAAACCTAGGATGTATATCATTATTGATACTGAGTCCAATTGCGCTGGCAATGGAACCTATGGATGATCAAAGTCTTTCCCAAACAACGGGGCAAGATGGGATAAATGTTGGTATAAATTTGAGTAAAGTTCAACTCAATCAAATTTCAATTATTGATCGTGACGGGTTAGGCTCAACTGTGAATGATGCAAATAAAGCATCGCTGGTTCTTGCTGGTAAAAGTGCTGGTACGGTTGCTGACCAAACTGTTGATATCACTTTTCTAGGCGCTTCAAATACCCCAACGATGAACATAGTCATGGATACCGATGGGGGCGCTACAGGTGGAGCAAGTGGTAAACCTTTTGCCAATATCGGAATGAGCTTTGCAAGTAATATTACCGGGATTAAAGTTTCACCATTTGCGCTTTACTTGGCTGGAGCGAGTTCATCTTCAGGGCCTGCTGGATATCAATCTATTTTTACAGGTACCAGTGAAAAATCCGATGTCATTAAATTTTTAAAACTGAATGATGGTTTTGATATCAACTTTGCTGCTGCCAAACCCACCATTAATTTACAGTTAGGTAATGCACCTCAAGGGCGTATGATTGCTTTTGGTGGGGCAATTCAATCGATTTGTGGTACGGGATCAGGCTGTGCTATTGCACTTTTATCTGATGATAGCGATATTGGTGCAAATTTTAACTTCCAATTAACTGGAACAGATAAGGTCAATGGTTTTTCATTAAACGGTTTCTATGCTGGCGTTGAACCAACAGGTTTTGTCTTTGGTAATACGGGTGAATCGAGTAAGTTTGATCTGGGTATCAATCAGATGATTATGGGAACGAGTGGGGCAAGTGCGGCAGGGACTTTTAATGGTCTGCAAAATGGCTCGATGGGGAACTTTGGGGCAATCGGAACATCAGTTACAGATTTAAAAGTCAAAATTAATGGTCTGTAATGCTGGTCTATAAAATATCAAAGCATAAAAAACCCTATAAGTTGTGTGACTTATAGGGTTTAGTTTATTTCAGGGCTTTTTTAATGCGATTGAAAAATTACTTCACTAATTTAGCCAATAACTCATCTTTGCTTAAATTTACAGATTCGGCATCTCTACGACCTTTGTATTCAAAAGTTCCAGCATCTAAGCCTTTTTCACCAATGACAATACGGTGAGGAATACCTGTTAATTCCAAGTCAGAGAATTTAACACCAGGACGCTCATTACGATCATCCAGTAATACATCATAACCTGCGGCTTGTAATTCAGCATAAAGTGCTTCAGCTGCTTCAAGCGTACGTGGAGATTTTTGCGCATTCATTGGTACAATTGCAACTTCGAAAGGGGCAATTGCAGATGGCCAAATAATACCTTTCTCATCAAAGTTTTGTTCGATCGCGGAAGCAACTACACGGGTTACGCCAATTCCATAACAGCCCATTGTCACCACTAATGGTTTGCCGTCATCACCCAAAACTTTACAGCCGAGTGCTTCTGAGTATTTGGTACCCAATTGGAAAATATGACCGACTTCAATACCACGTTTAATTAAAATCTTGCCTTGACCATCTGGAGATGGGTCACCTTCAACCACATTACGTAAGTCAAAAACTTCTGTAAATGTTGCATCACGGTCCCAGTTGATACCAGTGGCATGTTTATCGACTTCATTGGCTCCCGCAACAAAATCTGAAAGCACAGAGGCTGCACGGTCAACAATCACAGTTAAGCCTTTCTCAACCAGTCCTTGTGGTCCGCAGAATCCTGCAGTTAAACCAAGAGCATTGAGTTGAACATCTGTTGCAAATGTTAAAGGTGCGGCAATCAGTGGATGCTTTTCAGCTTTAATTTCATTGAGCTCATGGTCGCCACGCAGGAATAACGCGATTACAGGAACATGACCCTTTTCATCAGCAATACCTTGTACAAGTAAGGCTTTTACCGATTGCGCTGGATCTGTATTTAAAAATGCAGAAACATCAGCAATGGTTTTTTGATTTGGTGTGTCTACAATTTTTAGATCTTGGCTAGGTGCTGCACGCTCACCAGTCAATACTGCTTCAGCCATTTCAACATTGGCCGCATAGTCAGATTCGGTTGAGAAAGCGATATCGTCTTCACCACTTGATGCAAGTACGTGAAACTCATGTGAACCTGAACCACCAATCGATCCTGTATCTGCTTGAACAGGGCGGAAGTTTAAACCTAAGCGGGTGAAAATTCGGCAATACGTATCGTACATAACATCATAAGTTTCTTGTAATGACGCTTGATCGACATGAAAAGAATAAGCATCTTTCATAATAAATTCACGCGAACGCATCACACCGAAACGTGGACGAATTTCATCACGGAACTTAGTTTGAATTTGATAAAAATTCATTGGAAGTTGTTTATAACTTTTTAATTCATTGCGAGCCAAATCCGTAATGACTTCTTCATGTGTCGGACCAAGAACAAAGTCATTGCTATGGCGGTCTTTAAAACGCAACAGTTCTGGGCCGTATTGTACATAACGACCAGATTCTTCCCATAGTGAAGCTGGCTGCGTCACGGGCATTAATGTTTCCAAAGAACCTGCACGATTCATTTCCTCACGAACAATCGCTTCAACTTTATTGAGCACACGTACACCCATCGGCAACCAAGTGTATAAACCTGAAGCCAATTTACGGATCATCCCAGCACGTAACATGAGCTGATGTGAAATGACTTCAGCATCGTTTGGGGTTTCTCTTAACGTTGCAAATAAAAAGCGACTCGCGCGCATGGAAACTGTCCTAAAATTTTTAGATTTAAAGGAATGATTATACGATAAAAAAATACGATAAAAAAATAAGCTGAACATTTTTAATGATTGTTTAAATTGAAAACTTTCTATTCTTATATTGGCGATGCGATCAGAGCTCGGTTTTAACTTGAAATTAGCCGATATCGTGAAAGGTTGTTTAAATCATTTATATTGTTTTGTTAAGTTCTTATCAATAATAGAGCCAAGGAATTCCGAATTAAAAGGTGATTATTCAAGTTTTTTAAGGCGGTTAATAATATCATCATAGTAGGTTTGTGTCTTGCGGTAGTTGTCTTGTAGGCTTCCAATATAATTCTTTGTTTTATCTATGTTTTCAGAATTGTATTTGATCCGATCTTTGAGTGTAACAGGAACAGAGTTACCTTTGCGGTAGTATTCCATTTCTTGTCTTTTAAGTATAATACGATCACTTTGAAGTTGTTTAAGTGTTTGGTTTTGTAGTGTTATTTGTTGTTTTATATTGCTTAGAAGTTCATTTCTTTTGTTGACAGCGACAGATGAGTTGCCATAGGCACGCTTTAAGCGCGCATCTTGTTCTAATTTACGCATTTCAGATGCGCGTGACGTCGATTGCTGTAAATCTTTTTCGACATTATAAGCATGATTACGTTTGATCACTTGCATGTTGCGATCAAGTGCTTCATAACCATTTTTTATGTGTGCTGGTGTGACCGAGGTGCTGATATTGGCCACCCCATTTTTATCATAATATCGATACCATACCGCTTTAGCTTGAGGCGTATCAGCATAGACCGATAAAGTACAGATGAGTAAGCTGACTGAAAGGGCGGTATTGCATATTTTTTTTGTTTTTGACGCTATATTTTGGTAATAGATTATTCTATCCATTTAAAGTCTACCATCCCCAAAAAATCAATGTAAGTTATATGATTTTGAAACTATCTTTGGTCATTTTATGTGGTTACAAAATTTTAATAAACAATTAACTTCTAAAAAAAAGCAGAATATTTTTTTTTATGTGAGCTTTACTGTGTTTTACTGTTTGAAGTGAGATTTCCGACAAGAAATGTTCATTGATAAAGTGAGTTAATATATGTTAAAAAAACATGATTAATTGTAAAAATAAATCTGTACAGCACAATTCATTCCAAGCTTACGGAAAGGGGCATTAAATGGACGATAAATTTCAAAATCTAAAAGTCATGGTGATCGATGATTCTAAAACCATTCGTCGTACTGCTGAAACATTATTACAAAGAGAAGGTTGTGAAGTTGTCACTGCTGTAGACGGTTTTGAAGCCTTATCTAAAATTGCTGAAGCAAATCCAGATATTGTTTTTGTCGATATCATGATGCCTCGTCTGGATGGCTATCAAACCTGCGCTTTGATTAAAAACTCCCAAAATTATCAAAATATTCCAGTCATCATGTTATCCAGTAAAGATGGCTTATTTGATCAAGCAAAAGGTCGTGTTGTCGGTTCAGATGAATATTTAACAAAACCATTTAGTAAAGATGAACTATTAAATGCTATTCGCAATCATGTGACTGCTTAAATGAACGGTTAATTTGGGGGAAATAATGACAAAAATTTTAATAGTTGATGATTCACCAACAGAAATGTTTAGATTTAAAGAAATTCTAGCTAAGCATGGATTTGAAGTGATTGAAGCAACCAATGGTGCAGATGGTATTACACTGGCGCAAGCTGAATTGCCGGATCTTGTGTTAATGGATGTTGTTATGCCTGGTGTAAATGGTTTCCAAGCGACTCGTCAGATCGCACGTGGTGCAGCCACCAAGCATATTCCAATTGTGATTGTAAGTACTAAAGATCAAGAAACCGACCGCGTTTGGGGAAAACGTCAAGGGGCTTGTGACTACTTAACCAAACCGATTGATGAGAATCAGCTGATCAGTACGATTAAGCAACATCTACAAGCAGGATAATGTATGGCAGCAAATGGATTTATCGAATTACTTCGATTGTCTAAGCGAGGAAATAAAAATTACGCTGACAATGAAAATGAAGTAAACCGATGGTCAGGCATTGCATTTGAAATGATGGGGCAATATTTTGTTGCGCCTTTGGGTGAGGTTTCAGAAGTTATTTATCCGCCAAAATACACACCCGTTCCCAATGTTCAGGGATGGGTGAGAGGTTTAGCGAATATTCGCGGACGGTTATTGTCAGTTTCTGATTTGGCTTTTTATTTAACGGGGCAAAGAAGCCAATTTCTACCTACTCAAAAAGTCTTATGTATTAGTCATAATGACCACTATGTTGGTCTGATCGTAGATCAGGTTTTGGGGATTCAACATTTTAATAAAAAAGGTTTTTTTTCTAAAAACAATCAATTAGAAGAAAACCTTCAAACCTATTGTCAGGGATATTTTCAGCAGCATAATCAGGCTTGGAATATATTCTTGTTTAGTCGTTTGTTAAATGATCCTCAATACATGAATGCATCAGAAAAATTTATAAACTAGCTTTGACGCCTAATGAGAGTTAAGCGAATCGGGAGAAGCTGAATGGGCTTTAAACTAAAGAAGAAAAATACAGGGGATACTGCTCAAAAAAGTAGTTCAGGCGTATTAACCAAAACCAAATCAAAAATTGATGAATTTGCTAAGTTGTTTGGGGAAAGCGACAAATCAAAGCCATTTATTCAAATGGCAATTGCCAGCATCATCGTTGCGATTATTTTGCTTTTGGTTCTATTCTATACAGTTCCTCGAAATAACGACTTAACTCGTAGCTTGGGTGAATTAAAACTTTTATCACAGACCTTATCTCGTCAAGCAGCTGAAGCCACTGGATCAGGTTCGACAAAATCAATAGAGGCTTTAGTTGCATCACAAAAGAAATTTAAAGAAAACTTAGAAGTTGTCAAAGATATTCATGCATCTTCAAAACAAGTGGAAGACGTTGAAAAAACATGGAAACAAGTTTCTGCTGATATCGACATGATTGCGACACATCAAAAGATCATTAACCAATTATATGATACCAATATCGCTGTTGCGGATGTGATCCCTGGCATGCAGGCTGAATATAATGCAATGGTTGACCAAATGGCACGTGACAATATGTCAAGTACTCAGGTTGTTATCGCAAAAAACCAAGTATTCCTTGCGGAACGTATTTTACGTTCTATTGGTTCAGTATTAAGTGGTTCAGAGAATACCCGTGTTTCAGCAGATGACTTTAATGCGGATACCGAAACATTTGGTACGTATTTAAATGCGCAACTCAATGGTAGTGCCGATTTAGGTGTAATACGTATTGATAAACCTGAACTACGTGAGTCTTTAGAAAGTATTAAAGCGGATTACAATGAAATTGTGCAATTGGCATCAACTTCTGTACTAAAGAACTCTGATCAGATTTTTAAAGTACGTCAGGCATCGTCAGACATCTTTGCGCAATCGGATAATTTATTAAAAGGTTTGGATCGACTTTCGGTAAATACTGGTGTGGGTACGATTTTACCTGCATTGATTTTACTCCTTGCACTTGGCGCATTCTTATTTGCTGTATTTAAACTACTCGGTTTACGTAGTGAGTCAGATAAAGTTCGTGTAACACGTTTACAAGATGAGTATGACCGTAACCAGAATGCGATTTTACGTTTACTTGATGAAATTGCCGATTTGGCAGATGGTGATTTAAGTTCGTATGCTACGGTATCGGAAGACTTTACTGGTGCAATTGCCGACTCGATTAACTTTGCGATTGACCAATTACGTGACCTGGTATCTCGAATTAATGACACTTCTCAAGAAGTTGCACAATATACGCAGAATACGCAACAGATTACTAACCAGTTGGCTGAAGCTTCTGAGCATCAGGCGCAAGAGATTGCAGGGGCATCAACAGCGATTAATGAAATTGCACAGTCGATTGACCACGTATCTGCAAATGCTGCTGAATCAGCAGAGGTAGCACAGCGTTCTGTACAAATTGCATCAAATGGTGCAGATGTGGTAAACCGTTCAATCGAGGGGATGGATACGATTCGTGAGCAGATTCAAGAAACTTCTAAGCGTATTAAACGTTTGGGTGAGTCTTCTCAAGAGATTGGTAACATCGTATCGCTGATTAATGATATTGCCGACCAAACCAACATCTTGGCATTAAACGCAGCAATTCAGGCATCTATGGCAGGTGAAGCGGGTCGTGGTTTCGCCGTGGTTGCGGACGAGGTACAGCGTCTTGCTGAACGTTCAGCATCTGCAACCAAGCAGATTGAAACACTGGTTAAAACCATTCAGACCGATACCAATGAAGCCGTAATTTCAATGGAACAAACCACCTCGGAAGTTGTGCGTGGTGCGAACCTTGCAAAAGATGCGGGTGTTGCCTTGGGTGAGATTCAAACAGTATCAAGTAACTTGGCTGGTTTGATTGAAAGTATTTCTGAGTCAGCGAAATTGCAGTCTGCTTCAGCAGGTCATATTGCAAATACGATGAATGTCGTACAAGAAATTACCTCACAAACCACTGGTGCAACATTTGATACAGCCCGTTCGGTTTCTGAATTGGCAAGTATGGCGGATTCATTACGTCAATCAGTTTCAGACTTTAAACTGCCTGACTAAAACGATTGATACTTTATATATGTGCAATATCTACTGTAACAAGTGGCTATTGCACAGAATGGAACGCCTTCTAAAGCCATTCAGCTTGACTGTATTTTGAAAGGTTTTAGTCCCAAAGACGGGAACTAACATAGAAGCCTGAGCTATGAAAGAAATATTAAAACATTTAGTGGAACACGTTACTTTACCTGAAGATGCGTATCTTGGTCAGGATGAGGAAATTTTAGAAATTTTTGTAGAAGAACTTGAAGAAATTTTTGAACAGCTACAAACCTCTCTTGATCGATGGCAACTCGAAGAGTTTAAAGATACCGAATTGGTCAATATTCGCCGTTATTTTCATACGCTTAAGGGGTCTGGGCGTATGGTGGGGGCTAAACGTTCTGGTGAACTTGCTTGGACTGTTGAAGATACATTAAATCGTATTATTACGAAAAATCTGGAACTTACTTCCGAGATTCAACACTATGTAAGCGCAGTATTTAATATTTATAAATTCAAACTCTACTCAGAGTTTTTAAATCGAAAACCGCATCATTTAGATTTAGCACCTTTGGTGTATTTGGGGCAACAGCTACAACAGAAACAAAGCTTAGAACCTGCTTTAGATGAGTTATTGGCATTATCAAATACACTGGATAATGAAAATGTCATTACTGGTTTGGAGATTGGTGAAGATACTGCAACAGCAGCAGGAACCTCTGTGACCACTCCGCATGTGGTTGATCTCGTTGCAGATGGCTCTACAGATACGACTGAAGAAGAAGTGGTAGTTGAATCCACTGTTGCAGATGATAGTTTAACCTCTGAAACCTTGGAAATCTTTGTTGAAGAGTCAGAGGAGCATCTGGCGGCAATTAAAGACTTTTTGCACTTAGAAGAACATACGCCTGATCAATATAATCGCTTGATTCGTGCCTTGCATACTTTGCGTGGCAGTTCTTCAATGGCGCATGTCAATGAGGTCTTTGAAGCAAGTGGTAAGGTCGAGCATTTATTTAAAGTATTGGTTCAAGAAGATACCGAGTCCTCAAAAAATGAAAATGCGCTACTGACTTACTATGCTGAATTTGTCAGTGATTATCTCTATGTTTTAAAGCTGAAAGGTAATCAAGCTGTTGAGCTACAAACCATTTATCAAAAATTTAATGATGCTTGGGAACGCTACGATTTCCAACATCAATATCAACATTCGCAAACGGGTTTAGTCACACAATTGGTTGATCTTGAGATCGATCTATTACTTGATGCCGAGTTTGAGTTTGATAAGCGTGCCCAAGTTGAATATCCAGCATATTTCCAACAACTGGCTCAACAAGCGCAGATGTTGATAGATCATACCAATAATCGTGCTGCACAAGGCATTCATGATTTTAGTCTTGCTTTAAAAGATGGTTATGAACAAGTTATTCGCAAGCCTGATTTATTAAATACTGATTATGTTTTTGAAATGTTTTCTAAGGCCCATCAGGAATTTATTCATTTATTCGATACTTTGGCATCAGGACAAAGAGTCAGCCTAAATGAATCAACACAAGCGATTTTGGCTGAGTTACATGACTATTTACACCAAGAAATAGACACTGGTGTTGCTGGTCAAATTGTTGAAACAAGGATTGCGCTAGACACTGAACAGCAGCCAGATACAGTCTCAATGGCAGCGAACCCTGTTGAATCAGTAGGGAACTATGTACTGACGCAAATTAATCTGGATAAACAGAATATTGACTCAGAACATAGTCAACGTGAATTTGATGCTGATGTTCTCGACATTTTTATTGAAGAAGCCGACGAATTGTTGGTTGGGATGGACCATGACTTAAATACTTGGTCAATTCATCCTGATGACACAACAGCACTAAACAATTTGATGCGTTATTTGCATACCTTAAAAGGTGGTGCAAATATGGTGCAAGCGACCCATATTGGTTTGATTGCGCATGAGTTAGAAACCATTTATGAACGCGTGATTAAAGGTCAACTCAAAGCAGAACCACACATTATTCAAGCAATTCGTTTAATTCAAGATGATGTGGCAGATCGCATTCAATTGATTCGTGAAAAAACAATTGATTATCCTGCAACTCATATTCTCAATGTTTTACACAATATCGATCAGCAAGATCCGATTGAAACTGTTCAAGCGCCAACAGTGGTTGAACCACAATTTAGCCATGATTCAGCAGATTTACATGAAGTCGCATATGTTGAAGACGATATCGTTTTAGCGATTGATCAAACTCCAGAATTGCTTGAAACTGAACCCTCGGATCAAGATCAACAACCTGCAATTGATGCTACTCAATTGTTTATAGATGCAAATCAAGATGCAGGTTTAGATCCTGTTGAAGTTGTTGCCCGAGAAACCTTTATCGAAGAAGCAAGAGAGCTGATTGATGATGGTTTAAGCATTTTATCTCAATGGTTTGATCAGCGTAGCAACCGTAGCTTCCTACTCCAATTACAACGTATTGCACACAGCTTAAAAGGCGGTGCAAAAATGGTGAAATTGGAAGAAGTTGCTGATATTGCATATGAATTAGAAAATGCATTTGAGCAATTTGGTTTACATAATTTTAACTCGAATGTTTATGATGGTTTACTGGAAAAAACCTTTCATTGGCTAGATGCAGCAATCTTTAAACATCACTACGATAACTTTGAAGGCTTAAAGTCGAGTTTACATGGCATTGAATATGTTGATGTTTCTGCACAGCTTCCAGAAAAATTATCTCGAACAAATTTAATCTTTGAGCAATCGATCAGTGAGTTTGTTCAGGGGGATGGTACTGAGCCACCGTCAATGCTGGGTGAATGGGATCTTTCACAAAAAACTGAATCCAACAATGAGATGATTCGTATCTCTGCGGATTTGGTTGAAAAAATGATTGACCTTTCTGGTGAAAACGCGATCAACCGTTCACGTATTGAGATGGATTTGGGGCAGTTAGGGAATACCTTGACTGATATGGAGTTGGCTATTCAACGTTTGGCTGATCAGCTACGCCGTATGGAAGGTGAGTTAGAAAGCCAAATTATTGCAAAACATGGTGATTTAAGCGCTCGCTATGCAGATTTTGACCCTTTAGAAATGGACCAATATTCATCTCTAAACCAGTTATCAAAATCGTTGGCTGAATCTGCATCTGACTTGGTTGATTTTAAGACCACGTTGGCTGAAAAGATTCGTGATACTGAAGGTTTATTGCTTCAGCAATCTCGTATTCAAGCTGAAATTCAGGAAAGCTTGATGCGTACTCGTCTGGTACCATTCTCAAGATTGTTGCCTCGATTACAGCGTTTGGTTCGTCAGACCTCTTCAACCGTGAATAAACCCACTGAGCTTTTAGTCAATAATACTGAAGGGGAGTTGGATCGTAATATTCTGGAAAAATTAGTTTCACCGTTAGAGCATATGTTGCGTAATGCGATTGACCATGGGATTGAAGATGCGGAACAGCGTCAGAAGTCGGGCAAAGCATTGACAGGTCGAATTGATTTGAATATTAGTCGTCAAGGTACAGATGTGCTTGTATCGTTTAAAGATGATGGTAAAGGAATTGATCCAAAAGTTATTCGTGATAAAGCAATCGAAAAAGGCTTAATCAAAACTGATCAGCAGTTAGAGCCTGAGGAAATCCTACAGTTTATTTTCCATCCAGGTTTTAGTACAGCACAGCAAGTGACACAAATCTCTGGTCGTGGTGTTGGCTTGGATGTTGTGCAAAGTGAAATTAAATCACTTGGTGGACAAGTGAGTGTCAGTTCTGAGTTGGGGCATGGTTCAACCTTTACGATTACCGTACCTACAACAGTTGCGGTCAGCGATGCCTTGATGGTGAAAGTCGGTGATCAGCAATTTGCAGTCCCATTATCGCAAATTGATCGTATTGTTCGAATTTCACCAGCCGCTTTGGAAGAATATTTTGAAACTCAAAATGACTATTTTGATATCGATTTCCAAAGCTATAAGCTACGTTATTTAGGTGAGTTTACCTCGAATCAAGTCACTCCACGGTTACATGGGCTTGCACATTCATTACCAGTGTTGTTGATCAAGGGAAGCTTGGGGCAATCCATTGCCATTCTGGTTGATCAGTTAATTGGTTCACGTTCACAAATTGTAGTTAAACCGATTGGTAAGCAGTTTGCTACCATCAATGCGATTGCGGGTGCAACCATTCTGGGTGATGGTCAGGTGTGTTTGATTTTGGATGGACAAAATATTGCACGACAAGTTCAAGCATCTACCCGAGGTGGCGCTGAACATCTTCAACATGATAAACAACGTCATCGTGATCAACGCCGTTTGATTATGATCGTGGATGACTCAGTTACCGTTCGTAAGGTCACTTCACGTTTGCTTGAACGCCAAGGTTTCGATGTGATTACTGCGAAAGATGGTGTGGATGCGATTGAGCAACTTGAAAATGTCAAACCAGACTTGATGTTGCTGGATATTGAAATGCCTCGAATGGATGGTTTTGCAGTCACCAACTTGGTTCGCCATCATGAAATTCACCGCGATTTGCCAATCATCATGATTACGTCACGAACAGGTGAAAAACATCGTGAACGGGCATTTAGCTTAGGTGTGACAAATTATATGGGTAAACCATTCCAAGAAGCTGATTTATTGGAAAATATTGAAGCTTTGTTGACGGTTAAATAGGAACGCTCATGACAAAGAATATCGAAAAGTCTGCAATTGATAAAATTAGCACACGGGAATTACAGCATTTAATTACGGTGTCTACTGGGTTTATTGATGCATATATTATTGATTGTTATGATAAAGCACCAATGTTATTACCACAAAATGTGGTGCTTTCTGCTCAGAATAGTCCAACCTATGTCAATGTCGTGGAATGGCATGAAAAGAAGTTGCCGACATTTAGTGTCAGTGATCCTAAAAAGACCCTGGGTGTCGCACTGATCATTGAAGGGGAAGATGCAGACGAGCGTTTTGCCTTGATGTGCAATGAAATGCCAAGCTCGATACGGCTACGGATTTCAGAAGTGGTCGACGCAGAAGATAGCATCAAAGATAAGACGATTTTACAATATGTGAAAATTGGCGATAAGACTTATCATGTGCCAGATTTGGATCAAATTCAGTTACAGATTGGGATAAAGAAGACTTGATCTGTAATGCTTTCAAAGCTTATCTGTAAAAAAGGACGCATTTGCGCCCTTTTTTACTTAGTGAGAATTGCTCAGCTTAAGCGAGTAATTCGACTAAGATTTGTTCGTAGATTTCAGCCAAAGGCTCTAATTCAGCAATATTCACATGCTCATTAATTTGATGGATCGTTGCGTTTAAAACACCTAACTCAAGCACTTGAGCGCCTGTCGGTGCTATAAAACGACCATCAGAAGTCCCACCACTGGTTGAAAGTTCGGTCTCTGTCCCTGTCACATTTTTAATTGCAGTTCGTGCAGCATTGACCAACTCACCGACTGGGGTTAAGAATGGCAAACCTGATAAGGTCCACTCAATATCATAATCAACATGATGGCGATCTAAAATCTCAAGAACACGTAATTTGAGTTGATCTGCAGTCACTTCAGTTGAGTAACGGAAGTTAAAGGTAACGGTCATCGTGCCGGGTACAACATTGGTTGCGCCTGTACCTGCTTGAATATTGGAAACTTGGAATGAAGTTGCGGGGAAGTATTCATTGCCATTGTCCCACACCGTATCACATAGTTCAGCTAAGGCTTTTGACGCGGTATGAATGGGGTTGATGGCTAAATGTGGGTAGGCAACATGGCCTTGTTTCCCTTTTACTGTTAACACTGCATTTAATGAACCACGACGGCCATTTTTTACGATATCGCCCAGCGTATCTGTACTTGAAGGCTCACCGACAAGGCACCATGTCATTTTTTCATTACGTGCTTCTAAGGTTTCGACAACTTTAACCGTACCATTGATAGAAGGGCCTTCTTCATCAGAGGTGATTAAAAAAGCAATAGAACCTTTATGGTTGGGATGATTCTTTACAAAACGTTCAGATGCAACCACCATTGCAGCCAATGCTGTTTTCATATCAGCACTGCCACGACCATAGAGTTTGCCATCACGAATTTCAGGTAGGAATGGATCAGACTCCCATGCATCTAGATGACCTGTAGGCACAACATCGGTATGACCTGCAAAACAGAAAACTGGAGATGCCGTTCCGCGTCTTGCCCAAAGATTATCAACATCTTCAAAACGCATATTTTCAATATTAAAGCCTATAGCAGACAGACGATCTGCCATGATAGTTTGGCAGGTATGGTCTATAGGTGTCACGGAAGGCTGACGAAGAAGTTGTAAACTCAGTTCTAAGGTATCCGAATGATTCATGGACATTGATCAAGTAAGTAAATTGAACAATATAATAGAGGAAGATAAAACCGAATGAAAACCTTAAAGCTTGAGAAAGGATAAAACTATTTAAATTGGCATTAAAAAAGCCTTATCTATTGAGATAAGGCTCATGTTGTAGAATGAAGTTGAGTCTTACAATTTATTTTCAACTTTTTCTGCAGAATTCGTAACAGCATCCCCCGCTTTAGATACATCCTTACCAACACCTTTAAATGTGTTGCAACCAGCTAAAACAAAAGCGAATAACATTGAAACTGCTAAAATTTTTTTCATTACTATCTCCGTGTTTCACGCGTTAATTAGAATTTTAGTATACGAGCATCGGGTCAATATATCGTTATGTTTTTATGAGTGGATTGGTTAAACCGTGTATAAGAAACGTGAATAATTAAGCATTTATGTCAAAGAAAAGCGCCAGAGGGGCTTGGCGGTACATATAAAATTGCAGGCTATGGGTATCATGATATAAACCATTACACCAAAATTGGGCAGCAGCTGAGCTTTGCTTTAGATCTGGGCAAATCCATTCATGCCGTTGTAGGCGGTAAAAATCTTGTGCAATGTGATGTCCCCATTGACCCAATCGACGTTGCTTGTTGATCCATGAGGGGGATGCAACACCGTCTGTATTGTGAGGCAGATAAAGCTGTCCTTTCATCACAGCCAGTTTCTTTTCAATTTTAAGATCTAAAGCCTGGGTAAATTGAAATTGTTTTTCTGAGAAATGATTTAGTTTTCGTAAAAGGGTGTCGCTACGATTTAGACCATACCAATGCTTTAAGTGTAAGTTTGATTCGCCTAAATAGTACTTTAAAGCAACTTCCCAATGCTCAATCTGTTTTGTGGCCTGATTACGAACAAGGAAATCAATTTCGCCTAATGTATTCTTTGCTTCAATGATTTGGATACTATGCTGAATCAGTTGATAGTGTTGATTGGCTTCATCTTGTAACCAGAACCAAAATAAATATTCAAAACGTAAACCTAAACGTGTGCTTTTAAGCTGTTGTACAAATTCAATGAGTGGGGTGGGGTCATGATCAAGTTGATCTAAGCGTGTTTGAAAATCTATATATTGTTGTTGCCAAAACGCCGTGTCGTGTACTTCAAAACGATTTTTAATTTCTAATTCATCAGGCAGATGCTGAATAATATTGGGACTGGCAATGCAAAAAGCCAATTGACGAACAATAGGGTGTTTGTACTTTAACCAAGGCTCAAAGAAGTCTGTCATTGTATGTTGTCCTAAGCTGAGGACTCACTCAGTTTATTTTTAAAGAAAAGGTTTTTAGTGTGTTGAGATTCAAGCAAATAAGTGGATCAACATGCAAGCTCAATTTGACTGTATTGGAAATGATGAACACCGTGATTTTAAAATACAATGATTTCAATTGATTTAAAATATACTGGCAAAATCATTTGGGCGGTATACTAGTCGAATGGGCAGATTGAGTTAATCTATGAAAGTTTTGTTTTGGCGAACATTGGTGATTGTTTTTATTGTACTCGGGTTTATTGGGGCAATATTACCGGGAATGCCAACGACAGTTTTCCTCATCTTGGCAGCTTGGGCGGCATCAAAAGGTTGGCCACAGGTTGATGCTTGGTTACTCAATCATCCAAAATATGGTGCAACGCTTCGTGCTTGGCGTGAAAATGGGACTGTGCCACGTAAAGCAAAGTGGATCGCCAGTATTATGATGTTGATCAGTGGAGTAATTATGTTATTCACCAATGCACCACTGGCTGTGAAAATTTTTACCGATGTGACCATGTTGATTGTGGCTATCTGGCTTTGGTTGCGCCCTGAACCAAAACCTATTGTAAAAAATCTGAATGAAATGGATAAATCCGAATAGCCTTTATTTGATATTCTTGATCATTCAGTACTGAATATTTTATTAAGTTTAGAGCAAATAGATAATAGGGTTAAAATATTGATTAAATGATCAACTCAATTTAATTAAAATACAGGTTTTAAAACCTTATAAATAGATAAATAATAAACAAAAAACACCAATTTAAACTAAAATGATCTATTTTTTAATCACTCAAACCTAAAATAGGTAAAACATCGAGAAAAGCGTTTGACACTCAGTAAAGATTCTCTATAATGCACCTCACAAACGATGAAGTCGTTAGGGCGCTTAGCTCAGTTGGTAGAGCGTCTGCCTTACAAGCAGAATGTCGGCGGTTCGATCCCGTCAGCGCCCACCAAGCTTTAACGTTGAATTTTTAGTGCAGCGGTAGTTCAGTTGGTTAGAATATCGGCCTGTCACGCCGAGGGTCGCGGGTTCGAGTCCCGTCCGCTGCGCCACTTAAATTCAATCATCGTATGTATAGCAATTCATTTGTTAAAGTGCAGCGGTAGTTCAGTTGGTTAGAATATCGGCCTGTCACGCCGAGGGTCGCGGGTTCGAGTCCCGTCCGCTGCGCCACTTTAGAATGATTTTGCAGTGACATGTAATACTGAATTAGAGTCTAAATAGCTTTTTATTTATTCTAGTTTAGGGCGCTTAGCTCAGTTGGTAGAGCGTCTGCCTTACAAGCAGAATGTCGGCGGTTCGATCCCGTCAGCGCCCACCACATACAATGCAGCGGTAGTTCAGTTGGTTAGAATATCGGCCTGTCACGCCGAGGGTCGCGGGTTCGAGTCCCGTCCGCTGCGCCATTTATCTTATTTCCTGAGATCAAGATATTTGGATGTATAAGAATTTGAAAGGGAATATTGTTTTCTTTTATGTTCTGATAAAGTAATATTGTGAAGATCCACACTCAGGGCGCTTAGCTCAGTTGGTAGAGCGTCTGCCTTACAAGCAGAATGTCGGCGGTTCGATCCCGTCAGCGCCCACCATATACAACGCAGCGGTAGTTCAGTTGGTTAGAATATCGGCCTGTCACGCCGAGGGTCGCGGGTTCGAGTCCCGTCCGCTGCGCCATTTATCTTATTTCCTGAGATCAAGATATTTGGATGTATAAGAATTTGAAAGGGAATATTGTTTTCTTTTATGTTCTGATAAAGTAATATTGTGAAGATCCACACTCAGGGCGCTTAGCTCAGTTGGTAGAGCGTCTGCCTTACAAGCAGAATGTCGGCGGTTCGATCCCGTCAGCGCCCACCATATACAACGCAGCGGTAGTTCAGTTGGTTAGAATATCGGCCTGTCACGCCGAGGGTCGCGGGTTCGAGTCCCGTCCGCTGCGCCATTTATCTTATTTCCTGAGATCAAGATACTTGGAATTGTAAGAATTTGAAGTTTTTTGATTTTTAGAGATCAAACATTATAGACTTCATATCGCTTACTCCCCATCTTTAGGATAGAACTTAAGATTAAATCATCGATTTTCTTATAGGTTCAAACAGAGTAACAACTTTGTTTATCCACACTCAGGGCGCTTAGCTCAGTTGGTAGAGCGTCTGCCTTACAAGCAGAATGTCGGCGGTTCGATCCCGTCAGCGCCCACCAAATTTTCCAATCTAGTTATTTGTTTAGAACTTCTGTATAATATATAAGCATAAGTATTTTAAAAATAAATTTTCTATGCGAAATCCATATCAACGTAAAGCTGCGTCTTCAATTCAAAAAAACTCAGTTCAAACCCTAGACCAATATAAACATTTTGTCGAAATGATTGTTTCACAAACCAAGGTTTTTGTTCTTTATGATGATGGCTGGGCTTTGTGCGCATCACCGACAGGGCAACAGTCTTTAGCTGTTTGGCAAAGTAAAAATTTGGCACAACTTCTGATTAAAGATAACTGGAGCCGTTACGCAGTTCAAGAAGTTGAACTCATTGTTTTTATTGAACAGATGATTCCTTTTATCAAACAAAATAATACGGCAATTTCTATAAATTTAACCCCAGAAGGGCGGAATATTTTAGTTTCAACAAATAAATTTTTACTCGATATCAAAAATTATTTATATCAGATGTATACGACTCAACCTGAGTTATTTCAAAACAATAAACGCTTACCGTTACCACGGAAAATTCGCTTACATCAGTAACGCTGTACAGACAATGATATGGTTTTCTGTGCCTTAATATTCACCGAGCATCCACCCGCTGATATAGGCAAAGTACTCTCTTAACCATGCGTTATAACGTGTCGTGAGTGGGGTTTCAGCACCTACAGTAATGAAGTTATGATAGCCTTGTTTTCTGGCGATTGCTGCGGCACGTAAGGTGTGAAAATCACTGGTCACAATCGCAATTTTAGAGTCTAAAGTTAAACCATGCGCTTTTAAAATCGCTTGGCTATTTTTTAGGTTTAAGTCAGTACTGGTACTTTTATTTTCTTGTAGGATCCTACTGGCTTGGATTTGTATATGCTCTTGTAGATATTGCGACATAATTTCTGCTTCGGTTTTTTCTTCACCAAAATCTAAACCACCACTGACAATGATCAAAGCTTGTGATTGTTGTTTTGCAATTTCGCCGGCTTGATCTAAACGTTTTGCGAGGGTCGGTGAGGCTTTTCCTTGGGTAATCCCACTGCCTAACACAATAATCGCTTGTAGATTGTTTTCTGCTGTATTTTGTTGGGATTTTAAGTGGATATAACCAAAGAAGCCGATTAAGCTGACAGACCAAAGCGTAAATAGAATCCATCCTGAGCGCCAGATTTTCTTTAACTTTAAGTGTTGTGCTAAATACTGCTGAATGTGTTGGCTCCATAGCACTGTAGTGATAAAGGCTAAGCCAATCAGCAAAGGGAGTATTGTTCCTAAGTGGATTTTTTTATATAAAATTAAAATAAATCCATCGAGGAATAAGACAAATCCCAGCAAAAAAAAGACAATGCGGAAGAGTTTATTGTTATACATGGGTGAAAACAAATCATTAAAAATTAGTCTAATTCTAAACGAAATCTGTGTATTTATTATATATGAATCAAAAAAAACCGAGCAATCGAGCTCGGTTTTGGCGGGTAAATTTATTCAATAGACCCTAATAAACGTCACGACGATAACGACCATCTAAACGTAATTGTTCAACTGTGTCTTCTCCAAGGATATCAATTAAGGCGAGATCAACATCAGTTGCCATACCATTGATACTGCCACAGACATAGATCACCGCATCATTGGCTACCCATTTTTTCAGTTCTTCCGCTTGATCACGCAGTTTATGATGTACATAAATTTTTTCAGCTTGATCACGAGAGAAGGCTAAATCAATACGTTTTAGCATCGCTGTATTTTGCCAAGCTTGAATTGTATCTTTAAAGAAATAATCGTTTGCTTGTTGGCGTTCACCAAAAATCAACCAGTTTTCAGTATAGTCCATACGAACACGGGCATGAATCAAACTCATTAATCCCGCAATCCCGGTACCATTTCCGATACAGATAATCGGGCGGTTATCGGTAATTAAATGGAAAGATTCATTATTACGAATTCTTAACGCAATTTTATCACGCAATTGCACATGTTCTGTCAGCCAACCAGAACCGAGACCAAGCTCACCTTGAGGATTTTGTTGCTGACGAACCACCAAACGCAACACTTGCTGACTTGGAATACTGGCAATCGAATACTCACGAGTCGGTAGTGTAGGGAGTTGCTCAAGTAAATGTTCCATATTGGCAAAAGGTTCAACAGCAACAGTTAAATCGCGCTTCCAAAGAGCTTCTTGAATACTTTGTTCGAGTGAATCCACTTTTGTTTCTGCATGAACTTGATATTTATCCAAGAACAATTGAATACGTTCTGGGCTATTTCCCGTTTGAATTTCAGCAATATCACCTGCTTGCCAAGCTGTATCATAACTGGCTTGTAATTCAAGATTAAATGCGGGTGCGCCTAAGCTGTTTGGATTGAGTAATTCTCGTTTTGTTAGACGCCATTGATCAAAAACTTTATCAATAGACATTGTTTGTAGATCGAGTTTTGTGGCTTTTGCTAAAGCATCATTCCAATGTTGGATATCTGCATTATTGCCATTGTTGACTTCAAGCGTAGCAAACAATTGTTGCGCACCAGAATGTTTTAACCATGCATCTATGCGATGCCCAAAGCTACAATAGGTCTCAGGATAGTCTTGTGAACCCAATGCTAGAACCGCATATTTTAAATGCGAAAGATCCAATGATGTAGCCATAAGCTTTTTCTCAAAGTGCGAGGCTAAGTCAGGTGCTTCACCTGTACCATAGGTACTTGCAATCAAGAGAATCTGTTTGGCTTGCTTGAGGTCATCTTCAGAGAGTTGTTGTACAGCTTTTACCGTTGTTGGCTGATGGGCTTCTTGTAGACTGGTTGAGGTGCGCCATGCCAATTGCTCAGACATTCCTGTTTGAGAGGCATAAGTAATTAACCAAGGTGTTGCATTTGGATCAATTTGAATTGCTGAACCCGCTTGTTTTGCAGCAAGCGTAAGTCGCTTTTGCTTACGACGTTTTAAATACAGCATCCATCCAGTAACAAAAAATAATGGCATTGCCAATGCCGCAAGCATTGCGATGAATTGAAAAACTGGGCCAAAGAAACTACCACGGTGTACAGGGAGCATACTTCCCATGATTTTTTCATTGAGTGGTTTGCTTTCGTATAAGTCTAATTTTTCAATTTGTGCAGTTTGATAGTTATAGGTTGCTTTATTTCGTGCACGCTCATGTTGTGGAATAGCATCAACAAAAGTGAGTTCAACTTTACCATCTGGCTTTTTAGGGATCGAAACAGTCAGTGTCGAATAGTCACGATTAATTTGAGCATTAAACCCATTCCATGTTTGAGTAAGTACATGTTGAATTTGTTCTGGTTTTAAACCTTCTTTATTCTCATGCTTATTTTCACGGTCTGGTTGTTGATGACCTGTCGTTTGATTTTGCTTTTCGCCACGTTGTTGTGGTTGTTGTTGAGGATTGCCAGAAGCCCCTTGACGTCCTTGACCTTCTCCACCACGTGCCGCTTGCATTTCAGGCTGAGGTCGTTCAACCCCCATTACTTTAAACATACCATTACGCCACCAGTCATACGACCAATACAGCCCAGTACATGCTAAAAG
Organism: Acinetobacter guillouiae CIP 63.46; assembly: GCF_000368145.1. Classification (GTDB taxonomy): domain Bacteria; phylum Pseudomonadota; class Gammaproteobacteria; order Pseudomonadales; family Moraxellaceae; genus Acinetobacter; species Acinetobacter guillouiae. Next base: position 139,122 of record NZ_KB849285.1, on the reverse strand, counting down.
TAAATAAAAGATCACCACCCACGTTCCGACTACAGCATGTAGATCCCAAAGAAAATTACGACCTTTGAGTTTAGGCTTAATGGCAAACCATTGTTTAAAAGAATGCTTTTTCGGCCAGCGTAAATAGAGGCCACTGAGTACAAAGAAAATTAACATCAAGGTACTGGCGCCAGTAATTTGTTTACCGACTTCACCGACAGTTAAGTTACGATGCAGTTGCTGTATAAATTGAAAAAAATCTTTGCCTTTCACTTCTGGAAGAACTTCGGCCGTGTAAGGGTTTACCATCATGGTATAACCTCTACGAGCGCTTTCTTTGACAATATTAATGTTTGAAGCTTCTTCAGCGGCTTTTGCGACAGTAATACTGTTGATCTTCATTTCAGGGTTTTGGGTTTGGAAATGTTGATAAATTTCAGCAGGCGTGAGTTTTGCCTGATTTTCAACTTTTACCGTGTAGCTGTCTGGGTTTAACCATCTTTGAATAGGTTGTTCATAAGAATAGATTGCACCAGTCACTCCCATAATTGAGAGAATTAAACCAGCTGTAATCCCTAGAAACCAGTGAATTTGAAAAAAAGTCTTTTTAAACATGGCAATGCAAAGGGCAGAATATTTTTGATAGCAAATTATAGCTGAATAAATCGGAGAGATAATGAATTTTGCAGATAATATTTATTCTCATTATCATTTTTATTAAAATAACAAAGTACAAAAAACCTCCAAAAATGGAGGCCTTTTAAAATTTTAAATTAAAGTGTCTTGGGTTCACCAACAACTTCTTTTAAATGTTTACGCAGTGTTTCAAATGGAAAATTCTTGCTATCCATACGCTTAGGTAGAATATATGCGCCTTGTTGGCCTTTTACTTTAAAGTTTACCAGTAAGAATTCAGGGGTGTTGTACCATTCATAAATGTCTTTCCAAGCCACGGTTCCAACACCTTCTTGTACACCCATTTGTTGACGCATCACAATACCACTTGGCTGCACCCCTAATTTTACCCCTTTGATTTCCTGAACTGGAAATTCATTCATCTTGCGTTTTACATACCATTCAAGACCGAACTTGCGAACCAAAAGATAGATGGCAACTGCAGCAAGAACCACCCAAAAAATAATGGTTGAATAGTTTTTAATTAAAGCGATGCCAAGTAATGAGAGTACCACTGCTACACCCATGATTGCCCAAGCTTTAATCCCAATTTTATTGGTACTACGCCAAATTGCAAGTTGAGCGCCGCGTTGTTCGGCTTCCGAAACTTCGTACGGAACAGGTTGTAAGGTATAAGCGTAAATATTCTTGGCAGTCATAGTGTCAGTAATGTATGTAAATCTAGTCAGAGTTTAGCACTAAATCTCAAGATTTAGTGCACCTATTGTACCAAATAACGATGCAATTTTGATGCACATTTATAAAGAAGCCAATTCAGTAGATTGATCATCTCGTTCATGGCTTAAATTCTGTTTCAAGCTACTTAGTTGCTTTAAAATACTGAACATTAATGACAATTGTTGAAGAATAATGAGTGATTTAGAGTCTTCTGACTCGGATTGGCTTAAACGGGTACGAATGGCTTTCAACATATTGTGCGCGGTTAAATCAGGCATTTCATCCCGTAATAAAGCCCCAGAGATATCATCTAAAGCTTGATCCAATAAATTAAGTACCTGTTGGTCTTTCACTTGCTCACGATGTGCGCCGAGTGCTGCAATATAGCTAAGAAAGGTATGATTTAAACATAAGAACTCAAAAGCTAAGCTTTTTTGACTTGGGTCAAAATCTGGTTCAGTGGCAAGGGTTGAAATCAGTGAGGCAACATCTGCATCCCGATTATGTGCAGCACGGCGAACAATTCGATACTCTAAACTATTATTGCGTCCCTGATGATATTGAGCGACTACATTTGCCAAATAATTGCATTGAGCTTCCAATGAGCGTTGAATCGTGCGGGGTAAACGACGAAACTTCCAGTCAGGGAAAATAAAGCTGACACCGAACCAGGCGAGGGCACAGCCAATCACTGTATCAATCATACGAGGTAGCGCTGCCTCATAGCCAAGCCCATCCAAGTTAAAATTGATCAGCGCCATGATGGTAATAAAGGCAGTGGCTTGGGCATATTGTTTACTGCGTAAATCAAAAAACAATACACCACTGAGTACGAGTAATAAGAGTTGTCCTTCAATAGAGGGCACAAAATACAAAATTGCATAGCCTAAAATAATGCCGCCTAATGTTCCAATAATCCGTAATCTTAAACGTCGTTTGGTCGCATTAAAGTTCGGTTGGCTGACAAACAGTGCGGTTAATAGAATCCAGTAACCATATTCAATATTGGTGAGTTGCACAAAAACATAGCCAATAAACAAAACAATCGAAACACGAATTGCATGTCTAAAAAGTACAGACTCGGGAGTTAAATTTTGTTTGATTCGAATGACAATATCATCCCAACCTTTGAGGTCATCATCTTTAAGTTGGTTTTCGAAATTTTTACTTTGATCGTATTTTATATGTCGTTCAGTTTCGAGATTTTGTAATTGGGCATCAATCGACTTTAAGTTTTGATAAAGTGCAAACAATGAATTGATCCAAATTAAGTCATAATTTTCTTCTTTTTTGAGTTTATCCAGCGAGTATCTGAGGTTTTTAAAAGCATGCTCAAAACGGACATTATGCTGGTAAGTGGTACGGTGTAAGATACTATCGCTTAGATCCTTACAGGCTTTGCCTTGCAGCGCTAAAATGCGTTGAAAACGAAATAACACATCGCTATGTTCAAACATTTTGGCCAGCTTTTGATAATCAATATGTGCTGAATCGGCCCGTTCATGAATATCTTGTGCAACAAAGTAATATTGTAAACTACGACGTGTATCACGTTGTCCTCGGTCACCCTTTAAACGCGTCAACAAGGCGGTACGCATATCATTAAAAATGCTGATGAGCTGCCCATTTTCCATAGACAAACTAATCATACTGTCTTGATAGCTGGTTGGTGTCATATCGACATCAAACAAATTGGATTTGGAAAATAGAAAATTACCTAATGAGGAAAAACATTGAGACAGCTTGTCTTGAACTTGCCGTACTGGGAACAGTAAAAAACTGATGGTTGAAATAACCCCATACCAAATTGCACCAACCACCAATAGACTTGGCTGGATATACCATTGATCAAATAAATGCACCCCAAGCATGGAATACACAGAAACCACCAGACAGCCATAAGAAATGGTGGCATAGCGACGTCCCAAAGAACCCAATAAAATCCAACCGATACAAGAAACAATCAAACCTAAGGCAAACAGAATAGGGTAAGGAAAGAGCAGGCTCACTGAGGCAGCGGTGATAAAGAATCCGATATAGGTATAGATCAAATTCATGATACGTACAGAGAAGCGATCGTCTATATCACTGAGACCTGCTGCAACCACCCCTAAGGTGAGAGGAATGGTCATTAACTGCTGTCCCAACAGATAAGGTACAAATGCAGTCCCTGTAAAGGCAATGATCATTCTCAAGTTATACATGAAACTTGTGTTGTAGGTTGCTTTTCTGAGTTTTAACAGCCAAGTGTTCAAAGGAAATCCTTGTTAAATCAATAGGGTGTTATTTACTTGGGAAATGCGATTTGGCTTATATGACTTTTCACTTATCTTTGTGACAAATCATACAATGGACAGTGTAAACTTGTCTGCAACATTCCTTATCAAATTATAAACCATCTATGTCTGAAAAAAACGTTGGTCAGCAGTATTCAACGGGCTGGATTATGCTTTTGGCTTTATTTACTTCTTTGGGTCCATTATCCATTGATATGTATTTGCCAGCATTACCACAAATGGCGCAAGATTTTAATGTGACGACCCAGCAAGTCGCCAATACCTTGCCGGCGTATTTTTTTGGTCTTGCTGTTGGTCAATTGATTTATGGTCCAATCAGTGACCGTATTGGGCGTAAGAAACCGCTTTATTTTGGTATGACCTTGTTTGCTTTTGCCAGTTTGTTGTGTGTTTTAGCACCTGATCATTGGTCATTGATTGCCGCACGCGTTTTACAAGCTTTGGGGGGCTGTGTGGGTGTGGTGATGGCACGGGCTGCAATTCGAGACCGTTTAGATGTGCAAGGTTCAGCACAAGCTTTTTCCAGTATGATGATTGTGATGGGGATTGCCCCAATTCTTGCTCCAACCTTGGGTGCCGCCATTCTACAATTCTTTAGTTGGCAAGGTGTCTTTATTGCCTTGTTTGTGATTGGTCTGTTTTGCTTATTTTGTGTACATTTTTTATTTAAGGAAACACTCGCACCAGAACGTAGGCTGCGTCTCAACTTTAAACAAGTTTTTATTTTATATGCTGCTATTTTTAAAGATCGAAGCTTTCGCTTTCCAATGTTGGCAGGTTGCTTTACTGGTGCAGCACTATTTTGTTATATCAGTTCCGCGGCAGCAGTGTTGATGGATGGTTATCATTTAACTCAGCAACAGTTTGCTATTGCCTTTGGTTTTAATGCTTTTGGTATCATTTTACTGTCTTCTATCAATAAGCGTTTAGCCAACAAACTCTCGGTGATCCTGCGGTTAAAAATTGGTGGTTTGATTCAGGTCACAGGCGCATTGATTATTGTCAGCGCAGGTTTCATGTCTGATGCACCATTGGCGATTGTGATGTTGGGCTTATTTTTCTCTGTTTCAGGGATTGGTTTTACTGGACCGAATGCGATGGCATTGGCGATGTCTGAACAAGGCTCAAGAGCAGGAACTGCAAGTGCAATTATGGGCAGTATGCAATTTGCGTGTGGTCTATTGGGTGGTGTGGTATTGAATTTTCTCATATGGAATCATTTATTAAATATGGGAATTTTGATGTTGGCTTTTACTGTGGCTGGATTTATGGCAATTTTAAAAGTGGCTCAACAGTTCAAGATGAAACAAATTTAAGCTTATATCGATACTGAACAAGAGATCGTCTTGTTTATTTACAAGACAAAAGTGAATTTTGTTTTATTGAATCAAAGACGATCTGTATTTTTTATTCAAGTATGAGGAAATTGACAGGTTCTAAGAGATTGTATTGTTAGAACAAGTACGCGATACACATACACGCGGTCAAAGCAGAAACGATAAAAACACAAACGCCAGAAAAACAAAAGCCGACGATTCGAGTGATGAGTAAATCGTCGGCCAAAATACTTCGTTATAAAGATTCAGGCTGCTAAGTTGAATCTTAAGAAGCATAAGTTTTTAGTTTCTCTGAGAGAAGGTCTCCAAATTTCTTTGCGGATGCCGTGCAATCAATTTGGTTGCTGCAGACCTTATACTTATATAACGACAACAGTTTCAAATTGGTTGACAAGAAAATGAAAAAAAGTTGAAAAAAAATTATAATATTGTTCTTTATGCAATCTAGGCTGTCGTCATGGTGTCTTTAAACAAATATTTTTTGTGGTTTTTGCTGCTTTGTTTAGTCTTGACCATGGTTGCAGGTGTGTTAGCAGCATTACTGCCCAATGAAATTGCTGGCGTGTTAACCGCAATACCTTATTTGATTGCGATGATTATCGTGTTATATCGTTTTCTCAAACAACAACGCCGTGCACCTACAGACCAAGAGCGTAAAAAACTGACCCTTGGTTATACTGCAATATTTTGGGGCTATAATTTACTTGGGGTATTTGCGGGCGTTTGGTTTTTTTCTCAAAATGATCCAGAAGTGTGGAAAACTTTTGTGATGTATCTGCAAAATACTCAATTTTTGCTCACTGCATTGATCATGTTGTTGATGTTGGCAATCCCTTTATATTTAATTACCTATTGGTTTTATGGAAAGCAAGCGCAGCGTATGGCAGTTAAAATGTTTGGTCAATGATCTGTTTAAATTGTTGACTTTACTTTGAGAAATCAAAGTCATTGATGAAATCTGTATCAATACAAATAAGCAAAAAATAAATCTTATTTTTAAGCTATGGATATGCTGTTAGTGTACGAACATATCCATAAATTCGCGTAATTCTTGAATCGCAATTTCAATGTCTGTGGTTAACCACGTTGGTTCAAAGATCCCTGCATAATGTTCTAAACGATCTTGAGGAACAACAAGTCGTATCGGGCAGTCTTCTTCAAGTAAACGCCATGGCACGATTGGAACTTCATTATCCAGAAATGGTACGACATTGCGAATATCAATAATCATTGCATTGACACATTCTGGGAACGGCATGACCGACAATTCATCTGTACGGCGACGGAAATACTCTAAATCGCCCCATTTTAGAATATAACTTGGCTTGTTAAATTCAATAATTCCAATGAGATGATCATCTCTTGAGGTATGTGTGAAGCATTGATGCGTGACATCAGTGTCCAAGTCCAACCCGACACTTTGTCGTTGATAAGCCATATCTACAATAGCCAAAAAATGGGGTACATATTATAGCTCATTTATCTATCAAGAACTGCTCGAATTAAAATTTACTTTTGCTTAAAATATTTTTACACACTGATCACAAATAGCCTGTTAGTATAAAAATACATCAATTCGATGGAGGTGGACGTCATGAAACACGATTTCAATAAACCATCTTATGTAACAAGTACTGAAGATATAACGCATAAGAATCGCTTACCCATTTATATGCTTATTCTTGTGGGGTTATTTCTTGTTTCCTTGCTTGTTTACATGATCGCCGATTGGGTTTAATCCCATCTATCATCTATAAAGATTATATTGATCAGACAAACTCTAGCTGCAAAGCTGGAGTTTTTCATTTTTGCATGCTTTTGTTGTATTTATGCAGTTAAATTTGCTCGTTATATAAGCAATAGATAAAGTAGAAGAGTAATTCATCAAGTATCCAATTCAAATAAAGAATGTTGCTTAAAGTCATTTGAGCACGCTCAGATTGTTATAAATCTATAACTTGAGGAAATAAAAATGAATGAAATTTTACAAACAAGGGGGAGATTTGATGCCATGTATTATTGGGATCAATTCCACCCGATTCTCGCCGCTGTTGCCATCCTTATTGTGGGATGGATTATTGCACTGATTGTTGCAGCAGGAATTAAAAAAATCCTAGAAAAACTAGGTACAAATACAAAATTGTCTTCAGCAACAGGTCATCGTTCAAATATTGAAAGTATTCTTTCTCGAATTGTTTTTTGGGTGGTGATGGTGATCGCGGTGATTGGTGCATTAAATGTGCTGAATCTTACCAGCGTAAGCAGCCCATTTAGTTTAATGATTCAGCAATTCTTATTGTTTATTCCACAATTACTGGCTGCCGTGGCCATCGGGTTTATCGGCTGGATTGTGGCAAATCTGGTTAAAGTCGGCTTAAAAAAAGCCTTGGATCGGACTCAACTTGATGAAAAATTAAGTGCCGATGTTGGGGTCAGTCCGATCAGTCAGAATATCGCTGATATTGTGTACTGGCTAATTTTATTGCTGTTCCTACCAATTGTATTATCAATTTTAGGTTTGCAAGGCTTATTGCTTCCAGTGCAGAACATGCTGAATGAGGCAGTCTCTTATATACCAAATATTTTCATTGCGGGTGTCATCGTTTTTGTCGGTTATATCTTGGCAAAAATCCTGCGCGGGATTGTTGAGGGTTTAATCAACAGTCTAAATTTACAAACCCAAATAGAAAAAGTAGGGCTATTTAAAAACTCAAACCAAGGTTTAGCGAAGTTTTTAGGCTCTTTTGTTTTTGCCGTTGTCATGATTACTGCGTTAATTGTGGCTTTTGAAGCACTTGGTATACAGGCTATTTCACAACCAGCAACCGCAATGCTGGGTGAAATCATGTATGCAATTCCACATATTATTGCAGCCGGATTAATTTTAATTGTGGCCTATGTGGTGTCTCGTTTTGTGGGGCGTTTGGTTTCAGAAGTTGTTGCTGGAACAGGTGTTGATGAAATTCCTGCAAAATTAGATTTGCAACGCTTTTTAGGTGACACGAAAGTTTCTTGTATCATTGGTTATCTGATTGTTTTCTTTACCATGTTATTTGCTGTTTCCGAAGCGGCAAATCGACTGGGCTTTGAGCAAGTTAGTCATTTGATTTCAATGTTTATTTACTTTGGTGCCAACATTTTGTTAGGCGCAGTGATTTTGGTGATCGGTTTCTGGTTGGCCAATATCGTGGCGAATGTGGTACAGCGTGGTGAGTACAATAGCTCAAGATGGTTAGGCAACTTGGTTCGTGTTTTGATCATGGGGCTGGTGATTGCAATGGGTTTAAAAGCCATGGGAATTGCCGATTCGATCGTTAATCTTGCTTTTGGCTTAACCTTGGGTTCTGTGGCAGTTGCTTTTGCATTGGCCTTTGGTCTAGGTGGACGTCAACCTGCAGAACGCGTTTTAACGGATTTAATCGATAAAGCCAAGAAAGAGGCAAATCAACCGAATCCATTAAAGCAAGAAAATACTTATTCATCACAGCCAAGTGGCACAGATGCTACGCAAGTAACCGCGGATACCCCTGCGATTGAAAATGAGTACAAGTCACTTACTGATTCATTGAAACAGGACAAAGATGACCCGAATTAACATTTAAATTCTTTTAAAGATCGATCAGGATTGATGCTTGATCGATCTTTTTATTTTTAGGTCAAAAGTGAGAGGGAATAGAGATGTCTAAGAAAAAGCCAAATAATTTCATTGCACCCATTGTGATTGCAGGAATCACTGTGGGTTTTTTAGCAAGCGCTTATAAATTTGTGTTTGCAAAACCGAAAAAGCAGCCATCAGAAATTGTTAAGCAACAACATGAATCTCAAAACAAATCTCAAGAGTGATTGTGTTCGCAAAGCATGAATTTTATCGGTTTTTTTATAGAAAACAGATAGACATCAGATGATTTATTGTCTAGATTGAATGGGTGAATATGTAGGCAATATAAAACACACTCATCTGATAAATATCATTTTCAAAGGAATTGAAATGAAGATCATCTATTTTTTACACAAAATTCATCAGTCGTTATTTGCAAAAAACCATGATCTAAAGTCGATGGATTTGGCGATTCAACGTGTGACCCAGAAGCAGCAAATTCAGAATCAACTTATCTTATTTAAAACAGATTATCTGGAATAAGCTTTCTATTAGACTTCTTTCATAAGTTCGTTTTAAAACCATAAAACAACATAAAAGTGTCCTCATCCTAGCCTTCTCCCAGCGAGAGAAGGCGCTTTCAATACCCAAATGATTCACTCCACATGATCATTTTTTGATTTATAAAAGATCTTTATTGATCAATTTAAATTAGACATATTCTGAAGCTGCATGTGCTGAAGCCCATGCCCACTGGAAATTAAACCCGCCTAAATGACCAGTTACATCTAAGATCTCACCTATAAAAAATAAACCTTTTTGTTTTTTACTTTCCATGGTTTTTGATGAAACTTCAGTGGTGTCAACACCGCCTAAAGTGACTTCTGCAGTCCGATAGCCTTCAGTACCAGAGGGTTTGACTTCAAATTGCTGTAGTTTATTGGCAATCGTTTCAAGTTTTTCATCACTTAATTGCCCAATCGCCGTTTCAGCCCACTCGGACCAAATGAGATTTTGTAGTTCAATCACCACACTTTTCGGTAAAAGTTCAGTCAGTAAGGTTCTGATTAACACCTTGGGTTGGCTTTGCTTTTTGCGCTTTAAAAAATCAAACAGCTCAAGACTTGGTAAAAAGTTAATATGGAATGCTTGTCCTGCATTCCAATAATTTGAAAGTTGTAATGAGCTTGGACCACTTAAACCACGATGTGTAAACAACAATGCTTCAGTAAATGCAATCAGTTCGTTAGATAGTGTTGCTTCAACTGCATTGCCGCTTAAACGAGTGGTAACTTCTTTAAATTGATCTGAAAAAGTGAAGGGAACTAAACCTGCGCGTGTAGGATAGATGTGGTGACCAAATTGTTTGGCAATTTCATAGCCGATGCCAGAGCCACCCAATGTTGGAATAGATAAGCCACCTGATGCAACAACAACAGATTCAGCCTGAAAATAGCCTAAATTGGTGGCGACTTGAAAAGTCTGTTCGTCAACCGTGTTGATCGCTTTGACTTCACAACTGGTTTTAATCTCAACATGATGTGTTTTTTCACATTCGTTGAGCAGCATGCTTAAGATTTCTTTTGCGCCATTTAAGGTAAACAGTTGTCCATGTTTGCGTTCTTCATAGTCAATGCCATATTCACAGACCATCCCAATAAAGTCCCAATTGGTATAACGCGTCAGGGCAGAGATGACAAAATGTGGGTTATGTGAAATAAAATTTTCAGGCTCAACATAAAGATTGGTGAAGTTACATTTACCACCACCTGACATGAGGATTTTTTTACCAATTTTATTGGCTTTCTCAACCACTAAGACTTTACGACCTCGAGCAGCTGCTTTTGCCGCAAGCATTAAACCTGAAGCACCCGCGCCGAGGACAATCACATCATATTGGTTAGAAGACATATCACACTCATGGAAACTTTGAGCAGGGGATTATAGACAAATTTAAAGTAATTTTCAGGACAATTATAAACTGATGAGATTTAGCTACGTCCTTGCAAGCCACCACTGTGCAGGATCAAAATTTTTGCATTTTCTTCAAAGTAACCTTTTGAAATTAAGTCAAAAATTCCATAAAACATTTTTCCAGTATAAATCTGTTCAAGCGGAATGTGATATTGTTGCTCAAAGTTGTTTATAAAGCTAAGTAATTCAGCAGTGGTTTTGGCATAGCCCCCAAAACAATAATCATCCAGTATTTTCCAATTGCTTTTATGGGTGAGTTGACTGACATCTTGTTGTAAAAAATCACCTTTAAGTGCTGAAAATCCTAAAATTTCCTGCTGTGGTGAACTGGCGTTAATCAGCCCAGTGATTGTGCCACCTGTTCCTACCGCACAGCAAATCACATCATAATGATTTAAATCTTCTGTCGTTAAAATTTCCTGACAACCTTGTATAGCAAGCTCATTGGTTCCACCTTCAGGAATAATATAAGTGTTTGGATAATGTTGTGTTAATTCATCGATCCAGTCATGATTATTTTTTTGTCTATATTTTTCACGTGAAACAAAAACTAGCTGCATGCCCAACTGCTGTGCTGTCGTTAGAGTAGGGTTGAGCGGTTTATGCGCTAACTCCTCGCCCCGAATAATCCCGATGCTTTTAAATCCAAATAACTGTGCTGCATAGGCTGTGGCAGCGATATGATTGGAATACGCACCACCGAAAGTCAGAATGTGTTTTAGGCCAAGCTGACGTGCTTCAATCAAATTATATTTGAGTTTAAAAAATTTATTGCCAGAAATTTGTGGATGGATTAGATCAAGCCGTTTAACTGTAAGTTGAACAGATCCAGCAAAATCTAAACTTTGGTAGGGAATAGTTTGGGCAATATGATCAAACATGCTGATTTTTTAACTGAATGGGGGTATATGAGTAGCTTTGCTTTGAATTAAGCCTGTTCAAGATATTCTAATCAAACATGTAAAGCAAGACAGGTTTGATTGAGTTTCATGTCTATTATTGGGGATAAATTTCTAGGCTTTAACTCAAGCCTTTTTAACTCAAGCTTTTCACTTAGGCGGATCATTGAGTGTTGGTATCGACAGAAGTCACCACAGACATCCCCGGTCGTAAAAATTCTAAACCTTTTTGATTGGGATCAATAGCAATCCGCACAGAAATACGCTGTACGACCTTGGTAAAATTACCTGTGGTGTTGTCAGGCTTAAGCACACTAAACTCAGCACCTGCAGCAGGTGAAATCTGTTCAATACGGCCAGTAAATTTTTGATGTTTCATAGCATCTACCGTAAATGTTGCTTTTTGCCCGATGTGCATATCAGCAATTTGTGTTTCTTTGAAATTGGCAATCACCCAGGTTTGTTGCGGAATTAGATACATTAACTGGGTACCAGCTGCAACATATTGTCCCACACGAGGAGTAACTTCGCCCAACTGTCCATCCATCGGTGCTGCAATCACGCTGTAGTCTTTTGTCGTTACCGCTTGATCAAATTGTGCCTTGGCATTGGTGACTTGTGCTTTTAAGCCCGATTGAGCCACTTGAGCTGTTTTTAACACTTCTTGAGCAACCAATACATTGGCTTCCGCTTGTTTGAGTAAGGCTAAATTATTTTTTACATCCGCAGCCGCTTTGTCTTGTTCTGTTTTAGAGGTTGCGCCAGTATTTCCCAATTGTTGATAACGATTGAGTTGTGCTGTTGAAAGTTCATAACTTGCTTTGGCTTGTTCAACTTTGGCTTGTGCAGCCACAATATCTGCTTTGCGTTGTTCAATCGCTTGGGTTTGATTGGCTAAAGTGGTATTGGCCTGATCAACACCTGCTTCAGCTTGAGTCACTTTCTGATCATAGGTTGTGGTATCAATATGCATTAACGGCTGCCCCTTTTTGACATGGTCAAAATCAGTCACCAATACATCTTTGACATAACCATTGATTTGAGAAGATAAAACTGTGGTTCTGCCTTTGATATAACTATTGTCGGTGGATTCTATGCTGCTATCAAAAGGGCCAATTTTCCATGCGCGCATAATCACAGCAATCCCCACCAACAAGACCAAGAGCATCAACAGCAATGTTCTTTTTGCAGTTGGGATAAGCTTACTGGATGGTGGTGGCGCTGCTGCTGTTGCAGGTGCTTGTGGTGGTGTAACTGCTGCTTGCTCTGTTGGTTTTTGATCTTGCGACATAAGAATTCTCAAATATTTTTTAATACATAGCGTGACATCATGGATCATCTGATTTCGGAATAGCCTGAGATCTGTCTAACTGCTATTGAGGACCTGTTGCTGTTTTTTGAGTTGATAGCGTGTCCAAGCAATATTAAAACTACTCCAAATCAACAGTAAAATGGCGAAAATTCCATTTAATGCAATCACATCATTATAGGCACGCACTTGCGCTTCTCGTGTCACAATCTGGTTTAAATTGCGATAAGCTTGGTTCTGTTCGAGTGATGCATCTAAAGTATATTTATTGGCTGCTTGCTGATAGGCTGCAAGTCGTTGCACCACCAATGGATCAGTGGGTGACAAGTCACTGACAATTTCAGCCCGATAATTTTGGGTGCGTAATTGTTGATAGGTTGAAAAGAATGAATTTCCAATTAAACCACCAAAGCTTTGTGTTGCAGAGAACAACACCACAAAAGTGACCATGTGTGATGGGCCTTTTTGTAAGGCGTTAATAATCCCTGTCAGCAACAATGGTCCGATAAACATACCACTGGCAAAGCCAACGATAAATTGGCTGCGGTAAAAGTTTTCTGGTCGTACATCACTGGTGAGGTGATAGTCTAAAGCGCAGGCGATAAGAACCAAGACCACAGCACCGACCAAGTGCCATGAGATGCGCTCTCTTTTAAAGGTCATGGCGCTAAAAACAGTGCCGAGCACAATGCCAAGAAAAATCACGCTATACAAGGTAACGAACTGATCAGGTCCCATGCCCATAGTTTTTAAAAAGTTAACAGCCGCGTAACTTTGCTCAGACATGAGCAAGCGAATCGCCAACGCACCAAACACAAATTTAAGTGTGGTGGCTGAACCTAGCCAACGGGTAATGATAAGCGGATTGACACGGTAATGTTCATAAGTCAGTCCGATAATAATAAGACAGAATCCTGCAATTAAGGCATACCCTAACCATTTGACTTCAAACCACCAAAGGATTGGGCCTTGGGTCAGGACGATACATAGCAGGGCAAAGCCAGGTGCGAGTAAGGCAAAAGTAAAGAAATCCTGTTTTTCAAAGACTTCGATTCTTAAGCTACGCGGCAGTTTTAAAGAAACCACCATAGCCAAACAACATATCGCTAAACCCAACTCAAAGGTATAGAGCACAATCCAGTCATTTACATCGACCAGAGATGGGGAAATGATCCATGCCAGTGGAATACCCAATTGTTGAAAGCCCAGCGCGAGATAAATTCCTCGCCCAAAGTTTTCTCGTTTAAAGGCCTGCATGATGTAGTACATGCCTAAAGAACTCAGGGGGGCGGCAACCAAACCGCTGATCACACGGACAAACAATGCCATTTCAAAGGTGTGCACAAAGATATGCAGCACCAACACACAAATAAAAAGCACTAAACCAATTTCAGAAAAAAGCCGTAACCCATATTGTTGCCGAGCTTTAAATAGAATCATGTTGGAACTAATATTTGCCATCACATAAGCTGCGGGAATCCATGCAGCCTCTGAAGGCGTTAGCGAGTATTCACCCTGAATAAGTGGTAAATTTGCGGTAATAAAACCATTACTTAAACTACCTGAGATCGCAACAAACAGGCCAATAAAAAAATAAATCAGCTTCTTATGTGTTGGATGTGCAATAGCCGCAGGCGAGCCTGGTAATGTTGGACGTTCTTCAGGTGTCCAATCTGGGGCAGGTTCAAGTAAACGTGGCGATTTATCCATAATTGCCTCAATTATGCCTTGATGCCATCAATCAGTAAGTCAACTGCACGAGTGGCCAGTTGAACCTGTTCTTCATCGGTTAGTCCTTGAAAGGAAGCTCTTAGAATACCGGTAATTAGCGCATAATCTTTTGGGGTGAGATCTGGTCGGCAAATATGATGGGCAATGGCTTGATCAATCAGCGGTTGAAGAATTGCGTCACGCCGTTGATAAATATCCACCATACTTGGGTCATTACGATCAATCACACGCCAATATTCCATCAATGCGGTGAGATAAGGCAGATTCTCGACATGATTACGAATTAACCGAATCAAACCGTCAGGATATTCTGAAAAGCTTTTTGCCCGTTCATCTAGACGAGTTAATGCTTGTTCCATCAAGGCGATGACTAACTCACGGCGATCTTGAAAATTACGATAAAAGGTTGCTCGTCCAACGCCAGCTTCATCAATCACGAGCTGTAATGGCGCACGAATCCCTTGTTTACGGAATATTTTCAGTGCAGCATTGAGCAAATCTTCGCGATTTTGTGCCGCTTGTTTTTGACGTATACGCATAGGGAAAATTGCATTAAATTTTATTCTGATATTTAACGGACATTTTTGTCCGTTGTAAATTGCTAACTCTGTGGATTTTTGTAAATAGCAGCTTTAAAGTGAATGAGATTGGTTAGAATGACTTAGGTCAATGATTAATAAATCGTATAAATAGGTTTAGATTTCTAAATATTTACCCTTTAAAATAAAACAATAAGTGTGCTGAAATTGTGAAAATTTTTAAAAATATTGTTATTTCGATCTGCTGCATCAGTGTATTGGTGTTAAATGCCTGTACGCCATCTGAGAAAAAAGCAGATCAGGCCGCATCTTCAAGAAAATCATCAGATCATCAGATTGAACAACAATTCAAGCTTTGGAAGGCGCAACAAGACCCCCAATTATTGGCAGATTATTATCAGTTTATGTCGCAGTATTTAAAACATCCGCCTAGTCTGATGGAGCTGACAACCAGCCGAAACTATATGCCAGAACAGTGTTACTCAAAACGTTTTGCCATTCCACCTAAAGCCTTTTGGAAAAATGTGGTGAGTAGTTTGCAATTGGTGGAAAAGTTAAATCGAAATGAATATTTTAAAACATATACGATTTCAGCAATCTATCGTGCCCCTGAATTAAATAAATGCATAGGTGGGGCGGAAAAAAGTAAGCATTTAAGTAATTATGCCGTTGATTTTCATGTGCTATCACCCAAAGAAACCATTAAAAAAGATCGCGAATTATTGCTTAAAAAAATGTGTCATTTTTGGCAAGTGGAAGGCAAAAGTTATAAAATGGGTTTAGGTGTTTATGGTAATAATCGCTATCATATTGATACCCAAGGATATCGTACTTGGGGTAAGGACTTTAAATCGAAAAGTTCGCCGTGTCTAAAAAGTTAAAATTGTATTTTTGAGCAAGAATTGAACTTGAATCTATATTAAAAAATGTTGAGAGATTGGGAACGTTATGTATGTTGAACATAGGGGCTGCTGACAATTCGTCTATGTTTGCGACTACGTGTGTTTTTTAGACGATACTAGGCGCGAAATACGAAATTTAGTCATTCTAAATGAGTAGTTTGTAACGACGTAACGTCAAAAACACGCTAGTCCCGAAGGGTTGTGGCTAAAATTATCTCAGCCTACGTTATGAAACTCGAAAATAGTCTCGCTATTCTCTTCGTTTCCTGCCTTGACTGCTCAATTTTAACCTACAACGCAAGCCATTTATGAAATGTCTACAGACCCTAATAAAGGGTTGTTTATTTGCTCTGCCTTTTTTCAGTAGTTATTCTGCTTTTGCGCAAGCTGATGCTGCTGTCGAAGTTGACCCTGAATACGAAGTATTGGGGCGTGCAGGAAAACTGAAAATTCAAAAAGAGTCTTGCACTCAGTATGGTTCTAGTTGTGACTATGTACTCTATGATGCTAAAGGAAAGAAGCAGGTATTAATGGAAAAATGGAGTAAAACCGCAAATGTTTATCAATTTAATCCAAATTTAATGGGTTTTTTGTTGGGGCTAACAGGAAGTGAGTATAATCTCACTGTGATTAACGATAAAAATCAACAAAAAGATTATGGCAGTTTTCTTGCGATGAATGGGCAGCAAAGTTGTTTTGTAACTTTTGAATCGAATTTAAAAAATATGCCAAATTCATTGGTATTTTATAGTATTCCTGATTTTCGGGTACGTTTAGTGCTCAACAACAAAGTGCCACAGTTTAAAAAGCTGAACTATCCTGCAACGGCAAATTTTGAGGATAATGGTGATTTTTCATTTAACTATAATATCAAGATCGGAAACGAGATGGGGGTACAGGATGTTATCATTCAAAACCCTTGTCAGTCTGATTATCGGGTGATCATGAGTTAATATAAATAAAATAAAGTTATTAATTTTATTAAAATTCATCATTTTTATTTTTGAATTGAGTTGTCTATTGTCGTTTTATTCAACAAGAGGACACGACAATGACCACTCAACAGCAAGTTAATCAGGCACAATATCAAAATAAATCAGAAGCATACTTAAATAGCCAAGTACATGCACAAGGCATTGAGTTTGAAAAAATGCAAAATTTAATCCAACAGCATCAATTCAAACGAGTTTTGGATCTAGGCTGCGGTGGTGGGCATGTCACTTATCAGATTGCAGCATTCATTGAGCAAGTAATTGCCTATGATATTACGCCTGAAATGGTCAATCTTGTGACCATGCAATCTCAACAAAAGGGATTCGATCATGTCATAGGGAAGGTTGGTGCAGCAGAGCAATTGGATTTTCCTGTTGAGCATTTTGATTGTGTGATCAGTCGTTATTCTGCGCATCATTGGCAAAGTATCACTCAAGCAATTCATGAAATTTATCGTGTATTACGTGCTGATGGCAAAGTGATCCTGTTTGATATTATTGGCAACTCTAACCCTATTTTAGACACCTTTATTCAGACCATAGAAACCATTCGTGATCCAAGCCATGTTCGAAATTATAGTTTGGCGGAATGGGTACAAATCGTAGAACAAGCAGGCTTTAAGGTAGAAACCATTGAAAAGCAAAGTTTAAAGTTAAATTTTCAAAGTTGGGTGGAGCGTATGCAAACACCAGTAGAGGGCATCAATACCATTCGCTATTTGCAGTCCAAAGCCGCTGATCAAGTACAACAGTATTATCAGATTCAGCAAGATGGCACATTTACCAGTGAAGCTGTATATTTGGTATTGAGTAAAACTTGATTAGAAATCTGATGTCAAAAAAAATAATCAATACAATATTTCCGATATTATTTAGCATGATGGTCTATTCCAGCAGTAGTTATGCTGAGCAGATTCATCGAATAGTGGCCAAGATAGGGCAATTTTCAGTCATTCAGCAAACATGTGATGAAGATGCAAATTATCATTGTGATTTTGTACTCTATGAAGGCGATGACTATAGATTACCTTTGGTCATGGACTGGGAGCGTGGTTTAAATGTTGAAAACCAAACCGAGGATTTCTTGCATTTAAGCTATGGCTATACCTTTAATGTTCATCATAGTCTTTTCATCTCGAAGGCGGGGATCGTTCAGGCTTTAGACAACGTTGTTGCTGTGGATGAAAACACTGAGTGTATCGCCCGATTTGAATTAAAAAATGCGCCTACGATTATTTTCCAAAAAGTATTTACTGCAAAAGTTTTAAATAAAATTCAATTTCAACCAGAGCAATACTCTAAAATTGAGTCTGTAAGCGTAGATGCTTTTCAATATTTTAGTGACATGGAATTTGATGGAAATGGTGGCTTTCACTATCGTTACAAAAATAAAAATGGTGAAGATCAAACTGTTTTAATGATAGATCCTTGTGAGGTATAGCAACTTTCTATAGAGATAGACACCTTTTGAAATAAAAAATAGCTGTATTTTTAATCAGAACTGTTATGCTCGAACTATAAATAAAACAAAAAATGGAGGAGATGCCATGAAAAAGCTATCCATCAGTTTGAGTGTAATACTTGCAGTATTTTTGGTTGGGTGTGAAAAGAAACCACCTACACCAACAAAAACTGAAGTTCGTTCAATCCATATCGCTGGTATGCCTGTGTATGAAAAAGACTATCGTCTCAGTGTTCGTTCAGTGGATTCACAACCCTGATTTTTATTCAAAATATAAAAACGAGTGCATCAAAAGAGGATGCACTCGTTTGGTTTTAATTCAATTTAACTCAGTTGATTTTAAATGAATTAATGAAAAACAGTTTCTAAAGCTTTTAGTCCGACTTTAGGATCAAGTAATCCATTATAGATATCAGGAATTTCACGTTCTACGTCAAAGAACTCATAAATTGCAATCATGGCACCACGAACAGAATATTCAACTGTAAAAACCACATCATCTTCAATTTCAACAAATTGTCCCAAGAATGCGAAGTTTTGTGAGCCTTGTGGAATAACCTGTGGGCGGTCACCAGGCTTACGGCAAGCAAATAAAGCTGATGCATAAGGCATCATGGCTGTTGTTACAATAGTGTTTGCTAGAACATGTTCAAGAATGTCATCAAAGCCGAGTTGTAGAATCAGTTCAGTGAGTATTTCATTGCCTGTTGCTTGTGACATCGGTTTTTTGATGTAGTCACCTGTTTGATCAATTTGGAAACCATAGCCCCAGAGGGTAAAGGTGCCTTCTGGTAAATTTGCAAAATGCGGTTGAGCTGGCACCACAATCGATAAATGCCAACCAGATTCAAACCAAGTCATCAGTGCCCCAGTACCTGGCTGGTTGCCTGTGTAATCAATGATGCGATTTAACAGAACATCGTCTTTCATGGTGAGTGTAAAAGACTCCCATTTATGTTCATCAATGTTGCCATAAAAGGTCATTGGTCGGCCAAAGTCCAGTGCTTTTTTCGCAAGGGTTTCCCATAAGGTCCAACCATGATCAAGTCGATCACGAATAAGCGCTGGAATATCATCATTCCCTGCATAACGAGAATCTGCTGTAATTGAACCTAAAGTAAATATTGCAAGATCATTCTCTTGAAGGTTGATTTGCTCAGTACCTTCAGGAAGGTTGACATACAAGCGTGTTGCACGACGTTCTAGGGTTACATCATCGGTTTGAAAGTCTGCATCTGTCACATAATTACCAAAACGAACATCTACGCCTTGTTCAAGCAACCAACGTTGTAGCGGCAAAATCATGGAATCATATTGGTTGTATTTGGTTCTTTTTACCCCAGCGAGGGTATGAATACGTGGTAACTCTTGGATAAAACGTAAGAAATAGCGACGAAGTTCTGCTGCACTGTGCCATTTTTGGAAGGCAAATGTCGTACGCCACATACGCCAAAAGTTTGTTTCAAAGAAGGTCTCATCGAAAAATTCATCAATACGGCGGCTGCCAATTTTTTCTTCTTTCGCCGCCAATAAGTGTAACATTTGCGCACGATGGCGTGTATTTAAACCCAGTTTAGCGGCATCTGAAATCACATGCTGCGCATCAATTAAACGGGCTTGTGCATGGGTTTTGACTTGTTGATTGAACTCACGACATTCTTCACGAACAGAAATTTCAGGATTTTCTAAGGATGGAATACTCGAAAATAAGTCCCAAAGACATAAATATGTTTCATCTGTCAGCATCCGCCCACCACGGGTAACCCATGCTTGTGCAGCATGTGGCATGTGACCGCCATCCATTGAACCACCTGAGACATCTAACTCTTCGAGAATGTGAATATTTTTAGCTGGTACTTTGGCATCACGTATGGCAAATGCGGCAGCTGCCATTCCAGCAATTCCACCGCCAATGATCCACAAATGTGCTTGGCTTGCATCTAAGCGGTTGGTTTTATTGTTGTGCATTTTTTACCCCTGAGTATAAATGTTGATTTTGGATAATTTAAAACCATAGTTTTATTATGGTTTTTTTATAGCCTATAAATACATGAAAATGGAAGTTAATTTTTGTGATTAATGTGGTCTATTTTATGGCTTTTTAGGATATTTTATATACCTTGATGATTTTGTTGATATAATTAAGATATTGAAAAATAAATTTTTTATTGAGTTTTTACTCTAAAAATATTTGTTTACTCTGTTTGTGATGATAATACACAAGTGTATTTAAATTTGTGATTGAAATTTTGATGAATTTGCATTGAATAAAAGTGTAATCGCGAAATAATAAAGATTTTTATATCTTCAAAAATCGGTTGTAGCGTAAAATATCTATTCTTAAAAATAGTCTAGGTCGGGGTGTCTCTTGGAATCATTATTGATTTTAGGTTCAATTGCATTGGCATTAATGCTAGGCGCAATTAGCCCTGGTCCTACATTTGTTTATGTGGCTAAAAATTCAATTGCGATTTCTCGTAAACATGGTCTGTTTACCGCTTTAGGGACAGGCACGGGCGCAGCTTTATTTGGTTTTTTAGCTGTAATGGGATTACAGGCAATCTTATTGGCTGTACCTTCTGCATATTTAGCTTTAAAAATTTGTGGTGGTCTATATTTACTTTGGCTGGCTTATAAAATTATTAAACATGCTAAAGATCCTATGGCGCAGGCATCTGACTCATCCACGGTGATGAGTTATCAACAAGCGTTTCGTTTAGGTTTAATTACCCAGTTAAGTAATCCTAAAATTGCGATTATTTTAGCCAGTATTTTTACTGCGCTTTTACCCAAAGAAATTCCAACATATTTTTATTTTGTTTTGCCTATCTTGTGCTTT
The DNA here is from genome assembly GCF_000368145.1 of Acinetobacter guillouiae CIP 63.46. GTDB lineage: Bacteria > Pseudomonadota > Gammaproteobacteria > Pseudomonadales > Moraxellaceae > Acinetobacter > Acinetobacter guillouiae. The sequence continues at coordinate 117,911 of NZ_KB849285.1, read as the reverse complement.
TTTATCGATGCAGGCTGGTATTCACTGGTTGCAGTGGCGCTTTCAGCGGAAAAACCGCGCCGTGTTTATTTAAAGTTTAAAAAAGTCTTCGATCGAGTCGCAGGCGGTGTCATGACCTTACTTGGTTTAAAGTTAATTTTTGGTATGAAATGATTGTTTTTACGAGTAAAAATAGTCATACATTTTATCAGTAGATTCCATTTGTTAAAAATTAATTAATAGTGTGTTTAGTTTGTGTTGTATATATTCATTATAATGGTTTAGACCTTAGAGAGATGTAATTTTGAAAAAAATATTATTGATTGCTGCCTTAAATGGCTTGGTACTTACAGCTTGTTCTACCACTGAAAGCTCTAAAACCATCCAAGCACCTCAAGTGGCTGTAGCGACTTCAGCGGTTAAATATTCAGGTGCGAAAACAGCAGTTTCGATTGGTAAGTTTGATAACCGCTCAAGTTATATGCGTGGAATCTTCTCTGATAATGTCGATCGTTTAGGCGGTCAAGCAAAAACGATTTTAGAAACGCACTTGCAACAAACAGGATATTTTTCAGTCTTAAATCGAGACAATTTATCAGAGCTGCAACAAGAGGCTGGTTTTGGTAAAGCATCTCAATCCATTAAGGGTGCACGTTATGTGCTCACTGGGGATGTATCTGAATTTGGACGTAAAGAAGTGGGTGACCATCAATTGTTTGGGCTATTAGGGCGTGGTAAAACTCAAATTGCCTATGCAAAAGTCAATATTAATGTTGTTGATGTAAAAACAGCAGAAGTTGTCCATTCTGTGCAGGGTGCAGGTGAATACGCGCTCAGTGAACGCGAAATTTTGGGTTTTGGTTCTACAGCATCTTATGACTCAACCTTAAATGGTAAGGTTTTAGATCTGGCTGTACGCGAAGCAGTTAATCACCTTGTCACAGATATTCAAACAAACAAGTGGTCCGCACAATAGGTTTGAATAAATGAAACGGGTTTTATTATTCTTAAGTTTTTTTACAACGTTAACTTTGGTTGGGTGTGCATCTGGACCACAGTCTTTATATAGCTGGGGCGGATATCTACAGCAAACCTATTTAATGCTGGCGGTTCCAGAAAAAACTTCGCCTCAGCAACAAATTTTAGCGCTTGAAAAAGATGTTGAGAAAGCAAAAGCAAAAAATGCCGCAGTGCCGCCAGGTTTATATGCGCATTTGGGCTTGTTAAATCTGAATATTCAAAATGGCCCACGTGCAATTGAATATTTTGAGTTAGAGCGCCAAATTTATCCTGAGTCAACCGTTTTGATGGATCGTTTATTGAAGAAAATGACCCCTCAATCGACTGAGGTAAATCCCAAATGAAAAATATGAAACAATTATTGGTACTTGGTTTGCTGATGATGCTTTTCACCGGTTGTGCGGTATCACCTAAACAAAATCGTGATTTAGCAGCATATCGTGAGCATATCCCTAAGTCGATTTTGGTACTTCCTCCAATCAATGAGTCTCCTGATACGCGTGCAACCTATGGGTATTGGTCAACAGTAACATTGCCTGTAGCTGAAGCTGGTTATTATGTATTTCCAATTTCTGTTGTTGACACCATGTTTAAAGAGAATGGGGTGACCAATGGCTTTGATGCCCAAGCAATCCCACCACAAAAGTTAAAAGAGATTTTTGGAGCGGATGCTGCGTTATACATTAAAGTTAAAGAGTATGGTTCTAAATATCAGGTGATTCAATCTGTAGCTGCAGTTTCAGTAGAAGCCAAACTTGTAGATTTGCAAACTGGAACATTACTCTGGCAAGGTGAGCAGCGACTTCAGCAAGCCAATGATAATAGCAATGCAGGTTTGATTGGCGCGCTGGTCGGTGCTTTAGTTGATCAAATATCCAATCATTTGTCAGACAAAGCCTATACTTTATCCAGTACTGTAAGCTCGCAATTATATTCACCGAGTCTAAATCAGCAAAAAGGTCTGTTATATGGACCACGATCTCCAAACTTCACCCAAAATGCGGTGAAACCTTAAGCACTGGTACTGTTTGCGAGCATCAAATAAAAACCCCAATTTAAAAATTGGGGTTTTTATGTTTAAAGCATATTGCTGATTAGTGCACCATAGAAATCTTGTCTAAGAAGAATTTGGTTCTTTCATGACGCTCATCCGGCTTATTAAAGAAGTCATCTGTCGCACAGTCTTCTAAAATCTTGCCTTGATCCATGAAAATAACTCGACTTGAGACTTTACGAGCAAAGCCCATCTCATGAGTTACACACATCATGGTCATGCCTTCTTTTGCCAATTGACTCATGACTTCAAGCACTTCACCCACCATTTCAGGGTCTAATGCCGAAGTAGGTTCATCAAATAACATGCACACTGGATCCATACACAGACCACGGGCAATCGCAACACGCTGTTGCTGACCACCAGACAGTTGACCTGGGAACTTATTTTTGTGGGCTGCCAAACCAACGCGATCTAAATATTGCAACGCTTTTTTCTCAGCCTCTGCTTTAGAACGATTTAAAACCTTAAGTTGCCCAATAGTTAAATTATCCAAAACAGTCATATGTGGGAACAATTCAAAGTGTTGGAATACCATTCCCACACGAGAACGGAATTTTGCCAGATCAGTTTTTGAGTCTTTTAACGCTGTTCCATCAACAACAATATTGCCTTCTTGGAACGGTTCTAATGCATTTACAGTTTTAATCAGTGTAGATTTACCAGAACCTGAAGGTCCACAAACCACCACAACTTCACCTTTTTCAATTGAAGTGGTGCAATCTGTAAGAACTTGAAAATCTCCATACCATTTTGAGATATGTTGTATTTCTATCATTGGCATATTGATTCTCCAATTATCGAATTATTGCTATTTTTTGATGTAAACGCTTCACAAGTCGTGAAAGCGCAAAGGAGATACAGAAGTAAACAACTGCTACAATCAGGTAGAAAGTTGCTTTGGTTTCAGCACCGTAGGTATTTGCTAAGGTATTGGCATTGCCCAAGAAGTCTGGCGCACTAATCACGTAAACTAATGATACATCTTGGAAAAGTACGATAGATTGAGTCAAAATGACAGGTAGCATGTTTCTAAAAGCTTGTGGCAACACCACATTGGACATGGTTTGTCCATAGGTGAAACCAAGTGCATAACCTGCATTGACCTGACCTTTAGAAACAGACTGAATCCCTGAACGTACAATTTCTGAAAAGAATGCTGCTTCAAAAATTGCAAAGGTCACCACACTTGAAAACAGTGGGCCATAATAGGTATCTGACTGAAACTCAAAAATCTTTGGCAATAAGAAATAGAAAATGAAGATCACTTGAATCAGTGGTACACCACGGAAGAAATCGACATATACTTTAGCAAAATTACTGGCGACTTTATTGTTGGATAAACGCATCATGGCCAAAGGTGTGCCAATCAGAATCCCGCCAATAATCGATAAAATCGTCACCGTAACGGTAAATTTAAAACCTGCGATCAGCGTTTGAATAACATCTTGATTTTGTAAAATACTAAAATCCATGACTATTTACCCCCCGAGCCTAGACCAGGAACAGCCATACGTTTTTCAATCCAAGCCATGATCAACTTAATGGTATAGGTAATGACTAAGTAAACTGGTGTCGAAAGAATAAGAATAACAATATCTTGGGATGTTTCTTCACGCATGGTTTTGGTATAAGCAAAGAAGTTCAAAACACTCAGTGCATAAAGCACGGCAGAGTTTTTGAAAATATTCATTGCTTCAGAAGTGAGCGTTGGCCAAACAATACGATAAGCGACAGGGAGAATGACATAGCGATAACTTTGGCTTTGATTTAAACCAATTGCAAAAGCTGCATTTTTTTGTCCATTTGAAACCGTATTAATACCTGAACGTACTTGTTCAGCAATACGTGCCGCAGTATATAGACCGAGTGCAAATACCCCAACCACTGCAGGATTGTCATTGAGAATATTTTGCCACCATCCACCATGAACCATCTCTCCACTACCAGTACTTAAGCTGAGTGGCAGTAATTGTGGGAATACAAATGCCCAGAAAAACAGTTGTACGATCAAGGGGATATTTCGGAAAAGTTCGACGTAGCAGGTACCAATAAATGAAAGTGGTTTATTGGGTAATGTACGTAAAATCCCGATGAGAGATCCAAGAAGAAATGCAATGAAAAATGCAGCAATCGCGGTCCAGACCATGGTCCAAACACCTGAGCCTAGAAGTTGTAGCCAGGTTGGTGCATCTGCAACAGGGGAATAACTTTCACCACCAATCGCTTTACAGACAGATTCAGCCCATGCAGCTTTATCAAGACTATATTCATTCGAGGGGAGACAATATGCTGTCCAGTTAAGTGAGCCTACGGACATGTGTGCTCCTTGTATTTTTAATTTTATAAAAATTTATAGACCAGACTTTAAACCTAATCTGATCTATAAACCGTTGTTTTAAACTACGTTATTAGTTAATACCAGCATCCGTAGGATTAGCTTTAAGCTTTAAATATGATGAGCTCATTGGCATATTTAAATTGACATTTTTAGGTGCGATTGGTGATTGGAACCATTTTTTATATAGCGCCGCCATTTGACCATTTTTCCACATTGTTGTTACTGTTTTATCTGCGATTGCTTTATATGCTGCATCGCCTTTCGGTAACATAATGCCATATGGTTCAGAAGAAAGTACTGGACCTACAATTTTAAAGTCTTTTGGATTTGATGATTTTGCAATTAACCCTGCAAGAATATTGTCATCCATCACAAATGCTGCAGCACGGCCAGAAGCGACCATGGCAAATGAGTCTGAGTGGTCTTTACCATAAACGTTGTTTACGTTCACTTTTTCGCCTTTCTCACCCATTTTGATGTATTTGTCAGATGTAGTCCCTTGGGTGGTTACAACTGCTTTACCATTTAAATCTGCAATTGTTTTAATTGGTGCACTGGCTTTAACTGCCATGCGTACTTCTGTTGCATAATAGTTGGTTGAGAAGCTTACCTGTTGTTGGCGTTGAATAGAGTTTGTTGTCGTACCACACTCCATATCGATATTGCCTGCCAACATTTCTGGAATACGCGTAGAAGAGGTAACTGCTTTATATTCAACTTTAAGATTTGGCATCTTGAGCGTTTTTTTCAGCTCATTGGCAAAGTTATTACAAATATCAACAGCGTATCCCATTGGTTTACCACCAATCACATAAGAAATCGGATCAGATGACTCACGGTAACCAATGATCACTTTCCCTGATTGTTTGATCTTTGCTAATGTATCTGCTGCTTGAACCTGTGAAAAAGCACCGCCAGCCATAAGTACACCAAGCGCTGTGGTTAAAACTTTTTTTGATAGTGTTTTTGTAGATAGTGTCATTTGAGTTCTCCATTACATGATTTTTTTGGCAGTTTAAGCCGCTCGTTTCTAAAATTAAGCAGTTATCGTGCCAAACCTTTTCCTTGAAACTACGATTCATCATATTTCTTTATATCATTATTTTTATACTAACTATTCCAATAAGTAAAGGATAAAAATAATAAATTTCACAAACTAGAAATGTGACTGGTCTCACAAAGTGGAACCTATTTTATTTAAATATTTTGAAATAAATAGCCCTAAAGCCATTTATTTTTGCTTATAGGTTTTAAATCTCTATTTATATAATTGATGACTATTTCAACAGATCTGGATCGAAGGTCTTTTTAAAAAATTGAATAAAAAAACGACATAATTAAAATTTATCTTTAATTGATAAATAACAAACATTTTTATGTAACGTATTCATTTTTTTTACTAGTCCTAATCCCTTTCCTGTGATATAAAAAATCAGTAGGCATGAATTTTGCATTGCTTATTCACATAAGATGAAATGAAATAATACAGTGTGGGAATTATGGGTATGAAGTTATCGGTTGGATTAAAAGTTGCAAATTCGTTGTCGCTTACGCCACAACTGCAACAAGCCATTCGATTACTGCAATTATCGAGTTTGGAGCTTGAGCAAGAAATTCAAATTCAACTTGATAGTAATCCTTTGCTTGAAAAAGTTGAAGAAGAGACACATGAAAGCCCTGAAAATGTAAAACAAGAACAACAAGAATATGAGCTTTCAGATTCTTTAAATGCCAACCACTTACCTGATGAACTGCCTGTAGATACAGATTGGGATGATGTCTATACCCATCAATCAACTGCAATGGAGCGCCCTGAGTTTGAGGATCGTGAAGACAATCGTCATTCAGAAGCATCATTAAAAGAACATATGTTGGGGCAAGTCAATTTATTGCATTTTTCTCCAGTGGATAAATTGATTGCGTATTGCATTGTCGATGCTTTAGATGAAAAAGGATTTTTGGCTGCCGATATTGAAGAAATTGTTAGCTCAGTACAGCATCTACTACAACAAATGGATTATGACATTGAAGTTGAAGAGGATGAAGTTCTAGTTGTTTTAAAACATATTCAACGCTTAGAACCGATTGGTATTGGTGCTCGTAGTCTTGCAGAATGTCTTTTTGTGCAAATTGAGGCTTTAGCTACCACCACACTGTTTAGGAAAGAAGCGCTGATGTTGTTGAAACATTATGAGCTTTTGGTCAGTAATGACTTAAATAAACTGATTAAGCAAACGGGTTTAAATGCTGAGTTATTAAAGTCAGCAATTGATTTATTGAAAACCCTTAAACCTTATCCGGGTGCTGAATTTGAGCAAAAAGAATCAGATTATCAAATTCCAGATGTGATGGTGTCCAAGAAAAATGACCATTGGTATGTTCAACTGAACCCAGATATTTTACCAAAACTTCGAATTAACTCATTTTATTCAGGCATGATTAAACGTGCTGATCAAAGTGATGATAATCAATATTTACGCAATCAAATGCTTGAAGCGAAAAACTTTATTAAAAGTGTCGATGAACGTCACAAAACTTTATTAAAAGTCGCAAGTTGCATTGTGCAACATCAACGTGAGTTTTTAGAAATCGGTGCTGAAGGAATGAAACCTTTGGTATTGCGAGATGTTGCAGAAGAAGTTGAATTACATGAGTCAACAGTTTCCCGTGTCACTACCAATAAGTTTTTACTGACACCTCGTGGTCTATTTGAGCTGAAATATTTCTTTTCGAGTCACGTTGGAACCACTTCTGGAGGAGAAGCATCCTCGACGGCCATTCGAGCAAAAATCAAAAAGCTTGTTGCAGATGAAAACCCGCGTAAGCCGTTGTCAGACAATACAATTGCCAATTTATTAAAAGAAGAGGGGATTGATGTGGCACGACGGACAGTCGCAAAATATCGTGAATCGTTACATATTCCGTCTTCATCTGACCGAAAAGTGTTGATCTAAATTTTAAAGTGTGGCTATTCTAATTGTTCATTATGACGAAATAATGAATCGCTTTTTGTCTTTTGGAGTAACTTAAATGATTGCATGATATTGAGCACAGTTTTTTCCTTGGTGAATGCTGTCATGAGATCGTTTGGGTTATGACTTTCATATTCCTATATAAGGAGAGGGATAAAGTTATGCAAATTACAATCCGTGGACATCACTTAAGTATTACACCAGCAATAGAAGAAAATATTCGAGATCGATTTACCCAGATGACCAAGCATATTGATCAGGTCAATAGTATGCAGGTCAAGCTGAGTAAAGATCATCAATTGGATAAAAGATCAAAAAAAGGCAGTGCAAATCATATTGCTGAGGCAATTGTTCGTTTGCCGGGTATAGAGCTTTTCGCCCAAGCGAGCGCTGATGATATGTATAATGCGATTACAAAATTGACAGATAAATTAAAAAGGCAATTAGATAAGCATCGGAAAATGCAGTTGGATTATCAACCAATGGAAATTTTAGCGACATAAAATTGATATTTTAAAAGAGGTTGAAAAGACCTCTTTTTTTTATCTATATTTTTTGTACAAGTTAATGAATTATTTCGGTGAGTTATAGTAAAATATCCGGTTTTTACACTGTCAGTCCTATAAGAGGTCGATGCAATGAATAGTGAACAGCTCACTGAAATCTTAAAAGCAGCTTTTCCTGATGCTGAAGTTGCTGTCAGTGGACAAGCAGGTAAATTTGACCTCCGTATTGTCGACAATCAGTTTGAAGGGAAACGTCCTGTTCCTCGTCAACAAGCTGTTTACGCGCCACTTAATTCTTATATTGCCAGTGGTGAGGTACATGCGGTAACTATTCGTGCAATGACTAAAGAAGAATGGCGCAAAGCCAGTATGTTTGGAGCTTAAGCGTCAATGGATAAATTTGTCATTCAAGGTGGTGTAAAACTCGAAGGTGAAGTTCGTATTTCTGGTGCGAAAAATGCGGCTTTACCTTTATTGGCTGCAATGATTCTTGCAGATACACCGATTACATTAAAAAATGTTCCAGATCTAAAAGACGTTCGTACTTTAGTTAAGCTGATTGGTGGTTTAGGTATCACCATGAGTTATGAGGGCGAAACGGTTATCGCGAATACCTCTACACTGGATAATCAGTTTGCACCTTATGAACTGGTTAAAACCATGCGTGCATCTATTTTGGTGCTCGGGCCACTGTTGGCGCGCTATGGTAGTGCAAAAGTTTCACTTCCTGGTGGTTGTGCAATTGGTTCACGCCCTGTTGATCAGCATTTAAAAGCCTTAGAAGCTTTGGGTGCACAAATTGAGGTCGAAGCAGGTTATGTTCACGCCAAAGTGGATGGCCGTTTAAAAGGCGGTGAAGTCATCTTCGATATGGTGACTGTAGGTGGAACCGAAAATATTTTAACTGCTGCAGTATTGGCAGAGGGTGTTACAACAATTCGTAATGCTGCGCGCGAACCTGAAATTACAGACCTTGCACTAATGCTTATTAAAATGGGTGCAAAAATTGAAGGTTTAGACACAGATACCTTAGTGGTCACTGGTGTTGAAAGTCTCCATGGTTGTGAATATTCAGTGGTTGCTGACCGTATTGAAACCGGTTCATATTTGGCCGCGGCAGCAATTACGGGCGGTAAGGTAAAAACCACACATACTGACCCAAATCTTCTTGAATCTGTTTTAGATAAGTTTGAAGAAATGGGTGCAGAAGTCACACGCGGTGAAGACTGGATCGAATTGGATATGCTGGGGAAACGTCCGAAGGCTGTCAGCTTCCGTACCTTGCCACATCCAGAATTCCCAACGGATATGCAAGCACAGATCATGGCGGTAAATGCCATTGGACGTGGTTTTGCAACAATTTCTGAAACGATTTTTGAAAATCGTTTTATGCATGTACCTGAGTTAGCTCGTATGGGCGCAAATATTCAGGTTGAAGGTAATGATGCTGTTGTGACAGGGGTGGAAAAATTATCTGCTGCACCTGTTATGGCAACTGACCTACGTGCTTCGTTTTCTTTAGTTTTGGCTGCTTTAGCTGCTGAAGGGGAAACTATCATCGATCGTATTTATCATATTGATCGTGGTTATGAAGATATCGAAGCAAAGTTACAAGGTCTAGGTGCCCAAATTAAGCGAGTGAGCGAGTAAGTTAATGAGCGATATGAGAAACGATGATCCTAACTTTGACGTAATGGGCAATTTTGATCATGGTTTAACTTTGGCATTGAGTAAAGGGCGTATTTTAAAAGAAACGTTGCCTTTACTTGAAACTGCTGGAATTAACTTATTGGAAGATCCTGATAAATCTCGTAAGTTAATTTTTCCAACCACACACAAATCCGTTCGTATTTTAATCTTGCGTGCTTCTGATGTGCCAACGTATGTTGAGAATGGCGCCGCGGATATTGGTGTGGCGGGTAAAGATGTGTTGATGGAACATGGCGCTCAAAATGTCTATGAACCATTGGATTTAAAGATTGCCAACTGTAAATTAATGACCGCTGGTAAAGTCGGTATGGTTCGCCCTAAAGGACGTTTAAAAATTGCCACCAAGTATGTAAATTTAACTCGCCAATATTATGCGAGCTTAGGTGAGCAAGTTGATGTGATTAAACTTTACGGCTCAATGGAATTAGCACCATTGGTTGGTTTGGGTGATTATATTGTCGATGTGGTGGATACCGGAAATACTTTGCGTGCCAATGGTCTAGAGCCTTTGGAAGAAATCTGTAAAGTATCTTCGCGTTTAATTGTCAATAAAGCCAGCTTTAAGCGTAAGCAAACTTTATTAAATCCAATTCTTACTCAGCTTGAAAAAGCAGTAGAAGAACGTCAAAAGAGCAATTAATTCATTCATGTTTGTTTGATAAAGATACCGTCTAATTTTAGGCGGTTTTTTTATGCAATTTATGTTAAAAAATAACCATCCATGATTTAAAAAAAAGAGTTTATGAAAACACCTGAACAGCGCAAAGAACAATCTATTTTAAAACTTAAAAAGTATTCAATTCCTTATATTGACTGGTTACCTGTGATCGAAGCTGCTGAAGACGTGCAAGCGCGCAGTGCAGAACAGATTGCAAAACGCGCGATTGCTTGTTTGTGGGTGATTCAAGTCGCATGTGATCTGAATAATGATCAATATGATGATGAAACACAGCTATTTGTATTTGATATTTTGAAGAAAATGCAGGTGCTAGATGCTTTAACCGAGAAAGAACAGGCAATTTTAAATCGTGAGGCTTCAGCGCAAGATATCATCAATATGGTGTGGAAATATGAGGCCTATTGGGTATTGTTATGGGCTTTGGGGATTGTGGATAAATTAAGTTATCCAGCAGATATCGTTGATTGTGATTTTGCCATTCAAGCCGTATCGTCGTGCGATACCTTTGCTGAGTTTATGGCAAAAGTACAGTTGCGGGATAGCGAAGAAATTTTAGATCAGGCTGATTTAATCTATCGTTATGATTGGGCATGTGTAAATGCGCGCTTAAAGCAACAGGATGCACCTGAAAATTTAAATTCATCTATTGTTGTGGAAAGGCATGGTGCATTGAACTGGCTGATTCAGGCTGATAGTGACTGGGATCATCCTGATGTGAGTACCTAAATAAAAATTTGCTGTGTCAAAAGTTTTTTGCAATCAAACTTTCCTATTAAAGTAAGTTGAAATGTTGCGGTGATGTTGCCCACAAGATACTCAAAACAAGGTAAACTAAATCTTTCTTAAACAACCTTGTGGGTAAATTGATGCGACGTTTATCGACTCAAGAGCAGAACTTTAAACAAGTCTTTGCTGACTTGTTAGCTTTTGAAACAGTCAGTGATCCTGAGCTTTTAAAAACAGTAGACCAAATTATTGCAGATGTGCGTCAACATGGCGATGCACATGTACTTAAACTCACTCAACAGTTCGATCGACATCCAGCGCATCAATTTTCAGATTTAGAACTGACACAAGAACAACTTAAAGTTGCATTTGAGGGGTTAACCGTAGAAGTACGTGAAGCTTTGGAATTGGCGGCCAATCGTGTTCGCTCATTCCATCAGGCTCAAAAACAAGACGGTTGGTCCTATGTGGATGAATTAGGAAATACCCTGGGTCAAAAAGTTACCCCTTTAGACCGTGTTGGTATTTACGTTCCAGGTGGTTTGGCTTCTTATCCATCCTCTGTGTTGATGAATGCTTTACCCGCGCACGTGGCTGGGGTAGCAGAAATTATTATGGTGGTACCTGCGCCAAATGGTGATTTAAATCCTTTGGTATTGGCAGCTGCTTATTTAGCGGGTGTAAGTCGTGTCTTTACGATTGGCGGTGCGCAAGCAGTTGCCGCACTTGCTTATGGAACAGAAACGATTCCAGCGGTAGATAAAATTACAGGACCGGGTAACCGTTTCGTTGCTGCCGCAAAACGTGCTGTTTTTGGTCAAGTCGGTATTGACATGATTGCAGGACCTTCTGAAATTTTGGTTTATGCAGAAGGTCACAATGACCCGAAATGGTTGGCGATGGATGTTTTGTCACAAGCTGAACATGACACAGTTGCGCAAGCAATTTTTATTACACCAGATGAACAATTGTTAAATGATGTTGAGCAAGCCATCGAAGAACATTTGGCTGCATTACCCAAAGCTGAAATTGCACGAACTTCGATTGCAAATCGTGGTGCTTTGGTTTTGGTTAAAGATCGCCAAGAAGCCATTGATTTGATTAATCAAGTTGCGCCTGAGCATTTGGAATTGTGCTTAGATGACGCTGAGCAGATGTCAGAAAGTATTCGCCATGCAGGTGCAATCTTTATGGGGCGCTATACACCAGAAGCGATTGGTGATTATTGTGCGGGACCAAACCATGTCCTACCTACTTCTGGTACAGCACGCTTTTCATCACCTTTAGGTGTTTATGATTTTCAAAAACGTTCAAGTTTAATTATGTGTTCTGAGCAAGGGGTAAAATCGCTTGCCAAGGCCGCAGATATTCTTGCACAACAAGAAAATTTAGATGCGCATGCCCGATCAGCAAGATATCGTTATCAGTAATTCACCAATGGCCCAGTATCCGTAAAAAATCCTTCTCCTTGAGGGAGAGGGTGTGGATGAGGGGGTAAAAATTTAACTGACTTAGTTTGGGGATTCTATTGAAATACCCAAACCCTCTCCTAGCGTGAGCGCGCTTATATAAAGTAAGTCAAGTGAGAAAAAATACGAGATAAAAATGCCAAATATTAGCCCTGAGCAAATGCGTTTTTGGAGTCCTGAAGTACGTGAGTTAGAACCGTATGTCCCAGGTGAGCAGCCTAAAATCCAAAACTTATTAAAACTGAATACCAATGAAAACCCATATCCACCATCGCCAAAAGTGGTTGCAGCGGTTCAGTCCGTACTTATAGATTCAGCAGATGTATTGCGACTTTATCCAGATCCAGATGCATCGGCACTCAAACAAGCGATTGCGAAACAACAACATGTAGATGTCGCAAATGTTTTTGTTGGTAATGGGTCTGATGAGGTTTTAGCCCATATTTTTAAAGCATTTTTTGTTCAAGATAAACCGATTCTATACCCAGATATTACCTATAGCTTTTATCCTGTTTATAGTCAGTTTTTTGGAATTTCAACCCAAACTAAAATCTTGCCGTTAAATGATGATTTTGAAATTGATGTGGCTGATTATAAGCAGCCGAATGGTGGGATTATCATTACCAACCCCAATGCACCAACCAGTATTGCATTGGGGCTGTCTGCAGTTGAACAGGTCTTGCAAGCCAATCCAGATTCGGTGGTTGTGATTGATGAAGCATATGTGGATTTTGGTGCTGAGTCAGCTGTACGTCTGGTTGAAAAATACGAAAACTTAGTGGTTTGCCAAACGACTTCAAAATCGCGGTCTTTGGCAGGTTTACGCGTTGGTTTTGCAATTGCACAGCCACATTTGATTGCAGCATTGGAAGCTGTTAAAAATAGTTTTAACTCCTATCCAATTGATCGTTTTGCAATAGCTGCAGCTGTCGCATCATTTGAAGATCAAGAATACTTTGTAGCACAATGTCAAAAAGTTATTGTGAGTCGTGACAAACTGGTGGCAGATTTAGCGGCGCTTGGGTTTAACGTATTGCCATCTTCAGCCAACTTTATTTTTGCGTGTTTACCCTCAAAAGATGCTGGTGAATTGGCGAAAGCGTTGCGTGAACGTGGCATTATTGTTCGCTACTTTAATAAGCCACGGATTGATCAATTCTTACGTATCACTATTGGTACAGATGAACAGAACCAACGACTTGTTGATACTTTAAAACATGAGATTTTAGTCTAGGATTCATGTAGGTTGATGCCATGTATTGAGTAAATCAAGCATGGCAGAAACTTTATCAAAACATTCTTGATATTCTGCATCACAATCTGAAGCGATGGTGATTCCACCGCCTGCCCATAATGACACTTCATCTTGATATTTTTGAATTGAACGAATCAAAATGTTCCAAGAACCGGTTCCATCAAAATTAAAATAGCCCAGTGATCCGCAATAAGCGCCTCTTGGTGCACTTTCGAGTTCTTCAATAATTTGCATCGCACGAATTTTGGGTGCACCAGTAATTGAACCGCCTGGCAATGCTGTAAATAAGACCTCAAATGGATTGACATCTGGTTTTAGGGTGGCAGTCACCTCACTCACCATATGATGTACTTGGTTAAAAGATTCAATATTAAACAGTTTTGGGGTTTTTACTGAGCCAGTTTCAGCGTAGACACTTAAATCATTACGTAATAAGTCCACAATCATGACATTTTCTGCTTGATCTTTTTTAGATTGAATCAAAGCATTTTTTGATTGCGCATCTAAAGTTGGATCGTCATAACGAGGCATTGTCCCTTTAATTGGTCTGGTGATAATTTTACGATCAGTTTCAAAATCAATAAATAACTCAGGTGAGCAGCTCAGTAATTCAAAATCATTGATTTTTAAATAACCCGAATATGGGGCATCTGTGAGTTTCCAAAACTTTTCAGCGGTATCTAAAAGTGAACCGTGTGCCTTTGCAGTGAATTCCTGAGTTAAATTAATTTGATAGCAATCACCCGCTTTTATATATTCTTGGACTTTTGTAAATGCTTGATCGTATTGTGGCTTTGTCCACGTCGCAGTACAGTTTGATACAAGTTTAAAGCTTTGATGAGGTGTGGCTGGTATGGTTAATAAATCTTGTATAAAGTTGAAAAACTCTTCTGCACAGGCTTCTAAACTATAAAAAAAGAATTGCTCATTTTCTCGTTTGATAAATGTTTTATAAACACCCATGTAAAAATTAGGCTGAGATTTGGTTTGAGCATCAACATATTGCTGACTGGCATAGTTATAGTCAATAAAACCCATATATCCACCCTGAAAACTATGCTGTTTCGTGGCTGATTGGGCTGTGAAGTTAAAGAAGTGATTTAAATGAAGATCGCTTTTATCTTTTTGATAATGGGTAAAATGATTTCTTGTATAACGATAAAGTTTTTGTTGGATTGAGATACAGTATTGTTCAGGTGAAAAAGCAATAATATCGTCACCCGCGTTTTTTAAATAGATACAACCGAATAATGAGTCAATACGGTGTAATAAATCTGTAGTGCTATTTGATGAAAAATCTAATAACTTCCGAAACATAGGGAGGATTAACTCAAGTGTGAAAAAGGTTTATAAAGCACTATTCTACCTGAAAATAGTACTTATAAAAGTGTTTACCGTTTATCGGTTTAATTGGGTTTTTGATAAACAGCAGTTGAACAAAAAGTAACATACCGTTAATTTAAAAGGGCAAAACGGACTACTCAAGGATTGGTGTTCTAAGTTGTAAAACAACTAAAAACAACAGGGAACTATGGAGAGTGGTTAAAAATGAAAAAAAATGCTCTTGGGAGAGTACAGATTATGAAATTATTTACTAAACTTGCTTTAGTTTCCGCAGTGGCTATGAGTTCAAACGCAATGGCGATGCAAGCAATGGATGATGCAGCGCTGAGTGCTACTACTGGTCAGGATGGTATCAGTATTGGTATCGATGCAGATAAAATTGAAATTGCAAAACTACATGTTTTTGATGGTGATGGTTTAGCTGCTACAGGTACTCCTGGTGTTACTGCTGGTTCTGGTGGTTCAGGCAAAGCAGGTGCGATTACTTTAAATAACGTGGTTGTAACTAAAACTGGTACAGGTAACTTAGCTGATTTGGTTATTGATACTGATGGTAGTGCTACGGCTGGTGCTACTGGTACACCATTCTTAAATGTTGCTGCTGCAATTAATGCATTAAAAATTGAGTTAGGCAAAATTGAAGTGAATAATGTTACGGGTTCAGCAGGCGCATATAAACCTGATGCTGGATCAGCTGAAATTTTGAGTGGCTTGACTGTGAATGTAGGTTCTACTACAGCAAATATTCAATTGGGTAATACGCCTCAAGGTGCAATGATTAAATTGAATGGTTCGATGATTGGTGGTTTATCAATCAGTAACTTGGCCTTGAAAGATGCTTCTGCTGCGGGTGGCGGTTATATCGTACTGGGTGGCATAAAAGTGACTGACAGTGGTTCAGCTAATTTGGCTTTAGATGCTGATGTTGCTGTTACAACGAAAGGTTTGGCTGTTACGGCAATGAAAAGTACAACAGGTACAGATATTTACCTAACTAAAGTTGTATTGGGTGGTGGTACTGGCTTTGTACCAGGCACACCTGGAACTGTAGGAACAGGAACAGGTTCAGGTTCGATTGGTGATGTTGCGATTACAGGCATGAAATTCTTTAATGGTGGTTCAGCAACAGCAAATGGTGTAAAACTGTCGATTTCTGGTCACTAAGTTTAGAATTAAAATCTTAAAAAAGACGCATGCAAAGCATGCGTCTTTTTTTTACAAAAAACTGAATAAAAAGCGACAAAAGTTGAAAAAAAGACTGTTTTTTTTTCAAAAAACGTTATCTTCATAATCACAGGGACGTAGAGTGTTCACTCTAAAAATAAAATCAGCACTTTAGGCAAAATACTGCCGACACTTGATAGTTAAAATTATGATAGAAATTACTTTAGGTTCGGCATTAATGTATTATTTTGCCAACCACGCCTTAGATGTGAAACCCAAGCCAAAGGATGCGATTTACTACACTGAGCTTGCGGATTCCAGAGATAAATCATTTACACGTAATCATCGTGAAATGGTGCATGTTAAACCTGCCTTAGAAAACCAATTCCGTGGCATCGTACGTCAAGGATATGACTATAGTTGCGGTTCTGCTGCGTTAACAACATTGTTAAATGGCTATGTTGGGACAAATTTAACCGAACAGCAAACCATGGAAGGCTTATTACGGTTTGGAGAATACAACCGGATTATTGAGCGGCGAAGTTTTTCATTGCTGGATATGAAGCGCTTTGTTGCTGCAATTGGATATGAAAGCGGTGGTTATAGAGGTGAGTTCACAGACCTAATTAATCAAAATCAACCGGTGATTGTGCCAATTTCTTATGCGGGTTTTAAACATTTTGTTGTGTTTAAAGCTTATAAAGATGGGCGTGTTTATGTGGCAGATCCAGCCTTGGGGAATATTAGTTTTGATCAAGAGCGATTTAAGCAAATTTGGGAAAATAACACCTTATTTGTGATCAATGCGCCAAAAGATCAACAACGTAACTTGTTGGCACTACAAGATGCAGATATGCGTCATGTCGATGATGCAACAATCAATCGTTATGCTTTAGTTGAAGCGCAATATTCAACAGATTATACCAATAAATTAGCAGATAAGGCTTCGACAATGCGTAAGGTGATTGACCAAGATACCAAGTCTGCAACATACAATCAGCCAATTACATCTTATATGCGACTCTATTATAAACGTAAGTAAAAGATGGATTAAAAAATTACATAACTGAATTGGAATTTTTGGAATAGGAAGAATATGAATAATCAATGGATGAAACGGACTTTACTTGCAGTGAGTATTCAGTTTGCAATTGGAAGTTTATATGCAGCTGAAACAGAGGCAAGTGCGGATGTAGTAGCAGATCAGGCTGCGAGTACAGACAATGCCAGTTCTGCAACCAGCAGTCAAACAGCTCCAGTTGCAGATGTTGCACAGGCTACAGAAGATGTCAAAATTAATAAAGATGAAACAAAATCTTTAGCACCTAAACCAGGTACACAAGCTGCAGAAGCATTGCAGAAGAAAGAAGGTGATGCTTCTCAAGAAACCAATTTACAAGAAGTTTTTACATCCAATGAACGTCAATACTCTTTAATTAAAAAGGGTGAGTTCTCAACTTTTTATGATTTAGATTATTCCTACTATCGTGATTCGCAGTTAAATTTAGGAATTAACGAAGGCACAGCTTACCAGCTCCGTGTTGATGAGGATGCCAGTCATACCATCAGTAATACATTTACCGCACAGTACGGGATACGTGATAATTTAACCTTTACCGCATCTATTCCATTTATTGCTAAATCAGATAGCTTAAAAGATGCCACGGCTGCGGGCCTAGGGGATATTAACTTTGGTGCACGTTGGGAACCGTTCCCGCTGAAAGCAGGGCGTTTACCACTTATTTTATTTGGTAGCTTATCTACCAAGACAGGTGATAGTCCATATGAGATAAACCCAGAAAAAGACCTTTCAACAGGTAAAGGCTATTATTCTGTAGGTGTTGGCGCAAGTACCCGTAAATATATCGATCCTGTTGTATTGTTTGCATCGGTCTCTGCCAATTATGGATTTAAAGAAACTGGCTTAAATCAAGTGCGTGGTGGGGGTAATGCCAATGGTCAAGGTGGTGATCAGACCTATCAACGCGTTTTAGAAGAGTTTGATCCTGGTATGACCGGTGGTTTTTCTTTTGGTTTTGCTTATTCATTTAACTATGATGTTTCAATGACCATGTCATACCAACAATCATTCAATATGAATACTTCGTTTAAGTATAGACCTACAGCAGGACTTGCAGACTCATATAAAGCAGCTGACCAATCTAGCGGGATGTTTTCTATCGCTCTAGGGGTGCGTGTCAATCCAGATACCATTGTCAATGGTACATTGGGGATCGGCTTAACTGAAGACTCACCAGATATTTCACTCGGTTTATCTTTCCCATTGGATATTTTAGGCTTTGGTAAGAAGAAAGCGAACTAAAGGAGTGTGAAGTATGAAAAACATACGTTTGCGCCCATTAGTTACAGCGATTTTATTAACAGGGTGTTCAACTCAAGTATTTGCGGCGTTAGGGCTCAACCTATCGGTAGATATACGTTCACTAACCATGGGGAATGCAGTGACTGCAGATCCGCCTGGGATTAGTGCGATTCATTTTAACCCAGCAGCATTAACTAAACTCAAAGGCTTACAAACTGACGTACAAGGGATTGTTGCAAACTTTGATATACAACGTGAATTTTCTGCGCCGCCTGGTTATAACGTATTTGGTTATTCTGATGATCCATTGATCTGTAATGATGCACCAGATAATCCTTCGGGCCTTTGTACAGATTATAAAGATTCAGTACGTGGTGATGTAGAGTATGCAAGTTTATACATTCCTATTCTAAAGAAAGTCGTGGATTTGGGACCTGGCTGGCCAGTGTTAGCGCCAACGGGAGGTATTTCCTATAACCCTCCTGGCTCAAAACTGACCTATGCAACTGCCGTATATGCACCAATGGTGGCAGGTTTTGGATCAGAAGATGGTAACCCAGGTAACTATATGGGGCAGCAAGTTGCCATTGAGCGTATAACCTATTTGTCTCCATCTATTGCATACCAAGTCAGCGATGAGTTGTCTATTGGTGCTTCGATCGGGATGTCATACAATGCAATGGCATTAAAAACTGATCTAAGATTTCCAAATGAAATGATCGGTGTTCTACGATTAATCGATGAGTCGGTTTGTGGACCTTTTCGAAATAATTCGAATGTGATTACGGATCTCATATTATTTGGTATTTGTAATGCTAATGAGGGAATGGATCCATTTGGCCAATTCGGCAAAATGCAGGTCAGTCTTGAACAGAGTCTAAGTCCAAGTTATAACTTAGGTTTAATGTGGGAACCTACGGATAACTTTGGTTTTGGTATGGTCTATCAAAGCTCCGCCAAAATGCGTATGAAAGGTAAATATTTTATCGATAATGCCAACGCACCACGCGAGCTTATAAAGGGCCTCAACTCTTCAGCAACAGGACAAATTCTTGCGGCGATTTTAGGTTTTCCAGGCTATATCCCGCCGACCGAGTCAGGTTTGATTTCAATGGATTTGGAATATCCTGCTCATTTTCAAACTGGTATAAAATATAAGATTTTACCTGATTTACAGGTAAACTTTGATGTGGGCTGGACTGACTTTAAAGCATGGGAAAAATTTCAGTTTGAATTTGATCGACAAATTTCAGCATTAAAAATTGCCAAATTATTATCCAATCAAGTCACAGATACCTCATTGGCTTTCCCACTAGGCTTTCAATCACCGTGGAGCTGGGGAATTGGTATTGAGTATTCAGCAAATGATCGTCTAAAACTTCGTGCTGGTTATGAACCTCGTGCTAGTGCGATCCCCGATGATAAACGTAATACCATGGTGCCGATTAACAATGCGCAATTATTTGGTTTAGGTTTAGGTTATCGTTTTGATGAAGATAGTGATATTGACTTATCGATCGGTTTCTTGCGTAGCCGAGATAATATTCCAGCAAACAGCAGTAGTTTGGCCAATAAAACAGGGGTGGATAACTTGTTACTCAACCCATATGCTGGTTTAAATGTAAAGACCAATACAAAAGTTACAATTCTAGGGCTTAACTACAGAACGAGATGGTAATGCGTTTGAATGTTGGAAAAAAAACAGTTGTAACTTCTTTGTGGCTAGCTTTAAGTTTTAGTCTAGCCACATCAATTTCTTATGCTGCCAATTTTTATACAATTATTGGCCCTGATGGACATCCGATGATTGTTCAGAAACCTGAAGCAGCTCCAAAAGTAGATGTAAAGCAAAAAAATAAACCAGTACAAGACGTTAAACCAATACAAGAAGTCAAACAAATACAAGAGACTCAAGCTGCCAAGCCTAATGTACCAGTAATAGAAGCTCCAGCCATCGTTAAACAAAGTCAAAAAGAGAGGGCGCCTAAAAATACGCCATCAGCGGTTACTACTGCTCAGCCTGCACGGCAATCCGCTTTAATGGAGCATAAAGCTAAAATTCAAAGCCCTGTTCAGATACCAGATCAGCCTTTACCACCAGCGTCACAGACGAAAGTACCTCAGCTTGTTGTGGAAAAACCGCCACAGCAGCCCGCTGATATTACTCAAAAAACCAATAAGGTTGAGAAACTAGAGAAAATAACGCCAGTAGACCAAACTGCGGTCAAGACCAATAAAGAAGTTGCCCCAAAAAGTACTCAAACGATAGAAGATCAGCATTTCACCGTTATTGATGGTGAACAATATGTCAATAATGAGTATTTAGAAGATCGTGAATTCAATTTAGAAGGTAAAAAAAGATTTTATATGACGCCTGAGATCGGCGCAGTACATGGTCGTTATGAAACCATCGAACGGCAAAAAGGTTTAAGTAAGAGCCTTTTAAATAGTATTCGTGGCAATTCAGAATCGAAAGAAAAAAAGCCAGTTGTTTTATCATCAACCTACTTTCGTTTACCTAAAGATGAGGTTGTTCATAATTTAGAACAAGCGTGTTTTTCGGGTAAAAAAATAACTAAAGCAAAAGATTTATCCATAAAAAATCAAGAAGTTGGCTTGTGGCCAGTTGCACCAATCAAAGAGACTTTTGCTTATGAAGTGGTGAAATTAGATTCTCAAGTGCAAAATATTTTATTAACATCCTATGCATCTTCTTCAAAGCTTCAAAGTTATTATTGGCCTTTGGTGGTATTTTTAGATGGACAAGGTTGTGTCCTCGAAGGTGTAAGTGGTTTTAAAAATGAAGAATCCCACGGCAATAATTTACAATATGCGGCTATGGAAGGCGTTTTAAGAAAACCTGATCAAGCTGTATATCTATTTTTAACACCACTATCCTCAGCATTAGATGTTGAAAATAAGCAATTAACAAATCATGGACAAATTAAGCTGAGTGTAATTCAGTAAGGATGAAGATATGAAAAAAAGATTATTCGCCCCTTTGGTTTTAACAAGTTTAGGCCTGGCACTCGCAGGGTGCGGCGGTGAAAGTGCAACAGTCAATGAAGACCCAAATAAAGGTATTCCAACCTATTCAAATGGTTGTGATGCAGATTCTACAGAAAAATGTTTAGGTTTTTATGTTGACTATCCTGTGGATGGTTTAAATTTTGATTGTAGTACAGATACCAGAAATCATTATGCGACTAAACTAGAAGGTGGTTTGGCACTTGGTGGCTGTTTAATTGGCGATAAAGCAAAATTTTATATAAAAGGTTCTCAATCAGAAAGAAAAATTGTTTTAGGTGATGTTGACTTAGCAAAAGTACGCCCTTTAAAAGTGCGTGGTCAACCTGCAGCAATTGGTTTGATTGATATTGCAACTGCTATGACAGGTAAAGAACCAACCAGTATGACCATGAGTGATGAGACATTTAAAGTAATGGTTGGATTGGTTCGCGTTTTCCAAGCGATTGGGTTGCAGCAGGATGCCAATCAGGTTGGCGATGTACAACCCCTTGAGTTAACAGATAATATTAAAAATAATTTAACAACAGTCAATGCAGATATTGGGGTGGCTGATTTTATCAATGGTAGCTATGTTGAAAAATTAAAACCGTGGGTCAATATTGAAGCGGTCGATGAAGCTTCTGCAGTCGCGACTGCGCAACGCTTGGTTCAACAATCATTGGTAAATATTTATTCAACAAACTTCCTTATTTTCAGTGGTGCAAATGTTGATATTCAGGGCTTTACAGGTAAAAGTGAATTAAGCACCAAGAATGAATCTATCGCCAATATGTATTTAGTCACTGACCGTCAAGGTTATACCTCAGGTTATGCAATGCAATGGGTTGGTGTACCTCAAAAAGTAGAAGGCAGTACAATTGCTGATTCACTGTTAAAGTTTTTATTGCTCAATCAGGTTGTTCCACAAAAACTCAATGTAAATGGTCAACAAGGTTGGATCAATCCACTCACCCGTAAAATTACCTCTCCACTTGTATTTAAAAAAGATCAAAGTTCAACGGATAAACTTGAAATTTTTCAGGGCGCTTTGCTGAATAATACCAATGTCGCTGGTACTGAATATATGTATAAGCGAACAACGGGTGCAACCACGGCACCTGCGGATCCAACGATATATGGGAAATGGCGTCAAACTATAAATGCTGATCAGCTTTCTGGTGGAATCGATATTTATAAAACCAATCCTGCCAATTATTTAGATCGAAAAGTTTTTCTCACTAAAAATACAGTAAAAGCTGGTGAAAAATACTATTTCCCACTGTATGCAAATATTACATTTGCTTTTGATAACAAAGAAGTTAATCCAAATACCCAAACACTCGGTATTGTGATTGATGAAAATGGAGATATCCGCACCAATTTAGGTAAAAATAGTGCGTTAAATTCAGATACATGTGCTGATGTAGATCCAAACACTTATGTTGATAAAGAAACAGGGGTACAACAATATCGTATTGGTACTACGGGTACAGCTTATATAAATGGTAATGTTGAAAAGTCGATTACACTTCGTATGATTTTGGCCAATCCTGTATTTGGTAGTCTTGATGGTGCATTAGCCGGTTTAAATGAAACATTAGTTGTTCGACCAACCAGTGGTACATCAGCAGAAGAAATAGCCAATGCTTCAGTTTCCTCTGGCGGTATTCGCTTAAACCTGCAACGATTAATCAATGAGCAAAATACAAACAATGGTGTCAATATTACCAGTTGGGATGGGGATAAGACGATTACTGCAACATGGGTAAATTTGCATGCATTTTATCAGTCAGTTTATAACAATATAGAGGCCAATAAGGATAAGACCACTCCTGAGCAAAAAGAGCTAGCAAAGCGTTTATCAGGGACTTTAACTGTAAGCTTACCGCAGTGTTATACCATTAAAACCAAGTAATTTATCTTAATTAAAAAAGCCTCAATTCAAGTGATTTGAATTGAGGCTTTTTTTGTGCTCATATTTTTAATGCTCAACCATTGGTCGAAGCAATATCTATTTGTGATTATCCTGTCTGATCTAATCGGGTGCCTAATGTTTCAAGATGCATTGGAAAGGTATTGGTTTTACGGTCTTCAAAATAATGTCTTAATGTGCGCTCTACACTTGGGAAAGCTAAATCGTTCCAAGGAATCTCATGTTCTTCAAATAAACGACTTTCTATGGTTTCTTCACCAGCACCAAATACACCATCTTTTATTTGTGTTTTAAACAAAACATAAACTTGCCCAATCCGTGGAATATTATACATGCAGTAAAGTTGTTCAATTTCAACCTCAGCCTCAGATTCTTCACGTGTTTCGCGTGCTGCACCTTGTTCCATGGTTTCAAAAAGTTCCATATAACCGGCAGGTAAGGTCCATAGTCCATAACGTGGTTCTATTGCACGACGACATAGTAAAACTTTATTTTCCCAGATCGCCAAAGCGCCACAAATCACTTTAGGGTTAACATAATGAATGGTGCCGCAGTGTGTACAAACTTTACGGATTTTTTGATCACCTAAAGGAATTTTTTCTATGGTTGGATGTCCACAAGCACTGCAAAAACTCATAAGCTTCATTAAAAATGTGAGATAACTCAGCATAACTGAAAAATTCTACTTTCGCATCATTTATAGCCTTATCGATAAAATTTCCTATATGATAGAACGAGAACAAAAAAGATAGAGTGAGATCAATGAAGGATGATGAGCTAACCCAAGTGTTGCAAAATCGATTACGTTTTGGCAAAAGAACCTACCCGGCCAATGCCGCAGTACTCATTGCAATTACTCAAGAAGCTGATCCTAAAATTTTACTGACCAGACGCTCTGCCTATTTATCAAATCATGCAGGAGAAGTTTCCTTTCCAGGTGGAAAACGCGATCCAAATGATACCAGTAATATCGTTGTGGCTTTGCGAGAAGCATGGGAAGAAACAGCACTCAATCCCTTTGATGTCAAGCTGATCGGTGATTTACCCATGGAACGGGCTAAAAGTGGAATGACGGTAAAACCTGTTGTTGGATTAATCCCGCCAGATATTCAATTGATTGCTCAGCCAAGTGAAATTGATCGTATATTCTATGCCCCGATTAAAAAAATGATGGAATCACAGCCTATTCCTTATGAGGTGCGTTTGGCACATCAATCGGTTTATTTTCCCAGTCTAAGAATTGAAAATGAAATCATTTGGGGTTTAACCGCCAGAATTCTAATTTCATTATTTAAATATGGTTTGGACTATCAAAAAAACTGGCCATTTTTATTGAATTCTCCATCATTTAAATCACAAATATTCAATAAAAAGTAATGCTGAAAAGCTATGATCAAAGCGAATGGTCTCAAAGTATCTCAAAGGAATGTAATGCCATGATGTATAAATTTAAAGGTTTTGTGCCAAAAGCGTTGCATGCACCTTTTGATGGTTGGATTGCGGATAATGCGACGGTGATTGGTCAGGTCGAACTGGGGCAACAAGTCAGTGTCTGGTTTGGTGCAGTCATTCGTGCTGACAATGCCAAAATTCATATTGGGAATTTTAGTAATGTTCAAGAAAATGCCGTTTTACATACAGATACAGGGATTGAATTAACCGTTGGTGATTATGTAACCATTGGGCATCAAGCCATGTTGCATGGTTGTGCGATAGGCGATAACAGTCTAATTGGTATTAATGCCGTGGTTTTAAATCATGCTGTAATTGGTAAAAATTGTATCATCGGTGCAAATAGTTTGATCCCGGAAGGTAAAGTTATTCCCGATAATTCCTTGGTGGTGGGTTCACCGGGTAAAGTCGTGCGAACTTTGGATGAGAATGCGGAGAATTTATTAAAAATGAGTGCCTTGCACTATGCTGCCCATTACAAGAATTTTATTGATTTAGAAGAATTTAAATTTGATTAAAGTCGTGGTTTTAAAATTATCACTTAAATGCCAAGCACAATGTCTTGGCATTTTTATGGATTATTTTGATCTAATGGATTTTATCTGGCAGGCTTTATCTCTAAGCCCTCGCGCTATTGAAATGAGTGGAGTATCATAGGCAGCATTTTTAACACAGTAAGGTTGTGCATGAAATTGCTGGCATTGGAAACTGCCAATGAGCAGTGTTCCGTTTCGATTGTTGATGAAACTCAAACACTCTATTTTCAACTTGATACGCGAGCAAAAGCACAAACTCAAACCATTTTGCCGATGATTGAGCAAGGTTTTGAGCAAAATCAAATTTCCAGTAAAGACTTGACTGCAATTGCATTTAGTCGTGGACCAGGCTCATTTAGTGGTGTACGTATCAATGCCGCAGTGACTCAAGCTTTAGCCTGGGCAAATGATATTCCTGTGATTCCAGTTTCAACCTTGCAAGCGCTGGCGCAAGCTGCTTATCATCAAGCCCAATTGACTGAAGTCACCGCTGTTTTAGATGCACGTATGCAAGAAGTTTATATGGCAAGTTTTAAGCTTGACCCAAATAACATTATGCAACTTGTAGACGAAGAAAAATTATTAGACTATCAACACGCTGCAGAATATCAAAAATATACCTTGATCGGTTCAGGTTCAGCTTTGGTGAATGTAGAGGCTGTCGCGTTTCAACAGATTACTGCTTCCGCTAACGATATCGCCACAATTGCGCGTCAAAATGCACTGCAAAAACAATGGTTCAGTGCAGAACAAGCTTTACCTGTATATTTACGTGATAATGCATGGAAGAAAATTCCAGAACAAGGTAAACCATAATCGTTTTCGCTTTAATTTTTAGGATTTCATCATGGATCTTTTACTGCTACTCAAAGCAGCCATTATGGGTATTGTTGAAGGTATTACCGAATTCTTACCTATCTCAAGTACAGGGCATTTAATTCTTGCATCCGAGCTCATGAATTTCTGGACCAAAGAAAAGAGTGACTTATTTGTCGTTGCTATTCAAATGGGCGCAATCGCTGCGGTGATTTATGAGTATTGGGGCAAGCTTTGGGGCGCAGCAATCGGTCTATTTTCAGGTGAGCCGAAAGGGCGTCATCTTGGGATCAGTATTATTGCAGCTTCAATTCCAATTATGCTAGTTGGCTTAACTTTTGGTGATATCGTAAAAGAGCTGTTGTTTAATGATATTTCTGTGGCGATTGGTTTAATCGTCGGTGGTTTAATCATTTGGTGGGTTGAAAAAAATCCACCAAAAGTCAATGCGGTGGAAGTGGAAAATATCTCGATTAAAGAAGCGATTTATATTGGTTTAATTCAGGTATTGGCGCTTATTCCAGGGACTTCACGTTCAGGTGCAACCATTATTGGCGGCATGATGCTGGGAGTATCGCGTAAGGCTGCAACAGAATTTTCGTTCTTCCTCGGTATACCTGTCATTGTTGGTGCGGGCTTATTAGATCTTTTTAAAAATTACCATATTTATGAAACAACACAAGATTGGACCGTATTCTTTGTGGGGCTAATTGTTTCTTTTGTTTCTGCTTTAATTTTGATCCGTGTTTTGGTGGCTTATGTTTCTAAGCGTGATTTCATGGTCTTTGCTTGGTATCGTATTGCTTCAGGTTTGTTGATTTTATTGTTTGCATTAACAGGTTGGAAATTATGGTAAGCGAAATTCGCTTATTTACTGAATCCACATTTTTTGAGAAAGCACAGTCCTACCAAACTGTGCTTTCTTTACGTGGTGTCGTGGTAAACATTGCAACGATTGAAAAACTCAATGCACGGTTTTTAAGATTGAACCCTGAACTTGCCTTGTGTGTTGATGAGCAAGGGTTAAGCCTGTGCGCCAATGGCATGAAAATGCAACCTGACTGGAAAGCTGAGATCCCACGTTTAAAACGTGCGAGTTTAAAATCTGAAATGATTGCACGGGCATGTAATATTTCAGAAAAACCAAACTTAATTGATGCAACTGCTGGTCTAGGGCATGACGCATTGTTGATGGCACACTTAGGGGCGAAAGTAACCCTGATTGAACGTCATCCAATTTTATTTACTTTACTGGAAGATTCAAAAAAACAGCTGGAAAACGACCCGTTTTTAGCCAGAGTTGTTGAGCGTATTGATTTGATTTTTTCTGATTCAGCTGAATATTTACAACAATTGATCATCACCCATCAAACTGTCGATGTTGTTTATTTAGATCCGATGTTTCCGCAACGGGATCAAAATCAGCAAGCCATAAAAAAGCAGGCACAAGTGAAAAAGCAAATGCAGCTATTACACATGCTTTTACCTGAAGATGGTGAAATGGATTTAGGCGATCATCTTTTAGTCTTATCACGTCAAATTGCTAAGCGAGTTGTGGTAAAACGTCCTAGACTGGCTGTATTTTTAAATGATCAGGCAACCGATCATCAATGGCAAGGTGATGCTTGTCGTTTTGATGCCTATTTTAACAGCAATCTTATTGAGTAATTTGGTAACTGTTTCAATAATAGTCGAATTATTGATATATAGTTAAATCAAACATTGATAATTTTTTAGCCAAGCCTAAACTAGATAGGCTGATTGAAGCCACTGCCTTAACAGAATCTTTATGATAGATCTTAAACCCTCGATTAACTTTTGGCATGATTTGAAAAGTAACCAACGTGCAGGGATTTGGTTATTCTTAGGTTCGCGAAAGTCTTTACAAATTGTTCGTCCATCGATTCTTCAATTGATTTTTTGGGGACTGTTGGGTGCAGGTGCCAATACACTGTTTAGCTGGTTAGTTGCTGGTGATGGTGGTGTTTTTAATCGGCAGGGTCTAGTCAGCTACGCATTGTGGCCTTTTATTGCCTTGATTGTGGGGATTTTCCTATCACAACGGACCAATAATCCGCGTTTGATGTTGGTTCCAGCACTGTTATGGCTGGTGCTTGATACGCACATCATGTTGTTTCAATGCTTGCTGCAATATTTAGGCAATCAAGATCTGCTGCCTTATTTCACTTATGATGTGATCCCACTGCTGTTTTTTGCTTTGTTTATTTGGCAAAGTCTTGCTGTGGTGTGGGTATTTTCAAGAGAATTACAATGGCCATGGTGGGAACGTGCCTTAATCATGTTTGCTACCGTTGCAACTCTGTTTACTTGGCAAGTTTCGATTAAGGAACAGCCGATTTGGAAAGTAGAAGATGGTCCTCCAACGATCAGTGAAAATGCTTTTTATGCACAAAGCCATTTACTCAATAAGGCATTGGAACAGGTTCAGTTTGGTGAGTTTGCTCAAACGCATTGGTACTTTTTAGGTGTTGCTGGTGCAAGTTATCAAGACGTGTTCAAATTTGAAATAGATCGAATTAAAGAACAATTTGATACCCGCTTTGGAACCTTTGGGCGTTCTGTTGAATTGGTCAATAACCCACAAAGTATTAAAGATACTCCTATTGCATCTAAAACCAGTATCGACCTTGCTTTACGCCGTATTGGCCAACAGATGAATCGCGAAAGTGATGTATTATTTCTTTATATGACTTCTCATGGCTTACCTAATCGTTTTGAACTAGAAAATGAACCGATTAATTTGGATGATGTCGATCCAAAATGGTTAAGAGAAACCCTCGATAAATCGGGTATTCGCTGGAAAGTGATTGTGATTTCAGCCTGTTATTCAGGTAGCTTTGTTTCAGCACTCCAATCACCAGATACTTTGATTATTACTGCTTCAGCAGCAGATCGTGCCTCATTTGGATGTTCAAATGAAGCCGATTATACTTATTTTGGTCGAGCTTTCTTTGATCAGGCAATGCGTGAGCAAGGTTCTCTCAAAGCCGCATTTAAAGAAGCGACTGAAACAGTTGCAAAATGGGAAAATGCACAAGGTTTTGATCCATCTGAGCCGCAATGGGTGATTGGGAAAAATATGGAAATGATGTTACCGCAGTTGGAACAACATTTATTTCCACAACAGGGTGTTATCACTTCTGCACAAACCCAAAATGTAAAATTGGATACGCAACAAAAGCCATGATAAATAACGGCGTTTTAAATGCGAAAGCAAAAGCGCTTTAATTTATATTGAGTTGAATCTATTGATGCTATAAGACGGTAGCCCTAAACAATTTAAAGATCAAAATGTGGAGCGATGCGCTGATGGAACTTTTAAGTAAAAATATCTGTTTTGATGGTGAACAAAGAATTTACCAAACTCAGTCAAATTATTTAAAAGGGGCAACGAAGTTTGCGACATATCTTCCGCCTCAAGCATTAAAAGGGCAGAAATGTCCTGCATTATTCTATTTAGCAGGACTGACCTGTACGGAAGAAACCTTTATCATCAAGGCGCATGCACAGCGCTTGGCATCTCAGCTTGGTTTAATCTTGATTACACCTGATACATCACCTCGTGGTGAACAGGTTGCACAAGGCGATTCATGGGATTTGGGGCAGGGTGCAGGATTCTATCTCAATGCAACTCAAGCACCTTGGGCTGAACATTTTCAGATGGAAAGTTATATTGTAGATGAACTTTATCCATTGCTAATAAAAAACTTACCGATTCAATCTGAAGCTGTGGGAATCTTTGGTCATAGTATGGGCGGGCATGGCGCATTAACGCTGGCTTGGAAATATCCAAATTATTTTAAATCAGTATCTGCATTTGCACCGATTTGTGCACCGACAGAATGTCCTTGGGGTGAAAAGGCTTTTTCTCATTATTTAGGCGCTGATCAGTCTGAGTGGACAAAGCATGATGCGACTCAATTACTGCTTTCTAAAGGTCAGTTATTTGACGAAGTGCTTATCGATCAAGGTATAAAAGATCAGTTTTATAGTCAATTGAATCCCGAGAAATACCAACAAGCTTGTCATAAAGTTGGGCAAAAACTCACCTTAAGATTTCATGAGGGGTATGATCACGGTTATTATTTCATTCAAAGTTTTATTGATGACCATTTACAATTTCACGCTTTGCAACTACAAAAATAATTGAATCGTCTAACAAAAACTGAATTTTGAGTAAAAGTAAATCGTTGTTTGCTTTTACTCTATTTCTTTCAGCGCAGAAAAAATATAAACTGCTTTTTGAGGTTTTTTATTTCATATCATTTTAGATTGTCATCAAATAATTTGAATAAAGAGAAGAATATGCAAGAACAAATACCGCCTCCCTTTCCGAGTCATTTGAGTTTGGAAAAAGGCGCTACACCACCAGAAATACAGCAGCCCGCAGACCAGCAATATCCAAGAATTCACCGTTTTAAATTTCACGGTGATGCGATGGAATATTTTGGTATATGGATTGTGAATATCTTATTGACCATCATTACCTTAAGTTTGTACGCGCCTTGGGCAAAAGTACGTCGTTTACGTTATTTTTATGGTAATACTGAATTCTTTAAAAGACGTTTTGACTTTACTGGTATCCCCACCAAGATTTTAGTTGGACGTTTGATTGCATTGGGTATTTATGCTGCCTTTTCAATTTCCTCGCAGTATTCCATGATTGCGACGGTGGTTGGTTTAGTGGTGCTGTATGCAGCAGTACCGTGGCTGATTCGGGCAACAATGCGCTTTACCGCAAGAAACAGTAAATTCGGCAACAGTCGGTTTTATTTTGCGGGAACCACAAAAGAATCCTACAAAGTCTTTTTTCTGAGTATCTTAATTTATATTTTTAGTTTAGGGATATTTGCTCCTGTTGCGATCTGGTTGTATAAGAAGTACTACATCGATCATTTATATGCAGGGCAGTTGGATTTTAAATTGAATGCTGATTGGTCAGCCTATATGGCGGCAGTTTACATTCCAATTTTTATGTCTTTTGGAATCATGCTGGCATTTGGCATTATCTATTTCGGTATTATCGGTTTTATTGCAGGGTATACGCCAAACTTTTTTATCTTTGGTGTCTTTGCAATGTACGCTGTGGCAGGGTTGTTTATTTATCCATTGATCGCAGCACGTATTTTTATTACCACATGGAACAATACAACGGTTGGAAGCAGCCAATTTAAAACAGATTGTAATCAATGGCGTTATGCATGGATTGTGGCATCAAATTGGCTGGTTAAAATTCTAAGCATTGGTTTAATGTCTGCATGGGCGGCAATTCGTATTCACAAATATCAAGTTGATTCGATGAGTTTAATTTTGCATGATGATCCAGATCAAATGATGAATCTTGCACAGCAAGAGCAAAGTGCTTTAGCTGAAGAAATTAGTGACATCTTCGACATTGATGTTTCTTTATAATGATATGAGTTGAATAATTTATGTCACGACCAATAGAAGTCATTTTCTATGATGGTGTGGTGTCTAAACCACACCATGCCCAACTTTCCGCTCAATCTGAGTCCGAGGTGCTGATTCAGTATGGTGAACGTTTAGAACATCAACGCCGTTATGCATATCGCGATATGGAATTAATTGGCGCACTGGGGCAATTAAATCCTGCGATTGAGCTTAAAGATGATGCTAGGATTGAGTTTCAGGGGGCTTTACCAGAATGGTTTAATTTTGGGACTAAAAATGTTCAGCATTCGATCTGGAAATTAGAACGTTCTCCAAGTTTAATTGTATTCAGTATCATCTTTGTGGTGGCTTTTGTTTTTGCTTTAGTGAAATGGGGTGTTCCAGCAGCATCACATTATGTTGCTTTTCAGCTGCCTGAAAATAGTTTGAATAAATTAGGCGATGAAGCAGAAAAATATGTGTTGAACAATTGGACTAATCCTAGTCATTTGGCACAAGGTCAAAAAGATCAAATTTCCAAGCAATATCTAAGTACTATCGCTGAAGGCAGACCAGCAAAATTGGTCTTCCGTGAAGGTGGGCGATTGGGCGCTAATGCAGTGGCTTTACCTAACAATACGATTATTATCACCGATGAACTGATTGAAATGGCGCATAGTGATCAAGAGATTTTAGGTGTATTGGCACATGAGCAAGGGCATTTGGTGGAACGGCATAGCTTACAACAAGGCTTGACCAGTTTGGGGTTGAGTGTGTTGTATATTGCCATGACGGGAGACAGCTCAGACCTATTGACCTCGTTACCTGCCGCGATGATTGGTGCGAATTATTCACGCAAATTTGAAGCTGAGGCTGATATGTATGCGCTGAAATTGATGGATCGTAAAGGCATTGAAGTGTCTCATTTTGCGAATTTCTTACAACGCTTAAGTGATGAAACTGCACTGGAAGAAAAACCAAAGCAAGCGGGCAAAACAGCTGAAGCTGATAAAAAAACTGACCCAAATAAAAAACAACCTCGAAATGAGTCTAGTGAAAAAGAGAGCTCTTTAGAGATTTTTGATGCCTTGTCTTCACATCCTGCAACTGAAGAACGCATTAAAATGGTTCGTGATTTTGAGAAAAAACAACAGGCTAAACCTTAAATAGTATAGATAAGCGATGTTTATCTATAGATTGTGCAAGGTGGCGGTGACTGGATCTAGGGCTTAATGAAGCCCTTTATTTTTGTATTGTTCTCAAAAGATCAGATTATTCGTTAAAACCCATATCATCAAGTAATAGACAGTCGTTGATTCAACCAGATGATTGCTATGACCTGATAAATGAGCAAGATAAGTAAAACTGTTGCTTTTTAAAACAACCCAATAGGGTAAGTTTGTTATAATGGGAAAAATTTTTATCTTTGCCAGGTTGTTTCATGTCCAAGCCATATCTGATTGCACCTTCAATTTTATCTGCTGATTTTGCCCGTCTGGGTGAAGATGTGGAAAATGTATTGGCAGCTGGTGCAGATGTTGTCCATTTTGATGTTATGGATAACCACTATGTGCCAAACCTAACTTTTGGTGCGGGTATATGTAAGGCATTAAAGAAATATGGGATCAAAGCCCCGATTGATGTGCATCTTATGGTTTCACCTGTTGATCGTATGATTGGTGATTTCTTAGAAGCAGGCGCAGATATTATTACTTTTCATCCTGAAGCAACGCATCATATCGACCGTTCATTGCAATTGATTAAAGATGGTGGTGCTAAAGCAGGTTTGGTGTTTAATCCAGCAACACCTTTGCATTATCTCGACTATGTTTTAGATAAAGTAGATCAAGTGCTTTTAATGAGTGTAAACCCTGGCTTTGGCGGTCAAAAATTTATTCCTACCACTTTGGATAAATTACGTGAGGCACGTAGAATTATTGATGCTTCAGGTCGTGACATTCGTTTAGAAATTGATGGCGGTGTTGGCCCAGCAAATATCCGTGAAATTGCTGAAGCAGGAGCTGATATGTTTGTTGCTGGTTCGGCGATTTTTAGTAAACCTGATTATCAAGCTGTGATTAACGAAATGCGCGCTGAGTTAGCAAAAGTGGGACAAGTTTCGGCTTAAACTTTTCCACAAATGTATTGTGTGAATTGTGGATAACTTTGATGATAACTATATGGATAACCATGTTGATAAGCATATGGATAAGCTGGGTATAGATTAATCAAAGCGTGATCAATCGTTTATGATACATGCAATTTCTGTTTAAAAAGAGCCCAAATGGGCTCTTTTGTTATAAAAATCATCCGCTATTCATCGATTTAATTATTCATTTTTTATTCAAAGTGCAGTTGATGCAAAATTATTCAGTGATATTGGCAATCTTTCCGCACGATATTTGCCAAACTCGTCATTATTGGCTATGCTCTTAGCTCCATCATAGATTAAAACATAGGTTTTAGTTTTGTTTAGACAACTGCACAAACAGCTTTGGTTTGTTTGTCTTATGGTTTTTGCCATAGGCTGGAGCAGTGTGTCTATTGCATCTGTAAATGTGATGCAACATGAGCAAATGATGAATTCATCACTTTTAGATGAACATCAATCAATGATGAAAAACAGTGTTGTACAAGAAATGAAACAGCATTGTGCCGATATACAACAAAAACAAAATGATCAAAACTCGCATCTCAATCATGAGCAACAGCTGCAAAATCTAAAAGATTTCCATAATCAACAGGTTCAATCTCAAGATACGCAGCAGAGCAAATGCCCAGATTGTGCTGCATTCTCATGCCAATCTTCAGTGGTTTGGTTTAATCCTGATATTCCCAAATTGATTGCACCCGATCATCTGCACAATACTCAAGCCTATCAAATCAATTACCAAGCTCAGCACCTCGCAGGGCATTGGCAAGAAATCTTACGTCCTCCAAAAGCTTAATCTGATTTTAGACACTTTTTTATTCAAAGTTGCTTGTTAAAATTTAGGTTAAGTTATGTTTATTCAGTTATCTCAAAAGCGATTAGCTCAAAGCTTGGTTGCGACATTGTGCTTGGTTTCCTCAACTTGGGGAATTGCCGCAATCAAAGAATATCAACTCAGCATTGATGAAGGAATCGTCAATGTAACAGGTAAACCGGTAAAACGAATTACTGTAAATGGCCAGTTTCCCGCACCACTTTTAGAATTTGAAGAAGGTGATGAAGCGGTGATTCGAGTTAAAAATAATTTAAAGAATCAGGATTCATCGATCCATTGGCATGGCCTATTATTGCCCGGCATTATGGATGGTGTACCTGGCTTTAATGGTTATAACGGGATCAAACCCAACGAAGAATTTGTCTATAAGTTTAAAGTTCGTCAGAGTGGAACCTATTGGTATCATGCCCATTCGAAAGGCCAAGAACAGGATGGTTTATATGGTTCTTTAGTGATTTATCCAAAGAATAAAAAACCGCTGGCAGCGCATGAACGCACAGATCGTGATTATGTGGTGATGTTGTCGGATTTTCATGAGCAAACCAGTGACCAGATCCAAAAAAATCTAAAGGTTTCCGCAGAATATTATCAAAATCGACGTGAAACCTTAGGGGATGTTTGGAAACAGTTACAACGTGATGGTCTAAAAGCAACGTGGTCTGATCGCAAAATGTGGAATCAGATGCGTATGTTAAAAACAGATATGTCTGATGTGACAGGTTATACCTTTCTTGTAAACGGAAAAACCCCTGAACAAAATTGGACGGGTCTGTTTAAGCCAAATGAAAAAGTTCGACTGCGCTTTGTGAATGCATCAGCAATGTCGTTCTTTGATGTACGTATCCCTCAGCTAAAAATGACACTGGTCAGTGCAGATGGGCAGCCTGTAAAGCCAGTGAATGTAGATGAGTTTCGTATTGGTACTGCTGAAACCTATGATGTGATTGTTGAACCTAAAACCAATCATTATCAGATTGAGGCTGAGTCTATTGACCGTTCAGGATTTGCAATTGGAACACTCCACAATGAATTAACAGCAAAAAGTGCTGCTATTCATATGCCTGCTGCTCGTCCACGTGCTGTGCTAACTATGGAAGATATGGGAGGTCATGGTGGCGGAGGGATGGATCACTCCAAGATGAGTATGGGTGATATGTCAGGCATGGATCATTCAAAAATGAATGTGAAAGATATGCAAGGCATGGACCATTCCAAAATGAATGCGAATGATATGCAAGGTATAGATCATTCAAAAATGAATGCCAACGAAATGCAAGG
>NZ_KB849285.1:0-81786 GCF_000368145.1 Acinetobacter guillouiae CIP 63.46 | reverse complement strand
CATTCAAAAATGAATGCCAACGAAATGCAAGGCATGGATCATTCAAAAATGAATGCTGACGATATGCAAGGTATGGATCATTCAAAAATGAATGCTGACGATATGCAGGGTATGGATCATTCAAAAATGAATGCTGATGCTATGCAAGGTATGGACCATTCAAAAATGAATGCGAATGATACGCAAGCTATGGATCATTCACAGCATAACAATTCATTGGCAGTTCAAAAAAATGACCAAGCGGTTTATGGGTGGGCAAATGCTTCGACCCCGCAAGGAGATAAAGCACTGCAATACAGTGATTTAAAATCACTAACCCCACAACCTGATACTCGTGATGCCACCAGTGAATTGGTGATTCGCTTAGGCGGAACCATGGAGCGTTATGTTTGGACGATTAATGGTAAAAAATTCAGTGATGCTGAACCACTCAAAGTGAAATACGGCGAACGTATTCGAATTAAATTTATCAATGACAGCATGATGGCGCATCCAATGCATTTACACGGCATGTTTATGCAACTTGAAAATGGTCAGCCTGCTGTGGATATGCCCAATAAACACACCATTGTTGTACCACCTGCAAAAACAGTTACAGCATTATTAACCGCTGATGAATTGGGTGAATGGGCAATCCATTGTCATTTGCTCTACCACATGAGTGCAGGGATGATGAATAAATTGATTGTTGCCAATGTGAGTGATGGCAAAGTATCCACTCAGCCAGTTCAAACAACAAACACCACTCAAAAGACTGAAGTGAAAGGAGACGAACATGCAAATCATTAATCTTTTTTCTAAATCAGTTTTGGCAAGTTCATTACTTATACTCAGTGGTTTGGCTTTGGCCCATGAAGGGCATCAGATGCAAAATGATGCAAGTATTGCAACTGAATCAACTGTCGTGACTGATCATTCAACCATGGATCATTCAAAAATGAATCAGTTGGATGAGCAAAGCAATGCTGTAGATCATACACAGCATCAAGCGCTTACAACCACTACGGGGGAGGAGAGCATAGCTTCGCATAGTACCCATGATCATCGTAAAGAACATGGTGCACAGGTTTATCAAAGAGTGACTATTGATAATGCTTGGATGCTGGATGAAGATGGAAAAGGTACATTAGATTCCTCTTTTGAACTAAGAGTAGGTACCGATGAAAATAAACTATTCATTAAAGGAAGCTCCAGTAAGGCCGAATCAGACAAAGTAGAATATGATTTAAGTGCCCTCTATAGCCGTAACATTGCTGATTTTTGGGATGTACAGGCGGGAGTGCGTTACAGTGATAATCCTGAACGAAGCACTGATCAGGAACGCATTGATGCTGCTTTGGGTTTACATGGTTTGGCGCAGTACTTTTTTGAAACAGATGCTTATCTGTATTTCGGACTGGACAGTCGGGTTGCATTTAGCCTAGAAACTGAACGTGATTTACTACTGACACAAAAGCTGATTTTAAAGCCTTATTTAGATTTAAATGTGGTCTTTAGCGATGATTCACGCTATGCCCAAAAAACAGGCCTAAACAGTATTAAAACAGGTTTAGAAACCCGTTATGAAATCACAAAAAAGGTGATGCCTTATGTGAGTGTGGCCTATGCATATTCTAAGGGTAATAAAGAGACAGCATGGCAAACTGCAACCGACTCCGAATCAGGTTGGTTATATGGTGCAGGTCTGCGTTTTAGATTCTAAGCTTTGGTTTTTCGTATAAAGCAAAAGGTCACTTCTTTGGGAGTGACCTTTTACGTTTCTGCAATGCCAGCAACACGTTCAAGCTGGTTATTTACAAATTTAAATTCCATTCCATGCTCTGTATCTAAATCATAGTGAATAGAGAGGGTTAAGGTATCGGGTGTACTCACACGCAAATTTAACATGGTCTGTATATAAGGATTATGAGATTCCACATCCTGAATATTCAATGCAGCCTCACCTGATTTTTCTGGATTTTCATAATAATGTGCATAAAGCTTTTGATAGCGTTCAAAAGCATGTTGCTGAATGGTCTGAATATGTTGTTCAATACTATTGATAAATAATTGGTAGGTTTTTGCAAAAGCGTTGAGTTGATCAAGATTGGGCGCTTCTTCGATTTCATCGCCATCTTCATCAAACTCTTCCCCTAAGAAAATCTCCCGATCAGCATTTTGATTAAAAAAACAATGTGAAAAAAATGTTTCTGAACTAAACCCAGCCCAGCTCGGGTGGATATCACCCCAATAATCATGTTTCATGGTTTTGATTCCTGATTTTTATATTTAGCATGCTTGATCATAAAGTAAGCCTCAGGAAAAAAATTATTCGAAATGTAAAAAAGGTCAAATTTTGTAAATTTTAATAAATTCCTCAACATGAGTTGATATAATTAGGCTTCTTCAGGAGGAACGACCTCCCTCAATTTGAGAAAAAATCGTCAGGACGGCCTGATTCTAATTTAAATTTGGAGCTGGTCATGGCTTGGGTTTTTCTTATTTTCGCAGGTATCTTTGAAATCGTTTGGGCATATAGTATGAAATTGTCCGAAGGTTTTACAAAGCTTACACCAAGTATTGTCACCTTATTTTTTATGATTTTAAGCTTTGGTCTATTGGCATATGCGATGCGTACTTTGCCATTGGGAACTGCTTATACCATTTGGACCGGGATTGGAGCGATAGGCTCATTCTTGGTTGGTATTTTTATTTTGGGTGAACCTGCAACAGCAATGCGGATGTTTGCTGCTGTACTGATTGTTTCTGGCTTAGTTTTAATGAAACTTTCTTCGTCTTAATTTATTGAAATATTTAAGTGCTATTTCTGCAGGAGATAGCACTTTTTTTATGTGTAGTTCATGGTGTAATCAATAGTCGAAACACCCAATAGAAAATGGTGAATGTGTAATGGCATGGGTTTTATTGGCAGTTGCGGGTGTGTTTGAGGTGGTTTGGGCATATTTTATGAAGGTGTCTGATGGGTTTACCAAGCTGACACCGAGTATCTTGACCATCATCTTTATGATTGCAAGTTTTGCATTACTTTCTTATGCAATGAAAACATTACCACTTGGTACCGCTTATACCGTGTGGACAGGGATTGGTGCGATTGGTTCTTTTGCCGTCGGAATTTTCTTTTTAGGTGAAGCGGCTTCAGCGATGCGGATGTTGGCTGCTGTATTGATTATTTCAGGTCTTATTTTGATGAAATTATCTTCAAGCTAAGTTAAGCTGTTGCTGAGTTGGAAAGGGAATAAGGACATGCAACTTTCATTTATGGAAATGAGCTCCCCAGTCGGGATATTAAAATTAGTCGCCCATGATCATGCCTTGGTTGCAGTACTTTGGGAAAATGAAAATCCTAAACGGGTTCGTTTGGCTGAATTAATTAAAAACAATACACATCCAGTTTTGTTGGAGACGGCGAAACAATTGAATGAGTATTTTCAAGGAAAAAGAACCCAGTTCGATTTACCGCTAGATTTTGCGGGGACTGAGTTTCAGCAGAAAGTTTGGCAAGCTTTATTGACGATTCCCTTTGGTGAAACGCGTAGCTATAAAGAGATCGCAGAACAGATTGGAAATGTCAAAGCGGTTCGGGCAGTGGGCGCAGCGAATGGTAAAAATCCCATCTCTATTATTGCGCCATGTCATCGTGTGGTCGGGGCTGATGGTAAATTAGTGGGTTTTGCGGGTGGGTTGGATAATAAGGATATTCTTTTAAAAATTGAACAAGTGCCATAGACTCAACGCTATTCATTATTACATTACAATTTAAAATGATTGCACAAATTTTTGCACCATTGTTATCAAATCTAGGTTGGATCGTTTTACTTTTGGTTGCGATTACGCTGGTTAAATTATTTAAGCCCTTTTTAAAAGGGAAAATAGGTGAATTTGCTGTCAGCACCCATGTAAAACTCTATTTAGACAAAGAAAATTATATTTTATTGAATGATTGTACGCTACCTGATGAGCAAAATCAGACCACCCAAATAGATCATATTTTATTAAGTCCTTATGGTATTTTTGTCATTGAAACAAAGAATTATAAAGGTTGGATATTTGGTGGCGAGCGTCAAAAGATTTGGACACAAAAGATTTATAAAAAGAGCTATAAGTTCCAAAATCCATTACATCAAAATTATAAGCACCAAAAAGTTTTAGAAAGTGTGCTCACAGATATTGTTGATTCCACTCAGATTCATTCAATCGTGGTTTTTATGCCTGATTGCGAATTTAAAACCCAAATGCCAAACAATGTCTTTCGTGGTGCAGGTTGGACAGATTATGTCAAACAATTTAAGCAAATCAACATTTCTCCAATGAAATTAAAACGTATTCAGTATCGTCTAGAGAAAGAAATTTTAGAAAAGTCGTGGAAAACCAATCGCCAACATATACAAAGCCTTAAAGATAAATATACTGAGAAATGAACATATTACTCATAATTAACATCGTACTGATTAAATTATATTTTGTATGATTGGATCCGTATGCTGTAACTGTGGCATTAAGATCAGCAGAGGATGAGGGGAAAAATCACTCATCCGCAGCTTTAGACTTTAACCATTTCCATTGCCCATTTTTAAATTGGTAAGTGTCGATCCACCATCTTGCGCCACCTCGACATGAGCTGGTCATTTGTTTCTTCTGGGGAATCAGTTTGAGATCCGTCAATCCAGAACATTGTGCATGGCTAAAATCAAATTTTTCTTGGTCCAACACTTGATAATCTTTACTTTTAGGTCGGTAGAGAAAAATATCAAAAATAGAATAAACCCCCATTCCCATATCAGGTGTAGACACAGCAATATCGGTATATCCATCAAAATTATAGTCTTGAAAATGAATCTGTCGTTTTCGTTCAAATGGTAATTCTGCAAGATCAAATGCTTGCTGTTTAGCCGGTGTTTGAATGATGAGTTGACCTGATTCATCATCGCCATCTTTAAAAATAAAATGGGTTTTTTGCCCATTCACTACATCGTTAATATTGTGATTTACAGTTTGTTGTTGTGGTTGAGCAAATGCGGCGAATGAGGT
The DNA here is from genome assembly GCF_000368145.1 of Acinetobacter guillouiae CIP 63.46. Lineage (GTDB taxonomy): Bacteria > Pseudomonadota > Gammaproteobacteria > Pseudomonadales > Moraxellaceae > Acinetobacter > Acinetobacter guillouiae. Next base: position 76,758 of record NZ_KB849285.1, on the reverse strand, counting down.
TAAAAGTAAACTTGATAGCATTATTGTCGTGAGTGTTTTATGCATTGTTATTCTCGTTGTCATTCCCATTGTTTGAGGGGATTTCCAAGTTTCAACTGTTTAGTGAAACTTGGATGCTATTTTCAAAAGTGCAGAGCAATGTTCAGCATTTAAAAGCGCTTTGGAATTTTTTGCCCACCTTCAATCGGTGTTTCGGCATTTTTTAATACACCAAATAACCATGTTTCAGCATGTTGTACCGCGATTTTAAGCGGATCTCCTAGTGCTAAACGTCCTGCAATAAAGCTTGCCAATGAACAACCTGAACCATGGTATTCACCTTCTAAACGGGGACATTTAGATTCAGCGATCATTTCACCATTCACATACAAGGCGTTGCGAATATAGTCTGGGGTATCTTCATGCCCACCTTTTACCAGAACAGCTTGTGCGCCCATTTCAAACAGCTTGGCTGTGGCTTTTTCTATGTCTTGTTCTGCTGTTAAGGCACGTAATTCCACAGTATTTGGGGTAATGATTGTTGCCAGAGGAATTAGTTCGATAAAGGCTTTAACCAAGGTCTCTTGATTACCCAGTGAACCACCACTATTTGCCACTAAAACAGGATCAAGTACATATAGATAATCTGGATGTTCACGTAAAAACTCAGCCAGCGCAGCAATATTATCTGTCGTCCCTAACATTCCCGATTTGATGGCTTTAATAGGTAAATCACCGACAACAGCATTGGCCTGAGCAAGCAGTAGTTCTTTGGAGCTGGCTTCAAAACCAAAAACTTGTTGAGAGTTTTGAATGGTTAATGCTGTACAAGCAATTGCCGCATGTGCGCCACTTTGACCAATCGCTTCAATATCAGCCTGTATACCAGCACCACCAGAAGGGTCTAGACCTGAAAAACAAAGTACAGTAGGGCGCACGATGATGTCCTTAATTCACAAATTTACGTTAGTATAGGCAAGTTTACGAGAACACTCGATAGTAATTTGATAATTGTTTCAAACACAGATTTAAAGGATTGGATGGTGATAAAGAATATTTTAATTGATCTCGATGGCACATTAACCGACCCAAAAGTAGGCATTACGACATCTGCACGTTATGGACTTGCAAAGGTTGGGCATCCGATTCCTGACAGTGAAAATATCGACTGGATTATTGGTCCACCGTTAAAGGCATCATTGGCAAAGCTACTTAATGTTGAAGCAAATAATATTTTAGCTGAACAAGCTTTATTGGGTTATCGTGAACGTTTTGCTGTAACAGGCTTATTTGAAAACCATGTTTTTGATGATGTTGCACAAACCTTGGAAGCCTTAAAAAGTAAGGGTTATCGACTGTTTTTAGCCACTGCAAAACCTGAAGTTTATGCACGTCAAATTTTAGATCATTTTGATTTATTAAAATATTTTGATTATCCCTATGGCAGTGAGTTAAATGGCGAGCGCACCAATAAAGGCGAGTTAATCACTTATATCCTTGAAAAAGAAAAGTTAAATCCAGAAGAGTGTTTGATGGTGGGAGACCGGGAACATGATATTTTTGGTGCACGTAAAAATGCGATTGAAACCATTGCGGTAGAGTATGGATATGGCTCAAAACAAGAATTGGACGAAGCAGAGCCGAAAACAAGAATTGCAAAGTTCTCTGAATTGTTAAACCTGCTCTAAATCTGCTTTTAGTTCAGACTTTTGAGATAATTCCAATTCACCTTAATCATCCCCAACATAGAGAAACCATACTCTGAGTTGGGGAGTACATGCAATCACATAGTTAGTAGTAATCACATATTTAAACAGGGGCTAAATCCCCAGTAATCTTTTAATGTCATTCACTCAATTGGGTAGAGATACCGCATGATGTGGAAGCATTAAACGCTTAAACCCATCACCGCTCAATTTACGATCCACTTGTAGTAAAACTTGGCTTTAATGTGGCGATATATTTAAATCTGCAATGCATCCCAAGTCAGCCCATCTAAAGGTAAAATGATGGAATTAGCGCACATCCAAATACAATGATTCCTTAATTTCCTCCATCACAATATAGCTATGTGAAGAGGCTGAAGACGGAAGTTTTTTAAGTAAATCACCAAGTAAGCGTCGATAAGCGCTCATTTCTTTTAGTCGGGCTTTGACTAAATAATCAAAATCTCCCGAAATAAGATGGCACTCTTGTACTTCTGGTATTTCCATTAAGTCCTTAGCCACTTGTTCAAACACATCGCCAGATTTTGCAGATAAACTAATTTCTAGAAAAACCAATAGGTTGCGATCAAGATGTTTCGGGTTTAGACGTGCATGATAACCCATAATGATACCATCTCGCTCCAAACGTTTGACGCGTTCAGAACAGGGTGTGGTCGATAAACTGACCCGTGAGGCCAACTCGCTGATGGCAATTCGACCCTCATTTTGAAGAATATCTAAAATCATTCGATCTATACGGTCTAATTTACGCATCAATTATTCCCTTTTTTTTAATCATTTTTCACGACAATAAATTAAAACACCTAAATTTTAGCATTAAAAATAGTGAAATAAACTATTGAACCAAAAATATACTAGTGAAGTAAACTAGTAAATGCATAAAGGATAAGAAATGCGTGTAATAGTATTAGGTAGTGGTGTGATTGGCGTAGCAAGTGCATATTACCTCGCGCAGCAAGGAGCACAAGTTACAGTTTTAGACCGTCAAGCAGGTCCAGCTGAAGAAACCAGCTTTGGTAATGCAGGTCAAATTTCTCCAGGATATTCGACACCGTGGGCTGCACCCGGTATTCCATTTAAAGCAGTTAAGTGGATGTTTCAACATCATGCACCACTTGCGATTAATATCGATGGCAGTATGTGGCAGTTACAGTGGATGGCGCAAATGCTTAAAAACTGTAACTCAGAAAGTTATGCGATCAACAAAGAACGTATGACCCGTGTTGCAGAATATAGTCGTGACTGTTTAAGAGAATTACGTAAAGATACTGGGATTGAATACGAAAACCGTTCAAAAGGCACATTGCAAGTTTTCCGTAATGAAGCTCAATTAGAAATGGTTCAGCGTGATATTGCTGTACTTAAAGAATGTGGTGTTCCACATGAGTTATTGCTTAAAGATGATCTTGCTAAAGTAGAACCAGCACTTGAACATGCCAAAGATAAATTGGTAGGTGGTTTACATCTTCCAAATGATGAAACAGGTGACTGCTATTTATTTACCAATGCTTTAGCCAATTTAGCCAAAGGTTTAGGTGTCGAGTTTAAATTCAACCAAAATGTTGAAAGATTGGTGGTTGAAGGTGATGAAATCAAAGGTGTTGTGGTCAATGGTGAAGTGTTAACTGCTGATCGCTATGTATTGGCTTTTGGTAGCTATTCACGTGATTTCTTAAAGCCGCTGGAATTGAATTTACCAGTTTACCCAGTGAAGGGTTATTCTTTAACCATTCCAATTGTTGATCCAACATTTGCACCACAATCTACAGTTTTGGATGAAACCTATAAAATCGCAATTACTCGTTTTGATCAACGTATTCGTGTTGGTGGAATGGCAGAATTAAGCGGTTTTAATCATGGTTTAAATGCGGATCGCCGTGGCACATTGGAAATGGTGACCCAAGATTTATTCCCGGGTGGTGATTTGGCACAAGCATCATTTTGGACCGGTCTTCGCCCAATGACCCCAGACAGCACACCAATTATTGGCGCAACACGTTTTAAAAACTTATTCCTCAATACTGGACATGGCACTTTAGGCTGGACGATGGCATGTGGTTCAGGAAAATTGATTAGTGATTTGGTACTTAATCATCAAACCGATATTAGTACCGAAGGTTTATCTATTCAGCGTTATCCACACGCTGCTTAAGTGCCACTTTATTAAAACAGTGATAAATAAATTGTTTAGCGATAAATAATTTACAACGCCAATCCATATTCAGGGATGAATAAAATGCCTAGACCAATTACTGCCGTCATTCATCAGGATGCTTTGCTGCATAACCTGAATGTCGCCCGTCAATTTATGCCACAAAGTAAAGTTTTTACCGTGGTCAAGGCCAATGCTTATGGACACGGTATTGAACGTGTCTATGATGCATTCAAATCCGCAGATGGTTTTGCTTTGTTGGATATCGATGAAGCAAAACGCCTAAGAACATCGGGATGGACCGGTCCAATTCTGCTCTTAGAAGGCATTTTTTCAACAGATGATTTATTGGATTGTGAAAAGTATCAATTAAGTTTTAGCTTGCATAATGAAGATCAAGTGAATTGGCTAGAACAATTTCAAAGCCAATCTCTCAAAGACAATCCAGCACAGGCGCAATTCGATGTATTTTTAAAAATGAATACAGGAATGAATCGCCTTGGGTTTAAACCTGATGTGTATCGGGCAATGTGGCAAAGATTAAAGCAATTCGATGTGGTAAAATCTATCACGCATATGATGCATTTTTCAGATGCTGATGGTGAGCGTTTGGGGCAATCTGGGATTGCCTACCAGCAAGCTATTTTTGAACAAACCATTCAAGATTTAGACGGTGAGCGCTCAGTTTCAAATAGTGCGGCCATTCTCCGACATTCACAAGATTTACGTTCAGATTATATTCGTAGCGGGATTATGCTGTACGGCAGTTCTCCAGACTATCCAACACATTCAATTCAAGATTGGAATCTTAAACCAAGCATGAGTTTACGCAGTGAAATCATTGCAATTCAAGATTTACAGCCAAGTGAAACAGTAGGGTATGGATCTAGATTTACTGCAACCCAAGCCATGAAAATCGGAATCGTGGCATGTGGTTATGCAGATGGTTACCAACGTATTTCGACGGATGCACCCGTATTGGTCAATTCTGTACGAACCCAAACTATTGGTCGTGTCAGCATGGACATGTTAGCGGTTGATTTAACCCATATCCCAGATGCGCGAGTTGGAAGCGAAGTGGTACTTTGGGGACAGTCGTCAAATGGAACTGTACTGCCGATTGATGAAGTTGCAGCAAGTTCTGGAACCGTAGGTTATGAGCTCATGTGTGGTGTAACTGCACGGGTCAATTTTAAAATTTCAAAATAAGGACATCAACATGTCAAACAACGTTCAACACGCAGACATTCAAAAGCTCAACAGCAATCAAGTGATGAGTGCAGTTACCATTTTCAATAAAGTGGTTTATTTGTCTGGTCAAGTTCCTAAAAATACCCAACAGGATATTATTGGTCAAACTCAAGAAATCTTGGCAACAATTGACCAGTTATTGCTTGAGGCAAATACTGATAAATCACGTTTATTGTCTGCTCATGTCTACATCAAAAATTTAGATGATTTTGCAACTTTTAACACCATTTGGATTGATTGGTTAGAAGGCTGTGTTGCACCATCTCGTGCAACAATTCAAGCGGATTTGGTTAATCCAGATTGGTTGATTGAGATCGCAGTTATTGCGGCGCAGGCATAAATTAATCTCTTGTCATAAAGTAGAATTGATTATTGTCAATAATTAAAGCAGTATTTGCCCCGAATTAAAGCTGGTCACATGTAAACCATGTGGCCCAGTTCGCGTTAGGTAGAACAATAGAACGGGAATGTTCTTATGCCACAAGCGGGTTTTACCTCCAAAAAATTGTCAAAAAGGATATTTTTATGACAACTTCAAGCCATTCAGATGACGTACCATCGTCGCCAAATGAGCTACAACGGAAATTATCCAATCGTCACCTACAATTGATTGCGATTGGTGGTGCAATTGGTACAGGCTTATTTATGGGTTCAGGGAAAACCATTTCCCTTGCAGGCCCTTCAATTCTGATCATTTATATGATCATTGGTGCAATGTTCTTTTTCCTGATGCGCGCATTGGGTGAAATTTTACTTTCAAATCTGCACTACAAATCCTTTATTGATATGGCACATGACTTAATTGGTCCGGGTGCTGGCTATTATATTGGCTGGTCATACTGGCTCGGTTGGATCTTAGTGGGTATTGCGGATTTGGCTGCAATTATCAATTATCTCAATTTTTGGCTTCCTGACGGAACCGCCTTTACCCCCATGGGACAAGCCTTAATTAGTGCTGGATGCGTACTCTTGGTATTGGGGATTAATCTCCTCACGGTAAAGTTGTTTGGTGAAATTGAGTTTTGGTTTGCTTTGATCAAAATTTTAGCCATTGTCGGATTGATTCTTATTGGTGGCTATATGGTGTTGAGCCATTTCCAAGCACCAACAGGTTCAGTTGCAAGCTTCAGCAATGTCTGGTCGCATGGTGGCATGTTCCCGAAAGGCGCAAGTGGCTTTTTAGCAGGTTTCCAAATTGCCTTGTTTGCTTTTGTCGGTGTCGAGCTGATCGGTACTATGGCGGCAGAAACCAAAGATCCTGAAAAGAACTTACCTAAAGCGGTCAATGCGATTCCGACCCGTATTATTTTGTTCTATGTATTGGCACTCTTTATCGTGATGTCGGTAACCCCTTGGAATGAAATTCCTGCGGATCAAAGTCCATTTGTCACATTGTTCCTACATGCTGGTATTGGTGCAGCTGCTGTGATTATGAACTTGGTGGTTTTATCCTCGGTAATGTCATCGATGAACAGTGGTGTATTTTCAACCAGTCGTATGTTGTTTGGATTGGCTAAAGAAGGGCAAGCACCGACTAAGTTGGCTGAGCTGTCTAAACGCGCCGTTCCTGCAAAAGGTTTATTGTTCTCTTGTGGCTTTATTATGGCAGGTGCAGCACTACAATATTTTGTTCCAAATACCGTTGAAGCATTTACCTTAGCCAGTTCTTTATGTGTGATTTTATTCATTAGTATCTGGAGTATTATTATGGTGTGTTATATACGCTACCGTAAATTACGCCCAGAATTGCATGAGAAATCAAACTTTAAAATGCCGGGTGGTGTATGGATGTCTTATCTTGTTTTGATCTTCCTTGCCTTTACTTTGGTGATTTTAAGTCTTGAGCCTGATACTTTAAAAGCTTTAATCATCAGCCCATTGTGGGTGATTATTTTAGCGGTGACCTATCAAATGATGTATAAACCGCGTATGAAAAAGCGTAATCAACAGCTTTAATGTTGAATATTCAATTGATCAGGAGATGATGTTAGATCATCTCCTGAATAACTATGATATGAAAGATTTTGATATAAATTAACTCTAAAAATTAAACGCTTAGATTAAAAATAACATAATCAACTTTTTGGTTTTATCCGTGATTGATTGCATAGATTCAATGTGAAATTTAACAAATTATTCAAAATAAATTACTGAAATAAAAATAAAAAACACGTTTAATAGCATCATTTACGCTAAACAACAGCATATATGCGCAATAACAAGATCGATCTCTTACGTGGAATTTCAATTTTATTGGTACTTCTCCACCATTTTAATATTCCTTATAAACTGCATGACACATTTCTCGGTATACAAATCTTTGGCGAAAGCTTAAGTACTTTAATTGCCCGCAATGGTAATTATGGTGTGACCCTATTTTTTGTGATTTCAGGTTTTTTAATCACCCAACATACTTTACAAAGAAGTGGCACACTCGCGCAGATTAAGCTCAAAGATTTCTATATCCGCCGTATTGCCCGAATTATGCCTTGTTTGGTGCTACTGGTGGTGCTGGTGACGGCACTGGGTGCAATGGGGTTAAAACCCTTTATCAATCAAGCGCCAAACGGTATTGAAGTCTCTTATGGCTTAACTGTATTTTCTGCTTTTACCTTTTGGATGAATATCCTGATCATTGAAAATGGCTGGGTGAATTATGCACTTGGTGTGCTTTGGTCCTTATCTGTTGAGGAAGTCTTTTATTTAGTATTTCCGATTTTGTGTGTTGTATTAGGCCGTGGTAAAGGCTTTATTATATTTTTATTGGCAATCATCGTTTATGCACCTTATTTCCGTTCATTACATTTTGCTGAGGAAAGTGGGGCTTATCTTTATCATTATTTCTCAAGTTTTGATGGAATTGCGATTGGTTGCTTAACTGCTTTAATGACTCAGCGTATGAGTCAAAAAATTCAGGTTTCAAGAATCGTGGTTCCAATCATTGTGGTATTGATGGTTACTGTTTATTTATATGCACCAATCAAAGAGGTCAGTACTTGGGGAATCAGCCTTTTTGCTCTATTGTCAGCAATGTTGATCTTCTGTTTTGCTCAGAACCCACATACTGAATCTCGCTCTATATTGTCAAAAGGTGTAGCGTGGATTGGACAACGTAGTTATGAAATGTACTTGTTTCATTTGATTATCTTGGGTTTATTTAAAGTTTTTTATTTTCCTAAAGAAACCTTAGCTGTTGAAAAATTAATGCTATTGCCAATTTATTTTATTGCTGTTTTTGTATTGAGTTGGGCCATTGAAAAGTATTATTCAACACCGATGAATGCAAAAATTAGAAATTGGCTAATTAAGCGCCATTGAAAAAAATCCTATATTTATTGAGTTTGCACAAGTAAATGGTTATTCGGGAACGGATCTAATCGGACTTGATGTTGAGCACAATAGCGTGATTGTGCATTGTTTAAGGTATTAACAACTACTTTTTACATTATTGAATCGTGTATGGGGTAACTATCGCATGACGACATGGACATGGATTAGTTTTATAATTTCATGTTGCTGAATTTATTAAAAAATTATTTAAGTGGACCTGTAAATTACATACAATCAATAAAAAACCTCCATTTAGGAGGTTTCTATCTACAAGTTAAAATGTTGGTTTAACGACCACTAAAATCACCACTGCAAATAAAATCAGGGTTGGCATCTCATTGAAAAACCGCCAAAACTTATGCGATTTATAATGTGCATTGCCAATCAGTTTTTTACGGTAATAGCCACAAACAAAGTGGTAAATCACCAAAAGACCAACTAAACCGACTTTTAGATAAAACCATAAAGCTTCATGGTAATGACGTGTTGCATCACCCCAGTCTACGAGAAAATGTGCAGTGATTAATGTTGCGATCATCGAAGGCCACATAATGCCCCGATATAACTTACGCTCCATGATTTCGAAACGCTGATGACTTAAATTGTCATCGCTCATGGCATGGTAGACAAACAAACGCGGGAGATAAAATAGTGCTGCAAACCAACACACGACTGCAATGATATGTAAAGCTTTTACCCAAAGGAAAGCTTCTGAAGGAGCATCCATCAATTTACCCTTTTAAGGGCAGTGTGCGAGAAGTTGATCATCCAAACTTATTTTAAATTTGAATGATCAACAATTCTTTGTTTAGCCTTCCCATTTTTTAAAAATGAGACAAGCATTGACACCGCCAAAACCGAAACTGTTACTCATCACAGTATTCAATTTTGTATCGCGTTTTTCAAGTACGATGTCATAACCTTTTGTGCCTTCATCAAGTTCAGTGACATTGATGTTTGGTGCGATAAAGTCATTTTGCATCATCAATACAGAATAAATGGCTTCTTGAACACCAGCAGCACCCAGACTATGACCTGTCATAGACTTGGTTGAACTTAATGGTGGAACATTACCTTCACCAAATGCACGACCCATCGCAAGAAGTTCAGTCACATCACCAGCAGGTGTTGAAGTACCATGAGTATTGACATAGTCAACCTTATCTACGCCATGTTGTTTAGCTTCTTCTAAAGCCATCAAAATACAACGGGTCGCACCTTCACCCGATGGTGCAACCATATCCGCACCATCTGAATTTGCAGCATAAGCAACCACTTCTGCAAGAATATTTGCGCCACGTGCTTGAGCATGTTCAAGTGATTCGAGTACAACGAAACCACCACCACCCGCAATCACAAAACCGTCACGGTCAGCTGAGTATGGGCGTGACGCTGTTTCTGGAGCATCATTATATTTAGAACATAGTGCGCCCATCGCATCAAACAATAAGCTTTGTGACCAGTGATCTTCTTCACCGCCACCGGCCAACATTAAATCTTGTTTACCCAATTGAATCAGGTTGTAAGCATAGCCAATTGCATCAGCTGAAGTTGCACAAGCACTGGTGATTGAATGAGCAACACCTTGTAATTTAAATGCAACACCGACATTGGCAGTAATGGTGTTTGACATATTACGTGGTACGAAGAACGGGCCAATTTTACGCGCACCTTTTTCTTCTAAAAGTTTAACCATCTCTGTAACAGACGCAGTTGAGTTACCACCTGAACCCCCTGCAATACCGTAACGAGGATTACCGCCCAATTGTTCTGGCGTTAAGCCTGCATGTTCAACGGCTGCAAGCGCAGAATTGTAGGCATACATTGCACATACGCCCATGAAGCGCTTGAGTTTACGGTCAATACCATCAAAATCTTGTTCTGCTGCGGCACTGACATGACTTTTAAAATTAAGTTCTTCGTAAGTTGAATTATGACGTGTCCCTGAAATACCATTTTCCAAAGAGTGCTTAACAGCTTCCAATGTATTACCGATACATGAGTTAATGCCCATACCAGTGATGACAACACGACGGTTCATGCAAAGTCCTTTATTTTAGAATACAGAATGAATGTTTACATTTAAACGCGTTTACTTTTTTAGTTCAATGGCGAAAGATATTGATTCTTGTGCATCATTTAAAACAATATATTGTATGCTTAAAAGTTAATTAAATAGCTGAAAATAAATATATTTATTATTTTTATAATAATATGAATTCATGATGGATATTTACATCAATTAGGCAAAACCATCCATAAGTAGGGCTTACCAGAGATGGTTTGAAGCACTAATTTTTGAAATAAATTTTAAATTGCTGGAATAAGCATGGTGTTTTATCCCTATTGTAGAACAAGGCTTCTCTTTACCTGCTGAGTTGAATTACCCATATAACCGATATGATGACCATCAAGACCAATCATATCGGTTGCAATACAACTGTTATAGCCTGTAGCAAGCCTAAACAAAATTTCTTTGTCTTTATGAATTACCAAGGCGTTTTCTTTTCCCATTCAGGATCAAAACCTGATGTCGATGCAGCAACTTTTAAATAATCTGCATAGCTCTCAGCCAATAAAATTGGTGGAATCTGTTTAAGTGGAAGTTCATTGTTGTTCCAAGAGCGGCTGGCTTTTTTACTAAAAGTCAGTTCATAAAGGACAGCAGGAATATTTTCTTCAGGTACATAACTTCCGCTAAATGTAATTTCTACATCAATACCCAACTGTTTATAGGGCTTAGTATAGCGGTCAAATGAACCACCATCTTCAATGCTGGCGCGTTGATAGCCTAATTTGGTTACAACACCACGTAGGGTAAAGGTGTCTGTAAGCCAGCCATTATGATCCTTAATTTCAGTGACATTATCATCTTCAAGCTTTGGTAGGTGATGAGTCATCTGTTCAAATAAGAATTTCACTTTATAGTCTTTAAAGTGTGCAATCCAATCTTTTGCTTCCTTTTCACCAACCAAAACCGCATGAGAAATTTGAATTTTACTGTCTGTGCTCAGCTCGACTTCATCATCATCTAAATTCAGTAATGCACCATCATCACTTGGTCTAAAACTGATTTTTTCACCATTGGTTTTGATCTCAAGCCAAATCAGCTTTTGGATTAAGCGTCTCATAATCGGGTGGGCAAAGATATACTCTTGCCACTCAGCAACATTCCACTGACGTTCGCTACACATTGCCTCATACAAACGACCTGTTTGCATATCAACCACTTGTTTAAACTCTTTTTTACTGGTGCTAAATAGTGCTTTGGCTTCTTTGATCAGGCTTTCATCATCATTTTGGCGGGCAGCAGGTAGTGCTTTAACTTCTTTACCTTCTTCATTTTTAAGAATGAATTTGTCTTTATCATCGACAATGGCGCTAAAGTTACGTGAGCCATATTGTAGCTGTAACACAGCATTTTCATCTAAACCTGCCGTTGGAATAGTGCGGTCAGCCAGCTCATCACTTGTCCATTGATTGCGTTCAGCAATCTCAGCAACCAATGTGTTTGCAAGTGTTTGTACCGAAGCAGTCCGATAACGACGTGAAAGTGAAAGCAACAGTTGGATGATTAATGGATCATTACTGATCGATAATGCACTAATCATGGCTTCAATTTGTGAGCGACGAGGGTAGTGTTGCTTCATATAGTTCTGCAATTGTTTTACTGCAAAACTTCCTTGTGCATTGGCTGTCAGTGAAAGCATACCTTTACTTTTGATCGCGGAACCCAGATAAAGTCCTAAACGTTCGCGTTTAATCTCTTCAATCACTTCTTCTAAGGTGATGGTGCCATATTTGGCATAATATTCAGGGTATTTTTCACCATAACGTTTGTATGAATCCCGATAAGAACTCAGACGGCCAGGCGCTTCTGTGGTTGCATATTGCGTTGCTTCATCCAATGGTGTTTGTAAGGTATCTTGATGAATAAAACTGTGTAATAAATGATTGGCAAGTTGTACCTGATCTTTTTGATCGAGTAAGCCACTGTAGCGTTGTAATAAGGCATTGGCTCTAGGCTCTTTCAGTTTTTCAGCCAATATCACCCACCATTTAATAATTCTAGGGTCAGCCTCTTTACCATTCTGCCATTTCACTTTTGGTAATGTGTCAAAATCAAACCATGTAAAACTGCTTGAAAGTTTGCCTTTTAAACCGTCTTCTGCTTCTTTTAGCAACACTTCTGGTTTGAGATAAGCACTAATATCCTGTCCAAGCTTTTCCAATGCCGTTAGAAGAGCAGCTCGAACGATTTCTTTCTTCTCTTTTTTAAGTAAAGCATTCAGCGGTTTTACTGCATCCTGATTTTGTAGACGTGCTAGCCATTCAATTGCAGTGATTCGAATGTCTTGTTTACCCGAATCTAGAGCTTCAATGGCACGTTGATGAATGTCTGGAAGGTGTTGTAAGGTTTCTTGCGCTTCATAACGCAAACGCTTATTTTCACCCAATGCAAATTCGAGTAAGCGCGGAATAAATTGTACTGGTAAGGATGGGAAACATTTAAGTACAAAGATGGCATCGGATGGGTTAAAGCTTTGATATTCATTTTTTTCTAAAGATGGAGAAAGCCCCAATGCTTCAGTTAAATATTCTTGATTTTCCGCAAAAAATGGCCAAATTTTATCTTTTTCATAAATATGATCTTGTAAACTTTGATAATAGGATGATCCCGCTAGAATCCCTTGAGCGACTCTACGTTTGGGATTGTTAAATTTAGCCGCATCTAGGGCCTGAACGATATGGCGAAGTTCATAATTGGCATATTCTTCAGGTTTAAGCATTTCAAATAAATTAGGCCAATAAATCCAATTCCGATTGCGTATCGCAATGATTCTCATGGCATGATTAATGGAAAACTCAGGATATTTTTTATATTTATTTTTATGGGTAATAATATTTTCAACTTGGTGTACATTTTTAAAAGATGCATCACCGTTCAGCTGGTCAACAATCGACGTTAAGGTTTGATGGTTGATTTTTTTAAGCTGCTTTAAATGATCTTGAGCCCAAGTTCTTTTATAACTTGCTGTTTTATTCTCTTCAATTTCATCGGCAGCATTCTGTTCAGCTTTAGCCAAAATTTCTTGATAATTTTCTAAAATAACCTCGGTAAAACTTGCTGGAATTTTTTGTTCAACAAACGGTTGAAAGGTTGGTGCTTCAAAATCTTGCTGTAATTGAGCAGTATCAACAGATCTTAAGCGCTGAATTGCCATTTGTAAGATTTGTTGTACAGATTTTTGTTTTTCTTGTGCAAAAGCTTGTTCTAGTACAGTTAGATTGTCAGCACCTAAACGTGCCAATAGATCTGCAGAAAAGCCACGTTCCTGACTTGAACCTTCCAATAGATTTTGATTTAAATATTTTTGGCTATCTTCTGGATTTAAATTCGTCAATAAACTGGTGGCTTTAGTACGAATGGTTTTAGATTTCCCTACAGAAAGTTTTACAATCAAGTCAGGGATTTGTTTGATCAATGTCGTTTGTTTGGCGATATAGTCTAAAAAGTTTTCTTGTCCAATGATGCTCAATGTTGGAATAAGTTTTCTGAGTTGATCTAATCGGGCTGAAATGAAATCTTGGGTGTCCTTGAGTAATAATATTTTATCTAATTTACTAGAATGATAACTGTCGATATTTTGGCGTTCAAATAAATAAGGCAGTAGTTCATCGCCTAAACCCTGTTGATCACTTTCAAGCAAATCAAATAGTTTCTGTTGAGTCCAATTTTGCTTTAACAATTTATTCGGATCTGCTTCGCTAAAATGATGACTATCAAAAGCAGTAATAAATGTATCTACCGTGAGATAAATAAACCAAGCGGGCACTTTTTCATAAATATTGGTAAAATTTTTCTGTTGTGTTGCCGCTTCAAGCACTTTGGCAAAACGAATAATTTGTTCAAATTCTAATTCTTCAAAAATCTCACCATAATAACGACGGCGTAGTTTTAGTGCCGCTTCAGCAAGCTTATTTTCTTTTTTATCCAGTGATTGATTGTTTTGAGGCCAATACCAGCTATAGGTACCTGGCTTTTCCAGTAAAAGCAGTGCTTTTTCATTCGGGTATTGCTGTAATTTAAGTAATATTTCTGGATTTTCTCCATCCAAAATAAACAAAACCACATTTTGATCAAGTTGGTCTTCAATGACGGCCAAAGGCCGGAAAATATGGTAGAGCTTTTCAACTTTATTTTTTAGATCTTCATTATGTTTTTGAATGTGGTCATGATCAGCGGTTGAGTCTGCTTGTTGCGTTTTCACTGCCTTATCCTCAGGCTTTAAAAACATCGACTCAATTTTTGAAAAAAGTTTATTTAACATCTGTATTCCTTTTGAGCAACTCGCTGTTGCTTTTCTATAGGCGCTAATACTTTAGGCTTTAATACTGTGCTTGGTAGTTCACTAAAATTATAGAAAAATATCATCAATTTAAATAGCAAGCTTAATTTATCACGACGTAACTTGTCCTTCTAAAGCGATTCTATGATTTAGGCGTTGTAGTTGTAATAAAACATGTCGCCATTTTAAAAGCTGACTGGCTAAATTGTGCTGTGTGGAATCTGATTTGAGTGAGTTTTGAATAAAGCTTAAACCCAAATCTGCAAACTTCTCAGCAAAATCATCCAGTTTAACCAGATCATCCATATCCAGTTTTGAACGACCTGTATTTGCATAGAATTCAAACAAGGCTTGTGATTCCAAGATCAAAAGGTCTAATGCAGATAAATGTTGCTGATGTTTCCATTGCTTTTTTTGTTCGAGCAATTTTTCAATTCGACCAGTAATCAGCTCAACCAAGCTACTTTTCTTCTGTACAGGATGGTCATAATCCAGACTGAATATTTTTAAACCTTTTGGCGTTGTTAAAAACACACTACATGGAATGAATTGAATCTGTTGCTGTGTTGCTTCGATACGCACCAACGTTGCGATAATTTTTTCATTATGAATCAGTTGGGTGAGATGTTTAATTCGTGCACGGTATTCTGGTTCTATCGGAATGACCAGCTTGAGTGCTCTATTTTCATCGTCAATAATACGGTATTCAAAATATTGCTCTAGTTCGTTGAGTTCAGGCGCTGTGATACTTTTATGGCGAAGCAGTACATAACGAGATTTAAGCTGTTCTAGGCTTGAATGCGGAACAAGCATTTTCTGTAAAGATTGCCATGTTGAAATGCCAATATTCATCTGTTCTAAGTCAGATTGGCTGAGTGCATTGAACAAGCCTTTTGGTAAAAAACGAGTATCTGTGCTGGCACTGAGTTGTGTATCTGAACTGGATTTTGCATGGGTTAGTTCAAGTTGATGTTGGAGTAAAAAGCTGAGAGAACTTCCCCAAATTCCAGTATTGGCTGCACTGTGCATATCAAAGGTACGATCTAAATGATTGGCACGTGCCTGAGTCACTTCTTTGAGTTGTTGCTCTTTTGCATCCCAGAAGCACACTGTTAGACCATGTGCACCACTCTCTGTATTCCACCATTCACAACCAAGCGGGATCAGATGCGCTATGCTTTCTTGTTGATATTCACGTTGTACAGCACCACGAAGTTGTCGTAATGCTTCGGCTTGAACATCTGGATTTAAATGCTCAATTTCTGACAGTGCAGCCAAATAGGCATATAAATGTGCCAATTGATTAAAAATCTGCTGCTCATCAACCTGTACATCTGCTTCCAAAAACTGCTTCATTGAGCCATGTAAGGCACGCAATAAGCTCCCTAAACGTGGTAAGTTTTGTGCGCGTGCTTGCATATTTAAAATATGCAGTGACATGACCATTTCTTTGGCCAGATGTGACAAACCTTGCTGAATAAAGTTTTGACAAATGATTTTAAGTTCTTGGATCAATACCTGATCTTCAGGTGAAACTTGCTGAGTAGGATGGTGTTGTTGCGCTGTTGTATCAATTGACCATTGCCATTTTTCAGGGGCATTTTTCAGAACTAAATAAGCAATACATGCCAAATGCCCAGCAACTTTTTGTTTGTCTGCAATTTCTGACAACATGCCTTCAAACCCTGTTGCGGGGTATAGAACAACTGGATTGGGACTTAAATCGGTTTGAAAAGTGATTTTATGTTCTTGAATATCAATTTGACAGGATTCAGGTTGAAGCAACCAATTTTGTACAAATTCATAGGCCAAACGAATATTGGCTTTGCCTGCTTGTTTTTGGATTTTGCTTGGATCAAATTCTAAAACAGTTTCAAGGGCTGACGTTGTTGCTTGCTCAGATATTTTACCGTGTTGAGATGTTTCCTGTTGAGTTAGTGGTACTGCATTTTCTAGATTATTGTTAGGGCTATTTTCACTTGGGCTATTTGCGGTAGCCAGTAGTGTTTCATGTTCCTGAACCCATAAAATACTGCTGAGAATGTGTTTACAACAGCCTTGTGCTGAACAATTACACAGTGCTTTGGTGATGCCTTCAAAGGGCAGTTTAACCTCACATTCTTCGACTTTAAATACCAGTTGATCGTGCTCTTGTTGTAGTAGTTCAACAGCATCTAAGGCTTTATGGGCACGACGTAGAAGACCAGCATTGCTATGCATGGTTAGGCTGTCTTCATCGTATTGGGTATAAATATGCCAACTCATTGCATCACCTCTGCAAACCATGTCGCCAAATGTTCAGGGGTCATTGCTGCGATTTGCATACCACGTTCTTGGAGTTTTTGTGCCATATTGATGTCATAAACAGGATTAGCTGCTTGATCCAGCGCCGCAAGCCCAAGCAGTTTGCAGCCTTGTTGGTTGAGTTGACTGGTGGTGTTGAGCATTTGTTGAACGGATGCACCTTCTTCAAAGTCACTGATCAAGACTAAAATACTGCGATTGGGTTGTTTAATCTTTTTTTGACAGTATTGCAAAGCTTGACCAATGTTGGTTCCGCCACCGAGTTGAATGGTCAGTAAGACTTCAACTGGGTCATGTGCCAAATGGCTTAAATCAACAATTTGGGTGTCAAACAGGACCAGACTCATATTGACCGCAGGGAGAGCTGCCAAAATACTGGCACATACTGCTGCATACATGATCGAAACCATCATCGAGCCACTTTGGTCGACACACAGTACAATTTCCCACGGCAAATGTTTTTGTACACGGGCATTAAAATAAGGGGTTTGGATAATCAGTTTTTGTAAATCAGGCTGGTAATTCTTGAGATTGGCTTGAATGGTCCGTTTCCAATCAAAGTTTTGTGCCTGTTTAAGATGTGAACGCTTAAAACGATTACGACGACCTTGTAGCGCTTTTAAAAATTGTGTGCGGATTTTTTGTAAGAGTTCTTCCACGACTTTTTGAATTAATTCTCGAATCGCATCTTTCATTTCATTGCTTAAACGACCACGCATACTCAGCAAAGCTTTAGCCACTGCAGGGTTGGGTTCAAGTTGTCTTACATGCTCTGGGTTTTTAAATAACTCAGTTAACTCATAGCGTTCTATGGCTTGTTTTTGCATACGTTCAAAGGTCGATTTTGGGAACAGTTTTCGACTTTGGTTGAGCCAGTTAATCGCGTTAAGCTGCGAGGCTTCCAAACCGCCATGGCGATTTTTCCCTTGTTGGATGCCACGACGCTTATATTCATTTTGGTAGAGATAATCAAGATTGCGCTCAAGTTTCAGTTGATCGCCTGACAATGCCGCTGCTGATAAATTCTGGTCGGCATAGCGACCGAGCATCAAGCGCCAACGGCGTGCTTGATCCATTGCATCAAGAGAAGCGGGGGTATCTGAGTTTTCATCAAGATTTGGTTCAGGAGGTAATTGACTCATTCATTCACTCCTTGTTGTTCTGGATTGAGTTGTTTTGAGCGATTGCTTGCCCAGCGATCTAAGTGATCATATTCAAATATTTTTTGCAGTTGCTGGTTAAGTTGTATGCCTTGGAATACATCCTGTTCCCCAATATGACTGAGTACCTGATCGAGAATGACATCCTCGCCAAGTCCTGTGGTTTTTGCGATAATTTTAGATACTTTAGTGCTTTGCTTTGGGGTAAGCTGACTAAAGATATAGCGTAAATCAGGTAAAATCCGAATAAAGGTATCTTCAGTCCAATGACTGACCAATTGGTGAAGTGCATCAATTGCAACCTTGGATTGCACAAAGATTTCAGGCGCAATAAAAAACATGCCATGTAGGTATTGCACAGCATCTTCAGGATCACTTCCCACTGCAAAAGCCAGTTGTAATTGTTGTTGAAGCTGATTTTGCTCAATTTCATGATCTAAAAACTGTAAAGTATGTAGCGCACCTTTGAGTGAACTAAGATGAAACTCATCAATTTTTGCCAGATCAATTTGGCTATACATCAGTTCCAGTAAATCTACATCTTGTGCATTTACGACTGCATGCTGTAGTGAAAGATTTCGTTGCTTGATATTTAAAATCAGTTCATGCAAGGTTTTTAAGTTGCTAAGATTTTGTTCAACTTTTTCTTCGTGGGTATCGTAAATTTGATCAAGTAAAAAACAGGCCTGATAGACGGCAAAACTTAAACTTTGTATCACGATATTTTCGGGTAAACTTAACAGCTTGTGACCATGCCACAAATAATACAATTGCTGTGCTGCACCAATCACCGAGGCAAGGTTTTGATCGCTTTCTAAAAAAGTATCGAGTTGTTGACGGAGCAATTCTAAATGTTGCTTTAATCCCAAGCGACACGCCAAAGCCAGCAATTTGGCAGTTTCAAAGGCAGATTGTCCCACACCTTTTGCTTCATTTTCTTGCTGTAGTTTAATAATTTTAAGCAGTGCAATTTGTTCGAGTTGATTGCCCATTTCTGCCAGTTCAATCAAACGTGCTTCAACACTGGGTGTCCATGCATAACGCCATTCCTCAAACAGCAAATCCAGACTGGCACCTTGAACAAAATCTGGACCCGAAATACGTTGAGCAAAATTACAGCCGACAAATTCCAATAAATGCAAATATTGACTAATGTTCTGATGTAAAGGTTTACGATAAATATCGAGTTTTCGATTGCGTAAAATGGTGTCATTTAAATTAAAACGATAGGTTTTAATCTGTTGATAGGTATTTTGTAATAAGGCAGGGCTGTGCTGATTTTGAGCAACCTTACCAAGCTGTTGCCCACTTAAAAACTGAAAAATCAGGGTAAATAAATGCTGTTGTCCATCATCCATTTCCCCTTTGATTAAGGCTGATTGTAAGGCATCGAGTAAATCATAACGGCTCGGTTGATAATGCCCTCGAAGGCAAGCCAATTGCCAAGCAAGTTCAGCGGTATTTTTTAGCGCGATATAAGGCGTTACATCCAGTGCATTTTCTTGGTTTAAAAAATGGCATAACTCATTTAAATATTGAAAAAATTGCAGTTGCGTTTGTTCAACCGTTGGATTGTTTGCAGATTTTAAATTTTGCCAATGTTGTTGATAATATGCAGGTGAGGGCATACCTGAAGCATAGCCATTTAAAGCATCTAAACGATCGAAACTATAGCGAATCAGCCAAGCTTGCTCTTGCCAGTTTTGCTTTTGATCTTGGACAATAAAACGTTCTGCTTGCTGTGGGGCTGCTAGATTTTCAATTAAGGCAAGACTATGAAAGCCACCCGTGATCACCAAAATTTTATGCTTGGGATCAATACTGTCTTGGATGCAATTCCACATCACATCTTCACGATGTAATGAAGCATCTTGTAAGAGTACCTCACGCTCATAATCCAGACGTGCCAATGAACACCAAGCAAAAACATCATCAAAAAAAGTTTGAGCATGTTGCAGTTGTTCAACATTTTGCAGCTCGAATAAATGATCCCAAAGTTCATCGTGATTTCGGCAATGCATGGTTTCAGCAAGTTTTTGGATATATTGGCTATGCGCAAAATAACGTTCAGACAGCAAACTTTTTTGTTGCCAGTCCAAATCGGACTGTTGTGTTTTTAAGGCACTTTGTTTTGCCCAATCCAAGTCAATAAATTTAACGTCTGCTTGAATGAGTTTTGCCTGTTGGATGGCGACCCATTCAGGTGAGTATTCACAAAAAGGGAAGTAGGCAGAAAAGATTTCTGGTTGAACCTCGTCATCACTTTCATGTTCTTCGCCAGCACTCTCTTTATTTGCAGCGCCTTTTTTGGGTGAGGTTTTATTTGAAGAGCGTTGTGCTTGTGCAAATATAGCCACAGGAGGTTGAGTGGCTTGGTTCTGTAAGCTTTCAATTAAGAATTCAAAACCTGTTGGTGCTTCGATTAAAATGTGTGTGGGCTTCAGTTCATCGATATATTGTTTTAACACGTATGCACAAGCAGGGCTATGATGGCGGATTGGCGCAAAAAAAACGTTTTGCTCTGCCATTTGCTGTTTCAGTTGAAATGCCTGTTTTAAGCGTTCAGGCATTTCACCTCTCTCTATATTTCGATCCAACAGCTGCATGATTAAAACTCTCGGCTGGCGTCATAGAAACTTTTCCAGTCGGCATCTTTACGTGCACGCTCTTTCACCACAGTATCCAGATAGTAACGTAGGCGTTTAGCGTCATCTGGATTATCTTTAAACACAACTCCAATCAATTGTTGTGCGAGGTGTTCTGCTTTTAATTTTCCATCACTGAGATAAATGGCTTGTAGACCTGCCGCATGGGCAATATTGACCGCTTCAGCAGTAGACATAACAGCATCAGGCGTTTTAAGTGTTGCGCCTTGCAGACTTTGTCCTGTTCTGAGCTCATTGAAAATGGTCACCAAGAGTTCGATAACTTCTGGGCGAACTTGGATTTCACTGTATAAATCAGCAAGCTGGTTCTTAAGTTGTAATCCCACCAGTTCGATTTCAAATTTTTGATCACGAATTGGTTTTACTGTTTCAAAGTTAAAGCGGCGCTTTAATGCTGCTGACATTTCATGTACGCCACGATCACGCAAGTTTGCTGTTGCGATGATGTTAAATCCTTGTGTAGCTTGCAAACTAAAATCTTGTCCCATTTCAGGGATCATCATTTGCTTCTCAGACAGTAAAGACACCAACACATCCTGAATTTCAGGTGGACAACGGGTGATTTCTTCAAAGCGGGCAATTTGTCCGTTTTTCATGGCATAGAAGAGCGGGGAGGGAATCAGTGATTTATCTGTTGGTCCTTCCGATAAAAGGAGTGCGTAGTTCCAAGAATATTTAATATGGTCTTCGGTTGTCCCTGCTGTCCCTTGAATTGTGAGCTGAGAATTGGCTGAAATGGCAGCACTAAATAGCTCTGAAAGCATCGATTTTGCTGTACCTGGTTCACCCACCAGCATCAAACCCTGATTGCCCAGCAACGTAACCAAGGCGCGGTCAACTAAAGCATCATCACCATAAAACTTTTTTTGAATATCCAGCTTGGCATCACCCAAGATAAATGAGCGAACAGCGTAGGCAGAAAGTTGCCAACCTGCTGGCTTTCTATGTTGATCTTGTTCTTTTAAGCGTTCTAGTTCCGCTTGATATTTTTGTTCTGAACTGTGCTTAATTTGATTTTGAAAATTTTGCTTCATAATGATTCTATATATATTTTATCCAATGAATCTATCATAACTGGCAAAGGCTGAGATGACCACTGGTACATAAGTTGTCTGCGACAAATTGTGACATCTATTTGTTATAAAAAGTATTTTTAAGTAAATTGAGTGCTGTAATTGCAAGTGAACTAGGGGTAGATTGTTTATAATTGTATAGTATGATGATCTGTATTGAAATTTTGTGAAATAGTGATTGTATTGATTCGTGAATCAGTACATTAATGTAAGCGTTGAGAAACTATTTAATACAAGCTTTAGTGTTTGAAAAACCACAGTTACGAGGGTGCACATGGCAAATTCTAATAAAAAACAATCAGGCGGATTTATTTCAAATGCTTTTGGCGTGGCCAAAAAGCTAAGCGAAACAGGCTTAAGTGTGATCAATCATGTTGCTCCTGGTACGGTGAGTAAATTGAGCCACAGTCCTAAAGATGAATCCGTTGTACAAGGTACTGCTCAAGAAAAAAGTGCTTTTGAAGGTAAACAATATGAAAATCCTCAACAAATGCTACGGGAACATTTACCCAATGTAACCGGGCAGCTTTTGGGGAAACATTATAAAAAAATCAATAATGTCGCTTCGTTTATTTCACCAGATTTAAACGATAAATTGTCTGATTTTATTTTTGATAAACTCAATGAATTTGTTTCAGAGCTGACTTCTGTAGATGCTGTTCTAAAAGAAGTGGGTGCAAAAAGCTTGGCAGAATTGGCCAAGGATCCTGAACGTTCACAACGGATCAGTACTGCGCTGGCGAATCAGAATAAAATTATTGCTGCAATTCAAGGTACGGTTACAGGCGCGTTCGGCGGCTTAGGCGCAATTCTTGATGTACCTAGTTCACTGGCTTTGGCACTTCGAAGTGTTTATCACACTGGGCGAGCGCATGGTTTTGAGTTGAATGCGAAAGATCACGCTGTTGTTGAATACATTTTTAAACAAATTGATCTAGGCACTGTTGCTGAAAAACACGCATTAATGGCGGCAATACGAACTTTTGCAGGGGTGTTGCAAACCCACAATGTGAGCCAATTGCAACAGCTTTTAGGTTCGAGCAATGATATAGAGCTGTTAAAAAAATGGGTGGCAAATGAGGATGGTACATTTAAGCTGCCATGGATGAATAATCTTCCACATTTTAGTCTGTTGACACGACTCACCCCCTTAGCCACGATGGGTATCAGTGCTGCATATAACTGGAAACTGGTCGATGATGCAACCGATAAAGCTCAAATCGTATTTTCTGGCGCAAGGCAATATCTGCTACAGCATTCTGATGAAAAAATTGATGTATTAGATGCTTATGAAAAATTTAGTCAATTGATCTCAAACGCGCATCCCTTGCTTTTAGAAGACAGCAAAGCAGAAAAGCTTGCAGAGAAAGTCGAGCCTCAGGTTGAAAATGAAGCAATTACTCATGTTGAAGTGAAGGAAAAAACCAGTGAAGCTGTTGAAGAATCCACTGCTGAGCAAAAAGTTGAGCAGGGGATTCAAAAACTGGCTGAAACTCACATTGAAGATAAACATGCGACTCAACAGCAAGACAAAGCGACACCCGTAAAACCACGACGTACCGCGCAAAAGAAAGTCGCAGCAGTGGAGACCACTACAGCGAAAGCAACTGATGTGGCGAAAACATCGACAACTGCAAAAACTGTAACAAAAAAGCGTACCCCGGTAAAAGCCAAAGCGGCTACAGAAAATACGGTAAAAGCGTCTGAAAAAACGCAAGAAGCTACTGAAACAAAATCAGAAAGTAAGCCTGAGTAAGTTGAATCATTCATTTAGCCAAAGCTTGAAATGGTCAATATTTGACACCATGTTGAATGTTGACCATTTTTACTTCTTGGCTTACAATTGCATGCCCTCAAAAAGTGGTAATTTTTTGAGGCTTTTTATTAACGGGAGAATTGCCATATGGCAACAACAAATCAGTTGATCCGTAAGGGTCGCACAACTTTGATTGAAAAATCAAAAGTTCCTGCGTTGAAGGCTTGTCCACAACGTCGTGGTGTTTGTACACGTGTTTATACAACTACACCTAAAAAACCTAACTCAGCAATGCGTAAAGTTTGCCGTGTTCGCTTAACTTCAGGTTTTGAAGTTTCTAGCTATATCGGTGGTGAAGGCCATAACCTACAAGAGCACAGTGTTGTTCTTATCCGTGGTGGTCGTGTTAAAGACTTACCAGGTGTACGTTACCATACCGTTCGTGGTTCTTTGGACTGTGCTGGTGTTAAAGATCGTAACCAGTCTCGTTCAAAATACGGTACTAAACGTCCTAAGAAATAATCTTTTAAAGATTAGCTTCTTAAGAATATAGAGCCGCAATCCTTTATCGTCTCGCTTGTCTGATTTCTGCATTAATTTTGTGAAATTCAAGCGACGTGTAGTAAGGCCAGCGAATAGCACACGACACTTTGTGCTGATGCTGGATAAACCTGAAGTGTCATATTTATAGGTAGATTAAAATGCCAAGACGTCGCGTAGTCGCTGCTCGTGAAATCCTTCCGGATCCTAAGTTCAGTAGCCAAACAATCGCTAAATTCATGAACCACGTAATGCAAGATGGTAAAAAGTCTATTGCTGAAAGTATCGTTTACGGTGCTTTAGACCGCGTTCAAGAAAAAAATAAAGTAGACCCAGTTGAATTTTTCGAGACTACTCTTGAAAAAGTTCGTCCTATGGTCGAAGTAAAAGCACGCCGTGTTGGTGGTGCTACTTATCAGGTACCTATGGAAGTACGCCCATCCCGTCGTACTGCCCTAGCTATGCGTTGGTTGGTAGATGCTGCTGCTAAGCGTTCTGAAAAAACTATGGCGTTACGTCTTGCTGGTGAGTTGCTTGATGCAGCTGAAGGTAAAGGCGCAGCGATCAAAAAACGTGAAGATGTGCACCGTATGGCTGAAGCTAACAAAGCCTTCTCTCACTACCGCTTCTAAGCGGCTAAAACAGTCCCTAATCAGGAGAATACTCATGCGTACTGCAGCACGATTTAACATCGCCCTCTACCAAAGTGGGGGATTTGCGGGTATTTAAGTTGCCCATTACGTATCGAGTATCCGTACGCATCAATGCTTCATTGATGGGTCCTGTTTTAAACAACAAAATTTAGGAATGCAAGAAATCATGGCTCGTCAAACCCCAATTTCTCGTTATCGTAACATTGGTATTTCTGCGCACATTGATGCCGGTAAAACTACAACTACTGAACGTATTTTGTTCTACACAGGTGTATCTCACAAAATTGGTGAAGTACATGACGGTGCAGCAACAATGGACTGGATGGAACAAGAGCAAGAACGTGGTATTACAATCACTTCAGCTGCTACGACTTGTTTCTGGTCTGGTATGGGCAAGCAGTTCCCTGAACACCGTATCAACGTAATTGATACACCGGGACACGTAGACTTCACAATCGAAGTTGAACGTTCTATGCGTGTTCTTGACGGTGCGTGCATGGTTTACTGTGCTGTAGGTGGTGTTCAACCTCAGTCAGAAACTGTATGGCGTCAAGCAAATAAATATAAAGTGCCTCGTTTAGCATTCGTGAACAAGATGGACCGTACTGGTGCAAACTTCTTCCGTGTTGTTGAACAAATGCGTACTCGTTTAGGTGCTCATCCTGTACCTGTAGTGATTCCAATTGGTGCTGAAGAAAATTTCCAAGGTGTTGTTGACCTGATCGAAATGAAAGCAATCATTTGGGATGAAGCTTCTCAAGGTATGCAGTTCGAATATGGTGATATTCCTGCTGATCTTCAAGCATCTGCTGAAGAATGGCGCACCAATATGGTTGAAGCTGCTGCAGAAGCATCTGAAGAGTTGATGGACAAATACCTAGAAGAAGGTGATCTTTCTAAAGAAGACATCGTTGCAGGTATTCGTACGCAAACTTTGGCTGGCGAAATCCAACCAATGCTTTGTGGTACAGCATTCAAAAACAAAGGTGTTCAACGTATGTTGGATGCTGTAATTGAATTCTTACCATCGCCTACAGAAGTTAAGCCTATCGAAGGTATTCTTGACGACAAAGCTGAAACTAAAGCGATTCGTGAAGCATCTGATGAAGCGCCGTTCTCTGCATTAGCGTTCAAAATCATGAACGATAAGTTCGTAGGTAACTTGACTTTCGTACGTGTTTATTCTGGTGTTCTTAAACAAGGCGACCCAGTATATAACCCAGTTAAGTCTAAACGTGAACGTATTGGCCGTATCGTACAAATGCACGCAAATGATCGTCAAGACGTTGAAGAAATTCGCGCTGGTGACATCGCTGCATGTGTAGGTCTTAAAGACGTAACAACTGGTGATACGCTTTGTGATGAGAAAAACATCATTACACTAGAGCGTATGGAATTCCCAGAGCCAGTAATTTCTCTTGCTGTTGAGCCTAAAACTAAGGCTGACCAAGAAAAAATGTCTATCGCTCTTGGTCGTTTGGCTAAAGAAGATCCATCGTTCCGTGTACGCACAGACGAAGAATCTGGTCAAACGATTATTGCGGGTATGGGTGAGCTTCACCTTGACATCCTTGTTGACCGTATGAAGCGTGAATTTAACGTTGAAGCGAACATTGGTAAACCAATGGTTGCTTACCGCGAAACAATCAAAAAGAGTGTTGAGCAAGAAGGTAAATTCGTACGTCAAACAGGTGGTAAAGGTAAATTCGGTCATGTATATGTTCGTTTAGAGCCTATGGATGTTGAAGAAGCTGGTAAAGAATACCAATTCGCTGAAGAAGTTGTAGGTGGTGTAGTACCTAAAGAATTCTTCGGTGCGGTTGACAAAGGTATTCAAGAACGTATGAAGAATGGTGTATTGGCTGGTTACCCTGTTGTGGGTATCAAAGCGACATTATTTGATGGTTCTTACCATGATGTCGATTCTGACGAATTATCGTTCAAAATGGCAGGTTCTTACGCATTCCGTGATGGTTTCATGAAAGCAGATCCTATCTTGCTTGAACCAATCATGAAAGTTGAAGTAGAAACTCCAGAAGACTACATGGGCGATATCATGGGTGACTTAAACCGTCGTCGTGGTATGGTTCAGGGTATGGACGACTTACCTGGCGGTACTAAAGCAATTCGTGCTGAAGTTCCACTTGCTGAGATGTTTGGTTACGCGACTCAAATGCGTTCTATGTCTCAAGGTCGTGCGACATATTCTATGGAATTTGCTAAATATGCTGAAACTCCACGTAACGTGGCTGAAGGCATCATTTCTAAATTCCAGTCTGGCGGTAAAAAAGGTGACGACGAGTAATCTTTCGATTACTATAAGCCCAAACTAATTCATAGTTAAAAACCAAGTGCTCATGCAGTGACCCTGCATGAGTAGTTTAAAAAGGAAGCTCTCATGGCTAAGGCTAAGTTTGAACGTAATAAGCCACACGTAAACGTGGGTACAATTGGTCACGTCGACCATGGTAAAACAACTTTAACTGCTGCAATTGCAACAATTTGTGCAAAAACTTACGGCGGTGAAGCTAAAGACTACGCAGCAATCGATTCTGCACCAGAAGAAAAAGCACGTGGTATTACAATTAATACTTCACACGTAGAATACGATTCTCCAATTCGTCACTACGCTCACGTAGACTGCCCAGGTCACGCCGATTATGTTAAAAACATGATCACTGGTGCTGCTCAGATGGACGGTGCGATCCTTGTATGTGCTGCGACTGATGGTCCAATGCCACAAACTCGTGAACACATCCTTCTTTCTCGCCAAGTAGGTGTACCTTATATTCTTGTATTCCTTAACAAGTGTGACCTTGTTGATGATGAAGAATTACTTGAATTAGTAGAAATGGAAGTTCGTGAACTTCTTTCTACTTATGACTTCCCAGGTGATGACACGCCTATCATCCGTGGTTCAGCACTTGCTGCACTTAATGGTGATGCTGGTCAATATGGCGAATCAGCTGTACTTTCACTTGTTGAAGCGCTTGACTCTTATATTCCAGAACCAGAACGTGCTATCGATAAAGCATTCTTGATGCCAATCGAAGATGTATTCTCTATTTCTGGTCGTGGTACAGTGGTAACAGGTCGTGTAGAGTCTGGTATCGTTAAAGTCGGCGAAGAAGTTGAAATCGTTGGTATCAAAGATACAGTTAAAACAACTGTAACTGGCGTAGAAATGTTCCGTAAACTTCTTGACGAAGGTCGTGCGGGCGAGAACTGTGGTGTTCTTTTACGTGGTACTAAGCGTGAAGACGTACAACGTGGTCAAGTACTTGCTAAACCAGGTACAATCAAGCCGCACACTAAATTCGACGCAGAAGTATATGTACTTTCTAAAGAAGAAGGTGGTCGTCATACTCCGTTCCTTAACGGTTACCGTCCACAGTTCTACTTCCGTACAACTGACGTAACTGGTGCAATCCAATTACAAGACGGCGTTGAAATGGTTATGCCAGGTGACAACGTTGAAATGTCAGTAGAACTAATTCACCCAATCGCAATGGACCCAGGTCTACGTTTTGCGATCCGTGAAGGTGGTCGTACAGTTGGTGCTGGTGTAGTTGCTAAAGTAACTGCATAATCGCTGATTGTGTAAAAAGAGCGCTCCTTTGGGGCGCTTTTTTTTATGGATAAAATAAAGCGTCTATAAATTGTTAGACAATACCCATCAAAAGCTGTCCTTAACTGATATTTGTGTGACCTAATCTGCAATTATTAAACTTTCATATAAACGTAATATAAAGAAAGAGAAAAACAAACATAAAGAATTTAAGTGAAACTCACTTAATAGGAGGAATCGCAATGAATGCAAAAGTGAATATTTCAAACCGTGCTGGTGCATCTTTCCCTGTACGTCGTATGGATTTTAATTTTGACGATGTACCTGAATATTGGGCAAGTGGTTCAGCGGGTATTACACATTTCATGACTGCATTGTCAGCATTGTTCCCAGATGGCGAAAAACTTTTTATCGATTCTGTGCGTGCGGTACGTTATCACCCTGCGATCAAGGACAATGAAGCATTACAAAAAGAGATTAGTGCTTTCATCGGTCAAGAAGCTATGCACACCAAAGAGCATGAAAACTTTAATGCTTCAGCAAAAAAGTTTGGTCATGATGTTGAGAAATACGAGCGTGAAACAGGTGTGTTAATTCAAGGCGCACGTAAATGGTTTGCACGTGTAGTCAAGCCTTTTGGTATGACTCAAGAAATGGTGGATTTAACCGCGACTACTGCATTAGAGCATTTTACTGCAACAATTGCTTCGCAACTGCTGGTCAATGGGCATATCCAAAAGTTAATGACTGATCCAACCATGTCGTATATGTGGTATTGGCATGCTGTGGAAGAAAATGAACATAAAGCAGTGGCTTATGATGTTTATGAAGCGGTGTTTGGTAAAGGTATCAAGGCTTATGGCTTACGTACCACGGCTTTAGTTTTTGCAATGGTACTCATCTTTATGGCGCAATCATCTTTTGTGGTGCGTTTATTAAAAGAGGATGGCAAGCTCAACCTAAAAGAGCTCGGTATTATTTATAAATATGCTTATAGTCCATCTAAAGGCATTATCGCAGGAATGACCAAAGAAATGTTGGCATACTTTAAGCCAGGTTTCCATCCAAATGATCTCGATACAGTGAGTTTGCTCGAGACATGGAAAGCGAAACTGGGTCTGTGACGCTTAAAGTCAGCATTTTGCTTAAGGAGCAACAATTGTTGCTCTTTTTTATTAGACTTCTTGGTTTAATTTCTTATAATTCATTTTTTATATTGAGTTGATGAACGCAGATGATTCGTTTAATGCAATCTTCAGATCTGCACGCTGTTTCTCAAATTGAAGACTTGGTACAAAGTCATCCTTGGAAAAAAAGTCAATTTGAAGAGTCCATAACAAGTTATCTAAGTACAGTGATTGAGCAAGACCATCAAGTGGTGGGCTTTTGTATTCTGCAACCTGTTTTAGATGAAGCGAATTTATTGCTTATGGCGATTCATCCGAGCCAGCAGGGTAAAGGGCTCGGCTATCAACTGTTAGATGAATCGATTGCATTATTAAAAAATAATCCAGTACAAATCTTTCTTGAAGTGCGTGAGTCAAATAAAGCTGCGATTGCGCTCTATGAAAAGGCCAACTTTCATCAAATTGATTTAAGAAAAAATTATTATCCAAATCAACAGGGTGGCCGTGAACATGCAATTATTATGGTCAAAGCCTGTAGTGATGATTTTTCAAAATTATTTAAATAAGTCTAAGTAATATCGAAAATGCGAACAGCGAAAGCCGATTATTTGATAATCGGCTCATTCCATTCTGAAGGCAGGGTGGTCATCAACATATCGCCCAATTCTTGAATTTCTTTGGCTTCCAAGTGACGATTGATCCGTCGCCATTGTCCATCTAATAATAATTCAAATGGTGCATATTGAGATTTGTAATTCATTTTCTCGGCATGTGGAACCCAATACCCGAGGTAGACAAAATCTAAATTCAACGATTTTACATATTCAATTTGTTTGAGAATCGCAAAAACCCCGAGTGAGCGTTTACTCTCATTGGGATCAAAGAAGGTATATACCGCAGAGACACCATCATCCAATTGATCACAAGTAGAGACACTAATTAAACGATCATCCTTCCACAGTTCAAGGAAAAAACTGTTGGTACAGCTATGGATCAGGAATTTTTCAAATTGGTCATAACTGGGTGGGAACATATCACCATCAGCATGTCTTTCAATAATATAACGCTCGTACAGATGATAATGCGTTTGTGTTGCCTCTTGGGTCGAAATAATTTTAACGGTTAAATCTTGATTACGTTTCCAGGCTTTTTTCTGAGCACTGCTCATTTTAAATTCAGTCACTGGCACCCGACAAGATAAACATTGGCGGCAAAGATGACATTCAGGGCGATAAACAAAGTCGCCACTGCGTCTAAAACCTACACGCGATAATTCTGAAAGTGTGACGACATCAATACGATGTACAGGATCGAGAAACACCATCCGTGCAGATTTATTTTCTAGATAACTGCAATCATGCGGTGGCGTAATATAATACTGTAAGTCGTTTAATAGGGACTTAGGATGATAAGAATTCATAAATCATGTCCCTCCTTTTATTTTCATTCCATTAAGCGCGATAAAATCGCTATTGTTTTACTTGAAAATACACGCTCTTGATAACTTTTCCAATCTATAGAGGGTTGTTTTATTACATCTTGTAACGATTTAAGGTATTCATGGCGAGAAAGTGTACAAGCACCGAGGCTGAGTAAGTGATCATTGACCAACTGACAGTCAATCCACGGTAAATTATTTTCTCGGCCTAATAACATCAGTGTGTAAAAAGCCATTTTGGAAACATCGGTTTGAGTGCTAAACATCGACTCACCAAAGCAACCATGGCCAATTGTCACACCATACAGCCCACCTACAATTTTGTCTTGATCCCAGACTTCAACACTATAGGCATAGCCAGCTTCAAATAGTTGACAATAACCGTGAATAATCTCCTCAGAAATCCACGTTTCATCCGCATAGCTACGTGGGAGCGAACAAGAACGAATGACCTGTTCAAAAGCATGATTGATGGTAATTTTATAATCAAACTTTTTCATATTTCGCAGTAGTGATTTACTTGGATGATAATCCTGAGGGCGAATGATGCACCGGGGCTCTGGACACCACCAACAAATTGGCTCACCTTCGGAAAACCATGGAAATAAGCCATGCGTATAAGCTTCATATAATGTAGAAGGTGCTAAGTCTGCACCTATACAAATCAAGCCTTGTTCATCTGGATCAGCTTCTATTGGATCTGGAAAAATAAATTGTGAAAGGGGGAGTTGATTCACGAGAATTCATCAATAAAAAAGATCAGCTTTATCTTAGCTGATCATGTAATTAAATGTCTAAACAGACCCTATGCAAAAAGTTTCAAATGTTTTGCAATTTTGAGTTTGTCACTATCTATAAAGAATTGGGCTTTCTCTTGAATGACTTCAAGGCTGGTTTTTGGATCTGAAACGGTGTTGCCTTGTTGGTCCAATACCAGCCAGCCTAATTGAGTCAGCACATCCCAAACATATTGTGCAAATTCTGCGGCAGAGTCTAAACCATCGATAAAGTGAGCGCGGTAGAAGAGTTGGGTAAACTGATCGGCTGGAATACCAATCCCTGTGAGTGGACAGGCCAATACTTGATAATTGGTATGATAGCTGGCTTGCTCAAGGAAATAACGATTTAATTTCTGAGCATGTTCAACCATATCTGGATTTGAAGCCGCCTGACAAGGTTGTGCCAAACCTAAGTGGCATAAAATCACCAAGGCATTGAGTAGCTTTGAATAGGTAATATCAGGAATGGCCTGTTCAAGCTCTGCAATCGTCTGTGGCTTATAGTCACATTGCTTAAAATAAGCACCGAGTGGTTGATAAATCTCTTGGATTAAATCGAATTCCCCTAAGTATCCTGAAATTGTTTTTGGCAATTTTTCTGGTGCTGTTAATAAGACAAAGGCTGTATTTCTCAAACGATGCTGAATTTCTAATGCAGTTAAGGTATTTTTCCCGCGGATATATAAATCTTTTCTAAATTGTGTATTGGCAAAATAATCACGGCATTGCTCTTTAAAAACAGGATGTTCAATGGTGTTTAAAAATTGCTGATGTTGTTCACTAAAATTAATGTTATCTAGATGTGAATTTAAATCTGTTGAACCCGCATAGGTCAGTTTAATTTCTTCTAAAATTCGCACCACTTGTTGAAAAGAAAAACACTGCCAATCTTGATTTAAGTATTCGTGGATCAAATAGTTTGGATTTTGTTTTTTTAAATCTTGCACTTTGTTGAGTGCATTTGGATTTCTCTGAGCAAAGAGGGGATTTTGCGCTAATAGCTCTTCACTAAAGTTAAGTGAATCATTTACTTTTTGTAGCGGGTTGGTACTGGTGCTATTAAATTTAAAATGACTGTGAAATAACTCGCGGACTGGCATATTGGCAGCCCAACCGGTCAGGCAGTTATAGCTGATATAGACAATCCCATTGGGACTTAAAAATTTTCGGATAAATTGCAAAATAATATGTTGGTTTTCGTGGCTAATCCAACTCCAGATTCCGTGTAAACTAATCGAGTCAAACATCGGTAAGTCTTTGTTGAGCAACTCTTCAAAACTTGCATCATAGAAATGATGCGGGACTTGATTTTGTTCAGCCAAGACATTGGCATGGGCAGCATGAGCAGGGTTAAAGTCTGTACCAAAAAATAAACCAAAACTGGATGCAGCATGAATATTTAGACTGACACCTTGACCAAAGCCGAGTTCACAATGTTTGTGACGTTCATTGGTGGGTGGGCAATCAACCCCATTGAGTAATAAGCAAAACTTTTGGTAGTTCGGGCTTAAGTCTCTGTAGTAACCATAGGTGTAATTTACTTCTGTCTGGTAGCCATCGGTCCACGCTGTTGTCATGTTTTTTCCTATAGTTTGTATTCGTTTAAAGTCATTTCTCTTGTTTATTTATAAATCAAAAATAAACAAACCGCCATGTAGGCGGTTTGTTTTTACACAAAATAAATCAATTATTCTAAGCCATCTAAATAGCGGTCAGCGTCAAGTGCTGCCATACAGCCTGAACCTGCAGATGTAATTGCTTGACGATAAACATCATCAGCAACATCACCTGCAGCAAATACACCCGCTACAGATGTCGCTGTGGCATTGCCCGCAGTACCACTGCGTACTTGAATATAGCCATTACGCAGTTCAAGTTGATTTTCAAACATTGCGGTATTTGGTTTGTGACCAATTGCCACAAACATACCTGATACGTCAACGTCTTGAGTTGAATCATCTTGGGTAGACTTAATACGTACAGAGGTCACACCAGAATTACTATCACCTAAAACTTCATCAACTTGATGGTTCCAGATGATCGAAATTTTACCTTCTTTAACTTTTTCGTTGAGATGGTCTTGAAGGATTTTTTCAGAACGTAATTTGTCACGACGGTGAACAAGGGTAACGTGTGAAGCGATATTGGAAAGATATAGTGCTTCTTCAACAGCAGTGTTACCACCACCCACAACCATCACTTTTTGGTTTTTATAGAAGAAACCATCACAAGTTGCGCAAGCACTTACACCTTGGCCCATATAAGCCTGTTCAGACTCAAGGCCTAAATATTGTGCTGTTGCACCTGTTGCAATAATTAACGCATCACAGGTGTACTCGTCCATATCGCCTTTAAGCACAAAAGGGCGCACCTGAAGATCAACTTCATTGATATGATCGTATAAAATCTCAGTACCAAAACGTTCAGCATGCGCTTGCATACGATCCATTAACGCTGGACCTGTTAAACCTTCAGCATCGCCAGGCCAGTTCTCAACATCAGTCGTCGTGGTTAATTGACCACCGAGTTGCATACCTGCAATTAAGGTTGGTTTTAAATTTGCACGCGCGGCATAAACAGCAGCACTATAACCAGCAGGGCCAGAACCTAAAATAATTAACCGAGAGTGACGAGCGCTCATGAGTCATCCTTTTTTATGAAAAATATAGAAATTGTTTGAATTATACGTGAAACTTTATCAAAGTTGTGTGGCTTCAATGTCGATAATATTGATCATCTAAATCGAATTGAGCTATATAGAATAATCAAATAATATTGTTTGGCATTTTTATCGAAATAAAAGCTTAAATTTCTAACAATGCTTTACAACACAAGTAAATAATAGTGCATCTTTTTTTTAAGAACAGGTGCATAATATAAAAATTTCTTCTCTCAAGAAAGCTGATCAAGCTTCAGAAAAGAGTAATTTGAACAATTGGTTACAGGATAGTATATGACTGCGGTGTCAAATGTTTATGCACAGCGCTTTTTAACAACAATATTCTTGATTTCATTTGGGATATATCTGTTCCTTGCAACAGTGACATATACCCCATTTGATCCAGGCTGGATGCATATTTCGAGTGATACACAACAGGTTTCAAATGCCAGTGGTGTAGCGGGTGCTTGGATTGCTGATTTGTTGTTTGGTTTTTTAGGTTGGGCAAGTTTACTCATTCCTGTATTTATTTTTATAGAAGCAGTCCAAGTATGGTGGCCACGAAGTTTTGTGAGTCGTCCGTTTCGTTACGCTGCTCAATTTTTTATTTTGCTTGCGACCTCAAGTCTATTGTATTTGCTTTGGAATGTACCAGCAGACACATTAGCCAATGCTTCTGGTGGAATCATTGGTTATGAACTTGGTGAAAGCCTATCTCAACTGATGAGTATTTATGGGGCAGTTGTATTTATTTTGCTCTTGCTCGTTGTTCTATTTACCTTAGCGTTTGGTATTCAATGGAATAGAACGTGGGCAACACTAAAAGCCACGCCTGCTTATTTACAAGATTTGTTTTATAAAAATGTTCCTGAAAGTGAATCTGCTTTTGATTTGACATCACCGCAGAAAAATAAAAATCATGCGCATACGCATAAAGCTGAACCAATAACAGCTCAAGCTGAATTTGTCGAAGCTGAAGATCAGGCACCAGCAAAAGAGCATTTGACTGTTAAAAATACTAAACACAATCAAACAGCAGAACGCTTATTTGATGACATGATTGAGCAAGAAAATAAAACTCAACATCATGTTCAATTTGATCAAGACGATATTGATGATTTGGAATTAGAGCGGACTTTAGAAAAAGCACATCGTCTAGAACAAGACAGTCAACGTACTGTTTCATCTGGTGAAGTATGGAAGGCCTTACATCAAGATCAAGACCATAATCGAGATATTGATGCCTTGATCAAAGCGTCAGAAGATCAAACTGAAGATAAATATGCAGATCATTTGCCACGCGCGCATCAACATGATGTTGATCCTGTGCAGATCAATAAAAAATCTTCACTTGATTGGGATGATGACCAAGTGTTTGATGAATTGTTATCAGTTGTACCAAATGGACAAACTGCCACAGATATCCATAGCCCATTTAATACCGCTACAGCGCAGACTCATATTGAAGCTGGTTATGTAGATACTGCTGTTCAGGGTGGGCAAAGCGTTGCGAGTGGTGTCGCAGTAGCGGCAACTTCAGGCGTAGCAATACAAAATTTAGCCAATGAATTAGATGAGCTGGCATCGCTTGCAGATGAAGAACTTACTGAAAGCCCAACTGCGTACCAACCAAATCAGCAATCTGTAGATGTTCGTACAACCAGTAATTATGCTCAATCTACGCCATTTACCCGTGCCAATATTCAAACCAATTTAAATGCATCAACCTTGGTCAGTGAAGAAGAAAAGTCTTTAATTGCTGCAGATAAAGATGCATTTAGAGATGCTTGGCAAGAAACTGCGGGTAAACCTCAAGACGAATTGCAAAGTGAGTTTGCAGAACTTGAAGATGATTTCGACTTAGATGCACCATTAACAGATGCATTTGGTCGTCCGATGTCACGTGCAATGCAAGTTGCAAATAAGCGTCGAGACTTACCAACATTGCCAGGCTATGAACTGTTAGATAAAGTCGATCCAAATAAAAAAGTCAACTTTACCGCAGAACAATTGTCACGTTTATCTGAACTGTTAGAAATTAAACTTCAAGAGTTTAACGTCAAAGCCAAAGTGATCGAAGCCCAACCTGGGCCAGTGGTTACACGTTTTGAGTTAGATTTGGCACCCGGTGTAAAAGCCTCGAAAGTGACCAATATTTCCCGAGATTTGGCACGTTCTATGTCAATGGCATCTGTACGTGTGGTTGAAGTGATTCCCGGAAAGCCTTATATCGGGATTGAAGTACCGAATAGCAGTCGTGAAATGGTACGTCTGATAGAATTGTTAGAAACTCCCGTTTTTAAAGATCCAAATGGTTTGCTTTCAATGGCAATGGGTAAGGACATTTCGGGTAATCCTGTGATCACTGACTTAGGTAAAGCACCACATATGTTGGTTGCGGGGACAACAGGTTCAGGTAAATCGGTTGCTGTAAACTCAATGATCCTGTCGATGTTGTTGAAATATACACCTGATCAATTGCGTTTGATTCTGATCGATCCAAAACAATTGGAATTAGCGAACTACAATGATATTCCTCATTTATTGACACCTGTTGTGACTGACATGAAAGATGCTGTTAGTGCATTGAATTGGTGTGTCAATGAAATGGAACGTCGTTATAAGCTGATGTCTTTTTTAAAGATCCGTAAATTAGCCGACTATAACCGTAAAGTGGAAGAAGCCATTGCAAATGGTGAGGATCTGATTGATCCAACTTGGAAACCAAGTGATTCTGCGACACAAGACAGAGCACCACGTTTGCAACCATTGCCTTCGATTGTGATTGTTGCCGATGAATTTGCAGATATGATCATGCAAGTGGGTAAAAAAGCAGAAGAAATGATTACCCGTCTGGCACAAAAATCTCGTGCAGCAGGAATTCATTTACTGTTAGCAACACAACGTCCATCGGTAGATGTCATTACGGGTTTGATTAAAGCCAATATTCCAACCCGTGTGGCATTACGTGTAAACAGTAAAATTGACTCGCGTACTATTTTGGATGGTGGTGGTGCAGAGGATCTCTTGGGCCATGGTGATATGTTATTCCTCGGTCCAGGTAAAATTGATCCTGAGCGTGTACATGGTGCATTTATTTCCGATGATGAAGTCAACCGTATTTGTGACGCATGGCGTGAACGCGGTGAACCGAATTATGTTGATGAAATTCTCACGCCGTTTGACGAAGAACCGACCACACGTGGTTTTGAAGATGGTGATGGCGATCCGAACCGTGATGCACTCTATGACCAATGTGTTTCATTTGTCTTAGAAACACGTAAGGTGTCTGTATCTTCACTGCAACGTAAGTTTAGCTTAGGTTATAACCGTGCTGCCCGTATTGTTGATCAAATGCAGGAGCAGGGTATTGTCAGTGAACAAGGACCGAATGGTAAGCGAGATATTTTGGTCTAATTTAAACAGCTTGCAATGAGCTTAGGCTCATTGCAAGCTGTTTAGGCTATAGAAATAGTCCGAGTAAATACAAGCACCAAAAAATAGAAAATAACACGATAAGTACCATTTGAGCTTTACTAAATTTCTTTTGTTCAATGACCACAAATTGATTGGATTGTTGTTTGGCAAAATTGAGAGCCTTAAATGCAGGTATTAGAAAAATGAAATTCAATACAGTAATCAGATCATAAGGTTCAGGCAGTTTAATCAGTACTGAAAAAACCATAAATCCTATAAACATCCAGCCTGATGAGAAATTTTCTGTATATCCTTGTTGCTTGGCATAGTTATTTATTTTTTTAAACAAAGGGTAAAGGAAAAAAATATAAAATACTGCCCGAAAAGCCGGCATGATGTCTAATTTGTCTTTTTGCATAAAAAAGCGCCACGCTTTAAACATCCACCAAATCTGATATAAACCCATTGTCAAAAAGCACAAGAGCATAAATTTATTGATGCTGATGATCTTCTGCACTTCCACAGGATGATGTGGGGGTTGCTCAATGGGTGAGGTTGAATTTTTTTCTAAATTAAGCATGATTTATTTTTTAAGCACGTTTTAATTTTTGATTATAAAGATAAAATATTATTTTCTCCAATAATTAAAATCCGTCTTTTTAAAAGATGGTTGATGTTTTATTTGTGGTATATGTTCATCGAAGTTCAGCCTAAAGAATTTTATTGATGTACCGATATCGATGGAAAAACATGAATTTTCACACTAATATAAATCTGTCTCGCTGAACGGAATCTAGTCCATGTTGATCGCATTATGTACGTTAATCTTTATTCATTTTTGTGCCCTGATTACACCAGGCCCTGATTTCTTTCTGGTCTCGCAAACTGCGATTAGCCGTTCAAGAAAGCAATCTATTTTTGTGGTTTTGGGGATTACCGCAGGGGTGATGTTTTGGGCTTTTTTAGCTTTGGCGGGTTTGAATATCATTTTTGAAAAAATGGCATGGTTAAAGCAAGTGATGTTGGTTGTTGGTGGGATTTATCTGTGCTGGTTAGGCTACCAAATGCTTAGATCTGCTTTGAGTAAGAAAGAGAATATATCACAGCATCATTTTGAGTTACCGCAAAGCAATCTGCGTTTCTTTCTCAAAGGTTTCTTAACCAATTTATCAAACCCGAAAGCGGTAATTTATTTCGGTAGTGTATTTTCAGTGTTTTTAGCCAATCCACATTTAGATGGTGTGCATTCATTATTATTTATAATTGTTTCCGTGGAAACGCTGATCTGGTTTAGCTTTGTTGCCTTTGTATTTTCATTACCTAGCTTTAAAGCCGCTTACCAAAATGCCTCAAGATGGATTGATGGTATTTCAGGTGGGATCTTTACACTCTTTGGGGCATATTTGATTGGTCATCGCTAAAAAGCATGCTCCAAAATTTAAAAAAACCTGCTTCAAGCAGGTTTTTATTATGCTGTTATTCGGAAATAATTTTTAAATTATTCCACGTCTTTGGTTAATTGATAAAGTTCAGCATTTGGACCTTCAATCTTTTCACCCGTTGCAAAACTACGTGCTTCTAAGATATTTTCGCCAACAAAGTATTTGCGCTTATCTGCATTTTTATCTAGACCGATAATCGATCCAGATTCATCAAAACTAAAATGACCTTGAGTTTTAAATTCTTTGCCTTCACCTTTAACCCCTTCATATTCTTCAGTCAGTTCATAAGTGTGATCTGATTTGAGGATGAGTTTGGTTTTGATTCCTGAGCAATCAGCACACGGAAGTAAGCCTTTGTATTCCCCAGCCCAATCCAAGCTATTTTGAGCATTGTGTTCTGAATCTATGGTTGGGGTTGCTGCTTCATGCGATGCAGCAGCCTGTGTTTGAGCTGTCGCTTTGATATCTTCTGATGCATTATGAGTCTGCTTAGAACAAGCGCTTAATGACAGCGCTAAAATAGACATGACGAAGAGTGTTTTTTTCATAACATAACCCAAATGAATAAATAATTATATGTGAATGATTTTATCCAGAATATAAATTATCTCCCTGATATGAAATGTGAATTATGTAAGAAATTGCTGAGTAATGTAGTTCGATGTTAAAAAGTTAGGCTATTATAGAAACTCTGTTATTGTCATATTTTAAGTATTCGAATCTATGTCTCATTTGGCTGAATATGTTGCTCGTATTTACAATGAAAAAAACCACAATCAAAAAAGCAATGATCAAATCAAAATTGAAAATGTTATTTTGCAATGCGAAAAAAATTATGAGCAAGATATAGAGATCACTCAGACCACCAAAATTTATACATTTTCAGATGGCACACAATTGAAACAAAGCATAGAACAAGACAATCAGTTGTTTGAAGTGGAGTCTTGTCTAGAAAGCTGGATTGAATATCAGGTCCTTCACCAGTCAAATGTGAATATTCAGCCACAAAAAATTCATTTTGATAATCATTGTCGTGAATTACATTGGATTAACTATTTTAACCAAACGAAAAATTGATATATGCAAATTCATTGCAGAATATAATCAAAATTGAATATTTACTTACAAGTTTTACATCGAATTAATTTTATACATTTATATATTAATTGCTGTTTTTCTATACGAAGTGGATTTTTATCTGATCTATTGGTTGCTACAATCCAGCGCAAATTCTTTATATTTTGGTGTGCTGGGTGTTTGAAAAATTAGCTGAACAAAGTTTAGGTTGGATGGGATGGCAAATTGATAACCATTGGGATTTAAACATCGACCAATGTGTCATGATTGCAGCACCGCATACCAGTAATTGGGATGCACTATATGCACGTTTAGCACTGAAAGCTTTGGGTGTTCATGTGCGTATTACCATTAAAGACAGCTATATGAAATTGCCTTTTGGACCTTTTGTGCGTGCTATGGGCGGAATCGGGATTGATCGCCGTCCCAAGCAGGATGGTGAGGAACGTCCAAGTATGGTTCAGCTGATGAGTGATCTGTTTAAGACCCATCCTAAATTGGTGATGCTGGTGACGCCAGAGGGTACGCGTGCAAAGCAAGAACAGTGGAAAACAGGTTTTTATCATGTTGCCACCAGTGCTGGCGTACCTATTGCACTGGCGTATATGGATTATAAAAACAAAAAAACAGGGATTGGTAAAATTGTTTATCCGACTGGGGACTATGAACAGGACATGGCTGAAATCATGGAATTTTATGCTCAGATCAATCCGAAACATCCAGATTTATTTAGTATAGATACTAGATTTATTCCATAAGCTAAGTTTGTTTTGCAAGTATCTTTGCAAACTCAAATACAATGAATTTAATTTTTATATGGGAAGGGTGATTTTGCTCATTCCCATATTTTGTCGGTCTTAAATATTTGCTGTTGTCCCGTTGATACACCATCTGCGCATTTAGATATTATTTTATAAATAACCTATTTTTTAGCTCAATTAAAACACTACTTTAATAATTCAAAAGATCTACATCGTTATTTAAAAATTACTTAATTTTTTAAAATGACGTATATAAATAAATTGTTGAAATTCACTTTAAGTTGTAAACAGCTTAAAGCAATCGCGTAAATAATTCTAAAAGTTAAATTCAACATTTATTGGGCATAGACAGGGATAACAAGATGAATAATAGCGTCTATTACAATGCAAAATTTCATACCGTGAATCAATCCCAACCTTGGGCAGAAGCCATGTGGGTAAAGGACGGTAAAATTTTAGCGATTGGTGATCAGGATGAAATTCTGAGTTTGGCGGAGGATGCTGAGAAATATGATTTAAAAGGGAAATTGGTGATGCCTGGCATTCATGATGCACATACTCACCTTTTAAAAGCGGCACTTCTGAGACTGGAATATTCTTGCCAATTAAATGATCCACAAACCTTGCAAGAATTGGCACAGCAACTCAAAACATATTGGGAAAAATATGCCTCCAAACGAACATGGATTTTTGCAGGGCTCTATAACCCATTGATTTTTACCGCTGAGCTACTGACACGAGAATGGTTGGATCAAGTCATTCCAAATGTGCCTATTGTGATTCATGATTTTTCATTTCATAACGTCATGGCGAACAGCCAAGCACTACATCTTGCAGGTATCACCCGTGATACACCGAGTACGACCCGCGCAAAAATTGAAAAAGATCCCCTAACAGGTGAACCCACTGGAATTTTGCGTGAAGGTGGATGGGTGAAATTATATATGGTCGCACCTACAGAGACCGATGAGGAAAATAAGTTCGCGCTTAAAATGGCGGCAAGTATATGTAATCAATATGGTATTACTTCGGCACAGGAAGCTTCAGCAACAAGGTCATTTCTGACAGCAGCTAAATCTTTGGATGATGACGATGAGCTTACACTGGATTTGATTTGTCATATTCCTTGGAAAGCAGAAATTATGTCATTGAGTGATCGTGAAGAAGATGAAATGGTAATCGCAGAACGAACGCAATATGCGTCAAAACGTGTCATGGTGAATGGAGTCAAAGTGATGCTAGATGGCACATCTATGGCACCCACCTTTAGCCATGTCCCCTTAGATCCGATTTCAGATGAACCTATTACTTACAATTTACTTCTCGATTCTAATGAACTCACTGAAAAAATTCGTGAATGGACCAAAGAAGGTTTGATCGTTAAATCACATTGTACGGGTTATGGTTCTGTGCGTATTGGTTTAGACAATTATGAAAATGCCAACGATGTTGAACGTCAAACAGGGCAATTTCATGACATTGCACATGCCCATTATGTTTCTGCAAAAGATCGTAGCCGTTTTGCAGAATTAGACATTATTGCTGAAATGTCCCCCGCGATTTGGCATATCCCAGAATATCAACAAGCGCTTGGCAAAGCCTATGATTTTCGAACTTTGTATGATGCTGGTGCAACCATGACGATTGGTACAGATTGGCTTTTGCCACCTACGCCAAACCTCTTTCCTGCACTGGCAGGTATTTTGCAGCACGGAGATGAAAGTGTGCCTTTGGATGTGGCAGTCAGGATCATGACGTTGAACGGCGCAATTGCTGTTGGGCATAGTCATCGTACTGGGAGTTTAGAAGTGGGTAAGGAAGCAACCTTTATTGTTTTGGATCGCAATATTTTTGAATCAAGCCCTGAAGAAATTGCTAAGACTCAAGTTATCACCACAGTATTACAAGGTCAGCATGTGTTTCAGCGTGCTAACTAATCTACTGGGTTAAATTATTGTTTATGTGCGTAAGGGAAGACATATATGAGCGGAATAAAACGTATTCCTGTGACCTTACTGACAGGTTTTCTGGGGAGTGGTAAAACAACATTGCTGCATCGTCTGTTGGCCGATGATCGTATGGCACACACGGCAGTGATTATTAATGAAATAGGTGAGGTTGGCTTAGATCATTTATTGATAGGTCGACTTGACGATGACATTGTCTTGCTAAAAAGTGGTTGTGTCTGTTGTAGCATGAAAACAGAACTTTCAGAAACACTTAAACTTCTTTACTGTCGTGCTGAGGCAGGGGAAATTCCTGTTTTTAACCGTGTTATTGTCGAAACAACAGGTATGGCTGACCCGATTCCCTTGCTTAAACTTTTGCTAGCAGATGAAAGTGTCGCGACTTTATTTAGTGTGCAAACTGTAATTGCTACGGTTGATACCCTATTGCCCTTACATACCCCGCAACAGCGGACGGAAAGGCTACGTCAAATCGCTGTTGCAGATAAAATCATTTTAACTAAAACAGATTTGTCGCATGCCTTTACAACATTTACCAAGCGTATCCGTACTCTGAATGCGAGTGCTGAAATTATTGATGGTGCGGATGTGGCAGCTGTTGCTTTGGTTATTTTTGATCGTGAAAAGTATCCAGTTACACGTAATTTACCTGATTCGCAATGGTTTATGCATCAGACAAATCCTCAAAACGCTTTCAATAACGCACCGCATCATAATATTTTTACCTTGTGTTTATATGCCAACCAAGCTTTGTCTTGGGCGCGTGTGACCTATTTTCTTCAGAAGCTGGCACGACTTTATGGCGTGAACTTGCTCCGAATCAAAGGATTGATTCAGGTAAAAGAGTCGTTACGACCTGTGATATTACACGGTGTTCAACATTATCTATTTCCCGAATCTTATCTAAATGCGTGGCCTGATGATGACCACAGATCGAGAATAGTGGTCATTTTTGAAGGGGAAATTCATCAACAGATCCAAGCATTATTTGATGCCATTGTGCTTGAGCCAATGACCACATAGCAGAACGCCTGCACCCATAATCCTCAGCATTTTCAATTGCGCAATTTAAGCGTAGGGGGATTTGCATCTTAAAAAAACAATTTGGTTGATCGTAATTTTTTAACGATTTCTCTATTAGGAGACACTCAT
This sequence comes from Acinetobacter guillouiae CIP 63.46, assembly GCF_000368145.1. GTDB lineage: Bacteria > Pseudomonadota > Gammaproteobacteria > Pseudomonadales > Moraxellaceae > Acinetobacter > Acinetobacter guillouiae. The sequence goes on along the minus strand of NZ_KB849285.1, from coordinate 32,430 downwards.
GGAAGACAAATATGTTCACTCGATTGAACAACATACCATTCAGCAAATCCCATTAAATGCGCGGTACGGTAAGGCTCGGGATCTATTCACACTTTGGTTTGGTGGAAATTTGATGCTACTGACATTTGTGACAGGATCAGTTTCAGTTACCATTTTTCATCAATCTTTTGTCTCTGCTATTTTAAGTATTATTCTAGGGACGCTTATTGGTGGCATCTTTGCCGCACTCCATGCCGCTCAAGGACCGCATCTCGGTGTCCCTCAGATGATTCAAACCAAAGGGCAGTTTGGTGCATATGGCGCGCTTCCAATCCTTGGAATCGTGGTCATCATGTATGTCGGCTTCCTAGCTTCAAATGCGACGCTGGCTGGACAAGCCATGAATTTGCTTATTCCCTCATTCAGTCAGTCATCTGGCATATTATTCACTTGTGTCGTTGCTGTGATCGGTACAATTGTTGGTTATCGATTAATTCATCTATTTACAAAAATAACCTTTGTGATCTCTGGTTTCGCTTTTTTGGCAGCATATGTGTGGGTGTTTTTTATTCAAGGTTTACCTTCAGACTTTTTCGAGCGTAATTCTTTTTCAGCTACAGGTTTTCTCGCTACACTTTCGATTGCTGCACTGTGGCAGATTGCATATGCACCCTATGTCTCTGATGCTACTCGTCATTTGCCAAAAGAAACAGGGGCTAAGGCAGCATTCTGGGCGACATATTGGGGATGTGGATTGGGGACCATCATCCCGATGTGTTTGGGAGTAACAATAGGATTGGTGACACCGAGTGGAGATGTTATTGCTGGGATGATCGATTACGTGCCTAAGATGGGAAGCGTGTTTATTTTGATTTTAGTCATTTCCATATCAGCGATCAATTCAATGAATTTATATTGTGGTGTACTGACTTTAATTTCTTTTATCCAGACATTTATTCCATCATTTATGCCCTTGGCTAAGGGGCGAATTGTGATTTCATTTTTGTTGATTGCTATTGCGTTGTGGATTGGAATCAAAGCATCCAGTAATTTTCTGCCCATATTTATTAATTTTATTTTCTTGCTCATCTACGTACTTATCCCTTGGACCGCTGTGAATTTGGTTGATTATTACTGGGTTCGTCATGGGGAATATGATGTCGATTCGTTTTTCCATCAAGATGGGGGAATCTATGGAAAATTTAACCTCATGGCTATTTCTGCATATATTTTTGGTGTCATTGTTCAAGTGCCTTTTATTGCGACAGACTTGTATACAGGTCCTATTGCCAAGGCGCTTGATGGTGCAGATGTTTCGTGGGTTGTCGGTCTAATTTTAACCTCTATTTTTTATCTGATGGGGATCAAAATTTTTGGTATCAAAGACCATTCATACAAGGCAAAAAAATAAATTACGGCACGGCTATTGTGATGATGCAGAAATCATATCACTTTGCCTATATTAGGTTTGCTACAGCCACTATTTTTACTGCTTCGAAGATTGTTTTGATCATCAGATAAAATCTGGAGATGAGATCGCTATATTTCACTAGGGGGGGTATTTAAAAACTCAGTAGTATAGAGGATAGTCTAGGCAATTTTAAAAATGAACGCTGCTTATCATGATTTACGTTTATGATTTTAAAACACATTCATTTAAAACACGATATATTTAAGATCATAAACGTTTTGCAGTATTCAAAAATAATCGGCTTATTTTTTAGCGTTGCTTGTTGTTGAGCGTTGCACACCGCCAAGGGATTCACAGGCTGTTTTATAAATATCGTATTGTTGTTGAACCACTTCATCGAGAGGAATTTTAAATAATTCATCTCCAGATTTATAGCGATCGACGTACTCAGTGGCTTTTTCTTTACTCACCGCAAGTGAGCGTTCATGATAAGTATTAATTGAACTGTGGGCCAATTCTGCTGTTTCAATATTATTACATTGAAATTGGCTGAGCAGTTTTTCCGCAGTTTTAATTTCACTAGATGTGCCAAGTACACATCCTGTTAAGAGAATACTGGCACTTAACAAAAATGAGTTTTTCATCACAGATATTTAAGAAAAATGAGTGGCGGAATTGTAGGATGAATCGGTTATTAAAAATAGAGCCGCTCGGATATTGTTTTCATTTTAGTAACCAAATGCTGAATAAATAGCCAGCGAAATTTATTCAACTTTCTCTCTATTTTGCTAAAGCAATGATGTCAGCAATAAAAAACAACCTGAGGCAAATAATAAACTCAGCACCAATTGTTTAAATTGTTTTTCTGATATTTTATAAAACATTTGCGCACCAATCAGCGCAGGAATACTCACTGTAAGAATGATCAGTGCAAAATAGGGGAGATGGACCTTGTGGATGGTTCCTTGGCAGAGATAAATAATAATCGTAAACAACTGAATCGCAAAATTAAAATGTCTTAAAATATAACGCTGTTGTTGTTTAGGCAGATTTTTAAGCATCACCCAAGCTGATGGTGCTGCGCCACAAAAACCACCAAGACCACCTAAAATACCGCCAATAAAACCAATGCTTCCATCTGCAAGTTTTCCCAATGCTTGAATACGAGGAAACACAGGGGCAAAGAACATGGTCGGACACCAAATCACTAAAAATAATCCAAGGATGGTCTTAAAGGTATTTCCATCAATGAGATGTAACAGATAGGTACCGAGAGGTACACCGATCAATCCTGCAATGATATAAGGAAGTACTAGAGAAAACGGGAGTTGATGTTTTTGTTCTTTCCCTAATGCAATGATATGGCTCCATAGAGAAGCAAACACCACCAATGGTGCTGCCAGCTGTGGCGGTAATACCCAAATCCAAAAAGACATCGCAATCAAGGCAAAGGCAAAACCTGTTAAACCTTGGACAAAGCCTGCAATCATGGCACCGAGAAGAAAAATAAACCAAGTCATTTTTAAATTAAACAAAACTGAATAGGGTTAGAGCATAGCATTGAGATAGTCGATCTTGGTTGAATCAGCTGATTTTAAAAGAAATCGTGAGTTTCCATCATGACTTATTGAGATAAGCATATCTGTATCGTTAACATCTATACCATTAAAAACGATCAGGTGTATTAGATCATGAATAAAAATCCATGTAATAAAAAGCCTCTGATGACAGAGGCTGGTAATTAAGCGAATAGGAGATGATTTGTATTAATCATTGCTTGGTTTTAAGGATTGCGTTAAACCATTAATATCTCCGCCTTTAATGCCTAACTCATTCATTAAGCTATCAATCAGTGGGGCTTGAGAACGATAGCGCAGCGCACTATTGACCACTTGATCAGACAAAGCGATTTGATTTTGTTCACCAGATTCACCTGTTGCATTTGAAGCTGCCATAGCGCCTAAACCATTGACTTGAAGAATCTTGATATCATCAATATTTTCCATTGGTTTAACACTTTCACGAATGATTTCAGGTAAGTATTTCAATAAAGCTAAACGAATTTGCATCTCAACTTGTTCTGTTGAAAGCACGTTATTGGCTTCATTGACTGCACGCGTACCTTCAGCATCAACTTGATATTGCTTTTCTTGTGCCGCAGCAAGCAACATTTTTGCATCTGCTTCACCTTTGGCTTTTAAACGTATTTTTTCAGCATCCGCTTGTGCTGCAATACGCACTGCTTCAGCATCATCTGCAGCTGCTTGTTTAGCGGCTTCTGCTGCTACGGTAATCGCAATTGCATCTGTTTCAGCGACTTGCTTTGCAGCCACCAATTCAACGGCTTTTAAACGCTCTGCACGCTGAGTTTCACGAACAGTTGTCACTTCTTCTTCCGCTTTTACCGCTTGTGCACGTGCTTGGTCAGCTAACGCTTTGGCTTCAGATTCAGCACGTGATTTTTCAGCAATCGCAATTGCACGGTCTTGTTCGGCCAATTCAATGGTTTTCTTCTGTTCGACTTGAGCTTTTTGGATCAACTGTGCTTTTTGAATATTTTCATTTTCAACATCACGTGCAGATGCAATACGCTTTAATTCGACTTCACGTTCAGCAGCAATTTGGGCTTCTTCTGCTTCGCGTTTTTTTGCGGCTTCTTGTGTTGCAATTTCTGCCGATTGCTCAGCTTTACGAATGGCGATTTCACGTTCTTGTTGAAGTTTTGCATATTCTTCTTCACGTAGAATTTGCAGGCGTGCTTGTTCAGTTTCTAAGTTTTTTGCTTTAATGGCTAAGTCATTGTCTTGTTCAATGTCATTGCGTTTTTTACGGCGGTCTTCAATGGTTTCGGTCAGTTTGGTTAAACCTTCTGCATCGAAAGCGTTTTGAGGGTTAAAATATTCAAAACTGGTTTGGTCTAAACCTGTCAGTGAAACCGTTTCTAATTCTAAGCCATTTTTAAATAGATCTTCAGAAACAACTTGTTGAACTTTCTGAACAAAATCAACCCGTTTTTCATGTAACTCTTCCATTGCCATTTCAGCGGCAACAGCACGCAGTGAGTCTACAAATTTACCTTCCACCAAGTCTTTGAGTTCTTGTGGAGACATGGTTTTTTTACCCAAGGTTTGGGCAGCTGTCGCAATAGATTCAGCGGTTGGTTTAACCCGTACATAAAATTCAGCCATCACATCTACACGCATACGATCACGAGTAATCAACGCTTGATCTGTGGCACGTTTGACTTCAAGACGAAGGGTATTCATATTGACGGGAATCACTTCATGTAAAACCGGCAATACAATTGCACCGCCATTTAAAATGACTTTTTCACCGCCAAAACCAGTACGGACAAAAGAAACTTCTTTACTTGAGCGTTTATACAGGCGGGCGATAATCACCCCGATGACAATCAGTGCCACCAATATAATGCCTGCTAAAACAAGGATTTGATATAAGTTTGAATTCAACATTTTATTATACCCAGGATTGTTATTGAAAAATTAAAGTGGCGTTGCTTGAAAGCCTAGTTTTGTTCTTTGTGTCAAAATCACACTTTGACCTTGTTGGAAGATTTCATCTAATTCTGGTTCAACCAAAATATAATGTGTCTGTCCAAATTGATCGATGACTTTAGCTTGTGCAGGGTAGTTTTGTTTTGCTTCACCTAAAATAATCTGAGCTGTACGACCAATCAGTTCATCACTGTGAATCGCAGTGGTTTCATCTTTTGGTAGAATTTTTGCAACGAGTGCTGCACACACTCGAACAATCGGCATAGATAAAAAAAGACTGGCTGGCGCAATCAGCCAAATTGAAAAATAATGTCCAGTGAAATTGAAAAATATACTTTGCACAATAAAACCAAATAGCGCATAAACAGTCAGAAAAATGATCAACCAAACCAAGACGGGGACACGGCCAAGATAGAGCCAATCTAACAGCTGAACTAAAAGATTGTGATCTGTATGGATGTCTAGATCCGCATGATGGGTTTCTAACAGTTGATCTGGAATAAACTGGTCTAAGAAACCTTGAGAGGTTGAACCAATAATAAGGAGTAAACACTCCACAATACCCAATAAAAACATCAGGCACAGACTGACACTAAACAGTAAGTTGGATGAGTGTGTAAATAATTCCCACATATTGTTTTACTCAAAATTATTGTTGCGCATTTTTATAAATAAAATTTTTAATTTGAACTGAATAATTAAATGATCATCAGTTAATTCAATTAATAAATTAAGTTTATCGGTTTTGTCGTAGTATTGCAACAAAATATTTTACGATATTAATTAAAATCAATATCTTATAATTTAATATATTCTTTTATATTTTGAAAATTGCTTGAAAAGTAATGCTTGCATTTTAGCCAACTATTCCTTATAACTGATTGAGTTTACAGAGGGAACTGAAGACAAAAAAATACGCAATGATTGGGGTGATCACTGCGTAGAACAACGAATCTGCTTTCACAGTTCGGTTAAGGAGAAATGTTATGAACTTTGGGGATTGTTCATAACTTAAGGTTGATAGTAGAGGTTCCCCTCTGTAAATTCATTGGTATTCACGTAAACAAGTGTTAAATCTCGTAAACATGATTAAAATGTGAACAACATCAACTAAAAACATATGCTAATCAATGTTTTTAAACATATTATTTAAAATAAATAAATTTTGCGCTGCGTTTCCCCGATCAATCTTTTCTTTGCTTTTTAATGTAAACGAGACAGTTTTTATCAGCTATTTGAGTTAATTTTGCTATAGTTCAAAGCTTAAATTGCAGCTTTCAAAAGTGCTGATTAGTCTATTGTATTGAACTCAACTTCCTATATTGCATCATGTTTGAGTATGCTGATTGAGACGCAGAATTAAGATTTTAAACATCGATACGCCATAAACTGTGATTTAAAGCTAATTATTCACTTTTTAAGGAATTTATATTGTTATCGTAACTACTATTCGAAAAAGCAGGACAACAGTATTTTTTGTGAATTTTAATTCAAAAAATTATATTAAAGATTCCGTTCTCAATTTTAGTTCTGGTTTTGCTTGCAATCATGCCGTATTTTTTCATAATAGCCTTTCCTGTCTTGATTAGTTTTTTACCATGTCACCATTAGAAATATTCGCGGTTATTATCAGTATTATTGGTGTCACATTGACGATTAAGCGAAATATGTGGTGTTGGGTATTTAACTTCTTTGCCTTTGTTTTATATGCCTATTTATTCTTTGAATTCAAATTGTATGGTGAAACAATCTTACAAGTGTTCTTTATGGTGGTGAATTTTTATGGCTTTTATCACTGGCTAAAAGGCAAGCAGCAAGATCAAGAGATTCGAATAGAGCCCATTGCTGTACAAACAGTGATCCTGCAAATGATCATCGCTGCTGTTGGAGGGGGAGTATTTGGGTTATCGCTGCACTATTTTACCGATGCTGCTTTGCCTATGTTAGATTCTCAATTGGCTGCATTTAGTTTACTGGCAACCTATTGGACCAGCCGTAAACATATTGCGACTTGGGTACTTTGGGTTTTTGTTGATATCGTCTATGTAGGGATGTTTATGTATAAAGAATTATTCCTAACAGCTGCTTTATATGCGGCGTTTGTTGGACTGGCTGGATTTGGATGGTGGCAATGGGAACAGGTCAAAAAGAAACAATCAGCGAGCATGTATAAAGGAATTTAACATCATTTAAGGGACTGCCATGATTATTGATTTTGTTCAAATACAAAAACAAAAGTTTGAAGAACTTGTTGAAAAAATCATGGCCCAACCTGAGCAATATCTCGACTTTGATTCAGTCTCTGATTTTTACAAAGCCCAATGGTTAGATCAATTCCCACAGGGCACAATTTGGAGCACTTCTGGTTTGGATGATGGTGCAGAAGAATTTTGTATTCAGATCAAATATAGAGAGTTGATTTTTAATATAGAAATTCAATCAACTTCTATCGGTTTAAAATTTAACAGTAAAAATATCAGAGTTTATAAAAAAATATAAAGCCAAGTTTTTTTTGTTAAGCATTTGAAAAGATTATTTTATTTTAATCAAGCTTAAAACTGAATCCAAATGATTTTGGGATGGTGATAACAAAGTGATTTGGGCATTGAATTTAAATGACAATATTGATGGTATGCAGTTTAAAACAGTATGACAATCAATACAGTGATTCAGGCCAGTCTAATTGGATATTTCAAGTTTGGATTCGGCCTAAATTGATTTTCTAGAATGTTAAAATTTAAATTAAAAATACATTAGAGTAAATTAACAATAAAACCGATTAAGGCGACATATCTTATTTTAAAAGTGCTTGTATCCAGCTATGCGTATATGTCCAAATAGGCTAAAGGTTAACGGATATCACCAGTAAAATAAAAATAATTCCATTCGGCCAAAGCATGTAAGTGGAATCCCTTTGTTTATTGAAATATTAGGAAAAATTTAAAGTTAAAATTGATGAAATAAGCGTGATAAAATGATTGTTATTTGGAAAATATTTACAAATAACATAAAGGATTAATATCCTAACCTTAAGGTTTATTTAGAATAAAAATCTATATTTTTGAAATACACTTACATAAAATTACTAGAGTGTTATATTTAAGTGATCAATACAGATAAATAAAACAACGGATAGAAATTCACAATTTTATGGAATAGTTATTATATGGAACAAAAACATAGAGCGGCGATACAGTCCTCAACGGAACACTTCACCCATGACGTCATGATCATGAATTGGAGTAATCTTAAGAAGTGTAGCCTTGTGCTCCTCTTGGGAGGTATTGCTGTTTTATCGTGGATTGTCTGGTGGTTTTTTAGCAACAGTCAAGTTGAATTACAAGCTTGGATTAATCAAGATTTTTATCCAACCTATATGAAGTTATTATCTTTAGCCGCACTGGGTTTTTTTGCACTTATTTTTATTATTCGTGCTTTAAGTAAAATTGCTATTTTTGAAATAATAATACCGTATATATCCGTCGCATATTTTGGTCTTATCTTTGTTTTTGGCGCACATTGCATCGGGATTTTTAGCCCAGCATCAAGTGCAGGTTATGTCAGCTTAGTCACAGTGGCACTGGTATTATTTGAACGAAAAGTAGTGTATCTAATCGTCATTCCAATCACTTGTTTTATGTTGATCAGTCTTGGATTAAGCCTGACGAATAAAATGACGTATGCACCAATTTTTAGTGAATATTTACAATCCATGTCGCTATATAAAAATACATTTTGGGTATTTTGCATGTTGTATTTTTATATTCCAATTTTTTTTGCAAGTCTGGTTTTATTCGAGGTTCTTTTAATTCAATGGCGCAAAAGAGAGCAAATGATCCAGCAAATTAGCGTTCTAGATCCACTTACAGGCATTTATAACCGAAGGAGGATTGGTGAGAATATTGATTTATTAAAACAGCAGCAAAGTTCTTTTGCGATCGTGTTATTAGATTTAGATTACTTTAAGAGTGTTAATGACCAGTATGGACACGATATTGGGGATGCAGTTTTAAAACAGGTTGCAAAAATTTTGACTGAAAATATTCGTGAACAGGATGTTGTTGGACGATTTGGGGGTGAAGAGTTTATTATTCTCATGAGCAATGGTGCATTAGAAAATGCGCTGAGACTTGCTGAGAGATGCCGTCAAGCAATTGAAAAAGAAGAAATACGATTAGATCATCAACAGACGCTCAAAGTGACGGCAAGTTTTGGTGTCGCAGTATCAACGAATCCTTTTTTATCAACAAAAGAAGAATTGATTCGTCAGGCTGATCAGGCCTTATATCTGGCAAAAAACAATGGGCGTAATCAGGTTTGTCATTTCTTTGAAGTAGAGCTTACCCATTCATTCGGATACAAACAACGCGGTTAAACCGTTTCAAATTTTTTGCGATAAACTACACTTGTCATAAGGGTGATTAGACAAAGCACAACAATATAGTACACAGCACCAATATCGCGATATAAACTTAGCCATTGGACCAATGGCAGGGTTAAGCCGCCTGCAATTGCGTATGCAACATTGTATGAGAATGAAATTCCTGAAAAGCGAATTGGAGCGGGAAACATCTTGACCAAGCTATAGGAAACCACACCGACTGTGCCAGAAAATAGTCCAAGCAACATGTACAATCCGAAGATTGTTGAATGAGCGGCATGACCTAAACTGTAATAAAAAAGCACTGCAGTGATTGCCACACTGAGCGATCCCAAACAAATCACACGCCCAGCACCAAAACGATCAGCGAGCAAACCTGCCAATATGCAACCCAACATTTGCATCAGAATTGCCATACTTTGCATCTGAAATGCATCCGCACGTTGAAAGTTAAATGTGGTGGTCAGTAAATTGGGGGTAGATAGGATAATTACTACAACACAACCAGTTAAAAACCAAGTGAACAGCATCCCAATGACAACAGTAGATTTATGGGATACCAAAACTTGCTTGATGGGTAAATCTTTTGAGAGTTCTTTACGCGCCTGCATCGCTTTAAATACTGGGGTTTCTTTAAGATAACTTCTTAGATATAAGGCAATTAATCCAAAAACTCCGCCGACTATAAACGGGAGACGCCAAGCCCAAGCATGGATTTCTGCTTCGCTAAACTTAAGCGAAATAAACAGCGACATCAAAGCGCCCAGTAAGATCCCCAGTGACAAACCTGCGGTAAGCAAACCATTGGCAAAACCAATTTTCTTTGTTGGTACATGCTCTGAAACAAATGTCTATGCTGCGGGAATTTCTCCACCAATCGCAATGCCTTGAACCACGCGCATCAACAACAGTAGCAGTGGAGCAGCTAAACCAATGTCTGTATAAGTTGGCATTAGACCGATAAACAAAGTAGGGAGTGCCATCAATAATATGGATAAACTAAACAGGCGTTTACGTCCTACGAGATCACCAAAATGCGCCATGATCACGCCACCTAAGGGACGGAAGAAATATCCTGCGGCAAAAATTCCGTAAGTATTCAGCATTGCCCAAAAAGGACTTAAAGAACTAGGGAAAAATAGTTCAGCAATGATTTTTGCGTAAAATACATAAATGACGAAATCATAAAATTCGAGCGCACCGCCCAGAGAAGACAATGCAAGCGTTCTTTTTGCTTCCTTATTGAGGCCCAATTTTTCGTCCATGATGATGCAATGCCTTAAAAGAGATATTGAATGTGAATGTAATCATTTTAATTGACTATTTTTTACTTAAAAAAATCAATATTTATTTTTATGCATCCTACTTATTTTTATAGGTGATCGAGGCGGCTTAAAAATCATTTTTGCTTTAAAAGCATTGCGCTAAGCTAGATTCTAATAGATTTAAATATTGATCACTTACATGCGAATTAACCACGGGATAACACTCAGAATAATACCGCATACAGACATAATCATTGTATTTTCAATAAAATAAGGAAAAATCATCAAAGTGATGCCACAGATAAAAGGCATGTTCATTCGCTGTCTTTTTCCATAGATAAAATAGCCTAAGCCAATTGAGCTAAAGATCAAGCCTAAGAATAGGGGTGCTGTATTCATTATTTTCCACGATAGACTGGACGTTTGTTATTTACACGATCATGATTAAAAATGGCTTAAAAGACAAGCTGTCATTTGGCTTAGGTAAATAGAAATTCATTTGTACATAACCTACATACTTTTGCACAATAATTGAATTGGAAAGCGCATTTCAAATGCTACACTCATCTTTATTCAATTTACATTTGATCAAGGTACAAGATAATGAGTGCCGTGTTACCTGTCGCCCAACGTGGTGAAGACGTTTTAAAATTAATCGCAGCGCCTGTGGCTGAAGCTGAGTTTTCAAGTACTTGGCTAAACGAATTATCCAAGGCCTTACAGGCCACCATGTTAGAGCGTAATGGTGTGGGGATCGCCGCACCACAAGTCTATGTTTCTAAACAGGTGATTATTGTTGCTTCAAGAGCGAATCCTCGCTATCCAGACGCACCTGAAATGGATGCAATCACAATGATTAATCCTGAAATTTTAGAGAAATCTGAACAGACCATCTTGGGTGAGGAAGGGTGTTTAAGTGTGCCCAATGAAAGAGGGCAAGTGGCTCGTGCTGAAGCAGTTACTGTACAATTTTTCACGCTGACTGGCGAAAAGATTATCCAGCAATTTCATGGTTTTCCTGCACGCATTGTGCAACATGAAATCGACCATTTAAATGGGATACTGTTTGTTGAAAGACTTTAATCTGAGCAAGCTTGGCTAAAAATATATCTTTAATTTTATCTTTAATTTTAGCCAAGCTTTTCTACGTAGAATTGCTAATTGGATATTGTTAATTGGACTTCGCGCGCTGCAAAGCACCATTCCATAAGCTTAGGTGATATTGTCTTTGGTCTGCGCTCATCTTCGGCTCAAAAGCGCGATCTAATTGCCAAGATTCGGAAATTTCACTGAGATTATTAAAAACACCTGCCTTTAATCCTGCCAATGCAGCAGCACCCCAAGCGGTAGATTCTAAAAGTTTAGGGCGTAGCACAGGTACATTTAAAATATCTGCCTGAAATTGCATTAGCATATCATTTTGGCTTGCGCCACCATCCACACGCAATTGTTTTAAGGGCTGTGCGATATCCGATTGCATTGCAGTTAATACATCTGAAACTTGGAATGCAATGGATTCTAAGGCAGCTCTGGCAATATGTGATTTATTGGTTCCACGTGACATTCCACAGAGTAAAGCGCGTGCTTCACTGTCCCAATGTGGCGCTCCTAAACCTGTAAAGGCTGGAACCAAAACGACACCATCTGTAGTGTCAACTTGGCAAGCTAACTTTTCAACTTCAGCACTATTTTTGATAATTCCTAAACCATCTCTTAACCATTGCACAATCGCACCAGCCATAAATACACTGCCTTCTAAGGCATAATGAGATTGGTCTTGGCACTTCCATGCTAAGGTGGTGAGTAATTTATTTTTGCTATATTGAATATCTGTTCCTGTATTGAACAGCATAAAACAGCCTGTCCCATAGGTGTTTTTGGCTGTTCCAGCTTCAAAACATGATTGCCCAAAGAGTGCAGACTGTTGATCACCTAATACGCCACAAATTGGAATTTCCGCGCCAAGAAGCCCTGTGGCGGTATTGGCAATATAACAATCGGATTGGATAATTTTAGGCAGAACACTCGCTGGGATATTAAATAATTCAATTAATTCAGTATCCCATTGCTGTGTTTTTAAATCCATCAGCATGGTGCGTGAAGCATTACTTGCTTCGATGACATGCTCTGAACCTTGGGTTAAATTCCAAATCAACCAACTATCGACTGTACCGAATGCCACATGATTTTGTTCAGCCAGTGCTCTTAAGCCTTGCACATTTTCCAATAACCAAACCAGTTTTCCAGCACTAAAATAAGGATCGATTCTTAATCCTGTTTTATTGTGAATTTTTCCAGATAAATTGTTTTGAACTAACTGATTGCACCAGTCTGTAGCGCGGCGGTCTTGCCAAACGATGGCAGGGGCAAGTGGTTTACCTGTTCGCTTATCCCAAACTACAGTGGTTTCACGTTGGTTGGTTAAACCAAGTGCTTTAATGTCTTTGGCCAATAGTCTTGCCGATGCGATTGCTTGCTGTACGACGGTGATTTGTGTGGTCCAAATCTCCATGGCATCTTGCTCAACCCAGCCCGAATGTGGGGTTTTAATTTGGGTTTCCCGTTGAGCAGAGGCATATACCTTTCCGTGCTCATCGAAGATAATTGCTCTGCTAGAGGTCGTTCCTTGATCAAGTGAGAGTAAATAGCTCATCTTTTTTATATTTGTCCCTTGAAAAATAGTGATAGTAGCGCAATTATAGAACTAGGCGCATCATTTGATATAAATGTAGTGAATTATCTGCTTAATTTGCAACAATTATGTTATGATGGCCGTGTTATCTGGGGATGTTATTGGCTTCGACGCCGATGATGAAGCTCATAGATGCATGCCGAGAGCGCATTTTCTCTCGTAAATCAAATTTGCATATTTTAGTCGCAAACGACGAATCTTACGCTCTAGCTGCCTAAGGGCAGCTTGTCCGCTTCACTGAATACTTGTGGTCAGTGGACCCGACTGTAGCGCACGCACACAAGTCCGTATAAAGTCAAGCCTCGGGGCTTTATACTAAACTTAGAGGATCGCGTTTTGTACCCTGTTCGTCGGGTCACTTAATGTTAAAATAATTGACGATATCTAAGCATGTAGTATTCTCGAGTGTAGTGTTGGCGGACGCGGGTTCAACTCCCGCCATCTCCACCAAATTTGTAAATCATGATCTGTCACTTAGTTATACGATGTATCATGAAACTTAATAAAGCCTTGAAATTTAACAGTTTCAGGGCTTTTTTAATGCCTAAAATACTATCACACTCTATCACTAACATCATTTGAGAATAATGCACTATCAAGATATGATGTTACACAGGAGTGACACACGTGTAACAGGTGCTACATGCTTTCAGATTCACAAGTAAAAAGTCTAAAACCAAAAGAACAACGATATTCTCTTGCAGATGGTGAGGGCTTATCTATTGATGTATCACCAACAGGTAAGAAAAAATGGATTGTTTCTTATCGAGTAAATGGTAAACAAACAAGGAAAAGTCTTGGTGAATATCCTGATCTAGGTTGTAAAGATGCTCGCCAACTGGCAAGACAATTTAAATCAGAAGCTCAAGGTAAAACCTTAGACTCGCCTCCTGTCAAAGCTGTCATTGATGAATGGCTTAAATTAATGACGCCAAGATGGTCAAGTAAAAAATATGTAGATACAGTGGTTTATCGCTTAAATTACATTACAGAAGATTTCTCGACCCAACCAATTGATGAAGTTGATAGAAAAACTATTGTTAAGAAAGTAAAAGAAATCGTGAATAAGGGAACACTTGAAACAGCAAAACGCTCTCTTAGATTACTCAATGAGATTTTTAACTTTGCAATCGCATCGGACTATACACAGAAAAACCCATGTACTTTGATTTCTGATGTTATACCACAGCAAACTGTTCGCAATATGCCAAGCCTTGATGCAGAGCAAATGCCTGAATTTTGGAAGCGTGTAACACAAAGCAATGTTACACCAGAACTGTTACACGCTCTTAAGCTTGCATGTTACACAGCCGTTCGTATTTCAGAGTTGCTTCAATCTCGCTGGGATAGTGGCGAAATAGATTTAGAGAATAGGCAATGGGTGATTCCTGCATCTCGTATGAAAATGCGTAGAGATCATGTTGTTCCTTTGACTGATCAAACTTACGCTCTATTTAAAGAGCTATATGACCATAAGACTGATAATGGATATATTTTTAAGCACACTCGCAATCCAGGTGAGCATGTCCGATCTGAAAGCATTTTAGCAATCATTAAGCGAAATGGTTATGCAGGGCAGATGGTTACACATGGTTTTCGATCTTTATTCTCTACCCACACCAATAACTCAAAACTATTCAGGCCTGATGTAATTGAATATCAAATTGCGCACGTTCCTAAAGATCGTATTCGCGGCATCTACAACAGAGCTGAATATTGGGATGAAAGGGTAGAGTTGATGAAGTGGTATTCTGAACAAGTAGATAGCTGGATGAAAGGCGCTAATTAAGCGCCTTCCTTTAATATTTCTTTTTTCATTCGCACCACGGTTGATGCAGTATATTTTTTCTGAACACCAAACTCTTGATCGGGTGGATATTTCTCTAAATAGTATTTTTTAAAAGTATTTAGACATACACCTAATTCACTGGCAACCTGTGTCATAGAGTACCATTTCATTATCTCACCTCCATTTCATAAATTGCAAAAGTCTCTTTGGTGGTACGTGTCATTGGTGGTAAAAGTGGCTTACCTTTACCAGAACGCATACCGCCTTGATATTTTGGTTTAAGTGCATCAATAAATGCACCCTCAACATTATTTAAATCGTGTTCTGGCACTGGTAACAAATACACTCGATCAAATATTTTTTTAGCTTCAGACACATGGCTTGCAATGCGTGCTGATGGATTTGTGCTTTGTCCAACATATACAACCTCGGTACCCCAACATAAGAAGTAGACACCAGAGTTAAAACCGTATTTGGGAACCTGCTGTAACCCTTTCAAATTACATATACTAAATGGCGCTTGTTCTGTAATTTGTTCTGCTGGCACTGTGATTTTTAAATTAAATGGTAAATCAGCACCATTGCAACGAACCATAAGGTTTTTAGAAATCCAACTTTTAACTTCCGAAACCTTAAATAGATAATCCCCACCATCAATTCTATAATGTGGTAAATACCCTGATTCAGCATAAGCAATAAGTTTTTTCCAAAGGCAATGTATCAGGTCCAGCAATTTCATTAGCTGATTTTAAGCCAGTAGGGTATTCCGTAGTCTTGTGAATAATCACGTGTGGCAGTTCTTCCATCAACCTTCCTCCTTTTCTTCTTTTATAAATTCAAACCCAACACGGCTTGTATAGATTTTTGCGATATGTCGTAATGCTTCATCCTCTGTGTTGAACATCATGGAGAATGTTTTAAATTGAATCTTTTTACCGTTAGATAAGACCTCATGTTTGAATTTATATTCTGAAAATTCACAACCTGACATTTTTGTGAAAGCCATTAGGAAATAGCTCAGCTTCTCTCCAACATGCCAAATTAAGTTCTCAGGTATGAATCTCAACTGATCCCGAATTAATTCACGACAGAATGGATGTCGTACACGCTGATGATCAGAATTAATAATCCATTCGATGTCATCTAGTCGCTGTAGGTATTCGATCAGGTTTTTAATTTGATTGACTTCAAGTAGATCGGAAAAATCACCAAGTGGAGTTGCGTACAATGTTGGTGTATCGACCCACTCAAACTCAGGAACATCAATTTCTAGTTTGATTTTCACGCCACACCCCCATCTTTCATAAAACAAATCCAATGAGTGTTGGCTCGTTTTCCACTTGGATGACCAACCCATGGTTTACGATCTGTTAATGCTAAAATTTCGCTAACTTTGATTTGAGTTTCATTCCACTTAAAAATTAAAATTCCATTTGGTTTAAGAACCCTAAAACATTCCGAAAAACCTTTGTCCAAATCATTCTTCCAATCTTGGCCAAGTTTCCCATACTTCAAAGCAAGCCAACTTTTATCACCGGCATGTAATAGGTGAGGTGGGTCAAATACAACACCATGGAAGCTTTCATCTTCAAATGGCATATTGCGAAAATCCATTTGAATATCAGGATTGATAATTAATTGGCGATCGTCACAAAGGATGTGATTTTCTTTTCTAACATCGCCAAAAGTCACATTCGGATTTTGACGATCAAAATGAAACATGCGAGAACCACAACAAGGATCAAGTAATTTTTGATTCACGCCACTTCTCCCAAACTCTTGACCACTTCACTTGGCAACCCAAACACATCACGAAAAGCCTTATCAAATTCACCGCTTGCAATGAATGTATCAATGCAGTTTTTCGGCTTCTCATATACTGCAATATAATTTGACAGTACGTGATAGATAACGTCAGCGTTTTTATCTGTAATAGGGAACTTTAAACCATTATCGTTGATTACATGAACTCGCACCTCAACGGCTAACGCATTAATACAATTGCTATGCAAATGGCGAGATTCCGACAAGATTTCACTCAATGCAACAGTCTGATTGAAATCAAGAGACATGGTGAAAGGCTTATCCTTGTGCAGCTCATCAATGATGTAGTTGGCCACAGCAATGTTTGTTTGTTGAATTTCAGTCATTGGTTGGCTCCTGTGCTGCTGCAATCATGGCGTTATAGATAAATTCATTACGTGAGTTATGGCTCATGTCTTGAATTTCCTCATCAAAATTCCATGTCGCATCAATCATTTTTGGAGTTGGTTGTTTCGGCACTAAAACAAACCCTTGAGGGGTGGCTTTGGCTAACTTTGCTCTAAGCCGATCTATCTCATTCGCTGCATAGTGACAAATTAGACGTACATCATCTTCATTGTAATCATCAATGTGAGAAGTAATTAAATGAATAATTTCAGCACCTTGTTGACTATCACCATTAAATACCCATACCGCATCATCTTCTTGTTCAAAACGTAAATCTGATCCTTCATGGGTGGCTTGTTGTTTTATCTTTTCCAAACCCTCATAAGCCAAATCAATCAACTTTTCCAATTCAAATTCTGGACTTTCATATCCATCGCCTTCAGATCCAACTTTGAATTTCACAGAAGAAATATCAACATCTTCATTTTCAAGAAGCTTTACTAAGGACTGAATAACCATTGTTGCAGTAATTGCTGTATTTTTAATATCCATCTCATCACCTATGTGCATTTATTTGCGCAAAATCCTATTTTTTGATGATAATGCGCAGATTTTTGCTTGAATTTGTTGTTAAGCTATTTCAGTTTCACGAATCGGACGAGCAAATACAGCTATTGCATCATCTTCTGTAAAGTGAATATCCATTAAGAAAAATCCATTTGGAGCGATTGGCTTCCAATCTGTTAAATCTGCGTTTTCCATCATTTTTTCCCAATCATCCATTGAGGTGCAGCTTTCAAGATAAAATGAGACAGTTTCGATATTGAAGTGACGCTTGATAGCATCCCATTCACTTTGCGAAAGCCATTCTTGGTTTTCGTGATGCTCATCCAAGTATTTACGGTATTCTGGATGAATCCATGAACCATACTCATCACGCACAACATCTACAGGTTTTAATTGATTTATTTCCATCACAACCACCACGCCATTTGCCAAAGTTGAAAGTAAAGTTTTAGGAGGGTCATGCTGCTAATCTCCCTCGTTTGCGTTCTGCATAAAGCTTTTCGTAATAAGCTTGGCAGAGGGGAATCTTGTCTTTGATCTTCTGAATGATTGATTCATCACGTTCGATAACTACAGTTGTTTTGCGCTCTCGAATATCAATCTTTTCTACCAGGTGAACCAATTGATCTATGTCATCCCAACCGTTCAACAATTCAGGCGGGCAAGGGAATAGCCAAAAATCAATATTCGCTACATCGCAGTCATACAGCCACATATACGCTTGCATCTGTACGTCATAGCCAGCCTTTTTGACCTTCCCCATTGCTTCATCTGCAAAGAATGGGTGAGTACCAATATCCCAAGTGCATTTGGTATCAATAATCAGCTTATTCTTGAGATCAAGAACGTCACACTCGCCAGTGATTAACTCATTTTGAACACGACCAACATGTTTTTGATAATTGCGTAGACGCATCTTTCCAGACATTTGAATCGCTAAATCTTCAAGCAAATTGCCTTTTTGCGTGTACTGGTTGCCAGTGAATGAGCGAAAACCGTATAAGTCTTCTTTCACGATGTCACGGATTGCAGACTTTGCGGTATCACTGATGACAGCCGCTTTAGAGCGACCATCACCAATAAGTTTATGTAGGGATGAGCAGCGGAATAGTTTCATTCTGACGCCTCATTTACCTCTAAGCGGTATTTTTTACCCTGAGATTGAAACTCAAGAACAACACCCTTATGCAGCAGATATTGAGCCACCGCTGAAACTGCCGTGTCTGTAACATCCTCTTTTTCACCAACAAACATTTGATTTTTCGGGTTTACACGACCTGCATAAATTGTATTTGTTAGTATTGATGACATGATCTTGATTGGATTTTTAGCCATTATTGAGCCTCCACCGCAACACGCTGCGCATCTGTCAATGTGTAACCATTCAAGATATAAGCCTTATCAATCGCACCAGCATTCAACTGTTCAAGCGCTGCATCAAACTCATCATCATTCAGCGTTGGTTTTGGTGCTTCAAGATTTGCCACCGATTCATTGTGATCAATGTAATCACCTGAAACGCTATCAACATCACGAACAATCATTTGATCAGCAATTTGTGCTCGTTGCATTTCAACTGAAAGCGGTGCTTGCTTAGACAATAGAAGCTTAGTTACTGTTTTAAGTGCCATTGATTCGAAGTTATCTTTCCAAACCCCAAAACCCGATTTAAAAGATTGGCTGTAACGTCCTGCATGTTTTTCAATATCTGCTCTAGTCATGTAAAGTTCAGCAGTAAAGCCATTAAGCAATTTAAAGAAAGCCACATAACCAATAGCTTCACCTTTGTTTTCAATGGTCCAATCAAATTCATAACCAAGCAGGGGATTTGCTGAAATCAATTGACCTTGATAAACAGGTGTTGCAGCAATACGACTGAATTGTCCAGAGCGTTGAGCAAGCTGAATAAATCCTTTGTATCCCATTTGAAATTGAGCTTCTACAACTTTTAGATATTGCGGATATTCCCTACCTTTGTATTGTTTTTTGACCTGATTACCATTTTTGTCTAGCAATGGAATCTTTCTACCGTTGCTATCCTTAGCATCAGTTGAATATGGAACAATATAAGCAAATCCAAGGTTGTTATTGATTGGCAAGTCAAGCGTTGCTGCCATCATTGCAGCATTAATCACGGTAGCTGGAACAGCATCTAAAAGGTGTGGCTGGTTAGCAACTTGCATAACAGATGCTAAGAATCCTTGAGATTTCTTACCTAAAATTTCTTCAAATTTTTGACGAATTTTAATATCTGATACATAAGCTTTTACCGTTTTTGGCTTACTTTCAGCGATTTGATTTTCTGTTTTTACTGGTGCATTCATCTTCTAATCCTCAAAACTTAATTGATACATGTGGCACTTCACCTTTGTGAATCGCCTGTAAAATTTGTTTGCCCAATTCTTCTGAAACACCAAGCTTCACAAGACCTTGAAGCGCTTCATTACAGATTTTCTTTTTATGAGCTTTGTTTGCTTCACGTGCTTGCTGTTCTTTAAGTTCAGCATCCGCTTTTGCTTGAGCCTCTTTCTCAATACGCAAACGCTCAGCTTCAACCGCTTTTTGGCGATCAATTTCAGCTTGCTTTTCATGCTCTATAGCTTGTTGCTTTAATTGTTGTTCACGCAATTCAGCCTGTTCTTTTTCAAGCTTTAATCGTGCTTCACGTTGTTCTGCTTCAAGCTTTTCTTGCTCGGCTCTTTTGCGATCCGCAAGAGCTTTTGCTTCAGCTTCAACACGTGCCTTGTCCGCTGCTTCACGTGCAATTTTTTCGTCACGTTCTTTCTGCTGGCGCTCGATTTCAGCTTGGCGTAAGCGCTCTAATTCAGCACGTTCAGCCTCAAGAGCTTGAGTTTCAGAGAGTGCTTTGCGCAATTTTTCAAGTGTTTCAAATTTTGCAAGTTTGGCTTGCTCTTCGTACTCTTCATAAGGAGAATCAATTACCTTGTCATTAAGTGCTGCAATTGTTCCTTCAATCAGCGAAGAATATGCTGTGATTAAGAATTCGTTATTTGCAAAATGCTTAATTTCTTGAATAGCCGCTTCATGCTTAGCCACACGGTCTTTTTCCGCATTTTCCCAGTCTGTTAAAGGCTGACGAATGCGGTCACGCTCAGCATCCAATTCATCACGAGCAAATTTTCGATCAGCATCAATTTTGTTGGTAACAACCGTGTATTGCTCTTTGAGTTTTTTGCCCTCAGCATCGATTGCTGATTTTGATTGAGCAACTTTATAAGCTAGTGAGGTAATTTCCTTACGTCCTTTTGCAGTTGTCACATCAGGAACAATACTGCTCACTTGGACTTTAATTTGATCAACAATTGCTTGAATGCCATTCGCATTGTTGAATGCAGAAACAATCACATTTTGTTCTAATACTTGTAGTTCCATTATACTGCAACCCCTTTTAATTCATTAACTTTTTCTTCTTCAAAATGCGCTTTAAGCATTTCATTGAGTGCGTGAACTTGGCTATTTGTCAGTGCAAATTGAAGTCCATGAGCTGCAAAAATATCGTCATAATCTTCAACAACAGGACGGTGCCAAGTCGCTACTTCAAGCAAGTCATAATCCACATCAACATCATTTTGCGGATCACTTGTATTGTTCCAAGCAAGTGAACTTGTTGTTTGGTTTGCTTCAACTACAGCAGACACGTAACAAGCGCTGTAATTCGGTACAATCAGCGAGAAGTGGACTGTTGATCCTTTAATATCAGGCTCATCAGCAACTACAAGATTTTGAAAAGTAGGTGCTTCAGGAGCGTAATTAGAAAGCATATTCATTGTTGTGGCTCCTTAAACACTTTGCGTAACGCATCAACTACCTGTTTGATTTCTTCTAAGGAGCGCCATGCACCGTATTTAATAAAATCCCTATGTCTCTCCGCATCAGTGAAAGTGTTGCTGGTATATCCATGCTTGAATGCTGGATGAATAATGAAATACACATCACCCACCTTCGGCTCAAATGGCGCTGGCACTTCAATACCGTTTAAAGTGATGGTGCGAGGTTTGAGGCGGAATTTTCTATCTGTTTTAGTGAATGCACCAATTTGCCAATTACTCTCTACAGCCCACCAGACATTGCCATTCCAGTTTTCAACTTCCTCACCATTCGCCAAAGCAATCAGAGCTTCTTTTCCTGAAATAAGTTCCATACTCACCCCCTTACCAAAGCGATATAGAACATCGCACCGATCAAAAAGATGATGATTGAGCCAAGGAATACATCCTGGATAAATGCTCGCTTAACAATTTGTTCGATCGTCAGTAGACGTTGTGGTTTTTTGTGTGACATAATATTCTCACTCTTTGAGTAAAAGCCCTTTGATGTCGAGTCGTGAGGGCTTTTTTATTTAAAATTAAAAAGCTTTTTGAAATTGATTGATTAAGCAGATAAAGCATCCGCACTTTTCATCCACTGGATCTTCACCAACTTCCGCAGTTTTTACCGCTTCGCCCATTTGCTGATTTAAGCCAGTACCTTCCAAAACGTATTTCTCCATTGCTTGAGCGTGTTCAACTTGACCGTCTGAAAGCTTAAGGAGTTGTAAGCGTAAATTTTGAATTTCCATTTTTATCTCACTGAGAAGGTTTGTTTGTGTATGAGGTTTAGTTTACCAAAGGAAACTTTGTTGTCAACAAAAAGTTTATTTAAAGAAACTTTATTTTTATTATTGGAAACTTTATTTTTCTATAGGCAAAAGAAAACCCGCGTATAGCGGGTAGATTATTCTAGATTGCTAGTCATTAAAGTTTATCTTATTTGCTGCATCTTTGACGTGTTCAAGAGCTAAAGCATATGTAATTGCCCAATTAAATGCATCATCATCTTCATACATAAAATCAGCATCAGATTTCTTTTTCATTCTTATCTTAGTGATTTCAAGTGCTATTGATTCCATAACCTCTGGTGACATTAAATTCTCCTTAGCCTGCGCGCCAAAACTGACGACCAATTACTTTGAAATTCAGACCATTTAGCTCACTCACTTCACGATCACGATATTTTGGATTTAAACTGTGAAGGCTTAATTTTCCACCTTCTTCTTTAAATATCTGCTTTATCATGCCTTCACCTTCAAAATAAACAGCATAAATTTCGCCATCTATAATATCGGTTTGAGATATATCGATTCCCACCAGGTCACCATCATGAATAAAGTCAGACATGCTATCGCCTTTAGCTTTAATGATTCTCATGCTTTTTGGGTCAACATATTTCTTTTGAAAGAATGACGGGGGAAAAGGATATTTCCCATTAATAACATCAAAGTGAAACTCTATAGATTCACCAGTACCGCATGAAAAGTTTGCTTCCACTACATCAATCCAAATAAATCCATTTTCAATTTCATAGTCCACAACTGTTGGCTCATGGATATCATTAACATCGAATGAAGATTCTTCTTTTCGTGTTAATCCATGTTTATCCATAAATTCTTGCATATTAAAGTTATTTTTCTTTGGTTCATTCTCGCCAGTTAATAACCAGTCTTGTGATGTCTTAAGTACTTTAGCCAAGGGTGGTAAGAATTCAGCTTTAGGAATATTTGTTCCTGCAACCCATTTAGACACAGCACCTTTTGTGGCGCCAGTAGCTTCTACTAAATCAACTTGTCGAATTTTTAGCTCTGTCATTCTTTGAATTATTCGGTCGCTGATAGTGCTCATAAAAACATCCTCTTTAATGTTTCCTATAGTAAACAAACATATTGATTTAAAAATAAACTTATGGTTTACTAATGGAAACTAAAAGTTTATAAAGGTAAACCATGACAGTTGATGACTTAAAAACCCACTTTAGAGTTGAAAACGATATTCAACTTACTAAAACGATTCTTGGGGTCACTAGAGGAACCATTAGCAAATGGCGTCATAGAGGTATTCCTGTAGATACACAAGCAAGAATCCAAGTTCTAACCAAAGGCAAATTAAAAGCCAACCTACAAGCGCTTTCTGCTTAGGAACCACCATGAGCAAAGTATCAATTGAATTAAGCGCAAGAGCTAGAAATACACACTCGCTCGTTTTGCAATCTCTTGGAAGTGTAGTAAATGCCACTCTAGGAGAAGAAATAGGATTTGATGGTCCTTGGGTATCAAAGTTTAAGAACGACAAGAAAAACAATGGCTTGACTGATCTTGAAACGATTTGCCTTTTGTTGGATAAGCTTGGGTTGAAGATTATTCCTGAACAATATCAATGCTATGACAAGCAGCTGATTGATTCAATTTTCTTTTTAGCACGCCTCTCAATGAATAGAGCGTCTGAAATTAATGATTTTCAACACACGGCAATTGCACCGCGTTTAGAAGAATTTGGGTATTAAAAAACCACTGCCAGCGCGAACTGGAGTGGTTAGTAATTCATAACGAGATGGAAATGAATATGCATAAAATTTTAACAGACATTGAGCTACAGCGAAAGATTTATTTATTTCAAAAGGCAGTCGAAGAACACGCTGAAAAGCGCTCACTTCCGACTGCTCAGTCTGTGGCAGTTGCAAAGGCTGAACTATGGGCATTTATACAAGGAGCAAACGCATGAGTGTTGATGCGCTAAATTGGGCGTGGACTGCACCAGTTGAAAGTTCAGCACAGCGCCTTGTCTTGCTTTCATTGGCTGATCGTGCAGGTGAGCACCATACTTGCTACCCAAGCAATAGCAGATTGGCAAAAGACACAGTTTTGAATATCAAGACTGTTCAAAAAGTCGTAAATCAACTTATCGATTTAGGATTGGTTGCTGATACTGGTAAAAAAATGGGAACCACAAACAAGGTTCGAGTTTTAAAATTAGTTGGTGTGCAATCAAGAGAACAAAACCAAAATCGGGATAGTTATAACGAACCCAAAAAAGGGTTTATTGATAAAGATAACGAACCCAAAAACGGTGCTATTAAACACACCCAAAAAGGGGTTAATTCAGCAGAACAAACGAACCCAATTTTGGAGGGTAACGAACCCAAAAACGGTATCGTGAACGATCCCAATTTTGGGGTACAGAACCTACCAATTAACCTATCAATGAATCTCTCTTGTCAACACGAGTGGATTCCAAATCAAAATCAATTGATCGGAGTTCTTCAGCAAAAGGGCCATGGTCAAAATTTAAAATTCATTTTTGGATTACCAAGTTTTGAATTTGAGCTTGGAGCATTCAACGCTCATTTCGATGGTCAAGTTTTGTCTGATGCAAAAAAACTCTACAAGTTTGCAAATTGGATTTCTGACAAGTTTGAACGTCACGTGAAATTACATCCTGAGTACATCGAAGTTTCTCAACCTGAACAACCACAGCAAGCACCAAGCACTGAATTCAAAGGCGTACGTAAAACATTCAAGGGGATGGACCAATGATTGAATTATTTTCTATCCCTGTTGAACAAGCGATTTTGTCTACTGTGATCGGTACTGAGCAAGGCATGGATGAGTACATTGAGCAGATTGATTCAAGTGATTTCTATGCAGCTCAACATCAAATTATTTGGTCACATGTGAAATCGCAGTTTGTGAAAGGCGAAGCGTATGACCAAGTGATGATTTGGGAGCTGATTCGTGCTAATGCGATTGAAGTCAAAGCGGTTGATGAGAAATTTATTCTCAATCTGATGGGTTGTTACTGCCCACATTCGCTTTTACCAACACACCTTAAAAAACTTAAAGATTTTGCTGTACGCAGAAAGATTCAAGATGTGAGTAAGCAGATTGGAACTGCCGCAGTTGATATGGTTTCGTACACATCAGAAACCGCCTTAAATCGTGCACAGGCTCTCGTCAGTGGCTTAGAAACAGGTTCGGTAGACAATCGCCTTAAACATGCTCATGAGTTCTCTAAGGACGCAATCAAGGAGTTTTTAGAGCGACATACAGCTTTGCATAACAATACGCCTTTTGATGGCGGTATTCGTACTGGCTTCTGTGAGTTGGATAACAAGCTGGGTGAAGTTGGCAAAGGTGATTTAGTCATCATCGGTGCACGCCCAAGCATGGGTAAAACCACACTCGCTCAGAACTTTGCAGCAGACATGATGGTTAATCAAGGTCTACCAGTTTTGTTCGTTTCAATCGAGATGTCAGGCAAACAGATTGCGCAGCGGATGATTAGTGGAATTGGTCAGATTGAATTGCGAAAAGTTTTAAGTGGTAAGGCTCAAATTGAGGACTGCGGAAAGATTAATACTGCTGCAATGATCTTAGAAAAAGCACCTTTGATGATTGATGACAATGCTCGTTCAACGACTTCAACGATCCGTAGATCAGCACGAAAAGTACAAGCTGAATATGGGAAAGTTGGTGCGATATTTGTTGATTATATCCAGCGTGTAACTCCACTCACTAAAAACAATTATGGTCGCTCTGACAAAGATATTGGCGAGATTTCAGGGGAATTGAAAAAGATTGCTCGTGATTTTGAATGCCCAGTATTTGCTTTGGCTCAACTCAACCGAAACCTTGAAAACAGACCAAATAAACGCCCTGTAAATGCTGATTTAAAAGAGTCTGGCGATTTAGAACAAGACGCAGACATCATCATGTTTATCTACCGTGATGAGGTTTACAACAAGGAATCTAAAGAGGCTGGAACGGCTGAAATCATTATTGGTAAAGCACGTAATGGTTCAACCGGAACAGTGAAATTAGCAACTGACTTAGCTCGCTCAACTTTTGCAGATTTAAGTCCTGAATATTACGCAATGATGCAAGGGGAGTCAGTATGAATGCAGTGAAACGAATTGTTTGCTGGTTCAGTTGTGGTGCTGCATCTGCTGTGGCAACCAAAATTATGCTTGAACAGGCGCCTAAGATTTTCCCTAATGTGCCAGTAGTAATTGCGAATAGTCCAATTATAGAAGAACACTCTGATAACGAACGTTTTTTTAATGAATGTGAACAATGGTTTGGTCAAGAAATTATTCGAATCATTAATCCAAGATACCCGGAAGGCTTGAATTCAATATATGAAGTTTTTAAGAAAGGGTTTTTGAAGGGTGTAAATGGTGCGCCATGTACAACTCAGCTAAAAAGAATTCCCCGTGGAATGTTTCAAAAAGAGGGCGATTTGCACGTATTTGGGTATGACATTGCTGAAATAGATCGTGCTCAAGATTTTGAAGAAAGAAATCCAAGTCTTAATTCATATTTTCCACTTATTGAATCAGATCTAACCAAGGCGGATTGTCTTGCAATGCTTCAAGACGCAGGCATACGCATACCGAAAATGTATGAGCTTGGTTATTTGAACAATAACTGCATTGGCTGTGTGAAAGGTGGAGCGGGTTACTGGAACAAGATTCGCAAAGATTTCCCTGACACATTTGATCGCATGGCGAAAGTTGAACGTCAAATCGGGCATTCAATTTTAAAAAATGAAGATGGTCCAATCTTTTTAGATGAATTAAATCCCAAAATGGGTAGATACAAAGATGAGCCTGATATTGATTGTTCATTTAGCTGCTTAATCGCCAAAGAAGATAACAATTGGAAAGTAGTTAAGTTTTTGGAGTTAGAAAGCGTAGGAGGTGGGGTGTGAATGCATTAAATAAAATTTTTACTGAACACAAACTAATCTTAGAAACAGACTTTGTAATTTGTAGTTTCGGTGGTGGCACAAACTCTACTGCACTTCTGATTGAATGTGTAAATCGTGGTATCAAAATAGATTTAATTCTATTTGCAGATACAGGTGGAGAGAGGCCATTTACATATCACCATGTCTACTGGATGTCGCAATGGCTTACCACAAAGGGCTACCCATCGATTATTACTGTGAAAGCACCAAACGTTACACTCGAACAAGATTGCTTAAATCGAAATGCATTACCTAGTGTTGCTTATGGTTTTAAAACATGTAGTCAGCGGTTCAAGATTCAGCCTCAAGATAAGGCTATTAATCAAAATCCTTATGCTAGACAAGCGTTAAAAGATGGCTATCGCTTAGTTAAGTTGATTGGTTTTGATGCTGATGAGCCATATCGAGCAAATAAAGAATACAACGATAAATTCACCCGTATTTATCCGCTAATTGAGTGGAATATGGGTAGGGCTGAATGCATTCAAGCGATCCAGAATGAAGGCTTAGTACTACCTGGGAAATCATCATGCTTCTTTTGCCCAAATTCAAAACCAAGCGAGATTAAATGGCTGGAGCAAACCCATCCGGACCTGATGTATAGGGCTTTAACAATGGAACAACAGGCGGATCTAAAAGAAATTAAGGGTTTGGGGCGCAATTTTTCATGGAAATCAATTTATCAGCAGCAAGATGCATTTATGGATCACTTTGTACCTGACATGCCTTGCGATTGTTATGAGGGTACAGAATGAAAGCTCACAGCACAGTAGAACAATTCGAAAAAATGGTTTTGGTTTTAAAGAACTCAATTGAAAAGCGAGGCAAAACTTCAATTGCTGATATTCAACAATGGATTGATGGGAACTATTCGAAATCAAAACGTTTCGCATATCAACTAAGAGAAGCAGGGTATTTGAAATCTGATAATGCCAAGCCTCTTGGGTTTACTGCAACAGACAAAGCAAAAGAATTATTTAAGGTGGCACTATGACAACTATAAACAACTCTGAAAACTTGATTGAGAAGGTGTGAGGAAACAATGCAAATTCCTAAACCCCTCATCATCGGCATTGATCCAGACTTAGAAAAATCAGGGGTGGCTGTCTTAGGACAGTCATTCGAGCTGAAGAATTTAACCTTTGCTGAAACTGTTGAGCTATTCCGCAGTCACCAGGATCAGATCAAGAAAGTGGTGATCGAGGCAGGGTGGATGAATAAAAAATCAAATCTACATAGTCGTATTGGTCAATCTAAGCGCGCAGGAGAGCGAATTGCCAAGAATGTAGGTGAGAACCATGCAACAGGCAAATTACTTGTAGAAATGGCGAAATCTTTCGGTTTAGCAGTGGTTGAAGTAAGACCAACCAAAACCAAAAAGAATTCAGAAGAATTTAATCGCATTACAGGCTGGCAAGGTCGAACGAATCAGGAACAGCGTGATGCAGGTATGTTGATTTGGGGGATGGTTTGATGGATAGAGATGCAATCAATCTTGCCTATCGCTGGCAGAAGCAGTTTTTAAAAGGTTGGTTCAAGGATCAATGGTATGACGCACTGGATTATTTAGAAGCATCAATAAAGTTCTTTTTAATTTTGTTGAGAATCATATTTTCACCAATTCTTATTATTTATGTGGCATGGCAGTTCAAGGGTATTTACAAGCAGATTGCAAGTGGTGAAGCGAATCGAGAAAAGGTTCGTAACAAGATTGAGCAGGCAGAAGTTTAAGGGGCAATTATGAACGCAGCGGTGAGAATTATGGACTGGTCTAAATACACAATTGATGGATGGCTTGAGCAATTTGGCGCTTGGTGTGAAACCGCTCGTTTGAAAGGCGGTGAATTGCCTGATGGGTTGCATGTTAATCAGATCTATTGGTTGATTCGTGAAGCGGATAAAACGCCACGTAACTCGAGGTGTTATATCCGTTGTGAAATTAGTGACTTTGAGGCAGAGCAGGTACAGGCATTGCTGAGAAGTATTTTTAAAAGTGATTCAGTAGATTATCAAGTTAAGTATGCGGTGATGTGTTTGGTTAAGCACAAGGTGGAGAATCGAAGTCTAAGTGCTGTGGCTGAGATTACTAATCAATCTAAACAAATGACTCACACAATGATCAGCTGTGCGAAGTTTGCCATTCATTCTCGTGATAACCGCATGAAGATTGGATAGATATTGACTGGTCGACCGCAATATGGCATATTTCTGTTATAGTGGGCGAAGTTATGGTAATCCACTAGATATGAAGCTCACAGAAATGTGGGCTTTTTTGTTGTCTGCAAAAAGGCAACCAATATATCCAATGTGATTTCGTCACACATTGAGTTAGCCTCAGAGCCTTAAATTGTGGGTGACTCCCCGACCAATGGAATTGAAAGACACAGAACAGATCAATAGCTAACTTTGAGATGTTTGTCGTGTTGAGTAGCGGTAGATCAGTTGCCGAGCTGATCAATATCGTAATCTAAGGCAAGGATGTGGCAGATCACCACGTCCTTTTTAATTCCAAGGAGAACAACATGCTCCGAATCAAACAAATCTTTTGTCGCCACATTTGGGAATATTCAGATTTCTTTACAGTGAGAGAGTGTCGGAAGTGTGGGAAGGTGGTGCAGGTTTAGATGTGTTACACTTATAAAAGCCAAAAAACAACTAATAGATGACGCTGCGCGACAGCATTTAACGCACTTGTTTGATTACAAGTCTTGACATTTAGAAATGATTTCATATTGACAGTGTTGTCACCATCAAATAAGATTGCTTACATAAACCCTGTTATCCAATGATAAGAGGGTATTTTTGTCATTAAAAGTTCTTTTTGAATTTTAACGACAATCAATTAAAGAAGGGCAAGCAAATGAACAAGGGTATGAAGTACTTTACTGAAGGCATGATAGCAGCTTTCGTATTGGCACCTAGAGTTCCAGTACAAGCCGTAAAGCCTGCTGAAATTGAAGAACAAAGACCTGCTGGAAATTCAGCTAAGCACTGGGAAACAGTTGGTAAAAGGATGACAACGGGTACTCGGAAAATCAAGTGTGATTTACTTAATAAACAACCAGAATTAAACTAACCCAAATCAATCGTATTATATGTCTCAACATAATAAAACCAAGCGTGGAGTTGCTACTAAGACGGGAAATGATGTTTCTGTTGCTGTAGAAGAAGCTGAAAGCTACTCTCCATATCCCCCACCAGAATTAGTTAAAGCATTTGAAGAGATTCAACCCGGCTTAGCTAGCAGACTTATGGAAATTGTTGAGAATGAACAAACCATGAGTCATGAAGTTACTCGCCATCAAATGTTTGAAAATAATAGGATTAACACCGCAAATATTGAAAACCAAAAGAACAACTCAACGCTGTTCTTACTTGGGTTGATATCTGGGGTTGTTATGGGTTTGGGAATCTTAGGTATTGCAATATATGCGCTATATATGGGCTATCCTTGGGTTGCAACAGTTGCATTTTCAACCTTAGCTGCAATACTTGTAATATTGGTTTTAAGAAAAGTTCCTGCAACTCCAGATCCAGGAAAGCCAACGGTATAAATTAGTAAAAACCAAAACCCCTTCCGAGGGGTTTTTTAATGCCTAGAGGAAAGTGAAGATGCCAAACGAAAAGCAAATTGAACAAGAAATTCAAGACAAAGGTCTGAATGCACCACGATTAACGCCTGATCTTATTGATTCAAAAGTCAGAGCAATTCGTTACTTAACTGGTGATGTTGAGCCTGCTTATGCTATTGGTGATTGGGAAAGTGATAAAAGCACCCCGTGTTTAACCATTTGCATTTTAACTTTGGAAAATGGTTTTACAGTCACAGGTGAGTCAGCTTGTGCAAGCCCTGAAAATTTCGACAAGATTATCGGTCAAAAGATTGCGTATGAAAATGCACGTAACAAGATTTGGCAACTGGAAGGTTATCTTCTAAAAGAAAAGCTTTATCAGGCTGAATTAAATAAATAATTCATAACCTTTCGCTACGTTTCCTTTGCCCCGAAAGGGGTTTTATTTTGTCTTGGAGAAAGCCATGCGCTTAGGTCGAATTGTATTAGTAGCATTGGGTATGAGCGCAGCGTTTGCCGAGCCTGTTAAAAGACATGCCAGTGATTGGGATTCAATCAAATGGCGAGAACCAGTAAAAGGCAAATCAAAACCCAATAAGATCAGTCAAGCCAAAAGACGTAAGTATAAACGTCAAGGTCGGTTGTGATGGACAGAACCGAAGCACAAAAGAACCTCAAGCTACTCGAAGAAGATAAAGCACGCTTACTCTCACTTAATCATCTCAATTCAACGTGGGCGTTTAAGAATCAGTGTGAGTTGAGAGTGAAGCAGATTAATGACTTCATTCGTAATTTAGAGTTGGGGTTAAGTAAGTGAATAATAACTATGTTCCAGAATGGTATATTTCACCCTTTGAGCATTCGAAATACACACTTGTTCGCAATCAAGACCAGTTCGATATACTTTTTGATGATGTAAATGATACACAAGAATTCATGCATTTGGGTGCTGGTGCTCAGGTTGATTATTACGAAAAAGGTAAGCATTGCATTGTTCAATTGGGCGATTGCAGCGAAAGAACACTGATTGAAGTTCATGGGCTTTTATTACATGAAGCGGTTCATATTTGGCAGCGAATAAAAATGCTTATGGGTGAAAAAAAGCCGAGTGTGGAGTTTGAAGCATATTCGATACAGCGTATTGCCCAAGATTTATTTGCTATGTATGAGGAAAGTGAACAGGAGGCAAGATGACAGATGAAATCGAACTTCCAGCAGGGAGTGAGCCACTAGAAGATGATCGTCGCGAACGGTTAGCACAAGAATACTTAAAATGCTTGAACATTGCCAAAGCTGGTGAATTGGCAGGGTATGCGGATAAGAGCACTTCTTGGAGGGCGTGGAGCAATCCTGATATGCAGGATCGCATCAACTTCCTCAAAGGTGAACGTGCAAAAGAATTACATATTGAGCAGGTCGATGTTTTATCTCGTCTTTGGGCAGTTGCTACAGCTGATCCGCGTGAACTGGTAAAACACAAATTAGTAAATTGCCGTTTTTGTTGGGGTGAAGACCATCAATACCAGTGGC
>NZ_KB849284.1 GCF_000368145.1 Acinetobacter guillouiae CIP 63.46 | reverse complement strand
GAATGCTGTAGAATGCACATCCATCGGCGGTGATGTTAAATAAAACTTCTGATAAATCAGGCACTTGATTAAGTTGTTAAGATTTCGAATTGAGATTTTAAGATGAGGTTAGGGTTGGGTTTGTTAGAAAAAATAATTAACATTATTGATTGACTTTTTAGAGATAGAGAGTAGTATAGCCGACCTAGCTTGATGCTGACGAAGCATTGAGAAGATCATTAAGAGAATATGAAGAACAACTTGTGTGGATTTTTACTGATTGATTGATCGAAATATTATCATTGATTGATTGGTTTAAATTACTCGAAGTTTATTTGAGAGAATTTGTCAGTACATTGATGAGCCAGAATTGTGACCTTAAGTCACTAATGATTTTTAACTGAAGAGTTTGATCATGGCTCAGATTGAACGCTGGCGGCAGGCTTAACACATGCAAGTCGAGCGGGGGAGATTGCTTCGGTAATTGACCTAGCGGCGGACGGGTGAGTAATACTTAGGAATCTGCCTATTAATGGGGGACAACATCTCGAAAGGGATGCTAATACCGCATACGCCCTACGGGGGAAAGCAGGGGATCACTTGTGACCTTGCGTTAATAGATGAGCCTAAGTCGGATTAGCTAGTTGGTGGGGTAAAGGCCTACCAAGGCGACGATCTGTAGCGGGTCTGAGAGGATGATCCGCCACACTGGGACTGAGACACGGCCCAGACTCCTACGGGAGGCAGCAGTGGGGAATATTGGACAATGGGGGGAACCCTGATCCAGCCATGCCGCGTGTGTGAAGAAGGCCTTATGGTTGTAAAGCACTTTAAGCGAGGAGGAGGCTCTCTTGGTTAATACCCAAGATGAGTGGACGTTACTCGCAGAATAAGCACCGGCTAACTCTGTGCCAGCAGCCGCGGTAATACAGAGGGTGCGAGCGTTAATCGGATTTACTGGGCGTAAAGCGTGCGTAGGCGGCTTTTTAAGTCGGATGTGAAATCCCCGAGCTTAACTTGGGAATTGCATTCGATACTGGGAAGCTAGAGTATGGGAGAGGATGGTAGAATTCCAGGTGTAGCGGTGAAATGCGTAGAGATCTGGAGGAATACCGATGGCGAAGGCAGCCATCTGGCCTAATACTGACGCTGAGGTACGAAAGCATGGGGAGCAAACAGGATTAGATACCCTGGTAGTCCATGCCGTAAACGATGTCTACTAGCCGTTGGGGCCTTTGAGGCTTTAGTGGCGCAGCTAACGCGATAAGTAGACCGCCTGGGGAGTACGGTCGCAAGACTAAAACTCAAATGAATTGACGGGGGCCCGCACAAGCGGTGGAGCATGTGGTTTAATTCGATGCAACGCGAAGAACCTTACCTGGTCTTGACATAGTAAGAACTTTCCAGAGATGGATTGGTGCCTTCGGGAACTTACATACAGGTGCTGCATGGCTGTCGTCAGCTCGTGTCGTGAGATGTTGGGTTAAGTCCCGCAACGAGCGCAACCCTTTTCCTTATTTGCCAGCACTTCGGGTGGGAACTTTAAGGATACTGCCAGTGACAAACTGGAGGAAGGCGGGGACGACGTCAAGTCATCATGGCCCTTACGACCAGGGCTACACACGTGCTACAATGGTCGGTACAAAGGGTTGCTACCTAGCGATAGGATGCTAATCTCAAAAAGCCGATCGTAGTCCGGATTGGAGTCTGCAACTCGACTCCATGAAGTCGGAATCGCTAGTAATCGCGGATCAGAATGCCGCGGTGAATACGTTCCCGGGCCTTGTACACACCGCCCGTCACACCATGGGAGTTTGTTGCACCAGAAGTAGGTAGTCTAACCGTAAGGAGGACGCTTACCACGGTGTGGCCGATGACTGGGGTGAAGTCGTAACAAGGTAGCCGTAGGGGAACCTGCGGCTGGATCACCTCCTTAACGAAAGATTGACGATTGGTAAGAATCCACAACAAGTTGTTCTTCATTGATGTATCTGAGGGTCTGTAGCTCAGTTGGTTAGAGCACACGCTTGATAAGCGTGGGGTCACAAGTTCAAGTCTTGTCAGACCCACCAAGTCTACTGAACACAGAAGAGCAGATATATTAAGATCTTAAGCTGGGGACTTAGCTTAGTTGGTAGAGCGCCTGCTTTGCACGCAGGAGGTCAACGGTTCGACTCCGTTAGTCTCCACCACTAATTAAAGACTAAGTGATTACAGAACTTAGTAAGCAGATAGCTTATTAAGTTCTGTGATTTATCACAGTTAACTACTCGCTGACGAGGCGGTAGTGAATCATTAACAGAATATATTTGAGTTGAAATAATTGTTTAAACTCGTTTTAGTTGATATTAGCAAGTAATTGTTAATGTTGAATGAAATGAGCACTAGCGATAAAACTGAATCAAGCGTTTTGGTATATGAATTAAATTGAAGCTGTATAGTGATTAAGTTCACAGGCAACAAATAGAAGTGATTAAGTTCACATTGTTGATCCTCCTTGTAGGGATTAACGACTGTTTGGGGTTGTATAGTCAAGTAATTAAGTGCATGTGGTGGATGCCTTGGCAGTCAGAGGCGATGAAAGACGTAATAGCCTGCGATAAGCTTCGGGGAGGCGGCAAATATCCTGTGATCCGGAGATTTCTGAATGGGGAAACCCACTTACCATAAGGTAGGTATCGCATGATGAATACATAGTCATGCGAGGCGAACGAGGGGAAGTGAAACATCTCAGTACCCTTAGGAAAAGAAATCAATTGAGATTCCCTCAGTAGCGGCGAGCGAACGGGGATCAGCCCATTAAGTTATATGTGTTTTAGCGGAAAGCTCTGGGAAGTGCTACCGTAGAGGGTGATAGTCCCGTACACGAAAGGGCACATATAATGATGACGAGTAGGGCGAGGCACGTGAAACCTTGTCTGAATATGGGGGGACCATCCTCCAAGGCTAAATACTCCTGACTGACCGATAGTGAACCAGTACCGTGAGGGAAAGGCGAAAAGAACCCCTGTGAGGGGAGTGAAATAGATCCTGAAACCGCATGCATACAAGCAGTGGGAGCCAACTTGTTTGGTGACTGCGTACCTTTTGTATAATGGGTCAGCGACTTATATTCAGTAGCAAGGTTAACCGTATAGGGGAGCCGTAGAGAAATCGAGTCTTAATAGGGCGTTTAGTTGCTGGGTATAGACCCGAAACCGGGTGATCTATCCATGAGCAGGTTGAAGGTTGGGTAACACTAACTGGAGGACCGAACCCACTGTCGTTGAAAAGCCAGGGGATGACTTGTGGATAGGGGTGAAAGGCTAATCAAACTCGGTGATAGCTGGTTCTCCCCGAAAGCTATTTAGGTAGCGCCTCGGACGAATACCATAGGGGGTAGAGCACTGTTTCGGCTAGGGGGTCATCCCGACTTACCAAACCGATGCAAACTCCGAATACCTATGAGTACTATCCGGGAGACAGACTGCGGGTGCTAACGTCCGTAGTCAAGAGGAAAACAATCCAGACCGCCAGCTAAGGCCCCCAAATTATAGTTAAGTGGGAAACGATGTGGGAAGGCATAGACAGCTAGGAGGTTGGCTTAGAAGCAGCCACCCTTTAAAGAAAGCGTAATAGCTCACTAGTCGAGTCGGCCTGCGCGGAAGATGTAACGGGGCTAAAACTATATGCCGAAGCTGCGGATGTATACTATGTATACGTGGTAGGGGAGCGTTCTGTAAGCCGATGAAGGTGTATTGAGAAGTATGCTGGAGGTATCAGAAGTGCGAATGCTGACGTGAGTAACGACAATACGAGTGAAAAACCCGCACGCTGAAAGACCAAGGGTTCCAGTCCAACGTTAATCGGGGCTGGGTGAGTCGACCCCTAAGGCGAGGCCGAGAGGCGTAGTCGATGGGAAATTGGTTAATATTCCAATACTTCTGTGTAATGCGATGAGAGGACGGAGAAAGTTAAGTCAGCCTGGCGTTGGTTGTCCAGGTGGAAGGCAGTAGGCATGCATCTTAGGCAAATCCGGGGTGCTCTATGCTGAGAGCTGATAGCAAGCTAGTTTACTAGCGAAGTGGCTGATACTATGCTTCCAGGAAAAGTCTCTAAGCTTCAGTTACACAGGAATCGTACCCTAAACCGACACAGGTGGTCAGGTCGAGTAGACCAAAGCGCTTGAGAGAACTCTGCTGAAGGAACTAGGCAAAATGGTACCGTAACTTCGGGAGAAGGTACGCTGCTGACGGTGATAGGACTTGCTCCTTGAGCTATTGGCAGCCACAGAAACCAGGCCCCTGCAACTGTTTATTAAAAACATAGCACTCTGCAAACACGAAAGTGGACGTATAGGGTGTGATGCCTGCCCGGTGCTGGAAGGTTAATTGATGGGGTTAGCGTAAGCGAAGCTCTTGATCGAAGCCCCAGTAAACGGCGGCCGTAACTATAACGGTCCTAAGGTAGCGAAATTCCTTGTCGGGTAAGTTCCGACCTGCACGAATGGCATAATGATGGGGGCGCTGTCTCCAGCAGAGACTCAGTGAAATCGAAATCGCCGTGAAGATGCGGTGTACCCGCGGCTAGACGGAAAGACCCCGTGAACCTTTACTGCAGCTTGACATTGAACTTTGATCTTACTTGTGTAGGATAG
Organism: Acinetobacter guillouiae CIP 63.46; assembly: GCF_000368145.1. Lineage (GTDB taxonomy): Bacteria > Pseudomonadota > Gammaproteobacteria > Pseudomonadales > Moraxellaceae > Acinetobacter > Acinetobacter guillouiae. The sequence continues at coordinate 165,313 of NZ_KB849284.1, read as the reverse complement.
GTGGGAGGCTTTGAAGTAGTGACGCCAGTTGCTATGGAGCCATCCTTGAAATACCACCCTGGTAATATTGAGGTTCTAACTCTGTCCCGTTATCCGGGACGAGGACCATGTCTGGTGGGTAGTTTGACTGGGGCGGTCTCCTCCTAAAGAGTAACGGAGGAGTACGAAGGTGCGCTCAGCGTGGTCGGAAATCACGCGTAGAGTATAAAGGCAAAAGCGCGCTTAACTGCGAGACCCACAAGTCGAGCAGGTACGAAAGTAGGTCTTAGTGATCCGGTGGTTCTGTATGGAAGGGCCATCGCTCAACGGATAAAAGGTACTCTGGGGATAACAGGCTGATACCGCCCAAGAGTTCATATCGACGGCGGTGTTTGGCACCTCGATGTCGGCTCATCTCATCCTGGGGCTGAAGCAGGTCCCAAGGGTATGGCTGTTCGCCATTTAAAGAGGTACGCGAGCTGGGTTTAGAACGTCGTGAGACAGTTCGGTCCCTATCTACCGTGGGCGTTGGAAATTTGAGAGGATCTGCTCCTAGTACGAGAGGACCAGAGTGGACGAACCTCTGGTGTACCGGTTGTGACGCCAGTCGCATCGCCGGGTAGCTATGTTCGGAAGGGATAACCGCTGAAAGCATCTAAGCGGGAAGCCTACCTCAAGATAAGATTTCCCTAGGACTTTATGTCCTCTAAAGAGCCGTTGAAGACTACGACGTTGATAGGTTGGATGTGGAAGTGCGGTGACGCATGAAGCTGACCAATACTAATTGCTCGTGAGGCTTGACTATACAACACCCAAGCAGTTGTATATGAAGCATCATTTGATTCATAAAAGATCAAACATACTTGATTTAGTTATAAAGCTAGTTACATGAGCGAGGAATAAACAAACATTAATTATGTTTGTCCGAGCGCAAGACATTAAGCTATGCTTTATGTTAAAATCAACTCAAATGTTCTGTTAAACTCATTTGGTACGAAGTAAGGCATTTAAATAAGACCCGAACAAGTCCATAACAGTTTGCTGGCGACAATAGCAAGAGTGAACCACCTGATCCCTTCCCGAACTCAGAAGTGAAACCTCTTAGCGCTGATGGTAGTGTGGGGTTACCCATGTGAGAGTAAGTCATCGCCAGCTTTTAAATCTAAAACACCCCGATCTTTAACGAGATTGGGGTGTTTTTTTATGCGCGGTGTTTATTAGCGAAATGAAATAGATCTAGTTATATTAAGCTAATTGATCACTGAATTCATTGAATAATGAACTGTTGACCTTTAAAATTTTTAGCTAAATAATAATTGAACAAAAATTTGGTATTTCTTATGAAACTTAACTCATTCTCACCGCTTCCTAATAATGATGAAGAATTACATCTTCCTGAACTGGTATATGCTGCATCTTTAGGAGAGTTTGAACAGGTCGAACAACTATTATCACAAGGTGTTGATGTCAATCAAACTGATGATGAAGGCTATAGTGCGCTACAAGCTGCGGCGGAAAATGATCATTTAGATATCGTTAAATTATTGATTTCTAAAGGCGCAAACAAAGACTATAAAAGCCAATTTACCGCATTAGAGCTCGCAGAAATGGCTGAAAATCAACAGATTATTACGTATTTAAAGGGTTTATAGATTCTCAAACAATATGATGTGAATCAGATATTCTATAGATATAAAAAGAAAACCCCATCATCCTGATGGGGTTTTCTTCGTATTGGTGTGTTAGATCTGACTCCTGTCGAATCTCACGTTCCTGATGCTCAGACGCTTTATTGTTGTTTTATGTCTGGGAAACTTCCTGTTCCCTATAACTATAGAATATAAGACTGTGCTTTGATCGTATAGATGACAATCGCTGTGATTGCTGTAAGCATTTTCCTACACAGACAACATGGCTATTAATTTACATCAATATTATTTGCCATAAGTCCTTTGCCTTGTGCTTCAGCAATCAAGCGTTCAGCAGATTCACGGTTTTTACGCAGTCCTGGCATACGGAACTCAGTATGACCATAGTCGTGAATGCGTGTCCAACGTCCACCCCATGTTAAACCTACAGATTCAGCAACAACCCCATACAATTGATAACCTTTCCATGCCCAAGGATCTCGTTCAGAAATAACAACTTTACCATCTCGTTTAAAGGCAACATCGGCTGCTAAACCAAATTGATGATAACTTTGATAGGCTTTGGCTAAAGTCGTGGCTGTATTGCCAGATAAACGAGTTTGACGCTCTGGACTACGATAACCTTCTAAAAGCACCATTTCATAACCATGGCGCTCTTTCATGATTTTAAAGACCATCAGTAAACGCTGCTTATAACTTGGATGCATTTTGTCCCATTTACGGTCAACCATTGCTGTATCGAAGCTGCTACGTTGATCTCCAACCCCTTCATTATCAATAGCTGATGGATTTACACTCGGGAATTGATGATTTGGAACAGGGTTGTCTCTTTCTAATATTTGTGCTTGAACAATCGCAGCATCAATTAAGCTTTCATCCACTGCAGGAGGAGGGGTTAAAACTTCACCATTTAATAGTGCATAAATTTGTGGGTCAGTTTTTCTTAAATATTCTGCTTCAACCTTTGTCGGATCAATTGGTCGTGTAAATGCAAAAACAAGAATGCTGGAAAGTAAAAAGAAACCCGCAATCAAAATCCACCATTGCTGTAAATGCCAATGGGTTTGGGTCTGATTGGCTGAGGCTGCTTGATTCATTTGTTCTGCAAAGTGCTTTGCAGAAGCCAGCTTTCTCTTACCTTGCGGTAAAAGTGCTTTAAGGTAGTCTAAGGTTTTATGTCTAATTTCATAAGACATCAGAAAAGTTAGACCAAGCACCAAAAAGATAAAGCAAATGACAACAAACAAAATCATGGTTTGTTTTCTATGACTTTACGGTCTATCGTCATTTTCACTGTACCTTCAGGGGAAGCTTCTTGCGCTTCCTCTTTTTTAGGTGCGGCTTCTTTTTCAGTAGGTTTAGCAGCAACTTCTGGCTTTGCTTCTACTTTAGCTTTTGGTACTGGTTTTGCGGTTATTGCAGCTTGTGGTCTGGTTGCAGCTGGCGGTGGCACTGCTGGTTTCGCCTCCGGTTTTAGCATTTGTTCAAACGGTGAGGCATTCGGATTTGGGTTTTTCTGAGCAGCAACCTTATTTTCATGTTTAAAAATCTGATTGAAATCTTTTTCATTGATATGCTGCTTATATGCACCAGCATTTTCATCATGATGATTGGTTGCTGCTTCTTCAGCATGCACGTCACGTAGCTCAGGTTCTTGTGTTGCAACCGAATCTGTATTGGTACTGGCACTTTCTGTTGGGTTCATATTGATAAAAACAAAAAAGAAAATAGCAGAAATAACCATCCCAGCAATTAAACCAAGTAGAAAAACAAATGATTTCCCCAATGTTTTTTTAGCGGGTTTACTTTGTAATATACGAATAGATGTTTGTTTTTCTTGTGTCATAATTCAACCTGTCAAGGCAATTGAATAGTGATATGTGCTTGTTCAGCAGGTGCAGAAATCACATTATTAAATTTCGCAATAGAAGCATTTTCCGTCTTATTCAACATGAATTTTAGGCCAGCGAAAGCCAGTACAGCAAATAACAACAGGAAAATTAAAATCCAAACAAAGGGTAATTCTTTATGAATAATATTTTTGATTTGATCTGGTAAAGCCGCAAAAGGAGAAAAGGCAGTCTTTTTGCCTTTTAAATAATCGATTTCATCACCGACTCGTGCCACAAGATGATTTAAACTTTCAATCGATTCAATACGATACTTACCTTGGAAACCAAGCAATAAGCAATAGTGAAAAACTTCGAGTGAAGCCAATCTTTCTTTACCACGAGCACGAATCAGTTCGAGAAACTCAAAGAATCGATAACCTGCAAGTTGTGAACCAAATAAAGTTAATTGAAGTGGACTGATTAACCAATGATTTTGCAGGTTAAAGAATGATGGATCTTGTTGAGTAACAATGGTTTCATCAATTAGGGCACAATATGCATATTTTGCATCATGGATATCTTCAGGAGAAAACTGCAGTTTTTTTGCTTGATGTTCAAAACGATTTAACAAGTCTAAAATTTTGTCTTTAAAGCCGTTTGCATTTTCTGGCACATACTGATTCTTCAATAAGAAAACAATATAAAATCCGTCATGTAGAAGGTCGACTAAATTGGTTGCTTGTGTGATTTTGGATTGTTGCGGTAAAGAACCTCCACCGATTTGTCCATCATCAAACAGTGAGGGGGCAATATTATTCTGGCTCATGACATACTCCTCGCTTAACCATTCATCACTGCAATTAATTCAATACTGATATCTGGGAAACCTGCAGGGACATAAATACAGATGGTTTCAGAATCAAGCATACGTTGATACATTTCATGATGTGGTTCAATTTCAAAATAATTCACACCAGAACGCACCGGGATAGCAGTTGGAATTTGGACTAAATGATGAATTGGGATTGCAGGAAGTGCCGCAACAACACGTTGTTCAACATCGACAGTATTCCCGACTTTGAAACGCAGTGGGACAATTTGAATCAGTTCATGGGTTTGCATCATGCTACTAGAAACAGCGATATAAAGTCTTGATTCTTTGGTGATTTTATCTGTTTCTAAGCTTCCGACCCAATAAGATGGGCGAATTTCTTTTAGCGCAATACTGATATAACGACTTGAAATAATCGTATCGAGCAATTCGCGTAAAATTTTATCAAGCTGACTAAAGCTATCTTGCAAGTTATGATGTTGATATTGTGGCAAATGTTCAACTTCATATGCGGTAGAGAATGTCAGCAATGAACCCGTTAAACGCAGAAGTTCAAAAAATAGTTTTTCAGGGTGAATCTGCGGATTTTGTAACAGATGATTCAAGGTCGCATGAGCAGTATTTAGTGCATTGACCAACCAGAATGAAACAATATCACCCGATCTAAATTCAATGAGCTTTTGTTCATTTTCACGATTATTGGTTTGAATCATTTTAATTTTGGCACGAACAACGTTCAATGTTCGCTTCAAATTTGCCAATAAGGTTTCATTTGACTGAATATGTAAAATTGGTGGAATATATTTTGAATCAATCTCAAAATTCCCTGAACTATGACGTCGAATTTTTCCGATAGCAAGATATAAAAAACCATCTAAATCTTGATTTGGATCTGCTTGAACATCAAAAAGTTTAAATTCAGTTCGGCGTCGAAGAAATGTAATTTCAGCAGGGGATGCATCAGTAAAAAGATCGTGAGTTTCATTCAAATATGAATGGTAGCGAGCAGGTTGTTTATCCTGTTCATCAGAGATGTTCTTTTTATTCGGTTGTAAAATAGGCAATGCTAAGTAGATTAACATTTCCCCACGCAAGTTCAGTTCATCCAATAAAATTGGTTGTGGTAACAGATCTTTGGCCGGCGCTTGGTAAATTTCACCATCCTGCCAAATCATATCGATTTGCTCTAAAGCAAGCACATGTGTGCCCAGTTGTGTTTCGTCAAATCGAAGATTTTTAATTCCATAAGGATAAGGAATCGTTGAACGAATGGTGTGGTTAAGTCGTTGTTCTTGATACGTATCTTGTAATTGGAAGTGTTGTGGTCTTAAAAATAAACCTTCACCCCAAAGAACTTTTTCTGCTTTAAACATAGATGATTACCATTCAGAAGATTCATTATTTTGGTTTACGCCCAATAATTCTTGAATAGAATCAAGGGGATTATCATTTTTAATGACTTGAGTTAACCATTCATGTAAAGGCATTTGGCTCCATTTAATTGTTTTTTGCAGCATATAACTCACAGGACTATGCGGCTCATTGGTTTGAAAGTAATCGGCAATCTCTTGTAAAACCCGCATTGCCTGTTCACGGTTTTGTAAATGGCTTTGTGGTTGAGGTTGAAATGTTTGCGCTTGTGGAATTGGAGCTGAATGCGTTGTTTCTGTTACTGGCATTGTCATTTGAGCTGGGGTATCTTCAACTGCAGCTGTATTGGTGTTGTTTCCAAATGAGTCTGCTTTATAGATTTTTTTCAGGTTCATTTGAATATTTTCAAACTGTGAATCGATACTCGCAAAACTTGGTGCTTCCAGCTCCATTAATGCATCTAATGTTTGTTTGATAATATTCCAATGCTGCAAAATTTCTTGAAATTGCTGATAATTTTGATACTGAAAAGTCCGTGAGGTGTTGAATAGCGCCTGATTGAATTGATCTAATTCTAAGGACGCTTCTACACTGTCAGAATCTTCGGCTTGCTTACGACGATTATTCTGTAGATGTAAGAATTTTTCGTATTGGGCAAGTGAATAAAACGGTTGAATGTTGATGAGCGGAACATTCTTTACCAAGCTCGGTAATTGGGTGGTAAAACCTTGCAGTAAGCCTAAGCGTTGATCTAAGTCGTCATCTTCAATTTCAGGATGAATCTTTAACCAGAACTGTTCTAAAACACGGTGACTCAGTTCCAGTCCTTTAATTAAGCCTTCAAAGCCATAGAGGTTTGTCCAAGCTTCTGTAAGCCAGGTTAATAAACGAATATCTTTGGTTTTTTGCGTGAGTAATTGGATTGATTTTTCTGCAACAAATGACCAGTCGGCTTGCTTTGGCTCAGAAATCCAATCACCTTGGTCTAATAAAGGATCATCATGGGTACGTGCTTTTTTGATTTCGTGAAACTCATTGGAAAAAGATAAATCTTCTCCACACGGATGAGCATCAGAAATAGGCTCTAATAAGACGTCTAAATTTATATCCATTTTCTATACTCGTATATATTTAAGCTTCCACAACTTTTGACTTTTTGCTCGACTTTTTCTTTGCTGGCTTCGCTTGTGGATCTAATAGGTAAATGATTTCATCATCTTTAGTATCAATATGAATGACTTTTGGTATTTTTTGTTCAGCCAAAGCCACCAATATTTCAGTGGCCAAAGCAGGTAACACTGAGGCATTTAAAATGTTATCAACATTACGTGCGCCACTATCAACTTCAGTACAACGACTTAGAATTAATTCGATTAAATCATCGCTATATGTCACTTTGGTTTCATACTGCTTTTCGAGTCGTGCTGTAATTTTTCCTAGTTTATGCTCAATAATTCTGACTAATAGATCATCATGTAATGGGAAGTAAGGGACAATTCGCATACGGCCTAAGAATGCTGGCTTAAATTGTTTGTATAAGCTTGGTTTGAGTTGTTCAGTCAGCTCTTCAGCACTTGGCCATTCTTCGACAGGTTGATTTAAGCATGCCTGCATGATGGCATTTGAGCCCGTGTTTGACGTCAGTAATATCGTGGTGTTTTTAAAATCAATCACACGACCTTCACCATCTTCGAGCGTACCTTTGTCAAAAACTTGGTAGAACAGTTCTTGGACATCGCTGTGTGCTTTTTCAATCTCGTCTAATAACACAACGCTATACGGATTACGTCGAACGGCTTCAGTCAAAACACCGCCTTGACCATACCCGACATATCCTGGAGGCGCACCTTTAAGCGAAGAAACCGTATGCGCCTCTTGGTATTCAGACATATTGATGGTGATTAAATGTGACTCACCACCATAAAGTTCATTGGCAAGTGCTAAGGCAGTTTCTGTTTTACCCACACCACTTGGACCGACAAGCATGAAAACACCCTGTGGTTTATTTGGGTCTTCTAAACGTGCTTTTGATGTTTTAATACCTTGAACCAACTGATGTAGGGCATAATCTTGTCCCATCACACGTTTTTCAAGTTTTTCTTCCAGACTGAGAATTTGCTTAATTTCATCATTGACCATTTTACCAACAGGAATACCCGTCCAGTCTGAAATAATTTCATTAATAATTTGGGCATTTACACGTTCAAAGACCAGTGGTTGCTGACCTTGTAGCTCAGATAGCTGCGTACGTGTACTGAGAATCTCATCTTTGTTGGAATCAGCCTGTTCAGCAGTTTCTAATGTTTGGATTTTTTGAATCAGTGCCAATTCAGCTTGCCATTGTTGTTCTGTTTGCTGAATTTCTTGATCAAGCAATTCCAATGATGATGTTAATTGAGCTAAACGTTCTTCATGAATTGGCTGGTGACGGTGTTCATTTTCAATAATATTGAATTCAAGATTTAAATTATGTTGTTGTGCTTTAAGTTGATCGAGTTTGACCGGTTGAGCATTTTGGGTTAGCGCAACACGAGCCGCAGCGGTGTCAAGCACACTAATGGCTTTATCTGGGAGTTGGCGGCCACTAATATAACGATGTGAAGAATGAACAGCGGTGATAATCGCTTCATCATCAATGCGTAAATTAAAGTGATTGGCCATCACTGGAATCATGGCACGTAGCATATCGATCGCGACTTCTTCAGTCGGTTCTTCTACTTTGACCACTTGGAAACGACGACTTAAAGCAGCATCTTTTTCAAAATATTGTTTGTATTCAGCCCAAGTTGTTGCTGCAATTGTGCGTAATTCACCGCGCGCAAGTGCAGGTTTTAATAAGTTCGCAGCATCATTTTGCCCAGCTTGGCCGCCCGCACCAATCATGGTGTGAGCTTCATCAATAAACAAAATAATTGGATGAGAAGACTGTTGTACTTCTTGAATCACTTGTTTTAAGCGGTTTTCAAACTCACCTTTAACACTTGCACCCGCTTGTAACAGGCCCATATCCAAAGAGTGTAATTGGACATTTTTTAACGCATCGGGCACTTGGTTCTGTGAAATTTTTAATGCCAGACCTTCTACAACAGCCGTTTTTCCCACACCAGGTTCACCCGTTAAAATAGGGTTGTTTTGACGACGACGCATCAAGATATCAAGCATTAAACGGATTTCATATTCACGACCAATGACTGGATCAATCCCACCTTTTTGGGCTTTTTCAGTCAAATTAATGGTGAACTGATCTAATGCAGGTGTCTTTTTGCTCGAAGCGGAATTGTCTGTTGGCTGATTCTTAAGTTCAGCTTCTTGTTCTTGAGAATTTGTTGGAATATTTTCGGCGCTGTTTACACAAATTTCCAAAAATTTATGCTTCATCGTATCGATTGGAAACAGATCAAATAAGCTCGATGCTCGAATAGCAATTTGGTAAAGATCAGATGCTGTTAAAAGTGCAATTAATAAATGACCGCTTCGGATCACTGGGTCTGGTTCAGCCGAAGCAAGTAACCAAGCTTGTTCAAGAAGTCTAACAATTGATTTGGAAAAAATAGGTGTACGGGTATTTCCTTTAGGAAGTTGAGAAATACACTCTAATAAATCCGTTAAAAGTGCATCTTTTGAAATTTTGTATTTATTAAGTAGAAGTTCAAGATCATTGGATTGTTGTTCTAATAATTTGACAAAAAAATGTTCGATTTCGATTTCAAAATTTTGATGGTTTACACATAAGTTGGCGGATTGTTCTAAAGATGTACGTGAAGATGCTGATAACTTTTTAATCAAAACTTTTAGATCTGTCATTTTCTGTCTCTCTCAAAAAACTTTATTTCTAGGCAAATAAATTCTAAATTTTCTAGCCTATAAATTTGGCATTAAAATTAGTATATTGAAATCAAATATTTAATAATTTTTTAAAAATCACTGGAAATATTTTACATAAAAAAAAACTTTTGTGAAGACAGGATATTATGTATATTATGCAACCAATTAAAAAAGTCATTTTTATCAAACGGTTAAAATATTGATACGAAATTTAACTTGACGAGGGTACGTTTTTTTAGTCTTATTTTTAAGTCTTTAACGAAATTGCTTAATTATACATATTTATAAAACATCAAAAGTAAATCTATTGAATAACTGAATCAAGTAAATATTGAGGTTGGATTTTGAAGAATTTTATTCCATATATTTTAGTTCTTGGCGCATCATTGGCGACTACATTTGTCTACGCGGATGATGAAATCAAACTAAAAAGATCCTGTATAAAAGATTACCCAATGGTCGAGGGAGAAACCAATCCTGAGTTGTTGGCGGTCTATTCACAATTGTGTGATAAGAAAAATAAAGACAATAAAAACAAACTGTTGGTCTCAGCGGCAGAGAAGTTTCAGCAAATTGGAAAAAATGATAAAGCCATCCAAATTGTCAATTATTTAGAAACGCAAAACATCCAAAGCAATGAATTAACGGATGTCAAATTCCTTGCAGGAATTGGCTTAGCTTCTGACGCATTGAATAAAATGCGCACACGTGAAATGAGATATTTGACTGAGGATAAAACCTATCCTGTTGCGAAAAGTTTTACTGACGCAGTTAGACAAGCAATGCCAGCAGCAGTTTTGGTTGAAAAAAATCAGGAAAGTGCCCCAGTTGTAGAGCGTGCTCGTCCACAGAAGGTAAGTCGCCCTCAGAAGAACCGTGCTACACCAACACGCTCAACGCCTGCTGCAAAACCAGCGACAAAGCCTACTGCGACGCCAGCGAAACCGAAGTCTACGTCATCAGCACCAAGACCGAACTTCCCAACATAATTTATTGCCCAAATTAATGGATAACAAAAATGTCAAAACGTGAAAGTGTACAGAAGAAATTACAGCGAATCCGACCACCACGTGTTCAACTGACTTATGATGTTGAAGTCGGTGATGGTAAAGAAATTAAAGAGTTACCTTTTGTTGTCGGTGTTTTAGGTGACTTTTCTGCTGCTTCTGAGTTAGAAAAAACCAAATTAAAAGATAAAAAATTCATCAATGTCGACTTAGAAAACATTGATGAAGTGATGGAGTCGTTGTCTCCACGTGCCGCATATCAAGTTGAAAATACGCTGACTGAAGAGGGTGGGCGTATGTCGGTCGACTTAACCTTTAAATCGATGGAAGATTTCAGACCAGAACAAGTGGTACAACAAGTAGAACCATTGAGAAAATTAGTTGAAGCTCGTGAACGCTTAACGGATTTGAGAAATAAGATTTCAAATAGTGAGCGTTTGGAAGATTTACTTGATGAAGTCTTACAAAATACTGATCAGATTCGTAAATTAAGCGCTGAGGCGGGTCCTGAAAATGAGTAATTTACAAACCAATACTGTGCAAGATGCAGACGTAGAAGAAGTAAGTTTACTTGATTCTATCGTGGAGCGTAGCCGAATTGCACGTAATGACGAAGAGCATGACCGTGCGAAAAGCTTGATTGGTGAATTAGCCAAAGAAGTGATGGCAGGAACAATCACTGTTTCAGAAAATATGTCTTTATCGATTGATAAGCGTATTGCTGAAATAGATGCGTTGATTTCAAAGCAGCTCAGTAAAATCATGCACAATGAGCAGTTTCAGAAAATTGAATCGACTTGGCGTGGTTTGTATTACTTCTGTCAGGAGTCACCTTCAAATCCATTGATCAAAATTCGTATGTTAAACACAACGAAAAAAGAATTGGTCAAAGATTTCCAAGGTGCGACAGATTTCGATCAAAGTACTTTGTTTAAAAAAGTTTATGAAGAAGAATACGGTTCATTCGGTGGTGCACCTTATGCAACATTGATCGGTGACTTTGAGTTTGACCGTACTCCTTCAGACATGTATCTGTTAGAACAGATTTCACATGTTGCAGCAGCGGCACATGCTCCGTTTATTTCGGCAGCAAGCAGTAATATGTTAGGCCTTGAATCATTTACAGATATTGATCGTCCTCGTGACGTTTCAAAAGTATTTGAAACAGCAGAATATGTACAGTGGCGTTCTTTCCGTGAAAGCGACGACGCTCGTTATGTTGCGTTGACAATGCCACGCGTTTTAGGCCGTTTGCCTTATGATCCAAAAGAAGGTTGGGCGACTGAAGGCTTTAACTTTGTGGAAGAAGTTTCAGGGCAAAACCATGATGAATATTTGTGGATGAATGCAGCTTATGCGTTTGGTACTCGTTTGACCAATGCATTTGACCTCCATGGTTGGTGTGCTGCGATTCGCGGAGTTGAAGGTGGTGGTATGGTCGAAGGCTTACCAGTACATACTTTCAAAACCAATGATGGTGAAGTTGTATTTAAGTGCCCAACTGAAATTGCGATCACTGACCGTCGTGAGAAAGAGTTGAGTGACTTAGGTTTTATTCCACTTGTTCATTGTAAAAATACAGATTACGCAGCATTTTTTGGTGCACAGTCTACGCAAAAACCGAAGAAGTATGACAGTGATACGGCAAATGCGAACTCATCATTATCTAGCCAGATCCAATACATCATGGCAGTTTCACGAATTGCACATTATTTAAAAGCAATGATGCGAGATAAAGTCGGAAGCTTTGCTTCAGCGGGTAATGTAGAAGCATTTTTAAATGAATGGCTATCACAATACGTATTGCTTGATGATGGTGCTTCACAAGAAGCTAAAGCGCAGTATCCATTGCGTGAAGCTTCTGTAAAAGTTGTAGAGAATCCTGCAGAGCCAGGGCACTACAAGTCTGTGGTCTTCTTAAGACCGCATTTCCAGCTAGATGAGTTGTCGGTTTCTTTGCGACTTGTCACTGAGTTACCTCAGTCCTCGAATTAAAATAGAGCGTGGCTAAATAATAACTTTAAAAAATAAGGGTAATCCAATGAAAGATATATACGTTCAATTCCAAGGTAAGTACAAGGTTGATGGCGAGTCACGTGATTCTGAGCACAAAAATTGGCTAGAAGTTAATTCTTGGTCTCATAATATTCGTCAGCCGAAATCTGCGACTTCTTCAAGCGTTGGTGGTCATACTGCTGAACGTGTAGAACACTCAGATATGCTTTTTGTTAAAGATTTGGATGCAACTAGTCCAAAACTTTGGGAAGCTTGTTCTGCGGGTTATACATTTGATGAAGTTCAAATTGACTTCTACCGTGCAAATGGTGACAAACGTATTAAGTACCTTCAAATCAAACTTAAGCATGTACTTGTTTCAAGTGTAACGCCTACGGTAAATGAAGAAGGTGTTCCAACTGAAGCATTTGGTCTTAAATATGCTGCGGTTGAGTGGACTTATAATCAACAAGATATTAACGGTTCTGCTAAAGGTGCCGTTACTAAGAAATGGTCTCTTTCTAACAATACAGCATCTTACGCTGCTTAATTGTTTGTTGGAACAGATAGGGACTCGGGTCCCTATCTGTTTCATATTATTAGAATATACATTATGAATTTAGATCAACTATACCCATATGGATTTCGATCTACACTATTTGATCGTTTAATTGTTGAAGATGATTATATTAAAGGGCTTTCGATTCATGAGTTAAGAGAGTCTGTTGCTCATGATTTAGAAGATTTATTAAATACACGAATTGCCAAGCTAGATCTGGAAATCGATGATTTTCCTTTAGTGAAAAAGTCTATTGTACAATTTGGCATTATTGATTTTGTTGGGCTTTCAACAGCGAATCCAACCGATCGAGATACCATCTGCCAGTCTATAGAACAATCGATTGCTGCACATGAACCACGCTTAAAACAAATTAAAGTAGAAATGCAGTTAGATGACCAAAATGTTGGTTCGTTATGCCTAAGCATTCAAGCTTATTTAAATATCCACCCACTTTATGAACCTGTAATTTTTGATGCCTTACTTAAGCCAACAACACAGCAATATGTGATTTCTGCCAGATCTTAAAATAAAGTAGGTATGTCGTGATAGAAGAACTTTTACCGTATTATGAAAAGCAATTACAAGAATTTGGACAGCAGTCGCGTGCCTTTGCAGATAAATACCCAAAAATTGCACAACGATTATCTTTAAATCAAGAACAAATTGATGATCCACATATTGAACGCCTGATACAGGCATTTTCTTTAATTGCCGCACGTATTGATAAAAAGTTAGCTGATAGTTACGACATCTTTACACGTTCTTTATTTGAGGTGATGTTTCCTCAATATTTACGCCATTTCCCGGCGTGTTCAGTTGTGAGTTTTGAAGACTTAAACAAGCAAAAACAATTGACAGATGTTCATATTATTCCCAAAGGGACCACTTTAAAATCGAGAAGTTTCAAAGGTGTCCAATGTGAGTTTAATACCAGTGCTGAAGTTAAATTACTGCCGATCCAACTGGAAAGCCTGAGTTTCCAAACCAATCCTAGCGCACATATTCATTTAAACCAAAATGCGACATTAAATTTAAAATTTGAGTTATTAAACCCTGCTAAAAATTGGTTGAAAAATGAAAAGCTCCCCATTTATTTGGATGCGATTTCAAACTTTCCTTTGCAAGTTCTAGATCATATCTTTCATAAAGAGACCAGTTTTAGTCTTCGTATCAATCATAAAGTTGTGGCGATAAAAAATCCGTTTGAAGTGATGGGTTTTGATGAAAATGAAAGTTTATTGCCGGTTGATCAACATACCCATCATGCTTACCGATTATTAATCGAATATTTCTGCTTTCCTGAAAAGTTTAGTTATTTAAATTTGAATTTAGATTTTTTAAAATTATTAAAAGAAGAAAATCTAAGTTTTGAAGTGCAGATCCATTTAAAACTGAATTTAAATGACCAAGCCATTATTCGCAATTATTCAGAATTGAATGTGGCAAATTTTAAGTTATTTACCAGCCCAGTCGTCAATTTGTTTGAGAAACAAGCTGAGCCACAAAAAATCAATCATAAAAACTTAGAATATCCTTTGATGACAGATGCACATCATCCTGAGTTCTATCAAGTGTATTCAATCGTTGAAATGAATTTGATCCGTGAAAAAAGCAACCAAGATCAAGTGGTTTATCCGATTTTACCTTTCTTTGCCATGAGTCATTATCACGGTGATGATATTCAGTTTTTTTATGCATTAAATCCAACCGTTTTACAAAATCAATATGTCGAAACGGGCTATTCGATTATTTCTAAACAATTAGAACCGCACAGTATTAAGTCTGATTTTGTCAGTTGTAAATTGTTATGTTCCAATCGTGAATTACCGCACGAAGCTTTGGGTCAGTCAAATAATGTCTTGAATTTGAATGACAGTACCGTTGCTCGTCGTGCATTGGTGTTAAAAAGACCTACTGCACCGTTCCAATTTGAAAAAAATAAGAATGAACAATGGCGTATTATTTCGCATCTTTCATTAAATACTTTAGCGTTAATGAAAGGTGATGCTGTCAGCCATATTAAAGAATTATTAGAGCTTTATAACCTACCAAAATCTAAAGAAAATCATTTAATTATTGATGCAATTAAAAACATTGAGTTTGAAATCACCAATAAACTGGTTGAAGCCAAACCCTTTCCAATGTTTGTACGTGGGGTGAAGGTTTTAATGGATGTAGATGTCCAAGTCTTTAGAGGGCATAGCTTATATATTTTCAGCGAATTGATCAGTCATATCTTTAACTTAAAAGTACAGATGAACAGTTTTGTTGACGTTTTTGTTCGAGATTTAAATACAAAACAGGAGTTATACCAATGCGTACAGAACGTTGGTGGCAAGAAGCTTCTGTAATTGATGAGCTTTTTAAAACCCCTACAGCTTTTGAATTTATCCAATCCACACGATTATTTAGACATGCGCCCAATACTGCTGTTTTAAAGAATTGGTCTGACGATTTTCTTTTTGAAAGTTCATTAAATTTGAACTTCCCAAAACATGAAATTGAATTACTCGAACAACAAGATGAAAAAATTCATCTTACCAATTTGATTGTCGGTTTAACTGGTATGCAAGGCGCAATGCCGTATACCTATACCAATAAAGTGAAACAAGCACCGCGTAAACAGCGTGTTGAAGTTCAAAAGTTTTTAGGCTTATTTAATCATAAGCTTACAGCTCAATTTGTTGAAGCCAGTTTAAGTTATAACCTGCCTGTACGTTATGAGGTTGAGAAAGAAAATAATTACTTAGAAATCCTGCATGCATTAAATGGTTATATTCGGACACAACATCAACAGAGTGATTTAGACGATTATTTTGCTGAATTTTCTGGGCTGATGCAGGGGCAAAACAATACAGCCCATGCACTAAAGACAATGCTGACCTGCGTATTCAATCAACACGTTGAAGTCAAAGAATATATTACCGAAAAGTTTAAACTCGGCGATGAACAGAAAACTACATTGGGAGGCAAGCAACCCTTTTTGTTAGGTGTAAATACTTTTTGTGGAGAAACGATTCGACAAATTGATGGAAAAATTGAGATTCAAATTGGACCATTGAGCCATGCACAGTATTTAGAATTTTTACCCAAGAAAAAATTGAGTAAGAAGTTAAAGAAAATTCTGCAAAGTTGGTGTAGTCCCACCTTACTTGTCGATCTACGTTTAGTCTTGGCAAAAGAGGAAGTCCAGCCTTTACAACTGAGTTCAACAACACAAATCGGTTTGGCACAAGGTGCTTTTGTGATGCCAAAAACTCAAAGTGACAATGATGAAACCTGTTATGCACTGATTGGAGTGTCATAAGTGATCAAAATAATTTTAGGAACTTTAGTCAGCACAATATTACTGGTTTCGGTAATCGTGGTGTTTTATTGGCGTGATATTAAATATGACCCAAATGGGCAAGATTTTCTGATTTTCTTTGGGGTGATTCCAGTAGCGATTACTTTGTTAATTCTAAGCCCAATGTTGATCAAAAAGATTTATCAAAGCCGCCAAGAGAAGAAAGAACAACAAAGAATTGAGGCAGAACAATATTCAGAACAACAACAAACCACTGAAGCTAAAGTTGAAGAAAAAATTGAATGGGTAGACTTGAAAGTTTATTCAGCGACAAGTTTAAGTGCCTTAGGCGAAAATGAAGCACAGCTTGATCAGCTTCAAGATGTGGCAAGTCCTGAACTTGATTCGCAATTGGTCAATGGTTATGGCTTACCGATTCTTTCATTCCGTGTTCAAGAGATTGAAGAACCGTTAGAGGATGAGGCATCTAGTCTTTCCAGTCGTCAAAAGCGTATAAGTGCATTAATTCAGCAGCAATTAGAACAGAATACTGAAACTTTATATCAAATTGCAGAGCACCTAAAAAACTCAGCACTCTTTTATGATGCGAAACTTGCACATGAATATCGTATGCATCCTGCTTGGATTGACCCGCATCGTGACTATGAGGATGAGCCGATAGAACAACAGGTCGCAGAAGCAGTACCGCGACTTAATCGTTTGAATATTCATATTATTTTGCCAGAAAATTTATTCCATAGCTGGGATGAAAGTTCAGCTTCAGAATTGGTTCATCATTACCTTACTGAACTGGGCATTCTCGATCAGCAATTTGGCACTGAATATCATTATTGGGGTGAAACAACTGCGTATAAAGACTGGATTAAGTTGCTGAAAAGAACCCAACTTCTGGATTCTGAGGCATCACTGTTTATTGCAGTAGATTCAGAAATTGATCAAGAAACCATAGATGATCGGACGTGGATGACTGAAAAATATATTCCATCTGAGTATATCAGTACCTGTTGTATGACAAATACTCAGGTCGAATTGCAAAATTTACAAGCAATAAAGTATATTCGAATTGCTTTAAATTCTGATCAGGCATCTAAAACATTAAAAGAGTTGAATTTAGACCAAGCAGAACAGTTTGATCAAGAACAGCCCTTTGTCTTGGTCTTAGACGACCCAGCAGAGATCAAGCTGTTAAAGAAACTTGAACAAAACTTTGCCGAAACAGCGATTGAAGCGCATCATTATCTTTATAGTAAAAATAGCCTAGGCCATACCCAACCCTTAGCCAAAGTTTTTGGTTTTATGTTGAGTTTGCACTTTAAAGATGAGTTGTACGGTTATGTTTATAGTGCTGAACATCAGCAAACCCAAGTGCTTGTTGGGACTGAGTTTGCATAGAACTTACAGATAAATTTAGAAAGAAATAGAGAAAATGATACAAACAATTTTAAGCTATGCATGGCAGTACATCACAAACCCGAAACTGGTGATTGCGCTTTCGATTCTGGTGGCGATCGTTTCTTCATATAGTGTAGTGCCGCGTCAGTACTTCTTTATGATGGTTGCAGCTTACATTCTTGGATTGGTGATTTACGGCATCTACTGGTTGATCCAGCGCCGTAAACATGCAGAACAAGGTGAAGCATTGGCTGAAGCGATTCAACAAGACACCACTGCTGAATATGGAAAACAAAAAGATAAAGAAGAATTAAATCTGATCAATCAGCAGATGAAAGATTCGATCCAGTTGATTCGTAAGTCTAAATTGGGTGATAAAAGTGGTAATGCGGCACTCTATGAGTTGCCTTGGTATATGGTGATTGGTAACCCTGCTGCGGGAAAAAGCTCGGCAATTTACCATTCTGGACTAAAATTTCCCTTTGAAGAGACCCATCAAAAAGTGGTGTCTTCAGGACTCAGTGGTACCCGAAACTGCGATTGGTTTTTCTCAACAGAAGGGGTCTTGCTGGATACAGCTGGTCGATACTCTGTGTATTCTGAAGACCATTCAGAATGGTTAGGCTTTTTAAATATTCTGAAAAAGAACCGCTCTAAAGCGCCGATCAATGGCTTAATTGTGATTGTTAGTGTGGCTGAATTGGTCAGTCAAAGCCCTGAAAAATCGATCAAATTGGCGAAAAGTTTAAGAGCGCGTATTCAAGACTTAACTGAACGTTTAGAAATTTTTGCACCTGTTTATTTGGTCTTTTCTAAAATGGATTTGATTGCAGGATTCACTGAATTTTTTGAATGTTATGAATCTGCTGAGTTTGATCAAGTGTGGGGTGCGACCTTACCTTATGACTCTGAATCATCACAGAATGCTGTAGAACATTTCGAGAAGCACTACAATATTTTATATGATGGATTAAAAGGGGTCAGTACCACCCATTTAAGTCGCCGTCATGCGCAAAATATTTCGCCAAGTGTGATGACTTTCCCACTTGAATTTAAGACTTTAAAACCTGTATTAAAAACGTTTATTGGTACTTTATTTGAAGAAAACCCGTATCAATTTAAACCAGTCTTCCGTGGCTTTTACTTTACCAGTGCTTTACAAGAGGGCGTGATAGAAAGCCCGATGACGGAACAAATTGTTGATGATTTTCAGCTGACTAAAATCCCCAATAGCGAACATGGTATTCCACAAAATTCAATTTCTCAGAATCATGGCTATTTCTTAAAAGGTTTATTCTCAGAAGTCATTCTCAAAGATAAAAACCTAGTTAAACAACATATTAACCCGACCACAAAGCGTAAACGTTATTTGGCGTTTATTGCATCATTATTGGGTGTTTCCATCATTTTAGGTCTATGGGTATGGTCTTATCGTAATAACCAACAATTGATTGCAGATGTTCAGGCCGATTTAAATAAAGTTGTGCAAATGGAGCAAACTTCGGGTCAAGAGCTCTCTACCCAAATCGATGCTTTACTGATTTTGCAACAACGTTTAGAGCAATTAGATGATTTTGATCAGCATCGCCCATTGAAGTTTTCGTTTGGTCTATATCAAGGCAATGACTTAAAAGAAAAATTAAAAGCTGAATATTTAAAAGGTGTGAAACAGATTGTTTTAGCGCCGAGTCAGCAAAACATTGCACAATATTTACAACGTGTAAAAGGCAATGAGCAGACGCTTAAGCAAAATCATGTCAATGTAGAAATTAAACAAGCGTCTTCGACACAGATTGCATCAGAACCTTCTGATACCAATCCACAAGATGCCTACAATGCGTTAAAAGCCTATTTGATGATGAGCAATCCACAATATATGGATGCGAGTCATTTAAGTGACCAAGTCACTCGCTTTTGGCGTTCATGGTTAGACACCAATCGTGGGCAAATGCCACGTGGCGAAATGATTCAAAAAGCTGAAAAAATATTGAGCTATTCAATGACTTTAGCCAATGATAAAAAGTTTCCAGTGTTAGAGTCTGATGCGCAATTGGTCGATCAAACCCGTCAAGTGTTGCTCTCTGTTGTACGTGGAATGCCAGCACGTGATCGCGTTTATAATGAAATTAAAATGCGCGCGGCAGTTCGATTCCCTGCGGTGACGGTGGCGCAAATTGTCGGTGAAACCAATCGTAATGTCATGCTCGGTGGTTATGCATTGCCTGGTATATTTACCCAAAAAGCATGGGATGAATATGTCGATAAAGCGATTGAAGAAGCTGCGAATAAGCCAACAGATACCAAAGATTGGGTGTTGAATAGTACCCAGTCAGATGATTTAACTTTTAGTGGTAGTCCTGACCAAATTCGTAAACAGTTAACCCAGTTGTATAAGCAAGAATATATTGCTGAATGGAAGAAGTTTATTAATGCTACCCATTATGCGAAAGGTGCTGATTTTGTTCAGCAAGCCAAGGTCATGGATGTGTTGGGTGAGCCACAAAACTCTCCAATCCGTACCTATATTGATCGTGTTGCAAAAGAAACCAGTTGGGATAATCCAGTCGTTCAAGCTGAACTTGCCGCGCCACAAACTGGCTTTATTGCTTGGTTTAAGCGTAAAGTTTTAGGTCAAGGTAAAACGGATGATATCCAACGTGCATCGAATCAAGCACAAGGGCAGATTTCTCAACAATTCCAAGTATTCTACCAATTGGTCCGTAAACGTGATGATTTACAGAACAAATCACTGTTGGATGATTATTTACAGAATATGGCGCAAGTCAGAAGTAAGTTGAATGATCTACGCAGTGCAGGTGACTTTGGTCCAAGTGCTTTGGCCTTAGCGAAACTGACCATTAACGATCAAAGTTCAGTTTTCAACACCACTCAAAAAGTCGTCGATGAAAAATTGACGGTTGGTTTGGGTGAGTTGGATCAGCAAATGGTTCAAAAATTGTTGGTGAGTCCATTAACTCAATCTTTTGACAGTTTGTTGACCCCAGCACAGGATGAAATTAATAAACTTTGGACCTTGCAGGCTTTCCAACCATTTAGCCAAACACTTTCGCAAAAAGTTCCATTTAACTCTTCTGGAACCATTCAAGCGACCAGTAGTGAAATTAGCCAAATTTTTGGTGATAACGGCAGCATTTCTAAATTTGTAAAAGAAACCCTTGATCCATTCGTTATTCGTCGTGGTTATACGTTGTCATCGAAGACATGGAAAAACATGGGTATTGGTTTAAATCCTGAATTCGTGATGAATTTTGAGCAATATACCACACCAATTAATGGTGCTTCTGCGGGAGCATCAGGTGGTGCTCCAGTTGCAGCCAATCAGTCAAATTTCCAATTCTATCCAATCCCTAACAATAAATTATTGTCCTATACCATTGATATTGATGGGCAGCGCTTGGTTTATGAAAATGGCATCCAACAATGGGTTAACTTCATGTGGCCAAATCCTGGTGCAATACCGGGAGCACGGATTACTGCAATCGATTTAGATGGGCAAACCCATACCATATTTGATGAGCCGGGTGAATACGGGATCAATAAATTAATTGATAGCGCACAACGTAAGTCATTGAATGGAAGCTTTGAAATGACATGGGCAAGCAAACAAAACAGTGATTTGTTTGTGAAACTTCAATTCCGTTTAATTAGTGGTAATGCTTCAAATCCAATTGGTTCTAATCGTGGCTATGTTGGATTAAAACTGGTTGATCGAGTCACAAGTCCTAAAGCACCATTGGTTGTTGCAGCACAGGCAGCGCCTGTTACAGTAAGTGCAAACTCACCAGCGGCTTCACCATTTGGCGGTGCTACAGCACCGACAGCAGCAGCACCTAAGCCTCAGACAACCGCACCAGCAAGCCCAACTGCGGCACCTGCTGGCAATGTGGCAAATGCTGCTGGAAAAGGAGTGGCTCAATGATTAAAGGGAACGATTTGACGCGAGGGATTAAAGTATGCAAACGATAAAGTCTACACCGTTGTATTATGGAAAATGTCCCGCACGTGGTGATTTTCTGAAAACAAAAGGGCAATATTCATTGATTCAAGTGATTGATCAATGGATTACGGAAGCTTTAGAGCTTGCAATGCGAGAAGAAAATTTTAATCAAGCTTATGAATCATTAGCACCTTTAGACTTCTTTATCGCAAACCCTAAGGAAAGAATGTTTCTTGCGGCAAATATGGTGACCAGTGAAGACAGTTCTGGTCGTCAATTTCCAATGGTTTTAAGTCAGTTATTAGAAGTTGATCACCCCTTTCAAAACTTACTCTATGCGCCGTTTAAATATAAACCGGTATTGATTGATTTATTTCAAAAAAATCGAAGCATCCGAACCATTCGTGATCCTGAAGTATTGATCAATAAGCTGGGTGAAATTGATCGTGAAATACAGGTTCTACCTGAATTAAAAACGCAGGACTTTTTTGAAAATCATACCATGCATTCATTTGCACAAATGATGAAGATCACGCCTTATGAATTGGCACAAAGTATGTTGGGTTTGGGCTTATTACTACAGCCGGTGCTTAAACACGGTACCAGTAAGTTATCTAAGGTGCTTATTTTACCGATTAATAATCATAATTATTGCTATGAAATTGCTGCCTTTTGGGTCAACTTAATCGGACGCTTTTTAGAAAAAAGTAATACAGAGATCTTGATTGGTATTCTTCACCAGGAGTCTCCAATTTTATTATTTGGATTCCAAGGGGCAGATATCACGGCTTTGAGTAATATTTTCACTCAAAATATGCAAAATGATCATTGGGTGTCTTTGGTCAAACCGTTATGGATTGATGCCTATTTGGAACAGAATGCAGGTCTAGCAGCACTAGAACAATCTTTATGTGAACGTCAATTGAGTCTGGTTCAAGGCATGAAAATTTTTAGACAAACATTTATAGATGAATAATGATATGAAAAATAAACAAGTCAAAATATTGAAAAAATTTGCGCTTATTTCTAGCTTATTTTGTTCATTCAATGTGTTTGCTGCCCCGATTGTAGTTGAAGGTGCTGTGCCAAATGACATGACCAAACAAGCAATCTTGGCGAAATTAAAAGCGGTTTATGGTGATGATCAAGTTGTTGATAAAATCCAAATTCGAGCCGTATCCGCACCGAATGGCTGGAGTGATTCGGTTACACGTGTGATTACTCCAGATTTAAAGAAGATTAGCCAAGGTAAGCTCTCTGTACGAGGCACGCAAGTTGAATTGGTTGGGAAAATGGGTGTGCAAACTGATATTCAGCCAACCACCAGTTTATTCCAATCCTTAGTTCAACCACCTTATCGATTTAATTCTCAAATTTCAGTGAATGCTGCTGAGCAATCTGTGATTGATAATGCCCTAAAAAATCGAATTATTGAGTTTGAATCTGGCAAAGCTGTACTTACCGCAACAGGTACACAAATCTTAGACGAGATGGTGGTTGCATTAAATAAAGTCCAAGGTAAAAATGTTAAAATTGTGGGGCATACTGACAGCCAAGGTAATCCACAGAAGAATCAGGATTTGAGTTTGCAACGTGCTGAAGCGGTGAAGCAATACTTAACTACGAAAGGCATTGCACCGACTCGTTTAAGCACAGCTGGTCTGGGTTCAACCAAACCTGTTGCTGATAATGCAACTGAAGATGGGCGTAAAAAGAACCGCCGTATTGAGTTCGATGTTTTATAAATTTTTATTCAATAACAAAACAATAAAAGGTAGGCACTATGGCACTTCCATATATCACGTTAGGGTCACCCACGACAGGTGGTGGAAAAATTATTTCTGCTCAGTCTTCTTTTCTGATTGATGGTAAAGCGATTGCGTGTGTAGGGGATAAGGCGACCTGTCCCAAGCATAAATGTGTCGCCAGCATTGTTGCAGGTGATAATCATATGTTGGTGATGGGGAAGCCCGCTGCTCAGCATAATTCACCTTTATCTTGCGGATGTAAATGTATTGGTGATCAGTCATTAACAGTTGGGCAAAATTAAAAAGTCCAAGTTATAAAAAAAGCCCCATCATCCTGACGGGGCTTTTTCGTATTGGTTCGCTAGGTAAACTCCTGTTCTACCTCACTTCCTGATGTACAGACCGATTATTATTGTTTTATGTCTGGGAAACTTCCTGTTCCCTATGACTATAGAATAGGGGATTTGCTTCAACTTCCCTAGCCGTCAATGCATGCAAGTGATGTAAGCTAAAGCGTACAATGTGATTTTAGACATTGGCATATTGGATGAGTTTGTTTACCACAGATTTGACTGCTTTATTATCAAACTCATTTCCTTCAAAGGTTTCACTCTTACCACGTTGTCCAATATCTCGCAGTTCAATGACAGCATTAGAGTCAATCATGCCAATAAAAGCACAGACTTGTTTAATTTGATCGATTGAACGTGAACCGTTGGTACCGCCATAACTGACAAAAGCCGAAGGCTTGCTCTGCCATTCTTTATAAACGAAGTCGATGGCATTTTTCAGTACAGGACTATAGCCGTGATTGTATTCTGGGGTAATGAAAATAAAGGCATCGCCAGAAGCAACTTTTTTCGCCCATTCTTGCTGTTTAGGCTGATCATAAATTCCTGAGGCGGGTGAATTTTTCCCAGCAAAGAAAGGTAAATCCCATTCTTTTAAATCTACAATTTCAACATTGAGGGTACTGAAGTCGAGTTTTTGGATTTCTTTAAGTAACCATTCTGCGACTTTAATGGCAACACGACCTTCTCGAATACTACCCACGATGATTTGGATATTCATTTATTTTCATCTCTATTTTTCTATGAAAACATTATGCGCAATCAAGGTCATAGGTACAGTAGTGATTTGTATATGATTTTAAAATTTTGAGTTAACAATAAGATTGATCAGGATTTGAATTTCCATTCTAATAAGGAAAATTTTAATTCTGAATAGATATGAAAGACGACATTGCACTGATTATGGCTTTACCCAATGAATCTAAAGGCTTATTTGAACAAGCAGGTATCACCGTCCACTATAGCGGGATTGGCAAGATTAATGCAGCCTATACGGCATTCGATGTTATTCAAAAAACCGGTTGTAAAACCATACTGAATTTAGGTAGTGCAGGAAGTTCTTTCTTTGATGCCCATGAGTTGATTGAGGTAAAAACCTTTGTGCAACGCGATATGGATGTTTCTCCACTCGGTTTTGATGTGGGCGTTACGCCAATGGATAAGCATTTTCCAGGCGAAATTCATTTAGAATCGTATTTTCCACATTTAGCGCAGGGTGTTTGTGGTACAGGGGATAGTTTTGAAACAGGACAACCCAAAGTGAGCTGTAACTTGGTCGATATGGAAGGCTATGCACTGGCTAAAGTCTGTAAAAAATTAGATGTGCGTTTCGTTTCGATTAAATACATTACAGATGGTGCAAATGACACCGCACATTTAGATTGGGAAGATAATTTATTATTGGGTGCACAAAAGTTGTTAAAACTATATCAGTCTATTTATTAAAGACTTAGTTTATTTGCGTATTATATAAAGTTTAAAATTGAGTCTTGGCGACCATAGAACTCTATGGCCGTTTGCCAAAATAACCAATAAGTATATTGGATGATTAATTGCGCGGTAACACACCATATAAAGTCATATGGATTGTATGTTCAATTGCGCGTTGACACATACTTTTATTACGCAAAGTTTTACCAGTCACCATTTCGATTTGAGTACTAAAGTCTGCATAATTTTGAGTCAATGCCCAAATATTAATAATCAGCAACTCAGCATCGATTTGATCTGATATTTTACCTTGCGCCTGCCAGTTTAAAATCACTTTGGCTTTACGTTTAAAGAGCTTTTTAAGCGGGCCTTTGAGGATCGGTAAAATATGTGGTGCGCCTTGAATCACTTCTAATGCAAAAAGTTTTGAAGCTTTAGGCTGAGTTCTAGAGATTTCAATTTTGGTCATGATGTAATGTGACAAAGCCTCTGTCGGTTCCAATTCTGACTCAAGCGACTGCAACGGTGCTAACCATTTCTGCATAACTGTTGTTAGCACTTCAACATATAAGGCTTCTTTATTTTCATAGTAGTAGAAAATATTGGATTTATGCATATCTGCTAATTGAGCGATTTCATCTAGACTTGCGCCGTTGAAACCATAGACAGAAAATACGTCAAGTGCAGCATTGAGCAGCTGCTGGCGTTTTTGAGCACTCTTTTTTTGTTCCATCGCATCTTTAATCGAAAAACTGATTATTAAATTGTACGGTAAAATGTTTGATTTGTGCACAGAAAGCAGCATTATTTTGGTATATTTCTGATAAATAATGATGAAGTTTTATTATTAAGTCGATCGTAGATCCCTATTATCTAATTTTGCACTAAACTGGAGCAAATCTTATTTTAAAATTCTGTCAGTTATGACTTAATATTTAAATTTTGTGACATTTTTTAGTATAAGGTTAATTTTTGAGTTAATTTAAAAATTAGATAATCTTAAATAGCATGATTTAATTTTCATTTAAGAAAACTGACTTTCTTTAAAATACCCAGCTCATTTTTAATCAATAGAAACAGCTGAAAACTTAAACATATTTGTGACAGCGAACATTTTCTATCCGATCAAAACGACAAAATATTCGATTTAATTATTCTAGATCAGCAACATGGTTCCGCAAGGTTGGGGTCTGCTAACAATTCGTCTAAGTTTGCGACTACGTGTGATTTTTAGGCGATACTAGGCGCGAAATACGAAATTTAGTCATTCTAAATAATGAGAAACATCGTTTCGCAAGGTAACGACGTAGCGACAAAAAGCACACTAGTCCCGAAGGGTTGTGGCTAAAATTATCTCAGCCTGTGTTATGAAACTCGAAAATAGTCTCGCTATTCTCTTCGTTTCATGCCTTGCCTGCTCAATTTTAACCTACAACGCAAACCATTTATGAAATGTCAGCAGACCCTAATATGTAAAGACAAAAATATTCTGCTCGACAATACCTTGCGTTGCCAACAAAAGGGTATTTTGTTGCTGTTCATGTCGCAAGCACAGCACTGAGTACCTGTTGTTCAAGTTCGGCAAATGCTACACCCTTTTGACGTGGACGTGGTAAATCGACTTGAAACTGTTGCGCAATATGTCCTTTATCCAAAAGAATAATACGATCTGCGAGTTGAACTGCTTCACTAACATCATGGGTAACCAGAATGGTGGTAAAACCTTGTTCTAACCATAACTTTTCAATTAAATTCTGCATTTCTAGTCGCGTCAATGCATCTAAAGCACCTAAAGGTTCATCCAGTAATAAAACTCGTGGTGTATGTGACAAAGCACGAGCAAGCGCCGTTCGTTGACGTTGTCCACCAGAAAGCTGTGATGGCCAAAGTCCAGATTTCTCCTTTAATCCGACCTTTTCTAATAATTGCTCAGCTTTAGAAAATTGGTTTTTGGCTAGACCCAATTGCACATTTTTTAGAATACTTTTCCATGGCAATAAGCGTGGATCTTGGAACATCACCCGAATATCATCTGCAATAATCCCTTCACGGAAATTTAATAAGGATTTAAATTTGATTTCACCATAACTGGGTTGTTCTAAATCGGCAATTAAACGCAGTAGGGTACTTTTACCACAACCACTACGTCCCACAATTGCAACGAATTCACCTGCTTCAATGTTTAAATCTAAGTCCTCAAGAACTTTAACTTCGCCATAATATTTATGCAGTTGTTCGATCGAAATTTCGGCACCAATTTTTGCTTGTTGTTCTTCAATAATCTCGGTTGGTGCCACCAAGTCATTGGCATATTGGCTAATGCTTAAATCGGTCATATCAGACTCCTATTTTTGATAACCTGCGTGCCAACGCAATAGGTATTTTTCTAAAAATTGTGCAAAAACATCGGCAAGTTTGCCTAAAAGGGCATACAGCAAGATACCCACTAGCACGATATCTGTTTGTAAAAACTCACGCGCATTCATGGTCATATAACCAATTCCAGATTGTGCAGAAATTGTTTCTGCCACAATCAGCAGTACCCAAACCAACCCCAGTGAAAAGCGTAAACCCACTAAAATTGAAGGCATTGCGCCCGGTAAAATAATGTCTTTATACAATTGCCATCTGCTTAATCCATAGCTTTTTCCCATTTCTATCAATTGAGGATCAACTGAACGAATCCCATGATAGGTATTGATGTAGATCGGGAAAAACACACCGACAGCCACTAAAAAGAGTTTTGCAGACTCATCAATTCCAAACCATAAAATAACCAATGGAATCAGCGCCAATGCTGGAATATTTCGGATCATTTGCAAGGTGGTATCCAATAAGTTGGATGCAACTTTTGATGAACCATTAAGCAGTCCCAAAAATAGACCGAGCCCACCACCAACTAAGAGGCCAAGTAGCGCGCGACCAGCACTGACTTTGACGTGCTGCCAAAGCTCACCGCTGACTAAAAGTGTCCAAAACGCAGAGACTACCGCTGTCGGTGCAGGTAAAACACGGCTTTCAAGCAATCCTGTTTTAGACGCAATTTGCCAAATGACAATCAGTAAAATCGGCACAATCCAAGGCAGCAAACGCTGCCCAATTTGTTTCGTTCCACGTGAAACGGCAGTACTTTTGGCTGGAGCAGCATTGTTAATTAAGGCATTCATGCAGGCTCCTGTAATGGTTTCTTATTTTCTTCAGGGGTGTAATTATTGGCAACGATTTCGCCAAATGGTCCAGTCAAATTAGGTTGCGTGAGTTTCTTGCGTGTTTCCAACGGCAGTAATGGGAATACTAGTTCAGCAAAGCGAATAGATTCTTCCAAATGTGGGTAGCCTGAGAAAATAAAGGTATTGATGCCTAAATCTGCATATTCTTGAATACGATCTGCAACAGTCTGTGGATCACCGACCAAAGCCGTACCTGCACCACCACGAACGAGTCCAACTCCTGCCCAAAGATTTGGTGATACTTCAAGCTTACTACGATCACCATTATGTAGCTCAGCCATACGGCGCTGACCGACGGAATCCATTTGTTTAAATTTTTTCTGTGCAGCGGCGATCGTCGCATCATCTACATATTGGATCAGTTCATTGGCAGCTTGCCATGCTTGTTCATTGGTCTCACGAACAATGACATGTAAACGAATACCATAATTAAGTTGACGACCTTTGGCATCGGCTTTCGCTTTCACTACTGCAATTTTTTCTTTGACAGCAGCAGGTGGTTCGCCCCAAGTCAAATAGGTATCAACTTGCTCAGCAGCCAATTCAATCGCATCTTCAGAAGAGCCCCCAAACCAGAGTGGTGGGTAAGGCGCTTGAATCGGTGGATAAAGCAGCTTGGCATCATCTACACTTAAACGTTCGCCATGGAAGGTAAATGATTCACCTGTATGTGAACGTTTTAAAATTTCACGCCAAATCGTGGTGTATTCAGCTGCTGTTTTATAACGTGAAGCGTGGTCTTCGTATACGCCATCACCTTTCAATTCTTGCTCATCACCACCTGTAACGAGGTTGAGTAAAACCCGTCCATTGGATAGACGATCAAAAGTTGCAGCCATACGTGCCGCGAGTGCAGGCGTTGTTACGCCTGGACGTAACGCAACCAAGAATTTTAAATTTTTAGTCGCATCAATCAGGCTCGCAGCAGTAATCCATGGATCTTCACATGAACGTCCCGTGGGAATGAGTACACCTTCATAGCCCAAATTATCCACAGCTACAGCAATTTGTTTCATATAAGCATGGTCCACTTGGCGAGCGCCTTTGCTTGTGCCTAAATAACGACTGTCACCGTGAGTAGGAATAAACCAGAAGATTTTCATTTCATTCATCCTTAGAAAATATTATTTCGCTGTCCAAACGGCTTGTTTAATATCAATGCTGTTTGGAATAATTTTGAGTTCGCTAAAACGATTGGCCAGTTGTTGCTGATCTGCAATTACTTTTGCTGAAAGCGGTGCTGCACCCGAAGGTCTTGGGCGTCGCTCAATAAAAGTTTGACTAACTTTCGGTTTTAAACCAGTGCTTTGCCCGATGGCTTGTGCTGTTGCGACACGATTGGCTTGTACCCATTTATCAGCAGTATTAATTTGCTGGATAATGCCTTTAACTGCTTGAGGATATTTCTTTACAAAATCTGGCGATGCTAAATAGAAGGTATAATTCGGACTTAAACCCTGCCCTGAGGCGAGGATACGCGCCTGATCTTCAACTTGAGCAGAAGCAAAGAATGGGTCCCAAATCGCCCAAGCGTCGACAGCACCTTTTTGAAATGCAGCACGGGCATCAGCAGGGGTTAACCAAATCGGTTGAATGTCTGACCATTGCAAACCAGCTTTACGGACAGCTTGTACCAATAAATAATGCGCACTTGAGCCTTTCTGTAACGCAATACGTTTACCTTTCAACTCATTCAGTTTGGTGATTTTTGAATCTTTAGGCACTAAAATTGCCGAAGCCAACGGCTTGGCTGCTTCATAGGCAATGTAGTACAGCGGTTTATTCGCGGCTTGGGCATATACTGGTGGGGTATCGCCAGTGACACCAACATCCAGAGAACCTACAGCAAGGGCTTCTAAAATTTGAGGACCCGCAGGGAATTCATTCCAAGTGATTTTGGCATTTGGGAATTCTTTCTCATACAACTTTTGTTGTTTGGCGATTGCAAAATTAATAGAACTTTTTTGAAAGCCAATACGTAATTCTTTTACCGTTGGATCGATTGCCCACACAGAGGCTGAACCCAGCATTGCGCTACAGATCAACATCGTGGTCATGGCATGAGTCGTTGCATTGAACCATGAGGCTGTGTTTTGTTGTGCGATTTGCTGGGTCATATTGATGTCCTCTTTAACGGCGCTGTTGGCGAAATTAATTCGCTAAAACAGCTGCTTGAATGTTGATTTTATTGGGAATGAGTTTTTGTTGATAAAAAGCATCTGCGACAGCTTGCTGTTTCTTTACCACATCGTTAGAAATTGGAGTCACACCAAAACCCATACGAGAAATTGAGGTATTCAAAATATCAAGCGGTAATCCCGTCGGTTTTTCTAAGAGTTTTGCCGCATCGGTTTGATGTTGAGACACCCACTGCGTTGTCGTATTCAGTTCATTGACCACAATTTTTAAAACATCGGGATGTTGTTCGGCAAACTTACGATCAGCCAAATAGAATTGGTGGTTGTTGACCAAGTTTTGACCTGTCGCAATGACTTTGGCATTGAGTTGTTTTTCAGCAGCAGCAAAGAACGGATCCCAAATGACCCAAGCATCTACAGCACCTTTTTCAAAGGCAGCACGTGCATCAGCTGGTGGTAGGTAGACCACTTGAATATCATCAAGTTTTAAATGATTTGCTTCTAAAACTTTCAGTAAAAGATAATGTACATTTGAACCTTTATTCAAAACTACACGCTTACCTTTTAAATCTTGGACTGATTGAATGGCTGAATCTTGCGGCACAATTAAGGCTTCAGCCAAAGGTGCAGCAGGTTGATTGGCAACATAGACCAGATTTGAGTTTGCAGCTTGGGCGAAAATAGGCGGTGCTTCCCCAGATTCACCAAAGGCCACACTACCGACATTTAAACCTTCTAGGAGTTGAGGACCAGCAGGGAATTCAACCCATTTCACATTTACCCCTTTTTCCTTTAGGGCTTTATCTAAGTCGCCACGTGCTTTGATAATGGGCAAGACCCCATATTTTTGAAAACCGATATTTAAGGTTGTAGTTTCTTGTGGTTTTGAGCATCCAGTAAGCATCATGATGGTGGCAAGGCTAGCACTAATAAGGGTGATTTTTTTCCACGAAGGTTGAAATAAGCTCGCCATGAGTCACGATGCTCCTATAAAGTCAGAAAAAGGCATGAGCATCAGCTTAAAAGGCTTTGTATTTTCAAAAAAATAAGTTTTTAGTGATTGCTAATGAAAAAAACAGATAAATAATTAACTGCTAAGCTTAGCTGTAAATGAGAAATATAAAGTGGATATTCTATAAAAATATAATGTTATAAGAATTTGAAAATTATGATGTTATTTGTATTATTCAATCACCATATATAGATTCCACTCTCAAGAATAAGAAAATATTCTGCTTGATGGAATCTATAGCGATAAGCTTAGCAGCAAATGTGATAATTCTTTCAGAATAAAAAAATTTCATCAATTTTAAGTAATTGATTTTTTAAAGACCATCGAATTACGTTGATAGTTATATAGCGCTTGTCGGGCTTCGGGTAAATCATCAACATTGGCCAGTTTAAATCCATGCTCTAAGAACCAGTGTGCGGTTCGCGTGGTTAATACAAACAGTTGTTGAATACCCAATTGACGTGCATTTTCTTCTAGGAAATGCAAAATTTGGCTACCACGATTAGATTTGCGATAGCTTGGGTGTACGGCTACACAAGCAATTTCGGCCGATTGCACTTCATTGTCTGTTGATGGAATTGGGTAGAGCGCAGCACAGGCGAGAATTGTTCCATCTCGTTCAATGACGGCAAACTTTTCGATTTCATTTTCTAAACGTTCGCGTGAGCGATAGACTAAAATACCTTCATCTTCCAAAGGGCGTAATAGATTAATCAAACCGCCAACATCACCAATATTTGCCATACGAACTTCTTCATAATGGGCATCGGTGATCATGGTGCCATGTCCATCACGAGTGAAGAGCTCTTTGATCAATGCACCATCATCGCTATAGGAAAGCAGATGAACGCGATTTACGCCTTTTAATGAGGCTTCTTTTGCATTGTGCAAATGCAAAGCGATTTCAAAATTTGAATCTTGGTATTTTTCAATATGCTTATCGAGTTGCTGCGGGGTAATTTCACGTCTCAATTGCCCATATTCATCCATTAAGCCTTGTTGATTACCTAAAAAAATCAATTTATCGGCTTTGATATGAATGGCCGTTTTTGTCGCAACTTCTTCCGCAAGCAAGTTAAATACTTCACCTGTGGTGGAATACCCTGTAGGGCCAAGTAACACAATATTTTGATTGCCTAAATGGCCTTGAATGGCTTCAGTATCAATCGTGCGAACTTCGCCAGTGAGTTGGAAATCGACACCATCACGAATGCCATACGGCTTTGCTGTGACAAAATTACCTGAGACCACATCAATGCGTGCGCCAAACATAGGTGAATTGGCTAGTCCCATAGACAATAAAGCTTCGATTTGTAGACGAATCGAACCAACGGCACTCATAACACAAGGCAGTGATTCACGTGTGGTGACACGACGGTTGATATGGATCGGGCTTTGAATTTTATTGTGAAGCAAGTTGGCCGTAATTTGCGGGCGAGCGCCGTGGACTAAAATGAGTCGTATGCCCAATGAATGCAGTAGCGCAATATCATGAATAATATGCTGAAAATTTTCATGTTCAACAGCTTCACCACCAAACATCAATACAAAAGTTTTACCACGATGGGCATTGATATAGGGTGCAGAGTGACGAAACCAATGCACGTATTCTTGCGTTGTGCTTTGTATTGTTTCTAAACTGTCGGTTTGCATGCCTATCTCAGTATTGATGATTGCGATACAGCGATTCTAAACAAAAATAGTGCAAGAATAATAGTCAAAATAAAAAAAGCACTCGAACGTGGGAGGACGAGTGCAAAAGGGTCATATGCGTGTTGCGATTCACATTGGATTATTGAGTTAAAAACCAAATATTTTAAGGATTACTGTTCATTGAAATTACACAAGTTAATCTTTTCATTTTGAAAAATTTAATGAGGATATTTGTCTTTCCTAACTAACTCAATAATTAACCAGTTCAGATTAAATTTAATCGTAAAATATAGAGAAACTATGGAGATATAAATGAAAGTATGTAGTTTATTTATTTGCCCAATCAATTAGATTTTAATCATATTCTCAAAATATGAAAAAACCCAAGCTGAGTTGGGTTTAAAAGTTAAAATATAGACATTAACCAATCACACGAATAATACGATTATTTCGCTCATTTACCAGCACATAATCACCATTTACTTTATACCATTGCTGATATCTTCCAGGTTTAGGTAACTGACGGTAGTTTTTATAATTGACATGATAACGCGAAGAATTGAATTGAGTCGGGAAGTATTGCCCTGAGCGCCAGCGCTGACTCGAATTTACTCGGTTGTCATAATGGTTGTTGTTATTCCAACGATGGTCATGTTTATGATCCCAATGGCTTTGTTGATAGCGATTGTGATCATTTCGATGATAATCATGAGGTGCAGCCATCGCAGACGTTGCAATCAGCGCACTCATCGATAAAGCCAGTGTCGTTAAGATATTTTTCATTTGATTCACCTGAATTGAACTTTTGTCCTTTGATGTAATTAAATTACTCAATAATTTGAGATAAACGGTGAGCAAGATTTAGGTGAATTGTGAAATGTATGAAGACTTGATGAAGAGACCCATTGAGGTTTTTCTTTTCATAAATAAAAAAGCCCAAAAAAGAATTTGGGCTTTAAATATCGTAGTTTGGATATTATCGAATCACACGGATAATATGGTGGTTGCGTTCATTAACCAGTACATAACGACCATCTACTTTATACCAGCGTTCAAATTTAGCCGGTTGATGCAGGTTTTTGTATGCACGATAATCATTCACATAATAGCGATTGTCATGATAACGATCAGGTAAAATTACACCTTCTCGCCATTCAAATTTTTCATGTGATGCAACAGGGCGATGATTTTGACCATGATCCCAGTCAGCCATTGCTGAAGTAGCAACTAAGGCACTGAGTGATAGTGTGATTGCGCTTAGAACTTTTCTCATTTGAATCGACCTTTTCAGACGGATGCTTTATCCGATTATTCAAATTACACTTTAAGTTAAGATAAAAAATGGAGAAATATCATCTAATTGTCAATTTTATGGAGATTTATGGAATTTTTTAAAAACAGATTGGAATGATGAAATTTAGACAAAAAAAAGCTCAAACAAAAAGGTGTTTGAGCCTATGAAACCAAAATATTTAAAAACTACATCCCTCGGATATTCACAATATTATTATTGTCTGAGTCGACCAAGATATAGTCATTGTTGATCTTATACCATTGTTGATTACGTGAAGGCTTTGGAAGATTTTCATCTTTATAATCAACTTTGTAACTATTACCACGATAATGTTGTGGCATTACATAACCCATTTGCCATTTGTGCTGTTGCAAACGTTTTACACCACGTTCTTCACGTTCACGACGTTGTTCTTGAATGTTGTCATCATCATTACCACGATCACGATGATTGCGTCCACGATCTCCACGTTCGCTTTTGCCACGATCAAAACCATTGTCATTGTCAAAATGAGGACCTGCACTGCTGATCTGAGCCGTCAACAGCGTTGATAAAGAGATGGCGATGATCGCTAAAATCTTTTTCATAATCGTCCTCGCTTATTCAATATGTTTATTTTGACCTCACTACTGTACTGCTAAATTGCAGAGAAACTGTGAAGAAAGTTCAGTTTTTCATTTAAAATGACAGACATAATAAAAACATATTTCTGTAAAAGTGAAAAGAGTTATTGCAAAGCTTTGAGCTGTAATGCATCGCAGCAAATTTTTTTAAGCGGAATGTGTGACTAAAAAATGTAAATATTTATGAAAATAAACTTGTATGCAGGCTTAGAGAGATGACCCCACTATAAATTGAGCCTGAATGATTAATACCACTGCTGATTCATCTCCTTTAAATAATTGATTGCTTTGATCATCTCTTTAGCTTGATGAGCATCATCTAAGGCCTGAATAAACTGATTTGGAAGCTGTAATTGTTCGATAGAACGAATCATCTCTACTTTATGTTTTAAATCTTTCATAAAAAAACGCCTCAAATTGATCTGCTTAACTTGAGTAACACTATAGAGGAAGCGTTATGATTTAAGAAACTGAATAAAGTTATAGTTTTTATTGGGTAAAGCGATTTTGATGTGGGCTTTTATTAAATTTTTATTTTGACTCTGTGATCAATATTTTAAATGACAGTATCTCTTATGATTTTCTCCACGCTTCGAAAAGCGCGGAGAAACAGACCCTAATCTTGTGCGTCGATACTCTCACCATTCAACGCAAGGCTATCATCTCCCATGAGGTAGAGATAAGCAGGCATGATGGCTTCAGGTGATGGTAAAACCTTTGGATCTTCATCAGGATAAGCTTTGGCACGCATAGCGGTACGGGTCCCACCTGGGTTGATACAATTATATCGAATATTTGGATAAGTATTTTCTTTAGCAAATATTTTACTGACCGCTTCAATCGCAATCTTTGAAACCGAGTAAGCACCCCATTGTGCACGTGCTTCACGTCCTACACCAGAGCTAGCGAAAACGACTGATGCATTTTCAGATTTTTCCAGTAAAGGCAGTAATTCTTGGGTGAGCACAAAGGGTGCACGTAAATTCACCGCCATCACATCATCCCAGACCTCTTCTGGATAATGTGCCAGCTCAACACGCTCTCCTAAGATTCCGGCATTATGCAAAATACCATCTAAGCGGCCAAATTGTTGCTCTAGAGTATCGACGAGCAGTTCATAGTCACGTGAAGAGGCAGTAGAAAGCTGCAAAGGAAGAATGGCAGGTTGCGGGGCACCAAGTGATTCAATTTCATCATAAATGACTTCAAGTTTATTGAGCGTGCGACCATGTAACACGACTGTTGCGCCGTGTAAGGCGTAGCTGAGCGCAGCTGCACGTCCAATACCGTCTCCCGCACCCGTAATAAGGATAATTTTATCCTTCAATAAATCTGGGCGAGGTTGATATTCTGAATACTTCATGGGAGACCTCCTATAGTTGTTATGATGTCATTTAGGCTTTGGACGCAATGTCGTTACCCAATCAAACAATGTTTCTCATCATTTAGAATGATTAAATTTTATATGTCTTACTTTGCACTGTTGGAAAAGAACTGCTTCTCGTAAAGCGAGCCGAAGTGCCAACAGAGCTATCTTCTATATAAAAACATTGAAACATCATATTCAAGATGTTTCAGTGTTATTTATCATGTTGTTGGGTAAATTGAATGATTTTCTTGAACTTTAACTATTCACAAGTTTTCGAATAACTTGATGTAATTCATCGACATTCTCTACGATACAGTCGGCTTGCCAAGCATTTAAATCATCTTTGTACTGTAATGGTAAATAACCATATGCTGCGAGGATTGTATACATTTGCGCATTACGTCCTGCATCAATATCGCGCGGATGATCACCCACATAAATACATTGTTCAGGTGCAATCTCAATTTGCTTTGCCGCCAGATACATTGGCTCAGGATCTGGTTTGGTCTGAGCGACATCTTCAGGACAGACCAGAACAGCGCAACGTTGTGTGAGGTTCAATGCGTTCAATAATGATTCACTTAACCAACGTGGTTTATTGGTCACAATACCCCAAGGGATCTGTTGGCTTTCTAACTCTGCCAAAAGTGGATACATACCAGCAAACAGGTCTGTGTCTACAGCAATGTCATCACCATACTGATCTAAAAAGCGTTGGCGATGCACTAAAAAGACTGGATCATCCACTTCGAGTTCAGGATAAACCAGTTTTACCATTGCACGTGCGCCCTCAGAAACCTGAGTACGGATCAAATCCGCATCAACCACTGCACGTCCTTCTTCTCGACACATATTTTGAATAATACGGATAAAATCCGCAGCCGTATCAATCAGTGTTCCGTCTAAATCAAAAAGAACAGCTTGCATCAAACACCTTCATTCACAGTATAAACCATGTAATTCACATCAACATTGGGCGCAAGCCAGTAATGCTTTGTGAGTGGGTTGTAGTGTAAGCCAGTCATATCTTTAAGTTTTAAACCTGAGTTACGAATGTCATCTGCAAGTTCAGACGGTTTAATAAATTTATGATAATCATGGGTGCCTTTTTTCAATAAACGTAATACATATTCCGCACCAATAATTGCGAATAAATAAGACTTAGGATTACGGTTAATTGTTGAGAAAAACACATGACCATTTGGTTTAACTAACTTTTGACACGCTTGGATGATGGATGCTGGGTCAGGAACATGTTCTAGCATTTCCATACATGTAACAATATCGTATTGTCCTGCTTGTTCTTCTGCGAGTTGTTCCACAGGAACCTGGCGATATTCAATATTTTGAACATTTTCTTGTTCAGCGTGTAAGCGAGCCACATTCAATGGCGCTGCCCCCATATCGATACCTAAAACATCGGCACCACGACGCGCCATACTTTCAGCCAAAATCCCGCCGCCACAGCCCACATCAAGAATCTTTTTGCCTGTAAGACCATTGGCATGTTCATCAACCCAGTTTAAACGCAGTGGATTGATTTGATGTAAAGGTCTGAACTCAGAGTGTTGATCCCACCATAAAGCAGCAAGTGCTTCAAATTTAGCAATTTCCTGTGGATCAACATTAAGTTGCGACATGCCGGGCACCTCTAAGTAAATTGTTTTAATCAAAAATTAAGTTCAGTTATGCTAGTGTTTGTTAACACTTCGTCTATTTATGAAATATCAACAGACCCTAGTGTAACCATAAATCCAGAAAAAGCGATGAATCGTGTAAAAAACTTCACAGAAGGAAAACGATTTTCCCATATTTGTTTTATAGTGAATGCATAAGCTATACGAGATGACTACGAGGACAATAAAGTCAATGAAAAAATTTATTTTAGGTGGCATGACTGCCATGGTGATGGCGTTTTCTGTAAATGCCATGGCTGCCGATTTTGTTGCAGGTAAAGATTATACCGTGGTGCAAAACCCAGGAAAAGTTTCAGTTCCTGGTAAAATTGAAGTACGTGAGTTTTTTTGGTATGGATGCCCTCACTGCTTTACATTAGAACCGCATATGCAAGCGTGGTTAAAGAAGATCCCTAAAGATGTTAACTTTATCCGTACACCTGCAGCAATGAATCCATTATGGGAACAAGGTGCTCGTGCATATTATGTGAGTGAAGCATTGGGTGTACGTAAACGTACGCATTTGCCTTTATTCCATACCAATCATGCAGGTAATCAGCAAGTTCTACAAAAAGATGCTTTTGCTAAATTCTTTACTCAGTACGGTGTGCCTGAGGCGAAATTTAACAGTATGTATAGTTCTTTTGCGATCACTGCAAAAATTGCTGAATCAAACCAATTGGCACAACAGTACCAGCTTTCAGGGGTGCCTGCTGTTGTGGTAAATGGTAAATATGTGGTTCAAGGTGAAGATGGTAAAGTGACGCAAGTTGTTGACTATCTGATCAATAAAGAACGTAAAGCCAAATAAGCTTTGCTGTTTTTAAAACCCGCAATTGAATTGCGGGTTTTTTTATTGCTGATGATATAGAGGCGAGTTTGGGAGATAAATTAAGCTTTATCTCGGTCCCAATTTTCGATGCCTTTAAAAATTAAGCGGATTTGCGTTACCGATTGCTTTTTAAGCACCATTTTTTGCAACTCAAGTTCTATGCCTGAATATTGTCGAGATAAGTTGATCCATGACATTGCCCAAGTAAAAGATAAATTAATCAAAATATTGGTGATCACTTTTAAATCATTTTCATCATG
Organism: Acinetobacter guillouiae CIP 63.46; assembly: GCF_000368145.1. Classification (GTDB taxonomy): domain Bacteria; phylum Pseudomonadota; class Gammaproteobacteria; order Pseudomonadales; family Moraxellaceae; genus Acinetobacter; species Acinetobacter guillouiae. The sequence continues at coordinate 125,988 of NZ_KB849284.1, read as the reverse complement.
AAAATTTGCGATAACTTCAAACTTCTTTAACGCGTTGGCAAGGTCATCGTTTAGGAAGTCAATTTCACGGGCGATGGCTTTACGCACAACTTCTGAACCACCCCAACGTTCCGCGATCATAAAAATCCATTGTTGCGAACTGCTGTCTACAGCCTCAAAAAACAGCGCCATGCTGGTTTTGGTTTTCGCTTCAGGATGCGCTAGGCCTTTGCCTAATTGATGTAGGACATTCTTTAAATAAAGCGCAACTTGATCCACCAGCTCTTTGCCCAACTCATCCATATCTTGGAAATGGCGATAAAACGCTGTCGGAACCAAACCAACTTCACGGGCAACTTCTCGCAAACTGATACTCGAAAATGAACGACCCGATGTGCTTAAGGTTAAAGCAGCATCAAGTAAAGCCTGACGGCTTTGCTGTTTTCGTTCATCGCGTATCGACATTCTGGTATCCAAAGATTTTTGTTGTGATGAGTCTATCAAAAATAAAAACAAATTAAACGACGAATGTCAGTGTACAGGTGTTGACTGAATTTAAAAAATGATTATAGTGTACATATGTTCACTAAAAGAACGTTTGTTCACTCAATAAATAGCAAGCACAAAGAGGAACGTCACATGAGTAGCTATATGCAGTATCAGCCAGAATGGGTTCGTGAGGATTTTGTCGATTTTATCGCTGAAAAAATCAATCCTGTTTGGGCTTGGAAAAAGGTAAAAGCCACGATTATTAAAACTCGTGCATTAAGCCCTGATTTTTATCAAATTCAATTACGTCCAAATCGTAATTTTAAGCATCAACAGTTTAAAGCAGGACAATCTGTTCTTGTAACTGTTGAAATTGCGGGTGTGCGTCAACAACGTAGTTACTCTGTGGTTAAATTTTTGAATAATGGCGATCTGATCATTGCTGTAAAACAGCAGGGTAAAGTCTCCAATGCACTGAGCCAAATGGCTTTTGGTAGCATTGTTGAGTTGTCACAAGCTCAAGGTGATTTTGTTTTAGCTCAAGATGCATCGCCATTGTTATTGATTGCGTCAGGCAGTGGAATTACCGCAATCCATTCTTTATTGCTTGAAGCACTTAAAGATTCAAATCGTCCAATTGATTTAATTTATTTTAGTCGTGATGAGGCTTTTCATACAGATCTAGAACAGCTTTATCAGCAACATGCGTTGTTGAATTATCACTATATTCACACAGCTCAGCAAAAGCAGCATTTAACTGTCGAGTTATTGGAAAGTTTGGTTCCTGATTTCAAGCAGCGTCAAAGCTATGCGTGTGGTGCACGTGCAATGATGCAAAGCATCAATCAAATTTTTCAAGATTTGAATATCACAGATCGTTTGAAACAAGAGTATTTCCAGATTGCGGTAGATGAAAGCCTAGAAGCACAACCGATTGTTTTTTTACGCTCACAACAAGAGTTTGCTGCGAAATCAAACCTACTTGAAAGTGCTGAACAAGCGGGATTAAAGCCAACTCATGGTTGTCGTATGGGGATTTGTAATACCTGTACTTGTACCAAAGTGAGTGGTTCGACCAAAAATATGCTGACAGGTGAAATTGACCATGCTTCAAATACACAGATCAAATTGTGTATCAGCCAAGCGATAAGCCCTGTGGTCATTAATCTGTAAATTAAAACAATCATTTCAATAAATTTAAACAACTTCTCGGTCTGTTGAACCTAGGCGTAGGAAGTTGTACCCAAAATTCAGCTAAGGCTTCTAAAAATGAAGTGCTGAGGAGCAAGACAATGAATATGTCAGTTACTTTTCCAAACAGTAAATCGAAACATTTAAACCCAGAACAAACCGCAGAGTTTGGTCGCCGTGTTGATGAAATCCGTCGTGAAATCATGGACAGTTTAGGTGAACAAGATGCCAAGTATATTTATAAAATCCGTAATTTTGTCCGTTATAGTGAAATTGCTTCACGTGCTATGTTGATGTTTGGCGGATGGATTCCACCTGTTTGGGTGGTGGGTACGGGATTGCTGGGAATTTCCAAAATCGTAGAAAATATGGAGCTGGGTCATAATGTTATGCATGGTCAATTCGATTGGTTAAATGACCCAAGTTTGAATGGTGCAAACTACGACTGGGATACCATGGCAACAGGTGATGATTGGAAATACACACATAATTATGTGCATCACACCTATACTAATATTGTGGGTAAAGATCATGATGTGGGTTATGGTTTACTCCGTGTTAGTGAATCACAAAAATGGGAACCGCGCTTTTTGTTTAATATCCCTTTAGCGATTCAATTGATGGTGTTTTTTGAATGGTATGTTGGCTTACAAAATCTACATTTGGAAGATGCGCTGATCTATAAAACAAAAACTTGGAAACAGGTCTGGGCAGATGCGGCAAAATTTCGTAAAAAAGCCCGCCGTCAAATTCTAAAAGATTATGTGTTTTTTCCTGTGATTGCAGGCCCCAATGCTTTGCCAGTGTTAGCTGGGAATGCCATTGCCAATGTGATCCGCAGTTTGTGGTCTTCAGCGGTAATCTTTAATGGTCATTTCACTGAAGATGCAGAGACTTTTGAAGCAGATAATGTGGAAAATGAAACCCGTGCTGAATGGTATTTACGTCAGATTCGTGGTTCTAGTAATTTTACTGGAACAGACTGGTTGCATATTTTGAGTGGGAATTTAAGTCATCAGATTGAACATCATTTGTTCCCTGATATGCCAGCCAATCGTTATTCAGAAGCTGCTCCAAAAATTAGAGCTTTATGTGCAGAATATGGCATCAATTATAATGAAGCAGATTTCCTGAAACAATTTGGCAGTGTATGGGTGCGTTTAGCCAAATGCTCTTTGCCAAATAGTCTGACAGCAACCATTACTCAGTCTTTACAAAAGTTGAAGGGTATTTTTGCTTAAACAAAGTTTTTGCGATGTGTAAGCATTGGTGTTGCTAAGGTGTTTATCTCGCTTCATTCAACTGGTGCAATAGCTGTTGAAAATAGATCCTCAATTGTTGTTAGAAGAACCTTATTGAGTTAAATAAGGTTCTTCTATTGCTTTTAATGCGATGTTTTAGATTCAGTGATTTTTAATTTTTTTGCTAAATTTCGAAAATTTTAAAACGTGGTTTGTATATCTATCTTTTTGTATAGACGTTTATTTAAGTCACCACATATAGATTTAGCGAGCAATTTCAAAAACCACCATCTTGTAACAAAACCATCTCTCTTGGATCTGTTATAATAAGTCGCAATATTTTTTGAATCCCATAAGGACAAGCTATGCGTATCGACCAACGTGCATTAGATCAATTACGTGAAGTTAAAATTACCCGTAACTACACCCGTTATGCGGAAGGTTCAGTATTGGTTGAATTTGGTCATACAAAAGTGCTGTGTACTGCAAGTATTGACAATTCAGTGCCACGTTTCTTAAAGGGTCAGGGCCAAGGTTGGGTGACTGCGGAATACGGTATGTTGCCACGTTCTACCCATACACGTAGCGACCGTGAAGCTGCTCGCGGTAAGCAATCTGGTCGTACTCAAGAAATTCAACGTTTGATTGGTCGTAGCTTACGTGCAATGGTGGATTTGAAAAAATTGGGTGAAAACACTATTACCATCGACTGCGATGTGATTCAGGCAGATGGTGGTACACGTACTGCTGCAATTACGGGTGCTGCGGTTGCATTAATTGATGCTATGAATGTACTTCTTGAGAAAAAGAAAATTAAGCATGATCCATTAAAAGGGCTTGTTGCTGCGATTTCTGTCGGCATGTATCAAGATGAAGTATTGCTTGATCTTTGCTATGAAGAAGATTCTAACTGTCAAACTGACTTGAATGTGGTGATGACTCAAGCAGGTGAGTTTATTGAAATTCAAGGGACTGCAGAAGAAAAACCATTTACACGCGCTCAATCCAATGCAATGCTTGAAATGGCTGAAAAAGGTATTCAGGAATTGGTAAAAAAACAACAAGAAGCGCTTGGTTGGTAATTCGAAAATATTGATTTATTTTTATAAACAAAACGCATCTTCGGATGCGTTTTTTATTGCATAAAATGATTTTAACCTAATTCGGTTATTTATAAATTAAAACAAATATTTGATATTCATAATTTTTTAAAAAGTATTCATCAAACTGCCATAAAAACTTCACTCTAGCGTCATAGCAGTTGTATTGACTATCCCTACCTTTATTTCATGGATAGGACAATGCAAAATTTTTTGCTGATTTTAGTGACCAGTCTGAGTGTCTTACTCAGTGCTTGTAATGATGATAATGAAAGCTCAACGACGAATCCACAGCCACCCGCTGCGTGTAAAGTACATTGCGCACCATAATAAAAAATAAGGAAATAGAGATGAACCGTCGTGATTTTTTAGTCAATTCAACAAAAACAATATTTGGTACAGCCGCTTTAGCCAGCTTTCCAGCCAGCATCCAAAAAGCTTTAGCCATTGACGCCAAAGTCGAAACAGGCACGATTAAAGATGTAAAACATGTCATCATTTTGACGCAAGAAAATCGCTCGTTTGATAATTATTTTGGAACGTTAAAAGGAGTTCGTGGGTTTGGTGATCGTTTTACCATTCCGCTATCCGACAACCGTAAGATTTGGGAACAATACGATAAAGATAAGAATAAAATCTTTCCCTATCATTTAGACAGTACTCGCGGTAATGCACAACGTGTTAGCGGTACGCCACACTCATGGACAGATGGGCAATTTGCTTGGAACCATGGCCGTATGGGCAATTGGGTACAATATAAACAACCCCAATCTATGGGATATTACAAACAAAAAGAAGTTGAATTTCAGTTCTCACTTGCCAACGCCTTTACCCTGTGTGATGCATATCATTGTGCAATGCATACAGGAACCAATTCGAATCGTATGTTCTTATGGACAGGTTCAAACGGTCCTAAAGCTGCGGGTGTTGCCAGTGTTGTAAATGACTTGGACAGTATTGGTGCATCAAGCACAGGCTATGATTGGACAACCTATCCTGAGCGCCTACAACAAGCGGGTGTGACGTGGAAAGTTTATCAAAATATGCCCGATAACTTTACCGACAATCCTTTGGCTGGCTTTAAACAATATCGCCGTGCCAATGAATTATCCGGTAAACCTGTAAACAATGACAGCACGTGTCCTGCTTATGATCCCGCCATTGATGCAACACAACCATTGTATAAAGGGATTGCCAATACGATGCCTGATGGTGGATTCCTTACTTCATTTAAAGATGATATTGCCAAAGGTCAATTACCTCAAGTCAGTTGGATGGTTGCACCTGCGGCCTATAGTGAGCATCCAGGACCATCAAGCCCTGTACAAGGTGCTTGGTACATTCAGGAAGTTTTAAACGCTTTAACGGAAAACCCTGCGATTTGGAGTCAAACGGTTTTATTGGTCAACTTTGATGAAAATGATGGCTTTTTTGATCACATTCCATCACCAAGCGCACCTTCAAAAGATGCTTCAGGTGTGATGCAAGGTAAAACCACCTTGAGTGAAGAACAAATCTCATATGAATACGCTACGCACCCCAAAGCTTCAGCAGGACAACCTAACTTTACTGATCCTAAAGTCAGCAATGGTGTGGGGGTCTATGGTCCAGGAATACGCGTACCTATGTATGTGATTTCTCCGTGGAGTCGTGGTGGTTGGGTAAATTCACAGGTTTTTGATCATTCGTCTGTTATTCGTTTCTTAGAGCAACGTTTTGGCGTGCAAGAACCGAATATTAGTCCATATCGCCGTGCTGTATGTGGTGATTTAACCACAGCTTTTGACTTTAAAAATCCAAATACCACCGCTATTTCGGACTTAATGGGTAAAAAAACCAAAAATGATGCAGATGCGATTCGTAATGCACAAGCGCTATTGCCACCGGTTTCCCGTCCTTTAAGTCAGGTCTATCCTGTTCAAGAGTTAGGAACACGCCTCTCTCGGGCATTGCCTTATATTTTACATAGTAGTGCGAAAGTTGATGTGGCAACAAAAACGGTGAAGTTAATGTTCTCTAATACCGGAACACACGCCGCAGTTTTCCATGTTTATGACAAATTGAATTTAGACGCGATTCCTCGTCGTTATATGGTTGAAGCAGGTAAGCAATTGGATGATGTATGGAAAGCTTCAAATGGACTATATGATTTATGGGTATTGGGTCCAAATGGTTTCCATCGTGGCTTTGCAGGAGATTTAGTCAAGTCTGCACAAATAGAGGCATTGCCAGAAGTGCGTGTATGTGTTGAAGAGTGTGATCCTAAACTCTATTTAAAAGTTCGTAATGATGCTGCGAAAACAGCAAAATTGACCGTGAAAGCCAATGCTTATCTACCCAATAAGACATGGAATATCGAAACGGCTTCTACAGAAAAGGAGTTGAATTGGAATATGTCTGATTTCGGTGGTTGGTATGATTTTACTGTAACAATAGAGGGTGATAGCACCTTTAAACGCCGTTTTGCTGGGCGTATTGAAACGGGTAAAGATTCATTTTCTGACCCTTATATGGGATTTATAGAATCTTAATTTTAAATAGCTGAATTTTTATAATTTAAATAAGGTGCGAATTGCACCTTATTTTTAGTTGATAGAAGGCCACATAATTTGCGCAAACTTACATGATTAAGATTCCAATCATCTATTTACGTCAATAGATACATAAATCAGCTGAAATCCCTTGTTTCGTATACAGACTCTACAAATCTTTTCATCAACCGATATTTAGAATATTTCAAACTTTAGCAAATGGCAGGCTTATGAAAATACTCATTGTTCTATTCGCAGTGATTACCTTTGTATTGATGGCTGGAGATCCACGCCGTGAAGATTTCGAAAGCAAAGAATTTGACGCAAAAAATAATGAACCACAACAACATGCTGAACAGCAGCATGATCAAGAAGACTCTGGAGAACCTTCTTGATCATTTGGATAGGACTAGCTTTCAGCTTTTGATTTTAACATCTGATAAGTGAAATTCTTACCATTTAGCACATCCATATTCATGTCTTTATACTGTTGTAGAATCTCTGTTTGATCAAATTCACAAGATTTTTGCGTTTGCGTGCCTGTCTGATGCACGGTCGTATAACAAGCGCTCACTTTATTCACAAAAGCATAGTAAGGTGAAAGGGGAATATGCGCTGCTTCTAATACTTTGGGTGCTAAGAAATGTGCCGCCACAAAAGGCCCTTTAAATTGCTTTTGATCAATGGGGAAATTTGCCCAAACTGCAAGTGGTGTTTCAAAGAAGCGCACATCTTTTTTCTCAGCTTTTTCTTGCGCTGATTTAAAGAAGCCATACTCATCGTAAACGCTTTGTAAGTTGGGTAAATGGTCACCAAAGAAAATCACAATTGTTGGGCGATCAAGCTGTTTGACATGCTCAATCAGGGTTTTAAATTTATCGTCAGCACGTTGCATACCCGTTAAATAAGTATTCAGTGCACGTTTACTGTTCTCACTCACACCATCTTTGGTGATTTTAAAATGATCTTTACCAAAGCGATCATCACTGTACATTGGATGATTTTCAACACTGATCGCATAGATAAATTGAGGTTTATCCGTATTTTTAAGCTGATTTTCAATACTGTTATAAATTAAATCATCAGTAGCCCAACCCGCAGCATTAATATATTTAGCACGGTCAGCCATGTTGATCATATTTTCAATTGAAGTAAAACGGTTAAAACCTAGATTTTGATAAACTGCGCTACGGTTATAAAAATATTTGCCGTTGTTATGCATTGCAGTTGTTTCATAACCCAATGTATTTAAATACATCGGTAATGAATAAGTTGGACGTTTTAATTTTGAGACATAAGCCAGTTCATTATGATTTAAATAGGTATTTAGACTGGTTAACACTTCAAACTCAACGTTAGCAGTTCCTCCACCAAAACTTGGAGACAATAAGCTAGAAATCTGATTTTTACTAATCGTTGGGGTGATGTTAGGTGGAATGCTTTTGTCTAATTTTCTGGCATCCCAATGCGACTCGCTCATCACAAAAACGATATTTGGCAATTGTTTTTGTTGTGACGGATCATCTGATGCTAGATTCGATGTAGGTTCTTCATCATGTTCAACCGCCATCGGTTGATAAAAAGTAGCAACTTTTTCTTCAGGGATGACTTGTGTTTGGAAAATTTTATTATTTAAGCCATCAACCGTTTTGGAAAAAAAGAAGGTCGAAAAACCTAAATATTTAATGGTTAAATGATCACCGATCCAGTCACCACGGGTATTGGGTAGATATTTTGCATATTGGCAAATTGAGTTTTTTGCCGCGTTGGCACAAGCTTCACTAAAATTATTTTTAAAATTCGCAGTGATAAAGAAGCCAAGGATAGCAAAAGATAAAATGCTGTTTGTCAGGAGGAGAGGCTTTGTCCCTAATTTCTCTTTTTTATACAGAAATACAAATAGTCCAATAAACACTGCAATTGCTACAAAGACCGCAATTTTGAGCATGACTGGAGAGGCGATAAAGGTTTCTTTAAATAATAAAAAATCACTAGGAACCAAACTTGCAGAAAGATATTGCTCTTTCTTGATATTGATAAAGCTCAGTAAAAAAATAATAAATTGACTGAGTAAAATGGTCGCAAAGGTTTTTCTTAAGATTAAATAAAATAAACTAATAAAGGCGTAGTTTAAGAGAATTGAAAAGCCATATTTATACAGACGTGGTTTTAGATAGATGTCACGTAATTGAAAGAAACGCGTGATATCTTCTTGGTATAAGAAAAAAGCAAATACAGATAAAAAAGCGACAAGTAAAAACAAAACTTGTTGTTTCAAAGTCTTCATTGGCCTAATTACAGGAATGTATTGGAAGCCAAAGATTATAGGCTTATTCAGACGGCTTTTCTATGTAAAAACTGCTTGTTTTGTAAGCAAAATTAAAACTAATCAATAAAAAATAGCAAACTAAAGCATCAAACTTGCCCAAAGAATGTAGATATCCTTTGGGCAATTTTTTTACTGGCTTACACGTTGTATCGCTTCATCATAAGTCGCGCTTGGTTTGTATTGATTGGCCAATTGGTAATGTTGCTTAGCTTGGGCATAATCTTGGTTATTTTCATAGATTTTACCCATATTATAGTGAGAATAAGCTTTGGTATTGTTATTGGTCGCCAAAGCAATGGCTTTTTGATTTGCCCATAAAGCTTCTGAGGAACGATTGAGCTTTTGATAAGCAACAGCAAGATTACTATAGGTTTGGCCAACATTTGGATTGTAGTCGATAGACTGTTGATAGAGCATTGCAGCTTGTTCAATCTGGTTGTTTTGATAGGCTTTATCCGCACTTAAATTAAGTGTCTTGGCTCGTTTTTGCGCATCTGCTGAGACAGGAACGATATTTACCCGAGTTGTTTGATTTTGATAATTTGATACTGTTGAACCCACTTGGCTTGTGTTAACCGTGGTTCCTGAAATACGATTGATGTCTTGAATTTCACCTTCAGGACTAATGCGAAATACAGTCCATAAATTACCCGTTTGACCAGTTGGAATATAATAAGAACGAATCAGTGATTCCCCTGCATAGACCATGACTTTGGCTTGGCTATTGGATAAGTTGGCCGTAGTTGGTTGAGTGCGATCAGAATAGTCATGTACTGAATACACATAATATTGACCCTCTAAACGTTTATCGATAGTGACGGTTTCAGGACCATAAGAGTCGGTGTCATCCACATCCAGATTTGCAGCCAAACCTTGTTTACTGTCCCAATATACATGTTGATTTTTATAACTTAAGTGTGAATCGAGATCTAAAGGGTTTTGCCCCCAATTCAGTACAATTCGCATACTGTTGAGATCTTTGAGTACAGGACTTAAGGCGTAGGTCATGCCATCACATGGACATTTTGCAACCAGTGTTGAATAACCTGATTTTTTGATAATCAGTAAATTATCTGAACTGTCTATAGTATTACTATTGACTGTGGCTCGGCCGCTTGTATTGGTAGAACTTGAGGCAGAGCGCTCACCATTTTTTTGCAAAATTACTTCAGCATTGGCAATATTTTGATCTTTGACTGTTGCACTTAACACATGCACATTGACGGTGTCTGCATGGCTCAGGATCGGAATAATGGATGCGAATAGTGATGAATATAAAATATGTTTTTTCATTGTTTATCTCTTTTGTTGGTACACATAATTTGATTGTTATTTAGAAGATCTTTTGCATAAAATTAGCTGATTATTTATTGACTCATCGTTATATTTTGTAATAAAAAAGCAGTATATAGATACTGCTTTATGGCTCATATGATTGAGTGATTAGTCATTAAAACGCATAGATAAATCAATCGCTTTAACATCTTTAGTCAATACACCCATCGAAATATAGTCAACACCTGTTTGTGCAACTTGACTTAAATTCTCAAGAGTTATATTTCCAGAAGCTTCTAATTTACAACGCCCTGCTACATGTTTAACCGCATCAATCATTTGTTGTTGGCTAAAATTATCTAGCATGACGATATCGGCTTTGGCTTCAAGTGCTTGATTCAGTTCATCCCATGTTTCAACTTCGACTTCAATAGGCTTACCTGGTGCGATTTGATGCGCTTTGGCAATTGCTTGAGCAATACCACCGGCAGCCATGATGTGATTCTCTTTAATTAAGAACGCATCGAATAAACCAAGGCGGTGGTTTTGACCGCCACCTACAGCAACTGCGTATTTTTGTGCAATCCGTAAACCCGGCAAAGTTTTACGCGTATCTAATAATTTGGTTGGAGTACCTTCTAGATATTTTACATATTCAGCCGTTTTGGTTGCGACTGCAGACAGGGTTTGCACAAAGTTTAATGCAGGACGCTCAACAGTCAGCAAACTACGCGCAGAACCTGCCAATTTATAAATGGTTTCATTGGCTTTGACCCAGTCACCATCATTTTTAAGCCAAGTAATCTGTACAGTTGGATCATACGCTTTGATCAGCGCATCGACCCAAGGTTGTCCCGCCAAGACCATATCTTCACGCGAAATGATCGTGGCCGTCGCTTGCTCATCTTCTGGTGTGAGTAGGGCAGTAATATCAGCATCGCCAATATCTTCTTGGAGTGCTTGTTGAATATTAATTTGAATAGATTGTTCAAGCAAAGATTCAGGTATGCTCATGGATATCCCTATTTTAGTCACCCTTAAAAACTGAGCGATATATTAGCACTGTCATTGCAAGTTTGAAGAAGTTTTTATTTTATACAGATAAGGATCTGTTAACATTTCATAAATAGTTTGCGTTGTCGGTCCAAATTAAGCACGAGACGTATACATCGTAAAACATGAATGAGAATAGTGAGACTATTTTTAAGTTTCATAATACAGACTGAAATAATTTTAGTCATAATCTGAACAAGAACAAAGCATTACTTTATTCGCAGTGAAAGTCGAAGCTGAGGACTAGAGTATTTTTTGGTGCTACATCGTTACGAACTACTCATTTAGAATGACTAAATTTCGTATCTCGTGCCTTGTATCACCTAAAAAATACTCGTCGTCGCAAACATAGACGAATTGTCAACAGCCCCGAGACTACACTAAAATATTGAAAATCAGCTTTATTGAAAATAGAAAAATTCTGTAGGAATAAGATATGCAATCTGCACCACAGTTTCAGGTCGTGAATGGTCAATTGATTGGCGCAAGACAAGTCCCATCTCCTAACTATAATCAACGCCCTGAAAATACAGAGATTCAGCTGATTGTGATTCACAATATTAGTTTGCCACCTTCACAGTTTGGTGGAGGTTATATTGAACAGTTTTTTCAAAATCAACTGGATTGGTCAGTCCATCCTTATTTTCAAACCATTGAGGGTATGCAGGTTTCTGCACATTTGCTGATTTTAAGAACTGGTGAAATTATCCAGTTTGTTAATTTTAATGATCGGGCTTGGCATGCAGGACGTTCAGCTTATCTGGGTAAAGTTGAGTGTAATGACTATTCAATTGGGATTGAACTTGAAGGAAGTGATGATAGCGATTTTGAAGCGATCCAATATCAACAACTGGTTGATGTGGTAGCCGCTTTGCAACGCGCTTATCCAAAAACTGATCATCATTTAACAGGACATTCTGATATTGCATCAGGACGAAAAACTGATCCTGGACCACATTTTCAATGGCAGCAGTTTAGAGAAAGTTTGAATCAGAAAAAATTAAGATAGAACAAGTGAAGTAAATAAGCGTCTGTTTATGATTTAACAACGCAATTTTAAGAATATTTAATTACAATAGCGACTTTATTTTAACTAGGTGAATACGATGGCGCTGTGGCGATCCACCTTTATAGTCAGTGCAATGACCATGTTGTCACGAGTCTTGGGCTTAGTCCGAGATATGGTTTTGCTCAATGTATTTGGGGCAGGTAAGGATTTTGACACCTTTGTGGTTGCTTTTCGTATTCCCAATTTTTTCAGGCGTTTATTTGCAGAAGGGGCTTTTTCGCAAGCCTTTATCCCGGTACTCACCGAATATAAAACTACAAAACTGCATGCGGAAGTACAGATTCTGATTAGTCGTGTGTTTGGCTGTTTGTTAATGGTGATGTCACTGTTAACTTTGATCAGTATGATCATTGCGCCTGTGATCTTGTATGTCTATGCACCTGGTTTTCATAATGATCCTGCAAAATTTGATCTGGCTGTAGATATGTTTCGTTTAACGATTCCCTATCTTATGTTTATGTCGTTGACTGCATTTGCCAGCAGTATTTTGAATAGTTATGGATCTTTTGCTTCGCCAGCGTTTTCGCCTGTCTTACTCAACGTGGCAATGATTGCTGGTGCTTGGTGGTTAGCCCCGCATATGGCTCAACCGATCATGGCTTTAGGATGGGCTGTGGTTGCGGCAGGGGTTTTACAACTTGCCATTCAAATCCCTGAATTATGGAATAAAAAATTACTGATTCCACCTAAAGTTGATTTTAAACATGAGGGTGTAGATCGAATTTTAAAACTGATGTTGCCCGCTTTATTTGGTGTATCAGTCACTCAGATTAACTTATTACTAAATACAATTTGGGCGTCATTCATGCAAGATGGTTCGGTGTCATGGTTATATAGTGCCGAGCGGATGACCGAGTTACCACTTGGATTGATTGGTGTTGCGATTGGTACCGTGATTCTTCCGTCTCTTTCCGTGAGTAAAGCAGAACAAGATCAGGCCAAGTTCCGTAGAATGTTGGATTGGGCTGCACGCGTGATTGTCTTGGTGGGTGTGCCAGCCAGCATTGCTTTGTTCATGTTATCTACGCCGATCATTCAAGCGCTTTTCCAGCATGGTGCTTTTGATGCACGTGATACGCAAATGACCGCTATGGCACTGCAATGTATGAGTGGCGGTGTACTGGCATTTATGTTGATTAAAGTTTTTGCACCAGGTTTTTATGCCATTCAGGACACCAAAACACCTGTACGTGTTGGCTTAATGGCGGTTGCAGCCAATGCGATTTTAAACATTATCTTTATTGGTATTTTTAAATTGATTGATTGGCAAGCTGAGCATATGGCCTTAGCCATTGCTTCTTCAGGCTCAGCTTTGGTCAATGCAGGGATGTTATATTTTTATTTACATAAGAAAAATATTTTCCGTTTTGGTGCGCACTGGAAAAAATTATTCGTTCAATTTGCCATAGCCAATATCGTGATGATTGGTGCGCTATGGTTTGCTTTAAATTGGTATGATGGTGCAGCTTCGCAATGGCTTCGAATTCTTGAAGTTGTCGGATTATGTTTAGTCGGTATTGTGGCTTATGGTGTTGCTCTACTTGCAGCAGGTTTTAGACCAAGACATTTAAAGCACTAAATTAAGACCAATCAATAGAATATAAATGAGATAGCTTTTACTTTGAGCATCATTTAATCATATATTCTGTATCTAGCGCATGGTGACAAGGATGTCGTCCATAGCGTGTAGGATAGAATTTAAATTCTAAATATAAGATACAGTACTGTAAGTTTGACCAAGGAATGAATTTACGTCTATGAAATGCGATAAGATTTTTATTAGAGCATAAAAAACATCGCAATTGAGCGATGTTTTTATTTTAAAAGCTATTTCACATTTAACTTAAGGTAAAACTTTTAATAGTTCTACATCAAAGATTAATGTGCTGTTTGGGCCAATCGCATCACCCGCACCAATCTCACCATAGGCAAGTTTCGCTGGAATAAAGAAACGATATTTCGCGCCTTCTTTCATCAGTTGCAAACCTTCAGTCCAGCCTTGAATCACTTGACTAACTTGAAATTCTACCGCTTCATTTCGTGCAAAAGAACTGTCAAATACAGTACCATCAAGCAAACGACCTTCATAGTTTACAGAGACTTTAGATTTTGCTGAGGGTGATTTTCCAGTACCTTGCTGTAAAACACTATACTGCAAACCACTTGGGCGAGTAATCACACCTGTTTTCTTTGCATTTTCTACAAGAAAAGCTTCACCTTGTTTGGCATTTACATCTGCAGCTTGTTTAAACTCTAGCATTTGTTTTGCTTCGGTTTGCTGTTTATATTGTGCAAGTGCTTTTGCCATTTCTTCATCAGTTAAGCTTGCTTTCTGACCTGTAGAACCTTCTTTGATCCCTTGGATAAAGGCATTTAAATTAATTTGTTTTAAGGTATCTGCATTGGTACGGCCCATGACATAGCCATAGCTATAACCCAGTTGATCTTGTTGGGAGCTTTTATTGTTAATCGGCGCTGAGAAAGCTGCACTACTCAGCAGACTAAGACTAAGCACAATAAGTGTTTTTTTCATAATTAAAATCCAAAAAAGGAGAGTAAATCTCTCCTTTTCTTAAATGTTATTTCACTTTAACAAGTTCAACATCGAAAATTAAAGTGCTGTTTGGAGGAATCGTGCCAGGAACACCTTGTTCGCCATAAGCTAATTTTGCAGGGATATATAAGGTTGCTTTACCGCCTTCTTTCATCAGTTGTAAACCTTCAGTCCAACCTGGAATCACTTGGTTTAAAGGGAACTCAACCGGTTGACCACGATCATATGAACTGTCGAATACTTTGCCATCTAACAACTGACCTTTGTAATGTACCGTGACTTGTGAAGTAGCAGCAGGCTGTTTACCTGTACCTTCTTTGGTGATTTTATATTGCAATCCTGAAGCTGTTGTTTTAACACCTTCTTTTTTCGCATTTTCAGCTAAGAATGAGTCATTTGATGAAGCTGTTTCTTTGCTTTGTTGTAATTGCTTTTGTTGCATTTCTTTTTGGAAGTCAACATACGCAGCTTGTAATTCTTCATCTGTATAGGCACGTTGCTTTTTAGCATGACCGTCACGAATACCGCTGATAAATGTATTCACATCGACTTCAGGTGGCGTTTGGCTCGCAACTTCATAACCAAGTGCATAACTAATTTTTTCTACAGGTTTAGCATTTTTTGACATTGAGTGACTGTTTACATCAGCAGGATGTTGAGATGCATAATAAACAGGTACAAGTGCAGCACCACCTAAGATTACAGCAATTGCGATGGGTAAGGCTTTACTCATAAAAATTTCCAAATTTTAATCTTTTAAGAGGCTAATTTGATCATTAGCATAATCTGCTCAAGCATATAACTTCTTCATCATAAACGATATAGTTATCTGATGACGACAACTAAAAATATACAGTTATATTGATCAAAAAATTGGCACAAAAAAGCCAGATAGAATCTGGCTTTCTCTTCATTATTTGTTATTAATCATCTTTGGAAGCGGTGTAGGCATAAGCATAATTATAGCCATAATTACCGCCTACAGTTGCTCGGACATCATTGAGAATAATACCATTCACTTTGCTTCCCGCCTGTTCAAAGCGATTAATGGCTAATTCTAATTCTCTCATTTGTGTTTTTGCATAACGTGCAACCACAAGGTTTACACCAGCAAATTGAGAAATGATGATGCCATCAGTTACCGCCAAGATAGGCGGTGTATCGATAATAATATGATCATATTGCTGAGAAAGTTGTTCTAATAATTCGCTAAAACGATCTGAACTGAGCATTTCGGAAGCATGATTATGATTTTTACCACGCGGCAGAAAATCTAAATGGTTTACGGTATTTGAATGAACAATACATTGTTCAAGCGTGCTTTGTCCTGCTAAATATTCAGTTAAACCAGGTGAAGTGTCATGACTGAAATATTTATGTAAATAGCCTCGACGGATATCTGCATCAATCAATAAGACTTTCTTATTGCCTTGTGCAAAAATCGCGGCGAGGTTCGTTGAGATAAATGATTTACCAATTTCTGGAGCTGGTCCTGAAATCGCAATAATATTATTTTTAGCTGTGTTTAAAGCAAAGTGAATGGTAGTACGAATACTACGTAAGCTTTCAATGGCAATGTCTTCACTATTTTTAGCAGCAAGAATAGGAATCGATTTTTTCTTTTTCAGTAACTGTACTCGGCTTTCTTGAATCGGAGAGCGAGGCACAGTGGCATAGACGGGTAGATCAAGTTCATTTTCAATACGGCTAGAATCTTTAATCCCTGATGAAAGCATATTACGCAATAATGCAATAACAACACCAATAAATCCGCCCACAAAAATTGCAAGAAGTAACACAATTAATTTTTTAGGCTTTATTGGTTTAACTGGCTCTACCGCAGTATCAATGATACGAACATTACCAATTTCACCTGCTTTAACAATTTTTAATTGTTGGTAGCTGTTTAATAGTGATGTATAGAGTTCTGTATTGACTTTCACATCACGATAGAGTTGTAAATATAGGCGTTGAGTTTCAGGTAAGCGTTTAATGGCTTGATTCAGTTCAATAGACTTCTTATCAATTGCTGCGAGTTGTGCATTGATCTCTGTCATTAAAGGGTGATCAGGAGTATATTTAGCAGAGTATTCAGCTTGTTTTTGCTTTAATTCTATCCGCATTTTCTCTAATTCAATATTCTGCTTTAACATCAACTCTGATTCTTGAGTGACATCCACAGTATTGTATTGTTCACGGAATCTATTAAATTTAATTTCTGATTCTTCAAGTTGCTGTTTTAGCTCAGGTAGTTGTTGATCGAGAAAACGTAAAGTTTGTTTAGATTCTAAAGTTTTACGTTCAATATTCTGTTCATGATAAACGCTCAGAATATTATTGAGAACTTGAGTAATGTGTTGTTGATCACTTCCGCTATAACTCAGGCCAATCACACCTGTCATTTTACCTTTTTCAGCAACTAAGTAATTTTCTTGCATCAGTTTAACTGCTGAAGGAAGTGCAAGCTTAGTGAGTGTAAAATCTTGCTGAAATGGGTTTAGGCTGTTAATTTGGACTGACCATAATCCTTTATTGTCTTGAGCTTGGTTGAACTGATTTAAATTGCCTTTGAATACAACCTGATCTTGATAACTCAAACTAAACTGATTTTTATTTATAAAATTTAAAGTAAGCTTTTTATCAGAATAATATTCTGGAATATCCAACTTTAAAATCGAAAAGCTAGACTGATTTTTTTGAAAATCAACTGCTTTAGCACTATAACTGAGCTGAGTTTTTTCTTTGGAAATTAACTTATGTAAAAAAGTATCTTCATTATCTTGAATTTGAATATTTAAATTCAAATTATTAATCACTTTTCCAAGTACAAGGCGCGAATTTAAGATTTCAATTTCGGCATCAGTAGGAGACTTTTGCCCTAAGCCGCCAGCAATATCTTTGAGTTCACCCATTAAAGCAGCTGAGGCAGCACTTTTACCGTCTTCAACTTGAACCATTGCATCAGTGGAATAGACTGGAGAGGTAACGCGTAAATAAAGTAAGGCACAGATTAAGGTTAAAATGACACAAAGTACAATCACTTTCCATTGAGCGATTAAAGAGAAAAATAACTCTTTTAAGTCAATCGTATCATCATTAGTTTGTAAATTTTGATTCATAAGTTAACAACTAATTTAAAATTTATAGATGTGATTGCCAGTCATTGGCATAAACTTGGATATTTTTACATGTTTCATCAAAAAAAGCTTGATCATGTTGATATGGATCAGGCACATTTTGACCTTGCCAATGTCCTAAGCGAAATACTTTACCTTTAGCAAAGGGCCATTTTTGTTCTATATGTTGTGATTGGTTTTTGCTCATCACTAGAACAAGATCGGCTTTTTTGATCAGTTCCGCATTAATTTGTCGTGCAATATGGCTGCGCATATCAATATTGAGACTGTCCATACAAGCAATGGCTTTGTTGTCTGCTGAATGCCCAACCATAGCGGAAAGACCTGCTGACTCAATGTTTAAATTTGGATGACTTTGTTTTAAAAAGAATTCAGCCATTGGGCTTCGACAAATATTGCCAACACATACAACAAGAATATTATTAATATCCATAAAATTAGTTGTTCCCTAATAATTGGAAAGAATAAATTGCACTGGCAAAAGGTACAATTTGCCCAATAACACGTTGCCAGCGAGTTAGACCTGTTGCATCAATATAGACAATATCGTTTTTTTGCATGGCAAATTGATTCGCTAAAGCAAAGTTTCCTATACTATTTAAATTGAGTTGATAGATTGTAGATTGCTTGGTATTTAAATCAGTACGCATCACATAAATTCGTGCAGCACTGGCAGAATATGGGCTAATTCCCTCACTTTCACCAAGTACATCACTTAAGGTCATGCCTTGATCACGTAAAACAAGGGCTTGACTTTTATTTGATTCACCCATGACATAGAGCTTTTGATCTTGTTTAGAATTGACGAAAATTGTGTCGTTGGGTTGAATCAATAATTGATGTAAAGATAAACCTTGCTTTTCTAACTGAATCGTATTTAGGTTGTAGGTTTGCCCATTTCTGATCAGTTGGATATTGGTTGTATCACCTGTTTTAGTATCTACTCCACCCGCTTGGCCCAATGCTGTATAGATACTGATAGGTTGATCATTTAGATTGTATTGACCGCCCTTCATCACTTGGCCATTAACAAAGTAACGACGTCCTTCATAAGAAAGTACTCGAACAACCACATCAGGATGTTTTAGATATTTAGCAAATTGATTATGTAAAAAGCGATTGGTTTCAGCTAAAGTTTTTCCAGCAATATGTACACGGCCAACAAGTGGTAACTGTATATAACCCTCCATGTCAATTGGATAACCTACAGAGGACGTACTTTTATCTTGAATTGGTGGTGTGATTTCTGGATATGCCCAAAGTTGAATAGAGAGGACATCACCAGCACTTAGACGATAAATACTTTGCTGATGATGAAATAAAGAAACAATATTATTTGAACTGAGTTGATCAGCCTTATTTAGATTTGGAATGTTATTTTGATTGAGCTGTATAACAGAAAGTTCCGCACCTTGATCAGTTTTATAATGGCCTTGTTCTGGTAGATCGTAGGTTTGAAGTCCTGAAGTGATAGTACAACCAGAAAAAGAAATCGAAATAGCTAAAATTGTAAACAGTGATGTGTGCGGATACTTCACATTCAAAACCCTTATTTTATATTGCGTTGTTGCTTAGAATCTCATCTTGAAAACGAATTGTAAGCTAAAAAAACTAGGTTGGATATCTTATTGTAGGGAGGTAATTGTATTAAAATCGAAAAAGAAGTGTGTTGACTTGTATTTATTCAATGATTTTGTAATTTAAAAAGAATAAAGTATCTCATCAACGGTAATCGGTGATGAAAATCAAAATTATTTTGTTTTTGCTGGAAGCCGTTTAATATATGATTTTAGGCTGAGTTTGGATATAATCTTTTTAGTGTAAAAGTGGATGAAAATCATCCTTTGTAAAAAAATGATTTTGGTGTTTTGATGAAGTTGTTATTGGAACATTTTAACTATTAGATTTATTAAAAAATGATTTGCAGGATGTAGGGTATGAGAGTTTTGGTGACTGGTGGTGCAGGATTTATTGGATCAGCAGTGGTACGATATATTATAAAAAATACAAATGATGAAGTATTAAATATTGATAAGCTGACTTATGCTGGAAATCTAGAATCTTTAAAAGAAGTCGATTCAGACTCACGTTACCAATTTAAGCAAATTGACATTTGTGATACAGGAAAATTAACGCAAGCTTTTGATGAATTTAAGCCTGATGTGGTGATGCATTTAGCTGCAGAGTCACATGTAGATCGCTCAATTGATGGACCTGCTGAATTTATTACCACTAATATTTTGGGTACATATACCTTATTGGAAGTGGCTCGAAAATATTGGTTAGCGCTTAGTGATTCGCAAAAGCAACAATTTAGATTTCACCATATTTCAACCGATGAAGTGTATGGTGATTTAGAAGGTACGACAGATCTTTTTACTGAAACAACAGCTTATGCACCAAGTTCTCCTTATTCTGCAAGTAAAGCCAGTTCAGATCATTTAGTCCGAGCATGGCAAAGAACTTATGGTTTACCTACGATTGTCACCAATTGCTCCAATAATTATGGTCTTTTTCATTTTCCTGAAAAATTGATTCCTTTAGTGATTTTAAATGCTTTAGACGGTAAGCCTTTACCGATCTATGGCAAGGGTGATCAAATTCGTGATTGGTTATTTGTTGAAGATCATGCACGTGCACTCTATAAAGTTGTTACTGAAGGTGTGGTGGGTGAGACTTATAATATTGGTGGTCACAATGAAAAACAAAATATTGAAGTGGTCAAAACGATTTGTAAAATTTTGGATGAGTTAAAACCGCAGGCAAATCATCAACCATATGAAACATTGATTACCTTTGTGAAAGATCGTCCTGGGCATGACTTACGTTATGCAATTGATGCAAGAAAGATTAAGAAAGATTTGGGTTGGGTTCCTGAAGAAAGTTTTGAAACAGGCATTCGGAAAACAGTAGAGTGGTATTTAAATAATTTAGAATGGTGCCGTCGTGTACAAGACGGTAGCTATCAACGTGAACGATTAGGTGTAAGCGCATAATGACAACAAAAGGTATTATTTTAGCGGGTGGCTCAGGTACTCGTTTATATCCCATTACCAAGGGTGTATCTAAGCAGTTATTACCCATTTATGATAAGCCTATGGTTTATTATCCTTTGTCTGTACTGATGCTTGCAGGAATTCGAGAAGTACTGATTATTAGTACGCCTGAAGATATTGACGGTTTTAAGCGCTTATTAGGTGATGGTTCACAGTTCGGTGTTGAGCTGACTTATGCTGTACAACCCAGTCCAGATGGTTTGGCACAAGCTTTTATTATTGGTGAAGATTTTATTGGTGATAGTAATGTCTGTTTAGTGCTTGGTGATAATATTTTTTATGGCCAAGGCTTTACACCAATGTTACGTCAGGCTGTAGCGCGTCAAAAAGGTGCAACAGTTTTTGGCTATCAAGTCAAAGATCCTGAGCGCTTCGGCGTGGTCGCGTTTGATGATCAGAAACGTGCTGTCTCATTAGAAGAAAAGCCAAAACATCCAAAATCAAATTTTGCAGTCACTGGTTTGTACTTTTACGACAATGATGTTATTCAAATTGCCAAAAATGTAAAGCCTTCTGACCGTGGTGAGTTGGAAATTACCACAGTAAATCAAATGTATTTAGAGCGTGGTGATTTAAGCGTGGAATTGTTAGGCCGTGGTTTTGCTTGGTTAGATACAGGTACCCATGAAAGTTTACTTGAAGCAGCTCAGTTTGTGGAAACCATTGAAAAACGTCAGGGGTATAAAGTCGCATGTTTAGAAGAAATTGCACTACATAATGGCTGGTTAACTAAAGAGCAAGTTTTGGAAATTGGTCAAAGCATGAGTAAGAATGATTATGGTCAATATTTGATTTCTTTGGTGGATGAATAAGAATGAGCTTAATTGAATGGATTGAAATACCTGATTTAGGCGATCATCGTGGCTCGTTAATTGTTTTAGAGACAAATAAAAGTATCCCTTTTGATATTAAACGTCTTTATTATATTTTTAATGTAAAACCTGATGCTCCCCGTGGGTTTCATGCCCATAAAGAATTAAAACAAATAGCATTTTGTATAAAAGGTAAATGCAAAATGTTGATGGATAATGGTGTTGAAAAACAGGAAGTTTGGATTGATCAGTCTAATAAAGGATTGCTAATTCCCCCTATGGTTTGGCATGAAATGCATGATTTCTCAGATAATTGCATTATGTTGGTGTTGGCAAGTGATTATTATGATGAGAATGATTATATTCGTGATTATATGCAATTTAAACAATTAATAGAGAGAAACGTGTAATGTCAAAAATTTTGATAGCCGGAGCTGGTGGAGCACCTTCAGAAGGTGTGATTTATTCATTAAAACAAAATCCAGCGAATGAAGTTATTGGGATGGGATCAGAGCCAACGGATCTAATCTTATCTGCTGCTGAAAGAAAGTATTATATTCCTTATGCAAATACACCTGAATATAAAAAATCACTTTTAAAAATTTTAACAACTGAGAAGCCAGATTTAGTTCATTTTCAAAATGATTTGGAAATTTATTATGCATCATTAATTAGAGATGATATTCAGGCAACAGGCGTTAAAATTTTTATGCCTGAACATTCTGTGATAGATACTTGCGTACATAAATATAAATCTTATTTAGCATTTAAAAAGGCTGGTGTCGTCGTTCCTGAAAATATTAAAATTAATACAGAAGATGATTTAAAAAAAGCATTTAAAGAGCTTAGTGATTCTGAAGGTAAAATTTGGCTCAGAGATAGTGGGATCGGTGGTGGCGGAAAAGGGGCTTTACCTACTAACGACTATTCCTTAGCTAAATCATGGATCGATCATTATAATGGATGGGGTGATTTTATTGCTGCTGAGATGTTAACACCAAAAACAGTGACATGGCTCTCAATTTGGCATGAAGGTGAATTGATTGTAGCGCAAACACGTGCAAGAAAAGGCTGGACACATGGTAATAGAGCTATTTCTGGAGTAACTGGAGTAACTAAAGTTGGTGTGACGATTTCAGATGATCAAATTAATGAAATAGCGATCAATACGGTTAAAGCTGTGAGTGATAAGCCACATGGAATTTTTGGAGTAGATATGGCTTATGATAAAAATGGAATTCCAAATCCAACTGAAATCAACATATCGAGATTTTTTACTACAGTAAGATTTTTTACAGAAGCTGGAATGAATTTCCCTGAAATTTTTAAGCAATTAGCGCTTGGTGAAAAACTTATGATAAATAAAGGGGTGGTTAATCCTTTGGAAAATGGTTTGATATGGTTAAGAGGGATGGATACACAACCAAAGTTACTTAAAGAAGGGGATATTGAGCAAAGGATTATTTTTGGATGAAGATTTTATTAACAGGAGCATCTGGCTTTATTGGTAGTCATGTACTAACGGGGTTAATTGAAGCTCTTGGTAAAGAGTCTATAGTCGTTTTAACATCAAAAGAAATTCCCAGTGTGAATTGTGTGCAATATAAAACTTATAAAGAATTTGGTTTGAATACAGATTTTTTTGATGATATTACTCATATTATTCATGCTGGCGCATTTACACCAAAAGATTCAAAAAGTTCTAATGATTTAGATGCATGTTTTAGTAATATTGAATATCTAAAAGAGTTACTTTCATTTAAATTAATGAGTCTGACTAGATTTGTTAATCTGAGTACTTTAGATGTATATGCTTTTACTACAGAAGTTCTTTCAGAGGAGTCTGTAATTAAACCTATAAGTTTATATGGTTCCTCTAAATTTTATTGTGAAGAAATGGTAAAATATTTTTCTCATAAAAAGGGTGTTGATTATATTAACTTAAGAATAGGGCATGTTTATGGGCCAGGAGAAGAAAAATATAAAAAGGTTTTACCTATTTCGATCCAAAGAATATTGGAAGATAAAAATGTGGAAGTATTTGGTGATGGTAGTGAACTAAGAAGCTTGATTTTTATAAGCGATGTTGTTGACTCTATAATAAATGCAATTAAAGCACCTCTAAGTAATATTAATGTTAATGTTGTGTCAGGTGTTTCTATTTCTATTAAAGAATTGTTATCTAAACTAATTGAAATTAGTGGTAAGCCTATAGATATAGAACAAAAAGAGTCAAATCATGAAAAAAGAAATCTCGTATTTAATAATGATCTTTTATTAAATACTCTTTTAAAAAATGAGACAGATTTAATGAATGGCTTAAAAGCTGAATATGAATATATGAAAGAAAAATATGAAAATAGTATTTGATTTAGATGGAACATTGATTTGCTCAAAAAAAAGACTCTATGAACTTTTTTGTGACCTTGTTGAAACAAAGGAATTAACATTTGACTCATATTGGAAGTTAAAATTTTTAGGTAATACTAATCAAGATATTTTAAAAAATGAATTTAAATATTCTGAGGATGAGATAGAGCTTTTTGTTAACAACTGGATGAAAAATATAGAGAGAGATAAATACTTAGAGATGGATACTTTAATTAATGGAGCAGAAAGTTTTTTATGTGAAATAAGTAAAAGTAATCAACTCTATATTTGTACCGCGAGGCAGTCTCTTTCACAAGCAACTAAGCAGCTAAATAAGCTGGGAGTATTGGATTTTTTTCAAGAGGTTTTTGTAACTGAGCAAAAAAAAACAAAAAAACAATTATTAATTGATAGCGATTTAAATTTTTCCATTGAAGATTGGTTTGTTGGAGATACTGGGCATGATATTATGACAGGAAAAGATCTTGGTATGACTACTTATGCAGTCTTAAGTGGTTTTATGTCCAAAGCGAAGCTTCAACTTTACTCTCCTGATTTTATTGTAAATGATATTACTTTTTTGGATATATGAAAGATGCTAAATTCTATTAAGATTTTTTTATTAAAAAAACTCAATAAAAGCCATGTTTTTTGTGAAAACGATGTAAGAATATTGGGTCAGTTACCGCATTTCAAGTTACCTAGAAATGGAAAGGTTTTTTTAGGAAACAAGGTGGTACTTAACTCAGATTTTAAAAAAACTAACACGGCATTGACGTATCGTTGTAAATTTGTAACGGGTTATGATGGGCTTATTAAGATTGGTAACAATACTATGTTGAATGGTGTTTGTATAGTTTCGTATAAAAAAGTAGTAATTGGTGAAGAGTGCCAAATAGCATCTTCTACAATTATCTCAGATACTGATTTCCATCCAGTAGATCCAAAGTTACGTTCTAGGCAAGTTAAAGGAGAAAGCTTTCCATTTGATAGTGTTGGAAAACAGGAAATAAAAATAGGAAACAATGTGTGGATTGGATGGAATTGTACAATCCTCAAGGGTGTAGAAATTGGAGATGACAGTATTGTTGCTGCTGGAAGTGTAGTATTGGCTGGGAAATACCCAAATGGTTCATTGATAGCTGGTAATCCTGCTAAAGTTATTAAAAGCTATATTTAAAATTAATTCAGTGGAAATAATATGATTCCTTTCTTAGACTTAAAAAATATTAATAAACAATATAGAGATGAACTAATAGAGGCGTGTACTCGTGTTATTGATTCAGGCTGGTATATTGGTGGTGGTGAGTTAGAGAAGTTTGAGCGAAACTTTGCTGAATATTGTGAAGTAAAGTTCGCAATAGGTGTTGCGAATGGTTTAGATGCATTAATTCTTACACTTCGGGCTTGGAAAGAGCTTGGGAAATTAAAGGATGGTGATGAGGTCATCGTCCCCTCGAATACGTACATCGCAAGTATTTTGGCAATTACAGCAAATAGTTTGACACCTGTTTTAGTTGAACCAGATATTGCTACTTATAATATTGATCCTGCAAAAATTGAGGTTGCAATTACATCAAAAACAAAAGTGATTCTACCTGTCCATTTATATGGTCAATTAGCTTCTATGCCACAAATCATGGAAATTGCAAAAAAGTATAATTTATTAGTTTTAGAAGATTCTGCTCAATCACATGGCGCTGAAGTAAATGGCAGAAGAGCAGGAAATTGGGGGGATGCCTCAGGTTTTAGTTTTTATCCTGGTAAGAATCTAGGTGCACTTGGTGATGCTGGTGTAATAACAACCAATGATAAAGAGCTTGCTCAAATGTTGTGTGCTCTTCGTAATTATGGGTCTCATGAAAAATATAAGAACTTGGTGCCAGGGGTAAATAGTCGACTTGATGAAATCCAAGCGGCCATGCTTGATATAAAACTAAAGTTTTTAGATAGAGAAACACAACATAGACGTAAAATAGCTAACTTATATTTAACAGAAATCAGAAATTCTTTAATAAAGCTTCCATTAAGCGATATCAATGCTGAAGAATATCAACAACACGTTTGGCATTTGTTTGTGATTAAAGTTGAGTATCGTGAAGCTTTACAGAAATATCTAGCTGATAATGGTGTCCAAACTCTAATTCATTATCCTATTCCACCACATAAGCAACAGGCCTACAAAGAATGGAATAATTTAAGTTATCCAATATCTGAACAGATTCATGCAGAAGTCCTAAGCTTACCTATTGGACCAACATTGAGCTTAGAAGAAGCGAAAAAAGTGATTCAGCTTTGTAATGCATTTAAAGTTTAACAATGAATTTACTGAAAACCAGTATATTGAACGGAATTGCTGTTTTAATAAAAACAGCAACAATGTTTGCGCTAAATAAAATTTTGGCTGTTTACGTTGGTCCAGCAGGTTATGCTGCTATTGGGCAGTTTCAAAATTTTATTCAAATGGTGACAACATTTGCTGGAAATGCAATAAATACCGCAGTTATTAAATACACAGCTGAATACTATGAAGATGAGCATAAGCAGCAATCCATTTGGAGAACTGCTGGAAGTATAGTTTTAATATTTAGTTTGTTGTTTTCGATATTGATTTTAATCTTTCAAAAGCAACTTTCTATTTATATTTTTCATACAACTATATATCAATCAGTTTTTGTATGGTTTGCAACATTTTTAACATTTTTTACATTTAATGCATTTTTTTT
Organism: Acinetobacter guillouiae CIP 63.46; assembly: GCF_000368145.1. Classification (GTDB taxonomy): domain Bacteria; phylum Pseudomonadota; class Gammaproteobacteria; order Pseudomonadales; family Moraxellaceae; genus Acinetobacter; species Acinetobacter guillouiae. Next base: position 99,076 of record NZ_KB849284.1, on the reverse strand, counting down.
AGCAATTTTAAATGGTAAAAAAGAAGTTTTAAAGTTGGTTATAGCCAATATAGTTGGGAGCTTGTTTTCGTTAGCGATTACAAGCGCATTAGCAATCAAATACAATTTATATGGCGCATTAGTTGCGCTTTCAATTTACCAATCATTGGTCTTTTTTGCGACTTTATTTTTATGTTATAAGGCTAACTGGTTTAGGCTCTCATATTTATTTGGTAAAATAGACAAAGATATAGCAAAAAAATTTGCAGCGTTTGCATTGATGGCTTTAGTAAGTGCGGTTTGTGTTCCTCTTTCGCAAATGGTCATACGAAGTTACTTAACATATGAATATGGCTTAACATATGCCGGTTATTGGGAAGCGATGGTTCGCCTGAGTGCCGCTTATTTAATGCTTGTAACAACCACGCTAGGTGTATATTACCTCCCGAGACTTTCAGAACTCTCAAAAGTTCAGGAAATTAAATCAGAAGTCTATCTTGGCTATAAATTTATATTTCCATTGGCTGTGGTTGGTGGTCTTTTTGTTTATTTATTAAGAGATTGGATAATTAAGTTGCTGTTCACGCAGGCTTTTTTACCTATGCGAGATTTGTTCTTTTGGCAAGTAATTGGTGATTCTTTAAAAATTGGGAGCTGGATTTTAGCTTATCTCATGTTGAGTAAAGCAATGACCAAGCTATTTATAACAACTGAAATTATTTTTGCTATAACCTCAATTTTACTAACTTATGTATGTACTCAGCTACATGGGTTTGAAGGTGTATCAATTGCTCATTTACTTAATTACGGAATGTATTGGATTGTAATGAGTGTTTATGTTTTTAAAAGTTTAGGTGATAAAAAATAATGAAAATTTTATTGATTGGAGAGTATTCCGGTGCTTACACTCATTTAAGTAAAAAATTAAAACAAGAAGGCCACGATGTTGTTTGGATTCATGATGGTGATGCATATAAAAATTTTTCAGGCGCAGATTTTAATATTAAATATATAAAAAAAGAAACAAGTTCAATAATTTTAAAAATTTTTTATATTTTCTTAGATGTATTTGGAATAAAAGGAATTTTAGCGATAAAAAAATATAAAAAAAAGATAGAATTGTTAAAAGATTTTGATGTTGTGCAAATTATTAATACCAATCCTTTAGGTGAATTTGGTTCATTTGCTAATATTTACTTTTTAAGAAAAATATTTAAGCAGAATAAAAAAGTCTATCTATCAGCTTTAGGTGATGATTATGTTTGGGTAAAAAATTGCCTTGAGAAAAAAGTTATATATTCTATGTTTGATAGGTTAACTTTGAAAAATTTTTATCGCTATAGTTGGGCATTGTTGTATGTTTATGGTATTGGTTATATTAAGTTAAATAATTTAGTACTTGATAATGTCAAAAAAATTATACCTGGTTTATTTGATTACTATTATGCATATCAAAGTCAGGGTATAGAGAAATGTAGTGATCTGGTCTCATTAATCATTGAACCGAATGAAAATAATGATGTGGATTTTTTTTCGGAAAAAATTAATATTTTTCATGGTTGGCAACATAATAAAGAATTACGAAAAGGTAATGATATTTTTGATCGTGCTATTAAAAAATTAAAAAATAAGTACCCAGATAAAATTAATTATGAAATCGTTAGCGGTTTGCCATATTCTGAATATATACAAAAATTCTCCAATGCACATATTTTTATTGATCAATGTTTTAGTATGGATCAAGGGATCAATGGTCTTTTAGGAATGGCCTCTGGAAAGGTAGTATTTAGTGGGTATTCAGAAGAACTTAGAGAGTATTTACAAGAGAATGATATTGAATATTTAATTAATGCATTACCAAATGAAGATTATTTGTTTAATAAGCTTGAATATCTTGTAAAAAATCCAAATGAAATGAAAAAAATTTCGACTAATGCTGTATCGTACATTAAGAAATATCATGATGCTGATGTAATTTATAAACAATTACTAAGTATTTGGATCGAAGAGTAGTTTGAATTAGGTATGTTAAAATGAAGATCGGTATAACTTTGAAACGAAATGCATATACACCGGAAGCATTTGCATATCAAAAATACTTAATAGGTAGAGGACATCATGTTCAATTAGACTATGATTTAGATATAAATAACGATATAAATATTTATTTTATGGGGTTAAGGCCTCTTTGGACAAAGAAAAAAATAGGAGCTTTAGAAGTTCATGAATATCAAAGCTTATCTATACCACCTTATGTCAAAATAAAAGATACTCTAAAGAGGTTGGTGAATCTGAAGCCAGATGGAAGGATTTTTTTGAATGAGAAAGTTAAGAATGGTTTAAATTTTAATGATAATATTCCTTTTATCGAAAGAGACATGGGGGTAGACAGTAGTTTATTTCAAACTCCTAAAAAAAATGTTGATTATGATATAATTTATTCAGGCTCAATAAATGGAAGGATAGGGCTGGTTGATATTCTAATTAAACTTTCAAAAAAGAATAAGGTTATTGTTGTTGGTGAAGTTGAGGGTGATATACAGAAAATTTTTAATAAGAATAATATAACAATGACAGGTAAAGTTGGTAGAGAATTTTTGCCTGGGCTTTATGCTAATGCTGAATATGGTTTAAACTATACCCCTAATATTTATCCCTTTAATATACAAACAAGTACGAAAACTTTGGAATATTTAGCATCAGGTTTAAAACTAATAACTAATAAATATCATTGGATTGAATGCTTTTGTTCTAATCTGGAATATGAACCTGTTTGGATTGAAAATCTAAATGATAAAATAGAAATGGACTTAAAAACTTCAAATATTCCAAATATGGATACATATAGCTGGGATTATATTTTAAATAACTGTAAATTTGAAGAGTTTCTCAAAGGTCTTTTGATTGATAAAGGCGTTTAGGTTATGCTAATCTATTGGTTTTTCTGGTTTTTCTGGTTTTTTTTATCAGTATTTTCAATTTTGAGTAATAATAAAGTATTGTCAAAAAAAATATTCTTTTTAACAATACTTATTATTTATATTTTTGTGGGTTTTAGATTTGAAGTCGGTGTTGATAGGGATGATTATTTATTATTGTATCAACATATAGGAGGTTTATCTCTGAAAGAGGCTTTATTTTATAATGATCCAGGTTATGCTTTTGTAAATTATGTTGGGAACTATTTTAACTTTAAAGATATGATCTTTGTAAATAGTGTGTGTGCTGCAATTTTTATTTATACTTTTTATAAGTTTTCTAAAAAATTTCAATATTTTTGGGTTCCTCTTTTTGTTAGTTATACTTATTTAGTAGTTGTAGTTTCTATGAATTACATTAGGCAATCAGTAAGTATTTCATTATTACTTATGGGGTTGTATTTTTTAATTAATAATAAGACTTATAAATTTTTATTTTTATTATTACTGGCAACCTTGTTTCATAAAACAGCAATTATTTTTATTGTTTTTTTACCAGTTTTTTACTTCAAAAATTGGAAAATTGGAAAATTGATTTTGGCAACATATACTTTAGTTTCATTATTTTTTATTACATATATTTTATATTTGGCATCAGTAAATGATGCAAATATTTATGTTTCTGGAAATGATGTTTCATCAAGTGGAGCTGTTTTTAGGGCTCTTTTTCATTTGGTTCCAGTTGGTTTATATTTGTATTTTAGAAAATTTTTTGAAAATGAATATAAAGGCAATATTTATATATTGGATTATATGGTCGTTTTGGTTGTATATTGTTTTGCCTTGGCGTTTGTTTTTTCGACATTATCAGATCGATTTAATCTGTACTTATCTTTTTTTGATATTTTAATTTATGCCAAAGTTTGTGAAATATTAAGTTTGAAAAAAAGAAATTTTCTAAACCTTTATCTATTTATATTTTTTTCTTTTACTTTTTTTATATGGCTAAACTTTGGTAGTTGGGCTGATTATGGCTGGATACCATATCAAAATTATATTATTAATTTCTTATCAAATTCTTTTTAATGATGGAGGTTTTTTTGAATAAGATTATTTTAATTGGCACTACAGCCGATAGTATTACAGGGTTTAGGTCCGACTTAATAAAAAAAATGGTACTTTATGGATATGAAGTTTTTGCTTTTACTTGTGAGTATAACGACAAACAATTAGAGGAAATATCAATATTAGGAGCAACACCTGTAACTTATAAAATGAGTCGCGGAGGACTGAATCCATTCTCTGATATACAGGCATTACTTAGCTTAAAATCAGAAATTGAAAAAATTAATCCAGACTTAGTACTTTCATACTTTACCAAACCAGTCGTTTATGGATCTTTAGCGTCAAAATTATGTAAGACACCAAAAATAATCGGTATGATAGAAGGATTAGGTACCCCATTTACTGAACATCAAAATGGCCAGTCATTAAAAGTTAAATTGATTAAAATTTTTCAAATCACCCTTTATCGCATAGTTTTTCCATTTATTGATAAAATTATTTTTTTAAATAGTGATGACCCTCATGATTTGATATATACAAATAAAATAAAACATAAAAGTAACTCAATTAATATCCTAGGGCCGATTGGGCTTAATTTAAATGATTATCCTTATAAAAAATGGGATGAATCTTCAAATATTTCATTTATTTTTATTGCTCGGTTAATAGCTGAAAAAGGAATTTTTGATTTTGTTGAAGCTGCTAAAATTGTTAGAAAAAAGCATAAAGGTATAAAATTTACAATCATTGGTGGTTTAGATATAGAAAATCCATTTGGGTTGTCCAAAAACCAACTAGATGAACTAATTGCTTCAGGATTGATTGATTACCCAGGTTTTGTAACCGATGTTGCCAAACGCATACAAGATAGTGCAGTTTTTGTTTTACCATCTTATTATCGTGAAGGTGTACCACGGAGTACGCAAGAAGCAATGGCAATAGGGCGTCCTGTGATTACGACAGATGTTCCTGGTTGTCGTGAAACTGTTGAGGATAGTGTGAATGGTTTTCTTGTCCCTAAGTGGAATCCAGAAGCTTTGGCAGAAAAAATGTGTTACTTTATAGAGAACCCTGAGCAAGTGAATATAATGGGGTTGAAGAGTTATCAAATAGCTCAAGAAAAATTTGATGCTGAAAAAGTGAATTCCAAACTTATAGAGATCATGGGTTTAAAAGATCTAAATGAAAAGATTAATTGATATTTTTATTGCTTCAATAGCACTTATTTTACTTTCGCCAATTTTTTTAATTGTGGCATATAAAGTACGTAAGAACTTAGGCTCTCCCATTTTTTTCTATCAAGAGCGTCCAGGCAAAAACGGTAAGCTTTTTAAAATGATGAAGTTCCGGTCCATGAAGGATGCCAAAGATGCCAATGGTAATCCCTTACCTGATGAGCAACGGATTACACCTTTTGGACAAAAATTACGTTCAACCAGTTTGGATGAAATGCCTCAACTGATTAATGTTTTAAAAGGTGATATGAGTGTGGTTGGACCACGACCAATGCTGAAAGAATTTGTTGAACTTTATTCACCTGAACAAGCACGCCGTTTAGAAGTTCGTCCAGGTATGACAGGATTAGCTCAAATTAGTGGACGTAATGAACTTGATTATGAAGAACGTTTTAAATGTGATGTTTGGTATGTAGACCATCATAATGTATTTGTAGACTTTAAAATTATGTTTAAGACAGTTTCTGTAATGACAAATCGAGAGGGTGTTAATGCTCCAGGTCATGTAGGTCCTTCCCTATTTAAGGGGAATGATACACAAACTAAAAATGATGAAGTAAAATCTTAAAAATTGAGTTGAAGTTGTAAAATCATGATCAAAAAAGCCATTCTTCCTGTTGCTGGACTAGGGACACGTTTCTTACCTGCAAGTAAATCAATCCCTAAAGAAATGGTGACTGTTGTAGATCGTCCTGCAATTGAGTATGTTGTCAAAGAAGCTGTAGCTGCTGGAATTGAACAAATCATTTTAGTGACACATTCTTCAAAAGCATCCATAGAAAATTATTTTGATCGTAATTTTGAACTGGAAACAACCTTAGAAAATAAGAAAAAATTTGATCTACTTAAAGAAATTACTGAAATTTTACCAAAACATGTCAGTGTGGTGAGTGTCCGTCAACCTCAGCCATTGGGTTTAGGGCATGCTGTTTTATGTGCGAAATCAGTAATTGGAAATGATGACTTTGCTGTGTTATTACCAGATGTTTTAGTGAAAGAAAAAAGTACAGAAAATGATTTAGCGAGAATGATTCATCGTTTTAATACATCTAAAGCTTCGCAGATTATGGTAGAGGCGGTTCCTGATCATCTTGTGGATCAATATGGTATTGTGGATGTTGCATCTTCACCTGTTGAGGGTGAAAGTATCGTGATGAAAGGTATTATAGAGAAGCCTGCAGTCGGTAGTGCACCTTCAAATTTATCTGTAGTGGGTCGTTATGTACTGCCTGCTAAAATTATGCAATTATTAGAACAGACACCTAAAGGTGCGGGTAATGAAATCCAATTGACGGATGCCATTGCTGCATTACAAAAATTGGAAAAAGTCGAAGCTTATCGTATGAAAGGTCAGACTTTCGACTGTGGTAGTAAAATTGGTTATTTAAAAGCAGTATTACACTATGCTGTGGAGCATCCTAAATTGGGTGAAGAATTTAAATTGCTCATCAAAGAATTGAATTTATAATAATTGGATCTGATATGAATATTTGTGTATTTGGCACAACACTCCAAGCTGGCGTACTCGCTGGCTTGTTTGCTGAATATGGACACCACGTGTATTGGTGTCCCCGAGTAGGCGCTGATCATCAATCCTCAGTACACTACCAAGATGAAGATTTAAATCAACTCATTCAAAAACAGATTAAGAACAATTCAATTCAATTGGTCGGGTTAAAACAACTTCAATTACAAAGTGAAGTTTTTTTATTCAGTTTTAATCCTTCTGAATTTGATCAAGCCAAACACTTGGCTGAAGAATTAAAACGTTCTCCTATTATTCATCCAAGACTGATGATCAATGGTTCTACATTCGGTTTACAAGGTACTGAAGAACTAAAACAAATTTTAGTGGCTGATCATTGGGCTTATTTGCCAGACACCATTCAAGAAGGCAATGCGATTCAAAGTTTTATCGATCTAAAGCAAGTGATTGTTGGTGTGGATAACTCCGCGACACAACAGATTATCAAAGAATTATTAAGGCCTTTTTTTCAGTTAAAACATCAATATCTGTTTATGCCATTTTTAGATGCTGAATTTACCAAATTGAGTATTTCTGGCATGTTGGCAACACGCATCAGTTATATGAATGATATGGCGCAAGTCGCTGAAAAATTAAATATTGATATCCATAATGTTAAACAGGGATTAGCATCTGATAGTCGAATTGGCGCATCATATTTATCTGCAGGTGTCGGTTTTGGTGGGGAAAACTTCTCTCATGATATTTTAACCTTAACAGGTACAGTGGCAGGTTCAGGGATCAAAAGCCAATTGCTGGATCAGGTTTGGAATATCAATGAACAACAAAAAGAAATTTTATTTAGAAAACTGTGGAATTACTATCAAGGGCAGTTAACAGGTAAAGTTGTGGCGATTTGGGGTGCTTCTTTTAAAGAAAATACCTCGAGTATTGAGAATTCACCGATTCATGCCATGCTTGAAGCACTTTGGGCACAAGGCGCGATTGTTCAGTTGCATGATCCACAAGCTTTAGAGCGGGTAGCCAATTTCTATGGTGAACGCGCTGATTTGATTTTATGTCATGATCAATACCAAGCAGTAGAAAATGCACATGCATTGTGTTTATTGACGGCTTGGAAGCAATATTGGAGTCCTGATTATTCACAACTTTTACAGAAAATGGCCCATCCTTTGATTCTCGATGGTCGTAATATGTTAGATCCAGATTTCGTCAAAGCACAAGGTTTTGCTTATCAGGGTGTAGGGCGAGTATGACAAATTCTATATTAGACAATGACCAAAGAGAGCAGTATTTAGCACGATTGCAAAATCTTGCTACAGAACAACAGCAATGGCGTTTGACCGCTTTATTTGAACAAGATCCACAGCGTTTTGACAAGTTCTCAGTGCATTTTAATCAACTGAGTTTTGATTATAGTAAACATCGCATTGACCAAAATACATGTGATGCCTTGTTTAAATTTGCAGATTCAAAACAATTAACGCAATGGATCAAACGTTTATTTACCGAAGAATCGATCAATTATACGGAAGACCGAGCAGCAATGCATTGGGCATTGCGCTTACCGAAACATGATCAAGATTACCCTGAACTGGCTGAATTGGTACATCAACAATTAGATCGCATGTATCAGCTTGTTGACAAAGTTCATGCGGGACAATGTCGTGGTTCGACAGGTGAAGTGATTCAAGATGTGGTCAATATTGGGGTGGGTGGTTCTGATTTAGGACCATTGATGGTAAGTCATGCCTTATCAGACTATAAAGTCAGTACTGCTAAACCATTAAAAGTACATTTTGTTTCAACTATGGATGGTAGTCAGCTTTCTGATTTACTACATCAATTACGCCCTGAAACCACCTTATTTATTATTTCATCAAAGTCTTTTGGTACCATTGATACTTTATCTAACGCACAAACAGTTCGTCAGTGGTTAGAAAAAGATTTGGGTACGCAAAACAGTGTGATCCAACATCATTTTATTGGGGTTTCAACCAAGCCTGAGAAAATGACAGAATGGGGAATTGCACCAGAAAACCAGTTCTTACTTTGGGATTGGGTCGGTGGTCGTTACTCATTGTGGTCATGTATTGGTTTACCGATTGCATTGCAGATTGGTGTTGATGGGTTTAAACAATTGCTCGCAGGCGCTTATGCGATTGATCAGCATTTCCAAAAAGCTTCATTTGCACAAAATATTCCAGTACTGATGGGGTTACTTGGGGTTTGGAATAATAATTTTTTAAATATTCAGACCCATGCAGTATTGCCTTATGATGGCCGTCTAAAATATTTTGCTTCTTATTTACAGCAACTAGAGATGGAATCGAATGGGAAGTCGATTCAAAGAAATAATGAAAAAGTTGATTTAAAAACCTGCCCAATTGTCTGGGGCGAAGTGGGCCCAAATGCGCAACATGCTTTTTATCAGCTTTTGCATCAAGGCACCCATGCGGTGAGTTGTGATTTTATTGCGCCGGTGCAGCGTTATAATTCGAATCAATTCACTTATGCTGAAAGTGCAGAATCCTTAATTGAGCAACATCATCTGGCTTTATCCAATTGCTTGGCACAGTCGCGATTATTGGCTTTTGGTAACACGGCATTAAATGCCAATGAATTATCAGGCTTACCTGTATATAAACAATATGAAGGCAATCAACCAAGCTCAACGCTATTGTTGCAAGAACTAAGCCCTTATAGTTTAGGGATGCTGATTGCATTGTATGAACATAAAGTGTTTGTACAATCTGTCATTTGGAATATTAATCCATTTGATCAATGGGGGGTGGAAAAAGGCAAAGAAATTGCCAATCAATTACTCCCTATTCTCAATGGTAAAGAAAAAGACGTGTCTCAACTGGATGCTTCAACACAAGGTTTAATTAAGATCTTGCTGGGTAAAGAGTAGATATACTGGAAAAATTTATGGCAAATATTTTAGTAACAGGTGGTGCCGGTTATATTGGATCGCATACTTGTGTGGAGTTACTTGAGGCTGGGCATGAGGTTATTGTTCTAGACAATCTATCAAATAGCTCTGAAGAATCATTAAAACGTGTCCAAGAATTGACTGGAAAAACACTGAAATTTGTTCAAGGTGACATTCGTTATCAAAATGATTTAGATCAAGTTTTTTCAAACAATAAAATCGATGCTGTGATTCATTTTGCAGGTTTAAAAGCAGTGGGGGAAAGCCAACAAATTCCACTAACTTACTTTGATCATAATATTGCGGGATCAGTACAGTTGGCTCAAGCGATGCAAAGAGCGGGTGTTTTTAATTTAGTTTTTAGCTCGTCTGCAACTGTATATGATGAAGCGAATATTTCTCCTTTAGATGAAAATATGCCGACAGGTATGCCGTCAAATAACTATGGTTATACCAAGTTAATCGTTGAGCAATTGTTGGAAAAACTATCAATTGCGGATGAGCGTTGGTCAATTGCTTTATTACGTTATTTTAATCCTGTTGGTGCGCATAAGAGTGGCCGTATTGGTGAAGACCCACAAGGTATTCCAAATAATTTAATGCCTTATGTCACTCAAGTTGCTGTTGGGCGTCGTGATAAACTTTCGATTTATGGTGATGACTACGACACTGTAGATGGTACAGGTGTGCGTGACTATATCCATGTGGTTGATTTAGCCAATGCACATTTATGTGCTTTAAACAATCGCTTAGCTGCTCAAGGTTGCCGTGCTTGGAACATTGGTACAGGAAATGGTTCATCTGTACTTGAAGTGAAGAACACTTTCGAACAGGTAAATGGGGTTTCTGTTGCATATGAAATTGCACCGCGTCGTTCGGGGGATGTCGCAACTTCATTTGCAAATAATGCACGCGCAATTAAAGAATTAGGTTGGACGCCAAAATATACTTTAGAAGATATGTTGGCAGACAGTTGGAATTGGCAAAAACAAAATCCAACAGGCTATCAAGCATAAATTTAACAGTAAAAAATAGGCGCATTAAGCGCCTATTTTTTATCGCCATTTAAAACTAACCCTGAATCAACTGAGTTAACTCATCTACATAATCTTGCATTGGTTTTGGATTTTTATCTGCACGGCTTTCAATATTTAAGCGTAATAATGGCTCGGTATTGGATGCACGGACATTTAAACGCCATGCACCAAAATCAAGGCTAACGCCGTCTGTTTGATCAATTGCAGGGTTTAAATCAGCAAAATGATCAAAGATTTTTTGAATGGTTTTTTGTGTATCTTCGACTTTAAAGTTGATTTCACCACTGCAAGGGAAACGTTCAATCATCCCTTCGACCAGACTTGATAACGATTGTTGAGTTTCTGATACCACTAAAATCGCCAATAACCAAGGGATCATCCCGCTGTCACAGTAAGCAAAATCACGGAAATAGTGATGTGCACTCATCTCTCCGCCATAAGCTGCATTGTGTTCACGCATCACATCTTTAATAAAAGCATGTCCAGATTTAGATTGAACAGCAATCCCTTGATACTGCTCAATGATATCCAGTGTATTCCAGACTAGGCGAGGATCATGTACGATTTTTTCACCGGCTTGTTTTAACAAAAAGGCTTGAGCTAATAATCCAACAATATAATAGCCTTCAATGAATTGACCTTTTTCGTCGAATAAGAAACAACGGTCAAAGTCACCATCCCACGCAATTCCCATATCCGCATGATGTATTAAAACAGCATTGCGGGTGCTATCTCGATTTTCCACCAAGATTGGATTAGGAATACCATTTGGGAAAGTACCATCTGGATGATTATGGATTTTAATAAATTCTACTGGGATATTGAGCGCTTTGAATTTTTCTTCGATTGCGTCAACAACATGACCCGCTGCACCATTGCCTGCATTCATCACCAGTTTAAGTGGGCGGATTTTGCTTGGATCAATATAGGTGAGTAGGTGTTCAATAAATTCAGGGAGGATATTATATTTTTGAGTTGTACCCTTTTTCTCAACTTCAATGAACTGTTCCGATTCAGCCAACGATTGGATATCTTTTAGTCCCGTATCTGCACTGATTGGTCGAGCATTTTCACGAACCAATTTCATACCATTGTAATCCATCGGATTATGGCTTGCTGTGATTTCAATCCCACCCTGAACATCGAGATGAAAAGCACCAAAGTAAACTTCTTCTGTTCCCGTCATGCCAAGATCAAGAACATCTACGCCAGCATCATTTAAACCACGAATCGTTGCTTGTTTTAAGTCTTCGCTGGTTAAACGGACATCACAACCAATGACAACAGTTTTGGGTTGATAGATTTGACCATAAGCACGGCCTACTTTATAAGCGATTTCTTCATTTAGCTCTGTGCCAAGTTTGCCTCGAATATCATAGGCTTTGAAACAAGTCAGTTTATTCATGTTCATCTTTATATTGTTTAAGGTTGGCTGGTAGTGAAACATCATTTTAACCTTAAAGTGTATAAGAAATTATATTGGAAGATGTAAATTTAGTTTGAAGTACACAATTGACTACGTTTCTCTTGCATCAAGCTTATTTTTTAATAATGTATTGGATCATCAATGATAATTTGCACATTGTGGATTTACAGCTTTTGAGATGATCTATGTGAAATTTTATAATTCATGTGATAATAGTCACATTTTTTCGCTGTTAGTATTTGAATTTAAAATATTTTATTAAAGAAATTTAACTTTAAAAAGTAAAAATAAGCATTTGATTAGATTTTATAATGTTTAGAATAGAAATGAGGTAGGGAAATAATTCAAAATAATTCAATACCGATAATTAAAAGCTTTTCTAGGTGCCATTCGCGAATGTTAATAGCAAAAAAGCCCACTATATTGTTAAAAAGTTTGAGTGCTGTGAGTTTATTGGTTCTATTGCAGAACAATGGTTATACACAAGAAACAAGCTACTTAAAAAATATCAAAGAAGGTGTGACAGGGTTTATAAAACCCAAGGATGATCAGTCATTTAGAACCGTCCAACTCAAGGATTTGACCGATTTTAAATATCAACCCGATGCACATATAGGCAATCAGAATCAACTCCCTGTTGTAAAGCCATATACTGGACAAAAGGCTTCGCTCAATAATTTATATTTAGAACAAGCGCAAACACAAACAACCCATGCGTATTCAAGCCAAGGGAAAATCTTAAGTCTTGAAGATGCGATTCAGATTGCAGTAAAAAGAAACCCCAATATTGCTCAAACAATTTCAACATTAGCAGGACAAAATGCCAATATTGACGTGGCAAAAGCGCAATATTATCCACAGTTAAAAGCGGGTATGAATACAGGTGATTTTACCTCCAATGATAAAGGTCGCCAATTGTATTCAGTTGAAGCCAACCAACTGCTTTATGACTTTGGTAAAGTAAAATCCAGTGTCACCACACAACAAAATAAATTGGCAGTTGAGCAAGCCAATGTATTAATCAGTATTGATGATATCTCGACTCAAACCGCACGAGATATTTTATCCTTACTGCGCTATCGCAATATTATCAAAATAGCGCAAGATCAATTTAATGGGGTTAGTCGTTTACATGAGATTGCACGCTTAAGAGCAGACGCAGGAATTAGTAGCAATGCCGATCCTGTGCAAGCACAAAGCTATGTTGAGTATGCACGTTCCTACTTAATTACTCAGCAAAATTTTTTAAAACAACAAGAACAAAAATTACGCACATTATTGGGTTTTGATGTGAGTCAAATGGATTTTAATATTCCTGATGAGTTTGTAAAACAATCAGGTCTTTATGATGATCCTGAAATGAATACCATTCCCACGATGATCGCAGCAAAAGCAGAAATTGATGTTGCACAGAGTCAGAAAAAACAAACCCAATTGAGTGCTTATCCGACAATTTCATTGGTGGGATCAGTCAGTAAAGCATTGAATGGTCAAAATCCAAATACCGGTTTAGAAAATGATACCGATGGTTCTGTCGGCGTGCAGATGTCCAGTAATTTTTATCAAGGTGGTGCACTGGGATCTCAAGTCAAAGCTGCAAATTTTGCTGAACAGGCTGCACGGGCAAAGTTGAATGCAACTTACCTGAATATTATGGATCAAACACAAATTGCACGAGAAAGTATTGAAAACACGGATAAGCAAATTTGGGTTCTATTGGATCGGGAACGCTCAACAGCAAAAACCCGTGAGCTGTATGAAGAACAATATAAATTAGGTAAGCGTTCGATCTTAGATTTATTAAGTTCAGAACAGTCCTATCAAAGTTCAAGAATAGAAAGGGAAGCAGCACGCTTTGATATCTATGACACGATCGCGGTGTATATCAAGGTAACCGGTAAAAGTAGAAATGCTTACCATTTAAATAACATTCAAATTCAGGGGTTTGAAGTTCAACCATGAATACAAAAACATTAAATTATCAACCCTGGTTACAAGCGATCATTACGGTTGCGCAGCATTATCGGATGCAACCTGCTGAAGAACAAATTCGTCTGCAACTGGATTGGAATAAATACACAAATATTGACGACATGTTGTCCATTATTACCCGTCAAGTGGGTTTGAATGTTCGCAAAGCAGACTTTAGCACGGATGTACTGAATCCATGGCGATTGCCTGTTGTTGTTGAATTTAATAATGGTCAAGTTGCGGTTATCGAGAAAGTCGACAATGAGGGTAATGCAAGCTTACAGTTAAGTGGTGATCAAGGCCTTTCACAAACTTTTAATTTGCATGAACTTCAGGCCAATGCCAGTCGCGTTTATATTTTTCGACCAGAAACTTCGATTCCCGATGCACGTGTTGATGAATATATCAAACCTTATGAAAAAAGCTGGTTCTGGGACATCGTTTTAAAAGATTGGAAACGTTATACCGATATCATGGTTGCTTCAATGATTGCCAATATTCTGGCATTGGCGACCATTATTTTCTCTATGCAAGTCTATGACCGAGTTGTGCCTTCTCAGTCTATTCCAACCTTGTGGGTGCTTGCGGGTGGGGTATTGATTGCAGCTGTTTTTGAGTTTGTGTTGCGCATTGCACGGGTTTATTTGTCAGACATTATTGGTAAACGTGCAGATCTCAAGATTTCAGACCGCGTCTTTGGTCATGCACTGCGTATCCGTAATAAAGATCGCGCCCGTTCAACAGGTTCGTTTATCTCACAGATTCGTGAACTTGAAGGTGTTCGTGAATTGGTGACGTCAACAACGATCAGTGCAATTGCAGACTTACCGTTTTTCTTCCTGTTTTTAGCGATCTTTTGGATTATCGGGGGCAACATCTTTTGGGTGATGTTACTGGTTGTGCCATTGATGATTATTCCTGGCTTCTTGGTGCAGAAAAAGTTGGCTCAGTTGGCCACTGAAGGGATGCGAGAGT
The DNA here is from genome assembly GCF_000368145.1 of Acinetobacter guillouiae CIP 63.46. Taxonomy (GTDB): domain Bacteria; phylum Pseudomonadota; class Gammaproteobacteria; order Pseudomonadales; family Moraxellaceae; genus Acinetobacter; species Acinetobacter guillouiae. Next base: position 84,049 of record NZ_KB849284.1, on the reverse strand, counting down.
CTGCGATTCGCAACGCGATTTTGGTCGAAGCGGTTCAAGGTATTGAGGATATCAAGTTATTACGTGCTGAAGCCAGATTTCAAAATCAATGGAATCACATGAATGAAGTATCTGCCGATGTCAGTATGCGGCAACGTAAAATTGTGGGTTGGTTAAATGCTTGGACACAAAAAATTCAAGGACTGACTTATGCAATTGTGGTTTTAGTAGGTTGTTTTGCGGTGATGAAAGGCGATATGACCACGGGGGCATTAGTGGCGTGTTCGATTTTATCTTCACGTATGCTTGCACCGATTTCACAAGTTACAGGTGTACTCGGTCGTTGGCAGCAAGCCAAAGTGGCTAAAAATGGTTTAGATGAGCTGATGCAAAAGCCAGTAGACCGTCCTGATCGGGCACAATTGATTCAACGTAAAGTCCTTTCAGGTGATTATGATTTTAAAGGTGTGGTATTTAAATATACTGAAGATGATCCACGCCCAACTTTAGTCATTCCACAGTTAAAAATCCATGCAGGTGAAAAAGTTGCAATTCTTGGGCGTAATGGGGCAGGGAAATCTAGCTTATTACAATTACTTTCAGGAATGCAATTGCCGGTACAAGGCAAGATCAGTTTGGATGGTGTCGATCAATCTTTGCTTGATCCTGATGATATTCGTCGTGATATGGCATTACTAAATCAAAATGCGCATCTGTTTTTTGGGACCATCCGTGAAAATTTAACTTTGGGTGCACCATTGGCAAGCAATGATGAAATTATCCGTGCATTACAAATCACCAATGCTTTAGAAATCGTGGAACAAAAAAAGGAAGGTCTGGATCATCTTATTCTTGAAGGGGGTGTGGGATTCTCTGGAGGGCAGAAACAAGCACTGCTACTCACACGATTATTGCTCAGAAATCCAAATATTGTGTTGTTGGATGAACCGACTGCTTCGATTGATGATGTTTCTGAAAAAGTATTGATACAGCATTTAAAAGAATGGCTAGGTCATCGGACCTTAGTGGTGGCGACACATCGTCCTGCTGTTTTGCAACTTGTTGATCGTATTATCGTTGTGCATGAAGGTAAGATTATCAAAGATGGGCCGCGTGATGCCATTCTAAATCCTGCACAGCAAGCAAATGCAGGAGGGACTTCAACATGAGCCAAGAAAAAAATGACCCAAATATCACAGTTCAAGAAGCAGAATCTGCTCAAGTTGATCATGCATCCAATGTTTTACAGCGACCAACCAATCCTTCTGCGTTAAAGTTTTCAGAACCACCGTTACCCAAATCCACATTTATTATTTGGATTGTTGCCATCGGTCTGCTGGCTTTCTTGATTTGGGCCTGTGTATTCAAGTTGGAAGAAGTTTCTACAGGAACAGGTAAAGTTGTTCCTTCATCCAAAGAACAGACGATTCAATCTTTAGATGGTGGTGTGTTGACCAGCTTGGATGTTAAAGAGGGAGATATTATTCAAAAGGGGCAGACGCTTGCGCAAATTGACCCTACTCGATTCGAGTCACAAGTCGGTGAAAGCCAAATGAAATTACTTGCGACACTGGCTACGGCAGCACGTTTAGAGGCTGAGGTGAATGGTACCGCGATCAAGTTTCCAAAACAGGTTTTGGCCGTTCCTGCTTTGGTGAGAGAGGAAAGTGCATTATATACTTCGCGTCGCGCAAATTTGGATGAGTCGATTACTGGTTTAAAGCACGCATTGTCTTTGGTTCAAAATGAATTGCAAATGACACAACCTTTGGTGGCGAAAGGTGCTGCTTCTGAGGTTGAAGTCCTACGTTTAAAACGAGATATCAATAATTTTGAAAATCAAATTAACGACAAGCGGAATGACTATTATGTAAAGTCACGTGAAGAATTGGCACGAGCCAATGCCGATATTCAATCATTACAGCAAGTTGTTGCTGGTCGTAATGATTCGGTGAAACGCTCTACTTTTAAAGCACCTGTACGTGGTGTGGTAAAAGAAATTGCGGTGACAACCATTGGTGGGGTTATTCCACAAAATGGTAAATTGATGACCATTGTACCGATTGATGAGCAGTTATTGATTGAAGCGCGTATTTCGCCACGAGATATTGCGTTTATTCATCCGGGCCAACCTGCATTGGTAAAAATCACAGCATATGATTATTCAATTTATGGTGGCTTAGAAGGGAAAGTAACGGTGATTTCTCCTGATACCATCCGTGATGAAGTTAAACAAGATCAGTTCTACTATCGAGTCTATATTCGGACCGATAAAGATAAATTGACCAATAAGGCGGGAAAATCTTTCTCAATAACACCAGGTATGGTGGCAACGGTAGATATTCGTACAGGTCAAAAAACAATTATTGAATACTTGTTGAAACCGTTTAATAAAGCCAAAGAAGCGTTAAGAGAGCGATAATTGCATCATATGATGATTATTTTAAAAACCAATCTTCGGATTGGTTTTTTTGTGCTTTTACAGTTTTGTGATCAACATGCTGATTGAGTGAATACAGAATAAAGTGTGTAAGTATATGCTGATGATTTATAAACCAATAATGCAAAAAAAAGCCCCAATCTTTCGATCAGGGCTTTTTAAATTTGGAGCGGGAAAGGAGACTCGAACTCCCGACCCCAACCTTGGCAAGGTTATGCTCTACCAACTGAGCTATTCCCGCATGCGGTGTATAATACATCAACAGATGGTAGGGTCAAGATTTTTCTGCAAAGGAAAACACTAATTGCATAAAATAAAGACATTTTTATGAAAAAACTTCAAAATTTAATTTAAAAAAATCAAATCGAACAGCAAAAGCTTTGCTGAACACACAGCGATGCTCAAAGAATCCGCTATACTATGTCATTCACCCATTGATCGATCTCTAAGGAATCAGCATGAGTTTAGAACAACAATTGATTGAAAGTTTAAATCAACTTGAGCCATCACATTTAGAAGTGATCAATGAGTCTGCTGGTCATGGCGGGTATTTTCCTGGAAAAGAGTCGCATTTTAAAGTGATCATTGTCAGTGAACAATTTGCAGGGTTACGTTTGGTACAACGCCACCAAAAAGTGTACGCAGAAGCCAAAGCCTTACTCAGCCCTGGAAAAATTCATGCCTTAGCGATCCATGCTTATCTTCCAAGTGAGTGGCAAGGTCAAGCCCCAGCAAGTCCAGACTGCGCTCATGCACCTAAAGTATAAAGTGCAGAGTTAATTAAAATGGATACACATTTACTGATTAAAATCATTCACATGACCAGTGTTGGGTTATTAATTCTGGTTTTTGTTTTACGCGCTTCAACATTATTTATTGGAACACACAACCAGCAGCCGAATCCTAAAGGGCGGGTGGCTTTTGTTGCCTTGCAACATCTTTCCCTCACGGTGGTTATATTTACAGGGCTAACTTTATTGATTATGAATGAGTTTAAAGTGCAGCCTTGGTTCTATGCGAAAATTATTTTGTTTATGGTTTTCCTTTCCTCACAAATAAAAGCCTATAAAAAGGATGATACCGTTCTTTTAACACAACGTAGAGCAGGTTTAGTGATTGGCGGAATTGCTTTGCTTGCAACTTTAGTTTTGGTGGTGCTTAAACCAGTTTTTAGTTGATTGTTAGACATGAATTTCACACTTGTATAGCGTCTAGGTTAAACTAGATACAAGTTTAAAAATAATGATAGCTTAGGGAACTTGTATGCTAACTCGTGTGGTATTTAACCAAAAAGGCGGTGTAGGAAAATCAAGTATTACGGTGAATCTTGCTGCGATTAGTGCGTATCAAGGTTTTAAAACATTGGTGATTGATTTAGATCCTCAAGCAAACTCTAGCCAATATCTTTTGGGTGATGACGCCACCTATTCTGCTGAAAAAACTGCATTAGAGCCGAATATTGAAAACTTTTTTAATGACGTACTTGGGAATCATCAACAAAAAGGATTGATTGGCAATGCTATTGGTAGCCTTTTAAAAACAAAAAATAAAGGTTTTGAGCAATATATTCATCGTTCACCGTTTAAAGATTTGGATGTATTACCCGCCAGCCCGAGCTTAGGCGAGTTAGAACATGCATTAGAATCAAAGCATAAAATTTATAAGTTACGTGATGCGATTCAGACCTTAACCAGTCAATATGAGCGTATTTATATTGATACACCGCCAGCATTTAACTTTTTTACCTTATCGGCATTGATCTCAGCGGATCGTGTTCTGATTCCGTTTGATTGTGATGTGTTTTCAAAACGCGCATTACAGACGCTTATTCAAAATGTCATTGAAACTCAAGATGATCATAATGATCGACTTGAAATCGAAGGTATTGTGGTCAATCAATATCAAGCTCAGGCAAAATTACCGCGTGAAGTGGTACAACAGCTTAAAGATGAAGGTTTACCAGTTTTAGAAAATATGTTGCCACCTTCTGTATTAATGAAAGAATCGCATCATAAAAATCTGCCATTAATTCATTTGGCTACAGATCATAAATTGACTCAAGCCTATCAATCATTGTTCAATGAGATTGATAAAAAATAATTTCGAGATCGTGATGAAATCATTGAAAATGACTTCTGTTAAATTATCAGTCGTTGCCTTAATGGCGCTTGTCGTATCTGCTTGTACGACGACGGTTAAACCCACTTATGTATCGCCTACCCAGTATCAGGCGATGAACTGTTTGCAATTGACGACAGAATTTAATCGTATTCAGCAATACATTAATAATGGCGTACAACCTGCGAAACGTACAGGCGTGGGTGTTGGATTAGGTGTTGGTGGTGGTTGGGGCAGCGGTGGCTGGGGTTGGGGGATTGGTCCAAGTATTTCTGTAAACTTAGGGCAATCTTCAAATACCAAAAATACTGAGCTTTCCCGATTGTATGGTGAGCAAGATGCCTTGTCTCAGGCGGCTCAATTTAAGAACTGCCCTTACGTCCCTAAACGTCAGGAAGTTAAAAAATAACGGATTTTACCCCCATAAAAAAGCCGATTTTAGAAATCGGCTTTTTTATCAGCTTTAAATATGCTGTTTATTGACGGTTTGGCATTTTATTTTTATTAAAAAATTTATGACGTATATAACCAATCACACCAGGTAACACGCTGAGAATAATGATACCGAAAACCAAATGGGTGAAATTATCTTTCACAATTGGCATATTCCCGAATAAATAACCCAAGGTAATAAACGAGCCAACCCAGCAAATTGCACCGACTGCATTATAGGTTAAGAAATATTTATAATTCATGTTTCCTGCACCCGCAACAAAGGGTGCAAAAGTACGGGCAAAAGGGATAAAACGGGCAAAAATAATGGTTTTTCCACCATGCTTTTCAAAAAACTGTGATGTTTTCAGCAAGTGTTGTTTGTTGATAAATTTAGAATCAATTTCAAAAACACGCGGTCCGACATATTTCCCGATATGATAATTGAGGGTATCGCCGAGCACTGCTGCAATAAATAGCAGAGTGATTAAAACCACAGGATCCATTGCACCCGTCGAAGCAGCTAAAGCGCCAGCAGCAAAAAGTAAGCTATCCCCGGGCAGGAATGGCATTACCACGAGACCTGTTTCAACAAAAATAATCAGGAATAAAATTCCATACACCCAGATACCATAATTTCTAATAAATTCAAACAGGTGTTCGTCTACGTGCAAAATAAAGTCAATCAGATCCATAAGGCAGAAACTATGCGAATTGGTGCACAAATCCTAGCAGTGTGAGTTGTGAAAGTCAGTATTAAAAAGTAATTTTTTAAAACTTATTATTGTTCTTAATTTGCAACGATGAGTTTAGTTTTTAAGTATTTAACTTGAAATGTTTAGTGATTAATATGTATACATCTTCAGAACGAAATACAAATTAGGTCAGACCATGTTTAATCCAAATGTTGTTGTTAAAAATATTGTGAATCAACCCACCGCCAATGCGAGCATAGCATTGATTGCACGTATTCTTATGGCATATATTTTTCTTGTTGCAGGTTGGGGAAAAATCACAGCTTACAGTGCAACTGTCGGTTATATGGAATCAATGGGTGTACCAGGTGCCATGTTACCTTTAACCATTCTGGTTGAGTTCGGTGGTGGTTTGGCATTGTTATTTGGTTTTCAGGCACGCTTTGCAGCATTTGGTTTGGGCGTATTTAGTTTGATTACTGCATTCCTATTTCATGGTGGTGAAGCAGATGCAATTAACTTTATGAAAAACTTCGCAATGGCAGGTGGTTTGTTTTTCTTGATGTTGCATGGTGCTGGGAAATTGAGTCTTGATCATCTAATAGAAAAATAATTTAAACATAAATAAAGTTTTGAAAAGCCAGATCTGTATCTGGCTTTTGTGTGTGTTCATTTAGCACTATTCAAATGGATCAATTGGTTTATGCTATCTAAAAATATTCAATTCAGTTTTAACAATGAAAAAAGAAATTCTAGACAGAATAAAAGCACTGGGCGGTAATGTTGATCAAGTCAAAGGTGTGTCATGGGTTGATGACCTGTGCGCTATCACCTTTAATACCGTTTTATATGAACGGCCTCAGGATACACCTTGGGCGGCAGCCGATGATCAAGAACCAATTTATGGTTTGGGTGATTATATTGATCAACATCAAGCCGAGCTAGATCTAAATCCAGATGGATTTTTTAATCAACTGATTCAAGAGTATTATCAGTTAACAGAAGAAGGGCGCGGACAAACCTTTTGGCAAGCTGTGCGCTTTACTCCATATCAAGCAGATACAGCTGATTTTGATGAATGGAACCGTGATTTTTTAGAGGATGATATTGATCTCAAAGCAGTGATTCAGCTGACCCAAAATCCAAAACCTGATTTTCTACAATTGTTTTATCGTTATAGCTTTCCTGATCGATACTATATCTGCTTGTCTGATCCAGACCCTGAAAATCCAACATTATTTGGTACAGATCATGAGGTGTTTTTTACAGAAGTGACCCATGAAGGTTCTTTAGAAGATTTTTTTAATCGTTGTATGACCCCCAGTGAACTGATTAGCATCATTAAAGCCAAAATGAACCTATAAGCTGATTATTTAAAATGATTTTTTAGAAAGCTAAGGAACTTGATTGAATGGAGTGCGTACGGCTTATAAAAATGATAGAATATGGCGCTTATATTCGTTTGCCTGCATAGTTGTTGACTCATGACTACCAATACTCAAATTACTGAAGATCGTATCCTTATCTTGGATTTCGGTTCTCAATATAGCCAGCTTATTGCACGCCGTGTACGTGAAGCTGGTGTATATTCTGAAATGTATGCTTTTGATATGTCTGAAGAAGACATTCGCGCGTTTAATCCGAACGGTATCATCTTGTCTGGTGGTCCTGAAAGTGTGCATGAGGAAGGTAGTCCACGTGCGCCAGAAGTTGTGTTCAACTTGGGTGTACCTGTATTGGGGATCTGCTATGGTCTGCAAACCATGTCAGAACAACTTGGCGGTAAAGTAGAGCCAGGTACTGTACATGAATTTGGTTATGCAGCAGTTGACGTTTTAGTACGTGATCAATTGCTTGGTGATTTAAATGATGGCGATGACAAACTCAATGTTTGGATGAGCCACGGTGACAAAGTTTCTGCGATTCCCGCAGGCTTTAAAGTGACTGCAAGCACACCAAGCTGCCCATTTGCTGCAGTGAGTGATGAAACGCGCCGTTTCTACGGAGTGCAATTCCACCCAGAAGTGACACATACTGCCAAAGGCGCAGAGTTACTGTCTAACTTCGTTCACAGCATTTGTGGTTGTCGTAATCTTTGGAATTCTGAAAACATTATTGATTTACGTGTTGAACAATTACGTGAACAAATTGGTGATCAAAAAGTTCTTTTAGGTCTTTCAGGTGGTGTTGACTCATCTGTAGTTGCAGCATTGTTGCATAAAGCAATCGGTGACCAACTGACCTGTGTATTTGTAGACAATGGCTTACTTCGTTTAAACGAAGGCGAGCAAGTGATGGACATGTTTGCGAAAAACATGGGGATCCGTGTGATTCGTGCTGATGCAGAAGATCGTTTCTTATCTGCACTTGCAGGCGAAGTTGATCCTGAGAAAAAACGTAAAATCATTGGTCGTGAGTTCATCGAAGTTTTTGCTGAAGAAGCGCGTAAGCTTGATGGCGTAAACTTCCTTGCGCAAGGTACGATTTACCCTGACGTGATTGAGTCTGCTGCAACTAAAAATGGTAAAGCGCATGTGATTAAATCACACCATAACGTGGGTGGTTTACCTGAAGATTTAGCATTTGAATTGGTTGAACCAATTCGTGACCTATTTAAAGATGAAGTACGTCGTTTAGGTACAACTTTAGGTTTACCACATGAAATGCTTTATCGTCATCCATTCCCAGGTCCAGGTTTGGGCGTGCGTATCTTGGGTGAAGTGAAAAAAGAATATGCTGATATTCTTCGTCTTGCTGATGACATCTTTATGCAAGAGCTTCGTGCAAGTGGTTGGTATGACAAAACTGCCCAAGCATTTGCAGTATTCCAACCGGTAAAATCAGTGGGTGTCGTGGGTGATGGTCGTCGTTATGCGTGGGTCATTGCACTTCGTGCTGTGGAAACGGTTGACTTTATGACAGCTCGTTTTGCGCACTTACCGTATGAGTTGGTTGATAAGATCTCAACACGTATCATGAATGAAATTAAAGATGTTTCTCGTGTGGTGTATGACGTTTCTTCTAAACCACCAGCAACAATTGAATGGGAGTAATTCAGGGATTTCAAGAAGCGAAGCTTCTTGCCTGAATTACGCCAAGGGCTATGCCCGCGGTAGAATTCGATACATTACTTTTAAAAAGAGCGCTTAGGCGCTCTTTTTCTTTTATACTTGAATTATTTAAAGCAAAAAATATTAAGAGAAATAGAATGTCTTTGCCTAATCATCAGGAATTAATGCTACCACTATTGAAACTCCTCAATACGCAAGGGCAAGCGATCCAAATTAGTCAAGTTGGTAAATTGTTGGCAGAACAATCAAATTTGACTACAGATGAATTAAATCAAATGATTCCGAGTGGGAAAAGAACAGTTTTTTATGATCGTGTGGGATGGGCCAAAACATATTTGGTTAAAGCAGGCTTAGTTAATCAGCCTGATTGGGGGATGTGTGAATTATCTGAAGAAGCGAAAAAATTAGATTTAAATATATTAGATAAAATAGATAATAATTTTTTAATGCGTTATGAAAGTTTTCGTGAGTTCAAGGTTCTAACAAAAATAAGGCAGAATAAAGAAAAGATTATTTGTATTGAAGAAAATGATGATATTGAAACACCTGAGGAATCATTACAAAGAATTAATGAAATGCTACTTACCAATTTAAAAGATGATTTATTGAATTTGATTCAGACAAAAAATCCATATTTTTTTGAAAGATTAGTTGTCGATTTACTGGTTGCTATGGGCTATGGCGGCTCACATCAAGATGCGGCCCAAGCCATTGGTAAAACAAGTGACGGCGGGATTGATGGAATTATTAGTGAAGATCGTTTAGGTCTAGATAAAATTTATATTCAAGCCAAACGTTGGAAAAACACTGTTGGACGACCAGATATTCAACAATTTAAAGGCGCTTTAGCAGATCAAGTCGCTAAAAAAGGGGTGTTTATTACAACCTCAAATTTTAGTAAGGAGGCTGTTGAATCTGCAAAGAAATCGGGAATTGTTTTAATTGATGGAGATAAATTGACTTCTTTAATGATTGAATTTGGTTTAGGTGTTCAGGTTGAAAGAAGCTTTAATATTTATAAGATAGATCAAGATCGGTTTGATGAAGACAATTTTTAGAAGTGTTTAAAAGAATTTTAATATTCTGACATTTACTACAAATTTAATAAAACGTATTTAATTAATGATGCATACACATATAAAAAAGCCAGTCAATTGACTGGCTTTTGTTGCTCTAAAAGAGCGATTGCTAAATAGATTTAAACTTAGAAACGGTATCCAGCACGAACACCGTAAGTGTTGTAGTCATCACCAAAACCTACACGACCTTCTAAGCTAACGTTTTGATTAAAGAATTTCTTCGCAGAAATACCCCATTCATCACGATCAGTTAAATCATTGTTGTAGTAGTCAGCACCTACACTTAAGGTCTTATCTAAATACAAGTCACCACGTACTTTGTACTCATCCAAGTCACCGAATGCACCAAAAGCTTCAAAGTTAGCGTCATATTGACCTACTTTAGTTACATATTTAGCACGTACAGTTGGGTCTGCGCCATCATCACCATTTTTAACATCATAACCTGTCACACCAAGTGCAAGTAACAAACCAGGAGCTGGTAAATAACCGACTTCAGCGCCATAAGTCGTTACTTTATTGTCGATGTTGGTGTTATCAACTTCAAGTTCATCACGACCTACACGACCACTTACATAGAAGTCTGAGTTAGGTACATAGTATTCAAGACCCGCACCATATTGGCTGTCTTTTACACCATCATTTTTAGCATAATTTACATTGGCTTTTACATTACTTGCGCGATCTAAGAACGCAGCCTCATTAAGCGGTGAATTACGAGTTTGTACTGGTTTGAAATAATAAGTACCATCTACACCAAAGCTATGAGTTGCATCAAAATTATCTGGATCATTATATGTATATGAACCACCAACTTCGGCTTGGTAAGCATGTGCAGTGCCAGTTAAAGCGGCTACGGAAAAGATTGCAGATGCGATTGCTAATTTTTTCATGGAATTCGCCCCTATGAAGAATTGATTGATTTATACATGTTTAGTTACAATTTTGAGTCTAGGGCAAATATAAAAATCGTCAACCATGCTATGGTAACCGGAATGTAATATTAGTGAGTTTATGTAACAATTTTGATTTAAGTTATTGAAAATAAATGTATAAAACTTATGTGTTATTTTATTAAAATTGTGTAGATAGTGTGGATATTGGTACGCTTTGAGTAAGGGTTGGACATAATTTGTAATAAAAAAGCTTTCAGAAATTAAAATACTCTTAAGTAAATGATCAATTGTAGAATTTATAAACACAAGCTTTGACTACGATAAGACGATCTTTCTGATTGCAAAAAGCAATTCATCTCACTTCTCTTGTTACAGCATGATTGAGCTGTAGATGGATCTATAAAATGCCATATCTCAACTTTTTCCACTCTGTGGTAGAATGCGTGCGAATTAAAAGACGTCAAATGTGAGATTAAAACTCGTGGAAATTAATCCTTATCTAGTTCAGCTAAAAGACTTAAATGACCGTGGTCTAACACTACGGGGGTATCTTTGACTACGATCTAAAGAAAGAGCGTTTAGAAGAGGTTCTCCGCGAGTTAGAAGATCCAGCGATCTGGAATGATCAAAGCCGTGCACAGGCGATGGCAAAAGAAAAAGGCGAGCTTGAAAACGTGATCAACGTTTTAGAAAGCTTGGCGACACAGCTTGATGATGCACAAGCCATGCTTGATCTTGCTGTTGAAGCAGATGATGAAAGCTTATTGGCAGATGTTCAGTCGGAATTGACTGCAGCGGAAGAAGAGTTAGCAAAACTTGAATTCCGTCGTATGTTTAGTAATCCAATGGACCCAAATCCATGTTATGTGGAAATTCAAGCTGGTTCAGGCGGTACTGAAGCACAAGATTGGGCTTCAATGCTGTTACGTATGTATATGCGTTGGATCGAACGTCATGGCTTTAAAGCAGAATTGATGGAAGAATCAGATGGTGATGTTGCAGGGATTAAATCTGCAACAATCCGTGTTGAAGGCGAGTATGCTTATGGTTGGTTACGTACCGAATCTGGCGTACACCGTTTAGTGCGTAAGTCACCATTTGACTCAGGTAATCGCCGTCATACCTCATTCTCGGCAGTATTTGTATCACCTGAAGTGGACGATAATATTGAAATTGATATTAATCCTGCTGACGTGCGTACAGATACATATCGTGCATCTGGTGCAGGTGGTCAGCATATTAACAAAACTGACTCAGCAGTACGTTTGACTCACGCACCAACTGGGATTGTGGTGGCATGTCAGAACCAACGTTCACAACATGCAAACCGTGATCATGCTTGGAAACAATTACGTGCAAAATTGTACGAATTGGAAATGAGTAAACGTAATGAAGCTGCTCAAGCACTTGAAGATTCAAAATCGGATATTGGCTGGGGCAGTCAGATTCGTTCATATGTACTGGATGACTCTCGTATTAAAGATTTGCGTACTGGTGTTGAGAACTCGAACACGGGTGCAGTATTGGATGGCGATCTAGATAAATTTATTGAAGCCAGCTTAAAACAAGGTCTTTAATTTAAATTTTTAACAAAAGCAAAGCTTTATCTGTATTTTTGCAATATATCTAAAAAAATCGATATTAAAATCGAAAAAATGCGATATATTGGATGCAAAGATGCTGAATGGAGCTTTGCTCTGAATTGAATGTGTCTAAGATGGATATTGATTTAATTTCTAAAGCATTAGCGAATCCGACTCGCCGACAGATTTTGGAATGGCTCAAGAAGCCACAACAATATTTGTCGGAAGAGCAGTGCGGTGGCTTTGGTCGTGGTGTGTGTGCAGGGAATATCGAGAAGCTCGGTAAGGTCTCTCAATCTACGATGTCAAATCATTTGTCTGTTTTGCAACAGTCAGGATTAATTCAGGCCGAGAAATATGGTCAATGGTCATATTTCTCGCGTAATGAAGCTTTAATTCAGCAATATATTGATTATCTACAAAACTCGCTTTAAAGCCTGATTTCAATCAGAAAGCGAGTGATGAGGCAAATATGGCTGAACTTAACTCTCCCCTTGTACTTGGCGATTTACATTTAAAAAATCGTGTCGTGATGGCGCCTTTAACCCGTAGCCGTGCTACCGCTGATCGGGTACCCACGGCAATCATGGCTGAGCACTATGCACAGCGTGCCAGTGCAGGTTTAATCATTTCTGAAGCAACAGTGATTTCAGAACAAGCCAATGGTTATTTAAATACACCAGGGCTATTTACCGATGCGCAAGTTGAGGGCTGGAAGTCTGTAACCCAAGCGGTTCATGACCAAGGTGGTTTGATTGTGGCGCAGTTATGGCATGTGGGACGTGTCTCACATCCAGATTTACTCGATGGGGAAACGCCTGTATCTGCAAGTGCAATACAACAAGCAGGACAAGTCAGCTTATTACGTCCAAAACGTGACTATGTTGTGCCACGACCTTTGGAAATCTCTGAAATTCATACCATCACCGAACAGTTTAAACAAGCTGCAATTAAAGCCAAGGCGGCTGGTTTTGATGGCGTTGAATTACATGCTGCCAACGGCTACCTGATTGATCAGTTCTTACAAAGTTCAACCAATCATCGTGAAGATGAATATGGTGGTTCTGTTGAAAACCGTGCGCGTCTTTTACTAGAAGTCATGGATGCTTTAATTGAAGTATGGGGCGCAGGCCGTGTGGGCATACATTTAGCGCCTCGTGGCGATGAGCATGATATGGGGGATGCTGATCCACGTGAAACCTTTGGTTATGTCTTGGAACAATTAGGTAAACGTAAAATTGCGTTCTTCTTTACACGTGAATATTTAGCCGATGACAGTATCAGCGAATATATGAAGCGACGTTCAAACGGTGTGCCATATATTGCTAATATGCGTTTAAGTCGTGAAGATGCCATCAAACTCTTGGCATCAGGTCAAGCAGATGCGGTGTCTTTCGGTAAAGCTTATATTGCCAATCCTGATTTGTATGAACGTTTGATTCAAGACGCACCTTTAAATGAATTGGTGTTTGAAAATATGATTGGTTCACAAACTGCGGAAGGCTATATTGATTATCCTGCTTTGGGATAAAACAAAGACTGTATTTTCTCTGGATGTGAATGGAATACCCATTCACATCCACAACTCAGATAAATTTAACCAGTTTTCTTTTTGTATCGTTGACTCTTACAAGGCATATCTATTGTACATGGCATGGATATCGCCATTGGTTAAGGCGTACAACACTACCTCTTAACCAATAAGCGTTTTTTCATCCCTGTAAAGCCAAGTTTTGCTAGCGTTGTTGCTGGTTGATGGATCAGATTTGCTCTAGCATGAGGTTGACTACCTTGCTGACAACAAATCGTTAAATATTATTCATTAACAACTGAATATGGCTCTGTTATATTTGCCCATTCATCTATATTGAGACATTCTGTTTGGCTACTCCTTTTTGGTATAACACAGCACTTAAAATCGTTAAGCCTTTGTATCAATGGCGTATCAAAAAACGTGCGAAAGATAGCGCAGAATACCAACAAGAATGTCTTGAGCGCTTTGGCCCCTTTCAAGATGTAAAGAATCAGCATGCCATTTGGTTTCATTGTGTTTCAGTCGGAGAAACCAATGCTGCTCAGCCTTTAATCGAACATTATTTAAAAGCAGGTCATGCTGTTTTAGTCACCAATACGACAAAAACAGGCCAAGCACGTGCCAAATCGTTATTCTTAAAAGCACCTTATCAAGCATTATTTCAAGCGGTATATTTGCCTGCCGATCAGCGCTATTTAGTTGCTGATTTTTATCAGAAATACCAACCCAAATTGCTGATTTTGGTTGAAACTGAACTATGGCCAAATCTTATTGACCAAGCTCAACAGTTTAAAGTGCCTTGTATTTTAGTGAATGCACGGCTTTCAGAAAAATCTGCCAAAGGCTATGCCAAAGTTCCAAGCCTAACCCGTCCAATGCTACAGAAATTAGATCAGTTATTGGCGCAAGATGTTGCAACGCAGCAACGCTTTATTGATCTAGGTATACCACAAAATAAAACACAAGTACTTGGAAGTATTAAATTTGATATTTCTGCACCTGAACAATTTATCCATAAAGCACAACAGTTGCAGCAGGACTGGAATTTAGCAAATCGAAAAATCATCACCATCGCCAGTACACACGCACCTGAAGAAGAAAAATTATTTCTCGCATTTAAAACCTATTTAGAACAATATCCAGATTGGTTGTTAATCGTTGTCCCGCGCCATCCTGAACGTTTTGATGAGGTTTTTGCTGCTGCACAAAGTTTAAATTTAACAACACAGCGTCGTAGCTTAGGGCAGGCGATCGAGTCGAATACCCAAGTCTATTTGGCAGACAGCATGGGTGAAATGTGGCTGTGGTATGCATTGAGTCAGGCATGTTTTGTTGGTGGGTCGTTAAATGAACCCGGTGGTGGACATAATATTTTAGAACCTATGGTTTTAGATGTACCCACCGTGATTGGACCGCATTATTTTAATTTTCAAGCCATTGTGGATGAGTTCTTACAGGCAGATGCCTTAAAAGTGGGGCAAACTGTTGATGAGGTGGTTCAGTTATTGGTGCGCTGTTTGGAAGATCAAGCTTTTGCCCAGCAATTAAGCCAGCATGCGATTGATGTTTTAAAGCGTAATCAGGGTTCTTTATACAAACATATTGCAGTGATTGATCAGTATTTATAATTTATACATTGTTGATGAATAAACACCATCAGCTAAAAGTAAAACGAACCAGAATTTTTTATGAACATCGTCCTTCTTGATCCTCGTCAAACACAAGCTGAAACTTGGACAATCAGTTCAAAAAGGCAAGTTGAACATTTGCACACGCATCTTGCCGCTAAAGTCGGAGATACGCTTAAGGTTGGTGTCCAAGGTGCCAGTCGTTATTTAACTGAAATTGTTGATATTTCAGAACATACGATTTTACTTCGACCGATTCAAGAAGAGCCTGTTCCAGCAAAATTGCCCGTAACTTTAATTGTGGCATTACCACGCCCCAAAGTGTTACGCCGCTTAATTATGGATGCGGTGACACTGGGGGTAGAAAAATTAATTTTGATTCATAGTTATCGCGTTGATAAAAGTTATTGGCAAAGCCCTTTTTTACAGCAAGTTGATCATTACATTACCTTGGGATTAGAACAGGCGGGGGATACCATCGCTCCTCAAATTGAACTTTACAAACGCTTTAAACCCTTTGTTGAAGATGTCTTACCTAGCTTCATTACGCCACAAAATCCTGCTTATGTGGCGCATCCATATACTGAACAGAAAATGCCATTTGCTATCGATCATTCATGTACTGTGATTATTGGACCCGAAGGTGGTTTTATACCTTATGAGGTGGATTTACTGATAAAAAACGGCTGCCAAGCAGTGAGCTTAGGCAACCGTATTTTGCGTACTGAAACCGCGATCCCTTATGTATTGGGGCGCTTATTTAGCACGAGCTGATTCGATGTCATCCGCTGATGGATCACCGCGGTAGACTTTGACTTCCTGAACAGGATAAGGAATCGAAATATTATTATCCGCAAAGGCTTCAAGCACACGTTCTTGAATTTCACTGATCGAAGCCGCAGTAACCACTTGCGTGGTATCTACCCACCAACGAACGGTTAAATTGACAGAGAAATCCGCCAAAGCAGAAACATTCACAGTAAAGCCCGGCTGGCTTAAAATACGTTGATCTTTATCAAGCAATTTAAGAATAATGTCTTTGGCTTTCTGTACATCATCTTCATAACCAATCCCAACCACAAACTCACAACGACGGCGTTGGTAAGCGGTATTTACCGTCACGGCACTGGTATACACAGTTGCGTTTGGAATCACGATACGTCGTCCATCAGGGGAACGTAAAAAAGTTGCACGAATTTGAATATCTTCGACAGTACCTTCCATATTGTTGACAATGATGTCATCACCAATCTTGAACGGTTCACCCAAAAGAATCAAAATTCCAGAAAGGAGATTTTGGAAAATATCTTTAAATGCAAAACCAATCGCGACCGAACCAATCCCCAAAGCACTCATCAGTTGAGCAGGAGTAAAGCCAGGAATTGCAATGACCATGGCGATTAAGAAACCAAAAAAGATAATTGCGGTACTGCCGACACGATTCAGTACCAGAACTAAATTTTGGCGAGTATAAGTACGGTTTTCGAGTGTTCTACGGACAAAGAATTTAAAAAGCTTAGACAACAACCAGAAAATAGTGATGACGATCAGCGCAATACATAAATATGGCATACGCTCCCAAAAACCATCAACAAACTTGTCGATGGTTGAGTATGCGTCTTTATATTTTTCAGTATGTTGAATCACTGTTTGTGCAGTTTTTTCGCCTGCAGAATGGATCAATTGAGTCGTGTCTTGCGCAACGGTACTCAATGCATTTGCTTCTTCAGCCACAATCATGTCCAATAAAATAATTGGCATATTTTGCCTGAAATTTCAAAGAAGTTAAGCTTTGATTACAGTTTTTCTTATGACGGACAAATAAAAATAATATTTGTGAATCAATATTCAACTCATGTTAAGGCATCATTAAGGAATGGGGTCTGTAGGCATTTCATAAATGGCTTGCGTTGTAGGTTAAAATTGAGCAGGCAAGGCATGAAACGAAGAGAATAGCGCGACTATTTTCGAGTTTCATAACGAAGGCTGAGATAATTTTAGCCACAACCCTGAGCAAGAACAAAGCACTGCTTTGTTTGCAGCGCAAGGCGCAGCGGGGGACTAGCGTGTTTTTTGCCGCTACGTCGTTACGAACTACTCATTTAGAATGACTAAATTTCGTATTTCGCGCCTAGTATCGCCTAAAAAACACACGTAGTCGCAAACATAGACGAATTGTCAACAGACCCCAATTATCCTTAAAAATATTTAGTCCCTTTTTCAATGATTGTTGTTGGATTTTCAATTTCTCCAGTCCCCAGCATAAATGACACCACACTTATAGAGCTAACTAAGCTGATGATAAAGCCTATTAGCATGAGCCCAGCCATTAATTTTTCAATAAAAGTCGATGGACGTGGGTGACCAAAACGATTGGCGCGATTACAACCACGTGCAAGGAGTAAATACAGCAGTATCAAGAATTGCACAATGGGAATCAGCAATAACAGAATAAACCAACCAGATTTATTACGATCATGCAGCCTGCGAATAATCACAACCATCATTCCATATAAATAAAGACAGCTGAGTACGAGGTAAGTGAACTGTCCTAATCCTGAAATCGAATTTATCGCATGTTGGCTGAATTGCAGTGAATGTAAATTTACAATGCCAAAGACTAGACCGAGGGCAAGCAATGCAATGGTAAAAATGAGATGCAAAAATCCAAACCAAGCAATATAACTCAAACGATTAAAGCGGCCTTGAGTGGAAAGGGGATAATCTACTGGTGATACTTGATGCTTTGAAAAAAAAGTCGACGATTCTTGTATTTGCATGATGATCGCGTCCAGCTGAATGAGTTCGGTAAGGAAATGTTTTTTTCTGAAAAAAACCATATGCACTTCTGACTACAAATTATAAGATCAAAAAAACTCCATAGATATTGAAAATTCGAATATTTTGGCAAATGACTTAAGATTTTCCGATGGTTAAAGTGACCCCCGTGTCTACGACCAAAGCACAATTGTTAACCGAAATGCGCTATCGTAATACTGAACACATGCAGCAAATAAAATCAAGAACGTAGGCATACATCTCGTGATGAGGTGGCAAATCAAGGAAGCAGAATATGAATGAAGTCTATCCAGTTCCAGAACAATTTGTTAAAACAGCAAGGACCAATGAACAAGAATACTTTGAACGTTATCAACAGTCAGTAGAGCATCCAGATGAGTTTTGGGCAGAAGCTGCAAAGAAATTGGACTGGATTAAGCCATTTACTCAAGTAAAAAATACCAGCTACGACAAAGATAATTTTAAAATTGAATGGTTTGCAGATGGGCAACTGAATGTCAGTGCCAACTGTTTAGATCGTCATTTAAAAGAACACCCACTGAAACCTGCAATTATTTGGGAGGGGGATCATCCATCTCGCCATAAAATCATTTCTTTTGAAGAGCTGCATGATGAAGTGTGTCGTTTTGCCAATGTCTTAAAGAAAAATGGAATCGGGAAAGGTGATCGAGTCATTTTGTATATGCCGATGATCCCTGAAGCGGCGATTGCCATGCTGGCCTGTACCCGAATAGGGGCAGTGCATTGTGTGGTATTTGGTGGATTCTCTCCAGACTCATTGGCAAGTCGGATAGAAGACAGTCAAGCTAAATTGGTGATTACCGCTGACCAAGGTATGCGTGGTGGTAAAACGATTCCTTTAAAAGAGAATGTAGATGCAGCATTGGCGCTGGATGGAACCACTTCCGTTGAAAAAATGATTGTGGTGCATCGAACAGGCCATCCAATAACAATGCAGGAGGGGCGTGACCTGTGGTATCACATGGAAATTATGACGGTCACAGATATCTGTCCGCCAGAACCGATGAATGCCGAAGATCCTTTATTTATTTTATATACGTCTGGATCAACAGGAAAGCCTAAAGGAGTGTTACATACTACGGGTGGTTATTTAACTTATGTCAATTCAACTTTCCGTGAAGTTTTTGATATTAAACAAGATGATGTGTTCTGGTGTACCGCAGATGTGGGTTGGATTACGGGGCATTCTTATGTGCTTTATGGACCATTATCCAATGGTACAACCACCGTCATGTCCGAAGGTATCCCACAATATCCAACATGGGCACGCACAGGGCATATTGTAGATAAGCATAACATTACCATTCTCTATACTGCACCAACAGCGATCCGCGCCATGATGCGTGAGGGTGATGCTTTTGTGCGTGAAAGTGACCGTAGCAGTTTGCGTCTATTGGGTACCGTGGGTGAGCCGATTAATCCAGAAGCATGGAATTGGTACTATACCGTTGTGGGTGAAAGCCGTTGTCCAATTGTGGATACATGGTGGCAAACTGAAACAGGCGGTATTTTAATTTCTCCACTGCCGGGTGCAACTCCACTTAAACCAGGTTCGGCCACTCGTCCACTGTTTGGCGTACAACCTGCATTGGTTGATGCTGAGGGTCAAGAACTTGAAGGTGAAGCAGAAGGCAATTTGATTATTAAGAATTCTTGGCCGGGCCAAATGCGGACCATTTGGGGCGATCCTGAGCGATTTATTGAAGCGTATTTCTCGACCTATCCGGGCAGTTATTTTACTGGTGATGGTGCGCGCCGTGATAAAGATGGTTATTACTGGATTACAGGCCGTGTAGATGATGTCTTGAATGTTTCGGGCCACCGTTTGGGCACTGCTGAAATTGAAAGTGCATTGGTTGCGCATGCAAAAGTCGCTGAATCAGCAGTTGTTGGTATGCCACATGAGATTAAAGGGCAAGGCATAGCGGCCTATGTGACCTTGCAGGCCGGTGAAGCTGAAACTGAAGAATTACGTAAAGAATTGGTCAGTTGGGTACGTAAAGTGCTGGGACCTGTAGCAACACCTGATGCAATTTATTGGGCACCTGCTTTGCCAAAAACCCGTTCTGGAAAAATCATGCGACGCATTTTAAGAAAAATTGCTGCCAATGAGCTAGATAGTTTAGGTGATACTTCTACTTTGGCTGATCCAGGTGTGGTAGATCAGTTGATTACAGAGGTTAAGGCCAATTCTTAGTGATTGAAGTCTCTTGATTTTGCTAGCCAAAAGTTGAATACCGTTAGAGAAATTCTAGCGGTATTTTTTGTTATTGATTTTCAAACCACAGAATAAGTAATGCAGGCATTGAGATAAGGAAATCTTACTTGATTTGATAAGCTCAAGGCACTGGGAATAAGAGTAAATATGATGAATGCACCTCAACAGGCGTTAAACCTTTCTGCTTTAGCAACGGCAAAGCAATTGGCAGAACAATTTGCGCAGACTGCTGCTGAGCGTGATAAAGCAGGTGGTAATCCAAAGCTGGAACGGGATTTGATTCGTCAAAGTGGCTTATTGGGACTGTCTATTCCACAACAATATGGCGGGCAAGGAGCGAACTGGAAAACAATTTTCCAGACCATTCAAAGTATTGCACAAGTCGATAGCTCCTTGGCACATGTATATGGCTTTCATCATTTATTAATCGCCACCGTACAGTTATTTGCTCAACCTCAACAATATTCGGCATGGTTTGAACACACTGCCCGCAATAACTTGTTTTGGGGCAATACTTTAAACCCTTTAGATCAGCGCACGAAGGTACAACAACTCACTGAGAACGACTTTATTTTTCATGGTGATAAAAGCTTTTGCTCAGGATCAATAGATTCAGACATACTGCTTTGTTCGGGCTTTAATGATGCTGGAAAATTACTGATAGCTGTGATCCCAACACGTCGAGAAGGGGTCAGTTTTTTAGGCGATTGGAATAATATGGGGCAGCGTCAAACGGACAGTGGAACCAGTCATTTTGAACAGGTCAAAATTCACAAAGATGAGTTATTGTTAAATCCAGGACCATTAAGTACACCTTACTCCAGTTTACGACCTTTGATCGCACAATTGATTTTTGTGCATCTGTTTTTAGGCGTTGCTGAAGGTGCCTTTGACCTTGCAAGACAAACCATACAAAGTCAGAAAGCATGGTCAACATCTTTGGCTGAAAATGCGGTGAATGATCCATTTACCCAGAAGCATTTTGCTGAGTTTTATGTACAGCTTGAAAGTGTACGTTTACTTGCCGATAAAGCCATTGCAGCATTGCAAACGGCTTGGAATATTGGTGAGCAATTAACAGCAGAACAACGTGGTGAAGTCTCAATTGCCATTGCGACTGCAAAAATTGCTGCAACCAATAGCTCACTGTTTATAACGCAAAATATTTTCCAAGTGATGGGTGCCAGAGCGACAACAGCCAAATTGAATTTAGATCGTTTTTGGCGAAATGTCCGTACTCAGACTTTGCATGATCCGATTGATTATAAGTATCAGGAAGTAGGGGAATGGGTATTGACTGGAAAAGTGCCTGATCCAAGTTTTTACGCTTGAACCTAAGCTGACCGATGACATTTTATAAAATTTCATTCTTAGCGCTTTAGCGTTGGTATTGCCATAGCTTAGATTGAAAAAAATCTGTGTTGGATAAGGGGTAGGTCTTATACCTCCCTACCAACAGCGACAATTATGTTGCCCTGCAATAGATACAACATGAATGATTTAACAATGCACAAAGCAAAAGCCTAACGAGATCTGGCATGCTTCAGCATCAAGGATTGGATTTTTGCTTTAAGCTATTGAGCACTTCATACGCTGCCTTAATTCGCTCAGCATTGGGAATTTTTTTATTCATTAACATCACCAAGCCAAAGTTCTCTTGTGGAATATAAATAACATAGGTCCCAAAACCATTGGTAGAGCCAGTTTTATGGAAGATTCTTGAACCAGTCTTCACGAGGGTTTTTTCAACAGGGTTGGATTGCATCACAACCCGATCAGAATTGCTTTCTAATAGTGTGTTTAATGTGGCTGGGTAGCTGAACGATTCCCAGCCAAGGGCTTGGGTCATACCACCCATTTTAAAGTAACCCGTATGTGTCGCGAGAATTGCGGGTTTAATCGCTGCTTTGGCTTGATCTGGATTTAAGTTTAAATTTAAAAAATGTAGCATGTCCGGCAGGCTAGATTTCACCCCATAGGCCTGCGCATCAAAAGCGCCAGCAGTGACCCGAAGCGGGTGATTATTTTGATCATAACCAAAGGCATAGTTGCCTTGTTGTGCTTTAGGAACTTGGACATAAGTATGTTGGAGTTCTAGCTTGGGGAAAATCACTTGCTCTAATAAAGCGCTAAAAGGCATGTTCATGGCTTTAGCGGTCGCTTCACCGAATAGACCTATGCTTGGATTAGAATATTGTCGAAATTGACCAATAGGGTTTTTGACTTTCCAATCTTGAAAATATTTAAGTGTTTGCGCATCTGTTTTTATTTGATCAGGAAATTGCAATGGAAGATTACCACTGGTGTAGGTGGCCAATTCTAAGAGTGTGACTTGATTAATGTCTGAGTTTTTTAATGCGGGTAAATATTTCTCAGGATGGTCTTGAAGAGAAATTTTGCCTAAATTTTGTGCATAAGTGCCTGCTGTTGCAGTAAATATCTTACTGACTGAGCCTAATTCAAAAAGGGTATTTTTATTTACGGCTTTCGCATTCGCAAGTGATTGTACGCCGTAGTATTTTTCATAACTTTTCCCGTTATACAAAACACCTATTGCCATACCGGGCACTGCATAAGTTTTCATTAATGGCTGAAATGCCGTATTCATCGCAGTTTCAACCTTTATAGACGTTGCAGGTATCTCGTTGGCGTTTACATAGGTCGTCAAGCTCATACTGCCAATGAGGACACAAAATATCGTTTTTGTTTTATTTAAAACTACCATACCCACTTTTTCCATCTATGCTACAAAAAGGGCGTATTTTAAGGTTGAAAGAAATTTTTTCCAAGATTGCGGTTGTTGAGTATATGTATAGAACAAATACACTCAATAAAACAAAAAGCAAAAGTTGGCTAATTTATATAAGGATAATTGTACTGATTTATACGATTCTATTTTTATAAATACTTTTTATTTATTCTAAAAAAAATCCCTCAAGCCGAGTCAAGAGGGAAAGCTGCAAAGCTGTTTTAGTTATTTATTGTTGTTTTCACAGCACCATCGATGAAGAGATAGGCCTTAAGCTGATTTTGCAGTAATTTGATCTTTTTGCGCTTCTTCAATTTGACGAACCAAAGGCAAGACCTTTTCACCGAAATACTCAACTTCTTCGATGAAATGTAAAAAGCCAGATAACACCAGATCTACGCCTACATTTTTGAGTGCAACAATACGTTCAGCAATTTGTTGCGGTGTACCAATCAGATTAGTTTTAAAGCCATCGTTATATTGCACCAAGTCTTCAAAGGTTGATTTTGCCCAGTTACCTTCACCTTCTTTAGATGCTGCGCCCGCTTCACGGGTTGCGTCGCCAAAGGCATTTACTGCTTCAACATTGGCTTGGTCAATAATCTCTTGTAGAACCGCTTTTGCTTCTTCTTCAGTGTCACGAGCAATGATAAAAGCATTGACCCCAATTTTGACTGAGTGATTATTTAGCTTGGCTTTTTCACGAATATCATCGATTTGTTTTTTGAGTTCCTCAGGTGTATTGCCATTGGTAAAGTACCAATCTGAAACACGCGAAGCCATGTCACGTGCAGCACGTGAACTTCCCCCTTGGAATACTTCAATATGGGGTTTTTGCAAAGGCTTTGGTTTTAAAGTGTAGTCTTTAAACTGATAATATTTACCATCAAAACTATAGTTATCTGTTGTCCAAATACCTTTTAACGTACGAATAAACTCTTCTGAGCGAACATAGCGTTCATCATGTTCAGGCCATGGCTCACCAATGGCATCAAACTCGCCACGGAACCAACCACTTACTACATTAATCGCAATACGCCCATTGGTCAGGTAATCAATGGTCGCCAACTGTTTTGCGGCTAAAACAGGTTTCCATGGTCCCGGAAGAATTGCTGCAATTACTTTTAATTTTTCAGTTTTGGCTAAAAGTGCATGACTAAAACTCACAGATTCATGTTGATTTTCAGCGCCATACCCTGCGGTAAAACGAATTTGAGTGAGGGCATATTCAAAACCACTTTTTTCGGCAGCTTGTGCCAAACGGACATTGTAGTCATAGCTCCAGTCTGTACGTTGTTCAATATTACTGACCACTAAGCCGCCACTGACATTGGGAACCCAATAGGCAAATCGAATTGCTTGGCCATTATTCGATGAAAACTGTGACATATCATAACCCTCAATTTTTTATGATTTATTCATAACAAGGTTGCGCTTAAGCAACCTGTGATTGTGGTGTTTTGGATTTTGCATGTAGACGAGACTCTGCCGCATCTAAGTCTGGTATCGCCGCGGAAGGAAGCACATCATCTTGCTCAATCTGTTTGTTGATGCCTAAATTTTGATTGGCTTGTTCTGTTTTGGCTTTCACCACTTCTGCTCGCTGACCTTTTGCAGGTGCCCATTCTAAAATTGGCAATGCACGTGCGACGGCTAAAGTGATACGGTCTTGGATGTGTTCACTTTTAATGGTGTACTCAGGCGTAAAGTCACGATCTGTTGCATAGACACCAATAGGCAGCGTTTGCGCTTGAAAGAAGCTAAATAATGGACGTAACTGATGCTCTAGAACTAAAGCATGACGGTCACTACCACCCGATGCAGCAAGCAATACAGGAACATCGACTAGCGCTGTTTGTTCAACAAAATCAAAGAAATGTTTAAATAAACCAGTAAATGATGCACGATAAACAGGTGTTCCCACGATGAGCGCATCTGCTGCTTCTACGGCAGCTAAGTCATCTTGAACACGTTGTGGCAGTTGGTTGCGATAAATTGCGCCCCCTAACAAATGGCCTATTTCACTGAATTTAATAAAATGAACATGAATCGGTGTTGCCTGACCCAGCTCATCTAAAATCGCTTGAACTAAACTTTCGGTTTTTGAAGGGTTATTTAATCCCCCTGAAACAGCAACAATATTTAATGGTTTTTGTTGAGTATAAATAGACATGTTGGCAACCTAATAAATTGAATCTCGGAATGCCATTCATTAATCTATATTTGACGAAGCAGTGTAAAATAATGAAAAACAGATTGGTTATCTGTTTTTAAGATAAACCACAAAGCCTTTGAATAATGCACGATTTCGTCTTTTAAGTATTTGAAGTTAAATAATATTCTTAAAATGAATAAGTAATTCATTTTTAACTGTTTATTTTATATTTAAAAGTGATATTCAAATCTTAATTTCGATAAATGACCTAAAGATTGTAGGGAATTTTAATTAAAGCCGACAAATTATTCAAAAATTCGTTAATATTTACGTATCCTAAATAGCAATAGTGCGGTTAGAATGAAATAACTGCGCTAGAGATCTCTCGCTTCGCTTATGAATATTTTAATCGTTGATGATCATCCACTGTTTCGCCATGCGTTAATTCAGGCGGTTCGTTATAGTTTGCCACAGGCTCAAATTAGTGAAACTGCGGCTGTTAATGAATTTTATGAGCGTTTGGAAAATGGTCCAGAACCAGATCTCGTCTTGTTGGATTTAAATCTGCCAGGCGCATCGGGTTTCTCTGCATTGGTACATGTTCGTGCACAGTATCCTGCACTTCCTATTATTGTGGTGTCTGCTCACGAAGATGCGTCCATTATTCAACGTGCAATTGCACATGGCGCAATGGGCTATATTCCTAAATCTGCGCATCCAAGCCATATTGGGGAAGCAATTCGCCAAGTGCTGGATGGTGATATTTGGTTACCGCCAAACTTACCCGCAGCGAATATGAATTTTGACCCGCGTGCCGCAGATGAAACAGCTTTAGCTGAACGTATTCAATCGTTAACACCACAACAGTTCCGTGTATTGATGATGGTTGCAGAAGGTTTATTGAATAAGCAAATTGCTTATGAACTTGATGTTTCGGAAGCGACTATTAAAGCGCATGTGACGGCAATTTTCCGTAAATTAGGTGTACAGAACCGTACTCAAGCGGTACTCGCAATCAATGCACTAAATATTGAAAAACGAAAAGTTTAAGATTCTTGCTAGTTAAATTTAACTTCAATATATTGAAAAATTACGAGAAGAGTGTATTAAAAATATGCTCTTTTTTATTTTCTGATTTCTGCATTTACTCATGTAATTTTATTCTAAATCAAATATTTAAAATCTATATCTTACTTGAATCATCAAGGCATTGTCTGTAATAAAACTTTAGCTTTTATCAAGAGTTAAAAATAGGCGTATACTGAACGGACATGAGGAATAATTATGTCTGAAGCACCTGAATCTACAGCTTATATTGAGTATGGCACTCGGCCTTTTATCGCAATTTTACTTTCATTGTTTTTAGCTGGCTTTGCTGTATTTTCATCATTGTACTGTGTTCAGCCGATGATGCCGTTTTTGGCAAGTTTTTTTCATGTTACGCCAACCCATAGCAGTTTCCCGCTTTCATTTTCCACCATTGCCTTAGCTTTAGGGCTTCTTTTTGCAGGACTGATTTCAGATCGTTATGGTCGCAAGCAGATCATGGCCATTTCCTTATTTTCCACCGCAAGCTTATTATTGCTAAGTTCGTTTTTACCGTATTGGGAAATATTTCTTGCAACACGCATGATGATTGGCTTGGCTGTCAGTGGTGTTGCTTCTGTCGCAATGACCTATATCGGTGAAGAAATTGCACAAAAGGATGTTGGCTTTGCCATGGGACTGTATATTTCAGGGACAGCAATAGGGGGAATGGGCGGGCGTTTGATTGCAGGGGTATTGCTGGATTATATCTCTTGGCAAACTGCGACGATGATTATTGGTCTACTTAATTTATTGATCGCGATTACATTTTACATAGCCTTACCTGCCTCTAAACACTTTAAATCTTATCCCATTCAATTCACACGTTTTATCGAGTCCTTTAAGAAAAATCTTTCTGACCCAAAGCTCAGACTATTGTTTGTCGAAGGTTTTATTCTGATGGGATGCTTTGTGACCGTGTTTAATTACATGAGCTATCATCTGTTAGAAAAACCTTTTGAATTGTCACAAACTTGGATTGGTTTAATTTCGATAGCCTATTTATCTGGAATTTATAGTTCGCCTCGTGCAGCCAGTTGGAGTCGTCAATTTGGACGAGGTAAAGTGCTGATTGTGATGTTCTCAAGCATGATTTTGGGTTTATGGATTATGCTGATTCCATCACTATGGGTGATTTTGATTGGCCTATTGATTTTTACTTTCTCATTTTTTGCCGCCCATTCCACATCAAGCAGTTGGGTATCGGTACAATCCTTACAGTATCGCGCTGTCGGTTCTTCGCTTTATCTATTTTGTTATTATCTTGGTTCAAGTTTCTTGGGCAGCAGTAGTGGTTTAGTCTGGGAAAAATATGGATGGTTTGGCCTAACAGTTACGATGACTTGTGTACTTTGTATCGGGCTCTTGGTGGCTTTAAAACTAAATCAAACACTTCATAAAGATCAGGTAAAAGTATGAGCTGCTGCATCTAAATAGCGTTAAATAAGCTTTTCTATTCAATTTCGCTGCGCTTTTAAACGATCCATCATGATAGGTAAATTTTCCTTTTATAACGGATGACGAATATCTTTAACATCTTAAAAAGCTATCAATAACAGACTAAATAGAAGATAAGAAGAAATGTTTACTTTTTAATCAAACAACATGAGTAAAATTCATGGTAAAATGATCAACTTTCATTTTAGATCTCTCCCGATCGCCAACTGCCAATCGAGAAACTCACCATGTCGACCGCTTATACTGCTCAGACAGCGCCTACTGCGTTGTTTGATTATGACAAATATTGGGCATCGTGCTTTGAACCAGCACCATTTTTGCCAATGTCACGTGAGGAGATGGATCAACTCGGTTGGGATAGTTGTGACTTTATTCTGGTATGTGGTGACGCTTATATCGATCATCCATCGTTCTGTTCAGGAATTATTGGCCGAACGCTTGAAGCACAGGGTTTTCGTGTCGGGATTATTGCACAACCAGATTGGACTTCTGCCGAAGCATTTAAAGTATTAGGCAAACCGAATATTGCATGGGGTGTGACCGCGGGTAATATGGATTCTATGATCAACCGCTATACGGCTGACCGTAAAATCCGTTCTGATGATGCATATTCACCAGATAATCTACCCAATAAACGTCCTGACCGTGCAGCAACTGTATATTGTCAGCGTTGCCGTGAAGCATTTCCTGATGTACCCGTATTATTGGGCGGTATCGAAGCATCATTACGCCGTATTGCACATTATGATTACTGGTCAGACAAAGTTCGTCGTTCAGTGCTGATGGATTCCAAAGCGGATTTATTGATGTATGGCAATGGTGAACGGTCTGTTGTTGAAGTTATGCATCGTCTTGCCAAAGGCGAAAAAATTCATGAAATCACCGATGTTCGTGGTACGGCATTCATCGTCAATAAAATTAATCGTGTTTCTAAAGCCAAGTTTGTTGAAATTGCATCGAATGATGTTGATGCGATTGGTCGTGTTGACCCAATCATCAATCCATATGTAATGACTGAAGATTTAGATGGTTGTGAAATTGAACAAGGCAAAGGAAATTCTTTAACCCAATATCAAAATTTCCAAAAAGAATTGGTGGCAAATCCTGTTGTTCGTGAAGGTGATCAACTGGATGAGAATACCCAGATTGTACGTTTATTGCCGACATCTAAAGCAATTAAACATAAATTACCGCCGCGTGAATTGGCTGTGATTCGTTTGCCTGCTTTTGAAGAAGTGGCAACGGATCCTGTACTTTATGCACATACCAACCGCATCTTGCATCTTGAAACCAATCCGGGGAATGCTCGTGCATTGGTACAAAAGCATGGTGAACGTGATGTATGGTTAAATGCACCACCAATTCCATTGACCACCGAAGAAATGGATTATGTGTTTGACTTGCCTTATGCGCGTCTACCACATCCAGCTTATGGTGAAGCGCGTTTCCCTGCATTTGATATGATCAAATTCTCTGTAAATATCATGCGTGGTTGTTTTGGTGGTTGTACATTCTGTTCGATTACCGAACATGAAGGTCGTATTATTCAAAACCGTTCAGAAGAATCAATTTTACGTGAAGTTGAAAAAATTCGTGATACAGCCCCAGGTTTTACAGGCATCATCTCAGATTTAGGTGGTCCAACTGCAAACATGTATCGCTTGCAGTGTAAAGATCCTGAGATTGAAAAGAACTGTCGTAAACCTTCTTGTGTGTATCCAGGTGTATGTCAAAATTTACATACCGACCATGCACCACTTACTCAACTTTATCGCAAAGCACGTTCATTAAAAGGCATCAAAAAGATTCTGATTGGTTCAGGCTTACGTTATGACCTTGCGGTATTGAACCCTGAATATGTCAAAGAACTGGTTCAACACCATGTTGGCGGTTATTTAAAAATTGCACCAGAACATACCGAGAAAGGTCCATTGTCGAAGATGATGAAACCGGGAATCGGGACCTATGATCGCTTTAAACAGATGTTTGATCGTTTTAGTAAGGAAGCAGGTAAAGAACAGTATTTAATCCCGTACTTTATTGCTGCACATCCGGGAACAACGGATTATGACATGATGAATCTTGCGATCTGGCTTAAGAAAAATGGTTTCCGTGCCGATCAGGTGCAAACCTTTTATCCATCACCAATGGCGACAGCGACCACGATGTATCACACGGGGAAAAACCCGTTGGCCAAAGTGGCTCGTTATACCGAAAGTGTGGATATTGTAAAAGGTGAAAAGCGTCGTCGTTTACACAAAGCCTTCTTGCGTTACCATGATCCAAACAACTGGCCATTACTACGTGATGCATTACGTGAAATGGGCCGGGTAGATTTGATTGGTAACTCTAAGCATCATCTGATTCCAACTTATCAACCGCAAGGAACTGAAGGGCAATACCAATCTGCGCGTAAGAAAAATTCGACTGTTGACGGTGATTCGCAAAAGCGTACTGGGGATAGCCGTAATTCACAGGCGAAAACTCAATCGCGTCCTTCCAATACCAAAAAGCGTCCTGAGCGTGGTCAAATATTGACACAACATACAGGTTTACCACCGCGCGAAACAGGTGATAAAAAACCATTTTCTGGAAATGGCAAAGCAAAGTCTAAGCCAAAAAGCAGAGCTTAGTTGCTGTTTGAGAAAGTAATAAGAAAGGATGCCTAAGCATCCTTTCTTAAATCAGCAATTGAATAATAAAAATACCTAACTGTGGATAAGTGTCTGTAAACTGTTGAAAACTTTAGTGTACTAAAAACACACAATTCTCGAATATCATTGTCCTACAATAGTACGCAAGATTCATTAAATTCAGTTGTATTCGCATTCAATACGCGATATATATGAGGTGTAATTCAATTCATTTGGTTGAAATACCAAGTGAATAAAACAAATAATAGTTCAATAAATAAGTTAAAAATGTGATTTATTTGAGTATTTTGAAAAAGCAAATATGAGAATGCGTCTGGCATATTACAAAATTGAACTGATTAAAAATAGTATCTTTGATACACAAGAACTGGTCGTAGACCAAATTATAATAAAGAATTAGGAAATGAAAAATGGACATGATAATCGTTGCGAGTTTGATATTACTTGCTGTCGTGATTGCCGCTGCTTATAAAGGATTGAAAAATAAGCAACAAGCAGATAGTGCTTTACGAAGAAGAGCAGTATTTAACTCACATGAACAAATTACGTTTACGCGTTTAAAAGAAATTTTACCTGAAGCCAATATCTTGGCTCATGTATCTTTTGATGCCTTGTTAACGACAAAATATTTACATACACGTCGTAAGTATCAGCAAATGTTTGCAGACTTTGTTGTGCTGGACAAAGATTATAAAGTTTTAGCTGTGATTGCTTTAGATGATATCAATGCGATTAAGCGTTCGAATCAAAATACCTATGAAGATGCCTTGTTACAGTCGGCAGGTTATCGTGTGATTCGTTATATGGGGATTCCAGAGTATCAGGATTTGCGAGAAGATTTTTTAACAGAATTTTCAGAAATGAGCCATTCGCAAATGTTGGAGGAACATGTACTGGGGAAGTTTGATCTGTACTCAAATCGCGCATATAGCTAAGCAAAAAATGCATGTTTAAACATGCATTTTTTAGTTCATTCAAAATTTAGTATTGAGCTTATTCTGGTTTGACCGCAACAACCGTCATTTCAACTAAAACATCAGGTCGATAAAGCTTTGCTTCTACACAAGTTCTCGGCAGAGCTTGCATATCTGAACACCATGCATCCCAGATTTCGTTCATTCCTGCATAATCTTTTTCGATGTCTTTTAAAAAAATCATCACAGACATAATGTGCTTTTTATCTGTGCCCGCATCTGCAAGAAAACGATCAATGATATCTAAGGTCTGTTGAGTTTGCCCTTTGATATCCAAACTTAAATCCGTAGCCAATTGACCCGCCAAGTGAACTAAATTTCCCGAAATTGCAATTTCGGAAAAGCGTTTTTCTACGTGCAAACGTTGTACAGTCATGATCATTCTCAAAGTTTGTTTATGTTTTAAATTTTACGTCATCATTTACAATCTGCAAATTAACTTTGTTGCTTGTTGGTGAATCTATCTATACGAATGAGGATTTTATACTTAAAAATAATCAAACAGTTATATTCTGGGCAAATAATGAAATTGCCTAAATTTAAAAATTGAATCTGCGCATCACGTAACTGATTTAAACAAAATGCAATCGAACATTGCAGAGGACAAAGTTGTTGCAACTGCTTAAAGTGTTGCTGCTCCTGTGGTATGGAAATATTCATTGAAATACCTATTATTTAGAATCTATTTTTAAGCCAGTGAATCGCTTTGAGCTATTCACTGTGCCGTTATCAAGCTTGCGGAGGCGTATAGGATTTGAGTTTTTGCTCAGGCTTATTGTTGATTTGATACCAGTCGATATGCCGTGTAATAAACATCATTACAGCAAGTAAAACAAATGAAATGATAGAGCCGATCAGGAAGGTTTTGCCTGAAGATTGCAATAGCATATACATCACGGCATAAAGTGAACTCAGGATGATGCTGAATAGGCCAGCGGCTTTAAAACCTTTCATCACATAGTATAAGTACCAGCTCATTAGCCCGACACAGGCAATTCCAGCAACGAAATAAGCCCATGCAAAGGCATAGTATTCACTGATCGAAAGCAGTAAAACAAAGAACACCACTTGAGCCATCGCCACCAAAGAATATTGAATGGGGTGAATCCGTAAGCTTTTAAGCACTTCGAAGAGAAAGAAACAAGCAAAGGTGATGATGATAATCACGATACCGTATTTAATCGCACGATCTGTTTGTGTATAGACATTGACTGATTCTAGGAATTCTGTTGATAAACCAATACTTTGACTAGGTTCACCCATATAAGCCGGCTCTTGTGCAAAATAGCCATTACTAAACTGGCGAATACACTCATTGTTGTCGCAATCAATCAATTTACTGATGTTTTGATGACCTAGAGCAATATTTTTCCATTGTGCGGTGAATTGTTGCGGTGTACTGGTTTTTGCAAAGGGTAAGTTTTGTCCTGAATATTTGGTATCCGCCCAATTGCCTTTGGCCTGATAAGTGACACTACGACTGGTTGGGATCAGGGTGAATTTTCCCAGACCCGTAATATTGGCGGTTAAATCAAAAGTGAAACCATTTTGAATGGCATTGATTAATTCAGGATACTTTTTTGCAGAAACATACATAAAGTCAAAACCAGAACTGTTACTGCCTTGAGCACTCATTTCAAAAGCATAACTTTTATTGAGCATGTTTAAGTTCGGTTGGGTATCTAAGCCGCGAGGATCATGTACAGGGAAGATAATTTCAGCTCGGTCCCATTGGTAATCTTTCTTTTCAAGTGTTGGTTTTTGGAATACGCCTTTGGCCATGAGATTTGCGGTGTAGCTAATTGCTCGATAGATGGTGCGTTTATAAGTGTTGTCAGAAACATTAAAGTTGGATGACCATTGCGTGCTGTCAGCACTGATATATAGCCATTGTTCCTCAGTACACAAATAGGCCACCTTCTTTTCATCGAGGCAGTTTTTTTGCTCATTGTAGGGCACACGGATATACGGTGAAATCACGGTTTGAGGGCTAATATTGTTTTGTGCAATTTCTTTCAGAAATGCCCGTTGATAATCTTGTCGTTCTGAGACCAGACTGGTAATAAAGAGTAAGCCTATCCAAAATAAGGCAACTAAAATTGCGATTGCAATAATTTTGAATGTAATAAAGTTGGATCGCATCACTGTTTTCCTTCGCCGTTGTTTGTTGTCAGTGTTGAGTGTGCGAAACAGCAATGTGCTTTGTTTGAGGCGTATCAGTTTTTTATATGAATTTTAAGTGAAGTTTGGTCGTGCTAAGGCAATTGAATTTTTACCAATACACCCTTTTGGTGGGGTTGTAAGATGGTGATTTCATTTCCTTGAATATTGCCAATGTGAATCTGTCCATGGTGTTGTTCAATGACTTGTTTAACAATGCTCAGTCCAATACCAGAACTGCGTTGTTGGCTAATCGGACGAGGCAAGGAAAAATAAGTATCAAACACTTGCGTGAGTGCATAATCTGGAATCCATTCGCCCTCATTAAAAACCTGTAATTCTATCTGCTGGTGTGTTTGACGATGAAGCCGAATCAGGATTTTTGCTGAATCTGTGGAAAAATCCAGCGCATTATCTAAAATATTGGCAAGGGTTTGTTGAATCCAAAATCGATCTGCACGAAGCATACAATTGGCTTCAATATCCAGTAAACACTGGATTTTTTTGGCTTGAATTTGACTGGCATGCTGGTCTAAAGTCTGTTGAATCAGTTCAGATAAATTGAAATCTTGCATTTCAATTTGATGTTTAGATTTTTCCAGACGAGTCAATAAGAGCATTCGATCAATCAGGCTACGTAAGCGCTGGCTTTGTTCATGAATATGCGTGGCAAATTGTTGTTGATCATTTAGTGGTAAATCTTCTTTGAGTAGTTCTGCACTGGCTTGAATTGCGGTAAGCGGACTTTTGAGTTCATGGGTCAGTGTATTGACATAGTGTTCCACATAAGCACGATCTTCGAGTTTTTCTCGCATATTTTCAACTGCTTGAGCAACTTGATTGAGTTCTTTTGCCGAACGAAAATAGGGGGTTTGATTGACAGGTGCAAGTGCCTGCGCGTATTTACGGACACGGTCAATACTGTGTTTTAGCCAATAGGCCACCAAACTGGCAAGAAACAGACTGAGTAATGTAATCCAAGCGGCTTGTCGGATCAGCTGATTTTCAGCACGCTGAATATAAGGTTGTACTGAAATATTGGGCTTTCCAATACTGACAACGCCAATCAATTGCTGTTGTTGACCAACTTGATAATAGATTGGCGCTGCAATAAACATAGTGCTGCTATTGCTGTCCTTTTCATAACTGCGTGTAGAGCGAACGCCGTATTTTCCCTTTAAGGTCAGGTAAATATCATTCCATCGTGAGTAATC
This sequence comes from Acinetobacter guillouiae CIP 63.46, assembly GCF_000368145.1. Taxonomy (GTDB): domain Bacteria; phylum Pseudomonadota; class Gammaproteobacteria; order Pseudomonadales; family Moraxellaceae; genus Acinetobacter; species Acinetobacter guillouiae. Next base: position 49,106 of record NZ_KB849284.1, on the reverse strand, counting down.
TTGTCCTGTAGCGATACCTTGTGAGTCATAAATGACGATACCTTTGTTGTCGGTAATATAGATTTGTTGATTGATCTCATTTTTATTATGTTTCCAGATCGTGGCATTGAGTTTTCGATTCAGCGCTTTTTGAATTTTTTCATCAAACTGAATGGTACTGACTTTATTTTCATAGACATCTTCAGCCACTAACATCGCGATAATATTGGCATTTTCCGCAAGGGTATCTTCTACGACCTGTCGTACATTGGGCTTTACTTGTTGATTGAAGGTATAAGACATAAACCATAAACCCAGCAAGATGATCAATCCAAAGAAGAACCAAATACGAATAAAAATGGACATGGTTTATCCTTGCCTTTTTAAACTATAGCCAAAGCCTCGGTGGGTTTCGATCGGGTCTTGCTCAGGAGAGATCTGCTTGAGTTTATTGCGAATACTTTTGATATGAGTATCGACTGTTCTTTCTAAACTATGCTCAGGATGTTCCCATACATGATCCATCAATTGTTGACGGCTAAACACCTGTTCAGGGCGTTGAATCAATAATTTAAGTAAGCGATATTCATAGCGAGTCAGCTGCAGTATTGTACCTAAGTAATGGATTTGCAAAGCCTCATCATTGCATTGCCAAACTTTAGCTGGTGTTGTAGAAAGCTGTGTATTTGGCTGTGAGGTGTGCTGTAACTGATTTTGTATCTCCATTCTGCGCCAAATGGCTTTAATCCGAGACACAATTTCACGCGAACTAAATGGCTTGGTACAGTAGTCATCTGCGCCAATTTCTAAACCCACAATACGATCTATTTCGTCATCTCGTGCGGTTAAAAATAGCAAGGGTGTGTGATTAAAGAGACGAATTTTTTTACAGACATCAAAACCATTTAAATCAGGTAATCCAACATCTAAAATAATAAAATCAAAGGGTTTCTGTTGAATAAAATCAATGGCTTGCAGGCCTGAATTGGCCCAAGTCACTTGCCAGTCTTCTCGTTCAAGTGCGTAACGTAACGGCATAAGAATAGCAGCATCATCTTCTACACATAAAATCTGTTTTTTATTATTCATTGCATTTAAAAACTCATAATCTCAATAGGAGTGTACTCAAATTGAAATACTTAGGCGAATGAATTTTCAGTGAAGTTTAGATGAACTGTTTTATTGTTTGAAATTGGCTGAATGCCTGTTGGGGTGGGCTTTACCCATGTGAATTTCTGAGCGCCCTGTAATCTTCGGATTTGATCGTCACGCCAATCACAGGACAGCAAATCAAAAGTATTGGTGACTTTTGATATCTCGGCAACGACATGGGTAATGTATTGCGGAAAATAGATTACTCTAATTTTGATCAATTTGGGTAAATTTTTATCGAATTATATTTCTTTTGAGTAAAAAATATTCAATTTGTCCACATATCTAAGCAAGGTTAAAAAAACGATTTTGAAGAATAAAACAGGATGCCAAAGCATCCTGTTTTAACGATTGATTGATCAGGTCATGCCTGAAAATTGGATCAGCGTTTAACCACGATAGAGTCAATACCGCTATGTTGTAAGGTTTGTTGGGCAATCACTGCTGCATTTTGTGATTCATAAGGGCCTGAAATCACACGATACCAAGTTTTTCCAGCTTCTGTGCTTTGAACCACATCGGCAGATAAACCATTTAAGATAATTTCAGCACGACGTGCATCAGCAGCATCAGGATCATCATAACTACGAACTTGAAGGATATATTCAGGTTGAACAGGTGTTGTACGTTCAGCATTTACACCGACATCCACATTTTCAGATTGAGACGGTGCTTCAACAATTACTGGTTGTTGTTGATTTCTGCTTTCAGGAACAGCTTGTTCAGGGATAGGGGTAACCTGTTGTTGAGGTAACAGATCATAAAAACGATAGTCTTTGTTGGTATCTTCTTGATAATGCTCAGACGTGATTTCGTTTTTGGGTTGGACGGGCGCCCACGGTTTCCAGAGCATCAGTGCGACACCAAAACTTAACACGATTAAAATGACGACAAGCATCCCTAACCATTTAGGAATCAATGGTTGTTTAGGTTTGGTTGGCCTTTCTGAAACACCGCGTTGCGTTTTTCCAAACACGTGGAACCCTCTTATTATGTATTGCTTAGATCGTGTTCAAGCATAGTTTTGCTTGAACACGATGTAAAGTAATGATTTATTACACACTTCAATGCTTACTTTGAGCCAGACCTTGGTCTTGGGAACATGTAAAGCAATTCTTGACTTACATACTTTCAGGTGCAGATACACCCAATAATTCAAGACCATTATGTAAGACTTGTTTGATATTTGCTGAAAGCAATAAACGGGCTTGAGTCAATTCTGCATCATCACCCAATACTTTATTCTCGTTATACCAACCATGGAATAAAGCAGCAAGTTCTTTCAAATAATTACCAACTTGATGTGGTTCATAATTATTTGCAGCGCGAATAAGGACTTCAGGATAAGCCGCGAGTTTTGCTAAAATTTCAGTTTCAGCATCAAGTTCTAATTTTGCAGCAAATTGACGTGCATTTTCAGTATCAAATTGAATATTTGTTGTTGCTGCTTTTTCTAACATACGGCAAATACGAGCATGTGCATATTGAATATAATACACGGCATTGTCTTTGCTTTGAGATACCGCTAAATCTAAATCGAAATCAATGTGCTGTTCAGATTTACGCATCACATAATAAAAACGAGCTGCATCATTGCCGACTTCTTTACGAAGATCACGCAATGTCACGAATTGACCTGAACGAGATGACATTTGTACCATCTCACCACCACGCCATAAGCTGACGAACTGCACTAAAAGTACCGTCAATTTAGATGAGTCATAGCCCATCGCGTCAATTGCAGCTTTAACACGTGCAATATAGCCATGGTGGTCTGAACCCCAAATATCAACAAGGTCAGTAAAGCCACGTTGTAATTTATTTAAATGATAGGCAATGTCAGAGGCAAAGTACGTGGTTTGTCCATTACGACGTTTGACTACACGGTCTTTTTCATCGCCAAATTCAGTTGATTTAAACCAAATGTTGCCATCTTTTTCATAAAGAAAACCACGTTGGTCTAATGTTTGTAAGGCTTCATCAATTTTTTCAGCCAAAGATGCTTCACTAAACCAGTGATTAAACGTTACGCCAAACTCACCAAGGTCATCTTTAATGTCATCTAAAATGGCATGTAAAGCTGCTTGATGGAATACACGATAACCTTCACCCACTAAAGCTTGTGCGTTGTGAATTAAGCCATCAATGTGCTTTTCTTTATCGCCTGAAATAACCACTTTATTGCCATCGGCATCAAGCTCTTCAGCATATTGCACATCTTCAGGAACATCTTTGTAAACATCAGCCACACTACGTACATAAGCATCAGCATGTTTGTCGATGATACCTTGGGCGATTTCTTTAACGTAATCACCTTGATAAGCATTTTTAGGGAAAACTAAAGTTTGGCCGCTTAATTCTAAATAACGTAAATAAGTTGATGTGGCGAGGATGTCCATTTGACGGCCAGCATCATTGACATAATATTCACGTTCAACTTTGGCACCTGTTGCTTCAAGTAAGTTTGCAACAGTCATACCATATGCAGCACCACGACCATGACCTACATGCAGGCTAGAGGTTGGGTTGGCAGAAACGAATTCAACCTGAATTTTCTTGGCTGCATTTGCTTGGGTTTTACCAAATTGTTCTTTTTGGGCTTGGATTTGATCCAACACAGTAAAGCGTTGATCGGCATTTAAAAAGAAGTTGATAAAACCAGGACCCGCAATTTCAGCTTTGGCAATATCGACCACTTCGGGTAAATTTGCCAAAATTTTCTCTGCAAGATCACGTGGTTTCATACCAGCAACTTTAGCGCCCATCATGGCAATGTTTGATGCGAAATCACCGTGGCTTCGGTCTTTAGTTCGCGTTAAAACACTCGTGTTTTTCCAGTCAGATGGAAGAGTCCCTTCAGCTTGTAGGGATTGCACTGCATGATCAAGAGCTGCTTGTATGGCCGTATTCATAATCTATAGAGAAATAAATGTCGCAGAAAAACGCTAAATATAGCAAATTTTGCGCCTTTTAGGTGAATGCATTTGTATAGAATAAAACTTATTCGATAAGAAAAATGTCGGTATGCTCAATTTCACTGTGTATTGGCGTTTAGATTTCAAATGGACTTGACGGATTACACTGCTTTAATCACAGGATAAAAAATATGTTTGTGAGTTTTCTAGATCAAATCGATCATGAGATTATAGAAAAAGAACAAGTTATACACTTGTTTGCGAAGATTCAGGCCACAGACTTGGAATATTCAAATTCAGGTTATCTTGCGCTAGATATGCCAAAACAAGGTCAGATCATTTTATTGTTTTGGTGGATAGATACGACTCACTTGATTTTGCGTTACGATAAAAATATCCCTACTGCCCAACAAGGCGAGTCGTGGCTGTCTTGCAATGAAGATCTGAACTTAGCGTTATTTGATGTTGGTGATGACACCTGGCTCCCTTTAAATTCAATTATTTCACTCGATGATGCAATCAATGTGATATCTGAGCTCTATGATCAGCCTTTAAATTTGTCCAATCAAATCAAATGGCAAAATGTGGCCGATGTTATGTGGAAGGATTAATTGTTTCAGGTCTATTAAAAGAATAAAATGTGTCCTGTTGGTAAATTTAGAGCGATATATGTCAAATACTCCTCCCACAATTATTGGCAATATCCCAAAACTCCCTGCAAAATTTGCAGCATGGATTATGCCGTTGTTCTTATCTTGTTTAATGAGTGGCATGGTGTCATTGATTAATATGTTGATCAATGTGGGTTTGATTAACGGATTTTGGGTCAAATGGCTTGCTGCATGGATGGTATCATGGGCTGTGGCATATCCTGTGGTTTTGATTGTTTTACCCTTAGTACGACGTTTAACCGCCGTATTTGTGGATATGCCTAAATAATGGATCTACTCTTTACATGTGACAGGCTTGCTGAGTAACTCAGCATGGCCATTTGTAAAGGTATAAAGTTTGGAATTGTTAAAGATTTTAATCACTTTGGCTTTACTCAGTGCCGTTTTAAATGTCGGCATTTTTTTCGCATTGACTAATTCAAATGGATTGCCATAGTTTTTATTGTCGATTAAGAATTGAACCTGACCGGTTTGCGCATCATGTGCTTTAAGCAGCTCTTTACCATCTTTATCTTCAATCGCAAAACCAGACTTCTGCGAAGGAATCTTACAATTCAAACGCAAATATAGGACGTTTCCATCACTGGATTTGTTTTGTAAGGTGTAAATACCTTGAAGATCATTTTCAATATAGACCCATTGTCCAGTGGGCATATTGATCTTCATTTGTTCTAGTTTTTCGAGGGTGGCTTTACTGACATCAACCACACCTTGCTGATCAACTTCTGGAACTTTGGCTTCGCCTAAGCCCACCATGCTTTTGACTTTTTCAGTGGTTTTAGAAACACCAGAAGAGACTTTTTTTGCAGTTTGGCAGCCAGTACATGCAATGACTGTGCTAAGAAGGAGTAGAGAGATCTTTGTGTTCATTGTTATTGGTTTAGCTTCATCGTATTTTAAACAAAATAAATCTAAACAGAAAAAAAATCAATGATTGGTCAAAATTGCGTACAAATATGCATTTTAATGGTGGGATCATGACTCATTATTTTATGGAAAAATATTAAATTGCTTAAAAACCAGAATTTGATCAGTAAAACTGAGAATAATTTATCATTCTGTAAAATACTTTGAATATCATTATCACGTATCTAAATACCCATTTAGTCAAAAATAGGCTTAAGCTTGTATCAGACCAAAGTCGTAGCTTAGCAAAAGATAGAAGCAGGCAGTCTGCTTCAATGAGAATGGAAATGCCAACGGAAACCCTGAAAAAATATCCTCTATATATTCATTATGCAGGTAATGCCTTATTAGAGCTGCCTTTATTAAATAAAGGTTCAGCCTTCACAGAAGAAGAACGAACTCAATTTAACTTACACGGTTTAATTCCTCATGTGATCGAAAGTATTGAGGAACAAAGTCAACGTTCATACCAACAGTTCTGTTCTTTCAGTGAAGCGATCAATAAGCATATTTATTTACGAAATATTCAAGACACCAATGAAACGTTGTTTTACCACCTGATTGAAAACCACTTAAGTGAGATGATGCCGATTATCTATACACCGACAGTGGGTGAAGCATGTCAGCGTTTCTCCGATATTTATCGTCGTCATCGTGGAGTATTTCTTTCCTATCCTGACCGTAAATACATTGATGAAATCATTCACAACGTAAACCGTAAAAATGTCAAAGTGATTGTGATCACAGATGGTGAGCGTATTCTTGGTTTAGGCGACCAAGGTATTGGCGGTATGGGCATTCCAATTGGAAAACTGTCTCTTTACACTGCATGTGGTGGTATTAGTCCAGCCTATACATTGCCGATTACCATAGATGTGGGAACCAATAATCAACAATTATTGAATGACCCGATTTATATGGGATGGTCGCAACCTCGTGTCAGTGGGGATGAATACTATGAATTTGTTGATGAAGTGATTGCAGCGGTTAAACGTCGTTGGCCAAAAGCATTGATTCAATTCGAAGATTTTGCGCAAAAAAATGCCATGCCTTTACTTGAAAAATACCGTGATAAGATTTGTTGTTTTAATGACGATATTCAAGGGACAGCGGCAGTTTGTGTCGGTACTTTAATTGCTGCGAGTAGAGCCGCAGGTAAACAGCTCAAAGATCAGAAAATTACCTTCTTAGGGGCTGGTTCAGCAGGTTGTGGTATTGCAGAACAAATTATTGCACAGATGGTTGCTGAAGGGCTGACAGATGCTGAAGCGCGTGCCAAAGTATTTATGGTGGATCGTTTTGGTTTAATCACTGAAAATCAGCCAAACTTATTAGATTTCCAACGTAAGCTTGCGCAGAAACCTGAAGATGTTGCACATTGGGGTAATGCTGAGGAAATCATTTCACTGCTTGATGTTGTGAAAAATGCCAAACCAACCGTATTGATTGGGGTATCGGGTCAACCGGGTTTATTTACAGAAGAAATCATTAAAACGCTGGCTGAAAACTGTGAATATCCGATTGTATTGCCTTTATCCAACCCAACTTCACGAGTTGAAGCCGTGCCAGCTGATATTATTCAATGGACAGATGGTAAAGCATTGATTGCGACAGGTAGCCCATTTACCCCTGTGAATTATCATGGTGAAACCTATCAGATTTCACAGTGCAATAACTCTTATATTTTCCCTGGTATTGGTTTGGGTGTGGTAGCAGTTCAAGCAACCCGTGTTACAGACAATATGCTGATGGCTTCAAGTTCAGCTTTGGCTGATTGTTCACCGAAGTTGCAAGATATCCACGCAGACCTATTGCCTGATTTAAATGAATTACAGCAAGTGTCTAAAATTATCGCGTTTAAAGTTGCCAAAGCCGCTATTCAAGATGGTGTAGCGCCGATGATCAGTGATGAGCAATTGCTAGAAAGTATTGAACAGAACTTCTGGAAACCAGAATATCGTGATTATAAACGTGTTCCGTTCTAACTTTTATTGATAGGTCATGAAGATAAAAAGGGAAATTACTAGATAATTTCCCTTTTTTTAAAAAGAAATATTGATTAAAAAATATAACAATTTATCGGTGTCTTTTTTTAAATTTTTAATTAAAATATGGACACTTGTAATTAAATATCAATAACTAAAATGCTGAAAAATATTACGACCTTACTTGAAAGCTTTGGCTTGGGACTACAAACACGAGCGATCCATGTTCAATTCTCAAATCAAGCCTTAAACAGCAGTGTATTCTTGCAATGCATTCAGGGGCAACAACAGATTAATCAAGGCTTAAAGGCGGAATTACTCTGCCTTTCAACCAATGCGCATATTGCTTTAAAACAATTTATCGGGTGTCAGGTTGCAGTTGATCAAGTCACCGATTTTGGTGAATTGTACCGAACCACTGGAATTGTGACAGGGGTAAGCCAAGGGCAGAGTGATGGGGCGTTAAGCGTTTATAAATTAACGCTTGAAGATGCAACCAGTCTTTGGCATAAGCGTCGTAATAGTCGTGTTTTTATGAACAAAAGTGTTCTGGAAATATCGGAAATCTTATTTAAAGAGTGGCAAGCGAAAAGCGCCTTATTTTCTGCCAGTCTAAGTCTGGACAGTAGTGGTTTAAAAAAACAATACGATATCCGTCCTTTTGTAATGCAAGCCAATGAAACGGATTATGAGTTTTTAACTCGCTTGTGGCGCAGTGAAGGTATTAACTGGTTAGTTGATGAGTCTGTACGAATTGTGCCTATTTCGGCAACGCAGATTCAGGCACAGAAATTACGTCTGATTGATGACAATACGCAATATGAGGCAATGCCTAGACGCAGTATACGCTTCCATCGCAGTCATGCAACAGAACGCTTTGACACGATCACCAGCCTCATTGCCCAGCGCTCAATTCAATCAACAGCAATACAAGTACAACGTTGGCAAGCGGATAGCCTTTTACAAGATCAGGGCGATAGCCAGTTAAGTAATCACCAACATAGTGATCAACAAGATAATGAAACTTTAAGTTTAGAGCAGGCTTGGACAATTAGCCCGGCTTGGACCAGTGATCTCAATGGCGAAGACCAAACCACAGTTTCCAGTTCAGCTCAAGTTGATAAATTAAATACCCAACTAACACAATACCAAGAATTACAGTCCAAATATTTTACCGCAACCAGTTCAGTGCGCGATGCGCAAGTTGGCTATTGGTTTGAATTAAGAGAACACCCTGAAATTGATCAACATGATGGTTCGGATCGTGAGTTCTTAATCTTAGGTAAGACTTTTTACAATCAAAATAATTTACCCAAAGAGTTACAAGATCAGTTATCCAAGCTGCTTAATTTAAACTATTGGAACCATTTAATAAAAGACCAACGTCAAGCCAATGAGTTGTCTTTGGTACGCCGTAGAATTCCGATCGTTCCAGAGTATAACCCTTTAGCACATAGACCTTCTGCATTTCCACAACGTGCCAAAGTGGTTGGGCCGCAAGGTGAAACGATTTATGTCGATCAATGGGGGCGAATCAAAGTTCGTTTCCTCTTTACCCGTACCGATGACAATAGTCATGATGGTGGTGCAGGCTCGAATGACAATGATACAGACTCAGCTTGGGTTGATGTATTGACCTCTTGGGCGGGAGAAGGTTATGGCACAAGATTCCACCCACGAATTGGTGAAATTGTAGTCATTGATTTCTTTGATGGCAATGTCGACCGTCCATTTGTGATGGGACGTTTACATGAAGCAGAACGTCATCAAACCATGTTTGATATCAAAGGCCAGTTGCCTGATACCAAAAAATTAAGCGGTATTCGCTCATCGGAAGTGGGTGGATCAGGTTTTAACCAGCTACGATTTGATGACACCACAGGCCAAATCAGCACACAGCTACAAAGTAGTCATGCAGCAACACAACTTAACCTTGGGAACTTAAGTCACCCGAAAGATAAGGAAACCAGCAATGGGCGTGGCGAAGGTTTTGAGTTAAGAACCGATGCTTATGGTGCCATGCGTGCAGGCAAAGGCATGCTTATCACGACGTATGCCCAAGAAAATGCGATTGCAGACCATTTAGAAGCAGCACAAGCGCAGTCCTTGTTAAATCAAGGTGCAGAAAGTATGAAAGTGCTGAGTGAAATAGCAGTCAAACAACAAACGGATGCATTGAATGTTGTCAATCGTTTGCCGAAACTGATTAATTCTTTAGAACTAAAAGGTGCAAATCAGGCTTTACAGGCAACCGTGGGTTTATTTAAAAATGCTGTGGGGAGTGATCCAATTTCAGCACTGAAAAACAGTGGTGATTTTATTGAGGACATCCAGAAATTTGGTAAAGATACCAAGAATATTGTAGACGAATTTAAAGACTTTTTTAATGATTCCAAAGAGTCGATTGAGAACTTAAAGAGTTTTATTGAAAATATTGAAGAACATGGTTCGGATGTTTTAAAAGGAAAATTAACCAGTTTAAAAGACAAATTTGATACAGAACCGTTAAGTGCTTTAAAAGACGTGGGTAAGGTAATTGCCAATGTTGAAATTAAGGATTTTGATTTAACCAGTGTTTGTGGAACTTTTAATAAAGGCAGTAAATTGGATGTGAATCCGATGCAGGCTTTAGGCTCTTTACAGGGCTTTATGGAGAGTTATACAAAAGACTTAGAAAATAGTGGTGATAGTGCCAAACAAGAGCAAGGTAAGATCTTTCGTCAGGCATTGATGTTACTGGCTTCACCCAATGGGATTGCACTGACAACCCCAGAAGATATTGTCTTACAAGCTTCACAAGATATTGCTGAAAGTGCGCAAGGCTCAATTAATTTGAGTGCACAGAAGAATATTGTCGGTCATGCACAAGATAAGATCAGCTTGTTTGCAGCTCAGAAAGGTTTAAGTGCTTTTGCTGCAAAGGGTCCGATCAAAGTTCAGGCGCAAGATGATTTGATTGAAATCATTGCCAAGAAAGTGATTAAACTGATCGCGACTGAAGATAAGATTGAGCTGACCAGTTCTAAAGAAATTGACTTAAAAGCAGGTGGTACTCAGCTTGTGGTTAATGGTAGTGGTGTCTTTATTAAAACTGGTGGAAAGTTTGAAGTGAAATCGGGCCAACAGTTGTTTACCAGTGGGGCAACTGTAAATGCGCAGTTACCGAAAATGCCTGAGAGTGGAATATTTAGTCGAAGGTTTGATTTTGGCGATATTTTTAGTAAAGATGAGTTAAAACAGCAGGTTAAATTTAAGTTCGTAAATCACTCACGAAAAACTGAGTTTATTGGTATTTTGGATGAACTTGGTCGTACACAACGTTTTTTCAGTGATAGTGCTGATAATGTCGAAGCTATTATTCTTGGGCATGATAGTGAAGATTTGAAAGAATTAATTGTGATAAAAAACGATGTTGATGACACTACAGATCATAGTGCATGTGAGGGTGAGGGATGCTGTGGCGCTGCAGATGATCATGGTGCAATAGAAGATCAAAATGAATCTTGTGATGAAGATTTAGAAGCAGATTTTGGCAGTTTCGGTCAGTAAGGGCTTTATTATTATGAGAGCAATATTTTCTTTCTTGTGTTTTTTATTATTTGTACCTTTGTGTCATGCGCAGATTATCAAAGAATTTCCAAAGCGTACCATAGGTGCTGAAACGGTTAGCTTTGCTTATATTGAGTCTGATAAATGCAGTTTTCAACGTAAGGATATTAAGGAGTCTGTATCGAAGATTTTAAAGCAAAATAATATAGATTTAAGTACAGGTTCTTGGTTACATGTTCCTGATGAATGTTGGAATATCAAAAGTTCAGAGCAAAATCTTTTACTTATTTCATTAACAAATAAAAATAAGCCTTTGAAATTTTATATTATTGATGATGGTAAAAACTTAGGTAATGTCATGCTACATCTTAATGAGGATCTGAGCCTAAATTTTGATGGAAATAAAATTAAATTTTCAAAACAAATTAGTGAAAAAACAAAAAATAAAATTCTAATCCTATTTAAACAAATTGATCAAGAATCAAAGGGGGCACTATGAGTTTTGTTTCTCCAGTAAATGGCAAGTCATTTGGTGATGATAGACAAGCATATATATATGCAGTATCCCGAAGAGAGTCATCATCAGATTTAACCTTATCAGATCTCGTAGATCCAAACCTTACTGCTAGAAAGGTGCATAATGGTAAAACTGCTGGGTATGGCTTTATTGGCTATTTTCAGTTTGGTGAAGGTGCACTTTTCGATTTGGGTTATTTTAAGCCACCTTATACTTTTAGTAATGATTCTGACAGCCTTTTTCAGAAATCATTTTCGGTCAATGATTGGAGTGGAAGTTGGACGGGCTTAGATGATGTAACTTCAAAAAGTATTTTTTTAAAAGACAGAACTATTCAAATAAAAGCATTTAATAGCTGGATTAATACACTCTGTAATAGATTAAGAAGTCAGAACGTCAATGAATTTTATGGTGTTCGAATTAATGGCGTTGAAATTACTGAGTCAGGCTGTATTGCCGGAGCACATTTAAAAGGCCCTAAATATGTTTTGGAGTTTGTGCAAGGAGTAGGAAATCAGGCTGATGCTTTTGGTACAAAGGTTGGTGAATACATATCGTTATTTGCTCATTATGATTTAGAAAACTGTTGCAATCGTAAGATTTATATAAATGTTGTAGATGAACAAGGTAATGCTGTTTCAGGGAAAAAAATTATAGTAGAGTCAGAGTATAAAGAGGGAAAATATTATAGCAAAATTGGAAAGCTTTCAAATGATTATAAAACGAATGAAGAAGGAAAAATTCCTGTAATTGTTAGGCATCCCGGCACTAAAATTAAAGTAATCGTTGATGGTAAAACACTCGAGATTACGCAACAAAAAGATAAGAAAGAAAGCTACACGATTAAATTAACTAAACAAGTCTCAGTGCCTGTTGTTTTAGAGCAAAATAGTGCCCCTCAACCAAAACCACAAGCCAATAAAACGCCTCAAGAAGTTAGAAATGAGCAAGCTCCAAGTGTTGCAGAAGAATCAAAAACGACCGATAAGAAAGATGTGAGCTTTAATATACAAATTGTTGAAGCAGATACTGGCAAACCGATCTCTAATATGGGATTTTTTCTCACCTATAAAAATAATATAAAAAAACATGCTGCTGATGGTAATGGCATCAAACAAAATATTATTGCTGAGGAAGGGCAAGATATTGAAGTTTCTGTTTCAGGTGATGGGAAGAATCAGAAAATTCATCATTTTAAAGTTGATACGTCTTTAAATAATCAAACAATAAAAGTAGCACTGCCAGTCCATAGCTTTCAATTGATTGTGAAAAAAGATGATCAAATTGTACCGAATACCTCTGTAACTGTTTTTTATAGAGGAAAGCAAATTCCTAAAAAAACAAATGCTGCAGGTGTAATAAACTTGAAAATGCTGGTAGGCTTTGTATATGGTTTTGGTGTTGGTTCTAAGTCAATAGTAAAAGCTAGAGTAATTAATGGAAGTCCATATAGAATATTTAGAATAAATGAAGGTTTTGTCAAAGAGTCGAGAAAATTAGATGCGGGGCAAAAAACTGTACAACAAAAAACAGTTGGAACTGTTCAGCCAGAAACTAAACCGAAGCCACCAACCCCAGCTAAAGTGCCTGAAGTTAAACAAGAGCCTGCTAAGGTTGCCCAACAAAATACTCATACCGAAAATGGTGGTAAACCACTGACGACAATTTCTAATCAATCACCAGCAACTAGTGATACAACACGATATCATATTTATTCTGATGGTAAAATCAAACGAGAAAATTCAGCTGCAACAGGTTTTGCTGAATACATTTATTATGATAAAAATAATCAAGCACATAATATTGGTAAAACAGAATTTATAGTTGCGCCTAAACGGCAAAAAGGTAATGGATTAGTTGGTGGAAATGTATATTTAGTGGACCAAAGAACTTTAAAGTCTTACAAGAGTCCTGATGGTAAGGTAGGATATTTGTGGGATATTTTTCTACCAGGTCGAACCAGATATTACTTGAAAGGAGATGCATTCGCAGCCATTATTGGAGCCATGTGTTCTTTAGGTTATGGTTATTATCATGGCTCAGGATTTAGTGTCAGAGATGGACGATCTGTGGGTAGCATGTCACACTATAACGGTATTAATGGAGATTTTCGTTATCTAGGAATTAACGGTTGTCATAAAAACGGCCCTGTTCTCGTTAGCCAAGTAGATAGATTTGATTGGGATGCAAATGTACGATTTGTAAATGCCTTATATCTTTTTGGTTACAAAGCATTTGGTTCACAAGTAATGAAAAGAAAAGGTCAGCCAAATAAAACGTTGCCACATGTAGCTTTCACAAATGGCGATCATGATAATCATTTACATTTACAAGGTTATCAACCAAATATTCAGGATATATAAAGGCAAATTATGCATATTAAAAAGTTTATTCCTTTGCTAGTCTTATTTTCACTCGCAGCTTGTCAAAAAGCAGAAAATAAAATGCTAAACTCAGATTCGCAAAAAATGAGTGAATCTAAGGTCAATAGTAGTCTTTTGGTAAATGAATATAAGAAAATTAGGTTGCCATTTGATTTAAAAACAGTATTAGTCAATGATAAGTTTATTAAATTAGATGAATACCCGCTTAACCAAAAGGATTTAAAGCTGTTTTACTCTGGAGAAGATCAGGCAAGAATCTTGATGACAGGTGTCAAAAAACTTGGAAGTAAAGAGTATTTATTGGGTTTAATTGCTGTAAATTTTGATAATTATGAAGGCTCAGGCCCCGCACAATTGGTATTTTTATCTGGGGGTGAAAATAACAACAATAATTATAAAAATACTCTATTTGTAACGATGGGAGGTAAGTTTCCAATCTTGGAGAATGAAGTTAAAAAATTTAATAATATCAATGAGATTAAATTAAAAAATTACTGTATTCAATCTTTTATTCTTAATGATGACTTAAGTAAAAAAGAAGAAATGAAATGTGTGGGGAGTGATCCTAGTATTGAAAAAAAGAACTTTAAATTTAATATAAGTCAACTCGGATATGATGAGCTTTAAAAAAATTTTATTGCTTTACAAATATTTTCTATTATCACTAATTCAAAAATAGTAAATATAATTACTGTATTAACTCTTTTTTGGAATTTATATTTTATATTGGAAAAATAATAATGTAGAAAGTTTATAATATTTAAGATCAGTACTTAACAATATATGGGTATAGTTATCAAGCTTCTAAGAGAAGACGTTAAAGTAATGATAAATATTAACTCTGAATTTTCGAATAGGTGATATAAGTATATTCACTCAAAAATAAAGGTAGCAGTTAAATAGCTACCTTTATTTTTACATCAGTCTTCCAAAATCTCTTCCAACACTTCTTCACTCGGTGCAAAGAAATAAGCACCATCCATAGGTGTTACAAAGTGCAGCAAACGGTCATGAATCCCATCGCCTTGAGTACCAAACATATTGACTAACATACGATCAATACGGGTTAAGTCTTTGGTATAGGCAATAAAAAATAGACCTTGCTCACCTTGACCATCGCCATAAGGAAGAGAGTGGCGTAGTATTTCTAATTCTTCACCTTCATTATCTTCAATGACAACACGAGCAATATGGGCATTTTCAGGTTTGTGTTCATCGTCCATCTCTATACTTTCTAATTTAGAACGACCAATCACATTTTCCTGTGCATCAACTTTTAAACGTTTCCACTTTTCAAGTTCATGTACATAACGTTGTGCAAAAATAAAAGAACCATCTTCAAAAATACCTGAATCTTCACCTAATAACGCAGTCTCCGCACGATCATCAGGGAATTGAGGATTTTCAGTACCATCAATAAAACCAGTCAGGTCACGACCATCAAGATAACGGAAGCATACCCGTTCATCCAGAACCTCAACTTGATTTTGGATGCCATCAAAAAAGGATTGGCTAAGCGCAAAGCAAATATCTGTACGTGCAGACGCAATATGAATCAGAACATCAGCAGGAACCACTGGCATCTCAAATGCGCCTTGAATCGGTTCTAACTGCTTAAACCCTTCAGGAGTTGTGTGATAAAGTTTTGCCCAAAGTTCAGGACCAAAAGCAATAGATGTTTTAATTTCAGCATCAGGGTGTTGGGTAATTAAACGATCACGTGTATTTAACAACGCATTGAGTTGTTCTTTTAAACCATCAATAGACAGATTTTTTAAATTTAAAACAATGAAACGAGCATGATTAGAAGGTAAAGGTAGAATTACAGATTGGGCTGTCATATGGTGATGGCTCCTCAATTTTTATTTATCAATCCTCTTATTGTGCATGATCAAGCAACAGCTGAATAGTAAAGTCTTATACTTTTTACCAATTAAATTAATCGAAATGTATCGTTTTAAAACCGCTATAATAGCGTGTTAAAAGTTTTCTATCCTTTTGTTATGTCGTATCAAGTCTGGTTTGCCTATATGTTGGCGTGCTGGGTGATCAGTATTTCACCTGGTGCGGGTGCGATCGCGTCTATGTCGAGCGGTCTAAATTATGGTTTTCGCCGTGGTTATTGGAATGCAATCGGTTTACAACTGGCGTTGTTGGTTCAAATTGCGATTGTCGCAGCAGGGGTTGGGGTATTGTTTGCAACCACACCGCTGGCGTTTTTCGTAGTGAAATGGTTTGGGGTTTTATATTTATTGTATTTAGCCTACATACAATGGACAACGAAAACACAGTCGATAGATATCCCAACTGAGCAACCGACAAAATCTATTCCCAAGCTGATCTTATATGGCTTTATTGTCAATATCAGTAATCCAAAAGCCATCGTCTTTTTACTTGCTGTTTTGCCACAGTTTCTAGACTTGTCTAAACCACAATGGATTCAGTATTTGATTATGGCAGCGACCATGATCACGATTGATTTGATAGTCATGGCTGGTTATACAGGATTGGCAGCCAAAGTGTTAAGACTATTAAAATCACCAAAACAACAAAAATATATGAATCGTACCTTTGCTGTATTGTTTAGTTGTGCCGCTGGCTTATTAAGCCTGGTTCACCAATAACAGCATAGGCGATTAACTGAGTTATATGTTAGAAATTTGACCCTATAAATAAGCCATTGTTTCGAGGTTACTTTGAATTATTTAGAATTTTATCTGTATGCCATTAGTGTGATTATCATGATTGCAACGCCTGGTCCAGTCATGATCTTGGTTGCAAGTGCAGGTTTAAAAGGTGGCTACCGACAGTCTTTACTGACCATTATTGGGACAAATTTGGCTTCTTTGGTACTTATCACAGCCTCTATTTTAATTTTAAAAGGCATGTTTAGTGTCAATGAAACCCTCTTCTTGATCATTAAAGTTTTAGGATGTCTTTATATTGCCTATCTAGGTTATGGAATTCTAAAAGAAGTATTATCCCAGCAGGACCATCAACTCAATACAATGTTGTCGCCTGTAGATGGTGGTCTCAGCAAAGGCTTTTTAGTAGGTATCTCAAATCCTAAAGATATCATTTTCTTTTCATCATTTTTTCCGCAGTTTATTCATATTCATGCTGATATGAATACCAGTCTGGTTATCTTAGTCGTGACATGGATTATTTTAGATTTTCTCACGTTATCTTTGGTCTATCTGTCGTTTAATAAGCTTTCTAAAAGTCAAATTTATCCAAAAATATTAGGGCTTTGCGGATTAATTCTGATTGTCATTGCTGTATATGGTTTATATGTTTCGTTAAAAAGCATAGTTTAAATATTGAGTGCGGCTAAAGATGGAAATGATTGATTCATCAAGCCATCTTTCTTACTTTCATTACACAGAAAATCACAGCAAACAGCAAAGACATGGTTAATACGATGCTTAGACCTGTAGAGATATTCAGGGCTGCACTTGACCATAAACCCACAGTCACACCAATTTGAGCAATCACAAACGCTCCCATCACCATTTGTTTCGGTGAGTGCGAAATAAGACGTGAAGCCAGTGCTGGAATAACCAATAATGCACCCATCAATAACGAACCAACGGCACGTAAAGCGAGTACGGTGAATAAAGCCAATAACAACATAAAAATTAAGCGCTGCCATTTGGCGTTTACGCCTTCACTTACCGCAATATCTGGATCAATCGCAATTTGAATTTGTGCTTGCCAGTAACGGTAGAGGACAGCTAAAGCAACAATAATCACAGTTGCAAAAATCGGTAGGTCTGACCACTCAATTGTTAATAAATCGCCAAATAAATAACTTAATAACTCAGGACGTAATGCGGGTAAATGTTGAATTAACAATAGCCCAGAACAAAGTAAGGTCGCAGCACATAATGCAAGTAAGGCGTCATTGGGTAAACGCGGGTCATGTAAAACCCAAAGTACTGCCACCAAGAGTATCGCAGTAAAGGTAACACCGACCCAAAGCGGTAAAGTTAAAACAGCAGCTAACGCAACACCAAGCAAGGTACCATGCGCCATCGTGTCAGCAAAAAAAGACATTCTGCGCCATAGCATCAAACAACCTAGTGGCGCTGTTAAAAACACTAAAAGTGTTCCCATAATCCATGCAGGTAACAGTAATTCTAACCATTCCATCATGGTTTAAGCTTCCGGTTCTGGGTGAATGTGTGGATGTGGGCCATGTTCACAAGTTTTGGCGGAGTCACCATGTGCACAATGGTCATGATGGTGTTGGTAAAAAGCGTGGTATTTTCCAAAAGTATCACCAAACAAAGCTTGATATTCTGGATGCTGCTGAATACTGTCAGGTAAACCACTACAGCAAATGTGCTTATTTAAACAGACAACTCGCTGAGTGCCTTGCATGACCCATTGTAAATCATGAGACACAATTAAAATGGCGCAACCATAACGTTGTGGCAGGCTACGCACATATTCATACAATTCAGCTTCAGATTGAATATCTAAACCTTGCATAGGTTCATCTAAAACTAAAATATCGGGTTGGCGTAATAAAGCGCGCGCCAATAAAACCCGCTGACGTTCACCACCTGAAAGTTGTTGTACTTTGGCGTACTCTAATTTGGCAATACCAGTATCTCGAATGATTTCAGCTTTAATGGCCTTATCACATTTCTCAAGATCCAGTAGATCTTTAACTCTTAAAGGCAGACTATGAGAGGGGTTAAATTTTTGTGGTACATACGCCAGTTTAATTTTTTTTGAGCTGATAATTTTGCCCGCATTGGGTTTTAAAATACCCAATAATACTTTGATCAGGGTTGATTTGCCTGCGCCATTGGGACCAATAAGCGTGACAATTTCTTTTTCTTGTAATGAAAAATCTATATTTTTTAGAATGTCACGATCATCAATTCGGACATTAATTTGTTGCAGTTGAACGAGAGGGGAGTTTACGCTTTGTTCGAGCACTGCTGACATATTCCTGAAATCTCAATAATACTGTGATGTGCATTGAAGTGATCTGACGCTGCTAAGTGGTTTAATTCTTGAATTAAACCTTTTGCTGAAGCTTCTTTCACTGTATGACATTCAGTGCAAATTAAAAATGCGGCTTGATGTCCTTCACGTGGGTGACAACAAGGGATATAAGCATTAATAGAGGTTAAACGATGAATAAAACCTTTTTCTAAGAGAAAATCTAAGGTTCTATACACAGTAGGTGGTGCAGCTGGACGTTCTGCAGCACCTTTCATCTTGGCTAAAAGATCATAAGCACCTACAGGACCTGAGGCATTCAAAATTAATTCAAGTACTTCTTTACGCAAAGGGGTAAGGCGGGCACCTGAGGTTGCACAAAGGCTTTCTGCTTCTGATAAACGAGCTTCTACATTGAGATGATCGTGTACACCATGCAAAGTATCATGCTGCTCGTGTGAACATAAGCTCATATCAGACCTCAAAACTTGTTATTTGAATGGAAGAGAATCGCAAATATTAACATGAAGCTCTATCAACTTACGAATGGCGTAGGTATTTTTTAACTTCTGTTATACTATAACATAAATTTTTTTTGGTAATACACTCCCATGAATCGCATTATCGCCTTTTGCTTATGTGCATTATTTATTAGTGTCACTTGGGCTCAAGCGCCTTTAGTGGTATCAACTCATCCTATTTATTTGATTGCAAAAGAAATAACTGAAGGCATAGAAGAGCCTGTTTTGCTTTTGGGAAATCAAACGGGGCATGATGTGCAACTTACACCAGATAATCGCAAAACGATTATGGACGCTTCATTGGTGATTTGGCTGGGAAAAGAACATGAAGCACCTTTGGAAAAGGTTCTAGGTGAGAATACAAAGGCGATTTCAATACTCAATTCAGGTATTATTCAAGCACTTCCTTTAAGAAGTCCAAAAGGTGTTGCACTGAAAGATACGATTGATACACATGTGTGGTTAGATCCAAATAATGCTGTACGTATCGGTTTCTTTATTGCAGCCTTACGTTCACAACAACATCCAGAAAATAAAGCAGCATATTGGAATAATGCGAAGAAGTTTGCCAGTGAAATGCTGCGCGTTTCACAGAAAAGTATCAGTGCTGGTAGCGCACGTCCATACTGGGCTTATCATGATGCTTACCAATATTTAGAGCGTTCATTAAACTTAAAATTTGCAGGTGCGATGACAGATGATCCGCATGTTGCGCCGACCGTGACTCAAATCAAGTTTTTAAATGACACGAGACCTTACAAAAAAATGTGCTTGCTGGCAGAAGGCAGCGCAAGTCCAAGTCAGTACCGAAAATTGGGTGAAATTTCATTTCAAGCGGTAGACGAAACTTTGGCTAAACAACAAGATTTTGTGGTTGCATGGCAGACTTTGGCTCAACAAACACAAGCTTGCGTACTTAATGCACGGAAATGATGCAAAAATTAATCAACAATTGTTCATATGCAAAGCAACCTGTATATCGAAAAAAACACGACTAAGGTCGGGAAAAGATTGCATGTTCAGGGGTGTAACTCTATAATGCCTGCGATTAAAAACGATCATCAGCTAAACTTGTCAAGCATTTATGCTGTGAGTGGATAAAAAATGAGCCAAACTAGTCGCTTGATTGACCGACGATTAGCAAAAGCTTTGGTCTATTTGCAAGCGTTTATGATTCCTGTTTCAGCCTTGGTAGCGTGGGTCTTGAAAGACTCGACTGCGGCTCTGAGTGCAGCGTTAGGTGCACTGATATGTTGGCTTGCCAGTTGTTATTTTTCTTGGCAGTCGTTTCGAGCAGCAGGGGCGCGTGCTTCAAAACAGGTTCTTTCGAACATGTATAGAGGCTTAATGGGCAAATTTGCAATTGTGATCGTTGGTTTCATTTTAATTTTATGCAATGTCAAACCGTTATCTCCGGTGGCATTGTTTTGTGGTTTTATTCTCGTTCAAGCGATGTCGTGGATTGCACCTTTTTGGGTAGCACGGCAACAAAAACGAGTATAAGCGCAGCAGAAATTGAAAATTTTTTTGGGGATTAACGAGATATCATGCAGCACGCGATATTCGTTAACTCTATTTATTATTTGACATTGACCAGGTGTGATTTATGGCTGCTGAAGAACATGCCCTGACTTCGACCGAGTATATCAAGCATCACTTGACCAATATGACCTATGGCAAAATGCCAGATGGTACTTGGAAATTGGCTGAAAGTGGTGCAGAAGCTCAACAGATGGGGTTCACTGCTATCCACTTGGATTCAATGGGTTGGTCAATTGGCCTTGGTGTGATTTTCTGTTTGATATTCTGGTGCGTAGCGAAAGCTGCAAACTCTGGTGTTCCTACCAAGTTCCAGTCTGCAATCGAAATGATTATCGAGTTTGTTGACTCAAGTGTTCGTGATACGTTTCATGGTAAATCACGTTTAATTGCGCCTTTAGCCTTGACCATTTTCGTGTGGATTTTCCTCATGAATGCGATGGACTTAATTCCTGTTGACTGGATTCCGTATACAGCTCAATTGATTGGTGCAAACGTATTTGGTATGGACCCTCACCACGTTTACTTCAAGGTTGTTCCATCTACAGACCCTAACATTACCCTTGGTATGTCTTTGTCTGTATTTGCGTTGATCTTGTTCTATAGTATTCGTGAAAAAGGCATCGGCGGTTTCGTTGGTGAATTGGCACTTAACCCATTTAATCCAAGTAACCCAGTTGCAAAAGCGTTATTGATTCCAGTGAACTTAATTCTAGAATTAGTAACATTCCTTGCACGTCCAATTTCATTGGCACTCCGATTATTCGGTAACATGTATGCGGGTGAGTTAATCTTCATTCTTATCGCGTTGTTACCTTTCTGGATCCAGTGGGCGTTGTCTGTGCCTTGGGCTATCTTCCACATTCTTGTTATTACATTGCAAGCCTTCATTTTCATGATGCTAACAATCGTATACTTGAGCATGGCAAGCGAAAAACATTAATGGTATTGCCTAACTGTCATCCGGTGGTTAGGTATAATTTTTTTACTTTAATTTGGTATAAACCTAACCTCTGAGGAATTATCATGGAACTCACTTTAGGTCTAGTTGCAATTGCATCTGCTATCTTGATCGCTTTTGGTGCTTTAGGTACTGCGATTGGTTTTGGTCTTTTAGGCGGCCGTTTCCTTGAAGCTGTTGCTCGTCAACCAGAATTGGCTCCACAACTTCAAACTCGTATGTTCTTAATCGCAGGTCTTCTTGATGCTGTGCCTATGATCGGTGTTGGTATTGGCTTGTTCTTCATCTTCGCTAATCCATTTGTAGGTTAATCAGCTTAATTCCGAAATTCACTATTTGAGGAATTTGCAATGAATATCAACCTCACATTGTTTGGCCAAGCGATTGCATTTGCGATATTTGTCGCATTCTGCATGAAGTTTGTATGGCCACCACTAATCAATGCGATTAGTGAGCGTCAGCGTAAAATCGCTGATGGCTTAAATGCTGCAGAGAAAGCGAAAGCTGATCTTGCTGATGCACAAGCACAAGTTAAGCAAGAAATTGATGCGGCGAAAGCACAAGCGGCTCAATTGATCGAACAAGCGAACCGTCGTGCGGCACAATTGGTCGAAGAAGCGCGTACTCAAGCATCTGCTGAAGGTGAGCGTATTCGTCAACAAGCGAAAGATGCTGTTGACCAAGACATCAATTCTGCTCGTGAAGAATTACGTCAACAAGTTGCTGCTCTTGCAGTTGCTGGTGCAGAGAAAATTCTGAACCAACAAGTTGACGCAGAAGCTCATAATGCCATGCTGAATCAGCTGGCTGCTAAACTTTAAGAGAGGCGAATATGGCTGAATTCTTGACGTTGGCACGCCCATACGCTAAAGCAGCATTTGCTTATGCATCTGAGCAAAATGCAACTGACGCTTGGTCAAATGCATTACAACTGCTCAGTGCTGCGGTGCAAGATGAAGCATTCTCCGCTTATTTAAATCGCCCTGAGTTGACACCTGCAGAGCAGGTTGATCTTTTTGCGAAAGTTTTAGGTAATGAACAAACTGTGGCTGTGTCAAACTTTTTGACACTTCTTGCAGACAATGGCCGTTTAGCATTGTTACCTGAAATTGACACAGAATTTGAGCAACTCAAATCGCAAAATAACAACACTGTAGATGTTGTGATTGAATCCGCTTTTCCATTGGATTCAGTACAAGAACAGAAGTTGGCTCATGCGTTAGAAAAACGCTTGAACAGCGCTGTGAAAGTTACAGTTGAAGTAAATCCAGCATTGATTGCTGGTGTTGTTATTCGTGCAGGCGACCAAGTGATAGATGATTCTGCGCTTAGCAAGCTTGAAAAAATGCGGACTCGTCTTCTAGCGTAATTGTTAAAAATAACTACGTCTAAAGAAGACTGAACTTTAAAAAGATTGAGGTATAGCGCAATGCAACAACTGAATCCATCCGAGATCAGTGCGCTCATTAAACAGCGTATCGGCGATCTGGACACCAGCGCGACCGCTAAGAACGAAGGGACCATTGTTATGGTTTCCGACGGTATTGTGCGTATTCACGGCCTTGCTGATGCAATGTACGGTGAAATGATCGAATTCGACGGCGGCTTATTTGGTATGGCACTGAACCTAGAACAGGATTCAGTGGGTGCCGTTGTCTTAGGTAACTACTTAAGCCTTCAAGAAGGTCAAAAAGCTCGTTGCACAGGTCGTGTATTAGAAGTTCCGGTTGGTCCAGAACTTTTAGGCCGTGTAGTAGATGCTTTGGGTAACCCGATTGATGGTAAAGGCCCTATTGATGCAAAACTTACTGATGCTGTTGAAAAAGTAGCACCAGGTGTAATTTGGCGTCAATCAGTGGATCAACCTGTACAAACTGGTTATAAATCAGTAGATACAATGATCCCTGTTGGTCGTGGTCAGCGTGAGTTGATCATCGGTGACCGTCAAACTGGTAAAACAGCAATGGCGATCGATGCGATCATTGCTCAAAAACAATCAGGCATTAAGTGTGTATACGTTGCGATTGGTCAAAAACAATCAACAATTGCAAACGTAGTACGTAAGCTTGAAGAAACTGGCGCTATGGCGTACACAACTGTTGTAGCAGCTGCTGCAGCAGATCCTGCAGCAATGCAGTATCTTGCTCCATATGCTGGTTGTACAATGGGCGAGTACTTCCGTGACCGCGGTGAAGACGCACTTATCATTTATGATGACTTGTCTAAACAAGCTGTTGCTTACCGTCAAATTTCATTGCTTCTTCGTCGTCCACCAGGTCGTGAAGCTTACCCAGGTGACGTGTTCTATCTTCATTCACGTCTACTTGAACGTGCTTCTCGTGTATCTGCTGACTATGTTGAGAAATTCACTAATGGTGAAGTTAAAGGCCAAACTGGTTCATTAACTGCATTGCCAATTATTGAAACTCAAGCGGGTGACGTATCTGCATTCGTACCGACAAACGTAATTTCGATTACTGATGGTCAGATCTTCTTAGAAACATCATTATTCAACGCAGGTATTCGTCCTGCTGTGAACGCGGGTATCTCTGTATCGCGTGTTGGTGGTTCTGCTCAAACGAAGATCATCAAAAAATTGTCTGGTGGTATCCGTACTGCTTTGGCGCAATACCGTGAATTGGCAGCATTTGCTCAGTTCGCTTCTGACCTTGATGAAGCAACTCGTAAGCAACTTGAACATGGTCAACGTGTAACTGAATTAATGAAGCAAAAACAATATGCTCCATATTCAATTGCTGACCAAGCTGTTTCAATTTATGCATCTAACGAAGGCTATATGGCTGACGTTGAAGTGAAGAAAATCGTAGACTTTGATACTGCGTTAATCTCTTACTTCCGTTCAGAACATGCTGCGTTAATGCAAAACATCGATGAAACTGGTAACTACGACAAAGACATCGAAGCTGCAATCAAAGCAGGTATTGAAAGCTTTAAAGCGACTCAAACTTACTAATTTCAATGTATGTTGTTGTTAGTTATGGTTTGGTTCACGGATCAACCTTCGGAAGCTCGAAAGGGCTTTCGAATACTAGGTTAAGCGTATGGCAAATTTAAAAGAAATTCGCGCCAAAGTAGCTAGTATCAAGAGCACGCAAAAGATTACTCGCGCGATGCAAATGGTAGCAGCTTCTAAGATGCGTCGTGCGCAAGAGCGCATGGCTCAGGGCCGTCCGTATGCCGAAAATATGCACCGTGTAATTGCTCATTTGGTCCAAGCGAATCCTGAATACAAACATCGCTATATGGTTGAACGCCCTGTAAAACGCGTTGGCTATATCATTGTTTCTTCAGATCGTGGTCTTGCTGGTGGTTTGAACATTAACTTGTTCAAAAAAGTGGTAAAACACGTACAACAGCAACAAGAGCAGTCAATTGAAGTTCAATTTGCTTTAATTGGTCAAAAAGCGGTTTCGTTTTTTAAAAACTACGGCGGTAAAGTACTTGGCGCAACTACGCAAGTAGGTGATGCTCCAAGTCTTGAACAGTTAACTGGTTCTGTACAGGTGATGTTAGATGCATTTGATAAAGGCGAGTTAGATCGTATTTATCTTGTGTCAAACGGCTTTGTCAATGCCATGACTCAAAACCAAAAAATCGAACAACTTGTTCCTTTAGCTGCGGCTGATACGGACGAGGATCTTAACCGCCAATATGGTTGGGATTATCTATATGAACCAGAAGCTGAAGAGCTTTTAAATGGTTTATTGGTTCGTTACATTGAGTCTATGGTTTATCAAGGTGTGATTGAAAACATCGCATGTGAGCAGTCTGCTCGTATGGTTGCAATGAAAGCTGCAACTGACAACGCAGGTGATCTTATCAAGAGCCTACAACTCATTTATAACAAGCTGCGTCAAGCCGCGATTACTCAGGAAATTTCTGAGATCGTTGGTGGTGCCGCTGCCGTTTAACATTATTTTGAATTGAGGAGACAGCAATGAGTAGCGGTCGTATCATTCAGATCATCGGCGCGGTTATCGACGTCGAGTTTGAACGCAATAGCGTTCCTAAGATCTATGACGCTCTCCAAGTTGACGGTACTGAAACTACTTTAGAAGTTCAGCAACAACTTGGTGATGGTGTAGTTCGTACCATCGCAATGGGATCTACAGAAGGTCTTAAACGTGGTCTAAACGTATCTAATACTGGTGCACCTATTTCTGTACCTGTAGGTACTGCATGTTTAGGTCGTATCATGGACGTTCTTGGTCGCCCAATCGACGAAGCTGGTCCAGTTGCGACTGAAGCGCGTTTGCCGATTCACCGTCAAGCACCTTCTTATGCTGAACAAGCTGCTTCTACTGACCTTTTAGAAACTGGTATTAAAGTCATTGACTTACTTTGCCCGTTTGCTAAAGGTGGTAAAGTTGGTTTATTCGGTGGTGCCGGTGTTGGTAAAACTGTAAACATGATGGAATTGATCAACAACATCGCGAAAGCTCACTCAGGTTTATCTGTGTTTGCTGGTGTTGGTGAGCGTACTCGTGAAGGTAATGACTTCTACCACGAGATGAAAGATTCTAACGTTCTTGACAAAGTAGCAATGGTCTACGGTCAGATGAATGAGCCACCGGGTAACCGTTTACGCGTAGCGTTAACTGGTTTGACCATGGCTGAATACTTCCGTGATGAGAAAGATGAAAACGGTAAAGGCCGTGACGTATTGTTGTTCGTTGACAACATTTACCGTTACACATTGGCTGGTACTGAAGTATCTGCTCTTTTAGGTCGTATGCCATCTGCAGTAGGTTACCAACCAACGCTTGCAGAAGAGATGGGTGTTCTTCAAGAACGTATTACATCGACTAAGTCTGGTTCGATTACATCTATCCAAGCGGTATATGTACCTGCCGATGACTTAACAGATCCATCGCCTGCAACTACATTTGCTCACTTAGATGCAACTGTAGTATTGAGCCGTGACATCGCATCTTCTGGTATTTACCCAGCGATCGATCCACTTGACTCTACTTCACGTCAGTTAGATCCACTTGTTGTTGGTGCTGAGCATTATGAAATTGCACGTTCTGTACAGAACGTATTGCAACGTTATAAAGAGCTTAAAGACATCATCGCAATCTTGGGTATGGACGAGTTAGCAGAAGAAGATAAGTTGATTGTTTACCGTGCGCGTAAAATCCAACGTTTCTTCTCTCAACCGTTCCACGTAGCTGAAGTGTTTACTGGTGCTCCTGGTAAACTTGTACCACTTAAAGAAACAATTCGTGGCTTTAAAGGTCTTCTAGCTGGTGAATACGATCACATCCCAGAACAAGCGTTCTATATGGTTGGTGGTATTGACGAAGTGATCGCTAAAGCCGAGAAGCTTTAATTAGCAACTCTAATTTAGGAGATTCACATGTCGACTATGCAATGTGATGTTGTAAGTGTTAATGAGTCTTTGTACTCAGGCACTGTGACAATGCTTATCGCAAAAGGTGCTGGCGGTGAATTGGGTATCATGCCTGGTCACGCTCCGTTAGTCACCTTACTCAAGCCGGGCGCAATTCGCGTTCTGCTTGAAAACGGTACAGAAGAGTTAATCTATGTATCTGGTGGTGTTCTAGAAGTTCAACCGCATGTTGTTACTGTGCTTGCAGATACTGCAGTTCGTGCTGACAACTTAGATGAAGCTGCAATTCTTGAAGCACGTAAACATGCTGAACAATTGCTTGCAAATCAAAAAAGCGATTTGGACTCTGCTGCTGCTTTGGCTGCTCTTGCAGAAACTGCTGCTCAGTTGGAAACCATCCGCAAAATCAAAAACCGCGCGCTATAACACGCAGTTTGAGATTGAAAAACCACCCGCGAGGGTGGTTTTTTTATGCGATTAATTTATGGAGGGTTCAAATTTATATCGGTTCAACATGGTAGGAGCTTATTCTTGGGGGGTGTCCAATAAAAATTGTGTTTGTATAAATTGACTATAATCATCCCCCAAAGGTAATTCATAGTCTTTAAAAATGTGTCGACGAGTTGATACTGTCGACTGTTTAGTTTTTGGATTAAAACCAATTTTTTCAATATCTTTCCAATATAAACCTGTACCACGCTTCTGCCATGCAGGTAATTCATTAAAGTTAATGTCACGGCTAAAGAGTAAATCATGCTTCTCTTGGCGAGATAATCCTTTTACTTGGTCGGTTGCATTTTTTACATTTTCTCCTTCCTTGCGCAACATCCAATAGCAATGTGCATTGAGTGCGTTGCGATGAGCATCTTCATGACGCCAACGAAAATAATCTTCAACAGTTTTTGCATTGGGCAGTATACAAATTCGAGCATCAAAAGTTGCCATCTCACCATGTAACACACTGAATTTTGCACTGGCTTCTGCGGCTAAAATAGAAATAATTTTTCGTGTTTTACGATTAAAGCTGTCATCTTTTAAATGAAACAGTAAGGAGATTTCATCGCTTTGTGTATAGCCATAAATAATATTAAAGCCACATTGCATTAAGTGAGCTGTTGTTTCGACCATCAAGTCCCTAAAACGAAGATCAAAGGGCGCTTCAAATTTCCAAATATCTTTGGTGAGTTTGGTAAAGCCACGTCCATCCAAACGCACAACGATATATTGTTCTGGTGGTACACAGAAATCATAAGCTGTTTCATAAACACGTAATCGTGTATCTAGATCATCAAATCTCATGGTTAAACTTCTTCGTTATTCTCATGCTAAAGTTATATTTCATCACTGACTAGTTTTAGCATAATCTAAACAATAAAAAAGGAGATATAGAAGACAATGCACCTCATCGAACAGCAAGCGCACTTTTGGGAACTTTATCAAACGCAAGATGACTACTATCTTAGTATAGCCGTAGATATGAGTTCTGTTGTTTCATGTTGGGATATTTATTTAACCGAAGTAGAAATTCAGGCGTATCACAACAAAGGTCGAATTGCGATCGAAGATTTGGCAAGTTCAATTGTGGCTGAAACCTATCGTGGAGATTTTTCCAATTTAGCAGCTCGTAAAGTACCTAGAGAAATACAACAACAGATGCAAACCGCATTTAAAACATGGCGGTTGGCTCAACATTAAATTTTTTATTCAGTTATGACCGTAATTGAAAAGTCATTATTTTCTATCATGTTTACTTTAAACAGCGCATCAAAACCTTCTGAACGATTCGGGACTTCTAATTTATAAAAGGTGGCTTTAACGCCTTTTTCAGCAATATTGGCTTTACCCTCACGTTGTGCATTACGCTGTAAAGTACTGTCTAGATCCGTTTCAAAATAATATGAAATGATCTCGAAGCCAGCAGTTTTGGCAAGTTGAATATAACGGGCTCGATCGGCTTTGCTTATGTTGGTGTTATCTATCACGATTTTGGTTTTAGAGGCTATAGCTGCTTCAAACAGTATCTTTTCGCGATGGCGTGTTTTTAGCATATCGAGATTGATACGTAGATGTGTATGGTAAAAATACTGTTGATAAAAAGTAGATTTACCCGAAGCTTGTACGCCTGTGAATAAAATCAGTTGCATGAAACACTACAAAAATACAGTTAATCTGCTATTAAATCATGTTCATGAACTTTGCTACAATCCCTTCATTGTTGTAGAAAACCAATAAACTTAAAATGAAAAAATTAGTGCAATGTCGGTATTTATTTTCTGTACTTCTACTGAGTGCTGTTTCAGCATGCCAAAGCCAATTTGTCACCACACCAAATGCACCCACTGAAGCAAGTTTGGTGGCAAATTCAGTGGGAAATGGTTTAGAAACAGAGTTAGATATCGATTATGTTGTCGCATTTAAAAATTTGAAAATGGCCTATGGGCAATGTGTTGCGTTTACTGGCGAAAAAGATTTTGTCTTTACCGACAATCGACTAGAACGAGATTTAGAAATGGGAACCTTGTTTACCCGTACAGAGGGTGGGGCGTATTTATCAAAAACCTTGGTGGAATCCATTGGAAAGAATAAAACCCGTTTAACGCTATTTTTACCCGCAAGTTATAAGTCTGCTCAAGCTCGTTTTAAGTTAGATGCTAAACGCGCACTAGGACAAGATCGATCATGTAATGTCGCCAAGCCAAGCCAAGGCTGATCTGTTCAAATCTAATTAACGCTGTTCAAGTGGCTTGCTCTGTATTTGATCCAGGAATCATCATGCCTGCCAGTTTAAGCATATCTAGTTGGATGGTATTCATTTGTTGTTCGATTTTCTTAAAATCAACTTTTGAAATGTCTAAATCACCGTTTAACAGTGCTGAGTTAAGCACTTGCTTATTTGCTTGTAGCACTTGTTGGCGGATACCATCAATCTCTTGGCTTTTTAAATCTAATGAAATCAATGCTGTATTAAAGCCTTGTAGTTCACGAGTCAATGTTTTGACAGATTGTTGCAGCTCAGCTTGATTTTGTGATTGTATCGCTTGTTGTAAATTAGATTGGCTTTGCTGTAATTTTTCAACATAGTCACCAGTTTTCAGCTGTACGTTGGCAACATCACGTGCGATATAAAACATATTGCCTTGTTTTAAATCTTCAGTACTTTTTGCTGTTGATTGATTATTATTATTTGAGTCGGATGTATTCTCACTCATTTGCGCAGTTTCAATCGCTTGAGCGTCATCTTGTTGACGTGATTGTTCAGCTGCTTGATTACAGCCTAGTAGTAACATGCCAGAAATAAAAATAACAAAAGGCAAAACCGCACCTTGTAAAAACTTTTTCATCGTTGTCCAAAAGTAATTTAATCGGTTATGAATTCACTATAATTTGCAAAAGTGTAGAGATTGAGGATTGTTGCAAAGGACATACAGTCTGTAACTTTAGAGATTCATTTCTACTCAAACAAAAGCAAAAAAGAATGCATTTTTAGTACGCCATTGAAGGTTTCGAAATTTTAAATTGTGAATAAAGCTAGAGGGATTTTGATCGAAAATATAAAATTTTCGATCAAAACTGCAAAATATAAAAATTTATTTAAAGCATAGTGCTTTTAATGCTCGATCTATTTTGCTAATTCAGCTTCAATCGCAGATGTAATTCGTGGATCATCAGCAGTGATATCTGGTGCAAAACGTGCCACGATTTCGCCATTTTTACCGATTAAGAATTTTTCAAAGTTCCAAAGGACTTCAGGTTTTGGGTTTGGTGTTAAGCCATAATCGACTAAGTCTTTCCACCAAGGACCTTCACCAATACGTTCAGGGATTGCATGAATTAAGCTGTCATAAAGTGGATGTTTATCATCACCAGCAACTGAAATTTTAGCAAAAAGCGGGAAGTCGACATTGTAAGTTAAAGAGCAAAATTGCTCGATTTCATCATTTGTTCCAGGCTCTTGCGCAAGAAAGTTATTTGCAGGAAAGCCGAGGATTTCTAAACCTTGATCTTTCTTTTCAGTATATAGTTTTTCTAAACCTTCATATTGTGGAGTAAGGCCACATTTAGATGCAACGTTAACGATTAAAAGAACTTTACCTTGATATTGATTCAAGGTCGTCGCTTCACCTTTGATGGTATTGACTGGGATGTCATAAACGGAATTGCTCATAGGGGTATCCTTAAAAATCAAAAGACAGTGATTAGAAATATGTCTAATGTTTTAGCGATATTCCAAGATTTCAGCAAGTTACATTTGTATATAAGTGTAATAAAAAAAGCAGATCATAGGATCTGCTTTTAAAAACTGCATCAAATTTAATCGATTATGGTGCAGCGTTTGCTTTGGCTTGAAGTGCTTGCATTTCAGTTAACAGGCTTTGTTGTAACTCAGTACCTTTCTTTTGTAGTTCCATGATTTTTTGTGGATCTGGTGAAGTCGCTAAACCAGCTTCAGACATTTCAACGCCTAGGTTATTTGACTCTTTCATTTTGTCACGTACAGACGCAACTTCAGTACTTTTAAGTGCTAAACCATCAAGATCTTTGTTGAAACCATCCACATAAGTTTTCATTTTATCGACAACACCTTTCAGTGCATCTTTATCACCCTTTTGTGCAGCTTGCATCACTTCTGTTTGGAAGTTCAATGCTTCTTTAGCTTTCGCTGTAGACATTGTTTGAAGTGCAGTTAAATCGCTTTTGATATCAGCAGTATTGTTGGTACTTAAAGAAACCGCAGCTGCAGCAGGTTTGTTCTCAGTTCCTGAAGCTGAATCAGCTGGTTTTTTATCACATGCAGTTAAAGCAAACGCTGAAGCACATAGTGTAGCTAGTAGTAATTTTTTCATTTATTCGAACCCTTCATTATTTAAAATTCTTATGAATTTGACGGTAATATATACAAATTCAAAAAGTTATATGCTTAATCTAGAGCATAAGATGCAAAATGCACAATTTTAAGGCAATTTTCTATAGTATTTTTGTATATAAACTTATCAATAAAGCGGAATTAGGCTGCTTGAAAAATACCCCAATCTTAAAGATTTCGCATTTGTGCTGGGGTTTGATGAGTGTAACGCTTAAAAAACTCAATGAAGCTGGATGTGTGTTGATAGCCGAGGTCTAAGCTAATTTTTTTAATTGAGATGCCTTGTTGGATCAATGAGATTGCATAAATAATCTTGGCGCGATTACGCCATTCAGACAGCGAAAGTTTAAGGTGCTCTTGGCTAAGTCTAAGTGCATGCCGTTCAGTAATCTGAAAAGTATCGAGAATTTCTTGAAGGCTTTGGGGGAAGCGTGTTGTATCCGACAAATGCTCAAGAATAGGCTTGAGTGTGGGATGGTTGGTTTGCGGTAAATAATGCTCATAACACACACTATTTTGGATTTGATCGACCAACAGTTCTAATAAGTGTTGATAATAGGGAGATGATGGAATCCCTTGTTTCTGCTGCTCTAAAACTTCTTCAATGGTATGACGTAAAAAAGGGCGAATACTTAAAGTCTTTGTGCTTTGGGATAAGCTTTGACAAAGCTGAGGATGAATACGGATACAGATGTAATGCGTCAGTTGATCATCCACAGCTGTACAACAATGTTCGGTTTGCGGCGGAATCCACAAACCATAACTTGGTGGAGACAGATAGGTTTGTTCTGCGACATTGAGTTCTAAAGTCCCATTTAAACTCAAATTAAAATCACCCCATAAATTTGAATGGGGTGTCACTACATCATGCTTTTGGTAGAAAAATTCTTCTACAGAAATCAGCGCTGAATACATAGTTGAAAAGACTTAACTCTCACATTGAATGGCAGTGTTTTCAGCTTTGGGGTTATTTAATCCACGACTCAGCGTGAAGATTGAAATAAAGGCCAAAAGGATAAAACTCAGTACACTATACAATAAAATGTTGGCATTAAAATGGTCAACAACATAGCCACCGATTAATGCACCTGTTGCAATCATCACTTGGAAGAAACCAACAAATAACGGCATGCCTTTTTCTACAGCTTGAGGGGCGTGTAAAAACATCCAAATATTGGCAGTGGTTGGAAATGCACCAAATGCAAAGCCCCAAAGCGCTGTAAGAATAAAGGCGCCTGATGGATGAATTGCAAATAGAGGAAAGCCAAAGAATACAACCGCAAAACAGATGGCAACGAATGCAAAGGTATAACGCACATTCAAATTACCGCTATAACCAGCAAAAGCATTACCAAAGATACCGGCGATACCAAATAATAGCAGTAGCGAACTGATGGTAGCACTGTCAAAGCCTGCTGAATTTTTAAAGAACGGGGTCAGATAGCTATATGATGAAAAATGAGCTAAACCAATCAACAAAATAATAATCAAACCTTGTCTGGCTTTACTGATTCTTAGCAATGCAGGTAAGTCTTTAAAATGAATGGCAGATTCTGGTTTTAAACTTGGGATAAATTTAATTCCCAACAGTAAAACAACGAAGCCGATGGCGGAGGTAATTCCAAATGATGTTCGCCAGCCATATGCATCACTTAGCCATGTCCCAATCGGTACACCAAGAACAGTGGCTAAAGTTACCCCAGCCATGACAGTTGCTGTTGCTTTCGCAATAGGTAAATGGCTTGGTGCTAAACGACCACTTAAGGCAATCGCAGTCGCCCAAAATCCACCAATTGCAAATCCAAGAATGAAACGGCTCAGCAATAAAATTTCAAAAGTTGATGCAATTGCAGTGATGGCATTGGCAAACACCATCGTTGCAGACAAGGCTAGGAGTAAGTAACGTCGATCTAAATTTTTGACTAGAACGGGAAGGAGTGGTGCTGCTATGGCGGCCATGATCCCTGGGAGAGTGATCATCAAACCCGCTGTACCAACAGATACATGCAAATCACTGGAAATGTCGTTGAGGACACCAATTGGGAGAAACTCACTGGTGACCAAAGCAAAAGCAGTAATTGCAACGGTTAATAGCGCCAACCAGCTCCCTTGGCTACTGGGGGGAATCTCAGAGGACTGTGGTTCTGAAACTTCTGATTGCATCATATTCATGAAGATATATTCCTGCTGTAAAGCGAAAGCATATGGAGGTATTTTTTAATTCATTAACGATCGTTATAAAAATAAAATATTTGATTAATTTTGTGTTGTCAATTAATTTAATAATGTTCGTTATAAAAATATATGTGAAAGTTATGGCTGATTCTGAAAAACATGCTTTAGTCGCTGAAAAACAAGCACCTAAGCGTGGGCGTGGTCGTCCTAAATGTTTTGATGAACAACAAGCGCTACAAAAAGCCATGTTGTTGTTCTGGGAATATGGCTATGAATCCACATCGATGAGCGATTTAACCAAAGCCTTAAATCTTACTGCACCCAGTATATATAGTAGTTTTGGGGACAAATCACAGCTGTTTCATGCCTGTTTGGAGTACTACTTAAAGCATGAGGCATGTCCTTTGGAAGTTATTTTTCAACAAGCCAAAACAGCAAAAATCGCTATTGAAATTTATTTGTATGAAAACCTTAAAAAACTGGTTCAACAGAATAAACCGACGGGCTGTATGTTGGTTACCGCAACCATGAATTGTTCACAAGAACATGCACCGATTCAGCATGATCTCTTGTTGAAAAGACAACAAGTCAAAGAAAATATCTACCAACGTTTGCAACAGGGTGTCAAAGAAGGTGACTTAAACCCACACGCCAATATTCAAGCGATGACAGATTATTATTCAACGGTGATCCAAGGTTTAACCATGCAAGCCCGTGATGGGGTTGGTGCTGAACAGTTACAAAGTGTGGTGACTTTAGCAATCAAAACTTGGGAATTATTTTAAGTTTAAAATATATAAAATAGCATTTGTCTGAAAAGCCCTATAGATGTCTGAAATGCCATATTTAAATTTATTCCGACTTCATCGATAATCATTTTCAGATCCTATTCGACAGTCAAAATTATGTATAGCAATTCAAAACCCATGTGGTGGGCAATCAGTTTACCGATCATTGCAGTATTGATTTGGTCAATGAATATTGCAGTTACACGTTATGTTTCGGATTATATTTCACCTGTCAGTATTAGCTTTTATCGCTGGTTAGTGGCATTTATTATTTTGACCCCATTTATGTTGCCCCAAGTGTGGAAGCAACGTCATTTGGTTAAACAACATTTTATGCAATTTGTGGTGCTGAGTGCTTTTGGTATGTTCTTGTATCAAGGCTTGGCATATAGCGCAGCGCATTACACCACAGCAACCAATATGGGCATTATCAACGCCTTTATTCCAGTATTTACCATTTTTGTTTCGATTCTTATTTTACGTGAAATTCCCAATCGCTTCGCTGTTGTCGGCAGTATCTTGTCTTTTCTTGGTTTACTGTATGTGATTGGCCGAGGGGATTTTAGCAACTTGACTCAATTGGCAGGGCACTCTGGTGATTTGATCATGGTCTTGGCTGTGTTCTTTTATGCTTTTTATGGGGTTTTTCTGAAAAAATGGCAATTGAAAGTTCCATTACTGTTGAGTCTCTATGTGCAAATTGCGTTGACCTTGGTCTACCATTTACCATTTGTGCTTTATTATGGCATTGATGCGATTAACCAAGGTAATGTCGCTAGCGTTTTATATGCGGGTATATTACCTTCTCTTGTTGCACCTTTATTGTGGATGATGGCTGTGCAATATCTAGGTCCAAATCGAACCAGCATTTTTATGAATTTAATGCCAGTATTTACTGCAATCATTGCCTACTTCTGGTTGCATGAGGCTTGGACGATATCGCATACAATTGGTGGTATTGTCATTTTAGTAGGAATTGCATTGGCACAAAAAAAGTCACTTAGTGTCAAAAAAAGTACATTATTGAGTTAAAATTTAAAGTGTTTTGAGTGAAAATTGTTCATTTAAATCTTTATTTTTAACGCTTTTTAAGTGTTAAATCTGAGCAAAATTTGTTTTTTAATTAGTGATTTAACTGTTGAAAATTCAAATAGTAAAACAAATTTAAACACTTAGTTTTATTATTGAAATCCAAGTTATTTGCAATTCACTCAAATGAACAGATCTTGCTCAGAAGAATATATTTGTATTCAAAAAAAATTTATAGGATAATATTTTCATCGTAGCGAATTAAGAATTTCTTAATTAAATTGTTCTACACTGAATTTTTCATACCCTCTGGATGTGTTTAACGCATCCTTTTTTATACTCAGCCAACCCTATATGTGGCTGAGTTTTTTTTTGCCTTTTTATTGGTAATATTGAGGGTCTGTTGACAATTCGTCTACGCCTTGCGCTGCAAACAAAGCAATGCTTTGTTCTTGCTCAGGGTTGTGGCTAAAATTATCTCAGCCTACGTTATGAAACTCGAAAATAGTCTCGCTATTCTCTTCGTTTCCTGCTTTACGACGTATACGTCTCATGCTCAATTTTAACCTACAACGCAAGCCATTTATGAAATTCCAACAGGCCCTGAACTCATGTTTGAATGAATATTTTAACGTGTTTAAACCCGAATCACTTGTGCTGTAGATGCGTCAATGATTTTGCTTGGTTCGCGACTTAAACCAAGATCGCCGTTTAAATAATTCAATTCCGAACCAAAATATTGACTGGCTTGTTGTAAAGATCTTGCTGGTTCTAAACCTGCCGAATTTGCACTGGTCGACACAATAAAGCCATTAAAGGCATTACATAAGGCAATGCACAAAGGGTGATTGGTTACACGAACCGCAACCTGAGCATGCTGGCCTTTAATCCATTGTGGAATTTTATCATCAGCTGGAAGTAGCCAAGTTGTTGCACGTTCTGTTCTAGAGCGTTGCGTCCATGATTGAATGATTTGTTCACGAATAATAGGGTCAATTTCTGTTAATAGATGTTCAACTTGTGAGAGCTGTCCTGCCAATAAAATTACGCCTTTCTCTATAGGGCGTTGTTTAAGCCTTAAAATTTCTAAAAAAGCCTGTTCATTGAACGGATCACAG
The DNA here is from genome assembly GCF_000368145.1 of Acinetobacter guillouiae CIP 63.46. Classification (GTDB taxonomy): domain Bacteria; phylum Pseudomonadota; class Gammaproteobacteria; order Pseudomonadales; family Moraxellaceae; genus Acinetobacter; species Acinetobacter guillouiae. The sequence continues at coordinate 11,723 of NZ_KB849284.1, read as the reverse complement.
CCTAAACCCCATACTGCCTCTGTTGGATAAGCCAAGACTTTACCTTGTTGAAGAATTTGTGCAGCTTCAGCAACTGAGGTTGTAATCATCTATGTTTACCTTGCCATTTCGTGGAATAAGCCACTATTGTGAACCTTAATAACTGACTCGGCAACGTAAGTACAGCCCAGATTGTTGAATACAGTGACCCAAAAGTTCTAATTCCATAAGATCGCTTGTGAGTTGTGCAATGTCTAAATTTGCGTTTTGAGCAAGCGTATCTAAGTCTTGCCCAATCCAATCCAGCAATTGATACAGCTTAAATAAATGCTCGGGAATTTCTGGCATTGGGGAGAGTGATTCAGACTGTTGTGCACAATGCCATTGGGTGGGAAGTGCTAAATCTTCAACAATCTGTTCTGGATGATCAACCAGAATGGCCCCTTCACGAATGAGCTGATGACATCCTTGATGATGCTCTCCATAAATATGCCCTGGAATTGCAAAAATCACTTTACCTTGTTCTGCGGCAGCTTGCGCCGTAATCAGTGAACCACTACCCAGTTGTGCTTCTGCGACAACAACACCTAAGCTCAAACCACTCACGATCCGATTTCGATAGGGAAAATTGCGCTGAATAGGCTGAGTTTCTGGCAGGTATTCAGTCAAAATCGTTCCTGAATGCTGCAAAATTTGTTCTTGTAACTGTCTATTTTGACTAGGATAAACCAGATCTAAGCCTGTACCGATCACCGCAATGGTTCGATGGTGTTTTAGTCCACCCATATGTGCAGCGGCATCAATTCCCAGTGCTAGGCCACTGGTAATAAAAAAGCCCTTTTCACTCAAATAGTAAGCAAAATCATAAGCCACTTGTTTGCCATGCGGACTTGGCTTTCGGCTACCCACGATGGCGATTTGCGGTTGACTTAGATTCTGAAATGCACCTTTACCAAATAGAATTGGTGGATGATCAGGATAAGGTAGCAGTTGTTGAGGATAATGAGGGTCGGTATCTAAAAGAATAAAATCTGTATGTTGTTGAATTTTATCGAAGCAAACTTGAAATTTGGATTGCCCAAGCGCATTGAAAAATTCACTGGCTCTTTCAAGATGGTTTTTATGAATTTTGGCTTCAGACCAGCGGTTTAAATTTTCAGCTTGCAGCGCTTTTGCGATAGAACCAAAATGTGTTTCTAATTTACGAAAAGCGCTGAGCGAATGTTGAACCAAATACCAAAGTCTGATGGCATCATATTGGTCATTGGATATTTGCTTCAACATATTTAAATCACATCATGAAAAACTTAGTTATCTGCAATTGCAGGTGGTTTAATTTCAGCACCCATTTTAATTGGTAAATTACTTTCCAAAATATAGGCATAGCTGAGGTGATCAAAACTCTTAAAGATCATCAGCGTACCAATTTTTTGACTTGGTAATTTCACAGACTCTTTAGTTTTTGGGTCACGGACTGTTTCACCTTGTTGGTAAATACTAAAGACTTGCCCAGGTTTAGCACCTTGTAAGCTCCCACGGTCAATGGTGACTACACTATATTGCGCTGCTGTACCAATTGAACCTTGTACACGAACCACTTTACCGCCATTGCTGACTTCATTGGTGGTGGTTGGATAGAACAAACTCGGCAATTCAGCATCATAGCTTGGTAGGACATAGTCGCTTTTACGCACTTCAGCATTATAACTTTTGGTTAGCTCTAGAGTGGTTACATCATTTTCACCAGCCGCCGCTGTTGCAGAAGCAACCTCAGTTAACTCCATGCCCGCATTAAACTTTTTGCCTTCAGCATTGAGGAAAATATAGGGTTTGCCTTCACGATAGATCCCATAACGTTGACCCACGACTAAGCCATTTCCACGCGCATAAACGGTTTGTCCTGCACCCGTAATCACACGATTATCAGCAGCACCGATGGTATAAGGGATGTTCTGTAAAGATTCAGGATTGACCACAATACTGTGTTCTAACCACGGTTGAATATCTGATAATGGAATTACTGAAATCGCATTATTTAAGGATTCAACGCGTATTTGAGGGCGTAAAGATGTTCCACCTTGATGACGACGGATAATTCCATCACAACCATCACCTTCATCTACACCAATCAGTGGACGACCATCTAAAGTACACAACAATAATTTATCGCCAGGATAAATCCAATGTGGATTTTTAACATGCTTATTGCTTGCCCAGATTTCAGGCCAGCGCCAAGGTTTGCTTAAAAATTTCCCCGCAATATCCCATAAAGTATCGCCACGTTTCACCACATAGACATTGGGTGCACTGGATTTCAGTGCAGGTGGATTGGTGTTTGGACTTGCGTGTGTGATTTCCATGTAAGTGAATCCTGCACTTAAACATAGTGTCACAGCAAGTAATTGTTTCTTGAACCCCTTGGCATGAAAGTTCGTTATGCCAGTTAAAACCTTTTTCATTATCATAATTCCTAAAATTATGTCTCTATATGCGTTATAATACGCATATTACACACATTTTTTTAATGAAGCATATTCTTCATTTAGTTTTAAGATCAATGGCATAGCAACAGAGGGTACAGTATGGCCTTATTACCTATTTTAAGTTTTCCTGATCCCCGTTTACGCACCATTGCAAAACCTGTCGATGTGGTAACTGATGAAATTCGCCAGTTAGCAGCAGACATGTTTGAAACCATGTATGAAGCGCCAGGTATTGGTCTGGCTGCTACACAGGTCGATCAGCATATTCAGCTTATCGTAATGGATCTGTCTGAAGACAAAGACCAACCTATGGTGTTCATTAACCCCAAAATAACACCGCTTACAGAAGAAACCTTATCTTATGAGGAAGGCTGTCTTTCTGTTCCTCAAATATACGATAAAGTTGAGCGTCCGTCACGAGTTAAAATTGAAGCAATTAACCTTGAAGGTCAAGCTTTTGAAGTCGAAGCGGATGATCTATTGGCGGTATGTATTCAACATGAAATGGATCACTTAAACGGTAAATTATTTGTGGATTACTTATCCCCTTTAAAGCGTCAACGTGCGCGTGAAAAAGTGGAAAAAGTGGTTCGTCAGCGTGAAAAGCAAAAAGTTCCAGCAAAACGTTGATCTGAGTCAGTTGAATTTTAAAATCTTTTAAAATTTTCCTGCAATACAAAGCCCAATTTTGTTTGGGCTTTGTTATACTCTGGCTCGAAAAATGTTGAGACGAACGTTTTGTTGAGAATAGGTTTACTGCTCGGTTTTACCGCAGTTTTTTTACAGATTGCTGTATTTTTACAGCCTTTGCTACCGAAGCAATATCAAATTGCGCCGGTCTGTGAAACTATTACTCAAGCTTTAGTACAAAGTCATTTCTACGAAAAGCATCAACATAACACCCATCATCAACATCAATCTGCATCTTCTGCACATGAAGCTGCCAGTCATGACCATCTATTGGCCCATGCTGAACATGCAGCGCCAGAGCAACCAAGTTCACATCACCATGATGCGGGTCACCAGTGCCAATACTGTACAGTCTATGGCAATTTGGTTTTACCTCCTGAACTTGAAATCAAAGAAATATTAGATCGTATCCAAGTGCGACTGGTTGCATTTCAAAAAGCATTTCGACATGTCTATTTTGTATTGCAACGTTTGTTTCTACTTCCCCAAGGGCGAGCCCCGCCACTTTTTGCATAAATCAAAAACTTAATTTTTAGGGTCTTCATTGACTCCAGCCTTGTTTAATTTATGATTTAAGAGAAAGAAAATGGCTCAACCTCAATTCTTTTTACAGCCTTTAGCGGCTGCGGTTTGTGTTGCTTGTTATTCTACAGCGGCATTTGCACACGATCAGGAACATGCATCTCAACTTGCTCCAATCGTGGTTACAGCACAGTTAAATAATGATGCCAATGGTTTGATTATTTATGCTGATCCAAAACAGCCGATTCAACCTGTACCTGCTACAGATGGTGCTGATTATTTGCAAAGTATTGCAGGCTTTAATTCAATTAAAAGCGGTGGAACCAATGGAGATGTCACATTCCGCGGCATGTTTGGTTCACGGATTAAAATTTTAACAGATGGTACCGAAAATTTAGGTGCATGCCCTGCACGCATGGATGCACCTACATCGTATATTCAACCCGAAAGTTTTGACCGTATTTCGGTGGTAAAGGGACCTCAGACGGTTCAATATGCCAATACAGGTTCAGCAGCCACGGTGATTTTTGAACGTCAAAAACCAACCTTAACAGATGATAAAAATTATCAAGGTCAAGCCAGTGTTTTAGTCGGTTCTTTTGGACGTTTGGATCACAATATTGAAGCTGCTGTAGGTGACAGTAAAAAATACATGCGTATCAATGCCAATCGTTCTGAGTCAAACAGCTATGAGGATGGTGATGGCAATAAAGTGCCTTCTTCTTGGGAGCGCTGGAATACTGATTTAGCCTTAGGCTGGACACCCGATGAAGATACATGGGTTGAACTGACGGGTGGTAAAGCCGATGGTGAGGCTGAATACGCAGGCCGAACCATGGATGGTTCTCAATTTGCACGTGAAAGCTTAGGCTTACGAGTTGAAAAGAAGAATTTAAGCCCTGTGATTAAAAAGCTCGAAGGGCAAGTGAACTATAGTTATAACGACCATATTATGGATAACTTTAGTTTACGTACTCCACCATTGGCAGAAATGACACATGGTGGCATGAAGATGTTGATGCCAAACCCAATGGCAATGCAGGTGACACGTCGTACTTTAAATAGCCGTTTAGCCATGACCAGTGAATGGGATAAGCTCAGTTTAATTACTGGGGTGGATTCTCAGCTGAACAAACATGGCGGCAGTATGTCATCACCGACCATGCCATCCATGAATGTTGCATTTAGAGAGGATATGCGCTTCCAATCTTATGGTGCTTTCGGAGAAATGACCTATCAATTCAATGATGCTTATAAATTGGTGACAGGTGCACGAATTGATCAAGTTAAAATTGATGCATTAAAACTGAATGATCAACGTAAAGAAACTTTGCCAAGTGCATTTATTCGTTTAGAAAATCAATCTCCTGAACATAATGCCAAATCTTATATTGGTTTAGGTTATGTGGAACGTGTTCCAGATTATTGGGAGCTATTCAGTACTGCACATGGTAATACTGGTATGTCTAAACCGACGTTTAATGATCTAAACACTGAAAAAACTTTACAGTTGGATCTCGGTTATCAATACCAACATGATGCATTGAGTGTGTGGACATCAGCATATGCAGGATTGATTAATGACTTTATTTTATTGAGTTATCATAATCATCCAACGGGCGGGATGGATGGACATAGTCATGGTTCATCATTTAGTGCGGGTGCAAAAAATGTCGATGCAACTATCGCGGGTGCTGAAGCGGGGATCGGTTATCAATTTACTGATGCGATTCAAGCGGATTTAAGTGCAATGTATGCATGGGGCGAAAATACCGATACACATAAACCATTGCCACAAATTGCGCCTTTAGAAGGTCGTTTGAATTTACGTTATGTTCAAGATAAATATTCTTTAGGTTTATTATGGCGTGCGGTGGCGAAACAAGATCGTATTAGCTTAAATCAAGGTAATATTGTCGGTTATGACACTGGTGAAAGTAAAAGCTTTACCACCTTGGCATTGAATGCGTCATATAACATTCAAAAAGATCTAAATCTTGCTGTTGGTGTCGACAATGTCTTAGATAAAACCTATACCGAGCATTTAAACAAATTGGGTGTAGGTGCGGATGGTCAAGTCGGTACTCAACAATTTAATAATACTGGGCGTAATTATTGGGCTCGTATTAGCATGAAATTTTAATTGATTTAAAACTGATTTTTTACAGAAATATGAGGATGTTCTATGAGTAATGACAGTAATAAGTTGTCACCTGAAAAATCGTTTTGGGGATGGAAATTGCTGATAATCGCAATTATTTTAAGCTGTATTTTTATGGGAATCTTCTATTTGGCGATTACCAACGAGCCTGACTATATGCCAAGCCAAAAACAGAATGCAGCTCAGCAACATGATATGTCTAAGATGAGTCATGAAAGTATGCCAAACATGGATCATTCGGCTTCTGAAGCAATGCATTCTCATTGATCAATGAGTAATGTGACGCGAAGTCATGTAATGTGAAACAAGGGGAGGCCAATTGGCTTCCCCTTGTCTTTTCGAGTGTTCCTATTTAATTTAATCATGAAGTACGGGAGAGTGAGAGTAGATCTTACTGATGCATACTCGCTAATTGTTTCCCCGCATTTTGATAAAGCTCAAGTGCATATTCTTGTTCTGCACGACCATTCTGTTGTAAATATTGATCCAGTTTGTCAATATGCTTAGCACTACGGTAGAGCAGGGTATTTTTTGCAATTAAATAAAGCGGATACCAAGCCAAAGTACGTGGCTTGAGTCCTAGGTTTTTCATTTTACGTTGCCCAATAAAAAACTGAGTAATATCCAAATGATTTTGATAGGCCTTTTTTTGCAAAAAGGAATTGAAGTGTTTGTAGTGTCGTTCAAAAGGCTCTTTGGATAAGCTGATGGCTAAAGCTTTGCTACTTTCATCGGCCTTGGGGTGGGCATAATTCATCCATTGCAGTAGTTTCCATGCGTCAGACTCTTTATTGACTAGCCATTTTTCATCTACTCCCATTAACCAGCCCATATATTTCCAAAAATGCATGATGGCTTCTGATTCGGTTTTGCTTGGAAAAATACCAATGGCTCTGACACCGAGAAGTAACACCGCACTAAATGCGATATTGGTCATGGCTTGATCATATTGATTGATCGGCGCTCCCCAAATATCGTTATCCCAGTCTTTGGATTTATTGAGTTGGTGCCGTACCAACGAATGAATAAAACGCACATAAATGGTTGAAGTAAAACCATTGTTAAAACGAGAGAAACTATCTTGTTGATTGACATCAAGCCACCATTTGTGGGTTTCAGCTAAGCGTTTTCCCGCGTATTTATGTAAAGCACCTGTCATAATTAACGGTTGATTAAAACCAGGGTATTGATAACCCGTCATTAAAGCCACATCGCGTAAAATAAAAGTACCATTTGTCCCTAAACGATGGGTAAATTTGATCGCAGTTTCAATTTTAGCTGGATCAAGCCAAGTAGGCGCTTGTTCAACCATTTTAAAAAAATCAGTTAATTCAGGGATGTCATTGGGAAGTTTATCCAAACCTTGATACAAGGCTGTTTCAAAAAGCTTTCTATTTTGTCTAGGATTGGTCATCACCCAATCCATAACTTTATCCATCGCGATATCACCAGTCTGTAAGGCACGATTGAGTGAAAGATATTCGTCATAACTCGGTTGTAACTGCCGGTCTGTAAAATAATAAAAAAGCTTAGACTTCATATTTGTTCGTGCCATCTTCTCAAATGAGGCAAGGCGTTGTGGCTTAATTAATGTTTGCATTTTGAGCGCGACCTGATTATTGTTTAGTCAAACTCTAATATGAATAATTATTCGCATTCAATTCGCATTTCGGAGTGAACCGCAAAATGAGAAAACAACCACAACAACAACGTGCTCGGAATGTCGTAGATAGTATCTTGGAAGCAACTCAATTATGTGTTGCTGAATATGGCTTAATCAACGTCACCACACCCAAAATTTCAGAAAAATCAGGTGTCAGTGTTGGTTCTATCTATCAGTATTTTGGCAATAAAGAAGAAATTATTCAGGAGCTTTTAAGTCGTAAAAGTGAGCAGCTGGGGCTTGCGTTGAAACAGATTGCGATTAGCCAAGAAGAATTGAGCTTAGAAGAAATCATTCCACTTAGTCTTCAATTCGGTTTTGACATGATGAAAGCCGATGGTGGCTTTTTTATTGAAGTGCTTAAACATTGGCATGGCTATAACAATTCAGAAGCAGCAAAAGTGTTAGAAAAGCATTTCTATGAAGTGGGATTGTATGTATTTAGCCGTTTTTTTAATCATTGGAGTTTTGAAGTACTTAAAAATAAATCCTTTGTGATTATCAATAGTACGCTTTTTACTATGATGCGTTATGTCAGTCATAATAATTTTCTAATTTCAGAACAGCAGCTAAAAAAAGAATTAACTTTGATGATTTTGGCTTATCTAGAGCAAGGTGCCAACCCTAATTCACTTTAGGAAAATTATTTAATGGGGAGAGGGGGATTCATAGATTGTACTCGACTTATATAGACATACATCCAAATATAACTAAGGCTTGGTTTTATAGAACCCGATTTTATAGAGTTGGTTTTATAGAGTGAGTTTTATAGCGTTGGTTTTAGCGAGTCTAAGTATTGTTTGAGTTGGGACAAGATATTGATCTCTTTCTCAGGAATAGTTTGATGCTTCTATTCAATGATAAAAGTGATCTATCTCCTTATATAGATTTTAATCGCCGTATCTCTATTAAATTGCATTTATAACAATGCTAAGGGTATACAAGAGGCCGTTTTAGTTGTTTTAGTGAATATATGATGGGGTATTGGTTTTTTATTGCTGTGTTTTTATGCAAAAAAGCAGATTTTTAAAGAAAAAGTGCTGTTTTAGAAGAATAAATAAACAAGTGATAGATAAAATGAAAAATAATTAAAAAAAGGGGTTGTGTTGGTTTGTGAATGCTGTAGAATGCACATCCATCGGCGGTGATGTTAAATAAAACTTCTGATAAATCAGGCACTTGATTAAGTTGTTAAGATTTCGAATTGAGATTTTAAGATGAGGTTAGGGTTGGGTTTGTTAGAAAAAATAATTAACATTATTGATTGACTTTTTAGAGATAGAGAGTAGTATAGCCGACCTAGCTTGATGCTGACGAAGCATTGAGAAGATCATTAAGAGAATATGAAGAACAACTTGTGTGGATTTTTACTGATTGATTGATCGAAATATTATCATTGATTGATTGGTTTAAATTACTCGAAGTTTATTTGAGAGAATTTGTCAGTACATTGATGAGCCAGAATTGTGACCTTAAGTCACTAATGATTTTTAACTGAAGAGTTTGATCATGGCTCAGATTGAACGCTGGCGGCAGGCTTAACACATGCAAGTCGAGCGGGGGAAGTTGCTTCGGTAATTGACCTAGCGGCGGACGGGTGAGTAATACTTAGGAATCTGCCTATTAATGGGGGACAACATCTCGAAAGGGATGCTAATACCGCATACGCCCTACGGGGGAAAGCAGGGGATCACTTGTGACCTTGCGTTAATAGATGAGCCTAAGTCGGATTAGCTAGTTGGTGGGGTAAAGGCCTACCAAGGCGACGATCTGTAGCGGGTCTGAGAGGATGATCCGCCACACTGGGACTGAGACACGGCCCAGACTCCTACGGGAGGCAGCAGTGGGGAATATTGGACAATGGGGGGAACCCTGATCCAGCCATGCCGCGTGTGTGAAGAAGGCCTTATGGTTGTAAAGCACTTTAAGCGAGGAGGAGGCTCTCTTGGTTAATACCCAAGATGAGTGGACGTTACTCGCAGAATAAGCACCGGCTAACTCTGTGCCAGCAGCCGCGGTAATACAGAGGGTGCGAGCGTTAATCGGATTTACTGGGCGTAAAGCGTGCGTAGGCGGCTTTTTAAGTCGGATGTGAAATCCCCGAGCTTAACTTGGGAATTGCATTCGATACTGGGAAGCTAGAGTATGGGAGAGGATGGTAGAATTCCAGGTGTAGCGGTGAAATGCGTAGAGATCTGGAGGAATACCGATGGCGAAGGCAGCCATCTGGCCTAATACTGACGCTGAGGTACGAAAGCATGGGGAGCAAACAGGATTAGATACCCTGGTAGTCCATGCCGTAAACGATGTCTACTAGCCGTTGGGGCCTTTGAGGCTTTAGTGGCGCAGCTAACGCGATAAGTAGACCGCCTGGGGAGTACGGTCGCAAGACTAAAACTCAAATGAATTGACGGGGGCCCGCACAAGCGGTGGAGCATGTGGTTTAATTCGATGCAACGCGAAGAACCTTACCTGGTCTTGACATAGTAAGAACTTTCCAGAGATGGATTGGTGCCTTCGGGAACTTACATACAGGTGCTGCATGGCTGTCGTCAGCTCGTGTCGTGAGATGTTGGGTTAAGTCCCGCAACGAGCGCAACCCTTTTCCTTATTTGCCAGCACTTCGGGTGGGAACTTTAAGGATACTGCCAGTGACAAACTGGAGGAAGGCGGGGACGACGTCAAGTCATCATGGCCCTTACGACCAGGGCTACACACGTGCTACAATGGTCGGTACAAAGGGTTGCTACCTAGCGATAGGATGCTAATCTCAAAAAGCCGATCGTAGTCCGGATTGGAGTCTGCAACTCGACTCCATGAAGTCGGAATCGCTAGTAATCGCGGATCAGAATGCCGCGGTGAATACGTTCCCGGGCCTTGTACACACCGCCCGTCACACCATGGGAGTTTGTTGCACCAGAAGTAGGTAGTCTAACCGTAAGGAGGACGCTTACCACGGTGTGGCCGATGACTGGGGTGAAGTCGTAACAAGGTAGCCGTAGGGGAACCTGCGGCTGGATCACCTCCTTAACGAAAGATTGACGATTGGTAAGAATCCACAACAAGTTGTTCTTCATTGATGTATCTGAGGGTCTGTAGCTCAGTTGGTTAGAGCACACGCTTGATAAGCGTGGGGTCACAAGTTCAAGTCTTGTCAGACCCACCAAGTCTACTGAACACAGAAGAGCAGATATATTAAGATCTTAAGCTGGGGACTTAGCTTAGTTGGTAGAGCGCCTGCTTTGCACGCAGGAGGTCAACGGTTCGACTCCGTTAGTCTCCACCATCACTTACATTGAACTTAAAATGTTCAAATAGACGTAAGATAAGTTAAGAAATAAGCATATAGTTGATTAGATCCTAGAGATTAACAAATGGATGGCGTAGTATACGCACCAGTTGATAATCTCTGTGATTTATCACAGTTAACTACTCGCTGACGAGGCGGTAGTGAATCATTAACAGAATATATTTGAGTTGAAATAATTGTTTAAACTCGTTTTAGTTGATGTTAGCAAGTAATTGTTAATGTTGAATGAAATGAGCACTAGCGATAAAACTGAATCAAGCGTTTTGGTATATGAATTAAATTGAAGCTGTATAGTGATTAAGTTCACAGGCAACAAATAGAAGTGGTTAAGTCCACATTGTTGATCCTCCTTGTAGGGATTAACGACTGTTTGGGGTTGTATAGTCAAGTAATTAAGTGCATGTGGTGGATGCCTTGGCAGTCAGAGGCGATGAAAGACGTAATAGCCTGCGATAAGCTTCGGGGAGGCGGCAAATATCCTGTGATCCGGAGATTTCTGAATGGGGAAACCCACTTACCATAAGGTAGGTATCGCATGATGAATACATAGTCATGCGAGGCGAACGAGGGGAAGTGAAACATCTCAGTACCCTTAGGAAAAGAAATCAATTGAGATTCCCTCAGTAGCGGCGAGCGAACGGGGATCAGCCCATTAAGTTATATGTGTTTTAGCGGAAAGCTCTGGGAAGTGCTACCGTAGAGGGTGATAGTCCCGTACACGAAAGGGCACATATAATGATGACGAGTAGGGCGAGGCACGTGAAACCTTGTCTGAATATGGGGGGACCATCCTCCAAGGCTAAATACTCCTGACTGACCGATAGTGAACCAGTACCGTGAGGGAAAGGCGAAAAGAACCCCTGTGAGGGGAGTGAAATAGATCCTGAAACCGCATGCATACAAGCAGTGGGAGCC
>NZ_KB849283.1:2339992-2340465 GCF_000368145.1 Acinetobacter guillouiae CIP 63.46 | reverse complement strand
TCTGACAGTGACTCGGACTCTGACAGTGACTCGGATTCTGACAGCGATTCTGACTCTGACAGTGACTCGGATTCTGACTCTGACAGCGACTCGGACTCTGATGACACTACAGCACCAGATGCGCCAACTGCAGATGTTGTTAATAATGGAACGCAAGTTACAGGTACAGCAGAACCAGGTTCAACAGTGGCAGTTAAAGACCAAGGCGGCAACGTATTGGGTACAGCAGTTACCGATGAAAATGGCAACTACACAGTGGATCTAACCACGCCATTAACCAATGGTGAAGTGGTAGACGTGACTGCAACAGATGCTGCGGGCAATGAATCTGAACCTACTGAAGCAACTGCTGATGACACTACAGCACCAAATGCACCAACTGCAGATGTTGTTAATGAAGGAACACAAGTTACAGGTACAGCAGAACCAGGTTCAACAGTGGCAGTTAAAGACCAAGGCGGCAACGTATTGGG
>NZ_KB849283.1:688454-2339982 GCF_000368145.1 Acinetobacter guillouiae CIP 63.46 | reverse complement strand
GTTACAGGTACAGCAGAACCAGGTTCAACAGTGGCAGTTAAAGACCAAGGCGGCAACGTATTGGGTACAGCCGTTACCGATGAAAATGGTAACTACACAGTGGATCTAACCACGCCATTAACCAATGGTGAAGTGGTAGATGTGACTGCAACAGATGCTGCTGGCAATGAATCTGAACCTACTGAAGCAACAGCTGATGATACTACAGCGCCTGATGCACCGACTGCTGAATTTAATGATGCAGGTACAACTGTAACAGGTACGGCAGAACCAGGTTCGACAGTGACAGTTAAAGACCAAGGCGGCAACGTATTAGGCACAGCAGTTGCCGATGAAAATGGTAACTATACAGTGCCAGTGAATCCAGGTGACATTGCTAATAATGAAGTAGTGGATGTGACTGCAACAGATGCTGCAGGTAATGAATCACAACCAACAGAAGCAACAGCACCATTGTATTTAGATGCAATTAGTGATGTAGCAACTGTTCTAAGTGAAATTACACCTGTAGTAACTAACCCTGACATTCCTGGTGGTGCATTAGTCACCTTCCCATCATTATCATTGATTGGTCCAATTATTGACTTGAAAGGTCAAACACCAATTACAGTTACCGTACCTGAAGGTGGTATTGCATCGTTTGATGTATCTTTTGGCGGTGTTTTATTCGGTGGCGGTATTGGTTCATATGACCTTAATATTCTTCGTTATAACGAGAATACTGGTGGATACGAACCGTACAGCAAAATAGATAATGCTGGAATTATGATTGGATTCATTGGTGGAGTCATGGGTGGAGGAGCATCTATTGATAATCTACCTGAAGGACAATATGCACTTGTTCTAACTCCAGGTGAAGGCGTACAAGTAACTGGAATTGGTATTGCTAGTATCTCAGTTACTAACGAAGTGTTGAGTGATTATGGTGATGTCGTTGCGAAAGGTAATGTGATTACAGCAAACAATCCTGAAAATCCAACGGATGTAGCTGATGTGATTCATGCCGGTCAAACAGCAACAGTTATTAGTGTTGCAAATGAAGATGGTGTAACAACTGCTCTACCACAAAACAATGAAGCATTTACACGTATTCAAGGTGAATATGGTGAACTGTTTATTGATAAGAATGGTAATTATGAATACATCCGTGATTTCACCATTCCAAATAGTCTAGGTAAAGTAGATAGCTTCACTTACACCATTAAGGACAGCGATGGGCATCAAGATACAGCGACTTTAAATATTCGCATTGATACAAATGATCTTGATATCACATGGCCTGAAGATCCAACTCAAGATGGTGTAGTAGAGTTGACGGCAACTGATAATACAGCAGCAGCTGCGATTACTTTAGTTCCATCAACTAATACAACTGTTGATACGGGTAGTATGGCTGCAAGTAGTACGAAACCGTTATTTGGTGCTGCTACTTCGGTTGCTGGCAGTGATACGAGTGATGTAATTAATGTCGCTGCAAATACCGCTGCATCGATTAATTTCTCTGTAACTACACAAGGTGGTATCTTCAATAGCTCTGCTAATGGTGATACTTTCAGTTATCAAGTACAAAAACTTGTGAATGGTGTTTGGACAGCTCAACCTGGAGCATCAGCTTCTGTTGTACATTCATCACCAATCTTAGGTGATGCTGGCGGTACTGTGTTGATCAGCGGCTCTTACCAGGTTTCTGCATCAGATACTACTAGCCAATGGCGTGTTGTGTTTGGTAGCACAGAATCTAATATTCCTCTGATTGCTGGAACGAATACAACTACTGTCAACACTACAGTAAATGCTACTTTCACACATTATGACCAATTTATTGATAATGGTGCGACAGTAACGGCTACAGGTAACTTGTTAACAGATGATTCTGGTAATGGTGTAGATGTAACAGGTGGCGCAAGTACAAAAGTATTTGTAGAAACCTCACCTGGTACATATGTACAAGCGAATGGTCAAACAATTGCGGTCGAGGATGGTACATTCGTTGTTTCAGCAAATGGAACATACACGTTCACAGCAAATGGTTCTGCGACTTCTGGTGATGTTGCTACACTGAACTATAAACTGATTGCTGCGACTGGGGATGAAAGTACACCTGCAACATTGACTGTGAATATTGGTAGTGAGGCCATAAGTACTGCTAGCCATGACATTATTACGACTGGAGCAGGAGCGGATACAGTTGTCTATAACTTACTGAACGCCACAGATGCAACGGGTGGTAATGGTAAGGATGAGTGGACTGACTTCAATTTGGCACAAGGTGATAAAGTTGATGTTAGTGCACTATTAGATGGTGCTAATGCTGACAATATCGCGAATTATGTATCTGTGAGTTCTGACGGTTCGGGTAATACTGTGATTAGTATTGATCGTGACGGTACTGGAAATGCCTATAACTCAACAGATCTCATTGTGCTGAAAAATACAGATACAACACTGGATGAGTTGTTAAATAATAATCAATTGCTGTTTTAATTGAATATTATTGATATAAGCTTATAAATAGAGGAGAAGGCATAAGTGCCTTCTCTTTTTATTTTTAAGATAAGCATTGTCTTGCCCAGAAATAGATTGATCGTTATTTTATATACAAAAATTAATGAGTTTCATCAAAATTTTTATATTCTAGGGACGTATATAGTTTACATTTATTGTAATTTTCTACAAATTCTGCTATCATTCGGCTAGCTTCTTTATGATCTTTCGCTTTATAAAGTAAATGTTCATTTTTTAGAATTCTCTTTGCCTGTTCAGTTAATACAGTCCTAAATTATCATGTTCATGATAATCCATTATTTCTCTAGATTAGGTTTTAATTGATCAAAGACAGATAATTTAAAAACTAATCTGAAATCGTTCTACATTATTTTACTAGGGTTTAGACTATCCAAAGTTGATTTTATAATGTGTCAACTTAATTTATGGAAAGCATTAATTTAAATAATAATCTTAGTGGAAATAAGTTTTTAATTAAGATTTTGATTGTGAATTATTTTTCTTAGCAATGATTGAAATTCTTTTTTCTCAGAATTTTTTTTATCTGATTTTTCAAGAGTTTTTAATAAGGTTTCTAATATCTGCGGGTCATAATGAGAAGATCTTTGCTCGCTTTCTTTCCAATAGTACAACTGCCAATTATTTAGATTAGAAATTTGTCGATCTCTATTACCAAGATTCTCAAGAAAGGTACGCATAAAGAGCGTACCTTTTAGATATTGATCATGAAAAACAAGTTGTCCATCTGTATATTTTGTCTGTAGCAATATAAGTGGCAAATCAAGTTGCCCATTAGATGTATCAATAAGTGTGGTGAGACGGCTCCATAATTGAGAGGTTTTATAGGTACGTTTCAATATAAGTTTGTCAAAATTCTCTATATTTTCAGGTAAATTTCTCTCCCCATAAGCTCCAATTTTTCCTTTTCTAATCATTCCTTCTGACCATGCCGCTAAGCTTTCTGTAAGCCAAGGTTGCTTAAACATGGTATATCCATAGGTATAAAGATGAAATAGTTCGTGGGCAACTATAGAAGAGTCAGTAGTTAGATTTGGAATATTATTACTAATTAGAACAACTAAAGCACATGCATTCTCTTTTAATGGATTATTGTTATGTCGATGTGGCTCATCATAAGCTAGGCCGAGCCCATTTAATTTTTGTATTTGTATATCAATATATTTTACGGAATTTTTATATCGTGGGGCATTAAGTGGATCTTGGTAGCCTAAAGAGGCCCAAGCTTGCCGTATGGTATTTGCTTGAATAGCAATATTCTCTATATAGTCTGGTATACTATTTTTGTTTTTATCCAATTGAAATGTTAAAGCATTTTCCCCAGAAGTAGTATAAAAAATGCGGAGATTTTTATTGCCATAATAGACTTGATTAAGTTGGCCTACTACAGCAGGGCTACTTGAAGGGCAATCTGTTTTTGCATGAGCATAAATAGAAAAATATAACGATGAAAATAATATGATTAAGCTTTTATTTGAAGATATGCTCATGATTGAATAGCCTGAAAAAGTGCTTGCCATTTTCCAGCGAATTGTTCTTGATCCTTTAGGTGAGTGCAGGCATATGCTGCTTCACTAAATTTTTGGCGTTTTTGTTGATCTTTAAGTAAATCAATGACTTTTTGAGAAAATAATGTCTCATCTTCAAAAGGAATAAGATATCCATTTTCACTATCGTGAATCATGTCTGATGGACCGTAATCAATATTATAACTAATGACTGGACAACCATGACATAATGCTTCTAAAACCGCCATGCCAAAACCTTCTGAACGGCTTGAAAAAAGAAATAGACTTGCTTGATCGTATAAACTATCTGTATTTTCATTATAGCCCATTAATTTAATATGATCATTTAATTGATAATTATCGATTTCATTTTGCAGAAAAACACGTTCTCCGCCGAAACCATAAATATTTAAATAAGCATTAGGTATTTCCTTTATGACCGTTTTAAATATTCGAATAAGGCTATCCAAGTTCTTGGCTTTGTCATAACGTGCTATGGTTAAACAGGATAAGGGATTACGATCAGTAAACTTTACATGCTTGATAGATTTCTCATAAATATGTGGGATAACGAATAATTTTCCATGCATCCCAAAACGTTTTTGAATATGTTCTTTTTGGCGTTCAGTTAAAATCACCAATGCATCTAGTTCATCGCTATGTTCAAAATAGCTACGGTAATGACGATTAATACTGGCCCGATAAATATCTGGTCCATTTAAATGAGTAGCATGGATTGTTCCAATAAAACGCATATTTTTTTGTTTGATGTGTCTAAGCGGTTCATAAAAATGAATGGCACGATCAATAAGAATATTCATTAAATCATTTGTATAATTTTGTGATAATTTTAAAAACCAGTATTGAATGAGTTGGGATTCTAGATCAAATACTTCTGTGATAACACTATTTTCATCTAATAAAAAAATGTTTAAAAGAATATTCTTCTTTTTCTCATTTAATTGGTAGTTCTTAATAATTACAGGATAGCCTTTAATATGAAAATATGTTTCTGTTATAACTGTTTGAGTTTCTAAACTTATAATTTGAATACAACTAAGATGACCATAGCTATCATAAATGAGCCGCCCATTTTTTATACCTTTTTGAAATGTATTCACATAACGTAAAGTAAGTGAGTCCTCTTGTCTTATTTCATAAAGATAATTTTTATTTTTTTTGTCATGAAATCTTTGATTAAAAGTATAAGGAATCTGTGTATTTGATATATTTTCATTGAACATCTTTTTATCATTTTTATGATATTTCTTTTCAGCAAGTCGTAAGGGGGTTCCTTGTAGATCTCCATATAAATTAAGATAACCAATAGAGGGTGGGGCAAGGTTACTGGAAATCAAGTTCCAGTAATTCTGCGCTAGAGAACGATCATAATCAGTAGTTATAATGATTGGATTAATACCTAATTTTTCGTTTAATATTTTTGCTCGTTTTAATAGTGCAAAAACAAGACCATTTTTTTTCTCATCAATTTTAGGAAATAAAAAGAAATAATGATTTTTCATAAATAAAGTCTTCTGTAGTTTTTGATTAATAGGATGAATTTTCAATGGGAATAGATTTTAATAAATCATTTTTTGTAAAAATTAGAGGTTTATATTCTTTTATTTTATTTGATTGAATTTGCTCTTCAAGTTTGTCAATGAAAGAAAGAGGATGATTAAACATCAATCCACTTAAATCATTTTTATGAAATTTCCACCATTTTAAAGCACTTAATTTATGAATTACATCATCGTTAAACCTTGCTCTAATGATTTTTGCTGGATTTCCTCCAACAATCATGTAAGGTGGGACATTTTTCGAGACCACACTATTAGAGGCGATAATTGCACCATCACCAATGGTAATATTGCTTTTCAAAACTACATCTGCTCCAATCCATACATCATTTCCTATGCTGACATTTCTTTTGGTTCTTTGAAGATGAGTTAGTGTTAGTGGATCAGTATCATGGTAGTGTTCTGAGTAAAAATGTGGTGAGGTAGATATCCATTCAGGAAAATGATGCGCCCCCATGATTTTGATATTACTAGCTAGGCTAGAGTAACGGCCAATGGAAACTCCATAGCCTAAGTTTGATGAAGAATAAGAAAATGAACCAATTGTACATAAACTTAAAACATTATTATAAAAATTATTATTTCCTTCAATTTCAAGGTTATTGTTTAAGCTAATTATCTTTTGAGGATTCCTTTTAAGCAAAAACATATTAATATTTAACTCATGAAGTTTTCTTTCAATTTTAGAAAATTCAATTTGAGTTACTTCCTTCGATAAAAAACAGTTATGGTCACTCATAATTAACCCTCAAAATGTAGATAATAAGCGATATATCCTGATAAATTATGCTCTTGATCATCAATACGTGTTCGGAATCGATCATGTCTGACATAAAATGAATTTAAGACTTGATCTGGTTTTTTCATATACATTGCTACTTCTGGATAGAAAAATCCTGTACGTTGAAATTCGACTCTTAAAGTAATAAGGGATTTTAAATCTTCAAATTTTGATAAGTTAAATAGCTCTTGGTATTCTTGTTTATTTAATCGAGTAACCATTTTATATGCAGACATCATCATTTCCAGAAATGTAGCATAAACAGTTTTTCTATTCTTAATAAAGCTCATATGATTCAGATAGTTTTTTATACCAAATTTATAATATTTTTCATCGGGACAAATTTTTGTTAACTCATTTGTGCAGTAACTTAGCCAATGATCATGATATTTTTCATATGATTCTGAAATGAAGTTATCAAACATTAATTTGACTGTATTTAGAAGTATTTCATTTTTATTTATTTGATATAGGCGCAATAAAGCTAATGCTGCCTCACCATCATAATAAACAATACGAAACTTTTCTTTAATCATTAAAGTAGGATATTCTAATATATGAATGGTTTCTCCTTTTTCATCAACCATTGTCAAAATTCCATTCGCTAATTTTTCCGCATATCTTTGATACTGATTGTTATGAGTAATCTCTTGATATTTGGATAACATTAAAATTGCGGCAGCATTCGCTCCAAGTTTAATCTCTGGATTAGATGACGTTGAATCAATCATATATGCTGTATTTTCATCGGTTAATTTATAAAAATTATCCAGAGAATACTGAATGGCCAAATGAATTTTAGGCCAATATTCTAGATTACCTCCAACCTCAAAAGTTTCGAGAAGTGCGTAAAGCGAAGTGCAATGTCTTACAGTGTTATAACTTTTGATCTTATTGTCGAAAGCAGGGAAATATCCATAAATAAATTGACCATTATCTAAAATTTGATTGTGTAAAAATAATGCGTTTTGATCAATCATTTTTTTTATATGGTTTTTTCTGTTTTCTTCAATTAGTCTGACACCATTTTCAGAGTTTCCAGATTGTAGAAGAATGAGTTCACCATGGTCATAAAAAATACTTGTTGTGTCAAACACCCATACTGATTTAATTTTATCTAAGTAAATTTTCTTTTTGATACTAGGATATTTTTCTTTAATAGCATTATTTAAGTTTTTTTCATCAATGAAGTTTGGTTCATTATAGAGCTTGCTACTAATTATAGAATTTCCATAAATTTCTTGCTCTAAGAAGCATATATTAAAATCGTGGTCGAAACTTATTCCTTTTCGATAATGATTATTATGTTTTTGATTTTGTATTTCTTTATAAACGTCTAACCAGCTTTTCTTTTCTATATTTTTAACAAGATCAATTTTTAAATATGAAATTGAATCTTTTTCTTTTAGGAACTTCTTCTCAATAAAGTTAGTTGCCTTTTGTACGAGTTTGTTTGTGTTTTCATCTGTTAGGGTGTGAACTTTGCATCTTTTTTCTTTTTTTCCATATGAAATTAATAAAATATTTTTACTATTGTCTTTTATAAAATGAGATAATAACCACTGTTTAATTTGTTCATTTAAATTAATTAGGGTTAAATAATTTATAGATGCGTTCATCTTTAATCCTATATGAATTTTTTTAAATTTGATAATTCTGTCAAATATAACCAAGTATCATATCCTTTTTTTGTTTTTTCAATATGTTGAAAATTATAAAATTTTTATATTTTTTATGATTTTAAAATTTATTTAAATCAGTGTTTTATTTTTTAAGTCTATGTTTTTTTATTGTTGTGCTTGATTTTAATTTTGTATGTTTTGAACATATATATGATTATAAGCATGGTTTTAATATTTTTAATTAATAAATTTTAATGAGATTGTTAGTTAGGTTTTTTTGATGTTTTAACTCTTTTTGATTTTTGATTTTTTTTTTATTGCTCTACAATTTATCGTTTTTAGATTTAAAGTATTTGAAAGGTGTTTTTGGGTAAAGGTAAAGATGTTTCTTTTGTTTTATTTATATGTTTTAAAAAACATTAAATTTAATTCATGTATTTAATATGTTACTTTCTAGGCACTTGATGAAAGAATTTTTCAACTTTATTAATTTTTTAATTTTCCATCAAGATTAAAAATAAATTAATAATATTATTGACTTATGTGATAATTTTTATAAATTCTTAGATATTTTCATTTTGTTATATTCACTTTTTTTCTAATAAAGTTTGAAAATCTACTGATAAGTTTTATACATTATTTAATAGAATAGTGTGATTTATATCATGTTTTTTAAAAAATATATATGCTAGTTTTATTGCGTTTATTTTTGTTACTTTTTGGTGTATTAATATGCGTACGTATGCCTATGTTAGAATTGAACCCAATGTAGAGTTTGAATCAGGTAAATTTCTTTCATTTTTTAACGAATTTGGTTATAAGATCCAAAAAAATAGATTGGTTTTTGAAGAGGTTTCTGTCAATAAATCCATATTTTTTAGAGATAAATTATTGAATTTAATAAATTACTCTTTGGAGGATGATGACTTGCTAGTAATAAAAAGTATAGATTGTTTGGGTAGTAATTTTGAAGAAATACTATCTATAACTGATAAAATTTACCAGAAAAAAATTAGACTAATTTGTTTGGATTATTCAAAAAGTGAGATCAATGGGGACATGAAAATTTTTTTTCTTCATTTCTTAAAGTTATGTTTTGAATTTGAAAAATTATTTAATTTTAATAATGAAAAACAAAATAAAATTGTTAAAAAAGTTGGAAGGCCAGAGATTTTAACAAATGATCAAAAAAAACAAGTACTTGAATTGTTTAAGAGGGGGGAGAGTGTTTATTCCTTAGCTAAGCGGTTTTCAGTTACACGTACAGTTATACAAAGGATTTTAGATAAAGCAGCAAAAAAATAATTGTGTTAATTATACCCTGTTAAAAAATGACGGGCTAATTAAGTTTATGTTTTTTAAAAAAATTAAGCTCGTTATTCAATAATTTTAAAATATTTGTATTCGTTTTAATATATTGTGAATTCTGATTAAAGATATTTAAAAATAGTAAAGATCAACAGTTTTTATTAAATTTAGTTATATAAATCACGTGAATTTTTATGATATTTATATTCTAAATTAATTGAGTAAGCATTCATATGCTACAAGTGAAATGTGTAATATTATGGTTTAAATAGATTTTTAAAATACACTTAAATTAATCGTGGTTTCTTATGGATACATGATTTATAAAAAATCTAAGTTAAAAAATTGATGCTGACAAATCAAAAAACAGTATATGGATATTCTCTTATTTAGAATAATTCAAACTTTAGCTTAACAATGACTGTCTTAATTATCGGGATGATGCGAGATGGAATTAAAATATATTTATGTAATTGTTGCGCTACTATCGTGTAGTGGGTTGGCTTATGCAAATGATTATAACGATGATGCGGTCAAGAAATGCTTTGATTTTGGAATTAAACAGAATGGGGGAAATTCTAAAATTTTGGATATAACTCATTTTAAAAAGAACAGTATTATTATCAATCGTTTTGATCGAAAGCTTGGAAAACAATATATTTCAACAGAAATTATGGGAAAAATTTATAAGAGTGAAAAGGAGCAGTGGCGTTTCGTCTGTTTGCTTGAAGATAGTGATCATGTTCAGTACTTTGCGCTTTTAGATGATATTTACTTAAATCACTCAGGTGATCCTCACGAAAACTAATGTATAGATTTGGACTTATTTTAGCTCAGTACCGCTCATCCTCTTTCTAGCATTTTTGCTAAGTCTGCGTGATCAAAGTGCTTAATGATATAGCAACAATCGTTAAAAACGACGCTAAATCTGATACAATATCGCCAATTTTTGAATTCCCATTTTCCAGTTCAAGTACATATTTATAAATGTGTACATAACTGTGTACATATTGTAGATTTTTTATGTTTAAAGATGAATTAGCGGCGCAAGTCGCTCAGCGACGTACCTTCGCTATTATTTCCCACCCCGATGCTGGTAAAACCACAATGACAGAAAAACTGTTGTTGTGGGGTAAAGCAATCCAAGTTGCAGGTATGGTTAAAAGTCGAAAGTCTGACCGTTCTGCGACATCTGACTGGATGGAAATGGAAAAAGAGCGTGGTATTTCGATTACTACCTCAGTCATGCAGTTCCCTTATAAAAATCATGTTATCAATCTACTTGATACACCGGGACATGAAGACTTCTCTGAAGATACCTATCGTACTTTAACTGCCGTTGACTCAGCGTTGATGGTGATTGATGGTGCAAAAGGGGTCGAGGAACGGACCATCAAATTGATGGAAGTGTGTCGTATGCGCGATACCCCGATCATTTCTTTTGTCAACAAAATGGACCGTGAAATCCGTGAGCCATTAGAATTGCTTGATGAAATTGAAAACGTGCTTAAAATCCGTTGTGTGCCGATTACTTGGCCATTGGGTATGGGGCGTGACTTCGCTGGCGTATATAACATCATTGAAAATAAGCTTTATGTATATAAAGCGGGTTTTGGTTCGACCATTACAGATATTGAAATCCGTGATGGATATGACTATCCAGACATTCGTGAAAAAGTAGGCGATTTGGCCTTTGCCTCATTTGAAGAATCTTTAGAATTGGTGCAAATGGCGAATGATCCGCTAGATCCAGCGGAGTTTTTAGCAGGTCGTCAAACACCAGTATTGTTTGGTACAGCGTTGGGTAACTTTGCGGTTGACCATGTATTAAATGCATTTATTCAGTGGGCACCACAACCGAAAGCACATCCAACACATGAACGTACTGTTGAAGCAACGGAAGAAGGCTTCAGTGGATTTGTATTTAAAATCCAAGCCAATATGGATCCAAAACACCGTGACCGTATTGCCTTCATGCGTATCTGTTCAGGTAAGTATGAGAAAGGTTTAAAGATGAATCATGTGCGCATTGGTAAAGATGTGCGTATCAGTGATGCATTGACATTCCTTGCGGGTGAACGTGAGCAACTTGAAGAAGCTTGGCCTGGTGATATCATTGGTTTACATAACCACGGTACGATTCAGATTGGTGATACATTCACTTCTGGTGAAAAACTCCATTTTACGGGGATTCCACACTTTGCACCTGAAATGTTCCGCCGTGTACGTTTAAAAGATCCATTGAAATCTAAACAATTGCAAAAGGGTTTAAAAGAGCTTTCAGAAGAAGGTGCAACTCAGGTGTTTATGCCACAAATCAACAATGACTTGATTGTTGGGGCTGTAGGTGTACTTCAGTTTGATGTGGTGGCGTATCGTTTGAAAGAAGAATACAAAGTAGATTGTATTTATGAGCCAGTGAACATCAACACAGTGCGTTGGGTTTCTTGTGATGATGAAAAGAAATTTAATGAATTTAAGAAAAAGGCACATGACCAACTTTCTGTCGATGGTGGTGGGCATTTAACTTATCTCGCACCAAGCCGAGTGAATCTACAATTAATGCAAGAGCGTTATCCAGATATTCAATTCCGTTCTACACGTGAGCATTAAGTTCAGCTAACTTATTGCAAAATGTAAAAACAGCTTCCTTGTGAAGCTGTTTTTGTATCAAAATACAATGCTTTTTGTCCAAAGGGATTTATGCAGTGCAATTTTCAAAAAAAATAATTTCAGTGCTTTGCTTAAGTACAATGGTTTTGGTTGCATGTGATTCTAAAAAAGATCAGGACAAAGATGGTTCTGTATTACAAACCAAACAAGAAGCCGCTGAAGTTTTACCTTATTTAAATATTCAAGAAACCAAAGCTGATTATGCCTTACCGTTTTGTGAAAAGAACAATTGCATTGAAATTGATATTCAAACCATTAAAACCCAAGACAATTGGTTAAATCAGTGGATTGCAAATAGTCAGTCCAAGGTGATTCAGGCACAGATTAATTTAAAACAGAATATGACCTTACAACAGGCCATTAATGCTTTTGTTAAAAAATCAGATACTTGGCAAGAAGAATTCCCGAAAAATAAAGCGTTTGAACTGCATATGCAAACGCGTATGGCTTCACAACGCAATCAGTATGTTTTATTGCAAGTTTCAGTCAATAGTTTACAAGCCGATGTCAGTATCAAAGAACGACAGTACTTTTTTGTTGCTGACCGGAAATTGAAGAAAAGCTTAAGTATTTTAGATGTGATTGATGCTAAACATCAGAATCAACTGAATATCTGGGTACAAGAAAAATATGCGGAATGGTTAGAAAAGCAAAATAGCGATGTGAAAAAGAATGCGCCTAAAAAGTTATATTGGGGGCAAGCCGATTGGTTCTTTGATGGTGAAGGTGTTGGGTTACATTATCGCGCCAATGAAATTGTCGAAGATGGTACCCAGTTGGATATTTATTTGAGCAAAGAACAGACGCAAAAAATACTTAAGCCTGAAGTGTATCAACGCATGTTTTAAGGTGTATCCTGATCATTCTGCCAATTTTAGCTGGATTCTAAAGCGTAACGGTTAAGATCATTGGTCCTTGTTAAATTAATTATATGATCACTAAACTTGAGCCATGTATTGCAATAACGCTTCAATTTTCATACAAATTTTGATTGAGGATTTATATATAGAAGAATAGGCTAATGAATATAGAGATTAAAAAATCTTGGCTTGATTCGTTGGATAGGTTTGTGAAATGTTAAATCAAAAAAGTACTTTAGCGCTTTCAATTCTGGTGATCACTTTAGGGTTAACTGCATGTCAAAAATCTGACTCGAAAAAAGCAGAACCAACAGTTGATCAAAGTGCTGCATCTCAAGTGCCAGATACATCAATGTTATTACAGGGCGATACAGAAAAAGTAAAATTGACACTGCCTGAGTGTAATGGCAATACATGCCCTGAGTTTTCTATAGAAAGACTAAAAAGCAATCAGGCTTTTGTTGATGAAACGATTGATCAAGCGATTTTAGATAATCTGGATAAAATGCTGGATATCGCGCAATTGAGTAAAGCGAAAAAAGATGCAGATCAGCAGCAAACGGCTTCACAAGCTTCAGCAAGTGAGGTGCAAGCCAATAAGACCCCTGTTCAGCAATTGCAAGAGCGTGTACAACCTTATGCAAATTCATTTCTTGAGATGGATAAAGAGCTTAAAACATTAGGGGCAAGTGGCCAGATCACGATTAGTTTAAGTCCTAAAATTTTAAACTCAGATAAACCTTTAGCGACGGTGGTATTAAATACCAGTAGTTATTTAGGCGGTGCACATGGGGCATCTGCGCAAACCTATTTTAACTTTGATTTGGTGAGTAAAAAACAAGTTGGCTTGGATCAAATCATTGAAGCCAATCAAAAAGCTAAATTTGAAAAATTGGCACATGATGCATTTAAAACTTGGGTTATCGATTCAAAACTTGCTGAAAGCGTCAATGAATATGAACAGGCGTGGAAGTTTACATTATCAGACAATTTCTATTTGGGTAAACAAGGTCTGATTTTACAATATGGTGAATATGATATAGGACCTTATGTTGTTGGCTTACCGCGTTTGATGATTCCTTACGATCAATTAAAAGGCGTGTTGAAAAGTCAATATTTCCCAGCGGAGATGCAAGTTGATCAGCCAAGCAGTTCTGCACCTGTTGCAAGTGGGAAAGCGAAATCCTAATGCCTTGGCCTTTGTTTGATACACATACGCATTTTGATGTTGCTGATTTTGATCTGGATCGGGAACAATTGGCGTATCAAGCAAAAAAGGTGGGTGTAGAACATTTGATTTTGATTGGGTTTCTATATGAACGCTTTCAAGATTTGATAGACACTCAGCAATTTTTAAATCAGCTAAATAATGCGCCCCGTAGCCATCTTGCGCCGGGGTTGCATCCCTTTTATATCGAACAACACTGTCTAGAGCATTTAAATGCTTTGGAAAATATACTGAGAACTGAAGTTTGTATTGCGGTAGGTGAAATTGGCTTAGACACGTTTCTTAAACAGCATAAACAAGCTGAGATTTTTCAAAAACAACAAGATTTTTTTTCAGCCCAAATTGAACTTGCCCAACAATACGATAAACCCATTCTTCTACATATTCGTAAGTCACATGCTGACGTGCTTGCAATGTTGAAACAGAACCAGTTTAAACATGGTGGTATTGCACATGCTTTTAGTGGGGGAATAGAAGAGGCAAAAGCCTTTATTAAATTAGGCTTTAAACTAGGTGTCACAGGACAAATTACCAATCCAAATGCCAAAAAACTGCATGCAGTTGTACAAGCGGTTGGTGCGCAACATTTAGTGCTAGAAACCGATTGCCCAGATATGACACCACTGTGTTGCCAGATATCTGACCAACAGCATACCCGTAATACACCAGTGAACTTGCCTTTTGTCTTGGCGGGTTTAGCTGAAAGTTTGGCAATGGATCAAGCAACATTGGCAGGTGTGTTGTGGAAAAACTCACATGAATGCTTACATTTACCGATGTGAATTTGAATAAAAATAACCAATCAACAACACCTAAAATAAATATTTGTCTTAGATTTAAAGAAGTACTCCAAGTAGCCAATAAGAAAGTTAACGCCAAGCTGGAGGTTCAACCAATGGCAAAATATGGTCATATCAATCGTTTAAATTCTCTACAAGACCTAACTGTAGGGGATACAAGATATAAAATTTTTAATTTAAAACAGGTTCAAGCGAGCTTAGGTGATATTTCAAAATTGCCTAAATCACTCAAAGTATTATTGGAAAATTTACTTAGGTTTGAAGATGATCAAACCGTGAGGCAAAGCGATATTCAGGCGATTGTTGATTGGCAAAACAATAAAACTTCAGATCAAGAAATCCAATATCGCCCTGCACGGGTCTTGATGCAAGATTTTACTGGTGTACCTGCTGTGGTAGATTTGGCTGCGATGCGTGCAGCTGTACAGAAAGCCAATAAAGATCCCAATTTAATTAACCCTTTATCTCCAGTGGATTTGGTCATTGACCACTCTGTGATGGTGGATCACTTTGGGACAGATCATGCCTTCGATGAGAATGTCGAAATTGAGATGCAACGTAATGGAGAGCGTTATCAATTCCTCCGTTGGGGGCAGTCTTCTTTTGATAATTTTAGTGTGGTACCACCCGGAACAGGGATTTGCCATCAAGTCAATTTGGAATACCTAGCTCAAGCAGTGTGGCTGGGTGAAAGTGATGGTGAGGTATTTGCATTTCCCGATACCTTAGTCGGTACAGATTCACACACCACAATGATCAATGGTTTAGGTGTATTGGGTTGGGGCGTGGGTGGAATTGAAGCCGAAGCGGCCATGCTTGGACAGCCGATTTCAATGCTGATTCCAGAAGTGATTGGTTTTAAATTGACAGGAAAATTGCGTGAAGGGATTACCGCAACGGATTTGGTTTTAACCATTACTCAGATGCTACGTAAAAAAGGCGTGGTGGGTAAATTTGTTGAATTCTATGGTGATGGGCTGGCATTTTTGCCTCTTGCAGACCGAGCAACCATTGCCAATATGGCACCCGAATATGGTGCAACATGTGGCTTTTTCCCGATTGATGAAATCACTCTAGGGTATATGCGTTTAACGGGTCGTAAAGAAGACCGTATTGCATTGGTTGAGGCTTATTGTAAAGAACAAGGCTTATGGCGTCATACTGGGGATGAACCTGTATTTACCGATGTGCTTGCTTTGGATATGGGAACCGTTGAAGCAAGTGTTGCTGGCCCGAAACGTCCGCAAGATCGAGTGGCATTGCCTGATATCCCACAAACTTTTAGTGCCTTAATGGCGCTGGATCTTAAGCCAGCTAAAGGTGAAGAAAAAGAACGTTTAGCCAATGAAGGTGGTGCAGGTACAGCAATTGATTCAAAACAGTCTGCGTTACAAAATGAAGAACCGCATTGTGTGATTGATGGTAAACGCTATCCATTGACGGATGGTGATGTGGTGATTTCTGCGATTACTTCATGTACCAATACTTCTAATCCAAGTGTGATGTTGGCTGCGGGTTTGTTGGCAAAGAAAGCCATCGAAAAAGGTATTCAACGTAAGCCATGGGTCAAGAGTTCTCTTGCACCAGGCTCTAAAGTGGTAACCGATTATTTAGAAGCGGCAGGGTTAATGTCTTATTTAGACCAGTTGGGCTATAACCTCGTTGGTTATGGTTGTACCACATGTATTGGTAATTCAGGACCTTTACCTAAACCGATTGAAGACGCTATTCAGTGCCATGACCTGAATGTTGCGTCGGTACTTTCAGGCAACCGAAACTTTGAAGGGCGGGTACATCCACTGGTAAAAACCAATTGGCTTGCATCACCACCTTTGGTGGTTGCGTTTGGTTTATTAGGTACCATTCGTAGTGACATTACCAGCACAGCATTAGGGCACGATCAACAAGGTCAACCAGTATATCTCAAAGACATTTGGCCGAGTCAAATCGAGATTGATGAGGTGCTGCAAAAAGTTAATACAGCGATGTTCCATAAAGAATATGCGGCAGTTTTTGATGGTGATGAAAAATGGCAAGCAATTCAAATCCCTGATTCTGAAACCTATGAATGGGATGAAAACTCAACGTATATTCGTCATCCTCCGTTCTTTGAAGGTATTGATCAACCCGCGAAACCAATTAAAGATATTCTTAATGCAAATATCTTGGCCGTTCTTGGCGACTCAGTCACAACAGATCATATTTCTCCTGCGGGGAATATTAAGAAAGACAGTCCAGCAGGTCGTTATCTAGAAGCGCAAGGTGTCGATCAAAAGGACTTTAACTCTTATGGATCTCGTCGTGGTAATCATGAAGTGATGATGCGAGGAACCTTTGCCAATATTCGTATTAAGAATGAAATGCTCAATGGCGAAGAGGGTGGTAATACCCTCTATATCCCGACAGATGAGAAGTTAGCCATTTACGATGCTGCGATGAAGTATCAGCAAGATGGAACGCCGTTGGTCATCATTGCAGGTAAGGAATATGGTACAGGCTCATCACGTGACTGGGCGGCGAAAGGCACCAACCTTTTAGGAGTAAAAGCGGTGATTACTGAAAGTTTTGAACGAATCCATCGTTCAAATCTGGTTGGTATGGGGGTTTTACCGTTGCAATTTGTGGATGGTCAAACTCGTCAATCACTCAACTTAACTGGCCATGAGCAATTGTCTATTTATGGACTTTCTGATGACATACAACCACATGAAACTTTAGATGTGGAGGTTAAACGTGTCGATGGTTCAATAGATCGTTTCAAAGTGTTATGCCGTATTGATACTTTGAATGAAGTGGAATATTTTAAAGCAGGTGGTATTTTGCATTATGTACTGCGTAATTTAATCGCTTCATAGTCTAATCAATAAATCACGATATATTTCAGTTCTCCAAGCCCTGTATAGAATGCAGGGCTTTTTTTATTGTGTTGAAGCAAGACACGCTGTTGATAAATGAGTAAAATAGCGAGGTATTTTTGAGTTGATACTAGACATGATTGAACTTTTCCAAAATGATGAATATGAGCGCCGTTTTGCAGGTGTAGCCAAAATTTATGGAGAAGAGACATTCAATCACTATGAAAAAAGTCATGTCATGGTGATCGGTATTGGTGGGGTCGGCTCATGGGCGGTCGAAGCCTTAGCACGTACAGGGATTGGCGAGTTAACACTGGTCGATATGGATTCAGTGGCTGCTTCAAATATCAACCGACAGCTGCCTGCAATGACCTCTACTTTAGGCCATGAGAAAATTGAAGTGATGGCGGAACGTTGCCGTTCAATTAATCCTCGGATCAAGATCAATTTGATTGATGATTATCTCAGCCCAGATAATGTGAAAGAAATTCTAGAAAATGTTCCCGATATTATTTTAGATTGCATCGATGACGTTAAAGCAAAATTTGCACTTATGTTACATTGTCGTTTTAATAAAATTCCTTTGATTGTTTCGGGTGGGGCCGGTGGTAAGCTTGATCCTCTAAAAATTCGTGTTGCTGATTTATCTAAAACAGAACAAGATCCGATGCTTGCAAAATTACGGAGTCAGTTACGCGCCAAAGGCATTTGTAAGAAACCAAAAGAAAAATTTGGCATTACTTGTGTGTATTCAATTGATAATCCTTTTTCCAGTGCTGATGTGTGTGCGAGTGCAGGCTTGCGCTGTGGTGGATATGGCTCGGCTGTGGTGGTGACTTCTAGTTTTGCGATGGTTGCCGTTGCAGAAGTGTTGAAAAAGTTAGATCGGATCAAATAAGCGCTTGGTATTTTTAAGTAAAAGTTTAGATGCATTTAAAAATCATAAAAATTCAGTTAAATTAATCTGAAATAAACGCAATAACCGAGAACAATCAAAATGAGTTTTTTCAAAAAGTTATTTGGAAAGAAAGAACAACAAATACAAATCAATCGAAACCGCTATGCTGAATTTTGGCAATGGTTTGAGCAGCATCAACAGGATTTTCACCGTATTGTGGATGAGTTAAATCAAGATACGATTCAGGCGGATTTTTTTGATAAGTTATCGCCTGAATTGGCCAAAGTTCATGGTGGAATTTTTTTCCTTACCGGGATGCTTGATCCACAAACAGCTGAACTAATTTTAACGCCAGATGGTGTTGTGGCAAACATTGTATTTGTAGAGGAGTTGGTGGCAGCAGCCCCTGAAATTCCCGGCTGGAAATTTACCGCACTTAAACCAGCAAGTGATATTGAGCAAACCAGTATTGGTATGCATGGTCACGAATTTAGTCAAAAAACGCTATCGTTTTATTTAAAAGACCATGAAGAATACCCAGATGAAACTGATCTCGTGGTTGTGCATGATCAATATAATGAAGCTCAAAAAGCTGAATTCTTACAAGCGGTTTATATCTTTTTGGATAATTATTTGGGCGAATATGATTCGATCACAAAGCTAGATCAAGTTTCGCTACAGTTCAGACAAGATGCTGAAAAAGAATTAATGCCTATCGATCGTTTAAAGAATATTTTAATTTTAAAGAACAGTCAAATTTCTCGCTTAGACAAAATAACCCGTACAAGTACTGATGACGATGAGTATATCAGTTTGGAGGGGGAGACCAATGAGGGGTTGCCTTTGGTGGCGATCTTAAACAGTACACTTTTAACATGGGATCAAAAGGCTTCTCATCCGTGGATGATGCTGGTTGAAATACCTTATGCTGGTCAGAACTCAAGTGGTATGCCGTCTGCTACAGATTATGAGTTGCTTAACGCGATTGAAGAAGAACTGTTAAATGAGTTAAAGGATTTTGAAGGGTATTTAAATATTGGTCGCGAAACTGGTAATAACTTAAGGACCATGTATTTTGCTTGTAAAGAGTTTAGAAAGCCCGCTAAAGTTATAGATCAAGTTGTTGAAAAATATCAGAACAATTTTGAAATTGATGTCAGCCTATTTAAAGATAAATATTGGCGTTGTTTAAATAAGTTTGGTCACTAACTATGCTGAAAAAGTTGCTTGAAATGCGCTATAGCATTCAGACCATAAACATGGACAGCTTAGAGAATGAAATGGCTTTTTAATCGACCTATACCTGATCTTAAAATAACCCTATTGGCGATCCTACTGATTGGTGGGATTGTATATTATCTTTATTCAACGGTTCGTCATTTTCAGGCGGTCAACCAATTGAATGAAGCTAAAACGACAATGCGTGATATACAGAACTTGTTGGGATGGTCAATCCTTCAACCTCAAGCGGATGCAATTCAAGTCTGTAATTTGCAAAATATCCAACAGATCAGCAAACAGGAAGAGATTCAAAAGATCAAGCAACTGTTGGGCTGGGAGGTCAATATTCAACAACACAGCAAATATGTTGAAAGTATAAACGTGTATGCAGCACCTGATTTACAAGGATGTATTATACGTGCTCATTTTCGAAAAGACGCCTTTGTGAGTGATGATCTTGCTGGCAAGTATATTACTTACCAATATGATTTTAAAAAAAGAACCACAACATGCATCACCAATATAAAAAAGTATGCTTTAGTGAAATCTTGCACGCGTTTGTAAAAAACATAATTTATCTGTTCCGCTGAATCAGTCCTGTAAATAAATAAACTCATGCTGTCGGGGCGATTTACCTGTTTGTTTTGCGATAAAACCATCATAAAGATTGAGTAAAACAACAGCGCAAATTATACAAATAAAAACCAGTAATTGTTTGGATATACTCATGCTATTTCTCTCTGATCTAAGTCGCTTTAAGTAAAGTCTAGTGAAATTAAACAATCTAATCTAATATAGAAAAAAGCAGGATTGATCTAATTTTGAGATGAATATGGCGACATTCAAACAATTTAATTATTTGATTAGAATTGTGGAGGAAGGTGGTTTTATTGCAGCTTCTGAAAAGCTGTTTATTGCTCAATCTGCTTTAAGTCGTCAGATCAAGCTTTTAGAGGATGAAGTAGGATTTGAAATTTTTGACCGCAGTGATAAAAAAATAAAACTCACTCAAGCAGGGCAGTTCTTTTATGCTCAAATTAAAAATAATTTGCTTAACTTAGATCATATTATTGAAAATGCTAAAGATATTGCAGATGGACAAAATCGGCTCATCAAAATTGCACACTCAAGCACTATTACCATGAGCTTAGAAAAAGTTAAAGTATTTGATCAAACCTCAAAGTATCTCAATGTTAATTTCGAGATCAACACCTTGTCATCTGAAGACCAAATTCTTGCACTGATGAAAGGAAATATTGATGTTGGTTTTATTCGCCCACCTGTCTTAAATCGCTTAGATGAGTTATATGCAACCACGCTCTACCCTGAGCCCTTATACGTTGCACTTCATCAAAATCATATTTTAGTTTCAGAACGCAGTATTAAAATCCAACAGTTAAAGCATGAAAATTTTGTTTCTACACCACATGCAGAACGGGGCGGTTTAAGTTACTTGGTTGCAAACCTTTGCCTAAGTGCTGGTTTTTCTCCAAAGAAAGCGGCGGTTCAGTCCCGTAAAGTTTCACAATTACAATTGGTGGCTGCTGAAATTGGAATTTGTATTGTTCCTGAAGAATTTAGACATATTCTGCCTAAACAGGTACGACTGATTGCTTTGGATGCTGAAAATGCATGGTCTGATGTTGTGATGGTCTGGAGTAAAAATGCAGATGGTGTCATTCAGCGATGTACTGAATACATGATCAAACAGTTTCAACGATGATCTTTAAAGACCATCGTTTTATTGAAAAGATAGCTGTGGGTTAAGATTGTATTGAATCGTAGAAATTTTCAGTCGTGATCAGACAGACTGTTCACGAATATAATCTTCTGTACGCTTCATGGCTTCTTTAATATTGATAATGGCATTTTCAACATCTGCAAATGTTTTGGCATTACCACCACTTAAAGCCTGACGCCATTTACGAGCACCGGGAAGGTTTTGGAATAAGCCTAAAATATGGCGTGTAATAATCGATAGAGGCGCGCCTTCTTGCATACGTTTGGCAATATAAGGCAGCATTTGGTCGATAATTTCAAAACGATCAGGTAAATCTAAATTCCAAAGTTGACCTAATTCTGCCAAGAGGTAAGGGTTGTGATAAGCCTCACGCCCAATCATGACTCCATCAACATGCTTTAAATGTGCTTGCGTTTCAGCAAAAGTCTTAACCCCACCATTGATCTCGATCAGCAACTCAGGACGCTCTTGTTTTAAACGATACACATCTTCGTAGCGTAGTGGCGGAACATCGCGGTTTTCTTTTGGTGATAAGCCTTGAAGCAGAGCAATACGGGCATGTACGATAAAATTATCACATCCAGTTTTCGCAACTGTATCGACAAAATGTAGCATCTCTTCATAAGATTGCATGTCATCTATACCGATGCGGTGTTTTACTGTGACTGGAATATCAACTGCATTACGCATTTCAGCAATACATTCTGCAACCAAATCAGGCTCTGCCATTAAGCAGGCACCAATCTTATTGTTTTGTACACGGTCACTTGGGCAGCCCACATTTAAATTGATTTCGTCATAACCCCAGTCTTGAGCCATTTTGCTACAAGTTGCAAGATCTTTCGGATTTGAACCACCGAGCTGTAGAACAATCGGATGTTCTTCATGGTTATAGTCCAAATGACGATTTGCTCCGCCATAGATGATGGCACCTGTGGTGACCATTTCTGTATAGAGGATAATATTGGGGTTAAACAAACGTGCAAAGAAACGATAGTCACGAGTTGTCCAATCCATCATCGGTGCAACACTGATTCGCGGAGATTGAGTGTTTTCAATGTTTTTGTTAATAGTCATTAAAAATCATACCTTTAATCTATATTTCGCAACCTGCGCGAATCTGTTTGAACCTATATTTAGGTGGGTTAATCGGTTTGCATTTACACCAAATTTTACACCATAATCAAAAAAACAGGTTGTGGTGTAAATTATGGGGTCAATTACAGCAAGGAAAGGTGCAGATGGTAAAGTTAACTATCGTGCTGCGATTCGAATTAATCGAAAGGGCTTTCCTACATTCTCTGAAAGTAAAACATTTCACTCAAAGAAGTTGGCTGAAAACTGGGTTAAGAAACGAGAAGTCGAAATTCAAGAAAATCCTGATATTTTACTTGGCAAAGAAAAGCTGATTGATCTGACCTTATCAGATGCCATAGATAAATATTTGGATGAAGTCGGGAGCGAGTACGGAAGGACGAAACGCTATTCTCTGCTTTTAATTAAGAAGCTACCAATCGCGCGCAATATTATCACAAAAATAAAATCAGTACATTTGGCCGAGCATGTTGCTTTAAGGAAGGGGGGAGTCCCTCATTTGGAACTTGAGCCTATTGCGACTAGTACGCAGCAACATGAGCTTTTACATATCCGTGGTGTACTTTCTCATGCTGCTGTTATGTGGGAAATGGATATTGATTTAAACGGTTTTGATAAGGCTACGGCGCAGTTAAGAAAAACACGTCAAATATCTTCCAGTCAAAAAAGAGACCGGCTTCCTTCAACGGATGAGCTGATTGCATTGACGAAGTATTTCACAGAGCGATGGAAGCTAAACCGTAACGGTTCTAAATACCCAATGCATTTAATAATCTGGTTTGCTGTTTTCTCATGCAGACGTGAAGCTGAGTTAACACGATTATTTCTTCGAGATTATGATTCACATCACTCAACATGGAAAGTACATGATCTAAAAAATCCAAATGGCTCTAAAGGTAATCATAAATCATTTGATGTCCTTGAACCTTGTAAGGAAATGATTAAAAGAATAAAGCAGTCAGAAGTTCGAGAACGGATGTTGATGCTTGGGCATGATGAAAACTTACTGTTGCCATTGAATCCTAAAAGCTTGGGTAAAGAGTTTAGAGAGGCTTGTAAAATGTTGGGTATCGATGATCTACGCTTTCATGATTTGAGACATGAAGGATGTACTAGACTAGCTGAACAGAGCTTTACTATTCCTGAGATTCAGAAAGTAAGTCTGCATGATTCTTGGAGCAGTTTACAGCGTTATGTGTCAGTGAAGGCGAGAAGGGATGTTATGCAGTTAGAGGAAGTACTACGCCTCATCGATGAAACGTAGCATAATCTTTAGAAGCTTCTAAATACTTACTATCTAAAATATCTGCGAGATCTTTAATGTGCACCAAAAAAGGTGCACGTTTACTTTGATCTATTTTAAACACTGAAAAAGGGAATTCTTGATTATTCGCCTTTCTTAAAGCTTCAGCTTTACTAAGATGAGGGTAATAGTCAGCAACAATTGTCATCAG
Organism: Acinetobacter guillouiae CIP 63.46; assembly: GCF_000368145.1. Classification (GTDB taxonomy): domain Bacteria; phylum Pseudomonadota; class Gammaproteobacteria; order Pseudomonadales; family Moraxellaceae; genus Acinetobacter; species Acinetobacter guillouiae. The sequence continues at coordinate 2,315,835 of NZ_KB849283.1, read as the reverse complement.
TTCGACAATCATAGAGCGATATTTTATAAAAAGAAGGTCAGTAGTATTAATTTGAAAGCAACTCATGAATTCAGGTACTCCATACCAGAACAGTTTTAAATTCAAATGGGATACCTTTTGACTGAAGGTTAACCATCTCGATGCCTTCATCCTATTTTTTTTACATAGATTTTTATGTAATCCTAATAATTAAAAATAATATTTTACTAGAATGTTGATATAAGATACTGAAAAATATTATTTAGAACTGAAAATGAAAAATTGCACTCTTTTTGATTTTGAGCAACTGAAGGTCGAAATTCTGAATTGCTTTTTGGATCATGCTGGACGCTTTTTAAGAGAACATAAAATAATGAGTGATCCTGACCCAAAGACTGAGTTTGACGCGTCAGAACGCAAATTGTTGGTTGAACTGATGGTAGAGTGCCAGCAAATGCAGTTTTTAGGGGAAATGTATACGGTACAGGATTTACTGAATTTACTTGATCAAATGAGTACGGTGACAACAGGAATTAGTGACTATAGACAGCAGCAGGTTAATGAAAAATATTCAGAAATATTAAATAAATACATAGAATTGGTTGAAGATGAAAGTGGGAAAGTCTACACCTATAACCCGAGTTTAAAGCGTAGAATTAATGGAATTTTAAATGTACGTAAACGATATGCGCCGCTGTTGCATAAAAAGCTTGAGATATTCTATTCAGAATTAACTAGTTATGCACAGAAAAATGGCAGATTCAAAAATGCTTCGCAGGCTGTACAGCTGATTTTACCCACACTGCAAATAAAGTTTAGAGCGTTTGATTTGCAGTGGGTTCAAAGCAGATTAGAGGCGAATAAACAGAAAATTTTAGATTTAACTGAAGCCAAAAAAAACAATGAAAAGAAAGAAATCTGTGAAGATGGTGATTTTGATGTGTCATTTAAAATTCAGGATCGCACTTATTTAAATCAAATTAGAGAATTACAAAACGAAAATAAAAAATGGCAGCAATTTTTACAATACCCTGATCGATATTTTCCACAGCAGAAGCAATTGCCGTTTAATACGGCATACTGTGATGAAGTACTGGTAAATCACTTAAGGCGTCGTCCTGATTTAATACGCGAAATAATACAATGTTGCAGTGAAACTTAATACTTTTTAGTCAGGGTGGTAAATTGATACGCTCAAGGCTTAGACTGAAATTCACCGTCATTTTGTACGGTATTACTATATTGATTATGTTGATCAAACCCTAAAGCAATATTGGTATTTGGTTGATTTTTCATTGTTAAAAATTGTTTTTGTTCAGCACATTCATTTCTCAATTGGGTTTCAATTTGGCTAAGAGCCTCGGGTGCAAGAGTTTCATTTATTGTCTGCTGATCCTCTTCGGAAATTTCACCCAAAAAAGCCTTAATTTTCTCCAATTCAATAGTCTTGCTTACAGCTGTTTGTATTAAGTAGTCCTCAAATTCTTTTGCTGATAAGCGCATGTTTTCTTGAATGGTATGTTTTTGCTGCCCAAGCTCTGTTTTAAGTTGATTAATTTCTTCATCCTTTAATTTCAGCTCTTGTTTTAATTGGGAATCATTGTTTTCGATGAGTGATTTTTGAAGCTTTGATATTACTTTATCCTTTTCTGTTAATTTAAAATTATGTTGATCAATTAAAAAGTCTAAGCAGTTTTGCAGGCTTTTTAATTTGTACTTCTCTGTGATTCTCTCTAGTTCTTTTAATGTCTTTTGATCCAGTGTGATTTGTTTATTGATACGTTTATCTTTTTTATTTGTGTAGTTATATTTAAATATACGGTATCTCTTTTTTAAAATTTCAAAGTGTTCATTATTTGTTTTACAAATGAAATTATCAACTGAAAATTTAAGTGGGTTGGTGAATAGTTCGCTTATATCAGTCGAATTATATTGGTTATGCTGAGGAGATATTGCTGAATTTTCATTGGGTTTAATCTGTGGGTGATTTATAGAATAAAAAATTTCCTTTTCACCTGATTTAACTCGCTTATTGATTTCATTTGGTCTTAGTAAAATTTCCTGCTCTAAGAATATTTTTTTTAGATCTGTCTCAGTAGATAACCATTTCTCTAAAGTTAAATGTGGTCGTGTCATTTTATATTTTTCATAGATATTAAATAAATGTTTATATATCAATAAATAAACATTAAGTAAATGTTAATTAAATATTAAATGTTGATTATTATATTTTTAATTATCATTTTGTGCCTATCTTAATTTGTGTATGATATCTCTGCATGGGGTATGGATTGATGAAGTGGAGATTTTTATTGTGGATGAGAAGCTTTCTGAGCATGATTTCTTGAGCCTGTTTTTAGCTTTCTATCAGAGAATAGATGGGGAGCTTTCAGCCAAAGCTGTTTGGGCTCTAATCACTTTTATTAGAAATTTTGGGGTAGAGAGTACATCATTGCCGCTTGCCCAATTGGCAAAAGTCACAGGCATACAGATTAAAAGATTACGTGATGTACTTAATGAGTTGGAGCAGCAGGGGATTTTAAAAATAGATTTTCCCGAAACGGGGAAGAGGGCTCGTGTTCGTCACTTACGCCTTAATCTCGATTATATTGGTGTTGATTTAATAATGCCGGCTAGCTGGATGGTAAATAGTACTAAAAGCATGTACAAGAAATTTCCTTTATTAAATTTTATTTCAATTCTATTTATAAAAAGTGATGGGATAAGCATCAGCAATTTACCTAAAAAAATAGAGACCGATTGCAATCTTGATTATCGAAGTTATCTTGTTTTATTGCGATTGCTTTACAGTGCAGATTCATTTGGGATTGTTATAGGGTGTGGAATTGTTGAAATTGAGCGAGCCACGGGTTTAAGCAAACAATCTATTTATCGCGCTATACAGCAGCTTAAAAAAAACGGATTTATCCGCTGCCAAGCGGATGGCGCAATTCGAAATAGTTTTATTCAAACAGAGTCTCCAATATACGCTTTAAACCTTTCGCATAGGTTTTGGGGGGATGCTGCGATCTACGGCAAATTTTATATTTTGAAGTACCCCCAGCCGCATGTTTTTGAAGTTCAGAAAGTGGCCTCTATTTTTACTATGCTAAATCTAAAGAGCGACTTGTTGTCAAACACTAAAAGTGAAGATTCAGATGTTGGCTTGAAGGTGTTGAATTGCAAAAACTATTATTTGTTACATGATCCTTTGTGCTGGATGAAACCGTTTATTCTTCGGTCTCGTGATGCTGTAGGTTATGCAAATTATGTTGTGTTACAACAGCAGGAAATAATGAAGTTATATGATCATTATGTCGAGCTAAAGCGGTTACATCCAGAGAACCCATTATCAGCGACGTTTTATTTAAAGCCGCATGAAAATATTTTGAAGGATGAGGCGGTTTTGGGTCATTTAGCATCTATCCAGCATACTAAACTCAGCGGGATGAACAACCGCTTAGGTCTTTTTCAAAGCTTGCTTGAACAGTGGTGCTGCCAGATATACAGTCAGAATAAATCGCTTTTTAAAATGCTGAAAGAAGCTAACCCAGTAGTAATCGATGATGAAAGCTTTGAGCGTTTAGGGTGCACAGACTTTCTCTATCCGTATTCATTGCAAGCGACTCAAATCAAAACAATCAAAGAGGATATGACGCTAAAAAATGAGTCTGATAAAATTGAATCAATGATCACCTTCAAGTTAAATGCTGAGCAGTCCAGAATTCATCAGTTTTTAATGGCCCTTATGGATCTAATTGCATATAACCAAATTTATTTTTTTCAGCAATGTATGCGGAAACATTCTGATATTGACCAAAAGCTCAGTGCAACTAAAAGTAGTTTGGAAAGGGTGTTGGTAAATGCAACTGAAATAGTGACGCCTTTTAGGATTTTACCTCGGTCATTTATACAGAATACATACAGCTGTTGCTTTGTCCCTGATCAGCATGCGGAAACTAACAGGTATTTCTTAAGTGAATTGGCGTTTCAAGAACCCTTTCAGGATGGAACTCGCTTTGATTTTCCTACACAGCAAATAACAGAAACTTCACCAACACTGGCAGAACTTAAAGATTACGGACTGCTGCATCATCACTGTTTGTCATTATTCGAATAGTTTTTTGCGCTAAGTTTTTTTTGAAAAACCATTTTTCTGACTTAACTATCGTAACGCTAAAATATATAAAAAGCCGAGCTTAGCCGAAGGTCTAGAAATCCTACTGATCGGCTGGGCTATGGTTATTGCTTTTACGCTAAGACGGTTTTATCTATTATTAATATATAGATTAATACTAATAATAGATTAATGACTGTAGCGTATAGAACTATAAATACTCGATATATCAATACAATCACTATTACTCATACCTATAAGAACAGTTTGATATGTCATACAAGCTGAATAGATATCCCAATGTGGACGATGCTATTGAGTATAGCCATGCAGGATGAGAGCACTATTCGATATATGCGAATAGTGGATGACTTGTTCTTACTCTAGATAAAAACACTATTTAAAAAAATAAGTCGATTGCTTAACTATGACGTTAATCATAGTTAAGGAAGTTCAACGTGTTGCAATCCGATTTAGATCATCAGGCAGGGGTGATGTATGCCATTCATACCTTTGTGGATGTATGTCTTAATTTTGATATGCCGAATGAAGCGTTCATTTTCAATCTCGAACGCTTATGGTGTGCATTTGAAGCGTTTAAACAAGAAGGGCTTGAGTATGCAGCATCGATTCGGGCATTTATTGCAGTCACTGAATACGTCAATAGCCAACGTGGCATGCTTAGCTTTGCTGAATATCTGACAGGGCTTTCAATAGGGGAAATTAAGGCATTAAGACGGATATTACATGCGCATCGAGGGCTGATACGTGATGAGATCAAAAGCTTTGCGAGGCGGAAAGAATTGAATCGAGTGGCATTACTTGAGGAGTTCGAAGGTGCAATTAAGGGGTATTATTCGGTTCTAGTGATCAGAGTGGATTTGAGCTATAGCAAGGACAGCATGAGTGAAATTACTGTAAATGACTTCTATCAGCATATCGGAAAACTACGTGATTTGATCACTGATAAGAATGGATATTTTGATGCACTTTTGACCTATGCGATCGCACTGGAGCAGGGTATAACCAAAGGCTTTCATGCTCATTTAACATTGGTGATTAATAGATCGAAGCATAAGAGTGATTATAAAATTGCTGAGGGAGTGATCGATAAGTGGAAGGAAATCACATTCGATAAGGGTTTTGGGCGGAACATCAACACGACAGCGAATAAAGAGAACTACGAGAAGCAAGGTCGTTTAGGTATTGGAGATATTCGTCGAACGACACCCGAACAAGGCAACAATGCTTTGGGTGCAGTTGCTTATCTCAGTGACCCTGATAAATACGAGCAGTCGTTATTGGTTAAACCACGAGGGCGTAAAACGTTTTATAAGGGGGATTATCAGCATCATGGTCGCCCAATACCTGATACAGAAGAAAATAGAAGAATCAAAGAATGGGATGCGCAGACCGCTTTAGCAAAGCTGGAAGAGGAGATTTGGTTTAAAAAATTATGAACATGCCAGTTCTATGAAATCAATTGATTCATAGGACAATACATGAGCCATTCAGAGTTGGAGTTTGTTACAGCACCCCGATTAGAACAAGACGTTTTAGAGCATTACCAAACGATTCGCTTTGCTCCAATTCCAGAAGGTACTGATTACGATGCTCATCAAAAAAATATAGATCAGGAGTTCAAGCGGAAACTGTCTGGTTATTTTTCAGCATGGCGCAGGATGATGGCTGTTGGCATTCATGAGCATTTGTCTTTTTCCTTTTGGGCAGACAAGTTCTTTCAGGCTTACTGCAGTGTATTACAGGAAGAGCAGATTCGGTTCTTTGAGGTCACGGCGCAAAGAAGCGCTGGTTTTTATATCGATAAGATCGTAAAGCGGCTGAGAGTGCTGTTTGAAAGCACCAGCTTAACTGAAGAAATGCATAAGCTGAATGAGTGCTACGAAAAGCGGATTGAAAAGTTGAGAGAATCCTACCGTAATACAAGCCAGATCTATCCTGATGCAGCGGATTTAAAACTGGAACTAAGTCTAAATGACGGTGGAAATGAAATTATCGATTTGCGACAGTTAGAGCGATTTTTATCAAATTTCCAAAAAAGTCTAGCAGCTGAGTATTGGTATAGAACACAAGCCATTTACCGCTTTTATCAAATTGTACGGGATGATGTTCAGCAGCGGTATGTGATCCACTTTTATCTGAGCTTTAACCGATCACTCTATGCTGATCCATTATTTTATTGCAGTGTCATAGAGCGTTGCTGGGCCCAGGTCACGAATTATATGGGTACCTGCAGTTGCCTTAGTCTGACAGATCAAAATAGTGTGGTTGATGCTGAACAGATGTTTCGGATTGATCGAATTATTCAAGAAGACGTCCAATGTCCGCTGAGTGCATTAAATAGCATGCCTGAAAATCAAACAGGAAGGCATGGACTTGCGAATAGAATCTGCATCTACCCCAAAGGTTTTAAATGGTTTGATGGAGCACCTGTACGACGCTGAAAATTTATATCAGAGTCCTGCACTTGCTTGATGCTCTACATTGCGCAGATTATCCTTCTCATCAATTCTGTTTGCAAACGTCGAGCACCCAGATTTTAGCCGAGCGCATTTCCAATATTAAGGCCTCTAGCTCAGCATTGATTTTAGTATTTGGAGATTTTAATGGGCGTTTACTCTGACTACTTAATCCATCAATACCTTGCTCAGAATATCGTTTCCACCACTTGCGTAATGTTGGTCTAGAAATGCCACATCTCCGACAGACTAGGCCAGCATCATTGGTCTCTTCAAATAATTTAACCCATACGAGTCTTTGTTGAATTTCTCTGTTCATAGACACCAATTATATTGAAATGATGTCTATGAATCACACATTTAATGACTAGATTTCATTGGAGATTTTGGATGAGTTCAATTGCCACCACCTCTAAGATAAGTAAGCTTACTTTGTACTAGCTCAAACTAGGTACAGCTTAAATCCTTTTAGTACAGTTCCAGAAAATAACTAAATAAAGCTTCATTTCCCATAAGCTATCCATTGATAAAGAGATAGCTTGTAAATTTGAGATATATTTTCATATAGGATTTACTTCCTAGAAGCTATTCAGTATTCTTTTCACGTTTCATTTTGATCTGACTTGCTATGTTGGCTAATAAGTTTTTTAAGCTTATTCTCGTATCAGTCCTGTTTTTGTTTGCTATAACAACGACGGGGATTTATACGTGGGCGCCTGTAATAGCAAAAAATCTAGATCATCATCATGAACTGAGTATTTCTGTAGAAACAGAAGATTCTAGCCAATGGTCATTAGTTCATCATGATGAAGTTCTGAATACAGCAGATCAAGATAAAAAAAATCATAACTGGACAAGTTATGATGAACCCGCATTTCATCATTCAGTAAAACCAATTCAAGCTGATGATCATTTCTCAATTGATCCAGTCTTTTTCCTTAGTTTTGCTTTACCTTTAATCCTCTTATTTTTAGGTTTATTTGAACGCCCAATTCGTTCTTTTAAGCTTAGGAAAAGGATTCCCTTTCTTTGTAATACCTACGCATTTACCAAAACTCTCATTGTTCTAAGGGATTGATTTAACTATACAAAAATATTTTTCATTTTTTGTATAGGTATAGTCATGTCTAAAAAAAGTCAGGTAATTTTCGCCTGTGGCTTAGTCATCATTGCTCCTCAGTTATTAGCAGGAACAAATTATGCACAGTTACAGCAGCAAGCTATTGCAAATGATTCAGTTCTAAAAAGTTTGCAGCAATCTCAGCAAGCTTATGATGTAAATCAAAAATATGCTGGTCGGATGAACAATCCAACTTTCAATGTCGAATTGGATAATTTGGGTAATTCTAAGCTGAAAGATTTGGATGGCCCAACTGCATTCATGGGTTTGTCCCAAGAAATTCCGTTGAATAATAAACTCGCTTTGCGTAAGCAATTGGCAGGTTTGCAAGGAAATAATAACCAATTTGAGATTACTCAACGACAAGCAGAGTTAAAAGCTGATTTTCGAATCTGTATGTCTAATTGGTATGCAGCTGCTCAGCGAGCAGAAATTTATGCTGCAGAGAGCAAGCTGAGTGCAAGACAAGCAACAGTTCTAAATGAAAAGCTAAAGTATGGACGTGTGATTCCATCTGATGTTCAGCTTAATTCAGCTTTATCTGCTGAGTCCAAGTTACGTTATCAAAATGAGCTGAAAAAGGTTCAGTTTCAGAAAAATCTCTGTTCAAAATTTGCTTTTGATTTGCCAGCCAATGCTATAGATGTTCCTTTAACGATTAACTTCACTGACAAGGTTAGCTTATCTGAAAAGCAGGCTTTACTAAAAAAGCAGCAGGCAAAAACTCAATTTGAATTAGCAAGAAAAGAAGCGGTTCCTGATATCACGCTTGGCGTTGGTGTACGTAATTATCAAGAAACAGATGACAAAGTTTTTTTGGTTTCCACTTCTATTCCGCTTTCGATATTCAATCGCAACAGTGGAAATATTGCACTCGCTCAAGCACAGCAAACCAATGCTGAAACTCGTTCAGAATTAATCAATCGAAATTCAAAGATTGAATTGGATAACAAATCTATTGAGGTATCCAGTTTGATTGATGCAATCAAGCAATATGACCAATCTGTTTTACCTGCAACAAAAGAAAGTTTACGCATTGCAGAAATGGGTTATCAGGCAGGAAAAATTTCATTATTGGAATTTAATAGCATTAAACAAGTTTGGTTAGACAAACATCTCGCTCGATTTGATCTGTGGTTGGCTTTGCAAAATCAGATTGCAGAAGTTGAACGAAATTATGTAACGAATTTAGATCAAGAATAAGGGCAGAGAATATGAATAAACCAAAGAATACAGTAATTGCTACAGGCGTTATAGCTTTACTTGTCATGTTGTGTGCTCTGGCTTGGTATAAAACAGGAAACAAATCACAGACGTCTTCAGCACATGGTGAAGCTATCGAAGAAAAAGCTGCTGTCGCAGGTGATGAAAAAGGTCCACATGGTGGTCGCTTATATCGTGATGGAGACTTTTCGGCAGAGGTAAAAATTTTTGAAGAAGGTGTAGAGCCGCATTTACGTGTCTATGGCTACTACAAAGATCAGCCTTTAAAGCCGAGTGAGATTAACGCGAATATTTTTATTAAGCGTTTAGATGCTGAGCAAACCATTCGCTTCAAACCTGAAAGTGATTACTTGATTGGCGATGAAATTGTTTATGAACCGCATTCGTTCTTGATGGTGATAAATGTTGATTATCAAGGCAAGAAACACAGCTGGAAATGGGATACCAAAGAAGGCCGTGTAACGATGCTGGATAGCAGTATCAAAAGCAGCGGTTTAGAACTTCTTAAAGTTGAACCTATGACTTTTGAGAATGCGCTTGAGCTCAAAGGCGAGCTTAAATTTCCCGATAATTTTGAAAGTTTTATTACACCTAAAGCAAGCGGAACACTAATCAAAACTTATCGAACGATTGGTGATAAAGTCAGCCAAGGTGATCTGTTAGCGACTGTTCAAAGCCAAGATCTGATCCGTTTAAATGCTGAGCGATCTATTGCTTTGGATAATTTGCAGTTTTCTCGCAAAAAAATGGAACAGGAACGCGCATTATTTCAAAAACGTGTATCGCCTGAAATTGACTATATCAATGCAAAACGTGAATACGATGATGCACAGACTCGTGCTAATGAGCTGAATAGCTTAATCAGCTCTTACGGTGGTTCAGGTAATGGAACGATTGAGGTAAGAGCAGCAATGTCGGGCACAGTTTTACAAGTGCTTGCTGCGGTTGGTTCAAATGTAACACCAGCTTCACCACTCTTTAAAATTGCCAATACTTCACAGTTGCTTGCAGTGGTCAATGTGCCGGCTGATAAGCTGAATGCAATTAATCCAAATGCAAAAGTAACCGTTAAACCTCAAGTACAGGAAAGTACGGAGGAAGCACTGGGTAAGATTAAATACATTAGTGATGTGATTGATCCGAAAACACGTACTGCTCAAGTCTTTATTGAAATTGCGAACCAATTTAAATGGCGTTCTGGTCAGCTTGTTACCGCACAAATATTTGAAAATCAAAGCACGAAAGCCATGGTTGTGCGTGAAGATGCATTACAAAACTTCCGTGATTGGGATGTGGTATTTATCCGTGTAGGAAATGACTTTGAAGCACGTCCTTTAGAACTAGGCGATAAATATAACGGTTTTGTTGAGGTGAAATCTGGTCTTAAAGCAGGTCAGGTGTATGCAGCAGGCAATTCCTATTTATTAAAAGCAGAGCTGGGTAAATCTGGCGCTACTCATGATCACTAAGGGGTAGCGACTATGTTTGATCAAATTGTTAAGCTCTCGATCAAGAATCGATGGCTTGTACTGATTGTCTTTCTGTTTATCGGTGCATTTGGCGTTTATAACTATTTTAAACTGCCGATTGATGCTGTACCTGACATTACCAATGTACAAGTCCAAATCAATAGTGAAGCGCAAGGCTTATCTCCAATGGAGATGGAGTCACAAGTGACCTATCCAATTGAAACGGCTTTGGCTGGTATTCCTAATCTGGAATACACACGTTCTGTATCGAGATATGGTTTATCTCAGGTTACGGCGATTTTCAAGGAAGGCACGGATATCTATTTTGCTCGACAACTTGTGAATGAAAAGTTGCAAGGAGTCACATCAACACTTCCGGGTGGCATATCGACTTCAATGGGACCTGTTTCAACAGGGCTTGGCGAAATCTTTATGTACACCGTTGAGAACGCAAAAGATAATCCAAACCCATTATCACCGACTGAATTAAGAACCTTGCAAGATTGGGTGATTAAACCACAGCTTCGAAATGTTGAAGGTGTGAATGAAATCAATACCATTGGCGGTTATTTAAAACAATTCGTGGTACAGCCGGATTATGCATATTTACGCAGCATTGGCTTAGATCAGCAGGATATCTTGGATGCTATTTCTAAAAATAGCATGAACAAAGGGTCTGGTTATATTGAGAAGAATGGTGAGCAGTATTTGATTCGCTCGGATTCTCAAATTAACTCAATTGAGCAAATTCAAAATATCCCGATTACGGCAAGTAGCGGTTACATTCTTCGATTGAAGGATGTGGCAAAAATATCAATTGGTCACGAGCTACGTACAGGTGCAGCAACTAAAGATGGGCAAGAAATTGTCCTAGGTACTGCATTTATGCTGATTGGTGAAAACTCGCGAAATGTTGCTCACGCAGTAGATCAAAAGTTACAAAAAGTCCAAGAGTCATTGCCAGACGGTGTTGAGGCGAAAGCCGTTTATAACCGTACAACTTTGGTTGATGCAACGATAGACACAGTAAAGAAAAACCTTCTTGAAGGTGCAATCCTCGTTATTGTTGTTCTCTTCTTATTCCTTGGACATTTCCGTGCAGCGCTCATCACTGCGATGGTGATTCCTTTATCTATGCTCATGACCATTACTGGCATGGTGAATCAACGAATAAGTGCAAACTTAATGAGTTTAGGGGCGCTAGATTTCGGGATCATTGTCGATGGTGCTGTCGTTATTGTTGAAGCTTCACTTGCAAAATTAGCGATGAAGCAAAAAGAGTTGGGTCGGATTCTGACGCGTAAAGAACGTTTTATTACCGTATTTGAAGCAACTAGAGAATCTCGAAAAGCGATTCTTTATGGTCAATTGATCATTATCTTAGTGTATCTGCCTGTCATGACGCTTACTGGTGTTGAAGGCAAGATGTTTACACCGATGGCAGCTACAGTTGTTATGGCTCTCGTGGCTGCAATGGTTCTTTCGATTACTTTTGTTCCTGCAATGGTGGCTTTGGTCACGACAGGCGAAATTAAGGAAGAGGAATCGAAGATTGTTCATTTCATTAAGAAAGTTTATAGCCCAATTTTAGATTGGTCTTTGAGTCATCGTTATAAGCTGATCGCGTTCGTAGCAATTTTCTTTGTATTCAGTGCGAGTCTTTCAACTCGTTTAGGTTCCGAATTTATTCCCTCATTAGATGAAGGTGATGTGGCATTACATGCACTTCGAATTCCTGGAACTTCTTTAACTCAAGCTGTTGAAATGCAGTATGCGCTTGAAAAAGAAATCGTCAAAATTCCTGAAGTGAAAACCATGTTTGCCAAAGTGGGGACAGCTGAAATTGCGACTGACCCAGTTCCACCAAACGTCGCTGATAATTTTGTGATATTGAAACCACGTAGCGAATGGCCGAATCCTGACAAGGAAAAATCAGCTATCGTTGCCGATATTGAACGTGTGGCAAAAGGCGTTTATGGCAACAACTATGAGTTCACTCAGCCGATTCAAATGCGTTTTAACGAACTGATTTCAGGTGTCCGTACAGATGTTGCAGTGAAGATTTATGGTGATGATTTAGATCAGTTGCTTGAATCTGCAAATGCTGCAGCGAAAATTTTAGAAGGTGTGAATGGAACAGCCGACTTAAAAGTTGAACAGATGAGTGGGCTTCCAATGGTCTCTGTTGAACTTAAAAAAGACATGATCGCCAACTACGGTCTTGATGCTGAAGATGTACAAAAGCAAGTATCCAGTCTGATTACGGGGCAAACAGCAGGTAAGGTTTTTGAGGGAGATCGTAAGTTCGATATTGTGGTTCGAATGGACCAAAACTCTGTTACGGATTTAGAAAAGCTTTATCAAGTTCCAGTGAATTTGCCTGATGGTTCAAGCGTACTTTTATCTGAACTGATCGAATTGAAAAATGTTCAGGGTCCAAACCAAATTTCACGTGAAAACGGTAAACGCCGAATTGTGATTACAGCGAACGTCCGTGGTACAGATATTGGTAGCTATATCGAAGAAGCACAGACTAAGTTGAATGCTGACTTTAAATTACCTGAAGGCTATTGGCTGACATGGGGCGGTACATTTGAACAAATGGAATCAGCTTCAAATCGTCTAATGATTGTTGTACCTCTCGCTTTGATCTTAATTTTTGCCATGATCTATATGGCATTAGGAAATGTCAGAAATAGCGTGCTGGTCTTTACGGGTGTGCCATTTGCCTTAACGGGCGGTGTGATTGCCTTAGCCTTACGTGATATCCCATTCTCTATCTCTGCAGCCGTTGGTTTTATTGCACTGTCGGGTGTAGCTGTACTGAATGGCTTAGTTCTAGTGTCTGCAATCCAGAGATTTAGAGATCAAGGTGAAGGACTACTCGAAGCTGTTAGACACGGTGCATTGGAACGACTTCGCCCAGTATTAATTACGGCTTTAGTGGCATCTTTAGGTTTCATCCCTATGGCATTGAATGTTGGGATTGGCTCTGAAGTGCAACGACCAATTGCGACTGTTGTGATTGGCGGAATCTTATCTTCGACCTTATTGACGTTGATTATTTTGCCTACGCTATACGTTTGGTTTAACCAAGGACGTAAAAAGCAATCAGATGATTTTTCTGAGCAGCAAGAAGCCTAGGTGAAACAATGATAGGCATAGTGAGAGATAGAAAGTTTAGAAATTTGATGATGTGGTTCGTCTGCATCATCAGTCTTGCACTATGCCTGCATTTTAATACGCACAATGCAGAGACTGCATACCAAGAACATGCGGTTTATGAGTTTGAAAGTGTACATTTTCATGATGTGCATCAAAAGCAAAACCATATTCATCATGATAATTTTCATGAGCATTTTGGTGAATATCAGTCTGGTCAATCGATGACTTTGTTATTTACTTTAGCCTTTATTTTGATCCTGGATAGAGTGAAAAATTATCTCTATCTCATGATCAGTCGTATTTTCAAACCTCCCAAAACATCGCTAGAAACTTTTCTTTTTAGTTAACTTTGGAGTTTGATTTACATGCAATTTATTTTTCCACAATGGGTGAGACTCAAGGCATTTTTAAAGTTATTGATTACTTTAAGTGCTGTTTTGATGAGTCCTGCACTTTTTGCCCATGGCGTGGCAGAAGGTGACAAAGGCTATATTCAAGAAATTTATGGGGTACACATCATTCCCTTTATTTACCTTGGTGCAAAGCACATGGTTACAGGTTATGACCATTTGCTGTTCCTCGTCGGGATTATCTTTTTCTTATATCGCATGAAAGATATTGGCTTATATGTCAGCCTTTTTGCGATTGGTCACTCTGTGACAATGCTGATTGGGGTGTATTACAACATTTCCATGAATGCATACATTATTGATGCAATTATTGGTTTTTCTATTGTTTATAAAGCTTTGGATAATTTAGGTGCATATCAGCGTTGGTTTGGTTTCCAGCCCAACACTAAAGCAGCGACGTTAATTTTTGGTCTGATTCATGGCTTCGGTTTAGCGGTAAAAATTCAAGAGTATGAAGTTTCGGCAGATGGTCTATTGGCAAACCTCATTGCATTTAATGTCGGGGTAGAGTTTGGTCAATTTATGGCTTTAGCGATGATTTTGCTGTTGATGACAATGTGGCGAAAAACGCCGTATTTCTTCAAAACAGCTTATCAAAGCAACGTTTTTTTAATGTTCCTTGGCTTTTTACTTGTGGGCTTTCAGCTTACTGGCTTCGTTACTCAATAAGGATTTTCAAATATGTACAACGCTCAAATTCCACAAGATGTTGAATTACCTTCTGCAAAGAAACTTGTTAAATCAACCATTATCGCTGCAGTGAGTGCTGCAGTTGTCTTAGTTACAGTTGTTATGCCAGCTGAATACAATATTGATCCTACTGGGGTTGGTAAAGTTCTAGGCTTAACAACGATGGGTGAAATTAAGCAATCTTTGGCTCAAGAGTCTGAAAATGGTATGGGAGAGGCAGTTTCAAACACGATATCGAGTGAAGCTGCAAGTGACCCTAATATTCAATCATCTATGCCAATTGGTGAAGCAGAAAAAATGCTAATGCCTGCAATTCAAAAGCAACAGATGACAGTTGAGTTGAAGCCCGGACAAGCCACTGAAATTAAGTTGGCGATGCCGGAAAGTGCTAGCGTGAATTTTAAATGGACAACATCAGGCGGTGGTCTAAATTATGACACGCATGGTGATCCAGTGAGCGCTCCTAAGGGCTTTTACCATGGTTATGGCAAAGGACGTAATGAAACTCAGCAAACAGGTACATTAACAGCAGCTTTTGATGGTAAACACGGCTGGTTCTGGCGTAATAGAACTGAAAGTCCTGTTTCAGTGACATTGGAAGTTGAAGGCCAATTCAGTGATATGAAGAAAGTCTTTTAAGCTTTAAAAAAATCTCCTTGGAATAAAATCCAAGGAGATTTTAATTGGCATTGATTTTTGAAATAAAAAATAGGTTCTAAAAGGGGGCCCAAAAATGCTAGAAGTTTTAAAAAATACAACGTATAGGCATTTGTTCTTAGCTCAAGTCATTGCGCTTATTGGAACTGGGCTGATTACGATTGCTTTGGCTTTACAGGCGTATGATATTGCTAAAGGGGAGGCTGCTCAGGTCTTAGGCATAGCATTGGCGATAAAGATGATTGCTTATATTGGGGTAGCACCTATTGCTTCAGCATTTGCAGAAAGGCTGCCACGTAAAAAAGTTTTAGTGGGGTTGGATATCATCCGTGCTTTAACTGCTTTATGCCTGCCTTTTGTGACCCAAATTTGGCAAATCTATATTCTAATTTTTATTCTGCAATCTGCATCAGCTGCATTCACACCTACTTTTCAGGCCATGATTCCTGATGTATTGCCTGAAGAAAAAGATTATACCAATGCCTTGTCTCTTTCTCGTTTGGCTTATGATTTAGAGAATATTATTAGCCCAATGTTGGCAGGATTTTTACTTGGATTTATAAGCTATCACAATCTATTTTTAGGCACAGTCATTGGCTTTATTGGTTCAGCACTTTTTGTTGTCAGTGCAAAATTGCCTGCTGCTAAAGTACCTGTATTTAAAGGGGTGTATTACAGAATAAAGCAGGGGACAAAAATTTATTTTAATACTCCGCGTTTAAAGGCACTCCTAGCGTTAAACCTTGCGATTGCGTCAGCCAGTGCTGTAGTGATTGTAAATACGGTTGTACTCGTTCAATCAACCTTTAAGCTAAATGAACATGCCTCCACTTGGGCCTTTGGCTTGTTTGGCTTAGGGTCTATGCTCTCGGCATTTATATTGCCTAATGTTCTGGATAAATTTAACGATCGAGCTGTGATGCTGAGCGGCACAGCTGTATTAGTCGTTGGCTTATTCAGTGGGTTTTTTATTAACTCATACAACGGACTATTAGTTTTATGGTTTGTCTTGGGAATAGGTTACTCAGTATCTCAAACACCTACAGGTCGGTTAATTCGTAAATCTGCATCTAGTGAAAATAGAACTTCATTATTTGCCGCGCAGTTCGCTTTTTCACACGCATGCTGGTTGATAGCTTACCCTTTAGTGGGTTGGCTGAGTACCAATTTTGGAACACTCTTTACATTTGTGCCTATGGCGGTCATTGCTCTAGTAGCAATGAGTATTGCCTTTATGATTTGGCCAAAACAAGATGAATCCGTAATCGTACATTCACATGATGATTTACCTGTGGATCATGAACATCTACTCAGTCACAACCATGATGGAAAGCATTCACATGACTATGTGATAGATGAAAACCATCAAAGATGGCCGAAATAAATGATGGCCTATGTTTTATTATTTTTAAGTGCCTTTGGTGCAGCAACACTATTGCCCCTGCAATCTGAGACAGTGTTAACAGGCTTTTTTCTGTTAGGTCGGCATTCTGAGCTGTTGCTCATACTTGTAGCAACAGTTGGGAATGTACTTGGTTCTTGTGTGAACTGGTGGTTGGGTATCAAGCTAGAAGTCTATAAAGACAAGCGTTGGTTTCCAGTATCAGAGAAGCATTTATTAAAGGCTCAAATCTTATATGCAAAGTATGGTTCACCCATGTTATTACTCAGTTGGGTGCCTGTGATTGGTGATCCAATTACGTTAGTCAGTGGAGTTTTAAAGGAAAAATTTACTACATTTATAATTTTGGTTTTCACGGCTAAATTTTTAAGATATATCGTTGTTTACATGATCTATTTAGAGGTTGCTTGAAATATATTCTAATAAAAAAAAGGAACTTGGTTATTCTATAATCTAAAAGTTTTATTCAACTCGGGGAAGATACAAAAATGAAAAAAATAGTTTTAGTTTGTGTGCTGGGAATGTTTGTAACTTATACAAATGCGCATTCGGGTGGTACAAATAAACAAGGTTGCCATACTAACAGCAAAACAGGTGATTACCACTGTCATTAAAGTCTACAAGAGGTCAAAAGACCTCTTTTTTATGAGTTGAAATAAAATAGTAATGTAATCATTAATGCAAAAGCCCCATACAAAGTATGAGGCTAACTTTAAAAATTAGTTTGTTAATACGGAGATTTCGGCAGTTGTATAGCCTCGCTCATAAAGGATACTGTGAATCGCATTTTTTATGCTTTGGCAGTTGGTTTTTTTAAACCTTTTAAAAAGTTCAAAGTCACAGTGATGACTTAAATTGAACTTTATTTCGAGCGCTTTTGAATCTGGAGTTGAATAAAGAGAAGTTAAAAACTTACGTATTCGGGGTCGCATATAAACTATTAAGCAATAAAGATGTACTCATCA
The DNA here is from genome assembly GCF_000368145.1 of Acinetobacter guillouiae CIP 63.46. Classification (GTDB taxonomy): domain Bacteria; phylum Pseudomonadota; class Gammaproteobacteria; order Pseudomonadales; family Moraxellaceae; genus Acinetobacter; species Acinetobacter guillouiae. The sequence goes on along the minus strand of NZ_KB849283.1, from coordinate 2,298,157 downwards.
TATCAAGTCTATAAAAATTGAAAAGAGATTTTTTATCATGTCATTTTATTGATAGCGGCTGAGTAATGCTAAAAACTCTTTTAACTCTTCTTTATTAATCGCATCTTTATCTTTGATTACATGCTCTTTTAGATGTGCTTCAATCAATTGATTCATTAATCCATTCACAGCACCACGGACTGCAGCGACCTGTTGCAGTACTTCTATGCATGATTTGTTAGGGTCGGCCAAACTCTGCTCAACGGCGTTGATTTGTCCTTGAATACGCTTAACCCGATTTAAAATTTTTTTGTCTTGATGCAAATGAGACATAGCATTTCTGTCCAAACTAAATATACTGTAGGGGAGTATTATTGATGGCATAAAAAAATGCAATATCTAAGTAATGTTAAAAGCAACCATACGCATCAATTCGATGAAGGAAATCCGCTAGCGCAGAAGAAAATTTTAATTGCGACAATCCTGACGGGCGTCATGATGGTCTTTGAAATTTTTGGAGGTTGGTTCTTTAATTCGATGGCTTTACTTGCAGATGGCTGGCACATGAGTTCACATATGCTGGCATTGGGCTTAGCATATTTCGCATACCGAATGGCACGTAAATATTCACAAGATCAGCGATTCTGTTTTGGTACATGGAAGATAGAAATTTTAGCTGGATACTCTAGTGCGATCTTACTCATGGTTGTGGCATTGTTTATGGGAATACAATCGGTGGAGCGCCTATTTAATCCCGTCAATATTCACTATAACGAAGCAATATCAATTGCAGTGATTGGTCTTGCTGTGAACTTTATTTGTGCTTGGTTACTACACGATAGTGGGCATCATCACCATCATCACCATCATCACCACGAACATGATCACCATCATGATCATGGACACCATCACCATGATGAAGATGGGCATCATGAACATGATTTAAACCAGAAAGCGGCTTTCTTACATGTCGTTGCAGATGCTGTGACTTCTGTATTAGCGATCATTGCATTATTTGCAGGTAAATTTTTTGGCTGGGATTTCTTAGATGCAGTTTTGGGTATTGTAGGTGCATTTCTAGTCGCACATTGGTCTTGGGGGCTTATTCGCGAGACAGGCAAAACTTTACTGGATGCTGAAATGGAACATCCAGTTGTTCAAGAAATTCAGGAAGTCATTGATGACTTAGATAGCCGAATCGTAATTACTGATATTCATGTATGGAAGGTAGGTAAAGGTAAGTTTTCTTGTATCTTGTCACTAGATGTAAGCAGTTTAAATATCACGGCAGATGAAGTCAGAAAAGCCTTATCTATTCATGAGGAAATTGTGCACGTTTCAGTAGAAATTAATACAAGTTCTAGACTCCAAGCTGCAGTATAAAAATAGATAAAAAGGAGCAGCTCATTTGAGCTGCTCTTTTTTTATATGCTTAGTTTAATGATAAGCCCTAAAATTGCAGCAGCACCGATGACTCTTAATACACTTTGATTGAATTTAAAGAGAGCAATACAAGCGAGTATGGTTATTACTGCAGCTATGTAGTCAAATTGCCCCTCAAACCCTTTTGGCCATAGTACATGGTAAGCAAAGAAGAGGGCCAAATTAAGAATTACGCCGACAACGGCTGCGGTAATTGCTGTCAGTGGTGCAGTAAATTTGATTTGATTGTGAGTGGATTCGATTACGGGTGCTCCACCGAGAATAAACACAAACGAAAATAGGAAGGTGAACCAAGTAACAATTGTTGCTCCAAAAGCACCAGCTAAAAACTTATGTTCAGGCCCTAATAGGTCAAGGTTGTACCCGCCCATAAACCCAACGAAAGCAACGACCATAATGAGTGGGCCGGGTGTGCTTTCACCCAACGCTAAACCATCGATCATTTGGGTTGGTTTAAGCCACTCATAGAAGTTAACAGCACCTTGATATACATAAGGTAAAACCGCATAAGCTCCACCAAATGTCATTAAGGCTGCTTTAGTGAAAAACCAAGCCATTTGTGTATAAGCGTGAGACCAGCCATAAGCTACTGTCAGTAATGCTATAGGGAGACACCACAAAATAATTGCAACAACCAGCAATTTAATCAAGCGAGACCATTTGAAAATGGCATGTTCAGGTGTGGGCGTATCATCATCAATAATTGCTTTCCCGTAGTCTTTGAGACTTGATGCGTGAACATTGCTAGTGAATAATTTTGGGTCAAATTTACTTAAGAGATAACCACTTAAAGCAGCCAGCAGCACAATAAGGGGGAACGGAACATTAAAGGCAAAAATGAGAATAAATGCGGCACATGCAATAGCATACATATATTTATTCTTCAGTGACTTACTGCCAATACGATAGGTTGCATGAAAGACGATAGCGGTGACAGCAGGTTTAATGCCATAAAAAAGCCCTGCAATGACAGGTACATTTCCAAATTTTGCATAGACCCATGAAAGACCGATGAGAATAAAAAGGGAAGGTAAAATGAAAAATAGCCCAGCAATTAAGCCACCCTTGGTTTTGTGCATCAACCAGCCAATATAGGTTGCTAATTGTTGTGCTTCAGGACCCGGAAGCAGCATGCAGTAATTGAGTGCATGCATAAATCGCTTTTCAGAGATCCATTTTTTTTGTTCTACCAATTCTTGGTGCATGACAGAAATTTGGCCTGCAGGCCCGCCAAAACTGATAAATCCGAGTTTAAGCCAAAATAGTATTGCTTCTTTAAAGCTGATCTCTGGATTGGGCTCGAAATCGTTTTCTTGTAATTGACTCATGTATTCTCACCTTTAAAATTCGTATATAGACCATCAAAAATGTGATTGGATAATTCCACTAACTGTTGATCAGCATGAATACTGGTTCTAAGTCCTTGTAATATTTTTTCTAACCCAAGTGCTTCAGGTGGCTCATTTCCTCCAATATCTAGGTAATGCACAATTTCAGCGATTTTCAGAAGTGATTTATCGGCTAAACTAAAGCTGTGTAAAAGTACTTCGAATGAAATAAGCTCACCAACATGGGTAAACGTTGCACCGTCAAAATCAAAACCATAAGCATCTGCTGGACAATCTTTAATATCTTGTAGCCAAATAAAAGTAGGGTCTTTATCAATAAATTTTTGAATGAGCCACGTACAAGCTAAACGATCCACCCAAGGTCGTTTTCGCGTAGCCCAAGTTTTAGATTGGAAGTCATGAAGATTAAGAGAAGGTAGATCACTATTTATAGAAGAGGGCTCATTTGATTCCCCTAGGTGATGAATTTTAAGTTCGAGTTTTGATATCGCGTTTAAGGCTGTGTTTTGTAATTCATTAGGAAAGAAATCAATATCGATGAGAGATGAAAGTTGCTTTCTTAATTTTCTAATGCTTTTTAAATGTTCATTTTTTTGCTCAACATTCAGTGAACTCTCTATTTCATTCAGTTGTAGCAAAAATTCAGAGTATTCACTTTTTCTATTAAATAGTTGAATTAAGTCTAAATTATTGTTGCTAACGGAATCGAATAGATAGGCAATGCCATCGGCACTTTGATGCTCGTCAATAATGGGGTCAAAGCGCTGCTTTTGTTCATTAGGTAGCACATAGACACCATCACGCAGAGTTGCTGCGCCACAGCTTTTGATGGAACGCCAAATTCTCATTCGAGCAGAAGAGTTTTGTGTGGAAAGGCTAGAAATGAGGATGCTTATATTCATGTTATAAACTCTACAAATTTTGTATATTTTATAACAAATAAATTTGACGTGATAATTTTTATACTTAATTAGTTATTCAGGGAATCTGATATATTGTTTGCTGATATACGTAAGGATCATCCCTTTCAATCACTGAATCTAAGAAATTTTCGGGTATTGTACAGATCTATTTTGCGGTAGTTTTTACGGTAAATGTAGAACAAGAATTGATGAAATTTATTAAAAATCAGTGTCTTGGATTGTGTCTATTGTGCGCGCTGAGCGCTACGAGAAGCGGACTGAAAAGTTGAGAGAATCCTACCGTAATACAAGCCAGATCTATCCTGATGCAGCGGATTTAAAACTGGAACTAAGTCTAAATGACGGTGGAAATGAAATTATCGATTTGCGACAGTTAGAGCGATTTTTATCAAATTTCCAAAATAGTTTACCCACAGTATTTTGGTATCGAACGCAGGTGGTCTATCGTTTTTATCGGATTGTGCGTGATGATGTTCAGCAGCGCTATGTGATTCACTTTTATCTGAGCTTTAACCGATCACTCTATTCTGACCCTTTGGGATATTGCAATGAGATCAGAGAGCACTGGATGAGAGCGACTGGATATTTGGGCACATGCGTTTATCCAGAAATGCATCATCAGCTTTCCGATGCTGATGCACAAAACGCGCTGCGGATTGACCGGATCATGCAAGAAGAAGCGGGCTGTCCTTTGGGTGCATTAAATAGCATGCCGGAGAATCAAACGGGTCAGTTTGGGCTTCCGAGTAGAATCTGCATCTACCCGAAAGGATTTAAATGGTTTGATGGAGCCCCAGTACGGCGCTGAAAATTCATATTGCATTCCAGCACTTGCTTGACGCTCTACACCGTGCAGATTATCCTTAGCCTGCTGACCTACATCGTCAGCGGGTTTTAGCAGACCCATTAACAAAGACAATATGCGAAATCTGATTTTGCATGTTGTGGACCCGTTCGTCCCCCTTTCTTTGCGGTAGGGCGGAGGGGGGACGCGCTTGCGCGTGCTGGTTTCTTTGTTACCAGTCTGCTAACCCTTCTTCGTTCTGCCACCATCATATTAGCAGTGAATTGGCAGAATTCTTTTAAAACAAAGGAGTACGCCATGCGCTTACATCAATATCATCCCTTATTTTTCTCTTTTTCAGTATTTGTGCCGATGGGTCATTAGGCCCGCGTGCTGTGCATAGCTGTGTTTATAGCTTTTTAAGAATAAAACTTTTTCAAATACATATTACCGATATGAAGATGAATCTCTAATGCTGTTTTGAGCTAAGTAGATCTGTACGCTTTATCGTCTATAAAAAATTCAAAACTTAGATATTCATTCCAACAAAGATTGCATGGGGGACACCGGATCTGCTGAAGACCGGTGATGCCTGTAAAAAGAGAAAATGACTATGTTAAAAACTTTCCTAAAAACTGCCCTGATTTCATCACTTCTTGCAGGCGCGTCATGGGCGCAGGCAGGCTGGTTTGCGCAAGCCAGTGAATCCTATTTTGTGCAGGCTCGAAATTTAGGTGGAGGCGTGTATCAGTGCATGTATAAAACCAATCCGGGCAACCGCGGCTGGCGTAATTTCACGGTGAACTTTCAGGGCGGCTGTCCGCGCGTTGTCCACTATAACGCCAATAATGGCCAAGTCTCTGTACCGAACTAAAGTACAGGAGATTTGAGATGAACCAAAAAACCATTTTGGGTTTGGCAGCTATTCTGGCTTTGACGCTTATTATCGTATCCGGATTCTATTTTTTCAGTGCCAATTCCAGCGTTCAGAAACCTGTGCAAACTGCAGCTGGCACGAGTGATATTCCAGCGTCAGAAGCTGCTGCTTCGGAAGGCATTCCTGCTGCGGAAGTTGATGGCATTGATGTAGAGGAATTGACTGCTGGCAGCAAGGGCTCAAGTTCGGCGCAGCATGAACCTGAATTGCTGAGCTTTGAGTTTGATCAAAATTTGAAAGCTGCAGATACCTTGCTGTCCATGCTTCCTTATGCAGACCTGCCTGAATTTGAGCAAAAAAATATAGACAAGTATCAGCAGCTGGTTTTTGCCAAAGCTGCGAAAGATACGGGTAAACCCGTGAGCGGCTTTAGCTTGCAGGAACACGGCGCATTAGAGTCAGAGCAGGCGGGCAACCGTTACTACGTTTATAAATTTGATAATGGTACAGATTGTGAAATTCATCTGGTCAGTATTGATTTAGAGACCGGTGATTACGGCGTCAGCTACAACTACTGCTGAGGATGATTGCTATGAATAAATATTTTAAATCGATCCTGCTGGCAGTAACGGCTGCTGCAGGCATGATGCTGTACGGGTGCGACTCCAGCCTTGATCCCAATACTTTTAGTGTTGAAATGAATGTAGAAGATACCAGCAACTGGTATGCACAAAACCAAGTGGCGCATGTCATCACCATTCGTTCCAACAGCCCAGATCCCATCGATGTCACCAACGTTTTAATCAACAATGGTGAATGCAGTTATGAAGGCTACCGCAGATCACTGGAATACCCGCAGCATTTTAAAATGGGCTTGCGTTTAAGGCTGAAATTAACCGGCTGCGGTTACGATAATGTTGTGCGTGTTGATGTTGAAACACAGCAGGGAACAGCGAGCTACAGCTTTAACTAAGCGTATTTAATCTAAACATTAATCTAGAACTGACTAAACCGTGTCCTAAAGGGATGCGGTTTTTTTATGCCTTCACTTTAGCTTTTGTCAGGGTACATCTGACAAGGAATATACCGTGTCCATCATTCAATGTCCCTACTGCAAGTCGGGCAATGTCAGACAAACCGCATCTGGCAAATCAAACGCAAATTACTTTGAACAGCTTCAGCGCAATATCTCACCTGCACAAATGGCTGTGCTGGGAGCAAGACTTGCTAAGAAGGTCGGCTTTTCACCTGCGGCAGGTGCTGCTGTAGGTGTAGTGATTGGCGGTGTGCTGGTGGTTGTCAGCCAATTCTGCTACGAAAAATATTATCGCAATGAAGATCAATATATTTGTCAGGACTGTCAGCAGCATTTTGTTTGGGTCAAAAAATCATAAAGCTCAAGCCACAAACCTTAAACACATTTAATCAACAACATGAATTTCAACATACATTTATAGGAAATATAAACATGGCGCATCAAATTGAACAAATGGCTTATGTCGGTGACACCCCTTGGCATGGCCTCGGCAACCAGCTTACGCATAATCAGCCGATTGAAGTATGGGCACAGCAGGCCGGCATGGACTGGCGCATTGAATCTTCTGATGTCAGCTATATGGCGCAAAATGAACGCGGGCAAAACATCATCATGCCTTATGAAGAACAGCGCGTACTTTATCGCTCGGATACCCATGCACCTCTATCGGTGGTCAGTCAGCGTTATCAGGAAGTGCAGCCTGCAGAGGTGTTGGAGTTCTACCGAGATTTAACAGAGCAATCAGGCTTTGAACTGGAAACCGCAGGCGTATTGAAAGGCGGAAAGAAATTCTGGGCTTTAGCCAGAACAGGACAAAGCGCGGCACTCAAAGGTAAAGATGTTAGTAATGGCTATATATTGTTGGCAACGGGCTGTGACGGAACGCTGGCGACCACAGCGCAATTTACTTCAATCCGCGTAGTGTGCAACAACACTTTAGCCATTGCCCTAAAAGGACAGAACAGCAGTGCAGGCGTGGTCAAAGTCCCACACAGTACCCGTTTTGATGCAGATAAGATCAAACAGCAGTTGGGAATCTCAGTACGGCAATGGGATGAACACATGTATGAAATGAAGCAACTCAGTCAACGTAAAGTCACTCAACAAGAAGCGGCTGCTTATTTTGACGCGGTATTTAACAATACCAGCCTCAGTCCAATGCAGCAGGATGAAGGCATTATCCAGTTCTACCGCAATGTAGCCAGTAAATCACAAAGCAAAGACAAGGTTGAACCGAATGGCCGAGCCATGTCGAAAGTCATGACTATGTTTAACGGGCATGGCCGAGGGGCAGAACTCAGCTCAGCCAAAGATACGGCTTATGGGTTGCTGTGCAGTATCACGGAATTTGCAGATCATGAACGTCGAGCCATGAGTCAGGATCACCGGCTGGATTCAGCATGGTTTGGAGCAGGGGCAGGCTTAAAACAACGTGGACTGGAACAGGCGCTACTGATGTTGTCCTAATCTGTGTATTTACAATTATTTGAACACTTCTTATTGAAATCCTGATTTCTAAGCTCCACTAACTATTTGCAAGATAAATAGTAAAACGGAGAGTACAGTGAGTATCATTTCAATTAAGAAATTAGGGGATGAAAGTTTTTTATTAAAAATGAAAGATAAGAAATCTTTCGATGTTTTAGTAGAAACGATAAAAGGTAATTTTGGCTATTCCTTTAATCAAGGTCTTCAATTAAATGCAGACATTTTAGAAATTGTAATAGCTGGCGTTTCTGAAGAAAACCTAAAGCGCCATTTAGCAGTCGTCTCATTTTAAAATAGATTCATTTAGAAATATCAGACCATATCTTCGGATGTGGTTTTTTTATGCCAAAAATTTAAAATTGAGGAATTCACAATGAATAATTTATCAAATCCATCTGCAGCATCTAAACAACCTATAGGATTCAGGTCACCTAAACTTATTACCGCCAAACGCTTTGTAGAAACCAAAAATATGAGCCAAGCCGAATGGCTGGAAGTACGCAGGCAAGGTATCGGCAGCAGTGACTGTGCTGCAGCTTGCGGACTCAATCCTTATATGTCGATGCTGGAACTGTGGATGATCAAAACAGGTAGGATCAAGCAATCCATCGAAGATGAAAGCGAAGGCCATGCGCCTTTATATTGGGGCAAGCGACTTGAACCGCTTGTTGCTGAATACTACAGCATGCATACCAACTATAAAGTCCGCCGCGTGAATGCTGTGCTGCAGCATCCTGACCCAGACAAGCATTTCATGTTAGCTAACTTAGATTATTCCGTAGTGGGTGATGCAGATGTGCAGATTCTGGAATGCAAAACTGCTGGTGAACATGGCGCCAAGCTGTGGCGGGATGGTGTGCCGTTATATGTGCTGTGTCAGGTACAGCATCAATTGGCCGTAACGGGAAAGAAAGCAGCGCATATCTGTGTACTGCTCTGCGGACATGAAACGCGGATTTTTAAAGTGACCCGCAGTGAATCGGTCATTCAGCATATTGTGAATGCAGAACGTTACTTCTGGGAATGTGTCGAGAAGGATACACCGCCTGATGCAGATGCCAGCGCATCGGCAGCCAAGGCTTTACAGCAGCTGTATCCCGAACATGTGCCATTGAGCACTGCAGACTTATCTGGGGATGAGCAGGCCAACCAGCAGTTTGAACAGCTGATTCAGGCACGTAATCAAATCGACAAGCATCAGGAGCAGTTTGATCTGCTGAAGCACCAGCTGCAAGCCAAGATGCAGCAGGCGGAGCGTGCCACTTTTAAAGCAGGCTCAGTGACGTGGAAAAAGGCTAAGGATTCAATCAGCTTAGATGCCAAGGCTTTGCTGAAATCACACCCTGAATACCTCAGCCAATTCCCGCAAAGTAAAACAGGTTCACGGCGTTTTAACATCTATACCAATGATGGTTGAAAGTAATTTAGCCTAAGCAAAATATCCAACCAGCCTAGAAATCCCATGCCTCAGCACATGGGATTTTTTATGCCCATTTCATTTTTAATCAATACAGCAATTTATTTAAAGATAAGAGGAAAGGACCATGATTAAAGGTCTAGCAATCACACCGCCAATACTTGGCAGAATCAGTATCGGCAAAGTTGTGGAAAAGAACGGCAAACGTCTGCCTGAAAAGGATGATCAATTTACCATTACCAGCCAAATCCAAAATAAGGACAGTGGTTGGGTGAAGCACCCACTGGATGAACAGCTGCGGGCCAAAGCACCCAATCAAAAACTGCGAAGCATACCCGTCCGGATGATCTTCAATGATCCTGAACTGAATCTAAGGGCAGAGTACAGTCTATTTGATCGACAAACAGGGCGCCCCGTGTGTATAGGCAATGGTGAAACTTGTCAGCGCTTAACCAATCAAGGGGTTGAACATCACCCCTGTCCTTCACCTGATCTATGTCCATTGGCACAAGGTAGATTGTGTAAGCCCTATGGTCGTCTGTATGTGAATCTTGATGAATCGGATGAGTTTGGGACTTTCGTTTTTAGAACAACAGGCTTTAACAGCATTCGAACCTTGGCAGCGAGACTGAGTTATTACCATGCAGCATCGAATGGTTTATTGTCATGTCTGCCTTTACAGTTAACACTTCGAGGAAAGTCCACCACACAAAGCTATCGAACCCCAGTCTATTACGTGGATTTGACGTTACGTGAGGGTGTTCATTTACAAGAGGCGATTCAAACGGCGAAAGAGATTGATCAGAAAAGTAAGCTGTGTGGATTTAATCAGGCAGCTTTAGATCAGATGGCACGGCAAGGCTATGGCAATACACGGTTTGAAGTAGATGTAGAGGAGGGATTGGATAAAATTGAAGAGTTTTACCCAGAAGAAAATAAATCACAGCAACAAGTTCCAGACTTTCTTCAGATGCAAGATATTCAGAAAGGCCTACAGCAATCGGTACAAGCTTTGAACTAAAGTAGGAGGCATCTGTTGATGCCTTGTATTTTAAATTTTCTTAATCTATAAATGTAAGATTAAGCTTATGTACGTTAAAAGATATTCTAAAAAAGATTTAAAATTTTGAATATTATAATTTATTTAGATGGGGGTTTTATGGTTCGGGTGGAATATTTAAATTTTTTACAGACTTTGAATAATACTGACTCTGTAGAGATACGTAAGATAGCAAACCTTGTTTTAGAAAATTTGGATGAGTTAATTCCATTAAAGACTGCTCAGGGGCAACGGATAAAAAAAATAGTATCGTTTGCTCAGTTAAAATGGGAACGTGTTGGTTCAGAAATCAGTCCTTTACCTGCGACATTGGGAGAGCCGAAAGCGAAAATTGCAAAAATTAAAAGTATGACTGTAGGCCCATTTCGAGGATTTTCTAAACCAGAGCATTTTGATTTAGATAGTAACTTAGTATTGATATATGGTCCTAATGGAACAGGAAAATCAAGTTTTTGTGAGGCTTTAGAATACTGCTTATTAGGTAATGTCGAAGATGCTGAAAATAAACGTTTCCGTAACCAAGTTGAGTATCTAAAGAATGCTCATGTTAATCGATTCTTAGCACCTATTCTTCAGGCTGAAGATAGCCAAAATAACATCTTAAGTGTTCAGCCTGATGAGCAAATATATAGATTCTGTTTTGTTGAAAAGAATCGTATAGATAATTTTTCACGTATTGCAGCCCAAGTTCCATCTAAACAAACAGAACTAATTTCTACGTTATTTGGATTAGAGTCTTTCACGGAGTTTGTCAAAAATTTTACTCCTGATATGGATGGTAGATATATTGATATTATTGGAGAAAAGTCTAAAGAGCTTGGTGAAAAGCGTTCACAATTATTAGGTAGTGAACAACAGATTAAAATACACACGCAACTGCTAAGCGACATTCAATCAGAGGAGATAAATTTAGCTACTCGATATAAAGAGAATATAAGTTTTGATCAAATGGTAATTGAGCTAAATGGTAATGAAGCTGTCTCAGGGCGTGTACAAATACTTGAAACATATCTTCAGTCGCCTTTAGGTACTAAAAGTAACCTTTCTCAAAGTGTATTAAATGCATTAAAGCAGAAAATAACTGAGTTGCATTCAGCTTTAATAATTGAAGAGGGGAAACTAGCACAAGCAAGTTATCAGGTCTCATTTAAACAACTTTATAATGCAATTATTGAATTACAGGATGGTAATCCAAATCAGTGTCCAGCTTGTCAAACACCCCTAGGTCAGACTACTGTTAATCCTTATATTTATGCTAGAGATGAGTTGTTGAAGTTGCAAGAGTTGGCAGGTATACAGAATAAAATTCAATTTTTACAAAAGCAAATCCAAGATTCCTTAACAGCTCTTTCTCAGATTATCCAAACTTGTTTATCTTTTTATCAAAAAGAAAATTGCTTGGAGGCATATAGATCATTTACAAGCGAAAAAACATCTTCTGAGTGGTGGGGGTACTTAACAGAAATGCTACCTGATGGTACAACCATTTGGATGAATATTGAGGTGCAAGTTCAAGCTCTTGAGGCATGTGATCTAAAAATAAAACAAGAAGAAGAGGTGAGAGTAATTAAGGCTAAAGAGCTTTTGATGTGTCGTGATTTTGTAAAAGAAATAACTATACTTCAAACACGTAGACAATCAGCGACTCAGGCTATAAGTATCGCTCAGTCCATGATTAGTACATTTGAAGAACAAAATGAGCAGCTTATTACAGATGTTGAAACTGAAAAATTAATAGTTAGTCGAAATAAGATTATATCCAACGCTTATGCTGACTTTGTTAAAAAGTTGGAAACATACTGCAATGAATTACCTCTGCGTTTAGTTAAAGATTTAGGAGGAGTGATTATTGATCTTTACAATGCTTTTAATCGAAACGATACGGATAGTGAATTGCTAGCAGAAGTAAGACTACCAATAAACCAGAATCAGAGAATGGAAATTGCATTTAAAAGCAATCCAGAAGTTTTTTTTGATGCGCTGCATATACTTAGTGAGGGGCATATTCGATGTTTAGGACTAGCAATTTTATTGGCTAAAAATCTTAAAGAAGAGTCACCATTATTGATTTTTGATGACCCTGTTAATGCCATAGATGATGAACATCGTGAAGCAATCCGAAAAACACTCTTTGAAGATAAGTTCTTTGCTAATAAGCAAATATTATTAACTTGCCATGGGGAAGAATTCTTCAAAGATATTCACAATCTACTTTCAGTGGAACGAGTGAAGTTAACAAAATCATTTAGTTTTCTACCAAGATTGGGTGAGCCGCATATCAATATTAATTTTAATTGTGCACCTCGTAATTATATTGTTGCTGCTAGAGAGCACATTAATCAAAATGAAATTCGTGATGCTTTAACAAAGTCAAGACAAGCTTTAGAAGCAATAACTAAAGGGAAAGTTTGGAAGTATGTAAGTAAGCATGGTGATGGAAATTTGAGTTTAAAATTACGATCTGCTACCTCTTCAATAGAGTTAAGAAATCTTACTGAACAATTGAAAACTAGAATTGAAAAAAAAGATTTTGTTCATGCTCAAAAAGAAAGTGTTTTTAAACCATTAGAAGCTTTGTTAGGGATTAGCGGGGAGTGTCGAGAATGGAGATATCTTAATAAGGGAGTTCATGAAGAGCAGGATCGAGTAGAGTTCGATAGAAGCGTAGTGAGTTCGATAGTTTTGAATTTAGAAAATTTGGATCAAGCTTTGAAGTAAATTTATATTTTTAGACTTTCTAGGGGGGCTAATTTTTTTAGCCCTTTTATAAAAATATACGGAGTTGCATATATATGTTTATTCGTATATAAGTATATATAAAGATTCAATTGAGTTTGAGCAAATGACTGCTATTCCAAAAGTTAAGATTTATCACAACCCTGAATGTGGTACATCACGCAATACGTTGGCGTTAATTCGTAATGCCAACATTGAACCTGAAGTGATCGAATATCTTAAAAATCCTCCATCTAAAAGTGAGCTCATTCAGCTGATTGCGGATGCAGGTTTAACTGTGAGAGAGGCCATCCGTAAGAATGTTGATCCTTATCGTGATCTAGAGTTAGACCTTGAGGTTTGGAGGGATGAGAAACTGCTTAACTTTATGCTTCAGTATCCAATTTTGATTAACCGCCCATTCGTGGTGACTGAACTAGGAACTCGTTTAAGTCGCCCGTCAGAACTGGTTTTAGAAATTCTGCCACTCCCACAAAAAGGTGCATTTAGCAAAGAAGACGGTGAACAAGTGCTGGATGCAAATGGGCAGCGATTGAAATAAAAATTTCATGGATATATGTGAATATTGATATATCCATATGTTTGAGTGAGTAAAAAATATGGATCAAATCAATTTCTTTAAATGCTTAGCTGATGATACGCGATTCAATATCGTGATGTTGGTTCTTGGAAATAATGAACAGTGTGTTTGCGATTTGACTGAAAAATTAGAGTTGAGCCAACCCAAGATTTCACGGCATTTAGCCTTATTACGCTCTTCTGGTCTTTTACAAGATCGACGTCAAGGGCAATGGGTCTATTACAGTCTCAATCCCAATTTACCCACTTGGTGTATAGACGTACTTAACACCCTTAAAAATGCTGATTTACAGCCAAAAGTTGCTCCATCATTTCAACAAATCAATAGTTATTGCGAGTAGAACAATATGAAATTCCTTTTTTTGTGTACTGGAAATAGTTGTCGTAGCATCCTGTCAGAAGTGCTGTTTAATAGTCGTGCCCCAGAGGGTTGGAAAGCATACAGTGCAGGTAGTAAGCCATCAGGGCAAGTACATCCATTGACCATTGAAACATTAGAAAATTTGGGTCTTTCAACAGATGGTTTGTGGAGTAAAACCATTGATGATTGTGAACAATATCAACCTGACGTGGTGATTACGGTTTGTGATTCGGCAGCGCAAGAAGCGTGTCCACTGTATTTAGGCGGAGCAATCAAGGCACATTGGGGCTTGGCTGATCCTTCGCATTTAGACTTGCCGAAAGAAGAGAAGCTCAAAGCATTCCAAGTGACTGTAGACCATGTCAATCGTCGTTTAGATGCATTGTTGGCACTCGATACAGCGCACATGTCTCGTCCTGAATTGATTGCTGCAATCAATCACATCTCAGATATTGAATGAGAACATCATGGCTCAACAAAGACTGTCATTTTTAGATCGTAACCTCACGCTATGGATTTTCATTGCGATGGGGTTGGGAATTGCGATCGGTGTGTTCTTTCCACAAGCCTCAGTGGCATTGGATAAAATGAGTGTGGATTCCGTCAATATTCCAATTGCGATTGGTTTGATTCTGATGATGTATCCACCATTAGCTAAAGTGGATTATGCCGCGCTACCACAAGTGTTTAAAGACAAAAAAACCTTAACTTTGTCTTTGGTACAGAACTGGGTGATAGCACCAGTATTAATGTTTGCATTAGCCATTATTTTTCTACATAGCTATCCTGAATACATGACAGGCTTGATTTTGATTGGTTTAGCGCGCTGTATCGCCATGGTCTTGGTGTGGAATGGTTTGGCCTGTGGGGATAATCAATATGTTGCTGCATTGGTGGCCTTTAACAGTATCTTCCAGATCTTATTCTTCAGTACTTATGCTTGGCTATTCTTAACCTTCTTGCCACCTTATTTTGGTGTTGCAGGGCAAGTGATCAATGTCGATTTCTGGACCATTACCCATGCGGTACTGGTGTACTTAGGGATTCCATTTTTCCTTGGCTTTATGACGCGATTCACTCTAGTGAAAGCTAAAGGTCTGGATTGGTATCAAAATGTCTTCTTACCTAAGATTAGTCCACTGAGTCTACTGGCTTTATTGTTCACGATTGTGGCGATGTTTAGCCTGAAAGGGAACGATGTGGTGAGCTTACCGATGGATGTCTTGCGTATTGCGATCCCATTGACCATTTACTTTATCGTGATGTTCTTCATCAGCTTCTTCATGAGCAAATGGATGGGGAACGATTATCCTAAAACCACAGCAATTTCTTTTACTGCTGCGGGAAATAACTTTGAATTGGCGCTGGCCGTCGCGATTGCGACCTTTGGTTTAGCTTCACCAGTCGCATTTACCACGGTAATCGGCCCATTGGTTGAAGTACCAGTGTTAATTGCTTTAGTCAGTGTGTCTTTGTGGCTCAGAAAAAAGTTTTTTAAAGCAGAGGTGTAATTTCTATGACTCTCCCAAATGTAGATATGAATCTTTTGGATCAACCGACTTTAGAAAAGGTACAAGCTAAAGAATTGGATCATCCACCCCGTATTTTGCTGCTGTATGGTTCTAACCGTGAGCGTTCATACAGCCGATTGGCGGTGATGGAAGCTGGTCGTATCTTGGAGCAGTTTGGTGCCGAAGTAAAAATCTTTCATCCTAAAGGGCTGCCTTTACCTGAAGATGCGGACACTGAACATCCAAAGGTTAAAGAGTTGCATGATTTACTCGCTTGGGCAGAAGGAATGGTGTGGTGCTCGCCTGAGCGTCATGGCTCCATGAGTTCAATCTTTAAATCGCAAATAGATTGGATTCCACTGGCAGGCGGTGCAATTCGTGCAACCCAAGGTAAGACTTTGGCTTTGATGCAGGTCAGTGGTGGTTCACAGTCTTTTAACAGCTTAAACCAGATGCGTATTTTAGGCCGTTGGATGCGGATGATCACCATTCCAAACCAATCGTCTATTCCCAAAGCTTTTTTAGAGTTTGAAGAAGATGGACGGATGAAACCTTCATCCTTCTATGATCGAATTGTCGATGTAATGGAAGAACTATATAAGTTCACCTTGCTCACTCGTGGGCAGAGTCAGTACCTCACGGACCGTTATTCAGAGCGAAAAGAGTCGGCAGAAGAATTATCTAAGCGTGTCAATCAACGTAGCTTATAAACTTTAGGTGATCAGAAATGCAAAAGAGACATTCTAAATTAGTGATCTTAGGTTCAGGGCCTGCGGGTTATAGCGCTGCTGTGTATGCAGCACGTGCAAACTTAAAACCTACATTGATAGCGGGTATACAACTTGGTGGTCAATTAACAACGACCACTGAGGTAGATAACTGGCCGGGCGACCCAGAAGGTTTAACTGGTCCTGCACTTATGGAACGAATGCAAGCCCATGCTGAACGCTTTGGTACAGAGATTGTGTATGATCACATCAATGAAGTTGATTTAAGCGTCCGTCCATTTGTACTAAAAGGCGACATGGAAGAATTTACTTGTGATGCACTGATTATTGCAACAGGTGCGACAGCACAATACTTGGGTCTTGAATCTGAAGCTAAATTCATGGGTCAAGGTGTCAGTGCATGTGCAACTTGTGATGGTTTCTTCTATAAGAACCAAAAAGTCATGGTCGTGGGTGGTGGTAACACAGCAGTTGAAGAAGCACTTTATCTTTCTAATATTGCTGAGCATGTCACCTTAGTTCACCGTAGAGACAGTTTACGTTCAGAGAAAATTCTACAGGATCATCTTTTTGCCAAAGAAAAAGATGGCAAAATTAGCATTCTTTGGAACAATCAAGTTGATGAGGTCATAGGTGATAATACTGGTGTCACATCAGTTCGCTTGAAATCAACTTTGGACCAAACTATACAAGATGTTGAAGTACAGGGCTTATTTGTTGCTATTGGTCACAAACCGAATACAGGTATGTTTGACGGTCAACTCAACCTACGTGAAGGCTACATTCAAGTACAAAGTGGTACTTCAGGCAATGCAACAGCAACTTCTGTGGCAGGAGTATTTGCTGCGGGTGACGTTGCTGACAGCATTTATCGCCAAGCAATCACTTCGGCAGGCTCAGGCTGTATGGCAGCTTTGGATGCAGAAAAGTATCTTGATCAATTGAGCAATTGAAAGGCTCATTTAAACGCTTGAAAATTTTATAAAATACGCCCAGTCTGTTGAGTAGACTGGGCGTTATTTTGATTATGACTATAAATAATGGGAGAGAAGCTTTGACTCAATTACAAACTGAAGTCGATGTAATCATTATTGGTGGTGGTCAGGCAGCCCTTGCCACAGCTTATTTCCTCAAACGTAAGAAAATTCCATTTATTATTTTAGATGACCAATCTCAGGCAGGTGGTGCATGGTCACATGCTTGGGAATCTCTTCGTCTTTTTTCTCCAAATACTTGGAGTTCATTGTCAGGTTGGATGATGCCCACAACTGAGCAGACTTACCCAACGCGAAATGAAGTGATTGGCTACTTGTCAGCATACGAGCAACGATATCAATTTCCAATTATTCGACCAATTCATGTCGACCATATAGAACAAAAAGATGGCTATTTAGATGTGTATGCTGGCGATCAATATTGGCGAGCTAAAGCGGTGGTCAGTGCTACTGGGACATGGAGTCAGCCTTATATTCCCCATTATGAAGGATATGAACGATTTGAAGGATTACAAACGCATTCAGCACATTATGTAAATCCAGAGCCTTTTATCAACAAGAAAGTGATTGTAGTTGGTGGTGGTAACTCAGGGGCACAAATTCTTGCCGAAGTCTCAAAAGTTGCAGATACCACTTGGGTCACAGTAACACCACCTCAATTTTTATCGGATGATGTTGATGGGCGTGTTTTATTTCTTCGGGCAACTGAACGTTTAAAAGCCCAACAGGAAGGTCGTGTGATTGATCAACCCGTTGGTGGTCTGGGTGATATTGTCATGATAGACAGTGTCAAAGAGGCCCGCGAACGTGGCGTACTACATAGTAGAGAGCCTTTTACCTCATTTGAGGAGCATTCCGTTGTTTGGGCTGATGGTACAAGACAAGCAGTAGATGCTGTGATTTGGTGTACAGGGTTCAAAGCTTCATTGACTCACTTAAGAAGTCTTGATGTGGTAGAGCCTGATCAGACAGTTACTGTGAATGATGGGCGCTCAGTAAAAATAAATAACCTTTGGTTGGTTGGCTATGGGGAATGGACAGGCATGGCATCCGCAACACTCATTGGGGTTTCTAGAACAGCAAGAGCAACTGTAGATCAAATAGCTGCTTATTTGGCTAGGATCAATTACTAAAGTTAAGGACTGAAGGAACTATTGGTCAAGTGATAGATCATTTAAAGACTACAAAACGGCCATTACCACCAGATCGAATAATTAGAAGGGAGGAGGAGCTTCTTTCATTTATAGATACACCTAAAGAGGAATGGTCTTCAACACTACAACGTTATAATAAATTAAGAGAAATCGAATATAAGGAAGTTATCGAGGTTACAAGGTTTATTGAAAAACAGACTCCTTTTGCAACGCAGCATAGTGTAAAGGGGGCTGAGTTTGAGAATGTATTAGTGGTCTTAGGTGGTGGCTGGAATCACTATAAGTGGCCACAGCTTTTAGAGTTACTTGAGACTAAAAAATTGACTAAAGCAAATACGAAAGGTTTTTTATAGAGCACGTAATCTTTTTTATGTTTCCATTTCTTGCCCAATGACGAGGCTAGCTGTGTTAGCTACTCAAACACTATCTGATACAGCTCTTGTAACTGTGAATAATCTATTGGGGAGTGAAAATATTGAAGATTTATGTTTTGATACATAAAAATAAAGTTTACTCCAAATTTACACCTTAACTTAATTTTTTTATTTTAAGTTGCTGTAAATTAATGGATTATTTTATCTTGTTGTCCAATCCATCATCGGAGCGACCGAAATACGAGGTGTTAAAGGTTGGAGCTCAGACATACAGTCAACCTGAAAAAGATAGAAAAAAAGCAAGTGAGGAGTAAACGTGCTTTATTTTAAAATCAATAGCCATACTCAAAAGATAGAATTTGTAAAATTAATGAGTATTAATTTTTTTATATTTTCTTAGAACCCAGATATGGTGGAGTTATATGAAATTTGTGTAACTCCACCAATATGTTAAAGCTGTGCGAGTTAAAACTACAACAGCATACCACCAGAGGCTTCTATTCTCTGACCTGTGATCCAGTTAAATCCTTCACTAAAAATCGCAGCGATTGCTTTTCCAACATCATCAGCTTCACCAACACGGCCTAATGCCGTGATAGATGCGATCATCCCCTGAACTTGTTCACTATTGCGGACGGCACCGTCTCTAAAATCAGTCGCAATCGCACCGGGCGCAATCGTGTTGACACGAATCCCTTTGGAGGCGAATTCTTTTGCCATATAACGTGTCATGACTTCTACAGCGCCTTTTGCCATTGCGTATGCAGCTGACCCAGGCATAGAAAAGCGTGTTAGACCAGAGGATATATTTACAATATGACCGCCATTTTCAATGAGTGGTAGCAATTTTTGAGTGAGAAAAAATGGACCTTTCACATGGATATTGAGCATATCATCTAGATCATCAATACTAGTTTCTTCAATACTCGTATGTAAACCTGTCCCAGCATTATTGAGTAGGTAGTCAAAACTTTCACGACCAAATTGCTCTTTTAATACGAAACTCAAAGTTTTTACCAAATCATCAAATAATGTGATATCTCGAATATCAGATTGAATGGCAAATGCGTTTTGACCTTTTTCTTTAATCTTCTCAACCACGTCTAGAGCGGCTTTTTCATTGCGATGATAAGTCAAAATGATGTCAATATTTTGCTCAGCGAGTTTAAGCGCTGCATCTCGACCTATTCCACGACTCCCTCCAGTGATGAATGCGATTTTATTCATGTAGTGACCTCATATTATGCTGATTAACTGTTGATAAAATTAAAGTACAGGAATTAATTGACTTGATAAATATGATTAATCGGATAAGACTGTTCACAAATAATGAACAATTAGAGGTGATGTATGGATAAGATTGAGACGATGAAACGTTTTATCGCTGTTGTACAAAATGGTAGCTTTACCCGTGCTTCAGAACAGCTCAAGATTCCTAAGTCAGCAATCTCTATGTCAATCACTAAGCTTGAAGATCATTTAAAAACTCGTTTACTTTATCGGAATACAAGACAAGTTTCTCTTTCAGAAGCAGGTCAGCGTTATTATGTCGAATGCTTAAGATTATTGGATGAGTTAGAAGGCTTAGATAATCAATTTCAACAACAAAGTGAAGAACTCAGTGGTGTGATTAACATCGATATGCCTAGTCGGTTTTTTTCTAGCGTGGTGGCTCCTCATCTACCTGCATGGTTTCAACAATATCCAAAAACACAGATTAAGCTGCTTGGCGTTGATTATCGTATTGATCCTATCAAGGAACGAGTAGATTGCGTAATCCGTGGTGGTCAGCTTGAAAGCAGTAATTTAATAGGACGCCATTTGGGTATTATGGAAATGGTTAATTGTATTAGTCCCAGTTATGCGGAACATTACGGTAGACCAACATCATTAGAGGATCTTAAAAATCATTATATTGTTGATTATTCTCATGCTGACACCCAGTCGCAAAATGCTTTTGAATACAATCAAAATAATCAAACATACCTTGTACCAATTCCCAGTCTAATCAGTGTCGGCACAACGGATGCCTATTTAGCTGCAGGTTTAAATGGATTAGGGATCATTCAAATTCCGAGAATTGGTGTTAGACAACAATTGGCAAATGGTGACCTTATTGAAGTATTAACAGCGTTTACCTGTGCGCCGATGTCTTTGTTGGTTTTATATGAATCGCGAAACAATCAACCCCGCAGACTAAGTGAATTTATTAATTGGTTGATTCTTTTATTTAAAAAAATGAATCACAATACATTGTAGTTTCACTGAATTACCCTTATGTCGTTTATGCGCAATGTGTAGTCATTGCTCAATTTTGTTTAGGTTTAATATAGCCAAAGGCAGCTTCTTTGAGCTCCCTATCATTTCATACAAAATACTGACGGAATAAAGCTGCTGCCAATATTCCTGCTGCAATCGCCAACAGTGGTTTTTTAAGCAGTAGCATAACGATCAATGTTGTCAGTAACGCCAAACGAGCGCCATGATCACCTTCAACCGCAATAGGGGCCAAAAGTGCAACCAGTACCGATCCTGACATTGCATTAATGAATCGTTGCACACGATCGCTAATAGGTACATAAGACATAATTAAAACACCACCCCAGCGAGTGGCTAATGTCACAATGGCCATAATAAAAATAATAATTAATGGATAAGTGGTGCTAATCTCTAGGTTCATAGCTGTTTCTCTTTCCAGAAAATTCCGACAATTCCGCCAAATAAAGCACCCACAACGACATGACTATTTTCTGGTAAGTACCAATAAGCCAATAATGAGCTACAGGCTGCGATTGTCCAGATGATGAGTATTCTGAGGTTTTTTTGTCCACCGACAACCATCGCCAGTAGAAAACAAGCCATGACCATATCTAATCCCAGCAATGCAGGATGATGAATAACATTACCAAAATAGAACCCCATTCCTGTGCCTAAAACCCACGCGAGCCAAAGCGCAAGGCCCCCTCCAAACAATAAGCCCATCCCTGATTCACCACGATTAAATGCTTGTAGTGAGAGTGCCCAATTGGCATCAGAAATAACCAGCAAGATACTGTATCGTTTGATGGGAGGCAGGTGCCGTAACCAAGGATAAAGAGATGCGCCCATTAAAAGATGCCGAGCATTGATAAAAAAAACTGTGACTATTAAGGGAATCAGTGATATTTGCGCGCCCCATAGTTCTAAAGTCGCAAATTGAGATGCTCCTGCAAAAACAAAGCTACTCATTAACATGCTAGAGCTATTGTCTAGTCCTGTTTGCGTTGCAGCTAAGCCGAAAGCAGCCCCAAAAATCACCACGAAACATGAAATTGGAAGAAGGCTTTTAAAGCCTGACCAAACTTGGGAATAACTTAAACTGTAAATATCTGGGTCAACATTCGACAAAATAATTTCCTTATCTTTTTAAATTTTCTACTGAGCTATATACCTAATGATCGCTGATGAAAATTAGGGGAAATTTCCTTCTTTTCTTAATGAATTATGGACTTAGAAAGTTAAAATGAAAAGCGCATAATTCTTGCATATACTATTCGTAAATCGAATAATTTAGGATAATCATGAATCTACAAAATCTACAGATTGATTGGTTAAAATGTTTTGTCGCAGTTGTTGATACAGGTTCTCTTTCAAATGCAGCACCTGAGCTATACCGTTCACAGTCTGCTGTCAGTATGCAGTTAAAAAAATTGGAAGGCGCTTTAAAATGCCAACTTTTAATTCGAACGCATAGACAAATTCAACTTACTTCTGAAGGGCAACTTCTTTTAGGTTATGCAAGACGGATACTTGATCTACATCATGAAACACAAATGGCTTTTAATGGAGAAGAGTTAACCGGTCGGATTAGACTTGGCGTACCCGATGATTATGCTGCTAAATATTTAACGCCAGTGCTTAAGCGTTTTGCACCACGTTATAGCGGCGTTGAAATAGAATTTATTTGTGAACAATCGACTTCATTGATCCCACGTATAGAAAATGGCGAGATTGATTTAGCATTGATTTCAAGGGATAACCCCCGTCAAGGCACTTTATTGTTTCATGAGCCAATGGTGTGGGTAGGTTCTCCCCAATTTGAATTATGGCGTGAAGATCCGATACCTATTGCTGTTTATGAAAGTACCAGTTTAGCCAAAAAAAGTGCGATCAATTCGCTTGCATTGCAAGGTCGCCGTTATCGTGTTGTTTATAATAGTTCAAGTTTAATCGGGCAAATTGCAGCAGTTGAAAGTGGTTTAGCCGTCGCAGTTTTCACACAATGTAGCGCGCCTCAGCATTTAGAAATTTTAGGAGCAGAGCACGGACTAGGCCCATTAGCACCCATGGAAGCATCTGTATATAGAAGTAGAGCCTCGCTTAATTCAAAAGCGGTCGATCATTTATATGAGCTGTTAATTAAGACATTAAGGCAATCCATTACCTATTAAGCAGGTTTTAATCAGATATTTCACAGAAATTTGAAATATATATATGATTTGTATAAAAATTAATTTTTAAGTGCTTGCCAATATTTGGGCAGAGTTTGGGGAGCGTGCTAGTAATTTAAAAGTTCCTTGAAATGCAATAAAAGAGATATGTTTTAGTTAAAAATCTGTTTTATAGCAACCAAGCCCATGGCTAGAGCATGGGCTTTTTATCTCTATTTACTGTTATTAATTTTTTGCATTGTTTCTGTATCCATGAGGGCACGGATACTTTTAAATAATGGATGTTTATCTGTATATTTTTCACCATAGCTAAGATTAAACTCATAATCAAAGTCATCAGGATTAATTCCTTGATTATGCTGTAAAATTGTTTCTAGCTTATCCAAAGCCTTTACTGCAACAGCTTCTTGCGTTTGACCTGCTTCATATTCTTCCCATAATTCAAGTATGGCGTTTCTTAGGGGAGCATCTAGGGATTGAGTAAGTAATAATAGATCGTTACGTTCTTGAACGTCTTTATCTGGATGGTTCTTCTTTTCAGTCGCTGGAACATCACCATTGATTGTCTCGCCTAAATCATGAACAAGACACATCTTTAAAACCTTTGAAAAGTCTAGATATTTTAATTCATCTTCAAATACAAGAGCTAACAGGGCAAGCCTCCATGTATGCTCGGCTGTACTTTCAATTCTGCCTTTAGAGGTATGAGAGGAACGCATTATATTTTTCAGGTTTTCAGCCTCTTTCAAAAAGAGTAGACGACCTTTAATAATGTCAGTATTCATTTCAGTTTCTTATTCCTATCAAAATTATAGATTTTTACTTTTAATAAGCTCAATAAATGCTTTTTAAAGTAATCTGTTTTGATTCTGGTTACTACGAGAGCAGCTTCAGGCTTATGTATTAAATAGAAGCAATCAATAACATAATGTCCAGATGACTTTTCGCTAACATCTTCAATTTAGGCGTATGCGTTGATCGCCGCATTGCAAATTCATCATCCGAAGTCATTGTATATGGATCAGTAAGGGGCTCATCGTGACACAACTTTGGCTATTGGAGTGGTCTACAGCTTATGCTTCAAGATAAATTAAAAAAAGGACAGATGACCTTTTTTTATATTGATCGTAAAATACCTTGTCTCAAGAGGATAGCTTGGGTTTATGTCACTGTTTATTACCTATTATCTAGGCTCAGTATAGGTTTCAAATATTGATAAAGACTCTGAAAATATAGATAGTTTTGAATGAAGAGCAGTAAAAGATGAGGACTATTAGTAATGATGAATTAATACAGAATTATATCGATGAGTTTTCTTTATCGCGTTATTTTTCTCCAATATTATTAGAAAATTTCTTATTAAAACAAATAGAAGCAGATGAGTTTCTGCTTGCACAAGGAAGCTCGCTAAGTAGCCTCTATTTACTTGTGAATGGAAAATTACAAGTAGAATATTACCAAAAAGATGGGAGTTGTGCAGTATTCTCTATTGAAAGGGCTTTTTCCGTGATTGGTGATTTAGAGCTTTTTTTAGATAGAGATATAGGTACAGTAAGTACGGTGACTGCGATTTCAAAAGCGGATATTCTCGAGATATCTCTGAGCAAAATTGAGCAATATGCGTTTAACGATCCAGCTTTTCTATGTTTTATCTGCTCTCATCTTAGTCAAAAATTATATGCTTCTACTCAACTGCTAACAAATGCAACGCTTCCAGCATTTATAAAAGTACGTAAATATTTAGCAATTAGGGCGGAAATGGAAGGGAGTATGATTCACTTGGAAAAACGTGATTCTATTGCTGCTATGTTAGGAATTTCGACCAGACAACTAAATCGGATTTTTAAAGATTTATCAGACTTAAACATCATTCAGTTTAAAAATAAAACGTTAAAAATTTTGGATAGTGACTATCTCGCTGAAATAGAACCGATAGATCTTTTATAATTAGATAGCGGTGAAATAAATATAGAATTATGTTCAAGATATTTAGTAAAGGTTTTAGCCGTCAGTTTATGCTTTGAATTGATTATGGAGGACGCTATGAACCTTCTTTTTTCATTGCAAGCAAACCCATGGTTATCGCATGGGCTTTTTTGATGTAAATGAACAACTCAGGACAGAAGTTCCGAGCTACTTTCAGCGTGTTTTGACAATGAACGTAAATCTGAACCAGAAGGTGCCTGATAAATCTTTAGTCCAAATTCAGGAATAATTGCCATCAGATGGTCAAATATATCAGATTGGATTGCTTCATAATCATTCCATACCGTTGTATTGGCAAATGCATAGATTTCCAGTGGTAATCCCTCACTTGTCGGTTGTAACTGACGGATAATCAGGGATTGGTTTTTAGCAATACCAGCGTGTTGCTTTAGGTAGAACTCGACATAAGCCCGAAATGTTCCAATATTGGTCAGGCGGCGCTGGTTATAGATAGACTGATCTTCAAACTGCTGATTAAAGCTGTCCAATTCAGATTGTTTATTATCCAAATACTGATCCAGTAATAGGAAAGCTTTTAATTTCTGTTGTTCTTCATGGGTAATAAAATGAATGCTGGTTTGATCAATAAAGATTGAGCGCTTGATGCGTCTCGCCCCCAACAATTTCATCCCACGCCAGTTTTTAAAGGTGTCCGTCACCAACTTATTGGTGGGAATTGTGGTAAAGGTTTTATCAAAATTCTGTACGGTAATGGTATGTAAGGACATATCAATAACATCACCATCTGCATTTAATGTTGGCATTTCAATCCAGTCACCGATACGAACCATGTCGTAGGAAGAGATTTGCACCGATGCCACCAAGGACAGAATTGTATTTTGAAAAACCAGTAACAATACCGCTGCCATCGCACCAAAACCAGCAAGCAGGGTAAAAACATCTTTCTTTAAGAAGGTTCCCAAGATCAGCAGACCACAAACGATAAACAGAATCAGCTTGATCAGTTGAAGATAGCCTTTGATGGGCTTATTCAGTGATTTGGGATTACGTTGATAAAGCAGATTAAAGACATTTAAAAGTTCGCTGATGGCCAGTGCAATGGTCAGGAAGATAAACGCCTGTGCAGCCATTTGTATCAGGCCAACCGCTTTTAAGGACAAATGTGGAACTGTGGTTATACCATTTAAAATAACAATGGCAGGAACAATATTCGCCACTCTGCGGATAACACTATGCTGGGAAAAAATTTCACTGTGTGCAAACTTCATTTTTGAAATAAGTTTACGTATCCCACGAACAACGACTTGTTTTGCAATATAATTTGCGACAAAGGCGAAAAAAATTAGAATGGATAATGATGTGAGCATCTCTAGCCATGGATACTGATCAGACCATTCCTGAATATTCTTTAAGAAGGCAAATTTATCCAAAAGTACAACCTCAAAATAGCAGATACGCTATTGTATTGATTGTGAATGACAATAATTTATAAAAATACTTTTTAGCTACATTCGGGCATCAATTACTTACTCAACAAGATTGACAGACTCTCAGAAAGTCCAAGTGAGTATATGAGGATGAGTATGCAATCGTTGGGCATAGATAAGCCCAGTTTCACGGATCACAATATGCCAATCAACATTACTTTGTTTAATGCTATGAGATGCTAAGTTTTAATTTGTGAGACTCAATAGTGGCTGATTTTATCCGCAAGATTAGCAATACGGTTTAGACGGCAAGACTGTGCATCTAACATTTGTCCTTGCCCTTCGGTTTTCGGATCCCAATTACAATACTTGTCGGTGTTTTCCCACCATACTGCGATTTCATCCATCTGCCGGTCTTTTTTCACACTGTCTGGACGACTGATGATTTTGGCAAAGGCCTGTTGAACGCGGTTCTTATGTTGAGCATATTCTTGGTCCATACAGCTTTGCATTTCAAATGTTACTGCACCGCTTTGCTTGATACATTGGTCATAACTGCTGCTTAATTTGGCATGAATATAAGAATCATCTGGAAGGGGACGAGGCATTTCATCATCGGCAAAAGCTGCAAAAGGAAGAAGAGAGATGAACAACAATGTAGTAGTTTTAAATTTTTTCATATATTTGACCTTTAGTTTTATCTTGATCTCGGTATGTGTTCTTGAATATCTTTATGCTTTGATTCGCATTATTGAAGTAAATTCAGGTAGCGTTGCAATTGTGCAGTACGGCCTGCGATACGCTGTATATCATTAAGTTCAGTTTGCAAGTTGTCTGGCTGTGATTGACCATACAACGTTGTTTCAAGTTCAGCATCACTTTGACGTGATTGTAGCCAAATGCGTTGTGATGCAACCAGTTTTGTTTTCTGGGTAGCACTCAAATGCGATTGTAATTTTTTATAGGTACTATTCAATTGCGTATCTTGACGTTCAGCCTCATCTTTTAGACAAGTTGCCTGTTCAATAATACCTTGGGCACTGTTGTCACAGTTTATAAAAGCTTGGCTTAATAAGTTTTCATTTCCTATTGGTGCAGCGAAGACCAAGCTTGAAAAAGTACATAAAAAACCGATCGGTAAGCATGCTAATCGTATTTTTTTCATAAGGGATAAACTCTTGATTGATCTATCAGGATGAATGTTGGCTGTTGTGTGAGCTGAGTAAAACCTTGCTTGAGTATCGTCAATCACGCTTTAGCAAAGACAAACAGGGGTATCATTTTGACCAAAGTGTATCAATTTTAAACTTGAATAATCATGGATATTTGGATGTTTTTTCCAAAAACATAGATTGCTCTGTAAAAAATTCTTTAAAGGTCAGAGGTTTATCTTTTGTATAATCCTGCTCATCAACTGTTTATTCATATAGCTTCAAGATAGTAACCCGCATATCCATTTAAATTGAAATTGTGTACATCGCATTTTTTGGAATTTTATCGCAGACTATTGATGTGAATATATTATGATCAGTTTTTTCACACAATAGTTACAGTGAATATTATTCAAATAGAATGATTTGGGTGTCCGTATTTTTATTAAAATAATCAGTCTCTTAAAAAATCAAAATCCCTCAAATTTGAGAGATTTTGATTTTAGAATGCTTTAAATGGTCTGTGCTCTATTGAGATATAGACGATCTAGCAGAGAAAATAGTGCAGAACCCATAACCAGACATACACCAACAAGACAAGTCATGGTCCAACCTCCATGATGCCATGCATAAACCCCTAAAGCGGAACCACATGCACCACCTGTGAAATAGGCTGTCATATAGATAGAGTTAATCCGAGATTTGGCATCTGGGCGTAAACGGAAAATGATATTTTGATTGCTGGTATGAACCACAGCGAGTCCAAAGCTAATCAGGCCATACCCTAAAATATAACTGGTGAGGTACTTCCCACCGAAATAAAGCAGCGCCCAACTGACGATCATCAACGCTACCCCAATCCATGTCAGGATACTGGTATGTCCACGGTCTGCAATTTTACCAATTTTTGCAGTGGCTAAAGCACCAAATACCCCAATAATCGTTGCAACACCAACCAAAACATCAGGTAATTTAAACGGTTCAGAGGTCAGTAAAACAGCAATCGTTGAAAACAAAATACTCATGGCTGCAAATGCAAAGCCACCAATAATTGCACGATAGACTAAACGACGTTCTTCTTTTAACAACACACCCATCGAGTAGAAAATTTTGCCATAACTCATTTTAAACACAGGTACATGCGGCAGACGTTTTTTCAATAAATAAGCAAGTATTAACATTAATACTGCACTAACAAAGTAAATCAGTTTCCAGTTAAACAGGTTAGATAACAAACCCGCAAGACTGGTGGAAAGTAATAACCCAACCAATAGCCCACTCATTAAAAAGCCAACAACTTCACCTGTTTTTTCAGGTTTAACTGCCATCGTTGCAAGAGGGATTAACACCTGAGCCGCAACTGAAAATAGACCTGTAATAATTGTGCCAACCCAAAGCATGGGTAAATTGACAGCAAAAGCACACATCAATAAACCAATCGCGGCACAAAACATTAACCAAGGAATAAATTTGATTTTATTGACAATATCACCCATGGGCACAATGAATAAAAGACCAAGCGCATAAGACACTTGTGCAAAAGTCACTGTAAGTGCCACTTGTGATTCTGGCATGTTGAAATAGAGTTGAATCGAGTGAATCAGCGGCTGACTATAATAGTTTGCTCCTGCGCATAAACCGCAGGCAATCGCCATCAGCCAAAGTAATGCTTTATTTTGGCTAATATCGAGTTGAGCATTCATAAAAATATCCTAGTTCTTGGAGTTACATACAATAGGCAGTTGCTTCAATTTCAATGAGCATTCCTTGTAAAGCAAGACACGGGACAGGAATCAGTGTACACGCAGGGAAAGGTTGATCTTTCCAAAGTTGTTGCATTTCCTGAATTAAAAACTGATGTTTTTTAGTACTGTGATCGACCACAAGCACTCTTAAAACAGCAATATCCAATAATGATGCATCAGCCGCTTGTAGGGCATGTTGCAGATTGACAAAAGCTTGATGAACTTGTTGTGCAAAATCTTGGGATAATTGTCCTTGTTGGTTTTCACCACCTTGTCCAGATATATGCAAAATACGCAAATAATGGCGTACTTCAGCCACATGACTATACGCAAATGCTGTTGGATTATAAAGTGTATTTGGGTTAATCATTTGGAACGATTTGATCTGCGCGGATTCTGATCTGGAATTCATGGATGACTCTTTTGATTGACTGGAAATTTCCGTCAGTATCAAAGCTCAAGTTAACTTAAGGTCAAGTGAAAATGCCAAGAAAAAATCGAAGCAACTGATCGTATTTATGAATGAACAATCAAGGGGCTGTTAAACAAGAAAACCGTCATATAGAAAAGTGATCAGAAGAAGCACGATGCAAGTGAAGTATTGCTCAGGATTAAAAGTATATAGTTTGTTTATCTTTGCTTTGATGCTCTTAGGAAATCCCAGTAAGCACTGACTAGGATTTCGTAGAGGCCTATCTTAAGCAAGGTATTGGCTATTTTTTATATTCAATGCGCTGAAATAGCGCTGTACTAAAATAACCCAGTCATTAAATAACCTAGCCGTTAAATAATGAGTTGTGAATCTACAATCTTGCCCGTTTTCCCTAACCAAAATGGACGGTTGACTTCACCATGACCAAACCAGTCACATTGGTAAAGTGGGATGTGCAGTGGATCGAGATGTTCTTTCACAATCTCAACAATACTTTGCGGGACATTTTTTTGTGGGCATTGATAAAAATCACCCAAGACCAAAGCCTTTAAGTTTGAAGTATCAATACTTTGTAGGAGCTGAGTCAATGAACGTTCAATTCGATAATACGGTTCGCCTACATCTTCAATCAGTAAAACACTCGGCTGATTCAGTTTTAAGGCAGACGGTGTGCCTTGTAAAGTACACAGTACAGTAAGATTTCCGCCTAAGATTTTAACATCTTCAATGTGCTGATCTTGAGCAAAACCATTCGCGCTGGATAAGGGATAATGACCTTGTTGGTTTATATCCGCGGATAACAGGCTGATGGTTTTTAATGCATCATACGACAGAGGACTATTGTCTAAATTTTTAACGGCAATTTCCTGAAATACAGGCGCATGTAAAGATTGCCCATGATGCATCGCAATATAGTTTAATAACACGGTTGTATCTGAATAGCCAATAATGGGTTTATTCAAAATCCACTCATCTAAAAATGGCAATAACATTGCAGCGCCAGTACCACCACGACCACACCAAATTGCATCAATGTTTGGATCTAAGCATGCTTGTTTTAAATCTTGAATACGTTGTTCAACTGTACCTGCCAAATAGCGATGTTGTGAAAATACATGTTCACCCAAACTGACTGTATGACCTAACTGTTCCAAATGCGACTGTGCCAACTGGATATTTTCAACATCTACACAGGCACTCGGCGATACAATTTTAAAATGCATATTCCTTCCAAGCTTCCGCACAATTTAGTGTGCAAGTTTCTTTTTAGACAAAGTAATCATCATGACACCGATGATATTCAGTAAACAACCAAACCATTGTATCGCATTCATATGCTCACCGAGCAAAGCCACAGCCAAAATAATGGTTAGGATCGGGCCAATCGAACCAATCATAGCTGCTTGTGCAGCACCTAAACGAGAAATACTTTGCGCGACCAAAATCGTCGGTAAAACCGTCACCAATAAGCCTAAGGCGATACCATACCAAATGACTTGTATCGGAAGTTGAGTAAGCAGTTGAATTGGCTGGGGTGTTGCAATGATAAAATGGGTTAGCGTACCAAAACATGCAATGCTTAATGCCAAACCAGTGTAATTCCATGAACCAAATTTTTGAATTAAACGTGGGGTCATGAGTAAGTACGTTGCAAAACAAACCGCACTGGCAAAGACTAAACTCACGCCTAGCCAGAAATTTCCTTCATGCGGTACTGTGCTTTGCTCTTGTAGCATCACAATCACTGTACCACCATAGCTTAATGCAATCGCTAGTATGGTTCTAAAGTTGAGTTTTTGCTTATAAATAAAGCTTGTGGCAATGACTGTCAGTGTTGGATAGAGAAATAAAATAATACGTTCCAACGATGCACTGATATACATCAGACCAGCGAAGTCGAGCCAACTTGAAAGGTAATAGCCCATCAAACCTGCAGCAACCAATAAGGCCCAATCTTTTCCTGTCATATTTTTATTATGATGGCGATTGAACCAACACAGTAAAAGGAAAAAAGGCAGGGCACTTGCCATTCGCAATGCCATAAGCACGGTGCTGTCGACTAATGGCGATAATGCGTAAGCCTGTTTAATAAAAATAGCTTTGGTACTAAATAAGAAAGCCGCACCAAGTGCGAAAATCGAACCGAGTTGGGTACTGGATAAAGAAAGTTTCATGAATTTGACTGCATTGACGATGTCGCTATACGACATGCAAATTTGAACAAGCAGTATAAATGTTGTTTTCAATCAGTGGAAATACAAAAAAAGAATGAATTGGCGCAATAAAAGGAATATAAAACACACTTGCTTACTTCTTTTTGTGTGGATTTAAGTAGCATTTAAATAGATTGAAATAAAAATTGTATAAAAATCAACCTTGAAATCCTTGTTTATAAACTGCTCAAATTCAATATGCTATTTTTTGCACAAAAAAGGTGCAACATCGTAATGGTTGGTTCAAGCTATTCGAGTATTATTAACTGACAAAATGGCAAATAAAAAAAAACTAAAATTTTTTGTAATTGCTTTAGACTCAGTTCTAGGGTGATTCTAATGGTTATTCCAAGTACTTTTTTTTATTAATGAAATTAAAAAATGTAATAAAAACCGACTTACATTTTTGACGGAAAAAATGATAGAAAAGGCCAATATAAGCTGATAAAAAAACCATGTAATTTGTCAGAAAGGTCAATAGGGATGTTGGTTTTTGTGCTAAATCTATTGTTTTATGGAGTATTTAAGCAGCAAGCTGGAATGCTTAAAAGTGAATCATACTGCTGTAAATGCCAATCAGTAGGGTAGGGTGAGCAGCCTAAAATATGCTAATAAGCTTAAAAAAACATCGTTTTTAAAAATTGGAGACAGGATATGTCAAAAAAACTGAGCAGGATAATACGAGAAAAATACAATAAATTGAATATAGGGTATGTCGCACAATTATATTTATGAATCATCAGTTCAAAATATGGGTATTTATTAAATAAATATTGGGTGGTATTTTAAAAAAGTTCAATTAGAATCCAAAAATTCATAACAACGCATCTGGGGGAAACATCGGGTTATTTACGATGTTTACTTGAAGAAAAATTAGCTTGAGGAACGCTCATGCAGATTGGAATCCCAAAAGAATCTGTCGTCGGTGAAAACCGCGTAGCCGCTACGCCAGAGACAGTAAAAAAGTTGATTAGTGCTGGTCATAGTATTGTCATTGAACGAGGCGCTGGTAAAAAAGCGGCTTATATTGACAGTGCTTATGAACAAGTCGGCGCTAAAATTACAGATGATGCCTATACAGGTAGTCAAATTATTTTGAAAGTTCGTGCACCACAAGGTGAGGAAATTCAAAAGCTTGCCGCTGGAACAGCTGTGGTAGCTATGTTTGACCCATACCGTAATACTGAACTTGACCAATTTGCGTCACAACAAGTGTCTGCATTTGCGTTAGAGCTTTTGCCACGAACACTGTCTCGTGCGCAAAATATGGATGTATTGTCTTCTCAAGCCAACCTAGCAGGTTATAAGTCGGTGTTATTGGCCGCTGCGGAATATCAACGTATGTTCCCAATGCTGATGACCGCTGCAGGTACTGTGAAACCCGCTCGTATCGTGATTATGGGTGTGGGTGTCGCAGGTCTTCAAGCCATTGCAACTGCTAAACGCTTAGGCGCAGTTGTTGAAGCAACAGATTTACGTCCAACTGCACGTGACCAAGTCGAATCGCTTGGTGGTAAGTGGTTAGATGTGCCGATGTCTGATGAAGAAAAACAAAAAGCTGCCGATGCCGCTAAAAATGGTTATGGCTGGATGCCAGGCGAGCAATATATTCAAGACCAAGCCATCATCGTAGATAAAGCCGTGTCAAATGCAGACATCGTGATTACTACTGCGTTGTTGCCAGGTCGTGATGCACCTCGCTTAATCAAAGCTGAAACTGTTGCCAAAATGAAACCAGGTTCAATCATCCTAGATATGGCAGTTGAATCAGGTGGCAACGTTGAAGGTTCTAAGAATGGTGAAAATGTTGTCACTGACAATGGCGTGACGATTTTAGGTATTCCAAATATTCCTTCTACAGTATCGACAGAAGCTTCGGCACTGTATGCACGTAATGTTTTCAATTTCGTAGAAACTTTGTTTGATCAAGAGAAAAACTTTGCCATCAATCAACAAGACGAAATTCAAAAAGCACTTCTAGTAACTCATGGCGGTCAAGTACTGCTGAAGCGTGGTTAAGGAGAGTCATCATGGTTGAAACTATTACTATTTTCGTCTTAGCCATCTTTGTTGGTTACTACGTGGTTTGGGGTGTCACACCTGCATTGCATACGCCGTTAATGGCAGTAACCAATGCATTGTCCTCAATTATCGTTGTAGGTGCGATGATACAAACTGTTGGAATTCCTGGTGTTGTAGACGCAAGTGTACAATTCCAGTCCGTGAATGTTGTTAGTGTACTTGGTGCAATTGCAGTGTTCTTGGCAAGTATTAACATTTTTGGTGGCTTCGCAGTGACTGCACGTATGCTTGAAATGTTTAAGCCAAAACAAAAGAAAAAAGAGGGCTAATCTATGGAAATCATTCGAGAATATGCAGATTGGTTCTACCTTGTCGGTGCTGTCCTTTTTATCTTAACGTTACGTGGTCTTTCAGGTCCTAAAACTGCGATTGCTGGTAACCGTTACGGTATGATTGCCATGGCGATTGCGGTAATCACCACATTCTTTGTTGCAGATCATCCTGTTGTATGGATGATTGGTGGTGCAATGGTGTTGGGTGCAATTGTCGGTATTGCGCGTGCACGTACAGTTCCAATGACACAAATGCCAGAAACAGTAGCATTGATGCACTCACTTGTAGGTTTGGCTGCGGTACTGATTGCGATTGCTGCAATTTTACATAATAACCAACTGACTGCTTTGTTTGCGCAAAACGAATCTGCTTTAACCGCTGCTGGTGTACAGCATGCGCATATGAGTAAAGTTCATTTATTTGAATTATTCGTAGGTTGTTTCGTAGGTGCGATTACCTTTACTGCATCTGTATTTGCTTATGGTAAGTTAGCTGCAAAGAAATGGGCAAAAACCATTTCAGGTGCTTGGGTTAAACCTGTTCAAGCGATCATTTTCCTGGCTATGCTGGCGTGTGGTGTGTACTTCTTTACCACAGGTAACATGCAAGCATTCTGGGCAATGACTGCACTGGCATTGGCATTTGGTTGGGTTTGGATTGCACCAGTTGGTGGCGGTGATATGCCAGTGGTGGTTTCGCTACTGAACTCATTCTCTGGTTGGGCTGCGGCAGGTATTGGTTTCACACTTGAAAACAACATGCTGATTGTTGCGGGTTCACTGGTGGGTTCATCAGGTGCGATTCTGTCTTACATCATGTGTAAAGCAATGAACCGTTCAATCATCAATGTATTGTTTGGTGGTGCGATGGGTGGTACGGCTGTAGCATCGGTTGATAAAGGTGAGCAAGTTCAACGTAATTACCGTTCTGGTTCTGCGGATGATGCTGGCTTCTTGATGTCAAATGCTGACAGCGTTGTGATTGTACCGGGTTATGGTATGGCGCAAGGTCGTGCACAAAATGCAGTGAAAGAATTGTGTGAAATCTTGAAAGAGCAAGGTGTAACGGTTCGTTTTGCAATCCATCCAGTTGCGGGTCGTATGCCTGGTCATATGAACGTATTGTTGGCTGAAGCTGATGTTGCTTATGAAGACATCTTGGAAATGGATGAGATCAACTCTGATTTCCCTGCGACTGATGTTGTACTGGTGATTGGTGCGAATGACGTTGTTAACCCTGCGGCTAAAGATGATCCAACTTCACCAATTTATGGTATGCCGATTCTTGAAGCACATAAAGCACGTACCATTATGGTAATCAAGCGCTCTATGGCAACAGGTTATGCAGGTTTAGACAATGACTTATTCTACAATGACAAAACCATGATGATCTTTGGTGATGCCAAGAAAGTTGTTGAAGAGATGACAAAAGCAATCAATGATGGTGGGCACTAAGCCGTTATCGGATTAAATCCACCCCAACCCTCCTTTGATAAAGGAGGGAGCCTAACCGCCTTCGGGCGGTTTTTTATTTAAGCAATTTTAATGCTATGATTTTGATAAAAACCGACTGAATAAAAAATGATGAATCAACCATTTAAAATAATCTGTAAAAGCTTAGGCATCTATTTGGCATTTTCCTTGTCTATAACGCATGCACAAGTTTTTCAAATTCAAGATGGCTCGAAACACTATGATGCCGTAATTGATATTGCATGTGAAAAAGATGAATGTGGGGCAAAGGCCGAAGTAAAGCTATTTAAAAAGGGCAGTAAAGCGGTATTTCAAGCATTTCACTCTGATGACCTGACTATGTATTTGGATGAAAAGTTTAAACCGAGTGTTAATGTTATACAGCTTTATGACGAACAAAGCCCTTTGATTTTTGATGATTTTAACTTCGATGGAACAGAAGACCTCGCGATTAGAAATGGTAACTATGGTTCTTATGGCGGTCCTGTGTATGACATTTATGTGTTTAATCAAAGCAAGAATAAATTTGTTTTGAGTCAGGAACTGTCTGCACTCACTCAAGAAAATTTAGGCATGTTTGAGCTAGACAAAAAGCGCAAACGCATCATCACCTTTAATAAAAGTGGCTGTTGCTACCATATTCGTTCTGAGTATCAAGTTATACCTAGAAAAGGTTTATTGCTGGTTCGAGAGTTTATTGAGGATGCAACCTCACCAAAAGGTGATCAAGTTGAGGTTACAGATCGTAATCTGGTCAATGGAAAATGGAAGGAAAAGACCAAGTATTATCCAACTGCAAAATATTATGCTCAGTAGTCACAATTTACCTCGTATACCTATTCTGTATTGACATCGCTATATGATGTAAATCAACAGATGCTGAATAGTGGGGCAGAGTGATATCTTATGAATAGAATGATTTCTTTACATTGTGATGTTAAATTTTAAACATAAAAAAGCCCATCCAAAGATGAGCTTTTTTAATTAAAACTGAAACTTAATGAGGAATATGCTCTTCATCTTCAAATTCAGGTTTAACTTGTACGATAAAGTCTTGACGATTAAGACCACGCCACAATGCAAATGCAGTACCGATATAGATTGAAGAATACGTACCTACAAATACACCAATAAACATAGCAACTGAGAACCAGTGTAAACCATCACCACCCAAGAACATCATTGCAAGTACAACCAGCAATAATGTCATCGAGGTATGAATAGTACGTTTTAAGGTTTCAGTTAAGGCAATATTCACAATTTCTAACGGTGTCGCGCCACGAATCTTACGGAAGTTTTCACGGATACGATCCGATACAACAATGTTATCGTTTAACGAGAAGCCGATTAAGGCAAGAATAGCCGCTAAAACAGTAAGGTCAAATGGCCATTGCATCATTGCAAAAATACCAATCGTTACGATCACATCGTGCAGTAATGAAAGCACTGCACCAACTGCAAGTTTAAACTCAAAGCGAATGGTCACGTAGATCAGCATAAGTAGCATTGCAAGCGCTACAGCACCTGCAGAGCGTAAATATAGCTCATTACCGACTTGACCACCGACAGAGTCAACCTTATGAACAACAGCAGTGTTATTCGGCAGTTGAACCGCTTTGGTGATGGTATTGCTTAAGTCTTCAACTTTAAGGTCTTGCGCAGGCATACGTACAATTAAGTCTTTATTTGAACCTAATGTTTGTACAACTGCATCTTTAAAGCCAGCTTTATCCAAATTGGAAATCACGTCTGCTGGTTTTGCCGCATATTGATAGTTCAATTCTGCAGAAACACCACCAGTAAAATCTAAACCAAGATTTAAGCCTTTGGTTGCAATAAAGAAGATACTTGCAATGGTCAAAAGGATTGAGATGATTGCCGCTGGTTTGGCAATCTTCATGAAATTAATTACATGCTCATCATCAGGGCGACCATATTTCTTTTTCGGTTGAGTCACATCAGTCATCTTCGATCTCCTATATGCTCAACTTATTCAAGTTACGTTTTCTGCCATACACCAATTGAACAATTGCACGTGTTACTGTAATTGCAGTAAACATTGAGCAAATAATACCAATCATCAGCGTTACAGCGAAGCCTTTGATCGGACCTGTACCAATAGCAAACAGAATAAATGCAACCAAGAATGTGGTTAAGTTTGAGTCGAGAATGGTGTTATAGGCTCGATCATAACCAGCAATAATGGCCTGTTTGGGCGAGGCCCCCCAGCGCATTTCTTCTCGTATTCGCTCACAGATCAGTACGTTGGCATCGACCGCCATACCAATGGTGATTACGATACCTGCAATACCTGGCAAGGTCAGTGAAGCCCCGATCCAAGACATGATGGTGAGAAGCATTGCCAAGTTAATCACTAATGCTACATCAGCAATTAAACCAAATAGACGGAAGAACACGATCATCCAGATTGCAACAAGCAGGAAACCAACTTGAGTTGATAATACGCCTTTATCGATGTTTTCTTGCCCCAAACTTGGACCAACAACTCGTTCTTCTACAAAGTACATTGGTGCAGCTAAAGCACCAGCACGTAACATCAATGCAAGTTCAGCCGCTTCTTGAGGAGAATCTAAACCGGTAATACGGAAAGATGAACCTAAAACAGCTTGAATATTTGCAGCATTGATCACCACAGATTCAGTATATGGTGTGCGAACTTCTGTCATCGCACCTGTAACTGGATCAGCAACAGAGGTGATTTTTTGTTTATTTTCAATAAACAAAACCGCCATACGTTTGCCAACAGCAGTACGGGTTGCGTCTGACATCAACTTACCACCAGCAGTATCTAAAGTAATATTTACTTCAGCACCACCGCTATCTTGGCTAAAACCACTTGATGCATTTTGTACACGTTCACCAGTAAGAATACGGCTGCGATTTAATAACAGTTCACGACCACTGTCCAAAGATTCGTAAGCAAAAACTTCAGTACCTGGCGGTAAAGGTTGACCATTATATTTACCTGTGAAACGGTCAATATATTGATCATTTAAATCAGACACTAAACGGAATTCTAGGTTTGCAGTACGCCCCAAGACACGTTTAGCTTCGGCAGTATCCTGTACACCAGGCAATTCAACCACAATACGGTTGCTACCTTGGCTTTGTACCAATGCTTCAGCCACACCTAACTCATTAATACGGTTACGTAAAGTCGTTAAGTTTTGGTTAAGTGCGTAAGATTGAATGTCTTGCTTGGTCGCATCGTTATAGGTCAACTTAAGCGTAGAACCAGTATCCGTTGCTAAAGCTTGTTGATTGAACTTATTCCCATCACGACGTAAAAAGTCCATTACCGCTGCACGGTCATC
The DNA here is from genome assembly GCF_000368145.1 of Acinetobacter guillouiae CIP 63.46. GTDB lineage: Bacteria > Pseudomonadota > Gammaproteobacteria > Pseudomonadales > Moraxellaceae > Acinetobacter > Acinetobacter guillouiae. The sequence goes on along the minus strand of NZ_KB849283.1, from coordinate 2,258,855 downwards.
ATTATTTGCAAACTGAATCGTAATGGTATTGTTGTTCAATGAAAGACTATTAAATTTAATCTTATTGTCACGGAACTCACGACGTAAGTCTGTTGCTGAGGTTTCCATACGTTGTGCAATAGCTTTGTCCATATCTACTTCAAGTAAGAAATGAACACCACCACGTAAGTCCAAACCGAGCTTCATTGGCTTAGCGCCAATTTTTTGCAACCACTCAGGTGTGGTTGGTGCAAGGTTTAATGCAACGGTATAGTTCTCACCCAAACCTTTGCTGAGGACATCTTTTGCTTTTAACTGTGCTTCAGACGTATTTAAACGCAGAAGGGCAGCATTGTTGGTGAAGGTATTATCATGACTGCTAATATTTTCACTTTTTAAAATTTGCTCTGCTTTTTGTATGACAGACTGATCAATTGTGGTACCAGCCTTGGCACCAGAAATTTGAACAGCAGGTTCGTCAGGATACAAACTCGGCAGCGCATATAATGTACTGATCACTAGTACCACTAGAATCAATATATATTTCCATGCAGGGTAACGCATTCGCTTTCTTCTTAAAATGAAAAAGTCGTGCTAAGTGCACGACCGTTTTATGATTAAAGGTTATTTAATGTGCCTTCAGGGAGTACTGAAATAACACTTGCACGTTGAACTTTGACTTCATTTCCTTTGCTTAATTCAACCACTGCAAAGTCGCCATCAATTTTTAGGATACGACCCATTAAGCCGCCTGCAAAGACAATTTCACTGCCAACACCTAAGCTTTCGATTAAAGTACGGTGTTCTTTTGCACGTTTTGCTTGAGGACGCCAGATGAGAAAATAAAAGATTGCAACAAATACTACAATCATCAATATGTTTGCCATCATGCCTGGGCCTTGTGCAGGCGCTGCTGCAGCGTGAGCAGAAGAAATAAATAAGCTCATTCTAATTTCCTAATGTTAAAAATTATCTGCCATTTTCATGGCTTTTAAATTGACTTGTTCAGCAATTTACCTTGTCTTGGGTTTCAGCGCAAATACTGTTGAATTAATCTTCAATTCAACTTTATATTGGGGCATTAGTCAGCAGGACAAGGAGGAACTTCTAAACCGCGACGTTGATAGAAATCAGTCACGTATTCATCAAAAGTTCCCTGATCTAAAGCATCACGAATATCTTGGGTAAAACGTTGGTAATAACGTAAATTGTGGATCGTACCCAACATTGAACCGAGCATTTCACCACATTTTTCTAAATGGAATAAATAAGCACGGGTGAAGTTGGTACAGGTATAACAGTCGCAATGTGGATCAAGTGGACTTTGATCATGACGATATTGGCTGTTACGAATTCGAACTAGACCATCGGTAACAAAATAATGACCATTACGTGCATTTCGAGTTGGCATGACACAGTCGAACATATCGACACCGCGACGAATTGCTTCAACGATATCTTCTGGTTTACCCACACCCATCAAATAACGCGGTTTATCTTCTGGCATTTTTGCAGGCAGATAATCCAAAACTTTGATCATTTCTTCTTTTGGTTCACCTACAGATAAACCACCAATCGCAAAGCCATCAAAATCAATTTCTTTAAGACCGTTTAAAGACTCTTCACGAAGGTCTTCATACATTCCACCTTGAATGATTCCAAACAATGCGTTTCTATTTTTTAAAACATCGTGATGTTGTGTTTTACAACGCTTCGCCCAACGTAATGACAGTTGAAGCGATTTCTGTGCTTCTTCATGGGTTGCTGGATATGGCGTACATTCATCAAAAATCATCACAATATCTGAGTTCAATGTATGTTGAATATCCATTGAAATTTCAGGAGATAAAAAGACTTTTGAACCATCGATAGGTGAGCGGAAAGTAACCCCTTCTTCTTTGATTTTACGCATAGCACCCAGACTGAAGACTTGGAAGCCGCCTGAATCAGTAAGAATCGGTTTGCCCCATTTCATAAACTCATGCAAACCGCCGTGTTCACGGATAACATCTAGTCCAGGACGTAAATAAAGATGGAAGGTATTGCCTAAAATAATTTGTGCTTTGATGTCTTCGATATCGCGCGGCAACATGCCTTTAACTGTGCCATAAGTTCCCACAGGCATGAACACAGGTGTTTCAATCACACCATGTTCTAAAGTTAAACGACCACGACGAGCACGCCCCGACTGACCTAATTTTTCAAACTTCATAAATAACCTAAATCTGGCGAAAAAACAGTTCGCTGATTGATAATTGCAAAAGGGGGCTATTTTCCCTGATTTTATGGTCGAATACCAGTCATGTTGTTTTTCATAATGTTAAATTTAAAATTATTGATTTAGCACCTTGAACATCAAGAGATTGATACGAGAATCATTTTTTTATCGTTGAATAATTATTGTTTGAATATCAAGGTATTATTTTTATGCTGCTAAAAAGCGAACTGTAGTTCGCTTTTTAGCTTAGATTTGGACAAGATAGAAAATTAGTCTTTTGCCTTACGGCCGATAATGATCAAGGCGATAACTCCCAGAATCATGATGAATATTCCATAATGATTCCAAAAATTACGCTGCATTTTATTTTCTTGGTATTCAGGATTTTTACTTAAGGTTGAAATGACTTCATCAGGTAATTCATAAAACGTATCTGGTTCTGCATCGGTCATGCCGACTAAGGTGCAGTCCCATGTTTTGACATCTGCCCATAAGATCCCAAAGTGACTACATTTATATCCTGCATTTAAACTTTTAAGATCTTCATATTGACTTAATACTTCTTGTGGAAATGGGCCAACCTTAAACATTTCATCGCCTGTATTGAAAACTAACAGGCCTTTCGCTTGAGCAGGGGCTTGCCAGAGAAAACACAGACATAACATCATGAATAATTTTTTTAACATTTGATTTACTCCAATCTTTAGATTGTCTTTTTATTAAGTTGATCATTTTAAGTTGATCGTTTTGTTCTAAAAATAGTCATTTTTTAGCGGTTTGAAAATATCAGAAAATGATCGAAATGTCATTTTTTATATTGAAAATAAACAGGATTATGGCTGAATTTTTATTCAAATTTCCACATGGTGATTTAGGCGATATGTTTCGAGTCAAATATACTCAATCGCCATAATCGATTCCTGATCATGGCTTTAAAGCTGATCCAAAAAAATTGTTGAATTTATCAAACTGATTTAGCACTTGTTCAACCTTGGCAATCCGTTGTTCTAAACTTCCTGTTAAAGCGATGTATGGAATCCGACGTTGTTTGAGATCCGCAATAATTTGCTGATGAAAAATAGCTCTTTTTTGGGGGCCGCTACGATCCCAAGTGTCGTCATAAGCAATATCATCTTCACACAAGAAAAATAAGTCATAGCGCTGTGCATTTTCGAGTGCAAGTTGTTTGAGGTGCTCAGGTAATCGTCCATGATAATCCATACAAAACATCGCTGTGGTTATCGCGTTGGTATCTACAAATAAATAACGGTTTGCATCTAAAGTGACCTGATCTTCATAGGCGATATGACGATCTGCAATAATATTGAAATCTTCAAAACCGATACGACGATCAACTTGGTGAGTTTCCCAATATTCACGCCCATATTCTGGGGCAAAAGTTGTTGCATACTTTTTCGCAAGCGCTTCAACCAGAGTCGACTTGCCTGTAGACATTGCACCGACAAAGACGACTTTGCTAATCAAATCTGCATAGACACAGTTGGGGATAAATTTCCGATTTTGAAAGGCATTTGCTCGAATCATTGTAGCGGAGATCGGCACCTGTAGACGTGACTCATCCACTCTACGGTCAATTGCATTGAGCGCTGTGCTGACATGCTCACCATAAAATTCACTACTATAAAAATGCGAAATTTTCACGCCATTGAGCTTTTGAATGATGTAATTTTCTTGTTCTATTTCAAACGCCCGATCATTGGAATATCCCTCAGGCCCATCCCATGCTTCAATTACATGAATTTGAGGAAATAAATCTCGGATCCATTGGGCGCGAATGTTTAAAGGGATGCTTGTAATTGAACTTTGATAGATCAAAACATACAGCTCATCCACTTCTTGTAATGCTGTTTCAAATACATGCATATGACCTGCATGTAAGGGTGCATATTTACCGAGTGTCAGTCCGATTTTTTTCATAGTTTTTAAATTCAATAGGATGGGTTTGAGTGGTTTTGTGCAAGTTTGTTCCAGTTATAGTAGCCATAGATGGCATTGATCAGAAAGGCTGACCACATCAATAACATCATTGCACCATCACCACTACCATCAAGGGTTCGGATCGCCCACATTAAAATACTGAAGATATTTAAAGTAATATAAAACCACCATTGCTCTTTAAAACGCAGCAGCATTAAAATCGTTGCTGTGATTGCAAGGATATTGGTGGTTGCATCTATATAAGGCGTATTTTGAGTGGGAATTTGGGCAAGCAGATAACCGAGTATCGCAATACAACCTATATTGCTCAGGATGATCAAAATCAAATAAGCCTGCCGAAGGGTATAGGCCTGTTGTAATTGTTTTTCTTTGGTATGTTTCTGCCAAAGTAGCATGCCGATCAAAGCGGTTGGGACAAAGAATAAGAGATTCAGTCCCATTTCGCCATAAAGCCCGTTGTTATAGCAAATCCATGCATAAGCGCAGCTATTAAACAAACCAAAACTATAGTTAAGAATATTGCCTTTTGCTGCTAATACTACACAGAGAATTCCGCTGAGTAATACCACGAAATTAAACCATGTATCCTGTTGAACTAAGGTAATGATACAGCCGATGAAAATAAAACTAAAAAGCCAAATAATCTCAAATACATTCCAGTTTTTGAAAAGAAGGTGAAAGAGGGAGGGGGAAAAGAGTTTCAACATAGGGTTGGTAATTCTAAGTAATGCTGTTGGTGTTATTTGCTGGTAATTTATACCCGATTTAAATCCTACAGGCGATTTGAAATTTTAGTTTAATCGCATGCAAGGACTGGATTGTTGACCATTGTTTTTTACCAAGCTTGTTGATAAATCCATTGTCATTATTTGTTTTTTACGTATTTATTCAAGTGATGTTTGATTAAAGAACCTTCCCAATATTTCTTTGGGAAGGATGGGTTTTTCCAACAATATAGAGTAAAGCTTAGTTAAAATTAGGCTTGTAATCAAAATTCTGAGTGACCACATTGTCTGAAAATGGACGAATTGTTTTCTTTGCCAAAGTAATGGTATTGATCATATTGTTTGGAAAAATTTCGATGGTGTTATTAAATTCTTCAACATTACGGTTAAATATGGTGATTGCTGCACCGACATTTTCATTTTGTTCTTGAATATCATCCATCATTTTTGCATACAAAGTATCCGCTTTGAGTTCAGGATAATTTTCAACCACCACATTTAAACTTTTCATTAAATCTTGATTGAGTTTTTCAACATGTTGCAGTTGAGAAACATCGGTATTGTTTAGATTTAGATTCAAAATTTGCTGACGTAACTCGGTCACTTTTTCCAAAGTTGATTTTTCAAACTGTGTATATTGCGCCAAAGTTTGCTCTAAAGTTTCCAGTGTTTTTACTTTCTGGCGTTCAAAATTGGCAACTTCAGCCCATGCGCGTTGTGTCGCATTGAAATAACGCACAATGTTATTTCTGACCAGAATACCCCAAACGATCAGAACAATAAAAATCCCAATAAATATGATTAAACCCATTTTGATTATTCCTTTTGATTTATGAGATCAAGTTTAGCATGCACTGTTTAAATTTTTCATATTCAGGCATGGTTAATGTTCTTAAATGTCCACGAAGTGCTGAAATATCCTGAAGCTTTTGTTTTTTACGACGAATGCGAAAGAGATCTTGATCTCCCATATAGCACAGCATATTTTCTTCAAAATGATAAACAATATCACCTGAATAGTGTTGAAAAAAATCACTTAATTTTAAGGTGATACTTGGACTAATGGTACGGGCAAGTTGATGTTGATCATAGCCAAAAATATATAAATTTTGATTGACCAGAATATCCGCAGTTTTCCATATTTGGGTATAGGGCGGAATAAATTCATGGTGTTTATTACTGGCGGCAAAGCCAAGAGCGGGTAATTGAAAAATAAAAGCGCCCCATTGGTTTTTATGGGTTTCCTTAATTTTCTGTTTTTCACCCTGAGTATTGGGCAGTGAAAACTCATCGACATAATGATACTGAAACAACATCACATGATGTTCTTGTTCACCATCAAACCATTTGGTAGATGCAAATTGTTCAATCTCATTCAACACATTGCCTTGCGAAAACAATGGAAAACTTTGTTTTAACTTGCTCATGACCAAAAAGGTATTGCTTGTTGTGGAGATATGACTTGGGGTTTTATTAAAATCTAATTCGTAGCGGAGAAACATCATGCGCTGTTCTAAAAAATTGATGACTTCATCAATTGGATCACTTTGCTCATAAATTAAATAAGCGCAAAAACAGCATAACAAGGCTGCTAATAGACTCAGTGGGTAGGGAATATAGTGATGAATCAACCAACCAAAAATTGCAGTCAGTACCCCAATCATAAACAGCAGTCTGGGGATGAGGTTATGAAAAAATAATTCTCTACATTCTCCCCACGGATGTAAGCCATCTAAAATATCTTGTGCAGATTGAGCCTGTTGTCCAATTTCCCAAAGCCGAGCGATATTGCGCATCACATGTTTATTTTTTCTTGTGCGTAGGTGAAGTAATCGCTCAACGGTTTCTATAGGCATAGCAAATAATCATGATTGAAGGGTATTAAAGTTCGAATTCCAGATTGATAAGTATGCGATAAATTATTGTATCGACAAAGTAAATTGTTTATTTTTCAACTTTATTTGTCCCATAATGAGGCTGGACTTCTTGTAGAATCGTGATCAGTGAATCTTTAAGCTGTTCATAATCAGGCATGTTCATGCTTTCAAGTTGTGCAGCCAAATCATAGACAGTTTGAACTTTATCGACTTGCATTTGCGCTTTGGTAATATCTGTTTTAAACAGCCAGCACAAAGAAGGGCGCTGAGCTTGAACATAAAAATCACCTTTAAAATAAGCCATGGCTTGATCCAGCATTAATACATGATTTGGTGTAAAAAATTTGGCAAGTTGCATTTCATTTGTGCCACTTAATTGGTACTGATTGTCGAAACGAATATCTCCACTCGACCATTTTACGCCAAGACGGCAGGCTCGATTTTGTTTAGATGAAATACTGATACCTTGAGCAGGGAAGTTTTCTAGGATGATCCCCCATAAATCATAATGACGATATTCAGTCTTTTTCTTGTCTTCTGAATCACGAGTTTCGACTTCATCCACATAATGATAATTAAACAGCATATATGGATAGTTGATACCGTTGACCTGCCAAGCGCCATAAATGCAATGACCAATGGTATTTTCATGATCCCCTAAACCAAATAACGGGAAATTATAGGGAGACTCAATATTTTCATCGAAGGCATTGGGATAGAAGCGGATTTGATATTTTGCTTCGAGGTTCTTTTGATGAGCATCTTCAACCAATTGATTGAGGGCTTTTGTCGAAGTGCGTTTATAGAAAGCAAAAGCCACACTTGCACCCGCAACCAGTAAGAGTATCGGGTGGGTAAAAATAGCCAGTACAAATAAGCCAATCGCAATCGCGATAAAAAGCCAAAAAGTATAATTTTGAATAGACAGACTCGGATCATCTTGCCAATTCTTTAAGCTTGCAATGATCTGTTCAAAATCTTGATTTGAAGAGAGTAACTGATTGATCGCATGGATATTGTGCTGAGTCTTGCCATTATTTGCGTGTTGTTGACTAAAGGCATTTTGAATTTTTGTCAGTAAATCATTCATCTTTATTCATTATTGTGGCAAGTGCTTAGATGCCTGATTGTAACGAAAAAATGATTTTGAATGCAAAGTGTCGTGTTTAAACCACACTTTGCATATTGGTAGTCTGACTAAGCAATAACTTTTAAATAGGCTGCGCTTCGTTAGACCTTAGCCATTTGCGTTTTCAATCAGCATTGCATCGCCATAACTAAAGAAACGATATTTGCTTGCAACAGCATGTTGATATGCGTTCATAATATTGTCACGGTTGGATAATGCAGATACCAACATTAACAAGGTAGATTCAGGTAAATGAAAGTTGGTGATCAAGCGATCAACCACACAGAACTGATACCCTGGATAGATAAAGATTTGTGTATCGCCTGTCCATGTGGCAATTTTCCCCCCAGACGCTTGCGCTGCACTTTCTAAGGCACGTGTTGCTGTCGTTCCGACGGCAATTACTTTGTTGCCACGTGCTTTGGTTTCTTGAATCAATTTTGCAGTTGCTTCAGGCACATCACACCATTCACTGTGCATGATGTGATTTTCGATCTGATCTGTACGTACGGGTAAGAATGTTCCAGCACCCACATGCAAGGTTACAAAAGCTTTATTTACGCCTTTTTGCTCTAATTTTTCTAATAGGGCTTGGTCAAAGTGCAAACTTGCTGTCGGTGCTGCTACGCTGGCCAATTTGGTTGGATCGTTAAACACGGTTTGATAACGTTCTGTGTCAATGGCTTCTGCTTCACGGTTAAAGTAAGGCGGTATAGGCAATTGTCCATATAAATCTAAAACTTGCAAAATAGGCTGTGAAAACTCCACCACAAATAAGTTTTCATGACGGCCTGTTACTGTCACTTTGACTTCATCTTTGCCAATAAATAATTCAGCACCTGCTTTAGGCGAATTGCTGGCTTTGATATGACAATGTGCAATGGTCTGATCAAAAATACGCTCAACCAAAACTTCAATAGCCCCCCCTGAGGCGCGTTTACCTTTTAAACGTGCTTTCATCACTTTGGTATCATTGAGTACCAATAAATCACCTTCATTGAATAAATCAAAAACATCGGTGAAGTGAAGATCTTGGTATGAACCATCTGCATTGAGATGTAAAAGGCGAGAAGCGCTACGTGTTTCAAGTGGGTAGCGCGCAATGAGTTCGTCGGGAAGTTCGAAATTAAAATCGGAGAGTTGCATCATGAGGAAGAAAAACTGACATTTGGGATTTAAAAACTGCCGCTAGTATAGTCGTTTTTCAAATTAATGGCTGAAATTGATGTTTTATAATCCAAAAAAACCAGAACTGCCTTAAAATTAAACAAATGTGAAAACTTGTCGTTGACAAGAAAATGAAACGCGCTATTATACGCACACAACCTCTCCCGAGGTGGTGAAATTGGTAGACGCGGTGGACTCAAAATCCACTGTCAGCGATGACGTGTCGGTTCGAGTCCGACCCTCGGGACCATATATTATGGAAAGCCTTCAAGCATATTTAGACTTGAGGGCTTTTTTATTGTCTGAAATTAGTGCTATCAAAAACTAAGAAACCCAATAACAACGCGAATGCTTTAAAAAAGAAAAAACTGATTTTGATCAGTATGACGCAATTAATAGATTGGCATTTAAATGATGGTTTCGATGCTTAATTAAAATTACGTAATTTCTAGTGTTCCACCGATCGCTCTTTAATGACGCATTTTTATAATAAATATCAGTATGCGATAAATAGCACCTGATCACTTAACAACGACAGTTAATATTTTTAATTTCAATCATTTAAAACTTAACCAAAGGTATACATATTTCTTGCCTATAGGAAAATTAATTAGTTATAGTTAAAAGTATTTTAAATAATTTGAAAATATTTTATTTTTCCCGCTATTTTGAAAAATAATTAAATGATCTCAGTGCGGCTTATCTAGTAAAGAAGATTAGTTTTATTTAAGGAAAATCAAGGACACACCATGAGGATACAGAAATCATAATCGGAGTAAAATTATAATGAATCTAAGTATTATGATCATCATTGGTTTAATCGTGTATTCGATAGCAGCCATGACTTATGTATACCGTTGGCGAGGAAAAGCACGTTATGACTCACTCTCACAATATTTAAGAAAAAGCTGGCCTATATTTGCACCATTTAATTGTGTTCTTTATATGACGACACGCAGTTTTGCAAAAAAGCCAATATTAGATGCTGATTTTTTGGAAAATATTGAAGTGCTTAGAGCCAATTGGACAATTATTAGAGATGAGGCTATAGCATTAGAGTCATCAGGTGTGTTTGAAGTGATCAAGACACCTGGAGCAGACGGTTATTATGATGTTGGTTTTCGCACTTTTTACAAACGTGGTTGGAGTAAATTTTACTTAAAATGGTATGGAACATCGCATGTTTCTGCGCAAAGATTATGTCCCAAGACATTGGCATTACTTAATCAAGTTCCTGCTATTCGCGGTGCCATGTTTTCACTGTTACCAGCAGGTTCTGAACTGAGCTTACACGCAGATCCTATCGGTAGTAGTTTTAGATATCATCTCGGTTTGCTGACACCTAACGTTGAAAATTGCCAAATTAATATTGATGGGCAAACCCGTACTTGGTTTGATGGTAAAGATTTTGTCTTTGATGAAACCTATCCACATTTTGCATATAACACAGCAAATTCAGCGCGTTTAATTCTGATGTGTGATGTTGATCGTCCGATGAACATATTCGGACGAATTTTTAACAGTGCTTATCGTATTCTTGTCAAAGGTACCGTTGTTCCAAACACGCCTGAAGATAAAAGAGGGCTGTATAGTGCGATTTTTAAATTTTTTGCGCCATTTAGACAGTATTCAATACAATTTCGTGAAAAGCATTTCAAGACGTATAAAATACTCAAATTCATTTTAAATTTAACTCTGCTATCTCTGATTTTTATGATCTTGTATGGTGTGGTTTATTTATTTGAAATACTCTTTTTAATAAATTAAAAATAACGTATTTCCTGACTCATTCAAGGTATATCCTTGCTCTGGTTGATGCCAAATTTTACTATTTTGTCTTTTACAGCGACTTCTGCATCCCTAAACTTGGCTATAGACGCCAATAGGTTGATATCTAATTTATTAATTTGATCACCATGTTTTAAACCATTGGCTTTTATAAAATGCTTAGTTTTTTCTATTCAAATCATAAAAATATATAAGGTTGTAACTGATTGCTCATGTTGAAAAAAATGTGAAATTTATCGAAATTTTCACCCCATTGTTTTTATTTGATTGTATTGCTGTTATATTGTTTTATGTGAACATTTGTAAGTGCTCTTCCAAAGCTGTGTTTTGCAATCTGTCTTAAGTTTTGATGTGTTTGGAAGCAATTGATATTTAAAAGTGGGCGATTTAAATAACTAACGTGTTAACTGAAAGTGCAAATGAGGTAAACATGAAATTAGAATTCTTAGAAGCTCATCAGACCGAACAGCTCAGTGCTTGTCGACTTTCGCTGATTTTAGGGGTCTATACCTCAAATAATAAAATTGAACGCTATTTACGTGTAGCGCGTGCCGTTCTCAATGTGGAAAATGCTTTTTTTACTTTTCATAACGAGCCTTATATTTGGGTTGCAAATGAAGGCGGTGATTTCAAAGCTGCGTCAGTTCCGCATAAATTGAGTTTATCGCCGTATTTTGGCAATCAGCTCATCGTTTCAGAAGCCCATAAAAATTATGAAAAATTCTCGCAATACATGGCTGAAATTGGAATCAAACACCAACGCTTATTGTGCTATGACTTTAAGTTAGAAGATGATGATTCTATTGCACATGTTTATTTTTATGATGATAAAGATACACGATTTACAAGCAAACAGCAGGCTTTATTAGAAGAGCTTAGCTCAGGTTTGGTGACGATTTTAGCGCGTAAATCTGAATCTCAAGATTATTATGAGTTATATGAACAAGAACGCGCTTTAAATTTTAGTAAGACCAAGTTTTTCCAAGTCATTGCACATGATTTACGTGCGCCGTTTCATGGGTTAATTGGCTTTTCGGATGTTTTAGCAAACGAGCGAGAAACATTAACTGATGATGGTATACAGGATATTGCAGATTATCTGCATGATACCTTGCAATCAACTTATTCCCTACTTGAAAACTTGCTCAATTGGGCGATGGCAGAAGGTGGGCGCTTTGTTTATCATCCGATTAATTTTAAATTAAAACAGACCACAAAGATCGTTTACGATGTGCTTAAGCCTTTGGCAGTCAATAAAAATATACAACTGATTGAAAATGTTGCTGAGGATTTAAGCGTTTTTGCAGATATGAATATGGTGACCTCGGTGATTCAAAACCTGGTTTCTAATGCCTTAAAATTTACCCGTACTGATGGTTCTGGAAAAGTTTCCATTGTTGCGCACCCCGTAGGGAAAAATATAGAAATTATTATTCATGATACTGGTTTGGGAATGACGCAGCCGCAAATTGAGCAACTGTTTGAACCACAGATCAAAGCCAGTATAAAAGGTACCATTGGGGAGCGAGGAACAGGTTTAGGGCTGGTTCTATGTAAACGGTTTGTGGATCTCAATCATGGAAAAATCTCTGTAAGCTCTAAAACAGGTGAGGGAACGACTTTTATTGTTGCTTTACCTGCTGCAAAAAACACCCATCAAACTTTGGTTTGTCCTGAAATCAAGCAAGATAAAATAAAAATTTCATAATTTTATATTTGAACAATTTAGATTGATTGTGAGTGGTGGTTTTTTGAGCTTTGTTTTTTAAGAAAAGTACAAAAACCTCCCTAAATGTAAAGCAAACTGCTATAAATAAGCTGATAAAACATAAGTACAGGCTTTTCAATGAACATTGAGCAATTGCAAAAAACATTACATGCAAGTCAGTATGCAGAACAAGTATTAAGTCTACATCAAGCCACTTTAGAACATGATTATGCAATTGATCAATTTCAACAATCGCTCAGTACAGCACAAATTCAACAACTCGTTTACGATCATTTAGTCAATATTCAAGATGAAAATACATGGATGAAAGTCTTACGTATTCTTCGTGCACGCTTAATGTTTCGTTGGATTTGGCAAGATGCCAACCAACTGACCAATGTGGTGAAGTTAACACGAGAACTGTCTGATTTTGCAGATGCCTGTATCGTTGCAGCAAAAGATTTTGCCCGAATTCCTTTGCTGGCAAAACATGGCGAACCGATGGGTTATAACGGCAAGCTTCAAGATTTGATCGTCATTGGGATGGGCAAGCTTGGGGCACAAGAGCTGAACTTATCTAGTGATATTGACCTGATTTTTGCCTTTGATGAACAAGGTGAAAGTAATGGTCGTAAGTGTATTGATGTACAGCAATTTTGCATCTTGTGGGGGCAAAAACTGATCTATTTATTGGATCATATTACTGCAGATGGTTTTGTATTCCGTGTGGATATGCGTTTACGTCCTTGGGGGGATGGTTCAGCACTGGCAATAAGTCATGTGGCTTTAGAAAAATATTTAAGTCAGCATGGGCGTGAGTGGGAACGTTATGCATGGATTAAGGCACGTATTATCACGGGTGGACAAGACGGTGATAGTTTATTGGACATGACCCGCCCATTCGTTTTTCGTAAATATGTAGATTACACCGCTTTTGAAGCCATGCGTGAAATGAAAGCCATGATTGAACGAGAGGTGGCTCGGCGTAACATTGCAGATGATATTAAGCTGGGCGCTGGTGGTATTCGTGAAGTTGAATTTATTGTGCAGGTTTTTCAGCTGATTTATGGCGGAGCAAAATTAGAGTTACAAGACCGCCAATGCCTTGTTAGCCTAAAACATTTGGGTGAGGCGGGATTACTCGATCATCAATCCGTTGAGGATCTTGAAGATGCTTATCTATTCTTACGACGTGTAGAGCATGCTATTCAAGCTTTGAATGACCAGCAAACACAATCTTTACCGACAGAACCTGAACTTCGTCAGCGAATAATTGATACCTTGGGTTTTGATGATTGGGCTGCTTTTATTGATTTTCTCAACCAAAAGCGCAGCAAAGTAACGTTTCAATTTGAGCATTTGATTAAAGAAAAAGGGCTAGATTCTCCAATTGAAAGTTTTAGTCAGCTGGAAAGCCAGCTCAATGAGATCTTAGACAGTAATGCACAAAATCTGATTCATGAGTTTTGGTATGGTCATGCAATCAAGAAGCTGCCTGCTAAAGCTGTACAGCGTTTAAAAGAATTTTGGCCGCATTTGGTTGAAGCGGTTTTACAGTCGAATAGTCCGCAAGTGGCTTTAATGCGATTGATGCCGTTGGTCGAATCTGTAATGCGCCGTACCGTGTATTTGGTGATGCTGATTGAAAGCAAAGGGGCGCTGCAACGTTTGGTCAAAATGGCCACAGTCAGTCCATGGATTTGTGAGGAATTGACACATTATCCAGTTCTGCTGGATGAGTTTTTATCCATGGATTTTGAACTGCCTCGACGAGATTATTTGGAAGATTCGCTACGCCAGCAATTATTACGTATTGAAATCGATCAAGTTGAAGATCAAATGCGAGTATTGCGCTTATTTAAAAAATCCAATGTGCTTACCGTTGCCGCAAGTGATGTACTGGCAGAAAGCCCATTGATGAAAGTTTCGGATGCTTTAACAGATATTGCAGAAGTTTCTGTGATTGCGACATTAAATTTGGCTTATCAGACGGTTGCCAAGCGTCATGGTTATCCTGTCGATGCAGAAGGCTTACGTTGTTCATTAGACCACATGGCCTATGCTGTGATTGGTTATGGCAAAGTAGGCGGCATTGAACTGGGCTATGGTTCAGACCTTGATCTGGTTTTTATTCATTATATGGATGAGCAAGCAGATACCGATGGTCAAAAGGCCATTAGCGGTTTTGAATTTGCCATGCGTGTTGCGCAGAAGTTTATGTCTCTGATGACCACACAAACTTTAGATGGTCGAGTCTATGAAATTGATACCCGTTTACGCCCATCTGGTGAAGCAGGCTTATTGGTCACCAGTTTAAAAGCATTTGAACAGTACCAACTCAAAAGTGCCTGGTTGTGGGAACATCAAGCAATTGTTCGAGCACGCTCAATCGCAGGTGAGCAAAGCCTAAGAGCAAAATTTGAAGAATTACGTTGCAGGGTTCTCACATTACCGAGAGAAGAAGAGACAGTTCGCAAAGAAGTCTTGAACATGCGTCAGAAGATGAAAGATCATTTGGGTTCCTCAAAAGATCAGAAAAAAGATGGAATTTTTCATCTAAAACAGGATGCAGGTGGTATCGTTGACATCGAATTTATGGCACAGTATGTCGTATTAGCCTGGAGTGGGACGAATCCTGATCTCGCCCATTATTCCGACAACGTACGAATCCTTGAAGATGCCGCAAAGGCAGGTTGCTTATCCAGCGACGATGTATCCGCATTGATTCAAGCTTATCTCAGTGAACGCGCCGAGAGCCACCGTTTGGCACTTGCAAATCATAATATGCAAGTGAGTGCTGCGGATTGGCACGATACCCGAGAGGTCGTTTGCAAGTTATGGCAAAGATTAATTGATCCAACAGCGAGTTTCGCTTTGGAAAGTGAATAATTGTGTAAAAATTTGGAGTGTGCGCCATGAATTTGGCTGATCGTGATGGTTTTATTTGGCAAGATGGACAAATGGTTGATTGGCGTGAAGCTAAAATTCACGTCTTAACTCATACATTACATTATAGTATGGGTGTTTTTGAGGGTGTCCGTGCTTATGAAACACCTAACGGTACTGCGATTTTCCGTCTCCAAGACCATACAAAACGTTTGTTAAATTCTGCAAAAATTTATCAAATGAAAGTTCCATTTGATCAAGCAACTCTTGAACAAGCTCAAATTGATGTTGTCCGTGAAAATAAATTGGCGTCATGCTATTTACGCCCAATTATTTTCATTGGTTCGGAAAAATTAGGTATCGCTGCAACTGATAATACCATTCATGCGACAGTTGCTGCATGGAGCTGGGGTGCTTACCTTGGCGATGAAGCAATGGCAAAAGGTATTCGTGTTAAAACTTCATCATTTACGCACCATCACCCTAACGTGACTATGTGTAAAGCCAAGGCTTCAGGTAACTATACCTTGTCTATTCTTGCACACCAAGAAGTGGCGCATTCTGGTTATGATGAAGCAATGCTTATGGACCCTCAAGGTTATGTATGCCAAGGTTCAGGTGAAAATGTATTCTTAGTCAAAGACGGTGTATTACATACACCAGATATTGCTGGCGGTGCATTGGATGGGATTACGCGTCAAACGATTATCACCATTGCGAAAGATATGGGTATTGAAGTTGTTGAACGTCGTATTACCCGTGATGAATTCTATATTGGTGATGAAGCATTCTTTACTGGGACTGCTGCTGAAGTGACGCCGATCCGTGAATATGATGATCGTGAAATTGGTTCAGGTGCACGTGGTCCGATTACTGAGAAGATTCAGAAAGCATTCTTTGATGCTGTTCAAGGTAAAGATCCAAAATATGCACATTGGCTGACTTATGTAAAATAAGTGGCTGAATGCTAAAAAGGATTCCTAGTGGAATCCTTTTTTTGTGCTTAGATTTGAGTGTTGAAAGAATTCAAAGAAAAACTCAAATGCTAAAATTAATCTTTAAACTCGATAAAAATCTCGATACCAATCTACGAATTGCTTAACACCATCGTCAACAGATACAGACGGTTTGTACCCCACCATCTGTTCTAAAGCACTACTATCCGCAAAAGTATCTGGCACATCGCCCGGTTGTAATGGAAGTAATTCTAAAATTGCTTCTTTGCCTAAAGCTTTTTCAATGGCATGAATATATTCAATCAATTTTACTGGATTGTTATTGCCGATATTGAAAATACGGAAAGGCGCATAACTGGTCGATGGATCTGGATTTTTGCTGTCCCAGTTTGGATCAGGTTGCGCAATTTGATCACTTGAACGAATCACACCTTCCACAATATCTGAAATAAAAGTGAAATCACGGGTATGGTTGCCGTGATTGAATACAGGAATAGGTTGGTCTTCAATAATGTTCTTGGTGAACTTAAACAAAGCCATGTCTGGACGGCCCCAAGGACCATAGACAGTAAAAAAGCGTAAGCCTGTTGTCGGTAAATTGAAGAGATGGCTATAACTGTGCGCCATGAGTTCATTGGCACGTTTGGTTGCCGCATAGAACTGCACAGGATGGTTAACACCATGTTTTTCACTAAATGGCATGGTGGTATTCGCGCCATAAACACTACTGGTACTGGCATAGGTTAAATGTGGCGTTTTGGCATAACGGCATGCTTCAATAATATTGGTAAAGCCAATTAAATTACTTTCGACATAACTCAATGGATTTTCTAATGAGTAACGGACACCAGCTTGTGCAGCCAAATGAATCACCCGATCAAATTGATGATCTTGAAAACATTGATCAACGATTGCTTTATCAGCAAGGTTGGCATGAATAAAAGTGAACGTTTGCTGGGTTTGTGCCGCTGTATCCCTAAGAACTGCTAATCGGGCTTGTTTTAATGCGGGATCATAGTAATCATTCATATTGTCAAAGCCGACAACATCATCACCACGCTCTAAAAGTTTTTTTGCAACATTGAAGCCAATAAAACCTGCTGCACCTGTGACGAGGACTTTCATTCATCTGCTCCGAAAATATCTCGTGTATAGACTTTATCTAATACATCACTTAAGTCATTAGAAACCCGATTGGCAATAATCACGTCACTTTGCTGTTTAAATTGTTCTAAATCATTGACGACTTTGGACTTAAAGAACTCATCTTCTTGTAAAGTTGGTTCATAGACAATCACTTCAATTCCCTTGGCTTTGATGCGTTTCATCACACCTTGGATTGCGGACGCTCTAAAATTATCTGAACCACTTTTCATCACTAGGCGATAAATACCAACTTTATTGGGATTACGTGCAATCACTGAGTCTGCGATAAAGTCTTTACGCGTACTGTTTGAGTCAACAATGGCTTGAATCAAATTACTTGGAACGTGATTATAGTTAGCTAAAAGTTGTTTGGTGTCTTTGGGTAGGCAATAGCCACCATAACCAAATGACGGATTGTTATAGTGGTTACCAATACGTTGATCTAGACAAACACCATCAATAATTTGATGAGTATCTAAACCAAAAATTTGCGCATAGGTATCCAGTTCATTGAAATAGGCAACGCGCATAGCGAGATAGGTATTGGCAAATAACTTAATTGCTTCAGCTTCAGTTGCGTCAGTAAATAAAACAGGGCTGTCTTTTTTGATGGCGCCTTCGATCAATAAGTCAGCAAATAGTTTTGCGCGATCAGATTTTTCCCCAACAATAATACGGGAAGGGTACAAATTGTCATGCAATGCCTTTCCTTCACGTAAAAATTCTGGAGAAAAGATAATATTTTCAGTGTGGAATTTTTCTTTTAAGCTCTTGGTAAAGCCGACAGGGACAGTTGATTTAATCACCATCACTGCATTTGGGTTGACCTCTAAGACTTGCTGAACCACGCTTTCGACACTTTGCGTATTAAAATAATTGGTTTTGGTGTCGTAATCCGTTGGGGTCGCAATAATCACAAAATCTGCATTGCGATAAGCTGCTTGATAATCTGTCGTGGCTGTAAAATTTAATGATTTTTCTTTTAAAAATAATGAAATATCCGCATCTTGAATGGGCGATATTTTATTGTTGAGCAAGTTAACCTTAGATTCTAAAATATCTACTGCAACAACTTCATGATGTTGTGCAAATATCATTGAATTGGATAAGCCAACGTAACCTGTTCCAGCGACTGCTATTTTCATAAAAACCTAATATAGAAAATGTGCTTGCAAAAGTTGTATTCAATTTCACAGAGCGTTCATTCAAAAAAGATTGCTCAATAAAATATCGAACAATTAAAATGATCATGATCAATGTAAATTGTTAACGCATCATAGCATATTCTCATGAAACAAATTGTTCAGCATATGCAATCGAATACAGTAACTTGGCGATGGTAATGGTATGATATAGGGATTGCTCAGGTGGAAGATTGATGCATGCAGGTCAATGAATCAAATTTACAGTCGAATTTAGTTGAATCAGAACAGAATATCGTTTTGTGTATGAAGTGGGGCAGCAAATATGGTGCTGATTATGTCAATCGCCTATATAACATGGTCAAACGACATACCACAATTGATTTCCAAATGGTGTGTTTGACTGACCGTACAGAAGGTATTAATCCAGAGGTTCAATGCTTTCCAATTCCGCCGTTAGCATTGCCTGAAGGAAGCCCTGAACGTGGTTGGAATAAGTTATCGACTTTTGAACCTGATTTATATGGTTTAAAAGGTAATTTATTATTTTTAGATCTTGATGTGGTCATTGTAGACAACATTGATGACTTCTTTAGCTATCCAGGTGAATTCCTCATTATTCACGACTGGAAACGTCCTTGGCGTGTGACAGGCAATAGTTCAGTTTATCGTTTTAAATTGGGCACTTTTCCTGACATCTTGCCTTATTTTCGTGAAAACTTTAAAGAAATTAGTCATAAATTTCGAAATGAACAAGAATATCTGTCTTGGTATGTCGATCAGCAGCAGAAACTCAGCTACTGGCCAAAAGATTGGTGTAAGAGTTATAAATACCATTGTTTGCAAAAGTTACCGCTTGCTTATTTTAAGCCACCAGTCAAGCCACAAGATGCCAAAATCATTATTTTCCATGGGGAAATTAATCCACCTGATGCCGTAACAGGTGGTGGGGGTAAATGGTATCGCTATGTGTTGCCTTCAGACTGGATTAAAGACGCTTGGCAATAACTTTATTTAGATGATTAGAACATTTGAGAACAATATAGATGCAAAACCTTGATATCGTGATTGCTTGGGTCGATGGCAATGATGTTGAGTTAAAACGTAAACGTCAGCAATATCTCACAGGTGGTGATGCCTCAGATGCTGTGAGCGATACACGTTTTGCCAGTAATGATGAGATCTATTACAACATTGCATCTATATTGAAGTATGTGCCTTTTTGCCGTCATATTTTCATTGTTACAGATAATCAGCAGCCTGAGTTTTTAAATGAATTTGTAGCGCAAGGTCTTTGTGATGCAAATAAAATTCGTGTCGTTGATCATCGTGAGATTTTTGCTGGTTATACGCAATTTCTACCTACGTTTAACACTCGGTCAATTGAAAGCATGTTATGGAATATCAACGGGCTTTCAGATTATTTTATCTACTTAAATGATGACTTCTTTTTTAATTCACCTGCTCAAATTGAAGATTTTCTTGAGTGCGATAAAATCGTCACCTATGGACACTGGAAAAGTTGCTTTAGTTACAAGATCAAGCTGAAATACCGTCAATTTTTAAATCGTAATTTTAATAAACCGATTCAACCCGGTCATGTGATAGCACAAATGCTGGGTGCTGATATTTTAGGATTTAAAGAGTTTTTTGAAATCCATCATTATCCACACTGTGTCGATCGTAAAATTTTAAGTGAATATTTATTGTGTCATCCAGACCTATTAGAAACACAGATTAAGTTTAGATTTAGAAGTGTCGAACAATTAAATCCGATTTCATTGATGAATCATTTAAAGATTCAAAAAAATGAAGCTGTTTTAAAGCCTGATTTAGCTTTGGCTTATTTGAAAAATGCTGAAAGCTTAGTTGCGTTTGTAGACGCATTGAATCAAGACAATATTAAATATGGTTGTATCCAAAGTTTAGATCAACTGAATTCTGAGAATGCTGCGCAGGTACGTCGTAAAATGATCGATAAATTATATGACTATTTACCTAAATCAGTGATTTCAGCCAAAGTTTTATCGTAGGAAGCCAATCATGAAAGTTAAAACATATCTGATCAATTTAGATGGTAGTGATGAGCGGCTTGCTCGCGCAACAGAACAATTACAGGCGGTAAACTGGGAGTTTGAGCGTTTTTCTGCTTATGATGGACGTGGCAAAGAATTGTCATCTTTTCAGGATTATGATGATGCGTTGACGCAGCAAACTCTTGGAAGACGTTTGCTCAATTCAGAACTGGGTTGTTATCTCAGTCATTATGGCTGCGCTCAGAAATTTTTAGCAAGTGATGCGGATTATCTTGTTGTCTTAGAAGATGATATGAAAATTACAGCTAATTTCAAACAATCTATGGATCAAGTTTTAGCTTATTTAGATCGCCATCAAGCGCTAGATTGGTATCTGGTAAATTTAGCGGCAAAGAAGAAAAAGTTAGCCAAAGATATTACTCAGTTAGGTGACTATTCATTGTGGCATGCTTATTATTTTCCTATTCGTGGCTTGGGCTTAATTTGGTCACGTAAAGGTGCTGAAGCGTTTATTGCACAAGGCAAAACAATTGCCATGCCTGTTGATATCTTTTTCCAAACTTGGTTGAGTCAGAATGGAAAAGGATTAGGTGTTTGGCCTGCTTTTGTTCGCCCAGCAGGTTTGGATAGTGATATTTTAGGTACAGTTGCAACCCAAGGAATATCTCGTAAAGAGAAAGAAAATCGTGACCATTCTTATGGTTTTAAGAAGCAAAAACGTATGTGGCGTGATCGGATGTATGCATTTAAACATCTTTACTTTTAAGTGTACAAAGATGTTGTAGATGTTGTAGTAAATGAAGTAATGAATATTTTAAATACTGTATAGTTTAAATTTTATTGGTTCTGCTTTTTTGTAAAAAATATTGGATTTTTTATATGAAAATTTTTAAAAAATTATTTTATTTAGCTAAATTTCATATGATGTACTATTACAAAATTAGACATACCAATCAAAAAATTGATAACTATGCAGGACAACTGATTTTTAATCCTATTGCTACACCCATTGAATTACCTAAAAAGATATGGATGTATTGGGAAGGTGACTTTCCTGAGTTTGTTGAAAAGTGTATTCAAAATACTCAAGCAAAAAATCCATCTTATCAAGTATGTGTACTTAATCCCGAAAATGTCAGCCAGTATAGCGATATTGATTTTTCTTTGTTAATGAATGCAACACCTCAACAAAAGGCTGATTTACTTAGATTTGATCTGTTATATCGGCATGGTGGGATTTGGTTAGATGCCAGTATTATTGTCTATGAAAATCTAGACTGGATTTCTGAGTTGATGGAAAAAAATCAGACAGAATGTTTTTCATATTATCGTAAAAAAAATACCACGCAGATCGATTATCCAGTATTGGAAAATTGGTTGTTGGCAACTGTTCAAAATAATGCTTTTTTTAAATATTGGTATGATGAATTATATGTAGCAATTCAACAAACTCCCAAACGCTATGTAGAAAATATTCGAAATACCCAAGAAAACAGCAAAGATATTTTTCAAAGAATTGGTAATCTAGAATATTTAGTGGCCTATGTTGCTTGCCAAAAAATATTAAGGAGATCTTTTCCAAGTATCACTTTAATTAATTGCGATGAAAATGCTTTGTTTTATCAAGTGAAAAATCAATGGGTAAAAGAAAAAATTTTAATTGATTTTGCTATTAATTATCCTCCTGTTGAAGCGCCTAGATTGTTAAAACTTGCAGGGAAAGAACGAAAAACACTCAGTCATTACTTTTCAAAGAAAATGTATTTCGAAGGTAGTTTCCTCGATATTTCTTAGCAAAGTATGTAAGTGAGGATGCTAGTACGACAAAAAAATAGTAAAATAGAGCTATTGCTTATAGTCACATCCCTATGAAAAAAATCGTTATTAGCCTATCGACAGCACTTGAACGTAGACAACATATATTGAGTGAGTTTGGTAAAAAAAATGTAGATTTTGATTTTTTTGATGCTTTAACTCCAGAACCTGCTGCTATTTTCGCACAAGCGCTGCATTTAAACATTGATGAGCAAGTTCTAACAAAAGGTGAAGTTGCTTGCTTTATGAGTCATGCCTATTTATGGAAGAAAATGGTTGATGACAATACCCCGTATATGGCGATATTTGAAGACGATATTTATTTGGGTGAGGATGTAACTGAATTTCTTTCTGATAGTCAATGGATAGATCCAAGTTGGCATCTTATTAAATTAGAGGAATTTACACATAGAATTGCATTAGGCAAAAAAGTGAAGGCTTTTAATGATCATAATAATAGAGCTATTTTTCAATTAAAGAGTAAAAATCTGGGCACTGCTGGCTATATATTGTCTTTAGATGGCGCAAAGACATTGCTGGGCTACATTCAGACATTAGATAAGTTAATTGCATTAGATCACTTAATGTTTGAATCTGTGATCACGGATAATATTTTTTCTGTTTACCAAATGAAACCTGCTTTATGTATTCAGGATGTGACCCTGTATTCATGCAAAGATAGCGTTAAGTTTGCCAGTCATTTATATAAAGAGCGTTTGACAAGAAGGAAATACAATAAAAAGAAGGGAGTGGGTAAAATTATTTTAGAGCTTTATCGCATATTACATCAGCTAAAATGTATCCTATTTTTTAAGTCGGTAGGTTTTAAATAAATAGAGTAATTTATGAAAAGTTTTGTTATTAGTTTAAAATCAGCAGAAGACCGTAGAGCACATATTCGAGAGCAATTTGAAGAGAAAGACATCCCTTTTTCTTTTTTTGACGCTATTGAGCCACATTCAATTCTAGCTCAAGCAGAAAAAATTAATTTGACGCTTTGTAAAAATGATTTAAGTCAAAATGAATTGGCATGTTTATTGAGTCATGTTTCACTCTGGCAAAAAGCAATCGATGAAAAAATCCCAGCAATCGCAATTTTTGAAGATGATATTCATCTCAGCCAAGATGCTGAATTGTTTTTAAAAGATTCAAATTGGTTAAGTCATGATATTGTGAAAACTGAAAAAGCTTATGACAAAGTGTTTTTGGACCTAGATAGAACTAAGGTTTTTAATAATAAGAACTTTTTTTTAAGAAGGTTGAGAAAAGCCCATCTTGGTGCTGCAGGTTATATTTTATCTTACAATGGCGCGATGGAGCTTGTTGAATACTTAAAAAAACAAGACGTTTTTGACCATGTCGATCAAATGATCTTCAGAAAATATATTTCTGAACGAAACGCAGGTGTTTACCAATTAGTACCTGCATTATGTATTCAAGATTATATACTCAATCCCAATGAGCAAAAATTTACGACAAGCCTCCAATGGCGAGACCAAGTTGTATTTAAGCCGAAAGGACTGCAAAAAATTTTAAGAGAAGTCAGTCGGGTTTTTATTCAACTTGCCGACCTTCCGTTTAAAACGAAACTCGAATTTACCAGAAGCTCTAAAGATTAATTTATTTAAAATCAATTAAATGAGTAGTCCTGTGGTTTTATGATCGCTTAATTGTTATATAATCAATTTTTTGTGTTCGTAGAGATCGTTTTTGTAGTGAATTTTGTTATTAGTTTAGATTCTGCTCTTGATAGAAGACAGCATATTTATTCAGAGTTTGAAAAGCACTTAGTATCATTTAGTTTTTTTGATGCAGTTACACCTGCAACGATTATAGAAAATGCGAAAAGTGTAGGTGTTGAACTAACACGGACAGGTCTTTTAACACAGGGTGAGGTGGCTTGCCTTTTAAGTCACGTATTACTATGGAAAAAAATTGTCGAACAAGATTTAGAATATATGGCAATTTTTGAAGATGATGTACATTTTGGAGAAAATCTACAAAATTTTATTGATAATTTTTCATGGATTCCTAAAAATATACATCTTATAAAATTAGAAGCTTTTGATAAAAAAGTGGATCTCTCATTTTTTCCAAAAGCGATAATCAATGATAGAGCACTATATCAACTTAAAGCGAAGCATCTCGGCGGAGCAGGTTATATCTTATCAAGAGAAGCAGCAGAATATTTTCTGGCATCTATTTGTAATATGCCTGAGTTAGTTCCAGTCGATCACATATTATTTGGTTGTCATGTGAAATATGCAAAGTATAAAGCTTATCAAATGGTGCCAGCAATTTGTGTTCAAGATTTTTATTTACATAAAAAATATGATAATTTTCCGAGTCATTTAGAGAATGAGCGTGCTATTCGGCATGAATCTGACAGGCTTGAGCAACATCGGCAGAAAGAAGCAATGACTATACTCAGTAAAATTCAGAGAGAAGTTTTACGATTGTTTCATCAAATTTTCAAATTATCGGCATGTCGATCTATAAAATTTAAATGAATCTGATTTAAGTTGTTGCATCAAAATCGTTGTCCAGCTGTGTTTGTCTAGAATTATTTTGAGGCAATCTAAGAGGTTTTTATATGATTTTTGCCCTTGATTTAATGGGATTTTTTAGCTCCAGTTTTATTCGCTATATTTTCTTAGCTAGACAAAAAGTAGAATCTTAGGAAAGTATGTAGGTAAGGATGATTACAAGACAAAAATAGTAAAATGAAGCTATTGCTTATAGTCTCACATCTATGAAAAAATCGTTATTAGTACTTGAAGGTAGATAACATATATTGAATAAGTTTGCTAATAAATGTAAATTTTGTTTTTTGATTCGATTGAGTCTACTCAATTAGATTTTCAGGCGAAAAAATGGGTTAACTATTCAACAAAATAATCTGAGAAATGATTTTTATTCAAATTTTGGAATATTGATATAAAACCAAATTTAGTTTTAAACAGTAAGATCAGTGATTCTATTTTAACCTATGTCTTGTTCCGGATATCATATATGAATTTTGTTATCAGTTTAGCTACTGCTAAAGAGCGTAGACTACATATCATAAATGAGTTTGAAGCCCAAAATATTGAATTTTATTTTTTTGATGCAATTCAGCCTAATCAGATTCCTTCAATGGAGGAAAAATATGAAGTTTCACTCATAAATAGTGGTTTAACTGCTGGAGAAAAAGCTTGCTTCTTTAGTCATGTAGAAATATGGAACATGGTTGCTTCTAAAGGAATGAAACATGTCGCTATATTCGAAGATGATGTTTTTTTAGGCAATAATGCTAATAGTTTCCTTAAAAGCTTGGACTGGATACCCCAAAAAATTAATATTATTAAGTTAGAAATGTTTGAAGAATATGTGTTGATGAGTCTGAATAAAATAAAATTGGAAAATAATAGGTTATTGAGAGAATTAAAAGAAAAGCATTTGGGCACTGCGGGATATATATTATCATTAGAAGGAGCTAGAAATTATTTAAAATATATAAAAGATAAGAATGTTGAAGTCCCTTTAGATCGTTTAATGTTTGAAAATTATTTAAATGATGGCGATGAACTAGTTTATCAAATGGTACCTGGATTATCGGCCCAAGCGGATAGAATCGGTAAAAGTGAACTTGAAAGTCAGCTTGAAATTGATCGTAAAGAAAATCAATTGGGAAAAGAGAAACGTAAACAAAAGCTCGCTTTTATGCAAAAGCTAAAACGTGAAATTTTGAGGTTTTTGTATCAAGTAAGAATAAAATTTTGTAAGATTGGATTTTATTGATTTAAGCCTATAGTTAAGAGTAATCAATTTAAAATATTAAATGAATATGATTTCATAACTCAAATTAAATTGGAGTTGATTGTATTTATGAAAATTTAATATGTTTAAATCTAAATACACTTTAGATGTTAAATAAAGCAGAATTTAAAAAAAAGTTGAGATTATGTATGAGTGATATATCAAGTATTTTTAATTCAGAAGCAGAATTTAAAAAAAATATTGATACACTCAGTAAATTCCCATTTCGTATTTTTTATTTTACATTTATTCCGAAAAGTGTCCGAAAAAAGCTAAGTATTCAAGCCAATAAATTGCAAAAAAAACATGTTGGAAAATGTTGGAATATATTTATTGATGATTATTTTTCGAATAAGCTGGAACGATTTCAATTAAAAGGAAAAATGCAATTTAGTGATCAGAAAATTATTTGGCAATACTGGGGGCAAGGTATCCACAGTGACTTACCAAATATTGTTGAGTTATGCTTTTCTTCTGTAGATCGACATAAGGCAGATTATCAAGTGATCCGTCTTGATGACAGTAATATAGTAGATTATTTGGATCTACCAGATTTTGTGTTGGATAAAAGAAAGAACCCAAAATTTAAACCTGCTTTTTTTGCTGACCTGATTCGCTTGGCTTTACTGAATGTTTATGGTGGGATTTGGTTGGATGCAACAATTTTATTGACAGCACCAATTGAAAGTGAAATATCAGAGGCAGATTACTTTATGTTCCAAAGGCATAGTGATACGTCAGAAAAGCAACTTTGGTATGATCGTAATCATGATTATTTTGATTGGTCTGATGAGCAAAATGTGAATGTTTTAAACAGCTTTATTGTTGGAAAAAAAGACAATGAGGTTTTACAGATTTGCTTAGATATTTTGTTAAATTTCTGGAAAACTCAAAATAATATTCCGCATTATTTTTTCTTTCAAATTATGTATGATGTTTTAATAAAAAGTAGATTAAAATCCAAACAATGTGAGATTATAGATGACACTCTACCTCACTTATTGCAATTTAAATTAAATGATCAATTTAACTCAGCTGAATACAATAATATTTTGCAAAGAATAAATATTCATAAAATGACCTATATAGATAAGATTATAGAAAATTCATATTATGATTATTTAAGAAAAGAATTTTTGCTCAATGAGTATTATTGAGTTGCTTATGATTTATACAAATTCCTGCCACCCTCTAACTTTCTAAATCGTTTATAACCCCATAAATACTGTTCAGGAGCAATGTTAATCATTCGCTCCATTTCTTTGTTCAAGGTATCGACAGAAAGCTGTAAATCTTTAGAATTAATATCTTGAGATAGTGCCGTAAAATGTATATCAAAACCTGAGAAATCAGGGCGACGAACACAGGTTAAACCCACAACTGAA
This sequence comes from Acinetobacter guillouiae CIP 63.46, assembly GCF_000368145.1. GTDB lineage: Bacteria > Pseudomonadota > Gammaproteobacteria > Pseudomonadales > Moraxellaceae > Acinetobacter > Acinetobacter guillouiae. Next base: position 2,231,141 of record NZ_KB849283.1, on the reverse strand, counting down.
CATTGGGTTTTTGCAGCAAGCTTTGAAAGCAAAGTTGAAGAAAATGCCTTTTGCCCATAAAACTCAGAATAAATACCGCCAGACTCTTTGGGAATATGGTCAGGAAGGATAGCAGTAAATCCACCTTGTTTTAAATGTTTAAATAAGGCACGTACACCAGTATCATCAGTGGGTACCAATGTTGCATTTAAGCGTTGGCGCGACTCTAGCATAAACTGATCTAAGTCTTTATTTCGACTCGGCTTATACATGATAACGGGATGAGTATGTTGGTTGATCCACGCATTCATGAGCTCCCATGCTCCAAAATGGGGTACCACACCAATACAGCCATTGGGGTTCTTTAAGGCATTGAGAAAAATCTCAGCATTATAAACCTGTTTAATTTGTGCTAATGCGAACTCTGGAGAAGATCCCCAAATTTTAATTGACTCTGCATAAGTCATACATTGACTTTTTAAACTGGCCTTAATTAGTTGATTACGTCGTTGTTCATCAAGCTCAGGATATGCCGCAGTTAAATTCAATTCAGTGATGCGTTTTGCTGAAGAATTACTCATAAACAATAAATTCCCGACACCTCTAGCAATATTTTGTATCATGCCTAGAGGTAATCGAGAGAAAGTTTTAAGTAGCTTATACATTTAATTATTATTAGTCGCGATCAGCATTGCCTTTCAACACCAAGTAAATCAGCGCTGAAATAATAAAGAAACCAGCAATAAAACTGCTCATGCTGAAATATAGAATACGTTGATAAGTATCTAAATTAAACAACTGATGGCTTAGGATATAACGCATAAATCCCCATTGAACCACTGAAAATACAATGATAATAATTGTATGACGAAGTACATTAGGTCGCATAGCCATAGGTTTTCACCTCAAAAGTTAACAGCGATAGTATGCCATTTATGAGAACTTATCTCAATTAGAACCTATCTAAAAAAATGCACATGAAAAAAGAGAAAACCCTGCATAGCGCAGGGTTTTCGATGAAACCGCTAAAAATTATTTAGCTTCTTCAGCTTTCGGTTTTTCGCGTAAACGAATACCTAAGTCACGCAATTGATTTGGTTCAACTGGTGCAGGTGCTTGAGTTAATGGACACTCAGCCGTTTTAGTTTTCGGGAAAGCAATCACGTCACGGATAGATGATGAACCTGTCATTAACATCACTAAACGGTCTAAACCGAATGCTAAACCACCATGAGGAGGCGCACCGAATTTTAAAGCATTTAATAAGAAACTGAATTTTTCTTCAGCTTCTTCTTCGCCAATACCTAAAGCTTCAAAAATTGCTTTTTGCATTTCTAAAGTATAGATACGCAACGAGCCACCACCAATTTCAGTACCATTCAATACCATATCGTAAGCAACAGAAAGTGCTGCACCAGGATTGCTTTTCACTTCTTCAACACTTGATTTTGGAAGTGTGAATGGGTGGTGAACAGACGTCCATTTACCATCATCAGTTTCTTCAAACATTGGGAAATCAACAACCCAAAGTGGCGCCCACTCGGTTGTTGACATGTTCATGTCGTGACCGATCTTGATACGTAAAGCACCCATTGCATCATTTACAACTTTGGCTTTATCGGCACCAAAGAATACGATGTCACCGTTTTCAGCACCAACACGCTTTAACAAATCAAGCACGATTGGTTCGATGAATTTAACGATAGGTGATTGAAGACCTTCGATGCCTTTTTCAAGTTCGTTGACTTTAATATAAGCCAAGCCTTTCGCGCCATAAATTCCAACGAATTTAGTGTATTCATCAATTTGGCTACGTGGCAGTGAACCTGCTCCTGGTACACGAAGTGCAACAATACGGCCTTTAGGATCTTTTGCTGGACCTGCGAATACTTTGAACTCAACGTCCTGCATCATGTCAGCAACGTCTACAAGTTTCAAAGGAATACGTAAGTCTGGTTTGTCAGATGCATAATCTCGCATAGCATCTGCATAAGTCATGCGTTGGAATTTGTCGAATTTCACACCAAGAAGTTCATTGAACATCTTAACGGTCATGCCTTCCATCAAATCCATAATATCATCATCGTTTAAGAACGATGTTTCGATGTCGATTTGAGTAAATTCAGGTTGACGATCTGCACGTAAATCTTCGTCACGGAAACATTTTGCGATTTGGTAATAACGGTCTACACCACCAACCATCAACAATTGTTTAAACAATTGTGGTGATTGTGGAAGCGCATAAAAGCTACCATTTGAAACACGGCTAGGCACTAAATAGTCACGCGCACCTTCAGGTGTTGCACGTGTCAAAATTGGTGTTTCAACATCCAAGAAGCCGTTTTCATCTAAGTAGTTACGAATTAACGTGGTCACTTTAGAGCGGAAACGTAAACGATCAATCATTTCTGGACGACGAATATCGAGGAAACGATATTTCAGACGGATTTCTTCAGAAATATTGGCATTTTCATCATTCAATGGGAATGGTGGAGTTTCAGATGCAGCAAGAACTTCGATTTCTTTACCTAAAACTTCGATTTGACCACTCACCATATTGGCATTTTCGGTGCCTTCATAGCGACGACGTACACGTCCTACAATTTTTAATACATATTCTGAACGTGCTTTATCCGCAGTTGCAAATGCTTCTGGGGTATCAGGATCGATGACGACTTGAACGAGACCATCACGATCACGCATATCAAGGAAAATCACCCCACCGTGGTCACGGCGACGATGTACCCAGCCGCAAAGCGTTACAGTCTGGTCAATTTGAGCTTCGGTTAAAGAACCGCAATAATGAGTTCGCATCATAGCGTTAAAAATCCAACTATATGGGTTAAGGAAGCGAGTACGTAAACAGCGCATCGCCTAAAAATGTAATGTGAGATTATGCCTCTTTGAGCGGTGAGTCACAAGGACTTGGGGCAAAAACTAGCATGTTGCCGAATAAATTTAAGCTGATTTCGAGAAAGTTTCAGTGACTAAATCGGCAAATAGAGCATCATTCAAAATATTTCTTATCATTTAAATAATGAAACAAAAGACAACCTAAAGTGAAACAAAGGATTGAACCTTGGGTAAAAAATTTCATAAACAAGCCAATCAGCACATATAGATCAGTGTCTTGTGGAACGAAGCCTGTACTTTTGGCAATATACACATAATATAAGCAACCACTAAAAAATGAGCTTACAAATAAGCTTATACAGAAAAAATTTACTTTAGGATTGCGTATTTGACTGGCTCTATATTTAAAAAAGTAATGCAAGCCCATCCACATTAAAAAAGGTAAAGCCGCAGCAGAACAGCCGATTTGTAGGACTTTATGCATCGGATAAATACGATCAAATATACTGACAGGTTGCGCTAAAAATTCTTTAAAAGCGAAAGTTCGAAAATCTAAATGAGTTAAACCATCCCAAATAATATGGGTTGCTGTACCTAAGATAATCGCCAATATCATCCAAATTAGAAATTGAAAAAAAGTAGAAAAAGAAGCAATGTTTAATGGTTTTTGAATGCCTAAAAACTTAAATAGTAATGGGCGATATAAGCTATACCAAAGTAAGCAGAACAGTAATCCCACCAATAAATCTGGATAAATGATTCCTTTAAATTGATGATTTAAATAAATTTCAGTTTTGACCAACACTCTATACAAATCTGGTGTCATTGTGCCAATCGCGAGTGCTGCAATCGGCAAGCGATTTCCTGAAAGTTTGGACAAAGGTGGTGCTAAAACAGCATGTGAAAGTGTAAAAGGCATTGAAAATAGGTTATTAAAACTTATATTAGGAAATTATTCGTTAATTTGTTGTTTACATCAATGAATTAAATGTAATTTCAAAGTAGAATATTACAAAAAATTGAGTAGATCTAAAGTGTCAATGTTTGAAAGTTATTCTTTGATGATAAAAAATAATAAATTTATTTTTTTAATATCTATCCTTTTTGTTGTTGTATTTACGCATTATATTTTTAATGATAATTTTAGGCATTGGAATATTTCAATTGTTTTTATTTTGTTTTTTAGCTATTTTTTAATTAAGGGGGAAATTATAAAACCAAATTTTTATCTGGTTGCATTTTGTTGTATTGGATTTATAAGTACTACTTTATTAAATCAGTCACTTTTTCGACTTGATTCAGTTCCGCATAATCTATTGAGTACGTATAAGCATATTATTAACCAGTATATTTGGTTTATTCCATTCATTTTTTTACCAACAATTTATTATAAAAGTAATTTTAATGCCGAATTTTTTTATCGGATATTGTTTTTTATATTGTTTTTGTTGACTCCCTACTTATTGTATTGGGGGATAATGTTACAGTTTGATCGCGGCCTGTTTAGTATTTTCTTTAATCCAGTGATTAGTTATGATATCGGCTTTATTTCGCTCACAATACTTTTGCTATGTTATTCATTTTATTTAAAAGGTAAACAATCTTATTTATATTTAGTGACCAGCTTACTCTGTATGTTTCTTTTAATCCTTCATGGCACTAGAGGAGCGTGGTTGGGGTTGCTATTTGTATTGGGCTTTTTAGTTCTTTTCTATACCAAAACTCAATTAAAAAAAATCATTTTGATGCTGGGTTTGGTTGCTTGTTTTATTGGCATAAATATGGCTATTCCAAATTCCCCACTGCTAAAAAGAGTTGAAAACTTTCAATCTGATTCACTCAATATTCGTAATAATAATTATCAAAATAGTTCGGGAATTAGATTATTCCTTTGGAATAATTCAGTGGAAATGTTTAAAACCTCACCTTTTACAGGAATCGGGATGTATGAAATAGAAGCTGAAAATTGCCGTTTATATAAACGAGGCGATTTACCACATTGTTTTCAGCACATGCATAGCATCTACTTCCATGAATTAGCAGCAAATGGTTTGATTGGATTTATTGGTTTATTGATGACATTTTTGACTGCTTTGGTTTTTTTTATAAAGCATATCTTTGCTAAAAATTTGCTAATTCAAAACTTAGCAATCACTGGTACAGTGTTCGTAATCTATTATATGTGTAGCGGTCTTACGGAATATTATTTATTTTTTCAAAATACGACCTATGTGTTCTATTGGGTGACGGCATCTCTTATGAGCTTTATTTTGATCAATAAGCTTATGAAAGAAAAATAAATTTAATTTTAATTGCAAAGGAAATCAGTTTTGATTTCCTTTTTTTATTGCAAAAATATTGAAATGTTATAATATAACATAATTCAAAAATATTGAGCTTTGAGAGCAATCGCATGTCCTTTACCAAAAGTGCCCTAACACTTTCCATTTCTGCAGTTATTTCAACTTCTATTTGGGCTGAAGATCAAACCAATACTGAAAAAAATCCACAACAATTAGAAACCATTACCGTTGTTGGACATCCCTTAGTCCGTTCAAGTCAAGATTTTGGCGTTGCAGATGAAACTGTTTCACGTGAAAAACTACAACAGGCGGGCACGACTTTAGGTGAAGCACTCAAAGATGAATTAGGGGTCTATTCCAATACCTTTGGAGCGGGTTCCAGTCGCCCTGTAATTCGTGGGCAAGAGGGGGCGCGGGTTAAAGTGACTCAGAATGCAACAGAGACAATGGATGTTTCAAGTTTGTCACCCGATCATGCCGTCACTGTAGATCCGCAGCTGGCACAAAAAATTGAAGTCATTCGAGGACCATCAACATTATTATATGGGGCTGGGTCTGTGGGTGGCTTAGTCAATGTGGTTGACAGCAAGATTCCGACAGCGATGCCTGAAAATGGTTATGAAGGCAATGTTGGTCTGCGTTATAACACGGGCAACGACGAAAAAATGGCACATGCTGGGGTGACTGTTGGATTAGGTTCAAATGTTGCATTACGTGTAGAAGGCCTAAAACGTGACGCCAATGATTACATTACCCCGAACTATATCGTAACAGAAGAGCATGGTGATCATGCACATAGTACGAAAGAGCGTCGAGTTGGCAATACATTTTCAGAGTCGGAAAATGTAAATGTGGGCTTATCTTGGATCGGTGAACGTGGTTTTGCAGGTGTCTCTTATAGCAATCGCCAAGATCAATACGGTTTACCTGGGCATAGCCATGAATATGAGTCATGCCATTTACATGGTTTATCACTGCATTGTGGTGGGCACGATGATGATGATCATTCTGGTCATGACCATGATCATGGTGACGAAGACCATGATCATGCTGAAGCAGGGCCATGGATTGATATGAAAACAGAACGTTATGATTTCCGTTCTGAGCTCAATGAGCCTTTTGCTGGCTTTAAAAAACTTCGTGCACAAGCAAGTTATACCGACTATCAACATGATGAAATTGAAGGAAGTACAGCAATGACAACCTTCAAGAGCAAAGGTTATGAAGGTCGTGTTGAGTTGTTACACAATCCGATTGCTGCTTGGGAAGGGGTGTGGGGTGTCCAAGCCAGCCAGCAAAAATTAGATATCACAGGTGAAGAAGCGGTTCTTGCGCCAAATAAAACCCAAAAATATAGTGTATTTGGCTTAGAGCATCGCCAATTTGGTGATTTTCATGTGGAATTAGGGACTCGTCTTGATCATCAAACAGTGGATGTCGATTCAGATCAAAAAGACTTTGATGGTAATGCATTCTCATATTCTGGTGCTGTGAATTGGGCATTTGCACCAAATTACACGCTCTCTTTAACGGGTTCTCATCAAGAGCGATTGCCTTTAGCACAAGAACTTTATGCTGATGGAAAGCATTATGCGACCAACACTTATGAATTAGGGAATCAAGACTTAAATAAAGAGAAGTCAAATAATGTGGAATTAGGTCTTCATTATGACAATGACAAGTTGAGCTATCATGTACATGTCTATCAAAATTGGTTTGATAACTACATTTATGCCAAAACTTTGGATCAATACGAAAACTTCCGTTTGATCAAATATAGTCAAGATAAAGCCAAGTTCTATGGTACAGAAGGTGAAGTCGCTTATCAGTGGAATGATGTGTATAAAACCAGTCTGTTTGGTGACTATGTACGCGGTAAAATTGAAGATGAAAATGCACCGCGTGTTCCTGCTGGTCGTTTAGGCGCTCGTGTAAATGCTGAGTTTGATGAGCGTTGGTCTGGTTCAGCAGAATATTCACATGTGTTTAATCAAGATAAATTTGCGTCTTATGAACAAGAAACCAAAGGTTATAACATGGTGAACCTAGGCGTTGCTTATCAATATCCTTTGGCCAACAAACAAGAAGCGAAAGTATTCTTTAAAGCCAACAACCTGTTGGACGAGAAGATTTATGAACACACTTCTTTCTTATCGAATATTCCACAAATTGGACGTAACTTTGTCATAGGTATGGACTATAAGTTCTAATTATTTGCAATCATTCACCAAATCGTTATTGAAAAATAAAGGAATTCGACCTAGGCTCTAAGGGTCTGCCAATACTTCATCTGTATTTGCGACAACGAGTGTTTTTTAGAGGATACAAGGCATGAGCTATGAAATTTAGTGATCTAAATGAGTAGGTCATAACGATGTAGCATCAAAAAACACTCTAGTCGTCTCTGCTGCGCCTTGCGCTGCAAACAAAGCAGTGCTTTGTTTTTTGCTCAGGGTTGTGGTTAAAATTATCTCAAACATCGTTATGAAACTTGAAAATAGTCTCGCTATTCTCTTCATTTCATGCCTCGTTTGCTCAATTTTAGCCGACAACGCAAGTTATATATGAAATGTTGACAGACCCTAAATTGGTCTAGGTCTTTTCTTATGCGTATCTTCAATAAAATTCAAAACAAACTGAATTGGTCAAAACGTCGCTATTTCGGCATTATTATCGGCATATTGGCCTTAGGATATCTCTCATCTGCGATTTATCATGTTTATAAACCGCTTCCTAAAGGGCTGAATTTTACCGGACCGTTGCGTCACGCCAATGTAAAATTTATTGCCGATGAAACCTATATTAATGCGCAAGGGAAGCAGCAACTTGATCAACATATCTTTGATCAGGTGTTACAGCTGATTAAGCAAGCCAAGACCACCATTGTGATCGATATGTTTCTATTTAACAGTGAAGTCGGCGATTCTAAAGTTCAGCAACGAGAATTAACCAAGCAATTAACCCAAGCCTTGATTAATGAAAAAATTGTAAACCCAAGCTTAGAAATTAAGTTTATTACCGATCCAATCAATTCTGTTTATGGTGGAATTCAGCCTGAACAATATCGTCAATTACGTTTAGGTGGTATTGACGTGATTGAAACGAATTTAACACCACTCCGCGCATCTAATCCTACTTGGTCTGGGATATGGTATTTATGCTGTCAGGATATTGGCAATAACCCAAATAAAGGCTGGCTGAATAATCCATTTGGCGAAGAAAAAATTACAGTCCGCAGTTATTTAAATTTATTTAATTTTAAAGCCAATCATCGTAAAACCATCGTGGTTGATACTGCAGAAGGTTGGAAAACCATCGTCACATCTGCCAATCCTCATGATGGTAGTTCACGTCACTCCAATATTGCATTAATGGTTGACGGTGCAACTGCGACAGATATTTTAAATACTGAACAAACCGTCGCGCATATGTCGGGAGGTGATACGCCTTTTGTTGCATTTGGCAAACTACCTGAAAATCCAAATGATCCTCAGGTTCAAGTACTCACTGAAAAAGCAATTTATGATGCAGTTTTAAACATGTTGGCGTCAGCAAAAGCCAATGATCAAATTGATTTAGCCATGTTCTATTTGTCAGAGCGCCAAATTGTTAAAGGTTTAGTAGCTGCCAAGCAACGTGGAGTGAAATTACGTATTTTGCTTGATCCGAATAAAGATGCATTTGGTCGTCAAAAAAATGGTATCCCAAACCGTCAAGTGGCTTCAGAGTTAAATGACGCAGGGATTGATGTACGTTGGTGTAATACCCAAGGTGAGCAGTGCCATAGTAAGATGATCGTAAAGCATAATGCGCAATCTGCGGAAATGATTTTAGGTTCTGCCAACTTTACCGCACGTAATTTAAAAAATTATAATTTAGAGACTGATTTACGCGTGGTTGGCAATCCGCAACAGCAAGTTTTTATCGATGCTGAACAGTATTTTAATACGGCTTGGTCAAACTTAAATGGTCGTCAAATGAGTGTGGATTACAGCAAATACGCTGATGAATCAAAACTTAAATACGGGGTTTACCGTTTTATGGAATGGAGTGGTTTGTCGACGTTTTGATTTATTCAAAAAAATATGTATCGAAATGAAGAGATTTCGGTACATAATTTAAAGCTTGGTAGATTTTTTAATAACAAACCTGAGCTTTAAATGAAAACATTACAAACATCATTTTTAAAATCATTACTTACACTGGGTCTGTTTATTTCACCACTTAGTTTTGCAGAGAATGCTTTAGTAGTTCAAGCAAAAACATTGCAAACAGGTAGTCCCACTGTCTCAATCAATATTGACAAAGCCATTCAATTATTCAGACAAGCTGCAGATCAAGGTGATGCAGAGGCTTATTTTCTACTTTCAAAATATTATTCTAATTCAGCAGATTATCGTTTTTTACCTGAAAATAGTCATTTATATAAACAGCTGCGTTTGGAAGCTGCTCAACGTGGTAATTTTGATGCATATTTATCATTAGATTTAGAAGCGGGTATAACTGAAGGTTTTGGTATTTCTAATGATATCAGGCAAAAACTAACAAAAATTCGTCCACAAATTTTAAAACTTGCTGAACAAGGTGATGTTGAAGCCATACGTACATTCGTGCTTGCATTAGACAATGGGAATGATGATTACAGTGATGAACAGTGTAAATGGTTATATAAAGCAGTACAGCAGGGGGATTTATTAAGGGCGGGGTATAGTATCCAAAATTGCTCAGAAAATATTCTAAAAAAAATAGGTGCCAAGACGAAAGCTGCGTATGAAAAGGACCATAAAGACAGTGATTTAGCTCATTTTCAAATGCTTCAGAAACTTTCTAATCAAGGTGATATTGGAGCAAAAATAAAATTACTTGAAAATTATGCTGCTGACTCATACTTGTCAGAAAAGGATATTAAACTGCTTGAAAATGGAATTTTAGCACACTATGAAAAACAAGCTTCCAAAGGGGCAAGTGATGCGTACTTGATGCTTGCATTAAAAAAAGATGCGGATAAAGATAAGCAGAATTTGTATCTAAAAGCTGCGCAATTAAATAATCATGTGGCATTAACAGAACTTGGATCTGACTATTTATGGTCAGATGATGAAAAACAAATAGATATTAACAAAGGTTTAATTTATTTAAAAAAAGCTGCGGCTCAAAACGATCCTGATGCAATAAATTATCTCGGTGTTTGGTACTATAACGAAGAAAATGAAGGCTATGATGAAGCACTTGCGCAAAAATATTTTAAACAAGCTGCTCAACTAGGGTCTGTCAATGCAATGGATAATTTGGCACGCATCGAAGATGAACCAGAAGATTATCGTTGGGCTGTTTTGGCTTATGAAAATGGATCATCTGAAGAAGATACGCAAAGTAAAGCCCTAGAAGCGTATCAAACAGGTAAGGGCACAACTAAAGATCCGATCAAAGCGAGAAATCTAAAAACATATATTCAAATGCGAGCCCAGTTCAACAATAATTTAGGTGGCTTGATTGAAAGCATCAATAATGATGCTGAGCGTACTGAAACTGAATCTAAGAACCGAAAAAGATAAACTCAGTTCTTCAACCTTAGTGTTGATCAGTTAAGCATTTTTAAAACCTCCCCCTTCAAAGTAAGCTATGCTTGTCGCTGCGAAGGGGACGGTTAACGAATTGAAATGTGTGCTTAGCTGTCGCTTTCTATTTAGTTTTTTGGATTTGGTGGCACTAACTCATCCAAATCTTTATTTGAAATATGATCTAACTCATGTAAATCAGTTTTGATTTTCCATTTGCTTTCATCATCTACAGGTTTTGGTAAACGTGCCTCTAACCAGTCACACACCACATCGGGTGAAAAATCTGCATGGTTACATTGAATCACCCAAGCTAAAAATTGTTTCGCTTCACCATTCATATACGGAGGAGGAGAAACGGGTAAAAACTGAGTCGGAAGACGTTCATTTTTAGAAATATAATTTAGAACGTGACCAAGTTCTTGCACAGTTTGCCATGCTAAAGGGTGGTCAATATTGATTTGAAATTTAAACCACCATGCTTGTTTGCCATCTGAACCATAGCTATCAATAAATGCCTCTTGCACACTTGGGATTTTGCAAAAAAATTGATGTAAACGATCAAAGCTCAGTTCAGCCACAATACAGCACTCATCAGATTAAAATTATATTTTATCAGATTGATGTCAGAATTTACCCAAGTTGATGTATAAACAATAAAGAAGATTAAATTTCGACTGTAATTCATCCATTATTTATCTTGAATGATGGATTAAGCTGTTGTGTATACGTTCAAGTTTGGAGGTTGAAATGAAACAGATACTCAGTTTAAGTGTCTTGATGTTGATGCTTTCAGTGACTTCAACAATGACATGGGCAGATGCTAAAGATTGGGCGAATTATCGCAGTGTTGAGCGCCCTCAAAAGAAATATCCAACAACGACTTATAAATATACAGATCAATATGGCCGCCAAATGTCACAGGAGATTCCTGTTCGACCTCAATACCAGCATCCCTATCCAACGTACCCAAGTTATCCGAACAGGCCCTATCCGCATCCAAATGGCCCACACCCAAGTTACCCACCACAAAATGGTGTGACGATTATTTATAATCACCAGTTTCCAACCCGGACGGAGTATTCAGGTAGCAGTTATGGTTATGTAAATGGGGAGGGTGGTCATATAGAAAGTTCGCAATATACATTGATTAGTGATTGGCGCCGTTATGGTTTACCTGATCCGCAGGTTGGTATGCATTGGATTTTCCAGAATGGTCGTTATTTACAAGTGCCCAATGATCGCTGAACGTGATTTAAAAGCATCATCATGATCAATAGCAATGTATTAAATTTTCAACACATTTAAAAAAGTCCCTTCTCCTCTATGTCTTGCGCTTGCATAAGGAATTTCTTTAATTTTGTTTAGAGAGAAGGGTAAGCGTATGAATCAAGACAAGAGACTAAGCTAGTTCATCATCTTCTGGTCGTGGTGTTTTGCCATGAGGTAATGATTTTTCAGTATGTTTATCACGAATGACAGAAGGATATGTCCAAGATGCATATCTCACGATCAAAATTGCAATGGCTAAAATTAAAACCGATCCCGTAATAATCACTAAATCCATATCTGCTTTATGGTCATGCTGAATATCTGAAATTAGTAATCGCGTGAGTGCGGTGATTGCGATATAAATTAAGAAACGTACAGGCATGTGGTTGGTCTTAAAATAGATCCCCACCATTGCACCTAATTCCAAATAGATGAATAACAATAAAATATCGTCAATGCTGGCGTATTGTTTCACGGTTAAAATTTCAATAATTGTATGTACCGCTGACCAAGCGATCATACAGCCAATGATAAACAGCGCAATATAATGAAATGCTTCTACTGCAATATTGCCCAATTTATCGAGGAGGTTTTCTATTTTTTCTATACGTGGATCTTTATTCATAACATCCTCCATTTGTGCGTACTATTTATGATTAAACACTATGCAAATTTCATGCACATGAAAAGCGAAGTGAAATGTTTATGGCGAATAAATCACAACGATTTAATTAAGAAATTGATCATTTCATCTGATTAGTCTATAGATAGATTATTTTCAATACAATTAAAGGAATAACAATGTATTTGTACCGACCAATTGGGCTTTTTGAATATCAATTGATTGCAAAGAGTGGCTTTAAAAATTTCCCACCAAGATTGTATTGGCAACCTATTTTCTATCCTGTTTTAAATCAGAAGTATGCTGAAAAAATTGCTTTAGATTGGAATACCAAAGATCAAGCAAGTGGTTATATTGGCTATGTCACACGGTTTGAACTGAATGATGAGTATCTGGCTCAGTTTGAAATACATACGGTTGGTGATGATTTTTGTCAGGAGTTATGGATTCCAGCTGAGCGACTAGACGAGTTTAATCAGCAAATTATAGGGAAAATTGAAGTGGTTAATATTTTTAAAGGTGAAGCTTTTACTGAAGATGCTGAATTACCTGAAATATTTAAAACTAGTCCAGATGGCTCGAAAGAGTATTAGGAAATAAAACATGTATCTTCCTACTCATTTTAAACAAGAGAATCTCCCTGAACTTTTCGATTTAATTGAAAAAAATCCATTGGGAAGTTTGATGGTTAATTATGACGGTGAAATTGAAGCGAACCATATTCCTTTTGAACTGGATCGGTCAGCTGGCAAGACTGGATTGTTACGTGGACATATCGCCAAAGCCAACCCTTTATTTACCTTGTTAGAACAGGTTCGATCGGCTTATGTGATTTTCCATGCTGAGCAAAGTTATATTTCACCGAATTGGTATCCAGGGAAATTTGAGCATCATCGGGAAGTACCGACATGGAATTATCGTGTTGTGCATGTGAAGGGAACAATTCGAAAAATAGATGATGAAAAATATTTGCGGGGTATTTTGGCGCGATTGACTCGTCAGCATGAAGCACCGCAGGCGGTACCTTGGAAAATGGGGGATGCGCCCAATGATTATATCGCTGCTTTATTACAGGAAATTGTGGCGATTGAAATCGAAATAGATTCAATCGTAGGGAAATTTAAAGTCAGTCAAAATCGCAGTACTGTGGATGCCACAAGTGCGGCAAATGCTTTACAAAACCAATCTCCAGAGATGGCTGAATCAATTCGGAAGTTTTATCCAAAGTAAGATTTTCTGATGTAACTTGATTTATATTGCGATCAACTTTTATAGCCACACGATATAATTGCACCATCCTTGATTTTAAGATGCATAGAAAAGCAAACCTAACGGCTTTATGACATTCAAGAGATATAGATCAGTAGGTGTTCTAAAAAAAGCATCAGTTGCAAATAAAAAACGCCCGAATCATCGGGCGTTTTAATGTTTTATTTCAGTTGATGATGAAATTAAGCTTGATTAGTAAAATAATCTTCGCTGAAATTCATAATAACTTCTGCACCTGCTTTGATTTTAGCAACACGTGCATTTAAATCAGGCAAGAGGCGTTGGATGAAGTAATGAGTCAATGCAAGTTTGTCTTGATAGAATTGACCTTGCTTATTTTTTGCAGCATTGGCAATACGAGCAAACATATAAGAGAAGCTTAATAAGCCAACAACATGCAGATACTCTACTGCCGCAGCATTTGCGAAATCAGCATTTTCTTTTGCACGTTCTAAAATATGCTGCGTAATCATATCTACTTCAGTTGCAATATCTAAAGTCGCATCTTTAATGAAGTTTAAGTCGGTATCTAGACCATTGGCAAAATCACGGATCTCTTCAATATATTCAGCAATGAATTCACCATTACATTTAATTGTTTTACGACCAATTAAATCTTGTGACTGAACGCCGTTGGTACCTTCATAGATTTGCGCGATACGTAAGTCACGTACACACTGTTCCATGCCCCATTCACGAATATAGCCATGACCACCAAACACCATTTGCGCATCGATTGCAGCATTAAACGCGGTGTCTGTTAAATAGGCTTTGGCAATTGGCGTCAATAATGCAACACGATTATTTGCCTTCGCTACAGCTTCAGGATCGGTTGAAAATTTAGTAATGTCGAGTTGTTGACCAACATAGACTGCAAATGCACGAGAAGCTTCATTGTTGGCACGTGCATTGAGTAACATACGACGTACATCACCATGTACAAGGATGCTGTCAGCAGGTTTGTTTGGAGATTTAACACCTGTCGCACTACGGCCTTGTACGCGATCAGTCGCATATTGTGCTGCATTTTGGTATGCATATTCAGAAGCGCCTAGGCCTTGAATACCCATTGACAAGCGTTCGTAATTCATCATCACGAACATTGCTGCAAGCCCTTCATTTTCTTTACCAACAAGGAAACCTTTGGCTGCATCAAAGTTCATGACACATGTTGCAGACGCTTTGATCCCCATTTTGTGTTCAATTGAACCAGGACCAGCTGTATTACGTTCGCCCAATGAACCATCAGCATTGACGAGGAATTTAGGCACGATAAAGAGTGAGATACCACGTGAACCCGCAGGTGCATCAGGTGTTTTTGCTAAAACAAGGTGAATGATGTTGTCAGCAAGATCGTGATCACCACCAGTAATAAAGATTTTAGTACCAGTAATGTTATATGTACCATCTTGATTAGGTTCAGCTTTAGTTTTGATAATCCCTAAATCTGTACCTGCATGAGGTTCAGTTAAACACATCGTACCAGACCATTCACCTGAATAGATTTTAGGTAAATAGGTTTCTTTCTGTTCTTGAGATGCATAGCTATTTAAAGCCATACCAGCACCGACAGAGAGAAGCGGGTAGAGCATGAATGATGGATTGGTAGCAAATAACATTTCATCTGCAAGTACAGTCAGCATTTTTGGCATTGCCTGACCGCCCCATTCCTCTTCAGCACCTAGGCCAATCCAACCGCCTTCAGCGTATTGTTGGAATGCTTCTTTAAAACCAGCAGGTGTCGTGACTTTGCCATTTTCATAATGAGCGCCTTCTTCATCACCTGTACGGTTTAAAGGAAGCGTAACATTTTGTGCAAATTTAGCCATTTCTTCTAAAATTGCTTCAGCCGTTGCTGCATCAACATGTGCAAGCTTTTCGTTGGCTTGCCAGAATTGCTCTGCATTGAAAACGTCATTCAGAATGAATTTCATATCTGCAAGTGGCGCATTATAAATTGGCATGTTCGTTCACCTGTTTATTGTTTGAATCTGTAGACTTAGATCAGTTTAACCAACAAGCATGTATGTTGTTAGATGGTCTAAGTAAATAACGCTCTATTTATAAAGAAAAAGGACTGCCAAAGCTATGACCGTCCTTTCTCTATTTCTGCACTCTTGAGTACAGTTTTCTAAATACCTAGCTCAGCATTCTACTTAGAATGCGAAGTCTTCAGCATCTAATGACATCAATGGATCTAAGCCACCCGCGATCACGTCAACATGTGAACGAACGCGTGGTAAGATTTTCTTGAAGTAGAAACGAGCAGTCTTAATTTTTGCGTTATAGAAGCCAGTTTCAGTAGAGCCTTCAGCAAGTTTTTGTTGAGCAACAAGCGCCATACGAGCCCATAAGAATGCAAGCGTTACATAACCAGAGAAGTATAGGTAGTCAACCGCAGCTGCGCCTACTTCATCTGGATTTTGCATAGCTTTCATACCGATTTGCATGGTTAAATCACCCCACTCTTTGTTAAGAGCAGCAAGTGGTTCAACAAATTCTTTCAGGTCAGCATTGTCTTTGTTTGCTTCCGCAAATTTATGGATGATCTTGGTGAAGTCTTTCAACATCGCACCTTGAGTACCTAATACTTTACGGCCTAACAAATCAAGTGCTTGGATTTCAGTTGTACCTTCGTATAAGCAAGAGATACGTGTATCACGTACAATTTGCTCCATACCGTGTTCAGAAATAAAGCCGTGACCACCAAATACTTGTACACCATGCTTCGCTGATTCAGAACCTGTCTCAGTTAAGAACGCTTTCGCAATCGGTGTTAATAATGACAAGATATTGTCAGCAAATTTACGATCTTCTTCAGTGACACCTTGCTCTACGATATCTGCATATTGAGATAAGAAGTAAACCAATGCACGGCCACCTTCAGCAAATGCTTTTTGTGTCATTAACATGTTACGTACAGCTGGGTGAACAATGATTGGATCAGCTTCTTTCTCTGGTGTTTTAGGACCAGAAAGTGAACGCATTGCCAAACGATCTTTCGCATATGCAAGTGCACCTTGGAAAGACGATTCAGATGCTGTTAAACCTTGAACAGCCGTACCAATACGCGCAGTGTTCATGAAGGTAAACATTGCATGTAAACCACGGTTTTCAGGTCCAATTAAGAAACCTTTTGCGTTATCAAAATTGATCACACAAGTTGCATTACCGTGGATACCCATTTTGTGTTCAATTGAACCACAACGTACTGCATTACGGTCTGCAATAGAGCCATCTGCATTTACATTGAACTTAGGTACGATGAATAACGAGATACCTTTAGTGCCTTTAGGTGCGCCTGGTAGACGCGCCAAAACGATGTGAACGATGTTGTCCGCCATATCGTGTTCACCAGCAGAGATAAAGATTTTCTCGCCAGAAATTGCATAGCTCCCATCTGCTTGTGGCTCAGCTTTAGAACGGATAATCCCTAAGTCAGAACCTGCATGAGATTCTGTTAAACACATGGTACCAGTCCATTCACCTGAAACAAGTTTAGGTAAATATGTTGCTTTTTGCTCAGCAGAACCATGATGCTCAATTGTACGAACCGCACCATGTGAAAGACCTGGGTACATACCCCACGCCCAGTTTGCAGAACCCACCATTTCAGAAATAGCAGTTGCTAAAGAACCTGGTAAACCTTGACCGCCATGTTCTTCTGGAACTGAAAGAGAAGGGAAGCCTAATTCTACATATTTGTCATACGCTGCTTTAAAGCCTGTAGGCGTAGTCACTACACCATCATTCCATTTACAGCCTTCACTGTCACCGATTTGGTTAAGTGGAGATAATTCATTTTCACAGAAATCCGCGCCAGCTTCTAAATATTGATCAATCAATTCACGGCTTACGGTTTCTTGGAATGCAGGGAGTTTCGCGTAATGTTCTTCAGCATTTAATAATTCATGCAAAACGAAGTGCATATCACGTAAGGGTGCTTTGTATTGTGGCATATCGGTTTCCTCAATACTGGTTAAACCAGATTTATAATCTTCATAAATACGATGTGTGTCTTCTATGACACATATTTGTTCCGCTACATCGTGCAACATCTTATAGTGACGTACAAGTATTTCATGGTTATTTCTCTGTGACTGTAAAGTCAAAGAAAAAAGGCTTGAAAGCTGTAAGTGCATTGAGTGTAAACACTTTTGATTGAAAAATAAGGATACAAATAGTCAAAATCGTAAAAACTTGTGTCCAATAAAATGCCAGTCAAAATATGACGGAAATGCCATTTATATTTTTAAAATGTAGCAAAAGATTGAAGTGCAGACTTGATCTTGGATGAGGCGTGATTGAATGTGTGGTTAAAACTATAGATATTTAGAACGTTTTTAGTTTTTTTAACGCAATATGATTCTGAATGATTTAAACCAATAGACGCACTGCATGTTTTGTTAATGGTGATATTTTTATGGCAATCACTCGCCCCAAAGCCGATCCACAATGTCTTCTACCGAATATTCAAAGTATCGTCCTGCTTGATCTTTATTGCGTTGAAACAATTGATGCTTAAATGCTTTAAAATTGAGTTTTATAAAGTTATAGAAATACCCGCCTGAGAAAATGGTGCGGAGGTAAAAAGCATTGATGAATTCATTTGCATGTTGAGTATTAAAATCTGAGCTTTTAATCCGCTGGACGATTTCAGTAAGTTCTTGTTTTGAAATATTGTGGATGATTTTAGGCCCAGGTAGGCAAATATCAAAGCTTAAATTTTCGATGCCTTCGGCTTCCCACCACTCCCAAAGATCATATTGAGAAATGTCTTTACTGGTAATTTCTGTGAGCTTTTCACTGAGTTTTTGATATTCAAGCGAATCTTCATCACCAAACTTATCGCAATAGTTTAGGGTCTGTTGCCATTTCATAAATGGCTTGCGTTGTAGGTTAAAATTGAGCAGGCAAGGCATGAAACGAAGAGAATAGCGAGACTATTTTCGAGTTTCATAACGAAGGCTGAGATAATTTTAGCCACAACCCTGAGCAAGAACAAAGCACTGCTTTGTTTGCAGCGCAAGGAGCCGCCGGGACTAGCGTGTTTTTTGCCGCTACGTCGTTACGAACTACTCATTTAGAATGACTAAATTTCGTATTTCGCGCCTAGTATCGCCTAAAAAACACACGTAGTCGCAAACATAGACGAATTGTCAATAGACCCTAGGTAATTGGCAATCAATTCGAGCACAGTTGGATAAAGTTGTTGTGCTGTTTCGAAATCGGGTTCTATTTCTGTACGAAGTTTATTCATTGCTAAGTATTAGAGCTCTTGCGAAAATAAGCTTTGGGACGATTTTTAAATGTGGTTAAGCATTATTAACTATGAAAATTTTACCATTACATAGAAATTAAGTGTATGAAGATCAAGTTTGCAATGCCACGCTTTACATTTCAAGTTTAAATCGCTTTGCGTAGGCGATGCCAAACCTTGCGCTGCAAACAAAGCAGTGCTTTGTTTTTGCTCATGGGTGAGGGGCACGTCCTGTACCCCCACCCAACATGGCGACTCACGATAGAAAGACCATCTATGTTTCATCAATATTTAAAAGTATGCAAGTATTGAATGCTGATTTTTGACTATAGCCAATTTCTAAAAGTTCTATCACAAAAATACCCTGTAAAATACCATTTTGTATGGCTTTAGAGTGTGCCAATAAATTAAGTAATCAGATATAACGCAAGAAGTCTATTTTACCGTATAAATTAGGGTCAGAAAAAATCATGAGCTTATCAAAGTAACTTTATATTTGAATTTAATCAGTATTTTTCGTGTCCTCTCCTTTAGACAATCAACTTTGCTTAAACAAACCAAAGGTGATTTCTATTTAGGAGGGGAATAATGAAAGATAAAAATTACTGAAACTCACCCACTGAGCGCTCTTTTGCCCAGTCACGTAAGATAAATTTTTGTAATTTACCTGTCGATGTTTTTGGAATCTCACAAATCACTACACTTTTAGGGACTTTAAAGCGTGCCAAATGCTGTTTGCAGAATTCAATCACCTCTTCAGGTGTGGTTTCTGCACCTTGTTTAAGTTCTATAAAGGCACAAGGAACTTCTTGCCAACGTGGATCGGGTTGCGCAACCACTGCCGCAGTCATAATTGCAGGATGAGTATAAAGAACCTCTTCAACTTCTAAAGATGAGATATTTTCACCACCTGAAATAATGATGTCTTTTGAACGGTCCATAATTTTTGCATAACCATCGGGCTGGCAAACCGCTAAATCACCAGTATGAAACCAGCCACCTTTAAAGGCTTCTTCTGTGGCTTTGGTATTTTTTAAATAACCTTTCATGACAATGTTGCCACGGAACATAATTTCTCCCATGGTCTTGCCATCATTAGGCACAGGTTGCATCGTTTCAGCATCCAACACACGCATACCATCTTGTAATGGATAAGGTACACCTTGGCGCGAGTGTAATTGTGCTTGCTCTTGAATAGACAGGTCACTCCAACCTGCTTGAGATGCACATAATGCAGAAGGGCCATAAGTTTCAGTGAGACCATAGACATGATTGACTTGAATACCAATATGATGCATTCCTTCAATAATTGCTGCAGGCGGTGCAGCACCAGCCACCATTACTTCTACATGATGTTCAAATTTAATTTGTTGTTCTTTCGGGGTGTTGATCAACATCGATAAGACAATCGGTGCACCACAGAAATAGTCAACTTTGTATTGATCAATAAGTTGATAAACCAACTCAGGATCAATTTTACGTAAGCAGATATTGGTACCGCCATTGGCTGCAACAGTCCAAGCAAAACACCAACCATTGCAATGGAATAGCGGAAGTGTCCATAAATATTTACAACGTGGTGTCATACCACAGGCGATGATATTACTGGCTGCATTGATATAAGCACCACGATGGTGATAAACCACACCTTTCGGATTGCCTGTAGTGCCAGAGGTATAATTTAGACTAATCGCATCCCATTCATCCTGAGGTAAATGCCACTCAAAATCTGCATCACCACTTTTCAGCCAATCCTCATATTCAATTTGACCAATACGTGCTGTAGCATCATTGTTTTCGTATTCCTCATCTGCAACATCAATGATATAGATGTGTTGAGCAATAAGCGCTACCGCTTCTTTAGCCAAAGCCGCAAACTCAGGGTCAACCAAAAGAACTTTGGTTTCAGCATGCTCTAACATAAACGCAATGGTTTTGGCATCTAAACGAGTATTCAGCGTATTTAAAACAGCACCAGCCATAGGGACTGCAAAATGCGCTTCGACCATCGCAGGGATATTGGGTAAAAGAACAGAAACGGTATCGTTTTTTTGAATCCCCAGATTTTGTAATTGATGGGCAAATTGACGACAACGGGTATAGGTGTCACGCCAAGAGATATGACGAGCACCATGTACAATCGCATCTTGATTTGGATAAATGTAGGCTGCACGCTCTAGATAACGTAAAGGTGATAATGCTACAAAGTTTGCAGGGGTTCGTGGTAATTGATCATAGGCACTGACCATGTTTAGCTCCATCTATATTTGTTCTAATTTCCGTGTTTAAAAGATATGCATAAGCCTGTCAGAATTCATTTAGGCTTTAGTCGAGTACTCCAGCTAAATATGCATCGTTATACATCTTTACCCTTATTTAAATATTTTTTGGAATATTTAATTTATTGAATTAAATTAATATTTTGTAAGCTTAATATAAATATTAACCCTGATTTTATGCAGAATCTTATTTCAAACCACGTCATTCAAATACGAATAACTGAACCCAACAGTTTCGCTTTTTTGTATTCCGTTGGCGAAGATCCAGTCCATTTTTTAAACGCACGACGAAATTCTCTTAACTCACTAAAACCAAGATTGAAACTGATTTCACTCATCGATTGATTTTCTTCAATCCACTGTTTGGCTTTTTTTTCTAACACTTGTTGCTTTAATAACTGAAAATTTAGCCCTTCATTGAGTAGTAAACGCCGTAAATGGCGTTCGCTAAAATGAAAATATTGCGCTGCTTGTTGCATATCAAAGCGTTCAGGTAGATGGCTTTCAACCAAATGTGCTAACACTTTTGCCAAACTGTGTTGATTCATTTGATCAAATTGTTTTAAAGCTTGATCACAAATCAGAATTGCACTTTGATAATTGACAGGACTATAGTTTTTGAGGCTTCTCGACAAGAGTGTTTTGTTAAATCGGATGACATTTTTAGCCGTTTTAAAATAAATTGGACAATTGAAAATTCTTTGATAATCATTGATATATGCTGAATGATCATAGCTCAGTTCCAAGCTGATTAACTCATAGCTATGGTCTAGCATCATATTGACACAGGTAATAATACTGGCAAAAACTTCATCACAGAAAAATGCTTTTAGCTCACCACAGTTACTTCGCTCAGAAAGTTCAATTTCACAATAATCATCAACAAGATTGACGGTTAAATCTAAGACACTGCCTGAAATGGGATGATAGTGCAGTGCGGTCTCCAATGCTTCAGCCACCGTTTTACAGGCTTGCATGGCAAAGCCCAAAATACCAATTGAAATCTGACCTTCACTACTGCCCAGCAATAAACCTAAATTTTGTTGCTGGGTATCTTTAACTGCGAGATGAATAACCTCACAGAGTTCTGAAAAACCAACAAAACCATGCCCTTGGCGAATTTGTTCCAAGTCTAAATTTTGTGCTGCGAACCAATTGTCATATTGCCAGTGTTGTTGTTCTGCATAATGAACCAAACTCGTCAGTATCATTGGTGGAATATAAAATTGAGTATTGGCAATTTCCTTTTGCTGCAAGCTCATAAAGTCCGCTTCGCCCCCCATATTATTGTTGCTTTTACCCTAGTTGGTATCGCATATTTTTGATTAAGATTCAATCTACTTCTGGTATTCGCTGATATAAATTCGCTGACATAAAAAAGATAAAGGATGACTGCATATGTTTATGGTGGGTTGGGATAAACAAGAAATAAACATTCAGCCACAAGGTTATGCCATGTTTGGTTATGGTATGTGGTCGCATCGTGCTTATCAAAAACGTACAGCATTGTTTGCTCGTACATTCACTATCCGTCGTTTAGCTTTAGAACAACCCATTATTTTTTGTTGTCTGGATTTTGGTTGTATTACTTATGCGATCCGTAGTGGTGTTGTTGAGCGCTTAAAACAACAATTAGCTGAGCAATTTAATGAACAGTATTTGGTCTTGATGGCAACTCATACTCATTCTGGCCCTGGCGGTTGTGCTTATGAAGTTCTATACAATATGCCGACCCCAGGTTTTGTTCCAGAGCATGTCGAAGCTGTAGTAAATGCGGTCATGCTCAGTATTTCCAATGCCTTAGACACTGAAAAAGAAACTGAACTTCGTTATCAACGTTGCCAATTCCCTGATGATATTCCAGTGGCATGGAATCGATCATTGCAGGCATATAATCGTAACCCCGATGTGATTCAAAGAACCGAAGCAGAAACCCATCTCGCCTTAAACCGTGAAATGCAATTAATCGGTTTTTATCGTGATGATCAATTATGTTCCTTTATTTCATTATTTGGAGTGCATGCAACCTGTTTGAGTAGTCATCTCAAAGCACATGATGGTGACAATAAAGGCTATGCTGCTGCGTTAAGTGAACATTATCTATTAACACAAGGTATTCCAAACCCTGTTGCCATTTTCGCACAAGCAACAGCAGGAGATGTCTCTCCACATTTTCATGGCCCCAAACAAGATGCGATTCGCAAGAAAATTAAGGGCGAAAGAGAATATCAATATGCTGAGCAAAATGGGCGTTATCAAAGTGAAATTGCGATTAAAGCACTGACTATACCGCTTGAAAAAAATACCAACAATGCGATGGAAGCATGTTTACTCCAAGGCAGTGTCGATGCTGTTTTATCTTATGTAGATCTGAGTCAAGTCGATGTGCCGAGTGAATTTAGTCAGGGGATACAAGGCGCTAAAACCAGTGCAGCTTGCCATGGCGTCGGCTTCTTCGGGGGAACGCCTATAGATGGTAAGGGGACACCTACAGCGATTCTTAAAGTGATGTCTTTACTTGCTAAGCGAGTACGTAAGCAACGTTTAGCAAACTCGAATTCTCTGCAGTACAGCAAATATAAAGCACTCTATGACTCACAATTCCCGAAAGAGATTGTTTTAGAAAGTCCTGACAATCAGTTGCTGGGTAAAAGTTTAGATTTTTCACCAAGCATTTTTGATCCTTTAATTGCAGAAATGAATCGCCAAGTTAAAGCAGGTGCCATTCAAGACAGCCCACTGGTTCCAAGTGTTATTCCGCTACAGATTATCCAAATTGGTCAATTAGCTTTGATTTGTTGCCCCGGAGAAATTACCACAACAGCAGGGCAACGTGTAATTCAGACTGTGGCAAAACAGTTCTCAAAGCATCGTGGTATTTCAAAGGTTGGTTTAGTGTCTTATTGCAATGATTATATGGGCTATATCACCACCAATGAAGAATATCAGCAACAAGCTTATGAAGGTGCACATACCTTATATGGTCAATGGACACATGCGGCAATTCAGTACAAATTTCAGCAATTGGCAACGCAACTGAATCTAGATAAATCTCAACGCGAATATGACCAAATCACACGGCCCGTAGCGATTCCACCACACGAAATAGAAAAAAGAACAAATCATGGCAATTTAAAAACTGCTGTACGCTAAAGGATGAGCATTATGAATCAATTGATTAATCAAGCACCGAACAAGCACAAATTAAATCAGCAAAAATGGAACAATTGGTCGGGCTATCAACAGTCTCACCCTGAGCAGATTTTAAAGCCTGACAGTCTTGATGAGTTAAAACACATTGTCCAAACCCAAGCAAAGATTCGAGTGGTGGGAGCAGGGCATTCATTTACACCTTTGGTGAGTACCGATGCAACATTGCTGTCTTTGGATGGTCTTTGTGGTGTGGATCAAGTCAATACTGAATTTGCCCAAGCCAGTATTTGGGCAGGAACACGATTATTTAATTTAGGGCAATATTTAGAACCGATGCAGCAGTCTTTAATGCAACAGGGCGATATTGACCAGCAAAGTTTAGCTGGTGCTGTTTCAACAGGAACACATGGTACAGGTGTAGGCCTACATTGTATTTCAGGTTATGTGCAAGCATTTGAATTACTTACAGCATCAGGAGAAATTATTCATTGTAATCGCCATGAAAATCCAGATATTTTTGCAGCAGGACGAGTGTCTTTAGGGAGCTTAGGGATTTTGACTAAAATCACCATGCAGAATAAACCACGCTATAAACTTAAAGAGCAAGTTAGACTGTGTGCGGTCAAAGACTTTATTCAAAATATTGACCAATGGAAAGCACAACATCGGCATATCGAATGTTTTGCATTTTCTCATGCAGATAAATTGATTTTAAAAACCTTAGATATTACTGATGATGAAATTCAACCACGCACTGAATCATGGCCATCTGAGGATACGTTATTAACCCTATGTTGCGAGTTAACCAAATCTTTTCCGGCATTGAATCCAAAACTACAAAAGCTCTTAGGCGTTTTTATTAAGCCAAGCACATTTGTTGATTGGTCAGGCAAGATTTTCCCGACACCACGTGAAACGAAATTTAATGAAATGGAATATCAGATTCCAGTTGAATTGGGGGTGGAATGTTTGCAAGCTGTTCTAGCAGCGCTAAAAAACTCAAAAGCACAAACCTTTTTCCCTGTGGAGTTTCGATTTGTCAAAGGTGATGATATTTGGTTAAGTCCGTTTTATCAGCGGGACTCTATTTCCATCTCAGTACACCAATATTATAAGCAAGCACCTAGACAATTATTTGATGAAGTTGAGTCGATTTTACAACGTTATCAGGGGCGACCACATTGGGGGAAAATGCATAGTATGACAGCAACACAACTTAAAACCCTATACCCTAAGTGGGATGCGTTTATGCAGTTGAGAGAACGACTTGATCCAAGCAGAAAGTTTTTAAACCCTTATTTAGAAAAGTTATTCTTATCTGAGTAATGGGTAAAGTTGAGTGAATGGGTAAAATTAAAATAGAGCATAAAGGTAGACTATGAACAACTTTTTTGAGCAATTAAATCGTGATTTAAAACAGTCAAATGGTGCATTACCTCGATTAATTGTTGATGATCAGGCGCTTGAACAAAATCTACAGTACGTTGCCAAAAAGCTTAAATACGCTAGCCAATTGCAACCACGTATCGTGGTAAAGTCTTTGGCATGCTTAGCATTATTAAAAACCATTAGTCTAAAGCTTTCGACTCAACGGTTTATGGTGTTTCATATGCCACAGCTTTTACCAATCCTTGAGAACTTTTCGGATGTAGATGTGTTGTTTGGGAAACCGATGCCTGTGAGTATAGTTCAGCATTTTTATGCGATGAATCAAAATTGCAGACAAGTCGATATACAATGGTTAATTGATTCTAAAGCACGTTTATTACAGTACCTTGAGGTCGCAAAACAGTTTAGTTTAAAGCTTAAAATCAATATTGAAATTGATGTGGGTTTGCATCGCGGTGGTGTTCGTTCCGATTTTGCACTCATCGAAATATTAAGATTGATTGAACAAAATCCTGAGCATTTAGTACTTGCTGGTTTGATGGGCTATGATGCCCATGTGACGAAGCTACCTTCAGTGATTAAAAAGATTGATGTCGCGTATCGAGAGTCACAAGACATTTATCAAAAGTATAAAAATATTATTCAACAGCAATTTCCACATTTATGGCGAGCTGATCTTTGTTTTAATGGTGGTGGTAGCCCTACATTTTATCTCCACGTGGAGCAAAGTGTGTGTAATGATCTTTCTTTTGGTTCGATGTTGCTTAAACCAAGTGACTTTGACAGTGATGGATTAAGTGTTTTACAAGCTGCATTATGGATTTCAACACCTGTGTTAAAAGTACTGCCATTTACCCAGTTACCTGGATTAGCCGTTTTAGATAAATTACCACATAGCTCTAAAGCCTTATTTGTTTATGGCGGATATTGGATGGCGCATTATGTTTATCCGCGAGGGATTCATCCGCATGCACTTTATGGGCGGAGTACCAATCAGGAAATGGTTAATGTGCCTAAAAACACTGAAATAGCTGTTGATGATTTTGTATTTTTAAGACCCACACAAAGCGAAGCGATTATTCCTCAATTTCATAAATTATATTGTTATAAAAATCGAGATTTTGAAGCATGGGAAACCTTTAGAGAGTAATAAAACAAAGCCGTCATACAACGGCTTTGAATGTATTTATTGGATTATTCAGCTGCATTAATAGCATCTGCGAGTGTCTGTATTGCGATTTTATTAAAATATAAATCATTATTTTCTATACCGTTTTCATAACTATTGTCATATTCTAAACGATTGCCAGGAATCACCCATTCAGTGTCATAAATTTTACCATTCATTTCAACTGCTGGGTCTACAGCATATACGTATTGACTGGTTGCTTTATCGATGGCATAAATGATATTGAGACCACCAAAGACATCCTTTTTCCAACTTTGGTTAGCATCAAGTTCCCATTTTTTTGCATAATCTTCTAATGATTTATCACCATAATCATTATCTGTATAAAAGGACAGGATTGGAGCAGTATAAATTTCCTGATCGTTAAAACCTAAACGAGCCCCTTGAGGAAAGGTGAGTGGGCTATTTTTAATTTTTTCGCCAATCTCTGGGTTTTGCCAAATTAAGTAATTAACCAAAGCATTGGGAAGATATTTATATTCTTTCTGACCTTGTGAATTAACAGTATAAGCAAACAGTTCAGAGATTTTCTTACCTGAAAGATCAACTCGTTGAGTATGGACAGACATTTGTAATTCTTTATTCATACTACATGCGTCAGTGAACATTGCAAGTTGGGCAGAGTCAGCATTTTGAGACAAAACATAACCTAGAGGGATGCCAGAACTGGTCACTGTACGCTTAAAACCAGTTTCTAATTTTGAAGGTGTTAAAATATATTCAATAAAGCCATCTGCAGTTAGGGGAATTGTATTTTTTAATAGGTTGGTATCGCTTTGATACCATACACCATCTTTTAATTGATGTGAGGAGATTACCAGTTTCTCAGTACTGTTTGCATCATATTCTGTATCAAGGAAAAATTGTTCCTCATCATAAAAACCGGAACCTTGAGTTTTAAGGTTTTTTGGAATTCCATTTACACATTTAATTTCTTCGGGTGTAGTTGGAGCAATTGATGTATTTGATGTTTGTTGATTATCGCTAGAACCACCGCCACAAGCAGTTAATGTAAAGCCAACAAGTATTGCTGAAGTAAGTTTACTTAAGTTTACCGAATTCATTTAGTTATCCATTCGTTTTATGATTTTAAAGTTACTAAAGTGTCACGGCGCGATCATAAATGAGTGCTTGGATAAAATCAAAAACTAAAATTTAGATTAATTTAAGACAAAGGTTTATAAATATTCAACAAAGGTGTAAAATTCGACACACTTTTATTTTGTTCCACCGATTTTATCTTGAGGATCTTCCTCGATCATAATCTCGCGGTGACATGCTCCATTGTACGGGGCATCACTCCTTAAGGATTTTTAAATATGCCTATTATCACATTGCCAAATGGCGATCAAAAAAGTTTTGATCAAGCTGTTTCCGTTATGGAAGTTGCTCAAAGTATTGGACCTGGACTGGCTAAAAATACAGTTGCTGGGAAAGTAAATGGTCGCTTAGTCGATGCAAGTGATTTAATTACCGAAGACTCAACCTTACAAATCATCACTCCAAAAGATCAAGACGGTGTAGAAATTATTCGTCACTCTTGTGCACACTTGGTGGGTCATGCGGTAAAACAACTCTTCCCTGAAGCAAAAATGGTGATTGGCCCTGTCATTGAAGAAGGTTTCTACTATGACATCTGGATGCCTCGTCCATTTACTTTAGATGATATGGCTGCAATCGAAGCGCGCATGAAAAAGCTCATCGATCAAGATTATGATGTCATTAAAAAAATGACACCTCGTGATGATGTGATTGCTGAGTTCACTGCACGTGGTGAAGATTATAAGTTACGTTTGATTGCTGACATGCCTGAAGAAACTCAAATGGGCTTGTACTATCATCAAGATTATTTAGATATGTGTCGTGGTCCACACGTACCGAATACTAAATTTTTAAAGTCATTCAAATTGACTAAAATCTCTGGCGCTTACTGGCGCGGTGATGCTAAGAATGAACAATTACAGCGTATTTATGGTACTGCTTGGGCAGACAAAAAAGAATTAGCAGCATATATCAAGCGTATTGAAGAAGCTGAAAAGCGTGACCATCGTAAAATTGGTAAAGCTTTAGATTTGTTCCATATGCAAGAAGAAGCACCAGGTATGGTGTTTTGGCATGCCAATGGTTGGACGATCTACCAAGTGCTTGAACAATACATGCGTAAAGTTCAACAGGACAATGGCTACCAAGAGATTAAAACACCACAAATTGTAGACTTCACTTTGTGGGAAAAATCGGGTCATGCTGCCAACTATGCAGAAAATATGTTTACGACCCATTCAGAAAGTCGTAACTATGCGGTAAAACCAATGAACTGCCCATGTCACGTTCAAGTGTTTAACCAAGGTTTAAAATCTTACCGTGATCTTCCAATTCGTTTGGCAGAGTTTGGTTCATGCCATCGTAATGAGCCATCAGGTTCGTTACATGGGATTATGCGTGTACGTGGCTTTACTCAAGATGATGCACATATTTTCTGTACAACTGAACAAATTGGTAAAGAAGTTGCAGACTTTATTAAACTGACTTTAGATGTTTATAAAGATTTTGGCTTTGAAGAAGTTCAAATGAAATTGTCTACACGTCCTGAAAAGCGTGTGGGTGCTGATGAACTTTGGGATGTTGCAGAAAAATCTTTAGCGGATGCTTTAGATGCTGCAAATCTTAAATGGGAAGAACAACCTGGTGAAGGTGCTTTCTACGGTCCGAAGATTGAATTTTCATTAAAAGACTGTTTAGGACGTATCTGGCAGTGCGGTACAATCCAGTGTGATTTTAACTTACCGTTACGTTTAGACGCTTCATATGTAACAGAAGATAACGATCGTGACCATCCTGTGATGTTACATCGTGCAATTCTTGGCAGTTTTGAACGTTTTATTGGTATACTAATTGAACACTACGCAGGCTTTATGCCACCATGGTTGGCTCCAATCCAAACATGTGTCATGAATATTACGGATTCTCAAGCGGAAGCTTGTGAGCAAGTCGTCGCAAAACTCAAAGAAAATGGAATTCGAGCAATTTCAGACTTGAGAAATGAGAAAATCGGCTTTAAGATTCGTGAGCGTACACTAGAGCGTATTCCATACCTATTGGTACTTGGAGATCGAGAAGTAGAGGAAGGGACTGTGAATGTTCGTACTCGCTCTGGAAAAAATTTAGGTACTATGTCAATAGACGCATTTATTGACCTAGTGAAAGCAGCCGTAGCCGAACGCGGCCGGTATATTGTGGAGTAAGAAAGATTAAACAGCCTGACCGTAACCAACAACAAGGTGCTAAAAGTAATCGTCCTGCATTAAATGATGAGATCAAAGCGAAAGATGTGCGTCTCGTTGCTGCAGATGGAGAGCAAAAAGGCATCGTTTCACTTGCTGAAGCTTTGCGTGCTGCTGAAGAAGTTGATCTTGATCTTGTTGAGATCGTGGCGAATGCAGAGCCACCTGTTTGTAAAATCATGGATTTCAACAAACATTTATTTGACTTGAAGCAAAAGCAAAAAGATGCGAAAAAGAAACAGCATCAAGTTCAAGTGAAAGAAATTAAGTTGCGCCCTGGTACAGACGTTGGTGATTACAATGTTAAGTTGCGTGCTATTCTGAAGTTTCTTGAAGAAGGCAACAAAGTCAAAATTACTCTACGTTTCCGTGGTCGTGAAATGGCTCACCAACAGTTGGGTCTTGCACAATTGCAAAAAATTGAAGCAGACGTAGCAGAGTTTGGTCTTGTTGAACAAGCACCAAAAATGGAAGGCCGTCAAATGGGTATGTTACTTGGACCTAAAAAGAAAAAGTAATTATTCATCTGTTAAAAAAAGCACTGCATTAAGCAGTGCTTTTTTACGTTAAAATGCGGGTAAATTAATCTGAATCGAGTGGAGTTGATATGTCATCTATTCAAAATTCAAATGCGCTATCGAGTATTAACCAAAAAATTATTCAAGCAGGTGAGGTGTTGCCTGTGGTTAAGTTAAAGGATGGTAGCGCTGTACAAACGGGTACAGTGGCAACCATGTTGCATAATATCAATCTGTATAACTCAGGTGTACGTGGAGAGATTGAGCAAGAACTGATCCTCGCGATCCCCACCTTAGTGAAAGTTGGTTTATTTGACTTATTTAATCCAGATGAATGGATATTGGGAAACAATGCTGGTCGTAAATTTGTGGGGGAGAAGGCTAAAGCATATATAGATGCAATTGCTGAAGTAGATATTTGAAATTAATATCATAATATGAGAACGTGCTGTATTTAATAAAATGCAATAACATAATTTTAGAATAGATTATTAGAATAATCTCTTTTTATAGCATACTGAATCAAGCCAATTCATGTTATAAAAGTAAACGATTAACGCAATAAAATTCAGAAAATACGTGAAAACGAAGAAGGATGAAATATGATTGATCTCTATTATTGGGGTACTCCCAATGGTCATAAAATTACCATTGCACTTGAAGAAATGGGTTTGGATTATCAGATTTTTCCTATCAATATCTTAGAGAATGACCAGTTCCAGCCCGATTTTCTTCGTATCTCACCGAACAACAAAATCCCCGCGATTGTGGACCAAGATGGCCCAAATGGTGAGCCGATTTCAGTATTTGAATCAGGCGCAATCTTGCAATATCTTGGCCGTAAAACAGGACTGTATTATCCAAGCGATGAGCAAGATCGTGTTGAAGTCGAACAATGGTTAATGTGGCAAATGGGTGGGCTAGGGCCGATGTTAGGGCAAAACCATCATTTTGGTAAATTTGCTAAAGAAAAAATTCCTTATGCAATTGATCGTTATGTTACTGAAACTCAACGTTTGTATGGTGTTTTAAATAAGCAGCTCATTGGACAAAAATATGTGGCTGGTGAATATTCGATTGCAGATATGGCCATTTTACCGTGGGTATTACGCTATGAGTGGCAGCAAATAGAGCTAGATGATTATCCTTATGTTAAAGAATATATTGAGCGTTTAACTGCGCGCCCAGCGATACAAAGAGCGCTATCAATCAAAGTGTAAAATGTATTTTATGTTAAGATGAGAAACCACGTTACGTGGTTTTTTATTTTTTAAATAATCGATTTTTGGATGGTTGGCAGGCTTTAGTCATGAAAGATTTCTTTTTGAACTTTACGAAAATATTAGAAACAAATCCAAAAATCTACTGGAGTATTATTGTCGGTATTGCCGGTTGTTTAATGCTCTATATTGCGGAAATTGTGCATATCCAAAATATTTTAGAGCAATTAAATGGTCAAGCGTCAGCACTGATTAGAAGTGTGATCGACCCGATTGCGCAACGTTATCAATGGTCTCGGATTATCTTTATGTTGTTGGCAATCATTTGGGCACATTTTCAGTATCGTAAAACCAAAAAAATGCTAAATTTAGGGTGATTGAACTGTTAGTAGTACATTCAACAGGGGGGAGTATGAAGCAAAACTTTGTTTGGCACTTCCTTATCTCTTTTGCCGTGATGCTAATCACAGCAATGCTTTGTAGCATCTTGCAGTATCACTCCGCATATGATTACTTCTGGTTTATTATTTTTAGCATCGTGAGTGTTTCAGGCTTGGTTTTTGCTATGGTCTTTGGCATTTTTCAAAGTAAATTACAGCAAAGTCTTTTGAATACCACGATCTTACTCGTTTTGCTTTCGCTTTATTTTATTGTTTTATTCTACTGCTTTATTCATATCAAAATCGATTGGCAAGCGATTTCAGAGGGTAAAGCTCAACTCACATTGTTGCAGAAATTTTTTAAATCAGATCTTTCATTTTGGTTGGCTTTTCTGGCTCCCTTTATACTGTCATTCTTGACTTATACCTTAAAACCTAAACCCAACTTTAGCTAACTTTATGGCTTATCTTCTCTTATTTTTTTCCGCATTTGGTGCAGCGACGCTATTACCTTTACAGTCTGAAGCAGTATTGCTTGGATTACTGGTACAAACCCAGCATTCTGCATATTTATTGCTTGTTGTTGCAACGATTGGCAATGTTTTAGGTTCATGCGTGAATTGGTATTTGGGACTCAAAATCGAGCAGTTTAAAGATAAGAAATGGTTTCCTGTCTCTGAAAAGAATATGCTTAAAGCAGAAAAAATATATCAAAAGTATGGCTTTTGGTCTTTGTTGTTAAGCTGGACCCCAATTATTGGAGATCCAATCACACTTATTGCAGGGCTAATGAAAGAGAACTTTTGGCGTTTTCTATTGATTGTGACCATAGCAAAAGGTGGTCGGTATGTTTTTATTTATTTGGTGTATATCGGATTATTTTAATAAAAAGGTTAGGGGCTGTTGACAAGCCATTTATGAAATGTCAACGGACCCTAAAGACACAAAACTATCTTTAACCTTAAAAGATGCATCTTGATGAATTTATTTACATTCATTGATTTTAAATTGAATCGTATCATTGAAGCTGGATTGTTTATAGATCCATAAAGTACGGTAAGAACGTTTTACATTGATTGATGCATGCTCTACGGCTGTAAGTACTTGTTGATCAAGTGCATTAATACCAGAACGTTTAGTTAGCTTAACTTGGGTAATTTCGCCTTGTTTATTGGCTTTAAATTTAAACTTTACTGTACGATCTTTATTTTTTAATAGTGATTGATCCAGTGCTAGTTGTGGTTGTTTTAAATAAACAAAGGCAACTGACTTATCGAGTAGTTGTTTGTTCCAATTCTTTGAATTAAAGCTATATGTACATTGCTTAGCGCGCTGAACATGATCCGTTGCATTCTCTAGCGTTAAGGTAAATGTTTGATAACCGACTAAAGCAATGGCTTTTCCATTTTTTGAATAGGGTTTTACTTTTGCATTTTCCACAGCATCTACAAGTTTCTGATCCAATGCACGGATGCCTGTACTCTCTTGGATATCGGCCTCTGTGACTTCACCAGCGTTATTGGCTTTTACTCGAATGATTGCTGAACGATCTTGATCTTTTAATTCAGTGATTTGATAGTGAATTTGAGGAAATTTGACCCATTGTATACGTGTAGTCAAATGTTGAGGATCATTTTGTTCAGATTGCTCCCCTTTGACCTTTATTGTTGGAAGTTTATCCGCACTATAGCTATAGGTTGAAAGGCACAATAAACAAGTGGTAAAAAGAGCTTTATTCATAGGTTTGGCAATCCATGCAGTTTAATACGCATGAGAGTAGTTTAATTGCGCAAAGTATTTATCGAATTTTGTATTCTCGCAATAGAAAATGCACCCGAAGGTGCATTTTTTTACTGTTTTTTATTCTGTAAAAGGCATTATTCTTGACCTTTGGTAATGTCTACTTTGAATAAATCAGAGGTTTTTACCCAACTTATTGCGACAACTGCCAAGGTCATACATCCACCAAATACGGTGGCAGTGATCGTTCCTAAATATTTTGCAGCCAGCCCAGATTCAAATGCGCCCAATTCATTACTCGATGAAACAAACATCCCATTCACCGCAGCGACACGACCACGCATATTTTCAGGTGGGTAAACTTGCAAAATGGTTTGGCGTACAACCACTGAGATACTGTCACAAGCACCAGTCATAGCCAAAGCAAATAAAGAGAGCCAGACGTTGTTTGAGAATGCAAAAATAATGGTAAATACCCCAAAACCAGCAACAGCAATCAGCATATTTCGCCAAGCATGATGTGTAGGTGGAAATTTGGTTAAAGCGATCATGGTTATTAATGCACCAATAGAGGGGGCCGCACGTAAATAACCTAAACCTTCAGGTCCAACTTTTAGAATATCTTCTGCAAAAATTGGCAGTAGGGCAATCACACCACCAAACAGCACTGAAACCAAATCTAAAGATATGGCCCACAGTACAATTTTAGTTTTCCAGATAAAGCGAAAACCTTCACTTAAACTGTCCCAAAGATTGTCTTGTTCCATAGTTGGAAAAGTACGCTTCTTTAATAAGTTAATCAGACAGAAGCAAATAAATAAAAGTACTGCTACCGAGAGTAAGCTGTTTTCACGACCGATTCCTGCCAGCATAAAACCACCCAGCATTGGGCCAATAATGACACCACTTTGCCATCCAATCGTGGTCCATGTTGCACCATTGGCATACAGTTCACGAGGAATTAAAAATGGTTTTAATGAGGTTGCTGATGGATTGTAGAAACCTCGGATGGTACCCAAACCAAAAATAACCGCATAAATCCCCCAAGACAGTGTAGTCACACCAATTTGGCCATGATCATAACTGTGAAATAACCACCAAAGCACCAATGGCAAAGGGAAGGAGAAGAATAAGCAAACTTTCATTATGGTTTGTTTATTCAGCTTATCTGCAAAATAACCGCCCCAAAGCGACAGCGCAATAAACGGGATTGCTTCTGCTAGTCCAATCAAACCCAAGGTAAGCGGATCTTTGGTAATTTGATAGAGTGAATAGGCAACAATAATTTCTTGAATTAAAATTGCGAGTGTTAAACAAAATTGATTGATGGTAACAATTGAGAAATCTCGATAGCGAAGCGCAGCAAAAGCATCCTGTGCAGGGGTCATAACTGTCCAGTTTTATCATGATGTGATGATTATAAAGATTTAATCCTGATTTTTCTTATAAAACTAGGTGAAATTTACATCGAAAATTACATTGGAGAATTGTGAAATTGTTGGATGTTTTGCTTTTGTTTTGTACAGAGATGATTTAGAATACTGCCTCCCTTACCTGCAGGTCGTTGTCGCAATGGTGCGAACGTACCGAACAGGTGTTTAAAGAGGTTGTTATGGCTAAGTTAAAAACTCGCCGTGGTGCAGCTAAGCGTTTCAAAGCGACTGCTAACGGTTTCAAGCGTAAACAAGCGTTCAAACGCCACATTTTGACCAAAAAATCTGCTAAACGTATTCGTCAATTGCGCGGTTGTGTCATGGTTCACGTAAGTGACATGAATTCAGTTCGTCGTATGTGCCCATACATCTAAGGAGATTATAAATGGCTCGTGTAAAACGTGGTGTACAGGCTCATCGCCGTCATAAAAAAATTCTTGCTCGTGCTAAAGGTTACTATGGCGCGCGTTCACGTGTTTATCGTGTAGCGTTCCAAGCAGTAATTAAAGCAGGTCAATACGCTTACCGTGACCGTCGTCAAAAGAAACGTCAATTCCGTGCTTTATGGATTGCGCGTATCAATGCTGGTGCTCGTCAAAATGGTTTGTCGTACAGCCGTATGATCGATGGCTTGAAAAAAGCTCAAGTGATCATCGACCGTCGCGTACTTGCTGACATCGCTATGCATGACTCAGTTGCATTTGCTGCTTTAGCTGAAAAAGCTAAAGGCGCATTAGCTGCTTAATCATCTTCGATGATTAAAAAAGACCGCTTTTATAGCGGTCTTTTTTATGCCTAAAAATTTATTTTCAAACTATTGCGGGAACTTTTCGAGATGAGTTTCTATTGAGTTTGATTGTTCGAATACAGCACTAATCAGTAAAATCTGTCATTATGGTTGCTCTAACTATTTTGTTATGGCATTGAATTGACCAAATTATAGAATCTAGTCTTATGCGTAAACAATATCACTTTCGCCAAGTTGGTGAAGACACTTATATTTGGGATGTGCATCATCTGGTTGAACTAAGCCAAGACTTCCCAATCCATGAAGTTCTATTATCCGATATACAAGAACTCAATGAAGCGTATTGGTTTCCAGATACACATCCAACAACACAGCAAATGATTGAACATTTTCAACTGATGCAACAGGCAGATCTAAGTTATCCAATTATTCTATCTGCTGATGGCAGGGTGATGGATGGTATGCATCGTGCGGCAAAAGCAAAATTACTCGATCATCTTACGATTAAAGCCGTCAGGTTTGAAATTACACCACCAGCAAATTTTATCAATATTGACGAGGATGATTTGGATTATGCTGATTGAGTAGGCCATCCGAATGATTTAAATATTCAAATAACTTTGCATACACATTACACAATATCAACGTGAAAGCATTATTGTTTTAGAAATAGCTCGCATAGAGTAGAACAACGAATAATAGAAAATGATGGAGTGGGTATGCGTGTTGAGATTGAAGGTTTACAACAAGGTGCAATTGAAGTTGAGTTGCAACTACTACCCAGAGTTGGGGAAGTTTTAAAAGTGATGTATGGTGCAGATGCGGAAGTTAAAGGTGAAGTAACAGCAGTTGAGCACTATATTAATCAGCATGCAAATGAACATAAAGTGATACTCAGCATACGACCCGTATTTTGATATAGATCAGCTAAAATGATTGAATGATGATTGGGTTGTTACGTGATTTAAAGTAGCTTATTTGGCTACTTTTTATTTTTAGAGAGTTCTTAAATTTATGAAACGCATCAATGTTGTGGGGACTTCTGCATCAGGAAAAACAACATTTTCAATAAGATTAGCTCAAAAATTAAAGCTCACCTACATTGAATTGGATGATTTATTCTGGCTGGATGATTGGCAAGAGTCTACCGATACTGCATTTTTTCAGAAAATTCAGGCCAAACTAGATCAAGCTAAATCTGGTTTTGTCATAGATGGTAATTATACGCGAACTACGCAGATCAAATGGCAAGATATTGATACTGTAATTTGGTTGGATATTCCTTTTTATATCAATCTTTACCAATCCATACAGAGAGCTGTTCGTCGTGCTATTTTTAGACACAGACTTTGGGAGAGTTCAAATAATCGTGAAAGTTTTAGTAAAATGTTTAGTCGTGATTCGATTATTTGGTGGATGATTAAAACGCATCAAAAAAATCGTCAGCAATATATAACAATGATAAATGATCCTCAATATTCACATATTCGATTTATCCATTTAAAATCGCGAAAGGATATTGATAAATTTTTAGCGTCTATTTGACGCGTTATAATTTAGCCCCCCCTAAAAGTTAACTTATCCTGCTATACCTTGTATTGATTGAATATATTTGTGTAGCTGATATCTTAAGTTACGCTACAGACAGCTGTGTTTTTACTTGGCATGCAAAGTGATAAAAATCTTGGATTGGGTGGGGTATGTGCAGTACTTTCCCCTGTTGCTGATATCCATGACATCGCGCGATAGATACAAACATATAAGATTAAACAATATAAAAAAGTTTTTTACCTAATTTTTTGAAGGGTATAAAGTTTGCTTTCGAGGTAAATCCCAATAAATGAGGATGATATGATTCGATTAGCTGTTTCTGGTGATGTTCAGCAGATTGCTGAAATACATGTGCAAAGCTGGAATGAAACCTATACAGGTATGATTAAGCAAGAAATTATAGAGCGCGAAAATATTGAAAAACGAATACAGCTTTGGCAACAGATTTTTTCGCATCAAGATTATCATGTATTGGTGTATGAACAAGATGGTCAAATTGTTGGTTTTTTAAGTGGTTATTTAAATACTTCGTATAATGTTGCTGAAATTAAAGCTTTTTATTTATTAAAGAAAATTCAAAAACAAGGTATTGGTCGTGAGATGTTTGAGCGCTTTTATCAATATGTACATGCTAAGCATTATCAATTTATTCGCTTGGGCGTGATCAATAAAAATCCAAGTCGTCATTTCTATGAGAAATTAGGGGGAAATGTACTTGGAGAAGAGATTCTTTCTGATTATGGTGATGGCATAACAGAAGTATCGTATCAGTGGGATATTAATCATAGGGAAATAAAATGAGTGACTCTCAATTTTTAACAACTTTACAAGAACAAGTAAAGAACGGGCAAAAGCATAGTTATTTGTGTTTTTGGGGGCATAGTCAAAAGATTTCTGGAAAAATAGATAAGAGCTGTTTAAGTCAATGGTTTCCCGCAAAATTTGAAATTGATGGTGTCAATTATCAAAGTACAGAACAATACATGATGGCTCAGAAAGCCAAACTATTTAATGACGAAGATATCTTTCAGAAAATTTTACAAACAGATGATCCCAAGAAAATAAAAGCATTAGGTCGTTTGGTCAAAAATTATCAAGATGAGATTTGGATTGCTCATCGTTATGAAATTGTGGTTCAAGGTAATTTGGCTAAGTTTTCTCAAGACAGTGATCTTAAAGCATTTCTACTGAGTACCTCAGATCAAATCATTGTTGAAGCCTCGCCTGTAGATCAAATTTGGGGGATTGGACTTGCAGCAGATCATGTTAATGCGACAAATCCAAACGCATGGCAAGGTTTAAATCTTTTGGGTTTTGCCTTAATGGAAGTAAGAAAGCAACTTTAATGTTGCTTTCTTTTTAAGATTCATTTTATCAAATAGATAAGACATTATAGTCCAAAATAATAAGCCGCAAGGCAGATTAAAATGGTCACAATAATTAATGCAAAAACACCTGTTTTACCTGGTTTATGCTCAGGATTTGCCTTGCTGTTAAACGCTTGACGCTGCTCGGTTTTGATATTGTCATGCGTGTCAAAGGGCGAGGCAATTTGTTTTGGCGTTAAGCGTGCAGATTTATAATGATTTGCAACTTTAACGATAAATTTTGATTTTAAATCTTCAACTTTTTGGAGGAAATGGCGCAAATTCATTTGTTCTTCAGGGCTCATGATTTGCTCATTTTCATCATAGGGATGCTTTAATTTTGCAGAAATAAAACCCTCTAATGCATCGATACGACAGAAGGTTTCGTGTGCGTAATCAGCTTGATAATCAGTGGGTAACAGTGCAAGTTTAAGAATTGAATCCTCGGTCGTGTATAGCGCTTCATCTAATCCATAATAAGGTAAATCTTTATTTACAGGTTCTGGAAAACCTTTGGCATATTGAGTATCGAACAATTCATTGTCTGTATAAACTTGAATATCATCCCAATTCGGTTGGACTAAATCTTGTTCAATCCGTTTAATCAATTTTGCATTGAGATCATAGCGCCAAAAAATCTCGGTACGTAAATTGGGGCGTTGTTGCTCAGGCGCTTCATAATCATTGTCTGCGCTATACCATTCCGCCAATTCTTTACCAAAAATCCATGCAGTTTTCTTTTGTTGATCATGGCTAACAATAAAGTGGGGGATGGCTAACAGTTCAACATTGGCATTTGGATTTTGTTCATCATTTAAAATGCTCGCGCTATGTAAGCTGAGTCGATACACGCCTTGTTTTTTTAGCCCTTCAAGCCAAATCTGAAAATGCTGTGCCAGTAGGTGCTGGTTGGTTAAATCACGAAAGCCAAAAGCATGCTGATTAAAAATGGCATGATTGACCCAACGAGAAAAACTGATCCCTTGAGTGAGATACTCATTGCCATAAGTGACGAGTGTAAGTTGACGTTTCCAGATTTGATCGAGTGCCATTTTTTATAGATCTCAGCGACATTAAATCCATTTTATACTTTTTATAAATCAAAGTTCTAGCATTTCAACAGGAATCAAACAGGGAAATATACAAATTATTTAGAATAAGTTGTGACTAATCGTATTTTTTGTAAAGCGGAAACTTCATTCAACTGCATAAAAACTGTTAGAATATAGAGTTATATTATTTTTCTAAAATATTGCTTTGAGAGTTACTATGTCACTGGAAGCCCTGACCACTGAAGCGCTCGCTGCGATTGCAGCAGCTCAAGACCTGACTACACTCGACCAAGTACGAGTGCAATTTACAGGGAAAAAAAGCCAGCTTGCGGAACAATCTAAGGCACTTGGCAAAATGGACCCTGAAGAGCGTAAAGTTCAGGGTGCTGCAATTCATGCAGTACGTGAAGCGATCAGTGCAGCGTTGACTGAACGCCAAACTGAATTACAGAAAGCTGAATTAGAATTAAAGCTAGCAAGTGAAACAATCGATATTACTTTGCCTGGACGTGGGCAAGCTGTAGGAAGTATTCATCCCGTTACTCAGGTTCAAGAACGTATTTGTCAATTCTTTACCAAAGCGGGTTTTACTGTTGCGACAGGGCCAGAAGTTGAAGATGATTATCACAACTTTGAAGCATTGAATATTCCAGGACATCATCCTGCACGTGCGATGCATGATACTTTTTACTTTGATGCAAACCATTTGCTACGCACCCATACCTCAGGTGTACAAGTACGCACAATGGAAAACTCGCAACCACCGATTCGTATCGTTTGTCCGGGGCGTGTTTATCGCTGTGATTCAGATCAAACCCATTCTCCAATGTTCCATCAAATCGAAGGTTTATACGTTGCTGAAAATACCAGCTTCGCAGAATTAAAAGGTTTGTTGATTAATTTGCTAAATGAATTTTTTGAGAAAGATTTAAAAGTACGCTTCCGTCCGTCTTATTTCCCATTCACAGAGCCAAGTGCTGAGGTGGATATTATGGATGAGCGTGGTCGTTGGTTAGAAGTTTTGGGTTGCGGTATGGTGCATCCAAATGTTTTACAAGCTGCGGGTATTGATCCTGAAAAATATAAAGGCTTTGCATTTGGTCTTGGTGTAGAGCGTTTCGCAATGTTACGTTATGGTATCAATGATTTGCGTATGTTCTACCAAAACGATGTGCGTTTTTTACGCCAATTTGCTTAACAAATTTATACCTCTCCCTGACCTCTCCTAAAAGGAGAGGGGATGTCCAAGATAATGAGACGAAGGGTTCTGCCTCTTTTTAAAGGGGAGTCAGAGAGGAATTCATTGATATTGAATATAGGTTTTAGAAATGAAAATTAGCGAAAATTGGCTTCGCACATGGGTCAACCCTGCAATTGATAGCGATACATTGTCTGATCAACTGACCATGTTGGGACTTGAGGTTGATGAACTGGTTCCTGCAGCTAAACCATTTACAGGTGTGGTGATTGGTGAAGTTTTAACTGTTGTACAGCATCCTGATGCAGATCGTTTACGTGTCACCACAGTGAATATTGGTTCGGGTGAACCTTTGCAAATCGTATGTGGTGCGCCAAATGTACGTGTTGGGATGAAAGCACCAGTTGCAACCATTGGTGCAGTGCTCCCGGGTGATTTTAAAATTAAAAAAGGCAAACTTCGTGGTGTTGAATCACAAGGAATGCTGTGTGGTGCTTCAGAAATTGACCTTGAAGATAAAATTGATGGTCTGTTAGAACTTCCTGCAGATGCTCCTGTAGGCACAAATATTCGAGAATATTTAAATCTTGATGATCATGTGATTGATATCAGCATCACGCCAAACCGCGGTGACTGTTTCAGTATTCGTGGGGTGGCACGTGAAATTGGGGTAATTAACCAATTGCCTGTAACAGCACCTGAAATTCAAGAGGTTGCGGCTACGATTGTTGATCAGAAGCAAGTCGTTGTGACAACGGATGGTTGCCCTCGTTACTTAGGCCGTGTGATTAAAAATGTAAATACCAAAGCAGCTACGCCAGCGTGGATGGAGCAAGCTTTAGCACGTTCAGGTATTCGTCAACACAGTATTCTTGTTGATAT
Organism: Acinetobacter guillouiae CIP 63.46; assembly: GCF_000368145.1. Classification (GTDB taxonomy): domain Bacteria; phylum Pseudomonadota; class Gammaproteobacteria; order Pseudomonadales; family Moraxellaceae; genus Acinetobacter; species Acinetobacter guillouiae. Next base: position 2,188,645 of record NZ_KB849283.1, on the reverse strand, counting down.
TACCAACTATGTGCTTATGGAGATTGGTCAACCGTTGCATGCGTTTGATGGTGGTCAGGTTCAAGGTTCAGTGCATGTGCGTCAGGCAAGTGCAAATGAAAAGCTTGTTTTGTTAAATGAACAAGAAATTGAATTGACCGAAGATGTTATGGTGATTGCAGATGATGTAAAAGCATTGGCGATCGCAGGTATCATGGGGGGCTTATCCTCATCTGTAACAGATGAGACCACTGAAATTTTCCTTGAATCTGCATTCTTTGCACCATTACATATCGCAGGCCGCGCACGCCGTTATGGTTTGCATACAGATGCGTCACAACGCTATGAACGTGGTGTGGACTTTGAATTGCCTATGATCGCAATGCAACGCGCTTCAGAATTGATTCAAACCCTTGCAGGTGGTGATTTCGGTCCAATTACCGTATCTGAAAAAACTGAATTATTGCCTAAGCGTGAAGCAATTGAGTTGAATCAAGCGCAAGTGGATCAATTGCTGGGTTATCAAGTTCCTACTGCATTTATTACAAATGCGCTGCAACGTTTAGGTTGTGATGTGACTGTAAAAGCTGAAGGTGAATGGACTGTTGTACCACCATCACATCGTTACGATATGGCAATTTATCAAGATTTAATTGAAGAAGTTGCGCGTATACATGGTTATGACAATATTCAAATTAGTCTGCCAGTGATTGATGTAAAACTTGCTAAACATCAGGATCAATTTGAACTGACTCAGTTACGTCAAACTTTAGTAACACTGGGTTATCAAGAGGCGATTAGTTTTAGTTTTGCAGATTTAAAACTTGAAAAACAATTGAATTCACAAGTAAATCCATTGGCGCTTGCAAATCCGATTTCAAGTGATTTGGCGGTCATGCGTTCAACTTTACTTTCAAGCTTAATTCCGTGTGTTCAGTACAATATCAATCGTCAACAAAGTCGTGTGCGTTTCTTTGAGCTAGGGCTACGTTTTGATTATCAAAACGCGAAAAGTATAGAAGATTTGAAACAGATTCCAACTTTGGCTATGATTGCTGTAGGATCAAAACAAATTGAATCTTGGCATGGAAAAGCTCAAGTTATGGATTTCTTTGATCTCAAAGGCGAGGTCGAAGAAATTTTAGCAGCTGGACGTGTTCACGTTGAATATGTTCGTTCTGATCGTGAATGGTTACATCCAGGTCAGTCTGCGGAAATTCTTGTGGATGGGAAATCAGTAGGTTATTTAGGTCGTCTACATCCATCTTTGGAAAATGCACTGGATTTGAGCACAACTTGGATCGCAGAGCTCGACCAATCGGCTGTTTTGCAAACTTATGTATCTAATTTTACAGAATTATCACGATTTCCATCGGTTAGACGTGATATTGCGCTTGTAATTAGTGATAAGATTAATGTTAGTGAAATTCAGCAACTTATCGAAAAAACGGGTGGAGAGCTTTTAGACTCTACTTGGTTATTTGATGTGTATACAGGGCAAGGTGTTGAACAAGGTAAGCGCTCTTTGGCATTTGCATTGTTATGGCAACATCCATCACGTACACTCGAAGATGCTGAGATTAAATCCGGTATGGATCATATTATTCAAGTGTTAGAAGACACTTATCAAGCGACATTGAGGGCCTCATGACAGCATTAACAAAAGCAGAAATGGCTGATCATTTAAGTGAGCTTACGAGTTTAAACCGTCGTGAAGCAAAACAAATGGTCGAGTTGTTCTTTGACGAGATTAGCCAAGCATTAATTGCTGGCGAGCAAGTCAAACTTTCAGGTTTCGGAAATTTTGAACTACGTGACAAGCGTCAACGTCCAGGTCGAAATCCTAAAACTGGAGAAGAGATTCCAATCTCAGCACGTCGAGTTGTAACTTTCCGTGCAGGTCAAAAATTTAGACAACGTGTGGGTACAGAACAAGAAGATTAATCGGCAATTTGTGTGTCGTAAGATGAAAGCTCTGTAATCTAAAAGTTTTGTAAGATAAAAACCCTGGGTAATGTGCTTGGGGTTTTTTATTGCAAAAAATAAATACCATTCCACTTATGTGGGATAAATTTATTTTAAGAAAATTCTAAGTATCTTTATAAAAATGCAAATAAGTAAAATATTCTAGTGTTGGTTAAGATGATCTGAATACGCTTGCAATTTTAAAGGGCAATAACCAAAGTAGAATATAGTGGTGTGGTTTTGTGCTTATTAGATCAAAGGGGCTGTAGTGAAGGGCGATACAGCTTATTTATGATGATTTAAACTTTAAGGTAAAAAGAAACCAAAAAAAAGAGAACCTAAAAGGTTCTCTTTTCTTGATAATAATCTAAGCGATTATTATTGAGCAGCTGAAGCAGCAGCAGAAGCGTCTGCAGCAGCAGCAGTAGCATCAGATGCAGCAGCAGTAGCATCAGCAGCAGCATCAGTAGCAGATGCAGCAGCAGCGTCAACAGCAGCAGTAGCTTCAGAAGCAGCTTCTACAGCTTGAGAAGCAGCAGTGTTTGCATCAGCAGCAGCTTCTTCAGTTTTTTTAGCACAACCAACGAAAGCTAAAGTAGTAGCAACTGCAGCAGCAATAGCGATTTTTTTGAATAACATGGCATCACTCTCATAAATTTAATAGAGACAAAAAACCCAAGTTAGCCTGTTTTTTGCTTTTTGCATGAGCAGTCTAACTGGTATGCGAATATGCTATCACTGCGCATTTTGAATTGCTACTGTTTATCTTAAAAAAACTGACCAAATTGATGAAAAAATGATGTTTTTTTAACAGTATTTTACAATCAAGTTGCGTTTTTAGATTGGTTTATTGATAAATAAGTTATTAATAAATATAAAAAATCTTAATGAATAATTTTTATATTCAAATATTTGCAATATCGTGTAACGTTGAAACTCGATGATTGTATATTTATGTAAATAATGTCAACCAAATAAAAAGGCTACTCTTAAGAGTAGCCTTTTTAAGTATTTATTGAATTAGTTAGCAGCTTTGCGCTTCATTTGATCAAAGAAATCATCATTGGTTTTGGTTTCTTTCATGCGATCCAACAAGAATTCCATCGCCACTAATTCATCCATAGGATGAAGAAGTTTACGAAGAATCCATACTTTACGTAGGTTTTCTTCGCTCATGAGACGCTCTTCACGACGCGTGCCTGATTTTTTGATATTCATTGCTGGGAAGACGCGTTTTTCAGCAATACGGCGATCAAGGATGATTTCTTGGTTACCTGTACCTTTGAATTCTTCGTAGATCACTTCATCCATTTTACTGCCTGTTTCAATCAATGCAGTAGAAATAATGGTGAGAGAACCGCCTTCTTCAATATTACGTGCAGCACCAAAGAAACGTTTAGGGCGTTCTAAGGCATGTGCATCAACACCACCAGTAAGTACCTTGCCAGATGAAGGAACAACAGTGTTATAAGCACGGGCTAAACGCGTGATTGAGTCAAGTAAGATCACAACATCTTTTTTGTGCTCTACCAGACGTTTGGCTTTTTCAATCACCATTTCAGCAACTTGGACATGGCGAGCTGGAGATTCATCAAAGGTTGATGCAACAACTTCACCACGCACAGTACGTTCCATTTCTGTCACTTCTTCAGGACGCTCGTCGATCAGAAGAACAATCAAGAAACATTCAGGATTGTTACGCACAATAGATTGGGCAATGTTCTGTAATAACATCGTTTTACCCGCTTTTGGCGGTGCTACGATAATTGAACGTTGACCTTTACCGATGGGTGCAACCAAGTCCACGACACGCGCTGTCAAATCTTCAGAAGAACCATTACCCAGTTCCATAACCAATTGCTCAGTTGGGAAAAGTGGTGTGAGGTTTTCAAATAAAATTTTATTGCGTGAGTTTTCAGGGGTGTCATAGTTAATTTGATTAACTTTTAATAATGCAAAGTAACGTTCACCTTCTTTAGGTGGGCGAATCGTACCTGTAATCGTATCACCAGTTCGTAGATTAAAACGACGAATTTGTGAAGGACTAACATAGATATCATCCGGACCTGCAAGATAAGAACCTGCAGCGGAGCGTAAAAAGCCGAAACCATCAGACAAAATTTCAAGAACACCATCACCAAAAATTTCTTCGCCATTCATTGCATGGCGTTTGAGGATGGCAAAAATGATGTCTTGCTTACGGTTACGAGCCATTCCTTCAAGGCCCATAAACTCAGCAATTTTAATGAGTTCGCCGATCGGTTTTTTCTTGAGTTCAGTTAAATTCATAAATGGTCAGATTGAATAAGGATGTGTGGAACACAGATAAAGAGAAAAGAAGCAAAAGTCGCCAGCAGTGTAATAGGTGAGTTGAAATTGTATAGACACAAAAACAAACTCAGAATCTATGTAGTTCTTTCGAGGAGAAATATGTAAAACAATTTCTGTTGCCGAACGGCGATCTTATGTGTTGTCCTTTAAGAAACAGGAAGAGAATCCTAATGTTCCTTGAGCATGGAATATAAGTTAGATCAACAAGTTTGTCAAATTATAGTCGAAAAAAAATACGCTAGAAAATCAAGCGTATTTCTCATTTTCCTAGATTTATACAAATAATCTATAAATTCAGCAAATTAAATATTTTCTTCAATGAATGCAGTTAGTTTAGATTTTGGCACTGCACCAATTTGTTGGGCAACAACTTCACCGTTTTTAAACATCAATAATGCTGGAATGTTACGAATGTTGTAGTTGACCGCAGTTGCTTCACATGCAGTTACATCAACTTTAACGATTTTAACTTTACCTTCAAATTCAGTTGAAAGTACTTCAAGTACTGGTGCAATCGCTTTACACGGTGCACACCAGCCTGCCCAGAAATCTACGATTACAGGGATATCAGATTGAAGTACATCTGCATCAAAGTTGTCATCAGTGGTATTTACGATATTGCCAGACATGGATTTTGCTCCAAAATATTTTAAAGATGAATCTATCTATGGATATAAGTATTACATAGTCATCTTTAACAATGTAGGGGGATACTTAAATTTTCATTCTAATTTGTGAGTTTGTCCAATTGAAGCTCACGATATTTACAATCGGATCTTTAGAAAAACCAGTGAAACTGTCACATAATTGTCATATATGCTGAAAAAATAATGACTCATCAAATTGTCTAAATAAATGGCTTTTAAAAAGCGTGTATGTGAATTAATCTAAGCAGCAATTCAGTATGAGTTTGTATAAATAATGTCTGATTTTTTGATTGATGAAGAATTACTTGCTGCGATTGATATGGGGTCAAATAGTTTCCATTTGGCAATTGCTCGTGTGGATCATGGTGAAGTTAAGAAAGTTGCTTCTATGTCAGAAAAGGTTCAGCTTGCAGCTGGATTAGATGAAAATAAAAACTTAACTGAAGCTGCACAGCAACGAGGCTTGGCTTGCTTAGCGCGTTTTGTTGGGCGTTTAAGTTCAGTACAGCCGACTCGACTCAGAATTGTAGCGACAAATGCGCTGCGTCAAGCGAAAAATGGGCATGAATTTATTCAAAAAGCAGCGGAGATCTTGCCAAAACCCATTGAAATTATTGCGGGACGAGAAGAAGCCCGACTCATTTACTTGGGTGTTTCCCATACCATGGCCAATAGTGGTCGTCGTCTGGTAATTGATATTGGTGGTGGATCTACTGAACTGATTATTGGTGAAGAGTTCGAGCCGATTCATACCGAATCTTTACAAATGGGCTGTGTTGCCTTTACTAAAGCCTATTTTGCTGATGGTGATATTAACAACAAAGCTTTTGATAAAGCTGTAGTTGCGGCACGTAAAGAATTATCTTCGATTGCAAATACCTATAAAGCTGCGGGCTGGGATACTGTGGTGGGTTCTAGTGGAACCATCAAAGCGTGTCGCCAAATTGCGGTCAATATGGGCTGGAGTGATGAGCAAGAGAATCTGACTCGTGAAGGTTTAGAAAAATTAAAAGACAAATTACTGAAATTTAAAAATATTTCAGATATGGAATTTGATGGTTTAAAAGAAGATCGCCGAGCAGTATTACCTGCGGGTTTAGCGATCCTTTATGCTGTGTTTGAAGTCTTGAATATTGATAAATTGGTGTATTCAGATGGGGCATTACGTGAAGGTGTAATGTATGACTTGCTCGGCCGTTTCCAACATGAAGATATTCGCGATCGTAGTGTACAGGCGATGATGGGACGCTATGGCGCAGATGCAAAACAGGCTGAGCGCGTGGTTGAAACAGCACAACATTTGTTTAATGCTGTGGCCAATACACTCAACTTAAACAGTGATGATAGCGATCTGTTGCGTCGAGCTGCTTATTTACATGAGATTGGTTTAGCTATTAGCCATAGTGGTTATCAAAAGCATAGTGCTTACTTATTACAACATTCAGACATCCCTGGTTTTTCGCAAATTGATCAAAATCATTTGTCACATTTGGTCGCTCATCATCGTCGTAAATTACGCGTAGATGCCAAACTAGACGTGTTAAAAGTGGGCGGCAACAAGCTTGTGTACTTGTGTTTGTTGCTTCGTCTTGCAGTTTTACTGAATCATAGTCGTAGCGATGAGATGCTTCCTGCCATTGAATTGACGATAGAGAATGAGCAACAATGGCAACTCAGCGTTTCTGGTGATGCCAAACAATGGCCATTGCTGGTTGCAGATTTGCATGATGAGCAAGTGCAATTTAAGCATTGGGACATTGAATTGAATATTCAGTCGGAACAGTTTATCGATTAACTTAAAGGTTTGGTGATGATGGAATGATCAATCATTTCATATCACTTAAACCTAAACTTCCGATGCGTAATCCATCGGTGAATTAGGGATAATACTCGACTTATGAAAAATAAAGCTGCTCAATCTCAAGCTTGGAAAACGGTTCAAATTGCACGTCACCCTGAGCGTCCGCAATTTTTGGATTACGTAGGCGAAATCTTTACTGAATTTGATACCTTGCATGGTGATCGTCTATACGGTGATGATGGTGCGATGGTGGGTGGATTGGCCCGTTTTAACGGTCAGCCAGTAATGGTTGTGGGCCAACACCGTGGTCGTAGTACGCGTGAAAAATTACAGCATAACTTTGGGATGTGTAATCCTGAAGGATACAGAAAGTCTCAACGCTTACTCGATATGGCGGAACGCTTTAATCTTCCAGTGTTTACCTTTGTTGATACCATGGGAGCATACCCGGGTATTGGTGCTGAAGAGCGTGGTCAAGCAGAAGCAATTGCAACCAGCTTGGCGCAACTTTCAAGCCTTAGAGTGCCAGTCATTGCAACAGTTTTAGGTGAAGGTGGTTCTGGTGGTGCGTTGGGCATCGGTGTTGCTGATCGCGTTATTATGCTGTCACACAGTATTTACTCTGTGATTTCACCTGAAGGTTGTGCTTCTATTCTCTGGAAAACTGCAGATAAAGCAGAGCAAGCCAGTGAAGCACTTGCATTAACTGCCGACAAGCTCAAAGAAATTGGTATTGTTGAATATGTGGTTGATGAAGGTGAGGGTGCTCATTTACATCCTTTTGAGGTTATGGAAAAACTCAAGGATGTGTTAAAACAAGCGCTTGATGAATTACAGCCAATGACTGCGGAAGAACGATGCGAAGCACGTTATCAACGTTTAATGAAGTTTGGCAGCGACAATTTAGGTCTTGCTTCTTAAAACAGTATTCTCAATTTCCTGAAAATACCCGTTTCTTAATCGGATGTAGTGGTGGTATGGATTCCATGCTGTTGCTACATCTGATGGCACAACTTTTCCCCAAGCAAATTCGTGCAATTTATGTTAATCATCACCTGCAAAAAGTCAGTGATGTGTGGGCTGATTTTGTTGCTCAACAATGCACGGCGCTGAATATTCCTTATATTCTTCAGTCGGTTCAAGTCACTCAAGGCAATCTTGAGAATCAAGCACGTCAAGCGCGTTATCAAGCCTATTTACAGCATATCGATGAAAATGAGGTATTGGTTCTTGCACATCATCAGCAAGATCAGGCTGAAACGTTAATGTTGCGTTTGTTGTCAGGTGCTGGGGTTACAGGTCTATCTGCGATGCAATCCATCGATCAGCGCGATCAATTGCTGATTTGGCGACCTTTACTCGATACTTCCCGTGAGCAGATTTGCCAATGGGTTGAGCAACTGCAAATCGATTATGTGGACGATCCTTCCAATTTAGATACACATTATGACCGTGCATGGTGTAGACATGAACTTTGGCATATTTTGCAAAGCCGTTATCCTAAAATGCAGCAAGCATTGGCACGTACCAGCTATTTAATGCAAGATGCTGATGAAATTCTCAATGAGGTGGTACAACAAGATTTAAAGTTCTGTGGTCATCCTACACAATTGGATTTAGCCAAATTGGCATCACTTTCCCCTGCTAGACAGCGGCAACTTCTATCGGTATGGATGAAAGGTGAGGGGATATATCGCCCAGCCTTGGACATGGTGCAAAGGCTACAAGATGAAGTAATTGAGTCTAAAACAGATGCGCAAGCTGCTTTACATTGGAATCATTTTTATTATTTACGTTATCAAAATCAGTTGTATCGAATTGAACAAAACCAATATTTAGCATCAAAATCTAAACAATTGCCTCAAGAACAAGAAGTTCAATTTCAGCTTCATCAACAACTACAATTCACATCTGGTGTGTTTCAGATCGAAAGCTCTAAAATGGGCCTGGCTTTTGCATTATTCAATCATAAGCTAACATTAAAGCCACGTTTGGGTGGTGAAAAAATTCACCTTTATGGCAGAGTAGGTGCTTGGCCCTTAAAAAAAGCCATTCAAGAAGCACATATTTTTCCTTGGATGCGTCATACAATTCAAATATTAAGTGTAGATAATGTTATGCTTGGGGTGTTTACACCAAATGGTTTTTGGTTGGCGCAATCTGAATATTGTGAAGTGGGTGGATGGCAACCAAATTTAATCTCTGAGTTAAAAACTAAGGTCGAGCGTGATTCATGAGTGCAGCGTTAAATTGTAATATTACTTTCATTGGTGGTGGGAATATGGCACAAGCCCTAATCGGTGGCTTGTTGAGTCGTGGATTACCTGCAACACGTATTACAGTTTCTGACCCCTTTGAAAACATTCGACAATTGCTACAAGAAAAAGATGTTCATGTGACTGATGATAATATCGCAGCAATTAAAAATGCCGATATTGTTGTTTTTGCTGTAAAACCTCAAGTTTTGGGTGGGGTACTTAAACCATTAAAAGGTTTACTCGAAGATAAATTATTGATCTCGATCGTTGCTGGTGCTGAAATTAAAACGATTTCAGACTTAACCGGCAGTGAGCGTGTTGTTCGTGTTATGCCGAATACCCCTGCTTTGGTTCAAACTGGTGCACATGGTATGTTTGCGAAACCAGAGATCAGTGCTAAAGACCGCGAATTGGCAACACAAGTACTTGCTGCGACAGGTTTAACGCTTTGGGTGAGTTCTGAAGCACAGATTGATGCTGTGACTGCTGTTTCTGGTTCTGGTCCTGCATATTTCTTCTATATGATGGAAAGCATGATTCGTGCTGGAAAAAATATGGGTTTAGATGAGAAGGTTGCGACGGCTTTAACTTTACAGACAGCACTTGGTGCAGCACAAATGGCAATTACCAGCTCAAATGCGCCATCAGAATTGCGTAAAAATGTGACTTCTCCAAACGGCACTACACAAGCTGCTTTAGAAGTATTTGATCGTGCTCAAATTTCTCAAAATATTCAGACAGCTTTAGCTGCTGCGCAGAAGCGTAGTCAGGAACTGGCTCAAGAATTAAGTGACAGCATTAAATAATTATTGATTTTTAGGAACGTTCCAGTATGGGTGCAAATTCTGCGCAAATTTTTGGCATTATTATTAACGTAGCGATTTTGCTCGTATTCTTTCGTTTTTTAATGCAATTGGCCATGGTGAGTCCATACAATCCAGTGGTGATGTCGACAGTTAAAGCGACAAAAATTGTGGATATGTTTGGGCGAATTTTTCCGCCTTTGGCCAAAGGGCGAGTAAATACAGCTGCATTAGTTTTGCTAGTGGTGTTATATCTGCTTAAAATTTTTGGAATGATGTACTTGCAAGGTGCAATACCCAATAGTCCTGTGCATTTGATCATTTTAACTTTTGTTACCATGATCCAAGACCTGATTCGTTTTTGTCGCTATTTAATTTTTGCGACCATTATTCTCAGTTGGGTGGTGATGTTTACTCAGTCAAGATCACCTTATATTGAAGTGATTCAAGAGCTTGCTGAACCGTTATTGGCACCGTTCCGCCGTATCATGCCAAATATGGGAATGATTGATCTTTCTCCAATTTTAGCGATTTTGGCATTGATCATTGCTGAAAAAGTTATGGATTATGCTGCGATTGCATTGCTAACAGGTCTTTAATTCACCAGTTTAAATAGCAAAAGGACTCAATCGAGTCCTTTTTTGTGAATGTTAAAAATATAACATTGAGTATATTTTCAACAAAAGATGATCGCTCCCTAACCCTCTTCTAGAAAGTTAGGGAGTCTTTTAAAGGCTTAATGTGCTTCACCCCAATTCTTGCCTTGACCGACTTCAACAACTAAAGGTACCGATAAGGTAACGACTTTTTGCATCACATCTTTAATCTGTGTAGCCAATTGATCTGCAATAGCTTCATCAACTTCAAATACCAATTCATCGTGTACTTGTAGTAAAAGTTTGGCCTGATCTTGGGGGAGGATTTTATTGACTTCAATCATCGCCATTTTAATGATTTCAGCCGCAGAGCCTTGGAGTGGGGCATTAATCGCAGCACGTTCCGCACCTTTACGCACCATCATATTTCGAGCGTCAATATCTGGTGTATATAAACGACGACCTGTAATGGTTTCTACAAAGCCTTGTTCCAATGCCACTTGGCGGGTACGTTGCATATACTCATAAATACCTGGATAACGGTGGAAGTATTGCTTAATATAGTTTTGCGATTCTTCACGAGTAAAGCCCAGTTGACGAATCAAACCAAACTCAGACATACCGTACAATAAACCAAAGTTAACGGCTTTGGCTTGGCGGCGTTGATCAGAGGTTACATTTTCCAGCGCGACACCCAAGACCTCAGATGCTGTACGACGGTGTACATCTTGCCCATTTTGAAAGGCATCAACCAAAGCATCATCTTGTGAGAAATGCGCCATTAAACGTAATTCAATTTGTGAGTAATCGGCTGCCAAAAGTACACGACCTTGAGGTGCAATAAAGGCTTTACGAATCTGACGACCAATTTCTTCACGTATCGGAATGTTCTGTAGATTTGGATCGGTTGAAGACAAGCGTCCCGTTGCTGTTAAGGCTTGATGGTAACTGGTATGTACGCGATGGGTATCGGGATTGGCTTGTTTGACTAAGGCTTCGGTATAGGTACTTCTAAGCTTGGTTAAACCACGATACTCAATGATCAGTTCAGTAATTGGATGATCGATTTTTTCTAAAACCGCTTCAGAGGTACTGTATTGTCCAGTTGCAGTTTTTTTGCCACCTTTTAAACCTAATTTTTCAAATAAAACTTCACCGACTTGTTTGGGTGAGCCGACATTAAAAGATTCACCAGCGATTTCGATAATTTGATTTTCAAGATTTTGAATGGTATTGGCAAAGTCCACACTGAGCTGATCCAAGAAGCTTAGATCAAGTTCAATCCCATTTTCTTCCATGGTCGCCAAAACACTGGCTACTGGCATTTCAATGTGATGTAAAATATTGATCAGTTCAGGAATTTCTTTCAGCTTACGTTCTAAAACTTCATAAAGACGGTAAGTGACATGCGCATCTTCTGCTGCATAATGTCCAGCGGTTTCAATCTCGATTTGATTAAAGGTCTTTTGTTTTGCACCTTTACCAGCAACTTGTTCAAAAGTTGTGGTCAAATGGCTCAGATAAACGCGCGCAACATCATCCATACCATGGCGTGTTGTTACTGCATTCAAGACATAAGAGGCCAGCATGGTGTCAAAGTACCAGCCTTGTAAATGGATACCGTGATTTTCAAAAATATGCGCATCATATTTTAAATGATGTCCAATTTTTTCAACACTTGGATCTTCAAGAATCGGTTTGATCTGCTGAATAATTGCATCACGATTGAGTTGCTCAGGTGCACCTTCGTAATCATGTGCCAAAGGGATGTAATAAGCATCGTTGGCATCAAAAGCCACTGAAAAACCAACCATTTCAGCGATACGGTAATCTAAACTTGTGGTTTCAGTGTCAATTGCAAAACGTTTTTCTGTGCTTAAGCGCTGGAAGAGCTTATCCCATGTTTCTTGACTTAAAACAGTATGATAAGTGGCTTCACCAAGGCGGTCATCAACACTCGAACTTGTTGCTTGATCTGTAATTTCACTTTCAATAGGCTGCTCAGTTTTGCTAATACTTTGTGCTGTTTGTTTATAGGCCGAGCTATTTGGATTATTTGGATGATCTAGCGATTGTAGCTGATTACGGAATTCAAGTTCAGTATACAAGTTACGCAATGCTTCAACATCAGGTTCACATAGCTTTAAATCATCATAGGTCAAGCTTAAATCGAGATCGATAACGATACTTGCCAATTGATGATCAAGTGTAATCCCTTCAACATTGTCTTTTAAACTTTGTCCAACTTTACCTTTGATATTGTCAACATTTTCCAAAATGCCAGCAATCGTACCATACTCATTTAACAACTTAGCGGCAGTTTTTGCACCTACACCAGGTACGCCACGAATACCATCAGAGGCATCACCCATCAAGGTTAAGTAGTCAATAATTTGATCTGGACGGACGCCAAATTTTTCTATTACACCGTCGACATCCATCGGTTTGTCTTTAAAACTGTCTTCGAGGGTCACTTTATCCGTGACCAACTGCGCCATGTCTTTATCACCAGTAGAAATTAAAACTTGATGACCTGCTTTTTCAGCACGTTTTGCCAAGGTTCCAATAATGTCATCCGCTTCAGCACCTGGAAGCGTATGTAATGGAATACCTAAAGCACGAATCAAGGCGTGCAAATAAGGGATTTGTTGAGATAATTCTTCTGGCATGCTTGGGCGGTCACCTTTATATATTGGTGACAGTACATGGCGGAAGGTCGGTTCAGGTGTGTCAAAAATAACCGCCATATGTGTCGGTTGCACACGACGCATCAGTTTTTGAATTGCAGAAATTGCCCCACGAATCGCATTGGTCTGTAATCCAGTTGATGTGGTTAAAGGTGGGAGTGCATGAAAAGCACGAAATAAAAAGTATGACCCATCGACCAATACAAATGGTGGCATTGATATTTTCCTAATTCAAATAACCGCTTTATTGTACGTGATTTTTTGCGCTTGCGAAGATGCAACAGTCATCCTTGTGTTACTGAATATCTGATGAATTCACATAATCATCAAGCAAGGCTGTTGTATCATCGAGTTACTCAGGATCGAGAAAGATGAAATATGCTCAAAGGGCAGAGTGAAATTCGCATCATTTGGTTAATGATGCTGATCATTATCGCAGTCAGTGCATGGTTTTTAGATGCACGGATATTGACCTATATCTGTGGTTTGGCATTTGTCATGAGTGTGATGCAGTATGTGGATGCGATCCAAGATCCATTGCAACAGATTGCACAACAGACACAGATTCCACTGCAAAGCACCTCGAAAGTGCCATTATATGTCTCCTCGATTATTGCTGTTGTGGGTTTAACAATGCATTTGAGCTGGATGGTAGGTTTAGGTCTAACTGCTTGGATTTTCTTTTTCTTACGCTGGTTACGCCGTTTAGAACGCTATTTGAGCCAAGTTCAACTGCAAATTCAACACTTGAATTTGTCAGAACAACAATCTCCAGATTTGAACCATCCATCATCGATACAACAACGCATCGGCACGCCACAAGATTCGTCGCTAAACTTAATGGGGCAAATTCGCCAATGGATTTTTCAAGGCAACCCTGTTTTGAAAGTTGCGATCTTGGTTTTGGTGATTGGTATTGTGTTACTGCTGCGTTTTGCGACAGAGCATTGGCAATTAAGTTTAGCCGTCAAACTTTCAATCGTTGCTTTGTCCAGTGGGGCAATCACCGCGTTGGGTGTGTTGCTACAAAATAAAAATCGTAGTTTTGCTTTAGCAATAGAGGGCTTGGGGCTTGCGGGATTATTTTTAACCTTATTCTTTGCTTATTACAATCAGGTGATTCCGAGTCTTTATCTGGCAAGTTTGTGTTTTGCTGTAATTATGGCGCTGACATTGAGTTTAAGCTTAAAGCAGCAAAGCGTGGAATTGGCATTGATGGCAGTGCTTATCGCTTATATTGCACCATTTACGTTGCCTGTGCGAAATGCAACGGTAGCAGAACTGATGGCTTATTATTTAGTGATTAACATTGCGATTGCTGTACTGAGTACTTTAAGACCTTGGAAATATTTAAATCAGATCGGATTTTTAGTGACCGTAATCATTGGTGGTGGTTATGCGTTCTATCATGGCTATAGTCAAGAAAAGCAATCACTCACGATACTTATTCTTGTACATCTTGCAGTATTCATTTGGCTTGGTTTTCGATTCAGTCAATTGATCGCCAAACAGGATCTTGAGCAATTTAAACTGAAACCCAGTTTAGATGTTGCGTTGATTTTTGGTGCACCGATTATTGGCTATTTATTTTTATATTTAATGTATTTTCACCAAGAACTGATTCTTGCTGGTTTTAGCCTTGGTTTTGCTGTGGTGTTTGCTGGGATTTATCAGCTTTCAAAACGTAATCAATCTATTCAACTGATTTCTCAAAGTTATTTTAGTTTGGCATTGATCTTTCTTGCTTTAATTCCACCGATTCTTCTGCATGGTCAGTGGAGTGTGGTGGGGTGGGCTGTTGAAGGCCTCTGTATTTTTGGCTTTGCCTTATATAGACAATCGGTGATCAGTCGTTATATGGCGATTGCCTTGTTGATTGTTGCAGGCTGTTCAAGCCTTTATTACTTGTTTGAATTGCCTGATTTTCCAACCACGATGTATTGGTACTTATGTTTAAGCTATATCGCCGTGGTGTTATTGGCAAATAGCCGTGATGATTTTCGCAAACAGATCAGTTCAGTAACGACCTTGTTTTTAAGCCTGCTGATGATTTCTGCAACCACGATGATTCTTGCATTATTGCTTGATCTCTTAGAGGGAGAGAATCGATATATATACAGTGTATTGATTGTGGTTATTGCTTATCTGTTGATGAATGAATTGATGTTATGGCTAAAGGCCAGATCAACATGGTTGATTCCAAAATGGATTGGGGTAATTCCCGTCTATGTATTTACACTCATTTTATTGCTGGATATTAGTAAAAATGGCATGTTGCTATGGACCAGTGATATTGAACGATGGGGTATCGCAGTTTCAGGTTTAGTGCTAGCGACAGTCTGGTTCAGACCTTCAAAAGGGCTACAGTTTGAAAGTGAATGGCTCAGTTTAGGTGTTTTAATCAGTTTAAGTCTAAGCAGTCTTAGCTTTATTGCAACGATGCCTTATATCAGCATGGTCATTTTACCTTTAGTGTTTTGTGGATGGTGCTTCTTTCAGAAAAACTCAGAATGGACAATGTTTTGGCAAACGCGCAGCAGTTTGTTATTGATGTTGATTTGGATGATTTGTTCTCAGCTATTTTCACAGCAAGCATTTCAAGGATATTTATTACCAATCTTAAATCCCTTTGATTTGGTTAGTATCGCCATGTTAATTGGTTTTTTCTGGATGCTGAACCTTCAATTTAAACAAGCTTTGAAGCCGGGAATCGACCATGGAATACTTGCAGTACTATGTGTTTTAAGTTTGTTATGGCTGAGTAGCTATATCGTTCTAAGAGCCTTACATGTGTATTTTGCTACACCTTATAACCAACTGAGTCTTTGGCAAGATGCCACTGCACAACTGAGTCTAACCTTGCTTTGGGTAAGCTTAGCCTTTATTGCGATGAGCTTTGCTAGCCGTAAATTATTACGTCCTTTATGGATTTTAGGGGGGAGCATTTTGGTGATTGTCACCTTAAAATTGGTACTGTTTGATTTATCTCATATTGGAACGTTAACGCGCGTGATTTCTTTCTTGGGTGCGGGTTTTGTGATGCTGATTATTGCCTATATTGCCCCGATTCCAGAGCAGAACAATTTAAATCCTTAATTATGAATTGAGCGATATTTAAGTTGTTCAGGTGAAAGCAAAATAAAAGAGGCGTCTACCATGTAATAGACGCCTCTTTTTAATTCAAGGATTGAGGTGCTTAAAGAATTTCAATCGCTACAGCAGTCGCCTCACCACCACCAATACAAAGGGCAGCAATACCTTTTTTACCACCAGTACGTTTTAACGCATGAATCAAGGTCAGGATGATGCGTGAACCTGTAGAACCAACAGGATGGCCGAGGGCACATGCACCACCATGAATATTGACTTTTTCAGCGTCCAATTTAAATTCATCGATAGGGCACATGGTAACCATAGCAAATGCTTCATTGATTTCCCATAAGTCAACATCTTGAACATCCCAACCGGTTTTATTCAGTACCTTTTGGATTGCACCTACTGGGGCAATGGTAAATTCAGAGGGATGTTGTGAGTTTGAAGCATAGGCAACAATTTTTGCTAAAGGTTGAAGCCCTTTTGCTGCAGCATGATCCGCAGAGGTTAAAACCAGCGCAGATGCACCATCTGAAATTGAACTGGCATTGGCTGCCGTGATTGTTCCATCTTTGGCAAACGCAGGGCGCAAGCTAGGAATTTTGTCGATATTGGCATTAAATGGTTGTTCATCTTGATCTATAACAACATCGCCTTTACGGCTTGAAACTGTGACAGAAACGATTTCATCTTTAAACCAACCTTCAGTAATAGCTTTTTGTGCACGTTGTAAAGAACGAATCGCAAAATCATCCATCTGTTGGCGTGTATAGCCTTTGCTATTTGCCATATCTTGGGCAAAAGAACCCATTAAACGACCTGTTTCAGCATCTTCTAGGCCATCAAAGAACATATGATCTTTTACTTCGCCATGGCCCATGCGATATCCGCTACGTGCTTTTGGCAAAAGATAAGGTGCGTTGGTCATCGATTCCATACCGCCAGCAACAATCACATCTGCTGAACCTGCTTTGATTGCATCCGCAGCCTGCATAACTGCTTTCATGCCTGAACCACACAATTTGTTAATAGTTACAGCACCGGTTGAATCAGGTAAGCCAGCTTTGCGCATCGCTTGGCGGGCCGGGCCTTGTTTTAAACCCGCAGGTAAAACACATCCCATAATGACTTCTTGTACATCATTTGGTTGTAAGCCAGCACGGGCAATGGCTTCTTTAATCGTCGCAGCACCTAGTTCTGGTGCAGTCAAACTGGTCAGGCTTCCTTGAAAACCACCCATAGCTGTACGCGCACCATTCACAATTACGATGTCAGTCATTGTTTTAATCTCCAAATGATTATTCTGTGAATATATCCAAAACCTAAGCAGTATATAAAAAATAGTATAAGAATAAAGTCTAGCGATTGAATATATGCTGACCGTAGAGAACAGTTTTTAACATTCAGGTGGTGACCCTAAATTTATTGCTCCCATTCGTCCGATTTTGTAGCGCTTATTATTTACCTCATCATATTGGCTACAATAATAGAAGCTTCCAGGTGAACCTCTGGGTAAACCTGTATCACCTTGTAAAGTCAATACATCTCTACTGCTGGCACTTCCGACCCAAGTCAGTTTGCCATATTTAATTTTATTTTCAGTTTTGAGGAGTATGTGATCTTCAGAATCGACTTGTTTGTTTTTATTTTTATCTGTAAAAATAAGTAATCCTTTGTTCCATTTGTCTTTTTCACATCGAATTAAATCTTCGGATGAACAAATGACCACAGTGGTATGTCGGACTAAAGCTTGACTTCTTGCATAAGAAACATGCTGTTGAATACCTGAAGATATGATTCTAATCTCTTGTTTTTGCATCCAATTATGATAGTGAGGCAAACTGATTAAGCAGATAATTGTCAGGATACAAATAGTGGTGATAAGCTCGAACAAGGTTAGGCCTTGCTCTTTACAATAAAAATACATCTTAAGGTCTTCTGTTAAGTCTTGTTTTTTATTTGAAAAATAATGATTTTTCTATTAAATTTAATTGAAATGTTAACGTAGTAAAATATTTATTACTATCAGTTTCTTTTACTGCTAAAATGCACGTAGCAAAAAGATAAGCGATCCACGCAAAAAAATTGAGTAAAATGTTACCGAATTACAACGGAAATTGTAAGTAATTTTGTCAATAATTTACTTGATTAAAGTTATCAAGCACTTGGAAAAAGCCTCAAGTGTTTGTATGATTCAACGTGAGTAGCTTAAAAATAATACTGGGGTATTAAAATTTATCTCAGGATAGCCAATAAATTTTAGGCTAAGCTTGAACAACAATTGTTATCTCTGGAGGATATCCATGAAATTGAGTCGTATCGCACTTGCTATGCTTGTTGCCGCTCCATTCGCTGCTGCTAATGCTGGTGTAACTGTTACACCTTTACTACTTGGTTACACTTTCCAAGACACTCAACACAACAATGGTGGTGATAAAGGCGAGTTAACTAACGGTCCTGAATTACAAGACGATTTATTCGTTGGTGCTGCACTTGGTGTAGAACTTACTCCATGGTTAGGTTTTGAAGCTGAATATAACCAAGTTAAAGGTGATCTTGACGGTACTGGCGTAGCTGGTTCTGAATACAAGCAAACTCAAATCAACGGTAACTTTTATGCTACTTCTGATTTGATCACTAAAAACTATGACAGCAAAATCAAACCGTATGTATTGTTAGGTGCTGGTCATTACAAGTATAAACTTGATGACACTGCATTCCGTAACAACGAAGAAGGTACTTTAGGTAATGCTGGTGTTGGTGCTTTCTGGCGCTTAAACGATGCTTTATCTCTTCGTACTGAAGCTCGTGGTACTTATAACTTCGACGAAAAATTCTGGAACTATACTGCTCTTGCAGGTCTTAACGTAGTTCTTGGTGGTCACTTGAAGCCTGCTGCTCCTGTAGTAGAAGTTGCTCCAGTGGTTCCAGTTGCTCCAACTCCAGTTGAACCAGCTCCACAAGTTCTTACTGAAGATTTGAACATGGAACTTCGTGTGTTCTTTGATACAAACAAATCAAACATCAAAGATCAATACAAGCCAGAAGTTGCTAAAGTTGCTGATGCGTTAACTACATTCCCGAATGCGACTGCTCGTATTGAAGGTCATACAGATAACACTGGTCCACGTAAGTTAAACGAACGTTTATCTTTAGCTCGTGCTAACTCTGTTAAATCAGCGCTTGTAAGCGAGTACAACATTGATGCATCTCGTTTGTCTACTCAAGGTTTCGCTTGGGATCAACCGATTGCTGACAACAAAACTAAAGAAGGTCGTGCTATGAACCGTCGTGTATTCGCGACAATCACTGGTAGCCGTACTGTAACTAAATAATCCTTTATTTAGTAAATAAAAAAGCGACTCAATTGAGTCGCTTTTTTATTTAAAGTCCTTATAATTCTAGAATATCTAAATAAAATTGAATCAGAAATTAATAATTACAGGTTAACGATGAAATATATTATTTTAGGACTGGTACTCATGGCATTAAATGCCTGTACGTCGACACCAATAAATTCAAATCGTGTTTCAATCCAAAAACAGTATCCAAATGAAGTGAAATCATTGAAAAGTGGGCTGTCTATATATTTTCAACCGAAATCAACACACATTGAAGCTGAGTATAAACCTGCTTTATCTGTTGCCTCACAATTATTGAAAGACAATAAAAATTTTGTTCTCTACATTGAAGGCCATACAGACAGTACAGGCTCTTTGGCTGCAAATAATAAAGTCTCCTTAACGCGAGCAAATATTGTCAAAGATTTTCTCTTAAATGAATATCAGGTTAATCCAGAGCAATTGATTACGCTCGGTTTAGGACCAACCAAGCCAATTGCTGATAATAAAACAGCTGAAGGTAGAGTGAAAAATAGACGAGTAACGGTGACTTTAAAAATTAAGTAATTTCGATAAAGCCTCTCAATTTGATCTTACAGCGTTATAATTGTTGATTGTGATTTCTACAAGTTTGAAAATTGAATGAGTGTGCAACTGCCTAAAGCCTTATTAGAGCTAGAATCAAATTGCGGTATTTTTGCTGTTTGGATGTTATTGCAAAATTACTCAATTCAGTTAGATATTCAACAGCTGGTTAAACTTTGTCATCACGATGCAGAGGATGGCACTTTTACGATTGGCCTAGCCGTTGGGTTAAAAAAATTAGGTTTTGATCTGTCTTTTTATACAGATGAAGACTTAAATATTCATGAAAAAGAAATCGTCCATTATCAAGACGCGAAGAAGTTAGGACTCAATATCGATCCAGCGCTAAGCTATCAAGAAATTCAAGCCTATATTGAACAAGGATGTAATATCATTGTTTTTTATGACACTTTAGAAGGCGTTGGAAATCATTCGTTGGTTTATTCGATAAATGATCAGGAAATTTGTTTCTATGATAATTTTGATGCCATGCCGAAAGCTGTCTTTGAACAACAGCGGTTAGCTGAAGGAATTTGTCAGCAAGCAATTGTGATTGATCCTTATATTCAATCTGTACGTTATTGTTAATCCAATTAAAAATGTGAATCTCAGTAAATCGAATTTACTGAGATTTATGATCAAAATTGAGGGCTATTTCAGCTTTAGCCTTTAATACACAATACTTGTTTTAGTGTATGAACCACATCAATCAAATCATTTTGATTGGCCATAACTTGATGAATATCCTTGTAGGCACTTGGAATCTCATCAACCACACCTTTATCTTTGCGGCACTCAATGCCTGTTGTTTGTGCAATCAAATCTTGCTGATTAAACAAGTGTTTGGCTTTAGAGCGACTCATTTTACGTCCTGCGCCATGTGAACATGAACAAAACGAATCTGGATTGCCTTTGCCTTTAACAATAAAAGATTGTGCGCCCATTGAACCGGGGATAATCCCATATTCATCGAGCCCTGCACGAATTGCACCTTTACGTGTAACAAAGACGTCTTCACCAAAGTGAAGTTCTTTCTGTACATAATTATGATGACAGTTAATCGCTTCTTTGGTCATTTGAAAACTTGGTAATAAAGGGCGAATCGCTTCTAAAATTAAACGCATCATTTCGCGTCGGTTTTCAAAAGCATATTCTTGTGCCCATTCTACAGCTTCTACATAATCATCAAAATTCGTCGATCCTTCTGCAAAGTAGCTCAAGTCTTTATCAGGCACGTGACCAAAACGATGTTGTGCTTCTTTCTTGGCACGTTCAATAAAGTAAGTGCCAATCACATTACCTAAGCCACGGCTACCTGAATGCAGCATGACCCAGATATCATCATTTTCATCAATACACAGTTCAATAAAGTGATTACCACCACCTAAAGTCCCGAGTTGCTTTTGCCATGTAACATCAAAACTACGTAACATGCGTTTTAAAGCAGGGTGTTTGTCTGTAATACGCTGGAGTTTTTTATCTAAGGGCGAAAGGGTTGAAGCCTTTGCTTTGATTTGTTTGTGCATTTCAAAGCCGACAGGTACTTTTCTTTCAATGGCATTGCGTAAAGTGCTTAAGTTATCGGGCAGTTGAAATGCTTTTAGACTAAGTCTTAATGCATTCATACCACAACCGATATCCACGCCAACCGCAGCAGGAATGATGGCATTTTTGGTGGGAATAACACTTCCCACGGTTGCGCCTTTACCCAAATGTACATCTGGCATGACTGCGATATGTGAATGAATAAATTGCAATTGTGCCATTTTTCGCAGTTGCGTTAGGCTTTCCTCATCCACATCTTTTGTATAAATTTTTACAGGAACGCCATATTCTGCTTTGGCGTTTAAAATCATTTGTATGCTCATTTTTTTTCTCGAAGCAAATTTTTTTATTGTCCGAAGGTGGTTACAACACTATTGTCAAAGCAATGATCGATTCAAATTTTAAAGACAATAAAAAACCTAGCGAATGCTAGGTTTGACTGACATTCGGACACTTTGATTAATTCAGTGCCCGTGGGTAGACGACTGCTTAATCTTAATTTAAAGTTTTCTCAAGTTGATGCATGTCGTACTCCTATACTTTTTGATTTAAAATCAAAGGTGAAAATTCTGATTGGAAATAATCCAATGGGCGTTATTCTATAAAGAAAAAAAACTTTGTCAATGAAACATAGTAAATTAATTTTTAATTCACGTTGAATTGCTGTTATAAAAAACAATAAAGCAGCTAAAAAGCTGCTTTATTTACATCAAGTGATTTACTCTTTTTCGACTTGAATGGGTTGTACATCCATCTGATCATAAGCAATCAATTTAGATTTGTGTTTCCACTTATAGCCAAGCCAGATAACAAGGAACAGTGGAATACTGATATAAGTAGACAACACACTCATCCATTTTCCATCAAGCACAGCTTCTGCATTTTGGCCAAGAATAATGATGGCACAAAGAATAAAGGCAAACCACGGACCAAAAGGGAAGAATTTTGCACGATAAGCGAGATCTTCAAGTTTATAGCCTTGAGCCAAATAACCTTTACGGAAGCGATAATGTGAGATTGCGATACCTAACCAGACAATAAAACCGCACATACCTGACATGTTTAACAGCCAAGTAAACACGACACTTTCACCAATAAAGGTGGTTAAGAAACACAGTGCCGCAATTGCCGTTGTTGCATACAGTGCATTCATGGGTACACCGCGAAGATCGAGTTTAGAGAAAACTCGTGGCGCTTTACCTTCACGTGCCATATCAAACAACATACGTGTTGATGAATACATGCCTGAGTTACCTGCAGACATAATTGCAGTCAAAATCACGGCATTCATTAAGCCTGCTGCAAATGCTAAACCTGCTTTTTCATATAATAGGGTAAACGGTGACAGGGTAATGTTTCCATCACCTTCAGCAGCAAGTGCAAGGTTTGGATCTGTATACGCAACCAATGTACCAATGATAAAGATACACAAGATATAAAATAAGAGAATACGCCAAAAGATTTGTTTAATAGCGATTGGAATGGTTTTTTTCGGATCTTTAGATTCACCTGCTGCAACACCGACCATCTCTGTCCCTTGGAACGAGAATCCAGCGATCATGGCCACACCGACTAAGGCTTGAAAGCCACCAACAAATGGCGCTTCACCAACGGTCCAATTCTTGGTAATGGAATCTGTTGGATCTAACATGATTTTACCAATCATGAATAAACCAATGACAATAAAGAAGATGATGGCAATGACTTTAACCAGTGAAAATAAAAATTCACTTTCACCAAAGCCTTTTACAGTTAAGGCATTGATACAGAAGATAATCGCAAGGAATAGCGCACTCCACCAAAAGCCGGGGATGTCTGGAAACCAAAACTTCATGATGAATTGAACGGCAACCAATTCAAATGCAACGGTAATGGCCCAGTTATACCAGTAGTTCCAACCGAGTGCGAAACCAAAACCTTCTTCTACATACTTATTACCATAGGTAAAGAATGCGCCTGATGTTGGATTGTGGGTTGCAAGTTCACCTAAACTGGTCATCAAGAAATAAATCATGATACCAATCAGGACATAAGCAAGTAATGCACCACCAGGTCCAGCGGTGGCAATCGTTTGACCCGAAGCAAGGAATAACCCTGTACCAATAGAACCGCCAATGGCGATCATGTTTAAATGTCGTGCTCCAAGCTTACGCTGGAGTTGAGGATGATCTGTTTCGCTCATCGTTATTCCTTACTACTTTTTTGAGTGTTGGCGAACAGCACTTTAAAGCCTTGTTGATCTGCTTTAGTCGTACATTGACTAAAACTCTGCTCAATGAGTAATGGGTAATTTAGGAAGCGGTTTGCCACAATCCATAATTCACCACCTGATTTTAAATGTCGTCTCGCAGTTTTACATAACGTTTCACTGGCATTGTAATCTGTTTGAATACCTTGGTGAAATGGAGGGTTACTCACAATGGCGTGTAAGAACAATGGCGCATCTTCAATCCCTGTGACTGCTTTTATTTCAAGTTGTTCTAAAGGTAAATTATTTTTTTCAAAAGTCATTTGCGTTGATGCTAAAGCAAAAGCATCGACATCTAAAGCAAAAATACGATTTTTCGGATTAAGTTTACTGAGATAAGCACTGATGACACCTGCACCACAACCAAAGTCCGCAATCTTTCCAGACGTCACTTGTTTGAGATAAGGTAAAAGCACTGCGGTTCCAATATCTAGACGATTTTGGCTAAATACACCAGGGAGTGCACAAATGCTAAGTTCTCCAGCAGGTGTTGGAACATTATAGACTTGCGCCCATTCTGCTAATGGCTTTGCTGTCATGGTTTTATCTGTGGTGAGTTGCCACATTTGACAATGACGTGCGCTATCAAGCTTGATGGATTGACCATAAGGCTGGAGTTGTTTTGCAGCACGTTCTACACCACCTTTTTTCTCTCCAACCAAGAAAATCGAAGCGCCAACGGCTAAACGACTGACTAAATTGTGCAAGATATAGTTGAGCAGCTCTTTTGATTTTGGAACAAAAACAACAGCTTGATCAAATTCAGCTTCTGGCAGGTCAGTACCAAAATGTACCGTTGCCTGCTGATTCTGAAAATATTGAAACTCATTGTAATTCCAAGTCCAAATGCTTGCTTCGATGTTATGAGCTAAATTTGAAAGTAGATCATCCGTTGCTGCATTTACAAATAGCACGCGTCCAGAAAGGTAGTCATGCTGTCGAATGACAACTTCGCTTTTTGGCTCCATATTCACCATCCATCAATAAAAATTAGCGCAATGCCCAGTCTAAGCTGGGCATTATAAAGAATAGATTTATTATTTTTTAGTTTCGGGTAAAACTAAATTCAAAATTAATGCAGCTAGCCCGCCAGTTGCGACACCAGAACTAAAAATATTACGCGGTAATTCTGGCAAATGTTCCAAAATTTGAGGAACTTGTGCAACCCCTAGGCCGAGACCCAAAGAGATGGCAATAATTAATAACGCACGACGGTCTAGTTGAATTCCCGATAAAATGTTAATGCCTGAAGCAGCAACTGCACCAAACATTACCATAACCGCACCACCCAGTACCGCTTGCGGTACCGCCTGAATGATACCAGCAACAGCAGGGAATAACCCCAGAATGATGAGTAGGATTGCAATCCAAATCCCAACAAAACGACTTGCAACACCCGTCAACTGAATTACACCGTTATTTTGTGCAAAGACAGAACTTGGGAATGTATTAAAAATCCCTGCAAGAAATGAGTTGGCACCATTGACCAGTACACCACCTTTAATTCGTTCCATCCACACTGGGCCATCTACAGGCTGATTTGAAATTTTAGAGGTTGCGGTGACATCGCCAATTGCTTCTAAAGACGTGACAAGATAAATAAACGCCATAGGAATAAATAAGCTCCATGAGAAGCTAATTCCAAAATGCATTGGTGTCGGAATTTGAATCAATGGGGCATCTTTTAAACCAGAAAAATCTAAATAGCCCATAAAGCCCGCAAGAATATAGCCAATGACTAAAGCAATAAGAATTGCAGAACTTTTCACCCAAACAACTTTGAAGCGATTGAGAAGGACGATAATTGCCAACACTGTACATGACATGATGAGATTGTCGGCGCTGGCAAACGTATGGCTTTCCATGGCTTGGTAGCCACCACCCATGCTGATTAAACCTTCTTTAATTAAGGTTAAACCAATCAACAGTACCACAATCCCTGTAACCAAGGGCGTGATCAACTTTTTTACCCAAGGTAAAATACGTGAAACACCCATTTCAATAAATGAGCCTGCAATGACCACACCAAAAATAGATGCCATAACCGCTTCTACTGGTGTGCCCGCAGCAACCATGGCAGAACCAATCCCAATCATTGGACCAATAAAGTTAAAGCTTGTACCTTGAACAATCAGTAGCCCTGCACCAAAGGGTCCAATTTTTTTACATTGTAAGAATGTTGCTACCCCAGAAATCACCAATGACATGGAAAGAATCATGTTGGTATCTTGAGGAGAAACACCTAAAGCTAAACAAATCAGTAAACCGGGTGTTACAATTGGAACAATAATCGCAAGTAAATGTTGCAAAGCCGCAAAAAAAGCGATGAGTGGTTTTGGACGATCATCTAGACCATAAACAAGATCAATTTGAGCCTGTTTCTGATTGGGAGAGGGGGTAGAATTGGACATGGCACAGCAATTGGAAGTGGCAAGATGGCGCTATTCTAATCGCTTTACACACTATTACAAAATAAAAAGCCTGCTGTTGTGAAAAAAACTTGTAACTGTCAATAAACTGTCACTACTAAAAGTTAAGATTTTTCTGTATAATTTGCCCTCAAATTTAAAGCGTATCGAATTTACATGTCTGATATTAAAACTCTCCGTAATATTGCCATCATCGCGCACGTCGACCATGGTAAAACGACTCTTGTCGACAAACTTTTACAACAATCAGGTGCACTCGGTGACCGCGCGGGTGAGATTGAGCGTGTTATGGATTCGAATGCGCTTGAGTCTGAACGCGGTATTACCATTCTTGCAAAAAACACTGCAATCAAATGGTTAGACAAGCGTACAAATACTGAATACCGCATCAACATCGTCGACACCCCAGGACATGCTGACTTTGGTGGTGAAGTTGAACGTGTAATGTCTATGGTTGACTGCGTACTTCTTCTTGTCGATTCACAAGAAGGCCCAATGCCACAAACTCGCTTTGTAACACAAAAAGCGTTTGCTCGTGGTTTGAAGCCAATTGTTATCATCAACAAAGTAGATAAGCCAAGTGCTCGTCCAGACTGGGTAATCGATCAAGTATTTGATTTGTTCGATAACTTAGGCGGTAGTGATGAACAGTTAGACTTCCCAATCGTATATGCTTCTGGCTTACGTGGTGTTGCTGGTCCTTCTCCTGAAGAATTAGCGGAAGACATGACACCGTTGTTCGAAACAATCGTAGATATCGTTGAACCACCAGCAGTTGATATTGATGGTCCATTCCAAATGCAAATTTCATCACTTGACTATAATAGTTTCGTGGGTGTAATTGGTGTTGGTCGTATTCAACGTGGTTCAGTAAAAACCAATACACCAGTGACTGTTATCGATAAAGATGGCAAAACACGTAACGGTCGTATCTTAAAAATTATGGGTTACCATGGTTTAGAGCGTGTAGATGTAGATTCTGCTCAAGCGGGTGATATCGTATGTATCACTGGTTTAGATGCATTGAACATTTCTGACACAATCTGTGATCCTAAAAATGTTGAAGCATTACCTGCATTGTCTGTAGATGAACCTACAGTTTCGATGACTTTCCAAGTAAACAACTCACCGTTTGCTGGTAAGGAAGGTAAATTTGTAACTTCACGTAATATCCGTGAGCGTTTAGATCGCGAATTGATCCATAACGTTGCTTTACGTGTTGAAGATACTGACAGTCCAGACCGTTTCAAAGTTTCTGGTCGTGGTGAACTTCACCTTTCAGTATTGATTGAAACCATGCGTCGTGAAGGCTTCGAGATGGGTGTTTCTCGTCCGCAAGTGATCATGAAAGAAGTTGATGGCGAAACTCAAGAACCATACGAAAACGTTACTTTTGATGTTGAAGAGCAACATCAGGGTTCTGTTATGGAACAAATGGGTAACCGTAAAGGTGAGTTGACCAATATGGAAGTTGACGGTAAAGGCCGTATCCGTATTGAAGCAACTGTTCCATCACGTGGTTTGATTGGTTTCCGTTCTGAATTCTTAACCATTACCTCTGGTACTGGTATCATGACTTCAAGCTTCTCGCATTACGGTACAGCTAAACAAGGTGCAGTTGCGAAACGTCAAAACGGTGTGTTGATCTCTATGGTTAACGGTACTTGCTTAGCGTTTGCATTGTTCACTTTACAAGACCGTGGTCGTCTATTTGCTGAACCACAGTTAGAAGTTTATGAAGGTATGATCGTGGGTATGAACTCTCGTTCAGACGACATGACTGTGAACCCAACCAAAGCGAAACAGTTAACTAACATGCGTGCATCTGGTACAGATGAAGCGTTAACGTTAACACCTGCAATTAAATTCACGCTTGAACAAGCATTAGAATTTATTGAAGATGACGAATTAGTTGAAGTAACACCTAAATCAGTTCGTATTCGTAAAAAATTCTTAACTGAAAATGAACGTAAACGTGCTTCACGTGGCTAAGCGTTCAAACTGGAAATAATTTAATTTCTAGAAAAAAAACCGCAATTTTTTAATAAATTGCGGTTTTTTTATATAAATGTAAAAGAATATTGGTTTTTAATAAAAAGCGAGTAAATTAGGCGGAAATATATGTTGAAACATAATGTATACTTCGTCACATAAAAAATACGCAAAATCGGCGTGGAGTTAAAATATGAGTATTCTTTCAGAGTTCAGAGAATTTGCCATTAAAGGCAATATGATGGATTTGGCAATTGGTGTCATCATTGGTGGTGCTTTCAATAAAATTATCGACTCATTAGTTAAAGACGTGATTATGCCTTTAATCACGGTGATTACGGGTGGTGGTGTTGATTTTACTCAAAAATTTGTCGTACTTGGTGATAACCCAAATAACCTTTCATCATTGGATGAATTAACCAAAGCCGGAATTAACGTATTAACTTATGGTAATTTCATCACAATTGTATTGAACTTCCTGATTTTAATGTGGGTGGTTTTCTTGTTGGTTAAATTCCTAAATAAAATTCGTAAACCTGCTGAAGAAGCTCCAGCTGCTACACCAGAAGATATTGCATTACTGCGTGAAATTCGTGATGAATTAAAGAAACGCCCTGAAGCTTAATCTTCATTAAATTGATTCAAATTACAGTATTTTAATATATCTAAACCCTGATAAAGCTATTAAATCATTGTAAAAGAGTTGAATGAAACGGTACGATCAAGTACCGTTTTTTATGCAAGCAAGAAAATAGGGATGGGGCTGATGAAAAAAAACATAGGGATTATGGCAATACTTATCAGTTTGTATGCATGTTCAGAGCATCCGAAAGAGCAGCAATCCGCTGATACTCCAACATCTACACAAGCGGACCAAAGCCGACCTGCCAGTGGTTTAACCTTTAATGAAATGCCAAATGAAGATACCCGCTACGCCACTATAGAAACCAACTCGGTAGATGAAAATGAAACATTACTTTTGGCATTACAAACACGTTTATTAAAAGCCAATTTTGAGTTTATAGAAAAAGACAGTGGCAGCTCTTGGTCTGAAAATGATTGTTCTCTGAATAAAGTGATTCAAGTAAAAGGTGAGGGCATCCGCTCTTATAAGGCAATCAGTAAAGTTAAGTTAGGTGATGAAAAACAATATCGTCCAGATTTTGTTTTGCTGGTTTTTGCGTTTAAGGATGAACAGGTTGCTGAGCAAAGTTTTCAAATGCTTAAGTCTGCTGTCTATTCAGCTGGGGGTTACTGTAATGGTAAATCTCCTGAAACCATCGTCAGAAATGACAATGAAATATTTTACTTTACCACTCGCGAAGAAGCATTTAGATCATATATTGATGATTATGCGAAGTTTATCCATGAATTTAAACCTGAGCAAATTGATTCAAAAATATAGAAGGGTTTGAATTGAGGAGAATATATTAGACTTCTTGTATTCGCCAAAACGAGCATTTAATAGCCACTCATATTTTGGTTCAGATATCTAATGAGTTTCTTTTATATTCTTGAATCATGTCTGGTCGTTCTATCGTGTGGCGACATGGATGTCGCCGTTGGGTGGGGGTACAGGACGTACCCCTCACCTAACAGAAGATTTTTGTCATCTTTTCATCTTTGAAAAGTGAGGCATCGCCTACGCAAAGCGATTTAAACTTTAAATGTAAAGCGTGGCATTGAAAAAGTTATCATCTAAAAGCTTATTTTCACAAGAACTCTATTATTTAGTGACTTTCGGAATTTCATAAGGTTTAAGAATGTCTCTAAATCTTTTTGTAATTTTTGTTTGAAAGTAAGTACCTTTTTCTAACCATTTTTTGTCTGCGATGTCAGTTTCTATTTGCGCTAGAATGAAATCATGTGGGTAGATGTATAAATTTTCTTGCTCAAAAAACGCGATATACAGGTTTTTCATCCGATATTTTTGTGCAAAGGAAATACCACCTTTAAGTTGTATTTTGAAATCTGAAATGCCATCAATATGAACAGCAATACAGTCTGCACTACTCCAATCGTTATTCAGCCAAAGGCAGTTGTAGCCATAATCTGCTAAAAGGGCTGCCATTTTATGGAAATTATAGGTTTCTTGAGCTTTGGGATTGAGTGCTTGATATGCAATTGGTTCAAGCTTGATACCATTTTGCTTTATCATTTGAATCCATCCATCCTAAATTTAATCTCAACCAAGTGAAAGCCGAATTGGCTTTTTACTGGACCATGAAGTACACGTTCAGCTGCGGTAAATACCAGTTTATCAATCACAGGAACAAGTTGTCCTTTTTTTACTTCACCCAGTTCACCACCACGTTTTGCTGAATTACATGTGGAATGCTGTTTGGCCACTTTGGCAAAATCAGCGCCATCATGGATCTTCTTCTTGAGTTGTTCAGCCAAGTCCTTATCTTTGACGAGAATATGTCGAACGATTGCAGTTTTCATTTACTTTTTCCTCGTGGTTTTTGTGGGATGCTCTTCGCGATCTTTAATGGCTGGCATTGTGGGCAAAACACACTGGCTCTTTGTCCTAACTTTAAATTTTCTAAAGTGGTTTCACAGTTAATACACATCTCACCCGCACGACCATAAGCCAATAAGGTTTGCTGAAAGTAGCCATTCTCACCCATGGCATTGCTATAGTCTCTTAAAGTTGAACCACCCAAATCAATCGCTTGCTTTAAAATTCGTTTAATTTCGATGACCAATTTTTGAATTTGCGCTTTCGTCAAACTCGAAGCAGGCTGCGCAGGATGAATCCCTAAATTAAATAAGCTTTCGGTTGCATAAATATTGCCTACACCCACAACAATATGATTATCCATGATTGCAACTTTTGTGCCGACATTTTTATTTTTAAACTTTTCTGCTAAATATTCGGCATGAAATTCATCACTCAATGGTTCAGGCCCTAAAGTATCAATCAATTTTGTTTGGCTTTCCTCATTCAGCCAAATGATACAACCAAAACGTCGAGGGTCATGATAGCGCAGCTGTGTGTCTTCAAACTGAATGATCAGATGGTCATGCTTTCTAAGCGCTTCATGTTCATCACAGATTCTAAAACTACCCGACATACCCAAATGCCATAACATGCTATGAGTTTCAAACTCTGCCAAAATGTATTTTGAACGACGTGTTAAGCGAACGAGTTTTTGACCTTGAAGTTGTTGAATATCTTCGGGTATAGGCCAGCGTAACCGTGACTCACGCACTTGAACATGAAGAACTTTCTGGTCAATCAAGGGGAGTAAACTGGTTTTTGTTGTTTCAACTTCTGGTAATTCAGGCATGCACTTGTCACATTGGTGTGAGGACTGAATATTGTATGCAAGAATTGGATTGCGTTAAAGGGCGGTTGTGTTGAGCCTACGACTTTAGGTTGAAATTATGGATATGATCGTAGAATAAGATTGAACTATTATTGTTAAGTGATTGTTATCTAAAATAAAGTTTATTGATAAAATAAAGTTTTCCAATTGATAAAAAATATCTGATAGTTATATGTAAAAAAATGTGTAAATTTCTAGTGAATTGTTTACTGAAATAATTCTTTTTATCTCGATATTTCAGGAAAAATAGTCATTTTAAAGCTGGAACTTTCTATTAAATTTAGACGGTTAAAGTGATTGAGAGTTGACTAGTTTATCTTTATTCGTTTTGTTCCTGATTAGGCTTTCCCATGAAAAAAATTGCTTATCCTTTATTGGCAATCTCTGCATGTAGCATGATGTCTTTTGCATCAGCTGAAGATGCGTTTAATTTACACGGCTCAACCATGACGGGTGATTGGAATGGGAGTCGGACTGAACTTGCAGAAAAGGGAATCAAATTTGATGGCACCATTGCCATGGACAGTTCATATCTCGCTGATGGTGGTTATGATGCGCACCAAGCGCCAACATTTGCGACACAATTCGGACTGGGTACAACCTTAGATATGGGGAAACTGGCGGGTTGGAATGATGTGACTATTCGTGCTTTAGTTACAGCACGTCAAGGTGAAAGTACTTCACTCAGAGGTATTCAAGCACCAGATGCACCACAATGGGCAAACTCGCAAGCCAATTGGGGACGTGGTAATTCGGGGAGCCGTCTCAGCGAATTATATATAGAAAAGAATTTTAAGGATCAAGGACTAAGCTTGCGTTTAGGTCGTATGGGTTTAGGTACTGAATTCAATACCATGGCTTGTGATTTCCAAGGCAATGCATTTTGTGCAGCACAGATGGGGAAATGGCAAGGTAAGCTTTGGTATAACACACCAGTCTCACAATGGGGCGCACGTTTAAAATATCACATCAATCCTGAACTATTTGCACAAGTGGGGGTGTTTGAATACAACCCTGATAATGCTTTAGAGCGACAAGGCTGGAATCTGGATACAAAGCATGCTGATGGTGTAAATATTCTTTCTGAAGTGGTGTGGTCACCTAAACAGGGTGTGAATGATTTACCAGGCAGTTATCGTATTGGTACGCTTTACAATACTGCTGATGAGGCTAAAAATCAGTACGATGTTGCTTACAAAGCAGGAACTAAGGCTGAAGATCGAACATATGGCGGTTGGATTACGTTTGAACAGCAGTTGACTTCAACTGGAGAGGGGAAACGTGGTTTACACAGTTTTGGTAACTTCACCATTCATGATCGTACGACGACAGCCGTAAATGATTCACAGCAACTTGGTCTAAAATACTATGGTCTGTTTGATGGTCAACCAAACGATATTCTTGGTTTGGCGGTAAATCGGGTACATTTGAACGATCGGTATACTAATTATGTGAATGGTGCTCGTTTAGGAACAAATTTAAGACAGTTGAATGAAGATGCAGAGTATAATGTTGAGTTGAATTACTCATATTACCCTGCCAAATGGTTCATGCTTCGTCCTTTAGTGCAGTATGTGGTACATCCTGGTGCAACCAATCAGGTGGACAATGCATTTGTCGTTGGCTTGGGGTCTAAAATTATTTTTTAATACCACCCGAGGACACCTTTATGCAAAGAGTGAAACATCTAAAAATTAATACAACACTACTTTGCTTAACGGTATGTATCACACAGAGCTTATATGCTGAAGTGGAATCTCAAGATTCCATTCAGCAAAATTCTACGCAGCAACTTCCAACCATTAAAATTGAAGCAACACGTTCTGATACCAGCATATTAAACACCCCAGCATCGGTATATAGAGTTGATCAACAACAAAGTCAAAATAATATTGGGGTAAACCTCACTGAAACACTCAAAGGAATTCCGGGTTTACAGCTCAATAATCGTGAAAATTATGCCCAAGACTTACAACTGTCTATGCGCGGATTTGGCGCACGTTCAACTTTTGGGGTACGTGGAATTCGTCTTTATGTCGATGGGATTCCTGCGACGATGCCAGACGGACAAGGCCAAACTTCAAATATTGATTTAACGAGCTTAGATCATATTGAAGTACTTGGTGGGCCCTTTTCATCACTGTATGGAAACTCCTCTGGGGGGACTATTCTCACCATGACCAAAGAAGGAACAGGGCGTGATTCGGTCGAGTTAGGATATTCAGGTGGCAGTAATAATAAAGGCCGTGCTGACATCACCTTACAAGGTGGTGCAGATAAAGCCAATGAACCGAGCTATGTGATCAGTTCTTCTTATTTTGATACCGATGGTTATCGTGACCACAGTGCCGCAAGAAAAGTGTTGAGCAATGCCAAACTCACGTGGGACTTAGATGATGGTTCTAAGATCAATTGGCTGATCAATCATGTGGATATTTCCGCTGATGATCCACAAGGTTTGACTCGTGAGCAATGGAAGCAAAATCCTAAACAGGTCAATGACAGTAAAAATATCTATGATGTTCGTAAAGATATTAACCAAACACAGACAGGTATCAATTGGACTAAGCCCCTGAATGATCAACAAGAGCTTTATAGTATGGCCTATATTGGTCATCGTGAAGTGACTCAATACCAGTCTATTCCAAGTTCTGCTCAAAAGAATCCACGCCATGCAGGTGGGGTGATTGATTTCGAACGAGATTTTTATGGTGCTGATTTACGTTGGACTGGCAAAGACTTATTACCGAATACACGGATCAGTGCAGGCTTGGCTTATGATGCGATGAATGAAGATCGTCAAGGATATGAGAATTTTAATGCTAAGGGCGAATATGGGGTAAAAGGCAACTTACGCCGTGATGAACGAAATACCTTATGGAATTTAGATCCATATTTACAGGCAGCTTGGCAATTTTTGCCGACTGTACGTCTAGATACAGGGTTACGCTATAGCAATGTCCATTATGAGTCGAAAGATCACTACATCATTGGTTTGAATGGCGATGACAGCGGTCAAACCGATTATCAAAAACTGCTCCCATCAGCTGCCTTTACTTGGGAAGTTACTCCAGACCTTAGTA
This sequence comes from Acinetobacter guillouiae CIP 63.46, assembly GCF_000368145.1. Lineage (GTDB taxonomy): Bacteria > Pseudomonadota > Gammaproteobacteria > Pseudomonadales > Moraxellaceae > Acinetobacter > Acinetobacter guillouiae. The sequence goes on along the minus strand of NZ_KB849283.1, from coordinate 2,153,930 downwards.
CTTATATCAGTTATGCCCAAGGCTTTGAAACACCAACCTTTACCGAAATGGCCTATCCAACAGAAGGAACGGCAGGGATTAACTTTGCGCTTAAACCTTCAACCAGTGATAACTATGAACTTGGTTTAAAAGCACAAAATCGTCTAGGTAATTTTACCGCCGCAGTTTTCCAAAGTAATACTCAAGATGACATCGTTTCTGCGGGAACACTCAATGGACGTGCAACCTATCAAAATGCAGATAAAACACTGCGCCAAGGGGTAGAGCTGTCTTGGAATAAAAAGCTGTGGAAAAATTTAACGGCTCAAGCCAGTTATAGTTTCCTTGATGCAACATTTGATGCAGACATTCCCAACACAGATCCTAAAAAAGTCATCCAAAGTGGCAATTACATTCCGGGAATTGCAAAAAACCAAGCCTTTGTATCTTTCGGCTGGTTGCCTGAGCAGGGCTTTAATGCAGGTGTAGATGTTCGATATATGGATAAAATCTATGTGGACGATCTCAATACAGATACTGCACCAAGTTATACAGTAACCAGTATGAATGTCGGTTATATCTGGAAAAACAACGATTGGAAAGTACGTAGTTTTGCTCGAGTCGATAATTTATTCGATAAAAATTATGTCGGTTCAGTCATTGTAAATGATGGTAATAGTCGATTCTTTGAACCTGCTGATGGTATTAACTGGAGTGCAGGACTCAGTGTCACCAAACAGTTCTAATTCATTGGGAAAATAATTTATGTCTGCTCAACCAAAGTTATTTGAATCTATTCAATTTGGTTCACTCTCCCTCAGCAATAAAATTATTATTGCGCCAATGTGTCAATATTCGGCAACAGATCAGGGTGAAGTGACCTATTGGCATGAACAGCAATGGGCAAGTTACGCTTTGTCAGGCGCGAGCTTATGTATTATTGAAGCAACAGCGGTTCAAGCCGAAGGGCGGATCAGTTATGCCGATGTGGGACTTTGGAATGATACACAACGAGATCAAATCAAAGCTTTACTCAATAAGGTAAAAAGCATTGCTCCAACACCTTTTGCTATTCAGCTTGCGCATGCAGGTCGTAAAGCTTCGACTGAAAAGCCTTGGTTGGTGAAGCAGGGGAAAGGTCAGATTGCGCCAGATCATGCACACGGATGGCAAACTGTATCAGCCAGTGATATTGCTTTCAGCCCGAATGATATTGCCCCGCATGAATTAACAATTGACGAAATTAAAACAATTATTCACGACTTTGCGCAAGCGGCAATTCGTGCAGTAGATGCTGGTTTTTCACTGATTGAAATTCATGCAGCGCATGGGTATTTACTGCATCAATTTATGTCGCCATTGTCTAACCACCGAACTGATGAATATGGTGGAAGCTTTGAAAATCGTATTCGTTTTACATTAGAAGTTTTTCAAGCGATTCGAGCAATTGTACCAACTGACTATCCTGTAGGTGTACGTATTTCTGCAACTGACTGGATGGATGCAGAAAATAGCTGGAATGTTGAATCAAGCATTGGCTTATCAAAAGCTTTAGCGCAACTTGGTGCTGCTTATATCCATGTATCTTCTGCTGGATTACATATTCAACAAGATATTAAAGTGGGTGCAAATTACCAAGTGCCTTTTGCAAATGCGATTAAAAAACAGGTGAATATTCCTGTAATTACAGTGGGCTTAATTACCGAAGCTGAACAAGCTGAACAGATCCTTCAGCAAGGTGAGGCAGATGCAATTGCATTGGCAAGAGCGATCTTATATAACCCCCGCTGGCCTTGGCATGCGGCAGCAAAATTGGGTGCAAAAATCTCGATTGCACCACAATATTTACGTTGTCAGCCGCATGGAATCAAAGATTTGTTCTCAGCATATTGATGGCATAACAGTTTTGATTCACTCATTAATCTTTAAACGTATTTAAACTGAATAAAGATATATTCTAGGATATATCTTTATTTGTATGATCTGGAAAAGGAACGGCTTGAATGATTTTTTCGGTAATTTTTCCAGTATTTTTCCTGTTATTTTTGGGTTTTATATCTGTCAAAATCCAATTGATCTCTAAAGAGCAAATTACTGCAATTGGTGCTTTTGTAATCAAAATTGCATTACCTGCTTTATTACTTCATGCACTGGCTGCAAAAGATTTACATGAGATTTGGTATCCTGCTTATTTCTTTGTTTATGCAGGCATCACTTTTAGTCTATTTATTTTGGCCTTTATTTTAGGGCAAAAGCTTTTTAACAACCATTTTACCCATGCTTCTGTGTTTTCACTTGGCGCATCAATGTCCAATACCGGGTTACTGGGCGCAGCAATTTTGACTTTGCTGATGGGTAGTGAAGCCATGATTTATATTTCACTGATTGTTATCATTGAAAGCGTATTTCTTGTACCGCTGATGTTAACCTTGGCAGAAATAGGGCGACAAAGACAAGCCAATTTAGCCGCCATTTTAAAAACAACATTTCTGACTTTATTAAAAAATCCATTGTTCTTGTCAGTGATGATTGGCATGAGCTGTGCGATCTTCGAAATTCAAATTCCACATGTATTAGACCAAGTATTTGCCTTGTTAGGTCAGACTGCCTCACCTTTAGCGTTATTTATTATTGGTGGTGGGATGGTTGGGATTACGATTCAATCACTTAATCTGCAAACTATTTATTTGGTGGTTTCTAAAAATATCTGTATGCCGATATTGGTCTATTTAGGTTTGACTCATTTAACCGATTTGGATCAAAAGATGATTTATGCAGGTACCTTGATTGCGGCTTTACCTATGCCCTCTATATTTGGAATTTTTGGGCAAGTCTATGGTTTAAATGAAAAAGCACTGACACCATTGATGATTAGTACGTTACTGAGTTTTATTGTAGTGAGTGTTTTGATTGGTATTTGGTGGTAAAAAAAATACTCTCTTGTGAGAGTATTTTTTTTAGAGCTGCTTATTTTTTTGCTGGTGCTTTGGGAGCAGGTGTTTTGCCTTTTTCAGCAATCAGTTTGTTTACAACATCCAAAGACTCTTTTGCCTTAGGCACATTATTTTTAGCAAGTTCTGAGAAAATCTTTTGTGCTTCTGGCAGATTTTGATCAATGATATTGCCATTGGTCAGCATATTTCCGACAGCCATCAATGCTGGGATATATCCCTTTTTAGCTAAATCTTGGATTGATTTTAAACCTTGATTGACTGCTGCTGCATTCTTCTTCTTTAAACCATCGGTGATGTCATACAACGCTTTCGCATGAATCGCAGGTGCAAAATCTTTTTTCACTAAAGGATCAAGTTTTTGTAAGCCAAGTTTGTCAGATGCGGGTGTGCCTTCAGCAAATAATAAAACCGCAAGTTCCACTGTAGCATCATCAAATCCTTGAGCAGAGGACTTTTCTAAGTATTCACGAACTTTCTTTTCGTCTTTGGCTAAGCCCAATTGACCTACCGCATAGCTTTGCGCCAAGACATAACTTGCAACAGGATAGCCTTTTGCTGAAGCATCTTGATAATATTTCAAAGCTTTCTTATCGTCTTTGGTTGTGCCTTGTCCCGTTTGGGTTAAATAGCCTAAGTTATATAAGGCTTGCGCATTGCCAGCTTTTGCAAGACGCTCAAGTTCTTGATACGCCGCTGGATAGTTTTTTGCTTGAATCAGCTCTTGTGCTTTGACAAATGCAGGGTCAACGTTACTTTTAGCTGTATCTGCTGCAAATGCAGAAATACATGAAAAGCTGAGTAGTGTAGCGAATAGAATTTTTTTCATTTTGACGATATACCTTGTTTTAATTTCAACATAATTCCATTTATGGTGTGAGAACATTGTTGAGGACGTTTTTATCATAATTTGAAAATTATAAATGTAAACATGCCTATTGTATAAGTTAGTGTATTTAAATTTTAATTTATTTATAAATAAGAAAGAATTAAGGATATTTTAACAACATTAAAGCCTAGAGAAATTTTTTATTCTCTAGGCTGTGGGCTGTTATTTTACTGCTTTGAGGAGTAATTCAATTTCGCCTGCCTCACGTGCGCCTGAAATACGGGTGCCATCTTGTAAGAAGAATGTCGGTGTACCATCGACTTCAAGTGATTTTGCTAAAGCAATGTTTTTCTCAATTGGGGTCGTACATGACTTGTTTGAAGTCGGTTGTTTCTTGTCAATTAAATAGTCTTCCCATGCTTGATACTGGTTTTTAGAGCACCAGATTTGCTGTGAAATACTTTCAGCATTTGGATGTAAACGGGTGATTGGGTATAAAAATAAGTAAACGGTTAGGTTGTCGATATTTTTTAATTCTTTTTCAAGATGTTGGCAATATGGACAGTCAGGATCACTAAATACGTAGATTACACGTTCACCTTTACCTTTGACATGCTTAATGGCTTGTTTCAAAGGTAATGATTTTACATCAATACTTTTTAGCGCTTGCATACGTTCTTCGGTCAGGTTTTTTTGTTCTTTAAGATCAATTAAATTGCCGACAAAGAAATATTTTGCTTCTTCATTGGTATAAACAATACGCCCACCCATATAGACTTCATAAACATCTTTAATTGGTGAGTTTTGTACCGATTTCACCTGAATCTCAGGATATTTGGTTTTTAAGTTTTGCTGCAAAGTTTGAATATCTGCATGTGCAGAAGAAAAGGTAAAAAGACCCAAAGTTAGAAGAGATAACCAGATTTTCATGTTAAAGCTCAAAATAATAATGTGGATATTGTGCACTCAATACTGATCAAAAATATATTGAGATCATGTAATTGCCAATGCGATATTTAGTTGATACCACGTTTAATTTCGTATTGTATTCTGGATACCATGGCGTGTTAACTCATTTCTGAGTTGTTGGATATATTGATTTAATTCTACTTGTGAGTCACTCCGTAAACGTAATTGCGTACTAAAATTAAAGATTCTACTGCGTTTTCCATTGCGCTGTAAAATTTGAAAGTGCCCAATATAAGCTCCATTCGCTATTGTCATACGGGTACTAAATTCAACGCATGTGATCTGATCTAAAGGGTACGAGGTCATCATCAAATTACTGACGATCAGTTTATGGTTACGTATATAAAATGGGGCAAAATTTAAATTAAACCGTTTAAATATCCACATCAGCATACTAAAAAAGGCTACGAAAATGATCGGAACAAACAAACCCCAATATTTGTCTGAGCGGTTAGTTGTCTCTACTTCGAGTAATTCTGTGTGTTTGGCTTCAACAATCTTTTGCTCATCAATCCATTGTCGAATATCGTCAGTGCGTGGTTGAGTTCTCAGTAAATTTTGAATCGTTTGTGGGTCGCGAATATGATAAATCGTGGCCTTAACCAGTTGGCTATTTCCTAACTGATCAAAATAGTAAAACGCATTGCCATTTTTCCATACAGTGCCATAGTTGTAATTTACATCCCCAAGTTTTTGCCATGTGGAATGAAGTGGCTCAGCTAATTTTAGAATATGGGTGGATTTGGAAGAGGCTGATCCTTTATTGCTGCGATATTCACTGGCTTGTAGATAGAGTAGCTGTGTGCCATCAGAAAAAATCAGCGGTGCGATTTCTTTAAACGCGTTGCCTAAAAACGGATTATCACCTGCGCGATGCATTTTTTTCTTATTCAGATCAAAATAGTAAATCCCCGTGTCGTTATAAAACAAAGCATGGTTAATGTGATCGCCATGTTCGCTTAAGAGATGATAGGGGGCGTATTTGGGATCAAAGGCAAATTCGTTGACATAGACCATACCATCGACAGGATTGAGTAAATAATATTGGTTATTTAAACCGTCTATTTCAATACTATAAAGTTTTCCATTGTCTTTTAAATCGAGCAAAGTGTTGTTGTAATAGACGTTTTTACCATCCACTCGATAGGCATAGTTACGTTCGCCTAAGACAAGTTTGAGTTGGTCTGGATTGGCTCCAGAAAGCAATTTCCCTTGAAAATAGGTGAATGTCCCATTACTTGCCGTATCATTTTCGGAATTAACACGATAAGGCCAGTTGCCTCGTTCAAGTTTAAAATAGGGGTAGAGATAGCTTTGTGGTTTTGAGCCTAGGGCAAAATTTTGTTGCATGATTTGCCAAACTTCTCGAAGCGCAGCTAAATCCTTATTTCGTTCGGTGGAGGGGGAGCAATACCAAGTGTCTTTTCCAGCAGTAAAATAACCATCCCCAATAGTTTTCACCTGTTGAGGTTGCACACCTTTTAGGAGGATATTGCCACAATAAACATGCAGTTTATCTGCACCTAGTTGTCGGTATTGGTAATCATCATTGGGTAAATAAAAACTTTGAACATCTGCATCTGGGATCAAATAATCACCATTGCTGGGTACAGCGGCATAGATTTGGTTGTTATATTTTTGAAATATTCCAAGTTTTTCTGTAGTAGCCGTAAAAGGAATTTCATCAGAATTTGAGTCAGAAAATCTAAATATAAAACTAAAATTGAATAGAAGCGCGCATATCACCAAGATAAGCGTGAAGGTTTTAAGGATAGAAAATACTTTTAGTGGATTCTGCATCATTTATTTTATTGTTAAATATTGATCGGATTGAGCTATGGCAATTTAAGGTTGTTTTGTCATCATTTTGATTATGAATTGGTCATACTGATTGATGGCAACGACTTTAGCATTTAAGGCAAATAGGGTTGCATAGCCTCTGTTAAAATTTCAATTAACTCTTCATCCATATAGTGATAATCGTCTGGAATATCCAACACCATGACTTTTTTATGTTGTAACTGGTTGGGGAATTTCTCTTTGATATTTTGTTTATGTTTTTGCTCCATGACAAAAATCATATCTGCCCAGGCAATATCTTTGACAGAAATACGATGTTTGGCGTGTTTACTTGTTCCAGCGGAACGTGTGGAAATGCCATAGCCCACTGCAAAGACACGCTCGGCAGTGGGACTACGCCATTGGTTACGACTACAAATAAAAAGGGTGTTCAATCAGCAGTCTTCCAAAAATCATATTGTGCTTGTTTTCGTCTTTTAGCAGATGAAATACGTGGATATTCAATTCTTAATTGTTTCGAGCGAGATCTTTTTAACGATCTGTTCCAAAGCAGCTTCCAGTCTTTTTCTGGTTTCCAAAGGCTTGAAGTATGTCTGCAATCTCGACCACGGTGTAAATAATTTACCTTACGTCTCCAAGCGCGATTGCGGTTTATTTCATTTTCAAAATATTGTTGTGTAATGTCCATAGATAAAAACTCATGAGTTGATCGGGTTCAGCAGCCGCGATAACACATGATTGGGCTATTTTATAAGTATTTATCTGGGTAAACAAGCTGAATGATTTTGATAATGTTTATTTAGAGCCATTTTAAAGGCAATGAAAAGGGTATAATTCTGGCTAAATAGAACGTGTGAGTAGATGATGTTTATTAAAGGCATTAGACGTAATTATGACAAAGTCAGCCAAGATGACAGTATTGCCGATGAAGATAAGATAGATGCCTTGTTGATCAAACTGGGTGGTGAGTTTCTTGTCAGTAAGGATGACCGTGTCTATATTTTTGAAAAAGATGGTCAGACGGCCAAGTTTGATGCAAAACATGCACGGGCATTTCACTTTAAAGATTATTTGTGTAAAGACATGAATAAATTATTTCATGGGTTTTAATCAACAGCTAAATCTATTGGGCTTTTGGTGTTTACCATGAGCCTGATGTGCTACTACCATTTGAGCTGTCGCTTAAATCTCTACTGCTACTTGATGAGCTTGAAGTAGAAATTGAATAGGATGATCGTGCTAAAGTTGATGGTCTTTCTTTAAACCATTCTTGATATTCTAATGGATAATTATGTTGATAAGGTTTGGCAATTGAATCTAACAACGCCTAGAACAAAAAATAGTATAAAGGCACAGAAAAGAATAAATATCTAAAAAGATCGCAGCGAAATTACATATAGTGATCACATGAAAAATCACCTAAGTGTATACAAAATAAGGATTTTTTTGTAGTCTGTATTGCGATTTTTAACAAATATTAAAAAAACATGTCGAATAATATTTATTTTGCCTTAGAAAAATGTGGGCTGACTGCTCAAAAGCGTGTTTTGCATATCCAATTTAGCAATCCTGATTTGATTGCTCAAGTGTTCCTACAACGTATTGATGGGATGCATGAATTAAACAAAGGCATTCATTTACAATTGATTTGCTTGTCTACGTCAATGAATATTCCATTAAAGCAATTTATCGGTAGCCAAGTGGCTGTCGATATTGTGAATGACAAATCAGAACTCAATCGAATTTCAGGGATTGTGACCCAAGCAGATGTGGGCGCGAGCGATGGTGCGCTGACGATTTACCGCCTGACAGTTGAAGACCCAACAGCACTTTGGAAGCATCGTAGAAATTCCAGAGTGTTTATGAACATGTCTGCACCTCAAGTGGTTGAAGTTATATTTCAGGAATGGCGCGAGCGAAGTCCATTGTTTGCTTCAAGTCTAACATTGGATAAAAGTGGCTTGACCAAAGACTACGATGTTCGCCCATTTATTATGCAGAATAATGAACGGGATATAGACTTTGTTCAACGTCTGCTTTTTTCTGAAGGGATTAATACTTTAATTGATGAAGCCGAACTTAAAGTATCGCGTTTCAGTGAACAAATCCAAGCGCAAAAGCTTCGTTTGATTGACAATAATACTCAATACATCAGCTTAGAACGCAAAAGCATCCGCTTTCATCGTAGCAGCCCCACCGAAAGGCAGGACAGCATTATCTCATTTATTGGACAGCGTTCTATTCAACCAACATCAGTACATATTCAACGTTGGCAAGCCGATGTATTAGACATAGATGAAGGTGCAGGCAATGTACAAAGTAAGCATCAACATAGTGAAAACTACGACAATGCCAGTTTAGGTCTTGAGCAAGTTTGGCACTTTAGCCCAGCATGGATCCAAGATCTGAATGGAGAAGATGGTGCAACAGCATCAGGTAATCGTCAAATTGAACGTTTTAATGAAAATTTGAGTAACTACCATGATTCTCAAGCCAAACAATTTACCGCAATATCTACAGTACGTGATGCACATGTGGGTTATGTCTTTGAATTAAACGGGCATCCCGAAATTGATCAACACGATTTTTCCGATAAGCAATTCCTAATCATATCGAAGCACTTTTACAATCAAAACAACCTACCAAAAGACCTGACCAATCAGGTTGAAAATTTGCTTAAACAAAGCAATTGGCAAATGACCAATATCACAACAAACAATAGTGATGAGCGTCAAGCCAATCAGTTGGTGCTACAACGTCGTAATATTGCGATCGTTCCCGAATATCACCCACTAAAACATCGTCCGATTGCATCACCCCAACGTGCCAGAGTGGTTGGACCAAGTGGAGAAGAAATCCATGTAGATGAGTGGGGGCGGATCAAAGTACGTTTTCTGTTTACCCGCAATCAAGATCATAGCCACGATGGTGGTGCAGGCTCCAACGATAACGACATCGATTCTGCTTGGGTGGATGTACTGACGCCGTGGGCAGGTGAAGGCTATGGTGCACGATTTTTACCGAGAATCGGAGAGGTCGTCGTGATTGATTTCTTTGATGGCAACATTGACAGGCCGTTTGTGGTGGGACGTATTCATGAAGCGCATCGTCATCCAAGCAAGTTTGATGAAAAAGGTAAACTGCCTGATACCAAAAAACTGTCAGGAATAAAAAGTCGAGAGTATCAAGGTACTGGTTATAACCAACTTAGATTTGATGATAGTACTGAGCAAATCAGTAGTCAGTTACAGAGCAGTCATGGGGCGAGTCAACTCAACCTCGGTAATTTAAGTCATCCCAAAGAGACAGACACCAGCGAAGGACGAGGTGAAGGCTTTGAACTGAGAACTGACCAGTGGGGTGGAGTTAGAGCAGGACAAGGTTTACTACTGAGTACTTATGCTCAGGATTCAGCTTCGGGTAATCACCTTGATGTGTCAGCAGGCAAAAATCAGTTAGAAAGTAGTCTAAATAATTCCAAAGCATTGAGTGAAGTTGCCAAGAATCAACAGGCTGATCCTTTAGAAAACTTAGATCATTTGAAATCGTTTATTTTTGCTTTGGAAAAAGATGACTCAGATGAAGCTAAGAACCAAGCCGAGGCGTTTAAACAGGCGTTAATGATATTGGCTTCACCAAACTCAATTGCGCTTACCAGTAATGAAGATATTCATCTTTCAGCAGATGGGCAAATTAGTCATAGCGCAGGCGACAGTATTAATCTAAGCACTCAAAAGAGCTTCTTAGCGCATGTACAAAACAAGATCAGTTTGTTTGCAGCACAAGAAGGCGCAAGGTTATTTGCAGGAAAAGGTAAAGTTGAAATTCAAGCTTAGGGTGATGGTGCTGATGTCATTGCACGTAAAGACATTCAAATCATTTCTACAGAAGATACAGTTTATATCATTAGCCCTAAAGAGATTCGATTGGTTGGGGACACTTCTGAGGTAAGGATCAATGGTTCAGGTGTATTTGCGACGACACCAGGATTGTTTGAGGTGAAGTCGGGGCAGCAGAAGTTTGGGGGAGGACAGCGAATTAAAGCTGAAATTCCATTACTTCCTATAATGAATGAAATGAAATCTTTTACTAATAAATGGGATTTTTATAACTTGTTTTATGAAAATAATTTTTCAGAAGTGAAATATAAATTAATCAATACTAAGAATGGTACTTATATTTCAGGAAATTTAGATGAACATGGACGAACCCAACGTATAAATACGACTGAAAATGAAAATTATGACATTCTCATAGGAGCAAATGAAGAATGGACTATATCTATAGATGATGGTAGTGAAGATGATGATTTTGAATATGACTGTAACTGTGGTTCACATGAGGGGGAGATATAATTATGGATTGTTTAGCAAATATTCGATTTTTAGATGCTCTAGACCAACCTATTAATGGCTTAGTGCATCAAATTTGGGTTGGTTCATCGCTCATATCGGATTATGTAACTCTTGCCACTGGTGAATCTGTTTGGATTAAACGTCCAATAGGTACAATCATTGATATTCGAGTAAGAAGTATGACTTCTGGTGAATATAAGTCAAAAGTAAAAATACAGCTAGTTGGAGAAAAAACTATTTTTATTGTTCGTAGTCCGAAAGTATTACTCAAAGGGGTAAATCTTTCTGCTAAAGATGTTGCTTCTGGGACATATATACGGTCAACATATATTGTTGCTGAGGGTGATTATTTATCTCGAATAGCGGTTGATAACAATACAACTATTGCGGAATTGATTAGAATTAATAATCTTAAAAGTGATACAGATATTCATGCTGGGCAAGTATTGAAGATCCCTGTTAAAAAAGCTGATACACCAAAGCCACCACCTGAAAATAAGTCAGAGCCACAAGAACCAAAACCAATTCAGCAAGAAAAAACCAAGATCATTGTTGTTCAGCAGACAGATACCTTATCTTTAATAGCCAAGCTCACAGGGAATACGGTTGAAGAAATAAAAAAATTAAATAGTTTAGGTAGTGATAGATTGAGCCAAAATCAAAAGCTTAGAGTCTATGACCGTAAAGTGCCTACAATAATAAAATCTCAAGCAGAGAAGAAAAAGGAAGATAAAGAGGCCGTTAAACCACCAGCGGTTAAACAAGATGCATCAAAGAATAAAGAAAAAACACCAGTGGCTATGGTTGAAACTCCTACGCCAGTCAATGCAAACGGATTGTTGCCAGAAGCATGTGGGGGAGAAAAGCATTACAAGAGGACATCAGCCCGAATAGCTGAACTGCATCCTATATATCAACCCTATGTGATTAAATTAATTAATGCAGCATACCAAAGTCTTGGGATTGCTTGGGTTATTACGGATGGTTATAGAAGTCCATCGGCACAAGATGCTTTACCAAGCGCTAATACCAATGCAAAAGCATTACAAAGCTATCATCAATATGGTTTAGCTATAGATATTTGGTCTGTGAGAGATGGTCAAATAGTTGCTTATAATACAAAAATTTCTCAAGCTGATCGTGCAAAAATTGCAATAGATGATGCTAAACAAATAGGATCAATTGGGCTAGAATTAGGACTAGGATGGGGAGGAACTTGGAAGAAAAAGGATTATCCCCATTTTGAACTGAAACCTAATGGAAAGACATGGCGTGATTTAAAGCCTCAACTTTTAGCTTTGGGGATAGCAAATTATAAAAAGTTAACATTTTAATATGAGAAATATTTAATGAAATTTTTATTCACAATCATTTCCTTATCTTTATTTTCTACAAGTTGTATAGCTCAAGGTAATATTCAACATCAATATACTGGTTATGAGATTAATAATAATTTTAAAGTAATACAAAACTTTATTACTGACTATGAGGTAGAGGATGGGGGGGCTGTTCTGGACAATAAAGTAAGTATATATAAACTTAATGAAAATCAGTGTGTAATTGTTGCCAAAGTTGATGGTGATTCTGGTGGTTATGGCGGTGAGGATATTTTATATTTTTATGACTCTAAATTTTTATCAGGTTATAGTCTGAACTATAGTTACACATTTCTAAATAATGAGGGTACAAAAAAATTAAATAAGCCAAACTATATGGAAATTATAAATAATGGTGAGAATACAATATCTTTAAGAGCAGACTTTATAAAGTATCTAAAGGGATTTAATAAAAACACAATAAGTAAATGTCGCCATCATTAAAATGGTGTAAAATTAATCCGATATATAATAAATGAAAAAATTGGTTATTATTTTAAGCTATACAAATTTGTTGTTCAGTGCTTGCTACGCAAGCAACATTTCTCAACAGACTTTAAATAAAACAACTAAGGTTTTAGAAAAAATTGGTTTAAATGCATTTATATGGTTTGCTTTACCACATTGACCTAGAAGAAATATATGGAAAAAATGAGTTTAAAAAAAACAGACCAAAATATTGATCAATTGTCAGAAAGGCTTTTTATCATTGAAGGTGAAGTAAGTGATTTACTGATCAGTGAAACTATGCGGAACTTAAATATCAATACGCAAAGTAGCATAGGGCCAATTGCGATTGGTTCAGCTTTGGTTAGGCAAATGGAGCATGCTGTTTTAGCAAGCTTTATTTCCATTAGAATGAGGCGAAAAATTATAAAAAGAAGAATAAGAACTAGAATTTTCGGAATGAAAAACCTCCTACAAATTGTTTTATTTATAATAGGCTCTGTTTACACACAAGTGAGTTTAGCTAATACAAAGTATGTTCATGATGAAAAGGATCGCCAATGTTTATATATAAATAGTAATCAAAAAATTTTGTTAGCTGGTATGAATGAAAAAACCTATTTCTTCTTTCCTTGTAATAAAATTATATCAACATACGATATTAATTTTTCAAAAGGGACTTACTTAATATCAGAACTTTTATTGGCTACTTCCCCTCAAGTTGATCAAAAATACATTAGAGCTATTAAGAGTGCTGATAATAAACTCTACGATGATACAAATTTTTCATATTTGCTTTCTACTTGCATATCATTAACTAAAACTAGAAATCATAAATTGGTGAAATATCTTATTGATAAAAAAGAAAATTTAGAAAAAACATGTGACATTGATAATAGTCTTTTGTTAATCAATCAAAAAGTATTTTTATATGACAAGGTGGGAAATGATTTTAAAATGGGAAAGGCTTATCTAGTTAAAAATGACAAAGTCCAAGTTAAGGATTATTTTTTTAAAAAGAATGAGTTATGGCTGTATGTTGATTACAATAATTCTGTAAAAAAATGGATTCCAAGTAAGTCAGTGAATTTATAAAGGATCCTATACCTATTACTTAAAAGATTATGGCTGTAAAGACATGAATAAATTATTCCATGGGTTTTGATATCTATTAAAAATTAGTGAACTGTTCAATTGGGCTATAAAAATGGTTTAAGCGCTTGGATGAGCCCTCTACCGATGTATTGATGGTGGTTAGGGCTTTCTAAAGTAATAATTTTTGATGTTGTCATTGTTTATTTTCTTAGTTGTGTTTTTTGATGCGCTGTGTGCCATAAAACGAGAGTGAATGCATTAATCCACTGCAACAATACTTTCGGCGCTTGGCTAAAAACAATATAAGATAATGGCTTGTATCTGGATGGTCTTTGTATTTTTCTAGCAAAATTATTTGACTATATACTCGTGCTTCAAGTTATATAATATAAAAAGGAAGGCTGTTTTTGCTAAGATTAATCGAGACGTATCTATGATGAAAGTACTGTTAATCTTATTCATAAGTTTAGTTTGTTCAATGGGGATTTTAGCCCAACAGCCAAATCTTGTGCCTCATCAAGTAAACTTAAAAAATGGGAAGCGCTTTTCTTTAAATCTTCCAGCAAATTACGAAATTATTCCAGCGGCTGAGGGCTTAAAGCGAGTTCGTTATTTTAGCAAAGCTCCTGATGGCAGAATGTTTGTAACAGATATGCACGATTTGACTGATAATAAAAAAGGCATCGTTTATATTTTGGATGAATGGAACTCTGAAACGGGAAAATTCGGCAAAATTATTCCTTATATGACGGGGCTGAAGAACCCTAATTCAGTTCAATTTTATACAGATTCTTCAGGACAAGATTGGTTGTATTTAGCGGAAACTAATCAACTGACCCGACGAAAATTTACCAAAGGTGAAATTAAACCAACCGATAAAGCCGAAGTTTTAGTGACTTTTCCTGACTATGGTTTAAGTTATAAATATGGTGGTTGGCATCTAACGCGAACAATTGCTGTGGGTGGGAACGGGAAAATTTATGTTTCAGTCGGCTCAAGCTGCAATGCTTGTACCGAGAAAGAAAAAGTTCGGGCAACAGTATTAGAAATGAATCCCGATGGTTCGCAACAAAAGATTTTTGCTACAGGTTTACGCAATGCAGTCGGTTTGAAATGGGTTGGTAATTTTTTATTTGCCACCAATCAAGGTGTGGATCATTTGGGTAAAAATAAGCCTGATGAAACTTTTTATGCACTCAAACGTGATGCAGATTATGGCTGGGCTTCATGTTATTCGTCGAATGGAAAAATTTTGGCAGATCCAAAATTTAAACGTCCGTCAGGTTGCAAAAATGTATTGCCTCCTTATGCCTATTTCCCTGCGCATTCATCTGCACTTGGCTTTGATTATTTTGATCATCTCAATACAGATGACACCATCAAAAATTCTTTTTTAGTTGCTTTACATGGTTCTACCGATGCCACAATTGGTCATGGTTATAAAATTGTCATTATGCGTAAAGGGCAAAAACTACAGACATTTATGGATGGTTTTTTAGTGGGCAAAAATGTCTATGGTCGCCCTTGTGATATTTATCGAGTAGATGAAAATTCATTTTATTTCTCTGATGATAAAGGCGGTGTGATTTATTATGTGAGGCAGAAAGAATCTTCCTAAATTTTGAACTTTTCTAAAATTTTAGGAGTTAGTAAAAAGAGCATGGCTAAGAATACAAAATTCAGGTGAAAGTAAAAATATAAATTGTCGATAAATCTTTGGAAGCAGTATTAGATCAGCAAGTATTTATCTATGAAAATAAAGCTAACCAATTGCTATTGTTAAAGTTGTTGTGATTGACTCAATCATTTTATTCTCTTAATAAACCTACAAGGTTGTAGGTTTATTATTGTAGACAATTTTGAGAAATTACTGCGGTCTCGCCACATCACCACTTAAGCTTTCAGGTAATGCTAAAACAGTCACGTCTAACTCTTCTAAAGCGTCAGGGCGGGCAACCACAAGCGCAATATAACCATTTTTAAATGCTGCACTGTTTACCACTTGAACACCTTTATTCAATTGTTCAGCCTGAGTAGGGGCAGGACCTGTACCTTGAATGACATGTAACCATGCTTTTGGTTTTGCCTTAAACCAGAGGCGTGCAATCACTTCCTGACCAAGGTAACAGCCTTTGTCATAATTGATTCCTTCGCGTTGGTGTAAGCGTAATTCTTGTGGTTGAAATACATGTTCAATTGCTTGATTTATATAAGCCTGACCAGTTTGAATTGCAGCAATTTCCCATGCTGAAATATCGGTTTGTGTCGTTGAAAAATCTGTCGTTGAGCCGTTCAATGTTGGAAAAACTTGTCCAGTTTCTTCAAGCTTCATTTTAGAAAAAGCGCCGTATTTTTTAATATGTTTAGCAAATTCTTCGGCTTGATCTTGAGTCGTAACAATCTCTAAATGTTCAGGATTAATTTTTTTAAGCCATAAGCCAAAATGGATACGACCTTTAAGATCACAAATCGCAGTGTATTGGGTGATATTTTCAGCCAAAGCTTCAACGTTTACAGTCACTTGACCTTGTAGAAATTTGATTGCATCAACACCAATCAAGGTAAATGAGGAGAAAGCTAGATCGCTCATGAATTGCTCGCTTATCTTAAATCTAATACTAAAGAATTAATCTTATTTTCCGCTATTTTTCAAAAAAAAGCAGTTTTAGTGCAAATATTTTAATGAAGTTGTTACTAAATATTTCCAAAACCCCTGTTTTTATATCTAAGCTTATGAAATATAAACGATTTGGGAAATGGGTTTTCGACAGTGTACTATGCCAATCATTAGACACGCAGTACAAAATGATGCAAGAGGCACAAAACTAATGAATAACAACTATCGTAAACCACTGCAAGGTACCCAGCTCGAATACTTCGATGTGCGTCAAGCCGTAGAAGATATCCAGCAAGGCGCATATGCAAAACTTCCATACACATCAAAAGTATTGGCTGAACAGCTGGTACGCCGTTGTGATCCAGCCATTCTCGAACAGTCTTTAAAAGAACTGATTAATCGTAAACAAGACCATGATTTTCCTTGGTATCCAGCACGTGTAGTATGTCACGACATCCTTGGACAAACAGCATTAGTCGACCTTGCAGGTTTGCGTGATGCGATTGCAGATCAAGGCGGTGACCCTGCTAAAGTTAACCCTGTTGTACCAACGCAGTTGATCGTTGACCACTCTCTAGCAGTGGAATACGGTGGCTTTGACCCAGATGCATTTGAAAAAAACCGTGCTGTAGAAGACCGTCGTAATGAAGATCGTTTTCACTTTATTGAATGGACCAAAACAGCATTTGAAAATGTCGATGTGATCCCAGCAGGCAACGGCATCATGCACCAAATTAACTTGGAGAAAATGTCTCCAGTGATTCAAAACCGTGAAGGTATCGCATTTCCAGATACTTGTGTCGGTACAGATTCACATACACCACATACAGATGCGTTGGGTGTAATTTCTATTGGTGTTGGTGGTTTGGAAGCTGAAAATGTCATGCTGGGTCGTGCATCTTGGATGCGCCTTCCAGACATTATCGGTGTGGAATTGGTGGGACAGCGCAAAGCTGGCATCACTGCCACAGATATCGTTTTAGCACTTACAGAATTCTTGCGTAAAGAACGTGTAGTGGGTGCATATTTAGAATTCTTTGGTGAAGGTGCGGACAGTATGTCTGTAGGAGATCGTGCAACGATTTCCAATATGACTCCAGAATATGGTGCAACTGCGGCAATGTTCTATATCGACCAGAACACCATTGATTATTTAACCTTGACTGGTCGTGAATCAGACCAAATCAAATTGGTAGAAAGTTATGCCAAAGAAATTGGTCTTTGGGCATCGGATATGCAACAAGCAGAATATCCTCGGGTACTTCGTTTCGATCTTTCAACGGTAACACGTAATATTGCAGGTCCATCAAACCCACATGCACGTGTATCAACAGCAGATTTAAAAGAGAAAGGCATTGCAGGCGTAGTTGAAAACCGTACTGATGGTTTAATGCCTGATGGTGCAATCATTATTGCCGCGATTACCTCTTGTACCAATACCTCTAACCCTCGTAATACAGTTGCCGCGGGTTTGTTGGCACGTAAAGCAAATGAATTGGGATTAGTACGTAAACCTTGGGTGAAATCATCATTTGCACCAGGCTCTAAAGCTGCTGCACTTTATCTTGAAGAAGCTGGCGTACTTGAGGATTTAGAAAAGCTTGGTTTTGGTATCGTGGCCTATGCATGTACGACGTGTAACGGTATGTCTGGTGCTTTAGATCCAAAGATTCAGCAAGAAATTATTGACCGTGATTTGTATGCGACTGCGGTACTTTCAGGTAACCGTAACTTTGATGGTCGTATCCATCCTTATGCAAAACAAGCATTCTTGGCTTCACCACCATTGGTGGTGGCTTATGCAATTGCAGGCACAATTCGTTTTGATATTGAAACGGATTCATTGGGTAATGACAAAGACGGTAATCCAGTTTACCTAAAAGATGTTTGGCCATCGGATGCTGAAATTGATGCATTGGTTAAACAATCTGTAAAACCTGAACAGTTCCGTAAAGTGTATATCCCGATGTTTGATTTGGGTGTGACAGAAAAATCAGAAAGCCCGTTATACGATTGGCGTCCGCAAAGTACTTATATTCGCCGTCCGCCGTATTGGGAAGGGGCTTTGGCTGCACCACGTACATTGTCAAATATGCGTCCACTTGCAATCTTACCTGACAACATTACCACGGATCATTTATCACCATCGAATGCAATTATGATGGATTCGGCAGCGGGTGAATATCTGCATAAAATGGGCGTACCTGAAGAAGACTTTAACTCCTATGCAACGCATCGTGGTGACCATTTGACCGCGCAACGTGCAACTTTTGCCAACCCAAAACTGTTTAATGAAATGGTGGTTCGTTCTGACGGTACCATCAAGCAAGGTTCTAAAGCGCGTGTTGAGCCAGAAGGCGAAGTGATGCGTATGTGGGAAGCAATTGAGATTTATATGAATCGTAAGCAACCACTGATCATCATTGCTGGTAAGGATTATGGTCAAGGCTCTAGCCGTGACTGGGCTGCGAAAGGTGTTCGCCTTGCTGGGGTTGAAGCGATTGTGGCTGAGGGCTTTGAACGTATCCACCGTACTAACCTTGTTGGTATGGGGGTGTTACCACTTGAGTTTAAAGCTGGTACTGACCGTAAAACCTTAAAGCTTGATGGTACTGAGCTGTATAGTGTGATTGGTAATATTGCACCACGTACAGACTTAACTTTGGTGATTGAGCGTGCCACGGTTGATGGTAAGAATGAAGTGATTGAAGTTCCTGTAACTTGTCGTTTGGATACTGAAGAAGAAGTGCATGTGTATGAAGCGGGTGGGGTATTACAACGCTTTGCACAGGATTTCTTGGAAGGGCAAGTGGCTTGATGAGTTCCGTTCTTTAAATCCTCCCCCAACCCTCCTTTGAAAAAGGGGGGGCTGCTCTTTTAAAAAGAAGATTAATTGAGGATTAAAAGTAATTGATAGTGTTGTAAAAAAGCCCTACTGTTAAGTGGGGTTTTTATTTGGGGAATAAAATGTCTTTATTACGAAAAACTCAAAGTGATACGGTAAATTCTGATGAATCAATCACAGCTGAGCGCCTTTTAAATGTATTGTCACAGATGCCTGATGATTTTTATGAGGAAGAAAGAACAGATGAGCCATCTCAAGAAAGAGAAGAGCTTTAAATGGTTTACGATACTTAATGATTAAGCAGTAGCTCTCAAAACAATAAATTTCTCTCTTGAAATCATTTCTTGCAAAAATGACACCATCATTTTTGGAAATAGACAGTAGACATACATCAAAATATGGTTATACTTTATTCACCATTTCTAAAACCTATGGAGAGCAAAAATGGTTACTGCTGGCGAAAAACCCGGAACAGGCTTCTATTTTTGTGTCCAATGCGGACATCGCACTTACTTAGAAATTGGTACAGATCGTTTACCCCAGTGTACCAAATGCCTTGGCAATCAATTTAAAAAATAAGATTGCTAAGCCGCACAGATAAAACAGATACTCCCTGTTTTAAGCAAAAGCCCTATCCAGTGATAGGGCTTTTTGTTAATTTAATAATAGTTGAAAAGATAACGAGAAAAAGGCAGATAAATCATTATGGAAACAATCCTGAGTCTATGTATTGGCATTGGTTTAAGTGCCGCCTGCGGTTTTCGTGTATTTGTACCGTTATTGGTGATGAGTGTTGCATCACTGATGGGCTGGTTTGAGCCAATGAAAGGTTTTGAGTGGTTAGCGATACCATCGGTATGTATTGGCTTAGCTGTCGCAACCATTTGTGAAATTGGTGCGTACTATATTCCTTGGGTCGACAATGCTTTAGATACTATTGCCACGCCAGCAGCGATGGTGGCTGGAACATTGACCACCATGGCGGTCAGTACAGGTGAAATGTCACAGTTTGCAAGCTGGGCGGCTGCGATTATCGTTGGTGGTGGTACAGCAACAGCCGTACAAATGGGCACGGTTGCGGTTCGTGGTGTATCTACTGCAACGACAGGCGGAATAGCCAATCCTTTGGTGTCTACAGGTGAGTGGATTGGGGCAATCGTGGTATCGGTATTATCACTTATCGTTCCTGTATTGGTGGTGATTGTTGGTATTATTTTGATGGCGCTAGCGGTTCGCTGGTTAAGAAAGAAAAAACAAGAAAGCGTTGTTCATCCATTGTAGTTAGTGTGTTTTAGCATTTGTGAATCAACTGTTTATCAAGATTCGAAGAGGATGATGACTCAATTCAATTGGGTTGAGTCATTAAATTGGATTAAGTGTTCGCTGTTTTTGACATAGAAAGTTGATTCACTCTAAATCGAATACAAAGACAAATTTCCCCAAACAATAAATCAATAAAAGAGAGATTGATTTTTGCACCATAAAGGCATACTTTTATTATGGGATTAATGAAAACATCATCTTTATGGATTTAATCTCAAAGTCTTTTTAAGAGTACTGGGGGAAACTTTTATGATGGACAAGTTTATTATCAATATAAATGCGCAAGCCAATGGTGTATATGAGGTACACAATGCAAGCAAAGCTTGTGAGCATTTACCTAAGGCGGAAAATCAAAATCTACTGGGATTTTTTGCGACAAGTGAGCTGGCAATTAAACGAGCAAAGATGAATTGGCCTCGTGAAAAAATTAAGGGATGTGTTTGCTGTTGTTAAGAAGCTCATAGCCTTTAACCATCACCAAGGTTACCTGCCGTTCCATCTTTATGTGGTGGAACTGCATAATATTAAAAGGGATAGAGCGTATACCTATTCAATTGAAATGTATATTTTAAACGTCAATTGTTTGAAGTCACGATGAAAGCTTATGCTGACTCATCATTTTAAAAATACCTTGGGGATTAAAAGTATGCTGATACTTTTTACTGTTTGATATAAAAATAGAAAAATTAATAAAAACTTCATCAATAAATAATCTGATTTTTGTGATGTGTATTTGATAAAAAGTAATAAATTTTAATGATTTAACATAAATATTTGTTTTAAAAAAAAGATATAAATGCTATTAATAGCTCATAATATAAACATCACATGGATAGGTGAGAACAATGAGAAAGTTCGAGGTCGAGATCAATTTGCCTGCGCAAGATATCGTGTCATTTGAGGCAGAGGACATTGAGCAAATTCGTGCAAAATTTTATGCGATCAATTGGCGTCGTTTATTCCTGATACAGGGACAAGTTGAAAATTCTGATATTTCCTTTGCTGTACAGGACACGGAGACAGAACTTTATTTACATATTCAGTTAAATACACACTCGAGTAAAGCAGACCCTGTTTTTCAGATCGATAGCAATATCCAACTGGTTGTTGAAAGTAAAGAATTTCTGGGGCTTTTAACGCGTAAAAAGAAATATGATGTGGTGTATAAAAACTTAAACCAATCACAAGTTTCAGAACAGCTCAGCTTATTCCTAAATGGTCAAATCGAAGAGATGACAGAACAATATCGACAATTAATGCATAAAAAAATGCTGCAAGAGCATCGTTTGGCATAACGACTAGAGAGTCGACATCTTCTATAAAAAATAAGGAAGCGTGTGCTTCCTTATTGATCTGTAAAAAAAGTAATAAACGGGCTTGATTATTTAACCAATGGATAAAATACACTTAGTACATATAAAAGTTAAATATAGTGAGCGATTATACAATTTAAACTTTAAAATCAATGACTAATTTATAAAAATTTGGTTTAAATTGCTATTAATTTCAATGAGTATTGTTACACTACAAATAGATTTTAAGGTATGCGTTATAAAATAATGAACATTTTTGAAATTCAAATTCAGTATCCTAATCACACAGATGAGCGTGAGATGGAGCATGAGAGCGATTTAGATATTGCTGAGATATTGGCGAAACTTGAAAGTATCAGTTGGCGCCGTCAACGTGTTTTACAATTACAACTGGATGGTCGAAATACTATTTTTACAGTGTTCAGCTCAGCATCAGAAGCATTTTTAAAAATTACATTAAATGCTTATGCGAAAAGTGAAGATTTTGAATTTAAGATAGAAAGCAATATCAAATTGATTTTCCCACAACGCGAATTATTTGGCTTGATGACGCGGAAAAATAAAGAAGTATTTGCAATCAAACACAGTACGCTTGAACAGGTAAAAGCCAGTTTAACCGCATTTTTAAATCAGGATACCAAAGGCTTAGAAGATATCTTGCGTGATAGTAAAGCAACTTCACTAAAAGATGCGTCTTAACTCAGCAGATTAAAGCGTGTGCCAATTGAAATAGAGTGACTAAAATGCAAATTTATAAATTAAATTTGCATTTTTTTAGAATTCATGCAATAAAAAATCATTAAGTATACTTTCTTGGAAAATTTTCTTTATTAAGTGACTTTTGAAGGAAAATTTTCCTAAAAAATAAAAAAATTAATCTATCTTAGGAAAATAATCCCGAGCCGATTTCGTTAATATTTATCTCAAGGATGTAAGGGATCGAAAAGAGTAGATTGCTACCAGTTACGTACAACGTGAGTGTAGTACTTACCCACAAGGTCTCGATTCGGCTTAGGACGCTATAAATCAAAAGTTTATAGGCAATAGGATTAAAACTTACAAAGTTTTAATAGTTGAAGTAAACCAGAGTTGTTTTCCCGCTCATCCTGAAAAATTCGATAAAAATTATACTGTACAATTCCTTTTATTTGATCTAATTAACCTAGCTACAAAGTAATTAAGAAATTATCTATAAGAAGCTAAAAATCATCATACTCAAAACTTTACTTTATTGAATATTTTAACTATAAGTGACTAATGAAGTCTGAATTTTATTATTAAAATTAATTAAAACATAGCTTTAGTTCGGTTTCGTGGTGTTGTTGTTTTTGGTTTTTTATATTCAAGCTGTTTCAAAAACTTACTGCTATTGGTCAAGGAATGATGTCTAAATGATTAAACAATTGGAGACCTATCTGTTGATGAGTTCGATGGTTGTACGTCGTATTAGTTTGCTTTTTATCATCATCATTTTAGGTGCAATTGATCTGGCGACTGGCTATGAATACTCATTTGCAGTGTTTTATCTGATTCCTGTTTCTATCGCTGCATGGTATGACAACAAGCATATCGCGATGATTGCGGTTATTTTATCGGGGATTACTTGGTTATATGCTGACTATAGTGCAGGGCACCAGTATACAAATTCGATTATCCCTTTCTGGAATGCTTGTGTAAGGCTTGGCTTCTTTAGTGTTGTGGCTTTTTTATTGTTGAGAATAAAAAATAATTTAAATGAAATGACCTTAATGGCAATGAAAGATTCTCTGACATCGCTGAATAATACTCGTGCCTTTAATTTAGAGTATCAGGCTCTAAAAAAGCGTTATTGCAAAAAAGAACATACCTTAGCTGTCGCTATTATAGATTTAGATGGCTTTAAAGCGGTAAATGATACCTATGGACATAGCAAAGGTGATGATGTTTTAGTCGAGTTCGCTCATGTATTGCAAGCTGCGACACGCCATTCTGATGTGGTTGCTCGTATGGGCGGTGATGAATTTGTAGTGATCTTACAAGATACTGATTTAAAAGGAATCGAGGACTACGCAAAACGACTTAGAAATAGTTTTTTATTTAGTGGCTTAAAGCAAAAATTCGGTATTGATTTTAGTATGGGGATTGGTATTTACAATGAATTACCTGACGATGTCGATGATGCAACGCATCAGGCAGATCTATTGATGTATCAGTCTAAAGCACAAGGGAAGTCACAAACAACAATTTATGCAATCTTATAAACAGTAGCCTTACAAACAGTAATAAGGCTAAAGATTTTATTCCTTTATGCTATCAAGTGGATTCGGTTTTATTTCTCCATTGCTTAAATAAAGGCTTTAAATATAGTTAACCTGTCAAAAAACGCATACACAAGAATATAATTTTTATTAATTAATATTTTTAATTAAATCAATTATATGTAAAAAATCAATTGTTTAATTATAAAAAAGCTTGCAATGCCATACCTTAAATTCAACGTTTAAATCCCTTTGCGTAGGCGATGCCTCACTTTTCAGAGATGAAAAGTGACAAAAATCTTCCGTTTAACAGGGCTCTTGCGCTGCAAACAAAGCAGTGCTTTATTTTTGCTCATATACCCCCGCCCAACGGCGACATCCATGTCGCCCTGCGGTAGGATAACCATCTAGGATTCAAAAGTACAAAAAATCAATTGATAACCAAAATTTCCTAAAAGTTCATACAAAACATAAGCTTATTTTCTAATCAATGACTTGATAGATATCACTTATATGAATAATTAATTGGTTTAAATATAGCGACTTTTGAGTATCCGAATACGTTTACAGTAAGCGGATACATATCAATAGTCTATAAATATTTTACTTCTAATGTGGTGATTAAGGTTTCTAAGAGCAATAACACATCGGCTTTCTTGCGTGCATCAATAAAAAACACAGGTAAATTTAAATTACGTTCCATCAACCATTGACGGTATTGGTGCGTTGGCTTATTCATATCATCATCGATATGGGTGACTCCAATCACAATGTTTTCACCATACTGTTTAAAAATATTGAGGTAATATTCAAGTTCATCTAAGGGTGTTGCTAAGCTATGATCAATCAACAAAATCGTACCAATCGCGCCTTTGCATATCACGCCCCACATAAAGTCAAAGCGACCTTGTCCTGGTGTGCCATACAGCCCAACTTTACTGCCATCATCAAGGGTTACTTCGCCATAATCGATTCCCACGGTTGTGTTTAGTTTTTTATGGCTACGATCATCGGTGTTAAATGCTTCAGTTGCTAATACAGGTACTTCTGATAATGATTTAATCGCTTCAGTTTTACCTGCCCCCATTGAACCTGCAAAAACAATTTTATACTTCTGAATAATCATCGTGTATTTATCCCTTAAAATTTAAATCGACTTTTTAATTTGTTAAAAAAGCTTTTTAAAATTCCTTTTTCTTCCGTTTGCTCAGTATCACTTGATGTTTTATCAAATAGGCTTTCTTTTGCTGAAATCAGTTCAGCGTTATGGATGGCTAAATTCGCAGCAACAAAGTGCTGCACGGTTGTGACTGGAATGTTGAGTTTGTCTGAGACGTGTTGGATCTCAGCCCCAGAAATAAAACATGCACTTAGTTGTAACAGTAATTTCTTATCCAGCTCATTGGGTTGAACCCAAAATTTGAGGCGATAATATTTATCAGCTGCAGGTACGGTAATTAAATTGGGATTTTTCCAAATCAGGTTAAATAACCAATTTTCTAAATTGAATTGTCGTTTACGAGAAACTTTTATAAAGTCCGCAGTGACTGCTGCGGTGTAGTGTATCGAGCGATCTGTTTGGTATTCTTCACGGGTAGCTTCTAGCCATGCCAGATGCGCATGATGGTCGATAATCGCAATCGTACCGAGATGATCATTTAATATAACTTTGCGGCTGTCGTGATGGAAAAGCGCTGCAAAAAAATCAATTTCTTTGATTTCAAGTTGATCATCAGCTTCATCATTTGGAATTTGGCTAAGTTCAGATTGTTCTGTTTCAGTCTTATGCAGTAATTTGATATTGACCCAGTTTTTCAGTGTAAATTCGTCATAAATCGGGATGCAGAGTAAATTATCTTCAGCACTTTCTTTATGTTCACTATGTTTTGAAATTTTTAAATAAGGAATATTTTTATTTTGGATAATATTCTGGATATTATTATTTTCAAAAAACTGCTCATTGATCAAAATACAATTTATATTTTGATCTGAAACACTTGTCCAATTTATACCAATGTTGGTTGGTAAAATTTTTCTAAGTCTTATTTTAAGATCGTCAGAGGTGGTTAAACCTAAGCCTGAAATTGCGATATTGATACATTGATTGTTCATAATATCACTTATCTAATATTAAAAAATTAAAGTGTAAACTGTTTTTTAACGGTCGTAGTTAGTTTAAGTTAACGCTAGATTTGTTCTTTTTCCAGTAAAATCATTTTTTTAATGTTTAATTGCTTGGCATTTAATCAGTATATTTATTGCATTATTATCCTCCTGTGTAAACTTTTAATTTTTTTTAACGTTTAGAGAGTTTCATGGCTTTAAATTAACATTAGTTATTATAAAAAATCTATCTTAAAGTTAAATAAATTGCTTAGTTATTTTTATCAATAAAAGCTTAACTTAATAGTAATTTGAATGTTTATTATGATTGTGCATATTTTATCATTTATAATATTATTACTGTGATTTTAATCACGTGAAATGATTAAAATTACTTAAGTATTTTTTACATGAAAAAAAGCGATCATTTCGATCGCTTTTTATAATTTTTGATTATCAGACTAAATTAAGCAAAAAGCTTCGTAGCTGCTTCAAAAAGAATATACAAAACCACAAGTGCCACCACAGGTTCTGCAATTTTAGCCCAAGTAGGATTCGCCGTTTCGGTTACTACGACTTCTTGGTGATCTGTATGAAGATCTGCTTTTTGAACATTGACCATTTGATTAAACTCCTTCATCGTTTCATCTAATGATATCTCTTCTTCAAGCACAGGTTGAGAGCCAATCAGTTCGGTTAGTTCGTTTGTTGACCAAACCCAATCTTTCGCCTGACCTGAGAGGTGCTCAATTTGCCCAATCACCAATTCTCGAAGCCCTCGCTTACCTAAACTTCCTGCTGTTTCAAGTTGCTTTAATTCAGCAAGCTGTAGTTCAAGAATTTCCGTTGTTGCTGGTTCAAGTATAGATTTATCTAAACTGGATTTATTCTGAGTAGAGGTGGTGAGGTGTCGAGAAATTTCTTGGCTGTATAACTGATCTTGCGAAAGAATTTCTTGATACAACGCATCATCATCTTTACGCCATAGCGTAATGAGTTTACCCAACGTTAAAGCATTGAGTTCTTCAATATGTGCTATACGTTGAGCAGGCTCTAATTGAGATAATAGCTGAGGCTTTTGAATCTTTATCTGCTCAGCAAAGTATTGTACGAGATCAAAAGCCATTCAGTTCTCCTTGTTCTATTCTAAAATTCTTAAACTTGGTTTTTTCTTTGGTGCCTCAGTTTTAGTTTCTACTTCTTCACTAGTATTTGATTCTAAAACATCTTCATCTATTTGCACATTGGCATATTCATCAGGATCAAAGAATAATCCTTGTCCATTTTCGCGTGCATACAAGCCTAATACTGCATTTATAGGCACATAGATATCTTTAGATGCACCACTAAATCGAGCAGAGAAAGTAATTGCTTCATTGGTCATATTTAACATATGCACAGAATGTGGTGCGATGTTCAATACAATTTGCCCATCTTGTACAAATTGTTGTGGTACATCGGTATAGGGTTTGGTTGCGTCAACAAGTAAGTATGGCGTTAAATTGTTGTCGCAAATCCATTCATATATTGCGCGTGCAAGGTATGGTCGAGTTGGGGTTAAGTTCAATTCTTGTTCAGACATTAAAAAATACTCTATTGATTTGCGATCTAGAATTTTGCCAAAAATTCACTATATCTGTTTTTCTCTTTAAAAGTCATCGACTTTAAAAAAGCAGGGCGGCTAAAAATCCGTTGGCAATATAATAAAATTGGACGAGATTGCTGTTTCGGTAATTCAATTCCCATATGTTTTAACCGTATGAAAATTGGCGCTAACATGCAATCTAAAATTGTAAAGTTTTCAGACATAAAATAAGGATAATGTTGAAAAAGTGGGGTCAGGGATACCAAAGTATCTTTTAATTGTTTTTGTGCATTCTTTTTTGCAGCTTCATTAAGTGTGTCTGGGTGGCGTAGCATAATGTCTGCAAGTTTAAGCCAATCTTGTTCAAAGCGCCAAATATACTGTCTTTGCTCTGCGCGTGGTGCTGGGGCATCCGCATAGAGTTTATTTTGTCGATAACGGTCATCTAAGTATTCAGAAATAATACTGGTATTAAACAGCTTTAAATCATTTTCAATCAGCATAGGTAGTTGATTATATGGATTTAAACTGGCTAAATCTTCATCATCTTCTTCGACAATGATTAAGGTGTGTTTAATTTGTTTTTCTGCAAGAAGAAATCTAATCCAATGTGAACGAAAGTCATCCTCGTGGCTATACAACGTAATCCCTTGTTGAGGTGCATTTTCGACAGGCATATTCCAAAAACTAAGTGAAGTGAATAGAGTAGAATACTAAAAATAGACAATAAAATCATCTTAACTTTAATAAGCTTATGGTGGGTATTGCTATCAAGTAGATAGAAAACAAGGATAAACTTATGAATTTAATAAATAAGCACAGTAAATTAGCTTTGGCATTGCTGTTGATGATGAGTATTTCAAATACATATGCAAAGAAGCAATCTGTAGATGCTCAAGTACAAGAGGCTGCTGCTGAAGCAACCGAAGCCGCTGGAGCGGAAGTGGCTGGAGCAGGGACCTTATGTAGTGCAGACGAGGCCTGTGATGTTGCATCTGCTGCTTCTGAAGATGAAATGTATGGTGGGATCAAACAAGAATATGTCGTAAAAGGTTGTAAGGTGACGATCTATAATGATGGACCTGTGAAAATGGTCAATGTAAAGACCGATAAGCCATGTAATGCACCGCTTCCGAAAGATCACAAGTTTTCTAAGGAAACTCGAACTTATCAGGAAAATGGCTGTACGATTACAGAATCAAAAGCTGCCGATGGGATTACTGACGCTGTCATGGACTGTTCTAAACGAGATAAAACAAAGTAACTTCGAATAGTTACCCCATAAAAAAACCTCGGCAAATGCCGAGGTTTTTTTATCCGATTCGGTAAACGAATTAACGTTTAGAGAATTGAGGACGTTTACGAGCTTTACGTAAACCAAGTTTCTTACGTTCAACTTCACGAGCATCACGAGTAACGAAACCAGCTTGACGAAGAGCAGGTTTTAAAGTCTCATCAGAAGCGATCAATGCACGAGTAATACCGTGACGGATAGCGCCTGCTTGACCACCGATACCACCACCAGCAACAGTGATGTAAAGGTCAAATTTTTCAGTAACTTCTAAAAGCTCAAGTGGTTGACGAACAACCATACGAGCAGTTTCACGACCGAAATACTGTTCAAGAGTGCGGTTGTTGATTACGAGTTTACCAGTACCAGCTGATAGGAAAACACGTGCAGTTGCGGTCTTACGGCGACCTGTACCATAGTTAGTAGCCATGTGCTGTATCCCTTAGATGTCCAAAACTTGTGGCTGTTGAGCAGTATGAGGATGCTCAGTACCAGCGTACACTTTCATTTTCTTGATCATCGCGTAACCAAGAGGACCTTTTGGCAACATGCCTTTTACAGCACGTTCGAAGATTTCTTCTGGTTTGTGAGCAACTAATTTTTCGAAATTAGTTTCACGAATACCACCAGGGAAACCAGTGTGGCGATAGTATTTCTTATCAAGTGATTTTTTACCAGTCACTTGTACTTGTTCAGCATTGATCACAACGATGTAGTCACCAGTGTCAACGTGAGGCGTATAAGAAGTTTTGTGTTTACCGCGTAAACGACGAGCGATTTCAGTCGCAAGGCGACCTAAAGTTTTGCCAGAAGCATCAACAACATACCAGTCGTGTTGAACTTCAGCTGGCTTAGCGCTGAGAGTTTTCATTAAACCACTACCTATTATAGTTGGTTTGGACTATGGAATCTGTCCAAACAAAAAGGAGTGCGAATTCTATCTGAAAAGAGTTAGAGTCGCAATTGAAATATTGAATTTCAAGCGCATCATTATATTGATAAACGTACCCAAAAGCAAAGCTTAGTTTGGATAAAATGTTGTAAGGTTTTCTGATTTATATTGGAATTGTGACGGGATTCATGAATAATTAAGGTGATATAGAGAAAATAAGTCAGGCAAAAATGAAAATAATAAATTCAATAAAATTCGTTCTACTGCTATTGGGTATAGGTAACTTAAACCTGAGTTTTGCTCAAGCGGATTTGCTGGATCAGCAAGCCCAGTTCAATCATATGAATTCAAAGAACATATTAGAAAATGAAAAAACATGGGAAAATGAAAAAATAAAACAAGTAGGAAAAACCGAAGAAGAAAAAGCAGCAAGAAAACAACAGCGAGGAGAATTAGATACGATCTTGGATGCGAAATGGATGACTGTCGATTTTAGTGAAGAAATTCAAACCGCATATCCTTGCCAAGCGATTGGATTACTCATTCAAACTCAACACATCCCTATTGGTGAAGAAGTCGATGCTGTCGTGCAATGGGAGGATGACGATGATAAAAGCCGAAGTGGGGAATATACAGTCTATGGGAAAGTTGAACCAGACCATCGAGTCAGAATAATCTTTGATCAACATATTGATCCAGCCAAGTGTGGGAAAGACGTTGAATCAATGTTTGATTTCTCTGAAATTGATCAATAGCAAGCTCAACCAGAAACTCGGCCCGCTTCTAAAAGTCAACTCTAAAGCATTCTAAATTTCAATCATCTAAGTATGATGAAATATAAAAATTGTTTGCAATGGAGTCAGAGAGGTGGCTTGAGACATTGTTTTTGGTTCATTTTTTACCTGATTTAGTTATATTCGATATAAAAATGAATTTGAATTGGAAATGATAATTTAGAACCGATGTATACTGTCTATGCAAGGTCTGTTAAAAGAGTTCTAGATGCTTCCTTTATATATAACCAGTGGTGAGCCTGCTGGCATTGGCCCAGATATTTGTTTAGATTTGGCAGATCGTATTGATGATCGTCCAGTTGTTGTATTGGCTGATATCAATATGTTGAGGGATCGTGCCAAAATTTTAAACAAAAGCGTTCAGCTTATTGAGTATCAAGGGCAGACGGAGTGTTTGGCTCAAGGTCAGCTCTATGTGGAACATGTTCCTTTAGCCGTGGATATTGCTTTAGGGACGTTAAACTCGCAAAACTCTGCATATGTGATCGAACAATTACGCCGTACTGCATACTATGCCATGCAAGGCCTCAGTGTTGGTGTTGCTACAGCGCCAGTACAAAAGTCAATTATCAATGACGCAGGGATCCACTTCAGCGGTCATACGGAATATTACCAAGAGTTTGCTGGTGTGGAACGTGTGGTCATGATGCTTGCAACAAAAACGTTAAGAGTTGCTTTAGTGACCACGCATTTACCACTGCGGGATGTTGCAGATGCCATTACCAAACAGCGTCTCCATCAGGTGATTGATATTCTTATTCATGATTTAAAAACAAAATTTAAAATTAATCATCCGCGTATTTTGGTGTGTGGCTTAAACCCGCATGCTGGAGAGGGTGGCTACTTAGGTCATGAAGAAATTGATACGATCAATCCAGTGCTTGAAAGTTATCGAGTCCAAGGTATAGACATGAGTTTAAGTATGCCTGCTGATACTTTATTTACTGTGGATCATTTAAAAGGTACTGATGCTGTTTTGGCGATGTATCACGATCAGGGTTTACCTGTGTTAAAATCGCAGGGATTTGGCGAAGCCATTAATATTACTTTAGGTTTACCTTTTATTCGGACCTCAGTTGATCACGGTACTGCGCTCTCCCTTGCAGGTACAGGCCTTGCAAAAAGTTCAAGTTTGCATGTCGCTGTCGATTTAGCGCTTGATCTCGCTCGCTCGAATTAATTTGTAAACAACCTTATTTATCACGTTGGATTTTTTTTATGTATCAAATTAATGCCTTAAACCCTAAAGATGAAGGGCATCATACGCGTAAGCGTTTTGGACAAAACTTCTTACATGACCAACGTGTGATTGCCAAAATTGTTCGTTCTGTTGCCCCAAGATCAGGGGAAAATATTGTTGAAATTGGACCGGGTTTAGCCGCTTTAACTTCACCTTTAAATGGTGAATGTGATGCTTTGACAGTGCTAGAACTGGATCGTGACTTGGCAGCGGGCTTGCCGGGTCGAGTACCACATCCTGAACGGCTCACCATCATTGAAACTGATGCGTTAAAATATGATTTTACTGAATTATTTCAGGAAGGTCGTCCTTTACGTGTGGTCGGAAACCTACCTTATAATATTTCAACGCCTTTGCTTTTCCATCTCTTGGAATTTGGTGACAAAGTCAAAGACATGCATTTTATGTTGCAAAAAGAAGTGGTTGATCGTATTACCGCATCTCCAAACACCAAAGAATATGGGCGTTTGTCGGTGATGATTCAATACTTTTGTAAACCTACTTTCTTGTTTGAAGTACCACCGGGATCATTCAATCCACCACCAAAAGTAACATCTGCGGTATTCCGTTTAGAGCCTTATGCGACTAAACCAATTGTTGCTAAAAGTGAAAAAGCCTTAGCTCGTTTGGTATCGCATGTGTTTACACAACGCCGAAAAACACTACGTAATAGCTTAAAAGGCATGTTGGTAGAAGACGGTTTTGAAAATGCTGGTGTAGATCCAATGGCACGTCCAGAAACCTTAACATTGGCTCAGTTTGTTGCATTATCTGACCAAATGGTGGCTTAAATGGCACTGGAGAAAGTCAGATATAATTATGTGATTGGCGATGTACAAGGGTGTTTTGAAGCACTGAAAGCACTACTCAAAGAAATCCAGTTCGATGCTGATCAAGATTTTATTTGGTTTGCGGGCGATTTAATCGCGCGTGGTGAAAACTCAGTGGGTGCATTACGCTTTATCAAAAAATTATGCGAACAAGGCAATGCTGCGACAGTCCTTGGCAATCATGATTTAAATCTGCTGGCGGTTGCACGTGGGATCAAAAAGCTCAAAGAAAAAGACCATATTGATGATGTCATTCATGCTTTAGAAAGTGATGAATTGGTTGATTGGTTGCGTAAACAGCCTTTGTGTTTATTTCCCAATGAAAAGACGATTTTGACCCATGCGGGTATCCCGAATATTTGGGATGCGGAAAAGACTGCCGCGTTGGCCAAAGAAGTAGAAGCAGTCTTAGCGCATGATGACTTTGCTGTGCTGGATTCATTTCTAAAAGAGATGTATGGCACTGAGCCAGATTTATGGGTTGATGATTTACAAGGTCATGCTCGCTTACGCTGTATTACCAATTATTTAACCCGTATGCGCCTGACTGATGCACAAGGTCGTTTAGAGTTTAGCTTTAAAGATGCTTTAGATGAGCCGATGCCAGCAGGTTTTCAGCCATGGTTTAAATTTGAATCGCAGACAGCAAAAACTCATCAGATCGTTTTTGGACATTGGGCAGCGTTGCAAGGTGAGCGCATCAATGCGCAAATCCAAAATGTCGATGGTGGTTGTGTTTGGGGGCATCAACTGCTGGCTTATCGACTAGAAGATCAAAAACTTTTTAGTGTCGATAATCCTGTTTTTTGATATGAATAAAGCCACAACATGTGGCTTTATTTTGGGCAATATCACGAGATTCAAGCATAGTGTCAATGCACCATTTTCAATGATTTTAATCTTTTAAATGGCGAATTTATCTATCAACTGAAAAGCAAATTATTCTTGTCGAATCCATGTCTGACTTCGACCAATCAGCGAAATACCAAGATAGCCACGTAAGGTCAGGCGGTTTCCACTTGCATTTAAGCGGGCTTTGCCATGATAAATTTTTCCTCCACGAGGATCCAGAACTTCACCACCAATATAGTTGTTTGGGTTATTTGGATCAGCTTTTAACTTTTGTAAAATGGTTAAGCCAATAATCGGTTTATTGGTAAAGGGTGCGGGGCAATTGCGGCATTGTGTTAAAGCCGTTTCACCGGGTGCAGGAAAATCTTTAATGATTTTCCCGATATAAGTATCATCTTTTAGTTTCTCGATTTGAATATGTGCGCGAACATAACCTGTTTTATCATCAACAGTGCGCCATGTGCCAGTGATGTCAGCTGCATGTGTCCAGCTGATCATTCCCAGTAGCATACAATTGAAAATTCCTTTTTTCATAAGCATACCTATTTTCTTTTAAGTTTAAATGTTGTGATTCATGAATAAGACCTTATTCACGAATCCAAGTTTGACTACGACCAAGTGCAGATACCCCTACATAACCTCTTAACATTAAGCGATTACCGTTTGAGTTGAGTTTGGCTTTCATGGAGTAAATTTTACCTGTAAGTGGGTCAATAATTTTTCCACCGACATAATCTTCTTCACTGGTTTGTTTGAGATTTTTAAGAACATCCATACCTAAAATGGGTTTATTGGTATAAGGCGCTGGACAGTCTATACAGGTTTCTTTTGGAGTATAACCAGGACGTGGGGTGATTTTGATGATTTTACCAGTATATGTGCCATTGGCTTCTTTGCGTATTTCAAGCACAGCTTTAGATGAGCCAGTTTTATCATCGATATTTTTCCAAATACCGGTGATATCTTTTGCCATACTGCTACAGCTTAAAACAGAAAATAATGTCCCTAAGATGAACTTATTAAACCTCATTTATTGATTCCTTATCAAAATGGGGGAAAGAATAGTTCATCTTAAGCTGAATAATTACTCTAGGCAATCATGTGAAAAGTAAACTAAATCACATTTATTTTATAAAAAGTATAAAGGTTGGCAACCAGATGGCTGTGAACACCGCATTTACTGCCATTCCAAAGGCTGCATAACGACCTGCAACCGCGCCACGTTGCCAAGCTTGGGCCGTTCCGATGGCATGTGCAGCCAGTCCTAAAGCCAAGCCAGACGCGCGTTCATCATTAATATTGCGTAAAATAATCGATGAAAATGCGGCCCCAATCACGCCCGATAAAATGACGATCAAAATCACCAATGTGACTGGTGAGTGCAATAAAGTTGCAATATTGATTGCAATTGGGGTAGTCACAGCACGTGTAGCAAAGGCCATAATGGTCGGTTCCGACATATGCAGTAAATAAGCCAAGCTCATGGGTAATGCGACAGCACTGATACTGGCAAACACCAAGATCCCCACAACAGATTTCAGTGGCAAATCATCATAACGCATTGCCGCTAATGGAATAGCCAAGGCCACAGTGACATAACCGAGTAGATGGCTAAATAGACCATTCATATCAGTATTGTATTTTTCATAAGGAATTTTAAAGATCATTAAAATTCCAATCACAAAAAACATGCCAATGACCAGAAGCGGAATTTGAGGAAAGCGTTTATTAATTGGTTTCGCTGCCAAATAGGCAATTAGCGTGATTAAAAACCCAGTGAGTACACTTAACATATCAGCCTCCTATAGCCACTTCTTCGCCATTTTTGCATAAATCCAGAGTGGAATTAGTGTGCTGACAAACATCACAACCAGAAATAAGGGGATCTCTTTTCCCATACTGACCAGCATGATTAATGAACCCGCGCATATCGGTAAGAAAGCAAAGCCACTTTCTCTCATTAATTTATTATTGGTATCGACCAGACGGGCAGGGATTTTTTTGAATCTGCGCCATATAACCAGCACAAACAGTAAGCTGAGTAGACCTGTTAAATTGCCCAATTCAGGATGATTAAATTGTGACATCACCAACACAGAAGCTTCACGAAAGAAGATGATAAGTCCTATTGTGAAGATCCATGCTTGCCAATCGATACCTTTTAACTGATCCATGTGTGTTTATTTATAAAAATTGATCTTTCACGTTTTAACCGATTTAGCGCTTTATTTCAAACTCTTCTAACGGCCTTTTAAATTGTTCTGCCTTATTTCCAAGGATTTCAACGAGCGGTAAATGTGCCTGATTGATGAGCTGTTCCAGTTTTTGTGGTGCCATGGCAACCACCAATTGTAAGTTGCCTTCATCATCATAATGCTCAGATTCGATGACGTTAAGATCGTAAAGTTGATTTTTTAACTTACCATAAGCGGGTTTTAATTGCAGTTCAAAACGTTGAATTTGCCCCATCAAACATTCATGGACCGCTTTACGTAACAAGTCTAAACCTTGTTGTGTATGGGCTGAAACATAAACACGTTCAGGTTGGTGCGGTTTGGCATAAACGATTTTGGCTTCTTCGCCGCTTTGATCGATCTTGTTATAAACTCTTAATATCGGAACATCTGCGCCAATTTCATTTAACACCGTTTCTACAGCATCAATCTGTTCCATGACATCTGGACTACTCGAATCGATGATATGTAACAGTAAAGACGCTTCTAAAGTTTCTTCCAAAGTTGCCTTAAAGGATTCGACTAAAGAATGAGCGAGATTGCGCACAAAACCAACAGTGTCTGCAAGAACAAGCGTGCCAATACCATCCCAATCTAAACGGCGTAAGGTTGGGTCGAGTGTGGCAAATAATTGATCCGCTGCATAAACATCACTATTTGCTAAAATATTAAAAAGTGTTGATTTGCCTGCGTTGGTATAACCGACCAAAGATACGGTTGGAATATTGGCTTTTTGGCGAGCAGCACGACCTTGAATGCGTGTTTTTCGGACTTTTTCCAGACGATCTTTGAGCTGTTCCATACGGATGCGTAATAGACGTCGATCTGTTTCAAGTAAGGTTTCACCGGGTCCACGTAGACCGATACCGCCTTTCTGACTGTCTAGATTGCTACGACTGCGGACTAAACGTGATGAAAGATGATCTAACTGAGCCAATTCAACTTGCAGCTTACCTTCATGGGTACGGGCACGTTGCGCAAAAATATCAAGAATCAAACCCGTACGGTCAATCACACGACATTTTAAAATACGTTCTAAATTACGTTCCTGAGCGGGTGAAAGCGCTTGGTCGAAAATAACCAACTCCACTTCATCTGCCTCAACTTGTTCAGCAATTTCTTCTGCTTTACCTGAACCAATAAAGAACTTAGGATCGGGTTTAATCCGTTGTACGCTTAAATGCTCTAATATATCCGCGCCCGCAGATTTAGCCAGTAATCGAAATTCTTCTGCATCAAGATCTTCTAAAATTTGAACATTCACACTGACTAAAATGGTTTTTTCACCACCTTGATTTTGATCAAAGTATTCCACAGATTGTAAAACTCAGACATTAGATTAGAAAAATCATTCTAAAGGATATTCCGTGTGAAATCCTAAGCCGTATGCAAAGTATTGCAATAAAATTATAAATATATGAATTTATGGTGAAATCTTAATTTGGGTTTTCCTGTTGTTTTAACGGTGGAGTTAAAATTCAGTAAAAATGTATAGCTGCTTGATGGCGCGCAAATTTTGCCACAATTTAGCGTTGAGCTGATTTGGCTATTCATTTCGCACAGTAAATCAATGTTGTTGTCTTTATGATGAATGCAAGTTGATTTAGATATGTATACAATAGTGTCAGTTTAATATGACATACATTTTGTTTAGTGAATATCTATGACTCAACAACAAGCAATCAAAAAGTCAAAATCATCGAAATTAAGTGCTTTATCTAAAGTCTTTTTGTACAGTAAAAAACTGGTATCAGGAACATCTGCTGTTGCAGAAGGCTTTTATCTGGTTTACCGCCATCAACTCTATAAAGATCCGAATAATCCTAAAAATACCCGTTATGTGCAGTATTTTTGTCGCCGTTTAAGTGAAGTATTTAATGTCGACGTGCGTGTACATGGCGATATTCCGCGTGAACCAGCATTGTGGGTGAGTAATCATATTTCATGGTTGGATATTGCTGTTTTAGGTTCAGGGGCACGGGTATTCTTTTTAGCGAAAGCTGAAATTGAAAAATGGCCAGTTTTTGGCAATTTGGCTAAAGGTGGTGGAACCTTATTTATTAAACGTGGTTCAGGGGATTCGGTGCGTATTCGAGAGCAAATCGCTGAGTTCTTAAGTAAAGATATTCCAGTGTTGTTTTTCCCTGAAGCAACCACCACAGATGGTTCAAAAGTCAAAAAAGTACATGGTCGGATCTTAGGTGCAGCAATCGAAGCCAAGAAACCTGTACAAGTATGTGTGATTTGCTATGTAAATCAACATGGGCAATTAGATACCGTAGTGCCTTTTATTGGTGAAACCACATTTGTCGAACATGTCCAAGCTGTGCTGGAAATGCCAAAGGTTGTGGCGCATCTCAAAACTTTTCCTGCGATTGTAACAGAAGGGCATACGGTTGAAAGTCTGACGCAACAAGTGCAAGTGATGATGCAAAAAGGTTTGGAAGATCTACAGAAAGAAGTCCTAACAGATTAACGATCTATTCAAAATGATGTCTCTGACTGTTTTGAATAGGCCAAGGGAAGCTGTCTGCGAGAGTGTGTAGGTTTATAAAACGTCTTTACTCAGCAGGCAGAATATTTGTCACTGGAGCATAGTCATAACGAGGATTGTTCGAAAAAGAAAAAGTTATGACGCCTGATTCCAAATTCAAAAATACAGTGAAGGCATTATTTTTTCTCAACGATATTGCCTCACTCATGCTCAACGTTTTTTAGATATTATACCGATCAATATTATTAACTTGACATAAATAAAATGGTTTTTGCTTTTACCATCAGCCGATTTTACCTGACATCGCTATCGCGTTTGGCGGCATGGATGCCGCCGTTGGTCAAGGGCGATAAGGATATCCCCTTTGAACAACATGAGCAAAAACAAAGCACGGCTTTGTTTGCAGCGCAAGTTTTGGCATTGCCCGAGAAAAGTAGAGCATCGCCTACGCAAATCGATCTAAACTTTTCTCAAAATATAAGGCAGTGAAAACACCTTGTATTATGCAAATTTTCATGAGTGGTCTTACTTTGCTTATTCAGTGCTTATACCATATATGTGAAATTATTCAGAATTACATAAAGCCCTCAATCGGCAACCAAGAAATCACCTTAATTCCTGCTTTTTGCCACCACTTCATTTTTGGCTCTTTTCTTAAAGTGACAATGCCTTGAGGCGTTTCTTTGAGCCAATTGATTTTATTCTGTGAAT
This sequence comes from Acinetobacter guillouiae CIP 63.46, assembly GCF_000368145.1. GTDB lineage: Bacteria > Pseudomonadota > Gammaproteobacteria > Pseudomonadales > Moraxellaceae > Acinetobacter > Acinetobacter guillouiae. The sequence goes on along the minus strand of NZ_KB849283.1, from coordinate 2,114,768 downwards.
CTAAAACCAGCTTATAAGCATATTTTTTTAAATTATCGTCCATAGTTTTATGTACGGCAATCGCCAACGGCGGACTGTTGATAATGACCCCAATTTCAGTATTTAAGTTGGCTGAACGCGGGTCGAAATTAAATGAGCCAATAAACACTTGCTTATTATCCACAGCCATCAGTTTGGCATGCAAGCTAGAACGGCTTAAACCTTTTAAGCTAACTTTGGCTTTCTTTGAGATTTCTTCTGAATTGGCATAGAGATTTTCCTCAGAAACGGCAGGCAGAAACTCATAAAGCTCGACCCCATTTTTTAATAAGTTATCTCGATATTTTGCATAAAATGCATGCACCAATGCGACATCATTGGCTTTAAATGAGTTGGTCAGGACACGTACTTTAACGCCCTCATCTGCCAACTCAACCAGTTTCTTTGCGCCTTTTTTTTGCGGAACAAAATAAGCAGAAATCAGATCGACATTTTGAGTCGGGATATCTAAGCGCTTCACCATTTGGAAGTTAAGATGCTGTTCTTTTTTGGCCTTGGCCTGAATTTTATCAGGAGCATCTTTGACCACCTCTGCTTTGACCCAATCCAGTTGAATATTCTGATTGAGCCACTGATCAAAAGCATGGGTGCGATTACTTAAATTCAAATAATTTTGAACCGTAATTTCTTGGTAATGATGGGTTAATTGTTCTTTTAGGCTGTCATAACGTAAGGTGTAGGTACTGTGATTGACAATATTTCTCACCGGATAAGCGTAGCTATGATTCCAGTATTCGTCAAAGGAGTGGGTAATATCATCTACCGCTTGACCCACCAGCATGACATCTACATCTGAAAATTGGTAATTGTCACTGACGTTATAATATTGATTACTCATATTACGTCCGCCAATTAATGAAATTTGATTGTCAGCAGTAAAGGTCTTGTTATGCATGCGACGATTGATACGTTTTAAATCCAGCACCATGTCGATGGGACGAATACTTCTAAAACGGTAAGGGTTAAATAGTTTTACTTCAATGTTTGGGTGTTGATCTAAGGCGAGATAAACCCCTTCCATTTGTTTAGCATTATTATCATCAATCAGTAAACGAACTTTAACACCGCGATCTGCGGCTTCAATAATTTTGTATAAAGCCAATGAGCCAATTTTGTCATTGTCCCAAATGTAATATTGCAAATCTAACGTTTTTTGTGCTTTTTCAATTAAATTGATGCGTGCTGCGATTGCTTCCAGCGGATCATAAAGAACGTGATAACCGGTTAACTCAGGGTTTTGCGCTTTTAATGGAGAAATAATTTGCGCCAAAGGGGTGTCTTTGGTGTCTATATCGTAGGCATATTCGGGTTTAATATTTTCTTGTCGGGGTAGGGTTGAGCAGGCAGAAAGGCTGAGTAATAGGCAAGAACCGATCATCACCCAATATTTTGAAGCATGGTGATTGTGAGCTTTTTGCTGTAATTGGGTATTACGATTGATCGTTCTTTGCATAATATTTTCTAAGATTTCTCAGAGCTAGAGTATAATTGCCTGAGGATATATTGACAATTCGTCGATGTTTGCCGAAATGCAATCCATTTATGAAATGCCAATGTAGCCTTTTCAAAAGATAAATAAAGAGATGACAAGTACAAGCGACTTGCGAGATTAAATATGTTTCCAACCCTAACTGTTACATCAATTTTTTATCTCTGCTTCATTGTGCTTGCGATATGGGGAGTAAGCCAAGCTTGGTTAAGTCAATCTAGAACTGAAACGATCCATCCTTTTAAGTCTTTCGTCCATTTACTGGCATTCTACCTGTCTTATTTATTAATTCCGTTGTTATTTTTTAGCATTTATGCAGGATATATCGGAAAATTCTCATTACATGAAAGTATTTTTATTTTCTTGCTCAGTGCATTGCTGATTTATGCACGTTTTATTGAACCACATCGGGTTCATGTTCAGCATATACAATATTCGTTGGGGCAGGAGAAAAGCTTTACTCAACCGATTAAAGTTGCGTTGCTTGCAGATTTACACATTGGTCTGTTTTCTGGACATGAGCGTCAGCTTAAAACAATTGTCAAAAAAATTAATTTGGCTCAACCCGATTTTGTCGTGGTTGCAGGGGATTGGACCTATGAACCTGAAAATAAATTGGTTGAAGAACTGGCGATTTTAAAACAGATCGAAGCTCCGGTTTATTCAGTAAATGGTAATCATGATGAGCAGTATCCAGGACCACCGATTCAAGCCTTATTGGCCAGTGCCTTAGAGGCCAATAACGTCATGGATATTGAAGGTAAAATTGTTGAATTTGATGATTTTCGCTTAATCGGTGTCGGGGACTTATGGGCAGGCAAGGCGGATATGCGTTATATGCCCGATTTACCTCAAGACAAACCGTGGTTAATTTTGTCACATAACCCCGATACGGTAGATATGGTGCCACAGTTGCCTACACGTCCGTTGATGCTGTCTGGACATACTCATGGTGGGCAAGTTGAATTGCCGTGGTTGACCAGTTATGTGATGAAAAAAGTTTCTATTCTCGGTCATAAACGAGGCTTGTATCAGCATGAAAATGCCGATGTATTTGTCAGTGTCGGTACCGGTATGGTGGGTGTGCCTTTTCGGTTTAGAGTACCACCAACCATTGATATTATTGAGCTGAGTTAATTTTTATACTGCTCAATCATGTTTTAAAATAGTAAAAGGCTGCAATCCCAATCAAAACAAGAAACCCAATCAATAACAGCATGCTGCTGGACTTATTCTGATGACTCAAGTCTTCCACCCCTGAGGTTTGAACCGAAGCGTGAGTAGGGCTTGTTGAATCATAAGATGAAGACTTTGCTTGTGATGAGGTATTTTGCGTCTCTCCTTGCATAAAGTTTTCGGCAAATTTGGATAAAGCATCTGGTTGAGTCAAATCGATTTGGAATTGTTTTTTGATCTCTTGCCAGTCGGGATGTTGATCATTGATTTCAATGGTCTTACCATCCTGATTGGTCATTTTCACCGTACTAGATGAAAAGTTGAATTCAAAAGATTTGCTTTCATTTTTTATATTCGGTATTTCTCCCGATAAAATTTGAGGGTTTGCTTTAAAAGCCTGAAGCGCATCTGGTGATTCATGCAGGATGCGGACTAAATTTTTTGCTGCGGTTGGATCTAGCTGAAGGTGTGCAATAAGGAATTGTTCAGCCTGTTCTGTTTGATGGTGTTCAAGCAGATCAAGCAATGTTTGTAATTGTGTTTGATTCAATTGGTACATACGCATCTCGAATAATTTAAATGATGAGAGCAATGGCGTTTAGTTGAATGGCTTTCTTTTGACTGTTTTAAACTTTATTAATCATCCTGCATTGTACATTCAATTTTATTGCCGTGTTAAATTTTATCGCGGTGTTGCATCTTATTGCTTGATAAAAAATTGATAGGCAATCACAGCAACAATCGCAATAACAACAAGCATAACAATAGGTAAGCCTTTTTTCTTGGTTTGATCTTCAATACCGACAGGTTGTGTTGTCACGCTGGATGGGCGGGGAATTGACTGAACATTGCGTGTCGAATTGACAGCACTATCACGTGCTTTGGCTTTCATCGCAGCAATATAGGCAGCAGCCGAATCATATGTTTCACCTTGTGTAAAATGACGCATAATTTCATCCCAGTCAGGATGATGCTCATCAATCAACACTTTTTGATGATCTTGATATAACACATAGATTTCACCAGTTTCAAAATTTGACTGAATTGCCTTATAGCGAGGATGCTGACTGTCATAAAAATCATCATCGAACTGAAACTGATTGATTGCTAAATTGGGATTTTCAGTGAGCTGTTCTACAAAGTCTTTGGCATCTTTTAGCCCAAGGTTTGAATTTTCCATGACCAGTTTAATCGCTTCAATTTTACGATTTTGTTGGATTAGGGAAAGGATGTCTTGTTGAGGAATTTGCAAGTGTATATCACGGGAACTATCACTTTGAGCTGTATCTGCAAATGCGAAGTTGTATGCGTTTTCTGTCAGATTTTCTACATAATCCTTGGCTTCTTTTAAACCTAAATCTGAGTGGTCTTTGACCCATTTAACTGCTTCAACTTTACGACCTTGTTGAATCAGTAACAGAATTTCTTGTCGTTGTTGTGGGTTAAAGTTTGGCATCATGCACCTTTCATTATTGGTTTAATCATCAATGAATATTGATCAACAACAGACCCTAATCATAGAATTAATTCAATTTTTATTACAAATTGATGCCAAATAAAAGTAGTAATTTGTGTGCGAATAGGCAATATTTTAAAACTGTCATAAAACTTTGCTATTGTAAAAGTCATAATATTTATAACCTTAAAAGAGGGCTTGGCCATGACTCGTGATTTTGAAAAATTCCCAGAAGATGATAACGGTAATCTACTTTGGCAAATGCACGAAGATGGTGATGATTTAGAAGAGGTACATGAAATCGAGTTTTCTGTGTATTTTAAAACACAAGAACTTGCTGAAAAATGTGCAATCTATCTTTTACACGAAGAGCAAAAAATTTCGCTGTATTTGGATGAAGAAGTGCAGCCTAATGAATGGGTGATTACGGTTTATGTTCATCTGATTCCAGACTACGAAGATGTTGTTGATTTAGAGCAATGGTTTAGTAAAATTGCTGAGCAGTTTGAAGGTGAATATGATGGTTGGGGATGTACAACCTATATATTTGATGATGAAGACGATGAAGAATAATGGTCTTTAGACGACGCATATTGTTTTAAAAGCATATCCTTGTTGATATGCTTTTTTTTAAGTTTCAGACTACTCAAACCATACAAATGAAAGCTTTGTACAGCGCTAAACTTGCTTGTCAACAACAATAATAGTCAAGGATATGAGTATGAGTAATACGGTAAAGTTGCATCGCGTTTTTAGTGCACCACCAGAGCGAGTCTATAAAGCTTTCTTAGACCCAGATGCAATTGTAAAGTGGATGCCTCCGCATGGTTTTACAGCAAAACTTCATCAAATGGATGCTACGGTTGGTGGTTCTTATCGAATGTCATTTACCAATTTCTCTACAGGTACAATCCATTCATTTGGTGGAACTTATGCGGAGCTGATTCCCAACCAACGCATACGATATTTTGATCGATTTGATAATCCTGAGCTCGCTGGCGAAATTGAAGTAATCATTGAAATAAAAGGTGTGCTTGTCGGAACGGAAGTCAATATTACCCAGTCAGGTATCCCGAAAGTGATTCCTGTTGAGGCTTGTTATTTGGGATGGCAAGAGTCTTTGCAATTACTTGGTCTCTTGGTCAATCCAACAATTCCAGATCAATAAACTCGCGTGAGTGACCTATAAACTATCGCTATAGATCTGCTTTGGTATTTATATCATTCATCTATCATCCATTAAACGGGCAATACAATTCAATCATTGATTGCCTGAGTAAGCACCAAGCCTCGCCTATGTTTGCAGGCTAAGCTGTGATGGGGGACAATGTGTTTTTATTCCCACATTGTCACTTTACACAACCATATTTCTCATCATTTGGAATAATTTTAGAATAACTTCGGTTCGGAATAACAATGACGATTTATAGCAAACGAATTTATGATGCGGTTTCAGAAACAGATGGTCAACGAATTTTGGTTGATCGTTTGTGGCCACGTGGTATTAAAAAAGATGATGCTAAGATTGACTTATGGCCGAAAGAAATTACCCCGTCCAATGAACTCAGAAAATGGTATCACGAGGATAGCGAAAACCGTTGGGATGAGTTTCAACAACGTTATCGCGTTGAATTATCACAGGTTACAGTACAATTAGAAGAGCTGCGGAAACTTATAGCACAAGGTCCTATAACCTTATTAACGGCGGCCAAAAATCAAGGGCGAAATCATGTCAGTGTTTTGTTGGATGTTCTAAATCATAAAGCCTAGTTTTATTGATCGCGGTTGATTTTAAATTATTCCTTATATTTATTATGGTTTTTAAGTTGATGAAAAATCTTAAAATGCTATGATTGTGATTTGAACCGAAGTTGAGCTTATTATGTCTTTGCCACATTGTCCAAAATGTAATTCAGAATATACCTATCAAGATAGCGATTTATTGATTTGCCCAGAATGTAGTTATGAATGGAAAGATGGCGAGCAAGTAACAGCAGATGACAGCGTGACGATTAAAGATGCTGTTGGCAATATCTTGGCAGATGGCGATTCAGTGACAGTGATTAAATACTTAAAAATTAAAGGTTCTTCTGCAGTAGTTAAGGTAGGAACCAAAGTCAAAAGTATTCGTTTACTGGTAGACAGTAATGATGGGCATGATATTGATTGTAAAATTGATGGTATTGGTCCCATGAAGTTAAAGTCAGAATTTGTGAAAAAAGCTTAATTTTTTTGAGGTTCATCAATGATCACAGCAATTCAACTGTGATCATTTTTTTGTCTATATCATTTTTCTCGAATAATAATTTTTGAGGTTAGTTCTGCTTTGGAGCGAACGCCCAACTTTTTCATTAAATTTGCTTTATGTACTTCTATGGTCCGATGCGACAGCTCTAATTTTCGTGCAATTTCTTTACAGGTAAATCCATTGACAATCAATTGGGTAATTTCTGATTCACGTTTGGTCAATTTTTGCTTAGAAGACAGCACCTGATCTTTACGTTCAAAATGCCAGACCATCAATTTAAAGGGATCTTCAGGTGTTAAGGTTTGCCCATGGGTATGTGTCCAAAAGATTTCGCCATTTTTATGCTGCATAAAGCGCTGATCAGAATAGTAATGGCTTTTTTTTAACAATAAGCTTTGCAATGCATCATTCCCGACCTTTTCATAATCTTCAAGGCTAGGAAAAATTTTGACTATGGATTGCTCAATTAATTCACCACGCTCATAGCCAAATAGATTGGCAAATGCAGCATTCATTTCCATCATGTGTCGATAACTTAATACAACAATCGGTGCAGGGCTAAAATCAAATGCGATTTTATTATAGTTCATAATAAGCATCCTTACTTAGTATAATAATGAATATAACGTGATAGCGAGAAATAACAAGTATTCGATCGTTGATTTTTTATAATATGATGAAAATTAAATAGATTATTTTTGTGTTGTTATACATATAAACTTAGCATTTTGAATAGTTTGTAATGGATCACATTTTTTATATTTAACTTTAGTCTATATTGGTATGTTTTTTCATAAGTAATTGTATTTAATTTATTTATTGAATTTTAAAAACTACTTAAGTAATTAAGGGTGTTGACTGAAAAAAGCAATTGATTCACATTGATGATGAGAAGCACTCATGTTATTTAGAATTTTTTATCAGGATAAATCAATATTAATCTTGGCTTCTTATTTTAAGTTATTTGTGTAAAAAGAATTAGATCACCTTAATAAATATAATCAGGATGGATTATCTCTAAGGTGGTGAATGGATGACAATACTAAGAATTGGGCGAGGTAGCGATGGAGCATATACAAGGATCAGGTCCTCAACAACCGAAAAAGTCTTCACACCGTCTGGCGGGTATCTCCAGCATGGTCGGAACGACAATCGAGTGGTACGACTTTTTTATTTACGGTGCAGCCGCAGCATTAATTTTCAATAAACTGTTTTTCCCCAATCTTGATCCATTAACAGGTGTATTGGCCGCGTTTGCCACATACGCTGTTGGCTTTATTGGACGTCCGTTGGGAGGCATTATCTTTGGTCATTTTGGGGACAAAATTGGTCGGAAAACCATGCTGCTAACCACGCTGATTATGATGGGGATTCCTACCGTTTTAATTGGCCTATTGCCAACCTACGAAAGTATTGGATATTGGGCGACATTTTTTCTGGTGATTTTGCGTTTTATTCAAGGTATGGCAATGGGCGGCGAGTGGGGTGGTGCCGTGTTGATGGCTGTAGAGCATGCTCCTGAAGGCGGTAAAGGCTTTTGGGGAAGTTTACCTCAAGCAAGTGCTGGTGGTGGTTTAATGTTGGCCTCTATCGCATTGGGTTTGGTTTCACTTTTACCCGAAGCAAGTTTATTTAGTTGGGGCTGGCGTCTGCCTTTCCTTGCCAGCATTTTATTATTAGGTGTGGGTTGGTATATCCGTGTCAAAGTGCCTGAGTCACCCGATTTTGAAAAAGTAAAACAACAAGCACAAGAAGTTAAAGTTCCAGCAATGCAGGTCTTTAAAAATCATCCGCGCGAATTACTCACGATTATCTTTGCCCGTGCTGCTGAAAATGCATGGTTCTATATTGCTTCAACTTTTGCCTTAGCCTATACCACAACCAAGTTGGGTATTCCTCGCCAAGACATTTTGTTTGCAACGATTTGTGGTGCAGGCTTAATCATGGTGATGACACCATTGTGTGGACATCTATCCGACAAAGTTGGGCAGCGTAATATGTTTATGTTTGGTCTAGTGGTCCTTGCATTGTATTGCTATCCATTCTTTAGCATGTTGGATACCAAGGACCCAGTCTTGGTATGGACCGCAATTGTTTTAGCAATCGGCGTAGTGTTTCCGATCATGTATGCGCCACAGTCTCAGTTATTTGCTCGACAGTTTCCTGCCGAAATTCGCTACAGTGGCATCTCGATTTCAGTTCAATTCGCAGGTGTATTAGGCGGTGGACTCGCACCATTGATCGCCACCAAACTACTGAGTATTGGTAATGGTAGCCCGCATTTGATTATTACCTACATCATGAGCATGGCGATTTTCGCAATCTTCTGTAGCTTCTTTATGAAGCGTGATGATCTTAGCCCCGCGAGACAACGTAAATCAGTGAAAAGCAAATTGTCTGTTTAATGAAAAGCAGTGATTCAAAGCACAGCATTACAATCAATCATTCAATTTACCACGCTTAATTTTCAGGAATGAATATGAATATTTCCTTTATCAGTCTTGGGAATATGGGGCTTTCTCGCCAAAACGGTCATGGAAAGACCGACTTCAGTAGCATTTTTAATTTAGTTTCAGTATCAGCGTGAAGGAAAAATCAGGATGAACACTTTGATCGGACATTATATTTCAGGCCGTCATATCACAGAAACTCAACATTCAGGCCCAGTATTTAATCCCTCTACAGGTGAAGAAATTGCGCGTTGTGCTTATGGCGATGCAACCGTGATTGATACTGCCGTGAAAGCCGCGACATCAGCAAATGCAAAAAAATGGGCAAAAGCTTCACATGCTACACGCTTGCAAGTTCTGTTTAAATTACGTGAATTAATGATTGCCAAAACAGCTGAATTAGCAGAAATCATTGGTCGTGAACATGGCAAAACCATTGCCGATGCAATCGGTGAAATTGGCCGTGCGATTGAAGGAATTGAATTTGCCTGTAATGCACCGCAGATTACAAAGGGTGAATATGCACGTAATGTTGCTGGCGACATCGATGTGTTTTCTGTACGGGTTCCTGTGGGTGTGGTGGGCTGTATTACCCCGTTTAATTTTCCCATCATGATTCCTGCTGTCATGATGGCCATGGCTGTTTCTGTGGGGAATTCAATAGTTTGGAAACCGTCTGAAAAAGTGCCTTCGGCTGCATTATTTTTTGCAGAGTTATGGAAAGAAGCGGGTCTTCCAGACGATGTATTTAATGTTGTACAAGGGGATAAAACAGCAGTCGATGCATTACTTGAACATCCTGAAATCGCAGCTGTGAGCTTTGTGGGTTCTACACAGATTGGTGAATATGTTTACCAAAAAGGCACCTCACATAACAAACGTGTTGCAGCATTTACAGGCGGGAAAAATCACATGGTGGTAATGCCTGATGCCGATCTTGAAGCGGCTGCAAATGCCTTTGTTTCAGCAGGTTTTGGTTCAGCCAGTCAGCGTTGTATGGCGGTATCATTGTTGATTCCCGTAGGTGCTGAAACGGCAGATCACTTACGCCAACGTATCGTAGAAAAAATCAAAGCATTGAAAGTTGGCGCATACAATGATCCGACTGCAGATTTTGGTGCGGTGATTAGTGCGCAATCGCAACAATCTGTTTTAAAGGCAATTGATCAATGTATTGCAGATGGTGCTGAGTTGGTGGTGGATGGTCGTGATTTTAAACATCCAGAGTATGCCAATGGCTATTATATCGGACCAACTTTATTTGATTATTTATCTATGGATATGGATTTTTATCAACAAGAGGTTTTTGGCCCAGCGCGAGGAATTTTACGCGTCAATAGTTTAGATGAGGCAATTGCTGTGACCAATAGCCATGAATATGGCAATGGTTCGGTGATTTTTACCCGTGATGGAAAGTCAGCACATCGCTTCTTTATGGAAGTTGAGTCGGGCATGATTGGTGTTAATGTGCCTGTACCACTCCCAGTGAGTTATTTTAACTTTGGTGGTTTGCGACGTTCAAAATTTGGTGAGTCGCATTTATATGGTCCAGATGCCGCTCGTTTCTATACTAAGTTAAAATCTGTTTCACAAAAATGGCCTGATCCTGAACAACAAGATCAAGCCATTTCTTTGGCATTTAAAATCACCTAATTGATTCTATGTCGATGATCAGCCAGCAGATGCTGGCTTTTTTAAGTGTGAGTGAATGCCAAATATATCGAGTGTTGTGTTCTTTATAATGTTGCACTATGAATAAATCGTCCCGAAAGATTGCATATCAAGGACTCAAAGCTGCAAGTCGATTGCACTGTGCAGCTTTGTTCATCCCTTAAATATTATTGGCTTGCTGCAATTCCGATTTTTTTAACATTTAATCGTTGCGCGGCTGCCATCACCATTGCCACATCCTTATATTCAGTCAGTTTATCGGGCTGCACTTTAATCGGATCTTGATCTGATTTCTGTGCAACACCCGCAAATAAAACTTCTAGCGCTTGTTTATTTTCAACAGCTTGATCATTCCAAAAGATTTTACCTTGAGGGTCAATACGTAAGGTGACTGGCTCAGGTGGCTTCTCATTGGTAGGTGGTGGTGCGCCATTGGGCAAGTCAATATTGATCGCATTATTTGGAATTGGGATGGTGATAATAAACATAATCAACAACACCAACATCACATCAATAAGTGGCGTCATATTGACATCTAACATCACATCATCATCGTCTTTATTGGCACCTACATTCATACCCATAAACTGTTCCTTCTCCCGATTATGGTGCGGCAACAGGTGTCGTGACAAAAGCGATTTTGCCGATACCTGCTTGCTTAGTAGCACTAATGACTTCATCAATCGCTTCAAATTTTGTCACTTGATCACCACGAATATGTACCTCTGGCTGTGGGCGTTTTGCTGCCTCAGCCTCTAAACGATTGATCAGTGTATTTTTATCTGCGATATACTTTTCGTTCCAAAAAATATCTCCCGCTTTATTGACGGCGATTTGCACATTAATTGGCTTAGTGACATAAGGTGTATTTTTTTCCTCAGGCAACTTGACTGGAACCGTGTGAATTGCAACGGGGACGGTGATTAAAAATATAATCAGCAGAACCAGCATAATATCCACCAAAGGTGTGGTATTAATCGCTGAAATTACATCATCTTCGTCACTGCCTGAATTGACTGTCATGCTCATAATAGATACCTCATTTATTTCGCATCACCACTGTTTTTGATCTCACCACTGAGTAAAACAGTATGTAAGTCAGAACCAAAAGTACGTACATTATCCAATACTGCTTTATTACGGCGGGTGAGCCAGTTATAACCAAGTACCGCAGGCACGGCTACAGCAAGACCGATTGCAGTCATGATCAGTGCTTCGCCGACAGGTCCAGCAACTTTATCAATAGAGGCCTGACCCGAAATGCCAATTGCAGTAAGTGCATGATAGATTCCCCAAACTGTACCGAACAAACCAACGAATGGTGCGGTAGAACCGACGGTTGCAAGAAATGCTAAACCACCACTTAAATGACTTTGAATTTTATCAATTGCACGTTGAATCGACATTGTGACCCAAGTATTAAAGTCGATACGCTCAAGTAGGTTTCCGCCATGTTTTTTGGTTGAGTTAATGCCTTTTTCAGCAATAAAACGATAAGCACTTGCTTCGCCTAGCGTTCCCGCAGCGCCGTCAATTGATGCAGCATCCCAGAATTTGGCTTCAACTTCTTTACCTTGACGCTTAATTTTTGCCTGCTGAATAAACTTGGTCACCATGATGTACCACGTTCCAATCGACATCAGGACCAAGATAAATAAGGTTGATTTAGCCACAATATCACCTTCGCGCCATAGTGCTTCTAAACCGTAAGGGTTGTGAACAGCTTGTGTTGTTGCTGGTTTAGGTGGTGGTGTATGTGTTTCACTGGTTGCTGTATTGGTCGTCGTTACAGTCGCAGGCGTTGCAGTGGTTTCTTCTGCAAATACACTAGATACAGGCAGTAGGGTGCTTACAGTTAAAATCCCAACAGAAGCAAATAGTCGTATAGATTTCAGCGTTTTATTCATCATTTATCTCCAAATTTTTATTTAATTGATTAATTCAGTACAAATTCATAAGGTATGTCATACCAAGAATCTTGAGGTTCACCATTCTTTAAAGCAGGTTTAAACTTACATAAGCTAAAAGCTTTCGAGGCAGCTTTGTCTAAGCTTTTACTCCCACTCGATTTTTTTACTTTGGCTTCTTTAACCTTTCCATCACTACCCACAAATACCGAAATAAGAACCTCACCTTGCTCTTCGTTTTGTAAAGATTCACGTGGGTAATCAGGTGTTTTACAACCCGCTTCTCCACTCGATACACCGCGTGTTTCACCTGCTGGTTTGGGTTTTGCTGGTTCAGGTTTTGGCGTCGTTTCAGGTTTTGGCGTCGGTGTTGGCTCAGGACTCTCTGAGGTTTTTGGCGTTGCTGTGGGTGTAGGTGTAGCCGTCTGCTTTGGTGTTGGTGTCGGTTTTTCCATTGGTTTTTCAGTCGGCTTTGGATCTGGTGTTTTCAACACTTTCTCCACCAACTTTGGTAGTTCTGGTGGCTTTTCAATGGGTTTAGGTTTTTCTGGTTCAGGTTTTTTGTCCTGAATAATCAGTAATTCAACAGGTTCATCCGCTGGTTTTTCAACTGTCTTGGATAAACCTGTAATCAAGCCATAGAGAATGATTAGATGCAGTAAGATGACTGCTCCAATCCCGATCAGGCGTTTGGAAGAATTATTTTCTAATTCTGAAAAATTCTTGCCCATTGCTACTCCTGAAATGAGAGACAAACAATAAATAGTAAAAGAGAGACGATAAAAAAATTCTGTTCAATTCTTTTGTTTGGCTAAGTGAATGAATCAATTTCGCAAACACCGTGACTAGATTAGATCTAGACCATGTTTGCGAAATGCCTAATTAGAATTTGTAAGTTGCTCTGACGTAATATGCGCGACCGGTTGGGTCTGCATAACTGGAGTCATAACCATATTGGAAATTATCCTTCACGTTGGATGCAGGCGGATCTTGGTCAAAGATATTTTTGATCCCACCAGTAAGTTCTAAGTTCTTGAATCCACTATAAGTGCCCGCAATGTTATACAGGATGTAATCACTGACACGATGGTTGTCATATTTGGCTTCACCAATAGAATTTGAGTCTTTATAACCACGACTAAACTGTTGCTCAAAGATCATTTTCCAGTTGTCGTAACTCCAATTGACATTGGCAACATGTTTCCAGCGTGAATAGACTTGTTGGTTATAATAGCTACCTGCACGGCTGATCCATTCACCGTCTTTCTCTTCTTGTTTGTCATATTTAATGACATAGGTCCCATCAATACCAAAACCAAAACGCCCTGTTTTAGTCACAGGTGTGAGATAGTTCAAACTTAAATCAACCCCTTGAGTTTTAATTCCACCCATATTGATCAAAGTGGTACTCACATATTTGATCCGTCCATCTGCATCACGGACAAATAAACTTGAATATTTGTTTGGGTCAGCAAAAATAATTGAATCGGAAATCGTATCGATCAAATTATCCACTTTGATGTTGTAGTAATCTGCTGTAAATACCAGATTTTTGATCGGTTCAAACACAAGCCCAGCAGTATAAGATGTTGACTCTTCAGCTTTTAAGTCGGGATTTCCGCCTTGCATACGTTTAAATTGAACTTTACATTCTGTTTGGTATTGTGGTGCAGTTGGGGCGCCATCTGGGCAGAGTACCGGGTCATTGTATTTTGGACCAGTGTAGGTTTGGCTCTGTGGTGAGTTGATTTCGTATAAGCTTGGTGCACGGAAACCTGTACTGTATGAGGTGCGGAACATCAATTGCTTTAACGGTTCCCAACGTAAAGCGACTTTTGGATTGAAGGTATCGCCAAAGTCACTATAGTCATCATAGCGTGCTGCAAGTTGCGCTTCTAAATTGGCTAAAATCGGGATATGTAATTCAGTGAATACCGCAGAGATATCTCGATCACCTTTACTCACAGGTTTATCTGGATCTGTACCACTACCAGGTACTTGTCTGACGATCTCAGCATTAATTTTTTGATCCCAATTTTGTTTGGTAAAACTTCCGCCTAAGGCAAATCCAACCTCACCTGCGGGTAGTGTATAGATTGGACGAGATACGGTGACATCAAATGAGGTTGAGTCTAAGCTGGCTTTATTGGTATCTCCTTTAACCTCAAAGGATTTCCAAATATTAGCATCGGCTGAAGGGCCAAATGGATTGAGTGAACCATTATTTAAAGCGGCCTGAACCTTACTTTGATTGAGATAACCCGCATTAAAGCTATCTGTTGCTTCACTTTTTGCATAGGTTAAACCGGCATTGATATCCCAACCATAGGCTTCACCTTCAATTCCTGCAAATGCACGATGTGAATCATTGATTGTTTTACCTGAGCGATTTCCACCTTGTGAACGCAGATAGAGTTGTAAATCTCCATCGCTGAGTCCATTCACTGCAGGGACAATGCCTTTGCCAGGATAATATTGACTTGTCGAGGGTAGGGTGACCGAACGGCTATATACATCGGGTGCAACTGAAGTGGTGACCTCATTGCGCGAGAAGATATATTCTCCAATCAGATTAAATTTATCTGAAAGTTTAAAGGTTCCACGACCAAGCGCTGAAATTGTTTCAACTTCTGGGGTAATCCCAATTAATGCTTGGGTATTGAGATAACATAATCCGCCATCTGCAACGACATTAGGCGTGTTATTACAATTTGTATTGCCATATGGATTTGCCAAAATATTATTTTTTGGATCAAGAAAATTTGCAGGGAATCCATTTATTGAACTGGCATCTAGACCGAGTTCAGGGATCACACCACCACGGCGACTGATCTTGCGGTCTTTTGCCATAATATTGTTGGTTTTGCGATAATCGACTACACCGTAAACGTTAAAGCCTTGTTCATCCAGATCACCATAGCCCCCAAAGATGGAAATATCTTGTTTATCACCACCACTGGCTTCGGGCTGAGTTGCACCCACACTGATGTTGAGGCCTTCAAAGGATTTTTTGGTAATAAAATTGACCACACCACCAATTGCATCTGCACCATAAACCGCAGATGCACCATCACGAAGGACTTCGATACGTTCAACCATTGCCATTGGAATAATATTAAGGTTGGTGGTTGATGTACTAAACGGACTATAAGCTAAACGACGACCATTCAATAAGACCAGTGTTTTATTTGTTCCTAAACCACGTAAATTGGCTGATGAACCCTCGGTATTACTTCGCCCGATGTTTTGAGAGGTAGAAAAACCAGCTTGGTTTGAACTGACTTTGGTCAAGGCTTCTTCGACAGTGGTTACCCCTTGTTTGGCTAAATCTTCACCTTTAATAATCGTAATGGGTGAAGCACTTTGAGCTGCAACCCCTTTAATTGAAGACCCTGTAACGGTGACTTTGGCTACTTTTGTTGGTTGTTTTGTTTCTTCAGTTTCTGCTGCATGCGCTAGCGATAGGCACATCATACTTAGACTAAGCGTACTTAATTTTAGTAACGTTTTCCCCATCGTTTGCGATCCCAAAGTGCAAACATTTTTGTTTACTTTCATATTTTCAGACATCCATTTTTTTTTGTACTTAGCGATATTGCTGCATTGCTTTCTAGCAATTCAAGTGCCAACTATCTAATTATATGTTTTAAAAATATACAAAAAAATGATAAGAATTTACGTGACTAGTGTTTAATCTCCTTATTCATCCGTGACTTGATAGTAGAAAAATAAGTTTGGAAATAGACCTGATTAATGTTAATACAATATGAAGATGTGGTTAAAAAACACTCAAAAGGTTTTAGTTTTTCTTTATATTTATTTGTTAATTAAAGAGTTTAACTATATTTAATGAGTGGTATAACTATTAATTATGGCTTTATTTTTGCTATTAATTATTTTAAATCAAATGATTAATTTGTTATTTATAGTGTTTGATAAAATAAGTGATCAATTTTGGAACGTGTGTGTACTTAAACTGTGCATTATGAGTAGTTCTGATAAACGATATCTAAATTTAATATTTAGATTGATACTAAAGATGACGATAGGATGTCAATCACAGATAATTATTGAATAAATGTAATTTTATTACGGTAAAAATAAACAAAATTTAGAAGGGGTAAGTGTAGTGGCATGATATTCGCTTTGTATTTAATACTGTTATATCGTTCAATTTTTCACTATTGTTAATTTAACGTTCTGGTTCGGCACCAAAGCAGCAATCGACAGGATGATGGTGCTGCCAGTATTCTGTTTAAATAATTTGATGAATAAAAATACATAGGTGTGAATTTGGAATCCAAGCTTTTACAATTTGCGTTGTTGGTCGGTGCAATGGGTTGTGGGGAAATGGCGATTGCGAAAACGCCTGCACAACCAAATAAAATCCTGAATTTGGCTTTTGAAGCACCAGATGATGGTTTTGATATGGTGAAAACCTATAATTTCTACAGTGGAAATATTGCAGAGGCGATATTTGAACCCTTACTCAAATATGATTATCTGGCTCGTCCCGTGGTATTGGTGCCCAATACGGCACAAGCATTGCCAAAAATAGAACAAGAGGGCAAGGTCTATACTTTTAAAATTCAGCCTGGCATTTATTTTACCGATGATCCTGCGTTCAAAGGCAAACGACGTGAATTGACTGCTCAAGATTATATTTATTCGATTCAACGTGTGAGTGATCCGAAAAACCATTCGCCTACCTATTCTTTTATTGATGGCAAAATTCAAGGCTTAGAGCAAGTGGTTGCCAATGCGAAAAAGATAGGCAAGTTTAATTACGATGCGCCTATTTCAGGGCTTAAAGCTTTAGACAAATACACCCTACAATTCACCTTAACCCGTGCAGATTATAATTTTCCTTATATTTTGGCCTATGTCACTTTTAGCGGAACAGCGCGTGAAGTTGTTGAGTTTTATGGTGATCGTATCGGGCAGCATCCTGTAGGTACAGGTGCTTATCAACTGAGTAAATACGTGCCGCGCAGTAAAATTGAGCTGGTGGCAAACCCTGACTATCGTGGCTTTATTTGGAATTATAAATCGACAGGAACGGCATGGGATAACCAACTTGTCAAAGAGATGTCGGGCAAAAAAATGCCCCAAGTCGGTAAGGTTGTCGTGAGTATTATTGAGGAAGAACAGTCAAGGTGGTTGGCATTTAAGTCAGGCCAATTGGATTTTGACAAATTAACCTCAAATGCGGTTCCACAGGCTTTAAACGGCACACAATTAAAACCAGAACTTAAACAACAGGGCATTCAACATTTTCCCAATAAAGACCCTGAAATCACCTATACCATGTTCAATATGAAAGATCCGATTGTGGGTGGTTATAGTCTAGACAAAATAGCACTACGCCGTGCCATTACATTGGCATATAACCAACAGGAAGCGATTAAGCAACTTTATAAAGGTCAAGCGGTTAGAGCTGAAATGTTGGTACCAGATGGGGTGCAAGGGCACAATGCTCAATATAGAAGTAGTGTTGCCTATAACCCGTTATTGGCCAATAAATTACTGGATCGATTTGGTTATAAGAAAGGCAAAGATGGTTATCGAACTTTACCCAACGGGCAGCCGTTTACGCTGAAATATAATACTGAAAATAGCTCAAGCTCAGTCATTCATTCTGAGTTATGGAAGAAAAACTTAGATGCTATTGGGGTGCGAGTTGAGTTTAAGGTCAGTAATTTTGCCGATAATTTAAAAGAGGCCATGCAGTGTAAACATATGATTTGGGGTGGGGCATGGATTGCTGATTTTCCTGAAGGAGAAAATTTTGCTCAGTTGCTTTACGGTCCGAACTCAGGCAAAGGAAATTTAAGTTGCTATCAATCCAAAGCTTATGATGCACTGTATCAGCAAGCGTTAACTTTACCGCCACAACAACGAACGCCGTTTTATGAAAAAATCAGTCGGCAGATAGAGGCAGATAACCCTTGGATTATTCATAGTACCCGTATTCGCAATTGGCTGTTGCAACCACAAGTTCAAGGCTATAAAGCACATCCAATGATCAATACCGTTTGGCAATACCTTGATGTTCAGCCAGTTAAAAAATAACCAGATGAAGTTGAATAAAATGATGAAGGATGATTTAAAGCAAAAGTTAAAGCAGATTGGGGTCAGTGCATTCTTGGGCGGTATGCTCCTGACAGGCACGATGAATGTATTTGCCAAAAGCCCAGCGGATCCAAATAAAGTTTTACGTTATGTTTTCCCCGTTGCAGAAACGGGTTTTGATCCAGCAGGCACACAAGATCTTTATTCTGCGCATGTGCATAATTCAATATTTGAAGGCTTATATACCTACGATTATTTAGCAACACCCGCCAAATTAGTACCCCGTACCGCGGTGAGCCTGCCTGAAGTCAGTGCTGATGGTTTAACCTATACTTTTAAAATTCAAAAAGGAATTTATTTTGCCAAAGATCCTGTATTTAAAGGCAAAGCCCGTGAATTAACCGCGCAAGACTATGTTTTTTCTTATAAACGGTTGTTAGACCCAAGTTTGCATTCGCCCAATAGTTGGTTGTTTGATGACAAAATTCTAGGCATGGACAAAGTGCTTGAGCAAGCTAAAAAAACAGGCAAGTTTAATTATGATCTACCTGTTGCAGGGCTTCAGGCCACAGATCGTTATACCTTGGTGATTAAACTAAAACAAGTGGATCAAAACTTCCCAATGCTGTTGGCACATCAACCAGCTGGCGCAGTTGCACGAGAAGTGATTGAACACTATCGAGATCGGTCTGGTTTTGCCATGGCCCATCCTGTCGGAACGGGTCCCTATGTCTTGGCAAAATGGACACCTGGCTCACGGATTATCCTGAAAGCCAATCCAGATTTTCGTGGTTATGTTTGGGATTTCAAAGCATCCACGCCAGAAGATCAAAAAATTGTAGATGCGATGAAAGGCAAAAAAATGCCGCAAATCGGTGTGGTCGATATTCAAGTGATGGAAGAATCACAATCACGCTGGTTATCATTTAGTAAAGATGAAACTGATTTATTTGTGTTGGATGGTGATCTCAGTGTTCAAGCCATCCAAGACGGTCAGCTTAAACCCGAACTTGCCAAAAAAGGTATTCAACTTTCCCGTATTGCCGATCCTTCAATTGATTATTATTACTGGAATATGCAAAACCCTGTTGTTGGTGGTTTGAGTAAAGAAAAAATTGCTTTACGCCGTGCCATGGCCATGGCCTTTTCACCTGATAATCAAATTAAGATTTTGATGAAGGGTGATGCACAACGCTTACAATTCCCCATCCCTTATGGGGTGATTGGGCATGATCCAAACTATAAAACCAGTATTCCTTATTCCGTCAAAGCGGCCAATTTACTGTTAGATCGTTATCATTATAAGGTTGCAGCCGATGGCTGGCGTACCTTGCCGAATGGCAAACCCTTACTGATTGAATTAACTGTTTATGGAAATAGTACACGTAGTCAGCAAAGTGCTGAATTTTGGAAAAAGACTTTAGACAATATCAAGGTCAAAATGACCACCAAATCCTTACCTTTTGCGGAAGGTTTAAAAGCTGAAAAACAATGTAAAACCATGTTTAAGGGATCAGCTTGGATTGCCGACTATCCCGATGCAGATAATTTTATGCAACTGTTTTATGGAAAGAATATCCATGCAACCAATAGTGCATGTATGAAAATACCTGAATATGATCGCTTATATGAACAAACCCAAAAATTGAAACCGGGTCCTGAGCGTGATGCTTTATATCATAAGATGGCGCGGATATTAGAAGTGTATATGCCGGTACAAATGGCGTCGACGCGTTATCGCAATGCTTTGGCGCAACCACGTGTCATCGGCTTTAAAAAGCATCCGATTATTCCATCGGAATGGATGTATTTTGATATGAAAAAATAATCTCTATCAAAAGCTTAAAAATAAACAGATTGAAATTTGAAAATGAATAAATGAAAGATTGGAGAAAATGAAAATGAAGCGATTTAAATTAACCACACTCTGTATGTTGTCAATGGGTATGGGGCAATGGGCCTTTGCAGAAACTGAACGCAGTACTTTACCCAAGTTTCAGGCGAAAGATATCCCGGCCCAATGTGATGCAAAAATTGCAGACGTTAAAACCAAGTTGGCTGAATTTGCCAAAGTTAAACTCAAAAATAATGCGCCTGCTGGAGCAGTATTGGCAAAGTGGGATCAAATTTTTGCAGAGTTTGAAGATTTTTATGGGCCAATTAATTTAGCCAGTAATGTTGACCCAAGCGCAGATTTACGTAAAGCCGCAGAAGATTGCGAAGTTAAAATCAGTCAGTTTCAAACTGAAGTCTATCAAGATGGAAAGCTTTATCAGCAAATTAAAAAAACCAAAGCAAGTGATGAGATTGACCGTAAATATCGCCAAGATATTTTAGATGGTTTTGAAGATACAGGGGTACAACTTCCCGCAGAAAAACAAGCACGTTTAAAAGTGATTTTAGATGAATTGACCAAGATTCAACAAGAATATGCCCGCAACATTCGAGATAATCCTGATAAATTAGAATTTACCCCAGCCGAGCTAAAAGGCTTACCAGAAAGTTATATTGCCAATCTAAAGAAAAATGAAAAAGGCAATTATCTATTGGGCTTTGACTACCCAGAATACCGTCCTTTTATGGAATTGGCAGACAGTGATGATGCACGTAAACGTTATCAAATTGCTTATACCCGCCGTGGTACTGAAAAGAATTTAGTATTACTTAAACAAGCGATTGATTTACGGCATGAACTTGCACAATTATTTGGTAAAGCCAGTTATGCCGATTGGGCATTGAAAAATCGTATGGCTAAGAATCCTGAAACGGTCAATAAATTTCTCAATGAAGTACATAGTACGGTTGCGCCATTAGAGAAAAAAGAAGTGCAAACACTGCGTGAATTTAAGGCCAAAAGCTTAAATATCCCAGTGGAAAAAGCGGAAATTAATCGTTGGAGTGAGGGCTATTGGAGCGAAAAATTACGTCAAGAAAAGTACAAAATTGACCAAGAAAAAATGCGTGAATATTTTCCGACCCAAGCATCACAAGATTGGTTATTTGCAATTTCATCAAATCTATATGGGATTGAATTTAAGCCTGCCAAAGTTGATGTCTGGCAAGATGAAGTTGAATATTACGATGTAACAGATCAGAAAACAGGTCAGCTTTTAGGTGGTTTATATATCGATAAATTTCCACGTGAAGGAAAGTATGGTCATGCAGCGGTGTGGGGCGTTAAGGGTGGCAGTACCCTGACCCAGCGTAAACCGATTTCAGCCTTAGTCACCAACTTTAACCGTAAAGGTTTAAACAGTGATGAACTGGAAACCTTTGTGCATGAGTTTGGACATGCCTTACATGGAATTTTGTCAAACACCCGTTACGCCTCGCAATCTGGTACCTCAGTCGAGCGAGATTTTGTTGAAGCACCGTCACAGATGTATGAAGAATGGGCACGTCGTAAAGAAACGCTGTCGACCTTAGCCGATTATTGTAAACCAGCCTGTCCACGTGTCGATGATGAATTAATTGGTAAATTAAAAGCCGTTAAAAACTATGGTCGTGGCTTGTTCTATTCTCGTCAAACCTTATACGCACAATACGATATGGCACTGCATACCGCAGATGCTTTAAAAACCCAGCCTTTAGATGTATGGAAAAAACTCGAAAACCAAACCGCCTTAGGGTATGTGCCGACCACAGAATTCCCAGGACAATTTGGTCATATTATGGGCGGATACCAAGTCGGCTATTATGGCTATATGTGGTCTGAAGTGATGGCCTTAGACATGCTTTCTGCTTTTGGCGATAACTTAAATAATCCAGAGGTTGGAGCACGTTATCGTAAAGCGATTTTGTCACAAGGTGGACAAAAGAAAGCAGAGCAGCTGGTGGTTGATTTCTTGGGCAGAGAACCGGATAACAAGGCATTCTTTCAAGAAATTACCGGTCAACGTGATTAAAAGGAATTAGAACTATGCTGGCATATATCACGCGCCGTATATGGCAAATGATTCCCACCATGTTGGGAGTCGTGTTGCTGATTTTCTTTCTATTTAACTGGGTGGGCGGAGATCCTGCTTATATCCTTGCTGGAAAAATGGCAAACCCTGAACAGATTGAAAATATTCGTCAGCAACTTGGGGTAGATCAACCATATTACGTTCAATTGTGGATTTTTATTAAGCAAATCCTGACTTTTGATTATGGCAATAGCTGGAGTACTGGGGAATCAGTTTCAAACATTATCCTGACCCGTTTAGGTCCATCGCTGACCATCATCATTCCACTGACAATTTTACAAACCGTGATTTCAATCATTCTGGCTTTGGCTGTTGCTTCGGTACGTGGTTCATTGACGGATCGTATGGTGATGTTGTTATGTACCATTGGGATGTCGATCAGTATTTTGGTCTATATCATCGTATTTCAGTACGGTCTTGCCTATAAGCTGGGATGGTTCCCTGTACAAGGTTGGAGCGATAGTCTCAGTGAAAATCTATTGCAATACGCACTATTGCCAATCTTAATCATGTTGGTGGTGAGTATTGCACCGACTTTACGTCTATACCGTAGCTTTGTCTTGGATGAAGTCAATCAGGACTATGTCCGTACTGCACGAGCAAAAGGAGTGGGTGAGGGACGTATCTTAGGCGTACATGTACTGCGTAATGCATCTATTCCGATTATTACCGATGTGATGTCGAGCCTGCCAGCGTTATTGATTGGGGCATTTTTAATTGAGCGATTTTTTGGTATTCCGGGGATTGGGCGAGAAGTCATTATTGCAGTAGAACGAAGCGACTTTCCAGTGATTAAGGCAATCACGGTCTATGTTGCCGCTGCGACCATGATTTTTAACCTGATCGCTGATTTGATTTATAAAGTGGTTGATCCACGCGTACAGTTGAAGTAGGTGGGATGATGCTCGGAATTTTATCGAAAAAAGTAGACGCCCAAGAACAACAGACTTCTCCTGGTTTATGGCGATTGGCGATGCGACGTTTAAAAGCAGATCGTATTGCTATGCTATCGTTATTGGTGTTGCTGTGTTATTTCATCATATTGGTACTCTCCATGACGGGTGTGGTTGCATCAAATTGGAATAAAGAAGTAGCCGTGAGTTATGCGCCACCTACATTTATCGGGGCAGATCAAAACACGCAAGATTCTGCAAAAAAAGCCGCAACTGTAGAGGCCTTACCTGAAAATCCTGTTGATCCTTTAAAAGATGTGATCAAAGAGTTAAATACTGAAATTGCAACAGAACAAGCTTCAGGTGGCGCGATTGACTACTACGGTATTCAAGATCCGCTTGCAGAAGATATGAAAGCCATTGATCAGCAATTGGGTGGGCATTTACTTGATCAGCAAAGTGAACTCAAACAAACCTTGCCTTTCGGTGCAGATAAATGGGGACAGGATGTTGTACTAAAAACCATTAAAGGCGCAGAAACCTCAATTATTGTGGGCTTGATCTCGGCATTGCTGGCCGTGGTAATCGGCACATTCTTAGGGGCAATTGCTGGTTATTTCGGTGGTTGGGTCGATGATATTCTAAACTGGTTTTATAACATTTTTACCTCGATACCTTATCTATTGTTGGTGTTGGCGATTGCTGCTGTACTGCAACAAAAGGGCATTCTTTCCATTGTTTTAATTTTGGGATTAACGGGGTGGACTGGAGTATTCCGTTTAATTCGTGCTGAATATATGAAACATAATTCACGCGAGTATGTACTGGCAGCCAAAGCAATTGGTGTCAGTAATACCCGACGGATGTTCGTGCATATTTTCCCCAATGTAAGTCATATTGCGTTGGTTCAGATGTCTATTTTGGTGGTTGCATTTATTAAGTCTGAAGTGATTTTAAGCTTCTTGGGCTTTGGTGTACCTGTGGGGGTGGTGTCATGGGGCAGCATGTTGAATGAGGCGCAAAGTGAGCTGATTTTAGGTAAATGGTGGCAATTGGTGGCAGCTTCAGTAGCGATGGCCGTGCTTGTGACCGCATTTTCAATGTTTACAGATGCATTGCGTGATGCATTAGACCCTAAACTAAAATAAGGAGCCTAAAGATGTCAGAACAACAAGCGACACCTCCTGTGCTACTCAGTGTTGAAAATCTGAGTGTGAGTTTTAAGGGTGAAAATAAGCAATTTATTGAAACCGTAAAAGGTATTTCGTTTCAGATTCCTGCCAATACTACTGTGGCCTTGGTTGGGGAATCTGGCAGTGGCAAATCCGTAACTTCATTGGCAACCATGGGTTTATTACCCAAAGGCCAATCTCGTATTGCTGAAAACAGTAAAATTATTTTTGAAGGCAAAGATTTACTCAGTTTAAGCAGTAAACAAATGCGTGCAATGTGTGGTAAAGACATTGCCATGATTTTTCAGGAACCGATGTCTTCACTTAATCCTGTGTTTACAGTGGGTGATCAAATCGCTGAAATTATGCGTATCCATTTAAATATGGGGCGTAAACAAGCACGACAACGCACTTTGGAATTACTCACTGAAGTTGGGATTCCATCCCCTGAAAGCAAGATTGATGCTTACCCCAGTCAACTGTCTGGCGGTCAACAACAACGGGTCATGATTGCTATGGCAATCGCCTGTGAACCCAAATTACTGATTGCTGATGAACCGACCACCGCATTAGATGTCACCATCCAAAAACAAATATTGGATTTGTTGGAGGCTTTACGTAAGCGCCGTCAAATGTCGATGTTGTTTATTACCCATGACTTGGCATTGGTGAGTGAAATTGCTGATGAGGTGATTGTGATGCGTCATGGTGAAATTCGTGAACAAGGTTTAGCAAAAGCTGTTTTAGAACAGCCACAAGATGCCTATACCAAAGCATTATTATTATGCCGTCCGCAACTTTCGCATCGTCCATATCGCTTACCCGTTATTAGTGATTTTATGCAAGCTCAAGACGCACCTGTGACTGAGGCGGTGAGTTTGCCTGAGGTGGATTTTGCGGAGCGCAAGCGAGGCCTTGTTGGCGGTGAAGAAATTATTTTAGAGGTACGTGATTTAAAAAAATCATTTTTTAGTCGTAAAGGGCTATTTGGCAAAGATGAGTTTCAGGCAGTCAAAGGGGCATCTTTCCAATTGGCGAAAGGTAAGACTTTAGGGCTCGTCGGGGAATCTGGTTCAGGTAAAACCACCATTGGTTTATTGTTGATGCGTTTGCAACAAGCTTCTGGCGGTCAAGCGTTATTTCAAGGTAAAGATATTTTGGCAATGTCTGAAAAAGAGTTTGCCCAGTATCAACGTAAGATTCAGATTATTTTTCAGAATCCCTATGCCTCACTTAATCCGCGTTTTACCGTGGGGCAAATTTTGATGGAGCCAATGCAAGTTCATAAAATTGGCGCAAATGATACTGAACGTAAAAAAATGGCTTTGGAATTACTGGAAAGAGTGAGCTTACCTGCGCAAGCCTTTGATCGTTATCCGCATGAGTTTTCTGGGGGACAACGTCAACGTATTGCAATCGCACGCTGTTTAACTTTAAAACCTGAAATTTTAATCTGTGATGAATCCGTCTCAGCACTCGATGTATCGGTTCAAGCACAAGTCCTGAACTTACTTCAAGATCTGCAAGATGAATTTGGCTTAAGTTATATTTTTATCTCACATGATTTGTCTGTGGTGAAATATATTTCGGATCAAATTATGGTGATGAACCATGGTGATATCGTTGAAATTGCCAATTCGGATGAGTTGTACCAGTCACCACAGCATGACTATACCAAACGCTTATTGAGTTCAATTCCACAAGGAACCAGACAGGTGATTTAGATTTTTGTTATGTGAGAGCTGCTGGATTCAGTTGCTGCCAGTCAGTGAAGGATTTCAAATCTTGCTCTTTGCGAAGTTGATACTTCTCACCTTTGAAAAAGGAGGGGGGTATTACTGAAGTTAATTAATTTAGTCTCAGGTTGCTCTCCCTCTTTTTCTAACAGGGAGAGCTACTGTTGTAGTAGCGCAAGGAGTATTTTATTGATATATAAAACGATTAAACTGATGCTTTTTGTTTAGGATAAATATACTTGCGATAGATAGGCATAAGAATAGGCAATAATAAAAAATGAAATAGGCTGGTTGCACAACTGATTAGAATAAAAGTGATTATATCAGGTGGTGAGTAAATCAGTATTATTACGCCATAGACTGGAATAACAATCGGTAAGATTGAACAGACTGCATAGCTAAGAAATGGTCTGCGAATGGCTGTTTCTGAGCAAAGTAAATAGGCATAGCTCCACATCCATAGGCCATAAATTGAGCATAAAATGACAACCTGAAAAAGTGGATAACCATAATCCTGTGGTTTCTTTCTAAGAAAATTGATCAGATACTCTGAATAAAACAGCCCTTGATATGCTATCGATATAGACGCAATAAACCAGATAAGAAATAAGGGAATGAGGATCAGGTATTTTTTATTCATCTTGTTATTACCATATTAAGATCATATTGCTTAAAGGATTTTGCACTGTTTTGTTTACAGCACAAGCTGAGGCATAGCCTACAGGAATATATTTAAACCTTAATGCATGATGTAGCGCATAGTTGAAACGAAAAAAAGCCACTATTTAAAAATAGTGGCTTTTGCTCTTTAAGTCTATTCAGAACTTAGAACTTTTTAAAACCTTTTGTCACAACAAACGGTTTTTTCTTTTCAGGTTGTTCACTACGTTCTTGGCGATCTGAACGATCTAGACGCTCGTTTGGATTATAACGGCCTTCTGAACGATTACGGTTTTGTTGATTGCCATAACGGTTTTCAGAACGGTTGCTATTAAAACTATTACCACGGTTGTCAGCACGCTCATTGTTGTAGCTGTTGCCACCAGAACGTGCTTTATTAAAGCGGTTTTCTGAGCGTTCATTGCGATTGTCAGTACGGTTTTCAGTGCGATTTTGACCATATTGGTTTGCACTTGGCTGAGCATCACGACGATCATTTTGATGGTTGTGAGCTTCTTCACCTTCGCTATCACGACGTTGTTGACGCAGGAATCCACCGTGACGCGCAGCCATAGGCTTGTCTTGCATACGTTCAGTACGACGTTTTGCCATACCAAATAAACCTGTGCCTTGACGTGGTTTAAGTTCAACAGCTTTGGTTAAATTATCGATATCAGTTTTATCAAGTTCCATCCAACGACCTGTACGAAGTTCACGAGGCAAAATCACAGTACCGTAACGAGTACGGAGCAAGCGACTTACTTTTAGACCTTGTGATTCAAAAATACGGCGAACCTCACGGTTACGACCTTCTTTTACAACGACTTGGTACCAGCGATTGATCCCTTCACCACCAATTTCAGAGAAAGATTCAAATTTTGCTGGACCATCATCTAAAACAACGCCATTTGTCATGTTGTTTTTGAGTTGAGGCGTTACTTCACCCATGACTCGAACTGCATATTCACGTTCGATTTCATTTGAGGGATGCATTAAACGATTGGCAAGTTCACCATCATTTGTAAAAAGTAATAAACCTGTTGAGTTGATATCTAGACGACCCACCATCACCCAACGGTCATTGGAAATGGGAGGTAAGTGATCAAACACAGTCGGGCGAGATTCTGGATCATTACGAGAACAGATTTCACCTTCAGGTTTGTAGTAAATCAATACACGACGACGAATTTCGTCTTCAATTTGGAACTGAACTTTACGACCATCGATGCGAAGCTCATCACCTGGTTCAATACGTTCGCCCACTTGAGCAACCTGCCCATTGACACTTACACGACCGGCGGCAATGACCTCTTCCATATAACGGCGAGAGCCCAAACCCACTCGTGCGAGTACCTTTTGCAATTTTTCACTCATGACAGCATAACCTTAGAAATAATCATCAACAGTGCACCTATTTAAGACTTGGCAGCTTGCGCATCCAAAATCATAAAAGCTTCCTTGGCATCCTGTAGGGGAGGCAATTGATCTAAAGACACTAGACCAAAAGCATTTAAAAATTGTGGCGTTGTCACTAACAACGCGGGTCTACCTGGGAGTTCTCGGTAACCAGATTCTTTAATCCAGTTCCAATCAAACAAAGTCCTGAGTATTTGACTATTATTTGTAACCCCTCGTATTTGCTCAATATCAGCACGGGTTACTGGCTGATGATAAGCGATCACTGCAACTGTTTCTAACAGTGACGGCGATAATCGAGTTGGTCGATCTGGCCAAACTTGCGCAATCACGTTACGGTATTTTGCCCGTACTTGAAAACGATAACCTTGAGCTGTTTCGACAAGTTCGATTGAACGACCATGTTGTAACACAGACAATTGCTGTAAATACTGTTGCAACTGTTGTTTAGAATACTGATTTTGAAATGCTTCTTTTAAGCGAGCAAGCGATACAGGGGCATCACTTGCAAAGATAATCGCTTCAAGTTGCATCAGAACTTCGTGATGTAATTCATCAACATTAAAGGCATTATTTTGATCAATGGTCATGCCGTTGCTCCTTGAATTGCAAGCGGGGCCTCAACACCAGAAGAAATAATTTGGACTTTTTGCTGACGGGTCAGCTCCAAGATTGCCATAAATGTAACCACCATGCCCATTCGACCTTGGTTTGGCTTGAGTAATTCTTGGAAACTGAGAACTTCTCCAGATTCAATCATATATTCGATATAAGCAATGCGTTCTTCAAGTAATACAGGTTCTTGTTCAATCTTATGGGTTATGGGTTCAGGGCGGTTAAAAATGCAATACAAGGCATCTTTTAACATCTCAACGTCATAACCTTCATACACTTTTGGAATATGACCAATCGCAACATGGGTCGTAAAAGTATCTCGGTCTAAAACAGGCATCTGGCCTAAACGTTCAGCTGCTTTTTTAATCCGTAAATAGGTCTCTAAGCGATCGATTAATTCCTGTTTTGGATCTTTTTCAATATGAATGGTTTTTGGTTTTGGCAATAACAAGCGAGATTTTAAATCTGCCAATAATGCTGCCATTACCATATAGTCAGCGGTTAACTCGATATTTAACGATTTCATACCGTCCATATAAGACAAGTATTGTGTTGCAATCGGGGCAATATCTAACTGTAAAAGATCGAAACCATTTTTTTGAATCAGATAAATTAAAAAGTCGAGTGGTCCTTCGAAATGTTCAAGCAGAATTTCGAATGCAGCAGGAGGAATATATAAATCCTCTGGAATTTCTTCTTGCCATTCATCCAATACACGGATGTTGGAAATGGATTCCATAGGATGCTGAGTTGCTTGAGTCATTACAGTTTATTAGCCACGCGAATTTTCAAAGGCATGTTTTATTCGTGTTACCACTCAATAGGTACAATAGGAGAGGGTGGTGACGAATTACAAAAAGATATTTGGCTTATTTTAATGGAAAAGTTAAGAGGAATACATTGTTTAATTATAAAAACCATAAAAAAACCTGAAAATAAATAGGGAATATTTCGTTTTGTGATGATTGAAAACGACTAAGCTACTCATTTTTATTGTAAATTTTTATATATTTTCAAGAAAAAAATTATCCATATTTTAATCGCATAATGTGAAGTGGATCAACTTTATATCCTGGGTGGGTTTGAATTGTTAGATTTTTTTACCTTCAATCCATTCTTTGCAAAATGATACTGACTCTATTATTGCATGCTTAAAATTATAGTTTTGCCCAAAATATTACGATGTTATTTAGTTGATTTTGGATATAACTGGATGGTGTATAAACATCTCAGCGAAATCGTTTAAGGCTATAAATATGAAAAAAATTAGTGAAGGATGTGTAAATAATTTTGTTTTCAAATATATACGGATTTTAAGTTATTAAAATCTTTGAATAGGTGACTTTTACCCAACAGCCTCACAATAGAAAAGTTAAATGATCAATCAAAATAATATTTTTGATCTTCATTTCTTCTCAATTCACTAAGCCAAGAAAAAAGCCAAATAGCAACCAACACAATACGGCGCAATACATTAGCAATCACATCAGTTTGTTTATATACGCTTTTAACAGCAATTTTGGTCACTCATCTATTGAGTTTTGATCAAACATCGTAGCCGCACAATCCATTTATTCATGATACTCACCCCTAAACATGAATTTGGTTCACTTTTTTGTGAAATTATATCATTTTTATTCATGTACGGATTGCGGTATAAATTACACCAAGCGCTTCACGATAGATAAGATTATCGTTGATTCTGAATTGAGCGACCAAGTACAAGTCAGAAAATACGGGAAATACTATTGACTGGATAGATCCAAAGATAAATTGGATGGTTCAGAAAGAGCATGAAAAAAATTCAGGTTTATTTCAGAAATTAGGGTATCAGATCATCATGAGTAAAGATTTTACATTTACGATTAAGAGCATTAGTTTCGACGAAAACTATCATCCCTCTAATAATACGCGTATCACAACCAACTTTGCCAATTTAGCAAGAGGTGAGAGCCGCCATGACAATTTGCGCAATACCCTAACGATGATTGACAATCGTTTTAATGCCTTAGCGCATTGGGATAATCCTGAAGCAGATCGTTATTCTGTTGAGCTAGAAATCATTTCAGTTGATATTGATATCGAAGGCAACGGTGAGACTTTCCCTACGATTGAAATATTGAAAACCAATATTGTTGATCACAAAAATAATCAACGTATCGAAGGTATTGTGGGCAACAATTTTTCTTCTTATGTGCGTGATTATGATTTTAGTGTATTGCTGTTAGAACATAATAAAAATAAAGATCAATTTAGCCTGCCAGAAAACTATGGTGAGCTTCATGGGAAAATTTTCAACGCATTTGTAAATTCAAATGCGTATAAAGAAAACTTTAAAAAGTCACCTGTGATTTGTCTTAGTGTTTCAAGTAGCAAGGTGTATCACCGTACTGCAAATGTGCATCCAGTATTGGGTGTTGAATATCTGCAAGATGAATATTCGTTAACAGATGAATACTTTGGAAAAATGGGTTTGCAGGTTCGCTATTTTATGCCGCCTAATAGTGTTGCGCCTTTGGCATTTTACTTCCGTGGTGATTTGCTGAGTGATTACACTAACCTTGAGTTGATCGGGACTATCAGCACCATGGAAACTTTCCAAAAGATTTACCGACCTGAGATTTACAACGCGAATTCTGTGGCAGGTAAATCTTACCAACCAAGTTTAAAACATCAGGATTATTCACTTACTCGTATTGTGTATGACCGAGAAGAGCGTGGTCAGTTGGCGATTAAGCAAGGCAAATTTACTGAAGAGCAGTTCATCAAGCCATACAAACATATCCTTGAGCAGTGGTCTGCAAATTACGTTGCTTAATTTACCTAGATAGACAAGATTATTGATTATGAAAATATTATTACCGACTTCAACTGCTGGCAGCCTGCCAAAACCTTCTTGGCTTGCCGAGCCTGAAAAACTTTGGTCACCTTGGAAATTACAAGATGAGCAATTAATTGAAGGCAAACAAGATGCTTTACGCTTGTCATTGCAAGAGCAACAACACGCTGGGATCGATATTGTCAGTGATGGCGAACAAACCCGCCAACACTTTGTTACCACGTTTATTGAACATCTCAACGGTGTTGATTTTGAGAAACGTGAGACTGTACGCATTCGTAATCGCTATGATGCAAGCGTACCAACTGTTGTCGGTGCGGTGTCTCGTCAAAAGCCTGTTTTTGTTGATGATGCCAAGTTTTTACGTCAACAAACCAATCAGCCGATTAAATGGGCGTTACCTGGTCCAATGACCATGATTGATACGCTGTATGATGCGCATTATAAAAGCCGTGAAAAACTTGCTTGGGAATTTGCCAAAATCCTCAATGAAGAAGCCAAAGAGTTAGAAGCTGCAGGTGTGGATATTATCCAATTTGATGAGCCTGCATTTAATGTGTTTTTTGATGAAGTCAACGACTGGGGTGTTGCGACTTTAGAAAGAGCGCTGGAAGGGCTTAAATGTGAAACTGCGGTGCATATTTGCTATGGCTACGGCATCAAAGCCAATACAGATTGGAAAAAGACTTTAGGTTCAGAATGGCGCCAATATGAAGAAGCGTTCCCTAAACTTCAACAATCTAAAATTGATATTGTGTCTTTAGAATGCCAAAACTCTCGTGTACCAATGGATTTAATCGAATTGATCCGTGGTAAGAAAGTAATGGTTGGTGCTATTGATGTGGCAACCAATACCGTTGAGACAGCAGAAGAAGTTGCCAACACATTACGAAAAGCACTTCAGTTTGTAGATGCAGATAAGCTTTATCCATCGACTAACTGTGGTATGGCTCCTTTATCTCGTGAAGTTGCAAGAGGCAAACTTAATGCCTTAAGTGCTGGCGCAGAAATCGTTCGTAAAGAACTTAGCCGCTAGTATTCAACGATATTGTGGTGTAAAAAGGGTGATCTGTTTGGGTGAATGGATATCCAAGACCCAACGGGAAACCCTGATCACAATTTAGAGAACATCTGTTCTACTGAGAAACTCATCCAGATGCAGTGCCTACATGACGGAATAGCAGGGTAATGCTAAATCTAAAAAAGTACGGTTCAATTTAGGAACAATGAAATGATTGAAGCAACAGACTTTAGAAATGCAATGTCTTTGTTGACCAGTGCAGTCAGTGTCATTACCACGACAGGTTTGTCTGGTCGTTACGGATTTACTGCGTCTGCCGTATGTAGTGTTACGGATTCGCCTCCGACATTATTGGTCTGTATGAATAAAGCGGCGAGTTCGCATGTGCATTTTGTTGAAAATAAAATTTTAACTGTGAATGTTTTAAGTGCACATCATCAGCATATTTCTAAAGCGTTTTCGTCTAAATTAAGCCCAGAAGAACGATTTAAACATGGTGTTTGGACAGAATTAGAAACTGGCGCACCAGTTTTAGATGATGCTTTGGTGAATTTTGATTGTGAGATTGAGCAAATTCAAGAAGTTGGAACACATACGATTTTTATTTGTCGTATTGTGGCAATTCAACAAAGTGAACATGATCAAAGCTTGGTTTATTTTAATCGTTCTTATCATCATGTTGGGCAGACTGAAGTTGCTTAAAGCCAGTTTGCTTAAAGCCAGTTTGGTTTTTGGTTTACGCCTTATGCCAGAACTAAAAATAATAAGGTGTGTTGATCGGTTGAATTGATCAAATACGCTGGTTTAATACAATCATAATCAATTATTTAATTGATTGAAAAATAATAATAATTTTAATGTTTTAAGAAAAATACAGCATTGACACCCGAAAAATCTCCGATTATTCTTTGCTGGCTGGCCTACATTGCCAGCCGGTTTTGACAGACCGTTTTTCGACTACATCAGAATTATTCCATCTGAGGGATAGTTTTGCATGTAAACTTCTCGTCCCCTCTCGTTGCGGTAGGGCGGGAGAGGGACACCTTCGGGTGTGCTGGGGTCGAACCAGTCTGTCAACCTTCTTTCGTTCTGCCACCATAATTTTTATACATTGGCAGAATTTTGAATTGTTCAGGAGTTGGCCATGTATTTTATTCGTAAACCTTCAGATTAGCGTTTAGTACGGTTTAACAGCCTTTGGGCTTTTAGACATTGGCTGGTTATACCTAAAAAATATCAACAATAAAACTTGAGATCCACTCTGGTTACCTTTTGAAGCCTTTGATGCTTCTTTGCTTATAACAAGATCGAGAGTGGTTTTATCTCATTAAAACAAAAAATATTTATAGGGAAAATATATGTCAAATTTAGATATTTCATTTCGAGCTTTAAGGGTACTCGATACCTCTCGAAGACTCTTTAACCTATACGGATTTCATCATGTTGGGGTAAACCGTATTATTGAGTCTGCCAGAATTCCCAAAGCCACGTTTTATAAATACTTCTATTCTAAAGAGCGTTTGATTGAAATGAGTTTAACCTTTCAAAAAGATGCGCTGAAAGAAGAAGTATTTGCGCTGATTTATAAAAAGAAAGACTTTACTGTTTATGAAAAGCTTAAGCATATTATCTTTTTACATGCCAATCTGGAAGGGTTTTATCATCTACCGTTTAAGGCTATTTTTGAGATTGAAAAGCGCTATCCCAATGCTTATCAAATCGTGGTTGATTATAGAAACTGGCTGATTGATGAAATTTATAAACTGCTTTTAACCAGCAATACAAATGCCTCAAAACAAGATGCACATATGTTCTTGTTTGTGATTGATGGGGCAATGGTTCAGCTTCAGGGTGAAAACAGTGTGGATGATCGGGAGAGGTTGGTGGGGTGTTTTTTGGATGGGTTGGGGTAGTGTTGTTTGAGGAGGATTAGTTGTAGATATGTCCCTATATTTTATGTTGTTTCTCACTAATTTTAACGAACGAAATTAAAAGATCATAAATTAATAGATTTAATTATTTTATTGATTGGACTTTCATTTAACTGAGTCTAGTCTGACATTGCTATATATCAGATTAAACTCAATAATGATGTTTTCCCTAAAATTGAAAGCGTATTTAGATTTCTAGGCTATCCTTTGAATACAGCTGTCAATAGCCGTCTTCTAAAATCACGACTACAGTACTGTGAGCTTTGATCTGAATGAGTCATAACTTTCGTTGAACGAGGTAATTATTTATTAGTGCATCAAGAGAACAGATTTCATAAATTTTTAATTGTTTGTGTAAAGCCTTTTCCATTTTTTTTATTTTGAATAAATAAATCGAAAGTACTGGTCATTGATTTATCAAATGAATATTGTCTTTTATAAAAGTATTTCAATAATTCCATGTGATAGTTGTAAAAATCTTTGAATGATTCAAATGATTGGACATTTTTTAAGTAATTTACAAATTGCTGGTAAATTGGATCATCTGGCAATCCTGCAAATAATGAAAAATGTGCGTGCATAGGTTTAACAGTTTCATATTCAATAGAGTCTTCTTTAATGGATAGGTGAATGAGTTTTACTTTACCTTCAGTATAAACCGAGAAAAAAGCACAGCCATATATTTGAGCAGCAGGAAATCCCAACTGTAGATACATTACTCTCGCTATTCTAGAAGTTAAAATTAAATCTAGCTCTGATTCGGGTTTATTTTCTTTTAGAATTAACTGTTTGTAAAACAGATCCATTAAAATAACATCACCTGATGTGACTATAGCGCCATGTTTCCAGTATCGTATTTTTTTATATCCATCATGATGAATACGAGGTGGTAGACCAGTTGATGGTTCACATTCAATAGTTAATCTCTGGTCACTAGCTAAAAAAAGATAATTGTTTAAATTAATTGCAACAATTAAAGTCATTGATAAGTTATATTAAAGGTTTGTATATTCTGACTATAACATAAACATAATTAAAGTGACTGCAATTATGGCTGGAAAATTTGAAGTTAAAGCGGGACAACATATTTTTAAATCTGGTGAACAGGTGGTTGCTCATTTTCCTATTTTGCCCTTACCTAATGATGGTAAGTTCAATTTAAGTGTCCAATTAACTGATGCAGAAAATATTCCTTATAAAAATAAGGCGTACTTTGCAGTGACTGAATCTGGTGCGCTTATAGAAGGCGTAACTGATGAAGAAGGTTATACCAAACCTATTTATACAGAGCAGCAAGAGATTGTTAATTTCCACTTATTAGATAAATATACTTACACTGAAGAAGAACAATGACAAAAGCCTACGCAAGATTGAAAATTAAAGAAAGTAAGAATATTTTAAATTTCAGTAAATTTAGTTATGTTGCTAATTTTGTGACTAGTGCTGGAAGAGTAGGAACTACAAATAAAGTTGCTATACAAGCAAATGGCTTAGGGGTAGAGGTTTCATTTGACTTAAATCCCAAAGAAGTACCTGACAAAACTACAGTTTCATTTAAAATATTTCTTCCATCTGGGACACAATATAATCCTAGAATTGTTATTTACGGTCATACTTATATAAAAGAAGCTAATTCTAAGCCTCTGATAACAGAATATGATCTAAAATTATTTCAGGATAAAACCCTAAAAGAAGATGAACACAGGGTTCCTAATCGAATTATTCCGACGACTTATCCAGTGCCTGAAGGTTTAAGAATGGTTGCCTATCTTAGAAATGAAATTAAAAGTGCAGGAGCTAATAATGGCATAGATCCGCAAATTGTTGCATCTATTGTATTTGAAGAAAAAATGCATGGAGTTTGGGCTTTTAGGAAAAATCTTTTGTCTTTTTATCTAAATCTAGGAGAAGTATATCCTCATAATAGTTATGGTTTTGGCGAAATGCAATTAGGATTAGCTGCTGAATTGATGAATATAGATAAAAGAAATCCTGATTGGTTGTATGAAACATTTGTTGTCATTTGTACAGATGCAACAGTTGCGATGGATTTGGTTGCAAAAAATGTAGTGCGTGGTGGAAAAATTTTAGGT
Organism: Acinetobacter guillouiae CIP 63.46; assembly: GCF_000368145.1. GTDB lineage: Bacteria > Pseudomonadota > Gammaproteobacteria > Pseudomonadales > Moraxellaceae > Acinetobacter > Acinetobacter guillouiae. The sequence continues at coordinate 2,077,919 of NZ_KB849283.1, read as the reverse complement.
AGAAAGCTTACCTTGCAAGAATCAACCGTTTTTTATAATGCAGGGGAAAAGGCTCTAAATAGTTGGATAAAAGGTGAAATTCCAAAAAAACGATTAGAAAATGCAGTATATGCACGATCATGGAAATGGCAAGAAGCTATAAAATTGGCTCTTAACGGTGATGTTATTGCGATTCCCGATGGATGTGAAGGAACTTGTCGCGCTGATCCAGAAAGACAAGTTGAAACTTGGAAGTTTGACCCATCATTAAAATTGAGTTTATAAGTCATGATTAAATATTTAGCAGTAGTATTCTTATTTTTATCTGGTGTAGCTGGATATACAATTGATAAGTTTGGTCAAGATTTATGTGTTTACGAATATATAGCTGTTAACACAGTTACCTATTTTAAAGAACTAAACGGAGTATCGGCGAATGATCCATCCATGCTTGGTATGTGTGGTCTTTTATCAATAATACTAGCAATCATATTGATTTTTATAAAAAACAAATACATTTATGTTGGATTAATATTTATACTGTTAGTGTTGGAATTGACTCTATTAAACATGATCGAAACTGTGTCATATAAAGAAATTATTTACGATTCAATAGTTAAATGTTCAAATTTTTCTGTTTTAGTTTGGCTTCTTTGCCAGATTGTTTTTTTAATTCTAAGTGGAATATATCTGGCTAAAAAACAATAAATTAAATACCCCTATCGGGGGGTATTTTGCTAATAGTATTAAAAACGGCTGTTTATTGTTCTATTTTAGGGGTGCATCTGTGGGTTGAAAAGAATTTAGCTTAAATTTAACCTGACAGTCTCAATCAAATATCGATAACTGTCAGATCTGGTTTGAGCTAGTACATATAAACTCTTTTATTTTTTATGTTCTTGTTTGTTCTTGAGTAAATTTTTAATCTTTTCTAAAGCTGTCCGTAAAGCATAATTATTAAAAACATTTTTACAATCTCTATGTGGGTTTGCTTCCCATCTTCTTTTGCCCCCACGCTCTTTTGAATCTCATGTGTCTTAATAAAGCAACCTTCGCATACTTGTGGCCTAGATCTATTTCAAGCATGGCTAAAAATCGAGGCCACGTCAGTTTCCAAGCACAACTGTCAAGTAGCTTTAGAGGGGCTATGTGTCCATTATTTTGTCTAGAATCAGCATTACTATAATAAATTAAAGCTTAATTTAGGTGGAATTTTGAGCAATAAAAAAATCCGATATTAAATCGGATTTTTTTCAATGACACCTTATGTGTCGCGTGACGGGCGTGACTTCTTACCAGCTCAACGCACCACCAGTTTGATAATCAGTTACACGCGTTTCAAAGAAGTTCTTCTCTTTACGCAAGTCCATCATTTCAGACATCCACTGGAATGGGTTATTTACACCAGCAAACTGCTCAGGTAAACCTAACTGTGCCAAACGACGGTTACAGATGAATTTCAAATATTCTTCCATCATCGCTGCGTTCATACCCAATACACCACGTGGCATTGTGTCACGCGCATATTCGATTTCAAGCATGGTGCCTTCAAGAATCATCTGAATGATTTCTTCTTGGAATTCAGCCGTCCACAAGTTTGGATTTTCGATCTTGATTTGGTTAATCATGTCGATACCAAAGTTTAAGTGCATAGACTCATCACGTAAGATGTACTGGAATTGCTCAGCAACACCATTCATCTTGTTACGACGCCCCATAGACAAGATCTGACTGAAACCACAATAGAAGAAGATCCCTTCAAGTACGCAATAGAATGCGATCAAGTTACGCAGTAAGATTTGATCGTTTTCTGGTGTACCAGTTTGGAAGGTTGGATCACATAAAGACTGAGTATATTTCAAGCCCCAAGCCGCTTTACGAGCAACTGATGGAACTTCACGGTACATGTTGAAGACTTCGCCTTCATCCATACCTAAAGATTCGATACAGTATTGGTAAGCATGGGTGTGAATCGCTTCTTCAAATGCTTGACGTAAGATGTATTGACGGCATTCAGGGTTGGTGATGTGACGGTAAATCGCCAACACCAAGTTGTTTGCAACCAAAGAATCCGCAGTAGAGAAGAAACCTAATGAACGCATCACGATGGTACGCTCATCTTCGGTTAAGCCATTTTCAGACTTCCAAAGTGCGATATCGTGGTTCATGTTGACTTCTTGTGGCATCCAGTGGTTTGCACACCCGTCTAGATACTTTTGCCAAGCCCACTCGTATTTGAACGGTACAAGTTGGTTTAAGTCAGCGCGACAGTTGATCATGGCTTTATCATCAACTTGTACACGTTGTGCACCCATTTCAAGCTCTTCTAAGCCAGGTGCAACATCTAACTTTTCTAAGGCGTGAGATGCTCTTGCCAACGAATCGGTTGGATTTGTTGATCTTGCTGTATAGGTTCCAGCGGATTGTGTAGTTGCCACATTCTGCGATGACTGCTTTGTATCAGATACCACTTGCGAATCAGTCGTTTTTTTCTGTTCGACGGGCGCAGGCTGGTGAGCTTGTGCAGCTTGTTTCTGTTCATCATCTTCAAAATCGTCCCAACTTAGGATAGACATCGTTGTTCTCTCTTCGTTGTTAATATCTATGTTCGACATCTCACAATGGAAGATGTCACTACTATACGCTTATTCTGTGCAAGCAAAATTAAGTTTTGCCGATAGTTGTTTTGTTCTTGTTCGAAAGAACAGATATCCACACTACTTATTTTGCTTACGCTTTTGCTGCTTACGGATCGCAAAGAATGCATAGACCGCAGGCACGTAAAAAACTAAAAAGGCTAAGATCAGCACGATTACGCCTAACTCATAGTTATGACTTAAATGGAACATTTCTTCGCCTTTTATAATTTCAGATTTTTTGAATCCCCCTAAACCCCCCTTTTTTTTAAAGGGGGGACTTTATTCCCCTTGAGGATTGGGGAGGATTACTTACTGACAAGCTTCACAATCTGGATTGTCGATTGAACATGCTTGTGGTACTGGTGCTGCTTGAGCGAAACCATCTTCTTCAGCAGGTGCTTCAGGTTTAGTTTCTTGAGCAACCGCAGCCACTGGTGCAGCAACAGTTGTTGCTTTTACTGCGTTTAAAGCACCCGTGTTAATGGTTGATTTTTCCGCAGAGGTTGCACCTAATGCACGGAGGTAATAAGTGGTTTTAAGACCACGTAACCAAGCCATCTTATAAGTGATGTCTAGTTTCTTACCATTTGCACCAGCGATATAAAGGTTCAATGACTGTGCTTGGTCGATCCATTTTTGACGACGTGATGCAGCATCTACGATCCAACGTGTATCTACTTCAAATGCAGTCGCAAAAATTGCTTTTAACTCTTCAGGGATACGTGCAATTTTTTGTACTGAACCCTCGAAGTGTTTCAAGTCGTTAACCATCACAGAGTCCCAAAGACCACGATCTTTTAACGCACGTACCAAGTACGGGTTGATCACTGTAAATTCACCAGAAAGGTTAGATTTTACATAAAGGTTTTGGAACGTCGGTTCGATAGACTGTGAAACGCCACAAATATTTGAAATGGTTGCTGTAGGTGCAATCGCCATTACATTTGAGTTACGCATACCGTCTTTTTGAACTTTAGTACGTAATGTATTCCAGTCCAAACGTTGAGTGCGGTCAACTTCAAACATACGCTCTGGACGTGATTTTGCAACGATATCTAAAGAGTCGATTGGCAAGATACCTTGATCCCACAATGAACCTTTAAATGTTGAATACACACCACGTTCAACAGCAAGGTCGCTTGATGTTTGAATCGCGTAGTAGCTGATCACTTCCATTGATTCATCAGCAAAATCTACCGCTGCATCAGAACCATAACCCATACCCAATTCATATAAAGCATCTTGGAAGCCCATGATACCCATACCGACAGGGCGGTGTTTCATATTTGAATTACGTGCTTGTTCAACTGCGTAGTAGTTGATGTCAATTACGTTGTCGAGCATACGAACAGCAGTTTTAACTGTACGCGCTAATTTTTCACGGTCTAATGCGCCACCTTGAACGTGTTGTACAAGGTTGATCGAACCTAAGTTACATACTGCGATTTCATCTTTATTGGTATTTAAAGTGATTTCAGTACATAAGTTAGATGAATGCACTACACCTACGTGTTGTTGTGGTGAGCGTAAGTTACATACGTCTTTGAATGTGATCCAAGGATGACCTGTTTCAAACAACATTGATAACATTTTGCGCCATAAGTCTTTCGCACGGATTTTCTTATGCAGCATGTTGTTTTCTTTTGCAATGCCTTCGTAGTAAGCATAGCGTTCAGCAAATTCACCGCCAGTTAAATCATGCAAATCAGGTGTTTCAGATGGCGTGAACAATGTCCATTCAGCATCTTCAATCACACGTTGCATAAACAAATCTGGAACCCAGTTTGCCGTGTTCATGTCGTGGGTACGACGACGGTCATCACCAGTGTTTTTACGAAGCTCTAGGAATTCTTCAATGTCCAAGTGCCAAGTTTCAAGGTATGCACATACAGCACCTTTACGTTTACCACCTTGGTTTACTGCAACCGCAGTATCGTTGGCAACTTTAAGGAAAGGTACAACACCTTGTGATTTACCGTTGGTACCTTTGATATATGAGTTCAAGGCACGCACGGGTGTCCAGTCATTGCCTAAACCACCTGCCCATTTAGAAAGAAGGGCATTGTCACGCATCGCACCATAGATGTCATAAAGATCATCTTGAATGGTGGTTAAGTAACAGCTCGACAATTGTGGACGTAACGTACCTGAGTTAAACAGTGTTGGTGTAGACGCCATATAATCGAAGCTAGACAATAAGTCATAGAATTCGATTGCACGGTCTTCACGCTGTTCTTCATTTAATGCAAGTCCCATTGAAACACGCATAAAGAACAATTGCGGAAGTTCGAAACGTACATCATTTGAATGAATGAAGTAACGGTCAAATAACGTCTGTAAACCTAAATAGGTAAATTGGTTTGAGCGTTCTGGTTTGATCGCTGCTGCCAATTTCGCAAGGTCAAAGTTTAAAAGCTCAGGAGAGAGAAGCTCAAGCTCGATACCTTTGTTTAAATAAGTTTCGAGTGCATCGCCTTCGATGGTATCTGTGGCTAAACCTAAGAATTTTAAACCGGTCGCAACCAAGTCATCACGTAATAGGCGTGCAGTTACATAAGTATAGTTTGGTTCTTGTTCGATACGGGTACGTGTCGCCATCATCATCGTGGTTGAGATGTCTGACTGTTTTACACCGTTATATAAGTTTTTAACTGTTTCATCGACAATGGCTTGAACATTGATGCCTTCTAAGCCTTCACTTGCTTTTTCAATCGTGGCTTGAAGTTTGCCCAAATCTAGAGGCTGAAGCTGACCGTTCGCATCTGTGATTTGTAAGGTTGGGTGATGATGAGCACCGGTTTGTTTACGTGCATCAGAACGTTGTTCACGATAGATCACATATGCACGTGCAACTTTTTGTTCGCCTGTACGCATAAGCGCCAATTCAACTTGGTCTTGAATTTCTTCAATGTGAATTGTTCCGCCAGAAGGTAAACGACGATTAAAAGTATTCATCACCATCTCTGTGAGCTGAGTGATGCGATCATGAATACGGCTTGAATCTGCACTTTGTTGACCTTCTACAGCCAAAAAAGCTTTACCAATTGCTACAGAGATTTTATCTGCATCAAAAGCGGCAACATCACCAGTGCGTTTAATCACTTGTAGTTGACCAGGGGTTGTAATGGCGTTCATTGTCAGCGTAGCTCCATTGTCATCATTGTTATGTTTATGGACCATTTGAATCGGACAAACTGCAAAATTTGTTGTCACGATGTTTGAGGACTAAACACAATACTTAGTGGTTTAATTTAATTTAGAACACAAGATACGGTAATTTTAAGGGTAGATCAATATTGACATTTCAAGAATATTTTATCCCTGAAAAGTAAATTTTTATTTGCATCTTTTTACCTCAAAGCGTCATTTTTGTTATATGCCTTATGAGACAAGCACATAGCATAGCAAAGACTCCGCAGAGTGCTTATAGATAAGTGTGTGGATAACTCAAAAAACGATAAACTGATGAGACAGAATATGAACAATGAAATATTTTGTATAAAAATTAGTCCAGCTATTGATTGTCTTGAAGAAATTTAAAAATGATGTGTATTGATTTTATAAAACTGCCTACAATTCAATAGTTAATAAAAATATAACAAATTGATACGCTCATGTATCAGTTTGGTGAATGAGGTCTTGTTTACATTGTAAACGTGTGTATATTGCAAAACATAGTGTGTTGAATCTGCGAGATTTGTAGCAGACTCCAAAATCAAATATAGGGGCAAATAGATGAGCCAAGAAGAAAAGTTACCAAAGATTCTGATTGTTGAAGATGACGAGCGCCTAGCTCGCTTAACTCAGGAATACTTAATTCGCAATGGATTGGAAGTTGGGGTAGAGCCAGATGGTAACCGTGCGATTCGCCGCATCATTGCTGAACAACCAGACTTGGTTGTGTTGGATGTGATGTTGCCGGGTGCAGATGGTTTAACCGTTTGTCGTGAAGTTCGTCCACATTATCATCAACCGATTTTGATGTTGACTGCACGTACTGAAGATATGGACCAAGTTCTTGGTTTAGAAATGGGTGCAGACGACTATGTTGCTAAACCTGTTCAACCGCGTGTCTTGCTTGCGCGTATTCGTGCATTATTACGTCGTACAGACAAAGCGCCTGAAGATGAAGTTGCACAACGTATTGAATTTGACGATCTTGTGATCGACAATGGCGGTCGTTCAGTGACACTCAATGGTGAGTTGGTTGACTTCACCAGTGCTGAATATGATCTACTCTGGTTATTGGCATCGAATGCAGGCCGTATCTTATCGCGTGAAGACATCTTTGAACGTCTCCGCGGTATTGAATATGACGGTCAAGACCGTTCGATTGATGTACGTATTTCACGTATTCGTCCAAAAATTGGTGATGATCCTGAAAATCCGAAACGTATTAAAACTGTACGTAGTAAAGGTTATTTGTTTGTTAAAGAGACTGGTCTATAAACGATGGGTCAGTCATCTAAGATGCTTGTCCATTACAGGACAGGCATAAAGAAGGTTAGTTTGCGTGTCTAAACACAGTATATTTTTGCGCATCTATGCAGGATTAGTCATTCTTGTTGTGTTGGTTGCCTTGTTTGGATATTTACTTGTCCAAATAATTAATTATCAACGTGCGCAGGAATATCGTGAGTCTCTCACAGATGGAATTTCATTTGTGATCAGTGAAGGTGTGGCACGTCAGCAAACTGAACAGCAGCGCCTAGATTGGATTTCAGATGCGTCTGATCTATTAGAACTTCCCATTTATTATCTTGAAGCACGCAAAGTTGACTTATCTCGTACTGAAGAAAAACGTATAGAAAGTCAAAAAGCGGTAGTGCGTTATGATGCAGAACAAGGGATTGCCTATCTGGTTATAGGGATCAGAAATGACCCTAAACACTATTTATATATCAAAGTCGATCAAATTGGCGAACGCCAAATGAAGGCACTTCCGGTATTTATTCTGGATTATTTGGTCTATTACCCCGGTCAAGAACAAGAATATCTTAAGAAAATTCAACAACATTTCTCTTATCATGTTGGTGTGGAAAAGATTTCTCAGCTCAATCTCGATTCTGAGCAAATTGGTCGTTTAAGGTCAGATCAAAGTGTGATTTTATGGCGTGACAGTGCAACTGTACGTGGTACCACCATTTCGATTGTTTCACCTTTACCCAACTCACCTACAGATGTGTTGGTGCTTGGCCCCGTTCCAATGTTTAACTGGATGCCCGTCAAATTGGCAGCAGGAATTACATTGCTGAGTATGTTCTTACTCTGTTTGGGTGTGTATGGCTTGATTGTGCCGATGCAACGCAAGTTGAAACAGGTGAATGAAGCTTTGGATGTGATGAGAACAGGGGATATGTCGCAACGTGTACCTGTTGAGGGTTATGATGAAATGGCAAGTCTAGCCACCAGTTATAACAGCATGTCTGACCATATACAGCGTTTGATTGAAGCACAACGTGAGTTAATGCGTGCGGTATCACATGAGTTACGTACACCTGTGGCGCGAATCCGTTTTGGTATGGAAATGCTGGCAGATGAAGATGACCATGAATATCGTTTGCAACAAGTCGAGATGATTGATAAAGACATCGAAGCGTTAAATACGCTGATTGATGAAATCATGACCTATGCGAAATTAGAGCAAGGTACACCTTCATTAGATTTTGAAAAAATTGTATTGATTGATGTATTAAAGCAAGTTGCGGTAGAAACCGAAGCATTAAAAACGCAAAAGATTATCCATCTCAACCCACTTTCATCTGATGTGATTGTCGATGCAGAACGTCGTTATTTACATCGTGTTGTACAAAACTTAGTAGGGAATGCGATACGTTACTGTGATCATCAGGTCAATATCAGCGGTGGTGTCAATCACCAGACCAATATGGCTTATGTCTGTGTAGAAGATGATGGCCCCGGAATTCCAGAGGAAGACCGTAAACGTGTGTTTGAGGCATTTGCACGTTTAGATGATAGCCGTACCCGTGCTTCGGGTGGTTATGGTTTAGGGCTTTCAATTGTTAGTCGTATTGCGTATTGGTTTGGCGGGACGATTGAAGTCGATCAAAGCTCAGATTTGGGTGGTGCAAGATTTACCATGTCTTGGCCTGTAGAGCGTTTTAAAAAGAAAAAAGCTTAATTGTTAAATCATGCTGTTAAATATTATCAATTAAGCGCTATTTGACTTGGTTCATCAGTCATCTTTAAAGTCATTATTTAAGATAAAACCACCCTAATCCTAACCTTCTCCCAACGGGAGAAGGGACTTTCAATACAAAAATTCACTCAAAAATGTTGGATGCCTTTTGATCTATATTTTTAGAAGATTGGAATTACTCCATCCACTGCAATGCGAGAAGTTGGGATCAGAAAATGACAAATGAAAATATTTTTCTAAGAGAATTTCCAATATATAAAGAATCAATGATAAAAATATTGAATCTTATGATTTCTGATGACTATGAGGAATTGGTGAAAAATAAACAGGCCTATCCATCAACGGCAAATGAATATAGAGTTGCTGTAAATGAATTTGCGCATTTAAGTGGATTTGTGAAAATGACACAAATCCCTGACGATGTACTGGGGGATACAGAGGTTTTTTCTCTCAAAGGAGATCGTGTTAATAAACATATAATCGATGTCCAATTATGGTTTGATGATTCTAAATCAGATTTATATGCTGTTTTTTGTGCACCAATGAATGCAGGTAAACTATTACATTTGTATGATATTCGCGTTATGTAAAAATAACGATATCTATCGGAACATCAAAACGTACTCTTTATTGACCTTCTAAGCATAATTACGCAGACCAAACTGAATAGTTTGAGCATTGATATTGATAATATTTATTAAGGGAATTTGAATGGTGAACGCTAATTTTGATATTACTATTGATCATGCATTTAATGGGAATCCTGCATTTATAATAAAAATTGCCAACCAATTTATTGAAATTAATATTTATATTTCAATTGACCAAGTGGAAGAATTGAAAAAAATAACAACTGATTCTGTTGCTTATATACAGGCAGGAGAATCTGCCAACAGCCCAGTTCATTGGAAAAAAGGTGATGATGGCGAGATTTATATTTTGATCGGCGAGGATTGTGAATCTTGGGATATCGTATTAACCATCAGTATTGATTTAATTGCAGACATTATCACAGGTATTAATGATCTTGTATAAAATCAAGTTTTTCAGAAGATTTTGACGTCACTACGAATGATCAAGGTTTATTTTTGCGTCTTCGTTTTCAACGGTCATTGGTAGTGTTGGTCTATACTGCCGCTAGTGAACTGATCCATGCCATCAACCTAGCATGCGATACTGGGTTCAAGTCATCAGCTTCGAGCACGACACCATGGGGCAGCGATCCTGTTGGACTTCGTGTAGTGAGGAATACTGGATGAATAAGAACAATGCTATTGTGGACTGAAGGCTTGGTTTCAAATAAAAAACCACCGAAAAATTTTCGGTGGTTTTTTATGTCTGGATGTTGCTTAGTCAAGATCTTATTGTTGAAGCGTTGCATCAGGCGCAATGATTGGCTTGCTGTCTCGCAAAGCTTGTAATGCATCATGATTAAAGTCAATCAATAAGCTATTTTGTTCAGCGTCAATTTTATAACTGCTAATGATTTTTTGGTCACCTTGAATGGTATCAATACGATATTCATCCGCGATATTTAAAATCCCTTCTAGATTTGTCGTGGTTGCGGCAAGATCTTGGCGGAAAAGCTCATAAACATCTCTTAGATCAAAAATTGCATTTTGTGCATCAGCGTGTTTTTTGACGTAATTTTCAATATGACGAATCAGTAATTGTGCAAATAAAAAATAGTTTGGCTTGCTGCTGAATTCCATCTTGTTTTACCCCTAAATTATTGATTTAAAGTTGTTCATATTGAATAGCATATACATAAAAGTAGTTCAATGTGTATAGGCTCTGTAGACAATTCGTCTAAGTTTGCGACAACGAACACCTTTTACTGCAATTGGGTGTTAAATATACAATTTGCTGATTTAAGTGGCGATAAGTTACTCACCTTTCAAATGGCTTTGGCTTGGACTAGTTTAGATGAGCTTGACTGTGGTATGTGCGAAAAATGACATGATTGACAGTGCTGACTATTTTGAAAATTCAAATCAGAAAATCATAAGAGGGCACAAGGTAGGTCAAAAGTAGGCATTGAGCATTTGGCGCTGGATGGTTTAAAGCGGGTTATTTCACTGAAACAAGTTGGTTTTGATAATAGTAAAGTATAAAAAATTATAAATAACTTTGTAATATTTAAAAATTATCACAATAAGATAATTTTTATTACTTGATTGATCTAATGTGACTATTTTACCACATAGAATGTAACAAAATATTTTAGATGGTAAATCCTTATATTTGTAGAAATTAGCCAATTAAATCGCAGAAAAGCATGGATAAATCGAAGCTTTTACTTGGACTGAATCGGATTAAGCTACTGATTTGTCATTTTTAATTCATGATTAAAAAATAAACTTCGGAAAAACTAATAAGAATAGGGATAGAAATTTGATAAAACGATAAGTCAGCGCTGTATCGCTGTGAATCAGGAAAAATTATGGCTTTTGTCTAAAAAATCATCCGAAAGACTTAGAGCTATTAACTAGCAACAGATGACATCAATCGGGTACAATTGACCAGATTTATTTTGTGTTTGGTGTATTTGCAAGGCCAATACATACATTCTTTGTTAAATAATAGGCCTGCCAGGAGTTATCCCCGCATGAGTGCCATTACTCCATACGATTGGGCAATCATTGCCTTCGTGATCGGCGTGACATTTTTATGTGTCTTTATGCTCACCGTTCCTTTGCTCCTTGGGGGTAAATCATGGGGACGTGCGAAGCAAGAGCAATTTGAATCAGGTGTGGTTAGTGCTGGTGGTGCACGTATCCGCTTGTCTGCGAAGTTCTACCTTGTTGCAATCTTCTTTGTTGTATTCGATTTGGAAGCCCTCTATTTATATGCATGGGCGACATCTGTACGTGAAGTAGGTTGGGTTGGGTTTTCAGCTGCAGCTGTATTTATTTTAGTTTTACTCGTTGGTTTGATTTATGAATTATCTACAGGTGCATTGAACTGGTCACCTTCAGATAAACGTAAAATCGCAGGGATTAAACCTAAAATTGGTTCACCAAATATGGACCTTGCAGAAATTACTCGCTTCAATTCAATTGAAGAGTTGGTGATGGATCCTACTGGAACTATTCCAGCTCAATCTTCTGGTCGTGTGAAAGATAAAACACCGACCATGTCTCTGAACAAGGAGTAACTCGGGAATGAAATATACTTTAACCCGTGCGAATCCAGAAGCTGAACAATATCCGCTTCAAGATCGTCAAATTGTGACAGATCCACTTGAAGAAGAAGTGAATAAAAATGTGTTCATGACTCGCTTAGAGGATGTGGTACACACAGCTGTAAACTGGGGCCGTAAAAACTCAATATGGCCTTTTAACTTTGGTACATCTTGCTGCTACGTTGAATATGCAACCACGTTAACCGGTGTGCATGATTTGTCGCGCTTTGGTGCCGAGGTTATTCGTGCTTCGCCACGTCAGGCAGATTTGATGATCGTTGCAGGGACTTGCTTTGTTAAAATGGCACCTGTAATTCAACGTTTGTATGAACAAATGCTTGAGCCTAAATGGGTGATTTCAATGGGTGCTTGTGCAAACTCTGGTGGTATGTACGACATCTATTCTGTTGTACAAGGTGTGGATAAAATCATTCCTGTTGACGTGTACGTTCCAGGTTGCCCACCACGTCCAGAAGCATTGATTCAAGCCTTGATGTTATTGCAAGACCAAATTCAATTAGAACGTCGTCCGCTCTCTGCGGTAATCGGTGATGATCTTCAGCCAGTGTATAAGCCAAAGATGATGCCAGAACGCGACCGTAAGAACGCTGAACGTATTGCAGTGAAAAACTTACGCTCTATGGATGAAATTGAGTAATTTTTTCTGATGAGTATTTGACATATCTGATGGATATGGTCATCAGGGAATTTGACAGAATTTGTATTAAATAGGAAGCCAAGCCAATGGCTGAAACTGAAATTGCTATGCCAGAATCGACTCCAGTTGATTCCCGCCCAGCATTTGCAATTGTAGAAGATCTCAAAGCCAAATTTGGCGAGAACTTTTACGTGCAACCGACGTTTGAAGATTTTCCGACGGTCTGGGTTGAGCGCGCACGTGTACAAGAAGTTCTAATGTACTTGCGTACAGTACCACGTCCTTATGTGATGCTGTTTGACTTATCTGCGGTCGATGAACGTTTGCGTAACAACCGTGATGGTTTACCTGCATCTGATTTCACAGTGTTCTATCACTTACTTTCATTAGAACGTAATAGTGATATTCGTATCAAAGTGGCGTTGAGTGAGAACGATATTAACGTTCCAACAGCGACCAATATTTGGCCAAATGCCAATTGGTACGAGCGTGAAGCTTACGATATGTTTGGGATCAATTTCGAAGGGCATCCAATGCTTCGTCGTATTTTGTTGCCAACTTATTGGGAAGGTCATCCACTACGTAAAGAATATTCTGCACGTGCGACTGAATATACACCGTACATGCAAGACAAGGCTAAACAAGATTTCGAACAAGAACATCTTCGTTTTGTTCCAGAAGATTGGGGTCTAACACGCGGTAACGCCGATGAAGACTTTATGTTCTTGAACTTAGGGCCTAACCACCCATCTGCGCATGGTGCATTCCGTGTAATTTTGCAGCTGGATGGCGAAGAAGTGAAAGATTGTGTGCCTGATATTGGCTATCACCACCGTGGTGTGGAAAAGATGGCTGAACGTCAAACTTGGCATTCATTTATTCCATATACAGACCGTGTTGACTACTTAGGTGGTTGTGCGCAAAACATGCCTTATGTCATGGGTGTGGAGCAACTTGCAGGGATTACCGTTCCTGATCGTGCACAATGTATCCGTGTCATGATGTCTGAATTATTCCGTATCAATAACCACTTGTTGTATATCGGTACTGCGATTCAGGATGCCGGTGGTATGACACCAGTATTCTATATGTTTGCGGATCGTCAAAAAATCTATGATGCAATTGAAGCGATCACAGGTTTCCGTATGCACCCAGCATGGTTCCGTATCGGCGGGACAGCACATGACCTTCCAAACAACTGGCAAAAACTGATTCGTGAAATTCTCGAATGGATGCCAAAACGTTTGAAGGAATATCATACTGCTGCACTGAAAAACTCAGTATTTGTGGGTCGTACCCGTAATGTTGCGCAATACGATGCTAAATCGGCATTGGCTTGGGGTGTAACAGGTACAGGTTTACGCGCGACAGGTATTGATTTTGATGTTCGTAAATATCGTCCATACAGTGGTTATGAAAATTACGACTTTGAAGTGCCGTTAGAGTATGAAGGCGATGCTTACGCGCGTGTAATGGTTCACTATCGCGAAATCGAAGAGTCGTTAAAAATCGTCAAACAGTGTTTGGATAATATGCCTTCTGGTCCTTATAAAGCGGATCATCCATTGGCAGTTCCACCACCAAAAGATAAGACTTTACAAGATATTGAAACTTTGATTACGCACTTCTTGAGCGTGTCATGGGGTCCTGTAATGCCAGCTGGTGAAGCCTCTGTAATGGCAGAAGTGGTGAAAGGTGCGTCTAACTATTACTTGACTTCAGATAAGTCAACCATGAGTTACCGTACCCGTATTCGTACGCCTACTTTCACCCACTTGCAGCAAATTCCTTCCGTGATTAACGGCAGTCTTGTATCTGACTTGATCATTTATTTAGCGACAATTGACGTCGTTATGGCTGACGTGGATCGCTAAGGGGTAAACGCATTATGATGATTTTGACTGATAAAAAGCCACGTGTGAATGTTGAAGGGATTCTGACCAGCGAAGAAATCCATGAAATTGAACATCACATGGGTCACTACCCATACCCACGCGCAGCGTCTTTGGATGCTTTAAAGTGTGTACAACGCCGTAATGGTTGGGTGGATGACGCGCAGTTACATGCAATTGCTCAATTATTGACAATTACAACTGCGGATTTAGAAGGTGTTGCAACATTCTATAACCGTATATACCGTCAGCCTGTAGGTCGTCACGTAATTTTATTATGTGATTCGATTGCATGTTTCTTGATGGGTGCGGAAACTTTAGCAGAAGCTTTCCAACGTGAACTGGGTATCCAATTTGGTCAAACGACAGCTGATGGTCGTTTTACTTTATTGCCGATCTGCTGTTTAGGGAACTGTGACAAAGGTCCAACCCTAATGATTGATGAAGATACACACGGTTTGGTTGAAGTGACTTCTGTGAAACAGTTATTGGAGAAGTATGTATGAATACCGAACCAAGACCAATTTATGGCGAAGGAAACCCTGAAACTCACCCATTAACATGGCGTTTGAGTAAGCAGGAATTTGTTCGTAGTGCTGATGACTATGAAGCTTTAGAAGGCTATGCAGGCTTTAAAAAAGCGCTTTCTATGCCACCTAAAGATGTTCTTGAAGTCATCAAAGCAGCGACTGTAAAAGGTCGTGGTGGTGCAGGTTTCCCAGCAGGGATTAAATGGTCATTGATGGCACCCAATGATGGTGGTCCTCGTTACCTAATCTGTAATGCCGATGAAATGGAACCGGGAACATTCAAAGACCGTTTGTTGATGGAAAAACTTCCACATCAATTGATCGAAGGGATGTTGATTGCAGGTTATACCCTCGAAGCAACTCAGGGTTATATCTTCATTCGCGGTGAATACATTGAAGCTGCACAATACTTAAATGAAGCTTTAGAACAAGTGCGTGCTAAAGGTTATTTGGGTGACAACATCTTAGGCACAGGTTGGAATTTTGACCTGCATGTGCATACCGGTGCGGGGCGTTATATCTGTGGTGAAGAAACTGCATTGATTAACTCACTCGAAGGTCGTCGTGCAAATCCACGGACTAAGCCGCCATTCCCGCAAGTTGCAGGTGCATGGGGCCGTCCGACCATCGTAAACAACGTAGAAACCTATAACAACTTGCCAGCAATTATGTTGCGTGGCCCTGAGTGGTATATCGGTTTGTCTGCGGGTAAATCTAAAGATCCAGGCACTAAAATTTATGGTGCATCAGGTAAAGTGACTTTCCCAGGTCTTTGGGAACTACCGTTTGGTACGACTGCACGTGAAGTGATTGAAGACTATGCCGGCGGTATGCGCGATGGTCTTAAACTGAAAGCATGGTTACCGGGTGGGGCATCGACTGACTTCTTGGCTGCTGAACACATTGATCTTCCAATGGATTCAGAAAGCATTATGAAAGCAGGTTCTCGTCTAGGTACATGTTTGTTAATGGTCGTTGATGAAACCCAGTGTATGGTTTCTGCAACGCGTAACTTAGAAGAATTCTTTGCACGTGAATCATGTGGATTCTGTACGCCATGCCGTGATGGTTTACCTTGGGCGGTCAAAGCACTTGTCGCAATTGAGAAAGGTGAAGGGAAGATGGAAGACATTCAACATCTTCAAGAACTGACTCGCAAATTGTGGATTGGTAAAACATTCTGTGCTCACGCACCAGGTGCGATGGAACCATTGATGGGTGCACTCAAATATTTCCGTAGCGAGTTTGAAGCTAAAGTGACAGATCGTCCTGTAGCCCAAGCCAGCCACGTAGAACAAGTTTAAGGAATTCGACTATGGCTACAATTCATGTCGATGGAAAATCGTATGAAGTCAATGGCTCGGAAAACTTGCTACAAGCATGTTTGAGTCTTGGCATCGACATCCCATATTTTTGTTGGCATCCAGCTTTAGGTTCTGTCGGTTCTTGCCGTCAATGTGCTGTTACTCAATATGCGAATCCAGAAGATACTCGTGGTCGCTTAGTAATGTCATGTATGACTCCTGCATCTGACAATACCTTTATTTCGATTGAAGACAAAGAAGCAAAAGATTTCCGTGAATCGATTGTGGAATTCTTAATGACCAACCACCCACACGACTGTCCAGTCTGTGAAGAGGGTGGTCACTGTCATTTACAAGATATGACGGTAATGACGCAACATGATCGTCGTCGTTATCGTTTTACCAAACGTACGCATCACAACCAAGAGTTGGGTTCTTTCATTGCACATGAGATGAACCGTTGTATCGCATGTTACCGTTGTGTTCGTTACTACAACGATTATGCCGGTGGTACAGACTTTGGTGTTTATGCCAATGCATCACGTGTCTACTTCGGTCGTCCAGAATCAGGCACTTTAGAGTCTGAGTTCTCTGGTAACTTGACTGAAGTGTGCCCAACAGGTGTATTTACAGATAAAACCCATTCGGCACGTTATAACCGTAAGTGGGACATGCAGTATGCGCCTAGCGTATGCCAAGGCTGTTCTTCTGGTTGTAACATCTCTCCGGGTGAGCGTTATGGCGAATTACGTCGTGTAGAAAACCGTTTCAATGGTGACGTTAACCAATATTTCCTTTGCGATAAAGGTCGTTTTGGTACGGGTTATGTGAACCGTGAAGATCGTCCACGTCAGCCGCAATTCCGTGCTGCAACAGAAGTTAAAACTGTTTCTGTTGATGTGGCACTGGATTCAGTGATTGAAAATGTTCAAGGCAAAAAAGTCTTGGGTATTGGTTCTCCACGTGCATCATTAGAATCAAACTATGCGTTGCGTGAGTTGGTTGGCCAAGAAAATTATTCAACAGGTCTTTCTCAAAAAGAACAGAACTTGGTTGAACTTGCTGCATCGGTTATGCAAGCTGAGGGTGTTTATAACCCAAGTATGCGTGAAATCGAAAGCTATGATGCAGTCTTGATCTTGGGTGAAGACTTAACACAAACTGCACCACGTATGGCATTGTCTGTTCGCCAAGCTGCGAAAAACAAAGCCAAACAAATGGCTGCAGACCGCCGTACCCAAGATTGGTTAGCTGAACCTGTAAAACGTATTGGTCAGGATGCAAATTCTCCAATCTATATCTTGGCTGCAACACAAACACGTTTAGCTGATATTGCTGAGGGTGAAGTTGTTGCTTCTCCAAACGATATTGCACGTTTAGGTTTTGCGATTGCTGCCGGTGTAAACGGTGATGCGATTCTTGGTTTAGATGATGATGCTAAAGCATTTGCACAAACCATTGCGGATACGTTAAAAGCTGCGAAAAAACCATTAATCATCTCGGGTACTAGCTTACAAGATGCTGCCATCATGGAAGCTGCTGCACAAGTTGCACAAAACCTAGGTGGAAATGCAGGCTTAACATTGACAGTTCCAGAAGTGAACTCAATGGGTATGGCTTTGTTTGGTGGTTTAAGCCTAGAACAAGCATTTGCTCAAGATTATGAGTCAATCATTATCGTTGAAAATGATTTGTTCCGCCGTTTACCTGCTGTACAAGTTCAGGCTGCTCTAGACAAAGCGCAAAGCGTGATTGTGCTTGATCATTCTGAAACTGAAACCGTAAAAGCGGCGGATGTTGTCTTGTCTGCTGCAAGCTTTGCAGAAGGCGATGGGACAGTGGTCAGCCAAGAAGGTCGTGCGCAACGCTTCTATCAAGTTTATGACCCAAGCTATTACAAACCAGAATATGCCATCAAAGAATCTTGGCGCTGGTTACATGCCATTGAAACGGGTGTGAAAGGCAAGGCGATCTCGTGGACATTGTTGGATGACGTAATTGAGTCTGTAGTCAAAAATGTTCCAGTTCTTGAAGCAATTCAAGATGTTGCACCTGATGCGGGCTACCGTGTTCATGGCTTGAAAATTGCCCGTGAACCGCGTCGTTACTCAGGTCGTACTGCAATGCGTGCACCATTAAACGTACATGAGCCAAAACAACCTGTCGATGTCGATTCCGCATTAACATTCTCTATGGAAGGTTATGTTGGACCGCAAAATGCATCGTCATTGGTTCCATTTGCATGGGCACCGGGTTGGAACTCACCACAAGCTTGGAACAAATACCAAGATGAAGTGGGTGGTCACCTTAAAGGTGGTGATTCAGGCGTTCGTTTGTTTGATCGCTTAGTAAAACGTCCTGCACGTAGCTATGTGGCGCCAACTGCGGTTGTGGCAAATCCAGAGAGTTTCCGTCTGGTTCCAATGCATCATATTTTCGCTTCAGGTGAATTTACGATTAAAACACCGGTGATGGAATCGCGTATTCCAGAAGCGACTTTTGCCGTGGGCGAGCAAGATGCAGCACGTTTAAATGTTCAAGATGGTCAACAACTGACAGTGAAAGCAGGCGAAACGACGATTAGTCTTCCTGTGCATGTGATTGAATATTTACCAACAGGTTATATCGGTTATCCAGTCGGCCAAGCACCAACAGTTTCACTTGCTGAACCTGTATCTGTAACGGTAGGAGTGTAATCATGAATGAATCTTTACGCGCACTACCGACATGGGTACAAGACTGGCCAATCGCTTATTCAGTGATTCAAGCCATCGTAATTTTGTTGGTTGTGGTTTTACTGGCCGCTTTGATGTCATTTATTGAACGTCGTTTGCTGGGCTTATGGCAAGACCGTTATGGACCAAACCGTGTTGGTCCTGGCGGGATGTTCCAGATCGTTGCCGACATGTTGAAAATCATGTTCAAAGAAGACTGGACACCAAAGTTTGTAGATAAGTTAACCTTCCGTTTAGCACCAGCAGTGGCAATGGCGACTGCAGTACTGTCATTCATGGTTATTCCTGTTTCACCTTACTTAGGTGTTTCAGACATGAGTATCGGTCTATTGTTCTTTATGGCAATGGCAGGTATTGCAGTATATGCGGTGTTATTTGGTGGTTGGGCATCTAACAACAAATATGCGTTATTGGGTGGTCTACGTTCAGCAGCACAAACCATTTCTTATGAAGTCTTTTTAGGGATTTCATTGATGGGTGTGGTGGCAATTGCAGGTTCATTTAACTTGCGTGACATCGTAGAAGCACAACGTGATGTATGGTTTGTGATTCCGCAATTCATTGGTTTCATGATCTTCGTGGTTGCGGGTGTTGCGGTAACGCATCGTCATCCATTTGACCAACCAGAAGCTGAACAAGAATTGGCAGAAGGTTACCATGTCGAATATGGTGGTATGAAATGGGGGATGTTCTTCGTTGCTGAATACGTCAACATCATTTTAATTTCAGCACTGATCGTGACTTTATTCTTTGGCGGTTGGTTAGCACCATTTAATTTAAATATTCCATTCATTCCAGATGCATTCTGGTTCATTGCGAAAACAGCATTCTTTGTAATGATGTTTGTCTTGGCACGTGGTTCTTTAATGCGTCCACGTTATGACCAAGTTATGAATTTTGGTTGGAAAGTGTGTTTACCACTTGCATTGGTCAACCTTTTGGTGACTGGTGCTGTGATTCTGATGAATCAGGCCTAGGACAGCAGGGAGTACAAAATGTATAAAATTCTAGCTGGCGTAGGATCAATTGTTCGTTCGTTGTGGATGGTGTTTAGCCATGTCACACGCAAACGCGATACGATTTTATATCCAGAAGTGCCAGCCGAACAAATCGTACCTCCACGCTACCGTGGTCGTATCGTATTAACACGTGACCCAGACGGTGAAGAGCGTTGTGTTGCGTGTAACTTATGTGCGGTTGCATGTCCTGTTGGTTGTATTTCATTGCAGAAAGCTGAAAAAGATGATGGACGTTGGTATCCAGAATTTTTCCGCATTAACTTCTCACGCTGCATTTTCTGCGGTATGTGTGAAGAAGCATGTCCAACAACTGCTATTCAGTTAACACCAGATTTTGAGTTAGGCGAATATGTCCGTCAGGATCTTGTTTATGAGAAAGAAAACTTACTCATTTCAGGACCGGGTAAATACCCAGACTACAATTTCTACCGTGTAAGTGGTATGGCAATTGATGGTAAAGAAAAAGGTCAAGCGCAACGTGAAAGTGCGCCTGTAGATGTACGGAGCTTATTACCATGATGTGGCCATTTTATTTAATGGCTCTCGTGGCCATTGTTTCGACGATTCGTGTTGTGACCAACACCAATCCAGTACATGCTTTATTAAGTTTGATCGTTTCTCTACTTGCTGTTGCAGGGATCTTCTTGATCATTGGTGCACCATTTGCAGCTGCGCTTGAAGTGATTGTTTATGCGGGTGCGATCATGGTGTTGTTCGTATTCGTGGTCATGATGCTCAACCTTGGTCAACATACAGTTGATCAAGAACGTAAATGGTTGACTTCAGATGCTTGGGCTTATCCAGCACTCATGAGCTTCTTAGTGGGCTTATGTTTGGTTTGGGTATTAGGTTCAGACTATACCCAACATGGTGCAGTACTTGGAACTCAAGTGATTGGACCTAAAGCAATTGGTCAAGCACTCTTTACCCACTATTTATTATTGGTTGAAGTTGCCGCAATGTTATTGCTTGCAGCATTGGTTGCAGCATTCCACTTAGGCAAACGTGAACCGAGTGCAGCAGAGGATAAACAGTAATGGGCAACATTCCTTTAGAACATGGTTTGATCGTCGCAACTATCCTTTTTGCACTGGGTTTTTACGGTGTAATGGTGCGACGCAACCTATTATTTATGTTAATGAGCCTTGAGATCATGATGAATGCAGCAGCATTGGCATTCGTTGTGGCAGGAAGTGCATGGGCACAACCTGATGGTCAAATTATGTTTATTTTGATCCTCACACTTGCTGCGGCAGAGGCTTGTATCGGTCTAGCGATCGTCCTCCAGTTCTATCATCGCTTCCATCATCTGGATGTAGATGCTGCTAGTGAGATGCGCGGATGAGTTATTTATATTTAACGATTTTATTTCCGCTGATTGGCTTTGTACTTTTAGCGGCAGGACGTAATAAACTTCCTGAAAATGTAGCAGCAATTATTGGTGCGGGTTCTGTTGGCCTTTCTGCTTTATTTGCATTGATTGCAGGCATGGACTTTGTTAAGCAGGGTTCAGTTGCGCAAGCACAGCATTTATGGACTTGGTTCAATGTAGGCGGTTTTGCACCGGGTGTAAGTTTGCATCTTGATGGCTTGTCATTGTTAATGATGGGTATGGTGACAGGTGTAGGTTTCCTGATTCACATCTTTGCAACTTGGTACATGCGTGGTGAAGAAGACTTCGCACGTTTCTTCTCATACTTCAACTTATTCGTTGCAAGCATGTTGGTGCTTGTATTGGGTGACAACTTAGCATTGTTATTCTTAGGTTGGGAAGGCGTAGGTCTGTGTTCTTACCTGTTGATTGGTTATTACTACCAAAACCCTGCAAATGGTTTTGCGGCAATTAAAGCATTTACAGTAACGCGTGTTGGTGATGTATTCTTACTGATCGCATTGTTCTTGCTTTACCAACAATTTGGTACTTTACACATCGGCACGATTGTTGCCAATGCTTCACAAGTTCTCGCACTTGATCATAACTTGGCATTGATCACGTCATTGATGTTGTTCTTGGGTGCAGCAGGTAAATCTGCGCAAATCCCATTACAAACATGGTTGGCAGATGCAATGGCTGGTCCGACACCAGTATCTGCATTGATCCATGCTGCAACAATGGTTACCGCTGGTATCTACTTATGTTGCCGTATGTTCTCTGTGTTTGAAATGACACCAGAAGTGATGCAGTTCATTTCGATTACGGGTGCTGTGACATTGTTGGTCGCTGGCTTTGCGGCTTTGGTTCAAACAGATATCAAACGTATTCTGGCTTACTCTACCATGAGTCAGCTCGGTTATATGTTTATGGCTGTGGGTGCAGAAGCGTATCAAGCAGGTCTGTTCCATATGCTTGCACATGCATTCTTTAAGGCATTATTGTTCTTGTCTTCTGGTGCGGTGATCTTGGCTTACCATCATGAACAAAACATCTTTAAAATGGGTGGCTTGTTCTACAAAAACAAATTCTTATTTGCTTGCTTCGCGATTGGTGGTGGTGCACTTGCTGCAATCCCATTTATCACGATCGGCTTCTTCTCAAAAGATGCAATCTTGGGTGCTGTTTGGGCGCAAGGTCAATCTGTCGCATTGTATAACTCATTGTATTGGGTTGGTGTTGCGGGTGCATTCTTAACTTCGATTTATACATTCCGTTTAATTTGGGTTGTATTCTTCGGTGAAGAAAAAACACATTATCACGAAATCAAAGGTGCAACGTATTGGGCGCCTTTAGGTATCTTGGCTGTTCTTTCAACAGGTTTGGCTTACTTCTTAAAAGCGCCAGTGATGAACATTTTAAATGCAGCACATATCCCTGCATTTGAAGTTTCTCAAGCGATTGAAGAAGGGATGCATGGTGCAGAACACCTTGCAGTCGGTATCGCATTGGTCGGTTTAGCTGTAGGCGTGGTGTTATTTGCTTTCGCTTATAAAGCGGTGCAAGGTTTTGCAGCCACTTCATTTGGTGCTGGACTTGCAAATATCTGCCGTAATGCATTTGGTTTCGATTCTTTATACAACCTTGTATTTGTTCAACCTTATTTACTCATTGCGAAAATTTTAGGTCGTGACCCAATTGATGGTTTATGGCTGGTATTACCTGCGATCGTAAATAGTGGGAATAAATTTACAAGTACCCGTCAAACAGGTTCATTACGTGAATATGCATCAAGTATGTCACTCGGTGTAGTGGTATTGCTGATGATCTTGATCGTGATTCAGGTAGTGGGGAAATAAGATGGAAATCACAAACAATTGGATTTTACCCGCACTGATTCTTGTACCTTTTATTGCAGGTTTCGCGTGTTGGTTGGTCGATAAACTTGATAAACATTTGCCACGTTATATCGCATTAGTCGGTATGCTCGTTACATTGGGCTTAACACTGATTTTGTGGAAACAAGGTGGCTTTAGCTATGAGTTGGGGGCGAAGACTCCAACTTGGGCAGCAGAATTTTATTTACCTTGGATTAAATCACTTGGTATTAACATTCATTTGGCTGTAGATGGTCTTTCATTGCTGATGGTGGGATTGACTGCATTACTGGGTGTACTTGCAGTTGGTTGTTCATGGGGTGAAATTCAAAAGAATGTCGGCTTCTTCCACTTAAACCTGTTATGGTCTTTGGGTGGGGTAATCGGGGTTTTCCTTGCAATTGATATGTTCTTGTTCTTCTTCTTCTGGGAGATGATGTTAGTCCCTATCTACTTCTTGATCGCACTTTGGGGTCATAAAGGCGCAGACGGTAAATCACGTGTTTATGCTGCAACCAAGTTCTTTATCTATACCCAAGTCGCAGGCTTGATCATGCTCATCGGGATCTTAGGCTTAGTGGTCTACGGTTCTCAGATGTCAGGTACGATTAGCTTTGACTATAACTACTTACTTGCTGTTGCAAACACTTTAGATGCTCAGGCACCACATATTGCCTATGCATTGATGATCTGTTTCTTTATTGGTTTTGCGGTCAAGCTTCCAGTATTTCCATTACACGGTTGGTTACCAGATGCCCATGCACAAGCACCTACAGCAGGTTCTGTAGACTTAGCGGGTATCTTGATTAAAACTGCTGCGTACGGTTTACTGCGCTTTGTATTGCCATTCTTCCCAGCAGCATCTGCACAATTTGCTGATATTGCGATTATTTTAGGTTTGATTGGTATTTTCTACGGCGCTTGGTGTGCTTTCCAGCAAACAGATATGAAACGCCTGCTTGCTTATACTTCTATTTCGCATATGGGTTTCGTATTACTTGCACTTTATGCCGGTAATATTCTGACATTCCAAGGCTTAATGATCATGATGTTGGCACATGGCTTGTCATCTGCTGCATTGTTCATTATGTGTGGTCAAGTGTATGAACGCTTACATACCCGTGACTTACGTTTGATGGGTGGTATTCGTGGTCAATTCCAGTATTTACCATTCTTCTTGATGTTCTTTGTCTCTGCGCTTGTGGGTATTCCAGGTCTAGGTAACTTTATTGGTGAATTCCTGATCTTGATGGGCTCATTCGCTAAGTTCCCAACATTTACCATCATTGCGGCGATTAGCTTGGTTTTTGCTGGTCTTTATGGTCTGATTCTGATCCACAAAGCTTTATTTGGTACGCCAAATGAAGAACAGAAAAAGCATTATGAAAGTCCATTAAAAGACTTGAATGTACGTGAAACAGTAATTCTATTGATCTGTGCATTTGGCTTATTATGGTTAGGTGTGTATCCACAAAGCTTCCTTGATATTTCTCACTCAAGTATGGCGTGGTTATCAAATAGCTATATTCCAGTTCAAGAAGTTGTTGATGCGGCACAACAAGTCGTATCTCAACAAAATGTGGAGATCCAATAGTCATGAACTTCACTATGTCATTTTCGGGTCTCATGCCTTTAGCACCAGTTTTTATTGTTGCTTTAACCGCTGTAGTGGTGATGATCCTAACCTCGATCAAGCGTAATCATAATTTGATTGCGACTGCATCGGTGGTGGGTCTAAACCTTGCTGCAATTGATATTTTATTCATGATGTTTGGTGGTTCATTTGCACCGTCAAATGTGATGAACATGTTTGTGGTTGATCCATTTACATTGTTTTATCAATTTATTGCAGTAGTTGCTGCACTCGCATGCTGTACGTTATCTCACGCTTATATTGAAACGTATAAAGATAATCGTGAAGAGCTTTATATCTTGATGTTGATCTCTGTAACAGGGGCAATGTTAATGGTGGCAAGTTCTCATTATGCATCGTTCTTTATTAGCTTAGAGCTTTTGTCAATTCCTGTGTATGGCTTATTGGCATATACGCATCAGCGTGGAAAATCGCTAGAAGCAGGCGTAAAGTATTTGGTACTTTCTGCAACAGCTTCAGCAATCTTGTTGATGGGTATGGCATACGTCTATGCTTATACAGGGACATTGTCATTTACTGACTTCCCAGGTTTGTATGGAAATCAGTTAGCACAAGCGCAACAAATTGCGTCTTTGGCTGACTTTATTGAACAGTTAAAAGGTTTCCTTGCTCAACCGATGATTTTGTTGGGTTCAGGATTAATCGTGATTGCGATTGCGTTTAAATTATCGCTTGCGCCATTTCATAAATGGACACCAGATGTTTATCAAGGTGCGCCTGCGCCAATCGCGACCTATCTTGCAACTGTTGCTAAAGTTGCAACCATTGGTTTATTGGTACGCTTTATTTTAAGTTCAGGTTTCATTCTTGTACCGTCTATCGTGACTGTATTAACTGTGATCGCTGTACTTTCGATTTTAGTCGGGAACTTCCTTGCATTACGTCAAGTCAACTTAAAACGAATTTTGGGTTATTCATCAATCGCCCATTTTGGTTATTTATTGATTGCTTTGATTAGTCTAGGTTATGCAAGTTTAGGTAGTGTAAGTGTGTATGTGGTGACTTATACCTTAACTACGATTGGTGCTTTTGGTGCTGTCGCGTTAATGTCAAGCCCATATAACAATGTTGATGAAGCCGAGTCGCTTGCGGATTACCGTGGTTTATTCTGGCGTCGTCCAGTACTGACTGCGACGTTAACAGTGATGATGCTTTCTCTTGCAGGGATTCCATTGACCGCTGGTTTCATCGGTAAGTTTATGGTGGTGATTGCTGCTGTAACCACAGAACATTGGTTCTTGGCGGCTATGGTTGTGGTGGGTAGTGGTATTGGTTTGTATTACTACTTACGTGTGATGATCGTGATGTATATGACTCCACCAGATAATCCTCGTATTGATGCAGTTGATCATTGGGGACAAAAAGTGGGTGGTTTGATGGTGCTCGGCGCTGCTGCTTTGGTATTGATCATTGGTGTTTATCCAGATCCAATCATCAGCTTGGCGTTAAAATCAGAAATTTTATCTCCTTTACATTTCTTGATGAGCCAACAACACTAATCGCAATAAAATCCTGCTATTAACAAAAAAAGCCCTCATTCATTGAGGGCTTTTCTTATCTCTGATATAAAAAACATTTATAATAATGGAAATTTACTTTTATCCTTTTAGGTGTCCTCCCGTGTCTATTCAAGAAATTCGTCATCCACTTATTCGTCATAAATTAGGTTTATTACGCCGTGCTGACATTAGTACTAAGAATTTCCGTGAACTCGCTCAAGAAGTAACCATGCTCTTAACTTATGAAGCAACCAAAGATTTACCTGTGTGTGATCATGAGATTGATGGCTGGAACGGTAAAGTCACAGTAGACAGAATTGCGGGTAAAAAAATCACTGTAGTGCCGATTTTACGTGCTGGTATTGGCATGTTAGAAGGTTTTTTAAATCTCATCCCAAGTGCTAAAGTTTCAGTTCTCGGTTTAGAACGTGATGAAGAAACCTTGGAAGCACGTACCTATTATAAAAAATTGGTTCCAGATGTACAAAATCGTTTAGCCATGATTATTGACCCGATGTTGGCGACAGGGTCTTCTTTAGTTGCTGCAATTGATGTATTGAAAGCAAGTGGATGTAAAGATATCCGTGTTATGGTTTTGGTTGCAGCACCTGAAGGGATTAAACGTGTTGAAGCCGCACATCCAGATGTGACGATTTTTACCGCTTCAATTGATCAAGGTTTAAATGAACAAGGTTATATCGTGCCAGGTTTAGGTGATGCTGGAGATAAAATTTTTGGTAGTGTGCAAAAAGATTAAAATTTAGTATGATCAAAGGAGGCTATAGGGGGCCTCCTTTTTAATGATAAGAGAATAAAAAATGTTTAGGAAAGGGACTGTTACCTTTTTCGATAATGATTTAGGGCAAGGTCTAATTGAATTAAGTGATCATCATCAACAAGTTGTTTTTAAATTAGAAGATTTCTCAAATCAATTGCTTCTTCCTCAAATTGGTGAGCGGATTAAATGTGTCGTTTTAGAGCAGAGTGATGGTTTATTTGCTAAATTTATCGTGCGTTTAGATCATAAAAATTATGTGAATGATAAAAACAAGTCCTCTATCCCACATCTTTATTCAGAAAATGCCTATGAACATATTAGAAATGTTCGCAAAGCGCTTAAAAAGAGAAGGATACTGGCTGATGAAGGCTTATTGAACCCCCAAACAAAAACTCAGGCTGAGCAAGCCATTTTACCTGATACTATTCTAGATATTGACTTAGTTGTTGCAGATCAACAAGTAACAGTTATTGAACCGATTCAAACAATAATCAATGATCCTGTAATCGAAGAATGGGGCGGAAACTTAAATCAAGCCAAAGAGATTGAACCTGTAACGCAAACACAAGTTGACCTTTCTGTTAAAGTTATCCAGAATACTGAATTGAAAGACGAAACTCATACATTTGATAACATTAAACCCGTTGAAGAGATTCATGCAATTGCTGTTGTCGATGTGGGTGAGGCGAATCAAAACATTGAAATTGTGGAGGGGGATCAGAGCCCCGCGTTGCTGAGCTCACTAGATGTGGTGGAGAATGGTCAAAATTTTAAAGGGGATAATTTATATTTTAACAGCCAGATTGATCGGCAGTTGCTTGAAAAGCATATGGATTTAACTGCATTTCAACGTTTAATTCAAAAGTTGAAAGTTAAATTTTTATATTCCAAACGCAAACAAGCTGTAAAGAAAATTCGATCTGAAAAACGCAAGACTTTGAACCCTTGGGTGGCGATCGTCGCTGTGGTGATATTCATTGCGGTAAGTTCTGTGATGTATGCAATGGATCGTTATAAGCAGTACAAAGTTGAGGCTGAAATGAGACTTCAACAATATCAACAAGAACAAAAGGACAAGATTAAACAGCAGAAACGAAAGGCATATTCACACTAAACATCTGAAACGAGTTGAATATATTTTACGATTCATACTTATTTTAAAAGAGAAGTTATATGTTTTATTTGGGGCAAATCATTGAATATCATCATGATAAAGGTTACGGACTTTTATTGGATCATAATTCAGCGCAATCTGTAATATTTTATATCGC
The DNA here is from genome assembly GCF_000368145.1 of Acinetobacter guillouiae CIP 63.46. Classification (GTDB taxonomy): domain Bacteria; phylum Pseudomonadota; class Gammaproteobacteria; order Pseudomonadales; family Moraxellaceae; genus Acinetobacter; species Acinetobacter guillouiae. The sequence continues at coordinate 2,049,368 of NZ_KB849283.1, read as the reverse complement.
TGATTTTCCAAAAGAAGGTGGTCAACCGAAAAAAGGCGAAACCATAAAATATGTAATCATCAATGCACATGGAACATTGAAAGCACATCAAATGATTCGTTTAGATGTTGCGATGAGTAATGACTTAAAAAATAAAAAGATCAATATTGATAAGCAAAAAAATATTTTAAGACGAAGCAAGAATGAAGGGCAGAAATTCGGTTTTATGTCTGTGGTGATTTTGGTGATTGTTTTTGGTTTCGTATATTTTAGCTTTGCCACATGGAATCAATACCAAACCTATCAGGAAGAACAACATGCTAAATTTGCCCTGTTAGAACAACAACAGAAGCAAATCATTGAGCAACAGCGCAAAGAGATTGGTTATGTCAAACCGGTAAAGTTTAGTGAAAAATCCCAAAATGCGTTAAATAGTCATCATCATTCAGTGCAAAAACAGAATGAAGTAGAATCTGTACAAAGCAACACCACTGTATCGACAACAGCATCAACGGCAAAATCACCTTATCAATGCGATGGTCGTACCCATTGCAGCCAAATGACATCTTATGATGAGGCGGTATTTTTTATTAGAAATTGCCCCAATACACAAATGGATGGTAACCATGATGGTCGACCATGTGAACGGCAATTTGGTAAATAGCTTTTAAGTTAAGAATGAGGGTCTGATGATAATTCGTATACGTTTGCGACTGGGTGTGTTTTTTAGGCGATACTAGGCGCGAAGTATGAAATTTAGTCATTCTAAATGAATAGTTCGCAACAACGTAGCGGCAAAAAATACGCTAGTCCCGAAGGGTTGTGGCTAAAATTATCTCAGCCTAAATTGAAACTCGAGAATAGCCTCACTATTTTCATTCATGCATTACGACGTATACATCTCCTACTTAATTTTAATCTACAACGTAAACGATTTATGAAATGTCAGCAGACCCTATAAAAGCTCCAAGAGGAGCTTTGGTTTTAACCATTTTCACAAAATTTTAGGAAGGCTCTTAAGCCCGGTCCTTGGTACTTTTGACGATGTACCAGCATATATAGCGGGCGAGCAAGTTGCCAGAATGGGGTATTTAAAATCACCAATTGTCCTTTGTCGAGCAAAGGCTGAATTGCCAATTTAGAAATACATGACATTCCTAGACCTCCAGCAACGATTTTTAAAATCGCTTCATTATGCCCTAGGGTCAAGCGGATATTGGCATCTTCAAGATCTTTTAGAATGGCATTGTCAAAGACTTCACGTGTTCCAGAACCTTCTTCACGTAAAATCCATTCAACATGCTGAAAGTCAGACTGTTTTAATTCACGATGTAAATTTGCCAGTGGATGATTAGGCGAACAACATACTGCGAGTTCGTCATCGCGCCAGTGAATACACTGAAGTTGCGGTAAGAAGCATGAACCTTCAATCAACGCCAAATCGAGTTGGAATTGGTTGACCGCTTCAATCATTTGGCGGGTATTACCAACTTGAAGCTGTAAATGGGCTTGAGGTTGAACTTGTAAAAAGTTTGCCATTAAGTCGGGCATTAAATAATCACTGATGGTCAGTGTTGCACCAATCCGTAAATCAATACTTTGTAGTTCACCTTTGGCTGCTTGTTCAAAGGCTTCACAGCGACCTAAGATTTCTAAAGCTTGAGGAAGTAAGAAACGACCAAGATCATTAAGCTGTAAGCGCTTACCAAGACGATCGAAAAGCGGAGCACCCAGTCCATCTTCTAAATCTGCCAAAGCCATACTTGCCGCACTTTGAGTCAACCGAACCGCATCACTTGCTTTGGTCACGGTACCTTCTTGAGCGACAGCAACAAAAACCGCCAACTGGCGTAAAGTCATTCGCATAAGTAGAGCCTTAACATTTTAATATTCATAGATTATATAGTCATGCTACCATGAGGACTATGTTTCATGCCACGAAGAAATCATGTCAATTGAAAAATTTAGCATAGAAAAGGTTTTGTCTGTTCAGCGTTGGACCAATACACTTTTCAGTTTCACCATGACTCGACCTGCCCATTTTAAGTTTACCGCAGGGCAATTTGCTCGCATTGGTTTAAAAGTGGGTGATGATTTGGTGGTAAGAGCATATTCCGTGGTTTCATCCCCATTTGATGAAACACTCGAATTTTTTTCAATCGTTGTTCCTGACGGTGCATTTACCTCCAATTTACAGCATCTACAAGTCGGTGATGCGCTTTATTTGGAAAAAATCCCCTATGGATTCTTAACCTTAGCACGTTATCAATTGCCATTGCCTAAAGATTTGTGGTTATTGGCAACGGGCACAGGTTTAGCGCCTTTTATTTCGATGCTACAAGATTTTGAAACTTGGTCAAAGTACGAAAAAATCAATTTGGTGTATAGCGTAAGAACTGAATCTGAATTGGCTTATGTCGATCGGATCGAAGAGATTGCCCAGCTTTTTGGTGAGGGGCATACAGGTTTTAAATTTATCCCGATTGTTACGCGTGATCCCAATGCAGCCTTACATGATCGTTTACCGATTTTGATTGAAAATGGTGAATTGGAAAAAGCCGCTGATTTAAAATTCAATGCAGATACCACCCATGTCATGCTATGTGGGAATCCACAAATGGTAGATGATACCAAAGCCGCATTAAAAGCCCGTGGTTTAACGATGAATCGTCGCGGTGAAGGCAATATTGCTGTAGAGAATTATTGGTAAATCGCTTGATCGGCATCAGCAATTGTATCAATCGTTTTAGATGAGAGAAGCGGCTAAGCGTCTTCTCTTTAATTCTTTCATGTCAGAACCAAACACTTTTTAGCTAAAAGATGATTGCTGAGTGAGTGGTGTATATGCTGTTAATCGCTCGGTTGAATAAGCTTTTGCATCAACACGTGTATCTTGATTGAGCATCAATTGTCTTAATAGCTGTGCTGAAGCCGGTCCCATACATAAGCCATTACGATAATGTCCAAAATTTGCCCATAAATTATTCAGTTCAGGCATTTTTCCAATATATGGAATGCCTGTCGGTGAACTTGGACGTAATCCTGCCCATTGCTTGACGATGGGGAAGTTTGCCAATTCAGGGACCATTTCGATACAGGCTTTATAAATATTTTGTTGTGTTTGTACATTTGGACGCTTATCAAATCCGATATGGTCCATGCTTGAACCGCATACGATATGACCATCTCGGCGTGGGATCAAATACATCACATTGTTCATACACATGGTGGGTAACCAGTTTTCAGGGGTTTTAAATAACATCATTTGTCCCTGAACAGGCTCTACTGGGATCGAACGCTGTAATTGATCTGCCCAGCAATGTGACCATGCACCCGTCGCAATCACAAATTGGTCTGCGACAAAACCTTGTCCATTGGCACTTTCAACAGACTGAATTTTTTGATTTTGAATATTAAATTTTTCGATCCATGTATTTTCATACACTTCAACTTGAGGGTGTTGTTTGAGATAGCTGATTAGTGATTTAAGAAGTCGTGGATTTCTAACATTGGCTAAATGTGGAAAATAAATTGCATGTTGAAACTGTGCTGAAATATGGGGATTGACGGTTTCAAGCTGCTCTCTTTGCAGGTATTCACAATGCTGCATCGGTTCTTGATGTTGGTCTTTATAATTCAGTCCAAGCTCAAAATCGGCTTCATCAAAAATTAACATTCCCGTGTCATGGATTTGAAAGTCTATTCCTGTTTTAGGTTGTAGTTTCTCATTCCATTGTTGGTAAAGTTGTTTGCCGTGTTGTGCCAGATGATTGACTTCATTGGGATATCTCCACGGATACATGGGTGACAGAATACCACCACCCGCCCATGAGGCGGCATGTCCAGCATGTTGTTGATCGAACAGGGTGATGGTGCAGCCTTGTTCAACAAGTTCAAGCGCGCTGAGTAAGCCACTTACTCCAGCACCGATAATGGCGATATGCATTGTGTATTCTGTACCAATTTAGAATTTTAATCCCCACCTACAAAAGCAATACTGCTTATCTTTTGAAAGAGGCGACTTTCCATTCACGACTGAATCAGTAATGGGCAGCTCCCTTTTTTAAAGGTGAGGAACCATGAGTTCAATAAGGGAGGAATGATTTACTTCATCTCTTTTAATTGACGTGCTGCATCTTCCGCATAATAGGTCCAAATACCATCTGCCCCTGCACGACGGAAGCACATCAAGGATTCCATAATCACGCTTTCAGATAACCAGCCATTTTGAATGGCTGCTGCAAGCATGGCATATTCACCACTGACTTGATAAACAAAGGTCGGGACACCAAAGGTATCTTTAACTTCACGTACTACATCCAAATATGGCATACCCGGTTTAACAATCACCATGTCCGCGCCTTCTTGAATATCGAGGGCGATTTCATGCAGTGCTTCAGCACGATTACCGACATCCATTTGGTAGTTATACTTATTACCACCTTTTAGGTTGGATGATGAGCCAACTGCATCGCGGAAAGGGCCGTAGAAACTAGACGCGTATTTTGCAGAGTACGCCATGATGCTGGTATAAATAAAATCGTTACTTTCTAAAGCTTGGCGGATTGCACCAATACGGCCGTCCATCATGTCACTTGGTGCGATCACATCTGCACCTGCTTCAGCATGGCTTAAGGCTTGTTTGATCAGGCATTGAACCGTTTCATCATTTAATACATAACCTGTATCGTCAATAATGCCGTCCTGACCATGTGTGGTATAAGGATCTAATGCACCATCCGTGATGAGTACCATCTCAGGCAGTTCTTTTTTTAACAAACGTAAAGTATTTTGAACTAAACCGTCTTCATGCCACGCAGCTTCAGCTGTTAAACTTTTGTCTTGTTGTGGTGTAACAGGGAATAAGGCAAGTTTTGATACACCAAGTTCTAATAGGGTTTCTGCTTTTTTCAACAATAAGTCTGCTGACAATCGTTGAACATTTGGCATACTTGGTACATCTTGGCTTTGGTTTTGTCCCGGAAGTACAAATACTGGATAAATGAGATGATCTGCTGTGAGTTGAGTCTCTCTTACCATTGCTCGAAGCTTATCGTTTTTACGGATACGGCGCATACGAGTAGCTGGAAAAGCAGGACGATTGAACGTATAAGTCATAACAATCTCGATGTTCAGTATTAAACTAGGCATATATTGTAGCCCTTTCATATTTTTTTTGGGAAAAAGCTGAAAATTTTTCTCAATATTGGTTTCGAAATGATGATGAGTGATTCTTCTAAAACTGATTCTGCGCCTAGCGAATCGCAAAAAAAGTGGACTGGTAATTTACATTTAGGTGCGAAAGCAGATCTAAATGTGGTGCTTAACCAACTCACTAAAGCGTTTAATGGTTCGCCTTATTTTTCACATAACAATATGCAAATGCGTGTTGTTAATGATGAGATTGAAGGCTATATCGAAATGAAACCGTATTTGATTGGCAATGTCGCATTTCAAATTTTACATGGTGGTGTGGCCGCGACATTGTTGGATAGTATTGGTGGAATTGTGGCAATGGGGGAGCTGTATAAACGTGCAGAACCAGACCAGTTGCCAGACACATTAAAGAAAGTTTCTCGTTTAGCGACAGTTGATATGCGTGTGGATTATCTTGCACCTGGACGCGGTGAATACTTTATTGCCAAAGCTGAAACCTTGAGAATGGGGCGTAAAGGTTGCACCATGCGTATGACCATGTTCAATAATGAAGGTAAGGCGATTGCGACAGCCATTGCTTCTTATGCCTATTGATCAAGCTGACTAAGTGTACTAATCAGTACACTTTTGTATTCATTGTGTCAATATAAGCCAGTAAAATACATATTTTGCTGGCTTATTTTTTTTAAAAAAATATGAATATCAATAAGATTGACCTCTTTTATAAAGATAAACTATAGAGTAATATTTTTATTCTCATAATATGATTTTTACCTGTAAAATTGGGCACCACAATTTTAAGAAGTTGACTTATTCAACCATCAAGCAACGTCATATAGATATGATTAAGCAGTTTTTCAGTTTATATCTCCAAAATGCAAAGATGTTTTGACAAGTCCAAGTAAGCTAGGAACATGCGATGACTGACGCGCAAACGACGAATGCCTCTCCAAATGATGAAAATCAAGCGCAAGCGGATTTGGAAGCCAAACAAAAACGTAAAAAAATGCTGAAGATTTTTGCCATTATTGTTGTTGTAGCTGCAATTCTATATGCAATTTGGGCTTTTATTTTTGGCAACATTGTTGAAACGGACAATGCCTATGTCGGTGCTGAAACTGCTGAAATCACATCAATGGTCAGCGGACAAGTTGCTGAGGTTTTGGTCAGTGATACTCAACAAGTGAGAAAAGGCGATGTACTTGCGATTATTGATAATCGTGATGCAAAAATCGCTGTTGCAGAAGCTGAAGCGGCGTTGACCAAAGCCAAGCGTCAATATACACAAAGCTCGGCAAATAGCAGTTCATTGTCTTCACAGATTTTAGTCAGTGCAGATGATATTAACAGTGCCAAAGCACAAGTGGCGCAAGCCGATGTGGCGTATCAACAAGCACAGCAAGAGTTTGCCCGCCGTCAGCAGTTAAGCGCGACAGGTGCAATCTCTAAAGAAGAATTTAGCAAAGCACAAAGTGCTTTAAACAATGCTAAAGCAAATGTCGATGTGGCAAAAGCAGCATTGGCGCAAACAGAATCTAAACGTAAAGCTGCACAAAGTAATTTAGATGCCAATGAAGCTTTAATTCGGGGGACCTCACAAAGTTCAACCCCTGACGTATTGGTGGCTCAAGCCAAACTTGATCAAGCACTTTTAGATTTACAACGTACAGAAATTAAAGCGCCGTTAGATGGTGTGATTGCCCGTCGTAGTATTCAAGTGGGGCAACGTATTGCACCTGGGACAAGTTTGATGAAAGTGGTGCCTTTGGCTGAACTTTATGTGGATGCAAACTTTAAAGAAAGTCAGTTGCAAAATGTGAAAGTTGGTCAGAAGGCAACCCTCACTTCAGACCTCTATGGCAAGAAAGTAGAGTATCACGGTACGGTGATCGGCTTTTCTGGTGGTACAGGTTCAGCATTTGCGTTGATTCCTGCACAAAATGCGACAGGTAACTGGATTAAAGTGGTTCAACGTCTACCTGTACGTATCAAACTCGATCCTAAAGAGTTGGCTGAGCATCCATTACGTGTGGGTTTATCCATGAATGCTGAGGTTGATACCTCTTCAGCGAAGTAATCACTTATGAATACAGCAACGTTTCAAAGTGAGCTTAAAGGTGGGCGCTTACTTCTCGCCGCCTTCTTTTTAGCACTTGCCAATTTTATGGTCGTATTGGATATGACCATTGCCAATGTTTCTGTGCCCCATATTACCGGAAGTTTAGCAGTATCAAGTTCTCAAGGGACTTGGGTGATTACCTCTTATGCCGTTGCTGAAGCCATCTGTGTACCTTTAACCGGTTGGCTTGCAGGACGTTTTGGTGCTGTTCGGGTATTTACCATCAGTCTGATTGGTTTTACTACATTTTCAATTCTTTGTGGCTTATCCAATAGTTTGGCGATGTTAGTGATCTGTCGTATTGGACAAGGTTTATTTGGTGGTCCAATCATGCCACTCAGTCAAACTTTGTTGATGCGTATTTTCCCACCCGAAAAGCATTCCCAAGCAATGGGGATGTGGGCAATGACGACCGTTGTTGGACCGATTCTAGGCCCTATTTTAGGTGGTACGATCAGTGATAACTGGTCATGGCATTGGATTTTCTTTATCAATATTCCAGTGGGTGTGATCTGTGCTGTTGGGGTGATGCGTCTATTAAAAATTGCTGAAACACCGATTGCTAAACTCCCGATTGATACCATTGGCTTAACGCTGCTGATTGTTTGGATTGGCGCATTACAGTTAATGCTCGATTTGGGGCATGAGCGGGATTGGTTTAATAACAGCTTTATTTGTATTTTGGCTGTGATTTTGGTGGTTGGATTTATTGCCTTTTTCATCTGGGAATATTATGAAAAACATCCTATCGTCAATATACAAATTTTCCGATACCGTGGTTTTACTATAGCAACAATCTCATTGGCCTTTGCCTTTGCGGCATTCTTTGGCAGTATTGTGCTTATTCCACAATGGTTACAGATTAACTTGGGCTATACCGCATCTTGGGCAGGTTATCTGACTGCGACAATGGGTTTTGGTAGCTTGATGATGTCGCCTGTGGTTGCCAAACTTGCGACTAAATACGACCCGAGAGCCTTGTCCAGTTTTGGGCTGATGATTTTGGGTGGCGTCACATTAATGCGTTCATTTTGGACCAGTGATGCTGACTTTATGGCGCTGGCGTTACCACAGATTATTCAAGGTTTTGCGGTACCGTTCTTCTTTATCCCACTGTCTAATATCGCTTTAGGTGTGGTACGTCCAGATGAAGTGGCTTCTGCTGCGGGTTTGATGAACTTTATGCGAACCATGGCAGGGGCAATTGGCGCATCTATTGCAGTGACCATTTGGGATGATCATACCAAGCTTGCACGCAGTGAAATCGTCTCGACTATGCATGTTGAGGAAACTCAGCGTAATTTGGTCAATAGTGGTTTTAGTCCTGAAATGGCGTTGGGTACCATTTCCAATTTGGTGGATAAAGAGGCTTTAACGCTTTCGGTTAATCATGTGTTTTTGATCTTTGCGATGATCTTTATTTTCGCAGGATTGATTATTTGGTTATGTCCAAAACCAAAAGGTAATGTCGGCGCAGGGCATGCACATTAGAATTTAAGTTGTATAGAAGCCTACTGAAAAGTGGGCTTTTTTATCGCTGCAATTAAGATGAGGCAAGACTATTTTTTGCTATTTTATCTATTGATCAAGATCAGGGTATAATACAGCGATTGTGTACCGCGATGAGTAATATGTATGAAGCCTGAATTCCAGCAAGGAAAAATTAAACAATACGATGCCGATAGAGGCTTTGGCTTTATTGGTGGACTTGAGCAAGATATTTTCTTTCATATTTCTGATTTTCCGCTTGCAGATGGCGAGCCAAAGCGAAATGAAAGAGTTAAATTTATCGTTGTTGAAAATAACGGCAAGTTAAAAGCAACCAAAATTGAGCGTGTTGAAGATCAATCAGCAAAAGCCAAAAAGACTAGAATTGTTGAGAATAATAAGTCGATTACCAATAATTTGTTGTCTAATTTTAGAAAGTAATAGGTATTTGGATTCAAGGGGCATTTGATTTAAATGCCTTGTATCTCTAAAAGACCAATTAAAATTAATGTCTTGCTATCTATCTATTGGCATTTGTGTCTGAACAGGATCAGGGTAAATAATTGGGTCATTCCATCCTGAATGATCCTAGCGATTATAGTGGATAAGGTTTCCCTCTTAAATTCCTAAAATCATCTGATAGGGTTTAAACCCATCCAATACGACATCAGCAATCAAATGAATAAATGGTCCAGTATTATCATTCGCCATCCATTGATCTAAAGCTTCATAGTAAGCTAATCGATTTTCTACAGTAATTACACTTGGTGGATACCCCGCTTTAAGCAATTCAAGGTTCATCAATAAGCGAGATGTGCGACCATTTCCATCAACAAAGGGATGGATCGCTACAAAGTCTGCATGAACTTTGGCTGCTCGTTCAACCGGATGTAATTTATGAGCATCACGATTATACCAATCAATAAACTGAGCCATTTTATCATTGAGCAATGTGTGGTCTGGTGGGGTAGTCGTAGCACCTGAGATTAAGACATTTTGTTGACGGTATCGCCCAGCATTTTCATCATCAATATTTTTTAAGATGAATTGATGAATATTACGAATTTGCCATTCTGAAAAGGGTTCTTGTCTTTTGATAATATCTTCAACATACAAAATTGCATCACGATGATTGATCGCTTCAAAATGCTCTCTTAATGCCTTACCACCTATCGTAATTCCTTCAAGGACAACCTTGGTTTCTAACAAGGTTAAAGTATTACCTTCAATGGCATTGGAGTGGTAAGTCCAACGTAATATGAGATCTTCGTGTAGATTTTTGACAATTGTAGATGAAAGAGGTCGATGCTGATCTAATTTAGCTTTTAAATCATCAATGATCTCAAACATGTTTTATCTCTACAGACCAAATAAAATGATCATACATGAAAAAATGATTGCAATAAAATCTAACCGCTACCTCTATCATTCACTGTATGGCGAGCAGATCTATTGTAGGCATTAGAGTCGTTAATTAAAGTATCCTTTGGGTTCTTAAATAATTATAAAATTCAATTACTTAAAAAATTTTTAATAAATTGTTAAGGATTTAAAATCAACTTTTTCTTGAAGGGAGGAATCTATCAAGCCTCCCAATTCATGTACAAGTCCCTCTTTAATAAAAAGGGACTTGCTCTTATTTTATAAAAGGGTTTCGAATTAAGAAACGGAATCATCCAAATTCGGAGCTAACCAACGCTTCGCTTCATCCAAAGTCCAGTTCTTACGCTTTGCATAATCTTCTAGCTGATCTAACGCGATTTTACCTACGTTAAAATATTCAGATTGTGGGTTGGCATAGTAGAAACCACTGACACTTGATGGTGGCCACATTGCAAAACTGCTGGTCAATTGGGTACCAATCTTATCCGTGGTGCCTAACCAATCAAACAAAGACGCCTTTTCAGAATGCTCAGGACAAGCTGGGTAGCCCGGTGCAGGACGAATACCGACATACTTCTCTTTGATTAATTCTTCATTAGAGAGTTGTTCATCTGACTGATATCCCCAGAACTCTTTACGAATACGTTCATGCAAGTGTTCAGCAAACGCTTCAGCAAAACGATCACCCAATGACTGAGCAAGAATGGCCGAGTAATCATCACCTTTGGCTTTATACTCATGTGCCATTTCTTCCGCACCAAAAATTGAAACGGTAAAACCACCCAAGTAGTCTTCGGCTTGTGCTTTGGTTGCAACAAAATCAGCCAAAGACAAATTCGGTTTACCTGTGACTTTATCCGATTGCTGACGAATATGCTGGAAGGTATGGGTTACAGATTGACCATCTTCGCTAAAGACCTCAACAGAGTCTGCGGCTGAACGGTTTGCAGGATAAATCCCAAAAACGGCACGCGCATCGAAACGTTTATTGTCAATAATGTCTTTTAGCATTGCCTGAGCTTGATTATATAAATCAGTTGCAGCTTCACCGACAATCTCATCTTGTAAAATTTTCGGGAATTTACCTGCCAGACTCCAAGAAATAAAGAATGGCGTCCAGTCAAAATATTCCACCAATGTATCAAGTGGATAATGGGTCAAGGTTTGCAAACCAATGAAGTTAGGTTTTACGGGTGGATTGGCGGCAAAGTCAATTTTTAGACCATTTTCAATGGAATCTGTATACGACAATTTAGCTGCTTTGGGTTGCTTATTGGCAATACGTTCACGTACTTTTTCGTATTCAGCACGATGTTCATCGACAAATTTAGGTTTCATTTCAGGAGACAGTAGGGTGGTTGCAACACCGACTGCACGAGAAGCATCGGCAACATAGATCACAGCATCATTTGAGTATTGCGGATCAATTTTTACTGCGGTATGTGCTTTCGAAGTGGTTGCGCCACCAATCAACAGTGGGATTTTAAAACCCTTGCGTTGCATTTCTTTTGCAACAAATACCATTTCATCAAGCGATGGGGTAATCAAACCTGATAAGCCGATAATATCGACTTTTTCATCAATCGCAGTTTGTAAAATTTTCTCACAAGACACCATGACACCAAGGTCAACAATGTCATAACCATTACACCCAAGTACAACACCAACAATGTTTTTACCAATGTCGTGTACATCGCCTTTTACAGTCGCCATCAACACTTTACCTTTGGATTGGCTACCTGATTTTTCAGCTTCAATGTACGGGTTTAACCATGCTACGGCTTGTTTCATCACCCGTGCAGATTTGACCACTTGAGGTAAGAACATTTTACCTGAGCCGAATAAGTCACCGACCACATTCATACCGTCCATCAATGGACCTTCAATCACATCAAGTGGACGTTTAGACTTTAAACGGGCTTCTTCAGTATCTTCATCGATAAAGCTAGTAATCCCTTTGACTAGCGCATATTCAAGACGCTTTTCAACATGTTCATTACGCCATTCAAGGTTTTCAACCTGTTTTTGGGCAGCACTTTGACCACGGTACTGTTCAGCAACTTCAAGCAATTTTTCTGTTGCATCTTGACCACTTTCGCCTTGGTTTTGGTTAAGAATGACATCTTCAACAGCGGCTTTTAGTTCTTTAGGAATATCATCATAGATGGCCATCTGACCCGCATTGACAATCCCCATGGTCATGCCTTGTTTGATGGCATAGTAAAGGAATACAGAGTGAATGGCTTCACGAACAGGTTCATTGCCACGGAAAGAGAATGATACGTTAGAAACACCACCAGAAATCATGGCATGTGGTAAGTTTTGTTTAATCCAGCCTGTTGCTTCAATAAAGTCCACAGCATAGTTATTGTGTTCTTCAATCCCCGTTGCGACAGCAAAAACGTTCGGGTCAAAAATAATGTCTTCCGCAGGAAAACCGATTTCATTCACGAGCACATCATAAGAGCGCTTACAGATTTCACGTTTACGTGCGGCAGTATCTGCCTGACCGGTTTCATCAAATGCCATCACAATGACAGCTGCACCATATTGACGACACAAACGTGCTTTATGGACAAACTCGTCATAACCTTCTTTTAAGGAAATCGAGTTGACGACAGGTTTACCTTGTACACATTTTAAACCTGCTTCAATGATTTCCCATTTAGAGGAGTCAATCATGATTGGCACTTTAGAAATTTCAGGCTCAGATGCAACCAGATTTAAGAAATGTACCATCGCATTTTGCGAATCGAGCATTCCTTCATCCATATTGATGTCGATGATTTGCGCGCCTGAAACCACTTGCTGTAATGCAACATCGAGTGCTTCGGCAAAGTTTTCTTCACGGATTAAACGGAGGAATTTTTTAGAACCCGTGACATTGGTACGTTCACCGACATTGACGAACAATGAGTCGTCATAAATATTAAATGGCTCTAAACCACTGAGGCGACATGCAGGCTTGATGTCAGGAATTTTACGCGGTGGTATGTTTTTGACCGCATTATAAATGGCACGAATATGGTCAGGTGTTGTACCACAACATCCACCAGTGATATTGATCAAACCACTTTCAGCAAATTCTTTTAAGAAGGCTGCTGTTTCTTCTGGTGTTTCATCATAGCCACCAAATGCGTTCGGTAAGCCAGCGTTTGGATGCGCTGAAACAAAAACATCGGCAACATCTGATACAGTTTTGACATGTGGACGCATGGCATCTGCACCCAAGGCGCAGTTAAATCCAATCGACAATAAATCGCCGTGACGCACAGAGTTCCAGAATGCTTCTGCAGTTTGTCCTGTTAAGGTACGACCAGAAGCATCAGTAATTGTGCCGGAAATCATCAGTGGTAATTCACGACCAAGCTGTTTAAAGACTTCTTTTACCGCAAAAATTGCTGCTTTACAGTTTAATGTATCAAACACTGTTTCAATGAGAAGGATGTCTGCACCACCTTCAATTAAAGCATGCGTGGCTTCAATATAATTTTCTTTGAGTTCATCAAAGGTAATGTTACGAAACGCGGGATCATTCACATTTGGTGAGATAGAGCAGGTACGTGATGTTGGTCCCAATACACCGGCGACAAAACGTGGTTTGTCAGGGGTTGAGTATTTTTCACAAGCAGCTTTGGCAAGACGGGCTGCTTCAAAGTTAATCTCATGGACTAAATCTTCCATGTGATAGTCAGACATTGAAACCCGTGTGCCATTAAAGCTATTGGTTTCAATAATGTCAGCACCAGCATCTAGGTAAGCTTCATGGATGCCTTGAATAATTTGTGGCTGAGTTAACACCAAAAGGTCATTGTTGCCTTTTAAATCAGATGCCCAGTCAGCAAAACGCTCACCACGGTAATCAGCTTCTTCCAGTTTATGGCGTTGGATCATAGTTCCCATTGCACCATCAATAATTAGGATGCGTTTGGCAAGAAGCTCTTTTAACGTGGTAAGCGTGGACATTAAAACTCTCAATAAAATCGGATTTTAAAAATAGCCGATATGTTATCAGAATGTAGACTTTCAAGGTACCAATCTTGACACACTTCCTGATGACAGATTTTTGATCTAGACAATTTAAAAAAATTCAAATAATTCATTCTAAAAAATCATGCATTTAGGGGAATACATGATTTTTTTGCACAAGCGTAAAAAAATGTTGAAACTTTAAGTTTAAGTGTTAACTTAATCACATAATTTATTATAAATGTGAGGTAAAGTCATGAATAAGGTCTATAAAATTGTTTGGAATGAATCTTTAGGCACTTGGTGTGCTATTTCTGAGGTATCCAAGACACGGGGTAAACGATCTTCTGCTAAAACAACTGTTGCAGGTGCGTTATTGGCAATTTCAGCATTGACTATGTCGAGTATGGCTGCTGCGGCTGATCACTATGTCAGTATCAATGATGGTGGTACTCAAGGGGGGAATTATAATAATGATGGAGCAACAGGTCTAAATGCGATTGCTGTAGGTGTGGGTGCGAGTGCAACTGGTGAGAGTGCGATTGCTATTGGTAATGTCACCAGCGATGCTGCAAATAGTATTGCGATTGGTAACAATAATTCGCTAAGTAATAGCGCAAGTTCTAGTACTGCAATTGGGCACAATAACAATGTTACAGGTAATGACGCTTTAGCTTTAGGTGCTAACAATACTGTAAAAGATTTTTCTGGTGTTGCAGTAGGCAGTTATAACAATGCCGAGGGATATCGTTCTATTGCAGTCGGTGCGGAAAATAAAACTAAAGGTCAATGGTCTTCTGCATTTGGTGTTTGGAATATCGCAGATGGAGAGCGAGCTACAGTTTTAGGTGCCAATAATACAATCCAGGGTACTCGTGCTATAGGTGTGGGTGTCGCCAACGAAATTTCAAGTGCAAGTGAATATAGTTCAGCTGTTGGGGCATTTAATAAAATCACTGATAACACGAAGTCTTTGACTGCAGGTTTTCGTAATACGGTTATTGGCGGTGAGAAAAATAGTGTTCTTGGGAACGAAAATACACTGAATAATGCTAAGAATACAACTGTATTAGGCAATAAAAACACGGTTGCTCAGGAGAATACTCAAGTCCTCGGTAACAATGTCACAACGACTCAAGCCAACAGTGTCGTTTTAGGAAATGAATCCACAGATCGTGCAGCGAGTGTTGTAGATAAAGTGACAATTAATGGCGAGGATTATGCCTTTGCAGGTGTGGGTTCAGCAGCCAATGGCGTCGTCAGTGTGGGTAAAGTGGGTGGTGAACGTCAAATTATCAATGTTGCTGCAGGTGAAATTAGTGCAAGCAGTACAGATGCTGTTAACGGTTCACAATTGTATGCGACAAACCAAGCAGTTGAAAAACTTTATGCAGGTGCTGGCGATACGACCCATTATGTCAGTATCAATGATGGTGGTACTCAAGGCAATAATTACAACAATGATGGGGCAACAGGTAAAAATGCTGTAGCAGTAGGTGTAGGTGCGAGTGCAACTGGTGAGAGTGCGATTGCTATTGGTCTAAATGCAGGTACCAACAATGATGGGGGCTGGAATACCAGTGTTGGATCGAATAGTGGAAAAAATACCAAAGGCCAAAAAAATACAGCTTTAGGTGATGACGCTGGTCGTGATGTCACGGGAAATAACAACACAGGATTGGGAGTGAATGCGGGTGTAAACGTTGTTGGTGATAGTAACCTTGCTGTAGGTGACTCGGCTGGAGGTAATGTGGAAGGAAGCGGTAACACTGCTTTGGGTAAAATGTCAGGTAGTAACGTGATTGGTACCGCAAATACTGCGACTGGACAAGGATCAGGTAGTAATGTTAATGGGCGTAATAATTCAGCTTTTGGTGTACGGTCAGGTACTGATATCATTGGTGAAGGGAATACAGCAATGGGTTTACTATCCGGCCGAAGTGTTACAGGAAGCTACAATACTTCAGTGGGATATGCAACAGGCGGCAGCGGAAAAGGCAGTTATAACAATTCTTTAGGCTATATGACGGGTATTTCTACTAAAGGGAATTTCAACAGTGCAGTGGGTCCTTATGCAGGTCAGGAAGTTGTAGGTAACAATAATACCGCTGAAGGTCGTTCTGCGGGTATCGAAGTTAAAGGTGATTCTAATAGTGCAGTGGGTGATTCAGCTGGACAAAGAGTTACAGGTAACCGTAATGTTGCCTTGGGTCGAGCAGCGGGTCAAGGGCTAAGCAATGTAGATGATACAACCAGTCTAGGCAGTGGGGCTAAGGCTACTGTTAGCAACAGTGTTGCTTTGGGTGCAAATAGCGAGGCGATTCGTGATGTAAACAGTGAAGTTGCTTATGTACCGTTAGGTACAACGATTGTCGCAGCCAATGCGACGGGTGGTGAAGTGTCAGTGGGGACGGTTGGAAAAGAACGCCGTATTACCAATGTTGCAGCAGCGAGCCAAGATACTGATGCAGTAAACTTATCACAACTTAAAGCCGTTCAGGCCGCAACAACTACACATTATTTCAGTGTTAATGATGAGGGTATTCAAGGTCTCAATTATAACAATGATGGTGCGACGGGTAAAAATGCTTTAGCTGTAGGTCGTGCTTTAGCGGGTGGTGAATCGTCAGTTGCTATTGGTGAAGGTGCATCTGCAAAAGCCGATTTTTCTACCGCAGTGGGCTTTTTGAATACTGTAACTGGTAAAAACTCTACAGCGATTGGTGCAAGTAATAACGTTGCTCAAGATAATACTCAAGTCCTGGGTAATAATGTCACAACAACTCAAGCCAACAGTGTGGTCTTAGGTAACGCATCCACAGATCGTGTAGCAACTGCTATAGATAAAGTGACGATTAATGGCGAGGATTATGCCTTTGCAGGTGTGGGTTCTGCTGCCAATGGTGTCGTCAGTGTCGGTAAAGTCGGTGGTGAAAGACAAATCATCAATGTAGCTGCAGGTGAAATTAGTGCAAGCAGTACAGATGCTATTAATGGTTCACAATTATATGCCACAAATCAAGCGGTTGAAAAACTTTATGCTGGTGCAGGGGATACGACTCATTATGTGAGTATCAATGATGCTGGTAACAAAGCGGGTAATTATAATAATGATGGTGCAAGTGGAGCGCTTGCTGTAGCAGTAGGTGTTGGTGCGAGTGCAAAAGGAGATGGTGCTACTGCGCTTGGTCTTAATTCATCAGCCAAGAGTAAAGATGCAGTTGCGCTTGGAACGGATACACGTGCCGAACTGGAAGGTAGTGTTGCTCTTGGTAAAGGCTCAGTTGCTAATACTGCGGCCGGTATCGCAGGCTTTGATCCATTGACAGGGTTTGGTTCTAGCAATACTGGGAGTACATGGCGAAGTAGTGCAGCGGCATTTTCCGTGGGAGATGTCTCAAGGGGTATCACTCGTCAAATTACTGGTGTAGCAGCGGGTACAGCAGATACAGATGCGGTCAATGTTGCACAATTAAAGGCTGCAATATCTAAAACCAATGAAGCTAAAGGATCTACAGAAACTGTAAGTGCAGGTAAAAATACTGAAGTAACAAAAACCACTAAGGCTGATGGCTCAACTGATTATCAAGTTGCAACCAAAGATGATGTAAGTTTTGAGTCTGTAACGGTGGGTAATATTAAAGCTGATTCACAAAGCAATACCATCAGTGGTTTGGCTGACGGTAAGGTGAGTGCTGATTCTGATCAAGCAGTTAATGGTAGTCAATTGCATGACACCG
The DNA here is from genome assembly GCF_000368145.1 of Acinetobacter guillouiae CIP 63.46. GTDB lineage: Bacteria > Pseudomonadota > Gammaproteobacteria > Pseudomonadales > Moraxellaceae > Acinetobacter > Acinetobacter guillouiae. The sequence goes on along the minus strand of NZ_KB849283.1, from coordinate 2,031,533 downwards.
CTGAAAGTGTTGCAAATGCATTGGGTGGAAATGCAAAAGTTAATCCAGATGGAACGATCAAAACCAGTAATATTGGAAATACAGGTAAAGACAATGTACATGATGCGATTGCTTCAATACATGGACAGGTTGCTGGCGCTAAAACCAGCGTGTCTGCTGGTAAGAACACTGTTGTAAACAGTAGTACCAATACGGATGGTTCAAATAACTATCAAGTGGCTTTGGCAGAGGATATACAGTTAAATTCTGTTACTGCGAATCAAGTCACAGCAAAGCAAGTTACAGCGAATAAGGTCGATGTTGGTAAAGTCACGATTGATGGGACAACAAATAAAGTCAGTGGTTTAGCAAATGGTGAAATTACCTCAAGCTCTACGGATGCCATTAACGGTTCACAATTACACCAAACCAATAGCAGTGTGGCGCAACATTTAGGTGGCGGTTCCACACTGAACAAAGACGGTTCGATTGGCGCACCCACCTATAATGTCGCTGGGGGAACTTTCCATAATGTCGGGGATGCCTTGGGTGCTATAGATACTCGGGTAAGTAATCTGGAACAAGCTTTCTATGACACCAATAAAAACATGGATGACTTGCGTAACGATACTTATGCGGGTATCGCAGGTGCGATGGCGGTAGGTAACTTACCACAACCCACTGAAGCGGGTATGAGTATGGTCAGTGCGGGTGTCTCTGGTTATCGCGGTGAAACTGCTGTGGCGATCGGGGTGAGTGCGATTACGGACAGTAATAAGATCGTTTGGAAAATGGGTGCTTCTGCTGACAGCCGTAGCAATATTGGTGGAGCAGTGTCTATGGGCTATCAGTGGAAATAATTTTAATTAAACATAAGTATTAACTTTATATTCAAGATCAACTTTCAGGATGATCTTCAACAAAAAACTCAGTGTTTACAGAACGCTGAGTTTTTTATGCACATTACAAATTGAAAAGTAAACGATTGCTTGATCTATTAGAGCAAGCCTTTAAAAAGCGTGTAAAACATTGCTTGGATGATCTCTTTATTTTTTGCACATTATTTGTCTAACATATGCAATTCAAGACGATTTATTGATGAGGCAGAGTACTTTAGTGAAAGGAAAATTGTTGGCCTTAAACTTGCATAGATTCGGTAAACGGAATTTATTGGAACATATATAAAAATAAACTTAAAAGCATGTTTGTTTTTTCATCAATTTGTCATAAATTTCAGGAAAAATGGCAATGCCAAATGATAAATAGTTCAAATCGGTCTGAAATATTACAAATATTATTTCAGCCTGAAATATAATATTTTGCTTAAGTTGTATTGATTTTATTGGTGTAAGATACTAATTATAAATAAAAAAAATATTAATTTTGTCGCTTGTGTAGCGAAATACTGAAGTGAAATAATTATAAATTTCACTTCATATGACCTCTATTTGTCATATAATTGTCACAATTTAATTGAACAATAAGCGCATTCTAATATTCGCTAACTTTCTGCATGAATTCGAATTTACCTCCCGTCTCAGATTCTGCACAATCGTCTCAAGCTGCTAAATCGACGAATGTACATGTACCTACACCGAAATTTTTTATGCCGGTGTTTCTGACGATCATTATTGCTACCTTGATTTATATTGGGGTGCAAGTTAGTGCAGATTTAGCACATGTTCCACCTTTAAGCCTTTATTCAGTGATTCTTTTAGCGACAGCGTTATTTATCGCTTTGGGTTTTGAGTTTGTAAATGGTTTTCATGATACAGCCAATGCTGTAGCAACTGTGATCTATACCAATGCATTGCCTGCACCTGTAGCAGTCATGTGGGCAGGCTTTTGTAACTTTCTTGGGGTAATGGTTGCCAGTGGCGCAGTTGCGTATGGAATTATTGCCTTACTTCCTGTTGAATTGATCATGAATGTAGGCAGTGGCGCTGGTTTTGCTATGGTTTTTGCCATGCTGATTGCGGCGATTCTGTGGAATTTAGGCACGTGGTTCTTAGGTATTCCGGCATCAAGCTCTCACACTTTGATTGGCTCAATTTTGGGTGTAGGCATCATGAACTACATTTTGCACGCTTCAACGGGTGCAAGTGGTGTAGACATGGATCAAGTGCTTAAAGTGGGTAAAGCATTACTGTTTTCTCCTTTGATTGGTTTTGCATTTGCAGCAGTTGTATTTTTGATTGTTAAAAAAATATTTAAGAAACAACTTGAGTTGTTCCAACCCCCTGAAGGCAATAAACCACCACCACCTTTGATTCGTGCGATTCTGATTTTCACCTGTACCGGTGTAAGCTTTGCGCATGGTTCAAATGACGGTCAAAAAGGTATGGGCTTAATCATGCTGATTTTGATTGGTATTGTGCCTTTGGCTTATTCGTTGAATAGAGGATTAGACCAACAGCATTTACAGTCATTCTCACAATTGTCTGGTCAAACTGCGACGGCAATTTATGCACAGCATGCCGATATTCCAGATGAACAAGCGCGTGTAACCATTACTAAATTTATCCAAACCAAAGAAATGAATCCAGAAGTTGTTCCTGCATTGGCCAGTTTGACTGATCATTTGGGCGAGCGTGTTGGAAAATTTGGTGATCTAAAAGATATTCCAGAAGCAGAAGTATCGTCATTGCGTAATGATATGTACTTAAGCACCACCGCTTTTAAACGCTTGGATAAAGCGGATCAACTTCCAAAAATGGATGAAGCTCAGGGCAAAGTGGTAAAAGAGTATCGCAAAAACTTAGATTCTTTCCTCCAATATATTCCAAACTGGGTAAAAGTTGCTGTGGCATTGGCACTTGGCTTAGGAACAATGGTAGGCTGGAAACGTATTGTCGTGACAGTAGGTGAGCGTATTGGTAAACATCATATGACCTATGGTCAAGGGATGTCGGCTGAACTTGTAGCGATGACTACAATTGCTGCCGCAGATGGTTTTGGTTTACCTGTTTCAACCACACATGTACTCAATAGTGCGGTTGCAGGCACCATGGTTGCCAATAAAACGGGATTGAACTTTGCAACAGTCAAAACGATTCTTTCCGCATGGATTTTTACCTTACCAGCAACGATTTGTTTATCAGGTGGTTTATTCTGGTTATTTTTAAAAGTATTTTAATTTAAAAGCTAGAGATGGCGATTGTTTTAAAAGTTGAATGATCGCTGTTGCTTGAATTAAAAAGAAAATGAGTGCACTCCGGTGCACTTTTTTCATTTGGATAATGAAATTTTAAAATATGAATAACACAATTTCACCATTGAAAAAAACTTATAAAAAAATTAAGGTGTGGTTGTAAATCAAACTTGAGAAAAATGAGCATGTATTTAAGAAAATCACTTTGTGCTGCTGTATTACTTGGAATGTCTTTACCTGTATTTGCACAGGGAATTGTATTAAATAATGAAGATCTTCGCACAGATTTGAACTGGTTAAATCAGCAAGGTGTGATTCAAATCAGTACATCGACTTGGCCAATGAGTGGGGATGAAATTCAACGTGCCTTATCTCAAGCAAAAGTATTAAACAACACCCAACAAAAAGTTATTGATTCAATTCAAAATGCATTAAAAGCAGATAATCAAACTGCAAAATTAGGTTTATTTGCCGAAACTGATCAAAAAAATATTCCTCAAGCTTTTGGGGATAGTGCAAAAGCACAATATGTGGGTTCATTAGAATTTAATGCGGGCGGCGAAAACTGGGATGCAAAGCTTCGTGTTAATGGTGAAAAAGATCCGCACATTGACAATGGTCAAGATGTCAATGTGGAAGGTTCATACATTGCAGGGAAGTTGTGGAATCAATGGGTTATTGCGGGTCAAATCCCAACATATTGGGGGCCTGGTCATGATGGTAGTTTGATTCGTGGTGATGCCAGCCGTCCAGTTTATGGCTTTACGGCGCAACGTGCTGAACAAAAAGCTTTTGAATCTAAATGGTTGTCTTGGATTGGTCCTTGGCAATATCAAGCATTTGCTGGTCAGTTAGATGATTATAAAGCCGTTCCAGATGCCAAGCTGCTAGGATTTCGTTTAACAGCACAACCATTGCCCTATTTAGAATTAGGCGCTTCACGTACTTTACAATGGGGTGGTGAGGGACGTCCAGAGAATTGGGATTCATTATGGAATGCCATAAAAGGGAATGATAACTTTGAAAATGGTGATGAAGACAAATCTAACCAAATCGCAGGTTTTGATGCCCGTTTAAATTTACAAACGCTATTAAATGTACCCGTCAGTGTCTATGGACAGTATGTGGGAGAAGATGAAGCAGGTATGCTACCTTCAAAAAAAATGTATTTAGCCGGTACTGACTATTCCTCAAGTTTTAAAAACATGCCATACCAGCTTTATGTTGAATGGGCAGATACAACAACAAATGGTGATCCATTAGGTATTTCTTATGGCCACCGTGTTTACGGAGATGGCTATTATCAGCATGGTTTCCCATTGGGACATGCAATGGGTGGTGATGGAGAAATGATTTCTGTAGGCGGAAATATTCGCTTTGATGTGATGAATCGTTTATCTGGACGTGCAATCTATGCCAAAGTCAACCAATCGGCAGGAATATTTGGAGATCATGAAATTAATTTAGCCTTCCCAGAAAAAGACAAAATTAAAGCATTAGATTTAACTTGGACACATTATATTAAACCGACCATGCCATTAAAAATTAATGGCTGGGTCAGTGATTCTGATGTACATGGCAATGATGCAGGTGCTTCTGTAGGAATTGAAATTCCTTTAGATAAAGCATTGTTCGGCCATTAAGCCCTGAGTTATTGGTTGTATATATCTAATTTTAGGCATATACAGTTTGATGAGCTGGGACTAAGCTAAAATCGCTTCTTTAAATTCAAGAAGCGATTTTAGTTTTAGATTGTTGGTTGAATTATTTGATATGCAGATCTCCAATTTTTAAAGGCTGACTTGGCAACGGTGAGCCTTTTTTATGTTTAGGCTTGATCTTTTTCAAGCACTAGCGTTTGACGGTCATTATTAAATGAATTACATCTATTAGGGTCTGATGACATTTCATAAATGGCTTGCGTTGTAGGCTAAAATTGAGCAGGCAAGGCATGAAACGAAGAGAATAGCGAGACTATTTTCGAGTTTCATAACGCAGACTGAGATAATTTTAGCCACAACCCTTCGGGACTAGAGTGTTTTTTGCTGCTACATCGTTACGAACTATTTATTTAGAATGACTAAATTTCATATTTCGTGCCTTGTATCATCTAAAAATCACTCGTAGTCGTAAACGTAGACGAATTGTCAACAGACCCTAGTTATGCTAATGCTTTTTTATATTGGATAAATCCTGTTTTACTCGCAATACGATCATAAAGGTGTTGGGCATTAATATTGGATTCTTGAGTGAGCCAATAAACACGGTCAAACTTTGTTGCGCAGACCTGATAACAATGCTCAATTAATTGTCGTGCTAAACCTCGATTCCTAAAAGCTTCATCCACAAATAAATCTTGTAGATAACAATAGGGTAAATCTGTCCACATGCTCATATGTGCAATCAAATGTACAAAGCCAACCACTTGACCATTTACTTTGATGGCAAAACCAAACATATCAGCTTGTTCAGGATTTATGATTCGCTTCCAAGATAATCTTATTTGTTCATCACTGAGTTGTGATTTATAAAATGTTAAATAGCCGCGCCAAAGTGGAAGCCATTGCTCAAAATCAATCTGTTCTAGTGCAATAATTTATGTGGTCATGCCGATCTCTTGTTCTTGCTTATGATGTTTTTATATATGAATATAAAAAAACAAGCAAAAGGGTTGAGGTGTAAATCACTATAATGAATATAAATTTTAATATGTGTAATAAGTACACGTTTTTGTGAGCTGGTGCTGTCAATGCCTATATCTGAGGAAAGACTTACTCATCTAAAACAGCTTGAAGCTGAGAGTATTCATATCATCCGTGAAGTTGCTGCTGAGTTTGAAAATCCAGTGATGCTTTACTCAATCGGGAAAGACTCAGCTGTCATGCTGCATCTTGCTTTAAAAGCATTTTATCCTGCTAAACTTCCTTTCCCACTGTTGCATGTCGATACAGGCTGGAAGTTTAAGGACATGATTAAATTCCGTGACAACATGGCAAAAGAACACGGTTTTGATCTGATCGTGCATCAAAACAAAGAAGGTAAAGATGCTGGTGTAAATCCATTTGATTATGGTAGCTCAAAATATACCGATATTATGAAAACCCAAGGCTTAAAACAGGCATTGGATAAATATCAGTTTGATGCTGCATTTGGTGGTGCACGCCGTGATGAAGAAAAGTCACGTGCAAAAGAACGTGTTTATTCTTTCCGTGATGCTAAACATCGTTGGGATCCTAAAAACCAACGTCCAGAGCTTTGGAATCTTTATAACGGTAAAGTCAATAAAGGCGAGAGTATCCGTGTATTCCCATTGTCAAACTGGACTGAGTTAGACATTTGGCAATATATCTACCAAGAAAGTATTCCTTTGGTACCTTTGTATTTAGCAGCTGAACGTCCAGTTGTTGAGCGTAGTGGTACGTTGATCATGGTGGATGATGAACGTATGCGTTTAAAAGAAGGTGAAGTTCCACAAATGAAATCGGTACGTTTCCGTACTTTGGGCTGTTACCCGTTAACAGGTGCTGTTGAATCAACGGCAACAACACTGCCTGAAATTATCCAAGAAATGCTTTTAGCCACAAGTTCTGAACGTCAAGGTCGTATGATTGACCATGATGAAGCAGGTTCGATGGAAAAGAAAAAGCAAGAAGGCTATTTCTAAGTATTTTTTATATGAATCTCCCCCTAACCCCTCTTTATAAAAGAGGGGGAACTCCAGCAAAAAAACGGAGGAAAGTCCTCCTTTATCAAAGCAGGATTTAGGAGGATTTAAAGATATAGCAACCGATTTCAAAATATTGTGGAGCTTTGAGCAATGTCTCATCAATCAGAATTAATTAGCCAAGATATCTTGGCATATTTAAAACAGCACGAAAATAAAGACCTGTTACGTTTTTTGACTTGCGGTAATGTGGATGATGGTAAATCAACGTTAATTGGTCGTTTACTTTATGATTCAAAATTGATTTATGAAGATCAATTACAAGCAGTAACCCGTGATTCTAAAAAAGTGGGCACCACAGGCGATGCACCTGACTTGGCCTTACTTGTCGATGGTTTACAAGCTGAGCGTGAGCAAGGTATTACCATTGATGTGGCTTATCGTTATTTCTCCACTGAAAAGCGTAAATTTATCATTGCCGATACACCAGGGCATGAGCAATATACCCGTAACATGGCCACAGGTGCATCTACCGCAGATCTTGCAATCATCTTGATTGATGCTCGTTATGGCGTACAAACACAAACTCGTCGTCATACCTTTATTGCGAGTCTATTGGGTATTCGTAATATCGTAGTTGCGATTAACAAAATGGACTTGGTTGAATTCTCTGAAGCGCGTTTCAATGAAATTCAAGTTGAGTACAATAATTTTGTCAATCAATTGGGTGAGCGTAAACCTGCTAATATCATCTTCTCCCCAATTTCTGCATTGAATGGCGATAACGTTGTAAATAAATCCGAAAATACGCCGTGGTATCAAGGTAAAACCTTGATGGAAACATTGGAAACTGTTGAAATTACACATGATGTAAGCAAACATGAGTTCCGTTTTCCAGTACAATATGTGAACCGTCCTAACCTTGATTTCCGTGGTTTCTGCGGAACGATTGCTTTAGGTGAAATCAAAGTTGGTGATGAAATTGTGGCTTTACCGTCTGGTAAGAAGTCAACAGTTAAAGAAATTGTCACTTTTGATGGTAATTTAGCGCATGCTATTGCAGGTCAGGCTGTAACGCTAACGTTAAATGATGAAATCGATATTTCGCGTGGTAACGTGCTGGTTAAAGCGGGTGAACAACCACTGATTTCCCGTTCTGCTCGTGCTTCTGTGGTATGGATGAACGATCAGCCCTTAGTGCTAGGTAAACTTTATAATGTGAAGTTTGGTACACAAACCATTCCGGCTAAGGTAGTGAAGATTAACTATCGTACCAATGTCAACACATTGGAAAAAATGCAAGTTGAACAGCTTGATTTAAATGCGATTGCAGATGTAACGATTGAGTTTGATGCACCAGTGGTATTTGACCGTTATCATGACAGTCGTTATACAGGTTCTTTTATCTTCATTGACCGTTTAAGTAATGTGACTGTTGGTGCGGGTATGGTTGAAGCTGCGGTTGAATGGACTGCACACAATGAACCTGTCACTGCTGAAGCTCGTGCTGCACGTTTAGGTCAAAAACCGGCTGTGGTTGCTGTATCTGCTCAAGTACTTAAACATGCACAATCTCTTGAAAGCTTATTGATTCAACAAGGTGTTGTTGCGATTGCAAAAGCAGGTTTATCAAGCGATCAAGTTGTATTACTTCGTCAAACTGGTGTTGTGGTGGTGACGGATGTTGAACAGGGTGCTGATGTAGCATTTGCTCAAGAAGCAGTTGAAGAATTGGCTGAAAAAATTGTGGAATTGGTTCGTCTTTAACAGATTGGATTGATTGAGAGAAGCCCACCATACGGTGGGTTTTTTGATGCAAAAAATTTAATATATACAAGATAATACTAATCAACATTATATAGATTAAAGCATTTTTAATTTTGCATTGTTTAAGACTTAGAGCATATATCTTGCTATAAATAAAGGGATTTTAAAATTTTTATCCTCAGCAAGAGTCAACTAGAACTTTTTGTAGTGCTCAGCTAAATCTATTTAGAGCTTCAATGAATGGTACGGCTGTGCAAGCTTTAAAATAAGAAGAATTAACATTGATGGAATGCGATCAAAACAGACTTGCAACAGTACAAGCAATAAAATTCAGTTTTAATTCAAGTTGAGATTTAATGGTAGGTCATGTAATGAAAACATTTTTCCTGATTGGTATTGCAAGCGTATTGACAGCCTGTGCCTCAAACCAACCGAAAATACAGGAGCCGACCAAAGAATGCCGAAACTATCATGCAATGATGACGGCACCTATGGATCCGATGGCAATGCAACGTTTAAAACAAGCTTGTGATGAGTCCGAACAACAAAAATAATTTAATGATCAATCGTGTGCCGATCATTATAAAAAATGCGCTAATCCCAAGGGTTTAGCGCATTTAATTTTTATATAGTTGCGAATATTATAGTTAAAAAGCATGTTGCGTTTTTAAAGTCAAATACGCTCGTAAATCTTTTGGATAGTCTTGAATTAGTGCTAAAAACAGCGCTTGATTACCTTGATATAAAGCACGAGTGGCTTCCTCATAATTGGGCATATTGCCTGACATTGCTGACATAAAACGATCAGTTGCCTGTTTTGCCAGCATTTTATTACTTGCTGAATCGGGGTTATTTAACTCTTGGTCAATCAATTTTCGAATCACAGCAGACGCACTAGAACTTTGTTGATCTAACCAATCCCAATGCTTTTGCTGCAAAGTGATTTCACGAGAAATCACACCTAATTTAGGGCGACCAACTTTTTTAACCGCTGCAGGTTCAGCATAACGTTGTTGAATATCTGCTGTAGATCCGATGGTATTAATATCAATGGCTTGGCCCGTTTGATCATTAAAAACCAACACAGGTGTGGAGGTGTTTTGTTGAGTCTTAATGGTTAATGCTACGTTTAACAAAGAATCAGTGATTAAACGCTCATTGCCAACAAAGGCAGTGTAGGTGTTTTCAGTATTCATTTTAAAACCTTTGAATATTTTTATCAGGGTAAAACTAATTTGTGTTTGAATATTATCAGGGTAAAATTAGATTAGCAAACAAAAAATGATCAAAAGGGTCTTTGATGCTTAAAAATAGCAATAAAAAAGCATGTAAATCTTTAAAAATTAAATGCTTACTTGCAAAAAATATAATGAGTTAAAGGCGATAACCTATTTTTAAACCATAAGCGAGTGCATGGTTATGTGTAATTAACAAATAGTTGGTTTTTTGATATTTGTTCTTACGTCTTTATCCGTTTGGTGCAATTTGTATAAACAATTGAAAACTATATTTTTGTAAGGATACTCACTCTATTTTGTAGACATTGGTGGCGAAATATTTGCACATGCACTGGTTTATGTTCAAATACAGAAAACATGAAAAGTAATGAATGGAATAGGAAAGAAAGTATGTCTACAAATAACATGCAACAGGTCATTATTACAGAACCCGGTGGTATAGAAAAACTGGCTTATGAAACGGTAGAAATTCCTCAACCCAAAGCAGATGAAGTTTTGGTTAAAGTCCATGCATTTGGGATTAATCGGCCCGATATTTTACAGCGTCAAGGCTTATATCCTATGCCAAAAGGGGTGACACCTGTTCCTGGTTTGGAAGTTGCTGGAGAGGTGATTGCAGTAGGAGAAAAGGTCACTTTATTCACTGTCGGGGATAAGGTTTGTGGACTGACCAATGGTGGTGGTTATGCAGAATATTGTGTCGTGCCAGAATCTCAAACCATTAATATTCCAGAAGCTGTAAGTTTTGTTCAAGCTGCAGCTATACCTGAAACCTTCTTTACCGTATGGGCCAATGTTTTCCAAATGGCACATGCCAAAGCAGGTGAAACACTATTGGTACATGGTGGCACAAGTGGTATTGGTACAACCGCGTTAATGTTAGCGCAATCACTTGGTTTGAAAAGCTTTGCAACTGTAGGTTCTGATGAGAAGATTCAAGCCATTCGTCATTTGACTGATGCGATTAATTATAAAACTCAAGACTTTGAACAGGTCATTCATGAAAAGACCCAAAATGAGGGTGTCGATATTATTCTTGACATGGTTGGGGCGCCTTATCTAGATCAAAATCTAAACCTACTCCGTAGAGATGGGCGTTTGGTCTATATTGCATTTTTGGGTGGTGCAAAGGCCAAAGAAGTAAAATTAGGGCAGATTATGATGAAACGCCTCACTATTACCGGCTCAACCATGCGTGCGCGTACAACTGCTGAAAAAGCTGAAATTGCCAAAGGTTTGATGGAACATGTCGTTCCATTGTGGGCAAAAGGTGAATGTTTACCCATGATTTATAAAACATTTAAGTTTGATCAGATCCAAGCTGCACATGCATGTATGGACACAGGTGAGCATATTGGTAAAGTTGTGGTGGAAGTGATTTAAGATCACATTGTTATAAAAAGCTTTAAACTTTTTCCATTGTTTATGAATGTGTAGTGCGACTTCAATCTAACTCATATAGGTGAAGTCGCCATTAAAAACAAGTGGTTAAAAGCCTGCTAGTACGATCTTACCAATGCTTTTACCTGACTCAATCAGTGTATGAGCTTGGGTTATATGCTCAACATTGATTTGACCGAGGTTTTGTCCCAAAGTGGTTTTGATTCTTTGGTCATCAACTAATTTTGAAACTTTATTTAAAATATCACCTTGTCGGCTGAGATCTTTGGTTTGGAATGTAGAGCGGGTAAACATCGATTCCCAATGAACAGAAACAGACTTAACTTTAAACGGGTTGATGATAAAGTTTTCAGGATCATCAATTAAACCAAAATGACCTTGAGGCGCAATCAAATTGGCAATGGCTTGTGTATATCGCCCTGTACCATTAATTGAAAAAATATAGTTGGGCAGCCCAATATTTAAGTCTAGGACTTGCTGTTCTAAAGGTTGGCTATGATCCACAATATGATCAGCCCCAATTTCAGTCAGCCATGCTTTAGATTCTGGGCGGGAGGCTGTGGCAATAACAGTAAATCCAGTCAGTACTTTTAACAATTGAACCGTAATAGACCCTACACCACCTGCAGCGCCAATGACTAAAATCACAGGTTTTTCAACTTTGGTGTCTTGGATTTTTAAACGGTCAAATAACATTTCATATGCTGTGAGTGACGTTAAAGGCAAGGCTGCGGCTTCAGCATCACTTAATGATTTAGGTTTTAGTCCAACGATACGTTCATCGACCAATTGGTATTCAGCATAAGAGCCTTGTCTTTGGTTTGAACCTGCATAAAAAACTTCATCACCCACTTTAAAATTCTGAACTTTTTCTCCGATTGCTTTCACGATCCCAACCGCATCATGACCCAAAATTTTCCAAGTATCATTGTCAGGCGAAGTACGCTGTCGCATTTTGACATCGACTGGATTGATTGAAATAGCTTTAACCTCAATCAGTAAGTCATGACCTGTTGCAACTGGCTGTTCGATTTCGATTTCGGAAAAAACATCGGTTTCTGAAATTGCGAATGGTTTTTTATAAGCAACAGCTTTCATACGGTTTCACTTTTTATTGGCATATCAAATCAATAGCAAAAAAATCTCAATTAAGAAAGCAAAAAATTGTCAGTCTATACTTATTGATAACATTTTATCGAATGGTCTTAATCAAAAAATTTGGACAGCAACAAGCGTATAGGTAAGATAAACAATTGCCAGCATGTGTAAAGCGGCAAAGTCAGCCAATTTTCATGATTCAAGGTGCGGTTAAATGGTTGTCGTCCCTTTTGATAAGACGCTGGAGTAATTAGGTAAGCAAATATGAGTAAAGTCACTGCCAATATAAGGAAAAGAGGTCGTGGTTGTTGAGCAAAATAAAAATAGATAAGATACAAGGCAGAATAAAAACTGGTACAGGCGAGTAGGGCTAAAACAGACATTAAAATATCATCCTTTATTGTTATTTGATCAGGTCGAGATACATCGCAGCAGATTAACATTATCTCTGACTTAATTTTAAAATTGTGCGAAAATAGAGTTTCTATTTATTTTTGTTTTAGGACTCCCATGACAGATTCTTCTGCTTCATTAAGTGATATTGAAATTTTAGACATTCTTCAGTCGATGAAATCGGATGAACTGGATGTTGAAGCACAAAAAATCATTCGTGATGGCGGAAAAGCAGGGCGTCAAGAAGCACATAAACAGGCACTGGTTGCTTTACATCAAAGCTTTGAAGACAAACTTGTTGAAGCTGTGACTTTGGCTTTAAATTTAAATGAAGCACAAGCTAAAAAAATTCGTTATAAGAAAGATCGTGTCCGTATTTTAAAAGCAAAAGGTATCGATTATTTAGCCATTGATGGTGCAGAAACCGCTCAAGTGCTATCGCAAGTTGCTCAAGCGATTATTCGTGAAGATGCCACCGTGACGCGTGACCTGCATAATATTTTCCCTTTCTGGAAAGAAGGCTGGCCAATGGTGCAGTTCGATAGTGCCTATAAAATTTTAGAAGATGACATTTCAATTCATTATCAAGCATTGCTCGATGTCTTGATTCATCCTTAATTGGATTTGATTCTAAATAACTCATCTTTTAAATAGATGATGATGAAAAAATCTATTTAAAATGAAAAAAAGCCGATATAAATATCGGCTTTTGTCTATTAGTGTAGAGTTGAATAGAGTGGGAATACACCGAGCAACATGGCTGCAACCAGCATCACTAAACAGGTCAGAATAGCCCATTTAATGGTGAACTTTTGATGCTGTCCAAATTCGATACCAGCCAATCCACATAATAAATAGGTAGAAGGAACTAATGGTGAGAGTAAGTGTACAGGTTGGCCGACAATTGAAGCACGCGCCATTTCTACAGGTGTAATACCATAATGACTTGCCGCTTCTGAAAGAATCGGTAACACTCCATAATAGAAAGCATCATTCGACATAAAGAAGGTCAAAGGCATACTAATCACAGCAGTAATTGGTGCTAAGAAAGGCCCCATACTTTGTGGAATAATCGCCACCAATTCTTTAGACATCGCATCAACCATGCCTGTCCCTGAAAGAATCCCAGTAAAAATCCCTGCAGCAAAAATAATACCTACAACGTTTAAGGCACTACCTGCATGATGAGCAACCAAAGATTTTTGCATATCGACGTCTTTATAGTTCACCACCAATGCTATACAAAGCGCTATCATAAATAAGATCGGTAAAGGCAACACACCTTTCACCAAACAGATCATCAGTACAACGGTTAATAAACCATTGAACCATCTTAAATGTGCACGATTCGCTTCTGGGTTACTTGAAATTTGAATGTCATCACCATGACTAACATCAAGTTCAATAATACCTAAGCGTTTACGTTCCATACGGCCATACATAAAACCGACAAAGTAGAGCCAAAGAATAGCAGCCAGCATTGGTAAAACCATAGGCACAAAGATTTCACTTGCCTCTACATGCAGCGCACTTGCAGCACGTGCCGTTGGTCCACCCCACGGGGTAAGGTTCATGATTCCGCTTGCCAGCATCATTAAACATGCCATGATCAACGGACTCATACCTAATTTTTTATAGAGTGGGAGCATCGCTGCCACACAAATCATGTAGGTGGTTGAACCATCACCATCAAGAGAGACGATGAGTGTCAGAGTAATGGTACCAATTACGACTTTAAGTGGATCACCTTTGACCAGCTTTAAGATAAATTTTACAGAAGGATCAAACAATCCCGTGTCAATCATGATGGCAAAATAGAGAATTGCAAAAAGTAGCATTACGCCTGTTGGTGCAAGTTTTTTCACACCATCAAGCATCATTTCACCGAGCTGTTTGATTTCTAAATGCCCAAGGCTATCGAAATAGAAGCTAAGACCGTAAGCGATTAATGCAAATAAAATTGGAATAAGTGTGAGTGCTGCAAGTGCAGTCATTCGTCTAGACATGATTAAGTACATAAAGCACAAAATCATGCCCAAACCTAATACGGTTAGCATAGTTCGATCCTTGAATGAGACTTTTTTAACAGAAGTCTTTTAGTTTTTTAAGCAGAAGCATGCTAATAGTTATTTGATTAAATTAAAATATCCTTGTAGAAATACTGAATTCAGTACTATTTTTTAAATAAATAGAGTATTCAAAACAGATATTTAAAAATGAATATTATTTTTGCACCAAAATGGTTATAAAATTTAAATTATTGATTTTTAAATTTATTATTTTTTTTGATTTTATAAATTGTGTTCATGTTAATTTTCATATTTTTAAAATTTATAAATCAAAAGCCCATAATCTAATCAATGACCTTGTGAATCTCTCGATATTGAAGCACCACTTTTCATAAAAAAAGCTTAGTAAGGTAATTGCTAAGCTTTAAATACGCTAAAGAAACTTATTGTGAAGAATCTTCTGATGTTGATTGTTCTGCTTTTTCAAGTAATCGTGTGACAAGTAGCTGGTCAATTTTAAAATGATCAACATCGACCACTTCAAATTTATAACCACCAAAAATCACTGTGTCAGCTGGTTTAGGAATTTTTCTTAACTGATACATCATAAAGCCTGCCAGTGTTTCGTAGTTCTCTTCATCTGGCATCTCATCAATGGCTAAAGCATGCTTCATGTCTTCAATTGGGGTACTCCCATCAATCAACCATGAGTTGTTATCCCGTTTAATGATTTGTAGCTCTTCATCCATTGGTGTAACCCAGTCGCCCATCACTGTGATCATGATATCTGACAGGGTAATAACACCAACCACAAGCGCATATTCATTAAATACCACCGCAAATTTTTCTTTGCTTGAGCGGAAGCGGTCAAGAAGTTCAGAAAGGGTCAATGAGTCTGGAATGGTTAATACTGTACGAATAGTTGATTCGTGCAGCTGATTAATTTTTTGATTATTCAGAATACGCACCAAAATATCTTTGGCATCTACATAGCCAATCACTTGATCAATGGTTTCGTTACAAACCAAGAACTTAGAATAAGGGTATTCAGCCAGCTTTTGGCGGATACTTTCTTCAGGCTCTTTTAAAGTGAAAAACACCACATTTTCACGTGGGGTCATACTGGATGGAACATTACGTTCTTCAAGCTCAAATACATTTTCAATAAAGTGATGTTCTTGCTTTTGTAAAACACCTGCCTGAGCACCAGCATCCATTACCGCTGAAATATCATCAAAGGTAATGTTGTCTTCACGTGTTGTATTGACTTTAAACAAGCGGAACAACAAATTAGCCACCGCATTGATAAACCATGCTAAGGGTTTACAGACCACGATAAAGATCTGGATGGGATTAATGACTGAAACCGCAATTTTTTCTGGTGCAATCATTGCCATACGTTTTGGCATTAAATCGGCAAAAAGAATAAACAGTGAAGTGACTAAAGTAAATGAGAGGACAAAGCTAATGGTTTCTGTCCAATTTCCAACATAGAAACGCGAGACAAATTCAAGAAAATAAGGGCGAAAGGCACCTTCACCTAAAATACCGCCAAGAATAGCAACAGCATTTAAACCGATTTGGGATGCGGCAAAGAAATCGGCAGAGTTTTGCTGTAAGTCTAGGACTTTTTGTGCTCGCTCATCGCCAGATTCGGCAAGAATTTTGAGTTTAACTTTACGCGCACCTGCAAGGGCGATTTCAGTTAAAGATAAAAAACCAGCTCCTGCGATGAGGACAGCGATGATTAGGATATTCTGGAACAGGCTCACGAATCCACCTATGGATCATCATTATTATGAGATATTTTTAACACATAAAAGGGGGTGGTAGTGAGTAACACACTACCGATCTGGAATTAGTATAAGCTTGAAATGATAAGAATTTAAGAAAATTCCTATTAATATTGAGAAAAATGCGAATTATTTTGCATAAATTCACGATTTTCTTCTTCAATCATTTGACGTGCAACATAAAGAATCAATTGGCGTAACCAACGATGTGCAGGATGATGATGAAGTAATGGGCACCATGCCATTTTTAATTCAAACTCAGGAATGTAAAAAGGCGGATCTTTAATGAGTAAATTTTGGCTTTTGGCCTGCAAACGTGCGATACGGGTTGGTAACGTCGCAATCAAATCAACATTTGAAGCCAACAATGCTGGCATTTGATAATGACGGGTAAAGACTGAAATTTTACGCTTTTGACCAATTCGCTCTAAAGCTTGATCAATCCAACCCAATCCTGCTTGTTTCTCAGGATTCACACCAAAACCGACCCCCATACCTGTTTTTGATACCCAGATATGTTGTGCATCTAAATAACTTTTAAGATTTAAATTACTCGAAGCGGGATGTTTGTTATTGAGTAAGCAAGAGAAACTGTCACGCCATACTAAAACTTGGTGAAAACTTTGTGGGATTTCATTAAAACGGTTGATGGCTAAATCAACTTTACCTTGTTCCATGTCACGATATGACACGTCACTTGGTGTTAAAAAGTCGAGTACAACATTCGGTGCTTCTGAGCGCAACGCTTTGACTAGACGAGGAACAAGTGTCGCTTCGGCATAATCAGAGGTCATAATACGGAATACACGGTTTGAAGTATAAGGTCGGAACTCAGTACGAGGTTCCAAAATCATCGATAAATCAGACAGTGCGTCACGGATGCGGGGTTGTAATTCTAAAGCACGTTCTGTTGGTGTCATACCTTCAGAAGAACGAATTAAAAGAGGGTCATTAAATAAATTACGAAGACGACGTAAAATATTACTCATTGCGGGTTGGGTAACACCAAGCTGTTCAGCAGCACGAGTCACATTTTTTTCACGTAAAAGAACGTCAAGGTAAATTAAGAGGTTGAGATCGACCCGCTCCAGATTCATAAAAAAAATACCGAAAATAAAATTTAGAAATCACAGGGGATTATGCCATAAGGAAATGCTTTTGTGTAAAAAGTAGATAAAAAAACAGCAGGCGATTTATTGTTATAGAAGGATCAAGATTTATTGTCTTGGTTTTAAATTGAGATGCATGCTTGAATAAATCCTAATCTCCTCATTATACCTCAAGACCAGCAGATTTTTGAGCAACAGCATTGTTTCTCAATGGATGAATTCGGCGATGATACTTTGTGTAATTATTGATCATTCAGGGTATTTTTATATCAAAAAAATCCAGTCCTGTTTTTTTTGTTACAAGCTCAGACTTAAGTCTAATAGTGATAAAATCAGTTAATTGTCTGCTATTTAAGCAAAAAATAGATGAGTGGGTTTTGTATAAGATTTTATAAATTAAAGGTTTAGAGATTTCTTATATAATTATAATACGACTTTGATCTACATATTTTTTAAATAAATACTGAAAATTAACTCAGAATATTGGATTAATTTGAGGAGTCAATCTAAGCTAAGACCATAACAACGAAGTGTTCTAAATCTGTACAAACAAATACCGAGTGGATTTAGCTCTTCGATTGATGAAATCCTAATATTATTACAGGAACATATCATGACTACATACCAAACAGCGATTGATGCAATCCGTGAATTAAAAGCAAAATTCGGAAGCACATGGCGCGATATTAGCCCAGAAGATGCTGCGCGTATGCAAATGCAAAACCAATTCAAAACTGGTTTAGATATCGCTAAATATACAGCTGCGATCATGCGTCGTGATATGGCTGAATATGATGCTGACTCTAGCAAATACACTCAATCTTTAGGTTGCTGGCATGGTTTCATTGCACAACAAAAAATGATTGCGAATAAAAAATATTTCGGTACTACAAGCAAACGTTATATCTACCTTTCTGGTTGGATGGTTGCTGCTCTTCGTTCAGAATTCGGTCCACTTCCTGACCAATCTATGCACGAAAAAACTTCTGTACCTGCTTTAATCGCTGAAATCTATACATTCTTACGTCAAGCTGATGCGAAAGAACTTAACGATTTATTCCGTGCACTTAAAAAAGCAAACGAAGCTGGTGATACTGCTAAAGCTGCTGAAATCACTGCTCAAATCGACGGTTTCCAAACTCACGTTGTGCCAATTATTGCGGACATCGATGCTGGTTTCGGTAACGAAGAAGCGACTTATTTACTTGCACGTAAGATGATTGAAGCTGGTGCTTGTGCACTACAAATCGAAAACCAAGTATCTGATGCTAAACAATGTGGTCACCAAGCTGGTAAAGTAACTGTTCCACATGAAGACTTTATCTCTAAAATCCATGCATTACGTTATGCATTCTTAGAAATGGGTCTTGATGACGGTATCATCGTTGCGCGTACTGACTCTGAAGGCGCTGACTTGACTCAAAAAATCCCAGTGGTTAAAGAGCCAGGTGATATTGCTTCTCAATATATCAGCTACTTAGACACAACTGAAATTGACATTGCTGATGCTCAAGAAGATGAAATCTTGATTAAACGTGATGGTAAATTACACCGTCCTAAGCGTTTAGCTTCTGGCTTATATCAGTTCCGTGAAGGTACTCAAATTGACCGTGTTGTACTTGACTGTGTGTCTAGCTTACAAAACGGTGCAGATCTTCTTTGGATCGAAACTGCGACTCCAAACGTTGAAGAAATTGCACACATGGTTAACCGTGTACGTGAAACAGTTCCAAATGCGAAGCTTGTTTATAACAACAGCCCATCATTCAACTGGACTTTAAACTTCCGTCAACAAGCTTACGATCGTTGGGTTGCTGAAGGTAAAGACGTTTCTGCTTATGACCGTGCTAAATTAATGAGCGCTGAGTACGATGCTTCTGAATTGGCTGCTGATGCTGACTCGAAAATCCGTACATTCCAAGCAGATGCTTCTCGTGAAGCTGGTGTATTCCATCACTTGATTACACTTCCGACTTACCATACTGCTGCGCTTTCTACTCATGAGCTTGCACAAGGTTACTTCGGTACTGAAGGTATGTTGGCTTATGTTGCTGGCGTACAACGTAAAGAAATCCGTGGTGGTATCGCTTGTGTTAAACACCAAGCAATGGCGGGTTCTGACATCGGTGATGATCACAAAGAAATCTTCTCTGGTGACAATGCACTTAAAGCGCATGACGATGCTAAAAACACAATGAACCAATTCGCTGCTCACTAAGCACTGATTTGATTCGAAGAACCCAGTGTAAGCTGGGTTTTTTTATGGCAGAAGATAAGCAATTGTAGGGTTTGAGATTGCTAGCTTTAAATGATATCAACCAACAAGATGTACACTTGAGCTGGTAAATAGGGGGGATATTGAATAATAATTATAAAAGTAAGCATACTGCTATTTGAAGTAAATCAAGATTGGGTGAAATTAAAATATGGTTAAAGACTGAATGAAATAGTGTGGCTCTATAAAAGTTTATTTATTCATGTTGATGTGTATAAGTATTTAAATCATTGTATTCAATAGTGATGAGGATACGTTTGAGAATTTTGAGATATACATTGAGAAAAAGAGGGCTATATAAAATAAAAATGCCCAATGAAATTCATCAGGCATTTATTGATTAACAATATTGAGTTGTATCGTGTTATTCGCGTATTTAGTTGTTAAGCAAACTTTGCCAATACGTCTAAGAAACCTTCTTTTTGACGCGGATATTCTGCGATCACATCATGAATACGTTGACCTTCAGGATTAGTTGCATTGATGTCTCGACCATCAGCAACAAATTTGGTCAACAAACGTTCATAGTCAAACGGGCGCATATGTTTAAATGCGTGATAAAGTACATGAAAATCTGTATTAGTACCTTCAGGAGGAAGTTGATCTAAATAGGCAAATACACGCTCGTCTGACCATTCTTCATTGAACGTTGCTGGCTGTGAAAGTGCCATAACAGCATCTCCTCAAAATAAAATAATTCTAAATCAAATGATTGATTTGCAGCATTATATAAACCTTATTGAGCTTTTGTTTAATAAGGATAAATACAATATTTAGCTGAAAAAAATCTAAAATAAAAAGGGCAAAATATATTGCATGAGTAAAAGCAATGCTTTTTGACTCTGCCCTATATTTTGCCCTGAATCAATTCACTTGACTAATCAATAATGAAATTATCGTTCTTCAGGTAAATTGATATTCATTTCCAACATTTCAATGTTGGCTTCAGAACGAACTTGCATTTGAATATGCTGTTCATCCACACCACGGACATAACGATTAACCACTTGCATGATTTCTTTCTTCATTTGGTCAATCTTGTCTTGGCTTAAACGTTTGCCCAAACCGTTTTCAGAAGCAACAATAACTTTTAAGCGGTCTTTAGCAGTTTGGGCGCTAGATGGTTTGTCATCATTGCTAAAAAGTTTACTCCAAAATCCTGCCATTTCTACGCTCCAAATAACCGTGCTAACCAACCCTTAGGTTTCACTGTAATATGTCGATAAGGACGTTCCTCACCCAAGAAACGCGCAACTAAATCATCATATGCTTGCCCAGCAGATGCTTCTTGGTAAAGAATGACAGGTTTACCTTCATTCGATGCCTGAAGCACGCTAGGGCACTCTGGAATGACGCCTAAAGTTGGTACACGTAAGATATCTTTTGAGATATCATCAATGGTCAACATTTCTTGTTTATCGGCACGCTCAGGGTTAAAACGCGTAATACATAAATGCTTACGAACACGCCCTTCGTTGTTTTCTACTTTTTTCGTCTTACTGTCGAGCATACCGATAATACGGTCTGAATCTCGAACAGAAGAGATTTCTGGGTTTGTTACAATAATTGCTTCATCTGCATGATACATGGCTAAAATCGCGCCACGCTCAATCCCCGCAGGTGAGTCACAAATAATATAATCGAACTCTTGCGAAAGCTCATCGATTACACGAGCAACACCATCATCGCTCAACGCATCTTTATCACGGGTTTGTGATGCAGGTAAAATATATAGATTTTCAATATCTTTATCACGAATCAATGCTTGTTGTAAGCGTGCTTCGTTATTGATGACATTAACAAAATCATACACCACGCGGCGTTCACAGCCCATGATCAAATCTAAATTACGCAAACCCACATCGAAATCAATCACAACAGTTTTATGACCACGTAGGGCTAATCCTGTTGCAAAAGATGCACTCGTCGTAGTTTTACCTACGCCACCTTTGCCTGATGTAACGACAACAATTTTGGCCACCGAATCCACTCCTGTTATGGTCATTTTACCCGATTAAACGAGTTTTATATGGTGTTAATTTATACCTTAAAATTGCAAAGCTTCAAACACTAGCTCTTGCTGGTCATTCAAGTAAATATGTACAGCCTTTTTAATGACATCTTGAGGAATGTCATCTGCCACACAATATGTTCCTGCAATAGAAACCAATTCGGCTTCTAGTGAATGACAAAAAATTCTTGCAATGGTGTTACCACCTGCGCCTGCAATGACTCTACCACGAACACTGCCATAGATATGTATATTTCCTGAAGCAATCACTTCCGAACCACTGTTAATACCAGCATTCAGTATGATGTCCCCATGATCTTGAACTAGGCATTGACCAGTTCTTAAAATTTCATCATGGTATGAGGTTATATGACTCAATGTTTTAGGTGTATCAACGCTTGCATTTGGGGTCGCCACAGTTGGAGCTTTTACTGGTGTTTCAACCACTTGCTCTTTCGTCGGTTTAATCCGTTGCAATGGACGATCGGCAGGCAAGACTGGAAATTGAATTGCACGTGCTTGATCACCCAATAAACCATCAATCACAGCCATAGGCTGTAAATCTAGACTGATAATGAGTTGAATCAGGGCAATAAGCTCTTGTTCAACTGTGCTATCAATAATGACTAAAGCCCCTTGATAAGAGGTTTCACTCATCATTGAAGTTAATTGCTGGCGGATGGCATCATGATCATTAGTATCGAAGGTTAATCGGGTAAAATTAACCATTCTGCCTGTAATCCGTATATCAGCCATAATTATTCCTTAAAAGGCGTGTGACCTAAATTTTCTATCTAAGCGTCAAAAATTGTGAAATAGGGCAAATGCTAGAACATATTGAATGATTTCTCTAGCAAAGATACAAATATTTTCAATGAATTGCTTATTCTTTGAATCACTTAATCTTTTACTTGATCATTTTTTTCTAATTCAAGCTGCCATTGTTTTACTTTCACTTGTTTCCTTAACGATTCTAAACTTTCATAGACCACAGATTCAACCAGTTCTTCAAGCTTCTGATTTTCAATATTTAACTGGCTTAATTTGGTTGAGATCAGTTGATAGGTCGCGTTTGGATTGTGTAGATTGCCTTCTGTAAAAGGTTCAACCAATCCTTGGGTAATGTTCTCACCTAACTGTTGCCCAATATTTTGAATCTGATTTTCAATCATACTGCCTGCAATTGGGATCATGCGCAATAACTGGGTCAATTGCGGGGTGTCCTCAATCGCTTGACGTACAATCTGTCCGACATTATGGGTAATCACATGACTTTGTGCTTTTAGTTCAGTGGCCAAAGACTCTTGTAATACTTCAGCTAAAGTTTGTGCAAAACGATCTCTATGATGATCAATTAAATCATGAATGATTTTTTTATGACTTGAGCTGGTGTCTAATTCTTGTTTAATTCCATCAATGACTGTAATCACAACACGATCAGATAATTCTTCCATCAGCACTCGATAATAAAACAGCACACGTTTTAGAATGTTATCGGGAATAACCTTATAACCTAACTCATGAAAATGATAAGCAATAATACCGACGCGAATTAAACGTAAAAAACGTAAATAAGGAATAATCGCTAAAATCTCATACCAATGAATAAATGGAAAGAAGAACCAACGCGCATGGTGTTTGTTGATAATTGCGATCAGCCAGCGAATGCCTAATTCAACAATCAAAAAGGTAATAAACCAGCTTTCCGTTTTAATCACCCATGGATGCAGATCTGTTTTGTAATACTGTAAAACTTGCGGTAAATGAATTTCATTGAAAAGCCAGTCACCAAAATTACTCATTAAAAAAGCATTGGCACATAAACAGAATAGGTTGAAGACGATGATAAACATCATAAAGATGTCATAACCAAAAGCGATCCACCATCCTCGTGACATATCGTTTTTCGTTTCTGTACTGTTTTCGAGTGGTGGAACTTGCTCTGTCATATCCATCCTATTCTGTGGTTTTTTCTTCAATTGAACGTTAGTGGTTATATTTTTGTTTTATGGTGCTAATCAGTTGATCTTTTTCAGTCCATAAATCATCAACCCAGTTTTGAAAGCGTTCGCGATATTCTGCATCATCTTCATAATTGCCACCCAATACCCATTCAGGAATCTCAATTTTACGCATATTGACTGCAATTCGAGGGACTTCGCCTAACCAGAACTCGCCATAACCGGGTGCACCATCTGGATACACAATGGTCATATCCACCAGTGCATCAATCTTATCACCTAAGATACTTAAAGCGAGTGCGAGTCCACCAGCCTTAGGTTTAAGTAAATTGGTAAAAGGTGATTGTTGTTGAGCATGTTTTTCTGGGGTAAAGCGTGTTCCTTCAAGATAGTTGAGTAGCGTAAAAGGCTGGCTTAATAACTGTTCACAGGCTTTACGTGCTTCTTCCATATCACGTGTTTTGAGTTCAGGATTTTTTGCAATCTGCTCTTTTGTATGGCGTTTCATCATTGGAAAGCCCAGAATTTTAAAGGCTTGCCCGACAAACGGTATAAAGATCAGTTCCCATTTGGTGAAAAAGCGGGTGAGTGGCATGCGTGTTAGACCAAAATATTGGTTTACGGTGGTATCGACCCAACTTTGATGATTACAGGTCATTAAATAACGACCTTGCATATTTAAATCCAAGTTTTCATCAACGGTAATGTCCCATTGTGTTTCTGGAAGAACATGATCAATCAACCAATTATTGACGCTTAACCAACTATTGGTGATGTTGATATTGGTTTCATCCACCTTTTTTGACTTTTTAAATAATTTGGTCAAGCCTAAAGCTAAAACAGGCGGGCCGTGAAAAAAAGTACTACCAGTAATCACTGAGCCAACGGTTAAACCTTTCGTAATTTTTTTTAAAATAGGTTGCTTCTGCTGTTGAGATGACATAGAACAGTCCTAATGATTTATTGTGAGTGCCAGTTCAAGCGACTAGGATATTTTTTACTATCACGTTGCGGCCTTGGAAAATCATGTTAGTCTTGATTTAGCATAACTAGATTTCGGATTTGCTGCCTCGTATTCGCTCAAAATATACATCGTTGTAAACATAGACGAATTGTCCACAGACTCTAAATATAGTCGTTACAATGCAATTTAAAAAGACACATTTAATGACTATGTATAAATTATGATGATCACTTTTGTAAATTTCATTGTAAATATTACAAAATGTAAAAAAATACGTGATTGTTAACAAAACGCCTATAGTGGTGCTTTGTTTTTTATACCAAAATTAAGCTAACAAAAAACACAACTTGGAGGCATGCAATGCGTGCACTATTAATTACAACACTTACAGCAGGGGCTTTAGTACTTTCTGGCTGTCAAACAACTGGTAATAACATCGGTGGTATGGAGTACGACAAATCTGCTATTGGTGGTTTGATCGGTGCAGCAGCGGGCTATGGTTTGTCTCGTGGTAATGCAAACTCATCTGCACAAAACAATCGTGCAGCAGCAATTGGTGCGCTTTTAGGAGCGGGTACTGGTCTTTATTTAGACAATAAAGAAAAGAAATTACGCCAACAAATGCAGGGTACTGGTGTAGAAGTTAACCGTAATCCAGATGGTTCTGTTGCTTTAATTATGCCTGGTAGCATCACATTTGATACCAACAAATCAACAATTAAGCCGAACTTCTACGGTACTTTAAATAAAGTTGCTCAAACTTTAATGGAAGATAACAAGAGTGTAATTCTTGTTACGGGTTATACAGATAATACGGGTAATGATTCAATCAATATTCCATTGTCTCAAAACCGTGCGTATTCAGTTGCAAACTACCTTAAAGGTAAAGGTGTAGCGAGCCGTATTGATACTCAAGGTTATGGCTCACAAAACCCAATCGCAGATAACTCAACTGCTGCGGGTCGTGAACAGAACCGTCGTGTTGAAATCAGCATTTATGCAGCAAACTAATATCCGACAAACTAAGAAATCGTAACAACAGTAACGCATTTCTTAGTTGAAGGCATTGAGTTGAAAGCATTGAAAAGGAGTCATGGTTCGCTATGATTCCTTTTTTTATGCTCCAAATTTTTATTTAAACCGCATCAATCTGTTTAAGGTTGTGGTTCAGATTTTTTATCATTAAAACCAGCGTTGATGCTATAACGGTCTCTCTTCTTGCTGCTATTTGCTAGCTGTTATGATGGCTTTTGGTTATGCTTTCGCCACTTGATCACCAGCCAACTGAATAACAACAACTCATAACAAAATAGAGTATTGAAATAATAAGGTTTGAAACTAAAGCAGAATTTAACTGAAATTATTTTTATCTGGTTTTTATATTGGAAAAATTCAAATTAAGCATTTTGCAACTCTACTTTAGATGACTATAATCGAGCTCGAAGTTTTTAGAGGATGAACAATGTCGAAAGCAAGTCAACTGAATGACAAGCAACTTGAAGCCATGAAATATACTCAAGGACCCTTGTTAGTACTTGCAGGGGCGGGTTCAGGTAAAACCTCAGTAATTACAAGAAAAATTGCGTATTTGGTCCAGCAGTGTGGGATTCCTGCGCATCGAATTACCGCAATGACTTTTACCAATAAAGCTGCACGTGAAATGAAAGAACGTGTGGGTAAGTTGTTGGGTAAAGAAGAAGGGAAAGGGCTTTCAGTTTCAACCTTCCACACCTTTGGTTTAAATTTATTAAGAATTGAGCTGAAAAATACTCCACTTAAAAATAATTTCTCAATCCTTGATGCCGATGACTGTAAGCGTATTCTTATGGACTTGATGCATCGTGATAATTTATCGGGTGCTGAAAGCAAAGAATTGATTGCTAAAGCCATGAAAAAGATTTCAGATTGGAAAAATGATTTGATTGTGCCTGAGCAAGCACATACGACTTGTGAAACACCAGAAGATGTGCAGTTTGCCCACTTGTATCAATTATATGAGCGAAATTTACGGGCTTATAATGCTGTAGATTTTGATGATCTGATCGTAATGCCAACACGTCTCTTACAAGACAATGCAGAAGTTCGTGATCGTTGGCAAAACCGGGTTCGCTATCTACTTGTGGATGAGTATCAAGATACCAATACCGCGCAATATATTTTGGTAAAATTATTGGTCGGTGTGATGGGGCAGTTCACCGCTGTAGGTGATGATGACCAATCCATTTATGCATGGCGTGGTGCAAAGCCTGAAAATATGGCATTGCTCAAAGAAGATTTTCGTAATTTAAAAGTGATCAAGCTGGAGCAAAACTACCGCTCTACCAGTCGTATTTTAAAAGCCGCGAACCATGTCATTGAAAATAACCCACATATCTTCGATAAAAAGTTGTGGAGTGATAAAGGTCATGGTGAGGTCATTCGAATCATTACGTGTCGTAATGATGATGATGAATCTGAACGTGTAGTAAAAGATCTACTTACGCATAAATTGATGAATGGCAAAAACTGGAAAGATTATGCGGTGTTGTATCGCGGAAATTTCCAAGCACGTGTATTGGAAACTCAGCTACGTCAAATGCAGATTCCATACAAGCTCTCTGGTGGTCAATCTTTCTTTGGTCGTGCAGAAATTAAAGATGTGATGAGCTACTTACGTATCATCATCAACCCTGAAGATGACAGTGCTTTTCTTCGTATTATCAATACGCCTAAACGTGCAATTGGCCCTGTAACACTTGAAAAGTTAGGTCTTTTTGCCCAAGAAAATCATTTATCACTGTTGGCTGCGGCAAGTGATCAACGCTTAACTATGGTAATGCCGAAAAAGGCTACTACACAACTGGCTGAGTTTGCTGGCTTTATCAATGATTTCACTCGTGAATTGTTAGATGACGATGAACCTGTTCCTAAAATTCGTCAAATGATGAATGATGCAGGCTATATCGATTATTTACGTGAAACTGCGGCAACGCCTGCACAAGAAAAAACCAAGATTGATAATGTGGAGATGCTCTATACCAGTATTCAAAGCTTAATCAATCGTGCTGAAGATGTAGATGAAAAGAACATTGAAAGTGTGATTCGTAAAATGGTGTTGCTGGATATGCTTGAGCAACAACAGGAAGATGAAGACACCGATAAGGTCAACCTGCTGACATTACATGCATCTAAAGGTCTGGAATTTCCATTTGTTTATATTATGGGCTTAGAAGAAGAACTTCTGCCACATAAGAACTCCATTGCCGCTGAAACGATCGAGGAAGAACGCCGTTTAATGTATGTGGGTATTACCCGTGCACAACAAGGCTTAACCTTAACTTTGGCTGAGCAACGTAAAAATGGTGGGCAAATGAAACAAATGACCCCAAGCCGCTTCTTGGATGAATTACCACAAGATGAGTTGGATTGGTTAGGGCGTAAGAAAAAATTAGCTGAAAATGTTGATCCTAAACAACAGGCACAGCAATATTTACAAAACTTAAAAGCGTTATTAAAACGTTAATTTTTTAAATCAGTTCTTTTATTTTTCTTTCGATTTGCTTTTAAACAGATCGAAAGACATAGAAGAACCTTTAACAGCTTTATTTAATCAAGGATTTCAATATGAAAGTTCAAGTAAAAGTACTTGATCAACGTTTAGGTCAAGAATGGCCAATGCCAACATATGCAACAACAGGTTCAGCGGGTTTGGACTTACGTGCATGTGTAGAAGAAGCGATTCAAATTGAACCTGGTCAAACTGTGTTGGTTAAAACAGGTATGGCCATTTATATTGAAGATACTAATTTTGCTGGTCTAGTTTTACCACGTTCGGGCTTGGGCCATAAGCATGGGATCGTATTGGGCAACTTGGTTGGCTTAATTGATTCAGATTATCAAGGCGAATTGATGGTTTCTGTTTGGAATCGTGGTCAAACCACTTTTACTTTAGAACCAGGTGAGCGTTTAGCACAGTATGTTTTAGTGCCTGTCGTTCAAGCGCAATTTGATATTGTAAGTGAATTTGAAGCGACTGAACGTGGTGCTGGTGGTTTTGGTCACACTGGGAAGAACTAAGTTTTTCTCATCATTTTTAAAGCCTGATTTATCAGGCTTTTTTAATGTTATATTGAATTGTAACAAAAAGTATGTATAACGCTGTATATAAAATTGAATATATTATCAAGAGTTTTTTAGTATATTGCATTTGACCCGATATAAATATTCTCATATAAATGAATTGCTTGCTTATCATTAGAGCGATAAAGCTGACGAAATAAAGGGTTAAGCAAATAGAAGTTTTGCTTATGAAAAAGATGAACGATTTTCCTTTTCAGATTTTCCGCGCTTATGATATTCGTGGAAAAGTTGAAATGATGCCACCTGAATTGATTCAGGCAATCGCATATGCTTTAGTTGATCAACTGATTGAAAAGGGTCAATCAAAAATTACCTTGGGATACGATGCTCGATTAAGCAGTCCTGCGTATGCTCAAATTATCAAACAGGTATTTCAAAATAAAGACATTGAAGTCACTGAAATAGGTTGTTGTGCTACACCACAATTGTACTTTGCCGCAAGAAATACGCAGGGCAATGGCATCATGGTCACAGCCAGTCATAATCCAAAAACCGACAATGGTATTAAATGGATTATGCAGTTTGAGCCACCGTCTCCTGAAATGATTCAAAACATAGGCATTCAAGCAAAAAATTATCTGCAAAGTGAACAGTTGTCATGGATTGATGCCGAATCTGTGATTCCAAGCGCGACTCATCAAATTAAATCTGAATTTTGTCTGTCCTATCAGTCTGCGTTATTAAAAGATATTCAGTTAACCCGACCACTCAAAGTCGTGATTGATGGCTTAAATGGTTCAGCAGGCTATTGTGCCAATCTTGTTTTAAAAAAATTGGGTTGTGAGGTGATTGCATTACGCTGTAATGCTGATGGAAACTTCCCTGACCATGCGCCAGATCCTTCACAAGCCACACACTTAGAATTATTACGACAAAATGTACTTAATCATCAGGCAGACATTGGTATTGCTTTAGATGGTGATGGCGATCGTGTGGTTTTATTGGATGAAAATGCCCATATTATTTCAGCGGATCGGCTTTTAGCATTGTTTGCCCAAATGTGTTTAAAAGATCACCCACAGCATGAAATTGTATTTGATGTGAAATGTTCATCTATGGTGCGTCAAGTGGTTGAACGTTTGGGTGGTCAAGCCAAGATGATTCGGACTGGTAGTAGTTTTTTACGCAAATACATGTCGCAATCAAAAGGCCGAGCTGTCTTTGGTGGTGAGTACGCAGGTCATTATGTATTTAATGATGGGCGTGGACTTGGTTATGACGATGGTCTATATGCGGCTTTACGTGTGATGGAATACTTATGTTGTTTTCCTCAAGCAACATTGTCTGAAATCTTAGCCTGTTATCCTGACCGTTTTTATACTGAAGATACTTATATCAGTACCCATCGTACTGATCCGAAAATTGTTTTGAATGAGATCGAACAGCTCAGTCAACAATTTGGTGCCGAGCTGAGTAAAATTGATGGTGTTCGCCTTGATTTTGAGCATGGTTTTGGCATTATTCGGGCATCAAATACAGGTGAATATTTTACCGTACGTTTTGATGCAGATTGTCCAAATTGTTTAAATGAAATTCGTCAGACATTTGCGTCTATGCTCAGTGATCGTTATCCTATGATCGCCCAAGATATTCTACAGGCACACTGATTTCTTGCATCATCCATATTCATCAGTCTAATTCCTACAGCTCACTAAGGAGAGGCGAATGCCACATCAGCATACTGGCATCGACAAAGCGCAAATATTGACAGAGGCTTTGCCATATATTCAACGATTTTCAGGTAAAACACTCGTTGTAAAATATGGTGGCAATGCAATGACTGATCCAGAGTTGGAAAGCTCATTTGCTCGCGATATCGTTTTACTCAAAACTGTAGGTTTAAATCCGATTGTCGTACATGGTGGTGGTCCACAAGTAGATTCATTGCTTAAACAGTTGGGCCGTGAGTCTGATCGTATTGATGGAATGCGGGTAACGGATCCTGCAACCATGGAAGTGGTTGAGATGGTTTTAGGCGGCAGCGTTAATAAATCTATCGTTAATCTGATTAATCAGCATGGTGGACGTGCCATTGGTTTAACGGGGAAAGACGGTAATTTATTGCGTGCTCAAAAGCTCTTGATGGAAAAGACACTTGCTGATGGTACAGTCACGCAAATTGACTTAGGTCTAGTTGGGGAAGTGACTGGGGTTAAAACTGACGTTTTAGAAATGTTTACCCAAAGTGATTTTATTCCAGTGATTGCGCCTTTAGGTGTAGATGAAGACGGTCAAACTTATAATATCAATGCAGACTTAGTCGCAGGTAAAGTGGCAGAAGCTTTGGGCGCGGAAAAATTGATTCTATTGACCAATATATCAGGTGTTTTAGATGAAAATAAAAACCTCCTGACTGGTCTTAGTACTCAAGAAGTCGATCGTCTCATTGAAACTGGGGTGATTTACGGGGGCATGATTCCTAAAGTGGGTTGTGCCTTAGATGCGGTTAAAGGTGGGGTTGTGAGTGCGCACATTGTAGATGGGCGGGTACCTCATGCAACACTCTTAGAAATCTTTACCGATCATGGTGTAGGAACCTTAATTACCAACCGTGCCAAGCCTCAGAAATAATTTTTAATCTATAGATTATTTTTTTAAAATGCCAGTGTGAAAACATTGGCTTTTTTATTTTGCCGATTTTATTTCAAATTCACCATTCATAGCGTGTTTTTAAACGTTCATTTTTTCGTCATATAAGTGTCATCAGGATTGCATAGTGTAAGTAAAAGCTCAAGGAGTCGAAAATATGTTCGCAAAATTAAATCAGTATCGCCAGAACTTCCAGAACTTAAATTTACCGTTACCAAAACCTAAAAAAGCACAATCACAATATAAATTTGAATGGGTTGAAGACCTGAAACAACTCAAAGAAGTACAAAAATTTCGTGCAGTACAATTCGCAGATCAGTTTGGCATTACATTTGAAAATGGATTAGATCAAGATTTATATGACCTTGATTGTGAGCATGCGGTATTACGTGATAAATGGAGCAATGAGATTGTTGCCTACACACGTCTGAAGTTGATTCAGGGGCATGAACTTGCACGTAGTTATAGCGCACAAGAATTTGATGTTTCTCAACTTTCACATCTATCCAATATTGTGGAAATAGGCCGTACGTGTGTACATCCGCGTTATCGTAATGGACGTGCATTGTCGATGTTGTGGTTAAACTTAGTTCCGACAGTGCTTTGGAAAATGAAGGCAAAACACTTAATGGGTTGTGTCAGTATCCGTTTAGAAGACAATAAGGCACGTGCTTACTATACGCATCAGCATTTGAAGAAAATGAATGCTAAACAGTCGATTGATATAAAGGCAAATCCCGCTTTTGAACCGAGTCATCCAGAGTATAGCTTTCCACAAGATGAACGAATTCCAAAGTTGTTTGATGTCTATTTGAAAATGAATGCGCGTTTATCGAAACAGGCATATCACGATGAAGCATTTAATTGTTTAGATTATTTTGTCTTTTTAGATGTCAATGAAATTGCCAAAAACTTTGTTTTAAACAAAATGGTTAATCGCTGAGTGTCCGAAAAATAAGGGGACTTAGAGTTTGATATCCTAAAAGTACCCCAATCATTTTACTGATCTGTGTTAAGTCATGGGTATAATATGCATCTGTTTGCAGTTATTTTCAGTTATTGAGATTTGCAAGCAGCTGCGTAGTCATGCACAATATTCTTATAAATAAAATGTTGTATGAATACACTATGTGCCAATTGCTTGGAATGAACTGCGCTGCTCCCACTGATATTACTTTTTCGTTTCGTGGGTTTTCTCAACGTGCAGGAATAACCTCTGATCATTCTGATGGGTTTGGCATTGCCTTTTTTGAAGATAAAGCATGTCGTTTATTTGTCGACAATCAATCTGCAGTCTTGTCACCGATTGCTGAACTGGTACGTAACTATCCAATCAAATCACGGAATGTCATTGCGCATATTCGCAAAGCAACTCAAGGTAAAATCACCTTAGAAAACTCCCACCCCTTTATTCGTGAGTTATGGGGTAGACAGTGGATTTTTGCGCACAATGGTGATTTACATAACTTTCATCCACATTTGTCAGGGCGTTTTACCCCTGTAGGCAGTACCGACAGTGAGCTGGCATTTTGTTATTTGCTTGAACAACTGGTTTTAAGATTTGGTTATTTTGAACCGAGTTTAAATGATGTATTTGCCTTGCTTGAAGAAATTTCACCTAAAATTGCAGAATATGGCACTTTTAATTTTTGCCTCTCCAATGGACAAGCATTGTTTAGTTATGCGACAACGAAGCTGCATTGGATTGTACGCGAGTATCCATTTACATATGCACGCTTGGTCGATATTGATGTCGATATTGATTTTAGTCAATTTACGACAAAAGAAGATCGTGTTGCCGTGATTACCACAGAGCCATTAACTCAAAATGAAGTTTGGACCGCATACCAACCTGGTGAGATGATTTTATTTAAAGATGGTCAAGTGATAAAAACAGCAACAACACATGTTGAAAGACTTGCTCGTGAGGCTGCTGATCCAAGTTTGGTTAGAGTCACCAAGGCAGATCAATATTAGTTTGATCTGAATGAATTCATATGATGATTGGGGGGAGGCGTTATTCGCTAACTCCATGTTTTTTTAAGTATAAATCATTGTAAAAATAAAAAATAATTCAATTTAACTAGCCCATTCAGGTTTTTATAGGTGCTTTTGTACTAGCTATAGATGCAAGAATTATCTTAGATCGATAGCAATTTCCTTATCATTCGGTTACAGGGTTTTTTTCACTAAATCCTGTAAAAATTACTTCGAATTATTTATTGTAAATCGCATTATTTTGAATGATCAAAGTCTCATATTAAATTGTATAGGATGGTCATCTTTGATACTTAACGGAGTATTTTGATGCTACTACAACAAACAGAAGACGATCAAAATAATAATGTTTAGTCATATTCTCTTGATAAACTTTAAGTAATAATCTTGTTCTAATTATTTAAATTTGACATAAAATTGTCATGATAAAATCTATATTTTAACTCTTTTTTAAGTGAATCATGAAATAAGTGGAATGAAAATAGTAGGTATAAAATACTTTTCACTTGAATAAAGAAATTATTTAAAAATATAACAAAATCACAAAAGAATATTTTTTCTTATTTTGCAAAAATGATCTTAGTTCGCTTTTATCACGAGAAATCGTGTTGAAAATAGTAATTGAAATATTATTTGATGTGGTTGTTTTAAATTTTTCGATTACACATTAATAATCATTTATTTATGCTAAATAATAAATATAGACAATCAATAAAATTATTTAAACTTAATAATTGGTTAAAAAATATCTTACTCTTTTAGTACGGATTAAAATATTATCTAAGTATAAACAATAACTTAATTTATTTAATAGTTTTTTTAATGAATCCCGACTAATACAGTTCATTTTTATTTAGAGAGATAGCCGTTAATATGGTTGCTGAAGGTCAAGACATTATTTTAAGGTGATCGTATGAAGATGAGATGGATTCCAGAATATAATACGGGTATCGATGTGATCGACGATCAACATAAAAGGATTTTGGATTACATCAATGAAATTGATGAAATCGGTATGGCAACCGATCGTGTTCGTATTAAGCAAATTCTTGATAATATTATTGACTATACACAATCTCATTTTACCTTTGAAGAAAGCTTACAAGAAGAAGCGGGTTATAAGTACCGTGTTCCTCATAAACGTGTACATGACTTATTTATTAAACGTATTGAAAGTTATCGTACCAGTTTTGAAGAAGGGCATTCTATAGAAAAAGAATTGCATGAAGTGTTGTCTAAATGGTTAATTAATCATATTCAACATGATGATGCAGATTATGTGGGGGCTGTAAAATTAAATATGATGGGAATCATTAAAGAAAACGAAAAGAAAAAAGGCAAAAATTGGTTTGCAAGATTTTTTTCATAATTTACAGGCATTTTATGATTGTGAAATTATGGGAATCACCAGCTCTCTAACTAAAAAAATTCAGAGGGGATAAAAAGAAATAACAAAGATTATAACAATATCTAGCGCAGCAAATCATCGAGGGGTGATTTGCTTTTTTCTTTTAAGCTTTGATTTTCAGCATCGACAAAGGCAAAATAGCAGAACTTTTTACGAAACACCTCATGCAGGATTATTCTATGTCACGATGGTTATCGCCGCTCATGGCATTTTGTTTATCATTTATGATTATCGCAGGTTTAGCTCCAAGTCTGGATATTCAAACTGATCGACAAATTGATTTTTGGATATTGTGGTTAGTGTCAATGCTGGTGTTGGCATTGCCGATTACTTATTTAGAAGTTGCTTTAGCAAAGCGTTCTAAAACAACTGCACTCAATGCCTTGTCTAGCTTAACTCGTGATGCTGACGCATCTCAATCGTGGCGTATTGTGGGTTGGCTGGCTGTTATTTTTATTCCATTCTTAGCGGGTGGGATTTTATCGAATATCAGTCAAAGTGCTGTGCAGGTTGCGAATTTACCGATAGAAAGTCATCTGTTATTTGCAGGTGCCGCTGTAGTGGCTTTTGCTTTGTCTTTTGCGCCTCGTCAAATTTTAGTGGGTTTGATCACGATAGGCGTGCTGCTTTCTTTAATCCTTGCACAAGTTTTCGGTACACACTTACCCGCTTGGCATGTTACTCCTGTAGAGTTTAAGGAATGGGGCAATGCAACAATTTTAGCCCTTGTGGCTACAGGTCTCGGTTTAGGCTTGTATTGGCAAACCAGCTTGTTGAATGTCCAACAGAATAATGAGGCATCTAAAACAGCTTTACCTATTTGGATTGCGCAATTGGTTGCTGTGATTGCCTTTGGTTTTTTTGCAGCTTCAGCACAAATCCCTGCCTATACTTTATTATTTACTGCAGTCATTTCAGCCGCGCTATTATTACAACTGGGCAAAGAACAGTTAGCTCAACGCCAAGTCGGAATACTTATTCAATTTGTAGTGTTGTTAGTGGCATTATTCATTTGGGCAATTCCAAACATTGCAGTGCTGTTTAATCCATTGCTGATGATTTGGGGCTTGGTCATTTGCTTGATTTATTCAATCTTTGTGGGTTGGATCATGAAAATCAGCCATCTACGTAAAGCAATCAATTTTAGTTCAGAAGCGTTTTATAATATTTGGCGTATTGCGGTACGAATTGTTTTACCTTTGAGTATTGTGTTGGCATTGGTATCCTATATTGGACAGTTAATTTAAGGGTCAAGGTGAATCTCGTGGCAAAGATTTGGGTGGCATATGCTGCCGAAAAGCAACAATTTCACATTGAGTTACAATTTTCTCAAGGCATGACGATTGCCGATGCAATTGCGCAAAGTGGATTGGCGCAACAAGTAGAATTACCTGAAAATTTTAGTTTCGGTATTTTCGGAGTGAAAATAAAAGCGCAATCGCATTTGCTACAAGCAGGTGATCGTGTTGAAATTTATAGAGCTTTAACGATTAATCCAAAAGATATTCGTCGCAATCGCGCAAAAGCAAATCCTGTCGGACGTTACTGCCGTGGCAATCGCTATCAACAATTGTTATTTAAATAAGGCGTTATTTACAATAATCGCTTTAAACAATTGAATGCATATGAAAAACCCCTCATTGAGGGGTTTCTTTTTATCGCAAAGTGTCTATAGTGGGGGCGCATTCAATATTGCTTCTTTAGAAGCAGGTAAACCAGGTTGAGACTCAGGAATGGTTTCTAAACCTTCAATTTTGTTTACGACACCTGATTGATCAAAATAAACCTTTAAATGTTGGCCATGTGCTGCGGGAATCTTCGCTTTTTTCGCGTAAGTTCCTGGGATATAGTTGTAAATGTAATCCCATCGTCCTGGATTCAATGGATCTGAGACTGTTGGGCTACCCAACAAGAACTGTACTTGTTGGTAGGTCATACCGACTTGAATTTTTGAAGCTTGAGCTTGGGTTAACGGTGTTCCCTGAGGAATATCGACTTTGTATACTCCAAATACAGAACAACCACCAAGTAAAGAAGCGACGAATAACGTCAGCATGATTTTTTGCATTTTGCTACACTATCCCAAATTAATTATGATGCAATTGATCCAAGGATAGATCATACTGCATCTCAACTCTGTTGCATATTCCAACTTAAAATTTGTTGAGAGACCTTTTTATATGCCTATTTCAAATCAAGATTTACGCAAAGCTGGACTTAAAGTTACCCTACCACGAATCAAGATTTTGGAATTATTAGAAAATTCAAGACAACACCACTTGAGCGCGGAAGACATTTATAAAACATTACTCGAACAAGGTGAAGATGTCGGTCTAGCGACCGTATATCGTGTGTTAACACAATTTGAAGCTGCTGGAATTATCCAGCGCCATCATTTCGAAAACAATCATTCTGTTTTTGAAATTATGCAAGAAGATCATCATGATCATTTGGTTTGTCAAAATTGTAATAAAGTCGTTGAATTTACTAATGAAACCATCGAGCATGAGCAACATTCGGTAGCTGAGAAACATGGCTTTCAATTGACTGGACATTCTTTGAATCTGTACGGTTATTGTGATGAACCTGCATGTCAGGAAGCTTATCGTAAGCGCTAGAATCACATAAATACAACAAATGAAGAGGGGGCTTAACTAAGCCCCCTCTTTTTATATCAGCTTATTTTTTACTTTTGAGCTACTGTCCATCAAAGGTGAGTTTGCTATTTGAATTGAGTAGCTGTGCACCACCTTCTTCATCCAATTTGATTTGTAGACGTAAATCATTTGGAGAATCAGCATGTTTAAGTGCGTCTTTATAGGTAATTTGTCCCGCTTTATAGAGGTCAAATAAAGCTTGGTCAAATGTCTGCATACCCAATTCACGAGAGCGCTTCATCAAATCCTTAATTTCATGTACATCACCTTTACGGATTAAGTCTGAAACTAACGGTGAGTTGATGAGAATTTCAATTGCAGCACGACGAGAATTACCGTCTGGTGTTGGAATCAATTGTTGCGCAACCATGGCTTTGAGGTTAAGTGATAAATCCATAAACAACTGGCTATGACGGTCAGACTCAAAGAAGTGAATAATCCGGTCAATTGCTTGGTTGGCGTTGTTGGCATGCAGTGTGGCAAAGACTAAGTGACCTGTTTCAGCAAAAGCGATGGCATAGTCCATGGTTTCACGAGAGCGGATCTCACCAATTAAGATCACATCTGGTGCTTGACGCAAAGTATTCTTAAGTGCAATTTCAAAAGAATCTGTATCAATTCCCACTTCACGTTGGGTAATAATACATCCTGCATGTTCGTGTACAAATTCAATTGGGTCTTCAATGGTGATGATATGACCTTTAGAATTTTGATTGCGATAACCAATGATGGACGCAAGCGAAGTTGATTTACCTGTCCCTGTTGCACCAACAAAGATGATGATCCCACGTTTGGTCATTGCGAGATCTTTAAGGATAGGTGGTAATTTAAGCTCATCCATGGTCGGAATTTGAGTTTCAATACGACGCAAAACCATTCCTGGCATATCACGTTGTTGAAAAGCACTGACACGGAAACGCGCAGTTTTATCGCGATTGGTAATGGCAAAGTTACATTCACGCGTCTCAGCAAATTCTTTACGCTGCTTTTCACTCATAATAGAGTTTAGCAATTGCATAATAATTTCGCCGTTTAACTTGGTTTTTACCACAGGAACAATTTGACCATTAATTTTCATTGATGGTTCAACATCCGCGGTAATAAATAAGTCTGATGCTTTTTGCTCAATCATCATGTTGAGCAAGTCATTAAAGTCCATCTTTTTTAAACCTCAATAATCCATTTTATAAGAATGATTCTGGTTGTTTTGCTACATTTCTTGCAACTTGAGGACTAATAACACCTTTGGCGACCAGTGTTTTTAAACTCTGATCCAATGTGGTCATACCATAGTTTGCACCGGTTTGAATTGCTGAATACATCTGTGCAACTTTGTTTTCACGAATCAAGTTACGAATTGCAGGAATACCAATCATGATTTCATGTGCTGCAACTCGTCCGCCACCATTCTTTTTCAGCAGGGTCTGTGAAATAACCGCTTGTAATGATTCTGATAACATGGCACGGACCATGTCTTTTTCTTCAGCAGGGAATACGTCAATCACACGGTCAATGGTTTTTGCCGCTGATGTGGTGTGTAGTGTACCGAAAACCAAGTGACCTGTTTCTGCTGCAGTTAAAGCCAGGCGAATGGTTTCAAGGTCACGCATCTCACCAACCAAGATAATGTCAGGGTCTTCACGTAATGCAGAACGCAGTGCTTCATTAAAGCCATGTGTATCACGATGCACTTCACGTTGGTTGATGAGGCACTTTTTAGATTGGTGTACAAATTCGATTGGGTCTTCGACCGTTAAAATATGGTCATAGCGACTATCGTTAATAAAGTCAATCATAGAGGCCAATGTGGTTGATTTACCGGAACCTGTTGGACCTGTTACAAGGATCAAACCACGGGGTAACTCACAAAGATCCTTAAAGATTTGTCCTAAACCTAAATCTTCCATGGTCAATACTTTGGAAGGAATGGTACGAAATACAGCACCCGCACCACGGTTTTGGTTGAATGCGTTGACACGGAAACGGGCAATACCTGGAACTTCAAATGAGAAGTCAGTTTCTAATTGTTCTTCAAAATCACGACGTTGTTTATCATTCATGATGTCATAAACCAGTCTGTGAACTTCTTTATGTTCCAGTGCTGGTAAATTGATACGACGGACCTCACCATCGACACGAATCATCGGTGGCATACCTGCTGAAAGGTGTAAGTCAGATGCACCGTTTTTGACGGAAAACGCCAATAATTCTGTAATATCCATAATGTCCCCGAATAAAAACCTATTTGCTTAATTATTTTGTAGAATAATAAGGCCTTTCACTCAGCATAACCAACAATTTCATTGCTTGGAAGCTGAAATTTTTATGAAATGAGAACCTTGTCAATGAATGATCTAAATCAAGCTCGAAATCATGTACTCGCGCAAATTCAGCAGGCCTGTTTGGCTGCAAATCGAGATGTGAGTCAGGTACAGTTGTTGGCAGTTTCCAAGACACATCCAAGTACGTTATTAAAAGAAATGTATGTTACGGGTCAGCGTGCTTTTGGCGAGAATTATTTACAAGAAGCGCTCGAAAAAATTGAAGATTTAAAAGATTTAGAGATCGAATGGCACTTTATTGGTCATGTGCAGCGCAATAAAACCAAGCATCTTGCTGAAAAGTTTGCGTGGGTGCATGGAGTTGATCGTTTTATCATTGCAGAGCGTCTCTCAAATCAACGAGAAGCTACTCAAACACCATTAAATATTTGCTTGCAAGTCAATATTGATGCACAAGATAGTAAAGATGGTTGTCAGCCTGATGATGTGGCAGATCTGGTGAAACAAATCAGTCAATTAAAGAATTTAAAGTTACGTGGTTTAATGGTGATTCCTGCACCTGATCATCCGCAAGCATTTAGTGATGCAAAGCAATTATTTGATCAGGTTAAAGTTCATCATGCGCATGCTGAAGATTGGGATACGTTGAGCATGGGGATGTCTGGAGATATGGTAGAAGCCATTGCCGCAGGGTCAACCATGGTACGTATCGGGACGGCTTTGTTTGGTGCACGAGATTATTCAAGTCAGCGTTAAAGGTCAGACTAAAACTGGCTTGGAGGCTGACTTAATTTTCGCTGGGTTTAAGTTTATTTTAATTTAGATTTAATGCTGTAAACGTATAAGGCATCAATAATTCTAATCCGTTGAGATTGTTGATGACTATTTTTCATGTACTTATTCTTGCCATCATACAAGGGTTTGCAGAACTGCTGCCTGTATCCAGTTCAGCGCATGTGATTGTGGCTGAAAAATTGATGGGTTTTGACCCATCAGCGCCTGATATGACGTTTTTATTGGTGATGCTACATACAGGAACCATGTTTGCGGTCATTGTGTATTTTTGGAAGTCTTGGCGCACAACCTATTTTTCGTCATGGGATCGTTTTAAAAAACAAGCATGGTTTGTGATTGTTGCAACAGGCATCACGGGCGTACTCGGATTGGCACTACAATCGATGATCAAACATGTCTTTTTTGCTGGGGCAAACCACTTTGAAATTGAGCAATTGTTTAGCAACTCAAAATTAATGGCTGCTGCTTTAGCTTCTGCTGGTGTATTGATTATTTTATCCTCTCGATTAGATCGTGGACAGGTTGGTGATGTGACGATGAAAAGTGCGGCATGGATTGGCGCAGTTCAAGCTTTATGCTTGCCGTTCCGTGGTTTTTCACGTTCAGGTGCAACAATTTCAACAGGATTATTCTTAGGTGTCGCTCGCCAAAAAGCGGAAGAGTTTAGTTTTGCCTTGGCAGTGGTGTTAACCCCAGCGGTGATTGTAAAAGAGCTTTATCGATTGCTACATGCCGAGAATTTTCAAAGTATTCATTTAGCTCAACTGCTTTTACCCAGCATGTTTGGGATGCTGTTTAGCTTTATTGCAGGTCTTGTTGCTTTAAAATGGCTATCGAGTTGGCTTGAACATGGCCGCTGGCATTTCTTTGGTATTTATTGTCTGATTTTTTCAGCTGTCGTTTTACTCATCGGTTAAATATAGGCTTTCAAATACTGACTTTTCAATATGTCACTCTTTTTAATATCTCACTTTAAATTTAAGCGTTCAATCCAGTGTGAAAATATTGAACGCTATGGGTCATTTTTCCTATTAGTATTAGACTTCTTTGCTTAAGTCGAGTACAAAAATAATGCGGAATTATATGTATAGCGAATGATTTTTAAGAGTGATAGGGAAGTTTATGTCTGCATATTATCAATTGATTCAGCGTCATATCGATGAGCAGGGTGTAGTGACTGCACATTATCAATCGACACATCATGCTCAAGGGGCTTGGAATGCGCATGAGCAACATATGGCACCAGCGACAGGGGTTATTTGTGCTGAATTAGAGCAGTTTTCACCTCGAAATGATGTTCGAATTGGTCGTATAAGTTTAGATATTCTTGGATTAATTGCGGGTGGTGAATTTTATATTCGGACAAAAGTGATTCGTGCTGGCAAGACCATTGAACTGATTGAATCCGAAATGGTTACACAAGGTAAAATAAGCATTGTGGCGAGAACTTGGCGCATGATGACCAATAATAGTCAAATTGTTGCAGGTTTAGAGGATCAATCTATTGGTACGCCTGAACAGTTACCAATTTGGGATGAAATACGTCAATGGCCTGGTGGCTATATTCATTCGATTGAAGCAAGGACTGAGCAACGTCGACAAGGAGCTGGTATTGTGTGGCTTAGCAATACTTTGGATATGGTTGAAGGTCGACCGACATCGTCATTTGTGAAGTTAATGGGAATGATCGATACTGCAAATGGTGTCGTGGCGAGACAAACCCCCCCTTTTAATTGGGGCTTTCCAAACTTAGATTTACAAATTCATTTATATCGTTTGCCTCAAGGTCAATGGTTAGGTTTAGAAACCGTACAACAATATGGTGACGATGGTATTGGTTTAACCAGTTCTGTCTTACATGATATTTATGGGCCATTTGGACGTAGTGAACAGATTCTAACTCTAAGACCTATACAAGCTGAGTAGTTGCATGAATGAAATCAAAAACTGTATTTCTACATACAGTTTTTGATTTGTGTTGGTATTTATTCTTTTGAATAGTAATTAGATTTTTACATTGGCTAAGATAAATCACTATAAAAAAACAATTCTATGTACTGGTAAAATGAAGCTGATGAGTATCCGTTTAAGCATTTGGAATTTACTTTAAGGCAAACTATTCAGTTAACTTTTTTAAAATATACTCAACAATTCTAGATGTAATATGATCCTCAATTTGACTATACTGATTTGAATAAAATTTAAAAACTGGAATAGAATATGTATAAATCCAAACTATTATTATGGTTATGTCTTTGTGCTTTAATCAGTGCTTGTAGTACTGCAAAATATTCTTCAACTCAGGATGCTACTTCACAAGAAATCGAATCTGCACCTTCACCTACCTCAGCAACAGCTAAAGCTGCACCAGCGCCAATTTCCAACCAAAATCGAGTAAAGTCGGAAGAGCGTTTGGGAACGAAATGGGGAGATGACGTGAGTTCGTATGTGACTCAAGTTGATTTAAAACGTTTAAGTAGTAATCCTATTGATGAAACTCAAATTCGTTATGCCAGTAAGCAATTTTCAGGACGCAGTATTAACAGCATTTCTTTAGCCGCTGGAAAAATTAGCTTTTCTGTTGTAGATGATCGTGGGCGAATTTTACCACTGTATCGCGATGGTGAGCGTTATTATCTCTCAGCCCGTGATGGACAAAGCTATCAATTGCGTTATGCCAATACCAGTAGCCAAACCTTTGAAGTTGTTGCAAGTGTCGATGGCCTAGATGTTCTTAATGGAAGTAAAGCTTCACGTTCAAATAGTGGTTATGTGTTAAGACCTTATAGCTCATTTGCGATTGAAGGTTTTAGAAAAAGTAACTCATCTGTAGCTTCATTTATTTTTAGTAAGCCAAATGATGCTTATGCTGCCAACTCTGCCAGTGGTTCTATTCAAAATACTGGTGTGATTGGTACAGTGGTGTATGAGTTAAAAGCACCTAAATACGATCTACCCAAAAAATCTAAGGATACTTATGCGCCCGCACCAAATGCCTTTCCTGCGGATTAATTAAAAATATCAAAACGAGAGAGGGGGATATTATCCCTCTTTTTTTGAGATGTTATAATGTTACACAATTGCAATAATTTAAAAATAGCGCAGTCAAAACAGCTACGATATTATGACTTTGATAATAATCTACGTAACTTATAAACTTTAAAATAGGTTTTATAATGAAAAATATAAATATATTTCTCTGTCTTTTGTTGTGTATTTTTCTAGCTGCATGTTCGAAAAAAACAGATGAAAGCGCATCACCACCCCAAACTGAAGCGACCAGTGCAGATGCTGCTGCTGAAGCAGCCAACAATCAAGTTGCAGCTGATGAAAAGTTAGGCACAAAGTGGGGTGATGAAATTGACTCCCATGTGACTGAAGTGCAGTTAAAGCGTAAATCTGATTCACCTCTTGCTGAAACTATCGTGCAATATGCAGATAAGAACTACAAAGGTAAAACAGTCAATGCAATTTCTATAGCTGCAGGAAAAGTGAGTTTTTCTGTTGTAGATGATCGTGGAAACCGAATTCCAATGTATCGTGTTGGACAAAGCTACTATTTGTCAGGGCGTGAAGGGCAAAGCTATCAACTTCAGTATGAAAATAACACAGCTAAAACCTTTGAAGTGGTTGCCAGTGTTGATGGTGTAGATGTCATTGATGGCAGTGAGGCGTCCCGAAGCAATTCCGGTTATGTCTTACATGCTCATGATTCATTGAAAATTGAAGGTTTCCGTAAGAGTGAATCTGCTGTTGCTTCTTTCACTTTTAGTAAGCCTAAAGATGCGTATGCTGCGAACTCAGAGAATGGTTCCATTCAGAATGCTGGTGTAATTGGTACGGTTTTATATGAGTTGGAAGCACCAGAAGATGAGGCTAAACCCGTGAATAAATATGCACCTCCACCAAATGCATTTCCCGCAGATCGATAAAGAATAAAGTAAAGAAGTGCTTATAAGCACTTCTTTTTTAAT
This sequence comes from Acinetobacter guillouiae CIP 63.46, assembly GCF_000368145.1. Taxonomy (GTDB): domain Bacteria; phylum Pseudomonadota; class Gammaproteobacteria; order Pseudomonadales; family Moraxellaceae; genus Acinetobacter; species Acinetobacter guillouiae. Next base: position 1,986,898 of record NZ_KB849283.1, on the reverse strand, counting down.
TGTTTGGAAGAATAATGAAAAATATTAAATATTTACTATCAATTCTATGTTTATTGGTTACATCTTTAATTCATGCAAATACAAGTGTAAATCCTGAGCTGAACAAAGCGATTGTTTCAGAGCAAAAGACTTATCAAGCGTTTAAGGAGGTTTTTGAATCCCTTGTTGCATCTCTCATGGATTCAATTGCGAATACGGCTCAAGATGATAATATAATGAGCGCGCATAGGAGATGTGTTCATCAACAGCAAATCGTTAAAATGTTGTTGAATAATCAAAAGTATAAAGAGCAATTCGATCAAGAGTTTGCTGAAGATCAGCGTACATTTGATGAAGCTTTGAATGGTTTTAAAAATTCAGTGACTGCAATGAAACCTTATTGCGATAAGATACAAGCAGAATACGATAAAAATTTAAATTAAGAAGTGTGAGTTAAACACTAACTCACCACTTCAATCGTACTTGCACCCGCTCCTAAAGGACGTACCTGAATTTGCACAGGAATACGTTCATGCATTTCCTGTATATGTGAAATCAATACAACTTTACGCCCTTGATTCTGCAATTGATCTAATGCATTCATGACCATATGTAAAGAAGATGCATCCAATGTTCCAAAACCTTCATCAATAAAGAGAGATTCAATTTTCATTGAACCCGATGCCATATTGGCAATTGCCAAAGATAAGGCAAGGGCAGTCAAGAACGACTCCCCCCCTGAAAGTGAGGCAACAGAACGGGTTTCACCATCCATATCATGGTCAATGATGGCAAGACTAAGTGAGTTATCTAATCGCTTTAAGGTATAACGTTGAGACAACATCGCCAATTGTTGGTTGGCGTGTTCGAGTAAAATATCCAGATTATACTGTTGTGCATAATCACGGAATTTCTTACCGGTCGCATCTCCCATTAAGCCTGAAATTTTGCCCCAGCGATGTTCTTCCTGTTGTACTTGTTGAACCTGATCAGCAAATTGCTTTTGCTTAGTAAGATTTTGCTGATGCAATTCAAGTTTGAGTTTTAACTGATCGCGGATTTCAAATTGGGTTTTTAAAGCATTCACATTATCCAAAATCAATTGTTGTAGCTGTTCAAAATCAATTTCGGGTTGATGGAGCTTATGTTCGATTAATTGCTCTTGTATGGTGTTAAGTGCTGAGTTGGCCTCATTTAACATTCGTTCAGCATGTTGCAGTTGTTGGCGAATCTGTTGTTCTTGTACCGCCGTGATTTGAGCCAAGTGCTCTAAATCATCAGGCTGAAAAGCTGGATGCTGAGTGAGCCATTGCTGAATATCCTGATTCACTTGATTGAGGCTATTCTGATTGTGTTGTTGCTGGGCTTTAAGTTGTTCGAGCTGACTTTTTTCCTGCTCAAATTGATTGCGTAATTGGTTAAAACTTTGCTTTTGTTGTTGGTAAAGCGTCTGGGTTTTCTGGTATTCATGCTCATACTGAGTTAACCATTCATTCGGCTTAACCTCTGTTAATCCTGTCATGCTATGAATGAGTCGATTTGCCAATTCTGTATTTTGTTGCCCTTTTAGTTTTATCTCGTTCAAGCTGTGAGCAGTTTCAGAAATCTGTTTGGTTGCATTCGCTATATTGAGTTGAGCTGTATTGAGTTGCTGTAGATATTGATCATGCTGTTTCGACAATAACTCAAATTGTTCAAGTTGTTGTGTACGCGTATTTAATTGACTCAAGATATGTTGTGCAGTCTGTACGCTGTGCTGTTGCCAGGTATCTTTTTCACGGTCAGCTAAGCAATTGACAATATGCTGAACCTGATTGTGTAGGTTATTGGCATTTTGCAATAGATGTTCAGTGTGCTGAATGCTTTGACTTAATTGCTGCTGAATTTTGATGTTTTGAACGCATTGCTTAGATTGCATTTCAAACTGTTGAATATCAAGCTGATATTGCTGGGTAAGTTGCTCCAATTGCTGCTTGATTTCAGATTGTGTCTGAGTTAAGTCCACTGGGATTTGGGCAGATTGACCTTGTTCAATACATTGGTGTTGTGTGATCGTGATTTTTTCAGACACATTTCGGATAGATGACTTGAACTGTTCCTGTTCGACACTTAATTTGGTCAAGTTTTGTTGAGCCGCTTGCCAAAGGTTAAATGTTTGTTGTTCTTTGAGCGTGGCTTGTTGTTCCTGTTGCTGTTGTAGCTCAAACAGTACTTTAGATACAGCAGAATCATCAAGACGATAGGGATGAGAAATGCTTCCACAGACAACACAAGCTTGACCATCTACTAATTCAGCTCTTAAATGTTCTACATTTTCAGTATGTAATAAGCGTTGTTGTTGTAGAACCTCTTGCAGTTTTAAACGGGCTTGTTTCGCCGTTTGGAAATCTTGTTCAGCCTGTATTGTGGTTTTTTCAAGTTGTTGAAATTGCGCTGAGCAACGATTCAATTGGTCATTGAGTTGCTGGGATTCAATCTTTAATTCAAAAAACTGGGCTAATTTTTGTTGTAACGTAGCCAATTGGTTGAGTTGGCTCAGTTTCGATTCACGTTGTTGGCGTGTTTGTTCAAGCTGAGTTTCAAGTTGCTCCGCAGTTCCAAATTGATGAATTGAATCTTGTAATTTTGTTTTTTGCTCAATTAATCTCGTTTCAGCTTGAGACAGATTCCCTAATTGATTTTCAATAGATTGATAGTGCTGAATAAATTGAGTTAACTGTTGCACATGTGCAGTTAAACCTTTATCCAAACTTGAGAACTGTTGAGTGTCTGCAAGTTGCTGATTTAAAATATTTCGTTTTTCTGTAATCTGCTGAATATGATGTTCTAGTTGTTGTTGTTGATTGAGTAGTGGAGTTTTAGACGATTCTAAATCATTTAATCTGGTCTGAATTTTCTTAAATTCGACCCCAATAAAATCCCGCTCCTGAATACATTTCCGTACTTCACTCAAAGACTCACGATGGGTATTTTCGAAATTTTGTTGTTCAGTTAAAGTGCTTTCAGTTTGGAGAAAACGGGTCTTTTCAGTGTCAAATTGAACTTGTAATGCATCAAAAAGCTGTTGTTGTTTTTGAATTTGTGGTGCGAGTTGCTGTTCGGTTTTTATCAGTTGTTGCTTTTGAAAAAGACTAGAGCGAATCTCTGAGAATATTTCTAAACGATTTAAACGTTCACGCTCAGGGATTAAGCCTTGTTGCGTCTGTAATTGTGTATCAAGCAACTGTTGCTTAACGACAATTTCATCATTCAGTTTTTGTTTACGCTCAAACCATTGCTGCTGTTTTTCAAGTTGCGATTTTTCATCTTCAAGTTTTTTATAGTCTTGATTGATATGTTGGAATTGTATGTGTAATTCAGCGGCATCTTCCTCAGAGAGGAGTTCAATATGACCGAGAAGATTTTCCAATTCCTTACGTTTTGATGCTACCAATTTGGTTTTTTCATAGGCCAATTGGCCGACTTTTCCAAAAATGGATGAATTGGTTAAATACTCAAGTAATTCACCACGTTCATTGTCACGTGCTTTTAAGAAGGCTGTAACTTCGGACTGTGCCAAAAGAACTGCACGGGTAAATTGCTCAAAACTCAGTTGGGTAATTTTGTAAATCGCTGATTCAACGGCTTTGGCTTTATCTGCTACTACTGTTCCATCGGTTAAGCATTTTAAATAGCGTTGGACACTTTGTAGTTTTCCATCTGCTTTTTCACGGGAACGTTTAAGTTCCCAGTGTGCCAAATAATGCTTTTGGTCTTGTGCCACAAAACATAATTCAGCAAAGCCGTGTGCGGTACCACGCCGTAGTACAGTCAGTGGCGAGTTGGTTAAAAGTTCAGAGCCATCAACATCCTGTAATTTACCATCACTGTCTTTTAAACGTGGGATTTTATTAAACAGAGCAAGGCACATGGCATCCAAAATGGTTGATTTTCCTGCTCCTGTTTTTCCAACAATCGCCACTAAACCTGCTGAAGCTAAAGGTTCAGATTCAAAATCTATAAAATGTTCACCCGAAAGAGACGCGAGATTTTTGAGTCGTATAGATAAAATTTTCACGGCAAACTCCTATGCGTCATGTTGATTTTCAAGCGTTTTTTCGGCTTCTTGTAATAAGCTTAAAAAATCTTTCAAGACTGCATCATCATTGGTATAGCCATTTTTTTCCCAAAGTTGTTGAAAGAGTTTTTCTGGTGTCGGTGGTTCCAAATTGATTGAAGTAATTTCATCGTTATTTTTTTCTGATGCGAAGTATTGTCTTGAGATGCGAACTAAGCGGTAACGGCTTTTAGGCAAGGCATCTTCAAATTGTTGGCGCAAATTGGGCGGAGGTGGAACATCGGTATAGTATTCAATATCGACATATTCACGCTGATCAATATTTTCAATTTCACCGCTTACTAATGCCTTTAATTTGGCTAAAACTTCATTCAATTCCCCTTTAATTTTATGCAGTTGTACACTACGGGGAATAAATACACTTTCAAATGAAACCCGTGACTCATCTGTTTTAAGCGGGTCAATATTAACGTCGACAATTTGGTGTTTATAATTGATTTCACTAAAGGATAAGGGAATAGGCGAACCACTATAACGGATATGTTCCTGACCAACTTTTTGTGGTTTATGTAAATGTCCGAGCGCAACATAATCAATGCTATCTTCAAACAATGTGGTAGCCAGTGCTTCCTCATTGCCAATGATAATAGGCCGTTCAGAATCAGAGGTTTCTCCACCTTGCATATGGGCATGTGACATTAGAATGAGTGCTTGATTATCCGTCTTTCTTTTTCGTGCTTCAGAAATCACCTGTTGATGTAAATAGGCAATGGCATTTTGACTGTTATTGGTTTGTTCATTAAAGCCAGTAATTTCGGCTGGGCGTAGAAACGGTAAGCTTAGGCACCAAGCAATAATATTTTTTTGTTCATCATAAATTGGAATCAGTAAACGATCTAAATCAATTTGACCAAGCTCGTCTTTATGAATCACACCGACTGTTTTGGCGTGATATTTTTCAAGTAAGGGCTCAACCTGTTCAATCCGATAACCTGAATCATGATTACCTGCAATCATTAAGGTTTGCATATGTGGGGCAAGCTGATGTGCATTGGCTAGGAATTGATAGAGCTGTTTCTGCGCAGCAGATGCAGGATTGATGACATCGAATATATCGCCTGCAATCAATAGGGCATGGGGCTGTTTTTCTTTGATTTGAGCTAATAACCACGCTAAAAATTGCTCATGTTCATACTGGCGAGAATGGTTATAGAAGAATTGTCCCAGATGCCAGTCTGAAGTATGAAGAAAGCGTACAGTCATTAGTTGGATAAGCCTTACAGAATTTAAAATTAAGGTAGCACAAATTGAATGCTTAAATCAGCTGTAAGGCCTTAATCACTTAATATGATCTGTATTTTTTATAAAAATTCTTAAAAATATTCGCTATCTTTTATTTCATCTGTTTGATACAGCCGAATATAGACAGGTTTTTTTCGAACATGTATTTAGATTTTCAATCAATCAAGCTTATTTTGCATTGGGATCAACTTGGACGAGTCCAAAGGTATTATGATCTGCATCTAAAAAATAACCTTGCCAACATTTATTGGGAATAGCAAATTTCTCCATTGCTACTTGCCCACCCAAAGCTAAAATTTTTTCAGCAGTTGTATCAAAATCTTCAACTTCAAAGGAACAGGTAAAGGCATTGGTTCCACAATGGGTGGGTGGTGTTTGAGCTGGACGCTCCAATAAGCCACCATGTATGTTGGCTGTTTCAATTTGAAAATATTGAATGGGTAGACCTTCAACTTTGCTAAATTTCCAACCGAAAACTTCATGATAAAATTTAACTTCACGTTCAGGGTTTGAAGACTGAATTTCAAAGTAGCTTAGTGCATTCATTGTTATTGTCCAATTTTAAATGTTTTGATTAAGATAATAGAGTTTGTAAAGTTGTGATGTATAAATATTGAAAATGAAAGAATGAGGCAATTAAAAGTGATGTGTTATGGATAAAGAAAAATTACATGAATTACGCGCAAAAATTATCATTTCAATCGCAGATGCTTGCGCTTTATTAAAACAATATGATGAGATAGCACATTGCATACAAGCTTATCATCAGCAGAATATTGAAAAAATTTGTGCAGCAACAGATTGTAAAGCGGAGCTTGCACGAGAATATTATGATGATCCTAGATATCATCACAATCTTGAAAAAATCATTCAAAAAATTAATGAATTTAATCAACGCACAATCAAATTGAGCATAGATGAAAATCTAAAATATGTTGATAAAGTGGGTTTCTTTATTTGGGCTGAAGATGAAAACTTAGAGAGGATACAAGATAAAAACAATAGAACTTATTTTATTCCGCAAGATGATTTTGCTTATGTCGTTAAACTATTTAGATCTTTATTTCCGTTGTTTAGCCCACTGAGAAATGAATTTGAGTGTAGTTTTGATCCTTGTTCAGATAATTATTTTGATCAAAATACCATACAAGGCATTATCTTAAAAATTAGAGATCTGCATTTTAACGATAGCAAAGTGATGAATTTTTTAGAAAAACTGGTCTGTTGTTTAGAGGAAAAAATGCAAATAGGGACTTATGTCGTTATTTTTGGAAACCAATAAATGAAATTGAAGCGGAAGTTAGAAATTGATTTAAAAGATTTTATTTTAAATGGAAAGTTTGATTTTGTAGAATTAGGGCAAACCATAGAATGCTTGAAGAATGAACTCTCCAAACCGGATGATCACTTAACGATAGATTGTTATACCGAACTTTGGCGTTTAGGTACGATAGAACTCCATTTTTTTGAAAAGCAACTTTGCGCTATTTTTTGTGATGAGTTTCGTCAATTAAAAAAGAGTAAAACTTTGAAAGTTGAGCCTTGGGTGATTCAAAATTTTAAAAAATTGAGTTTGGACAAATTTCTAAAAATTCTAAATAAGCAGAGAGCTGATTATTCCATTAAATTTAATCAACAACTGAATAATGTAATTGTGAAAATCAATAAAAGTCAGGTGGTTTTATATTTTGAACCAGAGCTTGGTTCAAAAAATCCCGAAAAACAAAATCCAAATCATTTTTTAATCAAAGCTTTTGGTTTATCTAATATGTATTAGCCTAAATCTGATTTGTCATTTTTAAGCTCATCAGGCTAAGGGGGAGTAACTCTACTGATGATTATTTTGAACAAAATTCTTAAGCTTATTTAAAATTTTATAACCAATAAAATCGTTAAAATTTGGATATTTAATCCGATAATACTCATTCCAATAGCTGACAATTCTACTTTGAGTCGTTTGGTCATATTTTGGATTTTGCAGCATAAATGCTGCAAAAAGCCCTTGATTATTTGCATCTAGAATCGGTTCAATGGCCTCTAAAATTTCTTGAATATATTCACCCAATAACTGAAAAATGAAAGGGATCATAAAACTTGTAAGGTCAGTTTTAATGAGTCTTTCGAGCGCTCTTTGCCGAACAAAACCATTGTGATGGCGAGTAAGAATACACCATAGAATTTGACGTTGTGTTAAAGAAAAATTATGAAACTCAATACATTGTAACTGAGTTATATAGATCCTTGATGGTACAACGATATGTTCGTGATGAATCAACACTTCGCATTGAGAGCTTTCATGAATTTTTATTTTTTTACTTTCTAAGTATTTTGATATTACTAAAACATCATCTAATAGAGCTTTAGGAAAAGCTCGGATTAACTTTAGATGATTGCTCACGGATTTGCTGCTCTCAGTTATTTTAAAGTCGGTGCAAAATGAAAATCATAACTCTCAGAAATAGGAATAATTTTTTTATCCACTTGTTCGATATCCTTACCTTCTTTGGTAAATAACATGGGCATAAAACTAAAGACTTGGTTGCCATTGAGACTTTGAAGATCTGTCTGCCAGTTTTGCCAACGGAATACTTGATAAAACTGAGCAATATCTCCATTGAATGCCCAAGTCAAAAATTCTGAATAGCTCACATCAAGATTTTCCCATACCAATGTATCTGGGGCAAAATAGTAAATCTTTCCAATTGCTTCACCTAATTTTCCATTATTGATAGCAAAGTAACCCCCTAAAACATCATCAGCAATCAGTAGATAGGTTAGCTCCAGATCAGATTGATGAAACGTTTTATGATGATTCCATTCAGTAATACCACGATCTAATTTTGGATGTCCTGAAGCTAAAATTCTCAACCATCCATGATCAATCAGTATTCCACCTGTTTCATAAATAATTGAACCCATAGGTGAACGTGTTGTGACTTGAATGCTCAGTAACTCTTGTTCAGCTCTTAATTTGTTCTTGGGTAAAACTTCAATATGGTTGGTGGCTTGAGTCATCCATTCTTGTACCAATATCCAGCCTGAATCTTCAATATTGATTAATTGTTCTAAAGTTTTCATTGTTCGCTGTTATCCAAATAATACAATGAGCTTAAGTGGTTTCCCTCGGATACTCCAAAATTCGAGGAAAATGGAAATCATAACTTTGTAGTGCAAACTTATATAATTGAGCAGGACGTTTGCCCGCAATTTTAGTTTGGTCTGTTTCCTCAACTGCGCCAGCTTCAATCATACGCCGTCTAAATGATTTCTTTTCTAGGCTTTGCCCTAAAATAATTTCATAAATCTGCTGTAGCTCAGTCAAAGTAAACAGTTGAGGCATCAAACTGACGGGTAAGGCTGTATAACGTGCCTTACTACTTAAACGGTCAACAGCCATATCTAAAAGCTGTAAATGATCAAAAGCCAAGTCTAATTTTTTTGCCTCAGCAATTGAAATCCACTCGCTATATTCATTTTGTTCAGTGGCAATCTGTTGAAACGCTTTGAAATCAATCAGGGCAAAATATAAAGCTGTTACAGCCCATCCACGAGGATCACGTGTTGCATTGCCAACCGTCGCAACTTGTTCCAAATGCGGTGATTGAAGCCCAGTTTTTTCAACCAATTTACGATGTGCTGTTGCCATCAAATCTTGATCTTTAGACAAATCGACAAAACCACCTGGGAGTGCCCATTTATCTTTTTGTGGGAAATTAGAACGTTTAATCAATAAAACTTGTAGCTGACCCGCATCAACAGAAAAAATCGCCATATCAACTGTAAGTAAAGGGGATTCATAATCCTTTTTATTATAGTTTGAGAGAAATTCCTGTTCAGAGTTAAAGGTCACTATAAGGCTCGCTTAATTTTATTAAAGTAACGGATTGTCTTGGATTATTACAGGGTAGGAGAGATTCGCCAAGTAGAAAATATGTTTAGTAAAAATGAGATGGATCATGGCGCAGTCTAAGCGCAGAAACCTTGCGATAAAAGCAAGGTTTCTGCAAATAGCTGTTATAACTGATTTGCCAATCGCTCCCGAATTTCATTCAAACGACACGCTCGAATCAATTGCCCATCTTCAAACACCGTTTTTAACTCACCTTGTTGCTCTTGTTCCATGGTTTGTTGATCAAATAACACAAATCCGTCTTCAGTTTTTTCTACACGAAGTAAACCTTTGGCAGATTTCTTTACACCAGAATCAGTGATCGGATCTTTAAACAATTCACGTGGAACACTGTTGACTTGTCCCCAAGTGGCTTTAACTGCAAAACCAAATGTGTCACGCGTTAAATAGTTATAAGTATAACTACCGATGCCAAAGACCAGATTATTTGAAGCAAAGCCCTTAGCTTCCAGCCTTTGAACAATATTTAAAGCACGTTCCAAAGTAATCGAGTCACCATAAATCAAACCAACACGCTCATTTAAAACTTTGTAGCCTTGATCTGTTTCGGTTCCGCCAAAGATTTCCCATAAACATTGCACAGCGCCTTTATAAGCTGGACTGCCCATTTCAGCTTCAGGGTCACCGCAAATGATTTTTACAGGATCACCAGAGTCAGGACGAAAAACCAATTTAGCCAAACCTAAAGCATTTGGCTGGCGAGCTAGAATTTCGTCTTTTAACTCCACAGTAAATTCTGTAATCACTCGCCAAAAATCCCAAGTATCCGATACGATACTGACCACACCTGATGGATAAAGCTCTGTGATTAAACGTCTAAAAGTTTCAATTTCATTGTCTTCACTGCCCATACACATCACACTATGTTCGGTTGCTGGAACCGAAACACCTACAATGCCTTCCGCATCGTAATATTCTTCTGCATAATCAATCGCTGAAACCGCATCTGTACCGATAAAGCTGGTTAAATGTCCTACACCATTTTGTGTGGCATCATAAATCCCACTCATGCCGCGACTACTAAAATCATGGCCTTGTACAGCAACGAAGTCTAAAGGTGCACCTGTTTTAATCGCATATGCTGTCAGTAAGCGTTTGTATTCAAATGCAATCGTTGCTGTCGTACAACTTTTCCATAATTCAGCACTGAGTACTGTTTCTAAGTAGTTGGTTAACCAAAAGAACTCAGGCAGGGTATTTACAATAGTGAGTACAGGTACTTTTATATTGACACGGCTGCCTTCTTCTAGCGCCTTGATTCGGATTGGTAAATAGCCTAAGTCATATAAAGCTTCGATATGATCGACTGGTACTGCGCCGTCACCCAATGCGTTATCCATTCTACGTTTATATCTAGCAATGACTTTTGCTTTATCTTGTTGGAAAAAACCTTCATTCCAAGTCTCAATCAAAAAGTGTTTGATAAAGCCTTGTAAGCCAAAGAACACGATTTTATCGTCGAAGTCAGGCAACATTTTTGCTAAACGAGAAGAACGTGGCGTGAAATTGGCATAAACATATTCTGTGCCAACAGGGTACTGGCGTCTGTGATCTGCTTTATAAAAGTCAATTGCATTCAGTGGATTGATTTTTAAGCTCATTCTTATTCTCCAAAATAATTAAAATGAATTGAAACGACTAAATGAAATGACGTTTAGATTTGGGTGTTCAGTTTGTGGAAAGCTCGTCGTGGTAAAAATTTGGTCAACCAAGCCTTCAAATACGTGCATACCTTTACTAAAGATCCCGTGAGTCACATACAAAATCACATGTTGGCAATTTAATTTTTTTAACTCTTGTGCAATACCAATAAAAGTTGCACCACCATCACAAATATCGTCCGTGATCACAGCTGTTTTGCCCGTTAAATCAGTTGCATTGACTTGAGCATTCTGAATTTTTCCTGTGACGGCATCACGTTTTTTTTCACAGTAGACCATTTCGATTTCGTGATCTCTTAAGCTATTGATGACCTTGGCAATCGTTTTAGTCCGTTGTTTTGCACCTGCATCTGGACAGATTAAAACGGTGTCTTGAGCAATTAAAATGTCTTGTAACTTTGAATTTTGTAGAATGATTTCAATTGGTTGAACATTCTCAATCTCAAAAAAATGGGTGTTTTCATTTAAAAGTTTTTCAGTAACACAACTATGTGCATCCCAAACTTTGATTGATTTACGCTGTTGTGGAAATTGCTCAGTATTGATATTTAATAATTTTGTCATCAGTTCTAATGAGAATGCCTGTCCCATCGCACAGATTCGATCTTGGCGTGCGTATGGGAAATAGGGGATTTCCAAATCAATTTCTAAACCTTGATTGAGTAATACATTTTCAATTAACAAGTAATCCATCAAATCTTGCGTGTTACTGATTTTGGCTTGAATCTGAATTTGCCCTTTCAATGTTTTTAATGTATCTGCTGAAATTTGAACATGTCGTTCGCCACCCGCAAACTGGATATTTTGAATAGGGATAATATTGTTATTTGAATCTTTGACTTGGATAGACATGTTATTTATACCTATAAAGTGGCTTATTGCCAATACATATATAGTGTCATAAAGCCTATTTAATTATCAATATTACTTTACAAAAGATTACAAACTGCGGTTTTAGAGACCATTAAAATGAATTTATTTTATTAAGTATTTGTTTTTATTGTGTAATTTTAAATTGGTGGGAACATGTTGATTTTTAATGCTGTCTATTATTCGAGATTTAACAGGTTTTAATCCCTAGACATTTATTATGTAAGAAAAAGCAGGGGATCGCTAAAAGACGATAGCTATATAAAGACAGCTACGATAAAAAGCCCTTAGTATAAGAAAACATGTACTTTAACAAGCCAGGTGGGATGATTCATTCGTTGAAATATGCTTGTATCAACTGATACAGAAGAATAGATTTTTTAAAAATTAAAAAAATGATTATGTGAAGTAAATCATATTGGTATTGAAAATTCCTTCTCCACCTTTGGAGAAGGTTAGGATGAGGAACGTTTATGTTGAACTCAGATTTAAAAACGCTTTTGAAAGAAGCCGAATAAAAATATTTTAAAATGACTTAAATTATTGAAGGCAGTTAAATAAAGCTGCTCTAATCCAAGAACACGGTAAAGTTTTCAACAGGTTCACGCGGGGTAATAAATGTATTTACCATATGATCTGGATCGGCATAACCCAACACAACAGCACAGACTAACTCTTCATCATCAGGCGCATTGAGTACCTCTAAGACGATACGATGAAAATGATTCCATGCAGCTTGAGGGCAACTGTCTATACCGCGAGCTTTGGCTGCAATCATGACATTTTGCACCATCATGGAAATGTCCATTTTAGCGCCAATTCCCATAATTTTATTTACAGTAAAATACAGCACAACAGGCGCATCAAAAAGCTGATAATTCCTTAAATGTTGTGCAGCCATTTTTTCTTTTTCACTTTTTTGAATCGCTAAAAGTCCATATAGCCCCCAACCATTTTCACGACGACGATCGATAAATGGTGAAATCCAAGTGGTCGGGTAGTATGAAAAACTCGCTATATGCTGATCAGCAAGTTCTGGTCGAGTAAATAATTCGATTTGAGCAGCACAAACTCGGTCAATCATTTCTTGGCGTTTATTGCCTGTGACTACATATACTTTCCACGGTTGGGTATTTGCTCCAGATGGTGCACGACATGCAACATTTAAAATATCTTTAATAATGGCTAAATCGATAGGTTTATCCAAAAAAGCACGTACTGAATGACGGCTTGTAATTACTTGATCTATCACTTGAACCTGTTCGAAAAACATAAAAATCCTTTAATGGTATAGTTTTCCATCAAATAAACTATATACGATAGTCGTAGAAGCGTTATATTCATTTTTTGAAATTTTAGCTAAGCCTTAGATTATATAATGATTATAGAAATACTAATCTGAAAAAAGAATTGAAATTAAAGTCTTATTCTATAAAACTGATTTAATAAAGGGGTTGAGTTACGCTATATTACAAAGGTGTAAGAATTATACACAAATTGTTACTTTTGGGTTTTAACTTAGTTTCAACGCTTTCATAATTTAATAGCAAGCATATATGTGCAAAGTTTTTTTTATGTGGTGTCTGAGAAACTACTGAAGAAAACAAGAAAAATTGATTTTTTAGCAAAGTATTGGGGTTAAAAGATCAAATTGTACGGATGCACATCATAAATAAGGCTAGGAGTATTTCATGAGTCTATTCACAAATCGCAAGTCATTGATCGTCAAAAGTTTAGCATTAACAGTAACAGCTTTGATGGTAAATACAGCTCAAGCTGCTACTGACAGTCAAGAGATTCAACAATTACGCAATGAAGTTCAAGAATTAAAAGCACTTCTTCAACAGCAACAGCAGCAAGTAAGGTTAGTTGAATCTAAAGTTCAAGCAGCGCCATCTTCTTCTTCAGTTGGCTTAAAGTCTAAGTCTGGTGCAGATATCAACATTTATGGTTTTGTCCGTGGTGATGCGAACTATATCATTGAAGGCGGTGATGACGATTTCAACAAAATCAGTTCAACCAATGGCGAAGCGAAAGATAAACTCCGTGCTACAGCAAAAACAACACGTATCGGTTTAGATTTTAATACGCCAGTAGGTGATGCTAAAGTTGGTGGTAAAGTTGAAGTTGACTTTGCAGGTAATGGTGTAAATGAAAACCTTCGTATTCGTCATGCTTATTTAACCTATAACAACTGGTTGTTCGGTCAAACAACATCTAACTTCTTGTCTAGTCACGCACCAGAAATGATTGACTTTGCAACTAACGCTGGTGGTGGTACTACACGTATTCCACAAGTACGTTATGCATACAATTTGGCACCAACTACAAAATTATTGGTTGCTGCTGAAGAAGGTAATAGTGCTGGGGCTACAGGTACAGCAGTTAAATATAGTCTTCCTGTGTTAACAGGTAAAATTACACAATCATATGCTGATGGCAACGGTAATGCATCTGCACGTGTCTTAGTAGAAAATTATAAAGATAATAATGCAGGCAAAGACAAGACTGGTTGGGGTGTTGCACTTGGTACAGACTTTAAAGTTGCAGATCCTTTAAAACTTTTTGCTGATGCATCTTATGTGGTTGGTAATAGCAATTACCTATACGGAAGTAACAATGCGTATTCTGTTGTAAATGGTGATATTGAACAGAATGAATTCACTGCACTTCAAGTGGGTGGAACATATAAAATTTTACCTAACTTGCGTTCAACTTTAGCGTATGGTGCATTGTTTGCTGACAATGGTACTGATTTCGCAAAACAAAACCAAACTGCAAATGAAAAAATTCAACAAGCTTGGTTAAACGTGATCTATTCTCCAGCGAAACCGATTGATTTAGGTATCGAGTATATCAACGGTAAGCGTGAAACTTTCGCGGGTCAATCTTATAAAGATAACCGTGTGGGTTTAATGGCGAAATACAATTTCTAATTCCAACTTAGAAATTTATTGATCCAAAAAGCCGAGGAATGATCCTCGGTTTTTTAATGCTTAAGTATTCATAGAAGAAATATATACTCAAAAAATATCATTTAAAATGATAACTAAAATTGTAAAAAACAAAGACATTTATTAAAAAAACTGGATAATAATGCGCGTTCAAATTGAATTTTGCGCATTCATTTATTCTTGAATTGATGCAATAGCATGCTTTAGGAGCTGAAGATGAGCATCCCCCTCACCAATAAGCCGAAGTTATTTAATTTTAAAGATTATTTTCTTTAGATAAACTTCACTTTTTATTTTCTCAATTTACTTTCTTGCTTTGCAAATTTTACAGTTCAAAGTTTTACAAGGTTGATATTTGCAAGTTTACAAATCATTAATACTTGTTGATTGTTTTTTGTTCATAATCAAATGAATAAGAAATATTTTAGATCTAGATCTCTAATTCAATCAATGAAGTAAAATGGATCAATCATTGTCACTTTAAAAATTAAACCACATATGATTTAGGATGATTTTTATGGATTATATTTTAAACCCAACATTTAGTTTAATGTTGGCGGTTTTAGTCCTTTATGTAGGGCGAATTCTCAATCGTTATATCCCCTTTTTAACAAAATATAATATTCCTGAACCTGTGGCTGGTGGTTTAGTTGGTGCGATCATTTTTTACCTCTTGCATCAATTTTTGGGTTATACCATTTCAGTAAATAAAGCGATGCAAGATACGTTTATGTTGATGTTTTTTGCTTCGATTGGTTTAAGTGCAAATTTTGCAAAATTAAAAGAAGGTGGTAAGCCTTTAGTTATCTTCCTTATCGCTATCTCAGTCTTTGTTTTAGTACAAAATGGAGTGGGTATGGCGGTTGCTAAGCTAGTGGGCTTAGATCCGCTTATGGGTGTAATTGCAGGTTCAATTGCTTTAATCGGTGGATTGGGTACAGCAGGTGCGTGGGGACCGATTTTTGAGTCGAAATATGCAGTTGAAGGTGCATTACCGATGGGGATCGCCAGTGCCACATTTGGTATGGTGATCGGTGGTTTAATGGGTGGACCACTCGCACGTTACTTGATTAGAAAACATCAATTGGCCTCTCCAATGAATCCAGATACACGTTTAGAAATGGATTCAAAGCCAATTTCAGATTCAGAGTATGTATTTGAGTCTCCACATAAAGTCCGCTTGATTACAGCAGATAACTCTATCGTAACTTTAGGAATGTTTGCTTTTGCTTTGGCCTTTGCAGAGATTATGAAGAACTTAACCATAGGTACTGCATTTGAACTGCCAACATTTGTATGGGCTTTAGCTGGTGGTATTTTACTTCGTAATGTGATCGAAACTGGCTTTAAGCAACCAATCTTTGATCGCGCGATCGATGTATTTGGGAATACTGCTTTAGCGCTCTATTTGGCTATGGCCTTAGTTTCATTGAAGTTATGGCAGTTAGCTGATCTTGCTATTCCAATGATCATTCTTCTGATTGCACAATCTATCGCGATGTGGGTATTCGCCGTGTATGTTTCTTTCCGTGTAATGGGGAAAAACTACGATTCAGCTGTGCTTTCTGCAGGTTTGTGTGGTTTTGGTATGGGGGCAACACCCAATGCGATTGCAAATATGCAAGCCATTACCAATATGTATGGTCCATCGCATAAAGCATTCTTGATTGTGCCATTGGTCGGTGCCTTCTTTATTGACTTAGTCAATGTGGTTGTAATTCAAGGTATTTTGAAAATTTTTGGTTAATTTTTGATTTTTGCAAAAAGCTCTGGGCATTCCAGAGCTTTTTAAACCCTTTGAATATCATTGATAATTAGAAATAACTGAAAAATATGTGTTTTAACATGATTGAACTGAATATAAGAACTGGAATACTGATAAAAATTGAAATTTTAAGTTTTAGACTTAACAGCATTAAACAGGCTGTGAGAATATCTAATGGATTGCCCATGGTTTTTTGTAGCATGGGGACAATCACAGACAGGATAAATCCAACAACTGCGGCATTGATGAGCATTACAGAATTTTCAATATAACGATTCTCAAGTTGTTTAGACCAGTAAGGCAAAGCTAAAAAAACAAAGAAAAAAGACGGTAGAAAGATCAACAGTGTTGTTATGGCAGCATTAACAATGGGAAATGTTGTAAGGGGCAAATATGCACCAAGATAACTGGCAAAGCTAAACAGTGGCCCTGGCATAAATTGCGCAAGTGCGTAACCTAATTCAAAGTTTTGTTTGCTGATTAGACCTGTATCGACAAAATCTTGATGAAGCATGGGAAGAACTACTTGGCCACCACCAAAGACCAGAGCGCCTGTTTTATAAAAACTAAAACTGGCTTGAAATAGTAGCTTGTTGGAAAAAAGCATGGCTAAGCACAAGGCTAAAAAAATTGAAATAAAGCCAATCAACCAGATTGAATGGTGACGATGAGCGATTGGCAAGACCTTAAAATTTATATGCTGCTTTGCCATAGCAAGATTATTTGAATCATTTTGAATATATGCAAATCGCGTCATTAAAATGGCTAAACAACCAGTACCAAGGATAATCGTAAGTTGTATCCATGCATTGGAAAATAGGAGCAGTAGCACAGTACTGACAAGCATTAAGGCAACTTGTATTTTGGTTCTACAATAGCTTTTGAACATCTGAAAAAAAGCAAAGACGATAATTGCCAAGATGATCGAATGGATTGTTGAAAATAAGGTTACATTAAAAATTGGATGATGTTGAATGAATCGTGCTAAGCCAAACATTAGCAATGCTGAAGGGAGGGTAAACCCAATCCATGCAGCAACTGCGCCTAAATATCGATGTTGCAAATAGCCGATAGCCATGCCCATTTGACTACTACTTGGGCCTGGCAGTAGTTGGGTGAGTGCAAGCAGTTGAGCATACTGCTGCTCATTTAGCCAATGCTTTTTCTCTACAAAAGTCTGTTTAAAAAACACTAAATGTGCGGCTGGACCGCCAAAGCTACTACAGCCTAATTTTAAAAAAATCCAAAAAATTTCAAAAAGTGTGGGCATATTTTTAGGATTATTTTAGACATTGATTTTTATAATCTAATCGAAAATCATGACAGAATAAATAAATACAACAGCAAATCATTGCTAATTATGCTTATATACATGCGAATTTAGATTGTGCCATGATCTGAGAGTATATGTCATTGTTAAAGAAAACCTTAGCTGCTTTGTTTTGTGGTTTGTTACTAACTGCATGTGCACACACACCCGAAAAAAAATCGCAAGCCAGTA
The DNA here is from genome assembly GCF_000368145.1 of Acinetobacter guillouiae CIP 63.46. Taxonomy (GTDB): domain Bacteria; phylum Pseudomonadota; class Gammaproteobacteria; order Pseudomonadales; family Moraxellaceae; genus Acinetobacter; species Acinetobacter guillouiae. Next base: position 1,968,899 of record NZ_KB849283.1, on the reverse strand, counting down.
GATTAGCACCACAGCAAGTTTTAGAAGCCTCTTCGCGATTGGACAATACTTTTTATCAGTACAAACAGTTATCAAAGAAAAAACCTGTGATTGCTTTGGTTTTAGGCAGTGGGGGCGCGCGTGGTTACGCCCACATTGGTGTAATCAAAGTGCTGGAACAACATGGTATTAAACCTGATTTTATTGTTGGAACGAGTGCGGGAAGTATTGTTGGTTCAATTTATGCCAGTGGAAAATCGCCTGAACAATTACGCCAAATTGCACTCAATATGAAAGTGGGCGATGTGCGCGATTTCAAAATTGGGATGAAAGGTTTTTTTGATGGGCAAAAAGTTGAAGATTATGTCAATAAGCAAATCGATCAAATGCCTTTGGAAAAAATGAAGATCCCGATGTATGTGGTTGCTACAGAATTACAAAATGGTGAAAAAACAATTTTTAATTATGGCAATACTGGGCAGGCTGTGAGAGCTTCTGTATCTATTCCAAGTATGTTTATTCCCACCAAAATTAAAGGTAAGGAATATGTCGATGGTGGTTTAGTTAGCCCAGTACCTGTGAATATCGCCAAAGAATTAGGTGCGGATATCGTGATTGCGGTGGATATATTGGCGCAACCAGTTAACACGGAAACCACGAATGTCTGGGGACTGTTTAATCAAAATATCAATATCATGCAAAATCGATTAGCCGCAGAAGAATTAAAAAATGCAGATATTGTGATTCAGCCAGATTTGCGCGAAAAAGCGCATATTTTTGATGTAAAAGGTCGTCAGGATACCATGCAAGCTGGAATCGATGCTGCCAATCAACGTATGCATGATCTAGATGTGGTTATTGCCAGTAAGAAAAGTCTTGAAACTGCTCAGCAGCAATATCAAGTTCAAAACTAAGATCAATCGTAATAGATCCATTTAAAAATATTATACTTTTGTCACTGTATGATTATTTGAATAAGGATGATGTGCTATTTCAGTAATCACTTTATTAAAATCTATGATGATTAAATTTGTTAAGTCTAAAAAGTGAAAATTGTGATACAGCCTAATATAATTTTAGAAACCATTCCTGTAAACACTGAACATTGTTATCAAATTTAATGCTAATTATCGGATCAACAGCGGCTTAAATATGGCAAGATTGCAGCGGAAATATTGTAAAAAATAGAAAATGATTGATAAACCAATAAGATATACCTCAAATAAATGACTAGGTTTATAATCATAAATTGAGAGAATGGTCAATTGCCGAATTAAACATGTTTTTTAGCTGAAAAGATATATAATAATAGGCTTAAATCTCCTGCCAAAATAGAGTCTAGAATACGATGTCTCCATTAGATCAAATGATCCCAGCTACAGATGACCAGTCAGAATTAACCATGTCCGTTTTGATGACCCCAGATATGGCAAACTTTTCAGGTAATGTACACGGTGGAACCATCCTTAAGCTACTTGATCAAGTTGCTTATGCATGTGCAAGTCGTTATTCAGGAAGTTATGTTGTGACACTTTCAGTCGATAAAGTGAATTTCAAAGAGCCAATTCATGTGGGTGAAATGGTCAGCTTCCTTGCCAGTGTCAATCATGTTGGTCGTACCTCCATGGAAATCGGGATTCGTGTTGAAGCACAAAATATTCAAAAACGTACAGTACGTCATACCAACAGTTGCTATTTCACCATGGTGGCTGTAGATGAAAATGGTAAACCACAACAAATTCCAGCTTTAAATCTGGATAATGATTGGAAACGCTGTCGTTTTGAAGCGGCTGAGCAACGTAAAGTGGCGCGTTTACAAGAAAACCATCATCCTTCTTGCAGTATCTATAAAAAAGCTTCAAATGGTTAATTGATTTAGTTTCCCCCTCATTGCCAATGAGGGGGGCTTTAGAGAGTCTCAAAATTTAAATGAAATGTGGTTAGCGTGATACGCTATATTTGCCAACACTAAGCTATTGACGCTTAAACATAGATTCAAACGATAAAAATTTGATAAAGAAAGAGCAGTACTTTTAATTGACTTTGTTAAGAACACGTCCATCTACAGTCATGCTCCACGTCCCATTGGCAGTTTGTTGCGGTGCTTGAGAAACTTTAAACTCAGTTGAAAGTGGTCCAATGCCAGCACTAAAGTTATTGCCTTCAAATTTAGAAATTGGTGCAGATACAGATGAACTTGAATTAGGTTGTTTATTGCTATATTCAACACGGCCTTCAGGTGTAATCATCAAATTTACACTGCCATCCTCACTTTGCCACGTGCCTGAGTAGTTTTGCTTATCTGTCGGTAACGGTTTGCTACATGCAATAAGTAGGGTGCTGATGGCGCCTAAACCGATCAGTTTTTTTAACATTTTAAATTCCTCGTTAGTCTTGATATGTCAGGTTTTAGTTATAAATTTATCAATTTTACAAACTGATTTAAGTGCAAAATAGTATAGCTGAATTATTCAATAATTCGAATTAGAAAAGTACTCTAGGGGGCTATAATTGGCGTGTGTGAGTTATCTTAAAGATTAAAAAAATGGTGTTGTTGTGATGATTTTAAATTTTTTAAAAGTGCAATTTTATATGAAAAGGTTCTAAATTATTGGTTTGGATCAATCGCTATACTGTGGGTTAATCACATTTAATCTTTTCTGTAATTTAGAATATTTAGGGAAGGATGGAATTTATTTTTTCATAAACTATTGATAATTATTTTATTTATTTTTTTAGAAAGGAAGCACTTGCTTTTGCATATAAATTAATCATTCTTAGCGATATTTTGATTATACTCAAAGCACGATAAAAATGGATTTAAAAAACAATGAAACTTTATACCAATGCACATTCTCGTGGAAATACCATTTTGCCTTTATTAAAAGAATTAGATATCGAAGATCAAGTCGAAATTATTCAAGTGGATTATAAAGACTTGAATCAGCCTGAATATTTGGCACTGAATCCGATGGCTAAGATTCCTTTTTTAGTGGATCAAGGTTCTGTTATTTCTGAGACGCCTGCAATCTTTGCGTATTTAGCAGACAAATATATTGAGAAAGGTTTCGCACCTGCATTGAATGATCCCAAGCGTGGAGAATATTTAAAATGGTTATTCTTTTGCCACGGACCTTTGACTGAGTTTATGGATATCAAAAGCTTAGGTATTTCAACAGAACAAATTCAGGAACGAAGAAGAAGTCTAGGCTTTGGTACAGAAGAAACAATTTATAACTTTATTAAAATTGGGCTAAAGCAAGCAAATCCTTATTTGCTGGGGCATCAAATCTCTGCGGCAGATTTGTTTTTAGCATACTGGCTGATCTTCGCCATCTCTTTTAAAATTGTGCCATATCTAGATGAATTTAAGCCATTTATACAGTTGATTAAACAGCGTGATACCGTAAAAGATGTAGCCTGGATTCAGGCAGTTTAGCGGAGTTTGTTCAATCATGAATATGGTTTAAAAATTGGATTTTAAATTTATCTGGATGATTCAGAATAGTGAAAATTGAAATATTATCGGTTGTTTTAAACATAAAGTAGCTGCTGAAAAATATATTTTTGATCATCAGCTTAAGTGTATTTTGACGCAATATCCGCTTGATATTTCTGTGTATGATTGGGTTATTGAAAATGGTTTTTGGAAACCGAAAAGTGATCTACAAAAAACTGGTAAATTTATTGGTCGTTTTTCGAGCGCTTATTTAGAGCATGAACATTTTAATCAGTATGATGAATAAGCTAAAAATTGCTGAATATTTTTTATTGAGATATACAACTCACAAGCTATTTTAAAAAATTTTAATGGTTCTAGAAAAAATAAAAAGACTAAATCGCAGCATGATCTAGTCTTTTTATTAAGATCGTCTTTTCAGACAACCTAATTGCTAACTCGGGAGGAGTGTTAAATCTTATTGACCTGCTTGAGGAGCAGAAGTCGCTGGAGCTTCAGCAGCGCTTTCAGTCGCAGGTTGAGCTGTAGGTTGACCAGCAGCTTGAGTATCTTCAGCTGCAGCTGGTTGTTCTTGAGTTGATACAACAACTTGTTCAGCTTCAGTTGCAGCTGTATCAGTAGCAGCAAATGTTGAGAAAGCAGTGAAAGCAAGTGTAGTAGCTAAAAGAGTTTTAACGAGTTTCATTTTTGGCATCCTTAATTCATTGAATTGATCGTATAACGACCTGTGAGAGCGTCAGTTGTTAAATGCGTTGCTGATCACAGGGAGTAGTGTCATGCTAAGTGCAGATGAAAAAATGGGCAACCTAAGCAACAAAGCGTAACAGGCTGGTTTACATGTTTAAAACAAATCATTGTATTATGTTGCTTTTTTGTGACTCATTGACTTTTACCAATAGGTAAAAATGTATGTAAATATGAAAAGTTGATTAAAAAACATACTATGCTGTTACTTAGACTTAACATTCAGTATGCAATCTTTATGAATGCTATATTGGAGTTTTGGATTGCTTTTGTAATTTTAATTTAAAAAATAGATTTAAAACCTGAAACTAGTGGCACATTTTCAGTAATAATAAGAAGCGTCGCGATAACTATCAATTTCTTTTATTTAATATGCTGAGTCGATCCTTTGAAGATTTTAAGCCAAAAAACAGTTAAAACTCATATTATTTCTGGATTTTTAGGGGCTGGAAAGACCACCTTATTACAGCATTTGCTTCAACAGAAGCCAGAAAATGAAACTTGGGCGGTGCTGATGAATGAGTTTGGACAAATTGGTGTAGATCAACAATTATTACCACAAGACTCAGGCTATGAAGTAAAAGAGTTACTCGGTGGTTGTTTATGTTGTGCAGGACAATTGCCTATGCAAATTGCCTTGTCTCGATTGATTTATGATAAACAACCCGATCGACTATTTATAGAACCCACAGGCTTAGGTCATCCCGCTCAACTTTTGGCACAATTGACTGAACCGCAATGGCAAGCGCAAATTGATATGCGTGCATTGGTGACAGTAATCGATGGGAGTCGCTTACATGATTCTGAATGGGTGAATCAAGAGCTTTATCAAGATCAATTAAAAGCTGCACAAATTGTTGTGGTTTCACATGCAGATAGTATGTCTGCGTCTGATCATGAGGTATTAAACCAGTTTAAAAATGATTATTTTGCCTATATTCAAACTTGGGTATTGGCAGAGCAGGGCAATCTTGATATTCAACAGCTGGATGTAACACATCAAGGGATTGAGAGAAAAGTTGTACCGTTGATCCAAGTGCAAAAGCAATTTAACCCCGATGAAGTACTGCCTGTGGTTAAACAATTGCCTTATCACTATGTTGAAACGGCTAATGGATATACTGTTGCTGGTTGGAAGTTTTCAAAGCGTTGGCAATTCGATTTTTATGACTTGTTAGATGTCTTGTGTGAGCAAAAAGACTGGTTGCGGATCAAAGGGATATTCAATACCAATCAAGGTTGGATGACATTTAATTTTAATCCAGAAAATTTGAATTATAAATCGGGTGAAGAAAGCTTGGATAATCGGATTGAACTCATTAGCCAGCACAATCGTGATTGGGAAAGTTTAGAAACAGCTTTGTTGAATTGTCGAATTGATCAGGCGGAAAAAACGCAGTAATCCTTTTGAAAATCTTATAGACTGTGCGCCATATTTAAGAACTTTTTGGAACTTTCATGGCATTAAAAGCAACAATTTATAAGGCTGATCTCAATATTGCCAATATGGATGTGCATCAATATGGTGATTATCAATTCACGATGGCATTACATCCATCTGAAACGATTGAACGCTTAATGGTGCGTGTATTGGCATATGCTCGTTTTGCAGATGAACGTTTGGAATTTACCAAAGATTTATTTGAAACTGATGAACCTGCTTTATGGGAAAAGGATTTAACCGGACAGTTGATTAAATGGATTGAAGTTGGTTTGCCTGACGAAGACAAAGTTAAAAAAGCGGCAGCGCGTTGTAAAGAAGTGGCTGTCATCGCCTATGGTTCAGCCGTTGCAGAATGGTATAAAAGAAGTTCTAAACTCAAAACATTATCAAATGTTCAGGTATGGCAGTTGTCTGAGGCGACGACAACTGCAATTCAAGCTTTATGTCAACGCACAATGCAATTGCAATTAAATGTTATGGATGGTGAGTGGACTTTAATTGGTGATGATGCTCAAGCTGTGATTGAATGGACACAGTTACAATAAGCATTGTTGTCCAATAAAAATTGACAAGAAAAGCAAGCGAATCGCTTGCTTTTTTTTGCTTAAATTTCGTATACCTAGAGTGATAAAAATAGTTATGTAGAAAATCAATGAATAATGACATCTACCACTTACTGATGGCTTTGGCGATTGGTGCGATTATTGGTGCAGAGCGTGAGTATCGCAGTAAGTCAGCAGGGTTACGCACCATGATTATGGTGAGTTTAGCATCCTGCTTATTCACCATACTTTCGATCAAAATTGGGGTACAAAATCCTGATCGTTTGGCAGCAAATATTCTGACTGGTTTGGGGTTTTTAGGTGCTGGGGTTATTTTTAAAGATGACAACCGAATTTCAGGTATTACCACTGCAACAACGATTTGGATGGTGGCTGCATTAGGTATGGCCGCTGGTGCTGGTTATGAATATTTAGCATTTGTTGGAACGATACTGGTACTGGTTGTATTAGTATTTCTCGTCTATTTTCAAGAAAAAATTGAAGCGATTCATCAAGCTCGTAATTACAGGATTTTATGTGATTATCAGCAAGAGACCTTAGATAAATACGAAGAATTGTTTAAGCAATACAATATGAAAATTTTACGTGGCGTACAAAATAAAACTGAAAAACAGATTGTTGGGCGCTGGGTTTTAATTGGGTCTGCACAAAATCATAAAAAACTCATCAATTATTTGCTTTTAGATCAAGAGATTAAAGAGTTAAGTTTTTAAAATAAAAAACGCTTTTTAAATGTAGATGAATTAATCAATTTTGCACAACAAGCGGAACTTTGGAAAACGCAATTGTTGAAATACACGTATAATTACGCCCAACAGCTTGAGCAAGATTATCAACATTTGTGTAAAAGTTATGCTGAATATCATACTGAACACAATACAGTGATAGGTACAGCTTTGCACAAACCTGAATGATGAATAGGAATAATGTATGTCAAATGAATTAGAAATTATCGACTTAAAAGTTGGTGAAGGTAAAGAAGCGGTAAAAGGTGCTTTGATTACAACTCATTATACTGGCTGGTTGGAAGATGGAACCAAGTTCGATTCTTCAATTGATCGTGGCAATTACTTTGAAACAGTGATTGGAACAGGCCGTGTAATTAAAGGTTGGGATCAAGGCATTATGGGGATGAAAGTAGGTGGTAAACGTAAATTAATCGTTCCTGCACACTTGGCTTATGGCGAGCGTAAAATGGGCAAAATCATTCCAGCAAATTCTAATCTGATTTTTGAAATTGAACTTTTTGATGTCAAAACACGTGATTAAATTCACTAAATGTTTGGGCTAATTTAGCCTTCAGCATGAACGCAAAAATAGAGGTCAATTGATCTCTATTTTTTTATGCTTGATGAATCATCTAACGACTACACTATGTTGCGCTAAAAATGTTGAGTAAGTTTTCTTCATTTCTGTATATTTCAATGCGATAAAAATATAATCCAAATCTTAATTTAAATGGCTATTGTTGAGCTAATAGTGTGATTTTAAACACAATAGATTTAATTTTTTGTTTATTATTTGCTCAATACTTAACAATCATCTACAATACTTTTGTCTTAAAAGTGTTTAAATGTCACAAATAAATAATTCTGCTCAGAGTTATTTTTAAGGTTCGTTTCAGTTTTATTCTTTTAAATCATCGTTGTAAAACCTCTGGCTCAATTCGTCTTGAAAAAGGATTTTAGTATTTCAATATTGATGTACTACGGACGAATTCAGATTTAAAACAATGATGATCGAGTATTTAAATATATGCTAAGCCGTTACTTTTCTCCTTCAGCGATGATATGCGTAACACTATTGTTTTCTTCCTTTTATAATAGTGCAATGGCAGAAGTAGACCAAGTTGCTACTGAAACTCCAATAGAGCACGAATTACCTAAAATTGATTTAAATACGCTGACAATTATTGGTTATCATGAAATTACGCCTAATCATGATGCAGTGATTCCAGATTATGCCGTGACCACGAAACAGTTTGAGCTGCATTTAGATTGGCTACAAAAAAATGGCTATAATTTTGTCAATGTAGACCAAATTATTAAAGCCAATGAAGGTAAATATAAACTGCCTACCAAACCGGTATTGTTGACTGTAGATGATGGTTATCAATCTTTTTATCAATATGCATATCCGGTCATTAAACAACGTAAAATTCCTGTTGTACTCGCTGTCGTTGGCTCGTGGTTAGAACCTAAAGCCAATGAAATGGTTCAATTTGGGGATGAAAAATTAGCACGTAAAAAACTTTTGACTTGGGATGAACTTAAAACCATGCAAAAGAGTGGCTATGTTGAAATTGGTAGCCACAGTTATAATTTACATCGTGGTATTTTAGGCAACCCGCAGGGCAACTCTGAACCAGCTGCTGTCACACGTCAATACGATCCAAAAAGTAAAACCTATGAATCTGACAAAGCCTATGCAGATCGTATTTTTAGTGATTTGAAAAAGAATAATAAAGTATTGCAATCACATGGTTTAAAAGCACCACGTGTGATGGTGTGGCCATATGGTCGTTATAATATGGAAGCGGTTGCTTTGGCTAAAAAAGTGGGTATGCCTATTACTATTAGCTTAGATGATGGTCCAGACCATATTGAAAAATCTTTAGGTCATTTGAATCGTATTCTTGTCGAAGGTAATATGACCACGGATTCTTTGGCACAAGAAATCCAAAGCCGTCAGATGAATTTTACTGACAACAACCGCCCACAAAAAGTCATGCATGTGGACTTAGATTATATCTATGATCCAGATGAAGCACAGCAAGAAAAAAACTTAGGTCATCTGTTAGACCGTATTCGTGAAATGAATGTAACCACTGTATTTCTACAGGCATTTGCTGATCCTGATGCCAATGGTTCTGCTGATATGGTGTATTTCCCAAATCGTACTCTTCCAATGCGTGCAGATTTATTCAATCGTGTTGCATGGCAGATTCAAACGCGTACTCAGGTCAGTCGTTTATATGCCTGGATGCCGTTATTGGCTTGGGACTTACCCGCTTCAAATCCTGCATCTAAAGATGTGGTGGTGACTCAGCAAGCCAAAGACAGTGATCATTTAAATATGGGATATCATCGTTTAAGCCCATATTCACCAGAAGCACGTAAAGTAATTGAAGGCTTATATCAAGATTTAGCGAAATCCACGACATTTGATGGCATCTTGTTCCATGATGATGCAACACTTTCAGATTATGAAGATGCCAGTCCAGAAGCCATCAAAGCTTATCAAAAAATTGGTTTACCAGCCGATTTAGAAGAAATTCGTAATGATGATGCAAAATTGCAAAAATGGACTGATTTTAAAACCAAGACCATTGATAACTTTGCAATGGATTTGGCGCAAAAGGCACGTTATTACCAACCGTTCTTACTGACTGCACGTAACTTATATGCTCAAGTTGCACTTTCAGCATACTCGGAAAACTGGTATGCCCAGTCTTTAGAACAATCGATTAAAAATTATGACTTTACTGCAATTATGGCAATGCCTTATATGGAACAGGCGCCAGATGCAACTAAGTTTTATAAAGATTTAGTGCAAAACGTGAAGAAACAACCGAATGGGATTAAAAAGACGATTTTTGAATTACAAGCAGTGAACTGGCGTAATAATCAAAAGATTCCAACCTCGGAAATTGCTCAAACGATTCAGTCTTTGTATCAACAAGGTGTGATGCATGTGGGTTATTACCCAGATGATCCAATTGAAGATCATCCAAATACTGCAGAAATGCGTAAAGTATTTGATTCTAAACCACAACGATTGGTTCCTTAAGGTCTGATATGAGTGCATTTCAACACCTGTGGCAATCCGTATTAAACTTTATCTTCTATTATCCATTATTTATGTCGTATCTATGGATGATAGGCGCTTTAATTTTCTATTGGAAAGAACGTAAAGAGCCGCCATATACTCAACCCCCAACATTGGAAGAATATCCTTTAGTTGCTGTACTTGTGCCATGTTTCAATGAGCAAGATAATGCGGATGAGACCATTAGTCATGCATTAAAGTTGAATTATCCAAACTTTGAAGTCATTGCAATTAATGATGGGAGTTCTGACAATACAGCAGAAATCTTAAATGCGTTGGCATTGAAGTATGACAAGCTTCGCGTCGTACATTTGGCTGAAAACCAAGGTAAAGCCATGGCATTACAAGCGGGTAGTTTGCTTACCGATGCTGAGTTTTTAATTGGTATTGACGGTGATGCGTTACTTGATCCATATGCTGCACAGTGGATGATTCGTCATTTTCTCAATAATCCTACAGTTGCGGCTGTGACAGGTAATCCACGTATTCGTACTCGTTCGACTTTACTGGGACGGATTCAAGTTGGTGAATTTTCTTCAATTGTCGGTATGATTAAACGTGCACAACGTACTTTTGGTCGTTTATTTACAGTTTCTGGTGTGATTACTGCTTTTCGTAAAAGTGCTGTACATGAGGTGGGCTATTGGTCACCAAACATGTTAACTGAAGATATTGATATTACTTGGAAATTGCATCGTGCGGGTTGGGATGTAAAGTTTGAACCGAATGCCTTGGTTTGGATTTTAATGCCAGAAACCTTTGATGGTCTATGGAAACAACGCTTACGTTGGGCCATGGGTGGCGCGCAAGTTTTAATTAAGAATTTTGATGTATTATTTAAACCGAAACTGAATTTTCTATGGCCCTTGATTATTGAGTTGATCCTCACCTTAGTCTGGTCATATTTAATGCTGATTATGGTGATTTTCTGGATCTTGCACTTGCTGCTACCGTATGCAGGCTTCCCAGCAATGAGCTCCCCATTATTACCGATGGGAACAGGTATTTTACTCGGTACAACTTGTTTACTGCAGTTCGCAATCAGTAAGTGGATGGATAGTCGTTACGAATCGAGTTTAGTGAAAAACTACTATTGGATGATTTGGTATCCCTTTGTATTTTGGTTGATTACAGTAACGGCAAGTATTGTTGCATTCCCAAAAGTTCTTTTACGTGGAGAAAGTAAAAGGGCACGGTGGGTCAGCCCCGATCGTGGTATGCGACATGATGACTAACATTTTAGTCAGAATAAGTTTTGAGATATGAATATGAAAACAAACTCTTTGATTATTGATGTACGTAAGCAGTTACCGTGGCATCGTCGTTATTTCTCCACGACAATGACGGCAATGCTGTGGGCATTTTGGTTGTTGCTTTGGAGACCTATTGTCATCTTGGTGGGATATCTTTCACTTGAGAAACCACAACTGGTACATTACTTCTTTAATGCTTTTGCAAAAGCCCTAGAAAGCGGATTATTTGCGTTGATTGCTTGTGCGATTTCTTTGTGGTTATGGAGTAACTTTGTTCCAGCGAAGACCAAAAAGGAAGCAGAAGCTAAATCTACACAAGAATATGCTGACCATTTCAATTTGAATGTGGATGAACTTCTACATTCTCGTCAGCAAAAAATCGCTACAGTTCATCATGATGCTGATGGTCGCATCACATATATTGACTAATGGCTTAGTCAGCAAAAGTTCCACAGGTTGGGGCTTTTGTTTTCACAGGGAAACATAGATGTCCGCAAAAATAAACTCGGCAGAAAGTATTCGAGGTTTAGCTTGTTTAGCTGTCGTATTTTCTCATCTTGCAATGAGTTTTTTTCCATATTTACATCATTTTGATCCCCATGAGAAAACAGATTTGGCTTGGGTGTATGCCATACATCATTTGCCTTTTGGCTTTCTCTACTCAGGTGATGCTGCTGTTTTTGTATTTTTTGTCTTAAGTGGCTTTGTGCTCAGCTATGCGATCTTAAAAAGCCCTCAACAATTTCATGCAAAGATTAAAAATATGATGATTAAACGCTATCCGCGTTTAATGATTCCAGCACTGACTTCATGCATTATCATTTGGTTGGTCTTTAAAGTCATCCATATTGATAGTAGTCATGTGGGTGCTTGGTTACATGCATTTGCGATACAAGATTTTAGTTTTAAACATGCAGTATATGAAGGAACTATAGGCGCATTTTTATTCTCAGAAAGTGATATAAACTGGGTGTTATGGACGATGACGATTGAGCTCATGGGCTCATTTGCATTATTTTTTCTACTCTATTTGTATCATTATAAACATATTGCTTTTTGGCTAGGCTCACTTTTAATTCCTTGTCTTGCATTTCTTTGGCGAGGGCAAGGCTTTAGTTTTGGAATTTCCAGTTTTATTATTGGTATCTATATTTATCTGTATGCCAAACCACTTTCAAATGCTGTAGCTATTCCTATGTTATTGATTGGCCTATATTTAGCAGGTGCACATAATACCAGTGCAGCCTATAGCTGGGTTCATCATATTTTAGGGGAGAATACTTATGATTATAGTAATTTCATCGCTGGGATTTTAATTGTTTATAGTGTTTTGATGAGTCCATTATTGTCTAAAGGCTTAGATCACCCGATTTTAGTCTGGTTAGGAAAGTTATCTTTTTCCATTTATCTATTACATCTAATGATGCTGTATTTAATCTGTATTCCGTTGTTTAACTTATTTTTAAGTTGGCATTGGAGCTATTCTCTCGCGGTAATCTGCTCAGGGTTAACTGCGATTGTTGTCACCCTGATTGCTGCGAATTTTTATAGTGATTATGTCGATCAGTTGGCTATTAAGGTCAGTAATAAAATTGCCGACAAGGTTTTAAATTAGTACTTTAAGGCCCGAATAAAACTTGCAAATATTGTTTACAATTTAAGATGTACTGAGTTGTTTTTTAGGCATTAAAAAATTGATAAATATCGTGATTTAATCAAGTATGGGCGACTCATTTTTAGCATGGATCGCTTATATGCATCTGTTCAAATCCATTGTTATTTCCTTGATCGCAATGAGCGTTCAATATACTCAAGCAGCACCATTAAATGCTCAGCAAGCATTGACCGATGCACCGCCGATGAGTTTGTTTGAATCGTGGAATACACCCATTGAGCCGTTTAAAATTTTTAATCATGTCTATTATGTCGGTACTGAAAATTTATCTTCGGTGCTGTTTGATACAGGTGATGGTTTGGTTTTAATTGATAGTGGGATTGATCAGTCGGCAGTGCAGATTAAAGCCAATATTGAAAAACTGGGTTTTAAAATCACAAATGTAAAATATCTACTTAATAGTCATGCGCGTCTAGATCAAGCTGGTGGTTTTGCCAAATTAAAACAATGGAGTGGTGCTCAATTGGTCGCAAGTGCTGCCAATGCCGAAATGCTAGAAAATGGCGGCGTGACTGATTTTGCTTTAGCTAAGCAATTGCCTTTTCCATCTGTAGCTGTAGATATCATTATCAAAGATGGGCAACAATTAAAGCTCGGTCGTCAAATCTTTACAGCACATGCGACGCCAGGCCATTTGCCAGGTGCAACCTCTTGGACGACAGATATCCGTTATCACTTAAAAAACTATAAACTCATCTATGCTGACAGTTTATTTACGGGCGGTTATTATTTGTTAAACAATAATAATTATCCAAATCTAGTTTCAGACATACGTCACACATTTAAAACTTTGGATGCAATCCATGCAGATATTTTTCTTGCCAATAAAGCGGATCGTTTCCATATGAAGCAGAAATTAGCCAAATTGAATGCAGGTGATAAAAAAGCATTTATTGATCAGACGGGTTTACAAAATTATGTAGCGAAGGGGAGAGTTGAATTTGAACAACAATTACAGCAGCAACAACGCTTAGCGCAGCTTAAAACATTACAATAATTAATTTAAAATAAAACATGCTATATGCGTTATATAGCGTGTTTTATTTTAAATATTGCTATAATTCAGATAAAACTGATCATTTGTTTTTAAATGATATACAACAGATAACGGCTTATCCTAAAATTTAGAAAATTGAAATGAAAATACAATATATCAAACAGTTATTATTCATTTGTAGTGTCGTGATCACTTCATCTATATATGCACAAGAATTTCAACAATTGAACATTCAAATGCAGCTTTCAAAACAATGTTATCAAGATGATGAAGACATATTTTTACCTCAAACTTATCAATTACGCTCGACAAAAGTCGTATTAAAAACCTATTCCTGTATCCGTAAAAAGCAAGATCGAGAGCAATATTTTTCAGCGTATGGGATACAGTTGGGTGCTAAAAAATCATTATATTTAGTCGATCAACTGGCGGATGCAAGTGGTTATGTTGGTGTTAAATCTGAGCAAGTGGATGCAGATACGATTGTGTTTGACAATATGTATGAACGTGGCGGTGATTTAGTGATTGTGTGGATGCCAGATCTACAAAATATCTATCATGTGAAAGTTCATTATATGGCCTCAGATGAAGGTGGGGTAAAGCTGTATAGTAAAAATGATCAGATTTTTATTCAAAAAATTGCTTTAAAAGCGCTTAAAGATGATCAGCCGATATATAAAAATATAGGAAAACCGATAATACTCAAAAAGGTGCAAGGCAAAGGGATCGTATTTGCTTCAGGTGATCTAAAAGCATTACAAAATTAAAATAAGAGATCTGGTTTATCTGTATAAAGAAAACAATTGTTACGTTTAAGCTGGGTATCTCTAATGAGATAGTTATACAATTTACTGGGTAAACTATTAAAAAAACAATCAAAATACTCAGCTTTAAACTTAGCTCATGAGTCTGAACTGGGGCGTATTATATGCTTGAGATTACGCTATGTTGAAATTTATCATTGTCCTATTATTTTTGATCACGCTATATGTGTTATGGCGATGGGTTGCTAAACAAAAAATTAATGCAGCTTTTGAAGAACAACGACAAGCGTTATCTCAATTGGTTCAAAATCCTCAAGAAGAGCATGAACTGCCCGAAAAAACCAAGCTGATTAAACAGATGATTGCAGAAGAGCGACAAAAGGCGAGTTCAACAGTAGCAACAGTACCATTAAATTCTACAGTTCAAGTAGAGCAGCCGACCGTACTTGAGGAGCAACATCCCCCCGCCAAGCCGATCACTGATGAAGACCAACGGTTATTTGATGCAGCGGCGCAACTGTTTTTTGAACAAGCTTTACAGACCAAAGATTTTTCTCAAGCAGGGCATATTCAGCATGACGTACTCAGTAAGATGCCGATGAATACACAAAGTCAGATCGGTTCTTTTGATTTTGGCGAATGGTCTATTTTTTGGAGCTATCATGAACAATCACTTGAATACTATGTCGGACGTTATGGGTGTTCTATGCGCATGTTGATCATCAAGGCATAGAACATAAAGCCGAATTTAAAGATCGTTATTGATTTTCTATTAGACTGCTTAATTCTTTTAGTCGAAATGTTGTGGAATTGATTTCACAATCTAAATGTGCAAATCCTGATGCCAATCCCAAAGCACCATAAGTAAGACTTCCCATGAGTTCATTACATTGAGCATCACGATAATTGAGCCAAGCTTTTTGTGATTTTTCTAGTAATAACTTGTTGTTATCATCGTATTGCAGATAAATGCGTTGATATAGCTTATTCATTTTCGCTTTATCTGTTTTTAATTGCTGCTGCATACATTGATAAGCTTGTCGTTGATCTTGTTGATTGCATTGTGCATAAGCTGTATTGAATAGGCTCATAAAAAGCAAAGCTAAAAAACTATATTTGATCTTTTTTATCATTTAATTTTCACCAAGAAGTTGCAAATCAGTCGAGTATTATAAGGAGAGTTGTTGAGAAATTCGCGCTTTGACTTGATTTAAATAGAACAGATCGTTATTTAGTCGATACATTAAAATCGCACCCTCATAATCGGCCACACTTATTTTTGCCAAAATTTGTGCATCGGCTTGATCCATTTTTTGTTGAAATAATTGATACAAGGCATTTTGCCAATCTTGGAAAATTTCACGGATTTTTTCCAAGACTTCTAAAGAAATATGGCTTGCCTCTAAGGACAGTATCCCAACTAAACAGCCTTTTATTTCATAACTAAAAAAATGAACAGCTTTATCATGGATGATTTGAAATTGTTGATTTGCATCCACTACAGCAAAATCTTCGAGTTTAAACAGCGATTGATTTAAATAAAGATGAGTGTGCGCTAAGATCTGCATCAATAAGGCTTGTTTGTTGGGATAATAATAATAAAACGATGCTTTACTGAGTCCACATGCTTTTGCCAACATCTCCATACTTGTTCCAGCATAACCATGTGCTTTAAATTGTAAAGCACAGGTATTTAACATATGTTCAGGCCTAAGTTTTTGTGGGCGCATAGATGACCTTGCTGCTTATGGAGTTAAAATTAATCGTGGATGAATGTTTCGAAAGTATTTAACATTTTATCCCAAATTGGCTCCGAACCTTGACGAAAATAGCCCATATGTCCAATCTGTTTTAAACCAAACTCGTCTGCGGATATGTTGATAAAGTGCATGGGCGCATTTTTGTAATGTTGCATAAAAGCATAACGAGAATTTGGCAATGCCCAATCATCATCTAAAGCGGCCACTGCATAAATCGGCGTTTTAATTTGGGCATATTGTTCATGCAAATTTTGTTGCTCAGGATCTGCAAAAAAGTAAGTGGGATTTTTGCACCATCTACGCCATTGTTGGTAGACCCCTTTAGGTAAATCTGCACCCATATTGAGTTTACTCCAAGGTAAGTAACCTGTAATCGCCACCATAGGTGGAAAGATAATGTTCCAAATTACCTGAACTTTAATTTTTTCTTTAAATGGCATATAGCCATGCCAGCCAGCACCTGTGCCAAAACAATACATTGCACTTACTTTGTCGTGATTCGGTGTTAACCCTAAGGCTTGTCCACCGTAAGAATGTCCAACTAAAAATAGGGGCGTATCTTGTTTAAAACTGTAGTCAATTGCACCTGCTAAATCTAATTTCCCCCAATCCAGATATGACATTTTAAAACCTTTTAATTGCCGTGGCGCAGATTTGGCCACGCCACGATAATCAAAAGTGAGTACCTGATAACCCAATTGTGCTGCATATTCAGAGAAGCGGCGATAAAATGCTTGTGGGACACCTGTTGCACTGGAAACAACAAGATTTGCTTTGATTGTATTGACTGGGGTGTAAAGTACGCCAGCCAGTACATAACCATCCAATGCCTTAAAGCTGATGGCTTGGCTGGTAAAACTATTGCCATTCAAGTGTTTGATTTCAGTTGAATACTTTAAATTTTGCATGATTGTTCCCACAGTTATTAGGTTATCGCCGTATATCGCTATGATTGGTTTACTTGCCTTTAAACTGTGGTGCTCGACGTTCGATCATTGCTCTCACACCTTCTTGCGCATCTTCAGAGGCGAGTAAAGGGCTAAGTAGATTTTGTAGGTTTGCAAATGCGACTTCAGGACTTTGTAAAAAGGCTTGATGTGCCGAATGGAGTGCCGCTTGGACGGCAAGTGGTGCAGCATTGGCAATACGTTCAGCCAGCTCTATGGCACGCGTTAACTGTTGGTTATCCTCAACAACCTCAGTGACTAAGTTCATTTCATAGGCTGTTTGTGCATAAAATAAATCACCAGTTAACACATATTTCATGGCTTTTGCCCAGCCAGCAGCTTGGACGAAACGTACTGTTGCACCACCAAAAGGTAAGATACCGCGCTGTACTTCAATTTGGGTAAATTGAGTATTTTCATTGGCAACAACGATGTCAGAATTCAACATCAATTCAATACCAGCGGTATAACAATAGCCTTGTACCGCGGTTACCAATGGTTTTGTTCTTTGACGCCCAACAGTTCCCCAAGGATTCACAATATCATCGCTAAAATTAAATACCCCATCGGCTAGTTTTGGTTGTAATTCAACCAAGTCCAATCCTGCGGTAAAATGATCGCCATGTGCAAAGACCACCGCACAGCGTAGTTGTGGATTATTTTCATATTCAGTTAAAGCCAGTGATAGGTCGTGAATCATATGACTATCAAAAGCATTGCGTTTATCTGCACGATCTAAGCCAATTAAAAAAATATGACCACGGATTTCACGACTGACTTTTCCTTGTAGATTTGACATTTGTTGTTCTCTCATTGGTTGTTTTATAAGTTTTTAAACGATCGTTAGAAAACTGTCAATCATTTTAGAATGACTGAACCGTTTACATTGGTATAGCATATTTAAGGCGTTAAAGGATTGCTGCATTATGTATGTTATTTGGCGCTTTGGGGGAGTGCCTATACTTTTTATAAGAAATTTAACAAGACATAAAAAACTGCTCATACACTTAAATGCCCAGCTAAATTTATCACTGGGCATTTAATTTAAAGGGATTTAAACCTGAAGAGTTACTTTTTAAACTTGGTTAAAAGTTTTTGCATCGGTAATTTATCACTCGCATACCCATAAATTGCAGCAAAAGGTAAGGCTGTGCGAGCAAGATAGGCGACACGCCATAAACCACCATGATTGGCGCCTTCCATCATCAATTCTAATGGATGCCCCATCTCTGTTTCAGGATTTGCAACAGACTTAGGATTTCTTAGGTCATGAATCCAAAGCGCTGCCATAATTGAATTGGTTGTTTCAGGACGGAACGCTTCTACATCAAACAAACTCGCACCGTTGAACGCAGCTTTAAGCAACGGATTCTTGGTGACCGAATGTGTCGTCGTGGATGGTGCAATATTGATACTGACATGTTGCCCTTGATGTCGTGCTAAAGTTGCACGCCACTGTTGAATACGTTTTGCCAATGCATAATTAGGGCCTTGTTCAACCACCAGACAATCAGCAATCCCATAGAATTTACCATTGTCAGAGCGAATCAATTGTTGATCATGGTGCTTAAAGAATTGCTTTAAGGAAAGGGTTGCAATCCCTTTGCTGAGTACAGTTTCAAATTTTGATCTATATTTGAACTTTTTGTTTGAACCTTCAATCACTTCTTCAGGTACTGCATAAACATCTGTAGGCGTACACATATACATTAGTGATGAATCATTCTTGTGTTCACTAACATGGCTCATAATCGTGTCCATTGCCATCGACACACGTACATGTTTCTCACCATCCAAATAAGCAATAGAGGCCAAATCTAACTTGTGTGGATTATCACAAAGCCATTGCGTAATTTCTGGAATTTGGGTCAGTAAATTTGCCCCAAGTTTACTTTTTAATTCTTCAATATCATGGTTATTGACGATTTTTTGAAAACTAGGCGCGTACAGTGTAGCATTGCCATTTTCAATGGTTTTAAGAATTCTCTCCCAAACGCGTTCATTGGGTAGATCAACGGCAACAATATTGGCTTTCCATTTTGATAACCATGTTAATGGGCCTGCCTCTGAAGCTGCGCCAAATAAAACTAAGGTACGATCCGATAAATCAAACCATTCAGGATGTGCAATCACTTCTCTGAGGGCGTCTGCATGGCTGGCTTCAATAATGCCAGTGTCTTGCCACTTTTGAATTTGCTGATATAGCGCTTCGCCTTGTAGTTTTTGCCCGTGATAGGGTACAAACCACTCCACCTCAGCATCTGAATGACCTTTAAAACTAACGCTTTGAATCTTGTCTAGTACTGGAACTGTACCAATATCTTTTAAAGAATAGCGTTGTCCATCTCTAAAGAAATCAAAGCTATGTTGGGCTTTGTGTAAGCCTTGTTTGGCAATAGTGATGGCGTTATGACTTGAACGAATGCCATGTTCAACCAATGCCTTAAAATAAACTGGATAATTTTTACGCCAGTTTTTTTCATCTAAAGCTTGCTGTGCGCTGAGATGATCAACCAAGGAAAGTGCTTCTGCAATGATTTCTTTACCGACTTGCGAGCTGCTACTTTTTTGAGTCTTTGGATGAACTGGAAACTGTAAACCATCAATTGAACTGGACATGCAAAATATCTCGTTTTATTTCATCATTAATATACAGATGTATACATTATCCATGCCATATTCAATATTTGGGTGGCATTTTCTGACAAAATTCAGATAAATTGGTCGTATAAATTGAATAAATCAGTGCGAAAAATGTCTTAAATTAAACTTAGTATTTCATTTATAAAAATTTTCATTAGTGTCATTTTATGCGTTTTAAAGCGCGATTTGTTGATAAGCTAAAATGCAGTAAATATCTATTTGTGTATGATTTATATTCACTTATTACACGAATATTTTAAGTTGAAATTTGCGTAGATTATATTTTTTACATCTTTTTAAGTTAATTCCGACAATTTTAGTTGATTTTCACTCATTCAGCCTCATCTTCAGTTAAAATACCGACTTCAGCTTGAGGATAGAGTTATGTCGACTGAGAACACCAATACTGCGGTTGCAGAAGAAATTCCAAATTTATTGATTACTCCCAATGCGCAAGAGTATTTAAAAGATCTTTTGGAGAAGCAAAATACTCCAGGAATTGGCGTTCGTGTATTTGTTGAAAATCCAGGTACTCCACGTGCTGAATGTTGTATGGCATACAGTGCACCTGATGAAATTGCTCCAACAGATTACAAACAAGATTATCCTGATTTTCCTGCATTTATTGATACACCGTCGATTCCATATCTGAAAGATGCTGTAATTGATTACAACAAAGACCGTTTTGGTGGGCAGCTTACTTTCCGTGCACCTAACTCGAAAGTACCACGTGTTGGTCCAGATGCGTCTATGGAAGAGCGAATTACTTATATTCTTCAGGCAGAGATCAATCCTGGATTGGCAGGGCATGGCGGAAGCTGTGCACTGGTAGAAGTGGTTGAAGATGAAGAACATGGTTTAACTGCGGTATTAAAATTCGGTGGTGGCTGTCAAGGCTGTTCTGCGATCGATGTAACGTTAAAACAAGGTGTAGAAACTACGCTTAAAGAGCATATTCCTGAACTCGGGCGTGTGGTCGATCAGACTGACCATAGTCAAGCAGAAGGCGCTTATTTCAAATAATCTGTATATCAATGTAGATATTTGACTGTTCTTTAAAACCTCCGAATTTCGGAGGTTTTTTTATGGATAATGCATAGCTAAATTTAACTTTTGTATTTTTTAAATCTTAATAAGCTTAAATGAATCTTAAAAAACAGAATAAAAACTTAAAGATATGCCTAGAAATGTCCAAATATTAACCGAATGGTTAATAAAAATGAGAATAGTTATTAATATTGTTTATAATGCTGTGGTGTTTTTATTACACATTGTATCTAAACCTTCATTGTCTATTCATTCTTAGCCTCTTTGGAATACCTTATGTCAACTAACCGTATCATCCAATCTGCGTTATCTCTCTCCATTATCACCGTTATGATGGGAACTGCCTATGCCGCAGAATCACAAGAACCTTCTAATAAAACTAATTCTCAGTCTACAGAGTCAACCAAATTAGAAACGATTGTTGTGACAGCAAGTGGTTTTGAGCAAGAGGTGAAACAAGCTGCAGCATCTATTTCAGTTTTAACGCAAGAAGACATTAATAAAAAAGCGTATAGAGATATAACCGATGCACTTAAAGATGTTCCTGGTGTAGTCGTAACAGGTGGTGGAAGTTCAAGTGATATTAGTATCCGTGGTATGGGTAGTGCCTATACGGTTTTTTTGATTGATGGTAAAAAGGTCAATACACGTTCAGTTCGACCAAATAGTGATAACTCGGGTATCGAGCAAGGTTGGATGCCAAGTATTGAAAGTATTGAACGTATAGAAGTGATTCGTGGCCCGATGTCTGGTTTATATGGTTCAGATGCCATGGGCGGTGTGATTAATATTATTACCAAAAAAGTCGCAGATACTTGGACTAGTTCGGTTAAATTGGATACGACACTACAAGAAAATAGAGATTCTGGAGATATTCACCAAGCAAACCTATATGTTTCAGGTCCTCTAATCCGTAATTTACTTGGCTTAAAGGCGAATGGAACATTCTCACAACGCAATGAAGATGACATCATTGGTGGCTATAATAAGCAACGTATACGTGCGGGTGGCGCAACACTGAGCTTGACGCCAAGTTCTGAACATACCATTGATTTAGAATATCAGCGATCAATTCAAAACCGTGATCAGACGGTAGGTAAAACAATCGCCAATGTACCTGGTCGAAATGGCAGTCCCCCGACCAATTCATATACTGATTATTATCGTACTGAATATAGTTTGACTCATCGTGGCGAAATTGGCGATTTAAAGACACATTCTTATATTCAACGTGAGGAAAATGAAAATCCATCCCGTAGCATGGAAGCAATCAATACAACGTTTAATACTTTGAACCAAATCAATTTAGGTTCTCATGCTTTGAGCTTCGGGGGAAGTTATTTAAAAGAAGAGCTTGAGGATTTTGGCAATCAGTTAGTTATTGGTGGATCAAAATTAACAAACTTAGATCGCTATAGCTGGGCATTATTTGCTGAAGATGCGTGGAATATTGTAGAGCCATTCACGGTAACTGCTTCATTACGCTATGACAAAGATGAAAAATTTGGTGATCATTTTAGCCCGAAAGTCTATGGTGTTTGGACCTTGAATGATAACTGGATTGTTAAAGGTGGGGTATCAACAGGTTATAAAACTCCGGCATTACGTGCCACTGTTGCAGGGTGGGGACAGGCAACAGGTGGTGGTCAGTCAAGTGGTATGATTGTGGGTAATCCAGATTTAAAACCAGAAACCAGTATCAATTATGAAGCATCGATTAACTGGGATAATAATGACAATTTAGATGCTGGTTTTACCGTATTTAATAGTGAATTTAAAGATAAAATTACTGAAATTCGCACCTGCCAAGGAGACTCTGGAACTATGGGATGTTCTTGGTTAGGTCAACAATTCGATTTTGTCAGTCAACGTATCAATGTCGATAAAGCAAATATGCGTGGTATAGAGGCGACTCTGGGTTGGGCAATCACGCCAGATGTTCGTTGGGCAACAAATTATACATTTACGGATACTGAACAAAAGAGTGGTGCATTTAAAGGTAAGCCATTAAATGAAATGCCGAAACATATGTTTAATACCACATTCGATTGGCAAACAAATGATCAAGTTGGAATGTGGAGCCGATTAAATGTAAGAAGTAAAACTTCTGACTATTTAAGCCGTACATCGATGGGGAAAGGTAGACCAGCGTATGCAATGATTGATGTTGGTCTAAACTATAAACCTTCCAATGTGTTGCAGTTCAATGCTGGTATTTATAACTTATTTGATAAAAGCATAGATACTGCGACTTATAATTATGTACTGGATGGCCGCCGTTACAATTTGGGTTTAATTTATAAGTTCTAAAGCTCAATTAAATTGCATTAAATTTGTTTAATCATGAAAAAGGCGCTTTATGCGCCTTTTTCAATATTGAGAATCTTTAAAGTTTCATCTGAATAATAAAATTTTTCCAGATAGATCCGTGCACGACTCTTTAAGTGTTGAGAAGCAACCATTTGTTGAATAACAGGTTCAAGTAACTGTTGTAATTGATTTTGAATCAACGCTTCATCAATATTGATATCACTTAAAATTAAATCAAAAGGGCGTTCTGCATTACGTACATACCAAGTCAGTACGCCATCATGCACTTGTTTCTTTAAATAATCTGTTTGGCGAATATGTTCCCATATTTCATGCCCCATACCTACAGTTTTAGGTAAGTCGTTAATTTCAACATAATTACGCAATACAGCAATCGGTACTTTTTTAATTTTATGCCACAAATTGGCTTGAAAATGATAAAGCTTATTGTCATCAAACTGTTGGTTAATGACTTGTTCACTCAATTGACTAATTTTAATAATATTTTTTTGCAGATAATGCTTAACTGTATCATCTAAATTAGTGTCGGTAACCGATTCTAAAACTGATTTCCCCATCTTCATAAAACGTCCCACACCTGGGACCTTTTTATTCATGACCGAATTATCAATATAATCCTGAATAGAGTGATGAATCAGTTGGGTTAACATACTTGAAAAGGCTGGATTATTGACAACACGTTTGATCAAGGCTTGGCGATGACCTGATTTGCTTGCGACATATTGTGCGATTTTATCAATCGTGGTGACTGGAATAATATCCTCAATTAACGCTTCATCATTACTTGGATGAATCAATGCAAAACGAATATGCTCAGCGATTTGCTCAATGAGAAAGTTGTTTGCAGGTGTCGCTAAAATTTGCTTTGACAATAAATCATGAATTTGTGCAAAAGACCAAATTTGTTTTAAAGGCTGTTTTCTAAACCAATGATAAAATTCAGTAAACTCAATTTTAATCGTATCAGCCTGTGAAAATTCTTGATCTAAAAAGCCAAGTTGGGCTTCGATCAATTGTTCAATGAGTTGATTTTTCATTTTTTGAACTCAATTTGTCCATGTGTTTGATCTGACAATGGGTTTTGCAAAGGCTGTACTTTATTTAAAAAGCTTAAATAGTGGTCTGCAACACGTTCAGGTGCTTCAAGTAATGGCATGTGCCCAACACGTTGTAGAATAATCGGTGTTTCAGGGCGTTTTAATACTGATTTTAATTCATTTGCAACATCGGCATTTACAATCTGATCTTGTTCACCCCAAAGAATCATGGTGGGCGCTTCAATGTTTTTTAACATCGTGGTAAAGGTTGAAGGGGTGTAGAGTCGATTGAGTGCGTCAATTTGATTGATGATTTTGGCTGTGTCTTGAGATTTTGCAATGAATAATTTTTCTTGTTCATCTTTAATCACACGGGCAGTAAAAGGGGGATTAAACATCACCTTTTTCATAACAAAATCCAAATCACCTTTTTGTGTGATTAATAATTGTTTGAGATAGATCGGATTTCTTAAATAATTGGTATTTGTTGATTTAAAAATACCTCCAGTACTCATTAGGAATAAGCTTTTCGTATCAAATGGATACTGTGAGGCATAAAACATTGCAATGGTTCCCCCCAATGAATGCCCAGCAATATTTAAATTATCCTGTAAATGTGCAGCTTCAATAAAGCGTCTAAGTTGCTCAGTTACATTCGGTACAGATAAATCAAAATTGGCTGGAACTTGGGTACTTCCTGCTGAAGGCAAGTCTGGAATAATCACATGGTAATATGGGGTCAATGACTGCGCAATATCATTCCATGTATCACGGCTGCTGGCTAAACCATGAATCAGTAAAACTGTTGGCTTATCTTTAGAACCACCTTCACTATAAGACCAGATAACATCACCCACACGCAATGTTTTAGACGTTAATCCTGCCCAAGCACGTTCTTCTTGTACAATTTTTAAATAATCCACATATTCTGGTGTGCCAGCAGTTGCATTGTTGTGACTACCTAAAAACAATACACCGATCGCAGTCAAACTTAACAATATGCTGTTTAAAAAATGAAGAATTTTTTTATGGGCCAGTTCAGACATGCAGAGGGTTCCGAGTAAAAGACTAGGCATTATATAAAGTAAAAATATTATTCATGATCATAATTTTTTCAACATTTGCCGAGAAAGTCTTATTTGTAAGTTTTTTGCCATAGTTTCAGTGTCCAACTCAACTAATATAGAGATTATTTTGTATTTTAGTTAAATAATTTCAATTAAACTGTGAATTATGTCTATGTATTTTTGAAATTCAGCACCATATCCCCTACATAACAAAAATTGTAACAGAGTTTATTTTTAGTCAGTGACTTTCACATTTTGCGGCATTAAAATAATCACACTCTCCACACAATGGAACAAAGGACATGCTAACTGCTCAAGAAGCTTTAGAACGATTAAAACAGGGTAATGAACGTTTTGCACATGGTGAAACCAATCTGACTAAATTTTTGACGCATCAGCAACGATCTGAAATGATGGACAGCCAAGAGCCATTTGCCATTATTTTAGGTTGTTCAGACTCTCGTGTTCCAGCAGAAATGGTTTTTGACCAAGGCTTCGGTGATTTATTTGTGATTCGTGTTGCAGGTAATATTGTCGCGCCGTCGCAAGTGGGCAGTGTGGAATTTGCCGCAGATAGTTTTGGCTGTCCATTGGTTGTTGTTTTAGGGCATAGCCATTGTGGTGCGATTCATTCAACGATTGAAGCGCTGAAGAATCCAAATACACCACCTTCTGCAAATCTTATGTCAATTGTAAACCGTGTTCGTCCCTCAGTTGAAATTCTAATGCAAACTGAATTGAAAGATGACTTAGAAAAGCTATCAATGCATGCCGTGAAATCAAATGTTTTTGCTTCAGTCAATCAATTACGCCATGGTTCAGCCGTATTAGAAAACTTAATTGCCAAAGGTAAATTAAAAGTCGTTGGTGCTGAATATTCTTTGGAAACGGGCGAAGTTTCTTTTTATGATTTTTAATGTTTGAAATTGCCATCATAAAAAATCCCACTTAAAGTGGGATTTTTTTATCGGTATAGACTCTTAGAATCTATAACCAATTTTTAAACCATAAGCGATTGCATTGTTATCTTTAAACTCTGCAACATAAGTATCGCCACCTGATTGAGCACCTGTTTGTGCTTTTGCATCACCTAACCAGAAGTATTTAACACCACCAGCGATGAACGTTGCAGGCGTAGGGCTATATTGAACACCTAAACCTAGATTCCAATAACCTTCTGTAGGGCCTAAAGTTGAAACTGGGTTACCCGCGCCAGAGTCCCAACCTACTGCAACAGTTCCTGACCATAGGTCATTAATTTTACGACCAACACCCGCAGTCACACTATATTGATCATCAGAATATTCAACCAAGTTAAATCCATTTGGACGGTTAACTAGACCACCGATTGCTTGAGAAACTTTACCAAATTTTAACGGTTGGATTGAAAAATCTTTCCAATTTACCCAACGAAGGTTTGCGAAAGCAATGGTATTTGCCATGATTCCTGTTTGTAAATCGATGTTAACAGACTGTGGTGTCGTAATTGTCGTTTTACCATTGGCAGCAGCAATTGCTTTTGCCGCAGCAGTTCCAGTATCACCGAGTAAAGCTAATGCACCAAGCGTAGGGATCGATTCATTGATATTCACATCATGATCGATTTCAGAACGATAAGTTACCGATGCTTTTAATGCGATATCTGGAATCTGATATGCAGCACCTGCTAACCAACCCACACCGCCAGTCTCTTTGATGTTTGCGTCATAGCCATTATATAAACTATATGCTTGCCCACGTAGACTAACATTCCCTTTAATGGTTTGGTAAACACCACCACCATAGAAGTTTAAGTTTGCAATCGGTTGAAAACCAAAAATCATTGAAATATTTTGGGTGTCTACTTTAACTTTGGTGTTGCCCTTACCTAGTGTACTATTCGCTCCTGCAATACCTTGATCCACAGCTTGTGTTACACCAGTTGTGATCAAAGCCATTGCACCAGCATTTCCTCTAATTTGTGTTGCAATCTGATCAATTACCGCTTGAGGGGGGGTTGGGGAACCTGTTGCAGCAATTGCTTGTTGTGTAGCTCGGGCAACAACTTGCTCATTTACATTCTTTGTAATTGTAGTTGCACGAAGTGCTGTTAATCTATCCTGAGGTAATACAGTATCGTGATCAGACGAAACGAAAGCATTTTCACCTGAATATGCAGCATCTGCCCCAAATGGTTTGTCATATAAAAGACCAAATGAAACTTGATCAGTCAGTTGTAATTTAATCGCAGCAGATGGAAAATAATAATCATCTCCCATATCACTAATTTCACGATATGGTTTAGGCGTATCTCCAGCTTCTCGACCTTCAACAGTTGGATCTAAAACTGAAATACCAGCTTCAAAATAATTATTAGGTTGAAGGAATGCCGAAATTGATTGGCCTGAACGATCCATTGCTGCGGCAAAAACACCAGTCATTGGCAAACTTGCAGCAATTATCGCGATTGATAAATGTTTTAATTTCATTTTAATTTTTCCCTAATATAATAAAATGAATACTTTGAAGTACTTAAGTTTTGAATGAGAAATAATTTTGATACTTAAATATACAACTCAAAGTTACTTCTATTTACAAAATAACATATAAAAAATAAGAGTAAATACTCTAGAGGGTGAATTAGTGAAAAAAAAATGAACTATGTAGTTTAGTTTAGTGGGCGAGGATTTAGAAAAAAATATAAAGATGTGATTATTTATAGAGATATTAAAAAAATTCAAAGTGAAAATAGTAAAATTTAGATAATTTCGTGATTGATGGATTGCATAAAATATAACCAAATGGTCAAAATAACGTTGAGTTTATTTGGCAATATAAGTGGCTCAATATTAAATCTTTGTAAAGACAGAAAGTCACTTTTTATTCTTCTTCAATTGTGCGCCCTTATAGGATTCAAGTTTTTGATTTATCTATTCAAAACCGATAAAAATATTTTAAGTAAATTGGCTTTATCGCAAAAAACAGCTTTAAAAAGGGTATTATTTTTATAATAGGGAATTGATTTGATAGCGAGTATTGCGTCCACCATCTTCCAATTTGATTATACATCCTTTTTCTAACAGGTCGGATAAATGCCGAGTAGCTGTTGCTTTACTGACTTTAGCAACCTTTTGATATTGAGAGGCACTAATACCATGTTCAAAGCCATTTTCTCCACCATCTAATAAGCGATTCAATACCCTGCGTTGTCCTTCATGGAGATCTAAATTTGAATATTTATACCAAAACTGACTTTTAAATACAGTTCGATTAATTTGTTTTAACGTCGTTTCGAGGCTGTCATTTAAGGTGTCTAAAAACCAGACAAGCCAATTAGTGATATTGGAATCATTTTTTTGGCTTTGCTCTAAGATTTCATAGTAACTTTTACGTTTGTTTAATATAACAGGGGACATCGCATACAAGCGAATACTCTGCTGATCCATTTGTGCTAAGGCCAGGTCTGTCAGTGTACGGGTAATACGCCCGTTACCATCATCAAAAGGATGCAGTGTGATAAACCATAAGTGAGTAATACCCGCACGAAGTAGGGGATCAAGCAACGCATCGGTTAGACTAAGATTAAACCAATTTATAAAGGCTTCTAAACGTTCTTCAAGTCCTTCTCTAGGAGGTACTTCAAAGTGAACTGTCGGATAATCCAATCGACCAGAAACAACCTGCATTGGTTCTGAACCTCTGAGTTGACCAATGCGTAAGCGCTGCATTGTCCAATCGGGATCATTAAAAAGCCATTGATGCCATTGCATAAGACGTTCAACAGTAAGTGGTTGTTTCACATTGTTCAGCGCATCAAGCATGATATTGGCCAAACCTTCAGATCTGTCCGAACTTGGATAAGGTTGGTCAAGCGTAACGCCTAGACGACGTGCAAGTGAGGAACGTAATGAATACACATTTAAGGTTTCATTTTCAATCGCGGATGATGCAACAAGATTGGCAAGTAGAATATTTAAGGTGAATTGCTCTTTGGCTAAATCATGTTGACTTTGCCCAAGTAGAATTCCAATTTTTTGATGAATCTGTCTGGTTTTGGGTAAGATGATTTCATCTTCCCATCTAAAGTTTGTCCAGTTGTTGGTTTGCCAAATCCACTCTTGCATCTTAAATCTCCACTTAGAACTTTTCCAAGATGAGCTAAATATAGCATATATTCGGCTCACAATATGAGTTGAATAAGATGTTTAATTAGCTCGCTTATATCGATTTAGATCCATAACTATAATTTTGTATATTTAGGTTTTTTAATATTTGGGCGCAAGTAATCTAATCTTTAGCTTTTATCATCAGCCTTAAACATGATTAAAATTACCGTTCGAAAACTTTTGTAAGGCTTAATTTTATTGTCTTAATTTTGGTAAAGAGAATTTTTTTTTATTCTTCTTTAATTGTGCGCCCTGCGGGACTTGAACCCACGTCTGTCGCTTAGGAGGCAACTGCTCTATCCAGTTAAGCTAAGGGCACAATAAGTAAATAATTTACCGTATATGCATATGAAAAAAAAGCTATTATCGAAATAATAGCTTTGGGTTAGGTTTATTTTTCTTCAGTCTTTATTTCATTTTGATTTAAAATATCAAACAGGACTAACATCAGGGTAATCCATACAGGAATCATCAATACGGATTCTTTAAATCCTTGATCCCACATGATATATAAAACGATACCAATAAAAATAATTACAACGAAATTACTAACAGGTGCCCAAAGTGCAGGGTACTTACTGGTTTGATTGGTCAAACGTAGAGCACGCTTAAACTTTAAATGAGTGAGTGTAATCATTAACCAGTTTAAAACTAAAGCGCCAACCACCACATACATCAAATGACTTAAAGCATCTTCTGGTAAATAATAATTTAAAGGTACGCAACCCAAAATTAAAAATGCAGAAAGCAACACAGATGGAATTGGTACACCATGTTTATTGGTTTTGGTAAAAATTTTAGGTGCATTGCCTTGTTTTGCTAAACCATAAAGCATACGGCTATTGGCATACATCCCACTGTTATAAACAGATAATGCCGCAGTTAAGATAATAAAGTTAACCAGATGAGCTGCCCATGCAATCCCAATCATACTAAAGACCATCACGAATGGACTTTTATCTAAACCACCAAAATTCAATTGGTTCCAAGGCACCAAAGACAACAGAATGATCATCGAACCTACGTAAAAAATAAGGATACGTGGCACAACTTGATTAATCGCTTTAGGAATGGTTTTTTCTGGGTCTTTGGCTTCAGCCGCAGCCATACCAACTAATTCAATACCGCCAAAACCAAACATAAGGAAAGCCAGCATATAAAATAAGCCGTCAAATCCATTTGGGAAAAAGCCACCATGAGACCATAAGTTTGAAAAAGCAATCCCTGAACTTACATCTGCGGTCAGAACCAAATAAATACCAAATACAATCATTGCAACAATAGCAGTGACTTTAATGATGGATAACCAAAATTCGGATTCACCGTAAAATTTCACATTTCCTAAGTTGACCAGTGTAATCACAACGAAGAAAAACAGTACAGACACCCAGTTTGGAATTTCAGGCCACCAATAATTGATGTATTTGCCGACCGCAGTTAATTCTGTCATTGCAACTAGGATGTACAACATCCAATAGTTCCAACCAGTTAAAAAACCAGGAAATTTACCCCAATATTTATTGGCAAAATGGCTAAAAGAACCAGCTACGGGTTCATGTACTATCATTTCCCCAAGCTGACGCATAATTAAAAAAACGATCAAACCACCAATGGCATAACCCAAAATAATGGATGGCCCAGCTTTTTCGATCACATGTGCTGAACCTAAGAATAATCCTGTACCAATTGCACCGCCCATGGCAATCAATTGGATATGACGATTCTTAAGCCCACGCTGTAATTGTGTAGACTCGTTGCTCAATGTGTACAACTCTATTTATGCGAATTTAATTATTGTAATAGATTGGTTACTTTTAGCCTAGTATGCGATAGATGTATGGAAAGGAACTGTGAAGTCAAAAAATAATATATTTAATTTTTTTATTCATTTTCAATGAAATAAGATTAATTTTAAATTTTCAAAGCAAACTGAATCTGTTTAATATTTAAGCTTTATGACAAGATTTATTTAATACTTAAGTCAATCCGTCAGTATTTTACTCAAAAAAAGGGTAGTATAAAACTGAATGAAGATTCATTATTTTAGACAACAAAGAGAATTGAAAGGAATACGATAAAATGAGCGCTGCACCACAAATCAAAATCCCAGCAACCTATATGCGTGGTGGTACCAGTAAAGGTGTCTTCTTTAAACTCGATGATTTGCCTGAACGTGCACAAATAGCGGGGCAATCACGTGATCAGTTATTACTCCGTGTGATTGGTAGTCCAGATCCGTATGGAAAACAGATTGATGGGATGGGCGGGGCGACTTCAAGTACCAGTAAAACAGTTATTTTAGCCAAGAGTTCACAACCAAATCATGATGTTGACTATCTGTTTGGGCAAGTGTCTATCGATAAAGCATTTGTAGATTGGAGCGGCAACTGCGGTAATTTAACAGCTGCTGTCGGTTCATTTGCAATCAGTAATGGTTTGGTTGCAGCTGATCTGATTCCAGAAAATGGTATTTGTACAGTTCGTATTTGGCAAGCCAATATTCATAAAACAATTATTGCCCATGTGCCTATTACTCAGGGACAAGTTCAAGAAACTGGTGATTTTGAATTGGATGGTGTCACTTTTCCAGCAGCAGAAGTTCAAATTGAATTTTTAGATCCTGCCGATGATGGGGAAGATGGTGGAGCAATGTTCCCAACAGGAAATGTTGTAGACAGCTTAGAGGTTCCTGAAATTGGTACATTTCAAGCAACTTTGATCAATGCTGGTATTCCTACAATTTTCTTAAATGCCGAAGAGATTGGATACAACGGAACTGAATTACAAGACGATATCAACAGTGATATAGCTGCATTAGCGCGTTTTGAAAAAATCCGTGCTTATGGTGCGGTAAAAATGGGTTTAATCCAAGACATTAGTGAAGCGGTTAATCGTCAACATACTCCGAAAGTG
Source organism: Acinetobacter guillouiae CIP 63.46 (assembly GCF_000368145.1). Classification (GTDB taxonomy): domain Bacteria; phylum Pseudomonadota; class Gammaproteobacteria; order Pseudomonadales; family Moraxellaceae; genus Acinetobacter; species Acinetobacter guillouiae. The sequence continues at coordinate 1,936,302 of NZ_KB849283.1, read as the reverse complement.
GCATTTGTATCGCAACCTAAAAGCTATACCGCGTCTAGTGGTAAACAGGTGGGTGAAACCGATACAGATTTATTGGTGCGCGCGTTATCGATGGGTAAATTACATCATGCCATGATGGGAACAGCTGCGGTCGCGATTGGTACAGCGGCAGCAATTCCAAATACCTTGGTGAATTTGGCTGCTGGAGGTGGTGAACGTGAGGCGGTACGCTTTGGTCATCCATCTGGAACACTTCGCGTGGGTGCACAAGCTTTAAATGAAACAGGACAATGGGTTGTTAAGAAAGCCATCATGAGTCGTAGTGCGCGTGTATTGATGGAGGGCTGGGTTCGAGTGCCAGCAGATAGTTTTTAATCTTTTTGATGTGCTTTCAAATAGCATTTGAGAGATTTGATCGTTGAAATTTTAATAGCCTTGCATTCGCAAGGTTTATTTTTTTGTGATTTATATCAATAAAAGTACTAATTTTGTATTGTGTATGGCAAAATAGTTACAGTATTTTATCATACTTACTTTATGTGATAGCAATTCTGATGATTTGCTGTTGTAAAAAATTAATACATTAAATGCTGATTTCAATAGATTAAAAATTTATTGGCTTCGAGGTGGCGTATGGAACAAGAGTCTAAAAAACTACGAGATAGCCTTGAAGACATCAAAGTTTTTGAATATTTAAAAGATATTGACAAATTGCATCTGGTTTCTTTTATTTCACAAATTCCTTTACCCATCGCTTTATTTGATCAGGAAGCGCGGTTTTTAGGGGTAAATCAAAAATTTGCTGATATTTATGAAAGTGACGCGCTTTACTTGTTTGATAAGTTACTCAATACATTTTCGACCGTTGTTTATGCTCATTTCACTGAAGCAATGCGTTATTTCTCAAAAAATAAAAATTATTTTGAGCAAGAATTTTATGTCAAAGGAAAATTTTATCTTTCATATTTTAAAGCAATACGTAACCAATATGATGAGATTGAAACAGTTGTAGTTGTTTGCTCAGATATAACGCGTTTGAAGCGCCGTGAAAATGTACTTTTGCAAAATAATAAAAAATTGCACGACCATCTCTATTTAGATTTTGTCACAGGTTTACAGAACGCTTTTGCTTTTGAGCATTATTTAAATAAAATCTGGCAAAACAGTTGTGACTCGCATTTGTCATTTCTTAAAATTGATTTAGATAACTTTAAGCGATTTAATCAACTCAATAGCTATACTGCAGGTGATGAGGTCTTAATACAACTCGGTTCTGTATTAAATGAAGCGATTGCGCAAACTGAAGAAGCTGAAATTTTTCGTTTAAATTCAGCAAGTTTTGTTATTGTGATTGAACATCTTACTGAGTGGGCAGTGGTGACACTTGCAGAACGACTTAAATTTGCAGTCACGAATGAAAAGATATTGTTTGGTAGTAATAATGAATATCTTACTGCATCTATAGGAATCTATCATTTAGATCCACACCATAAGCCGACTGAGGTGGATGTCTTACAAAAATTAGAGTTTGCAGTACGTTCTGCCAAAGAAAAGGGCCGAAACTCACTGTTTCTATTAAAAAACGAATTATAAATGCTTTGCACTTATTCAAATGATTGGATTGGAATTAAAGGATGAGAATTATAGTGACTCATAGTAGAATGTTCTGACTCACCAAATTTACCAATTTATCTAAAACTGCTGATTTTAGTTTTAGCGATTCGTACAAACCGAGGCAGATGTGACTTCTATTCCCAATGTAAATGCAGAAATTTTAAAACGAGCGCAAGTGCAAATTCAGCAAGATTTACAAGCTGCTTTAGATGCTTTTTCATTGCCAGAACCATTAAAATCTGCAGTGCATCATACGGTGATGTTAGGTGGAAAACGAGTTAGACCGGCTTTAAGTTATGCAACTGCACATTTAAAACAAAATAATCCGAATTTTGCAGCCGTGCGTAGAGCTGCGGTTGCGATTGAGTTTATTCATTGCTATTCATTGGCACATGATGACTTGCCATGTATGGACAATGACTTGTTACGTCGCGGACAGCCAACTTGTCATGTGGCTTTTGGTGAAGATACAGCGCTATTAGCTGGTGATATTTTGCAATCGATGGCATTTGAGGTATTAGGAAGCCGTCTATTTGATCAAGGTCAAGCTGTTGAACAGGGCATTATTCTTAAACAAATGCAAATCTTAGCCACAGCAAGTTCAAAAATGGTATGTGGTCAGGTTTTGGATTTACAGGCTGAAGGCAAACATGTCGATCAAGCACAGTTAGAAAATATCCATCGCAATAAAACAGGGGCTTTAATCCAAGCTGCAATTATGCTGTCTGCCGTGACAATTTTTGCCGGTACAGATCAAGCGATTCCACAATTGCGTCAATATGGTCAAGCGATTGGTTTAGCATTTCAAGTACAAGATGATATTTTAGATGTGGTGTCTGACACTGAATCTTTGGGCAAAACTGCGGGCAAAGATCAACAAGTAGATAAGTCGACCTATCCTGCCTTAATGGGCTTAGAAAATGCCAAAATTTATGCGCAACAATTACATGACCAGGCATTTAAAGCTTTAGCGTATTTTGGCGAGGATGCACAGGAATTGAATCAAATTTCGCAATTTTTGTTGGCAAGAAAAAGCTAATTTAATTGAGATCAAATATTTTTTCCATGATGGATGTCACTGAGTCAATTTCTGCCTCAGGGATATAAATTTCAACATCACTGGAATTATTCCATCTGAACGAATTAACCAACAGCTTTAGGGTTAATCGTCCGTTCTCAAATGAATATTCGATGTCTCTGGTTTCAAATCCATATATTTGATCAGTATACTCAATGTAAATACTGCTTGGACACGCTAGTTCATCCCGAGATAGGGTTATATATCTCGGGGCATCCTCGAACCAAAACGTAATAGAGCAAAGCCCATCATCTTCAAAGTCTTCATCTATCTGTATTTTATGTAATTTCATTTTTAATATTGATCTTTAAATCTCGAATGCAGATGCAAAGAGAGGATTTTAAGTAACGCGAAATTTAACTATAGATAACGAAAAAATATGGATCAATTGTTCAACCTTAAAACTTAAGCGACATTTTTCACGTTAAAAAATAGGCAACCCATCGGCTGCCTATTTTTTAACGATTTTTACCGCGCTAAATTAGTTTCTACCCATCACACCACGAATAGTATTCATAATATCTGCTGGGAGTACAACAGTTTTGGCATTATTCGATTTGGCCATGTCTTGCATTGCTTTGACATATTGCTCACCGAGTAAGTAGGCAACAGGGATTTCTTTATCACCCACAGCAGAGGTCACCATTTCAATGGCACGCTGTGAAGATTCAGCCAATACAACCTGAGCTTCCGCATCACGGCGAGAGGCCTCTAAACGTCCATCTGCTTCTAAAATCGCCGCTTGTTTTTCACCATCTGCCTTGGTCACTGTTGCACGACGTTGACGTTCTGCAGCAGCTTGGGCTTCCATCGCTGATTGCATCGTGTGCGATGGTTGAATATCTTGAATTTCCACAGTTTTTAGTGTGATACCCCAGTCTGAGATATCATCAGAGATCGCTGCTTTTAATTTTGCTTTGATATGATCACGTGATGACAATGCATCATCTAGATCCATTTCACCAACGATTGAACGGAGTGAAGTTTGCACCAAGTTTTGAATTGCCCAAGTGTAGTTTTCAATACCATACACGGCTTTTTCTGGTGTGGTTAAATTGATATAAGCCACAGCATTCATCACTAATACCGCGTTATCACGGGTGATGACTTCTTGTGATGGGATATCTAGAACAATATCTTTGGTGGTGACTTTGTAAGCCACTTCATCCACATACGGAATGACGAAGTTTAAACCCGGACTAAGTGTGGTGTGATATTTACCTAAGCGTTGTACGATCCATTTATAACCCTGAGGAACAATACGCACGCCTTTGAAAATGGTTACAGCGACAAATAGAAATAAGACTAAAACAACAATAGAACCAAAACCCATTTAATTTTCCTCTTTATTCTTCATTATTAAGATGATGAATGTAGTTTTACCACTAAATCATTACCTAAAATATCAGTTACCCGTACACGGTCACCTACTTGTACAGGCGATAAAGTACGGCAATTCCATTCATCAGAACCCAAAACAGGCATTGGAAAACGAACACGAATTTGATCATGGCTAAGCCCAGTTTGAATGACCATACCCGTTTGACCAATGGTTGCTTCACGAGAAAGCCCAGCTTTGGTTTTATCTACAGATAGAGGCTTAATGAATTTAAACCAAGCCACAGTGCAAATGATGGATAAGATAATCCAGCATACGACTTGCAGGGTGAAACTCATACTTGGGAATAACCACAACAAAATACTGACCACAACTGCAGCAATACCAAACCATAAAGCAGCAAACGCTGGTAATACAAGTTCGGATAGGATCAGCAATATGCCAAGTACAAACCAATGCCACGGTTCAAAAATAAAGTTCATACATCTACTCTAGTGATTATCATTGATATAGATGACGGATCATCTATATCAATGTAGCAGATCATTTTAGTGCTGCATATAAAAACGTGATTATTCTTGTTTTCAATTAGGATTGATTATCAGAACGCTATTGCGATATTAGAATTTTCCCCGAGGCGCAGGTTTTAAAGCAGCAGGTGATTTTTTAAAGTTAGTGATTGCAGTTTGAATGGCGATGATTTTGCCTTGGGCCGCTTTTTCACCTTCTAAAATCGCTTGGTTACTGGACTTAAGATCAAGCGTACCTAAGTGTCCAACTTTAGGTTGAATCACGATATTGGCTTGAGCCAACTCATTGTTAATACTTTGTTGCCCCATGATGTTAATGGTTTGGTCCAATAAGCCCCACATATTCATAGGTTGGCTACCACTTGGACGTGCAGAAATATCGACCGCAATTACGATATCTGCACCCATATCACGTGCAGTCTGAACCGGAATTGGGCTAACTAAACCGCCATCAACATATTTTGTATTACCAATGGTTGCCGGCACAAAAACATTGGGGATACTACAAGAGGCGCGAACTGCTTGCCCTGCATTACCTTTAATAAATTCTGCTTTTTTACCATTGTCTAAACGTGTGGCAACTGCTGCAAAACGGATTGGAAATTGCTCAATCGGTTTATTCGCAACATTGCGATTGACATAATCTTGTAGTTTTTGACCAAGAACAATACCTTGGCTATTTAAAGTCAAATCACGCAAATCAGATTCTTTCAATTGCTGTGCGATCTGCTGCATTTGATAAGGTGTTTTACCACTGGCATAGATACTGCCGACAAAACTTCCTGCACTGGTTCCAGTCACAATTTTAGGTTTGATTCCATGAGATTCTAAAACCTTGAGCACACCAATATGGGCGAAACCTTTTGCACCACCGCCACCTAAAGCAATGGCAATAACAGGCTCACGTGCTTTAATCGCAGTGGTCTGAGTTGGAGTTTTGGTTGTTTTGTCACAGCCAACAAGGGCTAGACCCAATAAGCCTATAAAACCAAGTTGTTTAAAACGCATGGGGTATTACTTTTGATCAAAATATATGTTGCACATCTGAACAGATTGTCTCTATTTTTTCTAGCCATTTTTCAATAGTTTTTGTAAAGGAATCGATAATAATTTAGGTCGTTTAGGTGAAAAGTTACCTTTAAAACGCGATAAAATTTCTGCTAAATCTTGCTCATAATCTCCTGTGGGTTGCAATGTACCTAAACAGTGAATTCGCTTTTTCTCGTAATCAAGTGAAAAAATTGCAATCGGTATATTGGCGCCCATTGCAATGTGATAAAAACCACTTTTAATTTTTTCAGCTTTTTTTCGTGTACCTTCAGGTGCAATGGCAATCCAAATTTTATCTTGTTGTTGTATAACTTTAACAATCTGTTCGGTGAGCCCATGCGGTGAATCACGCTGTACGGGAATCACACCAATCCACTCAAAAAGTGCTTTGAGTGGCGGTTTAAACAGGCTATCTTTTCCAAAAATTGTAACTTTAATACCAATACCTAACATGGCGAGGAAAGCATAAAAACCATCATAATTCGAGGTGTGCGGTGCAATAAATACCACTGCTTTGGGTAAGTTGGGAAATTCACCATCAAATCCCCAGCCTTGAACTAAGTAAAGGTTTTTAAAGATATTACGGCTGGTGCTGGTACCACGTTGGGGTACTTGATCTGGTATGATCGGAAAGTTTTGTGACATTGTATTTTTATATGACTGCTCTTGTATTGATTTTAGTTTTTTGCTTAATAGTGACTATCTGCAAAATGTAAATATTACAAAATTTGTAGATTAAAGCAATACACACAAGATCAAGTTAGGCCCATTTATATTGACATCGTTCGAGTTTAGATTGCATGCGACACACTTATTTGTTGTTATTTTCACTGTATTGGGCGCAGGGTTTACCTGTAGGTTTTATGACCCATGCCTTACCAGTGATTTTACGCTCACAAGGCGTGTCTTTGGCGCATATCGGCGGCTTTGGATTACTCATGGCGCCTTGGGCAATTAAAATTTTATGGGCGCCTTTTGTGGACAGTTTTGGACATGGTTCCAAAGGGCATTATCGAAGTTGGATTATTCCAACCCAAGTTTTAACCATTGCTATCCTGATCATTTTATCTTTTTTACCAATTCAATCCCTGAATGAACCGATCTATTTATTATTGTTTTTTATGGCTTTGCTCTGTATGAACAGTATTGGTGCAACCCAAGATATTGCAACGGATGGCTTAGCCGTTAGCATTTTAAAAGGGGATCAGCAACATATTGGGAATATGATTCAAGTCATTGGCTCTCGTTTAGGATTTATTATTGGGGGCGGGGCAATCCTATGGGTAATGGACTGGTTAAGCTGGCAAAGTACGTTTTTGATTTTGGCAGGAATTGTGGCTTTAAATACAATTCCTATTTGGTTTTATCAAGAACCTAAGCACTTAAAAAAGACTGCGTTAGCACATTTACAGGATGACGTTGCACAGCATTTTATTGAAAAATTTAAAACCTATTTAACTTATTTCTTTGTCAATAAAAAACTAAGAGCATGGTTCTTTGTGCTTTGTACCATCAAAATAACGGATGGCTTTACAGGTCCAATTACCAAACCTTTGTTGGTTGATCTACAGTTGAGTCTTTCTCAAATCGGCATTTATATCACTATGATGGGGGCATTTTCTGCACTATTGGGTGCAGGCTTGGCCAGTTTAATGCTAAAAAAACTACAGCGTCACCAAGCCTTAATCCTGTTTTCTATTTTGAAATTGATCAGTTTAGCAGGGTTCGTGTGGTTAGCAGCTCAATATGAACAATCGCACTTTGTAGCACCGTGGTTAATTTATTTGATTAATGCTTTAGAAGATCTGTTTGCTGCAATGCTTTTAGTCATAATCTTAACTTTAGTGATGCAATATAGTCGTCAAGAACATGCAGGTACAGATTTCACTTTTCAGGTCTCTATTATGGCAACAGTCAGTGGGTTGTTATATACATTAAGCGGCATGATTGGCGATCAATTGGGATATTTAAATTACTTAAGTTTGATTTTGGTGATAGGCATTTTTTGTCTCATCCCGATTATATATTGGATTAAAAAGATACGTTATTCATAATATTATGAACTTAAATTTTTATAATATGCAAGGTGAGTATTTAGTATATAACGCTATGATTAGTCGTTTTTTGATTGAATTAAATAGATTAAATAATTTTTCTTAGGCATCATTAAGTCAATAATATATTATAAAAACGTAAAATAAATTGTGTGGTTGGTGGAATTTAATTTATATATAAATATCTTTGATTTAATGTGATTTTACCTTTATTTTTTAATTAAATATTGATGTGTTTTGCATTGAGTGGAAAATAAAAAATTACTTTTTCGTCATTTTTAAATGTGTAGAAATCAATTCGTGTATTATCCCATTTATTGGATTTAAAGTAATTTCAGTTCCCAATAATTAACTCAAAAAATTGCTGTGGATCCGATTAAGCAGGATTAAAATCTACAAGCTATAAAATAATACTAACTTTTTTATAGTTTTTTTATTTGATTTTAAATTTCTCAGATTATGAGAAATATTAAGGTAATTACAAATAGGATCAGTGGCGCAATATGCTTGGGAAAGTGCTTTTTAAGTTCAGTTTAAGCTTCATTTTTTAACTTAACACTATTGAAAAGAGTATTGCCAAAGTAATGTCTAACTTAATACAGCGTATAAAACGACGTGAAGTCTCAATTTCCCTAACTGCTTTTAATATTATTGTCGCAGTGTGGTTAGGCTTGTGTCTGAATTTTAGTTTTTTAAATAAAGTCCAGTCTCTAACGCCTTATCAGGGGGTTAAAGCACAGCTGTTTCTGATCGCGACAGGTTTTGTGCTGGTTGCTTTATATAACCTGTTATTACAAATTTTAGACTGGAAATGGACAGCAAAATTTTTTGCAATTGTCTTGGTCTTCATTGGTGGATTTAGTGCTTATTTTGTCAATTCATTGGGCGTGGTGATTTCGCCTGATCAAATTCAAAATATGGTACAAACAGATCCTAGTGAAGTGTCAGACTTACTTTCTTTGCAATTTTTTATTTGGACACTGGGATTTGTTGTTTTACCCATCATCATTATTCTTTGGGTAAGGATTAAACCAGAAAAAATTGGCAAAATACTGTTATTTAAAAGCCTAAATATTACGGGCTCTTTCGCTGTAATTGCTGCATTATTATTTGTTTTTTATGTGGATTATGCAGCTATATTTCGTGAGCATCGTGATTTAAAAGGCATGATTTCTCCGCAAAATGCAGTGGCTTCAACACTTTCTTATTTTCATAAAAAAGCACCGAAAAAAAATCTACCTTTGATTCGTTATGGTGAAGATGCACATTTAGTCGAGGATGTTGCTTTACAGCATAAACCTAAATTGATGGTTTTGGTGGTCGGTGAAACTGCACGTGCAGAAAGTTTTTCTTTAAATGGTTATGCAAAAAATACCAATCCTGAATTGTCAAAACAGTCTGGTCTAATTAATTTTTCTCAAGTCAGTTCTTGCGGTACAGCAACCGCAGTTTCAGTGCCTTGTATGTTCTCAGGCATGCCGCGTCAAGATTATGATGAGCAACTTGCAAGTCATCGAGAAGGTTTATTGGATATTGCACAACGTGCAGGTTATAAGGTGACGTGGATTGATAATAATTCAGGATGCAAGGGTACTTGTGATCGTGTTGAGAAATTTGTTATCCCTCAAGATTTAGAGAAAAAATGGTGTCAAGGTGGTGAATGTCAAGATGGTATTTTGGTAGACAGCTTAAACCTATATTTAAGTCAATTGCCAAAAGATGACAAGCAAGCACATTTGATTGTATTACATCAAATGGGAAGTCATGGACCTGCTTATTATAAACGTGCACCAAATGAATTTAAAAATTTCAAACCGACTTGTGAAACCAATGCGATACAAGGTTGTTCATCGACTGAATTGATTAATACTTATGATAACTCGATTGTCTATACAGATCATATTCTAAATCAATTGATTGAAACTTTAAAACAGCAAGAAAATTATCGCACAGGTTTTTGGTATTTATCTGACCATGGCGAGTCTACAGGTGAACGTGGTATGTATTTACATGGTGCACCATATGCGATTGCACCTACTCAACAAACCCATGTACCTATGGTGATGTGGTTTTCAGATGCATGGAAATCTGTAGCAGCAAAACAAATCAATTGTTTAAATCAACAAAAACAGGCAACATTGAGTCAAGATAATTTATTTCCAAGTCTTTTGAGTTTGTTAAATGTCCAAACTCAAGTCATAGATCAAAAAAATAATATGTTGCACCAGTGTGCTGTACAAAGCTGATTGAAAGGATATAAACCATGACCAAAATTTTGATGATAGAAGATGATTTTATGATTGCAGAATCATCTAAAACATTATTGAAATATCAAGGCTTTGATGTGGAATGGGTGAATAATGGTTTAGATGGCCTCAAGCTTATTTCTGAGAAACAATTTGATTTGGTCTTACTTGATTTAGGCTTGCCCATGATGGATGGGATGCAGGTCTTAAAGCAAATCCGTCAACGTTCTAGTTTACCTGTACTGATTATTTCAGCACGTGATCAATTACAGAATCGTGTTGAAGGCTTAAATCAAGGTGCAGATGATTATTTGATTAAGCCTTATGAGTTCGATGAATTGGTGGCTCGTATCCATGCGTTATTACGTCGTACAGGTGATACAGCGAAAGACGTAACTGGAAGTGCTTCAAATCTGCTAAAAAATGGTGAAATTGTTTTAGATGTTGAACAGCATATTGCAACACTAAAAGGTGAAACGGTGGAGCTTTCAAATCGTGAATGGGCGATTCTTATTCCGTTAATGACCCATCCCAATAAAATATTTTCTAAATCTAATTTAGAAGATAAATTGTATGCTTTTGATAGTGAAATCAACAGTAATACAATTGAAGTCTATGTGCATCATATCCGATCGAAATTGGGTAAAGATATTATTCGTACAATTCGTGGGTTAGGTTATCGTTTGGGGCAACCACAAAAAGCGGAATGATATGGAAACAGCATTTTCCTTAAGAAAGCGTTTAATTCGTTATACCTCTATTTTTAGTATTTTACTTGGTTGCGTGTTGGTTTTTTCCGCTTATAAAATTTCTTTAGAAGAGATCAACGAAATTTTAGATGCTCAGATGGTCTATCTTGCAGAGCGTGTGGAGTTAAATCCAAGGCCCATTCAAAGTCATTTTGATATACACAAACGCTATCATGAAGAAGATTTATTTATAGATGTTTGGGCATATGCTGATCCTAGTCAAACGCAAAATACGCCACATCATGTCATTGTTGAACCTAAACAAAAGGCTGGTTTTTATAGCCAAGATACAACGCATGGCACTTGGATTACTTATATCTTACCCACAGCTAATTATCAGATTCAAATCAGCCAGCAAGAAAAAGTCAGAGAGCATTTGGCTTTAGAGCTTGCAGGCAGTATGTTTCTTCCATATTTACTCATCATTCCATTTGCTTTGTTGGGCTTGGTTTATATTATTCGTCGCAGTTTGAAACCGCTTGAAGACTTTAAATCCGAACTGGCAAAACGTGATTCAAATTCATTGGTGGCAATTCAAAATGCTCACTATCCAGAAGAATTACTGCCGACGATCCATGAAATGAATCATTTGTTTGAGCGAATTTCTGTTGCTCAACAAGAACAGCGCCAATTTGTGGCAGACGCTGCACATGAGTTACGTACACCCATCACCGCATTGAATCTACAAACGAAAATTTTGATGAGCCAGTTTCCTGAAGAGGAAAATCTAAAAAATTTAAGCAAAGGCTTGGCTCGGATGCAGCATTTGGTCACGCAACTGCTTGCTTTGGCAAAGCAAGATTCCTCATTGAGTCATGAAGTTCAAGTGACTCAATTTAAGCTAAATGATGTGGCACTCAATTGTGTAGAACAGTTGATGAATCTCGCAATGGAAAAAGATATCGATCTTGGCTTTGTCCGTAATGAAACAGTGATTTTAAAAAGTGTAGAACATAGTCTTCATTCAATCATTTTTAATTTGATTGATAACGCAATAAAATATACCCCTGTCTCAGGCATGATTAATATCTCGGTATTTGAAGATATTCATGATTCTGCGTATGTTTTGATTGAGGACAGTGGTTTAGGAATTGATCCAGAGATGTACGATAAAGTCTTAAAACGTTTTTATCGTGTACATCATCACTTGGAAGTGGGCAGTGGTTTGGGATTGTCAATCGTGGATAAAGCCATTCAACATTTAGGTGGTGAATTGTCTTTATCCCGTAGTGAGGAGTTGGGCGGACTCAGTGTCTTGGTCAAAATCCCGATTCAGTGTGATATCAAAACTGAGAAGTAAAATGATTGGAAAATAAATGATCCTATTTCTACATTAATGGAAGTGGTTCATTTTTCTTCATATATTGGAAAAATTCTAAACATTTTTGCATCCTACGACCATCACTGCCAAGTTTACCCAAATTAAAGTTTGCAACCCAGTTGAGTTTATTTCCGATACGGCAAATTTCGTTGTATTTTGATTTACTTGGGTAAATTTCTCCGATAAAAATATCGCAAGCTTGGGCAAGCTCATCATCATTAAAACGGAATGACGTTGAGAAAATAAAACATAACCAATCTCTAATTTGACAGGTTTCTAAGTCCAGTACTTCCCCAGGATCAGTTTCAAAGTCAATAAAAGTAAATGCTTTGTCCTTATTGACTAAAATATTTCGTGCAAAGGCTTCACTCAAATAACTGTCTTTGTGATGGACAGCTTGAATTGCAAAGATTGCTTCACGATAAAACTCTAGTTTTTTTGCCGTATTTCCTTCCATTTGTGCCAATGCTTGATCGAGTTGCATAACATCTTCACCATGATCAGCAGCATCTTCAATCAATAGTCCTTGTGAACAATTGGCTAAAATTTGTGGCGTTGGAATACCTAATGAGTTTAATTCTGTCAGACGATGAACTTCACAATAAATCGATTTACTTCCACCATAATTTGGAATAGGCGTTAGCGCTTCAATATTGAGTATACGTGCAACCCATTTTAATGGGACATAAATCCAAGCAGAATGGCGTTCAGAGGCTTTTTTAAGCCACACTTTTCCATCATCTAATTGATAAGACTGAATATTTTGGTCTTGAATTTTAAGTGAATTGCGGAGAAATTTAGAAAAATTACTCATATTTTGCACGTATAAGATTACTAAATTAGCTCAAGTATAAACAAAATATAATAATTTGTAAAAATTAAGATTGATTTAATAATTTAATATTTAAATTATGAAAAAAATGTAATTCTTTGAGTGATAAATATAGCTATGCATCACTTCATTTAGCTTTTAGATTGGAATGAAAAGAGATAAGCGATCAAATAAGTGAGAATAATGAGTAATTCGTTTTTAAATATCTGATGTATTTTTAGAGATGCATTTATAATAAAATAATGTTGTGCAATATATCGTTTAGAGTTTAGGATCGTTATCTGCTAAATTTTTTATAAAAGATACGATACACAATTACATTAAATGTAAAAATAATCCAGCCTGTCCAAAGGTTATGGCTAAGAAAATGTGCACCACGCATGATTTGCCCCCAACCTGTAATCAAACCAAGTGCTAGGCCTAAGACTAAGAAAAAATAAGCAACTTTAGAATTTGATCGTCTAAATACAAAAAAACCTGTAAGCAGTGAAAAACCTGTGCTGGCATGGCCACCAGGAAAGCAACGTCCATTGCTTGCAGAAAAATCCCAAACATAGCCTAGAGCAGTTTGCTCAGTCATAGACCAAGGGCAGGCATGGGCTGAGTGGGATTTTAAAATGCCAATCAGTGCAGTGGATAAAACACTAACAATAAATAAATAGCTCAATTGCCATTGATACGCTTTTAATTTCGCAACTTTAAAAGAAGCAATCCATGAAATGAATACCGCAATATAAAAGGCAATGACGATATGTTTAAGCAGCTTATGATTAATTTCAATGAGAAACCAATTGTCTTTGAGTGGGAAATGACCAGTACTATCTATCCACGGTTGGATAAAATACATATCGATTGCACCACCAACAGGAAAGACCAGAAACAGTATTAAAAATAGTATTCCTAGCAATAAACTATTTTTTATAAAAAATTTATGTGAGTCGGAATACGGCATGAGATGAGTCACTCAATTTAATCATTTTAATCTGCGCTTATTAGAAAAAAATAAACTTAAATTAGACTTAATTATTAAATAATGAGCAGTCTTATTATTGAGTGGCAATATAAAAATTAAAATATCTATGATTATTTCAAGATCAGTGTTTTGAATGTTTATTTTAAGGGCTAACTATTATATTTTAAAATTGTATTGCGAAAATTATTTTATTGTCATTTAGATACAATAAAAAAGCGGCTGAAAAGCCGCTCTTTTATAGCGTAAAAATGTATAAAATTAAAACATGGTATTAGAAACGATTAAAACATTGCATCTTCAGAATTTGCAGAAATTTTATGAATGGATAAATCCGCACCACGAAACTCTTCTTCTTGTGTTAAACGAATACCCATAGTGGCTTTAAGTATGCCGTATACGGCAAACCCACCTGCTAAAGCCAGTAAAATGGCAAGTGAGGTACCAATAAGCTGAGACATCAAGGATACTCCGCCGATTCCCCCCAACCATTGCTGACCAAATATGCCCACAGCAATACCACCAAATGCACCACAAACGCCATGTAATGGCCAAACCCCAAGTACATCATCAATCTTGAGTTTATTTTGTGTGTATGTGAACAGTTTAACAAACAGGAAACCTGCACAGATACCAATAAATAAAGCGCCAATTGGGTGAACAACATCAGAACCTGCACAGATTGCCACTAAGCCTGCTAAGGGGCCATTATGTAAAAAGCCAGGATCTTCTTTTCCAAAGAAATTTGCAGAAAGCGTGCCGCCTACCATTGCCATGAGTGAGTTCATTGCAACTAAACCTGAGATTGCATCTAAGCGTTGAGCACTCATGACATTAAAGCCAAACCAGCCAACAATTAAGATCCAAGAACCGAGCGCTAAGAAAGGAATAGAAGAGGGTGGATGCGCACTAACGCGACCATCTTTTTTATAGCGCCCATGACGTGCACCGAGTAGTAACACTGCTGCAAGCGCAATCCAGCCACCCATCGCATGGACAACAACAGAGCCAGCAAAATCATGGAAGCTTGCACCAAATGTATCCGCTAACCACTTTTGCAGGCCGAGATTACCATTCCACGCGATCCCTTCAAAAAAAGGATAAACCAGCGCTACTATAAATAGAGTTGCAATGGCTTGAGAACGCATTTTGGCACGTTCTGCAATGCCGCCAGAAACAATAGCGGGAATTGCTGCAGCAAAGGTCAAAAGGAAAAAACAACGCATCAAATTGTAGCCATGCTCAGTTGAAAGCGTAGCGCCTGTATGGAAAAAGTGTTGTCCATAGGCAATATAATAGCCAACAAAGAAGTAGGCGATTGCTGAGATTGAAAAATCAGTAATGATTTTACTGAGTGCATTGACTTGATTTTTATGGCGAACTGTTCCCAGCTCTAAAAAAGCAAAGCCAGCATGCATAGCGAGTACAAGCACTGCGCCAAGCAAGAGAAAGAGTAGATCAACGTTTTGCATATACGATTCTTTTTGGTGCTATTTGTCACAAATTGGTTCAAGTATAACCAACGATTTGAATCCGTGAAGCGTTTGGCTGTATGAAAAAATAGATCAACAATTTCAAAATATTATTAAGACTCGATATAAAGCAAAAGCATGCACTATATTGGAATTTATGCACTAACTTGATGCAATAAGATATTCTGGCTTATTTTTAAGGTACTGATAATTATTGATTTTTATTTGTTGTGTTTCACCTTAAACTCATGCAGTCAAATTTTAATCTAAAAATAAACCGATAAAATGTTTTAACTAAAATTAAAAAATAACTTAGAGATCAATTTTTGGAAACACCCAGACTGCAAACTTGATTTTTGTATTCGAAACGGTTTCTTTGAAATTTTTGACCGTTCCATCTATACACAGCAAAGCATTTAGTTGAGTCATTGATGGCAATATCTGGCCAACCATGTTTTCCTAAAGTAGATAGAAATTCAGGCGTCCCATGACTGTTAAATATTCTCACCCATTGTTTATTGGTCTGTTGGGTAACAATATAAAATCCAATTCCTGTGTTTGCGTAGCAACCGACACCACCATCGACTACAACGGCATCAGGACGACCATCTTTATTGAGATCACCATAATAGGAGATATTGCCAAGGCTACAGCGGCTTTCCCAGCCAAGATTGGTTTTTTGAAACTTTGCGCTTTTAAAAATTTGTGTTGCCGTTTCCTCAGGGACTTGCGGAGCCGCGGCATAATTATGTGAAGCTAAAAATAGTGATAAAACACCACTGCTGAATATTATTATATTTTTCATCATCATATCGATTATTTTGTGATTGAATTAACATTATTTTAAAAATATGTATTTTTATCAAGCTTTTGTTGTCATGCTACTGTATTCATCTTCTGGTTTAAGCTGTATCTTAGGGCTATTTAACTTATATCATTATAAATTTCAAATGGTTGGTGTATTAGTGTATGATTTAATGAGTTGTAAATAAATGTTTAATATAAAATCAATTTGCGATTAAACGATCAATGAAGTGTATAAAAATGATGGTGTCTAAAACATATTCCAATTTTTTAGTGTATTTGATGGCGTTCTTTGGTTTCTGTCTTTTTACTGAAGCAGTGAGTGCTCAGTCCAATCAATATAAAATCTATAAATCTAAACTGTTGCAGTGTGGAGAAGCAACTTTTCAAGTTATTTCACAATGTGATGATTCTAATGAGGATACAGAGTTAGGTAGTGCGGGTTCTTTTCGAGCATCATGTTTATCCAGTCAATTAACGGTAAACTGGAAAGGTCAGCAAAAGACACTGAGTTTTCCCATGGCAACAACACAGCAGAAGAAAATATTAGCTAGCAAAGGCTATGCTTTAAAACCTGAGATCAGAGTAGGGGATTGGTCGCCACAGAGTTTAGCTTGTGGTCAAGCGGCTGGTATTGAGGGGCATTTTGTGGTGGTCAATCAGGCAACCACCAACGATATTAATCAAGAGTATCACGGCAAAGGTTCATTGAGTGATGAACCCATTTTGCTGAATTTAAACGGGACTTTTACCAGTGAAACACTTAAAGCGAAAATCTATGCTTTATTAAAGCAAGACCAAGTGAAGATTTCTAAAGTCATTGGTGCAAATGCAATTTTTGCGGATGAAAAATAGATTTAACAAAGATAAATCCGTTTAATTTTGTCATCTGTTAAGAAAAAGGCAGATGCAGCACAGGTTTCTTCGAGGACATTGACTGAAACACCATCACCGTTAAACTTTAAATAATGTTTAGGATCAATCTGTTCGTTAGCAATAATATCGCCATTTTCTCCAAAGCGATATTCTTCATCAACATAAATATTTGTTTTAGGTGCGACTTCGAACTTAGCAAAAATATCTAAATCATCATCTTCTTCATTATTTTGATAGTAATAAACTTTATCACTGTCCGAAATACGGAATTCAAACAGATATTTCATGCCTTTTTTATTGGGATTCTTTAAGACTTGGAAAGCATCTAGTTTTCCATCTCCATCAAAATCGATGGGCAATGGCTTTTTAAGATATGTCGTATCGACTAAATAACCTTGAGGGAGCTGTGTTGGATTATTGACGAGGTGGTCTGGCTCTGGCTGAGCAGGAATCACAATAGGTTCTGCTTTGGTTTGAACATGTTGAGGCGTTTCTTGTTTGGTTGGCTCACTTTCAGTTGATGTACTGGGTTTCTCATGACAGCCAAGGAGAAAAATAAGGATGATGCATAATAAAATTTTGTTTTTCATAGAATATGAATCATTCAATAATTTTGAATGCGGGAGATTCTATCTTAAAAATTGATTTTTTGATGCCCAATGTCCTAAATTGGAGATATAGTCGTGGGTTTTATCACGTGCCAGTTTGCTGTCCATACTGATTCATCACCACAATGGGGAATATTTTGAACACATCAAATTCTGATCAAGCTTTGTCTGTCGTGATTACAGGAGGTACGCGTGGAATTGGTTTTGCTTTGGCAGAAGCTTTTTTAAAGTTAGGTTGGTCTGTAATGATTTCAGCACGAAATGTAGAGCAGTTAAATCAAGTTGTTGCAGACTTTGCGCAACGCTATGTGCCGAATAGAATTTATGGGGTGACCTGCGATGTGGCTCAATATGAAGATTTACACAATTTATGGGAAGAAACAGTTTTAAAGTTAGGTCAGGTCAATGTTTGGATTAACAATGCCGGTACCTGTAATGCAGCAAGGGCATTTACCGAGATTGCTAGCTCAGATTTGGAAAGTGTAATCAAAACCAATGTACTTGGTACGATGTTGGGTTCGCAAGTGGCTTTAAAAGGAATGATGCAGCAAGGTTTTGGGCAAATTTTTAATATGGAAGGTTGGGGCAGTCGTGGCGAGTGGAGTGCGGGGATGACGCCTTATGCAACCAGTAAACGAGCAGTTGCTTATCTGAATCATGCTTTAAATAAAGAAACCAAAAATAGTGATATTTTGATTGGAACGCTCAGCCCTGGAATGGTGGCCACGGATTTATTGATTTCTTCTTGGCAGCAGGGTGAAGTTAAAAACTGGCATAAAATGAAATGGTTGTTTATGTTTGTAATTGACCCGCCTGAGCGAGTGTGTGGTTATTTAGCAGAACGCATCAGCAAGAATAAAAAGAGCAATACGCGTATTGTTTGGATGACACCATGGCGTTTGTTGCTTCGGTTTTTCCAACCTTATTATTGGAAAAGAAATCCGGTACAGGGGACGGCTTTAGATCAGCTTAAGGAATAGGAATTTTTGATTCTTTAGTTACCTCTATCCGTTTTTGTACACGAATTCATCTTTTTATATTATATTTGAGATTGATAATGGCGAGAAAACAATAATGAAAAAGTTAATAATAGGATTACTGACAGGATTTCTAAGTATGAGTGGATGGAGTGCTTGTACTTATGATTTAGATGTGACTCAAGCTACATTGAATTCTGAAGAACCAGGTTCTTTAATTTTTCCAAATAGATCAGGTCAAAAAGTTGGCTTTAATATTTTTTCAACTTCTACATTGAAATATTTTTTAGCGACAAATAATAATGTTACTCTCAATTCTAGCGGCATCACTGTACCATCAAGCTCTATTTATGCTTATGAATATAAATTTAAAGTTCCTAAAAATCAGTTATTAAGTACAGAACAATTATTATTTTTTCCTGTAGCCCATATCGGGAAAAATGGCGGTCAATCAACCTTTTTAAGTAATGTTGGGTATACCAATGCATCAACAGAAAATAGTGCTGTAAATAAATTTACTATAAGCGATCCTAATGCGAATACTTCTTTAGTCGAATTAAATATTTCAAACAACAGTAATGACTATCAATACATAGGCATTTATATAAACCCAATTTCAAAACAAGCAGGATTTATTGTGAATGGCGTGAATAAAGGTTACTTATCAAATTACACTTTACCTGTAATTAATTCATTTTTTATGATTGCTGCTGCTTTAAATGGAATATCACCCAACTCCCCCAATATTGGAAAAGAGGTTTCAATTGAATTAATTACAGATGCTACAAAAATGACACAGTCTTATCCAACAGGTACAACTGATATTTGTGGCAATACAATTTGAATTATTCTTTAAAATATAACGAACTAATTTCAATAACAATATTTTGATTGGAATATTAAGTCCCGAAATGTTGGCCACGGATTTATTGATTTCTTCTTGGCAGCAAGGTGAAGTTAAAACTGGTATGAAATGAAATGGTTATTTATGTTTGTGATTAATCCACCTGAGCAAGCATGTGGTTATTTGGCGGAACGCATCAGCAAGAATAAAAACAGCAATGTGCGTATTGTCTGGATGACACCATGGCGTTTAGTAATTCGATTTTTCCAACCTTATTATTGGAAAAGAAATCCTGTGCAGGGGACAGCTTTGGATCAACTGAAGGAATAGTGATTTAAATTTGGAGTTTGATTAAAAAATAACAATGGAAAAGCTTAGTCCAGCACTACTTATTTTATAAAATACAGAGTAGTGCATGCATCTGTTTTAGGAAAAAATAAAGGACTTGAACTTGAATGAATATATTTCTTATAATCTAACAAGATTTGGTAGAAAATCTTAATAAAAAATTTACCAAATTCACATCATGCTCTTGAGTACAACAGTATTTCATATGACTAGAGCATTTATAAATAGAGCATTCAGTGCTGAAAATATTTGAATAATTAAGGGGCTTTTATGTTTATTAAATTCAGTTTAACAATAATTAGTCTATTCGCTACAACAATACTTTGGGCAGGATCAGATTGGGATTATCAAAACCCCAAAGATTGGGCGAGTGCGAATCAAAAATTTCAATCGTGTGCAGGAGTAAATCAATCTCCAATTGATATTCGAGATACGGTGACTGCGAATTTACCACCATTGGAATTTAATTATCACACTACAGCAAAGTCTGTGCAAAATATTGGTCATACGATGCAGATTGAGTTTAATCAAGGCGCAAGTTTAGTTTTAGATGGGCAGACTTTTTTACTGGAACAATTTCATGTACATAGTCCAAGTGAAAACAATATTAATGGTCAAAGCTATCCCATGGAATTAAATTTAGTGCACGCTTCAGACAAAGGTGAATTGGCAGTTGTCGCATTAATGTTTCAATATGGATTGGAGAATGAAAAACTAAAACATATCTGGAATTCCTTGCCTAAAAATGTGGGTGAAAGTAATCAGCTATATTCAAAAAATAAAGCAGACAGCTATTTACCCAATAACTTAGAGTATTACCGTTTTAATGGGTCTTTAACAACACCGCCGTGTTCAGAAGGAGTCCGATGGGTGGTGTTTAAGGAAATTCAGCAGGCGTCGAATGAGCAAATTGAGTCTTTTATGGAGTTAATGGGACATCCAAATAATCGTCCGATACAACCGATTGGCGCGCGGTTGATTTTGGAGTAATTCAGGGTAAAAAGTAGATCAGAGGATCTACTTTTTTAATTCTTTTGTGGGATTTGCTTAGAAAAATTCTTTTAATTTTTTTTTGCACTAAAGTTATTCGTTATTGGAATGATGATGTGTTAAATCAGACTGAGGCGGTGTTGGATGGTTTGTGGAATATCTGTATTGAATTGAAAGACACCTCTCCCTAACCCTCTCCTGGAAGGAGAGGTAACCTCATTGGGTATTAAATAACTATTAAATTCTCAAAGAATGTTCCTTCCACATTTTGGGGAAGATTGAGGTGGTGGAGTTTATGCAAATATTTTAGTTGCCTCTCTATTTAATCCTCTGTTGAAAGGAGAGAGAAACCTATTGTGTATCGAATGATTATTAAACTCTCAAAGAGTGTTTCTGCCACATTTTGGGGAAAATTAAGGTTGTGGAATTTTATGCACATATTTTTAGCCACCACTCTTTAGCCTTTTTCTGAAAGGAGAGAACTCCATTGTGTATCGAATAATTATTAAATTCTCAAAGAATGTTCCTTCCACGTTTGATGGAGATTGAGGTGGTGGAATTTATACAAACATTTTAGTTACTTCTCTTTAGCCTTCTTCTGGAAGGAGAGAAATTTATTGTGTATCAAATAAAGATAAAATTAGTAACGGAAGTCCCCTCTCCCCGTGGGAGAGGGTTAGGGAGAGGGAAAATAAAATGAAGCTAAACCCCAAATTATTAGAATACGCTAAATCTATGCGACACGATGCCACAGATGCCGAACATCTTATGTGGCAACTTTTACGAGCTCAACGATTTATGAATTTAAAGTTTCGTCGTCAACATGTGATTGAGCCTTATATTGTTGATTTTTACTGTCATGAATTGGACTTAGTGGTTGAGTTGGATGGTGGTCAACATAATACAGATGTGGTCGTAGCTTATGATAATGAAAGAACTCAGTTTTTAGAGGCCTTGGGACTTAAAGTTATCCGTTATTGGAATGATGATGTGTTGAATCGGAGTGAGGTGGTATTGGAAGATTTGTGGAATATCTGTATTGAATTGAAAGACACCTCTCCCTAACCCTCTCCTGGAAGGAGAGGGAACTCCATTTTTGAATTCAGATTTTCATGAAATCAAATGATACTCCCTCTCCCTATGGGAGAAGGGTGGGGTGAGGGTAATTAATATTTTTAAAAAACAAATATTTATTTTTAATAATTTAAATTATAATTTTGCGATAATTTAAATTTTTTAATAAAAAGTGAGTACTATGATTTTAAATTTGTTGATAATTTTGGCTTTGTTGATTTTTATCACTCTTGTTGTCATCGTAATAAAAAATAATAAAAGTTCAAAAGATACGTCTTATCCTCATCAAAAAGAAATGAATGATTCGCAATCAACATATTGGACTGAAAGTTTCAAAGTCCAATCAGATGAAAAGCGTAAAGACATGATTGATGCTGAAAAAATTGGCTTTTTAAAACTGAGTTTAAAAGACGATGGTTTAATTGATTTAAAGCATCAACTCAATCTTTCAAATATACAAATGGATATATTGATTCAAGAAGCTCCTAAGTCGCTTAATCGATTGATTATAGATTTTGGGTGTGTCTATGATCATGATGGTGACGAAGATGTCCGATATGTACCTGTAGAGCTTTCTACAGAGAGTGTTACATTAAATTTTGATCAGGCTTTTTTTTGTTGTTTTTACTTGGCGGATCGAGAGATTTATTCATACAATATTTCTGATCGCTGGAGTGATGAAAACGCAACTTTGGAACAAGCTTATAAGCAATTTACTCAAAAGTTAGCAATCTTACTTAAACAGGGATGGAAAAATTATTATTTACCTCATGATGCTAGATATGCAGTTTCATGCGAAGAACGTTTATTAAAAGAGCAACAGCATACAATTTTACCTAATCAATCCATTTTATCTTTTGAACAATTTTGTAATTGTCTAGAGGGTGAACTTCATGCAATTGATCTCAATCTTTATTTAGATGGGATCTATATGAGTGTTTTTTATGATGATGCATTTTCGGTTTCGTTCGAAATAAATAAGGCAAATAATTTGTTATCTTATAAAAGTTATTGTCCAGAAGGTCTTGATGATGTGAATGAAATTGAAGCTTACAAAGTAAAGGCTAAACTACTTCGCTACAAAGCAGAGCAAGAAGCGAGACAACATGGTTTTGAAATTGATGAAAGTTATATTGACCCGATATAAATCAAGAAATTATTCAATTCAGTGTTCAGAATCATGAAAGATGATCACAATCATTTGTCATCATCATTGAGATAAACTCTTCAAAACTGTTACAAACCTTATTATGCGTATTACAGATTTCATAAATGCCGAATTCATTGCCATGTTCGTCTAGTTTTACTGCATATGCAGTCATCCAGAGTAAGAATTCAGAGAATACAAAACAATTTGCATGAGGAAAGTTTTCAATCCCTTTTAAATCTTTTACAGGTCTAAATTCAGCTAAAGAAAAGAAAGAATAGCCCTCATCACCAAAATTGGCTTCACCTGTACCATTGAAAAAAATTAAATATTCTTTAAAAATTTGTGGAAGTCTAACTCCTTATTTTTGTTAAAATTTTAACGTTTCTAACAATGTGGTCGGTTGATTGATACGTATATTTTGATTGATGAAATGTTGTTTTAATTTTTGAATAACCATAATTATTTTACTCAAAAAAAGAAGGAAGCTTAATTAAGCTTCCTTCTTTAGAGGCAAAATTGCAAGCTTAGCTTAAAGCGCTGCAATCTGTTCCATATTGGCTTTAATCTTGGCTAACTGATCTACAAACTCAGCAAGTTTAACTTTTTCACCTTCAACAACAGCAGCAGGTGCTTTAGCGACAAAGCCCTCATTTGCAAGTTTAGAAGCAATTTGGTCATGCTGTTTTTGAACTTTGTCTAAGTCTTTTTGCAAGCGAGCAAGTTCTGCTTTTGGATCAATCAAGCCTTTCATTGGTACAAATACAGACACATGACCAACAACAGAAGATGAAGATAATGGTGGTTGCTCAGCATCGGTTAAGAAGGTAATGCTTTCAACTTTAGCCAAAGCTTTAAACAGTGGTTCAATACGTGCAATTTGTGCTTTTTCAGCATCAGTCGCGTTTTGAAGCAATACAGGTAATAAACGTGCATTACCTAAGCCCATTTCGCCACGAATATTACGTACAGCGCCAATTAAGCCTTGTAGCCCAAGCATATCCGCTTCAGCCTGATCATTGATACGTTCAGGATTTGGAACAGGGTATGGCGCAAGCATGATGGTTTCACCACCAATACCAATCATTGGTGCAAGGGTCTGCCAAATTTCTTCAGTTAAGAATGGCATGATTGGATGTGCAAGACGTAAAGACGCTTCCATTACAGAAAGAAGGACACGACGAACTTCTGCTTTACGCTCAGCCGATACGTTTTCATCATTCAGTACTGGTTTGGTCAGTTCAACATACCAGTCACAGTATTCATTCCAGATGAACTCATAAATCGCTTGAGCAGCCAAATCTAAACGGTAGGTTGCAAACGCTTGTTGAACCGCAGCTTCCGCTTTTTGTAAACGGCTGACAATCCATTGTTCAGGAAGTTCCCAAAGATCTTGACGGATTTCCTGACCAATTGGCTGTTGTTCACAGTTCATCATCACGAAACGGGTTGCGTTCCAGATTTTGTTGGCAAAGTTACGATAGCCTTCAACACGTTTCATATCGAACTTAATGTCACGGCCTGTATTGGCAAGTGCACAGAAAGTAAAACGAACCGCATCTGTACCGTAAGCTTGAATACCTTCAGGAAATTCTTTACGCGTAGATTTCTCAATTTTTGGTGCATCTTTAGGGTTCATTAAACCCGTGGTACGTTTTTGTACTAAGGTTTCAAGATCTACACCATCAATCAAATCTAATGGGTCGAGTACGTTGCCTTTAGATTTAGACATTTTTTGACCTTCACCGTCACGAACCAAACCATGTACATACACAGTTTTAAATGGAACTTGCGGTGTGCCATCTTCATTTTTCATGAAGTGCATGGTCATCATGATCATTCGGGCAACCCAGAAGAAAATGATGTCAAAACCAGTAACCAATACATCCGTTGGGTGGAATGTATTTAAGAAATAGTTTTCTTTATCTTTTGCTTCATCACCGGTCCAACCCAGTGTAGAGAATGTCCAAAGACCTGAAGAGAACCATGTATCCAGTACATCTTCATCTTGATTTAATTCAATATCAGCAGCGATATTATTTTTTTCACGAACTTCTTCTTCAGAACGACCAACATAAATGTTGCCTTCTGCATCGTACCAAGCTGGGATACGGTGACCCCACCACAATTGACGAGAAATACACCAATCTTGAATGTTGTTCATCCAAGCCATATACATATTGCTGTATTGTTCAGGCACAAACTTAATATCGCCGTCTTTTACTGCTTTGATTGCAGGCTCTGCAAGAGGCGCAATCTTGACATACCATTGGTCGGTCAATAATGGTTCAATGATCACACCTGAACGGTCACCACGTGGTGGTTTCAGCGTATAGGGTTGAATTTGGTCTAACCAACCTTCAGCTTCAGCTTGTGCAACCAATTTTTTACGTGCAACAAAGCGCTCTAAACCAATATAATCAGCTGGTGCTGGGATGGTTTTAGAAATCGCTTCGCCAGCTTTTGCGATAAACTCAAAATCAGCTAAAACTTCGGCATTTTTGTTGAAAATGTTGATGATTGCGAGTTCACAACGTTTGCCCACTTCATAATCATTGAAGTCGTGTGCAGGGGTGATTTTTACACAACCTGTACCGAATTCTTTATCGACATATTCATCTTTAACAATCGCAACCGCACGACCTGTAATCGGCAGGATAATATTTTTACCAACAAGGTGTGCATAACGTTCGTCATCTGGAGCAACTGCAACAGCAGTATCACCCAGTAATGTTTCTGGACGGGTTGTTGCAACCACTAAATAATCGTGACCGTCTTGAGTACGTAGAGACTTATCTTCAAAGAAGTATTTGAAGTGCCACAATGAACCTTGTTCTTCTTTATCTGATTCAACTTCTAGGTCTGAAAGTGCAGTTTGTAGTTTAGGGTCCCAGTTTACCAAGCGTTTGCCACGGTAAATCAAACCTTGTTCATGCAGTTTTACAAATACTTCTTTAACAGCATTTGAAAGGCCATCATCCATGGTGAAACGTTCACGTGACCAATCTACAGATGAGCCAAGACGACGAATTTGACGGGTAATTGTGCCGCCAGATTGTTCTTTCCATTCCCAAATTTTGTCGATGAACTTTTCACGCCCTAAATCATGACGACTAATGTCTTGAGCTGCCAATTGACGCTCAACCACCATTTGCGTTGCAATACCCGCATGGTCAGTACCCGGTTGCCATAAAGTATTTTTACCAGACATACGGTTGTAACGTGTCAAGGCATCCATGATGGCATTGTTAAAACCATGACCCATGTGCAAGCTACCTGTGACGTTCGGTGGCGGAATCATGATACAGAATGAATCGCCTTTACGAGACGGTTGGAAATAACCTTTCTCTTCCCAAGTCTTGTACCATTTTTTCTCGATCTCGGTAGGATCGTAGGTTGTAGCAATATTTTGCGCTGAATCAGTCATAGTAAAAACAGATCAAAAGTAAGTAAAAAATTGCATTCATTGTAGCAAATATTCATTAGGAATGTTGATTCCTGTTATGGCATATTTATCTTGAATTAAATGCAGCAATCAAAACATGAGAATACAAGATGCATTTGTTGTTTTTATCGATCTTAAATATGACAAATGTTGGATATTGTGGGGTTTTAACTGAGTCATATTTACAAATGCGTGTTTTAGGTATTTGATTTGTTGAGAGTATTTGTGATTGATATTCAACAAATAGCAGTAGTTAAAGACAATGCAAGATATTTCAAGTTTTGCTAAGATCAAAATTGAATAGGACAAAACAACAAAAGGACACATAACAATGCAGTATAAAATCGATTTATTGATTAAACAGCAGACTTACCAAGAGTTAAAAAGCATTACCCAAAGTTTGAATCATGGCGAAAAAAGAGATCTGGCAAAACAATTAGGTAATGTCTTTACGGAAATGTCATGCCAAGTGCTGGATCAGGTTTTTGGAACCTTACTTGATGAACAACGTAAAAATGATGCACTAGATGCGACAGGGAAGAAAAAGCTCAAAGAAGCGGAACAGATTTTTGATCAGATTGAA
Source organism: Acinetobacter guillouiae CIP 63.46 (assembly GCF_000368145.1). Classification (GTDB taxonomy): domain Bacteria; phylum Pseudomonadota; class Gammaproteobacteria; order Pseudomonadales; family Moraxellaceae; genus Acinetobacter; species Acinetobacter guillouiae. The sequence continues at coordinate 1,909,372 of NZ_KB849283.1, read as the reverse complement.
GGGGCATTAAAAAAATATATGCCGTGGTCAATTTCCTTTTTTAGTAATGATCGTCTAAAGCCTGTGGCAAACCATATTCTTAAAAAGTTTGAAGATTCAGATGCAACTGAAGTGGTGATGTATTACCAATTAGACCGTAGCTTAGGGCAAGAAGCGACTAGCAATATTCAAAAGGTCATTCAAGGGGATACCAGTGCTTTGCCTGTGACACTAAAAAATTTGGTTAAAATTATTGACCTCGGTGTATCAGAATTTATCCGTGACCCTAAGACTTTGTTAAAATTTAACTTTGTGGTCGATAAAACCTTAAATGGTGTGATTAATATGATCACCAGTACTGGCTATAAACGCTTAGAAAAAGTTGGCGATGAATACAATCCTCGCAATGTAGAAAAGGCGCAACATTATGCAGAACATTTTAAAAAGTTTTTAGTTGAAGGTTAGTTTTTAAAAGCAAATCACTTGATTGATTTGGTGGGTCACGTGGTCTAATATTTATTCACCATATTCAAGAGCATAATAAAATGGAAAGCTTAGAAGGAAAGGTGGTTTGGATTACAGGCGCATCTTCAGGGATTGGTAAAGCCTTGGCTGCTGAATGTGCTTTACAAGGTGCACAAGTGGTTTTAAGTGCAAGACGTTTAGAAGAACTTGAAAAAGTTCGTATAAGTCTTCTTAACCCAGATCATCATATTTCTGTGGCAATGGATATTACCGATGAAGCACAAGTACGCCATGCATATGAACAGGTCTTAGATGAGAAAGGGCGTATTGATTGGTTGATCAACAATGCGGGTTTAAGCCAAAGGGCACTGATTGCTGATACCACAATGCAAACTGAACGTGCGATTATGGAAATTGATTACTTCTCTCAAGTGTTTTTGACCAAATTGGTTTTACCAACCTTTTTAGCTCAAAAATCTGGGCGAATTGCGTATATTTCTAGCGTTGCGGGCTTATTGGGGACGCAATATCGGGCATCTTACTCTGCAGCAAAAGCAGCGATTCATATGTGGGCAAACAGTTTACGCGCAGAAGTGGCACAAGATGGTGTTAATGTTTCTGTTATTTTCCCTGGTTTTGTAAAAACCAATGTATCTTTCAATGCCTTAAATGGTGCAGGAAAAGCACAGGCACATCAGGATGAAGCCATTGAAAATGGATTAGAAGCTGATGATTTTGCGCAGAAAACAGTTTCCGCTTTATTAAAGGGTCAAGAATATATTGTCGTGGGTGGGCGCAAAGAAAAATTGGGTGTGTTGGTTTCTCGTCTATCACCATCGACACTTTATAAAATGATTCGCAAGATGAAAGTAAAGTGATTAAAAATTAACAACTTTTGTATGTATTGATAAGGCGTTTATATATTGTATAAGCGCTTTTTCTTAATATTTTCCGTCTCTATCTATAAGCACAAAAAAAGATGTTAAATTTAATGAAAATAATTTTTAAAATCATCAGTCTACAATTCCTATTGATCAGTGCTGTTTATGCAAATATTTGTGATGATACTCAAGTTGTCGCGCAAATATTGAAGCAGGCTAAAATTGTAAAGCTTGAACAGTCTTTAATCGACTGTAAACTCGATCCGGTCGATAATTCAAATATGATCATGGCCTATGCCCAATGGATTCCTGTAAAAGGACATCCAGAAGAAGGGGATTATGCTTTAGACTTATTTAAGTTTAATCCAAAAAAATTAAAGCTTATTTATCACTATGCTGTTGCAGAACGCATGGTTTCGGACGCAATTAGCTTAAATTCTATTGAGCTGGATACTGCAAATTATAAAGTCACTGATTCAAATCGAGCTTTGGGTCTAAGATTAAATTACTCAGGTCACTCACAGCCCTTTCCTTTTTCTATGCAACTTTTAAATTTATATGACCTTAAAAATAAACAACAAATTCTGGACAGCTTGATTGTGATACGTAATCGGGCAGAAATAGATATGCAGTGTAATGCAGATATTGAGGAACGCGCTTCTACCTTAGTCATGCAGTCAACCCAAACCAAGAAATATACGGATATTTTGGTCAATAGCAAAATTAAACGCTACCAGATGCAAGTGATAAGCGAGGATTGCCAAGAAGTTAATCATCACTCATCGCAACAACGGTTTGTTTTAAAATTTGATGGGAAAAAATATCAATTTCCTAAAAAATTTAAAGATGAATATCAGTACCGATAGGCAATATAAGCAGTTGGATAGTAATGCTGGATATTAAACATTCATCTTCTCGTTAGCGAAAAAAATAGCAGTGAGCTAAAAGATGAATGCTTTTAAAAATAACAGGATATTTGAAAGGGTAAAAATCGAATGCTTAATGTATTTTATTGAAGTAGTTTAATAATAATTCAGCATTTTTGCCTCTTAATTGCCATGACATACAGCGCACTCCACCACCCATATGGCACACCTGTGCAGAGTGAATTGGAATGACTGTTCGTTTGGTTAGACGACGAATTTGCTGTAATGCCAGTGCATCTTGTTTAATACCAAATTGCGGAAAATAAATATGCTCAGGCGTAACCAGCATATTGGTATATAAACCACAAGCTGAACCAAATTTCTCATCATAAATTTCACTACCATCATAAGGTGTGGTGATTTCATGAATTTTGATATCTGGAATACCGCGTTTTAAATCAATTTTTAACTGTTTGGCGTAGTCGGGGTCTTCAGGATAGGTGTTAATCACTAAAGTATTCTGATCTATAAAGCTTACGACACCATCCGCATGTGCTAAACCACCTTGTTCATCCGCTTCAATAAATGCAATATGTTTAGCGCCCGTTAAACGGATCAGCTGTGCTCTAGCTTGGTTTTCGGTTAAATGATTGTCAGCTAAGAACTTGGTGCTTAACACAACATTGCCATAACCATCTTCAACCCAATTACCGCCATCATTGAGCAGTTGAGTCTGGGTAAATTTTAAACCAGCTTTTTGACTATAGGCTTTAAAGTCTGCTTGAACATCATCAGAAATGGCTTGAGCTTTTTTGGTTCCACCTTGTCCTGCTGCGGTATAACGAAAAAGAACAGGTTGATTGGGATTGGCACTACTAAAATCACGCATCCAAATATCTTGCATAGGCGCGATGGTGACATGCTGTTTACCCAATGCTTTGACATAATCAGGGTAAAGTTGTTGATCGGTTAAGATCATCACATTGTCACCATTTTGAATAATTTTCTTTGCATAATCGACGTGGAAATCAAAGATATCATCGATTTTTTCTGCATAGTACTTATCCTGACTTTGTGGCGAAGCCAATACAATCAATTCTGCATTTATTGTGAATGGAAGCATAGACAGTAATCCGATACTTATTTTAAGTGCTAAAGCTTTCATGATGTCTAACCTGTTCATGAAGTTAAAATTCTTTCATTTTTGTTATGGTCACGGTATTCCCAGATCTTTACATCACCAGAATACAAAACCCGACAGTCCAACAGCGATTATGTATTCTGATGAAAAAATCATGATGATTATTTAAAAAAGAGGAGTGAGATTAAGTTGCTGTTCCGTAGGCAAACACTTCAACCATTCCACCTTGCATACCGAGTTCAGTGGTACTTAAACGTAAGCCCATAATATGCGTTGCTCCAATATTTTCAGCTTCCTGTTTTAATCTAACAATTGCTTCTCGACGTGCGCGATCTACGACACTCTCATAGGTGGTTAAACGACCACCAAAGAAGTTCTGAATTTGCGCGATAATATATTTAAAATAATCATGTGAAATCACCACATTACTACTGATGAGTTGCCCATGCTTTTCAGAGACTTTGAACTTATTGGTATCAATCCGAATATGAGCAAGCCGCTGTTCATTGTCGGCCAATTCTTTTAAATGCTTTTGTTCGATAAAACGTCCAAACCCCCAGCCAATAAAAAACAGAACCAGTGTGAGCCCAATTTTAAAAATTAAACCATCCATCTGTTTCGCCTATTTTGAAAATGGGTCAGGAAGTTGTGTTGTGGTCGGTTCAACAATGACCGCAGTACCATAGACAAAAAGTTCTGAAGCACCTTGCGCAATATTAGACGTAGAAAAACGGATACCGACAATTGCATTGGCACCTAAAACACGTGCTTTTTCAATCATACGATTCATGGCTTCTTGACGTGATTCTTCTAATAATTCGGTATAGCCTTTGAGTTCACCACCGACAATATTTTTTAGACCAGCCATAAAGTCACGTCCGACATGTTTACTGCGGACCGTGCTTCCATAAACGACATCAAGCTGTTGCTTTATGACATGTGCTGGAACAGTTTCTAAATTACTGAGTTTCATTTTAAATATTCATTGATGATGTCTTGCTTTAAACATAGGAAATTATCCATCAAAAAGCAATAAAAAAAGCCCACCGAAGTGAGCTTTGATTATCAAACTGAGATTAACTGACTTTTTTATCTTTTGAATGATATTTCAATTCAGATGAAGAGGCCGGTTGTGCAATTTGATCCGCAGTGTTGGCTTTTAGACCACCACCAAGGGTTTTATAAACTTCTACCTGATTGTTTAAGTTTGCTTGCTCTAATAGCAATAAACCTTGTTCAGCAGAGTAAGAAGTACGTTGAGCATCTAAAACCGTTAAGTAACTATCAATACCTGCACGGAAGCGGGCATTTGAAAGTTTATACGTAGTATTGGTTGCATCAACTAAACGTTTTTGAGCAGAAAGACGATCACCAATATTTTGGCGAGTCGCTAATGCATCATTGACTTCACGGAAAGCAGATTGAATTGATTTTTCATAGTCAGATAACGCAATTTGTTGATCTGTTTCTGAAATCTTAATGTTCGCTTTACGTGTGCCCCAATCCCATAACGGAATATCAAGACTAGGACCTAAAGACCAAACGAAAGCACCTGATTTAAATAAATCACTTAAATCAGTAGATGCATAACCTGCAGTACCCGTCAAACTGATGGTTGGGAATAAGCGTGCTTTCGCAGCACCGATATTTGCACCAGCAGCAGAAAGTTGGTATTCAGCCGCTTTGACGTCTGGACGGTTGTTCAGCAAGTCACTTGGTAAACCAGAAGCGAACGCAGCATTTGAGGTAATACGCGTTACACGTTGTGTTGGCAATAAGTTGTCTGGAACTGATTGTCCAACAAGCAGATTTAGCAAGTTCTGAGCTTGTGCAATTTGAGTCTTATAATTGGCAACATCATTACGTGCGGTTTCAACAGAAATCTGAGCCTGACGAACAGGCACTTCACTGTCGATACCGACATCAAAACGTTTTTTGTTGAGGTTATAAGAGTCAAGCTGCGCTTTTAATGTTTGGTCAGCGAGCTTAAGTTGTGCGCTGGCAAAAGAGTAATTTAACCAAGCTTGTGCAACTTGACTAATTAAGCTGATTTGCGTTGCATCACGCGCACTTGCAGTCGATAAATAAGTATCAAGCGCATTGTCTTTTAAACTTTTTACCCGACCCCAGAAGTCTAACTCATAAGCAGTTACACCAAGACCCACATTATAACGTGTTTGAGCACCTACACCTTGATCTTGACGTAACAGACCACCACTTGCACCAATCGTTGGTAGCTGATTGTTTTCAGTGATTTGATAGGCTTGTTGAGCACGTTGAATGTTCAATGTTGCTGTACGTAAATCACGGTTATTGGCTAAAGCAAGATCAAGCACTTGAAGTAAGCGTTGATCTGCAAAAAACTCTTTATAACCTTGTTCAGCAATAGATGTACCACCGTTATTTTGAATATAACCAGTTGGTATGTTCGCTTGAGCTACGGGTTCTGGGCCACGCATGCTTTGACAAGCTGTCAAAGCAAGCGCAAGTGCAGATACCGCAATGCTACGACCTGAAATAGACCATACTTTTTGCATCACGATTTATGCTCCTGAATATTTTGATTTTTAGGTTTGTACTTAAAGATACTACGAATCCATACGAAGAACACAGGAATAAAGAAGATACCTAAAAGTGTTGAGCTAATTACACCACCCAATACACCATAACCGACTGAGTGTTGGCTACCGGCACCAGCACCGCTTGATAAAGCAAGTGGTAATACACCGAAACCGAACGCTAAGGTTGTCATGATAATTGGACGTAAACGCATTTTTGCAGCATGCAATGTCGCTTCAAACAATTCTTCACCTTGTTCTTGCAACTCTTTTGCAAACTCTACAATCAAAATTGCATTTTTTGCAGACAAACCGATGACTGCAACGATCGCGACTTGGAAGTAGATGTTAAATGATAAGTTAGGATCACCTTTGATGACCATGCCCAACCAGGTTAAAGTAAATGCACCAATAACACCTAAAGGTACGACTAGCAATACTGAAACAGGGATAGACCAACTTTCATATAAAGCTGAAAGGCAAAGGAATACAATAAGTAAAGAAAGAATCAAAAGCGGAACAGTTTGACTACCAGATTCACGTTCTTCTAAAGACAGACCCGTCCATTCATAGTCGAAACCTGTTAAGCCCATAGACGGTAACTTACCAATAATTTCTTCCATGGCAAGCATCGCATCTCCCGAACTTACACCCGGTGCTGGAGTACCTTGAATGTTCGCAGAAGCTACACCGTTATAACGCTCAAGACGAGGTGAACCATAGGTCCATTGACCTGTTGCAAATGCAGAGAATGGAACCATGGTGCCGCTATTGTTACGTACATACCATTTGTTTAAGTCTTCAGGCATCATACGAGCGTTTGATTCGCCTTGAACATAAACTTTTTTCACACGACCACGGTCAACGAAGTCATTGATATAAGAACCACCCCACGCCATGCTCATGGTCGAATTAATATCCGCAATACTGACTCCCATTGCACCAGCTTGCGCTTGATCAATGTTGATTTGATATTGAGGGGTATCTTCTTGACCATTTGGACGAACACCTGCAAGACGTTTGTCTTGAGAAGCCATACCTAAAATAGCATTACGTGCAGCAATGAGTTTATCGTGACCTTGACCACTGGCATCTTTTAATTGGATGTCAAACCCTGATGAAACACCTAATTCAGGCATTGCAGGTAATTGCAATGGCATGATGTATGATGCATCTTTTACAATCATATTCAGTGCCATACCGCGTTGAATAATGGCGCCAATTTGTGATTCAGGTGTGGTACGTTCACTCCAGTCTTTCAATTTAATAAAAGCTAAACCAGCATTTTGCCCGACACCTGTAAATGAGAAACCAGAAACTGTAAAAATAGTATCTACATGTGCTTTTTCCTTATTTAAGAAGTAATCGGTCATGGTTGTGATGACTTTATCTGTTCGTTCAAGGCTGGCACTTGGTGGTAGCTGAACTAACGTCATAACTACGCCTTGGTCTTCTTCTGGTAAGAAAGAAGAGGGGAGCATTTTGTATAGTCCAACTAAGGCAACAATCACAGCAATATAGATCGCACCAGAGAATATCTTATGATGGGTCATACGATTGACACCACCTTGGTATTTCTCTGCTACTTTTTCAAAACTGCGGTTAAACCAACGGAAGAAACGCGCAAAAATGTTATTGCTTGGTTCTTGATTTGGATCATGCTGTTTTAACAATGTTGCACAAAGAGCTGGGGTAAAAGTTAAAGCAACGATTAAAGACAAAACCATTGCTGTAACGAGCGTGATCGAGAACTGACGGTAAATTACCCCCGTAGTACCACCAAAGAATGCCATTGGCACAAATACAGCAGTCAATACGCTGGTAATACCGACCAAAGCACCTGAAATTTGTTTCATCGATTTTTCAGTGGCTTCAACTGGACCGGCATGTTCTTCTTGCATTACCCGTTCGACGTTCTCAACCACAACGATGGCATCATCGACCAATAGACCAATCGCCAGTACCATGGCGAACATGGTTAAGGTATTGATCGAGAAGCCAAAAATATTAATAACTGCAAATGTTCCAAGTACAACTACAGGAACTGCCATTGTTGGGATAATCGTTGCACGCCAGTTCTGTAAGAACAAGAACATCACGAAGAATACAAGAACGATTGCTTCAATTAACGTATGTACCACACTTTCAATTGAAAGCTTAATAAACGGTGTGGTGTCATAAGCAATTTTATCTTTTAAGCCTTCAGGGTAGTTTTTACGCAATTCAGTGAGGCGTTTTTCTACAGCAGCGGCTGTATCAAGTGCATTGGCACCTGTTGCCAATTTAATTGCTACACCGCCCGCAGGGTTACCATTAAATTTAGAATCGAATTGATAACTGTCTGAACCTAATTCTACGCGTGCAACATCACCCAAACGAACTTGAGCACCAGAAGACGTGTTTTTTAGGAAGATGTTTTTAAATTGTTCAGGTGTTTGCAACATGCTTTGCGCATTGACAGTCGCATTGAGGATCTGACCTTGTACAGCTGGAGCACCACCCAATTGACCTACAGCCACTTGTGAGTTTTGTGCACGAATGGCAGCAGCAATATCACTTGGTGTAACTTGCAAACTGGTCATTTTAGCTGGGTCTAGCCAGATACGCATTGCATATTGACCACCAAAGACTTGAATTTCACCTACGCCTGCAACACGACTCAGTGGTTCAGAAATATTTGAGTTTACATAGTCTTTAATGTCAGCGCCAGAAAGGCTGCCATCTGGCGAATAAAATGCAAGTACTTGCATAAAGCTCGCGCCAGATTTGGTCACTTTTACGCCTTGACGTTGTACATCTTCAGGTAAAAGTGCTGTCGCTGACTGTAATTTGTTCTGTACTTGAACCTGTGCAATGTCTGGATCAATACCTTGTTCAAAATTCAGGTTAATTGATGCCTGACCATTACCCGCACTGTTTGATGAGATATAACGTAAACCATCTAGACCATTCATTTGTTGTTCAATGATCTGAGTTACGGTGTTCTCAACAGTTTGTGCAGAAGCACCAGGATAAGTCGCAGCAATTGTCACTACAGGAGGAGCAATTGTTGGATACTGAGCAACAGGCATTTTTGTTAGCGTCAGAATACCCGCCAACATAATTACCAGTGCAATCACCCACGCAAAAATGGGGCGATGAATAAAAAATTGAGCCATATTCGTCTACCCCTTATGCATTTGAAGTAGCTTTTTGTTCACTGGATTTATTTTGTTGAACAGGTTGTGCTGCTGTACCTGGTTTAGCACCTGCTTGTGGTGCAGCCGCTTGAGGCTGATAAGGTTTAGCAACCACAGCTTGTTCTGGTTTTACTTTGGCAATACCATCAACAATCACTTTATCGCCAGTATTTAGGCCTTGAGTGACGATCCAATCTTTACCTTGAACACCTACAGTTGTTACAGGACGGCTTTCAACTACACCTTTTGCATTTACAAGCATTGCGATTGCTTGGCCAGTTGGTGTGCGTGTAATTGCTGCTTGTGGAACTAAGTAAGCATTTGGAATTACGCCTTGTACGATCTGCGCATTGGCAAACATACCCGGCAATAATAAATGATTAGGATTTGAGAAGACTGCACGTAAAGTCACAGAACCTGTGCTTGGATCTACACTAGCATCAGAAAATGCAAGGTTTCCTTCCACACCGTAGTAGCTACCATCTTCAAGTTTTAAACGAACTTTGGTGTTGTTGCTACGATCAATACTACCTTGGCTTAACTGTTGACGTAGACGTAATAACTCAGCACTTGATTGGCTGATGTCTACATAAATTGGGTCAAGTTGCTGAATCGTAACCAATGCATTGGCTTGGTTTGCAGTCACCAAAGCACCAGCAGTGACTGAAGAACGAACAGATTGACCTGAAATAGGTGAACGAACAGTCGAATAACCTAAGTCAATTTGCGCATTTTTAACAGCCGCATTTGACGCTGCAATATCTGCTTCAGCAAGTTTGATTTGTGCAAGCAAATCATCAAACTCTTGCTTAGAAACAGCATTGATGCCGACAAGTTGACGATAACGATTTGCTTTAACCTGCAAGGCATTTAAGTTTGCTTGCTGACGTACTAAAGCTGCTTTTGCACTGTCTAAGTTTGCACGATTGATGCTCGAGTCAATCTCATAAAGAGGTTGACCTTCACGAACAAAACTACCTTCAGTAAACAAACGTTTTAAAATCACGCCATTTGTTTGTGGGCGAACATCAGAGATTTGATACGCTGAAGTACGACCAGAAAGTTCAACACTTTGTTCTACGCTTTGTGGCTGAGCAACAATGACACCAACTTCAGTCGGCGGCATTTTTTGGGCAGCACCACCAGCTTGTTGTGCTGATTTAGGATCTTTGCTGCAGCCTACAAGTGCAATACTTGTTGCGAGAGCACAAGCAGTAAGGGCAGGAGCCCAAAGCTTTGCCGACATCATTATTCCACCTCGTTTAGATTCTTATCTAAAAATAATTTGTTCTGTCTTAACGTTTCTCGTGACAGTATAAGCCATAAAATTGCAGCCCATATGACACCTATACCCCATCCAGTGAGTACATCAGTTGGGAAATGTGCCCCTAGATAAATTCTAGAGCCCCCCATGCTTAGAAACCATAAAAAGCCCCCCAAGCTAATCCATTTAACTTGGCGATGCTTTTGAAATATAAACATAATCGAACAGCATACAATCGCTGCATAAATACTGTGAGCACTAGGAAATGAAGCACCATAGGTTTGCACCATTTGGTAGATTTCATCGGGTCTAGGACGATTGACCAGATATTTGAGTATCCAACCAATTGCCGCAGCACCGAGCAGTCCAATACTGATCATCAGCACATTTGCATATTGTTTTAGGCGTATGAAATATAAATTACATAGCCCTGCAATCACGATCATTGACGGTAAGCCGCCCAGATAGGATAGGGTGAGTGCTAGACCATTTAAGACCTCTAAACGGTGTGAGCTCATCCATACAACGCTTGAAAAATCAAACTGTTGTATCTGGTTAATGTTTAAACCAACACTCCCAATAAGTAAACCTATACAGCCAATAAGGAGCAATACATAAGGCATAAGATAACCTAGAGTATATAAATTGCGTACGTTAAGTTTATTTAATCAACCGAAGTGTACTAGTCAGTACACTTTTTTTCAAGTGAGTAAATTTAGGTAATTTATACTAATTTCTTTTTGTGAAATATTTAACAATTTGCACAAAAAATAACAAAAAGCTTAGTGATTTAGTTTGCTTTGTGAGTTTGCCTCATCTTCAAGTTGTAATGGTTGTTTTGGCGGCCAGAAGAAATCTAGCGGACGAGTAGAAAAATGGGTAAATATGAGTTTTGCCAATGGTTTCCATTGCGAAAAACGAACTTGTCTTGCACGAAGTGCCACAATAATGGTGAGGGTGAAGCTGACAAACAAGTTGGTCAAACCAATACACAACACGCCCAGGAACGACACAATAATGAGACCAATATCAGGTGAACCATTGATGGTCATTAAGCCTTGAATAAAGTTTGCAGAAGCAAACGCAATATGGCGGATATCTAAAGGTAAACCTAAGATAAAGCCAATGGTTCCCATACTTCCAAGCATAATACCAAAAATAAAATTACCCGCTAAAGCGCCTAAGTTTCGCTCTATATAGTCTGCAAACTTGTCCAGTCTGGCTTGTCCCATCATTTTTTTCAATTTTATGTGGGCTTTTAAGCGGGGACCGACTTTTCGATAGACTGACATATTATCAAAATATCCAGCGATTAATCCTGATAAAAATAAACAAACACCCGCAATTGCTGCATGTGGAATTGCCAATGAGGTAAATGGATTTAGACTGGCGAGTAAGGTTGTGGCTTTAGCATGCGTCAAAAGTGGTTCATGCATTGACAGCTGCCATAGATAGGTAATTAATGCGGCAGTAGGAATCGCAATCGAAATATTTCCCAGAATTGCAATAAACTGGGTCCGAATAATATTAATAATCAGTCCGGCAAGTTCAGCAATTTGCGCTGTTTTTGAACCTTTTTGGTGCTGAACTGTTGATGCAAGTGCGGCCGCCGTCATCGCAGGCTGTTTGGTTGCTACAGTAAAGTGTAAAACATGGATCAGGATAAAACCTAATGAATAATTCATACTATAGAGAAAAGCATGCAAAAAAGGCGCAAGGACTAAACGTGCAGTCAGTATTTTCAGGGTTGCCATGGTTGCAATAATCACACCTGCACCTGCAGCTGCTTTATACATGCCAAAGAAACCTTTCTTATCAGTACTTACATAATGTTCGCCCGTCTTACTGGCATTTTCAGTGACTTGTAGTGCAATCAATTCACTGTTGGTTTTAAGTAAGTCGCGCACACTGGTTTCACTATAGTGTGCATTGACTAAGTCAGTAAGCAATTCACCACAGAGTTGATAACGAATCTGATCATCTTCTACAAGAAGGTTGAGTAAGAGTTCAATTCGATCAATACATTGTTCTAGTAGCGAGAGTAAATAAGTCAGGCTTAAGCTCACCCCAATCCGTTTGATTGCCCGACGGATTTTCTGTACCACATCACGACATTGTTCAATCATGACCAACGCTTGGTCTGCATCGGGAGGAATACCCACAGCAAACTCATCTTCATCACGATGTTGTTTTTTATACGCTTCTATAAACTCAACAATTTCACGGTTTTGAACTAAAAAAGGTGATTCATATTCTTGAAGTTCGGGGTAGGCATTGATAAATTCAGGATATAAGCCAATACCACTGATTCGATAGGAAAGCACAGTGATGGCTTTGACAATATCGCGTTTAATTCCCAATTTATCGTTTTTATAACGATGACCTTGATTCAATAATCGGAACAATTGCTCCCATTTCTTTTCACTGATATTTTCTAGCCAATATTTATCACTACGTTGGTGAAACACTTTGCCAACCAAATCTTTGAGATCTGATTCGTCTGTCAATAAAGGTAGAAAATGTGCACCGATCCGTTGCCCAAGCTGATTCCAGAAGCCGTCTAAAGATAAAATTCCACTATCTGCATACAATCCTGCTTGTTTATAGTGGTTTACCAGCTTGAGTAAGTAACCTTGAAATGCAGAAGATGCATTGGGTGTAGTGAGCAGTGCTTGAATTAAAGCATCAAATTTATTTTGACTTTCTTCTAAATTGTGGCTGTCACTGGGTCTGATACGATTGATTAACTCAATTAATATATCAGGATTGGGAACAACTTTTATGCTATCAAGTTGTTCCTGCATAAGGAGGAAAAGATCATTAAATTGTATATGCATAAGCCTTGTTAAATTTTATTGAATTCGATGTAAGGCAAGTTGCGCTAAATTATACAATGCCTGGCGATACTCAGATTCAGGCAAATGATTCAAAGCTTGAATCGCAGCTTGAGTTTCTTCTGTGGCACGGCGACTACAATAATCTAAAGCACCTGAAGTCTGAACAATTTCAATCACACGATCTAAATCGCTTGTTCCACCAGTTGCGATACTTTTACGGATAATCTCGTGCTCTTGACCCTGGGTATTTGCTAAGGCAGAGATTAAAGGTAAAGTGGGTTTACCTTCCATTAAATCATCACCAATATTTTTACCTAATGTTTCAGCATCAGAGGTATAGTCTAAAATATCATCAATAATTTGAAAGGCATTGCCAAAATGGCCTGCAAATAAACGTAATGGTTCACGATACTCAGGTTTCCCTGCAATGATGGCAGCACCTTCAGTTGCAAGCTCAAATAAACGAGAAGTTTTACCGTGAATAATATCTAAATAAGTTTGTTCAGTCGTTTCTGGCTGATGCTGTGCTTGAAGCTGTAACACTTCACCTTCGGCAATTTCACAAGTGCCAGTTGAAAAGTCTTTGAGCAAGATCATATTGTCGAGATCAACCAGAAGATCAAAAGCTCGAGAAATCAGAAAATCACCCACCAACACAGCAGTTTGGTTGTTCCAAGTTGCGTTTGCAGTTGGACGGCCACGACGTAAACCAGATTCATCTACAACATCATCATGTACCAATGTTGCGGTATGCAGCATTTCAATGATTGCTGCCAGTTTGCGATAAGGGTCCATCTGTAGATCTGTTGCACCACATGCTTTTGCTGCAAGTAGGCACATGATTGGACGCATGCGTTTACCGCCAGCTTCAACAACATGTTTACTGACGGCCATCACTAAAGCAACTTTTGAGGTAATCCCTTCATTAATAAACTTGTCCATTGCAGCAAAGTCGGTTGCAACTGGAGCGAGAATATCTTGCTTAAAGTCGATGGTCATCGGGTGGGAGCCTCATGCAAATGCGTTATAAGTTGCTAGTGTAACAATTAACATGTCTGAATGTTGCTTTTGCAAGCAGACATCGTGCCTGAATCTTAATGATTTGTTCTTTCTTTGTCCAAAGATGAATAAAGCATTGAACATTCAATCGATCATTCTTTTGAGCTACATAGTAGCGGATTTGTTTTAAAAATCTATTTCAATTTTAGCTGTATCTTAAAAAAAAATTCATATTATCAAAGGGGAAATCTTAAAAAAACCGTTTTATGTAGATTATTTTCTATACAATGATAATATTTGCTGGAAATGACTTGTTGTTTAATTCATTATCACTTAAAATCTTTGCCCTTGAATAACCCCCAGTGGCGTTCGTCTTAAGATCGATATATTCCTTTATCGGCACGACGACACGGGTAAGTTGGAGTACATTATGTACGCAGTAATCCAAAGCGGTGGTAAACAGCACCGTGTTGTTGAGGGTGAAACCCTTAAAGTAGAATTGTTGAAAGCTGAAACTGGCGCGACTATTACATTTGATGATGTATTAATGGTTGTGAATGGCGAAAGCATTCAAATCGGTGCTCCAGTTGTAGCTGGCGCAAAAGTAACTGCAGAAGTGGTTGGTCACGGTCGTCATGACAAAATTCGTATTGTTAAAATGCGTCGTCGTAAGCACTACCGTAAACAACAAGGTCACCGTCAATGGTTTACCGAGTTGAAAATTACTACGATCGCAGGTTAATCACTAGGAGTATATAGACATGGCAACTAAAAAAGCCGGTGGTTCGACCAAAAACGGTCGTGATTCGAATCCTAAAATGTTAGGTGTTAAAATGTACGGTGGTCAAGCTGTGACTGCTGGTAACATTATCGTTCGTCAACGTGGTACAGAATTCCACGCTGGTACAAATGTTGGTATGGGTCGTGACCATACTTTATTTGCTACTGCTGACGGCGTAATCAAATTTGAAGTGAAAGGTCAATTTGGCCGTCGCTATGTATCTGTTGAAGCGTAAGCTTTAAGAGTGCAAAAAAGCCCGCTTTATTGCGGGTTTTTTATCACTTTTTTTTATTATTAAAGAAAAACCCATCTTCATCATGATGAATAATTTTCAACATATTGCACCAATAACAATACAAAACTTCTTATTTTCTCAATTATTACTGACTCAATTTGGTTTAAGATAAGCAATCTAATAAATTACATTCTGTGCCAAATATTATTTGAATATTTTAATTGAGGTACAGACATAGAAAAGGTGAACATATGAATATGCTTCGTAAAACGATGGGTGCAGTGGCTATAAGTGCAGCGCTGTTTGCACCTGTAATGAGCACAACAGTTTTTGCAGCAACTGCTGCTTCGGAGCAACAAGCAACTGCCAATCTGGTTAAACAACTCAGTGGTGTAAAAAGCTTCACTGCAAATTTTGAGCAAACCACAAAAGCGACTCAAACAGGTAAAGTTGCACAGAAAAAGGGTTTGACCGCTCAGCATATGAATCAAACCTTTAAAGGTACAATGAAGGTTGAACGTCCTGGTAAATTCTATTGGGAAACCACTACACCCGCAAAACAGACTATTGTGACCGCAGGTCGTACAGTGTGGATTTACGATCCTGACTTACAGCAGGCTGTACGCCAAAGTTTAGATGAGCAGGTTGCCAATACACCAGCATTACTACTCAGTGGTAATACAGAACAAATTCAAAAGGCTTATCGTATTACTCAGCCAAATGCAGGTAAAACTTACTATACCTTGTATCCAAAACAAAAAGATGGTGCTTTCCAAAGTTTGACGATCAGTTTTGGGGCGAAAAATGCACCGACTTTAATGATCTTGCAAGATTCTTTAGGTCAAACAACCACTGTGCGTTTTAACAATGTACAGGTCAATGCCGCTATCCCTGCGTCTACCTTTAATTTTGTGCCGCCTAAAGGCACAGACATTATTGATCAATAAACGACTTTGATTGAATAGAAGAGCAACCCTAAGGTTGCTTTTTTATGCCGATTAAACAGAACACAGCAATAGACTCAGTCATGTTGATCAGGCGAAGGATGGATGTCTTTCAAGGAATACGGTAGCTTTCAATACAAGATTATTCTATGCTCAAACAAGGGTTTGAATATAAAAACTGAGATGCTATATGTATCGCAAAACACAATTGAAACTCAAACATTACCCAAAGATGACTGCGCAAAAGTCATTTTTGAATGTTTTGAGACAAAAGTTAATCTGCATGATTGGGCGATTTTTAAGACAGCATCGTCGTGATAAAGAAGTCAATCTTTATCACAAAAAGCTTTACCAGCCAGTTGAAGAAATCATCACAACCACTTTAAAAATATCAGGAATTATCCCATATCATTTAAATGGCTTATTGTTAAGAATTGGCTCAAATCCGATTGGAGTAGAAAAGCCTACATTATTTGAGTGGTATCTTGGTCATGGAATGATTCACGCGCTTAAATTACAAGCGGGTAAAGCAATCTGCTTTAAAAGCAGTATGCTGGCCACAGATACGGTGCAGCAATATAAACAACAACCAGCAATAGGCGGCTTTCGCCGTGGTGCACATGATGTTGTAAATACCAATATTTTTAAGCATGCGGGAAAGCTTTGGGCGGTGATTGAAGCTGGCGCGTTTCCGATCTGCCTAGATGATGAGTTAAATGCAGAACGTTATCAGTTGTTTAATAGTGATGCTGATTTACCGTTTACCGCACATCCTCGTAAAGATATTAAAACAGGGCATTTACATGCGATTAGTTATGATGCCTTGGATCGTAAAAATGCCTATTACCAAGTGATTGATCAACATGGCGATTTAATTCATGTAACGCAAATTTTATTACAACATGGTCCCATGATTCATGATTGTCTCATTACACAACAAGAAGTTTTGGTTTTTGACTTTCCACTTACTTTTTCAATGACTCGATTATTGCGTGGCGCAAGTGTTCCCTATCAATGGAATAAACAACATCCAGCACGCATTGGGATATTGCCTAAATATGCAAATGCTGAACAGATTCAGTGGATTGAGCTTGAACCATGTTTTGTTTTTCATGCAGCAAATGCTTTTCGTGATCATGAAAATAGAATTATTTTAGATGTTTTGGTACATCAGGATGATTTTGAACATTCCCAACACGCAGCTTATGAATTGCAACATGCACAGCTAGAACGTTGGCGTATTGATTTAAGCTCACAAACGCTACATAGAGCTGTACTCGACTCTCGGATTCAAGAGTTTCCGAAAATTGATGCGCGTTTTACTGGGGTCCCATATCGCTATTTATATACTTTGGGTTTTGCTGAAACTGCATTGTTCAATTGTTTATATATTCATGATTTAGAAATGCAAACATCTGTGAGTTATGATTTTGGTATACAGTGGGCAATTGGTGAAGTCACTTTTGTGGCTGAGCATGAACACAGTGCAGAAGGGCATGGTTATTTGATGGCCTATTTGCATCATGTGGAGGGAGCAGCAGCCAAAGCTGTTATTTTAAAAGTAAATGGATTGGAAATTCAGCCACAAGCTGAAATTGATTTAGGCATACATATACCACTGGGGTTTCATTGTAATTGGGTTGAGACCCATATAAATGTAGATTTCAATCAAAATGACAAAGTTGGCGCTAATTTGAATAAAAGAGTTAGCACATCGGCATAAACAACAAAATTTCAATAATTAACAATTATGAATATTAATTTAAAGGTTCTGGTTTTATGATAGGGCTATTACTAAATATGCTTTAAAGATATAGAAATGAAAGTAAATTTTAAAAGTGGTCTGATTTTTTTATCTCTTTTATCCAGTATGCTCATGGTTAGCGCATGCCAAGAAAAGCCAGCACCTCAAGCAGAACAAGCTGCAAGTACGACTCAACACGCGCAAATACCGCTGATTCAAGCCAAGGTTGAACGCGTCAATGTGGTAAAAAAACAGTTTTGTGATGAAGATGGTTGTACGCAATATGATTTGCAAACTGTTAAAAGTAATGTGCCTTGGCTAGATGAGTATTTTCTAAATCGTATTAAAAAAGATGTACCTGGCGCATTTGAGAAAGATCAAAATCATGCCCAAACTGAAAGTGAAGCACAATCTTCACCTAAAGGTTTAAATCAAAATTCAATTTATGTTCGTTTTATTTCACAACAAAATAATTTAGCCACTTTTGTGATCCAGACTTATACCTATGCAGCAGGTGCAGCTCATGGGATGTATCACAATGAATATGTGACATTCGATTTAAGCACGCAAAAGCGCTTAGCCTTGACCGATATTCTTAAACCAAACGTGGAAGCAAAAGTTGCTGAACAGCTTTATGATGCCAATGCGAATTGGTTGATTCAAAAAGATATTACGCGTGATAAATTGCAGTTAAGTGATAACTACTATTATGGTGTAAATGGTCTGGTTTTTGTTTATCCATTATATGAACTTACCTCTTATGCAGAAGGTATGCCTGAGTTAAAGCTGCCGTATCAAGTGGCAAAAGATTTGATTAAAGCTGAGTATTTACCAAGTCTACCTCAAGTCGAAGCGACTGTAGAAAAACCTGTTACACCTTAATTGTCTTCAAATCATACAATTCATGTATGTCTAATGCTCTGTCACTGTATTTTTTACAGTGAAGAGCTTACACTATAGTCAGTTTTTTTCTTACCCTTTAGATTGACTATGATCGACCCGAAATTAATCAGAAATAATATCGAGGCTGTAAACTTAGCCTTAGCCAAACGTGGTGTACAACTCAACGTTGAAGAATGGGCATCACTAGAAGCTCGCCGTAAAGAAATTCAGTCTAGAACTGAAAACTTACAGGCAGAGCGTAATTCGGGTGCGAAACAAGTTGGTCAAATCAAAAAATCTGGTGGCGATGCTTCAGAAATCATGGCACGTATGGGTGCGATTGGTGATGAAATTAAAGCTGCTGAAGTTGAATTGAATGAACTTCAAGCTGAATTAGAAGCAAAACTACTCTCGATCCCAAACATGCCACATGAGTCTGTGCCAGAAGGGAAAGATGAAAGTGATAATGTTGAAGTATTAAAATGGGGCACACCGCGCCAATTTGATTTCGAAATCAAAGACCATACTGACCTTGGCGAAATGATGGGTGGGTTGGAGTTTGAAACGGCAACCAAGTTAACGGGTACACGTTTCAGTGTATTGAAAGGTCCATTGGCGCGTTTACAACGTGCATTGACCCAATTTATGCTGGATACCCATACCTTGAAAAATGGTTATACCGAAGCTTATGTACCTTATCTTGTCAATGCAGACTCATTGCGTGGTACAGGTCAACTGCCTAAATTTGAAGAAGATTTGTTTAAATTACAAGGCGAAAAAGAATACTATTTGATTCCAACTGCAGAAGTTCCAGTGACGAACTTTGTCCGTAATGAAATCATCGATGCTGACCGTTTACCGTTGAAATATGCTGCGCATACGCCATGTTTCCGTAGTGAGGCAGGTTCTTATGGTCGCGACACTCGTGGTTTAATCCGTCAACACCAATTCGACAAAGTTGAAATGGTTCAAATCGTAAAGCCTGAAGATTCAATGGATGCTTTGGAAGCATTGACAGGTCATGCGGAAGGGATCTTACAAGCTTTGGGTTTACCATATCGTAAAATCGTTTTATGTGGTGGCGATATGGGCTTTGGTGCGTGTAAAACTTATGATTTAGAAGTTTGGGTACCAAGCCAAGATACATATCGTGAGATTTCTTCTTGTTCAAATATGGGCGATTTCCAAGCACGCCGTATGATGGCGCGTTATCGTGCAGACCAAAAGAAAACTGAGCTGGTACATACCTTGAATGGTTCTGGCTTGGCTGTAGGTCGTACTTTATTGGCTGTGATGGAAAACTACCAACGTGCCGATGGCTCTATTGAAGTGCCAGAAGTGTTACGCCCGTACATGGCTGGTGCAACATTTATCGATTAAATGTCGAAAACTCGATATTTGGTTCAGTTTTGTGCATAAATATTGCTTAGTACAATCAGATTTGAACTTTTGAGGAACACTGTGGAAATTTTCCCAATTTCATTAAAACTACAAGGGCAACCTTGTCTGATTGTGGGGGGTGGGCATATTGCTTATCGCAAAGCAGTATTACTTGCAAAAGCAGGTGCTGTAATTCATGTGGTTGCACCAGATATAGAGCAAAACCTTTTAGATATTGTCCATTCAACTCATGGGCAATATCATGCAGATAAATTCGATCCTCAAATGAGCCTAAGTAGCTATCGTTTGGTGATTGCTGCAACCAATGATAAAGCGGTCAATCAAGCTGTTTTTGAAGCTTGTGAAGATTTAAATGTGTTGGTCAACAGTGTTGATGATCCTCCACATTGTCGCTTTATGGTGCCTGCGATCATTGATCGTTCACCACTGGTGGTTTCAATTGCCACCAATGGTGCTTCTCCTGTTTTATCTCGCCAGATTCGTACTCAGCTTGAAGCGTCTATTCCACATGGAATGGGTAAACTTGCTGATTTTTCTGGGAAATGGCGTAAAGCAGTTAAAGAACAGATTACTAATCCTGATGAACGTCGAATCTTTTGGGAAGATTTATATGCCAGCCCTTTAAAAGAGCAGGTGTTTAATGACAATCTCATAGAGGCAGATCGTCTAATTGAACAAGCTTTGACAAAATGGCAAAAACCAAAAGGTGAAGTTTATTTGGTTGGTGCAGGGCCTGGTGATCCAGAGCTGTTAACCTTAAAAGCACTTAGATTGATGCAGCAAGCGGATGTGGTGATTTATGATCGCTTAGTGTCCCCCTCGATTTTAGAATTGTGTCGTCGTGATGCTGAAAAAATCTATGTGGGTAAAGCTCGTTCAAATCATTCTGTGCCACAAGATGGGATTAATGCATTACTGGTCAAATATGCCACCGAAGGCAAACGTGTCTGCCGTCTAAAAGGTGGTGATCCGTTTATATTTGGTCGCGGTGGTGAAGAAATTCAAGAGCTTTTTGCAGCCAATATTATGTTCCAAGTTGTTCCGGGCATTACCGCCGCATCAGGGTGCTCAGCTTATGCTGGGATTCCGCTTACACATCGTGATTATGCACAAAGCGTCCGTTTTTTGACGGGACATTTAAAAGAAGGTTCACCAGAGCTACCTTGGAATGAGCTGGTTTATGAAAATCAGACATTGGTTTTATATATGGGCTTGGTAGGGCTAGAAAAAATTTGTGAAAATCTAATATCACATGGTCAACGTCCAAATATGCCAGTGGCTTTGATTTCCAAAGGGACAACCCCGGATCAGAAGGTGGTGGTTGGAACTTTGGCAGACATTGCATCAAAAGTGGAAGAAAACCATATTCAAGCGCCTACTTTAACTATTATTGGTGAAGTAGTGAGTTTACGCGAACAGTTACAGTGGCAATAATATCTGCCTAAATTTTTCTTTAAAAAACAGACATGGTCTTTTTTAAAGGACTTAGGTTGTATTCTGATAAGTAGAGATCTCCCGTGATTCATGTTGTTTTATACGAGCCTGAAATTCCTGCAAATACAGGGAATATCATTCGTTTATGTGCCAATACAGGTGCACAATTACATTTAGTCAAGCCTTTAGGTTTTGAACTGGATGATAAGAAGTTGCGTCGTGCAGGATTGGATTATCATGAATGGGCACATATGAAAGTTTGGGAAAACTTTGCTGAGTGTTTGGCTCATTTAAAAGGTCAGGGAATTGATCTTGATGCGATTTATCCTTTAACCACCAAAGGTACTGAAACACCACATACCTCAGATTTAAACCGACCTGTGGTTTTATTGATGGGGCCAGAAACACGTGGTTTACCAGAAGATGTTCGTATCATGTTCCCTCAGGCGCATTGGATTCGTTTACCTATGGCACCGAATTCACGTAGTCTGAATTTATCGAATGCCACTGCAGTGATTCTATATGAAGCATGGCGTCAGCAAGGGTTTAAAGAATTAAAATAAAAATCATGACCCATCGTAATAGATGGGTTTTTATTCATATTCATTTATGATTGCCTTTTTGGACGGATCAAGGAAATTTGACTTGAATAAACGATTTCATCCGATTGGGATTTGCCTTTAAAATCCCTAATCCGAATATTTATTTTAATTTTTTGTCCTTTCTTCGCTGTGTAGCGAATGTCTGAGATGATCTTATCTTCTAACACTGTTCCTAAATAGTGTTGACAGCCTGTATCAGCTCGATGAGAAACCTGTGCTTTTTTTACAAGGCCTTTAAAAGAGATAAGATGGATATGACCCTTGTGTGAGAGTCCATCACTTCTAGCAACAGCTAAGGTCTCTATAGTCATATTCTCTAAAAGCTTCACCACCAAATCACAAGAGTTTTCATAAGAAGCAAACGCTTGATGGCTGTATAGGGTTAGGATAAAGAGGAATGGTATTTTCATTATTTTTTCCCATTTAACATGTTTTATTTATAAGATGTTATGTGTATTGCATCAGGTAAAATTTTTAGTTGAGTGTACATTGTATTTATAGCATTGGAATTGATGATTCATGCAAAGGTAATGACTCTTTGCTGCTTAAATTGTATCAAAGTGTCTTTGTGCAAAGGATCACAGCATGTATTGGATTGATTTCATAGCAGAGCTGATTAATTATTTATCTGGTCCTAAATAGGTCACCGTTTCAGATTTTGGTATACCTTTATAATCTGTGATTAAGATATTCAGTTTAATTTTTTGTCCTTTTTTAAATTCAGAGCGATTTGGGAAATCTCTTAAATTTTCTTCTAAGACTTTGCCGATATAGTGTTGACAACCACTATCTGCTCGGCCAGCGGCTTGCGCTTTTTTTACAACACCTTTTATGTTGAGTGTTGTTTCCTCAATTTCACCTAAGCCATCTTTATTGATATATAGCGTACGTGTAGACGTGTTTTCTAAAAGTTTAACCTCTAAATCACAAGAGTTTTCATAGGACGCAAACGCACTATGGCTGAGGATTGCTAGGATAAAGAGCAGTGGAATTTTCATTATTTTTTCCCTTTGCAATGTTTTATTCAAATGATGCTGAGTTTATATCATGCTTACAACATAGCGAGCTGAGTATAAGACATATTTAGAGTGTTAAGGTTTAGGCTTCCTGCAACAGTGCTGGCTCATTTTTTGCTTGAATGGCATCAAATTGTTTTTGAGCACGAATGACATGTTGCACATTGCCTTCAGCCCAGAGCTTAAATGATAAAGCAGTTTGAGCAAACTCAAAGCCTAGAGAGGTTAATGCATATTCAACACGAATCACATTGTTCTCATGAATTGTACGGGTGATAAATCCATCTCTTTCCAGAATTTTTAATTTCTGAGAAAGCACTTTAGGTGAGATGCCTGTTAAGTTTTTTTTCAGTTCATTGAAGTGTTGAGAGTGCTGATGAAGTCGATAAATAATCATCAAAACCCACTTATCTGCAAATTTTTCAAAAAAAGATCTTGCCGGGCAGTTTGGATGAAAAATATTAAAATTGAATGCATTAGTCATCAATCTATACCTCAATTTGGAAAGTTATAACCAAGAAATGACCAGTTACCATGTAGTAACTAATTGATACTAGATTTCAAAAGTATATCATAAATTAATCAGGTCAACACAACTTATGCTGATTGATAGCATTGATCGACCCTTTTATATTTATGAGCGTGGTTTTAATGAAAATAACAGATGCGGTCGTTTTTATTACGGGTGCAAATCGTGGTCTAGGTTTAGCACTTGCCCAGCAAGCGATACAACGTGGCGCCAAGAAAGTTTATGCAGGAATGCGTAATCTTCAAGATTTTAATCAACAGGGTATTATTCCGATTGTTGTAGATGTTACAGATCCCGTATCTATTCAAAAAGCTGTTGCAGAATGTGGTGATGTCAATATATTAATCAACAATGCAGGTATTGCACGCTTAAATGCAAGTCCTGTAGACGCAAATATTGCAGCAGTGACACGGACGGTTTTAGACACCAATCTTTATGGTGTGATCAATACGACTCAGCAATTCTCTCCAATTTTAGCAAGCCATGCTGAAAGTTATATCGTCAATATTTTATCGGATGTGTCTTGGGAACCCAGTACGATGCTAGCCAGTTATGCGATTTCTAAAGCGGCAGCATGGTCATTTACCAATTCAACTCGGCAATGGTTAGCTAAAGCCAATGTTCATGTGATGGGGGTACATGTCGGTTTTATCGACACAGATTTAACCCAGTCACTCCATATTGCCAAAATTTCACCACATACAGTGGCGCAACACGTATTTGATGGAATTCAACAAAATGCCTTTGAAGTGTTGGTTGGGGAATCTACCCAACAACTCAAACAAGGTCTAACTGCAACCCCTCCAAGTTATATCAAACATTAATATACCTATCATCTAGATCAGAGGACTTATCATGTCAAAAATCGCTGTTGTTTATCATTCAGGTTATGGCCATACCAAAGTCATTGCAGAAACTTTTGCCAATGAAATTCAGGCAACGCTCATCGAAGTGGATCAAGAGGGCAATATTCAAGATCAGGATTGGGACACTTTAGATGCCGCAGATGCAATCGTATTTGGTGCGCCAACTTACATGGGCGGTGTGCCTTGGCAATTTAAAAAATTTGCAGATGCATCTTCTAAGCGTTGGTTTACTCGTGCATGGGCAGACAAGGTTTTCGGTGGTTTTACCAACAGTGCAAGTTTAAATGGTGATAAGCAAGTCACATTAATTTCTTTACATACCTTGGCTTCACAACATGGTGGTATTTGGGTCAGTCTTGGTTTGGCACCATCAAACACCAAAAGCGCCACACGTCAGGATGTGAACAGCTTAGGTGGTTCTGTCGGCTTATTGGTTCAATCACCTGCTGATGCCAGTACAGATGAGATTCCAAGCGGTGATTTAGAGACTGCAAAACAATATGCAAAACGAATCAAAGTGATTACGGAAAAATTTATTGCAGCATAATTGCAGTTGATATGACTAAAATAAGAAAGGCGCATAAAGCGCCTTTCTTATTTAATCACACATGCAATAATCAATTATTCATGTTCATTATGTTGTGGTGCAGGGTAGCGGAAACCACGAGTTTTATAGGCTAAATAGGCAACACCTAATACAGCCCATGCAAGCCCGAGTTTTAATGCCATTTCATCAATTTCTAACCACATCAAGAACACGCTGGCAAAACCAAGAGATGGAATCACCACATAATTGATGATTTCTTTCAGTGATTTTGTTCTGCCATCGCGTAAGGCGTAACGTGAAATCACGGAGAAATTCACAAAACTAAAGGCAGTTAAAGCACCAAAGCTAATTAAGTTGACAATATGTTCAAGGTCAAGAAAACCTGCTGATAACGCAACAACACCGACAATCAAAATATTATAAGTCGGGGTATGTAATTTTGGACTAATATGACCAAAAATCTTTTTGTTAATGACGCCATCACGACCCATTACATACATCAAACGGGATACCCCAGCGTGTGCAGAAATACCAGAAGCCAGTACAGCAATGACCGCAAAATACAATACTAACTTTTTAAATGCGATGCCTGTAATTGCCGTTAGAATGGTTGCATTGCCAAGTGCTTCAAGCATCACAGGTTGAGATTCATCCAGCGGATTAAAGTAAAGATTGGCATTACTTGGGAAAAATAGCTGAATAAAATAGGTACTAAAAATAAAGATAATACCCGCGATCAACGCTGTAGAGAAAATTGCTTTTGGTAAGGTTTTTTCAGCATCTTTGGTTTCTTCTGCAAGGGATGATAACGCATCAAAACCTGTGAAAGAGAAACAAAGAATCGTTGCACCACCGATTAACGCACCAATTGCCGTCATTTCACTCCAGAATGGAGCAAGTGACCATAATTCAGCTTTATCTGGGTTTAAGGTGCCATCTGCGTAAATACCCTGAGTTAACAGTAAGTAAACTTCATAAACAAAGTAGAAGATGATCGCAAGTTGCACCACTACAATGGTACTGTTAAATCGAGCAACAAAACGTGAACCAAACAAGTTGATCACAGTCATAATTGCCGTCAGTGCAATGACCCAGATCCAGTTATTCACATCTGGGAATAAGGCTCTTAAGTAAATATCAGCCAAAATGATGTTGACGAGTGGAGATAATAAATAATCTAACCAAGAAGACCAGCCAACCATAAAGCCGACATTCGGGTGAATCGATTTTTGCGCATAGGTATAAGCAGACCCTGACGAAGGGTAGCGCTTGATCATATGACCATAACTGATAGAGGTCAGGAGAATGGCAACAAGCGCAAAAATATAAGAAGTTGGAACATGTCCATGGCTTCCGTCTGACACTAAACCAAAGGTATCAAATAAGGTAAGTGGCTGAATATACGCTAGACCAATAATGATAATATGCCACAGCACAAGATTTTTTTTCAGTTTTGCTGTGGATTGAGTCCCAGAGATATCTGTCAACGGCGTTATCCTCTTAATCGTTGATCAAGGATCAGTCATATTTATAAGGATCGTTTGAGACGAACGATCCCCCCTAAGAATAAAACAAAAGTGCGCCAATCTACTCTAAAAGGTCACATTTGTCAGTAACTTTGTTGGCTTTTTTAGCAGAAAACGTGCCATCTTGATCAAAAAATAAGTGACTGCCCATTCTGCAAGATAAAAGCCCGATGTTTAGATAAACATCAGGCTATTTACTATCGGGGGCTGTCAACATTTCATCTGTAGACTACATCACTGCAAACATAGACTTAGTGCCAATAGCTCCCTCTATATTGTCGCAATTTTAGACAATTACCAAGCTTTTTCTAAGATTGACTTTAAATCTTTAAAGGTTGCTTCTTTCGGATTGAAAATGATTGAGCCGTCATTGAGCGCTTTTTCGGCAACTTCATCCAGCTGTGCTTGAGTAACTTTACCTGTTTCACTCAAGGTACGTGGAAGCTTAGTCAAATGATAGACACGATCACGCATGGTATTTAACGTCTCTATGGCCTTATCCGCACGCTGGTTTGCAGGGGTCTGTGCGTAAATATCAGCACCAGCAAGTGGCAATAATAGATCGGCAATCTTGTCACCATTCACTTCCTTGTTGTATTCCAAAACATAAGGAAGAAAGAGATTCATACATAAGCCATGAGGCAAATGCGCTACTGCACCTAAAGCATGACCAAGAGAATGTACAATACCAACCATCGAGTTAGAAAATGCAATACCAGCCATTGTTGAGGCTTGAGCAAGTTCTAAGCGACCTGTTGCATCACTAGGATGGTCAAGTACATCAAATAAACTTGTACTGATCTTTTTGATGGCAGCAGTTGCATAAGCATCGGAAATTGGATTTGCTGCGATACAGGTATAGGCTTCTACAGCATGTGTCATGGCATCCATCGCTGTCATTGCTGTCAGATGTGGTGGCAATGTTTGGGTCATACGCGGATCGAGAATCGCCGCATGCGGCATTAAGTAATTTGAGGCAAATGCCATTTTTACATTTTTTTGATTGTCAGATACGACCGCAGCCAAGGTCACTTCTGAGCCTGTACCAGACGTGGTAGGAATCACAAAAAAAGGTTTAAGTGGGCGAGGGAGGTTGTGTGCACCTGAATACTTAAGTAAATCATCGCCACCCTCAGAGACTAAAATATTGGCTGTTTTAGAGGTATCAATAACTGAGCCACCACCCACAGCAATAATCGCATCACAGTTATTTTCACGATACGCTTGTGCTGCAGCACGAACTGTTTCAAGGCTTGAATCAGGTGGAACATCATCGAAAATAATGCCAATTTCAATATCAGTAGATTCAAATGCAGCTTCAATAGGTGCTAAAAGGTGATTGGCACGCACACCTTTATCGGTGATGATCATTGGGCGTTTAGCGCCTAATGATGCAAGTTCGAAAGGAATATGTTCGAGTGCAGCATGACCAGCGATCACTTTTACAGGACAGAAAAATTCGTAATATGGTTTAGCCATGTGTTAAGCACTCCCTTTTAAATATGATTGGGCAACTTTAAGGTAGATATTTGCAGCGCCCGCTAATTTTTCTTTTAAGCTTAATTCTGATGGATATTCTTTTACCGCGAGTTCAGCAACCAGTTTAGGTAAAATTAATGCTTCCATTTTATTCAGACAACGCACTAAACGGATGGCGTGTGCCACATCTCCATCTGCGATCATACGGTCATTTGCAAAAGCTTGAGCTGTACTTTCCTGAAATGAAAAGACTAAAAAAGCATGATGAACATGTTTGAAAATAATCGATAGATCAGGCTTAGCGTCTAAAGATTTAACCAGTTCAAGCTGCTTGTTCTGATTGACTCTGGCAATAAATGAAGCGCCGTTTGGAAAAACTTTCATCGATAATGTAAAACCAACAGGGAGTACAGATACTTCATGTTTAATTTCATCATCAACTTGACTCGCCATGACCAAACCTCTGCCAATCACATCCATCATGAGTTTGACATAGGCTTGTTCTAAAGCGGGTTTGATAGATTTACTTGAAATCACT
This sequence comes from Acinetobacter guillouiae CIP 63.46, assembly GCF_000368145.1. GTDB lineage: Bacteria > Pseudomonadota > Gammaproteobacteria > Pseudomonadales > Moraxellaceae > Acinetobacter > Acinetobacter guillouiae. The sequence continues at coordinate 1,880,679 of NZ_KB849283.1, read as the reverse complement.
CGTTAGTCCCTTATATAAAATTGTACTTTTGTTTTAGAGTAATTACTCTAATTTGTTTTCAGATAAAAATAAAGCGATTTATTTGTGAATGACTTCATGGTCATTTGATTTTTTGTCGATGACTTCAATATCACTAAAGTAACCACTCTGTTGAAAATACTCAATCACATCTTTTGATAGTTGCTTGTAATCAGGATAATTTTTAATCAAATCACAGACACGGACCATTTCTAAACCTGCATAACCACATGGGTTAATGGTATGGAAGCCATCTAAGTTACAATCAACATTTAATGCTAAACCGTGATAACTACGACCTCTGCGAATTTTAAAGCCCAGTGAACCAATTTTACGTTCGTTGACATAAACACCTGGTGCATCAGCTTTGGCATAGGCATCGACATCATATTTCTTGAGCAGATTGATCATTAAGTTCTCTGCATAAGTGACCAATGTACGCACATTCCATTTCAAGCGATTTAAATCAAACATGAAATAAATCACCATTTGACCAGGACCATGCCAGGTAACTTGTCCACCACGATCTGATTGAACAACAGGGATATCACTGTGCATTAAAATATGTTCAGGTTTGCCGGCTTGCCCCTGAGTTAGTACGTCAGGATGTTGCAAGATCCAAAGTTGATCTGGAGAATTTTCATCACGTTGTTCAGTAAAAGATTTCATTTCCTGAAAACGCTCGGCATAAGGCGTTAAGTCTTGATATTGACGAATAATCAGATGTGGTTTTAGAACAGCATCGTTCACAGACAAGTGCCCTTAAAATATAGAAATCGCTTTAATTATAAAGAAATTTAGTTTGGAAAAGTGAAAGCAATTGCTGATCATTTGCAAATAAGCCAGCAGGGCATATTCCCCGATAAAATCAGGGTGCAAAAAAACACGCCATTGTGGCGTGTTTTTAATTCATTTCAGCATTACAAGGCAGTACGAATATGTTCGCAAGCAGCAAGGTCAGCATACAAGGCATGCACTTGCTCAAGCTCTTCAAAACGTAATTGAGCCGTAATCGAATGATATTTACCAGTACGTGATGGTTGTACAACAAGTGTCGCTTCATTAAATTCAGGGAAATGTTTTACCAAAATTTCAACTACAGCACCACGTAATTCTTCACCCGCATTACCAATCAATTTAATTGGGTAATCCATTGGAAAAACCCAAAGATCTTCTTGTAATTCGCGAGATGGAGTGCGGTCTAACATTTTTTCACCTCTAATTTATCAACAATGCCTGCATAAGTGCAGGCATTGTATTTCTCTTAAATACTTAATGGGGTTACTCGATTGATTTTCAAGTCCCGAAAGTATTCATAGATTGAACAAATTCAACTTAGTCATTTTCAAGGAACGAACGTAAATGTTCTGAACGAGAAGGATGACGAAGTTTACGTAAAGCTTTGGCTTCAATCTGACGAATACGTTCACGGGTTACATCAAACTGTTTACCTACTTCTTCCAAAGTGTGGTCAGTCGGCATGTCGATACCAAAACGCATTTTTAAGACTTTCGCTTCACGTTCAGTTAAGTTTTCAAGTACTTCACGTGTTGCTTCTTTTAAGCCTTCTGAAGTCGCAGCATCTACTGGAGAAGTGATGTTGCTATCTTCAATGAAATCACCAAGATGAGAATCTTCATCATCACCGATTGGCGTTTCCATAGAAATTGGCTCTTTAGCAATCTTAAGCACCTTACGCACTTTAACTTCGTCCATTTCTAGACGTTCACCTAATTCTTCAGGAGTCGGTTCACGACCCATTTCTTGAAGTAATTGGCGAGATACACGGTTGATCTTGTTAATCGTTTCGATCATATGTACAGGGATACGAATCGTACGTGCTTGGTCCGCGATTGAACGCGTAATCGCCTGACGAATCCACCATGTTGCATAGGTCGAGAACTTATAACCACGACGGTATTCAAACTTGTCTACCGCTTTCATCAAACCAATGTTACCTTCTTGAATTAAATCCAAGAATTGTAAACCACGGTTTGTGTATTTTTTCGCAATTGAAATTACCAAACGTAAGTTGGCTTCAACCATTTCTTTCTTGGCACGACGAGCTTTGGCTTCACCAATCGCCATACGTTTAGAAATGTCTTTAATTTCTTTTACGTTTAGATCTAGGTCTTTTTCAATATCAGCAATCTTTTGTTGGAATGCCAATACATCTGGACGAACTTTTTCTAAATAGCCTTTTAGTTCAGCAGGTGCTTTTGCAATTTGTTCATCTAACCAAGCAGGATTTGATTCTTGACCTGGGAATGATGTACGGAATTGTGTACGATCCATACGACCACGACGAACTGCATAACGCATCACTTCACGTTCAGAGGTACGAATTTGTTCGTGCGTGCCACGAATCATTTCTGAAATGATGTCAAATAAACGCGGTGTAAATTTAAACATCATAAACACAGTTGCCAGTGCTTCCATTGCCTCAGTACCTTGAGTACTGTTACGGCCATGTTGCGCAATTGCGACTTTTGCACTGTTCCAAACTGCTTCTAGCTCTTCAAAACGCGCTTTCGCAATTTCAGGATCTGGACCAGATTCACCTTCAGAATCGTCATCACTTTCAGACTCTTCTTCTTCGTCTTCATCATCCAACTTCACTTCTTTAGTCGGTTTTGCAGAAGTATCTTCTTCTTCAACGATAACTTCAGCTTCGTCTTCTAAAACTTCTGGAATCACTTCGTCAGATTCAGGATCTAAATAGCCTGATAAAATATCGGCAAGGCGACGTTCGCCAGTTTCATAATCTTTATATTCTTGTAAAACAACTTCTACAGCATTTGGCCAGTAAGCAATTGAATGTAAAACGTCACGAATACCTTCTTCAATACGTTTGGCAATACTAATTTCGCCTTCACGTGTTAAAAGTTCAACGGTACCCATTTCACGCATATACATACGTACTGGGTCAGTGGTACGACCTGGCTCATTTTCTACAGAGGCAAGTACTGCAGCAGCTTCTTCTTCTGCAACTTCATCGCCAGCTTCGCTATTCCCTTCGAACATTGCATCGTCAGTTTCAGGTGCACGTTCATGAACTGGAATACCAACGTCTTGAAGCATTTGGATAATGTCTTCAATCTGTTCGCTTTCGGTGATCGAGTCTGGGAGATGATCGTTAACCTCAGCGTAGGTTAAGTAACCTTGTTCTTTGCCTCGGCTAATAAGAGCCGCTACTTGGGAAGTAGGGGAATGCATTTCGCTCATCTTTACTCTCTTCTCGTTGAATCTGTGGCAATGAAAAACCGTGCGTAATCGCACAATCTGATAAAATATATCTTTGAATAGCTCGCATATTCCATCGGAAGAAATCAGCATAAAACTGTCCGATAAAATATTCAGAATTTAAATTCAATCAAATAGGTGGGGGTGAAATTGTTATTTTCAAGATCATCCCGTGCGATTTCTATTCAGAAAATGTCATAAAATAGTAAGACGCAGGGTGGATTATATCATTACATAAAATAGGGCTCGAAAAAAGCCCAAATTCGCATTTAAATGTAAAAAAAACGGAAAAAACTTGACAAGTTTTCTGAAGACAGATAAATAGCGCCTAGACCCATTCACTTTTTTTCATTATGAGGTAGTTTTAGTGTCTTCTACAGATTTTGAACTAGATGATAACTACGGTGATGATGATGTTAGTTTCGATGAGTCATCAAGCAAAATTAGCGCCAAAGAATCTTTAGAAAAGCGACGTTTGATCGATGATTTACTTGCTCAACGTCGTTTAGAAAAAGATTTAAAAGATTTTGATTATGACATTGATGATGACGATGATTTTGATGACGAAGATTAAAAATTCATTGGGCATGGCGTGGGAAAATGCTATGCTTAAATCTGATACAAATTTACTGGAAACAAAATGAGTGCTTTAGATTTAGACCTACTGAGTGATTATCTAGATGGTGACCAAAATGAATTTGGTCTAGATTTCGCAGCGACTCATGGTTTCTTATGCGCAATTGCGGTTGGTCCTACTTTTGATAAATGGCTTGATGAGCTATTTGATAATAATCAAAAGAAAGTTCCAGCAGAAATCATTGTACAAATCAAAGCATGGCTTGAAGCGATTCGTCAAAACTTAGCCAATGAAGAAGGAATTACATTTCCTTTTGAAATTGAAGAAGCTGATGTTGAATCAAGCTTAGGCGACTGGAGTGTTGGCTTTGTCGATGCAATGTTCCTGAATGAAGAAGCTTGGTTTGCACCAGAATATGAAGATCAAGTTGTTGATCTCACACTACCAATGATGGTGTTCAGTGGTATTGATGATGAAGATCCTCAAATGGAATCTTTCCGCCGCAACGGCCAGTTAATGGACGAGATTGCTGAAGAAATTCCTGAAAATCTAAATGAAATTTATTTGATGTACCACACACCAAATTAATTTGCGCGTATAAAAAAAGCATGCTCACTGAAAAGTGGCATGCTTTTTTTTGTTGGTGATTTACGCCAATAGTTAAAACCGTGCAAATAATAGGCTACAACCTAAAATAAACAGTAAAAGGCCAATCACACGATTGATCACCACTTGGCGATCTAAAATTTTATTTCGTATGCGGGGATGTGCACAAAATAAGGCAATCAAGCCAAACCAAACCAAATGACTCAACGAAATAAACGCACCATAAGCAAAAAGCTGAATGGTCGAATTTCCTGTAGAAGTCATCAACTGAGCGAATAAACTGATTACAAATAAAGTTGTTTTGGGATTTAGGCTATTGGTTAAAAAACCATGTTTAAACGCTTGCCAACTACTGATACCAACACCAATTTCATCCAGTTTTATTTTTGCCTGCGTGAATGTTTTATAGCCAAGATAAATTAAATAAGCAGCGCCAATATATTGAATTGTTTGTAAAAGATAGGGCATATGATTTTTTAAAAAACCCAGGCCAAGTAGGCTATAACCCACATGTACCCAAACACCACAGGCAATACCTAAAGCAGTGCTTAATCCAATATTTCGACCATATAAATAACTGTTTCGTGTCACGATAGCAAAATCAGCGCCAGGACTTATTACTGCCAAGCAGGTGATTAAAATCACAGCAATCATTTCATTCACTCATGTATCCTTTTTTACACCGTTTTAATTATTTTTATATTTTTCATATATTTGTATTGGTTTAAAGCGATAATATTTTGATGAAATGCATGATTTTTTGGAATGTATGGTGCTTGCCGTTGAATTCACTCAAATTTCTCAATCGCTCGGAAGTTTTGGTCACATCGAATGTGTGGTGAATTTTTACGATCGCTGTGGTGTATTGATTACGATTGACTGTTTTTTATACAGTGATGCTATTTATATATGGTGATCGTGTTTCAATTGGTCGGCATTGGTGAAACGGGGAGTATAAGAAAATATAAACAATAGGCTTTTTTATAAATCCTATTAAAACCCATAAATCAACATATAGCCGCTCTCGTCTTAGTCTTTTCCAAAGGGAGAAGGAACTTTTAATAGCAATATGATTCATTCCGCATGATTATTTTGATTTATGAAAGCTCTAATGTCTTTGTAGTTATTCTTGGAATTCGTTGATTATTTGTCAGACAGCTAATCTTAAGGGCTAATGTTAAGAACACAGAGCTCGGCCAAGCAAACACAAATTTGTCTGCTCGACTCAATGCACACAAATAGTGTGTTTTAACTGAATACTGGGTGCACAATAATTTTTAGCGTGCTTTTGATTTTTTATAGAAAAAATAAGCAACTAAAATTAATACAATGACAATGATCACATAGCCCACACGACTAAAAATTTGTTGCATGAGTTCTATATTGTTTCCAAAATAATAACCGACACATGCAAGAAAAGTGGTCCAGATGATTGTCCCTACGCTGCTATAGAGCATAAATTTCCAAAAGGGCATATGACTCATGCCTGCAGGGATACTAATCAAAGAACGAACTGCGGGAACCATTCGCCCAAAGAAAACCACGCGATGTCCATATTTTTCAAACCAATCTAAAGCTTTTTTGACATCTTCAGATTTGATAAAAAGGTATTTACCGTAGCGGTCAACCCAATTAAAAATGCTTTGATTTGGGATTTTTCGACCCACCCAATACAACAACGCGGCAGCAAGCAGTGAACCGAAGCTTCCTGCGATAATTACACCCGATAATAATAATTGACCTTTAGATGCAGCAAACCCAGCTGATGGCATAATCACTTCTGAGGGAATCGGCGGGAAAACATTGTCTAAAAACATCAAAAGAGCAATACCGAAGTAACCAAGTTGCTCCATGATCGAAATAATCCAATCAGTCATTTTATATATAAAAATAGGGCGTTATGAACATGGTATGGTTTTCATTTATCAAAATATAGTGAGAATTTGTTGTGTTGTTAAAATATCTAAATAAAAACCGCAGTCAATAAGCTGCGGTTGAGTGAAGCATTTTAAAATTGATAAAGGTTAGGGTCTGTTGACAATTCGTCTATGTTTGCGACTACACGTGTTTTTTAGGCGATACTAGGCACGAAATATGAAATTTAGTCATTCTAAATGAGTAGTTCGTAACGACGAAGCGACAAAAAACACGCTAGTCCCCCGCTGCGCCTTGCGCTGCAAACATCGCAGTGCTTTGTTCTTGCTCAGGGTTGTGGTTAAAATTATCTCAGCATTCGTTATGAAACTCGAAAATAGTCTCGCTATTCTCCATTCATGCTTTACGACGTATACGTCTCATGCTCAATTTTAACCTACAACGTAAGCCATTTATGAAATGCTAACAGCCCCTAAAGACGTTTGCGTTTTGCAGCAGTAATTTGTGATTGACGCATACGGAAACCTTCTTTTTGTTTCTCAGATGTTTTATCAATACAATATTTGCAAGAAACACCATGTTCATAACTTGGTAAATCAGCTTCTTCGGGAACAAGTGGCCAACCACATGCATGACATTTAATATTTTCGCCTTCTTCCATACCATGCGTCACCGCAGTACGACCATCAAATACGAAACATTCACCTTCCCACATACTTTCATCAGGAGGGGTTTCTTCAAGGTATTTTAAAATACCGCCTTTAAGGTGATACACCTCGTTAAAACCTTCTTGAAGCAGTAGCGATGTTGATTTTTCACAACGAATACCGCCTGTACAGAACATCGCAATTTTCTTATCTTTATGCTGTTCAAGTTCTTTTTTTACGTATTCTGGAAATTCACGAAAGGTTTCTGTTTTAGGATCAATCGCGCCTTTAAAAGTACCCGCTTTATATTCATAATCATTACGTGTATCAATCAAAATCACGTCATCACGCGCAATCAGTTCGTTCCATTGTTTTGGATCAAGATAATGTCCAACAAGATCACGAGGTTTTACCTCTACACCTAAAGTTACGATTTCGTTCTTTAGCTTAATCTTCATTTTACGGAATGGCTTTTCATCACTATGTGATTCTTTATATTCCATGCTATTAAAGCCTTGATTCAATAAGAATTGATGAATGACATCAATCGCTTGACGATCGCCAGCAACAGTTCCGTTAATTCCTTCACCTGCAATAATAAGAGTACCGCAAAGGTTGATGGTTTTTACCAAGTCTAAAAGACGTTGTTGAAGATCAGCAGGATCTTGAACTTCTTTGAATTGATAAAGTGCTGCAACAACCCAACCAGAGGTCGCTTGCTGTTCTACAGGTGCAAGCTGTTCTACAGTAGCGTTCATGGAGTACTCCAAATATTTAAGATAGAATAAAATTTAAGGCGCATATTTTAGCGTGATTTACATGAATATGCGAGAAAACCCTAGTCTTTGTAGTGTTTTTTTATTCCCTGAAAAAAATATGGGTTTTTATACTAAATATAGTGCTTTAAAATATTTTATATACCATATATAGTATTGCGAAATGATTATTTCGTGCCAAAAAAGTGTGTCACATCGTTGATGTAAGGAGTAAATTTTGAGTAACGAACGTCGGATACCCACCTTAACGCCATGCGCTGGTCGTTGTTCAACGGTATTTGGTGATTCTGTTTGTCGTGGTTGCCGTCGTTTTAATCATGAAGTGATCCAATGGAATACATATGATTCAGCGCAACGTTTAGCCGTTTGGAAGAGGCTGGATGCACAGCTCGATCAAATTTTAATTCCGATGCTACCTTTTGCCGATTTAAGACATATTGAAGGTTTTATTTTGGGTAAACGTATACGAGTGATGGATTCTGCTTCTAAAGGGCGCAAGTTGTATCATGCATTAAAAATTTGTGAAAAAAATAAACATCTCGCAGAAGAGAGTGGTTTGGGAATTCAAGCGAAACAGGTAAAACCGCTTTGGGATGAGTTTGAACGTCGTGTATTGGCATTGGCCAATGCAAGTTATGATTTTGCATGGTTACGTGCAGACGGTATTCGTCAAAGTATTTTACATTTGGAAGATGTTTAAACTTATTTCTTCAATGATTTATTATTCATCAGCTTGATATTTTGGCTATTTAATTTTAATCAGTGCCACTTATAAAAAATTAAAACAAAAACTGGCGCTGTTATTTCATCGCACTTTAACCAAGAATACCTAATCAATATTAAAAAGCCAGTCCAAAGATTTGAACTGGCTTTTTTACTCTGTCTAAATGTGATGACTTAAAATATTTTCTTAGACATTGTGTTTTAAACGATACTGAACCAATTCTTCAATAGTAATAAGCGTTAAATGATGCGTTTGTGCATATGCTAAAACTTGAATGCCTGAAGCCATTGTTCCATCAGGATTGGTCACTTCGCATAATACACCAGCGGGTTTTAAACCAGCTAAACGTGCCAAATCAATAGAACCTTCTGTATGTCCACGACGGGTTAATACACCACCATTACGACCACGCAATGGAAAGACATGACCGGGGCGATTCAGATCGCTTGCGACAGCACCTGTTTTAATTGCAGCATGAATAGTAGTGGTACGGTCTTTTGCAGAAACGCCTGTTGTTACACCTTGTGCTGCTTCAATGGTGATGGTAAAAGCCGTTTTAAATTGACTTGAATTGTCCTGAACTATCGGTGGGAGTTCAAGGTGATCTGCTAAATCATCGGTAATGGTTAAGCAGACTATACCAGAACCATCACGAATCATACGTGCCATGGTTTCAATATTGAGGGTTTCTGCTGCAACAATTAAATCTGCTTCATTTTCACGATCAAAATCGTCCATGACCAAAACAGGTTTGCCTTGGCGCATATCTTCGATTGCTTGTTCGATACGTTGGTCTGCAGGGGATAGTGCAGAAAAGAAAATTTCGGGTTGAATTAAACTAGACATTGAAACGCTCTCGTAAAGTTAAAATACGGTTGAACATTTCAGGACATTTGAAATAGTGGCGTTACAAAACCTTTTCCAATAGCGAATATTGAAATTTTTAAGCTGTGACGTCGTCTTCTTTCATCCGGACTATACCGTCGGCTTTGGCATTTCACCAAATCTGCGAATCACGATTAAGCGTGATAAGCTCGTGGGCTGTTGGCTCAGGATTGAAAATCCGTCCAATTTACCACCGGTGGGGAATTACACCCCGCCCTGAAGCGATGTGCATTTATTATAGACACTTTTTTACTAAATGGATGCTTTTTTTTAGAATGATCAGTACTATAGATAGAACAATAGTTGCTATAGAAAATAATTAAACTTATACATTTAAAAGAATATTTGTGGTCATAGTGATCAACAAATAGCAAAGCATAAAATAAGGAGACTCAGCTTGATCACGATTCAGCAAGATGTCTATTCATGGCGTAATGATGACTTTGTTAAACACTTACAGGTTTTGGGATTTGCTCTAATTGCAGTCAGTATTTTATATCTGACCGCTGCAAATTGGTTTATGTTGCCTCAGTTTTTTCAATTAGCAATTCCACAACTCTTCTTGTTACTCAGTGCTGTAACAAGTATTTTTTTAGTTCAGCATGATTATTTAGTACAGTGTTTGCATACAATAAGTGGCTTGATGATTGGTTTAAGTTTGGCTGTCATTGGTCAAATTTATCAAACAGGGGCAGATAGTTATTTACTATTTTTAATCTGGTCTATTTTATTACTGCCGTGGTTGTATCGTCCAAATATTGGTGTTTTTACATTGCTCTGTATTGTCAGCCAACTCACCTTATTTTTGTTTTTTAAACAAACATTTTGGGCTGATGAATATCCTGTCACATTTTTATTTAGCTTAAATCTCCTTTCACTATTTCAGTTTTATTTTTGTCTTCGTTGTTATCAAAAGCTGCGTTATCTCTTTGTCTTATGGTTTGGCATTCTTTCAATTTGGCATATGGGGCTATTTTTATATGGTGACAGTAATTTAGCATTAGCCACAGCCATGGTTTTTACATGGATAAACCTTAAGATCGCTTATTTAATTTCTTCATTTTTTCTACTTTCGATTGCGCTACTTTATTTTTATCGAAAAAGAGATCAATTATGCAGTGTGCTTTCAGCAGTAGGTTTAGGGATTACATTTACGCTGGTGATTTTCAAATGGATGAATAGTCTGTTTCGTGAATCCGAAGTGCTCGGATTATTTTCAATTGCACTGGTGGTTTTCGCTTGGTTTGCATTGATTACTTTTTTATTGATTAAGTTTATCCCACAAAACAAATTTAATAATATTCCTATCGCAGTGGGGGCATGGATTGCAGGTGTTTTATTGGCATCATTGATGCTGACATTTTGGGGCAATTTTTCCTTGATCATGGGGGCTATTTTTGTGGTATTGGCTGCCTTTATTTTAAGAAGCAAACAAGCTTTATTTTTAAGACAGTTTGCTTATTGTATATGGGTCGCAGGGCAAAATGCTGTGATTTTCCACACGTTTGAATTAACAGATCAATTCTTTCCAATTTTCTTTATTCAATTTGCCATGCTGTGTCTTAGTTATTTTATTCGCAGCCATTGGTTCTTTATTTTAATTCAACTATTTGCCTTGTATTTATCAGGTATTGCGTTGATTTGGGATTTAAGTGTTCTGCTTGGATTACATCGTTTTGTTGAAAACTTTTCATTTCTGCTCTTGCTGAGTTATGGATTTTATCTGGTAATGATTTGGGTGCATCGTATTCAACCCAGTCAATATCAACGCAGTTTAGCATTGGCGAATTTATTGATTATTCTTTCATCCTTGGGTTTCTATACACTATTTGGACAATATGAATTAGAGAAAATTAGATACCTTCCTATTCTCAGCTTGGGGCTGCCTATTTTATGGTTGGCTTTGTTTATGGTGTTGAGGATTCACAATCAATTTAGCTTGATTGCTCAATTGATTTTATTGGCTTTTGCAGCAGTCCTGATATTTTATGGCTATTTTGAAATTTTTATTTGTATCGCCATACTTTCATGGGCATTGCCACAGCACGATAAGATTGTCTATGGTTTTGCTTTAGTGACTTTGGCGTTAACCTTATGGTTTATTTACTACGCGTTGAATGTCAGCTTCCTTGTTAAAAGTCTAAGTATTTTTAGCTCAGGATTAATTTTATTGGTACTGACTTGGGTGCTGCATAAATTCCAATCAAAAGAGGGAGTAAATACATGAAAAAAATCATTCCTCTTTGTCTTGCTTTAAGCTGTATTGTTCTTTTTCTAGGCATCATTTTTAAGAATGAACAGCATCTGAAGAATAGTCAGAGTATATATGTCCACTTACAACCTGTTGATCCACGTTCGTTAATACAAGGTGATTATATGGTGCTGAGTTATCAACTTTACTTTGCACCGCAAAAGCTAAATCAGGGTGATCAGAACAATGTAGATCCAAGTGATAATGATGAAAATCATATCTTTTCAGGGCATTATTTTGATCAAGTGATTGAAAATAAGCCTTCGGTTACGGCTTATGTTGAATTGGATCAACATAAAAAGGTGGCACATACTTATTTTGAAAAGCCTAAAGATGCGCAAACTGTTAAATTGATTTTGAAAAACCCTGATAATCGGCATAGATCACTTTATCCTGCATCCAATAGCTTTTTATTTGCAGAAGGCTTAGCTGAATGTTATCAGCAAGCAACGTATGCTGAGTTTAAGGTGGATCAGCAGGGCAATGCGATTCTTGCATCTTTACGAGGAGAGCATTTACAAGATTTGGGCTGTGAAGCAAAGCGGAGTTGGTTGGACGGTTTTAGTTCTGAAAGAACTGAATAATTGAAGTCTAAATTATTCACTATAACGGATACTTGCTAAGGCAACATCGAATAATATGCATGAAATAAGTGTTTTGAATAAATGGTGGATTAAGTCAGTTTGAATTTAGTCTTATTGGTTTTCATAGCCATAATATGTATGGATAGTCGTTGTGAAAGATAACCAGATCAAATTTTCCCATATGATTATTTTTCTAATATTATTTATTTTTGTTTTATCTACATTTTATTCAGGTCGCTTGAATAAGTCATATTCAAATAGTCCAGAAATAATCAATTTTAGAGGAATTAAAAATAAGTATTTTATCCAATATTCTCCAGAATTTATTCCATCACTGATTAGGCCTGGCAACGCATCTGCTTCAATACGGATACATCGAGATAATTTGTCTAGTGAAGAAATGACACGGATACAACAACAACTTGTTTCTGATGGCTGGAGAAGAATAAAGGATGAAGGTAGGTATTTTCAATATTGTTTAAATAAGACACAAATATTAAATATTGGATCTCCTGTCACTTTGAAAAAGAGAAGTGGTGAAATTATTCAGAATGATAAGGTTAACTCATGGATTATTAGTCTGTATTATAATGATAATGGTGTAAATAGCTGTTATTGAAAAGAATTAAGTGAAATAGACATAAAAAACCCGCATCATTGCGGGTCTTGAATCATCTGCGTGCAATTATGCAACTTGAACAGGGATACAGTTTGCTGTGTGATTTACTGTATTGTCTGGATTTGCATATACAAGACGTGGTTTATGCGCATCAGCTTCAGCATTGGTAAAATCGCCAAATGTGGCAATAATCATTAAATCACCAACATCAGCTTGAAGTGCAGCGCCACCATTGACTGAAATGATGCCTGAACCTTCTTCACCACGAATCGCATAGGTTGTAAAGCGCTTACCATTAGTCACGTTCCACATATGAATTTCTTCATATTCACGGATACCAGCTAAATCCAAAAGAATACCGTCGATTGCACAAGAACCTTCATAATGTAATTCTGCTTGTGTAACAACACAACGATGGATTTTTGCTTTTAATAAACGAGATAGCATGATTTGCGTCTCCAGAGTAGCCCTTACAATTGTTATCTTGTGTTGAATCAACAATTTTCAATGGGGGGATGCATTTGAAAGCGCATTTTGCTCTTAAAAATGAATCATGGCAAGAAAAATTGTTGAACAAAGAACATAAAATTTAGGTTTAAATTATGCTTTATAAGCATTGATTTGATTCATTGCTTGCTGAATCTCACCATTAACCAATAATTTTGTTTTGCCTAAAGCATGGTGTATTGCATCATCCATTAAAGTCTGTTCACTGCTTGGTGCTTTACCAAGTACATGTCCTGAAACTTTTTCTTTAGCGCCGGGATGACCAATGCCAATACGTAAGCGATGAAAATTAGAACCAATATGAGGAACAATGTCACGTAGACCATTGTGACCACCATGTCCACCGCCAGTTTTTAAACGAATGACGCCCGGATTCATATCCAGTTCATCATGAGCGATGAGAATTTCTTCTGGTTTAATTTGGTAGAATTTTGCAAAGGGAACAACACTTTGACCAGAAAGGTTCATAAATGTTGTGGGCAATAGTAGACGAACATCTTGTCCTTCAATATTACCACGACCACTGATTCCTTTATATTTTGAATCAGTTTTTAATGTAATACCATATTGTTCTGCAAGGCGTTCGACGAACCAAAAGCCTGCATTATGGCGGGTTTGGGCATATTCAGAACCTGGATTACCCAAACCAATAATCAGTGAAAGTTTACTCACTCATTTACACCATTTAACACTTATGCGCGTTTAAAGTCAGCGTGCATTGGAGTGTTTTTAGCTGGGTGACGTTGTAAAGCTTGGATTTTAACGCTTTCAACTTTACCTTCGATGTTAAGATCAATAACTTCTTCAAAGAAAGAGTTATTTTCTAAAGCTTTAACAAGCTCGCGAAGTTCTAAAGTAACCGCTACAGGTTCAGCAGAACCACCATAGATGATTGCTGGAACTTTATTTTGAAGACGAAGGCGGCGGCTCGAACCTTTCCCTTGAACTGCTTCTTCACGTGCTACTGCATTTAATACGAAGTTTGCCATGATGACATTTCCTCATTGAGTGTAATTGACTGAACTTTCGACCAGCCCAGTGATATAAAGCCCTACCAAAGAGTAGGGCTTTGAAAATTTGGCGCTATTATAGATAAGAATCGAACATTGCGCTAATAGATTCTTCGTTGTTAATACGACGAATTGTTTCAGCAACCATACTTGCTACTGAAACTTGGCGAATCTTACCAAGTTTTAATGCTTCATCTGAAAGTGGAATTGTGTCAGTAACAACCAATTCATCAATTACAGATTTACTTAAATTTTCGAGTGCTTTACCTGAAAGTACAGGGTGCGTTGCATAAGCAACCACTTTACGAGCACCAAAAGTTTTTAGTGCATCGGCAGCTTTACACAAAGTACCAGCTGTATCAACCATGTCATCAACAATCACACAGTCACGATCACGTACATCACCAATCAAATGCATCACTTGTGATTCATTGGCTTTTTGACGACGTTTATCAATGATTGCAAGGTCGATATCACCCATTTGTTTTGCAACAGCACGTGCACGAACTACACCACCAACGTCAGGTGAAACCACCATCAAGTTATGATGTTGTTGTTGACGTAAGTCAGCAAGCAAAGCAGGTGTACCGTAGATGTTATCTACAGGAATATCAAAGAAACCTTGGATTTGGTCAGCATGCAAGTCGATCATTACAACACGGTCAATACCCACAGTGGTGAGCATGTCTGCTACAACTTTTGCAGTAATTGGAACACGAGTTGAACGAGGACGACGGTCTTGGCGTGCATAACCGAAGTATGGAATTACAGCAGTAATACGACCAGCACTTGCACGACGCAAAGCATCTGCCATTACTAAGATTTCCATAAGGTTATCATTCGTAGGGGCACAAGTGGGCTGTACGATAAACACGTCTTTACCACGCACATTTTCAGTAATTTCGACAGTGATTTCACCATCAGAAAATTTACCTACAGCAGCAGCTCCCAGAGGGATGTGCAAATGGCTAACGACTTTTTGGGCGAATTGTGGATGCGCAGTTCCACTAAAAACGACAAGATTGGGCATGAAGCACCCTTGGCGGTTGGCAGATTTGAATTAGATGGCAGGGGCGGCTGGATTCGAACCAACGGATGCCGAGATCAAAACCCGGTGCCTTACCACTTGGCGACGCCCCTAATGCGGCAGAATTTTAGTGTTTTTGCATGTCTCTGTCAAGGTAAATCAACATTAAATACAAATTACTACGTTCTGTCTTTTTTGAGAAAATGGCAGGGGCGGCTGGATTCGAACCAACGGATGCCGAGATCAAAACCCGGTGCCTTACCACTTGGCGACGCCCCTAAAATACAACGATCTACAGATGAAAAATGATGGCAGGGGCGGCTGGATTCGAACCAACGGATGCCGAGATCAAAACCCGGTGCCTTACCACTTGGCGACGCCCCTATCATTACACTGTAAAATGAGTGAGTGGTGATTCATTCAAACTGTTGACCAAATAGGCTTTGCAGGGTGAATGATTTAAAACATCATCAATCTTCATTTGTTCAGTGACTTCAACAAAAACACAAGCACCTGTACCTGTAAGCTTTGCTGTACCGAACTGATCTAAATACTGCATTGCTTCATCAACTTCAGGATATAAATTTCTTGCCAGTGGCTCAAAATCATTTCTAAAATTGGATGGCTTTAGCTGATAGGCGCAAAATTTAGTAGGCTTCGTATCTCTTGTCAATGTTTTTTGCGAAAAAAGTCGTTGAGTGCTGATAAAACAATCAGGTTTTAACACAATGTATTGTTTTTGATCTAAGTCTATGAATGTTAAGTGTTCACCTATACCTTCTGCCCAAGCATTACGACCATGAACAAAGATTGGAACATCTGCACCCAATTTAACCCCAAGCTCAGCCAGTTGTTCAGTATTTAAACCGCACTGCCAAAGTTGATTGACCACAATCAATGTGGTGGCAGCATTGGAAGAACCACCACCTAGACCTGCACCCATTGGAATATTCTTTTCGATACGAATTTTTAAACCAGTCGGCTGTGTAGCATAAGGTTTTAAAATTTGAATCGCTTTATAGATCAGATTATGTTCCAAATCGACGTTACTCAAACCTTCAAGACTGATTTCTGCTTGAGAATGTTCTGTTTGGATGAATTCTAACCAGTCATACAAATCAATCAGCTGAAAAATACTTTGCAACTCGTGATAGCCATTTTCACGACGACCTGTGATATGCAAAAACAAATTTAATTTTGCTGGAGAGGGAACACGAATCATAGATTTCATTGTCTAAGGTCTAGATTTAGCGGTTTTGAATCACCATTGTAATACGATTTTCCTGACCAGATTCAAGTTGTTGTTTTAAAATCAGCTTATTGGGCAAGCTCGCTTGATTGTTATAACTAAAATCTACAGTCCAGCCATCTTCAATGATTTGAGCAATACGTTGAGTATTATCTCGGGTGATTTGTGCATTTTCAGTGGCAGGGTAAGCTTGAACCCAATCGACAATATGCGTAATAGGTGCAGTCCAGCCTGTGGCTTTTTCAAGCAGCTCTTCTGGTGTTTCAGCCGAAATCGAACCTGTTTTAGCGCTGTTTAGGGTAACTTCTCCAGATTTTCCTTCAATAATAGTTTTGCCAATACCTAAGATCCCATTCAACTGGATGTTAAAATCTTGTTGGTCTTGTGTCCATGTGTAGAACGCACTGCCAGACTGTTTTGGTGTTTTCACCCCAATTTTCCCTTCAAGATTAAATTGATTTGACGGTTTTTGCAGGGGCGTTGTGGCATCTGTCGGTGCTGTAAGCGTTGGTGTGGTTTGTGCTGGCTTGACGACTTGTTGACAACCTGTGAGTGTAAAAGCGGTTACAGCAGTTAGGGTGCAAAAGATCTGTGGAATGTGACGCATACAAGTCATTAACTCTTTTTAATATGTTGCGGTAATATTAATGAATCTAATTGATTTAATTGAGGATCATTTGGATGATTTTGTTTGAGTTGTTGTAACACTTCATTAAATTGAGCTAAGGCACCTTGCATATACAAAGATTTTGCATACCGAATACCAATGTTTACACTATGACTCAAATTATAAGCTTTCGATAAAATGTTTGAGGCGGCATCAAAATCATTTTGCAAGAATGTGATATATCCCAGCGTATCTAAAATCGAGGCCTGATCTGGTGCAGAATCTAAGGCATGTTCAGCATACTTTCGCGCTTCATCTAAACGTCTATTTTGTAGTGCAAGCGTATAGGCATAAGCATTTAAATAAGCAGGATTATTTGGCTCTAAAGTTAAGAGTTGTTTCAATGCTTTATCAAGTAAATCACGATCTTCAAATGGATCAAGAAGCAGTATTTCTGAATAGAGAATTTCAGGATCATCAGGCAAGTTCTTCACTGCTTCAGTGAGTAATCTAAGCGCTGCTTTTTTATTGCCCATGCGTTTTAAAATTTCGGCTTGAGCCTGATATAAGAAACTTGCATGTTGTGGATAATTGACACGTTCTTGGGTTAAAAACCGCAAAGCATCATTCATCTTGTCTTGTCTTTCAAAAATCGAGACCAGATTACGGCGTGAAACCGTATATAAGTTCCCATCAACCAAACGATAATAGGCTTTTGCTGTTTCATCATTTTGCTTTCGTTCAGCATTTACTGCCAAATAAAAATATGCTTCGTTTTGATAACGTGACGAGTAGCGTAACTCCACTAAATACTGTTCAGCTTGATCCAGCTTTTTTAAATCAATCGCAGTTAAACCTGCAATAAATAGGGCTTCTTCAGCATCTGGCCAAGCTTGAATAATCGATTCTAATTTGCTTAAGGCCAATTCAGATTGATGAATCTTGATCAGATATTTGACTTCTGCCAGACGGATATCATAGTTGTACTTGTTTTTACGACTGCTTCGATCATACCAATTTAAAGTCGCTTCTTGGTCACCCAAAGCCTCTAATAAATTGGCTTTCATCAGAATAAAGCCAGTCACTTTTGAACGTTTTTTTAACGCCTTATTGACGGTTTTTAAGGCTTGTTCGATCTCATCGTTTTGTGCTTCCAAACCCGCAATTAGAATTAAAACAGAAGGATTATTTTTTTCTTTACTTGCTCTCAGTGTACTGAGCAGATTTTGACGATCTACTTCTGATTCTGGTGCAATTCCTTCTAAAATCTTTTCTAAATCAGCGTTGGGGTCAATATTGAGAATACTGTCCAGAGTCTCCGCTGCAAGTTCATATTCATGTGATTTGAGCGCGATATGTGCCAAATAAAATTTTGCAGGAACGTCTTCAGGTTCTTGTACAACCCAATGGGTGGCAATGTCTAAAGCTGCTTTTAAATCGTTTTGTTCAATTGCAACATTCAAGGCACGTTGCTTAATGGTGGTTGAATTACTACGAATTGCGAGCACAGTATAATTGTGTAAAGCAGTTGCAGTATCATTATAAGCTAATGAAAATTCAGCAATAATACTTTGTTTTAATGCATTAGTATTATATTTAGCATGATAAAATTCTCCAGATGCTCTAATATGAGCACTAGAAGCCATGCTACCAACCAGTAAGAATGTGGTAGAATATTGCTTAATTGTCATGCCGCTTAAGCGGTTGTTTATTTGACGCAATTTTTCCGAATCCAAGTATGCTTTTTATGACACCGTTATTGCACAATAGCACAAATTTAGCGAAATGATGATCTGATATGTCTTTCTTTGCATTGGGTGTCAACCATCAAACTGCTTCTGTTGAGCTACGTGAGCAAATCGCTTTTAATCCAGAACGATTAAAAGATTTATTTGCCGTAGAAAGCCTTCGCCAAAATTTGAATGATATGGTGGTGGTGTCAACATGTAACCGCACTGAAGTCTATGCCATGGCTGAAAATGCCGATATGGTATTAAATTGGCTCGCCCAAACCAATGGTATTGATGTAAAGCAATTGTCAAATCATGTATATCGTTATGAAAATACTGATGCAGTTTCGCACTTAATGCGGGTTGCCAGTGGTTTAGACTCGTTGATGTTGGGTGAACCGCAAATTCTTGGGCAGGTTAAAACAGCACTATCAATCGCAAAAGATGCTGAAATCGTTTCGCAAAATCTGAATCAAATATTTGAATATGCTTTTTATGCAGCCAAACGTGTACGTTCTGAAACAGCAGTCGGCAGTCATGCTGTCTCGATGGGATATGCTGTTGCCCAACTCGCATTGCAAGTGTTTAGTAAGCCTGAACAGCTTACAGTCATGGTGGTTGCTGCAGGTGAAATGAACAGCTTGGTTGCAAAACACTTGGCTGAAATGGGCGTTGCAAAAATCCTGATTTGTAATCGAAGCCGTGAACGGGCAGAGAAATTAGCACAAGAAATAGCGCATCGTGTTGAAGTGGAGATTATTCCATTTGATGAACTCACTACTCAGCTTTATCGTGCGGATGTAATTTCCAGTTGTACAGGCAGTTTGCATCAAGTGATTGCTTATGCAGATGTGAAATTCGCTTTAAAAAAACGTCGTTATCAACAAATGCTTATGGTCGATTTAGCTGTACCTCGTGATATAGATCCAAAAGTTGAAAGTTTGGATGGTGTGTATTTATACGGTGTGGATGATCTACAAAGTGTAATTGATGAAAATTTAGCACAACGACGTCAAGCTGCGGTCGAAGCAGAGGTTATGGTCAATCAACTGGTGACTCAGTTGGTGACACAGCAAAAAGTAAAAGAAGCAGGTGGGACGATTCAACAGTTTCGTGAGCACGGTGAAGAACAACGTCAGATGGAGTTGTCGCATGCTTTAGAGCGTATTCAGGCAGGTGAGGATACGCAACATGTACTTGAGGATTTTGCACATCGTTTGACGCAAAAGTTATTGCACCCATCTTCAATTTTGCTACGCCAAGCAGCACAGAATGAAGATCCTTCACATTTTGAATGGATGAAAGAAAATATTCAGGATATTTTTGAACAAGAAAGAAAACCAAAAGCGAAGTGATTATTTTTTAAAACGAATGTGATTTAATGTTTTTGCTTCACCAGCTATTATTGATGTATATACTAGTGCGATCAAATTAGAATAATGAAATTAAGGCAATTAAAATGCTTAAAACTTTATATATATTCATATCATTGTGTTTGTCAGTAGAATGCTTTGCAAAGCCTGTAAAAGACAGTGATGTATTATTGAACCAAGCAATCAAGGATCTACATAGCCTCTCTACTCAGGGTGGAATTATGGGGGTAATTGATTCAGTTGATCGATGCTATAAGAATCCCAAAAAACCTAAACTATATTGCTTTTATCTAGATTACTCAGGGCGGATATTTGATGCACTTATGGTCGAGAGTATAAATGCACACTCAGATTCTAATTACCCTACCAACGCGTTTTTTAGTGATGAAAACTTTCAAAAACGTATATTTATAAACCTATATAAGCCTTATGGCTCCTCAATGGAAGAGGCCAATAGCCATATGAATTTTTTGTATTACAAAATACTTGATAAGCTCAATGAAGCGGTTATAGAAAATTAATGATGTACCAACTTTAAACTAATTTGTTTAGTCAGCTCATTGAGTTGTTTACGTAAATTACGTGATTCACTCAATGAGGTTGGTGCTTTAAGCTTTAATTTTAAATATTTCTCTTGTAAGGCCAAAGAGTAATCTGAAGCCAATTTATCTGCCATTTCAGGTGCCTCAGCCAAAGCCTGAATATTGGTGCGTTGTATGATTTCAGAGAGTTCCAAATGATAAGCACCACATGCACCTAAAATATAATAGGTTGCAAGTTCCTGATCATCTGGTAGATCGTCAAAGACACGATCAAATACAGCTAAGATTTGCGCCAATAATTCATCTGGATGAATCAATGCACGTAATACTTCAAAGTGAATATATAAAAACGGATGTTGCATCAAAATCGCCACAGCAAAGTCTTCATCTTTGGTGCGAATATTAAATGACAACGAGGCATCTAAGCTGACTTGAGGTTGCCATTTTCGATTAAAACCTAACTTTTCTTTAAAAAACTGTCTTAATAAATAGCGGTAAGAACCTTGTTTAGGTAATAATTCAGTCAGTTGATTGAGTTCAGCCATCACCTGACTTTTACCTTCAGGTGTAGCAACATCATAGTTTTGACTCAATAAAGCAAAGACAAAATCCGATAATAAAGGGGATTGTTGCCATATCCGTTGAAACGTTTCAAAACCTTCCTTACGAATCAACGAATCTGGGTCATGTTCTTTGGGTAGAACAAAGAATTTAAGTTCACGACCATCGTTCAATAAAGGTAGGGCAATTTCTAAGGTTCGACGTGCTGCTTTTTGTCCAGCGGCATCACCATCAAACGCAATCGTGATTTGATTGTTCTGCTTAAATAAAATATTTAAATGATCTGCATTACTGGCAGTACCTAATGTTGCTGTCGCACCAGAAATCCCGTTTTGTTGTAAGGCGATCACATCCATATAACCTTCAACCATGAGCCAATTTTGCGCTCGGTCTTTCCGACCTTCATACAAGCCGTAAAGCAACTGGTTTTTATGAAAGACTTCAGAATCAGGTGAGTTAATATATTTCGGTTTGATTTCGTCATTCAATGCGCGACCACCGAAACCGACGACACGACCTTTGTTGTCTCGAATCGGGAAAATCACCCGATCACGCAACAAATCGAAGTCACGTCCACTATCACTGGTACGAATCAGACCTAGCAGTTTTAAACCTTCAATATCTTGGGGGAAGGCTTTTTCTAAATGTTGCCAATCTTCTGGTGCATAGCCTAAGCGCCAATATTGGATTGTTTCAGTACTTAAACCACGATGTTTAAAATAATTCTGTGCCACTTTACTGTTTGGTAATTGGCGTTCATAAAACTGCGCAATATTTTCTAACAGATCATAAAGATTTCCATCTTGTGGAATCTGATCAAAACCCACTGAGTCAAACTGGGTTGGATCGAAATGCTCAGGATCTGGATATTGGCTAAAGGCTTCAAAAGGATCAATTTCAAGTGGCTGAACAGAATCTGTTTTTTGCTCAGCAGGTTTAGAATCTACTACTTTATCGTCTACAGCCTTCACTGCTGGTTTTGGTTTAGATACTTCGCGTTTATACGACAGTTTTTTATTGTCATGATTGTCTTTGGGAAGTTCGACACCTGCATGGCTGGAGAGTTCTTTCATGACATCGACAAAATTTCGATTGTCAATATCCATTAAGAAGCGAATGGCATTGCCATTTGCCTGACAGCCAAAGCAGTGATAATACTGTTTATCACGGTAGACATGAAAAGAGGGTGACTTTTCCTGATGAAAAGGGCAACAACCTGAATAGGTGCGACCAGTTTTTTTCAATTTCACACGTTGACCAATCAGATCGACAATATCTGTGCGATCCAAAATTTGATCTATCGTGTGTTGAGGAATAGCCATAAATTTAATGTCATGTATCGTTTAAACCAATTTAAAGTTTAACGTAGTTTTGAGTCTAAAAATATCTATGAATAAAAAAGACGGGTAAAAACCCGTCTTGATTTGTCGCAATCAATATTTATTTACGTTGTCCATCATACAAACTTTCATCTGCACGTGCTGGCTCTTTAGACACTTCACGATTTGGACGATCAAGTAAGCCAAAACTCACTTTATTTAACAAGCTTGATTTTTGTTCTGCTTGATCAGACGTTTCAGAACCCGCATCTTTTGATACTTCTGCTTTATCACCACGACCTAAAATACCTAATGTTGCACGGTTCCACCAGCTCGCTTCTTTACGTGCTGCGCGTATATTCACTTCGCCATTGGATTTAACGAGGTTCGGGTAGTTTTGCTTAAGCACGCCAATGTACTGTTGTGAGGTTTCTTTATCGCCCAACTTGTCATAACCATACGCCATTGTTGCTAAGGCTTCAGGAACTTGAGGTGTTTGAGGATAGTGTTCAATCACCCATTGTGAACGTTCAATCGCAGCCAAATACGCTTTACGTTTAATATTGAAACGTGCAGTATTCATTTCACTTTCAGCCAATTCTTGGCCAATGTATTTCATTCGTTGTGCAGCATCAACTGAATATTGGCTTGAAGGATAGCGACGAATTAAGTCGACAAAATTTTGATAGGCAATTTTTAAATAACCTACATCACGATGTGCTTGTTTTAATGAGGTATAGCGAAGCAAGCTGTCATAATTTTGCTCCATATTGGCTACACCACGGACATAGTAGGCATAATCTAAATTCGGATGTTGAGGATTTAAACGAATAAAACGATCTGCCAGTGCAATTGTGCCTTCATAATCTTTTTGCTTAAATTTTGTGTAAAGCAATTCAAGCTGAGCTTGTTGTGCATATTGCCCAGTCGGGAAATAAGTATCCATTGCTTCTAAAGCTTTTGCAGCATCGCCATATTGCCCACGGTCTAATGATTTTATCGCATTATTGTAATAAGTCTGCTCATTTGATTTCGGGCCTGTATCAACAACATCCTTCTTCGGATTGCTGCTACAGCCGACAAATGCAGTTGCTAAGCCTACAGTTAAAGCAAGCATTGTGACTTTATAACGTGGTAGCGACATAAAAATTCCTCTGTTTATACGGGCAATAGGCTACAATTGCGCTATTAAACCACTTTTGTCCGAATGAGCAAATGACTTCAGCACACTCTTCTAATTCTAATTTCCCAGAAAATGATTTCAATTTACTTGAAGATTCTGAGGATGCAGATAATCATAATTCTGCGCCGACTGCAACACGTTTATCGTTGCAATTTCAACTGGATGAAAGCTATTTAGGGCAACGTATTGACCAAGTCGCAGCACTGGTTTGGAACGAGTTTTCTCGTGAAAAACTCAAGCAGTGGATGAAAGAAGGTCATTTGTTGGTAAATGGTAACATTGTCAAGCCTAAGTATAAATGCGAAGGCAATGAACTTCTATGTTTAGATGTTGAATTGGAAGCACAAACGTCTGCACAACCTGAAAATATCCCTTTAAACATTGTTTATGAAGATGACGATATTATGGTCATCAATAAACCTGTCGGTATGGTTGTTCATCCTGGTGCGGGTAATCCAAATGGTACTTTGGTGAACGCCTTGCTTTATCATTATCCAAAATCTGCCGAATTAACCCGTGCAGGTTTAGTACATCGTATTGATAAAGATACCAGCGGTTTATTGGTTGTTGCTAAAAATTTAGAAGCGCAATTTTCTTTAAGTAAACAATTGGCTAAAAAAACAGTTTACCGTGTATATGACTTGATTTGTTATGGTCATATTATTGCGGGTGGAACGATTGATGAACCGATTAAACGTCATCCTGTAGATCGTGTAAAAATGGCTATTTTACCGGGTGGTCGTGATGCTGTGACGCATTACAATGTTAAAGAACGTTTTCAGCATTTCACTCGTGTACAGGCACAACTTGAAACAGGGCGTACTCATCAAATCCGGATTCATTTCACCTATATAGGTTATCCATTGGTGGGTGATCCAGTCTATGTTAGCCGAGTTAAAGTGCCAGCAGGTGCTTCTGAAAAGTTGAGCAGTGCATTGCGTAACTTTAAACGCCAAGCTTTACATGCCTCTAAATTAGGCCTAGTTCACCCACGTACACAAGAAGAAATGATGTTTGAAGCACCATGGTCAGATGATTTCGTTGAGTTGGTTGAAGTTTTACGCTCTGAAAACAAAGCCTATTAATTGATTTACATGATAAAACTGCTCAATGAGAGCAGTTTTATACAATGATTTAGTTACCACAAGCATCTTTTGTTCCTGTAGGGAAAGTATTGGTAAATTTTGATTTATCCGTGACTAATTCTAATGACATGGTTTTATTTAGGTATGGAGAGTTGGCTTCAAAACCCTCAAAATTGACTTGTGGGGCTACTGTGAAATCTTTAGGTTTCGACAGTAAAGTTGCGACATAACCTAAGTTGTTTTTATTTACAATCAGTCCAATTTGATTGGTATTTTGATTAAAGTAAACACCAATATTTTGTTGTGGCATGCCCTCAATCGGTATTCCATAACCATAAAGAGTTTCTGTTTGTTTAGTGTCTGGATGAGTTGAAGCTATTAGTATAAATACTACATTCTTTTTATTCTCTTGAGAGCTTAATGCTGTGTTATTGGCATAGGTGATGAATATTGAATGCATATTCTTATCTTTGTCTTGGACAAATATTCCATAATTTTTAGTTTCTTTTCTATCGTTTGTTAATTCAGTTGGAATAATTTCTGTATTGAATTCAAGGCCAATAACGCCTGATTGAGGTAATGTTAATCCTCCTTCAGTAATCGTATTATTCGTCATTTCCAATGTACTATGATTCGCAGAATACGTGATTGGACTTGTTGTATTTAGAATTTTATATGAAACTTTTTGACCTGATACCGTAGGAAATTTTTGTGCTACAGGATTGTATTGATCAGATAAGAATCCTTCCAAATCATAACGACAGAGTGCAAATCCTTGCGTGCTGATAACACTCAAACTCAATAAAACAGCAAGCTTTAATTTTTTCATGGTTTATCCTTATTTTTAAGTTTTAATTAATATTAATGAATTTGATTAAAAAAACAACACTATATTAAGTTGAAATGTTTAGTTTTGTTAATCAACAAAATGGACGAGAAGATTGGTTTTGGATTGAGTAAATTTGTTATAGTTATTGAGTCGTGAAAATGATTTGAAGAGGAAATGAGTCATATGCTATTTGTTCAAGGATTACCTCAAGGTGTATATGCAGGTCAGACTCATATATATCATCCAAAGGCTTTGCCATCTGTACAGCCTGAGCTTGAAGGTTTTAATTTGGCTTTGCATGTAAATGACGATCCTCAACGGGTACAACAACACCGTATGATTTTATTGGATGAATTTGCCGAATTGGGTGTCAGTAAAATTACATGGATGACGCAAACCCACAGCACAATATGTCATACCATCAATGAAGAAATGACTTTTAGCGCATTGGAGGGTGATGGTTTGGTCACACAGACTCAGGGGCATGCCTTGATGATGATGACCGCTGATTGCCTACCCGTTGTTTTAGGTAATGCCGCAGGTACTGAGGTTGCCAACCTACATGCAGGTTGGCGCGGTTTAGCAGGGGGAATAATTGAAAGTACCATTGCCAATATGAAATCCCCACCTACTTGGGCTTGGTTGGGTGCAGCAATTAGCCAGCCTTGTTTTGAAATTGGCACGGAAGTGAAAGCTGCTTTTTGTTCTAAATATGCTGAACTAGACACTGCATTTATAGAGAGTGAGCAAGCAGGTAAGCATTATGCGGATTTGTATGCGATTGCACGTTATATTCTTAAACAACATGGAGTGAATACGATTACAGGAGGAGATCAGTGTTCTTATCGTCAAGATCAGGATTTCTATTCTTATCGTCGTCATGCAAAAACAGGGCGTATGGCTACTTTTGTATTTATTCGGAATTAAATCTTTATTTTTAAATAGATTTATCGTTGTTTTAAGTGTTATGTCATAGGTTTTCTAAACATTACAAGAATTGTTTAAAAATGAATTGGTGTTAAACTTGACCAAATTTGTTTGTTTTCAATTGATATGTCTTTATCTGCTAAATCTATCGCGATCGTTTACCACAGTCCATTTGGTCATACTGCAAAAGTTGCGAATTATATTGCACAAGGTGCAGAGAAGATCGGTGTAACTGTTCATCAAATGGATATTGAGCATATTGATTGGGATATTTTAGATCAAGCGAATGCCATAATTTTTGGCTCACCGACCTATATGGGAAGTGTTACAGGTCCATTTAAAATGTTTATGGACTCTACATCTAAACGTTGGAAAAATCGTGATTGGCAGGGCAAACTAGCTGCCGCATTTACCAACTCAGGTGGTTTAAGTGGCGATAAGTTATCTGTACTGCAACAGATTAATATCTTTGCAATGCAGCATGGCATGTTATGGTCTGGACTCCCTTTAATGCCTACAGGTGTTAAACCCACAGATTTAAACCGTATGGCGGGTTATTTGGGATTAATGACACAATCAGATAATGCACCTGTTGAAATTACACCACCCTCTGGTGACTTGCAAACCGCAACATGGTTTGGAGAGTATATTGCGTTACTATTAAATAAAATTACCCCGTAGTTGTTCAGTGGTATTCTATAAAAGAATGGAAAATAGAATAAATAAAAACTTTTATAATAGGCTTCTTTGATAAGCCATTTTTAAACTATAGATCAATATAAAAGCCCCTTATCCTAGCCTTCTCCCAGCGGGAGAAGCAATTTTAAATACCAATATGATTCAATCAATATGATCATTTTTTGCATTTATGAAAAGGTATTATGCACTGGTGGCTTATGATCTGCTTTGGACGGATTATTGTGGTATTGTTAAGTAAAAATATACAATTGTTAAAATTAGTTACATAAAGTAATATAAGCAAAAAAATCCTTTAGAATCATTGTAAGAACGATATTAATTTTATAAAAATTATAAAATATAAATATTTACGACGAAGTGTTATTTTCTTTACTTAACACTTAGTATATTTTTTATTCATAATAAGATCTGAGAAGATGGTATGGATATCAAAAAAAATCGAGAGATTAATAAGAAAATCATTAAAATTGCAAAACTAGCTTTCATTTGTACTGGATTGTTTTCTTCAACCCATGGTTTTGCAAGCACTTTACATTCTGAGAGTTTAATTCAATTAAATGATTCTAAACTTTCGGATGTGAGTGGTCAGGCACTGATGAGCTTGAGTTATATTGCCCCAAATGACTCAATCAATAACATGCAAGGGCAAGATGTTGGATTCTATAAACTTGGACTTGAAGCTGAGCTTGACCTAAATGCCAATATTAAAAAATTACAACTGGGTTGTGGTGGGGTAAATGGGGCAGGCGGCTGCGACATTGATATTGATAATCTGAGTCTTTCAGGTATAGCAGATACCCGCGAAGGACGTGTAGGTTCAAGTGCAAAACTAACCAATCCCTTTGTAGAATTTGCGATAAAAAACCCCAATTCTGCGTCAACACGAGAAGTGGTTGGTTTGCGTTTAAGTGCTGAAAAAGTTTTAGGCTTATTAACCACAGGAATAGAGAACTCTGATTTACCCAATGGAATAAATAGTTTAAGTGGTGCAATTAAAATTAAGGCGACCACAGGAACGGGATTCACTGCTCCAAGGGCGATGAGGATTAACGATACCGGAATGGCTATTAATGGTCGAATTAGAATAGCTATTATTGCACCAACTTTTACTACAAATGACTATAATTTACAGTTGCAATCAACCAGGGCGAATTTATTGATTAATGCAACAACCTTAACAGGAACGCGTTTAACTTCTGCAAAACTAACAGGCACTGCGTTGATCGATAATTTAAACTTTGGCGGAAATATTAATGCAAGGGTAAATCTACCATTTGTTTCATTGATTCCTTTGAGTATTAATTCAAACGGATATATCTCAGGCTTACGGGCTGATTTGGATATCGATGAAAATCTGGGGTATATTCATAAATTCCCTTTAAACAACCCTTTCTCTTTATCACTACAGTCGACTCAGGTTCACTGGCCTGGAGCTGAATATACTGCGGATCGCGGATGGTGGTTAGCTATAGAAGATGAAATTGATATTGGTAAAGTTGTACCAAAAAATCAGATTGATGTAACCAATGATATTCTTAAACAAGTTGTACCTAGTATTAGCAATTATTTGACAAACAATCCACCGACTTGTCAGTTAGTTATTGGATGTCTAGCTCTTGGTTTGAATATTGGTGAAATTAATTTATCATCGGCAAAACCACTGTATTTCCCAATTAAGGATTTACCATTAGCAACTCAAAATTTTGCGCCTAACTGCTATGGTAATCTAAAATTCTGTTAGATCTTTGAGATAAAAGAAAGCCTCCTGATGGAGGTTTTTTTCTTATATAGGATTGAGCTTTATCACTGTGCCAATCATCACGACTTGCAATAACTCACTCAAGTGACTTGAAAAGCACACGAGGTACTGAAAAGTAGATTGTATGACTATTAAGTATAAATATATAATAATTAAAATTAGTTACATAAGAAAATATAAATAAAAAGTCTTTATAATCATTGAGAAAGTAATCTTAGTTTGCATAATTGTTATAGTATTGAGATATTTAATTCACTTTTCTATTTGCTTTATTTGTATTTTAGTATATTTTTTATTCATAATAAAATGAGATAAGCTGATATGGATATCAACTATAATAGGATGATTGATAAGAAAATCATTAAAGTCATAAAAAATGTCGTAATTTATGCTGGATTGTTTTCTTCAATGCAATGTTTTGCAAATTCTCTATACTTGGAGAGTTTAACTCAATTGAATGACTCTGAGCTTTCCGATGTTCATGGTCAGGCACTGATGAGCTTGGGTTATATTGCGCCAAATGACTCAGTCAATAAGATGCAGGGGCAAGGTGTTGGTTTTTATAAACTTGGACTAGAGGCCGAGCTTGAATTGAATGCCAACATTAAAAAGTTACAGCTCGGTTGTGGTGGGGTAAACGGGGCTGGCGGTTGCGACATTGATATTGATAATCTGAGTCTTTCAGGTTTGGCTGATACGCGTGAAGGGCGTGTGGGTTCAAGTGCAAAATTAACCAATCCATTTGTAGAGTTTGCGATAAAGGATCCCAATTCTGCATCGACAAGAGAGGTTGTTGGCCTACGTTTAAGTGCTGAAAAAGTTTTGGGAATGTTGACAGCAGGTACTGAAAACTCAGACACACCGAACGGTATTAACTCTCTCAGTGGCTTTTTAAAGACGAAAGCAACTACAGGAATGGGATATACAAATAGTCGTGGAATGAGTTATGCAGATACCCAAATGCCTGTGACTGGAAATGTGGATATATGTGTTTTTCTATTTTGTGGGCGATTACCGCTTTCTTCAAATGATTACAATTTAAATTTGGAGAGTACAACAGCGCCAATTCAAATTGATGCTACGACTATAAATGGTAAACGACAAACGAATGTCAATTTAACAGGTAAAGCTAATATTGATCGGTTGAATTTTGGAGGACGTCTAAAGGCTGGGGTGAGGGTTCCTCTACTCGGGACTTTAAACTTAGAAAAACAAGTAAACGGTAATATTACTGGGCTGATGGCCAATTTGTCTATTAGTCAAAATCTAGGTTATATCCATAAAATTCCATTAAATAATCCTTTTTCATTATCTCTACAAAGTCAAAATGTATGGTGGCCAAATGCAGAAGTAACTGCTCAAAGAGGCTGGTGGATGGCATTTGAAGATCCTGTCGACATTGGGAATGTTACACCATCAAAACGTATTGATATTACTAATGATGTATTAAGACAAGTGATCGGTCCATTAAGTACGGCTTTGTCAACGACCGCAGTACCATCTTGTCAAGCTTTGGATTGTCTATTTGGTAGTTCATTAGAAATTGGAAATATTAATTTACCTAATACATCAGTAAACTTCCCATTAAAAGATCTACAACTTAAAAATCAAGACTTTGCTCCAAACTGCTATGGATCGTTAAAATTCTGTTAAAAAGATGTCTAAAAGAAAAAACCTCCATTTCGGAGGTTTTTCGTATATCAAATAAATTATTTATGCATGATTCGTGATTTATCACGCTGCCAATCGCGATCTTTTTCAGTGGCACGTTTGTCATGTAACTGTTTACCTTTTACCAAAGCAATCTCAAGTTTAGCCAAATGACCTTTCCAGTAACACGCCAAAGGTACGCAGGTATAGCCTTTTTGATTGACAGCACCAAGTAACTTTTCAAGCTCACGGCGCGATAGCAACAGTTTACGGGTACGTGTCGCTTCAGGGACTACGTGAGTAGATGCTGAAAGTAAAGGTTGAATTTGAGCACCGAAGAGAAATGCTTCATTATTTTTAAAGGTGATATAGCTTTCAGTAATGGTCATTCGCCCAGCACGTAATGACTTGACTTCCCAACCTTGTAACGAAAGCCCAGCTTCAAATTTTTCTTCAATAAAATAATCGTGGCGTGCACGTTTATTTTGTGCAATCGTCCCACTATTATTTTTTTTAACGACAATGTTTTTCGACATAATACAAATATTCCAAGAATAGCCTTATTTTGCCTCAAACTTGGCTTCAGGTGAAGTCATTTCACAATTAAAGCCAAAGCTAAATCAAAAGAGGTTATTCGCTAATATTTAAGTTTTTGTTAAACTATAACCCTACATAACAAACTAGAGTACAAATGGATGTCTAAAACTCGTGTCATCTATCCAGGAACTTTTGATCCAATTACCAATGGCCATGTTGATTTAGTCGCACGTGCTTCACGAATGTTTGATGAAGTTGTGGTCGCAATTGCAATTGGGCATCATAAAAATCCAGTCTTTAGTTTGGAAGAGCGTGTAGAGTTAGCAAAGATATCACTCAAACATTTACCCAATGTTGAGTTTGTCGGTTTTGATGGGTTATTGGTAAATTTTGCACGTGAACAACATGCTACAGCAGTGTTACGTGGCTTAAGAGCTGTTTCAGATTTTGAATATGAATTTCAGCTTGCGAATATGAATCGTCAGCTTGATCATGATTTTGAAACAGTATTTTTAACACCATCAGAGCAATTTTCATTTATTTCTTCGACGATGGTTCGAGAAATAGCACGATTGAAAGGCGATGTGGCAAAGTTTGTTCCTCAATGCGTTGTCGAAGCCTTCCATCGTAAACATCAACAAGGTTGGTAGCGTGTCTTTAATTATCACTGATGAATGTATCAATTGTGATGTATGCGAGCCTGTATGTCCAAATGATGCCATTTTTATGGGGGAGGAGATTTATGAAATCCATCCTAACCTATGTACAGAATGCGTCGGGCATTTTGATCAGCCACAGTGTGCGCTTTTCTGTCCTGTCGACTGTATTCCGCTCGATCCGAACCATGTAGAGAGCCAAGACGACTTGATGGAAAAGTATAAAAAACTAATTGCTCAAAAAAGCGCAAGCAATTAGCCGAGAAATTTGTTAGGATACGCCCCGAAGAGAGCCAGACGATCGCTGCTGTGGAGATCTCCGTGATTGAAGCAGGGGAGGAAAGTCCGGGCTTCATAGGGCAAGGTGCCAGGTAACGCCTGGGCGGTGTGAACCGACGGAAAGTGCAGCAGAGAGTAGACCGCCTTCAATATCGTTTCTTTTCGGAGAAATGGAAGGTAAGGGTGAAAGGGTACGGTAAGAGCGCACCGCATGGCTGGTAACAGTTCATGGCATGGTAAACCCCACCGGAAGCAAGACCAAATAGGGATCCTATAGGCATGGCCCATGCTGGATCCGGGTAGGTCGCTTGAGCGTATGAGTGATCATGCGCCTAGAGGAATGATCGTTCTAGACAGAACCCGGCTTATCGGCTCACTTCGATGAATTTTATTTTAATTAGTGCTTGACGTAACATTGTTTACAGCAGATAATGCGCGCACAGTTTTAGGCTATGTAGCTCAGTTGGTTAGAGCACCGCACTCATAATGCGGGGGTCACAGGTTCAAGTCCCGTCATAGCCACCATTTTTATAGACCACGTTTCCAAAAACGTGGTCTTTTTTTATCTACAAGATTTAAACTTTAACAGCGAGACTTGGTCTTGTTTAAAAACCAAGGTTCATCCCTGTACTATCCCCAATATAACTTAAACTAATTTTAGGCGTCTTTTTATAATCATAAAGCGTTGTTTTTGATAATTTAGCCAAGCCAAATTGATAAGAAAAGTTAAATTGCACCTGATTGATGTTGTATTGCGTTAACACCTCAGCGTGTTGTTGATTAATCTTTTCTAGCAATGTTTCAGCACGATCAAGGTCATCGAGATAATCTGGCTGATTCACATTTAAAATTAAAACCTGATTTGTGGATTCAGCCTCTCCAATGAAGGTATGGCGACTTTCAACTTGAGCATTTTTAATGTCATCAGAGATCAAACTAAAATTATTGGCTGACATTGTTTTGCTTTGGGAATAATTCCATAAATTGACAGAAAAAATCACAATGGTTAACAGCGCAATGATGTAGTAATGAATGTTCCATACAGATTGGCGTGGAATATTGGATTGAGCGTTTCTGAGGATTTGAGTTTCACTGAGTAGATCGTGCAGAGATTGTTGGCTATTTCCATTAAAAATAGCCAAGTAGAAACAGGCAAAGACGATACTTTGAAAAAATGCCACAAGCAGACTGAGTAAAAAATGCTGAGTTGAATATGTTTGTAAATAACCTGCAAAGCAAAATGGAATAATAAAGATACTTGATCTAACCAGAGAATGCATAAATGGAATTGAAGCACCATTTAAGTCTTTTACTCTAATTTTACCCAGGATTTTCCCAATGGTTTTACCATTACCTATCTGGCTGTTAAAAGCAGCAAAATAAAATAGACAGAGGAGCGTGCCTATACATTGGAAAATAAAAGGAGAACTTTCAAAATATGGGTAGAGTATTTTGCCCGTCACTAAACAGGCTACGCCGACGGTAATACAGTCGATGATAAATGCGAATATTCGGGGAAATATAGGGGCGGCTTTTTGAGTTTCAGTAGTAATTTCAGACATGGTGTTGGTTTAATTAAGTTTATGAAAATATTAATAATTAATGTAAATTTAATATATTATAAGTTTTTTAATGAAAAATGACCAGAAAAATATAGTTGAGCTATCACGCTTTTTAGCAAGATGTATTGAACTTTGCGTTATTTATAAATTGGCGATTTATGGATGATTTATAAATTTTAGGCATAAAAAAACCAGCTTATCGCTGGGTTCTTTATTGCACCATTTTAATAAGGCTTAAAATGGTGCCCGAGGCCAGACTCGAACTGGCACGCTTTGTGGGCGGGGGATTTTAAATCCCCTGTGTCTACCGATTTCACCACTCGGGCATGTGCGCAATAATAAAGGACAGTTTTTCTCTTGGCAAGCGTATTTATGTCGATTTGCTTTCTTTTCAATCAATTCATGTGCTTATGTTTGAAAATAAAGCATTTTAAGCTGTTGAATGGGTATTTTGTCATGATTTTTTCATCAATTTGAGATTAAAGCGAAATATTAAGCCTTTAAATTGATTGGATAAAAAAACTTAGAGGAAACCAACTTCAATGCCAAACTCAATTTCACGCCGTGAACTTATTCAAAAGTCATTAGCCAGTTTTGGGGCATTATCTATACCAGTGTCGTTGACTGCTTGTGGGAGTGATAACAACGACTCAACATCTCCTACTACAAAAGTTGAATTTTTACATGGTGTTGCCAGTGGCGACCCATTAAAAGACCGTGTGATTTTGTGGACACGTATTACGCCGCAGGATACGTCTTTGCGTTTAGAAGTGGTTTGGGAAATTGCCACAGACGATAAATTTACTCAAGTGATCAATACTGGAAAAGTACAAACAGCATCAGCTCAGGATTTTACCGTTAAAGTTGATGCAGACAAGCTTAAGTCTGGGCAAACTTATTATTATCGTTTTAAATTTGGTTCGGTGATTTCGCCAGTAGGGCGTACCAAAACATTACCTGAAACCACCAGTTCGGTGCAGTTTGCGGTGTGTTCATGTTCAAACTATCCTGCTGGCTATTTTTATGTATATAAGGAAATGGCAAAACAAGAGGTCGATGCGATCATCCATTTGGGAGATTACATCTATGAATATGGTAAAGATGGATATGCCACAGAAGAGGCGGTAAAGCTGGGTCGTACACTCGCTGCTGACAATGATAAAGAAATTATCAAGTTGGATGATTACCGTAAGCGTTATGCGCTTTACCATACTGACAGCGATTTACAGGCCGCACATGCACGTCATCCTTTTATCGTGATTTGGGACGACCATGAACTGGCAAATGACGCATGGAAAGACGGTGCAGAGAACCATCAAGCCAATGAGGGCAATTTCTTAGACCGTAAATTGGCGGCTTTACAGGCCTATTTTGAATGGATGCCGATTCGTCCTGTATCTGCAACAGATCACTTAAATATTTATCGTCAATTTGACTTTGGTTCATTGGTACAATTGACCATGTTAGATACCCGTATTTTGGCACGTGACAAGCAACTTGATTATGCCAATTATATGACGGCTTCTGGTTTAGATATCGCTAAGTTCCAGACAGATTTAACCAGTACTACCCGTACACTGATGGGTTATACCCAGCGTGAGTGGCTACAAAAGAAGCTGGCACAATCTACAGCGACTTGGAATGTGTTGGGACAGCAAGTGTTGATGGCAAAAATGTTAATCCCTGCTGAATTGCTATTGTCTTTATCTGCAATTACCAGTGGAAATGTTACCGCCGAAACTTTGGCAAAAATGAATCAGCAGATCATTGAGTTAGTTACTTTAAAAGTTCGTTTGAAAAGTGGTGATCCAACATTAACCGCTGCAGAAAAAGCCCGTGTAACCACAGTTGCACCCTATAATTTAGATGCTTGGGATGGCTACTATGCAGAACGTGAAATTTTATATGGCACACTTAAAACATTAAATAAGAAAGTTGTGGTGTTGGCGGGGGATACCCATAATGCATGGTCTGCTGACTTGCATACTCAAGCGGGTGATTTTGTTGGGGTGGAATTGGCAACCAGTTCGGTCTCGTCACCAGGGATGGAAAAGTATTTAAGTATTCCTTTGGCACAGTTACAACAATTTGAAATGGCCTTCACCACACTCATTGATGAATTGAATTACACCAATTTAAATCAGCGAGGGTACTTAAAAGTGAGCTTTACAGCACAACAGGTACAAGCGGATTGGGTCTTCGTAAATAGCATCAAGGAAAAAACCTATACGGTGGATACGGCTCGTGCCCATCAAGTGGTTTTAAATAACAATTTGGTTGATGTAAAGACTGTTCAGAAAAGTGCATAAATTTTCAAGCCTAAAAAGCCGAGTTTAGATCACTCGGCTTTTTTAATGCTATAGATGGATTACATCATACTGTCCATATAGGCATCTAAATCTTCATATTTATAGGTTTTACACATTTCATTTTCATATTTTAATAGTTCTAAATGTAATTCTAAAAAGGTGACTAAGCGCTTTTGATAAAATTGATATTTCTCAGAATCTTTGGCTAAGAATCGCATTTTGAATTTGGCTTTCTTGGCTTGTTTATAAGCCCATAAACAGCTTTTTCGAATCTGTTGTAATTGGTAATATTCAGTGTCTTTGGTGCTATCTCTAAATAAATTTTCTTTATAAAATTTAACAAAACCAAAGCTCATTGCAAAGAAAAATAACAGACCTTGCAGTAGGGTGCTTTCTATAAAATAAAGATTGAGGGCTTGCAGGACGATCAGTACCGCAAGCTTAAGCGGAATATTATTGAGTTGTTGGTATAAATGTGTCGAACTGTGTTTTATTTGTTTGATAATGATCGGAACAATAATCATAAAAAATAACATAATCGCTAAAGCGGCAATGCCATTGGCTTGAAAGCTATCGAATTGAGGAAAATGATTTGCAATATACTGACCTAAACTAAAATAGATGCTGCAAAAAATCATAATCGACAAAATCCAAGGAATAAATTCCTTTGCTTCATCTAAAAGCCCTTTGGTTTTAATTTGACTATAAAATAGAAAGTTGCGCTTAAATGCTTGTGGGTATTGTTGTTGTAATTGATTTAAATAGAGGGAAACTTGCTTGTTTTGAATCATATAGGCTTCGCTTATCTAAATTTCACTTTGGATATTAACATAAAAAACAATATAAAATTTTAGGCATAAAAAAACCAGCTTATCGCTGGGTTCTTTATTGCACCATTTTAACAAGAATTAAAATGGTGCCCGAGGCCAGACTCGAACTGGCACGCTTTGTGGGCGGGGGATTTTAAATCCCCTGTGTCTACCGATTTCACCACTCGGGCTTTACAAGATTGGAGGCGGAGGTCGGAATCGAACCGGCGTACACGGAGTTGCAGTCCGCTGCATGACCACTCTGCCACCCCGCCATGTCTTGGTGATGCACATATTAGCAATCTTTGAAAAAAAAACAATACTATAATTCATGCATATGCACATAAATTCAGCATATGAAAGAAAATTGTCTAAATAATCATGTATTATTTGCAAAATTGATTCATATCTACTTTGGAGATGTGCCGTGGCATTGGTATTGGATGGTCGCGCATTAGCGAAACAAATTGAAGCAGACTTGTTGACTCGTGTTGAAGCTATAAAAGCAAAAACAGGTCGTACCCCAATTTTAGCGACTATTTTAGTGGGTGATGATGGTGCATCTGCGACGTATGTACGCATGAAAGGAAATGCTTGCCGTCGTGTTGGTATGGATTCTTTAAAAGTAGAGTTAGGTAAGGAAACCACAACTGAACAATTATTGGCTGAAATTGAAAAATTAAATGCCAATCCTGATGTTCACGGTATTTTGCTCCAACATCCTGTGCCTGAACAAATTGATGAACGTGCTTGCTTTGATGCCATTTCACTTGAAAAAGATGTAGATGGGGTAACTTGCTTGGGTTTTGGTCGTATGGCAATGGGTGAGGCTGCTTATGGTTCGGCAACACCTGCAGGTATCATGACGATTCTTCAAGAAAACAAGATTGAAATCGCTGGCAAGCATGCAGTTGTGGTGGGGCGTTCGGCTATTTTAGGTAAGCCGATGGCAATGATGCTACTTCAAGCCAATGCAACAGTGACAATCTGTCATTCTCGTACACAAAATCTTGCTGAATTGGTAAAACAGGCTGATATTGTTGTTGGTGCAGTCGGTAAAGCTGAATTAATCCAAAAAGACTGGATTAAGCAAGGTGCTGTTGTGGTTGATGCTGGATTCCATCCTCGTGACGGTGGTGGTGTGGGTGATATCCAATTGGTCGGTATTGAAGATGTCGCTTCAGCTTATACACCAGTTCCAGGTGGTGTAGGTCCGATGACGATCACAACGTTGATTCGTCAAACTGTGGAAGCTGCTGAAAAAGCGTTAGTTTAAGTCCTGTTTTATTCTGGGCACAGTGAAAGCCATGCATTCACTGTGCTTAAATTCAGCCTACATTTACACAGCAATGTTTATTTTTCAGTAAAAGTAGGCAATATTGTCATTAGTTTAATGGTCATTGGCTTAACGTGTTTAAGATCTACTTTTAAGTAGCAGTATCTGAGACTTAACAAGAAGTATCGTCTTGAACCTTAGCACATGATGTTACTGTCTATCGAATATGAGGAAGAAGCTGTATTTCCTCAATATCAAAATAATAATTTGGGTCATATTTTGCATGAGCTGTACTTATCAATTTCCTAAAGCCCCACAACATTTAATTGAGGCTTTGCATGAAGTGATTCCTCAATGTGAATTATTGGCACAGCAGTTGCCTGAAAGCCCAATTTCGTTATGGTTGATTCCACCTGTTTTTCCAACAGATCGTTTGGATGATGAGGTGATTCGCCGTATTTGGAATGATACACCGTATTGGATTTTTTGCTGGGCTTCAGGTTTAGCAATGGCACAATGGCTGATTGCAGAGCCACAGCATGTAAAAGATAAAGTGGTGCTGGATTTTGGTGCGGGATCAGGCGTCGTTGCAATTGCAGCCAAAATGGCAGGTGCAAAACGTGTCATCTGTTGTGATATCGACCCAATAAGTTTGGATGCTTGTCGTGAAAATGCTTTGCTTAATGATGTAGAGCTTGAATATCTTGATGATTTATATAAAGCAGAACAGGTTGATGTCTTATTGGCTGCAGATGTTTTATATGATCAATCTAACCGGTTCTTCTTGGATGAGTTTTTAAAATTTGCACCAGAAGTATGGGTGGCAGATAGCCGAGTGAAAAACTTTAGTCATCCGAATTACCAAAAATTGGATGAACGAAGTGCAACCACTTGGCCTGATTTAGATGAAGCTAAAGAGTTTAGAAATGTGAGTTTTTATAAGACGCTATGACAGCGTCTTATTTTATTCTGCGATACACATAGCTAAATCAAGAACAGGTATAACGTACCACATGTAAAGTGCTTGGACGGGTATCTAAGGCTTGGCGTGTTGCATAATCTTCACTATTATTTAGACTTGGTGTGTTGGAAAGCCCAAAAGATGTACGGCTATGCCCAAGTTGAACGCCAGCCTGATCTTTTGCTGTTTGCGGATTGATAATTTCATTGGTACTTAATACAGAAATTTTATAGTTTTTGTTTGCACCCAACACTTTTTGACATGCGCGCTGTAATTTATCCGCATCCAAATCGCGATCTGCACGACCTGAAAGGGTATACGCAAGGGTTGCACTATCTGCTGTTTGATTTTCAATTTGATAACCTGTTACGCCATTGTATTGACGAGGGGTTGTTTGACATGCAGATAAAGCTAAAACGATTAATCCTAAACCTGCATAAGTGATTTTTTTCATCTTTTAAAGTCCTAGCTTTTTGAATTATTTTTAGTATGCCATAGCTTTGCAATTTTCACGATAAGTGAATTGCTTAAATAAAACAGCTTTTTCATGTGAATAAAAAAGCTGTTTTAAATGAATTAGATTGCAAAGTTTATTGTGAATTAATCATCTGTAATCAGGCTATGTTTTTTGGTATCTTTCATAAATACATAGGTGATTAGAGATAAACCGATCATGAAGGTAATGTAATAGAAGAAATAGTTTTCATGCCCAGCATTTTTAAAGCTTAGTGCAACTAATTCAGCCGTACCACCAAATACAGTGTTGGCAAGTGCATAAGGTAAGGCAACACCTAAAGCGCGAATATGCGGTGGAAATAATTCAGCTTTTACAACCGCGTTAATGGCTGTATATCCAGTCACAATGACCATACCACTCATACATAAGAAGAAAGCTGTTTTAGGATCCGTTGTCGAGCCTAAACCATTGAAAATAGGAATGGTAAATAGCACACCGAGTACACCAAAAGTGATCATAATCGGTTTACGACCAATTTTGTCTGAAAGTGCACCGACTGCAGGTTGAATCAACATAAAAATAAAGATTGCGGCTGTGGTAATTTCAGTTGCGGTGGTTTTTTCAAAGCCCGAAGTGTTGACTAAATATTTTTGTAAATAAGTCGTAAATGTATTGAAGGCTAAGGTACCGCCGGCAGTCAGCATAATGACTGTAAATGCTTGTTTAGGATACTTGGTGAATAAGGCCAAAGCACCAGATGTTTCACCACCATTTTTAGCTTGTTGTTGCGCTTGTTTAGATGATTCTGTTTCAACGAGACCACGACGAATCCAGAACACAACAATTGCAAGCAACGCACCGATAAAGAAGGGAACACGCCATCCCCATGCATGTAAGGCTTCTTCAGAAAGATTATGTTGCAGGATAATCAGCACACAGAGTGCAAGTAATTGACCTGAAATCAGGGTGACATATTGGAAACTTGAGAAAAAGCCGCGGTGATTTTTACCCGCCATTTCAGTTAAATAGGTGGCACTTGAGCCATACTCACCACCAACACTTAAACCTTGTAATAAGCGTGCAAATAAAAGTAGTGCAGGAGCAAACATTCCGACTGAATCATAAGATGGCGCACAAGCAATGATTAATGAGCCAACACACATCAATGAAACAGAAAGTGTTAAACCCGCTTTACGGCCTTTACGGTCAGCATAAACGCCCATGATCCATGCGCCGATTGGACGCATTAAAAAGCCTAAAGCAAAAACTGCAGCAGCTTGGAGAAGTTTGACCGTTTCATTACCTTCAGGAAAGAACACAGGTGCAAAATAGAGGGTAAATGCAGCATAGACATACCAATCATACCATTCGACTAAATTACCAGCTGAACCACCAAGTATAGATTTGAAACGAGTTTTTCTATCAAGTTGCGAAGTGGCAACTTGAGGAGATGAATTGGACAAGGCAATTCTCCAAAAGAATATGCAAAATACAGCCTGTTTAACTTTCATTTTGGATGAAAATCAAAGCAGAAAAATCAAACAGAGAGAATTTCAGTCAGTATGACGAGGGAGATACAAATAATTACAATGCTCGTTATACGCTTGAATGAAAGCAGACCTTATTAGACTTTGGTCTTAGCT
Organism: Acinetobacter guillouiae CIP 63.46; assembly: GCF_000368145.1. Lineage (GTDB taxonomy): Bacteria > Pseudomonadota > Gammaproteobacteria > Pseudomonadales > Moraxellaceae > Acinetobacter > Acinetobacter guillouiae. The sequence goes on along the minus strand of NZ_KB849283.1, from coordinate 1,839,328 downwards.
GTGTTGAGGGTTTATTGTTGATCTAGAATGAGAAATGCTAGAAATAAATGAATAATTTTTTTAAAACAGGCGTTTAATTTGAAATATTTTATAAATTATAAGAATTTAGCTTAAAGTTAAAGCATGTTTTCTTGCATCTAAATGTATGAAATGTACACAATTTAATAAGCTGAATTGGATGAATTTAAAAATTTAATCTAGTCGTACAGTAAGCAGTCATGCTATTTATAGTCGCTAAATGTTCATTTTTGAAAATAAAACAATAAGGTTTCACATCTATGGACTTGATGATTCGACAACAGCAAACATTAGCATTGGTTAAGGCTCGGGGCTATGTCAGTATTGATGAGATTGCACAGCATTTTGCAGTTACCCCACAAACTGTACGGCGGGATATCAATCAATTGGCAGATGCCGGACTATTACGTCGTTATCATGGCGGCGCTGCGGCAGACTCAAGCGTCACCAATACCGCGTATAGCCAACGGATCAGCCATAATTTAGCGGCAAAACAGCGCATTGCAACAGCTGTTGCAAACGCAGTTCCAGACCATGCATCTTTGTTTATCAATATTGGTACAACAACCGAAGCTATTGCCCATGCTTTATTACAACATCGCGGTTTAAAAGTGATCACCAATAACTTAAATGTGGCGAAAATTTTAAGTATGAATGATGATTTTGAAGTATTGATTGCCAGCGGGAAAGTGCGCCCTGATGGTGGTGTGATTGGGCAAGCCACTTCTGAATTTTTTAAACAGTTTAAAGTTGATTATGCCCTGATTGGTATCAGTGGCATTGATGAAGATGGAACGATGCTTGATTTCGATTTTCAAGAAGTGTCTGTCTCACAAGAAATTATTTTAGGTGCTCGGCAGGTATTTTTAGCAGCAGATGAGAGCAAGTTTGGTCGTCATGCAATGATGCGCTTAGGCCATCTTTCTGAAATAGATCGGCTTTTTACCAATAAAGTGCCCACTGAAAATTATTTAAAACAAATTCATGCAGCAGAAGTGGCTTTAACTGTGGTTTAAGCTAATTTTAAAACCCATAGTGAAAATATGATAAACGTGAAATTGATCATTTTTTGATAGACATTGATTAAAAAACTATCTATTATTTTCTTAAATGAAAACAAACGAAAATATATTTTCAAAAATGATTGTGAATATATGCAAATGATCAAAGGTGGTGGCGTTTATGACACAAATCAATGAGCAACAAACTTACTATGATATTGCTGTAATTGGTGGTGGAATAAATGGTGTTGGTATTGCCAATGATGCTGCTGGGCGTGGTTTATCAGTGTTCTTGTGTGAAAAAGATGATTTAGCCAGCCATACCTCATCTGCAAGCAGTAAGTTGATCCATGGTGGTCTGCGTTATTTGGAACATAAAGAATTTCGTTTAGTGCGAGAAGCCTTAGCTGAGCGAGAAGTATTACTTGCAAAAGCACCACATATCATTCGTCCTATGCGTTTTATCATGCCACATCAACCTCATTTGCGTCCTGCTTGGCTGATTCGTACGGGGCTGTTTTTATATGACCATTTGGGCAAAAGAGAGAAGCTTGCAGGTTCACATTTGGTTGAATTTGATCCTTATACTAGCCCACTAAAAACAGAGATCACACGCGGATTTGAATACTCAGATTGTGCTGTAGATGATTCACGCTTAGTGATTCTAAATGCGATGCAAGCACGTGAAAAAAATGCCACCGTGGTTACGCAAACACGCTGTATTTCAGCACAGCGTGAACATGGTTTATGGAATATCCAGTTTGAAAATGAGCAGAGTATTTATCAGATACAAGCGAAGGCTTTGGTCAATGCTGCGGGGCCTTGGGTTGCACAATTCATTAAACAAGAGCTTCAGTTAAAATCGCAATATGGGATTCGTCTAATTCAGGGCAGTCATATTATTGTGCCGAAAATATATGACGGTGATAAAGCCTTTATTATGCAAAATGATGATCAACGTATCGTGTTTGCAATTCCTTATCTCAATCAATACACCATGATTGGTACAACAGACCGTGAATATTTAGCAGATCCGAATAATGTTGAAATTAGTCAGCAAGAGATTGATTATCTGCTTGATGTATCCAATGATCATTTTAAAGTGCAACTGACTCAAGCTGATATTATTCAGACATTCTCAGGGGTGCGCCCATTGTGTGATGATGAGTCTGATAATCCAGCCGCAATCACCCGTGACTATACTTTGGCTTTATCACAAGACCATGAGAATGATGCGCCCTTACTTTCTGTGTTTGGTGGGAAGTTAACCACCTATCGACGCTTGGCTGAGTCTGCCATGGAGCATTTGCAGAAATTTTTCCCTAACGCTGGGAAAGCTTGGACTGAAAAATCCTTACTGCCGGGTGCTGAGAATTTGGTTTCTGTTGATGGATTGGTTTTAGAAATTCAAAATAAAATCAAAGGGCTTGATCATGAAACTGCAAGCCGTTGGACACATGCCTATGGAACTTATACATGGAAATTTTTAAATCATTCGACATCTGTTCATGAACTTGGTCAAGATTTTGGCCATGGTTTATATGCCCAAGAGGTCGATTATTTGGTTGACCAAGAGTGGGCGATCACCAGTCAGGATATTTTAAAGCGCCGTAGCAAGTTATATTTAAAATTTACCGAAGCTGAAATTCAAGCATTGGATGAATATTTGCTTGAATTGCATGAACGCCGCTTACAGAAAGATGTTGCCTAAGCAAAAGTGGAAAATATATAGCTTTGCACAAGGTACGTTATGACCAATCAAAGGTATATAAAACGCGTCGGGTTTCAGGTTGGTAGTACATTAAAATCCAATCTGCCCCATGTGAACAATATTCCCAGCCAGCAACAGCTGCAATAAAATAATAACGCTTGCCATCACGGTCATAAATATGAACTTCTTGATCATCGCGGTCTGCGTTGATGTAGCGTAAATCAAAATGTTCATCAATTGGATAAGTCCAGTTTCCACCGCCACATTCACCCCCTAATTGGTCAAGCAGGGTTGTTGCAGAATCATTTTGATATTCAATGCGTGATGTTGAAATGACTTTTCCAGTTTCAGCAAAGCGCTGTTTAAGCTGCAAGTAATCTTCATGCATTTCTTTATGATGGGTTTTTAGATCGGCCTCGCAATCAGGATTCTCTAAAGCAAAATATCTTTTGTTTGCTAACCATTCATATTGATTTTGTTGATTTAATTGCATAATAAACCAATTTTCATTGGCAAATGCATCAGAAAATTCTGTGGTATCACTTCCGATATAGCATTCATAAGGTTCAATCGGATTGAGCAAATGAATTTTTCCTTGCCATGCTGGATTGATTGCAGATAAATCAATTGAAATAAGTGGAAGTAAATGCTGAGCTAGAAATAGACTTGAAGGGGCGAAGACGACTTCGTGGTCAGGTAACAGGGTTAGATAAGGTTGAACTGTGGTAATGTTTTTAATTGCTGTCATTGCACTTATTTTTAGATATTGAATGGTTTGCATTAAATCACAAAAAAGACCGAACGCGTCGATCTTTTTGCTTGGCTTAGTTAGTCAGTCAGCCATAAAGCGCCTAACTTTTCATCCCACTCACTTGGGGTGATGACCATACGACCTGCATTGGGGGTTAAGGTAATCTCACTAAAGAAAACATCGTCTTGAGATAATAAGAAATCGATTCGGCTATAACCATATTTAAAACAAAGATCTTCTGACAGCTGAAGCATTTTATTTAATTTTTGCGGTCGTGCTAAACAGCTTGGTGTATTGCTTTTTAGATCAACGGTAAAGGGTTGCAGCACCCAAGATGTGTCATACATATTTGAATAATCCACGCCTTGGCTGTCTTGTACATCGACTTCAATATATCGAGGCTGACCTTCAAAACAATGAACACGGCATGTTGTAATGGTCAGCTTATTGTCTTGATCAACAAACAAATCAATATGTTGTTCGGCCAAAATTAGAGGAACAATATCTTTGTAATGCCATTCTCGTTTTCTAAAATACATATTTTGTTTAAGGTGGTGATTGAGTTTATGCTGCGCTTTTTTGATATCAAATTGCGCTTTATCATTACAGACAATCGCACTGCCACTGTCATGATTGCATTTTAAAACAAACTTGTTGGGAAGTTGATTAAAGTCAATTTCCTCAAAGCACTTATATACACCAATTAATGGAACAAAATGGGAACAACAAATTTTATCTGCAAGCATTTCGCGGACAGCAAATTTATCCGCCAATTTCGTATGTAAGGGCGCTCTTTCATAGATCATTCTGGCGGTGACTTTTTCATTGAAACTTTTAGGCTGATCAAAGTTCGGAGTATAACCCAATTTAGCAATAAATCTTTTGGTGAGATAACGTCTATCTGAGACAAATTTGGCTCTAATAACTTTTGCCGAATAAATAATATTTTCTAACATGATTAAAAAAAATCAATAAAATAAAGTAATGTTTGAATTATAGAGAAAATATGAATTTTGTACATGGAAACAGTAATCATTTGTATTTTTATTACATAATTGTAATAAATACTTAAATGATAAAGTGAACTGGTTCACATTAAGCAAAAAAGACCGCTATGTAGCGGTCTTTTTGTATGACTTAATTTTTAGCGATTAAGCAGATTTTTTAACAGCCTCTAAAAGCTCATTTTGACGAGTTTTAAGTGCAGCTGGTAAGCGCTCACCAAGTTTATCAAATAACTCAGTGTGGCTCTCAATCTCTTTGATCCATTGATCTTTGTTTTGAGAAGTCACAAGATTAAATTGATCTTTAGTGAAGTCAGAACCTGTCCAGTTCAATTGCTCATAGGTTGGAACAAAACCAATTGGTGTTTCCACTGCTTCAGCACGACCTTCACAACGGTCAATGATCCACTCAAGCACACGCATGTTTTGACCAAAACCAGGCCATACAAAGTTGCCTTCAGCATCGCGACGGAACCAGTTTACGTTATAAATGCCAGGAAGTTTATTGCCTGCAGCTTTCGCTTTAGCACCAACTTCTTCACCCATTTCTAACCAATGAGAGAAATAGTCAGCCATGTTATAGCCAGCAAATGGAAGCATTGCAAATGGGTCACGGCGTACAACACCTTGTTGACCTACTGCAGCTGCAGTTGTTTCAGAACCCATCGTTGCTGCTTTATAAACACCATCAACCCAGTCAAAAGCTTCTGAGATTAAAGGTACTGTATCTGCACGGCGACCACCGAAGATGAACGCAGAAATTGGTACGCCAGCTGGATTTTCCCAGTCAGCATCAATAGAAGGGCATTGACCCGCTGCAACGGTGAAACGCGCATTTGGATGTGCTGCTTTTTCACCAGCAACATGCGGTTGGCCTTTCCAGTTGGTCAAGTTAGCAGGCGCTTCTTTGGTTAAACCTTCCCACCATACGTCGCCATCTTCTGTTACAGCAACGTTTGTATAGATGACATCTTTGTGAAGTGTCGCCATACAGTTTGGATTTGTTTTGATGTTTGTACCAGGTGCGACACCAAAGAAACCAGCTTCAGGGTTGATTGCATATAAGCGACCATCTTCACCTGGTTTGATCCAAGCAATATCGTCACCTACAGTTTCAATTTTCCAACCTTCATAACCTGCAGGTGGAATCAACATCGCAAAGTTGGTTTTACCACATGCAGATGGGAATGCTGCTGCAATATAGTGTTTCTCACCTTGTGGATTAGTCACACCAAGGATCAACATGTGTTCAGCTAACCAGCCTTGTTGACGACCCATAGATGATGCAATACGTAAAGCAAGGCATTTTTTACCCAATAATGCGTTACCGCCGTATCCTGAACCGTAAGACCAGATCTCACGCGTTTCTGGATAATGCACGATATATTTTTCTGGGTTACAAGGCCATGCAACATCTTTTTGACCTTCAGCCAGCGGAGCGCCAACAGTATGTACGCAAGGAACATAGTCGCCATCTGTACCCAGTACGTCATAAACAGCTTTACCCATACGAGCCATTTTACGCATACTTACAGCAACATAAGGAGAATCTGTAATTTCGATACCGATGTGAGCAATGTGAGAACCTAATGGACCCATAGAGAATGGAACCACGTACATGGTACGTCCTTGCATTGCACCATCAAACAAACCGTTAAGGCGAGTACGCATCTCAGCAGGAGCTTCCCAGTTGTTTGTCGCACCAGCATCTTCTTGTTTTTCAGAGCAGATGTATGTACGACCTTCAACACGCGCTACGTCAGACGGATCAGAATTCGCTAAATAAGAACCAGGATGTTTTTCTTGGTTCAACGCTTGCATAGTGCCGTTAGCGATCATCAAGTCGATATAACGTTGATTCTCTTCTTCGCTTCCGTCACACCATTCAATTTTTGCAGGTTTAGTTAATTTAGCAATTTCTTCAACCCATGCAATGAGCTTGGGATGACGAACGAATTCTGGTGCGTTCACTTGGGTCATGGTGAGGCCTATCTAAAATATGTACAATTTTGTGTACAAATAATAATCTGAATGAAGGGATACTACATTCAAATTTAAGTATGAAAAAAAGTGGTGGTATTAAAACATATATTCATAAAAAAAATAAGACTAAAGGCTTAAAAGATAGCAATGCTCGAATTTTCACTAAGTGCTTGATTTGTATTGTCTAACATGGATTATTGTTTGATTTTTATTGGTATTTTTAAATAGAATGTAGGGTATTTTAATTGTAAATAATAATAGTTTACAATAAGTTGAAATTATAAGATTTACTAAATTAATTATTGATTTAATAAATGGGCATAATTCGAATTTTACATAAAGGTGCTTTTATTTGTTTAGAAAATCGACGAAATTAGTGCAAATACTTCAAAATAATCAAGCTTATGGACACAGAACTCAAGCCTCTTTCAATGATTTACAATGAAAAGTCAGGTTTTCATGCCAATCAGAAAGATGATATTTATGAAAAACTCATGACCATCTGGACCTCACATGGTTTTGAAATTCAAGTTTTTGATATTGGTTCAGAGCCTGATATAAAAACCCTGATGCAAAAAATCTTTCAACGTCATGCACAATACTTAGATTGTGGTGTCATTGTCGCTGCTGGTGGTGATGGTACGTTGAATGCAGTCGCCTCGCAAATGTTAAAGCAAAAAATTCCTATGGGAATACTACCTTTGGGTACTTTTAATTATGTGGCGCGTGTTCTACATATCCCCTTGAATATTTTAGAAGCAGCCAATGTGATTGCCACAGGGGAGCCGCGTGCATCACATGTGGCCTGTATCAACGATCAAATTTATTTAAATAATGCCAGTTTAGGTTTATATCCTTTGTTTATTAAAAAACGCGAAGAATATAATCGTCGGTTTGGACGCTTTCCTTTAAATGCGTATACGTCTGGTTTGGATGTACTGATTCGTGATCGTAAAGAACTCAAATTAGAGATCGAAGTAGATGGGCAAAAGTATCCTGTAAAAACACCACTGATTTTTTTTGGTAATAATCAACTGCAATTAAAAGAATTGAATTTAAAAATTTCGAAATGTGCAGAGGTGGGGGAAATTGCCGGTGTAGTGATCGCCAAAGGGGATAAAGCCACTTTATTTAAAACCTTGTTTCAAACCATTCGTGGAAAATTGGAAAACGCTTCCGATGTGTATAGTTTTGGTGCACAAAAAGTCATTGTCTATTCAAAAAAGCCTAAACTGACCGTTGCTGTCGATGGAGAAATTGTTTCAATGACGACCCCATTAACCTTACACGTAGAAAAAAATGCTTTAAAAATTATGGTGCCGCATGTTATTGCATCTGTCTGATCTACATTTTGGTACTGAGCGTCCAGAGTGTATACGGGCGATTCAAAAGTTTTGTGCTGTGCATAAACCAGAAGTGGTTGTGGTGAGCGGTGATTTAACTCAACGTGCTAAATTTAAAGAATTCTATGCATGTAAGCAGTTTTTAGAATCACTAAACATCCCTTATTTTGTGGTGCCTGGCAACCATGATATTCCTTTGTATCATGTTTGGAATCGTGCCTTTAGACCATTTGGCTTATATCAACTGTTCTTTGGCAGTTTAGAACGCACCTTATTTACAGAGCATTTTTATTTAATTGGCATGAACAGTATTCGTCGCCGTTATCATACACGCGGACATATTTCATTTGAGCAAATTCAAAATGTAAATCAGTTGTTGGCTAATGCACCGAAAAATAAATTAAAAATAATCGTTAGTCATCAACCTTTTTATACCTCTAATGAAGACCATCACTTAAAGGATTGTCCAGCTTTAGGGCAGTTTGCCATTAAAGAATGGGGACAACATCAACTGTATGCTTTATTGCATGGTCATTTACATTTAGTTGCGGTCTATGATCTGAATCAAGCCTTTGCGCTAAATTTAAAACAACCAGTTTATGAGGTTCATGCGGGTACAGCAGTTTCTCGACGTTTGCATAAAAATATACCCAATAGCTTTAATGTGATTCATCAAGATGGGCGCTTTGAACATTATTTTTTTGATGAACAATTACAGGAATTTATTGCCAAAACTGCGGTAAAAAATTCTGAATTAGACATGATTTGATACAAAAGAAGAAAAAACATACAAATTAAATAAATTTTTTTTCGTTTTCCCCTTGAAGCGTTTATTTCCATCCCCACAAATGTGACATACAAATATTTTGTCGATGACCTAGGAATAAGAAGTCATCTTCGCTGAGTAATCAATGACATTTTAAAATGTCTATGGAGTTAGAAATGAGCAAGATTCGTCCTTTACATGACAACGTTGTGATCCGCCGTGTTGAAAAAGAAACTAAAACAGCAGGTGGTTTGATTTTAAGTACTTCTGCAGCTGAACAGCCTGCTCAAGGTGAAATTCTTGCTGTAGGTAATGGCAAAATCACTGATAACGGTGTACGCGCTTTAGACGTTAAAGTTGGCGATAACGTACTGTTTGGTGCTTATGCAGGTACTAAAGTTAAAGTTGATGGTGAAGAACTTCTTGTGATGAAAGAATCTGACATTTTAGCGGTATTGGAAGGTTAATCTTCTGCTGTCGAGATGGGTTTTCATCCAAAAATATTGGTCAAAATTTAAAATTTATAAAGATATCGGGAGTTTAGTATGTCAGCTAAAGACGTAAAATTTGGTGATTCAGCGCGTTCAAAAATGATCGCGGGTGTAAACGTACTTGCAGATGCAGTAAAAGTAACTTTAGGCCCTAAAGGTCGTAACGTTGTTATTGATCGTTCTTTCGGTGCACCGCACATCACTAAAGATGGTGTAACTGTTGCTAAAGAAATTTCTTTAAAAGACAAGTTCGAAAACATGGGTGCGCAATTGGTTCGTGAAGTTTCTTCAAAAACCAATGATATCGCAGGTGACGGTACAACAACTGCAACTGTACTTGCTCAAGCGATTTTAAATGAAGGGATCAAATCTGTCACTGCGGGTATGAACCCAATGGATTTGAAACGTGGTATCGACCTTGCGGTTAGAGCTGTTGTTGAAAATATCAAAGCAACTGCTAAACCAGCTTCTGATACTAAAGCAATTGAACAAGTCGGTTCGATTTCTGCAAACTCTGATGAAACTGTAGGTAAGTTGATTGCGCAAGCAATGGAACGCGTTGGTAAAGAAGGCGTGATTACTGTTGAAGAAGGTTCAGGCTTTGAAGATGCGCTTGATGTTGTAGAAGGTATGCAGTTTGATCGTGGTTATATCAGCCCGTACTTTGCAAACAAACAAGATACTTTGACTGCTGAACTTGAAAATCCATTCATTCTTCTTGTTGATAAGAAAATTGGTAATATCCGTGAATTGATTACTGTTTTAGAAGCTGTTGCAAAAACAGGTAAACCATTACTCATCATCGCTGAAGATGTTGAGGGTGAAGCACTTGCAACACTGGTTGTAAACAATATGCGCGGTATTATCAAAGTATGTGCGGTTAAAGCACCTGGTTTTGGTGATCGTCGTAAAGCAATGCTTCAAGATATCGCGATCTTGACAGGTGCTAATGTGATTTCTGAAGAAGTGGGCATGTCTTTAGAACAAGCAACGCTTCAAGATTTAGGTACTGCACATAAAATCACGATTTCTAAAGAAAATACTGTGATTGTTGATGGTGCTGGTGATGCAAATCAAATTGCTGAACGTGTAACTCAAATTCGTGCTCAAATCGAAGAATCAACATCTGAATACGATAAAGAAAAACTTCAAGAGCGCGTAGCTAAACTCGCTGGCGGTGTTGCTGTAATCAAAATTGGTGCTGCAACTGAAGTTGAAATGAAAGAGAAGAAAGACCGCGTAGACGATGCGCTTCATGCAACGCGTGCTGCGGTTGAAGAAGGTGTTGTTGCAGGTGGTGGTGTTGCGTTGGTACGTGCAGCTAAAGTACTTGACGGTCTTGTTGGTGCAAATGATGACCAAACTGTAGGTGTGAACATCCTTCGTCGTGCGATCGAAGCGCCACTTCGTCAAATCGTATCTAACGCTGGTGATGAGCCATCAGTTGTGATCAATGCAGTGAAGAGCGGTGAAGGTAACTTTGGTTACAATGCTGCAACTTCACAATATGGCGATATGTTAGAAATGGGTATTCTTGACCCTGCTAAAGTAACGCGTTCTGCACTTGAGCACGCTGCATCTGTTGCTGGTTTAATGTTAACAACGGAATGTATGATTACTGATATCCCAGAAGACAAACCTGCTATGCCTGATATGGGCGGCATGGGTGGTATGGGCGGAATGATGTAATATCGTTTCGAACCAGATCAAAAAAATCCTCGCTTTATGCGGGGATTTTTTATGCAAGTTGTTTCATCCTTGTCTTTTTGTATATTTTTTATTATGCTTTTGTACTGTTCGGTAAATATAAATACAACACGAAAACTGAGGAGAACTAAAATGAAAAGATTAATCTTCATTATTGCAATCACCCAGATGCTAACGGGATGTTTAAGTATCATGGGGCAAAGACCCGAAACAAGAAATGATTTGATGCAGTCTTGGGTGGGGAGTACAGAAGAAGAACTGATCAGTAAATGGGGCCCACCGTATAGAAGCTATGCACTCCCAAATGATGCAAAAATTATTTCATATAACGATGGCTGGAATGCTTGTACAAGGAAATTTATGTTTGAACAAGGCAAGGTCACCAAATGGGGATATAGCGATTGTTCTATGCATCTCAATCGACCTGGCAAAATTGACAAGAATATCCCAATTCCAAAACCATCACTTTAATCAATTATTTATAGAGATAACTTTAAACTGAAAGTCGCTGTTCGAGTTAAAATGTCGTGGTGCTTAGACTGGAGTAGCGCAGTAAAGCAAAATTAGGCTGTTATAAATTTTTATGGATTGACATTTTACCTGTGGTGGAATGTCACTATGCTCTCTAATTTTTTTTAAAAGAATAACTTAGATAAAAAGGTTATTTGATCTAGAAAGAATACTTACCTAAAAAGAATAATGATCCAGGTAAAGAAAATAATCGCCTGAGCTACGAACTGTGCGGCACTTCCCATATCTTTGGCATTTTTAGAGAGTGGATGACGTTCTAAAGAAACACGATCAACTACAGCTTCTAATGCTGAATTAAACAATTCTACAATGATTGCCAATAAGCAGACACCTATCATCACTGCTTGTTCAACAGAAGAGACATCAACAAAGAATGTAATCGGAATTAAAACGATATTAATCCAAACAATTTGACGGAAAGCCGCTTCATTTTGGTATGCAGCTTTAAATCCTGCTAAAGAATAGCCTGTTGCATTGAGAATGCGTTTGAAACCCGTCGTACCCTTAAATGGAGAATAATCACTCATAAATCAAAGCAGCTAAAGTTTTTAAGAAGTGTATTATTCTAAACTTAAATTGGGATTAATTTTAAACAAAAAACACCAAGTTTAGAAAAAATTAAGCAAACAGTTGAATCGTTTGCTTAATTTTTTTGAATAAATCAGCTGTTACTTGATATTTGGATTGGCTTTTAAGTACGCATCTAAAGCTTTACGACCTAAACCAGGATCATCGGTAAATACACCATCCACACCAGCTTTAAAATACATCTCATATTCTTTGTTCGCTCCAGCTTCACAACGCTTGGCTGCATCTGCTTCAGCTGTACTACATTTTAAATTGTTGGCAAGGAAGTTATTTTCAGGACGGAAAGTATACGGATGGACTTTTAAGTTCACAGCATGTGCATCTGTAACGAAAGAAGAGGGTGCAGTATAGCTATCATTAAAAATATATGGTTTCCATGGACCTACACCATCAGCATATTTGGCGACGTCTTTTAAACCTTGTGCTGTTGCCATATCGCCATAGGTGGTTTTAATCCCTTGTGCGGCATAATCTGCTGGGCTGATTTTCTTATCATCATAAAGCTGAATAATTTTGGCATGCTTTAAGCTTTTATGTGCTGTCAATTGGTCTTTAAAGTACTTTAAATTATTGACTTCAAATGATTGTAGATAAATTGGCGCAATTTCACGGCTATATTGGTACTTTGCCAAAGTTTTAAGCAATGGATCTTCCATGGCTAAATTTAATTTTTGAAAATATGTTGGGTGCTTGGTTTCAATATAGAGCCCAACCACTTTACCGGTTTTTTTATAATTTTTTTCCGCCAGTTCAATAATTTGCTCAAGGGTAGGGATATTCAACTGATCATTGTATTGGGTATTGTTCGGGCGTAAAGCTGGAATACGCTCGCGTGCTTTAAGTTGATTTAACTCACTTAAAGTAAAGTCTTCTGTAAACCATCCCGTTAATGATGTCCCATCGATGATTTTTGTTTTCTTACGATCTGCAAATTGGCTGAATGTGCTGACATTGGTTGTACCACCAATTTCATTTTCATGGCGTGCAACCAATACGCCATCTTTGGTCGATACCAAATCTGGCTCAATAAAATCAGCACCATCATCAATGGCTTTTTGATAACTTTCAAGGGTATGTTCAGGGCGTAAAGCACTGGCCCCTCGGTGACCAACAATAATGATCTTAGGTTCTTTGTATTCTGGTGTGACGTTTTCTGATTTTTTATCGTCATCATTACAAGCGGTTAATAACGCCATAATACTGATCATTAACCCAGTATTTTTAATCATATTTTTCTCAAATTCTTATATGGAAACTGGCTGTAGTCTAAGTGGTTAAATTGACACTGTGATGACATCAAGATGAAAAATTGATGAAATGCTTTTGGTTGATTTATGTCTAGAAGAAAAAAATTCTTCATAGTTTCTTCATATTTAAACTTATCATTCGCTTTTCTGTTATTTTTCCTTGAGTTTTTAGTTTAAGTCACAGAATATCCATATAAAGTCGATTTAATTGCTACAACAACTTTACCTCAATCCTTTGACGCAGAACCTACTCTGATGCTCTCAAAATTTTTTATTCAACGTCCTATTTTTGCCTGTGTACTTGCAATTATTGTCATGGCTTTAGGCGTATTTTCAGTCTTGAATTTACCGATAGAGCGATATCCAGATATTGCTCCGCCAAGGATTAGTGTTTCTACAACCTATACAGGTGCAGATGCTGAAACTGTTGAAGAGAGTGTTACTCAGGTTTTAGAGCAGCAAATTAAAGGGATCGATAATCTGCTGTATTTTAGTTCGAGTAGTGACTCATCTGGTCGTGCCAGAATTAGTATCAGTTTTGAAAACGGAACGGATCCAGATACCGCACAAGTCCAAGTACAAAATAGTATTAATGGTGTACTGAACCGCTTGCCAGATGATGTACAGCGTCAAGGTGTAACGGTGAATAAATCACTTGGCGATACATTTATGGTGGTGGGCTTGTATGATGAAACAGGTAAAAGTAACAATATCGAATTAGGTGACTACTTATCTGATCATATAGAACAAGAATTATCACGGATTGAAGGGATTGGTGAAGTTGATGTTTTCGGCTCTCAATACGCCATGCGAATTTGGCTGAATCCGAATTTACTGCGTCAATATCAATTGATGCCGAGTGATATTCGCACAGCAATAGAAGCACAGAATACACAGGTTGCAGCTGGTGGCGTCGGTGATTTACCAGTAACTGCTGACCAATATTTAAATGCAAAAGTCACGGCTGGTTCACGTTTAAGAACAGTCGACGAATTTAAAAATATTATTGTTAAATCCAATACAGATGGTAGCTATATCTATTTAAAAGATGTGGCGCGTATTGAGTTGGGTGCAGAAAATTATCAGTCTTTTAATACCATTAATGGTTACCCTTCATCGGGCATGGGGATTTCTTTATCCTCTGGTGCAAATGCTTTAGCAACATCTGCACTCATCAAAGCTGAATTGGCGAAGATTTCTGAAAAATTACCTCAAGGTTATAAGATTGTTTATCCACGTGATAACACGCCGTTTGTGCAAGAATCAATTAAAGAAGTGGTCAAAACCTTATTAGAAGCCATCGTATTGGTGGTTCTGGTCATGTTTATTTTCCTACAAAGTTGGCGTGCAACGCTGGTTCCAACCATTACTGTACCGATTGTGATTTTAGGTACTTTTGCGGTACTTAATGTGCTGGGCATGAGTATTAACACATTGACTTTATTTGCCTTAGTGTTGGCAATTGGTCTGTTGGTCGATGACGCCATTGTGGTGGTGGAAAATGTTGAACGTTTGATGCATGAGCAGGGCTTAACTGCAAAACAGGCATCTATCGAGTCTATGCAGGAAATGACAGGAGCTTTGATCGGGATTACCGTAGTTTTGACGGCGGTATTTATTCCGATGGCGTTCTTTACAGGTTCGACAGGTGTAATTTATCGTCAATTCTCCATCACCTTAGTGGCGGCAATGGCCTTGTCATTGTTGGTTGCATTGATCCTAACTCCAGCACTCTGTGCCATTATTTTAAAACCCAATCCTAAACCCATGCGTTGGGCCACATGGTTTAATCGCAAACTTGAAAATCTAAGACAAGGTTATATTCGCCTGATTCAAAAGACCCTAAATTTGAAATGGGTGATTTTGACGATTTTTGTGGCTTTGATTGCTGTTTTTTCACTGATTTATCGGACTTTACCCACCAGTTTTATTCCAAGTGAAGATCAGGGCATGTTGAGTGTGCAGTTCCGCTTAGCTGATGGTGCACCGATGTCGAGTAGTCAGGTGGTTGGGGAAAATATCCGAAAATATTTCCTTGAACATGAAAAACAGAATGTTGATATTGTCTTGATTCGTTATGGGCGTAATTTTTCAGGTACAGGACAAAATTTAGGAACCGGCTTTGTGGCTTTAAAGCATTGGGATGATCGCTCAGGTACACAAAATTCTGCGCAAGCGATTCGTGAACGTGCGACAAAGTATTTTAGTCAAGATCGCAATGCTCGGATTACTGTCAGTTTGCCTGCTTCTGTAAATGGCTTGGGGGATAGTGATAGCTTAGAATTTTGGATTCAGGATATTAACGGTCAAGGACGGAAATATTTAGACCAACAATTCAGTATATTGCAGGCGCAAGCCAAACAGTTCCAATCCTTTGAGAATCTGGATAAAAAATCCAATCCAGATAAATCTAAGTTAAAAGTTGATGTTAATCAAAAATTGGCATTGGCAAATGGGCTGAGTCAAACCGCGATTAACAATACTTTGTCAGCAGCATGGGGTGGCTCTTATGTAAATGACTTTATTGATCGTGGACGAATTAAACGGGTGATGATGCAGGGCGATGCAGAGTTTCGTTCTAAGCCTGAAGATCTACAGGTATGGACAGTGCGTAATGCACAAAACCAAATGGTGCCATTTAGCAATTTCGCAACAACGCGCTGGGAAGGTGGTCCCGACGTTGTGAATCGTTTCCAAGGTTATACCGCCTTACAAATGGAAGCCAATGCAGCGGCGCATACCAGTTCGGGTCAAGCCATGAAAGATATTCAGACCTTGATTAGTCAACAAGATGGAATAGATGTTGCGTGGAGTGGCTTGTCATTTGAAGAACAAAAATCAAGTAGCCAAGCATGGTTACTGTATTTGATTTCGATCGGCTTTATTTTCCTTTGTCTCGCAGCCTTATATGAAAGCTGGTCGATTCCAACTGCTGTGATTGCGGCAATTCCTTTGGGGATTGGGGGCAATATTATTTTTAGTAAATTGGCAGGTTTTCCAAACGATATTTATTTTCAAATTGCATTGCTGACCACGATTGGTTTGTCGTGTAAAAATGCGATTTTGATTGTTGAGTTTGCGGCACTATCACAGGAAAAAGGTAAAACAGCGATTGCTGCTGCATTAGAAGGCGCAGGGTTGCGGTTACGTCCAATTCTGATGACATCCTTGGCCTTTGGTGCGGGGATTATCCCCTTGGTTGTTGCATTTGGTGCGGGTGCTGCCAGCCGTCAAGAAATAGGGGTAAGCGTATTGGGTGGGGTGATCTTCGGAACAGTTTTAGTTTTGCTGTTTATCCCATTTATGTATGTGCTGGTTCGTTCAATTTTTAAATCAAAAGCACCCTCTGAGTAAGGGTGTTGATTGACCTTAGCTTGATCAATGCTCTTTGATGATCATTGATCAAGCTTAAAATCATCCAGAATTTTTAAAATATGTTTCACAACAAAAAACATCTTTATTTTCGTGGGATTGCAGTCCAACATGTGGCAAAAGTTTGATGGAATTTGGATCATCCTATGCAATTTTCTTTGGCACTCGTTTCAGAAATAGAAAAAGCCATTCAAAACCATCAATTTGATCTCATTGAAAAACAATTTGAACAAATCAATGATGCCGATATCGCAAAAATTTTGGCAGACTTATCTTTAAATGAACAGCTGACATTGGTGGAGTATTTGCCCAATGCTGCCTATATTCTTGAGTTTTTATCACTCGAACAACAACTTAAAATTTCTGAACATTTACCAAAACAGATACTGGTCAATATCATTTCTGAGATGCACTCGGACGATCGTACTGATTTATTTAAGTACTTGCCTTATGCATTACAGCAAGCTGTTTATGCTGATTTAAGCCCTGAAATACAACAGCAGATCCAACATTTAGCCAGATATCCAGAAGAGTCTGCTGGTGCAATCATGAGTTCGGATTATGTGACATTGTCACCTGATTTGAACATGACACAAGCCATCAAGCAGATCAGGGCAATTGCCACAGATCGTGAAACGGTCTATTTGATTTATGTGGTCAATGCACTAGGCAAGTTACTCGGGGTTGTGTCCTTACGTGAAATTATTCTTGCTGAGCCTGAGCAAACCATTGCCGAAGTCATGAGTACTGATTTGATTGTTGGGGACGTTAATGAAGACCAAGAGAGCATTGCAGAGAAGCTGCATTATTATGACTTTATTGCACTGCCAATTGTTGATGAGCAACAACGTCTTTTAGGTATTGTTACTTATGATGATGCCATGGATGTCGTCACTGAAGAGGCTACAGAAGATTTTTTAAAATCCAGTGCAGTCTCATCGTCTCCTAAAATGAGTATTAAGACAGCGCCGATTCATTACCTGTATAAAAAACGGGTATTTTGGCTGGTGATTTTGGTTTTTGGCAGCTTATTGTCTGGATTTGGGATTGCTCATTTTGAAGATATTATTGCAAAAAATATTGTGCTGGTATTCTTTTTGCCGCTTTTGGTCGGGAGTGGCGGGAATGCTGGCTCACAATCGGCCACGTTAATGGTACGGGCATTGGCAACGGGTGATGTACATTTAAAAGATTGGATGTATCTGATTGGGCGTGAAAGCTTGGTTGGTCTATGTTTGGGCGGAACAATGGCAATTGCAGTGTCCATTCTTGGTTACTTTAGAGGCGATGCAATGGTCGCTTTGGTGTTAGCTTTAAGTATGATGGGTATTGTATTGATGGGTTGCTTAATAGGGATGAGTCTGCCATTTATATTGAATCGTTTAAAGCTGGATCCAGCAAGTGCTTCGGCACCTTTGGTCACCTCGATTTGTGATGCAACAGGTGTCATTGTTTACTTATGTATTGCATCGATTATTTTATAAGACATGGCTGAATGGTAAGCTTTAAAAATGCTTGACTGATCATGTTTAATCAGCAATGTCTTTTCTTAAATCTCGACAACTGGGAATATCGGTATAGCGATATACCTGATAACCTGCTTGTTCTAACATCTCGTCACGTTGTGCATCGATATGTTCTTTGCCAAGGTGACTGGGATCATCAAGTTCAATAATAGCAATCACTTCAAGCTGTTTGTCGAGTAGCACAAAGTCGGTCACTTTACGATTGAATTTGGAACGCAATTTAAATTGATTGCAATCAATTAACGCGCTAAACGCGACTTGCGCAAGTACATGATATTGAGGAAAGGCTTCATTTAAACGGAAAAACATTTTCTGTTCAAAAGGGGTGATCACACGTTTTGCATAATAATGTTTATTTCGAAATAAATACTGACCAAAGCAGGCAAGCAATAAAGCAAAGGTTGCGATACTGCCAATCAATAAAAATAAAATTTGATGTAAATAGAGAGACATAAGGGATCGGTATCGTATAGACAAGAAAAAACCCACTCAATCATGAGTGGGTTTTTAAAATCTGGCTCTCCAACCTGGGCTCGAACCAGGGACCTGCGGATTAACAGTCCGTCGCTCTACCGACTGAGCTATTGGAGAATCTGGAACGCATTTTAGGGATGAAATGGGAATGGGTCAAGGAAAAATTGTTAAATTCATCATAAAAAAGCATTATTTGCTAAATATTTGATCATTCTGAATAAAAGTAAATCTGAATAAAAGCAAAGTTGTTTTAAACGTTCTAAAATTTAGGCGTAAGCCGAAAAACGTTTAAATCTTTTGTCTATAGAAAATAAAGATATAAAAAAGCCCACTTCATTATGAGTGGGCTTTTTAGAATTTGGCTCTTCCACCTGGGCTCGAACCAGGGACCTGCGGATTAACAGTCCGTCGCTCTACCGACTGAGCTATGGAAGAATAGATGGCTCTCCAACCTGGGCTCGAACCAGGGACCTGCGGATTAACAGTCCGTCGCTCTACCGACTGAGCTATTGGAGAATCTGATGCGCATTTTATGGATGAAAGCCAAAGTGGTCAAGTGAAATGATAAGAAAAAAGGCTTAAATGTTTTTTTATTGTCCGAATTTAAAGAGTTTGTATATATATTGATTATTTTTAAAGTTTTCCAGTTCTTTATTCGAGATTAAATGATCATAAGTGATTAAATTTTGTTGCAGCTGAAGAAGGGTTGGTATTCGTTGTGATGGTTTCATTCGGACTAAAGCACTAAAAATAATCGTGATTTCTAAGATTTGAATATTTTTAAAAAGCAAGTTTGATGAAATCACTATATTTTTAACCCTATAGGCTTTTTTCCACAAAAAATGTTGTTGCATAATTTGATCAATAAACATTAAGTCAAGTTCGTAACACATACCAAAAGAAAAGCCTCGATGTTCTTGCTGTATTTTACGCATACTGAAAGCAGAAATTTGTGCATAATTAATGGTGATTTTTATTGCATACATTTGAATTTGGCAAAACTCGGAATGAAAACATATCTGTGGTCGTCCATGTTTGATCAGCAAAGACAATGAAATAAGTTCAAACAACACAATAAACAGCCAAAATAGAACCACAAAAATAAAAGTGAAGCTGATATCGTCCGTGTCGGTAATATAGAGATAACAGGGGATCTGAATAGCGCTAAGCATTGCATAACTATAAAAGATTTTTATTGGATCTGCTTTTACCGTGTAATTAGGATTGATCATATTTGAATTGAAAAAATTGAATCGCATAAAAAGGCCATTCTAATCAGAATGGCCTTTATATAAAAATAAAATGCTGAGATCTTATTTTTCAACACCAGCTTCTTGGCCCGCATATTTCGCGTTTGCATAGTCCCAGTTTACAAGGCTTTCTAAGAAAGTTGAAATGTATTTAGGACGAGCATTACGGAAGTCGATGTAATAAGCATGCTCCCAAACGTCAATTGTAAGTACCGCTACTTTGCCATGTGCAAGTGGAGTATCTGCATTTGAAGTTTTAAGAATAGAAAGTTCGCCATTCACTTTATCAGCAACTAACCAAGCCCAACCTGAACCGAATTGAGTTGTTGCCGCAGCAGCGAATTCTTCAGCGAATTTTTCGTAAGAACCGAAAGCTTCATCAATTTTAGCAGCTAAAGCGCCAGTTGCTTTACCGCCACCGTTTTTAGCCATACAGTTCCAGTAGAATGTGTGGTTCCAAACTTGTGCAGCGTTGTTGAATACACCTGCTTTAGATGCATCGCCAGCAACAGCAACAATGATCTCTTCTAAAGTTTTACCTTCAAGATCAGTACCCTTGATTAAGTTGTTTAAATTTACAACATAAGTATTGTGGTGCTTGTCATGATGGAATTCTAAAGTTTCTTTGCTGATGTGCGGCGCAAGATCTTCATAGCCGTATGGTAAAGCAGGTAAAGTAATGGTTGTCATGTTTTAAATTCCTTGCATTTAGCTGGGTTTTAACATTAAGTGGCTTTATTGTAATGGATTCTTTCAACAATTGTGCAAGATGTTAAATAACAATACACAATTTATTTCGATTTAATACGTATATAGAAAATCTAAAAAGTACATCGCATTTTTATGGAAAAGTGTCTAATCGGCAGAGCATTATTTGCCAAAAAATACGCTACATTTTTTAGGATAGCGCTTAAATCGGGTTGTTGAGTTCGAAATAACTAGCGTCAATATTGAACTGTTCCGCGATCGCTTGAGCAAGTTGTTGAACACCATAGCGCTCTGTTGCATGGTGACCACATGCATAGTAATGCACATCTAACTCTTTGGCTTCATAAAAAGTACGCTCGCTGACTTCACCTGAAATATAGGCATCACAATTCATTGCTGCCGCTTTGCCAATAAAATCCTGTGCTCCACCTGTACAGAAGCCGACTTTTTGAATCAATGATTTTTCTGCATTGAGATGGATGGTGTTGAAACCTAATTTTTCAGTGAGAAGGTGTTTAAAATCTTCTGGTGAGATCGGGTTTTTTAAATAACCGATATTACCAATCGGATTGCGTTCGCTTGGGTCTAAAGCTTCAATGTTTTCCAGTCCAAGGATTTTGGCAATCATTGCATTATTCCCCAGTGTTGGATGCGAATCTAAGGGGAGGTGGTATCCAACAAGTGAAATATCATTTTGGATTAATGCTTTGATTCGTTTGCCACGCATACCTGTGATTGGATAGGGTTCGCCTTTCCAGAAATAGCCATGATGAACCAAGAGCAGGTCTGCTTGTTGTGCAATCGCTGCATCAATCGCATCCTGTGACGCCGTGACTGCACACAGGATTTTCTTTACTTCAGATCGTCCTTCGATTTGTAATCCATTGGGTGCGTAATCTTTAAATTCATGTGATTTTAAGGTTTGATCACACCACTGGATGATATCTTTGAGTAAAGCCATGAATAACCTTTATTTAAATGAAGTGTGTTAAGACCATCAAAACATATTTTAAATTGTAACTAAAGCTGAACAAAACTCTTTGTGTTTTTTATGTTTCTTGATTGAATTGCTTTACAATATACAAATTGCTTTTGCATCAACGAATTAAAAAATTCTTAGAGGAATAAAAACGTGCGGCGTTCATTTACTTGGCTCCCTTGGGTTTTACTGATACTGGTTATTATTTGTTTTGTGGTTTGGCAAAAACTTCAACAGCCCAAAGCACCGATTGCTGCTGATGGTGTGAAGATGCCTGCTGAGAAAGTTGAGCCTTTGGTCAATACATCTCGAACGGGTGGTGTGGTGTCCTATAGTGCTGCCGTTAAGGTTGCCGCACCAGCAGTGGTGAATATTTTTACCACTCAAAAAGTAAAACAAAATCATCCATTGCTCAATGATCCTGCGTTTAGAGAGTTCTTTGGAAATCAGATTCCTGAACAAAATCAAAACCAGAATGAAAATAGTCTGGGTTCAGGGGTGATTGTGCGTCCAGATGGTTATATTTTGACAAATAATCATGTGATTGCTCAAGCAGATCAAATCGTTGTTGCCTTGCAAGATGGTCGCCGTGCAGAAGCGACTGTAATCGGGACAGACCCTGATACAGATTTGGCTGTGATTAAAATAGAGTTGAAAGAATTACCTGTCTTGCCATTTAAATTGAGTGGCAATGAAGTCGGTGATGTTGTATTGGCAATAGGAAATCCATTTGGTGTCGGGCAAACGGTAACGCAGGGGATTATCTCTGCGACGGGTCGTTCTGATCTCGGTATCAATACTTACGAAGACTTTATTCAGACCGATGCAGCCATTAACCCAGGTAATTCTGGTGGTGCATTGATTGATGTGGCTGGGAATTTGATTGGGGTCAATACTGCAATCTTCTCACAGTCAGGTGGTTCGTTGGGGATAGGCTTTGCCATTCCTGCCAAAATCTGTCAGCAAATTTTAAATTCGATTTTAAAAGATGGTCGTGTGATTCGTGGATGGATGGGCATTAGTTTAGTTCCTCCAACGCAAGCAGATGTTTTACAACCGCGTCAGCCAGGTGTTGTGGTTGCTGATGTATTGAAAAAAGGTCCTGCGGCGGAAGCGGGTATTAAAGTGGGCGATCGTATTGTTAAAGTGAATAATGAAGATATTACTTCAACCTCACATTTAATTAATTATGTTGCACTCCAAGCACCGAATACCGATATTCAAGTTGAAGTCATCCGTGGCGAACAAACCGTCAATCTCACGGTTAAAGTGGGTGAGCGTAAAGTTCAAAGTGCTGACTCACAATTTATCCCTTTACCACGACGTTAAGTATCGCAAAAATTTTAGCCCTGATTCATCAGGGCTTTTTTATTTCTGAGATGCAGATTTTCCTTAGCTCATAAGACTATTTAGTGAGGCCAATTGGCACAGGGATTAGGTAATAGGCTATGGATTGCACCAACTTCTTCATCTGAGAGCTTTGCATCTTTATTTTTATCTAAGAATTTAAATAATTTAATTTTTTTATCTTTGCCTTGAAACTGTCTGTCATCTGGCCACGGTAGTGGATCAAAGTCTTTGACTTTTAAGAACTCATTGAGTTCAAAGGTATCATTCTTATTTAAATCATAGGTCTTATGAAACTTCTCCCAGTCTAAAGAAGCCGGATCACAGGCAAAGCTAAAGCTTGAAAGTGCGCTACAACTGAGAATGAGACTATAGATTATTTTATTCATTTGTTTTATCCCATTTTTTTAATTAGCTTTGATTATAAAGACAAAGTGATTTTAAACGAATGGCTGCATCTCAACAAAACTATTTCCGTCTTGATTTAATCTATTCGATAGAAAATCATCAATATCTACTGTATTTAAAAAAAAACAGTGCCGAAGCACTGTTTTTATTGCAATAAAATGCTATTCAATTAACTTTCTTGTTGAATTCCAGCAACTAACCAATCTTGAGTAGACCCTGCTGGTTTAACAAAGTGCCATACTTCTGAGAACGGTACAGGTTGACTATTTAAGTCTTCGCTGACAGTTCCTGTAAAACGAACACTCACCACGTATTGTCCATTTTCTGTTGCACTATCCAATACCAATGCATTTAAGTTTGAAAACTCAGCCACATCTTGATCTTGGTTTGCCATGATATCGCTGTACATTGACTGATAAAGATCAGCTGTTAAATAGCGTTGAATTTCAGCAATATTGCTCACTGAGTTCATTGACTGAATATGGTTAAAGCGTTGACGAGCAACACGTAAGAAAGCAGCAGGTTCAGTTCCATCCGGAAGTTGATTGCCGCTTTGCATAGAGGCTGCGCCAAACGGTGCTTGTGTTGCAGTACCACCATTGACAGACTGACCAAAAATATTGGTCGTGTCGTTTGAACTACGTGCCGTATTGTTTTGACCAAATGGCGCAGATGTTGGACCTGTGCTATTTGGTGCATATGGATTATTGCTGGCTAATTTTTTTTTTGCGCCGAATTTACGGAACAAGAAGAATGCAGCACCTGCGATCAGGATTAACCAGATCCAGCTTGGAATTCCACCTTTTTTCTCTTCTTGTTGAGCAGCTGCTTGTTGTTTCGCTAATTCAGCATCATTGGTCTGTGCTTGGGCATTACCATTATGATCATCAGCCATTGCATTTGCCGCAATCGCACCTACTGCTGCACCTGCAACACCAGCAGCAACCATTTTACCTACACCAGAACCTGATTTTTGTTGACCAGGTTGAGCAGGCGTTGGTTGTTGAGCAGGCGTAACTTGTCGAGGTTGAGAATAAGACTGACTTGAACTCGAAGAACGGCTCATGCCATGGCTTTTACCACCACCTGCACGTTTTGCTTCAGCTAAAGGTGCTACAGCCAAAGTTGCCATTAAAATACCTGCGACCAAGCCGCGCTGTCGAACTTCCATTGAATCTACCTATATTAAAAATATGTTGATGAATATGAGTGCAAGCACATTACTGTAATTGCTTTTCATAGTTCTCTTTATGCAGTCTTTTTAAGAGAATTTCAATGTTTTTAAGATTTATTTGCACATATATTCACATAAACATAACGAATATATTGCTGGGCTTTTAAAGCCCAATACGGATTTTCTAATCTATTGAAATAATTAAAACTATCAATTTAAAAAGGCTTTTATCATATCGGTGGAATTGTGCTGTGATATACAAATTTAGTGCAGCAATTTATGATAAAAATTCTCATGATTTAATGGATAATTTATAGCGTGTAGTATCCAGCCTTTACCTTTAAATTATTTGAATAAATATCGATCGATCAATCCGTTATAAAAATGATTAAAGCAAAACTGTTGTTTCAACTTTAGTCAGAGATTTAATTTTTATTGGATCTATGATGGTTCATTTAATGAGGGAGAAGAAGCAAATTTTATTTAAGCTATCTATCAAAGCAAGCTTACTTCCTTGTAAGGCTTGGTCCTATTTTATAAATGGGATGCTTAGACTTCATCACTCAATTGCATGGCTTCTGTTAATGCCTCATGCAGTCGAGCCACTGCAATGATTTGTACACCTGCAATAGGCTTTTGGGGGGCATTGCCTCTAGGTACGATGATGTATTTAAAACCATGTTTTATGGCTTCTTTTAAGCGTTCTTGTCCATTGGGAACAGGGCGTATTTCACCTGATAGACCCACTTCACCAAACACAGCCAATTGTTGTGGTAAAGCTTTAGAGCGTAAACTTGAAGCACAGGCCAAAAGTACCGCAAGATCAGAACCTGTTTCGGTAATTTTCAAGCCACCCACGACATTGACATAAACGTCTTGTCCAGAGGTCTGCACACCACCATGACGATGCATGACTGCAAGCAACATATTTAAGCGGTTTTGTTCTAAACCGAGTGCGACCCGACGTGGTTGTCCATGTGCGTCATCAACCAGCGCTTGAACTTCAACCAATAACGGACGTGTACCTTCACGACTGATCATCACCACTGAACCGGGAATCGCTTCATCATAACGACTTAAAAAGATAGCAGATGGATTGGCGACTTCTTTTAAGCCTTTATCTGTCATGCCAAATACACCAAGTTCATTGACTGCACCAAAACGGTTTTTGACAGCACGAATCATACGGTAACGGGAGTCAGATTGCCCTTCAAAATACAGTACGCAATCGACCATATGCTCAAGCACACGCGGACCTGCCAAGGCACCTTCTTTGGTGACGTGACCAACAAGAAATAACGCTGTACCACTATTTTTTGCAAATCGAGTCAATAGTGCCGCTGACTCACGAATTTGCGAAACACCGCCGGGAGCAGATTGTAAGGTTTCGGTATATAAGGTTTGGATTGAGTCAAGGATGGCAACGGCAGGGCGTAATTGTGCGAGGGTATCACAAATTCGTTCTACACATGTTTCTGCCATGACTTGTAATTTATCAGTAGCTAAGTCGAGGCGATTAGCACGTAAAGCCACTTGTGAAAGTGATTCTTCCCCTGTGACATAGAGCGCTGAATTCTTCGCAGCAGCCATATGTGTTGCGGTTTGCAACAGAATCGTTGATTTACCAATACCGGGGTCACCCCCGATCAGGACGACAGAACCTGTGACTAAGCCACCGCCAAGTACTCGGTCAAATTCACCAATACCCGTAGCTAAACGTGTTTCATTGGACACGGTAATCTGGTTAAGCAAGGTGACATTGGCTGCTTGTCCTGCATACCCACCGCCCATAGGTTTGGCACGATGTGATACGACAGGTTCAATTCGCACTTCAGTAAGAGAATTCCATTCACCACAGTCTGAACATTGACCTGCCCATTTTGGATGGTCTGTACCACATTGTTCACAACGATAAACAGTTTTGACTTTGCCCATTTTGAGTGCGTTCACCTTTTGAATGATGTGCTGAATGTACCAATAGCGCCATTGAAATACAATTTTTTGCTTAACATCTCGCCAAAAACTATTTTGGCACGTAAACTGCAAATCGAAGGAACGGTAAAAATAAGAAAGGTAAGGGATAGTCGTTTGACTATTAAATAAGCTAAAAGATGAAAAAACTTAGATATTTTAAGTATTCATTGAAAAAGGCTTTTTTATTTTTTTTGTTTTAAGCTACTTTTGTACAACGAAATCTGAGAGAAGAATATAACAATGTCAAATGAAAACCTCAGTTCTTCTGCGGAAACAGGTGAACTAGCAAGAAGTTTATCGAATCGTCATCTACAATTGATTGCAATTGGTGGTGCGATTGGTACAGGCTTATTTATGGGTTCAGGGAAGACGATCAGTCTTGCGGGACCATCCATATTATTTATTTACATGATCATTGGTTTGATGGTTTTTTTCGTCATGCGTGCGCTTGGTGAACTGTTACTTTCGAACTTGCAATACAAGTCATTTATTGATTTTTCTACAGATTTGATCGGACCATGGGCAGGCTATTTTGTCGGATGGACCTATTGGCTGTGCTGGATCACAATTGGTATTGCAGATCTATCTGCAATTATCTATTACTTACAGTTCTTTAATAATGGGTTGCCATTTACTCCAAGTGAAGGGGCAATGATAAGTGTTGCCGCAATCTTCTTTATTTTAGGGTTGAACCTAGTCACAGTAAAACTGTTTGGTGAATTGGAATTCTGGTTTGCGCTGATCAAAATTATTGCCATTGTGGTGTTAATTTTGGTGGGTTTCTGGATGATTTTTACCGGCTTTACTTCAGCAGCAACAGGTCAAGTGGCGTCATTTACTCATCTTTGGGATCATGGGGGAATGTTCCCGAAAGGCTTTGAAGGCTTCTTAGCAGGCTTCCAAATTGCCATCTTTGCTTTTGTCGGTGTTGAACTTGTTGGTACCACAGCAGCAGAAACCAAAGATCCAGAGAAGAACTTACCTAAAGCCGTTAACTCAATTCCAATCCGTATTATTTTCTTCTATGTATTGGCATTGGTGATTGTTATGTCAGTCACACCATGGAATATGATTGATCCTAAAGTTAGCCCATTTGTGAACTTGTTTAGTCAAGCGGGAATTGCTGCGGCTGCAATCATTATGAACTTGGTGGTCCTTTCTTCTGTAATGTCTTCAATGAACAGTGGTGTATTCTCAACAAGTCGTATGCTGTTTGGTCTTTCGCGTGAAGATCAAGGTCCTAAAGCATTTGGTCTGTTAAATAAACGCGCAGTTCCAGCGAATGCTTTATATTTCTCTGGTGTATGTCTATTGGGTGGTGCGGCATTACAATATTTCGTTCCAAACACAGTCGAAGCATTTACTTTAGCAACCACACTATCCACGATCTTGTTTATCTTGGTATGGATCATTATTTTGTGGAGTTACTTGGTGTACTACAAAACACGCCCAGAACTTCATGCAAAATCAGTGTTTAAATTACCCGGTGGACCGATTACTTGTTATATCGTGATCATTTTCTTTGTTGGTACGATTGGTATTCTTGCATTAGAACCAGATACAATGAAATCATTGATGGTCAGTCCGATCTGGCTCATTATCCTTGCAATTGGTTATTTCTGTTTTTATAAGAAAAAATAGTCATTAACGATTTCAATGATATTGATAAGAAAACGTCAGTAATTTACTGGCGTTTTTTTTATTCTCATTTTAAGCTTTAAGGCTTCCGCTTTGGTCTATATTTTAGATTCAAGGTATAAGGTATACTGACGAAAATTTTGGAAATAGGTGAACAAATGCGTTTTGCAATTTGTGGCATCGGTTTAGTTTTAGCAAGTACAGTGTTGGTGGGTTGTGGTCAATCAGGCAATTTGCAGTTGGCAAACAGTCAAGACTATGACAAACGTGCCAAATATTTGCTTTATTCAAAAGATGCCAATAAAGCTGCCCAAAGCAAGGCAAAAGTGCAAGATCAGACAGCCGTTGCAGATCAGTCTGTGCCAGCGTCTCAAGCCACTTCAAACTAAACCTAATTACACTTTCATTGAAAGGATAGATTCATGAGTTTCTCCCGCATTCATGGGGTATTGCATGCAGAGCAATGTTCTTTAGATCAACTCGCGCAGCAATATGGCACACCGCTTTATGTTTATTCAAAAGCAACTTTTGAAAAGCATTATTTGGATATGGATCAGGCATTTAGCTTTATCGATCATCAAATTTGTTTTGCGGTGAAGTCAAACTCAAATCTTGCGGTATTGAATGTATTGGCAAAATTAGGCTCAGGCTTTGATATTGTCACAGGTGGTGAGCTTGCGCGAGTCCTTGCCGCAGGTGGAGATGCTACAAAAATCGTATTCTCAGGTTTAGGCAAACAAGAAGCAGATATTCAAAAAGCCCTAGAAGTCGGGATTGCGTGCTTTAATGTGGAATCCCATGCTGAGCTTGATCGTATTCAGAAAGTTGCGGCAAGTTTAGGCAAAAAAGCTCCGATTTCGTTACGGGTAAACCCAGATGTAGATGCAAAAACACATCCTTATATTTCGACAGGTTTAAAAGAAAATAAATTTGGTATTCCATCAGATTCAGTTTTTGAAACCTATCAATATGCAGCGTCTTTACCCAACCTTGATGTGATTGGGATCGATTGTCACATTGGTTCGCAATTAACTGAAACACAACCTTTCGTAGATGCGCTTGACCGCGTCATTATGATGATTGCAAAATTGAAAGAATTGGGCATCCAGCTTAAACACATCGATATTGGTGGTGGTTTAGGGGTGACCTATAAAGATGAAACACCGCCAAGTGTTGCTGAATATGCCAATGCAATGCGTCCAGCTTTAGAGAAATTAGGCTTAAAAGTCTATATGGAACCGGGGCGGAGTATTTCAGCAAATGCTGGGGTATTGGTGACGAAAGTTGATTTGTTAAAACCAACCAACTATCGTAATTTCGCGATTATTGATGCTGCAATGAATGACTTGATTCGTCCATCGCTTTACCAAGCGTGGATGGACATTCAAGCTGTGGTATCGCGTATAGATGTTGAAGCAAAGACTTGGGATATCGTGGGCGCCATTTGTGAAACGGGCGATTTCCTTGGGAAAGAACGTGAACTTGCCATTCAGGAAAATGACAATCTTGCTGTTTTAGGTGCAGGTGCGTATGGTTTTGTCATGAGTTCAAATTATAACAGCCGTGGTCGTGCTGCTGAAGTCATGGTCGATGCTGACCAATCGTATGTGATTCGTAAGCGAGAAACGATTGAATCACTTTGGGAAAATGAAAGCTTATTGCCTTAAGGAGCCATTTTAAATGTTATTAGAATTTACCAAAATGCATGGTCTGGGCAATGACTTTATGGTGGTTGATTTAATCAGCCAGCGTGCATTTTTTGATGCAATGACCATTCGCCGTTTGGCTGATCGCCATTTCGGGATTGGTTTTGATCAACTGTTAATTGTTGAACCACCAGATTTTCCCAATGTTGATTTCAAATATCGTATTTTCAATGCTGATGGTTCAGAAGTAGAGCAATGCGGCAATGGCGTACGTTGTTTTGCACGGTTTGTTTATGAACGTCAGTTGACCAATAAAAAGCGTTTTAAAGTTCAAACCAGCGCTGGTATTGTCGAACCTGAGTTGGGTGAAAATGGTTGGGTGCGCGTCAACATGGGCTATCCAAAATTTTTACCCAATGAGATTCCATTTCTTGCAGAAGAGCCAGATGCATTGTATGACATCGCATTGCAAGATAATGAATTGCTGACTATTGATGTGGTCAATATGGGCAATCCACATGCAGTGACAATCGTTCCCGATGTTTTAACTGCAGATGTTGCCAAAATTGGTCCTCAAGTGGAAGCACATGCACGTTTTCCGCAACGAGTAAATGCAGGCTTTATGCAAATTGTTGATGAAAAGCATGCGCGCTTACGTGTGTTTGAACGTGGTGTGGGCGAAACGATGGCATGTGGTACAGGCGCTTGTGCAGCCGCAGTCTCTGGAATGCGTCGTGGCTTACTGGCCAATAATGTCGAAATTGAGTTGGCTGGTGGTAAATTACAAATCGAATGGAAAGAAGGCGATGTGGTTTGGATGACAGGGCCGACGGCAACCGTTTATGAAGGTCGTTTAGATTTACGTTATTTCCAAGGTTGATCTGCTTTTCTTTTTACAGCTTAGAGCAAAGCCCTGAATTAATTTCAGGGCTTTTTTATCCTAACTGCTTAGTTTTTGGATTAAAAAAGACCAGATAAATGTTTATACTGTTTAGAGATCTAAATAAATAATCACAAGGAAAAATAAACAATGGCAATAGATCGTATTGATTGGCATGGCGAATCCGCAGAGCAAGCAGGCTTTCCATATGAAAATGGTGGAACACATATTTGAATTTATTTGGCCTGGATTATCAATAACCAATTGGAAGGTGAGTTTCACCAAGAAGAAAGTGCCGATGAATTAGAACAAGTACGCACACGTCAAATGACTGGACGACAGTTTTTGATCAATATGTGTGATGAAAAATTTTGGGAAGAAGATTTAAATGAACAAGGCTTTGAGTTTACCCAAGCCTATTATGAGAGCAATCAATATTTTAAAGATTATGATGAAATCTTAGTTGATGCTAGAGGTTTGACAGATACTTATGCTGTGGATGATACATGGGACAATTATGATTTGATGGCAGTCGTGATTAGTCAAAAATATGCACAATGGCAGCAGAACCGGTCATAACTCTATGCGCTTTAAGCCAATAAATACTTTCTCTAAGATAAGCTTTTGTATCAGTCTCGAATTTACCCATAAAAAAACACAGTCCAAAATGGGTAGGACTGTGTTTTAACGTAGATCTGTCTGGAGACCAAATCAACGTTAAGTAACCACACTTACAGCGCGCATACTTGTATAATTTATATATGAGGATACTTGTGTATTTTTCAACCAGTCTAGTTGCCAATTTTAAATTAGCAACAGTCGTTATGTTCACTCACCATTAATTCATTGAATGAATACCAAACATATTGCCTTCAGTATCAATGGCTAAAACAATATGCCCATGAGGCCCAATCGACATTTTTGTTTGATGAACTTGACCACCAGCGGCTGCTACTCGGGCTTCTTCAATGGCACAATCTTCACTACTGAAATAGACAATTGTACTGTTTCCACCAGCAGAAATGCCTTCCATTTTAACCAATGAGCCTGTTGCGCCGTATTGGCTCATATCCGATGGAAATGTCCACATTTCCACCGATGAATCGTTTGGATCACTAAGTAAACTCAGCTCAGAACCAATCACCGTTTGATAAAATAATTTTGCCCGTGCCATATCATTGACATAGATTTCGAACCAACACACTGGATTTGACATAAACGTGTCCTTTTATTTTGCTGTTATCGGTTTTATAACCATACATGGCTGTATTTATAAGCTTAAGGGCAGTTGAGCCTTTAAACTCTATTTTTAGACTTTATTGTGATTAGCTTATGACAAACTTAACTCAAGCGTAGCTGTATTTTGTAAATAAGTTTATTTTTTAATCAATATTCTAAGGTAAACTTAAAGAAACAATAGATTATAAACATAAAAAAAGAACGCCGAAGCGTTCTCTTTTTCGATCATTGGATCAATGACGTGCAGCTTTTTTGCCTTCATCAACCGCTTTAACGATTGGTGCTTTGACCAATGGCGTAGGTTGCTCAACCAAAGCAAGTGGAAGAATCTCATCGATACTTTTCACAGCTTTAATTTCCAAACCATCTTTCACGTTCTGAGGAATTTCAGCTAAGTCACGAACGTTTTCTTGTGGGATAAACACCAGTTTAACGCCACCACGATGTGCTGCTAAAAGTTTCTCTTTTAAGCCACCAATACGCATTGCTCGGCCACCTAAGCTGGTTTCACCTGTCATTGCAATATCAGGACGAATTGCAATCCCAGTGAATGCCGAAACCAGAGCAGTGGTTAATGCCAAACCTGCAGATGGTCCATCTTTCGGTGTCGCACCTTCAGGTAAGTGAACGTGTACGTCAGTTTCTTCAAAACGAGAAGCTTCAATACCCAATTCATCAGCACGTGTACGAACCACAGTCATTGCCGCAGTAATCGACTCTTTCATTACATCGCCGAGTGAACCCGTGGTAATAAATTTACCTTTACCTTTTACTGCTGCAACTTCGATAGTCAATAACTCACCACCGACAGAAGTCCATGCCAAGCCATTTACACGACCCACTTGAGCTTCTTCTTCCGCCATACCGTAATCAAATTTATGCACACCTAAATATTCAGGTAAGTTTTCAGCA
Source organism: Acinetobacter guillouiae CIP 63.46 (assembly GCF_000368145.1). Lineage (GTDB taxonomy): Bacteria > Pseudomonadota > Gammaproteobacteria > Pseudomonadales > Moraxellaceae > Acinetobacter > Acinetobacter guillouiae. The sequence goes on along the minus strand of NZ_KB849283.1, from coordinate 1,806,660 downwards.
GTGACATCAATATGTAAGTTTTTCGCTTTCTTACTGACTGATTCTTTCACCACTTTACGTGCAATCTTCGATACTTCACGTTCAAGGCTACGTACACCAGCTTCACGGGTATAACGACGCACAATGTCACGAATCGCTTCTTCATGAACAGTCAATTCTTTGCCACGCAAACCATTGTTCTTGATTGCTTTTGGAACAAGGTAACGATCAGCAATATTGACTTTTTCGTCTTCGGTATAACCCGGTAAACGAATTACTTCCATACGGTCTAATAAAGCCTCAGGAATATTCATGCTATTTGCAGTACAGATAAACATTACTTCAGACAAATCAAGATCAAGATCTAAGTAGTGATCGTTAAACTTGTTGTTCTGTGATGGATCAAGTACTTCAAGCAGGGCAGAAGCTGGATCACCACGATAATCCTGTGCCATTTTGTCAACTTCGTCGAGCAAGAACAGAGGGTTCTTAACACCAACTTTGGTCAATGACTGCACAATTTTACCCGGCATCGCACCAATATAGGTACGACGATGACCACGAATTTCTGCTTCGTCACGGACACCACCGAGTGCCATACGAACGAATTCACGACCAGTTGCTTTGGCAATTGATTCCCCGAGTGAGGTTTTACCAACACCAGGAGGACCAACTAAACAAAGGATTGGACCTCGAAGTTTTTTCACGCGTGATTGAACTGCTAAGTATTCAACAATACGTTCTTTGACTTCATCCAAACCATAGTGGTCTGTATCTAAAATTTCCTGAGCTTTTGCTAAGTTAATGCTGACTTTGCTGGCTTTATTCCAAGGCGTATCTAAAATAGCCTCGATATAGTTGCGTACAACAGCAGCTTCACTTGACGCAGGTTGCATTGCTTTGAGTTTACGGAATTCATTTTCAGCTTTTTTACGCACATGTTCAGGTAAATCAGCTTCCGCTAAACGTTTTTCAATTTCAGCAACATCATCTTCCGCACCACCATTCATATCGGAAAGTTCACGCTGAATGACTTTCATCTTTTCATTGAGGAAGTATTCGCGTTGGTTCTTTTCCATTTGGCGTTTTACAGAGTCATGCAATGTTTGCTCAATCTGTTGTTCTTCAGATTGTTGCAATAAATAAGTCATTAGCTCTTGTAAGTGTGCTTCAAACTCATCGTGCTCTAGGAATTTTTGTTTTACATCGATATTTAAAGGTACACGGGTTGCAACAAAGAACAACAATTGTAATAAATCGTCGATTTTATTTGCTGCTGCAATCAATTCACGTGCATTACGTAATTTGGCTTCTGCATACTGTGAAAACAGTGCACGTAATTCTTCTACACGTGTTGCTTGAGTATCTTTATCTACAGATATCGTCATTGGGCTTAATGCATGTTCAGCCGATAAGTATTCATCATTGTCGATGATTTCAACCAGCTTAGAACGATGTAAGCCTTCAATCAGTACCTTGATACAGTTTTCATCATTTTCATGATTCACAACTTGTACAATCTTCGCGACGGTACCATATTGATATAAGTTGTCGTGATCAATTTCTTCTGTAAGCGAATCTTTTTGCGCAACTACAAATACTAAATTGTCACTGTTACGAGCCACATCAACTGCATTGATCGATTTTTCACGACCCACAAATAGCGCAATTTGCATATGTGGGTACACAACCACGTCACGCAACGCTAAAAGCGGTAATACACTTGGAACCTGTGGCTCTAAGTTTTCTTGATTCATAATAATCTCAGACATGGGCACTCCTAATGAGTGACAACGGTGTTGCCATGTTTTTTATAGTGATGTGTATTTCAAAAATTACAAGGGCTTTGCCAAATAAAAAGTTTAAAAAATCGCAAGTATCTGATTAACAAATAAACCTATTTGCATTTATTGGTCAATTTAACGGCGAAAATAATAGGTTTTTGCTGGGGTAATTAAGCTATCTAAGGGCTGATCCCATGGGTTTCTTTTTAACTCGTGGGTGAGTAACTGAAAATTATGCGCTAAACCGAGTCGATGTGGGCGGTGTGCAGCTGATGCAAGCGTTCGATCATAGAAACCGCCTCCCATGCCCATACGGCTACCTTTTAAATCACAAGCCAATAAAGGCATAACCACCAGATCGAGTATTGAAATATGTTTAGCACGACTTGCCATGGGCTCTAACATCCCAAGACGATGTAAAGAAAAGCGTCGATTGCGAAACTGCCGATTTGATATTTTGACCCAAACCAGTTTTTTGTTCATATTACAGATCATGGGCAAATACACGGTTTTTCCAATCGCACAGCAATATTCGATAAGCAATTTGGTTTGAATTTCACCAAAAGCATCTAAATATAATCCGATTTTCTGCGCATTGAAAAAATGGTGATGGCGTAGCATCTGTTTAAAGCATTGCAATTCAATGACCATTTGTTGATTGCGGGTCAGCTTTTGTCGTTGTTGTCTTAAAGATCTACGCAGTTGTGAATTTTGATCCATGTTTTGAATGCTAAAACTAAACTGTTGCCAGTATACAATGAAATGATAAACAGCATTTATAACGAAATGATCAAGATGTTATTTTGATTATCTTTTATTCACTAGAGTTTGCGATAAATGGGCGGTTTTAAGCTATTATGCTAATCGTTTGATAAAACAAGATTAAATATTGATGTTCTACATTTTAAGTCCGGAGTATCTATTCTGACAAATGTAGGATTTTGCTCAGTCAATTGCAAATGAAAGTACTTCAATTAGGCTGAGAAGAAATTCACGTGAGTGATAATTATGGATAAGCACGAAAATAAACAGGAAAACACCATGCAAAGTCAGCTAAAACAACAATCTCATACCTTGTCACGACGGTTTGTTATCTCAATGCTTGCATTGGCAAGCAGTTTACCGCTGATGAGCTATGCCGCTCCAGCAGCGCCAAAACTGGATCTTGAGTTATCTGCACATTCAAAGAATAAAATTAAAACCTTAATGAATGATCCAAAAGTTTGGCAACAGATTCCCAAAACAGTCACGCTGTGTGTGTATTCTCCTGATGGCGCCAATAGTGAAGCTTTTGAACAAGCGACCAGTTATATCAGTGAACTGCCACGAATTACACAGATTGCTAAGGAATTTGGGGTGGATATGAAAATTACCCGTCCAACCAAATTGTCGATGCATATTGATTTAAATTATCCAAAATTAAAGAAAACCGCTTCTACGGATATTAATTTAAGAGTTTATACCGATGAACGTGTATTGACTGAGGATTTCCGCAGTAAACGCTGTGATGGTGCTGGAATCAGTAACATTCGTGCACGTCAGTTTAATCCGTTTGTCGGCAGTATTGATGCTATTGGGGCAGTACAAAACTATAAGCAATTAACCACCGTGATCCAGTTACTTGCACGGCCTGAGTACGATGCAAAAATGGTCAATCGTGATTATGAAGTGGTGGGGATTGTTCCTTTAGGTGCTGCGTATATCATGGTCAATGATCGCCGTATTGATACCTTATCAAAAGCAGCAGGGAAAAAAGTGGCAGTCATGAACTTTGACGGTACTCAAAAGAAGTTGGTGCAAAATGTTGGTGCACAACCTGTTTCAGTTGATCTATTAACTGTGGGTGGAAAGTTTAATAACAAAGAAGTCGATATTATGGCGGGGCCTGCTTTGTTATTTAAGCCTTTAGAATTGAAAAAGGGTATGACTGATAAAAATGGTAATGTGGTCGGTGGTATTATTCGCTTTCCTTTGATACAGGTCACAGGCACATTAATCATGCATCGGAATAAGTTCCCTGCAGGTATGGGACCAATCGCACGGGAAATGATTTCTAAACAACTCAGCCCAGCATTTCAGTTTGTCGATAAACTAGAGCGAGAAGTTCCAGATAAATATTGGTTTGATATTCGTGAAGCGGATAAACCGGGCTATATTAAGATTATGCGTGAAGCACGTATTCAGATGACCAAAGAAGGCTTCTATGACCCAACAATGATGAAAATTTTGAAAAAGGTTCGATGTGGTCAAACCCCAAGTAGTTTTGAATGTGCTTTAAATGATGAATGATTGGGTTTTGCTCTTGTCTTGATGAGGTATATAAGTCAAAAGCAAAATCACAAACAGCTGATGTTTTTGATTTGAATTAAAAGCTAAAGGAGCAAAATGAAAGTTTATTTTGCTCCTTTTTTATCGCAAAGTTTAGGCAATGCTTTACTACTCTGTTAGATTAAATCCAAGTTAAAGAAGATTAAAATTAAGATTTAAACGATGTTAAAAAAACCATTCAAACTCTTGTTTCTGAAAGTGTTGTTTTGCGTTAATTCGGTATATGCCGCAGAGTATCAGACAGGAGATATTATTTTTCATAGCTCTAAATCTGCACAAAGTCTTGTGATTCAAAAAGCCACCCATTCGCCATATAGCCACATGGGAATGATCGTGATGAAACAAGGTCAAGCTTTGGTTTTGGAGGCGATTCAGCCTGTGAAATATACACCGCTTCAACAATGGATCAATCGCGGTGTAAATAAAGCCTATGTCGTAAAGCGTTATCAACCTCAATTAACTGCAGAGCAACAGCACAAGTTAGTCAAACAGGCCGAGACTTATTTAAATAAACCCTATGATGTTTATTTTGAATGGAATGATGACGCAATTTATTGCTCTGAAATTGTATGGAAAGCTTATCAATACGCTTTAGGAATAGAATTGGCGCCCTTGGAAAAATTACAAAGTTTTGATCTCACAGATCGAAGTGTTAAAGCACTTATGCGACAACGCTATGGACAGCATATTCCATTGCAAGAAACTGTGATTGCGCCAAGTGCAATTTTTAATTCAAAGAAACTGAAAATGGTTGACTCGGTTGCTGGCTTGAATTGATTGGAAATATAGCAGGCATAAAAAAACCTGAGTCATTATGCTCAGGCTTTTTATAAGAAGCGGTATATACATACATTCTTGAATGTGGCGACCCTACGGGGATTCGAACCCCGGTTACCGCCGTGAAAGGGCGATGTCCTAGGCCTCTAGACGATAGGGTCGTTTCAGAGGTGGGCGTATATTAGGGTGAATACTGGCAGGTGTCAAACTTTTTTCCACAATAAAAACTGAAATTGCGTTTATATGGATAAAAACAAAGCAATATGAGCAAAGTGGTTAAAATTAAGACCATTATTACGGCTTGGGGTACACAATGGGATCTAAAATATTTTTAATCACCGCAGGATGTTGTAAGTAGCCTGCGATTTGATGAGAAGTATGAATAAACGTTGAAATCGCGGTATTTAAAATCGCGGGTTGAAAGTCAAAGGGCGCGTTGATCAAAGGAAAAGCAGTTAAAAAATCATCTGGTGAATAGAAATTATGCCAATCACCATTTAGACAATTTGGTCTTTTGATTGGTGGTGCCAGTTTAGACTGAATCACTTTAAAGGCGAGTGGTGAGCCTAAGGTAATAAAGCGTTGTATCTGGTAGTTTGTTTGCAGCTGTTGTAAAAGATTATAGGCAATCACGGTTCCTAATGAATGCGCAACGATAATATGCGGTTGATCGGGTTCTAAGCTAGCGAGTATCCGTTGATGGACTTCATCCATAAACTGAGGATTGGCGAGGTATAAATAAGTTTCGATCAGGAATTTATGAATCAGACTTTCATGAAGTTTTGGAAAATTATTTAAAATTAAAGAGAACTCTTTGAGCGCTTTATCTTTTAACAATTGCGAAGCCAAATACAAGCGGTTGGACAGTTTTAAGTCATGTTCAGGCATGAAGTAGGGCAGTATTGGAATTGCGGGAGGGATATTTGAAGTTGTCGTTGGTGACGTTGTTGTATGTTTATGAAAGTGAAAGTTTACCCATGATTTAGGCAGAAAGCTTTCTAAGTCAAAGCGATTGCTTAATTGGTGTTTACTGATTAAATCGCCATAAAAAGCCAAGCGAATATCTAATTGTGCTGTTGAAATAGGCAGTTTAAGTTCATCGATTCCCTGTTGAAGAATATCAATCCAATGTTGCTTTAAACTCTCAGCATTATAATTCTGCTGGTTCATACCATGAATAAAAATAATCTTCATTGGGGTTTTTTATAGATTGTTATGTTTAACTATTAAATTACGAGCTTAAACTGATTTTGACTATCTATGAATGTACAAAAAGTGTAGCCAATGGCTACACTTTTTGCTTAGGCATGATCAGTAAGATTTTGTTTAGGATTGTGATTGATCTTTATATAAGAATGCGTAGCTGATATAGCAAATCGCAATAAAGATTAAACAACAAATAAAGCCAACTACCATCTCAGGGTCAAATACCATACTGATACAGGTAATTAAACAGAAGATAAAACCTAAGATCGGCACAATTGGAAACAATGGTGCAGCAAAGCCTAATTCAGCTTTGGTATGACCTTGTTTGTACCATTGACGTCTAAAATTAAATTGGCTCAGACAAATACTCATCCACACCACAACCATGGTAAACGCAGCCACACCCAACAAGTTTTTAAAAATAGTCTCAGGTGCAAATTGTTCTGAAAGCAGACCAGGTAACGCACCGAACATGGTGACAATCACAGCAATATATGGAATACCGCGTGCATTGACTCTAGAAAACATTGCTGGAAGCTGTTTCTTGGCTGAGAGCGACCACATCATACGTGATGCCGCAAATAGCCCTGAGTTGGCCGCAGACAACAACGCAGTGATGATCACAAAACGGATAATGTCTTCTGCGTATGGAATACCAATATGATCAAATACGGTAACAAATGGGCTGCTACTGACCCCTTCAGCATGTAATCCTGCCATTTGGTGAGGCAGCAATGCACTAATTACGATGATAGTACCAACAAAGAAAATCAATAAACGCCAAATAGCAGTATTGATGGCTTTAGGCACATTTTTCGCGGGATCTTCAGTTTCACCCGCAGCAACGCCAATCAACTCAGTGCCAGAGAAGGCAAAGTTCACGATTAACATGGTGGTGAAGATTGGGAATAGACCTTGTGGGAACCAGCCTTCATCGGTCAAATTACTAAATAACGGTGCTGAAGTATGTCCCTGATAATTTAAAATACCAAAAATTGCCAAAAGGCCAAAAAGAATAAAAGCGATTACCGTGATGACTTTGACCAAAGAGAGCCAGAACTCAGATTCGGCAAACCATTTGGTTGAACTCATATTTAAGCCAAACACGATTGCTGCAAAAATCAGCGTCCATAACCACATCGAGATATGCGGAAACCATTCTTGCATTAACAAAGCCGCAGCAGTAAATTCAGTGCCTAGTGTTGCTGACCATGTTAGCCAATACAGCCAAGTAACGGTGTATCCGGTACCTGGACCAATGTATCGTTGCGCATAAGTACCAAACGAACCAGACTCAGGCATATGAACAGCAAGTTCACCTAAGCACAGCATCACCATATAGGCAATTACACCGCCGAGGATGTAAGAGATAATGGCACCAATCGGACCGGTTTGTGAGATCACCTCACCAGAACCTAAAAAAAGCCCTGTACCGATTGCACCACCAAGCGAAATCATCACCAAGTGACGAGTACTCATTGCTCGTTTGAGTGGTGAAGAATTAGATGATACCTGAGCATCATTTTGATTTGGTGATGACTGCATAAGCTTCAGATGGAAATAAAACAAGAAGCGCGCTATTTTAGCCCAATTCATAAATAGTGCAATGATTGAGTGTTGCTAATGCTCAATAAGCAATACTATAAATCACCGCGATTTTATGGTTTTTATAAATAAATATTTAAATCAATTATTTATATTTAACTCTGCACTGATTATTTTAAATTAAAAATCCAGATTATTGATGAAAAAACAACCTTTTAAATATGAAGGGATGGTGGTTTTTAACTGCTTTAAAATACGATAGATATAAAAAAGCCTGAGTCGTATTGCTCAGGCTTTTTTACGAGAAAGTTTTATTTTAACAACCTTCTCAAATATGGCGACCCTACGGGGATTCGAACCCCGGTTACCGCCGTGAAAGGGCGATGTCCTAGGCCTCTAGACGATAGGGTCGTAATGAGGTGATGCGTATATTAAGGATAAAAGACATTTTTGTCAAAATGGATTTATCGAAAAAGCGTTTAACTGATGAATCTATAAGCGAATCATCATGTATTTGTTTTTAATTTAGCCAGAAAGCTATTTTTTGTTTTTAGAAGAATCCAAATCAAATAAAAACGGCTTGATTTATATATGAATCACTTAAAAATTATGCTGCGGATTAAAAGCCTAAAATAGAAAAGCCCGTATGAATACGGGCTGATCAGTGATTTACAATGCGACTTAATTTTTCTGATGATAAAGCCAGTAATAAGTTGCATAACATCCTGCCATAAACACTAAACAACCAATAAAGCCAGAAAGCATTTCCGGATCTGCTGCCATACTTAAACCGGTTGCGGTACAAGTGATAAAGCCAAGAATTGGTACAATGGGATACCACGGCGTTTTAAATTTTAAATCAGCCAGTGTTTTACCGCTGGCTAGCCATTTACGACGGAAATTAAACTGACTCCAGCAAATACTCATCCACACGATAACCATGGTAAATGCTGCCACACCGAGTAAGTTTTTAAAGATCACATCTGCGCCAAATTGCTCCGACAGTAAACCGGGTAAACCCCCAATCATGGTCACAAAAATTGCAACAACAGGGGTACCTGATTTGGTCAGTTTGGAAAAAACTCGAGGTAATTGTTTTTGAATTGAAAGCGCCCACATCATACGAGATGCCGCATATAGTCCTGAATTAGCAGTGGACAAAAGCGCTGTAATGATCACAAAACGCATGATGTCTTCTGCGTAAGGAATTCCAATCAAGTTAAATACAGAAACAAAGGGACTATTACTGATCCCTTCACCATGCGCGGCTAGGCCAGCATCTTGATAGGGTAATAATGAACTGATGACAATAATGGTACCAACAAAGAAAATCATTAACCGCCAAACCGCAGCATGAATTGCTTTCGGGACATTTTTTTCAGGATTTTCAGTTTCACCAGCAGCAATCCCAATCATCTCAGTACCATTAAAGGCAAAATTTACAATCAGCATGGTGGCAAAAATAGGAAATAAACCATTGGGTAACCAGCCATGTGCGGTTAAATTACTGAATAAAGGTGCAGTTTCATGCCCATGGAAGGGAATTAATCCAAATATTGCGGTTAGGCCGAGTAAGATAAATACTAGTACCGTTGCAACTTTAACAAAAGACAACCAAAACTCGGACTCTGCAAAAAAGCGTGTTGAGGTTAGATTGGAAATCAAGACGGCAACAATAAAGACTAGGGTCCATAACCAGATGGAGGTTGTTGGAAACCATTCCTGCATCAGCATGGCTGCTGCGGTAAATTCAGTCCCCAAGGTGGCAGACCAGCCAAGCCAGTACATCCATGACACCATGTAGCCTGTACCCGGTCCAATATTTTTAGCTGCAAAAGCACCAAAAGATCCGGTCACAGGCTGATTGACGGCAAGTTCGCCTAAGCACAGCATTACCATATAGGCAATTAAACCACCGATAATATAGGCAATCACAGCGCCAATCGGCCCAGCTTGTGCAATCACTTCACCTGAACTTAAAAATAAGCCTGTACCAATCGCACCGCCTAATGACAACATGATCAGGTGGCGTTTGGTCATGGATCTTTTTAAGACAATAGTTTGCCCATCAGCGACAGTGTGCTGATTCGATTGATCAGGTGATTGCATATTTGATGTCATTGAACTTTAAAGAGATATTTTAGATTAAAATGCCAAAATAGACAAAATAAAATAAACCATCAGCTTCTAAAGTCTAAAGAAAAGGGATGAAATAAAATAATTGAATCAAGAAGATCAAAAAAAGAGAAAGGAATTATAAGAATAATTAGATGGCGACCCTACGGGGATTCGAACCCCGGTTACCGCCGTGAAAGGGCGATGTCCTAGGCCTCTAGACGATAGGGTCGTTTAGAAGATGGCGATATCTTATTGATCCGCCACCAAATTGTCAAGTAAGTGAGGTGCGAGTTTGTTCAAAATATAGCAAAACAGTTCAGCCGTCTTTTGAGTATCGTACAAGGCCGAGTGAGCCTCTTTACCATCGAACTCAATTCCAGCTTGAATACATGATTTAGCCAAAACAGTTTGACCAAACATGACCGCACTTAAAGTCACAGTATCAAATACAGAAAAACTATGAAAAGGGTTTTGATTTTTACTGCCAGTTCGCGCAATTGCAGCTCTTAGAAAGCCTAAATCAAAATGGGCATTGTGTCCGACCAAGACCGCATGGGTACAATGTTGTTGACGACGTACTTCATTAACCGCCTTAAAAATACGCTTTAATGCGGTTTTCTCGTCTTCAGCCATTGCCATACGCATTGGATTAAATGGATCTACACCAATAAAGTCCAAAGAGCGACGATCTAAATTTGCACCTTCAAAAGGATTGATGTGCGCATGATGTGCTTCACCTGGAACAAATTTTCCTTCAGCATCATACACAATCGGGATGCATGCGATTTCAAGCAATGCATCGGTATCTGCATTAAAACCTGCTGTTTCAACGTCAACCACAACGGGTAAAAAACCACGAAAGCGTTGTCCAATCACAGGTAATGTTTCAGTTGTCACACCTTTCTCCATTGGATGGTTTTTCCAGCATAAAGTGGAATAATGTGTTCACCATCCAAATAATCTAAACTTTCAGGGATTACCTGATCTTCTTTGACAAGGGTAATCTTATTTGTGTTGCGAGGCAAACCATAGAAGTCTGCACCAAACATACTGGCAAAACCTTCTAGGCGTTCGATTTTGTTGACTTGATCAAAAGCCTGAGCATAAAGCTCAATTGCTGTAGGTGCACTATAGCAACCTGCACAACCACATGCATTTTCTTTGGCATTTTTAGAATGTGGCGCACTATCAGTACCTAAGAAAAACTTAGGACTTCCGCTAGTGGCAACTTCAAGTAAAGTTTGTTGATGAGTTTGACGCTTTAAAATCGGTAAACAATAAAAGTGCGGTTTTATACCACCGACCAACATATCATTACGGTTAAACATTAAATGTTGTGGTGTGATCGTCGCAGCAACATTACGATCTTGTTCAAGCACAAAATGCGCGGCTTCACTGGTGGTAATATGTTCTAACACCAATTTTAATTGCGGAAATTGTTTCAGTAACGGTGAAAGTACTTCGTCTAAAAAGCGTTTTTCACGGTCAAAAATATCCACATGCTGATGGGTAACTTCACCATGTAATAGTAATGGCACTTGATGTTCTTCAAGCTGTTCAATCACTGCATAGACTTTACGAATGTCACTGACACCATTATCCGAGTTGGTTGTTGCACCAGCAGGATAGAGTTTAATTGCATTGACGAATTGAGACTCTTTGATTTTGCGAACTTCATCTGGAGAAGTATGGTCGGTAAAATACAGTACCATACGTGGGTCAAAATCAACCCCTTCAGGGACATGTGCCATAATACGGTCACGATAAGCATTCGCTTCATCTACAGTTTTCACAGGTGGAACGAGGTTCGGCATACAAATCGCACGGGCAAATTGTTTGGCTAGATCTGGAACTGTACGTTTTAAGGCAAGACCATCACGCAGGTGGGCATGCCAGTCATCTGGCTGAAGCAAAGTGATCGTATTCAAGGCAATTCTTACTGACAAAATAAATGAGATGATAATCTATAACACTTTAAAATGATAACAGCTATTTCTAATCAATAATTCAAATTAAATGATTAAAAACAAATCTAAAGCTTATATTTTGTTCGGATTGGTCATGTATGTGTCATGATTGGGTGCTAATGCTGAGTAGAAAATCTACAACTGTATAACATGGTAATGATTTTCAATTGCTTATTTTGAATTTATTTTAAAATTACCGTTTTTAAATGATTAAATAGTCAAAATGTACTATTGCATATTTTTCTTAAAAAATGATAATAAAGTCATACAAAGATAAACTTCGAACATACATAACTTTCATTTTATGAATAAACACGCTATTGACCTTATACAATTGTGTTTAAAGCCTTGAGAATATAAATAATCGGCTCAAGGTGTGTGTGACGTCGCTTTTATTGTTCGAGATCAGTATACTATGTATCTGTAATACAATAGTTTATTAGATAAGTACATCAATTATAATATTGAGTTAATAGAGAGCTTTATATGGGCAAGTTTCTGCCAAACCTGATTTGCATCATGTGTCTTGTGGGTTTAAATATTCAAAGTCAAATTTTTGCCAAACAAAATGTTAAAGCTGATAAAAGTCAAGAAGCGATAAAAGCGGACTTAAAACAAGATTGGTCAGTCAATAGTATCAATACAGCCAATTGGTCAGAAAATATTGGCAGAGGACAATTCCCCGTTTATGCCCGTGCACAAGTGATGCTCAATAATTTACATGCTTCGCCTGGGCCAATCGACGGTAAAAGTGGCAAGAACTTTTTAAAAGCACTTGCCGCGTATCAACAGATTAAAAGTTTACCAATTAGTGGTGAACTGGATAAACAGACTTGGGACAGTTTGTTAAAAAATCAAAAAACTGCAGCGTTTGGAACTTATCAAATTACTGCCGCGGATATTAAAGGACCTTATGCCAAAGCAATTCCGCGAAATTATGCCCAACAAGCAAAAATGCCGGGTTTGTATTACACCCGTGTGAGTGAAATGTTAGGTGAAAAGTTTCATATTGATGAAGACTTTCTTAAACAACTCAATCCAAAAGCTAACTTTAAAAAAGTAGGCGAAACTATCAATGTACCGATCGTACGTAATGATTTGCCTGAAGGTGTGGCCTTAATTATTGCGCATAAGCCTGCTCGACAACTTTATTTATATAATAGTACAAATCAAATGATTGCATCTTTTCCTGCCACAATTGGGGGTTCTGGTACACCATCCCCGAAAGGGACGCATAAGGTCATTAAAGTTGCACCAAACCCTGTCTATGGTTATAACCCGAAAAACTTTGTTCAAGGGAGCAACCGTCAAAAGCTGGCATTACCGCCTGGCCCAAATGGTCCTGTTGGTAATATGTGGATTGCTTTAAGTAAACCGACATTTGGTATTCATGGTACACCGAATCCTTCATTAATTTCAAAGACCGCTTCTCATGGTTGTATTCGTTTGACCAATTGGGATGCCAATGATTTAGGTCGCAAGGTTCAACCGGGGACCGTGGTTAAGTTCTTAGATTAATCCCGTTGTATATCCGAAAAGGCTGAGTACTTTAAAAGAGGGCTCAGCTTTTTTTATTGCGTAGATAAAATTTTGCTACTGTAAATATTAAACTTATACACAACATACTGAATTTATTGGGTATGATCAATTTAACTTAACCATGTCAAAAAAATTGAAATCTTTATGGGTACAGAAAAAAAATTATCTACTCAAGAAGTCATTAAACTTGAACGAGATTTGGCTAAATTTGCCAATATGATGGATTCGGTGGTACGTATTCCATTTACCAAGCAAGGGGTTGGGGCTGATGCTGCACTCAGTACCATACCGATTGCTGGTGATGTCGCGGGTTTTGTGCTGACTTGCTATGCAGTTTATAAAGCCAAACAGATTGGCGTGCCTCAAGCTAAACTCAATGGGGTATTAAAACTGGCTGTGATTGACGGCGTTGTGGGGTGTATACCGATCGCTGGAACTTTATTTGATATTTTTATTCGGCCCAGTCGTAGAGCTTTAGACGTTGTACATGACCATATTCAAGAAGAATATCAGATTTATAGCGATGATCATGTGGTTCACCCATTTTTACATGAGAAGCTAGAACAAAAGCAACAGCATTCCGCATTTTGGCGTAATCCTGTCATTGCTTGGATTTGGATTCATATTCCCGATATTTTAGGCTTGATTGTTTTAATCCTGATTGGACTTGCGATGTGGTTTGGCGTAAATATGTTGTGGGATTGGTATCAAAGCTATCGTGCTTAAATTCCAACATTGAATTGATTTGAAAATGTAGATATTAAAATACAGAGGTGATCATGCAAGATTATATTTCGGCAAACCTTCCTGCTATTGATTTTGATCATACTCGTAAATTTTATGCATTCTTAGGTTTTCAGTGTGATTATCAGTCCACAGAATGGATGATCTTAAGTAAAGACAGTTTGCTGGTTGAGTTTTTCCATCACCCCAATTTAAATCCAAAAGAATCATGGTTTAGTGCTTGCTTAAGAACACATGTCTTGAAAGATCTGTTTCATTTTTGGCAAGGTTTAGATTGGGCACAATTCCCAGAAGCACGAATAACTGAAATTCAGTATCTCGAAGAAATTGATATGTTTTGTGTGATTGATCCAAATGGGAGTTTAATTCGTTGTATCCAGTTAGATTAATCCCTCAAATTGGTATTGGTATTGGTATTGGTATTGGTATTGGTATTGAAAGAAAGTAAGAAAGTAAGATAGATAGAAATTGCGCGGTAAATATTGGATAAAGCAAAAACTAAAATATGATGTACCCATAAACAAAGCCTCCATATTGGAGGCTTTGTTTTTCTATGAGATCACTACGATTGAGCGAGCGTGTATAGATTAAGGTAAATTGAGTTGGCGTAAAGCGGCAACACGTTGCTCGATGCTTGGGTGAGTTTGGAATAAAGCAGCCAAACTAAAACCTTGCTCTTTACCTTCTGCGATCGCAAAAGCTTTCATTTCTTTCGGCATTTGATCTGGCATTTCAGATTCAGCCTGTAGACGCAATAAAGCGGAAATCATGGCTTCTTTACCTGCAAGTTGAGCTCCAGCTTCATCTGCACGGTATTCACGATAGCGAGAGAACCACATTACGATTGCCGAAGCCAATATACCGAAGACGATATCAAGCACGATGGTAATTGCAAAATAAGCAAGTCCAGGCGCTTCACCATCTTGACGGCCAAAGATATTACGGTCAATAAAATCACCAACCACACGGGCAAAGAACATTACAAAGGCGTTCACTACACCTTGAATAAGGGATAATGTGACCATGTCACCATTGGCAACGTGACCAATCTCATGCGCAAGCACGGCACGCAATTCATCTTTGTTCATGCGTTCAAGCAAACCTGTTGAAACCGATACAAGTGCATCGTTTTTATTCCAACCTGTGGCAAACGCATTCGACTGATAAGATGGGAAAATACCAACATCTGGCATTTGAATACCAGCACGTTGTGAAAGTTGAGCAACCTCTTGTAATAACCAAACTTCGGCTTGGTTACGAGGAGCATTCGGGTCAATTAATTCAGTACCTGTGGTTTTTAGCGCCATCCATTTGGACATAAATAGGGAGATTAAAGAACCTACCATACCAAACACTAAACAGATGACCATCAGGTTGCCTAATTTAAGACCGCCAGCGCCGTAGTAACTACCAACACCTAATAATGATAGGATAATGCCAGCTACAACCAGTACCGCGAGGTTGGTTAGCAAAAACAAACCAATCCGCATCATGGAGAGAATCCTCTTATAAATAATAAATAATATGATGTATTAAAATAAATCATGAAATTCAATATGAGGTTTAGATGATTAAAATTCAAGAATAAGAGGGAAAAATCTAGCTGGCAAAAATGATAAATTCAATTGAAAGGGATAGTGGATAAAGAATTTATTTAAAAAAATAGGCAAGTTAAAAAAAGATTCTCTGTATTAGAGAAAACATTATTTTTTTCAGCAATTTGTTGAAAATATGTAATTGCACAAATTACGTGCTTTATTTTCTATTTCAATAGGGCTCTTTATTGGATTCTAAGTGCAGATAAGCATTAGTTGCCAATGGTGATTTGTGCTGTCGCACTGGCATGTGCTGTTGAATAAGAACCCGCAGGTGCATCTGTGTAAGTCCCATCAGAAGCAATAATAATTGGTCGAGAACTATATTTTACTGGTTGAATATTTGAACTGTTGCTGATTTGTGGTGTCGGCTCGACTTGATTGGAGAAATCATTTTGATTTGATTGGGCAATGATCTGTCCAGTACTGGTTGAAGTGCCAATATTATTTGCAGATAAATTTAAACCACCAGCATAGAGGTTGTTTAAACGACTGGTGACACGTTTGACATAGTCTTGGGTTTCACGGAAGGGGGGAATACCGCCGTATTTATCTACATTCCCTTCACCAGCATTATAAGCCGCTAAAGCTAAATTGGTATTGCCATTAAAGCGTTTCATTAACCAACTGAGATATTTGGCACCACCAAAAATATTCTGCTGTGGATCATAAGAGTTGGACACATTGAAGCGACGAGCCGTTGCAGGCATCAGTTGCATTAAACCTTGCGCACCAACAGGAGAACGGGCATTGGTATTAAAGCCAGACTCGGTATGCATCACTGCTTTGATTAAGCCTTCAGACACACCATGCGTCTGCGCAGCTTGACGGATAATACTATCAAAGGAATTTTTACTTTTACTATAACTCGGCAGTACTGCAGATTCTGAGCTGCCCCAATTGCTATAACTATGAATATTACTGTCTTTATAATAAGTCACTTTGACTTTTTGCAGTGAACGATCCGAATTTTTGCGATTGGTCAGTAAGGTTGTCCCATTTTGGTCTTTGTAGAAATAAATTTGACCTGCAAACGTTTGCGATGTAAATGAGGCAAAGCTCATACACCCTAAAATAGACACTAGCGAACCCGTAATTAATTTTTTCATTTTGTAGTAATTAAAATATTTCCCCAATTTTTGGGAGTTTAACAAAGTTATTGAACAAGAAAAACTATGAATTGAGTTTTAACAATACAATCGCGAAAAAGCAAGTGCTATTTGTTGGCATATTAATCAAAAAAAATTTTATATTTTTTTTAAAATATATTTATTGACTATGTTAAACAATTGAAAAATATATATAAAATATAATGGTTAAAAAATGATCAATCTAAAGAGAATGCCCATCATTGCGTGAGAAAACTTTGTCAAGCCCCAAACAATCCACAATTTTATCCACAGGTTTTGTGGAAAACTGTGGAAAAGTCCAAAAGATAAGCACTTCGGCTAAAAAATGAACTGAGCCGTCTATTTTAAATGTGGAAATACGACAGGAAGATGACCAGATAAAAATTGATGCAAAATAAAAAAATCTTTAGATGCGGTTAACGTTCAAATCAGATAAAATTGCCCAGTATTTTTTTATGGGTTTATCTCGTCTATGTACTCGCCAGTTGAGTCCGAACAAGGATTTAATTTTAAACCAGAGCTTCCAACAAGTTCAGCTTATTATCGTCTTTTGAAAAAACTTCGTCGTCAAGTCGGCCATGCAATTCGTGACTTTAAAATGATTGAGGAAGGCGATAAGGTAATGGTCTGTGTTTCTGGTGGGAAAGACAGTTACACCTTGCTTGATATTTTGTTGCAATTTAAACGTATTGCACCGATCAACTTTGATGTTGTCGCAGTGAACTTGGATCAAAAGCAACCTGGTTTTCCTGAAGATGTGTTACCGAAATATTTGGAAGAAAACAATATTCCTTATTATATTTTGGAAAAAGATACTTATAGCATCACCAAGCGTTTGACACCTGAAGGGAAAACTTACTGTGCAGTGTGTTCACGTTTACGCCGTGGTTCACTCTACGGTTTTGCGCAAGAGATTGGTGCGACCAAAGTGGCATTGGGCCATCATCGCGATGATATCATTGCAACGTTCTTCTTGAATTTATTCCATGGTGGTAGCTTAAAAGCGATGCCGCCAAAATTATTGTCTTCGGATAAAAAGAACATTTTGATCCGTCCTTTGGCTTATGTCGAAGAAAAAGACATCATCAAATATGCTGAAATTCGTAAATTCCCGATTATTCCATGTAACTTATGTGGTTCTCAGGAAAACTTACAACGTGCCATGTTAAATGACATGCTACGTGGTTGGGATAAACAATATCCAAAACGTTTGCATAGCATTTTTGGTGCATTGCAGAATGTTTCACCATCTCAATTGGCTGACCGTGATTTATTTGATTTTGAAAAATTGGATGAAGAACGTGAATTCGATATGAAATGTGATACGGAAGAAATGAAAAAACGTTTAGATGTTGTAAATCTTAGTTTTGCAGCAGATTGATCTTTTTTGCCAATTAAATGAACGAATCGGGCATTCATATTGAGATGAGTGCCTGATTTAAAAAAATAAAACGATAAAACCGATAAAACATGAACAGTCCGTACAAAAAACTTTAGCCCAAATTGAAATTATCATGCTATAACATTGGGCAAGCAAAACTGCTTCAACCTGATGTTGTCTGGATAGATAACACAATAAATTGAATAAATAATTTGAGGAATGAACATGCCTGCATTTTTAACTGATGATTGGTTTGCAAATGTTGAAAAATTAACTGCTGAAGCAGGTGATTTAAACTTACCACCAGCACTTTCAGGTTTAGCAATTAATTTGGTTGTTGCAGATGCAGATGGCAACACAGAGCTTGCTTTAGACGGCGGAAAAATCGTCAAAGGTAGTTCTGCAAATGCGAAAACAACATTGAACATGGATGCTGAAACACTTCGTAAAGTATTCTTAGAATTTGATATGGCTGCTGCTATGCAAGCATTTATGACAGGCAAAATCAAAGTTCAAGGTGATATGTCTCAATTGATGGCTTTACAAACAGCCAAGCCAAGCCAAGAGCAAAAAGATTTATTTAAGAAAGTATTAGAGCAAACTGCTTAATCTTTTTACAATAAAAAAGCTTACCCGAGAGTAAGCTTTTTTATTGCCTGATTTTTACAAATCCAATCGATTTAAAATACAGATTAAATTTCTAGTAATCGAGGTGTGGTCTTAATGTGTTCTAAATAAGCCCGAATACGTGTGACATACTGTACCGCTTGTTTATAACGACCATTACTTGCTTGATTACGTGTCAAATAATTATAAAGATTCATCCAGTCATTGGGATCTTTACCTTGTGCTTTGATGCGCTTTTGAATACCTTCAACTGCACCAGGCCCCATATTGTATGCAACCAAAGCATACCAATGACGATCTGGATTACGAATATAAGAATAACGACTCAACATCATATCAAAATATTTTGCGCCGCCTTGGATACTCTGAGCGGGGTCACTTCGATTACTGACACCCATTTCTTTGGCTGTGGTATTGGTCAACATCATCAAACCACGGACACCTGTGGGAGAAACAGAGTCTGGTTTTAAATATGATTCTTGATAACCAATTGCAGCAAGTAGGTGCCAATCTAAGCCATATTGCTGTGCAGAGCGCTTAAAGCTGGCTTTATAAATCGGTAGACGAGAACTTAAGTCACGTTGAATCACGTTCCAATCGTCTTTCTTGACGACATTACGATTATAAAATGAGGCAAGTTGCTGCGTTGAACCATTTTGTTTGCTTTGGCAAATGAAACCACTTGCAGTTGCTGTTAATGGATCTTCAGCTTGTTTAAATACCCAATTTAATTCTGGGTTTAAACCATTACTTTTTAAACTGTTGAAATCGCCACAGCTTGCTGAAAATGAGGTTAAGCGTTCTGCTTCGATGCTTTGCATATTTGCGGTGGTAATCGCAAAATTCGCTTTACCTTGAGCAACCATTTTCAATGCTGTTGCATTGTCAGAAACAGTTTTAAGCTCAAGTTTAACGTTTAAACTTTCAGCATAGTTATGGGCTAAGTCATAGCCGAAGCCATGCTTGTAGTCTCCATCCTTAAACACGATGCTTGGATTGGAAACCGCAACTACAGTCAATTTACTCGAATTAACTACAGCATTGTATTGATTGTTCTTACTCGCATTAATACTAAAAGGAATTAATGCAGTGGATAAAACTAAAGTTTTGATTGGCAGCGCACGAAAAAATGAGTTAAGGCTAAGCCTCGACCCAGAGGTTGAACTACTGTGCATGTTGTCTCCGCTACAAGTAATTTATTGCCCTAAAAAGTAATAAGCACAAAAACGCTTAAAAACTTCTTATAGTTGGTAAATTCAATAAGGGTGGGCAGTCATGAACGTCATTCAAAAAATGACATGTGGGATAGAAAGATTTTGCAGAAAAACTACAAAATTAAAAAAATAAACTCATAAAACATGTGCGCATAATATAGGCGGTTTTTAGATCTGTCAAACTTTGTATGAAAAATGATCAATTTAAAATATTTAAGATAATGATTTTTAACAGAATATTTTTTTAAAAAATGCAGAAATTTTAAAACTGAAATACGCTGCCAAAAACTGTAAGCAAATGTTCCAAATGTAAGTTAAGAATTACCACTTTTAAAAGGTTTTCTGATTGAATTTTCTGTCTGAATTTAAATAGGAAAAAAACGATTTTATTGCTTTTTAAAACTTAAAATGCGCTATTTTTGAGCTGACATTTTTACGCTATTGGCTGTAGACTGTAGTAACATTTTTTAAAAAATAAGTATCAAGTGCATATGTATTTTAAATGGTTTTAAATCATGAAATCTAATTTAATTACCCGTTCAGGGCATGATCTGTTGGTTGCAGAGTTACAACATCTCTGGCGCGAAGAACGACCTGAAATTACCAAAAAAGTGACATGGGCTGCCAGTCTGGGTGACCGTTCTGAAAATGCTGATTACCAGTATAATAAGCAGCTACTTCGAAAAATCGATCGTCGTGTACGTTATTTGGGGAAGCGTTTAGAAGAATTAAGAATTATCGATTTTTCTCCAGAACAAGCAGGCAAGGTGTATTTTGGTGCTTGGGTTGAAATAGAAAATGATGAAGGTGAACAAAAAACCATACGTCTGGTCGGGGTAGATGAAATTTATGATCATCATCCGCAACATGTCTCAATTGATTCACCGATGGCAAGAGCTTTACTGTCTAAACAAGTTGATGATGAGGCAGAAGTGGATACACCATCAGGGAAAAAACGTTGGTATATCAATTCAATTCGTTATGAATAGCTTGAATATTCATCAAATTGGCGAGATTTGACTTTATTTTGTACATTTGATTGAAGAAATACTGAAAAAGATTTGCCAAGTTGCAATTTTATTTATATGATAGCCGCCATTGGAAGCGTGGCAGAGCGGTTTAATGCACCGGTCTTGAAAACCGACGAGGGTGTGAGTCCTCCGTGAGTTCGAATCTCACCGCTTCCGCCAAATTCAAGTTTCTGACACTGTTTAACACTATATAAGTTTATGATTTATAAGGTTAAAGTCGGAAATATACGATATAACAAGCCGTGACGCACTACGCCAATCGGTGGTTATAAAGTAGTAAAAAATGCAGTAAGATAATTTCTTACTGCATTTTTTTATGTCTGAATTATGACGACTCGTGGAATCAATAAGCTTAGTGCTTTACAAGTTAAAAAAACTAAACCTGATCCTGACAAGATGTATAAGCTGTCAGATGGGGGAAATCTGTATCTGCGTATAGACCAAAGCGGTAGCAAGTACTGGATCTTCAATTACACACGTCCATTCTTAGGTAAGCGTAACGATTTATCTTTAGGGACTTACCCTGAAGTTTCACTGGATGATGCCCGTACGATTCGTGATGAATATAAGAAACTCATCAAGCAGGGCATTGATCCAGCAATGGAGCGGATTGAAACCAAGTCTCAGAAACAGAAAGAAGCTGAAAATACTTTTCGTATCGTTGCGGAAGCATGGTTGTATAAACGTGAGCTAGAGCAAAAGCAAGATGAGGAAACAGTCCGTCGTTTAAAGCACGATGTCTATCCCTACGTTGGTGATTTAACCTTTCCACAGCTTACCTTAGAAATCCTTGAGGTTAAGGTTTTTAAGCGCATTATCGAGCGTGGGGCTCTGTCTGTTGCCAAACGGCTTAAATCAGACCTCAACCAGATCTTTAAATCAGCGCGTAAAAAAAAGCTGATCCAGTACAATCCCATTGAAGATATTGAATTACCAAAACCACAGGGTGGAAACTTTGCAGCCGTGACAGAAGAGCAGGACTTGGCTCCGATGCTGAATAAAATCTGGAACTACTCCAAACTTTATACACGTTGCCTACTGACCACGCAGGTAGCATTAAAAATCTCTGTGCTGACATTTCAGCGACCTGGGGAGATCCGCAAGCTGAAAAAGGAGTATTTCTATCGTGAAGAGCGTTGCTTTAAGTTTACAGCCAGTAAAACTAAGCAACTGCATATTGTGCCATTATCAGATCAAGCTTTTGACTTGATTGAGTCAATTATTGATCTGCACCCATACAGCGAATACATTTTTGTTGGGCGGGATGGTAAAACCTTTATTTCTGACAATACCATTAACTCCGCTTTAAAACGCTTGGGCTATGGTGGTGAACAGACAGCACATGGCTTTAGGGCAACTGCACGTACCATGCTGGATGAAATTCTGGAACAGCGTGTAGACTTTATTGAACACCAGTTAGCCCATAAGGTAAAAGACAACAATGGCACTGCTTATAATCGAACTAAGTTTTTAAACAACCGTCGTGAAATGATGCAGGAGTGGGCTGATTATTTGGAATCATTACTTGCTGATCAAGAATTAAATGTAAATAAAGAATAATGTAAAAAGCAGCCTGTCATCGACAGGCTGCTTTAGTTTATGCAGCTTTTAGCTCTTTTAGCTCTTTTAGCTCTTTTAGTTCTAGCCATTCAACGATCTGACTCTCCGCCCAAGTTGGCATACTAGCAGTCAAATAGGTTGGTTCAGGAAAATCACCGCGACGGATCATTTTCCAAAAAGTGGATTCCGCAATATTCAACAAACCTTTGGTTGCTGGTTTATGTGATAACCGACGATGGCGGCCACCACGATCAACATAATCCTTGGCTAGACGTTCAGGATAATTGACTAAATCTTTAACACGATAACGATGTTCTAACATGGCATATGCTCCAGTAATAAATTTTTATTTGAGCCATTAATTGAATTTAAAAATCGGTTCCGACTCGCTATGCCACAATCATATTTTTTCTCTAAATGAATAAACAGAATAGTAATAATTTCTTTTAAAAAACTACTAGAGTAGTATTATAAGGTATTGAAAAATAGAATTTAGATTGAAATAATGAAAAATTGCACACTTCTTGATTTTAAGCAACTTATGGATGAAATTCTGAATTGCTTTTTGGATCATGCTGGACGTTATTTAAGGGAAAATAATTTATTGGTGGATCTTGAAATAAAAGATGAATTTGAAGAATCGGAACAGCAGACATTCATTGGACTGATGGTCGAACTTAGCCAAATGCAGTCTTACGGGGCAATGTATACGGTACATGATTTATTGAATTTGATTGATCAAATTAGTATTGTGACAACCGAAATTAGTGACTATAGACAGCAGCACATTAATGAAAAATACTCAGAAATATTAAACAAATATATAGATTTGGTTGCCAGTGATACAGGGAAGGTATATGCCTACAATCCGAGTTTAAAGCGTAGAATTAATGGGATTTTAAATGTACGTAAACGATACACACCATTGTTAAATAAAAAGCTTGAGATATTCTATTCAGAATTAACTGTATACGCACAGAAGAATGGAAGATTCAAAAATGCTTCGCAGGCGGTACACCTGATTTTACCCACACTGCAAATCAAGTTTAGAGAGTTTGATGTGCAATGGGTTCAAAGCAGATTAGAGGTGAATAAACAGAAAATTTTAGATTTAACTGATGCCATAAAAAACAATGAAAAGAAAGAAATCTGTGAAGACGATGATTTTGACATACCATTTAAAATTCAGGATCGCACCTATTTAAATCAAATTAAAGAATTACAAAACGCAAATAAAAAATGGGAACAATTTCTACAGCATCCTGAGCGGCATTTTCCACAGCAAAAGCAATTTCCATTTAATACGGCTTACTGTGATGAAGTGCTAGTAAGTCACTTAAGACGTCGTCCTGATTTATTGAGAAAAATCATTCGAGAACCATCATGAATATAATGAGATTTTGGCTCTTAGTCAGCAACAGTCTGAAATGCAGTATTTCTGCTTCATTAGAGACATTATCTCAATATCATCATTGTTTTATGCTGTATTAATTGGTGACTTTCTTACGTCATCTAAGATTAAAACAAGGCTATAAACTTTCATTTAGTGAGCAATTAATTTCAAAAATTTTGTTTTTAATTTCATCTTCAGGTGGAATAGAATATTCTGAAGTTAATTCATTTTTTAAAAGAATGCTTTCTAAATATTCATTCTTTAAATAAGATGTTGCTAACAAATGAGTTATATGTTTGATCTTGTATTCAAGGTTTTTGTTTTTCAGATCCAAATTATAAATTTCTTTCTTATTATTATCAATTATAGATTTAAATGCTTCTAAGTCTATTTCCTTTGGTCTTAATTTTTCAATCTTTTGCTTTATATTTTTGTCGTTAATATGGCCGGTTATAATATTCTCGATAACATGTTCTTCACGAGGAAAGCTAAATTCTTCTTTAATTTTTTTAATTGAATTTACTGTTTCTTTAGAAAGTTTATATTGCTTTTTAATTAAAAATGAATCTTTCTGTTTGTTTTTAAAAGTACGATATTTTTGTTTTAATTTTTCAAAACAAACTTCTGATATTGCTATAGACATACCATTTAGCATTGATCTTTCAGTAAGGTGGTTGCTTTGGATTCTATCAATAATATGAGTTTCTCCATTATGTCCTGTTTGGCTTGTCAATAAACCAAAAGGGTTTAATAGATTTGATTCATACTGAATAAATTGTAATTTTATTTTTTGTTCTGTGTTTAGCCATTCTTGAAGCCTAATTTTAGGTCGGGTCATAAAATCACCATATATTTTTTTACAAATTAAACGTTATATCTAATGTTAACATAAATGATAATGCGGTGTTATCTACAACGTTAACAAATATGTTAACTTAACGTTAACTTATAAATAATAGTGCGTTTTATGAATATTTCGCAAACTACGGCTGTAGCTGTTGTCCTCTTTAGGGCGTTAGACTATAGCTTGGGACCTTTAGATAGGTTTGTCTTTTTTAGACTATGGTTGAAGTATTTTGATCAAGCAATAGATATGAGTGTGCCACTTACACTTGCAAAAGAGATAGGCATCCATCCAGTTAAGCTTAGAAGCTCAATTCAATCGCTTATTAATACAGGGATGTTCGAATCCATTTCAAATGATAGAGTGAAGATAAGTTATATTTTAAATGGTGATAATGACTTAAGATATAGAAATTTAATTAAACGCCAGATAGAGGTACAGAAGCATAATAGTCATTTATTCAGATTTATTTATAAACTTTTGACCATTATTTATGATGTAAGAATTAGCCATCTGCAAAGCCAAATAGATAAACTATTGAAAATTGACTATAAGGCATGGCTTGTATTATTTACATTAGTTGTCAATAGTGATGAGAATGGGGTAGTTCTTAGAGTGGGTATGCATGAGTTAGGTCTTTATACAGGCATGAATAGGCATTCTATTTTACGCTCTTTAGATAAAATTTTCTCGTTTGGAATATTAAGGTCTAAAATAAATGGTACATTAGACAATGCGCTTCTCAATTTTACTTCAGCGATTTATTTAATTAATTTATCACATCCAATATGGGGTGAATATTGCCGATACAAAAAATATTTTTTGATAAAGAATCCAGCAACTCAGAATTTGTTAGTACAAGCCTTAGATGTTTTGAATAAATTGGATAAGCCAGAGCTATTTTTATCATCACAGATTCAGATGTTACAATATATTCAAGATTTAAATG
Source organism: Acinetobacter guillouiae CIP 63.46 (assembly GCF_000368145.1). Taxonomy (GTDB): domain Bacteria; phylum Pseudomonadota; class Gammaproteobacteria; order Pseudomonadales; family Moraxellaceae; genus Acinetobacter; species Acinetobacter guillouiae. The sequence goes on along the minus strand of NZ_KB849283.1, from coordinate 1,780,949 downwards.
CTTTCCAATTTGAAAATGATATTTCTGCTTTAGTAAAGTATTTTGAAATGTTTGATTTTACTTCAGGGCTTAGTGACAACTTTGCTATAAAGATGAATATTTCTAAATTCAGGTCAAGCATCAGACTGAAAAAAGCTGACAACCAAATAGATAATTTAAAACGCTTAGAATTTATTTTTAAGTATGTCACTAAATACTTGCCAGCTGGTCAATTATATTGGTCGAGTAAAATAGATCTATTTGATGATTTAGCATTGTATGAAAAGATTCCAGAATTCAAGAAATATCTTTGTTTTAATGATTTTGACTCTTATGCTAACTCAACTTACCAAATTCCAAAGAATGAACTTATACAAATTTTAGAAACCAACCAATTACAGATTTACAGCTTTATCACGCAATATTTACTTAAAAACGAAGCGCTTCATTTGATAGACCCTGTTCAGCAACAATTTGGTGACATCAGTCCTATTCCATTAACTGACAAGATGCAAATGAGTGGTTATATTTCGGCTTCTATAAAGCAAGACCAGCTATTTATTGTTACCTTTGAATCTGATGGAAAGGTGTATAGGAAAGTCCAAGAAGAGGTTGAGATGACCATAGAAAATCAAAAGTTATTTGGTTTGTTGGATCAATCTTGTACAGCTTTAACTTTTTAAAATACAGTCGTTGAGCTGATATGAAATTTCAGTCGAAAACCATTTTTCTGACTTAACTATCGTAACGCTAAAATATATAAAAGGCCTAGCTTGGTCGAAGATTTAGAAATCGCGCTGATCGGCTGGGCTATTGTTATTGCTCTTGGACTAAGACGGTAATATATACTATTAATAATTAATATAGATAATTAATAATTAATATAGATACTAAGATAGATAATAGAACTATAAATACGAGATATATCAATACAATAATGATTACTCATACACATAACAAGAACCATGAGATATGTCTTACATACCTAAACAGATATCCGAATATGCATGATGCGATTGATCAATAATCAATGCAGGATGAGATCACTATTCGATACATGTGCATATTGGATGACTCGAGCTTACTCTAGATAAGGACTCCATTTAAAAAAATAAGTCGATTGCTTAACTATGACGTTAATCATAGTTAAGGAAGTTCAACGTGTTGCAATCCGATTTAGATGATCAGGCAGGGGTGATGTATGCCATTCATACCTTTGTGGATGTATGTCTTAATTTTGATATGTCGAATGAAGCGTTCATTTTCAACCTAGAATACTTATGGTGTGCATTTGAAGCGTTTAAACAAGAAGGGATTGGGTACGCAGCATCGATTAGGGCGTTTATTGCAGTCACTGAGTACGTCAATAGTCAGCGTGGAATACTTAGCTTTGGTGAATATCTATCAGGGTTGTCTATAGGCGAAATTAAGGCATTAAGACGAATCCTGCATGCGCATCGAGGGCTGATACATGAGGAGATCAAAAGCTTTACAAGACGGAAAGAATTGAATCGAGTGGCGTTACTTGAGGAGTTCGAAGGTGCAATTAAAGCCTATCATGAAGTATTGGTGATCAGGGTGGATTTATACTATTCCAGAGATCGTTTGAAAGACATTACGATACACGACTTCTATCAGCATATCGAAAAACTACGTGATTTGATTACGGATAAGAATGGATATTTTGATGCACTTTTGACTTATGCGATTGCGCTAGAGCATGGAATAACCAAAGGCTTTCATGTGCATCTGGCATTGGTTATTAATGAGTCCAAATATCGCAACGATTATAACATTGCTAAATGGGTGATTGAAAAGTGGCAGGAGATCACGCTTGGAAAAGGCTATGGATGGAATAACAACACGACAGAAAACAAAAAGAAGTATCTCGATCAAGGTACTTTGGGGATTGGTATTATACGTCGTACAGAGCCTGATCAAGGCAATAATGCTTTAAGAACCGTTGCATATCTCAGTGATCCTGAAAAATACAGGCAGACGTTATTGGTTAAACCACAAGGACGTAGAACTTTTTATAAAGGAGATTATCAGCATCACGGTCGCCCTATACCTGATACTGAGGAAAATAGAAGAATCAAAGAATGGAATACGCAGACCGCTTTAGCAAAGCTGGAAGAGGAGGTTTGGTTTAAAAAATTATGAATGTGCCAGTTCTATGAAATCAATTCATTCATAGGACAACACATGAGTAATTTAGCATTAGAATTTACAGCTGTACGCTTAGAACAGAACATGATTGAGCATTACAAACGACTCAAGTTTGAGCGGGTTCCAGAAGGTATGGAGTTCAACGATTATCAAAATGCTTTAAATCAGGAGTTAAAACAAGCACTGATGAGCTACTTTGATGATTGGCGTATCCTGATGGTGGCTTGTGGAGGGCAGCACAAGTTTTCATTTTGGGTGGATGCTTTTTATCGTGCTTATAGCAGTGTATTACTGGAAGCAGGTGTTCCCTATTTTACAATGGAGAGTGCTACCACAGCTGCTCATTATAATGATCAAGCATCGGCACATATTGATAAAATTTTGAAGCGACTAAATAAGCTGTTTAAAAGTGCAAGCTTTTTAGAACAACTCCAACAGTATAATCAGTATTACACGAAGCAGATCGACAAAATTCGTGAATCCTATTGTACGGTGAGTAAAATATATCCCAATGCTGTTGATTTGAAATTTGAATTAAATCTAGAAGGACTCCACAATCAATACGTTAATATCTCTGATTGGAATAAGCTGTTTTATCATTTTCAAAAGCAGCTCAAACAACTCTCTTGGTATAACGCCCAAGTCGTATTTACGTTTTATCAGGTTATTCGGGTTGATCAACGCTATGTTGTGAAATTCTTTCTGACCCTCGATCCCTTATTGTATGGCGAACCTTCAGTGTATAGTCGAGAAATAGATATTTGCTGGAAAAGGGTAACTCAATATAGGGGGATTTCGTTTTGTCCACTGGTAGATTTCCAGCAATATCAACATGAAGACGAATATCAACTGATTATTCAAAGGAATGCTCTGGATCAAGCTTTAGACCCTTTAAGTGCTTTAGACGAGATGCCTGATCGAGAAACCAGTAGCGAAGGTTTAGCCAATAGGATATGTGTTTATCCTAAAGGTTTTAAATGGTTTCACGGTGCACCCGTACGACGCTAAAAATTCATATTACATTCCTGTACTTGCTTGACGCTCTACCCCGTGCAGATTATCCTTAGCCTGCTGACCTACATCGTCAGTGGGTTTTAGCAGACCCATTTACACACAAGCACATCAAAAAAGTAATTTTTTGGTGGCGAACTCGTTCGTTCCTCCTCCGTTGCGGTAGGGCGAGGGAGGGACGCCTTGTGCGTGCTGATTCTTGTGTGTCAGTCTGCTAACCCTCTCTCGTTCTGCCACCATTATTTAGCAGTAATTTGGTAGAACTCTTTCACACAAGGAGTACGCCATGCGCTTACATCAAGACCGTCTTTTACATTTCTCTTTTTTCATGTTTGCACCCTATCTACAACATAGCGGTGATTAGACCTCGTGCTGTGCTTGTAGTACATGCATCGCTGTGTCGATGACTTTCTAAGAATAAAACTTTTTCAAGTACATATTACCGAGATGAAGATGAATCTCTCATGCTGTTTTGAGGGTCGTAGATTCGTGTGCTTTATCGTCTATAACACTCCAAAAAAACAGAGAAATTCATTCAAACATAACTGACATGGGGAACATCGCGTCTGATCAAGACCAAGACAGGTGATGCCTATAAAAAGAGAAAATGATGATGATCAACACATTCCTAAAAACCACTCTGATTTCAACTCTATTTGCCACAGCCTCATGGACACATGCAGGCTGGTTTGCCACACAAAGTGAAGCGTATTTTGTCCAAGCGCGTAACTTGGGTGGTGGGGCATATCAATGTATGTATAAAACCAATCCGGGTAATCGGGGCTGGCGTAATTTCACGGTGAACTTCCAAGGTGGTTGTCCACGCTTTGTCTATTTCAATGCCAAGAATGGTCAAGTTTCAGTGCCTAACTAAACACGGGGAGCAGTGAGATGAACCAGAAAACCATATTGGGCTTGGCTGCGATATTGGCATTGACTCTGATCAGTATCGCGGGCTTTTATTTCTTTAGTCCTAAACATGCTGTAGAAAAACCTGTTCAAACAAATATTGCCGATAACAATGCCAGTGCGATACAAGCGTCAGATGTTGCTGCATCTGTTGCTGCATCTGTTGCAGCTTCAGCAGAGACAGGATCACCTGAGATCCCCGCAGCGGAAGTGGATGGGATTGATGTTAAAGAATTGACTAAGGCAACCCAGAACCCAAGTACATCCAAACATGAACCTGAGTTACTCAGCTTTGAGTTTGATCAGAACTTAAAAGCAGCAGAAACACTCGAGTACATGATGGCTTATGCTGAGCTTCCTGATTTTGAACAAAAAAATATTCGTCGATATCAGCAATATGTTGTCGATAAAATTGCGAAAGATACGGGGAAATCCAGTCAACAAATACAAGTCTTGTCACGTGGTGCGCTTGAGTCGGAACAAGTCGGTAATCGCTATTATGTTTACAAATTCAAGGTCGGCAAAGACTGTGAAATTCACATGGTCAGCACTGACATGGATCAAGGCGACTATAAGGTCAGCTATAATTACTGCTCAGGATGAATGTGATGAAGCAATATTTAAAACCCATCCTCGTGGCAGTGACGGCGACAATCAGCATGATGTTCGTTGGATGCAGCTCAGGCCTTGATCCGAATACCTTTACGGTTGAACTGGATGTGAAAGACACCAGTAATTGGTATGCGCAAAATCAGTCCGCTACAGTATTGACGATCCGTTCTAACAGTGCAGATCCGATCGATGTGACCAATGTGCTGATCAACAATGGTGAATGCGGTTATGAAGGCTATCGTCGATCGTTGGAATACCCACAACATTTTAAAATGGGGCTGCGTTTAAACCTGAAATTAACAGGTTGTGGCTATGACAATGTGGTACGTGTCGATGTTGAAACCGACCAAGGCACTGCAAGCTATAGCTTTCAATAACCCCGTTCAACGTTAAGCCAAAACACTCAATTTAAGCTGTACACCAAACCGCGTCCTTAAGGGATGCGGTTTTTTTATGCCCTCACGTTATTTGGAATATTCAATGTCTCTTATTCGCTGTCCCTTTTGTCAGTCTGTCCATGTTCAACAGACTGATACAGGCAATCCCAACTTTAATTATTTTGAACAACTACAACGTTGTATTTCCCCCACACAAATGGCGTTGTTCGGTATGCAGGTCGCTAAAAAAGCAGGCGTTTCACCTTTTATTGGTGCGGCGATCGGCGTGGTCATCGGCGGTGTCCTCGTTGTGGTCAGTCAATACTGCTTTGAAAAGTATTACAGCAATGCCGAGCACTATCTCTGCTTGGATTGTCAACGCACCTTTGCATGGGCGAAGTAATCACATCTGAGCCTTTGCACGGTTACATCGTTGAATTTACACATGCTTTAAAACTTTATATCACACACTTATTTTAGGAAGATTTACTATGGCACATCAAATTGAACAAATGGCGTATGTCGGTCAAACCCCTTGGCATGGACTAGGCAATCAACTCACCCAAAACCAACCGATTGAAGTTTGGGCACAGCAGGCAGGCATGGACTGGCGCATCGAATCCTCCGATGTTAGTTACATGGCACAGAACCAACGTGGGCAGAGCATCATTATGCCGTTTGAAGAACAACGGGTTTTATATCGCTCGGATACTCATGCACCTTTATCAGTGGTCAGTCAACGCTTTCAGGAAGTGCAACCGATGGAAATCCTACACTTCTATAAAGACCTGACCGAACAATCAGGTTTTGAATTGGAAACCGCAGGCGTACTCAAAGGTGGCAAGAAATTCTGGGCACTGGCGAAAACAGGACAAAGTTCAGCTTTAAAAGGTAAAGATGTCAGCAATGGTTATATTCTTTTAGCGACAGCTTGTGATGGCACACTGGCAACGACAGCACAATTCACTTCGATCCGCGTGGTGTGTAATAACACTTTGGCGATTGCCCTCAAAGGACAGAATAATAGTTCAGGTGTGGTTAAAGTTCCGCACAGTACCAAGTTCGATGCGGAGAAAGTCAAACAGCAATTGGGGATTTCAGTCCGTGCATGGGATGAACACATGTATGAGATGAAACAATTGAGTCAGCGTAAAGTGACCCAGCAGGAAGCGGCAGCCTACTTTGATGCGGTGTTTAATAACACCAGTCTCAGTACAGCAGAACAGGATGAAAGCATTATTCAGTTCTATCGTAATGCAGCCATGCCAAATCAAGGCGTCACCCCAGTAAGTAAAGCCGACAATAAAACTGAACCGAATGGACGAGCGATGTCGAAAGTTATGACCATGTTTAACGGACATGGACGAGGGGCAGAACTCAGTTCAGCCAAGGATACCGCTTATGGATTGCTGTGCAGCATCACCGAATTTTGTGACCACGAACGTCGAGCGATGAGTACTGATCACCGACTCGATTCAGCTTGGTTTGGAGCGGGAGCTGCGATCAAGCAACGTGGTCTCGAACAGGCATTGAGAATGGTTAGTTAAGAAAAGCATACCATTCATTCAGTTTCAGTTAAGCCAGCTCCTTTAGCCTAAGCATACGGTAACACTGTAGAAGCACAGTGACACTTTTCGCCACATCTCCCCTGATGTGGTTTTTTTATGCCATAAATATGTACTAAGCTCTTCATAGTTATAGAAAAATATAGATTTGTGATTGAAATCGGATCAATTTTCTATAATGATAACTGTTATTCACTTGGTCATTTATTCTAGGGAGTAGATCATGATTGACGTGCAATATTCTAAAAATGTCTCAATTCAACAGTTAGCCGATGATGCATTCGTATTAAGGATTAATGATGCAAAAGTCTATCAATACTTGCTCACCCAGTGTGGTAAGACCTTTGGTTGGGAACGCTCCATCCAAAAGTCACAAAGCTTTTTAAATGGAGATATTGAATATCAGATCAATGTATCCGATTTGGCTTTAGAGCACTTTGGCAAAGACTTTTTTATGTTAGAACCTGAGTTGCTCAATAACATCGCCAAAAGTTAGATGTTCAACCGAGAGCGGATGTATTTAGGATAAAGACATCCTCAAAATCAAGATTCACTTTTTTGCCACATTTCCCCAAATGTGGCTTTTTTTATGCCCGAAATTTAGCTTTTACGATTTTACTCATACAGGAATATTCAATATGAATAGCCATACCCAAATTCAAAACAGTTTAAACCATCCACCACTACAGCCTTATTCACCACACTTAGATCAACCCACTCAGCAAGTGGAAGTGGGAACTCGAAGTAAACGTCATCCACAGAGTCACACAACCGACGCTCAAAATAAACAGCCACGAAAAACCAAAGCACCTACAGCCAAACGCCTTGCCAATACTAAACAGCTCAATTACCAGCAATGGCTCGAAGTCAGAAAACAGGGCATTGGCAGCAGTGATGCCGCTACCGCTTGTGGACTCAATCCCTATATGTCGATGTTGGAATTATGGATGATCAAAACAGGACGGATGCAACAAAACATTGAAGATGAAAGTGCAGGCTATGCACCCTTGTATTGGGGCAAGCAACTTGAACCTTTGGTGGCTGAATACTACAGCATGCACACCAACAATAAGGTGCGTCGGGTCAATGCAGTGTTACAACACCCTGATGAAGACAAACACTTTATGCTCGCCAATTTGGACTATACCGTGGTGGGTAGTGAAGAGGTTCAAATCTTGGAATGTAAAACTGTAGGGGAATATGGTTCTAAGTTATGGCGAGATGGTGTGCCTTTATATGTGCTCTGTCAGGTACAGCATCAATTAGCTGTGACAGGTAAACAGGCAGCGCATATCTGTGCCTTGATCTGTGGACATGAAACCAAAATCTATAAGGTGACTCGTAACGAGACTGTCATTCAACACATCATTAATGCAGAACGTCACTTCTGGCAATGTGTTGAAACAGGTATTCCGCCAAGTGTAGATGCTTCGGATTCAGCAGCCAAAGCCTTGCAGCAACTTTACCCAGAGCAGATCCCACTAACAGTAGAAGACCTGACCCAAAATGAACAAGCCAACTACCTATTTAATCAAATGTTAGAGGAGCGACATAAAGTTGAACAACACCAACAGTATTTTGATGAACTCAAACATCGATTACAAATGTTGATGAAAGATGCAGAGCGAGCGGTCTTTACAGGTGGGGCGGTGACGTGGAAAAAGGCGCAAGACTCTATCAGCCTAGACAGTAAAGCACTTCTTAAGCAGCATCCTGAATACTTACAGCAATTTCCACAAACCAAAGCAGGCACACGACGCTTTCAGATTTACCCCAATGGTGGATAAGACGGAGATACCGAAATCCACTACCCAAACCAACCGATCCCATGCCCCACAGGTATGGGATTTTTTATGCCTAAAATTTATTTACCCAAATTTAAACATCACTATAGAGGACATCAACATGATTAAAGGTTTAGCAATCACACCACCCGTTTTAGGTCGTATCAGTATTGGCAAAATTGTCGAAAAGAATGGCAAACGACTCCCTGAAAAGGACGACCAATTTACCATTACCAGTCAAATTCAGAATAAGGATGGTTGGGTGAAACATCCATTGGATGAGCAACTACGTGCCAAAGCACCGAATCAAAAACTCAGAAGCATTCCCGTCCGTATGATCTTCAATGATCCTGAATTGAACTTACGGGCAGAGTACAGCTTATTTGACCGACAAACAGGACGTTTAATCTGCTCAGGCAATGGGGAAACCTGTCAGCGACTGGGGCAAAATGGCATTGAGCAACATCCATGCCCATCACCTGATTTATGCCCATTGGCACAAAGTGGTTTGTGTAAACCCTATGGCAGACTCTACGTCAACCTAGATGAATCGGATGAGTTTGGCACATTCATCTTTAGAACTACGGGCTTTAACAGTATTCGCACTTTGGCAGCACGACTGCGTTACTACCATGCTGCATCAGGTGATCTACTTTCATGTTTGCCTTTGCAACTGACTTTAAGAGGTAAAAGCACCACGCAAAGTTACCGCACTCCAATCTATTACGTGGACTTAACTTTACGTGATGGCACAAGCCTAAAAGATGCGATTGCGTCAGCCAAACAGATGGATGAGCAGAGCAAGGCAGCAGGGTTTTATCAGGAGGCGTTAGATCATGTGGCACGGCAGGGTTACGGCAATGCCAGTTTTGAGGTGGGAGGAGAAGAGGGACTAGATATTGTTGAAGAGTTTTACACGGATGAGCCTAAATCAGAACAGCATCAGCAAATACATGATTTAACTCATTTGCAGAATATTCAGAAAGGGTTGCAACAGTCGGTTCAAGCTCTGAATTAAATACTGTTGGGGGCTAAGAAGCCCCCAACAGTAATATTGCTACTATTTTTTATTAAAAAATTTGAGCTACTTATTGAATCAATAAACATTACTTAAGTATCGTTTATTTGGAGGGCGGTAGTACGTTAGGCTTTTGTAACATTAATCCATTTATAACTTTTTGTTGTCTACTATCTTCATTACGTAGTTGTTTATCTTTAGAATGATGGTCTTTATTCTCTTCGACTTTGGTGTCGCCATGATTATGATCAGTGATATTACGTAATTCGGTATCATCTAAGGAGCGAATCGTTTTTGAAGTGCTAGGTTCAGCCCATGATGTCGTATTCAAAAAAATGAAAAATAATAAATTGTACTTCATCCATGAAGTCATAGCGTGATCCTTTTTTACTCAATACCGACTACAGTGGTGATATAACCAGTGGCTAAAAGAATTGATAGACCTAATGACATCTCAAATAAAATGGCATAGCCCAATTGTTTCGCAAATTTCGGGTCTTGTAAGCGAGGTGTGAAATACCATTTGTTAAAGGCTGCTAACAATAAAATACTTAGGACAAATAATATTTTAATAATAAATCCATGCCCATAAGGTGTATTGATTAGAGTATTAAAATCTTTAAAGAGTAATAAAGCAATACTAAGACCACAAGCGATGAGTATTCCTACAATAAAGGCTGCTATTTGCCCAAATAGATGCATACGTTCTTTAAGTGGTAAGCCATTAATTTTTTTGCTTGTTTTCCATAATGGATAAAGCGACCCCATCCATAAGGACATTACAAGTACATGTATTGATAACAAAGCTTGAGCGAATAAGGGTAAATTCGTGACGTGTCCGAGTTGTGAAAAACTTAAAACGATTGGTGTGAGCAGTATGGTAAAGATTGCTCCTTCAGTTTTGGAAATATCAATCGTCCCTTTACTAAGTTTGACTATCATAAATATGAGTAAAAGTGCAAAACTGATTGATCGAATGATATAGACATGTCCAGTAGGAGTATTGACTAGTATATTTATATAGTTGCTATCCCACATACCTGAAAGGCCAGTGTTGGCAAAACTTCCTATAAGAATGAAGAAGCCGAGAACACTTGAAAAAAGACCTAATCCTGTACCAATAGTTATGTATTTGAGAATAGTTCCCTTTATTTCAACATAACGTCCAAGTAAGAAATAGCAGAAAGCACCACCTATAATAAATGCAATCCCTAAATATAGAATGACTTTAACCAACCATGTTGCGTATATCCAAGTCTCAGGAATCATATTTCTCTCCCTTTATTATAGCAACATGCCAGCAAGCTGCTGGCATGTTGACTATTTTCACTCATTGTTATTTTGCCGATTTAATAGTGAAATTATATTCACCATTCATGTTATGACCATCGGTACCCATTGTGGTCCAAACCACCGTATATTTTCCTTTTTTTAGTTTTGGAACCGCTACGTCAAATGATTTTTTCATATCATGAGTTATTTGGTAGTTCAAAGGGATATCCTTACGTTGGGCATCAAGTAACTTAACGTTCATTAGCATGACTTCTTCACCAAAATTGAGTGTTATGTTTTTTGGTTGACTTGCTACAGAAGCATTGATCGCAGGAATTGCACTTTCAAGTTTCACGTGTGCAAATGCACTTGAAGCAGTAACAATCAGTGTTGCACCTACGAGAGTGTTACGTAGAGCTGACATTTTATTTTTGAAAATTTTCATTTCTTCATCCTCTTTAAACTAATCTTGGGCTCAGTAATGACCGAATGAAATGCATCAATTGGTTGCTTGGTCATCACCTTTCTCATGCTTATTATTAAAGGATGAGAGAAACATCCCGATGACTTCAAAATTACATTTTTGTCATTTTAAAAATTAAAAAACCACAAGTGGTACACTGGCTTTAAAGAAAACAATGATCACTAAACAAACTAATAAGAGGGAGTCTATTTCCATCTTAATGAAATTATTAATTTAAAAATTAAATATGAAGGAGGCTTTTATGGACCATCATCATGAAAACAAAGTACTCAATAACAGACTTACTGACCCTGTCTGTGGTATGACAGTTACAGAAGCATCCAAGTTTTATGAAGAAGTTAAAAATAGAACTTTTTACTTTTGTAGTGAGAAATGCCACATAAAGTTTAAAAGTGATCCTCATTTTTATATTACTAAAGTTGAGAATGTAGTTACGTTAAAAGAACCACAAAAGAGGGATGGTGAGGATTCAAATGAAGTTAATCAGCCTGCTCATGTTAATACCTTCACGATATACACTTGTCCAATGCATCCTGAAATTAGACAGAACCATGCGGGAAATTGTCCGATCTGTGGTATGTCGTTAGAGCCTTTACTTCCTGACTTAGATGACGCTGATAAAAACCCAGAACTCAAGAATTTTAAGCATAGATTTTGGTGGACCTTACCGCTAACCATTATTGTAGTTTTCTTAGCAATGTTTGGTCATCAATTGAACTGGTTCGAAATGCAGGTGCAAAGCTGGATTGAACTGGTACTGACTTTACCAATTGTTTTGTGGGCAGGAATGCCATTTTTTGTGAGATGTTGGCAGTCAATCCTTAATCGGAGTCCAAATATGTGGACCTTGATTGGAATTGGTACAGGAGCTGCTTTTATATACAGCCTTGTTGGAACAATAGTACCTCAAGTATTTCCAGACTCATTTGTATCTATGGGGCGTGTTGCTGTGTATTTTGAGGCGACCGCAGCGATTATTTCTCTCACATTGTTAGGTCAAGTGCTAGAGTTAAAAGCACGTTCCCAAACTTCAGCGGCAATTAAATCCCTACTTGGGCTAGCACCTAAAACAGCAAGAAAAATCAGTGTTGATGGTATAGAAGAAGATATTCCACTATCTCATGTACACGTAGGCGATTTATTACGGATACGCCCCGGTGAAAAAGTTCCTGTTGATGGAGTCATTACAGAAGGTTCAAGCTCTGTAGATGAATCGATGTTAACTGGTGAACCTGTGCCAGTTACAAAACGTGTGGGTGATCAAGTCATTGGTGCAACAATGAACATGAATGGTTCATTGGTGATGCGATCAGAAAAAGTTGGATCATCAACCGTACTTTCTCAAATCGTGCAAATGGTTGCTCAGGCTCAACGTTCAAAAGCACCTATGCAGCGGATGGCGGATCATGTTGCAGGACGATTTGTTATGGGGGTTATAGGTATTGCTGTTCTAACTTTTTTGGGGTGGGGGCTATTCGGACCTGAACCTAGTTGGGTTTATGGATTAATCAATGCAGTAGCTGTTTTAATCATCGCATGCCCATGTGCTTTGGGATTAGCTACGCCAATGTCAATTATGGTAGCAACAGGGCGAGGTGCATCAAATGGAGTACTTTTTCGAGACGCTGCCGCAATAGAGAATCTACGTAAAATTGATACATTGATTATTGATAAAACAGGAACTTTGACAGAAGGACAACCATCATTCAATAAAGTAGTAGCCACTTCAGGATATGAAAAGAATGAAGTCCTCCGTTTAGCTGCGAGTTTAGATCAGGGCAGTGAGCATCCTTTAGCAAATGCAATTGTACGTGCCGCCCGTGAGCGAAATCTTACTTTAAGTAAACCTACTTCATTTGAATCAGGTTCAGGTATTGGTGTTAATGGAGAGATAAACGGACAAAAATTAGCTCTAGGTAATACGGCACTGATGAAGCAATTAGGGATATCTGTTAACACTCTTATTCCACAAGCAGAGGTATTAAGAGCTGAAGGTGCCAGTGTTATGTATTTGGCAGCCGATGGAAAACTGCTAGGTCTTCTGGCAGTTTCAGATCCAATCAAAGCAAGCACTCCAGAGGCCCTTTTATCGTTGGAAGACTCAGGTTTAAGAATCATCATGGCAACAGGTGATGGGCTAACTACAGCAAAATCAGTTGGGGCTAAGTTAGGAATTAGTGAGGTTTATGGTGAGGTTAAACCTGCTGATAAATTAGATTTGGTCACAAAATTGCAAAAAGAAGGGAGAATTGTTGCTATGGCTGGTGATGGAATTAATGATGCACCAGCCTTGGCTCAAGCTGATATTGGAATCGCAATGGGCACGGGTACTGATGTAGCAATGAATAGTGCCCAAGTTACATTAGTAAAAGGTGACTTACGTGGTATTGAAATTGCTCGTTCTTTATCAGAGGCAACTGTTAAAAATATGAAACAAAACTTGATGTTTGCTTTCCTCTATAATGGATTAGGTATCCCTTTGGCTGCTGGTGTACTGTATCCATTTACTGGCTGGTTACTCTCGCCTATGATTGCTGCATTAGCAATGAGCCTAAGCTCAGCATCGGTAATTGGTAATGCCTTACGATTACGTCATCAAAAATAATCACGACTTACCACTCATTAGCGTAAGTTAATGAGTGGTAAGCATCATTAGAATGAGTGCTTAATAACCGAGATATCACTAATTTTTAAAGATAATTTTAAAAGAAATATGTCCCTCGTTATAAGTCGCTTGAATGGAAGCTCCATGCACATCAAGAATAGATTTGGTAATTGCTAAACCAAGGCCAGTACCTTCTTCAACTCTCTGTCTAGATACATCTGTTCGATAAAAACGATCGAATAACCGATTAAGTTGTTCTGATGATAGTGGGGAGCTTTCATTTTCAATGATGAATGTTGTTGTATCAAAGTTTTGTTGGCATGTGATTTTGATGACCGAATCTGATTTGCCATATTTAATTGCATTCGATAACAAATTACTTAAAGCGCGGCGTAGCATTAAAGGATCACCTTTTATACTACCTGAACCACTCTGTTCGAGTGACATTCCCTTTTCAGCAGCGATAGCATCATAAAAATCAAATAATGCTGAAACTTCTTTAACTAAATTAACCTGTTGTAGGTTAGGTAAATGTAGACCATGTTCTGCTTTTGCCAAAAATAGCATATCAGAGACCATGCGAGCTAAATGCTCAAACTCTTCTAAATTTGAAAATAGAACTTCCTGATAAGTATTAATATTTCGACTACGAGATAAACATACTTGAGTTTGAGTCATCAAATTGTTAATAGGTGTTCTTATTTCATGAGCAAGATCAGATGAAAAATCTGAAAGTTTTTCTACTGCGGCTTCTAGCCGATCTAACATATCATTAAAAGCGACAGCCAGTGATTTAAGTTCGGTTGGAGTATTTTCGACTTCTAAACGTTCAGAAAGATGTTGGACTGAGATACCCTCTGCTACTTTTGCCATTTGTTGTACTGGACGTAGCCCTCGCCATGCTGCGAACCACCCTAAGAACATTAAACAAATTGTACCCACAAATCCAATGTATAAAAGTTGACGTCTAAAGTCATTTAAGAAATGTAGATGCTCAGAGGTATCGATTCCAACAATAATCTGAGCTGATATAAACGAGTCATTATGATCAAAAGTCTTTTTATAAATTAAGCCACGATAAGTCTTATTTTTAATTTTCCATTCAAGCCATGGATCTTGTTTTGATTTGTTGAGTGCTTGGGGATGAATTACTGATGGTGCTGAGCTAAAAATAACTTGACCTGTTGGACGTTCAATCTGAACAATCAGATCGTGATGTCCAATTAAGGCATCTTTTAAATATAAATTTAGTTCTTGAGAGTTAGATGGGTTCTGTTCAAGTAGATTCTCTATAAGTTGAATTTTGCCTTCTAATTGAGTTCGGTCTTGAGCTTCAAAATGATGCATTACGAGCTTGTGAATAACCAACCCCATAATCATTAAGATGATAACAGTAGAAAGAGAAAAGATGATTGCTATACGAAAGCTGATTGCATTAAACAATTTACGAGTCATCTTCTACCTCTAAAACATACCCCATTCCACGTATGTTCTGTATCAGCTTTGGGCTAAAATTACTGTCAATTTTACTGCGCAAACGTTTGATAGCGACTTCTACAACGTTGGTATCACTATCAAAATTCATGTCCCATATTTGAGAGGCAATGAGCGTACGAGGTAATATCTCACCACGTCTACGCATAAATAATTCCATCAGCGCGAATTCTTTAGCTGTTAAGTCAATACGTTGCCCAGCGCGAGTGACGCGGCGTTTACGAAGATCAAGTTCAAGATCAGCAATTGTAATAAGGTTACTATCTTCTTTTTGTTGTCCCCGTCGGAGTAAGCTTTTAATTCGTGCTAATAACTCAGCAAAAGCAAAAGGCTTGACTAGATAATCATCAGCACCTAAATCCAAGCCTTTCACACGATCTTCAATTTGATCACGTGCTGAAAGAAAAAGAATAGGCATAGTTTTGCCACTTTTTCGGATATCATAAATGATATCCCAACCATCTAGCTTTGGAAGCATCACATCTAAAATGATGAGGTCATATTCTTCGGAAAGCGCTTGATGTTTACCAGATAATCCATCCGTTACCCAATCCGTTATATACCCAGCTTCAGATAGACCTTGTTTAAGGTAGTCACCGGTTTTTTGTTCATCTTCAACTAGTAAGATTCTCATTGATAAAAATCCCATATCACTCATTAAGAACATAATAACGTTATAAATACGTGATTCGTTGTAGATTACAAAAATGTCATTTTCATGTCACATAGATGTTTAGTGAAGGCCTTTAAGGTATTTACATAAAGTTAATTTTTGGAGCAAAACATGAAAACTCTATTCCGTCGTAGCTTAACTACACTTATGTGTATTGGAACTTTAATTGCAGGAACTCAGTCTTGGGCAGCCGATGCTAAACAGGGAACCACTGTAGTCACTGAAACTAAAGCGGACTCAAAAATGTCAGAGAAATGCCAAAAACCTTGTAATATGAAGAATGATGAGAAAACCCAACAGGATCATAGTCAGCATGAGCATGGCAATATGGCTGATATGTCTCAGATGGATCACTCTAAGATGATGAATATGGATCAGTCTAAAATGGGTAATATGGATCATTCAAATATGATGAACATGGACCACTCAAAGATGAACATGTCAAATACATCAAATAAATAACAAATACGATAAATGAAAGATTGGGGAGATTAAAGCGAATAATTGGTTTGCTTGAGCTCCCCATCTTTATATTAGATAGGTGAAATAAATGTCTAAAAAATTAAGTCATGTCCTTTTAATAGGAGTAGGTTTATTTTCATCAACTTGGGTTGTGGCAGCGGTTAAAGAATATGATTTAACAATCGCTGAGCAAACGGTGAATATCACAGGTAAGCCTTTAAAACGAATTACGGTCAACGGGAAATTTGTTGCACCTCTTCTTGAATTTGAGGAAGGTGATGATGCTATTATTCGTGTCCATAACAAGCTAAAAAAACAAGATTCTTCTATTCATTGGCATGGTTTAATTTTACCGGGCATCATGGATGGCGTACCCGGATTTAATCAGTTTGATGGTATTGCCCCTAGTAAGACCTATGAATATAAGTTTAAGGTACGCCAAAATGGTACCTATTGGTATCATTCGCATAGTAAAGGTCAAGAGCAAGAGGGCTTGTATGGTCCGTTAGTCATTTACCCAAAAAATAGGACACCTTTAACTGTAGCTGAGAAAACAGATAAGGATTATGTTGTATTGCTCTCAGATTTTCATGATTCAACTAGTGATAAAATCATGAATAATCTAAAGAAAGAAGCTGACTATTATCAGAACCGTCGTGAAACTGTTTTTGATGTTTTTAAAAAAATTAAAAAAGATGGTTTAAAAGCAACATGGCAAGACCGTTCGATGTGGAACCAGATGCGAATGCTCAAGACTGATATGTCTGATGTGACAAAATATACTTTTTTGATGAATGGTAAGACTCCAGAACAAAATTGGATTGGTAATTTTAAGACGGGTGAAAAAGTACGTCTTCGGTTCATTAATGCCTCAGCAATGTCATTCTTTGACGTCAGAATCCCTAACTTGAAAATGACGGTAGTCAGTGCAGATGGGCAGCCAGTGAAACCTGTTCCTGTTGATGAATTCAGAATAGGAACGGCTGAAACGTATGATGTTATTGTAGAACCCAAACAATCAAATTATCAAATTGAAGCAGAATCAATTGATAGGAGTGGCTTTTCAGTTGGTTCATTACATGATGAAAATACTCCTCCAATAAATCAAATCAAAATGCCGAAGTCACGTCCTCGTTCTTTATTAACTATGGAAGATATGGGGATGGGGCATGATATGTCGTCTATGGCGGGCATGGATCACGATATGTCTTCAATGAAGGGCATGAATCACGACATGTCTTCGATGAAAGGTATGGATCATGACATGTCTTCGATGAAAGGTATGGATCATGACATGTCTTCAATGAAAGGCATGGATCAAGATATGTCTTCAATGAAAGGCATGGATCACGATATGTCGTCTATGACAGACAGCTCAAAAGATCAATCTATGTCAGGTATGAACCATGGCATGCAAATGACTACATCTAATGCACCTACACAAGAAAAGAATGGTGATGTTGTATATGGCTGGGCAAATGCTTCAACACCTGTTGGTCAAAAAGCACTTCAATATAGTGACTTACAATCTTTAAAGCCTCAACCAGATACTCGTGCCCCTGAACGTGAAATGGAAATCCGTCTTGGTGGGAACATGGAGCGCTATATTTGGACAATTAATGGTAAGAAGTTTAATGAAACAGAACCATTCAAAGTGAAATACGGGGAACGTATACGCTTGAAATTTGTGAATGACAGTATGATGGCTCACCCAATGCACTTGCACGGTATGTTTATGCAGCTTGAAAATGGTCAAGATCCAAGTAATATGCCGAATAAACATACCATCATTGTGCCACCGGGGAAAACAGTTACAACTTTACTTACTGCTGATGAATTAGGTGAATGGGCTATCCACTGCCATTTGTTATATCACATGGCCGCTGGAATGATGAACAAACTCATTGTGGCAAGTGTAGATAGCAATGATGATACGAAAAGTATCGTTGCCCAACCTCAAACTAGCCATGAGGGAGTGAATCAACATGCACATCACTAAACAGTTATATTCAAAAACAATTTTATCTGTTGCTTTATTTAGTTTAGCAGGTATGGCATTTGCGAATGATAATTCGACTGAAAATTTAAATAAGAGTACGTCAAGTATGAATGTGCTTTTAAGAGAATCAGGCGGATTAGGCTATGTTGAACGTAATACTGATCAAAAGTCTTCAAACAGCAAAGAACTTGAAACTTTAGCTTTTAGCCAAAATCATAAAAAACATTTGAACGAGCATGGTGGGCAAATCTATCAAACAACTAAATTTTCCAATGAGTGGATAGTTGATAAAGATGGAAAGGGCAGCTTAGGTTCGAGTTTCGAGGCATTGATTGGAACAGATGAAAATCGAATGTTTGTTGAAGCTAATATGAATAAAGCGGAGAGTAATGACCCTAAATATGATGTATCAGCTCTTTACAGTAGAAATGTTGCAGCATTTTGGGATGTACAAGCTGGGGTAAGGTATAGTGAGGACAAAAATAACCGTAATAGTAATCGCATTGATGGCGTTATTGGATTATTAGGTCTTGCTCCTTATTTCTTTGAGACAAAAGCTTACCTTTATGGTGGTGAAAATAATTTTTGGGGAGCCAGTTTTGAGTTTGATCGAGATCTATTACTCACTCAAAAGCTAATTACTCAGCCATATATTGCAGCAGATATTGTGTTTAATGATAATTCTGATTTTGCTACAAAGTCAGGTTTGTCTGAGTTAAAGACAGGTCTAAAAACTCGTTACGAGATTAATAAGCGTATAAGACCATTTGTTGATGTCGCTTATCAATATGAAAAAGGACAGAAATTAACAACTTTTCAAGAAGCTACAAATTCTGAAAAGGGGTGGTTATACGGGGCAGGTATTGAATTAGTTTTCTAAATATTTTATTAAGAATGAATAATGGTGATATTCCATTATTCATTCTTAATTATTTTAAACTTACGGATAACCCTTCAAGTACTTTACAAGAGTTAATTTCCAAAAAACCAGAGCATTTACTTCTTAAATCAGAAAGTTGTTGCTTAAGCTGAATCTGTTTTTGGATATTCTGCTCTAATTGATGAATATGTTTATCAACTAAGATGTTAATAGAACTACAGTTTCCACAAGGTTTGTCTTTGTATGCTAATAAAATTTTTATTTCGTCCAAGCTCATATTCAAAGTTCGGCAATTAAGAATAAATAGAAGTCGCTCTAAGTGGTCTTTGTTATAAAGTCGATAATTAGCTTCCGAACGATTAGGGGCTAGTAATAAAGCTTCTTTTTCATAAAACCGTATTGTAACAACAGGGCAACCGGATAGCTGAGATAATTCACCAATTTTTAAGTTCATTTCAAGTCACCTGATCTATTGACTCTATAGTAGCTATAGGGATTTTAATATGCAATACGTGAAGATATGACTATAGGCACATCAATGAGTGGTTGCGGTTGTAATCAAGAAAGTTCTTGTGAAGACACTAAGCAAAAACAAAATGAATCAAAAACAGATTCTTGTAAAATTAAAGATTTAGCTACAGAAGAAAGTAAAAGTTCTTGTTGCGATAATGAGGTACAGCAAGAACCTACCCCTGATGAAAAAGATTCCTGCTGTAGTAAGCAGTCGAATTCATGCTGTGGTTCGGATTCGATAACTTCACCTGAAAAGATTAGGGGGAGTGAAGATACAGCGACTTTCATCAGTGACTATAGCATCCCGAAAATGGATTGTTCCGCAGAGGAACAAATGGTTCGGATGACTTTATCTTCATTGGTAGATGTTAAGAGCTTGGTTTTTGATTTGCCGAACCGAAACCTAAAAGTTCTGCATAATGGTGAAAGTAATGAAATCACTGCAAAACTTGAAGCTCTTGGATTTGGGGCAAAATTAAATAAAACTGAAGCTTATGAAAATAAAGAACAAGCACAAGAAGCTAGTACTTTTCTGATTCCGAAGATGGATTGTTCGGCAGAAGAGCAAATGGTAAGAATGGCACTTTCTCCCTTGCATGAAGTTAAAGGTTTATCTTTTGATTTGGCGCAAAGACAGTTAGTTGTTTTCCATACCAATGGGATTAATGAAATTACCACAAAACTTGAAGCCCTTGGCTTTGGTGCAAAGCTTGTGGAAACGGTAAAAGCTACGGGGGAATTGCCTGAAGCACCTGATCCAACTAAGCAGGCGAAAGTACTAAAATTATTATTAGCGATTAATGGTGTTCTTTTTTTTATTGAATTCATAAGTGGCATTATTGCCGAATCTACAGGTCTTATTGCCGACTCTCTTGATATGTTTGCTGATGCTGCTGTTTATGGTATAGCACTTTATGTAGTAGGAAAAGCAGCTAAGTATCAAGTAAAAGCAGCTCATTTCGCTGGTTGGATTCAATTGTCATTAGCTCTTGTTGTTATTGTTGATGTGATTAGGCGCTTTATTCTAGGTAGTGAGCCTGAATCTAGCATAATGATTATTATTGCTTTCTGTGCACTTATTGCAAATGTTGCCTGTCTCTATTTACTGACAGGCCACAAAAATGGAGGTGCCCATATGAAAGCAAGTTGGATATTCACCGCAAATGATGTAATCGTTAATATGGGAGTCATTTTTGCCGGTGTACTTGTGACATGGACTAGCTCAGCTTACCCTGATTTGATTATTGGTATCCTCGTTTCATTGTTCGTGCTTAACGGCGCTAGAAAAATTTTGGCGTTGAAATAAGGTGCAGACAATGAATTTATTTCAAGTAAAGCAAGACCAAATTGTAAAAATCATTGATCTTAAAAAGGGTGATCAGTATCAAGATAAAAATGATCCTGTTCTAGAGCGTTTAGAACTGCTGGGCTTTAGAGTAGGTGAATCCTTACAAGTACTTGCAAAAGGGCTTTTTGGTGGTGACCCCGTATTGGTTCAAATTGAAACCTCACGTTTCGCATTAAGAAAAAATGAAGCAGAACGAATTTTTGTAGAGATTACCAATGAACACTAAAAATATTGCACTCGTTGGTAATCCCAATTGCGGTAAAACATCACTTTTTAACACCCTCACAGGGACTCGTCAAAAAGTTGCTAATTATGCTGGGGTAACGGTAGAACGGAAAGAGGGTTTTTTTAAATTACCTTCTGGCGATACTGTACGAGTACTGGATTTACCTGGGACTTACAGTTTAAAGCCAAGTAGTTTAGATGAAGAAGTAACTAGAGCAGTCTGTTTTGGCGAGTTAAAAGGTGAAGTTATACCTGATATTTTTGTATGTGTTGTGGATGCTACGAATCTTCATCTTCATTTAAGTCTTGTACTTGAAGTCAGAGCTTTAAACAGACCAATGTTACTTGTTCTTAACATGATGGATGAGGTTAGAAAACGTGGTATCTCGATTGACACATCAAAATTATCTCAGCTCTTAGGTATTCCTGTTGTTGAATCGATAGCTGTAAAGACAAAAGGGATTCAGGGTTTATTAACGCAGTTAGACCAAAAAAATTTGTTTATTTCCCCTTATCATTCTGATCTAAATCATTTCGACCAAATCAAAGATATTACAAAACAGGTCATATTGAAGAATGATAATGGTGATAAACGAACGGCTTTCTTAGACAAAATATTCTTACATCCATTTTTTGGATTATTAATATTGACCTTTACCATGTTTGTAATGTTTCAGGCGGTTTTCATTTGGGCACAACCCTTCATTGCATTTATTGAAAATTCGATTACATGGTTTAGTGGGGCTGTTGGGCCTTTAATTTCGCACCAACTTCTAAGAAGTTTGATTGTTGACGGTGTGATTGCGGGTGCAGGTAGTGTGCTTGCCTATATGCCTCAAATTCTTATTTTATTTTTCTTTATTTTAGTTTTAGAGGAATCGGGTTACTTACCTAGAGCTGCCTTTTTGTTGGATAAACTGATGTCTAAAGCAGGCTTAAGTGGGCGTTCATTTATTCCGTTGCTTTCAAGCTTTGCCTGTGCCATCCCAGGAATTATGGCAACACGGAGTATCAGTTCTGAAAGAGATCGTTTGGCAACGATTATGATTGCACCTTTGATGACGTGTTCTGCACGATTACCTGTATATGCTTTGCTGATCGCTGCATTCATTCCAAACAAGTTGGTTTATGGTTGGCTCAGTTTACAAGGTCTAGTTCTGTTCGGGCTTTACATGTCAGGAATCGTATCCGCTTTATTGGTTTCTTTATTCCTGAAATTAGTAAGAAAAGATAAAACTGAAAGTATTTTCATTTTTGAATTACCTACATACCGTATTCCAGATGTTCGAAATGTAGCTTTGGGGCTTTATGATAGAGCGACTATATTCTTAAAAAGAGTTGGTGGAATTATTGTCGCACTTTCTATTTTATTATGGTTCTTGGTAACGTTCCCATTACCACCTGATAACCCAACAATGCCACCAATCAATTATAGTATTGCTGGACAGTTAGGACATCTAATCCATCCAATATTTGCTCCGATTGGATTTACGTGGGAAATTTGTATTGCTTTGATTCCTGCCATGGCAGCTCGTGAAGTGATTATTGCTGCATTAGGGGTAATCTATGCAATGTCTGGTGATGAGAATGCAGTTACCCAAACCTTATTATCTCAAATATCGGGTCCTGATGGATGGGGACTAGCGACAGGGATGTCACTATTGGTTTGGTTTATCTTTGCTCCACATTGTTTAGCAACATTGGCAACTATCAGAAGAGAAACAGGGAGTTGGAAACAGCCAACCATAATGGCCATCTATCTTTTCTCGTTGGCCTACTTATTCTCTTTCATAACTTATCAAGTTGTGAGTCGTTTTTAATCTAGAGCATGGTTGTTGATTCATATCAACAACCATGCTCTTGTTTAAGTAATTATTTAAATTAATTATAGGATTGTTATTTTACTAAGAATCTGTAAAACTAAAAAAGCTTAAATTTTGGTCATGACATTATGCACTGGTTAAAAACATGCCTTTCGCTGTTTTTATCATTTGCTATCCTTATCGTAGGATCGGCAGCAGCAGCTGCATCTGTACATAGTCCATGTTTAATGTCATCTCAAGATATGCAATCGATGCAAATGATGAATTCTGAAGATCATGAAAAAGCAAGTACTATGCACATGGATTGTATGAAAGCTGAAGTAAAGATTAAGAAGCAATTACATGATCCATCATGTATGTCTAAGCAAGATTGTATTATGTCATTTTCTAAAATTGCATATACATCTACAGCACTAGGTGTTTTGCAATCTATGGTTTCTTCCCCTGTGGAACAGTCTACTTTTTCTCCATTAAATCAAAATTTCACCTCATCTGATCCTTCCAATTTATGGAAACCCCCACGCTCTAATTAATTTGATGACTAATCATCATTCATAGAGTTTTCTATGGATGTTCTGCACGTGCGCGTGTACATCATTTTAGAGCTAAAAATATGAACTTTAATAAAGAAAAGCTGTCCCTAAAATGGGGTGGATGCTCAATTGCAACGATCTGTTTTTTCTTGAGTTATGGTCATGCTTATGCCCAGCCATTGACTTTGGATACAGCGTTGAAGCTTGCTGAGCAATATGCACCTACTCTAAGGGCCAATAGTGCTCAGATTGAAGGCGCTGAGAATATGGTTTCAGCTTCCGGTATCTTACCCAATCCTAAACTGTTTGTTGGCTTAGATAATTACCCCGTGTCTGGCGATGCCGCATGGTCAGTCACACAAGAAGGCATGACGATGCAAAAGATTGGCATCATGCAAGATTTTCCAAATCGTGCCAAAAGATTGGCCGAAATAGAATTAGCAAAAGCTGAATTGGGTTCAGCTAATGCTCAGACAGAAATTCTTCGTATTGAGTTACGTCAAAAAGTAGCATCGGTATGGCTTAAGCGTTTTTATCTTGAGCGTAAACTGGCCTTATATGATGACCTTCTTTCAGAAAATGGATTGTTATCCCAGATTACGCAGACACAGGTTACATCTGGTCGGACTATGGTTACTAATGCGATTTCCCCTAAGCTGGATAAAACGGTTTTACTTGATCAAAAAGATGATTTACTTCGAGATTTAAATAAAGCAAAGCTAGAATTACACCGATTAATCAGTGAGGATTCTAGTCGTACAACTGAAATAGAAAGTTTGCCTAGCCAAGAACCTGTAATTAATTTTGATACATCACGTTTATATCATCATCTGCATCAACATCCTGAATTGAAAGCATTTCAAGCAGAAAGGCAAACTGCTGAAGCCAAACTTAAGCAAGCTCAAGCCCTACAAAAATCAGATTGGAGTATCGAGTTTGCCTATCAGCACCGTGCTCCTGAATTTGGAGATATGATTGGTGTGCAACTGACAACAGAACTACCAGTATTTTCAAAAAAACGTAGTAGTTCATTGGTTCAAGCCATTTTAGCGGAACAAAACAGGATTACAGTAGATCAGGAGATAAAATACCGCGAGCATCTCACCATGTTAGATGAGGGGCTATCGGACTTAAAAGCCCTTGATCAACAAATCCAACGTACAGTTCAAAGTACACTTCCTTTGACTAAACAAAAAGTAAATTTACAGCTAGCAAGTTATCAGGCTGGTAAAGCCAATTTGTCAGATGTCATTGAGACACGACAAGCATTACTAAATCAGCGATTACGCCTCATCGATTTACAACAACAGCAAGCAATTATCAAAGCCCAGCTCTATTTTTCTTTTGTAGAACCGACCTTAAACCATGCTGAGGAGTCACGATAATGTTAAAAAATAAATTAGCATTCGTAATGACTGGCTTGATTGTGGGTAGCTTAGGAATTGGTAGTGGTGCTGGATATTGGTACGCTCATCAAAATGATAAAAAGCAAACTGTAAGTGATCAAGCAACCGCTAAAGTATTGTACTGGTACGATCCAATGAAACCAGAACAGCATTTTGATAAGCCGGGGAAATCTCCTTTTATGGATATGCAGTTAGTCCCTAAATATGCGGATGAAAGTACTTCTGGAATGACTGAAAGTGCAGGAGTAAAGATTGATCCATCTCTTCAACAAAATCTAGCCATTCGTTATGCCACAGTCGAACAAGTTGTAATGGGTAATACTTTGTTAACCAATGGCATATTACAAGCGAATGAACGACAGATAGCGATTCTGCAAACACGGGCAAGTGGTTTTGTTCAGCGTGTCTATGGTCATGCAGTCGGAGATATAGTGACTCAAGGGAGCCCGATTGCTGATATTTCAATACCAGAATGGACTGGGGAGCAGACCGAGTTTTTGGCAGTACTTAAAATAGGAGACCGTTCTCTTATTCAAGCAAGTCGACAACGCCTACGGCTTCTGGGAATCCCACCAAATGTGATCCATCAAGTCGAACAAACACATCAAGTACAATCTAATATGACTTTGAGTGCTCCTATAAGTGGATTCATTGACTCATTAGAAGTTCATAGTGGAATGACTTTAACTATGGGGCAAACACTTGCTTCAATTAAAGGAATTAATCCAATTTGGTTAGAAGCAGCAGTGCCTGAAACGCAAATTGCTGGAATAAAACGAGGTGCTAAAGTCGAAGCAACTTTTGCTGCATATCCTCAAAAAGTGTCTGGTAAAGTCATTGATATTTTACCAACACTAGATACCACAAGCAGAACCATAAAAGTTCGTATTGAGTTACCCAATAGAGAGGGACAACTCAAGCCAGGAATGTTTGCTTCTGTCAAATTCTCCAACAATCCTCAAAGCAGTTTAGTTGTGCCAGAGCAAGCTGTTATACGTACCGGTACTCGTAATATCGTCATTGTGGCACATGAACAAGGGCGTTTTGAACCTGTTGTTGTACAGTTAGGGCAGAGTGATGGAAATAAAATAGCAATTCTACAGGGTTTGAACGCTGGTCAGAAAGTAGTGGTTTCGGGACAATTCATAATTGATTCTGAGGCCAATTTACAGGGTGTACTGGATAAGTTAAACACTGGACAATCGATTACTTCATCTCAAGTAACTAAGGCATCAATATACCAAGGCATTGGTAAAGTGGAAAAAGTTACAGCTCAAGACATTACCATTTCACATCAGGCAATTGCTGAGTTGGGTTGGGGGGCTATGACCATGGGCTTTAAACAACCAGTACAACCATTTACCCAAATTCAGCAAGGAGATCAGGTCAGTTTCCGCTTTACACATGTTGGGGATGCTTATGTGATTTCTGACATTTCCAAGATGTCTATGACATCTATGAAGAACTAAACGGGAGAACCATCATGATCACCCGTATTATTCGTTTTTCAATTGCAAATCGAGTATTTGTCTTATTAGCTGCTGTAGTTCTTGCCGTTTGGGGAACTTGGGCTGTCAAAAATACTCCGGTTGATGCTTTGCCAGATCTGTCTGATGTACAAGTTATTGTGCGAACTAATTTTCCCGGTCAAGCACCACAAATTGTTGAAAATCAGGTGACGTATCCTTTAACAACGACCATGTTATCAGTGCCCGGTGTTAAAGCTGTTCGGGGCTATTCTTTTTTTGGTGATTCGTTTGTTTATATCATTTTTGATGAACATACTGATCTTTACTGGGCACGTTCTCGCGTGTTGGAATATCTGAATCAAATACAAGGGCGAATGCCTACAAATGCAAAATCTTCATTAGGACCAGATGCTACAGGTGTTGGTTGGATTTACGAATATGCTTTGGTTGATCCAACAGGGCAACATGATCTCTCACAACTGCGAAGCATACAAGACTGGTTTTTGAAGTATGAACTAAAGACAGTACCGAATGTGGCTGAGGTTGCCACAATTGGGGGAATGGTTAAGCAGTATCAAATTGTTTTAGACCCTACCAAGATGGCAGCATTCGGTATAACTCAACGAAGTATCATTGAGGCAATTCAAAAGGCAAATCAGGAAACTGGCGGTTCAGTCCTAGAAATGGCTGAAACTGAATATATGGTAAGAGCTTCTGGTTATTTAAAAACATTAGAAGATTTTCGGCAGATCCCATTACGTACGAACGGTTTAGGCATCCCAATCACTCTTGGAGAGGTTGCAACGATTCAACTCGGACCTGAAATGCGTCGTGGAATTACTGAACTTAATGGACAAGGAGAAACCGTTGGAGGTGTTGTGATTTTACGTGCTGGTAAAAATGCACGTGAAACCATTACTGCTGTAAAAGAAAAACTTGCCGAATTACAACAGAGTCTACCGAAAGGCGTGCAAGTTGTTCCAGTATATGATCGCAGTCAATTGATTGATCGGGCTGTAGAAAATTTAAGCCATAAATTGATTGAAGAATTTATTGTGGTGGCTTTGGTTTGTGGATTATTCCTCTGGCATTTACGTTCAGCAATGGTTGCGATTGTTTCTTTGCCCTTGGGAATCTTGTCAGCTTTTTTATTGATGTATTATCAGGGACTAAATGCCAATATCATGTCATTGGGTGGTATTGCCATTGCAATTGGCGCTATGGTCGATGCCGCTGTGGTTATGGTCGAAAACGCACATAAGCATATCGAAGCTTGGCAACATGAACATCCTGATCAAGTTTTAAAAACACAAGAGCGTTGGGACATCATTACGCATTCTGCTAGTGAGGTTGGACCTGCTTTATTTTTCTGTTTACTCATCATTACTTTATCCTTTATTCCTATTTTTACTTTACAAGCACAAGAAGGACGACTGTTTTCTCCATTGGCATTTACTAAAACTTATGCCATGGCCGCTGCCGCAGGGTTATCAATTACACTGATTCCAATTTTGATGGGGTACTGGATTCGAGGGAAGTTACCCTCTGAACAATGCAATCCATTAAACCGTTTTCTAATCAAAATATACCGTCCGATGTTGGATAAGGTCTTAGCTTATCCAAAGACAACTTTATTTGGTGCATCATTCATTTTTCTTCTCAGTCTTTTCCCTTTAACTCGCTTAGGTGGAGAGTTCCTGCCCAATATGGATGAAGGTGATTTACTGTATATGCCTTCGGCTTTACCGGGATTGTCCGCAGCAAAAGCTTCTGAGTTACTTCAACAGACTGATCGAATGATTAAAACTGTTCCAGAGGTTGCCACGGCATTTGGTAAAGCTGGGCGAGCAGAGTCAGCTACAGATCCAGCACCTTTAGAAATGTTTGAAACCACGATTCAGTTTAAACCGCGATCTGAATGGCGTTCAGGTATGACACCCGACAAGTTAGTAAAAGAACTGGATAAAGCGGTTCAAGTACCGGGTTTAACAAATATCTGGGTGCCACCTATTCGTAACCGAATTGATATGTTGGCAACTGGGGTTAAAAGCCCAATCGGGATTAAGATTTCAGCAAATGATTTGCAAGATATTGATCGGGTCGCACAACAAATTGAACAGGTTGCCAAAAAGATACCCGGTGTTAGCTCAGCTTTAGCTGAACGACTCACAGGTGGGCGATATGTTGATATCGATATTAATCGAAAGCAAGCTGCACGTTATGGTCTTAATATCAATGATGTACAGCAAATTGTGTCATCAGCAATTGGTGGGGAGAATATTGGGGAAACTGTTGAGGGATTAGCTAGGTATCCTATTAATGTACGTTATCCACGAGAAATCCGAGATTCACTTGAAGCCTTAAGGAATCTACCAATTCTGACTGAATCAGGTCAGCAAATTGTTTTGAGTAGCATTGCCAATATTCAAATCACTGATGGCCCCCCAATGCTAAAAAGTGAGAATGCTCGCCCAAGTGGTTGGGTCTATGTTGATGTACAAGAGCGTGATTTAGCTTCTGTAGTTCAGGATTTGAAACGATCTATTGATGAACAAGTGAAACGCTCTGCGGGTATGAGTATTAGTTATTCAGGTCAATTTGAGTTTATGGAAAGAGCAAATGCTCGTCTAAAGGTGGTGATACCAATCACTTTGATGATCATTTTTCTATTGCTCTATTTGATTTTTAGACAAGTACAAGATGCCGCTCTGATTATGCTGACTCTACCATTCGCTTTAATCGGTGGTATTTGGGCAATGTATTTCAGTGGCTATAACTTTTCAATTGCCATAGCAGTAGGCTTTATTGCACTTGCGGGTGTTGCCGCAGAGTTTGGTGTGGTCATGTTGTTTTATTTAAAGCAAGCCATACAACAAACGCAGTCTTCTGAAAAATCCTTAACTGAACAACAGCTCAATGACGCACTTCGTACAGGGGCTGTTCTACGTGTTCGCCCAAAAGCGATGACTGTAGCTGTAATTTTAGTCGGGCTACTTCCTATTCTTTGGGGAACAGGGACAGGTTCTGAATTGATGAGCCGTATTGCTTTACCGATGGTTGGGGGCATGATTTCAGCTCCACTTTTATCAATGTTTGTTATTCCAGCTGCATATCAGCTGTTAATCCGAAGAAAGCTATCAAAGAATTGATAGCTTTCTTATTTAGTCTAAAGAGGTTATTTATCATGTTTAAATTAAGAATAGTTATGATCCTAGTTGCTACTATGACAACATTGACTGCATGCAGTAAAAATGAAGCGGCAGAGCAAAAGACTTCTGCTGCACCAATGGAACATATGTCTCATGAGAAAGCAGAAATGGTCCAAGCTGTTGGCGTGATTACTGCAATTGATACTAAAGGAAGCATATTGACAATAAGCCATGAAGCAATTGCAGCGATTAATTGGCCGGCAATGACAATGGGTTTTAAGGTTGCTGATCCTCAGTTGTTAAATGGGCTTGCAGTAGGACAAAAAGTTGATTTTGAATTAAAAGCAGAAGGTGGAAATCAAGTCATTACTAATATTAAGCCAAAGAAATAGGCTAACTATCCTCATATATTTAATAGATTAGTCTGTAAGTAAAAAACCAACATCGTTCATTAGGAATGGTGTTGGTTTTTTACTATTTTTAATTGCAAAATAATGATTTATTTTTTTGTGAAAAGATTTTAAAAGAGCGGTTTGGTTGACAAGTAACCTATTTATTAATTTTTAGATCTATAACGTCACCAAGTTTAATCTGTATATAACATTTGATAACTGCATCTAATGCAGAAACAGATTTCTGAGTTGCTTTAGTATGGTTACCAAACGGATTAATTTCCATTGCAACCCAATGTGTTCCAAAGAATACTAAACTAATCTTTTCATGTTCGAGAATATTGCCACATAGCTCCCAATCAATAGTGGGAGTAGTTTTATGCCGCATGGCTAGCATGAGTGCATGAGGTAATTGTTCTGTAGTAAGTTGGGATATTTGAATCATAACAATGAAGGTTAGTTTTCTTTAAAAGTTTCATTCAATGCTTGTTGTACTGCATCAACTCTAGATTTACATGCTTTGTAAGCTGTCATGGATTCTTCAACAATCTTCATCAGGTTGTCGATGTCTGGCTCTTCCTGTGATTCCAGTAGGGCAGCATTCTTCTTCAGCAGTTCATAGCCATTTTTAAAGCTTAATTCATTTTTACTCATGATTTGTCACCTCACTTACACTGGCATGAATATAGCCATCTTGCATCTCAATTGAAACAGTTGAACTGACCTGTTGTACAGATCGGATAGCCTTGTTTTGATTCCGTACAATAGCATAGCCCTTGGCAAGCACATTCCTAGGATTCTGTAATAGGGTCTCACGCATTAAGGATTCAATCTGTGTGGAGGCAATTTTAATTTGCTGCTGGGCAAAATATTGTGTTGTTGACTTAACCAAATCAAGATTTCTATTAGCTGTATTGATCTGATTCTGGGCATGAGTCTTGATGGTATTCATCAACTGGTCATTCTGGCCTTGATATGCTGTTATTTGATGTTGAGACAGTAGCTTGATAGTTTGCAGATAATCCATCACGTCTTGTGACCGTTCTAAAATGATATTCCGAATACCCGCAATTACTTTACTTGGCGTATCGAAAGAACGATGGGCGATTTCATCCAGAATGGTTCGATCCTTTTCATGACCAATGCCCACCCAAATTGGCACTTTTCGTTTGCAGAGTAGGGCAGCAAGATAATAGTCATTTAAATAGGCTAAATCATTTACGGCACCACCACCCCGAATAATTACAATAAGGTCAGGTGGAACAACATAATCCTTGGCCCACTGGCGTAGCCCTAAGCTTAAGGAGTCCATAATACTATTTGCAGCAGTATTACCCTGAAAAGTGGCCGTATGGTAAACAAAATGGCAAACACCAGCTTTATTTAGAGCATTAGCATCTTTCCTGAAGTCACCCAGACCAGCAGCATTTTCTGGTGCAATCACCAGAACATTTTCAATATCAAAAGGAGCAGGAAGTGACTTATTCAGATTCACCAAGCCCTCAGTACTTAGGCGGGCAATAATCTGTTGGTAGCGTTTGGCAATGTCACCCAATGTAAAGCTAGAGTCGATGTCTTCAATGTTGACGGAAAACCCGTACTGAGGATCAAAACGGGCTTTTATTTTAATGAGAACATTTAAGTCTTTTGAAAGTTCAATGCCACTTTCACGCTCAAACTTGAGCACAATTTTTACGGCGGTGAATTTCCAAATTGTTGCTTTGCAGCTTGCAATGACTTTATCTGTATCCTCTTCCTTTTCAGCTAATTCAAGATAGTAGTGTCCACCCTTGATACTCAGGTTACGTATCTCAGCTTTTACCCAAACAGGCTCATCAAAAGACAGACGAATGACTTCCTGTACGGTTGATAGGTAATCGCTGAGAGAGAATTGGGTTTCAAGCATTTGATAAACCAAAATAGTGAATGTTGTTTTTAAAGTGATAAAAGTTAAAGTCTTACATTTAAGTTATGCGTCATAATTTGTCGTATGAATTAGTATGTTATATTTTAAACCTATTTGGTTATGCTAAAGTGAAACTATATTAATAATTATCTTGAATTAAAAGGATAAATTATGTCCGTTTCACAAATGTTCCAAGATTTTTTGAGTAATCTCAAAATTGATAATGAAGATCAAATTACAAATAGATATCAAGAGATTACAAAGGCTTTAAATCAAGAGTTTCGTAACACAGAATCTAAAACAGATAACTGTCTACAAGTAGGGTCTTATGGGCGTTGGACGGCAATTAAGGGTATTTCTGATCTTGATATGCTGTATATCCTGCCTTCTTCAAAATGGAAGGAGTATGAGGATGGTGGGCAGTCTAGACTCCTAAAAGATACGAAAGATGCAATTTTAAAGCGTTATCCTCGTACTACAGTTTTTGTAGATCGTTTAGTCGTATGTGTTCAATACACTAATTTTCATGTTGAAGTTCAACCTGTTTTTAAACAGGAAGATGGGTCTTATAAGTATCCTGATACTTATAATGGAGGAAGCTGGAAGATAACAAAACCACAAGCTGAAATTGATGAAATGAAAGTCATGAATGATGCTAAAAATCGAAATTTACGTCGTTTATGCAAAATGGTACGTGCATGGAAAAATAAGCATGGTATATCAATGGGAGGATTGCTCATTGATACACTAGCTTATAATTTTATGAAATCTACCACTGAATATGATGATAAGAGTTATCTATATTACGATTGGTTAAGTCGTGATTTTTTTAAATTTTTAGTAGATCAACCTGACCGTGATCATTATCAGGCTTTAGGTAGTAATCAAGATGTAAAAGTTAAGGCTAAATTCCAAAATGCTGCACAAGATGCTTATGATCTTTGTTTAGAAGCGATTTCATTAGGAACGGATGACAAAGCTTATTCTAAATGGAGAATGATTTATGGTCGTAATTTTCCTAAAGCACCAAGTCAAAAAGCGAGTATGTCTATTCGTATCGAAGATATGCGCTATGAACATACGGAACAATTTATTGAGGATCAATATCCTGTAGATATTCGCTACAAACTCAAAATTGAGTCTAGAGTAACCAAAGATGGGGAGTTTATTGACTTCTTAAGAGGCTTTAAACGAAGAAGGAAAAAGTTAAATCATGGTCGTAGCTTAAGTTTCTATATTGAGGAAAATACGACGCCAACAAATTTACAAAATTACTCAGTTAAATGGAAAATTCTCAATAGAGGTGAAGAGGCTAAACGACGTAATTGTATTCGTGGGCAAATTATTTGGGACAGTGGAAATAAACAGATTGAAGAATATTCAAGCTTCAATGGTGAGCATTTAGTTGAATGTTATGTCATTCAGAATGGTGTAGTCGTTGCTCGTGACCGTATTCATGTGCCCATTGAGGATTAAAGATGAATAAAGCGGAACTTTTGAGATACATTGCTGAAACAGGATATAACGTCGGATTTGGAGCAAAAAAGAATTTTGCAACATATGATCTCATTGAGAAGATGCCGGGATGGATTGGATTTATATCTACGGCAGTTGGTATTCTTGGGCTAATAATTGATGCGCTGTCAACAAAATTAGTCTCAGCTATTTTTGTAATCATTGGTATATGTGGACTGTATATTAGTTTTTATGATAAAGACAAAAATAGATATGAGAATGCAGGCAAAGAATTAACGAAACTTTTTAATGAATTGAAATCGTTATATTTTGATGTCAAATGTTTATCTGAAAATTCGGATGTATCTGCCTATCAAGTTAGGATACAAGATATTGAAACTAGATATTTTTCTCTTTGTATCAGTAAGCAGATACTTTTTAGTAATTGGTATGCTCATTACAAATTCTTCTGGGAACATCAAATTAGTTGGATAGATGAGCAATTAAAATTCAGATTTATAAGAGATAAAATTCCTTTATCTCTTATTTTTATATTAGTTGCTTTTGTATTTGGTATCGTAGTTTTTTTTAGCTGTAATTTATGGCTTCAGGCCGTTTGTGCATGATATAAATGGCCCAGTCGGCCATTAGTTTTTCAAGATACCTTCCACGTAAGTAATAAGCTTCAATTTCATCTGGTAGTTTATGGGCAAGTACATGCTCACAAACTTCCCGTGGATAATCTGTTTTATCGGCTGACCAGTCGCGGAATGTAGAACGAAAACCATGTGTCGTGATCACTAGATTCTGTTTAGGATCAATATAGCCTAAGCCATTTTCTTTAAACTTCTATTCATACATACGTTTGATCAGGGTAGTCAAAGACATATAAAAGTATTTTACGGCAAGTGATGATTGTTGAGGTACAATCATCAAGTCAATGAATTAAAGAATCTTTTATAACTAAGCGCAAAAATTATTGGTTGATTTTTTTGTAGTAAAAATAGCAGTAAAAAACTAAATTTAAATATTTTTATTGTTATTAATCAATATTTTATATTTTAAATTTGACTGTCACCGCTTCCGCCAAATATTTAAAAGACCCTTAAATTTTTAAGGGTCTTTTTTTTGCTTTGATTTTGTTTAACGGACCTTGTATAAACTTTGGATTGAAATAGAACAGATCAGATTGATTTAGATGATCATTATGTTGAATCTCTTTTCACAGGCGAGGGCAACAACCCAAAAATTTACATTCATTTATAATTATTCCATTTAAATTCAGCATTGATAAAATAAGTACGTTCCAGACCATTTAAACCACTATACGCAGCTCTATAGGTAGTATTGCCGAGGTTACGAATCCCTGCACTTAAATTGACATATTTATGATTAAAACCTGCATATAGGCTACCAATGGTATAAGAATCAAAGCCGCCTTTTTGTATGACTTGAGGTTCATCAAATACAGTCTGAATTTTGCCTTTCACCCATGGCTGTAACGGCAATTGGCTAAAGGTATATTTATAATGGCTGTTAATATCAATTGGATGTGCCGCAGCTTGCACAAAAACATCTTCAGAATCAATTTTATTAAAACTGCCTGAAATACCAAAGTCATGGACTTCATTCATATAATTGGCACTGAATTCCATACCCCAATTATTGACTTGGTCGGCATTATAATATCGGGTGGTGTCTTGGAAAAAGTCAGATTCACGATCATTAAAATCGCCTGTCGCTATATTGCATTTACCAATGCGAATACAGGTTTCCAAACCAGCCCGATCAATAACTCTACGATTGGTTTTCGTCCAAATATATTGGTCAAAGTCGCTATAAAACACACTGGTATTTAAGGCCCAATGATCATTGAGGTATTTCCAAGCCACTTCGGCATGGTAGCCTTCTTCAGGTTGTAAAGCTAACCCCCCACCCAAAAAGCCACCAAAGGTATAGCGTTCATACAAATCAGGCGCTCGGAAAGTGCGGCTGATATTGGCGGAAATATTCTGGGTATCGGTGAGGTGATATTGTGCTCCAAGTGCCCATGTTGGTTCGAATATGGTTTTTTCAGGGGTAATTCCCGAAATACCGATGAGTTGTGAGGCAAGTTCAGCATTTGCACCTGGCAGTAATTTTTGTCGGGTTGCCCAATAATTGGCACGTACTCCTGCAAAACCTGTCCATGTGCCGAAGTCATATTCTAAATTGGTAAAACCTGCATAATAATCTTGTTCAGAATACACCGCAGTGACGGCTTTATCTAAAACAGCTTCCAGACCAAAACTGGCTTGTAATTGATGCCAGTTTAAAAATAGATTGGCGTTAAAATTATCACTATCTAAGGTTTCAGTATAACCGCCTTCTTGTTGGCGTTCTAATAAGGACTGTTTGTTATATTTAAATGAGAAGTTATTAAAAATACCCAGATTGTCTTTACGATAAGTGATGGATTTAGATTCACGCTCTTTACGTGCCAACAGCATCACCATTGCATCTTGCATGGTACTCCCATGTGCTGATGCAATATCTTTACCGATCCATTGGTCATAATCGAGATCAATTTGGCTATCTGTAGCAAATTTTCCTGATAATTTGGCACTCAGTGATTCGGCGTCATAACCCAAATCTTTGACGGTTACTGTGCTATTCACTGCATTTAATGCATTGGTTTTACTAATCGCATATTTTTTATCAGCATTACCACGGACCCGATAGTCATTGGACGATTCTTTGGTATAAGTGACCTTTGCACCAAAATTATCCATGCCTGCATTTAGACTGGTGGTGGAACTGGTTTTGTCATAACCCTCATCATAAGCGAATTTTTGACTGACCCCGATGCCTTGACTCATTTGTACAGGTTTGGTCTTGACGATAATGACGCCACCTGATGCACCCGGGTCGTAAATCACCGCAGGACTACCTTTTACCACTTCAATCATTTCAACGTTGTTAATATCCACCTGATTGATTTCACCAGAACCTGAATGGTCTAAACCTTGATTGGCGATTTTGATGCCATCAACAACACTGACCACGCGTTGCCCAGTCAGACCACGAATTTTTACATTTTTACCGAAAGCCCCAGTTTCGGTAATGGAAACACCAGGAATATCCCGAATCGCTTCTTTGACATCGGTTAAGCCTTCCTGCTGAATTTTTTCCTGACTGATGATCTGTTTGGAATAGGGTTTGTTAAACATTTCTTGTTGATTTTGTCGCTCTGCCTTGAGGACTTTTTCTGCTGTAACTTCAATGACAGGCAGTTTAGTAGGTTGTTCATCATTTATGTCTGTATCTTTCTTATTATCTGCTGCATAGAGATGATAGAAGGGAGAGTATCCACCAGCAATACACAGGGTCAATAATAGATATCGTGGGAGAAAGGGAGGTGTGTTCATGACAGAAATCCAGTCAAAATAAACGCAGGGTTGCTGCCCCCATCTTAAGAATAGCAACAGCAACCCGATTGAATAAGCTATGTATGGATTAGTCAGTGATCCAAGAACCATTAATATGATTAACTTTTTTCAATGACTTTTCTTTTTCTGAGAAGCCACTAGTCAGTATAGGAACACCAGCATGACTACCCGTCATATGCAAGCCAAATAGACCACCAATCCCAGCCAACGTGACATTACCTGAAGCGTCAGCAGTGACATTGGTAATTCCACCTCCACCCTCTAAATCCTTGATTTTACCCATGAGTTTGCCCGTGGTGGCATTGACAATACTACCGACTGTGTCAGTTGGATCTGTTGCTTGATTGGCACGTTTGTTCCATAACAATACATTACCTTCATAAACACCATTGGCACGGAATGCAGTGCGTTCAAAGTACATACGGCCAAACGTTGGGGAGACGCTGGTTTTGCTGGTTGTTGGCGCATCGAGTGGTAATTTATAAACGTTATAAACACGGGTTTCTGAGGCAGTTGGATTGGTCTCATTGACATAGACATAATCACCTACTGCCACAGCAGGTACCCGCATTGAAGTAAAGTATGGAATATCCTGATCAATAACAGCATTATCCAACGCTGTTTTTGTGGTTGTGGTTGCAGTATTTAACCAGCCTTGTTGATAATTGAGATTCATCTTGTCTTTAGATAACTTGGCCGCTTCGACAAATAAATAACCATTTTTGACCGCAGTCAGGTTGAGATTATATGACAGAGCCACATTGCTTGAATTATTGGCTAAATCAGTACCAGTGCCATTATCATAAATTTTGCTTGCACTGGTGCCTGTCAATTTCAGAATTTCGGCATTTTTAAAGACATAGGCTTTGCCAAATATTCTATGGGTGATCGCTGCATTTTGTGTATCAAGGTTATAATTAATCAATAAATAACCGGTATTACCTTCTGCCAAATTATCGACTACATTTGGCATGTTAAAGAAATTACTAAAGATACCAGAACCACCATGCCCACCACCAAATTTAATTTGATGATGTTCAGGGTTATAATTCGCAGGATATTCTGCACCTGTTACATTCGTTAAGGTTTTTGCAGTTTTATCATAAGCATAAAGTGTTTTTACACCTTCTTTTGCCAAATAAATATGGGTATCGTTTTGTGCTAAGAAGTAGTATTGACCTGTCCCGCCACTAATATCAGTACAGGTGATTAAATCAACGGTACAGCTTTGTAAACGCGCAGCTTCATTACTTGCGGTTGGGTAGCTTCCTTTGACATAGGCAGCACTATAGTTGACCAATACCGAATCAGTTTTACCTGTGCTGTTATTGACAACTGGCTTAATGGTTCGACCTTGTGTCACTTTGCCATCTGATAAACGCACAGTGATATAGGCATTTTTAATATTGTCAGACAGTTCGCCTCTAAAAATATCGGGTAGTTTGGCAAAAGTACGCAATTGCACATAAGAATTATCAATATCTGTTTCATTGAGATACATGGTTTGTGTATCGCCAATCACTTTCATTTCTGCGGTTTTTAATGCTGCTGGTAATGCTGCACTACTAAAAATGGTGGCTTGACTGTTTGGATTACTTGCATCAAATCGTTTTAGAATATTGTCGGTATAGAATGTATATTCAGTTGCTGTTGTTGCACCAGCTGGTGTGTAATTACGCGTTTCTTTAGATGCATTTGGGTCAAGGAAAATCGCATATTCTCGTTTTTTATAAACTGTTTTATCGCCATCTTTTGCCGCACTCATCACAAAGACACGATTGCCTAAAATCACATTGCTGATACTGCTGTAATACTCCTGTTTGCCGTTGTTAGGGTCATAACGGACAATTTGAGAATTACCTGTTTCAGGGTTGGCGACTTTGTAGAATTGATAATCAAACACCGACTCAACTTGGGTATTAATCGTAATGCTCAGATCTGTGCTCAGTGAACCATCACTGACACTCACCACAAGTGTATCTGCGCCAACCACATTGCCTGCAATATAAGTAATCACACCTGTTTTACTGTCAATGCTGGCAGTGCCTAATTTTGGCGCAGTTTTGATGCTATAGGTGAGCGCGTTGTTCTCAGCATCTTTTGCCGTTACGCTAATTTTTTTACTGTCTAGGGTTTGTACGGTCACTGGGCTGATCGCATCAATTGTTGGGGCAGTATTGCTCGGTTTGCTGTCTCCACTACCACCCCCACCACAACCTGTAAGAATGGTACAGATTGAACTGGCAATCAGGGTTTTATGACCTATTTTCATTTTAGATAACAACATTGCTTTATCCTTTGCTTGATAAAAAAATGGACAATCATCGTGGCTAGAAAGGACAATGCTTTGTTGGCTATATGATAATGATAATTATTTACATTAAAAATACTAATCTAATACAAAAACTGAGTCAACATAATATTTCTGTTTAGCATATTGATATTTATTGTGAATTAATGAAATGTCTTTTAATTTGATTAGGATTATGTCTGTTTTTTAAGCGTTGAAAATTTTTATTGGTGTCACACAAGTACTTTAAGATGAAGTGATATTTTGCAAGCTTTCACTTACAAAATATGTCCAATCTAGCTAATTTCATTTAATGTATAGTCACCAATTTTTTTATCACTTCTTCGCCTACTTCACGTGGTGATTGAGGATTTTGCCGTCAGCAAATAATAGTGTATGCATATATTGACATTCAGGGCTGTCCAATTTAAACCGCAAAGCTAAATAAGCTGCTACAGATTGGTTTGTGCAAAAAAAGTGAGTTGGGCGAGGACGTGGGTTAGATGAAAATAATGATTGAATTTAGCGATTAAATTACTGATAATAATTATCATTCGCTTAAATAAACTTTTTCCATGTCTGCGTCGCTTCCCAACCATGATATTGCTCAACTTTATCAAGAACATCATTCTTGGGTATATGCATGGCTATATAAAAAGTTAGGCAATAGCACTGATGCAGCAGATTTGGCACAAGATACTTTCTTAAGAGTGATGGCACGACGACAGCAAATTGAATTATTGCAACCACGTGCTTATTTGACCACTGTAGCCAAAGGCTTGATGATCAATTGGATTCAACGGAAGCATATTGAGCGAGCATATTTAGACGTGCTGGCGCTACAACCTGAACTCGAAGAAATCTCTCCAGAACAGCACTGTTTGATTATCGAAAGTTTGCTTGAAGTGACACAATTGCTAGAGCAACTGCCTGCGGTGGTACGCGATACTTTTCTCTATGCACAGCTTGAAGGGCTGAAATACGATGAGATTGCAGTCAAATTGGATATTTCCCTAAGTTCAGTCAAACGCTATATGAAAAAAGCGTATGTACATTGTCTGTCTGCCATGCTGGACGACTAAGCGAATGTCAAAGCAGAATGAATCTGAACAACAACACAATCAAAAATCAGACTCAAAACAAGATCAACAACAGACGCAACAAATTTTAAATGAAGCGGCTGATTGGTGTATGCGTTTAAGCCAAGGCGAGTTGAGTCCGCAAGAATTACAGCAATTGCAGATCTGGCAGCAGCAAAGTTCAGTGCATGCCAAAGTTTGGCAAAAAATGCAGCAACTGCATCATACTTTTGATCAACTGCCAACGGAAGTGGCACGACCTATTTTAAAACAAAGTACATCATTTTCATGGAAAAAACACCGTCATTACATGTGGGTTTTGGCGTGTCTATCGTTACTGTATTTAGGCTATAGCTTAAATCAGCAGCAGCAATGGACGGCAGACTATCGAACAAAAGTAGGTGAAATTGAAAAAATTAAACTCCCCGATGGCGGTGAGCTGTATCTAGACAGTGCATCGGCAATTGATCTGGACTATAGCGCTAAGCAACGTAATGTCGTGCTAAGAAAAGGTCAGATATGGATTAAAACTGCGAAAGATCAACAACAACGCCCATTCTTTGTGCAAACTCAACATGGGCAAATGCAGGCTTTGGGCACTGAATTTTCAGTAGAGCTTGATCCAAAGCAGTCTTGGGTGTTCGTCGAGCAAGGTGCGGTGAAATTACAACCACAACGTCATCCAACTCAGACAGTCATTGTTGCGGCGGGTCAGCTAAGTCATTTGAATCGCGAGCAGGTGGCGGAGGTTATAAGTGCTGATCTTACACGCAACAGTTGGACGCAGGGCTGGATGATCGTGAATGATCTGCCATTGTCTGAATTCGTACAGCGTATAGGAAAATATCAAAAGGGTTATATTGCTTTAGATGATGATATTGCTCAGATTAAAATATCAGGGACTTATCCAATCAATGATTTACCAACGCTATATAGCATGTTGGCTGTCACCTATAAGTTAGACATCAATCGCTATGCACAAGGCTATTGGGTCAGTATTGGTGAAAAAAAATAATTTAAGGTTGACACTTTTTTTAAACTCAACTGGCAAGGCTAATAAGAGAACTCATTGGTATTCAATAGGGGGTTATGGTGTCTCTAGCATTGCAACACGCAAAAAAATTGAAAAAACCGAAGCCATATAAAATAAGCCGCGAGAAAAAAATGCGTTATTCGGTCATGCATTTATTGGTACTGAGCAGTATGTTGGGTGTTAGTGCATTTAGCCATGCTGAAACAACAGCAACTCAAAAGCATTATCAAGTGGCTTCAGGGGATTTGGGACAAGCACTTTCTAATTTTGCTCTACAGTCTAATATTGCATTGTCTTTTGATCCGAAACTGACGCAGGGGTATAAAACCAACGGTTTAAGCGGCAGTTTTGATATTGCTCAGGGTTTTCAACAGTTATTAAAAGACACAGATCTACAGCTTGTTCAACAAAGTCCACGGGTGTGGCGAATTGAACGACGTCAGATGTCGAAAACCACAACAGTTGCAAACACGGCAACGGATTCAGCCGTGGCAACAAATTCTCACGCGGACAATCCAGCAGCGAAACTTGAGACCATTGTCGTGACTGCCAATCAGTTGGGGGAAATTACTGAAAATAGTGGTTCTTATACGCCAGGTAAAATTGCCACTGCCACGCGTTTAGTGCTTACACCGAAAGAAACACCACAAACCATTAGTGTGATTACGCGACAGTTGATGGATGATTTTCAGTTAAATAATATTGATCAAGTCATGTCGCATACACCCGGGATTACCGTATCAGCTTACGACAGTGAACGGACCAGTTATTACTCACGCGGTTTTGCCATTAATAATTTCCAATATGATGGCATTCCTTCAACGACTCGAAATGTCGGTTATGCCGCGGGTAATACGCTCAGTGACTCTGCTATTTATGACCGTATCGAAGTCCTTAAAGGGGCAACGGGCTTACTTACAGGGGTAGGTTCTTTGGGAGCAACCATCAATTTAGTACGAAAAAAACCAACCGCAGAGACTCAAGCATCGCTGAGTTTAAGCGCTGGTTCTTGGAATAATTACCGTGCTATGGCAGATGTCAGTGGTTCACTGAATGATGAGCAAAGTATTCGTGGACGTTTTGTGGCTGCGGGTCAAGACAAAGAATCTTTTATGGATCGTTATGAACGTAAAAGTGCTGTATTTTATGGCATTGTCGAAGCAGATTTAGGCGATAAAACTTTAGTTACACTGGGTGCAGATTACCAGAACAATGACCCTAAAGCATCGACATGGTCAGGCTCTTTCCCTTTATTTAATGGTGCTGGGGAACGTAATCCAGATCCAGATCGCTCCTTTAATAATGGTGCCAATTGGAGTGAATGGAAACAATATACCCGTACCATTTTTGCCAATGTACATCATAAATTTAATGATGATTGGGCACTGACTCTGCAATATGACCATAAAATTAATGGCTATGATGCAACACTAGGCACTATCCAAGGCTATTATCCTAAATTAGATGGTTCTGCTAATCTTTGGCCTTCTCAATATATCGGTCGTACCGTCAGTGATTCATTGGAGTTGTATAGCACAGGTAAGTTTGCGCTGCTTGGTCGGCAACATGATTTGGTCTTAGGCGCAAGTGGGGCTTATTCACGTTGGAAGGGGAAAGATTGGTATGGTGGCATGCAGGGTTATGATTCACATATTCCCGATTTTAGCCAATGGGATGGCAATATTGCACAGCCAAATTGGGGTGAGCCAAATGCCTATACCCATGACCGTACTACTCAATATGGTGCCTACGCCAGTACTCGTTTAAATCTGGCAGATGATTTAAAGGTGCTTTTAGGTACCCGTATGATCAACTATAAAATGAAAGGTTTACAAGGTGTAGTCGAGGAAAAGAATCGCTTCATTCCCTATGTTGGGGTCGTCTATGACATCACTGATCGAGTAAGTGCTTATGCCAGTCTCAGCGATATCTTTATGCCTTATGATATCTGGTATAAATCTTCAGCCAATAAAATCCTAGATCCAGACGAAGGTAAAAACTACGAAGGCGGTTTTAAGTTTCAATCTGATGATGCTAAGTTAAATGCCAGTATCGCTTATTTTGAAATCCATGAATCCAATCGTGCCATTGAGGACATTGTTTATAATGGTGCGCCAAGTAATCCCGCTGTTGATTTTGCATGGATTGGTGCGAAAGCCAAAACTAAGGGGGTAGAGATTGAAGCTTCTGGTGAGGTCTTCCCCAATGTCCAAGTGCAAAGTGGTTATACCTACAAGCAAATTAAGGACAATGATGGTGAGAAGATTTCAACATGGGAACCAGAACATCAATTTAATGTCTCAACCCAGTATAAATTTGATCAGCAACTCGATGGTTTAAGTGTGGGTGGGAATGTTCGTTGGCAGAACCACGGATGGCAAACGGTGTATAACAATGTCAAAAAGCGTAGTGAAGTGATTGATCAGAAAGCCTTTGTATTGGTCGATCTAATGGCCAACTACCAGTTTAATGAACAGTTAAGTACTGCGATTAATTTAAATAATATTTTTGATCAACACTACTTTACCAACATCGGCTTCTATAACTCTGGGGTCTATGGTGAGCCACGTAATTTTATGCTTAGTGTGAAATATAAGTATTAAGTCGTAAATGAAGGTGGGGAGGAAACTGCTCATCTGAAACCTATACTCAACTAGACAACTCAACCTCCCTTTTTGAAAAGGGAGGTTGAGTATACAGTCTCGCTATTCTTATTCATGCATTTCGACGTATACGTCTTATGCTCAATTTTAGCCTACAACGGAAGCTATTTATGAAATGCCACAGCCGCTAATAGAAAATTAAATTAAAAATATTTTATATCACTGTATTATTGTTTTAATTTGACAGTCGCTGCTTCCGCCAAATATTTAAAAAGACCCTTAAATTTTCAAGGGTCTTTTTTTGACTATGTTCAGTCCTAAACCGAGCTAGTTAAATAATATCAATGACTACTTTGATTGACGCTGCCCCACTTTCTAAAAAATCATGCGCTTCAAGA
Organism: Acinetobacter guillouiae CIP 63.46; assembly: GCF_000368145.1. GTDB lineage: Bacteria > Pseudomonadota > Gammaproteobacteria > Pseudomonadales > Moraxellaceae > Acinetobacter > Acinetobacter guillouiae. The sequence continues at coordinate 1,736,606 of NZ_KB849283.1, read as the reverse complement.
GCATTTTCCAAACTAAAAGTATGATGATCAACAATAGGGCGAATTTTCCCTGACTCAACATATTCAGTCAGTTGTCGCAAAATAGCACCATGGTGTGCTCGACCTTGAACAGTGAGTAGCGGTAAGAGGACGAAAACACCTGAAAGCGTTGCAGCTCGTAAAGATGAAGGGGCTAAGTTTATTTCACTAAAGGCGTAGCAACTCGAAATGTGCCCATATGATTTAATTGCTGATAAGGACGTAGCAAGAGTATTACCACCAACAGTGTCATAAATAATATCAAACCCCTGACCCGCAGTATGTTTTTGAACATAATCATCAACACTATGTGTCTCATAATCAATAGCTATTGCTCCGAGATCTTCAATCACTTTACGACTGTGTGCTTTACCTGTTGCATATACCTCCGCACCTTTAGCTTTTGCAAGCTGCACAACCATATGACCAACACCTCCAGCACCACCTTGAACTAAGACGGAATCCCCCTTTTTAACTTGAGCTCTATCCACTAGACCTTCCCACGCTGTTAAAAAAACCAAAGGTAAAGCAGCAGCTTCACGCATAGATAAATTTTTAGGTTTAATTGCAAGTAAATCTGCATCTACAGCAATATATTCAGCTAAGGTGCCTTGTAATCCTCGGACACCACCAGCCAAACCATATACTTCATCTCCAACGATAAAGTTTTTAACATTTTCACCTACCTTTATAACCTCACCAGCAAGATCTGTTCCGAGTATGGCGGGGAGAATAGGATCTGCATAAGGTGCTGCCCCTTCACGGATTTTATAATCGATAGGGTTAACACCACTACTATGAATTTTGACCAAAACTTCATGCGAATCAATCTCAGGAATTGGAATTTCAACCAGACTAAATTCCTTAATATCATAGCTTTTCAAGATTTGTGCTTTCATTGCTATACCTGTAATAACAAAGTTAAAAATTAAATATACTTAAATAATAAATCAAAAAAAATGATACAATATGGATTTCTTAATTCCATATTTTGGAATAAGTTATGAGTAATTATTTCGAACTGATTAAAATTTTCTGTACAGTGGCGAATACTGAAAATTTCAAAAAAGCTGCTGTAAAGTTGGGGAAATCACCTCAGTCAATTACACGTGCCATACAGGAACTTGAGGATCAGAAAGGAGAAATTCTTTTTTATCGGAGCACACGTGGTCATAAAATTACCCGTGCAGGGGAAGAGTTGTTAAGACAAGCTCAGCCTTTACTGAAACAAATTAATGAATTGGTGAAAAACAATACTCAGGAATCTAATCAGAATATCTCTGGTCATATTCGTTTAACGATGCCAACTGCGTTTGGTCGACACTTAGTTATACCTTTAATTACAAAGTTTCAGACTGAATATCCAAATATAAAGGTCAGTTGTATTTTGACTGATGAACACAGTGATGTAATTGAAAATCAAATAGATATTGGACTTCGTGTTGGCTTTTTAAATGACAATCGCTTTGTGTCTCGAAAAGTTATGAATATCGGTTTTCGTGTAGTGGGTTCACCAGATCTCATAAAAAGAGTTGGACAGCCTTATCAGATTGGCGATTTAGATAATTTTCCTATTATTGCCTTTGAAAATTTATCTTTAAATCAATATTGGTTTTGGGGGTTTGAATATGATCAAACTTTTTTACCTAGCTCGCCATTTTTTTCAACCAATGACCTTGATGCTTATTGTCAGGCAATAGTTGATGGTATTGGTTTTGCTCATATTCCAGAATTTTTGGCATTACCGATGATTCAGCAAGGTACTGCTATAGAAGTCATGAAAAATGTTAAGTCATCTCCATGGGGATTGTATTTATATCGCCCACAATTGGGGCCAACACCAAAACGAATTAAATTGCTCTATAACTATTTAGCTGAAAATTTTATAAAAAGTAATTGATAAATTATGAATATATAAATTTTAAAAGTTGCCATATTTGAGGTTGGTTATAGTCATAAGCATAAATTTAGAATTTAAGTAAATTATTGCTTCAATTTTATAGCTGAATATACTTGGTTAAGGCTCTCGTTAATGCTTTATGTTTTTAAGATCTTTTTCATGTAGATATGCAGTTTCAACTTTATATGAAAGTTTATGTTTTAGATCATGTTCATAGAATCCACAATAATAATCAATTTGATTTACCAACCTATCACGGAATGTAGAGTTATAGATCGAAAACCATGCGTAGTTTTCATCCGATTTTGTTTTGGATCAATATAGCTTAAGCAAAATCCTCTCTAATTTACTCCCTTTAGCCACATTTTTGATGTGGCTTTTCTATTTTTAACTTGAGAATTAGCTAAGGAAAAAAATAATGAATACATCTTGTAAAAAAACTCCATTTTAAAAAAATAAATATTTATTGATTTAAGTTATTGTTTTTTATTTGAAATTTAAAATGATATAGATTGTATCTGATTCTTGTACTTTCTTTAATTTACGAATAGTATAATTGAATTATGAAATAAGTAATTATTGTTGCAGCGATGTATAAGGAATTACCATGAAAGAAGTTGCATTAAATGATTTTATTGATCAACAAAAAATAGGAAGGTATCAGAAGTTTATCTTATTGACCTGTTTGCTACTGATGGTTATGGATGGCTATGATATTCAAGCAATCGCATATGCTGCACCTTTGATCATGGAACATTGGAAAATTGATAAAACCATGTTGGGGGTCGTATTTAGTGCCAGCCTTTTTGGTTTATTTATAGGCTCACTATTTTTAAGTTCTTTAGCAGACCGCTTTGGTCGCCGTCCCATTTTACTTATTTCAACTCTAGCTTTTTCTGTGCTGATGTTACTCACACCAAGTGTTAGTAGTGTAGAACAATTGACCATCATACGTTTTGTGACTGGGATTTTCTTAGGAGGAATTATGCCTAATGTTATGGCATATAGTTCCGAGATTGTGCCAAGCAAGTATCGTATTTTGACCATGATGGTTATTTCATGCGGTTATACAGTTGGAGCAATGCTAGGCGGTGGAATTTCTGCTTTATTGACGCCAATTGGTGGATGGCATGCGATCTTTTATTTTGGTGGAATTATTCCGCTGATCATTTTTTTTATTATGCTGTTCACGTTGCCAGAATCCTTACAATTTATGGTAAGCAAGAATAATGATCACAAAGCACTATTATGGCTAAAAAAATTCTATCCAAAGCTAAATTTTAGTTCAGAACTTAAAATTTTAAATCCCCTGATCCTGAAAACAAAACAATCACCTTTAGAACTATTTAAAGAAAACCGTGCATTCTTTACTTACACCATTTGGATAATAAGCATTTTGAATATGATTAGTTTGTATTTTTTAGCGAACTGGTTACCGATGCTTGCCAAAGAATCAGGCTTAAATTTAAACCAGGCCTTACTGATTGGTTCCATTCTACAGTTGGGAGGAGCCTTTGGCAGTATTTTGATGGGTTTGAAAATAGATAAAGTCGGATTTTATAAGGTACTTATTCCAGTATTTATTACTGGCGTATTGAGCGTAGCCGTGATTGGTTATTCAATTAGTAATCCTTTACTTTTATATGTGGTTGTTTTTATTGCAGGGTTTGCAATTGTTGGTGGTCAGCCAGCGATCAATGCGTTTTCTGCTAGTTATTATCCTATTTCACTACGTACTACTGGGGTGGGATGGAGTATTGGAATAGCACGTTTAGGTTCAGTAATTGGACCATTGTTTGGCGGATATTTATCTAAACACATGGATATTACGCATCTCTTTATTGCTGCTGCAGTTCCATCAATGCTTGTGATTATGACACTCGTGATTCAAGCAAAATATCGATAACTGATGATTTACCCAGTATCTAAGGAGTATTTAATTATTTTTAAATAGCAAAATGATGTATTTAAGGCTTAGATTCTCCCTGTCACTCTTGAAACTATATGAGAAATAGTTTTTAAAAAAGGTTTACATATCATGAAATTAAATACGCTGCGATATTACAATTTTGTGAATTCAAAATTTTATATTTTATTGATAGCACGTGTATTACTTGTAGTATTGTTTATAAAGCTAGGGATTCCCAAGCTTATTAACTTTGAACAAACAATCCAGTATATGCAATCTTTAAATATTCCATTTTCAACTCTAGCTGCATTTATCGCAGTTGTAATGGAGGTTGTAGCTCCTATATTTATATTGATCGGCTACTATACTAGACCTATTGCGATTATTTTTGCATTTTATACGATTGGGTCTGCAATATTAGGTCATGCCTATTGGCAAGTTCCCTCGGAACTTGTCCAGTCGAATATGATCAATTTTTATAAAAACATAAGTATTGCTGCTGGATTCTTTTTGTTAAGTTTAACAGGACCAGGCCGATACTCCTTGGATAAAAAATAAATGTTTTATTAGAGGCTTTGGAGCATTGAAGGTCAACGACAATGTTTCATTAGCTCTTTTTTTAAGTTAATAATGCTTCTCAAGAAGTTTAAAGTATTTTGATTAACAATTGATTGCTTGAATGATTAGGGTAGAGTTAGATCTTAGTAAATGTAAAATGATTTTAAATTTTAAAGTTAAAAATGTCTAAAAAGCCTTATCTATCACCAGAAATGCAAGAATATCAAGCAAAGCAAAAAAGACAAAATAAATTACTTTTGCAACTTTCAATTCTTCTATTTATCCCGCCTTTATTGTTATTTCCCGCATATCCAAGAAATGATTGGCAATATTCCATTTATAAGTACATCACACAGAATTTGTTGATTACAGTGGGTACAAAAGGACCACTACCATTTTTTACTATTCTTTCTAGTATATACATTACAGTGATTATGTTTTTCTTAAGTTGTTATGTCTGCTGGTTATTCTTAAAAAAGTATGGCATTCAGGAAAACTTCCAAAAAAAGATTTACAGTTTATTCGTACAATTCGAATTCTCTTCTTCATATAAATATCCTTGGTTAGAAAAACCAATAATCAAAAAAACATTAGTTTCGAGCATTTTTATTTTATGTTTTCTTGGTAGTATTTGGCATTTTGTTCATGATGAAATTTCATTCCAAAGTGGTAGTCGTAAAGGTGCACTCATAGAATGGAGTTACAACTATCGAATAGGCGTATTGTTCTGGGAATTGATCATGAGCTTGTTCAGTATCTCTCCTATTTTTTATTTCTTTCTTTTATTCATTTATCTTGGCAATTACTTTTTCCGTGGATTGGGGACTGGAAAAATTATTTCTTCAAAAAGAAACAGCAAAATAAAAAAGCGTAAGAAAAAAAGATGATTTCTTTAATTCTGCCATATTGTCTTATCCTGTAATAGAACGACACTTATGTCATAAAACGCTCAATCAATTTCATTGGGCACTTTAATATTTTCGTGGCATTTATATCATCCACTCCAGCATCCTTATGTTTTACTTGCTACAAAGAATAATCAATCTAAGCTAGAGGCTTATCCAACACAATTCTATTGAATAAGCCCATTTAAGACCATTAATCAATATCAGGATGTTGCTTGGCGAGATGATCACGTTTTTCTTGCAACTCTTCAATTTTTTGATCAATTTTTTCGATTTTTTGCTCAATATTTCCATGATATTGTTCGAGAAGTTCTTCAGCTTCTTCAGTATCAACGGCCATTGGTTTTGCACCTTTGAGCGGCAAGTTGGCTGTTTCTTTAAGATAAATCGCAGTAATCACCCCAAAGCAACCACAAATTACCAAATAATAGGCAGGCACCATAATATTTTGAGTGGTTTCAACCAATGCTGCTGTGATGGTCGGGGTTAAACCAGCAATCACCACAGAAATATTAAACGCGATTGCAAGTGCACTATAACGAATTTCAGTTGGAAACAATGCGGGTAGGGTTGAAGCCATTATTCCAATCAACATATTCAGTGAAAGTGCTAACATCAACAGACCCAAGAAAATTAAGTAAACATTATTGGTGGCAAGCAATATAAAGGCAGGGTATGACAAGACAATTAGGGCAATGCTGCCTGCAAAGACAAATGGGCGACGACCAATCTTGTCGCTAAGCATGCCTACAAACGGCTGTACAAAGAGCATTCCAACCATTACTGCAATAATAATCAGAACGCCGTGATTTTCTGAATAGCCTAAGTTATGTGAGAAATAACTTGGTAAATAGGTGAGTAGCATGTAGTAGGTGACATTGGTACACAGTACGAGTCCAACACAGACTAGTAGACTGCGTTTATGTTCTCGGAAAATTTGTTTAAAACCGACTTTTTGCGGTTTTTTCGATTGTGACTGTTCTTCGGCATGTGCCTGAAAGGTTGGTGTCTCATCTAAAGAGTGACGTAAATATAAGCCAATCAGTCCCAGCGGTAGCGCTAAATAAAAAGGAATACGCCAGCCCCAATCGACAAAGGCGGCTTCGCCCATGGAAAAGCTGATCATTGAAACGACGCCCGCTCCAACAACAAAACCTAAAATAGAACCAAAATCCAGCCAGCTTCCCATGAAACCACGTTTTCGATCTGGAGAATATTCCGCTACAAATATTGCTGCTCCAGCATATTCACCTCCGACTGAAAAGCCTTGAGCAATTTTTACAATGAGCAGCAAAATAGGGGCCCAAATCCCGATACTTTCATAAGATGGAATCAAGCCAATACCAAAGGTACTGACTGACATGATAATAATGGTGATTGCCAGAATTTTTTGACGACCGTATTTATCACCTAAATGCCCGAAAAATAATCCACCCAAAGGTCGAAATATAAAGGGTATAGAAAAGGTGGCAAGGGCCGCAATCATTTGTATACTGGGTGATGAATTGGGGAAAAAGACTTTACCCAATACATAAGCGACATAGCCATACACACCAAAATCAAACCATTCTATGGCATTCCCTAAAGCTGCAGCTTTAATGGCTTTTTTAGTCTTATCATAATCAATAATTTCGACATCATCGATTTCAAGTGGTTTGATTTTTCTTTTATACATAAATGGCTTAATCCTAATGAATGACAGTGTTAAAAAACGCGTTAAAACACAATCAAAAATAAAATTCATCATGAGCAGAAATGATTAAAAAATATAACGCTAGGTTACATTTAAGATTTCAATGTCATAGAATTTTAATAAATATCAATTGATTATAATTTTAGTTTTTTTGTGAATTTTATGTGTTGGGTAATCATGAACAAAATGTATGAGATCTGATGCAATTATGTAATAAATTTAACGTATATAAAATAATCAAAAGGGCTGTGAATAATAGTTGTGTCAGCTTAGCTAGAATTATTTTAGCAGGGCGCAACGCCAAACTGATGCTAAAAAATGTTGAGACTAGAAATAGGTATTTGGATGATGACTAAAGCAATAAACAGCCGTTAAGTATAATTTTATCAACAATCCAAATGCTAATGGGTGCAATATGAGTTATAACCAGTGCCTAGCTTAAATGGGCGCTAAAAAACTGTATAAATATTTTTTATAGATAAAAATGAGTCAATTTTATAAGGTTATGCATTTTTTGAGTAAATGTAATATTTTTTGTAAAAATAAGTTGCTGAATCTTAATAAAATTTACAATTTTAATGATTAGTTAGACAAAGTATCCCCTTGTGGAGAAGTACAATTTTAGCAAAGTAAGCTCTTTTTTTGATTTTGTTTCCTGATTTTGTTTTATGGAAAGCCATTATGTTTTCAAATTATATCCATCCATTTGTTTTGTTTTTCTCATTACTCAATCCGTTTTTAATGAGTATCTATATGATCGGGATGATTCGGCATACTGAAACCCATGTATTCAATAAAGGTTTAGCCCAAGGTGCCTTGATTGCTTATGTGGTTTTTATGCTTTTTGCATGGGGTGGTGAAGCCATTTTTAGTACTTATTTAAATGTTCGTTTTGAATCATTTCAGATTTTTGGTGGATTAATTTTCTTAGTGATTGGCTATCGGTTTGTATTTCAAGGTGCGGATACCATCGGAGAAATGAGAGGAACACCTGCACACTTGGCCAGTACCATGGCGATGCCATTTATGATTGGTCCTGGCACAATCAGTGCAGCTGTCGTAACAGGAGCGAGTATGTCTTTACTCGAATCCGCTGTGTTGATCGCTTTTACCTTATTTATTAGCTGTGGCATTTTAATGATCATGAAGTATGGGCATGACCACTTACGTTATAGCCATGCAAAATATATTGATCGCTATTTTGATATTGTTGGACGTTTATCTGCCTTGTTAATTGGCACAATTGCGATTGATATGATCGCAACTGGAATCATTGGTTTGCTTGAAAAGTATTAATTATTTTTTATATTTTTTTAAGGTAATTATCAAATAAATACAATGACATGATTTACGCTAAGGTGAGGGATACACATCAGGCTATGTCAAAGTTTATTCAGTAATGTTATCGAAAAATCTTCGTCTTAGCCTTTCAGATTGAGAGGCTGCTCCTTTTATAGCTTTGTCTAACAAAACGAATTTGAAGTGTAAAATAATGGAGAAATATAGAGATATATGTTGTTTTTATGTGAAATATAACGATAATGATTTTTATTTAGATTAAGAGTTTTATTTCGTGAATAAATGGATTTCTCAAAATCGAATCTTTGCTAAAAGTGCAATTTATCTTGCACTTTATAGTTGTTGGATTGGGACAGCTTATGCTGCGACGGAAGCAACAACAGAACAAACAAATGCTTTACCCATGATCGTTGTCACAGCAGAAAACAATACAGAAAATAGCTACACTAAAAAGAATGCCAGTACATCGACTAAACTCGATTTGAGTGTAAAAGAAACCCCTCAATCTGTTTCAGTGATTACACGCAAACAAATCGAAGATATGGGTGCGACAAATTTGGGTGATGCACTATTAAATACAACAGGGATTTTACTAACAGGGGATAATACGGAGAGGACCAACTTTTCTATCCGAGGCTTTAATGTTGGAGATGGTTGGAATTCAAATATATTGCAATATGATGGTGTTGCTGTAAATGCAAGTAATGTCACCTCATCTAAACCAGATATGGCAACCATTGAAAGTATTGAAGTATTACGAGGGGCAGCTGGGTTAATGCAAGGTTCAGGAGACCCGTCTGGTGCAATTAATCTTATTCGTAAAAAACCAACAGAAGTTTTTCAGGCGAGTGGTGCTGTCAGTTATGGTTCATGGAACACAGTACGTGGAGAAATGGATGTTTCTGGTCCATTGAATCAATCTGGAAGCGTGCGTGGTCGTTTAGTGGTGGCAGGTCAAGATGGTGATTCATTTATGAAATCTGTTACTCGTGATTCTAATGTTTTGTATGGAATCGTGAGCAGTGATTTAACTGAAAATACGCTATTGAATATTGGATATTCACGTCAAGGTGAACATGCAGTTCCCGTAAATACAATTCCTAACTATTTCAATGGTCAAAAAATAGGTATCGATAATTCCAACTGTGGTTGTGATTACAGAGATTTTTGGGATAAAACCAATAGACAAGCTTTCTTAGATATAAGCCATAAATTTAATAATGGATGGGAAGTAAAAGCCAGCTATATGAAGGCAAACTATGCCATGGATATGGCATTTACTTCATTGAGCGTGGCTCCAAAAACCACAAGTGCTGATGATGCTTTAGCAACTGTTTATAAGTACGGATATAACTATGAGCAAAAATTAGATATTTATGATTTTTTTGCAAAAGGGACATATCAATTATTCGGTCGTGAGCATGACTTGGTATTTGGTGCAAATCACAGTAAAAGTAATATTACAGGGGCATGGACAAGTTGGGACCAAGTGCTAGAAGATTATAGTTTGGTTGGTGGAGGGGAAACACCGACACGTGACTATTTATACGTCAATATTAAAAATTACAGTCCTTATCAGTTACCTTACATCGCACCACGTTATCAAAACACCAGCGTTGATCAGGTACGTCAGACAGGATACTACCTCACCACTCGTTTAAATATTATTGATCCGCTCAAAGTTATTGCAGGTGTGCGTCAAAGCAATTATGAAAGTGTCAATGAATATAAGAAATCAAATATTTTAACACCATACTTTGGGCTTACTTACGCTATCAATGATGCATTGACTGCATATGCGAGTTATACCGATACTTTTGTTGTGCAAAATGTCAAAGATCGTAATGAGACATTACTTGATCCAGTACAGGGGAATGTTTATGAAATTGGGTTAAAAGCAGGGCTTTGGGATGATCGTTTAATTGCATCAGTTGCAGGATTTAAAACCAACCAAATTAATCGCTCAATACGAGATGAAAGCACCAAAGGGCAATGTCCATTTAATGGTGGCGAGGCTTATTGTAATGTTGCATCGGGTGAGGTGATCAGTAAAGGAATTGAAACTGAGATTCGTGGTGAAATTATACCCAATCTTAATCTAAGTTTTGGCTACACATACAATACTACGGAATATGCGAACGATCCTACAAATCAAGGTTTGGTTTTTAATGAGGATACGCCTGAACATATTGCACGTTTATTTGCGACTTATAAGTTTGCAAATAATTTAATCCTAGGCGGCGGTGCAAATTATCAAAGTACTTGGAAAGTGGGTCGTTATAGCGAACATCCTTATCGTCAGCCTGGATATACGATTGCTAACTTGGTGGCGAGCTATCCACTAAGTGATAAAGTGAATATTGCATTAAATATCAATAATATTTTTGACAAAGAATATTATTCACAAATTGATACTTATGGCGACATTCGTTTCGGTAATCCTCGAAATGCAACGCTCACCTTACGTGCAAAGTTTTAAATTAATCGAAGGATGGCTGATATTTTCAGCCATCCATGGAAAATTGCTAAAATATTAATGGTGGATTAATTGGTGGTGCTAGGTTTCGGGTAATTCAAAAGGCTGAACTTTGACGATAGTAGCCTGCCTAGTTTTCATATGGTTTTGTCCAAATACTTAACTGTTCAAATCAACTCATTTCACAGTAGCGAGTTATTTTTTGTATTTTTCCTAAGCTTCGTATTTTTTCTTGGCAGAGTCGTTGTGTGTGATTGTGAGTCACTGATGTTATTTGCCATTAGCTAAGCACCTCTCTTTTTTTATCTACACTGATATAGAGAAAGAAACATCAATCAGTGCCACAATATTATAATTTATAATAAATTAAAAACATATGGATTATATGTTTGGAATTATAAGATTATGATTTAAATATAAAGTTTTTTTGATAGTAAGTGTTCAATAAATAATAGATTTATTTAGAAATATAAAAATTGAATTGTGGTAAATTTAATTAAAATTATTATATTGAATTTTAAAGTAATTTTGATTAATTTAAATTAATGTGGTATAAATTATTCTTAATTAAAAGTTAATTTTAGAAATATAAATGAAAAATTCACTATTTAGTTTCTAATAACTTTTTTATTTATTGATTGTGATTATATTTATTTTTAAAGTTTTTATTTATTCATATGTCGATAATTTAGATTTTATTCAAAATTTATTGAGTTGTATGATTTTAATATCAATTATTTTGAATATTCATTTTTTAATATCAAAAAAATAGGATGATTTAATATGGAAAAATTAACAATGAGTGAACTATCTCTAGACGAGTTAGATGTTATTTATGGTGGGTGAAGAGAAAATATGTCATCTATATCCATAGGTAAACAAAAGTCAAAAAAAATAGGAATATTTTTTTTTAGTTTACTCCTTATTATAAATTTATGCATGCAAATTTATAATTACTTTAATGATAAGGATTTTAAATGGCTCATAATTTTGGGTAATGTATTTGTAATTTTAGTATGTCGTTATTTTTTTGATTTAGAAAATTATTTGAGAAATAAAGGATGGTTATAGTTTTTATTTTTATAAGATATTGTTTTTATTAATAATAAGTCTTAATTTCAATAAGGAGAATATATTATGCGTGAAATTACGATTCATGAGATGGCTTTAGTTTCTGGTGCTGCAAGTTATGGAGAAGTTGTTGATATTGGTTCAAAACTTGGCGGAGCTGTTGGTGCTGCCACTGGACCAGGCATAGCTACGGGTGAAGCTATTGCTGTTACTGTAGCAAGAGCTGGCATAGGTGCTGTAGCTGGTGGTGGGCTTGCTACTGCTGGTTGGTTGGGCTGGCAAATTGGTGGGTGGATTAATGAAAATACGCCTATCCAAAGTTGGATTTCAAGTGGTATAGATCGTCTGACTCGAGATGGTAACGACTATTGTAGAGATGGTGGTAACTACTAAAAATTAAAATCCTTTCATTTCTGTTTGGCTGATTTAGTTCAGCCAAATTTATTTTATAGCTAGGTTGTTATGCTGCTAAATTTTTCTCTAGATAAAGATACATTTAAAACAAAATTTCTTTACCAAAAACCATATTTATTTAAAAAATCACTAGATCCAATTTGTTTTAAATGGAATGATGTAAATGAATTTTATAGCCGTGCTGATATTTCTCATATTAACTTTAAGTTAATGAATGGTTATGAAGTTCCTAAAAAAGAATATATTGAACCATACGATAATTTAGGAGTGATTGAATACAGACCTATAACGGCTGTTTTATATGAATATCTTCGAAATGGTGCAACTTTAGTTTACAATAGAATTAAAAATGAATCTTTTGTAGACCATATTAGTAAACAAATTGCGAATTTTGCTGAAGCTCATACAATAACTGGTGGATATGCCGCATTTAGTTCCAAGTCTTCTTATAAGAGCCATTGGGATACACGTGATGTTTATGCAGTACAATTATTAGGCCGAAAACGTTGGATTCTAAGGAAACCTAACTTTGAATTTCCTTTATATATGCAGCAAACTAAAGATTTCCCTGATATAAAAGAGCCAGAAGAAATTTATATGGATGTCACTCTGGAAGCTGGAGATATTTTATATATTCCCCGTGGTTGGTGGCATGATCCCTTGCCTTTGGATGAAGAAACTTTTCACTTAGCTGTTGCTACTTTTGCACCTACAGGTTTTGAATATATGCAATGGTTACAAAATATCATTCCAGGTATTTTAGATTGCCGTAAAAATTTTACTGATTTTGAGCATGATGAAACGATGATTCAGAATATCAGCTACCAAGTTGCCGAAATAATTAAAGATAAAAAATATTATGAAAACTTTATGATGCATCATATGGGGAATTATCAGGTACCATCTCTGTTGTCTTTAAATGTTCTCGGTAATGGTAAGATTGATCAGTTAAATGAAGACCAGAAGCTTTGCCTAAACGCAAATTTAGTTTATTTATTTGATGATGGTTTCGTCATCATTAACGGAAATAAACTTAATGTTGATGCTATAAGTTTACAGCTGATTCAGCATTTGTTTGAACATCCATATTCTTCAGTTGCGGATATCGTTTTTAAATTCAATAGCTATCCAGCAGATAAAATAAAAAAACTTCTTTTCCAATTGGCTTTGGAAAATATTATTGGGCTTGTGACGTAAATTCCAGATGAGTTCAAACTTATTTCGTAAAGAAGTTCTCGACGCAAACCAAACTCGATGGACGGGAAGTATTATCCTCTCTCGTCCGTTTAGTTTTACTTTTTTAACAGTTTGTGCACTGTGTATTGCTTTAGTCATTGTTGCTTTTGCAATATGGGGAAATTATACCAAACGCAGTACGGTACAGGGACAATTGATTCCGCAATCAGGACTGATTCAGGTCTACGCTACTCAACAAGGCACCATCGTTAAAAAGAATGTATATGAAGGGCAAATGGTTAAACAGGGAGACGTTCTTTTTGTCATTTCAACAACAAGCTATGGAGAACAAGGTGATATTGCAGCAGCCTTGTCTAAACAAACTCAATTAAAACAACAGTCTATTCGCAATGAAATTGTACGATTGCGCCTACTTCATCAAAATGAAAGGGAGACAACGCTCAACCAAATCAATTTATTAAAAGAAAACTTAATAAAAATGGATAATTTAATTCTCAATCAAAAACATCGTGTCAATTTGGCTAAAATAAATCAAGAACGTTATGAACAAGCATTTAAACAGAACGCGACATCAAATGAAGAGTTTGAGGCAAAAAAAGCAGATTTTTTGAATCAACTTGATCAATATGAATCATTACAACGTGAAAGAATAACTTTTGAGAAACAGCTCAATGAGCAGAAAATTAATGTAGATGGATTACAGAATAAACAAAGTAATGAAATTGAACAGTTAGAACGTTTATTGTCTAGCAATACTCAAGAATTCATTGAAATGCAGTCCAGACAGCAAATCGCAATACAAGCGCATACTTCTGGGGTAGTCAGTACAGTGAATGCAGAAGTGGGACAGTTTGTTGATTTATCTAAGCCTTTAATGACGATTCTTCCTGAAAATACAGCACTCATCGCGCAGCTTTATGTTCCTAGTCGAGCAATCGGTTTTGTTAAACAAGGGGATCAAGTTTTATTACGTTATCAAGCATATCCATATCAAAAATTTGGACATGCAAAGGCAAAAATTCTTTCCGTTGCAAAAACAGCACTGGCCAGCCAAGATTTAAAAACGATAGGTACTATTTCCCCACAAGAACAGCTAAATAATGAGCCTGTATATCTAGTTAGAGCTCAACTACAGCAGCAAACAGTGAAAGCTTATGGCCATGATATGCCATTACAAGTGGGTATGACACTTGAAGGGGATATTATGCATGAAACGCGCAAATTGTATGAATGGGTACTTGAACCACTGTTTAGTATTACAGGAAAGTTATAATTTATGCGCTATCTTGATCGCTTGTCTTTAGGACTCGGTAGAAACACACCTGTAATATTACAGACAGAATCATCTGAATGTGGATTAGCCTGTTTGGCAATGATCGCTGGTTATTATGGTTATGATTCAGATTTATTTACCTTAAGGCAAAAGTATCCGATATCACAAAAAGGAGTAACACTTACTACCTTAGTCAAAATTGCAAATAAATTACATTTAATCACTCGACCATTAAAGCTTGAACTGGATGAATTAAATAAACTCAGGCTGCCATGTATCCTCCATTGGGATCTGAATCATTTTGTCGTATTAAAAAGTGTTTCAACAACAAAAATTACGATTATTGATCCAGCTTTTGGCGAAAAGCAGCTTAATTATGATCAAGCATCATCACATTTTACTGGAATTGCTTTAGAGCTATGGCCAGACTCTGATTTTGAAGAAAAAAAAGAAAAAACCAGTATTCGAATTTTTAAGTTATTTGGTGAGATTCGAGGGTTATGGAAATCACTGGGCCAGATTCTGATTTTGGCCCTAGTTTTAGAAGTATTCTCACTCGTCAGTCCATTCTTTATGCAATGGGTAATTGATCATGCGATTGTTTCAGCGGATCTCAACCTTTTGACTACCTTAGCGATTGGCTTTGGTATGCTCATGCTATTAAGTAGCTTGATCAGTCTACTGCAGTCATGGGTTGTAATGCACATGACAACAACATTAAATGTGCAATGGAAAGCTAATATTTTTCATCATTTGGTGAATTTACCTACAAACTTTTTTCAGAAACGCCATCTTGGTGACATTATCTCTCGATTCGGCTCTATTGATGCAATTCAAAGGACGCTAACGACATCATTCATCACTGCCATTCTTGATGGTTTAATGACTGTATTTACATTAACGCTCATGTTTATCTATAGTGCTAAGTTGGCATGGATTGCCATCATTACTATGCTGATATACGTCATCATTCGATGGATTTGGTATGCACCATTAAGACGGGCGACTGAAGATCAAATTGTACATGCTGCAAAGCAAAATACGCATTTTATGGAAACAATGCGTGGAATAAAAACGATTAAGCAGTTTGAAAAACAGGATCATCGGCAAGCCACATGGCTTACATTATTTGTAGATCAGATCAATGCTGGATTAACCACACAGAAACTAGGCCTAATGTTTGGCTTTGTAAATACCTTATTATTTGGCATACAAAATATTGTAATTGTTTGGTTGGGCGCGAGTTTAGTCATTGATGGTGAATTCACCGTTGGTATTTTAATGGCATTTATTGCCTATAAAAATCAATTTGGTGGGCGTGTGAGTTCTCTTATTGATAAATTTGTTGAAGTAAAAATGCTCAGTCTACATGGCGAACGCTTAGCTGATATTGTCTTAACAGACCAAGAGCGAGTGGATAACAATATATTAGATCTAGATTCTTCTGAACAGATAGAAAACACAGAAATTGATGTTAAGTCTTTAAAGTTTAGATATTCAGAGGATGAACCTTGGATCGTAAATGGAATCACATTTAATGTTTCAGCTGGGCAATCTTTAGCAATAGTTGGTGCTACAGGGTGTGGAAAAACTACACTGATGAATTTGTTGTTAGGTAATTTAAAATTAGAATACGGAAATATTAAATTTGGTAGTCAAAGTATAAAAAAACTTGGTCAAAATAAGTTAAGACATTTAATTGCATCTGTTGCTCAAGATGATGTTTTATTTGCTGGTTCGATATCAGAAAATATTAGTTTCTTCGATCATAGTGTTAAGCAATGTTGGGTTGAAGAATGTGCCAAGATGGCGGCTATACATGATGAAATTATGGCAATGCCAATGGGATATCAAACATTAGTTGGTGATATGGGAAATATACTTTCTGGCGGACAGAAACAACGAGTCCTTTTAGCAAGAGCGCTGTATCTGAAACCTAAAATTTTATTTCTGGATGAAGCGACGAGCCATTTGGATATCATAAAAGAAAAAGAAATTAATGAGATGATCAAATCATTAGATATTACTCGAATCATTATTGCGCATCGTCCAGAAACAATTGCATCAGTTGATCGTATTATTATCTTGAATAATGGAAGGATTGTTGATGATAAAATGCTTGAACACTGATCATTAGAATAATAAGTACTGCGATTGAAACAGAAAATTTTAACTGGGTTGACTTCAATAAAAGAACAACTTTATTTAATTCTAAGAGCCACGACTAGCAATTGAAAACATATCCTTTTCATTGATAATTTTGATATCGCTTGCCAATAATTTTAGTGCATACAAAGCTAATCAACATATTCAAGTGTTTTAGAAAGTGAAGGGAACAATCCTAATTCAACCCTAAAATACACTCAAAACCCTCAACTAAATTTCTTGAGTAATTTTCAATAAATTTATAGACGACTGGTCTATTATTGATTTATAGTGTGTACATGAAACGATCAGATAAAAGTGAAGCGACTCGCCAGCATATCTTAAATACCAGTTTTAAGCTGGTATTACATAAAGGTTTTGTTGGAGTCGGCTTACAGGAAATTTTAACGACTTGTGGTGTACCCAAAGGGTCGTTCTATTATTACTTTTCTTCCAAAGAAGCATTTGGTTGTGCACTTTTACAGCAATATCTTGCTGATTATAAAGTGAAAATTGATCAATTGATTCTACAAGAAGAGCGGAGTGCTTATGCGCGTTTAGTTGCGCTTTGGCAAGCATGGATTGATGATCCATGTCATAACGATGGTGGCTGGGCTGAGAATTGTCTGATTGTAAAACTTGCCGCAGAGGTCTCTGACTTATCCGAAGATATGCGTCAGATTTTAAATTTTGGTGTAAGCAAGCTGACTGAACGCATTGCAAATTTACTTAGTGAGGGGCAACAGGATGGTTCAATTCCACAACATATTGAGCCTGAGAAAATGGCACAAACCATGTATCAACTCTGGTTAGGCGCAGCTTTATTGGCGAAACTAGCACAGAACAAACAGCCACTTTATTTGGCTTTAGAAACCACACAGCAATTACTAAAACCTATATAGGAATAACAAATGAAAAGTATTATTCATCAAGTTTTTGGCGAACCTGTCGACGTATTAGCAGCAGCAGAAATGCCAAAGCCAGAGCCTAAAGCGGGCGAAGTTCGTATTAAAATGATTTTATCTCCGATGCATAACCATGACGTCTGGACGGTGAGAGGAAGTTATGGCTATAAGCCGACACTTCCTGCAATTGGGGGAAGCGAAGCGGTTGGTGTGATTGATGCCGTCGGTGAAGGTGTCGATGCAGTGTCTGTCGGGCAACGTATTGCAGTTGCCGCAGTTCACGGCAGTTGGGCGGAATACTTTATTGCGCCTGCGCATGGTGTTGTACCTTTAATTGATGCAATAGATGATGAAACCGCTGCACAATTGATTGGTATGCCGATTAGTGCACTGATGTTGTTAGATTTTATTGATTTAAAACAAGATCAGTGGCTTATCCAAAACACAGCCAATGGCGCTGTGGGTAAAACTGTTGCGATGATTGCGCACGCTCGCGGTCAAAAAGTCATTCATTTGGTTCGTCGTAGTGATGCGATTGCAGAAATGAATGGTTTAGGTATTCAAAATGTAGTGGCGACTGATCAAGCGGATTGGAAAGATCAAGTAAAAGCGATACATGCAGATCAACCTTTAATTGCTGGAGTAGATTCGATTGGTGGGAAAGCCAGTGGTGAAATGTTGGCTTTACTCAGTGAAAATAGTGTATTGGTTTCATTTGGTAGTATGACGGGTGAACTGATGCAAATTTCATCAGGTGATCTTATTTTCAAACAAGCGACAGTCAAAGGTTTCTGGGCAAGTGTGGTCAACAAACAATTGTCTGCAGAACGAAAAAAAGAGTTAATTGTAGAATTGGTGACTTTAGCGGCTCAGAAAAAATTAGTATTGCCTGTTGAAGGTGTATTTAGTTTCGATCAAATTCAACAAGCAGCAGCCAGAGCAACTGAAGGTGCACGCCAAGGCAAAGTGTTATTAAAACCATAAATGTACTTGGCATAGATCAGTTGCGAGACTGATCTATCAGCGTTTTTAAAATAAGGAAGAAAACGATGATTGGACAAATTTTAATTGCCTTAATTGCACTGCTACATGTGTATATTTTAGTTTTAGAGATGTTCTTATGGGATAAACCATACGGTTTAAAAGCATTTGGGAATACGCCTGAAAAAGCACAGCTCACTAAAGTCATGGCACAAAATCAAGGCTTATATAATGGCTTTTTAGCAGCAGGCTTATTTTGGGCTTTATGTGCACCTGTAATTTATGCCTTACCACTGGCAAATTTCTTTTTAGGCTGTGTATTGATTGCTGGGATTTATGGCGGCTTAACGGCAAGTAAGAAAATTATTTACATACAAGTGATTCCAGCAGCGTTGGCGTTACTTGTCGTGAATTTGAATTACTAAAGTAAGGGCGAGATTCGCCCATTCTTTAAATTTGTAAAAAATCAATTGCATAGCAGTATCAGAGAGATCAATAAGCTTTCTCGCTTCATATGAATCGTTCAGAAGATGATCTTAATTTATTTATTAATATCTCTGATGTTTGTTAACTTTAATTGATTCTAATCCATGTATTTGCTTACTTTGTAATGTGCAGGCAATTTGACCCACTCTTCACGTGATAAATAGCTGATATGCTCTGTACGGTAATCCGCTAGAAACTGATTATATTTATCTGTTTCAGTGTGATGATGCTTAAAGCCACACTTTGCTTGTGCTTTATGTGACTGTTCATTATCTGCAAAGTAACCACACCATAAAGCGTGTAATTGCAAATCTTCATAGGCATGTTGCATGACTGCTTTAACCGCTTCAGGTATAAAACCATTTCCCCAAAAGGGTACACCAATCCAATAAGCAACTTCTGCTTCATTATCAGCGATATCAAAATTACTGTCTTGCCCAATCAGTAGACCGACCATGCCAATGGCTCGATTGTCTTGCTTTTTCGCAAGCGCATAGACTTCATCATGTGCAAAAACTGTCTGAATATATTCTAAACTTTGTGCCTGACTTTCATGTACGGGCCAGCCCGCAATTGGCCCAACGCGTTCATCTTTTGCGTATTCGTATAAACTCTCTGCATCATTTTCCTGCCAAGGTCGTAAAACTAAGCGTTCAGTTGTCAAAATCATATTTTTAAAGCCACTTATAAAATTCATCTCATTTCAAAATGAACTATAGGTATTTTAGGGACTGCTTCCTATGCGCATATTTTGGCAATTTCGGTACTTTTCAAAACAAAATCATTATAATTAGGCAGATATTTAATAAATTTTATTCAAAATGCAAAGTGATCTAAATTATCTTCGTCAAAATGCAAAAGATTATTTATGGGGAACAAGTCATCTAAGTGATTCGTTAAACCAGCCTTTGCTATTAGCATATTGTTCACTTATTTTTATTACACAAGGCCATGCTGATTTAAGCATTCAGTTTAAAAGTTACCATTTGCAAGCAGGTGATTTTTTGGTTCTTGCAGAAGATTCATTGACTATTATAAAAAATCAATCGGCTGATTTTTCTTGTAATTATTGTATATTCAATCGTCATTTTGCTGCTGAAGTTGCCGCTGTTTTACCAAACGCTTTATTTGCTTATCTCAATCAAATGCCACATTTTTCCCCCAATACCGAACAGGCAGGTTTAATCAAGATATGGCAATCTCAAACCGATTTTATTATTAAATCCACAGAACAGTATCAGCGCACATTATTATGCAATCACTTGCAAAATTTTTTTCTGGTACTGTCTGAAATCGTCAATCACAAAAAGACCTTAGCCAAGAATGAGTACACAAGAAAAGAAAGATTATGTTGGAAGTTTTGGGAAATGATCGCAATACACTGTCACGCTGAACGGGAGGTTTTGTTTTATGCACAAGCCTTAAACATTAGTCCCTACTATTTATCGCAATTGTGTAAGCAAATTTTTAATGATAGCCCTAAAACGCTGATAGATCGGCTGGTGATTGTTAATCTTAAACAACGACTTAAAATGAATACACTCTCAATTCAAGTGATTGCTGACCAGATGCATTTTAATGACGCTTCCTATATGTGTCGTTATTTTAAAAAGCATACAGGCTATACGCTACGCCAATATCGAAAAGACAATTAAGATAAGATTTTTAACGTGATATTTTGAATAGGCTTCTTTTATGAGTTCTTTTTAAAAGTATAGATCAACACAAAAGCGCCCTCATCCTCGTCTTTTCCCAACGCGAGAGGAACGTCCAATACCAATCTGACTCACTCTCCATGCTCATTTTTTCATCTATGGACGTGAACGAATGGGTAAAAATTTTATTCTTATCAATTTTAATGCTTGATCTACTTCATCATGAGAACATTTGTAAATCAAATTGATGGATAATGTACACGCAGCTTACAGATGACTGATTAACAATCTTAGTAAAATGATTTGATCTTTTATATCTCTGAGATTACGTTTAAACATATTTCAGACTCATGATTTGATTTAAAAAGAATATGCGCTTAACTGATCCATTAAGTTTTTTAATCTCTTTAAATCAGATTTATTTTGCTTCTCAAATGGATATAATTCAAATGAAAACCAAGAATCATCGCCATAAAAATTTTGAAAATAAATTCCGATTTCATCTTTTTTTAAAATAAAATCTTCTGTCCAATTTGTTATCTCAACTTCAGATTTATGATCTGGTTGTATTTAATTGTCAATAATTTTGGTGAATTATTAAAATGTTTTTATGTGGTTTTTAGATATAAAAACAGTACGATTGTTCCATTTTTAAATCTTATATTTCATTGTTAAATATTTAAGTGGGTGGTTTAAAACCTGATTTTATCAATTTTTTTAGGGAAATAGAATTCTAATCGATATTGATTTTTTGATTTTTAAAGATGAAATTAAGAATTTTTTTATGCTTTTGTTAATTATTCTATGTGAGTATTTATTATTTTAAAAAACAAGATTGATCTAGTGAATGTTTGTTTGAATTTTTTATGATAATTTTTGAAGAGTTTTATATTTTTGTTTTTATTGTTAAGCATATTGAAAAATAAAGATCACATAATAATTATTATTTTTTATTATTTATAGTGATTTTTTATTTATGGGATGATGGTGTTTTATTTTATATGATTGGGTTCTCGAAAAATATAAATTTAACCTATTGTTTTGTATTTTTATTTTGGTTTATCTGGAATATAGATAAACAAAGGTTTCTTTTATTTAATTTACAATTGGTCTTAATTTTTTTCATGGAATAACATATTTTTATTTTGATGGAATAGGATAGATATTGACTCAAAACACCGACGATCAATAGATTGTTGCTAGTAAATAATTTCATAATAATTATACACTTGATTTATGTTTGTTGTGTATTTAATTCAGTGAAATTAAATGCTTAACTTTGAAATATTATAAATTTGGTGATAAATAATACCCACGAATTTGAAATGGAAAATTTTTCATCAACCTATTGAGCGATAAACAACTCTACTCATAAATAGTGGGTGTGTATGATAAAGATCTATGAAATGATTTTTCATAAAGGAATGGGTGAAAACTCTCATTTTTTTTATGCAGTAAATAATCAGGCATCTCGTCAGCATTTTATTCGAATGCTGAGGAAAGAGATTGATTGTGAATTGGGTGATTTTAAACAGAGTTGTATGCAAGATAATCGAAATGACCTCACATGGCTTTATGAGGAAGTGAGCAGGGAAAGTCATTTTTACTTAGATATTATGGAAAGTGATTTTATTTATAATGCTGTTGCTGTATTAGGTTTGCATATTTCGCTGAGAGTGGAAGAACAAAATGTATTGGAAGTACAAGAAGGAGATGATTTTTTATAAAATTATATTTAAGTTGAATTATTGAAATTTAAATTGACGAATTTTATCTTTTTTGTCAATTAAAAGTTTTCGATCAGCATTTTATAATGCCATATCGTCGCCCATTCTCCCCCTAAAAATTGAATGGGTTTTTTTTGCTCATTATTTTTGTAAATCTTGGTTTTGTAGTTAATTAGATACAAGCATATATCTATAATAATCTTAATTATTTTAGTGTTTTTATATGTTTAAATCTTTGGTGTAATTTAATTCATATTGATTTGAAAATTTATTTTAAAATATAAAAACTTATATTTAATTGATGGTGTTTTTTAGTGTATTTATTGAACGCATATTTATCACATGCAATTATGTAGATGCTTTCACACTTCTTGTGTAAAAGTTAATAAATAATACATATCATGGGATTTAATATGAATATTTTTACAAAACTAACCCTTACTATTTTATTGGGTACAGGGTATATCGCGACTACACAAGCAGCAGTGACGGGTCAGGTTGATGTCAAGCTGAATGTTTCGACAGGTTGTACTGTTGAAGGTTCTACTGTTACTGGAAATATGAACCAATTTGGTACATTAGATTTCGGTAAAACTTCTGGTACTTGGACCAACGTTTTGACTGGACAAGTTGCTTCTACAGCGACAGGTGGTCATCTCGCTGTAGAATGTGATGGTGCAAACCCTGTTGACTTTACGGTTGCAATTGATGGCGGTCAACGCGCTGATCGTAGTCTTAAACATACAACTGCTGCCGACCTAGTAAACTATAACGTTTACCGTGATGCAGCACGTACCAATCCATATGTGATTAATACAGCTCAGCCTTTCACTGCTGCAGCAGGTGTAGCTCAAGAAGTTCCAATTTTTGGTGCAATTGCTGCGAACACTGGCACTGCAAAAGCACAGGGTGATTATACAGACACTTTATTGGTGACTGTTAATTTCTAATCAGTATACGTAACAGTAAACAGGTTTGTTGTTGAACAAGCCTGTTTTAGGGAGGAACGTATGCACCTGTTACTTAAACAATGCGTCGGATTGCTACTTTGTAGCATTGTTTCATCGCTCACCAGTGCTGGGCAATTGGCCGCTAAGTTAAATGTTCAACTTGAATTAGAGCCATCCTGCAAGATCAACAATGAGACCGTGAATAACGGAACCAATGGCTTGAATTTCGGGCAGCTAGACTTTGGAGAAACCACAGCTGCATTTAATCAGGTGATAGAGACCAGTTTAAGTCAGGGTTCTACATCAGGTTTGACCATTCAATGCCCTGGCAATGCTCCAATAAAAGTTACCTTTGGTGCGGGGCAACATGACAGTAAGGTACCAGCACCTTTTGGCGCAAATTATTTTCGTGCGATCAGTAATGGCACAGATTTCCTTGCCTACAACATCTTATATGGAACTGCTCGCGAAGCGTTAAGGCCTAATCAAATCATTACTTTGACCAATAATGGTCAGCCGCAAACGCTTAATCTCATGGGGCAAACTGTTAATAATGGTCGGTCAGTCTCACTTGGACAATATACCGACACTATTCCAATTACCATTGAATTTTAAAGAACAAAATCATGAAAAAAATAGGTTTAAGTGTTCTGCTGATTTCGATTGTTCAAAGTGGGTTTGCTGTTGATCCTGTAACTTCGGCAAGTTTTAAAGTTCAGGCGACCATTGAAAATGGGTGCAAACTCAGCAATGTCGAACAGTTACTTGATTTTGGTCGTCATCCTGTTGTGGCGCAGGGGCAGTTAAAAGGATCCGTCATCAATACTGCGCAAAGCTGGAATATCCAATGTACTGCACGGCTACCGGTAAAGGTGATGTTGAATGGTGGTGATCACTTTTCAAATAACTTTCGACGGATGAAACATGCCCAGCAGAATGAATTTGTACCTTATCAGCTTTATCAGGACAGTAGTTTGCAAGGTGAATATGCCAGTGGGAGTAGTTACTCACTGACACCAACCACTACTTTGAACACCGTACTGGGTTTTGCAGTTTATGCTGTTGCAGACTTGAATAATAACAATCAACCACGATCAGCTGGCCTGTATAAAGATACGGTCGCAATTACGATTACATGGTGATTCTATGAGCTTAAATAAAATGAAAATATGGTCGGGCAGGACTTTCTCTGCGGCCGCGATATTGATGATCACTTCACCGGTATTCGCACAGGCTACATTTTTAATCTGGCCAATTTATCCAAAAATTGAAGAAAATGAAAAAGCCTCTGCGGTATGGCTACAAAATACCGGTAACTCTGATGCCATGGTACAGATTCGGGTATTTAAATGGGATCAGAATCATCAGCAAGATGCTTATGCGGAGCAAACTGAGGTTATTCCAAGTCCGCCCGTAGCGAAGATCAAGGCGGGTGAAAAGCATATGTTGCGTTTGACTCGCTCAGCTGCTGTACCTGATGCAAAAGAACTTGCCTATCGAATTATTGTTGATGAACTGCCGATCAAGCTCAATCCAGAAGATGAAAAAGATGCATCGACAGTCAGCTTTCAGATGCGTTATTCCATTCCCTTGTTTAGCTATGGCAAAGGACTTGGTAGTGGTTTAACTGAAGTTTCACAAAAAACCAATGCGAAAAATCCTTTGGCTAAACCGATATTAAGTTGGTGGGTCAAGAATAATGAACAGGGCAAACCTGAACTTTATATTAAAAATACTGGTTCAAAATTTTCACGGCTTTCAGGAATTAAATTAACCCCGACTTCAGAGCAAATGGCTTTTGGCAAAACTGCCTTTGGTTATGTGTTGGCAAACAGCACCATGAAGTTTGATTTAGACAACAAACTACTCAACAGCCTGAGTGGTCAAACCAGTTTGTATGGCGTTGACAGTTCAGGGGTGAAGCAAGAATTGGTTGAGATTAAAAAAGAAGGAGGGGGGTAAATGGGTTATTTATCAGGGTTACACACCCCTTCTTTTTTATGCAAAAGCCTGACATTGATATTGGTTGCGAATATTCCATTGCTGAGCTGCAATGTCTATGCAAATGGTTTGCCACCGCCACCACGAGATGTTTCAGAAGTGAATAGCTTATTTAAGCTCTATCTGGACTTGGTGATCAATCAATATTCGACGCGACAAGTGATACCGGTCATTGTCAAAGGTGATCATTACTTTATCCAGCAATCGAAACTGGATGAGTTACAGATTAAGCTGCCTGCGGATGCACTGCAGCAACAGTCAGAAAAAAACCTGACCGATCTGGATGTATTTACTTTAGGCTTTTTGGGCAAGGCCTTGGATTGGGTCAGCCTCAATCAGATTCCCGAATTGAAGTATGAGTACAATTCAGCGCAACAGTATTTTAGTCTAGATCTTCCTGCCAGCTGGATGCCGGTGCAGATACGCGGTTTGGATTCTTGGTATCAACCTGAAACAGCGCAGTCGGGTATTGGTTTATTAAATAACTATGACTTTTATACCTACCGCCCAGAGAATGGTGGCTATAGCAGTACACTCTTTACAGAACAACGCTTTTTCTCCCCTTATGGGGTACTGAGAAATTCAGGGGTTTATAGCAAAACTAATTTTGAGTCATCCAATCGGAACAGTGATGGTTATCGTCGCTATGATACGACTTGGCAATATGATGATCCGGTCAGTGTGATTTCATTTTTAGCAGGCGATGTGATTACAGGAAGTAAAAACGCTTGGGGAAGCTCAGTGCGTTTAGGTGGATTACAGTTGCAACGTAATTTTGGTACCCGTCCAGATTTGATTACTTATCCTTTACCTCAGTTTAAAGGACAAGCGGCTTTACCGAGCACCGTAGATTTGTTGATTAATGGACAGAAAGCCAATTCAACCGATGTGCAATCTGGTCCTTTTATTTTGAATAATGTTCCGTTTGTTAATGGTAAAGGCGAGGCGGTGATTGTCACCACAGATAGTGTTGGCCGTCAGGTGGCAACCTCTATACCATTTTATATTTCGAATACTTTGCTTAAACCGGGATTATTGGATTATTCGGTGTCTATGGGGCAGATCCGCGAAGACTATGGGATTAAGAACTTTGCATATGGTACGTTTGCTGGTTCGGCGGATGCACGTTATGGGATTAACGATTGGCTTACGGCTGAAGGGCGGGTTGAGCTCTCAGATTCAATTCAGTTGGCTGGACTAGGTTCAGTGCTTAAGTTGAATCAGTTTGGGGTGTTAAGTGGTTCGGCAACTCAAAGTTGGGCAGACCGTGAATTTAATCGGATCAATAGCCAAAATCTCAAGGGAAATCAATATACTTTAGGCTATAGCTATAACCAGCAACGCTTTGGATTTAGTCTCAATCATACCCAACGTGATCAGGATTATTATGATCTTTCACGCTTGCAATATAGCAATTTGGCCTCAGCCAACAATCATAAAAGTTCGGTTGCCAACACGTATTTTGCCACAGATAAATCAGGGACTTTTGGGGTGGCATATATCCAGACCAAGAACCGCGACATTAAAAATAAACTGATGAACCTGTCGTGGGCACCGATACTCCCGTCTTATATGCGTGGTGCAACGGTGTCATTAAGTGCCAATCGGGATTTTGTAGAAAAAGAGTGGAATGCAGCATTTCAGTTATCGGTTCCATTTTCCAAAAGCAGATCCACTGCTAGTCTAGGTTATAGCCAACAATCCAGTGGTGATTATGCTTATATCAACTATAACCGTAGTGCACCGTTGGCAGGTGGTGTTGGTGTTGATTTAAGTCGACGTTTTAATGAAAACAGCGATGACTACAATCAGGCACGTGTCAGCTACCGTAACCAATATTTTAATACCGATGTCGGCATGTCGGGTGCCAATGACTACAACTATTGGTTTGGACTGTCAGGTTCGGTGGTGTTGATGTCAGGCAATGTTTTCGTTGCCAATCGATTGGGCGAGTCATTTGCTTTGATTGATACCAACAAAATTGCAGATGTTCCAGTGCATTATGAAAACAGCTTGGTCGGTCGTAGTAACGCCAAGGGCTATGTATTTGTACCGTCAGTGACGCCTTATTACGCGGCTAAATACAGTATTAACCCGATCGATTTACCTTCAAACTTTAATGCAACCCAAGTTGAAAATCGGATTGCGGCAAAACGAGGTTCAGGTGTGGTGATTGGCTTCCCAATCAAACAGTCTTATGCGGCGAATGTGTATTTAGTGCAAAGCAATGGGCAAGCGATTCCAGTGGGTGCAGTGGTACATCGTGCGGATCAAGAATCGAGTTATGTGGGGATGGACGGGATTACTTATCTTGAAGATCTCGGTGCAGAGAATAGCATTCGAGTGCAACTGTCAGATCAGCGCATATGTGAAGCAAACTTTTCGTTGGATTTAAAACAAGCGCAACAACAGATTGTTATGATTAAATCGGTTGTTTGTCGCGAGGTGGCTCAACCATGATTACTTTAAAAAAAATAATACCCGCAGGTCTATTATTCTCTGGATTAATATTGATTATAGCTCAAAGTCAAGCTGCTTGTGTTATTACCTCAAGTGGTAATGTGACGATGGGTACGATTTCGTCTATGACATTGGCGGAGCAAGGGACGCAATCTAATCAGTTTAGTGCTGGTTTAAGGTGTGAAGGGTTTAGTTTGGCTGCTTTAAATACCACTTATTTAATGTATCGGGTCGATCAGATACCAGTAAACTATACAAATAGTGTCACTGATGAAAGTCTCACAGTGAGTTATCTAGACACCAATAATAAAGCAATTGGTGTTGGTAAAGAAATTGATATGAGTACTTTTTCACTTCTTAACTTCTTTACTGGGCCTAATGGTGCATTACCATTTTATGCCAAAATTAATCCAGGGCAAAATGTTTCTCCAGGGAGATATACAGCGGACAAATCTTTTAAAGTCAAATGGTATTATTCTGTACCTGAGCTTGCATTTGTGGGGATAGGGAGCTTTTTTGAAAGCCCAGGTTTTAGACGTCCAGGTTTATTTACAGATCAAAATTGGGGTACAGGGAGTGATGCAACATTAAACTTATATATTGACGTTTCAGCAGATTGCCGTATTTCTACCAATGCGGTTAATTTTGGAACATCGCCTTTTGCAGATGTCTTTACGCCAGTTCAAACATCTCTAGGCGTACGTTGCTCAGCATTAACACCTTATCATGTCAGTTTAGATAATGGTCTATATCCACAAACTGGTAATCAACGTGCAATGAAATCTGAAACGGGTAACAATTATTTGAGTTATGAGATTTATAAAAATGCAACGACGGAACGTTGGGGCAGTATCGGCAATGAACGTTGGTCAAGTCTCCAAGCAACAACGAACCCGGGTCAGCATAATACCAATCAACAGGGTTTTGCCTTTACTGCAAAAGTTCTGGATACGAATTCACCAAGTCTGCCTGCTGGTAATTATTCAGACACAATAACGGTAAATGTTGAGTTTTAACGATATAAAGCCATGATAATGATTTTATCATGGCTTTATTAAATGATAATTTTATAGTTTATTTTTTTATCGATATTAAATAAAAACTCTCTTTAATTATGTTTTTTTATAAAAATATGCGAACCTTTTGCCTTATTAAAACCCATTCTTAAAATTCATTATTATACATATACAAGTGTATTTTATTATTTATTATACATTTTTTATGTGAAATATCTCAAGATTAAAATAGTTTGTATGGATGTTTAAAGATGTTGGCATTGGCATAATATTTGTTTTTTTTTGTTTTTTGACTATTCTTTTATGGTCTTAATTCGTGTTTTAATTTTCAATTAAAATATGGATTTTAATAATTATTTATTATAAGGGTGGGTAATTGTTTCTCTATGTTTTAAATCATTTATATGTTTTATACATATTTGTTTTTCTAAAGAATACTGAATATAAATGTTATTATTTGAAGAGGGCTTATTGTGCGGACTTATGCATACTTCAGGATTGATGGATTCTCAATGGATGAATTTAATTATGCTGACTATATTCTTGGGTATGGTTATGAAATACCGAAAAATAGGCTTGTATTTGAACAGGTGAAAATAGGTATACCCCTAGAATTTAGGCATAAACTTATTAACTTAATTAACTATACATTGGAAAGCGGAGATCTTTTATTAATAGATGGAATAGATTCTTTGGGAAGTGATTTCAAAGAAATATATTCGAGTGTCAATTTTATTTTTAAAAAAGGAATTCGCTTAGTCTGTTTGGAATTTTCAAAGAAAGAAATTAAAGGAGACATAAAAAAGATTTTTTTTCATTTTCTAAAAATCTGTTCTGATTTCGATGGAAAACTTCAATCGAATAGAAAGATTGGTAATAAAAATATAAACAAAGTAGGTCGACCAGAAATTTTGAATAAGGCCCAGAAAGATGAAGTTTTAGAAAAGTTTAAAAACGGGCAAAGTGTCTATTCTTTAGCTAAGCAGTATTCGGTTACAAGAACAGTCATTCAAAGACTACTTTCAAAATCATCAGACCATGCTATTGGTGAGGATTAAATGAATATGAACGTTAAAATGAATAACAAAGCTAAAACAAGTAGATTGGTTGTTGCAAAACAAATGAGCAATCTGGATAAGATATTCGTTGTTCAACTCAAATATTATCTAAATAATAAGTCGAGAGTTATTGATGACGCGAATGAAATTGAGATTAGCTCTGTAAACGGATTGATTGATTATGAAATTTACAAAATCGAACATGAGGAAAAGAAAATCATTTTTTTATATGGTTCTAGTCCATATGTTATAGATTTAAAAAATTAATTTTTTAATTAATCTTTTAGATATGAAAAGTTAAGCACTTTTAAGTTTGATGTTGTGGTTAATTGTTTTAAAATTTATTCTGATTTTTTATAACAGTAAGACAATAATATTTAAAATACTTGCTAATAAATATTTTGGATTTTTAAATTAAATTTAGGATATTTGTGTTTTTGATAAAAACTTTTTAAAATTAAGTTGTAGTGTTATTTAAGATGTAAATCTTTTATTTTTTTGTATAAAATGGTTGTTTTTTTTAAATTTTAAATTGGTTTAATTTAATGTAAATAGAATCAATTGGAAAAATTATTGTTAAAATAGATTGGATTTATATCTAAATGATATTTTAAACATCAGAACGCTAAAGGTGCTTAACTTTAAATTATAGTGATTTTTTTATTCTGTGTTTTATTGAAAAGTGATAAAAATCATTTTAAAGATGTTGGTGTTGAGCCATTGGTAAAGTATTAAAATAACGCATGATTTGTTTAAATTGGTTGGGTCGGGAGTGTAAGTAAATAAAATGGAGTTTATTTGGGAAAGAAAAATTCGTTATTATTTAAACAGGGGGTAATATTTATTTTTTTAGAAATCTGACTAGCATGGAGCTGAGTTACAGTATCTTATCTATAAAAAATTGACCAATTATCATTTTAAAAAGCATGTTGAAGTATGCGGTCTAGAATGCGGTATTACAGTTAGACTTTATTTTCTCCAAAAGAGGTGAGTATGTTATATACAGTTGCAGTAG
This sequence comes from Acinetobacter guillouiae CIP 63.46, assembly GCF_000368145.1. Lineage (GTDB taxonomy): Bacteria > Pseudomonadota > Gammaproteobacteria > Pseudomonadales > Moraxellaceae > Acinetobacter > Acinetobacter guillouiae. Next base: position 1,705,494 of record NZ_KB849283.1, on the reverse strand, counting down.
AAAAAGGTTCAAACGATGAAGCCTATGGCGTGATTGTTCCTGATATTCAGGGATGTTTCTCTGCGGGAGATACTTTTGAAGAAGCATTAAGCAATGCGAAAGAAGCAATTGCAGATCATTTGGAGATTCTTGCAGAAGATGGCAAAAATATTCCTTTGGCATCAGAAGCAAGTACATTTCTGAATGAGGAAAAGTTTAAAGGCTTGATCTGGGCAGTGGTAGATGTAGGTGATTATCTAGATAAAGTGAGAAAGACAATACAGGTGAAGAGGTGTAGTCCTGAATAGATTGTTCAGAAATAGGTTCAAACACAACACATATTAATATGTTAACTATTTCACATTTTAATTGGAAAAAATATTTATATGATTTTTAACATTAAAAAAATTGAATATTGTAAAGAAAAATAAAATATTTATTCCTTAAACTCATATGTAAATATAATTATTAATTGTCTTGAGAGTATCTTTTGGCAAATGTTGGTTAGTGGAAATTCTAAATTTAAGCCAAATATCCGTTAGTAAAATAGTAGCTAAAGCATGGCTAATCCTTGATCTTTGGACTTTGTAATGGGATGGAGGTGAGTTGTGATATCGCCGTTTTCTTGCCTAAATTTCCAAAAACACACAGCAAATTTCCTGATCAAATGACATAGAGTGATGGTTTATCTGCACGTGACTAATTCAAAATTTAAGGTGAAATAATGTGAATTTTGTTTTTATGTAAAAAATTTACAAAAAAAAATACTTTAAATAAAACTGAAATATGAATGTAATAAATATTTAATATATTGAAATATATAATAAAAATATTTTTCTCAAAAAATACGAATTTATATACGCTTGTATCTATTCATTATAGAAAGTGTGACTTTGTTTACATTTTTGTCTCAGTGTGCATAATACCCATCGACCAAAACGAATCATTTTTTTTGTCTGTATAGGATACTTGGTATGAAAAATATTTTTTTAGCAACATCAGTTTCAATTTTAGCAATGTCTAGCGCTTTCGCAGCAGATGGTACAATCACAATCAACGGTTTAGTAACTGACAAAACTTGTGATATCGTGACTCCACAAGGTAAAGATTTCACAGTAACGCTTCCAACAGTTTCTAAGCAAACTCTTGCTAAAACTGGTGATATCGCGGGTCGTACGCCATTCACAATCAACTTGGCTAACTGCTCTGAAGGCAAAGTTGCAACTTATTTTGAACCAGGTTCAACAGTTGATTTTGGTACTGGTCGTTTAAACAACACAGATGCAACTGGCGCGAAAAACGTTCAAGTTCAATTGTTAGGTTCAAATAACCAATTCATTCCTGTACTTGCTGCTGGTGCTTCTGGCGCGCAAACTAACTCTCAATGGGTAGATGTTGCGGACAAAGGTGCAGCTGATCTTAATTACTATGCTGAATATTATGCAACTGATGCATCTGCTGCTGGTAAAGTAACAACGTCTGTTCAATATACTATTATCTATCAATAATTTTTTATTGAATGGTACGGAGCTAGGTTGTCTAGCAACCTAGCTCTTTTACTTTATTTTAGATATAGAGATAATCGTTATGTTCTTGAATCATTCCTTTCTTAAAAAAGGTTTACTCGCATTTTTAATTCCGTTTGGTGCAGCGAATGCTGAAATCATCATTCATGGTACTCGTGTCATCTATCCATCTGATGCACGTGAAATTACTTTACAGGTAAGTAATAACGGAAATAATCCTGCATTGGTTCAAGCATGGATTGATGAGGGAGATGCAAAATCTACTCCAGATCAATCTAAAGCGCCTTTTATGATTACACCGCCTATATCGCGTGTGGAAGCAAAAAAAGGGCAGTCTTTACGTATTACCAGTTTGCCGAATGCAAATGAGTTAAGTAAAACTCAAGAAACGCTATTTTGGTTAAATATTCTCGATATCCCACCAAAGCCTTCTGCGAAAGATCAGAATGTTGTACCAGATAACTTTTTACAACTTGCGATTCGATCGCGTATAAAGTTTTTTTATCGCCCAGCTGGACTTAAAGAAGATGTCGCTTTGGCACCTGAAAAATTACAGTGGAGCAATAACGGTACTCAGTTAACCGTAAAAAACCCAACACCATTTCATATTACCTTGACTTCTATTATGCAAGATCAATCAGGCAAACGCGTTGATTTGATTTCACAAGGTTTAATGTTGAAACCATTTTCTGATGGAACGGTGAGTTTAAAAAATTCCAATGTCGCTAAGATGACCTTTACCACAATCAATGATTATGGTGGTCGTGTAGAGCGAAATATTAAATTTTAATAGATTGATTAAGTCTTTAAATTTCTTCAATACAAGAAATTTAAAGCACCTTCGTAATGATGATTTAATCATTTCATTTATCTGAGAGTAAGCGAGTAAAAAAACCTATTCATTTGTTGATAGGCAGACTTCTTTATGCAAAAAAATGAACAAAGCTACAAGTGGATCAAGCGACATATCAGTTACTATGTGGCTTGTGGGGTTATTACGCTCAGCATTCCTGCTTTAGTTAATGCATCTGAAACTGACTTAAAAGAGGCTGAAAAGTCTCCGACTGCTGCAGAAGCAGAATTTGATTCGGCTTTTTTAATTGGCGATGCCAAAAAGATAGATGTAAATCGCTTTAAATATGGCAATCCTGTGTTACCAGGTGACTATAATGTGGATATTTATGTCAATGGTAACTGGTTTGGTAAACACCGTATGGTGTTTAAAGCAACTGAAAATAATCAAAATGCTTTTACCTGCTTTAGCTCAAACCAATTATTAGAATATGGCGTTAAAGCAGAGGTGTTAAAAAAAGGCGAAAGCTTTGCTTTGACAGGTTGTCAGAAAATCGAACAGTGGGTTGAAGATTCTTTTTATGAATTTGATACTTCACGCTTACGTGTCGATATTTCGATTCCGCAAGTTGCGATGCAAAAAAATGCGCAAGGCTATGTCGACCCAAGTGTTTGGGATCGTGGGATCAATGCTGCATTTCTTTCTTATAATGCCAGTGCATATAAAACATTTAATAAAATCCAAGGTGGGGAAGAAACCACAAATGCGTTTACTTCGGTAACCGCTGGTGCAAATTTGGCAGGTTGGCAATTGCGCCATAATGGTCAATGGCAATGGCAAGACCGCACGACTACAGATAATCAATCTAAATCGAGTTATGATGCGATTAGCACCTATGTACAACGCGCTTTCCCGCAATACCGTGGCGTGTTGACTTTAGGTGAAAGCTTTACCGATGGTGAAATCTTTGATTCATTTGGCTATCGTGGTTTCGATTTTTCTAGTGATGACCGCATGTTACCCAACAGTATGATTGGTTATGCACCCCGTATTCGCGGAAATGCAAAAACCAATGCTAAGGTTGAAGTACGTCAGCAAGGTCAATTGATTTATCAAACAACCGTTGCACCGGGGAGTTTTGAAATCAATGACCTTTATCCGACAGGGTTTGGTGGTGAACTGGAAGTTTCTATTTTAGAAGCCAATGGTGAGATTCAACGCTATTCAATTCCTTACGCCTCTGTTGTACAAATGCTACGTCCAGGAATGAGCCGTTATTCTGTGTCAATGGGTCAATTCCGCGATAAAGATATAGATCTAGATCCTTTTATTGTACAAGGGAAGTATCAACGCGGTATTAATAACTCGATCACGGCTTATGGTGGTGTGCAGTTCTCAGAAGACTATTCAGCAGTGACATTGGGCAGTGCTTTTGCAACACCGATTGGTGCAATTGCTCTCGATGTGACGCATTCACAAGCAGATTTTGAACGTCGTAAAAGTGAAAGTGGGCAAAGTTTCCGAATTAGCTATAGTAAATTAATTACCCCAACAGATACCAATTTGACTTTGGCTGCATATCGCTATTCTACAGAAAACTTTTACAAGTTACGTGATGCGATATTGGTACAAGACCTCGACAATAAAGGTATTAGTTCAGTTCATGTAGGTAAACAGCGCAGTGAATTTCAGATCACCCTGAATCAGGGTTTACCACGTGATTTTGGCAACATTTATGCAACAGGTTCGTGGGTAGATTACTGGAATCGTCAGGAAACAACCCGTCAATATCAAGTCGGTTATAGCAACAGCTATCGTGGTTTGACTTATGGTTTGTCGGCAATTAAACGTATTGTTGAAAACAATGCCACAAGTATCAGCAATAGTGATACTGAGTATATGCTGACCATGTCTTTACCACTTTCATTTAAGAAAAGCTCAGCAAACCTTAACTCGATTATGACGCAAGATAATGCGACTGTCGGTGTGAGCGGTGTGGTTGGTGATCGTTTTAACTATGGTACATCTGTATCGACGCGCTATGGTGATAATCCGAGTGCCAATTTAAATGCTCAGTATCGCACCAACTACGCGACTGTTGGTGGATCATTCAGTGCGGCTGACGGTTATCAGCAAGCAATGTTGACTGCACGTGGTAATATTGTTGCTCATCCTGAAGGTGTCTTGTTTGGACCAGATCAGGGGCAAACCATGGTCTTGGTGTATGCACCTGAAGCTGCTGGTGCTAAAGTGAATAATGCGACAGGTTTAAGTATTAATAAATCTGGTTATGCGGTGATTCCATATGTAACACCATATCGTTTAAATGACATTACCCTTGACCCTCAAGGCATGTCGACAGATGTAGAGTTAGATGGTACAAGTCAGCGTATCGCACCCTATGCAGGTTCAATTTCACAAGTGAGTTTTGCAACGAAAATTGGTAAAGCAATTTATATTCGTAGTAAAAAACAAAATGGTGAAACTTTACCTTTTGCAGCAGAAGTATTTGATACAAAAGGTGAAAATATTGGAATGGTTGCGCAAGGTAGTATGGTTTATTTAAGAACCAATACTACAGCAGACTCGGTTACAGTGAAATGGGGCGAAAATGCCAACGAACAATGTCGAATTCAATATGATGTTTCTGCACAAGCAGCAGACAAAAAGCAAAATATGATTATGGCGGAAGGTGTATGTCAATGAACGTTAAAGTTTTAAATCGTATTCTCTTGCTCATTGCTGGGACTGTGAGTTCGGGCGCATACGCAGCTTGTGTACCTCAGCGTGGATTTACCCCGCAAGATGTAAGCATGTCTGTTGGTCGTGTTGTGGTGAGACCGAGTGATGCTGTTGGAACTATTTTACGTAAAGCGACATTTCCAATTTCATCGAATGGATCTACTTATTCTTGTGATTATTCAGCGGGCACAATTGAGGCAGTATTGCAGCAGAGATACCCTATAAGCCCATCAGGTAATTCTATCTATAGTACCAATATTGAAGGGATTGGTATTCGTTTATACCGCGAAGCGGCAGATAACTCTAACTTTTCAGGTTATTACCCTTATACCAGAAGTTTATCTCGAAATACGACTTATCGTTTATCGCCTGGATATTTTGTTGTAGAGATTGTTAAAACTGCGCCTTCCACAGGATCAGGGGCATTGGTTCCTGGACAGTATAGTCGCTATAATGTGATTGGTTATCCAAATCAGCCTTTTTTAACCAGTACAGTATATGGTAATGCGATTACTATTGCGTCTTCATCATGTGAAATCCAAGGCAATATTAATAAAACAGTGACACTGCCAACTGTAAACAAGGTTGATTTTAAAGGTGTCGGCTCAACTCAAGGTGAGCAAGCATTTGATTTGAACATCTTATGTAATGGTGGAAAAAACCCAACGGGTTATGAAGACAGCAATAAAATTAGCCTAAGCTTTGATTATGATGCTGTGACCAATACTACAAATGTCATTACCAACAATGCTGCTGCGGGAAGTAATGCATCAGGTGTTGGCGTACAATTGCTTTCACAATATAAAAATTCGAATAAAGTGATTGCTAAAAATGACAAGCTTGAATTAGGCACGTTAAAGTCAAATGATAATATTCAATACAATGTGCCAATGACTGCGCGTTACTATCAGACTGCAACCAAAGTGATGCCCGGAAAAGTACGAGCTATGGCAACCGTCACAATTGAATATGATTAATTGACGTAAATCATATTTTTTAAAATTATTTTTTTATTTATTGCTTGGAAAATCTTGTATTAATAATAAGGTTATGTAATTAATTAACTACACCATTTCTTTAGAGGGGAATGAGATGGAGTTAAATAAAAAACTATCCTTTTTATTAATAACATTTACAACGATATCGAGTTTAAGTTTAGCCACTTATGCAGAGGAGATTCATTTTCAAGGGCAGATTGTAGAATTTACATGTGAAAAGAATTCTAATAATTCTAATTGCAAAGCGATTGATAATACGATTGATGTGTTGAGAAAAACCACCACAATAGATAGCTTTAATTTCAATAGCTTAGTTGATAAAAAAGCCAATAGCATGGCCCATTTAAAAATTCAAGATTTGGAAAGTGATCAGCATAAAATATTGGTGGTAGATTATTATTAAGCCAATTAATTTGTGAAATAAATAACATAAATTAAAAGTTATGTTGTGTGATAAGTTAAAATATAATCTGATTATTTTGGTTGGATTATATTTTAATTCGTATTAAAAATAATCGAATTTTTAAACTGTTTTTAAATTTTTGTATATTATTTTATCGGTTGAACGGTTTTCTTTAATATATCCATAAAGGTTTTTAAGATAATATTATAGTTTTTTCCTTTATGTGTAATCAGACATATCGGTGTACTATAATGCATTCTCTCTTGTAAAATCGGTTGCATCAAACCATCTTGGACCCATTTTTTCGCATAATGATCGGGTAAAAACCCCATAAATTTTCCTGAAAGAATCAGAAATGCGATACCTTCTCTGTCACTTGCAGTCGCTGAACAGTTCAATCGTTGATGCAACTTCATTGCATCGGGGGTAATGGCATAATTCGGAAGAACCGTATTGCATTGTTTTAAGTCATCTAAACTTATTTTACCTAAATGCTGAAAGAGTGGGTGGTTTTGCCCACAATAGAGTGAAGATTCTTCGTTATATAAATGAAAATAATCTAGACCTGATAATGGGCTCACCAAAGGAATCGCGCCAGCGTGTAATCGATTGTCCAAAACACGACACTCAATATCTGACAGTGTGCTCATACTAATATTAATAACCACCTCAGTATTTTCTTCCGCAAGCTGTGCCAATGTGTTGGTGATATAAGCACTGGGCATTGTGACTAAGTTATTAATAATACCAATATTAAATTCACCTTTGAGCTGATTATGCATTTGATTGATTTTGGCACGAAAGTCCTCAATCGATGCAGTCAGTACCTCAATATATTCTAAAACTTCCCGACCTTCATCGGTGATGGAAAAGCCTGCTCGACCGCGCTGACAGAGCCGAATCCCTAAGCGATTTTCCAGATCACTCATATGCAAACTAATCGCAGAACGACTAATCCCTAGGATACTTTCGGCAGCAGTGAAGCTGTGACAATCACAGACTGTTTTAAATATTTTAAGTAATTTTATATCAAAATCAGTGACTTGGTTTAATTTTTTAGGTTTCATTTAGTTTTGCTTTTTTATATCTAAACTCAAGATATTTTGAATTTATCAAAACTATTGTGCTTTGTACACTCAAGAGATAACCACAAAACAAGAAGAGTACTTATGTTTGATATCGATACATCAAATGACCGCGATGACGCATTGGAAGCCAGTCAGTCAAATGAGCAGATGAATTTAAATTATCAAGCCCATTGGATGCCATTTTCTGCAAATCGTAATTTCCATAAAGATCCACGCATGATCGTGGGTGCAAAAGGATCGTATTTAATTGACAGTACTGGACGTGAGATTTATGACTCATTGTCAGGGCTATGGACGTGTGGTGCAGGGCATACACGACCTGAAATCCAACAGGCTGTGAGTAAGCAATTGGCAAAACTGGACTATTCACCCGCATTCCAATTTGGACATCCTTTATCTTTTCAATTGGCTGAAAAAATTGTTCAGCTGATGCCGGAAAAACTGCAACATGTCTTTTTTACCGATTCAGGTTCTGAATCTGCGGACACTGCGATCAAGATGGCACGCGCATATTGGCGCATTCAAGGTAAACCAAGCAAAACCAAATTGATTGGACGAGCGCGTGGCTATCATGGTGTAAACGTCGCAGGGACCAGTCTAGGCGGTATTGGCGGAAATCGTAAAATGTTTGGTCAATTGATGGATGTGGATCATTTGCCTCATACTTTGCAAGCGCATTTAAGTTTTAGCAAAGGCTGTGCAGAGACGGGTGGGGTTGAGCTGGCAGATGAAATGCTCAAGCTGATTGAATTACATGATGCTTCTAATATTGCAGCAGTGATTGTAGAGCCTATTTCAGGTTCAGCAGGCTGTATCGTGCCACCAGTTGGTTATTTACAACGCTTGAGAGAAATTTGTGACCAACACGATATTTTACTGATTTTTGATGAGGTGATTACTGGCTTTGGGCGTATCGGTAAATGGACTGCGGCAGAATATTTTGGGGTTACACCAGACCTTTTGACCTTTGCTAAACAGATTAGCAATGGCGCAATTCCGTTAGGTGGGGTGGTGGCAAGCCGTGAAATTTACAATGCATTTATGCAGCAAGATCTACCTGAACATGCGATTGAATTCACCCATGGCTATACCTATTCGGCCCATCCTGTTGCCTGTGCCGCTGCTCTAGCAACGCTGAATGTACTTGAACAAGAAAATTTAATTTCTCAATCTGCTGACTTAGCACCAAGTTTTGAAAAGCTTGTCCATGAATTAAAAGGTTCACCTCATATTGTCGACATTCGTAACTGCGGATTGATTGGTGCCTTGCAATTGGCACCGCGTGATGGTGATGCCACGATTCGAGGTTTTGAAATTGGAATGAAACTGTGGAAAGCAGGTTTCTATGTGCGTTTTGGCGGCGATACCCTTCAGTTTGGCCCAATGTTTAACACCACAGAAGCACAATTAACCCGTTTAATGAATGCTGTAGGCGAGGCACTTTATCAAGTGAAATAAATAGGATGAGTCCCTAATCAAATAAACACGGAACAAATAGACAAGGAAAGGTAATGAACAATTTAGAAAATTTTAGTGGTGGCGAGTTGTCTAATACTGAGACAGCTGAAGCAGTACAAGCGATCACGCTGGTTGGGCATTTTATTCAAGGGGGACTTGTAACCAAGACCTCAAGAACACTAGCTGTATACCATCCAGCAACAGGCAAGATCAGCAAAGAAGTTGCGCTTGCCGATACTGCATTGGTCAATCAGGTGGTTCATATTGCACAACAGGCTTTTCCAGCATGGCGTGATACCCCTGTGATTAAACGTGCACGAGTGATGTTTAAGTTTAAACAACTGCTAGAAGAGAATGCTGAAAAACTTTGTGAGTTGATTGGACAAGAACATGGAAAAATTTGTCATGATGCACAGGGCGAGTTACAACGCGGAATTGAAAATGTTGAGTATGCATGTGGTGCACCTGAGTTTTTAAAAGGTGAATACTCAAAAAATGTTGGCCCAGATATTGATTCATGGAGCGAATTTCAACCTTTAGGCGTGGTTGCTGGGATTACACCATTTAATTTTCCAGCGATGGTTCCATTGTGGATGTTTCCAATGGCGATTGTTTGCGGGAACTGCTTTATTTTAAAACCCTCTGAAAAAACCCCATCAGCAGCATTATATTTGGCAGAATTACTTCAACAGGCAGGTTTACCCGATGGTGTGTTTAACGTCATCAATGGTGATAAACAAGCAGTGGATGCCTTATTACATCATCCAAATATTCAAGCGATTAGCTTTGTTGGTTCAACCCCGATTGCTGAATATATTTATCGCACAGCAACCTCGGCAGGCAAACGCTGTCAGGCCTTAGGTGGCGCAAAAAATCATGCCATTATTATGCCTGATGCAGATATCGATAATGTGGTGAACTCATTATTAGGTGCAGCTTTTGGTTCATCTGGTGAACGCTGTATGGCTTTGTCTGTTGCAGTGGCAATTGGCGATGAAATTGCTGATCTGGTGATTGAAAAACTTAGCCAAGAAATGCAACAACTCAAGTTTGGTCATTATGCAAATCAACAAAATGACTTTGGACCGCTCATTTCTCAAGCACATAAAGATAAAGTTCAAGCTTTTATCCAAAGTGCTGAACAGCAAGGTGCTAAAATTGTTGTCGATGGTCGTGATGCCAAACCTATCGGCTATGAAACTGGATTTTTTGTTGGCCCGACGCTAATTGATCAGGTTTCATCAGACATGACCAGTTATCAGCAAGAAATTTTTGGTCCTGTTTTACAGGTGATTCGTGTAGAAACCATGCAACAAGCGATGCAGTTAATCAATGATCATGAGTATGGAAATGGTACCTGTATTTATACCCGTGATGGGGAAGCCGCACGCTATTTTACCCATCATATCCAAGTGGGAATGGTCGGTGTAAATGTGCCATTGCCCGTACCTGTTGCATATCATAGTTTTGGTGGCTGGAAGCGTTCGTTATTTGGTGACTTGTATGCTTATGGGCCAGATGGAGTACGTTTTTATACGCGCCGTAAAACCATTACCCAACGTTGGCCATCTACACACGTTCGTGAAGCCAAGCAGTTTTCAATGCCTACTTTAAATTAATTTTTTGTGTATAGAGGGAAGATCATCGATTTTCTCTCTTTTGAATAAGGATTTAATAATGTAAATCACGATTTTAAAAGTATTTTTAAGGAATAAAATATGAATGGTGTTAAAACAACAAAATTAGGTGAAGGACTTTCCAACCGACATATCACGATGATTAGTATCGGTGGCGTTATTGGTGCAGGTTTATTTGTCGGCTCTTCAGCTGCAATTGCCAAAGCAGGTCCTGCGGCTGTACTGGCTTATATTATTACCAGTATTATCGTTTTTCTGGTGATGCGTATGCTCGGTGAAATGGCCGTTGCACAACCAGATACAGGTTCATTTTCCACTTATGCGCGTAAAGCAATTGGGCCTTGGGCAGGCTTTACTGTGGGCTGGTTGTATTGGTGGTTTTGGGTTTTAGTGATTCCCATCGAAGCAATTGCTGGTGCGGAAATTTTACATGCGTGGTTTCCTCAAGTTTCTAGTGCTATTTATGCTTTTGCTTTTATTATTTTACTCAGTTTAGCCAATTTCTTTAGTACTAAAAGTTTTGGTGAGTTTGAGTTTTGGTTTGCTTTAATTAAAGTGGTTGCGATACTGCTGTTTATTGTGATTGGTGCATCGGCTGTATTTGGGCTTTGGCCTTTGGCTCGTGATGTTAGTGGTGTGGGGCATTTATTTTCAAATGGCGGTTTTATGCCGCATGGCATGGGTGGCGTTCTTTCGGCTATTTTAATTTCGGCGTTTTCATTTTTTGGTGTTGAAATTCTGTCGATTGCAGCGGCAGAGTCTAAAAATCCACAAGAGAAAATTAAACGTGCTACCAATTTAGTGCTGTATCGTATTATTTTATTCTTTGTTGTTTCGATTTTTCTAGCAGTGGCTTTAGTCGATTGGCATTCGCCTGATTTACAAAAATTAGGGACATTTCAGTATGTCTTGGTCAGCCTCAATGTGCCGCAAACCAAATTGATTATGGACATGGTGGTGTTTATCGCGGTGGCAAGTTGTATGAATGCGGCTGTATATACCTCTTCACGGATGCTGTTTGCATTGGGTGCACGTCAAGAAGCACCGAAAGTTGTGACTAAAATTAATGATGCAGGTGTACCAACGATCGCAGTGTTTGCTTCAACCTTTGTTGGACTGATTTGTTGCGCCGTGAATTATATGTTCCCAGGGCAAGTTTTTGGATTTTTACTTTCAACAACGGGTTCAATTGCCTTGGTGGTTTATTTAGTCATTGCTGTGTCACAACTACGCTCAAGAGCTAAACTGGAAAAAATAGGCGCTCAAGTGACCTTTAAAATGTGGTTATTTCCTTGGCTGACGTGGTTTGTCATCGTGGTGATTATGAGTGTATTGGGCTATATGTTTTTATCGCCTCAATATAGTTATGAAACGACTTTGTCTTTAGGGGTAACCTCCATTGTGGTGATTTGTGGTCTGATGGTGACACGCAAGAATAAAACCGCGAAGCGTATGGCCGTCCATTTGGATTAAATCATCATTAAACAGCGCAGAACAAGCAGCAAACTTTGTAGGTTAAGGGGAAAACCAACACTACAAAGTTTGTTTTTTATGTATGGACTTTTGCTTTCATCATGCCAGTCTATAAAAAGAAAACAATAACTTAAGTTGGATGTTCTAGGTTATTTGAGCGAGATTTGGCTTATTTTAGCTGAGTTGAACATCAGGTGTACTGAGCTCCGTTTCAAAGCTTTCATTTACAGTATGCTTTTCATTTACATCTAATTTTTTATTGATATTTTGCTTTCTCCACGTAGAAGGAGAAACGCCATTCCAAGCTTTAAAAGCACGATTAAATGAGGTTTGGTCCTTATAGGCAAGTAAAAAGGCAACTTTTGTGATGGATAAGTTTTGATTTTGCAGATATTTCTTGGCTAGATTTTGACGAATATTACTGAGTATTTCTTTAAATGAAAGGTCTTTATTTTTTAAATATTTTTGCAGTGCTCTCGCAGAAATATTTAATGATTTGGCAATAGAGTGAATTTGCACATTATTATTTTCAAGTGCTTGTAGCATACTCAGATTAACCAATTCTAAGAAAGAATCCTCCTGAGGCATTTTACTGAGTAATATGTTGGCATGATTCAACAATATTTCTAAAAGAATAGGGTCATAATATTTTAATTTAGTTTCCAATAAAGAATTCGGTATGACAATCCGAGTTTGCTTTGTATTAAATTTAATCGGGCAATTGAACAGTTGTTGGTATTTTTTTGTGTCATTGGGTTTGGGTATGGCAAGTTCTAGACAATGAAAAACACTTGCATCTGAATCGGTCAGTTGTTGTAAGTGGTGAAAAAGGCTAGACACTTGTATTTCTTCAACGATGGTGGTTTCTTCTAGATATAAACCCACTTGTAAATATGCAGGTTTATCCCATGAGATTGAAAAGTGGTTTTCCTCAATAAGCACTTTTTTGGGAATATAATTAAACCAAAGCTTTTCGTATTGAGACAGTATTTCAATATAATCAAATAATGTATCACTCGACTGAGCCATATAAGCCACGATGCCGATATGTTTGGGCTGAACCAAAGCACCGATGTCTAATCCAATACCCACTTGGGGATATTGTTTGTTGATTTGTTTTATTCTTTTGAGCCATTCGCCAAACGGTAGGTGATCATTGAGTGGATATTCAGCATCGCTTGAAACATCTAAGCCTTTTTTTTTACAGAAATCGTCTAATAAAAGTGCCATTCCTTTATTAACACTTTTTATTTTAAAAAAAGTTTTCATGAATTCTCCCAATATTCATTTGATGTTTCTGTGTATTTATTTTTTATTTAAAGTAATCAAAGATTTGTCGTTATGTGTGAGGTCTTCATTTTTCTTTAAAGCAATGTGGGAATTTGAATGATGAAAATAGATAAAGTCCTCCGCTATTTTTTATGCCATTCAAATGAAAAGGATGAGTTCCTAACCCTGTGCTTTAAAAAGTTTGAATACTCAATCGTATTAACCGTTAATAATAAATCGTGATATATGCTCAATCATATTGAATAGAAAACTGAGCATTTGCATTTGCAATCCCTGCGAGGGCTTGTGCTTTGGTCACGATATAATTTGCATAAAAGAGTGCCGAAACATTGCCATTGATGTCTGTGCTAAAGGCTTCGCTTTTCTTGCCTAAAGGCAATCTTTTTTTATCTTGATCTCGGATTTCTATGGCAATATTTTCAGCTTTATTGGCTAAGGCATCGAGCGCTAAAAGTTCAGCATTTTCGTTATTTCGAGGCCCTTCAAAAGTGATGGTCACAGATCCATTCGGCGGACAGTTACTCATCTCAAAATGAATCGGGGTTGGTTTTGATTGACTACCAATATTGGGTAAGTCTTTGCTTGCAACGCTTCCAAGCTGAATATATTTATCTTGTTCAGAACTTAATACGCCACAGGTTGCTGTCGTCACGATTCCTGAAAGCTCAATATTCACCCGACCTAGCTCTACATTGGTATTTTGAGCATGAGAGAGCTGATGAATATTTAAACAACATATTATTGTGGCAGCAGCCATATATCTTGCTCTATTTTTCATTGTTGTCTCCTAATCAAAATCCACTCTGAGATATCCTCTAGACTTAAACGGACCAATTTCTGGTTTATTTCCAGTGATACTGACGGGCCAAGCTTTGATGGTCACATTTGCTGGCTGTTGTTTAAGATTAAATGGAATCACACTATTGATATTATTGGGCAACAACACATTGTCATTTTGATCTGACATCTTAAAGCCAATATCTGGATTATCTGAGATCATCATATCTCCAGTGGCTTTTTCAGCCTCAAGCCGAAGTGTCAGCATTGCTTGGGCATCAATATTGGTACATTGAATCGCTAAGGTATGACTCTGTTTATTGACATTGTTGGGTTTATTGCCAGGACCCGCCTGACTAAAGGCATAGGCTGGGATTTCCCCAAACTTAATTTCTAAAAAGTCACCTGTGCCAATTTTGCAGCTTTGTGGAACCGAAATAGAACCGCTGTAACTGATCTTATAAACAGGGATACTTAATGGATCTGCTGAACCCGTTGTCACATAAACGGTAAACATGGTTTTTTTCGGGATAGGCACAAAATCAATAAAGGGTTTAATCACCTTGAGGCGGAAGGTAAAGTTTGAATCCCAAATACCAAAGGGTTGGCCTTTACTTACATTGGGATCTGTACCCATCTGTACATAATTTGCAGGAGGATAAAAATCCCCCGCAAAGCTATCGGTAATTTTCATGGCACCGACCAGATAGTCGTTGATCGGTAAGTATTTATATCGATCAATCGTTTCTATCACAGAGAGGTCGGAAACATAACTACGCATGGTTCTATTTCGACTAATATTGGAATTATGAGCCGGGCAAGTTCCATAAACTTGCGAAGAAAAATTCTTTTTAAGCTCTACAATTTTACCTACAGCATTATTCGAGCTGCTGAAACTATTGGATAGATCATAAAAAACGTCATCCACCACACCATTCCCTTTACTGTTCCAACAGACAACTGCAAAAGATTGGGCTGAAGCAAGCAGCAACATACTGGAAATTAAAAGCTTAAATTTCATATGATCTCTCCTTATTGACATTCAAGATCAAATTGAATAACGGGTTTGCTGAGGTCCATGTCTGAAATATCGTAGTTTGCCAAACATTTTCCTTCAGCAGATTCGCCCCAATTCACTTCCAGAGTACCTTTGAGCGGAAGCCCAGTTAAATAAACCCGGCCATCGTCTGCAACGATGCTGGTGGCTGAACTTTCCTTTTCGATCACACTACTTGCATACGGTATAAACTTGCCGTTATGGGATAAGGTGATGAGTGCTCGTACACCTAAACTGGTGTTAAACGTTGCTCTGGCAATTGCCCCTTTGATTGGGACGACATTTTCAACGTTATTGCTGATTTCGAGATTATTACTGAAAGTATTTGAATTGAGTGCAACACGATTGGCACGATACTCAGTGGCATAAGGAACGATGGCATATCCACGCCAATCGGTTTTAACGCCGGTATAGTTTTCGATATTTACACCTTTGGCACCGGGTGCTTTAACCAAAATTGAGGTGCTACCTAAAGGCTGACCAAAGGTAATACCATCACGGTGCGCTAAAATACCGCCAGATGCGTTATAGGTAAATTGATTTGAGTTCTTTTCGTAGCTATAACCTGCACCTACCGTACCGTAACTACCATTGTAATTTAGGCTGACTGAACCAATATCACCTTGCTTACTGACTTGTCCCTGATTGATGCTATAACTTAAATTACGATCTTTCAGTAAAGTGCCACTTAAACCTGCCATATAGGACTCATTACCGTTTGAATTTTGTGTGGTCGAAAAAGTGCTATATGCATTTTGGATTGGATGATTGCGGAAATTCGCTTTCGGCCATAGCTTGTCCAATGGGAAGGACAGATTCATGGCATACATGGTGTCACTTTGATTAATCTCAGAATATTTGTTACGACTGACTGAGAATGAATAATTCAGTGCTTTCCATGAGTTTGCATAACCCGCTTGAACCCATTCATTTTTTTTGTTGGTATCCCAATAGGTTTGCTGATTGCCTGAGACAAATAAAGAACCATAGTTTCCAAGTGAATGCGAGATATTGACTTCAAAGCGACCTTTTTTAGAATTATATAAGTTGTAGTAATCCGTAATGATTGGTGTATTGGCTTGATTTCCGTCTTGAGTTTCGGAAACGTGATAACCACTCATACGATTATAAGCAACATCATTTAAGGTATAGAAACCTTTGGTCGAATATCGATAGCCCAATAACTGGAAAGTTGTTCCAGAGCTTAATAATGATTTTGAATATAAAAAGCGCAAAGACTGTCCACTGCTCGAGGATTGATCTGCCAACTCACTGTCCGCATGGGTAAGGTCAAAAGACAAAGCCCCATAATCTCCTAGGTTGGCGCCTAGACCCACCAATGCACTCTTATATTTATCTGACAATTGCGTCCCAGCATAAACGGAAATACCATTTTTTAAACCGTGAATTGCAGTTGCCTGTAACAATGATGGATTATCTTGAGAATCCAATCCACTACGGTACTCACCAATCACCAGACTGTATTTTGTGCGTCCTTCACGTTGTAAAACAGGAAGGCTTGAATAGGGCACTTGAAAGCTTTGAATCGAACCGTCATTTTCTTCAATCGTAACCAAAAGGTCACCACTGATTGAGGTTGGATTTAAATCTTGGATAAGGAATGGTCCGGGTGCGACATTTACCTGATGAATCACAAAACCATTTTGTTTGATCACCACTTTTGCATTGGTTTTTGCAACCCCACGAACAGTAGGTGCATAGCCTTGCTGACTGTCAGGATACATTGCCTCAGAAGTCGACAAATGTGCGCCACGGAAACCAAAGCTGTCAAAAATTTCGCTACTTGTTGAACCGTCACCAATTACCAGCTGGCTTTTTAAAGGAATAATGGTTTTTTGTACATAGGTATTTAAATTATTCCATTGATTTGTGGTTTTACCGTTGTGTGAATTGGCGTTAAAACTGCCTGAATGTCGGAACTGCCATGAGCCAATATTGAGTCCATTATCCAGACGTAAAAATAAACTGTTGGTATCTGTTTTAGAGTTGTCATAACCCGAAATATTATAGTTGGTATAAAAGCCGTTGATCCCTTCATCCCATTGATCGGGTGGAATATAGCCGCGAATTTGGTTGCGTAAAGACGCTTGCGGCAAGCTGATCAATAATTTTTGTTTATCAAATTGAAAGTGGCTGTTTGCACCGTCAATAATTGAAATAAAATCTACACATTGTGGGTTGGAGCTAGACAATTGCTCGTATTGGGCAATATTGACTCCAAATCCCTGCAATGTTTTGCTGTCTAAACACGGAAATAAACCAGTCGTATCTTGAATGCCTGATTTTTCAATAAAATTGATGTCGCGGGTAAACGCATATTGATCGTTGACATACACATCAACCCGGTACACGCCCGGCAATTGATGGGTCGATTTCTCAAATCTGCTCAAATCAGAAATTTGTGAATTGGATAAGTTATCTGTTAAAAATGCAGGGTTAAACACCTGTTCTGCATGACTGGTTCTTGGGACTACGATTGAAATCAGCATAGTCACTGCGATACCCACTGGATATCGCTTGATATTTCTCCTTACGCATACAACACTGTATGGCATTGAAAATAGACTATTCATAATTATTACTTCAGTTCTAAATCAACTTTAGCCGTTAAACCACCGTAATCATTGACCGTTTGATAACTCAGCTTATTGCCTGAAGTCGCTGAAATTTTTGTTTGGGCAAATGGACTTGCCATCACATTTGGCACTTTTTGGTTATCAACAAAAACGTTCACAAAAGAAACATGATATGGAGATGGATTATTCACCATGATTCCTTCTGCTGATTTTGAAAACTTAAGTGTTTCTAATGCGGCTTCAGGTTTAGTTTTTAGATTTATCGGTCTTACAAACAGTTTGATTCGAGATAAAACAGCAAGTTGTAAAATATTCTTGTCAATCAAAGTCGATTTATCAATCGAAGGAATTGCTTTGACATTGACCCAAAATACCGACTCTCTATCTTGGGGTAAGTTGGTAGCAACATTGACAATTCTTAATGTATTTTCGCTATTTGCTTCTGCGACAAATAAGGGAGGAGTAATCAGAAAATCTTTTGATTTTTCATCTAGATTATTTTCAATCCACGAGTTAATTAAAAAGCGTTCTTTATTGTTGCTGTTGACAATCGCTAATGAAACTTGCTTGGCATCGGTTGGGTAAATAACACGAGTTGCCCCAAGTGATATACCCCCAATAATATTGTTATTGGCTAAGCTGGTGGATGCTAAGCAGGCTAAGGTTATACTAAGAACACCATTTTTAAATAAGTTCAGTTTCATATAAGTCCTTAGAATTCATTTATGGATAAAAAACAGAAATTAAAATATTCGATGCTTGAGCGGATGGCTTTTCTGAGGTTTGGTTGAGGAGAATACCAATCCTATTTTTAGCGAAACTGTCATAACGTTCAGGTCGATCAATTTGTCGAATAAATTTCTGATCCAGACGGGTCTGTTCAAAATCTTGAATGTTTAATTCTTTATTAATATCAAAATCATTTCTTGCTTTTGGATCTGTATAAAACATCTCATGGGTTGGCTTATTTTGTTCAGATAGACCAATGGCGAGATTGTCGTAGATGCTTACAGGGCATAATGAAAAATTGATTTGAATTGGAGAATTGGGAGTTTTAATAGATACAGCAGCATTATTCTCAATCAAGATTGAGCAGCCTTGATTTATCAAAACTCCCTGAAAATGAGCTCTTCCACCAAATACATAACTTTCTGCGTAAATATGAGTACTTACTAATATTCCAACAATCAGGGTTATATACTTTTTCATGGTAAATAAGCTCATGTAATCAAATATTTAATAATTATCTTAAGTAGATAAATTATTCATATTTCACTACAAAAGTTGCATCAGCATTTGCTTGACCTGGTGTAGATGCACCAGTCGCTACATAACGAGCGCTGAATTGAAGTGTGTTATCACCAGTGATCAATGTTTTAGGTGTAGAGAAACTAGCACCAGTAACACCTAAGATTTTTGAAGTGTCATCAGCAATCTCAATCCCTACATTTGTTGCAGCAGTAGAGTTTGTACCACCAGCAGCAACTGAAAGTAAGTTTGCATTAGACGTTACAGACTGACCATAAAATGCAACAGCAGCAGTTGCTTGAACTGTTGGATCACAGTCAACAAGTTTGATTTGGAACGGTACTGGAGTTGTTTTATCGCCAGCAACAGCTAAACGTGCAGTACGGTATTGACCTAAATCAACAGTTTGATTTGAAGATTCTGTACTTACAGCACATGCTGCATTTACGATTTCACCAGTAAAATGTACTGTTCCACCGTTAACAGTTACAGGATCAGCAGCGAAAGCTGAAACAGAAAGCGTTAAAGCAGATAAAGTTGCAGTACTTAATAGAGCTAATTTCATAGTAAAACCCATTCATTTTAGAAGGTTGATTTTTAATATTTATTTAAAATCATTTTTTATGATTTCAATAAATTACACTTAGTCGCACTGTTTAATAAAATAGTAATGTACTTAAATAAATGCAGGGTTATAGTGACGTACATCACAATAGATAACTTTGTATTTTGTGCATAATTAATTTGTATTTGACGCCCTTATCATTTTTTATGAAAAGTATATGAATTAATGTGATTAATCTGAGGACTTGTTTTTAGCTGTGCTGTGTAGCGTGTTGTTGCTTATTATTGATATACATTGGTACGGTTTTTTTATCAAAAACGCTCATTGCATTTGTAGATACACTTTTGAGTTAGAATTATTTTTCTATTTAATATTAATCGCAAGGGGAAATAGATTGTTTGATTATCAAGAGGTTGTGATGCCATAGCTTACATTCAAAGTTTAAATACCTTTGCGTAGGCAATGCTTCACTTTTCGTATAGGGGATGCCAAACCTTGCGCTATCACAACAGCAATTAAAACTAGACGATTTATACAACGGTTGATTGTGTATAGCGCTTTATTTTTTTATTTGAGATGGTATTCCAATTTGCGCAGCCAAAGGCGAGAAAATCACTTTAATTGGAGAGTTAGCCTGACTTTGCTGTACATCAGGCCCTATATAATTCTTGCCTTGAGATGTTGCAAAACTACGATGCCACGCACTAAGTTCAGTGTCTGACAGCCACGCTATATGCAAAGCATTATCATTTGCGCCAAAGTCGATGGTTCTTACATCGAATTGCGCCAAAGCATGAATAAATGAACGACATTTTTCAGTTTCACCTTTTTTCAGAACTGAAATCTGAACTTGGGTTGCGCCACCAAACATTACATCATTGGCTCGGCACTGAAGAACTTCCACATGAAAACGTCCATCAGGAGAGGGCAGATCTCTTATCAGCTTATTTACCGTGCTGGATTGGCATGCTGTTAATACGATGGACAATATCAGTAAAGTACATATCCTTGTCAGTTTCATTTTATTCCTTGCTATGTAAATACATTACGATTTTTGTTTTATCGCTTTATTCAAATCGGTCAGTCTGCTTTTAGCCAATACATGGAATGCTTCAGTTGAATTGTTTTCACAACTTCGGCGGGTCATCATATCGTGTTGCATGTTTACTGGTGATTTAATTAAGGATGATGTGGTTAAGTTTATCTGTATTTTGCTGTTTTAAAACATGTTTTTGTATTGATTTTTCACATGATTTAATTGTTTGTGTTTAGCTGCTCTGCATTTAATCTTAATGGGAATGCTTAGAGAAAATTTAATGAATAAAAATGACTTGCAGAAAAAAGTTGTAGAAGTTTTAATCTAAGTTTGAACGTTAGATAAAATATTAACATTCCATCAATCAGAAAATTGATCATATATTGTTTGTTGTTTTGGATAGTAATCATTCAATTTGTTAATGATTATTGGCCATGAGGGCTTTTATTATGTTTAAAACATTCACGATCACAGAGCAACACTATTTTAAACAATTCATGGGGATTGCAAACACGCTTGTGTTGGCGTTTGTTGTTTTGATGTGGTCAGGCCATGTGGCCGCAGAGGGCAATTGTCCTCCTGGTTATTATCCAATTGGTGGGCAAGGCCTGCAAGGGTGTGCACCGATTCCAAGTGGCGGTAGTAATGGTGGTGGCGGTGGTGGCACATATAAATGGGAACCCTCACTTTGGGAAAAACGTTGGGGCGCGATTGCTGAAGATAAGGCAGCACCTTCTCGACCTACAGGTTATGCCCAAGCGACACGAACCGAACGTGGGGCTAAAAAAATAGCCTTGGAAAATTGCCAAAAAAAGGGAGGTAAAAATTGTGAAGTCATCTTTACCTATAACAATAAATGTGTTGCCTTGGCTGATCCGACTCAAGGTGGTCAAGAGTCTGTGATTAGAATTGATCGTACGCCCGCAGGCGCCAAAGCATTAGCTGCTTATGAATGTCAAAGTAAAAACAAGCAAGAGTGTAAAGTGGTTTACTCAGCATGTAGTACTTATTACGAGCCGGGCGCCAGTATATTTTATTGGTGGTAATACATAGGGTTCTGCTTTAAGTCACATCGCCTATTGTGATAAACCCGAGATAAGTATTTGAAGTAAAATATATTTAAATAAAAGATCGGATCTTTTTAAAGGATAAAAATGATGAAAGCGGTTAATTTTTTACTGGGCAGTATTTTAGCTTTGCCCTTGTTTGCACATGCAGATGCCTTGAAACTGCAAAAAAGCACACAGGAATTTGATCAATATCGTGGTCAAATTACAGTAAATGGAGAATATTCATATTATTTTGATGATGAAGTGGCAGGTGATGTTATCTGTTTTCATCCCAGTGCGCCTTCAGATCAGTTGATACCGCGTAAGCCGGATGATCGCCGTTCACGCTGGTTTTGTTTCAATGATACTCAACAGGCAGCTCAGGCATTAAAACTCAACAAAAGACCCAAGGAAGGCTATATTGGCTATACGGGACATGCAACTGTAACGGTTGGAGAATATGCGGTTTATAAGGGCGAAAGTGATGGTACTGATTTGGCAAAATTGGTATCAGTCCAAAAAGCAGATACCCCTAAACTGGTTAAAAGCTCAGGTTATTAAAGCGCATTGTTATCGCGATGTTAAATTAAATACATATTTAAAGTTTAAAGGAAATAAATCATGAAAATTGTTAGTTTTTTACTGGCGGGCATGCTGATTACGCCAATTGTTGCACAGGCAAAAACACCACAACAATGGGCTGACTGTGCCGATAAGGTTGGGCGTACTATCGATGTGCAAGAAGTTGGTAATATCGGCTATGAGTCAGAAATCAAAAGCAAGTGCGGTACACGTCCTGTTCCAACAACGGGTATGGCGAAACCAGATGGTAAACACCCACATGACGTTATACAGGCAGCACCTTGGAAAGCTCGTTTTCAGCAATTAGTTGGCAAATCATATGCAAATCTCACTTCAGCTTTAGTGGTATCCAGTGCAATGCAGCGTCAGGGTGATTGGCTGGTAGGCAGTGGTTATGACCCACGTGGGGCGGGTTCGAGTAAGGCCGTCATTGCGATCAATACCAAAACAGGTAAAGTCATGGCGGCTTATTCAGATACAGAAGATGGTGTTAAATTCTTTGGCTTTGATGAAAATACCAAAGGTGTTCCAAGTAAATTTTCACAATGGGTTGCGGAAAGTGCAGCAGGCTGATTTGTTAGATGTATGTTTGGCTGATCATGACGTGTAGCAATCAATCAGCCATGGCAAAGGGATGCCAACAATAAATTTGTTCCATGAGTCCTTTTTAAAACCATAGATCAACATAAAATCCCCCTCATCCTAGCCTTCTCCCGAGGGAGAAGGAATTTTCAATACCAAAATGCTTTACTCCACATGATCATTTTTTTGATTTATGAAAGATCTTTAATGTTCAGCTTAAAATATTGATTGTGATTTAAAATCAGCAATTACAGTAAAATTACAATCTAGTGTTGTATAAATAGCTGTGTTCAAAGCTTAGGTTTGTTGTAGCAAAGATATGTTGTTTAGAGAGCAATCGACTGTTCAAAATACTGTATTATTTCGAGTTAATATTCTGTATAAAACCCTGAGTATGCCATCAACATAGACATTTAAAAAAAATAGCATTACTTAGCGATAATTAACAGTAAACAAGCTTTTAAAATAAGTTTTATAAGTATAATACGCCACTTGATGAAATGGGATTGAATAAACTGTTGCAGTAAAAAATAGTGTTGCAAGAGGATCTTTTAATTAAGGAACTAATTATTAGACAAAGTTCAATTGTATTTTTTGTATTTATTGTTATTCAAATGTTATAATTTGTCTAAAGAAGGCTTTTTAAGCCAATTAAATTAGCTGATGTTGATGAATAAAACATGCTTCAATTAAATATTTCTAGGCTCACCTTGAGCGAAGATGGTGATACATTTTTAGCACTTGAAAAAATTCCTGCGATGCAACGTAGACGGTTATCAAGTATTGCTAAAATTGCACTGAATAGTGCAATTCAAAGTTTGCAGGGGATTCAGGTCGACTATATTGTTTGGAGCTCACAATATGGCGATGAAGAAAAAACACTTAAAATTTTAAAAGATGTCCTTTCAGACCAGACCCCATCTCCGACACTTTTTTCAACTTCCGTACATAATGCAGTTTCAGGTTTGTATTCTATATTTTGTCAAGATGATACGCTCGCGACCAGTTTGGCAGCATCATGGTCTGAAGCTTTAATAGAAGCTTATGCTTATTTAAAAACACACCACAATGCTAAAAATGCCTTGGTGATTTATTATGACCAAGCATTGCCTGAAATATACGATGAGTATCAGAATTTTAAAGCTTTTTCATTGGCTGGAGTGGTCAGTTTAGAAAATGCCAATTTAAAAATCGCTGTAGAAAATCTGCAACCGCAACAAAGCAAATATTTAGAAGCTCAAGATTTTAATGCGTTTTGGCAAAATCAAAACCTGAAGGAAAAGGGTGCTTGGGTCAAATGCTAAATATCAATAAAGTAAAGAAAAAGTTAAATTACGCTTGGCGTGTTGGTGCTACAGGTTTTAGTTTTGCAAGTTTTGGCTTGGGCGGAATTGTGATTGGTGGTGTGGTTGCACCATTGGTGAAAGTGAGCACATTTGATACAAGAAAAAGACAAGATCGTGCGCAAAAAGCCATTAAATATAGCTTTAAAGGCTTTACTGAAATGATGGTTAAATTGGGCATCATGACCTATGAGGTCGAAGGCTTGGAAAAGCTGGCCCATAGCCGTCAAGAGTTAGTCATTGCAAATCATCCAACCTTGATTGATGTGGTGATTTTGATTGGCTTAATGGAAAAGGCCAACTGTATTGTAAAAAAAGCACTTTGGCGCAATCCATTTACATTGGGGCCAGTACGTAGTGCAGGTTATATTTTAAATGAGGGATCTGAGCAATTTATTTTGGACTGCGTTAAAAAACTCCAAGAAAAAGATGCAGCCTCATTATTGATATTTCCAGAAGGGACACGAACAGAAAGAGGTGCCTCACTGAATGAGTTCCAACGCGGTGCATCAAATATTGCGATTCGAGCGAATGTTCCAATTCGTCCGATTTTGATAGAATGCACGCCCTCGACACTGACCAAAAATGAAAAGTGGTATCACATTCCAAATGAACCATTTCACATTCAGATTAAAGTGTTAGATGCGGTACATGTACACGATATATTGGATGATGCTGCTGTTAACTCAAAACAGGTGAAACAGCTCAATCATTTTTTGCACAACTTATTTAATCAAGCGTTAATTAAACAAGAGTTATCTACAAATGAGCAATCTTGCTGATGAGTTAAAAGAAATGATCATTGATGTGCTGGCATTGGAAGATATTTCAATTGAAGATATTGATACCAATGCACCACTCTTTGGTGATGGATTAGGGCTGGATTCTATTGATGCCCTAGAATTAGGTTTAGCTTTGAAAAAACGCTATAACATTTATTTAAATGCTGAATCACAGGAAACCAAGCAACATTTCGCCTCTGTGCAAAGTTTAGTGGACTTGGTTGAAGCGCAACGCGCTGCTTAAGAGGTCGTTATGATATCTGAAGAAATCGTCTTAACAAATCTACGTGAGTGGATGGAAGAACTATTTGAAATTGAACCTGCTGATATTCAGCTTGAGTCAAACCTGTATTCTGATCTGGATGTTGATAGCATCGACGCTATTGATTTAGTTGTTAAAATTAAAGAATTAACCGGTAAGCAAGTTAAACCTGAAGATTTTAAAAATGTCAGAACAGTGCAAGATGTTGTGGTTGTGATTCAAAATATGTCTGCAGAATGAAGCATTTGATCCGCAGTGGAGTCACCGTCTTATTTCTACTTTACCCATTTATCGTGGGCTACAGCCTAGCGCATGGTCATTTTATTTGGGTGAGTGCTTTGTTGGTTCTGCTCGGTGGATCACGCTTATTTTTTAAAAAAAGTGATCTTATGTGGCCATTGACTTGGTTTGCCATTATTTGTGGTGGGCTGAGTTTGATTTTAAAAGATCATGCTTGGTTAAAGCTGTATCCAGTATTGATGAGTGTGGGCGCGTTGATAATTTTTGCGACCACTTTAATCAAACCACCCTCAATGATTGAGCGTTTTGCACGTTTGGTTGAACCTGATTTACCCGAGTCTGGGGTGATCTGGACCAAAAAAGTTACGATTGTTTGGTGTGGCTTTTTTATTTTAAATGCCTGTATTGCGCTTTATACAGTGTTATTTAGCAGTACCCAAATGTGGGTACTTTATAATGGTTTTATTTCTTATCTTTTGATGGGTTTGTTATTTGCAGGTGAATTTGTACTGCGAAAAATTCATCAAGCTAAAAATCATACGAGTTAAAATAAACGCTTATGTTGTGTCATTTTCAAAGCCACATTCATGCTGAAAAATGTCTGTGTATCACCTCTGATTTTAGTGTCAAAACATTTTCCCAATTTTGGCAGGAAGTGTTGAGTGAAAAAACACACATTGAACAATCCACTGAAAGTGCATGGGCCTTGTGGCAAAATGACAGTTATGATTTTTTAGTGTTATTTTTTGCAGTTTTGCTTGCGGATAAACAGGTTATTCTCCCGCCAAATCGTGTGCGTGATTTGGAAAAAAGCTTAGCAGCTCAGAATATTTATTTTATTGAACGACAATATAAACAGATTAATCCTGTGGTTGAAGATACTCAACACATTGATCTAAATGATGCATTTTTAAATCGTGCAGCAGTGTTTTTTTATACTTCGGGTTCTACAGGGCAACCTAAAAAGATTCCGCGCACCCTAAAACAGCTGCTTAATGAAGTACAAGGTTTAGATCAAAGTTTTGATCTAGCAGAAAATGCACTGGCGCTTGCTACAGTCAGTCATCAACATATTTATGGTCTATTGTTTAAATTACTTTGGCCACTTGCCAGTGGCAGAGCTTTTTATAATCCGCAATTGGCATTTCCTGAAGATGTGGTTGAAGCACAAAAAAAGTTACAGCATTTAAGTCACGATCATTTTGGTTCAAATCATTATGTGGTTTCCAGCCCAGCACTTTTAAAACGTTGGACCTCTGATGCATTACTTGAACAGCATTCAGTGGTTTATTCTTCAGGTGGTAAATTAGATGCTGGAGTGCGTCCACTGCTCAATGCCAGTATCACCGAAATTTTTGGTAGTTCCGAAACGGGTGGCATTGCTTATCGCACACAAGATGAGGCGCTTTGGACGCCGTTTGCAGATGTCGAAATTAGCGTTACAGATGCAGGTGAACTGGGTGTCTTGACTCAACATGCGTATATCAATGATTGGATCTATACCGCAGATAAAGTCGAAGTGTCTGTGCCTGATGATCGAAAAAGTCAGTTTCAGCTTCAAGGTCGCTTAGACCGTATTGTTAAGCTTGAAGAAAAGCGTTTAAGTCTTGATTCTATTGAAAGTGGTATTGTTGAATTGCCAGAAGTCAGTGAATGTCATACATTGATCTTTGAAAAGGATCATCGACAAATTTTGGCATGTGTGGCGGTATTGTCTGAACAAGCTCAATTAGAACTTAGACACAGTCATAAGCGTGCATTTGTCGCAAAAATAAAACAACAACTTGCAGATAAATTGGAATATATTGCGATACCGAGGCAGTGGCGTTTTTTAAGCCAATTACCGAAAAACGCCCAATCAAAGCTCAATAAAAATTATATGAAATCATTATTTGAAAACTTAAATTTACCCGTGGTTTTAGCATCGCATATTGATGCCAATAGCGCAGAATTTAAATTAGAGTTTATTCCTGAACTGGCTGCTTTTAATGGGCATTTTCCTGGTCAACCGATTTATCCTGGTGTTGGGCAAATTGCTTTTATTCAAAAGTTCGCTAAAGAGATCTGGGCTGATCTAGATTGGTGTACAGCATTAGAACAAATTAAGTTTCAGGAATTGATCCAACCGCATGCCGTGGTTTTGCTTAAACTTGAGCGTAAAGCAGATAAAATCAGTTTTCAATTGCAGCAGGCTGAACAGTCTTTAGCATCAGGACGTTTGGTTTTTGCTACTACGGTTAACGCTTAGGAGACAGATGATGCAGCAATATCGATTGGGTTTTGTGATTCCTGTGTATAACCATCCGCATTATATCAAAGCATTACTGGACTATATTCACCCTTATGGTTTGCCAGTGGTTTTGGTCAATGATGGTAGTGATATTGAATGTTCGACCTTGTTGCAAGAATTGGCGCAGCAGCATAAAAATGTATATCTGGTTGAGCATGCGACCAATCAGGGCAAAGGTCAGGCCGTGATGACAGGTTTATATCAAGCACAAGATCTCGGCTGGACACATGTTTTACAAATTGATGCAGATGGGCAGCACGATTGGCAGGATATTGAAAAATTTATCACCATCTCAGCACAACATCCTCAAGCAATGATTTTGGGACAGCCGATCTTTGATGAAACGGTGCCGAAAAAGCGTTTGTATGGTCGTTATGTCACCCATGTCTGGGTTTGGATTAATAGCTTGTCACTTGAAATCAAAGATAGTATGTGCGGTTTTCGTATTTATCCACTTGATCAAACCATTCAAGTCCTCAATCGAGCAAAATTTCAACCACGCATGGGTTTTGACAGTGAAATTTTAGTGCGTCTAAAGTGGGAACAAGTTCAGTTTATCAATGTGCCTACTGCTGTGATTTATCCAGAACAAGGTATTTCACATTTTAATTTGTGGAAAGATAATTTAGGACTGAGTAAAGCACATGCGCGACTTTTTGCAGGCATGTTGATTCGCTTACCTAAACTGTTGGCACAAAAAACCAAAGGTTCAGCACATGACTGAATCACATACAAAACGATGGAGTGAGCTTAAAGAAAAGGGGGGAATGTTACCTTTGATGTTAATGCTTTGCTTTTATCGTTTTGGTGGGCGTTTTTTGTGTAAGCTGGTGTTGTATTTCATCATCATGTGGTACTGGATCTTTTCTCGTACAGCGCGTCAGGCTTCATTACTTTATTTACAAAAGTTGCATCATTTTGCTCAAGAAAAGTCACCATTTTCACATCAACCGAATATGAGTCATTCGTATATTCATTTGATGACATTTGGTGAGTGTATTTTGGATAAAATTGAAGGCTGGCTGGGAAAAGTCGCAGAAGAAAAGCTGATCTTGCATGGGCATGCGCATTTTCGGGAAAATTATAAAAAAGGTGCGATCATTGTGGTATCGCATTTTGGCAATATCGAACTGCTACGTGCGATCAAATCTGATCATCAGCAAAAAATCAATGTATTGGTTTATCAAAAACATGCCAGTAAATTTAATGAATTTCTTAAAAAGCTCAATCAAAAAGCCGATGTGCATCTGATTTCGGTTGATGAACTTGGCGTTGATACTGCGATTCTTTTGCAGGAGAAACTGGATCAGGGTGAGTGGATCATCGTGGCAGCAGATCGCGTTCCAGTTCAATCGCAACGTGTCGAAAATCTTAAATTTTTAGCTGATGAGTCCGCTTGGCCGCAAGGACCTTGGATTTTAGCGAGTTTGCTGAAAGTGCCGATATTGGCGGTTTTCTGTTATCGCAAGCAAGACAACTTTCATGTGCATATCCATTCAATCGCTCAAAAACTTAATTTTCCGCGACAAACCCGCAACCAAGCCATAGCTGAAGTCATACAACGCTATGTTCAACTGGTCGAACAGCATTGCGTAGATGCACCTTATCAATGGTTTAATTTTTATAATTTTTGGAACAAATAAAAATGCAGACACTTGTCATCGGAGAAAAACCACTTTCAATTGAAGAGGTTGTTGCTGTCGCAAATCAACAGCTCAAAGTGGCGCTGCCTAAGTCTGAAAGTTGGCAGGCATTGATTCAACGAGGTGCTGATTTTCTCGATCAATTATTACAAGAAGAAGGCGTCATCTATGGGGTAACCACAGGTTATGGTGATTCTTGTTTGGTTGAAGTGCCTGCACATCAGGTCAATGAATTGCCTTTGCATTTATCTCGTTTTCACGGTTGTGGTTTAGGGCAAAATCTGGACTTGATCACTGCTCGTGCTGTGATGGTAACTCGATTATGCTCTTTGGCACGTGGCTATTCAGGGGTATCACATGCTTTACTTGAGCGTTTGGTTTGGATGCTCAATGAAAATATTATTCCAGTGATTCCTTCAGAAGGTTCAGTCGGCGCCAGTGGTGATTTAACCCCATTGTCCTATATTGCAGGAGCATTGGTCGGTGAACGGGATGTTTACTATCAAGGTAATATCGTGGCAGTCGCGGATGTTTATGCTGAATATGCGATACAGCCTTTGGCACTCAGACCCAAAGAGGGACTTGCCATTATGAATGGTACTGCGGTAATGACCGCAATGGCCTGTTTAAATTATAAAAAAGCTGAGCAGATTAGTTTGGCAAGTACTTTAATTACAGCATTAAATGTGTTGGCATTAGAGGGCAATCCAAGCCATTTTGATGAGGTGTTATTTGTTCAGAAACCACATGCAGGTCAGCAGGAGATTGCCAAGCAACTGCGGGAATGGTTAAACGATAAAGTACAAACAGAGCATCAAAGTCCACGTTTGCAAGATCGTTATTCGCTGCGTTGTGCACCACATATTATTGGAATATTTGAAGATTCTAAAACTTGGCTTAGACAATTTATTGAAAATGAATTGAACTCAAGTAATGATAATCCCTTAATTGATCCGATCAATTTACGCGTGTTACATGGTGGACATTTCTATGGTGGACATATTGCACAGGCTATGGATAGCTTAAAAATTATGATTGCCAATATTGCTGATTTGATGGATCGTCAGCTTGCACAGTTGGTCGATCATAAAATGAATCATGGCTTACCACGTAATTTGACTGGTGCTAAAACCGATCGCTTACCACTCAATCATGGCTTTAAAGCCGTACAGATAGGGGTGTCAGCTTGGACTGCCGAAGCGCTTAAACAGACGCTTGCGGCTTCAATTTTTTCACGTTCAACCGAATGCCATAATCAAGATAAAGTCAGTATGGGCACGATTGCCGCACGTGATGCTAGTCGGGTGATTTTATTGACTGAACAAGTGATTGCTGCATTGAGCTGTGCTGCGGTTCAAGCAATTGAACTGAGAGGTTTGGCACAGCAATTAAGCCCAGTGTTGGGTCTATTTAGACAATGGGTACTGAAAGAATTTCATTTTGTTGAAGAAGATCGTCCATTGCAAAAAGAACTGCAAGCGATAGTCGATCATCTTGAAAATCTCAGTCTGTTAAACTGCAATCTGTTGCAGCACAAGCAGGAGAACGCTGATGTATGCTGATGTCATTATTGATGTTCCATTTCATGATGTCGATATCATGAATGTCGTTTGGCATGGGCATTATCTCAAATATTTTGAAATTGCACGTTGCAAATTGCTGGATCAATTTGACTATAACTATAATCAAATGAAAGATTCAGGTTATGCGTGGCCAGTGATTGAAAGTTATGTCCGTTATGCGCAAGGTATTATTTTTGGGCAGCATATCCGAGTACGTGCGACTTTAAAAGAATGGGAAAACCGTTTGAAAATCGAGTACCAGATTTTTGATGCAGAATCAGGTAAACGCCTCACCAAAGGTTTTACCAGTCAGGTGGCAGTTGAGATAGAAACTCGAGAAATGTGCTTTCAGTCACCACAAATATTTTTGGACCGCCTGTATGCATGGTCTGAATTTAAGACCCAATAGGGGGGCATAAAAAATGTTGAATTTTAAAAATAAAATCAAACTGATCATCACCAGTATGATGTTTATGGTTGTGACGGCACTTCCATTGGCAAGTTATGCAGAAAGTTCTAAAGTTGGGCAAATTTTTCAACAGCTTTCCCAAACACCTGTAGTTCGCGCCCATTTTGAGCAGCAAAAAAAGCTTACCTCGTTAAATAAAACTTTTAGCTCAAATGGGCAGGTTTTATTTTCCAAAAGCCAAGGGGTGATCTGGCAGATTCAAAAACCTGTTCAAGCAGATTTGATTGTTACCCCAAAGAAGTTGCTACAAAAAACCCAGCGAACAATGAGTCAACTTGAGATTGATAATAGTCAATATGGTTCAGTGGCGACTATGTTTTTACAGTTAATGGCAGGTAATGAAACTGCCTTAGCCAAAAATTTTAATGTGGTTGCAGCCAATTACACAACATCAGCTTGGGATGTCACATTGACCCCGAAAAGCGCGTTGTTTAAAAAAATGTTTGTCAAAGTGAATGCGCAAGGTGGACGTTATGTCAATCGTATTGTGATTACTGAACAAGCCAATAATATGACGATTATTAATTTTAGTCAGCAGACGGCTCAACCTCAAACTTTATCGGCGTCTGAGAATGCACTTTTCCAATTGGCAAAATAAACTCACTGCAATTTGGTTGATATTTTTAGTCATCATTGCGATCGGGCTGGGATTTACATGGATGCAAAAAGGCATTCACATCCAGACCAATATTTTTGCTTTACTGCCAAAAGTAAAGCAGGATAAACAGCTTGAGCAAACCGAACACTATGTCAGTGAGCAATTGAACAATAAAGTGTTCTTGGTGATTGATGCAAAATCATCTGAACAAATTGAGCAAGCAACACAGATATTAAGGGCTGGTGTCCAACAGTCGAATTTGTTTAAGCCATTAAAAGCGCAAGTTGATACTGAAGATTTTGCCAAGACTTTATATGCACATCATGCAGGCTTAATTAGTTCGCAAGATCAAGCAATCTTAAAACAACAGGATTATGCGGCACTGACTGAACAAAGTTTGATGCAAATCATGAGTCCGGGCATGCCAATCACTGAAAGCTTGCTTCAACAAGATCCATTGTTATTATTTCCACGTTATGCCATGGGGCTTGCAAGCCTGCAACAGCATTCAAATATCGAAATACAAGATGGTTTTGCCACAATTTCTGATGAGCAAGGCTATTCTCGACTATTTAATTTAGAACTTTTAAAAAGTCCTTATGATATTGAGTATCAAGAACAAACTGCCCAATGGATGACTAATGTTAATCAGCAATTGAGCAAGATCGGGGTGAAACCGCACTGGACTGGAACAATTGTTTTTTCGCATTTTGGTACCCAATCTGCAAAGAATGAAATTTCTACAATCGGCGTGGGTTCGAGTATCGGTGTCTTGCTTTTGGTCTGGTTTGGTTTCCGCTCTATTCGCCCGATGTTGACCGAGTTTATTGCGGTTGCCACAGGTTCAATGGTGGCTTTTGCGGTAACCCACTGGATATTTTCCGAAATACATCTGATGACTTTGGTTTTTGGTGCAAGTCTGATTGGGGTATGTGTCGATTTTTCCTTTTACTTTATGGCGATGCAATCACAGCAACGACATCTCAATGGATTTGCCGTATTAAAGCCGATTTTACCCAGTTTGTTGATCGGGCTTTCAACCACATTGCTGGCTTATTTATTTTTAAGTTTTACCCCTTTTCCGGGCTTTAAGCAGATTGCAGTATTTTCAATGGTGGGCTTAACTGCTGCAGGGATCACCAGTCTATTATTACTACCGCGTTTACCTGCCTTAAATGCTGAACCCGCAATACGCAGATTAAGCTTTATTGGCACATGGCGTAATTATTTTTTAGCGCACGCAACAAAGCGTTATCTGTTGATTTTTGTGATCTTTGTGGTTTCAGGATCAAGTTTGCTGCTGATCAAAAGTAATGATGATGTACGTAATTTACAAAGCATGGATCAACATTTAAAGCAGGAAGATCAATATATTCGTTCGCGTTTTGGGCAAGCGCAGGGCAGTGATTATTTTGCAATTTATGCAAATTCAGCAAAGGATCTTGCAAGGCAAGAACAACACTTAATCCATGCGCTTTCTCAGTTAAAACAACAGGGCGAAATTGACGGGTTTCAAGCAATCGGGCAAACGATTCCTTCGCTGGAACAGCAACAGCAGAATGTTGAAGCGCTACAGAAAATTCCAAAATCAGTACTGGTGGAATATGCAAGCGCGATGCAACTTGATCCGAAAGATGTCCTGAGTTGGCAAGCAAGATTGTCTCAACAAACATTGCTAAATTTAGATCAGTTTGCTGCCCACCCTTTGGCATTTTTACAGGTTAATCCGCAGCAAAGATTGATTTTGATTCAAGGCATAAAAGATGTAACAGCCGTAGAGGCTTTGCAAGATCAGAAGAATAAGCTGGTTCGCCCTGTACATAATTTATCGAGCTTATTCCAAGACCATCGTATCCAAGCTGAATATCTTTTTGTCTATGCATTAATTGCCTTAGCGATCGGTTTAATGCTGATCTATGGGATTAAATCGGTGTTCGCTTTGATGGTGCCTGTGACTTTGGCGTTGATGAGCACTTTTGCATTACAGGCATGGATGGGCGTTGAGATTAATCTATTTAGTGTAATGGGGGTTTTTCTCATCTTGGGGATTGGTGTGGATTACGCCATTTTCTACCGTCAAGGGCACGATCATCCGCATGTGGTCGGGATGGCATTATTTCTCTGTATGATGTCGACTTTGTTGGGATTCGGTTTATTGGCGTTAAGCCATACCTATGCAATACATTGTTTTGGGTTAACGGTCCTTTTTGGGGTAATTTTTTCGTTTATCTATGCCACGCTGTTTACGCCGGCAGACTCAAAATTAAATCAAAATCAATTAATCAGTCAAAGAACTGAACATTAAGGTGAATACATGAAGGGTTTAGATTTACAACAAACAGATGTGGTGATCATCGGGGCAGGACCATCGGGAAGTTCCGCAGCAGCACTGCTTCGACACAAAGGTTATCAAGTGGTGATCATTGAAAAGCAGCATTTTCCTCGCTTTTCGATCGGTGAATCACTTTTGCCACAATGTATGGTGTTTTTAGAAGAGGCGGGCTTATTAGACACAGTTCGTGAACATGTTGAAGAATATGCATTTCAATTTAAAAATGGGGCAGCATTTTTACGTGGTCATCAACGCAGCTACTACGATTTTACTCAAAAATTTAGTGAAGGTCCTGGAACGACATGGCAGATTAGACGTGCCAATTTCGACCATCTTTTAGCACAGCAAGCTGAACAATATGGGGCTGAAATTCGTTTTGGACATGAGGTTGTTGCAGTTGATGTAGAGCTTGATCATCCTGTATTAACCGTTAAAGATGAGCAGGAAAATATATATCAAA
Organism: Acinetobacter guillouiae CIP 63.46; assembly: GCF_000368145.1. Taxonomy (GTDB): domain Bacteria; phylum Pseudomonadota; class Gammaproteobacteria; order Pseudomonadales; family Moraxellaceae; genus Acinetobacter; species Acinetobacter guillouiae. The sequence continues at coordinate 1,670,633 of NZ_KB849283.1, read as the reverse complement.
TTCAGGCTAAATTTTTACTGGATGCCAGTGGCTTTGGTCGTATTTTACCGAAACTTCTAGATCTGGAAAGCCCTTCAAATTTCCCAGTACGCCGTGCGGTGTTTAGTCATATTGAAGATGGGATCTTGGATGATCCTGAATTCGACCGAAATAAAATCCTGATTACGGTACATGAAAAAGATCATCGTGGATGGTATTGGTTAATTCCGTTTGCGGATGGTCGCTGTTCATTTGGGATTGTTGCTGAACAGGATTTCTTTGATCATTATGGTTATATCTCTGATGAGCCTGAAGCCTTATTGGCTTTATTTAAAGATATTCTTGCAGATGAACCGAGTTTGTCGCATGTTCTGCGTAATATGAAGTTTGATACGCCAATCCGTACTTTGGTGGGCTATTCAGCAAATGTTAAAACCTTAGCACAGCGCAATTTTGCTTTGCTGGGCAATGCGGGTGAATTTTTAGATCCTGTATTTTCATCTGGGGTGACCATTGCACTCAAGTCTTCAAGTTTGGCGGTACCTTTAGTCGATCAAGTCTTACAAGGTGGGCAAGTAGACTGGATGCAAGAATATGAAAAACCTTTGCGTAAAGGAATCAAAGTATTTCGCGCTTATGTAGAAGCATGGTACGACGGTGAGTTTCAAGATGTGGTATTTTCAAAAAATCAAAATGAAAAAATCCGTCGTATGATTGCATCATTATTGGCGGGTTATGCTTGGGATGAAACTAATCCAATCTATCGCAATGCACGACAACGCTTAAATACCTTGGCTGAGTATTGTCGTCAGGATCTGGAACAGAGCAAAATACTTGAGAGCGAATAATGCAAATTTGGTTAAAAGCAATGAGCATCAGTCTGTTGTTAGCGCTGGGTGCCTGTCAAAATATGTATCCACAGCCACAAGGTCTGGTTCCTGTGGTTTGGTCTGCTGATCCAGCCTTGGCGCATTATCAGCGTCAAGATCAAGTTGAAGTCGTCTGGAAAAATCAAAGTTTTAGCTTTTTACTCTACCAAGAACAACAGGCAAAAAACTTGCAAATGCTTGCATTAAGCTTAACTGGACAGCAACTGTTTAGACTGGATTTCGATGGTCAAAAAGTGCAGGTGCATGAAAGGATAAAACCGATGCGTTTGTTACCCTTTGATTTTGTGGTTCGAGATATTCTGTTTGCAACTTATCCTGATTTTGCAAAAAATCATTTAGAAAATGTTAAAGTGAAACAGGGCGTTGATCAGACTGAAATTGAGATCGATCAAAAAAATGTTTTAACGATAAAAACGCGTGCTGATCATATTGAGCTGGATAACCTGCAAGTTCCTTATCAAATGATCTTTAGCCCTGTGGAAAATACTTTGAAAGACAATTCATTAGAGCAAAATGAAGTGGAAGATCAGAAAAAAAATGACAAAAAATATTGATTTAAACCATCCCGCTGTAGGCATTCATTGTTCAGCCAGTTTATCTGCTTTAGGTGATCATCCTGAACAGGTCAAGGCACAATTGACCTCATTGGAAAACAGTTTAACCCTGAATAAATCTTTGATTTTTGATCAGCCTGTATGGGTGGGTGCTTATGCACATCCGTTATGTAGCGATATTCCAGTTGCGCTGCAAAACTATGACTCGCGTAATTTACGTTTTGCATTAACTGCGCTTGCACAATGTGAATCTCAGTTACGTGACTATGTGGCTAAGTTTGATAAAAAGCGCCTTGCAATCATTGTTGGGACCTCAACGTCAGGTATTTCGGACAATGAACCCTTATTAAAAGCCTACTTTCAAGGCCAAACTGAGACCGTGATTCAACAGCAAAAACAGGAAATGGGTAATCTCGCCAAAGCTTTGCAAATTTATTTGGGCTGGGATGGTCTTGCGTATACGATTTCTACGGCCTGTTCTTCAAGTGCCAAAGCTTTTGCCAGTGGGCAACGTTTGCTTAATGCAGACCTTGCCGATGCTGTATTGGTGGGTGGCGTAGATACCCTCGCTAAACTGACCTTAAATGGTTTTAATAGCTTGGAAAATTTGAGTGCAGGTATCTGTAGCCCATGTGGATATCAGCGTGATGGGATCAATATTGGTGAGGCCGCAAGCTTGTTTTTACTCAGTAAAGAACGAGCACCGGTCATGTTGATTTCTGCGGGGGAGTCTATGGACGCATGGCATATTTCTGCACCGCATCCAGAAGGCAAAGGTGCTGCAACTGCAATGCAAAAAGCACTGGATCAGGCACAGTTAAAAGCTTCAGATATTCAATACCTTAATTTGCATGGCACCGCAACCACGCACAATGATGATATGGAAATTAAAGCAGTCCGACAGGTCTTTCAGGACTATGCTGTTCCATTAAGTAGCACTAAGCATAAAACTGGACACTGTCTAGGTGCTGCGGGTGCGTTGGAAGCCTATATTTGTACGCAAGTGCTTAAAGACCAAAACTGGTTACCCCTTCATCAAAATGGCGTGATTGATCCTGAATTGGATGATCAGCATTACGTTGAACAGGATGATTCAACTCAAACTGCTCAATCTGATTCTGTGCGTTTTGTGATGAGTAATTCATTTGCCTTTGGCGGTAGTAATGTCAGCCTTATTTTTGGAACTGAAATCAGATGAGTTTAGATGCTATTCAATTTATTCCGCATGAAAAACCGATGGTTTTTGTTGATCAACTGCTTGAGTTAGGCGAGAATTTTGCACTTGCCAACCTAACCATTACACCTGAATTGATGTTTAGTGATGAACATGGTTTGCCGACTTGGAGTAGTATTGAACTCATGGCACAAACGATTAGTGCCTTTGCTGGTGCAAAAGGACAAAAAACGGGGCAAGCGCCACAAATCGGCTATTTGCTAGGAACACGTAAATTAAACTTACCTTTGGCTTATTTTGAATTTGGTAAAACATTGACCATTCGAGCTGAACAACAATATTTACATGAAGGCTTGGCACAATTCTCTTGTGAAATAAGCTATGAAGAACATAAAATTAGCGCAGTTTTAAGTGTTTATGAACCACCTGTGAAAGCTGAGCAATAAGTAGGAATTAAGTGTGTCGAGAAGAATATTAGTGACGGGATCTAGTCGAGGGATTGGCAAAGCAATTGCTTTAGCTTTAGCAAAATCTGGTTTTGATGTGGTTGTGCATGCACGTTCTAGACGTGCTGATGCTGAGCAAGTGGTCGCTGAAATCCAAGCTTTGGGGCAAAACAGTTATGCGCTACTTTTTGATGTCACACAACGTGAAAACACCCGACAGATACTGGAACAAGATATCGAGCTTTATGGTGCATTTTATGGTGTGGTGCTAAATGCAGGTTTAACCCATGATGGCGCATTTCCAGCTTTAACCGACAATGACTGGGATGAAGTAATTTCAACCTCATTGGATGGTTTTTATAATGTATTAAAACCTTTAGTGATGCCGATGATTCGCCTAAAACAAGGCGGGCGTATTGTGACGCTTTCTTCTGTTTCTGGCATTATGGGGAATCGTGGTCAAGTCAATTATAGTGCGGCAAAAGCGGGATTGATTGGTGCGACCAAAGCTTTGGCTTTAGAACTGGCAAAAAGAAAAATTACGGTGAATTGCGTTGCACCGGGATTGATTGAAACGGAAATGGTCACAGAAGAAGTAAAAGAACATGCTTTAAAAATGATTCCATTACAACGTATGGGACAGGTCGATGAAGTGGCGCATACGGTCAACTTCCTTTGCTCTGATCACGCAAGCTATATTACTCGGCAAGTGATTTCGGTGAATGGGGGACTGATTTAATGAAACGTGTTGTTGTGACGGGAATGTCGGGAATCACTTCACTGGGTGAAACGGCAGATGAAGTTTTTGCCCAATTCCAAGCGTCAAAAAATGGCATTCGTGTGATGCCTGATTGGGATATTTATACCGATCTACGTTGCAAAATTGCAGGCCCAGTAGCGCACTTTGAGATCCCTAAACATTTTAATCGTAAAGTGACACGAGGTATGGGACGAGTTGCATTGATGTCGGTGATTTGTGCTGAAAAAGCATTGGCAGATGCAGGCTTAATCGATCATCCTATTTTGAAAAGTGGCGATGCTGGGGTTGCTTTTGGCTCCTCTGCGGGGAGTGTCGATGCAGTCAAAGAGTTTGGGAAAATGCTCATAGACAACGACATGAGTCAGTTAAATGCGACCACGTATATCCGAATGATGTCACATACTAGCGCTGTGAATATGACGGTTTATTTTGGTTTAAAAGGTTTAACCTTACCCACATCAAGTGCCTGTACTTCAGGTTCAATGGCCATCGGACAGGCATTTGAAGCGATTAAATTAGGTAAACAAAAGCTGATGCTTGCGGGTGGTGCTGAGGAACTCAGCGCGACAGGTTCAGCAGTATTTGATGTGTTGTTAGCCACCAGTGGGATGAACGATACACCTGAAAAAACACCACGTCCATTTGATAAAAATCGTGATGGTTTGGTGATTGGTGAAGGTGCTGGCTGTTTAGTGCTAGAAGAATATGAACATGCACTGGCACGTGGTGCAACGATCTATGCAGAAGTCATCGGTTATGCCAGCAATACGGATGGTGAGCATGTCACTCGTCCAAATTCAGAAATGATGGAAAGATGTATGCGCATGGCACTTAAAGATGCCGCAATTTCTGCGCAAGAGATTGATTATATTAACGCACATGGGACTTCGACAGATCAAGGCGATGTTGCAGAAACTCAAGCCACTGCACGTATATTTGGTAAAAAACCGATCAGCTCATTAAAAAGTTATTTTGGACATACTCTTGGTGCATGTGGTGCAATCGAAGCTTGGCTGAGTATAGAAATGCTGCAACGCCAACAGTTTATCCATACTTTAAATTTGGATGAAATTGACCCATTATGTGGTGATTTGGATTATATCGTGCGAGAGCCACGAGAGATGAATGCAAAAACCATCATGACCAATAATTTTGCATTTGGAGGGATCAATACCTCCATTATTTTAAAACATACTTAAAAGAGGAAAAAAACGATGTCATTTAAACACTTGGTTGTTGCTTCAACTTTATGCTTTGGTGGAATCGTCTCTGCACAGGCTGCGGACACTGTTCATAATCTCAATTTTAAAGCAGCTGTAGATCAAGCTGTGGCTGATGGATTTTTAGATGGATCCGTAAAATTTTATCTTGCTGGAACTAAATCTGGCGGTCAAGTTTTAGAAAAAGCGGTTGTTAGCAATAAAAAAACCAATGGTTTTGGAAAGTCTGCGGAAAAGGCTTGTGATCATGTATTACGTTCAGCATTAATCCAATTGCAAAGCGCAGCAAAAGATAAAGGTGCTAATGCAGTGACCAATATTGTGAGCTATTTCAAAGCAAATGAATCAAAAAACACCACCACATATCAATGTTATAAAGGTACAGCACTTGCGAGTGTGGCTTTAAAAGGCGATATCGTTAAATTCTAAGCTGTAAACATGTGCCAATGTCTAGTAATCTTTTAGAATAAGATATGGATATTGGCTCATACTTTTGAATCTATTAAAAAAATAATATTTAACGATTAAAAATTTCATTAGCCTATTCAATTAAATGTCCAGTGCATTGTGTCGAAATATTTTTGATTTGTGCCGTATCCAGTTCTAAGTTATCCCATTTACACATTTGTTGAATAATCCATTCAAAATCATCTGATTTAGGTCGGTCCTGTGTACCAAAAGAGCGAATAATATTTTGTATTTTATGAAACGCATAGGTATGCACCAAATGTGAACAGTTGAAGCGGATAATCTCGCTGTCTTCCAACATGTGCCATATGGGTTGTAGTGATTGCAAGGTGCTTAAATCATGCTGTGCTTGCTGAATCGCCGTCTGCAATGCATTTAAGGTATTCGGATGTTTGTTTGCCCATTCATGGGTGGTCGCCAAAACTTTATCCGCGACTTCAGGAATAATCTGTTTACTCTCGGCAATCACATAACTATAACCTTCGATCTGCGCTTGGATATTCCACGGTTCACCGACGCAGAATCCATCAATGAGTTGTGATGAAATCGCATCCACCATATAGGAAGGGGGCAGTGTGGAGGGTTGATATTTTTTGGCCAAATCTGGGTCTGCCAAAGCCAACCATTCTCTTAAACAATAATGGTGGATGGACTGTTTAAACACATGGGCCAGTTGTATTTTATCGCCTTGTTTTAAGGCTTGAACCACTTTTGCTGCTGACTCTTGCGCAGTATCTTGCATGTGAATTTTTAATTCATAACACAATTTTTGGCTCAAGCTGATAAATGCACGATTGGTACTCAACACCAATGAGGTTTGTAAGGGAATACCCAGTTGATCATTGCCTGTCGCAGCAGCGGGAAGCATGGCAGAAAGACAATGTGCGGCATCTAAAATACCAAAAGCTAAACGGTCACGTAAACTGGCCCAAGAAGGCTCTTTCACCAACGTAACATTGAGGCCTTGCTCGGTAAAATAGCCTTGATGTTGTGCCCAAAGTATTGCAGTGCAATCCAGCAAAGGAATATAGCCTAATTGAATGTCCGTGGTTTCAAGTGTGTTCATTGTTTATTCCTTGAAATTAGCTTGTAGCAAGGCTTGAGCATCGATTAACTTTCTTGCCATTTCCCCCATGGTGATACGGTGACTCATGGCATTTTTTCGTAACAAACTGAAGGCTTGTTCTTCTTCAATTTGATGCATCTGCATCAGCATCACTTTGGCTTTTTCAATATCTTTTCGGTCTGCTAGTTTGCATTTGGTTTCATTGAGATCTTTTAACAGTTTTTTATGTTTTTTAAATTGCTCAATCGAAATTTCTAAAATACTTTCCAGTTTTTCAGGATCAATACCATCGACAATATAGGCAGTTACACCTGCTTCAATGGCACTTTTGATGGTGTCTTTTTGCGAGTTTTTAGTGAAAAGCACAGTGGGCAAATCAAACTGACTTACGCAGCTTTCAATAATATCTCGATGTGGATGGTCCATATCCAGCAAAATCACATCGGCATGTAAGTGTTGAAGATCTGTACTGTTTAAATGGTCAATCATCAGGCATGCGACCACCTCGAAACCATGTTCGATCAAAGATGATTTGATAAAAGATGCCCGCTCTATATCATCATCGATCAGGGCAATTCTTAATTTTGGCATGTCGCTACTCAGATCTGTCCTGACATGAACTTTCAGCATATAAGCAATTTAGATGCCAATATCTCGGATTAAATTTGCTGTTTAAAATCATAGTCGCAGGATGTTAAAGAAAAGTGATGCACTTTATTGACGCAATTTGCCTCCTAAACATGCAGTTTTATGATTTACATTTTATCCGCACAGACAGAAAACATGATGGTTGATTGCGCTATTTATGCACGACCATTAAATCATAAGTACTGAGTATTCAAGCAAAATAAAAAAATATATAGCCAAAATATAAAACTGGCATGAACTATGCATTGATTTAATCCAAGTCAAAGAAGACTTTCAAAATTTGTAAGACGGCCAACGACGTCCGTTCTGATCGTTACTGATATGCCTCGTGCATAACAGCAACTTATATGCGTTCAGTTCAGGAGATCGAAGCTATGTCTTCAAATTTAGATGCGAAAAAAGCGACAAAAATTCATCTTTTCAATTTTAGCAGCGCAGCAATGCGGGCCTTCCATATGAGTTGGCTCGCCTTTTTTGTCTGTTTCTTTGCATGGTTTGCCTGTGCGCCGTTAATGCCTGTTATTGCAGGTGAATTCCATCTGACTAAAGATCAAATTGCCAATATCAATATTGCCGCGGTTGCCATCACGATTTTAGTACGTCTGATTGTCGGTCCCTTATGCGATAAATACGGTCCTCGTAAAACCTATACCGCATTACTGATTATCGGCAGTATCCCTGTATTTGGTGTGGCATCTGCCAATAGTTATGAATCCTTTCTATTTTTCCGTCTATTGATTGGTGCAATTGGTGCCAGCTTTGTCATCACGCAATATCACACCAGTATTATGTTTGCGCCAAATGTGGTGGGAACTGCAAATGCAACCACCGCAGGTTGGGGCAATGCGGGTGGTGGAGCAACTCAAGCCTTGATGCCATTGATGCTTGCTGCACTGGTGATGTTTGGTGTTGAACAAGCCATGGGGTGGAGAATTGCGCTGATTGTACCTGGTGTGATGATGTTAATCGTCGGTGCAATGTATTGGAAGTTTACTCAAGATTGCCCACAAGGTGATTTTAAAGAACTTCGTGCGCAAGGTCTGCATGTAGGCAGTGATAAAAAAGGTGGTATGGCGATTTTAATACATGCTGCAAAAAACTACCGTGTCTGGATTCTATTTGGTGCTTATGCTGCTTGTTTTGGTATCGAAATTTTTATTCACAACATTGTCGCAATGTACTACGTGGATCATTTCAAATTTGGTTTAAAAGAAGCGGGTATGGCCGCAGGGATTTTTGGTTTACTGGCACTGTTTGCCCGTGCACTTGGCGGTATTGTTTCAGACAAGGTGGCGACTAAAAAAGGTCTCGATGGTCGTACTAAAGTATTGTTTGCCATGATCCTGTTAGAAGGCGTATTTCTGATTGTCTTTTCTCAAATGAATACCGCAATTCTGGCGATTTTGGTCATGACAGTATTTGCTTTATTTACCCATATGGCTTGCGGTGCGACCTATGCATTGGTTCCATTTATTGATCGCGATGCTTTGGGTGGTGTGGCTGGCATTATCGGTGCAGGCGGTAATGTCGGTGCTGTTGCTGCTGGTTTCTTATTAAAAGGCATGTTGGATATTCAAACGACGCTGATGGTTTTAGGTGGTTTGGTGGTGATTGCTGCAAGTTGTGTATTGATGATCCGTTTTTCGGTTGAACATAAAGAGAAAGAGCAAAAGTTATTTGAAGCTGCGGTACTTGAGCGAAATAGCATGGAACAAAATGCTGTAAGTCTTAAACAAAACAGTGCGACTTAATTGAATAACAAGAGCAAAAACAATCGAGGAGAATCGATATGAAATTAGTGATGATTGGTCATGGAATGGTTGGGCACAAATTTATTGAATCTGTGCTGGAACATGCAGGTGATGAAGTTGAAATCACGATTTTGGCAGAAGAACCCCGTTTAGCTTATGACCGTGTACATTTGACTGAATATTTTACAGGGAAGTCTGCAAAAGATTTAACCCTCTGTCGTGCTGACTTTGCCGATGCTTATGGTATCGACCTGCGCTTAAACACCAAAGCCACTGATATAGATACCTGCAATAAATGCATTACCACCAATCATGGCGATGTGATTAGCTATGACAAATTGGTGCTTGCGACGGGTTCCTATGCTTTTGTTCCACCAATTTCAGGTCACGACCGTAACAACTGTTTTGTTTACCGTACCATTGATGACTTGGATGCGATTCGGGCAGCGAGTTTATCGGCAAAATCTGGTGTGGTCATTGGCGGTGGTTTGTTGGGTTTGGAAGCTGCCAAAGCGCTTCGTGATTTAGACTTGGAAACCCATGTTGTTGAATTTGCACCCCGTTTAATGGCAGTACAAATTGATGATTTGGGCGGAAAAGTTTTACGCGCCAAGATTGAAAATTTAGGCGTGAAAGTCCATACCCAAAAGGCCACTTCATCTATAGAAGAGGGTGTGAATAGCACCCATGTGATGAAGTTTGCAGATGGTTCAGAACTTGAAACAGATATTATTCTATTTTCAGCAGGGATTCGCCCACGTGATGAATTGGCGCGCCAAAGTGGTTTAGCTTTAGGTGAGCGTGGTGGTATCGTGATCAACGATTACTGCCAAACCTCAGATGCAGACATTTATGCAATTGGTGAATGTGCATTATGGAACAATAAAATTTATGGTTTAGTGGCGCCCGGTTATGACATGGCACGGATTGCGGCAAAACATGTGATGCAACAAAGTTGCCCTACATTTGCTGGCGCAGACATGAGCACCAAGCTAAAACTGATGGGTGTCGATGTGGCATCGGTAGGCGATGCTCATGCCATGACTGCAAATGCATTGAGCTATTTCTATGCCGATGAGGATGCAATGGTCTATAAAAAGATCGTGGTCAATGCAGAGAAAACCCAATTACTAGGTGCGGTACTGGTCGGTTGCGCCAAAGAATATAACGACTTATTGCAAATGATGCTCAATGGATTGGCTGTACCTGAAAATCCAGAAAGTTTAATCATGCCGGGCTATGCACAATCTTCAGCAAAAGCGGGAGGTAGTGGTGTAGATTTATTGCCAGACAGTGCCACGATTTGTTCATGTAATAACGTTTCTAAAGCAGATATTTGTAGTGCAATTGCAGAGGGTTCGACTTCATTAGGTGCTTTAAAAAAATGTACCAAAGCCGCAACCGCATGTGGTGGATGTGCACCCTTAGTGACCCAAGTTTTAAAATCTGAATTACAACGCCAAGGGGTAACGGTCAATAATCATCTTTGTGAACACTTTGCTTACTCACGCCAAGAGTTGTATCACTTGGTACGGGTCAATGAAATTAAAAGCTTTGATGATTTGATTCAACAACATGGGCATGGTTTAGGTTGTGATATTTGCAAACCTACAGTGGCCAATATCTTGGCATCTTGCTGGAATGACTTTGTTCTCACCTCAAATCATGCTGGGTTACAAGACAGTAATGACTACTATCTAGGCAATATTCAAAAAGATGGTTCTTATTCTGTTGTACCACGTATGGCAGGCGGTGAAGTGACGCCAGATGGTTTGATTGCAGTCGGTCAAATTGCCAAAGAATATGGTTTATATACCAAGCTAACCGGTGGGCAACGGGTAGACTTATTTGGAGCACAAGTCCATCAATTGCCAGAAATTTGGGAAAAGCTGATCAATGCTGGTTTTGAGTCTGGTCATGCCTATGGCAAGTCATTACGTACCGTTAAATCTTGTGTTGGGAGCACATGGTGTCGTTATGGTGTCGATGATTCGGTCGGTTTAGCCATCTTCCTTGAAAATCGCTACAAAGGTTTGCGTTCCCCACATAAATTAAAAATGGCAGTTTCGGGCTGTACCCGTGAGTGTGCCGAAGCACAAAGCAAAGATGTTGGGGTGATAGCCACTGAAAAAGGCTGGAACTTATATGTTTGTGGCAATGGGGGAATGAAACCTCGCCATGCAGAACTTTTAGCTTCTGACCTAGATACGCAAACTTTAATTCAATATATCGACCGCTTTTTTATGTTCTATATCCAAACAGCGGATCGTTTACAACGGACTTCAGTATGGCGTGACAATATGGAAGGTGGTTTGGATTATCTTAAAGATGTTGTTGTGCATGATTCCTTAGGGGTTGCTGCTGAACTTGAACGTCGAATGAGCCATGTGGTAGGCACTTATCAAGACGAATGGCGCACTGCGGTGGAAGATCCTGAAGTACGTAAACGTTTTGTGACCTTTATTAATGCCAAAGCTGAGCAACAGCAAGATCCACATATTCAGTTTGCCAAAGTCCGTGGGCAAATTCGCCCAAAAACTGAATCAGAACGTGATCAGAGCCGTATTCCTGTAGTTGAAGCATAAGCATATGAACACTTGCTTTATTGGCCTTATTCCACAGTTTAAAAACAAGTCTCGTGGAAGATCTGATCAACGTTGTTAAAAGGATAAATACAATGACCATTTTAAAAGATATGAATGAACTCGATTGGCTGGATATTTGTGCATTGCAAGACATTACGCCCAATACAGGTGTAGGCGCATTACTGGGACAACAACAAGTGGCTATTTTTCGGGTAGGCAGTGAAAAGCGTGTATATGCGCTGAGCAACCAAGACCCATTTAGCAAAGCCTTTGTCATGTCACGTGGAATTATTGGTGATTTACAAGGTGAACGTGTAGTTGCATCACCGATTTATAAGCAACATTTTAGTTTAGCAACAGGCCGTTGTTTAGAAGACAAAGATCAAAAACTATTGGTTTTTCCAAGCAAAATTGAAAATGGCCGTGTCTGGGTCAGTCCAACGCCACAAAAAACTTATATCACCAATAATGGTACGGCTCAGGAAAAAATCAATTTAGTTCTGGTGGGGAACGGATTGGCAGGGATGCGTTGCTTGGAAGATTTGCTTGATATGGCACCTGATCGTTATGAGGTGACGGTGATTGGTGAGGAGCCTTGGGGTAACTATAACCGGATTATGCTGTCGCCTGTCTTATCAGGGGATAAAACCATTGACGACATTATGCTACATCCCCATTCATGGTATGCCGATAAAAATATTCGTTTTATTGCGGGTGATGCTGCGGTACGTATTGACCGTCCCCGTAAGCAAGTCTATACCGAAAAAGGTCTAGTGGTGAGCTATGACCGTTTGATTTTAGCAACGGGTTCAAAACCATTTATTCCACCAGTCAAAGGCTCAGATTTGGATGGCGTGTTGAGCTTTCGTGATATTTATGATGTCAATAATATGCTCGACTACTGCAAATCTAAAAACAATGCCGTGGTGATTGGTGGTGGTCTATTGGGGCTAGAAGCCGCATATGGTTTAAAGCAACGTGGTATGAATGTGACGGTTTTGCATTTGATGGATCGCATTATGGATCGCCAACTTGATGCTAAAGCCAGTCAAATGTTGAAAACAGCAATTGAGCAAAAGGGCATTCCGATCATCACAGAAGCCAATACAGAAGAATTACTCGGTGAAAATGGTCATGTTACCCAGGTTCGGTTAAAAGATGGCACCCTTTTAGATGCAGATCTGGTGGTTTTTGCCGTGGGTATTCGCCCAAATATGGCTTTGGCACAAAGTGCGGGTTTACGCTGTAATCGCGGTGTGTTGGTCAATGACACCATGCAAACCTATGATCCAAGTATTTATGCAGTGGGTGAATGTATTGAGCATCGTAACCAAACTTTTGGTTTGGTCGAACCTTTATGGGGTCAAGCCTTTATTTGTGCATCACATTTGGCCGAACACGGCAGTTTGACCTTTAAAGCACCGACTGTTCCAACCCAGTTAAAAGTCAGTGGTTGTGATGTTTTTTCAGCAGGCCGCATTGATTTAGAAAACAGTCAACCTCTAGAAGATTTCGAAGACATTATTCTGAATGATGAAAAACGTCAAATCTACAAACGCATTATTATTCAAAAGGATAAAGTCGTTGGTGCGGTACTGTTTGGTGATACAGAGGATGGCACTTGGTACGCTGAATTGATTGCTGATCAAACCCCAATTTCTTCGATTCGCAATAAATTGTTATTTGGTCGGGATTTTGCATTAAAAAAAGCAGGCTGATTTATATCGCTTAACCCCCTTCATCTTAACAGGAGGGGGCGATTAAAAATGAAAGCCATATTCAAGTGAATGTATAGCATTGAGGAGCACAGCAGCAATGAATAGTATCCCTGTAATGGAACTGCCGAGCTCCACAGAACATAAGATCATAAGCACACAAACCACTTGTCCTTACTGTGGCGTAGGCTGTGGTGTCACAGCAACAGTGCAAGACACCACGCTAGGACAAAAAGTGTCTGTGGTTGGCGATGTCAATCATCCCTCGAATTACGGGAAACTGTGTATTAAAGGCAGTAATTTAGCCGATACGCTGGGGTTGGGCACACGTGTTTTACATCCGATGCTTGGGCGTCATCCCCATCAGCAAGTCACAGATTGGGATAGCGCAACAGATTTAATTGCCAATAAATTCCAACACTATATCGAGCAATATGGTCCTGACAGTGTCGCATTTTATGTTTCGGGTCAGTTGTTGACGGAAGACTATTATGTGGTAAATAAATTCGTTAAAGGCTATTTGGGCACAGCCAATATCGATACCAATTCAAGATTGTGTATGTCTTCGGCGGTTGCCGCACATAAGCGTGCTTTTGGTGAGGATCTAGTACCTGCAAGTTATGATGATTTTGAACATACTGACATGGTGATTTTGGTCGGTTCAAATACAGCATGGTGTCATCCCGTGATGTATCAACGCATCATGAAAGCCAAAGAATTAAGACAACAAAAGCAAAGTGATTTATTTGTGGTGGTGATAGATCCACGCTTTACTGCCACATGTGAAGCAGCTGATTTACATTTGCCTATTCTGATTGGTCAAGATGTTTGCTTGTTTAATGGGCTATTACAATATTTATATCAACAGGGTTACGCGGATAGCGCATTTGTTGAGGCACATACCCAAGGGCTAGATACGGCACTAAAAAGTTCGCAAGCTGAAACAGATATCCAAGATGTTGCAGTGAAAACAGGAATTTCGCTAGAAAAACTCCAGCTCTTTTTTGAAAAGTTTGCCCAAACTGAAAAAGTCATGACCCTATTTTCAATGGGGGTAAACCAGTCTTCACGTGGTGTGGACAAAGCCAATAGCATCATTAATTGTCATTTGTTGACGGGTAAAATTGGAAAGTTGGGCGCAGCACCGTTCTCAATGACAGGACAACCCAATGCAATGGGCGGGCGTGAAGTGGGTGGACTTGCCAATATGCTGGCAGCACACATGGACTTAGACAATCAACAACATCAACAGCTTGTGCAAAGTTTTTGGAACAGTCCAAGCATTGCCAAACAGGTTGGATTAAAAGCCGTTGATCTTTTTGAAGCAGTGGAAAGTGGCAAGATTAAAGCCATTTGGATTATGGCGACCAATCCGGTGGTCAGCCTACCCAATGCCGATCAGGTCAAACGTGCTTTAAACAGTTGTGAGTTTGTTGTGGTCTCTGATATTTGCAAAGATACCGACACCACTCAGTTTGCTGATGTGCTCTTACCTGCATTGGGCTGGGGGGAAAAGGATGGCACGGTCACCAATTCAGAACGCCGTATTTCACGACAACGTGCTTTTTTAGACCCGCCTGAGCAGGCCAAAGCAGATTGGTGGGCTGTGGCACAAGTGGCTAAAAAGCTTGGATTTACTGGCTTTGATTTTGCAAATAGTCACGAGATTTTTAAAGAACATGCACAGTTATCTGCCTATCAAAACGCAGAGATTAATGCGCGATCAAATACACAAAGCTTTCGTTACTTCAATTTACAAGGTTTAACTGATCTTACATTGGATGAATATGATCAATTGGCGCCCATTCAATGGCCTGTGATCATGCGCAATCAGGCTGAGCATGCATACGCACAATTGTTTTCACAGGGGCAGTTTAGCCATGCAGATGGCAAAGCTAAATTTATTGCCACGATGGCGATAAATCCAGTCCATCAAAGCAATACTGAATATCCTTTAATTCTCAATACAGGACGGATTCGAGATCAGTGGCACACCATGACCCGCACAGGTTTATCTGCCAATTTAAGCACCCATAAAGCAGAACCCTTTTGTGAAATTCATCCCAATGATGCATTGAAATATGGCTTGAAAGAAGGCGAATTGGTCGAAATCAAATCGGCTTGGGGCAATTGTGTCTTGCGTACTGTGCTCAGTGACAATATCCGCCGTGGACAAATTTTCGCCCCGATTCATTGGAATGATCAATTTGCTTCGGATGCCCGTATTGGCAAAGTAGTCAATCCAGTGGTAGATGCAATTTCAGGCGAGCCAGAATTCAAACATACCCCTGTGATGATTCAGCCATTTTATACCCAGTGGCAAGGGGTATTTTATGTCCGTGAAGGGTATGAGCACATTGTTAAAAATAGCATCAAAAATACGGTGTGGTGTACAAAAATTCAGACCGCCAAAGCAGTACGCTATGAGTTGGCGGATCGTCGTCGTTTTACCCAAACTACCCAACATCTCAAACAACTTTTACCCTTT
Organism: Acinetobacter guillouiae CIP 63.46; assembly: GCF_000368145.1. Lineage (GTDB taxonomy): Bacteria > Pseudomonadota > Gammaproteobacteria > Pseudomonadales > Moraxellaceae > Acinetobacter > Acinetobacter guillouiae. The sequence continues at coordinate 1,654,889 of NZ_KB849283.1, read as the reverse complement.
GAGGATGAAAGTTTTGAGTGGTTGAACTTGGAAGATCAAACTGCACACATCAGCCATAGTGTGGTGTTAAAAGAAGGTCGCCTTATTGCAAGTTTATATATCGCACCCAAAGCCTTGTTGCCTGATCGTGATTGGGTTGCCAGTTTATTTAAACGTGATCGTTTAAGTGCGATACATCGTAAAGCGTTACTTGCTGGACAAGCCATGTCGATGGGCAATAGTGAAGGGCCATTGGTATGTAGTTGCTTTAAGGTGGGCAAAAATCGAATTATTCAAACTATTAAAGAAAACAATATTAATCATGAAAAACAAGTGACTGCATGTCTAAAAGCAGGCGGTAATTGTGGTTCATGTCTACCTGAAATTCGCGGATTGATTAAAGCCTGTCAAGCGGAGCTTACACAATGAAAAGAATTATAAAACCCAAGAAAGCCAAGCAATATCCACAAACTGATCTAGTCATTCTTGCGGGCGGTCAGGCAAGGCGTATGAATGGAATCAATAAACTGTTACAGAAATTTGATGATCAAATCCAATTGATTAAGATTCATCAACAACTAAAAAATCGAGTCGCGCAGGTGTGGGTCAATAGCCACCGTGATTATTCAATTTATCAAAAACTTATTCCCAGTTTGTATTGCTATCAGGATGATGAAAAAGGCTTTTATGGCCCGTTGATGGGAATAAAAAGTGCCTGGTCTTATGTGACATCTGACTATGTACTTTTTGTGCCCTGTGATGTGACATTTATTCCACCTGATGTTATTGAAAGCTTACATATGGCTTTAGTGGGTCATCCTTTGGCACAAGTGGCTTATGTCAATATCAATGGCAAAGCCTTATATCCATTTTGCTTGTTAAAGCGCAGTGCTTTAAATCAAATCTGCACTCATCTTGAACAAGGACAACGCAGTTTAAAGGCATGTTTTTCTGATTTGCACGCTCAGGAAGCGTTATTTGAAAATCATGCACTGTTTTTTCACAGCATCAATTCTTTGGATGAATTACAGCAATATCAACAGCTCAAGTTTTTACATTGATTGGCTTGGTTTGGACTCGTTTTTTGCAAATCTCTATTTTTGAGAGAATTCGAGCAGGTTTTAGCTTAAACACATTGGTGAATGATCAAAGTTGGAACACTTTTTGCAATTTCAAGATCAATAAAATAGCGCAGATTTTAAGTTTTAAACAATCTTGAATTTAAATCGTGCTTGGGATGTGTAAATGAATGCAATGACACAATACGAAGTGGGAACGGCTTTTGTCGATCAATATGGTCGTAGCAAGCGTAAACTCCGAATTTCAGTGACAGATCGCTGTAATTTTAAGTGTGTCTATTGTATGCCCGAACATCCTGAATGGATGAAAAAACACGATTTACTCAGTTTTGAAGAACTTTATGTGTTTTGTGAGTTTATGGTGCGACATGGCATTGAACAGATTCGGATCACTGGTGGTGAGCCGTTAATGCGTCAAGGTGTGGTGCACTTTATTGATGAGCTACAAAAATTAAGAAAGCTGGGGCTCAAACGTATTTCAATGACCAGCAATGCACACTATCTTAAACAATACGCAAGCCAGTTAAAACAAGCGGGTTTAGATGACTTGAATATCAGTCTGGATAGTCTAGATCCAGCACAATTTAAGGCACTGACTCAAAAAGAACTACATCCCGTGTTAGAGGGCATTGTCGCAGCACAACAAGCAGGCTTTAAGATCAAGATCAATGCTGTATTGATCAAAGGCATCAATGATGATCAGATTTTGCCCTTAGCACACTGGTCGATTCAACACCATTTTACCGTGCGATTTATTGAATTTATGCCTTTGGATGGTGCTGGTCTTTGGTCGCAAACTAATATTGTCAGTGAGCAAGAAATTTTAGCTCAATTACAGCATGACTTTGTTGTCACTTTACAGCAAGGACAGTCTTCCGAGCCTGCACGGCAGTATTTTATTGATGGTTATCCGATTGGCATCATTTCGACCATTACCAATTCATTTTGTGGCACATGTGACCGTGTGCGTTTAACCGCACAAGGTGATTTTTATAATTGTCTATTTGCGCCAAAGGGGATCAGCCTAAAAGCACAAATTAAGGCACTGAATCAAGATTCACCTGTTTTAGAGCCTCTCCGATTAGCGCAAACCAGTTCACCAAATGCAGCTGTATATTCGCCAATAACATTAGATTCGCCACAGCATAGGCAATTACAAGATACTTTGTCTGATTATATTTGGCAGAAAAAACAAGGCTTTGATGAGATTTATCAACAGCCAAAATCAAAACATTCATCATCTCGAAAAATCAGTATGTATATGATTGGAGGTTAATATGTCAGATCAATTTACTATTCCAAATACACCAGACTCGGCAAACATTGCCAATCAATTCAAAGATATCCAGCAGCACATGACCGTAAAAATTGAATGCTTTGGTGCAATTGAACGTTTACTGCCGACTGATTTAACTCTGCAATGTGAGTCTGAAATGAGGATTTCGGATATTTTGAATTATGTGGTACGCGCTTATCCCCATGCAGGAAACATGCTTGAGCGTTGTGCATGTGCAATAGGCGAAGAGATTATCCCACGTCAGACCTTATTAACATCGGATAGTACTGTGGTTTTACTGTCACCTGTTGCGGGAGGTTGATATGCATACATTTGAACAAACGCTTAAACAATTCAACAGAATTCAGGATACAGCCTTAACTCAAGACAGTTTTGACCCGATTCAAGACTTTCCTGAATGCGGTGGCATTGGCATCTTTATTGGAACAGTACGTAATCATCATGAAGGCAAAGCGGTCAAAGCACTGAAATATACCGCCTATGCGCCTGTTTCAGAAAAAATGATTCGCCAAATTGAGCAAGAGATTCAACAAAAATTTGCAGTGGCTTATGTACGGGTTATTCATCGTATTGGTGCTTTAAACATCGGTGAAAAAGCCATTATTGCGATTGCTTATGCAGCGCATCGCCGTGAAGCATTTGCAGCCTGTGAAGAAGCAGTAGAACGGGTAAAACATGAGGTTCCCGTATGGAAAGAAGAATTTTATCTGGATGGCACGAGCCAATATGTTGCGGGTTGTTGTATTCGAAATGATGATGTGGAACAAGATCATTCAGTACAAAAGGATTCATTTCACCACCATGACTGTGAGCATGATCATGTCGCTTCTGATGACCATTTATCTCAGCACAATCAACCTCAGCATCATCATTCTCAAGCGCAGCAATCAGCGCATCGACATTCTGAGCACAATCATTCTTTTGCACATCATTCCAAATCTACACATTTAGGGCACACGCATTCAGAATACAGTAGTCAACAAAAGGATCATGAAGCTGAACAGCAAGTGTTGTTAAGCAAACAGTATGAACAGACAATTTATCAATGGCATATGTAAAAACATATCGAGCAAACTTCACAAAGTGTGTTCTTCACAAAGTATGTTTTGTCATGTAAAAAATACCGCCATATCAGGAACAGGCAATGAAAAATGTAGGGATGAAAGCAGATAGCTATCGGACAGCAGTAGCAACAGGAATTTTATATGCGTCTGCACATTGCATAGAACTGTTACGCACAGGAAATACCGAAAAGGGTGATGCACTAAAAACGGCACGTATTGCTGGAATTTTGGCAGCAAAACGCACAGATGAACTGATTCCTTTATGTCACCCTTTACCGATATATCGTGCAGATGTTGAATATGAGTTACATGAACAACATGTTGAAATTATTGCAACGGTTGAAACCATTGGCCCTACGGGCGTAGAAATGGAAGCGCTTACCGCAGTCAGTTTGGCAGGTTTAACTCTATACGATATGCTTAAACCACATTGCGAACCTGAAGACTTATGCCTTGACCAATGTAAATTACAACTGAAAATAGGTGGTAAATCGCATTTTACCCGAACGCTCAAACAGACTTTATCTGCATCAGTGATTGTTTTATCAGATACCGTTGCTTCAGGGAAAAAACCTGATACAGCAGGGCAAAATGTTTTAGAAATTCTTGAACAAGCCAATTTTAGTCAAGTGAACTATCAAGTGATTGCTGACTCTCCAGAACAGTTGTTGGCGTTAATTGAACAACAAAAAAATCATTATCCGCTGATTTTGACGGTTGGTGGAACAGGACTAGGCCCAAAAGACTTAACGGTGGAGACCATTCAACCTTTACTCCAACGCGAAATCCCCGGCTTAATGGAAGCTTCGCGTAGTTTTGGTCAGAGACGTACTCCTTATGCGGCACTTAGTCGAGGCATTGCAGGCTATATTGACACGAGTTTGGTGATTACTTTGCCAGGTAGTCGCCAAGGCGCTAAAGAGTCATTGATTGCGATTCTACCAGCCTTGGTCCATCTGTTTGATGTGCAAAAAAATATCCCACATGTTGGCGGCTACCAATAAAGAGGCTACCAATAAATCAGGTTGTTGTGGCTCATGATTGAGGAGGCGTAAATCCTTAATTTGCTAAATTTGTTATCTCAATAGCCATTAAATCACTTGACGTAAATCCCGCGCTGTTTCTTGCAGTAACGGTAAAATATGCGTAATTAAATAATCTTTGGTTGTACGTATGGTAGGAGAGACAATATTGAGTGCGGCAACAACAACCGCATTCGAATCATAAATTGGCACTGCCACAGCATGCACCCCCAATTCATGTTCTTCACAGGAATAACACCAGTCTTGTTCTTTAATCTCATGCAGTAATTCTATAAAGGCTTCACTGTCAGTATAGGTATATTTAGTAAGACGCTTTAATGGATACTGGGTCAGCCACTGTTTTTGTTCTTCGATATTTAAATGCGCCAATAAAATTTTCCCCGCAGAGGTTGCATGTGCTGGCAGGCGATTACCTAAATGTAAGCCATACGGGTTAACACGGTCTGTTTGTTGGTGTGCAGCACTACGTGCAATGGTAATCGCTTCATAACCATCTAGCACCATGACGGAATAAATCAGCGAGGTTTGATTGGTCAATAAATTTAATAAGGGTTGGCAAATTTTAGGTAAAGGGGAACCATCTAAATAAGCACCAGAGAATTTAAGGATTTTCGGGGTTAAATAATAGTAATGTCCGTCAAAGTCTAAATAGCCTAAGTATTCTAATGTGAGTAACTGGCGACGCGCTGCTGCACGGGTCATTCCGGTTTTTTCAGCCGCAGTGCTGATATTCAAGCGGTGTCGTTCAGGCCCAAAACATTCCAAAATTGCCAAGCCTTTTGCAATCCCTGCAATAAAATCTTCATGGCGAATGATCTTTTTATTTTCAGCATGATGGATTAATCGGGTGGTTTTGTTGTGTTCATCATCCATAACGCAGATCCTTATTTTAAAGCCAATTGCATTAAAATTATACTCAATCAAAATCAGACTGTTTTAGTGGGATAATGTTCGATCATCGAACATAAAAAATGATGATCGAACAAATTCTGTCTTTAAGCCTAGAAGTAAATATAAAATTTATCAAGAATAAAGATAAGAAATCCGAACAAAACACTCAACTTATGTTTCATCGGTTTCTAGGATGAAACAAATGAGTGATTCATAGTACAGGAAGTAGTCAGATGATTGATAAAAACGCCACCTCATTGACCGAGGTTCTGTCACAAATCAAAGATGGTGCAACCATTATGATTGGTGGCTTTGGAACAGCAGGACAACCCGCAGAGCTGATCGATGGGCTGATTGAACTTGGCGTTAAAGATCTGGTGATTGTCAATAATAATGCAGGTAATGGCGATTACGGTCTGGCTAAACTGCTTAAATCGGGTGCAGTCCGTAAAATCATTTGTTCTTTCCCACGTCAGTCTGACTCTTGGGTATTTGATGAACTCTATCATGCGGGCAAGATCGAACTGGAACTGGTTCCTCAAGGTAATCTCGCGTGTCGTATTCAAGCTGCTGGGATGGGTTTAGGTGCAGTGTTTACCCCAACAGGTTTTGGCACCTTATTGGCAGATGGTAAAGAAACCCGTCATATCGATGGAAAAGACTACGTGCTTGAATATCCGATTAAAGCAGACTTCGCACTGATTAAAGCACATCAAGGCGACCGTTGGGGCAACTTGGTTTATAACAAATCAGCACGTAACTTTGGTCCAATCATGGCGATGGCTGCAGATGTCACCATTGCGCAGGTTTCAGAGCTGGTTGAATTGGGTCAACTCGATCCTGAGCATATTATTACCCCAGGGATTTTTGTTCAGCATGTGGTTGCAGTTGATACAGCCAATGGTAATGGAGAATAACAATGAGCTACCAAAAACTAAGCCGTGACCAAATTGCTGAACGTGTTGCCCAAGATATTCCCGATGGGGCTTATGTCAATTTAGGTATTGGTTTACCAACCAAGATTTCAAAATATCTGCCAACAGACAAAGATGTATTCCTGCATTCTGAAAATGGTTTATTGGCTTTTGGTCCTCCACCTGCCAAAGGTGAAGAAGATCCTGAGCTGATTAATGCAGGCAAAGAATATGTCACCATGCTAACGGGTGGCTCGTTTTTCCATCACGGTGATTCTTTTGCCATGATGCGTGGCGGACATCTGGATATTGCTGTATTGGGCGCATTCCAAGTGGCGGCTAATGGCGACCTTGCCAATTGGCATACCGGTGCGCCTGATGCAATTCCTGCGGTGGGTGGTGCAATGGATTTGGCTGTAGGGGCCAAGAAAGTGTTTATCACCACCGACCATGTGACTAAGCAAGGTGAACCCAAGATTGTAGAAGAGCTGAGCTATCCAGTAACAGGTAAGCATTGTGTTGATCGTATCTATACTGACTTATGCGTGATTGATGTGACCACAGATGGCTTAAAAGTGCTTGAAAAAGTTGCAGGTCTGAGCTTTGAAGAATTACAGGCTTTGACGGGCGCTCAATTGATTGATGCGACACAGGGATAATAAATCCCTCCCTTGCGGAATGATTAAATCTCCCCTTGCGGAACTTTAATCGTTCCTCACCCTTTGTTAAGGGGGACTTCACCTAAATAAATAATGGAGTGAGTTCCCCTCTTTGTAAAAGAGGTGAGCTGCTGCTGTAGCAGCGCAAGGGAGATTATTTAAGGATATAAACAACATGAAAAACGCTTACATCATAGATGCCATCCGTACTCCATTTGGTCGTTATGCCGGTGGTCTTGCGCCAATACGTGCAGATGATCTTGGTGCAATTCCAATTCAAGCATTGATACAACGTAATCCAACAGTAGATTGGCAGCAAGTCGATGATGTGATTTATGGCTGTGCCAATCAGGCTGGGGAAGATAACCGTAATGTCGGGCGTATGTCAGCATTATTAGCAGGTGTGCCATACCAAGTGCCAGCAACCACTGTCAACCGTTTATGTGGATCATCACTGGATGCGATTGCCATGGCAGCTCGTGCCATTAAAGCCAATGAAGCAGATTTAATCATTGCCGGTGGTGTAGAAAGCATGAGCCGTGCGCCCTATGTGATGGGTAAGTCGGACAGTGCTTTTGGACGCAGTCAAAAGATTGAAGACACCACCATGGGCTGGCGTTTTATCAATCCAAAACTTAAAGAATTGTATGGTGTGGACAGCATGCCACAAACCGCTGAAAACGTGGCAGAACAATTCAATATTAACCGTGCGGATCAAGATCAGTTTGCGCTAAACAGCCAACAACGTACTGCGGCAGCACAAGCTCAAGGCTTTTTCAAAAATGAGATTGTGCCTGTCACTATTCCACAGCGTAAAGGCGATGCTGTGCTTGTGGATACCGATGAACATCCACGTGCATCAACCACTTTAGCCGCACTGACAAAACTCAAAGGTGTGGTCAAAGCTGATGGTACGGTCACGGCGGGCAATGCCTCTGGGATTAATGATGGTGCAGCGGCGTTATTGATTGCTTCAGATGAAGCTGTAGAAAAATACCAATTAAAACCACGTGGCAAAATTATTGCAGCAACCACGGTGGGTGTAGAACCAAGAATTATGGGCTTTGCACCCGCGCCTGCAATCAAGAAACTGCTTAAACAAGCTGATCTTAGTTTAGCGCAAATGGATGTGATTGAACTGAATGAAGCCTTTGCTGCCCAAGCTTTGGCGGTAACCCGTGATTTAGGTTTGGCAGATGATGATGCACGCGTCAATCCCAATGGTGGTGCAATTGCTTTAGGTCATCCTTTGGGTGCATCAGGTGCCAGACTGGTGACCACAGCCTTAAATCAACTTGAACAGATCAAAGGTGAATATGCCTTATGTTCAATGTGTATTGGGGTAGGTCAAGGTATTGCATTAATTATTCAACGTGTTGAGTGAGGTACCTGATGAGCCAGTTATACGCCAGCTTATTTTATCAGCCTGATGTCACAGCAATCTTTAGCGATCATGCCTTATTGGGTTATATGATCCAAGCCGAAGTGGCTTTGGCAAAAGCACAGGCACAAGTGGGTGTGATTCCACCATCCGCTGCCAGCATCATTGAACAAGTTGGACAACAGGCCCTAGCAAAAATTGATTTTGAAGCATTGGCAACCGCGACGGCTCTTGCGGGAAATATTGCGATTCCTTTGGTAAAGCAATTTACTGCGATTGTAAAACAATATGATGAAGACACAGCGCGTTATGTACATTGGGGCGCAACCAGCCAAGACATTATTGATACAGCGACGATTCTGCAATGCCGTGATGCATTAGGGCTGATCGAAAAACAATTACAACAGGCTTATCAAGTTTCATTAGACCAAGCACAACAGTATCGTGCCCAAGTCATGATTGGTCGCACTTGGTTACAGCAAGCTTTACCGATCACCTTAGGACATAAGTTTGCACGTTGGGCTGCAGCATTTAAACGTGATCTTGATCGTCTAAGCGAGATGAAAAGCCGCGTTCTTACTGCTCAACTCGGTGGGGCTGTAGGTTCATTGGCATCATTACAAGATCAAGGTTCAGCTGTGGTTAAAGCCTATGCTGCGGCGTTGAATTTAACCTCACCTGAGTGTACATGGCATGGTGAGCGTGACCGCATCGTTGAAATTGCCAGTGTACTTGCCCTGATCGTCGGTAATGTTGGCAAGATGGCAAAAGACTGGTCTTTGCTGATGCAAACTGAAATTGCTGAAGTCTTTGAACCCACTGCAAAAGGTCGTGGTGGCTCATCCACCATGCCACATAAACGTAATCCAGTTGCAGCCGCTTGCGTACTTGCAGCAGCCAACCGTGTTCCTGCATTAATGGCAAGTGTCTACCAAAATATGCTGCAAGAACATGAACGTGCTTTAGGCACTTGGCATGCAGAATGGTTAGTGATTCCTGAAATTTTCCAGTTATGTGCAGGTGCTTTAGAACGCACTACGGATGTGCTTGAACATATGCAAGTCGATGCACAAGCCATGCAGCGCAACCTTGAGTGTACTCAGGGCTTGATCATGGCAGAAGCGGCAATGATGGCACTGGCACCCAAAATTGGGCGTTTAAATGCGCATCATTTGGTTGAGCAAGCTTGTCAGCAAGCCATCGCGCAACAGCAACATTTAAAAACGGTATTGTCAGCAATGACTGAGGTGAATGTCCATCTAAGTGCACAGGCATTAGATGAGATTTTCAAACCAGCCGCTTACTTGGGCAATATTCAGGCACAAATTGATGCCGTACTACAAGCAGCACAAGGAGTGTCTAAATGATGAAAATCAGTATGAAAATTAACAATCGTCAAGGACAGCAACTTGCGGTTCAAATCCAAGGCGTAAAAGATGCACCAGTGATTATATTTTCTAACTCACTCGGAACGGATCATGGTATGTGGCAAGCGCAAGTAGATGCTTTGGCGCAACACTATCAGATCATCACTTATGATACCCGCGGGCATGGTGCGAGTGATGTGATTGCCAACAGTACACTGCAAAACTTTGCAGACGATGTGATTGATATCTTAGATACATGGCATATTGAAAAAGCACATTTTTGTGGAATTTCAATGGGTGGCATCACTGCACTCACATTGGCAATTGAATACCCTGAGCGTTTTTATAGCATCACCGTTGCAAACTCAGCCGCGAAAATTGGTACAGCTGAAGCGTGGAATACCCGTGCCGATAGCGTTGAGCAACACGGACTGGCTGAAATTGTCAAAACCACACATACACGTTGGTTTAGTGAGCATTTTGATTATGCACATGATGTGCTTGCTCAAAAAACCATTCAAAGTTTAGCTGTGACGCCTGCACAAGGCTATGCCAATGCGTGTCGAGCGTTGGCGGATGCCGATGTTCGAGATCAGCTCAATCAAATTCAAATCCCGACTTTAATTATCGCAGGTCAATATGACCCTGTAACGACGGTTCAGGATGCAGAGTTTATGCATCAATCCATTCCAACCAGTCAACTTGAAATCTTGGCAGCTTCTCATTTGTCCAATATTGAACAACCACAAGTGTTCAATCAGGCATTGTCCAAGTTTATTCAGAACATATAACCGTCTAGGGTTAGAAAGGAATTCGCCTACAAGGAGGCAACTATGGCACAGGAATTTGCTGCCCCAAAAAATAGTATGGATGCTCAGGCACTCATTAATGATGCACCGATCAGCAAGTATCAATGGATGATTGCAATTATTTGTTTTCTCATTGTATTTGTTGATGGAATTGATACGGCTGCGATGGGCTTTATTGCACCTGCTTTGGCACAAGATTGGGGGATTGATCGCTCTCAACTTGGACCTGTAATGAGTGCAGCACTGGGTGGAATGATCATTGGTGCATTGGTTTCAGGACCTACTGCGGATGGTTTTGGACGCAAGATTGTATTAACCATTTCAATGTTGATTTTTGGCGGCTTTACCTTGGCATCCGCATATGCGCCAAACTTAGACAGTTTGGTTGTACTGCGCTTTTTAACCGGTATTGGTCTAGGCGCAGCAATGCCAAATGCCACAACATTGTTTTCAGAATACTGCCCGAACCGTGTTCGTTCACTGCTCGTGACCTGTATGTTTTGTGGTTATAACTTGGGTATGGCCACAGGTGGTTTTGTCAGTAGTTGGCTGATTCCTGCCTTTGGTTGGCACAGCTTATTTTTGCTCGGTGGTATTTCACCGTTGATCCTGATGGTATTGGTGATTGTGCTGTTACCTGAGTCATATCGCTTCTTGATTGTTAAAGGTCGAGATGCTGCAAAAGTTCGCAAAATCCTGAGCCATATTGCGCCTGAAAAAGTACAGCTTGCTGACAGCTTTTATATCCCAGAAGAACAGTCTGCTGTGGCACAAAAGAAAAATGTATTTGGCATGTTGTTTTCCCAAAAATTTGCCAAAGGCACAGTGTTGTTATGGTCAACCTACTTTATGGGCTTGGTGGTGATTTATCTACTGACCAGTTGGTTACCAACCTTGATGCGTGAAACCGGCGCAACCATGGAACGCGCGGCATTTATTGGCGGTCTATTCCAGTTTGGTGGTGTGTTGAGTGCGTTATTTATTGGTTGGGCAATGGATCGTTTTAACCCAAACCGCATTATTTCAGCATTCTATTTTATCGCAGGCTTGTTTGCTGTTGCCGTAGGTCAAAGCCTCAGCAACCCAACATTATTGGCCATTTTGGTGTTATGTGCAGGGGTTGCAATCAATGGTGCGCAATCTGCAATGCCAGCGTTAAGTGCCCGTTTTTACCCAACTCAATGTCGTGCAACTGGTGTGGCATGGATGACAGGGATCGGTCGTTTTGGTGCAGTGTTTGGGGCTTGGATTGGTGCTGTTTTACTCGGCAATGATTGGTCTTTTACCGCAATTTTAAGCTTATTGATGATTCCTGCAACCGCTGCGGCTGTGGCAATTTTTGTTAAATCCTTAGTGGCGCATACCGATGCAAGCTAACTTTCTCAAGATCAGACATAAGATCATAAAGAGGGACAATTTCAATGAATGATGAACAACGTTACCAACAAGGACTACAGGTCCGCACCGAAGTATTGGGTGAAAAACATGTCGGTCGTTCTTTAGAAAACTTGAATGACTTTAACCAAGATTTTCAAAACTTTATTAGTCGTTTCGCTTGGGGTGAGGTGTGGTCACGTGAAGGTTTACCACGGCACACCCGCAGTTTAGTCACCATTGCTATCTTGTTGGCATTGGGACGAGAAGATGAACTCAGAATGCATCTACGTGCTTGCTTTAACAATGGCGTTACCAAGGACGAACTCAAAGAACTGATTTTACACAGCTCATTGTATGCGGGACTGCCAGCCGCAAATGCTGCAATGCACATGGCTGAAGATGTTTTTAAAGAACTCGGAATAGAAGTGCAACCTGTCGCTGCACAACAACAGGATTAAGGAGATAGGCATGTTAAGTCATACATTGGGTGCATATCCGCAACGGAATACAGAAGATCACCCGCCAGCATATACACCAGGCTATAAAACCAGTGTATTACGCTCGCCCAAAAATGCATTGATCTCGATTAATGAAACATTAACTGAAGTCACTTCACCGCATTTTTCACCTGAAATTTTTGGTGCAAAAGACAATGATTTGATTTTGAACTATGCCAAAGAAGGGCTCCCAGTCGGTGAGCGAATTATTGTGCACGGTTATGTGCGTGACCAGTTTGGTCGCCCTGTGAAAAACGCCTTATTGGAAGTTTGGCAAGCCAACGCATCGGGTCGTTATCGCCATCCAAATGACAAATTTATTGGCGCAATGGATCCTAACTTTGGTGGCTGTGGTCGTACCTTAACCGATGAAAATGGTTTTTATATTTTCCGTACCATTAAACCGGGACCATATCCGTGGCGTAACCGAATCAATGAATGGCGTCCAGCGCATATCCATTTTTCATTGATTGCCGATGGTTGGGCACAACGTTTGATTTCGCAGTTCTATTTTGAGGGCGATACCCTGATAGATACTTGCCCGATTTTAAAAACCATTCCATCTGAAGATCAGCGTCGTGCCTTGATCGCATTAGAAGATAAAAACAATTTCATAGAATCAGATAGTCGTTGTTACCGCTTTGATATTCACCTGCGTGGTCGTCGTGCGACTTATTTTGAAAATGATTTGACTTAAGGAACTCACACAATGAATGCATGGAATTTTCAGGAAATTAAGGAAACCCCATCACAAACAGGTGGTCCTTATGTACATATCGGTTTATTGCCACAACAAGCCAATATTGAAGTATTTGAACATAGCTTCGATAACCAATTGGTGAAGCAGCATACTCAAGGCCAACGCATCCGTATTGAAGGTCAAGTGTTTGATGGGCTGGGTTTGCCATTACGAGATGTCTTATTGGAAATCTGGCAAGCCGATGCCAATGGGGTTTATCCAAGTCAGGCCGATACCCAAGACAAAACAGCCGATGCTCATTTTCAGGGCTGGGGGCGTACGGGCGCAAATTTTGAAACAGGTTTTTGGAGTTTTGACACCATTAAACCGGGGGCTGTAGCAGGGCGTAAAGGCTCAACCCAAGCACCACATATTGCCGTCGCGCTATTTGCTCGTGGAATCAACATTGGTTTGCATACCCGTATTTATTTTGACGATGAAGTTGAAGCAAACGCCAATGATCCGGTACTCAACAGTATTGAGTGGGCAGTCCGCCGCCAAACCCTGATTGCAAAACGCAGTGAAGTAGACGGTGAAATCGTGTATCGCTTTGATATTCGCATTCAAGGTGAAGACGAAACCGTATTTTTTGATATCTAGGAATCGCCTAAATCTCTTTTTAAAGGGGGCTTGTCACGAACTTATTGAAGCCTTGAGATTTGTGACACGCCTCCTTTTTTAAAAGGTGGACATGATATGAAGTTATTGAAGTCTTGAGATTCGCGATACCCCTCCCTTTTAAAAAGGGTGAGGAACGATTGAAGTTCCGCAAGGGAGGGATTAGGAGGGATTTAGATAGACGGAAAGCACTTAAATGAAAACGCAATATACAAACGGATAATTTATTCAGGAAGATGAAAAATGAAACTACAAAAACTTGCAGCATTGATGCTTGCACTTAGCCCCATATTGCCCCTTCAAATGACACAGGCGCAACCAGTTTCACCAAGCCCAGTTGAACTTGCAGAACTGGCAAAACTCCCAGTAAAGACCATCGTCCCAATTACAGCAAAAACCAAAGAACAAGCCTTAGCACAAGCAAAAATCATTGCCAGCAATCCAGATGCAGATTTAGCCGAGTTCCGCATAGATCTGCTCAATTTTGCCAGTGACACTAAGCAAGTCATCGCTTTAGGACATGAGCTTAAACAGATTTTAGGGGCTAAACCCGTGATTGCCACCATTCGTACCCATAACGAAGGCGGGCAACTGACCATCAGTGATGCGGATTATGGCAAAACCTATCAAGCTTATTTACGCCAACCCTTTATGGACATGTTGGATGTTGAAATGTTCCGAGATCCGCAAGTGGTGAAAAGCACAGTTAAATTGGCACATGAGAAAAGAGTATTGATTGTGATGTCCAAACACGATTTTAAAAAGACCCCTGATGAAGCAGAAATCGTTCAACGCTTGCTTAAACAAGATCAGCTTGGCGCAGATATTCTTAAAATTGCAGTGATGCCACAAAGCAAACAAGATGTATTTACTTTGATGAATGCAACCTTAAAAGTCAGTCAGCAATCTAAAAAACCATTGCTCACCATGTCGATGGGCAAACTCGGGACCATTTCTCGAATTGCCACAGCCAATATGGGCGGCAGCTTTAGTTTTGGCATGATCGGTGAAGCTTCTGCGCCCGGTCAAATTGATGTGACCCAACTGAAACAGTTATTAAAAACCGTTCAACCTACACCATAAATTAAAAGGAATTTTTAGACATGAAAATGATTTCATTACGTTTAACAACGTTGGCACTTGGCTTAGCGGTTTCTGGTTTGGCAATGGCGGAAAGCTATGTGGTGGATCGCTATCAGGATGATAGTGAAAAAGGTTCACTACGTTGGGCGATTGAGCAAGTCAACAGCAAGCCGAGTGAAGCCAGTGAGATTTTGATTCAAGCGGTTGGACAAGCACCCTATGCCATTAAGGTCAACAGTCCACTGCCAGAAATTAAAGCACCCGTAAAAATCATTGGTACACAGTGGGCAAAAACAGGTGAGTTTATCGCGATTGATGGCTCAAATTATATTAAAGGCACAGGGGTTAAAGCTTGTCCGGGAGCTGTTGAAGGGCAGTTCGGAACCAATGTTCGTACCACAACTTTACCGGGGATTGTGTTACGTGACATCAACGGGGTCAGCATTCAAGGACTAGAGATTCGTCGTTTTTGTATTGGGATATTGATGAACCGTGCCAGCAATAACCTGATCCAAAATAACCGTATTATGTACAACTATGGCGGTGCAGGGGTGATGTTGACAGGGGATGATGGTAAAGGTAATCCGACTGCGACCACCACCAATAACAACAAAGTGCTGAATAACTATTTCCAAGACAATGGTGATGGACTTGAGCTAACCCGTGGTGCTGCATTTAACTTGGTTGCCAATAATCACTTTATTTCAACTGCTGCAAACCCAGAGCCATCACAAGGCATTGAAATTTTATGGGGCAATGACAATGCCGTGATTGGCAACAAGTTTGAAAACTATTCAGATGGTTTACAGATCAACTGGGGCAAACGCAATTATATTGCCTATAACGAACTCACCAATAACTCCAATGGCTTTAACCTTACAGGTGATGGCAATATTTTTGACAGCAATAAAGTCCATGGCAATCGAGTCGGTGTTGCGATTCGTTCAGAAAAAGATGCTAATGCGCGTATCACATTAACCAAAAATCAAATTTGGAATAATGGCAAAGACATCAAACGCTGTGAAGCGGGTGGAAGCTGTGTGCCCAATCAACGTTTAGGTGCGATCATTTTTGATATTCCGGGATTAGAACATGCACACTTTGTCGGTTCACGTGGTCATGGCGTAAAAATTGATCCAGCAAACTTACAAAAGACCTGCCAGCAACCCAATGAACAAGGCTGTAATCCACAACCAAATCAAAATATTCAAGCACCTAAATTGACCCTAGCAAAAGGTCAAATTGCGGTAGAAGTAAAAGGACAACCAAATCAACGTTATCAAGTTGAATTTTTTGGAAACTCACAAGCAAGCGCAAATGAAGCCGAGTTTTATTTAGGCTCAAGCACTGTTGCAACCAATGCCCAAGGCACAGCAAGCGTGACTTGGAAACCGACAATGAAAGTTGCATCTGTTACAGCAAATATCACAGATCGTCTAGGTGCAACATCTGAACTTAGCTCAGCGGTAAAACTTAAATAAAAGTAAGGATGCTTAATATGAGTTCAAATGGATTATCGATCAAACTGAGTTGTTTGGCAGTTGCAGTGTGTATGGCTCAGAGTAGTTTTGCTGAGCAAGCTTGGTCACAAGATCGTCAATGGTTATTGGGCGATTGGAATGGGCAACGCCAACAACTGGAAAAAGACGGCTATAAATTTACTGCGTCTATTATGAGCCAAGCTGCAACCAATTTAGACGGTGGTTATCACGACAACAACAGCTTTGAAAATGCAGCGCAATTGGCGTTGGGTGCAAACTTTGATTTAAATAAAATCGCGGGCTGGAAAGATACCACAGCCAATATCTTAATCACCAAGCGTGATGGTAATGCTTTAACTTTAGAAAGCATTAAAGACCCACGTTCCAGTGCTTTGGGCAATTCACAAGAAATCTATGGGCGAGGCAAAATCTGGCGCCTGACCCAAGCATGGGTCAAAAAAGGCTTTGCTGACAATACCGTTCAATTCAAGATTGGTCGTATGGGCATGTCGGATGACTTTAATGGTTCACAATGTGAATTCCAAAACTTATTACTTTGTGGCGGACAACTGGGTAAATCCATTGGTTCAATTTGGTACAACTTACCCGTAGGTTTATGGGGAACCAATGTGAAGTACCAATTTGCACCTGAGTGGACATTGGGTGTCGGTGTTTATGAAGTCAATCCTGACAACATTAAAACCGGCAAAAACGATGGTTTTAACTTGGATATGCGAAATGTTAAAGGCGCCACTATTCCAGTAGAACTGGCATGGCGTCCAAAACTAGCAGCATTTGATGGTTTAGCAGGCGAGTATAAAGTCGGCGCGCTGTACTCGACAGCAGAAGCCAATGATATTGCGATCGCAGGCAAAGTGCATGATAGCAAACATAGTTTTTGGCTCAATGCACAACAACAATTGAGCCAAAAAGGCCAAGATCCTAAACGTGGTTTGTTCATAAGCTTTAATGCTGTGGTCAATGATAAAGCCACCACGGCAGTACAAAGTACCCAACAACTTGCACTCTGGTACAAAGGACCTTTTGACAGTCGCCCAAATGATTCAATCGGATTTGGTATTGCAAATTATATGGTCAATGATCGTTATAAAGATCGCCAAATTGCAACGAACAACAGCCGTGGCTATGACCAGTACGATAGGTTTGCAACAGATTATGTGCCTGTGCAACGTGATGAGCTCAATGTTGAATTGAACTATACCTACCAATGGTCACCTGCGGTCATGCTACGACCCAACCTACAATATATCCATCAGCCTGCGGGTGTAAAAGAAGTGGATGATGCATGGGTTGCTGGTTTGAGTATGCGTGTGAATTTCTAATCTAGGAGTATGACCTATGACTGAGTCTACAAGGACACATACCGTATTAAAAATATGGTGTTTTATATTAGCTTTGGCTTTACTTGTGACAGGGCTATTCTTTACCGTTGGTGGTGCTAAGCTGGTAACACTTGGAGGATCATGGTATTTCGTGATTTCTGGTGTATTCACACTGGCATCAGCGATATTTATATTTAAGAAAAAAACGCTCGGTGTCTGGTTATTTAGTTTGGTTTTTGTGGGCACAATTATTTGGTCATTGCTAGATGCAGGTTGGGAATTTTGGCCTTTATTTTCAAGACTGATGTTTCCAGCAGGTTTATTTGCTGCATTGATGTTTACTTTACCCGCGATTCGTCGTTACCAGTTTCAACCGAGTGCGAGCTTGCCAGCTTTTGGCTTAGGTGCACTCACAGTTTTAGGCATGTTGATTGGGCTTTATCAAATGTTCCAACCACATCCAACGGTTGCAGCTTCAGGTCAGGAATTGCCATTGGTCCCTGTTCAAGCGGACCTGAAACAAAGTAACTGGCAGAATTATGGTCAGGATGCAGGCGGCAGTCGCTTTGCTGCACTTGATCAAATTACTCGTGATAATGTCCATCAACTCAAAGAAGCATGGCGTTTTCGTACAGGTGATTTCACCACGGGTTCAGGCAATGGTGCAGAAGATCAAATGACCCCTTTACAGGTGGGCAACAAGATTTTCTTATGTACACCACATAACAATATTTTTGCTTTAGAGGCTGACTCAGGTAAACAGCTTTGGAAAGCCGAAGTAAACTCTAAATCGGATGCATGGGAACGTTGTCGTGGTGTGGCTTACTTCGATTCAACCCAAGCACTAACCCAACCGACTTTGGCTGGTGCAACCCCTGTTCAAGCTGTCGCTAATAATACCGCTTGTCTACGCCGTGTTTATACCAACACGCCTGATGGACGTTTAATTGCGGTCAATGCTGATACTGGTGAGCGTTGTAAAGATTTTGGTGTTGATGGAACGGTTGATTTACTCAAAGGTTTGGGTGAAGGAACCACCGCGCCACGTTTTGAAGTGACCTCTGCACCGACCATTGCGGGCACAGTGATTGTGGTTGGTAGTCGTATTGCAGATAACCTTGCCGCAGATATGCCGGGTGGGGTGATTCGTGCTTATGATGTGATCACAGGTCAATTGCGTTGGGCATTTGATCCACGTAATCCTGATCCAAACTATGTGTTAAAAGAAGGTGAAACCTATAAACGCAGTTCAGCAAACTCTTGGGCAGCAATGTCGTATGACCCAAAAATGAACACAGTATTTTTACCAATGGGTAGCTCATCTGTAGATGTGTGGGGAGGCAACCGTCAACCCTTGGATCATAAATATAATTCATCTGTCTTGGCATTAGATGCAACAACAGGCGAAGAAAAATGGGTCTATCAAACTGTTCATAATGACCTATGGGATTTTGATTTACCGATGCAACCAAGCTTGGTTGATTTCCCAATGAAAGGTGGTAAGAATCAACCTGCTGTGGTGATTGGAACCAAATCGGGACAATTCTTTGTATTGGATCGCTTAACAGGCAAACCATTAACCCAAGTGATTGAACAACCAGTGAAAGCTGCGGATATTCCGGGTGAACAATATAGCCCAACTCAACCACGTTCTGTTGAAATGCCACAAATTGGTAATCAAACTTTGACTGAATCGGATATGTGGGGTGCAACACCGTTTGACCAGCTTATGTGTCGTATCGGCTTTAAATCTATGCGTTATGAAGGCTTATATACTGCACCGGGTAAAGATAAATCTTTAAGTTTCCCTGGCTCTTTGGGTGGCATGAACTGGGGCAGTATTGCCTTTGATCCAAGCCATCAATATATGTTTGTCAACGACATGCGTTTAGGTTTATGGATTCAGTTGATTGAACAAACACCTGAAGATTTGGCAATTCAGGCAAATGGTGGTGAAAAGGTCAATACAGGTATGGGTGCTGTACCGATGAAAGGTACACCCTATAAAGTCAATAAAGATCGCTTCTGGTCGAAGTTGAATATCCCATGTCAAAAACCGCCTTATGGCACCATGACTGCGATTGATATGAAAACACGTCAGATCGCTTGGCAAGTGCCGATGGGAACAGTGGAAGACACTGGACCTATGGGCATAAAAATGGGATTAAAAGCACCGATTGGTATGCCAACCATTGGTGGGCCAATGGCAACACAAGGTGGCTTAGTATTCTTTGCAGCAACGCAAGATTACTACTTACGAGCCTTGGATTCTTCCTCAGGTAAAGAGTTGTGGAAATCACGCTTACCTGTCGGTAGCCAAGGAACACCTATCAGCTATGTTTCACCTAAAACAGGTAAGCAATATGTGATGGTGACTGCGGGCGGTGCTCGACAATCTCCTGATCATGGTGACTATGTGATTGCCTATAGTCTGAAATAAGCTAGAACTGTTTAAAAAATGGAACTGCAATCGTTAATCGATTGCAGTTTTTTTATGGGTTTAAAATTTAAATAGAGGAGTATAAATTAAGTCGCTTTGCTTTTTACATCATTGAATCACACAGGGCGTAGCTACCGCATGGCGACATGGATGTTGACGTTGGGGCGAAGGAGTTAAGTGAAACTTAATTAATTTGAGTAATGGAAAGCCCCCTCCTTTGACAAAGGTGAGAAGTATTACTTCGCAAGGGGGAGGATTATTTTTGCAAGAAAGAATATTAAATAATCCTAAACCGATCAGCAGAGGATTTAAAATTTTTTAAATCCTATTTAGCTTTTTGCTGTGCAAGTGGTGAAACAGAGAGAGAATCATTTTGATGATAGCTTTCTTGAAGTTCAATATCTTGCTTTTGCAAACCCTCAAGAATTGGACAATTCGGCCGATGATCACCAGCACAACAATTGATTAAATTTTGCAAGGTATTGGTCATCTTCTGTAGTTCAGTAATACGGATTTCCAATTTTTCGATATGCGAGAGTGCGAGTTGCTTTACATCTGCACTGTGTCGATTTTTATTGTTCCACAAATCTAAAAGATCAGCGATCTCTGCAACTGAAAATCCAAGTGATCTTGAACTTCGAATAAACTTGAGCCGTTCAGCATCTTGGTCAGAATAGGAGCGATAGCCTGCATTACTTCGACCCACGGCTGGAATCAGACCAATCTGTTCATAATAACGAATCATTTTGGCAGATATTCCAACAGTTTGAGACAGTTTTCCAATATTCATGGTGATTCTCTCTACAAGCTTCTACTCGAAAGTAGAAGCGGGTTGAAAACGACGTAAACGTAAGGCATTGGCCAACACGAATACACTGGATAAAGCCATTGCACCTGCTGCAAATATTGGTGAAAGCAGGATGCCATAAGCAGGATAGAGTAGCCCAGCCGCAACTGGAATCAGCATGGTATTGTAAGCAAATGCCCAGAATAAATTCTGATGAATATTGCCGATGGTGGCTTTTGATAGTGCAATGGCATTGGCAACACCTTGCAAGTTACCTGACATTAATACAACATCTGCCGACTCTATCGCAACATCCGTACCTGTACCAATCGCAAGACCGACATCGGCTTCAGCCAAAGCGGGCGCATCATTGATCCCATCACCAACAAATGCAATATTGCCATATTTTGCTTTTAGGCTTTGTACCGCTTTGACTTTTCCTTCAGGTAGAACTTCCGCAATCACTTCGTCAATACCGAGCTGGCGAGCAATGGCTTGTGCTGTACGGGCGTTATCACCTGTCACCATCGCAACTTTAAGATCGAGTTGATGTAAGGCTTTAATGGCACTTGGCGTGGTTGATTTAATTGGATCTGCAACTGCAATTATCCCTGCCAACTTGCCATTAATTGCTACATAAAGCGGTGATTTACCTTCGTCACCTAAACGTTGCGCTGCACTTGTAAAAGGTGAAATATCAATATTAAGTTGCAGCATATAACGATCAGCACCAATATGAATGTCTCCATTTTCATCTATAGCTGCATAGACCCCCATACCGGTCACAGAATCAAATTGATTCACTTTGGGTAAGGTCAGATTTTCTTTGATTGCAGCATCTACGATGGCTTTAGCAATCGGATGCTCAGAACGTGATTCAACGGCTGCCACCATACTTAAGACATGATCACGTTGAAAAAATTCAGTGACTTCAAAATCTGTTAGTACAGGATGGCCTTCGGTTAATGTACCTGTTTTATCTACAGCAACAACTTTGGCATCTTTCAGTAGTTGTAATGCTTCGCCTTTACGGAACAGTACACCGAGTTCAGCACCACGACCTGTTCCGACCATAATTGAGGTTGGCGTTGCTAAACCCATCGCACAAGGGCAGGCAATAATCAGTACAGCAACAGCATTGACTAATGCGAATGTTAAAGCAGGGGAAGGGCCGAAAATCAACCAAATCAAGAACGTCAGTACAGCGGCAGCCATTACAGCTGGTACAAACCATAAGGTGATTTTATCAACTACAGCTTGAATCGGCATTTTCGAGCCTTGTGCCTGCTCAACCAAACGAATGATTTGTGCAAGCATGGTTTCGCCGCCTACAGCGACAGCTTTAAAGCTTAATGTGCCATTTTGATTGATAGTGCCACCGACCACTTCACTGTCTATTTTTTTCTCGACAGGGATCGGTTCACCGGTAATCATTGACTCATCTACAAAGCTTTTGCCTTCAATGACTTTTCCATCAACAGGAACACGTTCACCCGGTTTGACAATGATAAAGTCACCTACGACAACTTGATCGATTGGAATATCTACGATTTGATTATTACGAGAAACATGTGCCACTTTGGCTTGTAGACTGACTAAGCGCTGAATTGCCTCTGAGGTTCTTCCTTTGGCTTTTGCCTCAAGAAAACGACCGAGTAGAATTAAGGCAACGATAACCGCAGCTGCCTCATAGTAAACATTGACTGTTCCAGCAGGTAGGATGCTGGGTATAAATGTCGCGACGATGGAAAATAGATAAGCTGCCAAGGTACCTACAGCAACTAGCGAGTTCATATCTGGCGCTAAACGCAATAAAGCGGGTAAGCCGTGGATATAGAATCTTCGACCCGGAATCACCAAAACTAGTGTGGTCAGAATAAACTGTAAATACCAGCTATTTTGTATCCCGATGGTCTGAGCAATCAGGTGGTGCATGCCTGGAATAAGATGCGAACCCATTTCTAGAATAAAAACAGGTAACGCAAAAATAGTGGCAAGTATAAGGTCTCGTTTTAGTTCAGCGCGTTCTTGATCTTTTTTCTCTAGGTGTTCTGTTTGATCTGGGATAGCGGTTTGAATTTCTTTGGCATCATAACCCGCCTTATCAATCGCTGCGATTAAAGCCGCAACATTGGCAGTACCAGTGATTGTTGCACGTTCAGTTGCGAGATTTACATTTGCCTCTTTAACACCGGGAACGGCTTTTAGCGCTTTTTCAACACGACTGACACATGAGGCACAGGTCATTCCATCAATTGATAATTCAGTGGCTGCATCAGCAACTTCATATCCCGCATGTTCAACAGCTTTGATCAATGCCTCTCGGTCAATGGGAGTGTTAGATGTAATTTCTGCACGTTCAGTGGCTAAATTCACAGATGCTTGAGTTACACCATCGACTTTTTTAAGCGCTGTTTCTATTCGACTAACACAACTTGCACAGCTCATACCTTTGATTTGTAAACTGCTTTTCAAATCAGAAACACGATCATGTGATCTATTTTCCATAAGTCATACCTATAAGTCTTATTCCATGATCTAAATCCTAAACTTTGACATAATGGTAAGGTCAAGTAAAACAATTCAAGTTTTTATAACACCTTGTTGTCAATATAAATTTAGTTTATGAACAGCCCCTAAAATATATTTTCTTGAACGATGTTTTGCTGATACTCTTTGTTTTAATCATAGTTCATTATTGCTTATATAAGGCTTCTTTTATCAATAATTTTAAAGCATCAATCAACATAAAAGCGCCCTCATCCTAGCCTTCTCCCAGAGGGAGAAGGGACTTTCAATACCCAGATAATTTATTCAAAATGATCATTTTTTATCTGGGAAAGAACAATACATTGTTTTGTTTATAGCGCAAGATAATGCTCTCAATTCAATGATTCATATCCGTATTTTTTAATCAATCCCTACCACTGTGGTAATGTAACTGGTGGTGAGTAGAATCAATAAACCCAGATACATTTCAAATAAAATGGCACAACTTAAATATTGTGCAAATAAAGGTTCTTCAAGTCGTGGAGTAAGGAACCATTTATTGAAAGCAGCAAGTAATAAAATACTCCCCACAAATGCCAGTTTAAGAACAAAACCATGACCATAGGAGGTATAGATTAAGGTATTCAAATCTTTAAATAAAAATAATGCAATTGTGATACCACAGAGAATTAATATTCCGACAACATAAGCTGCAATTCGCCCAAATGCCTCCATGAGTTTTCTTAATGATCGGCCACTGATTTTATGGCTCATTTTCCATAACGGATAGAGTGAGCCCATCCATAACGACATGAAAAACACATGAATGCTGAGTAGAATTTGAGCAAAAAATGCTAAGTTGGTGACATGCCCGATTTGGGAATAGCTATAAAGAATAGGGATAAGCAATACCGCAAATAGTATTTTTTCAAAAGTGGCAATATGGGTGGTTTTTTTGCTCAACTTGATCGTTAAAAGCAGAAAAATTAAGGCAAAACTGATGATTCTGACAATGTGTATTTGCCCAGTGTCTGTATTTAAAAGGATATTGAGATAGGTTTGATCAAAAATGCCAGAAAGCCCCGCGTTGGCAAAGCTACCTACCAAAATAAAAAAGCCTAAAGTGCTTCCAACCAGACCTAATGTCGCACCTAAATGCATATACTTGAGTAGTGTCACTTTTATGCTGGTATAACGCCAAAGTAAAAAATAACAAAAAGCACCACCAATCATAAAAGCAGTACTGAGATATAAGGTAATTTTTGTTAGCCAAGTTGACCAGATCCAGAATTCGAACATTATTTTTTTCCTTTATTCGAGTCTGTTGACAATTTGTCTCAGTTTGCGACAACTCAGATCATTGATAAAATGCCAACACACCCGAACAACAGTTCAGTCGCTTGCTGAAATGTTGTTCGTCAATCTTCAATTTCTTTGGTTTTATTTAATTGTGAAGCTATATTCATTGTTCATGTTATGCCCATCTTTGCCCATTGTTGTCCAAACAACAAAATATTTGCCTTTTTTAAGTGCGGGAACAGGAACATTAAATATTTTTTTTAGATCATGATTCACTTTATAGTTAAGTGGAATATTGGTTCTTTGTGCATCCAGTACCTTAATATTCATTAACATGACTTCTCCACTAAAATTAAGCACTAAACTTTTAGGTGCAGTCGTAATGGATGCATTCATTGCTGGTGTACTGCTGGTTAAATCAACATGAGCCATAGCATTGGTCGCGCTAATGAGTATCACTACACCAAACAAGGCATTACGCAGTTTGGTCATGTTATTTTGTGAGAATTTCATTGAATGTTCCTTTTACTGTTGTGTTTAGACCTTGATTATTAAAGAGGGCGATATACATCAGAATGACTTTAAAATTACACTTTTGTTATTTAGTAAAACTAAACAATAGTGAATTTTAAAAGATTTTTAAGGCAAATTAAACACGTATTAGTCGAAAAGGTTTATTTATTATTAATAATTGAGCTATAGTTCAACTTTTTACAGCTGCATTTTCAACAGCTGCTTGACGATGTGATTTTATTTAAGATACTTTTGCTCTGTATATCATGTTGGAAGATATTCATTTTTAAAAATCACCGTGAAGATCACTAAACCATCTCGTGATTCTGCTTGGATGCTTGCACCATGTAAGGCCAATATAGACTTGGTGATCGCAAGTCCTAAACCTGTACCATCTTCAACACGTTGGCGAGAGGCATCTGTTCGATAGAAACGGTCAAACAGTCGAGATAATTGTTCAGGGGATAAGGTAGGGCCTTCATTTTCAACTGAAAAACTGGTGTGCTCTGCTGTTTGTTGACATTTAATTTGAATGACAGAGTTCGACTTGCCATATTTAATTGCATTGGAGATTAAATTACTCAGCGCACGGCGTAGCATCGCAATATTTGCATTGACTTTTCCAGTACCGACCAGATGAAATGTCATATGTTTTTCTGCTGCTAAAGCATCATAAAACTCAAACAAAGTGTTGAATTCTTCGTATAAATGAATGGTTTGTACGTTTTTAAGGTTAAGACCATTTTCTGCTTTGGCCAAAAACAACATATCTGAAACGATTCTTGCTAGATGTTCAAACTCTTCTAAGTTCGAAAATAAGACTTCTTTATAGGCATCTATATCTCGACTGCGGGATAAACACACTTGCGTTTGCGTCATTAAATTGTTGATCGGTGTGCGAATTTCATGTGCAAGATCCGATGAAAAGTCTGAAAGTTTTTCTAAAGCTGACTCTAAACGATCAAGCATTTCATTAAAGGCGATCGTCAATGATTTTAATTCTGTTGGAGTATGCTCAATTTCTAAACGCTCAGACAAATTTTGCGCTGAAATACCTTCTACAACTTCGGCTATTTTTTTGATCGGACGCAATCCTCGCCAAACAGCAAACCATCCTAAAAACATTAAACATAGTGCACCAATTAAACAAATATAAAATAGCTGATGTTTAAATTCATTTAAAAAGAGCATGTGTTCTGAAGTATCAATCGCAACAACAATTTGGGTAGATTGTGCTTCTTCATCTTCTTCAAAAATATTTTGATAGACCAGTCCACGATAACTTTTATCTTGTAATTTCCATTTAATCCATTGATTCAGATCTGGATTCGCAATGACTTGTGGCGCGATGGCTATTTGTGCGGAATTAAATACCATTTGATTCAGCGGACGTTCAACTTGCACAATCAAATTATCATGTCCAATCAGTGAATCTTTTAATGCCACATTAAGCTCAGGCGTATTGGTTGGATTTTGTTGTAAGAGATTTTGTATCAGCTGAATTTTTCCCTCAAGTAATACCCGATCTTCATCTTCAAAGTGCTGCGAAACCCCTAGCTGTATCACAAAGCCCATGAGGATTAAAATCGTTACTGTGGAGAGGGAAAAAAGAATCGCGATTCGAAAACTGATCGCATTGAACAGCTTACGCCTCATCTTCTACCTCTAGCACATACCCCATTCCTCGAATATTCTGAATCAGTTTAGGCGTAAAGTTACTGTCAATTTTATTTCTTAAGCGTTTAATCGCAACTTCGACAACATTGGTGTCACTGTCAAAGTTCATATCCCAGACTTGAGAGGCAATCAGTGCTCTAGGCAAAATTTCTCCACGTCTCCGCATAAATAGTTCCATCAATGCAAACTCTTTTGCAGTCAGGTCGATACGTTGTCCTTCACGCGTTACACGTCGTTTTCTGATATCAAGTTCAAGATTGGCAATACTAATTAAGTTACTGTCTTCTCTTTGCTGTCCTCGACGCAGTAAACTTTTTATTCTTGCGAGAAGTTCAGCAAAAGCGAAAGGCTTTACCAGATAATCATCTGCACCCAACTCTAAGCCTTTTACGCGGTCTTCAATTTGATCTCGCGCTGTTAAGAATAAAATAGGCATGGTTTTTCCGTTCTTACGAACGGCTTCTATGATATGCCAGCCATCTACCCCCGGTAACATGACGTCTAATATGATCACATCATAATCTTCAGAAAGTGCGTATTGTTTACCTGTGAGTCCATCTGTAACCCAGTCAGTAATATAACCTGCTTCAGATAAACCTTGTTTAAGGTAGTCACCCGTTTTTTGCTCATCTTCGACTAATAATATTCTCATGTTCGATTCCTAGAATACTCTTTAAAATATAATAGCGTGATAAAACTTAAGAAAGATATAGATTACATAAATGTCACTTTCAAGTCATCTGAATGTTCAATAGCGCGCTTTATTGTACGAGTAAGAATCTCAAGCTTGGAGAGGTACAAATGCGAGTGATTTTACGTCGAAGTTTAATAAAAGTGTTCTGTATGGGTACACTAATGATTGCAACTCAATCTTGGGCAGATGCTTCTAAAACACCAAATGAAACTGATCCTCAAGCAGCAGTAAAAATGCAATGTTCTCTAAAGCCTTGTAATGCACAGAATGAAGCCCAAAAGCCCAATAATGATCATGCAGAACAACAGCATGTACATTCATCAGATATGGCGCAAAACGCACAATCGAGTGGGGTTGATATGGCACATGTGATGATGAAGATGGATCATTCAAAAATGCTGATGCCTGCTACACCGAGTAAGTAATCTATATAAATATTCACGTTGAAATTCAAAGCTTAGGGGATAGATGGTAGCGTTGATTCATCTATTTTGGAAGAAAAGTAAAATTCGCAGGATGCGTCTAATTATAAATTTTATTTAAAAACGATATTTTTTAAGTATTTAAAAGTTTTGGGAGCGTAATATGTCTAAAATTCAAACTTTACAAGATCCACTGTTAAATTCTCTCCGAAAAAAACATATTCCAGTTTTTATTTTTCTGACCAATGGGATTAAATTACAGGGGCATATTGAATCTTTTGATTCATACGTTGTGTTATTGAGAAACAGTGTAGGGCAAATGCAAATTATCTATAAACATTCAATTTCTACGGTTCTGCCTACACGCCATCCACGTTCAAATATCAAAGCCTCTCTTGCAAAATTTGATCATCAACACAGTTACAATACCTTTGAAAATGATCGTGAATATTCATTTAATAGCCAAAATGACTTTGGTTATGAAAATGGTTTTAATGATGATAAACACTTTGAAGATATTTCTGAAGATGAAAATACCTAAAAATTAGTTCATCAGAGGCTTGATGAAATATTTAAAGAATTTAATGGTTTTAGCTGATTCTTAATTTGACCTACGTTATTGTTTATCTAAATTGATAATTTGCCTATACAGATAGTCTAAGGGTTCTAGTCTGGTTTTTCAGCCTTTTAATATTTACTATTAAAGATCTTTCATAAATCAAAAAATGATCATGTGGAGTGAATCATATCGGTATTGAAAGTTCCTTCTCCCTCTGGGCATTGGTATCTACACATCTTTTTGTAGAGACTCTAATGCAATTTCAGCAATCAGCTTAAGGTCATCAACCGAATGTTCAGATAATAATTGTAGTGTATTCAGTAATATTGACAGTCCAGCCAAAATTGCAGGAGCACTTTCCCTTGTTCCTCTTTTTTGTTGCCTTCCTGATAAACGTGTTAGAAAGACTCTAACTCTTGAATTTTTCTCATCATTTTCTCGCTGTATTCGCCAAGTTAATACACATGCCATACTTGCAATTAAGAGTCGTCTTAATATCGCTTGCGGAGTTGTTTGTAGCCATGACTCAATGTCATGGCCCGCCTGTTTTAACAACTTAAAATAGTTTTCTATTTTCCAACGCCAGTAATACCAAGTTGCCAATTCTATACTTGGTATTTCTGATGATACATTACTTAATAAGCTCCAACGAGAAAGTGATTTTCCTTGCTTATTTTTAACTTCAACTACAATCAGTCGAACGGTTAATGACTTTCCCTTTTGTGGTGGAATTCTTTTTCCCGTTTCGTCTTTTTGCATTGGTCTTGCATTACGCGTAATACTGATTTGAGTTTCACCAATATAAAGTTGTTCGCAATTCCCTTTATATTGAATTGTATGGGTTTGTGTAGTTGGTATTTGGTCTGATACGTCTCTTAACTTAACATCTTCTCCTTGATATTCAACACGATTTCCTTCTTTACCTCGAATAAGAAATAAATGTTCTTGTTGATTCAATAACCTAAGATGAGCAATT
The DNA here is from genome assembly GCF_000368145.1 of Acinetobacter guillouiae CIP 63.46. GTDB lineage: Bacteria > Pseudomonadota > Gammaproteobacteria > Pseudomonadales > Moraxellaceae > Acinetobacter > Acinetobacter guillouiae. The sequence goes on along the minus strand of NZ_KB849283.1, from coordinate 1,625,411 downwards.
GAATCTCCTTCACGATCAATAATATGTACGAGTTTCTTTTCTATTGGTAAAGACTCAATATGTTCGATTTGTTCACATAGTGCGTTTAAATGGGTTTCTTTTATTTTATGCCCATCAGTAAATGTTGAATAACGTCCAGTAGCATCACATAAAGTTTGATCTAATGGTGCAATGGGTAAACCGGTTTCAGCATCAATTAATAAACTGCTTTGTAATTCATAGCCTTTGTCACTTGCATGTGTTCTTTTGAATCTACTTAACTTGTTGTTATGTTTTAAATATTGTAGTTGAGACCAATCATGAGCAACTAAGGCATAGTGGTGATTCGATAGAGCGATTTGTTCAAGCTCAAGTTTTTGAATAGGCTGATTGAGTTGCTGAAATGAAACGTTTTCGTTATTTAAGAAACGCCAGACTGCTTGGGTGGTAGCAAAGCTAGTCTTTTGGGTAGAGGCAATATCTTTAAGCGCTGGGGCTAATGAAGCAAGTGGATTCATATTAAGTTTTACAAGACGTCCGTAGCGTTTAACTAATCGGTTATCTAAGTGTGGAATGTTAAATTGGAGAGCATGCTCTCCAATTTAACTTAAATAGATTTAATTGTGTAGATACCTATGCCCGTTGGGAGAAGGCTAGGATGAGGGCGCTTTTATGTTGATTTATGCTTTTAAAAGTGATTTATAAAAGAAGTCTGTTAAATAACCATCACAGCTAAATATAAACATTTAAGAGATAAAAAAAGACCCACAAGATAAGTGGGTCAGTACGATAAAAATAACAAAGAGCAAACTTAAAATTTATCTGCCATCAATTCACATGATTATAAAAACACAAACAATAAAATAATACCCAATACCACACGGTACCAAGCAAACACTCTCAATGTATGTTTTTCAACAAATTTGACCAAAGCTTTTACCACCAAAAGCGCAGCAATAAATGCAGCAACAAACCCCACTGAAATATTAATCAGGTTATCTGAGGTTAAAACATCTGCATTTCGAATTAAATCATAGGTTGCAGCACCTAACATGGTTGGCATTGCAAGGAAAAAAGAAAATTCGGTTGCCGCTTTACGTGATAAACCAGACAACATCCCACCAATAATGGTGGCGCCTGAACGTGATGTTCCCGGAATCATGGCAAGACATTGGGCAAATCCAACCAGAATTGCTTGTTTTAAGGTAATGTCTGTGGCTTCAATGGTTTTAGGTTCAAACTTTCTGGCTTCTACAGCAAAAATAATAAAGCCCCCGATAATTAAAGCAAAAGACACAACCAAAGGACTAAACAGCACTTGTTTAATAAAATCTACTGCTAAGACCCCAATCACCACCGCAGGAATAAATGCAACTAAAACATTAATCGCAAAACGTCTGGCTGCAACATCGCCTGAGAAAAAGCCGCGAATTAATTCGATGATTTTTTGTCGATACAGCCAACATACGGCCAAGATAGCACCCAATTGGATCACCACTTCAAATACACGTCCCGAATCTGAGTGAAAATCAATGAGATGACCAAATAAGATCAGATGTCCTGTGCTTGAAATCGGTAAAAACTCAGTTAAACCTTCGATTAACCCCAAAAACAATGCTTTAAGCAGTTCAAAATTTTCCATAAATAAAATAAACAAGCGTTCTAAAATTTGAACCTTTGTAATGTATTTAACGCTGTTTATAAATCAAAAAAGACAAAATTTTACGAAATTTTTACGCGGCTGATCTGACTGTAAATAGAGAGTTTACGGAGTATTTTCGGATACTGAGTTGTGGAATATCCCAGCGTTTAGGATGAAAAAGATGAGTGCTAAATATATAGCGCATCAACAAGTACAGCATCCAAAATTATGCGTACTTCAAAAACATATAAATCATTGCAATATCGACATTTTTAATTTGAGCCAATCAAGTTGGGGGGGAATGTCATGTTAGAGTTTATCTTAGTCTTGGTGATTGTGGTGCTTTTGGCTTTTCCTTTAGGGAAATATCTTGCCTGTATTATGCAAAACCGAGAGATGAAAATTGATCCAATTTTTAACTGGATTGAAAAACCGATTTATCGTGTTTTGGGTACACATCCTGATCAAGGGATGAATGCAAAAACCTATTCACTCAGCTTTGTCGCGAGTTGTATCGTCATCGGATTGGTAACTTGGCTGTTGTTTATGTGCCAAGCAAGTTTGCCACTCAATCCAAACAATGCACCGAATATGTCATGGGATTTAGCATTACACACCATGATTTCATTTCTGACCAATACCAACCAACAACACTATTCAGGTCAAGCGCAACTGTCATATTTATCACAGATGGTTGGTATTGTTGGATTGCAAATCATTACGCCAATGATGGGATTGGCAATGGTGGTCGCAACCGTCCGTGCCTTATTTTATCCGCAATCCAATGCTTTGTCTGAAGCAGATCAAAACCTAAGCTTTCAAAATAAAGTTGAAAAAATCAATGTCGGTAATTATTGGGCCGATGTGATTCGTCCAACCTTTCGGTTTTTAATTCCGTTATGCATGATTTGGTCATTATTACTCAATAGCCAAGGTGTGCCATCAACCTTTCAAGGTGGCCCAGAAGTTCAAGTGATTGACCAATCGACTGAATTAAAAACTCAAAAAATTCCACTGGGTCCTATTGCACCCATGGTTGCGATTAAGCAGTTGGGTAGTAATGGTGGGGGTTGGTATGGACCTAACAGTAGTGTGCCATTGGAAAATCCAACGCCATTTTCAAATTTCTTAGAAATGATCGCGATTCTACTTATCCCTGTCGCAGTGATTTTTATGTTGGGTTTTTTAACCAAACGCGCAAAATTTGCTGGCTTTGTTTTTGGCTCAATGTTGCTGATGTCGGTTGTTTCAGCTACAGCGGCGATTTGGTCTGAAAGCCTATCATCTTCCGCGATGCAAATTTATGCCATGGAAGGAAAGGAAGTGCGTTTTGGTGAAGCATCTTCCGCATTGTGGGCCGCCATAACCACACAGGTCAACAATGGTTCCGTCAATATGATGCATGACTCTGCATCACCATTAACAGGTTTAGTGGCGCTGGCGAATATGCTGATTAATGCGATTTGGGGCGGGATCGGCTGTGGCTTACAGCAATTTATGATCTATTTGTTTTTGGCTGTATTTATTGCAGGTTTGATGACAGGTCGTACACCTGAATTATTTGGCCGCAAAATTGAAGCAGGGGAAATCAAATTACTTGCTGTGGTGATTCTGATTCAGCCCATTACGATTCTCGGTTTAAGTTCAATCGCTTTGTTTTTCCCTGAACTTACAGGCAATAGCAATCCGCAATATCATGCCATTTCACAAGTGTTGTATGAGTATGTTTCGGCCTTTGCCAATAATGGTTCTGGTTTTGAAGGTTTAGCGGACAATACCGTGTGGTGGAACGTGAGCTGTGTCATCGCTTTACTGCTTGGACGTTTTCCAACATTGATTATTCCTTTAATGATTGCTGCTCGTTTAGCTGCAAAGCGTCAAGCCCCTGAAAGCAGTGGTAGTTTAAAAGTGGAAACGCCAACCTTTGCTTTTACTCTGATTGCTATTGTGGTGATGTTGACCTTATTACAATTTATGCCAGTCCTTGTTTTAGGACCGATCGCTGATCAGCTGTTATTGGTACAAGGCTAGGGTGAATAACATGAATCATTCAAAACAATCTACTCAAAATAAATCATCAACTTTATTCCAAGGTGAAGCTTGGAAAAATGCCTTGATTAAATTGTTGCCACAACATGCAATTAAAAATCCAGTGATGGCGATTGTATGGCTAGGCACGATCATAACACTGGTTAGTACTTTAACGGGTCAAGCAGATACCGTATTTGGTTTAGCGGTGACGTTGATTTTATTTATCACCGTATTATTTGCCAATTATGCCGAAGCCATTGCCGAAGCCAAAGGTCGAGGTCAAGCCTCTTCCTTAAGACAAGCACGTCAAAATTTAACCGCACGTCGACTCAGTTCTAAGGATGATCTAGAGGGTGTGCAAGTCGCTGCAACCTTATTAAAAATGAATGATCTGATTGAAGTCCGTGCTGGGGAACTGGTTCCTGCGGATGGTGAAATTGTTCATGGTTTTGCGACCATTAATGAAGCTGCGGTAACAGGTGAGTCAGCGCCAGTTTTACGTGAGGCAGGTACCGATAAGTCGGGTGTGATTGGGGGAACTAAAGTTTTAACCGATCGTATCGTGGTGCAAGTGACGGCTGAAGCGGGTAATAGCTTTCTTGACCGAATGATTGCTTTGGTTGAGGGTTCCAATCGTCAAAAAACACCAAATGAAATCGCTCTGGGTATTTTACTGACTGTGATGACTGTGACCTTTATCGCAGTGGTGCTGAGTTTACCTTTTATAGGGCATTTCTTAAAAATTGAAATTAACCCGATTCTCTTGGTGGCTTTATTGGTGTGTTTAATTCCAACCACCATTGGTGGCTTGTTGCCTGCAATCGGTATTGCTGGGATGAATCGGGCGTTAAAAGCCAATGTGATTGCCAAATCAGGTAAAGCTGTCGAAGTGGCGGGTGATGTGGATGTATTGTTACTCGATAAAACAGGAACCATCACCTATGGTGACCGTCAGGCAACAGCATTTTTCCCACTGACTGGGGTGACTGAGTCAGAACTGCGTCAAGCTGCGATATTGACCTCACTTGCTGACCCAACACCAGAGGGTAAATCCATTGTGGTTTTGGCAAAAGAGCAAGGGGAGCATATTGTTGAACCTGAACAGGTAGAGTTTATTGCCTTTAATGCCGCAACTCGGATCTCTGGTATAAATTTATCAAATGGACAGCAAATCCGTAAAGGGGCAGTAGATGCGATCCTTAAATTTGCTTCACAGAATATTGAACATCATAGTGAGCTTAAAACGCGGGTAGAACAGGTTGCTTCAAAAGGCGCGACGCCGTTAGTGGTGGCAAAAGATCAAAATATTCTGGGGGTGATTGAACTTTCAGATGTAATCAAACAAGGCATCAAGGAAAAATTTGCTCGTTTGCGTGAAATGGGCATTAAAACAGTCATGGTCACAGGGGATAACCCTTTAACAGCTGCTGCTATTGCAGCTGAAGCAGGTGTCGATGATTACATCGCGGAAGCGAAACCTGAAGATAAGTTAAATTGTATTCGTCATGAACAGAATAAAGGTCATTTGGTTGCCATGGTTGGCGATGGTACCAATGATGCACCTGCTTTGGCACAAGCGGATATTGGTTTGGCGATGAACTTAGGGACACAGGCTGCAAAAGAAGCGGGCAATATGGTGGACTTGGATTCAGATCCAACCAAATTATTGTCGGTTGTTGAGATTGGTAAACAGCAGTTGATTACGCGTGGTGCATTGACCACCTTTTCATTGGCCAATGACGTTTCCAAATACTTTGCAATTTTACCGGCTTTATTTGTCGCAGCCATTCCTCAAATGCAAACCTTAAATGTGATGCGCTTGGGAAGTTCAGAAAGTGCAATTCTCTCTGCACTGATTTTCAATGCCATCATTATTCCATTATTGATTCCAATTGCTTTACGTGGAGTGAAGTTTAAGCCTTCAACATCAACTCAATTATTACGTCGAAATATGCTGATCTACGGTGTAGGTGGTGTGTTGTTGCCATTTATTGCGATCAAGCTGATTGATCTGATGATCAGTCCCTTATTGGCACTTTAGAGTTTTGAGGATGATAAAAATGAATACTGAAAATAATCGATTGCTTGAGTCATCATTCGCTGGATTAACACGAGCATCGTTTGGATTAACCATTGTTGCGTTGGGTTTATGTGGTTTTGTCTACAGTGCTGCGGCAACAGGGCTGGGACAAGTTCTTTTTGATCAACAAGCCAATGGCAGTTTGATTGTTGAAAATGACCGCGTTGTCGGTTCTAAACTGGTTGCACAGCCTTTTGTGCAAGCGCAATATTTCCACCCACGACCTTCTGCTGCCAATTATGATCCAATGGCCATGGCAGGAAGTAATATGGCACGAACCAATCCTGATTTACACAAAGCAGTAGAGGAACGTTTAAGTAAAATTGAGATACAGGATCACGTTGAAAAAAATGCTATTCCTGCGGATTTGGTCACGGCTTCAGGCAGCGGAATTGATCCTGAAATCACTGTTCAATCTGCAATGATTCAAGTAAAACGGATTGCCAAAGCAAGACATTTGCCAGAACAGGATGTGCTAAGGTTGCTGCAAGAAAATAGTATACAACCGACATTTGGAATTTTAGGGCAAGCCAGAGTCAATGTACTTGAATTAAATTTGGCTTTGGATCAAATTGGAACTCAATAAATGGGTTGCAATCATCAACGCGAAATGAATCAGTGTTGATGTAATTGATTCTCTATGATTGTTGAAAAGCGGGCATTATTGGGATTTTATTTTCGTATAAATTTACAATATTCTCTCTTTTGCTTTAGATCGTAGATATTTCATTTTGAATCAAACGACTGTGTTTCTTTGTTGGCCTGTGTTTTTTGCTGTATTGAAGGGTCGCAAAGAAACAGCACAGTGATGTAATTTTTAAACAAGCAGACGGCGATGAGCGATTATAGAAATAATAAAGCAGATGTTTTACTGCAACACACTCAGCGTTATCAGTCTGGGCGCCTCACTATATTTTTAGGTGCTGCACCCGGTGTGGGGAAGACTTTTGCAATGTTAGTGCGTGCGCACGAACTGGCTTTGCAAGGGATCGATATTGTGATTGGCTATGTTGAAACCCATGGTCGCATTGAAACTGAAAACCTCATCTCAGGTTTGGTGATCATTCCAAGAAAGACGATTGAGTATCAAGGGCATTCTCTTGAAGAAATGGACCTTGATGCTGTGCTGGCAAGCAAACCCAGTATTGTTTTAGTAGATGAATTTGCGCATAGCAATATGCCAAATAGTCGTCATGAAAAACGTTGGCAAGATATTAATGAATTACTGGATGCGGGTATTGATGTATTTACCACAATGAATATTCAGCATCTCGAAAGTTTAAATGATGTGGTCTATCAAATTACGGGTATTCGGGTGACTGAAACCGTACCTGATCGGGTCTTTGAACGGATCCGTGATATTCGATTAATTGATTTACCAGTTAATGAATTACTTGAGCGTTTAAATCAGGGCAAAGTCTATGTACCTGAGCAAGCTGAACAAGCTTTGCAAAGATTCTTCAACAGTTCAAATCTGACCGCATTGCGTGAATTGGCAATGCAGACGGTTGCTAGTCATGTCGATACCGATGTTCGAGAAAATTTTGCTATACAAGGGCTTGTGCCAATTCCTCTAAAAAATCATATTTTAATTATGATTGAGGGCAATGGGCAGGCAGAGGCTTTGGTTCGGGCAGGTTGTCGTATTGCAGAAAATCGTCAGGCAAATTGGACGGTGGTGGTCTTTTCTAAAGATTCAAAAATAAGCGAAAAACAAGACAATTTATCCAGTCGAGAAATTGAACGTGCTTTAAACCTCACCCGTCAATTGGGTGGGATGACTGAAATCCTATATGGTCAGCAACATGCAAAAACGCTGTTTGATTATGTGATGGATCGAGGGATTTCAACTTTGGTATTGGCACAATCACATCGTAAAGCCTTTACATTCGGTGTTGTAAATTTTGTTGATCAATTACTTAAATACCAGCCAAGTTTTGAATTGAGTATCGTCCCAATTCTTGCAGAACATCGTCAGCAATCATTTTTTCAAGATACGCATTCATTTCTAAGTTTAAGAGAAATGTTTTATGTGTTATCCACCACTATGATCAGTATTGTGATTGCCAGTTTAGGTGAAAAGTATTTAGGGATTGAAGAGCTTTCGGTGATTTTTATCACCGCTGTGGTTTTTGTGGCATCTAAAACACGAATGCTGGCCGCTGTGCTTTCAGCGCTGTTGTTCTTTTTTGCTTATAACTTTTTCTTTATTTCACCCAAATTTACCTTACAAATTTCTGCACATCAGGGTGTTATTACCGTGGTTGCTTTCCTTGGCGCTGCACTGATTTCAAGCCGTTTGGCATCGAGACTGAGAGAACAGGTAACGGCTTTAAAGACTGCAAATAGTTATAACAGCATTATGCAGGATTTAGGTCAAAAGCTGTCTACCGCGATCGATTTAAAGCAAGTGCAGGAGATTGCAGAAAACAGTTTAAGTAAAAATTTAAATGCCGAAATCTGGTTTTATTTCCCAGAATCATCAATATCATCACTTGAGGTCATTAACAATAAAGAAAAAATTTCAGCAGATTGGACATTTAAGAACCATCAACCATCGGGACGGTTTACCCAAACATTAACTGAAAATGATTGGTGGTTTTTACCATTATTGGCTTCCAAACAGTGTTTTGGTGTGGTCGGGGTTAAGTTTCTTAAAAATGTATCGGTTTTAAATACTGAACAGAAGCAACTGACTGAAACCATGGTTGAATATATTGCTCAAGCAATTTCTCGAACCCAACTCACTAAAGCATTGGAAATCGCCAATGTCAGTTCAGAAACCGAGAGATTACGTTCGGCCTTGTTATCCTCCGTCTCTCATGATTTACGTTCACCTTTAGCCTCTATGATTGGTGCAGCTGATACTTTGAGTAATTATCGGCATTCGATGGATGAACAAGATCAAGACAGCTTATTGGAAGCCATTCATTTGGAAGGCGAACGACTGGATCGTTATATTCAGAATTTATTGGATATGACACGGCTAGGGCATGAAGGTTTAAGTCTTAAACGAGATTGGATTGGTGTCGATGAGTTGATTGGTTCAGCGGTACGCCGTTTAAAACGCTATATGCCGCATAGTCTTGTTGAGGTTGATTTACCAGAGCAAACATTGAGCCTATTTGTTCATGCTGCTTTGATCGAACAAGCGATTTTTAATGTATTGGAAAATGCAGCCAAGTTTTCCCCAGAGAATAAAGCGGTAACGATTAAAGTCTTACAACTCAATGAAAACGAAATTGAAATTTCGATTAGCGATCAAGGTTTGGGTATCCCAGAAGATGAACGAGAGCGAATTTTTGATATGTTCTATACTATGGAACGTGGCGATCGCGGACAGTATGGTACGGGGTTGGGCTTAACCATTGTTAAAGCCATTATTGGTGCACATATGGGTAAAATTTCGGCATCTTCAGCCAAGAATAATCAAGGCACATGCATTCGTATGCAATTGCCGATTCAGCAGATTGGATAAGTGCACATATTGATTTTAGGAAATAGCATGCCAGAACACAATGTATCGACAAGTTCCATGACCAATGTATTGATTATTGATGATGAAACTCAAATTCGTAAGTTTCTCGATATTGCACTTAGAGCACAGGGCTATAAAACGCTACTGGCTGAAAATGGTCAAAAGGGCTTAGAGCTTTTGGCTTTGCAAGGCGCTGATTTAATTATTTTAGATTTAGGACTGCCTGATTTAGATGGTTTAGAAGTTTTATCTGAGTTGAGAGCTTGGTCGCATGTCCCTGTGATTGTTTTGTCTGTACGTTCCAATGAAGAGGAAAAGGTCAAATTACTGGATGCTGGCGCCAATGATTATGTGACGAAACCTTTTAGTGTTCAGGAGCTTATGGCGCGGATCCGCGTATTACTCAGACAATTTCAAAACGTTGCTGTGGAATCCGCTTTTTTTGATGATGGTTTTTTAAAAATTGATTTTGCCCAAAGACAGGTATTTCTTAACCAACAACTGATTTCACTGACACGTAAGGAATATCAATTGCTGACTTTATTGGCGCAACATAAGGGGCAGTTGATTACTCAACCACAAATTCTCAGTGATTTATGGGGACCAACTCATCAGGAAGATACTCACTACCTAAGAATTCTGGTGGCCAAATTGCGTGGAAAACTGAATGATAATGCGGTACAACCCAAATATATTGTGACTGAACCTGGTGTGGGCTTACGCTTTGTAGGCTAAGCATGGCTGATCTTCTTTGAGATCATTGGTTTTTTGATGGTTTTACAGTAGATGGTTAAAATTAAAATAAACGATTCTTTGTAAAGTGCAGAGTAGGGGGGTAAATGTTGGTAATATTAATTTATTGTTATTTAAAATCAATTAATTAAATAATTTATTGGATTTGAAAGAGTGATGGTATTATAAGTTTTACTGAGAACTTTGGCTTTATATTTATACAAACTCACGATTTGAATTGAGTGTGGCGAAACTTTATTAAATAAAGCGTAATCAAATATATTTTATCCGCTTTCATCTGCTGATCTGTGTTAACTTAGCTTTGATCGAATCCGTAAGCGAAACGGAAGTGTTTAGGTTGTTACAGGAATTGCGTATTCCCTCTAAATAGATTTAAAACCTAAGCAGTTAACGCTGAGCATGAGATCGCAGCATGCCGATCTGAAAAGCCCGCACTATTGTGGGCTTTTTTTACATCATGGAGAAAGCTGAATATTTTGAGTTGATACAGTCTGAATTTATATAACCAACAACGAAAAAACTTACCAAACATCGGTAAGTTTTTATAGATTAAGCTTTAAGGTCTGTTCATTCTTAGCCTACAACGTAAGCCATTTATGAAATTTCAAAAGACCCTTGTGTTATTTAGGCTTATTTGTATCAGGTTGCTTAACCTCTTTATTGTCCTGATTTGGATTAGGCGGTGTAGCACCAGGAGTTGCTTGTGGCGCATCTTTAGGCGGAGTTTGCTCAACGTTTTTAGTATCTGAATTTGCTTGAGCTGAATTTTGTGAAAAACTTTTAAATGACATTATAATCTTCTCAAATTGTTAAGTGAGTCTGGATAATAGTCTTTTAATCCACTTACACTAAGGTAGTTGTGAAAGCCATATGTGGAGATATGTTGGCTAAACTGAGTTTATATCGACAAAATATATTTATAAAAATATCAAATATTTGTATTGTCTTGTTTTAAATGGTGATATAAATAATCTCTAAATATAGGCCTGTACATAAACATCACAAATCGATTTTATAAATAGGAACTTTTAATTTAAAATAATCAAATGTTATTTAAGTTGCATAATCTGTTAAATTAGCGTACTATGAAAAATACTAAAGCAGATGTGCTTAATATATAAGCAAGACTTGAAGGTTGGCTTCAACTCTGACTTCTGCAATATCAAGCTGATGTAAATATCAAAAGTTTAAATTAAGGTTAGATGCCTTCTTATCGTTAGTTCCAAAAATATATCTGTTGGTCTTAATAGTTAAATACTTCTCTGTTTGCAAAAGCTCAAAACAATTGAGTGAAAAAATGAATATTTTAAATGGCTGGACAATAGCCTCTGCAGTAAATGGCGATGAAATTCGCGTAAAGATCGTTCCTTTAAAAAGACAACAAAGCAACCGTACTGGTATGAGTTGGGTCGAAGTAGGGAAAAAGATTGAATTAGAATCTGGTGACGATCGTCAATTTAATATTGATGGTTCATCTTTCTATCTTAATCAAAATCAACTTTATCGTATTGCGATATAAATCGTAATCAATGTTTTAGAAAAGCTCATCGTAAGATGGGCTTTTTATATGGCTGAACGAATATAAAAGATATTGAAAATTAAGGAAGGATTTTTGATCAGTGTTGATTGATGAATATTAGATGGTTTTAGAATGATTAAGCTGGAATTAAAATCTCATAATAAAAACTTACCATGTGACTGTTTGGTTAAATACCGAAATACTTTAAATCAGCCATAACACTGAAATTTAGATGATTTATCTGAATCTTTGAAATCAAATGTAATAAAGCTTCACATAAACTTGCATAACTCACATATCGAAATACTTTATTAGAAATTTAATGTTATTCCTAATAGACGTTATTCAATTCAGTATGAGGTATATCATGTTAAAGACCGTAGCATTATTAGGGACTGGAATTGCAATTGCTTGCTACTATCAGTCACATAAAAATAATCCTCAAAAAACCAAGGGTAAAAGTTTAGCCAAAACCAAAGATGATGATCATAAAGAGTCTTCAGCAGAAGCAGTACATTAATTTTAATGAAAAACCACCGATTCGGTGGTTTTTTAATATGGATACGGCAATCGTAAAACTTAAGGTAGAAACGGACACTGAAAAGATGCTGTCTAGGCCGGCAAGGAAATGATAAAGAATTTTTAAATCCTTGCCCTTTGCAAAGTGACGACTTCTCACCTTTGTGAAAGGAGGGAGTTGTCCATACAAAACTTAATCACGCTTAGTTGATTGTCGATGCAGCATTAAAAGGATTATCTTTCATATCCGACTAAAGCTATTTGATCTTAATTTTGATGTTGATAAAACCAATCTGCCGCATGTGCAACTGTTCTATCTACAATATCGGGTTGCTCGTAATACTGGAAATGATTGGTTCCATTTTCCCAGATAAGCTTTTTATCTGATGTTGGAATTGAATCAAAATGACGTCGAGCCGCTGCTGGATTCATACAGGTATCCGAATGAATGATAAGCGCGGGTTTCTTTAGTTTTGCAACGCCAGCTACAGTTGAATAAGAAAAATGATCAAGATCACTCATAATTGCGTAGCGATTCTCCCAGTTTTTTAGCGTCCATGCTCCATACCAGCTCCATATAATTGGACCAGGTAAACCAGCATTCGAGCCTTTGACGCGATCACCGAGGTCTGGCGATACGAGTGGCTGGTAGATAACTTCCCCCGTTGTTTCGTAAAGAACTTTGGCATCCTGTGCTTTCTTTAAACGGATCGCTAATAAGGCTTCTAATTCTTCGATCGTTGGTGCTGATTCAATATCAAATGGATTTTCTGTAACACCTGCTGCAAGCATAAATAAATCAGTTTCTCTATCTCGATAATATCCAGTAACAGAAACAACGGCTTTGACACGTGCTTCATAAGACGCGATATCCAGCATTTCAGGTCCACCTTGGCAAACCCCTAATAGAAATATTTTATCGGTATCGACATCGTTACGGGTAAAGATGTAATCAATTGCAGCAATGACATCTTCGTTTTTCATTTTGGGATTTTCAAGGCGACGTGGCATGCCTTGGCTCTCACCAACAGTTCTTGGATCAAATGCGAGGGTGATAAAGCCTTCATCTGCTAAACGTGTCGCATACTGAGTGGGTGCCTGTTCTTTTTGAAAAGAATATGGCCCAAGAATAATAACAGCGGGGAGTTTTCCATCGGTATTTGGCTTATATAAATCGCCAACCACTGCATCACCATGTGAATCAAATGCTATTTTTTCTACAGCATAGTTACCATGTTTGGGCATTGTAATTTTCCTTATCGTCATTAATTTTGAGTACCCATTCAGCCTATATAAATATATTATTGAGAACAATCTCATAAAACTTTATAGAATAGTGAAAATGGCTCATCAATTGAAAAGCGGTGAACTCTTTGCTTTAACAATTTTTTTATCTGTGGCCTCTCATCGAAACTTCCGTGCAGCTTCGGTTGAGTTAAACGTCACACCTTCAGCAATTAGTCATGCCATAAAAGGTTTGGAAAGCCGCTTAAATGTTCGGCTTTTTAATCGAACCACACGCAGTGTTTCTTTGACTGATGCCGGAATCCAATTGGTTCATTCACTTCGACCATCCATGGAAAATATTTCAAATGCGCTAAATCATTTAGATGATTTTAGAGATCAGCCGAGTGGTGTACTTAGAATCAATGCCAGTGAAGGGGCGGTTAGACTGGTTTTAAAACCCATTCTTAAAAAGTTCTTACAACACTATCCATTGGTTCATTTAGATATTGTTTGTGATGGTAAATTAACCAATATCGTTGAGGAAAATTTTGATGCAGGCATACGCCTTGCAGACGATATACCTAAAGAAATGGTAGCAATCCGTTTGACTGAAACCGCACGCTTTGTTGCTGTTGCATCCCCAGACTATTTATTAAAAAATTCTACACCACTTGTTCCGCATGATCTTTATGAACATGATTGCATTCGTTTCCGTTTTGATAGTGGCTTAATTTTTCGCTGGGAATTTGATATGAATGGCATTATTGAAAAGATAGATGTCAAAGGGCCATTAACACTTACAGATCAAACATTAATGGTTGACGCTGCAATAGATGGTATTGGTATCGCATTTGTACCTGATCATTTGGTGGAAAATGCTGTGGAAAATCAGCAATTAAGTATTGTTTTGGAAAACTTTAGCCCAGTGTATCGTGGTCTTAGCCTTTATTATCCTGGCTATCGTCATGTATCCACTACACTTAAGGCGTTGATCAATATGATTCGTGATCCATCAAGCTATTGATTTTCATTATGTCGATTTCGAAAAGTCGCAAAAAGCTTGGCTAAAAAGAGTTCATTCTGGAATTCAACTTATTTGCCTATATCAAGCTATCTGAAGAGAAAATCTAATCACTTAAAAGCGAACTTTTCATTCATAACAGACATAAGGAAAAAGATAAAAACTACAAAAAGTGCTAAGTTTTATAGAAATCCATATATTTTTTATGGTTTTTGTAAATATACCTCAAAAGAGAGGCTGTTTTATCTCAAAGTACTTTGCTTAATTTCTAAAAATAGGACATAACTATGAGAGTAAATAGAGTAAAAATTTTTAATTACAAGGGGAATAAAAAATGCTTTTAAAATTTGCCACTCGATTCGCAAGTATTTTGTTTGGAATACTGGCTTTAATCGCGATCGTGATTCATTTTGTTTTTTCGAATCAGCTATCCATTGATCTATGGATTGTGCTTTTCCCTGTTATTTTAGCAGTTCCAATTTTAACAGCAGTTCTGATGACGGGTGATGATGAGTTGGGTGTTCAATCTAGTGAGTGGAACAACTCATAATTTTTAGATCTAAGCTCATCGAAAGATGAGCTTTTTAGTATTTGAAAGAATTAATTTTGAACCTATGCCGTTATCTCACTTTTTCTTTTGATGGATAAAGGAGGGTTATAGGCAGTGAGTACCAACAAGTTTGTGACCGTTTATAGGTATAGTGAATCTAGCAATCGTTATATATTAACTTAAACTTGTATTTGCAGTGTTTTACTTCAACGGCTGGATTGTTGATGAGGAGAACCAAGTTGCGATATTTATTGTTTATATTCAGTTTTTTACTGTGTTCTGAATTGAAAGCGCAGAGCCCATTAGACGAACCTTTTTTGCAAGTTGGTGCAGTTGATGATCAATTCAATATCATTAATCTCGAACTGTACAATGGCTTAGTCAAAGTGATTAATCACAATTTTTCGAACATTAAGCCCAATCAATCAGATGATTTAACAAACATTTCTAGAATTAGGTTAACTAGCAATGGATTGTTGCTTGTATCTGATTTAAAGGGGATTGAGTCTACAGAAGATCTAACCGAGAAATTTGATGAAAACAAATATAAAAATCTGAACAAAAACAACATCTGTAGTAAAAGTGATTTATTTGAGTCTGAAGTATTTAAAAAAACAACACAAGGCAATATTGTTTATCAATTAAATAATGCTAAAGGTGAGTTTTTGAAAAGTTTTACAATGAGTTATAAAGAATGTCTATAGATATTAGGTGTTTAAATGAATATCTTGGGATAATTACTATATATTTAAATACTTGTTGTACAGTCGAATTTTTTGTAGCTCAGACTAATTTATAATTTTTAAATTAAACCCAAAAAAGTAGAATTCCTTAGCCATTTCTAAGGGATAGCAAAATGTGGAATTTCATCAAAAGCTTTAATTGTATAAATGTATGGTTAATCATATCTTTGATTACGCTTGGATTGGTATTGTTTCTATATTTTTCTTAGGCTTAGATGATTTATAGCAATTCAGAGGTAGTAACATAAGTTTGAAGTATCGAGCTTGTATAGGGCATAGCGATATTTTAGCTCTAGTGGATGGGAAGTTTGATGATGCAGATTTATGGGTTTTAATAGAATAATGAAAAAGAAATTATACTCTTCAATAAAAATAAATATCTAATTCATATCGTGCATAAACGATGATGTTTGTGATTTTAATAGATCGTTTGGAAGCATGGCGCTAGATGATCTCTATGCATATAATCAATGTAATTAGAAAAATTCTAAGGACTATAAAAATGAAATTGAGAATTTTATTGCTTATATCATTTAGCCCGGAAATTTATGCAAATCAAATAGATCACTGCAAAATTATTGCAGAAAGTGCTGGAATGATCATGCAGTTAAGGCAGTTTGGTGTTGATTTAAATATGGCATTTAATTTAAAAGGCGAACTAAGTAATAATGCAAAAAATTTAGAAGTCATCATTGCTGATGCAGAATCAAAACCTGTATATGCTACAAATTTAGGTAAACAAAAAGCGGAAGAGGAATTTTCAGCTGAATGGGAAAAGTTATGTTTGGAATCAGTTGAGTTTTTGAATGATGCTGTAGATCCGACTTAATCAGCTTATAAGGTGGATCAAAGAGAATAGATTGTTATTCCATTATGATCTATCAGGGCTATATTTTTGGAAATGGAATCAAAGGCATATTACAACATATATTTATAATTTTTATCTTATGATGATTTAAAAATAAAACACTCCAGAGATGCCGCTGCATGGTCGTTACCCTGAACCCGATGAGTTCAAGGTGGACGCGACGTACACTTAATGGGTTTCCCACTCAAGGTGGGCATACACTCAAAATATACAGAACACATCCATAAGTTTAAGTATCGGCAGGGGAATAGACGTACTGGCGAACACCCTAGAGTTATATTAAGTATACATAATTTGGGGATTGTGGCAAATCACCAATGCTCATAATTTATAAATACAGTATAAAAAAACCAATCAATTGCACGAAAAAAAAGCGGTTTATCCCGCTTTTTCAACATCTTCTAACATGGTCGCTAATAAACGTTCGCATTGTGCATATTCTTGTAACGATTTATTCATGGCTAAAACTTCTTGCATCAATTCTAAAGCCACCATGATCACCAATTTATTATGTTCAACATTGGGGGCTTTACGGCGAAATTCTTGAAACTTTTCATTTAAAAGTCGACCAGCACGTTCAAGTTCTGGTTGTTTATCTGTTGTGGTGCCTAAACGGAAACTTTGTTCGATTAAGCGTAATTCTACAGTCACATGTTCAGACATACTCATACTTCCTCGTTAGACTCTGATGGATGAGCAAGCTGTTGGATTTCTTGCGCATGATGATCTTGTTCAGTCCCTAAAATCGAAAGACGTTGAATAATGGCTTCCACTTTTGTTTTGGCATGTTCATTTTTTTGAATTAAACGTTCACGCTCATCTTGAAGACCTTTGATGTCTTGTAAGTGATGGCGTTGTTCATTTGCCATTTTTTCTTTAACCACACGTAATTCATTACGTTCAGCCAAAATTTCCTGAAAACGATTTTTTAAATCGGTACAGCTTTTTTCCAAACGCCCATAACGCTCTGCTAAAGATGTGGCATCTGTATTGAGCTGTTGAAACTGATTTTGTAACTGAGAGAGTTGCTCAGTGAGCGTATCAATTTCATCTTGTTTTTGGGTGATAATGCTATTTTTATGGCTAATTTGAGCATGAGATTGCTCTTCGCTGTTATCCTTTTCTTTTAACAGCGATGCATTTTCTTTCTCAACAGTTTCAATTCGTGTTTTTAAAACACCAATATGCGTCTGTAGACGCTGTAATTGTTCTAACATAACGGGTCGCACAGATTTGCAATCAAAGGTAATATATACAGAAGTATAGAGATTGGATAAACGAATGCAAGACGATATTTCAGGTTGGTCAGATTGGAATCAAAATTTTGAGGGGATTGAGGAAATTTCAAGCCCGAGTGAGTTACATGGCTTACTGACAGGTATAGTTTGTGTTACTGAAGTTCCGACTCGAGATGAATGGTTACAAATTTTATCTACGCTTGATGTGCCAAAATTAGACGATGAAGCGCTTGCGCTATTGTCAGAGGAAGCAGAGGATGTATCACATGCGCTTTCAGACGATGATTTAGACTATCTTCCAATGCTTCCAGATGACGAGCATACATTGGCTGAGCGTGTACAATCACTGGCAGATTGGTGTGCAGGGGTTGTGCTTGGCTTTGGATTGGCTTCTGGTCATATTCGCGCAGATGAGCAAGAGCTCATTGAAAGTTTACAAGATGTCGCATCTGTTGAGTTTGATGAATCAGATGACGATGATGAAGGTGAAGCAAGCTATCTTGAATTGTATGAATTTGTACGCTTGATCCCTGTGTCATTATCAATGGGACGAAAAAAGGTTCCAGTGTCAGAAAGCCCTCTATTGCAAAATTTTCATAGCAAAATGAAACAGGCAATTGATGCTTCCGAAAGTAACAATGTTGTAGAGATGTTTACTCCACATCGCCCAAGCTAAAACTAAGAAAAAAAGCTAAGAAACTTAAACTTTAGAACATCTATGTTTGATGAGTAGTCGGTTTTACAGCTCCCTTTACCGTGCTTTTTATTCGCTTTGAAAACATCGAAGTTGAATAAAGTAGTGATGTAAAGGGTTAAATTTTTTAGTTTGGAATGATTCCCTTGTTCTATTGTCGCGATTTAGCGTAGAACAAGAGAAATAATAAAATTATTTTAAAATATGCAAATATTGAGTCATCAGTATTTACATTCATCTAAGCGTAATTGTAAGTTAAAGCTTCTTCCAAATTAATCATCTGAAATACAAGCTGAATAGAGAATGAAATTAACTCAAGCAGATTTTCAGGAACGTCGTGACCGCCTCGCTGAGCAAATGGGTCCCAATAGCATTGCAATTATCTCAACCAGTCCAGAAGTCATGCGTAACCGAGATGCTGATTATAAGTTTCGTGCGGACAGTAGCTTTTTCTATTTAACCGGTTTTGCAGAGCCACAAGCAGTTGCAGTCATAGAAACAGATGAAACTGGTGAGGAATATATCTATAGCTTGTTCTGTCGTGAACGTAATCGTGAGATGGAAATCTGGAATGGTTACCGTGCCGGAATTGATGGTGCAGTCGATGATTATGAAGCAGATGAAGCTTATGCGATTGATCTGCTTGACGAAGAAATTATTGCCAAAATTTTAAATAAAGAAAAATTATTTTATCGTATTGGTCAACGTGCAGATTTTGATGCCAAGGTCAGTACTTGGATTACCAAAGCCAATGAATCTGGACGTGGTTTTGGCGTTCCAGCGCAGTTGATTCAACTTGATCAAATTTTAGATGAAATGCGTTTGCATAAGTCGGTTCAAGAAATTGAATTGATGCAAATCGCCTCAAATATCAGTGCAGATGCGCATACGCGTGCCATGCAAAAAGTTCATCCTGACATGATGGAATATGCTTTAGAAGCTGAGTTGAATTATATCTTTGGTCAGAATGGTTGTGTACCTGCCTATAACAGTATTGTGGGTGGGGGAAAAAATGGCTGTATTTTACATTATGTTGAGAACAACCAACCCTTAAAAGATGGTGATTTGGTGTTGATTGATGCGGCTGCTGAGTATGAATGCTATGCCTCAGACATCACCCGTACCTTTCCTGTAAATGGTAAGTTTAGCCCTGAACAAAAAGCGCTATATCAAATTATTTTAGATGCACAAATTGCTGCGATTGATGCAATTCAAATCGGTCATTCTTATAAAGAACCGCATAATGTTGCAGTACGGATCATGGTGGAAGGTTTGGTAAACCTCGGCATTATGCAAGGTGATGTTGAGCAAATTATTGAGTCTGAACGCTATCGTCAGTTTTATATGCATGGTACAGGGCATTGGCTCGGTATGGATGTGCATGATGTTGGCGCATATAAAGATGAAAATGGTCAATGGCGTAGCTATGAGCAGGGTATGGTTGTTACTGTAGAACCAGGTTTATATATTGCACCTGATGATGAAACAGTGGATGCAAAATGGCGTGGTATTGGTATCCGAATTGAAGATGATGTGGTTGCAACTGAACAGGGTCCTTTGGTCTTGACTAAAAATGTGGTGAAGTCGATTGAAGATATTGAAGCGTTGATGGCAAAGTCAGTATAAGGTTTTCAATTTAAAAGGTGAGTATGTATGGATACTTACACCGTTTTAGCTAAGCCAGTAGAAACAAATCGTTTGATTCTACGAAAGTTTGTTGAAGGTGATGAAATCTCACTTTTTCATGAGTATTGTGGAGACAGGGAGTCTTCGAAATACTTACAAAGGCTACCACATGCCAATATTGAGCAAACGAAGTGTATGTTTGAAAATTGGAGTGGTACAAAATGGGAAAATAATGATAAAGATTTTGCTTGGATTATTGGCGAGCGCAAAACCAATTTAGCCATCGGGCTTGTGATGTTTATTCACAAAGGAGATCATGGCGAAATTCATTTTGGGCTTGGAGGTAAATTTCAAGGGCAGGGCTTTATGAGAGAGGCAATCACTGCTGTCATTGTCTATTTAAAAAATAACAGTAGGCTTAAACGAATTGAGACTTTTTGTGATGCAGAAAATGTGAAATCACGAAACGTTCTGATTGAAACAGGATTTACTGAAACGACCTTGTTAAAGCATTGGGCTATATTTCCAGCTTTGGGAGATAATAAGAGAGATTGTCTAGGTTTTATGATTGAAATAAATAAAAATATTTAAATAAAAATAAGGGTAAATCATAGTGATACATATGAGAATCAGTTTTATTTCAACTTTTTTGACGCTAATGTCCTGTTCTTTATTGGCATGCCAGCCAAGTAACATCACAAATAAGAATATTCAATTAACGAGTCAACAATTAGACGTTATCGACCTGCATTTTGGTGAGCAAGGCCTAAAAGATTTTATTCAATATAGTCGTACCCCTATAGATCGCCAACCTGCTGGAATGAATTTTTTATCACTTGATTGGACTCCACCACAACTCTGTAAAGTAAAAGTTGTAACTGGGAAGAGTAACTTTGAAATTGACAATGTCATAAGTGTTATGGGAACACAAATTGCGAGACGCAGTAATGATGGTATCCAGATTATGGATATCAATGCCAGTCTACATCAGAATGAATATACCAATAGCCAAAAGCATATACTGCGTATACAAAGATTATTGATCAAATTAATACTCAGCATTGGAAGCAGTATTTTTTACCCAACGATGCCCGCTTAGATAAAAAAGATAATCTTAAGTATATGAGTCAAAATATGGGAGAGGTCATTGATCCTAGTTATACTTTGAGTTTTAAAGAGTGGCAGGAGATGATGGTAGGAACCAATGGGACTATGTATTTTAATTTATATAATAATGATGTCACTCTAGGAATAACTTTTACTCAAACCCATAAAGATGATAAAAAAGAACAATATATGGTGAGATATAGTTTTGAGCATTTTAGATATGCTGGACGAAATGCTATTTCAGATTCAGATACAATGAATCCTGAGCAACTACAACAAGCTTTTTTAAAAGAGCTGAATGAAAATAAGAATGATCGAAGAATGAAAGAAAGTAGAGCAAAGATAGCAGGTTATCAGATTGATGAAACTTATAATGATCCAGATATTTGGCAATATGTTCAATAAGTTTATGTAGGTTTTGTATCAGAATTTTATGATATCACTCAGATGGATATATTTTATTTTTGTAATCAAAATCCTATTATAAAAAGTCGACTGAGTGATCGACTTTTTAAGCATTTAAAATGTGATTAAGTGATAAAGGCTCGTTATATTTACTGTAAATTCATATTGTAGAATAAATCAAAATGGAAAATTATTTTGATCGGTTGATATGTGTAATCTGATAAATAAAGCCAATAAAAACAAAAGCACTAGCAAAGATTGGGAGTAGCCATAATGAAACTTGGAAATAAAAGAATATTCCACCAATACCAACACCTAAGGCACCACCTAAATATAAGGCTGACTCATTAAGTGCAACAGCTAAATTTCCACCACCTGTTTTTTCTCTGACTAAAATCAGTTGTTCATTTTGTGGAACTTGCAATGCCCAACCAACAGCTCCCCATATTGCAATGGGTATAAGCGTAAGCCAAGGCGTAATGGCTGCAAAAAATGGGATAAGTAGGAGTGCGACACTAAGCATAAACATGATGATGGCTGTTATTTTTTCATTGCTTATCTTTTTAGAAATATGCCCTACAACGAAACTACCGATAATTCCACCTATTCCCCAGATCCAGAGAAAAGGTGTGATATTTTCAATAGAACCAAACTCGTCAGAACTTAAAAGCGGAAATAAATAAGTATAAAGTCCAAGGCTTGAAATAGCAGCAATCAGGGAGATGAAGAGTATTTTTAAAACATTTATATCCTTTAGAAGCCTTAATTTTTCACTCAAACTCTGAGTGATCAAATTTGGAATAATTGGGAGCTTTATATAAAGACCATAGAAAGATACTAGACCTAATATAGCAATGAGATACATTGAGGTTTGCCATCCAAATTGATTTGAAATGATCAATCCGAGTGGCACACCAAGTACTGTGCCCGCTGCCATTCCACTCATAATAATTGAAATCGCTTGACCTCTTTGATCTGGTTGCACCAATGCGGTAGATATTGAAATCCCTATAGCTAAATAAACGCCTGCTCCGATACCAGCGAATATTCTTGAAATCAGTAGTATCGAAAAATTAGGAGCTAAGCCACTGATCAGATTGGAAATAGAAAAAATAAATAAAGCCAATAATAATATTGATCGTTGCTTATTCTCTGGAGATAAAGCAACAACAACCGGAGAGCCAATTCCATAAGCTAAGGTGAATACAGTCACTAACTGTGCTGTCAATGCTATGGATATATCAAACTCATTTTGGATCAGTGGTATTAATCCAGCCGTGATATACGATGCCATTCCCAAAGAAAAGGCACCTAATGCAATAAAATAGACGATTAAAATATTGGGGTTACTTTTAGTATCAAGCATACGTATGATCTATAAAATAAAATGATGTTTGAAATTTACGTCATTATTTTTTCTTGTATATCACTTACATTTTTGATGCTAAGTATAATTTTTGGTACTGAACATAGGTTTTTTATGAAACAAAATCGCTCAGGTTGCCCCGTTGAAGAGGTATTTGTGCAATTAGGTGGTCGTTGGAAAATGATGATTTTATCCTTTTTGCTAGAAAAACCCCGACGATTTAGTGAGATTAAAAATAATATTCCAAATATCTCGCAACGAATGCTTATTTTGGAGTTAAATTTTCTTGAAAATAAAGGCTTTATAGAAAGAAATGTCTATGAGGGAAAACCTGTAAAAGTTGAATATTCACTCACAGAAGAAGGTCAGTATCTAGATCGATTTATATTGATGTGTCGAGAGTATGGTGAATGGATAAGAGAAAGAGAAACGATGCGAGATAGTTTTAATCACTGTTTATGAAATGTTACATCTTTTTTAAATTGATTATGGGGATATTATAAAAAGTTAAGCTTTATAAAGGCTCAAAAACTCATTTTTAATCCTAAGCTACTCTCTGTACAGTCTGGCTTTTAAAAATATTCCTCATGCAAATCGCAATTTTTATTTATGCGTTTCAGTGGAGAGTCCTAGATTTAAATACTAACCATAGGATGTAGTCACACGATTTTGTTTAGATCAATATAAGCCAATTTCTTTAGATTTGTAATCATGTCTATCTTTGCTTAAAAAGTTGTCAACGTCATTTGTAAAAATATACTGTCATAAAAAAAAGAGAAAAATAAATCTTTTGGTGAGAAGCTAGTTTATTGAATTCAATTAGATAAATAAAATAACAACATTAAAATTTAGAGTATCAAGGATGTGTTTTTTTAAGCGCAATCGCAAATGATAATTATTCTCATTGAATTTTGTATTTTAATGTGTATGCTTTGTAATGGTTACGTAATTTATAGAAAACTTTATGAAAACACATACTATCTCCATAATTTCTCCTATTTCTTTTAGAACGACACTTTATCTTTCGATAATGGGAATCATCTTTTCTCCTGCCGTATCTGCAAAAGATGTAGAACAAAATACACCAGCATTACCAACAATTGCAGTAACGGCATTAGATAAATCTAAAGAAAAAACAGTTGCTTATAAGTCGGGTAATATGGATATCCCGCGCACCGAGGATGATGTACAAGCCTATACTTTAATTGAGAGAGAGGAACTTGAACGTTCTGGTGTAACGACAGTGACAGAAGCACTCGCTAAGTTGCTTCCAATGGCAACTTCATCATTAAATAACTCAGACTATTTTGCGACCACATCTAGCCAAATTAATTTACGTGGTTTAGGCGCCAATCAAACACTGGTCTTAATTAATGGTCGTCGCAGTGCTGGTACAGGAAATCGAGGTACAGCAGAATCTACACAACAACCGAATCTAAATAATATACCACTGGCAGCAATTGAACGAATAGAGATTTTACCGACGTCTGCGGCAGCCATTTATGGTAGTGGTGCAATTGGTGGTGTAATTAACGTGGTGTTGCGTAAGGATTATGTCGGTACAGATCTGGATTTACGTTATGCCAATACCACAGATGATAAACGGCCAGTGCAGTCATTCAACTTTGTATCGGGCTTTGCTTTAGAAGAGGGGCGTACCAATGTGATGCTTATGGCATCTAAAAAAAGTCAGGATGGGTTGCTGGATCGAGAGCGAGGCCACAGAGACAAACAACGTCAAAATATTTTAAAAAATAATCCTAACGCGTTGATCGGTCCGACAGTGAATCCACCCGCAGGGAATTTAACCAATATTCGCTCAAAAGATGGATCAGAGCTTATTCCAGGCAGTGGTTCATCTACTGCTCATATTCCAAAGGGCTGGAATGGTGATATTAGCAAATTAGGTAAAGGCTATGCATTAGGATTAGGCACAGGTGTGAGTGGTTGGTCTGGAGATTACCCGATTTTATATGATACAGATACAGAATCTGTTGCTATTTCAATGAACCGTGACTTTAGCGATCGATTAAATGTCTTCCTTGAAGCTGGTTATGATCGCGAAAAAGGTTGGGGATACAATTCTTCACCGCACGGTTTTGGTGTGGTCACCGTAAGTAAAAATAGCCCGTATAATCCATTTGGTAAAGATGTTTTGGTGAATTACACTTTGAATAGTGACAGTTTTGGTGCTTGGTCTAAAGACACCTTTGAAACCACGCAGAAAAAAGCAGCAACTGGTTTTACCTTTGAATTAACCCCAGAGTGGCTGTTATCTGCGGATTACTCTTGGAGTAAATCAGATATTCGTCAGCGTTATATTCGTAAGGGAAATGTGAATCCAAAAGCAACGCAATGGAATAAAGACACTGCAAATAACTTAATTGATTTTATTGAAGATTACACCACAAAGCCTACAGACATTATTCAAAAATATTGGCATTACACCAAAAATAACACACAGCAAACTTTAAACGATATGTCTATACGCGCCACTGGACCCGTCGCAACATGGTATGCAGGGGATATTCAATTGGCAACAGGAATTGAACATCGACGCTATGAAAGTGAAGGCTATGCTGATCATCAATATGTCGATAATCCGTGGGTTAAACCAACAGAACGTAAAACACAAGGGTCTAGTGTGTATACCGAATTTAAGATTCCTTTACTTTCGCCAGAATATAATTTCCGTTTTGCCAAACTACTTGAGATGCAATTAGCGGCCCGCTATGAAGATTTTAAAGTCTCAGCAAAAGTCCCAAAGTATGATTCTAAAGCTGACCCTACAACAGGTTATAGGTCGAAGTTACTCGGCTATACCGACTCAGGTACGGCTAAATTTGATGCACTTACGCCAACGATTGGTTTTAAATTTGCTCCAAATGATCAAATTATGTTGCGTGCCTCATATAGTGAAGGTTTTGTTACGCCTACAGCGGGGCAGTTAGCATTGGAGACGACCGCTATAAATACCAGTACTTCTCTCAAAGACCCTGTTACTGGAAAAATATTAGATACCAGTACAGACATTATCTCTGGCGGGAATCCTAATATTACCCCTGAAAAATCAAAAAGCTATAATTTTGGTGTGGTATTAACCCCAGAGATGATTGAAAACTTACGTTTGTCGGTTGATTATTATCAGATTAAAAAAACTAATAATATTACCTCTGTAGGTGCACAGTATATTCTAGATAACCAAGATAAGTACGGCAACCGCGTAAAACGCGATGCCAATGGGGATGTGACTTCAATTGATACGACTGTATTTAATGCGTTGGGGTTAAAAACCAAAGGTATTGATACCAATCTCAGTTATGCTTTCGATAGTGCCGTTGGAAATACCTCGTTGAATTTAGGGTATACCTATGTGAGCGAATATAAACAGCAAGATTCAGTCAACACACCTTTCGTTGATTTTGTTTCGATGGGCAGTAGTAACGATTATCCACTTAAACATCGTGCCAATGCGTCTATCTATTTACAACCCAATGACACATGGGGATTTGGTTGGGCCGCGCAATACTATGGTTCATATACAATTGCAAATGCGATAGCAATTTTAAATCAAACAGGTAAAGACACTCAAACCTTAAAAATTAATGATCAGATTTATCATGATGTCTTTGCCAAAGCTAAATTGCCGCTTGCTAAATCCAATAAGCTTAATTCGGCAGAAGTGGGCTTTGGTATCCAAAATTTATTCAATGACTACACTGTAGATATGTCCAGCTCAAAAGGTTATCTCAGTAAATATAGCGATGTACGTGGTCGTCAATATTATTTAAATCTTAAAATGTCATTCTAATTCCACATTTAATCATGTGACTGTTATTGTTTCTGATTTTTTACCTTCTTGATCCTTACCAGACTGATTTGTGAGTTGGGTAGGGATCTTACGCTATGGATGATCTATAAAAACTGAATGCTTGAATGTTGCAGGTTATTCGGTAAGCCCCATCATTCTGTCGATGTAAATGATAGGTTTTTAAATGATTAAAATCGGATTTTTATCGTTGTTCTATTCTTTATGCTTATTATTTAAATACTAGATTTTGCGAAAGTAAACTTTATGACTTATGGAATTTATACACTTCCATAGAAATGAATATGTATGATTGAAAAGCTTGCAATGCCACACTTTACAATTAGAGTTCAAATGGCTTTGCGTAGGCGATGCCTCACTTTTCAGAGATGAAAAGATGACAAACCTTGCGCTGCAAACAAAGACGTACTTTGTTTTTGCTCATGTTGGGTGAGAGGTACGTCCTATACCTCCACCCAACGGCGACATCCATGTCGCCACACGATAGAACGACCATGTATAATTCATTGGATATACTGACCAAAATAAGGGGGGTGTTGAATGTTCATTTTTTTGACTAACGCAAGAAGTTTACTATCTCCAAGTTACTATTGCGCTGGGTGAAATAGCATTCTTAATTCTTTGACTGAAATTCTCATTTTTCATACTTATGTTAAAAATAGCGTATTGATTCAGTACAAATACAGCCAACAATTTCCTATTTCAATATAAAAATAACTTTGCTTGATGTAATATGAAATCAATCAAGATTATAAGTATTCAGTACGCTGAATCACATATAGAAAGGATAAAAGCATGCAACAAGAAGTCATCATCGTCGGCGGTGGAATGGTTGGGCTGAGTTTGGCTCTGATGTTGGCAAAAGCCAATATTGCGGTAAAGCTTTTAGAAGCTGTGAAATATCCAAATTATGATGATGCCAATCTTGCACCTTATCATTCCAGTTTTGATGCACGGAATACCGCGCTATCACGTCGTACCATACAAATTTATCAAAAACTCGGTCTTTGGGATGCCTTGCAAGAACATGCAACTCCTATCCTCGAAGTGCATATCACTGAACAAGGCAGTTTTGGTAAAGCGCGCTTAGTCGCAGATCAAGAAAAAGTCGAAAGTTTTGGACAAGTGATTGAAAATGCATGGCTAGGCCGTGTACTGCTGACTCAAGTTCGTCAGCAAGCTTTAATTGAATTGATTGATGGTGTACAAGTGACCTCACTAAAACAAGAGGGTGACTATGTATATGTTGAAGCCAATCGTGGTGAAGAATATACCCACTCTCTTAAAGCCAAATTATTGATTGCTGCGGATGGTCGAGATTCTTTCTGTCGCCAAGCTTTAGGTGTTGGTGTGGATGTACATGATTATGATCAGGTGGCAATTGTTACAACAGTGCAAACTTCTAAACCCCATCACCAAGTGGGCTTTGAACGCTTTAGCCATTTAGGTCCATTGGCATTGCTTCCATTGCCTGGGGAATGTCGCCGTTCAGTGGTTTGGCCTGTGAAAAAAGGCACAGAAGATGAATGGTTAGGTGATGAAAATGACCAACATTTCCTCGATGCTTTACAGCAAACCTATGGTGATCGTGCAGGAAAATTCCAAAAAACAGGCAAACGTTTTAGCTTCCCATTGGCACAAGTGCTTGCTGAAAAACAGGCTGTGGGTCGGGTGATTTTGATGGGCAATGCCGCTCATACGATTCATCCTGTTGCTGGACAAGGTTTTAACTTGTGTATGCGTGATGCAGATGTCCTAATGCGTTATATTACAACGCAAATTGCGCAATCTGATGATATTGGTCAACCTGAGATGTTAAAGGCCTATGAACAATCTCGCTTAACTGATCAGCAACGTGTGATTAAATTCTGTGATTCTGTAGTACGTGGATTTAGTAATCAAAATCCAGTTTTAAAATTATTGCGTAATACTGGCTTGGTGGCTTTTGATGTGATTCCGGGGATTAAACCTTTAGTTGCCAATTATGCGATGGGATTAAAAGCATGACACAGCAAGATATGTTAGATGTGGTGATTGTTGGTGGTGGTCTGGTGGGTGGCTTAACCGCATTACTTTTAGCACAGGGCGGTGTGCAAGCCACAGTTTTAGATGCAGCCCCTATTTTAGATGCTGAAAAGACTTTAGCTGTTGCTAATCCACGGGTTTTAGCGCTGAGTCAAGCCACGATTCACTTGTTAAAAACGGTGAATGTGTGGGAAAAAATCGCTCGCCAAATGCCTTATACAGGCATGCAAGTCTGGAATAAAAATGGCTATGGCGAAATTAATTTTGGGCAAGCCTCAGAAAACTTTCCCACAGCTGAGCAAAGCTTAGGTTCAATGGTTGAACCAAGTTTATTAAACCTTGCCATCCAACAGCAAATGTTGGAGCAACTGCAAGATTATCGTACTCAAGTTAAAGTTGTGCGAGTAGAGCAGGGGGTAGGCTGCTGGATCATTAAACTTGCAGATGGGACTGAGCTAAAGACCAAGTTAGTGATTGGTGCAGATGGTGCAAATTCATTTGTTCGTGATCAAGCATTTATCGATCTTGATGTTTTAGATTATCAACAAGCAGGTTTGACCTGTGCGATTCGTACCACACAACCACACCAATATGTGGCTCGTCAAATTTTCCATCCGACAGGCCCATTGGCATTTTTACCGATGGCGAGTTTAAAGCCAGAACAAGCTGAACACTGGATTTCAATCGTTTGGACCTTACCTGATGATTATGCAGAAGAATATTCGCGCTTAGATGATGTTGATTTTTGTGAATTACTGACACGTGAAAGTCATCATATGTTGGGCAAGATCGTTGAAGCGACACCACGGGCTCAATTTCCACTTAAGGCGCGTGCGGCACAACGTTATGTAAAAGATGGGCTCGCCTTGATTGGCGATGCAGCGCATGTAATTCATCCTTTAGCTGGGCAAGGCGTAAACATCGGGTGTTTAGATGCTGCTATTCTGTGTGATGTATTACTTAAAGATAAACAGCGTGGCGTATGGGCACATGAACAAACCTTAAAGCGTTATGAACACCAACGTAAAGGGCAAAATGATGCCATGATGCATAGCATGTCGATGATTGGTTTTGTAGAAACTGCGGAAATATTTCCATTGGTTTGGGCGCGTAACTTTGGCTTAAAACAAGTTGAAAATATGCCATTTTTAAAAGATCAATTTATGGCACAAGCCAATGGGCTGGCAACTTTAAAAAGCACGCAATATGCCATTTAATTGGATTTCTGATATTTTTTAACCAATCATTTAAACAACATTACGAATTTGATGAAAAAAAACACGATTTTGTGTATCTAGATACTAGTCGAATGGCGAAGAGCTTGATACATTTCTCTGTAAAACATCACCATTTTTCGGATGGTACATTGACGTCATTGATGGGGAGTTAAAGATGACAGATACAAATGATTATGATGATAATTCAGAAGATCATGCAGTAGACGATGATGAAGCTAAAGCGGCTGAAAAAGGTGCTGCGGCAAGTGATTCGACAGTTTCAGATACAGATTTAGCTGAAGCTGAAACACTCACTGTGACAGCGAAAAAAAGACAGCGTGAAGCGTTG
Source organism: Acinetobacter guillouiae CIP 63.46 (assembly GCF_000368145.1). Taxonomy (GTDB): domain Bacteria; phylum Pseudomonadota; class Gammaproteobacteria; order Pseudomonadales; family Moraxellaceae; genus Acinetobacter; species Acinetobacter guillouiae. The sequence continues at coordinate 1,595,145 of NZ_KB849283.1, read as the reverse complement.
GAAGATGAAGTCGCTGCATTTTTAGCGCGTGGTGGGAGAATTACCGAAGTTCCACCAGATGAATCTGCTAAAGATTGATTTTAAAAGCACCGAAAGGTGCTTTTTTAAATTGAGTTGGGATGATGTCTATTTTCTCTTTTAGATGATTAAATCTAAATTTTGAATTGATCATTATTTGTGATTTTTCTCTTGAATTTTGAATCAAATAATCATTTTATTTTTATTGATTTTTGTCAATCACTTTAAAAGCATGGCGGAGTAAATCATCAGTAATGTTGTGCTTTTGATTGTTTTTTCTGCATCAGCTTTTATAAGTGCCAGATTGATCAGTGAGGGATTAAAATTTATTGTATAGAGATTAAGGCTTGGTGGTAAAAGCGACCAGAGCAACCAGTCACTTGTAGAAAAGCAGGTTGAGAAAAGCTTATACAGGCATTTCTCAACTCAAGAAATAAAATTATTGTTGATTAGTCAGCTCTAAAGCACGTTGATAAGCGATTTTCTTTTTGATGCCTGTTAGATCCGCAGCCAGTTGTGATGCTGCTTTAACCGATAAATCTTGTAATAAGCGATTTAAAAGTTGATCTAACTTCTCTTGTTCAACATCTTGATCTTTGGCATCTGGTGCACCACCAATAACTAAAACAATTTCACCTTTTTGCTGATTGCGATCATTTTCAATAAATGTCACCAACTCGCTCAAAGTCATTTTTTTAATCGTTTCAAATGTTTTGGTAATTTCACGTGCAAAACCAACAGGGCGATCTGCGCCAAAAACATCAGCCATATCTTTGACACTATCTAAAATACGATGAGGCGCTTCATAGATAATCATGGTTTGTGATTCATGTTTTAATTTTTCTAATTGAATCAATCGTTGCGATTGTTTTGACGATAAAAAGCCTTCAAAGCTAAAACGATCACTTGGTAAACCCACCGCACTTAGCGCAGCAATAGCAGCACATGCACCCGGTACAGGAATGACGCGGATACCATTTTCCTGAGCGGCACGTACTAATTTAAAACCAGGGTCACTAATTAATGGCGTACCAGCATCACTGACCAGAGCAATATTCTGACCGCTTTTTAATTTTTCGATAAGTATATCAATTTTGTTACTTTCATTGTGATCATGACACGCTGTGAGCGGAGTTGAGATATTATAGTGCTTTAATAATTGAGCAGATTGACGTGTATCTTCTGCCGCAATAACAGAAACAGACTTTAAAACTTCAATAGAACGAAAAGTCATATCATCTAAGTGCCCAATTGGGGTCGCTACGACGAATAATTGAGCACTCATAAAGGTCTCCATGAAGAATAAGTTAGTGTTGAACAGTATTAAAAGAGTGGTTGTGTTGGGAATGGTTGGATTTACAATCCAAGTTCACGCAGAAATTCTGGTTATATTACCTGAAACAGGCCCTATGTCGCGAGCGGGTTTGAGTATTAAACAAGGAATATTAAGTGCCGCGCAGGCCTCAAAGAATGAAATACCATTAAAATTTGTCGATTCAGATCAAAAGACCATCAAAGCCCTGTTAAAACAGCACGTCAATAAAAAGACTAAAATGATTATTGGGCCTTTGGCTCGTCCTGATGTTGAGGCTTTAATTAATTTGAAGCCTAAAGTACCTGTGTTGGCACTCAATGAAGTTTATCCTAGCGATAAAAGTGTTTGGCAATATAGCCTTTCTAAAAATGACGATGCATTGGCGCTGCTTGATTATATCCAGCATGATAAAGTCAGCAAACTCTATGTGGTGCGTGAAAAAGGAACGGAAGCGGAATCTATTAGCTTTTTAAATGCATTATTTGCCAATTATATGGGTGAAGTCGATCCTGTAGAGCATATGCCAAAGTCGATTTCGGATCGAGAGGGTATTTTACTGTTAGGTTCAAACCAATGGTTGACCAGTTTTCCCAAATTGCAGAAGAAAAAAATTTATACCCAAGCCATTGCTGTCGATGAAAAAAAGGCCTTGCCTAAAGGGATGAAATTCTGTGATGTTCCAGCCTTATACATTGCCGAATGGGATGATGTCGTCAAAGCTTATAAAGATAAACCGACCTCGTTACCGTATCAGCGTTTATATGCCTTTGGTGGAGATGCTTGGCATATTGCTGAACAATTTGTTTTGGATCCGAATGTAAAAAGCTTAACCTTTAATGGTCGCACGGGAAAAATTAAAATTGATGGAAATCGTGTTGAGCGTATTCCGCAATGTTTTGAACGCTCAAAAAATAATTTAGTGCCTTTGTGATGATAGGTTTCTGATGGCAAAAAATAATTTAGGACAATGGGCTGAGCAAGAAGCAGTGAAATTACTGCTTCAACATGGCTATGACATCATAAAATTGAATTATTTCTCGCGCTTTGGTGAAATAGATATTATTGCGCAGTCTAAACAAGAGTTAATTTTTGTTGAGGTGAAAGCAAGAACACCGACACAGATGGGGCATGCTTTTGAAGCTGTAAATCAATCAAAACAACAAAAAATGATTAAAACAGCGTTTAAGTTTTTACAAGAATATCCACAATATGAACAATATTATTGCCGTTTCGATGTGATTGGTTTTGATTTACATCATAAAATTGCAAAAAACGTACAGCAAGACCTCAGTAAAATCTCTTATGATCAATCTTGGATTGAAAATGCATTTACTTTAGATGCAGACTTGATTAATCTGTGACTGAAATTTATGTACGGTTATTTCAAAAATAAATATATTTTCCAGCATGTTAACGACGTTTAAATGGGTTGTTTAGCAGGCTAAAATTAATAGGAGTCTTGCTGAGTGTTAAAACGTATTGTCATCACCATGATGTGTGTAGCAAGTTTGTCTGGTTGCGCGAGTTTTATCTCAGGTGGTACTGGTTCTTCACCAGTGGGAACAGATAGTGGTGTTCGATCTTTAGGACAAGTGTTTATTGATTCTTCTATTGAGCGAACTGCGAAAATCAACTTGTATAAGTTGGATGCCCGATTTAAGCAATCTCGTGTCAATATTAATAGTTTTCATAGCAATGTCTTATTGACAGGGCAAGTGCCAGATGCGCATTTAAAGCAGTTGGCAGAAGATAATCTACGAGCGATGAGCGATGTAAAAGCAGTCCATAATTACCTGACTGTTGGTAATCAAATCGGTTATAGTACTATCATGCAAGATGCATCGGTCACTGTGAATACCCGTGGTTTAGTGATGAAAGCGCCTGTGGTTTCAGACAATAAAGTCTTGATCCATACAGAAGACGGCGTGTTGTATGTTTTAGGTCGTTTAAACAATGCTGAAATTGCAGATTTAAATGATGTTTTACAAAAAGTTGGAAATGTGACTAAAATTGTGACCTTGATTGATAATGTCGAACAAGCGAATAATTCAGTCCAACCTTCATCTTTCACAGCACCTGTGGTAAATAATGTACAACAACAACCTGATGTACAGACACCTGTTGCGATTGATCCTAATGCTACAGAGCCAAACAATAATGTTATTCAACAATAGGTTAAAGTTTTTAAAAGTTAGATTTGGAAAGCAGTTTGAACAACTAAAATCTCAATTTAAATCGCACTATCAAGATTTTCGTTTATACGATTTAGGCAGTATTACCATTAATGGCTTGACCCCTAAAAAGGGCTATTCCATTCAGCATAATATTGCCTATGGCTTAAAGGCGAGACAACGTTTAGATTTATATATTTCTAATAAAAAGCAACAGAATGCGCTGATTCTTTTTGTTCATGGTGGGGCATGGAGTCATGGCGATAAAAGTGCTTATAAATTTGTAGGCGAGGCCTTTAGCCGTTTTGGCTATAACGTGGCAGTGCTGAACTATCATTTGGCACCTGAGCATAAATTTCCAAGCTATATTGATGATCTTGCAGTTGCTTTGAATTATTTGGAACAACAACAAGCGCGTTTCGGTATTTCAATGGATAAAATTGCCTTGATGGGGCATTCAGCAGGTGCATTTAATATAGCGTCTTTGCTTTATCATCCTAAGCACTACCAACTGGCCATCAAACAAAATATTAAAGCTTTGATTGGAATCGCTGGACCTTATCATTTCGATTATAAAGGCGATGCTTTAGCCGAGAATGCGTTTGATCAAAGCATTCCTTATCAACAAGTAATGCCGTATTATTTTGTTGAAAAAAATGAGGTAAAGCATTATTTGTTCTTGGCAGAAAATGATCAAATCGTTAAAGCTAAAAACTCTTTAGATTTTAAACAGCAATTACTTGAACAAGGCAATCATTGTGAAATTTACACGATACCTAAAACTGGTCATATTTCAATTATGGGCAGTGTTTCAAGTTTATTTAGTCGATTCTATAAAACCCGGCCTGAAATTATTAAGGTTTTAAATGAAGCAATGAAAAATGCCTAGCAATCGCTAGGCATTTTTGATTTGAACATGTCTCAATCAAAATCAGTCTTTATGCATCGGTTTATTGTGAATTACATGTTCAATCATGGCATGGGCGATACTGCCACTAAAAGGCGTTTCGGGTAACTGATCAAATTTAAAGAACTGAGCCTCACTAATTTCTTCTTCTTGCAAGACGATTTCACCAGATTCATATTCTGCCTTAAAGGCCAGCATAAGATTACTTGGAAAAGGCCAAGGTTGGCTGGATAAATATTGGACATTTTTGACATGTAGGCCAACTTCTTCCAACGTTTCTCTTTTGACTGCTTCTTCCAGTGTTTCACCGACTTCAACAAAACCCGCAATAAGGCCATACATCTTGCTTTTATTCTTGGCATTTTTTGCCAATAGAATTTCGTTATTGCCACGAGTAATCACGGTGATAATACACGGTTGTACACGCGGGTATTGATGATAACGACAGCTAGGGCAGACCATGGCATATTCAGTTGGGTGAACCTCGGTTTCGTGTCCACAGTGGCTACAAAACTTATGGTTTCTTCGCCACTCTAGCAACTGTACTGCACGACTGGCTTGTTCAAACTCAGATTTGGTCCATTGTGAAATCAATTGACGAATCGGGATCAGTTGATATCCCTCTGGAATTTGATCTTCGATAAAAAGATCTCGGGCAATAATCTGATCACCCGAGTTAAAGCTGATATCACTTGCTAACTTTTCAACTTTAGGTAGTTGTAAATTTTCATCCACTAAAAGTTGTTGATGGTGAAAGATATATGCAAGTGATAATTCTGACATTAGGCTACCGATTTTAAATTTTGACTACTTGTTAATGCTACATCAAACATGGCTTGTAAAACAGGTTGTTTGTTTTGTAGATTTTCAATCATCATGTCTGCACTGGCTAAAACATCAAGCAGTTTATTGACTTGTGCAAGGTTAAACACGTGCTCTTTGTTAAGACCCGTTTGAATAAACTCCGCAGAGAGTAACAATGCTTTTTGACCATCTTTTGCCGCAAGGAACAACAGTGCACCACCAATTTCACTTAATTGTGATGGAAGTTGGTCTAAACTTGTGCTTGGAGGATCTTGTAAATATTGCACCAATGTTTGTGAGCTTAAATCAACCAGCGCTTTGGTCTCAGTCAATAATGCTGCATGTGCTTCATCTAGACGATCTAATGAAATCTGCAAGTTATTCACTTTTAACTGTAAACGACTCGATGTGTAATTACGCTCTAAGATACCAATCGAATTCATCGCTGATAAAATACTGTTCATCAACTGTTGCGCATAATTTTCATCTTTGAGCATGTTGTCTTGAGACAGTAGGTCAGCCTGTTGTTTCAGTCCGCTATAGGCTTCATTGAGATTCAAGACTTTAAATACATGCGCAAGATCAGTCAGTTTGCTTTTCAATTCTTGCGTTTTTTCATCACTCATATTTTTGTAGTTAAACTCAATATCATTACGGATTTGCGACATTTCATCTGTAATCAGTTGGCTCACACTATGAATGGTTTCAAAATCAGGGCCATATAAATGGCGGCTGAATATTTGTAATTGTGTGTCAGTCAGAATATCTTCGCCAACATTAATCTGTTCACGGATGTGTTGTGATATTTCATCTTCTTGGCTGATACAAATACTTAGGATATTGGCAGTATCTAATAAAGATGGCTTGAATCCGCTTAGATCTTTAAAGAATAAAGACATATTGGTTTCAATACTGATTAACGTTCTGAGGCGTGTGTCATTGAGAATGATGTTTTCAATGTGATTTAAAGCAACTGCAGCCAAAGCCCAATATTGTTCACTTTCTTGGCCTTTGGCTGCATTTGCCAAATAAGACCCAACCAGCTTGATACCTTGTAAATCTAAATCTGTTTCTTGCTGTTTGAGCAGTTTATGTAGGCATAATTTATAAAGTTTATGTACATACACTGAATGCTCTAACTCAGATGATTGTGGCAAGTTAAAATTCGGTGTTACACAGTCAAGCAGAGGAATAATTGCTTGGCCTTCTGGTGTCAGCTCTAGACCTAAAGAAAGTTCTAAGCGATTTAAGGTGTCATGTAAGAATTGTGGCGCTCTGACTTCACGAAGGCAAATAAACTCAATATAGCGTTTGAGCATGGTGGTGCCTTCACTCAAAGCGATCACTTCTTGGGTATTGATCTCACGCGGGTTTTGCATCACTTTACGCATCACCGCCGCAGAGAGTTGCGCAATTTTAGCAACATGCGGCATATCGATGAGCATCAGCACATTTACACATTGTTCAAATTGAAGCAAAGCATCATCAATACCGAAGGGTAAAGTTTGGTCTTCAACTAAACTACTGACAGCAGATTCTACCTGTAAAATTGAATTATCGACTTCTTTTTTAATAATAAGTAATGCTGTCGGATCAAAATGTATAGAGGTTTGGTAAGACATTGATCTGCACCTATCCTGGGTATCTGAATGTTTTATTTCATAGCCTCAAAATGAGGCTAATTTTCTAAGTTTTACTATAGCCGAAGAAGACCATCTTTACAGAAAAAATAGCCATCAATTTCAAATTTTATTTTGCAAAAATGCAGGCTTCCCCATGTTTTTCTTGAAATTGTTTGACCCAGTTCTCATGCGCTTCTAATTCTTCATCTGAAGGTAAAATGATTGGGGCATTGATTTCAATTTTTTTCCGAGTTGTATTTCTTTGCGCCTGATCAGTATGTGCAGAAAGAGCATCCATGTCAAAGGATACTTGACCGCCTGTCATGGCGAGATAAACGTCAGATAAAATTTCAGCATCGAGTAAGGCACCATGGAAAGTACGATCTCGTTGCGGAATTTCATAACGGCGAACTAAGGCATCCAAAGAGTTCTTTTGCCCAGGATGTTTGCTTTTCGCCATTGCCAAGGTATCAGTTACTTCACATACTTCTGAGAGTGCCTGTAGACCACTGCGCTTGAACTCCATATCTAAGAAGTTCATATCGAAGCTTGCATTATGCGCAATAATTTCACTACCTTTTAAGTAGTCAAATAAAACTTGCGCAATTTCGTTATATTTTGGCTTATCTTTTAAAAACTCATCGGTAATACCATGGATGGCTTCTGAATCGCCAACTGGTTTTTCTGGATTAATATAGATATGAATCGAACTGCCAGTCAGTTTACGATTGACCATTTCAATTGCGCCAACTTCAACAATTCGGTCACTGTCCTGATAATAGAAACCAGTGGTCTCGGTATCCAGAATAAACTGTTTAGGGCCATGTAACTGGACCGTCGCAGGTGTAATCACAATTTGTGGATGAATATCTCGCATTGCAGGTTGGCTCATTGCTGGCTCATCATTTTCATTGATATCTTGGTTAGATGGTTCTTCCATCTCAATTTCATGAGCTGGCATGACATCCTGCTGAGGGCTAATTTCTGATTCTATCATTTCATCTGATTCAATCAGGTCAAATCCAAAGGGATCGTCAAGCAGCCAGTCTTTTTCATGTTTTTTTTTATCATCAGCCACTGCCAAGGGTTCAGTCAATTTGGTTGGCGCAGTGGTGTTTTTTTTTGCGTCGAGTATTTGCTGAGTACCTAAATTCGCCAATTGATCTGCCATTTCATTGCCTGCATGTCCAGCATGACCTTTAATCCAGTTCCATTCAATTTCGCGACCTTGGCAGGTTTGATCGAGTTTTTTCCAAAGATCTGGGTTTTTTACATCTTTCCAGTTTTTCTTTTTCCACCCTTCAATCCATTCGGTAATGCCACGTTTTACATAGTTGGAATCGGTCCAAAGCACTAATTTTGCTTCGGTTGGGCAAAATGCGATCCCTTCAATGGCTGCGGTAAGTTCCATGCGGTTATTGGTTGTATCCAGTTCACCACCACACAACTTATGTTCTTCTGTTTCAGTGATGATATAAGCGCCCCAGCCACCAGGACCTGGGTTGCCTTTACAAGCACCATCGACATAAAGTGTGATTGTTTGTGACATAGTAATAACCAATGAAAGTGAATTAAGAGTTGAACATCGTGGTTTAAGAATTTATTGTATACGCAAATCGGCGTTTTCTACGCATGAACTGAGATTTTTTTAATTTCTTGTAACATTTGTATGCAATTCGCATTCAAAATTTGCCTTGTAAGCGCGTTTAGCTCTACTAAAATGGCAATGATAAAATAATTTACTAAATGTTGTTCGGAACTCTTATGTTTAAACCTACCACAATGCTGTGGCAACCTACTGCGACTGTTTTCTTTAAATTATCCTTATTAACATCTGCATTCGCAGCATTAGGGTTGACTGCAGGGTGTTCTTCGACGTCGACAACATCAAAAGTTCAAACATCAAAGTCAGCAGGCATGTTAGATGCCAGCAGTCTGGATTCTCTAGAAGATCTACTTTCTGCAACTGATATACGCGCGGTAGAGGGCGATCGCCTATTGATTTTAAAACATGGTGACGTATGGAAGCGGATGTCAGTCGGTTTTAAAATGGATGAAAACCATTGGGATCCTCGTATTGATGCGCAACGGAGCTGGTTTGTTTCACGCCAACCTTATATTGACCGTCTAAGTGCTCGTGCATCACGCTATCTTTACCATACCGTGAAAGAAGCTGAACGTCGTGGTTTACCTACTGAATTAGCACTGTTGCCGATTATTGAAAGTTCTTATGACCCAGCAGCAACCAGTAGTGCCGCCGCAGCTGGGATGTGGCAATTTATCCCAAGTACAGGGAAAATTTATGGTTTAAGACAAACCAGTTTATACGACGGGCGTCGTGATGTGGTTGAATCAACACGTGCCGCTTATGAGTTTTTAGGTAGTTTATATAATCAATTCGGTTCTTGGGAGTTGGCTTTGGCTGCCTATAACGCAGGCCCAGGGCGTATTCAGCAAGCAATTAACCGTAACCAAGCTGCGGGCTTACCAACAGACTATTGGTCATTGCGTTTACCGCAAGAAACCATGAACTATGTACCACGCTTTTTAGCCGTGGCACAGATTATTAAAAGCCCATCTAAATATGGGGTGAGTTTACCGCCGATTGCCAATCGTCCGCACTTTAGAGAAGTTGCAGTTCCACCGGGCGTACAACTCAATCAAATTGCTTCAATTACCAATTTAAGTCGTGCTGAATTATATGCTTTAAACCCTGGTCATCGTGGTGAATTTGTTGACCCTTCGAGTACTTTACGTATTTTGATTCCTGCGGATCTTAGTCCGACCATCGATGCAAAATTAAGAGCGTTAAAACCGGGTTCTGATAGCGGTTTATGGGCAAGCAATACTGCGCCAACCACAGCTACACGGACTTTAACGCCTACAGCGGTCACCTCGACAGTGACTCAATCGATTACTCCAAGTAAAGCGACGCCACCTGCTTTAACAACAGCAAAAACCACCACGACAACCACAGGTTCATTGAGTACGCTCAAAAATACACCACAAGGCTCAGATGCATTAGCGCAATTTGCTGCTAATGCTGATATTCCAAGTGCGCCACGTATTCCTGTTGCTGTGACCAATGCAGCCAATGTGAAACCTGTTGCCGCAGAGCCGCCAATTTCTGCACGTGAAAAAGCACAAATTCTTGCCGCAGTAAAAGCTGAAGGCGAAAAGGAAACGGTTAAACAAGTTTTAGAACCTCAAGCCACTCAAGCTGAAAAAGAAGAAGTGGTTAAAGAGATTAAGGCGATTGCACCACAAGGGACAGAAGTGCTTGACCCGTATGATGGTAAAATTAAGCTGACTGCAATTCAAACCAGTCAATCTGTTGCAGAAGTTCAAGGTAAAGAAAATACGGTTGGATTCTCATATCCTAAAGGTTTAGCAGATACCACACCTGCAAACTCGGAAGAAGCCAAACTGAATCAGGATAAGAACTTTAAGAAAACCGAAACTGAAGTTGTGGTTGAACCACCAAGAGGTAAACGCAGTACTTATACCGTTTTGGCAGGGGATACTTTAGCAACGATTGCTTTAAAGAATGGCGTAAATTGGCGCGATATTGCCAAATGGAACCAAGTTGATCCAAACGGAACTTTATTTGTTGGGGCGACTTTGTATTTATATGATGCCAAACCACAAATTGATACCCCTGTGGTTTCTCGCAAAACCACGGATTCAGCTCCAGCCAATTATGTGGTTAAACCAAATGACAGTTTAACCAGTGTGGCAAATCAGTTTGATTTATCTGTTTCACAATTGGCAAATTATAATAATCTGAATACCAACAGTAATTTATTTGTCGGTCAGAAATTAAAGCTTAAAGATGCTTCAGATGATAAATTATCTGAAATCAATAAAGCAGTGGTTCGTGCGGATACCTCTAAGCCTGTTGCAAAAATCAAGACCAAGGCTTATGCAGTTAAACGTGGCGAATATCTTAAAGTGATTGCCGATCGTTATGCTTTATCTGTACATGAACTCGCTGATTTGACTCCAGGTCTAGATACCTCAAGTAGCTTATTTGTGGGGCAAAAGATCAATGTGCCACTCAGTGAAGTCAATGAGCCAGAAGCTAAACTTGACTCTAAAGTGATTGATCAAAGTAAGTTTAAGAATGTAAAAGCTGAAACAACCTATAAAACTGAGAACTATAAAGTTCAAAGTGGCGATAGTTTATCCAGTATTGCGGTTCAGTCTAAATTAAGTTTGGCAGAATTAGCTGAGTTAAACAAAATTTCGACATCTAAAAACTTGCTTGTGGGTCAAATCATTAAGATCCCTGCTGGAACAACAACACCAGAAACCTATACTGTGCAATCTGGGGATAGCCTAATTGCGCTGGCAAATAAGTATAATTTGCAAGTTAACCAAATTGCCGATTTAAATGGTTTAAAAAGTACATCTGGTTTGTTTGTTGGGCAGAAATTGAAGTTGACTGGCACGCCTGAAACTAGCAGTAAAGAGAAAGCACAAGCGAGAAATGAGTCGAAATCAGAAGGCGCTAGTAAAGATATCCATGTGGTCAAATCAGGTGAAACACTGGCAAGCGTTGCAAAAAAATATAAACTGCAATTGTCTTATTTAAGTGAATTAAATGGTTTATCGCGTAATCAGGCTTTGGATATTGGACAACGCTTAAAGCTTGATGGGGAATTACCCAGTAAATCCACGCTATCTAAAGAAAAAGAAGACCTAAAGGCGACTGCGAAAGCAACAGCTAAAGCTTCGAGTAAGAATACTGAAAGCTATGCGGTGAAGTCTGGTGAGTCGTTAAATGCGATTGCAAATCGTGTTGGCATGTCAGTTCAAGAACTGGCTGAATTGAATGATCTGAGCCCACGTGCGGGTTTACAACGTGGGCAATCTATTCGTATTCCTAAAACAGTGACTGAATACAAAGTGAAAAGCGGTGATTCATTGATTCGTTTAGCCAGCAAGTTTGGGATTGATACCAGTGCACTTGCTGAGATGAATGAAATAAAACCAAACGCGTCATTACGCATTGGCAGCATTATTAAAGTTCCGAATCTTTAAGCGCTATTTTATTGGAGCAACGTTTAAAGCATAACATTTCAAAAACTTTTTTGAATAAAGGAAAATAGGGGAATGCGCCTAAGTTTTGTATATGTCAGCCCGATCGGGCTGGCATTGGGGTTATGTGTTGCAAGTTTAAATGTTGATGCTGCTCTACAGACAACAGCTTATATTGCTGTACATAATTCTCCACAGTATGACAAAGCTCAGGCGATGCCTTATGCCAATAGCAATGCACCCAAAGGTGGCTATATCAGTACAGCGAGTATAGGCACCTTTGATAATCTCAACAGTATGAATGGCAAAGGCAGTTCGACTGAAGGGATTAATTATCTGTTTGATAGCTTAATGGATAGCTCACTGGATGAACCGGGTGTGTTATATCCGCTTCTCGCTGAAAAAGTCACTTATGATCCTGTTAAAACCAAATTTGTTATTTTCCATTTAAATCCCAAAGCTCGTTTTAGTGATGGTTCACCCGTCACGGCTGAGGATGTTAAATTTAGTTTTGATACCATTCAGAGCAAAGCCAATCTAGGCTTTCAAATGTATTTGTCTGATTTAGCCAAAACTGAAGTATTGTCTAAATACCAAGTGAAAATGACATTTAAATCAGACCACAATGCAGACATGCCCTTTATTTTGGCAAAAATTGCGATTTATTCAAAAGCAGATTGGAAAAATAAAGACTATAGCAAAGTGACCTTGCAGCCAATTTTAGGGTCGGGGCCTTATCTGATTGAGCGTATTGATTCAGGGCGCAGTATTAGTTATAAGCGCAATCCAAATTATTGGGCAAAGGATTTAGCCATCAATCGTGGTCGTTATAACTTTGATCGCATGAAATATGTTTATTATCGAAGTCCCGAAATCGCTTTTGAAGGGTTTAAATCTGGACAATATCGCTTTTATCAAGAAAAAAATGCCCGTAACTGGGTCACTGAATATAATTTTCCTGCGGTAAAACAAGGTTTGGTGAAAAAGTATATTTCTAAGATTGAAACACCAGCGCTCACGCAAAGTTTGGTTTTTAATACCCGAAAGGCGCCATTCAATGATCTCAATTTTCGCCAAGCATTAACCTATGCTTATGATTTTGAATGGATCAATAAAGCATTGTTATATGGTCAAAATATTCGCTTGCAAAGCCACTTTCAAAACAGTGAGCTTGCTGCGACTGGAAAACCAAGCGCGAAAGAACTTGCAATTTTAATGCCTTATTTAAAGCAATTGCCCGCATTACAACGGCAAGGTGTATTGGCAGATTGGAAATACCCAGTTTCAGATGCCAGTGGTTTTAACCGACAGAATTTATTGATTGCACGTTCGATGCTATTAAAGGCGGGTTATCGTTTTCACAATGGACAATTGGTGGATAGACAAGGTCGTCCCATTCAAATTGAATTTCTGATTCATCAAGATGGCGTGCTACGGACTTTGCTGCCATATATTCGTAACTTAAAAAAACTTGGGATTCAGGCAAATATTCGTCAAGTCGATTTACCGCAATATACAGAGCGTATGCGCCGTTTAGATTTTCAGATGACCGCTATTGATATGCCGCAATCATTAACACCGGGCGCTGAACAGGCACAGATGTGGGGCAGTAAGGCTGCCGACGAAGTGGGCAATTACAATTATGCAGGTGTTAAAAGCCCAGTAGTCGATCAGCTGATTCAACAGATTATTTATGCACCGAACCGTGAACAATTGGTGCTTCGTACCCGAGCACTGGATCGGGTATTACGTGCAGGCTATTATCAAATTCTGACTTATGGCAATGATAAAAACTGGTATGCTTATTGGAATATGTATCAGCAACCCAAAGTTAAACCAAAATTATCCCTCGGTTTAGAGTATTGGTGGGCAGATGCAGATCAAGCGAAAAAAGTAGAGCAATATTTAAAAAATCGAGCATTTTAAAAAGCATAATTTCAAATCTTCATGGTTAAAACATCAATGGCTCAACGTGAGTGATGTTTAAATTGACATATCTACCCTCATGAGGTCATAAGGAACATCGTTTCAATGGGCACATATATACTCAAAAGGCTGTTACTGATCATCCCGACATTGTTCTTTGTTCTCTTGATCAATTTTGTTGTGGTTCAAATTGCACCTGGCGGGCCTGTTGAACAAGCCATTCAACAAGCGGAAAACTTCCAAGGGGTCAATATGACTGCTGGGGGGCTATCATCTTCGGTCAATAACCATGAGTATCGTGGTGCACAGGGCTTAAGCGAAGATATGGTCGATAAAATCAAACAGCAGTATGGCTTTGATCGACCTGCACATGAACGATTCTGGTTGATGTTAAAAAATTATTTAGCTTTAGATTTTGGCACGAGTTTTTTTAAAGATAAACCTGTGACTGAGTTGTTATGGGAAAAAATGCCAGTCACCATTTCCTTGGGTGCGTGGAGCACTTTTTTAATTTATTTAATCTCAATTCCTTTAGGGATTAAAAAAGCCAAGCAGCATGGCTTATTTTTTGATAAATCAACTTCATTACTTTTGGCTGTGGGCTATGCCGTTCCCGCTTTTGTATTTGCAATATTGTTGATCGTATTTTTTGCTGGTGGTTCTTATTTACAATGGTTTCCATTACAAGGCTTTGTTTCAGACAACTTTCACAGTCTCAATCTATTTGAAAAAATAGCAGATTATTTTTGGCACATGGCTTTACCTTTGCTCGCCATGGTGTTGGGCGGATTTGCAAGTTTAACCTATCTGACAAAATATTCATTTATGGAAGAGCTCAATAAGCAGTATGTGCTGGCAGCACGAGCAAAAGGCTTAACTGAAAATGATGTGTTATATAAACACGTATTTCGCAATGCATTGTTGGTGATTGTTGCCGGCTTGCCTGAAGTATTGGTTGGGGTGTTCTTTGTTGGAAATCTACTGATTGAAATTATTTTTAATTTGGATGGACTCGGCTTGCTAGGTTTTGAAGCCGTGCAACAACGTGATTATCCGGTGATTTTTGGTGCTTTGTTCTTTCTGACCTTATTTGGGCTGATTTTACGTTTAATCTGTGATGTGGTTTATCGTGTGATTGATCCGCGAATTGATTTTGAATCGAGAGGTGCAAAATAATGTCACCGATCATGCAAGCACGAATACAGAAATTTAAGAAAAATCGCTTGGGTTTTGTCTGTTTCATCGTATTTATTGTTTTATTTATTCTTTCAATTTCTGCCGAATTTATTGCCAATGATAAGCCCTTATTGGTCAAATACGATCAGCATTATTACCTGCCAGTTTTAAAGGCTTATCCTGAAACACATTTTGGTGGGGTCTTTGAAACAGAAGCCGATTATCGTGATCCTGTGGTTCAGCAGTTGATTGATGAAAAAGGTTGGTCGATTTGGCCACTGGTTCGTTATTCCTACCAAACACCCAATTTAGATTTAGCCGTTCCTGTTCCTTCACCACCCACCGCACAAAACTGGTTAGGTACAGATGATCAAGGGCGTGATGTATTTGCCCGTATTCTTTATGGTCTACGCATATCACTGTTGTTTGGTTTGGCATTGACACTATTTGCTGCATTTATTGGAATTATTGTTGGGGCGATACAGGGTTATTATGGTGGATGGGTGGATTTAATTGGGCAACGTCTGCTTGAAGTTTGGGGTGGTTTACCGACGTTATTTATGGTGATCATCTTGGTCAGTATATTTACCCCGAGTGTCTATTGGCTATTTTTGATTATGTTGATTTTTGGCTGGACAGAGTTGGTCGGTATAGTCCGTGCTGAATTTCTTCGCGCACGTTATTTAGATTATGTTCAAGCAGCACGTGCCTTAGGGGGGAGTGATTTGGTGATTATGTTCAGGCATATCTTGCCCAATGTGATCAGTTCAAGTTTATCTCAACTACCATTTATGCTGACTGCAAATATCACTGCACTTACTGCATTGGATTTTTTAGGTTATGGGCTACCACCAGATGCAGCCTCCCTCGGTGAATTGTTATTACAAGGTAAAAATAATTTAAATGCGCCGTGGCTGGCTTTATCTGGATTTTTTACTTTGGCCTTGGTGCTATCTTTATTGATTTATATTGGGGAGGCGACACGCGATGCATTCGATCCAAGACGTCAAAAATGATCCATCTTTGTTGTTGTCTGTCCAACATCTGCATATTGAAAATCAGCGTAAAGAGGTGCTGGTCAATAATCTTAACTTTGACCTACATGTCGGGGAAACTGTTGCGATTGTCGGGGAGAGTGGTTCAGGCAAATCAATCAGTGGTTTGGCACTACTTGGCTTACTTCCTGAAAATTTAACTGTGACTGGACAAGCGTTATATGATGAGCAAAACCTATTATCTCTTAATCAAAATGCGCATTTGGCGATCCGTGGTAAAAAAATTGCCATGATTTTTCAAGAACCGATGACTGCACTCAACCCGTTACACAAGGTTGAGCGGATTATTGGTGAGACTTTACTTTTAGATGGAATGTCTAAGGAAAAAGTCAGAAAACGTGTCTATGACTTATTGTGTGATGTCGGAATGGACGAACCTGAGGATAAGTTGAATCGTTATCCACATGAGTTATCAGGTGGTCAACGACAACGTGTTTTGATTGCATCAGTTTTGGCACAAAAGCCTGAAATTATTATCGCGGATGAGCCGACAACAGCCTTAGATGTCACATTACAATCTCAAGTTTTAAACTTATTACAACTGCTTATTCTAAACCATAAAATGGCCATGATTTTGGTTAGTCATGACTTGAATTTGGTGCGTAAATATGCTAATCAAGTGATTGTGATGAATCATGGGCAGGTTGAAGAAAAAGGCACGGTTCGAAATATTTTTCAAAACCCTAAAGCCAGCTATACCCAATATTTATTGGATCATGATTTTGGTGAAGCCAATGCTTTACCGTATAAACGTAATTTAGTTTTATCACTACACCGTGTTGGGGTGAAATTTCCAATAAGAAAGGGCATATTTAATCGAGTTAAAGATTATTTTGTTGCTGTTCAACCGATCAATTTACGTTTAGATCGCGCTGAGTCCATCGGCATTGTTGGAGAAAGCGGTTCTGGTAAAACCTCTTTGGCGTTGGCAATCGCACGACTGATACAGTGCTCGGGCAATGTTTTCCTACTCAATCAAGACTTGAACAGATTGAGTCAGCGTAAATTACGTCCACTTCGATCAAATTTTCAAATTGTATTCCAAGATCCGTTAAGCAGTTTAAATCCACGTATGACTGTCGACCAGATTATTCGAGAGGGTTTGGCACGACAACATCTAAAAGAAGCTGAAATGCTGATTCGTATCAATGAAATTTTAGACAAAGTAGAGCTCCCAATAACAGTTAAACAACGTTATCCGCATGAATTGTCTGGCGGTCAACGGCAACGTGTGGCTTTAGCACGTGCAGTGGTATTACGCCCTAAATTACTGATTCTCGATGAACCAACCTCAGCTCTTGATCGAACCACACAACGTGCGATTGTAAAATTACTGCGTCAGTTGCAACAGGATTATCAAATGAGTTATTTGTTTATTAGTCATGATTTGCAGGTGGTAAAAGCACTTTGTCAGAAAGTTTTAGTATTAAAAGATGCTAAAGTTATCGAGTTTCAAGACACTCAAGCCTTATTTGATAAACCTTTAAATGACTATACCAAGCGATTAATTGCAGCGAGTCAGTATTAACGCTGTATTGATGACTCTGGTTCAAAAAATATTCACACTAACAAAGTTGACAAAATGCATTGTCAGATTTACGCTTGAACTATTATAAATTTAAATTAGAGTAAAAGCTCTAATCACTAAAGAGATTTGACCATGAGCCATCTTGCACAAGCATTAGAAATAAAAAACACGCGATTTAAAAACCGAATCATTAAAGGTGCGATGAGTGAAGCATTGGCCAATCATGCAGGGCAACCGAACCAATTGCATTTAGGTTTATATGATGCTTGGGGGAAAGGCGGTTTAGGTTGTGCCATTACGGGTAATGTGATGGTTGATTTCCGTGCGAAGAATGAGCCGGGTGTTGTTGTAGTTGAAACTGAGCGTGATCTTGCCAAACTGACTGAATGGGCAAATGTGGGTAAAAAGCACGGGATGGTACAACTGATTCAGTTATCACATCCAGGTCGCCAGTGTCCAAAAGGACTCAATAAAGAAACAGTGGCACCTTCAGCAGTGCCTTTTAGTCCAATGTTGGCGACGACATTTGGTACACCACGTGCACTCAATGAAGCAGAAATTTTAGATATCATTCAACGGTTTGCTGAAGCTGCGCGGATCTGTGAAAAAGCCGGTTTTGAAGGTGTACAATTACATGGCGCACATGGTTATTTGATCAGTCAATTTCTTTCACCATTGACCAATAAACGTCAAGATCAATGGGGTGGTTCGATTGAAAACCGCATGCGTTTCTTGTTAGAAATTTATGTTGCAGTGCGTGCTAAAACCTCAGAAAACTTTATTATCTCAGTCAAACTGAACTCTGCAGATTTCCAGCGTGGTGGAATCACAGAAGAAGAAGTGGTTCAAGTATTTAAAGCCATTGATACAGCAGGGATCGATCTGATTGAGATTTCTGGTGGTACCTATGAAGCACCGGCAATGGCAGGTGCAAAAGCGGATAAACGTAAGCAAAGTACGATTGCACGTGAAGCATATTTCTTGGATTTTGCAGAAAAAATTCGTAAAGAAGTCAAATGTCATCTTATGGTGACAGGTGGTTTCCGTACAGCGCAAGGAATGAATGCGGCTTTAGACAGTGGTGCGTGTGAATTTATTGGGATTGCACGTCCTCTTGCGGTAGAACCTGAAGTCAGCAACAACTTGATTGCTGGTCAGGACGTTCGATATGCAGTAGAACAAATCAAAACCGGTATCCCTTTTGTTGATAAAATGGCGATCATGGAAATTCTGTGGTATGCCGCTCAGTTTAAAGCAATTGGTGAAGGGAAGAAGCCAAATCCTAAGCTTTCTCCACTCAAGGTTTTCTTTAATTATGCAAAAAATAATATCAAAGCGGTGATTCAAGGGCGAGTAAACTCGCGAAAATCAGCCTAATAAAGATTGGGAAAAGCGTAGTCGCGACTTAGAAAATTGATTTTAAGGTTGCTTCTGGTCTGCTTTAGACCAATACGATTTAAATGTGTCAGCAGGCCATTGTCCTTTCACTAAAGCCGTTTGAAAGGCGGGTCTGCTTTCTATTTGCAGAAGATAGCGCTGAATTTCAGTGAACTTTTGATATCTTGGGTGAAGTTCAAAACAGACTTTGTTCCAACAAGGTTTAAATTAAAAATGTTGAACGGCTTATGATTACAAAACAAAGCCCTAAAAGACGTTAGGGCTTTGAAAGAAAGCAATTAATCTAGCTATTGGACAATGGGTTAATGCGCACAAAAAGCCATATTAAAATATTCAAATAATTCAGGCGTGTTCAACCACAGCATACTTGACAGCCCGAACAGAATAACAATAACCAACCAGATACTGAGCTTGAACCACGAGAATGAGTTAGTCATTAACCACAGCCTCTTCATTAACAAAGAAATGCACAATAACACCGACTATACACAAGGCAATTGAGCATCCCCAAATGATGTTGTAGTTACCCGTTATATCATGATTTAAACCGCCTAGCCATCCACCAAAAAAAGAACCGATTTGGTGAGTGAAAAAAACCAGACCGCTTAGCATGGTTAAGTATTTCACACCAAACATATTGGCTACAATACCATTGGTTAGGGGTACAGTCGAAAGCCATAAGATCCCCATAACGATACCAAAGGCGTAAACAGTCCAAATACTCAATGGCAGCATGAGAAAGGTAACAATCGCAATGCCACGTAAACCATATAAACCCATAAGCAGATGCGGTTTAGAATACTTGCCACCAAGCCAACCAGCGGTATAGGTTCCGATAATATTAAATAGACCAACCAATGCGAGAAAGATCGTTCCAGTGGAGGCATCAAAACCATGATCAATCAAATAACCCGGCAGGTGAATGCCTAAAAAAACCACTTGGAACCCACACACTGAGAAACCAAAGGCCAACCATAAAAAGGGTTTATGCTGAAAGGCAATTTTAAGAATCTGTTTAAAGCTTAAATTGGGTTTTATCGCTTGTTTAATTGCATTTGGTGGTACATACATGGGTGCTTTAAGCATCCATGCCAATGGAACAATCAACACAATGAGCATTGCTGTAATGACCAATGCAGATGACCAGCCGAAATTTTTAATGAGAAGCAGGGTGGTTGGCAACATAATGAATTGCCCAAATGAACCAGCTGCACTGGCAATACCCATTGCCATACTGCGCTTGCTTGGATGCGCTGCTCGTCCTACGGCCGAAAGTAATACCGAGAATGATGTTGCAGAGAGGGCTAAGCCGATAATTAAGCCGACACTGATATCCAGTAACAGCACATTTGAACTGATAGACATTAACAACAGACCAATGGTGTAGAGCACCCCGCCTATTGCAACAATCTTCTTACTCCCATATCTGTCTGCAAGCGCACCAGTAAAAGGTTGTACTGCGCCCCAGAATAGATTTTGTATGGCAATGGCTAAACTAAAAATCTGATGACTCCAACCAAACTCATGGCTCATGGGTACAAGATAAAGCCCAAAACCGTGACGTACACCTAAAGAGAGTGCCAGAATAAAAGCACTTCCAATAAGCATATAAATGAGTGGTTTAGAGAAACGCGTGTCGTCCTGTTGTACTGACATAAGCTATCCATTGAATCATCATATGAGAATTGTAGATGATTCAATGGGACTTAGCGATAGAATAAAAATTTATCAATCGATAAATTTTAGTGATCAGTCAGCACATTTTAATGAAAATAAATTTAGCTTTTAGAAGCGATAACCCACACCAACATAAGTAATCAGAGGATCAATATCAATTTTGGTTTTGGCTGTGACAAGTTGTTTGTTGGTATTTGAGTCTGAAATAGTAATGGTCGCATCACTACTCATTGGTGCATAAGTGACAGAGCCTACTCCAAACCAGCGATCATTAAAATCATAGGTTGCACCCAGTGTTGCCATTGGTGCCCAAGCATCATCTGCTTCTACTTTAACTACAGGATTTGCAGATGATTTTTTGCCATCTAGTGCTGCCCCAGCCTGTCCATCTAATACGTTCTGGATCATGTGACCTGCTGCAATCAGATCGTCTTTTACGCCATTATCGACTTTTAGGTGAGTAAAATGTGCATACATGACACCTACACCAACATAAGGCCGAAGTTTATTTACACCAGATTTACCAAATTGATAATGTAGTTCTGCCGCTGGCAACCATGCAGTTGCAGATGCTGCTTTTGAATGTTTTGTTAAATCAGTAATTGCAATATCTTTTTTCAAGTCAATACTGCCAAGTGGTGTAGAATCTTTACCGGTCAATGGTGCATAGATTTGGCCTTTGCCTTCTATCTCAACTTTAGGCGGAACACCTGCTTTAAACTCTAATGAAAGATTATCAGTGAAGTAGTAATTTCCCATCAGACCAAAAGTATCAACATCTTTTGCTGTTAGACCAGTGCCTTCAGAGGTCCAACTGGATAGACCATTGACTGTGGCTGTGCCCGTTAAAGCGCCAGGAATCGTGTCACCCAAAAGCCCGATTGCGCCATAAAGAAAAGGATTGGATTCTTTAACTGCTGCGTCTAAAACTGCTTTTTTAGAAATATCACCTACTTTAGATTGTGTTCCTTCTGCAACGGCAGTATTCACTTTGATAGGATTAGCATTACCCTGTGGCATTGCATGTAGCCAACCTGCTGAAACAGAAAAGCGTTTAAATCCATCACCATCTTTCAGACTAAAATAAGGTGAATCTGCATGCGCCATCATCGGTAAAGTCATGCATGAGGTCATGATGCAAAGTAATGATTTTTTCATAGGTTTGGACTCCATGTCCGTAATTGATACTAATTTTTATGCGTTTTTATTATTAGAAGTTTTTGCTGTTAATTAATGTAGTCTTTACAAAGGCTTTTTTTAAGTGAATGTTCTTTTTTTAATGTTTTATTTATCATAAGTTTATAAATGTAATACAACTGTAATCATGTTGTCATGATATTACATGCTAAAAATAGACCATGATCAATACTAAAAATAACCATAAAACATTGACTTGGCAGACAAGAAAAAATGCATGCAATAAAAAAAGGCCATATGAATATGACCTTTTGTTAAGCAGCATAAGTCATTTTAGTCAATGACTTTCGTTATTTTTGAAAACGAGATAGATCTTCTTCAGGGCGCGCGGTTAAAACTTCTACACCGTCTTTGGTCACCAGCAGGGTATGTTCGTATTGAGCTGAAAGACTATGGTCTTTGGTCACCACCGTCCATTTATCACCCATTAAACGTGTTTGCCAAACACCAGCGTTGACCATTGGTTCAATGGTAAAGGTCATACCTTCTTCCAAAACCATGCCTGAATTGGGTTGACCATAGTGAAGGACTTGAGGCTCATCATGAAATACTGTACCAATACCATGACCACAATATTCACGCACTACACTAAAGCGTTCTGATTCAACATATTTCTGAATCGCTGCGCCAATATCACCAATGGTTGAACCCGGTTTCACCGTTTCCATACCACGATACATTGCTTCTTGAGCAACTTTACACAAACGTTCAGCAATAATCGATGTTTCACCACCAACCACATACATCATATTGGTATCGCCGTGATAACCATCTTTGATCACAGTCACATCAATATTGAGAATATCGCCTTTCTTTAAAATTTTACTTGCAGATGGAATACCATGACATACCACATGATTTACAGAGGTACAAATTACATGTTGGAATGCAGGGCGACCTGGCGCAGCACCATAACCCAAACATGCAGGTATAGCGTCTTGTTTGTTGACAATATAGTCATGACAAATCGTATCCAATTCAAGTGTACTGACACCTGGTTTGATATGCGGTTTGATCATATCCAAAACTTCTGCAGCCAATCGACCTGCAACACGCATCTTTTCAATTTCATCTGCGGTTTTGATTAATCGACGTGGTGCTTCGTAAGTACTGTTCATGATCTTTAAAAACTTTTGGAAATTTGTATGTGACTATGGTATAAATAGCCGCCCAATTTATCAAATGCTTTCTGTGACTTTCTTTGTGAATGGTTTATGGAAATATTGATAAGGGTAATTTAAAAATCCGCACATATGTCGTCACATTACTCTGGGTGCCTGAAAGGGTGGAGAATGCGGACATATGGAGGCCTAACCCAAACTTTTAAGGTAAAGAAAATGGCAGATTACAACGTAAGCATGCGCGACCTTCTTCAAGCTGGCGCGCACTTTGGTCACCAAACTCGCTTCTGGAACCCAAAAATGCGTCAATACATTTTTGGTGCGCGTAACCGTATTCACATCATCAACCTTGAACATACTGTTCCTGCGTTAAATGATGCTTTGAATTTTGTTAACAATCTAGCAAGCAAAAAGAACAAAGTATTGTTCGTTGGTACAAAACGTGCTGCTTCTAACATCATTCGTGAACAAGCTCAACGCGCTGGTCAGCCTTATGTTGATCACCGTTGGTTGGGTGGTATGTTGACTAACTGGAAAACTCTTCGTCAGTCAATCAACCGTTTGAAAGATCTTCAAACTCAATCACAAGATGGTACTTTTGCTAAACTTACTAAACGTGAAGCATTAGAACGCGCTCGTGAAATGGAAAAACTTGAACGCTCTTTAGGCGGTGTTAAGAACATGGGTGGTTTACCTGACGCATTGTTCATCATCGACGTTGATCACGAAGCAATCGCGATTAAAGAAGCTAAAAACCTTGGTATTCCAGTAATCGGTATCGTTGATACAAACTCTAACCCAGATAACGTAGATTTCGTTATTCCTGGTAATGACGATGCGATCCGTGCTGTTACACTTTATGCTTCTGCAATGGCTGATGCAATTCTTGCTGGTAAAGAATACGCTCAAACTCAAGCGAATGCTCAAGCTAAAGGCGAAGAAGCTGCGAAAGAAGCTCCTGAGGCTTAATGCGTTTTGACGCAAGCTTGTCATTTTTGTGATTTAAAATGATGACAAATTGAGCGTCGAGAAAGCAAAACGGCCCAGAGGAACCTTTGGGCCGTTTTTGTTGAACAGATTCATATTCTACCGTATTTAGGAGAACAACATGACTGCAGTTACTGCGAGCATGGTAAAAGAATTACGTGACCGTACTGGTCTTGCAATGATGGAATGCAAAAAAGCATTAACAGAAGCAGACGGTGACATCGAATTAGCGATTGATAATCTTCGTAAATCAGGTCAAGCAAAAGCAGCTAAAAAAGCTGGTAACATTGCTGCTGATGGCGCGATCACAATTGCTCAAGAAGGTAACAAAGCAATTCTTTTAGAAGTAAACTGTCAAACTGACTTCGTTGCTAAAGACGAAAACTTTGCTGGTTTCTCTGCGAAAGTTGCTGCTGCTGCACTTGCTGCTGGTGTAACTGATGCTGCTCAAATTGCTGAATTGAAACTTGAAGATGGTTCAACTGTTGAAGAAGCTCGTATTGCGCTTGTTCAAAAAATCGGTGAAAACATTCAAGTTCGTCGTGCTGCAATTGTTGAAGGTGAAAACCTTGCAGTTTACAAACACGGTTTAAAAATCGGTGTTGTTGTTTCTTACACAGGTTCTGCTGAAACTGGTAAAGGTATTGCAATGCACGTTGCTGCGTTCAACCCAGTTGCTGTAACTGCTGAAGATGTTTCTGCTGATCTTATCGCGAAAGAGAAAGAAATTGCAGAAGCTAAAGCGATTGAATCTGGTAAGCCAGCGAACATCGTTGAAAAAATGGTGACTGGTTCAGTTGAAAAATACTTGAACGAAGTTGTTCTTGAGCGTCAACAATACGTAATCGACAACGACAAAAAAGTTGCTGAAGTATTGAAAGCGACTGCAACAACTGTAGCTCAATTCGTTCGCTTCGAAGTGGGTGAAGGTATTGAGAAGAAAGCTGAAATGAGCTTTGCAGAAGAAGTTGCGGCTGCTCAAGCGGCTGCTAAATAATTTTTACTCACTGAGTATAATTATTGAAAACCCCTCCTTAGAGGGGTTTTTTTTGTCTGTAATTTAATTGAAGTAGATTCAGAAGAATTAATTCATACATATCTAAAAGATTATTCTTTTATAATTCCACAATGAACATTGATTAGACTCAAACTTTATGGCAAATAAAACTCAACTTGGTATTGGTGCTGTAATCGCAGTGATCGTCGCAGCTTATATAGGTGTTGATCTTAATCAACAAAAAAATCAAGCAACTGAATCCTCTAAAGTTGAATCGATCGATCAGCAAAACAATCATTCACAAGACAATACACAGCAGGTGAATGAGCAAAGTAAAGATAACCAATTTAACGATAAGCCGTCTGCCAATAGTCAAAATCAAAATGGTCTTGAGGTTATTCGAAAAGCCTATGATGTAAAACTCAGTAATGTTCAAGTACAGTCCATTGGTCGAGTAAAAGCCGTGTTGCGTGATGATAATGAAGGTTCACGTCATCAAAAATTTATTCTTGCACTGGATAATGGCTTAACTGTACTGGTTGCGCATAATATTGATTTAGCACCACGCATAGATAATTTACGCAAAGGTGATACTGTCGAATTTTTTGGCGAGTATGAATATAGTAATCAAGGTGGTGTAATGCATTGGACACACCATGATCCAAACCGTCGTCATCAAGATGGTTGGCTAAAACATAATGGAAAAACCTATCAGTAATCTATTGGTTATTTTCTTAGGTGCACAAAAGATTAGGTCTTGTTTAAACGTATAGATAGCAATTTTGTTCTATACGCTTTTTATAAACATGCTATTTTTAAATTATTATCAAAAGTCTGAATAGAAAAAATGCAGGAGTGGGCAAGCTACTTTCACCTAAAAGAATTGGGTGGATTAGAATTGTTAAAAGCACAGTATCACCATAAGCAATTTTCAAAGCATGTGCATGAAGGTTATTGTATTGGTGTGATTGAAGATGGTGCACAGAGTTTTTATCGGACTGGGCAGTTACATACAGCACCGAAGGGCGACATTATTTTAGTCAATGCTGATGAAATTCATACAGGTTCATCTGCTGTCGAGTCAGGCTGGAAATATCGTGCAATTTATCCAACGCCAGAAATGTTGTTAGATGCAGGGCAAGATTTTTTTAGTGTTAAAAATAGCGTACCGTGGTTCCCACAAGCAGTTGTGCAAGATGTTGGATTGGCACAGCAACTCTGTTTACTTTTTGATTTATTAGAACAAAAAGAAAATACTTTACTGAAAGAGAGTATGTATTTATCCACTTTAGCCCGCTTAATCAGTCGCTATGGTCGTGCCAAATTAACACCTGCTGAATTACCAGAAGCACAACGGAAAGTTGAAATAGTTAAAGATTTATTAAGCAGCTTCCCTGAGCATGATTATTCGCTCACTGATTTGGCGACATATGTAGGATTAAGCCCTTGGCATTTTTTACGTGAATTTAAAAAATATACGGGATTACCACCGCATAGCTGGTTGGTTCAGGTCCGCTTACAGAAAGCGCGCCAATTATTAAAACAAGGTCAGAGTATTGCAATGACGGCCCAAAATAGTGGTTTTTCAGATCAAAGTCATTTTAATCGACATTTTAAAAAAGCAGTCGGGGTTACGCCTTCTCAATATTTAAGTACCTTAAATATTTAATAAATGTATTCGGAAATAACCATTTAAACGCTCACAGCCCCTCACCAAATAGCAATTTCATCCAAGCGATCACTGAGCATTTATAAGATACTGATTAAATTCTTAGATTTGGATTTTGCAAATGAGTGATCAATTTGAATCTTATACTACCGAGATTGAGCCGAAGTCTAAGCAAAATAAAAAGGCTTTTTTCCAAGGTGTGGTCGATATTTTACCTTTATCTATCGCCGTACTGCCTTGGGGTATTCTGGCTGGCTCAATGGCAATCAATGCTGGATTAAGCTTTGCACAAGCATTCTCAATGTCCGCTGTTGTATTTGCAGGTGCAGCACAGTTGGTGAGTTTAGGTTTAGTCATGTCACATGCATCTGCCTTGACGATTATGATTACGGTATTTTTCTTAACCAGTCAGCATTTAATTTATGCGCTTAATTTTCGTCAAGATGTCAGTCGTTTTCCGTTTAAGCAACGCATATTAATTGGCTTCTTGCTGACAGATGAACTGTTTGCTGTCGGCATTGGCAAAGATAAGCAGCGCAGCTTTGCTTATTTGTTTGGTGCTGGGTTGTGTTTTTATTTGGCTTGGTGCCTATTTAGTGTGTTAGGAATTGTACTGGCTAAATCAATTCCAAATTTAGAAAGCTTACATTTAGATTTTTCAATTGTTGCAGTATTTATTTTGATTATTGTGCCTATGGTGAAAAATAGCGCAACTTTGGTAGGCGTCATGTGTACTTTGCTATCTGCCTGTATTTTTAAATATTTTCAATTTGAAGGGGGCATTGTGCTATCCGGGATTTTGGGGATGTTTAGTGCGATGTGTACGGCAAAGATCGTTGGAGTAAAAAACATAGGCGTAGCAAAATGACATGGGCTTTATTGTTAACTTTGGCAGGCATTGTATTGATTAACCGTTACTTTTTCTTGGAACCTAAAATCGCCCTGAAATTACCTCGTGTGATTGGAAATATGTTGCAGTATTCAGCACCATGTTTACTGACTGCAATTTGTGCACCAATTGTATTTTTTAATGGAGATCAATTCCGTGCATTGCCTTTGGATGCCTATTTTTTAACAGCAGTGATCTGTGTTGTTTTAGCACTTATTTCTAAGAAAATTCTAGTCAATTTAGCTTTAAGTTTATTGTGCTTTTACGGATTATTTTATCTGTTAAATTGAAAAAAATGGAGGGAAAAGCCGAATTGGATTTTCCCTCTGGTTTATTTGCGCTAAAAAGCCAGTTTCTGGCGTGTTTTCCATTTGGGTAGTACTTTACCAAGATAGGCATCCATACACCATACAGGGCCAATGAGGAGGAATTGAAGGTCTTTAAAGAAAGAAGGCTTTTTACCCTCGACTTTGTGACCATAAAATTGACCAATCCAAGCCAAAATAAACACCCCAATATAGAAACCAACACCAACAGGAAGTAAGTAAATGATCCATGCCATGACTGCAATTAATGCGGTCATTGCTACAGCAAGAACAATATCCAAACGGGCATAGAAAACGAGGGTAAGAACCAGAAGCAGTGCGGTAAGCAAAGCACTAAAATGTGCAAGAATCCCAATGATGGCAAATAAAATCGCGGGGACACAAGCCCAATGGATGGCTTTATTGGTTTTGTTTTGATGACTTTCGCTATATTCATCAAACCATTCGGTGATTGTTTTCATTTGGCGCTCCATGCGTGTGGTTGGCTATATTTATTTTTGCTGAAAACAATATAAATCAGAATAATGTTTTGGTCAAAATACTGGCTTTAAATAAAACCAAGTGCTGGTCAGGGGGATTTCAATGTGTTGCCTGATAGAAATTTAAAATATCACGTGCCCAGCTTTGGTGTTCTGGTTTAACTGTGACTTTGATTTCCTGAAAATTGGTGACATCGTTGCCATCACTTTCATCGGCATAATAGGCGATCCCATGTGTTTTGTTGGGATAGTTGGGAATTTGATAGCTAAAATACACTTTATTTTTATTGGCTTTGACAATGTTTAACAGGTGGTTTTTATCTTCAATGGCTCCAAATTCATTGTCTAAACTAAGTTTTCTCACATTGGGGAAATATAAACTTGCGCTATGCATGGCACAGCCAGCACACGCGGATGAATTATAAATGGTGATGGCTTCATCTTTTTTACGGCTTGCCAGCACAGCATACGCAACGCCAGAAGGTCCCATATCTGTGCTGATCACTTGCCATGATAGGGGGACAAGTACAGGACCAATACCGGGCAGTAAGATGATTTTAAAGTTTTTTGCTTGAGTCGCAGATAATTTATAACTGAACTGACATTTTACTTGTTGGGTATTGTTGATCTTACAGACGGCATCATCTTTGTAGAATCCTGTATCGTTAAAAGGATTAGGAATTGCTGCAATATAGGTATCCACTGTTACATTATTGCTGAGTGTGGCTGCGGGAAGTTGTTCAAGTTGGTGTTGTGGGTGAGGTGCTTGGTTGGTTTTTAGATCAGGAAAAGTGGCTTTGAAAATAGCGATATTTCCATAAGCAAAACCACTTAGGCCCAATAGTATGATTAAAAATTTCGAATTAAGCATGTCCTATCCCGACTATCCCTTACTGATCCTTATTGGGGACTTTGATAAATCAATTGACCTTCTTTATAGGTTGCCAATATTTTGATGTCTTTAATCTTTTGAGTGGGCACTTTTAATGGGTCTTGATCTATCACTACAAGATCCGCCAATTTGCCTTTTTCTAAGGTACCTTTGTCTTTTTCTTCAAAGTATTGGTATGCGGCCCAATCTGTGACTGATTTTAATGCAATATAAGGATTGACTTTTTGATCCTCACCTAATACATCTCCAGAACGGGTGGTACGATTGACGGTTGCATCAATCACCATCATATTTTTAGGAGGGATGACTGGAGCATCATGGTGCTCAGTAAAAATCATATTTTTTCTTAATGCAGAACCTGTAGGGGAAATTCGGTTTGCACGTTCTGCACCGAGTGTTTCGTGTTTATGCCAATCGCCCCAGTAATAAGTATGTAATGAGAAGAACGAAGGAATAAGCTCTAATTTCTTGGCTTGATCTAATTGATCCTCACGCATGGTTTGTGCATGAATAATTACATTGCGGCGATCTGCTTGGCCATATTGTGCGTTGGCTGTCTCAATAGTTGCGAGATATTGGTCAATTGCAGCATCACCATTGGCATGTGCAAGAATTTGCCAATGATTCTTATAAGCCAGATTAATTGCATCTTGAACCATTTTTGTATCTGGATAGGCTGGATAACCACGATAGTCTTTAGGTTTTCCCTCTGGTGGGATGAAGTAAGGCTGCGTTAGCCATGCGGTTTTGCCTTGTGGGGAGCCATCTAGACTGATTTTAACCCCACCAATTCTAAAATGATTTTGATAATTGAGACTACTGCCATTTTTCAGCATGTATTCTTTTTCATTGATGATATCTTGATAAACCACGACATCAATATTCAATTGATTGATGGCCGCAAAACTTCGCCATAATTCAGCTGTACCATGATCAGCACGACCTTCTTGTACAGTGGTATAGCCATTTTTGATATAGGTATTCAGTGCTGTTTTTGCCATATTTTGCATGATTTCAGGTGGAACTTTACTAAATGCAGTTGCCATTGCTGAAAAAACAGCAGCTTCTTCAAGTACACCATTTGGCTCTTGAGAATTTGCTTTACGGCGAATAATACCGCCAGTTGGATTTGGGGTATTTTTATTGATGTTTAAAAGTTCAAGAGCCTTATGATTGACAGAGGCTAAGTGTCCTGACTGATGTAAAACAATAATTGGGTGATTGGTGGAAACCAAGTCTAAATCATCTGCTGTAGGATGTCGTTTTTCTTTAATTTGGGCGTCATCATAACCATTTCCAATAATCCAGCCTGAGGTTGCTTTGATAAAGTCAGGATTGTTTTGTTGCCATAGTGAAAGTTCATGAATCAATGATGCAATATCTGAAACATTACCATCGGGCGTAGGGTAGAGATTTGCCACAGTTTGCTGTAGACCTACACTATTTAAATGGCTATGTGCATCAATAAAACCAGGCAGCAGGGTATGACTGTTTAAGTTAATCTCTTGGGTATTTTTTTGTTTTAATTTTTGCGCTTGTTTTAAATCGCCTGCAAAGACAATTCTTCCATCCTTGACCACTAGCGCTTCGACATAATGGGGTGACATGCCTTGCATGGTTAAAATTGAGCCACCGTAAAATAGCGTGTTTGTTTGCGTTAATGTTGCAAGATCAGCGGTTGTATTCGTGTTTGTTGGAGATACTGTGGTACATGCGCTAAGCGAGCCAAGGCCAATTACGCAGATGATGGGTGCAATTGCACGAACAAGTTTTGATGGGCTACTGATTTGAAACATGAATAATCCCCAAATTTGTTTTATTAAATATTGCTCAAAACAGATGAATTGAATTGTTTATTTTATTCAAACTAGCAAAGATTTTGACCTGCGTATAGGTTTGATATGTGTTTAAAAAATGATAAGTGTTTTTACATTTAAGTAATGATCTCGATTCATCCTAAACGATTTTTTATTTATATACAGCCTAAATAAATCTTTTTCTAAAATAAATCACAGATAACAGTGCCAGTGCTAAACCAATAAATGAGGGACCATAACCGATAGGAGCAGCAAGTAAGCCAATAATCACAGCTCCTGCTACAGCCCCACCATAATTAAAAATATTCACACGTGCGATAATTTCATCGCGACGATTTTCATCTAGACGACCTGCTGCTGAAAATGTCAGCGGGACTAATGCACCTACCGCAACACCAGCCAGTGCAAAACCAGCAATGACAATCGCCAATGAATGTCCTAAGCCAGCTATGGCGCAGCCTGTTGCACCAATCAGCGTTGTGATGAAGGCAACCCATGCAGCGCTTTTAAATTTTAAGAGATAATCCAGACTTAAACGTGTGAGTAAAATACCCATTTGGTAAGCGGCATAACCCAATGGGGCGACTGTGGCTGAGCTTGCTAAAATATCTTTAAGATAAATTGAACTCCAAGTGCTGATTGCTGAATCGACAGTAAAGGCGATTAGAATGATCACACCAAAAATAAGCAATTGTTTATGCGGAATTAGTGATCGTTGTTGATGGGGTAGGGCAGCATTTTCTTTTTGTTGAAATAACCACCGTTTTGACACTTGCGATGTAATCAAACACATCATGACAGCAATGCACAATGCCGCTGTTGCCCCAAGTGTGGTTGAGACTGTCGCGGACATGATTAACGCACCAAGGAACGCAGCAGCGGTATAACAGGCAAAGAAACCGCCTAAGGCGCTTTTTCCAAGTTTTTGTTCCATCATGACAGCTTGCATATTCAATGCCGCATCTAAACATCCAAGTCCAAGCCCATAAAGTAAAAAACTAGCGACCATGATCATGGCACTGGAACTAAATGCTGCAATTGCAATACCGATGGCTTCAAATAGCAAGCCGATAACAATAGCCAGCCTTGAACCTAGTTTTACAGCGAGTCGATCTGCCAAAATAGAACCCAGTGCTGCTGCAATACAGACGCCAAGGATAATAATCGACAGTTGATCATCTGAAAGTCTGAATCGACTTTTAATTGTGGGAAGCGCAGTCATGACGCTGGCATAACCCAAGCCTTGCGTGGCAAAACCAAGTGCGATTACTTTTTGGGTTTTGCTGAGGGGTGTATGCGCGAAGTTTGGCGTTTTGCTGTTCACGTCCATGCATGGCTCACTTTTTTACTTTTAGAATTTAAACTTCGGTTTTCGTTTTCTGTTTAGTGATACATCCTGTATCGACTCGCATTTTATTTTATCTGGAATGCATTGAAAGAAAAGGGGCATAACTGGAAAGTTAAGGGGGCAATTCGGACATCTGTATTTTTATTTTTGCAATAAAAAAGCCACTGGAAAGTGGCTTTTGTTAAATGCATGCAGTGATTTACGAGTTTGGACCATCTACGCGTTCAATATTAACGCGTGCTGTTCCTGAATTTGTAATACCTAAACGCTTAGCAGCGCCGTAAGAGAGGTCAAGTACACGGTTACCATGGAAAGGACCACGATCGTTGACTTTAACCACTACGCTTTTACCATTGTCTTTATTGGTTACACGAATAAAGCAGTTTAATGGCAAGCTACGGTGTGCAGCAGTCAAATCATTCATATCGAATGTATCACCGCTTGCGGTTTTACGGCCGTGGAACTGACGACCGTACCAAGATGCAACACCAGTTTGGCTAAATTTGCGAACTGTGTTTGAAGCAACTTCATTAAGTTTATCAATTACTGAAGGCTCATCTTCAGGAACTTGAATCTTTGCTGCAATAGTTTGACGACGGACTTGATCGCCAGAACGTTCAGTAATTGACAAACTGTTTAGGTTTGAAAAATGAGAGTTGAAATTTGTTGAATCTTTGCTAATCACACGAGAAGCTAGACTCGAACTATCCGAATCATTGTTTAAGTATGATGACTGAACCATTTCTGAGTTGACCTGCGTCATACTCAGACCCATGGTCAGGGCCATCATATATTTTAGTGAAGCATGCATCGTTTAACTCCTTGGAACCTCAATTTTAATTTTCTAAGTCGCTGAAAATTAACCATAGAGGTCTGTAAATTCACTTGTGCAACTGCATTTAACGGAAAGGATAATATTCAAGCTGGAATAAATGTGTCTAGCATTATTTAAGAAACAGTTACAAAAAGGACAAATTCTTACAGGTTTTGATTAAAAAATAACCAATATTGTAACAAGGTATGAAAAAAGTATTAAATGTGATCAAATTAACATAAAAAAATCTTGACTTATTTGTTGTTTAGGAAATTGCAAGTCTTAACGACTTACAATTTCGGTGCCTAAAAGCCATAAAGCAGTGGCATACATACGACTTCTATTATATGTCGTAATCACTTGAAAATTAGGATAAGTAATATAATAAATAGGGCCATTGCTGTCCTGTAATTGAATCACATTAACCAAATCCAAGTCATCAATTTTGACGATTGGATTTAATGGAGAAATCCCTAAATTTTTAAGTGATCCATAGGGAACAGGCTGAGTTAAATCTTTTGCAATAATCGCTTCAGGATTGTTCCCTGTATAACGCGCTAAAAACGCAATAGGGCGATCACGCTGCCAGCCATGTTGAGCCAGATAGTTGGCAATTGAACCAATCGCATCGACCGCAGAGTTACGTAAGTCAACATGACCATTTCCATCGTAGTCCACGCCAAATTTAGACACATTACTTGGCATAAATTGCGGATAACCTACTGCACCTGCATAAGACCCAACAATCGAATTGGTTGGAACGCCATCTTTATATGACCATGCAATTAAAGCACCCAACTCATCTTGGAAATACTGCGCACGGCGGGGATAACCAAAACCGAGGGTTGCAAGTGCATCACGGGTGATAAAGGAGCCCTTATTTGAACCATAACCTGTTTCGACCCCTAGAATGCCTAGGATGATTGCTTGAGGCACCCCAAACTGCTGTTCTGCGCGATTTAGCGTATCTGCATATTGTTGTTTAAAACGCACACCACGTTGGATGGTGCCTTCAGCTAGAAAATTAGTTTTGTACTGATACCAAGGCTTACTTTCACCTGGTCGTTCCATAATGCTGATGATATTGGGTAAATTGCGTGAGCCATTCATAGCCCAATCAATTTGTTCGCTACTTAAACCATAGGTTTGCATGGTTTTGGCTTTAAAATTATTGTATTCAGGGTTGCTGGCAAAATCATTGGCTTGGCAGAAACTGGTCAGTGAAAATGCAGCTGCACAAAAAGTGATGTTTTTAACCTTCTGTAAAAGCCCAAAAGTAAACATAGGTTATATTTCCTAATTATTTATGATAAAAAATTAACGATGTGTATGTATAGACATCACAATGCCAAAAGTGGCCATTAAAGTAATAATTGCAGTACCACCATAACTCATAAAAGGTAATGGCACACCGACTACAGGTAAAATACCACTGACCATGCCCGCATTTACAAATACATAAACAAAAAATGACAAAGCAAAAGTACCGGCTACAAGTCGACCAAAATTATGGAAGCATTGTAAACTCATTTGAAAGGTTCTAAAGATAATACAAAAATAAATGATGATTAGAAGTAGGATACCAATCAGACCGAATTCTTCAGAAAATGCGGCAATAATAAAGTCAGTATGGCCTTCAGGTAAAAAATGTAAGTGCGATTGAGTGCCTTCCAAATAACCTTTACCCATAAAGCCACCCGAACCAATCGCTGTTTTAGACTGAATGATGTTCCAGCCTGTGCCTAGGGCATCGGCTTCTGGATTAAATAAAGTTAAAACACGTTGTCGTTGATAATCATGTAGTAGAAATTCCCAAGCGACTGGAATCACTACAGCAACAGCACTCACTGCACCTAAAATCATTTTCCAAGAAAGACCACTCAGAAACAGCACAAAAATCCCACTGGCCAAGATGAGCAGTGATGTGCCTAAATCGGGTTGTTCTGCAATCAGGATAAAAGGAATGCCGATCATGATCAGTGATAAAAAGACATTTTTAAAACTAGGCGGTAGAGGATTACGAGATAAAAACCATGCAATCATCAATGGCATCCCAATTTTTAAAAACTCACTGGGTTGTACGCTGCCAAAACCCGGAATCCCAATCCAGCGTTGGGCACCCATACGAACCTCACCAAACACTTTAACTGCGACTAAGCAGACCAGTCCAAACAGATAAAAGTAAGGTGCAAAAGCTTGATAAACTTTAGGGGGAATTTGGGCTAAACCACACATGACAAGAAAACCGATACCAAAGCTCATGGCTTGTTTGGAAACCAGCCCCATATCTTGTGCAGACGCACTATAAAGGACGGTTAAACCGAGCATCGCGTTTAAAATTAGGAATAAGCTCAACCAAGGGTCAATATGGAGTTTTTGCCAGCGTGAGGGGATCATGGCAGTACTCAGACCATCACGAGGAGATTGACGTAAAAATTTATATTGAGAGCTTGGTGCCATTGGTCTATTTTGTGCGGGAAATGTGTTTTGCGCATGCTATCACAATCCCCCTCGAAGGCAATGAATATCAATACTTTGCAACAAAATTATGAGCTGAATTTTGTGATTATTTTAAGGTTGAAATATTTAAATTAGAAAATAGTGGGTTAAATAGATTGAATTAAATGGTTTTGAATTTGAATAGGTTTTAGATAGATCAAGGAATAGCGTTTTATCATGATTTTAAGTTTATGAATTTAATGGTTAATTATTATCCTTAAAAGCATAGCTCAGTAACTTTATAAAAAATGCCCTTACAAAGAAGGGCATTTTTTATATTTAAAAATCCAATCGAATTTTAACGATCAATTAAAAAATAAAGTATCGTAATATTCTGCAACAGCTGTGATTTCATCTTTATTTAAATTTGGAATCAACTTATCAATTGCCATATGCACTGCTTTGCCTACAGCAGACGCGCCAATATCCGCAGCTTTACGTTTGATCATACCCAAGTCGAGCGTTTTATTAAAATCACGCATAAAATGATTAATCGTCGCATCTGAGAATTGTTTGAATTGTTCAGACAATACAGCGCGATTAACATCACCATTTGCTTGAACTTCAGCAAAGCTATTTTTAAGATTGGTGACTAAACTTGATTCTAAATTCACACCGACACGGAATTGACCTTGTGGATCTTTAAATAGACTACGTTCTGAAAACTCTACAGACTGACGAACCACATCATTGTCTGCTTTACTTAATAATTGTTTAAGTAACACAGCAACAGTCGATTTGACATAGCCTGCTAATTTTTCAGCAGTATCTCGTTTGTCACTTGCAGGGAAGCGACGAACAAGTTCAATCAAAAGCGTATCAATAATTTCTTCATTAATGAGTAAGGCAGTTTGATCACGTAAAGGATAAAGTGGTTCGTTAGAGTTTTTTTTCTCAATACCGGTCTGAATGTTCTTTAATAGTTCTTCAGAAGGTACAAAACCAAAAAAAGGCATGTTTTCAACCTCAATGTTTATTGTCGCGCCAATCGAATTGGGCTTGGCATCCATGATTCATCAGATACACGACATGGGTTAATATCTAAACCACCACGACGTGTATATGTTGCATACACCATCAGCTTTTCAGGTTTTAAATTTTGCCAAATATCGGCAAAGATTTGTTCCACACATTGTTCGTGAAAACCGTTATGCTGACGATACGAGATAATATAAGCTAAAATACTACGATAACAAGGTTTTTTACCTTGGTATCGGATAAAAACAGTGCCCCAATCAGGTTGTCCAGTCACAGGGCAATTGCTTCTCAATAAGTGTGAATACAGTTGAATTTCAACGCTTTCGCCGTGTTGTGTATTTTGTTGATCAAAGGCCAAAAGGCTTGCATCTGGATGATTGACCAGCTGGTCAGGTTCTTGATCATCAATACAAATACCGGTTGGTTTGGTAATGTCTAAATCATCAACTTGAAATAAAGTTAGAGTCACTGCTGCTTGTGCAGCAGCAGATAAGTCTTTTTCAACGGTACCGATAAAAGCTTGATGAGAATCAAACTGGGTAAAGTTCATACTATTAAAGTAGAGCTTTAACGACTTCGATTCAATCAAATTTGGTGATGTTGCTGGGAGTGCAATACGCCCAATGGCAACTTGCGGGATCCCTTTGCTATTGAGCCAAGAAATTTCGAATACATGCCACCAATCTTGACCTTTATATATACCCGTTACATCCGCATATTGCTCCCGTGCTTGTGCACGAGCGATTGGGAAAAGAACTTCGGGTTGATAGGTAGTTGGGTAATCGGTTTCTTTACCCAATAAAGATTTTTCAACAGACATTATTCACGCATTCCTGAACCACGAGAAAGTAAATAGTAAGCAATCATATACAGTACGCCACAGAAAAGGGTCACGATAAGTAAAGACAATGAAACATTGACATCACTATGACCTAAAATTCCGAAACGGAAAGCATTGACCATATATACAATCGGGTTAATTAAAGAAAGATTTTGCCAAAATGGACTTAAAGCACTAATCGAGTAAAATACACCGCCTAAGTAGGTGAGGGGTGTTAATACAAAGGTTGGGATAATCGAAATATCATCAAACGATTTTGCATATACAGCATTGATAAAACCGCCTAAAGAAAACAATAACGAGGTAATAATTACGGTATATATCGTGACGAAAATATTATGTATATAAAGGTCAGTAAAAAACAAACTCATTGCAGTGACAATTGCCCCAACAAGAACGCCACGGGCAACACCACCAATCACATAACCACATAAGACCATATGTAATGGAACTGGACTCATGATCAGTTCTTCGATACTTTTTTGGAATTTAGCACTAAAGAAACTTGAAGATACGTTGGCATAACTGTTTGTAATTACCGCCATCATGATAAGACCCGGCACGATGAATTGCATATAGCTAAATCCACCCATTTGCCCAATACGAGAACCGACCAAATTACCAAAAATCACAAAGTACAAGCTCATGGTAATCGCAGGCGGTAATAAGGTCTGCGGCCAAATTCGCATAAAGCGGCGGATTTCTTTTTGAACTAATGTATAGAGTGCAATACGTAGTTGAGTAAAATTCATTCTGCAACTCCTTCAAGATTTTTCTCAACCAGTTTCACAAATAACTCTTCAAGACGATTTGATTTATTGCGCATACTGCGAACACGAATGCCTTGCGCTTCTAAAAGCTGGAATAAATCATTTAAAGAATGCGCTTTATCCATCGTGACTTCTAAGGTCATGGGGTCAATCAGATTAAATTTCACACCAATGATATCAATCATGATTGGTTCAATCGGATTTTCTAAATCGAAAATAAAAGATTCTTCACTCAATTGGTTTAAGAATGCTTTCATTGATGTATCTTCTTTGATAACACCACGGTCAATAATCGCAATCTGACGACAAAGCATTTCTGCTTCTTCTAAGTAGTGTGTGGTTAAAATGATCGAGGTGCCTTTTTCATTCATTTCTGTAAGAAAATCCCACATTGAACGGCGTAACTCAATGTCTACACCTGCAGTGGGTTCATCTAAAATCAAAAGTTTAGGTTCATGCATCATGGCTCGCGCAATCATTAAACGGCGTTTCATACCACCAGACAACATGCGCCCCTGAGTATTACGCTTATCCCATAAACCTAATTTTTCTAAATATTCTTCAGCACGTTGTTGTGCAATTTTAGGCGGAATACCGTAATAACCCGCTTGAGTGACTAAGATGTCGAAGATTTTTTCAAATTGACCGAAGTTAAATTCTTGAGGAACGACACCTAGACATTGTTTTGCATGTGAAGGGTGGGTATCTAAATCATGACCAAAAATTTCCACAGTACCTGAGGTTTTCCGTGCCAAGGAACTGATAATACTGATTGTTGTCGATTTACCAGCGCCATTTGGTCCTAAAAGTGCATAAAACTCTCCTTCTGGAACAGTCAAATTGATTCCTTTGAGTGCTTGGAATCCATTTCTATAGGTTTTAGATAAATCTCTTAACGTCAGAGCATCAGTCATGAAATTCTCACTTGGTTTATGGAGTGTGTATTGTGAGCGATCTTTTTAAATAAACCAAGTAAGTTAGAAGGAATTCTGCATTGCAAATATGCAACATTGTTTAAAGCATGAGCATCAATCAAAAGAGTTGTTTTATAAATGCTTTACCTCGCGGTTTTTTTTGTTATGATGTGCCATCTCAATTTAAGCGCCCATAGCTTAACTGGATAGAGTACAGGTTTCCGAAGCCTGTGGAGTGGGTTCGAGTCCCGCTGGGCGTACCATCTTGCTGTTCCAATTTGTCTCAATAACACCTATATTAAAGACATTGATAGAATTTATTGTCTCAGTTCATCGTATGATGTATGTCCACTGCTCAATTTTTTAACGGTACTTTATACGGTATACCGCAAAATCCAATAAAAATGTACCCTCAAAATGGCTAAACTCGTTGTAAGTCTCACAGACTCAAAAATAAAAGCTTAAATTTCGACTCATAAGAAAAATCTAGAAAGTTAAAAATGATGGCGGTGGCTATACCTTTATAGATGGCTTAATTAGAAGATATTGTTATTTTGACTATATAACAATAAGACTTATCAAAAAGCATGCAATTCTAAGCATTCATATTTCCCCAAACTAACGCTACTGGTGATGTAAAGCATTCAAAATAGGTCTGATTCATTTCCAGCCAATGTATTTTTAAAGCTGTTAAAAGCCTGCTTAATCTCAAGCAAATGGGTTATTACTGAAAATAAAAATTGATGTATAGCTCATATTAATTAGCCAAAGCTATGCAAACAAAATTATTCATACATCAATGCGGTGTACAACAAAACAATTATACAGATTGGACATTGCAGTAAATGGTTGAAAATCCGCTTAAGAGGACAGCGTCATGAACTTAGTCAAAATTTGGAATAAGACAATCAAAGGTAAGCTCTACGTAGTTGGCGATATTCATGGTTGTTACGACTTGCTGATGAGTCGCTTGATTGAGATAGGCTTTAACTTTGAAAACGATTTATTGGTTGCTGTTGGTGATCTGGTTGATCGTGGTATTCAAAATATTGAGTGTGTGAATTTAATCGATCAACTTTGGTTTACTTCAATTCGAGGGAATCATGAGGACTTATGTATTAAAGGTTTGTTTAATGAGTCCTTTCGCCGTTGCCATATCGCCAATGGGGGAGAGTGGTTTTACGATTTGGATGCTCAAACTCAACATAAAATTATAAACAAATTTAAGCAACTACCGATTGCACTTGAAATAACACATAACAATCGTAAGTTTGGCTTTGTACATGGGCATATTGAGCAAAATGATTGGGAGTTGTTTAAGCATAATCTTGATGATTTTGATGCTATCAGATATGCAATTGAAGCTAAGCGATTCCCTACGGACGCTGCAATGTGGGGTAGAGAACGCTTTGATTTAGAGAATCTGAAATATACTAAAGTTCAAGGTGTGGATATGGTCATCATGGGGCATACCGTCACAAAAATGCCTATCAAGCGAGATAATTGCTACTACATTGATACAGGTGCAGTGTATTGGGGTAGCATGACAATTTTAGACTTGAGTAAGGTTTAAGAGGGATTAGAATCAACATCCCCATGAAAGTTATGAATTGATCAATATAAGCCATTGATGGGGGACTATTTGTAATTTTGAAAATTGAAAAAATATAAAAGTAATTTGAACACTAAAAAGAGAACTGATCTTTTGGAAATGCTTTAAA
Source organism: Acinetobacter guillouiae CIP 63.46 (assembly GCF_000368145.1). GTDB lineage: Bacteria > Pseudomonadota > Gammaproteobacteria > Pseudomonadales > Moraxellaceae > Acinetobacter > Acinetobacter guillouiae. The sequence continues at coordinate 1,554,249 of NZ_KB849283.1, read as the reverse complement.
TAGAGTTGCTTTGTTGGTGAAGTTTTTATAGCCAACCACTCGATAAGATCGATCCTAAAAAGCATAAATTAGCAGCCAAATATAAGCTACTAAAGAAAAACAAGTGTTCATTAAATCACTTGTAATGCTTTGATTGAAAATGTATTTATAAGTTTTTTATTTTCTTTTCTACCTTTATATTGAGTATTTTTCACCAATTGAAAGCAAGCTATAGCACTTGTTATATATTGCCACTGACAAATAAAATCAAACCCTAGTAAAATAGTAGGTATTCCTTTTATCACCGAATCATCGGTTTTTGCCTGCATTCTTTCCCCAAAGATGCAGGTTTTTTTTGCCTTAGTGTTTAAATTATTTATAGCATAGCCTTAGTGGACTATTTTTTAATAAAATCCTTAAGCGGTTAAGGATTTAGAATTTTGCTCAAAGTTCATAAAATAGAGCTGAATGCGGTAGTATAGTGATTAACGACAAGAGTAATCATTACGATGAATGAAACCTTTACATATTTGTATACCCACGTGGGTATATTTGGGTCCTTACCTACACATAAAGTGTTTACAAGTGATAAGAGTGATAAAACAAAATTAATTTTTGCTGATAATACATTTGTTTACAGTTTGATTTCTTCTTGGACTTTAAGTAACTCGGATTTTGATAGTGGAAAAGCGACATGGAAAGAAGAACCAGCAGATTATTTGGAAAATGAAATAAAAAAATTAGCGATTTATAAAGCAAATCATCCCTTATTTATCACTGAATCATAAGTTTATGTAGTGACTAGAGTTAAGTCACCGATGTTTTAAGGATTGATGAAAGATATAGCAAAATATTGAAGAATGCCTTACAAAGATATGAGGCATTTTTGATCGCTTAATTTTTCTTAATTCGCCAAAAAAATGTCATAAATGAGTGCTATATTGAATAAAACAATTGAGGGCAGCCAACATGGGTATTAATCTAAAAGAACTCAATAAGCAAATTGATGATTTTAAAGAAATTAAGGATCCACAAAGATTAATTATAGGTTATAAAACTTATTCTAAATTAATGAAAGAGAATAAGTTTTTAGATAAAATCAGCAAAGATGCAAATGACCCAATGATTAGATATTATAAAGAGATAAAGATAAAAATAGTCACAGAAAAGCATTTTTTTGAGATTGAGTAGATGATTAAGCAATATAAGTTGAAATAGGTTGTAAATAATGAAGTTTATGGTGAGGCGCTTAAAGCGTCTTTTTTACGCCAAAAATTGCTATATATAGTTAAACTATAATGCTCTAAAAGATATTTATAAGGTAAGAGGTATTTATAAGGAGGAGAGTAGATGTAATTATCATAAAATGTTTTACTATTTATGCTCATTGTAGCGTCTTAGATTTTAAAGTGATTTATTTATATTCATGTTAATGATTGAAAAATTCACGTTATTAGTGTATAAAAAAGCAACAACAATAAAATAAGGGTGATTACATGATATCTAAATCTATAAACATCGCATTCTTCTTTTCTATGTTTATTGTTCTTACTTTGCTTATACATTTATTTGGTAATATCCCTTCTGGGGTATGGGTGTATAAGTAAATACAAATGGATCTAAAAGCTCATCAAAAGGTGGGCTTTTATGAGTTTTGATGTGTTGAAATATATTGAAAATAAATTTCCTATCATGCTACTGATCTTTATGTTGATAGGTGCTTAAGGATATTTTTTTTATTTAGCAACTTGGATCATGGCATAGAGATTAGCGATGTTTGGTGTTTAATATGATGTTGTGGATTTAACGAAAGAGATTCAATCTAATCAATCCGAAATTTTCTGTTTCTGTATTTATCTAAGCACACTTGAAAACAATGCATAAAGTATAAATATTGTGTGAATAGGATAATTAAGTGGATCTTTTAGGTATATATATTGAATAAAGGTTGTATTACTTGCCTTTAAGGCGTATAAAGTCACTTCGTTGATGCGGGATGGAGCAGTCTGGTAGCTCGTCGGGCTCATAACCCGAAGGTCGTTGGTTCAAATCCAGCTCCCGCTACCAATTTAATTAAGATGCAACTTAATTAAAGATCATCTAAGTTGAAAAATTGAGATGATCTGTGAATTTGCAGAGTTGATGCGGGATGGAGCAGTCTGGTAGCTCGTCGGGCTCATAACCCGAAGGTCGTTGGTTCAAATCCAGCTCCCGCTACCAATTTAATTAAGATGCAACTTAATTAAAGATCATCTAAGTTGAAAAATTGAGATGATCTGTGAATTTGCAGAGTTGATGCGGGATGGAGCAGTCTGGTAGCTCGTCGGGCTCATAACCCGAAGGTCGTTGGTTCAAATCCAGCTCCCGCTACCAACGAAAAAGATTCAAAGTTTATAGCCTAGTTTGCTTCATGCTTACTAGGTTTTTTTATGCTTAAAATTTATTGGATTGAATTTAAGCGCTTTAGAATAGCAAAGATATAAAAAGCGCACTCAATCAATCTGCTTATTTATGCTGGGTATTTGAAGATAAGTAGAATAGTGTTATTTAATGAGTTTTCACTTTTAGCTTAAGTATTCTATGGCTCAATCTAATCTATATAACTTACCTGCTAAATATTGGATGGGCAGAATAGCAATTGGATATGGCATTGGCTATTTTGAGGGAGCTGTTGGTGATAACTCTCCACATCGTCATCACGCACATCAGTTAAGCTTTGCAAAACAACAGGGAGAGAGGATTCAAGTTATTGCTGATGATTATTGTATATGGAGTAGTGGGGTCTATATCGCAGCAAATACTTTACATCATTTGCAACCAGGGACTTACTGTTCGATCTATATTGATCAAACACATTTTCTTGCTGATGTCATTCAGCATTATTTACAAGCTTACCAACAACCAGACTCGTCGATTACAATATTGCCTGAAAGTTTGGTGACGATTCTTAGAGCATGTTTTATAGAACAAAATCAAACATTTGAATCTTTCCAAAAGCTTTTAAGTTATTGCAGTGAATCTAATTTCAAAGCTCAGTCAGTTAGAGAAGAGCGTCTTGCAAAATTTCTTATTCTCAACCATCAACAGAATTTGACAGTGAAACAAATCGCCACACAATTCAATCTTTCAGAAAGTCGTTTTAGTCATTGGTTTAGTGACAATTTTGGTATTTCTTATCGTAGTTATCGGAAATGGTTACGCTTATTACAAAGCTTTCAAGCCATAGATCAGGATATTAATTTAACCAGCATGGCTCATCAATCTCATTTTTCTGATCAGGCGCATTTTAGTCGAACCTGCAAACAAATGTTTGGCATTCAACCTTCACTATTAAAATTTATTCCATCCATTGAGCAAATGCCAATATTGCTAATGTCGGATCAAAAGCTATAGGAGATATAGCGGTTTCGTTCAATTTTTATATCCAGCCAGTCAGCATACTCCTAAAACGTATTCTGTTGATTGGAGTTATAAATGAGCGCTTTTGTTAAAATATCTCTGCGATATTTATTTTATCCACTTTATATGCTGTTAACCGTATGGATGGTTACGCTCATCGTCTCTGAGCAAATTCCGTATTGGCCAAGTTCAATATTCTTCATCTTGCTAAGTGGCGTAGTGATTGCATGGGTTGAGTATTATTTGCCTTATCAAGCAAAATGGTTGGATACACATCAAGATTTTGTTACAGATATCATCCATGCAATTTTTAATTTATTTTTGATTGTTTCTGTTGCAAAAATTATCGAATGGTTTGATCTTTTTCAATTTATTCCACGGTTATGGCCTGACCAAATTTCGGTATTTTGGCAGATATTGATTATTGCTGTGATGATTGATTTTGGACTATGGTTCATGCATTACCTAAGCCACAAGTATCGATTTTTATGGAAATTACATGCGATTCACCATCAATCACGCCGTTTATATTGGTTAAATGCTGAAAAGAGGCATCCACTGAGTGCAATCGTACTTGCTGGACCTAGTTTGATCATCTTAGCGCTTTTGGGTGCTCCAAGTGTGCTGATAGGGTGTTGGATGATATTTATGGCCGTGCATTTGTTTTTTCAACATGCAAATATTGATTATCGTGTTGGTCCGTTCAAATATATTTTTGCTGTAGCTGAAGTACATCGCATCCATCATAAACATGGATTTGGTCGTAAGAATTTTGGAGAAGTGTTTATATTTTGGGATATTCTGTTTGGGAGTTTTTACTATGAAGATCAAAAAATTAAAGATGATCAAGTTGGTGTGCGTAGTCAAATACCCAACCAATATTTGGCTCAACTCCGCTGGCCATTTAAAAAGTAACCCTAAAATAAGCATAAGAAAAATTGATGTATGGAACATTGGTATTTTTTTCTTCTGAAATAGAAAGTTAATTGGCTTTCTATCAATGATCGAAAAAGGTAAGTTATTTGAGAAAGCTCTCACATGAGAGCTGTTCTAAATAGATAAGCCATTCTTTATCCATAAAAAAGTTAAATATGTATAAGAAGGCTTGATTATTTATTTTTTTCCTGTAAAGTAAAGCCAACTAGAAAAAAGTCATGTTTTGGTAAATCTTCTCTAAGTATCGCAGTTTTAGTCATAATCCTTCGTTTTATTCAGATTTTAAGTTCAATTCTTTATTATTTTCGACGTTATCACTAGTCATAAAATGACTTAAAATTTTTAAATCTCAGTAGGATTGATTATGTCAAACTCAAATGTTGTTAAAGGTACAGTTAAATGGTTCAACGAAACTAAAGGTTTCGGTTTCATTCAACAAGAATCAGGTCCAGACGTTTTTGCTCATTTCAGCGAAATCGCTAACTCTGGCTTTAAAACTCTTGCTGAAGGTCAACAAGTTGAATTCAGTATCACTCAAGGTCCTAAAGGTCCTAACGCTGTAAACATTACTCCGCTATAATTCAGAGTAAGTTGTAAAAAAAGCACGATATCGTGCTTTTTTTTAACTCTAAATTTTTATCTTAATTCATATTTATACATTTCAATTATTTCTATAACTTTTTCTATATTCTTATTAAAACACTGGACCTATTTAAAAGATCCATCATTCGCCTATCAGCAAAAAATTAAGCAGATCTAATCAATTGCTGTATAAATCAAGCCTTTTATATTCTGAATCGTGTATGGATGCTGTCCTATCTCTAGATCAATAAACAAAAAAGAAACCCGCATCATGCAGGTTAGTAGGGCCTTTCTTTATTGTCTATAGACCACTCTCTCCAATGGTCACGGATACTATACATCTGTTCTTTAATAATAAAAACGCAGTAAAATAGTCGAGATAAATGTATAGGTTTTTTTTTCTTTCAATGTGTTTGATAAATTACAATAATTTGAATCATCAAATAGAATCTAGCATATTTCAGTTTTATGCCATACTTTCAAATGGTTTAATTAAAAAATATTTAAAATCAATTATGTACGATTTAATTTTTTGTCCTTCTTTGTGCGTAGTATTGGCTGGTGTTTTTTATTGTTTTTATAGAGGGCTTTATCTGTGAGCATATGAAGTCTCGATCATTGAGTGAATAAATTCTTATATTTGTATTTTTGTGAAATTAAATAGCCGATGAATGGTATTGAAAGTGAGACTTATGTTCTGTAAATTAAGTTTATCTAAACATATATCACAAGTTTATATACCCACTTACTCTATCGGTGGGTATTTTTTTATACAGGCAATGAAAGGGTTGACGATAATTTAATTTTAAAGTAAATTTAAATTGTTATTTTACTAATAATAAATAACAAAAATCCTTAGTCAGCGCAAAATTAAGGTAAAGCCTTACAGAAATGTAGGGCTTTTTTTATCAGATAAGCGCAAGTTTAGAATAAAACCATTTTTGAGGTTGATGATTGGCATACATACCAGAGTGGAAATTGGTTTTTAAAACAGCTTTGCAACTACCGAAGGAGGGGACTGTTTAATTGTATTCAAGTAAATGGGTGTGATTGCTGAAGTATCAATAGTGATGCATTTGCAGTGATAGAAGCCAAAAGCTAGCGTACATCTGAACGAACTTAAGCATGGATTATTTTTATTGATATGACAAGTAAAAATGAATTTGTTAAATTAAGTAAATGATACAAAGGATGGTAATGTGATGAAAAAATTAATTTTAGCTGGGAAGCTGGTTGAGGCAACCTTAGAGGGTGACCATGTCACAAGATTACTCATCGGAAATTTAGTCGGTTTTCTGATAAAAAATGGAACAGTGAATTATGAAGACTATTTTCAATTTACCCAACAAACAAAAAAATACTTGATTGAAACTTCTGAGGATACCAGTGAATCCAAAGTAAAAATGATTGAAAGCATTTTTGATCTTCATCTTGATGATTTAAAGGAGATAAAAGCAATAGATCCTCAAAAAACCTGAGTAGCATCAAGAAGCAATCTTTTTGATAAGCACTTAAAATGTAAGTAAATAAAAATTTTTATAATAATTTACTGTTTTTGCAGTATATTGAATTGCGTTTGATGTACAAGCATAAATTTAATAATCATTGAATGTTTTGGTTAACAGTTTTAGCTGTTTTTTATTTAATTTTTAAGGTGTTTTTTATGAATAAACTCGACATAAATGTAAAGGATCAATTTGGAAAGTGTTACGCAGTTGAGGCAACATTAGATGATGTTGTGATAAATCCAAATAAAACTCATGAACGTATCAAATATATTATTGTTGAAAATGAACTTTTGCGTCCTAACTTCGAAATGCTTTTTGAAAGCAGCAAGAATGGTAAAATTTATAAGATTTTGGAACCTATGATTTAAATCGAGCCACCTACGGGTGGTTTTTTAATTGCTTAAATTTATATAGAGACTAAGGCAAATCTTCGCTGTTTATTTGAACATTGTATTGCAGCACGCTTTGGCTAATTTTTGTTACATAGTTTAATTTAATTAATAAATAAAGGCTGATATACTTTTTATTGAATTGTTGTGCGACTCACACATCATTCATGCGCCTCCAAAAAATAAGCCCACTTTTTAGTGGGCTTTCTAATGCTATATCAATGACTGGTTTAATTAAATTGTTATTTGGGTAAGAGCTAAAGATGCCTTGATGAGGGTAAAAGTATAATAGATCGCTATCGAAATATTAGGTTTTTAATCTTAAGTAAAAGGTTAAACCGTTGTGTTTTGAAGTTAAAAGAGCATACGATAATCAGTCAACAATGAATGCTTTTAGCATGTTCTGGATGCCCATCAATAATTCTTTTAAACATATATAGAATAAAGGTTGTATTCCTTGTCTTTAAGGCGTATAAAGGTGCTTCGTTGATGCGGGATGGAGCAGTCTGGTAGCTCGTCGGGCTCATAACCCGAAGGTCGTTGGTTCAAATCCAGCTCCCGCTACCAACGAAAAGAGATTCAAAGTTTATAGCCTAGTTTGCTTCATGCTTACTAGGTTTTTTTTATGCTTTTAAATAAGTTAGCTTTAGAAATTTAAAATTAAAGAGTAGATAAATGCTGTGAAAAAATGACAATTGTAAGAGGGTTGTGAGATCAATCTCTAAGGCAAAACAAAAATAACATGTAAAGCATGCTTTACACTGCGTGGTATTTGAGCTAAATTTATGTAAAGTTTACTTTACACAGGTGCCTTATGAAAAAATATAGATCTCTGATTGAGTTTAGTGCATCAATACTGCTTTATATTGTTGTACTTATCTTTTCATTAAATTATTTAAAGAGTGAAAATATCCGTTATTCAACACAAATTTTTGTGACATTATTGCCTATAATTCCCTGTATTTTAGTGGGCTGGAGTGTGCTCAGACAATTAGCTCGCTTAGATGAAATGCAACAACATATCCAATTACAAGCTTTTGCGCTCGCATTCGTAGGTACCGCACTGATTACATTTAGCTATGGATTTCTTGAAAATGTTGGCTTTCCACATCTTTCTATGTTTTTTGTATGGCCTTTAATGGCAACATTGTGGGGTGTTGGTATTGCAATTGGGAGCTGGCGTTATCGATGAAAAATATCTTATCTGAATTAAGAACGAAACAAGGCTGGTCTCAGCAGCAATTAGCAGAATATTTGGGTGTTTCGCGGCAGACAATTAATGCAATTGAAAAAGAACGTTATGATCCTAGTCTGCCTTTGGCATTTAAAATTTCTAAATTATTTGGCTTATCAATTGAAGCAATTTTTAAAGATGAAGAAAACTATAATCAAACCATCTAATTATTCATACAATTACATGAAAAAATGAGTGTTTGATTATAAAAAAGCTTTCATTGCCATATTTTGCTTTGAAAGTTTAAATACCTTTGCGTACCCCTCGCCCAACGGGAGGATAACCATCTATAGTCAAACTGTTAAAAATGTAAGATGCTAGATAAATGATTTATTCAGAACATTTTAGACGAAAAGTTTTAGCTAAACTTGAGGAAGGAAATTCTATTCGAGCCGTTGCCACTCAATTTGAAATTGATAAGAATACAATTTTAAGTTGGGAAAAAGTATAGAGATTAAAAGAGCTTGACCACGTAGACCATCAAAAATAGATGATGACGCTCTAGGGCAGATGTTGAACAATATACTGATGATTATCAATATGAACGTGCAGCACGTTTTGGCTGTGGAGTTTCTTCCATTGGCGATACATTAAGCCGCCTAGGGATTACCGTTAAAAAAAAGACCTCACTTCATCCGCAAGCAAAACCTGAAATCAGAGAACAATACTTAAAGACTCTGGATGAGTTAAAGCACAAGCATCCTATCGTTTATCTGGATGAAAGTGGCTTTAAATCACATGAACAACGACCTTATGGCTACTCTAAACGGGGAACACCTTGTTATGGATCATATAATTGATAGTTAAGAATCAAACCAATACAATTGGTGCAATATATCAAATTGGCTTATTTGGAGTTGGACTATTTGATTGCAAAGTGAATTCAGATGTATTTCATTTTTGGGTTAAGGAATTTTTTAACCTAGAATTGCCGAAGCAGAGTATTGTTGTGATGGATAATGTGACATTTCATAAAAGGTCAGATACTCAAGAATTATTAGAGCAACATGAGCATCATATATTATGGTTACCACTTTACAGCCCTGATTTAAATCTTATAGAAATGGCGTGGGTGAAGAATAAAAGGAAGAATGGTTAGTAGATTCTATCGGTATGCTGTTCAAATTATTCTTTTAAATATGTATGAGTAATTAAACGGTTTTACTATATATTTTTAAGAATATATAAGTATATCTATCAATAGGAGCCTAAGAAATATTAATATAAGTAAAGTGTGATATATTATAAGTATTGATTTTAATGATTAAATAGGTGGGGTGGATTAATTTTCTTTATATATGTTTTATTTTTTGAATTTAAATTTTTTGGATGTGGAATTAAAAAATATATATGTAATTATATAATTTAAATAACTGATATAAACCAATGGTGTTGTTGTGGTAAATATATCTTGATACGTGTTAATACTATCTATTTATTTAATAAAGGCGCATCTTGAATGAGTCATTAATATGAATGACAAAAAAGAGATATTACTATGTCAAATTTTACCAAGCAACCAAGTAGCAATCAGAATAAACAACCTGATGCTAATCAAGGCAATCAATCACAAGCGCCTCAGCAGCAACAGACAAATAAAGATCAGAATAAACAACCTGATAGCAATGAAAGCAATCCATCCCAAGCACAGCCAAAGAAAGTTGAAGAAACCCCAGAGCAAAAAAAATAGCATCTAGGCTTTTATTGAGTTAAGTGTAAATTGAAAGAAGGGAACTTCTTTCAATTTACTTAGGAGTTAAAATGATGATTAAAAAAGTAACTGTACATAAAATGTATGAAGAATTTCGACAATTTCCAATTACACAATATGTGGGAGAATATGATGAGTCATTTAATCTAGTCAAACTATTTAATTCATTCAATCAGGAATTAAGCAGAATATTTGGAACATATCAATGGGCTTTAGTTGGTACTGATGAGGTGTTTTTTGTAGAAGAAGATCCGGCCTTTCAAGGGAGAACACTTTAAAGTGAGTTGAAATAGTTTCCAAAAGATTTTAATCGCTTTTATAAAAAATTATATGTATTAGTAATTTCTAAATTTATTAAATTGGTATAATTTTAAATCTTTATAAGATTATTTTAAGTTTTTTATTAAAAATTTTTTTTTGATCTGTTATTACTATGCTGAGAATATTTTTTAATTTATTGCCTCCTACAAAATTCTAAAAATTATGTTTATCTTAAAACTACTTTATTTATTGCTATTTGGGTAATTTTTGTAATTGGTTGCGTAGGTGTTAAAGCATAGCCAGAGAAAACTCAAGATGTACGACATAATAAGACGCGATAAGATTGAATAAATTCTAAATAAGTATTGTAATGATTCTTTGTTATTTTCAGAAAGTAAGACTATGGCTAAGAAGCAAATAATTACATTTGATGAGTTTACGCGTGAACAATTAATTAGCTCATTGAAAAAATATGCCTTAAAGGAACTAGAGTTAGACCTTGGAAACTTTCCAGCACAGTTTTTATTTGATTTTATTGTAGATGAATTTGGACATCATTTTTATAATCAAGCGCTCAATGATACCCATGAATGGTTAGCAGAAAGATTTGCTCATCTAAATGAAGATTTATTCATTTTGTCTAAAGAAAAAATCAACAAAGCAAAATAAGCAGTGTCTTGGAAATCGTAACCAGCATGATTTCAATACTTGATGTGATAAGGTCAGAAGAAAGGTTATCTGATTTATGATCATTCATGCTAAGAAGCTTTTAGAAAGCCCCACCTAAGTATTTTAGGGTAGTACTTACTCGGTTCTTTCGATAGACGTTTTATTGAGTCGATACCTGAAAAAATGTTCATTACTTATGATGACCTCACCATCCAATTTAAATCCGAGTGAATAGATCCCTGTTAACTTTTTCCGTGTTGGCGGTAATAAAATTGTGATCGAATCAAAGCCCATCTCGTTAAATGCCTTGTTTATAATTTTATTAAAAATTTGTTTACCCATTCCCCAATATTGAGGGTGTAGCACTAAAGCCAAGTCAGCATCTCCATGCTCATATTGTAAACCTCCCCAGCCTGCAAATTGGCCATCAACAATAAATGCCCATGGACCATAACCATGGTTCATCCATAGGCTTTCTTTTTCATTAACCCAAGCATTACATTGATCTTCATCAAAAATAACGCCCTTGGCTAAAGGCATTTGCTTAAGGACACGTTCATTTGTATTTAATTCAATAATTTCAGACTTGCTCACATTGCTTAAACGGTCAAACTCAATCTCCAATAGGATCCTCCTAAAATATGAGTTGTTGCGATGGTTTTATTAATCTTATGGGGCTTTATGCAAGATGAGACCAAGCTATATTGATTCCAAGTATAGAGAGGAATTGATGCTGGTTTTACTTAAAGCCGATTTGTCAGCTGAATAATTCTATTGATTCTCTAATCTTACTTTAAGCGCATTATTCATTCGTTGAAAACTGGGCTTGGTTTTTGTCTGTAAGTTCTTAAGAAACGGTTTTACTAAAATTCCACTAAAGGCTTCACTATGGATCAATCTTGTTTGAACCGGAGTTATTTGTTCTAATCTAAATTTATGTTCCCCATCAAATACGCCCTTCACCAATAATTTTCCGCGCCAACTAAATTGTTTATTTTTTTGATTTTCAAGTACAACTGCTTTAAAAGACATTTTACTTGTCGCATCATTTTGTATGGTGACATTGATTTTGCCACCTTTATGGATTTCTCCTGTAACATCAATGATAAACGGATTCCAATTTTTATAATCTTCAAAATTTGTTAGGGTTTTCCAAACGATATCAATGGGTGCATTGATCAAAATTTCTGTTGTTATCTCAAATTTCATGTTAGCTCTATCGACTAGCTTGTGTTTTACCTAATATACACTTATTTCAACTTTTTAATATCGTTAAAATTAAGATCACTACTGATAGGATATTAAAAAAATTGAATAGAATAAGAATGATTTGCATATTTGAGTTATTGTGTGTTGAATTTTTATATCATTGATTTATTTTAAAATTATAAAAAATAACCTTGAATGAATCAATTCAGCATTTTAATTAATAAGCATAATTTAGGCAATTTCATAGCTTAAAAATAAATAGCTTGTTAAGCACGCTATATGAAATCTGGTGATAATAAAACACCAAAATAACGTGATATATTTCACTTTAATATTGTTTAGTTTGAGTTAATTAGCATTTTTATGTAAACTGTAGGCGAGGCTTTGTGATTTTATAGAGGTAATTATGATGATTTTTTATGATGGAGAGCATATTTTTCCTGAGCGTGCCAATGAATTTAAAAACTTTTTAAAGAAATATTTGATGGAACATCAAGCTGAATATTTATTAGAACAAAAAACATTTGTATACGACAGTGACTGTGATGAGTTTTTAGAGTCGGATATTCAGGAATTTTATAAAATTTGGTTGATGGCTTAACAAAAAAGACCTGATATTCATGGGTTAACCAGGTTTTTAAAGTCTGATAGAGTTTGGTGTTCTATTTCTTTGCCCTTATAGATGAAGCATTGTTTAGAACTAAAAAGATGCTCTGATCTTGGTTAATTCTAAAATAAATCATCAAATCATCTTGTAAATAATATTCTGCTAGAGGGCGTCTAAAAACCAAGTTTGAAAGAGGAATTGTAGAGATCGTTCCTCAGGGGGTACAATGATATAGCATACATCGTCTATATTTTAAGCATCTTATTTTTTAATATGGAAATAAGGTTGATGGCAGGTCATGCTAAATATATAAATGAAAAGAAATATAATAAATACCTTAATAGATATCGTATATGAATAAATAATAAAGTTTTAAAATATTTTCTTGTTAATTTTGCTGTAAATTAGAGTTTTAGTCTAAATATTTGTATTTAAATTATTTTATTCTTTGTTTTAATTTTATGTGATTTTTTTATAAAAAAATAAGTGATTTATTTATGCTTAAATTCATGTTTTTTATGCAGAACTTAAACGTAATAAGTGTTTTTTAGATTAAATAAAATATTTTAATTATAGAGTAATAGTGATCTAACTGTTTGTTTAAATTAAAAAAAGTTACAAATTATTATCATAAAATAATATTATATTATAATTTTATGATACTTTTTAAACATGAGGATGTTTTAAAAGCGACTCATATTATTTTTACTTAATAAAAGGCATATATAAATGGCTAAAATTGACTTAACACCTTTATCAGAAATTGACGGATTCACTGCTGCGGCACTTGTTGATAGTACAAGTGGCTTATCATTGGCTTCATATGGAACAGGAATTGATTTGGAACTTGCTGCCGCTGGAAATACGGAGGTTTTAAAAGCGAAAATGAAAACGGCAGAAGCGTTAAAATTACGCGACACGATTGATGATATTTTAATTACATTAGGAAAGCAGTATCACTTATTGAGGCCACTGGATAAAAACAGTAGCTTATTTTTATATCTAGTATTAGATCGCCAAAAATCTAATTTAGCGATGGCACGACACGAACTCAGAGTTTTTGAAAAAGAATTAGATTTCTCATAAGCATCAATGTTTTGGCTATTGCATCAGCGCTGTTGTGATAGCCTGTTGGGTGATTTTTGATTATAAAATCAAAATATTCAAAAAATATTCACCATAATTTATAATAGATTTATTGATAAAATTAGGTATTAAACAAAATAAATAATTTAAACTCAAAGTCATGCATTAAGCTAAGATTATTGTGAGATAAAAAATTTCATTGAAAATCTTGTAAATATTATTACAATTCTATAGCTAACAAATTTAAGGAAATATGGTATGGAAAATAAAACAGCAAGATTAACAATTTTGATTGATCCAAATAAAAAACAAGCTTTTGAAGAATTATGTAATCGTCAGGATTTAAAGCCATCTCAAGTTGTTCGTCAATTAATTCGTGAATATTTAGATAAGCATGATACTGAATATTCAACTAAATTACCCATAGCAAAAAATAAATAGAGATTAATTTTCTCTATTTATAAATACTTTACTGAGCCGTAAGATTTATTTGATATTTCTAGTGCTTTTAGAGAATAAAAATAATACGTTAAAATGAAAATGATCATTGCTTCTATTTTTCATGATTATTCCATGTGCTATATTTGTTTGAAAATTAAAGTTTTTAAGCAATCATATAGAATAAAATGAGTCGCGCTCAAAAGTTGCATAAGCTGTTGAAAAATTTTAGCTGATAGACCTGTATATTTATTTTGCTTTAAAAGATCAGCGCATGTTAACTCCCTTATTTGTTATTCAATTGTTTTTAAAAATAAATAAAAAAACAGGAAAGTTTAAGCTAGGATTAGCTTCATCATGTTCTATAAATTTAGCCACTCATGGTCAAGCAAATCATCCATTATAAAGGTTTAATCTTTTTTGCCATGCTTATTGCATTTGGTCTTGGTATTTTGCTCAGTAAAGCAGAGCTTCCTTTATCACAAAAAGGACATATTGAGACGGAATGTTTCGGTATACATATTCCTGAAAATTTAAAGTACACGCAGTCTAGACAATATTGTAGGTGTTTTAAAAACCGCTTGAATTACAGCAATAAAAGTGAAATCGAGAAAATGTGTTTAGATAAATAGTGGGAAAGGGGGGCTATCAATACCAATATAATTCACTCAACATGATCGCTTTTTGATTTATGAAAAGAGATTTAATGATATATAAATCTTAATGATAATCAATGTAATAGGTAATCTAGCGTGGTAGGTTTATAGGTTATTTTTATAAAATAATTTTTACTGGCTAGTTTTTGTTTAGTGTTATTTAGATTTTTTCAGGTTGATAGATATTAAATTATAGTCAATCAAACTTATCTATTATCTACCAATTAAAAAAATATTCAATTTCAAAATTGCTGTGATATCGTTCAATAATGTTACTGTATCTTGCAGATCAAAGCGCATCTGACTATATTAAAACTACAGTAGGTCGATAAGACGCTACGAAGTAGTTGGACAGATCAATGACGGCTTATTGAATTTGTGACTCCAGTTCAAATAAAAAATAAGCACTAGCTTTCCAACATAAAAAGCTCGCAGAAATGCGAGCTTTTCTTTTTCTGATTTTTTGAAACGTCATGAAATAATTGATTGAAGCTGTATTTACATAAAGTATTCAAAGTAACTCTCTATTTTATAAATAAAAAAAATAGTAATGTAGCTAATTTTTAACATTGCCATAAAATCTAACAACTTTAAGCTAATTTTTATTTTGGCGCATGCTATAAGAAAACAGTATATAAAAAAGAGGACAGAAAAATGACTGAAATGATTACAGTAAGGGTCAAGGATCAATATAGTAATGAGCTGAATGCGATGGCTTGGTTAAATAAGCTGCAAGAGCATGAAGACACAGATAATTTATCATTGTTCCAAAAAATTGATCATATCGTTGTTGATGGCGAGAAGATCTTACCAAGTATAGAGTTGCTTTTTGAAAGCAAAGAAAGTGACAGTATTTATCGTGTAATTGAACAAGTCAGCTAATTGTTATCATCAATTAAAAAAACGTGTTGGGTGAAAAGCCCAACACGTTTTATTTTTAATCAGTTTAAAAGGTTGTGTGAATATTAAGCAGCTTTAAAATGATCGAGTGTGACAGCAACAAGATGATATAAGGCCAAACGGTTTTTGTTTGCATGCTCAATTGCATTTTTTTCAATTTTAAACTTATCTTGAAGTGTTCCTCGAGAATAGCTTTCAACCAAAATATGTTGAGATGAAATAGGATCACTTTTGATACGTAAATCTTTTTGATATTTAATATTGGATACAGCATTTAAACATTGTTCAAACGTTGGGTAAAAATTTGAAAGTTCTAAAGCTGTTTGGTTGGTCGATTTTGTAAGGTATTGAGTCATAATTGTCTAATTGTTTTAAATCATTGGCGTACCTATAATTCTACAGAATGCGTGTAAAACAGACAATGTGATTTTGTAAAGAGATATGAATGTATGAGAATAAGCTTAAGAGGGTTTAAAAATTGATCTGTATTTCTCTCATTTAAAATTGCAAAGTTGGGATAATATTGTGCTTTTAAATCATCTTTAATATACATAAAACTTTGATTTATTGGCGGTAGCTTATTGGGCTTTAAAGTTTTGATATTCGAGAATAAATCAAAAATACCCTTAAATAAAAAGACTTAGAATGACTTTAAAGCACTTCATTTGTCATTCTAAGGGGGTGAATTGAAATAAATATTTAGGGTTGCTTTAAGATGATTGTAGATGTTGGAGTGAATAATTAATTTGTTGCATGGTTTGATTTAATTCTTGGGGAGAGATTCGACTTTCTTGAAGTGCGGTAATCCACTGCATTTGACAAAATTTAATATCTCGAATTGATTTTGCCTGCTGTATTTGCATGACCAATTGTTTGGTCATCAAGCCGCAATGCGTTTGTAGCAGGGTAGACATTTTGTATTTGATGTCATCAAAATTTATATAATTCAGTTCAGGCGTGGTTTCGGCATGCGCTACGTGTCTAGGTGTGACCGTGCTAACGCTTTGCTGGATGGGGTTTGGATCTGCTGATTTTGTATTTTGACTGAGCTGTGTATCGCTAATAATTGCTGGATTTTCAACTGCTTTAGGTGACGGTTTAAAGCCCATTTCAGTTGTCAGATTTGAAGGGGTGCGCTGATTTGATTGTTCAATCTTGGACGATTCTGATGTTATTTTTGACTTAACTTGAGGCGCACCATTCATTTGATTCTGAAAAATTAGACCAAGCTCTTCTAACTGTTGAAGAAGTTCTGGTGTTGCAAGCCGTTGCTTTAGTGAACTATTCAAAATTTTAAAATCATCTGTGCCGATAAGAAGCAGTAATTGTCTTTGGCGAGCAGTGAGTTGAATTGAGCGATGTTTTAAAGTCTGAATTCCCAAGTCAGTTTTAAAATAGTGATCCATGAGTCAAATTATTCCCCAATAAATTGACCCTAGAGTAAAGAATGAAAATTACACTAATATGACTTTATTGTTACAAATCATCAGTTTAAAGTGTGACGATGTTTGCATTCTCTAAAGCTTTGCGTAAATAAGGGTCAAGCTCATCTTGACGAAGCAACCATTGCACATAGTCTTTGGGTAATTCTGCAATCGCTGTCCCACGATGCTTACCAAAGTTAATACTGCGCGGGATACGCGCATCTTCTGAGGCTTCATATAATTCTTCAATGGTTTGAATTTTGAGTTGATAAACAATATGCATGAGAATATTTGCAGTTAAAATAATATCGGCATCTGCACGATGTGCACCTTTTAACATTTCACGTGCTTTCTCACTACCTTTACTGATCATATAAATCAGTGCTGATATATTGTGTGCTTCAGCATCAGGCCAAACAAGACGAGCAAGTGCCAGCGTACAAATGGCTTTGATATGAGCAGTATCTACGCCACATTGTTGGATTGCGCGAATATCATAATCAATATTATGCCCAATGATATATTGGGTGTGCTGAGGAAGTTCAAAGCTGGAAAAATTAGGTTGCCCGACAAGATCAGATTCTAAGATATGGTGAACTGCCATTGAGCCAAAGGAAATTTTTTCATTGCCAATACTATAAAGTTGATCGAACATTTGTTCCCGATCTAAGCTTAATTTCCCTTCTTGAATTTGAATCGGTGCATAAGCAATTTCAATGGGCAATCCATTGAGTGTATGAGTTTCAGTATCTAGAATTATTGCTTGCATACCTTTGTTCCTCAACAAATAGATAAGAAAGAGCGCCTTATTAAACTAGCTTTTTTAGACGCTAAATACAAATGAAACCCATCTAAAATTAAGATAAGTACAGGCTTTTGCTTAAATCACACGCAGAATCAGTTTTTTAATGTGAATTATCTTTAGAATACTTAAAACAAATGATTAAAAATTGATTGAAATTTAAATAATAAAATAAATCATTGATAAGAATTTATTCATCGGTAAGACTGTGAAAAATATATTAAAAAATTGAGTATTATGGAATTAATTTATGCTGATTGGTGTATAAAAACTACATTAAATTCAGTTGATTGATAAATGAAAAAGTTGGATTGATGAGATAATTTAATATGTTTTAAAGATTAAATCTCATTTGCTAAATTTATATTTATGTCTTAATTGTAATAAAGCCTAGCTTAAATATTGCCAGGTATTATGAAGTAATAACAACATAAACATTAAACTAAGATGAGTGATCTATTGGATCAGCGCTGGCAAGCGATGGGTTGACCCTGCTGAACTGATAGAAAAAATGATAAAAAGGAAGAATTATATGAAATTAAAATTACTTTCAGTGTTATTGACTGGATCTACGCTATTTCTAACTGCATGTGGTGGTGATGACGACAATAGTGATCATTTATCGACAAGCTCAGATGTAGATGTGAACAATATTCAAAATCCAGTGGTCAATACACCAGTACCTTATAATATTAAAAATGATGTTCTTCCACCCAATGCGGATGAGAGTGTGGTGATGACTTATAAAATGAAAGGCATCACAGGACAAGAAACTCAGGCAACCGCATTGGTCTTTACCCCTAAGACTGCACCGCCTACTGGAGGTTGGCCAATTGTGGCTTGGGCACATGGAACGACTGGTGTTGCTGACAAGTGTGCACCGAGTAAAAATAAATTATTTGTGCCTATAGCCGATGTGCATACTCAAAAAATGGTCGATGACTTTGTTAAGGCAGGTTATGTGGTGGTTGCACCAGATTATGAGGGTATGGGTGAACCGAGCGAGAAGGAGATCCATCCGTTTTTAAATTTAAAAAGTGAAGCTTATTCAATTACCGATGCTGTGGTGGCAACCAAAAGTTGGTTGGGCAATAAAGCATCCAATAAATGGGCGGTTGCTGGAATCTCGCAAGGCGGTCATGCAGCATTAGGTGCAGCGCAGTATGCAGCCCGTGCCAATATGGATTATAGGGGTGCAGTTGCAATGGCACCGGCAAATAATCTGGAATTGATCGAAAACCTGTCGGAAATGGCTTTAGCGGATGCAGATGGGTTAATTCAGATCGGCGGTTATGCTGCACTCGATACTTTAACGGCTTATATGGCAGCAGGTATAAAGGCGGTAAATCCAACTGAGGCTGTATACAGTATTATATTTAAAACACCTACTGATAAAATTGCTGAGAAAGCAGAAAGAGAATGTCTTGCAGGAATGGGGGCTGCTTTTGCACTACCGATGACTGTTTATAATATTAAGAACGGGAGTCTTAAAGATTATCCGCGTAAAAAAGAGGGCTATAAGAATGATCCAATCGTAAGACAATTTTTGGGTACAGATTCACAGCCCTTACAAACACTCGTTAAAACGCCGATTATTATTTATCAGGGCGGTAAAGACACTGTTGTATTACCACAGGCGACTGATGCCTTGGTGGCACAGGCACGAGCTTTAACCACCAAAATTGATTATAGAACCAATTCGAGTTGGGATCACACTGGTTCATTTACGGCCAATGTTGATAATGGACAACTGCTAGAAGATATTAAGACCTTGCTTGCTAATTAAATTTTGAGTGTGTTTAGTCCTTACAAGTGGCTTCTTTTATAAGTCTTTTTTTAAAACATAGATCAACATAAATTCCGCTCATCCTCGCCTTCTTCCGTAAAGGGAGAAGGCACCTTCAATACCAATATGATTCATTCAATAGAATCATTTTTTGATTTTTAAATCCTCTTCTTTGCAAAGTAAATACTGCTTATCTTTATTAAAAAAATGCGTTTTCTATGGTTAATCTGAATTGAGTCTCGTAAAAGTGGCATTTTTCTGGTTTAGGCTTTAAGGGAGCGGGATATTTTATTACCGAAATATCCAATCAAAATAGGTTATGGTTTTGAATTTAATTGTATTTGGTCGCAATTTTTTTATTTATTTTCCTTGATAAGTCTAAAGATTAATGCTCTTAAATTGCTTGAAATTTAAACATGTTTTATGGTTATTGTTAAGTTTTTTTAAATTAAAATAATCAAAAGCATATTTTCTTAACGCTACAATTCACAAAATTTAGATAATATGTGAATTATATAGCGGCTATTAATCAATATAAACGCAAGTATAAGATTGTATAAATACAGCATATTTTTAGTGAATTTTGTGCTAATAGCTTAATTTTTTTAAATATTTTAAATCATTTAAAGATCAAATGTAACTTGCTAAATTTTTATTTATGGCTAAATTATAATAAAGCTGAGCTTAAAAATTGTGCAGTTGTGACGTAATTTAAAAAGTCATCAAGCAAAAGATCAGCGATCTAAGGGGATCGTGTTAACAAATGATTTGTTAACAATAAAGTGATAGAAAAAATGATAAACAAGGATGAATGATATGAAATTAAATTTACTCACCGTAATGTTGCTTGGATCTGGTCTATTTCTCACTGCCTGTGGTGGTAGTGATGACAAGGGGGATAATTCATCTACAAGTACAAATGTAAATGCAGATGTCAACAACATTCAAAATCCAGTGGTGAATACGCCAAAACCGTATGTCATTGATGTTGAAAATTTTATTCTTCCACCAAATGCGGATGACAGTGTGGTGATGACCTATAAAATGAAAGGTATCACAGGGCAAGAAACTCAAGCAACCGCGTTGGTCTTTACTCCAAAAACTACGCCACCAGCAGGAGGTTGGCCAATTGTGGCTTGGGCACACGGTGCTGCGGGTGTTGCTGACAAATGCGCACCAAGTAAAAATCGATTAATTACGACTTCGCTTTTAACTGGTGAAGATAAATCTACCTATAATATGATTGATAGCTTGGTTAAAGATGGCTATGTCGTGGTTGCGCCAGATTATGAAGGGCTAGGTGAGCCGAGTGGAACGGAAATCCATCCATTTTTAAATTTAAAAAGTGAAGCTTATTCGATTACAGATGCGGTGGTGGCAACCAAAAGTTGGTTAGGCAACAAAGCATCGAATAAGTGGGCAGTTTTGGGACACTCGCAAGGTGGTCATGCTGCATTAGGTGCAGCACAATATGCAGCGCGTGCCAATATGGATTATAAGGGGGCAGTCGCAACCGCACCCGCAAATAATCTGGAGATGATTGAAACCTTGTCGGAAATGGCTTTGGCAGAAATGGAGAGTCCATCATTCCGTCAATCACTAGGCTATGCCGTGTTAGATACCTTAACCTCCTTTATGGCTGCGAGTATGAAGAGTGTTTATCCAACCGAGTCTTTATACAGTAAAATATTTAACTCGCCGACTGATAAAACTGCCGAACAAGCAGAATTACTTTGTACTTTTGAATTGGGTTTTGAATTTATAGGGGGGCCGATGGCAGAGTATCTGGAAAAAAATCAAGGGAGTCTAAAAGGTTATTCTTCTCGTAAAAAGAATGGCTTTAAAAATGATCCAATTGTAAGACAATTTCTAGACAAGGATTCGCAACCATTACAAAGTCTGATTAAAACCCCAATTATTATTTATCAAGGGGGCAGCGATGCTATCGTGTTACCACAGGCAACAGATGCTTTGGTAGCACAGGCACGGGCTTTAACTACTAAAATTGATTATAGAACCGATCCAACTTGGGATCACTTCAGTATATACACTGTGAATGTTGAAAACGGACAGTTGATGGAAGATGTTAAGACGCTGCTTGCCAATTAAATTTTGAGTGTTTTAGTTCGAAAAATAGGCTGCTTTTATAAGTCTTTTTTTAAAACATAGATCAACATAAAAGCCCCTATTATGAAAAATAGGAGGCTTTTTTATATGGATTTGAAGCATGTTGAAATTTTAGGAAACAATTTTTAAGAACATAGTTTTTTGGTCTGGTTATTAAACTTCTTTCATAAATCAAAAAACGCTCATCTTTTTGTTTAATATTCATTCTGCAAAATTTAAGATTTTCAGGCATCATCTGCATTTATTCCCAACAAATTCATTCATTCTTGCAGATAAAGGTTATCAAGGGATTTCTGTTATATATACCACTAAGCTTTTACCGTCCAAAACTAAAAAATGCGGTGAATTAGATCCTTTGCTAAAAACATATAATTGATAAAAGAATAAGGGCATTGAGCATGTGTTTTGTACATTAAAGACTTTCAAAATCTTTGTAGAGTGTTATCGAAATAAAGGGGAAAGACTTGGCTTAAGGTTCAATTTGATTGCAGGTATTTATAATTTAGAACTGAGTAAAAAGTGATTTATGAAAGGAGTCTATTAAAAATTTTTAATAAATTAGTTCTTTTGGACGATTTAAGTTAATTCAATTTGTTATCAAATATTCATTCAAAATACTAAAAAATATTATATGCAAGGATGAATAAAATGAAATTAAATTTACTTTCAGTCATATTGGCTGGATCCTTTCTATTTTTGACTGCCTGTGGTGGTGATGACAAGAGCGATACTTCATCCACAAGCCCAAATGTCAATGTAGATGTAAACAAAATTCAAAATCCAGTGGTAAATACACCCCAACCATATATGCCAAATTCCCCAAAAAATCGTCCAGAAAATGCAGCTGAGAGTGTGGTGATGACCTATAAAATGCAAGGCATCAAAGGAACAGAAACTCAGGCAACCGCATTGGTATTTACCCCAAAAACTACGCCTCCTGCTGGTGGTTGGCCGATTGTGGCTTGGGCACATGGTGCTGTAGGTGTTGCTGACGATTGTGCGCCGAGTACAAAGGAATTAATTACGACTTCGTTTTTAGGTGCACAAGATAGGTCTATCTATAACATGGTCGATAGTTTGGTTAAAGAAGGCTATGTGGTGGTTGCACCAGATTATGAAGGTCTAGGTGAACCGAGTAAGCAGGAGATGCATCCATTTTTAAATTTAAAAAGTGAAGCCTATTCGATTACAGATGCGGTGGTGGCAACCAAAAGTTGGTTAGGCAATAAAGCATCTAATAAGTGGGCTGTTGCGGGGCACTCACAAGGCGGTCATGCAGCATTGGGTGCAGCACAATATGCAGCGCGTGCCAATATGGATTATAAAGGAGCAGTCGCACTGGCACCCGCAAATAATCTAAAATTGATTGAGGAACTGTCGGAGATGGCTTTGATGAACATGGAGGATGGGACATTCGCTAAAACATTCGGTTATATCGTTTTAGATACCTTAACGTCCTATATGGCGGCGGGGATGAAAAGCCTTTATCCGACTGAGCCTGTATACAGTAAAATATTTAAGTCACCAATTGATAAAACTGCTGAGCAAGCAGAAAAGCTTTGTCTTGTCCCCTTGGGTTTTCAATTTTTGGGGGAGGTAGGTGCATATATGAGTAAGAATGAAGGGCGTCTTAAAGGTTATTCTTCGCGTAAACAGGAAGGCTTTAAAAATGATCCAATCGTAAAGCAATTTTTGGAAAAGGATTCACAACCGCTACAAAGTCTGATTAAAACCCCGATTATTATTTATCAGGGGGGCAGCGACAATGTTGTAATACCACAGGCAACGGATGCCTTGGTGGCACAAGCCCGTGCTTTAACTACAAAGATTGATTATAGAACTGATCCGACTTGGGATCACTTTAGTATATACGCTGCTAATGTAGCAAATGGCCAGCTGTTAACAGATATAAAAACCTTGCTTGCCAATTAATTGTTCAATGTTGACCATAACAATTTTAAATGCCCTTATTATCAGTGATAAGGGTGTTTATTATAGCGTTAAACACTATATTTTAAGTTTAGAAAAAGATGGCTTAAGAAACGTTGTTTTGATTTGGTTATTGATTATTTCTATCGTTTAGCTATTATCTGAACTGTTTTTTAGTATATTGTGACTGCAATGTTTAAATATTAATCATCTTGAATTGATTGAAACTTAAACTATACGATGATTGTTGATAAGAATTTATTTAAAATAAAAAATCAAACATATATTTGTATCACCTCCCTAATTCACAGTATTTGCAGAATATATGCGATATATAACACTTGGGGTAAATAATAAATAAATATGAGATTCTATAAATACAACAATATTTCAGTGAATTTAATATCAATATATTGATTTTAAAAATAATTTAAAATTTTAAAATATTAAATTCCACTTGCTTAAATATTATTTCTCGCATAATTATAATGAAGCGCAGCTTAAAAATTGCACAATGTGATGTAAGCAAAAAAAATAAACATTCATTATGCCTGTGGCTGGAGCTTCGTTAATTAGAGTTGGCAAATTGAATTTGTTAGCACTGAAGTCATAAAAATTATTATATGCAAGGATGAATCAAATGAAATTAAATTTAATCTCAATAATGTTGGTTGGATCTGGTCTATTGCTAAGTGCCTGTGGTGGCAATGGAAACAGTAATAATTCATCCACAGGTTCAAATGATGAAAAACCCATTGTAGAAAAGCCTGGTGATGTAATTCCACCTGACGAAAAACCAGGTGACGAAAAACCAGGAGATGAAAAGCCAGGTGACGAAAAGCCAGGCGATGAAAAACCGGGTGACGAAAAGCCAGGCGATGAAAAACCACCTGAAGATAAGCCAAATGTAGATGTCAACAATATTCAAGACCCAGTGGTGGGCACACCAAGCGCATATCAGAGCGCAGCAGAAAATCCACCAAATGCTGCAGACAGTGTAGTGATGACTTATAAAATGAAAGGCATCAAAGGAACAGAAACTCAGGCAACAGCATTGGTATTTACGCCTAAAACTGCACCGCCAGCTGGCGGCTGGCCAATCGTAGCTTGGGGACATGGTACAACAGGTGTTATTGACCAATGTGCACCGAGTCGAATGAAATTAATCACCACCACCATTCTTGGCGTAGATCGATCTACTCATGATATGATCGATAGCTTTGTTAAAGAAGGCTATGTTGTAGTCGCACCCGATTATGAAGGTTTGGGAGAGCCAGGTGGTCAGGAAATGCATCCATTTTTGCATTTAAAAAGTGCAGCCTATTCAATTACCGATGCTGTGGTGGCAACTAAAAGCTGGTTAGGCAATAAAGTATCCAACAAATGGGCTGTTGCTGGCGTCTCACAAGGGGGGCATGCCGCATTGGGCGCAGCAGAATATGCGGCGCGTGCCAATATGGACTATAAGGGTGCTGTTGCTTTGGCGCCAGCAAATAATTTAGAAATGCTTGAAAACATAACAGAAACGGATTTGGCGAATAAAACTAGAGCTGAGCAAATGATGGGCTATCCGGCGCTAGATGCCTTAACCTCTTTTATGGGTGCGGGGATGAAAAGTCTTTATCCAAACGAGCCTGTTTATACCAACATATTCAACGACCCTTATCATACCCCTGCTGCACGAGCAGAAGAACGTTGTCTTGCAGGGGTAATTGCGGCTTTTACTGACCGGACAAATAGGACTGAAGGGCTGTTTGGTCGTCTAGTCAACTTTTCACGGCGTAAAAAAGCGGAATATAAAGATAATCCGATTGTAAGGCAATTTTTAGATAAGGATTCACAACCACTACAAACGCAAGTAAAAACGCCAATTATTATTTATCAAGGGGGAGCGGATACTATCGTATACCCACAGGCAACGGATGCTTTAGTGGAGAAGGCACGTGCTTTAAACACCAAAATTGAGTACCGAACTGATCCGACTTGGAGGCACGTCAATATACAGGCGACCCATGTTCAAAATGGAAACTTGTTAAAAGATATAAAAGCCCTACTTGCTGATTAATTTTGTGAGTGTTCAATACTTAATTGTAGCAATGTAAAAATGCCCTTATTACTGATAATAAGGGCATTTTTTAAATCGTTTAGCCCTATATTTTAAGCTTAGAAAAAAGATCAATTGAGAAACTTTTTTGACTGAGTCATTGATTATCCCTTTGATTAGTATTATTTAATATTTTTAATATAGAGATCGTTCATCATTGTAAGTATTTGCTATAAGACAAAAATAAAGTGAAAATTTAAATAATGATTAAAAAAACTTGCCTAACATTTTTTTTTGAAGTATTCATGAAAGAATTATACGCGCTCAGCCGTATATATAACTTTAAAAAAATTGTGCTTTAAGGAATAAGTCACATGAAAAAAAATGCATTATCAATTTTAATTCTAAGTTCAGGTTTAGTTTTATCCGCGTGTAATAACGGTGGTAGTGGGGGAAATTCTTATGAATCACCTTCAAATACGGATCTAAACACTATCGCAAACCCTGTTGTTGGTACACCTATAGCATATACCAAGACAGATTTTTCTGCTGTGGCGGCTGATAGTGTGGTGATGACTTATAAGATGAAAGGGGTGAAGGGAACTGAAGTACAAGCAACCTCATTGGTATTTACGCCTAAAACTGCACCACCAGCTTCAGGTTGGCCTATCGTGGTTTGGGCGCATGGTACAACCGGTGTCGCTGATGTATGTGCGCCAAGCCGTAATGAGACCAATGCTGATATTAAAAAAATGATTTCTAAATTCCTTGCGGAAGGCTATGTGGTTGTTGCACCAGACTATGAAGGTTTAGGCGAGCCGAGTGGAACTGAACTCCATCCATTCTTAAATGTAAAAAGTGAAGGTTACTCGATTACAGATGCTGTGGTTGCAACCCGTAATTGGTTAGGTAACAAAGCATCGAAACAATGGGTGACTGTTGGACACTCGCAAGGTGGTCAAGCTGCTTTAGGTGCTGCACAATATGCTGATCGTGCAAATTTAGACTATAAAGGTACGGTTGCTGTTGCACCTGCGTCACAACTGAATTTGATTCTAAATGCTGGAGAATCTAGTGTGGCAAATGCAACGCCTGTTCAACAGATTCCAGTTTATGCATCTTTAGATACGTTTACCGCTCTGATCGCGGCAGGCTTACGTAATGCAAACCCAACTTTAGACTATAGCCAAGTCTTTAAAGTGCCGACTGATGCGATTGCTAAACAAGCAGAATCTGTTTGTTCTTCTCAACTAGGCGATAAGTTCGGGGGAGCAATGGGACAGTATGTTGCAATCAATGGATCATTGAAAAATTATCCAAGAAAAACAGATACCTTTATGTCGTTACCAGCCGTTAAAACTTTCTTAGAGAAAGATTCGCAACCTCTACAAGTTCAAGTTAAAACACCTATCATCATCTATCAAGGTGGCGCTGATACCACTGTACCGAAAGCAGCAACAGATACCTTATATGGTACGGCGAAAGCACTGGCGACGCAGGTGCATTACATTACCGAACCAACTTGGGATCATGGTAAAGCCTATTCTGAAAATATCGACAATATTGTGGCTGATGTAAAAGGAATGTTTGCAGCACAATAACTATTTTAAATTGTAGATTTGAGCAAATGGCTTATGTTTTCAACATGAGCCATTTTTATTTAAAACGGAGCAAACTTGATTCTGTTTAATTACAAACTTCATGCTACAATACGCGCAATCTTAGCACGGCTTAAAAGCCCTAATTCATAGGACCTCGCTAATGTTCGCCAATATCTCTATTTCTGAATTTGATCCAGAAATTGCTCAAGCAATCACTCAAGAAGATGCCCGTCAAGAAGCTCATATTGAGTTAATCGCATCTGAAAACTATTGCTCACCAGCTGTTATGGAAGCACAAGGGTCAAAACTCACTAACAAATATGCGGAAGGTTACCCTGGCAAGCGCTATTATGGCGGTTGTGAATATGTTGATGTGATCGAACAATTGGCGATCGATCGTGCTAAAGCATTATTTGGTGCTGACTATGCAAATGTTCAGCCACACGCAGGTTCTCAAGCAAACTCAGCAGTTTATCTTGCTTTACTCAACCCAGGCGATACTGTTTTAGGTATGAGCTTGGCACATGGTGGTCATTTGACCCATGGTGCTAAAGTCAACTTCTCTGGTAAATCATATAATGCTGTTCAATATGGTTTAAACGTAGAAACTGGTGAAATTGATTACGAAGAAGTTGAGCGTTTAGCTATAGAGCATAAACCACGTATGATCGTTGCAGGTTTCTCTGCATATAGCCAAATTGTAGATTGGCAACGTTTCCGTGAAATTGCGGATAAAGTTGGTGCTTATTTATTTGTAGATATGGCTCACGTTGCTGGTCTAGTTGCCGCAGGTGTATACCCAAGCCCAGTTCAAATTGCTGATGTAACAACCACGACTACGCACAAAACTTTGCGTGGCCCACGTTCTGGTTTAATCCTTGCAAAAGCAAACGAAGAAATTGAGAAAAAGCTTCAATCTGCTGTATTCCCAGGTAACCAAGGTGGTCCATTGGTTCATGCTATAGCAGCAAAAGCAATTTGCTTTAAAGAAGCAATGATGCCTGAATACAAAGAATATCAAAAACAAGTGGTTGTAAATGCTAAAGCGATGGCTGAAGTATTGATTTCACGTGGTTATGATGTTGTATCTGGTGGTACAGAAAACCATTTATTCTTGTTGTCTTTAATTAAGCAAGATGTGACAGGTAAAGATGCTGATGCTTGGTTAGGCGCTGCTCATATTACTGTAAACAAAAATGCTGTACCAAATGATCCACGTTCTCCATTTGTTACTTCAGGTATCCGTATCGGTACGCCAGCAGTAACAACACGTGGTTTTGGTGAAGCTGAAGTTCGCGACTTGGCTGGTTGGATTGCGGATATCCTCGATGCAAAAGGTGATGAAGCTGTTATCAATGCGGTGAAAGCAAAAGTTGAAACAGTCTGTGCAAAATTCCCCGTTTATGCTAAATAAGCATTAACTTGAGAAGGCCTCCTCTCAAGGGGGCTTTTTTTATGGTTGTTGAATAAGTTGAAAAGCTTAAACACCGAAGTAAATATCTGTTATAAAAGAAGTAGATTATGGGAGTTTATTGATACTTCGTTTCACGTTTCCGACATATAGGTTACATGCTGTAATTTTCGGCTTGTGGCTTAATTCATTTATGAAATGTCAACAGACCTATTATAAACATCGCTGCTATACCCAAATGATGTGAAAGATCGAAGGAATTAGGCACATGGCTAGTAAACCAAATATTATTATTTCAGAACAAGATTTACATCGCTTAGAAACGATGTTGGAACATCAGTCGAAATTGACTGTGACGATGCAACATTTAGAAGAGGAATTGGCACGAGCAGATGTGGTTGCGCCTCAAGATATGCCGCCCAATGTGGTGACCATGAATGCAAAGGTTTTAATCACCATAGCACCCTCAACGGAAGCAACAGAAATTACCTTGGTCTATCCGCATGATTTTCGTGGTGAGGCAGGGCAGGTCAATGTGGTTGCACCTGTAGGTACTGCAATTCTTGGCTTGGCTGAAGGACAGGAAATTGAATGGCCACAGCCTGATGGTCATTTGATGAAAGTTAAAATTGAAAAAATAGTGTATCAGCCTGAAAGAGAAGGCGATTATCTCTAATAGAATTTAAGAGATAAAATTTACCTGTTTAAATAAAGCCCAGTCATTACTGGGCTAAATTTTATATAAAAAACAAAAGTTAAAAACCTGAAGTTCTTCCTTTGCTTGGATACTTAAATTGATGCTGAATATCTAATTTATAAATCTGCTTTGGATTTAAATCAATTTGCCATTGGTTGATATTGGGTTGCCCATTCCATTGTGTTGCAGTCGGTGGAATATTATAGGTCGATTGTGTGCTGAGTTTACCGTTCTGGCTTTGTGGTTCAGCTTCAAAAATCGTAACTTGAATTGGGTAGCTATGTAAGTTTTGCACTGAATATTGCTGTTTTCGGATGGTTTCAGATTGAGTACCTTTGACTGGATTTTTCTTATCGGTTAAATCAGTCACTTTAATTTGAATTTGATCATCTGTACCAAAGCTCATTTGAAGTGCTTCATCTGCGCTATTGCTCCAAGCTCTTTGCCCAATATAGTCGCCATCACGATATAGTTTTACAGTCCCAGAAGGCCAATTTTGATCAAGTTTTGAAATTTCAGCGTTAATTGTCGCTTGAGTGCTTTGCTTAGGAATTGCCCAAACTGAAAGTTTTGCGGCATATTGTTCTGTACTTAAAGGTAAAAAGATTTGCTGTTGGCTGCTGGGAATGGAGGCTTTGGTTTCTGAACGGAATTCAGTACTAAAATTTAAATCAGCCGCTTGAAATTGTGGAAATTGAGGCGGGGCTTTTTTGGCCTTAGCTATCGACTTTTCATCATAACTGACTTCAGCTAAAGCCATAGGCGCTGGTGCAACGGGATAAATTGGTCGTACAGGTTCTGGTTCATAATAGTTGACCCACCATTGTTGTGGCTGCACTTGTTGAACGTAGTTTTGCGGTGTTGCTGTGAACAATGCCAATTTAACATTGTTCCAGTCTTCACCAGTTTTTTGTGCAATCATTGCCATACGGGTGAGTTTAATTTGCTTGGTTTGGGTATTTAATTCGGCTTTATATATCGGTTGCCAACGTGCATAAGGCACCATATAGCTAATTTTAATTTCACCACGTTGCGGGGCATTGACATAAAACTTAAGTGTACGTTGGTTAAACTCGCTGTCGCCAATGGCATTTAAGTCTTGTTCAAGTTCTTGTAAACGTTGTTGTAACTTTTCTTTTTCTGCCTTGGCTTGATCAATGGCAATAAAGGCCTCATAGGCTTGTTTGCGTACTTTTGGCGCAGAGCCTTTAATGACATTTTCTAAAAACTTATTTTGTAATTCAGCCGCTTGAATAATTGAGTTTTGTTCAGAAATTTTCTTTTTAATATCCTCTATATTATTGCGCAATTGAGAAGACTCATTTCCAGCAGGTTTATCCAGTGCGCTATCTGTATGAGAAACCGCATTGACTTCAATATTACTACTTTGATATTGCAGTTGATCGATATTGAAGTTTGCCGCAAGACCATTCAATGTGACAAGTTGTTCTCCTGCTTGTACAGGAATGGTTCGTTCAATTTTTGCCAGTGTAGGATACAGTGTGACTTGTTGAATCGGTGAATTGGATAAGTTAAGTGCAAAGCTATATGTTGAAGGAATGCATAAAATGCTGAGTTGTAGTGCTGTTTTTATATTCATTATGCGAGGCCCTAAAATACCTGAGATCAGTGTTAATATTTAAAATGTAGCAGAAAGTGATACAAATCAAAATAGTGATTAAAAGAGAAAACCAGTTGGTGCGAAGTTGATGAAATAAAGTTATCTTAATTTTCACTTGAATCTCTCGTTTCCCTGTTTTTATTTTTGATGGATTGTTCATTCAATTTTAGGATTCAGACGATCAATTTAAACAAAACAAGAAATTTCAGTTACACTAAGTCATCCAAAATTTGAAGGGCTGAACATTGAAACAATCATGCACAATACGGGATAAGAAGTTTCCTCCTGAATTAAAAACATGGTTGTATGCACAAGGTTCACTGACTCAGCAGTTAACTGATGTCGCGGGTGGTGTTTTTAAAGTTCAACCGATTCAAGAGCATTATCAAAGAATGAGTGTGCTGGATAGTCAATGGATGCTGATGCCACAGCAACATACCTCATGGGTACGTGAAAGTTACTTATTTGGTTGCGATGAACAACCTTGGGTAAAAGCAAAAAGTATTTTTCCTATTCTTAGTATCCATGGCAAAGCACGTTTATTTAAGCATATTCGAACCAAACCGATCGGAAAATTTTTATTTCAACGTACCAATCCGCTGTGTGAACGGCGTGTTTTAAAATTAGCAGAAGGTTGGACACGTCAAAGTTGTTATACTTGGCATGGTTGT
Organism: Acinetobacter guillouiae CIP 63.46; assembly: GCF_000368145.1. Lineage (GTDB taxonomy): Bacteria > Pseudomonadota > Gammaproteobacteria > Pseudomonadales > Moraxellaceae > Acinetobacter > Acinetobacter guillouiae. The sequence goes on along the minus strand of NZ_KB849283.1, from coordinate 1,522,572 downwards.
AAATTTATTGTTCAAGAGACTTTTCTACCTGCCTTTGAGCAATTTTTGCAACAACAGCATATTTCAAAATAGAGTATTGAAGGACTGTCATGTCGATCGCGCAACACACCACTTGGCAACAACGGTTAGAAGCTTATTATTATCTGTGTCGTTTTGATAAACCAGTTGGGACAGAATTGGTTTTATGGCCGACCATGTGGGCATTATGGATTGCTGCAGAAGGTATCCCCGATATTGTGACACTGGTTGCAATGGTCTTGGGGACAATTTTTATGCGCGCAGCCGGTTGTGCGATCAATGATTTTGCTGATCGTAAAGTGGATGCACATGTAGAACGAACTAAAAATCGCCCTCTGGCTACTGGGGTGATCTCAGCCAAAGAAGCGATTTGGGTGTTCATTGGTTTGGTGGCCGCCAGTGCGTGTACTTTATTTTTCTTACCGATTGCAACTTTTTACTGTGCGCTTGCAGGTTTAGTCCTCGCCTTTATTTATCCCTTTATGAAGCGTTATACCCATTTACCACAAGTGGTCTTAGGGATGGCATTTTCTTGGGGTATTCCGATGTCGTTTACCGCAATGGGAAAACCTTTAGACTGGACCTGTTGGTTGCTTTATTTTGGCAATTTAGCATGGACGGTGGCATATGATACCCAATATGCAATTACAGATCGTGAATATGATTTAAAAATTGGCGTGAAATCAACTGCTATTCTTTTTGGAAAATACGATATTCAGATTATCTCTTTATTGCAATTGACCAGTGTATTGTTGATTGGTACAGCATTGTATTTAGAAAATATATTGATTCCATTTGGCTTGATTGCATTGTTATTGGTTGTTGCTGATTTTATTTACCAATGGTCTAAAACCAAAGCGCGAGATCCACAATTATGCTTTTGGGCATTTAGACATAACCGTTGGGTCGGTTTAATTATCTTTGTCGGCATTTTTATTGCATTATTTTGAATTTAAATTATTAAAATAAACCACTTTTGAAATTTCATCTGTATTTATAATAATACGAAATATTGATGAAATTTCACTAGATAAAGAAAAATAATAATTTATAAATGTGAGATATTCCTCTGTTTTGTTAAAAAATATTGTAGCAAGACGCATTTATTTATGCTTAATTAAGGGTGAACACGGAGCTGTTCAAACAATAAAAAAATTGAGGAATTTGTAATGAAAGCAATATTTAAACAAACCCTATTGGCAATGACCTGCGGTTCAGCATTATTCTTAGCTGCATGTAATGATGATGATAACAAGGATAACTGGGGTTCAAATAAAGATTATGTGTCTGAGAGTACCTATAATTTAGGTCGCATGCCTGAGGCTGAATCAATCAAAGTCATGACCTATAATATGCCCTATGTACTCGGTGGAACTAAGAAAGCTACAGCAATGGTTTTTGTTCCAAAAACCAAGAGACCTACTGATGGTTGGAAGGTAGTGGTTTGGGAGCATGGTACTGTAGGTGTGGGTGATAGTTGCGCACCGAGTAGAAATGAAATTAATGATCGATTTAAACCGATGGCAGAGAGTTTATTAAAAGAAGGTTATGTGATTCTCGCCCCTGATTATGAAGGCTTGGGGACACCGGGTATGCACCCGTATTTAAATCTAAAGAGTGAAGCAAATTCAGCAATTTATGCGGTGAAAGCATATAAAGAGCGTTATGGTAATCAAATCAATGGTCAGTGGATGTCGGTAGGACAATCTCAGGGCGGACAAGCGTCTTTAGGTACGGCAGAGTTTTCCAATACTGATTCCAACTATAAGGGTGCTGTGGCAGGCGCACCTGCCTCAAGTTTGGGGCAGATTATTGCTGATGTTGCACCGAAAGCGATTCAAAATATTCTCCTAGAAGAGCAAAAAGGGGAAAAACCAGTAGGCACTGCAGCTGGAGTTTATGCTACGTTATTGACCTATACATCTTTTGCCGTTGTTGGTGTGACCGCTTATGAGCCTAAGTTTAACTATCGAGATGTTTTTAAAGAGCGTTCAAAAAGTATTGTCGCATTAGCAGAAGGTTCAACGGGGGAGAACGGTTTATGCTTTGTTGATTTACAGAAAAAATTTGTCGATGATATTAATGACTATACCGCTAAGAATGCAGGTAAAACCGTTTTAGATTATCCAGGATTAATCGATAATTTCCAAGAGAATCCGACCTTGAAAAAATTCTTGGAAGATAATCAACCTGCAACGAAAAGAATTAATACACCTGTGATGATTATTCAGGGAACTGCTGATACCTCTGTGCCTTATACAGTCACAGATAAATTACAAAAAGACTTAAAAGCAATGGGAACAGATGTCACATTCTTAGCTGTGAAAGATGCAACTCATACTGGAGCGATTATAGCGAAGAATACTGAACTGGTTGAGTTTATTAAAAAACATATGCCAACTACGAAATAAGTGTTTTTAGAAAATCATCAAATCACTTGGTTTTATCTATAGTTAAAATTGTCAGTGACCTTTTATAAAAAGCAGAGTTTCCATCGAAGCTCTGCTTTTTTGTATTTATATATGTTCATTTATACACTTTTATAGAAGATTTGATTGGCTTTTGATCAAGGCTATTTATAAAGCATGATCGCTGTTTCTCTCAACTGGCATTCGAGAGCACATTTTTTTGAGCTATTTCTATGATCCATAATGATGTATTTCTGCGTAATCCGTGGGATGGTTTAATGACTGATGCTGGTGTTTCTATTGCATGAATTTGGTTTAAGTGAATTTAAATTAAAGATAAGCATTTGTATCTATATATTATTTTACTATTTGGTTAAAAGTATCCTAGCAAGATACATTTTTTTATGTTTAATTAGTAGCTTGAACACGGAGTTGTTCAAACAATAAAAACTGAGGAATTTGAATGAAAACATTATTTAAACGAACATTATTGGCAATGACCTGCGGTTCAGTATTATTTTTAACTGCATGTAATGATGACGATAATAACTGGAATAACTGGGGTTCAAATAAGAATTATGTATCTGAAAATACATATAATTCAGATGTAATCAATGAGGCTACATCAGTCAAAGTCATGACTTATAATATGCCGAATGTACTCGGTGAAACCAAAAAAGCCACAGCAATGGTTTTCATTCCCAAAACAACACGACCTACTGATGGTTGGAAAGTTGTGGTTTGGGAGCATGGTACAGTGGGTGTGGGTGATAGTTGTGCGCCAAGTCGAAATAAATTTAATCCGCGATTTAAAAATATGGCGCAAAGCCTGTTAAATGAGGGTTATGTGATTATTGCCCCAGACTATGAAGGCTTGGGTACACCGGGTATGCATCCGTATTTAAATTTAAAGAGTGAAGCAAATTCAGCGATTTATGCAGTGAAAGCATATAAAGAGCGCTATGGTAATCAGATCAATGGTCAATGGATGTCTGTCGGCCAATCGCAGGGTGGGCATGGTTCTTTAGGAACCGCTGAGCTTTCCAATAGTGATGCCAATTATAAAGGTGCTGTCGCAGGCGCACCTGCCTCAAGTTTGGGTTATATTATTTCTGTCGTTGCGCCACAAGCAATTCGAGATATCCTTCAAAAAGAACAAGCTGGAACAGCCCCAATAGGGACTGCTGTTGAAGTTTATGCTGAATTATTGGCATATGCTGCTTATACCACAGTTGGTGTGACTGCTTATGAACCTAAGTTTAATTATCGAGAAGTTTTCAAAGATCGTTCAAAAAATATTGCAGAATTTGCGGAAGGTTCAACGGGCGAAAATGGCTTATGTCTAGATGAATTGCATAATAAATTTGCTGATGATATCCGTGATTATATCGTTAGGAATGGCGGAAAAACTGTTTTAGACTATCCTGGATTGGTCGATAATTTCCAAGAAAATCCGACGGTAAAAAAATTCTTAGCTGAGAACCAACCTGCAACCAAAAAAATTAATAGTCCTGTGATGATTATTCAGGGAACTGCTGATATGGCAGTACCTTATCCTGTGACGGAAGGATTGCAACAACGTTTAAAAGATATGGGCACAGATGTAACGTTCTTGCCTGTGAAAGATGCGAGTCATACTCAAGCGATTGTTGAAAAGAATCCTGAATTGGTTGCCTTTATTAAAAAGCATATGCCAACCACAAAATAATGGTTTTAAGAGAAGCATGCAGTCATTTGCTTTTCTTGGCGGTTAAATAGAGCGTGGTAAGTAAAAAAGCAGAGCTTTTATTAAAGCTCTGCTTTTTATATAAATATGTAAAACTTAAATTAAAATAAATAAGGGAAAAACTCAATATACTTTTGACTAAGAATATAATTAAATAATGAGAGGTTTGGTTATGCAAATTGCTGTTGAAAATTTAATAAAACTTGGCGTATTTCCAAAGTCCGAAGATGCGGTGAAGGATCCAAAAAGTATTGAGTATATTGGTCATATTCAAGCATTAATTGATGGGATAAAGTTACCAGTAAGCAATGATGATGCGGTAGGCTTGTGTTCGGTATTAAGGAATGATGAGGATGATTACTTTGGTTTAACACAAAATTTATTACAAAAAATAGAAACAGCACCTGATTGGCCAATTAAGGAGCTATTTGTTAATAACAATAATTACTGGATGAATGTACTTAAGAGTAGAGCAAGATTTGTATGGTAAATAATGCAGGCAAACGTTTTTCTAGTCATTAGATGAGATGGCCTAAAATTAAGATTCTGGCGTTTATGTAAAATAAAAGCTAGATTATAGTAAAGTATAATGTATATTTTTTAAAGTTTACTTATGGAAAAGATTTATTATAAAAAGGTAGTATTTTTTAGATAAGATTATTGCCTATTTAAAAATTATTTGTTTATTTTAAATATGGTGAAAATATGAAGAAAATGAGTTATATCGTAGCTTTTTTTTCATTGTTAATGCTGTTTTTTATTTTTGATTTACAAGGTAATTTTCAAACATACTTGAAATACAAAAAGTATTTCAAAGCTTTGTATCTTGGTGAAGAAATAAATAATAAAAACATGGTCTTGCGAAACTGTTCTGATATATCAATTCAGGATGATTTACATAAAGCGTTTGAAAACATTCCAAAAGCTAATATTAGCTGTCTAAATAAATCCAAATTAATCTATATTGGCCCATATTATGGAGATCATGCAGTTGCTACATTTAGATGTTTTAATGATGATTTAGTTGTTGAGTATAGCTGGACTGATTTTCAGGAATCTTGTTCAATTATCGTTTCTAAGAAAAGCTGGAATATTCCTGAAAAAATGACAGTTTAACATCTTAATTCACCTTAATTTTTTAAAAAATATAAAATTAATCAATTTTATAAATAGGTGTCATAATGGGAATAAGGATTGGTGCTACATCCGTAACAGGAATAGAACCTTATTTTGAAAAACTTCATAAATTAAATCGTTATTTTGAAGATAAAAACTGGAAGGCTTTATCTAATAACTCCTATGGCGGGAATTTTGTTTTAGCTCTTTTCATGGTTATTAGAATTTATGAGGAGGTTGAAATAAATTTAGCCAGATTTAATCAAATGAAAAATTTAGAAAGATCAAAGGATATTGATGGTAATACTCAAACTACTTTAATTTTTAAAATTTTAATCAATCCTTTAGAGATAGAGAAACTTTCAATCAACCAATTAAGAGATCTCTATTGTTCCTTGTTTATTGAGCGTATAAACAATCCATTGTTTAGGGTACCTAAGACTGTAGATTATGATCAATTAAAATCTGACTTATTGGTATTAATTGAAGACCTTAAGAAGTAGATTTGAATTCTATTCCCCTGTAAAACCAAATGGAGCGGATTGGATGGAAGAGCCTTATAGTTTTCTCCGAACCCTAGAGTAAAAAATGTTGGCGATAAAGTTGCCGTTAGATGTATAGTCAAAAATAGGATGTTGATATGGCAGAATCATTTTGGCCAAGTGGAAATGATCAAACGATTATCTGTACTGATTTAGACATCAAAGAATTTTGTAAGCTGTGGGGAAGTCCATTTATTCAAGATTATGAAGATGGCTTAGGTTGGTTTGATTCTACATATATCTATGATTCTCAATTAATAAATACGCCTATCGTTTTTATTAAATATTTAGAATCACCTTATAGTTATACATTGGTCATGATTGATGAGCAGATAAAAGATGTAAGGGGATATGAAGATTTTATTATTAATAAATATTTAATTAATTCTTATATAGATCGTAGAAAATCGGCGTATAAGGATAATTAATATCTTTATATAATAGTCGTTTAAAATTAATTTAATAGACACAATAAAACGTGTAGTTGTCAGATAGAAATAGTGGTTATTTGCTAGATGCTTACCAATTTATCGAATTTAACAATCTAAAAAAGCAGAGCTTTTATTAAAGCTCTGCTTTTTTTATCTCAATGTATAGCCGTTTGTACATTTTTGACCGAAGATCCAACAGTTTTTTTACCAAATGAAAGGTGATTAAAGAAAATATTGAGTAATACTGCTGCTATACATGTCGCACTTATTCCTGAATGAAATAAAGTTTGGAATACTTTGGGAAATGCATGAAAGAAATCAGGGCTGATTAAAGGAATTAAGCCGACGCAGATCGACACAGCAACAATGATAAGATTGGATTGGGTTTGATAATCCACTTTAGATAATGTACGAATACCGCTTGCTGCAACGCTACCAAATAAAACAATACCTGCGCCACCTAAAACAGGCATCGGAATCGCAGCAATTAAGCGTCCGAAAATCGGTAATAAACCCAGTACAACTAAAATAGCACCACCTGTTGCTACGACAAAACGACTTTTAACACCTGAAATGGCAACCAGTCCTACGTTTTGAACAAAAGCACATTGCATAAATGAACCAAATAATGGCGCAATCGCAGAAGATAGCATGTCTGCTCTTAAACCATCTGCCAAACGATGACTATCCATTTTTGTATCAACAATTTCACCAATCGCTAAAAGGCTGGCTGTTGTTTCAGTAAGGATTACGATGGTCACAATACATATGGTTAAGATCGCGGACATTTCAAAGCTGGGTAGACCAAAAGCAAATAGATGTGGGAAAGCAAATAAATCACCATTGCCCACTTTTGAAAAGTCGGCAACACCAAGCAGGATGGTAAAAATTGCACCAACAATAATTGAAATGAGTACGCCTAGGCGCGCCATTGTAGCTGAACCAAAGCGACTCACCACAAGTAGTACACCGAGGGTAAAGGCTGCAATCCCTATATTTTCTAGGGAGCCCCATTCGGGTGCTTTAGGGTTACCGCCCATAATCCAGCGGATTGCAACAGGTAAAAGTGAAATTCCAATAATGGTAATAATTGAACCCGTCACAATCGGTGGAAAGAAACGTACTATTTTTGAGAAAAAGGGGGTAATCAATATCCCGAAAATAGAACTGACAATCACCGCACCGAAAATCGTTTGAATATTTCCCCCAGTTGTACCAATCGCGATCATGCTCGCGACAGCAGCAAATGAAGTGCCTTGTACAATTGGAAGTTTTGCACCAAACCACTTTAGTCCAAGCGTTTGTAGTAATGTTGCCAAACCACCCACAAGAATAGATGCTGTAATTAATAAGGCAATTTCAGCTGCATTTAGACCAATCGCCGTACCTACGACCAAAGGTGCTGCAATCAGACCACCATACATGGTGAGTACATGCTGTAAACCAAATGTCAGGTTCTTTCCCGCACTTAAAACTTCATCTTCAGGTTGAATTTTTTTAATTTCAGTATTCATCTTAAAACCTTTATGACTTTGCCATCCCTGCATTACAAAGAGCAATTTATATGCCAAATGGTCAATAACTGTGAGAAAAGTGCTTTAAGTGAAAGCTAAAACTTATGTGTTTGAGGTTGATATTTAAATTATTTCTTTGTGCAAAGCCGATTATTTTACGGTGGATAAAGCTTAGCGTGTTTAGATTGGCGCGATTCTAAAACGAAGCACTAGGCTTCTTTCATCTGTCCTTTTTTAAAGCATAGATTAAGATAAAGCACCCTCATCCTGATCTTTTTCGAAGGGGAGGAGAAGTTTTTAATAGCAATATGATTCACGCAACATGATCATTTATTTTAGCTTTTATGCAGTTGTGTTTGATGGGTTATAGAATAGATAAAAAATTGTGCTGTACCTACAGCGAGTACACCTGAGGCAAGTATAAATTGCTGATGATAGGAAACACCCCAATGTTGCAAGCTACTAAAACAGATTCCACCAACCAATTGAGTTACAGCAAAAGCTAATGTTGCTATGCTCCATAGTTTTTTATAGGCCACATGATAAAGATGTAAAATGGTATATGAAGTAAGGAAAACCACAGCAGGATTAAGCAAACCTGTAAAAAAGGATGAGGTATAGGTAAGGATTGGATGGGTTGAAAAAATCGCAATAAAGATCGCCAAGACATACAGGCTATATAATATTTTTAATGCGGTAAAATTTCCAAATTTTCGTGCCAGTAAGTAAGCACTGATTGCACCTAAGGCACTGCCTGAACCATACAAAATCCAATTCAAGTTAATTAGATATAGATTAAGATGTAGGGTGTTTTTAAGATAATCAATCCAAAACAATGAGTGGGGAACATAGGCAAAAGCGCTAGAAGCATAAACAATCAGCAAACTAAAATACATGCCATTGACTGTCCCCGTCTGATTGTTTGCTACGCTGATATGATCTAGATGATCTTTAAATAGATTGAGTAAATAAACGATGATCAAACAAATGACAGCAGAGAATGCAAATAAAATCATCCATGCAGATTGTGTGTTGATTCTGTCGAGATAAGGCAAAAACAGGGTTGCCAATAATACTCCGATGCCAATACCACTAAAGCCAATGAAGTTGATGGTTAAACGTTCTTCAGCTTTGCTGCAATGTGCAACGATACTGGGTGCTAGAATCATCAATAAGCCACCACTGATGCCAGAAATGACACGCCAAAAGACATACCAGCTTTCAGGAAGGCCTGAAAAAGCACAACTGAGTAAACTCACCGTTCCAGAAAATGCAGCCAAAATGATATATCGAGGCATGGTAAAGTTTTGAGGCAATTTCATTGCCCAAAATGCACCAATTAAATACCCCAACAAATTTGCACTGCTTAATATACTGGCAAAACTGGAGTCCCAATGATAAGCAAGACGGGTAGAGGGCAATAATGCAGTATAGGAAAATCGGAGAATGCCAATGCCTAAACACATACACAGACATAGAAAAATACTCAGCTGAATTTTATTCGATCCGATCCTGGTCATTGTGCAGATTATCCATTTTCCGTTAATTCACCTTAAGGTGAATTTAAAAAAATGACAATAAATAATCAGTATTTAGTTTGGGAATAATCAGGGCTTATTCACATAACCTAACCAGTTGGTAAAATCGGAGCTTGTTCTGCGATAGGTATGATTAATATCAAGGGCTCAGTCTGTTTAGATCATTGAACAATTATGAATTAAACGTGATTTAGAACAGATTGGCCCATCGACAAGCAAATTTCGTAAGGATTAAGCCTATAGATTGGCATCTACAGGGTCTCCGATCGTATAGTAATGTCCACCTGCAACATGATGTAGGCTTTTCCATTCAGCGCCAACTTCATGGTAATACCAGTGGCCATTGCGAAATACACGATCATCCGCATACGCAGCGACGACTTTGCCTATAAATAAATCATGGCTTTGTTGATTATGCGGTTCAGGAATCAGTTCACAGATCAACCATGCAGCGCAGCCTTCAACCGCAGGGAGCTGAAATCCCTCAAATTGGAAAAGTGGCGTATGGCAGTGTGAGAGTTTTTCAGGGTCATTAAACTGACTGATTGAGCCTAATTGTTGTACCAGTTTAAGTTGTTTGAGTGTCGGTACCTGTAGGATGAAATGCCCTGACTTTTCAACTAATTCACGAGTTTTTGTACTTTTGTCTAGAACCACACTCACTTTGGCAGGCACAAGTTCTAATGCACAAGCCCAAGCTGCTGCCATGACATTTTTTTCGTTTTTATACTGGGCTGAGACAAGCACGGTTGGACCGTGATTTAATAGGCGATAAGCCTTAGAAAGTTCAACAGTTTGGATGTGTGAATTCATGAGATGGCCTATATTCTGGGTGTTAGTCTTTATTTGTATAAGCTTATACAAAAAATTCATGAGTGCGCTAAAGTGATGTTTTTATTATTAATAGTGCATGTTGAGAAAACAACACTTAAATATCAAAAAATGCTAAAGACTATTGGATATTTCACAATAAGCTTATAATAAAACGATCAAAACTATTGGAACTCGAATGAACTATACGCTCATTTTGAATATTGTCATATTCATTGCCTTGATCATACTGCTGATGCAAACCAGAAAGACAGATTGGAGTCTGGCTAAAAAAGTGTTTGCCGGTTTATGTTTAGGTGTGGTATTTGGGCTAGGATTACATTGGGTTTATGGTACAAATTCTGAAATTTTAACCGAGTCTATTCAATGGTTTAATATCGTTGGAAATGGTTATGTTAAGCTTTTGCAAATGGTGGTGATGCCATTAGTGCTGGTCTCGATCCTGAGTGCTGTGATTAAGTTACATAATGCATCCTCATTAGGCAAGATTAGTATTTTTAGTATTGGTACATTATTAATCACCACGTTTATTGCCGCTTTGGTTGGCGTGTTTGTGGTCAATCTATTTGGATTAAGTGCGGCTGGTCTTGTACAGGGGACACAGGAAACAGCTCGTCTTGAAGCAATTCAATCTGAATATATTGGTAAAGTCACAGACTTAAATGTACCTGATTTTATTTTATCTTTTTTGCCGACAAATCCATTTGCTGAACTCACTGGGGCACATCCAACCTCAATCATTAGTGTGGTGATCTTTGCTACGATGCTCGGTTTGGCAGGGCTTAACCTGATCAGAGATGATGCCGAAAAAGGCCAACGTATCGTCACTGCAATTGATACTTTGCAAGCGTGGGTGATGAAGTTAGTTCGATTGGTGATGACACTTACACCTTATGGTGTATTTGCCTTGATTACGAAAGTCGTGGCAAGTTCTAAAGCCGCTGACATTGTTAATCTCGGTGGTTTCTTGGTTGCCTCTTATCTGGGTCTAGCTATCATGTTTGCAGTACATGCAATTGTATTGCTGCTGACAGGCGTTAATCCAATCCGATTCTTTAAAAAGGTTTTACCTGTATTAACCTTTGCTTTTACCAGCCGTTCGAGTGCGGCAAGTATTCCATTAAATATTGAAGCACAAACTCGCCGTTTGGGTGTGCCTGAGTCTATTGCCAGCTTTTCTGCTTCATTTGGTACAACGATTGGGCAAAATGGTTGTGCGGGTTTATATCCAGCAATGCTTGCGGTGATGGTTGCCCCAACAGTGGGGATTAATCCACTTGATCCGATCTGGATTTTAACTTTAGCTTGCGTGGTGACTTTAAGTTCAATTGGCGTTGCAGGTGTCGGTGGTGGTGCAACCTTTGCTGCACTGATTGTTTTACCGATTATGGGTTTACCTGTGACTTTGGTGGCTTTGCTGATTTCCATTGAACCTTTGATTGATATGGTGCGTACTGCGTTAAATGTTGATGGTTCGATGACTGCAGGTGTTGTGACCAGTCAATTGATGGGGCAGACAGATCAAAGCATTTTGCTTTCAGATGAGAGAGAAGAGTTAAAACATAGTTAACCTATTTTTCTATATTATTTAAATGCCATAAAAAACACCTAAATTACATTTAGGTGTTTTTTTTCAACTAAAGTTTATCAGTCAAACTCTGATTCATTAAATGCATATTAATTAAACGCTGATTCATTAAAACAAGGCAAAGTATTCACGACTATAAATAGCAGTTTATCACGATCACATTTCTGATAAATATGATGGCCTGCTGGCGCTAAAATGTTCTACTTTGCTGCTTGGTTGCACTCAGCCAATTCTTTTGAATTTTTTGTCCAAATTTTTCCAGCAGAATTTTTATAGAAGGTGATTTTCCCAATTCGGGAGACCAAACTTTGACATGAGTCTATTGAAAGTTGATTGCCCCAAGGACCAGACATCCGACATACAGTACCATCGCATTTCCAAACCACATTAGGGCCATTCTCTATCGGTACGGTAACTGTCCCTTTATGTGTGCTTCCAGCAATCCAAATGGTATCGGCTGCAAAAGTCAGTGGAGAACATAGGATTAGGCTACTTATAACGACGCTTCGGAGTTTTATGCTTATTTTCATCGTGCTTATTCCATAATTATTGATCTAGGAAAGGTTATAAACTTCAAATGAATCTATAAAACAGGTGTATTTTGAATGGTCAATACGATCAAGCTAGAGTTTTAACTGTAACCATTTTAAAACATAGACTGTATCTGTAATCATTTTTAGTATCACTTAGAATAGATTAAAATGAGGAGTTTTGACAATGAAAATGTACCAAGTTGATGCTTTTACACAACAATTGTTTAAGGGCAATCCTGCTGCTGTATTGGTCTTAGATGACTGGCTGGATGATGCTTTGATGCAAAATATTGCCTTAGAAAATAATTTGGCAGAAACTGCTTTTGTAAAACGCATTGATGATGAAAATTATCAAATTCGCTGGTTTACCCCACAGGTTGAAGTCGATTTTTGTGGACATGCAACCTTAGCTTCAGCTTTTGTTTTATTTAAAGACTATAGCCAAGCGAAGACGATTCATTTTCATGTTAAAGATTTGGGTATTTTTATCATCCAGCAAGCTGAGGATGGAAAGATCCAGATGAATTTCCCGATTCGCCAGCCACAAAGAGTGATCGATTATCCTGAGTTATTGAATCATGTCATTGATCAGCCTTTTAAAGAAGTCTACCTCAATGCGCAAGCTTATATTCTAGTTTGTGAATCTGCACAAGACGTGATAAATGCAACACCAAACTTACCCAATATCCGAAAAATTGCAGAACAATATCATGTGAGTACCGCATTAACTGCGGAGTCTGCAGGCTATAATGTGACCATTACCGCAGCTTCAAACGATTATGATTATGTGGCTCGCTATTTTGCCCCGCATAAAGGGATAGATGAAGATCCTGTAACAGGTTCAATGCATACTGGTTTAGCGCCTTTATGGGCTGAAAAGCTGGGTAAAACACAACTTATCGGTTATCAAGCATCAGCGCGCGGTGGAAAATTGTTTTGTGATATTCAGGACAGTCAACGTATCGAAATTTCAGGCTATGCACAGTTATTTATGCAAGCTGAGATTTTTATTTAAATTGATTTTAAGCTAGACATGTTCAAATCATTACAAAAGCCGTTGAAATAAACGGCTCTTTTTTCAAAACTTTACTATAAATTTTGTTCAGAATTTCTTAAGATGTTTAGCTTATAACTGTTTAAAATTTAAAAAATTCTGGATTCTCCTATGCTCATGCAGTTGAAAAAACTCACCTTGTCGCTTTGTATTCTTGGTTTTAGTGCGTCTAGTTTTGCTCAAGCCATCCTTGTTAAATCTGAACATAATATCGAAGAATATAAGCTAGAGAATGGCTTTAGAGTTTTACTTGCACCGAATGATAAAGAAAGTAAAGTCTTTATGAATATGGTTTATTTGACTGGTTCATTAAATGATCCACAAGGCAAAGGTGGTCTTGCACATTTACTTGAACATTTAGCGTTTAAAGGCACACAAGATGTAAAAGGCGAAGAATTTCAACGCCGTTTAGATCAATATACGTTAATGACCAATGCCAGTACCGATTATTATTCGACTAAATATACCAATATTGTACGTCCAGACCAAAATACCTTAAATGAAGTGATTTATTTAGAGTCACAACGTATGGACAAATTGGTGCTTCAAGAACAATTCGTTCCTTCAGAAATCAATATTGTGATGCGTGAACGCGAAGTGCGTATGGATCAGCCTTTTGCTGTGCTGATGGATCAAATGTGGAAAGCAGCCTACGGCAATAAGTCATTAGGTCGTTTACCGATCGGTGATCTTGCTGAACTACAGTCAATTAAAATGAATGAATTGAACAAATTCTATAAAGACTGGTATGCACCGAATAATGCGGTGATGGTGATTGCAGGTAAATTTGATAAAGCAGAAGTTTTAAAAGCGATTGATAAAAACTTTAGTGCGATTGCTGCACGTAAGATTCCTCAACAAGCAACAGTGCCTTTACTTGATTCTTCAACTATAAAAAATCGTAATTTTGTGGTGAAAAAGGGCAGTGATCTTGCCAAATTCAATATTTATATGAATGGTAGGAATGAAAAAATTCAGCCAGTATTAGCACTTGCACCATATTTATATACCTTACAACCGAGTGGTCATCTATATTCAAGTATGGTTGAAACTGGCGTCGCGACCAATGTCCAGTCGACAACATGGCTAGATGATGATTTTAACTTGGTGTTTATGGGGGCGATTTATGCGCCAAACCATGATGCTCAAAAAATTGACAGTGCGCTGATTGCCGGTGTAGAGAAAAATAAAAGTTTTGATGATGTTGAATTAAAACGGGTTAAAAATCTGATTCAGAATGCCAATGAAAGTTTATTGACCAGTGCTGCTGCTGTCGGTGGTATGTTGAGTGATTATGTGGTGTCATCGCATGGCAATTGGGCACAATATTTTAAAGATCAACAGGCCATTCAAAAGTTAAGCGTAGCTGAAACTAATGCAACTTTAAAAGCATTTTTAACTGAGCAGCACCGTTTTAATGGTGATATTCAACCGACACCTGAAGATCAGAAAAAGGCCTTGGAGCAAAAGCAAGCTGCTGAAAAACCAAAAACTTTAGATCAACAAGCTGCTGCTGTAGAACCGTTAAAAGATGTCAGTGTTTATCAAGCTGAAGTTGCTCAATATGTTGAAAAATCGAAACAGTATTTAACTGCGACAGAGAAAAAGATTCAACGTGGCACTTTAAAAAATGGGATGAAGTATGCTTTATTCCCAACCTCGACACGTGATGATAAAACCTATGCAACCATTGAAGTCAACTTTGGTACAGCTGAATCTTTAATGAATAAGGCACAAATCCTCGATTTTACGGCTTATTTATTATTACGTGCTTCAGAGCAATATAGCTTACAGAACATTGCAGATAAAACCATTGAAGCAAGTGGTGGAGCAACTGCGACTGCATCGGATAACGGGATTACTATTCAAATTTCAGCGAAAAAAGAAAAATTTGAAGAGTTCTTTAAATATATCGTGTCGGTGATGAAGAGCCCTAAATTTGAACAATCGCAATTTGATTTAATTAAATTACAAAGTTTATCTAGTTTGGATCGACCATATACTGAGCCTGAAACAGTATCCTCTTTAACCATTGCACGCTTACTTGAAACCTATCAGCCGGGTGATTTACGTTATCATTTTGAACCAGAACTGGCGAAAAAACAGATTCAAGCAGCAACCAACCAACAAGTTGTCGATTTATATAAAACATACTTTGCAATGGATCATGCCTTTATTTCTATCACTGGGCAGTATGATGCAAAACCAATCAAGAAGTTACTTGAGCAACAATTTGGCAATTGGTCAGCTAAACAACCTTATCAGCGTCTATCAACAGAATTTACCACTTATAAAGCGCAGAATGTGCATGCCCTTTCAGAACAACGTGAGTTTGGTAGTTATCAAGCTTTGCAGACCTTGCCTGTAGGTGTGGACAATAAAGATGCCGCAGCATTGATTGTCTTTAGCTATATTTTGGGTGACTCGCAATTGTCTTCACGTTTAGGACAAGAGCTTCGTGAAAAAAATGCGTTGGTTTATGGTTTTGGTAGTCAATTAAACTTGGATTCTTTTAATGAAGCGGGTGCATTGTCGATCGAAGCCAATTACACAGCAGGGAAATCTGCTGAAGTATCGCAAGTGGTGCGTAAAGTGCTGAATGACTTACTCGCGACAGGAGTAACCAGTCAGGAGCTGGAAGCGGCTAAAGCCAATATCATGAAGCAACGTGTGACGTCTTTAGAAGATGAGCGCGTAATTCATCGTATGTTAAACAGCCAGCTTGAACGCAATAAGAAAATGGATAGTCGTGCTTTAAGAGATCAAGAGTTTGCTCAACTGACCAAAACTGATGTGGATGCTGTGATTAAGAAGTATATTAAACCTGATCAATTGGTTGAAGTGATGGCTGACCAATATGGTCAAGCTCAGAAAAATGTAAATTGATGATTTAAATTATTGAATCACTCAAGGAAAGCCATACATTTGTATGGCTTTTTTTATAACGATACAAGATCAATAAAAATGAGATATCAAGCTGTACTAATTTATATTCATTAAACGTAAAAAACCGAGGTATTCAACCTCGGTTTTCAATTTAACGCTGCTTGAAAAATAAATTATTTTTCAACAAAAGCGCGTTCAATCACGTAGTCGCCTAAAACACCCATTTTAGGGGATTCTTTCAGACCGTGTTGGTCAAGCAGCTCGACAACATCGTCAAGGAATGCTGGGCTACCACAAAGCATTGCACGGTCAGTTTCTGGGTTAAAACGTGGTAAGCCAATTTTTTCAAATAAGGCACCAGATTCAATCGCAGTGGTTACACGACCTTGGGTATGGAAATCTTCACGGGTTACAGTAGGGTAGTAAACCAATTTGTCTTTAATACCCAGCTCTTCAAAAAACTCGTTGTTTGGAAGTTCGTTGAGAATCAGGTCTTGGTAAGCCAATTCAGAAATAAAGCGTGTACCATGTACCACGATAACTTTCTCAAAACGCTCATAGGTTTCTGGATCGCGAATCGTTGATAAGAATGGTGCTAGCCCTGTACCCGATGAAAGAAGGTATAAGTTTTTACCCGGATTCAAATCATCAAGCACTAAAGTACCTGTAGGTTTTTTAGAAATTAGAATTTCATCACCAACTTTTACTTTTTGCAAAATAGAAGTTAAAGGACCATCAGGCACTTTAATTGAGAAAAACTCTAATTCTTCTTCGTAGTTAGCGCTTGCAATAGAATATGCTCGCATTAAAGGCTTACCATTGACTTCAAGACCAATCATCACAAATTGACCATTTTTAAAACGTAATGCAGTATCACGTGTGGTCTTAAAACTGAATAGAGTGTCATTCCAGTGGTGTACGTGAGTAATCTTTTCGACGTTGAAAGCAGCCATTAAAGGTCTCAATAAATTATCAAATTAGAACAGCCTGCTATTCTAATCTAAAATCATTCTCGATAAACTGAATATATTTAATTGAACTTATCAGAAAAAATGATTATGACTGAGTTAAGTCTCCCGATTATTGGGATTATGCGTTCTCCTTATGTTGAAAAATTTGGTATTCCTCGACAACCAAATCTGGTTCAGGTGGAGTCTTTTATCGAAATGCATGCACCCTATAATGTCTTGGAAGCATTTGAAGGAATCGAAGAATTTAGTCATTTATGGTTGATCTGGCAGTTTCATGACAATAAAAATCAACAAGATAAAGATAAGTTCCGACCTCAAGTGAGGCCACCGCGTTTAGGTGGAAATAAAAAAATCGGTGTATTTGCAACACGCAGTATGTATCGCCCAGCACCGATCGGTTTATCTGTAGTACAACTTAAAGCCGTCAAAAAAGAGGGGAATGCAGTTCGTGTATATGTGACAGGCAGTGACCTTTTAGATGGTACGCCGATTGTCGATATTAAACCTTATATTCATTATTCTGATGCTGTGGATGCGGCGCAAAGTGGTTATGCCCAGTATGAGCCTGTTCGTAAACAGGTTATTTGGTCTGAGCATGCACAGCAATTAAAAAGTAAATTTCTTCAAACAGCTGACATGGACCCAAAATATATCGCTGAACTTGAGTCGGTACTGGCTTTAGATCCTCGACCAGCTTATCAGCATGATGATGCACGTATTTATGGGATGCGTTTTGGGCAATTTAATATTAAATTTAGCTGTGCTGAAGAAGCGATCCTGATTCAGGGCATTGAGTCGTTCAGTCATTGAAAACGTGATTCCATATCCTGCTTAAAACTTATAAGCTTTTGTCTGCTGTGATCGGAGCATCTCGGTTTAAAGAGCAGGATTGTAGCTATAATTACTCTAAAACTGCTGTCTTGGCAAACAGCAGCAAATCTTGTTGTGATTTCAACAAAAGCCGTTGCTGTTCTGCGGCAATCCAGCCCAAAGCAAACCAGACTTGGGGTTCTGTTTTGACCAATTTTTTTAACACATCTTCAGCAACAATTAGGTCATTGTAGAGCCCTAAACTTTCTTGAGCAGGTTTAATGGCTTTTAAATAGTTTTTGACTTGGCTTTTATCCGATAATGATGCAACAAACTCAATACTATAACGCAAACGCTTTAAGTTTTTACGAGTACGGTGCCGTGCTTCGATGTCTAAATTTAAATAGTTTTCTGCATCAGTTTGAATTTTGCGATGTAGTTGTCTAACTTTTTTAAATGCTGCTTTATGTACAGCTATTTGAGATTTTTCACTTGATTCTTGGGCAATAAATTGAATCAGGGATAGGACTAAATAATTAAAATTAAAAGATCTAAACAGTTTAGTTAATTTTTGCGAATCGACATCTTGTGGTTCTGGAAGTTTAAACTTAGGCGCACCAGCAGCTTCAAGCTGAGGTAATAACTCCTCTCGAATCATATCTAAATCACGAGCCGAACCGAGTTGTCTAAATAGTTCGGTTAACTGTGTTTGCCAAGTGGGATCGATATGCAAAGACCAATTTGAAAAGGTTTTTAAAGCACTTCTTAAGCGACGAATTGCCACACGTGCCTGATGAATATGTTTGGAATTAAAGTTTCCAGATGCAATTGCTGTAGTGTTGGGGAGTAGATGCGATAAGCAATTATTCACGATCTTTTTTAATGCATTCTCAGGATGATCCTTTGAATCAAGAACAAGTGGCGTTTGCAACTGTACGGGATTGTCTGGAGTATTTTGTGCAAGCTGAAAACCTTGCTGTGCTTTGCTACGGGTATCAAGCCATAAGTTATAGCGTTTCATCCGAGGTAAGATAAAAGAAATAAGATCTTGAACAGTACCTTGTTTCAGTTCAAATTCTAATTCACGTAATGCGAGACGCTGTTGATGGGCGATGATATGACCATGATCATAACTGACTTCAATTTCACTATTTTGAAATTTAAATAAGCTGAGCTTTCTTTCGATGTCTGTTTGAAACTGAACTTCTAATCCGTCTTTATGTTGCTCTAATAAGTGTTTAATATTTTTAGCAATATGCTTATTGCTGAGATAATTTTTTAGATCTAATCCTGTTTCCACGTTTCCGATATTTTCCTCAAATTCTGCACGTTTGAGTCTTTGTTCTGTTGGAAGTTTGAGGGTTTGTACCCATTGCTGATTTTCTTGATCATCTTCAAGGCGTTGACGAAGCGAAATGGAATGCTCAGACAAAATAAATTGTGCCGTATCATAGTATTTGGCTTGTAAGTGCTGAATATTGGTATCTTTTCTTTGAAACGCTTTAATGAGCATTTCTTGCTTTTCTTCAGGTATTTGGAATTTCAATTCAATTTCAAACATGCTTATCGTTCCTTTTTTATTACTTATTCTCTCGATTTTAATCCGATAAATTGTTTTTTTTGAGTTTTTAATGAATGATTACAAATTCGCAACGTGAATACTCATGCGACTACAAATATTCAAATTTATGCAGTATTTAAAGAGATGATTTTATTCAATAATTTAATCAATAAAACCATCTCTTCTTGCTGCTGATTTATTTTAAAAACTTACGGCTGACCAAGAACTGTTCCGTCGCATCAAGCAGTTTTTCCGCATAAGCTTCTTGTTTTGCAGTAAGCCAGCCTAAGGCAAACCAATCACTGGCTTCAAGGTCGGTTTGTTGTAGGTAAGAAGATGATGAGGCAAGCACTTGGTATTGCTCACATGCTTGTTGAGCATCATTTAAAGATTTTGCATATTTCTGCAAGTTTTTAACATCATAGATATTGGTTAGGATCGGAAAGCTAAATTTTAATTCATTTAAATGCTGAGCCAGCGCTTCTAAACTTTCAAGGTCAGATAGATCGGCTTCATTTAAACTTTCTTGTAGTTGTCGATACTGATTTTGCAATGTATTTTGCGCAAACCATTTTAAGTCATGGGTTGGCGCTTTCGCAGACTGTCCTAAACTGAACATGAGTAATTCTAAATAGTGCTGCACATTTTGAGTCGATTTGACCAAATTGATGAGTTTTTCATTGGCATACAAAATATCCCGATCTAAACTTTGCGCTGTTTTCGGATTTTGCAGTAAAGCACCTAATGTACGTTGCATATGTTCAAAATGCTGTAAGTTTTTAAAGTGACTCTCAAACGCTGAAAGTTGATGTGACCATTTATCCGTTTTGGTATCTGTCCAATCTTTAAACAGAGAAAGACTTAAATGTAAATGGTGTAGGGCAGTTTGTGCTTGAATAATATGTTCAGGCTGGGCAACCTGTGCAGAAATCGCGGCAATATTTGGCAATAAATGTTGTAATTGACTGGCAATAAGCACACGTAAATTTTTATCTGCAGAGTCTTTTTTATTTAAAATGGTTTCTTTGCTGAGCTGTGCTGGACTGACTTTTTGATCCACAGTCAATAAGTGTCCAAACTCAGCTTTGCTACGTACATCGAGCCACAAATGATACTTTTTAACCCACTCAAAACTAAAGGCTAAAAGTGATTGAATTGAGCCACTTTTTAACTCAAATTCTACTTCATGAATTTCTTGTTTGGATGTTTCAGTTCTGACTTCACCAATATCGAGGCTGATTTCAATTTCAGCATCTTCAAACTGAATCACACGGATGGTACGTTGGATGTCAGTTTCAAATTGTAATTGAAGTTCGTCAAATTTATCCCCCAATGCATTTTTTAACACAGCAAGTGCTTCAGGTTTATTCTGGTAAATATCAAGATCTAAATGTGGGGCTTCAGCAAGTTCACCTAAATCAATATTGTCTTCAAAGCGTTGTAAATGGCTTTTTGTGGCGGCTTTTAATGTTTGTACCCAACGCGTTCCTTCTAAGCGTTGACGTAGTGCAGCGCCGTGTTGGGACATCTGACGATCAGGTGTGTCGTAGTATTTTGCTTGTAATTGAATAATTTGGGATTTTTTAGGATCTAATGCTTTGAGGAGTGCATTGCGGCGGGCTTCCGGAATTTGAAACTTTAATTCAACTTCAAGCATGTGAGGGTCCTAAGTGTTAATCATGGTTATTAGAGAGTTAAACATTCTTGAATGTTTAATCTGGCATTGTAACTTAAAATGTGTCATCAGAAGACTTGTATAGCATGCCATTTGAGTATTTTTTACCGCAATATCGTTACTAATTAAATATTTAGAATGACAAAATTTCCTATTTCGTGACTTGTATGGTCTGGGCAATACTTGAAGTCGCAAATATAGATGAATTGTCAACAGACTTGATATTGAATTTGGCTGTTATTGCAGCATAAAATAAACTAAGCTGATTAAAAATAAAACAGGATGATTAAAAATAAAACAGGATGATTGATCATGAACGCGTATGTTGAGCCTAAATCGGAATTAGAGCAAAACCCGAAGTTTGAATTACCAATTAAAAACTATTCAGAATTTTATCGTTTTTATTTAACTGAACACCGTAGCATGATGAGTCGCCGTTTGCATGCAGCTGGAAGTAGTGTCGGTATTTATTTTTTTAGCAAAGCAATTCGTCAACGTAAAGCAAAATACGTGGTCTATGGACTGCTTTCAGGCTATGCGTGTGCTTGGGTGGGGCATTTTGTATTTGAGAAAAATAAGCCAGCAAGTTTTAAGCAACCACTTTATAGTTTTATTTCGGACTGGCGTATGCTTTCCGATATTGTACGTGGCAATTTAAGTTTAAAAGACCGTAGTCTAGATAAAATTGAGAGCTAATCTTGTCAGTATGGTAATAAATTAAACAAAAAAGCTTAGAGATTTCTAAGCTTTTTTGTTTTTGTCACGTCTTCGCTGAGAAAACTTGCTTATAATCCATTTATTTGATTGTTTGAGAATATTGAATGCGCGGTCTTTACCTGATTACCAACGACGATCCAATCCAATTATTATTAGAAAAACTCGAAGCTGCTTTAAGCACTAAGCAAGTCGCTATTCTTCAGTATCGCCGTAAAAAAGTAGCTCAATCTGACCAAGCCAATGAAGTGAAGCAGATCAAGCAATTGTGTGAAAAGTATCAGACACCATTTTTGATTAATGATGATTTAGATTTAGCTGAACAATTTAGTTTAGGTGTTCATCTTGGGCAGTCTGATGGTGAAATTTCAGATGCAGTGCAACGTTTACCACAAGGTGTCATCATTGGGCGGACTTGCTTAAACTCAATTGAGTTGGCTGAAAAAGCAATCGCTGAAGGAGCACGCTATGTGGCCTTTGGCGCAATTTATGCAACATCGACCAAACCTGAAGCAGGTAATATTGGCCTAGCGACATTACAGCAGGCATCTGAAAAGTTTGATTTACCTATTTGTGCTATTGGCGGTTTAACAGTTGAAAATTCTCAAGCTGTGATTGAGGCTGGTGCTGACCTTTGCGCTGTGATTAGTGATATATTAGCTTTATCAGTTGAAAATATTCCTGCCCGTGTCGCAGCTTGGGCACAGTTATTTGCAGAAACTGCAAAATCTTAATTTGTATCGTGATTTTTTATATCATTTTGAAATTTTAGTATTCTACAGGATTGAGTCGATTTATGAGCCTATCTCCAAAACAAGAGCAATTGTTTAAACAAGCCAGTAAACATATTCCAGGTGGAGTGAATTCTCCAGTACGAGCGTTTAATGGGGTGGGTGGTACGCCAGTATTTATCGAAAAAGCCAAAGGTGCTTATTTATACGATGTCGATGGCAAGCGCTATGTGGACTATGTGGGTTCTTGGGGGCCGATGATTTTAGGTCATGCACATCCCGATATTATCCAAGCAGTACAAGAAGCAGCAGTTGATGGTTTAAGCTTTGGTGCACCGACAGTACATGAAACCACACTGGCTGATTTGATCTGTGAAATCATGCCATCAATTGAATTGGTTCGTATGACCAATTCAGGTACTGAAGCAACCATGACGGCTATTCGTTTGGCGCGTGGTTATACAGGGCGTGACATGATTGTGAAATTTGAAGGTTGCTATCATGGACATTCAGATTCTTTATTGGTTAAAGCGGGTTCAGGCATGTTGACTATGGGTGAGCCAACATCAAAGGGTGTACCTGCTGATTTTGCCAAGCATACGGTGACCTTGCCATATAATGATATTGAAGCTGTTAAAGCTTGTTTTGCGAAATATGGTCAAGAGATTGCAGGGGTAATTGTTGAACCTGTTGCTGGAAATATGAATCTGGTTAAGCCAATCAAAGGTTTCTTAGAAACGATTCGTGAGCAATGTGATCAATACAAATCAGTATTTATTATTGATGAAGTGATGACAGGTTTCCGTGTAGCACTCGGTGGTGCGCAAGCATATTATAATGTAAAACCTGATTTAACGACTTTGGGTAAAATCATTGGTGCTGGATTACCAGTCGGTGCATTTGGTGGAAAACGTGAAATCATGGAATGTATCGCGCCTTTAGGTGGGGTTTACCAAGCAGGAACTTTGTCGGGTAATCCATTGGCTATGCGAGCAGGGATCAAAATGTTTGAAACCCTTCGCCAACCCAACTTCTACACCGATTTGTCTGCAAAATTAGATCAATTATTACAGGGTCTACAAGCGGCTGCGGATGAAGCTGGAATCCCATTCTTTACTCAACAAGCTGGTGGTTTGTTCGGTCTTTACTTTACTGATCAAACTGAAATTAGCAGTTTTGACCATATTTTAAAATGCGATATTGAAGCATTTCGTAAATTCTTCCATGGGATGTTAAATCGAGGTGTAAACCTTGCTCCATCTGCATTTGAGGCAGGCTTTATTTCAGCTGCGCACAGTGATGAAGATATTCAGTTTACCATTGATATGGCTAAACAAGTCTTTGCTGAAATGCAAGCTTAAGGGGATTTAAGACCGCTTCGATTGCTTGAATAAATGAGCAGAATGGACAGTCTTTTTGAATCAAGTTTGATTTAGAATAAAAGCCTGTAGTCCTTAGACTACAGGCTTTTTTGTGATTTTAGACATTATAATTCAGGAAGAAAATATGCAAACCAAACACTATTTAACCTTATCTGATGCAGAGTTTTTATTGAATAAAGCACATCAATATGCAATTGATCA
The DNA here is from genome assembly GCF_000368145.1 of Acinetobacter guillouiae CIP 63.46. Taxonomy (GTDB): domain Bacteria; phylum Pseudomonadota; class Gammaproteobacteria; order Pseudomonadales; family Moraxellaceae; genus Acinetobacter; species Acinetobacter guillouiae. The sequence goes on along the minus strand of NZ_KB849283.1, from coordinate 1,498,342 downwards.
TGCTTTTAATGTCAGTATTGCCATCGTTGATGAAACGGGCAATTTATTGGCAATGAAGCGTATGGACGGCGCTTCTGCATTGACATCGAAATTCTGTTTGGACAAAGCCAGATGTTCTGCATTAAGTCGTAGACCGTCAGGATCATATGAGACCCTTATCAAAAATGGTCAAATGGGATTTTTAACCATGCAGAGTGGTTCCGGGATGTTGGAAGGTGGTGAGCCTATTTTGTATCATGGTCAGTTGGTTGGTGCCGTGGGTATTTCTGGAGTGAAATCATTTGAAGATGCTGAAATTGCACGACATGCAATTCAAGCCTTTCTTTCGCAGTTCAATTAAACTTCTATACTTAAAAAATTATGTGTATCAGTAAATAAGTTTGAAGAGGTGTTTAAGTAACACCTCTTTTATCTTGTAAAATTACAAACGATAGAATTGTTTGGCATTATGGTGGAAGATATTTTTCAGTGCATTTTCATCATATTGCATCACAATATCACTAAACGCATCAATGATATTCACCAGACTGGTATTGACCCGATCCATTGGAAAATTAGAGGCAAACATCACCCGATAGGTGCCAAAACTTTCTAAAGCATGCAGTATCAGTGGTGCAACAAGATCAATGATTTGTTGTTTTGAGGCCAGTTGTTTTTTCTTATAAAATTGATGACCAAGCACTGGCATAAATAGACCAGACATTTTGGTATATACATTTGGATAAGCGGATAATTCAGCAATAGCATCTTGCCATTGATAAAAAATATTTTCACGTGCTGTTTTAGATAAGCCTGTATTTTGTCCAATTTTACCAAACAGACCTGCTGGTGTACCAAAGTGGTCTAAAACAATCGAGGTTTCTGGGAACTTTTTTGCCAGCTCAATTACATCGGGAATTTGATGAGAATACACCCAAGCATCAAAACTCAGATTATGTTGCGCGAGTTGTTCAAAGCCTTTTAAGAACTTTTTCTCGGTATACAGGTGCGTGAGATCCGTCCAATTATGCACGCCTTTATCTTCATGAAAGGCAGCCATGCGGCGTATACCGCGCAAACGTTTAGATGCTTTTTGGTGTAACTTTAAAATTTTTTTGAAATTAGGATCACAAGGGTCTGCGGTAGCCACGATGCCACCGAGCTTTACGGTGTTTTCATTAAAGGGTAAGGATTCAATAAATTCTGTTTCACCTACGACACCTTTGCCTTTCTGTTTGGCCCAACTGGCTTCAATATGCACCACTTGTTCGACCGTATATGAGCCAAGATCATGTTTATAGTCTTGTGGTAAATAGGGGCGGGTAATGTGTTCCGTAAGTCCAACCGTTTCAATCAAATCTTTAGCTTTGACTAAACGCACCATTTTATCGAGTAGGAATGGGCGCTTGCCCAAAAGCTTTACCGCAAATGCTGCTGCATGAGGGGTGTTGTAGGGATCCCACTGGTGAATATGTGGGTCAATGATTGGAAAATTCAAATCTTGCATATAACGTCCAAATTGTTATTTATTATCAAAATACAATACATGAATTTTATAAAAGGTGAATATTGTCACTTGGTAAATTTATGGGATAAGGTCATTGGGAGGATCAGTTGATTTTATTGTTTTAGGGATGACTGCCGAAAGATTGTTATAAAAAAATAACCTCATTGAAGAGGCTATTTTATCAATGCTTAGATCAATCTAAGATGATTTATCTCAATCAGTGTTGATGATCATGGCCATCTTGATCATGTTTGTGGGTATGAAAATCTTCGTTTTTACGGAAACGGAGATAATTTTCAAACTGCTCACAATACTCATCATAATTGTCTTCAAGCATCATTTGGAATTGTTGCAATATATAAGACATGACTTGTTCTTTGGCGTCACGCATTTCATCACCATCTTTAAAGGTGTTTGCAGCAACCCAGGTATTAAAACGTGCAGTAGCGAAGAGCATTGCTGAGCTGACTTGTCCACGAAGTTCTTCTGGCTTAGGTTGCTGTCCTTTCGCTGGGCGGCAAAACTCATTGGCTTGTTTGATAAACTCATCCGCACGCTCAAAAAAAACAGCATTTAAAGCTTCTTCTTCGGTGACATCAGTAGCATCGATTTTTTGAGACATGACTTTTCCACATAGCGTATTTCATTGGTGGGCTATTATAGGCAATCCAAGAGTTAAACGAAACGCTTTACTTCTTCTGTATCTGAATTTGCAAAATAGCTGTCAAAATTTTCTTGATATTCATCGAGATGATCTTCAAGCATAAGTTTAAATTGTTCCACATAATAGTCTAAGATGACTTGGCGATCCGCTTTAAAATCTGATGCTTGATTGTAGGCACAAGCTGCATGCCAAATACTATAACGGGCATTGGCATACATAAATGAAGCACTGATCTTTCCAGGATGTGCTGTTAGGTGTGAAACTTGTTGATTTTGATCTGCAAATTGATTGGCGAGAGCAATAAATTCATCAGCACGCTCATAAAAGTATTCGTCAGATTCAACTTCTTCAGTTTCTTCAAAAAAATCATTATTTTCGGACATTATCATTCCTTTTCATAGACTTGTTTCATTGATATAACTATAGCATACTCAAATAGCCTAAGCTTAATAAATACTCAAGGAGTAGATAATGCAAGATGCGATTGCCATACAAAGCTTGAAAAGTGATATTGCATTATTACGCCAAAATATTTGGCCGCCTGTAGACTTGAGCAATGTTGAAGGTTTGCCAATTTATTATGGAACCCAATCCGCAGTAGAGGCTTACTATAAACAGTGGCTTGGGTTGCTTGAAAGGGCACAAACCTTGTATCAACCTTTTATGCAGGATGAGGCTTTAGATGTGGCTCAATTACCCAGCCATTTAAATTTACCTTTGTTCTTTTTTCATGTAGATCGGATTCGAATTAATAAAACCCGTGCCAAAGAATCAAAAACTTTTCGTGGGATTGCTTCACTGGTTGAAAAATGTGGGCAATTTGAACCCAGCCAAATTAAAAATATGTCGCAGTGGTTAAACAGTGATGATACCGCAGCCTTGGTTGCGCATCGTGAATTCATTGATTTAAGAACCTATATTTTTCAATTTGGACAAAGTGAATATACGAGAACACGATTTTATGTGAATGGTTTAGTGCTGAGCACTGAAAAAGATTTTGAATTGGTGGATGCCCGAGATAAGCCGCGCAAGCCACGTAATGATAGCTATGCTGATCCTTTAGCGGATAACAATCTCTGGAAAGTATTTGGTAAATATCGTTAGGCTGTTGTGAAATAGACGGTTGTAGATTTTGTTAAATAGGCTGTGATTTTTAACTTTGTTGTTTTTCTATCTACAAAATAAGATGAGTAAAATATTTTGATGGATTGGAATGATTCAGACGCTGGTCTAAATAAAGATCAGCGAAGTTTGTATTTGTTGATGAGAAATTGATCTTAAATACGTTGATTCAGAAGGGAATGATTGACTTTTTCATCCTTGCAAAAAAGTGCATTTAATATTGAAGAACCCAAACAAAAACGATGATAAACATTGTCATATGCAAAATTTGAATTGGAGCAAAGATCAAGGCATAGCGGCTGCCACCACTTAAAAATGCATTTATCGATTTCGCAATGGCATGTGCTGCTAAACCTAAAACAAAGGCGAGAGATAAGATGTGATTACTCGGTTCTCCCTGAATGACAATCGTGGCCAAAGCACCATGAATTTCAAATAATGAGGCCAAAAGCGTACCTGCAATTAAACCCGCATCGCCCAATAAAAGATTTAACCCATATACACCCGCCTGAATCAAGGTCAAAGACACTGCAATAATGGCTGCTTCTTTTAGACTAAACATACGGCTATCTGTAAGCTGATTATTTTCAATCGGTTGTGTATGACGCATAAACCATAAGGCAAAAATGGTCAGGATCGAAATAGCGATTAGACTGGGCAGTACAATGAGCTTGAACCATGTAATACTGACACCAATCACAATAATCATGAGTTGTAGTAGGGTCGCGACGCAAGACATTAATGCTGCCCCTGCATTGGCTTTGGCATCTGCACGTCCATTTCGGACTTCTAATCCTAAGCTGGCAATGGTTGCGGTACTGGAAACAAAACCAGAAGCAAGCGAAGACAACAGCATGGCATTTTTTGATGACAATAATCGTTTGGCAATATGTGCAAGTGCTTGCACCGCCAAAATTAAGGTGAGTAATTTTAAAATAACATAGGGGTTAAGCACAGCACCCCACAAAGCTTTGTTTGGTGTCAGTGGCAATGCAATTAATAACAATGCCAGTAAGAAAATTCCATCTTTAAATTCAGATTCTGTAATCCATTTTCCAGCAATGCCATGCATAGAATGTTTAGTCATCAACAAGGCGGTGAGGATGACCGATAAACCTGCAGCAAAAGAAATATTCCAAACGCACATTCCACCGATAAAATAAGTGAGGATAAATGCAATTTCAGTGGTTACACCAGGATCATCAGTTTGATTCTTTAAAGAATAAATGACGATACCACCTGTAATGAATGCACCCGCAATGCCAAAATAGGGACCAAACAAAAAGCAAATAGCGCCAAGTAAAGCGCAAATGGCAAATGACCTTAAACCGGCAAAACTATTTTGATTTTCACGTTGCTGACTTCGTTCACGTTCAAGGCCGATAAGTAGACCACAACCCAATGCAGCCGCAATGATGGTGAGGAAATCGGTATAAGAGCCAAATGAAAATGGATATAGCGATATAAAATTCATAGTGCTCTCCAAATAGGACCATGAATTAATAGAATGATTTCAATGTATCGCAAAGTTTTAGAAAAACAAAAGTTTATTTTTTAGCCATGCGTTAAATACATTGTTGAATTTAGAAAATCCAAGAAATACAACAATTAATTTTGTTATAGTAGATTGAGTTTCGGGGATATAACAATGCAATTTAATTTTGAAATCGATACAGCTTGGTGTTTAGAACAATTATTAAAAGATGGTCGTATTACAGAACGTGAAAAACTATTGGTACAAACCACGCATCGACAACGCGATCAGTTGAAGTGGCATCCTCTGCAATGGATTGCCAGCTTTAAGCTCGTCGATGCTAAAAACCCAATAAAAAGACTAACATTGACCACGCTGACAGAATGGTTAGCTGAAAAAGCCGAACTCAATTCATTTACGATTGATCCGTTAAAGGCCGATGTGACTTCACTAACCAATGTCATGTCGCAAGAGTTTGCAATAAGAAATAAAATTTTAGCAGTTGAGGTCAGTGCCGATAAAATTCTGATTGGTACAGCACAGCCTTTTATGACGGATTGGGTACATAATTTAGAACGTAGTTTAAGCCCAAAAAAAATTGAAAAAGTAGTATTAAATCCTGAGTTATTACAACGCTATTTAACTGAGTATTATCAAGTCAGTAAAGCGGTCAGCAATTCGCAAAAATCCAGTGCCTATGATAAAGAAAATAAAGGTGTAGAAGCACTTTTACAATTGGGTGATACCCAGAATCCTGATGCGAATGATCAGCATATTGTGAAACTGGTCGATTGGGTTTTACAGTTTGCTTTTGAGCAAGGCGCGAGTGATATTCACTTAGAACCGCGTAAGGAAAAAGGCAAAATTCGTTTTCGTATCGATGGGGTACTGCATACGATTTATAATATGCCAGCCAATACCTTAACCGCAGTTATTTCACGGATTAAAATTTTAGGTCGTATGAATGTTGCAGAAAAACGTAAACCGCAGGATGGGCGTTTAAAAACACGGACACCGAAAGGGCAAGAAACCGAGCTACGTCTTTCAACATTGCCAACTGCTTTTGGTGAAAAGTTAGTGATGCGTATTTTCGACCCAGAAGTTTTGGTACGAAGTTTTCAACAATTGGGTTTTGATGAACATTTATTGGCACAGTGGCATGCTTTAACTCAACATAGTCATGGCATTATTTTGGTGACTGGCCCCACAGGTTCAGGTAAAACCACCACGCTTTATTCTTCGTTAAAACAATTGGCAACCGAACAAGTGAACGTCTGTACCATTGAAGATCCGATTGAGATGTTGGAACCAAGCTTTAACCAGATGCAGGTCAATCAAGGGATTGAGCTCGGTTTTGCCGATGGTATCCGTGCTTTGATGCGTCAAGATCCAGATATTATTATGGTTGGGGAAATTCGTGACCAAGATACTGCTAACATGGCGATTCAGGCAGCATTAACAGGTCATTTAGTACTTTCAACTCTGCATACCAATGATGCACCATCAAGTCTGACACGTTTGCATGATTTAGGCGTGCAGCCTTTTTTAACCGCTGCAACGATTTTGGGAGTATTGGCTCAGCGTTTAGTGCGTAAGCTTTGTCCACATTGTAAGCAAGAAACCTTTATCAATGAACAAGAGTGGAAGCATTTGACATTTGGCTATCAGACCAAAATGCCTAGTTTTGTATATAAAGCAGTTGGATGTGAGGAATGCCGTCAAACAGGTTATAAAGGTCGTGTCGGGATTTACGAGTTTATGCCGATTAGCCTTGAAGCAAAGCAGCGAATTAGTGCGGGCGTGACTTTAGATGATTTAAAAATGCAGGCAAAAAAAGAGGGTATTGAACCATTAAGAATTGCTGGTGCGCGTAAAGTATTGGAAGGCGTAACAACGTTGGAAGAAGTCCTCAGAGTTGTGCCTTTAAATTAATTTTGACTTAAAAGAGCAAATGAAGAAATCCTAAGATTCACCTCATATTGGTTTGTTTTAATGCTTCTATCGAAACGATGAACCGATATGAGGACACAACAATGAACGTCATTGCGAAAACAATTTTAACCACAAGCTTGATTGGTTTAACAAGTTTTGCTACTGCAAACACAGCGGTAAATCAATCAGCGCTTACACCAAGTTTAACCACAGTAAAACAAGCGTTAACATTGAAAGATGATACCAAAGTGCAGCTTCGTGGCAACGTGGTTAAAGCAATCGGTGATGAAAAATATCAATTCCGTGATAGCACAGGTAGCATTACTGTCGATATTGATGATGAGTTATGGCAAGGTAAACCGATCGCAGCAAATGCTACAGTGACATTGTTTGGTGAGGTCGATATCGACTATAAACCGACAAAACGTGTAGAAATTGATGTGGATGCCGTGAATTTTTAATTATTTTATCCATTAAAACAAATCACAGCAGATTCTCGTTATATTCTCTAAGACTACATGTGTATGCATGTGGTCTTTACCTATGTTCAACAAGTATAAACAGCAACAAACTGCAGATTTTATTTTGATCAAGGCTTTATCTGCCTAAAAGAGAGATGGTCTATGCGAATTTTGCTCGCTGAAGATGATAGTTCACAAGCTGAAAGTATTAAATCTTGGTTGGAAATGGATGGCTACAATATAGATTGGGTCGAACGTGGTGATCATGCAATTTTAGCCATTGAACAGCATCAATATGACTGTATCTTATTAGATCGTGGTTTGCCCAAAGCCACTGGCGATGAAATTCTTAAACTGTTAAAACGTCAATTTCCAGAAATTCCAGTGATTTTTCTTACCGCAAGAGATAGTATTCAAGATCGTGTGCAAGGTTTGGATCTCGGCGCAAATGATTATTTGGTAAAGCCTTTTAGTTTAGAAGAATTATCTGCTCGAGTACGGGCACAACTCAGACAAACCCAAGTCACAAATTTACATGAAATAAAATATGAAAATTTAGTATTAGATACTCAAGCGAAAACGGTATTTCAGGATCAGCAAGTTGTTCATCTCACCGCAAAAGAATTTCAAATTTTATATAAATTGATGCAAAAGCCTGAACATATTGTGACACGTGAGCAATTGGAAGAATCACTTTATGCTTGGGGAGATGAAATTGAAAGTAATGCGATTGAAGTTTATATCTATCAATTGCGTAAGAAGATCGGTGGACATTTGATCAAAACAATTCGTGGCTTGGGCTATCGTATGAATAAAGAGCAAGATTGAGTATTTCACCGAGTACTTTTAATAATTTCAATAGGATGAATATGACCCAAGCAGTATCACTACAAACCAAGCTGATTAAGACTTCAATGCTCAGTTCAATTGTGGCAGGTATTTTTGCGCTTATACTTCTGGTCAGTCTTTCGATTTATCACAACATGAACGTACAAGATGAAATCATGGATGAAGTTGCAGATATGCTTCTGATCTCAGATTTAAGTGCGACGTCTGGTTTTCAATTGGATGAGTTAAGTGATGAATTTGATATTCAATATCGATTGATGAATGGTCAGGTGATGCTGACCCAATCACCTGAATTTGATTTGCAACAAGGTCAAGCCAATATCCTGTCTAAACACGAAGACAATGGATATGCATTTATTTGGGCAGAAAATAAGTTGTTACGTAGCTACCGAGCGATTGATCAGGATTCTCAGTTAAGCGTCTATGTTGTACAGCCCTTAAGTGTCCGTTTTAAAGACTTATTGCAAAGTTTTATCAGCTATTTATTGGTTTTATTGAGCTTATGGTTGGTGCAATGGCTGATTTTACATTTCTCAGTTAAAAAACAATTTAAATCTATTCAACTGCTTTCAACAGAAATTGCAGAGAAAAATGCCAATGATCTCAGCTTAATTCAGCAACAGCCTGCATTTAAAGAACTTGAGCCGATGGTCAATCAGCTCAATCAAATGCTTGCGCGACTGGATCAAGCTTTAATTGCTGAACAACGCTTTACCGCAGATGCATCACATGAATTACGTTCGCCACTTTCTGCGATACAGATGCGTTTGCAGTTATTACAACGCAAATATGCCGAGGTCCCTGAGATTTATCAGCAACTCAATAGTATTCAAAATGATGTGAATCGAGGAACGCTGGTTCTTAAAAATCTTTTGCTTTTAGCACGATTAGATCCAGCGGATGCCAGTGAATTACCGAAGACTTGGATAAGTCTAGAGCAAATGACTCAGCATGTGCTAAATAGTTTAGATCCTTTTATAGACGAAAAGCAGGTTCAGATTCGTATTCAAAGCGAAGATGTTCAGGTCTATGTAAATGAAGAATTACTTTTTATTTGTATTCGCAATCTTGTAGATAATGCGATTCGTTATACGCCAGTACAGGGCAATATTTATATTCAGATTGGACCTTTAAACAATAGCAATAGCTTTGAAATTCAAAATGATGGTGAGGGTATTCCTCAAGACATCTTAGATCGTTTAGGTGAACGTTTTTACCGAGCGTTGGGGACCAAAACACAAGGTTCAGGCTTAGGTTTATCAATTTGTAAAAAGGTGATCGATCTGCATCATGGACAGATTCAGTTTGCTGCTTCCGAATATGGCGGTTTGAGCGTTTGTGTTTTTTTACGTTAAAGCTGTACGATTGAATCGGTTATTTTTATTGCGTGTTTAGCATTTCATTAGATCGTTTTACAGAGTTACAGAGATAGGTTGTTGTATAAAAATCTATAGATAAGCATTAAAAATCAGCTGACAAAATTAAAAAAGCAGTATGCGCTGATTCATACTGCTTGTTCCCACGTTTTTTGTTTTAACTTAATGTTTTTATAGTTATTTGGTCAAAATTAGACGATTGTTACGTGTTAAACGTAAGCGATATTCTTCTCCAGCATGCATGATGCGAATTTCGCGCCCTAATGCAAATAAGTTATTTGAATGTAACATCGGAAGAGATTGGTGAGCTTCAGTGTTACGTGTGAATAGGCTAAAAGGTGCGTTCATTATTGTTACTCCGTGTGGGGTGCTGTCTAAGTGATTTAAATGATAATCATTATCGAATAGGTCTGTCAACGATAATTTTTATCATTTATAAAATTTCTATAATTGCTTACAATTCATTAAAAATTCAGGTGTCGATTTTTGTGTCTAAACCCAGTATTCATGTGGCTATCGCTTTATTACTTTATCGTGGGAAAGTGTTGGTCGGTTGGCGCAATGCGGATCAGCATCAGGGCAATAAATATGAATTTCCTGGCGGCAAAATTGAAGCAGGGGAAACGCCTGTTGAAGCATGTCGTCGAGAGATCTTTGAGGAAGTGGGAATTGGCATCCAGCAATGGCATGCTTTTGACGTGATTCATCACGTTTATGATGACGTTGAAGTGTTTCTCCATCTTTTTCATGCCACTGTTCCTGAACAATATTTGCATGATATTCAGAAACCTTGGACATGGTATGGGCGTGATCAACTATTCGCGCTGAATTTCCCCAAAGCCAATCAAGCGATTATTCAACGCTTGTACTGGGCGCATCAAATTAAAATCTCCGACAATCTTTCAGCGTTGAATATAGAAAAAAAACGAGCTGACAACCCTCAATTTTTTTATTTTAGAACGACTGCAGATCAGATTGCTGTAACACAAATTTCGCAGTTAGCTGCAAATGCCTTATCTCGCTTGATCATCAATATAGAGCTATGGCAACAGTTGCCTGAACATCTTCAAAAAAGTATAGCTGCTGTACATTATAAACAGCATCAATTGATGGATTTACACATCGAGCAGTTACCAATCGGTCTACGCTGTATAGCAGCATGTCATGATCTGGTATCTTTACAGCGAGCACAGACATTGGGTTTTGATGCTGTGATTTTAAGTCCAGTATTTGCAACCCAGACCCATCCTGAAGCCAATGCACTTGGATGGGAAAAATTTGCTGAATATGCCAAGACCTGTGATTTACCGGTCTTTGCATTGGGGGGATTAAGCCAAGCTGATTTAGTGATTGCACAACAGCATTATGCATACGGGATTGCTGGGATTCGAAATTTTTAATCGAGCAGAGGTATTGGCTTAAACAGTTATAAGCGTTGTAACTGTTTTTGCGCTTCTGCGATGCTCTGTTGATTTTTTAATTGCTGAGCAGCCTGCAAAATAACATTCCAAAAGGTTTTCTTCTGGGATGGACTTTGCGCATAACTTAAACCACGTCGCGCTAGAGATTCAGCATTTGCATATTGTTTCTTCTGATTGGCAATTTGAGCCAAATACGAGAACACTTGTGCTGATTGTGGTGCTATACGTTGTGCATGGATTGCATAACGTTCAGCTTCATCCCACTGGCCTTTTTGATATGCCGTTTGAGTTTGTTGGATGAGCTGTTTAAAGGCTGGAATATTTTCCCCATCCTCAAATTTTTGCGTTTGAGGTTTGGATTGCGGTGCAATCACGACAGGAACTTTTTCACGTTTAATTTCAGGGCGTTCATAAGGGGTAATTTTTACTCCATCTGGTGTAGCAACCCGATGGTCTGGCTGTTCAGATTTTGGCTTTTCAACAGATTTGCTCGGTTTAGAATTTTGTTGGGGTGTTGTTTGACACCCAGCCAAAGTTAATATTCCGCTTAAACTTAGAATATAAGCGATTGTGCTTACATTTCGTTTCATCACAAATTCCTATTTAAAAGCCAATTTACCCGTATATCCAACATGTTTAGATTAGTTGTTATAACTACCACTTGAGATCACATGACCTCTTGAGTCCTGATCTAAACTGTCTTCACTTTCGCGAATATAGTTTTCTATACTATCACTTGAATGCGGCTGTGAAGTGTTTTGTTGCGTATCAGGTGTGGATTGAGGATCAACTTGATAATATGGCATGCCGCACTCTGTCGCACGATTAGGAACTGTGTGACGTAATAATGGAATATATAGTGCGCCTTCACAGCCTTGTGCTGAAAGCTCCCCAGTTCGAGAGTCAATCCATTGCCATGAAATATCATCTGTTTGACGTAAATTCACTGGTTTTTGGCGTAATTGCTTCATGACATTGATCCAAACAGGTAATGCACCAGATGAACCTGTAAGTCCAGTGATTTTATTGTTGTCTAAGCCTAACCACACCACTGCTAAATTATTGCCTGAATATCCAGCAAACCAAGAATCACGGGTATCGTTGGTTGTACCAGATTTGCCCGCAAGTTTGAGATCAGCTGGTAATGTGTTGTAAGCCGCTTTACCTGTACCTGCAGACATGACTTGTTGTAAGCCAAAGTTCAATAAGAAGGCAGCAGAAGGGTCTATGGTCTGTTGTACATTTAAACCAAAACGCTCCAATAAACGACCATTAGAATCTACAACAGTACGAATCGCTTTGGTTGGATATTTAAATCCACCTGTTGCAAAGTTACCATAAATACTCATCACTTCCATTGGCGACATATCAACCGCACCAAGGAAAATAGACGGGTAGTTTGGAATCTTTGAGGTCACGCCAAATTTAGACAAGTTATTGCTAAATGTAGAGATCCCGAATTCGTTCCCTAAACGTACAGCAGACAAGTTATATGAGTTTGCTAAGGCTTGAGACATCGGAACATAGCCATGACCTGTTCCACTATAGTTCTTTGGTGTCCAGGTTTGATTACCACTGAAAGGTAAACTAATTGGCGCATCTTCAATTGGTGATGCCCAGTTATAACGACCTGATTCCAACGCGCTTAAATAAATCACAGGTTTAAGCAAAGAACCCACTTGACGTTTAGCATCTACAGTACGATTAAAGCCAGTAAAGTCTTGGGTTGAACCAACAGCGGCAATCAATTCGCCATTTTCAGGACGGGTAACTAAAACAGCGCCTTGTAGGTCTTTTAGTCTTGCTGGGTTCGCATTGGCTAAACGGCTCACCGTTTCTCTAAAGCTCTTTTGCACTCTAGTTTGTGCAATTGGATCAAGTGTCGTAAAAATTCTTAAGCCTTGATTGGTTAAATCTGATTCTTGGTATTCGGTTTTAAGTTGACGACGTACAATATCTAAGAAGTCTGGGAAGCTTGCTGTACCTAATGTTGGTTTACGAACCACATTGAGCGGACGTGCAATTTCTTTTTCATATTGCGCTTGGTCTAAGTATCCCATCACCAACATATTGTTCAGCACAATATCTCGACGTTTTTTTGCGCCTTCAGGATTTTTCCAAGGGTTAAATAGGGTAGGCCCTTGAACTAAACCAACCAAAAATGCTTGTTGTGAAATATTTAATTCACTGAGTGGTAAACCAAAATAGAATTGTGAAGCCAAGCCATAACCATTGACAGAATAGTTACCACTTTGACCTAAATTCACTTCATTCAAATAGGCTTCTAAAATTTCGTCTTTGCTGTAATGAAGCTCTAATAACAGCGACATCAGGGCTTCATTTACTTTACGTTTTAAGGTCTTTTCAGGGGTTAAGAAAAAGTTCTTAACCAACTGTTGCGTCAGTGTTGAACCACCTTGACGTTTACCACCAGTCACATTACTAAGTAAAGCACGCGCTGTACCACGGAATGAAATACCATGATGACGATAAAAGTTTCTATCCTCTGTGGCGATTAATGCTTCAATCAAAGGTTTAGGAACTTTATTTAATTTGATGAGGACACGGTCTTCATTGTGTTGCGGGTAGATACCACCAATTAACATTGGCTCTAGACGTGCGATTCCAGTATTGGTTGGTTTGGTGGCTTTTACATCTGTAACTGTATCACCAGCAAAGGTCACTTGTAGGACTTGTTCTGGATCTACACTGTCACCAAAGTCAAAGCCACGTGTATGTACGTAAATTGTATTCGGTTGGGTAATATAGGTTCCCGATTTGGTATAGCTATCACTGTTTTTATAACCGAGTAATTTGAGTTCTTGTTCAAACTCTATTTGAGCAATTGGCGCAGTTGCATAGATTTCTAACGGGCGAGCGAATACTTTCGCAGGGATATCCCAGCGATTGCCTTCAAACTTATCTCGAATAACATTGTCGAGGCGAATTAAGTAGACGCTAAATGCGAGAAATACTGCAATAATTAATACACAAAAAATCAGTGCAATTAAGCCTATACCACGTTCGGTCTTCATATACAGATAATAATACCCAAATTTATTTTCGCTAATCATGCGAAGCTTTTCTTAATTTTGCAATAATAAATCTGTGAAATACACAAATTTAAAGGCTTTTTAAACATTCTCGTTATTTTTCGTATATGAATGATTTTATAAACATATACTGAGAGTGTTATTATATCTCAGAATTTCAGTGGAGCTACCGCATCTGTGCAAATTTCACCAAAGACCTTTCGTAATATCGGTTTAATTGGAAGACCAGATAAATCATCTGTGGTTGATACGCTTTGTCTTATACACGATCATTTATTAAGTTTGGGTCTACATCCAGTTTTTGATACAGCTACAGCACAACTTGTACCTTATACCAATACACAAACTGTCAGTAAGAATCTGCTCGGTGAAGTGGTTGATTTGGTTATTGTCGTGGGTGGTGATGGTTCTTTATTACATGCTGCACGTGCATTGGTAAAATACAATATTCCTGTACTTGGGGTAAACCGCGGTCGTTTAGGGTTTTTAACAGATATTAAACCCACTGAAGTGCTGTTTAAGTTAGATCAAGTTTTAAAAGGTGAGTTCCAGCTTGATCGTCGCTTTTTATTGGAAATTGAAATTCGCAGTAAAAATGAAATAATTTATGATGCAATTGCTTTGAATGATGTGGTACTTCATTCTGGTAAATCTGTACATATGATTGATTTTGAGCTGAACATTGATGGGCAATATGTTTATCGCCAACACAGCGATGGTTTAATTGTATCGACTCCAACAGGTTCAACGGCATATGCCTTATCTGGTGGTGGACCGATTTTACATCCAAGTATGGATGCAATTGCTTTGGTTCCAATGCACCCACATACGTTGTCATCAAGACCGATTGTGGTGGGTGGGCAAAGCGAAATTAAGATATTGATCCGTGAAAACCGTGTGTTGCCGATGGTCAGTGCCGATGGACAGCATAGCGTTTCATTAAATGTCGGTGATAGTTTGCATATTCGTAAACATCCCTTCAAACTAATACTTTTACATCCACCAGGTTATGACTTCTATATGGCTTGTCGTACTAAACTTGGCTGGAATCAAGATTTTGATTCTTTTCAGCGGGATTGACCATGAATATTGAACAGATGCTTTCTATTTTAGATGCTGACATTGTTGAGCGTTTAAAAACTGCGGTAGAAATTGGTAAATGGCCAAATGGTGTGGCGTTGACTGCTGAGCAACGTCAAACCTGTATGCAAGCAGTGATTGCTTGGGAACATCAGAATATACCTGAAAAAGAGCGTACGGGTTATATCGATAAAGGGCATAAAGAAGAAGGTGAGGAATGTGATTCGCATGTGCCTGAGCCAGAATTTAAACCGATTCGTTTTATCTAACTGAGCAAAAGATCCCTTGAATCACAGAGTAGTTTCACTTTGTGATTCAAACACTCAATTTAAAAAACAATAAAATTTAAACTGTTTCAATCATGATGATATTAAAACGATAACTATGTTAAAACGAGAAGTGCGTAATAAGGTGATAAAGATATTCAGCATAATAAAAACGATAAAGAGGTTAAAATGCTCAAGCTGCTCAAAACAATAAAGCGACTAAAAACAATAAAGCTTGCTCGACTCAGTTTATTCTGTATCACTGCAATTTCGACCAGTGCATTCGCTGAGCGAACAAGTGGTGCAAGAAGTATTCAATGTTTATTAGATGTTACTGTAACCGCAAGTCAAAATTTCCAAACGCCAGTCACACAATATACATCAATTAAAAATGATGGTTATCCCATGCTGTTAATTGGTATCAAGATCCGTAATGCTTATACAGCCGATGCATCAAAAAAGATAAAAACCCATCATCTGTATTGCTCCAGTCTGATTGGAAAGCAAAAAGATGCTTATTTATCTGGTCCTTATCAACCCAATAATATCGACGTCAAAATGGGTGATCAGTTGCAACTCATCAATATTCATTCTTCAGGGAAAAGTTATCCTTATTGGGCTGATTTTTATTTTATCCAAAAGCGTGATCAATAACGTTCACGCTTGTGTTTAAAGATGAAATTAGAAACGCGTGTTCCAAAGATGCTTTGCTTTACTCATGGCTTCTGGATAGTTATTTACAATACCCATGGTATATAAAGCAATGCCCATTGTTTCAGTGATGGCAATTTCTCCATATTCATGTGCTTGTTGGCCTTCCCAAACCGCTTTAAAAACAGCGAGATCAAGCTGTTCTTCTGTTGGGCTGCGGTTATCGGTTAATTTAGGCAATTCATGTTCATAAAGTTCACCATCTTGAATGCCACAGATGAGGGTTTTGGCATCAGGATTACGCTCAAACTCGCCACCTTCACCTTTAATCACAGCACTATTTTTATAACCTAATTGAAAGGCAGCTTGTTGGTGCGAACTACGATAAGCAGGGTGGAAAATTGCCTGTAAGGTTGCTTTGGCATTGAATGGATTAATCAAACGAGCCAGTGTGTGAATCGGGGAGCGTAAACCCATCACATTCCTAAGATTGATCAAATCTGCCAAGATCGGAGAGATCACATTTAAAGGCAAATAAGCAAAATTTTGGATGTCTAGTTGCTGTTTGACTTGTGCTTCATTTTGGCAAATTGGAAAGCCCAAGTATTCTAAGACTTGTTCAGTATACACACGGTTCATGGTATGACCTGATGCACCATGCATCACGATCTTATAGCCATGCTTTGAAAGTGTTAATGCTGCCAATAAAAACCACGGGTAATGTTTGCGTTTACCTGCATAAGATGACCAATCTAAATCCACAGCAAGTGGCTGAAAATTCAATTGGTCTTTGGTCGCTTGGACAAAACCTGTCAGTTCATCTACAGACTCTTCTTTGACCCGAAGCAACATTAAAAATGCGCCAAGTTGTACGTCTAAGACTTCATTTTTCAAAATCATTGAAAAAGCTTGGTAAGCTTCATCATAAGTTAATGATCGTGCACCATTTTTCCCTTTACCGACAATTCGCACAAACTGCGCAAAAGGATGTTCAAAGTCTTTATAAAGATTGCGTTTTGTATTCATGTCAAATGGATCAAGGGAGAGGAGACAGTGGAATACACTATGCCATAAATGGATCTGAATCGTATAGATATAGATGATATTAGACTAAGGTCTAAGCATAAATTGCACAGATGTTAGGCGAAATTAACATTTGCATAGAGATTGATCATCAAAAATTAATTAAAATAGACTTGAAGAGCGTTTTATTTTTTATCTCCTGTTCTGTATTTATTCTTTTGGCCAAGGTGCTAGAGAGAATAAATCTTAAACATCGTCATTCGTTGTCATTGTTTTGGAAAACTTTCGTTTTCTGAAGGGATTTTTATTTGCTAAAAACCAACTTCTCAGAAATTTTTATCGAGATTTTGGACTGTGTCAGCAAATGGTAGCATTAACATTGGATATTTCTTCAAACAGAAATATAGAAAGAAGTAATTATCATGGCTAAGAAACCGCTGTATAAGTCACTCTATTTTCAAGTGATTGTTGCCATTATTTTGGGTGTGATTGTAGGGCACTACTTTCCAAGTGGTACTCAATTGATCAATGGTGTAGAGAAAAGTGTTCCAGGTTTAGGCGAACAACTCAAACCTTTAGGTGATGCTTTTATTAAGCTCATTAAAATGATTATTGCCCCTGTGATTTTCTGTACCGTGGTCAGTGGGATTGCGGGCATGGAAAGCATGAAATCAGTAGGTAAGACTGGTGGTATTGCACTTTTATACTTTGAAGTCGTGTCTACCATTGCCCTGATTATTGGTTTGGTTGTTATCAATATCGCCAAACCGGGCGTTGGTATGAATGTTGATCCTGCGACTTTAGATACCACAGGTATCAGTAAGTATGTGGAATCAGGTGCATCACAGTCTACTGTTGATTTCTTTTTGCATATCATTCCAAATACCGTTGTGGGTGCATTTGCAGAAGGTGAAATTCTACAAGTTCTTTTATTTGCCTTATTGTTTGGTTTTGCATTACATAAACTGGGCGATGCTGGAAAACCAGTATTAAGATTAATTGATCAAATTTCGCATGTGTTCTTTAACATTGTGAATATGATTATGAAACTTGCGCCAATCGGTGCCTTTGGTGCGATGGCATTTACCATTGGTAAGTATGGGATTGGTAGCTTAGCGCAACTTGCACAGTTAATTCTTTGTTTCTATATCACATGTTTGTTGTTTATCTTTATTATTTTAGGTTCGATCAGTCGTTTCTGCGGATTTAGCATTTTAAAAATGATTCGTATGATCCGTGAAGAGTTGTTGATTGTGTTGGGTACATCATCTTCAGAATCTGTATTACCGCGTATGCTGAAAAAGCTTGAAATTGCTGGCTGTGAAAAGTCTGTGGTTGGTTTGGTGATTCCAACAGGTTATTCATTTAACCTTGATGGTACCTCTATTTATTTGACTATGGCGGCGATCTTTATTGCACAAGCAACCAATACTCAACTGGATATTTGGCATGAAATTACTTTACTTGCAGTCTTGTTGATTTCATCAAAAGGTGCAGCAGGTGTAACTGGTTCAGGCTTTATTGTAATGGCAGCAACTTTGGCTGCTGTAGGCAATATCCCAGTCGCTGGTTTGGCTTTGATTTTAGGTATTGACCGTTTCATGTCTGAAGCACGTGCATTGACTAACTTGGTGGGTAACTCTTTGGCAACGATTGTGGTTGCGAAGTGGGTTGGTAAGCTAGATGTTGAGAAGCTAAATGACGCTTTAAATAATCCGGCTGAAGTGGATCGTAAAATGCTTGAAGAATCAAATCAACCTCAATTGGATTTGCAAAAGTCTTAATTTTGTTGTGTTGTGAATCAAGGAAGCTCAGGCTTCCTTTTTTATTGCCAATATTTAGATATAGCTTGTTTCATAAACGGTTTTATTTGCAAAAGACAGTAAGCTGTGTCTACTTTTATGCTGCTTTTGTGGACGTGAATTGTCGATTTGATTTAACAAAATTCGATCAGTAATGGCATAAGTCGTAATATTCTCATCGCCTACAATTATTAATAAATTTTGGTCAGCATATAAATTAAAAACTTGTTGAGTTTGTTCGGGCATTTCCCAATAGTTTGCTGAATAATCATCGTCCCACATTGTTTCAGCGAGTGAAAGAAGATGTATTCCTGATCGATTTTTGGGTTCAGATTTAAGGTCAAATTCTTCTTGATCCCACAGTTCAATATTCCAAATGACAATATGTTGATCATCAAGCCAGCACATTACAGCGTTCCAGTTTTCCCGATAACATAATGCTTGGACACTTGAGCCATCTTCACTTTCAAAAGGGTTGTGTGTAAACCATTGACTGAGTGACCAAACTTTGGGAGAAGCTACAGGGTGCCATATCCAACCATCATCTAAAATATAATCATTGCTAGGACTAACATATAACGCTCCATGAAAGTAATCTAAATAGTGTTTCGGACTTTCAGTTTCATAAGCTGCAATATAGCGCTCAGTCAAAAGCTGATTTGTGGTTAAATTAAATGCTTCAAGTCGATTCCAGTCACTTCTATAAATACAAATATCTTGTGAATCGAACTGTGTAAAAGCCAATGAGAAAGACACGGTATCTTCATAATAATTTTGACTGTCAATGTGTAGAACTGTCTCCAGTGTTTGGGTGTTTATTACAACTCCAAATTGCCCATGATCGACATAAACTGAGATAAATTTTCCATTGGCACTACATTTAATTTGGTATTTAGGCGTACCGTAATGGCGCAGTTCTCGATTATTTAGAGCTGGAAGTGGTAGGGGTGTTATGGATAACTGTTGTAATTGCTGTTGAGCTAAATTGTAGCAATATAAATAGCCTTTTTGGGTGACGATATAAATTTTGCATGTATCAGAATCAATAGCTGTAATATCTAAAATTTCGCTATCCAAACTTTTTAAATTATATTGTTTTTGTTTCATGTAATTCTCTTTTTAAAGTATTTTTACTTCTTAAAACTCCGCACAGCATTGCCTCGCTCTATCAACGCGTGTTGTAAATGTTGAGCGTGTTTCTGATGGGCTTGCTGGCTCTCCATCTGTTGTTGTAATTTGAGTGCAATCAACTCTTTTGCCACACGCTTATTGGCATGTTGGCTACGTTCAGACATGACCTTTACACTTATTCCAGATGCAATATGAGTTGCATGAACAGCAGAGTCTGTCGTATTGACATGCTGCCCTCCAGCACCTGAAGCACGACAGGCCTGAAAAGTGATTGTGTCATCTGCGGGTAATTGCAACGGTGTATCAAAAAGCGTAATACCCACAAACCAGTTTTTACGTTTATGTTGTGGGCGAATTGGACTTTGGAAAGTCCATTGAATTGTACCGAGCCAAGTATGGAGCCATGCTCGAGCATCCTCATCGACACTTAGAAGTACCGAGGAATAACCATGTTGAGTCGCATTGCTTTCAATTGTTTGGAGATGGATCTTTTTTGTTTTGGCTTCTTTGTGTATTTCTTCAAGCGTATATTTTACAGCGAGTTCACATTCTGCGGGTCCAAGCGCAGCACTAAGTTGGACGATAGACAATATTATTGTTCCTTAAAATTAATGTATAAGATCGAAAATCAAAAAATCGAATGCGAATAAACAGAAATTGTGAGATTCATTAAAATAAGCGTGATTTAATTTTGAATTATTGATTTTCATGTAACTGATTATAGAAAAATATATGAATAAAAAACAATCGAAATCGAATAAAAATATGCATTATCAAGCCTCTGATCAAAAAAGTTTAAGAAAATTCATGCTTAGCTGAATAATACTATTCGAGAAATTTTTGAAAATATGGCAGAATATGGGGTTTTAAAGATTTTAGAGGATTGGCAACATGCGCTTTGTTGATGAAGCAGTCATTACCGTAGAGGCTGGCGACGGTGGCAATGGCGTAGCCAGTTTTCGCCGTGAAAAATTTGTACCATTTGGTGGCCCAGATGGTGGTGATGGTGGTCGTGGTGGCAGCGTATATATTCAAGCTGACAACGATACCAGTACCTTAGTAGATTATCGTTATACCCGTAAATTTCGCGCTGAACGTGGTAAAAACGGTGCTGGCGCAAACTGTGCTGGTCGTGGTGGTGAATCAGTTATCCTGAAAGTTCCAGTAGGAACAACCATTGTAGATACAGAGTCTGGCGATATTATTGGCGATTTAGTTGAAAGTGGCCAAAAGGTTTTAGTTGCACATGGTGGCGATGGTGGTTTGGGTAATACTCATTTTAAATCATCTACCAACCGTTCTCCGCGTAAATGTACACACGGTATCAAAGGTGAATACCGTGAAATTCGTTTAGAGTTAAAAGTTCTAGCGGATGTAGGTTTATTGGGAATGCCGAATGCAGGTAAATCTACCTTTATCCGCGCAGTATCAGCAGCTAAACCAAAAGTTGCAGATTATCCATTTACAACAATGGTACCGAACTTAGGTGTGGTCGATGCGGATCGTCATCGCTCATTCGTTATGGCGGACATTCCTGGACTGATCGAAGGTGCGGCGGAAGGTGCTGGTTTAGGGATTCGCTTCCTTAAGCATTTGGCACGTACACGTATTCTTTTACATATTGTCGATGTACAACCGATTGATGGTTCAGATCCTGCCTACAATGCCAAAGCGATTGTGGAAGAATTGAAAAAATTCTCACCAACCTTGGCTCAATTACCGATTGTTCTTGTTTTAAACAAACTTGATCAATTAAGTGATGATACTCAAGAAGAATGGTGTAATCATATTCTTGAAGAATTACAATGGGATGGTCCTGTATTTAAAACTTCAGGTTTGCTTGAAGAAGGTACTAAACCTGTTGTGTATTACCTCATGGATCAAATCGAGCAACAACGTGAGTTGGAGGACGAAGATCCAGAGTATGCAGCAAAAATGAAAGCATTCCGTGATCAGCTTGAGGCTGAAACACGTGAGCAAACGATTGCTGCAAAAGAAGCTTATCGTGAAATGCGTCGTCAACAACGTCTTGCTGGTATTTTGGCAGAGGAAGAAGATGATGAGGATGACGATGGCGAGGATGATGGCGAAATGGAAGTGTACTACGTACGCTAATTTCTAAGGGTATCTATCATTTCTAAAGATACCCATTTAGAAAAGAAAGACCGAGGACAAGATGATAGAAGTGGTAGATGGGCAACGTCAGCTCAAGGCTTTAAAACGTATCGTTGTTAAAATCGGATCATCTTTACTCACAGCAAATGGGCAAGGTTTAGATTTGGATGCAATTTCGCATTGGGCGAAACAAATTGCAGATCTACACAATGCAGGACACGAGATTATTCTTGTGTCTTCAGGTGCTGTGGCTGAAGGGATGGTTCGTATGAAGCTAGAGAATCGACCCACCGATTTACCCAGTCTACAAGCTTGTGCTGCCATTGGTCAGATGGGGCTAATTCATACGTGGTCAAGCGTGTTGGAAAAGCATTCTATCCAAACGGCACAAGTCTTGTTAACTCATGATGATCTTGCGGATCGCCGTCGTTACCTTAACTCATGTGATGCATTGCAGAATTTAATTGATTGGAAAGTGATTCCAGTAATCAATGAAAATGACACAGTGTCTACTGATGAAATCCGCTTTGGTGATAATGATACGCTTGCAGCAATGGTTGCAGGGCAAGTTCATGCAGACTTACTGATCATTTTGACTGATCAGCAAGGGATGTTTGATTCAGACCCGCGTTCTAATCCAAATGCAAAATTGTTCCATACTGTTCGTGCAATGGATGAAACCTTATTTGATATGGCAGGCGGTGGTGGTAAGTTTGGTCGTGGTGGTATGTTGACCAAAGTTCGTGCTGCTCGTCTGGCTGCCAAGTCAGGTTGTCCAACGTTGATTGCCAGTGGTGAAAGTGACAATGTATTGGCCCGTTTAATGGCGGGTGAATTATTGGGTACTTTATTTATTACTGATGATGATCGTGTTACAGCACATCAACAGTGGTTGGCTGCACACCTTCAAACTGCAGGGCGTTTGGTTTTAGATGATGGTGCTGTCAAAGCCATTAAGGAAAATCATCGTAGTTTATTGCCTGTAGGGGTAAAAGCAGTTGAAGGGCATTTTGATCGTGGTGATGTTGTGGAATGTGTTGATCAGTATGGTCATCGAGTCGCGGTTGGACGAGTGAACTTTAGTTCGCGTTCTGCTGAAACTGTCAAAGGTTTGGCTTCAGATAAGGTGTATCAGGTGCTAGGTGAAGCACGTTCTTTAGAAATGATTCATCGCAACCATATGTCGATTTATTGATTAGTTTTAATATTTCTAATAAATATAACCCCGCTTTGGCGGGGTTTTTATTTGGGTGTGATTAATGGTGATTTTTCGTTGTATAAATCGGATTTAAAAACTTTATGACCGCCCCATACTCTAACTGAACACTAACTATTGAATAGGCATTGTTTGCGCTTGTAGCATTGGAATAGCAATACCTATATAAAGGTATGTTGAGCAAGCACATTTAAATTTTCCTCAAATCAGTAGTGAATGATCAATTGGATAGCCGAACACATTGATGTGTGACTGCATTTGCACCTGAACCGAAGGTTCTTTCTATTTTTCCAGCACCCGTGGCAGTCATCCGAAATGGTATGGAACTTTCTTTACCAATTCTTGCTTGAAAATTCTTAGCAATCATTTCAGCAAAATCTTCAGCCATGCGATCTATTTTTGCTCCTAGTTGTGAGCGTGTAGCTGCAGGTGCATTTTTGCCTAGCATACTGGTAATAAAATCTGCTCGTTCTTTAGGGGCAATACGTCCTTCACGTAATTCCCAATTTAAAACTAGAAGTTTTAAGGTATCACCTTGTAAACGATATTGTGCTTTAGAATGGCTAATCACTTCGATGGGCATCAATTTTTCTCCTGTAGGGAGGTAATAAATCGTTGAATCATCTCCTTCACCGATTCCATCAGCAGTCGTAATCACGGTATAGGTCTCAACCATTTTAAGAGGCTTATTACCTCCTTTTATAGGTAATGTAATCTCAGCCTGAGCACTGCATTGCCAACTTCCGAGCATTGGTGCGAGATCAGAAGCATAGAGGGAAGGTGTTGCTATCATACAACTCAGTAACAGCAATATTGGGATATGCATCTTCATTTAAATTGCCACTCCGAACAAGACAAGCCCATAACGCCAGTGCCTTTTTGCTTTCCACGATTAATTAAACCACCAATTAGCCCCTGAGCACGAAAGGGTGGGGTTAAACTGATTTTGACAATCTGATCTGGTTTTGAAATTGTGACACGATCTTTAAGGATATCGTTCCAGTTCCGAAAAAATTCACGTTCTGAATAGAAATGAGTCGTGGTAATGGTATTACCATTCTGTGAAGTATTGGCACCATCATAATTCATATAACTGCCTGCACCAGCAGAAGCATGTTCAGCAACGATTAGATACTTGCCTGGTTTGAGTTGCGAAAAACGAAACTCACCATCGCTATTGGTTCGCCCTTCAATACGCATCTGAGTAATGAATGGAGAAATAATCACTGTATCCTCTGGACGAGATTTTTCGTACAGACTGAGAACTTCCTCAAGATAAGGTGTCACTGGATACAAAAACACTGCTTCGTTACGTAAATAATCACGGAAAGTTTGCCCATGTGAACTATTTGTAGTGCATGCTTTACCCATAATTGTTGCTGTCCCTGGTTCAAGAGCCAGCTGAGCCACACGTACATCCAACTCTGATTTAGGGCGTATTTCTCGACCAATTTTTTTTGTGACAGGAGGTTCACCACGTCCAGATGTTGTTTGTGTTGCAACGATATTTGAAGATTTAACACTGGGTAAACTTGCGAGAAATCCACACATCACTGTACGCATCTGTGGTGTGCTTTGTTGTTTTAAGGTGCTATCTCCTAAACTGCGTAATCCAACCATGTGTTGATTCCCGGTCTTTGACACAACAGCTGTCATTGCAAACCAAGATTCGCGGGCCTGTTTATTTGGTAAGAAGGTGATCTCAGTACCTGAACCAGCTGTTTCTTCACTATCGATACGGAAACCTGACTGTTCAATCGCTTGTTTGATCTGCTGTGAAATATCATGCTCGTTTGCCGAAGTGAGCAAAACACTTGCTTGATAATCGACAATACCATTTTGGCGATTGACTACAAAATTATCTTCACACTTAGCTTGCAGAGCCATCGCTTGTGATGTCGCTAAAATAGAGAGGGTGGTCAAAATTATATTGAGTCTATTAATTTTCAAAGTAAAATTCCTTTTCGTTGTTTGTTCTTTAAGTTTTAATTCAATGTATGTAGTTTGATTGTTTTATCTTTATTTGTCTAAAGTGAGTTTTATATCACAATATAATAATGAAGTAATAATTTTTTTAACTTTGATTCTAAAATTTAGTTTGAAATAAAAATTTCACAATGGTAAAAGGACGGAAAATCAAGTTTAAGTTTATTTTAAATAATGTATTAATGCTTTGATTAAAAAAGAATTATGAAAGAGTTTTACTTGATTTATTTAGATCATATGTATTGTACAAGTAAGTGATTAAATCTTTTAAGCAAATTTTTTTTCATCTTCTAAATAGGGTAAAACCTGATCCTTACCGACCATATATTGATAGTCAGCCAAATGAAGCATATCTAAATCTTCTTCACTGTTCCCATAGGCGAATATTTTGTCATATTGGTCTAAATCATATTTTTCTAAGATGCGTAGTCGTTTTTGTTCACAACTACAATCTGGCGTGGAATAGTTACCAGTAAATTTGCCATCTATGACTTCAGTAACGGTACAGATCAAGTCGATATCTAAGATTTGGCAAATGATTTTTAAGTAAATATCTACAGATGCTGAAACCAAAACAACATCATCGCCATTTGTTTGATGTTTTAATAACTGCTGATAAAGATTTTGATCCAGTTGTCGGACTAAACGTTGAGCATATTCGTTTGCAATATCTTGAATTTCATTGGCATCGGCTTGTTTAAACATTGCATTAAATAATTTGATACGCATGGAGTTGGCAGGGTAGATGTTTAAATAATAGGCCTGAATCCACGGTAAAATTTTGATGCCTTGCTTTACGATGTGTCTTTTTGATAAAGCATAGAAAATAAACCCTGTGAAACTGTCTTTTTTACACAAAGTTCCGTCAAAATCAAATAATGCTAAATTTTTAAACGTTTTGCTCGGTGCATACATGTTTCATATCGTCCGTTTACGCGGCTTGCGTACCAGTTAGTATTATAATCACGACTCAATTTAGGCCCAGAAATGACAACTTCTGGCATTATGGCATACATTGGATCTTTACCTGTTTTATTCTTATAAAGTTTAGATACAGCGATATAAGTTTGAGTTTTTTCAAAATCTTGCTGTTTCTCGTCTTTTAAATCACTACGTAACTGTCTAGGCGTAACTAAAATATTATTTTTTGAAAATAAAGCAGTGAGAGCTTTTTCTGTATCAGTTATCGCTGGACGTGGGTCGCCATTTTTGTCATACGAGAGTAAATCACCATCGAGTGCCAGATCAGCTTCAGTGAGCTTATCAATCATTTTTTGAAAAGCGGCATTTCTGCTCGAATACATCCCAGAGTTATAGTCAGCAAAACGATAAATCGGTTTATCATAATCTGCTGGATACATCATTAAACGATGGATTCCATAGTATAAACCACCAAATTCAGTATATAGATCATCACGTAATTCATTGATGTTCATACTGGTGCGTTTATGCTCTTTGGCATAATTGATATGAACCTGCATGGAGCCTAATGTGGTGATTGGGTTCATTTTTTCAGCAATATCTTGACCAACAAATTTTGCCGCACCCGTCAGCGCACTCACATGATAATGCTTTGCCATATAATCAAAGATTTCACGATAAAGTACGTCTAAATCTTTTTCAGTGCGGACACGACTCATTTGTTTTAAATAGTTATCATCAGGCGAGGGCTGATTTTTTAAAACATTCTCAAAATATGAAGCAACCGTGCCACCAATTGTGGTTCCAAGTTTATCTTCAAATTTTTCATTTAAACGTGTGGTGACTTCTTTTACCGCTTTATCCCCCAAACCTGGCACGACAGGATTGGCAACAAAATTAGATTCCTGATCAACTACCGCAATGATGGTGCAGATATTTTCTTTGTTGGTTGGGATTTTTAATTCATTGGAAATATCGTAGATGTCTTTTGCCCACGAGTCACGTTGACTGACACGATTTGGAATCAGTTTTCTGATTTGCTCTTGTTTTAATTGTTCATCATCTTCATTGGCAAACCATGAACCTTTACCACAAGCAACTAGGCTTAAAGAAAGAGCTAACACGCTGAAAGATTTAAGAAATGCGTGATGTCGAACTAATTTTTTCATGTCGAAGAAAACATACTCAGAAAATGATGAGCCACTATGGCAGATGCAGTATACTATGAAGGTCTAAAAATGTATGAATATATATGTATATTGGTCCTTATCAACTGTCAAATAATTTAATCGTTGCGCCTATGGCTGGTGTAATAGATGTTTTGGTGATTTTATTAAATATTAAGTGGTTGGATTGATTTTTTGGTGTAAGGCGCAAATATGGTGCAGTAAATACAAGATTTTTCGATAGATCTTAAAAAATAGTATCTAAGAGCAAAAAAATAGAGAGTGAAATTAATTATAAATTCACTCTCTAATTTAATCAAAATTCACTATTATTTAATACCTAAAATTTCTTCTTTTAGCTTTCTTTAAATAGTACTTGTTAAAAACAAGAATCCCAGGCAATAGTGAAAGAGCAAAACAGATTAGATTAAAAAAGAAATAATAATTATTTTTAGATATCAATTCCCTATAGCCATTAATTTCTGATCCAATAATCAGTGGAGCTCCAAAGAAAGGAATCATGAGTAGATAAACAATTATTCCCATTAAATCTTTTATTAAGCCTTTTTTGTGGCTTATATCCACAAGAATTTTTGAATATACATATACTATAAACATAAAATATAAACAAAAAATTAAAAAGAACAAAAATGCGTTAAACCATATCATGGAGCACATCCTACTTGTATATCGTTTGGTTTCAAACCACCACCAATGAATTCAGATGAGCCAACAACTGTACCTTCGAATACAGCACCTGCAAACATACCAGGGGTGCGGTTGTATCCACGAGTACCTAATGGTTTACCTATCATATTTACTCTAGTACCAAATCTACTTAATACATGATTTACTGGGCCACCAGCTGCACCACCTACCATAGCGCCACCTGCAGCATAGAAATTATAATTTTCCATGGCCATAACATCTCGATTTTGTACAATATTACCAGTAGCTTGACCAGCCAAGCTTGCTACTCCTGAACCAATTGCTGCTCCTGCTGCTGCTCCTACAGCATGAGATGAGGTTGGCATTAAAGCACCTACTGCAGCACCTGTAGCAGCACCAACTAATACTCCTTGCCATCCGCCAGTGATTCCTCCACCAATTCCACCTGCAATTGCACCATATATAGCGCCAGGAATTCCCCATTGACCCTGATAATCTACAAAGCTAATAGGATTGTTACCGACATATGCATAGGTATTTGTACCGCCTGCAAGCCCTACAGGATCACTTTGTGTATAACGACCAGTCGTTGCATCGTAATAGCGATTCCAGTTGTACCATAGGTTACTTTCCGCATCATAATATTGACCTGGGAATCCAATATTAAACTGCCCAATATTGCTTTGAATAACATAAGTGTCGTAACTAGTATGGCGTGATTCCCATACTATATCTTTGTTGGAATTAGTAAGTTTATGAGGTCTGCCTAAGTGATCATTATGAACATAGTTAAGCTGATTACCGCGAACCATACCTATAACTTGTCCACCTAGCCATATATATACTGTGTTTAAGGAACCATTTTGAGTTATAGCTAGGTCTGTTTCAGCTAATAAACGACCATCAGGAGAATGAACATAATTCACACTACCTGCATTACTACTTTTACGACTACGAAGATTAAATGCATCATAATCGTATGTAGTTATTGTTGAGTTATCATTTACAGTGTTTAGACGATTAAAACCGTCATAAGTGAAATTCAAATTTCCCCCATGACCTGTTTTTTGAGTAATATTTCCTAAATCATCATAAATAAAGGATTTTGGTTCAATATTGGTGGTATTTGATAATTTATTCCCCGAATTAATTTGATAAAAAGTATACTGATTATTACTTGAGCTTTTAGTTCGATTACTATTTTTGTCGAAATGCCAGACTTCACTCAACATGAAATTTTCAGAAAAAGTGCTAGATAAGACCAATTGTCCAATATCATCATGCTCATATATAGTTAGATCTTGAGGTTTGGTTCTATCGTCAATTTCTCTAATCAAATTATTCACATCATATGAGTATGATAAATTATTTAAACTAGTTAAACGATAATTTGTATCGTAGTTTGCTACTCTTGTTAGACCGTTTCCATAAGTCCAATTTTTAATTCCACCATATGGTTCATATTCAATACCACTAACTACTGTATGTTCTACACCATCAATTTTGATTTTGACACTATTTACGCGACTCAAAGCATCATAACTATAGGTAACTTTATAAGATTCGTTCTGACGACTTTCACTTTCTAAGCGTCCGTAACTATCATATGTCCAATATATTGGATAACTCACACCATTAATCGAAGTTGCTTGTACACTTATTTTTCCATCTTTAGTATATTCATAACCTTTTGCTGTCACCCCATCGGATGTACCACAAAGTCGTCCTATTCCATTAGTACATTGATCATAAATCCATGTCTGAACTGATGTACCAGTAATTGCTTTTGTTCGTCGATTCAACGAATCGTATGAGTATGTTGTTGTAACCCCATTTGATCTAGTTAATTTTAAAATATTTCCATTTAAGTCATACTCGTAAAAACTGTTACCAGTATCAGGGCTACTAATACTTAATAGGTTACCAAACCCATCATAACTATATCTAGTTATGTTTCCATTTCCATCCCGAACAAATGCTACATTCCCTGATTGGTCATAGATAGAACCAATCGTTGAGCCATCTGGGCGATGTTCTTCACTCATATTATTATATTTATCATAAATGTATCTTGTAACTTTTTTTGAAGAATCAGTTTTTTTTATTATATTACCATTTGCATCATATTCGTAACGAACATTTTGGTTGTTATTTCCTTTACTAGCTGTTGTCCATCCTAATTGATTATGAGAAACGCTTTGACTAAAGCGAATGTTATTACCTTCTCTATACTCAACGGTCAGTAATTTACCTAAATTAGAATATGTATAAAATTGCCCACTAATTACTTGATCTCCTACGCCATGTGTAATATTTGATATATTTCCAAAATCGTCATAATTTATGGTTTCTCTCATGCCATCTTTTTCAATTTGGGTTATTCCAAAAGGACCATATTTATAATTTTCAATTCTAGTATTATTTTCAGATATTGTATTTCTTTTACTTATAATACGAGATCTAGCATCGTAAACGAATTCTATTATCATCCCATTTGGATCAATAATTTTTCCTACATTACCTAAGTCATCATAGTCACTATACTTTATGGTATGTCCTGCGGAATTTACCTGTTCTATCAGATTTCCTATGTCATCATAAGTATATGATATTGATTTTGAGTTTTTAACAATGGAAATATTTTTGAGCATGCCATTATTATGTAAAGTATAGCCGTAACCAGTAACACTACAATTTGAAGTCCCCAATTTACTACATGATGTTATGCTTTTAATTCTATTTTTTGCAGGTTCATTCTGTGAATAATAATTATAATTAATTTCTTGAATTGCATTATTGTTTTCTAGAATTTCAATTTTACTAAGTAAGCTAGGTGAATTTAACCAGTAATATTTTATAGTCTTATCAATATTTTTTTCTTCCAATAACCTACCATCCGAATCATGAGTATAGAAAGTTTCTATATTATTCCAGTCAACTTTTGATTTAATATAACCATTATTATCATAAGTGACAGTGGAACTGCTATCAGGACAATTATTTACCCCACTTCTTTCAATTCTTGATAATTTGCTTTTTGTGTTATCCGTATAAATATATTTAGATATTGCTCCCAAAGGATTAGTTACTATAGTGTAATTATTACCATAATTTAAACTGTAAGTTTGAGTTCCATTGCTACGTCCACTTTGTGTAGCTTTATCACCTGTATAAAGGTAGGTAGTGTACCTTTTATCATTAATTGAAATACCAGTTAACTTTTTCTCACCTGCGCCATTTTCACCATAATGAAAGGACTTACTTCCTAAGTTATCTGGATAAATAATTTTAACTAAATCCTTTTTGTCATTATATATATAAGTATATATATTGTTCGCGGGATCAATAACTTGAGTTGTAAATGAGTCAATATTTTTAATTTTAATTTTTTTTCCATTTGTGTGAATTATTTCTGTTCCATTATTTTTAAATTCTTCCCAACCAATACCATGCATATTTTTCCGGCTTCTTAATATTCCGATATCTAACGCAGATAATCCACCACTGTAAACCTCATATGTCTCAACACTTCCATCCAGATTGGTGAACGGTTGTGATAATTTACCCGGATCTCTATATTCAGCAAAAGACATCTGCCCATTCGGAAGTGCACGTGCCAGTCTTACCTTTCTATTATTCGAGCTAAGGCCAGTTGGATACATCATAGTTCCGAAATTATTTTGCCAGCCTGACTTTAATGTGTACGAAATATTTGATTGTAGAATATTGAATTTAATGTCTTTATCTTTAGAATGATAAAAACTGGAATATGACAGTGGCATTTCCCAACCAGTAGTGAATATTGGTTCTTCATGCAATTTTTCTCCATTTGCTATCTCAATTGGATTGGGTGTAGTGCAATTAGTTGCAGAAGAAACGATAGATGGGGAAATATTGGACATATTTGCAAATCCATAATCCCTGTAACTATTTTGTTGTAATAGTTGAGACATATTATTTATTTGAGAAATATCTAAAGTTGGGGGGCTTGATGTATTGCCATAAAATACTAGTGGGGGCATTGTGTAATTCGCATAAATATTTGAAACTATGAGATTACCTACCAGTAATGTAGATATAAATTTTACATGTTTTGAAAAGTTCAAGTTTTATTACCTTATATTTAATAATTGAGTAAGTTGTAATGTTGAAACACCTTGATGGTAATGATAATCATTTGCTTTTATGTAGTCTAGTTTTTATAAGAATTTATGTGTAAATTCATATTAAATTATTGTTTATAAATTCAATTTAGAATAATTAAGTTTGTATCTAAAATTTATCATTCAAAAAATGGTCTTCCTATAATCGAATTCCTATCATTCTCGGAAATATTTTTATTGGGGGATCATCTAGCTCTATGGCGATTAGAAGCAAATTTTAAAAAGTTCAATAAAATTTTATGAATTACTAAAAATGATAATGTGATTAGGGGGCAGTTTGGTAAAAATGGGCAGCTTACCACTGAAGGAATTTGGTCGAAAAAACATAGGATTGTTCCGATGAGTGAATGTGATATGTCCTTTATAAATTTTTAATTATTATGTATGTGTATGATTTTGCATGGTGAAAGGTTTAACCAGCCAAACATACTCAGCATAAACAACTACCACTTTAATATAACTCATATCTTTTAAAGTAGTAGTTGAAGCAACACCATCTACACCTTTCAATGGTTCGCCCTTACGAAGTGAAATAACATTTTCTGAAAAATCTTGACGAGTTAAGGAATAGATATTTTTCTCAGAAATCTCTAAACTAGCAATGTGAGTAGTAAGTGCACCAGTCTTAGTCCGTGCAAAACTATCCGCTTCTTCTAAATACTTATGAATAAACTCGACCAAAGTACGATGCTTTAGTTCTTCTTTTGGATTGAGCATCATTTCTGGGTTTAATTCGATTTCAGCTTCAGTTCTTTTAATCCACTCATCAGCTAATGATTTTTTGCTGAAAGTTTTTTAAAACTGCATAGGTGGATAGTTTTCACGTTGTAAGCATATTTAGGTACCATAACACAAAGTACCATCTTTATTGACTATCTAGTCGCTGTACCCATGCAAATTGCATCATAAATATTTTGCGGTGCAAATAAAGTGCAACAAATGAGCATTAGAAGTCAATAACAGGCGATTCAAAGAAGTTTAAAGAGGTCACAGAAATTGAGTCAAAACAACGTTATTACAGAATTGTTTGATAAATCAATAGATAAGAAACTTTGGGTCGCACCTATGGCCGGAGTCACAGACCGTCCGTTTAGGACACTGTGCAAATACTTTGGTGCTGGGCATGCGGTAAGTGAAATGATGACCTCTGATCAGACCTTACGTATGACCAAAAAGAGTCTATATCGGGCAAATTTTGATGGTGAATTAGCGCCGATTTCAGCACAAATTGCAGGCTCTGAACCAGATCAGTTGGCTGAAGCAGCACGTTATCAAGTTGCAAATGGTGCGCAAATTGTTGATATCAATATGGGATGCCCAGCAAAAAAAGTCTGTAATAAATTGGCAGGTTCGGCATTGCTGAAAGATGAAGATTTGGTTGCCCGAATTTTAGATGCAGTGGTAAAAGCAGTTGATGTGCCTGTGACGTTAAAAACGCGGTTAGGTTTTTTAAATGGTCATGAGAATATTATCCGTGTGGCGAAACGAGCAGAAGAAGCAGGAATTGCAGCCTTAGCTTTACATGGTCGGACTCGTGAGGATATGTATTTAAATACAGCACGTTATAGTTTGATTAAAGAAGTCAAACAGATGCTCACTATTCCTGTAATTGCCAATGGTGATATCGACAGTCCAGAGAAAGCCAAATATGTATTGGACTATACTGGTGCTGATGCCGTCATGATTGGACGTGCAGCCCAAGGGCGTCCGTGGATTTTTCGTGAAATTGCTCATTATCTAAAAACAGGTGAATACTTAGCGGCGCCAGATATTCAAGAAGTAAAACACGTATTATTGGGACATTTGTCTGAACTTTATCAGTTCTATGGTGAATACTCCGGTTGTCGAATTGCACGTAAACATATTGCTTGGTACACCAAAGGTTTGCACTCAAGTAATGAATTCCGTCAAAATATGTACAAAGTGGAAAGCACTGTAGCACAAGCAAAAGTCGTTGAGGATTACTTTAATCACTTGCTAGAACAAGGCAATACGATGAGTGATGTACAGGTTGAATCGCTAAATTTATTGGATGTGTAATCAATAAGGTGTAATTAGTATGGAAGCGAACTCCCATACTGAATCAACCAATCACCAAATGTTTTTTTAATGCGTCGTTCAAAGGATAAATACGTTGTTTAGGCAAGAGTTTTTCAGCGTGTTTATACTTTCCTAAACGTCGAAATTGCGCCATCTTAGTTACAAGAGGGGTAATATCTTGGATTGAGTGAATCGCAGTGTTGTTAAACGCTTGAATTAAAAAGCGACTAATCCCAATTTGAATACTACGCTGTTCAAGCTTAGTTCCCTTTAAATTCCGTTCAGGATCCCATTGAATATGGACCTTGGCATTTTCAAAAGACTCAAACCAGTGTTCGCCATTTTTATGCGCAGAGAGTATTGGGTCGGTATGGATACTTTGCTGGAGTAAATATTCCCAAAAATCACGTTTGACACGGATTGCCAAAATATGATTTTGGTTGGATTTTGTTGCCCAATGACTTCTTTCCATTAGCCATAAAAATGAAGGTTTTATCCATGTCATTCTGTGAAAGGAAAAGGGCGAAACAAACTTTTGTTGTTGTACCGCCAATTGTGCAATTTGTTGGTTATAGGCTTGATAAACTGTAATCGTGTCGCGGTCATATAGCGCACGTATTTGATGATATGCAGACATGATAAATCTCACTTGTATTTTGAATAAGTTGTTAAAAATTTAAAACTTAATCAAATAAGTGGAAAATGATTCACCGATTGGCAAAAAATTTGATTTAACATGAGCATCAAGCTAGCTTTATTGATTTTGTCGCTATTCTAGTCAAAACGGCATTTTTATCAAGCTGATTATATTCTATATACCCACAATGATGGTTTATTTAAGTCATGAATAAAGATTCTTTCAGAATACTGGCACAATACAATATCTGGGCAACCCAGCGTCTTTGTGAAAGTTTAAAAGTTGTATCCGATGATGATTTTAACAAGGATGTTGGTCTTTACTTTAAAAGCATTGTTGGCACCTTGAATCATCTATTGTTGGGTGAGCATTATCTCTGGTATTCACGCTTTAAGCAGGGGGTATCACCTGCAATTGCATTAAATACAATGATCCAAACCGGAAAAACACTATTACTAGATGAATTACAAGAGAAGTCTAAGAATTGGATTGAGTTTCTAGAGCAGTTAGATGAAAAAACCTTAAATGCAGATTTAACCTATAAACGCGTTTCTGGACAAGAACTGACTTTGCCTTATGCTGCCACACTTATGCATGTTTTTAACCATGGCACTCATCATCGTGGGCAAATTACCGCTGCAATGACAGGATTGGGTTATGCATGCCCTGAATTAGATTTAGTGTATATGTTAGTTGAACAAAGCCAAGCATAATAAGTATAAATAGAAGCTGCTGCAGTTCAGATTCTATTGACAGCTGAGTTGAGCATTAAGAATGGTTCATTTCCACAACCAATTGATTAACCAGATCCTGAGCCTCTAATTCACGAATCTGTCCAACATTACTTCCAGCCCAGAATGCACCAAAGCCAGTATCACCATGTTGCACCGCGAAAGCATTTAGCTGTTTTGCCAAATCATAGGCATAAGGGTAGGCGGCTACATGCGGGCGGTCGGGCTGATCAATCCTCGCTTGCCAATGATTGATGATGCCGCGTGCTGGGCGACCTGAAATGCTTGAGGTAATTTGAGTGAGTGGATGATCAAATAAGGCCTTGCGATATGCTGTATTGGCGTTTGATGTTTTACATTGCACAAAAGCCGTTCCCAATTGTACGGCATCAGCACCAAGATTTAACATGGCTTTGGCTTGTTGCCCATTCATAATACCGCCTGCTGCAACGACAGGCAGTGAGCTATGTTTTTTGATAAGCGTGACTAGATCTGAGGTTTTAATTGCACCATCAATTTGAGCGTTAAAAATACCGCGATGCCCACCTGCTTCGATACCTTGAGCTACAATAATATCAATCCCAGCTTCTTCAATAGCCAGCGCTTCAGTTAGATTGGTTGCAGAAACCAGAGTGATGATACCGGCCTGTTTTAATTTTTGAATTTGATATTGATGCGGGATACCAAAATGAAAACTTACCGCTTTGGGTTGAGTGTCTAAACAGAGGTTTAAAAAATCATCATTATCTTTAAAGCTTGGGTAAATGCATTTTAATTGTGTGGGTGGATTTGCGCCAAATTTTTTAAATTCAGCTGTTAAATGTTGACTCCACAGCGTATTAGATTCAGTGTTTAATGCTGTTGATTCATGACAGAAAAAATTTAATTGAAAAGGATGTGGTGTTAACGCTTGGGTTTCTTGAATTTGTTGAAGTGCAGAATCTAGGGTATTTGCACCGAGCCCTAAAGCGCCTAAAGCCCCTTGATTTGATACTTCTGCTGCCAATAGTGGGGTAGAAACGCCTGCCATTGGTGCAAGTAAGATGGGATGTTTTATCCCTAATTGTTCTGATAAAGACATACTTAAGCTCCTTGAGTTTTAAGTTACTTTGCCCAAGCCAATTGGAATAAGCAAATTATGTTCGGTATTTATTATAAAAATATAATTCAAATACACCTTTAGAGTGTAGCTTATTTTATAGAGGCTTAGATCACATCGGAGTGACTTGAAACAGAGAACCAATCCAGCTTGAGAACGCCATTGCGATAATTCCCCATACCGCCACACGGAAACTACCCTTGAGTATTGATGTACCCGCAAAATAGCTGGATAAAGCACCGAGTATGACCAGCGATAAGATACCAACGACTAAAACAATTTTTTCTAAATATGCTTCAGGGCTAAACAGAATCGACAATGTTGGAAATAAGGCACCTATTGAAAACGATAACGCTGAAGAACCAGCAGCCTGTAATGGTCTTGCTGCAGTTGCTTCATTGATCCCAATTTCATCACGTGCATGCGCTTCTAAGGCATCTTTTTCTGTGAGTTGAACAGCTACTTGATGCGCCAATTCGGGATCTAAACCGCGTTGAATATAAATGTGAGTCAGTTCTTTAAGCTCTAAGTGTGGGTTTTTTTCTAATTCACGAGCTTCGACTTTTAAATCCGCTGCTTCGATATCTGATTGGGATTTAACGGAGATATATTCACCAGCGGCCATTGAGGTTGCACCTGAAATCAATCCCGCAATACAGGTAATCAATAGCGTGTGACTAGACGCACCACTTGCTGCCATTCCCATCACTAAACTAGTCACAGAAATAATGCCATCATTTGCACCTAAGACTGCTGCCCTTAACCAGCCTGTACGTTGTATAAAATGCTGTTCTAGGTGATGAGAATGTGGCATAAACAAAACTCCAAGTAACTGAAAGCTGATTCATTGATAATCTAAATATATGACAAATATAAAAAAGCTCCTATATTTAGGAGCTTTTTTCAGATTAAAACTATTGGCTCGCTTTTTCTTTAACGTCCGCAGCACCTTTTTCAACAGCACCAGCTGCAGTTGCAGTGGCATCTTTAGCAGCATCAACTGTTGCATCGGCAGCATGTGCTGTTGCATCAGCGGCATGATCTACAGCAGTCGCAGTTGCATTTGCTGCATTATCCGCAGCTTTAGCAGTTGCATCAGCTGCATTTTGAGCTGCATGTTCTGCATCATGTTTTGCTTGTTCTACCGCATTTGCAGCATGTTCACCTGCGGTCGCCCCTGTTTCTGGAGCTTTATCTTTATTACAACCAACAAGTGCAATCGTTGCAATCAGACCAAGAGAGAGTAGAAGTTTATTCATTGTCTTGTACCTTTTTTGAATTAATTTTTGGCATCCAGCAGTTGGATGAAATAAATATAAACACAAAAAATAACCAAATCAAAAAATAAAATGTAAAGTTTTTATAAGATCAATTTATCTTATATCAAATAATAGTGCACAAATCTGGTTTTAATAAAAGCTTCATATAATATCAATAGACTCACTTTATATTTGAACTTCCAGTATCAATAAAATAACCAATGATAAAAAGTAAGTTTTTTAATACTGTATTGTTAAAATTAAATCAAGATAAGGTTTAAGATCCACTCAATTTATGATATTAGTTATTTGAAAGTGACCTTGTTGAAAAAAATCTGACAATTTGAAGCTTTGTGGCACAATATTAGTGCTCAAAAAATTAAATTAAAAGTGAAAAAACATGTTTACAAGCCAATAAAAACAGATAGAATTGAATGTAAAATGTGAAGTATATCAAATAATTCTGTTACTGGAGAAAGTCTGAAAAACCTGTGTTTTCGGCTTTTGAAAATGCTGAATTTACAAATTAATTTATGGGGCTTTCTTGAATATGCTTGACCTAAACACATCTCGAAAAGTACCTGATGATTTTGTAGCATATGCTGAAAAACAAATCAGGCAGCTTTTGAACTCTGTCAGTGGTGTCGAGTTCATCATGTTGTGTACTTCTGATGGGTTTGAAATTGCTTTAGTCAACAAGAAAAATATTAGCAATTCTGGAAAGATTGCCGCAGTGAGTAGTTCGATTTTGGCCCTAGTGACTGCATTTGTTTCAGAAATCAATCTCGTTGGATGTCAAACAATTACCCTTGATGCTGAGAACGGAAAAGCACTTTTGACAGCCATTCCTCATCCAAAGCATCCACTGGTTTTAGTGGCGATGACCAACAAAGATATTTTATTGGGACAGATGCTCTATGAGCTCAAATCTACTTCAGAATTACTTATGAGAAATATATAGATAAGCCATTGTAGAAAATGTAACATAAGTTGCATTTTTTTTGAAAAAAGAGATCTGTACTGGATTTTTTCTCTCTGGTATTTGTTGGATTTTTTTGAAAGTTTTAAATAGTCAAATTAGTCATTTATTTTTTAAATTTCTATTGAATAGTTAATATTTTTTATGCTATTAAAATGAGTGTGGGAAATAATTAATTAAAATTGATTATCAAATAAAATTAAATGGGTATTCAAAAAAAGAATACTAATTTATCCATGTTAGTTAGGAATGAATATTTTTAGCTAAATAGTAAAGTGTTTTAGTAAAGCAAAATAAAAATTGAATTACTAAAGCGAACAACAATGTTGAAAGAAACGGGGATGCTCATGGCTCGTATTACACTAGATCAATTAACTGATATCGATGGTTTCGTTTGTGCTGCATTAGTAGATAGCGAAAGTGGTTTATCTTTAGCGACTGCAGGTGCAGGTTTAGACTTAGAATTAGCAGCAGCAGGTAATACTGAAGTTGTTCGTGCTAAGCGTAAAGTAGCAAAAGCACTGAAATTAGATGATGTAATTGAAGATATTTTAATTACATTAGGTAAACAGTATCATTTGATTCGTCCACTTGATTCAAATGAAAACTTATTCCTTTATCTTGTTTTAGATCGTTCTAAATCAAACTTAGCAATGGCTCGCCACGAGTTAAAAGCATTTGAAAAAGGCTTAGACTTTTCTTAATTTAAAAATTGAAAAGCATAAAAAACTCGTCTACGGACGAGTTTTTTCTTTGGCTATCCTGTATAACATAGATATCGTATTTAGAGTGTTGAGTGTAGATGTTAAAAGCTGGAATTTATAAACATTATAAAGGTAATTTATACCAAGTCTTTCATGTCGCAACGCATAGTGAAACCCGTGAAAAAGTTGTGGTTTACCAATGTTTATATGATGATTATTCAATCTGGGTTCGACCTTATGAAATGTTTTGTGAGCAAGTCACATTAGAAGATGGTCAAGTCCAAGCGAGATTTGAATTTTTACATGAGGTTTGAGTTTTACTTGATAGATTTTACCAGCTGATAAAGTCACGTAATAAACCGTAACGATGTAACTTGTCAAAAGCTATGTATTGTCATAGCAATGACGTAAATGATTGAAATAATAACAATGATAGTGAAAAGGAAGATCTAAACATGAGTTTAAGTAAACCATTTTTGCAACGATTGAATGAACTATATCAATCCTTTATTAAGTTTGATGCTACACAGTGTGATCGTATTAAACGTTATCGAAATATCGAACCTGAATCAGCATTATTTTTAGCCATGCAAGTGCGAATTCAGCAGTCTAAGAAAATTTTAGAGATTGGGACATCAACGGGTTATTCTACATTGTGGCTTGCGGATGCAGCCAAAGTGACAGGTGCCAAGGTGACAACGCTAGAGATCGATGAAAAAAGAACTCAGCAAGCGCAGCTGCATGCTCAAGAGTTAAAAGTTGATGACGTGATTGATTTTTGGGTAGGGGATGCGCAAAAATACTTAGAACAGTGTCAGGAGCAATATGACTTTATTCTACTTGATGCTGAACGTAATGCTTATTTAAATTACTGGGTATATCTACAGAAGATGCTTGTAGAACATGGTGGGGTACTGATTGTTGATAATGTGATATCACATGCTGCTGAAGTAAAGAGCTTTATTACAGAAGTTAAACGAGATGAAAGGTTTATGACCACAACCTTGTCGATTGGGTCTGGTCTGTTTGTGGTGACTTTTAAAAACTAACACCGTTTTTTATATCAGGGAGAAATCTCCCTGACTTTGCTCTAAAAGCACAGTTCTAAAAAACTATAAAATTGAAAGTCGCTTAAAATGTAAATCGTATTCTAGATATTTATGCACGAATGCTGTTTTATCACTACATCGTAGTAAATTATTGTATATAAATTCTGGGACAGGATGGTAAAGTTCACCAGAACCATTGTTATAAAAAATTTTTAAATACCGTGAAGAAGCATTGTACTTCCAAGAAGTCACGGTAATCATTGATCCCATAAGCAACCCCTTAAACTTTTGATTGTTTTACAGAAAAATATATTCTGTATCTTTTGAAATTAGTCTATTCACTTGAAGAAATGTATAGTGGTTTTGTAAATAAAGCTGTTTATATTTTGCTAAAGATATTCATATTTTGACATTACAGATTCTGGGCAAGATAAACACTTAAAAAATCATCAGTAAATGAGAAAATTGGTATTTTATTTTAGTGATTAAGAGGTAGATCATGATTCTTGCAATAGACGTTGCTTATACAGATAACTCTGCACAAGTTGCTGGTGTAGTATTTGAGTCTTGGGGCAGTTCAGTTGTATTGAATCATTACCTTATCACCATCAAACCAATTGCTGACTATGAATCAGGTCAATTTTATAAACGTGAATTACCGTGTATTTTAACGTTATTGGATTTGGTGAAAGAACCCATCGATATGATTGTGATTGATGGCTATGTCTATTTAGGCACTGAACAAACAGCAGGTTTAGGACAGCACTTATATGCTGCCTTAGCTGATAAAACCCCTGTGATTGGGGTGGCTAAAAATGAATTTAGAGGAACACCAAAGGAATTTGAAATTTTACGTGGACAAAGTGTTAAGCCATTATACGTCTCTGCCATCGGAATAGAATTAGTGCAAGCGAAACATAATGTACAGTCCATGTACGGGAAATACCGTATTCCTGAGCTACTCAAGCAAGTTGATCATTTAAGCAGAACAACGCAAAAATAATTTTTTGTTATCCTATATTTAGTGGTTTAAATGTATTATCAATTGACTCATATTTTATTTTCTATAGAACAATATTTTATAAATTTAAGGAGAAACATCGATGGATCAGTCAGCGGCTCGTCAAAAAATTTCCATTAACTATATTGAATTTAAGGTGAAAGACGTCGTACAAAGCAAAAGGTTTTATCAAAACTTAGGCTGGACTTTTACCGACTTTGGTCCTGAATATTGTGAGTTTGATTCTGGGGAGATAAAAGGGGGCTTTGCTCAGTCTGATGATGTGCAAAGTTCTGGTGGTGCATTAATTGTTTTGTATAGTGCCCAATTAGAACAAAGCTTAACGTGTGTGAAAGAGGCGGGTGCAACCATCGTACAAGAGATTTTTAGTTTTCCAGGTGGACGTCGTTTTCATTTTAAAGATTTAGATGGATATGAAATTGCAATTTGGTCGCATTAAATAAAAATCTACAAACACAAAAAACCTATACATAAAATCTAATGCAAAAAAACCACGCTAAAAAGCGTGGTTTTTTATGTGTAGAGGGTCTGTTGATATTTCATAAATGGCTTGCGTTGTAGGTTAAAATTGAGCAGGCAAGGCATGAAACGAAGAGAATAGCGAGACTATTTTCGAGTTTCATAACGAAGGCTGAGATAATTTTAGCCACAACCCTGAGCAAGAACAAAGCACTGCTTTGTTTACAGCGCAAGGCGCAGCGGGGGACTAGCGTGTTTTTTGCCGCTACGTCGTTACGAACTACTCATTTAGAATGACTAAATTTCGTATTTCGAGCCTAGTATCGCCTAAAAAACACACGTAGTCGCAAACGTAGACGAATTGTCAACAGACCCTATTCTAATTCAAGAATTAGATTTTACCAACTAAGTCGATTGAAGGAGCAAGAGTTGCATCGCCTTCTTTCCATTTAGCTGGGCAAACTTCGCCAGGATGACCGTGAACATATTGAGCTGCTTTAACTTTACGAAGAAGTTCAGAAGCATCACGACCAATACCACCAGCATTGATTTCGATGATTTGGATTTT
This sequence comes from Acinetobacter guillouiae CIP 63.46, assembly GCF_000368145.1. Classification (GTDB taxonomy): domain Bacteria; phylum Pseudomonadota; class Gammaproteobacteria; order Pseudomonadales; family Moraxellaceae; genus Acinetobacter; species Acinetobacter guillouiae. The sequence goes on along the minus strand of NZ_KB849283.1, from coordinate 1,455,769 downwards.
ACCTTCAGGATCGATAACGAAAGTACCACGATCAGCAAGACCAGCAGATTCAATTAAAACTTCGAAGTTTTTAGCAAGAACCCAAGTTGGGTCGCCAACCATTACATATTCAATTTTTTTGATTTCTTCAGAAGAATCGTGCCAAGCTTTGTGCGTGAAGTGTGTATCTGTAGAAACCGAGTAGATTTCAACGCCTAATTTTTTGAATTCAGCATAGTTGTCAGCAAGGTCACCAAGTTCTGTTGGGCAAACAAAAGTGAAGTCAGCTGGATAGAAGAAAACTACAGACCATTTACCTTTAAGATCGGCTTCTGTAACTTCGATGAATTGGCCGTTTTGGAAAGCTTGTGCTTTAAAAGGTTTAACTTCAGTATTAATTAAGCTCATCATTATCTCCATGATTGAGGTGTTTATCTAATATTTAACTAGAATAATGAATTTTAGATTATTGGGGAAATAGTATTTTTTTATCGCTAAGATCGGAAAATCAAATTAGCGTGCTCCAGATACATTTCACCAAAAACCGTTGTTTTGTCAGTATTTCATCAACTAAAGCAAATAAAGATGATGTTTGAATGACAAAGCATCCTTTTTTAATCTGTTACAAACATGATGCTTCTGGGGCTATATTTCAAGGGCGATTTCTAAAAAAGATATAAAATTTATTTCAATGTATAGAATTTGTTCATATAAGATAAATTGAATTTTAACTACATCACATTTCAATGTTGTATAGCGTGGAAATGATATGGGTGGCTGCTGTTTTGTACTTAAGCATCACTTCAAACTACCTGGTTGATGTAGATCATACAGCAATAGATTTAGGTCTATATGAATATTTGCAGCCACAGACAGTTGCTTAGTTGAGTGAGCTTTAGCAGCTTTAAAATATTATTTTTATAATACATATATAACGTAAACATGAATTCACTTTGATTGGACTATCTCTCCTGTGCTTTACAGCGTAAAATATTCCGTTCAATTTTAAGTATTAGGATAATGCATCTGTGCCAAATCAGTTAAATGTCGATCAATGGGTTATGGTACGAGATCGCCATCGTTTAAATCGACTGAAAAAAGGAAAAGATGCTCATCCTGAAAAATTCCAAGAACTGTTTGAGAAATCAAACCATCAAGTCAAAAAAAGATTAGCCAGTCTACCGACAATCAAACTCAATCAGGATCTACCGGTTACCCAGTATGCAGATAAACTGATTGAAGCGATTCAAAAGCATCAGATTATTATTGTTGCAGGGGAAACGGGTTCTGGTAAAACCACACAATTGCCACAGATCGCAATGCTTGCAGGTCGTGGCTTAACTGGGATGATTGGTCATACTCAGCCTCGACGTCTGGCAGCACGAAGTGTATCGCAACGTATTGCTGAAGAAGTTGGTGAAAAGCTGGGTGAAAGCATCAGTTTTAAAGTGCGTTTTAATGAACAAGGATCAAATGATTCAATCGTTCGGTTAATGACGGACGGTATCCTTCTTGCTGAACTTTCTAATGATCGTTATTTAAATAAATATGACACGATTATTATTGATGAAGCGCATGAGCGTTCATTAAACATTGATTTCATCATGGGCTACCTGAAGCAACTGGTAAAAAAGCGCCCTGATTTAAAAATCATTATTACTTCAGCGACATTAGATGTGAATCGCTTTAGCGAATATTTTAATGGCGCACCGATTTTTGAAGTGGAAGGACGTAGCTTTCCAGTAGAACTGCGTTATCGTCCGATTTCTGAGATGACGATCGGCGGCAGTGATGATGATGACTTTGATGATTTTGAAGAAAATTTACCACGTGCGGTGGTACAAGCTGTAGAAGAATGTTTTAAGGATGCTGAATCTAAGGGGCATCCTGAACATGCGGATATTCTTATTTTTTCAAGCACTGAACAAGAAATTCGAGAACTACAAGAGACCTTACAAAAATTTGGTCCTAAACATACGCAAATTTTACCTTTATATGCACGTTTAGCTTTGGCAGAGCAGCAGAAAATCTTTAATCCTTCTGGTGGTGGGCGACGTATTATCATCGCGACCAACGTTGCTGAAACAGCATTGACTGTACCGAATATTCGTTATGTGATCGACAGTGGCTTTGCGCGTATTTCTCGCTATAACTATCGTTCACGGGTACAGCGTTTACCAATTGAAGCGATTTCTCAAGCTGCTGCAAACCAGCGTAAAGGACGATGTGGTCGTATTGCACCAGGTGTTTGCATTCGCTTATACAGTGAAGATGATTTTCAAAGTCGTCCAGATTTTACTGAACCCGAAATTAAACGGACCAATTTAGCATCAGTTATTTTACAGATGCAAAGTCTGGGTTTAGGTGCTGTAGAAGATTTTGATTTTATTGAGCCGCCAGACCATCGTTTGGTCAATGATGGGCGTAAGTTGCTGATTGAATTAGGTGCTATCCATGAAGTGCAAAATTCAAATAATCTTCCTCAAGCGGTTGCACAAAGTGAAAGTGAGGTTTCCCAACAGGGAGTAGTAGATGGTGCTAAAGCAAAAAAACTTGCTCAAACTGCTACTAAAAAAGCCGAACTTCAAAACAACAGTTTAACCAAAATCGGTCTACAAATGGCAAAAATGCCAATAGACCCACGCCTTGCACGGATGATTCTCGGTGGTGCTCATTTTGGGGTGCTGAATGAAGTTTTGATTATTGTTGCGGCGCTTGCAGTACAAGATCCACGCGAGCGTCCTGCTGATAAGCAAATGCAGGCGGATCAAAAACATGCATTATTTAAAGAAGCGGATTCAGATTTTCTATTTTATATTAAACTGTGGAATACACTGACTGAAAATCGTGAAACTTTGAGTGAAAGCAAAAGACGTAATTTTGCTAAACAGCATTTTCTTAGCTGGTTACGTTTACGTGAGTGGAAGAAAACTCATGAACAATTACTGGATTTAGCACAGGGCTTAAAACTTTCATTCAATGAAAAGACAGCCAGTTATGAAAATTTACATCGTGCTTTATTGACAGGATTATTGTCCTTTATTGCCAATAAAACTGACGAACGTAATATTTTCATGGCAGTTCGTCAGCAAAAAGCCCGAATTTTTCCTGCATCGACCTTACATAAAACCAATACCCCATGGGTAATGGCATTTGAAATGGTCGAAACCTCACAGGTGTATTTACGTACACTGGCAAAAATTGAGCCTGAGTGGATTCTTTTAGCTGCGCCTAACTTATTAAAACATCATTATTTTGAGCCACATTGGGCGAAAAAACCGGGTGTGGTCAATGCTTATGATCAGATTTCATTATTTGGGCTGATCATTGAACCGAAACGCGCCACCAATTATGAAAAAGTGGATCAGTTGGCTGCGCATGAAATTTTCTTAAGAGATGCACTAACCACAGGAAACTTGGGAACAACGCCACCATTCTTAAAACACAACCTATTAAAGCTTGAAGAAGTCGAGCGTGTGGAAGACAAACTGCGTCGTCGTGATTTGGTTGTCGATGAAGAAACCATTTATCAGTTTTATGCCGCAAAAGTGCCTACTGAAATTGCCAGTCGTCGTAGTTTTGAAGATTGGCGAGCAACAGTAGAACCGCAGAATCCTCGTTATCTGTTTGTTGATGATGATGATTTATGGATGAATGACCGTCCGACCACGCAACAATTTCCAGATTATTTACATAATGGACAATTACGTTTAGCTGCCAGCTATCGTTTTGATCCAAGTCATGATGAAGATGGCGCAACAGTAAAAATTCCGGTACAAGCCTTAGCGCAAGTTGATGAAAATATTTGGTCTTGGGGGATTCCGGGCTGGCGTTTGGATTTAATCGAAGCGTTATTAAAAGCCTTACCAAAAGATAAACGTCGTAATTTGGTGCCGATCCCAGATACAGCCAATAAATTGATCAAAGCAGTCGATGCGCAACATTTGCATCAGCATATTTTTGAGTTTTTGGCATTTCAATTACGTGGTGAACAAATTACCAGTAAAGATTTTTCTTTTGAACGTATTGATCAGTACTTAATTCCATTTATCAAAGTAATTGATGAAAAAGGCCGCGTGATTGAAAAAGGTCGTGATCTTGCCGAACTTAAAGCACGTTGTCGTACTGAAACACACAGTCCGGTCAAACAGTTAAAAGGTGAGTTTACTACTTTCCCTGAAAGCTTTGTATTTGAGGCCTCTCAGAAAGTAACCGGGGTTGTGGTTAAACAATATCAGGCACTGGTCCCAAGCAAAGACTTTGCTAAGTTAGAGTTGAAAGATGACTCTGGTATTGTGATTCAGACTTTTAATGATCAAAGTGAAGCGATTAAGCAGCATCGTGAAGGCGTAATTCGTTTGATTCATATGCAATTGGGGGATTTGATCCGTCAATTGAAAAAGCAAATTTCCAAGCCACTGGCATTGGCATATTCACCTTTGGGTGATAAAGCACAACTTGAGCAAATGTTGGTGTACGCAACATTACAAATGGCAATTCAAGATTTACCCATTAATGCTGAAGAATTTGCGATAGTCATGGCTGATGTGAAAAAGTCATTTTTAAGTCATGGTCAGGAAGCATTAAAGCTGATCAGTGAAATTTATATTCAATGGCAGGAAATACGTCAGCAATTGCTGATGTTGGATCAAGATGTATTTGCTAAAAATATGAATGATATTGAAGATCAACTGGATTTAATGAACTTATCCAATTTTGTTTATTCAAAATCTTCCGATATTTGGCAGGAATATCCACGTTATTTAAAAGCATTGTTATTGCGTTTAGATCGATTGCCGAATAATCTAAATCGTGATGATGCTGCAATTAAAGAAGTAGATCCTTGGATGGATAAACTGTTTAAGTTTAAGTCGGATGTTCGTGTTAAAGAAGTCTACTTCATGGTTGAGGAACTACGTATTTCATTATTTTCTCAACCAATGAAAACCAAGATGCCGATTTCGTCAACCAGAATACAAAAAGTATGGGAAAAGCTTGGAATCGGTTAGAATAGAAATAATTTGAAATATTTGTGAATTTAAAAAAGGAGTTTTACATGGGCATCCGTATTACAGGTACAGGTTTGTACCATCCTGAAGAAGTGATTACCAATGAAGAATTGGTGGATTGTTTAAATGCTTATGTGGAACAATTTAACAGTGAAAATGCTGAAAAAATTGAAGCGGGTGAAGTTGTTGCCCGTCGTGGTTCAAGCGCAGAATTTATTGAAAAAGCATCAGGCGTAAAGCGTCGTTATGTCATTGAAAAATCAGGTGTCCTAGACATTAATCGCTTACGTCCCCGTTTAGAAGAACGTTCAGATGAAGAGCTTTCAATCCAAGCAGAGTGGGGCGTAATTGCAGCAAAACAAGCGATGGAAAATGCAGGCGTAACTGCAGAAGACATTGATGTGGTGATTTTGGCTTGTTCAAACTTACAACGTGCTTATCCTGCTGTTGCAATTGAAATTCAAACGGCATTGGGTATTCAGGGCTATGCCTATGACATGAATGTGGCGTGTTCAGCTGCTACATTTGGTTTAAAACAAGCCTACGATGCTGTAAAAACGGGTGCACGTCGTGTGCTATTGGTTAATGTAGAAATTACCTCGGGTCATACTGACTATCGTTCACGTGACTGTCACTTTATTTTTGGTGATGTTGCAACAGCTTCAATTATTGAAGAAACGGACAGCAAAACAGGGTTTGAAATCGTAGATACCCATTTGTTTACCCAATTCTCCAATAACATCCGAAATAATTTTGGTTTCTTAAATGGTTCAGAATTAACTTCTCGTGATGATAAGCAATTCCGTCAAGATGGCCGCAAAGTATTTAAAGAAGTGTGTCCATTGGTTGCGAAAATTATTTCTACGCAATTGGAAAAGAACAGTATTCAACCTGAAAACGTAAAACGTTTTTGGTTGCATCAAGCCAATGCCAATATGAATGAATTAATTTTAAAACTCATTGTCGGCAAAGAAGTTGCAGAAGCGGATCCTGATTTGGTACCAATCATTTTAGATGAGTTTGCCAATACGTCTTCAGCAGGTGTGATCATTGCATTACATCGTAGTGCGGATCAGGTGAATGATGGCGAATATGGTGTGCTGTGTTCATTTGGTGCAGGTTATTCTGTGGGTTCAATCCTTGTGCAAAAGCATGTTGCTTAAATCATAATTTTATAAAATCTCCCTCCTTGTGCCGCGAAAAGCGCAGTTCAGCTACGTTGAAAAAAAGGGGGGGGGGATTGTCGAGGATTTAAGTTATTTTATTTGTGTAAAGCTCTTCCCTGAAAAAAGAGGAGTCATACGCTTAAGGCCAAGATCAAATAATGTTGAAAAGTATTTGTAGAGATACAGCATGACTGAAAAAACCTTGAAAATACGACACAACGCTAAATTGATTCGATTAATAAGCAGCTTACAGCGCTTTTACTTTCGTCCAACATTTTTAGGTACTGAAAATTTAGTGCCGAATAAACCAGCCATGTATGTCGGTAATCACACCATCTATGGTGTTTTAGATTCTCCGATTCTGATTGATTATTTATTTACAGAACATAAAATCGCAGTGGTCAGTTTAGCTGATCATATGCATTTTCATATTCCGATTTGGAAAGAAGTGGTTAAACGTGTCGGTGGGGTTGATGGTGTACAAGAATATGCCAAAGAAGCGATGCGACAAGGTTATTCGATTCTGGTTTTTCCAGGCGGCGGTCGAGAAGTCATTAAACGTAAAGGTGAAGCCTATCAACTGATCTGGAAGCAACGCTTTGGTTTCTTAAAGTTGGCTCAGGAATTTGGTTATGAAATTGCTCCTTTTGTGGCTTTAGGTGGTGATGAAGTTTTTGATTTAGCTTTTGATGTAAACGTGCTGCTTAAACAAAAGTGGTTTAATAAAATATTATCAAATCCCAAAATAGGTTCATTGCTTAGACAAGGTGAAGTTATTCCTTCGATTCCGAAGCATATTATTCCAAAGCGAATCCCTTTTTATTTTAAATTTATGCCACGGTTATCTATTGACCAGATAGAAAACATGGACGATATGATTGTATTTCGTGATCAATTACAAGCGAGCATTTATACTGAAATTGAGGCGTTAAAGTCCTATCGAACACATGACTTGGAACAAAAAACCTAGAACAAAAACCTTAGAACAAAAAAACAACCTTTGAGATCGTATAATGTTTGAACTGCAAACCAATTTTAAACAGATACTTAAGCTCTTTAATCCGCGAACTCAACCCATTCAAAGTACTGTGACTTTTCTTCAAGATCCTTATTATCTCGAATTTTTAGGACAGTGTAGCGATACTGAAATTACCCCTGATATTGATTTATTTGGCTATGAAACTACGATAAAGGAAAACCAGTATTTCGCAGAGCATGTGGAAAATTTATCCCAACAACTATGGAAAATTGGTCGTACAGGTCAAGGTGATGAATGGTTTTTAGATCGGAATAGTTTTGATATTTTATTCTATGATCATGATTTAGGTATGGACTTAGATGAGAATTTAAAACGCGATCAGTTTCAGTCGATGCAAATCAACTTTTTTCAATTTTTACAATTTGCTTTACTTCTGCAAGCGCTGGAACAACACTTGGATAAAAATCCATTATCTAAGGTGGAGTTGGAGCAATTTCAAGATACCGTGAATCGTATCCATCCTGAACTTTTTTCACGTTATCCATTTGATTATTTATAAGTTATAAGCGTTACAATTGATCGATAAAATGAGTTTACTCACAATATAGAGGAATAAAAATGTATACAGCTTCATGCCTTTGTGGTGCTATTCAACTGAGAATTCATAGTGAAATTCCTCAAATATTTGTCTGTCATTGTCAGCAATGTCAAAAAGCCCAAGGTTCAGCATTTGTGGCGATTGCTCCTATCCAGACTAAAGATTTAGAGATTGTTCAAGGACAGGCTTTGTTTCAAGAATATTATGCCACTGAAAATAAAAAGCGAACATTCTGTAAAAGATGTGCATCCCCATTATTTAGTGCGCGTTTAGACCTACCTGATGTCGTGAGATTACGTGTAGGCATTGTAAATGAGCCTGTTCAAGGCAAGATTGTTTCACATGCGTTTACTAATAACAAAGCTGCTTGGTTTGAAATTTTGGATGATGCCCCACAATTTGCTCAAGCGCTTTGTTAAAGAGTGAAGTTATATGTGAACAACAAGAATGCTGGATATTTATTGTTTAAATAAGATTTTGTGCGCTATCTTACTTATTTTTAAGTATCTGAATTTTATATTTTTATAAATAATTCAGAAATCACTTTAAGTCGTTTGTATATATAAATACCTTCTGTATAATTTTCAAAAAATACACTTTAAATCAATAGAAGGTATAAATGACAAGAATAGTCGTCGCTGCAAAACAAGACAAAATATTACTACAGGATTCTCAAGCAAAAACGGTCAGTTTAGATCAGCCCGCTATTATTCAAATTGGTGTCACACAACAAGATGTGAAAACACTAGAGCGATTAGGCGATAAGCTGATTATTAGTTTAAACAATGGTGAGCAAATTGTTTTAGAGGGTTTTTTTCAAGCCAATTCAACCACAACGCATTCTTTAACATTCCCCAAAGCAGATGGAAGTTTCTCACTTGCTCACTTTGATGCCAATGGAAAATTTACAGACTATAGCGGTTTGCAAAAACTCGACACTTTACTCTATGAAGGCGCCAATACTGCGGCTGTTCAACAAGTCTCTGCCTACGAAGATTCAACCCCTGAGTTTTCATTTTCAAATCTATTTTCTTCAAGTGCAGTGAAAGCAGGCGTTGGTCTTGTTTCTGCAATTGGTTTAGGTTTGGCATTGATTGATGATGGGGGCAGTAATCAATCAAAGGGTATTACCGACATTATTGCACCGAAAACGCCGACGGCAACTTTGAATGCAGAGGGGACTGAAATTAAAGGTACCGCTGAAGCGGGTGCGACTATTTATGTGATTGATAAAAATCAGAAAGTGATTGCTACAGCCGTGGTCGATAAAGATGGAAATTATTCTTTGACATTGCCAGAGGCTTTGCTAAACAACAATACTTATTATATCAATGCAAAAGACAAAGCTGGAAATGCCTCAACCTATACCTCGGTTGTTGGCACGAAAGATACCATTGCACCCAATGAGCCTCAAGGGCAGTTAAATGAGCAAGGAAATATTGTTACTGGTAAAGCAGAAGCGAATGCCACAATTAATGTATATGACCCAGCAGGTCAACTGATTGGTACTGCAAAAGCCAATGCGCAGGGACAATTTTCTGTTGCCATTTCTCCTGCTTTAACTACAGGCCAAATCGGTACAGTCGAAGCGATTGATGCGTCTGGAAATAAATCAGAAAAACATAATATTGAAGTCGGTAAAGATACCATTGCACCTGATCAACCCAAGTTTGAGGTGTCTAAAGAGGGGACCTCAATACACGGAACAGCAGAAGCAAATGCTAAAGTGATTATTCAAGACTCAACAGGTGCGGTGATTGCAACGGGTACTGTAGACGCCAATGGTAAATTCAATATCACTATTTCTCCTGCTTTAGATGCAAGCAAGACTGGCAAAATTATTATTGAAGATGCTGCAGGAAATAAGTCGAGTGCTGTAGAAATTAAAGCAGGACAAGATGTTTTAGCACCAGATAAACCCGTGGCCAATTTAAATGCTGAAGGCACTGTGATCACGGGTACCGCTGAAGCAAACTCTAAAATTTCAGTCTATGACAGTGCAAATAAATTATTAGGCACAGCAACAACGGATGCAAACGGAAATTATTCTGTCACGCTTTCAACAGCATTGACTGAAGCAAAAGTCGGCAGTGTATATGCAACAGATGCAGCTGGAAATCAGTCAGCGCTTAGCTCTGTAACAGGTACCAAAGATGTAACCGCGCCTGCTAGTCCGAAAATCACAGATGTGGTTGATGATGTGGGGGCAACTGTAGGTTCTGTTGCTGCAAATGGGACCACAGATGACAAGCGTCCTGTGATTTCAGGAACCGGAGAAGCTGGGGCAACTTTGATTATTTATGACAATAATCAGGCGATTGGAACGGTCACAGTCGGTGCAGATAGTAAATGGTCATATAGTTTTGCTTATGATTTAACTCTGGGGAGTCACAGTATTACCACTGTACAAACGGATAAAGCAGGGAATACCAGTTTAGTGAGTGATGCGCGAACATTTACTGTAGTCGAAATCGCCGCAAAAATGGCAGTTTTTGATGAAGCCTTGGCTTTTCATGCTGATTTAGCTGATTCAAATATTGACTCAGCTAAAAGTGCTGATGCGATTGGATCAGGTGTTTTACATTCTGAGCCAGAAAGTAGCGCTCAAGTATTCGATCAATCGACACCAATAGAAAATCAATTCTCGCAGCTCCATTCAAATGTTTCAGATTTAGATCATACCGCTATAGCTGGCAGTTCAGCTATTCTCAGTACAAGCATAGCCACTGTACTGCAAGATGCGCTTGAGAATACCAAAGTTGACGATATCAAGGTAGCCAATACCAATTCTTATGACAGCACGGCTATTTCAGTCGATGAATTGTTGGCAAAGACTTCAGTTAATGATTTAACTACAAATCAGATTGATGATGTGCTTGCTCGAACAATTGATCAAAGTGCTACAACCGTTGTCGATGATGCTAAAAATACTGAATTGGTCGCTTTCAATAAAGCCGAAAATCTATCAGCGCAAGATATACATGTATTGCAATCTGATCTGATCAAAGATTTGTTTGATCCACAATTACTAACCTTTTGATTGAAAATAAGCAGATAAGCACCTACGGGTGCTTTTTTATTGAAACATGGTTTTATAGTGCTTGTTTAGCTTAAAACTGATGCATAGGGCTTTCTTTCCAATAAACGCTGAATAATTTCATTCAGTGTTTATTGTGTTGTCTATAACGTGAATTAATACGTGCAAAATACCCAATTTCAGGTATATCTCTCTATTCCCCCATTTGATCTAATGATTGATATTTGATCAAAAAGTAGATTTGGGGATTATCATGAATAAAATTTATAAAGTTATTTGGAATTCACAACTTAGGTGTTGGCAAGCCGTTTCAGAATTGGCAAAAAATCATAGCACTTCACAAAGTACTTTGGATCATAAAAACGCGCTGACGGGCACTGTTCAAAAAGTATCTGGGATAAATTTAATCCGATTGGCTTTTTGGGGGCTAGCTTTATTGCCATTATCGATTTATGCCGCAATTTCTAATACGGAACTGCCTACAGGCGCCAATATCACTCAAGGTTCAGCCAACATTTCCCAAAATGGCAACGTTTTAAATATTCATCAAAATAGTCAAAACCTTTCGACCAACTGGAATACTTTTAATATTGGTAAAGATGCGACGGTTAATTTTAATCAGCAAAACCAGTCATCTATAGCCATTAATCGGGTTTTGGATAGCAATGCATCGCAGATTATGGGGCGTTTAAATGCCAATGGGCAGGTGTTTTTACTCAATCCAAATGGTGTGGTTTTTTCTAAGACGGCTCAAGTGAATGTTGGCAGTTTGGTTGCTTCAACTTTAAGTTTGAACGATGCGGATATTCAAAATGGAAAATATACTTTAAAAGCCAATGCCAATAGCACAGCAACGATAGAAAATAACGGTACTATTCAAACTTTATCAGGTGGAACTGTTGCGCTGATTGCGCCCAATGTTAAAAATACCGGCTCTATTGTGACACCGAATGGCGTTACTCATCTCACTGCTGCCAGTCAAGTCACTCTTGCTTTACAGGATGGTTCACTCACCCAGTACCAAGTTGATCAAGGGGTATTCAAAGGTTTAGTAGACAATGGTGGTGCAATTCTTGCCGATAATGGGGCTGTATATTTAACTGCAAAAGCCAAAGACAGTTTAAGTAAAGCCGTGGTCAATCATAGTGGGATTATTGAAGCCAATCGCTTAAGCCAAAATGCCAAAGGTGAAATCATTCTGTTAGGTGATATGCAAAATGGTGAAACAAATGTCAGTGGCCTGCTTAAAGCTGAAGGGAAAAATGGTCAAGATGGTGGGTTTATTGAAACCTCCGCAGCTCAAGTAAAGATTGAGAATAGTACGGTGGTATCCTCTCATTCTGAGGGCGGGAAAATCGGAAAGTGGTTGATCGACCCTACCGATTTCAGTATTAATTCGGGTAATGCATCAGCAAGCAGTAGCGGCATAGGCGCAACCACTTTAGCAAGCAGTCTTGCAACCAGTAATGTCATATTGCTAACTAGCTCTACGGGTAACCAAAAGGGTGATATCAATGTTAATGCTGATGTAACTTGGGGGAGTGCGACCAGTCTGACTTTAAATGCACAAAATGACATCAACATTAATGCCAATATCACAGCGACCAATAATAGTGGCAAACTTAATTTGATATATGGACAAAACACGGGCAATACCAGCGCAAATTATTATATTAACAATGGCGCAAAAATAAACTTAAAGGCTGGGCAGAATTTTAGTACCCAAAAAGGCACGGCTGCTACTATTAACTATCAAGTCATTACGGCTTTGGGTGCACAGGGTTCGACAACAAGTCAAGATTTACAAGGGATCAACGGGAACCTGAGTGGTAATTATGTGTTGGGTGCAGACATAGATGCCAGCAGTACGGCGCTGTGGAATGGTTATACCGGATTCGACCCAATTGGCTTTTATAATGCAAATTTGAGTCCAACGGATCTCTCACAGCAGGCTTTTCGTGGACGGTTTGATGGATTAGGTCATGCGATTAGTGGATTAAGTATTGACTCTATGTATCAGGGCATTGGACTGTTTGCGATTACGCATCAGGGTGCACTTATACAAAATGTTGGACTGAATAGTATAAGTTATTCGGGTTATGGAAAAACAGGCGGGATCGTGGGGATTAATCTAGGCACGATTAATAATGTTTATGTCAATGCAGGCTTAGTCACAGGTAATACCGAGCAGTATGGCGGATTGGTGGGTTGGAACTATAATTCAGGAAATATTTTAAATTCTTATGCCAATGTGACTGTAAAAGGAAAATATTCGAATAATAATTATATTGGCGGTCTGGTTGGTTATAGTGATGGTGTTGTAAGTTCTTCTTTTGCAACAGGCGCGGTGACAGGAAATAATTATGTTGGCGGTTTAATTGGTGCTATATCAGGACAAATTAACAATTCTTATGCAACAGGTACTGTTATTGGAAGTCAGTATGTTGGAGGATTGGTGGGTTTCAATGGTGGCAGTGTTGACAAAAATTATTCTTCTGGAAGTGTAACTGGGGGGCAGTATGTTGGTGGTCTTGTTGGTGGTGGTAATGGTACAACCACAAATAGTTTCTGGAACACCAGTACTTCTGGAAGAACAAGCAGTGCGGGTGGTGTAGGAAAAACCACAACAGAACTTCAGCAAATTTCTACTTTTGCAGGTTGGGATATTGATGATGCAGGTGGTACAGGAAAAGTTTGGCGTATTTATGAAGGACGATCTGCGCCCTTACTACGTCATTTCCTAAAACCCTTGGTCACAGAAATTGTCGCTAATTTTTCTGACAAAATTTATGATGGATCGATAGCTTCTGGAACGCTGGCTTCAGGACTGAATTATAAAACAACCAGTAAAAATGCAGGGATTTATAGTTTAAATGATGGCTCAATTCTGATTAGTGGTGTTCCAATCGCGGCAAATACAACACAGTTTGGCGATGATGTAATTTATAAAGAAAATGGTGGTTCAGGTTCATTAACAATCGCGAAAAGAGATTTAAATATTAATGGCTTGAGCGCTGCTGACAAGGTCTATGATACATCAAAAGTAGCAACCTTATCGGGTACTGCTGGAGTGACAGTGCTGTCAGGTGATTCAGTGACACTTTCGGGTATTGGATTTGGATCATTTACTGATAAAAATGTGGGCAATAATAAAAATGTGATTGTGTCGGGTTATACGCTGACTGGAACAGATGCTTTAAATTACACCTTGCTACAGCCGACAAATCTTAAAGCCAGTATAACGCCTGCAGTTTTAACCATTAATGGAATAAGTGTTGCAGATAAAACGTATGATGGTTTGGCTATTGCGACCTTAAATGGCACTGCTTCAATCAATCCGTTTGCTGGAGACTTTGTTGGATTGACTGGTAGTGGTATAGGAACATTTACAGATAAGAATGCAGGAATCCGGTCTGTGATCGTAACAGGCTATAACTTAACAGGTGCGGATGCTGGAAATTATATTTTTAGTCAGCCTATAGGTTTAAGTGCCACAATTCACAAAGCGCAAGCCATTGTAAAGGCCAATAGTTTAAATACCGTCTATAACGGTAAAGATCAAACGGCTGCTGGCTTTAGTGCTATAGGTTTAGTCAATGGTGAAACTGAATCTGTATTGTCAGGTGTTTCTGCAACTGTCACAGGCAAAGATGCAGGCAAATACACCAACACAGTAACAGGTGTAGACAAGAACTATGATCTGACACTTATTGATGGCTCATTAGATATCGCCAAAGCTAAAGCGACAGTAACAGCCAATAGCGTATCAACCACTTATAACGGTAAAGATCAAACGGCTGTTGGCTTTAGTGCAACAGGTTTGGTCAATGGCGAAACTACAACTGTATTGTCAGGTGTTTCGGCAACTGTCACAGGTAAAGATGCTGGTAGTTATGCCAATACAGCCACAGGTACAGATAAGAACTATGAGCTCAGTTTTGTTAATGGCTCTTTGGATATCGCCAAAGCTAAAGCGACAGTAACAGCCAATAGTGTATCAACCACCTATAACGGTAAAGATCAAACAGCTGCTGGCTTTAGTGCAATAGGCTTGGTCAATGGCGAAACTACAACTGTATTGTCAGGTGTTTCTGCAACTGTCACAGGTAAAGATGCAGGTCAGTACACCAATACCGCCACAGGTATAGACAAGAACTATGAGCTCAGTTTTGTTAATGGCTCTTTGGATATCGCCAAAGCTAAAGCGACAGTAACAGCCAATAGTGTATCAACCACCTATAACGGTAAAGATCAAACAGCTGCTGGCTTTAGTGCAATAGGCTTGGTCAATGGCGAAACTACAACTGTATTGTCAGGTGTTTCTGCAACTGTCACAGGTAAAGATGCAGGTCAGTACACCAATACCGCCACAGGTATAGACAAGAACTATGAGCTCAGTTTTGTTAATGGCTCTTTGGATATCGCCAAAGCTAAAGCGACAGTAACAGCCAATAGCGTATCAACCATTTATAACGGTAAAGACCAAACGGCTACTGGCTTTAGTGCGAAAGGCTTAGTCAATGGCGAAACAGAATCAGTACTCTCAGGCGTAAGCGCAACGGTGACTGCTAAAGATGCAGGCAAATACAACAACACAGTAATAGGTGTAGACAAGAACTATGATCTGACGCTTATTGATGGCTCATTAGATATTGCTAAAGCTAAAGCGACAGTAACTGCCAATAGCGTATCAACCACCTATAACGGTAAAGATCAAACAGCTACTGGTTTTAGTGCGACAGGTTTGGTCAATGGCGAAACAGAATCAGTACTCTCAGGCGTAAGCGCAACGGTGACTGCTAAAAATGCAGGCAAATACAACAACACAGTAACAGGTGTAGACAAGAACTATGATCTGACGCTTATCGATGGCTCATTAGATATTGCGAAAGCTAAAGCCACCGTCACCGCCAATAGTTTAAATTCCGTCTATAACGGTAAAGATCAAACAGCTGCTGGCTTTAGTGCAACAGGCTTAGTCAATGGTGAAACTGAATCGGTATTGTCAGGCGTAACTGCAACAGTGACTGCTAAAGATGCAGGTCAATATACCAATACCGCAACAGGTATAGATAAAAACTATGAGCTAAGTTTTGTTGATGGTTCCTTAGATATCGCGAAAGCTAAAGCCACCGTCACCGCCAATAGTGTATCAACCACCTATAACGGTAAAGATCAGACAGTTGCTGGTTTTAGTGCGACAGGTTTGGTCAATGGTGAATCAGAATCGGTATTGTCAGGTGTTTCAGCAACAGTGACTGCTAAAGATGCAGGCCAATACACCAACACGGCAACAGGGCTAGATAAAAACTACGAGCTAAGCTTTGTTGATGGTTCCTTAGATATCACCAAAGCTAAAGCCACTGTCACTGCCAATAGTTTAAATACGGTTTATAACGGTAAAGATCAAACAGCTGTTGGTTTTAGTGCGACAGGTTTGGTCAATGGTGAAGATACATCGGTACTCACAGGCGTTTCAGCAACCGTAACAGGCAAAGATGCAGGTCAATATACCAATACCGCAACGGGTCTAGACAAGAATTATGATTTAAGCTTTGTTGATGGTTCCTTAGATATTGCCAAAGCCAAAGCCACCGTAACCGCCAATAGTGTATCAACTACCTATAACGGTAAAGATCAAACAACTGCTGGCTTTACTGCGATTGGTTTGGTCAATGGTGAAACAGAATCAGTATTATCCGGCGTAAGCGCAACGGTAACTGCTAAAGATGCAGGTCAATATACCAATACCGCAACGGGTCTAGACAAGAACTATGATCTGACGCTTATTGATGGCTCTTTGGATATTGCGAAAGCTAAAGCCACTGTAACAGCCAATAGTGTATCAACCACCTATAACGGTAAAGATCAAACAGCTGCTGGTTTTAGTGCGACAGGTTTGGCCAATGGCGAAACAGAATCGGTACTATCAGGTGTAACTGCAACGGTTACTGCTAAAGATGCTGGCAAGTACACCAATACCGCAACAGGTATAGACAAGAATTATGATTTAAGCTTTGTTGATGGTTCATTAGATATCGCCAAAGCCAAAGCCACCGTAACTGCCAATAGTGTATCAACTACATATAACGGTAAAAACCAAACGGCTGCTGGTTTTAGTGCAACAGGTTTGGTCAATGGTGAAACTGAATCAGTACTCTTAGGTGTCAGTGCAACGGTTACCGCTAAAGATGCTGGCAAGTACACCAATACCGCAACAGGTATAGATAAAAACTATGAGCTAAGCTTTGTTGATGGTTCCTTAGATATCGCTAAAGCCAAAGCCACTGTGACCGCCAATAGCGTATCAACCACCTATAACGGTAAAGATCAAACGGCTGCTGGCTTTACTGCGACAGGTTTGGTCAATGGTGAAACTGAATCTGTACTCTCAGGTGTAAATGCAACGGTGACTGCTAAAGATGCAGGCAAATACACCAATAGCGCAACAGGTATAGACAAGAATTATGATTTAAGTTTTATTGATGGTTCATTAGATATCGCCAAAGCCAAAGCAATTGTGACCGCCAATAGTGTATCAACTACTTATAACGGTAAAGATCAAACGGCTGCTGGTTTTACTGCGACAGGCTTAGTCAATGGTGAAACTGAATCAGTACTCTCAGGTGTAAGTGCAACGGTGACTGCTAAAGATGCAGGCAAATACAACAACACAGTAACAGGTGTAGACAAGAACTATGATCTGACGCTTATTGATGGCTCTTTGGATATTGCTAAGGCCAAAGCCACCGTCACCGCCAATAGCGTATCAACCACCTATAACGGTAAAGATCAAACAGCTGCGGGCTTTACTGCAACAGGTTTGGTCAATGGTGAAACCGAATCCGTATTGTCAGGTGTAACTGCAACGGTGACTGCTAAAGATGCTGGCAAATATACCAATAGTGCAACAGGTATCGACAAGAACTATGAGCTTAGTTTTATTGATGGTTCTTTGGATATTGCGAAAGCTAAAGCCACTGTCACCGCCAATAGTTTAAATACAGTCTATAACGGTAAAGATCAAACAGCTGCTGGTTTTACTGCAACAGGTTTGGTCAATGGTGAAACTACAAGTGTATTGTCAGGTGTTTCGGCAACTGTTACAGGCAAAGATGCAGGCCAATACACCAATACCGCAACAGGTCTAGATAAAAACTATGAGTTAAGCTTTGTTGATGGCTCATTGGATATTGCTAAGGCTAAAGCGACAGTAACTGCCAATAGTGTATCAACTACTTATAGCGGTAAAGACCAAACAGCTGCTGGTTTTAGTGCAACAGGTTTAGTCAATGGTGAAACTGAATCCGTACTCTCAGGTGTCAGTGCAACGGTGACCGCTAAAGATGCAGGTCAATATACCAATAGTGCAACGGGTCTAGACAAGAACTACGAGCTAAGTTTTGTTGATGGCTCTTTAGATATCGCTAAAGCCAAAGCTACTGTGACCGCCAATAGTTTAAATACAGTCTATAACGGTAAAGATCAAACTGCTGCTGGTTTTAGTGCTTCTGGTTTAGTCAATGGTGAAACCGAATCTGTATTATCTGGTGTAAGCGCAACGGTGACTGCTAAAGATGCTGGCAAATACACCAATAGCGCAACGGGTGTAGACAAAAATTATGAGCTAACTTTTGTTGATGGATCGTTGGATATTGCTAAGGCTAAAGCTACTGTAACCGCCAAAAGCATATCAACTACTTATAATGGTAAAGATCAAACGGCTGCTGGCTTTACTGCAACAGGTTTGGTCAATGGTGAAACTGAATCTGTACTATCTGGCGTTTCAGCAACAGTTGCCGCTAAAGATGCTGGTCAATACACCAATACCGCAACGGGTCTAGACAAGAACTACGAGCTAAGCTTTGTGGATGGTTCATTAGATATCGCCAAAGCTAAAGCTACTGTAACTGCCAATAGCGTATCAACCACCTATAACGGTAAGGATCAAACTGCTGCTGGTTTTACTGCAACAGGCTTGGTTAATGGTGAAACTGAATCAGTACTATCAGGCGTAACTGCAACAGTTACTGCTAAAGATGCTGGCAAATACACCAATACAGTAATGGGTCTAGACAAAAACTATGAGCTAACTTTTGTTGATGGTGCATTGGATATTGCTAAAGCCAAAGCCACCGTAACCGCCAATAGCGTATCAACCACCTATAATGGTAAAAATCAAACTGCTGCTGGCTTTAGTGCGACAGGTTTGGTCAATGGTGAAACCGAATCGGTATTGTCAGGTGTAACTGCAACGGTGACTGCTAAAGATGCTGGCAAATACACCAATACTGCAACGGGTCTAGACAAAAACTACGAGTTAAGTTTTGTTGATGGCTCATTGGATATTGCTAAAGCCAAAGCCTCCGTAACAGCCAATAGTGTATCAACCACCTATAACGGTAAAGATCAAACTGCTTCTGGTTTTAGCGCTTCTGGTTTAGTCAATGGTGAAACTGAATCAGTACTCTCAGGTGTCAGTGCAACGGTTACCGGCAAAGATGCTGGCAAATACACCAATAGCGCAACGGGTCTAGACAAGAACTACGAGCTAAGCTTTGTGGATGGTTCATTAGATATCGCCAAAGCTAAAATTAACCAAGTGACAGGCATTACCGCCAATAATCGTATTTATGATGCAACCACCAACGCAACATTAAATACTGGATCAGTACAATTCACTGGTATGGTTGCAGGCGATGAATTGAAAGTTGCTTCAGCAACAGGACAATTCAGTGATAAAAATGTGGGTATAGCAAAACAAGTCTCGATTCAGGGTGTCAGTTTAAGTGGTGCAGATGCACATAACTACGAGTTGGTGAATAACACTGCACAAACTACGGCAGATATTCGCCAAGCCAATATTCAAAACATCGCTGGAATTACGGCCAACAATCGTACTTATAATGGGTTAACTGCCGCTGAGCTTAATCTCAGCAACGCACAATTCAACGGTATCTACGCTGGGGACAATTTAAACGTTGCAACAGCAACAGGACAATTTGACAGTGCGACCACAGGGCAAGCAAAAAATGTATCGATTACAGGTTTAAGTCTAGGTGGCTTAGATGCTCAAAACTACAAACTTGTGGATACCACCGCTGTGACCACAGCTGATATTTATCTGTTAACCCCTGCAGCGTATTTACAAGCCATACAATTCAAACAACCTCGTTATTTGCCTGAAACCAATAACGTCTTAAATACAGTTGATTTAGATGTACGCCAAGGTGGAGTTAACACTACAGGTATTCAAATTTTGGCAGGGGAGCACTAATTGATGAAACAACAACATAATATATTGGCAATATCTGTAGCTGCTTGTCTGATGCTTTTGACCAGCAGTAACTATGCAGCGCCAGCACCTAATGCGGGTCAACTGTTACAACAACAGCAACAAGGACAAAGTCTTGAACCACAGGCTGCTGTTCAGGTAGAAAGTTCAGCAAGTAATAACGTACCTAATTCACCTGATATACAAATTCCTGTACGCAAAATTGAAATCACTGGAAATAGTCGTTTTAGTACAGCGCAATTGCATCACTTAGTGGCGGATGCCGAAGGTAAACAACTGAGTCTTCAGCAACTCTGGCAAGTTGCGCAAAAGATTACCACTTACTACCAACAACAGGGCTATGCATATAGCCGAGCTTATCTGCCTCAGCAGAATCTAAGTCAGGGCGTAGTACGTATCAATGTACTCGAAGCGTATTATGATCAAACTCAGATTGATAATCAAAGTCGAACGCAAAACTGGCTGATTGAACAAACCGTTGCGCCACTTAAACAAGGTGAGCGCATCAACAGTGACCAGATGCAACAACAACTCAAACTGCTCAATCGTTTAAATGGAGTCAATACCCGAAATGTTTTGACCCCTGGTGCAACAGTCGGAAGTAGCCAACTCAATGTTGAAGTACAAAATGCAGCCATGTTGAATGGTTATATTGGCGCAGATAACTTTGGTAATCGTTATACCAGTCAAGTGCGTGGAACCGCTGGAATTTCTGCCAACAACCTTGCCGGCTTAGGTGATGAACTAAGCTTAGATGTGATGACTGCAGGCAAACGCATGAACTACGGGCGCGTGGGTTATGCCTTTACCTTTACAGGAATGGGTACTCGGGCAGGCGCAAGTTATTCTTATCTAGATTATGAACTTGGAAAAGAGCTAAAAAACATTGGCGCAGAAGGGAGTGCTGCACAAAGTAGTGTATTCATTAGCCAACCTGCCTTACTGACCAACAATGCAGAAGTCCTTCTCAGCTTACAATACGATCATAAACAACTGAAAGATGATATTCAGCTCAATCAATATTACAAACATCGAAATATTGATGTGGTGACTGCCCGACTGGATGGCTCGCAGTTTGATCAATTCTTGGGTGGAGGTTTAACCCAATATGGTGCTTCAACTAGTTATGGTCGTGTGAAATTTAAAAATGATGATGCCGCTGCTTTAGATGCGCAAACAGCGAAGACAGCTGGAGACTACTATAGTGCTACATTGAATCTGTCACGCTTACAAAATCTGAGCAATAAGGGCACGCAAGGATATTTGGGAATTTATGGACAATACAGTCCTTATAATCTAGACAGTGCAGAGCAATATCTAGGTGGTGGTCCATTTAATGTGCGTGGTTATGAATCGAGTCAATTTGCAGGCTCTACAGGTTATTTGGCCACGGCAGAACTGAGACAAAGTTTATTTGCCGATGCAAAGCATCAGCTAACAGCGAAAGTATTTATCGATACAGCAGAAGTCACGTTAAATGCTAAGCGTTGGGCAGGTGTGACAGGCGATAATCAAGTTCAAATCAGTAGTGCAGGTTTAGGTTTGAACTGGACGAGTGCGTGGAATATTCAAGCCAATGCAGAAGTTGCCTTTCCAATTGGAAATACGCCAGAGCAGTTGCAAGACCGCGATAATCACCAGTACTGGTTGAGTTTAAGAAAGACTTTCTAATTTGATTGAATAAATAAGGAGGCTTTTGCCTCCTTATTTATGTCGCCACGCGATAGCAAAACGCTGTATGGTTAAACTCAATTTATTTGAGTAACGAAAAACTCCCTCCTTTAAAAAAGGTGAGAAGTATTAACTTTGCATGGGGGAGGATTCAAACAATCTGAGTAAAAACTTAGCAAAAGGGATTTAAAAACCTAGCTGATGAGAATAAAACTTACACAGCCACACTTTACATTTAAAGTTTAAATTCTTTTGCGTAGACGAAGTCAAACCTTGCGCTGCAAACAAAGCCGATTAATATTCGTTGGGTGACCGCTACACCATCTATGATTAAATGATGCAAAAGCAAAATGAGTAAATTGATATAAGTTGGAATGCCATTGATGAGTAATGGATATTTTTATCATGATTATTTGTATAGGCTTGTATATACAAATAACATCGACTCAAGCTACAATGATTTGAATATTTTGTATGAGTTTTAGCCAATGTCAAGAGCGTCAAAGCACAATGATCTAGACTTATCTCTAGAAGAAGATAGTCCTGTTCCTTTGTATTTGCGCGTGAAGCAAATGATTTCACAAAAAATTTATGAAGGAACCTGGACTGTAAATAAAAAAATTCCTTCAGAAAGTGAGTTGGTGAATTTACTAGGCTGTAGTCGTATGACAGTCAATCGGGCATTGCGCGAACTGACCAGTGAAGGCTTATTAGTCCGTATACAAGGTGTAGGGTCTTTTGTCGCTGAAGGACAAGGTCGTACAGCATTATTTCATGTGAACAATATTGCAGAAGAAATTATTGCGAGAAATCATAAACATCATGCTGAAGTATTGGTACTTGAACAAATTCAAGCCAATGAAGAACAAAGTCGGTTAATGCAAATTCGAGAAGGACAACGCTTATTTCACTCGATCATTGTGCATTATGAAAATGATGTGCCTGTGCAGATCGAAGATCGTTTAGTTGATCCCGTACTGATTCCAGATTATTTGGCACAAGATTTTAAAACTATCACGCCTAATGCCTATTTAATGTCAAAAGCACCTGTTACTGAAGGTGAGCATGTGGTTACGGCGATTCTTGCTTCAGCACAAGAATGTAAATGGTTAAAAATCAATAAAACAGAGCCTTGTTTATTGATCCGTCGTAGGACATGGTCCAATAAACAACTGATTTCTAGTGCAAGACTGATTTATCCTGGCAGTCGCTATTATTTGGAAGGTAAATTTACCCAATGATTGAGCTTTTAAAAGCCAGCCATTACAAAAAAATGCGATGGAAAAATGGCGAAGGCTATACGCTTGAAATCGCCCGTAGTGTCGGTGAAAGCTTAGCTGAGTTTGATTGGCGGATTTCGATGGCCGATGTGAAAACATCAGGTGATTTTTCCAAGTTTAATGGGATGAATCGCTTTTTGACGGTATTGGAAGGTCAAGGTCTTTCACTGCGTATAGATGATGATTTTAAGCATTTAAAAACATTGCAGTCCGTCGAGTTTCGTGGAGACAGCGTGGTCAGTTGTGAATTGCTGGCAGGGCACATTCGCGATTTTAATTTGATTTATAATCCAAAAAAGTTTGATGCACAGTATCAGTGGATTTTCTCTCCAGAAGCCTTAGAAATACCCATATTATCTGACGTGATGTTTATTTTTAATCAGAGTGTTGAGGTGTTAGTTATCGAAATTGGTCAACAGATTTTTCATTTGGAACATCAGGACAGTCTTAAACTCGAAGATGAAAAATCATTGCAAGCTATCACATTAAATCAGCAATTTTTAAAGCAAACTTGTCTAATACAACTCACAAAAATCTAAATTTTATTGATTTTACTTAAACGCATACAACCTTAAGTTGTCTGCGTTTTTTTGTTTTTATGAAAAATAAATCTATTTATTTTATATGTTTATAAATTTTTTTAAAAATAATTTAAAAAGCATCTTTTCAATATTAAAGATTTGTGTAGTATATAGATGTATATATAAGTTAGTACATTGCTATACAGTGAATGCAGTTTAATTTGCTGGTTTAAACTCAAAGGAAGGAGTCCTATTGTGACAACAACGACAACAAAATTTCGTGATGTAGAAATTCGCGCACCTCGTGGTACTAAGCTCAATGCAAAAAGTTGGTTGACTGAAGCTCCACTGCGTATGTTGATGAATAATCTTGATCCTGATGTCGCAGAGAATCCAAAAGAGCTTGTTGTTTACGGTGGTATTGGTCGTGCTGCACGTAATTGGGAATGTTATGACAAGATTGTTGAAACACTTAAAACTTTAGAAAATGACGAAACTTTATTGGTTCAATCAGGTAAACCAGTTGGTGTGTTCAAAACACATAAAGATGCACCACGTGTTCTTATTGCCAATTCAAACTTAGTTCCACATTGGGCAAATTGGCAACATTTCAACGAGCTAGATGCTAAAGGCTTGGCAATGTATGGCCAAATGACCGCAGGTTCTTGGATCTATATCGGCAGCCAAGGCATTGTACAAGGCACCTATGAAACTTTTGTTGAAGCTGGTCGCCAGCACTACAACGGTGACTTAACAGGTCGTTGGGTGTTGACTGCTGGTTTAGGTGGAATGGGAGGGGCTCAGCCTTTAGCTGCGACATTGGCAGGTGCATGCTCGCTCAATATCGAATGCCAGCAAGCCAGTATTGATTTCCGTTTACGTACACGTTATGTCGATGAGCAAGCCACAGATTTAGATGATGCTTTAGCGCGAATTGATCGTTATACCAAAGAAGGCAAAGTGATTTCGATTGCGCTACATGGCAATGCAGCTGAGATTTTACCTGAATTGATTCGCCGTGGTGTTCATCCGGACATGGTGACGGATCAAACCAGTGCACATGATCCTCTCAATGGCTATTTACCAATTGGTTGGACATGGGAAGAATATCGTCAACGTGCCAAAACTGAGCCAGAAGCAGTGGTAAAAGCTGCAAAACAATCTATGGCAAAGCATGTACAAGCGATGTTGGATTTCCAAAAAATGGGTGTTCCAACCTTTGACTATGGCAATAATATTCGTCAAATGGCGCAGGAAGAAGGCGTAGAAAACGCATTTGATTTCCCAGGTTTTGTACCTGCCTATATCCGCCCATTATTCTGTCGTGGTATTGGACCATTCCGTTGGGTTGCACTTTCAGGTGACCCTGAAGATATCTATAAAACAGATGCAAAAGTTAAAGAATTGATTCCAGACGATGAACATTTACATCGTTGGTTAGACATGGCAAGAGAACGGATTAGCTTCCAAGGCTTACCAGCACGTATTTGCTGGGTTGGTTTAGGCTTGCGTGCAAAATTAGGTCTGGCATTTAACGAAATGGTACGTAGTGGTGAGCTTTCAGCACCAATCGTCATAGGTCGCGATCATTTAGACTCAGGCTCAGTTTCCAGTCCAAACCGTGAAACTGAAGCAATGCAAGATGGTTCTGATGCTGTATCTGATTGGCCATTGCTGAATGCTTTACTTAATACAGCAGGTGGTGCGACTTGGGTTTCATTACATCACGGTGGTGGTGTAGGAATGGGCTTCTCTCAACACTCAGGTGTCGTGATTGTTTGTGATGGTACGGATGAAGCAGCAGCACGTATTGCTCGTGTGTTGACCAATGACCCAGCAACAGGCGTAATGCGTCATGCAGATGCTGGTTATGATATCGCCGTTGAATGTGCCAAAGCGCAAGGTTTGAACTTGCCGATGATCACCAAATAAAAGACATGGACATTACGATGCTTTTTGCAATTGTGTAAACGGCATCGTAAGAGAACAATATAGCGCAAAACAGGACGTCAAAATGGAACTCTTAATTCAACCAGGCAAGCTCACACTCGCAGATCTTCGCCAAGCGTATTTAAATCCAATTAAAGTTAAACTGGATGACAGTGCTTATGCTGGCATCAATGCAAGTGTTGCGTGTGTCGAAAAAATTGTGAATGAAGGACGCACAGCTTACGGAATCAATACTGGTTTTGGCTTACTCGCTTCAAGTAAAATTGCCCCTGAAGACTTAGAACAATTACAACGCTCATTGGTACTTTCTCATGCCGCTGGTGTGGGCGTACCTTTAGATGATGCGATGGTTCGCTTAATTATGTTGTTAAAGGCCAATAGTTTGGCACGTGGGTTTTCTGGTATCCGTCCTAAAGTGATTGATGCAATCCTTGCCTTGATCAATGCAGAAGTCTATCCGCATATTCCATTAAAAGGTTCAGTCGGCGCTTCTGGTGACTTGGCACCCCTTGCACATATGTCTCTGGTTTTACTCGGTGAAAGTAAAGCACGCTATAAAGGGGAATGGTTACCAGCAGTGGATGCACTTAAAATTGCAGGTTTAGAACCTATTACTTTAGCGGCTAAAGAAGGTTTGGCACTTTTAAATGGTACTCAGGTTTCAACAGCATACGCATTACGTGGTCTATTTGAAGCAGAAGATTTATTTGCTGCTGCGACCGTTTGTGGTGGATTAAGCGTTGAGGCTATGCTCGGTTCACGTGCACCATTTGATGCACGTGTCCATGAAGTTCGTGGTCAGCGTGGTCAAATTGATGTTGCCGCTGCATATCGTGACTTATTGACTGAATCAAGTGAAATCGCTCATTCACATGAAGATTGTAGCAAGGTTCAAGACCCGTATTCACTGCGTTGCCAACCTCAAGTGATGGGGGCTTGTTTAACGCAAATTCGTCAAGCAGCAGAAGTATTAGCGATTGAGTCGAATGCAGTTTCAGATAACCCATTGGTGTTTGCGGCAGAAGGTGACGTAATCTCAGCAGGTAACTTCCATGCTGAACCCGTTGCAATGGCTGCTGATAATTTGGCCTTAGCGATTGCTGAGATTGGCTCACTGTCTGAACGTCGTGTTTCCATGATGATGGATCGCCATATGTCACAGCTTCCTCCATTTTTGGTTGCCAATGGTGGGGTGAATTCGGGCTTTATGATTGCTCAAGTAACAGCCGCTGCGTTGGCCAGTGACAATAAAGCACTTGCACATCCTGCCAGTGTTGATAGTTTACCGACCTCTGCAAATCAGGAAGACCATGTTTCCATGGCGCCTAATGCAGGAAAACGCTTGTGGTATATGGCTGATAACGTTCGCGGCATTCTTGCAGTTGAGTGGTTAGGTGCATGTCAAGGACTTGATTTCCGTGAAGGATTGAAAAGCTCTCCTAAACTTGAACGTGCCCGCAAAATTCTGCGTGATCAAGTGGCGTATTACAGTGAAGATCGTTTCTTCGCGCCAGATATCGAACAAGCAAGTGAATTGCTCGCAAGTGGTTGCCTGAACGAATTGCTCATTGCGAAGCTATTACCGAGCTTGTCTGAAGTGTGATCAATAAAACGGTCACATGGAGTGACCGAATCTAACTAAATTTCCTCAAGGATTGGAGATTATAATGTCACAACACTCCACATTACAGCGGGGGTTAAACACCCGTCATATCCGCTTTTTGGCATTGGGTTCAGCGATTGGCACGGGGCTTTTCTATGGATCAGCAACGGCAATTAAAATGGCAGGTCCGTCTGTTTTAATTGCTTATATGGTTGCAGGGATTGCAATTTATATCGTGATGCGAGCATTAGGGGAAATGGCTGTTCATAACCCCGTATCAGGTTCTTTTAGTGAATATGCCTCAAATTATATTGGTCCTTTAGCTGGTTTTACCACAGGTTGGACCTACGTCTTTGAAATGATCATTGTCGCCTTGGCTGACGTGACTGCTTTCGGTATCTATATGGGGTTTTGGTACCCCGATGTGCCACGATGGATTTGGATTTTATCGCTGATTATGTTCTTAGGGGCAATTAACCTGATTCACGTTAAAGTCTTTGGTGAAGTCGAGTTCTGGCTATCCATCGTCAAGGTCAGCGCTATTGTTGCCATGATTTTGGGTGGTTTTGGTCTGATGTTCTACGGCTTTAATGCAGATCACACAGGCTTTGTACCAGGTATCCAAAACCTATGGATACATGAAGGTTTTATGCCCAATGGGATTATGGGTTTAGTTGCCTGCTTATCAGTTGTGGTATTTGCATTCGGTGGCATCGAAATCATTGGGATTACAGCGGGTGAATCACAAGATCCGAAAACGTCGATTCCTCGTGCGATTAATGCGGTTCCTGTACGTATCTTACTTTTTTATATTCTGACAATTTTTGTATTGATGTCGATTTTCCCATGGAATCAAATTGGTAGCCAAGGCAGTCCATTTGTACAAATTTTTGAAAATTTAGGCATCAAATCTGCAGCAACTGTTTTAAATATTGTGGTGATTACAGCTGCAATTTCCGCGATCAATAGTGATGTATTTGGTGCAGGACGTATGCTGTATGGTATGTCTAAGCATAAACAAGCACCTCAAGTGTTCCAGAAACTCTCACGTAATGGTGTTCCTTGGATGACTGTTGTAGTGATGGCTGGTGTGTTACTTGTCGGCGTCGTGCTTAATTATCTGATCCCCGAAAATGTATTTATTATCATCGCTTCAATTGCAACATTTGCAACGGTTTGGGTATGGTTAATGATTTTACTTTCTCAAGTGGGTATGCGCCGTAAACTGTCTAAATCAGAAATTAAAGCATTAGATTTTCCTGTGATTGGCTGGCCTTATGCACCTGCATTTGCCATTGTATTTATGCTGTTTATTTTAGCCATGATGGGATATTTCCCAGACTCAAGACCTGCACTTTATGTCGGTATAACATGGTTAGTTTTACTCTGGATTGCTTACACGATATGGGTGAAGCCCAAGCAAAATTCAGTAAAAGAAAAACCAGATCTCCAACAAAACATCGAAATGGAAAGCTGATACTGAAGCTGCTCAAGCGTGATTAAAGCATGAGCAGCAAGAGGAAATGTCAATGAAAAAACTTTGGACAAACTGTCATGTTGCAACCATGCAAGATGGGCAATATTCCAGTATTGAATCTGCTGCAATCGTCACTTTAGCACAACATATTCACTGGATTGGCGCAGAAAAAGATGTTCCTGTAGATGACTATGCTGAGATTATTGACCTCAATGGCGCATGGGTGACTCCCGGTTTAATTGATTGTCATACGCATAGTGTATTTGGCGGAAATCGCAGTGTTGAGTTTGAAAAACGTTTGCAAGGTGTCAGTTATGCGGAAATCGCAGCGAGTGGCGGTGGTATTGCAAGCACTGTAAGAGCAACACGAGAAGCAAGCGAAGAGCAGCTCCTTGCTTCGGCACTCAAACGTATTCGTTGTATGCTTAAAGATGGTGTAACCACCATTGAAATTAAGTCGGGATATGGTCTGGACTATAGCAATGAACGTAAAATGCTCCGTGTGATTCGTCAAGTCGCTCAAACTTTACCGATGACTGTAAAAAGTACGTGTTTGGCAGCGCATGCTTTGCCACCTGAGTATCAAGATCAAAGTGATGCTTATATTGAGCATATCTGTACGGAGATGTTACCCAAACTGCATCAAGAAGGTTTAGTCGATGCAGTCGATGCTTTCTGTGAGCATTTGGCATTTTCACCTGCACAAGTTGAACGTGTTTTTAAAGCAGCTCAGGCATTAAACCTACCTGTTAAATTACATGCAGAACAACTTTCGTCCCTCGGTGGTTCAACGCTTGCTGCACGTTACCATGCTTTATCCGCAGATCATTTGGAATACATGACTGAAGCTGATGCCAAAGCCATGGCTGCTTCAGGCACAGTTGCTGTGTTATTGCCGGGAGCATTCTATTTTCTGAGAGAAACCAAGTATCCACCTTTAGATAGTTTGCAGCAACATGGTGTACGTATCGCATTATCCAGTGATTTAAATCCAGGAACATCGCCAGCCTTGTCATTACGTTTAATGCTGAATATGGGTAGTACATTATTCCGTTTAACACCAGAACAAGCACTCGCAGGTGTCACAACGCATGCTGCTTATGCACTCGGCTTACAAGATACGCATGGCACATTAGAACAGGGTAAAGTGGCGGATTTTATTGCTTGGGATATTGAGCATCCTTCTGAGATTGTGTATTGGCTTGGCGGTGATTTAGCAAAACGAATCATCCAACATGGAAATGAAATCTTGATCTCAGCTTGAGATTAATTTTTATAAAGTGATATTAATAATGAATCATTCATTTAAGTGGCAAGGACGACAAGATGGGGAAGGTGATGCACATCTACGTCTCCATCAAGTGATCAATACCAGTCCTCAAGCATCTTTTGCTTTTATTGGTTTTAGTTCAGATGAAGGTGTTAAACGCAACCATGGACGCTTAGGTGCAGCGGATGCACCAGATATGATTCGTGCTCAATTGGCAAATTTACCTGTGCATCAACCTGTGACCATTATCGATTTAGGCACCGTGCTTTGTGATCATGCTGAACTTGAAATAGCACAGGCGGAATTGGCGCATCAAGTCGAACGTAGTTTAAATTCCGATATGAAGCCGATTGTGTTAGGCGGTGGGCATGAAGTTGCCTTTGGCAGTTTTTCTGGTTTATTTCAATACATTCAAAATAATCATCTGAATAAGAAAATTGGCATTATTAACTTCGATGCACACTTTGATTTGCGTGAAGCTGAACAGGTCACTTCAGGCACACCTTTTTTAAATGCAGCTAAACTATCAGAACAGTTTCATCAAGAATTTAACTACATGTGTATCGGTGTTGCCAAGCATTCAAATACTAAAATTTTGTTTGACACAGCAGAGCGTTTAAACTGTAATTATATTTACGATTATGAATTAAAACTGCAAAATGTTGAAAATTTAATCTTAAGAATAAATAATTTTATTAAAAAAGTAGACTATTTGTATATTACGGTTGACCTTGATGTATTTAACGCTAGCATTGCGCCGGGTGTCAGCGCACCTGCGGTGAAAGGAATCGATTTATCTATTTTTGACCCATTATTAGAAGCCATAAAAAAAACTGGCAAGATCAAAGTTTTTGATGTGGCTGAATGTAATCCGCGGTTTGATTTGGACAACAGAACTGCCAAATTAGCCGCTTATATTATTTTTAACTACATATTTGATTGATGATTCAAGTGACTTCATCAAAAGGATAAGCAAAGTATGTCTAATTTATCTTATATCTCTCAAAATAACGGTCCATGGTCTACCTACCTCGAACAAATCGAGCGAGTTACACCGTATTTAGAACATCTGAAAGATTATGTCGACACTTTAAAGCGACCAAAGCGTGCTTTGATTGTCGATGTACCCATTGTAATGGATGATGGCACAATCCGTCATTTCGAAGGCTATCGCGTTCAACATAACTTATCGCGTGGTCCAGGTAAGGGCGGTATTCGTTACCATCCAGATGTAGATCTCAATGAAGTGATGGCACTTTCTGCATGGATGACCATTAAAACTGCGGTTTTAAATCTACCTTTTGGCGGTGCAAAAGGTGGTGTTCGTGTTGATCCTCGCCAGCTTTCTCCACGTGAGTTAGAGCGCTTAACACGTCGTTATACCAGTGAAATTAGCCATATCATTGGCCCACAAAAAGATATTCCAGCGCCGGATGTTGGCACCAATCCTAACGTTATGGGCTGGATTATGGATACATATTCTTCGGGTCAAGGCCATACCGTAACAGGCGTTGTTACAGGTAAGCCAATTCATTTAGGTGGTTCTTTAGGACGTATTAAAGCAACGGGTCGTGGTGTATTTATTACCGGTCAACAAGTTGCCGCAAAAATTAAACTTCCTTTAGAGGGTGCACGAGTTGCTGTCCAAGGTTTTGGTAACGTTGGTAGTGAAGCTGCATATCTATTTGCCGATTCGAAATCTATTATTGTAACGATTCAAGACCATACAGGGACGATTTATAATC
Organism: Acinetobacter guillouiae CIP 63.46; assembly: GCF_000368145.1. Taxonomy (GTDB): domain Bacteria; phylum Pseudomonadota; class Gammaproteobacteria; order Pseudomonadales; family Moraxellaceae; genus Acinetobacter; species Acinetobacter guillouiae. The sequence continues at coordinate 1,424,189 of NZ_KB849283.1, read as the reverse complement.
CTCAAGGTATTGATTTAGCTGCTTTAAAAACTTATCTAGAAAGTAATCAAGGTGTGGGTGGCTTTGCTGGTGCTCAAGCGATTAGCGATGAAGATTTCTGGGATGTTGAAATGGATATTTTGATTCCTGCCGCATTGGAAGGTCAAATCACGGTTGAACGCGCACAGAAATTAACAGCGAAATTGGTACTCGAAGGTGCAAACGGTCCAACTTATCCAGAAGCAGATGATATCTTAATCCAACGTGGTATTACGGTTGTACCTGATGTGATTTGTAATGCGGGTGGTGTAACGGTCAGTTATTTTGAATGGGTTCAAGATATGTCAAGCTACTTCTGGTCGGAAGAAGAAATCAACCAAAGACTCGATAAATTAATGGTTCAAGCGATTAATGACGTATGGCAGACCTCAAATGATAAAGTATGTAGTTTAAGAACGGCTGCCTTTATTTTAGGTTGTGAGCGTATCTTAAAAGCACGTATGGAACGCGGTATTTTCCCGGGCTAATTTATTTGTTGTAAACGTGACCTTAGCGTATCTTCGCTAAGGTCATTTTTTATCTGTTTAAAACGCATTTTAACGGTCTATTTAAACAGCGAACTTTACAGAATCTATTGAATAATAATTATCTTATTTAGCGTCTTGTATTGCACAGTAATAACATCTCAACAATCTGAGTTCATCTTAGCATCAACTTTGTACTGCCTTATTTTGTATATAGATTTTTGCTGTTAATTAGATAGAGTAGTCAAACCACCTGATTGTTCATACAAATTATTTCTATAAAACCTTTGTTGATAAAAGAGGATTATGTTTTTGTGTGAACTTTTAGAAACTGTTGGTTATCAATTCATTTTTTTGTAATTTTGAATCCTAGATGGTTATTCTACCGTGGGGCGACAGGGATGTCGCCGTTGGGCGGGGGTACAGGACGTACCCCTCGCCAAACATGAGCAAAAACAAAGCACTGCTTTGTTTGCAGCGCAAGGTTTGGCATTCCTAAGAAAAGTGAGGCATCGCCTACGCAAGGGTATTTAAACTTTGAAAGTAAGGTGTGGCATTGTAAGCCTTCTTACAATCAAATAATTTATTTTCCATGCAATTGATTTAATTGAAAATAATTAATTAGTAGAAATTATATTTATGCGTCTGAGTTTTTCTAACAGGTTGACTATAGAAACACATTCTAACCTTACGCTACTGCTTGTGCTTTAAGCAAAGAAAAATTTTGTTCTCGTTCAGCATGCAATGTAATAAAAATTTATAGGCTTAATTTTAGCAAGGCCGAATTGTATGGATAAGACTAAATATAGTCTGAATAAAATGTCTTAAATTTTGTAAAGTATTTGCCTTTTTATGGTTTTAATTTCACATGAATTAAACTATAAATTATATCTAGTATGTGAATAAATTATAGACACTTCTGCAATAAACCTTTTTAGAAAGTAGTTAAGAATATGAATAAAATATACTCAAAATACTTCTATATTTTGAGCATTGGTAGCTTATGTAGCTTTGCGACTTTGTTATCAGCTGCACCGACATTGCAATACTCAAAAACCTACCAAAGCTGTATAAATACAGCAAAAACCACAGGGAACAAGCAACTGTGTATTAGTGCAGAGCATTTAGGTCAGAATGAAAGATTAAATCAGGCCGTAAAAAAACTAACACCCAAGCTCTCAGCATATCAACAAAGCAGATTAGCTGATGCTCAAGTAGAGTGGCAATCTTTGCAAAATTTTAAAGATGATCAATGTGATCAAGCTGTATTTGATGATGAAAATGCAGTTAAACCTTCGGGTAAAAACTTGACCGCATTGGATTGTGACCGACAGTCGCTTGAACGTGTGGCTGAACGCGCTTATGAATTGGAACAAGGCAATGTGCGGGCTGAATATTATCTTGATCCATAATTTATGATTGCTCATGATGTCTAAAGCATCGAAGTGTTTTATAAAAAATTTTATTGGTTTTAGTGTAGATAAATCATCAGCGTAAGCAAAAGGAAACTTTCTTATGATCAGTAAACAACAATTGACAATCAGTACAAGCAATAACCGACAACGCCAGAGTAAGGGAGATAAACATAGAGTCGCAGGTATTTTGGCTGTATTCACATTAGGCTTGTTACTCACTGGTTGTGTTTCAACACCTAATCCTGTGCAACAGGCTGCTGATAAATTGGTCGGACAACATGTAAATAAAGCGATCGGAATCTTTGGCTCACCAACTTATCGCGTCCCAGCGAGTAAATTAGGTGGCTCTGCAATGTGGGAAAATTCGATTGTTTCACAACGTGTTGTACAGCAATTTGTGCAAACGGGAACTGAATATGCGGGTCAGCGTGTCGTTGGTCAAACCGGCGGGCAAGGCGTTGTTGGCGCTATTTATGAAAATCAATATCGTCCAACAGGATACTATCAAAACGCTGTACAAGAGCATGCTCAATACCTTTGTAATATCACAGCACTGACGGGTCCAGGTGATATTATTACGAGTATTATGGTGATTGGATGTAAACAGAGTAAAGATGGTTTGTGATCCTTAAAAGCCAAATATAGCTTTAATCTGACAGATATACGATAAAATCGATAACTGTCAGATAAGGTTGACGAGAGTATCATTTTTAGAAGACTACGATGATCAAAATATTCTGTTCAAAGGTTCATAGATCCATTGAGTAAAATAATTCTTATTCATGTGCATTTTCTATTTATTTTTCTAGGATAGAAACGTTAAAATAAAAAAGATAATGGTGTGATTTAAATCATTTTAAGCATTTCACTTAATAGAACATATGACTTCCGAAATACGCTAAAATGATATGCAACTTCAAGCAATTCTTAGTTAGCCTCATGATATCTGTAGTGCCTATAGTAAAGGCATATAGCCATGGGGAAATAAAATAATACAGGTATTTTTTTGGTTTAATTTACACCTTATTCAGTTTATTTTTATGGGGCAATATATTCGTCATTTGTATACTTTCGCATGGTTTATATACTGAGTTAAAGTCGCTAAAAATTCATTGAGCAAAGCCTGATGATTATCTTCAACAAATTTTCTTAAAAATTATGTTAATGGAAACCATTTAAAAATCATGAAAATAAATTAAACAATGGTAAAAATATTGTAGTAATACTAAGTAAAAAAGAATAAAATTCAATCAAATGCTGTTTTGCAAATGACCTCATGAAACTGAAAAAACTCATATTTTGTTTAAAGTTAAATCTGAGAAAACTTATTCTTTTTTTAGCAATATTCAGCATCGCTATTCTATTTATTGCTTCACTTTTCGTGAATTATTCTATTCAAAAAAAAGAACTACTAGATACTTCTCTTTCAGTAAATATGGAATATGCCACTAAGATTGCCCAAAAAACGGATTCTCAAATTCAGACTGTGTTAAAGCAGTTAAATTATAGTGCCACTTTGCTGGGGGATTCATTTAATGATGAGCAATTTAAACAGTTGGAAGTGGATCGACTAAAATTTCAATCGAATTACTTTGACAGTGTGATTATTTCGGATAAATACGGGCATGTACTGAATTACTCACCTTCAAAAATTGCCATTAATAAAAATGTGGTGAATACAACATTAGGCTTTAAACAGTCCATTGAAACGCAAAAGACAGTGATCACAAGCCCATATTATTCAATCAAAAACAATTTAATTGTTTTTATTTCACAGCCTATTTTTGATAAAGATAAAAAGTATCTGGGCTTTATTGGTGGTGCAATTTATTTAAAAGAAAAAAATATCATTAACGAGTTATTGACACTGAGCTTTAACTATAAAGACAGTTATATGTATGTATTGGATAGCAACAGAAAAATTATTTTTCATCCTGAAGCGAGTCGAATTGGTACTCTTGCAACAGACAATACCGGTCTTAACTATATGACCAGTCATATGATTGGAAAAATAAGACTCATCAATAGCAAAGGCGTAGATAATTTAGCGGGCTTTGCCAGAGTCAGTCATACCAACTGGATCATCGTTTCACAACAACCGACCCATAAGCTTTTAGAAAAAGTTCCATATCTGATTTATAAAATTATTGCTTATATGCTTGGTTTTTATATTTTGATCTTTTTGATTATTTGGAAGATATCATATTATATCTCAGCGCCTTTAAACCGCTTAGCAACCATGGCGAGTCATCTCAATAACCCAGAGACTGCAACTCAAATTAAAGATGTAGATGCTTTATATTATGAAGTGAGAAATTTTAAACGCTCACTGTTACAGAGTTCTTCAAATTTTAAGAAAAAAATCTCTACACTCAATCATTATGTAAATACAGACCCGTTAACAGGATTTTATAACCGCAGAGGGATGGAGTTACATATTGAACGCTTAATGAAAAATGACGCACCATTTGCAATTATTGCTGTGGATATCGATTATTTTAAAAAAATTAATGATCAATATGGACATGAAAAAGGCGACTTAGTCCTGACCAAGACTGCACAAAATATTAAAGATTGTGTTAGGAATATTGATGTTTGTTGTCGGATTGGTGGAGAAGAATTTGTGATTCTAAGCCCGATTGATAGCCAAAATTTAACCATTAATATTGCAGAACGGATTCGGCAGGCATTAGAAGTAACGCCAATCGGAGAAATACCTGCGATTACCGTGTCAATAGGGATTGCGCATTGGCCTGAAATTTCTACCGACATCCATAAGGTGTTTAAAGCTGCTGATGAATATTTATATCTGGCAAAAAAAGATGGGCGTAATTGTATTCGTTATAAAAAATAGCATTTAAAAATGCAAACTTATCTTCAATAAAGATCTTTCATAAATCAAAAAATGATCATGTGGAGTGAATCATATTGGTATTGAAAGTTCCTTCTCCCTCTGGGAGAAGGCTAGGATGAGGGGGATTTTATATTGATTTATGGTTTTAAAAAGGACTTATGAAAGAAGTCTAATATTTTATCTCATTAAAAACTGCCCATAATCTATGTTATGGACAGTTTTTGAGTAAATTTAAGTATTATTTCAATCTTAGGATAAAAAATAAAAAACTGTATTGAGGCTATATCTCCGTCCATGGGTGAGATTGATGTCTTCACAAGATAACCATAACCCGTAGGATTGAATGAGATAAAGAAAACAGTTTAATTTATATTCTGTTGATTGCTATAAATCAGGCTGATGGCTTAGCAACTCCGCCTATGATTAATTCAATAATCGAATCGCCATAGTTTTTTAAACCTTTGAGATCTTCATGATTGGCTAAAAAGCGTAAAGCCCCATTGGTAATCATCCCAATGATATTATGCCCCGTATTTTCACAATCTAAATTTTCACGAAAAAAGCCAGAATCTACCCCATGTTTTAAAAAGTTGGCAGTAAAAATACCCGCCATTTGCATCAAGTTTTGAATAAATCTGGTCATTTCAGCATCTATTGAGGTTGCTTCAAGTAATAATAATTTTAGAGTTAGAGGATTCTCTTGTGCAAAAAGACGGAAGCGTTCAGAAATTCGCTGACATTGTTCACGGTACTCTTCAATATTATTCACTGCTTGAGGTGCATTTTCACCGGTAAGCAATGCCATGATTTTTTGCATGGTATCAGAAATAACATGCTGCAAGATATCGCGTTTATTTTCAAAATGGCGATAAAAAGTACCATGACCAATGCCTAAGCGTTTGGCTATATCTGAAATCGCTGTTTGATGGTATCCACGCTCAGAAAATTCTAAAAACGCAGCTTCTAAAATATCAGCTTGTAATTGGATACGTTGACGTTCTGCACGAGTTAAAGTTGGTTCATTCATAGGCAAAGAATACCAAATAAATATTCAAAATTGTTAAACAATGGAAATTGACAAGTCATTCCGTTTTTGACATTGTATTCCTATTGTTTATATTCTAAGCGATTTTCAACATGGAACAAATGAAAAAAAGTACCAAAGATAAAAACTTTTATAAAGTGATTATCGTGGGTGGTGGTTTTGCTGGTCTTGGTGCCGCAATCAAATTAAAACAAGCAGGGATTGAAGATTTTATATTGCTGGAAAAGGCTGCTGAAATGGGCGGGGTCTGGCGTGAAAATACCTATCCAGGTTGTGCCTGTGATGTACCATCGGCGCTCTATTCATACTCTTTTGAACAAAACCCTGCATGGTCACGGGTCTTTGCACAGCAAAAAGAAATTAAACAATATTTATTTGATGTGGTCGATAAGTACAAGGTCATGCCACATGTGCATTTGAATCGTGAAGTTTTACAAGCACAGTGGTCCGATGTGGAACATTGCTGGATTATCCAAACCGAACAGGGCGAGTTGCGCTCTCAATTTGCAATTCTTGCTTGTGGCCCTATGCATGAACCTGTATTGCCTGATGTTAAAGGTATTGAAAGCTTTAAAGGAGAAATTTTCCATTCTTCACAATGGCGGCATGATTTGGACTTAACAGCTCAACGAATTGCGGTGATTGGTACAGGTGCTTCGGCCATCCAGTTTGTTCCGCAGATTCAACCCCAAGTTAAACAACTGACGATTTTTCAACGTACTGCACAATGGATTTTGCCAAAGTCTGACATGCCATTACTTGCACCTGTTCGTGCCATGTTTAAGCTGTTACCACTGACTCAACAGCTGATGCGAGGCTCAGTCTATGGAATTTTTGAAACGATAAACGGTGGAATTCAAAGTCCTGCGGCAATGAGGCAATTCCAAAAATTAGCCAAATGGCATTTAACTTACCATATTAAAAATCCGCGCCTACGAGAAAAATTAACCCCCAATTTTATTATTGGTTGTAAACGTATTTTGCAATCCAACAATTGGTATCCCGCTTTAGCACAAGACAATGTGGAGGTGATTGCCAGTGGTTTATCTGAAATTAAAGGGAATACCTTAATTGCAAGTAATGGTGAACATTGTGAAGCGGATGTGATTATTCTGGGTACAGGGTTTGAAATTGCAGAACCACCCATTGCCAATCGTGTCTATAACCGTTTTGGACAACGGATGTCAGATGTTTGGCAGGGGAGTCCTGAGGGCTATATGGGGACAATGATAGAAAATTGTCCAAACGGCTTTCTGATGTTTGGTCCCAATGTCGCTGTGAGTTCTTCAGCATTTATTATCATTGAAGCTCAGCTTGATTACATTATCGATGCTTTGAAACAGGCAATTCAATTGGGCATCAAGACCATTGAACCAAATCCCAAAATCACCAAAGTTTTTAATGAAAAAGTCCAAGCAGCTTTGCAAACCACAGTATGGAATAAGGGTGGATGTCAAAGCTATTTTATTGATCGTAATGGACGTAACAGTACAGTTTGGCCATGGTCAACCTATAAACTCCGAGAAAAGATGAAACATTTTAATTTAGCTGAGTATCTGATTGATCATCAACCTGAACCAAGCACAAGCTTAAAGCAAGAAGATGTTGTATGAGAAAGAGATTTTAACTTTCATCATATTCAAACCTAAATAAAGAGGATGGATATGAAATTTACCAAGATTTTAAATAAAGGATAACGCAATGTTTAAAAAACAAAAATTAAAAGACAAAGTGATTGCGATTACTGGTGCCGCACGTGGTATTGGTTTAGCTACCGCGGAAGCTTTAATTGCACAAGGTGCAAAAGTCAGTATTGGTGATCTCGATTTTGCACTTGCTGAAAAAGAAGCACAACGTATTGGTGCCAAAGCTTTTAAAGTGGATGTGCGTGATCGTGAATCATTTGCCCAATTTATTCAAAATACCATTCAACATTATGGCAGTCTTTATGCTTTAGTGAATAATGCTGGGATTATGCCGATGGGGGCTTTTCTGGATGAAGATCCCGCTTTAGCAGATGCACAGATTGATATTAACTTTCGTGGTGTCATCATTGGAATGCAGTTGGCACTTCCTGAATTGCTTAAATATAAACAAGGCCATATTGTTAATATCGCATCACTTGCAGGGCGCTTTGCCTTACCAGGTTCAGCGGTTTATTCAGGGACTAAATTTGCTGTGATTGGTCTCACCGAAGCAGTTGCAGGTGAGTTTCGTGATTCTGCTATTCAGTTCACGGCAATTTTACCCAGTAAAGTGCTGACAGAGCTCACCGCTGGAACTGAAAATGCGGCAAAAACGATTCCAGCGGTGACACCACAACAGGTTGCCGATGCAGTTGTGAGTGCTTTAATTAAGCCACGGTTATTTATTGCGGTACCTGATTACTTACAATCAGTACATAGTGCTTATGCTTTATTGCCGCAATGGGCGCAAACAGGTGCCCGTCGTATCTTGGGGGATAATGGTATTTTGACTAAGCTTGATCATTCTGCCCATTCAAGTTATGCCAAGCGAATTCATAAGTTGGCAGAATAATTGCTTATCAAAAAGAAACTTTTTAAATTAGTGCATTTGACTCAAAGTAAATACTCCACTTTGAGTCGTTTTTTATGGGTGTGGCTAAGATGGATATCATTGGATATATGTTGATGCGTATTACTATATAGCTGGTTCGGCTACATCTTATTGAAAAATTTTAAATTTATATTAGGTTGCTTGGTTTTATCTTTTGGAGCTCAGCATGATTTGTGTTGCTAAGCCAAAAAACACCGTACCCATAAACCATTTTTGTACTTTTAACCAAAGTGCGTGACGATTTAAAAATTGGGTAAATGAACTGGCAGTAAAAATCAACAGCATGTTGACGAGTAGGCTAATCACAATTTGCACAAAACCTAAACTCAGCGTTTGCACTAAAACATCGCCTTGGTGTGGTTTGATAAATTGTGGCAACAAAGCTAAATACATCATCGCAATTTTAGGATTGAGTAGATTGGTCAAAAAGCCCATCAAAAATAGTTTTGAATTAGAATAAGACTGTTGACTGGCAATCTCAAAAGGCGAGTGAGGAGAGCGAATTGCTTTCCAGCCAAGATAAATCAAGTAGAGCGCACCAGCAATTTTTAAAACATCGTATGCAACTGGAATCGTCATTAATAAAGCGGTGATCCCAAAAGCAGCACACAACATATAAAATATAAAACCGAGTGCTGTGCCGCCCAATGAAACCATTCCCGCAGTTTTGCCCTGACATAAGGACCTTGAGATCAGATAAATCATATTTGGGCCAGGGGTGAGTGACATACCTAAGGCAATCAAGGCAAAAGCGAATAAAGTAGAGTCCATATGTTCAATATCAATTATTCTGTAGGGTGATGTTCTGTTGAATACATTCAGCCAGTTTGACTTTATCTTGTGGATGTAAGGTAATGAAGTAAGCACCTACACGATATTGCTCATTTTCAGCAGGTTCCGAGTACGCAATTTGTGCCGTTGCTGCAATATGGAAGAAATTTTCAGGATGACTCAGGGTGACATGAATAAAGCTACCTTGTTTCAGGTATTGTTGACTGGTAAAACTGAAGCCACTTTCAGAAAAATTGACTTTTTGTGGCGTTGGTAACATGGTTTGTACAATAGAATCGTAAAGAGAACCAGTAATAAGGTTTAACTTTTGGTTGAATAAGGATAAGATTCGAGCAATTTGTTGATCTTTTTCATTTAATTGTTCTAATTCGTAGTGAAGTGCATGATCAAATTGATCTAATTCTGCAAGTAGTAGAAAATAGCGCGGTAATACAAAATTAGCATCATATGGATCGTTCAGCGCAACTTCTTCAGAAATGATTTGATAGTTGATCCTTAACGCAGCATCGATTCGTGACATGACACGACGTTCATTTGCTTCATTTTGATGCTGTAACGCTTCCATAAAACACCTCGGACTAGAATGGTATGTTTAAACCAATCTCGCTGTATATAGGGTTGAGATACACTCGCGCACGGCGTAGTAATCACTTTATTTCTTTTATCGCTTTGGTTTCCATGATCGGTCTAACCTTAGGGGTTGCTGTACTGATTACAGTTTTATCTGTTATGAATGGTTTTGACCGAGAGTTAAAGAACCGTGTTTTAGGTATGATACCTCAAGCCACTGTTTCTTCAACACAAATTCTAACAGACTGGCCTGTGCTTGCAAAGAAAATTGAACAACATAAGCATGTAACTGGTGTTGCTCCATTTACACAACTACAAGGTATGCTTACCGCACAAGGACAAGTCGCTGGGATCATGGTGACCGGTATTGAACCTCAATATGAAAAGAAGGTTTCAATTATCCAAAATCATATGGTGGAAGGTAGCATAGATCAACTAAAAAAAGGTGAATATGGCATTGTTCTAGGCAAACAAATGACTGATGCGTTAGGCCTTGGTCTCAATGACAATGTTACCTTGGTTTTACCTGAAGCAACCCCTTCGCCAGCAGGCGTTGTACCACGTTTTAAACGTTTTAAAATCGTCGGTATTTTTAGTATTGGTGCAGAAGTTGATTCGAGTTTAGGTTACATCGCACTCAATGATGCATCTACACTATTACGTCTACCTGACGGTGCACAAGGTGTGCGTATGAAATTGGATGATATTTTCCAAGCGCCACAGGTTGCCAATGAAATTGTTCGTGAGTTACCGAGCGGTTTCTATGCCTCAGATTGGACCTATACGCATGGTAATTTATTCAGCGCAATCCAAATGGAAAAGGCAATGGTCAGTCTATTGTTATTCCTCATCGTGCTTGTTGCTGCATTTAATATTGTGTCTTCATTGGTCATGGTTGTGACGGATAAAAAATCAGACATCGCGATTCTAAGAACATTAGGCGCATCACCAGCAACAATTACCCGCATTTTTATGGTGCAAGGTACTGTGATTGGTGTGGTTGGAACGGTTGCTGGTGCAATCTTGGGGATTATCTCTGCATTAGGAATCAGTAACTTTATTGGCTGGTTGAATACTGCATTTGGATTACATTTATTCGATGCTTATTTTATCAACTACTTACCTTCTTATTTAAGATGGCAAGATGTAGTGGTGATTGTGAGCTTGTCCTTAGGCCTAAGCTTTATTGCAACCATTTATCCTGCATTGCGAGCAGCTAAAATTCAACCTGCGGAGGCGCTTCGTTATGAATAGTGCTACACAAAGTCCAGTGGTTTTAGAGGCGCAAAATATCTATAAATCGTTTACGGATGGCAAGTCGCATGTAGACGTCATTACAGGTTTATCTTTGCAAGTCGCGCAAGGTGAGTTTGTCTCTATCGTGGGTTCAAGTGGTTCAGGTAAAAGCACACTCTTGCATATTTTGGGCGGTCTTGATCGTCCGACCCAAGGTCTTGTCAATTTAAATGGCAAACGTTTTGATAACTTAGGTGAAGCTGAACGTGGTTTCTTACGTAATGAACATCTAGGATTTGTTTATCAGTTTCATCATTTACTGCCTGAATTTACTGCCCTTGAAAATGTCGCGATGCCGTTGATGTTAAGAAAAGATGCAGAGTATAAAAAGGTTAAAGAACGTGCTGAATATCTACTTGAACGGGTTGGATTATCACATCGTTTAACGCATCAACCTGGTGAGTTATCAGGCGGTGAACGCCAACGTGTGGCTTTAGCACGTGCTTTGGTCACTCAACCGAAGTTAATGTTAGCCGATGAACCGACAGGAAACTTGGATCGCAAAACAGCAAAATCTATTTTTGAATTACTGCGTGATTTACGTGAGGAATTTAATATGGCTATGTTGATTGTGACGCATGATGAGCAACTGGCAAAATCAGCAGATAGAATCCTACATATGCAAGATGGTATCTGGATCGATGGTTAAGTCAGCATTTATTTTGATGATATCATGCTGAATTGATGTATAATTTTTAAAGTTAAGCCCAATCTGATTGGGCTTAATCAATAAATAAACACTGAAAACAATAAATAGAAAAACTATGTATATGTACATTGCTTTAATCGGATGGATATTGGGTATCTCGTTTATGGGATATTATTCACCCGCTTACTTTAATCTCTTGATTTGGATCAGCTTAGCATTAAGCCTAGTGTTATGTGTATGTCGATGCTTAAACTATAGCTTGATCAATTCTGTTGTATTTAAGTTGGTTTCTCTCAGTGTAGTGGGGATATCAAGTGGTCTCCTTGGTTTTTATTATGCAGATTTCGCACTTGAAAAAAGATTAAGTTTACGTGATACACCACATCATCAAATTGAAAAGATTATTTATATTTCTTGCATAAATACGATTAAGCCAACAGACTCATCCTCCAACACTCAATTGCCTAATACTCAACAGCGTATCCAACAAAAAGTATTGCTACTCGAACCCAACAAAGTCAGACAAATATTGATGTATCTGGATGACTCACAGTCTGAAATGATCCAACTGGGGCAATATTATCGGGTTACAGGGCAAATTAAACCGATTCATGGTTATGCTGTAGCTGGAGTTTTTGATAAAGAAAAATGGTTTTTACAAGAAAATATTCTGGCTGTATTCAAGCCCCAGTCGGTTGAACATATCGATGAAAATCAAGTGAAGCAATTGGGCTATAGCACATTTGTTGAGCAACAAAATAGCGTGCGATATAGAATTCAACTTAGTATCGAGAACTTACGTTTAAAGTTTCGCGATTTAATTGCTGATTCTTCTTTAAAAAATAAGGGCTTAGTCCTAGCATTATTGACAGGGGATGAAAGTTTATTGGCAAAAGAAACTCAAGACTTATTCAAAACCATGGGTATTTCTCATTTACTTGCAATCTCTGGGCCGCACGTATTAATTTTTGCCATATTGTTTTGCTTTTTATTTAACTCAAGCATTAAAAGAGTTTATCCACAGATTTTTTTGAATATTCCACAACCTTATTTATTGGTTTATCCATTTTTAGCTTGTGTGGTGTTTTATAGTGCTTTTGTTGGTTTTGAAATACCTGCATTAAGAACCATGCTAACAGTTTCAATTCTAAGCGTTATTATTTTATTCAAGCAAAAAATTCAACCGCTTAAACATTTATTATTGACGGCCAGTATTTTATTGCTGCTTGATCCTTTTAGTATTTTATCTTCTGCTTTTTGGCTGTCCTTTGGTTCCTGTTTTATTTTGATTCGCGTCTATCAAACAGTTCAACAACATGCTCTCCCAACTGTAGAGACATGGAAGACCAAGGCCAAGCTATTTATACGGGTATTGATTGATTCCCAATGGAAAATATTTATTGCATTACTGCCAGTGGTGCTGTGGATTTTTCAACAATTTTCGTGGATTACACCCTTGAGCAATTTGCTTGCAATTCCAATGATCGGTGCACTGATTGTTCCCATTGAAGTTTTGGCCGCATGTATAAGTATGCTGTTTGAACCTTTAGGATTATGGCTCTTTAAAATTTCTGATCTTTTATTGTCTATATTGCTGTACCTGCTGGAAAGATTAGATCAGCTGCTCAATTTTAAACTGAATTGGTGGGCATTTAATTCGCTAGAAATTGTTTGCATCGCTTTGGCTGTTTTTATTTTATTTTTGCCCAAAGGTGTACTGCCAAAATTTTGGGCAATACTTTGTTTAATCCCCTTAGTGATCTCGCATAAGAGTTCTGCAATATTTCAACTGGATATCATAGATGTTGGGCAAGGGCAGGCCATTTTTTTAAACCTACCCCAACATAAAATGCTGATTGATACAGGAGGTTCATTTGATGAAGCAAGATTTAGTATCGGCAAAAATGTCATCATTCCATATCTAATGCGACAAGGGATTGCCCAATTGGATCAGGTGCTTTTGACGCATTTAGATCAAGACCATAGTGGTGCATTTGCAGAAATAGAGAAAGTAATCAAAATGAACAAAGTCTATTCAAATGAAACAGATACACGTTTTAACCTGCATGACTTTGACTATTGCCATCAAGGGCAATATTGGCAATATGAAGATGTTCGAATTTCAGTTCTGGCACCTGATAAAAATAGCCTAAGTAAAGCTGCCTATGATCGAAATGAACTATCTTGTGTGATCTATATTCAAGTCCCTCAATCAAAGTCATATCAAAACTTTTTATTGATGGGGGATGCGGGATGGGAAACGGAATTTAATCTGTTAAGACAATATCCCGATTTAAAGGTAGATGTCTTAGTACTGGGTCATCATGGCAGTAAAAATAGCTCTTCTTATGCCTTTTTAAAGCAGTTACAGCCTAAACTTGCGATTGTATCGGCTGGATATGCCAACCGTTATGGTCATCCACATCCGATTGTATTAAGACGGCTAGAGGTGTTGAATATTCCAGCCAAAACCACGATTGAGCAAGGCTCTATCCAATTTAAGCTAAATCCACAAGGGCAGATGGATGTGACTGGTTATCGCCAAACTTTAAAGTGGTTCGCTTTCCGTGATCGCATCATTGCGGACTGAAGTGACCATTTCCATCGCTTCTTTATTGGGTACATTATAAATCTGTTTGAGTTTTGGATGAGCTTTAAAGCGTTTATAACTCCAGTGATAATGTTCTGGATATTGGCAAATTAATTTTTCCAGCGCAGTGTAAATGATATGCGTACCTTGATTGGCATCCACCTGATAGATCTTTTCATCAATCGGCTGAACCACCATATCAAAACCCTGATTGTCATTTCGGATTGCATATAAGAAAAGTGCTTTGGATTTGGTTTTTTGGATCAGTTTGGCACTTAAATTACTCGAAGAGAGTGGAATCCCGAAATATTCAATCAGTTCTCCACCTTGGTGGGGTGAATGATCAGGCAAAATCACAGTTGTACCACCTTGTTTTAACGCCCTAAATATTTGTCGTACACCAGATTCATCTGTTGGAACTAAGCTGGCATTTTCACGACTTCGCGCTGCACGTACAAAACGATCCGCACTCTCATCCTTAATCGGTTCATACATAATGGTCATTTGGGTATATTGGGCAAACCATGCATTCATAATTTCCCAAGTACCAAAATGAGGCACGATTAGTACGAGGCCTTTTTTTTCAGCAATGGCCTCATGGAAATAATGTTCACCTTCAATATGATGAATACGATCGATATTTTTTTGATTGGAACTGCCCCAAACCGTAAAAAACTCCATATAGGATTGTAGTTCGTTACGGATCGCCTGTTCTGTAATTTTCTCGCGTTTAGGTTTATCAAGATCTGGAAAGCAAATTTCAATATTTAGACGAATGGTTTCAGATGTTTTTGTGATATGTAATAAATTGACCAGTCCTGCCAAAATGCGCGCAATAAAACGCGCGATTGGGATCGGCAGTCGACTGAAAAAATTGAGAAGTCGCGAAGTAGTGGTCTTATGTTTATCAGTCATCCGGATCTAAAATTAAAGCAAAGGTTAAGTAATAGTGAGATTTAGCGAATTATTATAAGTTAAATCGTAATGATTAAATAGATTATACGGATTCCGTGTATATAATGAAGCATGAAAAATTAATTTGGATGGTATAAATGTCAGATTGGCCGCCGAAACCTCAAAATGACAATACAAATTTGAATTCCTCTGCAGGCCAACAGCCTACAGGACAGGAATGGAAGATCTTAGAGAAAGCAGTTCTTGCTTCAGTTGAAGAGCAACGTCGTACTCGTCGTTGGGGGATCTTCTTTAAAATACTCACTTTTCTTTATATTCTGTTTGTTTTAGTTGCACTAGGTAAGAGTTGTTCATTATCTGGGGCAGATGATGGAACAATAACCTCAGAGAATCATTTAGGGGTTGTCAATATCGTTGGTACGATTGATTCAAGTAGTCAAGGTGTAAATAGTACCGATACAATTAAATCATTAAAGAAAGCCTTTGAAGCAAAATCTGCGAAAGCTGTTGTACTGAATGTGAATTCACCAGGTGGGTCACCGGTTCAGTCTGATGATATTTGGCAAGAGATTCAATATCTTAAAAAACAAAATCCAGAGAAAAAAGTCTATGCTGTGATTGGTGATATGGGCGCTTCAGGTGCTTACTATATTGCATCAGCAGCAGACGAAATTTGGGTGAATCCTTCGAGTTTGGTGGGGTCAATCGGTGTAATTATGCCGAACTATGGTGTAAATGGTTTAGCCCAAAAATTAGGTGTTGAAGACCGTACCATGACGTCGGGAAGCAATAAAGACATACTTAGTATGACCAAGCCGATTAATCCAGAACAACGTGCGCATATTCAAGCTTTATTGGACAATGTCCATGATCACTTTATCGATGCTGTGAAAAAAGGCCGTGGTGAAAAGCTGAAATCGAAAGATCCAGCGATCTTCTCTGGCTTATTCTGGACAGGTGACCAAGCCATTAAATTGGGAATCGCAGATAAAGCAGGAAATATCGAAACATTGAAACGCGAATTAAAAGTGAAAAAGACAGTCAATTATACAGTTGAGCGTAGCCCATTTGACTCCGTTCTAGGCCGTTTAGGTTCAGAAATGGGTAATGGCTTAGGTGAAGCTGTGAGCCAAAAACTGGGTATGAACCAAGATGTGAAAATGCAATAGTCTAGGTTTTATGGATCAGTAAACAGTAATAGAGCAGTAGCATTGCTGTTTACTGATCCAACCTGTATGAAGTAAAAACAAAGTGTATGAAAAAAAAGAAAAATGAAAAATTAAGCCAAGCACAATCTTAAAGCTCTATTTTCTTGTTACCTTAAGCCTTTATAACTGCTTTAAACCTGTTTAATTCATTTGAGTGGCATCGCTAAGTGTAAAATAAGAGCACGGAGTTCACTTAAAATGTTTAACTGAATCCTATTTATCGGCTACAGTATTTTCAATTCATCATATTTAGAGTGTAAAGCAAGACATGGTTAGCCTATCTCACATGAAACCTGTTATTCATTTTGCCCATGCCAATGGTGTGCCATCTCAAGTCTATACCAAACTGTTTGATTTACTGAAAGATCAATATGATGTGATTTATGTTTCTCTGTTAGGTACAGATCAACGTTATCCTATTGATAACAATTGGTCGAATTTTGCAGATCAAGTGATTGATAGTATTGTGCAACAGTCTAATGGACGTAAAGTAATTGGTTTAGGTCATTCATTAGGCGCTGTGGCAACTTTTTTAGCCTCATTTAAGCGTCCAGATTTATTTGAACAAGCGATTTTATTGGATCCTCCTTTGATTATGGGGACCGCCTCCTTTATTTTTAATCTTGCAAAGAAATTTTATCCTCAAAAAATCGATGCAATGACACCAGCACATCTCAGCATACGCCGTCGAGATCATTGGGAATCACGTCAACAAGCCGCAGAGTTGTTACGTCCAAAGGGGTTTTATCAACATTTTGATGCAGATTGTTTTCAGGCTTATATCGATTATGCGCTAACAGAAGACCATGTTCGTGGAGGCGTAACTTTGACTATTCCTAAAGATGTTGAAGTTGCAATTTTTAGAACAGGTCCTTCTTATTGGTGGTTACCGCATCCACAGCCACAAGTTCCTGTAAATTTGGTGATTGGTTCAGAGAGTCCTTTTTTAAAACGTAAATTTCCACAAATAGCCAAAAAGAAATTTAATATTCCTTTTACCCTGACGGCTGGAGGACATATGTTTCCTTTGGAACATCCAGTTGAAACTGTTGAATTAATTAAAAAGCTGATTCAACAAAATTTATCTAATACCCATTAATCAGTCGTTGAATGAGTGGCAGGTTGTACCTCTCGCTAAATAAAGGTTTTTTATTACGGCCTATTGCTAAAAAGTCAGCTGTTTTTCCCATAAATTGATTCAAATCTTTTTATGTCAAACGTAGCAGTTCAAGCGACTGTGCTGCTATAAACCTATTGTTATATAAGGTTACTACACAGACAAATTTCGTTTAGCCATAAAAAATGCATCCGAGGATGCATTTTTTCGACAGTATTTTAAATCAAGCAATACTTAAAGCTGGCAAAATTGAATTGGCTGTTTAAGTGCTTGTCCCTTATATAAAACCTGACCATTTTCCAAGTGTTGAATGGTGCCATTACAGATCCACTCAACTGCTTGAGGATAAATTAAATGCTCAAGTACATGTACACGTGCTGCAAGGGATTGCACATTATCATGTAAATCGACTGTTAAAACACCCTGAGTCAACGCTTGTCCAGCATCTAACTCAGCAGTGACATAATGCACAGTACACCCGTGTAAAACATCACCGGTATTTAAAACACGTTGATGTGTATGCATGCCTTTGTAATAGGGCAATAGTGAAGGGTGGATGTTGACCATTTTCCCTTCCCATGCTTGGACAAATTTGGCACTGAGAATACGCATAAAACCAGCGAGAATGACTAAATCAACATCCCAATCCAGTAATTGTTGATGCATGACAGCATCAAAAGTTTCCCGATCAGGATAGTGTTTATGCTCAATCACCGTGGTTGCAATGCCTGCTTTTGCAGCGCGCTCTAAGGCAAATGCTTCAGGTTTGTTGGAAATGACCCCCACGATTTGCCCTGAAAGATTGGCATCAATCAAGGCTTGAAGGTTACTTCCACTGCCTGAGACAAGTACAGCAATTTTAATCATGTGAGAGACTTATGCAAAAATCACACGAATTTTTTCATCTGCGCCTTCAATAGAAGCCGCATTTTCTTGAATATGACCAATTGTCCATGCTTTTTCGCCTTGAGCAGTCAAAACTTCAATAGTTTTGTCAGCATCAGCAGCATCAACTGCGATGACCATACCCACACCACAGTTAAATGTGCGGTACATTTCAAATTGTTCTACAGCACCTTCACGTTGTAAAAGTTTGAACAATTCAGGCCATTGCCAAGACGATTCATTAATCACCGCTTGAGCGCCATTTGGAAGTACACGAGGTAAATTACCAGGTAAACCGCCGCCTGTGATGTGAGCCATTGCATGGACATCAACTTGTTTGCACAGTTCAAGCACTGGTTTTACATAAATACGTGTTGGTTCCATTGCAACATCTGCAAGCGGACGACCATCTACAATTTGAGTTAAATCGACGTTTTTCACGTCTAAGATTTTACGAAGTAAAGAATAACCGTTTGAGTGTGCACCAGAAGAGGCTAAGCCGATAAGAACATCACCTGCTTTTACTTTGGTACCATCAATGATTTTGCTTGCTTCAACTACACCCACAGAGAAGCCTGCGAGGTCATAGTCTTCACCTTCATACATTCCAGGCATTTCAGCAGTTTCACCACCGACCAATGCGCAGCCTGCAAGCTCACAACCTTTACCAATACCCGTCACAACATTTGCAGCAACATCAACATTTAAATGTCCAGTTGCGTAATAATCGAGGAAGAATAGAGGTTCAGCACCACATACAAGAAGATCGTTTACACACATTGCAACCAAGTCTTGACCAATGGTGTCATGACGATTTAAGTTCAATGCTAAACGTAATTTTGTACCGACACCATCTGTACCAGATACAAGAACAGGTTCTTCATAACCTTTAGGGATTCTGCAAAGTGCGCCGAAGCCGCCTAAACCACCCATTACTTCAGGGCGTGTTGTACGTTTAGCGACAGATTTGATTCGATCGACAAGTGCGTCGCCCGCTTCAATATCGACACCAGCGTCTTTATAGCTTAAACCAGTGTTTGGGGTAGAAGTTGAGTTGCTCATAATTGAAGTCTCCGCATTCGCGCGGGGATTATACCCGAATATACGAAACTCTTATGTTATTTCTGCACTAAAATGCTATCTTTATGAAAATATTTTCCCCTCCATAACGAATAAATTTGAAAAAGGCGTGATTCGATGCACGATCGGACTTTAAAACGAATTTTTATCCTTGCTGGAATTGCTTTAGTTTTATGGATTTTATATTTATTAAAACCTGTAGTGATTCCTTTTGTTGCGGCTTTTCTGGTTGCCTATTTATTTAGTCCAGTGGTGGATAAGCTGTCAAAAGTTTTACCAAGGTGGCTCTCTATTTCGGTGGTTTTTATTGGAATAGGCGTGTTACTGACTTGGGCAATATGGTTTGTTGTGCCCTTGGTTTGGAAACAATTAATTTATGCCCGTGACAGTATTCCTGCGGGAATCCATTGGGTGAATTCAACTTTCTTACCGTGGTTGTCCAACAATTTCAATGTTGAACATATGGAATTGGATACAGACCAAATTTCTAAAGTGGTGATGGAGTATGTTCAGACCAACTATAGTGCGGACAGTATTCAAGCGATGGCTTTAAAAATTGCCCAATCTGGACTGAGTTTTATTTCGATCGGCGGAACAATTGTTTTAATTCCAATTATTGCATTCTATTTCTTGCTTGATTGGAAGCGGATGTTGGAACACTTAAAAAGTTTTATTCCCCGTCAATATGAAAGCAATGTACTTAAAATTGTCGGTGAATGTCATAGCGTTTTGGGGGCTTTTGTCAAAGGACAGTTCCTTGTGATGATTTTATTGGGAATCGTCTATGCCGTAGGCTTGCAGTTGGTGGGTTTAGAGGTCGGATTAATTATTGGTATGATTGCGGGGCTGTGCAGTATCATTCCATATCTTGGCTTTGGTGTGGGGATTATTGCGGCAGTGATTGCTTGTTTTTTCCAGTTTGGTCTAGATCCAAAACATTTATTAATGGTTCTGGCTGTATTTGGTGTAGGGCAGCTCATCGAAGGATATATTCTTCAACCGTTCTTATTGGGTGATAAAATTGGTTTATCTCCTGTAGCTGTGGTATTTGCAGTACTTGCGGGGGCTCAGTTGGGTGGCTTTGTCGGGATGTTGATCGCACTGCCAGTTGCAGCTGTTATCGTGGTTTTACTCAAGCATCTCAAAGATTTATATCAAGAAAGTCAGTTCTTTAAAGCAGAGGATACTTTAGTGACCATACAAAATAATGGCACTACTGAAACAATTTCAGTCGAAAGCGACAAAGTTGATCTTGATATTGAAGTTAAAAACACGCAAGATACTGATCAATCGATTAAAAATGATCAAAATCCACTTTAGGAATGATTTGAATATATGCGTCAATTACAGTTGGATATAGAACCACAACTGGATGCCAGAATTAGTGATTTTTCTGGGCCAGGTTGGGGACCTGTAATTGATGCTGTGCGTCAGCTTCATGCAGGGCTGATGAATCGTTTCTACATCTATGGTGGTGCTGGAACTGGAAAAAGTCATTTACTCACGGCGATTTGCGATTCTTATTTAGAAATTGGCAAATCTGCGATTAAAGTATCGCTGTTAGAATTACTTGATGCGCCTATAGAGGCAATTACCTCATTAGAAAGCTATGATTTGGTTGCCTTGGATGATATCGAGGCCATTAGTGGCGTACCGCATTGGCAAAAAGCGGTATTTCATCTGATTAATAACAATAACGAAGATGGCGGACAGTTGGTGTTTTCATCACGATTTGCGCCGATAGAATTAAAGCTAGAATTACCAGACCTACAATCTCGCCTTACTCAGGCAGTCAGTGTAAAAGTACCGAGTGGACAGTCCTATGCAGATCGACATGCTTTATTGCATTCTGTGTTGGAACGTCGGGGTGTACATTTTGACCCACAAATAACGGAATATTTGCTATTACATGGGCCACATCAAACGAGTACACTACTTCAGTCTGTTGAACAGCTAGAAAAGTTATTAAAGGGTGAGAAGACGAAATTATCTCATGCAACTTTAAGACAGCTCTATGCATTGATTGATGAATATCGACAATAGTTGATTTTTACTATTGTTGAGTGCGCGTAACACAAGAAGTGAAGTCAATAGATCGGCCGATGAAAATTCTTGAGAATTTTTATTGTGTGTGACAAAGTACGCAAAAAGGACTGATAGCAAAGCGTAATGCTGGCTAATAAGAAATAATTAAAAGAAATCAAGGAGACTATAATGCTCAAACGGGGCATAGGCTTAGGATTATTATGTATTACTGGTCAGGCATTTAGTGCAAATATTACTGTGACTACCACAGACGATATTGTAAAAGCTGATAATCAGTGTTCATTAAGAGAAGCAGTTGAATACGTCAATCAGGGAATGCCTGAAGCTGGCTATAATGGTTGTGGTGGCGGCAAAGAGGTGACTGCAAAAATTATATTACAAGGCAATAAAGAGTATTCACTGAATAAGCAAATCCGAATATTAAAGGATGTCGCATTTGGTTCGACCTATGAAAGTAACGTAAATAATACACAAACGCTTGTAGGTAAAAACAATGCCATTATTAAAATGGTTGGAAAAGAACGTTTATTTCAGATCGAAAAAGATATAGATGAGAAAGCAGAGACACCACCTGCAATGCTGAAGGTTTCATTTGATGAAATTACCTTAAAAGGTTGTGGTCAAGAGCTATGTGCTAAGCAAGGCGGTCTGATCTATAACAAAGAAGCATTGGGGATAAGTAATAGCCAGCTTTTAGATGGTCATGCTGAAGAAGGTGGTGCAATCTATAATGCAGGCATTTATGCTGCGAATACCGCATTAAGTATCGTTGGGATTAACAAGACCTTAATCAAAGGCAATAAAGCAGAAAAAGGTGGTGTAATTTATACCGAATTACCTGCATTTGTTATCACACAATCATTAATTCGAGATAATGAGGTTACTGATGCTACAAGTTCAAACTTTGAAACACAAAATCAATTTTCTGAAGATGCATTAAAAGCCTTTGGCTCTACTGCGCCCTATGGGATTGAAAATAGTACGATTTTTAACAATAAAGGCTATGTGGTTAAAGTCTACGATGCTATGCAGCTCAACAATATCACCATGATCCTCAATAATATGGGTCTTATTGTAGACGCCCCTCAAAAGAAAGGTTTTGTCGCAAATAGTATTATTGCCAAAAATGGTACACAAGATTGTACGATTGTGTCTGGTGGTGAAGCAGAACAGATCAGCAATAACCTCTATTCTTCAGGATGCAATGGTTTTAAAGCAACAGCATTGGGTAATGCGCAACTGATTGCTGGAAGTACCACAGAAGGAAAATGTGACTTTAGTACTAATGGGATTTTATGCCCATTTGCTGAGTCACCGAGTGTAGCTTTAGGTTATTTTTTACCAAGAATTTTACCAAGTTATAACTCGGCTGAAGATTCTGTGATTATTAATCACGGTCCAGAACCTCAAGATAAAATAACAGCTTGTTCGACTCTTGATCAGCGAAGTAAACAGAGAAATTCCAATTCAGAATTATGTGATCGTGGTGCGATTGAACTGGTGATTGATCTTGGAAACATTTCGACCGTAGGGCAAGATATTTTATATGGTGAAACAGCTAAATTTTCAATCTCTGATCAATTACAAGATGGTGAACTTGTTAGTGCTGAAAAGTGTAAACAAATTTTTAATCGAGAATTGGATGATAATGGTAAGCCTTGGCAAATAGGTTGTTTAAAGATTATTCAAACCAATACGCCATCTAAAGGCACCATGACGATAAATCAGGCAGGTGATATTGTGTATACACCGAACGGTCAATGGCAAGGTTCAGATGAATTTAAAATTAATGTGGTGACATCGACCACAAGTTTTAATAAATCAGATAATCCTTATATTACGATTCCTGCACGAATTGTACAAAGAAAGCCAGATGATTTTAAAAACTATAAAGTAAAGACCTCTGGTGGAAGTCTAGGATTTCTTTCAATCATTGGACTGATTGGTTTAGCTGGCTATCGACGGATCAAGTATAAGTAAAGGATTGCACATGAAAAATTATAAAAAAGGATTTCTGACACTTGTTGTATTGTCGACCATGTCTTTGATGGCGGCAGAAGATAAAACGATTTATGTAACCACCTTTGATGATGAGGATGGGACAAATCCTGACAAGTGTTCATTAAGAGAAGCATTACACGCCGCCGCCACACATAAAGCTTATGGTGGCTGTAGTGCAGGACAGGTTTATTCAACAGTACCCAATGTAATTCAGTTGGAAGCAGGTGAATATAAGCTGACTAAAGAATTAAGACCCAACTCAGATGTTTCTATTATTGGTAAAGAGCCAGGTGATTATAGTCGCCCAGATGTATTAACCAATAATTTCCCTGCTGCAACCCCATTAAAAACCACAATTTCAGGTCAAGGAAACTCACGTATTTTCAATACCATTTATGAAAATAAGCCGAGTCTAACGCTGAATGATGTAATTTTAAAAAATGGCTCGAGTTTAAATGACAGCAATAATAATGTGGGTGGAGCAATTTATGCTGGCGGTGCACTCACCTTAAATAATGTAAATATTATGGATTCCAATGCGAAAGCAGGTGGGGCAATTTATTTAAATGATGTTTCAAGTTCTCTGACCATAAATTATGGTGTATTCCAGACCAATAAAGCGGAACTGGGCAGTGTACTTGGAATGACCTGTGCTGATAATTTAGAGTTTACCAAACGTAATATTGCCGTGAGTGGGGTAACATTTATTGGCAATGGTGCTGCAGATAGTTTAAGCATGCTTAATTTTTGTGGGCAACCTGCAGTGACCTTTTCTGCAAATACGATTACTGACAATATCGCAAGTGCAACTCAAGGTCGTATCATTCAATTTAGCCAATTGACACCACAAGGAAAAGTTAATTTTAGTGATATTTCTTCTTTATCACTGATCAGTAATACCATTGTCAATAATAATGCTTGGGCAACATTATTGTATGGATACAATGGGATAAAAGTATTAAGTAATAATATATTGGCTTATAATAATGATGGAAAATCTTGTCGCTATGCAAATGGGGATGTGAGTAAAGTTGTAGGTTCGGGTGTTGTACTTACTTATAACGCCTTAAAGCTGACTGCAGGTAATGATCAGTGTGAAGTTGCAGAAGAGCTGACTAAAGAGGGTAAAGATCATACATTTGATGTGAGTAATATTGCATTCACAACTATTTTAAATAAGATAGAACCGCCGAGTGAGTCTACAGGCTTTATGCCAATGTATTTCCCTATAAACTTAGGCACAGACAAAGACCTAGTCGATATTGGTTATATGGGTTGTAGTGGCGTTGATCAGCGTGGTGTTAAACGCGTGATTGCGGAGAACTCCAATGGTCCAAATGACGTGGCAAACTCATGTGATATTGGCTCTACAGAGGTTTTACGTCTCACCGCAAATAATCTGAGTGCAAGTAATACTTCGGTTGTTGTGGCACTTAATTCTTATCAAAACATATTGGATAATTATAATAAATTGATTGCTGATCCAGCGACCAAACAGGAGTATGTTCCTTTTTATAAAATCCAATCAGAGCTGTATAGTAATTTAATCAAATACACCAAATCAGACCAGAAATATCGCACGATCTTTGTCGATCCTTTTGCAGCCAATCTACCTGCAGAAATTATAACCAAAGACGCTATTGGTAATGATGTGCGAGTGGTAAAACATTTAACTGCAGACAATTATAATGTGATTGTAGAACCACTTGGTGTCGGAGTATTAAATGATAAGAAACAATTTGTAGGTAAAAAAGAGCCAAAATTCGATTGTGTATGGAATAAAGACTTAAAGAGAATTATGTTATGGCGTATAGATGACAATGTTACACCATCAGGTGACAATGAATTCTGTAGCTATAAACTAGAGTTAAAGACAGATCCAAGCATTAGCTCTTCAGCCTATATCATTGGAAGCTTTACCAATATTGCACCTATTACTAAAGATGCAACATTTAATATTGAACAAGGCTCAACCAAAGCGATTGATGTAGATCTACTGCAATATGCAAATGATGATGGTGATGGTAATGCTGCTGCGTTAACAGAGAAGCCGAATAAACCAAAATTTTATGTCAATGCAGATGGGGTTGAATTACCAATTCGAATTGGAACAAATATCGATCCTGTGGTCATTACCGCGGATCGTAGTGGGCCTTGTCCTGGTAGCGACAATAAATATACCTGCTATGGTGGCAAAATCCATATCCAACTTAGAAATACACTTGATCCATTTAGTTATAAATTTACCTATTATGTGTATGATGCGGATGGAAAAATTTCTACTCCTGAAAATAGTAGTGTTGAAGTGGCTACTGTTACTTTGAAAAACTCAGGTACTGCGCCAGGAAGCCCACGGGTCAGTGGCGGTGGTTCATTGGGTTGGTTGAGTCTTCTTGGGTTATTAGGGCTGACAGGTTATCGTCGTTATCAAGCGAATAGACAACCAAAGCCGTAACAGTCAAATCAATACAGATAAAATGATCGTTTTTAACACATTGTGTTATAGCAAAAAGCCAGTTTATAAAAACTGGCTTTTTGCTATCTGTATGTTTTTTGCTATTTGTATGGGCTTTCTTCCTAATTTGTATTATAAGTTTTAAATAGAAAGGGTTTGTTGATTGATTTCCCTTAAATCATTGAAAAGTTATTCATTTTGAACTGATATGAAGCAATTTACTGTACTTACACCGCTTGAACAGATCTCATGTAGTTCTGATGAATTACTTTCGATTAAAAGAAATGATTTGGTTCCATTACTCGACAATCAAACACGACTGAATTTATATGCCGATCAGTTGATTCAAGCACAATCGGTACTGTTAAAAGCCATTGATCCAAGTTTGACGCAAAAGCTGAGTCAAATTATTGCACAAATTATTCAGCAATTATCTGCATCCAAGAAAAAGCTAAATCAACGTAAATTCAATGCGATACAAAAATGGTTAGGCTTGGATTTGGAGTTTAGTGTCGGGCAAGTCAAATATTTAAATGATTTAGAAAGTTTAATTGATGAAGCCAAACATTTGAGTCAAAGATTACAAATCGAAATTCAAAAGTCGGAAGCAAGATTCCAACAAGCCAATGGTTTAAGAGAGCAAATGGCGAAATATATTCGTGCAGCGCAGGAATTTTTACATGAATATCCTGCTTTTGTACAACATCGTCATCCCTTGGATAACTTTGCAGAGCGGTTGTCTAAGAAAGTCAATACGCTACAAACGTTACAAGCCAGTAATGATATTGCGTTAGCACAAATGCAGTTAACACAACAACTTTCATTGAGCTTACTTGATCGCTTTAATGAAGCTCAGCATGTGCTGATTCCTGCATGGCAATATCATGTCAAACAGAGTAGTGCGCAGAATTCTTTTACAAGGACTGAAGAACTGGATAAAAGTCGTGATAAATTAATTCAATCATTAAAGAAATCATTAGAAAATAAATAGGATACAAGTATGAGCGATTCGAATCATCAAGCATTAACTGAACAATCCAATACGCCGTTGGAATTGCAGAAGTTTGAACAATTGAATTTGAAAGAAATAGGCTTAAATACTGAGGATTTTAATGAGGTTGTAAATGCGCATAAAGACTTGGCCAATATTAATCATGCATCCGTTGCTGAATATGGTAAAAATATTGCGACCAAAACATCCACATATACAGATGAATTACTCAACTTAGTCAAAAATAAAGACCTAGATGTGACTGGGCAAAAATTAAATGAAGTTGTGCAAGTTGCTCAGCAATTGAATACATCCAGCATTTTGAATCAATCGAAAAACTCAGGATTTATTGGAAGCATACTCAGTAAGTTTAAAGGTGCTAAGCAAAATTTCGATCAACATTTTAATACCACCAAAGAGCAAATAGATTCATTGGTCAAAGAAATTGAAACATCGCAAACAGGTTTAAAGGCGCGAGTAGATACATTAGATCGAATGTTTAATGGGGTACAAGAAGAATATCGACAACTGGGTATTTATATTGCCGCAGGACGAATCAAGCAAGTAGAAGTGCAGCAAGAAATTGCGACTTTATCTCAGCAAGAGCAAGATCCTAAAACCAATCAGCGTGTTTATGACCTTAATCATTTAGCCAACAATCTAGAAAAGCGGGTCAGTGATTTACAAGTCTTGCAACAATCTGCAATGCAAACCTTACCGATGATTCGTATTATTCAATCCAATAATATGATGTTGGTCGATAAATTTTATGCGATTAAAAATATTACTTTACCCGCATGGAAAAACCAGATCAGCTTGGCGATTTCTCTAAATGAGCAACGTAATAGTGTACAACTTGCCAACACGATTGATGATGCAACCAATGAGCTATTAAAACGTAATGCAGATTTACTTCATCAAAATTCTGTGGATACTGCCAAAGCCAATCAACGTTCAGTGATTGATATTGAAACGCTTGAACATGTTCAAAATACCCTGATTAAAACTGTAAATGATGTCATTCAAATTCAGAAAGAGGGCATGCAAAAACGTGAAGAGGCTTCGACTCGGATTAAAGCGCTTCAATCGAATTTACAACAGTTGGTATTAGATACCAGTACGCATCAATCCTAAGCCAAAGCTTAAATCTTGGCACAATCTCATCTAAAGGTGTAAAGGTTGACTGAAAAAACTCAATATCCTGTAGATATTCAACAGATCGAACATGGATTAAAAATACTTCAGCATCGAAAACGGAATTTGATGGTTTCGGCTGTGGTTTTATCCTCTGTAGGTATCGCAAGTTTAGTTTCTGTTTTTTTTCAACAGGAATTGGTTTTTAACTTGTTTGGTGTAGCTCAACAGGTTCATCAATTACACTTGCCATATATTCTAGATCAGCAGTTAAGAGAATATATTTATCAACCAGACTACCTGATGAATGCATTGTCATGGTTTGGCTGGTTGATCTTAAAATTAATTGTGTCTTTTATTGGCGCATTTATTATTGTTGCTGTATTAAAAAAAATTCGCTTTTTTAAAGTGCGCTTTCAATCTTTTATCCTTAAATTTGTTGCATGGCTGTTATCCTTGATTGTGCTATGGTCTGGTTTGACTTATGTGCAATATGATCTTAAAGATGATGAAGACAAAGAGTTAAAATCATTTATAAAGTATGATCAAAACATTCAGCAAAGCGATATTTATCAATATCTGCAAAGATCGGATGCGCCTGAAACAGTACAAAGCTATTTATTGGCACAAACTGCGTTGATGCATAAACCTGTTGATAAGGTTGTGGCTACGGTTTACACAGAAAAATTGATTAAAGCGGAGCAATCCGATTCGCGCTTTTTAGAATATGGCTTTAAACCTGAGCAATTATGGACAATTCAACATCAGGTATTTAATCGAGCGCTTTCCCCGATTGCGCAAGGTGTTGAAGCGCAAGTGAGTCGTGCAAGCTTTTGGTCGAACATTGTTGAAAAGGTTTTATGGGGAATTTCAGCACTCAGTTTATTTTTTAGCTTGATGATTTATTGGGTGGCAAGTCGAATTGCCAAACGTTTACACCGAATTGGTCATCGTATCGGTTAGTGCAACGCTACAAAGCTTATACTTTGTAAAAATCTTGATAAAAAAGCACTTTTGCTAATCACAAAAGTGCTTTTTTATTGCTGTAAAATTAAATCTCGTTGTCCTAAGCGACATCTTTCGCTCGGTTGGTAATCAGATCTTTCAGTTCTAAGGTATCAAAGGTTTTATCCCAAATTTCACCATCCACAATATAGTAGGGGGTAGGGTGTTTACCGAAACCTTGTACATAATGAGTAATCTCAGTTTGTTTGTCTGCGATTTCCTTATGTTGAATAGAACGTAGAACTTTCGTACCATCCAAGCCCATACCTTCAATGATTTGTTTCAGCACTTCAGGGTTGGCAATGTCTTTACCATGGGCGAATATGGCATGGAATAAAGCCTGCGTTAATGCGAATTGGTCAAAGATATTATCTAAAGCCAATATCGCCTGATGGGCTAAGCGACTATTGGGCATACGCTTCATATGCTCAATATCCACGGTTAAATCTTGACTATAGGCAGCAAATTTTGCCATATCAAGTTTACGATTGGCTTCTTTGGTTCCATATCTTTCAGTTAGGTATTGATAAACATCTAAGCCTTGTTCTGGAATTTCTGGTAAAACTTGCACAGGTAATAATTCGATTTTTTTCGCCATGGGTTGATTCCAATGTTGTTTGAGTTTTTCAAACGCCACATAACTCATTGGATAGACGATATCGAATACGAACTCTATTTTCATTGTTTTACCTCTTCACTTATTTATTCAGGAATTGTGAATAAGTACACCTTGTTGTACTTAATTGGAGAAACCACAACATAAATTTAGCTTAAAACTTTGTGGCTTGGCTGCGCATGAATTTTTGTAGAGAGATGGTCGAAGAAATATTATTTTTGTTGAAAATTAATCTAATTTTAAGTTTCGAGGAAGTCGGGGGGTGTCTATTGATTTTCTAGTCAATGCCCATATATATACCAGCATTAAAGAATTTAAATTTGAGAATAGGGGGATATGCTGATGAGAAAGTCGTTGATTTTTGTTAAACTAAAAAACCGATTGATTTAATAAAAACAAACTGTTTTATCTATTTTTTAAATAGACGTAATATACATTCAACGAAAGAAATTTACTCCCTTGGAGATTGTTAGCATGTTAGATACAAATACTTCTGCTCAATTAAAAACATTGTTAGAGCGTCTTGAGAGCCCAATTGAAATTGTTGCTTCTTTAAATGGTTCTGATAAGTCAGACAAAATTAAAGAATTGGTGACTGAAATTGCTGCACTGTCAGATCAAGTGACTGCACGTTTCGATGGTCAGAATGATCGTAAACCGAGCTTTGGTATTGCAAAAGTAGGTGAACAACCTCGTGTATTCTTTGCTGGTTTACCGATGGGGCATGAGTTTACCTCGTTAATTTTAGCTTTATTACAAGTATCAGGTTATGCGCCAAAAGTTTCTGATGAAATCTTAGCTCAAGTTAAAGGTTTAAACCTGAGTGCAAATTTTGATGTATTTGTTTCTTTAAGCTGTCACAACTGCCCAGATGTTGTTCAAGCACTTAACTTGATTGCAATTAATAATCCAGGCACTACAGCGACCATGATCGATGGTGCATTCTTCCAAGATGAAGTTGAAGAACGCAAAATCTTGGCTGTACCTATGGTTTTCCAAAATGGCGAACATATTGGTCAAGGTCGTATGACTTTAGAAGAAATCGTTGCGAAATTGGACAGCGGTGCTGCGGCTAAAGATGCTGAAAAGCTGAATGCTAAAGAAGCGTTTGACGTATTGGTGATTGGTGGCGGACCTGCTGGTGCAACATCTGCGGTATATGCTGCACGTAAAGGGATTCGCACAGGTATTGTTTCTGAGCGTTTTGGTGGTCAGGTCATGGACACCATGGATATTGAAAACTTTATCTCAGTACAAAAAACACAAGGTCCTAAGTTTGGTTCAGATATGGAAGCGCATGTACGTGAGTACGGTGTGGACATTATGAACTTACAAAAAGTGAAAAACATTGTTGGTGCTGATCAAACAACTAATGGCTTAGTTGAAGTTGAACTGGAAAATGGTGCAAAACTTGAATCGAAAACGGTCATCTTATCTACAGGTGCACGTTGGAGAGAGATGAATGTACCTGGTGAGAAAGAGTACAAAACACGTGGTGTTGCGTATTGCCCACACTGTGATGGTCCATTATTTAAAGGCAAAAAGGTTGCCGTGATTGGTGGGGGTAACTCAGGTGTAGAGGCCGCAATTGATCTTGCAGGTATTGTTGAACATGTCACATTGATCGAGTTTGATACTCAACTTCGTGCTGACCAAGTGCTTCAAGATAAATTGAATAGTTTGCCAAATACCACGGTGATTTTGAATGCACTCTCTACAGAAGTGATTGGTGATGGTTCGATTGTGACAGGGTTGAAGTATAAAGACCGTGCAACAGACGAACTGCATACTATTGAACTTGCGGGAATCTTTGTACAAATTGGTTTATTACCAAACACAGATTTCTTAAAAGCAACTGCTGTAGAACTTTCAAACCGTAATGAAATTGTGGTGAATGATCGTAATGAAACCAATGTAAAAGGTGTATTTGCTGCGGGTGACTGTACAACAGTGCCTTATAAACAAATCATTATTGCAGCTGGTGAGGGTGCAAAAGCGTCTTTATCTGCATTCGATTACATCATTCGTTCAGGTCAATAATCTTTCGATGATTGCACGTTGAAAAGCAAGCCAAAGTGTCGCAATGAGCACTTTGGCTTGTCTTAACATTTATCTCATGTTTTACCCTTGATAGGAATTGAGTTGCTAACAGCTCAATTCCTTTTTTTGTGTTGGAGATTGAATACTATTGAAGAGAGCTTGCGAAAATAAGCTTTGTTAATGTTGCAGCTCTTGAACAAGTGCAATGGTTTTCTGTTCTGCTGCTTGGATCGATTGTGCTAACAACTCGCCACCAAATTCCTGATACTCAATTGCAATTTCATGAAATTTTTCGATACCAATAAAATTGAATGCTGTTTTGATTGCGGGTTCAGCATGATTGGGAAATGGCGCATCAACTGCATCAAAGTCATGCCCACCACGGGCAGAAAGGATAATCATGGTTTTTTGATGATCTAACAGCCCTGAGTAAGGTTGTTCTTTGCTGAGATCAAATGTGTAGGTTTTATTCATTCTCACGATGTGATCAATATAGGCCTTTAAATGTGCAGGTGTGCCAAAGTTATACATTGGCACACCAAGCACAATAATATCTGCCCAGTGCAATTCCTCGATAAATTCATTACTCAGTTGTAAGCGTTGTTGCGCCTTTTCTTCAGATTCTGCATAGCCAAATTCAGAAATGATCCACTCTTCATCAATATAAGGCGGTGGGTTTTGACCTAAATCACGATGTTTAACTTGTACAGATGAATCAATTTCATTCCATTGATCAATAAATAATG
Source organism: Acinetobacter guillouiae CIP 63.46 (assembly GCF_000368145.1). Lineage (GTDB taxonomy): Bacteria > Pseudomonadota > Gammaproteobacteria > Pseudomonadales > Moraxellaceae > Acinetobacter > Acinetobacter guillouiae. The sequence continues at coordinate 1,391,659 of NZ_KB849283.1, read as the reverse complement.
CGGTTAAGCGTCGGCTTAAAGAACCATGTGGGTGCGTACCTGAAATACCTGTTCTTAAACTAGTATCTATTTTTAGTATATTTGCCATGATCATTACTCAATTTGTTGTTTGTTCAAATTGATTTTTATAGAATATGAAAAAAACAACAAACGATAAAAATACATGTTATAACTGAATATAATTCATTTATATTTTACACGGTGATCTTTGGTGGTTTTGCATAATTCCTTGGAGCAGTTGTTGGCCTTTCAGTATGTTGCTGAACAACTCAGCTTTAAAAAAGCAGCAGTCCAATTGTTTTTAACAGCTACCGCCTTAAGCCATCGTATCAAGAAGCTGGAACAGCAATTGAATATTCAATTATTCGAGCGGCGTACACGCTCGATCAGCCTGACGCCAGAAGGAGAGTATTTACTTAAGCATGTGCAATCAGGTTTTGGGCAGATTCAAACGGCTTTGTTTCAACTAGAGCAAAATAAACAAAGATTATTGACCATTACCACAACACCATCGTTTGCAAGTGAGTGGATTATTCCCTATTTGCCAGAGTTACAAAGTCGCTTTCCCAATATTATGTTTCGGGTACATGCAAGTTATGACCTCGTTAATATGACTTCCGGTCTCTATGATTTAGCGATTCGGTATGGTTCAGGGGGCTATCAAGATGTTGATACAGAATTATTAGCAGTTGATGAATATGTAGCTGTCGGGCATCCCTCTTTGGATATTGCAACTATGAACTGGATGACTGCACCATTGATTCACTTTACCTGGGGAGATGAATACTGTCCAAATCGAGTCAATTGGCAGAAATGGTTTGAAAAACAAGGCTTACATATTCAAGCAGGGCAAGCGCAGGTATTTTATACGCAAGAAAGTCATGCAATTCAGGCTGTATTGTCTGGGCAGGGGATTGCATTATTAAGCCGCATTTCGATTGCCAATGATTTACAACAAGGACGGCTGAAAATTGTATCGCCGTGTGTTGAAACGGCATGGAATTACTATTTTTTAACTTTGCCAGATGCTGATTTTATTGTGAATGAAGTCAAACAGTGGTGTAAGGAGAAGTTTTCGCAAAATTTTGCCCATGAATAAAGATCTATGAATTTTTTCGTCGCTTAGCTTTTTGCTTAAATTACCTATCTTGAAATTAAAATTTAAATCAAACGTGATTTTTTAAATAAGAAAAAAGCCAAAGTGTTCCCCAAATACACCTTGGCTTTTCCCTAATGTTATTGTTTTCCCCTTTTTATGAGCTGTGTTGCCATACAGCTCAGCTCCATTTTCTTTATTGTTATTATTATCTGAACCTATGCGTTAACTAAGCAAAATACGTTCCAAAATTAGAATTGGTGTCGCATTTTGTCTTAGCCAAACAAACTTAGATAATGAAAGCGATTTAATAATTGCGCTTTGCTTTCTATATGTTGTGGATTTTGAACAATACATTCAATCGGACAGACATCCACACAGGTTTGATGTTCATAAAATCCGACACATTCAGTACAACGCTGTGTATCAATTTCATAGAACTTTTCGCCCTCAAAAATTGCCTGATTGGGGCATTCTGGTACACACATATCACAATTGATGCACTGGTCTGTAATCATTAAAGCCATTTCGATATCCTAAACTGCTTGGTAAGCCAATGATGATGCTGAAATATCAGCAGTCGAATTTGGTAAGTTTCTAATTAATAAGGCATATTGCATATCAATATCGGCAGGAATTGGAATTTCTACAATATATCCTGAGCCTTTTGCATCTATGATCGGTTGTCTATTTTTATCTAAAATTTCATAAAGAATAAATGTGATGTTGCCAGATGTGGTCATGAGTTCCATGGAGTCACCCACAACAAAACGATTCTTTACCTCAATCTTGATGTAATCATCGTTGCGTTCAAGCACTTCACCAACAAATTGTTGATGATCAAATTGAGAAGATCCCGTTGCATAGTTTTGATATTCGGCATGGACATGGCGGCGTAAGAAACCTTCGGTATAACCTCGATTGGCTAAACCTTCGAGTTGTGACATTAACGCCCGATCAAAAGGTTTTCCTTGTAGCGCATCATCAATCGCTTTGCGATAAATTTGTGCTGTTCTAGCGCAATAAAAGTAAGATTTGGTGCGTCCTTCGATTTTTAAGGAATGAATGCCCATCTTGGTTAAACGATCTACATGTTGAACTGCACGTAAGTCTTTAGAGTTCATAAAGTAAGTGCCATGTTGGTCTTCTTCAGCAGCAAACATGTCTTCTTTATGACGTTGTAATAAAACCGGTTCGCCAAATTGATGTTGTTGTATAGCGTGTTGCTCGTCGGCATCTTTATTGTTGCAACAGTCTGATGCTGTCTCCAGTTGTTGGACTGGAATGACATCCCCAGATGCATCTTCTGTTGCTTCGTGAATATTGTATTCCCAGCGACATGCATTGGTGCAAGCGCCTTGATTTGCATCACGTTTATTCATATAGCCTGAAAGTAAGCAACGACCGGAATAAGCCATACAGAGTGCACCGTGTACGAACACTTCGATTTCCATATCGGGTACATTCTGTTTAATTTCTTCAATTTCCTCGATAGATAACTCACGTGACAAAATGACACGGGTGAGTCCCATATTTTTCCAAAATTTTACGGTTGCCCAATTGACCGCATTTGCCTGTACAGACAGATGGATGGATATTTGTGGGAAATTTTCTCGAACCAGCATGATCAAGCCAGGATCTGACATGATCAGTGCATCAGGTTGCATGGCGACCACAGGTTCAAGATCACGAATAAAATTTTTTAATTTAGCATTATGTGGTTGAATATTCACCACCACATAAAATTTTTTGCCTAAGGCATGCGCTTCAGCAATCCCTATTTTTAAATGATCATGATCAAACTCATTATTACGAACTCGCAAGCTATAGCGAGGTTGACCTGCATATACCGCATCGGCACCGTAAGCAAATGCATAACGCATATTCTTCAATGATCCAGCTGGTGATAGGAGTTCAGTAATGTGTGAGATGCTCATATAAATTTAAAAGGCATACTAAAAATATGGTTTTATTGTAAGGGTTTGAAAATAAGATTCAACCTAGTAAAACACTCAGGATTAACTGGGTGAATTTTCATTAAAACACTTAATATTCAATATTTTATGTTTAATTAATTGGGTTTTTTGAAAAACCCTAAAAAATTATTTAAGCCTTTTTAATTGCTGATCGATAATAATTTCACCATCTTCTTTACTAAAAGCAGCACGTTGTGGCGCAGATAAGAGATCTAAAACCAATTCAGATGGCCGACATAAACGAACACCCAATTCAGTCACGACAAAGGGGCGGTTGATTAAAATCGGGTATTGCAACATGAAATTAAGCAGCTGATCGTCAGTCCATTCTGTTTGATCTAGTTTTAAGGTTTTATAAACATCAACATTTTTACGTATTGCATCTCGTACCGACAAAGCAGATTGCTGAATCAAATCGATGAGTTGTGCTTTGCTTGGCGGATACTGTAAATATTCGATCACTTCTGGTTCGATACCTGCATTTCGAATGAGTGCAAGGGTATTGCGTGAAGTCCCACAGGCAGGATTATGATAAATCTTAATTTGAGATGACATCGATCGACTCTCTGTTAAAAAGCAATATTGCATTTATATATGGATATGCGTATATTCGCAATAGTGAATATGCTAAACCATAAAATTGAGTAATTGCGATGGATCAACCCGATTTCTTTAAGTGCTTATCTGACCCAACTCGTTTGGATATTTTAAAAATTGTGTTGGCACAGGGGAACGTTTGTGTTTGTGAAATCACTGAAGCCTTAAATTTAAGCCAGCCAAAGATTTCTAGACACTTGGCTTTGTTGAGAAATTTGTCCATTTTACTTGATCAACGCAAAGGCCAATGGGTGTATTACCGTTTAAATCCTGAATTACCAGAATGGGCCAATGCAGTATTAAACATAATTGCAGCTCAAACTGCGAATTCAGTTGTGGGTCGTTCAGACTTGATCCAGATCAACAGTTGTTGTGAGTAAGCTGTTATGAACTCAAATCAGCCAACTTCGCGGCTTTCTTTCTTAGATCGAAATTTAACTTTATGGATCTTTATTGCGATGGGATTGGGGATCTGCATCAGCGTATATTTCCCGCAGGCTACTGTGGCTTTAAATCGTTTAAGCCTAGATTCAGTCAATATACCCATTGCGATAGGTTTAATTTTGATGATGTATCCGCCACTTGCCAAAGTGGATTATGCGACCTTAGCTGAAGTCTTCAAAGATAAACGAACGCTGACTTTGTCTTTGCTACAAAACTGGTTAATCGCGCCGTGCCTGATGTTTGCCTTAGCGATTGTGTTTTTACATGCTTATCCTGAATATATGACGGGTTTAATTCTTATTGGTTTAGCACGTTGTATTGCGATGGTATTGGTATGGAATAATTTAGCATGTGGTGATAACCAATATGTCGCAGCTTTGGTTGCTTTTAATAGTATTTTCCAAATCGTCTTTTTTAGTACTTATGCTTGGTTGTTTTTAACAGTTCTACCACCGTATTTTGGTGTAGCAGGAAAAGTTATTGATGTTAGCTTCTGGACGATTACACATGCAGTTTTAATCTATTTAGGTATCCCATTTTTATTGGGCTTTCTAAGTCGGATCATTCTAGTTAAACGTAAAGGATTAGATTGGTATCAACATACGTTTATCGCTAAAGTCAGTCCGCTAAGTTTATTGGCATTGTTATTTACCATTGTGGCGATGTTTAGTTTAAAAGGGGCGGATGTAGTTAGCTTACCATTCGATGTACTGCGAATTGCCATCCCATTAACCCTGTATTTTGTGGTGATGTTTTTCCTGAGCTTTTTTATGAGCAAATGGATGGGCAATGATTATCCTAAAACTACGGCGATTTCTTTTACCGCAGCAGGAAATAACTTTGAGTTGGCACTTGCTGTCGCGATTGCAACATTTGGATTGGCTTCACCTGTCGCATTTACCACGATTATTGGTCCTTTGGTTGAAGTCCCTGTATTGATTGCGTTGGTCAGTGTTTCGCTATGGCTGCGCAAAACTGTTTTTAAATCGGCAGATGGGCTCAATCAGCAGAGGGAATAGCCGAAAGACCCATTCAACACAATGTAAATTATTCCGAAGCTTCAAGTTTTTTGACAATCTGACAATGATCAATGGTGGTGTTTGATGAGCAGGATTGACGTAATTCATGCAGTTGCGATTTAAAATGCTGTAATTCATATATTCGAGTTTCTACATGTCGAATATGTTCTTCAATCAATTGGTCAATGATTTTACAACCTTGTTCAGGATGTTGTAGATGCTCTAAAAGTTGAGTAATTTCATGTAAGGTCATATCTAATGCGCGGCAACGTTTAATAAAAATAAGCCGCTTTAATGTTTCATCATCATAATATTTATAATTATTATCTGCACGGTAACTGGATCTGATTAAATTTTTTTTCTCATAAAAACGCACAGTATCCGTCGACAGCTGAGTTTTTTTTGCGAGGTCACTAATTAAGTATTGCTGCATGGCTTATTTTCCTGAATCAACTTGACCTTGGACTAACTCCATAGTTTTAAATAGCAGTATAGCTGATTTTTTCATCATTGTTGACGCATGTGCTGATTTTCTTTAAAGCCCCAACTTGACTGAAAATAAGCAGATAAGTCCATTTATATTGAATCAAGGAGAAGTGTCATGGCGTGTACATGTAGTCATGAACCTGCACCACAGAAACCGAATAGCAAGTTTAGAACGGCTTTGTGGATTGCACTGTTTATTAACCTTGCCATGTTTTTTGTTGAATTGATTGGTGGGGCGTATGCACATTCTTCTGCACTTTGGGCGGATTCTCTGGATTTTTTTGGTGACTCGGTCAATTATGCCGTCTCTTTAGCGGTGTTAGGCGCAAGTCTGTACTGGCGAGCGACCGTTGCCTTATTTAAAGGGGCAATCATGGCAATTTTTGGTTTTGTCGTGATTGGCAAAACGATTTATGCTTATACGAAAGGGATCCCTCCAGAAGCGATTACCATGGGAGCGATTGGTGTATTGGCTTTAATCGCCAATGTGATTTCAGCCCTTGTGCTTTACGCTTTTAGAGATGGGGATTCCAATATGCAGTCTGTTTGGCTGTGTAGTCGTAATGATGCGATTGGAAATGTCGCAGTAATCTTTGCAGCACTTGGGGTGTTTGGTACAGGAAGCATGTTGCCAGATATTATTGTGGCTGTGATTATGGCGACTTTAGGCTTAACAGGCGGTTATCAGGTGATGAAGAAAGCATTACAAGAACGTAAACAAAATATGCCGACTCAACAAGTACTACAATGACGCTCATCTAAACCACAATAAGGTATTTTTGATCTCAGCAATGGGATCAAAAAACCATCATGAGGCAAGCGTTTAAATTTCAGTTATACGGGTTGCCATTTTGCTCCAAAAATTATTCCAGAGTTCTAAATACTCAGACTGGACTTGGTCCAAATACTGTTGGTTGTTTTGATCATAGCATTGTATCAGTAGGGTCCAAATGTCATCTTGATGGTTGTCATCATTGGCAAGGGTCGCGTCATTTTGATCAGCCAGCCCATGACAAGCATAATAACCTTCAATAAATTTACTGTTGTAAATCGACATGTTGTTGCGGAGTGCTTCACTAAACTTTATGACTTGCAATTCTGTACAAGCCAAAATGAGCAATAATTCTGTATAAGAATTGATATGTTGGTGAATAAATTGAGCCAATGCGAAAGCTTCTATTTCAGTCTGTTGCTGATCTAATGGATCTAATTCCAACTGCTGCATCAATTTTAAAAAATAAACCAGATGTGATTTGGATGCAGCGCTTTTTTCGAGTTGGTGTGTATTGAAACCCAGTTCATCAATTAAGTTTAGCGACAGTAAGTAGCGTGCATATATTTTAGCTGCAATCCTATTTTCTGGATGAATATTATGGTTTTTTTCGAGGCTAACGGCTTGATAAATTACCATGCTAAGTGCATCTGTAAAATTTTTAACAATCGCGGTAAAATAATTAATATGAATGAATTTAAGCTGTTCAAGCGTCAGCTGGCTTTGATTCAACTGGACTAATATGGGATGCTTAAATAAAATATGACAGTGTGTTTGCCGTTTTAAGTTTGCGATAGCTTGAGTATTTTGCTGCCATAATTCAGGTTGCAAGGAATTTTGAATGAAATGCAGCAACTCGAAACGAGTATGTTCAGATTGCGTGAAAGATAATATGCTCATATGCTGCATTAAAATTTTAATTTTGCCGTTTTTATAATAGTAAAAAACAATTTGTTTTGCTAGTATTTATACAGGTTTAATATTTTATATTTCATATACTTGCCTTTGTAGTCTTGATGTTTTTTTATAAAAACTCAGTATTCATATGAATTTAAGATATAATTCTTAGCATACACTTGAAGTAATTCGTATTTATGTGCTGTTCTTATAAGCTAATGCTTTAATTTTAATCTTAAATTTTTGTACATCAGGTAAAAACAAATGTCAAAAAAAGAGGACATCATTAATACAGCGTTGAATCTCTTTAATACATATAGTTATAATTCTATCGGTATAGACCGAATTATTAGTGAGTCTGGCGTTGCAAAAATGACTTTTTATAAATATTTTCCATCTAAAGCCAAATTGATTGAAGAATGTTTGGTCACGAGAAATCTCAATTTGCAAGAATCATTAGATGCTGCAATCGCTAAATGTGATCCACAAGATTATTTATCTCATATTAAAGCCATTTTCACATGGTACAACGCATGGTTTCATAGTGAAGATTTTAATGGTTGTATGTTCCAAAAAGCCGTAGAAGAAATTTCAAAAGTTTATCCGTCATCACTTCAACCTGCAACTGACTATAAAGAGTGGTTAAAAGGGCATTTGAGTAATGCGTTGCGTCATTTAGGTGTTAAACAAGATATTCAACTTGCTTCTTTCTTGTCGAGTCTTCTTGACGGAATGACGATTCAGGCGCAAATAGATCCTCAGCAAGTGTGTTTGGATGATTATTGGAGACGGGTAGAGACCCTGATTCAGATGGAATTGGCTTTAGCCCAACCGAGTTCAGTTTAACCTTTAAGTTTGTTGAAATCCTAGGTTGCAAGCATAAGTAATATTGATTTGCGCTTGCTGATCTGTTTAATTTACTACTTAAACTTGAAAATAAAAAAGCGCGACCACTTGAAGTGAATCGCGCTTTGCTGATAAGTTTTTTATATACCTAACAATTTATTGTCATAACAATAAATTGTTAGGTAAAGAGATGCTTGAAGCATCTTCTTATATTTATTCTTATACCCTCTGAATGCACTGGTCATTCGTTTTTTTCAGCAAATTATACAGACTTGTCTGTTTAGTTGGATTGTAAAGATTTTGTTGTTTTTTACAACAGAATCTTTGTGAATTTGTTTGTTTTTTTATCAAACAGCTTAAAAGTTAAAAAAAATATCTAATTTTTGGTACTTTGCGTTTAATTTTATGAGTGCTGATCGAGTTTAAAAGCCAGTTCTTGACCTTGTTGATTAGGCTAGCAGAATTCTATTTATCTTTACATGGCAGTAAATTGTTATACACGAAGCATGTGGTCAAGAATTTGAAAATTGAAATGAATAATTGTAAATAAATATTAGAGATAAAAATAAAAGACCTTGAAAAATGCCTATACTGTTGGGAATATCAATATTTAAGCATTAGTGATTCATTCTTCAGGCTAAAATTCTAGGATCATTGCTATTGAGGATTTGTTCAATTTTGCCATTAGGGCGCTGAAAAATCGTTTGATCATGCGTATAGACTTTGCCATTGCGAGCAACCGCATTTTGATCACTGGGCGGGGTAAATAACCAAGTTTCATTTTGTGTTAAAGGATGAACCAATAAATTGAATTCAGTATTTGCTGGATATTGAATATCGCCTAAGGTTAATTTTTCTGTCAGTGTGCCATTTTCAATTCCGATGAGTTGTTTATTTTGATCCAAATAGACATTTGCCCATTGTAGGGAAACAGCTTTGTATTGGGTGAGAGGATTGTGAATCCGCCAGTAATCTGTAGAAACAAAGTTGTCTGGATATTTTTGATATTTAGAACGCTCGATATCTGCCTGTGCCACAAGTATAATATTTTCTAGCTGCGTATCTTGAGCAAGATTACAGTGCTCTAAACCAATGATGTTGCCAGCATCATCTAAATAGACTTGAATATAGCTCATCAGCTGACAATTCCAACCTTCGATCGTATCCTTACCTGTACCCATTAATGTGGTTGAACGATCATCAAAAAGTTCCAAATCAATACCACGAGGAATTTTCATGCTGTTAATTTGCAGCTTTCCAAATAATACGGGTTGGGGAAATTTGGCTTGTCTCAATGAGGTCAATTGATCGGGTGCAAATAATTCAAGTTCAGTCCCTTGCGGCATTTGGATGCCTAAAATTTTCTCAGGCGAACTTAATGTTTTATGTAGGGAATGATGCTCTTTTTCAATCTCATTTTTTGTATATAGAACAAGAAAATAAAGTGCTAAGCTCAAAAAAACGCAGAGTACACTACAGACAAATAAAGACTGAATAAAAATATTGCCATGCCTAAGGGTATTTCTGAATTTTGAGCTAAATATTAATCCAATCGCAAATAGACTAAAAATAATGGTCCCAAAGCCAGCGACAAAGAAAATCCAAAGATAGTTAAAAGAAAGTGGAATCATGCTATTGAGAATCGTATTTTTATATTTGCTAAGATTCAGGATATTGTATGCAATATCCTGAATTATTTTCAATCAATCAAAAATCTTATGAAGCGCTTGGAACGGTAACGTCACTACATCAAAAGCGACAGCAAAAGGGAATAACACCAGTTTATCTGCAGTTTTACTGCCAGCCTTTGAGTAATCTTTTACCTCTTGAGTGGTATAGATACTGACTTGATAGGGTTTACTCAGTGCTTTTAGTGATGAAATATTAGAAGCAGAAGGGTAAACCAGACCAGATAAGGTAATGTTAAAACAGAAACGTTGCGCTTTTAGACGTTGATCACTTGAGGTGGTACATTCTTCTGCACCATTTTCAATAAAGAATGCACGATCTTGTTTAGTGACATCTTCAGAAAGTTTGACATATTTGAGTGGTAGGGTTCCTGAAAAATGCCCATCATTTTTTTCTGAATTGAAGGTCAGCGCTTTATCAATTTGAATAAATTTTGGATCAAGTCCTGTGATCACTTTGACAAATCGAGCACCACCACTGGTGATGACATAACTATTTTTTTGCCCTGCAATGACAATGCTGTCAGAAGGTAGGGCCGAAATTGCTTGTGATGGTTTGCCAAATGCTAAAACCGTATCATTGACCAATACGGTTTGAACATTACGGGTACGAACACCATTGTCTTTCTTTAAAAGGGTTGAAGTTGCACAGCCGGTCATGGCAAATGCGGAAATAATACAAATGGACAATGTAGATTTATAATTTAATTTATTCATATTTTGCTCATTTAATCTTAAGGTATTGTTTATACCATTAAAAAAATAGGGTGTTAAGTTTTTAACTTACCAAAAAATAGACAATAATTTATTTTTTCAATGAATTAATCCACTTTCCCCACAATTGATTGGCAAAATGTATCTAAAGTTTTTGATTGTCTTGTAAATTGCCAATGAATTTAAAGCAATTGTACGATTTATTATTCTTTCTTTAGAATAATCGAATAAATCAGATAATTTTGATTGTAATTTCATTCCAAGATTCTTAGAATTGCCTGCTTGTTTGCGTGATCATTGGAACTGAACTTTGAGTAATTTTCTAACCGAACACCTGATCCATCGTGATGATGATTTTATGGTGATCCATAAGCCAGCAGGTATACTCACAGTTCCAGGAAAAACAGCAGATTTACAAGATTGTGTTATCAACAGATTATTAAAAATCGAGCCTAAGACTTTACTCATTCATCGTTTAGACCGCGATACCTCTGGGATTTTGGTATTTGGACTGAGTAAATGGGGACAAAAAAGTATTTCTAGACAGTTTCAAGAACGTCAAACCTCTAAAACCTATCAAGCTGTTGTTGCTGGCACTTTACATGGTGAAGGCACAGTTGATGTTCCTGTGATTTATGATCCAGAACATCCACCCTTACATATTGCAGATCCAGAACATAACAAGCCTGCATTAACACATTGGAAAGCAACCCAACATTTTCAAATTCAAGGACAGGCTGTAACCCGTGTTGAGTTAACACCAATTACAGGACGGTCACATCAGTTACGCGTGCATATGCAATATTTAGGACATCCTATTATTGGTGATACTTTATATGCAACTGTAGAACAACAGCAGCTTATGCCACGACTTTGTCTACATGCACAACAACTGAGTTTTCATCATCCTAAAACAGAGGAGCTTGTACAATTTGATTGTCCAGTTCCGTTTTAGTTTAGATTTTTAAGTTGAAATTAAGTCGCTCAAAATTTAATGAGCTTTATGTCAAAAAGTATTGCGTAATGGGTATAAACTTTGTTCAAATATTCTCCTGATTTGAGCAACCGTGTTTTAGCCCTAACATGAGATAAAGGTGGAAAAATTGCAACAATTTGCTATAGGTCAACGTTGGTTATCGGACACAGAAACTGAGTTAGGTTTAGGTGTATTGATTGACGTCGATGAACGTTCAATCAGTATTCTTTTTCCAAAAAGTGACGAAACTCGTGTCTATGCACGTAATAATGCCCCATTATCTCGTATTGTTTTTAATATCAATGATGAAGTTCAAGACCAAGAAGGCATCAAGTGGATTGTCGAGTCTTTAGATGATCGTAGTGGTGTGATTCGTTACAATGTTATTCGTACATTAGATAATGGTGAACAAGAGAAAAAAGCGTTAAACGAAACGCGTATTGGCGCACAAATTCAATTGTCAAAGCCTTTAGAGCGTTTATTGGCAAGCCAAATTGACTATAAAGAATGGTATGACTTACGTATTGAAGCGATGCAAATGCAAGCCAATATGCAAACGTCACCATTACGTGGTTTGGTTGGTGCGCGTGTAGGCTTGATTCCACACCAGCTGTATATTGCACATGAAGTGGGTAAGCGATTTGCACCTCGTGTATTACTTGCAGATGAAGTCGGTTTAGGTAAAACAATCGAAGCGGGACTCATCATCCATCAACAACTCAAAACCGGTCGTTCTGAGCGAATTCTGATTCTTGTGCCAGATTCATTACAATATCAATGGATGATTGAAATGCGTCGTCGTTTCAATTTGAATTTCTCATTGTTTGATCTTACTCGTACAGCTTCAATCAAAGAGCATGATCCTGAACTCAATCCATTCCTGACTGAACAATGTATCATTGCTTCAGTAGATTTGATGATTGATCATGATGATTTGCGTGAGCAAGCCATTGAAGCTGGTTTTGATCTGTTGGTGGTCGATGAAGCGCATCATTTGATGTGGAGTGAAGAGGAAGGCGGTAATGACCGTTATGACCTTGTTGAAGAGCTTGCTGAAAAAACTGAAGGTGTGCTGCTTTTAACTGCAACACCTGAACAGTTAGGTGTAGAAAGCCATTTTGCCCGTTTACGTTTACTTGATCCACAACGTTTTAGTTCGCTTGATCGTTTCCTTGATGAAGAAGAGCAATATCATCACACTGCTAAAATTGCTGAAGTGTTGATGTCAGATTTGCCACTTGAAGCGGAACATTTGGCAGCAGTTGAAAAATTATTAGGTCATCCGATTGAAGATCAGCCTGAACATCGTTTCCGTGCAATTCATGAGCTTTTAGACCGTCACGGTACAGGTCGTATCTTGTTCCGTAATACCCGTGAAGCAATTCAAGGTTTCCCTGGACGTGATTGCCAACCTGCACCATTGCCAGCACCAGAAAACTGGTCTAAAGATGGAAAATTACGCGAACAAATGTGGCCAGAAGAGCTGCAACTTGATGGCGCATGGATGGAAACAGACCCACGTGTTATGTGGTTGATGGAACGATTACGTTCTGATTTAAAACATAAAAAAGTATTGCTGATTGCACGTAGTGGTCCAGTTGTTGAAGCACTTGAAAATGCTTTACGCATCCATGCGGGTATCCGCACCGCAATGTTCCATGAAGGCATGAGCTTATTGGAACGTGACCAAGCAGCGGCTTATTTTGCTGAAGATTCTTATGGTGCACAGATTTTACTGTGTTCTGAAATTGGTTCAGAAGGGCGTAATTTCCAGTTTGCTTCTGATCTTGTGTTGTTTGATTTGCCAGCAAATCCAGATGTACTTGAACAGCGTATTGGTCGTTTAGACCGTATTGGTCAGGAAAACCGTATTCAGATTCATGTGCCTTATCTTGTAGGTACAGCGCAAGAGCGTATGTTCCGTTGGTATAATGAAGCGCTGAATATTTTCAGTAATATTTCGCCTACAGCACAAACCTTACAAGAAAACTTTATTGTCGATTTAAAAGATTGCTTATTGGATGATAAAGGCCAAGCCTTTGAAGAACTTCTTGAAGCTGTCAATGTACAGCGTCAAGCACTTGAAGTTGAATTGCAAGATGGTCGTGACCGTTTATTGGAATACAATTCATGTCGTCCGATCGTGGCACAAGAAATTGTTACTGCGCTTGAAGACTATGATGACAATACTTTATTGCCAATGTTTATGAAGCGGTTTATGGCATCAACCAACATTGACTTTGATGAGCAAAGCAATGGTACGGTGATTATTAAACCAACCGATCAAATGCAAGTGCAAGGCTTGGATATCGACGAAGAGGGCATGACTGCAACCTTCTATCGTGATCAGGCACAGATCCGTGAAGACGCGCAATATTTAACACTTGAACATCCGTTTACTGAAAGTGTGATGGAAATTATCCGTACTCAATCTTTTGGTAGTACCAATGTTGCAATTCTAAAAACCAATGCACTTAAACAAGGCACGATCTTGTTGGAAGTTTGGTTTAAAGTGGATGTGGTCGCACCTAAAGCATTAAACCTACCTTCAAGTTTGCCGACACAATTGATTCGAGTGTTATTGACTGAAACGGGTCAGGATATTACTGCTAAGCTTGATCCAGAAATTATTAAGCCGTATTTACATCATTTAGATAGCAACAGCTGTCGTCAAGTGGTGAAAGCACGTCGTGAAGTGATTGAAGAACGCTATGCACAAGCTTTAGATATTGCTAAAGGTGTTTTACCGCAGTTAAAAGAGCAAGCTAAAGAAATTTATGGTAGCAAATGGCAATATGAAATTGATCGTTTAAGCTACTTAAAGCAATTCAATCCAAGTATTCGTGCAGATGAAATTGAACGTTTACAGAAATTCCAGAAAGAAGGTTTAAGCTTATTGGAAGGTGTTTCTGTGACCCCAGAAGCGATTCAGGTATTGGTTGTGGTTAAACCTTAATTTAGTGTAATTTTATCTAGATTATAAAAGCTCCTTCGGGGGCTTTTTTGATGTATATGTTATGCATATTTAAATAATCAATTATTGGGTTATTTTTATTTATTTGATTTTAAATGTAAAAGTTATAACCATTTATAAAAATTAATTCCTATTATTGCACCATTTATATGGTCATATCTTGTATGAGGGGCTATAGACCATGCTTCAATGTCACCACGCGATAGAAACGCCATGTATCATTGGATGAGATCTACTTTACAACAATAATCAATGAAGGATTTACAGGGAGTTTGTTGTATACATCGCAACCGTTTTTATGCTATTAAAATAGTCTACTTTGATCTAGATTTGTTCCTTAGAGATAAAGTTTACTCACCCATGTAATTTGATCATTCAGTATTGTGTATCCAAATAGACAAGTTCGAAAGTAACCGTCTATAGCCAAGATAAAAACTTAAAATAATGGAAGAAATGATATGGAAAACAAGGATTTTGTTGAGTTTCATGATACCCATGTGCACTATCTACTTCATTGGGAAAAGCAATTACCGCAAAAAGATGTGTTTGTACAACCATTGGCCAATGGCAATGTGGTGCATTACACATGGTCGGAAGTTGCACAACAAGTTCGCAGTATGGCGAGTTATTTACAGTCTTTAAACTTGCCTGAAAAGAGTGCGATCGCAATTTATGGTAAAAATAGTGCGCATTGGCTTATGGCAGATTTAGCGATCTGGATGTCAGGTCATATCTCAGTCCCACTCTATCCAACACTCAATGCGGAAGGTGCAGCTTATGTACTCAACCATAGTGAAGCAAAACTCTTATTTATTGGAAAATTGGACGGTAAAGCGGATAGCTGGAATGAGGTAAAAACAATCATTCCACAAGATTTAGCTTGTGTGCGTTTGGCATTATCACCTGAATTCGACGCACCGCAATGGAATGATATTGTGCAATCTGTTGCGCCACTAGAAAACCCAGTATTACCCAATAAAAATGATTTAGCGACCATCGTTTATACGTCTGGCAGTACTGGTGTACCTAAAGGGGTTATGCAAAGTTTTGCGACGCTTTTATCTGGCGCTCGTGAACTCAGATTGACTTATCAAGTGACAACATCTGATCGGGCCTTATCTTATTTACCACTTGCACATGTTGCTGAGCGAATTTTTATTCAATCTTCATTGATGGTTTGCGGTTTTACCGTGTATTTTGCAAATTCAATTGAAACCTTTGTCGAAGATTTGAATCGTGCCAAACCTACATTATTCTTTTCAGTGCCACGCTTATGGACCAAGTTCTATTTGGGGGTTAATGAAAAAATACCCCTCCATATACAAAAGATTTTATTCAAAATACCTGTGTTGGGTAAATTGGTCAAAAAGAAATTACTCACCAAGCTCGGGCTAAATCATGTCCGTTATGCATTTACTGCTGCTGCACCATTACCTACAGATATTATTTTATGGTATCGAAATTTAGGTTTAGAGTTACTTGAAGTCTATGGTATGACTGAAAATTGTGGTTATTCGCATGTGACACGTGTGGGGCAGTTTGCCAGTGGTTATGTGGGGCATGCCCAACCTAAAGTGGAGTGTAAAATTGATGAAAATGGTGAAATTCTGGTAAAAAGCCCAGGAACTATGTTGGGCTATTATAAAAATCCTGAAAAAACTGCAGAAGATATGACCGAAGATGGATTTTTACGTACTGGGGATTTGGGCGAGATCGATGCTGAAGGGCGGTTAAAAATTACTGGTCGAATTAAAGATATTTTTAAAACAAGCAAAGGCAAATACATCATGCCAGTTCCGACTGAGCAAAAAATCGGCAATCAGGCCTTAATTGAATCTGTATGTATTGGTGGTTCAAGCCAACCACAACCAGTTGCCTTTATTATGTTGGCTGAAGATATTCGTAACAGTCTGAAGCAGAACCCGAAGCGAGATGAAATTGAAAACACCTTAAAAGCATTAAGAGTGAAGATCAATGAAGAACTTGAGCCCCATGCAAAAATCAGCTTCTTTGTCGTAGTAAATGAACCATGGACCATGGAAAATGATTTACTCACTCCAACGATGAAAATTAAACGTAATAAAATTGAAAGTCGCTATGAGCCATTTTTAGACGCTTGGGCACAACAGAAAAAAGAAGTGGTCTGGGAATAAAAGTTTTTAACTACATTCGCATTATTAGGAAAAAAGCCTGAATTGTAATATTGTTCAGTTCAGGCTTTTTTAATTCTCTTCTTTTACAAAGTAATACTTCACACCTTTAAAAGAAGGGTTTCTTGACGACCAAATGATTTATGTTTTAGATCATTTCAGCTTTAAATCATTTCGGCTTGTTTAAGTTCTAACTTGATATAGGCATAGAAGATGGGTGCAACAATTAGACCCGCTAAGCCAAAGAACGACTCAAAGACTAACATTGCCAATAACACTTCCCATGACGCTGCATGGATTTTTGTGCCAATAATTTTGGCGTTAATAAAGTATTCCAGCTTATGGATAAAAATCAGATAAAGTAATGCGATACCTGCGGTAGATACTGAAATGGTTAAACCTGCCATCACAATAATGGTATTGGAGAGTAAGTTTCCGACAATTGGAATTAATCCAAAAATAAAAGTCAGGATCACTAAGGTGTTGGCAAAAGGTAAATGTATATCAAATACAGGAAGGATCAGGTGAGAGAAAATCAAAAATAAAAAGGTATTGATTAACGAAATTTTAAACTGAGCAAACACCACATTTTTAAAAGATGACGAAAGATTCTCAATACGTGTGATCATGGCACGCTTAAATTCTGGCTGATCCGGCTGTGGACGCAGTTGGTTTAATGAGACAAGGATCCCCACAATCATACCAATCAGCATGGTGGCTAAATTATGTAAGAAGCCTGTTCCGGTACTTTTTAAAGTTGATAAATTATCTTTGATTAAATCAAAGGTTTGATCTTTTAATTCAGTGAGTGAATAAGGAATAAATCCGGGAATATATTGTGCCACTTCAAGTTGTAGCTTTTGTAAGGTTTTATCGACTTGGTCACTGATGGCATTGATTCCCGCACCTTGCAAATCATGTTGAACAAAGCTGATTAA
The DNA here is from genome assembly GCF_000368145.1 of Acinetobacter guillouiae CIP 63.46. Taxonomy (GTDB): domain Bacteria; phylum Pseudomonadota; class Gammaproteobacteria; order Pseudomonadales; family Moraxellaceae; genus Acinetobacter; species Acinetobacter guillouiae. Next base: position 1,374,086 of record NZ_KB849283.1, on the reverse strand, counting down.
GCCTGTGATGCTGAGCACAATCAAAGAAATAATAAAGACGGCTAGAATAATGCTAATGGTCAAGCGAGCTCTTTGACCATCAATATATCTCTCCGTAATGCTACCTAAACTATTGATGATTTCAAAAACAACAAAACCTGCAAAAAATGATGCTAAAAGATGCAAGGGAATCAGTAAAGACAAAAAGATCAGCATGAGTACGTAACTTGCAATAATACTTTGACGATCATTTAACAGTTTCATGTGAATAGAGCTCAATTATACAATTGATGTATAGGGGAATATAAAAATACCAAGTTAGATTTATATCACTCTAACTCGCGGCGAGATAGCTATTTTTAAATACAAAGCTTAATTCAATGTGAAAATATTTGACCTCAATACTGGGTGAAAAGTCTTTAAAAAACGTTATAGAAAGATAAAAGATCACTATCGTGGGATTGATCAGAAAAACTTTAATGCTGCGTACATTTAATAGTACATAGAGCGCTATTAAAGCGAGTGATTCAAATGAATTACGTCATGCATGTTATATAAGCCAGCGGGTTGAGAAATACACCACATTGCGGCACGAATTGCACCAGTCGCAAAGTTCATCCGATTGCTTGCAATATGTTTGATTTCGACCTGTTCCCCATGACCATAAAATATTGTGTTATGTTCACCAACAATGTCTCCACCACGTATGGCTTGTAAGCTGATCTGTTGGGGTGCTCGCTCAGCAACCTGAGCATGGCGTTGATAGACCGCTAAATCACTGAGCAATTTCGTTCTGACTTGAGCAATTGCTTCTGCATACATCAATGCAGTACCTGATGGTGCGTCTATTTTTTGTCGGTGGTGTGCTTCGATGATTTCAGCTTCAAATCCTGTACCTAATAATTGGGCAGCAACTCGAACCAAATCAACACTAAGATTGACACCAATGGAGTAATTGCCTGAATGCACGATAGCAATATCTTGCGTGGCTTGAGCAATGTGTTGATTTAATTGCTCAGATAAACCAGTGATACCAATAATCATTGGCTTTTTAGCGTGCTGACAAATTTTTAAATGTTGCGATAATGCTTCTGCTGTAGTGAAATCAATTACCACATCACAATGCTGAATGACGTCTTCCAAACGATCTGAAATAAGCACATTTAACGGTGCTAGATTGAGATACTGTCCTAGTTCATGACCAATCGCTGCACTTGCAACTCTTGCTGTAGCAACAGTAATGTTTAGTCCCACATTGAGACAGGCCTGAACTAGCATTTGTCCCATGCGGCCAGTCACACCAAGTATGCCTACACGAATATTTTGTTGATTGTGACTGATCATTGGGTCTTGATACTTATATTTAATAGGCTATGAAAGAATAGGTATTATTTAATTTGCGCTTCGTCTAAATGACGCGAACCTTCGAGTAACATGCGAATCATCACCATGGTTTGTTCAGCGACTTCTTTACGTTCAGCAATCGGCAAATCAATCACCTTGGCACCCATATTAAATACCAGCTGAGTAATGGCTTTGGCGACTAAATCAGGATGGGTTAATTTACTGTGATTGATGCGTTCTATTCGAATCAAATCCTCTTGGAGTTCTTGTTGGAAATAATTAAGTTGTTTGTCTACAGCAAGTTTATATTGCTTTGATCCTGTATAACCTTCACGCAGTAGTAAACTTAGATTACCTTCATCGGCATCTAGTTGTTCAATAAATACTTCAACTGAACTGCGAATAATACTGCTTTGTCTAATTGCCTTGATTCGAGCTTCATGCAAAATTTGACGGAGCACCACGCCTGAACGATCAATCAGTTCAATCGCCAACTCATCAATATCTTTAAAGTGACGATAAAAACTATTTGGCGCAATCCCAGCTTCACGAGCAACTTCTCTTAAACTTAAAGATGAAATACTTTTTTGCGGTCCAATCAAATTTAAGGCGGCTTGGAATAATTCTTCTTTGGTAATTGTCGCTTTGCGTCCAACAGTACGTACAGAAACTTTTTCAAGCTCATGAATTTGATCTTGAAGGGTAGCTGGGTTCTGAGGTAATACGGACGTTGGATTCATAAAGTATCAAATAGTTAAAATATTTTTTTCATTATAGCCTTTGTCATTACATAAATGAAATGTCTAGATACAATACACGCGTATATACAAATATATATACATGTGTATAATAATTAAAAATCACTCAGATGGTGAGCCTAGTATGCACGCTATTGAAAAGCAAAAATCTCCCGTAAACGCTATATTTGATATGGTGTTAGGTACTCATACGACTAATTTTTGGCTACAGAAAATTAATCCATTGTGGTCAGTTCAACAAGCTTTGGGGAAAATTGTTGAAAAAGAACAATCCGCCGCAGATACGATCAGCTTAACCATCAAAATTAACCGTTTGTTTAAAATGGGGTTAGCTGGGCAGCATCATCCGATCACTGTCGAAATCAATGGTCGTCGTTATGAACGTACCTATAGTCTGACTCAATTAGATACACAACATGTACTACTCACGGCAAAAAAAGTAGAAAAAGGCATTGTGAGTAACTGGTTGTTTGAACATGCCCAAGTGGGTGAAGTGATTGAATTTGGTCGACCTTATGGTGATATGTTATTGCCTCAAGTTGCCAGTCCATTGATTCTGGTCGCTGCGGGCAGTGGTATTACGCCGATGTATAGCTTGATTCAGGCATTGGCAGCGAACCAGCAGCTTGATCGTCAGCCAGTACATTTAATGTATTGGGTTAAAAAAAATGCAGACGTTGCCTTTAAACAACAGTTTGAGCAATTTGCTCAACAGTATCCTGATTTTAAATTTGATGTGTTCTATACCCAAGAAGTACCCGCAGACGCACGTTTAAATAATGAATACTTACATATCATTAAAAATCTTGAGCAAAGTACGGTGTATGTATGTGGTCCTTCAGGTTTTGTCGCAACAGCTGGGCAATTATTTAAACAGGCCAAAGTACTCAAAAGCGAAGCATTTAGCCTAAGCCCAGTGATTTCTGATGACACCGGTTTTATCAATGTCACATTAACCAAATCCAATAAAGTGGTTGCAATCCCCAAAGGTCAAGCCATTTTAGTCGGCTTAGAACAACAAAATATCAAACCAGAACATGGTTGTAGAATGGGTATTTGCAATAAATGTGCATGTAATAAAGCACAGGGTGCCACAAAAAACTTAGTTAATGGTCAAGAAAATTTTGAACCAAATAATTTGCTGAGAATTTGTGTAAATACTGCCAAAACTGATTTAGTTATTGATCTTTAAGCGAGTTTTATCATGAATATGCCAGTTAAAATTCAATATTTTAAAAACACCAAAAACCGTGAACTGACCCAGACTGAGCTAGATGCTTTAGCGCGCGAGCTAGATGCGATTAAGCAAGAAGTCTTAGATGATATTGGCGAAAAAGATGCCAAATATATCAAAAAAGTATATGCCGCTATCCGTTATAGTAGTATTTTAGGCCGAGCATGCTTATTTGCGGGTTGGTTTCCACCTGCATGGTTACTGGGTACAGGTTTACTGAGTTTTGCCAAGATCATGGAAAACATGGAACTCGGTCATAATGTCATGCACGGACAATATGACTGGATGAATGATCCACGCTTTAAAGGTACAACTTACGAATGGGATATTGTTGGAACCTCTGACAATTGGCGCCAGACCCATAATTATAAGCATCATACCTATACCAATATCAAAGGTATGGATGATGATATCGGCTATGGTTTATTGCGTTTATTTCCTGAGCAACGTTGGAAACCGGGTTTTTTATTGCAGCCTTTATATGCAATTCCGTTCTGTCTATTGTTCCAATGGGGCGTTGCAATCCAAAACCTTGAAATTGGTAAATTGGTTTATAAACGTAAAACTTGGGCGCAGTTTAAAGAAGAGTGGAAGCCGACCCAGAAGAAAATTGGTAAACAGTTTTTTAAAGATTATCTTTTCTTCCCCGTGATTGCTGGTCCAGCAGCTTTACCTGTATTTACAGGTAATTTAGTCGCCAATGGTATCCGTAATATTTGGACATTTAGTATCATTTTCTGTGGTCACTTTACCAAAGATGTCGAAGTGTTCCCTAAAACTGTTTTACAGGATGAAAGTCGTGGACATTGGTATATGCGCCAGATTCGAGGTTCTTCGAATTTAACCGGTTCAGAAGCATTTCATATTTTGACGGGACATTTGAGCCATCAAATCGAGCATCATTTATTCCCTGAAGTGCCTGCTCGTCGCTATCGTAAAATGGCGCCCAAAGTTGAAGCGGTATGTAAAAAGTATGGTTTAAACTACAACAATGCAAGTTTGTTTAAGCAGTATGGTCAAGTCCTTGGACGTATTGTGAAATATGCATTTCCATTTAAAAAGTAGTTGATTTCCTAAAGCTATAGCCACTTTTAAGTGGCTTTTTTTATTGTCAATGATTGGGTTTTTCAGTAAAGTTTATTTGACTGTTATAAGGGTTTGTTGACAATTCGTCTACGTTTGCGACTGCGAGTGTTTTTTAGGCGATATTAGGCGCGGAGTATGAAATTTAGTCATTCTAAATGATGAGAAACAACGTTTCGCAAGGTAACTCGTAACGGCAAAAAACACTCTAGTCCCGAAGGGTTGTGGCTAAAATTATCTCAGCCTGTGTTATGAAACTCGAAAATAGTCTCGCTATTCTCTTCGTTTCATGCCTTGCCTGCTCAATTTTAGCCTACAACCCAAACCATTTATGAAATGTCAACAGACCCTAAGATAAATGAGAAGAACATGATTCAAAAACAATTAGAAAATATACAAAATTGGTTAGCGCAACATGCGGCAAAGATCGCAAATCAATCACTCAATCCTGCTGCAAGTATTGCTGATATAGAACAATTTGAACAAAGGCTTTCTAAACACTTACCTGAAGATTTTAAACAGTTGTACTGTTGGCATAATGGGATGAATGAAGAGGAAAATTTAGGCAGTTTATTTTATGGTATGGAATTTTTATCGCTGACCAATATTGAAACTAAACGTGCTGACCTTGCAGATCTAGTTGATGAGTTATTTGTACTTCAACATGCTGACCCACAAATCAATCCAACCAATGCCCACCATCGAGATTGGGTTCAGTTTGCGCACGATGGTGGGCGAACAGGTTTGTATGTGGATTTAGTCCCCACCGCCGTAGGTCAAATTGGGCAGGTGATCTTTATTGATCATGAATATGATGTTGGGATTTTGGTCGCTAACTCGATTACCGATTTACTTCAACAATTTTCAGATGATTTAGACAATGACTTATATCAGTTGAATGAAGATGCTTTAGAAGATGAAAATGAGTTTTTAGAAAGTGATGCAGCTATTGATCTGGTCAATTGGCATATGAGTGAACGCTGGGCACGTTCTGATTTTACTTAGATTTTTTTAGAAAAATCATTTTATAAAATTATGTTTGAACGCTTCACTCATAAAAAGTGTATCAATAGCGATTATTGCTACACACTCAGTTTTGAACGTATTACATTTCTAATCGAATCAATTTTACAAAATCAAGTAAGCTCTAATTTTTAAACGAGCAAAATGATGGATCATAAAATAACGGTTGATGAGGTTGTAGCACGTTCAGTAAAAATCAGAGAACGTTATCATGAGCTAGAGCGAATAAATCATCATGCTGAATGGACAGTGCAAGAGGATGCTTTGGCATTTTTATCTGATGCTGGATTGGTTGGGAGATTAGTCATGGCGCAGACGGGGAAGTGGCTACACAAAGGCGATGCTCAGCAAGAGTTGCAGCATAAGCTAGGTGAATGTGTTTGGTGGTTAGCTATTATTGCCAATGAATTAGATATGGATTTAACTGAAGCCACACAATACTTTTTAGATAAAGCTGAAAAGATTTAAATTTTTGAAAAAACTTCCATAGGAAGTTTTTTTATAATGTTAGTTTAGAAGCCCGCATTTTGGCGGGCTTGTTTCAATTTGTATATTTAGTATGAATGACTAACCGATAAATAAGTCATAGCCCATTCGGCCAATTAAAAATACCAGTAAAATTAAAAAGAAAATACGAATAAAACCACTTCCATATTTAAATGCTAAAGCGGTACCCGCAAGTGAGCCTAAAACATTGCAAACTGCTAAAATGATGCCAGCCATCCATAAAATATGCCCAGAAGGGATAAAGAAAAACATGGCAGCAATATTGGTAGCGACATTGACCAATTTGGCAGATGCAGAAGCATTTAAAAAATCAAAAGCAAATACTTTCACAAACAGAAAGAGTAAAAAACTACCTGTCCCTGGGCCAAAAATTCCATCATAAAATCCAATTAATGCGCCAAAAAATAAACCTAACGCAATTTCTTTTTTACCCGTCTGTAACACAGTATGGATTTTACCTAAGTCTTTTTTGGCAAAGGTGTAGATCGCAATCAAGATCAGTAAAAAGAATACAATATAACGCATCAACTCTTTAGGTATCAATGAAACTGACATTGCACCTAAAAAAGAAAATATAAATGCTGCCAACATTGTGGGTAGTATAAGTTTCCAATTGATTGTAACTTTCTTAAAGTAAGCAAATGCAGAAGATACAGTCCCTGCCATGGCAATGATTTTATTGGTTCCAAAAACTGTGGCGAGACTTTGATTGGGAAAGGCATGCATTAGTGCTGGGAGTAGAACTAATCCACCTCCACCGACCGCAGCATCAATTAAACCCGCACAAAAAGCGAAGAAGCCTAAACTCAGAAGTATTGTCTCGTATTCCATTACAGATTGTTCTAACTGCTATTTTAAGAGAATAATCATAGAATATATTCAAATAAAAGTAATTAAAAAGCGCTAATCTCAATCCATGAGATTAGCGCATTAGTTTTAAATGCTTTGTAAATCTACAAGTTTTTCAAAAAATTAGAAATCAACAGAAGTTTGTAGATAGAAAGTACGTGGCTGTCCTACGTATTTACCACCTGTAGAGTCAGATGAACGAGTAAAATATTCTTGATCAAATAGGTTTTTAATCCCACCTGCAACTTTTAAGCCGTAAAAATCTTGCCCAAAATCATAAGCTGTACGCACAGCAAAAGTTGAGTAACCTGGGATATCGCCAGTACGGCCATCTGCCGTTTCAACGGTTTGGTAAACATTGCCTGAACCCGGCGCATGTTGTTTAGATTGAGCAAACATATCTGCATTGACAGACCATTTGTCAAAGCTATAACCAAGCCCTAAATTTCCAACATGTCGTGAATAATAAGGTAAGTCCTTACCAGCAAATTTACCTGCTTCAGACATTGCTTTGGTAAAGGTATAATTACTATAGACTTTTAAGCCTTGCAGCGAGTCGTTGAGATTACCAAAGTCATAACTTAGACCGAGTTCTACGCCTTTATGAGTCGTTGCCCCCAGATTGGTCCAAATGCCTGTTCCAATAGTGTCTGGGCGTTCAAGTAATAATTCTTTATCAAAGTCTAAATAGAACACTGTAAATTCAGCATTTAAACCATTGCCGAGGTATTTTGTGCCGATTTCATAGTTGTTGGATTTTTCAGGATGGAGACCATCTAAAGTGGTTACAGCTTTATTGCTTTCGACTTTAGCCAACTGGTTATATTGTTGAGGGCCAAAAGAAACCGCTGCATTGGCAAAAACATTCCATTGTTCATTGAAATTGTATTGCACTGCAAGGCTTGGTAAAAACTCATCAGAATTAATTTTTGGATGCACCGTATTGATAAATTTACCATTTTGATAAGCGGTATAATCATTATGGGTTTTAATAGACTCAAAACGTACACCCGGAGTGATGGTTAGTGCACCTAGACCAAAACGGTTATCAATATACACGGCATGCGCTTTGGTTCCACCTTCACTAGTGGTGTTGGAAAGACGTTCACCCGGTGTACCTGTTGCAGTATTATATGGTGCTGTACGACCCGAAAACTCTGAACTGTCTTCTTGTAAATAGCGATAACCGACAGTGACTTCATTATTCATATTGCCCAAAGAGTAGGCGCGTGAATAACGTGGTTCAATGCCAAAATATTTATAATCACGTGGAGAGTTACTAATTCGACTATTTGCAGTACCTTCTACAGCTGACTCTAGATCACTGGTACGGAATGAATCGACATAATAGCCTAAGATTTCAAAGTTATTGAGTTCATCTTTATGGCTATATTTCACAGAAACATCTGAACGACGACCTGCAAAATAGTTACGGTATTGGTTCGACTGGTATGGGTTTTTGGCATAATCTGCAGTCGTTAAGCCCTCTGACATTTCGCCACGGCCTTCATAATGATGCAGATTAAGTGCAATCGAATCTGCATTTGTAAACTGATATGACGACTTTAACATGATGTCATCGATATCTATGTCGTTATTGGCTTCGCGATAGCCATTTCCTTTGGTTCCTGAATAAAGTAGCGCAAGACCTAAACCATTATCCATCGTACCGCCGATAAAGAGGTTTGGACTGTACTTGAGTTGGTCGGTACCTGTGGCGAATTCAGTGGTTAAACCAACAGAGCCTGATAGTTTTTCAGGGATTGCACGGGTATTAAAGTTGATGATTCCCCCCACGTTTTGAGGCCCAAAGCGGACTGAACCTGCGCCACGAACAACGTCCACAGATTCAATATTGCCCATTGAAACAGGTGCCATAGACAATTGTGGTTGACCATAAGGCGCGAAGGATAATGGAACACCATCCATCAAGACCGTGGAGCGAGGTGAGAGGCGAGAGGTTAAGCCACGTACACCCAGATTGAGTGAAACATCACTACCACCTGTTCCATTGCTGTCCTGAACCTGAACCCCTGGCACTTGTTTTAACGCATCACGGATAGAGGTCACCGCAGATTCGTCCATTTTTTTACGATCGATAATGGTACGTGCGCCTGCATGTTTATGAACTTTTTCAGCATTGGCTGCTTCAAGCCAGTTTCCTTCAGCTTGTACGGTGATTGTTTTAAGTGTTTGCGTTGAAGTTTCTTGATTGTCCTCGGCAAAAGCAGCATTGGATATAAAGCTAAGTGAAACAGCAATTGCAAGGCTGAGATGTGAGGGTTTAAACAGGGCGAAGTCAGGTGTTCTATGGCTTAAAATTTTCATAAAGAGATAGGCATTTGAAATTGTGCGTATCTTAATCTCTTCAAGCATATTTTTAAATCAGGATGATTATCATTTAAAACTATTGTTTAATTCAAATTAATAGATTTTTTAATCAAAGATTCACTTTTTTATATTGCAATCGCAAATTTATATAGCGCAATAGCAAAAAACCGTGCATAAGCACGGTCTTTATATTAGGGGCTGTTGACAATTCGTCTACGTTTGCGACTACGTGTGTTTTTTAGGCGATACTAGACGCGAAATACGAAATTTAGTCATGCTAAATAAGTAGTTTGTAACGACGTAGCGGCAAAAAACACGCTAGTCCCGAAGGGTTGTGACTAAAATTATCTCAGCCTTCGTTATGAAACTCGAAAATAGTCTCGCTATTCTCTTCATTTCATGCCTTGCCTGCTCAATTTTAGCCTACAACGCAAGCCATTTATGAAATGTCTACAGACCCTGATCAAAAACTTATTTAAACTGGATCGAACCATTGGCATTGACTGTGATTTTTGATTCTCCCGCTGCCATATTTTGACCACCAACGGCATCGGCAGCTTCGAACTTAGCCATAGATGCACGCGCTGCATATACTGGTTGCGGATAAGAGTTACTGGTGTTGATGTTGATATTGACCAAGTTATAAGACGATTTATTCCACGCTTGCGTTAAAATTTGCGCACGTTGCTGAAAGTTCTTTGAAGCTTCAACCATCAACTCATTTTCAACTTTTTTACGTTGTTCATCAGACACTGTGAAATTAATCGATTGTGTTTGGAAGCTAGTTTGCAATTCGTTGATTAATTGGCTTGCCGCTTTAAAATCTTTACTTTCAATTTGAATTTCTGCACGACCACGCCATTCTTTCAATTTTTGGTTGTCATTGTCATAAACAGGGTAAGTGGTTTGTGAGCCTGTTTCGACTTTAACTTGTGGATACTTTTTGGAAATGCTAATGGCTTGATTCATTAACTGGGTGATTTGAGAAGATAACTCAGCAGGTTGCTTGTTGTTTTTCTCAATAAAAAGTACAGCATGCATTTCATCATTAGACACCTGACGTGTCGCATCTGCTTGAACGTTGACAATATTGTAGTTTAACGGGTCATTTTCTGCTGCCATCGTCATTGTGCTCAGTGTGGTTCCCAAGAGTAAAGTAGTTAAAGCTAAATAACGCATAATGAATCCTTAAAATTGTTTGACTAAATTTTATGACCGAAAGATATATTGTATAAATTGAATCTGTTTTTAATCATAAATCTGGTTTGCGGAAAACTATGGCAGATTTTGTGGTGCATTTGTAATAATTTGCATATGAATTGCAATTTTATTTTTAGTAAAATTTTTTTTAAAATTAAAAGCTTATCAAGTTTGATTGTGGTAAAAAATGATCAGAGTGGTTGAGATTTATAAAGTGATTTTAATTATCGGCTTTTCTTTGCTTTGTCACATAGTATGATGATAATAACCAATTAGATTTAGCTAAATGTTTTTTTCGATAAATGGAGTGTGGATAAGTACATAAAAGATATTTATTTTCTTGTAAAAAACTGTATTATCGCGCTCCTAGTTATGAAGATTAAAAGCACTCTAACTAGATTTCTATAAAGCACCGAGTCAAAGGACCACAAGTCACCCGACTTATTTCTTTCAACCCATATCAGAGATGGTAATTCGATATGAGCGTTACTTCTGTAAATCCTGCTGCCACTTCCACAAACGAATACTACTTGACTCGCCAAAGTCAGATGGAATCGAATGTTCGTAGTTATCCACGTAAATTACCGTTAGCGATAGCGGAAGCACATGGTTGTTGGGTTACCGATGTTGAAGGTACAAAGTACCTCGATTGTTTAGCTGGGGCAGGAACATTGGCATTAGGCCATAACCATCCTGCGGTGATTAAAAGTATTCAAGACACTTTAGCGAGTGGTCTCCCTTTACATACTTTAGATTTAACAACGCCTTTAAAAGATGCTTTCACTGAAGCACTGCTTGCACAACTTCCGGGTGGGCAAGAAGAGTATTGCTTACAGTTCTGTGGCCCATCTGGTGCAGATGGTACAGAAGCAGCGATTAAATTGGCGAAAACCTATACAGGTCGCAATACAGTTATCAGTTTCTCTGGCGGTTACCATGGGATGACTCATGGCGCGTTAGCGATGACAGGTAACTTATCTGCTAAAAATGCGGTAAATGGCTTAATGCCAGGCGTACAATTTATGCCATACCCGCATGAATACCGTTGCCCGTTGGGTGTTGGCGGTGAAGCAGGTGTTGATGCCTTAACTTATTATTTCGAAAACTTCATTGAAGATGTCGAAAGCGGTGTAACTAAGCCTGCAGCTGTGATTCTTGAAGCAATTCAAGGTGAAGGCGGTGTGGTTACAGCACCTGCGAAATGGTTGCAAAAAATCCGTGAAGTGACTGAGCGTCATAACATTGTGTTGATTTTGGACGAAGTTCAAGCGGGCTTTGCACGTTCAGGCAAAATGTTTGCTTTTGAACATGCTGGTATTGAACCTGATGTTGTGGTGATGTCAAAAGCAGTGGGTGGTAGCTTACCATTGGCTGTTTTGGGTATTAAACGTAAGTTTGATGCTTGGCAACCTGCAGGTCACACAGGTACTTTCCGTGGTAACCAACTTGCAATGGGTACTGGTCTTGCAACGATCAATACCATTAAAGAGCAAAACCTTGCACAAAATGCGCAACAACGTGGTGATTTCTTACAAGCTGAATTGAAAAAATTAGCGCAAGAATTCCCATGTATTGGTAATGTTCGTGGTCGCGGTTTAATGATCGGTATCGAAATTGTGGATGAGCGTAAGCAAGCGGATCATATGGGTTCTCTTCCTGCGGATTCACAGTTGGCTGCTGCAATTCAAACGGCATGTTTTAACAATAAATTATTGTTAGAAAAAGGCGGCCGTAGCGGTACAGTGATTCGTTTACTTTGCCCATTGATCATTACTCAAGAAGAATGTGAAGAAGCTATTGCGCGCTTTAAGAAAGCGGTTGCAGAGGCTCTTATTGCAGTTCGAGGCGCTTAATTCATGGTAGATTTTGCAGAACATCGTAAAGCGTTACTCTGCAATGATGCTCAATCTATTGCTGACTATGAGTCAGCAATGGGTGAGGCGACTAAAGCGGTCGCAGCATGGTTGCAAAATGACAAAATGTATACAGGTGGGAGCATTAAAGAACTTCGTGAAGCGATTTCTTTTGCACCGTCTAAACAAGGTCTAGGTTTACACCAATCGCTTGAGCGTATGGTTGAGCTTTTCCTGAACAAAAGTTTGAAAGTACATCATCCACACTCTTTAGCACATTTGCATTGCCCAACTATGGTGACAAGTCAAATTGCTGAAGTCTTGATTAATGCGACCAACCAATCAATGGACTCATGGGATCAAAGCCCAGCAGGTTCTTTGATGGAAGTTCAATTGATCGACTGGCTGCGTCAAAAAGTAGGTTATGGTGCAGGTCAGGCAGGTGTGTTCACCTCTGGCGGCACTCAATCTAACTTGATGGGCGTATTGTTAGCGCGTGACTGGTGTATTGCCAAGAACTGGAAAGACGAAAATGGTCTGCCTTGGTCTGTGCAACGTGATGGCGTTCCAAGTGATGCCATGCGTAATGTCAAAGTGATCTGTTCTGAAAATGCACATTTTTCTGTGCAAAAGAACATGGCGATGATGGGCATGGGCTTCCAATCTGTGGTGACTGTTCCAGTCAATGAAAATGCGCAGATGGATGTTGATGCGTTAGAAAAAACCATGGCGCATTTACAGGCTGAAGGTAAAATTGTTGCTTGTGTCGTTGCGACTGCAGGGACAACCGATGCAGGTGCGATTGATCCATTGAAGAAAGTGCGTGAAATCACCAATAAATATGGCGCGTGGATGCATATCGACGCAGCGTGGGGTGGTGCACTGATCTTATCGAATGACTACCGTTCAATGCTTGATGGTATTGAATTGTCTGATTCGATTACATTGGATTTCCATAAGCATTATTTCCAAAGTATTTCATGTGGTGCGTTCTTGTTGAAAGATGAAGCGAACTATCGTTTCATGCATTATGAAGCTGAATATTTAAATTCTGCTTATGATGAAGAACATGGTGTACCGAACCTAGTGTCTAAATCTCTACAAACTACACGCCGTTTTGATGCATTGAAATTGTGGATGACGATTGAAAACCTAGGTGAAGAGCTTTATGGTTCAATGATTGACCATGGCGTTAAGCTAACTCGTGAAGTGGCAGATTACATCAATGCTACTGCTGGTTTGGAAATGCTGGTTGATCCACAATTTGCATCGGTATTATTCCGTGTAATACCTGATAATTATCCAGTTGAATTGCTTGATACTTTGAACCAAAACGTTGCAGATGAATTATTTGCGCGTGGTGAAGCTAATATTGGTGTAACTAAAGTTGGACAGGTTCAATCTTTGAAAATGACCACTTTAAGTCCAGTTGCAACTTTAGAAAACGTGAAGAATCTTCTTGCCTTGGTGTTAGAAGAAGCGGATCGTATTAAAGATGCGATTGCTGATGGTACCTATACGCCTGCAATTGACTAGATTGATATCCAGTTGATTGACGTTTGAAATAGATTGATTTTATTTCAAAAAAACGCCCGATGAATTTCATCGGGCGTTTTTTATTTAAGGGTGTTTTGATCTAAAATATGATCAAAGACTTGGTCATAAAAAAGAGATCTTATTGATTTCTTTTAAATTGAATATGGGGTATTAAAAATTACACATTGAGCTATTACGGGTGAGATCAGGTCCCCAAGTACGATATCCTTGAGTATCAATATGGATTTGCCCTGAAGCATACAGTCCTAAGCCCATGTTTAAGCTTTGACCATACTGCGACCAGAACTGGCATAATTTGAATTTGGTATGTTCAATATACGCATAATCTTGAGGTTGCGGATTTTCTGGCCCAATACGGAAATCAATGGCTGAATTGAATAGGTGACGTGAAGATCCAGCACCACCGGCACATTGGTTTAAAGGTAAGTCTCGATATACTGAGGTTACAGTAAAATCAGTCAGAACTTTAGAAGCAACCAAGTATTTAAATACTTTTAATGTCGGTAATTGATTACTCCAAAGCTCACGGCTTGGAATCATATATTCAGACTTACCACACTTGTCCCAATCCCGTGCAGTTTTAAATAACTCAAAACTAGGAATAATATTTCCAGCATTATTTTGTTCAAGAAAACGTTCATAATCACGTGCACGTGATTGATTGTCTCCATAGATCAGCCATTGGCGATAAGATGAAGGCATCGTTTTAGGAGGAATGGGTCGCTCAATCGTAATTTTTTCTTCGGGGATGTAAATACGCTGACCATGCGACGTGCTAATTGTTGGATTCTTTTGAGGGGAAGATGTACATCCAGCCAGAATCATTGTAGTAACACCGACAGCAAGTAAACCTTTCAAAATAAATTTCATTCTCAATATTAGCTAAAGCAAGTAACGGGCTATTTTAGTCTAGTTTGGCGCGTGTATTATGGATAAATTGCAAATAAATGTACAATTTACATATTAAAATGCAAAAAGATCAGCCTAAGCTGATCTTTTTTATACAATACTTATTTTTCTAAGTATTGTAATTTATCGGCTTTACCATTCCACTCTTCACGATCTTCAGGTTGATCACCGATTTGAGTAATGTTTGGCCATTTTTGAGCAAGTTCAGCATTTAATTCAATAAATACTTCTTGACCTTCAGGGAGTTCATCTTCAGAGAAAATTGCATTTGCAGGACACTCAGGTTCACATAGCGCACAGTCAATACATTCGTCTGGACTAATGACTAGGAAATTTGGACCTTCATAAAAACAGTCTACTGGACATACTTCTACGCAGTCTTGATATTTACACTTAATACAATTTTCAGTGACAACAAAGGTCATGGCGTCAGCTACCTAAAAATATGGTTCTAATTAATAATGCTGTATTTTAGGGAAAACGCCGCAAACTAACAATTGCTTTTATTGATATTTAATATAGAAGAACCTGCTAAATCAATTTTTTTTATAGAAAATTCTTCTAACTTGTGATGAATTATGCATTTTTTAAAATATGCGCTGTAATTTTGATGTTGCCATAGGTGAAAAAATGCTAAACATATTCAAAAAAGAACATAAATATGAGACTAAATCACAGAAGCGAAATGGGGTTATTACCTTGGTATGCTGTTTTTTTAGCCAATTGCTATATTCAGAACTATTTAGAATTCTTTAGACCTGTATTTTCAGTATGAGTCAGATCATCACAAAGTATAGATAAGATGAATATCTTCAGGTTCTAATTCCCATAATTGCTGATCAGGTTTTTCTAAGACCAGCGCGCCTTGTTTAAGATAAAAGTCGACAGTACGCTGGGTTGGTGTTGCTGAAATATACAGTTGTTGTGCACCAAGTTGCTCAGCTGATTTTATCGCTGAGTGCATGAGCTGTGTACCAAGACCAAGGCCTTGATGATTTGCATCGACATAAAAATATTGTAATAGCTTCGCCTCTGGATAATCAGTGATGACTTGATTAGATACCAGTTGCACACCAATTAATCGATTCAATTGATTAAATGCGCCCACACATCGTCCACCTTGAATAAGATGCTGCTTTAACAGCAGGGGATCATTTTCTAAATGATATTCATCCCAGCTTTGCACATCATAAAAACAATCGACCAAATGTAAATTTTGCTTTTGTTGTAGATACATTTGAGTGATTAATTCACGTCGATCAATATGTTGCCAAATGAGATCTATATCGGAAAGCTGCAAGGGCCTAAGTGAGATATTGATATTATTCTCCTAAAACTTAGTACTCCATCACCTATTATGGAGTGCTATTTTACGCTTTAGACTGGCTTAAGTTATCGTCTAGATTGCTCTTTAAAGATTAATAGACGCAAGTTATTTCCAGCCTAAGTAGAGGATTTCAAACTTACTTAGACTGGATAGCTGTTACTGCTTATGCATTTAGTGCTGCTTTTAATGCATAGAGGTGATCAAGCGCTTGGCGAGGGGTTAAATCATCGACATCAATATTTGCTAAAGCATCGAGTACTGGTGATGATTTTTCAACTTCAACGACTTTTTCAATTTCAATGATGTGTTCAAACTTTTCAGGCTCAACGGTTTCAACTTCTGCAAATAAGTCATTTTGCACAACGGATTGCAATTGTTGCTGTTGTTGTTTCTCTAAAATTTTTAAACGCTTTTGCGCTTCTTTAATCACCCCCGCAGGGATCCCCGCAAGTTTTGCAACTTGTAAACCATGACTTTGGCTGGCAGGACCTTGTTGTACTTTATGCAATAGAATCAAATTACCATTTAACTCTTTGGCAGTCACATGGTAGTTATCAATAGCCACTTCTTTTGAAAGTTCAGTTAATTCAAAATAATGTGTGGCAAAGAGACATAAACATTTGATTCGTTTGGTTAGATCAAGCACACATGCCCAAGCTAGGGATAGTCCATCATAAGTACTTGTACCACGACCAACTTCATCCATAAGCACCAAAGACTGATTGGTTGCATGGTGCAAAATCTGAGATGTTTCTGTCATTTCCACCATAAAGGTAGATTTACCAGTAGATAAATCATCAGCAGAGCCTATTCGAGTAAATATACGGTCAATTGGTCCTAACTTCGCTGTTTTAGCTGGGACGAAACTACCACAATACGCCAGCAAACTAATCAGAGCAGTTTGACGCATAAAGGTTGATTTTCCGCCCATGTTTGGCCCTGTAATGATCGCCATACGATGATTGAAATCGAGTAGGGTATCGTTAGGGGTAAATGGTGTTTTACTGAGTGACTCAACTACAGGGTGGCGACCTGCGGTAATTTTGATCCCGATTTCTGGGCTATATTCAGGTCGATTCCAATTATTCAAACGGGCTTGATGGGCAAAGTTTGCCAATAAATCGATATGGGCAATCGATGCACTCATCATTTGTAAATTGGCAATATCCGCTCTTAATTCTTCCAGTAACATTTCAAAGAGTAGTTTTTCTCGCGCAAGCGCACGTGATTCACTGGAAAGCACTTTATCTTCAAAAGATTTTAACTCTGGAGTGATATAACGCTCGGCATTTTTCAACGTCTGACGACGGATGTAATGATCAGGCGCTTGTTCAGCTTGGGCACGGGTGAGTTCGATATAGTAACCACTGACACGGTTATAACCAATCTTCAGGGTATTGATGCCTGTGTTTTCTCGCTCTTTGATTTCTAAATCAATCAGGAATTGGCCTGCGTGATCACGGATTTTGCGCAGTTCATCGAGCTCATCATCAAAACCTTCTGCAATTACATTGCCATCACGCAATAGTACAGGAGGATGTTCAACAATCGCAGACAGTAAACGTTGGTGTAATCCATTAAAATCGCCCAATTCTTCATTCAATTGCACAATCAATTTAGATTGTTGAGTTTCAAGAATCGGTTGGATTGCATGTCTTAAAAATGGGATTTGTGCACATGCTTGACGAAGCTGCACCAAATCACGAGGACGTGCACTGCCAAGTGCAACACGACTTAAAACCCGTTCAATATCGCCAATTTCTTTTAAGACTAAGCGAACAGGACTTTCATGGTAGCCTTTCAGTAAAGTATCCGTTGCATCTAAACGTGCATCTAAGATTTGAGTATCACGAATGGGCTGCATCAAGGTACGTGCCAGCAATCGTCCGCCCATTGCTGTTTGGCAGTCATTGATTAAGCTAAACAGCGAAATGCCGTGCTCAAATAAAGGATCAATAATTTCTAAATTACGGCGTGTAACAGGATCAAGTGCAATAAAATCTGAGCTTTGTTCTAATTTAATTGAACGAATATGTGGTAACGCAGTTTTTTGAGTTTCTTTGGCATAATGAATCAGTGCAGCGGCAGCCGCTTTAGCCAAGGGTAGATGGTCAATACCAAAACCAGAAAGTGTGGAAACTGCGAATTGGTCACATAAGGTTTTTTGTGCGTTATTTAAATTAAAATCGACATTGGGCCGTTTGGTAATCGGGCATTCAATTTGTCGTTTAATATCTTCAATAATATTTGGGTCGACAATGTCCTCATCGACCAATATCTCACTTGGCATTAAGCGAGCTAATTCAATCGCCAAGCTTTCAGATTTAAATTCTTGTTGTTGAACTTTAAAAATACCCGCACTTAAATCCAGTAGTGCCATACCAATTTGGTTTTGTTGAAAGCAGATTGCAACAAGATTCGATGCTTGTGTTGCGGTTAACAGGGCATCATCGGTCAATGTTCCAGGGGTAATAATTCGCACTACACCGCGTTCAACAGGTCCCTTACCTGTGACTTCACCAATTTGCTCACAGATGACAACCGCTTCGCCTTTTTTAACCAAACGCGCCAAATAGCCTTCCGCAGCATGGTATGGAACACCTGCCATTGGAATAGGTTCACCATTGGCTTTACCACGATGAGTGAGGGTAATACCCAAAAGTTTTGCGGCTTTTTTTGCATCGTCAAAGAACAGTTCGTAAAAATCGCCCATGCGATAGAACATTAAAGAGTGTGGATGCTGCATTTTTACTTTTAGATATTGCTGCATCATAGGGGTGTGGGAGGATAAGTCAGCCATTGTTTCCATGCTATTCATGTATGTTAAATCTCTAAATTTAAATAATAAATAAGTTTATTTTGAAAGTTTGGCTATCTAACCAATTCTAACAACTTCTGTGCAAATCTGACCTAAGCAAAGGAAAAAGCATCGCTTTAGTGTACTTTTATTAGTGCCAAAATTGAGTCAACAATGTGTGAGGAAACAAATTGGTTTCTCTCGGTCGCCATCTTAACAAATTGAGGCTGATTCACAAAAAGGAATCCGAAGATGAGTGCGGAAATTAGCAACAAAAAGAAAATGGCATGATCTGCTCGTGCTATTGATAAGATGAAGATAGGGGATGTCGTAAAAGAGGTGGGTTATCTCTATTTAACTAAAGTGATTATTGTTTTACGCTCTGAAGTTAAGAAAAATATACAAGGTGTGCGAAATTTAAAAGGACAACTTGAAGCAAGACGAACTATATGCTTATGTAATTACAGATAAAATAACACCTGATCTGATTAATGGCGTAGTTAAAATTCTCTAGATATAGCGGGTTCTGCCATCATAAAATTTATCATTCTACGCACTTTGCAAATGGTCAAAATCATTTTTATGGAATCGAAAATTATTGGAATTAAAATCAAAGGTTAGTATGAAAATAATAATATACCGAAAAAGATTATTTCCCTTATTTTTGAAGGAAAGGGGGGCAAGATTTACTACGGAAGTCCAAAACCACTATTGAGAATTTTGAGATCATGGACTGGAATTTAAAGCTCATCTAGTAGGACTCCGTTTTTATTATTAGATGATCAATATTTTTTAAAAACAATTAATTACGCTAAATTAAAGCATCTATATTTATTTATGTTTGGAAGTTAAACAATTGATTACTTAATTTGAAATGGTAGTATGATTAATGGTTTTAATGTAAGATATTTATAGAATTTTTCTGATTATTTAGCATTTTTGTTTTATATGATAAACAAAATGTTTAAGATGTAAAGAAAATAATAATCAATAATTTTAAACTTTAACGTCCAGTTTTTTTAAGTAATTATTGTTTTGTCAAAATCAAGCACAAAGGTTAAACGAAAATATAATCGAACTTATCTAAGGAAAGGTGATCATGCATTTATTCTCATTTCTATCTTCTTAACGAGAGTTAAATATCAAGGTTGGAATGATGGACAAATTAAAAAAGTATTGAAAGAAGCGACAAGTAAAGATTATGAATATTTATATTTTACTTTAAAAATGAGTTTAGATAAGGAAAATATTTAAGGTATATTGGAAATTCAGTTCAAAGGAACTGAATTTCCCTTTTTAATTATTGAGATTTTAATGTTTTTATTTCATTTTCTAAGGCTTCAATTTTACGTTCTTTCTTTTTAATCTTATTTAAATTTCCAGATTTTTGCTCTAGTTGTATTTCTGATTTAAGTTTTTGTATTTTAATTTCTTTTTCTTTGATTTTAGTGTCTGTTTTTTGCTTTAATGTCACATTATTGCAATGTATCTGATTTTCTTTTAGTGCTTTTTTAAGACCATTTATTTCGTATGTATTATTATGTTGTATTGCAATTTTTAATTTACTTTCGATTTCTTGTTGTTTTGATTCGCATGATTGAAAATTTTGAGCATTTGAAGTGTTAATTGATACGAAGATTATTGAGGCTGTAGCAATACATTTATAAAAATTCA
Organism: Acinetobacter guillouiae CIP 63.46; assembly: GCF_000368145.1. Taxonomy (GTDB): domain Bacteria; phylum Pseudomonadota; class Gammaproteobacteria; order Pseudomonadales; family Moraxellaceae; genus Acinetobacter; species Acinetobacter guillouiae. The sequence goes on along the minus strand of NZ_KB849283.1, from coordinate 1,353,661 downwards.
TTCAGGTTATTTCCTTTTTAGCGTTTGATTGTTTTTATTTTAGTTTGAAAAATATTTATTTATCAAGTTATTTGATAAATAAACTTGATAAATATGATTGATTTCATTTTATTTCTTTAAGTCATTATTAAAATTCAATAATTTGTCTTGTATTGGGTATTTTATTATTTTTGTTAAACTTATCACTCTTTTCCTTGTGAGTTATGAGTAAATTTATCTAATTGAATTCAATAAATAATTTTTTAAAATAGTAAATTTATATTTAAATTTTTAAGAAAATTTGTTTTAAATGTATAAGTAATTTGTGTGAAATGTAAAGAAGTGTTTATCGCTTAAAGATTATTATCCTCATAGTTTCATTTGGTTTTATTTATCATTTAAAGGTGTATTTATGAAATTAGTAAATCGTTTTCTAGCAATAGCAACTATGAGCATTATGGTTACAGGCGTTGCAAATGCTGCGCCTACAGTAACATTTCAAGGGGAAGTTACAGATCAAACTTGCCAAGCTTCAATCAATGGTGGAACCAATGGCGTGGTTTTACTACCTACGGTATCAGCAAATACGCTAACTTCTTCTGGTGCCACAGCAGGTTTGACACCTTTTACGATTAATGTCACTGGATGTACTGCACCTAGCTCAGATCTTGATATTAAAACAAAATTTTTAGGTCACTCAGTAACTACGAGTGGCAATTTAAGCAATGTAGCAACAGTTAATCCTGCTACTAATGTTGCGATTCAGTTGACTAAAGAGGCTGCTGGAACAACTTCAGTTGTTCTAAATGGGCCAACAGCTGTTGAAGGTCTGAAATTACTCAATGGTGCAACAAGTGCCAGCCATGATTTTGGTGCGCGTTATATTTCTGAAGCTGGTGGTGCAACACAAGGTGCTGTGACCTCAGTTGTTGAATACACCTTAAGCTATCAATAAGGTTTTATCTGATCTGCTACTTAAGTAGCAGATCAATCAATTTTTTGGTTGGAGTGGTAAAAATGAGTAGGTGGATCGTCGTCAATATTATAAAAAGTCATATTTTGATTGGTGGCTTAACCATAATGTCCGCTGCCTTCTCAGGTGTAGTTCTTACAGGAACACGTGTAATTTTTCCTGATGGCCAAAATGAAAAAACGATTTACTTACAAAATAAAGATCAATATCCAAACCTTGTACAAATTTGGCTAGATGAAGGGGATGAAGATTCTACTCTTGAAAAAAGCAAAGCTCCCTTTGTTGTTAGTCCACAGATTTTTCGGATAAATCCAAATACTGGACAAACTGTACGCTTAATATTTACGGGTGAGGAAAACGTCTCAAAGGATGTTGAGTCACTGTTTTATTTGAATTTTTCTGAGTTTCCTGCACTAAAAAAACAAGACAGCGATAGTAGCCGTTTAATGATTGTATTTAAGAATCGTGTCAAGGTTTTTTACCGTCCTAAAAATTTGAAAGGTTCTACAGCAGATGCTTATAAAAAAGTTCAATTTGCCTTGGAAAATGATGGAACAAAAAAGCAATTAAACATTCAAAATTCATCTGAATATTATGTGAATATTAAAGAATTAAGTTTAGTTGCTGGAAATAGCGAAATCGTGGTGAAAAAAAATGACTTAATTGCTCCAAAAGCTAAAGTTAATTGGGTAATAAATAATAATACGCATAGTTTAAAAGATTCAAAAATTAAACTTACCCTTGTTAATGATTATGGTGCTTTAGTCGTCCACGAGATTCCTCTGAATAAATAATAAGCGAGTATAATATTATGTTTGCTGAATATTTTGGCCGTAGAAGCTTATTGTCTATATTTTTAGTAGGTTACTTGATTGGTGGTTATAATTCTGCCGATGCAAATGATCATGTTAATAACGATGGTGAATATATATTTGATCAAGCATTATTCCGTGGGCAATCTGATCATCAAATTAAGCTATTAGAACGTTTAAGTGAAAAAGAAGATATATTGCCAGGCTTTTACAAAGTGGATGTTTTTGTTAACAAGCAAATTATTGAACGTATGGATTTAAAGTTTGTAGAAGACCAACAAAAAAATATTTCTCCATGTTTTGATTTAGTTGCTATAGAAAAATTAGGAATTTCAGAGCAAATTTTGATAAATATTAAAAAACAGCAAGATCAATGTGTTCTCTTATCAAATTATATTCAATCCAGCTCAATAGATTTTAATTTTGAAAAGCTTCGACTTGATATTAGTATCCCTCAAAATGATATGCATAATATTCCACGGGGTTATGTTAATTCATCCCAATGGGATGCGGGTGAAAGTATTGGCTTTATCAATTATCTGGGTAATTATTATCATACTTCATATCAATTACACGACCATTCGCAGACTCAATCTGCTGCATACGTATCATTAAATGGTGGTGTAAACATTGGAAAATGGCAATATCGTCAACAGTCTAATATTAATTATAGTCCAGAAATAGGGACAAAATGGACCAATATTCGTAGTTATATTTCTCGCCCTATAGAACCTATTCAAGGTGTACTGACTTTAGGGCAGACCTATAGTTCTGGAAAGTTTTTCTCAGGGTTAAGTTTTAATGGATTGAGCCTTAGTTCCGATGAAAGGATGTTACCTGATTCATTACGAGGCTATGCACCAACGATTCAAGGTATAGCTAAAACCAATGCAAATGTTTCTATATTGCAAAATGGTAAGGAGATTTATCAGACAACAGTAGCGCCAGGCGCGTTTAAAATTTCTGATTTATATCCTACAAATTTTAATGGTGATTTAATCGTTAAAGTTAGAGAAGCTGATGGAACGATTTCTCAGTTTAGTGTTCCATTTTCAGCTGTACCTGAGTCTCTACGTTTAGGTGCTTCACGTTATAACTTAGATGTAGGGAAAACTCGTGATATTGGAGAGGACACTTTTTTCTCTAATCTTACTTATCAACGAGGAATAAGTAATAGCGTCACTTTAAATTCAGGATTACGTTTAGCAGATGGTTATCAAGCTGGCCTCTTAGGCGGAACATATGCATCACATATCGGTGCTTTTGGTGCTAACTTAACTTACTCTAGAGCAAATTTACCTGATGAAAATATAATAACAGGTTGGATGACTAACCTGACCTATAGTAAGACTTTTCAGCCTACCAACACGACAGTATCTTTAGCAGGCTATCGTTATTCAACTGAAGGATATAGAGATCTAGGCGATGTTATTGGGCTGAGGAATTCTTATAAACATGGTTATCGTTGGGAGTCATCGACTTACCAACAACGCTCCCGTTTTGAAATTACGTTGAACCAAAGCCTTGGTGATTATGGGATATTATTTTTATCAGGATCAGCACAAAACTACCGTGATGGTCGTGATAATGATGTACAGGCACAAATTGGATACGGCAAAGCATTTCAAAATGGTTTGACGCTCAATCTGGCTGTAATGCGACAACGTTATGCTTATGACAATATCATCAACAATAGATTTGATGAAATAGATTCAAAACTACTTGATAATCGTCAAGATACCTCAGTGAATCTTTCCTTGAGCTTTCCTTTAGGACGATACAAAAAAGCAAATTTACCGAATTTAGATTTAGCTTACTCACATGCTGAAAACGCTAAAGAGTTTTATCAAAGTACATTATCTGGTTCTTTAACTCAGGATCAATCACTGAATTATGCAGTAGGTCTCAGCCATGATCGAAATATGCAAGTGACGACTTGGAATACAAATCTCAATAAACGTCTAGACAATAGTAATTTAGGTCTAAATGCTTCAATGAGTGATAACTACTGGCAAGTTTCAACTAATCTGCAAGGCGCATTAGCGGTGCATTCTGGAGGGATCACATTTGGTCCATACCTTGGTGAAACTTTTGCTTTAGTTGAAGCCAAAGGCGCTGAAGGTGCACGACTCTTCAATGGTCAAGGTACACGAATTAATCATCAAGGCTATGCACTTATTCCTGCAATTACACCTTATCGCTATAACAATATTTCATTAGAACCAAAAGGCATTTCTGATCGTGTTGAGATTGAAACAAATGATCAACGTATTGTTCCCTATGCTGGTGCAGCGGTAAAAGTAAAGTTTAAAACCAGAATGGGTTATCCATTACTCATCCAAGCAAAATTGGATGCTGATGAATTTGTTCCTTTAGGTGCTGATGTAATTGATTCGCAAAATAATGTGATTGGAATGGTGGGGCAAAGTGGTCAAATGTATGTTCGTACTCCAGCAAAGCAAGGGGTTCTAACTGTCAAATGGGGCGAAGAATCAGATCAGAAATGTGATGTTCATTATCAGTTGAATGATGAACTTCTTAAACAAACGATTATTCGTCTGGAAGAAACGTGTAAATCTGGAGAGTTGAAATGATCCGCATACAATTCAAAATATTAATTTTATTGGGATTCTTTTTATCTATCTTTGCCCATGCTAACTGTACAAAAGTGGGAAACTTTCTAGCAACTGATGGTACTACTGCACCTATTGTGTTTGGAAAAGTAAACTTAACAAGTTTATATTTACAACCTGTTGGGAGTTTAATGGGGAGTGCTGTTGTCCCTCCAACAAGTTATACCTATGGTGGAGCGAATGCCTCGACAGTATTTTGGGAGTGTGACCTTACAGATTTACCGAATATCCAATTCTTGGTAGCTACAAATGGTGATGATCGAGTAGGGGGCTATTGGGATTTGGGTGGACTGTATGATGGGCTTCCCAATGTATATGCAACTTACTATAAGTATGTTGGTCTTAAACAAACAATGGATGGGGTGGTTTTAACTCGCTATTGGAAATCCTTGCCAGTCAAAAATTACCAAACTGTCGGAAGTAAAATACGAATTAGACTACAAGATATCCCATCGCTTTATGCAGAACTCTATAGAGTTAGCCGTTTAGCACCTCAATCTGGTTCAGGTAGCGCTTATTGTGGAACTGGTATAGACAATCAAATCACGGTGGGTTCATATACCTGTATACAGCCTAATGCATATATTCAATTAAAAGGACCGGGTTTAACCAGTGATAATGTTGGAGAAGATTCGAATACAAATTATAGATTTTGGGGGGTAAATAATGGGATAGGCTATGGAATGCGCTCTGGAAACTCACTTGCGAATCAGCCAACTTGTGTTGCTCGAAATGCGACTCCTATTGTTTTTTTCAATACGATTAATACTCTAGCGCTTGGTGCAAATCAATCTGTACAAGAGAACTTTAATGTATCTATTGAATGTTCCAATCAAGTTACTTCAGGTACAGCAAGTAATCAGACTGCTATTGGTATACAGACTTCAAATGGTGCATTTGCAGCAGCACAACAATTAGGTTTAGTAAATGCCCAAAATGGTGTGACTGCTTTACTCTCAGATAATTATACTGATGCACAGTCAGCAAAAGGTGTAGGAATTTTCTTAAAAAACACAAATACTGGGACAGATATGAATTTTGTTGGTCAGCCAGGTTTAGCAGGTGGGGGTACTGCAGCTGGTTGGTATCCTGTACTAAGTGGAGCGCAAACAGGGGCATCAACAGAGTCAGGCTATACGCATTATCTACATAATTTTACCGCAATCTTAAAAAAACTACCTGGAACTGAACCAATTAAAGCTGGGAAAGTTAATTCCACAGCATATGTATTAGTTAAGGTACAGTAATGAAAATAACAAAATTTACACTATTATGTATTTGTTTGTTTTATTCATTTCTATGTCAAGCTGGGGTATTGGCTGCTAAAACACGGGTAGTTTTTAAGGACGGTGAGCATGAACAAAGTCTAATGTTAGCAAATACTAATGACTATCCTATTATTCTACAAACATGGGTTGATCAAGGAGAAGGGGATCCTGATATTAATAATATGCCGTTTCTAATATTACCACCTTTTGTAAAACTCGCATCAAATGACATTCACGGGCTTAGAATTTTATATAATGGCAAGGCTCTACCAAACGATAGAGAAACTGTTTTTTGGTTAAATCTATATGAAATACCAATGATTAAGCGCCATAGCGATCAAGCTGCGTATATGAATTTAGCAATGAATACTCAGCTTAAATTATTTTATCGTCCTAAACAGATCGCAAAAATGTTGCCTGAAATGATTGTAGAAAAAATACATTTCAAAATCGTTGAACAAGATAAAAAAAATTATATCGAGTGTGAAAATCCCACGCCTTATCATGCTTCATTGATCAACTTAAAAATTGAAAGTTCTTCTCAAAAAATATATATACAATCAGAAATGGACATGATGTGCTACCCGTATTCAACTAAACGTTATGAAATAGCTGGTGAACTTAATAAAAGTGATAATTTATATAAACTTAGCTTTAATTTTCTTGATGATGATGGTAATGCAATTCACTTTCAGAAAAATCTGAACCCATTTAGCTAATGATATAGAACCTTGGTATAGTTCTATATGTTCTAATAAAATCTGATGCTTAGCGATTAATCTTTTTTAGATGTACAGGGGAAATTAAAGATGAAGCGTATTTATAGTTTGAAGTCTGTGACGAGCGGTTTAATTGATTTGTTAGAGCTTTTTGTTTTAAAAAAAAATTTAAATGTCGCTAAAATTTCAAACAATTTGCATGAATACAAACGAATTCCATTTACTGAATGGTTAGCAATGTTGAAAGCAATTGAAGAAAAATATAATAGACCATCTCTAGGATTAGAAATTGCTAGATATGTAAAACCTTCACATTTAGGTATTTTAGGATACATCGGCTTATCATGTGAAAGCTTATATGATGCACTGCCTTTTTTTATTAAATATCAAAGGCTCTGTTATGACTTTATGCAAATGGAAGTTTCTATTGAAGATGAAAGCCTTGTTGTTTCATGGGAGTTTGATGCAAACTTTAAAGCGGGTAAGTTAGCGGATGAGACAATGATTGCTATATTTTTTAATATTGTAAACATCATTGTAGCGCCCAATGTTGTGAAGTTGAACAAAGTGGAGTTTGTATTCGATCGACCCAAAAATCCACGTACTTATGAAAAATATTTTGATTGTAATGTTGAGTTTTCAAAAAATAGAACAAGGATGTTTTTTGCGAAAAGTAATTTAGAGTTGCCAATAAATAAGGCTGATCCTGTTTTAAAAAATATTTTAAATAGGCAAGCAGACATTTTGTTGACTGAGCTACCAGAGGTGAATTCATTTGATGAGTTGGTGCAACAAAATATTATCAAAGCTATTCATCAAGGTAATATCAATATTGAATATGTTTCCAAAAAAGTAGGTCTTCCTACGAGAATTTTTCAATACAAATTACAAAAACAAGGTTATACATTTAAGCAACGTCTTAACCAAGTTAGAAAAGGACTGGCATTACAATACCTTGAGGACAGGTCATTGAACATTAATGAGATATCAGCTTTGCTCGCTTATAATGAACAAAGTTCTTTCAACCGAGCATTTAAAACTTGGTTTGGTATGAGTCCAATACAATGGAGAAAAGATTTTAATAAAGATGCTATTTGAAATAGGTAAAGTTAAAGAATTATATTTGTTTTGGTAAATTCATTAAGTTTTATTAGAAATGGCCCAGAGATTACTTCTGTTAAATTTACATGTACTCGCTCAAACCCGATTTGACAGTTATCCTTTTTTAGTGTGTCTGTCAGGTTAAATTTGAGCTAGATTCTTTTCAGTCCAAATTCACTTCCCTCCAAATAATGTTTTTAGTGGTGTGTGACCACTGCACATTTTTCTCCTGATATGTTCGTTCAGTATTATAGAATTTTGCCAAACGTCTAGAGCAGCTTGTAATTCCTCTAATGTACTATATAGCTTCTTCCTAAATGTAATTTGATAAAACTCTTGCAAGATCGTCTTTATGGAAACGCTCGCATATTCCATTCGTTTGTGGGAATGCTGGTTTTGTTTTTGTGTGATCAATATCATTGATGGCTAAACATAGCTCATAATTATGTTGTTCAACCTTACCGCAATATCCAATACCCTATCTGTCAGGATACGCAGCATTGGTAGATCATGTGACTGATAAAATGGTATACAGGATCATTTAAAAAGATCTGCTGCTGTAATCTGTATTTTCGTTGTATAGAGCTTGCGAACGACTTTGCTGTAGGTGTCGATGAAAGTTTGTTGAAAGATTCGACCAACACCTTTGTGATTGCCAATGTAAAAGATATCTTGTGCTCTAAGATATTCTGGATGGTGTATTTCTTTCATGTTTGCCTTTGGCTTGTGTATACGATCACGTTTTGGAACAAAGCTATTGAGAGATTTCATCGATTTATCAAGGCTTGGCAGTAGAAGATGAATGGCTTGTATGATAGGTTTTAGATACGGGTTTGTTGATCTGTGAATGATATTGCTGAACAAGGCCATACGGACTGGTTTTACAACAAAGTTCAATAAAAAAGGTTGATTAGGCTTTGAATGAGCAAGGTGTAAGGTACCTAGATTAGGTGTTATTACTGGTTTATCTATTTTTGCCACGCAACTTTAATGAAGCAAAACTGTTTTTAAGTGCTGAGAAATAAAATGATGAAGGTATCAAAACAAAGCTCTGTAAGCATAAGCTCTGAAACAAAAAGCCAGTTTGAATCTATTTTATCAGCACATTTACCTGAATCGAAATTAGTTGATCAGTTTCAAAGACACAAAAGAAAACTAAGAATTTCGTTGACTGATCGATGTAATTTTAAATGCAGTTATTGTATGCCTGATCATCCGACCTGGTTAGCTAAACAGGATATTTTAAGTTTTGAAGAACTTTATAGATTTTGCGAAGTGATGATTAAGCTTGGCATCACTCAAATTCGCTTAACGGGTGGCGAGCCGTTGATGCGAAAAGGGCTCGTGAATTTTATTTATACGCTCAATCAGTTAAGACCATTAGGTTTACAGCGTGTCTCAATGACGACGAATGCTTATTATTTAGAAAAATATGCAGTTGAGCTAAAACAAGCTGGGCTTGATGATCTAAATATAAGTTTAGACAGTATTGATCCAGACACTTTTTTTAAAATGACTCAAAAAACCTTAACACCCGTATTAAAAGGAATTGAGGCGGCAAAAGCTGCAAATATCCCAATTAAACTCAACTGTGTTTTGGTCTATGGAGAGAATCATCAGGAAATATTGCCATTAACTGAGTGGGCTTATCGAAATGACTTTGAACTACGATTTATTGAATACATGCCATTGGATCAACCTGAGCATTGGAAGCGTGAGAAAGTCGTGGTTGAGGATGACATTATCAATATACTTTCGTCATATTTTCGCATCGATAAATTAGAGCGAAATAATGACCCAGCCACAATATATACACTCAATCAACGTTTTAAACTGGGTATTATTTCCACCATCAGCAAGCCTTTTTGTCAAAGTTGTGATCGTTTGCGTTTAACCGCGACGGGTGAGTTATTTACATGTTTGTTTGCCAATACAGGTATTTCTATTCGACATTTATTGGATAAAGCTCAGGGAAAACAATTGATAGCAACAATTTTGGATACGGTTTGGCAAAAAAAGGCAGGCTATATTGCTTACCAAGCTGCACCCATTCGTAAGATTAGTATGCATTCTATTGGCGGTTGATTTTATACATAGAGATAGAATTGTATATGCTTTTTTTTATTTGAAATGAATCGTTTATTGTGAAGCTGTATATTATTTAAATTGACAGGGGTTTTTATGAAAAATGTAGGCATGAAGCCTGAGAGTTATCGTATTGCTACTGCAAGTTCAGAGTTATTCGCGCCTCCGCATTGTTTACAATTATTAGCAGAGGGTAATACTGAAAAAGGCGATGCACTAAAAACAGCACGAATCGCAGGGATTCTTGCAGCCAAACGTACCGATGAGCTTATTCCGCTTTGTCATCCTTTACCTATTTATCGAGCTGATGTCGATTTTGAAATACTAACAGATCGCGTCAAGATTACGGCAACCGTAGAAACGATTGCGCCAACTGGTGTTGAAATGGAGGCTTTAACTGCCGCAAGTCTGGCTGCGCTTACGATTTATGACATGTTGAAACCGCATTGTGAACCAGATGAACTGATGATTGGTCATTGCAAACTTGAATTGAAAAAGGGCGGGAAATCGCACTATAAACGTCATCTTCGACAAGCTGTATCAGCTGCAGTCATTGTTTTATCAGATAGTGTCGCTTCTGGCAAAAAACCTGATACTGCGGGACGTTCTGTGGTCGAAACCTTAACTGAGGCTGGATTTGATCCAATTCACTATCAAATCATCGCAGATGAGCCTTTGCAGCTAAAACAGTTGATTTCAGAATTGGTGCAATCTTATGGATGCATCATTACGGTGGGTGGGACAGGCATAGGTAAACGCGATATTACTGTTGATACGATAGAACCATTATTGGAACGAGAACTGAATGGCCTGATGGAAGCAGCACGTGCTTTTGGTCAAAGACGGACACCTTATGCTGCAATGTCACGTGGTGTTGCTGGTTTTATTGACCGTTCATTGGTCATTACGTTACCAGGAAGTCGTGGTGGCGCTTCTGAATCAATGGCCGCGATTTTACCTGCCTTGGTGCATATCTTTGATGTATGTCGAGACTTACCACATCCAGGAGGTTATGAATGAGTTGTTCTGGTCAAGGATTAATAAGTTTAGATCAAGCATTGGCAGCTTATTCTACAGTTGAACCGCTAGCGGTTCAGACTCTGCCACTGGTAGAAGCACATCAACATTATCTGGCACATGATGTCCTGTCTGAGATTGCATTACCTCTATTTACTCAGAGTGCAGTAGATGGCTATGCCTTAAAAAGCGAAGATATTCTTGCCGGTATTACCGTGTTTGAATTGGTTGGAGAAATACGCGCAGGTATTGAAGAATATGTTCAGATCGAGTCTGGACAATGTGTTCGAATTTTTACAGGCGGTAAATTGCCAGATTCGGCTGATACAGTTGCCAGACAAGAAATAGTATCTAAACTAGATAGCCGAATCAGCTTAAATCAAGCGCTTAACAAAGGGACAGATATTCGTTATCAAGGAGAAGAATTATCCATTGGGACAATATTGGCAAAGCAGGGCCAATATCTAAAAAGTGGCTTAGTTGCATCACTAAGTATGGCAGGGGTAAAAGAGGTCAGTGTTTTTAACCATCCTCGTATTGCTGTATTGATTACAGGGGATGAAGTCAGCAAAAGCCTTGATAATAGCGCTCAGGTTTTTGATGCGAATTCGCCAATGGTTTTGACATGGTTGAAGGAAAGAGGTTTTTACTCGATCCATTTAGAACATGTGATAGATGACGAAACTGTCCTGAAAAAGGCTTTAGCAAATGCCTTAGATCATTACGATTTAGTTATCACGACTGGTGGCGTTTCAGTTGGAGATTATGATTTGATTCGCCCTGTTTCTCTTGCATTGGGGGCAAATGAAATTTTTTGGCAAGTTGCTCAGAAACCAGGCAAACCGATTTATTTTGCTGAATATAAAAAACCAAACCAGTCTTCCTATTTATTAGGGTTGCCGGGTAATCCAGCAGCAGTATTTGTTTGTTTAGAAATCCATGTATTCACTTTGCTTAAAGCAATGCAAGGTTTAAAAGAAGCAAAACCAGAATGGGAGAAGGCAAGCTTAAGCGAAGCTGTAAAGGGTGATACTCGAGAACAACTGTTGCGTATGAAACTGAATGTTGATGAGCAAGGGCAACTTAGTGTTTCAAAACTCAAAAAACAGCAATCGCATATGCTAAGTAATTTAAGTGAAGCGAATGTCATTGGTCGAATTCCAGTGTTTAACAATGCTGAAAATTGCCCCAAATTCATTGAGTTCATTCGTCTTTAGTATTTTGAGTCTGATACGCTTGGGTAACAATAAAATGTCTCAATATCCAAATACTGACTTAGTCATTTTAGCTGGTGGTCAAGCTAGACGGATGCAAGGTAAAAACAAACTTTTGCAGCAGTTTGATCATGAAATGCAACTGCTTAAAATCTACCATCAATTTTGTGATGAGGTTGCGAAAATTTGGGCGAATAGTCATCAGGACTGTATTGTTTATAAGGAGATCATCGCTGAAATAGCCTGTTTTTCAGATGATCAGGCGGGATTTTTAGGGCCATTAATGGGAATGAAAAGCGCATGGGCACATGTAACTACAGATTATATTCTGTTCATTCCCTGCGATATTACTTTTATCCCTAAAGATGTCTTATCAAAAATGCATCAAGCTTTATTGGATGCAGAAAATTCTCAAGCTGTATTTATCTCTATAAACGAACAAAACCTTTACCCATTTTGTTTGTTAAAAAGAGACAGCTTAGCTACGCTCGAAAAGCATTTGGCTAATGAACAATTAAGTATTCGAAAATGCTTTGATGATTTGAATCCAAAGGTCGTTAAATATGAAAACCCTATAAGTTTTCATAGCATTAATTCAGAACAGGAGTTAAGACTATACCGTGAAGAATTACATATATTCAGTCATTCAAAATCAAGTTAGTTCACCCTAAATACTCATTGTGGCGTTAAGCTTAAGTAAAGGTGTTAAATGGCAGAGATTCAAATTAAGATTGAAACCTATGGTGCAATTGAAAGGCTGTTACCTAAAAATTTAAATTTTTCTTGTGTTGAAAATAGTATGGTTTTAGAAATTTTGCAGCAAATTTCTGATCAATATCCTGATTGCTCTAGTCTTTTAGAGAAATGCGCATGTGCGATTGGTGAAGAAATTATTCCCCGTCGACATCGATTAACAAACCATTGTACATTGGTTTTATTATCCCCTGTAGCAGGAGGCTAACATGACAAATGGATCTCGGATTAAGGAAACGGATCTGAGTTTAGATGATTTTAAAACCATCGATGATTTTCCTGAGTGTGGTGGTATTGGAATTTTTATTGGAACGGTTCGAAATCACCATGAAGGTCGCAGTGTTAAGGCATTAAAGTATACTGCTTATACGCCCATTGCTGAAAAAATGATTCGTGCAATTGAGCAAGAAATACAAAACAAATATGCAGTATCATATATTCAGGTTATTCATAGAATTGGCGCTCTAGATATCGGAGGCAAAGCAATCATCGCAGTGGCTTATGCGCCGCATCGAAGAGAAGCTTTTATGGCGTGTGAAGAGGCTGTAGAACGTGTAAAACATGAAGTTCCAGTCTGGAAGGAAGAGTTTTACTCAGATGGTTCTAGTGAATATGTCGCTGGCTGTTGTATCCGAAAAGATGATGATGTTGCACATAAACATCTTCATTTGAATTCACATTCTCATTAAGCCGTTGTAAATTAAGCAGCTAAAGTTATAAGAATGATGAATAAATATTATGAAAAGTTACCATGCAAAGTAAATGAATTTTTTCTTGAGCTGATTTTTTTAATCAGATAAGCCATTAAAGAGGGCACTCAAATGAACGATTTAGAACAAAATAAACCTGAAACAGAAGGCCAAGAACGCCATATTCAGGAGAATACCAATTTCGCGCGTATCGAACCCTATACGCACCCAGCTGGTGGTTGGGGCGCTTTGTTGAGTGTTGCTAGAAATTTAAAAAGGCAAGAAGTCTTTGCCAAAGGCTCAATTACATTAATGAATATTAACCAGCCGACAGGTTTTGACTGTCCTGGTTGTGCATGGCCTGAAAAAAAAGATACGCACGCATTTAACTTTTGTGAAAATGGTGCAAAAGCTGTTGCATTCGAAGCAACCTGTAAACGAGTTACTCCCGAATTTTTTGCGCATCACACGGTGAGTTGGTTAGCTGAGCAAAATGATTTTTACCTCGAAGATTTGGGGCGACTCACAGATCCAATACGTTATGACGCGGCTACAGATAAATATGTCCCAATTTCTTGGGATGATGCATTTAAGCTTATCGCTCAACATCTTCAAGCTTTGGATCATCCAGATCAGGCAGCATTTTATACATCTGGTCGGGCAAGCAATGAAGCGGCTTTCTTGTACCAGTTATTTGTCAGAAGTTATGGAACAAATAACTTCCCTGATTGTTCAAATATGTGTCATGAAACCACCAGTATTGGTTTGAAGGATTCAATTGGGCTTGGCAAGGGTACCGTTACTTTAGATGATTTTGATCAAGCGGATACCGTATTTAGCTTTGGGCATAATCCTGGTACCAACCACCCTCGAATGTTAGGAACTTTACGTGAAGTATCGCGTAGAGGTGGAAATATTATTGCGATTAATCCAATCAAAGAACGTGGATTAGAGCGTTTTCAGGATCCTCAAGCAGCAATTGAGATGATGACGAATGGCAGTACGCCTATTAGTCGCTTTTATTTTCAGCCGAAAATTGGCGGAGATTATGCGCTTCTGTTAGGTATGATGAAGCATCTTCATGAATGGGATAAACAGGCAATACTCGCAGGTAAAACGGGGGTATTTGATCGGCAGTATATTGCTGAGAATACTGTTGGCTTTGATGAAATGTTAAAAGAAGTTGACCGAACAGAATGGCGTGATATTTATCAGTATTCAGGTCTCTCTCCAGAAAACTTAGAATCAATTGCTAAAATGTTTTGTGAGTCTGAGCGTTCAATTTTTTGTTGGGGAATGGGCATAACACAACATAGACATGGCACTGCAAATGTTCATATGTTGGCTAATTTACTTTTGGCGAAAGGACAGATTGGTCGTCCTGGAGCAGGTCTATGTCCAGTTCGTGGGCACAGTAATGTGCAGGGTGATCGGACCATGGGGATCAATGAATTACCAAGTGAAAAAATGCTGGATGATATTGATCGTGTTTTTAACATTAAATCGCCACGCAAACATGGCTATGGTGTGGTAGAAACTATTAAAGCGATGTATGAAGGCGATGTTAAAGTTTTTATTGCTTTAGGCGGGAATTTTGCAGTTGCCACACCTGACACCCCATATACTCAAGAAGCGCTAAAACGCTGCTCACTGGTGGTAAATATTGCAACAAAACTCAATCGTAGCCATCTCGTATGTGGTAAAGACGCCTTGGTTCTTCCATGTCTAGGTCGTACCGAGCTGGATAAACAATTGAAAGGGAATCAGGCGATCTCAGTTGAAGATTCAATGAGTAATGTTCATTTATCCGCTGGGCGCAATGAACCTGCATCAAAGAACTTGCTTTCTGAACCTGATATTGTTGCACGAATGGCTGAAGCGACGTTACCTGACTCTAAAATTAAATGGCGTTGGTATGTTGAGGACTATGATCGTATTCGTGATTCTATTGAAGAGGTTTTTGAGGAATTTAAAGATTTCAATGGGCGAGCTTATCAACCAGGTGGTTTCCATCTTATTCATCCTGCCAATGTTAAAGTTTGGAATACCCCCGTGGGTAAAGCACAATTCCTCGTTACGCCATTAACCCAAGTCTATAACGATCAAGAAAATCAATTTTCTGCCCAGTATACGAAGAGCAAAGTCTACACTTTAATGACGATTCGTTCGCATGATCAGTACAATACGACCTTATACGGTCTTGATGACCGCTATAGAGGTGTGTTTGGCCAGCGCCGTGTATTATTTATAAATCAACAAGATATTGATGAAGCCGGTTTTGTTGCTGATCAATGGGTTGATATTGAAAGTGTATTCTCTGATGGGGTAAAAAGAGTCGTGAAAAGTTTCCGAATCGTTCCCTATAACATTCCACCAGGAAGTCTGGCCGCTTATTATCCTGAAACCAATCCACTGGTTGCGCTTTCAAGTCATGATCAATATGCCAAGATTCCAGCTTCAAAAAGTGTTCCTGTTATTTTACATGCTGGAGATGCACCTGAGCACTTCAATTTATTTACTGAAGTCGATCCTGAGAATGCAGAAAAAAAGGTTGAGATTTAATTATTTACTGGTTTATTGCAGGAAACGTGAAATTGGATAGTAACCTATGGTTGCTATCCTAAATTGTAAGGAAAGCTCAAGTTGGAACCACAATTTTCAGGTTATGCGTCAGTTCAAATTACACGATTTGATCAAGATAAAACAGATGTTCAGTTTGATCAGGTTGTTCAAGAATATCCTATCGCATTGGTTTATAACGGTATATCTCATGCTGTGATGATGGCTACACCAACTGATATCGCTGAATTCGCAAAAGGATTTAGCCTTTCTGAAGGAATAATTGCAAGTTTAAAAGAACTTTACTCGCTTGATATTATTCACAACAATTTTGGTATACAGGTTGAGATGAAAATTTCATCAAAAGCTTTTATGGCATTAAAACAACACCGCAGAATGCTGATTGGTAGAACAGGATGTGGTTTATGTGGTATAGAAAGTCTTCAACAACTTCAATTTTCATTACCAAAAATTAGTTCTACAATTCAATCAGAATGGTTAAGAGAAATTCCTAACGCAATCAAACAATTAAAAAACCAGCAAAAGATTACCGCTGTGACTGGCGGAGCTCATGCTGCTGCTTGGGTTGTGGAGGGGATCATTCATGCTATTTTTGAAGATGTTGGACGACATAATGCGCTAGATAAATTACTGGGCCATATCTCAGCAGAGAACTTTGATTTGTCAAAAGGATTTGTGGTGATGACCAGTCGAGCAAGTTATGAACTGATTAGAAAGTGTGTTGTATTAAATATCGCATTACTAGCAACAATTTCTGCGCCTACCAGTCTGGCAATAGAGATGGCACAAGCTTCAGGTCTCACATTGGCAAGCTTTTGTCGGGGTGACGGTTTCGTCCTTTATAGTCAGTAATGCTTAGCGATCAATTTTTTGTTATTCAAAGGAAGATGTCGATGAAAAAATTTTTATTTAGTTTAAGTTTGCTTGCCATGGGCCATGCTTATGCAGAAGATACAATCACAGTTTATGCTGCAGCCAGTTTAACCAATGTTCTAGCAGAACTAGATCAAAAATATGAAAAGAAAAATAATATAAAAATTAAAACATCTTATGCAGGTTCATCGACACTGGCAAAACAGATTGAAGCAGGGGCGCCAGCCAATTTATTTATCTCTGCCGATGAGCAGTGGATGAATTATTTACAAGATAAAAAATTGATTAATCCTAAAAATAGAAAGAATTTACTTGGTAATCGTTTGGTATTGATTAGCCCGAAAAATCAAAACATACAATTCAAAATGACCCCGTCATTTGACCCAACTACTGCATTTAAAGGCAAGCTTTGTACAGGCGATACCAAAAGTGTTCCTGTTGGAAAGTATGCAAAGCAAGCTTTGACCTCATTGCAGTGGTGGGAAAAAATTCAGCCGCGTTTAGTTCAAGCAGAAGATGTTCGCGTTGCACTGAATTTTGTGGCACGTGGGGAATGTAATGTGGGGATTGTTTATTTAACTGATGCTGCAATTAGTCCAGACGTTAAGGTTATTGCTGAGTTTCCGTTAAACACGCATACACCGATTGTTTACCCAATGGGGATGGTAAAACCGACCCCTGAAACTGTTAAGTTTTATCAATATTTACAAAGCAATGAAGCTAAAACCATATTTAAGAAATATGGTTTTAGCGTTCTCAATTAGAAATCGGTTATGTTTGATGTACTGTCACCAGCAGAAATTGAAGTTTTAAAACTCTCTTGTAAAGTTGCTGGTTTTTGTCTGATTTTTAGCTTGATTCCAGCCATTATCGTTGGCTGGATTTTGGCACGTAAAGATTTTTTCGGAAAATCATTATTTGAAACATTGATTTTTTTACCTTTGGTGTTACCGCCAGTTGTGCCAGGTTTTTTACTTTTACAAGTTTTTGGTAATCGAGGCTTCTTAGGGAAATATTTAACGGAGTTCGGCCTAGATTTTGCATTTAATTGGAAAGGTGCAGTCTTGGCTTCGGCAGTGATGGGATTTCCATTATTGGTCCAATCGATTCGTCTGGCGATTGAACTTGTTGATCAAAAGCTAGAAATGGCTGCAAAAACTTTGGGTGCATCTGCATTTTCAACATTTCTGCATGTGACCTTGCCTTTAGCGAGTAGCGGTATTTTAATTGGTGCAATCTTATGTTTCTGTCGTAGTTTAGGAGAGTTTGGCGCAACAATTACTTTTGTGGGAAATGTTGAAGGTGAAACCAGAACTTTACCCCTTGCGATGTATAGTTTGATGCAACAGCCTGATATGAATCATGCATTGCAACGTCTGATTATGATTTCATTGACTGTGGCATTTTTGGCATTATGGTTTGCACAGTGGTTTCACCGCTATCAAAAGAAAAAACAGAGTTAACGTAATGCATTTCGATTTTAAAATAACCCTGAAATTTAATAAATTTAATTTAAATCAGCAATTTAAGTCTGATGAAAGTGTTGTGGGATTATTTGGACATTCTGGTTCAGGTAAAACCAGCATTTTAAATGCGATAGCTGGCTTACATACGCCACAACAAGGCTGGATCAAAGTGAACCGAGATACTTGGTTTGATCATGAAACAAAAATAAATATCCCCACTCAAAAACGCCGTGTGGGGTTAGTCTTTCAAGATGCCCAATTATTCCCACATAAAAATGTTATGGGAAATTTAAAGTTTGGATATAACCGAATTGATGTTGAGCGACGCCAATTTGAGTTGGACTATATCATTGAATTATTAAAGCTAAGCCATCTACTTGATCGGATGCCAATACACCTCTCTGGAGGCGAAAAACAACGCGTGGCATTGGGGCGTGCGATTTTATATTCGCCGAATATTCTGCTATTAGATGAACCTTTATCTGCATTGGATGCAGAGCATAAAGCTGAAATTATTCCATTCTTTCAACAAATAAAGAATGAGATTAAAATTCCTATGTTATATGTGACTCATGATATTGAGGAAGTCAAACTGTTAACAGATACCATTTGGCACTTATCATGATTGTCGATTGGGTTTAATTTGAAAAGTTCATCTTATATTTTTTCTAGAACTAGAAGAAATAACGTCGCATGCTATGGAAGCCAGTTAGGTGTTTCAGCTGATCAAACATCATGCTAAAAAAATAAACGATAGAAAATAATACAAAATATACGTAAAAAGGTTCACAATATTCTAAATGAGTAAATGGAACTCCTTAAAAAAATACTCAAGCTCATTAGACGGAGGCTTTTGGTCGTTTAAAAATTACATACCTTAGAATATTCTTTAAAAAATTTAAAAATTACTTTGATTCATGGTTTTAATAGGTATTTAACTAAACCATATATGATAGGGCGTTACTGAACCCTTTCTGCTAGATAGTCGCTATGATCAACAATTAAGTAAATTTTAAATCAAACTTTTTTGCACCACTTTTTTCAAAACGATCTTCGAATTTATATTCATAATACCTTTAATTTTATTGAGTTTGTTGATGATAAATTGTGAAAAAGAATCTAGGTCTTTTGTTGCCACCCACAATACATAGTTGGATTCGCCAGTAATAATATAAACGTTGATTACTTCATCAAAATCCCTAATTTGAGTCATAAAGGTGTGATGATCTTCATCTGTAAGATGAGCCAACTTGATTTCAACCATTGCCTCTATTTTGATACCCAATTTTGCATAATTTATTTTCGCTTGGTATTTTTCAATAATTCCATTTGATTCCAAAATTTTTACTCTACGATGACATGCAGAAGCAGATAAGTGCACAAGATCAGCCAGATCTTGATTGCTTAAGCGTGCATCTTCTTGCAACAGTTTTAGAATTTTAAGATCAATAACATCTAAATCCATGATGGGATATCCTTCAAATATAATCCATTTAATTAGAATTATATATCAAAATATAAGAAAATGACTAGATACTATCGAATAAATCATATTTTCATCATGATAATATTTAACTAAATAAAGGACGATTTCCATAAGGAGAAAACATGATTACACGTGAACAATGTCAAGTTTGGGATAAAGAAGACCCACTAGCACAATTTAAAAACGAATTTTCACTTCCAACAAATGTTATTTATCTTGATGGTAATTCATTAGGTGCTCGACCCGCCAAATCATTAGATTTAGCACAACACGTTATTTCTCAAGAATGGGGCAATGACCTGATTAATAGCTGGAACACCGCAGATTGGTGGGGATTATCTACGCGTTTGGGAGATAAAGTTGCTGAATTAATTGGTGTAAATGCTGGTGAAACGGTTATTTCCGATTCAACGACATTAAACCTTTTTAAGGTCTTATCTTCAGCTGTGAAAATTCAAGCAGAAAAGGATGCTTCACGTAAAGTAATTATTGCTGAGAAGGATGCCTTTCCAACGGATATCTATATCATTGAAGGATTTTTGGATCTTATTCATCAAGGCTATCGTTTGGAATTAATTGAAAACGAAAATGACTTAAATGTACTCTTAAATCAAAACGATGTTGCTGTGGTGGTGCTTTCACATGTGAATTATCGTACTGGCTATTTGTATGACATGAACGAAATTAACCAAAAAATTCATGCTCAAGGTGCTTTGATTATTTGGGACCTTTGTCATTCTGTTGGTGCTGTTCCGATTGAATTAAATCAGACAGATAGTGATTTTGCGATTGGATGTACTTATAAATATTTAAATGGTGGCCCTGGCTCTCCAGCTTTACTTTGGGTTAATCCGAAGCATCACAATACGTTCTGGCAACCCTTATCTGGATGGTGGGGGCACAACAAACCTTTTGATATGGCTCAAAACTATGAACCAGCAGTAGGTATTCGTCGTTATTTATGTGGCACTCAAAGTATTATTTCAATGAGTCTCATTGAGTGTGGTTTAGATATTTTCCTCAATACCAGCATGGAGAAAATTCGAACAAAATCGCTAAAGCTGACAGATTTATTTATGGCTTTAGTCGAGCAAGAATGTACTGACTTTGGATTCGAAATGATTACCCCAGTTGTTCATAAACATCGTGGTAGTCATGTGAGTTATAAACATCAATTTGGTTATGAGATTATCCAAGCTTTAATTAAGCGCGGGGTAATAGGTGATTATCGAGAGCCTGAAGTATTGCGTTTTGGAATCACCCCTTTATATCTCAGTTTTGTTGATATTTGGGATGCTGTACAGCACCTAAAGCAAGTCATGATATTAGGTGAATGGGAGAACAGCGAATATCAAGTTCGCGGGCAAGTCACTTAATCTAAGTTGCTTTATAAACAAAAATACATTTACCCAGGAGGGGTTTATGAATAATTTTGATGAAATTCAAACTAGGGAATCGGGCCTACATAAAAAATTGACTGCAAAGCAAATGAGTATGATTGCCATTGGTGGTGCGATTGGTACTGGCTTATTTATGGGAAGTAAGTTTGCGATTAGTTATGCGGGTCCTGCAGTTATTGTCAGTTACGCTATTGGTGGATTAATCGCTTTTGCACTGATGGCATGTCTTGCAGAAATGACGGTTCAGCACCCGACCTCAGGATCTTTTGGAGCTTATGCAGAACACTATATTAGTCCATTAGCTGGGTTCTTAGTGCGTTATAGTTATTGGGCTTGTATGGTTCTTGCTGTTGGTACTGAAATTACCGCTGTCGCTGATTATATGAAAATGTGGTTTCCAGATGTTCATGCTTGGTTCTGGATCATGTTTTTCTCAGGGACTTTGCTCGCGGTTAATGCTTATAGTGTTAAAGCCTTTGGACTGGTTGAATATTGGTTCTCTACCATTAAGATTTTTGCCATTATTGTATTTATATTACTCGCAATTGGAATTCTCACGCAAAATACTGAGCAAAGCCATATCACGGCTCATTTAACTGATCATGGGGGATTTTTCCCAAATGGTTTTAGTGGGGTCTGGATTGGTGTCATTATTTCTATTTTTAGTTATCTTAGTATTGAAATGATTGCTGTGGCAGCAGGTGAAGCTGCTGATCCAGAAAAAGCGGTAAAATATGCGTTTAAGAGTACGGCTGTACGGTTGATTCTATTCTATTTACTGTCACTATTTTTAATTGTGACGCTAGTACCATGGACTGAATTGATTGGAAAAGATGCAACTAGTCCGTTTGTTACAGTCATGAGACTGGTCGGTATCCCATATGCGGACAGTATTTTAAACGCTATTGTTGTTGTGGCCGCACTTTCAGCGATGAACAGCATGCTCTACATTTCAACCCGTATGCTTTTTAGTTTATCACGTGCAGGAGATGCTCCAAAAATCTTTGGAAAAATCCGCAGCAATGGTGTGCCTATAAATGCATTAATGCTGTCTGCTATAGGGATTGGAGTTGCGAGTGTAGTTTATAGCATTAATCCAGAGTCAGCATTTCCTATCATGATTGCACTTTCCATGTTTGGTGCATTATTTACTTGGGGAAGTATTTTTGTAACACATATTTTTTTCCGAAAACATCTTGCAAGCCATCAAACGGTACTGAAATTTAAAATTCCAGCAAGTCGACTTATTTCTGTACTAGGTTTCGTCAGTATATTTAGCATTATGATTACAACTTGGTTTACCGACGAGTTTAAATCAACATTGCAGTTTGGTATTCCATTTTTAATGGTGTTATTAATAGTTTATTGGTTTAAAAAGAAAATTTCTTGAACGAATGGAATAATATTAAAACAATTCACTGTCTATTAAATCGTGGAATAGGTGATAAGGAATAGTCTTATAACAATGCAAGAGAGCATGTTAAACATCAAGCAATTTATTGAGGTCTAATGACATTAAGCTTTTATATAGGTGAGTAGCATAATGTTAGCTAGACCCAGTGAATAGGATGGGATCTATAAAATAGAATATAATGAGTGATTTTTCATTATTATTTAAATTTTATTCAAAATATCGTTGTAATTAACCTAAAAATTAGAAAGATTGTTCAAAAATGATTGTTAAAATTATGATGAGTAAAATGTAAAACCTTAAGTGAAGGACTCTCTTTCTGGCTGAGATTAATAGAAAACTAACGCTATTAACTCAATAGTTTTGCTTTGAAAATACCGTAATGGATGAAATTACAGAAAATGATGTGCTGTGATTTTTAAAGACTGTTTTATATAAAGGGAATTAATATGAAAAATTTAAAAAAATATTTGTGTGTTGCTATTTCAACTTGTTTTATTGGCCAATTGAGTTTTGCAGCAGATGAACAAGCTTTTAATCGTACTGATACACAATCAAAGAGTTTAAAGAGTGCGACACCGAGTTATTTGCAGCGTCAAGCTAAACGAGTTAGAGCGACTCCACCGCCACGCGATGGTATGTATCTTGTTATGTTGGGGACTAGAGCAGGACCTTTCCCAAGTCTAAGGGCTGCGACATCAACAGCACTGGTTGTAGATGGTCAAGTCTATGTTATTGATGCAGGATCAGGTTTGGTACAACGCTTTTATGAAAGTGGTCTGAATTTTGGCGATGTGCGTGGGATTTTTATTACACACTTGCACTCTGATCATGTGGATGATCTCTATCCATTTGTGAATGTTAACTTCCCTAACTGGAAATATGGCAAACAAGAAATTGCATTGGTTGGACCAGATCGTGCTGACTCGAATGGTAAATTAGGTGATGATGCTGGATTTGGTCATTTACCAAATACTAAATTAATCCATGCTGAGGACCCAACGCCAGGCATTAAAGAATTAATGCAGCTGCATTTTGCTGCGAATGCTTATGATATGAATAATGCAATTCACACAGTACGTCGTGCAGATGATCATCCACGAGATTTAACAGGAACAAATGGTCAAGGGATGTTAAATATTATGGCATTACCTGCACCTAAAAATGCCAGTCCTAGCAATATGTCACCTGTGATGAATCCGATACAGGTCTATCAAGATGATTATGTAAAAGTGACAGCAGCATTGGCTCAGCATCCACTGGTATATCCAGCTTGGTCTTATCGCTTCGATACTAAATATGGATCGGTCACATTTAGTGGTGATACTGCTCCAAATGAAAATTTACTTCGTTTGGGTAAAAATACCGATATTTTGATTAATGAAGTGATGGATGTAAATGCAGCCGTAGCAGTGTTTGCAGGTACACCTTTAGAAAAAACCATGACGACACAGATTTTAGATGGTCATACAGCGATTATTTCAGGAACAGATCCTCGTAATCGTAAAGCAACCTTAGGTGTGGGTGCATTTGCTACGAAAATGGGGGCTAAGGGATTGGTATTGAACCATATTTGGCCCGATAATGAAAAAATTAATAGTGAATATCTACAAACAACAGCAGGGCGTGAGTTTAAAGGTCCTGTCCATGCGAGTGAGGATCTTGATGTAATTAATATTGCTGAATTTATCCAGAATCAAGGGAATACTCATAAAAAATAGTTTTATGACGATATGCAATCTAAAACCGAATTGGTTATCCATTTCGGTTTTTTTGAAGAGAATAAACCAAGAGAAATTTGGTTTTTAATAACACATAAAATCGATGAGATAATCCTAAGGTCGTATTAATATATTTTTCTAAAATTTCTAATAAATGTGATATTAGGTTTAACTAATATGAACATTAATAAGAGATTATTGAATAAATTATTAAAAAACTATAGTAATATGAGTAATTATAAAATTTTGATACTTTGAGTATTTTGCCGTAAATGTGATCTTTAATATTATGATTGTTGATGTTCTGAATTGAGTAAGTAAAAAGTTTAAACAATTTTAATCATAATTTTCATATTACATTGAAATACACGGATAATATTTAATTGTTATAAATTTCATTATGGTTAGAAAGGATAGTCTAACGATTTAAATCTGAATGACAAGGATGTAGAAATGTTAAAAAGAACATTAAAAATTGTGTGTTCCACATGGGTAATACTAAATGCAACAACAGTATCTGCTGAAGTTGAGCTGATCCACCAAGATCAAATTTTTTCTGATCAAGATAGTTTTACAGTTAAAACACATGGGAGCATGCGCTTACAAGCTTTAAACTTTGATCAATATAATGCCAACAATCAAAGTCAAAAATATCGTAGAAATGGTTATAGTGCTGCGAGCCGTATGTATTTAGATCTTGATTATAAATTGGATGAAAATACACATTTAATTGCAGGGTATCAAAATTATTTTAATTTACCAAAAATCTTGGATTGGGATGGTCATTATGCTAAGAATGATGAAGAGTTCACAACGATTCAAGCATATGTGGGTATGGAAAATTCTCAATATGGCACATTAAAGTTTGGCAAAATGTATAGTATTTACCATGATGTCGTTGGAGTAAAAACAGATCTTTGGGATTACGATATGCTAGGTCAAGTTTCTACGTGGAGTCCTTTTTCATTTCATGATGGTACATTAGTTTCAAGTAAAACATTACGTTATGAAAAGAAAAATCAATATGTTGATTTTTATGCAGCGTATTTATTTGGAGATGAAACCTCACTGAACAACTTCCAATATAAGTTGAAATCAGGTGAAGAGATCGCAACCGATGTTCATTTGAGCAAAAATTTACATTGGGGAACTTCTTATAAACATAATCAAGTCAGTTTATCTGATTCACAAGATAATCATGATCTATCTCAACATGTAATCGCTACAGCTTTATATTATTTTGATGGTCAATGGATGTGGGGAGTGGGAGCAGGATGGTATAAAAACCTAGTGCCGAATAATCTTGCGCGCAATCAGCCAGCACCTTATGGCGTAGAACATTATTTGGATACTGAAGCTTATGGTATTGAATACTATGCAGGATATAAGTTTAAAGTGCAAAATTATGGTATTCAATCGATACAACCTTATGTTATGGGTGATCATATTAAATATACTCAAGGTGAGGATTTTTCAAGACGCGATTTGGGAGTAGGTATGGCATTGCGCTTTAATTATGGTATTGGTTTTGACTATGAACGATTATATACCAGTGATAGTAAAGCAACGCCTGATCTGCATTTATTTAGACTTCGTTATCAATGGTAATCATCAGTAGTTTTCTTGCATAAGTTTTTTTAAAGCATAAATCTATATTAAACCTATCATTCTAGCCTTCTTTAAAGTGGAGAAGGCACTTTGAATAGCAGTATGATTTTCTTAACATGCTTATTTTTTGATTTATTCAATAGAGGTCGAATTATTTTAAATAATTTTGATTATTAGATGTAAGCTTTAATAAATAATGATAAGTATTGCAGGTTATATTGAGTATCGCTACAAGTTAAGGTGAATTAGAGTCAATAGCCTCATAATTTTTCATTATGTTGAAGATAGCTTAAATAAACAATATAGATGATGGGAATTCTAGTTTTTTGGATATCTTAATATCTATGCTTATATTTTTAATCACAAGCTAAAGAAAATAATATTTTTTATGTTGTAGTCAGATTTTTAAACGCTGGAGACCTTTTGCAAGGGGACTTATTTTAGTAATAATTTCATACTCAAATAGTATATAAGTTCTCAATTAAATTTGTTATAAAGAAAGATACAAAATTGATTTTCTACATTGTTTATGGATAAACAGAGCTTAATATTTTAAGTAAAGGAATTGGCACGTAATTTGCCCCTTAACAAGTATTGAGCGTTAGCTAGGTGAAAAGAATATGTTATCACTAAGCCAAGAGATGGATCTAAATCACTATTCCCGTCAGGCAGAATTTGCACACAGTTTAATGTCCTCAATATGTGGGGAGCATCACTTAGATACATGCGGTCGAAATGTCTTGGATTTTCATTATGAAGGGATTCGATTACCCCACAAGCGTATGGCGATCGGTAAGATCAGCTATGGTGCAAATGTACTCATTAACACGTCTAATTTAAGGGCATATAGTATTAGCTTGCCGATTCAAGGTAAGCAGACTTTAGCAATCAATGGCACCAATTATATTTCCAGTGCTGATAAAGGCCTAATTTTATCTAATGCAGATTTACAAGATTTAGCGATTGATAAAGATTGTAAAAAATATCAAGTGGTTATTCCTGAAAAAAGTATGCAGAAGGTGTTAGGCGAATTACTACGTCGGTCTGTTGAAGAGCCCGTGGTTTTCAATCCTGAAATGAGTTTGAAGATTGATCAGGGTATCGGGATGTGGTGGCAAAATATTGATCATTTTTTGTTGCTTCGATCTCAATACAAAAGTATGCAGGGCTTACAACTTTGGTCAGAGGATTATGAAAATTTTCTGATTAAAGCTTTATTATTCTCGCAAGAAAATAATTATTCGAGCTTGTTAAGATCCTTATCTGATCAACAAGCGCCAGAATACTTACGTAAGGTGTGCGACTATATTCAGAAGTATGCCCACGAAGAGATTCGTGCAGAAGATTTGCTAAGATTAGCTGGCGTATCAAAGTCTAAATTATATGCTGAATTTCAGCAGTACTATGGAACAAGTCCTTTGACTTTTTTACGTAGATATCGTTTACAACAAGTCTATAAGACCTTAAGTACCTCTATGGATAAAAATATTTCCATTTCAAAATTAGCTTTTGATTGGGGATTTAATCACTTGGGCCGTTTTTCACATGAATATCGTGAAGAATTTGGAGAGAATCCAAGTGAAACTAAGAATCGAGTAAAAATATGATGCATAATCCATCGACAATTAAATTTACTCGTGCTGTTTGAGCTAGAGAGATGTGGAAATAAAATGAGAGTTTACGCTTTATCTGAAGATATTTATTTACATTATAATGACTTAAATACTTGGGAAATTAATATTAAAAATGAATACTTTGAAATCAATATTTTAAATCATGGCGTTATACTTTCATTGCTACCTTTTTTAGAGGTCGGCAGAGAAAAAATTATAGAAAAGATTGGAGACTTACAAAAATGGTTAGTATTTCCTGAAATTAAGTTAATTGAAGCTGGTTTCTTAATTGGGTCAGAATATTGGGTGGATCATTCATTAACTTGGCTTAAAGAAACCAATCCAATAAATTTTGATTTTTTTTCTGAATATTTGAATCAAGTATTTTCAAATAAAGTTAGATATAGTCAAAAAGTAAGACATAAAGCGAAAAAAATATTAAAAATGATTAACCATAAGAATTTCTAAATTCTTATCAAATTGCCCTCTATATTGATTAAATCATGATCTAACAAATCAACAACAACCTATACTCGCCATCCTTTTCAACGGGCGCTCGATGAACGCAAGGTAAAACCTGTTGGGTTGGATGATCTACTGCTAAGCGCCAAAGATATCCTGTGCCTAAATTTACAGATTCTGAGTTGGGTTTCGGCTGATAATGCAGATCAAAAAAATACTCTTGTAGAAAGGTTTCAAATTCCGTTTCAGGACCGTCATGTAATGCTTTAAGCTGTTCCCTGATTTCTGGGATCAAAATTTTTTGTTCCACTTGATCATTGGAGATGATGTCACTGGCAGCGCCATGATAGGTACATAAAAAAGTATCTGTTTCAATGGGCGAACGATCAACATGATACGAATATACATCTGTAGAAATGAAATCCAGATCTTGGTCCCGTTCATAATGTTTAAGTAAATTCAGTGAAGGCGAAGCGCCGAAATCAGTTAATAGTTGTATATCGCTTAAGATGATGTCCCTTGCCAGAATACCTTTTTCTGAAAGTTGTAGTGCTAAAAGATCTTCAGTGGAAACTTCGATAATATTTTCTTTTAATTCAAGTTTAGACACAATTTCTTTAAAATCACCCAGCAAATCTCTGTTCCAACAAATAGCATTTATCTCGCCTTGAAATGTCGTATTTACAAGTTCAGAAAAAGTCGTTACTACACGAACTTGATTGTTGTCAGAAAATGCAAGGTGCATATTAGAATTTAATAAATCAGAAACCATGTCTAATATATTCACTCAGCTTGGTAGAATCAGCTTTATAGAAGTTGGGACGAATCGCACAGAAGCGTGCATTACATGTAGCGTTGAACATAGCTTACTGAACAACAGGGTATTGTTGCAATGTATTGCTGAGAGAGATGGACTTTAACAATGAGTTCTATTGAGAACTTTTGCAAAATTGCAGATTTACTTATTTAACTATGGCTTATTGATGTGGTGAGCAAAATCTTGTTTAAGATAATGTTGTTCAGAATAGTAGATGACAAGATATTTATAAAAAGTGGCAATCAGCTTCTATCATAAGTCCTTATTAAAACCATAATTCAACATAAAAGCCCTCTCATCCTCGCCTCAGCCCAAAGGTAATTTCAATATCAAAACGATTCGCTCAATATGCTCATTTTTGATTTATGAAAAAGATCTAATGATTTCTAAAAAAATTTTTATGCATTGAATTTTCATCTTTCACAGTATTCCGCACTGATTGGATAATCCTCGCAGATTTTGGACAGACGTTAAATACCTTTCACAGACATGATAACGCTAACGGTTAGGTCTGGAGTGGATGAAATGTCAGGTCAATATATTGAAGTAAAAACCCAAACAGGGAAATCATTTGCTGGGTATTTGGCAATTGCAGAGGGCGGAAAAGGGCCTGGAATTGTACTGTGTCAGGAAATTTTTGGTGTGAATGCAGCAATGCGTATCAAGGCTGATTTTTTGGCTGAGGAAGGCTATACCGTATTGGTTCCAGATTTATTCTGGCGTACTGCACCCCGCATTGAACTGGGTTATACCGAGCAAGATTTTCAAAAAGCCTTCGAGCTTTATCAACACTATGATGAAGATCAAGGTGTCGAAGATATTCAAGATAGCTTGAATTTTCTCAAAACTTTGGAGAGTTGCGATGCCACTGCAGGCTTAGGTGTCGTGGGATATTGTCTGGGTGGAAAACTGGCGTATCTGGCAGGTTGTCGTATTCCTGAAGTGGCCTGTGCAGTGGGGTATTACGGGGTAGGAATCGAGAAGACACTCGATGAACTTGAAAATGCCCAAGGGCGAGTAGTTTTACATATTGCTGAATTAGACAAGTTTACACCGCCAGAGGCACGCCAAAAGATTCTGGATGCTGCCGCCCAATATAGCAATGTTCAGGCTTATGTCTATGAGGGTGTAGATCATGCCTTTGCCCGACCAAACAGCGAACATTATCACAAACCTTCCGCACGTTTTGCTCATGAACGCAGTATTACCGCACTGCATCAAAGTATCGGACCAGTCTATGATTTGGTTGCACTTTGGGAAGCGCATATCCGTTATGAATTTGATACACGCGATGTACCTGCCACTATGGCAACCATGGTGGCGCAACCCTATGTTAATCATATTCCAACATTGACAGGTGGTGTGGGATATAGCCAACTTGCCCGCTTTTATCAATATCACTTCGTTCATCAAAATCCAAAAGATATGAAGATCACGTCGATCTCACGCACCGTCGGCTCAACACAGGTGGTGGATGAATTCATTATGAGTTTTACCCATGACAGTGAAATTGACTGGTTACTGCCGGGCGTCGCGCCAACAGGAAAGTATGTTGAAATTCCAATGTTGGGTGTGATCCAGTTCCGTGGCCCAAAACTCTGCCATGAACATATCTACTGGGATCAGGCATCCGTTCTGGTTCAAATTGGATTACTCAATCCTAAAGGACTACCTGTTGCTGGTGTAGAAACTGCTCAAAAACTACTGGATGAAGATTTGCCATCCAATACCCTCATGCCGTCTTGGTCAAGCAGCGAAGGCAAATCGTTTTAACTATTAGGAGTGGAATATGGATATTCAATTGAATCAGAAAATCGCTGTGGTCAGTGGCGGCGCAACCCTGATTGGTCAGGCCGTAGTTCAAGCATTGGTCGATGCAGGTGCAAAAGTCATTATTCTGGATATTGACCAACAAGGACAGCAAGTGGCGGATGCCATGCACGGGCAGGCGCAATTTATTCAAACTGATTTAAGCAGTGATGTGGCGATTGTAAACGCAGTGAAAACAATTCACGACAGCTTTGGCAAAGTTGATTATTTGGTCAATCTGGCCTGTACCTATCTGGATGATGGCTTTAAATCCTCACGTGAAGACTGGTTACAAGCATTGAATATTAATCTGCTTTCAGCAGTCGAACTGACCCGTGCGTTTTATGAGGATTTAAAAACCAAGCATGGTGCGATTGTCAATTTCACCTCGATCTCCGCCAAATTTGCGCAAACAGGACGCTGGCTTTATCCCGTTTCAAAAGCAGCGATGCGACAACTCACCCAGTCCATGGCGATGGATTTTGCAGCAGATGGGGTACGAGTTAATTCAGTATCACCTGGTTGGACATGGTCACGGGTGATTGCCGAAGTCAGTGGCAATAACCGAAGCAAAGCTGATGCCGTAGCAGCTGACTACCATTTACTGGGACGTCTAGGTCATCCCGAAGAGGTGGCCAATGTGGTGCTGTTTTTACTCTCGCCAGCCGCAAGTTTTGTGACAGGCGCAGATTATGCCGTCGATGGTGGTTACTCCGTCATGGGGCCTGAAAGGAATCAACCAGCTATTCCACGTTTAGCCGATGAAGCGTGATAGCAAATCAAACATTTAAAACACTCAATGAATTAAAAAATATGGGAGAACCATGATGCGTCGTATCGCTATAGTAGGAGCGGGTCAATCTGGATTGCAGCTCGGTTTAGGATTATTAGACACAGGTTATGAGGTGACGATTGTCACCAACCGTACTGGTGATGAAATTCGTCAGGGTAAGGTCATGTCGAGTCAGTGTATGTTTCACACGGCCTTGCAAACAGAGCGTGATGTTGGACTTAATTTTTGGGAAGAGCAATGTCCAGCGGTTGAAGGGATTGGATTTACACTGGTCAACCCAGAAACAAAACAGCCTGCCTTTGCATGGAGTGCGCGATTGGAGCGTTATGCACAATCGGTAGATCAGCGCGTCAAGATGCCGTACTGGATGGAAATGTTTGAGCGTCATGGTGGTCAGTTGATTATTCAAGATGTTGGGATAGAGGAACTGGAACAGCTCACTGCTGAATATGAGCTGGTCTTACTGGCCGCAGGTAAGGGGGAAGTGGTTAAACAGTTTGAGCGTGATGAAGCGCGTAGTTGCTTTGATAAGCCACAACGCGCGCTTGCCTTGACCTATGTGACAGGTATGAAGCAGATGTCGCCGTATTCACGTGTGACTTTTAACGTGATTCCAGAAGTGGGTGAATATTTCTGTTTTCCTGCGCTTACAGTTACAGGTGCTTGTGAAATTATGGTGTTTGAAGGCATTCCCGGTGGTCCGATGGATTGCTGGCAAGATGCAAAAACACCAGAACAGCATTTGCAAATGAGTAAAGATATTTTAAACAAATATGTGCCTTGGGAAGCAGCACGTTGTGAAAATATTGAATTAACCGACGCTGGTGGCTATCTATCTGGACGTTTTCCACCGGGAGTGCGTAAACCGATATTAACCCTGCCATCTGGTCGTAAAGTTTTTGGTATGGCCGATGCGTTAGTGGTGAACGACCCAATCACTGGGCAAGGTTCAAACAATGCCGCCAAGTGTAGCAAAATTTATTTCGATGCCATTTTAGCGCATGACAATCAAACATTTACAGATGAATGGATGCAACAGACATTTGAACGTTATTGGGCATATGCCGAAAAAGTCGTGGCTTGGACCAACAGTTTATTGTTGCCACCACAACCGCACATGATTGAGCTTTTGGCGGCGGCTGAGCAGAACCATGCCATTGCTTCGAGTATTGCCAATAATTTTGATAATCCACGCAATTTTGCTCCATGGTGGTTTGATCCAGAACAGGCGCAACGTTTTATCGAATCGAAAAGCTGTCAAAAAGTGGCTTAACAGGGAAGCAAAGTTAAAGGTGAATGGTATGAATATCAACACATCGCAGGAACTGGATTTAAAACCGATTGATACGGAAAATCCAAGAGAAATCCGCAACCTGTTAGGGCAGTTTGCTACAGGGGTTACGGTGATTACAACCCGTGGACGAGATGGTCGAAAAATTGGGATGACAGCCAACTCGTTTTCTTCACTATCACTCGATCCGCCGCTGATTTTATGGAGTTTGTCAAAGACTGCACCAAGTTTATTGGATTTTACTGAGGCCGAATATTTTGCGATTCATATGCTGGCACAAGAACATCACTCACTTTCAGGGCATTTTGCCCGTGGTTCAGAGGATAAGTTTGCCAACATTGCACATCGTGAGTGTGAGCGCGGTTTACCGTTACTAGAAGATGTATTGGCAACATTGGTATGTAAAAACGTAAATCAATATGAAGGTGGGGATCATCTGATTTTTATTGGTCAGATTGAACATTATCAACATCGTATTGGTGAGCCTCTGGTGTTTCATGCGGGCAAGTATCGTATTGCTGCAGCGCATCCAGAACTGAGTATTTAACAGCAACAATCACGATCAATTTTGATCGTGATTTTTTCGGGGATCGAAAATGAAAAATAATGTGATCAAAAGAGGTTTTCTTGCTGGAACAGTGGTCTTAACAGCGGTTGCAGCACAGGCATATGACTTGCCGACAGTGAATCTGGGCATGACCAGTTTTCTGGATGGTGGACTGCCTGCTGGGCCGGGGTGGTATTCTCAAACGTATCTGCAAAATTATGATTCGAACAAGTTAAAAGACAATCAAGCTCATCGGTTAGCTTTACCCAAGACCGACTTAAATTATCAAGTCATTGTTGAACAAGTTAGTTATCTGTCCGATGTGCGTGTAGGTGAACACGCATCGTTAGGATTGAATGTGCTGATTCCATTTGTCAGTAAAATGGATATGGATGATGGTTTAAATAATGCCGCGATTAAAGCCCAAGGGGGTTTTGGTGATCTGATGATTGGGCCATTTATCCAGTTTGACCCAGTCATGGGCAAAGATGGGCCCAAATTCGTACAACGTTTTGAATTTCAGGTCAATTTACCGACAGGGAAATATGATCAGAATAAAAATATTAATCCGGGCAATAATGCCGTCTCATTTGATCCATACTGGGCAGCAACTTATTGGTTTAATCCAAAGTGGACGGTTTCTACACGTCTGCACTATTTGTACAATTTTAAAAATGATGATCCAAATTATAGCTTCGGTCTTGCAGATGATATTCAGGCAGGGCAAGCGATCCATGCCAATTTTGCAACCGACTATGCGCTTACACCACAATTACGCTTAGGGATCAATGGTTACTGGCTCAAGCAAATTACTGACACGGAAGTAGAGGGTGAAAAATTAACAGGCACACGTGAACAAGTGTGGGCGATTGGACCGGGGGCGATGTATAGCTTTTCTAAACATGATCATATCGTGACAAATGCCTATTTTGAACAGGATGCAAAAAATCGTCCTGAAGGAACTCGTTTGCAATTACGCTATATTCATCACTTCTGATTTGAAACGCTATGGCAACATACTGACAGATATACTTGACCTATTTAGATACGTCTAAATAGGTTTTTTAATTATTTATAATGAATAAAAGCTCTAACTAAATCTCATCGGTTGTTTAAGAATATGGCTTAAACCTAAGATCTTGCTGTTCAAGGGTGCTACGGCGTGTACAAGAGGGTAATTCACCATAACGACGTTTATATTCCTGAGAAAAACGTCCAAGATGACTAAAGCCCCATTTAAACGCGACATCTGTGACTGAGACATGCTCATTTTGTAGGAGTTCCATATGCGCTTGTTCAAAACGCAACTCTTTTAAATATGACATTGGAGTAGTGTTTAAAAAGCTTTTAAATCCTGCAAATAATGTACGTACGCTTACGCCTGCCTGTTCAGCCAATTGTTCAATGGTTAAATTTGCGTGTAGATTTTCACGCATATAGGCTTCGGTACGTTTGACAAAATAAGGTGAAATGGCTTTTTCTCTGTACTGATCGATTTGATGCAATAAGCTGTTGGCTTGGCCGTAAATCAGGGCATTAAATAGACTGGATTCAAACTGCTTAAATGCCATTGGGTGATGCAAAGGATGCTGTTCACAAGCAAGCGCATCCATCAATGTACGCATCAATTGGAAAAAATAAGCACCACCTTGGGTAGAAAGATCAAGCTTGGGTTCAAAAATAGGAGGGTGCTGCTGTGCGTCTGGAAGATGCTGGCGGCAGTGCTGTAAAAGGTCATCTTTATCAATTTTGAGAATCAGCTGTGGGGAGTTGGCATGCCAGCGCATTTTTAGCGATTGTTCGGGTGAAATTAGAGAGGCAACTTGCGGATAAGAAATAAATTTTTGTTGATTCATTTCAATTTCTGCATATCCCTGTGTTGGGATTTGAATCAGATAAAATTTTTCTAAATGGTCAGGTTCAATATAGACATCGGCACTGTATTCAAGACGACTGATGGATAATCGTCCTGCTTTAAGATGGTGCATGGATGAGTGAAAATCGTTTTGTTGTTGTACGATTTTTAATAGATGCGGTTTGAAGATTTGCCCAACACTTTTGCAGGTTTCGCCCAAGTCTTGATGCTGAAAGACTAAGTTTTGCGATGAAAAAATGGGGCATTGTTGTAAATGACGTCCATTGAATTCCATAGTAGGATCGACCTGACTCATAAATATTCCTTTTGGCTGGCTTGTTTATTACAGCTAATCTTTATGTCACATGATGACCTGATTAAAACTGCATTAAACAATACTTAAAACTTTAAGTGGCTGGCAGTGATATAAAGAGTTAAGCAAAAAATAGACCAAGTAAAATACCTCGATACAACATATTTTTAGTCTAGTTTGGCGTGATCAAATCAAAAAAAAACGTCATAGTATTTTTTAAAAAATAAAGGATAGCGTTGATCATGCTTTGTACTCTTTATATGATCCTATTCCTTAAGATCTATCTCTATGTATAGCAAATCTGACTAAAATGATCAATTTATTTTTGGTTGTTTTTATTGGTTTAACTTATTGAATAATATAATTATATTAAAAATACTCATATTATTTTAAATATCAGGATATCACAAACTGAAATAATCAGGCCACGTAGAAAAAATATCCAAATTCAATCAATAAATCATCATATGATTTCGCTATTTAATAAGTTTTGTTGCTCAATTAAGATTTGAATCATCTTGAGCTTAATCCTGCTGTGAGTTGGTGTCATATCTTAAGATATGACACGCATTTTGTTGTTAAAACTAAGTTCTTACCGTATTGCTCTGTAAGAATTTCTCACTGTAAATAGAACAATCTTCGATAGACTGCTCATCTAGCCAAGATTTGACGGCTTCGATCATCGGTGGCGGGCCACATAAGTACATATCGAAGCGTTGTTGTTGAAGTTGTTGTTTATCCAGATGTTGATGGATATAGCCTGATTTTCCTTGCCATAGTTCTGAGGCGCTTGAAATGATCGGATGATAACTAAAGTCTTTGATCTTTTCTGCATAGGCGATCAAACGCTTTTGTTCACATAGATCGGCTTCTGTATTGACACCATAATAGAGTTGCACTGAGGGTTGATTTGGTTGATCGGCAATATTATCGAGCATACCTAAAAAAGCCGATAAACCTGTACCACCTGCAATAAAGATCAGAGGGCGTTCAGCTTCACGTAGATAAAAACTCCCTAAAGGCGCTTCCATCATCAGGCTTTGTCCGATCTGACAACGTTCTCTGAGATAATTACTCATTACACCATCTGGCAGCAGACGAATTAAAAACTGAAGTTGATTATTGGCATTGGGACGATTGGCAAATGAATAAGAACGCCAATCGTCAGTCTCTGGAATTTGTAAACGTGCATATTGACCTGGTAAAAAATTCAGTTCCTTGTCAAAACTACTGGCATCCAGATGCAAGATCGCGGTGGTTTCTGAAACCAATTCAACAGCAGTAACTACCGTGGTGATTTTTAAAGCCTCACCCGCATTACAGATTTCGGAACTATGATCGAAATAAAAAGCGGCATTAGACTTAACCCGTGTCTGGCAAGCCAGCATTTTACGTTCAGCCAAATCACGTTCGCTTAATGCATCTTCATCAACATATTCTTGTTCATAAATACCCGTTTCACATTTCCCCTGACAGGTTCCACAAACACCTTCACGGCAATCGAGCGGGAGGTGGATTCCTTGACGAACCGCTGCGTCCAACAGCAATTCGTCTTCCTGTACTGCGATAAAAAATGTTCTACCATCGGCAAAGTTGAGTGCAACAGAATGACTCATTGTATTTCTCCTTAGACGTGATAGAAATCGAGAACCGAATCTATCTTGTCATTAAGCAATACGCTGTGTTGACGACGAATACGGAAGCTATCTTCAGTTGGGCGGAGTAAATAAGTGGCATGACCATAAAAGCACCCTTCAAGGCCCTGACGATTATAAAGCGTGCGCCAGCTTACCTTTGCCTCAACCAAACCATCTTCTTGAGTCTTTACTTGTACATTGTGAATATTATGTTGAGTGCGCGGTAAAGGCGTTGCAGAAGCCGCTTTTCCAGTGCGGATACGGAACACACGATCTTCAAGTCCTGAACGATCGGGGTAATAAATATAGGACAAGCCTTGATTGGGATCTTCAACGTAGTGATGGTCATCAATCCATTGTGGGATATGATATTCGCTGTCTTCATCATAGAGTTCGAGATAAGCATCCCAATCATAGCGATCACATAGTTCCGCCTTTTTATAAAGGAATTGAGACACTGCAAAATGAAGTTCTAGAGACATGGTTACACCTCATCCGTAACAGATTGATTTAAAAAAGTGACTTCTTGCATCTTAAGTGCTTTTTTATTGAGTTCATTGAGGAGCAGGCGTTGCCAGTGACCATGCTGGTTGACATATAGCCCTTCATGAGTAAATTCACGCCCTGTGATCACGGGTTCAATACCAAGATCTTGTGAATTTTGTGATGGGCCATAATTCCATTGATGATAACCGCGTGAGATATCACTCCAGCGTTCTAAACGGCCCTGAAAGCCTTTTTGTTGTTCGCGGAATTCCACCAGATCATCTGGTGTACCCAATCCTGATACATTGAAAAAGTCTTCAAACTGACGAATACGGTTACGACGTGCCTCCGCTGATTCACCTTTGACACCAATACATTGGCTGATGACTTCGGTTTTATTCCATGCCACAGGCCGGACAATACGCAGTTGTGAACTGATCTGATCCATAAAGAACAGGCTTGGATAAAGGTTGAGGTTACGTAAACGGTGCATGGCCCATTTAGCACGCTTTTCCCCAAACCTTTCCAGCAGATAAGGCATCACCACATCATAACCAGGACGTACCGCTGGATTTGGCATATCACTAAACAGCACACTATGTCCATTTTTAAAGCTAAACCAACCATCATCCGTTTCGGCATCACCCGCACCTAATTTACTATAATCAAGTGTGTCAAGTTCACTGCCATTGGCTGCGTTAACTTGCTGGCGATGTTGAACGGTGGAAACATAGTTATAATGCACGGTACTAACGTGATAGCCATCCAGACCATTTTCATTTTGTAGTTTCCAGTTGCCTGCAAAAGTATAAGCAGATTTACCTTGTAATACTTCAAGCTCACCCGTTGGTGATTGATCAACCATCAAGTCAAGAAACACTTTAGTATCACCTAAAAAGTCTTCCAGTGAATCTGTAGCCTGAGTATCCAGACTGACAAAAACAAATCCACGATAGCTGGCAATACGGCCTTGTTTTAAACCACGGCTAGATTTATCAAAATCTTCACAATATTCATTTGGCGCTTTGACCTTAACCAAACGCCCATCCGACTTATAACACCAAGCATGAAACGGGCAGGTGAATACAGACTGATTGCCTTTGGCCACACGGGTCAAGGTTGCACCACGATGCTCACAGGCATTGACCATGGCATGTAGTTCGCCTTTACCATCACGGCTGATAATGATCGGTTGTCGGCCAATCTGTACTGTAATGAAATCATTGTTATTGGCAATTTCACTTTCATGGCAAGCGTAAATCCAGACCTTTTCAAAAATGAGTTCCATTTCGAGATCAAATAGTTCTGGTTCGGTAAACATATCGCGAGCAATTCGATAAACACCATCATTTGGTCGAAAATCGATACAGCTGTGTACAAAATTTTGCCATTCGGCGAGGTTACGTGCAGTCATGGGCTCTTCCTCTATCCAATCAGTCCTTTGTTTGATTGAACCGCGATTTAAAGAAAGGCTCTATCCAGATTTTCCATGTGTTTATCCACTTTATGCAGATTAAATGCTTGGATACATTTTTGTGGAGGAGATTGCGATAGGATTTTTCAATCTGTTTTATACATAACAAGATGCATACTTTTGAAATAAATAATATTTTTGAATTGAACTTCGCCGTAATTTTGTTTTTTAAGTAAAATTTTAATGTTGGGGATGAAAATGGACAAAGTGTTTGCCAAAACGGGGGGAGGCTAAGCTTTAAGTCGCAATTCAATCATTTATATTCTAAATTGATATCTTATTGAACTTAAAGCGTTGCATTGAAAAATGAAGTTATTAAGACTAACCGCTATTTAAGGTAAAAAAGTCTCCTGTAAGTAACTCCACTGCATTTTTCCTTGAATTTCTTCAATCAGCGCACAAGAACGTCGAACTAGAACTCCTGATTCCTTGGTGTGTTTTTCAGTATAGGT
This sequence comes from Acinetobacter guillouiae CIP 63.46, assembly GCF_000368145.1. Classification (GTDB taxonomy): domain Bacteria; phylum Pseudomonadota; class Gammaproteobacteria; order Pseudomonadales; family Moraxellaceae; genus Acinetobacter; species Acinetobacter guillouiae. The sequence goes on along the minus strand of NZ_KB849283.1, from coordinate 1,314,324 downwards.
GAGAACAATGCTTTGTTCACTTTGCATCAAAATTTGTTCATCATAAATTTCGATCTTTAGATCTGGCATCTTGCCCTGATTATTGCTAAACAGCCCTTTGACATCGGCCAAGGAAAAACGCTTTCCAGCTGCACCGACCATCTCAAAATGATCGGAAAAATATTCAATAAGTAGGGGAAGATCTTGTTCTGTATGTTTCCCGTTAAAAATACGTTCAATCAGTACGTGCATGCTATGTATACTTTCAATTGCATCTTGTTTTGACAGCGGCATATCCATTTCCTATGAGAGGTGTATTTTTTATATTATGTAAAAATAAATGTAAAATTCAATATTATTTTAAAATTAAATTTTTAACGTATGTTTCAAGAACGCTCCCAAAAATAATTTACAATTTAAAAATATAGTATCTTATTGATATCTATTATTTTAAATAAAATAAATTGGTTCGAGTTGAGCATTGTGAAGTAAAAGGTATAACTATATACTTAAAATAACATGGAAAATTCCATGTAAAAATAACTATAGTGTGGTAAGCTTTTCTTTATGAAGGTGGATAGGAAATGGATATTTCCTCGAATAAGCGACATCTTCTTAAAGATACCAATCATAAAAATGCATGGACAAGGAAGAAAAATGGATACTCACTCACCAGAGTCAACAGGCTCTCATTCAAATACATATGCATGGTATGTTGTTTCACTTTGCATGTTGGCTTATATATTTTCATTTATAGATCGGCAAATACTGGCACTGATGATTGAACCGATTAAGGCTGATCTAGGTTTGTCAGATACCCAATTTAGTCTATTACATGGTCTTGCCTTTTCATTGTTTTACGCCTTTATGGGGTTGCCACTGGCCTATTTGGCAGACCGATTTTCTCGACCAAAAATTATTGCAGTCGGGGTGGTATTTTGGAGCATTGCAACTGCATTCTGTGGCTTAAGTAAAAACTTTATTCAACTGTTTTTAAGCCGTATGGGTGTTGGGGTGGGCGAAGCCGCTTTATCTCCTGCAGCTTATTCAATGTTTAGTGATATGTTTAGCAAGGACAAATTAGGCCGTGCTGTTGCAGTATATTCAATTGGTTCATTTGTCGGTGGAGGGATTGCTTTTCTGGTCGGCGGTTATGTGATTGGCTTGCTTAAAAATATGGACACCATTCAGGTTCCTTTATTTGGTGCATTAAGAGCATGGCAGGCGGCATTTATTATCGTAGGCTTACCTGGAGTGTTTATTGGCTTACTGGTGTTACTTACGGTGAGAGAACCGCAACGAAAAGGTCAGCGTTTAAATGCACAAGGTCAAGTTGAAAAGACCAATATGAAAGATGCGTTTAAGTTTATCAAAAAACATAGTCGTACTTTTACTTGCCATTATTTAGGTTTTACTTTCTATGCAATGGCGCTGTATTGCCTGATTAGTTGGTCACCAGCATTTTACATGCGTAAGTTTGGCCTTACACCGACAGAAGCAGGCTATATGCTAGGCACGGTGTTATTGGTGGCAAATATTCTTGGCGTATTCTGTGCAGGCTGGCTCAATGACTGGTTTATTCAAAAAGGACGTAAGGACGCGCCAATGATTACGGGGGTGATCGGAATCGTAGGATTAATTTTACCAATTATGGTCTTTACCCAAGTCAATGAGCTGTGGCTTTCTGTGGTATTTCTGGTCCCTGCTATGTTTTTTGCCTCTTTCCCAATGCCAATTTCAACCACAGCAATGCAAATGCTGGCACCGAATCAGTTGCGTGCACAAATCTCAGCCGTGTTTTTGCTGATCAGTAATTTGGTTGCGGTTGGGATCGGTACCACGTTGGTGGCATTGATTACAGATAAAATTTTTGAAAATCCACTAATGGTGGGGATGTCTTTGTCTATCGTGGGTACGATTTCATGTGTGTTGGCATTTATCTTATTGAAAAAGGGCTGTAAGGCATTTAGCGCCAGTATGCAGCAGGAACATGCCTCTTAATCCAATGGTGTTCTCAATCAGTCACAACGCCCATTCTTTGTAATGGGCTTTGTGACTTGTTTGGTCAATCCATAATCAGGGAGTGAAAGAATGGAACAGTTTTTCAAATTGGATTATCTGGATGAACTGCTATTGTTTAAATCGGATGATTATCAAACCATTAAAGATCAGGTCAGTTATTATTTAAGCCCTCATCGTTTTGAGGTGGAAGTGCGTGAACCGTTAAATACCCGTTTAAATGGTTTTCGCTTTGGAAATTGTGCCTTGTACGATCTTAAATATAGCGCACCTGTGATGATTACCATTGATGAGGTTTCTGATTTTTATTTATTTCGATTGACACTGGAAGGTCAATGTAAAGTCGGTATAGAAGACCAACAGGTGCTACAGTCAGTCGGGATTATGTCAATTACGCATCCACATACTCAACAGCAAATCCAGACCAATCAGCATTGCCGAAATATTATTTTAAAACTTGCTCAACATGATGTAGAAACCCAATTGTTTAAAATGTTGGGGCATACCAGTCATGAACCAGTTGTCTTTGATATGAGCCTGTCCTGTACCGAGGAAGGCATAGACTCGATTATTGAAACCCTCAATTATTTGTGCCATGCCTATTATCATATTCAAAATTGGAGCTTTATCTCAGCGAGTTTTACCCAGTATTTAATTGAACTGATTTTATTGAAGATCCCAAATAACTATAGTGACCAGCTTAATTTGCAAAGACAGCATATTTTGCCCGGCTATCTAAAAAAAGCACAAAAATATATTCAGAATCATTTAGAAAAACCGATTTCATTAGCGGCTTTAAGCCAGTGTTGTGAGGTGTCGATCCGCACATTGCAAAAAGGCTTTAGCCAGTATTTACAACAAACCCCAGTCGAGTATATCCGTGATCAGCGACTTGAACGGGTACATCTGGCTTTACAGCATGCTCAAACCAATGAAACAGTGACGGATATTGTGTTGCGTCACGGTTTCCAAAGTTTAGGGCATTTTTCTACGCTGTATAAAAAACGCTATGGGTGTTTACCTTCTAAAACTTTAAAAATGAGCCCTGTTCAAATGAGTACAATGCTTTCGTAAACTGAACACGTGTTGCGTGTTTGGATAAGCCAGCAGGTTATTGCGCTTCTATGATGAATTGAAATAAATCAGGAAGAGCAATGATGAAAATTACAGTTTTAGGTGGCGGTCATGGATGTTATGCAGCTGCGGCAGAAATGGCTGAAAAAGGGCATGAGGTGCTGTTATGGCGCCGTGATTCAGATGCTTTGCAACAACTTGCTGCCACTGGGCAATTAAAGATTAAAGATTATCAAGGCGATCGTACTGTGACGGTGGGTTTTGAAAAGAGTCAGATTAATTTGTCTGATGATTTGCAACGCGCCATTGAACATGCCGAGTTGATTATTATTCCATTACCTGCGACCACACATGATGATTTATCCCATCAAGCGGCGCCATTTTTTAAAGCTGGGCAAGTGGTGTACTTACCACCAGCGACATTTGGTAGTTTTATCTTTGCCAAGGCGATGCAACAAGCAGGCAACACTGCGCAAGTGGCATTTGCAGAAACGGGAACTTTGCCTTATTTGGTGCGTAAACATGGGGTGAATCAAATTGTGATTAGTGGTTATGCGACCCGGTTACCCACAGGCGTATTTCCAAGCGTATTGTCACAACATGCATTTCAAGTGCTTAAGCAGGCTTATCCTAGCGTTGAACCCGTTGAGGACAGCTTAAGTGGTGCATTGATGAATGCTGGACCCATTATTCATCCACCTTTAATTTTGATGAATGCGGGTCCACTTGAACATTTTGAAGCATGGGATATTCATAATGAAGGTACTCAACCCTCAATTCGCCGTGTCACCAATCAACTCGATGCGGAACGAATGCAAGTACGTGAAGCATTGGGATATGCCGCACCACATTTTCCTTTGGCGGATCATTATAATCATGAAGGTGAGGGTGATGAATGGATGTATGGACGTGGGGCACATGGAAAATTAACTGACAGTGGTGACTGGCGTGAGGATATCGACTTAGATTCACATCGCTATATGTTAGAAGACACTCGTTTAGGATTATCTTTTTTAGTTTCTGTGGGACGTTGGGCAGGTGTCGCAATCCCTGTTGCTGAGGGCTTATTGAATATCGCGTCAGCGGTCACGGGTAAGGATTTATATCAACAAGGACGTACTTTTGAGTGTTTAGGTCTTGCGGATAAAAGCCCAGTAGAACTGCAAGCGATTTTGCAACAAGGAGTCTAAAATGCAGATGATCGAAAAAATTGCGGTGCTCGGTGCTGGACGTATGGGCAAAGCTATTGCGATTGCTTTTGCCTATGCAGGACTAAACGTTGATTTGCTTGATGCAAAACAACGCAGTGGAGCTGAATTTGAACAATATCAAACTCAAATTCGTGCTGATTTACAGCAAGAGTTACAGTTGCTTGAGAAAATTCAGTTTATTCAAGCAGACCAGCAAGATTTTATTTTGGATAAGATTGCGATTTTATCTAAACAGGTTGCTACAGGCATATTGCCAAGCTGTGCGTTGATCCTTGAAGCTGTACCAGAAGTAAAACAAGCCAAACAAGAAATTTTTGCTTGGCTGGATCAATATCTTTCACAGCAGTGTATTGTGGCTTCGACCACCTCTACATTTTTAGTGACGGATATTGCGCAAATGATTTCGCATCCTGAGCGAGTGGTCAATGCACATTGGCTAAATCCTGCTTATCTCATGCCTTTGGTGGAGTTAAGCCGTTCTGACCAGACCTCAAATGAGGTGCTGACTCAGCTTAAGCATTTCCTACAGGTGATTGGTAAGGTACCTGTGGTTTGTAATGCCAAGGCGGGCTATATCGTGCCAAGGATTCAGGCCTTGGCAATGAATGAAGCGGCACGTATGGTTGAAGATGGAGTCGCTTCGGCAGAAGATATAGATATTGCTATTCGTACTGGTTTTGGTTTGCGTTTTTCTGTTTTAGGCTTATTGGAGTTTATTGATTGGGGCGGTGGCGATATTTTGTATTATGCCTCGCAATATTTGCAAAAAGAGCTGGGGGAGCGTTTTCGTACACCTGAAATTATTGCGGAAAATATGCGTCAGCAGCGTAATGGCCTTCGTGAAAAGCAGGGTTTTTATAATTATGCAGATGTGGATATTCATCAATATAAACAAGATGTTTTACGGACCTTTTCAGATCGAATTGAAAAAAGTAAGTTAAAACCATCGTTTAATATTTTACAGTCCGCAACGTGATGAACCGAACAATTCGCCCATTGCATTCAGCTAATGGGCGTTTATTTACAGCTTTTAGCTTGATGGCATCAAATTGAATAGCTTTTTCAACTGTGCATTTAACTGATGCAATTCTTCATCTTCAAAGGCATTTAAAATCCCAGATAAAGTCACTTGGCTGATTTGATTAATCTGCTCCACCAGTTCTTTGCCTTTGTCAGTGAGCTTGACCATCGAAATACGTTCATCAGACTCTGAAGAAAAAACCTGCACAATATCATCTTCAACTAGGCGATAAATGGCTTTGGTTGCTGTGGTCAATTTAAGGGTAGAGAGGTTGGCAATTTCGGTAATACTGGCTTGTTGCAAAGCATTGGTACTTAAAATGATTTTACGACGAGTATTGTCGATACCTAGTTTTTTTATTGATTTTTCAATAAGTTGTGTGTATTTACCATTCACTTGAGAAATCCAAAAGAAAGGATAGCTTTGTAAGCTGCTAGGTTCATTATTAGGTAGAAATTGTTCTAAATGAGTAAGCATAGCAAAGTGATAACTTTATAAAGATGAATATTCATCATTATACAAAAATTAAAGAAAAAATCTTTGCTCTTTCTGATAAAAACATCTTGACAATTACATTACTTTTTCCGATATTGGTATTAAGTACAAAAATACATGGAAAAGTGAATGAATATTGTTGTACAAGAGGTACAAATAGGACGTGGTGCATTAAAAGTCATGGTGAAAGATTCCATTGATATTCAAGGTCTAAAGACCATGATCGGAAGCAAAGCCTTGATGGATAAGCCTTCTGCAACAAAGAATGCAGAAGTGGTAGAGCGTATTTTGGCAGCGGATTGCCAAATTACTGCAAAAACCAATCTGCATGAGCTGGCTTTTGGTATTACCGGGATCAATCCTGTTTTTGGCACTGCAATCAATCCTCAATATCCTGATCTAATTCCAGGTGGTTCATCGAGTGGGTCTGCTGCTGCAGTAGCCGCGGGTCTGGCTGATTTCACTTTAGGTACCGATACTGGTGGTTCAATTCGTATGCCAGCGGCATGTTGTGGGGTGTATGGTTTTAAACCGACATTCAATCGCGTCAGTCGTCAAGGGATACATCCGGCCATGAGTTCGTTGGATTGCGTGGGACCATTTGCCGCTTCGGTTGCAATGATTGAAACCGCGATGCAGATAATTGATCCAAGTTTCCATGCTTTGGAAAAATTAGCGCATACGCCGAAACTGGCTTGGCTTGAGGTAAATGCGAACCCAACGGTATTGAACTGTATTCAGCATTTTCTTGCTCAGGCGAATCTGTCAGCTACACCAGTGAAATCTGAATGGTTTGAACCTGCTTATGATGCAGGGATGCAAATCATTAATTATGAAAATTGGCAGGCGTATGGCGAATTAACCAAAACTGGTTTATTGGGTGACGACATCCATGCTCGCTTGCTCAAATCTGCGCAAACCACGGCGCAACAAGTAAAAGAGGCGGAAACGGTCAAAGCACAATTTATCAATGAAATTGATGGCTTATTGGAAAAATATGATGCCGTGTTACTGCCAACCCTTCCGCAAATCCCACCCAAATTAATCGATGCAGAACATATGGTTGCACTGTTGAACTTAACTTCATTGGTGCGTCCATTCAATTTATCTGGACATCCTGCAATTTCAATACCGCTCAAAACCAGTGAAGGGCAACCAGTGGGTTTACAAATCGTGGCAAAACGAAATTCGGATGAGCTTGTGTGTGCAATTGCGAAATATATCGTGGACGCCGCGCAATAAATGACAAGGAGTTGGGTAATGAATAATTTATCGACAAAGGAATTTGTAATGGACACAACAATAACGGAATTAGAAGCACTCTGTCAGGAGATTCGAGAACGTGCTTGTACAGGCGAGTTCGATAACCAAGCGTATGTGAGTCAAGACATTATTGATAAGTTAAAGCAGGTTGGAGTCTATCGTGCATTGGTACCGAAACGTTTTGGCGGCAATGAATGGTCACCTCAACAATTTTGTGAGTTGATTGAACGTTTGTCTAAAGCGGATGGGTCCGTGGGATGGGTTGCGAGTTTTGGGATGAGCCCTGCTTATTTGGGTAGCCTGCCTGAAGCAACGCTTGAAGAATTATATAAAGAGAGCCCAGATATTGTATTTGCAGCAGGTATTTTTCCACCGCAACCCGCAGATTTAAGAGCTGATGGCGTGGTGGTAAAAGGTCGATGGAAATTTTCAAGTGGTTGTATGGGGGCCGATATTATTGGGGTGGGGATTAGCCCACAGGTCAATAACACCACACAAGGTCTTCCACGTTTAGCAATTATCCCTGCAAAACAAGCACAAATTGAAATGACTTGGGATACGGTCGGCTTAAAGGGAACAGGCAGTCATGATCTGCTGGTGGATAATGTCTTTGTTAACAATGACTGGACCTTTATCCGTGGCGAACCTTCCAAACTTTCGGAACCATTTTTTAAATATCCATCACTGTCATTGGCAACACAGGTGTTAACTGTGGTCGGGATCGGCGTTGCAGCAGCAGCGTTGGAAGAATTCCAAAAATTAGCACCTGGCAAATTATCTATCACAGGTGGTGCTGAAATTGCCAGTCGCCCAGTCACTCAATATGAATTTGCCCAAGTCGAAGCTGAGTTTAAAGCAGCACGTGTTTGGTTCTACGACACTATGCAAATCGTTTGGAATGAGATTATTGCAGGTGGTACGCCAACGCCAGAACAGATCAGTGAGATGCGCTTGTCTTGTACCCATGTTGCTCGAGTTTGCGCACGCGTAACGCGCAAAATTCAAATGCTGGCGGGCATGACTGCAATTTATACCCATAACCCATTTAGCCGTTTTGTGAATGATACCAATGTGGTGACTCAGCATGCCTTTATGGGCGATGCCACTTTACAAAATGCCGCTTTGGTGAGCTTTGGTATGCAGCCAGCACCCGGTTATTTATAAGCCGAATTTAAATAATCACGAGATGTCCAAGGATGATATGACATGAATAGCCAAATGGATTTGACCGTTATCTTACAACGCTTAGAGCAGCTCGAAGCGCAAAACGCGATTCGTAATTGTATTCATCGTTATATGGAAATTTGTGATGGATTAAATGCCAAGACTGACCTCAATGAATTAATGGATTTATTTGATCAGGACAGTATTTGGGAAGGAATTGGTGAGAAATATGCGCAATCTTTTGGTCGCTATGCTTCATGGCAAGCCATTTTTGACATGTTTAAAAGCTATACCCAAGCCGAATCACATTTTGTGATGAATGCGCATTTTGTCAGCTCAGAACAAATTTATATTGCAGGCGATCAGGCCAATGCAAGCTGGTTGATGTTGCAAACCTCGACCTTTCTCAATGGAGATAGCCATTTAAATGCCGCAAAACTCAGTGTGAAATTTAAACAGCAAACCGATGGTCTATGGAAGATCAAACATTTTCAGACTGAAAATATTTTTAGTCGCCCCGTGTCTCACTGGAACAGTACAGCGATATTGCCAGTACCGTCTCAGCAATAAGTTATGGATAAATTGAAAAGGATAATGGATATGAACAGTATTATTCCAATGCAGAATATTAACATTGATTACAGTGAGTTAGTCCAAAGTGATCGTGCACATACCTCTTTATATAAAGATGCGCGTGTCTTTGATGATGAAATGGAAAAGATTTATTACAGCACTTGGGTTTGGGTGGCACATGCCAGCGAAATTCCAGATGGTGGTAGCTATAAAACTATTAATATTGGTAAGCAACCTGTTGTCGTTGTACGTGACCGTAAGAAAAAAGTCCATGTATTGCTCAATCGTTGCCGCCATCGTGCAGCAACGGTATGTGAACATAAAAAAGGCAAAACCAACAGTTTTGTTTGCCCATATCACGGATGGAGCTATGCACTGGATGGTTCATTACGTGGTGTACCTTCACCTGAAAGTTATGGTGAATGTCTGGATAAATCAGAGTTTCCATTGATTAGCCTACGTGTTGAAGAATACAACGGTATGATTTTCGCTACCTTTAAAGACGATATTGAACCTTTAGCAGATTTCTTAGGTGCAGCGAAAAAATGGATTGATTTGTTTATGAAACAAGGCGCAGGTTATCCAATTAAAGTATTGGGTGAACATCGTTTCCGTTTCCCAGGCAACTGGAAAATCCAGCTGGAAAATACCACCGATGCCTATCATTTTCCGTTGGTACATAAGTCATTCTTAAGTTCAGTCGATGAGAAGACTGAAGAGTTATTTAATTTTGAAAATCAACCTGGCTACGTTGAAGATTTAGGTAATGGGCACAGTGTCATGGTGATGATTCCTGAGCTGGTGGATTTAGATGAAGAGTTGATGGAACGCCCAATTCAGGAACGTTTTGAAGAGCTTGCACAGGCGTTACGTGATGAAGGGCATGAAGAACTTGAAGTACGCCGTATTGTACGCGCTGTGGGTGGCTCTGGTTTTAACTTAAACCTGTTCCCGAACATTGCCTGTTCAATGGCCTTCTTCCGTGTTATGCAACCGATTTCAGTCAATGAAACTGAAATTCATCATTCCGTGATCACGATGGATGGTGGTCCACAGATTGCCAATCAATATCGCTTACGTCTACATGAACATTTCCAAGGTCCATTTGGTTTCGGTACACCTGATGACTCAGAAGCGTGGGAACGTGTGCAACATGGTGCCAATGCTGGTCATGATTTATGGATCATGTTGAACCGTGGTTTACCCGGCGAAGTAAAAACTGAAGATGGCTTAAAGAGCGATGTCAGTGCAGAAACTGGAATGCGCGCTGCTTATCAGCAGTGGAAAAAGATGATGACGGCTTAAGGAGAGTAGCATGAACATGAATTTGCAATTATTAAATGAAGTGACTGCTTTTGTTTGGGCTGAAGCTGACATGTTAGACCACAGTGAATACCGTGAATGGCTCAATCTCTGGAATGAAAAAGGCGTGTATATCATTCCGATTGATCCGACACTCAAGGATTATGAAAATAATTTGAACTATGCCTATGACAATAATCATATGCGTACATTACGGGTCGAACGTTTGGAAAATGGTGAAGCGATTTCGACTGCACCCAAAGCCAATACCGTCCGTAGCGTGTCACGTATCCGTGTCGTAAAAGATGAGGATGGTGAAATCATTTTACGCTGTGCACAAAACCTTCGTGAATTCCGTAAGGAAAGCTTGAAACATTACACCGCAGATGTGATTTTTCATTTGGTTCGTGATCCAGAACAAGGCTTTAAGATCAATCGTAAAATTATCAACTTAGTCAACTCGACCGATACTTTGGCGGGTATCAGTTACATCCTCTAGGAGCGCAAAAAATGAAACAGGTTGTTTTAGTCACGGGCGCAGCATCTGGTTTAGGGAATGTGATCGCCGAATATTTTGCAGCACAGGGGCATCAAGTGATTGTCTCTGCCAGCAGCTTAGAAAAGGCTGAAAATGCCAAAGCACGTAGTCCTAATGCGGAGAATATGTTTGCGTTAAAACTGGATATTTCAGTTGAGCAAGATTTTCATGCTGCAGTGCAGTGGATTCAAAAAAAATTCAGCAAATTGGATGTGTTGATTAATAATGCGACGGTCACTAAGGCAACTCCTGTTTTAGAGATTACTGCAGCTGACTTTGACTGGATCACCCAAGTGAATCAGCGAGGAACCTTTCAAGCGTGTCAGATTATTGGCAAATATATGGCAGATCAAGGCTATGGCCGTATCGTCAATATGGCTTCATTGGCAGGACAAAATGGAGGTACTGCAACAGGAGCACACTATGCTGCAACCAAAGGTGCAATTGTGACTTTGACCAAAATCTTTGCCAAAGAGTTTGCTGCTAAAGGCGTGACTGTAAACGCCATAGCACCTGGGCCAATGGAATCACCGATTGTACACAGTGTGGTATCTGACGAGAAAATGGCGCAATTTATTCAAAATATCCCAGTCAAAGCATTAGGTAGCATGGAATTTATTGCTGAAACCTGTGCCTTGTTGGCAAGCCCAAGCGCTGCATTTGTCACTGGGGCGACGTGGGATATTAACGGTGGATTATTTATGCGTTAAGCCTTGGGCGAGATGCATAAAAGGGAGATAAATCATGGCTACACTCTATAACGTGGTTGTCAGAAACCGTCATGTAGAAGGTGGGAATGTTGCAGTCATGGAGTTTGAATCTGCAAATTCTGCCACATTACCAAAAATTGAAGCAGGTGCGCATATTGATGTGCACTTACCCAATGGTATGGTGCGTCAGTACTCACTATGCCAAAACCCAAAGGATGTTGGCATATTCAGACTGGGGATTTTACGTGATCCAGAATCGCGTGGTGGTTCAGTATCGGCTTTTGATGATTTAAAAGATGGTATGCAAATACAGGTCAGTGAACCCAAAAACCTGTTTCCATTAGTCAAAGCCAAACATGCTGTACTGGTGGGTGGGGGGATTGGAATTACCCCTTTGATCACCATGGCCTATCAATTGGTACAAGAAAACGCATCTTTTGAACTGCATTATTGCGGGGCAAGCCCAGAGCAATGTGCCTTTGTTGATGAAATTAGAAATAGTGTATTGGCGCCATTTACCACCTTTCATTTTAAATCGGAAGGGGCCAGCCATCGTGAGTTTTTTCAATCTGCCATTCAGGACATAGACAAAGCAAGCCATATCTATACCTGTGGTCCCAATGGATTTATGGATTGGGTGATTAATTTGGCTTTGACACAAAATTTTCCTGAGCAACAGATTCATAAGGAATATTTTCAGGTTGAGGTTGAAACCAACGGTGATGCATTTGAAGTTGTTGCTGAGCGTAGTGGCAAGATCATCATGGTCAATGCCGAAGAAACCATTCTGCAAGCACTGGCACGTGAAGGGATTGAGATTGAAATGTCTTGCGAACAGGGCGTCTGCGGAACCTGTATGTGCGATGTGATCGAAGGTGAGCCTGATCATCGCGATGTGTATTTTACTGATGAAGAAAAAGCTAGTAATGAACAAATACTGGTGTGCTGTTCCCGTGCAAAGTCAGCACGATTGGTACTGGATATTTAATTGCTTTTAACAGGACTAAGCAATTTCAGATACCGAGCTAAATAGGATAAAAGATTCAGGAGAGAATAATGAATTCATTAAAATCAATGGATGAAATCAAAATAGATCCAATGCAATTTAGACGGGCATTGGGTAATTTTGCTACAGGTGTGACCATTGTTACGGCACAAAATGAGCAAGGTGAGAAGGTTGGAGTCACTGCAAATAGTTTTAATTCAGTGTCTTTAGACCCACCACTCATTTTATGGAGTATCGATAAAAAATCATCGAGTTTTTCTGTATTTGAGCAAGCTACGCATTTTGCGGTAAATATTTTATCGGGTTCTCAAATTGAGTTATCCAATAAATTTTCCCGTCGCAATATCGATAAGTATGAAGGTACAAGTTATCAGGTTGGTGCAGGTCAATCACCAGTTCTAGACCATTGTTCAGCAGTGTTTGAATGTGAACGACATGAAATTATTGAAGGTGGTGATCACTGGATTATTATTGGCAAAGTCGTTAAGTTTCATGATCAAGGGCGTAGTCCGTTGGTGTATCACCAAGGTGCGTATTCAGGTGTGATTCCTCATCCATTATTACAGCTCAAAGATACTGTAAAAGCAGAAGACTTAGGCGAATTACACCAAGGGCATTTATATAGTAATGTCTGTTATTTAATGAGTCGGGCGTTTAAATTTTATCAGACCGATTATATTCCGAAGCAGTTAATCACTGGATTTCGCACCAGTGAAGCAAGATTATTATTGGTGTTAGGCAGTGGTACCGCATCCAATAAAGCAGATTTACCACGTGATATTGCCATGCCGATGCGTGAGATCGAACAAGCTGCGCTTATCTTAAAAAAAGATGGTTTATTGATTGAAACGGAAGGTTTTTTTAAGTTAACGGAAAAGGGCAAGAAAACCGCACATTATCTGTTTGATATTGCCGATAGCCATCAAAATGAAGTTTTTGAAAAATATCCTGAAAATGAAAAGGAAATTTTTATTAAAATTTTAAAGGATATTGCGGGGATTGTATAAGGCTTAACAAGCTGATAGGTTGTAAGGGTCTATCAGCTTTAGACTATTCGCTATTTATATAATAAACAAAAGAATTTATGAGCGAGAAGTATATTTAATATCGATTTTTGAACAGTTTAAACCGTAAAACAAGGAAGTGAGCGGATGAACCAATATGTACGTGATGCACTAATAACTTGGACGCGTAATATCAAAAATGTTTGCGGTAATTTTGAAACAGATTTTGATGGTACACGTGATTTGTTCATTGGCGAAGTCGAATGTTTTTTATTGGGCGATACTGAGATCGCTTTTATTAAAAATAATGCAAACAAAATTGTCCGAAAAGCGGATGAAATCGATCGAGTAAATAATCGTTTTTGTTTTTTGATTTTGCAGTATTCGGGCAAAATACAGTTGAACTATAAAAATGAAACCTTGAGTCTCAATGAGGGCGATATTGTATTACTCGACCCAGTTGAAACAATTTCTATGTTTCCACAAGGCTTAGTCAGTCAAATTTCTGTGCATCTGTCGCGGGAAAAATTGTTGAAAGAAAATATTAGTTCTGAATATTTTGGCAAACTCATTACGCAAAATATGAGTGGTTTTTTACTTAAAAATATTATGAAAAATATGTCTGCTGAAAACATTAAACTTTGGTATGCAACTGAAGATGGCAATGCTTTTGAAGATGCCTTGATTGCTTTAATCAAGCCGACAATTAATTATAAAAATATGCATGATTCAAATAATCTTATGGAAAAAGCAGAGCGCTATATTATTGAAAGTTTAGCCAAACCAGATCTGACACCTAAGCTGATTGCTGAGCATATTGGTGTATCGTTACGGCATCTTTATCGATTATTTCTTCAAGAAAATTTATCGATTAACAAGTATATACAGCTCAAACGCTTAGAAAAAATTAAAGCAGATTTGCTTGATAAAAAAAATAAGCAAAGCTCGATTACCCAAATTGCCTTGAAATGGGGATTTTGGGATGGCGCGCATTTTTCAAAAATCTTTAAAAAGAATTATGGTGTCTCTCCTAAAGAATTTAGAGAGCATGTCTTGACTTAAGTCTTTTGTTTTTTTGATGTCACTTCTAGACAAGTTCGAGGTCATTCCTGAACAAGCTAGCCCCATGCAAGTGTGTTGAAATTAAATCGATGAGAACAGTTAGGAACGACTGAATAAACTTAAAAATATTCAGTTTATCTCACGAATTTCACACATAGGAACGTGCATTTAACTATCTATCTTAGATAGTTTAGGGATAGATGAAAAGGATGAAACTGATGCGTAAACAACGATTATTCAATGATATACAAAAAATATTGGCGCTTAACTTATCTATAGCTGCAAGCTTTTGGGGGCTGAACACACAAGCTTATGCGCATGGTGGACAGGCAGAATTAGTCCCTTTATATCAAAATATGAGCGAGCAAGGCGCTAAAGTTGTAAAAGATGATTTTACCAATACATATATGATCAGCAAAGGCTCTATAGTGGTGAGAGCTAAACCAAATTCAGATCAGGTTTTAGTCAATGGTAAGTCGTTAAAGTTAAGTGTGCCATTAATTATTAAAGAGGGTAAGCCTGTAATTGGCAAAGACTTTTTCAATGAAGTATTTCAGTCTGGATTAGATCAAACATTTAAAATTGAAAACACGTTTCACCCACTCAATAGTTTAAATACAGAAGAAATCAAAAAAACATTTGAGAGCATTAATCGCTCAAAATATGCCTATAAAAATATGCGTTTTGCCGAGTTAAAGCTGAAAGAACCTGAAAAAGCCAAAGTGTGGGATTATTTTATTAACCACAAAGACTATAAAGAAGACCGCATAGCATCTTTTATTTTATTAAAAGGTAATCAAGCGATTGAAGGTGAGGTGAACCTTCATACTCAGCAAGTTACAAAATGGAATGTATTAAAAGATACACATGGAATGATCCTGCTAGATAACTTCGAGACAGTCCAGCGTGTGATTGAGTCAAGCAAAGAATATCAGGAAGCTTTACGTAAACGAGGCGTAACAGATGTTAAAAAGGTCATTACCAATCCTTTAACTGTTGGATATTTTGGCGGTAAGGATGGTTTAGACAAACAACTCAACGTTTTAAAAGTTGTGTCATATCTAGATACAGGCGATGGTAATTATTGGGCACATCCTATTGAAAATTTAGTTGCTGTGGTTGATCTAGATAAAGAAAAAATTATTAAAATTGAAGAAGGGGCAATGATTCCCGTTCCGATGGCAGATCGACCTTATGCGACTAAAAATACGCAACCCCCGAAAATTAAACCACTGAACATTATTGAACCTGAAGGTAAAAACTTCACAATTACTGGACAGACTGTACATTGGGGAAACTGGTGTTTCCATGTTGGACTTGATTCTCGTGTTGGCCTACAGCTTTCAACCGTGACTTATAAAGATAAGGGTGTAAAGCGTAAAGTCATGTATGAGGGCAACCTTGGTGGAATGGTTGTTCCATATGGTGACCCAGATATGGGATGGTACTTTAAATCTTATCTAGACTCAGGTGAGTATGGTATGGGAACACTAACTTCATCGATTCAACTGGGTACAGATGCGCCAGAAAATGCGGTTTTACTGGATGCCGTGATTGCTGACTACAAAGGGCAGCCTCAAGTTATTCCAAATGCGATCGCAATTTTTGAGCGATACGCTGGACCTGAGTATAAGCATCAAGAAATTTTTGGTGATCAGGATGCAAGTGAAGCCCGCCGTGAGCTTGTGGTGCGCTGGATTAGTACGGTTGGAAACTACGATTACATGTTTGATTGGGTATTTGCTCAAAATGGTGTCATTGGAATTAATGCTGGTGCAACAGGAATTGAAGCTGTTAAAGGGGTTAAAGCGCGAACTATGCATGACAGTACTGCCAAAGAAGACACTAAATACGGCACGTTAATTGACCATAATATTGTTGGTACCACGCATCAACATATCTATAACTTCCGTTTAGATCTGGATGTCGATGGGGAAAATAATAGTTTTATGCATATGGACCCTGTCGTGAAGGTAAATGACAGAGGTGGTGTTCGTACAAGTACGATGCAAATTGACAGTCAGGTGATTAGCAATGAGCAAAACGCTGCTGAAAAGTTTGATCCGTCGACTATTCGTTTGCTAACCAACTTTAATAAGGAAAATAAACTCGGTAACCCAGTTTCTTATCAGCTGATTCCGTTTGCTGGCGGTACACACCCTGTGGCGAAGGGGGCAAATTTTGCCAAAGATGAATGGTTATTTAAACGTCTGAATTTTATGGATAAGCAAATTTGGGTGACGCAGTACAATGCTGATGAACGCTACCCTGAAGGTAAATATTCAAATCGCTCAACGCAAGATACTGGTTTAGGACAGTTTATTCGTAACAATGACAATATTGAGAATAAAGACCTTGTGGTCTGGATGACGACAGGAACAACCCATGTAGCACGTGCTGAAGAATGGCCAATTATGCCAACAGAATGGGTTTATACCTTAATCAAACCGTGGAATTTCTTTGACAATACACCGACCTTGAACTTGGGTGATGAAAAAGAAAATACCCAGCATGAGCATCACTAAAGATGCCAATCAGCAAGTATGGGTAACCAATAAGTTACCCAAAACTTAGCGTCTTGTAGACCGTTCACAAAAAGGAATTTTGTATGAAAACGCTACTTTCTCAAGTGATGAGAGGGACTCTCTTTGTCTCAATTTTTTCAACTGTCTATGCAAGCGAAATAGAAATCCAACCGATGTTTGAAGTCACCTTGGGTGCTTTTAGCAGTGGGAAAAGTTATAACGGTGAAAACATAGCTGAGCAAAGAATAAATTGGCAAGAAGGGCATCTTAAATATGGTGCAAAAGGACAATACACATTGAATAACAACCAACTCTATGCAGGTTTGAGTGGGATTAGCTCAGCCACATTTGGAGAGGGGGATGCAGGACAAAATAGTAATGGTAAAGAACGTAAAACTGATGTGAATGAATGGGTCATTGGTTTTAAAGATGGTACTCATAAAGATCAATTGACCACATATGATTTAAGTATTGGTCGACAAAATATAATGATTGGGGACGGTTTTTTTATTGCTGGTGATGCATTAAACCTTGGGAAACTACCCGCAGATGGCGCATTAGACCGTGGAGGGGCCTATTATCTGGCGGCACGACGCAGTTTTGATTTTACCAGTCTGCTGCAATATAAATTGCAAGATCATACAACCTTAAAACTGGCCTATTTAAAATCGAATAATAAAGCACAATTTTCATCAGAACTCTTTGTAACTGATCTGATGTATCAACTTAATGATAAAGGTATCGGATTTACTTACTTAAATGTATTAGATCTTGACGATGCCGAGCATATTTCAGGGCGGGAAGATCTTAAAAATTATGCTTTACGTTTGAATTATCAACTGTTACCAGAATTACAAATTAAATCTGAATTTGTTGTTCAAGACAAAAAGGAACACCAAGAAAATGCAGGTTATTTAGGACTGAACTATAACTTTTTATCCTCAAAATATACGCCTTCGCTAGGCTATCGCTTTAGTCGTTTTTCAGACCAATATGATCCCATGTTTTATGGAAATACCGTGGGATTTGGAACATGGTTTCAGGGGGAGGTTGCTGGAAACTATGCGGGTCCTTTCAATAAAAATGCCGATATTCATCAAATATCTTACATGATGAATTTAAAAGAAAATTTTATATTAGGTGCTTTGGCACATAAGTTTAAAACAGTAAATAAAGCTTTAACAAATGTTGATGGACATGAGTTGGATGTGTTTTCGGTCTGGTCTGTAAATAAAAACGTTACCGTTATTCCGCTCATTGGGCTGTATAAACCAAAGCAAGATATCCATAGTGGCGGTACTCAGAACTATGATGATAAGACCAATCTATATGCTCAATTGATTTTGCAATATATCTATTAATTAAGCCCTTTAAAGTTAAGTGTGAGGAATAAAAATGAATGAAGTCAAAATATTAGATAGCGTACAGACTTTTTTGAATAGAGCGCATGGACATTTTATTGACGGAAAGTGGGTTGCTGCTCAACATTCAAATAAAGTTGATATTGTAAACCCTTCTACCGAACAAGTCATTGCTCAGATCAGTATCGCTAGTCAACAAGATGTTGTAGATGCAGTATCCAGTGCAGATCATGCTTTTCAAAATGCTTGGGCTGAAACGACACCGTATCAACGTGGTGTAAAACTAAATAAATTGGCAGATTTAATTGAGCAATATGCTGAGGAACTTGCGCAACTAGAGTCTTTGTCTACTGGAAAATTAATTCATATTTCCCGTCATCTTGAAGTGGCACAATCTATTATTTTTTTAAGATATTTTGCTGGTTGGGCCACCAAGATTCATGGACAAACCATGCAACCTTCTATTCCTTCTACACAAGGTGAAAAATATACCGCATTTACCTTAAGGCAGCCTGTTGGGGTCGTCGCGGGTATTGTTCCGTGGAATTTTTCACTCATGATTGGCATTTGGAAAATTGGTTCAGCTTTAACAACAGGCTGTAGCATTGTGCTGAAACCCAGTGAATTTGCCAGTTTGTCATTGCTACGTTTAGCTGAGTTAGCAATTGAAGCGGGTATTCCAGCAGGTGTGATCAATGTTGTGACGGGTAAAGGCGAAACTGGGCAATATCTGATTGAGTCACCCTTGGTTAAAAAGGTTTCTTTCACAGGCTCAGTACCTACGGGGATTGCTATTGGTAAGCTTGCGATGAGCAGTGATTTAACTCGTGTTAGCTTGGAGTTGGGGGGTAAAAATGCGATTGCCATTTTGGCTGATGCAAATATAGATGAGATTTTACCTACCTTGATACAAGCAACTTTTGTGCATCAAGGCCAAGTATGTGCATCGCCAGAACGGTTTTTTGTGCATCAGACAAAATATGATGAGCTTGTTGCAAAGCTTTCTAAAGCATTATCTCAATTTAAAATTGGATCGGCTATGGATGAAAGCAGTATGTTTGGTCCGCTGTCTAACCGACCTCACTTTGATAAAGTAAAGCATTATTTAGATTTGGCCAAAGCCAATAATCAAATTATTGCTGGTGGAGATACTTTGCAACAAACAGGTTATTTTGTCGAACCGACTTTAATTTCTTTAAAAGCGATTGATGATCCATTATTTTTAGAAGAGACCTTTGGTCCAATTGTAGGATTAATGCCATTTGAAACGGATGAAGAACTCATTCAGCTGATGAATCATTCTCGATTTGGTTTAACCGCAAGTATTTGGACCAATGATTTGTCCAAAGCTTTGCGTTTAATACCGAAAATTGAAGCGGGTACTTTATGGGTCAATATGCATACTTTTTTAGATCCGTCGGTTCCATTTGGTGGTGTGAAAGCTTCAGGAACTGGTCGAGAGTTTTCAGATGCATTTATTGAAGATTTCACTGAATTAAAATCAGTGATGATTCGCTATTAAAAATGTACATAGATATTTAAAAGTAGGTAGCACAGTCTAAAAAGAGTGATATCGCTTCCAGTGATCTACTGATTGCGAATATAGGCTTGATAAGTTCTGAAAATATATAAGTTGAACAAGCTTTAAAATTTAAACAGCCCAATATATCTATATATTGGGCTGTTTCGAGTAAAAATTAATAAGTTAAAGTCATACTTTGTTGTGTTGCTTGATCAATTTGCTTTTGGCTTACCGCATCATCCTTACATTGATAGTTTTCAAATAATGGGAGCTGATCGGCAAAGTGTGCATCGGTCTTTCCATTGCGATGAATAAATCCACTTTGACCAGGTGCAAGAATTGAACACATGCCGACTTGATTGGGATTGAGTACCACTCTAAAGGTTGCACTCCCTGTATTCCCATAGGTGCTCAGCTGTTGTTGATGCGCCTGATCAGCCCATGGAATACCCACTGAGTTTTTGTTGGAGAATCCCATTGTGGCAACAGGAATTTTCCAATCATTGGGTTGGTCTGAATGATATTGTTTTGAAAGCTGAATTAAGGTGTTTTCCAAGGCAGTTAACACCACATCATCTGCTGATTGTCCTTTTAAGAAATCAACGGTTTGAGCAACACTGGCTTGTTTGCCTTGCAGTGCATTCCAGATAAGTTTGGATGCATTGGCCGGTTGTGTACTTCGTGGGTCATTATTTACTGGGTAAAGGGTATCTGTGTAACGTGCATAAATATTTTCAGATAGATTCGGTTTAAGCACCAATTCAATCATTTGATTGAGCCATGTACGCATAATGACAGGTGCTGCGCCTTGATAGAATTTAGCCTCACTGTCAGGACGAAGTTTGAAGTCCCAACCCGCCAATATTGGGGCAACTTTCTTTGCCAGAGGTGATGCGTTTGGGCTTTGCGCAGCTTTGACCATATAGGGAATAAAATAACGCGCATTCAGATCCGACCAAGCGCCCATTTTATTGATATCCCAAATGTCTTGTTGGCTTAATTTTGCTTTACTTTCTAGGGGTTCAATCAGTTCATTGACACGGTCAACATGAGAGAAGTTGGAGGAATCGGAACGTAAATCCGCATAAGCTTTATTGTTCCAACTGCTAATATAGCCTTTTTCAGGGTTATAGGCTTTGGGATTATGTGAGAAATCATAGAAACCCTGCCATTCCATTGAGCCATCACCTTGAGCAGGCAGTTGAATATGCTGGTTTTCAGGGCGGATCGGTAAACGCCCCAATGCAGCGACACCAATATTATTTTGGGTATCGGCATAAAACCACGTAATCGAAGCCGCGACACGTTTGGCTTGATCTAGGAATTCTTGCCAGTTGCTCGCTTTTGCTGCATTGGCCCAGCCCAGTAATGTTTCAATCTCTACACCTTCCCAGCTACGTTTTTGTGCATAGGCGGTATGATTTTTTTCATCCCATGTGCTGACAAAGCCCTGTTTACTTTGATACACATCTAAAACATGGTCTGGTTGATTACGGACTTTAATTTTGATCTGTTGATGTTCAAAGGGAATATAACTGCCTTGATAGCGGTACTGTTTTGAATTACTCGGATTTAAGCTGAGTTGATAGACGTCATTGGTATCAAGCGAACCGACAGTTGAACCCCAAGCAATTTTTCCATTGGTTCCAAATAGAATTGCAGGTAGACCGACGGGGGTAATCCCGGTGAGATTATAGCCAGCACCATGTAACCCAACCGCATAAGTAATGGCAGGCGTGTACCAGCCTTGTTGAGGGCCATTATATAAAACCGTTTGGCCTTCTACCGTTTTATCTCCTTTGACCACCCAGGCATTACTGGCTGTAGGGACGCCATCAACCACACTTTTACCCAATGCAATACGCGCTTGAGCTAAATAGTTTTTGGCTGCTTGGTCTGAGATAGGCGCTATACCTTTTAACATGTGTTGCTGATGTGCTGAAACTTGTGGTTTTGCTTTAGATTGAATAATTGTAGGAGCACTCGGATCATCTAGCCAACGTAATTGCTGATAAACTTTTAATCCTGTTTCTTGACCTTTTTCTTTTTGTAGTTGAGTCAGTAAATCTAAGTTTGAGACTTCTAAACTGGCTGAAAAAAAGCGATTGAGAATTAAGCCCACCCAGACCATTGCGATATCTTCTTGCTGCCATGTCGATGGTTTAAAGTCATAATCAATAAATTCTTTAGGCAACAGCTCCGGATTGGCTAAGACCTCTTGGACACGCTTATTAAAACCAGCGGCATAGCCATCGAAAATGGCACGATCTTCAGGAGAAAGTCGGGCAATTTGTTGTTTAATCTGTTCAGGATTAAAGCGACTATGGGTTGCAATATCATATTGTAGATAATCGGGACCGAGCACTTCAGCAACAGTGCCTAAACCTGTACGTTTTGACATTTCCATTTGAAATAAACGATCAGTTGCGACTGCATAAGCATAGCCATAAAAAAGACCATAAGTATCCTTGGCATAGACATGCGGTGTGCCAAAATTGTCACGTTGAATCGTGACCTGTTTTTGCACTGGGTTTGATTCTAAACGAGAGGATGAACTACATCCTGCAAGTAATAAACAACTTAAAACACCTAATTTGATTAAGTGGTGTTTATCGCTCAGTTGATTATTTGAGGGGCTTTTTTTCAATTGAAATATCCTTTTCATTATTGTTGAGAAATAGAGTGTTGGGAAATAAATGCTTTTAGATGTTTTCTAAAAACAGTAGATTTATCGATATACAGGTCCTGAATAAATAAAATGATTGTTATTTTTATATGTAATTTTCTATTACTTTGTGGGTATATATTTATACTTTTAAATAAATAGACTTAATTTTATCTCATCATTTTATTTTAAATATGCTTTCTCAAGTCTTGATGAAATGCCAAAAAATAAAGGGATATGTTCTATCCCTTTATGCTGCGTCAAAAATTAAGTGTCAAAGCTCAGTCGTAAGAATTTCAGAGAGAAATTTTTCAAGTGCAGCATTGAATGCTTCAGGACATTCAATATTTGAAATATGCGATGCTTGAATTTCCACAAGTTGGGATTGCGGAATGTGCTGTTGCATAAATTGCCCATCTGCAACTGTAGTTACAGGGTCTTGCGTTCCTGCAATGACCAAAACTGGAATCGTGATATTTTTGAGTTGATTGCGGACATCCGCTTTAGCCAAAGCCTCACAACAATTGGCATAACCTATTGCGCTGCCAGCACTTAAGTCGTTACACAGATTATTGACAATTGCAGGATGACTTTGGATAAAGGGATCTGTAAACCAACGTGATGCAGCGGTTGCTGCGATGCTGGTTAAACCTTGTTCTCGGACAAGTTGGGCACGATCTAGCCATGCTTGTTCTTGTCCAATTTTTGCTGCGGTATTACTGATAACAACAGCATTAAATCGTTGTGGATAATGGATGGCTAACCATTGACCTGTTAACCCCCCCATAGAAATGCCACAGAAACTGGCTTTTTCAATATTTAAATGATCCAGTAATCGAATCACATCTTCAGCCAATTGGGGCAAGGTATAAGGACCTTGTGGCGCAGATGAAGAACCATGTCCACGGGTGTCATAGCAAATGACAAAAAAGCGTTCTTTAAAATAATTGAACTGCTTTTGCCACATGCCATAGTTGGTCCCTAAGGAATTTGAAAAGACCAGTGCAGGGGAGTTAGGGTTTCCAAAACTTTGATAATAAATCTGTGCATCCGCTGATTGAAAAGTTGGCATTGCTCGTTCCTTAATTTTGATCAACACGTTGAATAATGAGCGCGATACCTTGACCTACCCCAATACACATTGAACATAAGGCATATTCACCTTTGATCTGTTCAAGTTGATTTAAGGCAGTGGTCACCAGTCTGGCACCTGATGCACCCAAAGGATGACCTAAAGCAATTGCACCACCATTGGGATTGACGCGTGCATCATCATCTGCCAAACCTAAATCACGGGTTACCGCCAAAGCTTGGGCAGCAAAGGCTTCATTCAGTTCAATCACATCCATTTGCGCTAAACTAAGATCAGCTTGTTTAAGCAGTTTCTTGATTGCAGGCGCGGGTGCAAAGCCCATAATTCTTGGTTCTACACCCACCGTGGTTGCTGCAATAATTTTGCCACGTGGTTTTAATTGGTATTTTTCTACAGCTTCATCTGAAGCAATCAATAACGCCGCTGCACCATCATTAATCCCAGAGGCATTGCCCGCCGTGACCGTACCATCAGCTTTGACCACACCTTTAAGTTTTGTCAGTGCAGCTAAAGTGGTTGATGCACGTGGATGCTCATCGGTATCCACAAGCACAGCATCACCTTTACGCTGTGGAATAGTGACGGGCACAATCTCATTTTGGAAAAAGCCTTGAGCTTGTGCTGCCGCAGTACGTTGCTGGCTGTTGAGCGCAAACTGATCTTGATCCGCACGGTTAATATTGAATTGCTCTGCCACGTTTTCAGCAGTTTGTGGCATGCTGTCCACACCATACAATTCTTTGAGTTTTGGATTGATAAAGCGCCAGCCCATGGTGGTGTCTTCAATCTTTTGACTACGTCCAAAAGCACTGTCCGACTTGCCCATCACATAGGGCGCACGGCTCATGCTTTCTACACCACCGGCAATGATTAAATCTGCTTCATTGGCTTTAATGGCGCGAGCTGCCATGGCAATCGCATCCAGTGATGATCCACATAGACGGTTCACAGTGGTTGCTGGCACTTGATAGGGCACACCCGCCAATAATGCTGACATACGCCCGACATTACGATTGTCTTCACCGGCTTGATTGGCACAGCCATAGATCACATCATCGACTTGCTGCCAATCTACTGTTGGATTACGTTGTATCAATGCTTGAATTGGAATTGCACCGAGGTCATCTGCACGTATTGGCGCAAGACCACCGGCATAACGACCAAATGGGGTACGGATGGCATCTATGATGTAAGCGTTTTTCATGTTGTTTATATCCTTAAATAATCTCCCTTGCGCTGCTACAGCCGCAGCTCACCTCTTTGTAAAAGAAGAAGTTCCCCTCTTTCATAAAGAGGGGTTAGGGGAGATTTAATCATTCCGTTAGGAGAGATTTAATCATTCCGCAAGGGAGGGATTTATTATCCCTGTGTCGCATCAATCAAATGAGCACCCGTCAAAGCCTGTAATTCTTCAAAGCTCAGACCTGCAACTTTTTCAAGCACTTTTAAGCCATCAGTGGTCACATCAATCACGCATAAGTCGGTATAAATACGATCAACACAATGCTTACCTGTCACAGGATAGCTCAGTTCTTCAACAATCTTAGGTTCACCTTGCTTAGTCACATGATCTGTGGTGATAAAGACTTTCTTGGCCCCTACAGCCAAATCCATTGCACCACCCACCGCAGGAATCGCATCTGGCGCACCGGTATGCCAATTGGCAAGATCACCATTAGCCGCCACTTGGAATGCACCCAATACAGCAATATCCAAATGTCCACCTCGCATCATGGCAAAAGAATCACCATGATGGAAAAACGAGCCACCCGTTAGCATGGTGACATATTCCTTACCAGCATTAATCAACTCAGGATCTTCTTCACCTTTGGCGGGTGGAGGACCAAAAGCCAATAAACCATTTTCAGAATGCAGGAATACATCTTTATCTGTTGGCAGATATTTTGAAATCTTGGTTGGTAAACCAATGCCTAAATTGACATAAGCCCCATCGGGAATATCTTGGGCAACACGTTCAGCAATTTGGTCACGGCTTAGTTTTTGGTAGCTCATTGTTATTCTCCATTACCATTGGCTGCATCAACTGCAACCACATGCTGAACAAAAATCCCTGGGGTAATAATGTGTTCAGGATCGAGTTGACCTAGTTCAACCACCTCTGAAACCTGTGCAATGGTGACATCTGCAGCCATCGCCATGATTGGACCAAAGTTACGTGCTGATTTGTTATAAACCAAGTTGCCCCAACGGTCGCCTTGATGTGCTTTAATCAGTGCAAAGTCTGCTTTAATTGGATATTCAAGCACGTAGTCTTTGCCATCGATATGACGGGTTTCTTTGCCATCTGCCAATAAGGTGCCAAAGCCTGTTGGGGTAAACACTGCACCTAAACCCATCCCAGCAGCTTGAATACGACACGCGAGATTACCTTGAGGAACCAGTTCCAGTTCGATCTTGCCCGCATGATAGAGTTCATCAAATACCCAAGAGTCAGACTGACGTGGGAAAGAACAAATGATTTTACGGACTGCACCCGATTTAAGCAGTTTAGCCAGACCGTAATCGCCATTGCCTGCATTGTTATTGACAATCACCAGATCTTTAACGCCAAGTTCAATCAGCCCATCGATCAGCTCTGCGGGCTGTCCTGCTGTTCCAAAGCCACCAATCATAATGGTTGCACCATCTTTGATGTGGGACAGAACCTCAGACAACGAGAGCTTACTTTTATCAATCATAAGATGAACCTTTTATCCATGTTTTTAAATTTCTATACATGCCGCATTAGCAAAGATAGACATGTATAGAAACTTAAAAAACTGTGAGAAAGAACTTATCTCACAGTTATTTAGTCAATGAATTTACACCCGCTGCTTAATGGTCATCTTCTCGAATTGAAGACGGATGACGGTTTAAGGCAGTCACTTTGATATTCATATAAGGATATAAAGGCAATCCCTGTAAAATATTGTGGAGTTCTTCATTGCTCTCTACATCAAAAATACTGGTGTTTGAGTATTGGCCTGTAATACGCCAGATATGACGCCATTTCCCTTGACGTTGTAAATCTTGTGAATAAGCCTTTTCAATTGCTTTAATTTCATTGGCTTTTTCGACGGGCATATCGAGGGGGATGTGTACATCCATTCGTACTTGGAAAAGCATGTCAGCTCCTTGAATTATTGACGACGTAGGTTGTCGATTTTGTCTTCATCTAGTTCAATGCCGAGGCCCGGACCAGTTGGAATTTTGAGCTCAAAATTGCCATATTGAAGCGGTGTTTTTAAAATTTCTTCAGTTAGTAGCAGTGGGCCAAATAATTCAGTTCCCGCTGCGAGATTGCTAAATGTAGAGAAGGCATGTGCTGAGGCAATTGTTCCAACAGGACCTTCAAGCATAGTGCCACCATAAAGATCAATACCTGCCAGATTGGCGATTTTACCGACTTCGCATGCTTCAATCAGACCACCAGATTGCGCAACTTTTACCGCAAAGACTGAGGCTGCATTGGTTTTTGCCAAGTTATAAGCACTTTGTGGACCAGTTAATGATTCATCTGCCATGATCGCGATATCAAACTTACGGCTAAGACGTTGCATAGCATCAATATTATGAATTGCACAAGGCTGTTCAATCAGGTCAACGCCACCATCTTGAAGCATTTGAATCCCTTTAATTGCATTCAGTTCAGACCAAGCACGGTTAACGTCTACACGAATTGAGATGTCTGCACCCAAAGCTTTTTTGATTGCCAATACATGCTCGACATCTTGTTCAACAGGACGTGAACCGATTTTTAACTTAAAGACATTGTGACGTTTTAACGCAATCATTTTTTCTGCTTCGGCAATGTCTTTTTCGGTATTGCCCGACGCCAAAACCCAAAGCACAGGAATACTGTCACGTAAGCGACCGCCTAGAATCTCACTCAGGGGTTGACCTAAACGTTGCGCTTGAATATCTAATAATGCAGTTTGAACAGCACATTTCGCAAAACGATTACCGTTGATATTACGATGGATCACTTGCATTGTTTGGGCAATATTGGCACCAGACAGCGTTTTTAACAATGGCGCAAAATAGGTTTCAATATTGGTTTTTACACTTTCAGGGCTTTCTTCGCCATAACCTAAACCGCCAATTGTGGTCGCTTCACCCCAGCCAATTAAACCATCTTCAGTCGTGACTTTAATCAGGACCAAGGTTTGGGTTTGCATTGTCGCAACGGCCATCTTGTGAGGACGTATTGTTGGAATTTCGATTAACAGCGTTTCTATGGACTTGTACATCGTGGTTATTTCTTAAGTATCAATCTATTTATATACCCTAATTTAATGTAATATCTTTAACTAGGCCGATTTTGGTATTTTTAGATACTTAAAAGGTATATAAAAGGGATTTATAGAGATGGAATTAAGATATCTTCGTTATTTCGTTACAGTGGTCGAAGAGCAGAGTATTACCAAAGCTGCAGAAAAATTATGTATTGCTCAACCGCCATTGAGCCGTCAGATTCAAAAGTTAGAAGAAGAACTCGGTATTCTTCTATTTGAGCGTGGCACACGTCCAGTAAGAACAACTGAAGCAGGGCAATTCTTTTACCAACATGCGGTACAAATTTTGACTCATACTGCGCAAGCCACCTCTATGGCGAAGCGTATTAGTTCAATGAATACAATTGTCCGTATTGGTTATGTCAGTTCATTGCTGTATGCATTACTGCCTCAGGTAATTTATTTATTTCGTCAAAATAACCCTGACATTCAGGTTGAGCTGATTGAGCACAGTACCAAGGATCAAATCGAAGCACTCAAACTCGGTAAAATAGATTTAGGCTTTGGTCGTTTAAGAATTAGTGATCCATCGATTAAGCGCATTTTATTGTACAAAGAGAAATTAAAATTAGCCGCGCATAAAAATCATCATTTAACCAGTTATATTGATAAAGGTATTTATTTATCGCAAATCATCAATGAACCTATTTTTTCTTATCCAGCCACACAGAAGCCCAATTTCTCAACCTTGATTCAATCCATTTTTACCGAATTAGGCTTGGTACCGAAAGATATGGTTGAAGTTCGAGAAATCCATATGGCTTTGGGGTTGGTGTCGTCAGGGGAAGGGATATGCATTATTCCTGAAAGCGCCAGTGAAATAGGCATGAAAAATCTGGTCTATATTCCGATTTTGGATATAGAGGCCTATAGTCCTATTTCATTAGCTGTGAGAAATATGGATCAAAGTCCTTATTTACCCAAGATTTTAGAATGTATTCGACAGGTCTTTGAAGAAGAAGGGATTCCACTTCAACTCGATGGGGATTAATCGAGTATAGGCCTGCGCTGAGATCAATATAAAATCCCCTCATCCTAGCCTTCTCCCAACGGGCATAGGTATCTACACAATTAAATCTATTTAAGTTAAATTGGAGAGCATGCTCTCCAATTTAACATTCCACACTTAGATAACCGATTAGTTAAACGCTACGGACGTCTTGTAAAACTTAATATGAATCCACTTGCTTCATTAGCCCCAGCGCTTAAAGATATTGCCTCTACCCAAAAGACTAGCTTTGCTACCACCCAAGCAGTCTGGCGTTTCTTAAATAACGAAAACGTTTCATTTCAGCAACTCAATCAGCCTATTCAAAAACTTGCGCTTGAACAAATCGCTCTATCGAATCACCACTATGCCTTAGTTGCTCATGATTGGTCTCAACTACAATATTTAAAACATAACAACAAGTTAAGTAGATTCAAAAGAACACATGCAAGTGACAAAGGCTATGAATTACAAAGCAGTTTATTAATTGATGCTGAAACCGGTTTACCCATTGCACCATTAGATCAAACTTTATGTGATGCTACTGGACGTTATTCAACATTTACTGATGGGCATAAAATAAAAGAAACCCATTTAAACGCACTATGTGAACAAATCGAACATATTGAGTCTTTACCAATAGAAAAGAAACTCGTACATATTATTGATCGTGAAGGAGATTCAATTGCTCATCTTAGGTTATTGAATCAACAAGAACATTTATTTCTTATTCGAGGTAAAGAAGGAAATCGTGTTGAATATCAAGGAGAAGATGTTAAGTTAAGAGACGTATCAGACCAAATACCAACTACACAAACCCATACAATTCAATATAAAGGGAATTGCGAACAACTTTATATTGGTGAAACTCAAATCAGTATTACGCGTAATGCAAGACCAATGCAAAAAGACGAAACGGGAAAAAGAATTCCACCACAAAAGGGAAAGTCATTAACCGTTCGACTGATTGTAGTTGAAGTTAAAAATAAGCAAGGAAAATCACTTTCTCGTTGGAGCTTATTAAGTAATGTATCATCAGAAATACCAAGTATAGAATTGGTAACTTGGTATTACTGGCGTTGGAAAATAGAAAACTATTTTAAGTTGTTAAAACAGGCGGGCCATGACATTGAGTCATGGCTACAAACAACTCCGCAAGCGATATTAAGACGACTCTTAATTGCAAGTATGGCATGTGTATTAACTTGGCGAATACAGCGAGAAAATGATGAGAAAAATTCAAGAGTTAGAGTCTTTCTAACACGTTTATCAGGAAGGCAACAAAAAAGAGGAACAAGGGAAAGTGCTCCTGCAATTTTGGCTGGACTGTCAATATTACTGAATACACTACAATTATTATCTGAACATTCGGTTGATGACCTTAAGCTGATTGCTGAAATTGCATTAGAGTCTCTACAAAAAGATGTGTAGATACCAATGCCCAACGGGAGAAGGGACTTTCAATACCAATATGATTCACTCAACATGATCATTTTTTTGATTTATGCATGAGATCTATTGAGTTAATTATTTGAAAGCAATGATTTTAAAATGACATTATCAGTCTTTATCCTTGCATTCTTAATGAATTCGCAATGTATTGTAGTTCCTGTTCGTCATTGATTAAGCCTTGTTGGATGATGGCAATTTGCTCTTGAAGATTGCTTAGCAGTTCTTGGCATTGTGCGATAACTTCATCGCTATATAGATCAAGCTTTTGCCACAAACTATGTGAGATCTCGCTATATAAACGGTCATGGCCAATGGCTAAGATCTCGGTTGCATCATCAGCATAAATCACTTCATACGCCAGATGCTCAGCAAACTGTAACGGATTGAGAGGGGCATATTGCAGTTGATAATCCGATAAAGTATTTGCAATATGTTGTGATAGAAGCTGTTGAGCCTGTTGGGTCAGTGCACTATACAATTCATCCACCGCTTGCTGCTCGGCATGTTGCTCTAATAAGCTTGGCAGGGTTGCAATCATACTACGCCATGTTTGGGTAATGATCTGCTGTTTATGTTGTGCTAAGGCGCTCTTAGCATTGCTTAGCTGCTGCTGTAATTGATGCAGTTGTGGCACAACTTCAAGTTGTAAAGGCGTTAGAATTTGTTCTTGTAAATGATGTAACAAGGCTTCCGCAGGTTTACGCTGTTTATAAGCCAGAGCAGGTTGGATCAAATGTAAAAGTGCATCAAATAAACGATTAAAACCTGTCATTTGCATAGCCTGATCATTGAAATCCGCATTTTTCAACATCTGAGAGGAGGTTGAAATTGGCGATTGCAACAGCACAGGATCAACTCGCATTGTGATCAGTTGGTCAATAGCACGGGTTTGAACATCGGTTTCTTGCAGATAACGTTGGTCAGAGGTTTTATTGCATAGAATCTGGCAAATGTCGCCATCAACTTCATCTTCTTCAAAATAATCACTTCGTGTAAGCACTGGCAATAACGGTTTATGTCGGCGTAATTCCTGCCCCAAAGCCGCTAATTCTTTGACCTGACCGGGTGAGGAGGAACTACTGAGCCAAAGGACACCATCCGCACTATCCATAAAGCGTTGGGTCAATGTGGCATTTTCTGGCGTAACGGAATGGAGTCCTGGCGTATCCAGCAGGATGAGATTATTCGCTAAACAAACGCCTTGTAAGCGTGTGGTGGTTTCTGTGGCACCTTCTTTAAAACGCTCCTGACTATGGATAATTTGACCTGAGTCGAGATAAAAATATTCAACGCTTTGCTGACGTCTGTGAAAACACTCTGCCAATACATTACAGAATGAACTTTTACCCGCATTGAATTTTCCGAAAATCAGCAAAATAATCTTATCGTCAAAATGATCTGCGATGGATTGTGCAGCATGTAGGGTTTCTAATTGTGTTTCCCAATGGCTGAGATAGCTTTCAAGCTGAGAATTGAGTACTGCGATGTCTTGGGCAATCTGACTATATGATGTCAGTCCAATGGGATTGATACGTTGTTTATTGAGATTGATCGCCAGTTGCTGATGCCAAGTGTGCATCTTATTTAAATGCAGGATGATGTCCTGTTCCTGCTGATCAAAAGCTTCGGTGCTCGCAATCAGCGTCTGAATCGAATCATGGACGGTCATTATACCTGCTCCAAAGTGGTTGATGCCTGTTGGGCTTGTATGATGAGCTGCTGTTGCTGCTGCAAATTAAGTAATTGCTGTTGCAACTGCATTCGATCAGAAGACAATTCAAAATAATGGGCAAATTCACCACGTAAACGCTGACGACCTGATTCTTCGACAAAAATAAGATTGAGATCTTTACGCAGTTTGACCGAGACACCCATCACCGCAACCATGACCGTATCTAGACTGCGTACATTACTTTTTTGCGTATCAGGTAAACCCACCACACCATAGTGCACCAGATGGCTATTGATTTCGATACAGGCACGAGAATAAGCCACTTGAATACGGTTACGATCACGTTTGCCTGCGGTTACTTTATACATATTGGCAAAAGAATCTGGTTCTAGCGAATTATCCTGCCCAGAGATCTGTAGGACCGGTTGTAAATCTTGACGTACTTTATCTAATATTTGATTGAGATCACGCTCAAAATTTTGGCGTTGCTGCTGTAAGGTTGCTGTAAGTTGCTGAATGTTGCTTTGAATGGTTTCTAGGTGTTGGGATAAGCGCGTTTTTAGATCAACAATGATCTGTTTTTTTTCAAATTGACGTATTGCGGGGACTTGCTCAAGCATCCGATGAAGTGTGTGTTGTAGTTCGGGGATACCACTGCGTTGTACCAGTACGGGTTTGGAATTTTCGATACCTTGACGGTGCCGTGTAGCTGATACAGGTAGTACAGTTGCAGTTGGTGCTTGATTTTGAATGCTGCCAATAATCTGCGCTAAAATGGTTTGATCTGGAATCTGGTCAATTTGGGTAAGCAGCAGTAAGCTTTGTCGTTGGGTTTGCTTTGCATCTTGCTCGAATTGCTGGAATAAGTGTAATTCATAAGGATCAAACTCACCCTCACGTACCGAATGGACCATTAGGCGAATATCTGCTTTATTCCACATCGCATCTTGAGCAAGTTGATCATCGATTGTCGCCACATCAGCATCCAAACCCGGTGCATCTAACCAACGGATATGATGTTGCAGATGTTCGGAGAGGGCCACCGTTTCTCGTTTATCCGCAACTGAGAAAATATCTTGACCAATAAGCTCATTTAACAGCCGGCTTTTACCGTGATTATATTTGCCAATCACTGTAACCGTTGGAAATTGCCCCGCCTGTAGAATGGCACGCAGTCGAGCCAGAGCTTTCGCATCTTCAGGAACAACGGTTAAAATAGTATTGCTTGCTGCATCAAAAGTATGAATATCCATCTAAATATCTTTTCCATAAAATAAATCAGGCTAAACCGTTACAGCTCGCCTGATTTCAAGATTCACAAAATGACTTTTAGCTGAATTAAGCTTGTAGGCGAGGGCGGTCAACCACATGGTTATCAACACCATCTACAAGGCGGCTAAGTCTGAGGTCAAATACCATTTCGGCAAATGGACCTTCAACACCGTTGGCTTGGATCGCTGCTGCATCTGTATGTTCGATTGCGTCAACCACAAGGCCTTCACGTGTTGCGTAGGCGAAGTCATCATAAGTGTACGGGTCGCCAGCAACGTTAATTTGCGTGGTTAGTTTGCGATGACCATCTGCAGATACAAAGAAATGAATATGTGCAGGACGATTACCATGACGGCCTAATTGATTTAACAATTGTTGAGTTGGACCTTCTGGTGGACAGCCATAACCTGCAGGCAGAATCGTTTGTACACGGTATTGACCTTGAGCATCTGTCATAATGGTACGGCGCATGTTAAAAGGCTGTTGTTCGCCAGTTGGATCAAAGTGTGAATAGAAACCTTTGGTATTGGCATGCCAGATTTCAACTTGTGCATTTGGTAGTGGTTGACCATCTGCAGCGTAAATTGTACCGTGCAAAATCAGGGTATGACCATTTGGATCACTGCCATCATCCATACGAGCAAAACCTTGGGCAACAGGTGCACCTGCGACATAAAGTGGGCCTTCAATGGTACGCGGAGTTGGGTTCTCAATACCCAAAGCGGCATCAATTGCATCCATACGCATATCAAGGAAGTGGTCAAAACCTAAACCAGGAGAAAGTAAGCCTGCTTCATGACTGGTACCTAGCTGGTTTAAATATGCAATTGCAGCCCAATATTCGTCAGAAGAAATCTCTAAATCTTCAATGGTCTTAAATAAGTCAGAAACCACCCGATGAATGATTTGCTTAGTACGAGGATTTCCACCGTCTTGCTCAAGTCCGCTGAGTAGGTTAATGAAATTCTGTACTTCTTCCGTCTCGAAAATTCTAATATTATTGGCTGTCATGGCTATCTCCTTAATCTTGCCATAATGCTGGTTTGCGTCATATCTTTTAAGATATGTTGTGCGTTGAGCCAGCATCATTCCTAATCTTGCTTGGTTCATAAATCCTTCTATATACCTTAATTGAATGTAATCCCCTTATCTAGACTGAATTCGGTATCTTTAAATACTTAAAAGGTATATTTAACCCGCTCAAATCATAAAACTGTGATGCTGTCATGCTATAGCTTGAAAATAACCATGTTGTTAGATCATTAAAAATAATAAAAAATATTTATTTTTCAAAATCTTAAAATGTTTTTATACATAAAAAATTGTTTATCTAGGTTTGAAATAGCAGTGGTATGACTGAAAAGGTATAAACATATACCATATTATACATGGAAAATTACATTAATAATTCTGATAATGAGTAATGCTGATGTATTTTCTTAATTATATCATTTTGAATTTATTTATATTTTAAGGAAGTGCAAAAGTTTTTGTCTGGAGGATAAGACAAAGAACACCCTAGAACTTACACAACAAGAATTTCAAAGATTCAGGAAAGGATTTCCCATGTTAAAGCTAGATCTGCTTTATAGAACTCAACGAGTTGCACTTTATACGCTGTTTGGATGTCTGAGTATAGATGCTGCTTATGCCGAGTTTTTAGAAGAGAGTAACACCAGTATTTATTTACGTAATTTCTATAATGAACGTGACTACGAAGATACCAAACATGACCTCGGCAGTTGGTCGCAGGCGGCATCTGGGCGCTTTGAATCGGGTTATAGCGACACTGCGCTACAAGTTGGTTTGGATTTTGGTTTTCAATATGCCCTACGTTTAAATGATCGTTATGATGAACGTTTAGATACCGTTTTTAAATATGACAAAAGTGAAGCCCAACAAGCACGGGATTATTTAAAATTAGGGGCCACCTTAAAACTTAAATATCAAAATACAGAGCTTAAAGTGGGGGAGCTTTTTCCAAAAACACCGGTTTTATTTATTGATGATTCTCGACAATTGGTCACGACCTATGCTGGGGTAATGTTAGAAAGCCAAGACATTCAAAATTTAAAACTGTCCGCAGGTCGTTTTACTCATGTCAATGCCCGAGATGATGATGAATATAGAAAATTCACTTTGGGCAACTCCACAGATCCCAACAAAAGAAGTGATGGTTTAAATTTTATCGGATTAGACTATAAGCTCACCCCAAACTTCACTGGTTCATACTGGTTTGGTCAGTTGGAAGATATTTACCAACAACACTATTTCAATGCGGTTTATACAGAAAAAGTCAATGAGACCAAGCTAAAAGTAGATGCACGCTATTTTAATTATAAAGAGGATGGCGATGCTTATTTTGGAAATATCGATGTCCAGTCTGTAGGATTACAAGCGAGTGCACAACATGGTCCAAATACCTTTTTAGCGGGTGTGCAAAAACATTTCGGTGAGGATAATATTCCACTTTTAAATGGTTATGTCCCACAGGGATATTTACAGACTTGGTCTGCAATTGCTTTTTATAAAGCGAAAGAGTTTACTTGGCATGCCTTATATAGTTATGACTTTAAAGATCATGGCGTACCGGGCTTGAAACTGACCTTGCGTTATTTGAATGGTAGTGACATTTATCGGGCTGGCTTTAAGGATAATAAAGAAACCGAGAAAAATTTGATTGTAAACTATACTGTTCCAGAAGGATGGTTAAAGGGACTTGGAGTGGAATGGCGCTATATTGATGCTGATATTAAATATGGTGTTGGAAACCTTCCAGGTAGAGATTTTGTGGAAAATCGTTTTATCACAACCTATACCTTTAAATTCTAATTTTTGCTCAATCCGATAAATCGAATGATGCCCCTTATTAAAAATATGGGGCATCATCTTTAGCAGTCAGGATATTTAAGCGTCCAAATAAATAAGGATAAGCATAGTTAAATGCTTATCCTTTCTTCGCTAGTCAGATCATCAACAGGTATATGCCTAATAGGCAAAACTAAGCATTAATCTAAATAAACCAGCAATTAAAGCCAATGCTGCAAAACCGAAACACCACAACAAAATAAACCATGTTGCAGGGTTGAGTTGTTTGATGTATTTGTTCATCTAAAACTCCTTGATCAATGGTAGCCTTCATCACCAATACGGACTTTGTCTCGGAAAACCCAGTAAGACAAGAAGGTATAAGCGATAATAATTGGGATCAGAATTGCCGCGCCGACCAAGGTAAATTTAAGACTTGATTCTGGTGCAGCGGC
The DNA here is from genome assembly GCF_000368145.1 of Acinetobacter guillouiae CIP 63.46. Lineage (GTDB taxonomy): Bacteria > Pseudomonadota > Gammaproteobacteria > Pseudomonadales > Moraxellaceae > Acinetobacter > Acinetobacter guillouiae. The sequence continues at coordinate 1,277,795 of NZ_KB849283.1, read as the reverse complement.
TTGCCAAATTGAAACTGAAGGTGGAATGATATTGGGCCATAAACTAATTACAAATCCAGTAAATGCTAGAAAAACCAATGCCAGCGTATAGACAAAAGGTTTGACCTCGTGCCGTTGCTTACAAGCATGTAAAATTAAACCAGAAAAGAGTATAACTAAAATAGGCACAGGGCTGAAATATATAAGGTTTGGTAATGCAAACCAGCGCTGGGCAATTTCAGGATGTGTGATCGGGGTATAGATACTGACGGCAGCAAAAATAATCATTAACGTAATTAACAGCTTTGGCATCAGCGTATACATGATGTCTTGTAAACGCGCTTCCGTTTTTAAAATCAACCAGCCACAACCTAAAGTGGCATACATGACAACAACACCTAAACCAGTGAAAAGTGAAAAAGGGGTAAACCAATCCCATACACCGCCACTATAAATACCCGCAGTGGTTTGAATACCTTGGATATATGCACCAAGGATAACCCCTTGGAAAAAGCTAGATAAGATCGATCCCCAAATAAAGGCTTGATCCCATAAGTATTTGGTTCGAGTTGCTTTAAAGCGGAACTCGAAGGCAACACCACGGAAAATCAATGCGACCACCATAAATATAATGGGAAGGTATAAAGCAGAGAGTACCGTAGAATAGACCAGCGGAAAGGCTGCAAATAATCCCGCGCCGCCAAGCACCATCCATGTTTCGTTACCATCCCAGACAGGGGCGACCGTATTCATCATGACATCACGTTCTTGTCGGTCTGGAATAAATGGAAAGAGAATTCCAATGCCTAAATCAAAGCCATCCATCACTACATAAATCAGTACACCTAAACCGATAATGCCGACCCATATTAAAGCGAGATCAATCATGATGTTTCTCCTTATTTTGATCTAGCGGCGCTTGTTGTCCATCGATTGGATCATCCACAGCACTGAGGGTGCGTAATGGGGTTTTAAAATGCCCTAAACCTGTTATTTCAGGATCTAAATGAGTTAAAAACTCAGGTCCAGATTTCATGAGTCTGAACATATAATAAATCCCTGCACCAAATACAACGGTATACACCAGTACAAAAATGATCAGACTGAGTCCCACTTGGTCTGCTGTTACGGTATGCGATAACGCATCTTTGGTACGTAATACGCCATAAACCACCCAAGGCTGTCTTCCTACTTCTGTTGTAACCCAACCTGCGAGTAAAGCGATATAACCCGTTGGGCCCATCACAATGGCGAATTTATGAAACCATGTAGACTCGTATAGCCGATTCTTTTTGCGTAGCCATAAGGCTGTTAAAGACAGCAGCACCATTAACATGCCAAGACCCACCATGACACGGAAGCTCCAGAAAACGATGACTACATTTGGACGATCTTCAGCTGCAAAGTCCTTTAATCCAGTGACTTCGCCATCTAAGGAGTGGGTTAGAATCAAACTGCCTAAATAGGGAATACCGAATTCAGTTGTATTTTTTTCTTGTTGCATGTTTGGTGTCGCAAACAGCAGAAGTGGCATCGCATGGTCACGGTTGGTCTCCCAGTGTCCTTCAATTGCTGCCAATTTCGCTGGTTGGTGTTTTAAGGTATTTAAACCATGGTTGTCGCCAATAACTACCTGTAAACAAGAAGTTACCAGTACCATCCATAAACCCATAGAGAATGATTTTTTAATTAATTCATCACGACGACCTTTAAGCAGATGCCAGCCAGCTGTGCCCACAACCAATAATGAAGACACTAAAAATGCAGCTGTTGCCATATGTGCAAAGCGATAGGGGAACGATGGGTTAAATACAATTGCCCACCAGTCCGTCGGAACAATGATGCCATTTTCTATTGCAAAGCCTTGCGGTGTTTGCATCCAACTGTTGGAGGACAAAATCCAGAACATTGAAATACAGGTTCCAATGGCGACCATAAGTGTGGCAAAAAAATGTGCTTTTGCGGTGACTCGGCCCCAACCAAAAAGCATGATTCCTAAGAAGCCTGCTTCTAAGAAAAATGCGCTTAAAACCTCATAGGTGAGTAATGGCCCCGTCACACTCCCTGAGATACGCGAGAACTCACTCCAGTTGGTACCAAACTGGTAGGCCATGACAATGCCTGAAACAACACCCATAGCAAATGCAACAGCAAAAATCTTAATCCAGTATTTGAAAAGGTCTTTGTAAACTGGGTTTTGTGTACGCAACCATTTCCATTCCAGCAGTGCAAGGAAACAGGCTAAACCAATAGAGGTTGCAGGGAAAATAATGTGAAAAGACACAGTGAAAGCAAACTGAATTCTTGCCAGTTCTAGTGCAGTTAATCCGAGACTCATTGCATGCCCCATCGTTGCTTGAGGCATTGGATCGCTATAGACCCATGACCGTCATGATTAAGTTTGGAAAAAACCATAGATCGTTCCATAAAAACTACCTACTTAGAAATAATTATTATGATCTTGCACCATTATTTAGTTGGGATGTAGGTACAGAAAATGAGGAGAAAAAATATAACAGATTTTTAAAAAATGGCTAAACTGTTATATTTTTATCGGCTGTTTTTGTTGCTATATTTTTTCTTTAATGCACTGCAAACTATGGATATATCACTCAATTTTAAGTTGAAAAAAGGTATGTACCGTTAAATTTAGCTTGAGTCATGATGAATATACGGATGTAAATGACAGTGTTTTATACAATATCTGAGTTAACCACCATTAAGTGCGCGAGCTACCAAATCAGCTTGATTATAGCGATTTGGGGTTTTGCATATATGTTGCAAAAACTGTTGAATTTACCCATTGCATCAGGTGTTTTAGGTTTTTTTATATTGCTGATTTTATTGAAAATGCAATGGCTTAACTTGGAAAAGGTGAGTCTAGGTGCAGATATTCTATTGGGTGAGCTGTTGCTGTTTTTTATTCCACCAGTGGTCGGTGTGATTCAGTATCAGCAATTGCTTTTGATCAGTGGTTGGAAAATATTTCTGGTGATTTTACTCAGTACAGCTTTGGTGATGGCAAGCTCTGTGTTGATGGTGAAAATATTCTTGCAACAGGATGATATGGAATGACGGAGTTGTGGGGAATTTTTTACTTGCTTTGGACGGTACTGTGTTACTTCTTGGCAAAGCGCTTATTTGTTTTTACCCAGAAAATATATTTTTCTCCGATTATTGTGGTGCCGAGTCTTAGTATTATTTTGATCTTTATATTTCAGCATCGCTTTCAAGACTATTACCAATATACCCAATATTTGGTTGCCATGTTAGGACCAATTACAGTGGCATTTGCGATTCCTGTATTTCGTTATAGAGCGATCGTCAAACAGTATTTTTTCGTTTTAATCATCAGTTCTAGTGTGTCTATGCTGGTGGGGATTTTAAGTAGTTGGCTATTGGCAAGTATGTTCAATTTCGACGAAATTTTGAAAAATAGTCTTTTGGCACGTTCGATTTCTATTCCATTTGCCTTGGAATTGACTGAAAAAATTGGCGGCTCAATCAGTTTAATTCCCTTGTTTACGGTCATAACAGGCTTAGTGGGGATGTTATTTGGTGATTTTTTACTGTTATGGATGCGCTATAAAAACCGTATTGCACAAGGCGCCGCTCTAGGAAATGCCGCTCATGCGATGGGGATTGCGCGAGCAAGACAACGTCATGAGTTAGAAGGAGTGATTGCTAGTCTATCCATGATTATTTCAGGAATCATCATGGTGTTGTTTGCGCCCTTTATGATTTCATTGATTAAACATATTGTTTGATTTCATTTTATTTAGATTGAAAAATAACATTTAAGAATGAAGTCTAGACTGCATTTAAAGACAGTATGCAATGTGAAATATAATTGATTTACATGAGTATTTATTTTAAATCTCCGTATGGGATTTTGTGATGATGCAGATTTTGTGCTACATATTTAATTGTATTTAGCCCTTGTCATATTCTAGAGAGGGTGATTTTATATTGGGATCATCAAAGGGATGATCGAAAGCAACTGCTGGATTTGGAATAGGCTTATGGATGGGTTATCTGAATTTTCTTGGCAAAATATTAAATATAACTTTTACAATACTGGAGAACTGCCAGAGATTGTGCAACGAGATTCACCTATTTTACAGCTTTGGGAAAGTGCAAAAAATTCGGGCTTAAGTCCTTTCTCCAAAATCACTGACTTAGACGAGTTTCCTGTCGCTGACCTTTCACAGGGCGATATAAAATTAGCCGCATTGGCTGAAGGTGTATTAAATGATGTCTGGCGCTTATTTGGGCAACAGGATGTTATCGTTTTCTTAATTAATCATCAGCTTAAAATTATTGCTGAACGTCACAATCCTGATTTAGATGACCAATATCATTATTTATGCACGGGTCGTATTATTGAGCCCTCTGTGTTTGGTGCGATTGCACCGACATGTAGTGTGATGTCTAAACAGCCTATGATCATGACAGGGCATCAACATTATCTAGATGAGTTTTCAAATTATTCTTGTGCATCGGTTCCGATATTCAATGGCTGTGGTGATGTACTCGGTGCTTTAGATATCACTTCACCACAAGGGCTTTTGGCGAGCAATTGGTTGCGTCACTTACTTTACCAAAGTTATATTTTGGAAAATAAGATTATTCAGGCAGCACTACAACCTGATCAACGGGTCCTTTATTTTCAACATTCTAAAGATTTGTTGGACAATGCCTATACGGGCATGATCGTACTGGATCAATCAGGAAAAATCCTCAAAGCCAACCAAATGGCGTTGAAACTGCTAAATTGTTCTATTGAGCAATTGTTGCAGCAACCAATGGATCATTTTTTACTCACTGAGCATTTGAATCCATTAAATTCGAGTGATTGTTTTTTTATTCAAAGTTTTGACCATGCATTTTTTTATGCCCAGCTACGTAGTGTGAATGGGCGGTTGCAGAATGAAACAAGCAAAATCACGACACAGCATTTGCTTGATCAGGCGCTGAAAGCATTAAAAGCCGATATTCCTGTATTGATTACCGGAGAAACAGGTACAGGTAAGGATCATTTTGCTCAGCAGTTACATCAGAAGCTGGATGTAGATTTACCTTTTATTTCGATTAATTGCGGTGCAATACCAGATCATTTGCTTGAAGCAGAATTATTTGGTTATGAAGGCGGCGCTTTTACAGGTGCTAAACGGCAAGGCGAAAAAGGTTTAATTGAACTGGCAGATCAGGGCATACTCTTTCTCGACGAGATTGGTGATTTGCCTTTACATTTACAAGTGAAAATTTTAAGAGTGCTACAAGATCAGCAGTTCTATCGGGTTGGAGGACGTAAACCGATCAAGTCAGCATTTAAACTGTTATGTGCAACACATCAGGATTTAAAAAGTAAAATACAACAGCAGTCATTCCGCCGTGATTTATATTATCGTATTTGCGGTTTTCAGGTACATTTACAACCCTTACGCTTACGTCAAGATAAACAGGTTATTTTACATCACGTTCTGGATCAATTTGGTATAGCGCAATGGTCGAGCCATGTAGAACAACAATTTAATAGGCACGCATGGGAAGGAAATATTCGTGAATTAATTCATGTAGTGAAGCTATCCGCAGCATTTAAAGACAGTGAAATTTTAAATCATTTATATTTACCTGAAGCTGATTTAGCGATTCAGCAGCAAAGTAAGCAACTGATATTAGATGAAAATAAAAACTTAAATAGCTTGACCAAGCAAATGATTGTGCAGGTGTTACAAGAAGAAAATGGCAATATCGCAAGGACAGCGAAGCGCTTAAATATCTCAAGAACAACGATTTATAAATATATTGGCAATTAATTGTAATTTTCTATTCAGCCCTTTAGTTCATTTTTTATAAATTCAGCTGAAAGAGAGCCTGAAAAATTCAAGATGATCAATCCTTTACTTGTCCATGTGGGTTTTTCTATTAATTAATAGTCTTATAATTAATAGAATGAAAAGGACTAAAGTTATTAACAAATATGTATTCCCTTGGAATATATGAGAATTATATCCTTTATAAATAAACGTTGGTAAAAGTTCTTGTTGTGTATAACCAATTGAAGATTTTTCAAAAAAGTAGCTTAAAATTAAAGAATATAGACCAGTAAAGACAAAAAAAGAGAGTACTTTATTAATTTTATCTTTTATAAAAATAATAGAATTTAAGCTTAAAGATATAATTAATATTGAAAAAACAGCAGAATAAACGTTAACCCAGTATTCATAATTTTCCACGACTTCACCCTCCTAAAGCTTTTTTTATAAATTCGGCTGAAAGACGACCTTCTCTGCGTGTTTTAGCAATGACTTTACCATTATTATAAATTATTCGTGTCTCATGTCGATAATCTTGTTTAGACATATCCTTTGTCCCCCCTCTATTTGGACTAGCAAAATCCGCATGCCCAATAACAACACTTCTTTTTTTACCAGCTTTGAATAAAGCAACTGATATTAAAGAGCTAAGAGTGTCTAGCTCTCCATCAAATGCACTATTACAACCATGTATTTCTATTTTTGATTCATTTGTAAAAACTTTAAAATTAATGTCTGAAATAATGAATGAATTTCTCCAATTAGCTCCACCAAAAAATTCATATTGATCCAATTTTGTTGATCTATTTCTATATAAATTAGATGATAAATTATTTGACTGAGAATATTCAAATGTCATTGATTTTTTTAAAGAAGCACCAATCACACTATAAAGACCTAGATCAGAACCATGGCTAAAAACGTCTAAAGATTGAATGGAATTTTCAGGTTGAACATTTATTAGATCAATAAACTGCCTCATTCCATTTGAAATAAAATAAGATTTCAGAGGTAGATCATTTTTATAATCAGCAATCACATTTTAGAGGCATGAAAAAAAGCCCCATTATCTCCAAGAGATCGGGCACCACCGTATAGGACGAGGCGGGTAGGTGATTTTAATTTTACAATTTCTACTTTTGCAATTTTGGTTGTTGTAGTCTGATGTTGATCTACCATGAATCAGCCTCAAAAAGTTTAATTTCAATATCTTCTGCTTTTTCTGTAAATTCTAGTTTTTCTGTCATGCCATTTTCATCAGTGACACCTTCAATAGTACGACCATCAGCATAGGTAACAATGTATTTTACATTGCTATAGGGTTGATTATTTGAATTATTTACTAACTGATATTGACCTGAATATAGAGTTAAGCCTTGAGCTAAAAAGCTTGATGAGTTTGTATTCTTACTATAGTTTTCCCCTTGACTTGTTCCAACAACATGATCTTGTTTAGGTAAAATTTTAGCTCCACAACTTAATAGATCGTCAACGTAAGCGACTGGTTTTCCGTCCATAATGATATGGTTATGACTTGGTTGTATTGTAGACCAGCATTTACACTTAGGACAAAAGTGACCATCTCCAGCACGTAGAAATAGGTTTCCCATTTGAGAGGTTCGTTGTTGTGTTGCTTGAATGATTCCTCCATGATTTGTCATAGAGTTATGAATTGCAAAACCTTTAGCCATGATTAACACCTTCTTGGCACAAAAAGCCTTCAGGGGCCTTATCACCGATAAAGATATTTATAGCTACAGAGTTATTAGGGCTATCGACAATCTCATCACCATTCTCTAAGAAGCTTCCTACTAACGCACTCGCTTTAACTAATCCACCTTTTTTGCTTTTAGCTCTATTTACCGCAAGGTAATAGATCTTTTTCGGCCTATGTCGAAAATAAAGCTGTTCTGCTTTTATTGTTTGCTTTATGTCTTGTTGAGACATTTGTTTTAACTGTTCAATTGGTAGTTCATGTAAAAATTTAGGTTTCGTCATACTTAGTCCAATTATTGTTATTGAATGAAGAACATAGAGATTAAAACATAAAACCAAATATTAAGACAAATTTAATTGAATTATTAATTATATTTAATAATTTAAATTTATTTACTCAAAGTAATGACAGTCTTTTTATAGCTTTCATGTTCTGATCGTACGATTTATTAAAATAGTAAATTTAAGAATTAGTCATATGTGTTTTTTAATAACTTATATTTTAATTTTTGTCTTACTAACATAATTTTGCTTTATCGTTCACGACCAGTTCAACAAGCGCCATATTTAATTGTTTAGAAGATATTTCATCTACTCGTCAACATCGCTAACCCATCCTTGTTTTAGGCCCCCAGTGATTGTCCATTGATTGGACAGCGCTTTCTCAATGCTGTTCATTTATTGGACATTGGGAATGTGACTTTATTTTAAGTCTATGATTATTAATTATAAAAATATTGGCACGCTAACTGCAAATATTCTATGGCTCATATTTGATTAAAACAAATCTATCAGTCGATTTATCAAGTGTAGATGGTCGATTCGTCATGGATAAATAGATTGATTTTTGATTCAAAATTTAAACAAGTGCAATGAGCAGTGAAAAGGATGCTTGAAACTAAAGGGAATAGATAATGCGTTTTAGCAATAAAAATAGCCTGCTTCTTATGTTGAGTGGCATGTTTGTACAGTATAGCCATGCGATTGATGTAAATGTGGGGGATTATACAGCGTTGCCAAAAGGCACCAATGCAGGTGTGTTCTATTATCAACATAGTCAAATGGAGGGTTATTATCAAAATGGTGAAAAAACCAGAGCTGAATCTAAATCGGATATCGGTATCGCGCGCTTTATTCATTACACCGACATCGCTGGGTTACGTGCAACACCTCAAATAATTTTACCGTTTGGAACAGTACGGCATACGCAAATTGGCGATACTGATTTAAACAATGCCTCAGGTTTTGCAGATCCAGTGATTGCTTCTGCATTTTGGTTGATTAATCAACCTGAACAAGGTTCATCGGGTCGTTATCTGGCATTTACCCCATTTATTTATTTGCCAGTTGGGCAATATGATCGAAATGATGCGGTGAATTTAGGCGAAAATCGATTTAAGTATGATCTTCAACTGGCATGGGTACAGCCGCTATATGGCAAGTTTGCTTTTGAACTTTATCAAGATGTGATTTGGTATGGAGACAACGATGAAGCAGGAAAGGGTGATCAAACACTTTCACAAGCGACCAGCTATCAAACTCAATTTAACTTACGTTACGACTTGAATTCTAAACAGAGAATCGCCTTCGGTTATGCCGCAAATTATGGGGGTGAACAACAGCTGGATGGAATCAAACTGGATCAGAACATGGAAAAGCAACAAGCGCGATTGGAGTTTCAGCAAATGCTGAATGCAAAAACTCAATTAAGTGCACAGTTGCTTTCAGACACACGAACAGAAAGCGGATTTAAGAAAGATTACGGTCTAAATTTTCGTGTGTTTTACATTTTTTAATTTAAAGCAGGTGTAACACATTGATTGCGTCATTTTTACAAGGATGCAGTTGGAACAGTAAAGCAATTGTCTAAATAAATTTTGAAGAGGTCATCATGTCTATATTCACAAAAGAGCTTTGGGATAAAAAATTATTTAACGGTTCATGGCAGTCAGCCCAAGACACCTACAGTGTGATTGAGGTTGCAACAGGTCAAGTGCTTGGTGAAATCGGTTATGCCACTGCCGCTGATGTGGTGAGTGCTGCACAACAAGCCAAAGCCGCTCAACAACAGTGGTGGGCTTTAAATTATCAAGAGCGTCAGGCAGTGTTTGAGCGAGCTGCTGCTTTACTGACAGAAAATCAAGCGGAAGTGATTGAGTGGCTGGTTAAGGAAAGTGGCTCATTACAACTGAAAGCAGGCTTTGAAGTGAGTATTGCGATTCAAGTGCTTAAACATTGTATTGCTTCACCTACAAATGAACAGGGCACATTATTACCTACGCAAAATGGCAAACTAAGTATAGCGAAACGCTTGCCCTTAGGTGTTGTTGGGGTCATTTCTCCATTTAACTTTCCACTGTACTTAGCTTTACGTGCTGTGGCACCTGCTTTGGCCTTTGGTAATGCGGTGGTGTTAAAACCTGATGAGCGTACAGCAGTGTGCAGTGGCTATGTGATTGCACGGATTTTTGAACTTGCAGGATTACCAAAGGGGCTGCTGCATGTATTGCCAGGTGGGGTAGAAGTTGGTGAAGCACTGACTTTGGATCAAAATATTGCCAGTATCCAATTTACGGGATCAACCCAAGTTGGACGGATTGTTGGGGCGAATGCGGCAAAGACCTTAAAGAAAGTTTCTCTAGAACTGGGTGGGAAAAACTCACTGATTATTTTGGATGATGCGGATATTGAGTTAGCAGCAGAAAATATTGCATGGGGTGCATTTTTACATTCTGGGCAGATTTGTATGACTTCTGGCAAGATTTTGATTCACCAAAAAATTTATCAACAGGTCAAACAGCGTGTAATTGAAAAAGTGCAGAATTTTGTGGTAGGGAATCCTTGTGACAAGAATGTCACCATTGGGCCATTGATCAATGCTAAACAAGCGCAACGTGTAGAACAATTGGTCAGTGCTGCGGTTAATGAAGGCGCAACATTGGAAATCGGCGGGCATGCCGATGGGGTATTTTTTCAACCGACTGTACTGACAGATGTGACTGCAAACAATTCGATTTTTAGTGAAGAGATTTTTGGTCCTGTTGCGGTATTGATCCCGTTTAGCTCAGATGAACAGGCCATTGAATTAGCCAATGACGGCGATTATGGGCTTTCAGCAGGCATTATTACCTCCAATGTGGGACGAGGTATGCAACTCGGTGCGCAGCTCAAAGTGGGCTTGCTACATATCAACGATCAGACCGTAAATGATGAAACGGTCAATCCATTTGGTGGTTTTGGTTCATCAGGTAATGGTACGCGTATTGGCGGCCCTGCCAATGCCGATGAATTTACCCAGTGGCAATGGATTACAGTACAGGCTCAAGCGCCACATTATCCTTTTTAAACAATTAAATAAATCATGACAGGACGTTATACCATGAGTGAATTAAAAGATATTATTGCCGCAGTGACCCCATGTAAAGGTGCTGACTTTGAGCTGCAAGCTTTAAAAATACGTCAGCCGCAAGGTGATGAAGTATTGGTAAAAGTGGTTGCTACAGGAATGTGCCACACCGATTTGATTGTACGTGATCAATATTATCCGGTACCGCTGCCTGCCGTCCTTGGACATGAAGGGTCAGGAATTATTGAGGCGATTGGCCCTAACGTAACCGAGCTTCAAGTCGGCGATCATGTGGTTTTAAGCTATGGTTATTGTGGGAAATGTACCCAATGTAATACTGGTAATCCTGCCTATTGTTCAGAGTTTTTTGGACGAAATTTTAGTGGGGCAGATTCAGAAGGGAATCATGCGCTTTGTACCCATGATCAAGGCGTGGTAAATGATCATTTTTTTGCCCAATCCTCCTTTGCAACCTATGCTTTAAGTCGTGAAAATAACACGGTTAAAGTGACCAAAGACGTACCAATTGAACTATTAGGACCATTAGGTTGTGGTATTCAAACAGGTGCTGGCGCATGTATAAATGCTTTAAAAGTGACACCTGCCAGTAGTTTTGTGACTTGGGGTGCCGGCGCTGTTGGTCTGAGTGCTTTACTTGCGGCAAAAGTGTGTGGCGCTTCGATCATTATCGCTGTTGATATTGTTGAATCACGTTTGGAATTGGCAAAACAATTGGGTGCAACTCATGTGATCAATAGTAAAACTCAAGATCCTGTGGCTGCGATTAAAGAGATTACTGATGGTGGAGTCAACTTTGCATTGGAATCTACTGGGCGACCTGAGATATTAAAACAAGGTGTTGATGCGCTGGGTATTTTAGGTAAAATCGCCGTGGTAGGTGCACCTCAATTAGGCACAACTGCACAATTTGATGTAAATGATCTGTTATTGGGTGGGAAAACGATTTTAGGTGTCGTTGAGGGGAGTGGTTCGCCCAAGAAATTTATCCCTGAGTTAGTCCGCTTATATCAACAAGGGAAATTTCCCTTTGACCAACTTGTAAAATTCTATGCATTTGATGAAATCAATCAAGCTGCGATAGATAGTCACAAGGGTATTACACTCAAACCGATTATTAAAATTGCATAATCTTGCATGGCATGCTCATTGAGGAGCATGCCATTTCTTTGATTATAAGTTTTTTAAGTTTAAATTTTGGGTTTAGTCTTAGATTGGAGGTTTAGTGTTTTAAGCTAGTTGGATGAGTTTAGAGCTTTCTTCGCTTTTCCAGTAATTTTCCAAATAATAAACCCAGCTCAAACAATAACCACATTGGGATCGCAAGCATAATCATGGAAATTGCATCAGGTGGTGTTACAAACATAGCGATAAAAAAACAGCCCACTATAATAAAGCGGCGTTTTGCAATTAAACTCTGAGTGCTAACCACACCAATCAAAATCAATAAAAGTGTGATCATTGGAATTTCAAAAGTTACCCCAAACACCAAAAATAACTTTAAACAAAAGCTGAGATAACTATTGATATCGGTCATGGGTGCGACGGTTTCGGGAGAGACGCTAATGAAAAAGTGCAGAATAGAAGGTAGTACAATAAAGTAAGCGAAGGCAATTCCTGCGTAAAATAATAGGATGCTACCTAACAACAAGGGAAGTGCCAGTGATCTTTCTTTTTCATAAAGTGCAGGTTTAATAAAACTCCAGAGCTGATAAATAATAAAAGGCATTGCCAGCAGAATCGCCACAAAAAAGTTAAGCTTAAATGGCGCCATAAATGTTGCGGTGACATCTGTTGCGATCATGGATGAATTGGCAGGAAGCTGTGCTCTTAACGGTTCTGAGAGTAGTTGATATGTTCGATTGGCAAAAGGCAATAAACAAAAAAATAGTGCGAATAGAACCCCTACCGTTTTAAACAAATGTTGACGAAGTGCCACCAAATGTTCAATCAGTGGCATTTGCTGTAGTTCTTCAGACGGTAGGTCTTTTGCAATCACAGCGGGTGATGAAGATTGAGGGAGCTGTGTATTCATGCGATCACCTTTAATTTTACCGGAGATGAGGCTTTAGGCTCTGTCTGATGATCATTAGATAGTGGTTGATGCTGTAAAATTTTTTGCAAATAATGGGGTGTAAATACTGAGTAATACGCTTGATTACTCAACAAATCACAATAAATCAAACTGTTAAACTTTGCTGTTTTTTCAGTGCCGCTGCTCTGTAGCTGTTGTTTAGCGTCGCTTGCCTCTGTTTGCTGCCGAAGTTCAGCAAGTTGGGATTGCATTTTTTGTTCAAGCTCTGCCATACGCTGCATTTCTTGTTGGACTTGCTCACGCAGTTCGAATAACCCGAGTTCACGGTCAATATCTTGTTTGGCATTGTTCACAAAATGCATGAGTTTGGCATACCATTTCCCCGCGAAACGAGCGGCCTCTGGCAGTTTTTCTGGTCCAAGTACCAGAAGAGCGATAATGCCAAACACAAAAAGTTCAGACATTCCAACATTAAACATCTATATCATCCCTAAACTTAGCTGTTAATGGTTGAGTCGGATGGTTTCTTGGTCTCCTCATGTTCAAGCGTGTTGGTTTCTTTTAATGCGATGTTTTCTTCCTCACGCATTGATTTTTTAAAGTCTTTGACTGCGCCGCCAACATCTTTACCAATATTTTTAAGCTTAGAGGTTCCGAATAATAAAATAACCACAATTGCAAAAATGATTACATGCCAAATTGATAAACCAGCCATAGTGTTCTCCCTTGTTATTCCTGTCCATGAGAATTGATTTTACTGTATTGAGATCAACATCCATTGATTCAATTCATTGTTTTAAATAACCTAATCATTTAGAGTCTTACAATTAAAAGCAGTGCATTTAAAATGAATAGGTTTTGAGCGAGTTGGTTATAAGTTAAGTTTTTAAAAGAGAAAATTTCAATAAATTCACAAGAATTTTTTTCTCTTTCAGCATCATTTTCACTTTGTTTGTCCAGTCAATTAAATTCCGTTTAATCTTTGGAATATTCTTATTTAAATCGTCTTTTAATATCGAAATAGCGTTGAAAATAATCATTGCTATGTTTCAGTGATTGTTTTAGTCATCTCTCCTGTAATGGATAAATTAAGCAGATGAGGCTTGAGTTGCTTTGGGCTATTCGACTTGATTAAACAACAAGCCGCTCAACTGGATTGCTGATCCACTATATCTGTACCATACCCCATAATCTGATTCTGTTCCAATGCTTGAATAAGATCATCTTCCTTTATTTTCGAGTTAGGCCCAAGCTTAATAGATCGCATTGAGCGTGTTGATTTTAAATACAGGTATAGCCTGCATCCGCCGTAATGATTGAACCTGTGATTAGACTTGAGGCATCTGAAGCCAGAAATTGCACAATAGACGCAATTTCATGAGCTTGCCCCATACGTTTGGCCGGTGTCATATCCAGCCATTGATTGACTAAGTGATCTTGGTTTTCAAGATTTTTTAATAACGGTGTTTCAATATAGGTGGGGGCAACAGCATTCACCCGAATATGACGTTGAGCCCATTCAACCGCAAGAGATTTCGTTAAATGATGCACGCCTGCTTTTGAGGCATTGTAGTGACATTGTGGTTGTGGCACGTTGACAATCTGTCCTGACATTGAACCAATATTGATAATCGATCCTCGTCCAGCATCCAGCATTTGACGGGCAAAGCCACGACATGTCTTAAAGATGCCAGTCAAGTTGATGTTGATGACATTATCCCACTCCTCATCTGTCATGTGCTCAGCTGGGGTGTTTGTCACAATGCCCGCATTACATACCAATATATCCAGTGCTGGTAAAGCTTGAGCAAGCGCATTAATCGCTGCACTATCCGTGACATCTAATCTTTCCGCACGCGCAAGATAGCCCTTGGCTTTTAACGCTTGTACAGTTGTTGTTGCACGATCCAGTAAGATGTCGGTACAAATAACTTCGGCGCCTGTCGCTGCCAGTGCTTCAGCAATTGCTGCGCCTATGCCTTGACCTGCACCTGTGACCAGTGCCAGTTTATTGCTTAAGTCCATTTTCTTGCGATAATCCATATCTTTTCTCTTTGTCTTTTCCATTTTATGTGATGAGTGAGCATCGTAACGGTTCACCACGTAAACAGCGTAATGCTTCTTCAGCGGCTAAGCGCTGTAAGGTATCTACCGATGTATCAGAAAAAAACGCTGCATGTGGAGACATGATTAAATGAGGTGTTGTACGTAAAGGCGAGTCTGCTGGTAATGGCTCTTGTGCAAAGACATCAAGTCCTGCGCCTGAGATTTGTCCACTGAGCAAGGCTGCGGCTAATGCTGTTTCATCAATCAATCCACCTCTTGAGCAATTGATAATGATTGAACCCTGAGGCATTTTTGCCATCGCCTCAGCATCAATCAAATGACGTGTTGCTGGGGTCAGTGGAACATGTAGCGATAAAACATGGGCATAAGAAATCACTTGCTCCTGTGACATTAAGTGAACGCCTAGTGCTTTTGCTTGCGCTTCGGTGACATATGGGTCAAAGCCAATCATATGACAACCAAAGGCAGCGAGGCGTGAGACATAAGCTTTCGCAATACGTCCCAGCCCGATTAAACCTACGGTGGTATTACGCAACGAACGAATACCCGTAACCATCCGATCGATCTTCCATTCACCTGCGCGGATACCTTGGTCATACTGATTGAGTTTACGTGCCATCATCAAGGTCATGGCAGCCGCATGATCAGCGACTTCTTCTATACCATAATCAGGTACATTACAAACCTGTATCCCAAGTTGTTTTGCTGCGACGAGATCAACATTATCGACACCAACCCCATAACGTACAATGGTTGCACCAGTTGCCATGGCCTGCATCACACGATGGGTCATTGGTGCAAAGTTGTTGAGTACTACATTTGCTCCTGCAACGGCTTGTACTGTTTCTGCTTCACTACGGCATTGAAATGCTGCAAAACTTGCCCCAGCAACTTGCGCGGCCGCTTGCTCATGTCGTGTATTGCCAAAGGCTTGATCAGTGACCACTAATTTCATTAGAGCACTCCTCGTTTTACTAAATTACGCATCAGTGCACGGGTTCCATAAGTCCATGGTTGTGCTTGATCAGCATAAACAACAGTATTGCGTAATGTGCCTAAAAGCGGAGTTGAGATTTCGACCACGTCACCAGGTTTATGGGTAAAGCCAGAACCTTGACCTTCTCGATCTTGTGTTGGCGCGAACATTGTGCCTAAAAATAACATAAAGCCATCTGGGTACTGATGCGAGTCATTGTAGGTTTGTGCGACCAGATGCGCGGGTTTACGACTGATTTCAGCCATATTGGAGTGTCCCGACATGCTGAAACCATCTTCTGCACCAGTTACAGACATGTGAAGCGTGGCATTCTCAATATCGCTAAGGGTGAACTCTGAGTCAAATAGACGGATAAACGGGCCAATTGAACATGATGCGTTATTGTCTTTTGCCTTGCCGAGTAATAGCGCTGAACGGCCTTCAACATCGCGTAGATTGACATCATTACCCAGCGTCGCACCACGGATATTGCCTTGGCTATCCACCGCCAACACTATTTCTGGCTCAGGGTTGTTCCATGCTGAAATCCGATTAATCCCCACTTGTGCACCATAACCTACAGCAGACATGGGTTGTGACTTGGTGAAGACTTCTGCATCTGGCCCAATCCCGACTTCGAGATATTGTGACCATAAACCTTCAGCAATCAATGTCGCTTTAACTTCAGCTGCTTGCTCAGAACCCGCTTGAATATTCGATAAACTGCCACCGATCAGTGTACCTATACGTTGACGTAATGCTTCGGCACGAGCAGGATCACCCGAGGTTCGTTCATCGATGACACGTTCAACCATACTTTTGGCAAAAGTAACCCCACAAGCTTTTAAGGATTGAAAGTCACAGGGGGCAAGTAAGCAAGGACGATCTGCGTGGTAACCCATTTCTGTAGGATCAAGCACTAAATCATCAATTTTTCCAAGTACTTCACCAGTGAGTTGGTCAAAACGACCAGTAGGATCATAGTCAAGAAAGTCAGCCATTGAGATGACTGACTCGGTGACATCAATCAGTATGTTGTCACGTAAGATGACAACCGATGGCCCTTTGTGAGGAAGCCAAACACGACCAACCAATTTGGCGCTGTTGAGTGATGTGGGTAACATGGAGAATCCTTCCTTTGTTTATCATTTCTTCTATCTAGTAATACTACTTTTTAATTTTAGCTTTGGTCAAGTAGTGTATTGAGTATATGCAGATATTATTCGCTTACATTAATGGGTTTTTAATATATTTATTTGTTTTTTATTTATAAATTATTTTATTTTTATTGTTGGTTTTGATGTTTTTCAAAAGGGTTTTCAGATAATTTATAAATTATTCTTGCATAAAAATAGTATTACTATATATTTTAACAATGAATAACAAGATTACTCGCATAGGAAGGCGTCAAGTAAATGATGAAAAATAATGCTTTAGCTGAATCAATCGCTGTACTCGACAGTACTTTATATATCGACGGAAAATTTTCTAAAGGCAAAGGGTCTCGCTTGCCTGTGCTAAACCCTGCAACGGGTGAGGTGATTGGTCATATTGCTGCAGCAACAACGGATGAGATTGATGCGGCTGTTTCTGCTGCACGTTATGCATTTGCTTCATGGTCTAAGTTCGTGCCAAAAACGCGTGCGATCGCTTTGCATCGTTTAGGCGACCTTATTGCTGCGGATGCCTTAAATATGGCAGTGATCATGACAGCGGAACAAGGCAAACCTGTTAATGAAGCAAAAGGTGAAATTCTAAAACTCGCTGAAGCATGTCATTTTTATGCTGAAGAAGCCACGCGAGTGCATGGTGAAATTATTCCCAATGATCAACAAGGATTCCAAAGTTTAGTGGTACGTGAACCGATTGGTGTGGTTGCTGCAATTACACCATGGAACTATCCCGCTGAGTTGGTGGGGTGGAAATTATGTGCCAGCCTTGCTGCTGGATGTAGCATCGTTATTAAACCTGCTGAATTGACGCCATTTACTGCTTTGGCAATTGCACAAAAATGTCATGCAGCGGGTATTCCTGCAGGAGTAGTCAATGTATTGACGGGTAAAGGCTCACAAGTGGGGCAGGCACTGGTCGAGCATCCGCTAGTGGATAAAATTGCATTTACGGGCTCAAGTGCAGTGGGTTTGCATATTCAACAAAGTTGCCCACAAGTGAAACGTCTGTCTTTAGAGTTGGGTGGCAATTGCCCGATGATTGTCACTGCGAGTGCCGATCTTGATGCAGCGGTCAAAGGTGCAGCACGTCGTAGCTTCCGTAATTGTGGGCAAATCTGTATTGCGATTAATCGCATCTATGTGCATCGCGCAGTATATGAGGAGTTTGTTACTCAACTTGCAGCGGCAGCTGATGCATTGAGTGTCGATAACGGCTTGGAAAATCCAGCCGCTGATCTCGGCGCAATGGCATCTGCTGAACCTTTGGATAAAACGCGTATCCATCTCCAAGATGCTTTGGTTAAAGGCGCACGATTGGTGGCTGGTGGTAAAGCACCAGAGGGGACTCAATATGCCAAAGGACATTTTTTTCGTCCCACTGTGATCGCGGATTGTAAGCATAGTATGCAAGTCATGAGCGAAGAAACGTTCGGTCCTTTGGTTGGGGTTGCACCTTTTGATGATTTGGATGAGGCAATCAGCTATGCCAATGATACGCCTTATGGTTTAGCGGCTTATTGTTATGCTCAAAATTTGGCAGAAATTCACCGGGTTTCAGCGGGTCTTGACTATGGCAATGTTGCGATCAATAACGTTGACGCTGGAATAATGAATGCTGCTTATGGTGGTCGTAAGCAAAGTGGCGTTGGCTACGAACATGGTCGTGAAGGATTGCTTGAATATTTTAATTTCAAACATATTCGTTTATACCACGGCGTGGAGAATTGATTTATGCAAGTACTTCTAGGGATAGATATAGGAACTTCAGGATGTAAGGCTTTATTGATCGATATTGAAGGAAAAGTTGTTTCAGCCGATATCGCAACTTATCCATTGTCTAGACCTCGACCAGGTTGGACGGAGCAAGATCCTGAATTGTGGGTGGAGGGTGCACGTCAGGCTGTCGCAGGAGCATTGGCCAAAGCGCCTCCAGTGCAAATATTGTGTATTGGCTTGTCTGGGCAGATGCATGGCTTGGTTCCACTTGATGCTTCACAGCAAGTTTTACGCCCAGCCATTTTATGGAATGATCAACGTAATCAAGCTGAATGTGATGATATTGTCGTGGCTGCTGGTGGGTTGGATGGATTACTTGCGGCAACCAATAACAGAATGTTGGTGGGCTATACAGGTGGCAAAATTCTTTGGATGCAACGCCACGAGCCTGAACTATTTGCGCGTATGCGTAGCATGTTGAACCCGAAAGATTATTTGCGTTTACGTCTGACTGGGGTGATTGCCACTGAGGTTTCTGATGCTTCTGGCACAGGCTTGTTTGATGTGCGTTCGCGACAATGGGCCACGGATTTAATCGAAAAGATAGGAATTAATCCTGAAATACTCCCACCGGTATTTGAATCACAAGTGATTTCAGGACACGTCTCAGCAGCAGGTGCAGTACTCTTCGGTCTTCCAGAGGGATTACCTGTTGCGGGTGGGGGTGGGGATTCGGTAATTCAGACTTTTGGTTCAGGTGTGATTGAGCCGGGTGAACTGCAAACCACACTTGGTACAGGTGGGATTCTCGCTGCTGCCTTAGATACAGCACAAGAAAACCCAAAAGGTCGTTTGCAGGTTTTCTGCAATGTGGCTGCTGATAAATGGCATTGTATGGGTGTCTCTCTCAATGCTGGCAGTGCAATGAATTGGTTCCGTGAGAATTTTTGTCATATTGCTGACGGGCAACATCTTTCATTTGAGCAAATTGTCGCCAAAGCAACAGCGAGTAGGGCGGGTGCAAAGGGCTTATTGTTTTTACCTTATCTGTATGGCGAGCGTTGCCCTCATGCCGACCCTAAAGCGCGTGGCGCGCTTATCGGTCTCACTGCACGACATGATTGTGGTGATGTTGCTCGGTCTGTGATGGAAGGGGTGGTGCATGCCTTGGCGGATATGTATTCCTTAATGCAGCCATTAGGGATTGAAAAGCATGTGATTAAAGCTTCTGGGGGTGGTGCAAAGTCTACTCTTTGGCGACAAATTCAGGCCGATGTATTTGGTTGTGAGGTGGTGACGACCGATGGTGCTGCTGAAGGTGCCGCCTTTGGTGCTGCATTGGTTGCTGGCTTGGCAATGGGGGTTTGGCCCGATGCACAAAGTGCAATCAAAAACTTTCGGGCAATTTCTAGAGAACAGCCAAATTTGGCAGTCGCTGAGGTGTATGCACAAGCGCATGAAATGTATCGCAGTCTCTATCCCGTATTGGGGCAAACGCTTACCGCGTTAAGTTCTCCAATTTTTGACCAATAATTCTCAGGAGTTTTTTATGACTGCTTATTCTGCATTTATCTTTGATTTAGATGGTACGCTAATTGATAGTGCGCCTGATATTGCGGAGGCTTTAAATATTGGCTTTGCTCAAAATGGTTGGCCCAAGCTTGAGGCGCATTTTGTTGAAAAATTTCTTGGCAATGGTCCACGTCGGCTGATTATCGATATTTTAGATGAATTGGATGTTGCCTATGACGAAGTAACATTACAGCAAACTCTACAATGTTACCAACAGGCGTATCTGGCCAATCCTGCGGGGCATACCCGAATTTTTCCACACGTACGTGAAGATCTTGAGGCGTTAAAATCGGCTGGGATAAAATTGGGCATTTGTACCAACAAAACCCATGCAATCACTGCTAAAGTGTTGCAGCAATTGGGCTTATCTGAATTATTTGATGTGGCCTTAGGTGCGGATGCGGTACCTGCCTGTAAACCAGATCCAAAACATTTGTTGGCTGTGGCGGACGCGATGAATTTGGTTTCTGGTGGTTGGGCTTATGTTGGTGATACACCCATTGATCAACAAGCCGCAGTGGGTGCCGATGTGCCTTTTTTTGTTGTACCTTGGGGCGGTGGCCCAGAGGTGGAAATTTCTGCCAAGCAACGCTTAAGTCGTTTGGCAGATTTATTACAAGTTTGATTTGATGTGCTGTCAGGTGGCGGCTAGGAGTGTAGTGGTATGACCGTCAGTTTGTTACAGCGGATTCTTCAAGAAAGTGAAAACATGCATCGTGCTGAACGACGTGTGGCTGATTTTGTGGTGACATCACCATCTGAAGTGATTCAGATGAGTATGGCGAGTCTGTCTGAAGTCTGTTCTGTTAGTGATCCAACCATTATGCGCTTTTGCCGCCGTTTTGGTTTTGAGGGTTATCAGGATTTAAAACTTCAGTTGGCGCAGAGCTTAGTGCCATCTGCACCATTTGCTTATGAGCAAATTATTCCCAATGACAGTATTGAAAATATTGTGCGGAAAACCTGTCGTAATTCACTGAATGCAATTCAGCGCTTGGCTGAAGATTTAGTGCCAGAGCAAATCACGGCGGGAGCAGGTTGCCTACAAGCGGCAAATTGGGTTGGCATTTATGCCACAGGAATGTCTGAAATCAATGCTGTGGATGCAGAACATAAATTTCAACGACTGGGTATCCGCTGTCAGGCCTTGCTTGGTACAAAGCACCAACGTATTCATGCCGATAGTGCCAGACCTGAAGAAGTTATTTTGATTTATTCGCAGTCTGGACATACGCGAAAAATG
This sequence comes from Acinetobacter guillouiae CIP 63.46, assembly GCF_000368145.1. GTDB lineage: Bacteria > Pseudomonadota > Gammaproteobacteria > Pseudomonadales > Moraxellaceae > Acinetobacter > Acinetobacter guillouiae. The sequence goes on along the minus strand of NZ_KB849283.1, from coordinate 1,256,136 downwards.
GTCGAGATTGCCAGCATTGCCCGTAAACGTGGTGCGAAAGTGGTTTCGATTACGGCACATGATAGTCCATTGGCACAGATTTCAGATGTGCTGATTGCTGTGCAGCCTTATGAGCATACCGAGCTTATGACGCCGTTGGCTTCACGCCTGAACCATCATCTGGTGACCAATATGTTAGTCACTGCCATTGCAATCGCAAGTGGTAGTCAATTTCCTGATCAATTGCCGGCGCTTGATTTATGGCACACGGACAAGATTTGATCAATTAAAAAGTAGCAGTGAAGCTGCGTAAGTAACAGGAGTACTGAATGAGTAATCAACAGGATGAAGCAAAAAAAGTAGCAGGACGCCGAGTAATTCAGGATTTTATCCATGATGGTATGAAATTGGGCTTAGGTTCTGGAACGACGTCGCATTTTTTTGTTCGAGAGTTGGGTGCACACATCCGAGAACATGGATTAACCCTGACGTGTACCACCACTTCTCGTTCAACCATTGAGGTGGCACAACAGGTGGGGATTGAAATCACGGATCCCAATGAGATCGGTGAAATTGATCTGACCATTGATGGTCCAGATGAAGTTGATCACCAGTTTAATATGATCAAAGGTGGTGGTGCTTGTTTGCTTTGGGAGAAGATCATCGCACACGCTTCTAAACAAATGATCTGTATTTGTGATGAAACCAAGATTGTCGATTGTTTGGGTGGCTTTCCGCTTCCAGTTGAGGTGGTGCAATTTGCATGGAAGCAAACCTTAGCAATGGTTGAACGTGTACTTGCAGAACATGGTATTGACAATATACGGATTGAACGTCGAATGCGTGATGGGCAACCCGTCGTGACAGACAGTGGTCATTTTATTCTAGACTGCCATTGTGGGCCAATAATCAAAGATCCATCACCATTAGAGATTGAGCTCAATCGAATTCCGGGTGTGGTCGAAAATGGTCTGTTTACTCGTGAAGCGGTGGGGATGGTGGTGGCGTGTTTTGATGGAACCTCTTACGTAAAAATGCGATAATATAGTAAAACTATATTTTATTGTTATAAAACTAAAATCGATTTACCAGAATAAAATGGTTGATATTTCTCTTAAATATCCGTGTTTATTATATATTTAAGCTTTTATTGTTTAATTTTAAGTATCTATTTATTGTATCTAAAGATTATTTTTTAAATATTCTGCATGGGATGTTATTGACAGTTTAATTAAAAATGTAGTATTACTAGATTTAATAAATAAGGAATAAAGGAGATATTCCAATGACAAAATCAAATCAGGGCGGAATAACCCGCCGTAATCTATTTAAAAGCGCAGTTGCAGCAGGTATAGGACTGAGTTTGGGGGGAGGGCTTATAGGATGTAGTCGTTCTACATCAACCGCAACTCGTCTTTCAATTCCATATTCCAATAAAAGTCTTGATTACTACTTTTTTGTGATTCAGGAAGAAGCTGTTAAACGTGCGGTGCAAGCCAACTCAGGCGAGTTTCAAGCCACCAATGCAAACTTTGACAGTACCCGTCAGCTTGAGCAGTGGCAGAGCTTACTCTTATCAAAACCATCTGCAATTATTTCAGATTCAATAGACAGTCAGGCGATTGTTTCTGCCATCCAGCGCTATAACCAGCAAAAAATTCCTGTCGGTATCATCGATACGCCTGCGGATGGTGGTGATGTCGCAATTACTGTAAGTTTTGATAATTTTCAAGGCGGTGTCATTGCTGCTGAGGAAATTGTAAGTCGTTTGGTCAAAAAGTACGGAAAGCCAAAAGGTAAAGTCTTAAATTGTTTTGGTGCTTTGGCTTCTGTGGCATGGCGTTTACGTAAAGAAGGCATGGATTCAGTTTTTGCGAAATACCCAGAAATTACCTATTTGTCTCGACCGACTGAAGGGCAACTGGAAAAAATGCTGGCGGTAACTTTATCTACCTTATCTGAGCATCCTGATCTAGATGCAGTACATGCACCTTCTGACTCTCCTGCACGCGGTATTGCGACTGCATTGCAACAAAGAAATCGTTGGAAGAAGGTCGGTGAGGAAGGCCATGTTATTTTTGTGACGATTGATGGTGAGCCAATTGCTTTGAAATGGATTCAGGAAGGCTATATGGATGCATGTGTATCTCAAGACCCAATCGCTTATGGTGAGATTGCGGTTGAAATGCTAACCAAGCATTCATTGAAGAATACAGAAGTGCCTTTGGGTGAATACCAAAACACCAAGTACTTTTGGGAAAAGGGCGTCATCGTAAAAGGTAAAACAGGACCAACACTGATTATTCCTGCTTTTGTCATCAATAAGGACAATGCTAGTGATGCAAGACATTGGGGGGCAGTAGCTGAGAAGGATTGGGGCATTCCCTATGCTTAATTCGCATTGAGTAAAGCAGACTTGTTCCAGTGATGACAAATAAGCAATGTTGAGAGAAAAAATGGGATTACATGAACGGAATATTGATAAGGCAATTAATGAGAAGATCCTAAGCATTGAGAACGTGACCAAAAGTTATGGTGTGGTTCAAGCACTACGCGGTGTCACGGTTGAAATTCGTAAAGGTTCTATTCATGGCTTGCTGGGTGAAAACGGTGCAGGTAAATCCACATTGGTTGGCATCATTTCGGGACAAGTCACCCCTACATCTGGGCGAATTATTTTAAATGGTCGTGTACTTGAGCATGTTGATGTCAAAGCAATGGAAGCCGCTGGGGTTTTCTTGGTGACACAAGAGCCAATGATCATTGACAACATGACCGCAGAAGAAAACCTGATGCTGGGTATCTGGCCGAATAAAAAAGGTTTTATCGATTGGAAAACTTTATGTGGCAATGCAAGTCGCATGCTTGAAGGAACCAATATCGATGCCAAAGCGCTAGCAGGGCATTTAAATGCGGTGGCACGACGTAAGTTAAATATTCTACGGGCGATGTTCTCTGGTGGTCGGGTGATTATTTTAGATGAGCCAACAGCGGCATTAACTGTTGCTGATCGCCGTCAGTTATTTGATTTTATGCATAAATTAAAAGCTACGGGGGTAACGTTTATCTTTATCTCACACTACAACGATGAAATTCTTGAAATTTGTGATGCGGTGACTGTATTACGTGATGGCAGTTTGGCAGGTGGTTCTGACAATGTGAGTAACATGAGTGCTGAACAACTGACTGAGTTGGTGATCGGGAGAGACCTTGCGCTTTTTCAACGGGAGCGATGTGATTACACCGGTCAAATCCCTGCTGTTTGTTTAAAAAATATATATGGCAAAGATTTGGCCTTGCAACAACTGAACATTGGTCCAGGCGAAGTGATTGGATTTACAGGTTTGCCTGGCGCAGGTGCAAAAGAAATTGCTCGGGCAATCTTTGGATTGCATCCTGCAAAAGGCTCAATCTCAATGCATGGCGAAGATGCGCAAGCTTTAGCAACATCTCCACATGAAGCCTTTGATATGGGAATTGCTTATCTTTCTGATGATCGTCGTCATGATGGGGCTGTAGGACAGATGTCGATTGGATCGAATATTGCGCTTTCTTCTTTATCACAACGCTCAAAATTGGGATTTATCGATCAACAGGCAGAGGATTCGGTGATTCAGCATTATTTTAACGCAATGGGGGTGAAAGCCCCCAATGCTGAATATGCAGTGGATACATTGAGTGGTGGTAATCAACAAAAAGTGTGTTTAGGACGAGTGTTGGCAGCAAAGCCACGATTGTTGATGGTGGATGAACCGACACGTGGAATTGATATTGGGGTGAAACAAGATGTATTGCGCATCATTGATGAACTTAGTCGTGCTGGTGTTGCGGTCATCATTGTTTCAACCGATATGGACGAATTGGTTCGTGTGGTCGATCGCGTGTGTATTTTTGATCAAGGGACTGTAAAAGAAACATTGACGGGGCAGGAGATTACCGTCGACCGTCTACGTGCATCCGTTCAGGCGTGATGTCACGAGACAATAATAAGGATAGATGCAATGAGTAAGGAGAGATGCAATGGGTAATGAAATAGCAGCAGACAATAAGATCACTAACATTACAGCAAAGAAAAATACTCGCGAAATTTTAGGTTGGGTGCTCCACAACGTGGTCTGGATTTGGTTGATCGCTTTGGTCATCATTTTTGGTGCATTTAATGAATACTTTCTTACCGTGTTTAATTTGCAAAATATCATGGTGCAGGCAACCGTTTTAGGGCTTTTGGGTTTGGCTGTCGCATTGCCATTGTTGATTGCTGAAATCGATCTTTCAATTCCAGCAAATGCAGGTTTTTCCGCTGCTGTAGGTGCACTTGCTTATTCTGATTGGGGATTACCTTGGTTTGCCGCGATTTTACTGGGCTTATTGGTCGGTACTTTTATTGGGTTCTTTAATGGTTGGTGTATCACCCAATTAAAAATGGTTGCGTTGATCCAAACCCTAGCAATGATGATCATCCTTCAAGGTGCACTTTTGGCCTTAACGCAAGGCAAAACGCTGAATAATTTTGCAGAAGCTTATACTTGGATTGGACAGGCAACCCTCGGGACTTGGCCATTAATGCCAGTGGTATTTTTGATCATGTTGTTGATTATTGGCGTGATGTTGAAACATACCGTTTTGGGTCGTTCAATCTATGCTGTAGGTGGAAATCCTGCTGCTTCACTCTCTGCGGGAATCCGAGTGAAACGTATCAAGATTATGACCTATACCATTTCTGGGTTTCTTGCTGCTCTTGCGGGATTCTTACTGGCTTCATGGCAAATGGCAATTACATCAAATCAAGGCTCAAGCTATCTACTCTATGCGATTGCGGCACCCATTATTGGTGGTGTCAGTGTATTTGGTGGGCGTGGCAATGTGAAAGGCGTATTGGGTGGTGTATTGCTACTCACGATCATTCAGGTCGGACTTGCAATTATCAATGTGCCTTCTTTTTATGTCGGAATGATTGGAGGAATCATGATTTTTATTGCAGTACTGATTGATGCTTTCCGCGTCCGTTATTTTGGTTAATTTACTCAACTTGATCGAGGAACAAGCACAATGTCTTTTCAACCACATGGTCAGCACTTAATCGCAGGGAAGTGGATTGCGACTGATCAGACTTTTACCAATAACCCTATTGATGGTTCAGTATCTCGTTTTTCTATCGGTCATCGTGAACTTGTCAATCAAGCGTGCCAAGCGGCAGAAGATGCTTTTTGCACTTATGGTTACTCAACGCTTGAGCAGCGCGCGACTTTTCTCAATGTCATTGCTGATGAAATCGAAGCTCGAGCAGATGCGATTACCCAGATTGGAACCCAAGAAACAGGGTTGCCCAAGGCTCGACTGGAAGGAGAACGTGGACGCACTGTGGGGCAGCTGCGACTTTTTGCTGCACATATCTTGAAAGGTGAATTTTTGGATCGCCGGCATGATGTTGCACTTGCGGATCGAAAGCCACTGCCACGTCCAGAAATTCGTTTGATGCAACGCCCAATCGGTCCAGTTGCAGTATTTGGTGCATCAAATTTTCCGCTGGCATTTTCAACAGCAGGCGGGGATACAGCATCGGCATTGGCCGCAGGGTGTCCAGTTGTGGTTAAAGGACATGAGGCACATCCAGGTACAGCGGAGATTGTTGCTGAAGCGATTCATGCTGCGATTGAAAAATGTGGACTGCACGCTGGTGTATTTAGTTTAGTCCACGGTGGAGCATTAGATGTTGGTCAAAGCTTAGTACAACATCCGTTGATTAAAGCGGTTGGATTTACAGGTTCGTTGCGTGGTGGACGTGCTTTATATGATCTTTGTGTTGCACGTCCAGAACCGATCCCGTTCTTTGGTGAATTGGGTTCTGTCAATCCAATGTTTATTTTGCCCAATGCGATTGCCAATCGTGGTGCTGAAATTGCCAAAGGTTGGGCTGAATCATTGACATTAGGCGCAGGTCAATTCTGCACCAATCCTGGGGTCGCCGTGTTGATCGAAGGTTTAGCAGCAGATGCATATATTCAAACTGTTGTAAAAACACTTGAATCTGTTCCAGCACAGGTTATGTTAACCGATGCGATTGCCGAGGCTTATCGTGAAGGGCAACAACGTTTGGCAAATACAGCAGATGTAAGTGAAGTCTTTAGTTCAAGCAGTGATTTGCGTAATGCGAGTCCTTATCTGTTTGTTACAACAGGCAAAGCATGGCTGGAAAATAAGACCTTAGAACAAGAAGTATTTGGACCGCTGGGTTTAGTGGTTATTGTTAAAAATATCGTTGAATTGATGCACGTGGCGAAGTCCCTTGAGGGGCAGATTACCTGTACGCTTCATCTTGATCAAGCAGATCATCACGTTGCAAGTCAATTACTGCCTGTGCTGGAACGTAAAGCAGGTCGTATTCTTGCAAATAGTTTCCCAACTGGGGTTGAGGTATGTGATGCCATGGTTCATGGCGGACCCTATCCAGCTTCAACAAACTTTGGTGCAAGCTCTGTAGGCACGCTGGCGATTCGTCGCTTTATGCGTCCTGTGTGTTATCAAAATATTGCGGAAGACTTACTTCCTGTGGATTTACGTTAAGTAAAAATCAAGCCTAATGTGCTTGAAAATATAGGCAATGAGATGAATTAAAGGAGATGATTTTATCTCATTATTAAACTCTAAATCGAATTGAAATAAATATAACTTTAACGAGTGCGCTCTTTACTCCATCCAACTGAATGAATCAGAGGGATAAGGCAAACTCATGCTTAAAAAAGGAATTTAACATGAAAACAAACTTATGGATTGTTGGAACAGCGGTTTTTTTATTGTCGCAAATTGCATCTGCGATCGAATTTGGTGGCTATTTCCGTACGGGAATCGGTGCAACTGAAAATGGCAAAACACAAGAGTGTTTTCGACTCACGGGGGCGCCGACCAAGTATCGTCTTGGCAATGAATGTGAACAATACGGTGAGTTTTTTGCCCAACAAAACCTGATCAAATTAAAAGATAATTCCGAATTGAACATCAAAGGAATGCTTCAGTTCTATAACCAATATGGGCAAACATTAAGTTTTAATGACGACAATGGTTTTACCCGAATGAATCAAATTTATTTGGATTGGAGAAATATTTCCTATCTGAATGGGGCAAATCTCTGGGCAGGTAGGCGATTTTATCAACGTAATGACATTCACATGACTGATTTCTTTTATTGGAATCAGAGTGCTACTGGCTTCGGTATTGATGATTATAAAATCAATGACTTGTCCTTAAGTTATGTGTTTTCCCGAAAAGACAATGTATTTCAGGAAAAATATATCAATCGACATGATGTGACAGTGAAAGGGATTCCAATCGGTTCTAAAAATACAATCAATACAGGTTTGTCATTGATTGATGCAGATGAGATGGGCTGGGCATTAACCGTGCAAAATGTCACGGCTGAGGTATTGAATGGTAAAAATACCGTGGCGCTACAATATGGTCAAGGCGCTGGGATCGGGCTGAGTTATACCGGTAACCCTGAGTTGGATCGTGATACTTCTTCACAGCGCTTTCTTGAAATCTTGGATTGGACCTCAGACAGTAAGAAATTCAATGGACAAGCTCAATTTATTTACCAAAAAGACCAACTAAAGAATCAACAAGATCGTGATTGGATTTCAGTAGGCTCTCGGGTGGCATATGTGGTTCAAGATCATTTTAAAATTTCCACAGAAATTGGCTATGACCAAATTAAGGCCAATGACCAAACCCGTAATCTGACCAAATTGACACTTGCACCAACCTGGTCGATAAAGGGCACAGGCTATTATGATCGCCCAGAACTGCGTCTTTATTATACCTATGCATTTTGGAACGATAATGAGCAAAAAATGCGTGATTTGGTGATGCCGAATAACAATTTTCAAAATGTGAATCGTGGTTCAAACTTTGGTGCTCAATTGGAATATTGGTGGTAAGGCTTTAATTGATTATTCAAAATGAGTGGTCTTATAAGATCGCTCATTTTAAAAAATGTGACTCAATTGAAAATATGACTCAATTAAAAATGACATCAACCATTGCAACACAACCCAGTGGAATAAGTCAGCAGCAGAAAGGCACAACAAAAAAAGCAACAACGGAAAACAACACCCAAGGAAGCAATCACAATGAAAGCATTGGTACTGGAAGAAAAAGACAAACTGCAAATTCGTGATATTGAGATCAATGAATATCTAAGCGCAACTGATGTAAGCATTAAAATTGCCAAAGTGGGTATTTGTGGCAGTGACGTGCATTATTATCAGCATGGTCGAATTGGTGATTTTATTGTCAATGCACCAATGATTCTGGGTCATGAAGCGAGTGGGATCATTGTTGAAGTCGGTTCAGCAGTTCAACATTTAAGAATAGGCGATCGTGTATGTATGGAGCCTGGGGTTTTTGAGCCAAATTCTCCAGAAGCGATGCAGGGTTTGTATCATCTTGATCCGAATATTCAGTTTTGGGCAACACCGCCTGTACATGGTGTATTGCGTGAGTCTGTAGTTCATCCAGCAAACTTAACCTTTAAGGTACCAGATCATGTCAGCCTTGAAGAAGCTGTGCTGGTTGAACCTTTGGCCTCAGGTGTACATGTGGCTCGCAAAGTGGGTATTTCACCTGGAGATACTGCTGTGGTTACTGGTGCAGGGACGATTGGTGCTTTAATGGCATTGGCATTACTCGCATCAGGTTGTAGTCGAGTTATCATTACGGATGTAAAACAGCAAAAGTTGGATTTTTTAGTCCAGCATTATGGTGAGCGTTTAATTGCATGTAATGTCGCACAGGAAGATTTAAAGTGCTTTGTACAACGGCACTTTGTCGGTGGTGTCGACCTATTTGTTGACTGTAGTGGTCATGCAAGCGCAATTGCAGCAGCGCCCGATTGTCTAAAACCTGCGGGCAAACTGGTTTTTGTTGGAATGCCACAACAGGCTGTGCCGATGGATATTGTTGCCATGCAGGTCAAAGAGATTGAGACGATTTCAATTTTCCGTTACGCAAATGATTATGAGCGTTCTATTGCGCTGATTGCTTCTGGTCAAATTAATGTGAAGCCGTTAATTTCAAAAAAATTTCATTTTAATCAAAGTATTGAGGCATTTAAGTTGGCGGCATCGGCACCTGCAGATATGATTAAAATTATTATCGATTTTGATCTGTAATTTATTAATTATTAGTCACTTAGATATGTGAGGTGGGATATTTATATTTAAAAATGAAGCATATTAAAAATATGTACTCCCACCCAACAGCGACATTCATGTCGCCCTATGGTAGGACAACCTATGATTCAAAGTACAAAAAATGAATTGATAACCAATAGTTTCTAAAAGTTTATACAAAAATATATGCTTTATTTATGATCAATGACTAGATATAAATCACTTGTATAAATAATGCGTTGGTTTGGTTGTATTTATTATACTAATTAAATGAAAGTTAAATAATAACCTTGGATGATAAAATTTTAATTTTTTATTTATAGTCTGAATTTTTTGATCATCATAAATAATAATTAAGCATTTAAGATAATAAGTTTTTTATTATTCAAGTGATTTTTATTTGTATGTTTAATTCAGTTTAATTTACTAAAACCCTAAAAGAAAATACTTTATACATATCGGTCTTTATATTTGTCGTAATTTGTCAATGAATTCGTGGTGAAATGTCAATACGCATATTTCTAAATTTTATACTTTAACACTGTGTTGTGAATATTTATCAATAAAATTCCACAACTTTTATAACTTTAAGAAATGATTTAAATCAATACCAATCGATAAGACAGCACGAAGGATTTGTGAATCTTGGTATGTATTTTAGTTTGAGACGACGATATAGACCATGACAAGAAAATTTTTATAAATTGGAGTACGTATGCAAGATTTTACTTTATCTAAGTGGGTATTTTTAATTTCAACAGTAGTTTACTCAAGCCATTCTTTTGCGGGTTTTAATGTAAATCCAATTGTAGACAGCTATGAAAATAAAAATAGTCCTCAACCAATTGTGCTTGTACATGGCTTAGCAGGGGCAGAACATGTAAAGTTTTTAGGAAAATTTTCTATTTATGACTACTGGGGCTCAACATTAACTCAATTGGCTGAACAGTCCACACCAGCGATAGCAGTTTCTATAAGTCCTTTAAATAGCAATGAATATCGTGGTGAAGAATTAATCAAGCATTTACAGTATATTCAAACGACTTACTATCGTGATGACGTTAAATTTAATTTAGTAGGACATAGTCAAGGTGGACCGACATCTCGTTATGCGCTTGGGGTTAAACCTGAGTTGGTGTCCTCCATCGCGACTGTTGGTTCTCCACATCGGGGAAGTCCATTTGCTGATCAAAATATCCAAGAATATGAAGCAACTGGAAAATTAGATATTAGCAGTATGTTGCCTTATTCTTCGCTACAGTCTGTGTTGAATTTTTTGCAAAATATCATTTATAGACATGATTTTTTAAGTGCACTTCATAAAATTATAATTGATGGCAGATTAGATGAAAATGATATTAAAACCTTTAATGCCAACACCTCGTTCTGGGTGTGGGGCGGTGAGGGTGTTAGAAAATTACCAGATGAAGATTATCGTCGTAACAGTCTAAATTATATTAATTTGCTTGAAGGGATCCGAGCCAATAGTGCCAAAAGTATGCAAGATTTTAATACTTTATTCCCTGAAGGTATTCCCATTTCTGCTCAATGTCTAAAACAGACAGCTAACCCAAGCGATTATAATCTACCCAATACACCTGATCGATATTCTATCAAAGGATTAGATGGACATTCCTATCCTGTTTATATGACATCATGGACGGGGAAAATTGATGAAGTGGTAAATTTATTTCCCAATCAAGCACATGATGGTACGGTCTCGGTATGTAGTAGTCGTCTAGGAAACTTAAAAGGAATTTATAACTGGAAACATAGAGAACAGTCAGGAACGTTTAGTAAATACGATGAATCATTCTCAGTTTCAGGCTGGCCTTGGAATTGGGGTTGGATTCAAACACCGACGAAATGGGCAACAATTCCAAACCCAATTGATGTTTTAAAAGATCATGCAAATTATTTAAAGGAAAATAATATGTGATTGACTTTGGGCTATATTGATCTATAAAGAATAAATATAGCCTGATTTTATTTAAAACAAAAAATCAGGGATTTTAAATGAAAAAAAGTATTTTAGTTTCATCTTTTTTTCTAGTGGTTATTGTTTGTTTTCTATGGCTTGTTTTTAAGCCAATAGATAAAAAGACAAATAATCAGGAGGATTTAAAGCCAGATCAAGCGACCGCTTTAAATATAGGTAGCATAAAACCAAGCAGCGGTTTTATACCCATTGCAGTTGATGCATTTGGAGGGAATATTTACTGTGAATTAAGTTTTGATACAAATCAAACTTTTGTTTTAGACAATATGACCAAGGATTGTTTTGATAAGCTGTTAAAAAATAATCCAACTGAATCTGATCCTACCAATTTTGGTTTAAATTTTTTCAATAAGCTGTTGGTTGATCCGACTCAAAGTATCGTAAAGGATTTATGGATTAGGTATGTCAAATATACCGATCAGGTCATTTTAACCCATAAGGCACATTCGAAAAATCAAGCGAATTATAAAAATGCGAAAAGACTTGTAGATGCGATTCGATCTATCCGAGAAAGATTTTTTACCCCCTTTGAGATAAAGGCATTATTTGGTGCAAGTGACAAAATTGAAGATTATGAGTTGGTTGTTTTAAAAATAAATGAATCTACAGGGATGACAGATGATGAAATCGAACAGGAACTCAATACAGCGATAAACAACCTGCCCGAAAAATCGAGAAAGGCCATAAAGTTTAATAAAGACTTTAACGATGTATCTCGTAAAGTTCAGGAAATAAAAAACAGAGGAGGTTCACAGGAAGAGATCCGCAAGGAGCGGTTAAAAGTGTTTGGTCCTGAAGTGACCGAGCGGATGGAATCTGTTGATAAATCAAGAGCGCAATTTAAAAACCAAGCAGAAATATATATGCAAAAGCGAGGTGAAATTTTGCAACGTGATTTAAATATGCTTGATCAGGAAAAATCAATTGAAGCGCTTAGAAAAGAAATTTTTAGTGACAGATATGATAAGCGGAGAATTATCAGTTTGGAAAAAATTTATGATACGGAAAAATCGCTAGATATTCTCAATTAATGTAAGTGTATTCAATGAATCAATCTAGTTAATGGGACCGTAGAGAATAAATAAATTTAGGTCTTATTTAGTATTTGTAATCTAGCCATAGTTTAAGGAGTAAAGTATGACAGCCAAAATTACACGACGAGAACTTATTCAAAAAAGCCTATTCGGTTTTGGTGCACTGTATTTATCTGCGGGTTTTACGGGATGTAATGACAGTTCAGATCGAGAATCAACAATACTACAAGTCAATTTTGAACATGGGGTTGCCAGTGGAGACCCTTTACAAGATCGCGTGATTTTATGGACACGCTTAACGCCCAATGATAGCAGCGCACGTTTGCAAGTGACTTGGGAAATTGCTTTAGATGATCAATTCAAGCAAATCATTAAAACAGACAAAGTCACCACAGCAAAGGCACAAGACTTCACGGTGAAAGTTGATGCCACAAACTTAAAACCAGATCAACGCTATTTCTATCGTTTTAGCTTTGGCAATAAAGTTTCACCAGTTGGACAAACCAAAACGCTACCAATCAACCCCAGCAAAGTCAGTTTTGCGGTATGTTCTTGCGCGAATTATCCAGCAGGGTATTTCTATGTTTATCGTGAAATGGCCAAGCAAGATGTTGATGTGGTAATTCATTTGGGTGACTATATTTATGAATATGGTCAAGGTGGTTATGCAACAGAAGATGCAGTGAAGTTAGGACGTACTTTGGCTGCGGACAATAATCAAGAAATTATCAAGTTAGATGATTATCGCAAACGCTATGCGTTATATCGTAAAGACAAAGATTTACAAACATTGCATCACCGTCATCCATTTATTGTGATTTGGGATGATCATGAGTTGGCAAATGATACATGGCGAGATGGTGCTGAAAATCACCAAGCCAATGAAGGGGCTTTCCTCGATCGTAAACTTGCTGCATTACAAGCATACTTTGAATGGATGCCGATTCGTCCTATTTCCGCAAATGATCATCTCAATATTTATCGCCAGTTTGACTTTGGTTCACTGGTGCAATTGACCATGTTAGATACCCGTATCCTTGCCAGAGATAAGCAACTGGAATATACCGATTATATCACCGCTTCTGGTATGGATTTTCAACGTTTTCAGACTGACTTAACCAATCAGAATCGAACCTTGATGGGGTATACCCAACGTGAATGGTTACAACAAAAGTTGGCTCAATCCAAGGCAACTTGGAATGTATTGGGTCAGCAAGTGTTGATGGGTAAGATATTAATCCCTGCTGAATTACTGGTACCGTTGAGCGCTGTTCTAAGTGGAAATGCAACTCAAGAGGTTTTAAATCAAATCAATACGATGATCATGGAGTTAGTGCAACTGAAAATGCGTGTGCTACAGGGCGATCCAACATTGACAGCAATTGAAAAGGCACGCTTAACCACTGTCGCACCTTATAATTTAGATGCTTGGGATGGTTATTATGTTGAACGAGAAATTCTGTATAACACTTTAAAAGCATTGAACAAGAAGGTCGTAGTGCTGGCAGGTGATACCCATAATGCATGGTCATCAGAGTTGTATAGTCAGGCGGGTGATTTTGTCGGTGTTGAGCTGGCGACAAGTTCAGTGTCATCGCCGGGAATTGAAAAGTATCTCAATATTCCAGTGGAACAGTTACAGCAGTTTGAAATGGCGTTTACCACACTGATTGATGAGTTGGATTATACCAATCTAAATCAACGTGGTTATCTAAATGTCAGCTTTACTGCAACGCAGGTTCAAGCGGACTGGATCTATGTCGATACCATTAAAGAGCCGCAATATACTGTGGATACAAAACGTGGGCATCAAGTGGTGCTGAATAATCAATTGGTCAATACCCGTTCGATTAAGAAAACTGCTTAATAAAAGCCTATTTAATTTTATATCGCCTGACTACTGAAGAAGATTTAGATGCTATTGCTATTGCTATCGCGTCATTTTTTCAGTAGTGCAGGGTTTAGCTGTCTATGTACACATAATGAAATAACACAAGAATATCAGGAGTAAAAAACCATGGCTGGATTATCGATTTGGCACGTACTTATTTTTGCAATTGTGGTGATCTTACTTTTTGGCACATCTAAATTAAAAAATTTAGGTAAAGATGTCGGCGGTGCGGTGAAGGATTTTAAAAAATCAATTCAAGATGATGAAACAACCGCTGCTGCACTGAATGAACCACGGACACAGGAACATCAAAATAGCAATACTGATGTGAACTCTACGGTAAAGCATTAAAACTGGAGAATTAACACATGCTTGATGTCGGATTTTCTGAATTATTGTTTTTTGGGATTATTGCGCTGTTGGTGTTAGGACCTGATAAACTCCCTGAAGCTGCGCGTTTTGTTGCGAAATGGTACAGTAAATTGAAACGTCTCATCAGCAATGTTCAGAACGACATTGACCGTGAATTACGCTTATCTGAATTGCGCGAACAGATGCAGAATGAGATGCAGCGTATTCAAGAATTAGAGCAAAAAATGCAGGCGCAGATGCATGAGCTACAGCAATTATCGGCTATGCCTGGAGATGCTATACAGCAAGAGCAAGCGCCAGCACGATTAGAGAAACAGCAATTAGAGCAACCGCAATTAAAAGAACAGCAAAAAGCCCAGCTGAGAGTGAAGCAGATTTATCAACCTGTCTCACGTGATATTCCTACAGTCTATTTGCCAAGTATCTGGCTAAAACAAGTTCAATGTAATGATGAAAAACTCAGTATTGATCTTGTTCAATCCAAGTCAATATCGCAATTGAAGGTGGCCGTATGACATCAATGATACCGCAGCTACAAGAGCAAGTTTCCGAAGAAGCGACTCAGCTTGAAGCAATGCCAATCACCCGACATTTGATGGTGTTGCGTCAGCATCTGTTTAAAATTATCGGGGTATTAATTGTGCTTTTTTTCTGTTTGTTGCCATTTGCAAACAGAACTTATTCAATGTTATCTGAACCACTACGTGCCCAATTACCTGCCAGTTCGACCATGATTGCTACAGATGTCACTGCAACATTTATGGCACCTTTTAAACTGAATTTCTTTATTGCGCTGATGCTGGCGATGCCTTTTATTATTTATCAGATTTGGGCATTCATTAAACCTGCATTGTATGAAAAAGAAAAGAGTCTGGCATTCCCATTGTTATTGAGCAGTATTTGCTTGTTTTATTCAGGGATTGCCTTTGCCTATTTTATTGCCTTACCTTCGATTCTGCATTTTTTTATCAGTGTTTCACCTGATACCGTTGCGCCAATGACAGACATTAACAGTTACTTAAGTTTCTGTTTAAAACTCTTTTTGGTGTTTGGGGTCACTTTTGAAATTCCAATTATTACACTGGTATTGATTTTAATCGGTTTGGTCAGCACGCAAACGCTGGTAGAAAAAAGACGCTTTATTATTGTGGGCTGTTTTTTTATTGCGATGTTTGTCACGCCACCAGATGCTATTTCGATGATCATGTTGGCAATTCCAATGTGGATGTTGTTTGAATTGGGATTGGTATTTGGCAAGATGATTGAAAAACGTAAACGTGTATAAGTGCTGATTTGTAGCGAAAGTGGTTAAGTGTTGCTTTGTTCTATTCAACCCTTCTTTTTTAAAGCAGGCGAATTCATATTTAAGTGTATAAATTCGCCAGATCTCTAGATTTTAACCCATCCTTGTCTCATGGGTGAGTTCGTAATACTGTTCTAAACCCCACATGCGTTGCAGCCAAATCAAACTCTTGCGGATATCGACTACTATTTCGATAACGAGAGCAATAACTTGAAGCACATAAGAAAGAACCACCTTTAATCACATATTGGGTTGTTGCGATGCTTTGCTGACGCAGATCAGTATAATTTCCCATATGTTGATCATGCGCGCCTTGATATACAGAAGAGGTCCACTCCCAGACATTCCCAATCATATCGAACAATTGGAACGCATTGGCAGGGTAGCAGCCGACAGGTGCCACACCTGCAAAATGGTCTTCAACAGAATTATGCATTGGAAATTCACCTTGCCAATAATTGGCTTTTGGATGTTGATGGGCATCCTGAGGCGCTTGATGCAGTGGCGTATCGGTTTTTGAGCCCGCCTTTGCAGCATATTCCCATTCTTGTTCGGTAGGTAAATCTCGTCCTAACCAAACTGCGTAATGTTCAGCATCATTTTTGGTCACATAGCGAACAGGTTCAGCAGGGCGTGGAGCTTGACCCGAAGCGCCATTAGGCGTTTTCCAAGTGTAATCAGACTTGAGTTGCCACCACTGATTAGGCTTATTGGCATCTGGTGAAAATACAGCTGCCTGTTTCTGTTGCTCTGCGTCGGTTACATAGCCGGTTGCTTTTACAAAACTACTAAACTGCGCCACAGTCACTTCGGTTTGATCGATCCAGAAACCCTCAACTTGACGTTGTTTTTGCCCAAAATTGAGTTCATCGGGATAGGCTTTATCGGAGCCGAGCTGAAATGAACCTTTGGCAATCCAAACCATACCTGCTGTTGGCTTTTTTTGCCATGCATTGGGTAAACCTGAATAGTGTTCGCATTGCTGCAATGAACCAAGTGGTATAGAAGCTTTGCTGGTTTGTTTGGGAGAATGGTGCGAGTCGGGCGTAGCTTTATTGCAGCCTGTTACAAGGAACAGGCTACATAGTGAAATTAAAAGAGGGCTAAACTTCATTGAATGTTGTATTCCTTCACCCCATTTTGTTGGGTATATTTGTTATACACATCAAGTAGTTCTTGTAGTTTTACTGGGTTATTTTGTGCAAGGTTTTGGGTTTCACCACGGTCATTTTTTAAGTTATATAATTCCCAAGCTCCCGTTCCTAGCTCTGCTTTACCTTGTAAAGCAATTTTCCATTCGCCTTGACGCGCATATTTACTGCCATGCAATTCATCTGCAAAACTAAAGTTTACAGGACGAATCGCCTGTGCTTTATTTTCAAGCACCGATTTCCACGAGTAACCGCTTGGGGTATTAATCTGACGACCTTTATATTGACTTTGTGGGACAGCAATATTGGCATAATCTAAAACAGTTGGGAAAACATCGAGCACTGAAGCAAAACCATGATAGGTTGCTTGCGCTTTATTTTGATGAGGAAGTTTAACAATGGCTGGTGCTGTGGTTGCACCTTCACCCGCAGTATCTTTCCATAAATGGAAAGGTGCAGCACTGACTTCAGCCCAACGCGGACCGACATAGTGATAAGAACTGGATGTACCGACATTGTTCACCCGATTATCAAAACCTGATTCAGCCCCATAACTACCACGAATAAAGCCTTCAGCTCCATTATCTGAAACAAAGAAAATTAAAGTATTGTCGTATAAGTTATTGCGTTTTAAATACTCAATCACGCGTCCAATATTGGCATCAAGGTTTTCGACCATACCCGCATAGATTTCCATTCTGCGTGCTTCTAAGACTTTTTGCTCTGCGGAAAGTTCATTCCATTTGCCATATTTTTGTGGTGCATTTTTTGTCGCAATCGGTTCGGCTGCAGTAAAGTTAGCTGGAATTAGACCAAGTTGTTTTTGGCGGGCAATACGACCATTACGGATCACATCATAACCAGCATCGTAAACGCCACGATAACGGTCACGATATTCAGCTGGGGCTTGTAATGGCCAATGAGGCGCGGTGTAAGCAGCATAGGCAAAGAATGGTTTTCCTGAATTTTTACCTGACTCTAAATAACTAATTAGCTTATCGGTGAAGTAATTGGTTGAGAAAAAATCATCGGGTAATGCTGAAATTGGAACAACTTTACCATCCTCCGTATAGGTGGCATTACGTTTATATGCACTAGGCGCTTGTTTAAAGTGTAAATCTAGACCTTGCAATAGCGTAAATGAATGATCGAAGCCTTTTACATGTGCGTTAGTTTCAGCGGTTAAACCGAGGTGCCATTTTCCACTGATATAGGTTCGGTAGCCATTATCTTTAAGCACTTCTGCTATTGAGAGTGAGCGCTCATTTAAGTAGCCCTCATAACCCGGCTGGCCTTTTAAGTGGGCAGGAGTGAGTTCAGCCATAGCCCCAATACCAGCTAAGTGATGGTCTGTACCCGAAATCAATTGTGAACGCGTCGGTGAGCAGGTCGGGGCAGTATGGTAGTCCGTTAAAATACGACCTTCTTTGGTCAATGCGTCAATATTTGGGGTGTGTATTTCTCCACCAAATGCCCCTAAATCCGAATAACCTAAATCATCAGCCATGATAAATAAAATATTCGGTTGTTTCTTGGTTTCCACCACAGTATTTGAATGGTCTGAATCATTATTACATGCTGAAATAGAAAGACTGATTAATGCAATAGAAAGTGTTGTAAGCAGATTTTTATGAGACATACGTGTCGACTTAGTTTTTTAAAAAATTAGGCTGAGTTTAGAGCGTTAATTTTTATGGTAAAAATAATTAAAATTTGATTGTTAATCTGAAAAAAAGAAAAGCCCTCAATATGCTTCCGAATAGATGTTGAAATCATTTAAAAGTAAGTATGTTGAGCTGTTTAATAAAACCAAAATACTTCTAGGCTTAAAAAAATAAGCACCATCAGCTTATAGCAAGGCCTTGGATATGCTTTAGGCATATTAGGAAAGTTTTATATTCGTGATAGTTTAATACATGATATTCAAATACACCTTTGTAATATCATTGGTTTTAGCATAGCAACAATTTGAATTTATCCAGTTCTACAATTTAATCTGATTAAACTTTAAACGCCGATGTAAATAAACAAGTCACTTTGATTGCGAAGGAATGTTTTTTAAACAAAAATATACAGAACTGTCTGTTTTTATGTTGATGGTGTATTGATTAATTGAAGATTATTGTGATAAATTCTACAGAATTAGAGGGAGATCTTTTTTAAAGATTCTTGATGCCTTGATCCTATTTCCCTTCCCCAAGGGAAATAGGAGTTTTTAAGGATTAATAAAAAACAACAGATAAAGATGTTTATAAAAGACTGAAAATACATTATCTCAATGGGAACATAGATAAATTTTATAAAATAACACATTTGTATGAATTCTACTTTTAAGAGTGAAAATACAAATCTATAGGTAAGTATTACGATGAAAATTTATGAAATGATATTTCATAAAGGAACTTATGAACAAACACGCTTATTTTATATTCAGAATAATAAAGCTTCACGTCAGCATTTTATTGAAAATATGCGTTTAGAACTTGAGCAAGAACTCAAGGACTTCAATCTCAGTTGTAAGTCTCAGTATAAGCATGATTTATTTGCCTTGTACAAAAAAGTCCAAAAAGAAAGCCACTTACATTTAGATGCGATGGAAGATGAATTTATACAAAATTCAAAAGCCATTTTTGATCAATGTATTTGTTTAATTGTTAAAAGTCATGAGGTTTTAAATGTTGTAAAACCGCTGATTTAAAAAAGTATCAGTCAAAATAAATAATCATTAAAAATCAAATCTATAAATTGGTAAGTTGGTGGTTTTATTGTCTTCAATCATAGTACAGTCAATTGCCGTTGTGCTAATTCATAGCCTTGATCTGCGGCTTTTTTCAGCCATTCTTTTGCTTTATTGATATCTTGAGGTAGACCTAAATTTCCATCTAGGTATAGAGATCCCAATTTAAATTGTGCTGTCACATCACCATTTTCAGCCGACTTAAGATACCAATAATTTGCAAGATCTAGATCTTTCTTGATATTTTTCCCATCTGAATATTCTTCAGCTAAATTGTATTGTGCCATCGCATTGTTCTGATTTGCAGATTTGGTCAGCCATTCAATACCTTTACGGGTATTTTTACCGACACCTGAGCCCCATAAATAACTCATTGCTAAACTGAGTTGAGATTCTGAATCACCCGCTTCTGCGGCTTTTTTAAACCAAAAAACACCTTTTTCTTCATCAAAGGACACACCCTGATTGCCACTGCTATAAAGATAACCCACTTGGTATTGCGCTTTTACGTCCCCATTGTTGGCTTTTTCGAGTAGCGCTTCAAAACTTTCTGCAAATACAAGTGTAGTGGGAAAAAATGTAACTATAATCAGAGGGTACATCAGCTTTTTTATTTTAAATTTCATCATTTTTTCAATCATTTGTGTCTTTTAATCATTAAAATTAAAGTGCAAAATTAAGTTATAGTCAACTTAATTTGAGCCAAGATTTATTCTATTTTGTTTTTCAAGCTTAGCTCCCTTGGGAACTAAGCTTACCTAAATAATGAAAATGAAGAGCTTATATCACTCGACAAATTTGGGTAAAAGAAGCAGTTAATGCTGTACAAAATCATCTAAGCACTTGCATGTTTAGTGGTGAGCAGCATTAAAGCATCGTCCTAAGTATCCAGCTTACATATTTGGATAATTAGGCCCACCACCACCTTCCGGTGTTACCCACGTGATATTCTGAGATGGATCTTTGATATCACAAGTCTTACAGTGAACACAGTTTGCAGCATTAATCTGGAAGCGCTTAGAACCATCATCATTTTCCATAATCTCGTAAACACCAGCAGGGCAATAACGTTGAGCTGGCTCATCCCATTTTGGTAAGTTGACATTGATTGGAATCGAAGCATCGGTCAGCTTTAAGTGCGCTGGCTGATTCTCTTCATGTACGGTATTGGATACAAATACAGAAGATAAACGGTCAAAGGTTAATTTACCGTCTGGCTTTGGATAAGTTGGTTTAAATGTCGCAGCATCTACAGTTTTTAATGCACTAAAGTCAGGTGCAAGGTCATGTAGGGTAAATGGCACTTTAAAGATATTTTGATCGATAAAGTTAAATGCACCACCCATCCATAAACCAAATTTATGCATCGCTGGACCAAAGTTACGTGAACGATGTAACTCTTCTTTTAACCAATTGTTGTTGAATTTGTCCGTATAGGCAGTCAATTCTTTAGCAAAGAAGTCTTCGCCTTCAGCGACACGCGCCACTGCTAAATCGCCACCTTTCTCATGACCGGCTTGGATTGCTTCAAATACAGCTTCACCGCACAACATACCCGATTTCATCGCAGTATGAGAGCCTTTGATTTTAGCAAAGTTTAAGAAACCAGCATCATCACCAATTAAGCAACCGCCAGGGAAGGTCAGTTTAGGTAGAGAGTTTAGACCGCCTTTAACAACTGCACGTGCGCCATAAGAAATACGCTTACCGCCTTCAAGATATTGCTTGATCAGTGGGTGTGTTTTCCAACGTTGCATTTCAGCAAAAGGATACATGTGTGGATTTTCATAAGATAAATCGACAATCATACCCAAGGTCACTTGGTTGTTTTCAGCGTGATATAACCACCAGCCGCCTGAAGAACCTGTTTCTGCCAAAGGCCAGCCTGAACCGTGCATCACTAAACCTGGTTTATGTTTTGCAGGGTCGATTTCCCAAAGCTCTTTGATTCCGATACCGTAATGTTGCGGATTAGCATCTTGATCTAAGTTGTATTTTGCAATCAGACGTTTACCGAGATGTCCACGGCAACCTTCTGCAAAAATTGTGTATTTTGCATGAAGTTCATAGCCAGGAGTAAAGTTATGAGTAGGTTCACCATCTTTACCAATACCCATATCACCAGTTTGGATACCTTTTACAGAACCATTTTCATGATAAAGGATTTCTGAAGCAGCAAAGCCAGGGAAGATAGAAACTTCTAACTCTTCCGCTTTTTGACCTAACCAACGAACCACATTACCCAATGAAATAACATAGTTACCATCATTGTGCATGGTTTTAGGAACCATCCAATGCGGTGCTTCTTGTGACTTTTCAGCAGACATGAGGAAATAAGTTTTGTCCTCAGTCACAGGTACATTTAAAGGTGCACCTTGTTCTTTCCAGTCAGGGAAAAGTTCATTGATTGCACGAGGTTCAAGTACAGCACCAGAAAGGATATGCGCACCAACTTCAGAGCCTTTTTCAACCACACAGACAGAAAGGTCTAGAAGATTGTTTTCAAGCGCTAATTGACGAATTTTAATCGCAGCAGAAAGACCCGCAGGGCCTGCGCCTACGATCACTACGTCAAACTCCATTGACTCTCGTTGTAAATCTTTCATAAAAAGAAATCCTATTTCGCTTGGCGGTATTTTAATTTATTGGGCTAAAAATATCAAATAAAAAAGCATCAAAAAAGGGCTGCTTGATGAGCAAATTCAAAATGATACCCACAAAAAAGCCAGCTAGATTTAGCTGGCTTTAAAATGGGATAACTGATTTTACAAGGTCTACTTTTACGATTTTTGCGGATCGTAGAGTTTTTCCTTGATGAAGAGGGCAGGAATAACGCCGCAAATTAAATAAGCAGCTCCCATCACCACAAAACCTAAACCAATAGAACCACCCGACGCCAAGTAGCCAATCGTTGCAGGCGCAAGTGCTGCACCAAGACGCCCCACGTTATAGGCACCACCAATCGCTGTACCACGAATCGCTGTCGGGAAACTTTCCGTCATATAGGTGGCATTTACACCATAAGGAATACCGTATAAAAATCCGAAAGCGATCAATAAATATAAAATGTTGCTGGGTGAGTTATAAAAAACAATCAGTGGTAGAAAAATAGCAGTCCCAATCGCACCAAAGGCATAAGTAAAGCGACGACCAAGTTTATCAGCCATCATACCCGCAAGGACTTTACCGAGGATCATGGCGGTATAGGTACCGACCATATATGCGGTCATTTCCTTAAACTTCATGCCTAATTCACTTTCTAGATATGAAGGCATCCAGTTATTTACCCCATAATAACCAAATTGCAAGAAGCCTGCTGTGAGCGCCCACAAGATAAACATATTACGATTTCGTTTATCTTTAAAAATCAGTTTAAATGCTGAAGTTTCCTCAGAATTTTTATCGCGTGTTGGTTGTTGTAAACGAGACTGTTGCCATGCGAGTGGTTCAGGCACCAAAAGATGCATTAAAACAGCAATTAACACCGGTACAATGGCAACATAAAACAGCATACGCCAGCCATGATCTGGAATAATCCATCCAGCGAGTAGCGTTGCAACAATATAGCCAACCGTCCAACCTGCTTGTAAGGTACCCAATACCGTTGTACGGTAACGTGTAGGTACATATTCCGCCATCAAGGTATTGCAGGCAATATAAAGCGAGCCAAGTCCGAGAGAAGCAAAAAAGCGTAATAGTCCAAATTCAAGAAAGCTTTGGGTAAAGCCTAGTCCACATGTAAGTAGTGAGAAGGTGAGAATAGAAATAACCACGATCCGTACTCGACCAAATTTGTCACATGCCCATCCCCCAAATATTCCACCGACAGCCATACCCGCCAAGGTAAAACTACCCAGCATACCTGCCTGCACGGAACTTAAACCAAAATCTGCCTTAATACTGTTGAGACTATAAGACAGCAGCATCAGATCGGCACCATCCACCAACAAGGCTAAAAATGCAAAAACAAATGCAATTTTCCAAGTGTGAGGTTGTATTGAAGAGAGATGTGTATTGTAGTTTGTCGCCATAATCCATTACCTACATTTGATTTACAGCACTTCAAATCGTTTTAAAGTGCCTAAAAATTAATTAAGACGCAGCGCGAATCATATTTCGAGCAATAATCATTTGTTGAATTTGGGTGGTGCCTTCATAGAGACGGAATAAACGCACATCTCGGTAAAAACGCTCAATTGCATATTCACTGATATAGCCAGAGCCACCATGAATCTGTACGCAACGATCGGCTACGCGACCACACATTTCAGTGGCAAACATTTTTGCGCATGATGCTTCTGTACTAACGTTGTGCCCAGCATCACGTTGTCTTGCTGCATCTAAAACCATACATTGCGCTGCATAAATTTCTGCTTTGGAGTCAGCAAGCATGGCTTGAATCAGTTGAAATTCAGCAATCGCTTGTCCAAATTGCTTACGCTCAAGGGCGAATTTTAAGGTATCGTCTAACATACGTATGGCAGCACCGACACTGATTGCGGCTATATGTAAACGACCTTTATCCAAGACTTTCATTGCGGTTTTAAATCCTACACCTTCGACACCGCCAATCAGTGCTGAAGCAGGAACCCGACAGTTTTCAAAAATCACATCACAGGTATGGGCACCTTTTTGCCCCATTTTTTTATCTGTTTTACCTAGAGAGATTCCTGCGGTTTTGCGATCTACGATAAAAGCAGAAATTCCACCAGCACCTTTAATGTCTGGATTGGTTCGTGCCATCACCGTAAATACCCCTGCATGAGGTGCATTGGTAATAAAGCGTTTGGTGCCATTTAATATATAAAACTGACCTTCTTTTACAGCACTGGTTTTTAAAGAGGCAGCATCTGAGCCTGCATCTGGTTCAGTTAAGCAAAAAGAACTGATCACTTCACCACGTGCTAAACGGGGCAAGAAAAATGATTTTTGAGTTTCGGTACCATCAATAATCAGGCCACTCGAACCGATTCCATTATTGGTGCCGATCAGTGAACGAAAGGCAGGCGAAGTACGTCCAAGTTCAAAAGCGATGGACACCTCTTCTTCCATGGTCAAGCCAAGACCTTCGTATTCTTCTGGAATCGTCAGCCCAAACAAACCCAAAGCTTTCATTTGCTCAATGATGGCTTGAGGGATTTGATCTGTTTCCGCGACTTCATTCTCATGAGGAATAAGGACACCATCTACAAACTGTCGAATCATATCTACTAATTGTTTGAGTGTTTCCTGATCTCGAATCATAGTCTTGTCCTTTGTACAACATGTTGAAAACATCGAGCTGATGTTGCTAAAACCCTGCATATTGATGCGATAGTAATCAAAGGATCAGTAGAAAACAATATATTTTGAAAATTAATTTCGCAATGCGGTATATTGTGCTTGTTTTTCAGTTGGCTAATTATTTGATTTAATTAATCTATATTTGTTGAATAAAAATCATCACTTTTGATGAAAAAATTAAGTTTTATTTTTAAAGTTTTCTGTGTATATTAAAAATATATATCGCTATGCGAAATTTATGTTAAATAAATTTTCCTGTAGGAAATTAATCAAAGGTTAGTGGAATAAACATGGGTGCTTTAAATGGAATTCGTGTACTTGACTTAAGTCGAGTACTGGCTGGACCGTGGTGTGGACAGATTCTTGCCGATTTAGGCGCAGAAGTGATTAAGGTTGAAAGACCGAAACTAGGTGATGATACGCGTTCTTGGGGACCACCTTGGATGAAAGATGACGCCGGACAAGAGACACGAGAAGCCGCTTATTATCAGTCGACCAATCGTAATAAACTTTCTGTTGCAATTGATATTGCAAATCCTGAAGGGCAGGCGCTCATCAAAGCACTTATTCAAGATACCGATGTGGTCATTGAAAACTACAAAGCTGGTTCTTTGAAAAAATATGGCTTGGATTATGCTTCTTTATCAGAAATTAATCCTAAACTGGTTTATTGCTCGATTACGGGTTTTGGTCAAAATGGACCGAGAGCAGAAGAACCTGGCTATGATTTTATCATTCAAGGAATGGGTGGACTCATGTCCATCACGGGTGAAAAAGATGATTTACCCGGTGGTGGTCCGCAAAAAGTAGGTGTCGCATTTTCAGACTTATCAACGGGATTATATTCAACCATTGCCATACAAGCGGCTTTGCTCAATCGTCATATGACGGGTTTAGGGCAACATATAGATATGGCTTTACTTGATGTGCAAATTGCCACAATGGCAAATCAAGGAATGAATTATCTTTCATCTGGAAAAGTGCCGGTACGTTATGGCAATGCACATGCCAATATTGTGCCTTATCAATTATTTAAAGCCGCAGATCGAGAGTTTATCATTGCTTGTGGTAATGACACCCAGTTTATTCAACTGTGCAGAAGTATTGGTTTGCCAGAGTTACCCAATGATGTTCGATTTACCCGTAATGCAGATCGTGTTAAGCATCGTGATGAAGTAATAGAAATTTTATCAAAGCATTTTTTAAGCAAGACTGCCGATGAGTGGGTGAGTGCAATTTATGCTGCTAAAGTGCCTGTTGGTGTGATTAATAATCTAGAGCAAGCTTTTAATGAACCTCAAGTAATTGCGCGAGAGATGCTGGTAGAAATGCAACATCCTCAACGTGAAAAACTTACTGTGGTCGGTTCCCCGATTAAGCTTTCACGTACACCTGTAGAGTATAGAAATGCGCCTCCTTTATTAGGCGAACATACTCAAACAATCTTAGGTCGTATTATCTCTCCAGCAAAACTTGATGAGTTAAAAGCCAAAGGCGTGATAGGATAGTTTTTAAATAGATGATGTGAGCAGTCTAAAGCCATTTTTTTCAATAAAATAAGCAAATTTAGACTTTTCACATCGAGATGGATGCATCGTTTTATTTTCAAAGTGAATCAGATGATTGCTTTTTGCTATTTATAGAAAAAATAGATTATAATTTTCGCAGTGCGAAACAAATATGTGAATTGGTATAACCATGAATGATGCCGTAGATGCAGAACAAACAGAAAAATTATTAGCGCCTTTGAGGCATGAGTTATTGCATCCGATTGAAGATATGCAAGATGAAAATGATCGTCAATTTATTACAGCTTTAGGACGTGGTTTAGAACTCTTACGTTGCTTTACCCCAAAACATCAGCATTTGGGTAATCAAGAGTTATCACAAATGACGGGTTTGCCTAAACCGACCATTACCCGTTTAACGCACACATTGTCACGTTTGGGCTATATCAAGCAGGTCCCAAATTCAAGCAAATTTCAACTTTCAGTTGGGGTTTTGGCGTTTGGTTACTCCATGCTTTCTAATGTGTCTATCCGTAATATTGCACATCCCTATATGAAAAACTTAGCGGATTATGCGGGTGCTGCTGTGGCAATGGCAACGCGTGATCGTCTAAATATGATTTATTTGGATGTGGTACAAGGCAAGGGCAATATGACCATGCGTCGTCAAGTCGGTACTTATTTACCGATTCATTTAAGTTCAATGGGACGTGCATGTCTGGCTGCAATGCCTGAAGATGAAAGAGAGTTTTTACTTGATGCAATCCGTAGCAAACATAAAGACGATTGGATCAAGATTAACCGTGATTTAGATAAGGCATTTAAAGATTATCAAGATTTTGGTTATTGTTTTTCAATTGGTGAATGGCATAAAGATGTCAATTCAGTGGCAGTCCCCTTGATTCATGAACAACATGGTCTACTGGTATTTAACTGCGGCGGACCAAGCTTTATTATGAACCGCGAAAAACTTGAAGAGGATATTGCACCGCGTCTTCTCCACATGGTGAATAATATTCGTACTGAAATTAGCTAATTTTATTGCTTTAAAACTGAAAGGCCAGCAACGATCTACATTGTTGGCCTTTTTAATAAGATGCATGTTAAATAGTTTGCTTACGAAAAATAGGTGCTGTTTTTTCATCAATGCACTCAGTGCTTGTTTAAATTGGTCACCTTGCAAACAAAGTGAGAATACAGTGGACTCATGATCGATCAGATTTAATAAATTATCGACAAGCATAGGATGCTAAGAAATGAGCCTCTAAATATAAAATAGTGAGTGGAAAGAATATGAAAACCAAAATTACAGAATTATTTGAAATTGAACATCCGATTATTCAAGGCGGTATGCATTATGTCGGTTTTGCCGAGCTGGCTGCTGCAGTTTCAAATGCGGGTGGGTTAGGCATTATTACCGGTTTAACCCAGCGAACACCTGAAAATCTAGCAAAAGAAATTGCCCGATGTCGAGAAATGACCGATAAGCCTTTTGGTGTCAATCTAACTTTCTTACCCACAGTCAATACACCTGATTATCCGGGTTTTGTCGAGGCAATTATTAAGGGTGGGGTAAAAGTTGTAGAAACAGCAGGCCGTAATCCTGAACAGGTCATGCCTTATTTAAAGGCCGCTGGAATTAAAGTGATTCATAAATGTACTTCGGTTCGGCATAGTCTAAAAGCTCAAAAAATTGGATGTGATGCTGTTTCTGTCGATGGTTTTGAGTGTGGTGGGCACCCCGGTGAAGATGATGTACCGAATATGATTTTATTGCCTTTAGCTGCCGATACCTTAGAAATTCCATTTGTTGCATCAGGTGGTATGGCTGATGGACGCTCACTTGCTGCCGCTTTAGCCATGGGGGCGGATGGTATTAATATGGGAACACGTTTTATTGCAACTCAAGAAGCGCCAGTACATGCAAATGTGAAACAGGCGATCCTGAATGCTACAGAAAGAGATACTCGTTTAATTATGCGCGCTTTGCGTAATACTGAGCGCGTTATGAATAATGCAGCTGTAGAAAAAATTGTAGCCAAAGAAAAAGCACTTGGTGACCAGATTAAATTTGAAGATATCATTGAAGAAGTTGCAGGTGTTTATCCTAAAGTGATGATCGATGGTGATGTCAATGCTGGGGCGTGGTCATGTGGTTTGGTTGCCAGTCTGATCCATGATATTCCGACATGTGATGAACTGGTCAACCGTATTGTAAAAGATGCAGAAGACATTATTCGTGGACGTTTATTCGGGCTTTTATAAACATCTATTTGAGTTCAGCTTTATCTCGATGATGAAAGACTGCTTTTAAAGATCAGCACAACACTATGAATTGTGCTGATTTTTAGCATCTGCAAGACAATAATATAGACACAGCAGGGCAAAAACTAAGCCCAAGATACATACACCTGTCCAGCCAAAATGTTTCCATGCATAGCTTCCACTCGTGGTCCCTAAAGCACCGCCAGCGAAATAACCTGTCATATAGATGGCATTGAAACGTGAACGCAATTGTTGGTTAAGCTTAAAGACAATACTCTGATTGGTGACATGAACAGCCGAGAGCGAAGCATAAAGGATAAGTAAGGCAATGATATAAAAGATAAAATGATAAGAGAGCAACAAAAACAATAGCCAACTTAAAATCAGACCGATACCACAACATATCGAAATTTTATGAATATAGCCTTGATCAATAAATTTACCTGAAAAATTGGCAACGAATGTCCCTAAAACACCGACAAACCCAAATAAGCCAATCGTAAAATCACTGAAAAAATAAGGCGCAGGAGCTAAGAGTAAAGACATGGTGGTAAAGGTTAAGCTTACACAGGCAAAGGTTAATCCACCAATATAGGTTCTGATTCTTAGGCGACGATTTTGAATAAAGATTTGCGGCAGTGAGTGAATTGTTTTGAGATAATTTTCAGATTTGGTTGGAGGAAATAAGCCAATATTACGGTACAAAATAATCGCAATGAGCAATAATAAAAAACCGCTGAGCAGATAAATAACATTCCAAGCAAAAAGCGTCGACATCATCCCTGATAATGAGCGTGCCAATAAGACACCCATCATTAACCCACTCAGTAAAAAACCAACAACACGACCACTATGTTGAATTGGAACCAGACTGGCAGCCAGTGGTAACAACAGTTGGGCTGAACTAGAAAATAACCCTGTAATGATGGTACCGAACATTAACAGATAAATATTGTGGGAAAAACCACTAATAATTAGCCCAATTGAGGCAAGCAGCATAAATATAAACAACAACTTACGCTTTTCGAGAATATCCCCTAAAGGCATTAAAAACAGCAGACCTGCTGCATAGGTGATTTGCGCTAAAGTAGGCACCCATGCTGTGGTGGTATCTGCTAAATTTAAACTTAGACTAATGGAATGAATCAGTGGTTGGCTAAAATAATTCCCACCAGTACAGATGCCTGCTGCAACTGCCATTAAAATAATGGTTGGGGTATAGAGAGTGTTTTTCATCATGCCTATGGTTTGTCATTATGAAATCGGAACTTTAATTCACACAACCATGTATCTGCTGATTTTAAGCATCTGATTTTAAACATCGTTGTTAAGGCGTTTCACTCAAAGCATCTTGAATGTTGTGCACCATATGGATTAAACGGGGTCCAATTTCACCTTCAAGTTTTTCAGGGTTTAAATGAAAACTTGGTGCACCGCAGTTAAACACATAAAGACCATGTTTGGAGCTGACTAAAGGTACAGCAACAGAGTTTACTTCTTTATGCCATTCACCTAAAGAAAGGCAATATCCGTAATCTTGATAATCTCGGAAAGCTCGTTCTAAAGAACGTTTAATTGCAGGCCAGTTTTCAGCATTTTTTTGTTTAAGCGCATCCAGTAAAAAATTACGCTCACGTTCAGGTGTAGCCGCCAAGCAAGCTCGACCCATGGAACTGCTGTGAATGGGTAGGGTTGAGCCGATGGGACGGCGCATATTTAAAGCAGTTTCGATCTGAACCACATCGATATAGACCATGTTTAAACGGTCACGGGTTGCCATCGCAACCGGTGCTTGTACATATTGGCTCATTTCTTCCATATAGCGATGTGCAATATTACGGATAGAAATATTGGACAAGGCTGCATAGCCTAAAGATAAAACACCGATATCCAAGGTATATTTGGTGGAGTTCGGTAGTTGTTTTAAATAGCCTAATGACACTAAGGTATTGGTTATCCGCGCAATGGTTGGTTTTGGTAAACCCGTCATTTTTGCCAGTTCTTGGTTACCCAAGACTTGATTGTTGGCAGAAAAACAACGTAATAGCTCTAAACCACGTGCCAAAGAAGCGATAAATTGGGGGTTATTTTCCCGATGAATATGTGAAATAGGATCAAGACGTATCTCATCAAAATTTATAGGTTGTTCAGTTTCTGAATTCTGAGACATTCAATACTCAAATATAATAAAGCAACAGTTTGGCTATTATATTTCGCTCTGCAAAATAAATCCATTCATCACTGCGCTGTTATGATGAATGGATACTCGGTTAGTGATTAAACAGTCAATGTTATGACACGTTTTCAATCACCATGGCTAAGCCTTGTCCTACGCCAATACATAAGCTAACGACAGCATATTTCTTATTGCGACGGATCAACTCACGCGAAACTGTCAGTGCAAGACGTGCACCAGAAGCCCCAAGTGGGTGGCCAATGGCAATTGCACCACCATTTGGGTTGACACGCGGATCATTAAAATCAACATCTAAACCTTTTAAGCAAGATAATACTTGTGAAGCAAAAGCTTCATTGATTTCAATGATATCCATATCATCTAAAGTTAGCCCTGCACGTGCAACGGCTTTTTTGATTGCTTCGATTGGGCCAGCACCCATAATACGAGGTTCAATACCTGCTGCCGCTGCTGACAAGATTTTTGCCATTGGCTTTAAGCCATATTTTTGTCCCGCTGCTTCGGAACCGATGAGTAGTGCAGCAGCACCATCGTTAATACCCGACGCATTTCCAGCAGTGACGACACCACCTTCAAATAATGGTTTTAATTTGGTTAAGGCTTCAACCGTTGAGCTTGGGCGAGGATGTTCATCTTCAGAAACCAGTTTTGGCGGTAACTTTTTGCCTTGAAAGACTTCAATTGGGGTAATTTCACCAGTAAAAAAGCCGTCTTGTTTGGCTGTTTGATACTTGGCTTGTGATTGGGCAGCAAATAAATCTGCTTGCTCACGGGTAATGCCAAACTCAACTGCGACATTGTCACCAGTTTCAGGCATTGAGTGACCACCGTATTGCGCAATCAGCTTTTTGTTTGGAAAGCGTGAGCCAATTGTGGTGTCGTAAATTTTGGCCTCACGGCTATAGGCAGATTCAGCTTTACCCATCACAAATGGGGCACGTGACATGCTTTCTACACCACCTGCAATATACAAGTCGCCTTCGCCACAGGTAATGGCACGTGCAGAGTCAAT
Source organism: Acinetobacter guillouiae CIP 63.46 (assembly GCF_000368145.1). Classification (GTDB taxonomy): domain Bacteria; phylum Pseudomonadota; class Gammaproteobacteria; order Pseudomonadales; family Moraxellaceae; genus Acinetobacter; species Acinetobacter guillouiae. The sequence goes on along the minus strand of NZ_KB849283.1, from coordinate 1,224,238 downwards.
CACAGCACCTAAACCACTTGCACATAAACGGTTTACAGTTTGGCCGGGAACAGTTACAGGTAAGCCTGCGATTAATAGGGCATTTCTGGCAACGTTACGGCTATCTTCACCACCTTGGTTGGTATCGCCTAAAATAACATCTTCAATCGCTGCACCCGGAACCCCAGTTTTTTCAAGAAGCTTTTGTAAAACTGCCGCAGCTAAATCATCTGGACGTACTGAAGCAAGCTCACCTGCATGACGACCAATCGGGCTACGTAAACCATCATAAATATAGGCATTTAACATTGAGAAGTTCCTTTTCAAAATCCAGAATTAAAAGTAAGCGGTAAATTTAATGCGACACGACGTTGTAACCATGGGCTAGGGCGATAACGTGGGTCATAGGTCAGTGTTGAGATACGATTGAGAATGAGTAAGATTTTTTGGCTACCGATATGATCACCCCATTCAATAGGGCCAAATGGATAGCCTAAACCTAAACGGACTGCGGCATTGATATCATCGACACTGGCAATATTTTGTTGTGCAATATCACAACCTAAATTAATCACCATGGCTAAAACACGTTGTGCCACGAAGCCAATACTTTCAGCGATCATGCTGACCATAGCACCATCTAAATTAAACATAGAGTGGGCTGCTTGACGATACTCAGTGTTTGTCGCCAGTGACGGCATTAACGTTCTATGTTTGCTTATGCCATATAGCATATCTATGCCAACAGCTTGTTGTGGATTGACTTTTAAACGTGTCGCTGCTTGGGTGGTATCTTCACCGTAGCAAGCGAGTAAACATAAACTCTCAGGTAATGGTTCTAAACCTGTATCTAAGACAATATTTTGCTGGATTAAATAATCTTCCAGTTGTTGTTTATCTTCAGCAAAATCAGCTGCAATCCAAACTTTTGGATAGTTGGTTAAACGCTCAACAAACTGTGCGGGTTTTTCACCTGTTTTTGTGCCTGTTTCATAGTGGTAAAAGCCTTGATTAACTTTACGCCCAAGTTGTTTGGCTTCAAGCATTTGTTTGGTCAATGGATTGGGCTTGTAACGGGCTTCTTCATAGTATTGATGATAAATCGACTCCATTACAGGATGTGATACATCCAGTCCTGTTAAATCCATGAGTTCGAATGGTCCCATTCTAAAACCAACACCATCTCTTAAAATGCGGTCAATTTCACTGATGTCACAGACGTTTTCATTTAAGATTTTTAACGCTTCGGTGCCATAGGCGCGCCCCGCATGATTAATAATAAATCCTGGGGTATCTTTGGCAACAACAGGTCGATGACCAAATGCACGTGACAACTCATTTAATGCAGCTACAATGCGTGGATCCGTTTTTAATCCTTGGATTACTTCCACAACTTTCATCAGGGGTACCGGATTAAAAAAATGGAAACCGACTACACGTTGTGGTTTTTTACAGTTTGCTGCAATGGCTGTGATTGAAAGCGATGAAGTATTTGAGGCTAAAATAGTGGTGTCTGAAACGATCTCTTCAAGTTGTTGCATCAACGCTTGTTTAATATCTAAACGCTCAATAATCGCTTCCACAATCAAGTCGCAGGCTTTTAAATCTTCAAGTTGCGCTGCAACGATCAAATGTTTGTTGGCATTTTCCGCCTGTTCAGCGCTGATTTTATTTTTATCGACCAGCTTTTGAAAAGTTGCTGCCAGCTTTTCTTTGGCCTGTAGCGCAGCACCTTCTTTGGTGTCATATAAATAGGTGGTATGACCTGATTGTGCGGCAATTTGAGCAATACCGCTGCCCATAATACCAACACCAATTACAGCCATGCTTTGAATATCATAAGTCATGTCGATCATCCTGATAACTGATCCAGATTAAACGAAAAATTAGAGACGGAAAAAATAGAAACGAAAGAAACCAGTACAGTCTGGTGGGTTAACTCAGACATTGTTTATCACCATCAATCGGTAAAATTTGTCCAGAAATAGAGCAACCGCTTTCCGAGGCTAAAAATATACACAAATCGGCAATATGCTTTGGATTGACAAAATATTTGAGCGATTGATTTTTAAGTGCATTTTGCGTAACGGCATCCAAAGAAGTTTGAGCGACATCTGCACGCGCTTGTAACACCCGTTGAACACGTTCCCCATCCACTGCACCTGGAAGTATGGCATTGACTCGAATATTGTCTGCACCCAGTTCCATCGACAATGTTTTGGTAAAACCAATTAATCCCCATTTAGAGGTCGCGTAAGCCAAACGATATGGATAGCCCAAACGTCCAGCGATCGATGACATATTGATAATGACACCTGCTTCCGACTGTTTTAAAAAGGGGATAGCGAGTTGGGTGATAGCAAAGGTACTATTTAAATTAAGGTTTAATACTGCACTCCAATCGGCAAAACTCAATTCTTCTGCTGCGATGGTTGGACCAGAAATCCCTGTATTATTGACCAGAACATCAATATGCCCCAGTTTGCTGATGGCATCACTAAACATAGATTTGATTTCATCATGGTTAGATAAATCACATGCATAAATATGTAGTGCAGGATAGGCCTTTTGGAATTGCGCTAAGCTTTCTGCATTGATATCACAAACGAAAACTTCATCGTGATGTGCTAAGAATGCTTCTGCAATACATCGTCCAATTCCTGAACCGCCTGCACTAATCAATACTTTTCTAGCCATTTCTATTCCATTGTTGTTATCGATTAAACTTATTTGCCTTGATATGATGGTTTACGCTTTTCAATAAATGCTTGAATGCCTTCATTTTTATCTTCGGTCGAAAACAACAATTGAAATGATTTACGCTCCAATGCCAAACCTGCATTTAATGGAACATCTTCGCTCATTAATGCAACTTCTTTGATTTGTTGTAGGGCAATCGGTGGCATTTTTGCTAGACTTTGCGCCATTTGAATGGCAGTTGGGATGGTCTGGTCATCTTCAGTAACTTGGGAAACCAGTCCAATGCTATATGCTTCTTCGGCTTTGACCATTACACCCGTCATGATCATACGCATCGCGTGGAATTTACCCACTGCACGAAAGAGACGTTGGGTTCCACCAGCACCAGGCATTAAACCGACTTTAATTTCAGGTTGACCAAAAGTTGCGCCTTTACCCGCAATAATAATGTCGCTATGCATGGCAAGTTCACAACCGCCACCCAGTGCATAACCATTTACAGCAGCAATCACGGGTTTAGGACATTGCGCAATTGCATTCCAATAACGTTCTGTATGACGTAGCAACATTTCTGTGGAGGTTGCGCTTGCCATTTCTTTTAAATCTGCACCTGCGGCAAAAACTTCTTCACCACCTGTGAGCACAATGGCATTGATCTGGTCATTAAAACTTAACTCAGTAAACACTTGAGCCAGTTGCTGACGTACCTGTGTATTTAAGGCATTTTTAGCCTCTGGACGATTAATCTTCACGATCGCTACTTTCTGAACAGAATAGTCAACTTCAATGAAACTGTTCCCTGTTATTTCACTCATTTTTGATTCCTTGTTTCGCAGATCAAAACTATGTTTCTTTAATAATGCGTGTTTTGAAATTTATTTCAAGTATTTTTTATGCCTCTTGATACTTTATCGTCTGCATATTTTTCTAAGTGATTGATATTTAATATTGGTGGAGTATAAAATTTCGCTTAATGAAATTAATTTTCAAAAAAGCTTGAAATTTGTGTTTTTAATCTCGTACTATGAAACACATTCGCAGTAAACAAGATTTAAAACAGGGTATGCATTACCCAGCTGGAATAGCTGATGGATGCAATGAAGCTACAAAAGAAGGGAGATCATAGATGATCCGTGATGAAGGAATGTTGCAACAGTTGCTCACAACAATTCGTGACTTTGTAAAAAATGAATTGATTCCACGTGAGCATGAGGTTGCCGAGCAGGACAAAATTCCTGAAGATATCGTGCAACAAATGCGTGAGTTAGGTTTGTTTGGGTTAACCATTCCAGAAGAATATGGTGGATTGGGAATTACCATGGAAGAGGAGGTGAATGTTGCATTTGAACTTGGACAAACTTCACCAGCATTCCGTTCACTGATTGGTACCAACAATGGTATTGGTTCAAGTGCGATTTTGATTGATGGCACAGAAGAACAAAAACAAAAATATCTTCCTCGTTATGCCAGCGGTGAAATTATTGGTTCATTTTGCTTAACCGAACCTGAGGCAGGTTCAGATGCCGCCTCTTTAAAAACCAGTGCAGTCAAGGATGGTGATTTTTACGTTTTAAATGGTACCAAACGCTTTATTACCAATGCACCACATGCTGCTACTTTTACCGTGATGGCGCGGACCAATCCTGATATTAAAGGTGCAAGTGGTATTTCTGCATTTTTAGTTGAAGCCAATACGCCTGGGATTAGTTTGGGAAAAATCGATCAAAAGATGGGACAAAAAGGTTCTCATACTTGTGATGTGATTTTTGAAAACTGCCGCGTTCCAGCATCAGCACTGATTGGTGGGATTGAAGGTATTGGTTTTAAAACAGCCATGAAGGTTTTAGATAAAGGTCGTTTACATATTGGTGCATATAGCGTCGGTGTGGCTGAACGGATGTTAAATGACGCACTTCACTATGCCATTGAGCGCAAACAATTTGGTCAGCCGATTGCTAATTTTCAATTGATCCAAGCCATGCTTGCAGACTCAAAAGCTGAGATTTACGCGGCAAAATGTATGGTGCTCGATGCTGCGCGTCGCCGTGATAATGGTGAAAACATTAGTACAGAAGCATCTTGTTCAAAAATGTTTGCCACTGAAATGTGTGGTCGGGTCGCAGATCGCTGCGTACAAATTCACGGTGGTGCTGGTTATATCAGTGAATATGCCATTGAACGTTTTTATCGTGATGTGCGTTTGTTCCGTTTATATGAAGGAACCACGCAAGTTCAACAATTGATTATCGCAAAAAACATGATTAGGGACGCTACGGCCTAATAACAATTAGATGCCATGAGGCAGGGGATGCCTCATATTCCTTCTGAGGATATGGACATGACAACGGAAACAGTTACACAAAATAATAGCGGTAATAATGGTGCTGGAGAGGTGATTCAGACACCCAAAAAGATTTGGATTACGGCCTTTATCTTTGCATTTTTTACTTTGCTTTGTGATGGCGCAGATTTAGGCTTTTTAGCGTTAAGTTTGACCAGTTTAAAGGCTGAGTTTCATCTGAGCGGTGTACAAGCAGGAACATTAGGCAGTTTGACACTGTTAGGTTCCGCTGTGGGGGGATTAGTCGGTGGATGGGCTTGTGATCGCTTTGGCCGAGTACGCGTGATTGTATTCTTTATTGCTTTTTCTTCTGTTCTGACCTGTGCATTGGGTTTTACGCATTCATATATGCAATTTGCGATTTTAAGAACAGTCGGTGCAATGGGCTTAGGCGCACTTTATATTGCCTGTAATATTTTAATGTCTGAAATGGTACCGACCAAACATCGTTCTACAGTGTTGGCAACACTGATGACGGGCTATACCTTGGGGTCTTTACTTGCGACTTTATTGGCAGGTCATATTATTCCTGAACATGGCTGGCGTTTCCTATATTGGCTTGCAATTACCCCGATTATTTTATCAGTACTGATGCATTTTATCGTACCTGAGCCTGAGTCATGGAAAAAAGCACGCCAATTAAAAGTCATTGCAACGCCACAAAATGCACAGCCTGTTAAACGTCAGAATCCGTATTGGGAAATTTTGAAAGATAAGAAACATGGCACCATGTTTGTGCTGTGGATTTTGAGTACCGGTGCTTTGCAATTTGGTTATTACGGGGTGAGTAACTGGCTGCCGGCTTATTTGGAATCTGATCTAGGAATCAAGTTTAAAGAAATGGCGATGTATATGGTCGGCACTTTCTTAATCATGATGTTTGCCAAAATTATTGCTGGGATTATTGCGGATAAATTGGGTCGCCGCGCTGTATTTGCATTCGGCACAATTGGCACAGCTCTATTTATTCCCGTGATTGTTTACCTTAACACGCCTGCCAATATTTTATGGCTCATGCTGTTCTTTGGTTTTCTATACGGCATACCGTATGCAATCAATGCCACGTATATGACTGAAAGTTTTCCAACCTCAATTCGAGGCTCGGCGGTTGGCGGTGCATATAACATCGGTAAAGTACTTTCAATTTTCTCTCCATTAACCATCGGTTATTTATCACAACATGGTTCGATTGGTTTAGGACTGTTGGTGATGGCTGGAGCGTACTTTATATGCGGTGTAATTCCACTGTTATTTATTAAAGACCGACTATTTAACCCGCAAAAGGCAGAGTGACAATTTGACCTGTCACGTCAATTTAAGGATGAAAAGGGACAAGCGAAATGATAAATAAAATCACCAGTGACATTGAACCGATTTTAAAGGCAATTCCTGATGGCGCAACCATCATGACCAGTGGTTTTGGTGTGACAGGTCAGCCTGCGGAACTGATTGAAGCCTTAATCGATTTAGGTAAAAAAGAGCTGACCATTGTCAATAACAATGCTGCCTCTGGTGATCGTGGTTTGACCAAGCTGATCATTGCAGGTTGTGTCAGAAAAATGATCAGTTCATTTCCAAAGTCAGCAGGTTCGACTGTATTTCAAGACTTATATCGTGCAGGAAAGATTGAATTAGAACTGGTTCCACAGGGCAACTTAGCCTGTCGTATTCAAGCGGCAGGTGCAGGTCTAGGTGCAATATTTACACCGACAGGCTATGGCACAAAAGTCGCAGAAGGCAAAGAAACCAGAACCATTAATGGTCGAAACTATGTACTTGAGTATCCACTTGAAGCTGACTTTGCTTTGATTTATGCCGATCAAGCCGATCGTTGGGGGAATTTGACCTATCGTAAGGCAGCACGGAACTTTGGCCCGATTATGGCAAAAGCGGCAAAAACAACCATTGTTCAAGTGAATCATACTGTAGATCTAGGAAGCCTTGATCCTGAGTGCATTATCACACCTGGGATTTTTGTACAGCATGTTGTCAAAGTAGGAGATATCTAATGTCAGTTCAAAAACGTTCTCGTGAAGATATCGCTCAGTTGATTGCTCAGGATATTCCCGAAGGAGCTTATGTCAATTTAGGTATTGGTTTACCCACCAACGTTGCGAAGTATTTACCTCAAGACAAAGAAATCTTTCTGCACTCAGAAAATGGGGTTTTGGCCTTTGGCCCGCCACCCAAAGCAGGTGAAGAAGATGAGGACTTGGTCAATGCTGGAAAGGAGTTAGTGACTTTACTGGATGGTGGTTGCTTTATGCATCACGGAGATTCATTTGACATTATGCGTGGTGGGCATCTGGATATCTGCGTGATTGGTGCTTTTCAGGTCGCAGTGAATGGCGATTTAGCCAATTGGCATACTGGCAAAGCTGATGATGTCCCCGCTGTAGGTGGTGCAATGGATTTAGCGGTGGGAGCCAAGTCAATTTATGTCTATATGGAGCATGTCACCAAAAAGGGCGAAGCTAAAATTGTTGATGTACTGAGTTATCCCATTACAGGGGAGCAGTGTGTAGATCGTATTTATACCGATTTATGCATTATTGAATTAAAAGGTCACAAAGCCTATGTCACTGAAATGGTTTCGGGGCTGAGTTTTGATGAATTACAGGCAGTAACGGGCTGCCCGTTGATAGATGCACGAGACGCTTAGTTTATAAGCGTAGGAAAAAAAGCTTCTTTAAGGATTAAAAGATGAAAAAATTAATTTTAGCTACAGCTTGCGCTGTGGCTTCAGGGACTATTTTTGCAAATTCGCCAGTGACAGCAGAACAACGGATTAATCTGTTAGAGACAGAGCTGCAAAAACTCAAAGCAGAACTCGAAGCTCAAAAGCTGTCACAAAATAATTTGCAGGTCAAACAAGCAAAAATTGAAGAAAATGTAGAAAAAAATAAAGCACTTGAAACCGCGAAACCAATAGCGCCTTCATGGGTGACTTGGACAGACAATGTTAAAGTCTATGGAATTGCCCGACTTGATGCTGCAGTTGATTTTAAGTCCTCACCAGATTCGGGAGGAAGAACCACCAATAGCTTAAACCGGACTCCGTTTGAAAGTGACAAACGTTCCGATCATGCTCGCTCAGATGCCATGATCAATGCCAGTCGAATCGGGGTGTATTTCAACAGTCCAGATAAGGCTGTAACAGGAAATATTGAAGCCGATTTCTTTGACAGTGCCAACATGGGTACAGGCGATGGTAAATTCCGTATTCGTCATGCTTTCTTTACTTATAAAGATTGGACTTTCGGTCAAACATGGTCTTTGATGTCCAATATGGAAACACGAACAGAGTCCGTCGATTATACTCAGTTTATGGGAACCTCTTATACCCGTACACCTCAAGTGCGCTATGACTGGAAGATAAATGGCAAGAGTGATTTAAAAGTCGCATTGGAATACACTGGATCTCGGGTTTCAGCATTCCCGACATTGACAGGTCGATATACGGTAAAAGAAGGTGCCTTAACGGCTTTGGCTCAAGGTTTTGTCAATGAAAAATCAGTAGATGTTGCGAAAGATACCGTTAAAAAAGTCAGTTGGGGCGCGGGTGCAGGTTTAAAATACCAACTAAGCCCAGCACAATCTGTACAGGCGAATTATCAATATATTGTGGGTGATCAAAAATTCATGCCATATACCACACAAACTGGCCTGACAAATGCAACCAGCTTAAATGCAGCAGGTGATTTTTCTTTAAATGCGCAAAAAACAGATTTAGAGATGAATAAACTCAATAGCTTAAATATTGGCTATTCATATAAATTTAATCCGCAATGGCGTGCAAATTTATCTGCATCAATTTTTGATTTTGATGATGATTCAGCTTATGCAAAACTCAATCCTGACGCAAATAAGCGTTTAACGGATTATGCTGCCAATCTGTTTTATTCACCTGCTGAGCAAATTGATATTGGTATGGAATATCATCAAGGTAAGCGTGAAGTGTTTGATGGAAGAACAGCAGATGTTTCTCGTATTAACTTTGTGTCGATGTACAAATTCTAAAATAAGGTGAGCTGCGCAATGGAAAAAATAGTTCAACCTGACACAACGCATATCTTGTCAAAAAGTTTTATTTTCATCATGGCAATGGCATGTGGGATTTGTGCGGGTTCGAACTATTATAACCAGCCTTTGATTTATTCTATTGCCGAGGCATTACAGGTCAATGCAGAGCAAGTCGCTTTAACAATTGTGATCGGCCAACTCTCTTATGCCGTTGGTCTGTTTATCTTGGTGCCGCTCGGTGATTTTTTTGAAAAGCGTAGCTATATTTGTTTGTTGATGTGCTGCACAGGTTTCGCCCAGATCGGACTTTCTTTAAGTCAAAGTTTGTCCGTATTGTATGGTTTTACCTTTTTAGCCACCTTCTTTTCGATTACGACACAAGTCTTGGTGCCATTTGCTGCTGGTTTGGCGAGCCCTCAAAAAAGCCCGCAAATTGTCGGAACACTGATGAGTGGCTTGTTTTTAGGCATTCTCTTGGCCAGATCAATCGCAGGCTTACTTTCGACCGTTTGGTCATGGCATGCGGTGTATTTACTCAGTGGTATTGTGATTTTAGCTTTTGCAGTAGTGATGTGGCTTAAATTACCCGTTGCTCGAAAATCTCATCAATTAACAGTGCTACAAATTTATCGTTCATTGTTTACATTGGCCGTTGATCAGCCACATTTAATTCGCCGCGGTCTGGCAGGTGGGATCGGCTTCGGTATATTGGCGCTGATCTTTACCACCATGACTTTTATTCTTGCCAATGCGCCTTATCATTTTAATGATTTCCAAATTGGTTTATTTGGCATAGTTGGTTTGGCGGGTGTGTTTGCAACCCCTTGGGCGGGAAAACAAATTGCCAAAGGATTGGAAAATAAAGTTGCACTGATTTGTATGTGGTTATTGGTACTGGCATGGATTCCACTGTTTTTTGCCCAGCACTCTTTGCTGGCTTATGCCGGAGGTGTGATTTTGGCTTATTTTGGTTTATCGGCCTTTCATGTACTTAACCAAAATCTGGTCTATCGAATTTCAGCACAAGCACGTTCTCGAATTAATTCTATTTATATGACACTGTATTTTGGTGGTGCTGCGCTAGGTTCTTTGGTTGCGGTCTACACATGGAAACACTGGGGATGGAGTGTCTGTGTGGCTGTGGGTTTAGCCATGGCAATTCTAAGTTTTATAATTGACCGAATAGATTTTTATGCCATGAAGAAAACAGTGATAAAAGAATAGGGGCTGTTGACAATTTGTCTACGTTTGCGACTACGTGTGTTTTTTAGGCGATACTAGGCGCGAAATACGAAATTTAGTCATTCTAAATAATGAGAAACATCGTTTCGCAAGGTAACACGTAGCGGCAAAAAACACACTAGTCCCCCGCTGCGCCTTGCGCTGCAAACAAAGCAGTGCTTTGTTCTTGCTCAGGGTTGTGGCTAAAATTATCTCAGTCTGCGTTATGAAACTCAAAAATAGTCTCGCTATTCTTTTCGTTTCATGCCTTATCTGCTCAATTTTAGCCTACAACGCAAGCCATTTATGAAATGTCAACAGACCCTAAGCCGTAAAAGGGCTTAGTCTTTTTATTATTTTCGTATGATCATCAGTGTTGCCGTCGCAAAAGCATAAATTTTGCCATTTTCATCCACAATTTTACCTTCTGTGGTAATGATATTACGTCCAGCATTAATCAGTTCAGCTTGTGCGTAGTAGGCGGTATCGATCTGCATTGGGCGAATCATTTTCACATTGAGATCAATCGTGCCATAACCCATGCCATGTTCCAGCAAGGTATGTGCTGCACTTCCCGTTGCAGTATCTAAAGCAGTCGCACAAAAACCGCCATGGATTGTTCCTTGTATATTTCGATGCGCTTGACTTGGCGTAACCTTATACGTCGCTTTGCCTTTAGAAACTTCGATTAACTGCATAGGAATGGTTTGCGCCATGGGCGACGCTGAAATTTCACCATTTTTTAAAGCAGTTAAGAATTCAAGACCTGTGTATTGAGGGTTATCCATAAATCATCCTTGGAGTGTTAAGCGATTTAATTACCATACTATAAAATTTAATTTTACGAAATAATATTTTGCTATACAAAATTATTTTTTAATCAAATATTATACTTGAATTTTGATTTATTTAAATATTATTGTTCAAATACAGCTTGTTGTGTCGGTTTGTCATGTTTTTGGTGGTATTTTTGAATAAATTTATCTAATGAAAATGAAAATAAATTTTGCAATAAGAAATTTATTTGATATTTTTAAGCAATCGTAAAATAAAATTGTCATCCAAGGGAAATCATCTCTATCTGCATCATCGGCAGAAGAACTGAAAGGGAAACACTATGCCTTTATACAAAGCACCACTGCGTGATATGCAATTTGTATTGCATGAAATGCTGCAAACAGAAGAAAACTACCAAAAACTACCCAAATATCAGGAAACGGTCAGTCGTGAATTGATCAATCAATATTTAGATGCCGCAGCAGACTTTTGTGAAAATGAGCTTGCACCCATCAATCAAAATGGTGATCAGGAAGGTTGTCATTTAAATCAGGGTGTTGTTACAACCCCAGCGGGATTTAAACAGGCTTATCATAAATATACTGAATTGGGTTTTACCTCACTGACGGCGGATCCTGAATATGGCGGTCAAGGTCTACCCACATTATTGCGTATTGCAATCTCAGAAATGCTGTGTGGTTCTAACTGGGCTTGGGCAATGTATCCAGGCTTATCGCATGGTGCAATGCGCACCATTGAACATCATGGCACAGCAGAACAGAAGCAACAATTTTTAAGCAAACTGATTAGTGGCGTGTGGACAGGGACAATGTGTCTAACTGAGTCACATGCCGGTTCAGATTTAGGTTTGATCCGCACCAAGGCCGAACCAAACCCAGATGGAAGTTATGCAATTACTGGCGAAAAAATCTTCATTTCTGCTGGGGAACATGACCTTTCAGAAAATATTATTCATATTGTTTTAGCCCGACTACCACAAGCACCAGCGGGGACCAAAGGGATTTCACTGTTTATCGTGCCTAAATTTAACCTCGATGATGCAGGTGATTGCCAAGATCGCAATAAGGTTATCTGTAGTGCGATTGAACACAAGATGGGGATTCATGGCAATGCAACCTGTGTTTTAAATTTTGATGGGGCCAAGGGCTATTTAATTGGCCCTGAAAATCGTGGGTTAAATTGTATGTTTACCTTTATGAACACAGCACGTATTGGAACAGCTGTACAAGGGTTGGCGGCTTCGGAGATTTCATTTCAAGGTGCATTGAGTTATGCCAAAGAACGTTTGGCGATGCGCGCTTTATCAGGTGCAAAATATCCAGATAAAAATGCTGATCCGATTATTGTACATCCAGCTGTGCGTTCGATGTTAATGACGCAAAAAGCCTTTTCTGAAGGTGGTCGAGCGTTGGCATATTTTCTGGCTCAGCATGTTGATATTGTTGAAACATCCAATGATCCTGAACAACAGAAAATCTCAGATGAATTGTTAGCATTTTTAACCCCGATTGCCAAAGCTTTTTTAACTGAATCAGGTAATGAAGCTGCAAAACACGGCGTACAAATTTTTGGTGGGCATGGATTTATTGTTGAACATGGCATGGAGCAAATTGTTCGTGATGCCCGTATCTCAACCTTGTATGAGGGAACCACAGAGATTCAGTCTTTAGATTTGCTGGCACGTAAGGTGCTCAAGTCGGATGGCAAACTATTAAAAAATATGACTGATTTAATAGAACAGTTTATTACAGCCAATCAATCAAATACCGTATTGGCAGCTTATCTGGAAAAACTGACGGAACTCAAGCAACAGTGGTTATCAATCACAGACAGTGTTGCCAAAAAAGCACAGCAAAACCCAGAAGAAATTGGCGCTGTTTCAGTTGATTATCTGTATTTCTCTAGCTATGTCGTGTTTGCTTATCTTTGGGCACGTATGGCGCAAGTAGCACATGAAAAGTTAAGTCAAGCAACGCCGGACGAAAAATTTTATCAGGCTAAATTAACCACAGCGAAATTTTTCTTTCAAAAATTATTACATCGTACCCAAAGTCATGCAGCTGCTATTGCATCGGGCGCTGAAGCGGTAATGGAACTAGAACAAGATGACTTTGCTTTTTAAGCAGGGTCAGGAAGTTTTGTATTTAAATGAGTAAAAATAAATGGATTTTCAACATATTTTGATTCGTCAGGAAAATCGGGTGGGCTATTTAACCTTAAACCGTCCCGAGGTGCTTAACAGTTTTAATGAGCAAATGCATCGTGAAATTGCTGCAATTTTAGACCTGTGGGCGGTTTCTACTGAGATTAAAGCCATTGTAATCTCTGGTTCAGGTAAGGGCTTCTGTGCGGGTCAGGATTTAAGAGCGAGAAATAAAGAGGTGATAAGCGCAGCTGATTATGATGCAGGTGCTGCCTTAGAAAAATTTTATAATCCGTTAGTCGTTAAAATTTCCAATATGGCTAAACCTGTTGTGGCTGCGGTCAATGGCGTAGCGGCTGGTGCAGGGGCGAACTTGGCTTTGGCTTGCGATATTGTTGTGGCCAAGCAATCTGCTACGTTTATACAATCTTTTTGCAAAGTCGGTTTAATCCCAGATGCAGGTGGGACGTGGAATTTGTCACATCTAGTGGGGCTTGCCCGAGCCAAAGGTTTGACCATGTTCGGGGATAAGCTATCTGCTCAGAAAGCTTTGAGTTGGGGGCTTATTTGGGAGGTCTATGAAGATGATGCTTTTGATCAGGGCGTGATTGAATTGGCAGAACGTTTGGCAGAGCAACCAAGCAGTTCGATTTCGCTAATTAAAAAAGCCTTAAATACTGCTTCGCAAAATACTTTGGCTGATCAATTACAGTTGGAACGTGAGTTACAGCGTATTGCTGGACAATCAGACAATTATAAGGAGGGTGTTGCGGCCTTTATCGAAAAAAGGAAAGCTGATTTTACTTGATCAAATCTATGTCTAATCATGCTTAACCAGTAAAAATTAACTCAAAAAGCACTCTCTTTGGAGAGTGCTTTATAATAATTAATCACTAGTTTTTATCGTTATTTACATGATGGTTTTTAACTCAGCAAGCTAAATAGAGCTTTTATTTTTTATATATGAAGTAAGTTGCGAGAAGAGAAGGAATACCAAAATTAAGTAAAAATATTAAGAATTCTTCTTTAACTCCATATCCTGCTTGTATGCCCATATACATATTCCAGCTCATTGCTACAAACCAAATCAAGATGAACAGAATAAAAAATAATGTCGGGTTAAAACGACCACGTAATATTCGACTTATAAAAAGAATTGCAAGGAGTAGTATTACACCGATGAGAATCGTATAGAAAGTTCGCATATTGGGTCACCATTTGAATTAGAGATTATTTATATTTTCATTCATCATATCGAAGTTGCTTTATCACATTTGTTTTAACTTAATTTTATTGTTGAGCATAATACTTCCCTTATTTGGGCGACTTAATGATTAAAGTAGCGAATAAGACAATGATAGCTGTTTTTAGTAGAACAACAATGATATGAAACTTGGCATGTTTATTCGAATTTTCGAACAATCTAAAAGCTCTTGGGCATTTTTGATGTAATTCAAAAATGAGCAACAACGTCCAGTCTAAAATTGTTGCTTGGGGTGCTTTGATCTGTTGATTCAATTTTGGAGCAGGAAGGTCAATGATCCTGTTTCCCTTGGCTAAATTTTTGAAGACTAAATTCTCCAGATGAGAATTCTGGAGAATCAATGAAGCTCACTTTTGTAAAACCCTATTAAGGCAAATCTAATTCTTTACGCATCTTTAAAGATCGAAGTAATGCCTGATCACGAAGTAATTGAAGATTCTTATCGCCTAGTTTTTTAACAAACTGCTGAGTTTCTTCATTCAGCATCTCAATTTTTTCTTCAGATAAAGTATAAGGGTGCATATCAGCCCACCATTCAGACATTGGTTCACCTAAATGATGCATAGCGGCTTTAAATCCATGTTGATTGGCCAACTGCATATTTAAATAAGGACCAAATATTGCCCAACGTAATCCAGGTCCATTGGTGATGGCAATATCAATATCTTCTGCGCTACATACACCTTCAGAAACCAGATAAAACGCTTCTCTCCAAATTGCAGACTGTAAACGATTGGCGACATGGCCTTTGACTTCTTTTTGAATTAAAATCGGTTTTTTCCCCAATAATCTATAAAATTCAAAAGCATCATGGATATAGTTGGCTTGGGTTTTTTCTCCACCAATAATTTCAACCAAAGGTAATAAATGTGGTGGATTAAAAGGATGGCCCAGTACAATTCTTTCAGGATATAGACAATCATGTTGAATATCTGAGATTTTTAAGCCAGATGAACTTGAGGCGATAATACTATCTTTGGGGCAGTTTTGAGTGAGCTGTGCATATAAGTCTTTTTTTAGATCAATCCGCTCAGGACCATTTTCTTGAATAAAATCGGCATCTTTTACAGCATCTGCTATATTTTGATAAAAAGTGAGATTTTTTAAAGTGTCTGAAACATAATGATCAGAAGAAGTGGTTTGCTCTTCAGCCAATTCAAACAAATCAAGTAAATAGGTCTGAACTCTATTTTTTAAATTTAATTCTGCATCAACAGCAGGATCAAAAGCACTCACCTGAAATCCTTTACTTAAATAGAATGCTGCCCAACTTGCACCAATAACACCAGTACCAATAATGGCAACTTTATTTATGGGTTTCATATATTCATTTTCCTTGAATAACCTGAGAACGTTGGATTGTCTCGTTATGACACATGACAAAGTGAGCCTTTCACTTTGATAAAAACTAAAGATAGAAAAACTAAAAAACAGTAGGGGAGGATTTCCCCTACAAATGAATATGTATTACATCTGGTTAGATGATTTACATAGAGACAAATTCATGATCATTGCAATCATCAACTGTATTATTGAGCGGTATAACCACCATCCATAACCACTGCCTGACCCGTCACGCCCGCCGCTTTTTCACTCGCCAAGAAAACGGCATAATCTGCAATTTCTTCAACATTGAGTAAGCGTTTTTGTGGCACCATGGCTAAAATGACATCTTCAAGTGCACTTGTTTCGCTGACATTGCGAGTTTTGGCTAAATCTTTAATTTGACCACGTACCAAAGGTGTGTCGACATAACCAGGACATAACGCATTGACCGTGATTCCATCACGAGCAGATTCTAACGCTGCAACTTTAGTTAAACCAATCACCCCATGTTTGGCACTGTTATAACCCGCTTTTCCAGCAAAGCCGATTAAACCATTGATCGAAGCCATATTGATAATACGACCATAGTTTTGTGCCTTCATGATTGGAAATGCATGTTTGATTCCAATAAAAGAACCCACCAGCATGACATTTAGTAGTTTTTGATAAATGGCAGTTGGAAACTCTTCGATGGCAGCAACATGCTGAAAACCAGCATTATTGATCAAAATATCCAAACGACCAAAGGTGCTATGTGCTAGACCAATAGCAGCAGCATAAGCCTCTTCATCTGAAACATCACAAGGTGCAGATAAGGCTTCAAATCCATCAGTTTTTAAGGCTAAAACTGCTTCATTACATTTGTCCGCATTCATATCCGAAATCACCACTTTTGCACCTTCAAGGGCAAATTTTTTGGCAATTTCAAGACCAATACCACTTGCTGAACCTGTGATAAATGCAACTTTATCTTTGAGAAGTTGACTCATTATTGACTCCCTGTGTTCATTTTGAAGATAAACTTAGACGATACCAAACCATGTAAATGCGGCAATTGCGACAAATACTGCAACTGTTTTAATGATGGTAATGGCAAAAATGTCTTTATAAGATTGTTTATGTGTAAGACCAGTGACTGCAAGTAGGGTAATTACTGCACCGTTATGCGGTAAGGTATCCATACCACCAGATGCCATTGCAACAATACGATGCATGACTTCAGCAGGAATGCCCATTGCTGCAATAGCTGTATTGTATTGGTCAGCCATGGCACTGAGGGCAATACTCATACCGCCAGATGCTGAACCTGTAATCCCTGCCAGAACGGTTGTGGTGACTGCACCATTGACCAATGGATTGGTAAATGTATGCCCCAAAGCATGACTGATTACGGCAAAACCCGGTAAAGCGGCAATGATTGCACCAAAACCATACTCAGATGCAGTGTTCATCACAGCGAGTAGAGAACCACCTATACTTGCATTTACACCTTCTTTAAAGCTGGTTGAAACACGACGATAATCGAACATAATCGCAGTGATAATCCCAACGATTAAAGCCAAACCAACTGCCCAAATCGCTGACGTTTTTGCGACATCGACAGTGTAATTTGCTAGTCCAAGCGCATTAAAATCAAAGCCATTTGGATACCATGTTTTAATTGCTGTAGATAAATATTTATTCATCACTGCAACTAAAATTAAAGGAACAAATGCCATGAATTGACGTAGACCAGAACCATTATCTTGTTGCTGAGATTGATTTTCGAATTGTTGAAGTTCAGCTTCTGTTAAAGTAATACCAGATGCAAAGCCATCTCCATTGCGAGCAGCAACACGACGACGCCATTCCAGATAAGTTAAACCAACACCTAAAACAAAGATTGCACCGATAATCCCTAAAAATGGCGCTGCATAAATATTGGTTCCAAAAAATGTAGTTGGAATAACGTTTTGAATCTGAGGCGTACCCGGTAAGGCATCCATGGTAAAGGAGAAAGCACCCAGTGCAATCGTGCCAGGAATCAAACGTTTAGGGATATTTGCTTGTCTAAATAATTGGTTTGCAAAAGGATAGACTGCAAAAACCACGACAAATAAACTGACGCCGCTATAGGTTAAAATTGCCCCTAGCAGAACAACGGTAAGCATTGCATTTTTAGAGCCAATTAATTTAACAATCGTTTTGGCAATGGATTCAGCAATACCTGACATTTCAACAACTTTACCAAAAATCGCACCCAGCAAAAACACCAAGAAATAATCTTTAATAAAGCCCACCATTTTTGGCATAAACACACCAGAATAAAATGGTAAAACGTTGGCAGGGTTAATCAGCAAGACGGCCAATAAGGCACAAATCGGTGCCATGAGAATTACAGAAAATCCTCTGTAGGCTGTGTACATCAACAAGCCAAGAGAAAGTAAAATTATACCCAGTTCCCACATATTTTTACTCCGTCCTTAAAGAATATATGTCAAAACCCACCTTGTTTTTATTTCAAATGACGACAAGGCTATCTCAATCATAAAAATGCATTAGTGAGTGAAACCAATAAAAATGGATATCTAGAGAAATTAATATTGATCAATAAATTTAGCTTTTATAAATCGTCCAGACTTATAAATTGGAATATCCATTTCCAAATGATGGATAAAACTATAATCCAAATTATTCGAGGCATTGTTTGAAAATATTTATGAGTCAATATGGAAAACTAATGAATAGAAACAAGTTTCATAAGATTTTTGCGCAATAGGTCATAGATAAGCAAAAGAAAAAAGCCAAATTGGAGATGCAGATGAATGAGTATATGTTGAGCATTTTAATTTTTATTTACAGCAGTGGTTTTATTGACAAGTATGTTGCTTGAAATAAGTCGTATATCGATTTTGCCTTGATTTAAATGCATAGACATATTTTTTACAGATCATACAAATTAAAAACTTTCATTAAGACATCAATCTGAGCAAAAGTGAGATCAGCTAGCATGGATTAATATCTTATTCTATAAGCAAATCGATAGCTCAAATGACTCATTTTAGGATCAAAACTCGCTTGGTTTAGCGTATTATAGAGCTATAAATCAGTTAGGTTGCCGTATGACACTCAAACAGTTAAAAGCTTTTTTAGTTCTTGCTCGGACATTGAATTATGCCAATGCCGCCAATGAACTTTGCCTAAGTCAATCTGCTTTAAGCTTAAGTATCAAAAGTTTAGAGGATGAGTTGGGTGGCAAGCTGTTTAAGCGCAATACCCGCCGTGTGGATCTTACTGCTGAGGGAAATTCGTTGATTCCATTTGCTAAAAAACTTTTGGCAAACTGGGAAGACATGGAAAGAGATGTCAAACAGCGTTTTAAATTACATCGTGGCACATTGAATATTGCCTCGATGCCTTTCGCAACACATGCCGTTTTACCTGCTGTACTGCATGAATTTAATAAGAATCACCCCAATATCAATTTTTCAATCCATGATATTCCCAATGAAAAAATTATTGAAAAAGTCCAAGAGGGTATTTTTGAAATTGGGATTTGTTTTGAACCGCAACACAATGATCAATTAATATTTAAGCCATTTTTCAATGAAGATTTTTTAGCACTACTTCCCAAGGATCATGAGTTGGCGCAGCGTAAAAGTGTGACATGGCGTGAGCTGTATGCTTATCCTTTTATCACTTTACAGAAACCTTCGATCATTCGACACGTGGTGGAAGAGAAATGTTCACAAAATAATATGATCTTAGATTTAAAACTTGAGTGTCATCAGATTAGTTCATTGTCGCATTTTGTGGCTTTTGGTATGGGGGTCAGTGCGATTCCACGTCATTTTCAAAATTATATCGATAAAGAAAATAATGTTTTGGTTGAAATTGAAGAGGGCAATGTCAATCTTTCGGTTGGGATCATTTATAAAAAAGATTTTGAACTTTCTAATATTTCTTCGCAATTTATTGAAACGATATTGGCACATCAGTTTTAAAAAGAATGTTAGCCCATCATAAAGTCCACTATTTCAGGATAAAATCAGATTAATGAGTTTTACTCATTAGACATTTGAAAGAATCAATTTCTAAAATAATTTGCTCGATGTTAATAATAATAATTCTAAAGGACATAGAGTTAAAACGATGAACAAAGTTGTCGCGAATGCACATGAAGCTTTGGCTGATGTGGTTGCAAACAACCAGACTTTTGCAGTGGGTGGTTTTGGATTATGTGGTATTCCAGAAGCATTGATTGATGCCTTAAAAGAAATTGGCGTAACGGGTCTAACCTGTATTTCTAACAATGCAGGTGTGGATGATTTTGGTCTAGGCAAGCTTTTACAAACCAAACAAATTAAAAAAATGATTTCATCCTATGTCGGTGAAAACAAAGAATTTGAACGTCAATATTTAAATGGTGAGCTTGAAGTTGAGTTGACACCTCAAGGCACCTTGGCTGAAAAATTGCGCGCAGGTGGTGCAGGCATTCCAGCGTTCTTTACCCAAACAGGTGTAGGGACATTGATTGCCGAAGGCAAAGAAGTTCGCGAATTTGATGGTAAAGATTACATACTCGAACAAGCATTGGTTGCAGATATTGCTTTGGTAAAAGCCTATAAGGCAGATAAAGCCGGCAACTTAATTTTTCGTAAGACTGCACGAAACTTTAACCCTGAGTGTGCAATGGCTGGCAAATTGACCATTGTCGAAGTTGAAGAAATTGTTGAAATTGGTGAGTTAGATCCAGATTCAATTCATTTACCGGGAATTTATGTAAGTCGTATTGTTTTAAATGCGCAGCCTGAAAAACGAATTGAACAATTGACATTGAAGACGGAGATTTAATCATGGCTTGGACGCGTAATGAAATGGCTGAACGTGCAGCGCAAGAGCTTGAAGATGGCTTTTATGTCAATCTAGGCATTGGCTTACCTACCCTGGTTGCAAACTATATTCCTGACAATATCAATGTCTGGCTTCAATCTGAAAATGGCTTATTGGGGATTGATGAATTTCCAACACAAGCTACTGTCGATGCAGATTTAATTAATGCGGGTAAACAAACCGTAACTGCACGTAAGGGTGCTGCATTTTTCTCTAGTGCTGAATCTTTTGCCATGATTCGTGGTGGTAAGGTCAATATTGCCATTTTAGGATCAATGGAAGTTTCCGAAAAGGGAGATTTAGCCAACTGGATGATCCCTGGGAAAAAAGTAAAAGGTATGGGCGGTGCAATGGATTTGGTTGCTGGTGTACAAAAAGTCGTGGTGTTGATGGAACACTGTGCTAAAGATGGTAGTCCTAAAATTGTCGCTGAATGTTCATTACCGCTTACTGGAAGACTGGTCGTAAACCGTATAATTACGGATCTAGGGGTGATGGATATCACTCCCCAAGGTGTTGAGTTGATTGAATTGGCTAAAGATGTGAGCCTAGAACAAATTCAGGCGGCAACAGGGGTAGAGCTGATCACCTCAAATCTCGCTGTGGCTTGATTGTGACAAAGCAAGCTTAAAATTATAATTTAACCAGCCAAGTTTAAATGCTAAGTCGCTTTGGCGGCTTAGACATGTTATCAATGGATATGCTATTTTCAAAAATACCCGCTTCAAAAGTATACGCATTTAAAATACAAGGTGAACTCGAATGGAAAAGATTGTCATCGTCACTGCTCGTCGTACTGCAATGGGAAGTTTTCAAGGCAGTCTTGCAAGTTTATCTGCACCGGATTTGGGTGCAGTCGTCATTGAAAAAGTTGTTGAACAAGCCAATGTACCTGTTGCTGATATTGATGAAGTAATTATGGGCTGTGTATTACCTGCGGGTTTAAAACAAGGTCCAGCACGTCAAGCGATGCGAAAAGCGGGTTTACCAGATCATGTTGGCGCAACCACAATCAATAAAGTCTGTGGTTCTGGGATGAAAGCTGCAATGCAAGCCAGCGATGCCATTAAAGCAGGAAGTGCCAAAATTATTGTCGTCGGTGGTATGGAGTCTATGACCAATGCACCGTATTTATTACCTAAAGCACGTTCAGGTTATCGGATGGGGCATGGTCAAGTGATTGATCATATGTTCCTTGATGGTTTGGAAGATGCGGGTACGGGGCGTGCAATGGGAAGTTTTGCACAGGAAATGGCGGATAAAAAGGGCTATAGCCGTGAGCAAATGGATGAGTTTGCAATTCGCTCACTGACACGTGCAAAAAAAGCGATTGCAGAAGGTTATTTTAAAGACGAAATCACGCCTGTTAAAGTGGCGTTACGTCAGGGTGAGATCACTGTAGATGTGGACGAAAATCCAGAAAATGCCAAGATTGATAAAATCCCAAGCTTAAAACCTGCATTTGCTAAAGACGGTACGATTACTGCTGCAAACTCTAGTTCAATCAGTGATGGTGCATCTGCACTACTGATCACGTCGGCGTCAGAAGCGCAAAAGCGTGGTTTAACTGTATTAGCAGAAATCAAAGGCTATACAACCAATTCCCAGCATCCTGAAGAGTTTACCATTGCACCTGTGGGAGCAATTGAAAAATTACTGAAAAATCTCGCTTGGTCCGTAGACGATGTTGATCTTTGGGAAATTAACGAAGCTTTTGCCATGGTCACTATGGCTGCAATTGATGCATTTAAACTTGATCCTGAAAAAGTCAATATTAATGGTGGCGCTTGTGCACTCGGGCATCCACTGGGTTCATCAGGTTCACGAATCATTGTGACCTTGATCCATGCTTTAAAACGCTTAGGTAAAACCAAAGGGATCGCAACACTTTGTATTGGTGGTGGTGAAGCTACAGCACTTGCAGTTGAATTAAGCGCATAATTTATTGTTTATCGTAATAAATAGCTAAATAGTTTGTGATTCAAAATTAAAAAAGCCGGTCGTTTCAATACTGCCGGCTTTTTGCTGTTCTTTGTCATGTGAGTTTATGTATAGTCAACTTGTCAAAAAATCAAACCCAAGAAATTAATATTTTTAATTAAATCAATTATATGGCGAGATAAATTGTTTGATTATAAAAAGTTTGCAATGCCCCACCTTACATTCAAAGTTTCAATACCTTTGTGTAGGCGATACCTGACTTTTCGTAGAGGATGCCAAACCTTGCGCTGCAAACAAAGCAGTGCTTTGTTTTTGCTCATGTTGGGCGGGGGACGTCCTGTACCCCCGTATTCCCACACACAAGGGGCGACATCCATGTCACCCCACGGTAGGACAACCATTTATAATTCAAAAGCACAAGGCTTTATTATCAAATCTTACCATTTATGACTATAAGTCACTTTCAATGTTGCACCTGACGCCAGCAGATGGCTGGTGTTATTACTGGTACGGAGAAGTTGGCTGTATAATGGATAGTATTTACGGTTAAACATATTCTCTAATCCAATCGTAACAGTATCTTTTTTGTTTAGGGCAAAACTACTGATTAAATCTGCAGTGGTATATGACTTCACATCATAACGACCAAAACCGTTGACACCGTTTAAACGATAATCTTCTGAAGCAAAATATGTCGCTTGTAAACGATTTGTCCATGTGTCTGTTGGGCTATAAGAAATGTATCCTGTTACTTTTAAAGGTGGGATACGATAACCCGTCATATCTTGTTCTTTATTGCTGTTCTGTGGGGTTTCACGGCCTTTCATCCATGTAACACTTCCTCCAGTTCCCCATACTTTTGCATCATCAAGATAATCAAGAGTCGCTTCTACACCAGTCACTTTTTCTTTGGTACGCGTCAGTATCAAGCGATTGTTAAACGATTGAACACCACCCAGATCTGAAGTTGACTGGAACACTGCTAAGCTTGAACTAAAATTATTAAAATGACCATTCCAACCGAGCTCGTAATTATCTACTTTAACGGGTTCAAGGAATGAGGATGCTAAGTTAAATCCTGCTGTTGCATTACGGATTACAACCCCTACATCGGGCAATTGGAAACCTTGATTAAAAGATGCGTAAATCGAGTGCTGATCTGTTGGCTTAAAGGTGATATTGGCATTATATAACCATGCATCCGCCGTTACTTTACCACCCTTAACAGTATAAGGATTTGGTTTACCTAGTTGTGATAGTGGAACAAAGCTATCAATTTTTGCATAACTGTCTTCATAACGCGTACCAACTTCAGCAGACCATTGTTCATTGAAATTATGCTTTAATTGCGCAAAACCGCCGATACTTTGGGTGGTTAATTCAGGTAAATAGATTAGTTTTCCATTTTTAACAAATTCTAAGCCGCCAGATTGGTCATAAATTTTAGGATCAAACGTGTCTAGAGGCATTTCGCTTTTTTCACGACTAAAATCGCCACCCCAAACAATTGACGTATCACCTAAAAATTCTAGTGGAGTGTTTACGGTTAGGCGACTGCCAAGTACATTATTATTTTGATAAACCTGATCGACTTGCCCACCACGTGTACTGACTTTACGGGCATCAAATGGCGAGAAGCGAGTAAAAAAGTCTCGGTAATAGATTTGCGCGTCAACTTTGCTGCCAAATAAATCTTTATTGTTATAGGTTAAATTGTAGATTTGATTTTCATTTTTATTCTGGTCTTTTAATTTAAGCCCTTTGATTGCTTTCGCAGGTACGCTACCTGCAGGAAGTTTTGCTACACTTGGGTCAGAGGCATAGTCAGAATCTTGTTCAGCATTATAGTAATTTGCTGCAAATTGAAGATATTGGTTGTCGTCAATGTGATAGCCAAGTTTACCGCCTACGCTATATGCATCCGCATCAAACAGATCCCCTTGACTTGGTTCTGGTGCAACACGATCGCCTCTGGCATCGTATGGACTACCAATACGTTGATAGCCAAAATCAAATGCATAGTCAAAGTTATTTAAGCTTCCAGAAAAATATTGATGAATATCTCCACTTAGAGCATCTGTACGAAAGTTGGTCAAAGCGCTTTGTAGCCCAATCACAGTTTTTGCAGTCGGTTCACCGCCTGCAGCTTTGGTGGTGATTGAAATCGTTCCGCCAGCAGCACCACTTCCATAAATCGCATTACTGCCACGAATGACTTCTATCCCTGTAATACTTTGAGGGTCGATTGATGAAAGACCTCTTGATGTATCACGTGTCAAATTCATAGGTACGCCGTCAACCAAGATCAAGGCATTACGTCCACGTAAAGTTTGCCCATAATCAGTAATTGTACGACTTGAGTCTGATAAACCAGGCACAACTTTGGCTAAAACTGTGGCAATATTTCCAGAAGACGCATTTTTTAGAAATTCAATTTGTTTTTCATCTAATTTGGTCACTTGTTTTGCAGAAGAGGAGAATTCATCTGAGCGTGATGCGCTGACAGTAATGGTTGGAAGCACCGCAGCTTTGTTTTCTGTATCTGTAGCCTCTGTGGGTGAAATAGCAAAAGAGGATTGTGATAAAAAGATGAACCCACCAATTGATATAAGTGGAATGATTTTTTTTACATCAGACTTCTTATTAAAAATTTTGTTGCTTTTCATCTTGTTTCCTTTTATCTCACCCTGAGATTGCTTTAAATTGACGAAAGTATAATTGAGAATGATTGTAATTCACAGAAACTACTGAATACAGAATAAAGCACTTATATTTAGTTTAAATTTATAATGATTTGCTTTCATAAATCTTTTTTTACTCGGCTTGTATCATTTCTTTCAATTGATCCTAGCGAATTGCTTTTTTGTTTTTAGTAATTTGTTTCTCGCTCTATTCAGGAACGAGAAGAAAGTATTAAGAGGGCAAACTTTCTATTTGTTAAAAATTATAAAATAATCGTGATTTATATCACGCTTAATCAAGATAAATTTATCTGATCCTGTCTTTCATTGATCAGCATTTTAGGAAATTTAAGGTTGAATTTTATAGTCTGAGTGATTTGATTAGACTTTACTGTGTGAGAAAAATGAAGAGTTGTTAAGTGGGAGTAATTTTTTATTATTGAATGTAAATAATAATAGTTATCATTTGTATTTGTAATTAAGCATGGATATTCTCCGTAGGTACTTATCCCCCCACAGAGTAATCCTGATGAGATCAATCACAAATAAAATTGCCTTGCAGCATTTAGTGAACTCATATTTACAAGAAACAGGTCATGGTCGTTTTCTCTCTTTAACAGAACAATCTCCTCATTTAACAGACAGAGGCAAGGGCAAAGTTTTACTGAGTATCCCTTTGCACGCAATCAATGGGTTTCTTTATGCACCGATTGAATATTTCAGTCAGGTGGGGCGACACCGTTTTGCTGACTTGCCGTGGGTCGAGCGAGAAGGTCAGTATCTGGCACTCAGCCCTGTAAATATTGCGGCAAATCTACTGGAAAATTTAATTGAACAATCCAAAGCTCAGCAACTTGATGCATCTTCATTGCTGGAATGTTGGATTCAGAGTCACAGGGCACTACAGCAATTTCTCAGTCATCGTGAACCAGATTTTGATCAGATTATAGCAAAACAGCAAAATTTTATTCAGAGTGAACAGGCATTGGTACTTGGTCATAGCATGCATCCTTCACCAAAAAGCCGTCAGGGTTTTGTACAGGATGACTGGAAGATTTTTTCACCTGAAACACAGAATACCTTCAAAATGCAATTTTTATATGTGCACCCAGAACATATTGCTTCGGACAATGCGCATAAAATTGATATTCCCACACAGTTTAAACATGATTTAGAGCCATATTTCAATGCGTATCACCGAGCAAAAATAGCCCAGTTTCCTGACTATGCCTTGTTACCTTTACATCCATGGCAGGCACGTTATTTAAAGGACAAGGGCTGGTATCAACAGCTTTTACATGAAGAAAAATTGATTGATTTTGGCGCGCTAGGCTGGGATGTCAAAGCAACAACTTCAGTACGTACGCTGTACAGTGAGCAATCACCTTGGATGTTCAAGGCATCCATGACTGTGGCTGTTACTAATTCAGTTCGGGTCAATCTGTATAAGGAATGCCACCGTGGTTTGTTGAGTTATCAGCTGTGGCACGATGATTGTCTAAGTGAATTCAGGCAGAGAAATCCGAACCTTCAGGCTTTGAGTGATCCTGCTTGGATTGCATTGAAATTTGATGGTCAGGTACTGGATGAAACCATCTGTATTCTGCGTGAAAATCCATTTAAGGTCAGTGATGATGTGACTTGTATTGCTTCATTGTGTCAGGACCATCCTGTATTGGCAAAAAATCGCTTCAGTGAAATTTTTGCAGATATTTCAAAACAAACAGGCCAGTCTCAGGCTGAAATTGCATTGCAGTGGTTTGATCGTTTCCTAGAAATGACCATTCTGCCATTGATGGAGTTGTATCATGAATATGGAATGGCTTTTGAAGCACACCAACAGAATACCTTGATTGAACTGGAACAGGGTATGCCTAAAACAGTATGGTTTAGGGATAATCAAGGCTTCTACTATATCCGTGAGCTTGCCACAGAAATTTTGAAACATTATCCGACACTGGCAACAGATGGTCAGGCAGTATGCCCATTGTCATTGGTGGATGAACGTTTCCGTTATTACTTTATTGGTAATACCTTATTTGGTCTGATTAATGCCATAGGTATGACTGGCGCCGTTCAGGAGCAACAATTAATTGAAATGCTGCAATCCTACTTGTTGCAGGCCTATCAGAAATATCCTGAAAGCAATTTATTAAAGACTGTTTTGCATCATGAAACTTTCCCCTATAAAGGCAATATGATGACACGTCTGTATGAACTGGATGAGTTGCAAGCTGATATTTCTCAGCAATCAATCTATGTTGATTTAAAAAATCCACTCTATGTTAGACAAGTTATTGAGGAGGCCGACTATGCTTGATTTCATCGGTGTTGGTCTTGGGCCCTTTAATCTAAGTCTTGCTGCGTTGGTGAATCAGCATGCTTCATTAAAGTATTGTTTCTTTGAAAAACGTGAAAACTTTGACTGGCATGCAGGATTACAGCTGCCAGGTGCGATGTTGCAGGTCCCTTTTATGGCCGATTTGGTCAGTCTGGTTGAGCCAACAAGCCCTTATAGTTTTCTGAACTATTTAAAGGCACAGCAACGTCTCTATAAGTTTTACTTCCGTGAGAATCTGTATATTCCGCGCAAAGAATATAACCATTATTGCCAGTGGGTCGTAAAGCAGCTGCATGATCTAAACTTTGGTCAGCGGGTGGTGGACGTTGCTCCAATCTCTGGAGGTTTTCAGGTGATTGCTGAACAGCGTGGACGATTGTCCATTCATCAGACCCGTAAACTGGTATTGGGGGTGGGAACGGTGCCGCGATTACCCAAACCATTACAAACCATTTCAGAACAGACAGCCTCTTGTCTGCACTCTTCCAGCTATCTACAGCAGTGTACCGATAATCTGTCTGGCAATGTGGTACTGATTGGCTCTGGTCAGTCTGCGGCGGAAATTTTTATTGATTTATTTGATCAGCAGATTTCATCAGAAACAGGTAAGCCCCGATTCCATTTGTATTGGTTGACCCGCTCCGCAGGTTTTTCACCCATGGAAAATACACCATTGGGTCTGGAAAGCTTTAGTCCAGATTACATGCGTTATTTCTACCATTTACCAGAAGCTCTCAAGGATACTCTGCCAACTGCACAAGCCCATTTGTATAAGGGTATCAGTAGCAGAACCATTCAGGAAATCTATGAGCGCCTTTATCACCGTAGTATTGGACAAGCGGATACCTGTGTGACTATTGCTGGCAACTATCAGTTGGAGAATGCACAGTTACATGGTCCGAATAATATCCAACTTGAATTTTTACAGACTCAGCAGCAGCAGATGTTGAAACTCCGGGCGAGTACCGTGATTGCAGCAACGGGTTATCAATATCCTGCACAGACGTTCCTGAATAAGCTAAATGACGGGATTGTATTAGATACCCAGCAACGCTGGAAAATTAGTGAGCATCATCAACTGCAATATCAAGGGGATGGTGAGATCTATATTCAAAATACCAGTCTACAACACCATGGCGTAGGTACCCCTGATCTGGGATTGGGCGCATTTCGTTCCGCACGGATCGCCAATCAGATTCTGAAAGAAAACTATTTTGATGTAGACGGAAAACAAGGCTTTCAGGATTTTCAGCTAGGTAGTCAGGCCTTGACGACTGAATTCCAAATAAATAATTCCCGAACAAATACAGTCATGCCGCGTCCCTCTGGGAAAACCGATGATCAGTATTTAAAAGTCATGAGCAAATAACACAGGGGACAGGAGATGGCTGAACAGCCACAACCACTGTTGCAGACAGAAAATCCTGCATCTTCAGGGTTACAACGTTGGGTGATGATCTGTGTGATGCTGGGGACTGGCACCGTCAGTATAAATAACAGTAGTTTTAACCCCGCTATTCCTCAGTTGATGCATGATTTTCAGATCAATGAAACAGCCGTCAGTTGGGTGATGGTTATTTTTCTGCTGAGTATGAGCCTGAGTCTATTGCTCACAGGTTATTTGAGTCAGCGATTTGGTAAACGTCAGGTATATCTGACTGCGTTGACAGTCTTTGGTTTGAGCTCGATGTATGGTGCTTTTGCAGGGCATTTTGAAACTGTACTGCTGGTTCGTGCCTTACAAGGCTTTTCAAGTGGATTGATGATCCCATTGTCTCTGGGAATTATATTTATGGTAACTCCGCGTGCGCAGCGGGGTACTGCTACAGGGCTATGGGGTGCCATGATTATGCTGACTTTGGCATGTGGACCCATGCTGGGTGCACTGGTTTTGGTATGGTGGAACTGGCAGGTGTTGTTTTTATTGAATGTTCCGCTAACCATCTGTGCATTGGTGATGGGATTGCGTTGGTTGCCGTCACAGCAGACGAATATGAGATTGTTAGGTTTTGACTGGAGGGGTTTTGTACTGCTTGCTGTGGGTATTGTGGCGTTACTGCTCAGTTTGAGTGGTATCCAGCAGTTGAGTGACATCCAAAGACCTGAGTTTCTGCTGTTGTTCAGTACAGGCATTGCGGCATGTTGTGGCTTTGTTTGGTTTAGTCGTAATAAGCCCAATGCCTTAATTGACTGGCAACTGTTTACCAGTAGTGGTTTTAACTACAGTGTCATTATTTCAGTTGTGCATACCATCGGACTGTTCATTACCTTACTCCTGATCCCACTACTGTTACAGAATACTTTAAAACTCAGTCCAGTGTGGACAGGGCTGATCCTGATGAGCAGTGCATTGACCACCAGTCTATGTAGTCAATGGGCGGGTAAATATCTCGATCAACATGGTGCCCGACAATTAATCTGTTTTGGTCTTCTGTTGACTGTTGCTGCATTTGCTGGTCTGGCATTGATTCCTGGTACACATGTTATATCCCTGATGTTTTGTATGATCTTGCATGGGTTGGGATTTGGTTTGTCCTATATGCCAGCGACAACAGCTGGGTTAAATAGTCTGGAAGATCAGGAACTGGTGACTCAGGGAGCAGCTGTTAATAACTTACTGCGCCGGATCTGCGCTGCAATTGCTGTTGTGATTGCAGCACTCTATCTGCAAATTCGTACACACAATATTTCATATTCACCTGAACTCGCAATTGCTCAAATTCATGCAATACGGGAACTGTTTTTGATCTGTGCAGGAGTGATGCTGTTGGCATTACCCGCTGCATGGAAGTTTCCGAGTCAGAAGCAAGCGGACGTTTTGGTTCAAAATCAATAAAGGTAAAAATAATGGGCAATTTACATCCAGCACTTTCCACGGCCACACATTCTGTGAATACAAGCACTTTGGCTTGGCAAGAGCCTGATCAAGTCACAATGCAGAAAGTTGAACAGCGTGTGATCAAACAATTGCTACAGGCACTGATTTATGAAGAGGTGATTCCAGCCCAATTTGAGGATGGTGTTTTTTATATAGATGTGATCAATTCACAAGGGCAGTCGGTTCGTTACGTGGCTGCAGGACAGCGACATCTCAGTTTTGGACTGGTACGCATGACTGCTTCAGATGTTATCCGTGAAGATCATCAGGGACAGAAAACGGTTGCACAGTTGAATTTAGTGATTGATGAGATCGTCAGAAGTATTCCACAGGCAGCCCAGATTGATGGTTTTATCAGTGAATTGAAGCGAACTTTTATTCATGATGTGCAGTCTCAACATTGCCAGAATGAGTATGCATTACCAGCAGCACAATATAGTTATGATGTGCTGGAAACCTATCTGATGGATGGCCACCCCTATCATCCTTGTTATAAATCTCGAGTTGGTTTTAATCTGCAGGATAATCTGAAATATGGGGTTGAATATGCACAACCTATTCATCTGGTGTGGATTGCAGTACATCAGTCCATATTTTCCCATAACGCATCCAGTCATTTAAATGCGGATGATTTCCTGCAGCAGCAGTTGACTGAACAGGATCAGCAAGAGTTTGCAAAGGTTTTGGATCAGCAAAAAAATGCAGATGAGTATATTTGGTTACCCGTTCATCCATGGCAATGGGAAAATACTATTGTGCATGTGTTCTTTAAGGAAATTGCTGAGCAGAAGATTGTTTATCTGGGACGAGGGGAATATGCCTATATTGCTCAGCAGTCACTGAGAACACTGACCAATTTACAACATCCTGAAAAGCCTTATATCAAAATGTCTATGAGTCTGACAAATACCTCAAGTTCACGGATATTGGCAACGCATACCGCAATGAATGGGCCGCTAATTACAGATTGGCTACAGGGTTTAAAAAAGAACAGTGAAATTGCCCAAAAATTGGATTTTGATATTCTTGGTGAAGTACATGCCTCAGCAGTGGATTTCACGCGTCTGCCTGCATCACATGCCAAACAGGCATATGGAACTATTGCCAGTCTGTGGCGTGAAAGTGTGCAGCAGTATCTAAAATCTGGTGAAGACGCGATTCCTTTGAATGGAATTGGTCATGTCCAGCAGGATGGGAAGTTACTGATCGCACCTTGGCTGGATCAGTATGGTGTGGATGCATGGGTTGGGCAATTGCTGTCTGTGGTCATTCAGCCAATTCTATATTTACTCTTTGCTGAAGGAATTGGAACTGAATCGCATGGGCAGAATATCATTTTGGTTCATCGTAATGGCTGGCCAGTACGGATCATTTTAAAGGATTTTCATGATGGGGTACGCTTTAGTCCTGATCATCTGACCCATCCAGAAGCTTTTCCGACCTTGCATGCATTACCTGCGGAACATGCGAAAGCCAATCGCATGTCATTTATCCTCACGGATGATTTAAATGCAGTACGGGATTTTAGTTGCGCTTGTCTATTCTTTGTTGCGTTGAGTGATATCGCCATGACACTACAACAGCAGCTTGACTTTAGTGAACAGGTCTTCTGGCAAAAAGCAGCAGATATTATTCATGATTTTCAGCAGCAATATCCTGAACATCAGTCACGCTATGCGGTGTTTGATGTCTTTGCAGAGCAATATTGTATTGAATCGCTGACCCGCCGCCGCTTATTCGGTGATGGTGATGTACAGATGCGTTATGTCAATAACCCTCTGTTCCATTTCCGTCAGCCTGTTTAGGGGGATAAACGAATGAATACCATGGTATTTTCACCTGCCGTTTCAGGGCAGGAGATATTGATGGATTTGGTCAATAGCCTACTTGCTGAGCAATATATTTCAGAATCGGAGATCCTGACAAAGGATCAGGCTCAACGACTATGCAGACAAAGATTTCAGCATGGCTTTGAATCACTTTTCGACAGTTATACAGTTGGGGAGTGTTTTGCAGTTTTATTTAATTCTGCACAGACTGAGTGTTTGATTCTACCGCTGAAACAGGGTTTGAAACAGCGTTGGCAGATGCATGTTGGAGCATCGATCTATAAGCTTAGCATGGACGAAGCACAGGGTTATCATGTTCAGAAATTAAGTGCATTGCAGTTATTTGACTTCATGCAGCAATTACACTGCTTCAACTCTGCTGATGCATCAAAACTGGCAGATTTTCGTGCAGATTTAAAACAGGCAATGTTGCATGCAGAATTGTCTCAGCAACATCAGTTGTCCTCCTCAGAGTGGTTAACGCAGCATCCCGCAGACTTATTTATACAGCTGGAGCAGTATGCCGCTTTGCGAGATCGCCCTTATCATCCGTTGGCCAAGTTAAAGGACGGTTTTAGTTCCGATGAATATCAGTATTTCAGTCCTGAATTTGCTCAGGATATGAATGTTCACTGGGTTGCAGTAAATAGAGAAAAGTTGGTCTATGGGAAGGATGTTACTGAGATCAGCAGGCAGCAACCTGCTCGTATTTTTCTGAACGCGGAACAGTTCCTGATGTTGAAACAGGAGTGTGATGAAAAAGCGCTGGGGGATGGTTATTTGGCGATTCCCTTACATGCGTGGCAGTTCAAGCATGTGCTGTCTGACAAATTTTCTGAAGAGTTGCAACATAAGGACATTATCCCCTTAGCGTTTCAGTCCAGCGGCTGGTACGCCAGTTCGTCACTAAGAAGCCTTCTTTCAGCGTCACAGCCACAGGATAGTCTAAAATTACCACTTGCAGTTAAGTCTTTGGGTTCATTGCGTTTTTTACCGATTGTCAAAATGATCAATGGGCAAAAAAATCAGCAACTGTTACAGCTCGCTAAGCAAAAAGATGAGGTATTGAAAAGACGTCTGTGGTTATGCGATGAAAATCAATGGTGGGCTTATCTTCCGGAGCAGCAGGATAATTTAACGCCAGATAATTTAATGCTGTTCAATGAACGTCCGATGCATCTCGCAGCACAGCGCCGAAGGATTCCTGCTGAGTTGTTACAAGCACCTTATCAGATTATTCCTATGGCTAGCTTAGGGCAACTGATGGATGGGCAGGGATGTGTATTTGATCTGATTCTAAAATGGCAGAATTTAACTGTTACACCACAGCATATCTGCAATATTTTTGCTGCATTATGTCGTGATTTCTTTGAGGTAAATTTGCGCCTGTTCCGTCTTGGTCTGATGGGCGAAATTCATGGTCAGAATATCTGTATTGTACTGGAACATGGGCAGTTCGCTGGTTTCATGCTCCGCGACCATGATTCTGTTCGTATTTATCAGCCATGGATGCAGCAGCAGGGCTTGCCTGATCCTGAGTACCTGAGTCCACATGATTTTCGTATTACGTTGTACCACGACAGCGTGGAAAGTTTGATTCTCTATCTACAGACACTCGGTATACAGGTCAATCTGGCCAGTATCTTGGAAACTGTTGCAGAGTTCTATCAGATTGACTCGGCGGATTTATGGCGTGTATTGGCTCAGCAGTTACAGCAAGCACTGGATGATGTGCCATTTACGGATACGGCCCGGGCTGAATTAAAGCATATCCTATTTGATAGTGAGTTGTGGCCATATAAGCAACTGATCCGCCCACTACTTGAACAAGATAATAGGGTGGGAAGTATGCCAAGCAGTATGGGAACTGTGCCGAATGTATTCAGGAGTGTTGTTTAATTTCATGAATAGAGAAAACTCAGGTGTGCAGTCAAAGATTGCAGTATTGAATATTGGGTCTGATTTTAAAATGACAAAATCTGATATATCAGTACTTAGGCAGTTGCTGGCTGAACGCTTGAATATTCAATTTGATGTACTGCCTGTAGAGGGGCAGCAGATACTGAGTTTTACTGATCTGCTAAATCCCTCTGCATGTTTGATAGCATTAAATGATTTTAGTTCTCGCGTGGATGCAGTGAATTTAACCTGCGCTACATCCATGTTCATTAAATACTGGGCTGTCCCTCTGTTATTCCCATATTTTTACGCACTGACTTCTGAGGATATTGATTTGCCATGGGACTTATCCTGTATTTCCACAGGATTGCCTCCTGACTGGTATTGGGACAGAACACTGCATCTGATTAATCTGCCCCAATTACAGCATGGCGTCAGTAGAAAACAGCAATCTTTTGAAGGATATGTGCGATTCATACTGGATGACCTGAAAAAGTTATTTGATGCCCTTGCCCGTACAGGGAAAGTACAGAAATTTTTGTTGTGGGAAAATACTGCATTACGAATTCTGCAATTTTACGACATGATGAACAGAAAAGGGGGTAACCAAGCTTTACTCAGCCGTATCCAGTATCAACGGCAGTTTTTGATAGATTTGCCTGCAGCTGATCTAGGCCTAAAACAAAACCCATTTTATTTACTAGATCAGAGTCGGCCGCAATCGTCCACGACCTATCAACGTAAAAAATGCTGCTTTTATTTTCAGTTACCTGAAGCACAGAAAGAATATTGTGCAAGCTGTCCATTACTAAGACAGGATGAACACAGAGGTCAATACTCATGCAAGAGCAGTTAAATAATTTAATCCAGAGTTATGCAGATATTGCCAGCTCAACCATTGGTCATGTACTGGACCAAGGGCATTTACCACAGATTCATGCGATTAACCAGATTGGGCATGCTGTGGGTCGGGTGCGTACGGCTACAGTGCATTCAGTCAATGGTATGGCACTGCGTCAGGCTTTGCTGAACAGTCAGCCGGGTGATGTACTGGTCATTGATGCGCGTCAGCTGGAACATCGTGCCTGCTGGGGAGAACAGCGACATCGCGCTGCCATATATCATCAGCTTGCCGCTGTAATCATATTGGGTGCAGTAACGGATGTAACTGCTTTAAGAAACATGAAGGTCCCCGTTTTTGCTTCATCGGTCAGTTGTCTGACTACACGTCAGCAGGGAGAGAGTGTGGTGGAGTTTGACCAGCAAATACAGATGGGAGATACCTGTATTTCCTCTGGCGACTTAATGGTGGGAGATGCCGATGGTGTGTTTATTTTGAGTCCAGATATTGCCCGTCATCATCTCGAGCAGTTTCAGCAAATGGAAATCCAAGAACGGCAGAAACGGGACCAGTTTTTCAGCGAACATTCAGCACAGGATTATTATCACTTTACTGCATCTGCATGAAATTGAATTGAGTAAATATTTATGATGACATTATCTTCACAGCTGTTGGATGAGTTCCATTACGAGGAAAGAGGAATAGCTTATGGATTAAGGGCTGTGCAACTTCCGCAGGATTTTCCATTATTGTATAAATGGATGCATGAACCTCATGTGATTCCGCAGTGGCAGCTGAATAAACCAGAGCTTGAACTGGCCGTTTATTTTGAAAAGATGATTTGTGATGATCATCAGCGTTTATTTATTATTACGATTGAACATACAGATGTCGGTTATCTTGAGATATATGAAGCCAAGCGCGATCGACTGGCACTTTATTATGATGCTGATGACTCTGATCTGGGCTGGCATATTTTACTCGGTGAAAAACATGTGCTTGGGCAAGGACATTTCAGAGCTGTCATGCGCATGATGAGTTATTTTATTTTTGAAAATTCAGCTGCCAGTAAAATTGTGGGTGAGCCGGATGAAAATGTAAAATCTTATGCCTATATTGCAGAAGATATTGCTTACCAAGCGCAGAAAAAAATAAAAATGTTGGAAAAAACAGCAGTTCTATATCATTGTTATCGAAATGAATTTTACTCACGCTGTGGACGTTATCGGCAAGGTGATGGACTAAATGAAACAGAAATGAGAGTACAGTAAAATATAATAAATCAACAACTTAATTGTTTTTTATCTCGAATATGCCAGAACAGGTTTGATATACACCATCGGAATATTATGTTTTACATCGGTAATAATAATGATTATTATTAGCACTAAAATTCAGGCCTACAACTGAGGAAACAGGATGCGCCTTTCCCAATTCAGCTTATGTGTTTTATCTATTGCAATCAGTAGTCAGTTATATGCGCAGGATGAAACCTCGAATAATCAGACACCAGTTAGCAATGCTCAACAACAGGGATCTGTCCAGAAATTGCCACAGATCGTTATTACAGCAACCCGATCAGAAAAAAGCATTGCAGATATTGCAGGGACTGTACAGAACATCAGCGGAGCAGAGGTACAAAAACAGGCTGGGGCAGGGCGAAAAGTGGCAGATGTTCTTGCTCAACTGGTTCCTTCACTGGCGCCGTCTAGTGGTACTGGAAGTAATTATGGTCAGACCATGCGAGGCAGAACTGTACTGGTGATGATTGATGGTGTATCTCAGACGGGGTCGCGTGATCCTGCGCGCCAATTGAACAGTATTAGTCCGGGGATGATTGAACGGATTGAGGTCATTTCTGGGGCAACCAGTATTTATGGTTCTGGTGCAACGGGTGGGATTATTAATATCATTACCAAACGTGCTGACAAATCGAAACCACTGAGTTTTGAGACGAAATTAGGGATAACCTCTGCTGATAATTTCCGAGGAGATGGTCTGGCTTATGAAGCGGGTCAGAGTGTTTCTTTCAGCAATGATAAAATGGATGGTTTTCTTGGTGCGAACTATACCAGTCGAGGATCATTATTTGATGCGAATGGGGATCGAATCGCAACTGAACCCAATCAGACCAGCCGTAATGATACAGATACACTAGATATAAATGGGCGCCTGAATTTTAATTTGACTGACACACAAAGCTTGAGTTTTGGTGCGCAGTATTATAAGGATAAGCAAGATACTCGTTATCTACCTGATTATGGACCGAACTATACCATTGCTAAAGGGCCACAGTCTGAACGAGCAATCAAGGGACTGGAATTAAGTAATCAGCCATTTACGGATCGTTATGCCTTTAATACCCAATATCAAAATCAGGATGTATGGGGGCAGACGGTAAATTTGGAAGCCTATTATAGAAATGAAAAAGGACGTTTTTTCCCAGTTTATGCTGGTGGCGCGACGGTAAATCAATCGCAATATACGGTTGATGTGGCAGGAATGCGGTCTACAGTTCAGTCTGATTTTAAGCTTGCAGCGCGTGATCTTAATCTGACCTATGGTCTGGATTATGACCGGGAAAAAGATACTCAGCATTATGACGTATTGTCTGTCAGCAATAACGGTATGGTTTACAAGGATACTGGTAGAAGATTAGATGCTGGTCCAGATACTGTCATTCAAAATATCGGTGCTTTTTTACAGGCAGATTATCAATTAACGGATCGCTTTAATCTACAAGCGGGAACGCGCTATCAATATATTAAGGCAGATACAGACGCTTATACACCTTCTAGACAAACACAAAGCGTAGCGAGTGATTCAACAAATGCTGACAAGTTTTTGTTTAATTTAGGCGCAGTTTATAAACTTACTGATAATCAGCAATTATTTGCCAATTTCTCTCAAGGATTTAGTTATCCAGATGTATTACGGATGTTGCGTGATGTCTCAATTCTGACCGTTTCAACTGCGAATATAGAACCACTAACCGTCAATAGTTATGAACTGGGTTGGCGTCTGCAAGATGATCAAAAACTTGATTTAGGAATTACTGGCTTTTATAACACATCTGATAAAGTCATTCAGTTCAATGCGGACCGTTCTGTCAATATTGCTGATACTGATCAGCGTGTTTACGGTGCAGAAATGACTGCGGCATATCCAATTTTGGATGATTTTAAAATTGGTGGTACGTTGGCTTACACCCGTGGACAATATAAGGATGCGGCTGGTAATTGGCGTGAGTTAAATGCTTATCAGGTATCTCCAACTAAGGGAACTATTTTTGGTGAGTGGAATAGTGATGATGGTTATGGATTCCGTGTACAGATGCTTGCTGTAAAAGGAACTGACAAAGCATTTGAAGATGATAAGGTTGCGGTGAACAGTGATAAGGTGGTTCCAAACCGTGCTGCAAAAATAAAGGGTTATGCGATTATGGATACCCTAGTGAATTTCCCTGCGTATAAGGGGCGGGTGGATTTTGGAATTTATAACGTGTGGAATAAAGACTATCGCACGGTGTATAGCCAGCAGTCAGAAATTACCTTTTCCCCTGTGTCTAGTATGCGGGCACAAGGGCGGACCTTTGGTTTGAGTTATACTTTTAATTATTAATTGATGTTAGCTAATAAAAGCTGGTGCTGAGTGTTTAATTCTCACTTATCACCAGCTTTTTTATTATTTATATAAAACAAATTCTTAACCAAAGATAAGTATCAAGTGTCGTCAAAATTTAAAACAATAGAATGGATCAGCTATTTAGCGGATTTTTTAGCCATATTTGTAGAGGTCTATTCTATTTGAGTTGTTGTTGCACAATTTGAAATGAATAAAAATTCAATGAGTACATGTTGTATCGCCCTAATTTTGGTTCAAAGCTGTTTAGTTTCCCCATACTGTTTAAAACGCATTATGTGAATTGACCGAATCGAAATAAAAATAGTCAAACATCAGCTCAGTGTAATAATCGTGTTTTAAGCAAGGGCGTATTTTTAAATAAATATTTGATAAAACAATGAGAAATTTTTATCTTTTATATGAGTTATAATAAAAATAGATGCATTTTTGCTTAAATATTAACCGCAAGATAGACTAGTCTGTATAGACAAAGCCCTAAATTTTTTAGTAGAATACATCACAATTTAAAATTAAATAATAATGCATGTCTAACAATATTTACGCTGCTTTGGAGCAGCTTGGCTTATCAGCACAAAAACGTGCGATCCACGTACAATTTTCTAATTCGGCGTTGAGCCAACAGGTGTTCCTACAACGTATCGATGGAACACATCAAATCAATGAGGGTGTTCGGCTCCAACTCATCTGTCTTGCAACGTCAGCAACTATCCCTTTAAAAAGCTTTATTGGAACTCAAGCTGCAATTGATATCGTCACAGATAAATCCGAATTAACCCGTATTTCAGGGATTGTGACCCAAGCCGATATTGGCGCATCTGATGGTTCTCTTACTATCTATCGTTTGACTGTAGAAGACCCAACAGCACTTTGGAAACATCGTAGAAACTCTCGAGTATTTATGAATAAGTCGGTTGTGGATGTGATCCAGACCGTGTTTCAAGAATGGGCACAACGCAGCCCACTGTTTGCCTCAAGTCTGAGTCTAGATAAGAGTGGCTTAAGCAAAGACTATGATGTGCGTCCATTCATTATGCAGGCATCTGAAAGTGACTTTGACTTCCTGACCCGTTTGATGAGAAGTGAAGGGATTAACTGGCTGATCGATGAAGCACAACTTAAAGTGTCGAGCTCAACAGAACAAATTCAAGCACAAAAGCTCCGTTTAATTGATGACAATTCGCAATTTAGTGCCCTAGAACGCCGCAATATTCGCTTTCATAGAAGCAGCGCCGTAGAAAAAACTGATTCAATCACCAATTTTATTGGTCAGCGTTCCATTCAACCGACTTCGGTGCATATCCAGCGTTGGCAAGCTGATGTATTGGATATCGATGAAGGCGCTGGCAGTGTCCAAAGTAAACACAGCCATAGTGAAAATTATGACAATGCCAGTTTAGCTTTAGAACAAGCATGGCACTTTAGTCCTGCATGGATTCAAGACTTGAATGGCGAAGATGGTGTAACGCCATCGGGCAACAGTCAGATTGAAAAGTTTAATCAAAACCTCAGCAACTATTATGATTCACAAGCGAAACAATTTACAGCAACGTCAACAGTGCGCGATGCACATGTTGGTTATTGGTTTGAACTGAATGAACACCCTGAGATAGATCAACACTCAGGTGCAGACAAAGAGTTTTTAATCACGGCTAAAAGCTTTTATAACCAAAACAATTTACCCAAAGATCTTACCGATCAAGTCACCACTTTAGTTCAACAAAGCAATTGGCAAACAAGTCAAATCACCAGCAACACGAGTGATGAACGTCAAGCCAGTAATTTAACCATTCAACGTCGTAATATCAGCACGGTTCCAGCTTAT
Source organism: Acinetobacter guillouiae CIP 63.46 (assembly GCF_000368145.1). Taxonomy (GTDB): domain Bacteria; phylum Pseudomonadota; class Gammaproteobacteria; order Pseudomonadales; family Moraxellaceae; genus Acinetobacter; species Acinetobacter guillouiae. Next base: position 1,183,694 of record NZ_KB849283.1, on the reverse strand, counting down.
AACCCATTACAACACCGACCGATTGCATCACCACAACGGGCCAAAGTGGTGGGGCCAAGCGGAGAAGAAATCCATGTCGATGAATGGGGGCGTATTAAAGTTCGCTTCCTGTTTAGCCGTAATGAAGACAATACCCATGATGGCGGTGCGGGTTCTAATGACAATGACACAGATTCCGCTTGGGTCGATGTCCTGACCCCGTGGGCAGGTGAAGGCTATGGTGCGCGGTTCTTACCGAGAATAGGAGAGATTGTTGTTATTGATTTCTTTGATGGCAACATTGACCGTCCATTTGTGGTTGGGCGCATCCATGAAGCGCAACGTCATCCAAGCAAGTTTGATGACAAAGGCAAACTGCCTGACACCAAGAAACTGGCAGGAATCAAAAGTCGAGAGTATCAAGGCAGTGGTTACAATCAACTGAGGTTTGACGATACTACTGGCCAAATCAGCAGCCAGTTACAAAGTAGTCATGCCGCCAGCCAACTCAACTTGGGCAAACTGAGTCATCCTAAAGACAAAGCGGAAAGTGATGATCGTGGTGAAGGCTTTGAGCTGAGAACTGACCAATGGGGAGCAGTTCGAGCAGGGCAAGGCTTACTACTTTCAACCTATAAACAAGACCAAGCTAAAGGTGATCACCTTGATTCAGAGCTTGCCAAAAAGCAACTTGAAGGCAGTCAGACCAACAGTAAAGCTTTAAGCGATATTGCCAAGAATCAAAAGACGGATGAAATAGAATCGATTGAGCAACTCAAAGCTTTTGCCGAAGAAATTGAAAAAGATGTTGCCAAGTATAAAAAAGCCATCATGTTACTCAGTTCTGTTGATGGGATTGCCTTAAGTACCCCTGAAGATATCCATCTTTCAGCCACAGGCATCATTAACCATACTGCGGGCGATAGCATCAACTTGAGTACCCAAAAGAATCTTTTGGGGCAAGCTTTAGGCAAAGTGAGTCTATTTGCTGCTCAAGGTGGCATTAAAGCCATTGCAGCGCAAAGTAAAGTTGAAATTCAAGCGCAGTCAGATGCTTTAGATGTATTTGCCAAACTGGGGATTACCATCTCATCTACAGAAGATCGGATAGAAATCAGTAGTCCAAAAGAAGTGTTGATTACTGGTGGTTCATCACAGATTGCCCTAAATGGCTCAGGGATTTTCCCCAAAACAGGTGGGAAATTTGAGGTCAATGCTGGGCAGCACAAATTTAAGCCGGGTGCCAGTGTCAGTAAATCAGCACAACTGCCGCCATCGAATCCGCTCAAAGGCGCACTCGACTTATTAAAAAGCTATGGTGGGCAAGACTTCTTTAAACAAACCGGCTTTAAAGTGATTGACTCATTTGGCAAGCAAGTGTCTGGCAAGCTGGATGGCAATGGTTTTGCCCAAGTGACAGGTATTGCACCTGGCCCTGCCAAAGTTGAATTTGAAACGGATCCACGGAGTGCATGGGATAAAGCAAGTCATTTTAACCGTGATTATACTTGGTCAGAAGAAGTGGTCGGTGGCGCCACAAGTTTTGCACAAAATGCTTTAAATTCAGTGGGGCAAAATATGATGTCCCAACTCAAAAACAATTTATTCTCTTTGAATGCTGACTCATTGAAAGATATGGGCAAAAACGCTTTAAAAGACTTAGGCACACAAAGCTTGGGACAATTTAAAGAACAATTTACTCAAAGTGCATTAGGTTCCGTCTCTTCAGCATTGAATTTAAATTTATCTCCGTCACAGATGATGAATGTGGGCCAGATGATTGCTAATCCAAGTCAATCCCTACAAAACATTAAAGATCAAGGCATCGATTTCTTTAAAGACCAAGCCTCAGCATTGTTTGCTCAACAGACCAGCGGTTTAGTTTCTAATATAACTGCTGGAACAGGATTTGGGTCGTCACTGGGGCAAGGTTTTGTTGCAGAGTCATTTGGCGCTGCTCAAAATGGGTTAGATGCCCCAGTGAAAGTGGTGGATGATTTTATTAAAAAAGATGAATATTTCTCTCGCTTCTTAACCTATAGCATTACCACTCGAAAAGGCGATGCATCAGTACCCACGATCCCGCAAAATATTCCTCAACAAGTCAGTCAGCCTGCGCCAATTTTGACTCAACAGACTCCACAAGCGACAGCACCTGTCGACGTGAGAAAACCGCAGTCGATTTATGATATGGATAAGGATGTGGTACGGATGGATCTGGAAGAGTCTCGTTATGTCACCAAACAAGTGACTGTGCGGAAAACGGCTGCTGAACAACCAGATGTATATAACGCGCGAAATAAATAATTGAACATTTTTTTGAATTTTAATTGATTGAAATTAAATTAAAAATTAGAACGTATTAAGGTTAAGTTTATGGCATTTATAGATAGTAAAAATCAGACCGCAGGGTCAAATACACAGCAACAACCAACCGCTAAAGAGACCAAGCCAGCGGTAGAGTTGGCAGTATTTAATTTGGCCAGTCTGACGCATACAGAAGACCATAAGTTTATCGCCCATCAAATCCAAAACTATTTACAGGCTTGTGGAAACACCAGCCTAGAACAGATCAAAGCAAGCGCCAATGTACCAACAGTCGCCAATATCTTTGCATTATCCGGTAGTGTTTTGGATTTAATTCTATTTGCTACAGAACCCAAACAAGCTGAGGCAGGCGTACAACAATCGGCATTGTTAAGCATGAACTTAATCGGTTTATTTTTACAACCGAATACAGAAGCACATGTGCGTATGGCTTTACGTCCAATGCTGGGTTTAATGGCCGAATGTTTATACCCAGCCAATGGCAAAATCAAAGAAGCTGATTTACGTCGTATGCAGCTACACTTAAATGCACAGATGGCAGGCGATTTAGAAAAATTCCTACAAGAAACACAAAGTAAATTATCAGGTTTATTGTCGAGTGCTACGACACTAGGGACTTCAATTCTCCAAGCTTTTAGCAGCAGTGCTGTAGCTGGATTGCCCAGCGTTGCTTCAGCGGGAGCAACAGCTGAAAAACGTGATCCAAGCAAGCAGTTTAGCAACTGGGCACAGCCATTGATTGATTTGTTGGGTACACCTGCACAAGCTGATATGACAGCAAAGATGACCCCGAATATCGCAACACGATTAACAGAAGAAGTGCTTAAGGCGACACCACAACTTACTACAGTGATTCAACAACAAAGCAATGCAGGAACTCAATATAGCCTTGCTTGGTTGATTCAAGAAACCCTAAAAGCCATCCAAACTCAAGGTAAAAAAGCCACAGCCAGTGTGCCGTTAAACCAAACAGGCGAACATGAGCAGCATATCAATGGTGATATTTTAGAGTTTGTCACCTTACAACCTGATGCTTTAAATGATCCGAGTTGTGCAACCCAACAACCCGATTCATTACCGAGTGATTCAGCAACGACACATAGTATTAGTTATGCGATTGGTGCGGAGCGGGTTAATCATTCAGACTTTTACTTGCCTAAAGTTGGTTTTACCTTTAGTCGTCAATATAACTCTCAAATGAATGAGTTTGACCACAGTATGATCGGCGCACGTTGGATGATGCCATTTTCCAATGTGATCATACAAAATCAAAATGGGTATTTATTTATTGACAGCAATGGACGTAAACATCAGCTGCCTGCTTCGATCGTCTATGAAAAATATTACGTACCCTTTGAAGGCTTTAGTGTCGCGCCACATGACGATGGAGATTTATTGCTGAATTTTGGTTCAGACTGGAATTTCCATTTTCATAGTTTTAATGCTGGAAAACATTATCACCTCGTTCAACAATTTAATGATCAGACTGATGAAAAAGTAGTACTGACCTATTTATTGTTTGAACAATTTGCCTATTTACAGGCGATTGATTTTCAATTGAAGCGCGCTAAACACTTAGTCAAGTTTGCTTTTAATGAACAAGCCAAAGTCATTGCCGCATTTGTCGATGAACAAGCGGAAGCATTGGCACGTTATGAATATGATCAACAAGGCAATCTGATCAAAGCCATTGATCAAAATGGACATACACGCAGTTATGAATATAACCATGCCCATCAATTGACCCGTTATACAGATCGTACTGGACGTGGGCAAAATATTCGATATGAATCTACCGCACCCAAAGCCAAAGCGATTGAGGAATGGGCAGATGATGGTAGTTTTAAAACCCGTTTAGAATGGCATCCACGTTTGCGTCAGGTGGCAGTCTATGATGGTTATGAAGTTCCAACCTATTATTATTTTGATTTAGACGGTTTTACCTATCGTACTCGTTTAGCCGATGGTCGTGAAAAGTGGATATCTCGAGATAGTCAAAAACGGATTACTCGACAAATTGATTTTGCAGGCTTAGAAATTGAACAAGCTTATAATGAACTAGGTCAGTTGGTGAAAATTGTACAGTCAAATGGTGGCATCATCCTTTTTGCCTATGATGAAAATGGTAATCTGACTGAAACTAAGGACCCAGAAGGCAATATCTGGAAAAAACAATATGATGCTGATGGCAATGTCAGCAAAGACATTAATCCTTTAGGACATATCACCCAGTATAAATATAATAATGATAATCAATTGGTTGAAGTGATTGATGCCAAAGGCGGCTCAAAGAAAATTCAATATAATGATCTTGGGCAGATGGTGTCGTATACCGATTGTTCAGGGAAAAGTAGTGCTTGGGAATATGATGCAGACGGTACACTGACTGCACAAGCCTCTGCGGATGCACAACAGGTTCAGTATCTCTACAGTACTCAAGGTAAAGACCGAGGGCAGTTACAAGCAATCATTTATCCTGATGGATTAAAAGAACAATTTGAACATGATGAAGAAGGGCGTTTACTTAAGCATACCGATAGCAAAGGCTTAATTACCCAATATAAATACAATCAAGTCGGACTATTAGAACAACGGGTCGATGCAAATAGACACCAAATCGGCTACCAGTGGGATAAACAAGGTCGAATTCAAAAACTAAGCAATCAAAACCATGCCGAATATCTATTTGACTATAATCATTTTGGGCAATTGGTGCGTGAACAAGCCTTTGATGGTGAAGAAAAGCACTTTACATATTATGACAATGGATTTTTATTTCAAATCCGCCAACCAAATATTCTGACTCAATTCGGCTATCATACGGATGGTTCGATCGCGTCAAAGACTTATACCCATTTGCAGACTCGGCATAGCCAAGTTGAAGAGTTTGAATACAACTTAAATAACCAACTCAGTAAAGCGACCAATACAGAAAGCCAAATTCATTTTTATCGCAATCAACTTGGACAATTGGTACGTGAGCATCAACACTATAAAGTAGCAAATCTAAACCCACTGACCGCAGTATTACGTTATGAGTACGATGAATTGGGGAATTTGACTCAAACCATTCGTCCTGATGGGCAAGTACAAGCCAATCTAAGTTATGGATCAGGGCATATTTATGGTATTGCTTTTAACCAACAAGATATGGTGGCATTCCAACGTGATGATTTACATCGTGAAACCACACGATTGCTTGCCAATGGTTTAGTGCAAACTAAAAATTATAATGATGTGGGCTTACTTAGCTCACAAATCATTCGCCCAGAGCAAGAAACAACGGATAGGGTACAATTTCAAACAGAACGTCATTATCACTATGATAACAACTATTTGCTGACTCAAGTCGATGATAGTCATCTAGGAAAGTTAAATTACCAATATGATCCAATCGGGCGTTTAATCAAAAGCCAAAACCCATATAAGACTGAAAGCTTTAGTTTTGATCCTGCGGGGAACTTAATTGATCCGATTGCCACACAAGCTGCGCAAGTGAAAAATAACTTGATTAGCCAGTATCAAGGCAAACATTATAAATATGATGCACAGGGTAATGTGATTGAAACCACTCAAGCAGGTCAGACTTTAAAACTCACGTGGGATAACTTAAATCGTCTGATACAAAGTGACAGCAATGGTCAAATCACAGACTATGGTTATGATGTTTTTGGTCGCCGATTATTTAAGAATAACCAAACAGACCACAGTTTAACCTTATTTGGTTGGGATGGTGATCTAATGATATGGGAGTCATATCAAGCAAACCAAAATCAATCAAAACAGCAAGACTACACCAAACACTATGTCTATGAACCGAATAGCTTTGTACCGTTATTACAGACTGGTTATACAGGCTTTATTCAGTTGATTGAAACACCTGACTATCGTCAATTCCAAAATGTACCTTATTCGATTTATAAAGACCCTGTATGGAAAACTGAAACCAGAAAGAACAAAGCTAAATTAGAACGTGTTGCCTTTTACCACTGTGACCAAGTCGGTACACCACAAACCTTGAGTAATGAGTTAGGCGAGTGTGTTTGGGAAATAAAACAGGATACATGGGGCACAGCTTTAGAAATTAATACAACAAACCAAGACAATCCATTTGAACAAAGTAATATCCGTTTTCAGGGGCAATATTACGATAAAGAAACAGACTTACACTATAACCGTTATCGTTATTACGAACCGTATAGTGCAAGGTATGTGAGTAAAGATCCGATAGGATTATTTGGAGGATTAAATAATTCAGCTTATGTAAGTGATCCAAATCAGTGGGTGGATCCGATGGGGTTGATGGCTGATAAACAATATTATGATTTTGATAAAATAAATAGAGAGTTAGATGCAAAAAGAAAGCAAGATTATCTTAAAGCAAAAGCAAAAGTAGAAAGCACGACAGTTGGAAAATTAGATAAATGGGTTAAAAATAAATTCGATGCAGTTCAAAAAGGACATGTTAATTTTCCATACAATTCAAATAGTTCTGGTAGAGATCGTGAATTGGATCAGATTGATAGAGTAGGTAAATGTATATTGGAAAATACTTGTACTTTGGATTATGCAATATGTTCTGGCGGGGTAGGGCCACTATCAGCGGGAGCTGTTGTTAATTTGCATGATGGAAGTGTTTATCTTACTCAGGGGATTAGCGGTACAGCAATTCCAAACGATATAGCAGCAATGTTGAATAAAAAAAATTTAACATCTTTACAATTTGCAAAAGGTATTTATAAAAGTATAACTGCTAAGGGAGGAGGGTGTAGCTTTGGTTATATTACAAATAAAACTAAAGAGGATAGAGAAGATATCGCTCGTTTTGTAAATAATTGGCTTCCAGGTAAAGGCGTGACAACAACAGTTGGATTTAGGGGAGTAACTGGTGGCGTGACCATTCCAGAGGCTGAAAAATGGTTTAGTCCAACAGCTAAAGTAGGTATTGAGTTTGGTGCTGGGACTACAACCTTTGATATGTCAGAGACTAATACAAAGAATGCGAACTTTAAACTAGAGTTTTTGAATAAGGATAAGAAAAAATGAAATGGATTAATTTTGGGCATCTTATTGTTTTTATAATATTAATAACTTCGTGTGTGAATACTAAAGTTTCAAAGGATGGGGCGTATTCCAAAATTATAATTGATAAATACTTTAGAGTATATGCTCCTGATGAGTATATTTCCATAAATAAGCCAGAAAATAAATATTCAATAACAAAAATATGGAAGGCTAGATTGTCATTAATTGAATATAAGAAAATTGATATTCAATTAAAAAAGGATGGTTGGAAATTAATATCTAATAAAGATAATTTTTACGAATATTGTTTTGGTGAAAAAATTTATCTTGGAGCTTTATTTCCTGAAAAAGATATATATTATAGTTTCATAGGTCATGAGGTTAAACCATCTAGCCAAAATAATTGGGTAATTTTTCTTGATTATAATGAAAGGAAAGTTAATGATTGTCGTAAAGAGAAGCTTCCAATCATAGAGTTAGAGTAAATTAAAATATTTAGAAGTCTTAGTGATATTTAAATTTAATGATTCTTATGTAATATGGTTAGCCATTTTTTATAAATAGTGGCTAATATTGTTTTTGTGAGGTTTTTTAGTTGTTTGTGAGAAATATTATTTTTAAAGGAGAGTGTGTTGATGAAGTAGATATATTAGTGTAGTTGTTAAAAACTGATTGAATTTTTTATTAGATTGATTTGAGTATCTTGTAATATTTTTTATATTATAATTGTTTGTTAGGTTTAACTTGAATGTGGAAAATAAGGTGAAATGAAAGTTGGTGTTTGGATTAAAGTCGGTTTATTAATAATTATAATTATATTTTTACAAGCATGTAATGAAATAGATAGTTCTAAAAGCAATGAAATTGAAGTTGAGAAAGAAATTTCTTATTTATTTGATGGCTATAATTATGATTTAAAGGTAGGAATGCAACGAGGTTTTGCCAACTACTATAATTTTTTTATTCCTAAGTCTAATTTATCCTTGTCTAATTTTGAAATGATAAAAAGTAGAATAGAGAAAAAATGGAAGTTGGTTTATACATCTGAGGATCAGTATGTGTATTGTTATGATCGGTATAATCAAATGACAATTATTTATCCAGAGAAAATGGAATATTATGATAAGTTTGGGCAAAAATTATATATGAAATCTAGCTTGTTGGATCAATGGAATATAGGTGTTATTTATAAGAAAGAAGGAACGTCATATTGTAAGCATGTAAAATTTTGAATGGTTTTTTATTGAGAAAACTAAAATAAACTTTGGATAAAATTTATGGATTTAAAATGAATAAAATATTCTTTTCTATACTAGGATTATCCTTTTTTTTAGTGTCTTGTGTAAATAATAATTCACACAAAAATAAGGTCGATATTCAAGAGTTTTCAAAATTGGTTTTTAAAGGGTATAAATATGAGTATGAGCCTGGGATAGTGAAGCCTAATGCTGAAATTTCTAATATTTTGATATCCAAAGATAATATGAGTAAAGTTGATTTTTTTGGTGTTGAAGAAAAGATAATAAAAGAAGGATGGGTAAGAAAGGATGTTTATAATGGATTATATATATATTGTAATGGTGTTTATAATAAATTAGGAATTTTATATCCAGAAAAGAATGAATATTTTGATAGAAGTGGAAGTAGAGTTGTCTTTGGTGATTTTAATGATTGGTTGATTTATTATGTATATAATGATGATGGTGTAAATGGTTGTAAGTAATTTGTACGGAGTTTTTATTTAAAATTATTAGAAGTATTTAAAAAAATAATTTTCTGGTGTTTAAAGGGAATTTAATTCAAATATGAGGTGTAATATTTTGAAAATAGGTGAAAATATAAAAACACTGTTCTGTATTATTTCAACGGTTAACTTGATCGCGTGTACAGCAGGTCTGAGACCAGATAATTCAGACAAGTATGCTTTTGATGATAAAATGATCAAAATATTGGGTTCTGATATTAAAATAAGAAATGCAATAAATAAATCTCAAACACAGATTTCTAATGTTGAACTTTCTAAGGATTCAAAGAAACTTGATGAAATAATAAAACTATTGAAACAAGATGGATGGGTGTTCAAAGGACAGGGTAAAGGCGTTGATACATATTGTTTAGGTAAAAATAATAGTATTAATATTATAACAGCAAATTCAGGTCCTGTAATTGGTTATCAGGGTTCAATATTGACTTCTGGTGATTTTTCCGTAAATACAGTTATATTTTCATATGTTAATTCTGGAGTTAATGAGTGTGAGTAGTTTATTTTCTTATGTTTAAATTATAAATTAGTTTAATAACTTATATAATCAGCTTAGTGAAGAACTGAGGATTGTAGTATCTTAAAATTCAGGCTACATGTATTTAAGTGTATTATAGGTTAAGGTATGATTTAAACAAGGAAAATAAAAATTTATAATAAAAAAGTTCAAAAATCAAAGGTAATTAGTGTAATAAGGAGAGTAGTAAATGAGAATATTTGAGATTATAAAAATGCTCTCTTGTATGAGTTTAGTGTTGGTATTAATTGCTTGTACAACAGGTCTTAGACCAGATGATTCGGATAGATATCCTTTTGATGATAAAATGATCAAAATATTGGGTTCTGATGTTAAAATAAGAAATGCAATAAATAAATCGCAAACACAGATTTCTAATGTAGAAGTTTCTAAGGATTCAAAAAAACTTGATGAAATAATAAAGATATTAAAACAAGATGGATGGGTACTCAAAGGACAGGGTAAAGGCGTTGATACATATTGTTTAGGTAGGAATAATCGTATTAATATTGTAACTGAAAATTCAGGTCCTGTAATTGATTATAATGGCTCAGTGTTGACTCCAGGAGATTTTTCAGTAAATGGCGTTGCGTTTATGTATCTAATTTCTGGTGTTGATTCCTGCAATTAATCTATTGATTTTAACTTTTTAAGTGTGGATCACTTTTTTAATCAGCTGTTTAGGGGGGGGCTGTAGTTAATAGTTTATATAATTGATAACTTTCAAATGAAATTAACGACTGATCTAGTATAACTCTTTGGAATTTTAGAACGGGTCTAGCCCAACCCATAAATATAGATTGGTTAAATTTAACAACGCTAAAAGTAATTGAAACAGGGTTGAATACTTAGAAAGTAGATTAAGATGGAGAGTAAATATATTATTCAGACAAATTCGTGGTAAATTTTTAAAAAGGATAACAATAGGCTTAATTGGTTATCTTTTAGGAAATAAAAATAAGTATATAAATTTTATTTATTTGAACGAAGAGATAAAATGAATCATCGTATTTTTTATATATTTTTAAGTGTTTTTCTATTTTTAGTTATCTATATTTTAGGCTACATAGGTTTTGTTTTGTCTGAAATTAAAGCAATTGGCGGTAGTGCCCAATGGGGAAGCGTTAAAGTGCTATTACTTCAAAAGGCTCCAGATAGAATCTGGATTAGTATGTTCTATAAAGAAATACATATGATTAAAGAAAAAAAAGAAAGTGATAGAGTAGATTTCTATTATTCAATAATTATATTGGGAGGAGATGCTTTTATATATGATGCTGAGGCAGAAGCAATATTGTATGAGTATATTAATGAGAATGATAAGAAAATCTTATTGGAAAAATTAAAAAATTTCATAAAAACAGAGGGTTATAATGAGTTGAGTTATGAGAACAAAAAATTAATCAATAAAAGAATTAGCAATTTCGAAAATAACAAGGCAAGAAAATGAATAAATTATTGATTTTATATTTGATAGGATGGTTAAGTGGTTGTGCAAACTCAAAAGTGAGCATTGCCGAAGAGAAAAATCCAAATATAATTTCAATCCCATGTGAAATTGCAAATGAGTATGGCACGATCAAATGTGGACTGATCCCAATAAGTCTAAGAAATGAAGTCAATCAAAAATTGATACCAAATTGTCAAATAGACTTTGAAAATTTTAATGATAATAGTAAAAAGTGCTTAGAACAGAATGATAAAAGGCCTGCTGATGCCTATATCTTAGGAAATTTAAAATATTATGGAGAGTTTTATGATAAAAATGAGGCAGAAGGATTAAAATATATCGAATATGCTGCAGAGCATCAGAATCCTCAAGCAAAATTCTGGTTAGCTAAAAAATATGAAGCAGAAGGTAATATTAATTCCGCAACTATATTAATAAAAGAAGCAGCTAATCTAGGAAATCCTCTGGCAATACATAGTTTAGGTGCAAGATATAGCAGAGGGATTGGTGTAGATAAAAATTTAGATCAAGCATTATTATTATTGAATCAATCGAAAGAATATATTCCTGCTTCTTTTTCAGAGATAGCTTTGATTGAACTCCAAAAAGGTAATATAGAAGGGTTTGTTAAATATAATAACATTGCAATTGATAAAAAGTATTGGTTTTCTTATGCTGATTTAGCTGTTTTATACTTGGGAGAAATGACAAATCTTGAAGGTTATCGTGATTTGGATAAAGTTATTGATTTATCGAATAAATTAATAGAACATAATGTTGCTATAGGGTATGCATTGAAGGCTAGAGTATTACAATATAAATCAGATGGAGTTGCTAATCCTGAGATTTGTGATTTGTATAAATTATCTTTTGATAAAGGTTATTTATCTGCTGGTTTAAGCGTTGGTTCTGAATATTTGTTAGGTAATAATTGTTCTAAAAATTATAAATTAGCATTAACTACTTTTAATTCACTATATAGTCAGTCAGATAAAGACATAAAAGTTGTAGCAGCTTCAAATTTAGGTTATATGTATTTAAATGGATTGGGAGTTAATCGTGATTTAAATAAATCAAAAGAATATCTAGAATATGCTAAAAACTATGGATTTCAGCCTGCTATGGATATGTTGAATAAAATCCAATAAATATTTAAAAACAGCATGTAGCCTCTAAATTACTTTATAAAGTGACAAATTTTATATGCCAATGAATGAACCTGTACATCTAATAAAGATATAAACATTAGGACAACGATAATGCTAAAGAAAACGCTCTTTATATTGTTAAGTAGTACAATTTTTTCAGTACATGCAACTCCTGATTTTTTAAGCTATAAAAATTGCAGTCCGCTAAATTTAAGTGATGCAAATTTTAGTCTTTCATCGAAAGAAGTCTTTCCTGAATATTCATACATCACTAAAAATTATAACTTTTTGACGTTACCGATTTCAGATCATGATCAACGCTACTGTTTAATTATCAATAATAAAAATAAAGTGATTGTGGATGCTATTCCAACAATGTTAAGCGATATGTGTGCTGGAAAGTGGGATAAGCAAAAGGATCTACCTATTTGGGAGGCTGATGTAGGTGGGGGAAGAGGCGCAGTTGTTTATATGAATTATTCAACAAGCCAAAATTTAAAGAAATTGAAAAAGTCTGAGAAATTAGAAATAAATGAAATAATCAAAAGCATAAATTGCCAATTGCCTGTATATAGCAAAAATGATGTTCAAGAGCTTAATGATTCTGCATTTTATTTATATAAATTAGGCTATTATAATGAATCTTTAAACATTTTAAACCGTGTTACAAAGCTAGATCCAAGTAGAGCAGTAGCTTACTTAAATATAGCCGATATTTATGTCGCAAAAAAAAACGAACCGCTCGCAAGGAAAAACTACGCTCTATATTATGCAGAGATGAAAAAATTAGGTCTTTTAAGCAAAGTGCCAAATAGAATTAAAAAATACTTATAGTTTGTTTTTTTTTTAGAAGTTATGAAAAAAATTATTAAGTCTATTCTAACCTCATTTCTAGTGTTTTGGCTGGCTGCATGTTCAAATACAGATAAAGCAGAAATTATTCCTGATCGATTTAAGAATTTTATGAATATATATTTTCATGGCTATATTTATGAATATAAGGATATTAATGCTCGTGGTAATCATAATTATGGTGAGCAATATGCATTAATTAAAATTAAAAAAGCAGATTTAAATCGCGATGAAATGAAAAATATTTATAAAAAACTTGAAGATGGAGGGTGGAAATTAGTCGAGACTAATCATGATAATTACGTTAATTTTTGCTATGGAGAAGATTTTTCTCTAATTATTTTATATCCATTAGGAAAATTCGCAAAGACTCCAGCAGTTATTCCATTAAGCTATGATGACATTAATTTCTTGCAGATTTCTGTTTATAAAAGTATATCAAAGTTAGCTGCATGTAATCAAAATTCAAACGATTTTATTGATTTTAAGACGGTTTGATTTGAATCGTTGTCATAAGTTTGGTTTTCAATAAAACCTAAAAATCGCAGCTTTTTACCTCCTTATCGTGATTGAATCAATCCGTATTAAACACAGTCTGTAAATTCCGACTTTATAGTTTGCCCATTGTTTGTTGTACATAAATTCTTCATTTTTATATGAGGTTAAACAAGGATGTACAACAATGAAGAAGTTATTTCTATTTATAGGTTCAATGGGGCTTTTGGTCAGCATGCCTAGTTTTGCAGCAGATTTAAGTATAGGTGACCCTAAAACAGAATCAGGTGAACTTAAACTTTCAGGCGCAATCCGTACCCGATATATGTACAAAGATTATATCGTTGAGGCAAATGAAGGTTCTAAAAATAAGGACTGGCAGCTTGCAGATATTAAAACAGTATTGAGTTATGAAAATCCAAATTGGATTGCCTCATTAGATCTACGCTGTTACCAATACAGCCGCTTATGTGACGGATTATTTCTAAAAGATGCTTGGGCTGGGTATAAAACTTCAGACCAACAACGCTTTACCGTGGGCTTTCAATCAGTTGATTTTGGATTTGGTCGACTGTGGGGTAACAGTTATTATGAAACCTTGCTAAATACCGTTGGCTTAGAAGATATTCAAAATCTAGGTGCGAAGTATCAGTTTAAAAATGATCAATACAATTTTATTTTAGGCTTTTATCCAACAGATGGTGGTAACTATACAGGAACATCCAAAGACGCAAGTCGCTATAGTGGTAACTTCGTTCAAGCCGATGATTTAAGCCAAGGCACAGATATTAATGAAAAAAATATGTGGGTGACGCGCTTATCTAGAAAATTTGAGCTAGACCCAGCGCAAAAGTTTTCAACTGAGATAGGTGGTTCATTCTGGTACTCAGATCTGGAAAATAATCGAACCCAACAAGATGGTCATCGAAGTACATGGAATATATTTAGCACCACCAATTATCAAGCTTGGCAATGGTTGTTTCTTGCTGGTAAACAGAACATTAAAAATGCCGATAATCTTCTGCCAAATAGCTCAACCATCGGGGCATTTGATTACCCCTACCAAGTGGCCAATAAAGGCAAATTTATGGCCAATGAAATTAATTACACTTTGGCTCAACCCTTTTATCAGTTAGAAAATATTAAACCTTATCTGTCCTATAGCCGCTTCTTTAAAGATCAAAAGGACTATCAAGATTCAGATCGTTTAATTGCTGGGGTGTATTTTAATTATAAAGCAGTAGGGATTCAGGGCGAATATATTTGGAGTCGTAATGATCCAATGACAGGCGGCAGTGCAAACGGTCTTGCACAAGGCGACAGTAATCAGTGGAATAAATTATTTTACTTATCACTGGGTTATTACTTCTAAAATTAACATTGAAGATCAACCAGTCTATTTAAAATAGGCTGGTTCTTTCGGTTGTGCCTACGCCAGCAACTCTTAGGAATAGATGGTACATAGGAATAAATGGCTGTTAGGGTTAGACTGCTCTTAGGACCAATGCCCCAATTAAAATAATACATGACGAGATAATACGTATCGCATTAACTTGTTCTTTAAGAATAAAAATCGAAATTAGCGTCGCAAATAAAATCGAGGTTTCACGCAGTGCGGCAACAATAGCAACTGGTGCAAGTGTCATCGCCCACAATGCAAGTCCATAAGAGAAAAATGAGCCAATCCCACCAATTAAACCGAAATGCCAATTATGACGAAAATAATCACCCATCTGGTGATATTGCATTTTCAAGGCAAACATAAAAAAGATCAGACCTGAGAGCACAAAGCTCCATAAGATATAAGAAATGGGTGATCCTGAGAGACGAATTCCATGACCATCCACCAAGGTATAGCCAGCAATCAAGACTGCATTGAGCAAGGCTAAACCAATTCCTTTTCGTCCTGTTTGAGAGGTTGCGAAGATCATGGATAAAATGCCGATGGAAATAGTAATGATCCCAAGCCAAGCATTTAGTTCTAATGTTTCATGCAGCAAGAATGTCCCTAAAACTGCCACAATAAGCGGTGCAGTACCACGCATAAGAGGATAGCTTAGTCCCATGTCCGCGACGCGATAAATTTTGGCAACCATACCAAAATAGAGAATCTGTATTCCCGTTGAGGCTAAAATATAAGACCAGCTAGCGCGATGTGGTATCGGGAAAAAGGGCAGTAGTAGCGCTGCTAAAACTGCTGCTGATGCAGTCACCAATACAGTGGTTAAAAATTTATTTGAGCCTGCTTTGACAATAGCATTCCATGTGGCGTGAAATGCCGCTGCGATTAAAATAAGGCCAAATATTGCCGTGTTCATATGCTGCCTGCATGTTCATGATTGAATTAATGTGCATGATGTTGTTAAAAAAAGAAAGCAGGCAACTGATCTCGATTATAAAAATACCTTTTCAGCGTGCTGTGTTACCGATTCTACCGGTTGAATCAGTTGTCCACGTGATAGGTTCTGAACATGCTGCAATCGATTCTGTAATTCATTTTGGATAAACAGGATACAGGTCTGTAATTTAGACGAGCTTTTTAAACGTGACGGGTAGACAGCCCATACATCGGCATCTTGCCAGTATTCAGGCAAAATATGCTGTAACTGACCGCTAATCAACTCATCTGCAACATCCCAAATTGAACGTAAGATAATGCCATGACCTTCGACTGCCAATTGGTGAATAATTTCACCATTGTTGGAAATAAAACGTGGGGTGACATGTACCGACATATCTTCTGAAGCGTGGCGTAATTTCCATAATACCGAGGATTGGTCACGTTCACTGATGGTTAAGCAATCATGACTACGCAAATCGTCTAAACTTTCAGGCATTCCATTTTTTAGTAAATAGCTTGGTGCAGCACAAAAAATTCGGAAATTAGAAACCATTTTTTTGGCAATCATATTGGGTGCAATTTCATTGCCAATCCGAATATCCAGATCAATACTGTGTTGAATTAAATCTTTCGTATTATCAATTGTATCAAACTGAATTTCTAATTTTGGATACATGGTCAGCAGTTTAGACAGAATCGGTGCAACGTGTTTCCGCCCAAAACCAAAGCTACTGACAATATCCAGATGCCCTGTGGGGGTACTTAAAGGGTTATTGACCAACTCACTGATTTCATCAAATTCATCCAAAATATGAGCAACTCGCTCCAAAATCAGTTTGCCATCTTCAGTCAAACTGACATGACGGGTACTACGATGAAACAATTTACAGTTTAAATTGTTTTCTAAAATGTTGATGCGCTTACTAATAAACGCAGGCGAAACACCCAGTTCCTCAGCAGAATCAACAAAACTTTTACGTTTTGCGACTGTGCAAAAAACCTTTAAATCCGATAGGTTAGGTAGATTATTCACGATCCGTGTCCATTGGGGTGATAGTTTTATTATTGATCATTTTTGCTGAAAATAGCATGTTTACAGCTAAGGATATTAACCAAAGGTGTAAGGGAGCGTTATGGCAAAAAAGTATAAAGTTGCGACGATTGCAGGCGATGGAATCGGGTTAGAAGTTCTACCAGAAGGGATCAAGGTTGTAAAGGCAGCTGCAGACAAATATGGCATAGCGCTACAGTTCGATGCGTTTGAGTGGGCAAGTTGTGATTACTATCTTGAACACGGAAAAATGATGCCCGACAACTGGTTTGAAATTTTACAGCAATACGATGCGATTTTCTTTGGTGCAGTGGGTTGGCCTGAAAAAGTGCCAGATCATATTTCTCTTTGGGGGTCATTGCTACAGTTCCGTCGTCGTTTTGACCAATATGTGAATTTACGTCCAGTACGTTTAATGCCAGGGGTGAAATGCCCACTTGCAGGTAAAAAACCTGGGGATATTGATTTCTACGTGGTACGTGAAAATAGCGAAGGTGAATATTCTGCGATTGGTGGTAAGGCTTTTGAAGGTACTGAGCGTGAGTTTGTTTTACAAGAAGCTGTGTTTACCCGTCATGGTGTAGACCGTATTTTGAAATATGCTTTTGAGTTTGCCAATCAACGCGATGCTAAAAAAGTTACCGCTGCAACCAAATCAAATGGTATTGCAGTCAGTATGCCGTACTGGGATGAACGTGTTGATGAGATGGCAAAACAATATCCGCAAATTAAGGCAGACAAACAGCATGTCGATATTTTGGCCGCGCGTTTTGTGTTACAGCCTGAACGTTTTGATGTCGTGGTTGCTTCAAACTTATTTGGTGATATTTTGTCGGATTTGGGACCTGCATGTACAGGAACGATTGGTTTAGCTGCTTCTGCAAACTTAAATCCAGAACGTAATTTCCCGTCGTTGTTTGAACCTGTACATGGTTCTGCACCCGATATTTATGGTCAAAAAATTGCCAATCCAATTGCTGCAATCTGGTCTGGCGCAATGATGTTGGATTTCTTGGCAGATGGCGACGAACAGGTGGTTCAAGCAGGTCAAGAGATTATGCAGGCGATTGAACATGTATTGCTACATGGCCCAAAAACACCAGATGTGGGTGGAACAGCCAAAACGGACGACGTTGGAGATGCGATAGCAGCATTTGTAACACATCAAAAAATGGACTTATTCGCGATGGAGTAATCGCCCTTAGGGAATAAACAATCAGGATCCAAGATGGATTGAATGGATATGGATAATCAAAATACAAAACTTTATACAGATAAGACACTTGCAATAACCAGTCTTGCCGTTGTGTTTATTTCGGTGGCTGGTTTGGCAATTTACTCGACTGAATCTATACAGCTTGCTGCTCAATGGATGAAGTGGACAACATCTGTTTTTACTACACCAGTGCTTTTATTTGCATTTTTATCGATTATTTTTACCTTTGCTTTGGCGTTCAGTAAATATGGAAAAATCAAGTTAGGTGAAGGCAAACCGCAATACAGTACCATGTCATGGATTTTCATGTTCATTTTATCGGGTATTGGTTCTTCGACCTTATATTGGGGCTTCTTAGACTGGGCTTATTATTATCAAACACCGGGTTTAAATTTAACTCCTGAATCTGCGGAAGCATTGAAATATAGCGTTGCTTACTCATTCTTTCATTCGGGATTGAGTGCTTGGTCGATCTATGCGCTGGCTTCAATTTCACTATGTTATAGCTATCACGTCAGAAAGAATAAAGGCTTAAGTTTGGCGTCAATGATTGAAGCGGTCACTGGTTTTAAGGCAACTGGACCTGTTGGGCGCCTTGTCGATCTGATGTTCTTGTTGTGTATGTTCGGTGCTTTAACAATTTCTTTGGTGCTGACTGCGGTGACTTTTACCAATATTTTGTCGCAGCTGACAGGTATCCCCAATACCTTTATGACCAAAGTGGTGATTATTTTTGCAGTATCGATTTTATTCGCCCTGAGTTCTTATGTGGGGATGGATAAGGGCATGCAACGTCTCAGCCATATGGTGTGTTTAGGTGTGGTGTTGTTTGCGATTTATGTGCTGTGCTTTGGGCCGACCCAATTCATTATGAATAACTCGCTGATGAGCTTTGGCTTAATGGCAACCAATTTTGTCGATATGAGTTTATTTACCGACCCAATGGGCGATGGAAAGTTCACTCGTGAATGGACCGTATTTTATTGGTTATGGTGGATTTCTTATGCACCAGGTGTGGCGTTATTTGTAACGCGTGTTTCAAAGGGACGTACCATCAAAGAAGTGATTCTTGCCATGGTCATTGGCGGTAGCGTTGGTTTATGGTTCATCTTTGGGGTGTTTGAAAACTACAGTGTCTATAACTTTATTCACGGTATGGTCAATGTGCCACAAGTTTTAAGCCAACAAGGTGGTGAAGTTGCGATTAGCCAACTGCTTGGTTTATTGCCTGCTGGCAAGCTGATGATGTGGATTTTCCTTGGGATTATGGTGATTTTTCTTGCAGCACATATGGATGCTGTGGGCTATGCAGTGTCGGCAACTTGTACCCGTGGTTTACGTGAGGGGCAAGACCCATCACCAAATGCACGTTTGTTCTGGTGTGTGATGTTAACCCTTGTTCCGATTGCGATGATTTTCTCTAAAGCGCCTTTGGACACCATGAAGACCGCGACCATTGTGACTGCCTTGCCATTCATTGTGATTATTTTGATACAGACCTATGGCTTAGTGAAATGGTTGATTGAGGATTATTCAAAGGTTCCATCCCATCTGATTGAGCAAATGAGTTTTAGTGAGTTGGAATCTTTAGATCAAACAGATGCAAATAAACATATGCACATTGATGTTGCAATTGAACCCACTGCGGATAAAACCAGTCAAAAGGAATTGTCATGACACAACAATCGAGCATGCACTATAGATTGAGTGAAGAAATGCAAAGTCTGATGTATTGGAGCAGCATTTATTCACCTGCGGATGACGATATCGATTCTATTCGGGCTGCGTATGATGCGATGTGCTTACATTACACCTTACCGCGTGATGGTACGGTCAATATTCAAGATAAAACTGTGCCGCAGCTCAATCATCCAGTCAATGTTCGGTTGTATTCACCATTGGGTGAAGCACCAGCGACAGGTTGGCCATGTATTTTATATCTTCATGGTGGCGGTTGGATGGTGGGAAATCTTGATTCACATGAGTTTATCACCCGCTATTTATGTCGTGATTTAAATGTTGCTGTGCTGAGTGTGGATTATCGCTTAACACCAGAACACCATTTTCCAGCTGCATATGAAGACTGTGAAACGGTATATCACTGGCTCTATCAACATGGCCTGCAATGGAAGATTAATCCAAATCAAATTGTTTTGATGGGGGACAGTGCAGGCGGTAATTTAGCGGCTGCACTTGCAGTGCAATTACAACATACAGGGGCTCAAGCCTGTGGTCTTGCAATGATTTATCCATGTTTGAGTAGTGGTTTTGATACGGCATCTTGTCAGCAGCAAGCAGATGCACCGTTACTGTCGCTAGCGGATATGCATGATTACTTGCAAGCCTATGCGCCAAATACAAGCGACTGGCAGGACTTACGTTTATCACCACTGTTGGCACAGGATTTTTCTGATATGCCCCGTAGTTTTATTGCTGTCGCTGAGTATGACCCACTCAGTGATGATGGGCGTATTTTTGCTGACAAGTTAAAACAGGCCAATATTGCAACCGAATTTTATCTCGGTAAAGGATTACTACATGGCAGTTTGCGTTTAGTACGTGACTGTCCTGTGGTGCAAGATTTATATCAGCGCATGCTGAGTTCGTTAAAGCCAATGTTCAATTGATTTGAACATCAGCCAATTTTAAACAAACGGTCGTTAGGACAAAAAAGAGTTTAATGGAGTAAAAACATGAATGCAGTTGAAAAATTACCAGAAGATTTCTGTTCAAACCCAGACGTTGCTTGGACATTTCCCAAAGTGTTCTATACATCTTCTCAGGTTTTTGAGCGTGAAAAAGAAGAAATTTTTGCAAAAAGCTGGATTTGCGTTGCACACGGCAGTGAGGTGGCTCAAGCCAATGACTATATTACCCGTAAGGTCATTGGTGAAAATATTATTGTGATTCGCGGTAAAGACAGCGTATTACGGGCTTTTTATAATGTCTGCCCGCATCGTGGGCATGAGTTGTTAAGTGGCAGTGGTAAAGCGAAGAATGTAATTACCTGTCCTTATCATGCATGGACATTTAAGCTAGACGGAAGTTTGGCGCTGGCACGTAACTGTGATCATGTTGAATCCTTTGATAAACAAAACTCAAGTATGGTGCCTGTAAAAGTTGAAGAGTATGCCGGTTTTATCTTTATCAATATGGATGAAAATGCCACTTGTGTTGAAGATCAATTGCCTGAGTTTGCACAAAAGCTCAATGAAACTTGTGCGGTGATCAAAGATTTAAAACTTGCAGCACGCTTTGTGACGGAAACACCAGCGAACTGGAAAGTGATTGTAGATAACTATATGGAATGTTATCACTGCGGACCTGCGCATCCGGGCTTTGCTGATTCTGTTCAGGTGGATAAATATTGGCATACCACACACCAAAACTGGACCTTGCAATATGGTTATGCACGTTCTTCAGAAAAATCCTTCAAGCTGGATCCATCGGTACAAGATCCAACCTTTAGTGGTTTTTGGACATGGCCTTGCACCATGTTTAATGTGCCACCAGGCGGTAATTTTATGACTGTAATTTATGAGTTTCCTGTAGATGCTGAAACGACATTACAACATTATGATATTTACTTTACCAATGAAGAACTGACTCAAGACCAAAAAGATTTGATTGAATGGTATCGTAATGTCTTCCGCCCAGAAGATTTAAATCTGGTTGAAAGTGTGCAACGTGGCTTAAAGTCACGTGGTTATCGCGGTCAAGGGCGAATCATGACGGATAAGCAACGTTCGGGGATTAGTGAACACGGCATTGCTTATTTCCAAAACCTCGTTGCGCAATATCACAAATAATCATTTAAGGGAGCCTCTCAAAACATCACTGGGGTAAACAGCTCGATCATGTTTTTTTAGAGAAGCTCTCAAGTTAAAGGTACGGCAAATAAAGTCGTACCTTGCTTTCAAACCATAGGATCATGACATGTCAAGTTTGCAAGGTAGTCCGCTATTTCAACAACGCGGATGGGTAAATGGTCAGTGGATCAATGCACAATCCAACGCCACTGTACCCGTCACCAACCCAGCAACAGGTGAAGAGATTGGGCTTATTCCCAATATGGGGGCAGCAGAAGCAAGCCTAGCTGTTGATGCTGCATATCAAGCGTTAGCAACGTGGAAAGCCTTAACTGCACAAAAACGCGCAGATTTATTATTGGCTTGGTATCAGTTGGTATTGGCACATGCTGACGAATTGGCTCGTATCATGACCATTGAACAAGGTAAGCCTTTGGCTGAAGCTTTAGGTGAAGTGAAATATGCTGCTTCATTTATTCAATGGTTCGCAGAAGAGGGCAAGCGAGTTTATGGTGATGTGATTCCTACCACCAATAATCAACAGCGTTTTATCATTACCAAGGAACCTGTAGGTGTGGTTGCAGCGATCACGCCTTGGAATTTCCCAATTGCCATGATTACCCGTAAGGCTGCGCCAGCTTTAGCTGCGGGGTGTACGATTGTGATTAAACCTGCCAATGAAACGCCTTATTGCGCCTTGGCCATTGCCAAACTTGCAGAAATGGCAGGGATTCCTGCTGGGGTGATCAATGTTGTAACAGGTCAATCACAAGAAATTGGTGCAGTATTTACCAGTCATGAAAAAGTCAAAAAACTGACTTTTACTGGTTCAACGCCTGTTGGCCGTTTATTGATGCAGCAATGTTCAGACACGATTAAAAAACTTGCGCTCGAACTCGGTGGAAATGCGCCATTGATTATTTTTGATGATGCAGATTTAGATAAAGCAGTACAAGGTGCAATTTTTGCCAAATTCCGTAATGCAGGGCAAACCTGTGTTTGTGCCAACCGTATTTATGTACATGACAAGGTTTATCAGGCATTTACTGAGAAATTTGTGCAAGAAGTTGAAAAGTTTAAGATTGGTAATGGTCTTGAAGAAAATGTACAGATAGGGCCTTTAATCAATGAAAAAGCCGTCCTCAAAGCACAACAGTTGATCGATGATGCACGTAAAAAAGGTGCACAAGTGGCTTGTGGTGGTAAACAGCATGCACTTGGACAGACCTTCTTTGAACCGACCGTGCTTACTGATGTGGATCAAAGCATGGAAATTGTCAAAGAAGAAATCTTTGGGCCAGTGGCACCGCTGATTCGATTTAGTGATGAAGCAGATGTGGTTGCTCAGGCCAATGACACCATCTTTGGTTTGGCAGCCTATGTGTATAGCGAAAGCATTTCACGGATCTGGCGTGTCGCGGAACAACTTGAATATGGCATGGTGGGGATGAACTCAACTGCAATTTCAAATGAAGTGGTCCCGTTTGGTGGCGTGAAGCAATCAGGGGTAGGCCGTGAAGGTTCTAAGTATGGCTTAGAAGAATTCATGACCATTAAATATATGTGTTTAGGGCTATAGGATAAAGGCGTGTTGGACATTCATTGATGATCATCCAACACGCTGCCCTCCAATGAGAAAGCGCTTGAATAAGTACTTAAAAAAGCAACATGTGGTAAAGAGGATTTAGACATGGCAAGTCATTATGAAATGTTTGCATCAGTGGTCACAGGGGTAGAGCAACTTACACCATTGATCAAACGGTTTACATTTAAACGTCAGGATGGACAAAATTTTCCTCAGTTTAATGGAGGCAGTCATATCATTGTTAAAATGAATGATCAGCTTTCCAATGCCTATTCACTGATGAGCTGTGCTCAGGATCTTAGCACTTACCAAGTATGCGTACGCAAAGATGTAGAAGGTAAAGGTGGCTCGGTCTATATGCATGAGCAATGCAATGAAGGCTGTGAAATTCTGATTTCAGAACCTAAAAATTTATTTCCACTGGCTGAAAATGGCGCAAAACATATTTTAATTGCGGGTGGGATTGGGATTACGCCTTTTGTGCCGCAAATGGATGAGTTGGCTGCACGTGGGGCAGATTACGAATTGCATTATGCCTATCGTTCGCCAGAGCATGCTGCACTGTTGCAAGAGCTCAAACAAAAACATGCTGAACATATTTTTAGTTATGTCGATTCAGATGGGAAATGCCTTGACCTCGATCAATTAATTTCCGCACAGCCAAAGGGCACACACGTTTATGTCTGTGGGCCAAAGCCAATGATTGATGCGGTGATTGATCGTTGTAATTTTCATCGTTATCGAGATGAATATATTCATTGGGAACAATTTGCTTCAACCGTACCAGAAGATGGTGAAGCATTTACTGTGGTTTTGGCGAAATCCAATCAGCAAGTCGAAGTTCAGGGCAATCAAACTATTTTACAGGCGATTGAAGCACTGAATATCGATGTTGAGTGTTTGTGTCGTGAAGGAGTATGCGGTACCTGCGAAACTGCAATTCTAGACGGTGAGGCAGAGCACTTTGATCAGTATTTGAGTGATGATGAAAAGGCATCACAACAATCGATGATGATCTGTGTATCTCGTGCCAAAGGCAAAAGATTGGTATTAGATTTATAAATGATTATTGGCGTAAACTGAAGTGATTTATGTTGATATATTGCAGTTTTACTTTAACCTGAATTGACGGTTTCTAAATTAACGCCGAATGAATTTCATTCGGCGTTAATGACTGATTATGAGTATGATTTAACAACTACATTTGAGCATCAGCACAAAAAACAAAATACAGCTAAGTGCAAAGCATAGCCACTAAAAAGCCCAAACAAATTTTAATACACTCGTATGGCCTTCAGGGCGATTTTCAACATGAGTTTCTTTTAAATACTTTGCTTCAATTGACCAGTTTTTATCTTGATATTGTATTGCAGGACCAATTGCCAAAACTTGTCCACGCATCGCAATATTTTCACCCTGTTGCTTATCTGACTTGGTTTGCTTAAAAGCGTAGCCTTCAACAGCCACTTTAACCTGATCAGTAAGTTTATATCCAAGACTATAATCACCAGCAAAATATTCCCCAGATTTGTATTGGGTATCATCATTTTCAGTGTTAAAGCTATAAGAAATTTTAGTTGAAATATCTAAACCATTTTTTGGCGCATAGCTGTAAGCAAAAATCGGTCGAACAGTATTATAGTTTTTGCCAATATTGGCGACCAAAGGCTGTTGTGCTGTGGCCTTATCATATTGACCTGTGGCGAGTACTGTTTCTATCGCAGCAATCCAGTGGTGATCTCCTTGATGCCAACCTAACATTGACCCCAACATTAAATCACCTAAGGCAGTGTTATGGTCTGACATCCCCGCTGCAGATAATCTGAGATCAACCATAGGCTGTATGGCATAGAAACCCAGTTGACCACCGAGATAGTTTTGTTCTGTCATCCAAACCAAACGGGGGATAAAGGCATTTACATCTAAATGAAAATTCGCTGGGCCATTATCAAAACTTCCGGCATGGTAATTTTGATAATAGCTTAATAGATACACGCCAGCAGGTGGTAGTGCGCCCGCCATCATACCTTCGGCACCGAGGGCAAATGAGTCAGCCCCATTTTCTGTGGCACAGGCAATGCTACTGGTTAAACCGAGCATCAATGGAACTGAAAGTTTGAACATCAATTGTTTCATAGAAAATCCTTTTCAATGATATTTTTATTGCAGCTAGCTGTAGTTAAACGGATTAAGCATCACTACATTGTTGACTAAGCGGCTACTCGACGACGATCAACCTCTGTAGAGGGGACTTGATCAGCGTCTTGGACCAATTGGAAATTAAATTTGATGTGTTTAAAGGCTTTATTTAAATTGTATTGTTTAATTTTTGCGAGATCCGTTACATCCAGCGCAGTAGCAATCAGTCCATCACGAGTAGCAAAGGCAAAGTCATCCCAAAGGTATTTGTCTCCTTCAATATTAAATTGGGTGGTCAGTTTGCGATAACCTGGCGCAGAGACAAAGTAGTGAACATGCGAAGGGCGGTTACCATGTCGACCCAATAAATTGAGTAAAGCTTGTGTTGTACCTTCAGGTGGACAGCCATAACCGACAGGCATGGTGGTTTGAGCAATATATTGACCTTGTGTATCGGTGAAAATACTGCGGCGTAAATTAAATGCAGACTGAGATTTATCAAAGAATGAATAGTTGCCTAAACTGTTGGCATGCCAGATTTCTACTTTTGCATTCGGAATAATCTGTCCAGCAGTGTCAGTGACATTGCCTTCAATGATTAAGGCATCGACGTGCGCAGATTCAGAGCCATCATCCATACGAGCAAAGCCAACGGACTCAGGCGCACCTGCAACATAAAGCGGTCCTTCAATTGTTCGTGGTGTTCCACCTGTAATACCGGCTTTAGCATCTGCTTCATCTGCACGTAAATCTAAGTAATGTTCTAGCCCGAGACCTGCTGCCAAAAGTCCCAGTTCATTGGCTTGACCTGCATCTGTCAAATATTCTAAGCCTTTCCAAAGCTCGGTTTGAGACATATTTAAGTCTTCAATGGCTTGGAATAAATCACCAAGTAAACGAACAACGATTTGCTGAACACGCAGATTGACTTCACCTGTTGCTGTCGCGACATTCATTTGCTGAACGAGGCTATCGATTTGTTGTCTATTCATCATCATCTTCCTTCGATTGATATGAGTATTTGGCATGAGTATCTTGAGAGTGATCTGGAATCGGTGCAGATCACTCAAACTGGTGTTGGTATATTGGATAATTTAAGGGTTCAACCACTCAACTTTAGATGTGTCTAAAAAGTGCCGAACGTGATTGCCCATTTGCACCATCTGCAGCACTTAAAAAGCGTTCGGTATGGATGTCTTTTTCAAATAAACGGCTTTGCATCAAGGTGGAGATGGCGGCATCAATCATTGGTGGCGGGCCACATAAATATGCTTTGTGCCCACTGCATTTATTTTCAAAATAATTGGCAACCGCTTCATGTACATAACCTGTAAACCCTGTCCATTGGTCTTCTGGCTTAGGCGCATTTAAGGCAGGGATGTATCTGAAATTTGGATATTCTTTGACAAGCTGTTCGAATTTTTCACGGTTATATAATTCAGCAACATCCCGTGCACCTTGGAACAAATAAATGATACGGGTGTCACCGTGTTCTAAAAGATCCAGAATCATCGATTGAGGGCTTGAAAGCCCTGAACCACCTGCAATGAAAATGACATTTTGCTGATCAGACTTACGCACAAAAAATTGTCCATAAGGTCCTGAAAGCGCCATTTCTTCACCAACACTCAGTTCATCATGCACATAGCGTGTTGCTGCACCACCTTGCACTTTACGAATATGTAATTCGATCAGATTTGCTTCGCTCGGTGTATTGGCGATTGAAAATGCCCGGGTTCCTTCAATATTTGGGAGTTGGATATTGATGTATTGGCCTGCTTGAAACTGCATTGGTCGATCAAGTTGAAGTCGGACACCTTTAATCGTTGGCGATAAATCCGTTATTTCAATAACCTTAGCTTGGTAGTCTTGGACTAAATAGCCTAAGAAATCCTCGTCTTCATCCACATCAGCTTCGATGACCATGTCAGATTCTGGTTTGCAACAACAAGCCAACACTTTATTTTCTTCACGTTCAATGTCCATAAGCGCAAAAGGTGAGGCTTCACCTACATCATAAAAGCCGTCTGTGACTTGAACTTTACATGTACCACAAGTGCCATGTCCGCAAGCAAAGGGCAACCAAACACCTTGACGCAATGCTGCATCTAAAATGGTTTGATCCTCTTCAACTTGAATGATGGTTCCTGCTGGTTCAATCGTGACTTGATAGCTCATCTGGGTTCTCCTTAAACATGTGTGCCTTGGTAACCTGCTAAATCAGGCGTTACAAAGCGCAGGAGAGATTTATGATCAAAACCCAAATCTTCTAGGGACTTAGAAAAATCAGCCTGTAAAAGATTGCGGTTTAAACGGAATTCAACTTTAGACCAATCAATATGTTTAAAATCGGGATGTTGCTCAAAACCCGCCTGAATTTGCCCATCAATCAAGGCTTGTAAACTTTGTTTTGGTGAAACCACAAAAGCATGTGCCGAACAAAATAAGGTGTGATGATCCCAACCAATAAACAACAACATGTTTTCGCCGTAATTTTGTTGTAGATCTAGTGGTTCAAATTGATATTTTTCAACAATCGCTTGTACAGTCATGGTGTATTTCCTTAAACTTTTGAATAAATCCTTGAGCGGATGCTGTCGAGTTAGACAACATCCATTGCTTATTTTTTAATTTTTGGATGAGGGTTTAAGCTGCGTTGCCTTTCCACTTTTTCCAGCGCTGTTGGTCAGGTGAACCTTCAATATCGAGATTGTCTGCACCGACATTAAAGTTGTAGTAATCCCTTAAAATACTTTCTAAATCTGGACCACCACAGTTACCCTGCAAAATTTGATGTACAGGCAACCACGCTTGGATGTATTTCTCAGGTTCGCGTTCAAAAATGTCATGACAACCATCAGAGCAAGTGTGATAACGCTCATCTTTGTAAATTGAATCACGATAGCTAAATAGTGTTGGGTCACCATCCATTTCAGTAAAGGTCATTGGAATTTGGCACACTTGGCACAATTGAGGTAAACCTGCGCTATAGAAGCGTTTACCTTCAGCTTCCATTTTTCGAGCAAGTTCCCAACGTGGGCGGTAGTATTTATCAAACGTGTCAGGGTATTTTTCTGAGAGCCAATCCATTTCCTCATCTGTTGGGATCCACGTATGGAAGCCTGCTGCATGACCGAAGTTATAGAAAATCCACCATGCTTGATGCGAAACATGTTCTTTCTCTTTGCTAATCACTTCACTATATTTCGGCATACGAATCCCGTAGCGACTTAAGTCTTTAAATAAAGCGCCACCTGCTTCTTCAAAAAAAGTTTCCCAAGCTTCTTTCCATGACATGACTTTATTTGGCAACATGTAATCCATCATCATGCCGACGATGGACAGCAGGCGAGTTCCTCGCCAGAACCATTTATCAATCCATTCTTGTACGATTGGCACATTATCTTCGTGCTGTTCCAGTAAGAATTTTACAATTTCCAGTCCTAGCGTCATGTGGCGTGCTTCGTCTGATTGTGCACTAAAGCCAAATGTTACGGTTGCCATATCACCGTTGTAAGCTGCTCCCGACATGAAAGGAACGAACAATAAGTTAGTTAGGACATATTCAAAGGCAAAGCTGATTGCCAATAAAAACTCAAAAGGCCCCGCTGAACGTGCATCTTCAAAGAATGATTTAGGTACAGACAAGTACCAGACACGGTCATGCATATGTGCCCAGTCTTGGAAGCCATCAAAGAACTTGTTGTAATGGCTCATCGCATGAATCTGGGTTTGTACATGACGTAATTCATCAATGGATTGCATTTGCGAGGCGATACGTGCACCAATGCCACTGAACTGACGCCCAACATGGGCATACCCTTGGTACGCTTGATACTCAAGCGGGGTTACCGCGGTTAAAAACAATTTAATCGCGTTGACATAACGTTCATTTGAAACATTCATTTGCCCATTGTTTTGTGCAAAAGCATCAAAAATGGCATATAGCTTCTTTTCTTTTTCTGCTTGGTATTTCCAATAGTTATCCATGGTTAAACGGAAAGGATCTTCCCATTTCGACCAGTCGGTAATTTTGATGCCTTCAAACTCTTCATACGGAAAGGCATCTTTACGATCTGCATAGGAAAAGTCCCAATCTAGATCACGGGTGAGTATCCGATAACGTTCTTTGGCATTGAGCTTTTTATTGTTTACTTTGGCTTGGCTATTCATTTTGATCATCCTTTAACTTACATGCAGCTGCCTGCTACTTATGCTTTAAATCTAGGGGAAGTACGGCTAGTTCCACTTCAAGGTAAAACTGTCATCATCTTCATCAACATTGCCACCCAAGGTGATCATGTTGAGTTGTAGTTCTTGGATATCCCAGTTTTGCCCAAGTTTTTCTGATACTGTTTCTGCACGTACCACCAGCTCGCCAGTGCTTTCGACCCGAATCATCGCGGGAAGATATTGAATTGTTGCTTCAGGATTGTCCTGTTCAATCGCTTCAATGATGTAGCGTGAGGTGTCATTGTCTTGCAATGCTAAATAAACTTTAGAGGTCATGATGGCAAATCCTTATGCTGCTAAATCGAGTAAAATGTTGCCGGTTTTTTTGCTACGTTCAGAGATCTTATTTAGACCTGAATCAATCCCAGAATCCGTAAGTGCGGTTTGTGCCCAAGCACTAAATGCTTGTTTAACTTGGGGTAGTAATTCCGTGATCCATGATTGAATCAGGGTTTTATTGTCTTCAGATTCTGAAATAGCAGTTTTTAAAACACTGTCTGACCACTTCGCTAAATCAGTTAAACAGTCCTTCATAAATTCAGTAAGAATGGCAATATCACGCCCGCCATTTTCAACCAGCCATTCATCCAGCTGTCCAAAAACCAGCTCTTGTAACATGCTGTCAATCAACAGATTTTGCAGAATGTAAAGTTTGAACCAGTCTTGTTCGGTTAGGCTTTGTTCACAAAGTTTACGTAAGGGTTGCCAAGTTTCATCATTTAGCCAAGCGTGTTTGGCTTGCTGTAATGATTCACCTGTATTGCCATCGAGGATTAAGCCAATACGTGAAATGTATTGCGCCATACCGAGACGATCCATTGCTGCAAAAATACATGCTTGGGTGATGACGGTGCCATAACCATAGGCACTGCCTGACATCATATGTAAGTTGGCCGTTTGTTCGACATAGCGAAAAGGTAATAAACACTGGATGATTTTTTGTTTCACTTCATCACTGAGATTATTGACCAACTGACGTTTTTCAAAAAAAGCATAATGACTTTCAGCGGTATCTTGCAGACGTGCACGATGTTGCACATAAGCACCGTAATAAAATTGGCGAGGGTCTTTAAATGCATACCAATCTTGCATTTGCAAAGCGGTATGGGTTTTATCATTTAAGGTTTTGTCTGGCTTCCACAAGGGGCGATAGTGAAAGTTTGTCGAAGCTTGAATATCAAAGCTGACTTCTTGATAGCGTGTTGCGGGCTTGGCTCCAAAACGGCGTTCGATATACGCATAAGTCTGACGAATCGGTTGCAAATTGGATGTTTTAATTTCTAAAGTCATTAGCTTCTCCTTGTAGAATTAAGTCTGATCATCTTGATCAGAATGTTGGCGAGCATGATTTAAAACAGTCGGTTCAATGCCATAACGCCATTTATCTTCCTGCGCATCATTCCAAGCTTGTTGTTCTGCGGTCATTTCAATGACATGATTAATTTCACAAAAATGCTGGAAAGCCTGTTGGGGGAGAATCAGTTCCACAAAAAGCGTAGGGTCTTGAATGGCAAAATCGAACTCGACAAATTTGGCATTCCGCTCACCAGTAATACGGATATATTTGACCAATGCGGTAGGCTGTTTAGCGTCAATCATGTGCTTATCCTTTTATCAACATCAAAACAATTTCGATGTAGAGCTTCATGCTCATGTGCTAGGTTTACTCTAGATATTCCAAAAGTCGTGCCAACTTTAAAATTTAATTAAAATTCAATTATTTATTATTTTTTGATCATGAGGATATGAACTACGACAGCATTATTTTCATCAAATAATGAACGTAAAGAGATGCTGATTTCATCAAAAGATGAAACAGTGATTTTGATGGGAAAGGTCGAGTTAATGTTTATAAAAACCAATAAAGACTTGATATTGGTTAAAATAAAAACAATATACCTTAAAGGTATGAAAATATAAGAAAAGGTAGTGAAGCTTTTGGTTCAGAATTAGGTAATATCAAGATTGCATTCACAAAGACATATAGCCAAGGATGGATATATCATGTCCCCAGCCAAAGATGTGAAGGTATATAAAAAAATACTGGAACAGAACAAAGATATTCAAGATTTACTCGATAAAATCGTTTTTGATGCTCAACACGGACAAATCTGGTTTGATGAAAATCGAATGCTGTTGATGCATACCAGTATTCTGGGCTTTTTAAGAAAAGATCTCTATCAAATGCTGGGGCTTGAACGCACTAAACGCTTTTTTATTCGTTGTGGTTACCAAGCTGGCATGCGCGATGCAGAAGTGACCTCAAAACTACGACCAAATTTAAATGAAGCAGAAGCTTTTATGGCTGGACCGCAAATGCATGGCATCCGTGGCATGGTACAGGTTGAAGTCAATGAGCTGCATTTAAGTCATGATTTAAAACAGTTTTATGCTGATTTTAACTGGCTTAATTCATTTGAGGCAGAGGTGCATTTAAGTGAATTTGGTGCTTCGGACCAACCTGCTTGTTGGATGTTATTGGGCTATGCCTGTGGCTATAGCAGCTTTGTCATGGGGCAGACCATTATCTATCAAGAGACACATTGCGTTGCTCAGGGTGATGAGCATTGTCGAATCATTGGAAAGCCGTTGAGTGAATGGGAAAATGCCGATGAGTTGATTCGCTTTATGTCACCCGATGCCGTCTCGGATGAAATCATTGCCTTACAGGCGGAACTCAATCAATTAAAGAAAAATATTTATACCGAAGCTGAAAGTGATTACACCATGTTTAATGCGGTAGGCGAGTCGGTTGCCTATCGCAAAGTCTGTGATCTACTTAAAAAAGCAGCAGGGAGTAAAGTCGCAGTTTTATTACAGGGTGAAACAGGCGTTGGCAAAGAAGCATTTGCACGGGGTATTCATAATGGCAGTCAGCGCCAAGCGCAACCATTTGTGGCTGTGAATTGTGCCTGTATTCCTCCTGATCTGATTGAGTCAGAACTGTTTGGAGTGGAAAAAGGCGCATTTACTGGTGCGGTTCAATCTCGTATGGGAAAATTTGAACGTGCTCATGGCGGAACAATTTTTCTAGATGAAGTGGTCGAGCTTTCACCGCGTGCACAAGCTGCGTTATTACGGATGCTGCAAGAAGGTGAATTTGAACGGGTAGGAGATAGTCGCACCCGCCAAGTCGATGTCAGACTTGTTGCTGCGACCAATGAGGATTTAGAGCAGGCCGTTAAAGATGGAAAATTCCGTGCAGATTTATATTATCGCTTAAATATTTTTCCTGTGATTATTCCACCTTTGCGTGAGCGAAGAGAAGATATTCCCTTGCTGATTAATCACTTTTTGGCACGCTTTGAAAATATGTATAACAAGACCCTAAAAGGGCTCAGTGATAAAGCGAAAAACTTTATGATGAAATATGATTGGCCTGGCAATATTCGTGAGTTGGAAAACTTGTTGGAAAGAGCCACCTTACTGACCGATCATCAACAGGAAATTAAATTGGACAGTTTGTTTCCTCAACATAAGGATTTAGAAGCAGTGGGTGAAACTGCACAATCGCTGATCAATGTAGAGGATTTATTTAGTGAGAATTTCTCTTTAGATCAACTTGAACAAAATATTATTCGTAGCGCTATGGATAAAAGCCAACAGAATGTCTCAGAAGCTGCACGTATGCTTGGAATTAGTCGGGCAACATTGGATTACCGGTTAAAGAAAATTACGCTAGGTTAAAATCAAATTTGCCTCAATAACCATAGACCAATAGCCATAGAAATGTGCTTGGATAGCGCTTTGATCAGCTACAGGCCGCTATGTTATCTGTCTATAGTTGTTGATAGTTGTCAATTTAAAACAGATGAGTTGAATGTTTGTTTAAATGAGTCGATTTTATACTTGGATGTTGATCTCATATTTTATTTAAATTATCGGGCTTAAATAAAATACTAAAACAACTTCCCCCTAAAGCTTGTGACTTGGAATATTCAATCCGACCTTCATGCGCGATCATAATTGCATTGACAACAGATAGACCTAAACCACTGCCACCATTCTTCTTGCCTCTGGATTCTT
Organism: Acinetobacter guillouiae CIP 63.46; assembly: GCF_000368145.1. GTDB lineage: Bacteria > Pseudomonadota > Gammaproteobacteria > Pseudomonadales > Moraxellaceae > Acinetobacter > Acinetobacter guillouiae. The sequence goes on along the minus strand of NZ_KB849283.1, from coordinate 1,149,738 downwards.
CAAGTCGATAAAACGCATCAAATATAAAGGGGATATGCTGATCTGCAATACCGGGTCCTTGATCTTCAATGGTTAAAACCAAACCTTCTGATTTTTTTTGGGTGCTAATCCGTAAAATCCCTGCCTGTGCATAACGAATTTCATTTTCAAATAATGCAATTAAGATCTGTTCAAGCCGTTGTCGGTCAAAAAAGCAGGCTTGATCTGATAAATTGGTTTCGATGACTAATTTTGCTTGATCAAAACGGTCTTGAAGTAAGTTTACAGATTGTGTAATGACGTCAGATAGACAAACTGACTCTAGGTTAAGTCGAAGTTGTTGATTATCCGCCAGACTTAGGGTTCTTAGATCTTCGATTAAAAATGACAACTGCTCAACTTGATTGAGTAAATTTTTTAATAGGGCTTTATCTGGGGTAAATATATCGTCAAGCACGCCTTGTAAGCGACCTTGTAAGATAGTCACAGGTGTTCTTAATTCATGTGCAATTGCGGCATTCCAAATAGATGCATTGTTGACTGAGATTTCCAGTTTTTCTGCCATACGATTAAAATCATTGATCATCTTTGTGATTTCAGCGACAGAAGAGGGATTGTCCAATTGCGCTCTTACGGAAAGATTGCCCAAACTAATTTCTCTTGCTGCAATGGCTAAAGAATTTAGCGGGGCGATAAAGCGTTGCGCTAATTTTAATCCTAAATAAACAGAAGTTAATGAACCGCATAAAGTCACCAGTAAAATCCAAGTGAGATCAACAAAATTAAATGACCAGTCTTCGGAATTTAACTGTTCTAGCGAGACCAATTTAAACTCGATGGCAACAAAATAAGTCAAATAGCCAAAAATCAAGGAAAAACAAGTGGTCAATAAGCTCACTTTGGCCATGGTGATAATCAGCTGGCGGCTAATTCCGATATTATTTTTCATCATTTTGCCTTAAACGATAGCCAACACCACGGACATTGATCAGTAAGTCAGTTTGATGATGATCTTCCAGTTTTTTACGTAATTTACTGATATGACTGTCTACAGTACGCTCTAAGGCATCACCATCAGGCAAGCAATGGTTCATTAATTCTGATCGGGTAAAAACCTTGTAGGGCGCTTGCGACATCAACGCAAGGATCTTAAATTCCGTTAAGGTAAGGTTTAACAGTGCTTTCGAATGTTCTTTGATAATGTATACACAAAGTGTTTCTGTATTAATTTCAATTGATTTAAAGCTAATGATTTGGGCTTTCGCCTGAGATGACATTGCACTTCTTCTCAATACGGCTTCAACTCTGGCAATAATTTCATTTGGATTGAATGGTTTTACCACAAAGTCATCAGCGCCGATTCTAAGTGCTGTGACTTTATCCACTTCTTGATCTAATGCAGTCAGCATAATCACAGGGGTTTGTTTGGATTGACGAATATGATTTAAAACTTCCCAACCATTTAAGATCGGCAATTTCACGTCAAGAATCACCAGATCAATCTGTTGCTGCGCATGTATTTCGATGGCTTGCTGTCCATTAAGTGCTCTAAGCACATTGAAGCCATTTTTTTTCAGATAATGCTCCACAATATCGCCGATATCATAATCATCTTCAACGACTAAAATTTGTTTACTGGCTGGATCAGACGCAAAAGAAATATTGCCCATTGCTGGATACTTTAAAATGGATATAACACCATCATAATTTATTTTTAGTGGCTATATCCACACAATCTCCACACTTTGGTGATGCTAAGTACACAAATATTGCCAATAATCGTCATATCTAGAACTCTGGGTGCAGATGATGCCTAAGCCTTATTTTTTTATTATTTTATTGGTTGTTTTAAGTGGGAGTGCGTTAACTGGATGTAATCGCTCAGGAAATGCTGAAGCAGAACAAGCACAGCAGGCTGCGCCAGCCAAAGTCAGTATTTATACCGTTCAACAGCAAGATATTCATTTGATTGAAAATTTACCTGCACGTGTACAAGCTTATCGAATTTCAGAAATTCGCCCACAAGTTGGCGGAATTATTGAAAAGGTGCTGTTTACCCAAGGCAGTGAAGTTAAGGCTGGACAACCCTTATTTAAGATCAATTCGGAAATTCTTCAAGCAGATGTCAATAGTAATCAGGCTTTATTGGCAAAAGCACAGGCAGAAGTGGTGCGTCTAAAAATCCAACAGGAGCGATATCGACAACTGCTTCCTTCCAATGCCATTAGTAAACAGGAATTTAATAATACGGAAGCCGCTTATCAACAGGCTTTGGCTGAAGTTGCTCAAACCAAGGCAGCATTGGCACGACAAAATTTAAACTTACGCTATGCGACTGTACGCGCCCCGATTTCAGGTCAAATTGGTAAGTTGCTGGTAACCGAAGGTGCATTGGTCAGCACCAGCGATACCAATCCAATGGCTTTGGTGCATCAGTTAGATAAAGTCTATGTTGATGTTAAACAATCAATTTCTGAATATGAGCAATTGCAAGATCGTTTGAATGATGGTTCGTTATTACAACGTGGTGGTGCTGATGTCAGCATATCCAATAGTCAGGGTAAATTGTATCCAGTGACTGGAAAGATTTTATTCTCAGATACCAGCGTAGATCCTAATACGGGTGATGTCACCATCCGTGTGGAAGTAAATAACCCTCAACGGAAATTATTGCCAGGGATGTATGTCAGAGTTGGTTTAAACAGAGCATCACAACCCAATGCCTTACTTGTCCCTGAGCAAGCTGTGCAAAGAGATATTTCAGGTCAAGCACAACTGATGATTGTAAAAGCAAATCAGACTGCTGAAACACGTCCAGTGAGTTTAGGGCAGTTATATAAAGGTTTCTATGTGGTGAATAGTGGAATTAAAGCAGGTGAAAAAGTCATCGTTGAGGGGCATGATCGAATTCAACAGCCAGAACAGCCTTTAAAAATAACCCAGTGGAAGTCGCAATACTCAACCGATGTTGGGACTTTACAAACGCAAAATAAGGGCAGTGATCAAAGCACTGCAGGTCAGTCTTCTCCGAATACAGGAGAAAAATTATGATATCGCAGTTCTTTATTAAACGGCCAATCTTTGCTTGGGTAATTGCACTCTTTATTATTCTGTTTGGTGTCTTAAGTATTCCAAAGTTGCCGATTTCTCGTTTTCCTTCAGTTGCACCACCTTCGATTAGTATCTATGCAACTTATCCGGGAGCAACACCAGAAACCTTGAATGATAGTGTTGTCACCTTGATTGAGAGAGAGTTATCAGGAGTAAAGAATTTACTTTATTACAGCGCCACCTCTGATGCCAGTGGTCAAGCGAGTATCACCGCCACATTTAAACCGGGGACTGATCCAGAGTTGGCTCAGGTAGATGTGCAAAATAAACTAAAGTCTATCGAACCGAGATTGCCACAATCTGTTAGACAGCAAGGTCTGATTGTTGAAGCGGCATCTTCTGGATTTCTGATGATGGTCGGAATTAACTCACCAAATGATCAATTTAAAGAAATTGATTTAAGTGATTATTTGGTTCGAAATGTGGTTGAAGAATTAAAACGGGTTGAAGGGGTTGGACGTATCCAATCTTTTGGATCTGAAAAAGCCATGCGTATTTGGATAGATCCAAACAAACTGGTGTCTTATCAGCTGTCGATAAAAGATGTCACAAATGCCATTCAAGCACAAAATACGCCGATATCTCCGGGAAGTGTCGGGAGTTTGCCTGCTGTCCAAGGACAGATGATTACACTGCCATTAACGGCTGAAGGACAATTAAGTACAGTCGAAGAATTTCAAAATATTACTTTGCGCGCCAATCAGAGTGGCGCACAAGTCACACTGAAAGATGTTGCACGGGTGGAGCTTGGTGCGCAAACCTATAGTTTTTCTATTTTAGAAAATGGAAAGCCAGCAACCGCTTTGGCGATTCAAATGAGCCCAGGCGGGAATGCGGTTAAGACCTCTGAAGCGGTCAAAGCAAAAGTTGAGGAGTTGAGCAAGGTTTTACCAAAGGGGATGCAATATTCGATTCCTTATGATACTGCGCCGTTTGTTAAAATTTCGATTGAAAAAGTAATCATGACTTTGCTGGAAGCAATGGTGTTGGTTTTCCTTGTTATGTATTTATTTTTACATAACATTCGTTACACCTTGATCCCTTCAATTGTTGCACCGATTGCACTTCTGGGCACATTTGCAGTGATGTTGATCAGTGGTTTTTCGGTCAATGTTTTAACCATGTTTGGTATGGTTTTAGCCATCGGTATTATTGTCGATGATGCGATTGTGGTGATTGAAAATGTGGAACGTATCATGGCAACGGAAGGCTTATCACCTGTTGATGCGACTTCTAAAGCAATGCAAGAAATTACCAGTCCAATCATCGGGATAACCTTGGTACTGGTGGCGGTTTTTTTACCGATGGCCTTTGCCAGTGGTTCGGTAGGGATTATCTATAGACAATTTACCGTGACCATGGCGGTATCCATTGCATTCTCAGCATTTTTAGCACTGACCTTAACCCCTGCACTTTGTGCAACCTTGTTAAAACCGATTGAAGCAGATCATCAGAAAAAAGGCTTCTTTGCGTGGTTTGATCGCTTTTTTGACCGCGTCAATAAAAAGTATGAAGCAATTTTAGTGAAATTGTTGAAACACATTTTTACTGTGATGATTGTATTTGTTGTTCTGACAGGTTTCTTAGTATTTGCGTTTAAATCGATCCCAACTGCTTTTTTACCAGAAGAAGACCAAGGCTCATTTATCACCTCATTTCAATTGCCTGCAGATGCCAGTCAAGAGCGGACATTGACCATTGTAAAATCGTTTGAGGAACATTTAAAAAGCAGAGAAAGTATTAAGGAAAATGTTTCTGTACTTGGGTTTGGCTTTAGTGGTTCTGGTAATAACACAGCCATTGCCTTTACAAATTTAAAAGATTTTAAAGACAGAAATACCTCCGCTGCAGATGAAGTTAACGCTGTAAATGCGGCAATGGCAGAAAGTGCAGAAGGTACGATTATGTCTGTTTTACCGCCTGCAATTGAAGAAATGGGAACAACTTCGGGCTTTACTTTACGTTTACAAGATCGCGGTAATCTTGGAATGCAAGCTTTGAATGAGGCACAAGCGCAGTTGATCGGTCTTGCAGCAACCAGTAAAAAACTGGCTTATGTTTATCCAGAGGGTTTACCGCCAGGTAGTAATGTCGATTTAAAAATTGATCGTAATAAGGCAGAAGCTTTAGGTGTGAATTTTGCTGATGTGACAGATACCATTTCATCTTCAATGGGCTCAATGTATGTCAACGATTTTCCAAATCAGGGACGAATGCAGCAAGTGATTGTTCAAGTCGATGCTGATTCACGGATGAAAGTCACTGATATTCTAAATTTGAATGTGGTTAACAAGACTGGAGCACTGGTTAAACTCTCTGAGATTGTTACACCTGTGTGGACACAGTCTCCGCAGCAATACAATCGCTATAATGGACGACCATCATTGAGTATTGCAGGGGCAGGCGCAGAAGGGGTTTCTTCAGGGGTAGTGATGAAGGAAATGGAGCGACTGATTGAGCAATTACCAAAAGGAATTGGTTATGAGTGGACAGGGCAATCCTTGGAGGAAAAACAGTCAGAAGCGCAAACCAATTTCTTATTGGCATTGTCAATGTTAGTGGTTTTCCTCGTCCTTGCCGCACTCTATGAAAGCTGGTCGATTCCATTGTCGGTGATGTTGGTTGTACCTTTAGGTATGATTGGTGCAGTGGTTGCGGTATGGATCCGAGGAATTCCCAATGATATTTTCTTTAAAGTGGGTTTAATTACCATCATTGGATTATCTGCAAAAAATGCCATTTTGATTGTTGAATTTGCCAAAATGCTAAAAGAAGAAGGAATGACTCTGATTGAAGCCACTGTTGCGGCTGCCAAACTTCGTTTAAGACCGATCTTGATGACATCCTTGGCTTTTACCGCTGGTGTGATTCCATTGGTGATTGCTACAGGCGCAAGTTCTGAAACTCAACATGCGATTGGTACAGGGGTTTTTGGTGGTATGGTCAGTGCGACGATACTTGCAATCTTTTTTGTCCCAGTATTTTTTGTGTTTATTCTCAGTGCTGTTGAGAAATTACGTGGCAAAGCTTTACCTGTACGTAAACTGCCTTAAGCGCTCTGCGTTAAGCTTTTAATTTTTAGTCTTGTGTTTTGTAGAGGATAAGCATTTGTTCTCTACAATATTTCTAAGCCATCCATCGCATTTATTATATGCATTTATTTGGATGCCTAATTTTTCTTCCTATTATTTTTATCTCGTATTGTTTTCTTTAGATATACAGGTCATTTCTTTTAACTGCATTATTTATATAAGTTTATTTTTTACATTTAAATAAATACGTTCAGTGGCCCACTGTTTTATCGTCAAATTACCTCTTCTAAACCATTCTTATTTACATTTAATTACATTTCTCATTAGGCATTTTTGCCTTCTCATTCGTCTATATAGATAAAGGCAATGTTTTTTAAATTCACGGCAATTGATCTGATAGACGAAGCAGGAAGGATTCATGAACAGTACAACGCAATACAATAGATTGAGCAGACAAGAAAAGCACAGGGTTTTATTCAGCACTCAGCAAATGCGCTACATTTATTTGCGCTGTATCTAAGCCTATGTCTGCTGTAATTCTCGCTTCAAATGATAAGCAAAAATACTCTACGTTTTGTGGGGTAGTGATCAGTCATATATTGTTGTTATGGTCTTTGTCTTATTTAAAAACAGATGTTCGTATTGAATCACATTCACCTGAAAATGCGATTCAAATTCGTTTTATCAGCTTGAACAAAACCGATGTTGTACAACAAAGCAGTACAAAGCTGCAGATGGCATCAGAGCAAGCTGCAACGCAATCAAAAGCACAACCTCAATCTACAGTAGCAACAGCGGTACAACATCAACAACAGGTCAAAGTGATACATAGTACTGAGTCAAAAAAGTTGAAGATGGATCAAACAACACAACAGACAACGAAAACACAAGAAAAAAAACTAACCGATCAACAGACGGAAAGTAAATCTGAATCAAATCGTCAGTCAACACAAACATTCACGGAAACAAAATCATCTGCGAATACTGAACAGACTGCTTCAGGTCAGTCAAATGAGATAGCCAAACGTGCAGGTGGTGAAGCAGGCAAAGACAATAAAAAAGAACAAAACGCTGCCTCTACTTCTCAACCACAGCAACCGCTTCCCGTGAGTCGGGTCGATGTACTCAGCTTTGGCAAGCTTAATTACGATGATCGCGAATTGCAAAACCAGCAGCGCTTGTTGGTTCTCACCATCAAAATCAATCCTCAAGGGCAGCCGATAGATGTCAGAGTAAAGCAAAGCTCAGGTATTAGTAGTTTGGATGAAAGAGCTATACAAGCTGCACAAAAAGCAAAATTTAAACCACATATTGTCAATGGTGAAGCATTGGCAATCGTGGTGGATTTTCCCATTCGGCTTAAGCTTGGTCGTAATCGCTGATTGGATCATTAAACAATGAAAGGGTTTATTTAGGAGTTTTTATGAACGCATCAACAGAAAAAGTGATCAGCAGTAGTTTAATGCAACGCTTGAAACAAGAAACACTGGCAGAGCATGAACGTATGGAAATTTTAATGCAGCAATCAGGCGCGTTTGAGAGTAAAGAGAATTATGCGCAATTCACCCTGTCGCAATATTATTTTCAGAAAGATGTTGAACATCTTTATCAAGATTCACAGGTTGAACAATTGATTCCCGATTTAGATGTGCGTGGGCGTTCCGATGCAGCTTTACAAGACTTGGCTGATTTAGGTTTAACGCCTCAGCAGCAGGGTATTGCAACAGATGAAATTAGTTTTCCACAATCTTTGGGCTGGATTTATGTTTCAGAAGGTTCAACCTTAGGCGCAGCATTTTTACTCAAAGAGGCTCAGGCTAGATTTGGCTTTAATGCTGATTTTGCTGCACGTAACTTAGCAGCATATCCAGAGGGTCGTGGATTAGTGTGGAAGCGTTTCAAGCAAACCCTAGATGATGCAAATTTTAGTTTAGAGGAACAGCAATTGATTATTGAGGGGGCTATGCAAGGCTTTCATCGTTTTGGTGAACTTTTAGCACAATTAAAAACACTGAAATAAATAATTGATGATGGATAAAGGAAATCAAGCAATGAAGCAAACGGGGTCAGAGACCAATCTAAATACCAGTATTTCTATGTCGGAGCCGAGATTGGCGAAGTCATGGTTGGTTCGCTGGATCTGTATTGCACTGGCGGGGTTATGTCTGGTCTTAGGGACGATCGGTTTGGTGGTTCCTGGTTTGCCTACGTTTGATTTTTATTTTCTTGCGACGTTGTTTGCTGCAAAGGGTTCACAGCGAATGCATCAGTGGATTGTTAATAATAAAGTCATTGCTCCAATTTTACAGCAATGGCAACTCAAACGAACTTTACCTGTAAAAGTAAAACTATTTTCTTTGGCCAGTATGAGTGTGGCTGCTGGAATTTTAATTTGGACTGTGCCTCATCCATGGGCAGTAGGGACCATTGTTTTGATGATGGTTTGTGTGCAATTGTGGATGTGGTTAAAAGCATAAATGAGGATAATCTCAGGATGGAAATCTTTGAATATTATAAAAATACTGAAGAACTTAAACGCTTGCTGTTGCAAGCAAACTTAAAAGTAACCACAACACGATTAACTTTACTGAATATTTTAAGAAATGCACAACGAGAGCTGACAGCAGCCGAAATTTTGTATAGTCCAGATTTAAAAGTGAAAAAATTATCTTTTGCTGGTGTCTATCAAACCCTGAAACAGCTTGTTAAAGCAGGATTGTTGGTTAAATTTAAGCTGGGCAGTGAACAAGCATTATATTCATTCAAGGGAAGTCAAACCAATATGAGAATATATTGTAAAAAGTGTAGTCAGTTGCAACAAATTAATGATGAGGCTTTAGAGCAGCAAATTCGAGGACTTATTTTAGAACATGGTGCAAGTTCATATCATCTTGTTATAGAAAAACCCTCTTGTCCTTATTGTAGTCATTAAAACAACATGCCAAAGGGTAGATTATTTTATGATAAAAATATCCATAAATAATAAATCGGAATTTAAACTGAATGATAACCAAGATATTGAGGTTCAATGGGCATTAACTATTGATAATTTAACTTTATTTTTTAAGTATATTAAATGATCAAATAGAACATAAGGATGTACATAAACTAAAAAATAATCATATATACGGGGATTTTCTCTCAGGGTGTCTTGACATTTAAATGATAATTATTATCATTTAATAGACCATCAAAGAGTTGATCCTATTGTGAACAAAAATCCTGCATTTGTAGATCAATTGTACCGTAATCACCAATCTTGGTTGCATCAATGGCTTAGAAAAAAAGTAGGCAATAGTGAGCAAGCTGCAGATTTGGTACAAGATACGTTTATTAAAATTCTGCAAACGCGTGATGAACTTTTTGGAGTAAAAGAACCTCGTGCATATCTGGTGACCATTGCTAGAAATTTAATGATTGATCAGGTGCGCCGTAAGCGCATAGAGCAAGCCTATCTGAATGAATTAAGTCAGATGGAATATATGCTGGATACAATTCCTTCGCCAGAAGATCAACTTCAGGTTGTTCAAGCGATTGACCAGATTTGTCAGGCTTTGATACGCGTCTCTGAAAAAGCACAGCAAGCTTTTGTGCTACATTATTTTGAAGGTTTAACCCATAAAGAAATTGCAGAAATCATTGGTGTTTCAACAAAGATGATTCAAAAATATCTAGCAACTTGCCTTGTGCAATGCTACGCACTGAAACAAGAGAAGGATTTGTTTGAGTAAATGATTGAAGAAGAGAAGAGTAAGCAACAATTAATCGAAGAAGCAGCGGAATGGATTGTGCTGCTGAGTACCGATGATGACTTACTCAAAAGAACAGCGCAAACAGATTTTGATGCTTGGAAAAGCAAGAGTCCACAACGCCAAAAAATTGCTCAAGATATCGAGCAATATATTACTTCGATTCAAAAACTGGTACAGACTCCACAACAACAGAAAATGACCCAATCTGTCTTAAAAACAGGTTTGCATAGTGCCCGTAAGCAAAAAAATATGCGCTATGGTGGAATTTTAACGGTGATATTGTGTTGTGTAGGGGGTATTTATAGTTATTTTATTTATCATCCAGTGTCATATCTAACCGCTGATATTAAAAATCATGCGGGAGAATGGAAAACCCAAACCTTAGCAGACGGTTCACAACTTAAACTCAGTGGTCAGAGTGCGGTTAATCTGGACTTCTCAGCAAATCAGCGTGTTGTGGAGTTGGTTCAAAGGGAAATATTTGTAGATGTGGCCAGAGACAAAGCCCGTCCTTTTATTGTCAAAACCCAACATGGTCAAATTGAAGCATTGGGAACTGCATTTAGTGTTCAATATCAGCCAGATGCGACTGGGCTTAAAATGCTACATTCCAAAGTGAAAGTTCAGTCCTCGAAACAAGAGTTAGATCAAACCAAAGCATCTTCTGTGATTGTGACAGCAGGGCAAGAAGTCATACTTGATCGAAATGGTATACAACCTATACATACTTTTAATTTATACAATGAACAGCAGAAATGGAATCAACGGCATTTGATTGTTGAAAATATGTCTTTGTCAAAAGTGCTAAATGAGCTGAATCGAAACAGCAAAGAAAAAATTATATTTAACGCTGCTAAGTTAGAGAAAATTAAGGTCAATGCTGTATTGCCTTTAGATCATACCGAAAGTGCATTGCAATTATTAAGCAGTGTATTCCCTCAGCTAAATGTCTATCAAATCACCCCATATTTCACAGTTGTGACTTTGCAATAAACAGCATGATTTAAGCACTTGGTTTGAATCATGCTGTTTAGCTTTAAATTAGGCCTAAAATTTATATCGTTTTTTACTAATTGTTTGATAAATATAATTAATAATAAAATTAGAAAAATAAAAGATAGATAATTTAAATTTATTTTGAATAAATGGTTCCACTTTTTCAATTCTGAAGCGTCATAGTAAGTAGAAGCAAATATTAGGAATACATTTAATTTAATACATTGAATGATTCTTATTTACATTTACTGGGGCGTAAAATGAGTGAAGCTGTTTGCGGTCAAAAGCATCCAAAATATTCTTTCAAAGTGACATCATTGGCATTGGCGATTCATCTCGTTTGTGTGGGTGTAGCAACAACAGTCGCGACACAAAGCACTTATGCGCTCAGTACAGAAACGCAGTCATATCATATTCCAGCGGGTTCACTTGCCAGTGTTCTGAATACCTTTGCCGAGCAAGCGGGGACCTCGATTGCAATTGATGCAAATCAGCTTAAAGGTAAACGTAGCTTAGGTTTAAGCGGACAATATAATTTAGAAAACGGCTTTCAACATATTTTAGCAGCAACCGAGTTTACTGTGGTGAAAGTTGGAAATGGCTATATATTGAAGCATGTGGATAAAGCTGAAATTAGACCCATTCCAGTACAATCTCAGCCGATGATAGCTGATCAAGAAAATGTCGTACAACTTAGCCCAATGACTGTTTTTGGCACTGTCAGTCGCGATACAAAAGGGCAGAATGATGTTTATGATCAAGATATTTCTAGCGTCTATGCCAGCAAAGAGCAAATAGAACGATATAAAGGCGCTCAGCCAGCAGACTTATTCAAGGGAATGGTCGGAGTATACAGTGGTGATGCCCGAAACAGTGGTGCTTTAGATCCAAGTATCCGTGGTGTTCAAGGGCCGGGCCGTGTTCCTGTCCTTATTGATGGGACAGAACAGGCACTCACTGTATGGCGTGGTTATAACGGTGCGAATAATCGGAGTTATATTGACCCTAATTTAATCGGTGGGTTACAAGTCATTAAGGGGCCTTCCATCACACGCAATGTAAATACAGGTGTGGGTGGTGCGGTCGTTATTCATACTCTAGCTGTAGATGATGTTTTAAAGGAAGGTAAAAATTTTGGTGGGGAGATAAAAGTAGAAACCAGCAGCAATGCAGTGAAACCTAGAGAACCACAATTACTCACAGGTCAAAGCATTTATGATAATCCAAATTATCCAGCTACAGGAACGGACTGGCAAGGCAATCCAGTGTTCGAGCCTTATTATGATCCATCCTTATTTAAAGTAGCACGTCAGAATAAAGAAAATAATATTTATTCAGGCGATGATGTTGCAACACGTATTGCTTTGGCGGGACGTAGTGATAATTTTGAAGTTTTGGCTGCTTATGCTTATCGTAATAAAGGCAATCACTTTGCAGGAAAAAATGGCAGTGATTTTTATGATAAACCTGCCACAGGACGATTTAATTACGTTCCATACCTTGCCAAAGTTTACCCAGGAGGTACAGAAGTTCCCAATACATCCCTTGAAACAGAATCTTATTTGTTAAAAGCGGCGTGGAAACCCACAGATGAACAGCGTTTAGAGTTCGGTTATCGGGACAGTTCAATCATCAATGGAGAAATTTTACCTTCACGAATTGCTTGGGGTGAAGTCGTCAAAAATAAAGCAGGGGTACCACAATGGCCTTTAAGTCATATCGACTCTAAAGCCTATAATATGGAATACAAATATCAACCTCAAAATAATAATTTAGTCGATTTCTACGGCAATATTTGGCGGACTGATACCAAGAGTCATACCTATAGTTCAGGTGGATTTCCCAATGATACCAATGCAAACTTGGGTGTTTTTGTGAACAGTGCTACCGCAAACTCAGACAATACTCGTCAAGGAATGACCCTAAGTAATAAGTTTAAATTGCTGTCTAATCTGGGCTTAACTGTTGGGGGGAGTTTTCAAAAAGAAAAACTTAGTTCGGATGATATTTATAAAGACCCGAATATTAACGGAACAAATTCGGGTTATAGGATGTTACCGAGAGCAGGTCGTCGAGAAGAAAAAGAATTTAATTTTAACTTTGACTATCAACCTGTCTCATGGCTGAATTTAAACGCAGGTGCAAGATATCAAAACTATTGGGCCTTTGATGATTTTCTTAATGAACGAGTCAATGCGGGTGATCCCCAGTTTAGCCTGATTAAAAAAGCCACGGCATTAAGTATGACTTATTTTACTAAACGCCCAAATATGACACCAGAACTTGAACAGCAAACACGAGAAAGTATAGAGGCTCTTGCTTTAGCGGAAGGTTGGACTGATGAGCGCAAGCAGGCTCGAATTTTAAGTCGAATTTATCAGAAATCTAATAAAATTGATTACAAAATGGATAACCGTGGAAAATTAACCATTGCCAATAATCCCTTTTTAAATGGGACCTTAGTACAAGGTCGGGATTATGGATATTATTCTGGTAGTGGCATTCCTAGCGGTTATGAAGATATTGACTTAACAAAAACAGGTGTGCAAAAAAGCAAAGATCATGGTTGGACACCGACAGCTTCAGCAACGGTTAATTTTAGCCCCAATAGTCGAATGTATTTACGTTATAGCGAAGCTTATAGAATGCCAAGTATGTTTGAAAGCACGATTGGGTTTTCTGGAACCTTAAGTGGTTATAAGTTACAACCAGAGCATGCATCAAATTATGAACTTGCCTATGTTCATAATCTATCTGAGTTATTTAAAAACAGTAGTTATGCAGATATTAAATTGGCTTATTACTATAACAAAACTAAGAATGCGATTGAGCGTAGTCCAACTTTGGCATTTAGCAATGTCGATAGCCTTACCACAGAAGGATTAGAACTGCAAAGTCGCTTTGACAATGGGCGTTTCTTTACTGACTTAAGTGCCAATTATCGTTTTAAAAATAAAGTTTGTGATGAAAACTCAGCGATGCTTTTAGGGGCGAGCCACCAGTTTTTATTAAATCGTTGTGTTGATGATGGATTTGTAGGCGGATATTTAGTCAGTATGGCAACCCCAAAATATTCAGTGAATTTAACACTTGGTGGACGATTCTTTGATCAAAAACTTGAAGTCGGAACTCGTGCGAGCTATCACCATAAGTATGAAAATCCTGAAACTAAAAACTATAACGATATAGAGATGAGTTATTACGCCAATACCCCTTTGGCATGGAACTCAATGACCATTGTGGATGCTTATATCAATTATCGACTTAAACAAGACACCTTATTTGAACTGGTGGGGACTAATCTCACTGACGAATTCTATATTGATCCATTAACTCGTTCGGCAATTGCAGCACCAGGTCGAACATTTAAGCTAAGCATTACCCATAAGTTTTAAGGAACTTAGAGGTAATTAACCGAATTTATTGCACACCAAATGCAATAAATGTGTGGAAAATAAGACACGTACTCCTTGATTTTACACTTGAATTTAAATATTAAAATCAGTGCAGCACATGTTTTATTTTAATGATAATCATTAAGACTTTTGTTTTTATTCTTAATGATAAAACTTTAAACTCAAATCGAGGAACTTAAAATGAAACTTCAATCTTTCTCATTGGCTATTTTACTATCTGTTGGTTTAGTCGGTGTTGCACAAGCAGCTGTTGTAGGTGAATCAAGTGATATTGGTAACATTGTAGTTGGTTCTACAGGTTCACTTGGACCGACTCATCCAAACTCAGGTGTTGGTTTTGGTGTTAACACTCTTTATAACGGTGCAATTGTTGCATTCTCAGGTTTTAATGGCTATGCAGATGGCAATGGTGTTGTACGTCTAAGCCCGTACTTACCTGGGCTTCCAGCGTCTCATGCTGGGATTGGTTATGCTAACTATAAACAAGTGCCTACACAAGACGTCTGGTTTGGTGAGTGGAATGCCGAAGCCAAAGATGCCAGCGGTAAGCGTTTAGGTACGGTTGATCCAGCAACACACACTGTTTATTACAATGGTAAAGATGCAGATACCAGCGTACCGTCTACAGGTACTGCAAATTATAGTGTTCAAGGTGTCAATAATTATAATGGCTCTAATTTATTGTCAGGTACTTTTACTGCTAACTTTGCAACCAAACAGTTAACGGGTTCATTGAGCGATAGTTCACGTACCTTTAATTTGGGTACTGCAACAATTAATAACGACGCAACGATTAGTGGTTCAAATGCATCTTGGACGACTAATCCGTCAGCTGGTGCAGGGACAGTTTCAGGTCAATTCTATAATAGCCAAAGCAGCTTAGCTGGAATTGCAACATTTAACAATAATGTGCATGACGTTGCTTTTGGTGGAAAAAAATAATGATTTAAATGAGAAAGGCTTACTTCGGTAAGTCTTTCTTTTTTTATTCTATCTGGTGAGTTTATAGATGAAAAAAATAGTATTGCTTGGTGCCGTATTGCAGTGTGGACAATGTGTTTATGCAGCGGATGATACCAGTATCAGGTTAAATCAGGAAATTAGCCAACAGCAATATCAAAATGATAAGAAACTACTCAAATCAGAAGACCCTAAAAACACACAAGCATTACCGAATCTGATCATACAAGGTCAAGAATATGTGGTTAAGGATGAACCCGCAGAAGTCGCATATGCACTTTACTTGGCAGTGATGCAAAAACAATGGCAAGTGGCTTTAAGCTATCTTGAAAAATATAAAAAATTTCCAAATTATGATCAGGCTTTGACTGAGTTCGCTGAGGGCGTCATGGCACGAACACAGGGGAATTTAAGTTTAGCTGAGAGTAAACTTAAACATAGCCTAGAGATTCAATCCAATAATTTAATGACCCAACTTGAGCTGGCTCGTGTCTACACCGAACAACAAAAAAATCAGCAAGGTCAACAGTTATTCCAGCAGATTCAATCTCAACTGGCTCTGTCTACAGATCCTGCTGCCCAAGGTATTCGTCAAACCGTAGAGATGTATCTCAAAGGGCTTAAACAACGAGATGAATGGCATGGTTCATTGGCTTTTGGTTCACGTTATGCCAGTAATGTTAATAATGCTTCCGATAAATACGACATTATTACTCGCTATGGTATAGATCCAGATACAGACGAAGTGGTGCCTATAGAACGGATCAGACGTGGCACACCTGATGCGATCAGTGCACAAGGTTTGGACTATGAAGCGACCTTAACTAAACGATGGTCGCTTTCTGGACAACATGGCATTGCATTGCGTGGATTATTCTATGGTCAAGTTTATCCAGAGCAGACAGATTATAATGAATTAACTTTTAACTTAAATGCGGGTTATAGTTATTACAATGAACGTAATCAAGTCTTGATTGCACCCGTATTTGAACATAAATACTATGCCCACGACCCGCTGTATAGTGCCTATGGGTTAAGGGGCGAGTGGATGCGTTTTATCTCTAACGACAAAGCCGTCAAGTTAGAAGCCGAATTGAAAGATATAAATTATTCCCAGTATAAAGGCCAAGATGGCTTGGAATATTCAGTCTATTCAACCTTTTGGAAAATTTTACCGAGAAACTGGACGCTATTTGGCGGACTGGATTTTGTCGACCATAATACCCAAGAGCAATATTTCACAGCTTATCAGCAACAGGGCATACGTTTAGGCCTTTCCAAAAACTTTGACTCAGGTTTTAACGCAAATATATTTAGTTCTTTCCGTTGGCGTCAATTTGATAAATTTACTCCGGTATTGGAGGCTAGACGACATGATTTTGAACAAAACTATACTTTGATTTTAAGTGCACCTCGTTGGGCTTTTTATGGTTTAACACCTAATCTCACTTATCAATATAATCAAAATAACAGCAATGTAGAGTGGCTATATTCTTATGATAAACATAATGTTAGTTTAAAGCTGGAGCATCGGTTTTAAAGTGTTGTAGAGGTTTTATCTCTATTTGAGGAATTGAAACCGTATAAAAGTGGTCTTCTTACTGAATTCTAATTTAGAAATTTATATAGCCAAATTGAATTTCAATAAATCTAAGTTTTAAATGGGTCTAAGATATAGAGGAAATCTGTTGATTTCCTCTATTCATTCATCATTTATTGAGCAAGAAAGCTGACAGCTTCCTCAATCAAGTCTGAAATTTCTTTTGGATGTGATGCCAAAGAAGCATGACTTGCATCTAGCGAAATCACTTTTTTTGCATTTAAGCGTGCAGACATGACTTTTTGATTTTCAGGGTGGATCATTCGGTCTTGAGTCGAGATTTGATACCAAGATGGTTTCGTTTTCCATGCTGGCGTGGAAATCGTATCGCCAAAAGTGCTTGCTACTGGCGCTTTCTGGGTGACACCCATTGCAAACCCTTCATCTTTAGTTAAATCCTGACAGAAACTTTCATGGAATTTATCTGCTTTAAGCCAGAGATAACCATCACTGTCTGGTTCTAAGTTTGGTGCAGCCTCAGGTAAATGTTGTTGAGTAATGCCACCAGGACTTTCGTTTGAGTCAGGCGCAAAAGCAGCAATATAAACCAGACCTACAACATTCGCTTGATTGCCAACTTCCGTAATTACAGCGCCACCATATGAGTGACCAACCAGAAGCACATCTCCTTTAACTTGCGCAATCATTTTTCTTGTTCGTTCAACATCTTCAGCCAGTGAGCTCAGCGGGAGTTCTACTGCACGTAATGATTCATAACCTCGGTGAGACAGCTCAGTTACGACTTTACTCCAATGAGCAGCGCCTCCCCAAAATCCGTGTACGAATATAATTGTCGGTTTATTACTCATGTGTGTCTCCTAGCTAAATGCTATTGTATTTGTTGAGCTAAATGGTTGAAGAATTTTTGTATAAAGATTGGATAGATACTGAATGTAATTTTTATACTCAAAAAAGCTTCTATAAACGATTATTCATGTTTAAATTCACTTTAACAATAACAGAAACACCAATGTTTTTGCAGAAACACTTTTTAGGAATTGTGACAAAGAATGAGAGATGAATATGCTGAAAAAAGTGCTTTAACGGATCTATTCTTTGATATTTATCAGTTTGCAAAAATATCAGGTGAGATCTATGACTTCGCGCGATTTACAGATCAACAACAGTTAAGCTTTAAACAGGATTATGCATATATCCATATCGTTCAGCAGGCGACATGCAGACTTAAAGTAGCAAACTCTAATCTAGATCTGGTTTTAAAAGCAGGGGATATTATTGTTCTACCTTCAACTGGAGAACACACGATTGAATTGTTGGATGCTGAAAACCAAGCAGCCGCTGTGATTAGCTGTATTTTTAAACTCAGCGGAATTTATGGTGCAGCCATAATCGAGGGGTTGCCTCGTTATATCCATGTCCCATCGCATAATGATAATGGTAAAATTGCAGAATGGGTGCCAATGACTGTTGCTGCGATAAAGCTTGAGCTTGAGCATCCTAGCCTTGGTAGTCAAGTGATGCTTTCACGAATCATTGATCTTCTATTGGTGTGGTCAATACGGTTTTGGTTGGTAAAGGCAACCATTGAACATAAAAGTTGGATTGTTGCTTTACGTGACCCTGCGATTAGTAAAGCATTATCTTTGATGCATGATCGTCCTGCTTATGCATGGGATGTGGAAAATTTGGCTCAATCCACCCATCAATCACGTTCAAGTTTTGCTAAAAAATTTGTTGAACAAGTCGGTGTTTCTCCAATTCAATATTTAAAAAATTGGCGGATGAGACTGGCAAGTCAGTTTCTAAAAGAGACAGACAAAAATATCTTTCAAATTGCTGAATTAGTAGGATATAGCTCACAAGCAGCATTCACTCGTGCTTTCACACAAACATATGGATGTGCACCGAAAGTATTTAGAGCGTCATTGATACAAAGTGATCAATAAATACAAATGATCAAAGTTAGTTTTTATGCTTTAAAACGCGCTTTAACACTGAATCGTATTTAGCCAAACTGATCTGGAACAGCAATAAAACTTGAAGATTTAGGCTAGATTTCAGATTTTTATTAAAGACTTGCTTAGATTGGTTAATGTCATAAATGTAATTCCCATGACCGTGAATTGTATAGTTTCGACCTCTAGAATGAAATGATATCTCAATGGGAAGAATGACATGAAAACTTTAATCAGATTAACTGTTATTGGTCTTTGTAGTGTTTCAAGTTTAAGTTTTGCATCACATCAAAATACGC
This sequence comes from Acinetobacter guillouiae CIP 63.46, assembly GCF_000368145.1. GTDB lineage: Bacteria > Pseudomonadota > Gammaproteobacteria > Pseudomonadales > Moraxellaceae > Acinetobacter > Acinetobacter guillouiae. Next base: position 1,130,677 of record NZ_KB849283.1, on the reverse strand, counting down.
AAGAAATACGCATTGATCACTTTGGTACAGGTAGCGATGGAGATAATACGTCAGGTCTTTTATTGAAAGAGCCAATAAAACTTGTGCCTTATTCAAAGCTTGATCAAAATAAGGAGCCGAGAATTGAACATTATGGCACAGGCAATGATGGAGACAATACCACAGGGTTATTATTAGTCGATCATGAAAAGTACTATGCGGCAAACACATCTACTGTACAAGTTGATACTGTACGTATAGATCATTACGGTACTGGAAATGATGGAGACAATACCACGGGCTTGTTACTCAAAGATTAATTTATAAAAAATATAGAAGCTTGTTGATAAGTAAGATCAACAAAGATAAAAAAATGGGTGTAATCAATACACCCATTTTTCATTTAAACAAATCTCGTCTTATTGCGCTGCTTTTTCAGCTGCGATTGAAGCAATTGCTGCATCAACACCGTCAATAGAATCTGCAGCTTTTTTAATACGAGCAAGCGCATCAACAAGTACTTCATCAGCAGTCGCATAAGAAATACGCATATAGCCGCCTAAACCAAAAGCATCACCAGGAACAACAGCAACACCAGTTTCTTCCAACAACCATTCTGAGAATTCTGTGCAAGATTTTAAGCCTTTTGCACGAATCAAAGGACGAATGTTGGCATAAGCATAGAATGCACCATCAGCAGGTAAGCAGCTAATCCCTTGAATTTCATTCAAGCCATTCACAACTAAATCATGACGACGTTTGAACGCTTCAATCATCGGTTGAAGTACATCTTGAGGACCATTCAATGCAGCTTCAGCAGCAACTTGTGAAATCGAAGTTGGGTTTGAAGTTGATTGTGATTGGATTTTTTTCATTGCGCCAATCAATTTTGCAGGTCCTGCTGCATAGCCGATACGCCATCCAGTCATTGCATATGCTTTAGATACACCGTTAAGCACGATAACACGCTCATAAAGATCAGGAGCTACAGTAGCAATATTGTAGAATTCATCATCCCAACGGATCGGCTCATACATATCATCAGAAGCAACATAAACTTGAGGATATTTACGGAGCACTTCTGCTAAAGCTTCAAGCTCAGCTTTGCTGTAGATCATGCCTGTTGGGTTAGAAGGACTATTTAATACCACCAAACGTGTTTTGTCTGTAATCGCAGCTTCTAGTTGAGCAGGTGTAATCTTGAAACGTTGTTCTTCACCACATTTCACGATGACAGGAACACCTTCAGCAATGATCACCATATCTGGATAGCTTACCCAATATGGCGCTGGAATAATGACTTCATCACCTTTGTTTAACAAAGCAAGTGCTAAGTTAAAGAAAGACTGTTTACCACCGCAAGACACTAAAATCTGATTTGCAGCATAGTCAAGATTGTTATCACGTTTTAGCTTCGCAATAATTGCTTTTTTAAGGCCTGGTGTACCATCAACAGCGGTATATTTGGTAAAACCGTTGTTAATCGCTGTAATAGCAGCATCTTTGATGTGTTGTGGGGTGTCAAAATCTGGTTCGCCAGCGCCCAATCCGATTACATTTTTACCCGCAGCTTTTAATTCAGCAGCTTTGTTGGTAACAGCAAGCGTTGGAGACGGTTTGATGGCATTTACACGATCAGAGAGACGTACGTCCACGGCATTATTCCTTCTTATAGGGATTAAAAAAATAAAAAGCACATTATCATAGCCTAATTTTTCATGTTTGGTCGTCTAATATCTATGCAAATTCAATAAATATTCATCAAAAGCAGAAATTAATGTATCAAGAGAATACAAATAAAAGCGAAAGTTTAAGAGCACTCGCATCAAAGCTGAAATTTACGTACAATATAGCCAGTTAAAATTGAGTGAATCACATGAGCACCCAAAATACTCCCAAAAAGAAGCCATTGGTGAATTTACCATTTCCAATGCCATCATCTTTAGAAAATGATGATGATGTTGCCCACAACAACGTCCGTCCTAAACCTGAGCAATATGCAGATCGTACTTGGATGCCACCTCGTGGTACACGCCGTTCGATGGGAAAACGCTAAGTGTTTGAGATATAAAAATAGGTGCTTGATGCACCTATTTTTATAAAAAGAATTAAAAAGAATCTTTTACTTAACGCTATAGCATTTATCCTTGTGGAATATTAAGCACTACCATTTAACATTTCCGTGACATATTCATAATAATTTTTTTTCTTTTGATACATCAATAAATCTGCACGTTTCAACATATTGTCTATACTTTCATTTGCAGATGTTGTTGCATAACCAATGGCAATACTAATAGGCTGTGACGAATAATATTGATTGTCGATATTGAGTAATTCTTCAATGGTCATAATCATCGATTCGACGGTCTGTTCATTTGCCGCAGGCATAAGAATCACAAACTCATCTCCACCAATACGAGAAGCGGTATAACTTGTATTGGCAATGGTACGAGTCAGAATATTGCCCATTCGTCGCAGTAATTCATCACCAACATCATGACCCAACTGATCATTGATGGCTTTTAAACCGTTCATATCAATAAAAATGGCTGAAGTCGGACGCAGTACACCACGCTCTAAACGATTAATTTCCTCTGTATAGAACGAACGATTAAATAATTTAGTCAGAACATCATGTTTCCCCAGATATTCCAAATACGTTTCTGCTTTTTTCCGTGCAGTAATATCAGTCAATGCAACTTGCACTAGACTCCAATCATGTTCATAACCTGGGAAAACAGTGAATTGGAGCAGTACATTTCGTACTGAACCATCCAATGCATAATTTACAGCTTCACGTTGATGATGAATTTTACCATTCCATAGCTCAATCAGTTGCTCACGGAAAGTCTGATACATCTCTTTTGCAAATACTTTATTTAAGTTTTTAAACAGGGTTTCTTTGTCTTTGGCTTTAAATAAATCAAGGGTTGCTTGATTGACATCCAATAAGATGATGTCTTCGATACACTGGTTTACAAAGTCGGTATGTACATCTAAGAAGGTGCGAAAATCTTCGATACCAATTTCACGGAGTTGGTCTATGCGGAGTCTTACACGACTAAAATCTTCAACCCACAACGAGGTAGGCGAGTAAATAAAGCGAGATTCTGCCAGTTGGCGATTTTTTTCTTCTAAACGGCGCGCATTTTGATAGTCCGTAATATCTTCAGTGGTGATTAAAACCCGGTCTAAACTGGCTTCTGAACCCGGCATGATGATACCGCGTAATTTTATGTCTAATTTTTTGCCTGAAATCGTGTAATTGACAGTGGTATTTGAAAACTCAGGTTCTCCATTCCAAAGTGCAACCAGCTCTTTGATATGTGAGTGCAGCATTTCTTTCTGAAAAATAATATTTAAGTTCTGATACAGGTGTTGCTGATTTCTGGCTTCAAATAAATCTAAGGTTTTTTTATTGACATGAAGAATCTTAATTTTATGTGCGCAAGCTGTAATCTGATCTGGATTTTCTTCTAAAAAGCTTTGAAGATTTGTGATTCCTTGGCCTTTCCACTGATTAAATTGTTCTCTTACTTCGCTATAGTCCTCTATCCACATCGGGGTAGGTGATATATCAAAAATAGAAGAATCAGAAAATTCCATTATAAGATTCTCGTGTGTTGAGCGGTGATCTAGAATGTTTGAAATATATCCTAAAAAAGAGCGATATAAAATAATAAAATCCAAGTTATTTATTACTTATTGTATTTTATGATCGCTGGTTATCCTTTTATTGGGTTTGCATTGATGTTGGTTAATTTCAATTAATTTCTTTAATTCTTAAAAGACATTAATCCGTATTTAATAAATAATATGCTTGCTTATTTTGATACATAATTTGATCTGCTTTTTTTAATAAATCATCAATATTTTTATAATGGCTTGTTGTCGCATAACCAATCGCAACATGAATTGGATGTTGAGGATTGTTCAGTCGATCTATCTCTAATTCTTGTTGAATGATCTTAAGTAATGTTTCTATATGCAGATGATTTGATTCAGGCATAAGAATCACAAATTCATCACCACCAATACGCGAAACAGAATAAGGTGTTTTGATGGTGGATTTTTTTAACAGATGTGCAAAACGTTGAATCAGTAAGTCGCCGACATGATGTCCCTGTAAATCATTCACTCTTTTTAAACCATTGATGTCTAAATACATACATGAAAGTGAATTAAATTTTTGAGATTGTAAGCGTTGAATTTCACCGATAAAAAATGTTCGATTATATAACTGCGTTAATTGATCATGTTTACTGGCATGTTGCAGATGATCTTCTAATTTTTTTCGTTCCGTTAAATCGGTAAAGGCAATTTGCACGGTATCCCAGTTATGTTTTGAATCTGGAAAAATAACAAACTGTTCGAGTACATGCAGCAAATCTCCATTGATTGACTGGTATTCACATTCTCGTTTAAGTTGATGATGATCATTCCATAAGTGTAATAATTGTTTATGAAAATTTTGTTGATAATTCTCTCTAAAAATATGATTTAAATGCTGATAAAAATGTTGTTCATTGTCGGCATTAAATAAGTCCAGTAAAGCTTGATTTACACCAACTGATCGGATGTTTTCAAAACAAAGAAATAGAAAATCTGGATTTTGCTGAATATATTGATCTAAGTCAGTGACATTATTCGCTACTAATTGATTAAATAATGATTTTATTTTGCTGTAGTCTTTGACCCAGAGGGCAGTGGGTGAATGCAAAAATAGGGATTCTGCAATCCGACGTGCATTTTGACACTGAGAGATATCTTCCGTGGTTAATAAAACTCGATCCCAGCTTTGTTTCGCATCCTTTAAAATATTGGCTCTAAGTTGGATATCAATTTTTTTGCCTTTGCAGCTAAGGTTGACCACTTGAATCGAGCAATCTGTTTCTTTATTCCAAAGCGCTGAAAAAAATTGGATATGTAATAGTTCAGTATTTTCTGTATGCATTTCTGGAAATTTTTCTAAAATCTCCGCTAAATCATCAGCTTCATATAAAATCAGGGTGCTTCTATTGATATGAATGGTGCGGATCGCTGCCAAACAAGGTTTTAAACGGCTAGTATCTTCCAATAGATGTTGCTTAATATCGGAAATACCTTGCGCAGTCCATTCATCAAATATTTTTTTTATACCACTAAAATCTTGTAGCCACATGGCAATTGGAGACAAATCAAATATTGTTAAATCCATTTGCTCCATATATTTTCCAAAAAATTGTTTATTAATTTAGGGGCTGTTGACATTTCATAAATGGCTTGCGTTGTAGGCTAAAATTGAGCAGACAAGGCATGAAACGAAGAGAATAGCGAGACTATTTTCGAGTGTCATAACGTAGGCTGAGATAATTTTAGCCACAACCCTGAGCAAGAACAAAGCACTGCTTTGTTTGCAGCGCAAGGCGCAGCGGGGGACTTGTGTGTTTTTTGCCGCTACGTCGTTACGAACTACTCATTTAGAATGACTAAATTTCGTACTTCGTGCCTAGTATCGCCTAAAAAATACACGTAGTCGCAAACATAGACGAATTGTTAACAACCCCTGTTTAACTATATAACATAAGTAAAAACTTAACATAAATAGTTGTTCAATTAAAAATAATCAAAGCATTTTACTTTTTAGCCCGATGTTCTGCTTTTGGTGCAGCAATAGTACGCTGACCAGTCCATACTGCAATAAAGTCTGTTTCATTTAAATTATAGAGTTCTAAAAGTGCTAAAATAGCCCCTCCAAAAATCATTGAACCTTCTGAATTAGATTGAAATTCAAATATTTTTCCATTTAAATTGTGCAGGATATCTTGTATTTCAAAAATACGATCTCGACCATTACTGTCGTTAGGATACATTGGCGTATTGAGAATAATCGTTGCAAGGCTTTTTTCAGCTTCAGTTAAATCTAAGCTTTGAATCTTTTGCTCTATATCTGAACTAAATATGACGTCATCAGTTAAAAAACTATGCAGTAATTTTTGCGTGAGCTTAGGCAAGGTTTTTTCTACAAATGGACGGAATGAAGCAGGGAAGATCACATTGCGTGAAATACCTTTAAACATCGGCGCGATTTCTTCGACTTTATAGCCTGCAACACCACAACCCACCGACGTAATAAAATATTTCATCTTCGGGTGATTTTTTGTATAAATTTTAAAATCATCAATATAGTGTTGAATTTGCGAAAGTGGCATTTGTTGTAAATGTTCATTCATGGTCGGTATAGCAAAACTTTGTCCTGCCCAGCCACGTCCAACACCTTTGGTTGCGCCAAAATGTAAATGTGCTGTTTTTGCCGCACCGCCTTGATGAGTACCCGCCATATTACTACCAAAAACAAACACAGTATCTTCTGGCAAAGTTTTGATTATGCTTTCATCATGATAGTGATATGTCATGTTTTTCAATCTTTTAATTGGCTTGTTTCCATGTTGCTATTGAAATAAAAAAGGGTCAAGGTATTTGTTGAATATTGTGTAAAAAGCCCCATCTAGAATAGGTGTCAATGTATGGGTTTAATTGGTTTCTGTTAAACTACTGTGGCTTCTTCCCGATTGGTTAAAGAGTGAATTATTGTGAGTGAACATCAACCTTTTGAACTTGTTACAAATTATCAACCTGCTGGGGATCAACCACAGGCAATAGCAAAATTAGTCGAAGGCATAAATAAAGGTTTTCACGACCAACTTCTACTCGGTGTAACGGGTTCAGGGAAAACCTATACCATGGCAAATGTGATTGCACAAACGCAACGTCCAACTATTGTCATGGCACATAACAAGACTCTCGCTGCACAATTATATGGTGAATTTAAAGCATTTTTCCCAAACAATGCAGTTGAATACTTCGTTAGTTATTATGACTATTATCAACCTGAAGCTTATGTACCATCTTCGGATACTTTTATTGAAAAAGATTCAGCAATCAATGATCATATTGACCAAATGCGTCTCTCTGCTACACGTGCTTTATTAGAACGCCGTGATGCCATTATTGTCGCTTCAGTATCCGCAATCTATGGTTTAGGTGATCCCAATGCTTATATGAGTATGTTATTGCATATTGTACAAGGGGACAGAATTAGTCGTGATGACATTATTCGCAGACTTGTTGAAATGCAATATACCCGTAATGAGCTGGAATTTTTACGCGGTACCTATCGTATTCGTGGCGAAATTATCGATATTTTCCCTGCTGAATCGGACCAACATGCAGTTCGGGTTGAGTTGTTTGATGATGAAGTCGATTCAATTCGATGGTTTGATCCAATTACTGGGAAAATGGTCCGTAAAGCACCGCGTATAACAATCTACCCAAAAAGCCATTATGTAACGCCAAAAGACAATTTGCAGCGTGCAATTGGAACGATTCGTGATGAATTGGCTGATCGTTTAGTGTTCTTTAAAGAACATGAAAAACTCCTTGAAGCACAGCGGATCGAACAACGGACCCGTTATGATTTAGAAATGATGCAACAATTGGGTTATACCAATGGCATTGAAAACTACTCAAGGCATTTATCTGGTCGCCCAGCGGGTGAAGCACCTCCGACATTATTTGACTATATCCCTGATGATGCGTTACTGATTATTGATGAATCGCATGTGACAGTTCCACAAATTGGGGCAATGTATAAAGGTGACCGTTCACGTAAAGAAAACTTGGTCAATTATGGTTTCCGTTTACCTAGTGCATTGGATAACCGTCCGATGAAATTTGAGGAATGGGAGCGTATTGTTCCAACCACCATTTATGTCAGTGCAACACCTGCGAAATACGAACTGGAAAAATCTGAACAAGTTGCAGAGCAGGTGGTACGTCCAACAGGATTGGTCGATCCAGAAATTGAAATACGTCCTGTATTGACTCAAGTGGATGATGTACTTTCAGAAATTAATATCCGTAAAGAACTCGATGAACGTGTGTTAGTCACCACCTTAACCAAGCGGATGGCAGAGGACTTAACTTCATATTTAAAAGAATATGGAGTGAAGGTGGCTTATTTACATTCAGATATTGATACCGTTGAGCGTGTCAAAATTATTCACGAACTGCGGACAGGAGTACATGATGTTCTGGTCGGGATTAACTTGTTGCGTGAAGGTCTGGATATGCCAGAAGTATCGTTGGTTGCCATTCTTGATGCAGATAAAGAAGGTTTTCTTCGTTCTGAACGGTCGTTAATCCAAACCATCGGTCGTGCCGCTCGTCATTTAAAAGGTAAGGCGATTCTATATGCTGACCGTATAACTGATTCGATGCAGAAAGCCATAGATGAAACTGATCGTCGTCGGGCCAAACAAATTCAATTTAATGAAGAGCATGGCATTATTCCACGCAGTGCTGTTCGTCAAGCAATTAAAGAAATTGATACTGGTGAAGTGATCAGCGATGATCAAATTGAAGCAGGTATTAGTGACCAGCATCAGGCTTTAACTGCGGATGAGCGTCATATTTTATCTGATCCAAAACTCTTTACGAAACACATTAGCAAGCTTGAAAAAGAAATGCTAAAAGCGTCTAAAGAACTGCAATTTGAACAAGCTGCGCGATTACGTGACGAAATTGTGCGTTTAAAAACCAGAATGTTAAAGTAATTGTCTCATTGTGAAATGATTTCACTTTTGTGCTTGCTGTAGCTTTAGCTCGAACAAGGATACATAAAGCTACAGTCTAAGTTTAAATTTCTGATTATTTTATAATAAATAGTAAAAAGTAATGCTGAGGGTATAAGGTGCAATTATTTAAAATATTACCCAATTCTTATGACTTTAAAAAATTAATAATCGTATTCGGGATGGTTTTTTCGAACTTTTTTTATCCAAAAGTCTATGCGGAAAATTCGACTTTAGCTGCGATTCCAAAATTGGAATTGGGTCAATATTTAGGGCTATGGTATGAAATTGCCCGCAAGCCAATGTATTTTCAAAAAGATTGTAAGTCTGATGTGACTGCACGATATACCGTGAATGAATATGGCAATGTCGCAGTTGATAATCGATGCGTAGATCAAAATGGACAAGAATTACGTTCATTGGGTGAAGCATTTATCAGTAATGAGCCGTTTAATTCAAAATTTAAAGTAAGTTTTATTCCCGAAGCGATTCGTTGGATGCCGGTGGGACGTGGTGATTATTGGGTGTTAAAAATTGATTCAAACTATCAAATGGCTTTGGTGGGAGAACCGAAGCGAAAATATTTGTGGTTGCTGTCTAGAGACCCTCATCCAGATGAAACAAAAGTAACTGAATTTCTTCGTTATGCGCAGACTGTTGGTTTTAACTTAAAAGATCTGATTCGAACCAAGCAGAACGCACAAGAATAATCAGAAATTTAAGCCGATATAGTTTGAATATTTCGATATTTGCAAATCTTGAGTTTGGAAAAATAATTGAATATTCAAATTAATTTTGGGTGAAGATGTTTATAATGCCTAAGAATTTATTTGAAAATCACCGTGAGGCGACAGATGTTTAAGGGCGTCGTATTGTCTGTATTGGCATCTGTAACATTTGGGGTCTTATACTTTTATACCAAATTGCTGGGCGATCTAGATAGTCAACAAACCTTTGGTTGGCGGATTATCGCCACTTTACCGTTCCTGACCTTATTTATGTTATTGAGCGGTGATTTTGTCCATGTTAAAACCATTTATCATCGAATGGTCAAACAACCTGCTTTATTACTTTTATTAATCATCACTTCTATTTTGACCTGTTTCCAACTTTGGCTTTTCCTTTGGGGGCCGATGAATGGACGGGGCTTACAAGTATCGCTTGGATATTTTCTTTTACCCTTGGTTCTAGTCCTTGCAGGTAGCATTTTTTATAAAGAGAAATTATCTAAATTCCAGATGGTTGCCGTTGCTTTTGCGGTGCTTGGAGTAGGGCACGAATTATGGCGTTTGGGCACTATTGCATGGGAAACCCTCAGTGTTGCATTGGGCTATTCGCTTTATTTTCTGGTGCGAAAAACCATTAAAACCGATAATTTAGGTGGCTTTTGGTGGGATATTTTAATTTGTATTCCCATCGCAATTTATTTCACTCAAACAGGATTAGATGCTTATAGCCAATTTGCTGATGCACCGGTTTTAATATTTGTGGTTGCAGGACTTGGAATACTGAGTGCGATTGGTTTAGGTAGCTATATTTTGGCGAGTCGCCATCTACCGATGGTCTTGTTTGGATTGTTAAGTTATTTAGAACCTGTCTTGTTGGCCTTAGCATCCTTGGCGCTGGGTGAGTCTATTTCAGCAGATGAATGGTTTACCTATATTCCAATTTGGTGTGCTGTGGGGGTTTTGGTATTGGAGGGGATCTGGCATCTCTATCAACAAAACAATAAACGGAAAAACTTAGCCTTGAATATCGAAAAATTAGACGAAAGAATAGGTTAATCAAGAAAAAATAAATTGATAATTATTGGACTATAATTTTTAAAAGTGTTAAATTCATCTCATTAATCTATGTTTTAATTTGGTTTTTGAGTAAAAAAACGCTGAATATATTATGAACACAACAATAATTCCCTATCAAACACGGGCAACCTTATTGCAATTAGAGCCTAGTACCGATTTAAACTGGGAACAGGTTTTGTGTGATGTTTTTGACGAAGCCAATATCGAAATACGCGAAGAGATTGAGCGTCAAATTTTAAGACCGAAAGAAATTCAATGGAACAAAGGCAATAACAGCTTTGAATTTAAAATCACAAATTCATTAGAAAATTTAAAATATACCTTTGAAAATGAGCGAATGCGTTCCATTGCAACCAAACTGAGCAACTCAATCAATTGGTTAAAAAATATTACAGATAGTATTCAGATTGCAGACTATTTAGAAAATGCGTTGTATCAAATTGATTTGATTTCGGTGGATGATCATCTAAATTTGCAGCGAGAAAAATTACTGATTCGTCGTGTTTTTTTACAAGATGTGGCGAAATTGATCCGTACATTAAATATTGAAGCGCCAGCAGGTATCCGCAACTTAACTTCTGATCAAATTAAATGTTTTATTATTGAAGTGTTTATTAAACAACAATTATTGGGTTATTGGTTTAAGCCCTTATTGACCAAATCATCTGAATTAATGAAACGTCCTTTTTTTAAGTATTTTATTTTAAGAGAACAACGGATTCGTAAGTTTGAGATTGTTAAAACCTCTGAATTTATCTATTTAATTGCACCAATTGAAAATTTTGAACAGAATCCTTATTCAATTCGACGCTTTTTGTTTGAAGAAAATATTGAATATAAAAATCAGGTCTATGTAACGGGTTTGGTTCTCGATACGGATCAAATGAGTGAAAGTGAATATCGAGATAGCACGGATCTTTTGATTCAGAAAATGGTCACAATTCAGCATCAAGTCCATAGAGATGTGATTGAAATTGTGCAAGAATTTGAAGAATTCACTGAAAACAAGCTCTTGCCATTTTTGATGGAACCCCTTGGAATGGTGGGGAAAAATAGTGATACGGTTGCACAAAACCATATCAAAACCATTGAACAGTTGCTCACGGCCAATATATTGATGCCTTTAAGAAATGCGGTTAAAAGCGATTTATCACATATTGAAGAATTTGAATATTTGTTTATGAGTGTACATCGAATATTTTCTGAAATTTTATCGCATTATCGTGACTTTAAAGAACAACCCGCATTATTTTTTAATTCTCATGTACAACTGTTTGAATATCGTCTGCTGGCTTATTTAAAGCTATTGGAAAAGCGTAAAGATGAAATTTTTATTCCAATGAGTCCGCGAGAGTGGCAAGTCATGCATGAACGCTCTCAACAACCGATTAGAAAACTTCAAGAAATTATCGCTGAGCAAGTGAAGGATTATAGGGCTTTAGACAGCTATGTTAAGCAATTAAAGAATGAACAGCATGAAGTAGAAGGCTCACTGTTAAAAAAAATGATCAAAGGTGGGAAAGTTGAAAAGGATATTGTTCAAGCAAACCATGCCGCAATGTTGATAAAAAAACAAACCTATTTAGAGGTATTAACTGTCCCTAAAGGTTTAGCAAAGTATAGTGTATTCATCGAGTTTGAAAGCCTGACTTCAATGAGTGAATTGGAGCGCCATTACGCATTTCCTTCAGGGGACAATGGCATTATTCGCTTTCCTTATTTAATGAAGCTGCCTGAAAATTTAGCTGATTTTGATTTAGAAGAATTTAATGCGTCGATTAATGATGATTAAAGCGCGTGTTAGGGGCTGAGTAGAAAGCTCAGACTAAGCGCGATAATAGGATGTTTAACGAAGCTACATCAGCTTTATTTTTTTCTTTTGTCTGGTTTGTTCTTTCATTGTTATCTGGTTTATTTTCCTCTTACTCTGCTAAAGTCAATATCAATACTAAAAATCTACATAGATGTAAAAAATCGAAATGGCTAAAATATTGTTTAGAGATCAAGGCATAATTTAAAATAAAATACCCAGTATGACAAAATATTATAAAAATGTATCACGATTTGATTTCAACTAAATGAGAATTACATTACAATTATGGGGTTTAAAAATCCATGTCTAGATATACATAAATAGAGGACGTATCTGTGAGCAAAGACACTATCATCGCCCTACATGCAGAGCACCAAGGTCGCTGGAAAAACCGTGAAGAAATCGCGGAACGTATGATTGCATTAATCGGTCAATTATACCGTGAAAAAAACATTGTGACTTCTGTGTACGGTCGTTCTTTAGTGAACCGTTCAGTAATTCAAATTCTTAAAGCACACCGTCGTACACGTATGATGGATGTTGAGCTTTCTGTTGTACATACTTTCCCTATTTTAGAAGCTTTAGCGAAATTAGATAATATCGGTTCTGCTGAAGTTGATTTAGGTAAACTTGCAGTTGAATATAAAGAAAAGGGTGGCGATATTGATGCATTTGTTGCTCAAGCTGTTCAATCTTTAGAAGGTCGTCCTGCGCAAGTTGAGCCTAAAGATGTTGTTCTTTATGGTTTTGGTCGTATTGGCCGTATTTTAGCGCGTTTAATCATTAGCCAATCAGGTCTTGGTCGTGGTTTAAGCCTTAAAGCGATTGTTGTACGTAAATCATCTGATGGTGATTTAGAAAAACGTGCTTCATTGTTACGTCGTGACTCAATTCATGGTCCATTTGCAGGAACAATTTCTGTTGATGAACAAAATGAAGCAATCATTGCAAATGGTAACTTTATCAAAGTGATCTATGCGTCTAGTCCTGCTGAAGTTGATTACACAGCTTATGGTATCGACAATGCACTAGTGATTGATAACACGGGTAAATGGCGTGATATCGATGGTTTATCTCAACACCTTAAATGCCCTGGCGTAAGTCGTGTTGTGCTTACAGCGCCTGGTAAAGGTGATATGAAGAATGTCGTGTTTGGTGTTAACCAAGCAGACATCATTGATTCAGACAAAATCATTTCTGCTGCAAGCTGTACAACTAACGCGATCACACCAGTTTTAAAAGTGTTAGAAGACAAATACAAAGTGATTAATGGTCATGTGGAAACTGTTCACTCATTTACAAATGACCAGAACTTGATTGATAACTACCACAAAGCGGATCGCCGTGGTCGTGCTGCAACTCTGAATATGGTTATTACAGAAACAGGTGCTGCAAAAGCTGTTGCGAAAGCATTACCTCAGTTACAAGGTAAATTAACAGGTAATTCAGTACGTGTTCCAACACCAAACGTTTCACTTGCTATTCTTAACTTAACACTTGAGAAAGAAGTAGATCGTGAAGAAGTGAACGAATATATTCGTCAAATCTCGATCAACTCTAACCTTCAAGGTCAAATTGGCTATACCAACTCTACAGAAGTTGTATCGTCTGACTTTATTGGTTCGCGTACAGCGGGTGTATTTGATGCACAAGCAACAATTACTTCTGGTAACCGTTTAACAGCTTACGTTTGGTACGATAACGAAGTTGGTTATAGCTGCCAAGTATTGCGTATTGCTGAACAAGTATGTGGCGTAAGCTATCCAAAAGTACCGGCTGAAACAAATGCATAATTTGTAAGAGTCGTCGAAAAGGAGCTTCAAATGAAGCTCCTTTTTTTATATTCAAAATTGATGATATATGGTTAAATTCAAATGAAAATTACCATTTGTCTCAGCAATTTGACTAAAAACATTTGATTAAGAAATTAGAGAAAATAAAATGAAAACAAAAATCTTATGCATCATGATGTTATTTACTTGTTTTGCTACACATGCAAAATCCTTAGAATTACGTCCTTTATTAAAAGATCGTTTTGAACAAAACTGTGCAATTCGGCAGCAATATGATTTTCATAATGAAGATACAGAACTGATTGCATCACTTAAACACTATACGATTGATGTAAAATATGTGGATAAACAGGTATATGACTCAACCACTTATAAATTAAAAAATGTCACTTATGCTGGCATTCCTATTCGCAAAATAGAGTTTAGTTTTGGTCATCCAGCGCAACAATACAATGAATATTTATATTATGATCTGAGTGCTACAGCAGCAAAGCAGCGATTTGAAACTCTAAAATTCAATCAAAATCATGAAAAAGGCGATGTGAGTGTTGAGTATAAAAATAATACAGCAATTGTGCAGTGCTATTGGTTAGCTGATTTTTCGAAATAATCCGTAGGTTAGATATCAATTGTTTATTAATTAAACAAAACTCTTCGACTTTTATACATAAAAACGCATATTAATTCACATAAGTATTTAAAATGAAAAATAATTAAGGATAAAAATTAAGGACAGGATTTTGCAGTTGAAGCAAGTTATGGCAGGAGTTGCCTTTATTCTTATTGCTACAGTGTGTGGTGTATTGATTGCAATCTGGGTATTTAAACATTTTAATATTTATATTCCACTTGAAAATCAAGCTGTACGTATCGATTTAAAAGAGCCTTTACAAGCCAAAGTACAAATTCATGACGCATTAGATGTGGATGTCAAAGGAAAAGTGAAAGCTGAAATTCCTATTCATGAAAAGCTAAACTTACCGATTACACAAACCTTAACCCCACATGTGTATTTTGATAATGAAGTCCCAATTCAAACCACAATTCCTGTGAGTGAAGTGATCAAAATCAATCAGGATATGCCGATTGATACCAAGGTTAAAGTCACTGTTTTAGGCAAAGATATTACTTTACCGTTAAAAGGGAACATCCCGATTCATATGGATGTGCCGATTAATTTACAAGTGCCACTCAACCAAAATATTCATTTAAAGTTTGATGCGCCTGTAAAGGTTTTACTTAAAGAAAATTTACATGTGCCACTTGATGCGACATTAAAAACCAATATTCCAATTCAAGGCCACCTCAATGTTCCTATTAAATCAGCACTTCAAGCAACAGTAGATGTTCAAAATACATTACCGGTAAAAATTGAAAAAGGGCAGCTTAAAATTCCGCTCAATAGTTTAAGGCTATCACGTCGCGATCATCCGCCAGTAGAACCACAACAACCACAGTCCGAAGCTTTAAAATAGGGTGGTATGGAAATGTGGATCTTTAAATCTATACGAAATTTGTTGTTCACTTTTATCAGCGTCGTGTTGCTCATTGCACTGTGCGTTTGGTTATATTTGAATATTCATGCCTCAATGCAGGTTTCTGCACAAAGCGCACAAATTCAATTGTCGGAATCTTTACCGACAAAAATCCATGTGGGGAATTATTTACAAACACATGCACAAGGCGCTTTAGATACTGAGTTGACGATTGACCGTGAGTTGGCTTTACCTTTGAAAGGCAAATATTTGGCTAATTTAAGTTTTGTTGTGACAACGCCGATTGAGGTTGAGCTTGATTATGAGACTGATATTCAGATTGAAACGCTAATGCCATTAGAAACAACTACCGACTTGGTTTATCAAAATAAACTGTTGCCTCAATTTCCTTTAAAAGTGGATATTCCGATTAAACTTTCGGTGCCATTTAAGTTAAAACGACGATATCAAGTCCCGATCAAGATTATGTTTGATGGACCCGTTTATTTAGAATTTGATGAAGTGATTCATTTATATGTTAAGCATAAACTTAGACCAATACTGAATATTAATGATCCAATGACGATGAAAAAAATTGCGGTGTTCCGTGCAACCATGTACAACACAGAAAGGCAGTCCCTCGCAGATCTAGAGATGAATATCGATTTCCCTATCAAAAATATTCATCCTTAATTACTCAGTATAGCATGGGCTTAAATTTTGTATTTAAGCCCATGCTCATCTTTAAAATACCTAAAATAAAGCTTTAACCTGATCCTGAATATGCGTTGTTTTACGACCAATCAAATGTTCCAAGTCTTTACTTTCACTATACATTGCACCATTTACAGTCTGTACATCTGCATCAACAATAACCGTTACAAGTGCTTGGGGTAATCCTGCTGTGAGAAGCGCCTGAGTATAATCTTCTGGGCTGATATCTTGATACTGTACAGTTTTACCTGATGCCAAAGCGATATAAGAGGCTAAATCTGCAAGGGTAAAATGATTTGAACCTGCAAGCTCATAGGTTTTATTTTCATGTCCTGAGGAAGCAAGGACTTTGGCTGCAGCTTCAGCATAATCTAAACGAGAAGCTGAACTGATTTTTCCATTTTGAGCACTGCCGTAAAGCGTTCCTGTTTCCGCAGTATGCTTAACGTTACCAAGATAATTTTCGCTATACCAATTGTTGCGTAAAAACGTATATTTCAAACCACTTTGCAGAATAAGTTCTTCTGTTTCACGATGTTCTTGCGCTAAACCGAGTGGGTTATCTGTTGCATTGAGTAAGCTGGTATAGGCAATGTGTTCAACTTTGGCTGCGACTGCGGCATCTATAACTGCTTTATGTTGTGGGGTACGACGACCAATTTCATTGGCTGAAATTAAAAGTAATTTATCTACATTGTGTAAAGCAGGTATTAATGTTTCAGGTTGATCATAGTTAAATAGGCGAAGTTCAATCCCTTGTTGTTTGAGCGACTGTGCTTTATCTATATTTCGAACCAGCGCCACAATATTTTCAGCAGCAGTATGTTGAAGTAAGGCTTGGATCACCAATTGTCCAAGTTGACCCGTTGCACCTGTAATTGCGATTTTCATAAATTCACCTTTAAATATGATTTAAATTGGATGTTTTTTAAACTTGATGTTATTATCATAATCATTAAACTTACTATATGTAAGTACGTACCTAAAAGTAAGCTAATTACTGTGTAGAGAGAATTTATGAGCATCTATGCTTCAAGTGATTTAATTGGTCAAGTTTTATCCAGTCAGTGCCCATCTAGAGAAATATTGGAGCATTTAACCAGCAAATGGTCTGTATTGGTTTTACGTTGTTTAAATGATGGTGTACAACGTTTTAGTGAACTGCGCAATCGAATTGAGGGGATCAGCGAAAAAATGCTGGCACAGACATTAAAAGTGCTTGAGCAAGATGGCTTTATATTGAGAACGGTTTACCCTGAAGTACCACCGAAAGTAGAGTATCAATTGACGATTTTAGGTGCACAAGCGGCTGAAAAATTAAACTATTTGATTGGTTGGATCGAGCGCAGTTTGCCCGATATCTTAGAGAATAAACAAAGATTGCAAAAGTAAAACTCAGTGGATTCTATACTCACCAAGAACTTGATCGCTGAGTGAGTATATTGAGAGGAAAGTCCGTATTATTGAGGATGATTCCCTTTTGTCGCAGCTTTTAAAGAGACTAGTCCTGTCATGATTGCACCAATGGTGGCTAAGAACATATCCTTATGTGCATCCCATATATCACCTTGTTGCCCATTGTAGTTTTCAGCTTCTTCTGGAGATAGGCCAATGGCAATCCACCATTCAATCCATTCATAAAATAAACTGGTTGCCATAACAAATTGAATGACCAATAAAAATAAGGTTTTAGGCTTTAAGCTTGGTAACCAGACTTGGAAAATTCGGTAGAAAAATGGGTAAAGGAATAAACCATAGAACAAGTGTACAAAGCGGTCAAACATGTTACGTGTCCAACCCATTGCTTGATTGAGATCAAAATGTAAGTATTTGATTGACCAATCATTATAAGGCACATAAGAATAAAGATAATGTGCTGCAATGACATGAATCACCAAGAAGAGGATATACAATAAAAATGATGAAAATGTCAGCCCTATTTTCTTTAGACAGAAAAACAGGGTAATCAGCATGAGCAAGGTGCCAATCTGATGCAGCATGTAGGATGGATATTCTAAAGGATTGATACTGGCAAGAATGATTGCGATTGCAAGAATAGCAAGAACAAGCCAATGTTTTTTTGTTAAGGCATGATAAATCATTATGGTATTTTCTAAAAATTATTACTGCGCATTGTAATCAAAAAGCAAAAAAATGCGAAGCATTGGCTTCGCATTTTCAGGTCTTTTAGAAGATTAAAAGCTTAGATTTTAGCAATCAAATCTTTAATTTGTTTGGCTTGATCCGCAGCATTACCCGTGTAAGTCGCAGGGCTCATTTCAGCCAAACGTGCACGATCAGCAGCAGGTACGGCTTCAAGTTCAGTGCCATTGACAAAATCAACCATCATGTCACGTGTCATCGCTTGACCGCGAGTCAATGCTTTTAATTTTTCATATGGTTTTTCAACTGCATAACGGCGCATTACAGTTTGGATTGGTTCAGCCAATACTTCTTGAGCATGATCAAGGTCTTCAAGAATACGTGCTGCATTAAGCTCAAGTTTACCAATACCTTTTGAACATGCTTCAAAAGCAATTAAACTTTGTGCCAAGCCAACACCCATGTTACGTAATACAGTCGAGTCGGTAAGATCACGCTGCCAACGAGAAATTGGTAATTTTTCGCCTAAGTGGGCTAATACTGCATTGGCAATGCCCAAGTTACCTTCAGAGTTTTCAAAATCAATTGGATTGACTTTGTGAGGCATTGTAGAAGAACCGACTTCACCTTCTTTTAAACGTTGTTTAAAGAAGCCTAAAGAGATATAGCCCCAAACGTCACGGTTAAAGTCGATAAGAATTGTGTTAAAACGACGTAAAGCATCGAATAATTCAGCGATGTAATCGTGTGGTTCGATTTGAGTTGTATAAGGGTTGAAGGTTAAACCGAGTGATTCAACAAATGCTTGTGAGTGAGCAGGCCAGTTGATTTCTGGATAAGCAGAGTAGTGCGCGTTGTAGTTACCTACCGCACCATTAATTTTGCCCAATAATTCAACTTGTTTAAATTGTTTGATTTGACGCGCTAAACGATATGCAACGTTGGCCATTTCTTTACCCAAAGTCGTTGGGCTCGCAGTTTGACCATGGGTGCGTGATAGCATTGGTTGTTCTGCATGTGTTTCAGCTAAAGCCACAATAGAATCAACAATTTGTTGCATAGCAACAACTAACACTTCACGACCATTTTTCAACATCAAAGCATGAGAAAGGTTGTTGATGTCTTCTGAAGTACAAGCAAAGTGAATAAATTCGCCTGCATTTTTAAGCTCATCAATATGTGCAATTTTTTCTTTTAAGAAATATTCAACCGCTTTTACATCATGGTTAGTGGTACGTTCAATTTCTTTAATACGGTTAGCATCATCTTCCGAAAATTGAGTAACAATGGCATCTAAAGCTGTATTGGTTGCAGCAGAAAAAGCTGGAACTTCTGTGATTTCAGGACGATTCGCAAGCGCTTGTAACCAACGCACTTCAACAGTCACACGAGCATGGATTAAACCAAACTCAGAGAGGTAAGGGCGTAATGCATCGCATTTGCTTGCATAGCGTCCGTCTAGTGGAGAAAGTGCGGTTAAAGCGTTCATAAAGATTCCTTAAATTTTGGAATTAGAGCGAATGGCGTAACTCGAACAGTATCAAATTAAACAACCTGATATTGTAATCGAGCAAGATCTTGAATATCTTGAAGAAGTTTACGTTTGCTAAAGATCATATTCCATGAACTACCACCTAATTGACGCCATAGGTGAGCCATTTGTAAGCCTGTGAATAAACTGGCACGGATACGATTGGTATGTGCAGAGTCTTTAAAGGCTTCTGCATTACCACGGACTAGAATTCGAGGGTTAATTTGACCAGCAGTGTCGACATAGGTTTGTGCTAAATTGGCAATGATACTTGGATGTAAATAGTTATTATCAAAAAAAGACAGCTGTTTTAATATTTTTTGTTGAGATTGTTCAATAATTTCAACAAACTTTGGATTGCTATAAACTTTTTTTTCCAAGGCCAATAATGACATAGCATAAGTCATTGGCAGTTTTGCATTGGCAATTTTAGGAATTCTAGATTTCGGTGATGTCGAGAAAGGTTGCGTAATACTACTTTCTAAAGCTTTTAAACCTAAGGAGATGTCTGCCAATTGATTGAAGAAGTCTAAAGTTTGACCTGATGAATTGGCAGTGGCACGGATATTGAGGCTGGCTTTGATGAGCTGTTCAAAATAGAAATTACCGCTTTCACCAATGCTTTGACGTCCTGACATTGCAGTCATATGCGTCAGCTGTGTTGCTTGAAACACAGCTGCTAACGCCAAAGCTCGGTTTTGGCGTTGATTCAAAGTTTGAGGCTGTTGAAAGGGCAACTCAACCATGCCTAAATTCCTTTAAATAATTTTTAATCATTACTCAATAAAATCTGGTTTTGGTGCATTGGTATGATGAATCACACCTCCACCTAAACAGACTTCATCGACATAGAAAACAACACTTTGTCCCGGCGTAACGGCACGCTGTGCTTCATCAAATTCGACACGAACACCATTTGGCGTGTTTGCATCTTTATAAATTGTACATGCTTGATCAGGCTGACGGTAACGAGTTTTTGCCGTGCATCGGAAACCTGTGTCTGGAATCGCTTGTTCACCTGCAACCCAGTCAATTGTTTCAGACCATAAAATGGTACTCTGCATCAGTGGATGTTCATGGCCTTGTCCAACCACAAGACGATTACCTTCGATGTCTTTATGTAGAACAAACCAAGCACCTTCTTCTGCACCTTTGAGTCCACCTAAACCAATACCACCACGCTGACCGAGCGTATAGTACATTAAGCCGTGATGATCACCAACCTCTTTTCCTGTATCTAAGACAATTTTCCCAGGTTGAGCCGGTAAATATTGTTTTAAGAAGTCATTAAAACGGCGTTCACCAATAAAGCAAATCCCCGTTGAATCTTTTTTCTTGGCAGTAGCTAAACCAAGTTCTTCAGCAATTTTACGTACTTGTGGTTTTTCAATCTCACCAACAGGGAACAAGGTCTTATTGATTTCACGACCATGAACCGCGTGAAGAAAATAAGTTTGATCTTTGTTGTTGTCTACACCACGTAATAAAGGCGCATATTGATCGCCTTTTGAATTGGTGGCCGTTTCGCCACGACGACAATAATGTCCAGTTGCAATAAAATCAGCGCCTAAATTGACAGCATGATCTAAGAACGCACGGAATTTAATTTCTTTATTACACAGAATATCTGGGTTTGGCGTACGCCCAGCGGCATATTCTGCTAAGAAATGTTCAAAAACGCGATCCCAATATTCCATTGCAAAATTTGCAGTATGGAGTTTGATCCCAATTTTGTCACACACAGCTTGTGCGTCAGCAAGGTCATCCATTGCGGTACAATATTCCGTGCCATCATCTTCTTCCCAGTTTTTCATGAAAAGCCCTTCAACTTGATATCCTTGTTGAAGTAAAAGTGCAGCAGAAACAGATGAATCTACACCACCCGACATACCGACGATGACACGTTGTTGCATAGGATTAGGCATCCAAATTTGAAATTAAAGGAGAGTTTTGGTGCTCATAGATGAGCGAAAGCGGGTATTTTTGCCCAGAAAGTGCGTCTTGTACAGCTTTAATGACCAAAGGGCTTCTTGCGCGAGCAGATTCAAGCAGTTCTTCAAGCGTCATCCATTGCGGACCAATGATATCTGTATCAAGTTGCGCGTCTGAAAAGTATTCAGTTACATGGGCTAAAAAGCAAAATCTAAAATAGGTACGGTCTGGAAACATGGGTGGGGTATAGGTATAGATTCCCAGTAATGAATTGATTTCTACTGCATATCCTGTCTCTTCCATGGTTTCACGTAACGCAGCTTGGATAATGGTTTCATCAGATTCAACATGCCCAGCGGGTTGATTGAACACAGTATGGCTTACACCTTCAGTATATTCTTCTACAAAAAGAAATTTTCCATCTTTTTCTACAACTGTCGCAACAGTAACGTGGGGTGTCCAAGCGGTCATGACCAG
Source organism: Acinetobacter guillouiae CIP 63.46 (assembly GCF_000368145.1). Taxonomy (GTDB): domain Bacteria; phylum Pseudomonadota; class Gammaproteobacteria; order Pseudomonadales; family Moraxellaceae; genus Acinetobacter; species Acinetobacter guillouiae. The sequence goes on along the minus strand of NZ_KB849283.1, from coordinate 1,108,440 downwards.
CACCAAGGGAGATAAAGTATTATTCTACAAAATTTAGCGCGTGGTGGCTATGTTCATAAGGGTTTTCTTTGATCACCCTAAAAGGATTTATATCTATAGCCTGTTTAAAAATACCTCATGGTCGAGTTTTGTTTATTTTTTTTTAAATTTTTATTTGCTTATTTTATAAAGGAAAGATTTATCCCATGGTTTTTTTGTGATACTTCATGTAAAAAGTTTAATAAAAATATTCTTATATCTTGATCTCTAAATGCAATTAAATGTGACATCAATTTATGAAATAATTTTTTTTATTATTTTAATTCTTATCAGTAATGACCAATAGATAGAGGTAGCAACTCATAAGTAAATATTTCAAAGTTATTGGTTTTATGGTGAATGGCATTTAATTTATTTTTGTACAATAAATACCCGAATAAGGCATTTACTATGATTGAAACATATGATAAAAAATACGTATATATAAAATTTTATTAAACTTAACAATTATTTATTTTTCCTGTTAATAGTGTGTTTATTCAATTTGGTTTTATTGGATGCTTCGTTGAATAGGTATGGTTATCCAAAATTAATTAGTTCATGGATCTATCGTTTAAAGATGTGTAATCACAAATAGAATGGAAATAAACTTTTTTGATAAATATAGTTTAAGCATATTTTATTGGAAATATATGCTTATATTGAGTCAAAAATAAGTCTAACTTTAGTAATTTTATAAGTGAGTATAATCATGAAAAAGGCAATAAAAAAGGTATTGTTTGCAGCAGGGCTTTTGGTTGCGGCTGAGCTGGCGACGGCATGTACGAGGGTTGTTTATTTAGGCAATAATGATGTGATGACAGCACGTTCTATGGATTGGAAAAGTGATGTTGGAACAAACTTGTGGATATTGCCCAATAATGTAAAACGCAGTGGTATGGCTGGGCCAAAATCGATTCAATGGACATCTAAATATGGCAGTGTTGTCGCAACAGGTTATGATATTTCAACAACAGATGGTGTGAATGAAAAGGGTTTGGCTGCAAATTTACTTTGGCTGGTTGAGTCTGAATATCCAAATGTTAAAAACAATAAAAAACCGCCATTAAGTATCTCACTTTGGGCGCAGTATGTTTTAGATAACTATGCAACAGTAGATGAAGCAATTCAGGCTTTAGCACAAGAGCCGTTTATGATAGTAACAGATCAAGTGCCAGGTGAAAAAAGACTAGCGACTCTGCATTTATCAATTTCAGATGCAACGGGTGACAGTGCTATTATTGAATACATTGGTGGTAAGCAGGTCATCCATCATAATCGACAATATCAAGTGATGACAAACTCTCCAACCTTTGATCAGCAATTGGCGTTAAATACATATTGGAAACAAATTGGTGGAACAACGATGTTACCTGGGACCAATCGAGCTGCAGATCGGTTTGCAAGAGCGTCTTTTTATATTAATGCGATTCCTAAAGATGCGACACCTGAATATTCTTTAGCAAGTGTATTTAGCGTGATACGTAACACATCTGTTCCGTTTGGACTCAATACAGAAGAAGAGCCAAATATCTCCTCTACACGTTGGCGTACAGTGGTAGATCATAAGCGAGGACTTTATTTTTTTGAATCTGCTGTATCACCAAATGTTTTTTGGGTAGACTTAAAAGAGATTGATTTTAAAGATGGTCAAACCAGAAAGCTTGAGTTGGGTGCTGATCAAGCAAAAGTTTATGCAGGTAAGGCTAATTCTTCTTTTAAGGTCGCTCCACCATTTCAATTTTTGGGCATACAATAGGATTTAAAAAAGTATGATAAAGAAATTATTATGTATACCTTTCAGTGTATTACTAATTACTGGGTGTGCTTCAAATCCTAATGACGCTACTTCAAATTTAGGTACGCAGGGATTATTAATTTGTCAGCCAAATGAGCTTTGTCCAATCGTCACCGTAGTGTGGAATGAGACACATAAAGATTTTTTAAAAGTGAAACTTAGCTTAAATAGTGCCTATACAAAATATAATATTGAAAAAGTTGTATTTAGTGATGGCGCAAAAAGTCACTCATTTAATGTGATTGGACCAACTGAAATTGATTTTGCTTTTAAGGCAAATCGCTCTCGCAACAGTGTGCTTATTCCAGTCAATCTTATGGGGGACTTTAAAAGTTCTCAAAATATCTTTATGGAAATACATACAGATCAAGGTGTGATTACTCGATATATCTTAAAAGATAATGTCAAAGCACCAGTATTTGAAGAATTAACCAAATACTACAATGTTTCAAAATAGAAATTTGATCTAAAAAATATAGGCTTCATTCCACTGTGCTTCAGTGGAACGAAGTCGACTTGAACCACTTAATTCAAATAATCAATATGCTTTAAAAGATGTTTATATGTTTGTTGTATCCCTAATCATTCGCTTCTAAATATTGATTTGCTACTTTGACATAGTGTCTTGCGGAATAAGGCAAAAATTCCTTTTCTTTATCAGTTAAAGGTCGAACCTTTTGTACTGGGCTTCCCACATAGAGGTAACCACTTTCTAAGCGCTTACGCGGTGGAACCAGTGAGCCCGCACCAATCATGACATCATCTTCAATCACTACATCATCTAGAACAATGGTATTAATTCCCACTAAAACACGGTTGCCAATGGTACAACCATGTAAGGTGACATGATGTCCAATGGTCACATCTTCCCCAATCACTAAAGGTGAGCCATTGGGTTTAGCATCATTTTTATGACTGACATGTAACATGCAATGGTCTTGTACATTAGAATAACGACCAATTTTGATGTGATTGACATCAGCACGAATCACTGCAAAAGGCCAAACAGATACATTCTCCGCCAAAGTTACTTCACCGATCACAACGGAGAGATCGTCAATATAACAAGTTGAATCAATTTTAGGATGATGACTTAAATACGAACGAATATTTTTTTTCATGTTGGCTTCCATGTCAAAAGCAAATTTAACCAGTGTATTTTTACCGAGTATAAATTAAAAAGGCATCCAAATCTGTGATCAGGATGCCTGTGCTTTAGTCTAATAGATTCAATATTAGGTTTAAGCGAATAACTTAGAACAAGTTGCTAAAGAACATTTTGATATGGTCGATTAAGCGAGAGAAGAAGCCTGCTTCTTCTACAGCTTTTAAAGCCACTAATGGTTTTTCAGCAATCACTTTACCATCTAAGGTTGCTGTTAATTTACCAACGACTTGACCTTGTTTTAATGGTGCATTTAAGTTGGGTTGAACAGTGACTTGTGTTTTGATTGCATTGGCTTGACCTTTAGGCATGGTCACATTGAAGTTTTCAGCTAAACCAATTTGTACATCATTTTCTTTACCAAAATAAACTTTTGCTTTAGCAAGCACTTGATTTGCAGGTTGAACGCTGACCGTTTCAAAGTTTGAATAACCCCAAGATAACAATGAACGTGTTTGGCTCGCACGTTCATTCATAGACGGTGCACCAAAAATCACTGAAATCAAACGCATTGGACCGCGTTTTGAAGATGTGGTTAAGCAATAACCAGCTTCCTCTGTATGACCTGTTTTTAAGCCATCAACACTTGGGTCAGTATAAAGCAAGGCATTACGGTTACCTTGTTTAATCCCGTTGAAGGTAAATTCTTTTTCAGAATAAATAGGATAATATTTTGAACTGTCATGAATGATATGTTTAGCAAGTACCGCCATATCTTTTGCAGTGGAGTAATGACCTTCAGCAGGCATACCTGTTGCATTGATAAAGTGTGTATTGACCATGCCCACACGTTTGGCTTCTTGGTTCATTGCATAGGCAAATGAACCTTCATTACCTGAAACATGTTCAGCCATTGCTTTAGATGCATCATTACCCGACTGGATAATAATGCCTCGTAACATTTCTAAAACTGTTGCAGTACCATTTAACGGCACATACATACAAGATTCAGTACTGCTACCACGACACCATGCAGACTCATTCATGCGAACTTTTTCACTTTCGGTCAGTTCGCCTTTAAGAAGTTTTTGCTCAATGATGTAACTCGTCATCATTTTCGTCATCGAAGCAGGTGCTAATTTTTCATTTTCATTCTTCGATGCAAGAATTTGACCTGTCTCATAGTCCATTAAGACATACGATTTATTATTTAATTCTGGCGGAGTTGTTAAGACGGTTGCTGCATAAGAAAATGAAGGTAAAAGTAATAATGCAGCAATGGCGCTTTTTCGAGTCATTCTAGGTCGTTCCAATCGTTATATGAGCACAAACAGGCTAGCATTTTAGGGCAAAGCAAAGCCGACTTCTATAAGGAAAGTCGGCTTATTTCTTACTTATTGTAACTAATTCAATATTTGTTGAATAAATTGCAGAAATCGTTATGACTGATAGTTACTAATGTCATTACAAATTGCTGTGTTTTCAGTATCACCCGCTTTTTTAGCATCACTTTTTGCTTCTTTTAATGCTCTTTGGAAATCTTTTTGCTTGGCAAGTGATTTTAAGGTTGCTTTAGGATCTTTGTCATTAGGCATATAGTCTTTAAGCAAGTGATCAAAACCTTTATTAAACGCAGCATCTGTTTTAATTAGACTCGGGCAGATATCCGACAATACATAAATTGCAGCCAATTCTTCTTTAGATACTTGTTGCTGTGTGACTTCGATTTTGTCAGATGCGGCAAAAGCATGGGTCATAAACAAACCACTTGCTGAAACAAGGCTTAATGTAAGCATTTTTAAAGTCATACGCATAAATAACCTAATCAATTTTTAATTTGAGAACCTGCATAGATTAAACGTAAAAACTGTGAAAAATATAGAGAAAGTGTATCGATGTTGTAGATTTATTTGAAATTTTCGCAAACTGAACAATGCAAAAGATGTCAAAAAAGGGTTTTTTAACATCGCATTGGGGGGAGGTTTTTTATCTTATGTTAGTGTGGAAGTTCAAGTACATCTGCACATACTGCTTTGTGTTCAGCTTGATCAACTTCTTTGGCACTGGTTTGTGCTTCTTTGAGTACGGTTTGGTATTCTGGATCTTGTTGAAGCTGAGTCAATGTTGTAGGTTTAGACAAATCCTTTAATAAGGTTTGGGTTAAACTTCCGATTTTAGTTTGAAATGCAGGGTTGTTTCCAATTAACGCTGGGCAAACTTCGGCAAGCACCTGTGTAGCGGCAATATCTTCTTTCACAATTCGATCAGATTCTTGTGAAGTTAATGTTTCTGAAAATGCAGATTGTGCGCAAAGTGTGATGAGTGCGATAGAAATAGTACGAGTAAGAGAACGTGTAATCATCTTTATAGTCACAAATTAGATTTAAAATTGAGTAAGTAACTATATATAATTGTTCAATAAATTTGAATTAAATTACTCGGCAGTCATTTAATATTTTTTAGTCAGAGAACTTTTTAGTGAATATTTTAGTTGCCAATGATGATGGTGTTTTTGCACCAGGTATTCAAGCTTTAGCAAAAGCATTACGACCATTAGGTCGAGTTGTTATTGTTGCGCCAGAAAGTGAGCGCAGTGGTTTTTCAAGTGCATTAACCCTAGATCGACCACTTCGACCGATTCAAGTTGCACCAGATATGTGGGCAGTAAACGGCACACCTGCTGATTGTGTTTATTTGTCCATGAATGGTTTATTTGATTTTGAGTTTGATTTAGTTGTCAGTGGAATCAATAGTGGTGCGAATTTAGGTGACGATGTCCTTTATTCTGGAACTGTGGGGGCGGCATTTGAAGGGCGTTTGATGAAACAGCCTGCAATCGCAGTTTCATTGGCAGGCAGTAATGTACGTTCCTATGACCACCCTGAAGATTATGCGCAAGCCGCAAACTGGGTTTACAACTTTATTGCCAAAGGATTACCTGAACTGCCTCCACGACATATCTTAAATATCAATATCCCAGATGTCGCAGAAATTTTAGGGGCTCAAATTACGTATCAGGGTCGTCGCATACAATCAAAACCAATGACCAGTCAGGTTGACCCGCGTGGTCGTCAAGTCTATTGGATTGGTTTGGCGGGTGAAGCGGTGACAGATCCCCAAAAAAACGCACAAAACCTGCAATCTGACTTTTTTGCCATTGCCAATGGTTGTGTCAGTATTACGCCAATTCAGATGGATGCAACCAATTACACAATTCTTGAAACACTACAATCACAACTCTCACATAGTCATTTTGATGTATGAGTGTTATAACTTTGTGAAAAAGCACTGTTAAACAGTGAAATACGTGTGTATTTTGCTAATCTTAAGCAAATATTTTTAAATTTTAAGATTGTAGAGAGGGAAATCAATGCTTTTGGCTCGATCAACACTTCCAATTCAAATGCCTAAGCGATGGATGAAAATCATTTTGTCCACAATAGCAATCACCTCTACCATAGTGGTGACTGGGTGTGCATCGAAGCCTCAAATTAATAACCCTACACGTTATGCTGTTGCACCTGACTATTACACAGTTCGTTCTGGTGATACCCTAAGTGCAATCTCTATGCGTTATGGTTTGAGTTATCTCAGTGTTGCTGAAATGAATGATATTGCTGCGCCTTATCGAATTTATGTAGGGCAGTCATTACGTTTGAAAAAAGGTGGGGGTAATGTCACCAGATCTACAACGAAACCGTTGACGAGCAATGAACCACAAATTCAACGCCAAACGATTAAGTTACCAACGCAGCAGCCGACGTCGCCAACTGGCACAACGACGGCTCAGTCAGTAACGCCACCGCCTGTACAAACGACGACGACAGTACAATCAACTCAATTGAGATGGGTAAAACCATCAAATGGATCTGTTATTGCAAATTATAATATTGCGAATAATATTAAAGGAATACGTTTTGGAGGGAATCAAGGTGATCCAATTTTTGCCGCAGCAGATGGACAGGTGGTTTATGCTGCAGATGGATTAAAAGAATATGGTAATCTTGTCTTAGTAAAACATATTGATGGTTACATTACTGCATATGCTCATAACAGCAAAATGTTGGTGAAAAGTGGTCAAACTGTGACAGCAGGACAGAAGATTGCAGAGATGGGATCTTCAGGCGCTAGCAGTACCATGTTGGAGTTTCAGGTACGTTTAGATGGCAAACCGATAAACCCAGCAAATATTTTACCAATAAATTAAATATTTTAATGCAAAGTGTAATTTTCTTCGTATAATACAATGAGTTGTTTTGAACAAAAAAGTGTGAAACAGCTCATAATTTCAGAGGGAAATTTATGTTAGATCAACTTCGGGCAATGGGTGTATTTGCTTGTGTTGTTGAAAAAAGCTCTTTTAGTGGTGCCGCGCGTGACCTTGGCATTACGACTAGTGCGGTTAGTCAGCAAATTAGATCTCTAGAACATGAAATGGAAGTGACACTTCTACATCGTTCTACGCGAAAGCTGAGTTTAACTGAGGCTGGTCAAGCTTTTTTCCACAGTTGTCAAGAAATGCTCGCTGCCGCAGAGCGTGGAAAAATCCGCATTAATGAGTTGCGCGATGATTTAGTTGGGGATTTGCGTATTGCGACAACCCCAGAAATAGGAGCAACACATGTTGTTCCTGCTTTATCGCATTGGATGTCTGCACATAGAGGTTTGATGGTTCATTTTGAAGCAGATAACCAATATATTGACTTGATTCAAGAGCGTATAGATATTGCTATTCGCATGTCTTCAAAAATCGAAGATGCGAATAACTTGAGTTGTATGCCACTTGCACGAGTCGATCAGATCTTAGTTGCATCGCCAAGTTATTTAAATCAAACAGCACCTATTTCACGTCCTGAAGATTTACAGAATCATGATTTGATTCCGATAAATATCATGAAAAATTCTCAACATTTTTCATTTCAGCATGGTGCAACAGGTGAAGTTGTTAATTTAGAAATGAAGCATCGTCTTCAGACAAATAACGTATTTGTTGCAAAATCATTGTGCCAACATGGGCATGGTATTGCACGAATCCTTTATTTAGATGTGCAAAAAGAATTAATGAACGGAACATTGGTTGAAGTGCTTCCAGAGTGGAAATTACCAACTTTCACTTTAAGTGCTGTGACCTTAAAGCGTGAACAGCAGCCGATGAAAATTCATCGTTGTTTGGATGCTTTGAAACAATATTTTAGCCAGTTACCTGGTGGTAGAATTTTCCAAGAAGCTTCATAAAGTCAAAGTTCTAATTCTAATAAGTTCTAATAAAAAAGCCGCTTTAAAGCGGCTTTTCTATATCTGCAATTTTATACGCAATGATGATGAAACAAAAAGAGATTAACAGGTTAATCTCTTAAAGCGTTTATACACACTTAGGCAAGGAACTCTTTAATTGCAGGCACTAAGCGTTTTAATAAATCATCTGCTTGTTGATGATTCATATTCAAAGCCGGCAGTAAACGCACCACATTGCCTGAAGTAACGTTAATAATTAAATGATGCTTATCACGTGCAATGTTTACTAATTCGGCACAGTCTTTAGGTAATTCGATACCAATCATCATACCGAAACCACGCACAATCACATTTTGCTCTACAAGTTGAGCACGGAACTGATCGACCAGATATGCTCCAATTTCAGCAGCATTTGCAACGATGTTTTCTTTTTGGATCAAGTCAATCACTGTGTAGACAACGCGTGAGCCTAAATGCGTACCACTATAAGTAGAGCCGTGATTTCCCGCAGCAAGTACCCCAACACCACGACCTTGTGTCATCACAGCACCAATTGGGAAACCATTTCCTAGGCCTTTTGCTGTGGTTAAAACATCTGGAATAATATTGGTATGTTGATAAGCAAAGTATTTACCGGTACGACCATTACCTGTTTGGACTTCATCTAGCATCATTAACCAATTATGTTGATTACAAATACGACGAATATCTTCAAGGTAGCTAAAGCCTTGAGGTGCGGTATTGACACCGCCTTCACCTTGGATCGGTTCGACCAGAATTGCCACAATGTCAGGATGCTGAATAGCGGCTTCTTCAATGGCTTCTACATCGCCAAAAGGCACACGAATAAAGCCTTCAACTAATGGTGCAAAACCTTCTTGAACCTTTTTATTGCCCGTAGCTGAAAGCGTTGCAAGGGTACGACCATGGAATGATTGATCCGCAACAATGATTTTGGGATTAGAAACACCCTGTAAGTGACCAAATTTACGTGCAATTTTAATTGCACCTTCATTTGATTCTGCACCACTGTTTGAGAAAAAGATTTCTTCCATACCCGAAACTTCAGCCAGCTTTTGCGCTGCTGCAGTTTGCCAAGCGACTTCGTAAATATTGCTGGTATGGATTAATGTAGCCGCTTGTTCTGCAATAGCCTCTGCCAGCACAGGATGAGCATGTCCTAAGCCACACACGGCAATACCTGTCAATGCATCTAAATACTCTGTACCATTTTCAGTATAAAGATAAGAACCTCGTCCTCGGACAAAGCTGATCGGTTGACGGCTGAATACAGGCATCAAATGTGAAGGTTGATCAGTTTGTACCGGAGCGAGGGTAATGTTATTCATAACTAACTCTTATCTGTTAGGAGTGGAAAGGGTAAAGGATTATCTAACCAAAATATGCGCAAGATTTAAAGCTTTAATATAAATAAAATTGGAAATAATCGTCTAGACATATTCTTTATTGTGGATTTAGGTATAATGCAGGCAGATGAGTTGAGGATTTAATCAATGACTGAACAAGCGCGTGATACAGAAGCGTTAATTCGCGATCAAATAGCTAAACATGCAGTACTTCTTTATATGAAAGGTACTCCGCAATTCCCACAATGTGGTTTTTCTGCACGTGCAGTTGAAGCACTTAGCCAAATTGGTCGTCCATTTGCTTATGTAAATATCTTGGAAAATCCAGATATTCGTGCAACTTTGCCACAAATTGCAAATTGGCCTACATTCCCGCAATTGTGGATTAATGGCGAATTGATTGGCGGTAGCGACATTATGCTAGAAATGTTCCAAAATGGTGAATTAAAACCATTGATTGAGCAATATAGCCCAGCAGCAGATGCTTAATAAGTAGATGATGTAGAAAAAGCACCAGAAGGTGCTTTTTTATTGGCTAAGCTTTATGTTGTTTTCACTTGGCTGAACTGATCAGTTGCCTAGACGAGATTATGTCGTGACTGATGCACTGTTTCAATCTTTGTTTGTTTTGAATATTTAACAAATTATCAGAATAAATTAGACAAAGCTTTGAATATTCAAAGCTTTGTCTATCTGAAGTTTAGCCAAGAAGCAACTTAAGCTGACTTGTGCTTATTTTGTTTTGCCGCAACTTCAGTTTGGTTTTCGTCAGTAATGATGCTTGCTGATTCAGCTTCTGCCTTTTTCTGTTTTTTTCCTTTGTTCTTTTTTTTCTTTTTCTTTTTCTTTGGCTTTTGCTCTATTTCAACGCCATCTTCCAAGGCTTGCCAATATTCAAGCTGTGCCATCACTGCTGCATAGATTGAACCTTTGGTATAACGACCTTTCTTGTCTAATGTTCCAACAGGACGTGCCATTAGGATTTCTAAAGCTTGATCAATGGTGTCAATTGCATGTATATGGAATTGCCCCTCATTGACAGCCTCAATCACATCATGGCGAAGCATTAAATGCTGCATATTCTGACGTGGAATAATCACCCCTTGTTTGCCTGTTAATCCTTGGAGTTTGCATGCATCGAAGAATCCTTCAATTTTTGCATTGACCCCACCAATAGGCTGAACTTGACCCAATTGGTTCATCGAACCTGTGATCGCCCACGATTGATCAATAGGCAATTGGCAGATTGCGGAAATCAATGCAGATAGTTCTGCAACCGTGGCACTGTCACCATCCACTTGACCATAACTTTGTTCAAAGGCGAGGGCAGCAGAGAAATGCAAAATCTGTTCACGACCAAAATGAGCCTTTAAGAAGCTCGACATCAGCAAGACACCTTTGGCATGTAATGAACCACCAAGTTCTACACTGCGTTCAATATCTAGAATGTCACCGCCACCTTGGTATACAGAAGCGGTTAAGCGTGAAGGTAGACCAAACTCAACATCAGCATAGTGGATCACGGATAAAGCATTGATCTGACCCAAGCGATGGCCACGTGTCTCAATCAGTTGGGTACCACGTGACAAGTCTTGCCAATAGAGTTCTCTTAAATAGCCTAAGCGATATTGACGATGTTTAAGGGCAGTGTTGATATGATGAGAGGTGACTAACTTTTCATCTGACTGTGCAGCGTGATGATGAGATTCACGGATCAAGTCACCTAGGGTCAAAGCATGTAGAGACAATGAACTCTGGTCTTCAGCTTGGCGACTTGAATCTGTTAGTAATGCCGCCAATGCTGAGCGATCAAAAGGCAGTAATTTGTCTTGTTGAACATAGTCTGCAATCAGTTGCATATAAGCTTGTTCATTATCATCATTACGTTGCAGGGTATCGGTAAAATCAGCACGAATTTTAAAAACACTGCCTAATTCTGGCTCTAGTTCTAAAATTTCATAATAAATTTCAGGTTCTGCCAATAAAACCACTTTTAAGTTGAGCGGCACAGATGCAGGCTCAATTGAAATACTGCCAGTTAAAGTCAGCATGTGCTCAAGAGAAGACAGCTTTAATTGTCCTGATTTTAATGCACGTTTTAGCCCTTGCCATGCATAAGGCTGTTCTAACAGCTGTTCTGCTTCTAAAATTAAAAAACCACCATTGGCTTGATGCAATGAGCCTGGGCGAATCAGAGTAAAGTCGGTGGTGATGGTGCCGTTTTGCGTCAGCTGTTCAACATGTCCCAGTAAATTATAGTGTGTTGGGAAGTCTTCAAAAATAACTGGTGCACCAGAGTTTGGCTTATTGCTCACCACAACATTAGCTTGGTAACGTGAAGGCACCCGATTAAATAAAGCAGGAGAGAACTCTTCACCTTCTTGATCTAAAATCGTTTCAACATTTTCAATGATATCTGCAGCAAAATGCTTTAAGTATTGATCGAGTCCGTGTACGGTTTTAAATTTACTTAAAATCAAATCTATACGAGGAATCACCACTTGTTTGGCGATATCACGATTCAGTTCAGAAACTTGATCACGTGCATCATCTTCCAAATCGCCGAGTTGTAGACCAAGGCGCTCAAGCTTTTTATCCATATAACGCATATTGGAATTAATTTCTGCGCGCTGTTTACTGTCAAGCGCATTAATATCTTCCTGTGACATTTCCAATACTTTGTCATCTTTGACATGGATCGGCACAAAAATATGTTCATCGTTACGATTAATCAGTTTTAGGTCGAGGTCTTCGCCTTCTTTGGTCAGTTCAACTAAAGCGAGTTGTTGCTCATTCCCCGTAATTTGACGAATGCGTTCAATACGATTGTGATACGTTTCTGCACTAAAGCGACGTTCAAGTTGCTTGAGAATGGTTTGCCATGCTTGGTGGATTAAAGCTTGAAACTTACTGCCTTGGCCTGCTTGAAAACGTAGTGCAATCGGTTGTCGTGCATTTTTAAAATTATAAACATAGACCCAATCATCAGGCGTTTGCATGGTTTTGGCATGTTGTTGCAGCAGGCGCTTGATCATGGTTCTTTTGCCAAGACCTGCCGTACCCACAGCAAAAATGTTGTAGCCTGAATAAGGTAATGCAATCCCTGCTTCTACAGAGGCTCTAGCGCGATCTTGCCCTAAGAAATTATTTAAGGGCTTGATTCGCTTGGTTGACGTAGGAATCTTGCTCAGATTGGGGATATGCGTCAGTTGTTCTGATTTTAATGCGGTTTGTGTCAACGTGTTTTGAATTTCCGTTTGATCAAAAGCAGATGGAAAAATCGTTTCAGTTTTTTGTATTGGGGTTGCAGTCGTCGTAATTGAAACAGTAGTAGAGCTTAATTGATCGTGTCTTTGGGTCACAGGTGAAATCCAAAACTTATATGGGTTGAAAAGTTAAAGGTATACAGGATTGGGGGTAAAGATCAAGCGCCAAAAGCGGAAATATCTGTAAAAGCGCTCATCAGTTGCATAAAAGTGATTGAAACTCTAAGCATTAAGCGGTTGAATAGCACTATTTCATTTTTCAGAAAATAACAACGCAATGACAACGCAATTATCTCAGCAATCAGCTGAGCAGAATTCCACAGCAAAAAATGGATGGAAATCTGCTTTTGCCGCTTTTATCGATCGGCGTGCTGCAATTATGCTCTTTCTTGGATTTTCGGCAGGTATTCCAATTCTGCTCATTTTCTCAAGTTTATCTTTATGGTTGGGTGAGGCTGGAATTGAAAAAAGTGCAGTGACTTTTTTTAGTTGGGCCGCGCTGGGCTATTCTTTTAAATTTGTATGGGCACCGCTGATTGATGAATTACCCGTCCCGATACTCACCAAAAAACTGGGTCGGCGCCGTGCTTGGTTGTTGATTGCACAAGTACTGATTATCTGTGCGATCTGTATTATGGCGTTTTCTGATCCCGCTTTGGGCCAAAGTTATATTTACCAAATGGCTGTGGGGGCAGTATTACTGGGTTTTTCCGCAGCAACACAAGATATTGTGATTGATGCCTATCGAATCGAGCTGGCTGAAACCGAGATGCAAACGGTGTTGGCATCGACCTATAACGCAGGCTATCGTTTAGGGATGATTCTAGCCGGAGCGGGCGCTTTATTTCTTGCTGCTTCTTTGGGGACTGCAAAAGGGAACTATATTTATGAAGCGTGGAAATATACTTATTTAACGATGGCGCTGGTGATGCTAGTGGGCATTATCACCACTTTAGTAATCCGAGAACCCTTGGTTAATCGAGTTGATAAACACTATAAAAATATTGATTACTATCGTTTAGTTTTGGTCTTTATCTTGGCTGTGGCGAGTTTTGTTTGTTTATATATTTACTCCGATGACATGGTTCAATATCTGCAAGCGACTTGGCAAGTCGAAGACAACTTGCTGAAGTTTTTAATGGAAGCAGTACGCTTTTTCGGTTCAGGTCTCGGTGCAATTCTTGTTGCAACATCGTTGATTCGTTTTGGTGTGGTCAATAAAAAGATGGCCTATGAGACTTGGGTTAACCCGATTGCTGATTTTTTTAAGCGTTATGGGGTAAAGCTAGCATTGGTTTTACTGTTATTGATCGGTTTTTATCGAATTTCAGACATTATTGCGGGTGTTATTTCGAATGTTTTCTATCAAGATTTAAACTTTACCAAAGAGCAAATTGCAGAAGCCGTTAAAATTTACGGGGTTATTTTTAGCCTATTGGGTGGTTTTTTAGGTGGCTTACTTGCGCAACGTATGAACATTATGAAATTGATGTTTGTTGGTGCTGTTTTAGCAAGTTCAACCAATTTGATCTTTATCGGGTTGGTAAAATCGGGTGCACCAATGCAAGCTGTATCTGTACAGATTGGCGATAAGAAATTTCAAGCTCAACCTGATGAAGTAGGCTATTGGAAAGTTTCTGTGCCTGGTCAGGACTTGTTAGGGGAAAATACCATTCATATCAAAGCAGCATTGGTTGATCAGGCTGTCGCGAATGAATATACGGTGCCCTATTTAAAAGAAAATGCCAAGCCCCAAATTCAATTGTTGCCTATTACCAGTGACAATCAATTGTCTGAAACAGAAGCAAAGCAAAGTATTGTGGTTAAGGGGCAGATTGCAGGAATACCTGTATCTGAGCTTAATCCAGATCAGCCGATTACCCTTAAACTCGATGGCAAAACATATCCTGCAAAATTAGATAAAGATGGTTTGTTTAGTGGTGCGATTGAGGGTAAAGCCTTATATGCTTCTGGCTCAAAAAACGTGATCGCCGTGGTCAATTATCAACACGCACAAGCAGCATTAAGTACTCAACAAAGCTATCAATTAACAACGATAAAAAGTGATATCGATGTAGATGTTCAAGCAATTCCAGTAATCAAAGCGGATTCATCTGCAGCCGTTGAGATTAAGGGTAAAGTGATTGAGAAATATAGTTCTGGTTGGCTGTATTTTGCCATTGTTGTCGATAATTTAGCTTCTGGTTTAGCTGGTGCAGCATTTATTGCGTTCTTGTCTAGTTTGACCAGTGTGTCATTTACAGCAGTTCAATATGCGATCTTTAGTTCATTGATGACGCTTACACCTAAGATTTTGGGCGGGTATTCTGGAACAATTGTCACCCACATTGGTTATCCTAAATTCTTTTTAATGACCACCTTAATTGGTATTCCGATTCTATTGCTTGTGCTATGGGTTGGAAAATTATTGCGAGAACATCAAGCGCAAAAGGTGAATCAATCTATCGAGTAAGCGACTGAATTACTCAAGATAGATTTATGATGATCGCAAGAGCCTATTTTATCTTATAGATAAAGTAGGCTTTTTTAACAGGATGAGAATTTGAATCATTGGATTGCTAACACATTCAAACAGCTTATTCGAAAGATAAAGCTGTAGTGTTCATCTAAAATAAGCGGTTATTGCTTAAAAATAATCCAGAAGACGACATCATTGATCAGCTGAAATATAGATAAATTGAAATATTGAACTGTATTGCCTATATTGGCAGATGATATCTGATCAAACAGGAAAATAAATCATGCGCATGTTGCATACCATGTTACGAGTAGGCAATTTAGAACAATCTTTAGCGTTCTATACTGAAGTTCTCGGTATGACATTACTTCGTAAACGTGATTATGAAGAAGGGCGGTTTACTTTAGCATTTGTGGGTTATGGTGATGAAGAGTATCATACTGTATTAGAGCTTACCCATAATTGGGATACTGCAAGTTATGAATTAGGTAATGCTTATGGACATATTGCCATTGGTGTCGATGATGCCTATAAAGCCTGTGAAGAGATCAAAGCACGTGGTGGTAATGTGGTACGTGAAGCTGGACCTATGAAAGGTGGTGTCACAGTCATTGCTTTTGTTGAAGATCCAGATGGCTATAAAATTGAATTGATCCAACAAGATCAAGATGCACGAAATAATTGATCATTTAAAAATGATGCGGGGCTATTGTTTATTTGGCAAAGACATATCAATAAAGATCTTTCATAAATCAAAAAATGATCATGTGGAGTGAATTATATTGGTATTGAAAGTTCCTTCTCCCTATGGGAGAAGGTTAGGATGAGGGTGCTTTTATGTTGATTTATGGTTTTAAAAAGCACTAAATTAACTTGATATGTGTCGTAAATAAATAGTGAACATTTAGCCAAATGAGTAGCTTTATTTATTTCGCTCAGTAAGATTGAATTTTACCCGATAGTAAAATTTAACTACTGGGCTTTTTCATGTTTAAAATACAGGACGTTGCTTATGAAAATGTTGAAATTATTAGCATTGGATCGCTTTACGATACTTTTAATCGCGATGGTGGTTTTAGCTTCTATTTTACCGATTTCAGGTCAGGCAGCGCTTATCTTTGGAAAAATCACCACAATTGCGATTGCGATTTTATTTTTCCTACATGGCGCAAAATTATCACGTGAAGCCGTGATTGAGGGGATTTTGCATTGGAAATTGCATGGATTGGTTTTTGCTTTTACCTTTTTAGTTTTTCCTTTATTGGGACTAATGGCAAAACCTGTGCTTGAACCTTTGCTGGGTCAACAGTTGTATTGGGGTTTTCTGTTTATGTGCTTTTTGCCGTCGACAGTACAATCGTCAATTGCATTTACCTCTGTTGCAAAAGGGAACGTGGCAGCGGCTGTTTGCAGTGCCTCATTTTCAAACCTGATCGGTATGTTTATTACTCCGATTTTGGTGAGCATATTTATTTTCGGTCAATCTAAGCATAATTACGATCCAACTTCTTCTATTATCGAAATTACCTTGTTGTTATTAGTTCCATTTGTTTTAGGGCAACTATTACGCCCCTATGTATTTCCATTGATGCAGAAAATGCCAAAGATCGTCAAAGTTTTTGATCAAGGCTCGATTTTGATGGTGGTTTATGGTGCATTTAGTGGGGCAGTGGTGGCAGGTTTATGGCATCAGGTCAGCTTATCTACATTGATTTACCTCACCTTGGCATGTTCGATTCTACTCACGGTGATTATGCTGTTGGCGTTGTATGTTCCAAAATGGCTTGGATTTAGCAAAGCAGATCAGATTTCAATCTTCTTCTGTGGATCGAAGAAAACCCTTGCCAGTGGTGTGCCTATGGCGCAGATTTTATTTATTGGGCAACCTTTAGGTATGATTGTGTTACCGATTATGATTTTCCATCAAATCCAGTTAATGGTTTGTGGGGTGATTGCAAACTACTGGTCTAAGCAAAAGCATCCTGACGAATAAATTAGTATCGATTGGCTCGCAATTTATAAATATTTCGAGTATAATCTTGCCCACTTGTTGTGCTTAGCTCTGACGCTTATAGTCTCGGTGGGCCAAAAGAAATGGTCTGTTGTGGTGTTAACCTGCTGGTTTTTAATTTAAATCTGCTTTCCTCAAAGTTTTATTAGATTTTGAGAGTGGTTAATTGCGATGACAGCTAAACCTTTCTTAACTTAGGAGAATCGACCATGCGTGCCGATATTCACCCAAAATACGAAAAATTAGTTGCTACTTGTTCATGTGGTAACGTTATCGAAACTCGTTCAGCTTTAGGTAAAGAAACACTTTATCTAGACGTATGTTCAGCTTGCCACCCATTCTATACTGGTAAACAGAAGAATGTTGATACTGGCGGCCGTATCGATAAATTCAAACAACGTTTTGCTGGTATGTCACGTTCTGTTAAGCGTTAATACGACAAAACATAAAAAACGGGCTTTAGCCCGTTTTTTTGTTGCTGAATTTTATCTCGTATTGATTTATTTCAGGATTAGACAAAGTGATAGATTTAAAAAAAAGGTTGAGCATTTAAAACACTCAACCTTTTTTAGTATTAGAATTTATTGATCTTGAACATCAGTCAAGTGATCCAGTTTCTTTTGGAAATATTCACCTTGCAAGAATCTGACATCTACATTCCACGCATTTGCAAAAGAGTTCATATCATTTAGATTTTTCAATAGCAATTCAATTGGCTTGATTGCATGATATTTTTCAAGGGTATGCTGGAATTGCGTCATAGTCGCATCACTATTGAGCTGCTTTGTAAACTTCTCATCCAGCGTTACTAAGCTCACATCCAATTGTTTTAAGATTGCTTCACTTGAAATGCTCGAACCAAAACGTCGAATTGAAATTTCGGCACCATGATCACGTAAAACGCTAATTTGCTTTTGAGTTTCTAAGATATTTTTTGCAATATCTTCTTCATCAAATTGTAAAATCAGTGGATGAGATTGGCGGCTTCCAACAATGGTCAATAGTTTAGAAATAAGCTCAGGGAACTGTTTGTCATGGAACAGCACATGACGATTTAAATTGACGATTAATTTTGCTTCTGGATATTGAGTGATAAAGTTATGTAATTGCTTACATGCTTCAACTAAAATCCAGCGATCTAATTTAATTGAAAGTTCAATATCATCATCTAAATCAATTAAATTACTTACTTTTTTCCACTGATTTTCAAAAATAAAACCGCTACTGACTTCATAGGTATTTAAATTGCTATCTTGTTTGTCATAAAGCTGCTGGTATTTTAGCTGAATCTCACCTTTTTCAAGAGATTGAGCAATTTGACCAAGAATCGCGGAGGTTTTAAAGATATGTGGCGCTGGTGTTTCTTGAATTTGAACTTGTTTCTCTACAGCTGTATTTTCAACTTGAGGTTTTGGGGCAAATTCAATGGAGTTACTTTGCACTTGCAGCGGTTCTGCTTGATCTAATTTTGGTTCAAGCAATGACAATTCAATTTTAGTGTCCTGTAAAGTTGCCGTTAATTGTTGCTCGGATACAGAGTCTTTTTTTGCCAGACGATGATTATAAGCCTGTTCTAAAACGTCGTTAAAACTTGCTTCTGTAAAGCTGTTTTGCTGTATGTTTGAATAGCCAATCTTGATATTCAGTGGGTAAGTATGACCATCAATTTCCAATAATTGGGGCTTTTCTAAAGCATGCAGCCCATGAATACGAGATTCTAAAATGGTGTCAGACTCAGCTTGTAAAATCACAGCATACAACAACATATCAATTTGATATACCGTGGTATTGGTTTGTTCTTGAATAAAATTTTTAAAGCCATCTAAGTATTGAACGGCTGTTTTCCAAGGAGAAGTTAAAATATTCTCAGGACAAGCGGCAAAGCTAAACAGCACCAATGCATTCGATTTGGCAGGTTGGTTAATTAAAGCGTACTGAATTTTTTGCAAACTACTTGCAACAGCACTGATGTTTTTCTTATTCGATTCGGAGGATTGTGCTTGCGGTTTTTGACTTGCAGAATTGATTTCAATGGTGATTTGGATACAGTCTTCTTCATCTGAAGGCAGAAATTCAATTTTTAATGGATTTTCTGATTTAGCATTGCTATTCAGTGTATCAATTTCAAAACGTGCTAAATCAAAATTACCTTGAGAAATCTTTTTAAAACGTTGTTTAAAATCATTGATATTCTTCGGTTTTAAAATATCTAATACAGGCAATCCGATAATTTCTGCTTCATCTTTTAGACCAAACAATTTTAAATATTCAGCATTGGCTTGGGTATGGATACCTTCCTGAATTAAGGCAATCGCTTTATGTTGTTCTTCAACCAAGGCTTGGGCTTGATTCTTTGCACTTTCAAGATCGTTTAAAAGGTGCTTTTTCGCTTGTAAGGTACGGCTATATGACAACGCACGGATTAAGCTAATATAAAAACGATCGGTATATTCTAAATTAACGACATCATAGATGCCTTTTTGAATATAGGATTGATATTGGTTGGTTTGATAATCTTCAGGTTCTAAGAACAAAACAGGCAGATCAATATCAGCAGAGGCTTGAATCAAGGTAATAGCTTGCTCAATCTTGATGTCATAAGCACGACCAAAAATAATCAAGTCCCATGAGGTATTGAGTTGTTTTTCAAAACTTTTTAAATCATCCAATAAAAGCGCTTGTACTTGATGATTCTTACTTTGAAAAAGATCAATAATTTGATTATAACGAATCTGGTTATCATCAATAATGAGTAATCTAGTTTCAGAGAGTTTTAATTTTTTCGATAATAATAAATTTCTCACTTTAAAGCTTCCCATACATCTTGATTATTCAAATTGGCAGATTGGTGTTGAATGAATTGATCAATGCGGTCATTTTCTTCATCATTGATCAATTCAAATTCGTACTGAATAAAGCTCTGGGTAATTAACAATGTTTTTGTTAAATACACCTTAATTTCTTCAGTGTCTAAACGTAGATAAATTGCTTGTTGTTCTTTGAAGAACGGTAAATTTGGCAAAATAATAGAAACATTGGATTCATTTAAATTTTGCACTTGAACCATAAGGCAAGGGTGGTAGTTAATCGTCGAACGATCAGCTGGAACTTTTACTGCACATGGGTAGATGTCTTGAGCTAAAACCTCTAAACCCACTTCATAGGTTTTTTTAACCGATTGTTTGATCCAACGAATGATCGCACCTTTCCATTTGTCATTGAGGCTTTCGTTGACCAAGATAAATTCACCCGTGCGTAAATTTCGTGGGGTTTCATCTGACCAGCGAATACGATAACCGTTTACACTAATATCCAGTACTTGGGTTTGATAGATCTGTTTTGCTTCACGGTCTAAAGTTTTGATTTGTCCTAAGTTCGATGCTGTGCTTGAACCTGTTGAAATCGATGAATGAATATTGGACTCAGACTGAAATGCATAATTATTATTTAAATTAAGTGTTTCATAGAAATTTTTAGCTTTGGATAAATAGAAGTGTGCGGTTTGTAAGCTAAAACAAATTTGAAGTTGTGCAGAGTATTCATAACGCTCATGTTGACGTTCAGTTGTTGTACCCAAGACATTTTGTACATGAAATTTTAAGGCAGCAGATAAATAGATTTGTTCATTTTTAGACAGATATTCGTCTTTATGAATCGTTGAATTAATATGTTCGAGCAGATTCTGTGTAGAAATATACAAAGAAGTACGGAAATTCGCATGTTGTTTGCGATTATAAATTGGTGGAACGTCTTTAGAGCCATCAATCACATAACGCGATAAGCTGGTTTCTCTTGGTAAAATTTGGATCAGTTTGACCCAATCAAAAGTACATTGATAAAGTGCTTGTGTTTCTGAAGGGCGAATCTGGTGCGTATTAAAAATATCCAAAAGCAGCACTTGCGCATAGGCTTGCTGGATATTTTGAATGGTAAAGTGTGTACCTTGTAATTGGTTGATATTGATATTAAATTCTTGGTTTTTAACCGCAAGCTCATAAAGATGATGTGTAGTGAGCCATTGATGGGTCAATGGACCACTGTAGAGCATTTGCTGTTGAACCAACAATAAACCAAGTTGTTCTAAAGCATAAAAGGTTGCAAGTGTACGGGCTGTTTGTAAATTTCGTTTTTGTTTGAAATTAAAAAATGAGAATTTATTTGAAACCAGTGTCTGATGACTTCTTCGCACAATATTGATATAGACGTTGGCAAAATAGGTACGAATTCTAGAGGATAAATCAATAATATGTTCAATACGCGCATTTTGAGAAAGACCTTGATTTAAGATGTTTTTTTCAAGGCTTGATAAAATGCTTTCGGTAATTGGGTGTAAAACTTGAATTAAATCGAAGCGTAGCATTTCGCTACAATCGAGTTCGCTGATTTCACAAATGGCTTTTAAGACCGACTCTGAGGTATCGCCAAGTTGCATAATAGATAGTGTGGCCACCCATGCATTAACAGATGCCACCGAATTTTCTGCAAAACTTAGACTTTCTCGTTGTAGAACCGTGATATTTTGAAAAATTTCTGAAATTTCTTTATTTATCATGAGCATTTCAACTCTTAAAAGGTTGTGACTCCAAACAGCGGTGTTTTATTATTTTCTCCCGCGACTTCTCGAACCAATTTAGGAACTAGATAACCCGGTAAACTGGCCAATACATCCTTATAAATCTGATCAATTTTTTCCGCCCCTAAATCGAAATGATGCGCACCTTTTACTTTATCTAAAACATGAAGATAATACGGTAAAATTTGTGCTTCAAAAAGTCGTTGACTCAAATTAACGAGAGTTTGTGCAGAATCATTCACACCTTTAAGTAAAACGGCTTGATTCAACACAAGAATATTTTGTTTTGCTAAATGAGATAACTTTGCACAGGTCAAATTATCTAATTCTGCAGGATGGTTCGAGTGTACCACTAGAATTACACGTAGCCTACTGTTTTTCAATAAAGAAACCAGCTCTTCATCGATTCTTTCTGGAATTACAATTGGAACGCGTGAATGAATTCTCAAGATCTTAATCTGACTGAGAGATTCTAGACGTTCTATCCACGTGGCTAATTTTCGGTTAGATAAAGTTAATGGATCGCCACCACTTAAAATCACTTCATTGATTTCAGGATGAGCTTCTAAATAGCCTTTAATGTTCAACCAGTCTTCATTTTTAGGTAAATTTTCTTGGTATGGAAAATGACGACGAAAGCAATAACGGCAATGCACGGCACATGCACCAGTGAGGGTCAGTAAAAAACGTGATTTATACTTATGTAAGACCCCAGCAATTTGATTGGCTTGTTCTTCATCAAGTGGATCTGTGACAAAGCCTTCGTGTTCTTCCATTTCTAGATGATGTGGTAAAACTTGCAGTAAAAGTGGATCTAGGGGATTGCCAACTTCCATCTTTCTGACAAATGCACGGGGCACACGTAGTTTAAATTGTCCAGACGCAAGGATTGCACCAGACAATAACTGTGCTTTAGAAAGTTCGAGTATTTCTAACAGTTCTAATGGGTCAGTAATTAAATCACTGAGTTGAGATTGCCAATTTTGCTCTTGATATAAGTAATTTAACATGCCACGTGCGATAAATAGTTGAAGATAGGGGAAAGCGGGTGGTATTGCTTGTTCAGATTGAATCTGTCAGGTTCAATCTGAAATGTTTCACTGGAAAAATGCTTTCAGTACAGCTGATTTGTATTGAACAGCTGTGAATCACCAATGAATCGAAGATTTTACCCTCAATCTGACCGAACATGGGTAATTTTTCATTGCTTCACGATGTATTGCTCATTTAGAATACGAAAAATGTAAAATACATTCTTTGCTGTTTGGAATGATCACTGTCACAAATCGGGTGATTTGCTGATAGCATCGCAGTAGAGATTTAAATTAGTAAGTTCGGAGTGTGCCTTTCATGGCCTATTATTCTACAAATGATTTCAAAGCTGGCCTAAAGGTTATGCTTGATGGTAACCCATGTTCAATCATGGAAAACGAATATGTAAAACCAGGTAAAGGTCAAGCGTTTAACCGTGTAAAACTACGTAACCTAAGATCTGGCAAAGTATTAGAAAAAACTTTTAAATCAGGTGAATCTTTAGAAGCAGCTGATATTGTAGAAGTAGAAATGGATTATCTCTACAACGATGGCGAATTATGGAACTTCATGGATCCAGTATCTTTCGAACAAATTGCTGCTGATAAAGTTGCAATGGGCGATGCTGCAAAATGGTTAAAAGACGATTCAAACGAAAAATGCACAATTATGCTATTTAATGGTATTCCATTAAACGTTAGTGCGCCAAACTTCGTTGTATTGAAAATCGTTGAAACTGATCCAGGTGTACGTGGTGATACTTCAGGTGGTGGTGGTAAACCAGCTAAACTTGAAACGGGTGCAGTTGTACGTGTTCCATTATTTGTACAGCAAGAAGAAAGCGTTCGTGTAGACACCCGTACTGGTGATTACTTAGAGCGTGCTTAATCATTTTATTGAAAAATGATGGCGCTGAGGGATGATGAAAATCATCCCTTTTTTATTGTGCATAAATTGAGTTGGTATACGGCTTTTTTAAAAGTACACGCCTTTATAAAAATAGCGAACATCGGCTAAATTTTCGACTAAAGTCGTAGATCGACAGCCTATAATTAATAGTAGAGTCAGAGAGTCAGATAATTACATTGATGATAAAAATAACAAAGTCGCGATTTAAGTCATTGTGATGTCATGCTAATAGTACATATTCAGACCAGTTTTAATGCCAAAGTCTTAGATGAAAACAAAAAAATGAGGAGTAGAGTCACCAAGGAATGAGTCACGGAAATGCATTACGCTTTATAAAAACAATGGAACTGCTTTTTGTAATCAAGATGTGAGGTTTTAATGGAAAATATTCAAACAAAATCATCACCCTTATCAAAATTGATCTGGGTGATTGTCGCCATAATTGGTGCAGTATCTTTTGGAATACTTGCAGTCAGCAAGGGTGAGCATGTCAATGCGGTTTGGCTAGTGCTTGCAGCGATATGTGTTTATAGCATCGCATATCGTTTTTATAGTTTATTTATTGCGACCAAAGTTTTTGAACTGAATTCTCGGCGATTAACACCAGCACATCGTTTAGCAGATGGCTTGGATTATGTCCCGACCAATAAATATGTACTTTTTGGTCACCATTTTGCTGCTATTGCAGGAGCGGGGCCATTGGTTGGGCCTATTCTTGCTGCCCAAATGGGTTATTTACCAGGAACAATTTGGCTTCTAGTCGGGGTTGTTCTTGCTGGTGCAGTTCAGGATTTCTTGGTTTTATTTATCTCTACACGACGAGATGGGCGCTCACTTGGTGAAATGGCAAAGCAAGAGCTGGGTTCATTTGCTGGTGTGGTGGTGATGCTTGGTGCATTAGGTGTGATGATTATCATCCTTGCTGTATTGGCACTGGTAGTGGTGAAAGCACTGGCACATAGTCCATGGGGTGTGTTTAGTATTGCAGCGACGATACCGATTGCCTTATTTATGGGCATCTATATGCGTTATATCCGTCCGGGCAAGATTGCAGAAGTTTCTATCATTGGTTTTGTGTTGATGATGGCTGCCATTGTTTATGGTGGAAATGTTGCTGCTGATCCTTATTGGGGACCATTTTTCACATTAACAGGAACACAACTTACTTGGGCACTCATCATTTATGGATTCGTGGCTTCGGTTCTACCTGTTTGGCTGTTATTAGCACCACGTGATTATTTATCAACATTCTTGAAAATT
The DNA here is from genome assembly GCF_000368145.1 of Acinetobacter guillouiae CIP 63.46. GTDB lineage: Bacteria > Pseudomonadota > Gammaproteobacteria > Pseudomonadales > Moraxellaceae > Acinetobacter > Acinetobacter guillouiae. The sequence continues at coordinate 1,083,387 of NZ_KB849283.1, read as the reverse complement.
GGTGTAATTGCGGGTTTAGCAGTGGGTATTATTGTTGCAATGCCAATGTTAAAAATGCCGGCTGTTACGCATTTTGTTGATGGTACTGGTCCTGTATTTGCTGGATCCATGTTCCCATTCTTATTTATTACTATTGCTTGTGGTGCGATTTCTGGTTTCCATGCCTTAGTCTCGTCTGGAACTACTCCTAAACTGATTGATAACGAAGTCAATATTCGTGTCATTGGTTATGGCGGTATGTTGATGGAATCATTCGTTGCAATCATGGCAATGATTTGTGCAACAGTGCTTGAACCGGGTGTTTATTTTGCGATTAATGCGCCAGCGGCAGTATTGGGTACTACAGTAGAGAGCGCAGCAGAAGCAGTACGTACACTTGGTTTTGTGGTTACACCTGAGACATTGAGCTTGCTGGCAAAAGAAGTGGGTGAAAGTACGATTCTTTCGCGTACTGGTGGTGCGCCAACATTTGCAATTGGTATGGCTCACATCATCACGGATATTTTTAATAATCGTTCAATGATGGCATTCTGGTATCATTTTGCGATCTTATTTGAAGCGCTGTTTATCTTAACCGCTGTCGATGCCGGAACTCGCGCATGTCGTTTTATGGTACAGGATACGGTGGGTATCGTTGTTCCAGCACTTAAAAACTCACACAACTTTGTGGGGAATATGATCGGTACAGCGGTTGCTGTTGCTGGATGGGGTTTCTTTGTTTATCAAGGTGTAGTCGACCCACTTGGTGGTATTAACAGCTTATGGCCTTTGTTTGGTATCGGTAACCAAATGCTTGCGGCAATGGCTTTGATCTTGGGTACAGTGATTTTATTTAAAATGAAGAAAGAGAAATATGTATGGGTCACCATTATCCCAACAATTTTCTTATTCATTACCTGTATGACTGCGGGTTGGCAAAAAATCTTCCATACCAATCCTAAGATTGGTTTCTTGGCTCAGGCGGATAAATTTTCAACAGCAATTGCCAATGGTGAAATTTTAAAACCTGCCAAAACACTTGAAGAAATGCAAACCATTGTATTGTCCAATCAAATCAATGCTGCACTGTGTGCATTCTTTATGGTTGTTGCGATTGTGATGCTGTTTGCTGCTATTGGCGCAATTCGTCGTGCATTGGCAAGTCCTACACCAACAGTAAATGAAGCTCCAGCGGTGTATGCAGATCCTGAAGAAGTATCTGTTTCTAAATCACACTAAGTTGATATTACAGATAGAGTGAGAGGTGAGTGATGAAGCTTAAATTTGCTCAAGGTGGTAAAACGGTGATTTATAAAATCATCAAGATGACCATCATGTCGCAAAAGGAGCTAATTTTTAATCCTAAAAATTGGTCTAGAATTGCAACATTATGGACACGCTTACAGCAAAGTTTCCGTTTGATGGTGGGTGTTCCAGATTATCAAAATTATCTGGAACACATGAAAAAGCATCATCCCGATATGGATGCAATGGATGAAAAGACTTTTCATCGCTATTGTGTAGATGCCCGCTATCCAACGGCTGGTGGAACAATGAAGAAGTGTCCATGTTGATAGAATGTACCCGTTGATTTAAAGCTTAAATAGAACGGCACTTGGGTGCCGTTTTTTTTTGAATATGAGCGAAGCGATTTATCGGTTTAACGCAATAACAGTGTACTTCATGATTAGACTTGTCGGATAACTGACAGTTGGCAAAGACTAACTCCGCTAGAATCATCTAATAGATATAAATGAAAGGAGACTGCTATGAAAATCTGTATTTATGGTGCGGGTAGTATTGGATGCTATATTGGCGGTCGATTAGCAGCGGTAGGTGTTGATGTGAGTTTTATTACACGTCCTCGTGTATATGAAGAATTGAGGAGGTCTGGTTTAAAACTGACAGATTACACTGGTAAAACGATAAAAATCGCGGCAAATGATTTACAGCTCAGTGTTGATCCTAAAATAGTCACAGATGCCGACATTATTTTTGTATGTGTAAAATCGGCTGCGACTGAGCAAGTGGCCAAGGAACTTTATGACAACTTGGGTGTTCACAGGCCCTATATTGTGAGTTTTCAAAATGGGTTGAGTAATGTTCCAATTTTAAAGCGGATTTTAAAGCATCATCGGATTTTAGAAGGCATGGTGCCTTTTAATGTTGCATTTCAAGAAGTTGGGCATTTTCATCAAGGGTCATCTGGTGCGTTGCATGTGAAAGCATATACACAGCAACAGGATTTAGCCAAGCTTTTTAAACAAGCTGAATTAGAGATTGTTTTTGATCAGGATATGCTTGCGGTGCAATGGGCAAAGATTTTGCTGAATTTAAATAATTCAATCAATGCTTTATCAAAGTTACCGTTAAAACAACAATTGTCTAATCATCAATATCGACAATGCCTTGCTATGGCGCAACAAGAAACTTTACATCTCTTAGATTTAGCACAAATTAAGCCAGCAAAACTCACAGCAATTTCGACACATCTATTGCCTAAAATAATCAGTTTGCCCAATTTCATTTTTAAAATATTAAGCCGTAAAATGTTGGCAATTGATCCCTTGGCGCGTTCATCTATGCAAGATGATTTGATGGCAGGGCGAACAACAGAAGTGGACTGGATCAATGGGGAAGTTGTTCAGCTCGCCCAACAGTTAGGTAAACAAGCACCTATCAATAAAACCTTAATCGAATTGATTAAACAGGCTGAAATTTCAGGAAGTGAATTTTCAATTGGTGCAGATGATTTAAAAACAAAGTTAAAACATGCCGCAAAATTAAAAGTGTAAATTTTGGCTGATAGGGGAAGCTATAAATGTTGAAGTGTATTCAGCAAATGAAAATAAGGATTTATCGCAGTCAAGATTGAGTATTCCTTAAAACCGTGTATGTTAAGGAAGTTACAATAATTTTATTGGGGAAATAAAAGGTGATTTGGGGAACAACACAAGTAAAAGCATCAGAACAACATAGCACTGTATCAAATTTAGACCTCACTCAGTTTTATCCAAAAATTGATGATTTTTTAAGTCAAATCAACCAAATTATTTTAGATAAAAGTCATCAGACTAAACTGGCGTTATGTAGTCTATTGGCTGGCGGACATTTACTTTTTGAAGACTTACCCGGACTTGGAAAAACCACCTTAGCCAGCAGCTTGTCACGTTTAGCAGGTCTCGATTTTCAACGGATTCAGTTTACCAATGATATGCTGGCAAGTGATGTGATTGGGATCAATATGTTTAATCAAAAAGAACATCAATTTGAGTTTAAACATGGTCCAATCTTTACCCAAATTCTGCTTGCAGATGAAATTAACCGCTGTAGCCCTAAAACCCAAAGTGCTTTGCTTGAAGCAATGGAGGAGGGCAATGTCACTATAGATGGTACACGTTACCCTTTACCACAACCATTTTGGGTGATTGCAACACAGAACCCACTTTTTCAAAGTGGAACCTATAGTTTGCCAGAGTCACAACTTGATCGTTTTTTGATGCGACTGTCTTTAGGCTATCCATCACGCGCAGCAGAAAAATTATTATTACAACAAAACTCGCGACATGATTTGATCGAAAAGTTGCAAGCGATTTTCCAACATCAGGAAATTTTGCAATTACAATGTGTGGTAAATCAAATTACATTGAGTGATGTTGTTTTTGAATATATGCTTGATCTAGCAGAAGAAACACGTAAAGGTCGTCATGGCTTATCTCCACGTGGATTACTGGCGTTAAAAAAATCAGCACAAGCCTATGCCTTGATTGAAAAAAGACAATTTGTAATTGCAGATGATGTACAAGCAGTGTTTGTTGCTGTGGTGTCGCATCGTATAGGATTAGGTGAATCTGAGACACGAGCACTTATGCAAAAAGTTCCTGTTAAGGGCTAATTGGAAACGCTTATGTTAGGTCAACGATTTGTTAAATGGCTGCATCTTCGGTTTCGCTATACAGGAATCCGTACACTGAAACAAAACCAAGTGTTGGTGTTTATGTACCAACAAGGTTTTTTGTATCTGGTCCTTATTCTGATTACTTTTATCGCTGGGATTAATTATGCCAACAATTTAATTCTTGGTTTTTGTTTTTTAATCAGTGCGATTTTATGTATTAGTTTCTATCTCAGTTTTAAACAATTACATGCGATTACATTAGATGTGGTTGTTGATGAAGTGGGTAAGGTCAATGAAGTTTTTAAGGTGAGAGTTAACCTACAACAAGACCGTGCTACGCCTAAGTTTTTAAACTTTAAAATTGATGAACAATTACAATCTTTTCTATTTGAAGAAAAACAACAAAGTTTTGAATTGAATTTTATTCCACAACAACGAGGGGAATTTTCAGTTCCTCCAATTCAAATTTACTCCACCTATCCGCTTGGTTTAGTGCGGGCATGGACCTATATCTATTTAACTGACAGTTACTGGATTGCCCCTGAAGCGAAGTCTTTAACGCATCAATCACAGAATTATTCCAATACAGGTGAGCCTGATTTAGATGAATTTAAAGAGTTAAGGACTTTTAAATCAGGTGATTCATTGCAAAGCATTTCTTGGAAACAGGCCGCGCGTGGACAAGGATTATTTGTAAAGCAATTCGATGATTTGGTTGATACCCATGCGATGCAAATTGAATATAGCAAAATGCCAAGCGCAGACCATGAAGAGAAGCTAAGTTTTATGATGGAGTTGGTCGATCGATGTCATCAAACGGAAACGCCGTACAGCATCATTTTACCACATGCACAAACTGAAAACGGGATTGGAGAACAGCACTATATTCATATCAAAACCTTATTGGCGCAAGCGTGAGGATGAACAATGAATAAATCGATACAAATTTCAATTTTAGTTGTGCTGAGTTTGATTTGGCTGGCACAACTGGCTTATATGCCTGTGGCATTGTCTATTTTATTCCTCATGAATATAGTGGCTTTGGCACTGTATTATGACAAAACCAATAAACATCAAGTCTATAATCTGCCTCGATTCTTTGCACAAACCCCAAAATTAGTTTTTGCACTTTTAGCCTTACTTATTATTTACTTTGATTCCCGCACTTTTTTAGGCGTAGAAGCAGGTACAGCGGTTCTCTCCACATTTTTATTTGCGAAAGCACTAGAAACCAAATCAAAGCGTGACTTTATTATTCTTTTTAACTTTGCTTTGTTCGTCAGTGCCAGTTTATTTTTACACAGCCAAGCCTTTTGGATGGCACTGTTGGTTTTATGTTGTTTAATCAGCTGTTTGGTTGGACTGTATCGTGTACAAATCGCCAATTTTGAAATAGAGCAACCTGTTTTCCAGTCACTTAAAAGTGATTCATTGCATATTCTTAAATTTATTGCTTTGGCACTGCCATTCTTTGTTTTACTGTTTATGTTTTTCCCGCGTTTGCCACCACTTTGGCAAATCCCCATTCCCAATAATAAAGCGGTAACGGGATTAAGTGATCGCATGTCACCGGGTGATATTGCTGAGCTTTCACAGTCAAGTGCATTGGCATTTCGAGTTATTGGCAATATGCAGCAATTGCCAAATCGTAATGAGCTGTATTGGCGAGCGATGGTGCTTGATCGTTATGATGGTACAACGTGGACAAGTGAGTTTGCCAATAAACAGGTAAAAGCTTATTCCAAGATCGCAGGGCAGATTGATGGATTTCATTATCAATATCTTGCCAGTGATCCAAGTCAGCAATGGATTACCGGTTTGGAAAAGTCCATTCCAATAGAACAACGTTTTGAGTTACACCAAGATTGGTCGATTACACCTAAACGACTGGTACAGCGTACCCAGCCAATTGAATTGCAGTGGGTGGGGAATCGGGTTCGAGATATTCAGGATGCACATTTTGAACAGATGATGCTGAAAAATAACCTCAGTTATCCGAAAAAGAGTGATCTACAAGCCCAGAAGTTTGCTTTAAATCTGTATCAGCAGAGCCAGTCTAATCCTGAAGCTTATATTCAGAATGTATTGAACTGGTACAAGAAAGAAAAGTTTGTTTATACACTTGCACCAGGAAGGTTGGGGAATAACCGCGTTGATGAGTTCTTGTTTCAATCTCGGCAGGGGTTTTGTGAACATTATGCCTCAAGCTTTGTCTTGCTGATGCGTTATGTTGGAATTCCAGCGCGTGTGGTCACAGGCTACCAAGGCGGTGAGCTGTCTCCTGATGGTCAAAGTTGGGAAGTACGCCAGTTAGATGCACATGCTTGGGCTGAGGTTTACCAACACGGGCAATGGCAACGTATTGATCCAACAGCCATCATTGCACCAATGCGTATTGATCGTGGTATGCAAAATGTGATGAATGACGATCGTTCGATTTTTGGTGATGCAGGTTATTCAAATTTGCGTTTCCAGCATTCATCGCTGCTTAGAACGCTGCGTGTTTGGAGTGACTATGCCAGTTTTCAATGGCAGAGTAAGGTTGTCGGTTACGATGCAGAGAAGCAAAGTGGCTGGATGAAGAAGCTTGGCTTAACATCGGCTTATAGTTATGGTTTGGTTTTAATTTTTGGAATTCTTGGATTACTGTTGATCTATTGGGGTGTGACGCAATTTTGGCGTACTCGTCAAATGTCGGGGCTTGAGCGAATCATTGCTCAATTTAATCATCAATTATCTAAGGTTGATCAAAAAGCTGAATCAGAAACCTTTCAACAATGGATGCAGCGTTTAGCCTTACAGACTGAACAAAAACATCTGTTTGAGCAAGTGAATCAGATTTTTCAAAAAATTGTCTATTTAGGTAATGAAAATCAACAGGATATTCAAAATATCAAGAAATTGCTTAAAGAGTGTGCGAATGCATTAAAAGTAAAGAAATAAGGCTTGTCATCTTATTAAAAAATGAATAATATTCTCAGCACTTCAGGTGTATAGCTCAGTTGGTTAGAGCGCTACGTTGACATCGTAGAGGTCTCCAGTTCGAGTCTGGATATACCTACCAAGATTTTTAAAGACTTATAAGTGATTCAAAAGCTTATAGGTCTTTTTTTTGCTTTTGTTGCATCTCTATTATACGTGAATTCAGAAAAATTGCAGAAAATGGAGGTATATTCAACATGTTTGCAATAAGTTAGCAACAAAATAAAAATATCGAGATCATGTGGCAATTTTTGGTGTCTTCAAGTCAAGTACAAACATCTTCGTGATGCTGGAACAGGAGATACCTTAGAAGAGTGTATTATTGTTAGGACTCATAGCATACACGTGCGACTTTAAATTAGGTTCTACTATATTGAATTTAATACGGATTAAAATCTATTCACGTTATTGAGATATTACTCAATAATCTTTCCACCTTAGCTTAAATTTAACTTACATATATAAAGATATATGTACATTTAATCATTAAATTACATTTTTAAAAAAATCATAATAAAAAAAAGAAATAAAAATGAGTTATAGTCTAAATGATTTTAAATTGCAGGAATCACACTATTGAGTATTCATGAAATAGTACTTCAAGATGATAAATTTCATTTACATAAACTTGTCAAAGTTAAAGATAGTATTTATGACCCAGTCAAAAAAGATGAATCTACTTTGTGGTTTTGGATTTACTCAGACACATCTGAATTTTTTTACTTTGAATTATGGGATGAACTTGATCATGCAAGAATAAACGAAAATATTAATTATAAAAATTGTAACTTTAAAGTAGTTAGTATTAATAATAACAATAAAATAAATTACTCATAAAACTTAATTATATTAAAGATAAATAATTTTCATAATAATTTAAAACATGTACCTAAGGTAAAAACGATTTAACTTTATCTATTTAGGGATGGTAACAATACATTTCTATAGATATAGGAAATTAAAAGTGAAAACTTAACAAGCGGCCAACAAGAGATTAATCCATTCATTAACTAGTCTCGATTTGTAATGGCGCTGGGAAGCTTGTCACTTTTTTAAATTAGTGAAAGCATTTATATCTGGTGAATCAGAGCAACTGGGTTCGAGTCAATCAGTCAAACTTTAAAATTCTTTAAAAGAGAGGGTCCATAACCCTCTCTTTTGATATTTAAAGAAATGAGGAGATTCCTCGTTGATTTAAACCGACCTTTTTACGCACTCGAGTTTGCTTTTCTTTCAAAAGCTCATTTAATAAGCTATTTAAATGAACGTCATTGAGAGCCGCTTGCGTAAATGAGTCATAGCCAAGCTGATTAAAAAATAAATCAACTTTTGAGCACTTTTGCACGTATTTCATTGACCAGTTTTTAAAACTAATTTTGTCAATATCCATGATTTCAAATTCTATAATGCTATTATGCCTAGCGTCATTTTTTATACTTTGAAATAACGCTTGAACTATAGACTTTTCACCTTCAAGACATTGAAAAAAATGATTATTGGCATAATATAGAACGCCAAAAATTTTATTTTTTCCATTAAAATCACGCGCAGTATTTAAGATAGCATTTAAATCTTCAATAAGGTCATTGGCTAATTCATTTCGAGTACTCGCATAGCACAATCGAATTAGCATACATCTTTCCTCAAGTTACGTAGATTCGTATAAAAAATCTTATTCATTGAAATCAAAATTATATGGCTCAATAGCGTATTCACCCGCTAAAAGGTCGATAAAAGAAGGGATCGTCTCACTAGAAAGAAGAAATGGATTGAAATCATCACGATGATTTTCTAGGAAAAAGTCACCAAGTCTTTTATTGACAGGGGCAAATTTCATATTCCAATGCTTAAACAAACCTATGTCGCATTTTTCGTAATATAAAATCTCACAGTTTTGATGACGTTGATCTTTTAAAATTTGATTATAGAACAGATCATCAACTTTACTTTTATGTCCTTCAAGACATTGAACAAAATATCCATGTCCATAGTAAAGAACGCCTGTGATTTCATTGCGAGAGTTGAAATCAACAGCTGTGTTAAGAATTTCTATCAAATCATTCTTAAGATTTGGATGAGTACTCGTAGCTTTACTTGCATATAAAACTCTTACAAATTCCATTAGAAGGCTTCCACGATAAATAATTACTTCGAACTAAGTGCTAACGCTTTAATTTTATTAATAAGCTTTATGTATTCACATAGAAAGATTAGTAACGATGACTACAATACATTGATAATTAATCAAAAGCTAACAAATCGTACCAATGGGTCGAAACATGAAATGTAAAGTTTTTTAACACTGTTTGAGTGTTTTGTTACTTTACAAAACAAATTGAGCCTATTGTTAAAATTAAATATTTGAAAATAATATATTTAATTTACATATTTTGAATTTTATGTGGTTAAAAAATATACAAATGTAAGAAATTTCTCACAATCATGTAAGCCATGGATTATATCGCTAAATTTCATATTATTTATACTGCCTAGATACACCACAAGTGCTCATCATTATTATAAATCTGAATCTTAATTTAAGGTGATTGTCGCTAACGCTTAAATTAAAAAAATTCGTTATAAAATTGATGTGCTAAATAAAAAGTGTTGTGTATTGGGGGAGTCTTCCCCCTTAGTCGGACAACTAAGGGGGGAGCATTTTTATAAATATGAAATAAGAGGGGATGAAATGCAAATTTTAAAAAATATTGTTATTTTTATTGTCTCTGTTTTAAGTATTTCATTGCTCATTATTATTTTTGATCAATTGGGGATGAATAAGAAATTCAACTTGTTTTTATCAGCTTTACTGTATGGGGTATTGATCACAATTTATTTACAAAAGGTATTCCTAAGCCTATCTTTCTTTTTAGGGTTTTATAGCCTTTTATTCATGATAAGTTACTCTGTTGAAGTCATCATCATGCTTTTTATTTCTTGTTCTGTATTATTCATGATAAAAATGATTATGCCTAAATTAAAGGATACACGCGTCGATCGATATTTTATTCTTAATAAATTATATAAAAAGTAAATTTTAGCAATTACTATTTTTAAAATAGTAAGTTGATCTTAATTGTTATGCTTAAGTTTTAGTGTTATTTTAAGTGAAAATATATTCTAAACTAGAACATTTTAATCACATAAAATAACACTCGAATTAAATTATTAATTTATAGTGTTATTTTAAATCAAAATATATTTTAGGGAGTACTATATTATGTTTCGTTGGGCGATTATATTTGCTGTAATAGCACTTATAGCGAGTCTTTTAGGATTTGGTGGTGTAGCAGGTCTTTCAAAAGATTTTGCAGTTATTCTATTAGTCGTAGCTGTTATCCTTACTGTGATTGGTTTTATTTCTCGTGGAAAGGTATAGTCATTATAAACCATCTAACGGTAGAATTTAGTCATTCTATCGTTAGATATAATGAATTTGAAAATACTTAAATTACTTAATAAATTTGAACTGAGCATATTATGAAAAATATTAACTATGATTTTGTTTTAGAACAAATTTATAATTTTTTACTTTTAAGACCTGATTTTAATAGCAAAACAAATTTTGAGAAGATCGCTGAATATTTCAGAGCTTTAAATGAGGGCACAGATGATGAGTTTAATTTTGAGAAACCAAACAAAATCTCGGGTAAATTTGGCAGTAAAAAAAATATAGTAATAGTCAACGCACCAGAAATAAATAATAAAAATAAATTTTTGGAATGGGTTGATCGGCAAATAAATCTATAAGGTTTTTGATTAAGGGTATCTATATGCATCATAGACATAAGCGCAAAAAAGCAACATTGATTTCAGAGTGGTCAACTGATCAAGACTGCTATTTGATTGAAAATAGTTCATTACCTATTGAAATATTAAAAGATTCATTATCATTCTCTGAAGAAGAAATACTTGAGAGAAAGATGCAGTTAGGATTAGTTCGCCAGCAACGACAAATGATGAGAAGCACTTGAATCAAATATTCTAGCTTCTCAATTCTTTTTTATAATTTTAGCCTTAATTTAATCGGTCTAAAGTGACTAAGAGTTACCTCATAGAATATCTTAACTAATCAAAACTACATCCTGAATATAAGATGCTACACTCTTGGTAGGTAGTTTTTAAAGATGCAAAAATTTAGGGCTGTGTGTTTAGCTAATCGAAGTGAATAATCATAACGTTTTTCTGTTTATTGGCCACCTTTAATAGGGTCAGCTAAGGCAACTCAGCCATCTTAGTAGGTATATTTTAAAATAAGACACAAGCTTTATTTAAGTGAAAGTCAGTTACTAAAATCATTGTATTTAAAAATAAATACCTATACATGAGAGCTATTAAAAAGTGACATTGTTTACATGATTTTGACAGAAAATAAACTTAAATAATAATTTAAAATAGAGCTATGCAGGTGATAATGGGTTATCAATCTTAATCTATAAATTGTTAATTATTTCATATGTAAATTATTTATAAAATTTTAAACATTATAAGTTTTATATTTAATGGTTTATAAAACTATTTGATTAAGATTTTTGAATTATCTTAAATAAGTGAGGAACGATTATGAAGATTGCTTTAATTGGTGCAACAGGTATGGCGGGTTCACGTATTTTAGAAGAGCTTGTTTCACGTGGTCATTACGTTAAAGCCATCGCACGTAATACACATAAAGTACCTGATACGGAACGTGTTTTATCCGTAGATGTGGACTTAAATGATCATGAAGCGCTTGTTGAAGCTCTAAAAGGGCAAGATGCCGTGATAAGTGCTGTTCCTTTTCATGGCTTAGATGCGAATGCATTGATTAACACAATTCGGGATTCTAAAGTTAAGCGTTATTTGGTTGTTGGTGGTGCTGGTGGACTGACTATTCCCAACAAAAATGTACGCTTATTGGATACGGATGATTTTCCTGCCGCGTATAAACCTGAAGCAGAAGCTGCTGTAAATTTCCTTGAAAAACTTAAACAAGTCGATGATATTGAATGGACTTTTATATCACCTTCGGCTGAGTTTGCTCCAGGTAAACGTACAGGAGAATTTCGTTTAGGAAAAGATGAACTTATAATTGGTAAAGATGGCAGTAAAATTTCAGCTGAAGATTTTGCAATAGCATTATCTGATGAAATTGAAAATAACAACCATATTAATCAACGTTTTACTGTTGGATACTAAGAAATGTATAAAGGCCCTCGTTTTGAGGGCTTTTTTCTATAAAAATTAAATTGATGATTTTAGCATTTTCTAGACTTATTTGTACTCATAAGTGTTTTATTTTAAATGTTTTTTAATCGTTGCTGAAGAACATTCTATTTATATTGAATAAATATAACTGTATAGTTTAATTGAATTAAGGATTACAAATTTTAAAGATTGTGTTTAAAAGTTGAATAGACAATACATGTAATATTTTTATGATGATAAAACAGTTAATTATGGTTAATAAGGTGTCTGATAAATCATTATGAATTACATTAGTGGTCATAATTGATATAAATAAGACTAAAATTAGAATATAGAACTTGCTATTGATATATGGATTTGTCATGAAAAACTCTTTTTTGAATTGTTATACCATAACACTTTTATGTATAGACTTATATGTTGGAAATGTTATGAAACAAAAAGTACTCTTTTAAAAAATCTATTAGTTTCTTAGTTCAATCAGTAATTTTTTATTTATATGTCGATTAGTTATGAGAATTTTAAGATATTGTTATGGTAGTCTCTAAATGAGTCTTGTATAAAAAATAGATTAATGCGTGAAGATAAATGATTTATTGTCATTGGTTTTATAACCATCATCCCTAGCTGTGTAAATATTAATTCATTTAAATCAATGATATTTTTGATTTTGTTGTCATTTGAAGATGTATTATTTTCCGTGCTTTATTCATCAAACTTATATTGGATCACACTTGGATTGGGTCATACTTGGATTAGTGCTGAGTAAAATGATCTGAACAGTTACAACCATTGTAGGTAAGACTTTATTTTTACATTTTAGACTTCTTCATAAGTCCTTTAAAAACCACAGATCAACATAAAAGCCCCCTCATCCTCGCTTTCTCTCAAAGGGAGGAGGAACTTTCAATACCAATATGATTCACTCCACATGATTATTTTTTAATTTATGAAAGATCTTTTTAAGAACTGTGTTGGTATAAATATATTGGGAAATATAAGAATAGAAGAAGAAAATAAGTGAAAAATTAATTTTTATTGGTATGAAATCTCAAAATGGTAGAAATTTCAAAAGAATAGTAGTTGATTTTCAGCCTGAATTTGAATTAGTATATCTATAAAATACGATATAGTGAATCGTAACTTAAGAACTAATGTCTGGATAACTGATCTTTCTGATAAGTTAAAGAGTATTTGGGTGGTAGGTACGAAATTCTTTATCGGTTATGACAAGCGATTTAGGAAAGAGGGTATATGCACAAATTTTCAAAAATTGAGCTGGTAACAAATCATTTAACTAAAGCGCTAGAGGATTATCTAAAATTAAAAATGAGTTGTGATGGCGTATATACACAGACGACAAAAACAGAAGATGAAAATTATAAAATTGAAGTCGTTATTGATCCACCAAGTGATGTTTTAGAAACCTTTAAGAATATAGCACATGATATTAAAGATTATTTAGATGATATTGATTATAAAGGGAAATTTGAGTTTAAGTTTATTGTGTAGTGATATTTAGATTACATGCAATATGTAAGATTTTCATTGAAGTAAACTTCGTATTTTTTACTCGCTTTGCATGATTTATATACCCACAAGTCTGGCTCTTTGTGGGTGTTTTTTGAATCATTTTAAAATAAATGCCAATAACTACCAAGTTTCATATCCCATTCTTTAGGTTCAATGACCATTCTTCCAGCATTAGGTGTTAGGGTTATTTCACTGAAATAGATATTATTTTTTGATATTAAAAAATCTATTCGGCTATAACTATATTTAAGGCAGAGCGCTTGAGATAGCTCAATTAAGATGCCTAGCCGAGCTGGTTTCTTTAAATATGCAGGGCTATTGCTTTTTAAATCAACTGTAAATGGTTGGAGAGTCCACGATGTATCGTAAATATTTGAATATTCATTTTTGAGGCCATCTTGTACATCGACTTCAATAAATTTGGGTTGACCTTCAAAGCAATGAACTCTACATGTGGTAATGGTTAATTTAGTCTCTTGGTCAATCAATAATTCAACATATTGCTCAGCTAAAATTGATGGCTTAATATTTTTGTAATGCCATTCTCTTTTCCTGAAATACATATTTTGTTTTAAATGATGTGTTAACTTATTTTCAGCATTACTTTGATCAAATTGACGCTTATCATTGCAGATGATTGCACTGCCACTATCATGATTGCATTTCAAAACAAATCTGTCGGGCATTCGACTAAAGTCAATTTCATTGAAAGATTTATATACACCGATCAATGGGACCAGATGAGAAGAACAAATTTTATTGCTGATCACGTCTCTTACAGCCAATTTATCAGCTAATAAGGTATGTAATGGATCTCTTTCGAAAATCATTCGTGCTGTAACTTTTTCATTAAAACTTTTAGGTTGATCAAAATTGGGAATATAACCAAGTTTATTAATAAAACGTTTGGTTAAATATTCCTTATCAGAGACAAAATATGCTCTTATAACTTTTGCAAAATAGGTGAGATTGTCAATCATTTGTCAAAACCTAATCAATGATCATATGAGTATAAATAGCCAAAACTTAAAAAAATTTTAAAAAGCGAATGACTTTATGTATGAGTATTATAGTAATAGGCTTATTACTCTGAATATTTCATGTTTACTTTCACTTAGGGGGTGATTGGTAAAGTTTATTAGGCTACGTTTTTGAATTATAAATTATATTTAATCAATAGGTTAAATCCGTTCTTTATATGTATGATATGGCATATTGGTATTAAGCGCGTGGTTATTGTAATTCGTGCAAATTTAAGCTTTAGATCGCTTAGACCGACAATCCTTAGGCGATTTGCTAAGGATTTAAGCAGTCTGTTACATAAAATTTACGATACATATATCAAGCTTTACCAAAAGGTAAAATATTTTCTTGAATCTTAATATGAATTGTGTAAAATTTAACCAGTGAAGAAGGTTGTGCTTTTCACTTTGACTTGGTATTTAAGTCTTTAATAAACCCACCTATTTTTTAGGTGGGTTTATTAATTTTAGCCTAATCAATAAATGATAAGTATCTGGCTTCTATCTAAAAGCATAAAACGATTTGAAAAATGAATATTAGTATCGATGGAAAGCTGAATAGTTAAGCTTTATTGAAAGAATATTGAGGATTTAATGTGATTTTAAGCACACTTTTAATAAATATGAATGAATTCATATTTGGAATAGCTACTGTAAACGGATGTTCTGCTTTCTAACTTGACATCATTGGAGTTCAAATAATGCGCTATTTGATCCAATGATGTGGCCTATTATTGTTTTGCTTAAAATTTATACGAAGGTATGGGTTGTTTATTTATAGATTTGATGTAAATTCAGAACAACATCTTTAAAATTAATTCTTATGAATATTTGTATAGGCGGTCCCTGGCATGGAAGTAAGTTGCTAGGAAATGATAATAAAAAGTCTTTTAAAGTAAAAGGCAAATTACCCAATTCAACAACAAACTATTTTAAAAGAAAGATTCAGTTTAAAAACGTATTTTATATTTTTTGGGTATCTGATGAACTGATGTTATTAGATGAGAATGAAATTATTAAAAATTTTTTACTTAAAAAATTAAATATTATTGTTTAAATAAACTTCATATAAATGAAAGATGCTAAGGCGTCTTTTTTTATATTTTTTCATTTTGCCTTGCTGCATTTGGGTTACAGTGAAATGGTGATCATTTTGAATAATCCATGATTTTTTATTCTGATTGTTTGATAATTTATTTTAACAAATGGTAAAAAATATATTTTAAGTTACTTAAATTGTTTGATATTTTACATAATTTATTGTATAAAAAAGAAACAACAATAAAATGAGGGTGAAATCATGATAGACAAATCAATAAACATCGTTTTTTTCTTTTTTGTATTTATTGTTTTAACTTTACTTGTACACCTGTTGGGAAATGTGCCAACTGGAATATGGTTTCCAAAGTAGAATAGTTCAATGGAAAAGCTCATCTTGAGATGGGCTTTTTATTTTATGGAGGGATTGATTTTGATCCAACTATTAAAATGTATGTTTGGCTTTCATCGTGTGATTGAGACACATTATTGTAAAGATGGCGAGTTGGAGGTTTGTCATCATTGCTTAAAAGTTGTTAAAAAATAATCATATAAATGAAATGACAAAGAATACATGATATTTCAATTTTTATACCCAATTCAAAGTTAAGCTGTTCATAATATTTTTTTACTTTGCGATTGTGAGTTTTGAAATGCCAATACCTAAAATGAGTGAAACTAATGTTGATTCCAATCAAGCGCCATATTTTTCAATTGAGCAGCTTAAAAGATTTTTGAAAACACAAATTAGATTAAAAGCCGATCAAGGAGAGTTATTTGTAAGTGAATACATCACTAAAGATTTCGCTCAACATGACATAATTAATTTGGGTGAAGAATTTAAGAAAGCGGGCTACAAGGTGAGGATCAAAAATGCTGGTAAAGAAAAAATATTTTCTGTTTTTTGGAATTAAAACACTGTAAGTTTTAAGATCTCTAGAAAGAAATAACCATAACTTGATTCCACCACCTAAATGAACCAACTTTTATTTTTTGATTGGGTTTAATTTTTCAATCAAGATAAGACTCAATGATGAAAACCATTTCAATAGTCTGTCTCGTTTTATTGTGGGGATGAACCACATGTCAAAAAAAGATACATATTCACAAGATCACTATAAGACTCTGCATTTGCTGGATCGAGACTATGAATAGAAGTCAGCTATTGGTCCTGTAGAGGGAATATGGCATAGTTCTGCTATCGAGATGTAGTCAACTGAATAGCTCCTGATCATTGGGAGATTTTTATATGAGGCTTATGGGAGAACAAAGTGAATAATTTAGAAAATGAAGATTTAGAACAGCAATCTCAACAAGAGCAAAAAGACTCTAGCATAATGAATGATATTGTGAATTCGATCAATCCATTGGATGCCGTTGATCTGATCGTGGAAACAGGCCGATTGATTGTAAATACGAATAAAGATATTGTTTCTGACATTGCCAACAACATCGATATTGATATAAGTCTTTAAAATTACTTGGCGAGTGCACCCATCAAAAGTTGGGGCTTTAATTTATATGATTGAACTTTTTTTGTAGATGACATTCAAATCAATGATAAAAAAAATTCTCTTGGCATTTCTTTTATTGAATTCGAAATTTAGCTTTGCTGATCCAATAAAACCGACTTTTCTTGAAGAAAAATTAGATATTAAAAAGTTTAAAAAAGAGCTAGATGATAAGCATACATCTAAAATAAAAAAGTCGCTTTTTCTTGTAAAAAGAGAGCCAAAATTGGACCAGCCTAGATATAAAGCAGTTATGCTAAGAGTCGCTAAGGATAGGCAGGATAATTCTTTTAAATATATGAAAATGATCAATTATGTAGACTGTGATAAAAATAAAACTTATACATTTTTGTCATTTTATGATGAAAATGGCATTACACATGGTATTGGTTCATCTAATGACGATCTTGCAGATGATAGTCCATTAAGAAAACAAGTCTGTATCATTGAATGATGGTGAATAGTTGAAAAAATATGGTTGTTTCATGTTTTAAAATTGACACATTTCACGTTATTTAGTAAAACTGTGATTGTTAATTCATTATAGTGAATAAACATACAATAATCCTTAATCAGCGCAAAAATTAAGGGGAAGCCTCACAGTGATGTGAGGCTTTTTTATTCGAATGATTTATTCCAAGCGACGTTCGAAATCATTACTGAGTAGATCTCTGTGACTTTGTTTAAAACTAATAGAGATCATGCTCAGCTTTAAAACGTTCTAGATTCCGAAGTGCATCTTGATAACGTGAGCGTACTTGACTGCTATTGCTTCGGAGGTCAGATAATTTCTTTTTATAGTCATCACGATCTTTGGTAGAGAGGTCTTTACTATCTAACTTTCCAAGATAGTAATCTAGGTTGTTTTGTGAGGTATTAAATTCTGAATTCGCATGATAAAAGTTATTGGCGACTTGATAATAATGACGTAAGGATTCACGTTTCTCTGCAGGACAAACTCGAAAATTACCGCGACCTTCTAAAGCTTCATAAAAAATATTTTCAGGTTGACAGTAAGCCCCTAACCCTTTTAGATAACCCATTTCATAAAGATTTTGACTAGGAATAATATTGGCTTTTTTACAGGAGGAATAGTATTTATCTAAGTGGGATTTATTTCCAGCAGCGCCATCTTTTTCGCCAACGTTAAACCAATTTGCAGTTTTACATTGTTCAACACTCATTGCAGCACAGCCGGAAAGTAAAACCGTAAAGGTAGATAAAATTACTATAAGTTTCATGAAAAATTCTTCCAAACGATTTTTGAATTACTTTAAAAAATGATTTTATCATGACAAGATCAACAATTCCCTGATCATTAATATTGATTCACATGAAAAGTGAATCTAAATTATTAAAAATACAATAGGGTTTTTATCTTGATTCTGCAGCTATTGCCGATATCGTATCTTAACTTTGGCATATCTTCAGCTTGAGCATAATGTTTGTATCGCAGTTGATAAATATAAACCTAGGAATTCTATCTCCAAAAGAACAGAACTGCTAAATTCTTAACTTCATTTAATTTAAAAATAACGGATGGACAACTAAATTTAATAGATTGATAATTTGTTCAGATTTTTCTAAAAATAGGATTTTTCATCTAACGCTATAAAAATAAAGTGGATTAAAACAAGACTACAAATCCAAAACATAGATAATCATTGAGCTTAGTGCAGTCACGATTACACAGAAATTTATCGTTACTTATTTAATTTCATAAAACTTATATACTATGATTTTATAGTTAAATTTACATTGATCTTTAAAGTGGCTTAATTCTAATGTTTGCGAAGATCGTTTTTACTGTATCGGTAGTCTTATCCATAGTTTTTTTTGTTCTAGGTTTAACGGAAGCTATTGTTGAGTTTATCGTTATTGGATGCCTTGGTTTTATCGCATCGGGCTTGATTTTTAAACAAATGAAAATATCATTCAAGCAGAATGACGACTAATTTTGTGGTTTTAACCAAGAGTACTTTTGGCTAATTTTTATTGTCAAAAAATGCTATGCAATCATGGTGTTGGATTTAAAAATTAATTGGATATTTTTGAACTGTAATTATTTTTACAGATTTCTTATCTACTATTTGCCTATGAAAAACAAAACAAACAAAAATTATAAAAGTTGCTAAAAGAAGAAGATCTAATTTTACTATAGTGATGTAAGCACTGAGCTAAAAAGTTCAAAAGCTTGATAGAGCCCTCATTGGAGGGCTTTTGTGTGTCAAGGTGCTGAAAAACATTAAAAAAATCACATATTATTATAATAAGATAATATTTTATTATCATTTTATGATATTTTTATGTTGTTATATAGTGTTATAAATCTATATAAATCATCTTATATTGAATAAAAGGGGTAAAAAATAATGGCTAAAATTGACTTAAATCCATTGGCTGAAATTGATGGCTTCACAGCAGCAGCACTTGTAGACTATACAAGTGGATTATCACTTGCCGCTCAAGGAACGGGGATCGATTTAGAACTAGCTGCTGCTGGAAATACGGAAGTTTTAAGAGCAAAAATTAAAACAGCAAAAGCACTAGATTTGAAAGATACGATTGATGATGTTTTGATCACACTCGGGAAGCAGTATCATTTATTACGTCCACTTGAAAAGAATAGCGATTTATTTTTATATCTGGTATTGGATCGCCAAAAATCGAACTTAGCGATGGCAAGACATGAACTTCGAATTTTTGAAAAAGAGTTAGATTTTTCCTAAAAACATCGATTGGCTATTATATTGGATAAGGTGTAATAGCCATTTTAAATCATCAATACTCAAAAATAGAAAGTATATTTAGCATATAAATACAGCCCGAATATAGGTTATCTAAAGATATTGAAACTTGAGTGAAATAGTCGACTTAAGTCTATGAATGTAAAGTTATAAATATGAATACTATAAAATAAAAAAATATCATTGAAAAACTCATAAATGTTATTAGAATTCTATTTCTAAATAAATTAAGAGATTGGGGATATGGAAAATAAAACAGCAAGATTAACTATTTTGATAGACCCGAACAAAAAGGAAGCTTTTGAGGAATTGTGCAATCGTCAGGATCTAAAGCCTTCACAAGTGGTTCGCCAACTGATTCGTGAGTATTTAGAAAAGCATGGTGTAGATTATGCGACTAAACCCACTTTACCGAAAAAGTAACATTTCATTTAACTATTTTATCAAGAAATAGGACTATGCTTTTAGGGGGAAAAGCGGGTTTTATTTCTATTGAATCAGAAAAAATTGAGTAAGATTGATCAAAAACATTGTACTAATTATTGAAGATTTTGATATTTATAAATTTTTAATGTATTTGATTCTTTAAAACTGACCAATTTGATCTTGATGATAGTGAGTAAAATAAGCAAAGGAAAGCTTACAAGCAGTTTGATGGCTTGTAAGCTTTCTTTTTTGTAGAAAAAGAAAGCTATAAAAAGTGCACCCAAAAATAAATTTTTGAATTCAACTTTGATAAAACTATTCCTTGAATTTGGTCTTTAAAAACAATACTTTTCATGTATTTGAGATTAAGTGTATTTGCATAAATTTACCTCAAGTTAAAAATATATAAATGATAATTATTATTATTAGTAATTGCATTTGAGATTTTGCTCAAATACAATACGCAACAATTCTTTCACAATTCCTCCGTAATTTAAGTTGCGTATTAACATGAATAAACAATTAAGATTTCAAACGCTGTCAATCTCTATACTCACAGCAATGTCAATTTCAGCATATGCAAAAGATACTTCTGAAGATGCGACAAAGTTAAAAACAATTGTGGTGACTGCGAGTAGTCAGGCAGTAGATGTTAAAGAAGCACCAGCAAGTATTAGTGTTATTACAAGCGAAGATATTGAAAAACAACCTGTGGGTAGTCTTGGAGAGTTATTAAGTAAAGTCCCTGGGGTAACAGGTGGAATTAGTCCTTCGAAGGAAGGTTCTAAGATTAAATTGCGTGGTTTACCAGACAATTACACACTGATTTTAGTTGATGGTAAACGCATCGGGTCTTCAAGAGATGTAAGTTATCGTCCAGATTTAGGTCGTCAGGATTTAAACTGGATTACACCCGATATGATTGAAAGAATTGAAGTCGTTCGTGGTCCAATGTCTTCCTTATATGGTTCAGATGCCATGGGAGGTGTAATTAATATTATTACTAAGAAGATTCCCAATGCTTGGGGCGGTAATGTCACTTTAAATTATACTCAGCCAACAACTTCGTCTGATTTAGGCACTTCTTTACAAACAGGTGTCATGGCTGCTGGTCCATTAACTGATACCTTAGGTTTACGCTTGACGGCAGGGATGACTGAACGAGAGGCAGATAAGAAATATTCAGCAGGTAACGGAACCACAGGTTCTCAAGATCAAAACTACAATGCGATGTTGCACTATCAGCCAACAGATAAACAGTCATTCAGTTTTGAAGCAGGGCACAGTATCCAAAAGAATGAAAAAGGTTCTCAAATTAACGCCAAAACAGGTGCAGAACAAGAGACCAGTTGGGGAGCTAAAAAATTAGAACATAATTCATTTAGCGTATCGCATGATGGTGAGTGGGCAATTGGTAAATCTAAGTTAAGCGCATACTACAATGATTATGATTCAAGTATTAATAAGGTTACGAGTAAATCAAATGAATTGATTGTTGAGGGTAGCTTAACCATGCCATTTGAGCTAATGTTTAAGCAAGTCTTAACTGTTGGCGGTCAATGGAAAAAACAAGAATTAACCAATACTGATACGATTGGTACTCTACCTGGTGGCAGTTGGGATGGGAAAAGCTATACCGACCCTAAGGTGGATAATAAAAATTGGGCATTATTTCTTGAAGACAATATTTCACTGCTCGATAATTTGACATTAACAGTAGGGAATCGTTTAGATCATGATGATAAATATGGTGAGCATCATAGTCCAAGAGGTTATTTAGTTTATAGTCCAATGGATGATCTTGTGATTAAAGGGGGGATCGCAAAAGGTTTCCGTGCACCAACTGTGAAAGAATCATCTCCTGGTGGGGCAACTGAATCTGGTGGGAATGGTTGCAATGGGTTAAGAGGTAAAATTTGGTATGACAGTAAGCAAAAGCCAGATACCTATACGGGTGGTAGCTGCTTTATGACAGGTAATCCAAACCTTAAGCCTGAGGAAAGCACAAACTATGAAATTGGTGTAAATTATACTGGTTTTGGTACAGACCTAGGTTTGACATTCTTCCATACAGATTTTAAAAATAAAATCACTTATTCGCCGTTAGGTCACGAAGGTGGTATTTGGTTTACTCGAAATGAAAATATTCAAAATGCAGTAACGCGTGGTCTAGAAATGGTTGTAAATTTCCCAGTTTTAGACAATCTAAAATGGAATAATAATGCAACGTATTTCTTAAAAGCAAAAAATGAAGATACTGGTGCAACCTTACTGACCACTTCAAAATTAACGGTAAATTCAGCCCTAAATTGGCAACCGATAGATCCACTCAATGTAGAATTGTCTGCGCAATATTTAGGTAAGCAATATTTAACTGATAAAAGCGCTACTCCTACGATGCAAAAACCACATACGATTGTAAATCTAGCAAGCAATTATCAAGTGAATGATAAGCTCACTGTACGTGGTGGCTTTACTAATTTACTTGATAAAAAATTGTCAAATGGTGCAGACGCATACTTCGTTGAGCGTCAAAAAGTATTTGTAGGCGCAACCTTTAAATTTTAATCAATCATACTGAAGTGAAAACTCACTTCAGTAATAAATCATGCGTTATGAAAACCATCTGCGGATGGTTTTTTGCTATGTATTTTTTATTTGGATGGATGGAATGCTGTGTATGAAATAGTGAAAACAATGATTTTTTAGGGTTTAGGTATTCTTCTATTCGTACCAAAATTTCCCCCAATATTTTTTGATCATTTTATAGTTTAATAAAATCAATAGGTTATATGTGCTTTAAAAACTTTGGGTATTTTGTGGTTTTTATATTTAACTTGCTGTTATCAGAGCGTTTTTTGATTTAAAATTATTGTTCACTGCCATATAGGCAGCTTAGAAATTTAAATATGCTTCCTCTTGTACAAGGTTGCGGTTCACTGCCATATAGGCAGCTTAGAAATTAAACTTTTAACTTCTTAATCGCTTCTTCAAGTTCACTGCCATATAGGCAGCTTAGAAAAGCCAAATGCATGTCAACCATAGCACCAAATGGTTCACTGCCATATAGGCAGCTTAGAAAATAATAACCATAATACAATTGCGCCTAATATAGTTCACTGCCATATAGGCAGCTTAAAAATCAACGGAAGAACTAGATGAGATTTACTGCTAGACCAGCAGAGGCGTTTATTTTAGTTATCTTGATAATATTTGAATTTGTAGAGAAAGCCACCTTAACGGTAACTTTCTCTACATCTAACTCATTGGTTTATTTTAAGCTAAATCAATGTTTAGCTAATTATAAATAGGTTTCAGAATTACCAATCGTATTTTAACCCCACTCTAAAATTAGTTGGTGCACCGTAGTAGCTATTGCCTGTTGTTAAATAATACTTTTTATCAAAAAGATTATTTATATTGAGATTGGCTGTTAATTTATTGTTTATTTTATAATGTGCCATTAAATCAACAACACTGTATTCACTCTGGGTAAATTTCTGATCTGCTGATTGAATTTCACTTTGCCAACGTATGCCTCCGCCAACGGTTATTGCTTCATTAAGATAAGGAAGTTTATAGGTTGTATAAAGTTTGGCAGTATTACTTGGAATATTAGGGTTTAAGAGCTTACCATTACGATCTCGGCTTAAATTACGGGCAAAGCTTGAGGAGATTTGCCAAGCATCTGTGAGTTTTCCTGTGGCTTCTAATTCAATACCGCGACTCTTGGTTCCAGATTCTGCTGTATATGCTTGAGATCCATCAGGTGCTAAATGTGAGTTATCAGGCTGTTCAGGAATCGCGACCGCAAAATTATCTTCTTTATTTTCATAAATTGCAGCACTTAGATTAAGTTGATTATCAAAAAAAGCGCCCTTGATTCCAAGTTCTGTGCTATTTCCCTCTAATGGGTCTATATAATCCCCAGCTCTTGTTTTTAGATCTTGTGGAGAAAATATATTTGTATAACTCGCATAAGCAGACCAATTAGGGGTGAGATCATAAACTAAGCCAAGATAAGGGATCAGTTTATTTTCTTCTTTACGGGTTGTGACTGTAATTTTATTTTCTTTATAGTCATTATTTTCTTTTTTTAACTTCCAATTTTCTAAACGTGATCCGAGCAACAGTGCTAAATCATCACTTAATTTGAACCGAGCTGCCGTATAAAATGATGAACTTGTATTATTTTCTTTGGTCCATCCTACGGCAGGATTATTTGGACGTGCAGGCGTATTTCCATCCCATTTATATATATTATCAATATTTCCACTCCAACCATCAATCCACCAATTGGTAAAGTACGGCTGGCTATTTTCACTTCTGGTTAATGTTGAACCAAAGATCACATCATGGGTTTGATTCAATAAATCAAATGAGCCGTTTAAGCTGACATTAAACAAGTCTTGAATTGGTTTATAAGCCCAGTGAGTAGAATAAATCGAAACCCCACTACCAGTTTCTTTATTGGGTGTTCCACCACTTGCATAGCCAACTAATTCATCTGAGTCCGTAATGATACGTGCTAATGAAGCCTTTAATTTCCAGTTATCATTAAACTGATGATTGACATCGGCAAAGAGTGAAGTGGTTGTTCGATCTGAGTAAGACCAACTGGGTGCTGCTGAATCTGATCGGGACCAGTTTGTTCGTGTCCCATCGCTATAAAAAGCAGGCAAACCGCCACGAGCTTGTCCAGTAATATAAATTTGTTGATAACTTAAGCCTAGACTTGCTTGAGTTTTATCTGATAAATCAGTGTCAACAACAGCATAGGCCACTTTGCGTTCTTCATTGAAGCGATCTATGTATGAGTCCGAGTTCTGATAAGCAACTACAGCACGTCCACGAAGCGTACCCGATTGATTAAGAGGTGTTGAGATATCGCCATCGAAACGGTATGAATCCCATGAGCTAAGATCTGTACTGATTGATGCTTTAAAATCTTGTAATGGTTTTTTCCGAACCATATTAATACTAGCGCTGGCGGAACCCGCACCAGTCATTAAACCTGTCGCTCCTCGTACCACTTCAATTCTATCGAAAAGCGTAGTGTCTTGGCTTTGAAAAATAGAAGAGTAGGTACTTAGGAGTTTTACACCATCAAGTAAATAGCTATCTACACTTTTACCGCGTGAGTAAATTGGTGAAGAATCAGAACCTACATTTCCAGACTGGCTAACTGTTAATCCTGCAACTTGGTTTGCAACATCGGTCAGTTGTGTAAGATTTTGATCTTGCATTCTTTGGTGGGTCATCACACTAACCGATTGCGGTGTTTCTTTTAGGCTGAGTGCCAAGCCTGTTGATGCTGTGGTGGCTTTAGCAGTATATAAACCAGAGCCTTCGGTTGTAAGGCTATTGGTATTATTGGCAGATACAGTGATGGTAGGAAGCTGAGTAGAATTTTGTTCTTGGTCATCAGATGGGTTCGGTGCTGCAAATACAGTTCCATGTATTAAACAAATAGATCCGCCCCAAAGTGCAGTTCGAATTGCAATTGCTAATGCATGTTTGCTTTGATGTTCCTTCATTAGATTCTCGTATGAGTCATATTCATGTACTTAGTCGTTTATTTTTAAAAAAAAGCTCATTTTTTTATTATTTAAATAGTGTGTATGTACTTGGATGCGAAAACAGTCGATCACAAGAGTGAATAGTGAGAGATAGAGAGGGCTTAAAACAACTTTTTTAATCAGTAAATGGATGTTAAATAAGTTTGAGATAAATTTTAAAATATGTTTAATTGGATTTATATACTAGTTTTTATTTAATCTATTGTTTTGTAGGTAAAAAATATTATGAATTAAAGGTTGTGTTATAAATGCTGGAGCAGGCTAAAAAAGCTTGTTTCATATCTCGTTTTACCGTAGCTTCAGAAATATTAAGTTTTTCACCGATTGCGCGGTAGGTCATACCTTCCATTTGAGATAATAAAAAGACCTGTGCTACGCGTTCGGGTAGTCTTTCTAGTGTTTGATGAACTTGATACAAACTTTCTCGAATACATATTTCATGTTCTACAGATGGATAGCCATCCTGTGGTGTATGTATTAACGCATCTAAATATAAGTGTTCAACTTGTTGGTGGCGCCAATGATCAATAATTACATGTTTCGCAATTCCCAATAACCATGCTTTGGGTTCTTTAATATTTTCAAAACAGTAATTACTTTTTAATGCACGATAAAAAACCTCCTGACTAAGATCTTCAGAGTGATGATGGTTGTGAAGTTTATGTTTGAACCACAAAAGTAAAGTATTTTGATGGTCTTGATAAATATGATCAAACCATTGCTGCTTTTGTACGTTCAAATGCATAAGAGTTGCCTGTTTAAAAAGCGAACTACATGGAGTTTTGCTGGAGGAAGAAAGTGTTGAAAATAATGATAGTGATAATGATTATTAAATGCAATAATAAAGATTACAAAATGCAACATGATAATTAGCGAAGCTAACCTTTATTTATTCTTGATTATTAATGAGATGAACAATGGGTATCTGTGAAATTTCACTTTAATTATTTCGCAATTGTAAATTTTGATCGTTCTGCGACTTTATGAATAAGAGTTTTTATGAGTAAGCCATCTGTAAATGTAAACCCCAAAAAAAGTTTTATTGGCCGTAAATTTAAATATTTAATTGGATTTATGCTGCTGATTATTTTCGGACTAGCAGGCTTCTATTGGAAAAAAACCTCATCCAAACCCGCAGAGGAATATAGCCAATGGAGTAAACCTGTACCCGTGCGAACTGTACCAGTACAACGACAAGATTTACAGGTTGAAATTAAAGCAATTGGTACAGTCATTCCTACGCATATTGTGAATGTACAAAGTCAGGTTTCCGGGGTTCTACAGCAGATTTATTTTAAAGAAGGGCAAACCGTAAAAAAAGGTCAGCTCCTTGCACAAATTGATCCAGCGCCGTTTCAGGTCGCACTTGCACAGGCTGAAGGAACACGGCAGCAGAATTTAGCACAATTGCAAAATGCTGAAACAGAGTTGCAGCGTTATCAATTACTGTTTAAACAAGATTCAATTGCGAAACAACAAGTAGAACAGCAATTGGCGCTGGTCAACCAGCTTAAAGGTCAAATACAGGCGAACAAGGCGCAAGTAGATGCTGCAAAACTACAGCTGTCTTATACTAAAATTTATGCGCCTATTGAGGGGCGGGTTGGATTTAGACAGAAAGATGCTGGTAACCTTATTCAAGCCAATGAAAGTGCTGGTTTAGTCAGTATCACTCAAGTTCATCCAATTTTTGTGCAATTTTCAGTGGCAGAAAACTACTTAGCAAACCTGCGTCAAGCATTAAAAAATGGCGATAAAGTGTTGGTAACTGCTTGGGATAAAACAGAGCAAAAACAACTTGCGCTGGGGCATGTACAAGCAATAGATAATCAGATTGATATCAGTACAGGGACTTTAAAAATAAAAGCAATTTTTGATAATTATGATGATGCCTTATTCCCAAATCAGTTTGTCAATGTGCGTTTAAATACTCAAACCATTCAAAATGCAATCAGTATCCCGAGTGATGCTGTACAACATGGTGCAAAAGGCAGCTATGTGTATATCATCAATCCGCAAAATAAAGCCGAAATTCGCATGTTAAAACTGGGGATGACATCGAATGGTCAAATTGAAGTTTTAGACGGATTAAAGGGGAGCGAAAAAGTAGTACTTGAAGGAATTGATCGTCTTTCGGAAGGCAAAGAAGTTCAAATTGTTGTAGAGAATCAACAGCCAATTTCTACGGCCAAGCCAACTGCTGGATAAATCATGAATATTTCACGGTTCTTTATTTTACGTCCAGTCGCAACCACATTATTGATGTTAGCACTGCTGTTGAGTGGCTTCTTGGTTTGGCGGTTGTTGCCTGTCTCTGCTTTGCCACAGGTCGATTATCCAATTATTCAAGTCTATACTTTTCAACCTGGCGCCAATCCCGATACAGTACAACGCACAATCACCGCACCACTCGAACGAGAAATGGGTAAAATTGCTGGTTTAAAGCAAATGTCTTCTAGTAGTTCAGTGGGGGCATCCGTTATTACCTTGCAGTTTGAACTGAGCGCAGAACTTGGTGTCGTTGAACAAGAAGTACAGTCAGCACTCAGTACAGCCAGCAGTAAATTACCCAATGATCTACCAGCACCACCGGTTTACCGTAAAGTAAATCCTGCTGATGTTCCTGTGATTACCCTTGCGATCAGTTCAGAAACTTTACCTTTAACAACAGTCTACGACATGGTGGATACCCGAGTTGCGCAAAAGCTTTCTCAGCTTTCAGGTGTCGGGATGGTCAGCCTCGCGGGTGGGCAACGTCCAGCAATACGCGTGCAAATGAATGCTGCGGCACTTGCTGCCTATAAAATGAGTGCTGAGGATGTGCGTTCTGCAATTAATTCTGCCAATGCAAATCAACCCAAAGGCAGCTTTGATGGACCATATCGCACCACCATGTTGGATGCCAATGATCAGATTCGTTCGATTGCAGATTATGAAAATCTAATTTTACGCTGGAACAATGGCGCACCGATACGTCTTAGAGATGTGGCAAAAGTCATAGAAGGGAGCGAAGATCGCTATATGGCGGCTTGGGCAGACAGTCAAGCTGCAATCTTGGTCAATGTACAGCGCCAACCGAATGCCAATGTGATTCAAGTTGCAGATCAGATTAAGCAAATATTGCCTGAGCTACAAAAAAATCTGCCTGAAAATGTCAAAATTCGAGTGTTAACCGATCGAACTGAGAGTATTCGCAGCTCCATTGATGATGTGCAAAAAGAATTGGTTTTTGCCGTGTGCTTGGTGGTGATGGTGACTTTTTTATTTTTAAGAAATTTATCCGCTACGATTATTCCTAGTATTGCCGTACCACTGTCGATTATTGGTACTTTTATCGTCATGTATTTTTTAGGATTCTCTGTTAATAACCTGACTTTAATGGCACTCACCATTGCGACAGGCTTTGTAGTCGATGATGCAATTGTGATGTTGGAAAATATTGCACGACATCGTGAGGCAGGAGAAAGCTTATTACAAGCCGCACTTAAAGGATCTAAAGAAATCGGCTTTACCTTAATTTCCCTGACGATTTCACTGATTGCAGTATTAATCCCATTACTGTTTATGGGGGATGTGGTTGGGCGACTGTTCCATGAATTTGCTGTCACTTTAGCAGCAGCAATCGCAATTTCATTGGTGGTGTCGCTTACATTGACGCCAATGATGTGCGCATATTTATTAAAAAATGCCAAACATTCAACTTCTCACAGTCGCTGGAGTCTAGACCGAATTATCCAGCAATACGGTAAAGCTTTACAGTGGGTTTTTCGGCATCAAGTACTGACTCTTGCGGTGATGTTGAGTACCGTCATTTTAGCGGGTCTGCTGTATTGGATGATTCCCAAAGGCTTTTTCCCTGTACAGGACAGTGGTGTCATACAGGTGGTGACTGAAGCGCCTGATGATATTTCATTCCAAGCCATGAGTGAGCATCAACAAACACTCGCGGGGCAGATCTTAAAAGATCCTGCTGTGGAAAGTTTGTCTTCATTTATTGGTATAGATGCCAATAATCCAAAACTAAGTAATGGACGTATTTTAATTAATCTAAAGCCGCATGCTGAAAGAGATCCTGTAGATCAAATTATGGCACGACTTAGAGGACAGTTCGCTCAAGTTGAAGGGATTCAAGGCTGGATGCAACCAGTACAAGAGCTGAGTATTGAAGATAAAATCAGTCGTACTCAATATCAACTGAGTATAAGCGCTGCTAAAACGACAGATTTAGCCGAATGGACCCCTATATTTGTTGATGCTTTACGACAACAACCTGAATTTGCACAAGTCACCAGTGAAGAGGGTGGACAAGGCTTACAAGCATTTATTGATGTCAATCGAGATGCCGCAGCACGTTTGGGTTTAAACATTGAAGATATCAGTTTAGCTTTACAAAATTTATTTGCGCAGCGCCAAATTGCAACTTTATACACGCAATCTAATCAATATCGTATTGTTTTAGAACTTGACCCAACATTCACTCTAGGTATAGATGCTTTAGGGCAAACCTATATTCACAATAAGCAAGGAGAGCCGATATTACTCAGTTCTGTTGCCAATATTGTGCAAAAACGCGTGCCTATTATTCTGCAACAGCAATCACAATTTCCGGCCAATGGGGTATCTTTTAATCTTGCATCAGGGGTCGCGCTCGGGGATGCGATCAAAGCGATTGATCGCGTACAACAGCGTCTAAATCTACCAACAGAAGTCAAAGTCAAACTGCAAGGTGCAGCCGCTGCCTATGAGAACTCGCAACAACATACTTTTTGGTTGGTGATTGCAGCAATAGTGACCATGTACATTGTGTTGGGCATTCTGTACGAAAGTTTTATTCACCCGATAACCATTCTTTCTACCTTGCCATCTGCTGCAATTGGTGCTTTGTTGGCATTGTTTATGGTCAATCGACCACTGGACATGATTGCCTTGATTGGGATCATTTTATTGATTGGTCTGGTCAAGAAAAATGGCATCATGATGGTGGATTTTGCTTTGGCTGCACAACGTAATGACGGATTGTCACCACAGCAAGCGATTTATCAAGCCGCACTGATGCGTTTTCGCCCAATTTTAATGACTACTCTTGCGGCACTGGTTGGGGCAATTCCATTGATGCTTGCATCGGGTTCAGGGGCTGAATTACGTCAGCCTCTTGGGATCGTCATGGTGGGTGGTCTGATTTTAAGTCAAGTCCTGACGTTATTTACTACACCAGTGGTTTATTTATTTTTTGATCGTCTGCAATATTCATTGCAACATACCAATTCAGATTTATCTGTAGATGATTTACCCACAGATCATGATACGACAAGGAGAGAGTTTTGACTTTTCTCTCGACCTTTATTCACCGACCTGTTGCCAGTATTTTACTGGGAATCGCAATTGTATTATTGGGTATATTGGCCTATTTTCGCTTACCTGTAGCCGCTTTACCACAGGCAGATATTCCAACGATTGTGGTGCGAGCAAGTTTACCTGGTGCAAGTCCTGAAAGTATGTCTGCCACCGTGGCGACGCCATTAGAGCGTGCCATGATGGGCGTTTCAGGGGTAAAAGCGATTAATTCTTCAAGTAATCAAAGCGCAACCCAAGTGGTTTTGCATTTTGATTTAAAGACTGACATCAATGAAGCCGCCAGAGAGGTCCAAGCTGCAATCAATGCTGCGATGTCACAGCTGCCTTCTGGAATGCCAAGCCCTCCTGAATATTTCAAGATCAATCCAAGCCAGAGTCCAATTTTTTATTTGGCACTGAGTTCAGAACATCTTTCTGCGGGCAAACTCTATGAAATTGCCAGTAATCAGCTGCAGCCAAATCTTGCGCAAATTAATGGGGTTGGGGAAGTTGTCATTGACGGGGCATCTATGCCAGCTGTGCGAATTCAACTCAATCCAAATGCCTTGATTTCACAAGGGGTGTCTTTGGAGCAAGTTCGTGAAGCGATTGTAAAAAGTAATACAGTACAAGCCTTAGGGGTAATTGAAACTGAACAGTTACGTTGGCAAGTTGAGCTTCCAAGTCGTTTAAAAAAAGCGGATGATTTTGCCAATTTGATCATACATCAAAATGGTCAGACAGTTGTCCGTTTAAAAGATGTGGCTGAGGTACAGGATTCGGTCGAAAACCGTTATGTAAGTGGTTTTCACAATGGCAAACCAGCGGTTATTATTAAAATCAGCCGTCAACCCAATGCAAATACCGTTGCCACAATTGAAAAGATCAAAGAAAAACTACCAGAGTTAAGCAGATTAATTCCAGCAGATTCACAACTGACCACAGTGATGGATGGATCGGAAATTATTCGGGCGGGCTTAAATGAGGCAAGGGATACTTTATTATTTTCCATGCTTTTAGTGATTATTGTGGTCGCACTGATGTTAGGTCGTCTGCAAAGTGCTCTTGTTCCAAGTATTGCTTTACTGGTGACTTTGATTGGCGCATGCAGCCTGGTTTATCTCGCTGGATTTTCATTGAATAACTTGTCGATTATGGCGGTGATTGTTGCGATTGGGCTCGTGGTTGATGATGCAATTGTAGTTTTGGAAAATATTGAACGTCATATAGAACAGGGTGAACAGCCTATACAGGCTGCCTTAAATGGTATTCGAGAAGTCGGTCTGACCTTGCTGGCAATGAATTTGGCTTTGGTGGTGATCTTTATTTCCGTGCTATTTATGGGAGGTGTAATCGAACGATTGTTTAGAGAGTTTTCTTTAACACTGATTTTTATTATTATTTTATCTGTATTTGTCTCCCTAGTCCTTACGCCAAGCTTATCTGCACGCTGTTTAAAACCATTAGAGCGTTATCAACATCAGGCTTTATATTGCTATAGCCATCGCTTGATGCAGGGTTTGAGTCAGCTCTATTTGCATTCACTGAAATGGATGATCAAACACGGTTATTTGGTCATTTTGCTATGGGGCGGTGCAATTGCTGCTTCTGTATATGTCTATCAAACATTACCCAAACGGGTATTACCTGAGCAAGATACTGGACGGGTTGAAGCTTTTATTCGAGGGGATGATGGTTTCTCCTTTCAAATTATGCAACCCAAAATCGCCACCTTTAGTGAAAGTGTATTAAAGGATCCCGCAGTCAAAGATGTGATTGGTACGTCTGGTGGTGCTGGTGGAATCACCAATTCTTTTTTAATGGTGAGTTTAAAACCCAAAGCAGAGCGAGATGGCAAATCTTCACATGAAATTGTAGATAGAATTAAAAAAAATGCCCCATGGCTGGCAGGTGCGATTTTTTCTGCACAAGTCAAACAGGAACTAGAATTGGATGATCCATTTTCAAGTGGAAGTGGGCAAGATTATTTGTTGTTACTGCAATCTGATGATGTTGCGTTGCTACGTCAGTGGGTGCCTAAAGTTGCTCAGGCAATGCAGAAGCTTGCAGAGTTAGAAGAAGTTGAAACCATGGGCGATGAAGGTGCTCAGCATGTGACTTTAGACATTGACCGTGAAGCAGCACGTCGTTTGGGTGTGGATATAGAAAATATTTCAAGCGTACTCAATAACTCATTTTCGCAGCGCCAAATTTCGACTATTTATGATCAAACCCAACAGTTTTATGTGGTGATGGAAGTCGATAAACACTTTACTGAACATCCTGAAGCGCTGGCAAATGTACGCATTCCAAACCAACAAGGGATTGCTGTACCACTCAGTAATTTTGCCACATGGTCTTATGGTATTACCAATGATCGGGTTTATCGACGCAACCAATATGCCGCAATGGGGATTGGTTATGTGGTTAAACAAGGCTATAGCTATGAACAAGCGGATGCGGCTATTCGTAGTGTTTTACCCGAAGTGATGTTACCCAATGAAATTTTTATCATGACAGATAAAGATGTCGAGGCAGAAAGTTTGCAGGCTGGTTTATCGACGCCGTTACTTGTCTGTGTGGTGATCTTACTTATTTATATCGTTCTTGGGGTTACCTATGAAAGTCTGGTTCATCCA
Source organism: Acinetobacter guillouiae CIP 63.46 (assembly GCF_000368145.1). GTDB lineage: Bacteria > Pseudomonadota > Gammaproteobacteria > Pseudomonadales > Moraxellaceae > Acinetobacter > Acinetobacter guillouiae. The sequence goes on along the minus strand of NZ_KB849283.1, from coordinate 1,049,515 downwards.
TTGACGATTTTATCGACAGTACCCGCAGTGGCTTTGGGGGCTTTGTTGACCTTATGGTTATTTAATTTCCAATTCACCTTAATTGCACTTTTGGGCATGTTTTTATTGATCGGAATTGTTGTAAAAAATGCCATTCTTTTAATTGATTTTACTTTATTAGAAAGAAGAGCAGGCAAGACTGCATATCAGGCTATTTTGTCTGCCGCAGCTCTCCGTTTTCGTCCAATTCTGATGACCAATACCGCAGCGTTGCTGGGTGCAATTCCACTGGCACTTAGCTGGGGAGAAGGGGCGGAGCTACGTCAGCCTTTGGGTGTTGTCATTGTGGGTGGTTTAGCCTTGGGTCAATTATTGACGTTGTATACAACGCCTGTCTTGTATTTGGTGTTGGAAAAATGTGCTGAATCTTGTTTGAAATTGAAAAATAAATATGCACTTCATTGAGGTAAATAGGAAAATATAATGCAGAGTTTAATCGTTAAAAATGTCATGTGCCTTAGTGTGTTATTGATATTGACTGCATGCAATTCTACTGTTGTGTTGCATCCGCCTGAATATAAAGTGCCAGTCCTTCAAACGGATGATCATTATAAATATGCTGTTTTAAATTGGAAAAAAACCGCAAGCTTGGAAGTCAATGCCAACACTTGGTGGGAAATTTTTCAAGATCCTATTCTTAGTCAATTGATGCAACAATTGAATCAAGAAAATTTGAGTCTGAAACAAGCGGAAGCACGATATCAACAAGCCAATGCCTTACTTGAGCAGCAACGCGCTAACCGTTTGCCAAGTTTAAAGTTAAATGGTTCTGCACAACGTAGTGGAACAAAGGACAGTACGCCAAATAACCAATTTACAACGGGTGTTCAGGTCAGTTGGATTCCTGATTTATGGGGCAGGGTCGCCAAAGCAGTTGAAGGGCAACAGGCAAATTTAGAGGCTTCACAGGCTGACTTAGCTGCAGTTAAACTCAATCAACAATTATTGGGCACAGAAAGCTATTGGAATATCCGAGTACTGGATGCGCAGTTGGATGTTTTACGACAAACCCAACACAGTTATCAGCGTTCCGTCAAAATTTTAAATAACCAATATATTGCAGGGATGATCGCGAGAGCGGATGTGATACAGGCTGAAACACAACTCAAGCAAGTTCAAATCCAGCAGATAGAAACCCAGCGAGAACGTGATTTACAAGAAAATATTTTAGCTGTGGTACAAGGTAAAACGGTTGCTCAATTTCAATTGGCCAAACAGAAACAGCACTTTCAAGTTCCAATATTACCAACTCAGCTACCAAGTCGGATGCTTATCCAGCGCCCTGATGTGATACGTGCTGAACGTGAATTGGCTGCAACACATGCCCAATTGGGCTTGGCTCAAACGGCATGGTTACCCGATCTCAGTATTGGCTTAACGGGTGAAGTAAATAGTCGCGTGTTGAGTCAACTGTTTCAAGCACCACAGTACTTGTGGTCGACTGGCTTACAAACAACGGCATTGATATTTGACGGTGGAAAACGTAAGACTGAGATTGCACAAGCACAAGCGAGTTATGCTGAAAAAGCAGCAGCGTATAGACAGGCTGTTTTAACGGGTTGGAAAGAGGTGGAAGACGCGCTTTTACAGTCATCCAGTTTTAAACAGCAACAATTTGAACAAGCTCAACTATTTAAACTTGCTTTAGAAAATGAACAAGTTGTAACTCGACGCTATAACGCTGGCTTAGTCAGTTATTTAGAAGTGGTCACAGCACAGAATTTAACCTTACAGGCGGAACAGGCAACTTTACAGCTCAAGCAGTTGCAGTTAAAAAATACAGCCCAACTGATTGCAGCCTTAGGTGGAAATATCAGTTGAAGGCCCTATGTAAAACTTAAGTGAGTTGGCTTAAATCTTTGAATAGTGTATTTAAATCTTATGGATTTAAAAGCTTACATGCTTTTAAAAGTGTGTAAGCTAAGCTGTCTAAACTCTTGTTGTTAAACATTTTATGTATTTAAAGATTGCCTATGATTCATCAAGTTTCATGTTGTTTTTTTATCATCATTTAAAACAAATAGCACCATTTTAGATGTATAGCAGGATTTAAAGCCTGATATGCACTATGAAAGCGCAAGTTAATACTTGTGATTTGTCGGACAATTTTATTGTTAAAGTGTTATTTATGTCACATTTATGTGTATAATCAGCGAAATTTATACCCTGATTTGATTTTGAAATGGTAAAGCTTGTAACTTTTTTCGTGTTTAGTAGTGTGATATTTCTAGGCTATTTTTCTTATGTCGATTCGCAACAGAAAAAACAACAAGAAATGCAAAATATTATCAAAGATGCGAATTTAACCATTCGGAAAATTGAGTCTAATCCTAATAATCACAATCATTTAAAAGTAAGTAATACGGTGATTTGATTTACGTACTGTATATCCTTAAAGCATTAAACTTCTGAGTTCACATGAATTGGATGACTAAAAGCATCAGATTGATAAAATTATTTAAACTGTATGTTATAATTTGTAATATGTAATCGATAACGACCGTTAAACCTTCTAGAAAATGAAAGCTGCTAATCTGCAGCTTTTTTAATTCAAGTTTTTTATCGGAAATGTCATTTTGGTATGTTTATTGAATGCTGAATTATGGCCTTAATTGACGGCATTTAGCATTTTTTTAAATGAACTCGATTTTATCAACGAATAGCTCAAACTTAACAGGGGCTCAACAATGACGAATCCAAATCCTTCAGCGGGTTTGCTTGAACGCTTATTTAAACTGAGCGAAAATAAAACGACGTTTAGAACCGAAATACTGGCAGGTTTAACGACATTTTTAACAATGTGCTACATCATCATTGTTAACCCATTGATTCTTTCAGAAACAGGTATGGATCATGGCGCCGTATTTGTGGCAACGTGTTTAGCCGCTGCGATTGGTTGTTTGGTCATGGGGGTTGTTGCAAACTATCCGATTGCACTTGCACCAGGTATGGGACTGAATGCTTATTTTACCTATTCCGTTTGTTTAGGTATGGGCGTTGAGTGGCAAACCGCTTTGGCTGCTGTATTTGTTTCCGGACTTGTCTTCATTGCAATTAGCATGTTTAAAATCCGTGAAGCCATTGTCAATGCGATTCCAATGTCATTGAAATTTGCAATCGGTGGTGGTATTGGATTATTCCTTGCACTGGTTGCATTGAAAAACTCAGGCATTATTGTTGCAAATCAAGCAACTTTGGTGGGTTTGGGGGATTTAAAACAACCTACAGTCTTACTGACCTTATTGGGTTTTTTCCTGATCGTGATTATGCACCACTATAAAATTCGTGGCGCAATTATTATCAGTATTTTAGCAATCACTGGTATTGCAACAGCTTTAGGTTTAAATGAATTTAAAGGGGTTGTTGGTTCGATTCCTTCTATTGCACCGACATTCATGCAAATGAATTTTGAAAACTTATTTACGGTAAGTTTGGTAGGCGTAATTTTCGTATTCTTCTTGGTTGATTTATTTGACTCAACCGGAACATTGGTCGGGGTTTCACATCGTGCTGGTTTATTGAAAGATGGTAAATTACCACGTTTGAAAAAAGCGCTATTTGCAGATTCAACTGCAATTGTTGCCGGTGCTGCTTTGGGTACATCATCAACAACGCCTTATATTGAGTCATCTGCGGGTGTTGCTGCAGGCGGTCGTACAGGTTTAACTGCAGTTGTTGTCGGTATTTTATTTTTAGCGTGTTTATTTTTAGCACCACTGGCTCAATCTGTTCCCGGATTTGCGACTGCTCCAGCATTATTATTCGTTGGTGTGTTGATGATTCAAGGCATTATCAATATTGAATGGGATGATATTACTGAAGCAGTTCCAGCATTTTTAACCATTGTATTTATGCCATTTGCTTATTCTATTGCAGACGGTATTGCAATGGGCTTTATCAGCTATGCATTGGTTAAATTATTTACAGGTAAAGCGAAAACAGTTCCATATATGGTTTGGATCATTGCTGTGCTCTGGGTGATTAAATTCGTTGCATTTGGTGGTTAATAAATTTAAATAAGAAAAGGGTGTAAACTCAAGTTTGCACCCTTTTTTGTTTTAATCAGATTGAAATGAATCCAAGTGATTTGGATGATTGAAATTTAATTTAATAAGTTTGAGGAAAAACGTGAATAGATTAGAACTTATTCGTGCCTTACCTAAGGCAGAACTCCATGTACATATCGAAGGCACGTTTGAGCCTGAGTTGATGTTTGCAATAGCTCAGCGTAATCAAATTGATATCCCGTATAAATCTGTAGAAGAAGTCAAACAAGCATATAACTTTCATAATCTACAGTCTTTCCTTGATATTTATTATGCAGGTGCAAATGTACTGATCAATGAACAAGACTTTTATGATTTAGCTTGGGCATATTTTGAAAAATGTGCAGAAGATAAAGTTGTACATACTGAAATGTTCTTTGATCCACAAACACATACTGACCGCGGGGTTGCCTTTGAAACGGTGATCAATGGTCTACAACGTGCATGCGATGATGCTCAAACAAAGTTGGGTATAAGCTCTCATTTGATCATGTGCTTCCTGCGTCACTTAAGTGAAGAAGCAGCATTTGAAACGTTAAAGCAAGCTTTGCCGTATAAAGATCAAATTATTGCTGTAGGTTTAGATTCAAGCGAAGTTGGGCATCCACCAGCTAAGTTTGAACGGGTTTTTGCTCAAGCACGCAAAGAAGGTTTCTTGGTGGTTGCACATGCGGGAGAAGAAGGGCCTGCTGAATATGTTTGGGAAGCTTTAGATTTATTAAAAGTAAACCGTATTGACCACGGTGTACGCTCAGAAGAAGACCCAGCACTGATGCAACGTTTAATTGCAGAAAAGATGCCTTTGACTGTTTGCCCACTGAGCAATTTAAAATTGTGTGTGGTGGATGATATGGCTCAACATAATATTCACCGTTTATTGCAAAAAGGCGTGCATGTGACTGTCAATTCAGATGACCCATCTTATTTTGGTGGCTATATGAATGATAATTTTATTTCGATTGCTGAAGCACTAGATCTTTCAAATACAGAGTTAAAGCAATTGGCAAAAAATTCATTTGAAGCGTCATTTATTTCAAATGAAGAAAAGCAAAAATGGAACAATCAAATTGATCAATTGGCTTAAATCAAGCTATATTCTTTAAGCATATAAAAGCAGTGTGTGAACACTGCTTTTTTTTCATGAGGGAAATAGAATGAAATTTTTAACAACATGTTTAACCTTATTCATTATTTTACCTGTGACTGTTGCATGTGCAGACTCAAGCACAGAAACGATTACGCAGAAAATGCTAAAGCCTTTAATCGAACAGCAGTGTGCCAGTGAGTTAAAAGCGTCAAAGATTTGGCAAGCATCCTCATTTTTATGGACAGCTGCACAACAGCAACATGCACAGCAAAAAATCTGTGGCTGTGTCAGTGAGAATGCTTTGAACGATGTACCAGCTAAACAGCTGGTGATGGCAACTTTTAATGAAGCTGCAAAAAATAAGCTGATTCAACAAGCAGTGATGAATAGTTTAAAAGGTTGTGCGAAAGAAGCATTAAAGTAAAGATCTAGAATTTAAAGCGCCATAAATTTAAACCACAATAAAAATATAAAAAAAAGCACACCGTTTTGATGTGCTTTTAATAGGCTTTTTAATCTGTATATGACTAACCTTGTCGTGTCATACTTTTCAATACATTGTCTTTATCAATAAAATGATGTTTGAGCGCAGCGAGAACATGTCCGACAAGAAGTAAGCCAGCAGCCCATGAAATATAAATATGTAAAGGTTTAACAATCGCTGTTAAATCGGGGTTATCTTGTACAAGTCTTGGAATCTCAAATAAGTACAATACAGGCACGGGATGGCCAGCACTCCAGCTAAATAAACATCCAGTGATTGGCAATGCCAATAGCATGAAATATAAACCCAAATGACCTAAATGAGCCAAAGTTTTCATCAATGGTGACATGGTTTCAGGTAGTTCAGGGGCAGGGTGAGTGTAACGCCAAAAGATACGGATAATGACCAAAAAGATAATCACCGATGCAATATTCTTATGTAGAGTAATGACATCGCCTTTAAACGGTCCATCGACATCATAGCTTAAAAAATTGCCACTATAAAAACCAATGACCCAAGCGGTAATAAAGATGATTGCCATAATCCAATGCAACCATTGTGCTGTCCTTGTATAGTATTGTGATTTTTGTTGCATGACACAGATTCCAATTTAATTTAGTGCTTATAATATGGATTTTATTAAAAGAAATCAGTTCTAAAAACTCAACGTATTGTTTTAAATTTGCAACGCTTAAAGCAATAATTGTGAAATATTTATCCATTTAGCGTCTAATGAGGTGATTATTCAAATTTTAGTTTAATCCAAGTGTTAGTTTAGGCAAAATAGCCTAGCTTTATCTCATAAAAAGGAAAAAATTGTGAAAAAACGCGTTGTCTTTCTTGCTTCAATCGCTTTAGCTCTAACGGCTTGCGCGACCAATGATCCAACAGGTGCTGCAGCAGCGTCAACAACTCAGCAGTTAGGTGGTGTTGCGCTTAAAATCGCGATAAATGCGAAATGTACAACTGAACTGAATAATTTACCTGCTTGGAAGACTGCAACAAAAGTCATGACTGCAGACCAGAAAAACAATGTACAAAGTGAAATTTGTGGTTGTGTCAGTGAAAAGGCACCACAAAGTGTTAGCACTGTAGATTTAGCAACAGCTGCTTTAGATCCTCAAGCGCGTGCTACGATTGTTTCAAATGTCGTGACAAAAACAATTAATGCATGTGTTGCAGAAGCGATGAGATAGTTGCATTAAAGCATCAAAGACATATGAATTTATTGATACAGTTTTTTGTATATTGATAAATTCATGGTCTTAGGACTGATGCTCTTTTCTTTAAATGGCGTCTTTCACGCTAAGCAAAATATTCTAAATTTTGATCACTTGATTGAAGTTATGTAGAAAGAAAAGGGCTTTCGATCTGTCATCATCTCAAGATGATGATGTATAAACTCAGATAAAACCTGTTGAGCTTCTTTTAGGATAGGAAAGAAAATGTTAGTTGCTGGTGTAGATGAAGCAGGACGAGGTCCATTGGTTGGCTCTGTGGTTGCAGCTGCAGTTATTTTAGATCCAAACAACCCAATTCAAGGGTTAAATGATTCTAAAAAATTAACTGAAAAAAAACGTGAAAAGTTATTCATTGAGATTCAGGAAAAAGCGATTGCTTGGGCAATTGCTGAAGCAACACATCAAGAAATTGATGAGCTGAATATCTTGCAAGCTTCATTATTGGCGATGCGACGTGCTGTAGAGGCACTTAAAACGCGACCAGAACATGTGCTTGTAGATGGCAATAAAGTTCCTAAAGGCTTAAGCATGAGCTGTGATGCGGTCGTAGGCGGGGATGTTTTACATGCTGAGATCAGTGCGGCAAGTATTTTAGCCAAAGTAACGCGTGATCATGAAATGGTTGAGCTAGACAAGTTGTATCCGCAATTTGGTTTTGCTAAACATAAAGGTTATCCAACCAAAGCACACTTTGACGCCATCGCTGAACATGGGGTGATTGATCAACATCGCCGTAGCTATTCGCCAGTCAAAAAAGCACTGGGTCTTGAATAAAACGGATGATGTTTTTTACTGATCAATAAAAATTTAAAGCGGCTTAAAAGCCGCTTTAGTTTCCAAAACCACTATAATCTTAACGATTATAGGTGTTTTGCGAATTATCATCTTCAAAAGAAGGTTGATAATCTTGATCAATATGTTGCAAATGCTCGTGCATAGCACGCTCATGTTGAATACGTTGATAAATTTCTTCGCGATGTACAGAAACTTCTTTTGGGGCATTTACACCAATACGAACTTGGTTGCCTTTAACACCAAGCACAGTAACACTGACTTGATCCCCAATCATCAAAGTTTCTCCGACACGGCGGGTCAGAATCAGCATGTTTATCTCCTTGCTTAAAAGCTAAACCTGCGATGAATTTCTAAAAACTAGAAAACACAACTTTAAATAGCACCGATAATTTTAACAGAATAATGTGACAAATTTTTCATTTTCACATTGCTCTATTGAAATTTCTCTAAAACCTCAAAAACTAATATAACAGAGCCACTATAGAAAACACTATAGTGGCTCTGATTTTTTCTTGGTCAAAACAGCGAATAAGTTGCTATATTTGATCAAAAATTATGCACGCGCACTCGATTCGCCATGTTCACGGTCTAAACCGAAGGCTGTATGGAGTGAACGAACTGCAAGTTCTAAGTAATTTTCTTCAATAATCACGGAAATTTTGATTTCAGAAGTCGAGATCATCAAGATATTAATCCCTTCATCTGCAAGTGCAGTAAACATTTTACTTGCAACACCTGCATGAGAACGCATACCAACGCCAACAATCGACACTTTAACAATGTCATCACGCGTAGCAACTTCACGCGCACCAATCGCTGTAGCCGTTTCTTCTAGGATTGCTTTGGCTTTTTTAAGTTCACCACGATTCACGGTAAAAGTGAAGTCAGTTGTGCCATCTTCTTCAACGTTTTGGATGATCATATCCACTTCAACGTTTGCAGCACCAATAGGCGATAAGATTTTAGACGCAATACCTGGTTCATCAGGTACACCTAAAATTGTTAATTTAGCTTCGTCACGGTTAAATGCGATACCAGAAATAATTGGCTGTTCCATATTGTCTTCCGCTTCAGTAGTGATTAGTGTTCCGACATTGTTTTTGAAATCTTCGTCGAATGCGCCATCATTGTCATTATCAAAACTTGATAATACGCGTAAAGGCACTTGGTATTTTCCTGCAAATTCAACAGAACGAATTTGCAATACTTTAGAACCGAGAGATGCCATTTCAAGCATTTCTTCAAATGAAATACGATCAACTTTTTTTGCTTTAGGTGCAACACGGGGATCAGTGGTATAAACCCCATCCACATCTGTGTAAATCTGACATTCATCTGCTTTTAATGCCGCAGCAAGTGCAACACCAGAAGTATCAGAACCGCCACGGCCTAAAGTTGTTGTATTGCCATCAATGTCGAAACCTTGGAAGCCTGCAACAACAATGACACGACCTGCATCCAAATGATTTGTCATCACATCTGTATCAATAGATTCGATACGGGCTTTGGTAAACGCGCTGTCAGTTTTGATACCAACTTGGCGACCTGTGAGTGACTTAGCTTCAACACCAATTGAATTGAGCGCCATTGCTAACATTGAAATCGTTACCTGTTCACCCGTAGATACCATTTGGTCTAGTTCACGAGGATCAGGGGTTTCGGTAATGGCTTTCGCTAAAGCCAATAAGCGGTTTGTTTCACCACTCATTGCGGATACAACCACTACAACCTTGTGGCCGTGGTCATGCCAACGCTTTACACGACGAGCAACATTTAAAATGCGCTCGGGAGTACCCATAGAAGTACCGCCATATTTTTGAACGATTAATGCCATAGTTGTTCCATATAAGCCATGACCCTAATCGGCATTAGGGTCAGTTACACAAAAGGTGAAGTATTATTTTTTAGCAAGCCAAGCAGTTAAATCTGCCATCACTTGTTCAAACTTCTCGTTTAGTGGCGCGCCACCTTGTGCTAAGTCAGGTTTACCACCACCTTTACCACCAAGCTCAGTTGCTAAGTGTTTGATGATGTCACCCGCTTTTAGATTTGCAGTGAAATCTTTAGCTACAGATGCGATAAGACTAACTTTGTCACCTTCTACAGCCGCAAGCACAATCACTGCATTATCTAATTTTGATTTGACACTGTCATGAAGATGACGAACAGACTTCGCATCTTGTCCTTGAACTGTGGCAATAAGTGTTTGGCGACCCGCAATTTCCGTCACTTGACTGATTAAATCAGAGGCTTGGAAATTCGCCAATTTTTGATTCAATTGCTCAATTTGTTTTTGCAATTGATGTGCTGTTTCTAGCGTTGATTGAACTTTTTCAACAGTTTGATCTTTCTGTGCTTTTAATAAATCGTTGATGTGCAAAATGTCTGCATCAAATTTTTGAACGATTTCAAGCGCTTTGGTACCTGTAACAGCTTCAATACGACGAACACCTGCTGCAACACCACTTTCAGAGGTGATTTTAAACAGACCAATATCGCCAGTACGTTTTACATGGATACCACCACAAAGTTCGATAGAGAAATTTTTCTCATCTTGGATTGAACCCATAGAAAGTACACGAACTTCATCACCATATTTTTCACCGAACAACATCATTGCGCCTTTTTCTTTTGCTGCATCGATGTCTAAAAGTTCAGTAGAAACGGCGGTATTTGCAATTACTTCGCGGTTTACAATACGTTCAACCTGTTGAATTTGTTCAAATGTCACCGGTTGGTCATTGGCAAAGTCAAAACGTAAAATGTCAGAAGCGACCAACGAACCTTTTTGTTGTACGTGCTCGCCCAATACTTGACGTAAAGCAGCATGTAAAAGGTGAGTTGCAGAGTGATTGCGTGCAGTTGCTTCACGAAGATCTGCTTTTACAATTGCTTCAACATTTTGAGTCGCTTTTAGGCTTCCCATTGTCACGATACCTTGATGGACAAAAGCGCCACCAGATTTTTTAGTATCTTGAACTTCAAAAATACCAGTATCGTTTTTGAACAGACCTGTATCACCAATCTGACCACCGCTTTCTGCATAGAACGGTGTTTGGTTCAATACGATTAGTGCTTCATCGCCTTCAACGACTTCATCAACTTGTACGCCATCTTTATAGATCGCAATAATTTGACCTTGACCTTGAGTTGCTTCATAGCCATCAAATTGAGTTTCGCTATCTACTTTCACAATACTGTTATAGTCAACAGCAAACTTACCTGCATCACGTGCACGTTGACGTTGAGCAGCCATTTCAACTTCAAAACCAGCTTCGTCAATTTCCAGTTCGCGTTCACGTGCGATATCTGCGGTTAAATCAGCAGGGAAGCCATAAGTGTCGTAAAGTTTAAAGACGGTTTCGCCTGGAATGGTTTTACCTTTGAGGTTGGCTAATTCACCTTCAAGCAGTTTTAAACCTTGTTCAAGCGTTTTGGCAAACAATTCTTCTTCACGAATCAAAGCTGCTTCAATTACATTACGACGTTGTTCAAGCTCAGGATAAGCAGTGCCCATAGCATCGATTAATGGTTGCAACATCTTGTAGAAGAATGTACCCGTTGCGCCCATTTTATTACCATGACGTACTGCGCGACGAATAATACGACGCAATACATAACCACGACCTTCATTTGAAGGGTTAACGCCATCTGCGATCAGGAAGCAGCATGAGCGTGCATGGTCTGCGACCACTTTAAGTGAAGCAGGGTATTCAATAGGTTTATTGTTTGCTTGTGCGGTTGCAACCGCTTTAGATGTATCAACACCAATAATTTCAGCAGCAGACTTTAATAGGTCTTGGAACATGTCAATTTCATAGTTTGAATTGACATGTTGTAAAACAGCAGAAATACGTTCCAAGCCCATGCCTGTATCTACAGATGGTGCAGGAAGATTATGCAGTACGCCATCAGCAGTACGGTTAAACTGCATGAAAACGTTGTTCCAGATTTCAATAAAACGGTCGCCATCTTCTTCTGGTGTACCTGGTAAGCCACCCCAAATATGATCGCCATGGTCAAAGAAAATTTCAGAACAAGGACCACATGGGCCAGTATCACCCATTGCCCAGAAGTTATCAGAAGCGTATTTTTCACCTTTATTGTCACCAATACGGATAATACGATCTGCAGCTAAGCCAATTTCTTTGTTCCAAATGTCAAACGCTTCATCATCTGTATGATAAACAGTGGCATATAATTTATCTTTAGGTAGTGCTAACCATTCTTCACCAGTAAGGAAATCCCAAGCAAAACGAATCGCGTCACGCTTAAAGTAATCACCAAAAGAGAAGTTACCTAACATTTCAAAGAATGTATGGTGACGTGCTGTATAACCGACATTATCTAAGTCGTTGTGCTTACCGCCTGCACGGACACATTTTTGCGACGTCGTTGCGCGAACATAGTCACGTTTTTCTAATCCAAGGAAACAGTCTTTAAACTGGTTCATCCCTGCGTTGGTAAAAAGCAGAGTAGGGTCATTGGCAGGTACAAGTGAACTTGACGCGACACGTGTATGTCCTTGCGATTCAAAGTAGCGCAAAAATGCTTCACGTATTTCAGCAGTTGTCATAAAACGAGTACTCACAACCAAGTCACTCCTTAATTTTCGTATTGGCTAAAAGTGCGTTGCTGAGTCTGATTTTTGTGCTCAGTCACCACACGGGCTTATTTTTAAAAACGCCAAAGTATAACGGAAAATGTAGTGTCCACCAATGATTTTAAGGTGAATTATTGGTATTTCTATACATTTTCAACTTTCATCTGGGGTAAATTTTGGTTGTATAAATTTAAAACATAGCCACATTGCCATTATCGTATTTAAGCTTGCTTAAAAAGGGTCAATTCCCAATAGATCATTATGCTGTAATTTATATACTTGACCATTAAATTTAATGGTCTGTTGTTGTTTATATTGTTTTTTTACCGAAGTGCAGGTTTTATAGTTGGTTTTCGTTTGGTCTTTGGTTTCTTTTAATACAATATCTTGTAAACCATGTGTGGTTTTGTTTGAAAGCACTAAAATACGTCTCACATCTGAACTGGTATTATTTCCTACACAATTTCCAATTCTTTCATAACCACTATTATTTGTTCCAATACCCGCAAAAACTTGTTTGATTGGTTGGCGAGGGTTAACTTTAAATAAAGCAAGATTATTATGGCTATAGGTAAAACCACCTTCATGTGATGATGAAGTCTCTAAGCCGACCACATCTGTATTCGGCAAGGTTGAAAATCTAGTGCTGTGGAGTTTTGCTCCATCATAATGATCTGCATCTGAGTAAAAAGTTTCTGGTGCTTTATACTTTTGCAGAATTTTATGCTGAGAAGAGTCAATTAAGTATAAATTTAGATCATGTTCCATATCATCATAAGATTTATAAGCAATCGGTTGACTGATCGCAATAAGCTGAATTTTTTGTTGATTGTCTAAATGGATACAGCTTTGATATGTTTTGGCTTCAGTATTGGCAAAACGCTGATTGACCAATTTAAATTGTTGAATCAATTGTTGTTGCTGTTGGTCTGAGCAACGCTGATAAGGTACTGCAAAACTATTTCCAGCAATCAAAAGCAGTGCAGTGTTCAATACAATTTGTAATGTTTTCATGATCTAACCTTTTTAATTGCAAAATTTAATCAAATTCCAAAGTCTAAAAAATTAAGATGTTTAAAACGATATTTTTTCCCATCGAATTTCATAATATGGCTTTGTTTTTTGACGATACGGTGTGTTTTACAGTTTTTCTCATCAAGCGTTATACGTTCGGATTTTTCAGTTAATTGAATATCTGCTAAACCATGACTTTGCTGTTTTAAGGGGTGAAGTAAAATTTGAGTCTCAGTTTGTGCATTATTTTCACATATAGACGGTCTTTCGCTAGCTGAGTAATTCGTCATAAATTTATCTAAAACCAATTGCATTTGTTGATTGCTGATTTTGAATAACTTTATTTCACGTATTGTATAGTCAATTCTACCTAAATGCCCATAAGTTAAGGCCAATCCAATAACATGAGTATGGGGAGTTTTAGAGTAAGGATTGATATCAAATTTTAAATTTTCAAACTGACTGGCATCGGAAGAGATGGTTTTTGGATAAGTATAATGATTTAAAATTTTTGAAGATGCGGTATCGATCAAATATAAATTCAAATCATAATCCGCAAATTCAGATTGCATAGCAACAGGATTGCTGATTGCAATAATCTGTTGGTGTTTACTGATCGTTAAGCAGGTTTGGAACACAGGATAACGCGCATCTAAATTTTGTTGTGTGTTTAAGTTGAATTTTTGAATGAGTTGTTGAGTCAGAGTTTCTGAGCAGTTTGAATAGACATTTTGTGCATGTGTTGGTTGTGTATATAGAAAGGCTAGTAAAATCATGCAGTAAAGATAAAATAATTGATTTAGTTTAAAAATATTTTTAATGGATGGATACATTTATTTTTATCCTAGCTGAATCAAAAAATTATTTTTGAGAAATTTTTATGACTAAATAAAGCATATTCTAACAGTAGTCACGCTAAATCTTATAACATATAGCGCATAAAGTAGTTTGGCTGTAAAAGGACATCTGATGCAACGTGTGGCAATAAACGGATTCGGGCGAATTGGACGGAATGTATTACGCGCTTGGTTTGAAAATCCGAAAAACTTCCATTTTGAAATTGTTGCCATTAACGATATTGCAGATGTTGAAACGCTGGTTCATTTATTTAAATACGATACTACCCATGGTCGCTTTGACGGTGCAGTGAATATCGTACAAGAACATGGACAGCTTTATATGTCGATTGACGCGCGACAAATTAAACTGAAAGTGCAAATTTTAAGACAAGCCAATCCTGAATTATTGCCTTGGGAAGCGCTTAACATTGATGTTGTTTTAGAATGTACAGGGCTGTTTCGTTCAAGAGCCGCTGCAACACAACATATAACAGCTGGTGCAAAACGCGTCATTATCGGTGCTGCACCTTTTGATACTGTTGATGCTGCCATTGTTTATGGGGTAAATCATCATGATGTTAAAGCTAGTGATCAAATTATTTCGGGTGTGTCATGTACCACACAAGCTTTAGTCCCTTTGGTCAAAATTATTGATGATGCATTTGGAATTGACAGCGCATTAATGACTGAAATTCATGCGGTCACAGCAGATCAATCTGTACTGGATCATGCACATCGAGATTTACGCCGCGCACGTGCCTCAGGACAAAATATTATTCCAACTACATCTTCTGCTTTGGGTGCATTAAAACAAGTCATGCCCAAAATGGAAAACCGTATTGATGGTTTTTCAATCCGTGTACCAACAATTAATGTTGCCGCCATTGATTTAACATTTATTGCTAAAGCGCCTGTAACAGCTCATTTAATTAACCAAACCTTAATTCAAGCAGCAAAATATGATTATGCTGAGATTATGTCTGTTACAGATGAGCAATTGGTTTCAAGTGACTTTAATCATTCACCTTATTCACTGATTGTTGATCTGACTCAAACTATGGTCGTGGGTCAACAGGCGAAAGTGTTTGCTTGGTATGATAACGAATGGGGCTATGCAAATCGCTTGTTAGATTTGTGTGAATCATTTTATTAATCTAGTATTTATCACTTAAAAATAACTTTAATGACTTGAGTTTAATCAACACGAAGATTGACATGTTTTGTTGGGGGGAATGATGTTTTTCATATATTTGGTTATTGTGATTCTTTATCTGGCCATGATGTTTGTGATTTGGCAAATGGGAAAGTTAAAGAAAGAAAACCTTGAATGGCTTAAGCATGTGCAGAATCATGAGCAACAGATCCATGCACAAGAGCAACATCTCAAACAAACCTTACAAATTATGCAAGATTTGGCTAAAAAAATGCATGTACAGCAGGAAGTTTTAGACAATACCTCAACACGTTTGACTCAAGTTGAGTTTCAAAATGCTGAATTAATTAAAATATTACAGCAAAATTCAAAACCTTAATTGAGGTTTTGAATTGCATCAAGTCAGGGATATTGGCTATTCAGATCACTTAAAGCATAAAGTATCTCAAAATCCCTGTTGCAATGATACTGATCAGTACAGTGGGTAATAATGAAAAATAACAAGCTGCGAACAGTGTGATGATAATTGCAATCAAGTTGGCTGGTTGATCCGTAACAAAGTAGGGTGCAATCACTGATATCAAAACACAGCCGGGGATAACCTGTAAAATTCGCGTGGTTCTTTTGCTGAGGTGTTTATTTTTTAACAGTAAATAACCTAAGATTCGAGTTAAGTAGGTTGTTAGTCCCACACAAACAATGGCGATGAATGTCGTCATATGAATCATTCTTCATCTCCAATCAGTAAAAAAGCAGCAATAATGCCTGAAATAGAACCAATCAATACATACCAGCCTTTAGGTAGATAATAATAGGCCAATGCAGCGGCAATCAGACTAATCAACCAAGGCAGAGCGGGTTTAAAACCTTTCCACATTCCGCGTAAAAGCACCAGAAAAACTGCAGGGAATGCCATGTCAAAACCAAACTTTGTGACATCGCCAAGAAAAGAGCCAATGCCGACTCCCATCGTGGTAAAAACCACCCACATGACATATAACGCGAAACAAAGGCCAATATAAAAAAACACACTAAATCCTGCATAGGGATTGCGAGGGTTTTGTTTGTGTGAATCCGTAATGCTAAGGGCCCAGCTCTCATCACACATAAAAAACAATAATGGAAGGGCTTTGCGATTGGGCAAATGTCGAATATAGGGTGCTAAACTTGCACCCATTAAAATATGGCGACTGTTGACCAGAAAAGTGATCAGAATTAAAAACAGCAGTTGAGGTGGCTGCGTCCAGACTTCAATAATGGCGAACTCAGAACCACCAGCAAAATTGAGTCCTGTTAACAATGGAACTTCTAAGGCAGAAAATCCTTTTTGCGCTGCTTGCGTTCCTAAAACCAGTGCAAAAGGGATAATACCCAGTAGCATTGGAATAGAGGTTTTAAGTCCACGTACAAACTCTCTAAATTCAATTGAATAGGTCAGTTCAGTCGTAGCGTTCTTAAAACTTAACATGAGTCGCTCAATGGTCGGTAAAACAAGATGGTTTTTATTTTATGCCAAATGATTCGCTATATTTCGCTAAATTTGCTGCCTTTAAAATAATTTTTGCAATATTATTGCTGGAATATGTTATTTTTTGGTTTTATCTACTAGAAATAATTTTATGAAATTGGATCAGATAGATCGGCGTATTTTGTGTGCATTACAACGTAATGGAAAACTACAAAATAATGAATTGGCAGATCAGATAGGTTTATCCGCTTCACCTTGTTTAAGACGAGTAAAGCAACTGGAGGATGAGGGGATCATTGACCAATATGTTGCATTGGTCAATCCACACAAAGTAGATCTTAGTTTGACAGTCTTTGCACGAATTTGGTTAAAGAGTCAGGATGAACAAGCGGTCAATCGATTTATCGAAAGCATTATGAATATTTCTGAAATTGTTGAATGTCAACTTATGGCAGGAGATTGTGATTTTTTCTTACGTATTGTGGTTTCTGATTTAGAGGCATATCGTAAATTTCAAATTAATCATTTAAATAAAATTCCAGGGATCCAGAATGTCAAAACTGAAATCCCTTTACAGAAGATTAAACAGACCACAGCCTTACCGCTGGATTAGTTTTTTTTGATTCGCTTTCGAATAACTTTAAATATTTTATCGGCACTTGTTCAGTCAACCAAACCCCATTTTCAGCACAATAAAATTGGAAACCATCTTGATGCATCTGTTTGGTGTCTAAGATGAAAATGATGACTTTGCCATGTCGTTGTCCCACTTTCTGGGCTGTGACTAAATCAGCAGATAAATGTACGTGATGACGTTCACCTGAAATTAAGCCTTTTTCTAAAATACTGTCGACAAAGCGAGTTGCTGTTCCATGAAAAAGTGTATCGGGTGGCGTAATAGCAACATACTCACGTTGAACCTGAGCACTAGAGTGACCTTGTACTGCGCGGATTTTGTTTTGATCAGGTGAAAGTTGGAAGCGTTTTTTATCACTGCTTTCAACGACCTCAATCAACTCTACGAGTTTAAGTGGTCTTCTGTGTTTGATCATTTGCTGTAAAAGGATGTGTACATCCGTCCAGCCTTCAGAATCGAGTTGGATTGCAATGGTTTCTGGTTGATGTCGAAGTACTAAACTTAGAAATTTACTATGTTCGCGTAATGTTTTTTCTGAAGATTTCATTTGTTATTCTTACATGATATGGATTTGGATATAAAATTAAGGCTGAGTTTCAATTGCTCTTACGACACTATCTACTGAATATTGTCCCCATTCAGAGAGTTGCTCGATAAATAGATTGATTACACGACTATCAAAATGAGCAACCAGCATATAGCAAGCGGAACCACAGACTTTATAGCAACTTTCAATTGACTCAAATTGAGCGATAAATGCTTCAAACTGTTCAAATTCATTAGTCTGCATCATCACACGTATAAATTGTGTTGATTGGTGCTGTAGCGTAATCGTATATTTCTGAATTGTGCCTTCATCTTGCATTCGAGCAATGCGACTTCCTACAGCTTGGCCTGTACGGTGTACTAATTTTCCGATCTCTTTATTGCTTAACCGAGAATCAGTTTTTAGTATTTTTAAAATTTTGAGGTCAATTGGGTCATTTGGCAACATAGTGAATTGAACAAATTTTCAGTTTGAAAGTTTCTAATCTATTATTCTTTCATGAGTGACTGCAAATCGCCAGTTGTTTTGATTAATCTTATAAAAACATCAACACAAGGGTTAGGAAAACACCATGAGCCAAACTGCATTATTAGTAATAGATGTCCAAAACGATTATTTTCCTCAAGGGAAGATGGAGTTGTTCTGTGCGGAACAGGCTTTAAAACACATCAATCGATTAGAAGATCTGTTTATAAAGCGTGAGCAGCCGATTATTTATATTCAGCATATTGCCAATCAACCCAATGCTACATTTTTTGAAGCAGGAACGCAGGGTGTAGCACTACATTCGGGTTTACGTGTTAAGACCGATTCAATTGTGATTGAAAAACATTATCCCAATAGCTTTTTTCAAACCACTTTAAAAGCAGAATTAGAGCGACTGAATGTTGATAAATTAGTGATTAGTGGCATGATGACGCATATGTGTGTTGATGCGACGTCACGTGCAGCGGCAGAATTTGCTTATCAACCGACGATCATTTCAGACGCTACAGCGACGCGTCAATTGAGCTATTCAGACAGAACAGTTGAAGCAGAAGATGTACAAACAGCCTGTTTGTCAGCCTTTCAAATGTTTTCACAAGTGGTCAGTATTGAGGACTATTTAAAATAGCTGAAAGAGTCAAAATAATAGGGAAGTACAGCGATTCGATTTTGTACTTCCCTTTAAATCTGAATGAAAATTTATTCTTGGTTTAAGAAACCTTCTTTGATTTTTTCAGGTAAACCTGTATGCCACCATGTATAAATGGAGGATTTTATTTCTTCATCTTGTTCAGGATCATTGAAAGGTTCATCATCTTCGCGAATCAATTCATCGTCTTCAAATTTAAACCAGAATTCCCACGGGTCATCATCCCCACAACCCCAAGCCAGTGTGTGAATTTCAGGGAGTAATGCTTTTAAGAAAAGTAAGATTGCTTCGATAAACTCATCGCCTGAAGAACCATGCACAAAATGGGCAACTGAATAGCCTGCAATAGCGTGTAATGATTCAGGACCCAAATCAAACTCAATATTGTCAACTGCATTTAAAAGATCTTCTGCAAGTTCTTGCCCCAATTGTGAATTGAGCTCAACTGCAACAGCAATAAATTTGTCTTGTTCACCGCGATGCTCTTGAAATAAACGGCCTAGCTTTTGCATGATTTCCGTATTTGGATGCGTGTAATATAAGTTGCTATGTAGTTCCATACTTCCCCAGTTTTTAGTATTTCAGTTGCTTTAAATAGATGCTGTTTTTCTAAACGAATAAATTATATTTTCAACAACGCAAATAGCAATCAACACTGGTGTGAAAAGTTAAATAAATACAAAGAATTGAAGTGGGATAATGTGTAATAGATGGTTTTTTGTCTAAATTATGCATAAGTGGTCAAATTATCTAGGCATCAAAAGTTATTTTATTAATGCATGGCGCAGATGATCGTGCTAAAATAAGAGAAATCGGGTGTGTTCCCGATTTTTTTATGCGGATTACTTCCGCGCTGACAGGATTTAGGTTTACAACATGCCCATTTCAGAGACATGGTTATTACCTGATGGTGTAGCTGATGTATTACCAGAGCAAGCGCAAGTAATTGAAAAATTGCGCCGTGAAGCTTTAGATTTCCTCGCATCACGAGGTTATCAGCTGGTGTATACGCCATTCATCGAATACATCGAATCTCTTTCTTCTCTCTCCGAATCGAATCAAGATTTAGACTTAGCCACTTTTAAAGTCATCGACCAACTTTCAGGTCGTTTACTTGGTGTGCGTGCCGATATGACACCACAAGTGGCTCGTATTGATGCCCATGTACATCAAGTACAAGGTGTGGCGCGTTACTGCTATGCAGGGACTGTACTTCATACTAAACCACAAGGTTTTAATACCACGCGTGCACCACTTCAGATAGGTGCAGAGTTATTTGGTTCAGACAGTATTGACGCAGACGTTGAAATGATCGACGTGATGCTCAATCTGATTAATACCGCAGGTTTAGCTGATGGTATCCATCTTGATTTAGGGCATGTAGGACTGTTTAGAAGTCTGGTAAAACATGTGGGTTTAAACAAATCAACAGAAAGCCATTTATCTGATTTGTATCAGCGCAAAGCACTACCAGAACTTGCTGAATTCACTCAAGATTTAGAATTTGGTTCTGATTTTTATGCTTTAGGTCGTTATGCAAGTGATCTGGATGCATTGCAAGCGAATATTAGCGCAGAAATTTTTGCTGATGAAGCATTTAAAAATGCTTTTGAGGTACTTAAAACAACATATACAGAAATTCAAGCACGTTGGCCAAAACTCAATATCGGTATCGATGTTGTAGAGCTTCGTTCGTACCATTACCACACTGGGTTAATGTATGCCGTGTATGCACCAAACCGTGCTGCACCGTTGGCACAAGGTGGTCGTTATGATGGTATTGGTGAACACTTTGGACGCGCGCGTCCTGCAACAGGCTTTTCTTGTGACTTGTATTCCTTAAGTGCGGGTCAACGTCAACAGATTGAAAAAGTAGTTGCACCGAAAGGTACCGAATCCACGTTGCTGGATGCGATTGCCGTAGCACGTCAACAAGGTTTAAGTGTAATTCAGTTATTGGGTAATGACGATTTAAACTCAGTTCCAAATGCAACCCACCAGATGGTGAATGTTGCAGGTGAGTGGAAAATCGAAACAATTTAAGTATCAGATTGAATGTTCATGTCATTCGATTTGGTTTTCTATTTTAACAGCATGATGTAATGAGGCTATTATGGGCAAAAGTGTTGTGGTACTCGGTACCCAATGGGGCGACGAAGGTAAAGGTAAAATCGTTGACCTGCTCACAGATCAAGCAGCTGCGGTAGTACGTTATCAAGGCGGACATAACGCAGGGCATACGCTCGTCGTTGGTGGTAAGAAAACAGTTCTTCACCTCATTCCATCAGGTATTTTACGTGAAAACGTACTTTGCTTAATTGGCAATGGTGTTGTACTTTCACCTGAAGCATTGATCAAAGAGATGGATATTCTTGAGAAAGAAGGCGTACCCGTTCGTGAACGTCTGCGTATTTCTCCAAACTGTCCGTTGATTCTTCCTCACCATATTGCACTTGATCAAGCGCGTGAGAAGAAACGTGGTAATGCCAAAATCGGTACAACGGGTCGTGGTATTGGTCCTGCTTATGAAGATAAAGTAGCCCGTCGTGCGATCCGTGTTGCGGATTTAGTTCGTGGTGGCGAACATCTTAAAGCACAGCTTGAAGAACTTCTTGAATATCATAACTTCCAATTGACTCAATTCTTCGGTGTTGAAGCAGTTAAAGTTGAAGATGTATTGGCACTTTGTGATCAATGGCGCGAAGTGGTTAAGCCATTAGTTTTAGATGTGATTACAACATTGCATGACTATCGTAAAGATGGTGCAAACATCATGTTTGAAGGTGCGCAAGGCTCACTTCTTGATGTCGATCATGGTACATATCCGTATGTAACTTCATCGAACACTACCGCTGGTGGGGTAAGTTCTGGTTCAGGTCTTGGTCCATTGCATCTTGACTATGTTTTGGGAATCACCAAAGCCTATACAACTCGTGTAGGTGCAGGTCCATTCCCAACTGAGCTTGTTTATGATGCTGCCAATGATGTTGGTGATGCAGTTGGTAAACATTTGGGTACTGTGGGTTCAGAATTCGGTGCGTCGACTGGTCGTCAGCGTCGTTGTGGTTGGTTTGATGCTGAAATCTTACGTCGTTCTGTAGATGTAAACTCATTATCAGGTATTTGCTTAACTAAACTTGATGTTTTAGATGGTTTGGAAGAAGTAAAAATCTGTATCGGTTATGAAGCTGCAGATTCAGGTTGTGTAGGTTCTACAGATGCACTTGCATTTGAAACATTAAAACCAATTTATGAAACTATGCCTGGTTGGTCTGAGTCTACATTTGGTGCGAAATCATTGGATCAATTGCCACAAAACGCAATTAACTATGTAAAACGTATTGAACAGTTGATTGAATGTCCTATCGACATCATTTCAACAGGTCCAGATCGTGATGAAACAATTGTGATGCGTCATCCATTTGATGCTTAATTGATTCAATCTTTAAAAAGCTCCTACGGGAGCTTTTTTTATTGCTGTTATTTTTAGGTGTTTTAAATAAAGTGTGATTATATTTTGATTTTTTTTGTAAAATACAACATAATTCAGCCGCTAAGAGCTGAGCTTCGTTTTGAAGCTTGCAATAAGATCTATGAAATTTGGTGAAAATAATGATTAACAAGAAACTATTACTTGGCTTAGGGTTGGCTATAGGCTTAACAGGGTGTACGACTGTTGCTGAATTAACGGGTAATGATTCTGCGACTTTAAACCTCAATGCAGCAGCAGATTATAAACTTCTTGTTGAAGATGCAAAGGCACAAAAAGCACTTGATACAACATCTGCAACATATAAACGAGTCAATGCTGTTTTCTTAAAGATGAAACCTTTTGCTGATCAAGCAAATCAAACGGGTCAAAAATTTGACTGGCAATTGAGCGTACTTAAATCCAGTGAACTCAATGCATTTGTCATGCCTGGCGGTAAGGTTGTGTTCTTTACAGGTATCGTCAATCAATTGAAACTGACTGATGCTGAAATTGCTGCCATTATGGGACATGAAATGACCCATGCCTTAGAAGAGCATTCTAAACGTGGTGCTGGTGCAACTGCAATTACAGATTTTGCTGTGAAAATGGGCAAAACCTATGCAGGCGATAAATTGGGCTCAGTCGGCACTCAAGCTTTAGATATCGGAAGTAAATATGGTGTAGGTTTGCCATATTCACGTAGTTTAGAGTCATCTGCTGACCGTGGTGGATTAATGCTTATGGCGAAAGCTGGCTATAATCCTGAAGCTGCAATCAGCGTTTGGCAAAAAATGAACAAGATTGATGGTGGCAGTAATAATGGTGTGCAGAAGTTCACTTCAACACACCCATCAAATAATGACCGTATCTCAGATTTAAACAAAAACATGGTTGAAGCAAAGCAAATCTATCAGTCTGTTGTTAAAAAGTAATTTGATCGCATAACGCTAAGCCCGATGTAAATCGGGCTTTTTATTTACAGTTAAAAAAGACTAAAGTCGATATCAATTAGACTAGGTTTTCAAGCTTAGCTTGTTAAAATGTATTTTTAGATACACATTGAGTTTGTAGGATGCAAAAGAATATATCGAGCACGATATTTTATTCTCTGATTTTTGCTATGGGCGGTGCTCCAACGATCGCAGTGCTGATTATTCAGGCTCAAACCAATGATCTGAATATCATCAATAATGCATTGCTTGGTCTGAGTGTGATGGTTGCATGTGTACTGGTTCCTATTATTTTGATCCAGAATGCATTTTTGTTTATCAAAAGAAATGATCAACATTTAGAACAAAAGATTATTCCATTGAAAAACATATATTTGACACTGAATGTAATTTGTCTCATATATTGGTTGGCGATTCAATTTTTGTGATATTTCACTTACATAATTAATATGAATTAATGGATTTTATTGATTTATCCTTATGTAACATTTGCATATAATCCACAATGCTTTTATTTGTTCTCCATGGAGTTGATTATAATGAACAATAAATTAATGCTTAGTCTTTGTGCGGCGACTGCCATTTCAATTTCAGGGTGCTCAACTATCGCAGATATGGCAGGTGCTGATTCTGCAACGCTTAATTTAAATGCAACACAAGGCTTTAATAAAACAGTGCAAGAAGCACGTTTGAATAAGACTTTAGATACAACTTCTGCAACTTATAAAAAAGTAAATGCAGCATTTATTCGATTAAAACCTTTTGCTGATCAAATGAACCAAACGGGTCAAAGATTTGATTGGCAATTGGCGGTACTTAAGTCAGACGAAATCAATGCTTATGTTGCACCCGGTGGTAAAGTGGTTTTCTACACAGGGATTGTAAATCGACTTAATCTATCTGAAGCTGAAGTTGCTGCGGTGATGGGCCACGAAATGACCCATGCTTTAGAAGAGCACTCGAAACAAAAATTAGGTGCGCAAGCGTTGACCAATCTTGCAGTTGGTATTGGTAAATCTTATGCAGGCAGCCAAATTGGTGAATTAGGCAATGCAGCGCTCGATTTGGGAAGCCAAGTCGGGGTAGGCTTACCGTACTCACGTAGTTTAGAGAGTCGTGCGGATGAGGGTGGCTTAATGATGATGGCGAAAGCTGGCTATAATCCTCAAGCGGCAATTACCTTGTGGGAAAAAATGGCGAAACAGGGTGGAGGAAAAGGTTCTGCATTACTGTCAACACATCCATCTGATGTTAATCGTATCAATGCAATGAAAAAGAATTTACCTGCTGCAATGGCAGTTTATACTGCGCGAGGTGGAAGATAAGTTTTTTGATAAAACCTATCGAATAGAAAAGGATGCTTATGCATCCTTTTTTATTGAAAACAACGTAGAACAACGAGCGTTTCAAAAATAGCGTTTAAGGTGCAGGGTTTGGCTGCTGCTGATGAATCGCATCTATTTCCAATAAGATTTCTTCAGACAATTGGGTATCAAAGGCCTGAATATTCTCTTTTAGTTGGTCGAGCGTAGTCGCACCAATAATGGTACTACTCACAAAAAATTGTTGTTTAATAAATGCCAAAGCCAATTGGGTAAGGCTTAAACCATGTTTTTCTGCAAGCTGTGCATATTGTTCTGTCGCCCAATCGCTCTGTGGATTGCTATAGCGGCTAAAGCGAGAAAATAGTGTAATACGTCCTTTTTCAGGGCGTGCGCCGTGGCGATACTTGCCAGTTAAGTAACCAAAGGCCAAGGGTGAGTAAGCGAGTAAGCCAACGCCCTCGTGTTGTGCGATCTCAGACATCCCAATTTCATAAGTACGATTGAGTAGACTATAAGGATTTTGTACGCTCACTATTTTTTCTAAGCCCAATTGTTCAGCTAAATGTAAAAATTTTAAGGTACCCCAAGGTGTCTCATTGGATAAGCCAATATGACGAATACGCCCTTTTTTCACTTCTTTCGAGAGTGCTTCTAAGGTTTCAGCAAGTGGTGTAATGTCTTGTGTACGTGCCGCAAGCTGATTGCTGTAGCCTAACGTGCCAAAGAAGTTAACAGGGCGTTGTGGCCAATGCAGTTGATAAAGATCTATATAATCTGTTTGTAAGCGCTTGAGCGAGCTATCAATAGCACTACTGATCTCTGCTTTTATAAACTTGGTATGCCCGTCACGAATTTGACTGCCGCCTTGTTGGGGGCCTGCAATTTTGGTGGCGATAATGAGTTTGTCACGTTGACCGTTTTGAGCAATCCAATTCCCTATGATGCTTTCAGTCGATCCCTGTGTCTCTGGTTTAGGTGGTACCGGATACATTTCAGCAGTATCCCAGAAATGAATATTTTGATCGAGCGCATAAGCAAGTTGTTCAAATGCCTCATTTTGATTATTCTGTTCACCAAACGTCATGGTACCTAAACAAATTTCAGGTACAACAAGATCAGAATACCCTAAACGATTTGACTTCATTTCATGTCCTTCAAAATTAATATTCAGTATCTTATGAGAATAATAACGTAATTTAAATTTGATAACTAAGTGAAAGAATGTTTCTAATTATCAAAATAAGATAAAGTTATCTGATTTTTTTATAAAATGCTCATTTTAGCTTGGTCTTGTTTTATAACATGGTCATGAGACCAGCTCACAGTAATTCTCTGTGTATTTATCGCAACATGAAAAAAGCAAACTCGGGAGTTTGCTTTTAAACTATATTTTAACTTTTTGACAATATTTGATATTTATCCCATTCAACATAATTCTTTAAGGAATTAAATTCTCAAATTTGTTCTTAAGCTTTATTCATCATCTGTGCTTAGTTCGTCTTCAGAAAAATTAGATTCTTCCAAAGATACATCAAATATAAGGATGGCTTTACCGTCGGTTTCGATCATGCCTTGTTCTTCAAGTGTTTTTAGAACACGACCAACCATTTCACGGGAACAACCCACGATACGACCAATTTCTTGGCGAGTAATGCGGATTTGGCGGCCGTTTGGCAAGATCATCGCTTCAGGCTGTGCTGAAAGATCTATTAAACAACGTGCAATACGACCAGATACATCAATAAATGCAAGGTCAGTTACTTTGCGTGTTGTATTTTTTAAACGACGAACAAGTTGTGCAAATACGGCATAACTTAAGTCAGGATATTGTTTACTAATTTCGTGGAAATTGTCATATGAAATTTCAGCAATTTCACATACGTCACGGGTTCTTACTTCCGCAGTACGTTGTGGATTCTGCTCAAATAATCCCATTTCCCCAAAAAAGTCCCCAGGGTTCAAATATGCAACAACAATTTCACGTTCATCATCTTCACGTAAAATAATTGAAACTGAACCTTTTAAAATTAAATACAGTGATTTTGACTCTGAACCTGCATCAATAATCGTTGAGCGTTTTGGAAAACGATTGATGTGGGCTCTTTTGAGCAAAGCTTTGACTGACTCAGGTAGTTGACCAGGAGACAAAGCATCTGTACTAAGTTGTGCAAAATTAGAAGACATGCTTAAAAATTCCGAATTGGATAATAACTAGATCTGTTGATCTAAATTGAACTCGTCACGTAGAAGCAGTAGAGATGAAATTCCTTATCAACTCATTTTATGCTAGTGTACAGGTACCCCGTAAATTTATAGTTTTTTTTAGGTAGTTGCAATGCAAACTAGCGTTCATTGGTTAGAGAATGTTGCTTTCGAAGCAAAATCAGAAAGTGGTCATCAAATTGTAATGGATGGTTCTGCTGAATATGGTGGTGAAAACCGTGGACCACGTCCTATGGAACTCATATTAATGGGACTTGGTGGGTGTGCTTCATTCGATATTGTGACCATCTTAAAGAAATCTAGGCAAAATGTAACAAATGTTGTTTGTCAGCTCAAAGCGGATCGAGCAGACACGATTCCAGCTGTATTCACTAAGATACATTTACATTTTGTGGTGACAGGGCATGATGTAAAAGAGAAGCAAGTGGCTAAAGCTGTTGAATTATCAGCCGAAAAGTATTGCTCAGCAAGTAAAATGCTGTCCGATGGTGGTGTCGAAATCACCCATGATTTTGAAATTATTTCTGCAGAATAACTGACTTAATTAAAAAAAAGCCAATCAAAAGATTGGCTTTTTTTTAATGGGTTTTGACGTCTTAAGTCGGTGACTTATCTGGTCAAAATTAAAAAAAATAAATTATTACAAAATGTGTATTTATTCAAAAATAAGCATTTTTGAAACAACCGTTCAACGGATTCTTAGCATTTTTCTTGCTAAATTAAGGTGATAAAAATAATTGTGGGTCAACTCTGGCATTATTTAAGCTCATTCCCCAGTGTAGATGTGGACCTGTTACTCGCCCTGTTTTACCCACCAATCCCAATAATTCACCTTGTTTCAAGATTTGCCCTTTTTCTACATTTATTTTACTGAGGTGGCAAAACATACTGATCAGACCTTGTCCGTGATCGATCATGACGGTATTCCCATTAAAGAAATAATTACCTGTCGCAACCACCGTTCCCGCAGCTGGCGCAACAACTTTTTGTCCGATGGGGGCAGGGATATCTAAACCAGAATGTGGAGCACGCTCTTCACCATTAAAAAAGCGTTTACGACCAAATGAATTACTAAATTTTCCTGCTGTAGGTCTGATGAATTTTGGAAAGTCTTTCCATTGAGCAGGGCTAAAAGAGCTGTAAACACTATTTTGTTCTTTAGCTTCTTGGCTATAACGATCAAGTTGTTCTTGATTTGGATTGACATAATCCTGATTTTTTACATTGAGGCGCTGCTCAGCATATTTAAATGGCTTCACTTCAATATTAATTGGGCCTGTAGAGCTTTGTAATTGCAGTGTACCCAGTGGTACTGAAAGCGGAATACCAAAAACAATATGGTTTACTGAATTTTCACCATCCACGATCAAGACAGGTTTGTCTTGGTAAGTGACATTTAACACGGTTTTAGGAACAGGAATAACCGCTATGCCACCTGCACGACGTGAGTCTTGAGGTAAGGCAAAGGATTGAGTTGCTATAATTAAGCTAGATAATAGGAAATTTTTTTTGATTGAAGGCATAAATAACATACATGGTTTAATTTTTTGTAGTATCTCGCTTTTTGATTCAGATGCTCAAGCATGTGATTGTTAAATTATAAGACAAGAAAGATGTATGTGATTTACTTTATGCGATTGGTCATAAACTTATATAAGCGAGATAATCAGAACAGAAGCGCCATAAAAGACTGTCGTTAATTTGAGTAAATAAATTTAAATTATTAAATATAATTAACAATTCAATTAAATTTGTGTTAATAGTTGATTTTATGTTTTAATCGCTATGTTCTTCATTCAATAACAATAATTGGACTATGTATGACAAAACCTAATTTTTTACATGAATTACCAATTGAACAGTTAAAACAAATGTCTCAAGAAGACATAAAGCAAACAATAAAAGCAGAGCAGCTTTATTTTCGACATAGGCCGAAAAAGATCTATTACCTTGCGGTAAATGGGGCTAAAACCAAAAATGGTGGGTTAGTGAAAGCGAGTGCATTGGAAAGCCGAATTGGTGGAATGCCTATTGCTTTAGTCGGTGATGATGTCATTTATGCAGATGGGGAGATTTCTAAAATCATTTCAGGTGCTGGCAAGGGGTGCCTTATAAATGGTCAGTCCGTTGCATTGGTAGGAAGCCACTTAGAGAATGGTGATAAGATTGTCGATAGCCCTAATAACTCTGTAGCTATAAATATCTTTATCGGTGATAAGGCCCCTGAAGGCTTTTTGTGCCAAGAAGGTGTTAATCATGGCTAAAGGTTTTGCAATTCATAACTCTATGACAAATCATGGAGGTATCATTCAAGCAACACAACAACGAACCTCTCAAATGGGAAATCTATTTCTACGTGCTGGAGATGGTCACTTTTGCCCTAAGTGCAAATGTTGGTCTGAAATTATTAAAAGCCATGATCATATTATTATGGATGGCAAAGCTGTTGCTTATGTTGATGACTTATTGACTTGTGGAGCTAAAATTTTACCTAAACAAGATCATGTTGTTGGAACAAGCCAAGGTGAGAATTATAGACGTTCTTCAGGCTCAAAAGAACCTTTACAAAATAGCTTTATAGATAAAGTAATCTCAACAAATTTTGGTTTGCAACACCAATTGTTAGATAAAGCTACTCAGAAACCGTTAGTTGATTTTCCATACCAATTGAAACGTGCAAACGGTGAAGTTATTGATGGGAAAACTGATGAAGATGGAAATACAGTTCATATTGATTCAGGTGATCAAGAGGAACAGGTAGAGCTAATAATTTATGACCTTTCTAAACCAATGCCTCCACTAGATGATGACTTAGGGTAAAAAATTATGGCTGACGTTATTGTAACTGATAAGGGTATGTTTCCTAAGGATATTGAAGTTTGTAACTATTCCACTGTAACGTGTAATCCAGCGTTTAAAGTTGGTAATTACTACATTGCTGCACCTTACAATTTTTTCTTTGACGAAGATCATTGGCAAAGGCTCGAACGTACAAATAAAGTAGAGTTTCTATTGGCTTTACGTTTTGGTATGGAATATGACATAAACAAATTTGGTGATGGAATGATTAATAAGCTTTCCTTCAACACTATGATGTATGTAAAGTTTCAACAGTATGTACGGAAACACTCAATGCATGAAGCCAGTAAATTAGTTGCTCAATTTCAAAAACAAACCTTTTCAATCAGACTTAAAACAGGATTTAGTTTTTTTGATGTATTGGCAGTAATAGGAATTGCAAAAAATATTACTGTTCCAGAAACTATAGTACATCTTCGGCAATTGGCTGAAAATAATCATTGTCCTCTATATGTAAACAGATCCACATTTAAAAATATATTTAATGAAGATTATCATTCGGGAATGTTAAAACAGTTAACAGGAGATGGAACGTATAAGGGGGAAGGTTCTGTTGTAGACTTGAAGCAGTTTGACAATAATGGAAGTGGGTAATTATGAAATTTAAATTTTTAACTCTAATATTAATAGCACTGGTATCGATAGGATGTTCTGCTAATGAAATAACAAAAAAAGACATTCAAAAATACGTAGAAACAAGTGATGTATTTATCAATATTGATACACCTATTTATAGGTTAGCTGACACGACTAAGAAAAATGCGATGGCTGACGCAATTTATAAATCATCATTAGCTAAGCTTTATTTTTTAGAAAGTTATGAGAAAGAGCTATTCCCTATTTACAATCTCGAAGACAAGATGATGTCTGAAAACTTCTTTGGCTATTGTTGGATGGGAAAATTCATCAATGATTATAAATCCTTTGCACCCAAGCCTTCTTTAGTAGATGTTGAAACATTGCAATGGCTGAATAAAAAGCGCGCTATATGGGCTCAGCATATTAGTAAAAAATTTGGGAATGATACGTCCGTTAAAAATTACTGTCCCTACTAATATTTAATCCCAAGATATGATGAATAGAATAATATGATTTTTAGACAATTAACTCTCTTTGCTTTACTTCCTCTTATTACTTTAGGTTGTTCTGCAAATGAGTCGGAAGCAGACTTTGTACAAAATTATATTGAAACAAGTGAAGTGTTTATTAGCTACGATATTCCAGTATATCGAGCTGCTGATGTAACCAAAAAAAATGTGGTTTCTGATGCAATATATAAATCTTCATTAGCCAAACTGTTTTCAATGTATGCGTATGAACAACAATTTCCTGAAAAGTATGTTGTAGAAGACCATACGGATCCTAAGAATTTTTTTGGTTATTGTTGGATGGGGAAATTTGTGACAGATTACAAACCATTTGCTCCGAAACCCTCTTTAGCTGATGTTGAAGCATTGCAGTGGCTCGATAAAAAGCGCGCTATATGGAGCCAGCATATTAGTAAAAATTTTAGCAAGAATACATCCGTGAAAAATTACTGCCCTTACTAACAGGTACAGCCGACATATTTACTTTAAAGTTATGGGCAATATAATCTTGAAAATGATAAAAAATAGATCGATGAAAGTAATTATACTAACATAAGGAACTGGTAAATGTTGGATGCAAAAAAGATTATATTTATATGTTTTTTATTAATTTTTACAGGTTGTAGAAGTAATATATCTCCTAAAGAAGAAATTGGATTACAAATACCCTTAGCACCAATAATGATTGGTTATGATACTGTAGTTTATGCAAAAGCATTAAAACAAGAGCCATCTGATTTAACAAACAGTATTTACGATTCCTCAATATCCAAGGCAATGTTTTTTAAAAGAGTTTTATTTGATTCAGGTAAAGATGATCAATTTGAAAATGATATTGGAATTACACAAATTAACTCGTTATGTGTAATGGGGAAATTCATACTTTCTGATAAGTATAAAAATGAAGCCAATCTACAAGGAGAGGTTTATAAAGAGTTTTACGACTGGCTAGGCATGAAACAAAAAAAATGGGAAAAAATAGTTTTAAATGAAGATCCTAGAGTATTCGATCTTCCATGTCAAAATGTGAAATAAAGTTAATTATATTATAGAGTTTAAACCTAGATCTTTATTCTTTTCTAGATTGTGACTTAACGACTGAATGAACTTACAGGAAGGGGAGGCATTCCCCGCCTATTCGCTCCAAATAGGTATTAAAATGAAATTTAAAAGAATAATTTTTATTTGCTTTATCTCTGTTAGTTTAAGTGCTTGTTCTAATGCTACTGAATTAGGTAGTAAGGAATTAAAGCAATCATTTGAATCTTCAAGTGCTTATTTCTCTTTGGATACACCAATTTATAAGGTAATAGATAAAAAATCAAAAGTGAAGTATCTGATGCTATTTATGATTCAGCATTAATGAAAGTGTCTATTTTAAAAGCTTATGAAGAACAAAGTCTTTTCAATGGAAAAATAGAAAATGATGCATTGCCTAGCTTAATTTCCGACTATTGTTGGATAGGGAAGTTTGTATCTGATTATAGCAAGATTAGACCCACTACAAATCAGGAAGATTTAAAGACGCTTAAATGGCTGGAGGATAAGCGTATTAAATGGAAGGCTATCATTCAAAAGAATTATGCAGACCCACGATTTGTTAGCTCGAAAGATTACTGTCCTTACTAACAGGTACAGTTGATATATTTACTTTAAAGTTAAGAGTAACATCGCCTTAGAAATGATGCAAAAATAGGTTGATGAAAATAGTGGTAGATCAAACTGATTTAAACTAAATGGTGGCTTATTTTTTTGTTGTAGTGTAGCGTTTTATCGAATTTAGGGGGTGTTTTTAGCCATTGGATAAATTATGTACCCTATTCAAAAATAGATCATATAATCTTCACCTCGAAAAATCGCATGCCTAATTAATTAAGCATGTGATTATGATCGATCAATAAAGTCTTTGAAAACTAAAACTTAAAAACTAAGCTTTAAACGCTAAAGTTTAAAATTAGGATTTATAAGGTTTAGCACGGCGGAGTTGATGCAATACTGAAACCAATAAATCTATTTCCTCAGTGGTATTATAAAACGCAAGAGAAGGGCGTACCGTACGTTCAACACCGAAACGGCGTAAGATCGGTTGAGCACAATGATGCCCAGTACGCACAGCGATACCATATTGGTTGAGTACTTTCCCGACCTCTTCCGTTTCATAGCCTGCTAGTGTAAAAGACATCACACTGGCTTTATTTAATGCAGTACCTATCAGACGTAGACCAGAAACACTTTGTAGCGCATGTTGACCATATTCAAGCAAGTCATGTTCATAACGTGCAATGTTATGGATTCCAATACTTTCTACGTATTCTAGGGCAGCACCTAAGCCAACAGCATCTGCAATATTCCCCGTACCTGCTTCAAATTTATTTGGGGCAGGTTGATAGACCACATTCTCAAAAGTCACATCCTGAATCATATTTCCGCCGCCTTCCCATACAGGCATGCTATCAAGTAATTCAGACTTGGCATAAACAGCGCCAATACCCGTTGGGCCAAAAACTTTATGCCCAGAAAACACAAAGAAATCGGCATCTAAGGCAGTAACATTGGTGGGCATATGTGAAACAGACTGAGCACCATCAATCAAAACTCGCACACCTGCTGCATGCGCCAATGCAATAATTTCTTGAGTAGGCGTTACAGTACCCAAGGCATTAGAAACCTGTGTAATCGAAACCAGTTTGGTTCTAGGATTGAGCAATTTTACAAATTCCTCAATCTGAATCTGACCAGTATCATCTACAGGAATCACACGGAGTTTTGCACCAGTTTCTTTACTGAGTTGGTACCAAGGTACAATATTGGCATGATGCTCAAGATGGGACACAATGATTTCGTCTCCCGCTTGAATATTCTGTTTACCCCACGATTTTGCGATTAAATTAATACCTTCTGTTGTACCTCGAACAAAGACGATATTTTTTGCTGAAGCGGCCCCAATAAAGCGAGCAACAACATCACGTGCATGCTCATAAGCATCACTGGCACGTGCTGCAAGTTCATGTGCTGCACGGTGAATATTCGAATTTTCATGTTGATAGAAATATGAAATTCGATCGATGACCGCCTGAGGTTTATGGGTGGTGGCTGCATTATCCAACCAAACTAATTGCTTACCATTTACACGCTCTTGTAGGATGGGAAAATCCCGACGGATTTGCAAAATATCAATGGGTTGATAGTTCTGAGCATTCGCTGGTATTTGCACATCTGAATGCGGACGAACAGCTTCAATGGTGGGTGATTGAAGAAAATAATAACCAGACGCTGCTGTTGCAGGTTTGTCATTACGATCTTGTAATACACTTTTTAATTGCTGATCATCTGTCACATGATAATCATCAAACGCATATGGATTTTTAAGCACATCAGTTTGAGCCGCATTGGTATTGACTGTTTGGGCGCTGGTAACTTCAGGGTGAGGCAGATCCAAAAAGTAATAACTCGATTGAGCTTGATGTGGCGCAGTGGTTGTTAGGTTTGATGGTGCAGTCTGTTGTGTGATTTGTGTAGGATTCAAAGACAAATCTAGCTTTTGTCCGACAGCAAATGGATCAGGAGTATTTGCACCACCAACAATGGGCGAAGAAGATAGAATTCTACGCTCGGGATGGTCGGCGGTCGGTTCTACATAGTGATGTGTAGAATCCGGGTTTAAATTTGCCTGTTGCACAATGGCAGGTATGCGCCCAGACAATGCAGTAATCGGGTCTTTAGGCTGTGGTTGGTGACTAATACCTTGAGATCGTTGATCGGGTATATCAAAGTTAAAACCTTGTGGGTTTTGCTTGGGTAAAGCCGAAAAAAATTCAGCAGCCAATTGTGCAATGACAGATTCACTGATGGGTGCATCAGCAATATGATCAGAAGAAATATCTGGAGTAGATTGATTACTTGTAAGTTGTTGGATAGTCATGGTACTTGTCTACCTCCACATCTTCGAGCACAGCGAGTGCATCATCTGTCAACACAGCAAGAGAACAATATAAGGAGATTAAGTAAGAGGCGATTGCATTACGATTGATGCCCATAAAGCGTACAGATAGGCCAGGTGCCTGTTCACCAGCAAGACCTGGTTGGAATAAGCCAACAACACCTTGACGCTTTTCACCAACGCGTAACAAGATGATTTTGGTTTTGCCGTCTTCAACTGGAATTTTATTTGAAGGAATCAGTGGAATACCGCGCCAAGTGATGAACTGTGAACCAAATAGGCTTACAGTTGGTGGTGGAACACCACGACGAGTACATTCACGTCCAAAAGCTGCAATCGCATCGGGATGTGCTAAGAAGAAGCCTGGTTCTTTCCAAACTTTACGCAGTAAATCATCAAAATCATCTGGTGTGGGTGCACCCGTCAAAGTGGAAATACGTTGCTCATCTGCAACACTAGCCAATAAGCCGTATTCAGGATTATTGATCAATTCACTTTCTTGACGTTCTTTAATGGTTTCAATGGTTAAACGTAACTGTTCTTTGATTTGATCGTGTGGACTACTATATAAGTCAGAAACACGGGTATGAATATCCAGTACAGTGGAAACACCATTTAAAAAATATTCACGTGGATTAACTTCATAGTCGACAAAAGTTTGTGGAAGTGTTGCTTCATCACGTTGTGTACAAGCCACCTGAATGTCATCGGTATTGCTGACTTTGTTGACCCGATAAATACCTGCTTCAACAGGGGTCCATTGCAATAAATGTGTCAGCCAACGAGGTGTAATAGTTGAGAGTTGAGGTACTGTTTTTGTCGCATTGGCAAGTTGACGGGCTGCTTGATCATTTAGCGCTTGGCGTGTGACTTCTTGGTTCTTAGCCATGTTTTAATCCTTGGTGGTATTTGAAATTAATTATTGATTACTCATTTGATTTAAAAATGCTGTTTTTTATCATCTCCAATAAAGTAAGAATTTTGCTATTGGTGTTTAATTGTGACGGGTATTTATTGCATTAATTTGATTCTAATTAAGAGCGTCTTTAATCATTCTCAACTGCTTATAAAAATTCATAAAGGGAATAAAGCAAAAGCTTTATTCCTGACGCCAAGGTAAGTTGTGGAAACGCCATCCATTGAAAGAACCCCGATGATCATTTTCATCAAGGTCGCCTTCAAAGCCTTGTTCGATATTGTAAATATTTTCAAAACCCGCATTAAAAGCCACATTTGCAGCGGCTGCGGAACGTTTGCCACTACGACAAAGCAGTAGAATAATCTTGTCTTTTCCAATTTTAGTTTCAAGTTCTTTGGCAAAGCGTGGATTGCGGTTTAGAGCAGTTCCTGTTGCCCAAGGAATATGAATGGTATCTTCTACATAGCCCACAAACTTACGTTCTTCGTTGGTACGTACGTCGACAATCACCACATGACCCGCTTTAAACAAAGCCCATGCTTCATGAGGTAAAATCGTCCCTGTAAATTCTAAATAATGATCTTCTACACGTTGTTTTGCTTGTTCAAAGATGTTTTCAATTTGAGCCGTTGTTAATTCGGTAAAGTGTTGTTGATTTAAACTCGTCATTTCAGTTGCCTTTCTTCAAACTTAGAATTACATCTAAGTCTTGATGTATCAGATGTATTGATAACAACTATAATGATTTTCTATATTCTATAAATTAATAAAAATTGAATTGCTTATTCTTATTTTGAAATAAGGTTTAAATGATTTTTAAAGATATCTTTATACGAAGAATGTTTATCTACAAGATTGCTAATAAAATAGTATCAAGGGTCTGCTAGCATTTCATATTATAGTTTGCGTTGTAGGTTAAAATGAACATGAGGCGTATATGTCGTAACGCATGGGATAAGGAGCATAGCCAGCTTATTTCTGCGTTTTATAATGTAGGCTGAGATAATTTTAACGATAACCCAGAGTAAGAACAAAGCACTGCTTTGTTTGCAGTCTAAAGCGTAGTTGAGGGACTAGAGTGTTTTTTGCCGCTACTTCGTTACGAACAACTAATTTAGATGACTAAATTTCGTATTTCGTGCCTCGGATCGCCTAAAAAACACTCGTCGTCGCAAACATAAACGAATTGCCAACAGACCCTGTTTATTCAAAGTGAATAATAAAATTTCATGTTAAGCGCATGGATTGTGAAAGTCGTTTCAGTAGGTAAATATATGACCCAATGGAATATCCCCAATATTGTGGATGAGCTACAACAAGCTCGAAATGAATGGCGTACTCAACGTAAAAGCTTAAAAGACTTTGGCGGTAGGGAATTACCTTCAAAAGATGAAATTAAGAAAATTATGAATGATCTGTGTGGCATTTTGTTTCCAATGCGACTTGGACCACCTGACCTACGGCAACAAAGCGAAAATTTTTATATTGCACATGCACTTGAGAAAACTCTGCATTCATTATTGGAGCAAGTCAAACTCAATCTAACCTATGATTATAAATATAAAAAGCACAACGAAAATGCCGATGTGATTGAGGTATTGGCACAAAGTATCGTCAGTGAATTTGCGCAAAAATTACCAGATCTACGCCGTATTTTAGATACAGATGTTATTGCAGCCTACGATGGTGATCCAGCTGCGCGAAGTGTCGATGAGGTTTTATTGTGTTATCCGGGTATTTTGGCAATTATTTACCATCGTATTGCACATGAGTTTTATAAAAAAGACTTGTCACTGTTAGCACGTTTAATTGCTGAGATTGCACATTCAAAAACTGGCATAGATATACATCCGGGTGCACAAGTCGATCAAGGTTTCTTTATTGATCATGGTACTGGTGTGGTGATTGGTGAAACCTGTATTATTGGTAAAAATGTGCGGATTTACCAAGCCGTAACGCTTGGCGCCAAACGTTTTGAAATTGATGATTCTGGGCGCTTACAGAAAGAATATGCACGTCACCCAATCGTTGAAGACAATGTGGTGATCTATGCAGGTGCAACCATTCTTGGGCGTATTACCATTGGTCAAGGCGCTGTAATTGGTGGGAATGTATGGATTACTCAAAGTGTCGCAGCGAATAGTGCGGTTTCTCAAAGTTCTGCGACAAAGTCAGAAGTGTAAAGCTATTGAATACTTAATGAATAAAGTGGGTTAGAGTTTTTATTAGGTTAAAACACTTCATTAATAAAGTGGAATGATGTAGTAAGTCTGATCAGTGGAGATGATCAGTTTATTTCTACTTTGATATATCCAAGCAGAGTCAATGGGCAGCTTAAATTGTTTATTTTGCCCATGCTGTTTGATTTCGAATACATCATAACCAATCGGCGTAAACCAAAATACATAATGATTTCCTGAGCCCTTAACATCATCAATACTTTGATATTTTAGATATTTGGCATTTACAGGTGATGATTCCGCTGGTTTTTTGCATTCAGACAGCCCTATTTCATTTTCTAACTGTGGCAGAAATTGAGAAAAATCATGACCATAGATATAACTTTGTGGTGTTTTTAAGAGCTGTGTTTCGGGATCAACCATTAAATAGCATTCTGCTTGGTATTGCTGTAGATAAAGCTTTAACTGTTGAATAAGCTTTAAATTAAAAGGTTCGGCAGGTTGAACACGATAATCATCTGGTGAAAAATCACGCTTTGGCTCTTCAGGCCTGTCTCTAAAAATATCTTTGAAATTTTCGATTACAGATTGCTGTTGTTGTTTGAGTTCTTCTTGAGCTTCTGCGGCTTCTTTAGCAGAAATATATTGAGGATCAAAATAAACCGTAGTGCCATATTCTAAAACTTTCTTTTGATAGGTCTTTTCCTGTACCATTTTTTCTAAAATTGTCTGAGAAAATGCAGTATAAGAAAATGAAGTCATGGCCGTTAAATTTTGTGTCTGTGCATTGAACAAATAGGCTTGCATTGGATCATTCACACCAGATTGAAAGGTTTTAATAGTGATGAGAAAGTGATTGTGATTTAGCGCGAACATTTGATCGATAAATTGATTTGTTTGTGCAGCAATGGAATGAGGCTGAATCTGTTGATCGTGATTTAAATCGTAAGTACATATTTTAAAGTTTTTTACAGGTTTTTGTTTCACATCACTTTCAGGGCAACTGTAGATGATAAAATTTTCATTGATGGCTTTTCTATTTATATCATCAGACGTTTTAAACCATTTTAATTCTATGCCTGATATATTCGGTGTTAATTGCTGGATATGTTTGTGCGGAAATTCTTCACTATTTGGCGATTTGTAGCCACAGGCATACAGTGCAGATACTGCAATTAACACAGTTAATGATTTACCGAAAGTCAACATTGTTCTTATACTAAAATCTCTCAATACTCCTTACTCTAAAGCATATCGTTGAAAATACAAACGCTTAAAAAACTAATCCTCTATATTTTTCCATCAGCTTACTTGAAAAATAACGTTTCAGCACAGATATTAATACTGAAATCTATTTTAAGTGTTTTGGTAAGTTTTTGAAAAATATATAAATTAATTCATTATTGCTATTGAAATCGAAAAAAACGTTCCCATTTATTATTCAAGTACAAAATTTGTTGTGAGGAATAACAAGAATGCGATTTGAAAAATTTACGAACCGCCTGCAGCAAGCCTTATCTGATGCACAATCTCAGGCAATGGGTAATGATAATACCGCAATTGAGGGTATTCATATTCTTTCCGTTTTGTTGGAAGAACCATCCAATCTAAGTCTGTTGCAACAGTCAGGCGCCAATCTACCTGAGTTAAAAACAAAACTGCAAAAAGCTTTAGCTGATGCACCAAAAATTGGAACACCGACTGGGGATATCAATTTAAATCCAGAAGCTGTACGTGCGCTTAATTTGGCAGATAGTTTTGCTCAAAAAGCAGGAGATGAATTTTTATCTACCGACTGGGTGATCTTGGCACTTGCTGAAACAGGTGCAACCAAAACATTGTTAACCAGTGTAGGTGTAACAACCGACAAACTACGCAAAGCAATTGAAAATATTCGAGGTGGCGAACAAGTTATGGCAAATAACCATGAAGATCAGCGAGATTCACTCAATAAATATACTGTAGATTTAACGGCACGTGCTGCGGAAGGCAAACTCGATCCAGTGATTGGTCGTGATGAAGAAATCCGTCGTACCATTCAAGTGCTGTCACGTCGGACTAAAAATAATCCGGTATTGATTGGTGAACCAGGTGTAGGTAAAACAGCGATTGTTGAAGGTCTGGCACAGCGTATTATCAATGGTGAGGTGCCTGAAGGCTTAAAAGGTAAACGTGTTTTATCATTAGATTTAGGCTCGTTGCTGGCTGGTGCAAAATACCGTGGTGAGTTTGAAGAACGTTTAAAAGCAGTACTCAAAGATCTGGCTAAATTTGATGGTGAGATCATCCTGTTTATTGATGAGCTACATACGCTTGTCGGTGCGGGTAAAGGTGATGGTGCGATGGATGCAGGTAATATGTTAAAACCTGCATTGGCACGTGGTGAATTACGTTGTGTCGGTGCAACAACTCTGGATGAGTATCGTCAATTTATTGAAAAAGATGCAGCTTTGGAACGTCGTTTCCAAAAAGTTCTGGTGGATGAACCAAGTGTTGAAGACACCATTGCAATTTTACGTGGTCTAAAAGACAAATATGCAACGCATCATGGGGTGCAAATTCTCGATTCTGCCATTATAGCTGCTGCGAAAATGTCACATCGCTATATTACAGACCGTCAATTACCAGATAAGGCGATTGATTTGATTGATGAAGCAGCATCACGTATCAAAATGGAAATTGACTCAAAACCTGAGCCACTTGACCGTTTAGACCGCCGTTTAATCCAATTAAAAATGCAATTGGAAGCGGTGAAAAAAGATGCAGATTCAGTCAGTAAAGCTGAAGTTGAGCATTTGGAAAAACAAATTGCAGATGTTGAAAAAGAATATAGTGATTTGGAAGAAATTTGGATTGCAGAAAAGCGTCTAGTCGATGGTACAAATCAGGCGCAAATCGAACTTGATAAAGCACGTACTGCATTTGAAAAAGCGCAACGTGAAGGTGA
The DNA here is from genome assembly GCF_000368145.1 of Acinetobacter guillouiae CIP 63.46. Classification (GTDB taxonomy): domain Bacteria; phylum Pseudomonadota; class Gammaproteobacteria; order Pseudomonadales; family Moraxellaceae; genus Acinetobacter; species Acinetobacter guillouiae. The sequence goes on along the minus strand of NZ_KB849283.1, from coordinate 1,008,524 downwards.
TTTGGCAGAAGCAAGTCGTTTGCAATATGGCGTGATTCCAGAGTTGCAAAAACGTTTGAATGAAGAAGAGGTTGCGGAAGTCAATGAAGAACCGAAACTGATTCGTACCAAAGTGACTGAAAATGAAATTGCAGAAGTGGTCAGTGCTGCAACCGGTATTCCTGTGTCAAAAATGCTACAAGGCGAGCGTGAGAAATTGCTTCATATGGAAGATTTCTTACATAACCGTGTGGTTGGGCAAGATGAAGCTGTGGTTGCTGTCTCAAATGCAGTTCGTCGTTCACGTGCGGGCTTATCTGATCCTAATCGTCCAAGTGGTTCGTTCTTATTCCTTGGACCAACAGGGGTGGGTAAAACCGAGTTAACCAAGGCTTTAGGTAACTTCTTATTTGACAGTGATGATGCAATTATCCGTATCGATATGTCAGAGTTTATGGAAAAGCATTCGGTGAGTCGCTTGGTGGGTGCACCTCCAGGTTATGTGGGTTATGAAGAAGGTGGTGTTTTAACTGAAGCAGTACGCCGCAAACCGTACAGTGTGGTGTTATTTGATGAAGTTGAAAAAGCCCATCCAGATGTATTCAACATCTTATTACAAGTGTTGGATGATGGTCGATTAACTGACTCACAAGGCCGCGTGATTGACTTTAAAAATACCGTGATTGTGATGACATCGAACTTAGGTTCAAGTGATGTACGTGAACTCGGTGAAGGTGCGAGTGATGAAGATGTTCGTTTAACGGTGATGAATGCCGTATCACAACATTTCCGTCCTGAGTTTATTAACCGTATCGATGAATTGGTGGTGTTCCACTCGTTGAAAAAATCACAAATTCGTGGCATTGCGGATATTCAATTGGATCGTTTACGTTCACGTTTATCTGAACGAGACATTGGATTGAAAGTCGATGATCAGGCCTTTGATATTCTGATTGATGCTGGTTTTGATCCTGTATATGGTGCGCGTCCACTTAAACGTGCAATTCAACAACAGGTTGAAAATCCATTGGCTCAGCAAATCCTTGCCGGTCAATTTACAGCAGGTGATACCATCTTAATCAGTGCTGAAAATGGTCAACTTGATTTTGGTAAATTAAAATTAAGTTAATTTATCCAACAGTATAACCGAAGCCAACTACCGCAAGGTGGTTGGCTTTTTTATTGGATAAGCATTTATATTTTTGCGTGTTATTTTGAATATAAGGTATGGCATTGCAAGCTTGAGGACTTTTAGCGTTCTACATACGTGTAAGCATTGGTGCAAGGGGGAAGTAATATTGATGGATAGCACTTGTGAAGGGGAAATGAGGTTGATTGTGCAGCAGAATGCCACATTAAGACTTTCCGCATAATAGGGAAAACACTACACATCACAGAATTGATGCAAAGGTTTATTAAGGCCTGTTTAATCCCCCAATCAAGCATCCAGAGCTATAGGGATGCATAGATCTATAAACCATCTAGAAGAAGCAATCGGCATAGCCTTGACTTTTTATCATATTATTTTAATCTTCAATTATTTATGCGTGTTTATTTAGGTTTTACCTATTATCGGGTTTTTCATGAATTTATTGAAAAAACGGTCAAAAATTGATAGTTTTTTCAATGAGGAATAATAAGAAAGGAAAAGTTGATCATGATGATCAAAGATAAGGACAAATCTGATTATTTAAAAATACTCGGTTTTCTCTTGATGGCATTCAGTTCGATAGAGGCATTGGCAGATAAATTAGATGATCAAGATCTTGCAGCGCAATCTGTAGGTGTGGTTAAACTGTCACCCATTATTATTAAAGCTGTAAAGGAAAATGCACAACAACCTGTAGAAGAGCAAAATAACCTGCATAAACAAGTTGCTCAGGAAAGGTCAGACGATGCTAAAAAAGATGAAATTTATTCTACTGTATTAACTGATTTTGAGTGGCAGAAAAAAGATCCAGATCCAAATCAACCTGGGGATAAATATTTAAAACCACTTGAAAAATATAGAATAATTGAGGTTGGTTATAATCCATATCAACGCCATGATGTTCGAATTACAACCCAAGATCGCGTTACACTTTATATAGGACATGAAATTGACCCCGTGGCTTATAAATAAGCCCGAGGTCTAACATGATTAAACAGGGAAGTGCTTAATTTTCCATGCTCTATGGATTTTTTGATTACGTTTGAAATCTAAACCAATCGTTTCATTGGTGATCTCTTGTACATCAAACATTGCATCGATTTCTTCGTCCATCTCAAAACCACGATAGTTATTTGAGAAATACAACGTTCCCTCTGTGGTTAGACGATTCATTGCACGTTTAAGTAAAGAAATATGGTCACGTTGCACGTCAAAAGTACCGTAGAATTTCTTTGAGTTTGAGAAGGTTGGTGGGTCAATAAAAATCATGTCATATTGTTCATGACCTTCTTTTAACCATTCAAAACAATCACTTGAGAAGAATTGATGCTGTTCATCTGGGTGATCAACCGTTAAGCCATTCAAGACAAAGTTTTCTTTAGACCAATTTAGATAAGTATTGGATAAGTCAACACTTGTCGTACTTGCAGCACCACCTAAAGCAGCGTGTAGACTTGCTGTAGAGGTATAACTATACAGGTTCAGGAAATGCTTTCCTTTAGCTTCAGCTGCAATACGTAGACGCATTTGACGGTGATCTAGGAATAATCCAGTATCCAGATAATCAGTCAAGTTGATTAAAATTTTGGCTTTACCTTCTTGCACAATAAAACGTTTAGATGCAGTACTTTGTTTTGCGTACTGAGTTTTACCTTCTTGACGTGCACGAGTTTTGATAAAGATCGCATCACGACCTAAACCAGTTACAGCACGGATTGAAGCCAAAGCAAGGTTAAAACGTTTTTTGGCTTTTTCTGGGTCAATGGTTTTTGGTGGTGCATATTCTTGAACATGTAAACGATCACCATACAAATCTACAGCGACATTAAAGTCTGGTAAATCTGCATCATAGAGACGTAAACAATAAATATCTTCTTTTACAGCCCATTTCTTTAAAGCTTGCATATTTTTTTGCAAACGATTGGTAAAGTCTTCCGCACCTTCGATTTTTTCAAATTGTTGAGGTTGCCAATCTGCAAGGAAAGGTTTAACCACTGCTGCAGGCTTAATATCACCAAAACGAATATAAATTGGCAATTTACCATTCATTAAACGTAAGATTTGTGGATTGTTAAATGCCAATACATCAGCTTGTTCAACAGCCGCTGCGATAACGGCAGCATGCTGATTCGGGAAATTCTTTTGTAGAAGTGCTGACAGACCCAGATATAAAGCTCGGTTAGAGGCTTTTTCCCCTAAACGCTCACCATAAGGTGGGTTGGTGACAATAAATGAAGTTTTGCCTTCTGCTTGGAAATCAGGCCAATCTGCTAAAGTACGCTCTTCAATTTGAATTTGATCCAGTTGTTGCTCAAATCCAGCAGCAATAATATTTTGTTTGGTTGCTTTTACTGCTTCCCAATCTGCATCATAGGCATAGAATTTAGGTAAAGGTTGTTCTAGGGCAACTTTATGACGTTCAGCTGCTTCAGCTTTAATCGACATCCATAACTCATGATCATGTCCATTCCAGCCATTAAAGCCGAAACGGCGCACTAAACCGGGTGCACGATCAGTCAGGATCATCAATGATTCAATAATAAAGGTTCCTGAACCACACATTGGGTCAAGAATAATTTCTGGATTGCGTTGTTTAAGCTGTGCTTTTTGTAGGATAGCGGCGGCTAGGTTTTCTTTAATCGGCGCATCTGTCATAAAACGACGATAGCCACGCTTATGTAAAGAATCTCCAGATAAATCTAAACAATAGGTGTGTTCAGTTTTTCCAGCAAGCACATACAGGGTAATTTCAGGCTGTTTAATGTCGATACTTGGACGTTTACCTACAGCTTCCATGAAGGAATCAACCACACCATCTTTAACACGTAAAGTCGCAAACTGTGTATTGACTTTAATATCACGTTCTACGTGAAGACGAATTGCGAAAGTACTTTGTGGTGCAAAAATAAGTGACCAATCAAAATTGATCGCACCTTCATAAAGTTCTTCTGCAACGTCACGTGCATCATGGGTAAATTCAAGTTCATGAACATGAATAGGTGTCAGTACACGAGAAGCCAAACGTGACCACATACAAACACGGTATGCATCTTCCAGTTTGCCTTTAAAGATTAAACGTCCAGGAAATTTTTCAATATCTTGAATCCCTAAACCTTGAATTTCTTCTTGCAGTAAGGTTTCTAGTCCATCTGCACAGGTAACCCAATATGTAGAAAGACGTGGTTTCGAATTCATGAATATTTCCAAAGACATTAAAAAAGCAATCGCGTATTTTAGCGTATTTTGATGACGAAAACTTATAGAATGGCCTTTTAAGTCCGAAATTTTATAAAAAGTACTAAATTCAGTTAAAAACTTGGTTTTTTTGCTTGAAATATATTCAAATATCAATATGTAGATAAGATCAAATAACGAATTTAAAAAATGCTCAGTCTTATTGTTTCAATGTTTATTTTTTCGCTATCTATGTCGATTTCACCGGGACCTGTGAATTTGACCATTTTAACTAGCAGTATGAATTATGGTGTAAAAGCAACTTTTGCATTTATTTCAGGGGCGACCATTGGTTTTACCTTGTTATTGGCATCAGTCTGTTTTGGTTTGTATCAAATGATTGTGATCTATCCTGTACTTCTTGATGTGATCACGATTTTAGGTACAGTTTTATTGTTGTGGATTGGACTCAATATTTTACGTGCAGAAGGGACCGTGATCTCAAGTCAATCCCAAGATGAAGTAAAAATACCGACCTTTATACAAGGTGCGTTAATGCAATGGCTAAATCCCAAAGCATGGATTGCCGCAGTGGCGGGTACAGGGCTATTTTCAACGGGGCATATCCATGCTGTTTTATTGGTTTTTGTAGTGATTTATTTTGTCGTCTGTTATCTATCTTTATTACTGTGGGGGATTGCTGGTGAAAAGTTAGCAAGCTTTTTAAATACAGGAAATCGAGCACGTCTTTTTAATATCGTGATGGGACTGTTATTGATTTTGATTTCATTGGAAATGTGTTGGCGCTATTTTTATCATTAAAATTTGATTTAACTTTCTTACATTCAATGTAAGGCTTAAACATGGATTTATTTTTACAATTGCACTGATGTATTGAACAGAATAGTGTCGCTGATAATCATGATGTTTTAGTTTATAGGCTAGGTCAAATGACTAAAAAGCAAAAAAATCGAAACATTGAGCAAAGCTCTGAAATATTTGAAGTATTACTGATTTGCATCAAGTCATTGATCATAAATGAAGCTTATGTTTTTGTATGAACTTTTAGAAACTCTTGGTTATCAATTCATTTTTGTATTTTTGAATCATAGATGGTGATCCTATAGTGGGGCGACAGGGATGTCGCCGTTGGGCGGGGGTAAAGGACGTATCCCTCGCACGACGGAAGATTTTTGTCACTTTTCATCTCTGAAAAGTTAGGCATCGCCTACGCAAAGCTATTTAAACTTTGAATATAAGGTGTGGCATTGCAAGATTTTTAGAATTAAACAATTTAATTTTCTCATGTAATTGATTTAATTTAAAATATTGATTAAGAGAAATTATATTCTTGTGTCTGAGTTTTTTGAAAGGTTGAATATAGTTCATGATGAGCGCAAAGTGCATACGGGGCAATTTCTAGATCTATTTGAAGGTCCTCAATGTGTGGGGCGGGTTCTAGTCGGTAAGCGTTTAAATAGAGAATAATGTGTATACATTATTAATTCATTTTATAGTGTGATTTTGGTACATAATTTGCTTGATTATCCACCGTATTGGCTCAGAAATTTAATTGAATTTTAATGAATTAATAAATACGGGGATTTCTATGCAAGATATTAACAACAGCAGATTTATTGCACATGCAGATGCGTTTTCCATCGGGGCATTAATCTTAACGCGATTAAGACGTGTGACAGGACGTGTGATTGATGTGATGTATTTAGTGGATAATAAAAGCTATGCACAGTATGTGATTGATATGTCATTGGCGACTCAAGATCCAGAATTAAATCGTCATGCCTTGCGCTTACAGCATTTATTAGAACAGGAACAACCAGCTTCCTCTGTGAATACAGTAACGACAACGCAAGTTGAACAAAGCGAGGACGCATATGTTTCTGGTGCAACAGAAGAAGAAATTTATCGAGCACAAGTTTCACATCACTATATTGGTGCATTGAGATAAGTGGGGGCAATAAGCTCTAGCTATAGTGTTAGAGCTTAATTGATACAGTGTGATTAAAATTAAAACTCATTTATAGTATTTTTAAGCTGAGGATAAGTTGTGAGACAATCACTTGAGTTATACGAAATTCAATGCAGAAATTAGCAAATATTTAAAAAACAACCAAATGATTTACGTTGGTACGGCTGATGAGTCGGCACAACAAACTGAGCTGCGATTAAGTCATTATCATCAAGCAAAGGCTGTTGTGTTTAAACTGTGGGTTGAACAGAAAAAATATAAAGAATTAATCTCCTGTGCACATGGGCGTTGGTATCCTTATGAGGATTTTACTCTGCCATTGGCACAATATTTTGCTGCTCAAAAGGATTTTCCACATTTAAAATTTCTTTGTGAACACGAGATCCGCTTTCGTTTAGAAGATACCTTAAAGTGCTTAAAACGTGTAAAAGAATATGATGAGAGATTAACTAATATACAAATATCGGAATATCAATTGCATGATTTTGATCCACAAAAGCACCATCCCATAGCAGAATTACTTAAATGGCGTAATCAAGCCTTGCTGCGAATAGATGCTTATATTGAGCTGTTAAAAGATCAATCAGATATTGACTACCTCAATATGATTCAGCAACTTCGAGAAAAATTGATGAACTTAACGCTCAAACTGGCAGACTTAAAGCAGATCAAATTTAAAATTTGATCGCTGACTTTTATGACTATTTGTCCAAAACTTCAACTGCCAAAGAAAAAGAAAATCTGTATAATACGTTAACTTAACCTCTAAGGAATCTCTCATGCACTTGGCGGCATTGCATACACCGAGTCAGATTCAACTCAATAATGACGGAAACTTAAAGCATTTCCTGACCATCGAAGGTCTTTCTAAAGCAACCCTCACCAAAATTCTAGATACAGCCCATTCCTTTATAAATGATCAAAATCAACTGATAACGACACCACTTTTAGAAGGTCGTACAGTGATGAACTTATTCTTTGAAAATTCGACACGTACACGAACTACTTTTGAAGCGGCTGCAAAACGCTTATCTGCAAATGTATTGAATATTGATATTGCACGATCAAGTACTTCAAAAGGGGAAACATTGCGCGATACGCTATGGAACCTCGAAGCGATGGCAGCAGATATTTTTGTTGTACGCCATTCTTCATCAGGCGCAGCGCATTTTATTGCTGAAACAGTTTGTCCGCACGTTGCAATCATCAATGCTGGAGATGGGCGTCATGCTCATCCAACTCAAGCAATGTTAGATATGTTAACCATTCGCCGTGAAACAAAAAAGAATTTTGAAGACATTAGTCTGGCGATTATTGGTGATATTAAGCATTCGCGTGTGGCACGTTCAGATATCGCAGCGTTACAGACTTTAGGTTGTAAAGATATTCGTGTGATTGCACCAAACACTTTGCTTCCGTGTGGTTTTGATGAGTATGGTGAAGGCGTTCGCTTGTTCAATAAAATGGATGAAGGCATTAAAGACTGTGATGTGATCATTACTCTACGTATTCAAAATGAACGTATTGATTCACCAGCTTTGTCGTCACAAGCTGAATTTTACAAAATGTATGGTTTAAATAAAGATCGGCTTGCCATGGCTAAACCTGATTGTATTGTTATGCATCCGGGACCTATGAACCGCGGTGTAGAGATTGATTCTAGTATTGCTGATGGTGCACAGTCGGTAATTTTGCATCAAGTGACCAATGGTATTGCAGTGCGAATGGCTGTTTTGGCTTTGGCAATGCAAGGTCAGTTGCAAGAGAAAGGTTTGTTAGAAGCAATTGCAGTTTAAGGTTAAGGATAAAGTCATGAGTAGTGTAAAAATTGAAAATGTACGTGTCTTAGACCCAATCAAAAAAATTGACACTGTACAAACGGTTTATGTTGAACATGGAAAAATAGTCGAATCATCTGCCAATGTCGTAGATACCATTGATGGACAAGGAAAATGGTTGATACCGACCATGGTGGATTTGTGTGCACGATTACGTGAACCAGGTCAGCAACAGCATGGTACCTTGAAGTCAGAAGGTAAAGCGGCACGTGAAAATGGTATTTTGCATGTATTTACCCCACCTGATTCAAAGCCGATCGTGCAAGACAATGGTGCTTTGATTCATGGACTTGTAGAAAAAGCCATGTTAGATGGTGGTATTCATTTACAAGTGATTGGTGCGCAAACCCAAGGTTTAAATGGTAAACAACCCGCAAATATGGCAGGTTTAAAAAAGGGTGGTTGTACTGCCGTTTCAAACGCCTATGCAACTTTTAAAGATGATGATGTGGTTCTGCGTACCTTGGAATATGCGGCTGGTTTAGACATGACCGTAGTGTTTTATCCAGAAGAGCATCAGATCGCAAAAGACGGTTGTGTACATGAGGGGTTTATTGCCTCACGCCAAGGTTTACCGATGATTCCAGCACTGGCTGAAACTGTTGCTATTGCGAAATACCTGTTGATGATTGAAGCCACAAGCGTCAAAGCGCACTTTGGTTTGCTTTCAAGTGGTGCATCTGTAGAGTTGATTAAAATTGCAAAAAACAAAGGTTTGCCTGTGACAGCAGATGTTGCAATGCATCAATTGCATTTAACAGAACACTTAATTGATGGTTTTAATTCTTTGGCACATGTGCGCCCACCATTGCGTGCTGAAAATGACAAAGAATTACTGCGTCAAGGTGTCAAAGACGGTGTGATTGATGCGATTTGTACCCATCATGAACCTTTGAGTGGTTCTGCGAAATTAGCGCCTTTTGCCGAGACTTTACCCGGTATTAGCGCATTTGATACCTATGTGTCTTTTGGGGTGCAATTGGTTCGTGAAGGTTTGTTTGAGCCTTTAGAATGGGTTGAAAAAGTTACGCTTGCCCCTGCAAAAGTGGCCAATATGACGGATCGTTGGGTCAAAGAGTCGGGTTGGGCTTTGGTTGATCCAGATCTAGAATGGGTTGTTAACAATGACAGTATTTTATCTCATGGAAAAAATACGCCATTAATCAATCAAAAAATGGTCGGTAAAGTGCTACAAACGTTTACTGCCTAAGCTGTAAAATTTACATAAGCGCAAAAATTGAAACAAAAAGCCAGCATAAGCTGGCTTTTCAAATAGATATTGAACACGCTGTGCTACAAAAAGCTATTATAACTATTAGAATTTAATCACTAGAATAAAAAATGATCAATAAAATGATTTTTAATGTGACAAATACAACAATGAAATCGGAGTGTCCAAAATTATGAATATTATTGAGCTTCTAAAAGAACGGGTGACCACAAAAGTTTTACAGGGTGATCTTCAGTTTCAAGATGAAAAAATCGGTGCTTTAAGTGCCTTTTATCCCATTCTCCTCTCAGTTTTAAAATCAAAACCAGAACTTATTAATACACTTCAACAAAATCTAAATCCTCGCTTAGGCGATATTTTCAGTCACCAACCAGAAACGGTCGCGCATTTTTTAGGACTGGTTGCGGGCAATGCACCGACCCAAGAAATTGAAACCACATTAAACCATTCCATTGCTCCGACTTTATCATTGCTTGCAGATCAAGCAGGTTCAGATGGTAAGCATGAAATTTTTGATTTTATCAAAGCGCAATGGAACAATATTCAAGATGCTTTGCCAGCTTGGGCAACAGGATTATTTGCCACACTGGGCTTAAGTGTAGGCGGTCTTGGTTTCGCAGCCACAACGCAAGCTGCACCCGTGGCTGAGGCTGTTATCCCCCCTGTAGAACCTGTGGCACCGATACCTGTACAAAGTGTATCTCCAACACCAGTACCTCTTGATACGTCTACAATCACAACAAATTCGATCCAAGATGAACCTAAAAAATCCAATTGGTTATTGCCAATTATTGCTTTGTTGGTGATTGCTGGATTGGCCGCATTGTTATTTAAACAGTGCAGTAGCAAGCCACCTGTAGGGGGTGATCCAGTAAGCAGTGGAGCTTCACAAGCTGTTGCTGATGTGCAAGCCGCTGAACTGCAAATTTCAACAGATGCTGAAGGTAAATTAGCAAGTTGTCAGGCACAATCGAGCAGTCAATCTTTATTGGAAAGTTTAAAAACCAGTATTGCCTCTGTGTTTGGTCAAACCGATCATTGTCAACTCACAGCCAGCAGTGCTTATGCCGCTGATTTGCCGGATCAAAATGCTGTAGATCAGGTGTTGGCTAAAATTAAAGGTATTCCAAACATTTCATTGGCTTGGATCGGTGATCAACTTACCATTCAAACAGCAGATTTAGCGCAAGCACAAAAATTGGCAGACGAGTTAAAAGCTGTTGTTCCTAATCTACACATTTCTGCACAGCAAACAGCCGATGCAAATGCAGCTCCAACCAGTAGTGCTGCAAATGTAGATACAAGTAATTCACAAGCAGACCAAGCACTTTCAAGCATTCAGGCAGATAAAGCCAATGTAAATGATATTGCCGCTGCATTGAATTTACAGGTGATTAATTTTGCGACAGGTTCTTCTGGTATTCCAGAAGCCAATAAAGCGATTTTGGATAAGGCAGCGAATTTGTTAAAACAACTACCAGATGCAAAACTTGTGGTTAAAGGTTATACCGATAATGTTGGGAATGCGGATTCAAACAAAAAATTATCTGAAAAACGTGCAAAATCGGTTGTTGCATATTTGGTTGAAAAGGGCGTACATACTTCACAGTTAACTGCTGAAGGACATGGTCAAGACAATCCAATTGCAGATAATTCAACCAAAGAAGGGCAATTTAAAAACCGCCGTATTGAGTTTGAAGTACTTGGTGCAACGACGCCATAATCCCTTTTAGTTAGATGCTCTGTGCCAAAACGCACATAAATTGTATAAAAAGCTTCTGAATATCCAGAAGCTTTTTATTTTTTACTCGAAAATTCTTCAATTATTTGGTTAAATGACCCACATAAAAATATGATCGGATAAACAATGAATAAATCATTAAACCCATTATTTATGATTGCTGCGATTTCGAGTACCTTGATGCTGTCAGGCTGTGATTACTTCAAAAAGAAAAAAGATGAAGGTAATTCTGAACTAGCAGAGTGGAGTTGTACCAATCAAGATAATATCAATCAAATTCAAAAATATTTGAAAGATGAGTATTTGCGTGAAGTCGCAGACAATATTAAAAATTCTGGTTATGAAGCTGACCAAGCACTACTTCAGAAAATTAACAATGCTTTAAAGTTTGAAGTGAAGAATGTTCGTACGATCACTGAAGACTCGTCTAAAACTAATCAACTGGAATGTGAAAGTCAGTTAGTGGTTCAATTCCCGAAAGGCTTACAACAGCGTGCTGAAAATTCATATGCAGAATTTGGGCAAGATTGTGAGGAGGGATGTGAAGGTGATGGGTATCGTAGTATACGTGAGTATATCGAAGCTGGTGAATCTAAATTGGTATTGGCCAATGATCAGCTAAAAGGCAAGTTTAACTATAATGTTGTGAAAACAGACAAAGATGGTTTAACCCTTGATGTGCTTAATCAGGATGCAGTTATTCAAGGGGTAACTTTTGTTACGGTAAAAGCGGTACAATACGCAGCCTATATGAAAGAAAATAAAGATATGCGTGAACGCGAGCAGGTCAACCAAATTGAAAATGCAGAGCAAACAGCGCTTGCACAAAAAGCCATGGATATCCGCAAAAAAGAGCTAGATGAAGAAAAGCTCAAACAAGTTGATCGTTTAAACCAGACTTGGGATAGTTTGAGTGATGAACAAAAAGCACAATTTAAGCAAGATCAAACAGAATGGTTTGAAAAACGTGATGTTGATTGTAAAGTCATTTCACAGAAAAGTTTTGGTGATATTCCAGACAGTGAAATTGAAACCTATCAGCAACAACGTCAATATTGGGATGATGCGATGTCTCAACAAAATAAAGAGATGCAATATACCAAGTGTTTTAATAAACGTACCGCTGAGCGAATTATTTATTTAAACAATGCATTAAATTGATGTAATCATCATAATCTGAGAGGGATGAATTGATTCATCCCTTTTTTATTGGCATGCTGTAACTATATTTAAAGTTTTAGATGTTGATATGCGTATTAGTATTGTTGGTTCAGGTCGTGTTGCTACACATTTTGCAAAAGCACTGTCAAAACAACATCATATTGTTCAGATTTATAGTCGTAATTTAAACAATGCACACAGCTTAGCCCAGCAGGTGAATGCTCAGGCAATTGATGTTGTGCATTGTATAGAACCTGAAATTGATTTATTAATTATTGCGGTGAGTGACCAAGCCATTGCTCAAGTCATCCAAATGATTCATTCACAACTTTCGGATGTTTTGATTGTTCATACTTCTGGCAGTACCAACCTCAATATATTGACTGAACACCATGTAAAATCTGGGGTTTTTTATCCCTTACAAACTTTTAGCTTTGAACGTGAAGTGGATTGGCAGAATACCCCGTTGTTTATTGAAACGGCTTTGCAAGAGGATTTGTCTACTTTAACGACGCTAGCAAATAGTCTAAGTAATCAGGTTTATCCATATAATTCAGCGCAGCGGCTGAGCTTACATCTGGGAGGGGTATTTGCCTGTAATTTTACAAATTATTGTTATGACATGGCTAAACAAGTGGTCGATGCCCAGCAGGTCGATTTTAATTTACTGTATCCATTAATTTTGGAAACAGCAAAAAAAGCCACTCAAAATGATCCTGAAACAATGCAGACGGGTCCTGCAAGGCGTGGAGATGTGAATATTTTAAATATGCATCAGCGCATGTTACAGGATATGGGGCGGGAAGATCTTAAAGATGCCTATACACTTTTAAGCCAACAGATACAGAAAAAACACTCACTTGATTAAGTGAGTGTTTTATCAATCGTATCTTTTTAAATCAATTGAGATCTAGTTTAAAGCAGCGTGATCTGCACCGATTGTGACAATAACACCAATACAAAACAGGCTACAGTAGATAAAAAACCAGATGATCATGCGTTTAAAGGCTTTGTCTGAAATCGAGCTATCAGCATATTGTGGTTTTTTAGGGCTTTTGTCATCATTCATCGCAAAATCTCTTTCTGCTTAATATAGATTCATTATGGATAGAAAAGTGTTCACACTGTAGATACAAAAAATTAGAAAAAAACTATAACAGATAAGTAAGCAATGATGAATCTGTTATAAAAATTCAGCTTATGTCGTCACTGATTTACCAATAATATAAATCAATTGGTTTAATGCATTTTGAATCTTTTCATTCATTTCAAATGAACAATTCATCCGAATAAAGTGATTTTGTTGATTGCTAATATTAAATAAGCTGCTCGGCGCGACACTAACACCGTGTTCTAACATGTGCTGATAGATCTCATTACTATCGACTTGTTCAGGCAATTCAATCCATAGAAAGTATCCGGAAGGATAATAATTGACATGGCATTGCTCAGGTAAATGGGTTTTTAAATAATTAAAATATTGTTTTTTATAACGTTGTAAGGTGGATCGTAAAGTTTTTAAATGTTTTTCATAATGACGATGAGAGAGGTATTCAACCAAGGCATTTTGGATAAATGAGTTGACTGAAAGGGTGCTCATAAGTTGAGTGTGTTGAATATGTTCAGAGAATTTACCTGCATAGACCCAACCGATACGAAAACCTGCACCTAATGTTTTTGAAAAAGAAGAACAATGTAGTACCCAATTTTGTTGATCAAAATACTTCATTGAGAGGGGTTTTTTCTGATCATAGTAAAGTTCTTCATAGACATCATCTTCAATCAAATAAATCTGATATTGGTTGAGTAACTTCGCCAATTTTAATTTAATTTCGTCACTCACAGTAAAGCCAATTGGATTTTGACCATTTAACATCATCAGACATACTTTAATTGGATATTTTAAAATTGCCTGTTCGAATGCGTCTAAATCAATGCCATGTTCAGGATGTTCTGGGATGGTAATTACTTTTAATCCAAGTCGTTCAGCCGCTTGCCATGCACCATAAAAAATCGTCTGTTGTAATAAAATATAGTCTCCAGCTTGTGTAAGTGCTTGCAATGAAAGATTTAAAGCATCTAAACCTCCAGATGTAATCACAATATCAGATGGATCAGTGGGGATACCTTGCATAGCATATTTTTGAGCAATAATTTTTCTCAGTTGATAATTTCCAGGTGGGAGGCTGGGTGTTTGTTCATAGCTACGCCGTTGTCGAGCAAGTTGTCCAAGCGTTTGTATCAGTTTAGCGGAGTAGAGCAATTGGCTATTGGGAAAGGCAGAACCTAAAGGGATAATGTGTTCAGATTGTGTTGATTTTAAATATTTAAAAACAACGGAGTTAATTTCAACTGTTTCATTAATCACATGTAATGTAGTGGGGTGATCTGAGCTTTGTTCTACAACAAAATACCCAGACTTTTCTTTTGAATAAATCAGGCCTTGCGCTTCGAGCTCTTGATAAGCATTCATCACCGTAATCAGGCTTAAACCTGATTGTTCAACCTGTTGACGTAGTGAGGGTAACTTTTCATGTGCTTTCCACGTCCCATTTTCAATCAATAATTTTAGGCTATGGGCCAGTTGTTCAGATTTATACATAGGTCAATGCAAGTGGGTATTTAAAATAACTATAACAGAAGCAATCAGCACAGCTCTATCTGTTATATATTTTTTCTAAAATTTTGTGGCTATATTTCTTTTTGATTTCTTTCCAAAATAGTCGAACGCGATGCAGTATAGAATGAGGCAGGGATATGTTTGTGACGACTCAGTTGAATGTGCTCACACAAGTTTTATGTGAGCATGGTTGCTCTGAAAATGTGATAGAGCAACTCAATCAAAGATTTGTAAACTTAGAAGCTACATTGTTGCGTGCCAAAGTCTTACGTGAATTTTCAAAAAAGAAAAGTACAGCGATTATCCAATCTGCAATTACTTCAAATCATTTAAGTCTGGCTTATTTGTTTTCACCCTTTATTTTGGCGAATTTAAATCAAACAGTGCTTTACTCAACTCTTTTGACAGCACAGGTTCAAGATATTTTAAAACCTTACTATCAGGTGGAAAAAACCATGAACTTGACCAAGGATGATGTCGTTCTAGAAAGTTTAAATCTATTTTTAGACCTACAAGATCAAACATGGGATGCACAGGAATTTGTTTATTTTCAGTTGTTCAAAGCACTGACTCAGGCAGAAGTTTATCGTATCTTTTTAATTACAGATCAACCGATCAATCCAGATTATTTGTTTGAAATAGAATGTTTTTTTAAGGTTCGAATTTTCTTGGTAAATCCCGAAAATGATCAAGATGGTCTAAATCTGCAATTAGATCATCATGATCATAAATTAAACATGCAGAAGCTTTTGTTTAAATATAAAGATGATTTTCATGTGGCTTTATGTCGTAAATTTTCAGAAATGAATGCTAAAATTTTAAATTTATCAGGTCTTTATGATTTAGTTCAAGCGCAAAACCTAGTCGAAGATATGTTTTATTCTGAACATATTTATGAAAAACTATCGGTTTATGCTGAATATATGCAAACACGATTACAGAACAATGTGTTTAGTCCCAAATTCAAATCTGTGTCAAGTTTGCAAGCTTAGATGCTGAATAATTGCATAAACAACACTTTGTTAAATTGCTATCTATAAAGATACAACATGAGCCGTGAATACTTAGTTATTAGGTTAAAGTCTAGTCTAAAGCTTTATATTTTAGCGATCAGATAAGTGTTTTTTGAGATGATCTAAAAAGAGCTTCACTTTTTTTGGAATCTTTTGTTGAGATGGCGTAATTGCATAAAAATAAAGTTGCTTTGAATGATAGTCTTCTAAACAACGAACAATTTTTCCAGCATCTTGATCTTTTTTTGCTAAAAAATCGGGTAAAAATATAATGCCTTGATCTTGTTTACAAAAATCTAAAAGGAAATCGCCACTATTGCATGTCAATTTCGGCGTACAGTAAATAGTTTCTTCTTTTTTATTCTTATTCAGCACAATTTTAGTACTTGAATCCGTTTGTGAATACAACAATAAACTGTGCTGTTTTAACTCATCAATTGTATTGGGTACGCCATATTTTGCAAAATAAGCTGTAGTTGCATAAAAATGTCGATGATAGGTACTAAACAGGTGAGCATTACGCTGATCAATATCCTGACTGATTCTTAGAACAATATCATATTGATCTTCACTGATATTTAAAAACTTATCTGAAAGTAACAAGTCTATTTTGATGTTGGGGTACTGTGTCATAAATTTAGAAATGATCTCGGTAAGATGCGCATGTCTAAATGAATGAGGTGCATTGATTCTGAGTTTACCCTCGGGATATTTCTGGTCGTGGGTAAAGTCACTGGTTGCCCATTCAAACTCACTCATAATGACTTTAGAGTGTTGATAAAATTTTTCACCTGAATGAGTTAAATCCATTTTGCGAGTATTGCGGATGAACAGGACCGTATTAAAAATAGTTTCCAAATGGCAAATTCTTTTCGCAACTTGATCTCTAGTAATGTTTAAGTGACGTGATGCACTGCTGAAATTTCCATATTCAACGACACTAATAAAAGTATTGATACAGTCTAATTTATCCATTTAATTTTAAAGTACTCTTCACTTGAATGATGAGGGGCTGTTGACATTTCATAAATAGCTTGTGTTGTAAGCTAAAATTGAGCAGACAAGGCATGAAACGAAAAGAATAGCGAGACTATTTTCGAGTTTCATAACGTAGGCTGAGATAATTTTAGCCACAACCCTTCGGGACTAGTGTGGTTTTTGCCGCTACTTCGTTACGAACTATTCATTTAGAATGACTAAATTTCATATTTCGTGCCTTGTATCATCTAAAAACCACTCGAAGTCGCAAACATAGACGAATTGTCAACAGCCCCTAAAGTAACGCATCATCCTATGCTGATCAATCATTGTATCTTTTTAGGATACAGTTTGTATTTAAAATAGTGTCTAGTGGTTTACGTGTATTTTTGCTTTTATATAAATTCCTTTATAAATGTGTTGCGAATCAAAATGAATAAAGCATTTTTAGAACAACTTACACCTCAAAACTGTCAAATCATCTTTATTGATCAACAACCACAAATGGCTTTTGGCGTACAGTCAATTGATCGTCAAACTTTAAAAAATAATGTGGTGGGATTGGCTAAAGCCGCTCAGGTTTTTAATATTCCAACCACCATTACAACAGTAGAAACAGAAAGTTTTTCAGGACACACTTTTCCAGAATTATTAAATGTGTTCCCTGAAGCCCCTTTACTCGAAAGAACCTCTATGAACTCATGGGATGACCAAAAGGTTCGTGATGCATTGGCAGCCAATCATCGTAAAAAATTATCGTATCGGGTTTATGGACTGAAGTTTGCAATATTACATTCGCTTTTGGTGCAATGCTGGAAGGTGATTATGAAATTTATATGGTTGCCGATGCTTCAGGTGGAACTTCAAAAGAAGCACATGATTATGCGATGCAACGGATGATCCAAGCAGGCGTGGTTCCTGTAACCTGGCAACAAGTTTTACTTGAGTGGCAACGTGATTGGGCACATCGTGAAACTTATGATGCAGTGATGGACATTGTGCGTGAACATTCGGGTGCATACGGTATGGGCGTAGATTATGCATATACTATGGTACATAAAGCGCCAGAAAGAACCACAACGCAACATGAAGTTATTGCACCTGTGTCAGCAAAATAAACCTTATGGATATAAATATTCATCTACATGGAGATGATCATGACAGATGTACAGTTAATTCTTAAGAACGGCAAAATTACCACGCTTGACCCGAAACAACCTGAAGTAGATGCAATTGCGATCGCTGATGGAAAAGTGTTTGCCGCGGGTGATGAAAATAGCATCATGAAGTTGGCCAACGACTCGACAAAAGTGATTGATTTAAATGGTCGTCGCGTTATTCCCGGTTTAAATGACAGCCATCTCCATATTATCCGTGGCGGGCTTAACTATAATATGGAGTTACGTTGGGAAGGGGTCCCGACTGTTAAAGATGCTTTAAACTTACTCAAAGAGCAGGCAGAAAATACGCCAGCACCACAGTGGGTACGTGTTGTCGGTGGGTGGACTGAATTCCAATTTGCAGAAAAGCGTTTACCAACTTTAGCTGAAATCAATAAAGCTGCACCTGATACCCCTGTTTTTATTCTGCACTTATATGCAAGTGCAATGTTGAACAGAGCAGCATTAGATGTCTTAGGTTTTAATAAAGATACTCCTGATCCACCCGGGGGCAGAATAGAACGCAATGAAAAAGGCGAGCCAACAGGTTTATTATTGGCAACGCCTTCTGCTGCAATTTTGTATTCAACACTGGGTAAGGCACCCAAATTACCCGTCGAAGATCAAGTGAATTCTACCCGACATTTTATGCGTGAGTTAAATCGGCTCGGTGTCACTTCTGCGATAGATGCCGGAGGGGGTGGGCAAAACTATCCAGATGATTATGCAGTGATCAATCAATTGCATGAAAAAGATCAAATGACCGTTCGTATTGCTTATAACCTCTTTGCACAAAAAGCCGGTGAAGAGTTAGAAGATTATCAACGATGGACAGAAATGACGTTTCCTGGTGATGGTGATGCATTATTGATGATGAATGGTGCGGGTGAAAACCTGACTTGGTCAGCTGGTGATTTTGAGGATTTTTATGAACCTCGCCCAGATCTTCCAGAAAAAATGGAAACTGAATTAGAAGCTATTGTTGAACATTTGTCTGAGAAGAAATGGCCGTTTCGAATTCACGCCACCTATGATGAAAGCATTAGTCGATTGCTCAATGTTTTTGAACGTGTCAATGGTAAAAAGCCATTTGAAACCCGTTTTATTATTGACCATGCAGAGACGGTTTCAGAAAAAAACATAGAACGGATTGGTGCCCTCGGTGGAGGAATTGCCATTCAACACCGTATGGCGTATCAAGGCGAAATCTTTGTTCAGCGTTATGGTGCCGATGCAGCCAAAGACACGCCTCCGGTAAAAAAAATGCTTGAGTTGGGTGTACCAGTGGGCGCTGGAACAGATGCGACGCGTGTTGCATCATACAATCCTTGGGTCTGTTTGGCATGGTTAACCACAGGTAAAACTGCGGGTGGTTTTACTTTATATGATGAGAAAGACTTACTTGATCGTCAAACAGCGTTAAGACTATGGACCAAAGGATCTGCTTGGTTTTCAGGCGAGCAAAACCATAAAGGCGCTTTAGTCGCAGGGGAACATGCAGACCTAGTTGTACTCTCAGATGACTATCTCACTGTTGAGGGCGATGAAATTCAATTTATTGAATCAGTCATGACGGTGATGGACGGTAAAGTGGTCTATGCGGGTGCCGAATTTAAGCAACAAGATCCACCGATTCCACCCGCTTCGCCTGATTGGTCACCAGTCAAGCGATTTGGCGGGCAGTGGCGCCACTCTGAAAATCGTAATGCGCCTTCCTTACAACCCTTACAAAAAGATTCAGCAGTGTGTTCATGTTCTAGCAGCTGTGGCATGCATGGACATTCGCATGCATGGATGCTTGATGTTCCTATCAATGATCAGGATAAAAAATCATTTTGGGGCGCATTAGGCTGTTCTTGTTTTGCTTTTTAAAACCAACCTAAAAAATTCCATCTGAAACTAGGTGGAATTTTATTGGGGGAGAAATTTATGAAAATCTATCTGATCTCTTTGGCCGTTGGGTTGTTGGTTGGCGTGTTGTATTACCTATTAAATGTGAAATCTCCAGCCCCCCCTTTTGTGGCCCTATGCGGTTTATTGGGGATGGTTATTGGCGAACAACTCATGCCAATGATTAAAAACTTATTATCCTAACGATAGGGTGATGCAATAACAGGAGAAAGGGGCAAATGATGCAATTCAGACTAAGTAAGTTATTGAGCTTCAATGCAGGCTATGTCGATACTGCAAGCTTTCTCGCATTGCATGGCTTATTTTCTGCCCACGTGACAGGTAATTTTGTAACATTAGGCGCGGCTTTAGTCTCCGAGAGTCAAACAGGTGCTTGGGCTAAATTGGCAGCACTACCGATGTTCTGTATTACAGTTTTATCGGTCAAATTGTTGGATCAAAAGTTTATCCGACATCAAAATAGTTCATATGCGTTTTTTCTAAAACTGATGTTTTTGCTTTTTAGTATTGTCGCCGTATGTTCCTACTTTTATTTGCCCTTTCCGAAATACGATACCATCATGAGTTTCACTGTAGGCATGTTGTTGGTGGCGGCTATGGCGATTCAAAACGCGATGCACCGTATCCATTGGACGAAAGAATCACCAACAACCGTGATGACGGGTGCTACAACACAATTGATGTTAAATATTGCCGAGCTTTTTTCCAAACCTTCTCAGGAAAAAAGACTGCAAATTCGACAGAGTATTGTTGCAATTTTTCCAACCATGTTGAGTTTTGCACTGGGATGCGCAGTTGCCGCAATCGTATATAAATTTGCACTACTGTGGTTATTTTTGCTTCCCCCAGTTTTATTGCTGATGATTTACATCAATCGGGACAACTATAAAAAAGCTTAGGTTTTGAAAGATCCTAATTCTAATTAATTATTGAATGACGAGTAGAACATGGAAAATATACAAACGACGCCGCCGAGTGGGTTTTGGAAAACATGTCGAGATCCTTTGTTATTGACAATTGTGGGTGGCGCAATTGATACCATTGGCTTTATCGCACTGTTTGGTTTTTTTACTGCGCATGTCACAGGAAACTTAGTCTTAGCTGGTGCTGCTTGGGTCAAAGGTGGGCCTGGGATTTGGATTAAGCTTGGGGCAATTCCCTTATTTATTCTGACTGTTGCCATCACCAAATATTGGATTGATCGTAGCGTACAAAAACATACCACCTTAAGTTATTTATTTTTGGGGGAAGCAATTTTTTTAATTGGGTTTATGCTTGCAGGTTTATATTTTGAACCGTTTAAAGATGCCAATAGCGTCACTGTCGCAATTACAGGTGGTTTAGGGCTGATCGCCTTAGCTATTCGTAACACTTCAAGTAAAACCTTAATTAAACATATTAGTCCGAGCACCATGATGACGGGAAATACAACACAGTTAGGTATAGATATTTCTAATTATTTAAGAGATCGGAACCATAGCAATATGCAAAAGTTAAAGCACAGTTTCAGCATTGTGGTGGGTTTTGTGATTGGCGCATTTTTAGGTGCTTTTTTATATGTGTATCTAGATTTCTGGAGTGTCGCTTTCTTTGTGGCACCCGTGTTGTATCTGTCTTATCTCGCAGCCCAGCAAAGATTTGTCCAACCAAGCTAGTGACTCAATGATGAATAAACGTCAATGAGTAATCATGCTTAATGGAGTTTTGTCATGATTATTGTGACCACGTAGGCGCTTAAAAATTCCCTCAAATATTTATTGGAACAATCGTCTTTTAGTTAAATCAAGCCTTGATTGATTTAACTCGCATTCATCATTCACATTTTTGAGAAATCCAAAAATTAAACCATGTTTTGTCGAATAGCAAAACCAGCATCTGTCATTTATTTAAATTATGGACTTTGCAAAATTAAGGTAAACCTATGTCAAATTTGATTAAATTTACAATTTCTCTTGTTTCATTGCTCAGTATACAGTTACATGCTGCTCAATACAGCTTAGACAAAAATAGTCCTTATTTGTTTGGTGATTGGGAGGGGATGCGGACTGAACTTTTAAAGCAAGGCATTAAATTAGATGCAAACTTGATTGTAGACAGCGCTTATTTAGTTGATGGTGGCTACAATCCGGGGAGTGATCCTAAATATGCCAGTCAATTTTTAATTGGTTCAACTTTAGATTTAGAAAAGCTGGCAAATTGGGAGGGGATCACATTAAGAGCAACAATCACAGCAAGACAAGGACAAAGTTTATCTTCAGAAGGTATTTCTGATCCATCCGCACCACAGCTTGCCAATGTTCAAGCAAATTATGGTCGTGGCAACAGTAAAAGTCGATTGACCGAGTTTTCTTTGGAGAAAAACTTTAAAGAACAGGGGCTCAGTATTAAATTAGGGCGTTTGGGAATGGGTACAGATTTCAATGTGATGTCTTGTGAATTTCAAAATAATTCATTTTGTGCTACGCAAATGGGAAAATGGCAAAGCGGAATTTGGTATAACTCTCCAATTTCTCAATGGGGTGGTCGTTTAAAATATCAATTTCACCCAGAACTCGCCTTACAAATCGGTGTTTATGAATATAACCCTCAAAATGCTTTAGAACGGCATGGCTGGAATCTGAGTACCCATCAAGCTGATGGTGTCACCATTCCGTTAGAGATGATCTGGCAACCGAAATCATTGATCAATGCATTAGCAGGAACTTATCGCGTAGGAGCAATATATAACACTGCAGATGAAACTAAAAATCAAAAGGATATACGGACGGGGCAGCAACAAAATCATACCTATGGCGCTTGGTTTAATTTTGACCAGCAACTTACTTCAGTTGGTGTAGGAAAGCAGGGCTTACACAGTTTTGCAAATTTTACATTCCATAGCCGTACCACCAACAAGGTGGATCAGTCTCAACAGATCGGTCTAAAGTATTATGGGGTGATAACCAGCCGAGCTGAGGATAATTTGGGTTTTGCGCTTAATCGTATTCATATCAATAATCGTTTTGCAGATGATAAGAAACAAATTAATGCTGATGCCGAATATAATATTGAATTAAATTATAGTTATTATCCAACAAAATGGCTGATGTTACGTCCAAGCCTGCAATATATTGTTCATCCTGGTGCAACACATGATATCAACAATGCTTGGGTCTTGGCATTGGGGACAAAGCTTAACTTTTAGAATCAAGAATAGTTAATTAAATTTTATCAATGCATACTGATGTTACGAACACTAGGTATTTATCTATATTGATTATAGATGGGTTTATATACTGCTTGATCCATGCTTATGCCATATAATGTAAGGCAATAAAAAGCCGAAAATAATTCAAAGTATTCTCTTAAATAGAAAATGAAGACTGATTTATTTTTAGTAAAACCACCTTACACAAGCATCTGCTAAAAGTTGCGTAGTATCGAAGCTTACATTTAAAATTGGAGATTGAATGGCGTGTAAGCCCAAGGGAATTTCTGTACAGGCTAAAATAATTGAACCTGCACCTACATCTATAAGCCGTTGACTGAGTTCTTGAAAAATGATACCTGCTTTTTCTGATTCATTCCGTTTAACAGCATAAACTGCAGGCATAAATTTTTTTTCAATTTCTTCTTCAGAATTCATTACATAAGGGATGTTATATTTACTTAATTCACGTTGATATAACTCGGTAGAAAGGGCGCCTTTGGTTGCTAAAATTCCAACTTTATCACCATATTTATAATGATCCAAAATCTGTTGTACAGTAATTTCAATCATATTTAAGATTTCAATATTGGTCTGTTGTTGTAAGTCAGCATGCCAAAAATGTGCGGTGTTACATGGAATTGCCACTTTAGCAACACCACTACGTTCTAAAATTTTTAATCCATGTAACATGGCTTTGAAAGGACTTTCACCTAAGTTTTTAAGTGCAAGTTGTCGGTCAGGAATTCCACCATGATTCCAAACAATAGTTGGAATATGTTCCTGATCTTTAGTTGCAGGGCTTGCATCGAGCAGGCGCTGTTGAAAATCAACTGCAGCACCTGGCCCCATGCCACCCAGGATTCCGAGCGTAGGAAATTCTGAAAAATCAATCATTTTACAAGCGGTATGCGTCTTTGTGAGAGAATGTTTTACGGTACCCAAATAAGCCTACAGCACCACCAGTATGCAGAAAGATCACTTTGTCGTTTTTAGTGAAATAACCTTGGCGAATTAGGCCTACTAAACCTGCAAAACCTTTACCTGAGTAAACTGGGTCAAGCAAAATACCTTCAGTTCTGGCAAGGAGTTCAACAGCTTCAACCATGCTGTCTGTTGGGATACCGTAACCTTCGCCAACATAGTCACTAATTGCCACAACTTTTTCACGTGCGATAAGATCAGCACTCAAACCAAGATGTTCTAAAGTTGAGCGAGTAAGTTTATAGACGTTTTCTTCTTGTTTAGATTTTTCAGCACGAACGCTGATACCTAATACAGGTAAGTTAGAATTTGTTGCAACAATACCCGCTAAAAGACCTGCTTGAGTTCCAGTACTCCCTGTTGCATGTACAAGATGAGTTGGTGCAAGTTGGATCTGGTTGAGTTGGTTAATTAATTCAATTGCAGTAGATACATAACCTAAAGCACCAATAGCGTTTGAGCCTCCACCTGGAATAATATAAGGACGTTCACCTTGTGCTTCTAATTCTTCTGCTTTCGCTTCTAAAGCAGCAGCCATGTCTGTGCCGCCAGGAACAACTTCAATTGATATGGCACCTAAAATTTCGTCCAGCAATAAGTTCCCATTGTTGTAATATTCATCTGCAGCATCACTGACGCGTTGTTCAAGTAAAACAGATGCTTTTAAGCCAAATTTATTTGCTGCAGCAATGGTTTGACGAACATGGTTAGATTGAGTTGCACCTTGAGTAATCACATGCGTTGCGCCTTTTGCAATTGCATCGCCTATTAAAAATTCTAATTTACGGGTTTTATTTCCACCAGTAGCAAGACCTGTTGCATCATCGCGTTTGATATAAATTTCAGGACCGTTTAATGCTTTGGTTAAGTTAGGTAAAAACTCAAGAGGAGTAGGTGCATGAACAAGTTTAACGCGGGGTAAATGACTTAATAACATAAAAGTGTCCTGTAGATTTAGTGTATGTAATCAATCATGCGGTTAACTTCTTTGCGCATAATTTCTAAAATATGTTTTTTGGCTTCAATGAATTCTGGCTGTGGAGCAATATTTTCAATCGTACGTGTATGAGGTAAATTGACTTGAATATCTTCTGCAATACGTCCAGGATGTCCTGCCATTAAGATAATGCGATCTGCTAAAAGTAAAGATTCGTCTATATCATGAGTGACAAATAAAACGGTCGTTTTGTTATCTTGCCAAAGCTTAGTTAATGTTTCCTGCATCAAAATACGTGTTTGAGCATCCAAAGCACCAAAGGGTTCATCCATGAGTAAAATTTTTGGTTTCATGACCCAAGCACGGGCAAGTGCAACACGTTGTTTCATCCCCCCTGAAATTTGCCAAACGCGATGATTTTCAAATTTTTTTAAACCTGTTTTTTCTAAGTAATATTCAGTTTGTTCGGTAATGTATTTAGGCTCTCCCTTTAATTGCTTAAGGGGAAAATAAATATTTTCTTTCACTGTAAGCCAAGGGAATAATTGTGCTTGTTGGAATACAACAGCTCGATCAATGCCTGGTGCTGAAATAGGTTGACCATCTACATAAATGTTACCAGAGCTAGGTTTTTCAAAACCTGCAAGTAAGTTCAAAATAGTTGATTTACCGCAGCCAGATGGACCAAGTAAACAAACGAACTGACCCTCAGAAATTTCTAAGTTAATGTCTTTTAGAACCGTATTTTCAGATTTGTTTTGCTTGAATGTTTTTTGAACATTATTTAGCTGAATAAATGCTTGAGTCATTATACTTTTCCTGTCCAAGGTGCCCATTTTTGCTGTGCTTTTACAATGAGCCAATCTAAAATAAAGCCAATTGTTCCAAGTAAAATAATACCGACAATCACAACATCAGTACGTAAGTATGAGCCCGCGTTAATGATCATCCATCCTAAACCTGACGTTGCAGCAACCATCTCAGCCGCAATTAATGAGGTCCAACCAATACCAATCGATAAGCGAATCGTGGTGAAAATTTCAGGAAGTGAAGAGGGTAAAATGACACGAAATAAGATTGATGCTTTTCCTAGTCCCATTGTTTGTGCTGCTTGAATTAAACCCTGTGGAACGTTTTGGCTTGCTGCAGTTGCGCCAACAATTACACTAAGTAAAGTAGCAATAAAGATTAGGAAAAATTTTGATGCCTCACCAATCCCCAACCACACAACAACTAATGGGATTAAAGCAATTTTAGGAATAGGGCGTAAAAATTGTACGAATGGATCTAAAATGGCATTGAGTACGGGACTACGGCCCATTAACAACCCCAAAAGAACACCAATAATAATGGCAATGAAAAATGCAAAAAATGCACGTGCCGTACTTACTAAAATGTGTTGATAAAATGGAGCATCTCGATAACCGTTTTGAAATAAATCTAAAACTGTATCTACTATTTGTAAGGGGGATGGCAATAAAATGGGTGACACAAGTTTAAACGTACACACAAGCTGCCAAATAACAACAAAAGTGATTAGTGATAATGCACTAATTACTTTTGCTTTAAACGGGTTCAACTGACTCATTCTATAACCTTATTTAGTTGCTTCGATAAGGTATTTACTGTCGATATTGGGCGCATAACTTTTTGGAACATCAGACTGTTTTAGCTCGCCGATACCGACTAAAAATTTAGCAATATCTTGAGTTGCTTTTGCCAAGCCTGAGTTTTCATCGTTTGATGTTGTACCTAGATACTTTTCAGATGCTTGATCTTTCAAAGGAATGTAATCAATACCTGCCAATGTAGTTTCAACTTGCTCGTATGGAAGGTTTAAGTATTTAGAAATTTTTTCAGAAGCTAATTTCGGATCTTTTTTATATTCATCAACTTGTTCTTGGTATGCTTTTAAAAACTTAATCACAAGATCGGGGTGTTTTTCTGCAAACTCTTTGCGGACAGCGAAGTTGTTATAAACCAAAATGCCTTGTTCATTTAGTGTCGTTGTACGATAAATCTCTTTGCCACCTTGTTTTTCTAATTGTTGTGTAAATGGGCCCCAAACATAGGCAGCATCAATATCGCCACGAGTCCATGCAGAAACAATTTCAGCAGGTTTAAGTGGTAATAATTTGATTTTTGATTTATCAATTTTATTTAATGTAAGTGCTTGTTCTAATGCATATTGTGCAGTTGAGTTTGCAGGGAAAGCAACTTTTTTACCCACTAAGTCTTGTAGAGTTTTAATTTCAGGTTGAACAATCAAACGCTCTGCACTTGAAATTAGACCCTCTAAGCCAATGACTTCAATGGGTAATCCGCGAGTGATCCCTGCAACAGCAGGACTTGAACCAAAACGGGCGATATCAATTTCATTGGCAGCAAAGTAATTAATCACATCTGCTCCCGATGCAAATTCAACCCACTTAATTTTGGTGCCTAAAGCTTTTTCAAAATCTCCGTCGGCTTTACCTAGGACCCAGACACGGGGACCACCACCCCAAGCAAAACGGACCTCTTGGGGGTGTTCTGCTGTTTGTGACGCTTCAGCTTTGGGTTCATTGTTTTGTGGCGATTTATTTCCACAACCAACTAAAAGTGTAAAACTGAGAATACCGAGGGACAAAGCCAAATTTTTAAAATGAAAATCTGTTGTATTCAACATTTTTCTTTCCAGTGTTTTTGAAATTTCTCAGATCTTAATGAGAATTTTAAATTAATAAAAATATGAAAAAATGGAATAGATATATATAAAATAGATGTTATCTTTATGAATAAAAAAGAAATATTTATATTTTTTAAAAGTAAAGATTATACCTTGTAGTCAAATTTTTAAGATGATGTGCTTTTAAAGCATAGGTAGAAATTTGATTATAAAATCATTTATTTAAATAATTGATGATCACATTCTGATTACTTCAAGTAAAAAATATCAAAAATACACATGCTGGTTTTCGTATTGATAAGTACTTTCGGACCAAGCCTATAAGTTTAATTAAAAAGGGTGATTAAAATGAGAATGATCAATTAATAAACAAACTAAAATTTGGTTTGATTAACATTCATTTAACTTATCTAACTAGGTATATGAATTTTAAACCATTATTAGATTAGGAGGTAATGAACATGTGCTTGATCAAAATTGTGGAATATTAAAACCAATCAGTTACGCACAAAAAATGTATAAGTAATTAGCCTCTCCATTAAAAATATATTATTGAATATATCTTTAGTGATGGCTTTATAAAATGAAGTCAGGTGACTTTAGCTTAAATTCTTCTTTAATGATGATAATTTTAATATAATAGGCAAAATTTTTGTTAGGTTTCATTTGTGACAGCAAAAAAAATTCAAAGTATTGCATTGCAGCGATTCGCAAAACAAGGCTTTACTGCAACATCAATGAATGAAATAGCCGAAGACGTTGGCATTAAAAAACCCTCTATTTATGCACATTTCAAAAATAAAGATGATTTATATTTGAGTCTAATTCCGATTATGATCAATCATGAACTGACTTATGCAAAAAATACATTAACTGGTGGAGAAAATTTTCATCAACAACTTTGTGCGTATTTCTGCAGCATAGGTGAACGATTTGATGCTTCATATGATGTACAATTTTGGATGAATGCGCTCATTAACCCACCACAGCATATTTATGATCAAGTGATTGATCCGATGCATATATTTATGGATGATTTGGAGAATATCTTTAAAAACGTATTCCCTGAAAATATAGAAAACAAGAAGTTTGATTCAACGACTTTGGCTCGACTGTGCATGTGTTTTGTAGATGCTTTGCAAAGTGAGCTCATTTATGGTGGTAAAGATAAATATAAAAAAAGATTAGATGCGATCTTAAAAGCACTTGAGGTGTTAATCGGTTAAAAGGTGCTAAATATCTAATATTAGATATTTAGCACTATCTATTTTTAAGCATTTTTATGAGCAATTGTATTTAATATAATCATACAAAAAGCACATATAAGTAAAGTTACAGGAAGGACGAGGATATTTTCTGTTGCAAGACTGGCAATAAAACCAATAACTGCTCCGAAACTATATTGAAGTAAGCCAATTAAAGCTGAAGCGATTCCTGCTAAGTGATGTTGTACCTGTTGCATGGTCAGTGCTGTAAGATTACCAAATAAAAGCCCTGTAGAACTAATAACCATAGTCAGTAATAGGGTGTAAACCCATAAACTTGGTGTATACAGTAACGTTACTAGGCTAAGCATAAGTGTAAAAAACATTAAAATAATAGAGCCTAGCTTTAAAACTTGGTAAGCAGACCATCCTCTATTCAATAACCAAATTGAAAGCTGACCAAAGATGATGAAACACAGTGCATTGAGTGCAAAGAGATAACTATAATGTTCAGGGCTGACTGAGTAATGTTGAATAAAAATATAGGGTGAATTGCTAATGTAGAAGAAGAACCCACCGAGTAGAAAGCCTCCAGCAAGGGTAAAACTGAAATAGCTTTTATTTCTACATAGAAGATAGTAATTTTTGAAAATATTTTTTAGATTTAAGGGTTGTCTATTCGAAAGAGCTAATGTTTCTGGAACAGATATACTACTCCACACCAATAACATAAAAGATAGTAAGGCTAATGTATAAAAAATAATATGCCATGTGCCGTAGTTCAAAAGTTGACTTCCAACCAAAGGGGCAATGATTGGAATGACCATCATGACTTGCATTAACACAGAAAAATGGCGAGCTGCATCTTGCTCATTACAAATATCGCTAATAATTGCTCTAGGTGTGACCAGACCAGACGCAGCACCAATGGCTTGAAGAAAGCGTGCGAACAATAATAGTTCAAGTGAAGTTGCGACTGCAGCGAGCAGAGAACCCAAAATAAAAATAATTAAACCAATTAATAATGGAATTCTTCGACCAAAACGATCAAGAAATGGTCCATATAAGCCTTGGCCAACAGCTAAACCTACTAAAAAAATTGATAATGTTTGTTGGATTTGACTGGTAGATACCTGTAATGAGGTCGCTATCACTGGAAATGCGGGCACATAAATATCAATTGCTAAGGCATCTAAAGCAGTTAATAGTGAGAGTAATATGATAAATGAAGCACTCATTTTGTGAGTCTGTAAGTGACCTTGCATAAAATTTCACCAAATTTGTATATTTAAAACTACCTAACGGTAGGTAGTTTATTTTTGTTTGTTTTTAAAATCAACCAAAATACGATTTTTAATGGAGTTAAAGAGCAGGGTGCCAAAGGTAGCTTTATATGTATAAAAAAAAATCCTTACTAAATAATCTTTTAAAATGAACCAACTATCGTCATTAAATTACAACATATAAAATAATAGTCACGCTGAGTGAATGCTGAAAGTATTAGTCAAAGAGCTTGATGTAAAATTACATGCAAGAGGAGTATGTTGTTTTAGAACCGGTTTCAATTTGTAGCCGTTCAGACTTTGATCTGACAATTATCAATATTTGTTTGAATATCAAAAAATGACCATTATTTAATTGACCTTTAGCCCTGATTTCTTCTCTTGATTCCTATCCGGCTGAATTTTGCGCTGAGTAGAGACTATGGCTCGTATGAGGTCTTATATTTATGTTTTGATTGTTTGAATTAATTATTTTTAGAACAAGAATTAACTCGAATAATTACCTAAATTTAGATGTAAAAATAGGGTTAAATAATTAATATTTAACCCTATAACGTTTAATTGTAGACTCAGTCTAGTTTTCTTAGATCATTAGTTTATTTTCTTAAAAATAAAGTCATTAATCTTATGGCCTGCCTCAATACCACGACGTTCAAACTTGGTTTGTGGACGCCAGTCCGGACGAGGATAGCTATTGCCTTTGCCTGCTAAGTTTTCTAAACGAGGGCGATTGTCTAAAACATCGAGCATCCATTCAGCATAGGGTTCCCAGTCTGTTGCAGCATGGAATGTACCACCGATTTCAAGTTTTTCTTCAACCAATGGCATACGATCATGAGAAACAAAACGACGTTTAAAATGACGTTTTTTCTGCCAAGGATCAGGGAAATAAAGTTGAACCGTATTGATACTATTGTCAGGCATTTCTCGTAAAACTTGAATTGCATCTGCATCTAAAACACGGAGGTTTTTAACTTCCGCTATACCTGCTTCATAAACACATTGCGCAATACCAGGTACATGCACTTCGATTCCAACAAAATTACGTTCAGGATTGGCTTTTGCCATCAGAACCAAAGAACGGCCCATACCAAAACCAATTTCTACCGTAAGTGGGCGTTCAGGATGTTCAAAGTGTTGACGTAAATCGCCGACAGGGTATTCCAAAATTAAATCACGATGTTGTTCAAGCGCAGTACGTTGTGAAGTATTGAGTGGTGACGATCTACGCATAAATGTCACAATTTCACGGTGTTCTTGCAAATTGTCTAATTCTACAATTTGTGCTTCAATTTGATCGTTTGACATGATTTAGGTAATACTAGAAATCTAAAAGGCGTATTGTAAGTGCTGAGCTTCGCAAGTCAAATTTTTTATAGAATTTCATTCAATTCTAATAAATTTACAATGAAAATTGGATAAAATAAAATCACTATCGAGCGCTGAGTCAGAGAGTATTGCTGTTACTCAAAGAGTCGTTATGTTCATTTAGACTTTGTCTAATTAACTCGATTAATTCGCGCGATGCTTTAGGTAGTGCTTTATCTTTTAACCAAATCAGATAAATCGGAACAGAAAGTTGATTGTAGGTATTTTTAAAATCAATTTGGATTAAACGCCCATCATCAATATGTGACTTAACCAATGAATATGGAAAATTTCCCCATCCTAAGCCGATCTCAACCATATCAATCGCCGTTTGTAGATCATTGGTTCGCCAGTAAGATGCAGCAATTACCGATCTCAAATCTGCAATATCAAGCGCACTACTCGCAACAACAATTTGTCGAACATTAACCAAATCCTCGATATAAATAGGATGAACTGCTTGATTCATCAAGGCATGATTTGCAGATATAGTTGCAACAACAACCTCCATGCTGACCAACTGCAAATGTTCTTGCATTTTGATATGTTGCCCTGAACCCGCTAAACAAATTGTGATTTGTTCTGAATACAGTAAATGCAAAATATCATCTTGTGGCGCAGTAATGATTTCGATATTGAGCAACGGGTATTTTGATGCAAGTTTATCAATAGATTGTAAAAGTTTTTGATTATTTACATCTGATACAACCCCTATTTTTAAAGTACTCTCCAAACCTAAGGACAGTTCATAAGCATGCTTACTCAATTGTTTTAATTGTTCTGAGATGATTCTTGCTTGTGGGGCTAAGGCAAGTGCTGAAGCTGTTGGAATCACTTTGCGGGGTGTTCTTTCAAACAGCTGTAAGCCTAATTCTGCTTCGATATTTGCGATACCCATACTGACGGCTGATGGTACTCGATTTAAGGCACGAGCCGCAGCAGAAAAAGAGCCTGTATCCAGTACTTTTACAAATAATTCTATATTTTCGCTGGTGAAATTCATAATTGGTATCAGTCAAACTGAAAGCTATTGTCTTTATCTATAATTATAACTGAAATTAAAATAGCTTTTTTGAAAATCTGTTTGGGTAAGTTTATGCAAGGTCTTAAACGTAGAGTAATTTATGTAAGTACCTATGAAATCATTGGATTAGGTATTTCTTCTTTAGGGCTGGCACTACTTTCGGGTACACAATTAACCCATACGGGGCCTTTGGCTTTCCTGATTACCACGATTGCTGTGAGCTGGAACTTTATTTATAACTTAATTTTTGAAGCATGGGAAAGACGCCAAACTTTACGTCAACGTACAGTAAAACGCCGTATAGCTCATGCGATTGGGTTTCAATTAACCTTGGTGGTTTTTCTTATTCCATTGATTGCATGGTGGATGAATATTAGTTTTCTAGAGGCATTTTTATTAGATGCGGCTTTAATTGTTATCATTCCAATTTATACCTTTATTTTTAATTGGTCTTTTGATCGATTATTTGGTGTTCCACTTTCCGCTCAAGCTTAAAAATGTAGTTGTTTCTGCTTAAGTTATTTGCCCATTCAATTGAATGGGCAAATAATGTAGGTTTTTCTAGCACAATAATTTCTATTTAGGGTCTGTTGACATTTCATAAATGGCTTGCGTTGTAGGTTAAAATTGAGCAGGCAAGGCATGAAACGAAGAGAATAGCGAGACTATTTTCGAGTTTCATAACGTAGGCTGAGATAATTTTAGCCACAACCCTTCGGGACTAGCGTGTTTTTTGCCGCTACGTCGTTACGAACTACTCATTTAGAATGACTAAATTACGTATTTCGCGCCTAGTATCGCCTAAAAAACACACGTAGTCGCAAACATAGACGAATTGTCAACAGACCCTAATGCTTTAAATTTATACGACAGCTCATGTCGCAACAATAAAGAAATCGCCGTTGTTGACCGCTCATAATTTATATAATCACTAAAGTTCATTCGGAAAATTAGGTGTGAGTGATGACAGAGCGTATTAGAGAAAAGCTGCAAATTTTAGCAGATGCTGCGAAGTATGATGTGTCATGTTCATCCAGTGGCAGTAACCGTAAAAACAAAGACAGTGGGCTAGGCAATACGGGGGCTGGAATTTGCCATAGTTATACCGAAGATGGTCGATGTGTGTCGCTGCTTAAAATCTTATTTTCCAATGTGTGTATTTTTGATTGCTCATATTGTGTTTCTCGCCGTTCTAATGATGTCAAACGAGCTGCTTTTACGGTACAAGAAGTTGTTGATTTAACCATTAATTTTTATAGAAGAAATTATATCGAAGGCCTGTTTCTCAGTTCAGGAATTTTTAAGTCAGCAGACTATACCATGGAGCGCATGCTACAAGTCGTTAAAAAGCTACGATTAGAAGAAAACTTTAATGGCTATATTCATCTTAAAACGATTCCAGGTGCTTCACAGGAGATTATCCATGAGGCAGGGCTTTATGTAGATCGGATGAGTATCAATTTAGAAATGCCTACCGCGGAAGGCCTTAAAAAGTTTGCTCCTGAAAAAACCCATGATGAAGTGCAAAAAGATTTGGGTATTATTCGAGATCGTTTGATTCAATTTAAAGATGAAAGAAAAATTATAAAAACTGTGCCGAAGTTTGTTCCAGCAGGACAAACAACTCAAATGGTGGTGGGCGCACATAATGAAACGGATCAAGATATTATCTTAATGGCTGATCGTCACTACAAAGAATTTAAACTAAAACGGGTATATTTTTCGGGCTATATTCCGATTAATGATGAAGAAAAAGCATTGCCTTCAGTGGGTTCAGCACCGCCATTATTGCGTGAAAATAGATTGTATCAATCTGATTGGTTAATGCGATTTTATGGCTTTGAAGCGACTGAAATTGTCAATGCAAAGCATCCAAATTTAGACTTAGATATCGACCCCAAACTGAGTTGGGCGCTACGTCATCCTGAACAATTTCCTATCGATATCAATCAAGCTGAATATCGAATGATCTTAAGAGTCCCTGGAATTGGGGTGCGTTCAGCTAAAAAGATTGTTCAAGCACGTCGCTTTGGTAAAATTCATATTGATCAAATCAAAAAATTGGGGATTGCTTATAATAGGACAATGCATTTTATTCGTTGTGCAGATACTCCACCATTTTTAAAAGATCAATTACCCAGTCAAATTCGCCAGAAAATATTACAGACAGGGCATTCAAAATATACTCAACAACTTTCACCCCAGTTGGACTTGTTATTCTAAATGGCGAAATATATTTTTGATGGGACCATGACAGGGATTTTGTGCTGTGTATTTCGTGCATTTCAATTTAAAGAGTTTGATGTCATTGTCTCAAGTGAAAATAACACCCAAGCCGCTTTATTTGATGAAACGATTTTTGTTGAATCCAATGACGCTCAAGCCAATAGAGTTTGGCAAGGCCTAAAGTTAAAAGTTTCAGCAAGTGGTTTACGTAATTTTTACTATACTTTTTTATCTGAACAGGAAGATGCTTTTCAACATCTGTTTAATTTTAGTGTTTATGCATTCTTCGCTCAAAAAGCGATTGATCGAGATTATGGCCATCCAGATGTTTTGGCACTGTCAAAATGGGCCAAACAAGTGGGAAGAGAAAAACATCGTATGGAAGCTTTTGTTCGCTTTAAAAAGTGTAAAGATGAATTATTTTTAAGCTTGGTTAAGCCAGATTTCAATGTTTTGCCTTTGATCGAAAAGCATTTTAAAGCCAGATATCAAGATCAGCGCTGGCTTATTTATGATGAAAAACGAAATTTTGGTATCTATTATGATTTAAGACAGGTTCATCAAGTCAATATGAATGTCTTAGAAATTGATCAAAATATTCATCAAGGCTCTAGTCAGGATTTTAGTGTTGAATTAGATCATCAAGAGGTTCTATATGATCAGCTTTGGAAAGATTATTTTAACAGTGTAAATATTTCAGCGCGAAAAAACATTAAACTGCATATTCAATATGTACCAAAGCGATATTGGCGCTATATGAATGAGAAAACGATTTAAATATCTTTAAATCAATAATATGGGTTTGGTTTTGATGTGTAGCTGATTTTCTCTATTACATTCATGAATGAGTTTGGAAATTTGTCAGTTCTTAGGTATTAAACTTGATTCTCTAATTATTCTATATTTCTAAGACTCGTGTTTTTTCAATTGAGTTTTTTGGGAATCAAAAACCTTA
Organism: Acinetobacter guillouiae CIP 63.46; assembly: GCF_000368145.1. GTDB lineage: Bacteria > Pseudomonadota > Gammaproteobacteria > Pseudomonadales > Moraxellaceae > Acinetobacter > Acinetobacter guillouiae. Next base: position 972,741 of record NZ_KB849283.1, on the reverse strand, counting down.
TAAATGCTAGTTTATAAGGTTTTAATGCATCTATCCGAAATAATATAAATCAGATATTTCGGGATTGATCATTTATTCACTTTGGGCTTAATCATCTAGCACTTTAGACTGTCGTTCATTATCTGCTTTCCCAATCTGCCAGTAAGAACAGGCATAACAATTTTCTTTGCCCCAATCACTTTGCTTTCTTAAGATATTACGACATGCGCGTACAGCTTGTAGTTCAGCGGTAATATGTGCAAAACGGCTTGCTGGTAGATTAATGAATTCAGGATGGCGTAACAACTCATCAGCCAATAAGCTTTGTTGAAGCGGGTTCGGATTGAACAGCCATATTTGCTCTAAATCAGCTTGCGTCTGCAGTTCGATTTGATCTTTTACAGTTGCCACTTCTGCAATGACATATACTTTGGCATCAGCTGTTAATTTTTCTAAGATCGCTTGAGTGACTGCAAGTCCCGTCCCATCGGTGATAATGAGATAATGATTTAGTCCTGTAGGGATTGAATTTTTAGCGGCAGTAGACATGGTTACGCCAATTTGATCTCCAGGTTGAGCACGATCTGCCCAGTGACAAGCCACCGTATCTGTACCATGCATTGCAAACTCGATGGTTAGAGTTTTATTGACTAAATCAATATCACGATGGGTATAAGTCCGAATTTCTGGCATCATCTCAGGATTACTGACAATCCATTTACGTTGATTAAAATCAAAATCAGGAATTTCTATTGTGGTTTGATCATGCCTTGGAATAAAAATTTTATTGTTATCACCAATACTAGTGTGTTTGAATTTCTCAACATCTGCACAGTCAAAAATAATACGGATATAGTTTGGACCTAGATATATTTTCTCTTTCACTTGAATAAAAGTGCGATGTGCATTCAGCGCCATGATTTATTCCATATAAATAACAATAATTCTCATTATCGTATCGACTTTTACATGAAAATGCCACCATTACCGCATGAGTTGATTGCAAAACTGCAAATATGCTCAGTATCCATCATCAATAAATCATAAACAATTCAATCTATCCATTGGTATTATGCAGTATGAGGAGGAATAGCATAGGTTACAGAATCATATTTAGGTTTCTTTTTATACTCAGAAATAACCCCACCTAAAGATTCTGCGATATGGCGACTGGCATAATTTTCGACAGCTACAGGATAAATAAAATTTTTAAAACTCAAGTTAACAGAAGCCCAATGAACCATGCTTGTTACCGCATCTTTACCAAATCCTGACTTATGTCGATCTTCTCGAATCCAAATGCCTAATTCAGGTGTTTCCGTTTGTATTTGATGCAGTCCTGCAAGGCCAAGAAAATCATGATTGGCAATGTTTCTGACGACGAAAATTAACTCATTCCCATCTTTAATATTCTCTAGCCATTTATGCCAAATCTCATCAAACTCTTGACGGCTTTGCGGAGGATCCCAAGCCATATATCGAGTCAAGGTGGGAGTAATATGCTGAAATACCTCATCAGCATCTAAAGATGTAAATGGTTTTAAAACAACTTGAGAAAAATGGATCTCTATATTATTCCAGTTCAAAAAAACCTCGAAAATTCAGAATTACAGTTAATTTATCGTATAGCAGACAAAAGATACATAGTTAAAATCAGGATCGGTTTAAGCTAAAAACTATCCTAAATTGAAGTCATCAATAGGGATATCGATCCTAGTTTTCTGACTTTATTCTGAATATCGAGTTTCAATTTAATCCCTGTACTCATAGTAATCAGAATTTTTATTGATCTACTTTAATCAATAACCCGCGGAGTAAAAGGTTTAGTGCTGTTCTTCCAGATTTGAGTCTTTGATTATGGTCTTCACCATCAGCTATCCAAAACGCGGTTTCAGCTAAACTGCCATAAATTAAGCAGGCGAGTGCTTGCGGATCAGCTTGCTCAATGATTCCTTGCTGGATAAGTTGTGCTATCTGTCTTTGCATAGAATCAATACAGTGCTGTTGCGAATCTATAGATGCACTACCCAATACCGCCCGTGCATCACGCAGTACGATGCGTTGATATTCTGATTCTATTGCCATGTCCAGATAAGTATGACAACGCTGACTAAATCCTGACCAAATATCTTTAGCTTGTTCGGAGATCATATCTAAACGTTGATCCATTTCATGATCGATTTGTGCGACGACTGCAGCCAGTAATCCTTTTTTATCACCAAAATGGTGATACAACGCACCACGAGTGAAACCTGCTTGTGCGGTGAGATCATCCATTGAGGTATCGGCATAACCGCGTTCACTAAAGACTTTTCGAGCCATTGCGATCAGTGCAGCACGGGTTTCTTCCATTTCAATACGTGTACGACGAACCATCAATTTCTCCTTACATACATTTCGTATGATTATTTACATACATTGCGTATGAATGTATGCTTTATTCATACGCAATGTATGTATTTTTACTGAATCCTTATATGTTTGCAAGAGATTGTATTCAGGAGAGTCTGATGATTGGTCCATATAGAGAACTATTTTTTGTCGCAGGGACCCAAGGTTTTGCTTTGGCTGGGCTATTGGCTCGGATTGCCTTACCGATGACCGGCATTGGTATCATTGTTATGTTGTCTCAAATGAGGGGGAGTTATGCGCTGGCAGGTGGAGTATCTGCGGTATTCGTATTGACATACGCATTAGTGTCGCCCCAAGTATCAAAGTTAGTTGATCAATATGGACAAAGCCGCATACTGCCTATCGTAACAACGATCAGCAGTATCGGTTTACTGATATTGGTATTTGCTTCATGGTGGCGGGCAGCTGATTGGACGTTGTTTGTGGGGGCATTATTGGCGGGTTTTATGCCCAGTATATCTGCCATGGTAAGGGCACGTTGGACGGCAATATATGCTGGACAAGCTCAATTACAAACCGCTTACTCACTAGAAACAGTACTAGATGAAGTCACCTTTATTATTGGTCCGCCATTGTCTGTTGGCTTATCGGTAGCAGTGTTACCACAAGCAAGTTTACTGGTTGCAACATTGTTGTTGATTATCGGTGTATTTTTACTGGTGTTACAACGAGGTACAGAACCCCAAATCGACACACAAGATTTAACTCATAAGCGTTCCGGCTCAATCATTATGCTTGTTCAGATACGCTTGCTGACATTGTTAATGGTTGGAATGGGGATCATTGTAGGCACGATTGATATCGTTAGTGTCGCCTTTGCTGAACATCTTGGTCAGCCTGCAGCTGCCAGTTTGGTGCTTTCAGCATATGCGTTAAGTTCATGTTTAGCTGGCTTATTATTTGGTGCAGTTAAATTGAAAATGTCTTTACAGCATCTTTTATTACTCGGAGGCGTGGTAACTGCAGCGAGTACATTACCCTTATTATGGGTGAATAGTATTACGATGTTGGCAAGTAGTGTTTTACTGGCAGGGGTATTTTTTGCACCGACGATGATCGTCGCAATGACACTGGTTGAGCGCATTGTGCCAAAACATCGCCTGACGGAAGGTATGACATGGTTACTGGCTGGGTTAAATGTTGGTGTGGCACTAGGAGCCGCAATCTCTGGACAAATGGTTGATGGCTATGGGCTAAGATCGGGTTTTCTCGTTGCATTATGCGCAGGGGGTATGGTGTTGGTGATTGTATTATGGGGACATTACCGTATGGCTAATGACAGCATAGATAATCACAGCATAGCCATATCAAATGATCCGTCATGATGATCAGCACGATTTTTTGTGTGTGCTTCCTGGAATGGTCTTCGATTGAGGGCTTTAGTTTAAGTGAATAACTGTGATTCATAAAAAAACCATTTCAGCGACTCAATGCGGAAATGGTTTTTATGAAATATGTGTGCTTAAGATAGCGTTAAAGGATTTTATCTAAAGCGTATTGTGTTGCTAATAGTGCGTTGGTTATGTAGTGCATTGGTTTTGCTACAGAATAAAACTCTAATTTTTCCCCACTATGTGTTAATTGCGTTTTAACTGCTCAATTCATTTTTTGCCCAGTTCGGATCATCTAACATTTGATGTACACGTTTCTTATCAACATCATTTTCCCATACACCAATCACTAAAGTTGCGACACAATTACCAATCAAGTTGCTTACTGCTCTTAAAATACCAATCAGCCAATCCACTGAAAGGATCAATACCAAGCCAATCGCCGGGATAACAGGAAAACTGGATAAAGTCGCAGCGAGTACAACGATCGCTGATGCAGGAATGCCATGTGCTCCTTTTGAGGTAAATAAGGTGATTAAAAGAATCATGATGAGGTCTGAAATTGTTAGGTGAACACCTGTCGCTTGCGCGATAAATACAACAGCAAGGGTGAGATAAATTGAAAAGCCATCTAAGTTAAAAGAGTAACCCGATGGAATGACTAGGCTTACAGTGGAGTCTTTTATCCCTAATTTTTTTAGTTTATACATCACTTGTGGTAATACTGAATCAGAAGATGATGTTCCACATACGATGGTGATTTCTTCTCTAAAATAGCGAATGAGCTTAAAAATATTGAAACCTAAGAGTTTTAATACCAGACCAAGTATGACGATCACAAAGAAAATCACAGTTGCATAATAAATTAAGACCAAATAGCCCAAATTAAGTAAAGTTTCTATTCCAAATTTTGCCACGGTAAAAGAAATTGCACCAAAAACGCCGATAGGAGCCAGTTTGATGATGATGGACATGATTTTAAAAATAACTTGAGATATTTTGTCAATAAAAGAGGCGACAGGTTCACTGACATCTTTAGACAGCATAGATAATGCAACGCCAAATAAAATTGAAAAGACAACCACTTGCAGAATATCATTCCCTGTAAATGCGCCCACAGCGGTTTGAGGAATCATATTTAAAAAGAAATCAGATATACCTGTAACTGCATGGATATTTTCATTGTACTTGGTCATTTGGGATGCATCTAATGTTGAAATATCCACGTGCATACCATGCCCAGGTTTAAATATATAAGCTGCGGCTAATCCTAAAATTAAAGCGATAGTGGTCATTATTTCAAAATAAATCAGCGTTTTTATTCCCACTTTCCCAGCTTTTTTTAAGTCTCCTGCACCATAGATTCCTAACACAATGACACAGAATATAAGCGGTGCAATCAGCATTTTGACAAGTTTGACAAAGCCATTACCAAACACTTGAAAATTGATCGCAATATGAGGCAAAAAGTAACCGAATAAACAACCAATCACCAATGCAATCATCACTTGTAAAAATAAAGAGCGTTTAATAAGCTTCATTGAGGAGATTCATAACTAAAAGGTCACTTGAAAAAAGCAATAGTTATGCCATTTTTTGAATGAATAATTTTTGGTCTTTTCTGTAATTTTTGTTATGGCGGTATTTGATGTTTAATACATAGGCTGCTTAATAGTGTTATTTAATTATTTATAGATTAAAAAAATAAAAAGGATATATAACAAGCCTTAAAACAATATCCTAAAACATTTAACAATAAGAAGCTAAAACTTGTACATCTACAATCGTATTTTTTGTTAGCTTGAAATATACCGTATTATTGGAGTAAGAAAATGACTAAAAAAGTACTATTCATCACTTCCAATTCTGGCGTTGAGCATGATGAGCTTAAAAAACCTTTAGACTTTTTGACGAGCAAGGGCATAGAAAGCATACACGCTGCGATTGAATTAAACGATGTACGAACCGTTGTTCATGATGATGAAAAATCGGTGTCATATAGTCCGCATGCGATTTTGGAAAAAGTAGATCCAAGTGATTATGACCTGCTGGTTATTCCAGGGGGAACGGTCAATGCCGATCAATTGAGAATTGATGAGAATGCTAAGAAAATCATTCAATCCTTTACAGACCATAAGAAACCGATTGCTGCCATATGTCATGGACCATGGGCTTTAATCAATGCAGAAAGAATTAAAGATAAAAATTTGACTTCATATAAAAGTATTCGCATAGATTTAGAGAACGCAGGTGCAAACTGGACAGATGAAGAAGTTCATCGTTGTAATACGGGTGGATGGGTACTCATTACATCACGTAGTCCAGATGATATTCCTGCCTTTAATGAGGCGATATTAAAAGAGTTGGAATAAGTGAATAGGGCAGGTTAGACAAAGTTTAAATTTTTGAGATAGCCCTTTAATCGAGTGTTATTTCATATAATCTTTGAATATGTTGGGTTTTAATTCCCCATACAGAACCAGATATTCTACGTTGATGATTTTCAAAACTTTGTCGATTCTCAAAAACTTCATGCACATCCCAAATTAAGGGATTTTGGCTTTGTTTGACCTCAAAAGAAACACAACCTTGTTCTTGTCTGGTTAACTTGATATGTTCTGGAAGACACTTGATTACGATATTTAATTCTTGTTCAGACACACAGATTAACTGACCACTTAGCTTAACCATAGCATTCTCATTGATAAAATATAGCTGTTGTTTTATGTAGGCGTAGGACGAGTCTTATATATTATTATTTATTGCGTAAAAATTTAATACGCATTTTTTATTGGATTGCTCACATATTACTTATAGAGAAGTGATACTTAAAATATAAGGTTAATATTTAGAGCGTAAATCGTCATATTTCTCAACATAAGAAAATAAAAATTTGTAGGAAAAGTCATAAAAAACGTAAAAGATCGCCACGATAAAATAAAGTTAAATCATAAAAAAACTTGAGCTTTTGAAAGAGCATAAAGGTGATGCTGACTCACTCTAAAAAGCAGTTGACCGCTACAGACTTCAATCTATTCAGATGAACAAGTGGATGAAGTTGCCTAAGTAGAGCACCAATTTTATAAACCATCCTATATTGCACTCATAAATAGCAAGCTTGCATTTTGACTAAAAAAAATTGATCTAAATTATTGCATATCAGTCTCACATATATAAAAAGAATATAAAAAACAGATTGTTAGTTTTTGGCATGGATCCTGCAAATGTAATTCAAACTTGTATACAAGATGGGATTCAAAAAATGTACTTAGAAAAAATGAGTGGCTGGACGATTAGTGATTGGCAACGGGCTTATCAAACTGGTGAAATTAATATCGAAAAATTGTGTGAATTAGTGAGTGAGTTTGATCCGCAGGATAATGCATGGATTTCAATTGCGACTGTCGAACAAATCAAACAACAGATTGAAGATCTTCAAATCGATTCTCATGACTTAGAGAATATTTATCAGCAATTTCCGTTATATGGAATTCCATTCGCAGTTAAAGACAATATTGATGTAAAAGGATTTGTATCTACAGCGGCATGTAAGATCATCTCTCATCCTGCTGAACAAGATGCCGCACTTGTCCAGTTATTGAAAAATGCTGGTGCGGTTGTCGTCGGTAAAACAAATTTGGACCAATTTGCAACTGGATTAGTTGGCACTCGATCTCCTTATGGCGCAGTTAAAAACAGCTTTAATCCAAATTATGTAAGTGGTGGATCAAGTTCTGGTTCAGCGAGCGTAGTGGCTCGTGGTCTGGTGCCTTTTTCATTGGGAACTGATACTGCAGGGTCTGGCCGTGTTCCAGCTGGTTTTAACAATATTGTGGGATTAAAACCAACCAAAGGGCGTTTTTCAAATAATGGTCTATTGCCTGCCTGTAAGACTGTTGATTGTATTTCGATTTTTGCTTTAACAGTTGTAGATGCTGAATATGTTGCCAATCTATTAGAAAAATATGATGCGCGAGATAGTTACTCGCGGAAAAATCCAAAAACAGCGCCAGCACGCTTTACCTCAAAACTCAATTTTGCAATACCCGACACTTTAAATTTTTTTGGTGATCAACAATCGGAACAAGCGTTTAACCAAGCACTAAAATTACTTGAGTCTTTTCAGGCTTCTATTACAGAGATTGATTTTACGGCTTTTGAAAAACTCGCAGTACAACTTTATCAAGGACCTTGGGTGGCTGAACGAACTGCTGCTTTAGAAGATTTTATCGAACAAAATCCTGAAGCATTTGATCAAACAGTTTTAGAAATAGTTAAACAGGGTTATCAATACACAGCGATTGATGCTTACAACGCAGAGTATCTAAAACAAGATTTGGCACGTGAAATTCAGGAAAAATTGGCTCAATTTGATGCTTTGATCGTACCAACATCCCCCACAATTTACACAATCGAAGAAATGAAAATTGAACCCATTAAGTTTAACTCTCATTTTGGTACATATACTAATTTCACCAATTTGGCTGATTTAAGTGCACTGGCTTTACCCGCAGGGTTTCGAGAAGACGGCTTACCTTTTGGAATTACTTTAATTGCACCTGCTTGGCATGATGCTGCATTAACTCATTTTGGAAAACTCTGGCAGCGATATCTCGATTTAAAGTTAGGGGCAACACAAGCAAAATTGAAATCTACTCAACTGAATTTAACCCGATCTGATCATCATATCCGTGTGGCTGTTGTTGGGGCTCATTTAACAGGTATGCCACTGAATTTTCAATTGACCAGCAGAGATGCTGTACATATTGAAACGACCAAAACTGCCAGTAAATATTCTCTATATGCATTGAATGGGACAGTGCCGCCTAAACCGGGCCTTGCACGTAATGAAGCTGAGGGGAAAGCCATTATTGTAGAACTTTGGGATATTCCAACTGCTCGTTTTGGGGAGTTTGTTGCAGAAATCCCGACACCACTGGGTATGGGAAATGTGGAACTTGAAGATGGGCGCTGGGTAAAAGGCTTTATCTGTGAACCTTATGGTTTGGAAGATGCAGAGAATATCAGTCATTTGGGAGGATGGCGGGCATATATCCAACAGCGAAATAATCCAGTACCAGCTGTATCGAATTAAGGGGGGAAAGCATCATGTTTCATACTGTATTAATTGCAAACCGTGGTGAAATTGCTGTAAGAGCCATTCGAACCTTAAAGAAATTAGGCATCAAAAGTATAGCTGTCTATTCAGACACAGATCGTTATGCTCAGCATGTATTAGATGCAGACCTCGCAGTTGCTTTACAGGGGATTAAGCCAGCAGATACGTATTTGAGTATTGAAAAGTTAATCCGAATTGCAAAAGACACAGGCGCACAAGCGATTTTCCCGGGTTATGGTTTTCTTTCTGAAAGTGCTGAGTTCTCTCAAGCATGTGAGGAAAACGATATTGCATTTATGGGGCCTACAGCCGAGCAAATTTTAGAATTCGGACTAAAACATCGTGCACGTGAACTGGCGGCCATAGCCAATGTGCCAATGACACCCGGAACAGGTTTATTAAATAGTTTAGATGAAGCACTCGAAGCTGCGGAAACAATTGGTTATCCGATCATGCTGAAAAGTACCGCAGGTGGTGGCGGTATTGGTTTAACCCGCTGTGACTCAAAAGATGCCTTAATGGAAGCTTATGAAAGTGTGAAACGCTTAGGTGAGCAATTTTTTAAGGATGCTGGCGTCTTTTTAGAACGCTTTATAGATAAGGCTCGTCATGTAGAGGTACAGATATTTGGTGATGGTCAAGGTCAAGTGGTTGCTTTGGGAGAACGGGATTGTTCACTACAACGTCGTAACCAAAAAATTGTTGAAGAAACACCTGCAGCAAATTTACCTGACGCAACACGAAAAAAACTACATCAAGCTGCAATTGAGCTCGGAAAATCGGTTCAATATCGTAGCGCTGGAACCGTTGAGTTTATTTATGATGCAGCACGAGATGAGTTTTATTTCTTAGAGGTCAATACTCGACTACAAGTTGAACACCCTGTAACAGAAATGGTAACAGGGCTGGATTTAATCGAATGTATGCTAAAAGTCGCATCAGGGGATCGGTTGGATTGGGATGACTTAGCGCATATACAGCCCCAAGGTGCAGCTATAGAAGTTCGGGTCTACGCAGAAGACCCAGTTAAGAATTTTCAGCCGAGTCCAGGTGTTTTAACTGATGTTTATTTCCCTGAAGGAATTCGGGTTGATACATGGGTATCTACAGGCACTGAAATTTCTCAATATTTTGATCCAATGATTGCTAAGATCATCGTTCATGCTGAAAATCGTGAGGCTGCGATACAAAAGTTAAAACAAGCATTAGTTGAAGCACGACTCAACGGTATTAGTACCAATCTTGATTATGCGCGTGAGATTATTTCAGATGTTCGCTTTGAAAGTATGCAAATCTGGACACGGATGTTAGACGATTTTAAATATACACCTCGGGTGATTGAAGTGGTTCAGCCGGGAACATTAAGTTCGATTCAAGATTATCCTGGGCGTATTGGTTATTGGGATATTGGCGTCCCACCATCAGGCCCTATGGATGATTTTGCTTTCCAATTGGCAAATAAAATTGTAGGCAATGATGCTAAAGCTGCGGGTTTTGAATTTACCTTGATGGGGCCTACGTTAAAATTTCATGCTGATACCACCATTGCATTAACAGGTGCGCCATGTTCTGCATATCTTGACGATCAAACTATTCATTTTTGGCAACCGATCACAGTCAAGTCTGGACAGATACTTGAGTTAGGGCAAGTTGAATCCGGTTGTCGAACATATCTTTCAGTACGGGATGGTTTGGATGTCCCAGTATATTTAGGCAGTCGCTCGACTTTTGCATTAGGTAATTTTGGAGGTCATGCTGGTCGTACACTTCGTGCAGGTGATACGATTAAAATGGTGAATCCGACTTTACTTATGAATGAGTTACCTATTGCCATTGCACAACCACAAGCATTGTCTAACCACTTAATTCCAAGCTATAGCACCGAATGGAAAATCGGAGTGCTATATGGCCCACATGGCGCACCAGATTTTTTTAAACAAGAATATATTGAAGAATTCTTTGCTTCAGAATGGACGGTTCATTTTAACTCAAACCGTTTAGGAATTCGTTTAAGTGGGCCAACGCCTAGTTGGGCACGAGAAAATGGTGGAGAAGCTGGATTACATCCTTCCAATGTACACGATTGTGAATATGCCATTGGCGCAATCAACTTTACAGGTGATTTCCCTGTTATTTTAGCTAAAGATGGACCAAGTCTTGGTGGGTTTGTTTGCCCAGTAACGATTGCTAAAGCAGAATTATGGAAAATCGGACAACTTAAAGCAGATGATAAAATCTCTTTTTATCCATTAAGCGTAGAACAAGCGAATCAATTAGAACAACAGCAGCTAGATTTGATTGAAAACTTTTCAACTGCTGTTCCAGATGTAGCCCCTATTTCTAAAGCGGAAATGGGTACGACGATTTTGGCACAGAGAGAGGCTATGCAGCTTTCTCCAAAAACAGTTTATCGTCAAGCCGGAGATAGTTATATCTTACTTGAGTATGGTGACAATATTCTGGATCTTTCCCTTAGGTTACGTGTCCACAAATTGATAGAGCTGATACGTGCTCACAATATCGCAGGTATTTTAGAATTATCACCTGGTGTTCGTTCCTTGCAAATTAAATATGATGGTTTGATCATCCCGCAAAAAACGCTAATCGCTGAACTGCTCTATTTAGAAGAACAAATGGGAGATCTAAGCCAAATAAAAATACCATCACGTATCGTTTATTTACCCATGGCATTTGAAGATAGTGCCACCCTGAGTGCAGTTGAACGATATCAGGAAAGTGTTTGCGCCAAAGCACCATGGCTTCCAAATAATGTGGATTTTATTCAGCGAATTAATGGTTTGAAACACCGTGATGAAGTTAAACAAATCTTATTTAATGCAAATTATCTTGTGCTTGGATTAGGAGATGTTTATCTGACAGCACCTTGCGCAGTACCGATAGACCCGCGTCATCGTTTATTAAGCTCTAAATATAATCCAGCACGTACATTTACCGCAGAAGGGACTGTGGGAATTGGTGGTATGTACATGTGTATTTATGGAATGGATTCACCAGGTGGATACCAATTAATTGGTCGCACATTACCGATCTGGAATAAATTTAAAAAGAATAAACAATTTGGCGATAAACAATGGTTCCTGCAATTTTTTGACCAAATCAAATTTTTTGAGGTTACTGAAGCTGAATTAGATCAGTGGCGTTTAGATTTTGCCAATGGTCAAGCTCAAATTCAAATTGAAGAAACTGAATTTGATTATGCGCAATACTGTAAATTTTTAGAGGATGAAGCTGACAGCATCGAGGTCTTTAAAGAAAAACAACAGTTTGCTTTTAAAACTGAAGTTGAACGATGGAAAGAAGATTTTATCCATCCAGAAGAAACCCAAAAGGATTACATTGAACAGCAAGATTTTAGTCACTTTGTCGCTTTAAATGCATCAATGACAGGCAATATATGGAAAATATTGGTTGAACATGGTCAAGTGGTGAAGAAAGGTGAAACTGTAGCGATCATCGAGGCTATGAAAATGGAATTACCTGTATATGCATCTGAAGACGGTATTGTAAAAGCTGTGACTTGTCGCGCTGGTCAGACAGTACATAGTGGTGAGCCATTGGTCTATATGGAATAGGATATGACTGAAATAAAGAATTCTTTAAAAAGCTCAGACAATTTGTCTGAGCTGGTTTATCGAAGAATCAAGAATGATATTTTTGATTTTAAACTTATGCCGAGTGAGCGTTTTACTGAGTCAGAAATTGCTAAAACTTATCAAGTGAGTCGTACCCCTATACGTCAAGCTTTATATCGTTTACAGCAGGAAGGTTATGTAGAGGTTAGTTTTCGAAGTGGTTGGCAGGTGAGACCACTGAACTTTAGATATTATGAAGAACTGTATGATGTTCGCATCATTTTAGAAAAAGCAGCCATCGAAATACTTTGCGCTCATATTGGGGAGCCATCAATTGAGTTGGCAGTATTAAAAGATTTATGGTGTATCGAACCTGAGCAATACCTAAAAGATATTAAGGCGCTTTCTCAACAAGATGAAGATTTCCATTGTTCTCTTGTTCGTGCAGCAGGTAATCAGGAAATGGCACGAATACATCGAGAACTGAGTGAAAAAATTAGAATTATTCGTCGCTTAGATTTCTCCAAACAATATCGTATAGAGGCAACTTATGCTGAGCATCAGACTATTTTAGGTTTTATTTTTAGAAAAGAACGGGATTCTGCGCTAAATGCGACTACAGAGCATATCAAACAGAGCCGTGATGAGGTAAAGAAAATTACATTGCAAATGCTAGATTCTAGTCAATTTATTTAAGCTAAAATTTTGATTAATTGACTTATACTTCAATGCTTTTAAGGGAAGGATGATGAATATTTGTTGTAAATTGAGAGAAATGTATAAATGCTGAAAAATGAGGGGGGCAAGTTCCACACTTCGATTAAAAGAAAAAAGCTAATTGACGATAAAGCAGATGTAAAATAGTTAATCAAGAATAGCAAACAACAAAAAACCACTTAGGATTAATGCACCTAAGTGGTTGTCTTATTTGGTGGGCCCGCCCAGACTTGAACTGGGGACCAACGGATTATGAGTCCGCTGCTCTAACCAACTGAGCTACAGGCCCTTCATCAAGTGAATTGATTAATTATCAACTACTTGGAACGTGTGCAATACTATCTAAGATTTTAGAGTTTATCAAGTTTTTTTACAAGTAGACTGTAGAGAATAGCTTGATATAGTATTTAGCATTGCGACAGCTAGAGATTCTATATATGTCAACACCAAGAGTAAAGCTGACAAAAGACATTTATTGATCAATTGGAGCTTAGATCTGCGATTTATCGAGACAATAAGTTGATTGGCTTTGTTGTACGTGTAAATAACAGCGATAAAACTTATATCGCTGAAAAGAAAGTTCTCAGTCGATCTATTTGCTCAACTTCGGATTATATGGAAATATCGATCTAGACTAAGCGTAAGAATTGGTAGAGAGAAAATTGCTGCAAATGGCATAAGGGATAAATCCCAACCCAGAGAAAAAGCAAAAATATCAGAGCAGCAACAACAATTAAATATCGAGAAGAAGAAGTCTACAGTAGCTAGAGCAAACGAAGTTTTTATGGATTACCTCAATTTAGAGTCTTTTCAAGCAAGATCAATCATAGACTATACAATCAAAAATAGATCGTTTAAAAAGAGGGCGGTATTTGGAAGTGTGATTAGCATCTTAATTTAAGATTTTTTATTTTAAATAGGATTTTAATTAAATTCACTATTAGAAAAGCAAGGAAACACCTTGCTTTTCTTAATCTGCTTTAAACATTTTTAAAACGCTAAGCTTATAAAAATAGCTGCAAATTACTCTAACTTAGCCTTGCCAACTCGCAAGCATATAGATCACAATCGCAAGCAAAAATAGACCCACTATGAGTAAAATATATTTTGGGATTCTACGCTTTTCTTGTGCTTTTTCTGATCTTTCTTGAGCTGTTGATGGGTTGTTATCAGGTTGCATATTAACCTCTAAGATTTATCAAGTGATTAATTTATATGGTGGACTAATCTCATCAATACTGTGTGAATAAATGTTGTTAAAAAGTGATCAATGTAGATTAAGTGAAATTTTAAGTATTAAATGAAATGATACTTTAAAATAAGGGTTAGTTATTTTAAAAATAAAAACATAGTGTTAATTGGTATTCTATATTGAGTTAAAATAAATAAGCATGACTCAAATTCACAAGAACTTACAACACTAAACAGCGAATAAAATAATCCATGTTATAAAGATAATCCTTATATTTATCGTTATATGGAGACGTGATTATGCCTATAGGAGATAAATCTGCATATACAGCAAAGCAGAAAAGACAAGCCCAACATATTTATGAAAGTGAGAAAAAACAAGGCCGTTCGGATGAAGATGCACAACGTATTGCTTGGGCGACCGTAAATAAGCAGGATGGAGGTGGGAAAAAATTACGCCACTCTTAGCTGATTCAATCCACCTCGGTGGATTTTTTATTTGTTAAATAAACTGCTAACTTTGAAAAATTAAATAATAGAGTTATAAAGATGATTTTTAAAGTTTGCCTATAGGATTATCTGTGCTCGTTATTTAAAACATTACGCCATTATTCATTACCCATATTACTACTCATAAATTCTAGAATAGAAAATATATCAACATGCAAACCGAGCGAATATCAAAGTGTAATTTATTAGACAGATTTTAAAAAGCAAATTCTTAGATCAGCATGCCAATCAAAATACAATGATTGATGAAGGATCTAAATCAGAAATAAGGTTGCTCAATATCAATACAAAGCCATCAATACAAAACCAATAGTGATCACTTGAAAATTAGATCCTATCTCCTATAATAAGCTATCAAATGATAATGATATGTATTCTTGATTATGTTTAAAGGTAAAAGCTTCGATAATTTTTTAAAATTTAGCTTCTTTATGTTTATGGTTTTAACCTTTTGTGCGCTCGGCATGGCGATCTATGAGAAATTCATAGGTCAAGCAGATAAAATTGTTTTAGGTCCAGCCTTAACCTTTATGTTTTTTGCATTTTTTGCAAAATATCAATATGCAATTCAATACTGGGGCAAACGCCTCGATCTTATCAATGAAGGCGAAAGACAACGCCAATTAAGATTGGATGAAGATACGAAAGTCTTAAAAAATAAGATTTAATCAAATATAAAACGCTCGATGAAACTCATCGAGCGTTTTATATGGAATAAGTGTCAATCTACTTCAGAACGTGACACACATAAATTGAATAAAACTCAGTTGTAATAGGCAAAATCTATACTTCTAGCCAAGTGTCTTTAACCTCTTGAGAATCTTTAGTTAAGATCACTTTTTCGCCTTTTATCTCACCAACCCAAGATGTTGGGATGAGATGGTGATGTCCATCGCCATGTTTGGTCAGTTTGATTTGGTCTGCTCCAACAAGGTGATCTACCTCACCAACTTTGGTTCCACAAGACGCAATAACATCGGCATGATTCTTAATACTTTCAACATTGATAGAAGTCATTTGATACTTTCCTATTGAAATGTGATTTGAATATTTACCTTATATGAAATAGATAGGTGAGTCTTGGTCTGAAATGAAAAGGCTACAAGACAGCCAAAATAATTACTTAATGAATTAAATTTTATACATGGTAATTTTTTGAAATTAATTATAAATGAAGCCATTACAGTATTTAAGTCACTGTAATGGCTTTAGGTTTTAACAGATAGACTTAGAAACGATAACCTACACCAAGGTAAGTGATCAGTGGGTCGATCTCAATTTTAGTTTTAGCCTGAATGAGCTTTGCATTGTTGTTGGTGTTTAGGACAGTAATGGTTGCCGTATTGTCTAACTTCGCATAAGAAATAGAGGCTGTAGCAAACCAGTTTTGTTTAAAGTCATAGGTAAAACCAGCAGTAACAATCGGAGCAATGGCATCAGTTGCATCTACTTTAACTTTCATGTTGCCGCTCGATGGCTTTCCTTCTAAAGAAGCACCTGCTTTACCATCATGAATGTTTTGAATCATATGTCCAGCACGTATCAAATCATTTTCAATTCCTGAATTGATTTCGATATCATTGAAGTAGGCATACATTAAACCAGCACCTACAAATGGTCTGAACTTATTGACACCAGATTTACCAAAATAGTACTGCGCTTGTATGGCAGGCGTCCAAGCTCTAGCAGATGCAGCAGTGTTATAACTATCCAAATCTGTAATTAAAAGATTGTTTTTTAAATACAAATCGCCTGCAATGCCACCGAGTGGTTGAGAAGCTGCTGAAAAGGGTGCATAAACAGTACCTTTTCCTTTTAGATCAACTTTTGGTGGAATCCCTGCAATCAATTGAACAGCAACATTGTCGGTGACATTATAAGTAAACATCATACCTAACGTGTCTACATCCTCAACTTCCAAACCAGCATCCGCTGACCAATGGGCAATCCCATTGATTTCAGCAATTCCTGTTAATTGGTCTATTAATGTTGGGTCATCTGCCATAATTGCATCCAACAGATCATCAAATACATACCGTCCTTCCTCATTACTCGGCATGTTGAGTATGCTAATAAGGTTGGGATCCATCGCATCAATACGCGATTGATCGAGATTATCTATAATCGTTTTGCCTGAAATTACACCCACCGCAGCTTTAGTACCATTACCTACAGAGGTATTAATCCTAAAAGGTTGTGCTTTCCCCATTGATGACATATGTAACCAACCTGAAGAAACCGAGAAGCGTTTAAAATCTTCAGCTTGACTTATTCCCGCAATACAAATGAGTGAGGTTGTAATGACGGCTTTTTGAAAGATCTTTTTTGTTTTCACTTGAATTCATCCTTTTAAATACAATCACTGTCTTCTTGACAATGAGATTATTAAAATTACATAAAACAACCAATAAGTAGAGTAAAAACTCTAATTTAAAAACAGTATTAAGACTTAGAAGTTAATTAATAATGATCGAAAAGTAATATAAAAAACATAAAATCATAGAGTTGTTTGAAAATAATGTATTTTTAAGTATATTTTTCATATAAATAAAGTATTACAAAATAGTGACATAGTTTTACTTTTTGATAAATTTACTTTACTTTTGATTATATTAAAAAAATTACAGCATAGATTAGTAAATCTAAATTTAATTATTATTCATAGAATATTTTGGTGAATTATCGATATAAGTTGTATTATTTTTCCAACTATAAAATACAACTTATAAAGAAATTAACTATTATAAAATAGCGAATAAAGAATAAAATGATCAGTTAATGCCTATTGATTTGCATTTATTTAAAATCCAATACATGTGATTATGATTTGAATCGCCAAAATAATAAGACAGATTATTCCAACAGCATAAGAAATACTGCGCCATGGTTGCATTGCACTGAGATAGGTGATTGTATGTGTGATTCTTGCAATCGTAAAAATACAAAAGATCCAGACAATAAAATCACTACTTAGGTTTAATGCAATACAAAGCCCTCCAAACACCCAAAACACGGGAATATTTTCTAAATCATTTGCCCAAGCTTGGCTGGCTCTGGTTACTTGTGGCAGCTCTTCGGGTCGGGCTTGGACACTGACAAAATTAGCATCTTCGGCATTTTTAAACGCTTTATTCTTTATACGATAAAATCCTTGATAACAAGAGATTACAAGCATTTTAAAAAAAAGCAAAACCACACAAAATGCATAGATATGTAGTAGATTATTCATAGATCCCCATTTATTTTATATGCTTTAGATGTATTTAATTAAGTGTATCTATTTAAAGTGATTTTTAAACTTTGTCGAGAGAAATTTTTAGAAGCAGTTTTAATGCTTGATGGCTCTGATTTATTTTTTGGTGAGAATGACTGAAATAGAATCGAATGATTAGAAACTTAAACACAATTGAAAATTAATCGAGTGCTTTTAACGATGATCTAAGCTTTGAGTCAATGAGAGCTGCTGCTGAGTGTGTTGCGTTATACGATGATCTAGCAAAGTTTGTGGCTATTGAGCGGGAATAGTATGCAGTGTTACTTTTTTCGTTTTTCTAAATAAATTTCAAATATGCTCCATGTGCAAATCAAAACAAAGACTAAGGCACTTACGCCAAAGAGAGGCATCAACATATTGCAATCCTTTTGCAGGTAAAATTTTTGAGCTTATGGCGCAATTAAGACTAAAGTCTAAATGATTTTAACAAGATAAAAAATATTGATTTGAACCTTATTATTGAGATTATGATTTATATGGATGTTTTTTATGAAAAATTTATATTTTTGTTCTAGAGGAAGTTAGATGATATTGGTGCGTTTAACGGTTTTCTATTTTAAGCATACATTTTGGTGTAGCAAAACAAGTGTTTAAAATGACAAAAATAAATATACAAATGTAAAAAATAAGCACAATAGAGATTGTCTTTTTAAGCTTTTACTCGGACAATTCGCAAATTATGATTTTATGATGTCAGGTATTTATGAAAAAGATGTTGGGAGAACTTACTTTTAAGCTCTCAGGTTGGTCATATGAAGTTGATCAAAGTGTATTAGAAAAAAAACAAGTCATCATCGGTTTTGAACATACATCCATGATGGATGCTGTGTTGTCATTGGCAATTTTTCAAATTCATGACATTAAAATCCATACTTTAATTAAAAAAGAATTATTTAAAGGTCCTTTAAAACCGATTTTAGAAAAAATTGGTGGTATTCCTGTAGACCGTAAGTCAAACAAAGATATCGTTTCACAAATGGTTGATCTGTTTCAGAGTAATGAAGAATTTAATTTGGTGATTGCGCCAGAAGCGACTCGCGCAGAACGTGGGCAAGCACGTAAACCGATCCGTACTGGTTTTTGGCATATCGCAAAAGCAGCTGGTGTTCCTATTGTTTTAATGTATGCAAACTCAAAAACAAAACAGGGTGGGATCTTTGGAAAAATTTACCCAACAGATCTAGATCAAGACTTAGCAGAAATTAAACGTCTATATAAACAACATACAGGGCTCGATATTGTGATTCCTGAAGCAAAAAATTCTTAATTTGCATTAAATCTAAAAAATAAGCACTTTCTCATAAAAAAGTGCTTATGGTAGAATTGTCGCAATTTGATATGGCATAAAGCCAATCTACAGGAGCATATTTCGCATGGCGGGTCATTCCAAGTGGGCCAATATTAAGCATCGTAAAGCAAAACAAGATGCAAGTCGTGGTAAAGTCTTTACCAAATATATTCGTGAATTAACCACAGCAGCAAGACTTGGCGGTCCTGATGTGGGAAGTAACCCTCGTCTACGTGCTGTTGTCGAAAAAGCACTTTCAGTGAATATGACACGTGACACGATCAACCGCGCTATCCAGCGTGGTGCTGGTGGTGAAGATAACGATGACTTAAAAGAAGTCACTTATGAAGGTTATGGTGTGGGTGGTGTTGCGGTTATCGTAGAAACCATGACAGATAACCTTAATCGTACTGTGCCTGATGTACGTCATTGTTTTTCTAAAACCAATGGTAACTTAGGTACTGCGGGTTCAGTGGCATACATGTTTACCAAACGTGGTGAGATTACTTTTGAAGATGTTTCTTTGGAAGATAAAATCATGGACGTGGCTTTGGAAGCTGGTGCTGAAGATATCGAAGTGAACGAAGATGAAATCTTAGTAATCACTACACCAGAAAGTTTTGGTGATGTACAAGATGCTTTGACTGCTGCTGGTTTAAAATCTGATAATGCAGAAGTGGTCATGAGCCCATCAACAAAAGCATTGATTGCTGATGTGGATCAAGCAAAACTCATTGTGAAAATGATTGATATGTTTGAAGATCTTGATGATGTTCAAAACGTATATACCAATGTTGAATTCACAGATGAAGTATTGGCTGAATTAGACAGTTAAGTCTGATTTGAGTTGATAAAACGCACCTTTGGGTGCGTTTTTTATTATTACGCGTTTTAATTTAATTTATTAAATAAAAAACAATAGTTTATAAGTTATTTTTCATTTGACTAAATTTAAATAAAATCCTTCAACAAGATGAGATCAACATTGCTTCTGTTGATCAATCAATCAAAGATCTAATTGAAATTGGACGATTTGAATACTCTTTTAGCCTGAATGAAATTTCTGATGCACTGTCGATTTTAGTTAACATTGAAAATTTTAACAAAGAGAGTGTAATTCAAGTAATTAATCATATTTTTGAAGCATTTTCATGTAATTTAGAAGAGAAAGAATTTCTTGAGAGTGAAGACGAATACTTAATGAAATTAATTTTTTTAATAGTTAATATTTTCTAAAATTACTTTAATACAGCATATTTGAAACTACAGATATCTAAATGATACTTTGCCCTAAACTCCTTAAATTGAAATTAGGGCAGGGTAAAGAAATCACGCTAAGGATCGTTATACCGTTGCTAAATACAACGAGTGTAGTGGTTTGAATGATGTACTAAGGTTCTTTGGATAGAGTTTTATCCTTAGGAATAATGCTGGAAAAAACTATTAAAAATGCAAAAACTATAATGAAAATTTTGACAAAACAATTATAAAGCTTGCGTATGGTGAATTTAAGATCGGATTTTGAGATAAAAACCCACTCACGGTGGGCAATGCTGGAGTTCTCTTTTTAGTTATAGACCACAGTCTTCAATAGTCAAAATTTTTATACATTAGAATGTTTAGGTAAATTAAAAAGAGTTTGAGAAGAATAAAAAAAAGTATACAATTACAGCAAAATTGCATTACGATTATTAATAAAAGTAATTGTTTGAATTTTTAAACTAATAAGCATTCTTACAATGAAAAAAGGATTTTTATAATGAAAAAGGTATTTTTATCAAATGCTTTTTTGGGATTAATCTGTTTTAGCAACTATTCAGTTTATGCAAGTTCTGAAACTTTTCAACCTATGTCAGAAAGTGAAATGTCAGCGACTACTGGTCAGGCTTTAATGAGTATGTCTTTTATTGCACCTAATGATTCAGATAACTTGGAAAGACAGCGCACTGGCGGTAGCCAGAATATCGGTTTTTATCGCTTAGGTTTGGAAGCAGAACTAGAGTTGAATGCTAATATTAAAAAATTACAACTAGGTTGTGGGGGATTGAACGGGGCTGGTGGATGTGACCTTGATATTGATAATTTAAGTTTAAGTGGTATTTCTGATACTAATTCTGGCAGAGCAAGTTCCAGTGCAAAATTAACTAACCCTTTCATTGAGTTTGCAATTAAAAATCCTGGTCAGTCATCAACAAGAGAAATGGTAGGATTGAGACTGAGTGCCGAGAAAATACTAGGTCTGCTGACTTTAGGAACAGAAAATTCATCTGTTGCGAATGGACTAAATAGTTTCTCTGGATACATGAAAGTACAGTCAGGTATTGGTACTACTGTTGCAGAACAAAGTAAAATTAAAGGATATGCCGATACTGCTGCACAGTTTATGAATCTAGCTACATATCCAATTAAAGGCAACTTAGTTGCAATTGGATTAGCAAATGCAAGTTTTATCACAACTGGAGGGGGATTCAGTATTCCAGAAATGAATAACCTTCCTTTTGAAACTTCCCAAATTGTTGTTGTAGGAAATCGTAAGACATCAGTTGGCTTATCTGCATCTGTTGATATTCCAACTATCAATTTAGGGACAGGAAATGATTATCCAGCAATAGGTAGAACAACCTTTGATGCAAATGGAACCACAACAGCAGTATACACAGCTGGTAATCCCGTAGACGCTAAGATAACAGGATGTCAAAACACGGTTTTTTTAATTCCTGCTTGTTTAGCAGCACCAACAGGGCGTCAATTTACTAATATCAAAATGAGTGGTTCAGTAAGTGGTGCAAAAGCGACTGTAAATTTTCAAGAAGCTCTTGGCTTTATTCATAGCTTACAGGTGAATTCGGCTGCATCTTTAAGCTTACAAAATCAGAGTTTATTGTGGCCAGGTTCTGAATCCTTAAATATTGCACAGCCAGGTTGGTGGTTAGCACTTGCAGATCCTATCAGTATAGGTCGAGTAGAACCAACCCAAAAATTAAGTATTGAGCCATTGCTTGGTCAATTTGCTACGAAAGCTGGAGATTATTTACAGCAAAATCCTGCCAGAACAAATGATCTTGGTGGAATTATTAGTGGAAATGGCCTTGATGCAAATATTGGAAATGTAAATTTATCAAATGTTGCTCCCCTACAAATGAATCTATCTAACCTTCAGCTTAATGGGCAAAATTTTGCCCCAAATTGTTATGGTAGCCTCAAATTTTGTTAATCTTAATTTACTGGAATTCGTACAGAATTTAAAAGAGAACATTACTGATACTGACAATCTGAGCATCAGTAATAAATCTTATCTAGTTAAGAGTGATTCAGGCAGTGCAATGATGATAAAATTTTTAATAAAACATGATTATTTTTTAAATTTAATAAATGAAAATATTGAGTGCAATAAAATTACAACATATTGATTTAATTGAATGTTAATCGCACCTTTTGGTGCGTTTTTTATTGAGAGAATTTATTGCTGGTTTAAAACAGCGGAAATAAATTTATTTTTTTCAATCCGATAATCGATCATATCTAAATTTTCACAACGCTTTTTTAGATTATTGTACGTTTGCACCAGTTCAGGCGATTGCCTGAGTCGATCTCTAAACTTAATAAATGACTCAAATTCAGAACCTTTGACAACCAGTTGAAAGGCGACATCATCACCATTGAGCGATTCCAACATACACAGTTGATCCGTTCTCAGTGTTGCTAATTTTTCTTGAAAATTTAAGCCATAAAGTTTTGAATTGGATCATTAAATTCAGATTGATCCACTGCAATATAAATGTCTAAATCTCCTTTAGAGATTGCATTTGGAATCGAAGAGGCGCCAATGTGCTCAATCTCTGCATTGGTTAAAAGTGCTTTGATTTGAGTTTGATAATACGCAAACCGTGCATGACATAGTGGTTGATATTCTTCGGCTAAATAAAATCTCATAAAAAGATCCATTCAAATACAATGTGATATCTTTGATTTTTAAATTCTACTTATTTAAAACATCATAAAACCAATGTTTAAGACCAATGAGAGTAGCTTTGCTTCGTAAACTTTTAAGTCCATTCTATTCATCGTGTGGAAACTAAACGGACTCAATACATAATTTAAATTCGATTGAGTAGGCCAGTACAATTAAACACGCGTTTATATTCTTTAATCACAAAGCTTGAATGTAGTGCAACCACGTGCTCAATTTTACCAATACGTTTGAGTAAAATTTCACTGTAATTCTCCATATCTTTTGCGATAACTTCTACAAGGAAATCAGCAGTTTGCCCAGTCACTAAAAAGGCGTTAATCACTTCAGGGATGTTTTCGAGTTCTTCTAAAAATTTAGCAAAGGTATCAGTATCATGTTTACTTAGGGAAATTTGTAAAATGACATGTAATTTAAAGCCTAATTTTTCAAAATTAATATCACGCTTTAGATTGGTCATGATATCAGTTTCGATCAAGTGTTTGATACGACGATGGACAGAACTTACCGACAGGTTAATACGTTCTGACAATTCATTTAGATTGATGTCTTCATGGGTTAAAATTTCTAAAATTTGTTTGTCGTAACGATCCAGTTCCATATTTTTATCCAGCTTGAAAAAATTTTCTGTATTAATGTAGATTGATTTTTATAGTTTTTCAATATTTGAATCATTTTTGAGAATAAATATCATAAAATGCTAGGTTATGGAAAATGAAACAGTTTAAATCTGATTGTATACTGTGTTGAACCATATCATGATGATTTTGCAAATGACCTGTTGAAAACATTGAGCGAATTGATAAAACCTAACCCAAAGGATTAAAGATTATTTTAGTAATTGCTCCTCTATAAAATTTTTACTTTATACTGATTAAAATTGAAAAGTTTATCCCCCCATGCTTGAACACGATCTAGAACTTACCGAATCTGAAATGTATCTCTATTCCCGTCAAATTCTGCTGAATGGTTGGGATATTGAGGCGCAGGAAAAATTAAAACTCGCCAATGTGCTGATTGTTGGTTGCGGTGGAATAGGGTGTACCACTGCCGAATTGTTGGCACGTGCAGGTGTTGGGAAAATTAGTCTGATTGATGCTGATACGGTTGAAATCAGTAATTTACAAAGACAAATTGCCTATGTTGCGCAAGATGTCGGGTTTTATAAATCGGAGATCTTGGCGAAGAGATTGCAAACAATTAATCCTTTTATCCAAGTAGAAAGCTATACCAGTAAATTGGATGAAAATAATGCGCAGGCATTGATTGCTCAGCAAGATTTAGTCTTAGATGGTTGCGATAATTTTACTACCCGTTATCTGGTGAACCACATCTGTACCCAGCTGCATATCCCGCTGATTAGTGCATCTGCGATTGGTTTCCAAGGTCAGCTTTTTATGGTTGAAGGTGGCTCAGCTTGTTATGAATGCTTATTTCCCAAAGCGCAACAACATAATGAAAGTCTACGTTGTGCTGATTCAGGTGTATTGGCCACCACACCCAATGTCATGGCAAGTTTACAGGCACATCATGCACTTCTATATTTAGGTTTAGCAAAAACCCCATTGAAACAAAAACTGATGCTTTGGGATGGATTAACAATGAAACAACGAATTTTAGCCTTTGAAAAAGATAGAGATTGTACAAACTGTCAGGCAAGCCATACTGCAAATGCTGATTAATTTGCTACACTTATACAAATTCAATTTAATGTTGACATTATGAAAAATAATATCTTTTTAGATGGTCTGCGTTCAGTTGCCCGAGTTGGGGAAACTGCCGTTATCGCAGCCAAAGCTGGCATTAAATACGCCACTGAAAAACCAAGTAATGCCAAACTGATGCGTGAAACTTTTGAATCATTAGGCTCAACTTATATTAAATTGGGTCAATTTATTGCCAGTACACCATCTTTATTTCCTCGTGAATATGTTGAAGAGTTTCAAGGCTGTTTAGATCAAACGCCTTATTTACCTTTTAGCTATGTTCAAGACGTGTTGGAACAAGAATTTGCTGGACGTAATTTAAGTGAAATCTTTGCATCCATCGATGAAAAGCCTCTTGCTTCAGCGTCCATTGCTCAGGTTCATGCGGCCAAATTGGTGACCGGTGAAGATGTTGTAATTAAAGTGCAAAAACCAGGTGTAGAAACTATTCTTTATACCGATTTAAATGTATTGCATTGGGCAACAAAGGTGTTGGAAAAAGCAATTCCAAAAGTAAAATTCGCTTCATTAGCCGATATTGTTGATGAAATTAAAACACGGATGGTACGTGAAGTTGATTTTATTGAAGAAGCACAAAATTTAGATGATTTTGTGAATTATCTCAATGTGTCGCAAAACACCGCAGCAACAGCACCAAAGGTCTATCATCAATTTTCAACACGTCGTGTACTTACCATGCAACGCTTGTATGGCGTGCCACTGACTGATTTTGATGTAGTGAGAAAGGTCGCGAAAGATCCATCTCAAGTGCTGATTACCGCCATGAATACTTGGTTTGGTAGTTTGATGTTATGCCAGTCTTTCCATGCTGATTTGCATGCAGGTAATCTGATGTTGCTTGAAGATGGCCGTATTGGTTTTATTGATTTTGGTATCGTTGGACAGTTAAAACCTGAAGTTTGGCAAGCATGTATGGCATTTATGGATGCTTTGCAAAAGACTGATTACAAGTTGATGGCTGAAAATATGTTGGGTATGGGCATGACCAGTACTCAAGTCGACACTCAGGTTTTGGCAGAAGATTTAGAACGTTTATTTAGTGGTGTACTGCTTGCGGATCCACAAAAAATTATGACGTCAAACCCATCTGATTTAAATGACATCATGATGGACATGGTGGGTGTAGGCGAGCGTCATGGTATTCGTTTCCCACGTGACTTCGCCTTATTATTTAAGCAAATGCTCTATTTTGATCGTTTTATGCGTGTTCTTGCGCCATATACCGATATTTATGCTGACCAACGTTTACAGATGGTGCAAAATATTGATCCTGTGTCGCTGTTAAAACATTGATATAGATGTTTTCCCTTTGTGAAAAGCTGGCTGAGTTTGATTGTAAAATCTTACTTGGCCCTTTTTAAAAGGGCATTTTTTATTTAAATTGAGAATTTATAAACGTCATGGATGCAATTATCATTGAAGGGTTGAAAGTTGAGACGGTGATCGGCTGTTTCAATTGGGAACGGCAAATTATCCAACCTTTAATGTTGGATCTCCACATTCAAACCAGTTTAGAACAAGCGTCTAACTCAGATGAATTGGTCGATACGTTGAACTATGCAGAAATTTGTGAAATTTCTGCCAAAGTGATTCAGGATGCTGCGCCAAAATTGATCGAACATGCGGCCAAATTGGTGTTGAATACGCTTTTCTCTACCTTTCCGCCTATTGAATCGATTATGATTACGATCCGTAAGCCTGCCATTATCCCGCAAGCAAATTCTGTAGGAATTCGTCTTGAACGACACCGAAATGATATTCGCCCTAGCTCTAGCGAGTAATCGCGATCCACAACAAAATTTTCAAAAAGCATTTGCTCAGATTGCCCATTTGGGAATGGTGTCATTTTCTCCAATCTATTTGATTCCATGCCGTGATGGAATTGGTGCAGATTATTGGAATGCTGCATGTTTGGTTCAAAGTCAGCTGTCTGTAGATGAAATGCTGTCTTTATTAAAAAAGATGGAAGCAGACTCAGGTCGTGTACGCCCATCACATCAAATTTCCTTGGATATTGATCTCATTGCATGGGGATCTCATTTAACTGCAATGCAATTTAATCCAAAGAAACTACCATTGGCGTTGGATGTTAAAGTGCCGATGTCTGATCTTTGGGAAGATGCATTATTCAAACATTCCGCAGATCAATTTCCAGTTATTATTTTATAGTCTTTAAAATAAATAGGTTAAAAAACAATGTATTTTAAGCCCTTGGCATTATTCAGTTGTGTGCTTTTATTTAGTGCATGTCGCCATTTACCTGAACAATCTGTTACACCAGTACAAGCTGTAAGTGAAGTGCAAAGCTTACAACAGCGGGATAACAATCTTAAGCAAAAAGTGAATGCTTATACACAAGATCAAGCTTTATTTGATGTGGCATTTGATGATCTCAATCAAGATGGACAAGATGAAGCCATCGTGCTTTTAAAAGGGCAAGATTGGTGTGGGTCTGGTGGTTGTACAATGCTGATCTTTCAAGGAAAATCTAATCACCAGTTTGACTTTTTAAGTAAAACAACCTTGGTGGATACACCAGTTTACTCTACAACATATATGCATAATGGTTGGAAGCAAGTGCTGGTTTATAGCCGAAAGCATGGGCAAGTGATGTTGAAATTTGATGGAACTCAATATCCGCTCAATCCATCTTTATTGCCTGTCGCAACTGCAAAATTGGCACCGAATACAGCTAAATTACTTTTGGGCGTTGCTGAGTAATTTTTTATTTTTAACCTACATCTCTACATCAAAATGTGGGTTAAGCAGACCTTATTAAAATACTAAAAAAACAAGCCCAGCAAGTGGGCTTGTAAATCAGTTAAATCAGACTGTTAGATAAATTAGATAAAATAACTGGTCTTGGTCATCAGTTTAGAAATAGCAGTCATGGTGATCTTCACTGGAATAGGCAGCTCTACACCACCAGCAGTTAATGCTGTATCACGATGATGCAGTTCATCTTCATTCATCTGCACCAATATTTTACGTGAGCGCTCGTCTTGAGCTGGAAGCTGACTGATATGGTGTTGTAAATGTAAGCTGACTTGGCGTTCAGTTTCAGCCACAAAACCTAAACTGTATTTATCACCTGCAATGCCAGCAAGCGCACCCATACCAAAAGAAAGACCGTACCATACAGGATTCAGCAAACTGGTATGACTGTCGAGCTCTTTTAAACGATCTTCACACCAAGCCAAATGATCTTGTTCTTCAATTGCTGCAAATTCCATTTCACGACGTACATTTGGAAGTTTGGCTGTTAATGCTTGCCCATGATAAAGCGCTTGAGCACAGACTTCACCACTATGGTTAACGCGCATTAAGCCTGCAACATGACGTGCTTCACTGACAGCCAGCTTAGTTTCTACTGCATTGGACGGATTGCTTCTTTGTGCTGAAGTTGCACCAGGTACTAAACTTCTTAAAGCTTGGTCAAATGAATTGATCAATTTATCGATGCCAGTATATTGACGCATATTAGTCCTCCAAAGAAACCTGAGTTGTCGCTATTAATGGTTTTAAACGAATTAATAACCAAGTACTAAAAATAGCACTCAGCACAGCTGTGATACAGAATAAGATTTTAATATCTATTTTCAAAATACTTAAGATGAGAATAGAAAAAATTGCCGATGAAACCATGAATATTGCATTAAAAATATTGTTTGCCGCAACCACACGTGCACGGTGAGATTTTGGGGCATAGGCTTGCATCATGGCATAAAGTGGAACGATATAAAAACCTCCACTTATGCCCAATAAGGTGACTGCAAGCATGACATGATAATAAATTGCCCCTGAATTAAACATATCAGAAATCGCAATCAGATCACCGGTACGTTCTGGAACAAAAGCCAAACTAGCTGCTAAATAGAGTGCAAATAGTGTTAAGCCAATCGCACCAAGCGGTACCATTTTGATATTCACTTCTGCACCGCCAATTTTACGGCACAGTAACGAACCTACGCCAATGCCGACAGAAAAAAATGTAAGCAATAAACTAACAACATTTTCATTGGCATGTAGGTTTTGCTGTGTTAACTGCGGGATTTGTGTGAGATAAGTTGCACCATAAAACCAGTACCAAGAATTGCCTAAAAGTACGATAAAAATTAACGGTAAACTTTTAGCATAGCGGATGGTTTGGAAACTGGTACGAAAGAAATTCCAATCGATCTCTAAGTCTTCATTTGAAGTAGATTGTTTAAGGACAAAACGACTGGATAAATAACCCACTACTGCAATAGATACGATGGTTAAGCAAATCCAGATCATATTGCCTTGTGACAGCGAAATGACTGCGCCGCCTAAAATCATCCCAATTAGAATCGCAATGGATGTGCCTGACTGAAACAGGGCGTTACCAGACATCAGTTCATTGGGTTTTAAAATTTCAGGCAAAATCGCATATTTGATTGGCCCAAAAAAAGTACTATGCGTGCCCATTAAAAATAAGGCGAAGAGTAAAATCCAAAGATTACCCAATAAAAAACCCGCTGAGGCGATCAGCATGATGATGATTTCTAAAATTTTAATACTTCGGACTAAAAATGAGCGTTCGTATTTATCTGCAATTTGACCTGCGGTCGCAGAGAAGATGAAATAGGGTAGAATAAACAGTAACGCAGCGAGATTGTTGAGTGTACTGATATTGGCAGACTGATGATGAATCCAACCATAGGTAATGACGAGTAATAATGATTGTTTATAAACATTATCATTCAGGGCGCCAAAAAACTGGGTAAGGAACATCGGTAAAAAACGTCTTGTCCCTAAAATATGCTCATTTTTTTCCATTGTAGACGACTTCATTTAGTTATATATAAGAAATGTGTTGAAATGGTAACTATCTCTCAAAATCATGTATCATGTTTTTAACTTAAATCATGTGTAAAACCAATTGGTTTGGGTATTTGAAAGATTTTTAATAATTGATCTTTCTACAAATAAATTTAGGTCATTCGAGCTTGGTATGCCAGCAAAAATTAATTTTAAAAAATCTGTGCTTTCACATAGTGTACATTTACACTTTGACCGTTATCATATCAATAAACTGATATGTTCAAGTGTTTTTTTAAGTGTTTTTGCGATCCCTGTCAGTTATGCCGATCAAATACAAAGCAATCAGAACTTGCCGTCAAGTTCTGAAACCATCAACACAAGTTCTGAAAAAATCAGCAATACTCAAGAACAATTAGAATCAGCGGCCATTCAACAAGGCGTACCCAACGAAAAGATCGACCAGTTAGATCAGAAAATTCAACAAGCTCAACAAACTGATCAAGTCGATAGCGTTAAAATGCTTGAACAACAAGAAAAAAATATGGGGGTGCAAGATGATTTTAAGCCGATCCAATTTGAAGATCTTGAAGAGTTACCTGCTGTTGCTGTGGATCAGTCTTTAGCAAATGAAATTTATAAAGTTGCAGAAGATGCGAAAACGGATGCGCAAAATTTTCGTAATGGGGTGACCAAAGCACCTCAAGTCGAAGTGACTAATGCGACTCAACAAGAATTAAATGAAATTACGCAAGCACCAGTCAATGTTGATCAGCTTATACAAACCATTCGTGCGGACAATAAAATTTCTGTAGAAGAAAATCAATCGGGTAAAACCTTGGTTGATAATACACAGAGCAATACTGATGAAGAAAAAGCTAAACCTGGCTTCTTTAAAAGTTTAGTCAATAAAATCCGTGGACCGCAAGACAACGGTGTACCAATTCCAAAAATCGGTGTTTCCGTAACAGGTGCGCCTACGGTTCTTGCAACTAACTTAAAAGCAAAATTAGGAACCTTTACCCAAGAAGCATATTCTGATTTTAATGGCTCGGTGCCACAGTTAAGAACATTGGCGGTACAGGCTGCCCAAGCAGTAGGTTATTACAATGCAGAATTCAAGTTTACTAAAATTGATGATACTCATTTAGGGGTTAAAGTTACTCCACATGATCCAGTCAAAGTGGCTGAACAAAATATTGAGTTTACAGGGGCTGGCTCTAAACTGGCACAGTTCCAAGTTATTGGCGTACTTCCTGATTTAGAAGAAGGTGATATTCTCAATCATGGTGCTTATGAATCTACCAAAAACCGAATTGTGGATGCAGCATCGAATAATGGATTTTTTGATGGTTATTGGCGTTTACATGATGTCAAAGTTGAACAACCACAAAACAAAGCCAAAATTGATTTAAAATACGAAACGGGCGATCGTTATAAACTCGAAGATGTAGAGTTCAGAATGAGTGATCCTTCTAAGCCGCTCCCAATCGATTTAAAAATCTTAAAAACCTTAGCGCCGTGGGAAGATGGTGCGGATTACACTGCATGGCGTGTTAATGGTTTGGCCAATAACTTAACCAACTCACGTTATTTTAACTATACCTTGGTTGATGCGATTAAACCGGATGCAATTGTAAAACCACTTGAGCTTCCTGCTGATCTGCAAGCCTTAGTAGATCAGCAAAAAATCACTGAAACAACATTGTCTGCGCAAACCAATGCCGATAAAGCACATTTGTCAGATAAAGAAGTGACTCAAAATGTGGTCAATGAAAATCAGTTTGCGGGAACGCAAGGTGAAGAGGTCAATCCGAACTTAAAGCAGCTTCAAGCGCAGCAGAAAGAAAAAGAATCTGATGATGATCTATTAAAAGATCAGGCACGTGAGAATAAAAAGATTCCTGTGATTGTGACTTTAAATGCGGATCGCTTAAACAGTTTAGAGACAGGTATTGGTTATGGGACCGATACAGGGGTACGTTTACGTAGCCAATATAGACGTGCGATTGTTAACCATTTAGGGCATTCTTTTGATGCCAATATGGAATTGTCACAAATTCGTCAAGCGATTGATGCTCGCTATAACATTCCTTATAAACATCCATTAAATGATTACTTCAGTTTGGTTGCGGGTTATGAACGAGAAACCCGTGATGGTATTGGTAATGACATGGATTTGGTTATTGAGTCTGCGGTAGCCGGGGTAGACCGTATTATTAAAGGTTCAAGAAAAGAGTGGCAGCATATTCTTGGTGTGCGTTACCGCTTAGACCGTGTTACTCAAAATGGTCCTGTAGATATTGCCAATATTCCTGATGCTTTTTTAATTCCTGGTTCAAATCAAGAACAGCAGTCATTGTTGTTGGGTTATGAAGCAACCAAAACAACCAGTGATAATCGGATCAATCCAACACGCGGATATAAGCAAAGTTATAAAATTCAACTTGGCAGTAAATCTTTACTTTCAGATACGGATATGGCGATCACCAGTGCAGATTGGAAAGGCTTATATTCATTTGGTCAAAATGATAATCATCAGGTGGTTGGTGGTTTGAATGTCGGCTATATTTTTGCCAAAGATTTTGAACAGGTTCCTTATAATTTAAGATATTTTGCTGGTGGAGATCAGAGTTTGCGAGGCTTTGATTATAAGAGCTTATCTCCAACGGAATATGGTTATAAAGTCGGTGGTCAAGGTTTGGCTGTCGGTTCATTGGAATACAATTACCAATTTAAAGAGGGTTGGCGTGGCGCAATATTCAGTGACTTTGGTAATGCTTACGATAAATCATTTAGTAACGATACCCAATATAGCTTAGGCTTAGGAATCCGTTGGAAGTCACCAATTGGTCCGATTCGTATTGATGTTGCATCAGGTGTTTCAGATCCTGCTCGTCCAATTCGACTGCACTTCTTTATTGGTTCACAACTTTAATTAACTAAAAATATAAGAGAATTACTGGAAATATTATGGCTGATGAAGAACATCAAGATGTTCAAAATGAACAGCAAAATGATCAACTAAAGCAAGCGCAGACGCCGAAGAAGCGCAATATATTGCGTAATATTCTGATGTCATTGCTTTTGGTCATTATTTTATTGATTGCTGCATTGGCTGTGATGTTTAGTACCGATAAAGGCAGTAAGTTTTTATTGGATCGGGTTGCTTCAAGCCAGAAAATTATTGATTACCAATATGAAAGCGGTAACTTGCTTCAAGGGATCATACTTAAAAATGTTTTGGTCACTCTCGCTGCGGTTGATGTCAAAATTGATCGTGCGGATGTTTCCTTGGGTTGGCGCGCAATATTAGATAAAGAAATTCATCTGAGCCATGCTGATGTTAACAATTTAAGAATTATCAGCAAAACACCACCAAGCGATGAACCCTTTAAGTTTAGCGAAATCAAGTTACCCTTTGTTTTACGTTTAGATGAAGCAAATGTAGATCATATGCAGTTTCAAACTGCCTCTACAAAAATTGATTTTAACGATATTCATTTAGAAAATGCATTGTGGTCGGGTACAGAGCTGAAGTTTGAAAACTCTAAAATGGACATGGGCTATTTATCTGTAAAAGACGCGACAGGTAATATGAATTTTAAACAAGGCGATTATCCGCTGAATGCCAAGGCAATTTTGCGGATCCCAAGTTTAAAAAGTTTAAATGTTGAAGATATTTATGTACATGCGCGTGGCTCACTCGACACAATTAAAGCAGGTGTTGCGACTAAAACGCCCGATCTTTTAACGGGTTGGGCGGTGATCCATCCGATGCGTCATGATGTTCCAATGAATGGTGCTTTGGTTTTTAAAGATTATCATTGGCCGTTGTTGCAGGAACAAGAATTACTGTCTAAAAATGGCTTGGCGAAATTTCAAGGCGATGTTAAAGGCCTAAACTTAGATATTAATACAGACATTAGTGGTAAAAATATCCCACAAGGTCAATATACTGCTTTAGCACATACCGATTTAACCAATCAGTTGAATATTAATAATTTAAATGGCCAATTGATGGGTGGTGCTTTAAATCTTGCAGGTTTGGTCAGTTGGCAAGATCATGTGCATTGGGATGTGCAAGGCCGTTTAGATCGAATCAATCCAAAAGACAAAATTATCCCACAAGTGATTCAAGACTTTTTACCTGTTTCGCTTGATGCCAAAATTGGTTCAGTGGGCGAATTAAAACAAGGCATGCATTTAACCGCCAATGTTGATTTTGATAAATATGAAGCTTGGAACGTTAAATTAGATCAAGCTGAACAAAAGGGTAAAAAGCCTGAACCGATGTTATTGGGTGTTAACTGGAAAAATATTGACCGAGCAGTGCCTTATGTGGGCTGGTTGAGCAGTGAACAAGGTCAGGTTGAAGTTGCACTGGTTGACGATCAGCAAAATATTCATGTGGCAACCGTTGTACGTCAACATGAAAAAGGCAGTTTACCTGAGGGCAAATACACAGCTCAGTTAGACCTAAAAGGCAATGATCTACACGTACCAGCATTTGAATATGTGGCAACGAAAGGAAGTTTATCTGGAAATGCAATCGTTGAATTACCTACTGAAAAACGCCAGTTAAAATGGAATGCCTTGCTCAATGCAAAAGATTTTAATCCACAAAGTATTGTCGCAACAGCACCAGTAGATTTAATCAATGGGCAGATAAAAGCCAATGGTTTTGCAAAACCAAATCAACAATTGATTAATTTTGATGCGATTAATTTAACCGGCCGACTTGCAAATCAAGCCAACCCTGAAACAATCCAATTGACTGGTAAAAGTACAGCCGCAGTTATTTTTAACGATGCCAATGCAGGTGGTGCTTTTAAAGGCTTTGCAGTGAATTATGATGGCGCATTAAATGCGTCACAGCTGAAACAAGGCAGTGGCTTATTAAAGATTAGAGTTGCGGGTACACCAGAGCTAATTAAAATATCTGAGCTACAGCATGATGGTGTTGCAGGAAAAATCTTAGCCAATGGCTTGGTGCATATCAGCAATGGCATCGGTTGGGATATCAACGCATCTTTGGTGCGTTTTAAACCGCAATATTTTGTTTCTTCTGTGCGTGGTGAAGTTTCTGGGAATGTGAAGACTCAGGGGAATTGGTCAGATCGTCTGAAGAGAATTAATATTCAACAATTGAATATTGCAGGCATGATCAATAACAAACCATTGAGAGGGCGAGGTAACCTTGCAGTTGTCTTAAATTCTGATTTAAAAGGCTTGATGCCACAGCAATTTGAAGCCAACAACTTATTTTTGTCTTATGCCAATAACCAAGTTCAGGCGACAGGAAATGCACAGAATCTACGATTAAAAGTCAATGCACCTGCATTATATGAGCTTTATCGGGGATTACGTGGCACAGCATATGGTTATTTGAATCTACAAGCACAGCCACGTTTGAGTGCAACTGCAAACCTCACAGTCGATAATTTTAGTTTTAATGATAGTCTAAGCATTAAAAAATTAAGCTTAAAGGGTGAATTGCCAACCTCTGAAACTGTAGCGTCGAAAATGGTGGCGCAAATGGATACTTTACGCAGTGGAAACCGTGAAATTCAGCATGCAGGAATTACACTTTCAGGCACACGTAAAGCACATTTATTACAGCTTCAGGCATGGAACTATTATTCTAAGTTTTATGTACAGCTTGCAGGTGGATTTAATGCGCAAAATGATTGGTTGGGTCAGATTCAAAAAGGTGAGTTTGACTCAGTAAGAGCACACTTATTACAACAACAAAATGCTCCTGTTATTTTTAACGCGTCAAAATCGGAGTTATATGTTGGACAGCATTGTTGGTCAAGTCAGCAAAGCCAATTGTGTTTTGATCAACCGATCCGCGCAAGTCAGCAAAATGGTAATGTTTCCTTTGTTACTAAAAATTTAGATCTGAATGATTTTGCCGCGTTTATGCCAGAAGGTTTGGCACTGACAGGTAAGTTAAATGGTTATGCAAAAGCATCATGGGCGAAAGGTGCACAACCTAAGCTAGATGCTAAGCTGGTTACCCGGAATGGGCAAATTGGTATTGCTGCAGAAGATCCAAATGACCCTTCAACTTCGATGAACTATGACGAAGCCAGTGTAATTGCGAAAAGCATAAAAGATGGTTTGTTGTTGCGTGTTGATTTAAAAGCACCGAATGTCGGAACAGGCTATGCCAGCGTCATTGTCAACCCATATGTCGAGTCTAAGCCGATGCGTGGTGAGGTGGCATTTAATGAAGTTCAGTTGAAAATCTTAAAGCCATTTATTGCCGATGTACGTAAACTCGATGGGACTTTGTCGCTTGCAGGAAAAATTAACGGTACGCTGACACAACCATTGTTTGATGGTGAAATGCGCTTGAAAAATGGTGAAATTAGTATGATTTCACTGCCTGTGAATTTGAATAATGTTCAGATTTACACTTCAATTCGTCAAGACGTTGCAACAATTAATGGTGCATTTAACAGTGGTCGTGGTGTCGGTAAAATTAATGGTAGTATCGATTGGAAAAATGATCCACATATACAATTACGTCTCAATGGCGATAAATTGCTGATTCGTCAAGCACCGTTGATTACTGCGGTTGTCGATACCGATATTGAACTGGATGCTTTACCTTTAAGTAAGAAACTGACCGTGAAAGGTAAAGTTGATGTACCTAGTGCATTAATTTCAATGCCTGAATCCAGTGCAACCGTAGTCAATGTGTCACCTGATGTGCGTATTGTAAAAGAAGGTCAAAATCAGCTGGCCGTGCTTAAAGCAGCACAGCCGTGGTCTATACGTGCCGATGTTTCAGTAAACTTGGGCGATAAAGTTATTTTCCAAGGCTTTAACAGTCGTATTCCATTGGTGGGTCGTCTTTATCTTTCTCAACGTGGTTTGGAAACTGCAATGCGTGCCAATGGTGCGATTGGTGTCAGTCAAAAAGTAACCGTTGAGGCTTATGGTCAGCGCTTAGACTTAAATCGTGCCATTGCTCGTTTTAATGGCCCATTGTCTAATCCTACATTGGATGTCGATACCAATAAGAGTATTTCTGGCAGTACCGTAGGTCTACGTATTACAGGCACAGCTTCTAGTCCAAACATTCAAGTTTATAATGATGCTGGTTTGTCTGATCAGGAAGCGATGAATGCTTTAATTACAGGACGTATTAATGAAGGGTCCAGTGGTTTAAGTAATGCTGAAGGATTTAAATCGGATGTAAACAATACGATTGCAGCAGCAGGGATCAGTTTGGGGCTAGGTGGAACACGTGCATTTACCAACCAAATTGGACGTACATTTGGTTTAAGTGGTTTGTCATTTGATGCACAAGGTACAGGCGATGATACTCAGGTCAGTTTGACGGGTTATATTACGCCAGACTTGTATATTCGTTATGGTGTGGGGGTGTTTACACCAGTGAATAAACTGACTTTACGTTATCAAATGAATAAACGTTTATATCTGGAAGCCAGCCAGTCTTTAGAAAAAGCCATTGACGTGTTCTATCATTGGAGATTCTAGCTATGGATAAAACATTTTAGATGCAATTGGCATTGAAATGTAGTTGATCAATATTGAAAAACTCGGATTACGATCCGAGTTTTTTATATTTATATCAAATGAGATGAATCATTGAGCTAAACAAAGCACATCGTAAAATGCATGGAATATGAGTAGTGCAAAGATTTTGCACATGCTATTGCAAAGCCAATAGGTGAATATATTAAGGATCTTTATATGCATTTGTTTTGCTGATTTACACTGATTATTTAAGGCTGATCATGGGGTGAATATCTAATTTTTTAGAAATAGAAAAGCCCAATGAAATATTGGGCTTTTAAAACTGATTTGAAGATGGCGTTACACGCTAAAGCACTTCAATCGTGTTATTCAGTTAATAGCACATCACCATATTGTTCACGTAAATCACGCTTTAACATCTTACCCGTCCCTGTTAAAGGAATGGATTCAACAAAAATGACTTTGTCGGGGATTTGCCATTTTGCAATCTTATCAGCATAGTAATCCAGTAGATCTTGCTCAGTAATGTGAGTGCCTTGCTGTTTAATCGCAATCACCACTGGACGTTCATCCCATTTCGGGTGGTTTGCTGCAATGACGGCAGCCATCGCAATTTCAGGATGATTCATGGCAATATTTTCAAGCTCAACAGAAGAAATCCACTCACCACCTGATTTAATTAAATCTTTGGCACGATCACTTAAAAGCAAATAGCCATCTTCATTAATCGTGGCGATATCACCAGTATCAAACCAACCATCAGCACTTAATGCTTTTTCTGATTTGCCATAATAAGATTCAATAATCCAATGGCCTTTTACTTGCAGATTCCCCGTGCTATGTCCATCACGAGCAACTTCGTGTGTACCATTTTCTTCATCGGTAATACGTAAATCTACGCCGAAAGGTGGGCGACCTTGAGATAGGCGAACTTTAAATTGTTCTTCTTCACTTAAATTTAAGTGTTTGGCTTTGAGCTGATTACCTGTACCCAATGGGCTCATTTCAGTCATGCCCCATGCATGAATGGTTTCACAATGATAAATATCTCTAAATGCTTTCATCATTGCTGGTGGGCAGGCTGAACCGCCAACAACATTGCGTTTAAGGCTTTCAAGAGTGCTGCCAGATTGTTTTGCTGCTGCAAGCAGGCCTTGCCAAATAGTCGGTACACCAAGTGCAATACTGACTTTATATTCATCAATCATTTGTACTAAGCTGGCGCCATCTAAACCTGGCCCCGGGAGTATCAACGTACAACCAACCATTGCTGCGGCATAAGGTGTACCCCAAGCATTGACATGGAACATGGGAACCACAGGTAACATAATATCTTTTGCAGATAAATTTAGAGAGTCGGGTAGCGCGATCGCATAGGTGTGTAAAATGGTTGAGCGATGACTATACAATGCGCCTTTTGGATTGCCTGTTGTCCCTGATGTATAGCAAAGCGAGCTTGCAGTATTTTCCTCAAAATTAGGCCACTCGTACTGT
The DNA here is from genome assembly GCF_000368145.1 of Acinetobacter guillouiae CIP 63.46. Classification (GTDB taxonomy): domain Bacteria; phylum Pseudomonadota; class Gammaproteobacteria; order Pseudomonadales; family Moraxellaceae; genus Acinetobacter; species Acinetobacter guillouiae. The sequence continues at coordinate 933,839 of NZ_KB849283.1, read as the reverse complement.
ACAGAATGTTCTGCAATCAGCACATCATAGAACTTAACATCTGGGAGGGCATCGGCAATATCTTGGTCAAAAGCACCCAGATAAACGAAATGCTCTACATGAGGGGTAAGGGCTTTCACTGCTTTGATTAGCGGTAAAAATGTTTTATCAAATAACACCACTTTGTCTTGAGCATCATTGATAATAAAGATCAATTGTTCAGGAAAGAGTCTAGGGTTAATGGTGTGGCAGACTAAGCCACTTCCAGAAATTGCATACCAAGATTCAAGATGACGATGATTATTCCATGCAATCGTTGCAACTCGGTCACCTAAGCCTAAACCCAGTCCAGCAAGTGCATTGGCAAAGCGTTTCGCATTCTCGCTTACATGTGTCCAATCTGTCTTTGTAATCGTGCCATCGGTATTTTTTGAAATAATCGCAGTATCACCATGATAACGCGTAGCATGCTCAATGAGGCTACTGATTAATAATGGTTGCTGCATCATACGTCCTTGCATATAAAATTCCTTTATAATCTTGTTGATAGGCTTAAATTGTATTTTTCTCAGAAGCTTTCTAAGTGAAAAAAATTGTTAAATAGAAAAAGCTATCATTTCATCCTATATAAAAGTCAGATTAAATCAAGCTTAAAAACAATATATTTTTGCAACATTTTTATTCTTTTAACCAATAAAAAACAATAGCTTAGTTGGATTATCACAATTTGAAAATTTGATTATGAAATTTGGGATATCAGACTAAAGAACTAGGAGAAAGTATTATTCAGATATATGTATATGTGCTAAACATATTACATGTCTTGTTAAGGCATTGATGTTTTAGGATGAAACTATATTGACGTGACATATTAAAAGGAGTTTTAGAATGTTTCAAAAGATCAGAAAATTATTGTGTATCCACAGTTTTGAATATGAAATTGGACATAATATTGTGGTTAAAGAGTGCCGTAAGTGTGGTGCTCATCATTAATTTTCTAGAAGCGATCGCAAAATATCACTATATTATGATCATTCGATAAAATATGGTGATATTTAGAAAGCGTTATATCTCTAAATGAAAATAATAAAAATCTAGTTTTGCAAGCTGATTCATTCAATCTTATGGTGATAGATGTCCTCGTTTGATTGCATATGGCTGTTTTATTTTATTGCTTAAGGCTGTCTTGGTTTTTTAAGTATTGCTAAATTTACGTTAGAATAATGCTATTCTTGTTTTATTGTCTTTGAATCATAATGTCTAAAGATTTTTTAGCTGAAAATTATATTGTCGATGAACATCTTGCTGATACTTTAAATTGGTTATGCCAACATCAAGATTGTTATGATGCTTTTCAATTTGATGTGTTGACTCAAGAACTCAAAGTTCATCATGCCAATGGTACAGATATCATTCGTCAGGGGATGTATCTTACGGCAAAGTACGGAATTTTAATCACATCTTTATAGTGAGTTGGTGCTCAACGATTGTCGCTAAAATCAGCATGTAACATATTCTTGCGCTTAAATTTAATTTATCGTGTTTTTTTACTTTGATTAATGCGACAAAAAAGTCAAAACACAGCTAAAATATAGCTTGAATAGTGTGTATTGAATCCATAATGAATATGAACGCATCAGAACATCAGCGTAGCATTTTGGCTACGATGGGAATAGAGCTTTGGATCCCCAAGGTTGATGTTCAAACACGTCATTATGAAAATGCGCTATACCGTGATATTGCTCAAGTTGAACGGGATATTGCTGTTGTGCCTGAATTGAACACGCATTCAACTCAATCTGATGCAAAATTAGAAAATCAAAATGTACAGCCGTCACAGATTGAAAAAGCACATCAGCCTGAAGTTTCTTTATTAAAACGAAATCCTGAAACACAGCAAACTGAAGAAATTTCAGCGCCTGAACAAATTCAGCAACAGACAAACTTTATTGTCGAGCCTGCATTACAAATTGCGCCATTTGAAATCCAAGCCTATTGCATTGAAAGCTGTGTCATCTTTGTCGATTGTACTCAAATCAGCGCTGATCAATTAACACTATGGGGCAATATACAGCAGGCGATTGTAGGGCAGTTTTATGATTTAAAATGGCCTTTTCCAATGTTGCAGCTTCAAGATGGGAGAGGGGCTGCGATGTATATTCAAGGGTTTGTTGATGCTCTAAGGCAAGAGCGCAAAATCATCAGTCTTGGTCAATTGCCTTATTTAAACAATACTGAAATGTTTGAATTGGCAAGTTTACAAGAGATGATTGAGCAACCCTTATTAAAACGCCGCCTATGGCAATTTATGCAAAATAAACTGAATTAGTTTTCAAGATCTGTACTGAGAGGTTTTCTGGGATATGAATAAAAAAGTGGTTGTATTTAGTCAAATCGACTCAGAAGTTCAAGCAAAATTAGCAGAAAAATATCAGTTGGTTGTATTGAATCCTAAGCAAGGCGATATCAATGCACAAATTCGTCAAGCGGTTGTTGATGCAGACGCAATGATTGGTGCGGGTCGTTTGATTAATGAAAGCAATATAGCCACTGCAGAAAAATTAAAAATTATCTCCTCTGTCAGTGTAGGCTATGATAATTACGATGTTGATTATTTAAATCAAAAGAAAATCTGGTTGTCGAATACACCACACGTATTAACCGAAACGACTGCGGATTTAGCGTTTACTTTGTTGATGAGTGCCGCACGTAAAGTACCGAGTCTAGATCACTGGACCAAACAAGGTGAGTGGCAACGTACAGTCAATGCGACACAATTTGGTCAAGAAATTTTTGGTAAAACTTTAGGAATAATCGGTTTAGGTCATATCGGTGCAGCAATTGCACGACGTGGATTTTATGGCTTTAATATGAATATTTTGTATCATAATCGCCGTGAAAAAATCGAAGTTGCACAACAGTTTAATGCACAATATAAAAGTCTTGAAGCACTGTTAAAACAAGCTGATTTTGTTGTGGTTGCAGTAGACTTAAATAGCCAATCTAAAGCATTAATCGGTGCTCAAGAGTTTGCCTTGATGCAAAAGTACGCTGTTTTTGTCAATATTGCGCGTGGTTCAGTAGTGGATGAACAGGCATTAACTGAAGCTTTACAGAACCGTCAAATTTTTGCTGCGGGTCTAGATGTATACCAAAAAGAACCGTTGCAACAATCGCCATTGTTTGAGTTGGATAATGTCGTGACTTTACCGCATATCGGCTCAGCAACTGCCGAGACGCGCAAGAAAATGGCGGAACTGGCTTTTCAAAATTTAGTCGATGCTTTGGAACAACGCACACCAAGATATTTAGTCAATGAAAACTTCTAGTGGATGTTGAATGTTTGCTGACAATGCAAATTACATAAGAAATGTTTACAGCCCCCTAACACTTCATTGCGAATTTGTACTAAATTCAATGTTATATTTAGAATATTAAAATAATTGGGATGATCAATTGAACAAGACCTTCCTCAGCCTTTGTCTCTGCTTAAGCACTTCAATTAGCTCAGCTGATGATTTTCTGCAAACTCAAAATAGTACTCAATTTGAAGTACCTGAAATTGGCAGTGGGGTGGGATTTATTGATCAACAAAAAGAAAAAACCATTGGTGAAAAAGTTTATCGTCAAGTTCAACAGCAAATGCCAGTTCTGCAAGATCCTTGGCTGGAAGATCAGTTTATGCTGGTTTTTTCAAAAATTCTCAGTCAGACCCAGCTTTCACAGCCAGTAGGCTTGGTGGTGATCAAAGATGCTCAGATCAATGCATTTGCAGTACCTGGGGGCATGTTTGCCTTAAATAGTGGGATGATTACAGCTTCAAGTAATATGGATGAAGTTGCTAGTGTAATGGGACATGAAATTGCCCATGTCACACAACGTCATTACAGCCGTTCGCAGGAAGCATTTAAAGGTCAAGGTTTATTGGCGCTTGCAGGAATTATCGTCGGTGCTGCATTGGCGTCCAAAGCGGATGGTGATATTGGTGGCGCGGTGATGATGGGTACACAAGCTGCATTGATGGACAAGCAGCTCAGTTATAGCCGAAATCAAGAACGTGAAGCTGATCGGATCGGCATGCAGTTTATGTATGGGGCTGGATATGACCCAGAAAGTATGGCTGATTTCTTTGAAACCATGCATCGTTCTACCAGTCGTTTAAGTTTTTTACCTGATTTTTGGTTAACTCATCCCTTAACAACAGAGCGTATGAGTGAAGCAAGATTAAGGGCAAATCAATTTCCAAAAGTTCCTTTTCGTGCCCAGCAATCTGATTTTGATATTATTAAATGGTATACCGCAGTGATTTCGGGGCAAGCCACTGACCGTCAATTGCTGGCTTTAGCACAATCGAATAATTTAGCGGGTTTATTGGCTTTAAGTGAGTTTTATTTGCTGCAAGGTGATTATGACAATGCGCAAACACAGCTGAATTTAGCCAAGAAGGTCAACGCAGAACATACTTTGGTCACTTTGATTCAAACTGATATTTATTTAGGGCGAAATAAATTAGATGATGCCTATCAAACCATCATCACTAAGCAAATCATAACCCCAGAAAATCGCGCATTAAGTTATAAATTAGCCGAAGTTTATATTCGACAGCAGAAGCCCAAAGAAGCCGAGCAATTGGTCAATCGTTTTGTGAATAAGAATAATAAGGACATTATTGGCTGGCAATTGTTACAACAAGCGGCAAATTTAGATAAAAAGAATCCAATGCGTACAGTCAATGTGCTGAGAAATAGGGCGGAAGTTCAATATTGGTCTGGTGATGAAGAAAATGCAATTAAATCACTTTTACATGCCAAGCGTTTAGCTAAAGAAAATAATGCGATGAGTGCCCGTATCGATACACGCTTAAAAGTGATGCAAGATGAACGAAAGTTAAAAATTTAAAAGCTTGATTTAAAGAACTTAAAACTTGAGTTAAAAAACAAAAAATAATGGGTGATTTTAAATGTGCCATTAAAGAAAATTTACTTTCTATTCTTGCTTGAACAGGTTAAGCTAAAATCACTTAAAGTTATAATAAAGTATTTGATTCACATGAAGAAAATTTTAATCGCATTCAGCATTTTTTTCTATACTCACTCAACATTTGCAGCAGTACCAGAAAGCTATGTTCGAGAAGTTGAGCGTATTTCGGCACAATACAGTGCAGATATGAAATTTTTTTTACGTAGTCTAGATCCGAAATTGAGCCAGTTTAACCCGCAACAAGAGTCACAATTCTGTGGCATTGTTAAAAAATATGTCGATGATATGTATAAAACGACAGATGAAAATCGTCAATACCTCCCACCATCAGCGCAATCTATGACCAAACAAAATGTGATTGATAAAGTGATGTTGTCACCTGAAATGCAGTTACTTAAAAAATATAATATTCAGTGTGATTTGAAATAGGGTTATCTTTAACATCTTACATCTGAGCTATATTATTTATGGATTTTAGCCAATTTCAAATTGAGAATGAGCAAATTGTTCTCAACATCATTCAAGTATCTGATGCTGAAGATTTATATAGCGCAATAACAAATAGCTTAACCGAGCTTAGAAAGTTTCCTGCAAGTTTAGTATGGGCATTGGAAGAACCTAATTTGCATGCTTCAATGGCATTTTGCCAATCTCGTTTGGTGGCGTTGTTAAATAAAGAGAACTTTGTATTTATTATCCGTTTAAAAGAAACTGATGATCTTTTAGGGGTGGTCGATATCCATGAAATTGATTGGTTGCAAAATACTGCATCTATTGGGTTTTGGGGAAACTCAAAATTTAAGCAAAAAGGCTACATGTCACAAGCGCTAATACTATTTGTAAGTAGTTTATTTTCGAAATGGAATTTTGTCGGTTTAAATGCTTATGTCGATGCAGAAAATATATTGGCACGAAAATTATGTGAAAAAGCTGGGTTTTTACTTAAAAATATTCAATATCAATCTGTACGGAATCCAGTCGATGGTGGCTTTAGAGATATTTGCCATTATCAAATAGAAAATAAATTAAGTGATATTGTAGATTGACGATTTTGGGCTATTTAACAAGAAACTATTTCATTGCAAAATAATTTTTATTTAAGTTGTTAAATAGACCAAATCAAACAGAAATTCAGATTTAAGAACGTTGGGTTTAGCCAAGTTTTGCTTTAATTTTTGCAGAAACTTGTGCTGGATCGGCACGTCCGGCTATGATCGGACGTAGAGAATTCATCACCTTACCCATATCTTTCATGCTAGTTGCACCTTGCGCAGTAATAGTTTGCGCAATGAGAGAATCAAGCTCGTCCTCTGACATAGCTTCAGGTAGAAACTGAGATAACACCTCAATTTCGGCTTGTTCTTTACTAGCTAAATCTTCACGGCCTGCACCTTCAAAGGCTTTGACCGATTCTTTACGTTGTTTGATTTGCTTTTCAATGACCGCAAGAACCTGAGTATCGTCAAGCTCTATGCGCTCATCGACTTCGATTTGCTTGATTGCTGCCTGTAGACCACGAATTACCGTTAACTTACCCATTTCTTTAGCACGCATTGTTGCTTTTAAAACATCAGTTATTTGGTTTTTTAAAGTAGTCATTTATCTGTCCAGGTGAGTCAATCAATCACAAATTAATCTTAGTAAAGGCGAGTAGTACGTACTGATTCACGCGCCAATTTCTTTTGGTAGCGTTTAACAGCAGCAGCTTTTTTACGTTTACGTTCTTGAGTAGGTTTCTCGTAGAATTCACGTTTACGAACATCAGCTAAAACACCAGCTTTTTCGCATGAACGTTTGAAACGACGGATAGCTACGTCTACTGGTTCGCCTTCTTTCAATTTAACTTGTGGCATGAAGAATCCTCATTAAGTTATGGATAAGATCAGGGTCGAATTACCCTAGATCACAAGTGAAGGTCAGTATTTTACTCATTTACATCTCATACCACAAGTCTATAATAGCTTTAGCAATATTTTGAAATGGGTAAAAGGCAATTTAATGATCGTTCTGGGCTTAGAAACTTCATGTGATGAAACAGGATTAGCGCTCTATGACAATGAAGTCGGCTTAAGAGGACAGGTGTTATATAGTCAAATTAAATTGCATGCAGAGTATGGTGGTGTCGTTCCTGAGTTGGCTTCTCGTGATCATGTTCGGAAGTTAATTCCTTTGATTAATCAACTTCTTGAGCAAAGCGGTGTGAAAAAATCAGAGATCGATGCAGTGGCGTATACGCGCGGCCCTGGCTTAATGGGTGCACTGATGACAGGGGCATTATTTGGTCGCACCTTGGCTTTTGCGCTGAATAAACCCGCGATTGGCGTGCATCATATGGAAGGTCATATGCTTGCTCCATTATTATCCGAAAATCCACCTGAATTTCCGTTTGTCGCATTATTAGTGTCAGGTGGACACACTCAATTGATGGCAGCACATGCAATAGGTGAGTACGAAATTCTAGGTGAGTCGATTGACGATGCCGCTGGTGAAGCTTTTGATAAAGTCGCAAAAATGTTGAAATTACCTTATCCGGGTGGTCCAAATATTTCAAAATTGGCGGAACAAGGTGACAAAAATGCTTTTGAATTTCCACGTCCAATGTTGCATCAAGGGCTAGATTTTTCATTTAGTGGTCTAAAAACTGCTGTTTCAGTGCAGTTAAAAAAATTAGGTGAAGAACAACGTGATGCAGATATTGCAGCTTCATTCCAAGAAGCTTTGGTGGATACTTTGGTTAAAAAGTCGATTAAAGCATTAAAACAGTCGGGTTTAAGACGGTTGGTGATTGCGGGCGGTGTCAGTGCCAATAAACGTTTAAGAGAGCGTTTAGAAGCAGATTTAGCTAAAATTAAAGCAACGGTTTATTATGCAGAACCTGCTTTGTGTACAGATAATGGCGCAATGATAGCGTTTGCAGGTTATCAGCGTTTAAAAGCTGGACAAAAAGATGGTTTATCGGTGACGACAACACCACGTTGGCCAATGACTGAATTGACGAAACCTGAATTAGTTTAAGTCTGATATTGAACGGATTGTTAAATTTAACAAAGAGGCGAAAGCCTCTTTTTTTGGATTTAAAATTTAACGCGAATAAGGCTTCCACGTTTTGCTTTTGTTATCATAGTTATATTGAACCTGATCATCGTAATTTGATTCAAATTTTGTATGGCCATATTGATGACTGATGCTAAAACAATTTTTGATATTGCTATAAGTTTCATGTGTGCCAGGATGATCACCATCGAATTGCGAACCCATTAAGCATAATTTGGCGTCATTCAATCCAAATGTATAAGTGGGCTTCTTTTTGACATTGCCTTCATTATCTTCCCAACCCGTGAACTGATAATTGAGTGGATAGACAATCCCTGTTTGGGTATCTATAGCAACCATTTCTAAAGAATCTGAAGTTCCCGTATTGAGTAAAATATATTTTTTATCAAAATTAGGCTGCATTGATTTAAGCGCATTTTTGTATTTGGCAAGGTTGGCTTTAGAACAATAATCGCCATTAAAATAATCACTCTGACACTCAGAAACTTTTTTCAACGTCGTCCCAGCATATGCCAATTGTAGTGATGCAGAACAAACAATCAGTGATAGGGCAAAAAATCTTTTCATTTATACTGACTTTGAATGTGTATTTATACAGTTTATCGCATTTCTTTTACTGTGGTTTATCTGATTTCATGATAGAAAATAATCAGAATATTAAAAAATGAGATTGGCATATGGACTTATTGTCTTCTGAACAGCATATCAACCTAAGCAATATTGACACAGATCTTCAGCTTTATAAAAAATTTAGCCAAGGCGTGCGTTTACCTTATGAGGTTTTAAACATTCACAATATTCCTGATGGTGCAAAACCCGGCCATTTTATCGAGGTTCGTTGTGGTGGGTTTGGTTCAGAAATTTCAGCTCACCCTACAGAAAAGTATCAATTCTATGCACTTACAGATCGTGGGCCGAATACCACGTATAACGTCAATCAGGATCATGGCAAAATCTTTTTAGATCCTGACTATACCCCTAAAATTGGATTATTTGAGTTAAAAAAAGATGGAACTATTCAGAAAATAAAAGAAATTTTATTAAAAGATCCAATGGGCAGAAATATTACAGGTTTGCCTAATCAGCATTTTGGCGCAAGTAAAGAAATTGCCTATGACCAAGATGGAAAGAAATTAGCCATAGGGACAGATGAATTTGGATTGGATGCTGAAGGTTTGGTTGCACTCAAAGATGGTACTTTTTGGGTCAGCGATGAATATGGTCCTCATATTGTGCATATTAATGCAGATGGGCTAGAAATTGATCGTATCAATGCCTATGTTTTAGATGAGCGCAGAACATCGGGTTATTTATTACCTCAAGAATATGCCAATAGACGCCAGAATCGAGGAATGGAAGGTTTAACCATTACACCCGATCAAAAAAAGCTGGTGGGCATCATGCAATCCACCATGAGCAATCCCGATGCTTCAGTAAGCAAATCAGATCTTGTGCGTATTGTGATGATTGATTTAGAAAGCAAAGTCGTTTCTCAGTATTTGTATCAACAAGAAGGGGGTGCAAAGACCTATTCAAATACAGCAATTACAGCCTTGAGTTCCACGCAATTTCTAGTCGCAGAACGTGATGATGATTTCTATAAAGATAATCCTCAAGCATTTAAACGGATTTATAAAATCAATCTGCAACATGCCACTGATTTGGAAAAGCTAAAGCCAAGTTCAACGATTCGGCAAGATGAACAATTCGGTCTGTTGATAGCGGAACAAACCCTAGAACAATATGTGTTAACAGCAGGCTGGAGTGGTCTGGCTCAACAGGGTATCTACCCAGTAGAAAAAACCTTAGTGGTGGATTTGGTTGCGCGGTTACAGTATCCGCACGATAAAATTGAAGGTCTATGGGTGATTGATGAACAGCACTTAGCAGTACTCAATGATGATGATTATGCTTTTTCTGAAACAGATGGGGTATTGGAACAAAAGTATTTAGATCACGATAAAAATATCATTGATGGCAATACACTTTATATCCTTGATCAATTGGATTTAACAGCGGATTAAGTATTTATTCATTCAAGATAAAATTAAACCGCCAAATTAATTTGGCGATTTAATGAATGTATTTACGATAAACTTTGTGCTGGTTTTAAACTTGATTCAAGTATTAAGCTTGATTCAAATATTAAACTTAGTATTCCCAGAACATCCGTTGAATTTCTTTTGCATCTTTGGTTTTGGTCAGTGCTAAAGCAGCTAAAAGTTTTGCTTTTTGCGGATTTAAATCGTGAGCAACGACCCAACCATATTTATCATCAGGCTGTTCAGCATTACGTAACACAAAACCTTGTGGAACGCGTGAAGAACGAATGATTTGTACACCTTGTTGCTGGAGTTGGTTTAATGTTGGAACAATATAGTTGGCAACGGAACCATTACCTGTACCCGCATGAATAATGGCTTTAGCACCCGCTTTCGCATAGGCCACATAGGCATCTGGAAGCATATTGCCTGAACCATAAACGATTTGAACGATTGGTAACGCATCACCTTGAATATTTTCAATATTAAACTCAGAGCTATTGTTAAAACGTTTTGCAACGTTTCTAAACCAATAAGGTTTACCTTCAACCAGTGTACCTAAAGCACCCCATTGGCTGACAAAAGCATCGGTATGAATATTGATGGTCTTTGACACATCACGTGCTGCAAAAATATCATCATTCATTAACACAAAAACGCCTTTGCCTTTGGCACTGTCTGCGGCAGCAAGCGCAACAGCACTATAAAGGTTCAAAGGGCCGTCAGCTGAAAGCGCTGAAGGTGGACGCATAGAACCAACAACGACAATTGGTTTATCTGTATGAACTGTAAGACTTAGAAAATAAGCAGTTTCTTCTAAAGTATCTGTACCATGGGTAATCACCACGCCATTCACATCAGGCTTTTTAACCAATTCATTTACTTTACGTGCAATGGTTAAAAGCTCTTTGTCAGTGATGCTTTCTGAAGCAACCTGTAAAGCCTGTACGCCTGTAACATTAGCAAGATTTTGAATTTGCGGAACTGCATTCAACAAATCATCTACAGGAACTTTCGCAGCAGTATATGTTGCGCTATTTGTAGAACTTGCTCCAGCACCCGCGATCGTACCGCCAGTTGCGACGACAACGACATTATTTTTTGCATAACTCGTAAAGGGTAAAAGCATGCCAATTGCAAGTGTAAGTGCAGTAACCGTCTTTTTCATAAACTATCCTTTTCAATCATTGTTCTGGTCATAAGCATTTTTTGTACCAGTTTTTAAATCTATATAAATACTGAGCTGTTGCCCATACTTATTTAAAAATGTAATTTTTCAAATAATCACTCAAATTTATAGTTACATACTATTAAAACTGGATAAAGTGCTTGCCAGTGCGTTTTTTCAGCATTCAATGAAGATGTTGTGCAATATAACGTCAATGACTAAGTTTTTAGTTGTACAGATGAATTGAGCAATTAAAAAAGGCATTCAATTTTGAATGCCTTTTTGAGCTTATCTTTACTTTATAAAGATTAACGCATTTTTGCCAAGAAACGACTTAAGCGGTTCATTGCTTCACGTAATTCATTTTCTGCAGGAAGGAATACCACACGGAAATGATCAGGTGTAGGCCAGTTAAAACCTGTTCCTTGAACCAGTAAAACTTTTTCAGCTTTGAGGAAATCTAACATGAATTTTTCATCATCTTCAATTGGATAGATTTCAGGATCCAGCCTAGGGAAACAATACATTGCACCTTCTGGTTTTACGCACGACACGCCAGGAATATCGTTAAGCATTTCCCAAGCAATATTGCGTTGTTCATATAAACGACCACCTGGGCGGATCAAATCATTAATTGATTGATAGCCACCTAAAGCGGTTTGAATCGCATATTGGGCTTGGTGGTTGGCACATAAACGCATAGAGGCAAGCATGTCCAAGCCTTCAATGTAATCCATTGCACGTGACTTATCACCCGTAATCGCCATCCAACCAGAACGGTAACCTGCAATACGATAGGCTTTAGATAAACCATTAAAAGAAACACATAAATGGTTTCCTGCTAATGCTGCAACAGAGACATGTTCGATACCGTCATAAACAATTTTGTCGTAAATTTCATCTGCAAATAAAATTAGATCATGTTTTTTTGCCAATGCAACAATCTGTTCTAAAACATGGCGCGGATAGACTGAACCCGTTGGATTGTTTGGGTTAATCACCACAATACCACGAGTATTTGGGGTGATTTTACTTTCCATATCCGCCATATCAGGATACCAGTAGTTTTGGTCATCACATTTATAGTGAATCGCTGTACCACCTGATAAATTTACGGCTGCCGTCCATAATGGGTAATCCGGCATTGGAACCAGCATTTCATCGCCATCATCCAATAAACCTTGCATCGCCATAACGATCAGTTCAGATACACCATTCCCGATATACACATCTTTGACATGTAAATCCAAGATACCTTTTTGCTGATAATACTGACAGATGGCTTTACGCGCAGGGAAGATCCCTTTTGAATCTGTATAACCGACAGCATTAGGCAAATTTAAAGCCACATCATTGATAATTTCTTGAGGGGCTTCAAAGCCGAACGGGGCGGGGTTACCGATATTTAATTTAATAATTTTATGACCGGCTTCTTCCATCTCATTGGCCGCTCGTAACACTGGTCCACGAATGTCGTAGCAAACATGCTCTAGCTTTGACGATTTCTTGATTTCACGTGGGGTTGTGTTACCTAAAACGGACATAATTTTATCCAATTATTTTGAGTTAAAAAAATAGATTACTGAAATATCACAATCTATGTTGAAATTTAGCTAGAAATTTTCCAAGCTCTAGCGTAAATATGGAAGTACTGAAGCATGACATTGAATGTCAAAGATTTAAAGGAGTTTAATGATGGGAAAACTCAATAAAACAGACCGAGAATGGCAAAGAGAGTTATCACCAGAGGAATTTAAAATCACTCGACAAAAGGGCACTGAACCTGCCTTTACTGGAAAGTATTGGAATTCCAAGCAGCATGGAACCTATGTATGTCGATGTTGTGGGGAAGAATTATTCTCTTCAGAAACCAAATATGACAGTGGTTGTGGTTGGCCGAGCTTTTTTAAACCGATCAATAATACTGTTATAGAAGAACAAGATGATCATTCACATGGTATGGAACGTGTAGAAATTATATGCCATCATTGCGACGCTCATTTGGGGCATGTATTTGAAGATGGACCACAACCAACGGGCTTACGCTACTGCGTAAATTCCGCTTCTTTAGAATTAAAATCACAAGAAAAAGGCGACGAGGAAACGTATCCATGACCAACATTTATCAGTTTGAGGCTGAGCTGTTAGAGGGTGAAAATAAATCTTTTTCTGATTATGAAGGAAAAGTTTTATTGATTGTAAATACTGCAAGTAAATGTGGCTTTACTCCACAATTTGCAGGATTAGAAAAGGTTTACGAGAAATATAAAGACCAAGGTCTTGAAGTTTTAGGATTTCCTTGTAACCAGTTCGGTGGACAAGACCCCGGTACAAATGAGCAAATCGGCACTTATTGCCAACGCAATTATGGTGTTTCTTTTCCAATGTTCGCTAAAGTGAATGTAAAAGGACCTGAAGCGCATGTGATATTCCGTTATTTAACCAATAACAGTAAGGGCATACTCGGCAGTGGCATTAAGTGGAATTTCACCAAATTCTTAATAAATAAGAAAGGTGAAGTGATTAACCGCTATGCACCAACCACGAAGCCTGAGGATATAGAACAGGATATTGAAAAAGCTTTAGCAGAATAACCTGTTGTACAGACCAAAATAAGACTGAGGATATGATGCAATTAGACACTGCAGTTGAATTTTGGACTGATCCGCAAATGCCCTATGTCGAAACACGTAGGGCATGTCAAAGCCGTATTTGCTATAAATCACATAGCCATCCGACCTTTTCGATTGGTGCTGTGGATTGTGGAATAAGTCGCTTTAGTAGCTATTTTGCCAGCGAAGAGCAAATTCAAACAGGAAGCGTAGTAATCATTCCTGCTGAGGTGGAACATGCATGTAATCCACTGGAAAATCAAGCATGGAGTTATCAAATGATGCATCTAGATGCACATTGGGTTGCTCAACTTTTTTCAGAATTAGTCAAAGATATTGAGCAGCTTTATCCCCATCATATTCCGTTGCTAAAACCACAAATTTTAACAAACCCACATATATACCAAGCATTTACGCAGTTAAATCAGCTGTTATTTGATCCAACCATATCGATTTTATTCAAACAACAACAATTAATTGAAGTCCTGAGTGAAATATTATTGCCCAATTTTGAATTTACGTTATTAAAGCAGTCTGATTATTTTCAAAAGCATTTGGGTGCAATGATTGATGATATGAATCACAGTAAACAGATGCTTTCTTTAGAAGATCTCAGTCAAAGTCTAGGGATTAGTCGTTCTGCCATTATTCGCTTGTTTAAAAGTAATTTTGGCTTAACACCACATGCGTATCAATTAAATCAAAAAATAAATATAGCCAGAAAGCGTTTGAAGTCTGGAGAAGCAATTATTCAAGTTGCACATGATTTGGGATTTACAGACCAAAGTCATTTTCATCATGTGTTTAAATCGCATACTGGAATCACACCGAAGCAGTTTCAAGCTCAGTTTGTCATGCTCTAACTGCGCAATTATCTACAAGATAATAGGTTCTAAAAATATTTAAGCTTATCTAAATATTTTTTGGATCGAGTAATGCAACTGTTCATTATTGTGATTGTCACCCATTTCATTGCTTTGCTTTCACCGGGCCCTGATTTTTTTCTTATTTTAACTTCGTTGTTTCGAAATGGACCACATGCGGCGAGGGCTGTTTGCTTAGGGATCGTCTTGGGAAATGTTGCCGTGATTGGTCTTATTTTGAGCTCATTGTTTTTTCTTGGCAAACTCGATGATGAAATTTTTAAGCTGGTAAAATGGGGCTGTATTGCTTATTTAAGTTATTTGTCTTATCGGTGTTTCATATTTGCACAACAAGCTAAGCTAATAGGGGATTATCATCTAGAACACCAAAATAAACCAACCTTTGCATGGATGAAATATGTCTTACTGGGGGTACAGTCGAGTTTATTAAATCCTAAAAATATTCTGTTTTATAGCAGTATTATTATGGCAATTTATCAACACTATAATGTTGTTCAACTGACTTTAACCTGTCTGTGGATGGTGAGTGTAGTTTTGATCTGGAACTTGTTTTTGGTGCGATTGATGACTCAAAATAAAGCTATGCATTGGTTTAAAACCAAAATCAAATATATTTATTATCTTTCATCCTTTTGCTTTGGCTTATTTGCTGCGGCTTTGTTGCTGAATTAATCAAATAAAATTAGCTCAAATAAAAAAATGCCTATCTAATAAAGATCTAGATAGGCATTCTCTTTTACATTATGTTGTCATCTGATTCAATTTTAAAAATCAAGAATGAGATACGCTTGTTTCGTTCGATTTATTGGCTTTATTGCGCTTAAATAACATGTTGTGAATATCATCAATAAAGGTATACACAACAGGAATAACCAATAATGATAAAAAGGTACTGGTAATCAGTCCACCAATTACAGAGATTGCCATCGGTGCTCTAAAACTTGGATCTGTACCTATTCCTAAGGCAATCGGAAACATACCTGCGCCCATCGCTAAAGTCGTCATAATAATGGGCCGTGCACGCTTATGGCAGGCATCTAAGAGCGCATTCATACGTGAATACTGCCGTTCATTACGGGCGATAATTGCATAATCGACCAAAAGAATCGAGTTTTTACTGGCAATTCCCATCAACATGATTAAGCCAATCAAACTTGGCATCGAAAAACTACTTTTTGCTAAAAGCAGTAGCACAAACGCACCACCCAGTGCCAAAGGCAATGCCACTAAAATGGTGATCGGTTGTAAGAAGTCTTTAAACAGGAGCACTAAAACCACATAGATACACAATACGCCTGTTAGCATAGCTAAACCAAAGCTTGCAAAGAGCTGTTCCATCACATCGGCATCACCCAGATTGGTACGTTTTACTGTCGGAGGTAAGTTTTTGATGGTTGGAAGTTTATCTACAGCAGCCGCAACATCGCCTAAAGGCTGATCATTGAGCTCAATATTAAAGTTGATGTTACGTAAACGGTTAAAACGGTCAATTTGTGAAGGACCACTTTCAATATTGACTTGTGCAATGGTGCCTAACATCACTGGACCTTTACTACCAGTAATCATCAAGCGTTTAATCAGATCTTGGTCTTGACGTGCAGACAATGGCAGTTTGATGACAATCGGAATTTGTCGTTGCGAAAGGTTTAATTTTGCCAAGTTCTGATCAAAATCTCCCGCCGTGGCAATACGCACAGTTTCAGCGATATTTTGTGTGGTAATGCCTAAATCCGCAGCTTTTGCAAAGTCAGGGCGAATTACCAATTCAGGGCGAATCAATGCTGCGCTTGAGGTAATACTACCAATATTTGGAATAGTACGGATTTCTCGTTCTACTTGACGTGCTGTCGTGATTAATACATCAGGGTCATCACCTGACAGCGCAATTTGGTATTGGCTGTTATTGCCTGCAATACCGACTTGAATTCGTGCACCAGGCAGTGGAGCTAAACGTTGGCGTAAGTCATTTTCAATTTTTTGCAAACTCGCAGCGCGGTCTGAACGTGCTGTAACTTGAATGGTTAAGGTTGCTTTTCTTGGTTCACTTGATGCACCACCTGCAAAAGGATCTGTACCTGCTGAACCACCACCAATCGTGGTATAGACACTTTTAATTTCAGGATGATCCTTAATTAAACTACGCGCGTATTCTGCTGCTTTTAAGGTGTCTGGAAATTGTGAACCTGGTGGAAGCTCAACACGCACTTGGGTCTGCCCAGTGTCAGGTGGTGGAACAAAGCCCGTAGGGAGTAAAGGGATGAGCATGAGAGACGCAATAAAAAATATGATGGCACTGCTTAAGGTGATCCAACGATGATTTAAACACCAAGTCACCATCCGCATATAGGCGCGCATCACCCGACCATCTTTGGCACGATCATGTTGAAGTTCAAGATCACCATGATCTTTGATTGGTTGGCTTTGATCATCTAATACTTGATTGTCATGATGACTTTCAACTTTACCAACCCAAGGTTTAAGAATATAGGCTGACATCATAGGCGTCAGTAAGCGTGCCACCAAGAGTGAGGCAAAAATAGCCAAAGCCGCTGTCCAGCCAAATTGCACAAAGAATTTACCCGCAATACCACTCATAAAGGCAGTGGGTAAGAACACTGCAATCAAGGTGAAAGTGGTGGCAATTACGGCTAAACCAATTTCATCGGCTGCCTCCATTGCCGCTTCATAAGGCGTTTTCCCCATTCGAAGATGCCGGATGATATTTTCAATTTCTACAATGGCATCATCAACCAGTATTCCCACAACCAACGACATGGCTAACAGTGTGACAATATTTAAAGTAAAACCTAAGTAATACATGCCAATTAGGGCAGGTAGAATGGACAAAGGCAGGGCAGTTGCCGCAATGATCGTGGCACGCCAATCTCGTAAAAACAGCCAAACCACTAAGATTGCAAGAAGTGCGCCTTCATATAGCAAGGACATTGAGCCTTTATAGTTATCAACCACAGGATTTACAAAGTTAAATGCTTCAGTGATTTTAATATCGGGATGCGCCGCTTTTAATGTTTCAAGTGCCTCTTTTACTCCGATTTCAACATCAACTTCACTTGCACCTTTACTGCGGGTAATTTCAAAGCCAATCACAGGGTGGCCATTTAACAGTGCAGCAGAACGTCGTTCAGCAATGCCATCACGAATGCTGGCAACTTGATCCAGCCGAATATGGCGACCATCACTCAAGGCAATATCCATTGCTGCAATTTCAGCAGCAGTTTTTACTGTGGCAATGGTACGAATAGACTGTTCACTGCCGCCTATTTTGGTTTGTCCGCCAGATGCATCTTGTTGAACAAGGCGTAATTGTCGGGTGATGTCTGTTGCTGTGGCATTTAATGCTAAGAGTTTTTCAGGATCTAATTCAACATCAACTTGACGCGTGACGCCGCCTACACGAGAAACAGCACCAACGCCTTTGACTTTTAACATTGCACGCGCAACGTCATAATCTACAAACCAAGACAACGCTTCCTCATCCATACGAGGGGACTGAATGGTATAGGTGAGAATTGGTGAACCTGAAAGGTTGATTTTACTGACAATTGGATCACGAAGATCTGCGGGTAAATCTGAACGCACTTGTGAAACCGCGTTACGGACATCATCAACAGCTTCTTGCAGTGGTTTTTCCAGTTGAAACTCTGCAGTTACGGTGACTACACCATCTTGGATATTGGTATATTGATTTTTAAGTCCCTGTAAAGTTGCAATCGAGTTCTCAATTTTACGTGCAACTTCTGTTTCCAGTTGCGGCGGTGCTGCACCGGGTAAAGCCGCTGTGACCGTGACCATTGGTAATTCAATATCGGGAAATTGTTGTATTTTCATCCAATGGAAACACATCAAACCCGCTAAACCAAGCATGATAAAAAGCAAGATACCGGGAATCGGATTTTTAATCGACCAAGCGGAGAAATTCATGTTATTTCTCCTGCGTGCTAACGAGTTGTTTGGTCAATGGTGTATCTGGAATCGCTTGCCCACGTTTGATTAAATCACCATCTGACAAGAATCCTGTTCCAGAGGCAACCAGTTGAGTGTTTGCTGCTAAATCAACAATTTCAACACGATCATTTAAACGTCGACCAAGTGTGACTTTCTGTTGAGTTACTCGATTATCTTTATTGACAATAAACACATAAGAAAAACCATCACGTAAAAGTACTGCGGTTTGAGGCACTGTTAGTGCTGGCTTTTCGCCTAGATCAAACTCACCTTTGACAAACATACCCATACGAACAGCATCAGTGGTAGGTATATCCACATAGACCAAGCCATAACGTGTTTGCGGGTCAATGACTGGTGCAATCATCCGAACGCTACCTGAAACGGCTGAACGGCTAGGATCAGGTGAGGTGATATGCGCTGTCATGCCTTTTTTAAGTTTATATAAGTCTGTCGAGGTTACTTCGGCACGCCATTCCAAACGGTTATCACGGATCAAACGGAACAGTTCTTGTCCCGTTTGTGCCAATGAGCCAACTGTTGCTGTACGTGCTGAAATAACCCCATGATCGGGTGCAATCACTTGGGTTTGAGTTAAACGAAGCTGATTACTGTCAATTTGGGCTTTGGCTGCATCTAAGCGGGCTTGTGCTGTACTTTGAGAAGTCAGGTATTTTGTCGCTTCTTGTTGTGAAATTGCGCCAGTGTTTTTGAGTTGTTGAATACGTTGATTATTGATACTGGCATCAGCTAGCACAGCTTTCGCTTCTGCATAATTGGCCTTTGCTGTCGCCAATTCAGCACGAATACTTTCACTGTTAATTTCAGCCAAAACTTGCCCACGTTGTACGCTATCTCCAACGTTGACATTGACTTTGGTAATTCGTTGCCCCGAAAGTTCACTGCCAATCACCACTTCTTGCCATGCAGCAATATTGCCATTGGCTGTAAAGTTTTGCTTCCAGTTTTGTAGCTCGGGTTGTATCACCGTTACAGTCAGTGCTGGTTTTGCGCTAGAAGCGGATGTTGCTGCATTTTCTGGAGAAGGCTGCTTTTTATTTGAAGATTTCCATCCAATAAAAGCTACGATTAGCACAATAAAAATAATTGCAATAATGATCCCGAGTTTTGAGTTTATGCGCTTTTTTTTCATTGGGTCATGCGATTTCATTTTAGTTTTTTAAATGAGTAGAGATAAGTTGAGTATCTCTAAAGGCTCTATGTTTGGTCAAGTTGCAATACAGCGCTTAATGTGATTTTTTGAAAGTTAAGCGGATAAATTTTGCTATAGAGAGGCCGTTGAAGTTAGTGATATTTGTTGTTTTAAGGCCTTGATTATTAGATGGCTTGACCGGTTAAAATTATTTATATGTTTTTAATATAGAAACCATCAAGATCAGCATAATTTTGTATAAAAACTACAAGACCATTCACAATTTATAATATTTTTTAATAAATAAATACCATGAGATATTGCTTTTTTATTTAAAAAATCACGCTTACAAAATGAGAAAGTAAGTTTAACTAAGAGTGATTATCATTTAATATGGCGGCTTAATTTAGATGACTGTTTTAGAGCCTCCTATGCGAAAAATTAAACCCTTAATTGTGATGATTGCAGTGGCGACAAGTGCTGCAATTGCGCATGCTGAACAACAAGATGCTTCATTGCCTCAGTCGAGCAATGGTAATGCAAAACAACTGAGTACGATTACAGTAGTCGCAAGTGCAGATGCATCAGCAGAGGGTTTAATGCCAGCATTTGCTGGAGGGCAGGTGGCTTCTGGTGGTAAAGTTGGGATATTTGGCAATCAGAAAAATATAGATACACCGTTTAATCTAACCAGCTATACCAATCAATATATTCAAGAGCGACAAGCAAAAAGTGTTGGGGATGTTTTAAAAGCGGATCCAAGTGTTCGTGTCGGACGCGGTTTTGGTAATTTCCAAGAAAATTATTATATTCGTGGCTTTAACTTGGGCTCAGACGACACAGCCTATAATGGCTTATATTCAATTTTACCACGTCAGTATATTCCTGCAGAGCTGTTTGAACGTGTTGAAGTATTAAAAGGGGCATCCTCATTTTTAAATGGAGCAATGCCAAGTAATGGTGGGATTGGTGGTGCAATTAACTTATTGCCGAAACGTGCAAGTAACGAACCACTTAATCGTGTCACAGTAGGTACGGACTTTAATGGCGGTTATATTGCCAATGATATTTCTCGCCGTTTTGGTGAAGATCAACAATTCGGCGTACGAGTAAACACAGCATATCATGGCGGTGATACTGCTGTTGATAATGAAGAAGCATCTTTAGGCTTAGCTTCTATAGGTTTGGATTACCGTGGTGATCGTTTACGTCTTTCTGGCGATATGGGTTATGTGAATAATCGTTTAAAAGCGACTCGTCCAAACGTGACTTTAGGCGCGGGTATTACCGAGATTCCGAAAGCAATTGATGGCTCAGATAACTTTGCACAAAAATGGACGTATTCAAATGAAGAGGATGTATTCGGAAGTTATCGTGCTGAATATGATTTAGCAGATAATTTAACAGCTTATGCTGCTTATGGTTTTCGACATGGCGAAGAGCAAAACAGTTTAGCAAATATGACATTGACCAATCAGACAACAGGTGCGGGAACCATTTATCGATTTGACAATGCGCGTGTAGATATGGTCAATACTGGTGAAGTTGGTGTGCGTAGTAAAGTAAACACAGGTTCAATTGAACATAATTTAGTGCTATCTGCATCGGCATTTCAACAGAACACCCGCAATGCTTATGTGATGGACTATAACAATACGTTAGCCAACAATATCTATAATCCAATCCAGTATGATCAACCTGCTTATTCACAAAATGCGTTGTTTGGGAATAATTTAGATACACCTAAATTAACGACTCGGACGCGTTTAAGAAGTATTGCCATTGGCGATAACCTCAAAGCCTTAGATGATAAATTAACAGTCATGCTCGGTGGACGTTATCAAACCATCATGCAAGAAAATTATAATTATGGAACTTCAATTAAATCAGGTGGGTATGATGAAAGTAAGTTTACCCCTGCTTTGGGGCTAAGTTATAAAATTCTGCCTGAAGTTTCGGTTTATGCAAATTATATTGAATCTTTAGCTAAAGGTTTGAGTAATACCAATTCAACGACGAAAGAAACTACAACACTCAAACCATTCGTTGCTAAACAAAAAGAAATTGGTGCCAAATATGAAAATGATCAGTTTGGTGCAAGCCTAAGTTTGTTTGATATAGATAAGCAGCGCGCAGTACTTGAAAACAGTATTTTTAGTGATGCGGGTAAATATGTACATCGTGGTGTTGAACTCAATACTTTTGGTCAATTGACGGATTCTTTAAAAGTGTTGGGTGGTGCAACTTGGATTGATGCAAAGCAAAAAAATACAGGTAATGCTAACTACGATAATAAAAAGGAAGTGGGTGTTGCAGAATTTCAAGCAAATGTTGGTGCTGATTGGGAATTGCCAACAGTCCAAGATGTGTCTTTAAATGCTCAAGTTACTTATTCAGGTTCGACTTATGCGAGTTTAAACAATAAATTGAAAGTAGGTGATTGGACGACTTTAGATCTTGGCGCGACGTATAAAACTCAGTTGGGGCAGACACCGACAACTTTTAATTTCCGTGTAAATAATGTCTTCGATAAAAACTATTGGTCATCAGTTGGTCTATTCGACAACATCAATAGTAGCTCCAATACCGAGAACGGCTATTTGGTCGCTGGGCAACCTCGTACATTCATGTTAAGTGCGGCATTTGATTTTTAAACACCATAAAAAAATGCCCCAAATTTGGGGCATTTTTTATAACAGTATATTTTTATAAAATGGTTTTTAGACGTTGAATCACTTGCTCACATTGAGCAATATCTGCGACCAATGCCATACGAACATGACCTTCACCAGGATTGCCTTGTTCAGTATCACGAGACAAATAACGCCCTGGTAAAACTTTAATGTTGGCTTTTTCCATTAACATTTTGGCAAAGTTTTCATCATGATCGACTTTTAACCAATAATAGAAGCCTGCATCAGGCTTTTGTAATGGTAAAAGATGACCGAGTTCATTTTGGAACAAATCAAATTTGGCACGATACAGTCTGCGATTTTCTTCAACATGTGTTTCATCGTTCCAAGCAACAATTGAAGCCAATTGATGTTGGACTGGCATTGCAGCGCCGTGATAAGTGCGGAATTTTAAATAAGGTTTAAGTAAGTTTGCATCCCCAGCAACAAAACCTGAGCGCATACCCGGTAGGTTTGAACGCTTAGACAGAGAATGGAATACGATACAATTTTTATAGTCGTCACGACCTAATTCAGCACAGACTTCCAATAAGCCGATCGGTGCTTCATCAAACCACAATTCTGAGTAACATTCATCAGACGCAATCACAAAGTCATATTGGTCAGAAAGTGCAATGAGCTTTTTAAATTGTGCTTTTGAAAGTACCGCACCAGTAGGATTTCCCGGCGTACAAACAAACAAAAGTGCAGTTTTTTCCCAAACTTCAGCAGGTACAGCATCAAAATCACCGAGGTAATTGTTGTCTTCGGTACAGTTGACAAAGTATGGCTTGGCACCAGCTAAAAGTGTCGCACCTTCATAAATCTGATAGAACGGATTAGGCATTACTACATAAGGTGCATCATCACGATTAATCAAGGCCTGTACAAAGGAGAAAATCCCTTCACGTGTACCTGTTACCGGAAGGACATGATCTTCCGCACTGATCGCATTCAGTTTAAAACGACGGGTTAGCCACTGAGCAATACTTTCACGAAGTTCAGGTAAACCTTTGCTGTTTGGATAAGTTGAAAGGTGCTGAAAATTATCAATGATCGCTTGCTTCACAAACTCAGGAGCAGGATGCTTTGGTTCTCCAATTGAAAGTGGGATCAAAGGTAAATCTGCAGGTTTTACATCCTGAAAAAGCTGGCTTAACTTTTCAAATGGATAAGGATGTAATAAAGACAAACTAGAGTTCATGAAACAATTACCACGATAGAAAGTAAGATTAATGTTGCCCACAGATTTGATTTGATGCTTCATCTAATGCCGCTTTTAATTTTGCGGTAAAGACTTCAGCCTCAGCTTCAGTGAGGGGGGTGCCATCTTTTTTGGTGACAAAGAAAATATCTTCTGCTTTTTCACCCAGCGTGGCGATTCTAGCAGAATGTATGTCTAAACCTTGCATCATAAATAAACCACCAACGCGTGCAAGTAAGCCAGGTTGGTCAAGGGTAGAGATTTCTACCATATTTTGCTGCAAAGCTTCGTTAAGTGTTACATCCACGGTATTTTCAATATCGAAGTGGCGAAGTTGACGTGGAATACGACGTTGCATCAAACCCGGATATTTATCTGATTCGCTTAAGGCTTTAATTAACGCCTGTTTGACTGTTTCTTCACGTTCAGGATCGGTTAATAAGGTACCGAAACGATCCAAGACCACATAAGTATCTAAACTAAAAGCTTTGGTTGCAGTGATAATCCGTGCATCTTGGACATCCAGATTCATACGATCCAAAATTGCCACTGTAGTGGCAAACAGATTGGGTTGGTCTTGAGTATAAATAAAGATCTGTACAGCATCTTGTGCTGCTTTACGGTGCGCACGCATGAGCACCAATGGTGCAGGGTTGTCGCCGTGTTGCAAAATGGCGCGAGTATGCCATGCAATTTCATCTGCGGATTCTTTAAGGAAGTATTCGTCCCCAAGCTCTTGCCAAACCTTTTCAACTTGATCGAGTGGAAACTCATCCACCAAGACTTCGCTTGCAGAGAATTTGGTATCTTCAATCAGCATTTGATAATCAACAGGTCGACCCAAACCAGAACGAATCACATCACGCGCATGGGTATAGAGTTGACGCATCAAAGAAGAGCGCCATGTATTCCAAAGTTTTGGATTGGTGGCATTGATATCGGCAACCGTCAGCGTATAGAGATAATCTAAATGCTCCATATCACCAAGCTTTTCAGCAAACTCTTTCACCACATCTGGATCAGAAATATCTTTTTTCTGTGCGGTCATCGACATCAGTAAATGGTTTTGGATGAGCCAAGCAACCAGATTACATTCGCGCTCAGTAAACCCATGCGCAAGACAGAATTCAATTGCATCTTCAGCGCCAAGTTCACTGTGATCTCCACCACGGCCTTTGGCAATATCATGGAATAATGCAGCAAGGAATACGATGTCACGGCGGACTAAGCGTTGAAATACAGAACTGACAACAGGATAGTCTTTGGCAAAGCTGGGTTCTTTAAAACGATTTAAGTTACGAATTAACAGTAAGGTATGTGCATCGACGGTATAAATATGGAACAAGTCATATTGCATCAGCCCCATGATTTGACCAAATGCAGGAATATAATTTCCTAATACACCATAACGCTTCATTGCCACCATGGTTTCATATAAACGATATGGAGAGCGGATGATCGCCATGAATAATGCTTGATGGGTTGGATTATCACGAAATGCTTGATCAATGCGTTTTGCTGCTAAAGTCAAAAGACGCAGTGTACGTGCACGAATACCCTCGATTTCAGGGCGATTCGCTAAGATATAGAAAATTTCTAAAATAGCGCTTGGATTTTCTGAAAAGGTTTTATGTTGTTGAACGGCAAGCTTGCCATCAACCAATTTAAAATGTTCGTTAATATTTTCGATTTTACGTTCATAGTCGGGTAAGCGTGGGGTAATCACCGATTCATTAAAATAAGCCAATAACATTTCATTTAAGGTCGAAACCTGTTGCGCGGTACGATAATAACGCTTCATGAACTGTTCAATTGGATAATTTGGATGAT
Source organism: Acinetobacter guillouiae CIP 63.46 (assembly GCF_000368145.1). Taxonomy (GTDB): domain Bacteria; phylum Pseudomonadota; class Gammaproteobacteria; order Pseudomonadales; family Moraxellaceae; genus Acinetobacter; species Acinetobacter guillouiae. Next base: position 908,295 of record NZ_KB849283.1, on the reverse strand, counting down.
GATCATCTTCTCGTGTATAGCCAAATTTAGCTGCAATATCACGTTGATAATCAAACAATAGGCGATTTTCATCACGTTTGGTTAAACGGTGTAAATGATGGCGGATTTCCCAAAGAAAGTTTTCAGCTTCTTCTAGGACGCCCAATTCAAATTCAGAAATAAAACCCAAATGAACCAAGTCGTAAATACGATTGACTCGGAAATGCCGTTTGGCAATCCAGCCAATTTGGTTAATGTCCCGAATACCACCGGGTGCATTTTTAATATCGGGTTCTAAATTACTTTCAGTATTGTTATGTTGCGCATAACGTTGCGCTTGTTCATCCATCTTGGCATCAAAGAAAGTCTTATCTGTCCAAGTTTGGGAAACGACACGACGAGGCCATCTTGCCAGATGTTGATTGCCAATAATTAATCGCGCTTCAATCAGCGAGGTTGCCACAGTGAGATCATTGGTGGCTTGTTCAAAACAACTTCGGATGGTACGTACACTGACACCCGGTTTAAAATTCCCCACATCCCAAAGTGTAGAAATAAATTGCGTCACCGTTTGTTCTTGTTCAGGGGAAAGATCTTCTTCTGAAAGAATCATGATGTCGACATCGGAATAGGGCAACATTTCGCGTCGCCCATAGCCACCAACAGCAAATAAACCGAGATCTGTTTGATCTAGCCCTGAATGCTTCCAGAGAAACATAAGGGCTTCATCTACCACATTTGAACGGGTACGGACAATTTCGCGTATTGTTGTACCATGATCATAGGCCTCATTTAACTGTTGCTCAACATCGCTACGCCATTGATTAATCGCTTTAATGTCATGTATATCAGTTACATATTCCAACAGAGGAGAGGTGTTGATCATGGATGTCTTGTCCGCAAATATATTGGCTAGTTGTTTAAATGAACAGTGACTTTTGCAGCCGTTTCTTGTGCAAGTTCACGTGCTTGGTCTGTTGTTTCAGCACGTGCTGTTGCCACGCCCATACGACGACGTTTAAATCCTTCAGGTTTACCGAACAGGCGTAAGTCTGTCGCAGGATTTTGCAAAGCAAGATTTAAGCCAGCGTATGAAAGATTCTTTGCATCTACACCTGCATAGATTACAGCACTTGCAGCAATACTATGTCGTTCAGTATTGACAGGTAAACCCAAAATTGCACGTGCATGTAATTCAAATTCGCTTTGGAATTGTGATGCAAGTGTGACTAAGCCTGTATCGTGTGGACGCGGTGATACTTCACTAAACCATACTTTATCACCTTTTACAAACAGTTCTACCCCAAAAATCCCACAGCCACCAAGTGCTACAGTGACTTTATTGGCAATGCGTTTGGCTTCATTTAAAGCTGCTTCTGTCATTGCTTGGGGCTGCCAACTTTCTACATAGTCGCCTGAATCTTGACGATGCCCAATTGGGTCACAATAAGCGGTTTCAATTTCACCTGTTTCTGGATTTTTCGAACGTACAGTGAGTAAGGTGATTTCAAAATCAAAGTCAATTTGTGACTCAACGATGACTGTACCTTGATTTACCCGACCGCCAGTTTGAGCATATTCCCAAGCCGCATCTACTTCTGCATATTCTTTGACACGAGATTGCCCCTTACCAGAGGAAGACATTACAGGTTTAACAAAGTTCGGATAACCAATGTCATCACATGCAGAACGGAAGCTTTCTAAGGTATTGGCAAAACGGTAAGCGGAAGTGGGTAAACCAAGTTCTTCCGCCGCTAAACGACGAATCCCTTCACGGTTCATGGTTAAATTCACTGCTTTTGCCGAAGGGATCACGGTTGCAATATTTTGTTGTTCGATTTCGACTAATACTTGAGTAGCAATCGCTTCAATTTCTGGAACAATAAGATTGGGTTTTACTTTTTCAATTAAAGCTTTTAATTCTGTTGCATCTGCCATGTTTAAGGCATAAGAGAAATGAGCAACTTGCATGGCAGGTGCGTTTTCGTAGCGGTCTGCCGCGTGAACTTCAACACCAAGTCGTTGTAATGAAATCACCACTTCTTTACCAAGCTCTCCTGAACCTAACAGTAAAACTTTAAATGCAGATGATTGAAGTGGGGTACCAATAGTAACGCTCATGCTATTCTTCCATGCTTGTCTTATGGACTGTTAGCATAGCAGAACTCAGGCGTGTGTTAAGGGCTGATTGACATAAAATAATGATATTGTCTAACAGATTTTTTTATAAAGTTTTTAGCTTATAGGCGGTTTGCCACTACAAATGAAGTGGCTTTGAATTTGCGCAAGAAAACTGATCAATAATTTTTGATGAATTCTTTTTACGAACCAACAGAATCAACGCAATGAGGCAGATCAGTAATTCTACAAAAAACGACCAATGCAGAATAAAGTTTAGCCACCACGGCTGATAACGTGAGCTGACTTCAAAAAACACATAGGGTTGATCAATAAACGGTGCAAAAAGCCAAACATCACCTACAAAAGTATCCAAGCCGATATGTAGCAGGGCAGCACCCGAAAAAAGACTGATCATCAGGGCAGGTTTAGCCGTGTATTTTGAATGGATGAAATAAAATAAAGCGATTAGAAAGATTGGAATCCAAAATGAAAACCAATGTAAAAAATACTTATGGTGATGTACCGATCTATGATCGAATAAATAGAAATAGAATAGATCAATATCAGGAAAAATTGCACCAAGCATAATCAGCGTAAAAAAAGCTTTATTGGTGATTTTTGTCTGTTTAAATTTCTTGAGTAAAAGTTTAGCCAGTATATAGCCAGAAGGTAAGTGTGCGATAAACATATCAAGTTGCGTATTTTAAATATTTTATTTGAAAGCAATCATACACAACTAATTAATTTACATGGTTTTTTATTGTAAATTAATTAGATGAAAGCATTTTAAATCCGAAAGACTTTAAATTTACACGCTGATCTGCTGATGCATTAAAATATGCTTTAATCAACAAAACTACAGATAGGTATAGACCAAGCCATAGGCCAATGCTGCTGTGAGTGTCGCCAAAACGATTCTTTTAAATTTAAAATACAATCCTGTGAGTACAAGAAAGCCCACCAACATCGCAAAACTTTTATTTGGAGTTTCGATCAATGGTGGAAGAGTGGCGACAATTAACATTGAACTGATTGCTGCAACTCCAATACTGCCTAATGCAATTTTTAACCATGTTGCGCCACGAGTTTGTGTGTGTTGTTGGCTTTTTTGCAGCAGATAGAATGGACCAAAGCGTGAAGCAAAATTTGCAATACCGACCAATATCCCCACCAAGATAATCTGTAAATCCATTTTAAATACTCACTTCATCAGTTTGCTTTAAAACATAATGTTTAAATAATCCCGCTAAAATCCCAGATGCAATCCCAATAAAAATTGCTGCCGACATGTTGATAAAATAACAGGCCAATGCGGAAACCACTAAAGATACGGCAACCACAAAAGTATGTTTTTTCTCAAAGGCTGCCAGTAAGAAGCTTAAGAACAATGCAGGTAACAAGAAGTCTAAAGCGGCTTGTAAAAATTGCGGCAAGTCGCTGACTTGATCTGCAAATAAACCACCTAAAAATGAACCTAAGGCCCATGACATCCAGCTAAACAAGCTGAGTCCTAACATCCAAGACTCTGACCATTCCTGACGACGTTGGGAAAGTTTAATCATTCCAGCCGCAAAAACTTCATCGGTTAAACCCCATGCCCATACTGCGGTCTTTTTTAGGTTTAAACGGTCTTGAATCAGGTTTTGTAAGGCTGGCCCATAAAGTACATGGCGAATATCCAGTGCAATGACTGTAAGTGCTGTCATCCAAATAGATGTGCCACTGCCCAATAATGCAACCACAAGAAATTGGCTAGCACCAGCGTACATAGAACAAGATAGAAATAAGGCTTCCCATGCACTAAAACCAAATTGGGTCGCAGATACACCAAAGGCAAAAGATACAGGCAGATAAGTAAAGATGATGGCTTGACTGTCTTTAGCGCCTTGCCAAAAGCCAGCAGTTTGGACTGAGGGATTGTGCTCTGACACAGGACACCTAAAACGAGAGTAAAACAAAAGGTAAAATCAAGATTGTGTATTCTACCCGAATTTACTAGCATAGTAGCGAAATGTTTATTTAGGCGTAACTTTATGTTCGCAAATCAGTCGAAATTATTATTGAGTATGACCTTGGTGTTAGGTGTTTTAGGTTTACAAGCATGTGGTAATTCATCTTCTGAACCTAAAGAAAAAGTTGAAATTAAAGCTGCGCCAAAACTAACCAATGATGCGACAACCTATGCCAATGAAGCATGGAAACTGATTAATCAGGTGGAACCCTTTGTCTACCGTAAGCAATTGAATTTGATTGAAGACAATGTACGTAAACCTTTACGGAAATTAAGTACCGACTGGCGTATCAATGTCAAAATGACCGATTCAGTGACAGAAGGTAAATACGCTTTGTGTCGTAAAGCCATGACCAGTTTAGATACTTGGGCAAGATCGACATTGGAAAAAGATGGTGAAATGCAAAAAAATCAAGCGCAATATGAACGTGATAAAGCCCAATGCAAAGATGCTATTGAAAATCCAAGTTTAGGCAATACCAAAGCAAATAATAATATTTTTTAACAGACCCTAGAAAATGGCGCAAATATGCGCCATTTTTTTATTGATACAGATCTATGTTCAGTACGTTCGGTGTTACTTAAGGTTTTAACGGATTGGTCGATGCTGTTTTCACTGCTTTGTCTTTAGCAGCAGTTGATTTTGCAGCAGCGTCATTTTTCACTGCTTTGGTTGTTGCTTCAGCTTTTGCTTTGCTTGCAGCAGTTTCAGTTTTTAGCTTTGTTGCTGCTTCTTTCGGTTTCGCTTCAACAGCTTTTGTTGCAGCTACACTTTTGTCTTTTGCTTGAGTTGCATCAGCTTTGGCTTTTGTGCTTGCAGCCGTCGCTTTTTGAGTCGCTTGAGCTGCAGGATTTGCAGCGACGCATTTGCCACCTTTATGGTTTGGGCCTGTACCACCAACCAATGTTGTACCTTTAGGGCAAGCAAAAGCAGAAGCGCTAAGTACAGTGAATAATCCCGCTGTGAGCAATGTTGTGATTTTTTTCATTTATTTCAACTTTTATTGAGATGGCATTAGCGCCTCGCTAAAATATAATTGTATTTTTCATAAAGTAGAATAGGTTATTTGTATATTTTATTTATAAAATGATTATATATTCCAGCTGTTTAAGGTGAATTTAATATTTGTCTAAAAGTGGAAAAGTGATGAGTTAAATTAGAGTTGGCCTAGTGAGTGAGCAATAGAATGTAATTGATTGATATCTAATATTTCTATTTTTTTAAAGGCAATTTTTAAAACACCTTGTTGTTCGAGTAAATGTAATTCTTGATTAATGGTCTGACGTGAGCATTTGAGCAGCAATGCCAATTGTTCTTGAGATAAATGAATGATGTTATTTTCAATACAGATATGATTGCCATAGCCGTTTAAGATAAACATCAAACGCTGAGCTAATCGTTGTCGTATATGCTGGGTTTGAATTGAAATGAGTTCTAAAAAAGCAAAGCGAAGTTTTTGACTGGTCAATTGGGCGATATGGAACCAATATTGCGGATAGTCATTTAAAATTTTCTGAATCGCTTGGCTGGGGAGATGTAAAATTAAACATTTTCCAACAGCAATGGCATCATGAGAACGTGGTTGCTGATCCACCAAAGAAATTTCTCCAAACCACATAATCGGTTCTGCAATAGCAGCAACGGATTCATTTCCTTCAATATCAATATAGCCTAAGCGTACCCGACCATCTAAGACCGCATAGATGCCATTAAATAGATCGCCTGATCTGAAAATCGCTTGATCACGCTCAAATTTTTGATAATGGGCTTGTTGTTGAATCAATTGTTGAAAAGGAATAGGCAGTTGTGAATACCATAAATTCTTTGATAATAATTCAAGGTCCGTTGAATTCAGCACAATATGTCCTTTTATGTATCATTGTTAATCTTTGCTTTGATTTTCAAATATATCTAACAGCATAGTCAGTAAGATAGAAAGTTCCTTAGATAAAATCAGTAGCGATAAGCACTGAGTAGAACCATTTACAATCCTCCTTTAAGGGTAGCAATTTAGCGTGAATATGACAGAGTCACTGGCCATAATGTATCAATAAATTTATTGTGAAAGCTGTTGTTATTTACTTCTTTGCAAATTTAAATGAAAAATCAATTCAACTTGTCAGCTAGACGACAACTTTTATCTTAGCGCTTTTATATAGTGAAATGAAGAGATTAACAAGGACGCTAAAATGAACAGATTAGAGCAACTTCTTAGCCAGTACGCAGCTTATCATTTAGACCATAAAAATGTATTTACGCATTTTATTGGTATTCCGATGATCGTATTTTCAATCATGTGTCTAACGGCTAGAGCAGGGGTGATGCTTTCAGGTTTTGAAATCACTTTGGCATTGATTCTATTGGTTTTAAGTGTGATTTATTATTTTAGTCTGGATAAATTATTCGGCTTTTTAATGTTGCTTATTTATGCAGTAGCCTATCCATTTGCCTATAAAATTGCTCAATTAGGCATGGGAGCTTGGCTAAGTATCAGCATTGGTACTTTTGTTGTAGGATGGGTATTCCAATTTGTAGGGCATTTTTATGAAAAGAAAAAACCTGCATTTGTTGATGATTTAGTCGGTTTAGCGATTGGTCCATTATTTGTCTTAGCTGAGTTTGTATTCTTGCTGGGTTTTCGTAAAGATTTACAAGAAAAAATGCTAGCAGAAGCCAGAAAACAACGTACTGCAATGGATGAAAAATCATTAGACGCTTTACACGCGAAATAATTTGAAAGATAAAGAATCTGGTTCATGATAAAACCCTTTAAGTCAGTAATTTAAACTGACTTAAAGGGTATCGACTTCTATATTTTTGTTTGTTTTAGAATAAGAATTCTTTGATAAATATCACTAAACCAAAGAAAAAAATGGCGCAACCAATATAAAATTTTATTTTTTTAATCAGTGAAGAATTGTGCATTGGCATCGTCATATGGTCTGTATAGTATTTCATTGGATTGCTTCTAAATAACGGCGATTCACTTCTTCCCAATTCACAACATTATAAAATGCCGCAATATATTCGGGACGACGGTTTTGGTATTTTAAATAATAAGCATGTTCCCAGACATCTAAAGCCAGAATCGGGATATTGCCATTCATCAGTGGTGAATCTTGATTGGCACTGTTTTCTACGATGACTTTCTTTTCAGGGGTTACGCTTAACCATGCCCAGCCACTACCAAATCGTGTCAGTGCTGCTTTAGTAAAGGCTTCTTTAAAGTTTTCAAAACTGCCAATATCTCTGTCAATTGCTTCAGCGATTTGTTTAATCGGCTCTCCACCACCTTGAGGGCTCATTACTGTCCAGAATAAAGAGTGGTTAGCATGTCCACCACCATTATTAATCACGCTATTTTTAAGATCAGCAGGAACCTCATTCACTTTTGAAACAAGTTCTTCAATCGACAACTTGTCCCATGCTGTGCCTTCAATTGTGGCATTGATATTATTGATATAGGTTTGATGGTGCTTGGTATGGTGGATTTCCATTGTTTTTGTATCAATATTAGGTTCAAGTGCATCGTATGCATAAGGCAGTTGTGGAAGCGAGTAAGCCATGAATCAATCCTGTGATGTTAAGTATAGTGATAATGCTAATAATTATCATTATTATATATGAGCATCAAAAGTGCAACCAACTTAACTTTATTATTGTGTAGCTGATTTCAAAATAGATATGATCAATTGAGGCAGGGGCTTAGCGATAGACGCTTGGCGCGTTTTATGCTGTGAATAAATATCGCGTATATTTACTGGAATATTATAATTTTAAATGTTGATATTTTTTTATAAAAACCTGAATACGTGTTTCATTAAAAAGCGGAGTTAAAATTAGATCGATAAGGCGAATGGTCAAAGTGATCCGCAAATCAATCAACAGATCGTTGAATCTACATTTAGAAAACAAGTTTTAAATATTCGTCAGACATTTATAAACCAAACTAAAACCAGCGAAAGATTCTATGATGAAAAAAACAGGTTGAAGAAGTCTTCAACCTGTCTCATCAAAGCATGAGATCTGCTTATACGTTAAAACGGAAGTGCAAGACATCACCATCTTGAACGATGTAAGTTTTACCTTCTAAACGCCATTTTCCTGCTTCTTTAGCGCCGTTTTCACCGTTGTATTGGATGAAATCATCATAAGCGATACATTCTGCACGAATAAAGCCTTTCTCAAAGTCAGTGTGGATTACACCCGCAGCTTGAGGTGCAGTTGCACCCACTTTTACAGTCCAAGCACGTACTTCTTGAACACCTGCTGTAAAGTAAGTTTGTAAGCCAAGTAAGCTATAACCTGCACGAATCACCACATTTAAACCTGGTTCTTCCATACCTAATGCTTCAAGGAATTCAGCACGATCTTCATCATCCAACAATGAAATTTCAGCTTCGATTTGGTTGCAAAGCGGAACAACGATTGCATTTTCCTCAGCAGCTAACTTTTTCACAGCTTCAAGGTGTGGGTTGTTTTCAAAACCATCTTCTGCAACGTTTGCAATATACATGGTTGGTTTTAATGTCATTAAACCAAAACCACGCACAAGTTTACGTTCATCATCATCTAAATCAGCTGCACGAGCTGGCTTGCCTTCATCAAGTAAAGGTAGAATTTTTTCTAAAACTGCTTTTGTTGCAAGGGCTTCTTTATCACCGCTTTTTGCAGATTTTGCCAAACGGGTAACTGCTTTAGTTACAGTTTCCAAGTCAGCAAGTGCAAGTTCAGTATTAATCGTTGCAATATCATCTAATGGATCAATTTTACCATTTACATGAATTACGTTTTCATCTTCAAAACAACGTACAACGTGAGCAATTGCATCAGTTTCACGGATGTTTGCAAGGAATTGGTTACCCAAACCTTCGCCTTTAGATGCACCCGCAACTAAACCTGCAATATCCACAAATTCCATCGTAGTTGGAATAACACGTTGTGGTTTAACAATAGCTGTTAATTTGTCTAAACGTGGATCAGGTACAGGTACGATGCCTGTATTTGGTTCAATGGTACAGAATGGGAAGTTTTCCGCAGCAATAGCAGCTTTAGTCAATGCATTGAAAAGTGTAGATTTACCAACGTTCGGCAAGCCGACAATACCGCAATTAAAACCCATGAAATAACTCACAAAGTGTTATATAAAAATTGCGGATGATTTTACATGAAAGCCATGACAAAGTCAGGTCTACGACCTATAAGTTTTAAAATCAGATCATCTCAAATATATCAAGTGCTACATATTTGCCTGAGATCAGCACTTTTATTGAACAAAATGAGCATTCTAGGGGAGTGACAATTGATTTAGCATAATTTTTATAAGTGGATCAATTAAGTAAAGTTACTATCCTTCGTCTAACGACGACATCCATGTCGCCCTACAGATGGGTAAGCCTTGTATCATTCAACAAGGCAAAAGCGAAATCTATTTTATTTATATTGATGCGAATTAAGTTAATTGGAAAAACTTAAATCTTCCGTTTATCCAACTGACTTGCCAAACTGTCACCAAATGCCTGAACGATCATGACCAAAGCCACCAAGACCACAATCACAGCAAACATCATTTGCATATCAAAGCGTTGATAACCATAACGGTAGGCAATATCACCTAAGCCACCAGCACCAATTGCACCCGCAATTGCAGAGGAGTTAATCATGGTGACAATTGTGACTGTAAAACCTGCCACAATGCCGGGTAACGCTTCAGGTAAAAGTACATGCCAAACGATTTGCTTACGGTTACAGCCCATCGCTTGTGCAGCTTCAATTAGACCTTGATCAACTTCACGTAAGCTAACTTCTGCAATACGGGCAAAGAAAGGTGTCGCGGCTAAAGTTAATGGAACAACCGCTGCCCAGACTCCGTAACTGGTTCCGACAATCCAACGGGTTAAAGGAATCAGCGCCACCATTAAAATCAAAAAGGGAACAGATCGGGTAATGTTGATCACCGTGCCTAATGCATGATTAATCTTTTTAGATGGATAAATCCCTTGTTCAGATGTATTGACCAAAATCACTGCCAAAGGTAAGCCAATCAAAAAGGCAACAATGGCAGATACGCCAACCATCAGTAAGGTATCTATGGTTCCTGTCAGCAATAAATCAATGAGTTGGTCTTGCATAGCCAAGTACCTCTATTTGCGCAATTTGATGTTTTAACCTTTCTTGTAAATTATGCAGGTCTAAATGGGTTTGTTCAGTACCGACAATCAGCGTTCCAATCAAATGGTTTTGGATATTGTCGATATGACTTTGATATAAATGTACGGATTTTTCAAAAACTTGAAAAAGTTCCACTAAATCAGGTGAGTTTTTCGGATCGGTTTCATAACGTAGTTTTAAAATGCTATGGGTTGAATCTTGTTGCAGCTCTGTATGCACAGGAAAGGGCAAATCGAGTTGTTCTAGGTTTAACAATTCTTGTGTGATTTTCTGCTGAGGCTGTGAAAATACGGACCAGACTTGTCCTGACTCAACGATTTCACCATGTTCAATCACCACCACTTGATCGCAAATTTCACGAATCACTTGCATCTCATGGGTAATTAAAACAATGGTAATTCCCAATTCTCGATTGATTTTTTTCAGCAAGGATAACACCACTGAGGTACTTTCAGGATCAAGTGCAGACGTAGCTTCATCACACAATAATATTTCTGGATGATGCACCAGCGCACGAGCAATACCAACACGTTGCTTTTGGCCACCAGACAGCTGTGAAGGGTAGTTATGCGCTTTATTTCCCAATCCGACCAGTTCTAAAACATCGTTGACACGTGTTTCAATTTCAGCTTTATCGACATGGGCAATTTTTAAGGGCAAAGCCACATTGTCCCAAACTGTTTTGGCAGACATTAAATTAAAATGCTGAAAAATCATCCCGATTCTTTGACGTGTTTGAATCAACTCAGCATGACTGAGTTCAGCCAAATTTTGTTGATGAATATGAATACTGCCCTCAGAAATACCTTCTAAACCATTTAAGGTTCGAATTAAGGAAGATTTACCTGCGCCACTTTTACCGATGATGCCGAAAATCTTGCCTTGAGGAATATCTAAGTTGATATTTTTTAACGCATGGATCTGTTGATCTTGCCCATCATAGTATTTATTCAGATCACGAATTTTGATATGAGGGACTGAAAAATCAACATGCGAACCGAAACTCACCATTTCTATTCTCCTTATTTCCAGCCTGCAAACCACATATCTTTGCCGAAATCTTTATCTAAAATATCTCGAACTTGCTGTGAGTTTTGGAAAGCTTGAATAAATTTCTCTAACTTTTGATTTTTGTCTTGATAATCGGTACGTGTCACAAAAAGAATGGCGTACTTTTTATCAACGGGATCTAAAAACAGGGCACTATGCGGATCGGCTTTTTTTGCCATATTTAAGTAATGTGGAAAACCAAAAATCAGATCTGCATCATCATAAGCTAAAGCTGTTTGTGGACCTTCGACTTCTAAAAACTTCAACTGTTTAGGGTTTGAAACAATATCCTGAAGTGTGGAAAGTTCATTGTTGATGTCTTTGATTTGAATTAACCCAGCACGATGTAGCAGGATCAAAGCACGCGCAGAGTTAACGGGGTCACTCGGGATGACAACACTAGCATTTTGAGGTAAGGCTGCTAAGGATTTATATTGTTTTGAATATAAACCGACATGGCTGCCGCTACCTGTACCAAAAGCATGCAAATCGTAATTGGTTTGCTTAATGGCATTCTTTAAAAATACACTTTGTTGGAAAAAGTTAGCGTCAATGTCACGGTTTTGTACCGCAACATTGGGTGCTTGCCAATCTGAAAATTCGACCAGTTTGACATGGATACCATCTTTCTCTACCTCTTTGGCAACCGTTTGTAGTAATTCGGCATAAGGTGGGCTAATGCCAATCGTGAGTACATTATCCTTTTGTTGATTTTGTACATAACGATAGGCAAAAAGTCCTAATAATACGATGACAACAGCAAGACCAATCAGCAGGTTCTTGTTTTTGAGTTTGGAAACTTGGGACATGAGTTATTCCTTATTTCCAACCTGGGAACCATAAATTTTCACCAATATCATCATTTAAAGCCTGTTTGACCTTGTCTGAAGTTTGGTAAATTTTTACAAACTCTTTTAACTGTTTGGCTTTTTCTGGGTGCTTTTGCTCATAGTCATCTTTTACAACAAACAAGATGGCATAACGTGTATTGGTATTATCATCGAGTAATAATGCTTTGTTTGGATCAATGGTTTTTGCAAGACGTAAATAAAGCGGGTAGCTAAATACTAAATCAGCATCATCTACAGCACGCGCAGTTTGAGGTCCTTCAACTTCAATAAATTTAAAGTTTTTAGGATTTGAGCTAATGTCTTGTAAGTTTGATAAATGGTTATTCGGATCTTTCAAGGTGATGAGTTTAGCCTGTTGTAAAAGTAACAGTGCACGACCTTGGTTGACTGGGTCATTTGGAATTACTACACGTGCATTTTCAGGTACCGCCGCTAAAGAATCATATTTTTTAGAATATAAGCCCACATGAGTTGCAACACCTGTGGCAATCGGTTTCAGTTTAAAATCAGTTTCTTTTAACGCATTGTTTAAAAATGGTTGGTGTTGGAAATAGTTTGCATCAATATCACCATGATTTAGTGTGATATTCGGTGTGTTCCAATCTGAAAATTCCACCAGTTTAATATGAATCCCTTGTTTCTTGGCTTCCTCTGCTGCAACTTGTAAAGGCTTGGCAAAGGGTGGGCTAATACCAATGGTGATTTCTTCTGAACCGGCTTTTTTATGTTGGTTCCAATAAAAAAGTCCTGCAATCACGGCAATAATGATCACGCCAAGCAAAATAAATTTATTCTTGGAGCCTGATTTTTTGGATGGATTACCATTAGCAGGTGAGTTTATTTGAGTCATGTGACACCCCTTAAAGTGAAATTATTCAATTCATCATGTTTGCTGATTAGGTTATTTAGGCAGTTTGCTTTTGCCGATCTGCCGTTTCGATGCTGTTGTTATGATTTGATTTTTGACATCGAAAATCAGAAGCAGGGTGTTGTTGGGTTAAATGATCACCCTGTTTAAAGATTTTGTTGCGTAAAGAACCACTTTCATATTTGGTTTTAAATCTGCCACGTTGTTGCAGTTCAGGAATCACAAAACGAATAAAGTCATGATGTGATTCAGGCGCAACAGTACGCGTTAGGTTAAAGCCATCAATACCTGTTTCATCAATCAACTGAATTAATTTTTCAGCAATTGTTTCACCACTTGCAACAATCAGTGGATAACGACCACCGAGTTGATGCTGTGCTTTAAGATCGTTAGGCGTGATCTGGTTTTCCTTAAATTTATTATTGACTGAAGCAATACTATTGGTTTGTTGATATGGGATGGCCTCATCATCAGCATATTTGGATAGGTCGATACCGACTGAACTTGAGAAATGTGCTAAACCTGCTTCTGGACTTGCATAGCGGGCATATTCAGCTAATTTCTCTTGAGCTAATTCATCTGTTTCTGCTGTAACCACTGTGATTCCCACAAAGATTTTAATATCTTCTGGATTACGGCCTTGCTGCACAGCCAATTCTCGAATCTTATCCACTTGTTGTTTGATTTTTGCAGGTTGATCACCTCCAATAAAGACACATTCCGCATGACGTGTGGAGAATGCTAAACCGCGTGGTGAAGCGCCTGCTTGAAAGAGCACAGGGGTACGCTGTGGTGAAGGTGAGACTTGGAAAACACCTTGGCTTTGATAAAAGCGCCCTTGATGGTTAATTTGATGAACTTTTTTAGGATCAGTAAAAATACGCTTTTGCTTATCTTTTTGTACTGCATCATTTTCCCAAGAACCTTCCCAAAACTTATAGCAAAGCTCTAAAAATTCTTCAGCTTGTTCATAACGTAAGTCATGATCTTTTAGACCTTTTTGTCCAATCAAGCGTTCAGCACTGTCCAAATACCCCGTCACAATATTCCAGCCAATCCGACCTTGTGTCAGATGATCTAAACTCGCGAAGCGCCGTGCGAATTGGTACGGTGTTTCATAACTTAGGTTTACGGTCACACCAAAACCTAGATTTTGGGTTACCGCTGCCATTGCGGAAATCAGGGTAGATGGGTCATGACTCGGCAGTTGAATGGACTCTTTTAAGGTTAAATCTATACTATTCTGGTAGACATCATAAACACCGGTAATGTCTGCGATAAACAGCCCATCAAATAAACCTTGCTCCAAGGTCTTAGCGAGATCAGTCCAGTAATTGAGCTCATTAAAACGATGAGATTCATCACGCGGATGGGTCCATAAGCCGTGATTGATATGGCCGACACTGTTCATATCAAAAGCATTGAGTAAGATTTGTTTTTTAGGTGCTGTATGTTGAGATGTATTTGTCATTACAATGTCCCTCTGCGTGGTGGAAGGATGTTGTTTAATAAATAGTTTCCAATAAAATAATATTTCCAGCGTGATGCATCATGCAGTGTATGTACCCGTACATTGCGCCAATGTCGATCTAAACCATCGGCACGTTGACTACCACGACTTCCAGCCAACTCGATCAATTTTGAAGACGCTTTTAATGCTGTTTCTGTACTGTGTGCACGGACTTTAGCTACATCTAGTGAGGCTTTGGCAATATTTTCAACTGTAGGTTGTGGTTTTGCCGCATCAATAGATTGAGCAGCTTGTTTTAATAAAACCTCACTTGCTCTTACATCCGCAGCAACACGGCCTAATTCATAAATGGTCAGTGGATCTTGGTCTGCATGTTCTACATTGGCATCAATCCATGCGCGCGCTTTTTTAACCCGTTCTATTGTTTCTTCAAAAGCTGCACGTGCAATGCCTGTTTCAATCGCAGCATGCATAATTTGTGCAAATGGCCCAACGAGGGTGGGTTCAGAAAATGCGGTGTCAAAACGAATGACATATTCAGATTCCACAAAAACTTGATTGAATTTAACGGTGCCACTGCCTGTGGTTTTTTGTCCAAAGCCTGACCAATCATTGATACGTTGTAAGCCTTGTGCATCGGCAGAAATAAAAGCCAAATATTCACGTTCTTCAGCATCACGGACTAATGTCGGAATGCGATGGGCAAATAGACTGCCCGTGCAATAGAACTTTTCCCCATTGACCACATAACCATGTTCAGTTTGACTAATTTGGGTATGCTTTTGTGCAGCAGTCTTGGTCTTAAATTCAGCGAGGGCATTGCCAAAACGAGCGCCTTGAAGTACTTCGCTATAGAGTTTTTTCTTTTGCTGCTCGGTGCCTGTATTACGTAATACTTCTAGTGCATAAAAATGGTTTTGTGGGATTTGACCAATAGAGCCATCTACGCCACTGAATAATGCAATTATTTTAGCAACAGTATGACTAGAGACCTCTGCACCACCATATTGCCGTGGTACTGTGATCGCCCATAACCCGGATTGACTAAAAGCTTCAACCTCATCAAATGGTAAAATTCTTTCAGCATCACGGAGTACTGCATTTTGTTTAAATTGCTGACTCAACTGTTGCGCGATTTCTAAAGCTTCTTGATCATTTTGAATAATATGTGCTTGCGCAAAGGGATGATTGTGTACATCCAATGTTTTATTGATATCTTGATAAGTTGTCATATATATTTCCCTGATGAGTAACAAAGTCGTTTAACTTTAAATCCACGCATGGCGCTGATTTTGCGTACCATTTAAGTAATAATTTCCAATGGCATGAAGTTTCCAACGCACAGGGTCATGTAAGGTATGCACACGAGCATTACGCCAGTGTTGATCGAGATTATGAGTTTCTAGGCTTGAACGACTACCGCCCAATTCAAGTAATTTTTCAGAAATAAGTAGTGCTGCATCATTGGCATACACTTTTGCCTCAGCGACGATAATGGAGGCTTTACTGGCTTGTTCAGGACTGACGATGTCTTGTGAATCTAACTGATCTAAATATTCTGAGGCTTCATCGAGCAATAAAATCGATGCATCGAGTAAGATATTGAGCTTACCGACTTCTTGTAGGGTATACGCTTCAAAACTGGCTTTATCCACATTGGCATCAATGATTGGGCGTGCTTTATGGATTGCAGATAAAGTATCTGCAAAGGCAGCTTCTGCAATGCCCACATCAATCGCAACCTGAATCAGTTGTGAGTACGCCCCACGATATTTTGACGCATCGGCAAGTGGTTTTTCATCCATAATAAGATCTGGATGAACCACAACATTCTTTAAACGCACTGTGCCACTTGCTGTTGTACGTTGTCCAAAGCCATCCCAATCATCAACAATTTCAACACCGTCAGCTTTTGCATCAATAATCGTTAAAACAATATGACCATCTGGGTGAATTGCACGTATCGCCAACCAATCGGCAAAATATGAACCCGTTGAATAAAACTTCTCACCATTTAAAAGGTATTGACCATTGATCTGTTCTAAACGTGTTTCAATGGTGCGGGTATCTTTGGTATTGCGTTCTGGGCCACCATTAGAAAGCCGTTTACCATTTAAAATTTCAGTATAAATAAACTGTTTTTGCTGTTCATTGGCAATATGCTCAATGGCATTTAACAAGCCAAATTGATTTTGAGGAATCTGACCAACACTGGCATCTGCCTTGGATAAAATACGGAAAACATGCGCAAGGGTTTTATTTGAAACTTGAGCGCCACCATATTTTTTGGCAATACGAATTCCGCCTAATCCTTTGAGGCTTAATTCTTGAATGACATCAACAGGTAAAATTCGTTGTTGATCACGTATATTTCGTTCTACCAAAGCAAAATCAGCAACTTGGTAAGCTGCATTTATTGCTTGTTGATCGTTTTGGATCACAAAGGCTGAGGTAGAAGAATTCAAACTAGACATATTGGCACCTTTTAATAGATACCAAAACGCTAAGCAATATTGTGGTAAAAATTAAACGAACTATTGTGCTTAACTTATCTAAAAATATTGTTAGGATAAAAATCGCAAAGTTTTTTAATATTGAATATAAGTTAAATAATTGAAATTTATTATTTATTTTGAGTTTATCAGGTCTGAATCTTAGTCAGAGTTAGCTTTGTTATTCCTATCACGAATAAAGAATAAAGAAACTGATATAACCATAGAATAAGCATTGGGTCATATGACGAGCGATTGAAGTAAAAAGTACATTGTAATTCAGGTGATGAATGTCTAAAGTACACAAGATTACTCAGGATTAATCTTAACTTTTAGATTTATCTAAGCTTTTAATTAAAAAAATAATTTGGAGACTACATGCGTACGTTGTACCAATTCCCACTCTCGCATTACTGTGAAAAAGCCCGTTGGTTGCTTGATCATAAAGAATTGGATTTTGTTGCGCAGAATTTAATCCCAGGTGTCCATCGAGCATTTGCACAACTTAAAACAGGGCAAAACAAGCTGCCTATTTTAAAAGATGGAGAACGTTTTATTGCGGGGTCGACTCAAATCGCATTGTATCTAGATGACGTTTATCCTGAACATCGACTGCTTCGTACAGATCACACGCTTCGCGAAAAAACCTTAGAAATTGATTTGATTGCCAATGAGTTAGGTATTCATGTACGCCGTTGGGGATTGGCACATGCTTTAGCAGAAGGCGATGAACCGTTAGAAATTATGATTGGTGAAAAAGGCTATTTACGTCAATTTGAAAAAATTTCAAAACCTATTCTTAAAACCATGGTTTCAAAAAGTTATCAATTGGACAAAGAGAAAGTCGAAGAATCTAAATACAATTTAGAGCTGACTATCGACAGTTTAAATAAGATTTTGATTGATAACGGTTGCCGTTATTTTGTTGGCGATCGCCTTGGTTTGGCAGATATTTCAGTATGTTCAATTCTTGCGCCGTTATTAGAATTACCTGCGACACCGTGGGAAAAGGAATATACAGAAAATATTTCTCAAGAATTTACCGAATTTAGCCAACATTTGTTAGAACTGCCTTTAGGGCAATACGTGAAAAGAATTTACGCCACTGAGCGCAATGCACGTGTAGATTGGCGAGGAATGTAAGATTTCAAAGCAAGAAACTCTCCAATTTACTGAAAAATTAAGTATCATAGTGTGGAATTGGAGATTTTTTAATGCAGAAGTTCGTAATTTTAGGTGCGATAAGCACTGTTTTATTGATGGCGGGTTGTACTGAGAAAAAGCCTGCAACTCCTGAAGAAATTTGGAAAGGTTACTGTACCAGTATTGGTAATGCTGCACGTTCTATTACTTTAGATCGTCAAAATGGGATTACCAAGAAAGAAGCAATTGAATATGCAAATAAAGTCACTGATCCAACAACTAAGGGCTTTGTACTTGAGTATTTAGAGAAAGTCTATGCATTATCAGATGCAGAGCTAAAAGCGGATAAAGATGCAGTTCAAGCAAAGTTTAAGAACGAAGCATTTGAACAATGTCTAAATACACCGCATGATCCGACAAAAATGCCAGATTATAAACCGTTCTAAGGAGCGGTTTTTTTATGGCTTAAAGCACAACAAGCAGGATATATACCTGATCAGCAGACAATGAAAGAATACGATTTGTGTACATTAGAAACGTGAAGTTTGAGTAATCAGTACATGCAGGCTTTTGAGTCCTGATTCTTTTAAACCATTTAAGTGTATTTTTGAATAAAGATTACGATGACGTGGTTTTTTTATGTTGAGTTATCGAGAATATATAAGTAATCGACAAGCCTCGTCACAAAAAATGATTAGCATAAAAATTGAAAAGCATATATACAATATAGAAATAGAAAACAAAAAGTAGCATAGGAGTGAGACAATGGAAGTAGTTGCTTATTTACATAATGCAGATTTGCTCTTAGAAGATGACAATGGTGTCGCTGTGATTAGCGGAAGTCATTATGTGCTGAGTTTAGGTGATCAAGTTTTTTTCCAAGAAGTCATTGATGAACGAGCAAAGTTATACCAAGTGAAAATTTCATTTGCGTGTACTGAACATTCAATGTTTCATGAAGATGAAGTGCAAATGAAATTTGAAGGTTGTCGTACAGAATTCCAAAAGTATGTAGACAGTACGACAGTCCACTAAGGTGGAATGTACTTTGTTCTAAAAAAAAGGCAACATATGTTGCTTTTTTTATGGCTGAAATAGTCTAAAGGCAAGGTAAACATAACTTCAATCTTATTAAAGTGAAGTTCATGTTTTACAAAGATTATATTTTTAGAGCTTTTTCAAATTAATTTGAGAAATAATTTACATAAACGTCTGATGAAAGCGTACTGTGTAGATCTGTAGTAAAATGAAGCGAAAAGTGATGAGTATTTATTTATAAAATAATGGTCATCACGAATTAATACGCTCATTGCATTAACTTTTGGCTTGATTTTTAGTAAAATTTGACAGTCCATATTGCCTGTGAAGCTTTAATAAGCAGGAATTCACAGGTAAATTTTTAAAAAGAGGAATTACACCGTGCTAGAAGCTTACCGCCAACACGTTGCAGAACGTGCCGCACTCGGAGTCCCACCGAAGCCACTTGACGATGCTCAAACTGCTGACTTGGTTGAATTACTAAAAAATCCACCAGCGGGTGAAGAAGCATTTTTAGTAGATTTGCTTGAAAACCGTGTTCCAGCAGGTGTTGACCAAGCTGCATATGTAAAAGCTGCTTTCTTGACTGCTGTTGCTAAAGGTGAAGCGACTTCTCCATTGGTTTCTAAAGAGCGTGCGGTTTACTTACTAGGTACTATGCTTGGTGGTTATAACGTAGCACCTTTGGTTGAATTGCTTGATGATGCTGCACTTTCAAGCTTAGCTGCTGAAGCATTGAAAAAAACGCTTCTTGTATTTGATGCGTTCCATGACGTTGCTGAAAAAGCCAAAGCGGGTAATGCAAATGCACAAGCCGTTATGCAATCTTGGGCTGATGCTGAATGGTTTACTAGCCGTAAAGACGTTCCAGAAGAAATCAAACTTACTGTTTTCAAAGTAACTGGCGAAACAAATACTGATGATTTGTCTCCTGCACAAGATGCTTGGAGCCGTCCAGATATCCCATTGCATGCAAACGCAATGCTTAAAAACGTACGTGATGGTATCAACCCAGAAGTTCCTGGTGAAGTTGGTCCATTAAACCAAATCAAAGAACTCATCGCAAAAGGCAACCAAGTTGCTTATGTTGGTGACGTTGTTGGTACGGGTTCTTCTCGTAAATCTGCGACTAACTCAGTGCTTTGGTTCTTTGGTGATGACATTGCTCACATCCCGAACAAAAAAGACGGTGGTTACTGCTTAGGTTCTAAAATCGCTCCAATTTTTTTCAACACAATGGAAGATGCTGGTGCGTTACCTGTAGAAATTGATGTTGCTAACATGAACATGGGCGATGAAATCGTTCTTAAAATTGATCATGCTGCTGCAAAAGTCACTGCATTTAAAGCAGGCGAGCAAATCGCTGAATCTGAGTTGAAAACGCCTGTTCTTCTTGACGAAGTTCGTGCGGGTGGTCGTATCAACTTAATCGTTGGTCGTGGCTTGACAACTAAAGCGCGTGAAGCTTTAGGTCTTCCAGCATCTACTTTATTCCGTGTTCCAGTTCAACCTGAAAACACTGGTAAAGGCTTTACTCAAGCTCAGAAAATGGTTGGTCGTGCTTGTGGTCTTCCAGAAGGTCAAGGCGTTCGTCCAGGTACTTACTGTGAACCGAAAATGACGACTGTTGGTTCGCAAGATACGACTGGTCCGATGACTCGTGATGAATTGAAAGACTTAGCTTGCTTAGGTTTCTCTGCTGATCTTGTGATGCAATCGTTCTGTCACACAGCTGCATATCCAAAACCAGTTGACGTTCAAATGCAACATACGCTTCCTGATTTCATCATGAACCGTGGTGGTGTTTCATTACGTCCAGGTGACGGTATTATTCACTCTTGGTTAAACCGTATGCTTCTTCCAGATACAGTTGGTACTGGTGGTGACTCACATACACGTTTCCCAATCGGTATTTCATTCCCAGCGGGTTCTGGTCTTGTCGCGTTTGCTGCTGCAACTGGTGTTATGCCGTTGGATATGCCTGAGTCTGTACTTGTTAAGTTCAAAGGTAAAATGCAACCTGGTATCACGCTACGTGACCTTGTACATGCAATTCCTTACTACGCGATTCAAGCGGGTGACTTAACTGTAGAGAAAAAAGGTAAGAAAAACATTTTCTCTGGTCGTATCTTAGAAATCGACTTAACAGAAATGGAAACTGACTTAACTGTAGAGCAAGCATTCGAACTTTCTGATGCTTCTGCTGAACGTTCTGCTGCTGGTTGTTCAATCACACTTTCTGAAACGAAAGTTGCTGAATACTTGAACTCTAACATCACAATGTTGAAGTGGATGATTTCTCAAGGTTATGGCGATGCACGTACTATGGCACGCCGTGTTGAGAACATGGAAAAATGGTTAGCAAATCCATCACTTCTTCAAGCTGATGCTGATGCTGAATACACTAAAGTGTATGAAATTGATCTTGCTGACATTAAAGAACCAGTTCTTTGCTGCCCGAACGATCCAGATGACGCTAAACTTCTTTCTGACGTTCAAGGCGTTAAGATCGATGAAGTGTTCGTTGGTTCTTGTATGACGAACATTGGTCACTTCCGTGCTGCTGGTAAATTACTTGATAAAGTACCAGGTGGTTCATTGTCTACTCGTTTATGGTTGGCTCCACCAACACGTATGGACGAGCATCAATTGATGGAAGAAGGTTTCTATAACATTTATGGTAAAGCTGGCGCACGTACTGAAATGCCAGGTTGTTCATTATGTATGGGTAACCAAGCACGTGTAGCTCCGAACACTACTTGTGTATCGACTTCTACACGTAACTTCCCGAACCGTTTAGGTCAAGGCGCAAATGTTTACTTAGCTTCTGCTGAGCTTGCATCTGTTGCTGCGGTACTTGGTAAATTACCTTCTCCAGAAGAGTATCAACAATATGCTGCTCAAATCGACAGCATGTCTGCTGACATCTATCAATACTTGAACTTCGACAAGATGGGCGAGTATACAGATGCTGCTAAAGACATCGATACTAAGAAAATTGCTGCTGCTCAATTAAGCTAATTTATTGAAAAATAGATTAAATTGAGTTAAAACTAAGGGCTGATTATTCAGCCCTTAGTTTTTAGATATAGTGTGTATAGAATTGAAATGATGCAAAAATTAATAACAGTTTTAAAGGATTTATCAGAAGAGTTTAATCTCGAATATTATGACTGGGGAATTCCAAGTAGTTGTCCAATAGAAATTCCAGAACTAAATGACTCTAATTTTGAAAAAAATAGATACCTAAAATAAAATTTAAAAGATTTTTTATTAAAACAGCAATCTTTAGATTGTTATTATTGGATTATCCAACAGTGGGGTGGCATAGGTTCTTTTAAGCAAAATGACGTTAATGATGCCAGAATCAAAAAATTTATAATTGAAATGGGGCAAGATAAATTAACTAAAAATTCATTTGATTGTATTTCTTCATTTTCTAAAGTTGCATCATTTATTAATCCTGATAATCATGCAATTTATGATTCAAGAGTGATTTATGCATTAAATTGGTTAATTTTTAATTATGCACCTGAAATAGAGTTGTTTTATCAACCTTTAGGGAGAAGCTCTGAGTTAGCTAAATATGACATGCAAACGATTTTTCGATTAAGTAAGAAAAAATATGTGTATAGAAGTAATAAAAGTGCTTACCAAGACTATTGTAAATTGATGAAAGTGTTATCAATTGAGGTTTATGGAAAAGGCAGTAAGCCATATTTACTGGAAATGCTTCTTTTTGTAATCGCACCAATTAAAATTGTTGGAGAAATTGAGGCTAAAGTTTCTGTTGCTATAAATTATTAAATATTAATAAAATAAAAGGTATTGGTGAGTATTATGCTTTAAATATGGAATACTCATATTTTTAATATGTTATTGATAAAAATGCTTAACTATACATTTTTATAATATCAGCCATCATATTTTTAAAATCTAAAATAACGACATAATGATTGATGCTCGATGGATCAAAATCAGTGTTTACAGAATCAAATAATGCATTTGTTAGTGAGTTGATTTCTAGGTCATCGACAAGACAAGATGAATCTAAATTAAAATACTCAATATAATAATTAACTTTTATTTTTGCATATTCTGAGTATTTAAAACCAGATAAAATGAGTTGTTGATCATCATTGCTTAGATTTTTTGAACATATGGTAAATAATAATGCCATACAGAAGTAGTCAAACTCATCTTTATTAACCACTAAAATATTTAAATCCATAAAATAGTTTTTAAGCATACTTTGAATCAAGGCAAATGAACTTGCTAAATCCGCAGATAAATTTTGAATAATATTAGAATACGTCATCATTTTTTTAAGTTTTAGTGAATCAATGTGTATTGTATTGCAAAACTATTGTTTTGTAAAACAATACTTATGGTGCAGAATATATTGCATTGCAATACGTCTAAGATACTTTGTTAAGCTAATATCAAAGAATGAATATAGGTCATGCAATACGTTATTTGAGAAAACGGAAAGGCTGGACTCAGCAGCAATTAGCCGATTTTTCTAATACTTCAAAAAGTAATATTTCCAATCTTGAGAATGGCAATCAAGGGTACAGTCCTGCAATACTCCAGTACCTTGCTGAGGCTTTTAATTGCACTGTAGCGCAATTGTTTTTATTGGCAGAAAGCTTAGATGATGATGAAAACATTGCTGAAAACTGGGATCAGATGCCCATAGATGCACTATTCATACAACTGCCTAAAGATATTCAAGATAATTTAAAACAGCTTATACATAGCTTGATTAAGAATAAATCTTAATTCTATATCTACTTATTTATTAATATTCTACGATTGATTTTCAGCTTCTATAGTTATTTCATTATGCATAATGATTTTAAGCAATTTAATCTAACTTGATATAATTGAAATCAGCATGTATGTGTCTTTGAAATTTATCACTTTTATATACTAACTGTGTTTTAAAATAATAATACTAATTTAACTTATTGATCAAATGATCAGACAATAAAAAGCCCCTTATTCAGGGGCTAGTCGTATAGATCACTCTATACTTATATAAGGCTCATCTCATACTGGTTGTATTAAAACACAAAATGAGATATTCAGCCATAAAAAAGATGAGCCGTAGCTCATCTTTTTTTACACAAGAAAATTAATGTGCATTTGCTACAGCAGGTGCAGCAGCGGCTGTCGCATCATTTGCAGCTTTACGAGTAGGTGTGTAGTTTAAACCTAAAGTCGAGCTGGTATATGTACGCACTTGATCAAGCAGAGCAGGGTTGGTATTTAAATCCTGTTGATAAGACTTCACAATCTCATGCAATTTTGGATTCCATTTACCTTTCACTTGCTCAGGGAATGCTTTTTCCATCAAGCTCAACATAATGTATGGAGAGGTTGATGCACCTGGTGAAGCACCAAGAAGGCCAGTGATTGAACCATCTTTAGAGGTGAAGATCTCTGTACCGAATTGTAGTGTTGCAGGTTTACCCGGTGCTTTTTTGATGATTTGAACACGTTGGCCAGCTTGGCTTAAAGTCCAGTCTTCAATTTTTGCATCTGGATAATACTTTTTCAATTCATTGAACTGATCTTGCTTAGACATTGCCACTTGGCTGACTAAATATTTCACCAAGTCCAGATTTTCCATACCAATGGTTGCCATTGGAATCACATTGTTTTTGTTGGTCGCATCAATCAAATCAAACTGAGAACCATTTTTTAGGAACTTGTTTGAATAGGTTGCGAATGGACCAAACAATACATACTTTTTACCATCAACATAACGAGTATCAATGTGTGGTACAGACATTGGAGGTGCACCTAATTCAGGCTTACCATAGACTTTTGCAGTATGTTGTGATGTAACAGCTGGATTGTCTGTCATCAAGAAAATACCACCGATCGGGAAGCCAGCATATTGCTTAGTCTCTTCCAGACCTGTCATTTGCAATAATCTAATCGCAGCACCGCCCGCACCAATAAACACATGACGAGTTTTAACATGGCTGGTTGTGTTGGTTTTTAGATTTTTAAACGATACAGTCCAAGTTTTGTCTGCATTTTGACTAATACCTGTTACTTCAGATGAAGTTTCAAGTTTGAATTTAGGCTGTTTTTTCAAATGATCAATTAATTGAGTTGTAATTGAACCATAATTTACATCAGAACCTACGTCCATACGTGTTGCAGCAACTTTTTGATTTGCATCACGGCCTTGCATAACTAGAGGCGCCCATTGCTTAATTTCAGCAGGATTTTCAGTATATTTTAATCCTTCGAACATTGGGCTTTGGCTCATCGCTTCATAACGTTTTTTCATGTAGTTCACGCTATCACCCCAAACAAAGGCAATATGTGGTACAGGATTAATAAAGCTGTTTGGTTGACCCAACACGCCATTTTTGACCTGATAAGCCCAGAATTGTTTACTTACTTCAAATTGTGAAGCAGTATCAATGGCTTTTTTAATATCAACTTTACCGTCTTTTTCAGGGGTATAGTTCATTTCCATAAAGCCAGAGTGTCCCGTTCCTGCGTTGTTGAATCCCGCAGAACTTTCTTGACCTACCTGATCCAAACGTTCATACATATTGATGGTCCAGTCTGGTTCAACTTCATTGAGGTAAGTCCCCAAGGTTGCACTCATAATACCGCCACCAACAAGTACCACATCTACAACTGGTTCATCTGCTGTTGTGTTGACTTTTTTAGAAGCAATTGGTCTGAATAAAAAGATCAATCCAATAACAAAAATAACCCCGATGACAATCAGTAGGTATTTAAAAAATCTCTTCATATATTTCCTGTTTCATCAAGTTTTAATAATATTGTAATGTAGAAAAGTTACATAAATGTTAGTTTGTGTAATGATTTTTTTCGTAAATGATTTAAATATATGAAATAATTTGTTTTTAAATTTGTAAAGATGTGTACAAAAAACAACCAGATTAAAATTTGATTAGTATATTTGTGTAATAAATATTCAAAAAACTCTTAGACTAAAGTACTATTTTTTGTAGGTGTTAAGCTTTTTGTAGCGTTAAAATGGCTAAAAAATATGCTGAATAGAAGAGTTTTCCAGCCTCAATATGAAAACTCTTCTCAAGATTTTTTTGCTTATTCAATCATCATGAGGTCTGATTTATTTTCAAGCTTTAAAGGACGTAAAGCAAAAATAGAGCGGGTATGACGAATACCTTTCATTGAATATAAATTTTTACGTAAAAAGCGCTCATAATGTTCAGCATTTTTCACCGCAACTTTGACCAAATAATCATAATCGCCTGTTACCAAGTGCGCTTCTACAACTTCAGGCATTTGACTGAGTGCATCACTAAATTGTTCTAAGATCTCGTCATCATGACGTTCTAAGGTGATCTCAATAAAAAATAGTTCATTAATCCCGATGGCTTTGGCATTTATGGTTGCAGTATAGCCTTCAATGACATTTAAAGATTCTAGACGTTTAACACGTGTCCAACATGGCGAAGAGGAGAGTCCAACCAGTTCAGAGAGCTGAGCGACCGTTAAACGACCATCTTTTCGAAGTGCCGATAAAATTTTGCGATCAATCCTATCTAAAGTGTACTGACTTTCATTCATGAGCTTTACCACAGAAAATATTTTCGAGAATAATGGAATATATGAAAAATCATTCCGAAAATACTGAAGATTTATATTAAATACGGGAAACATTCCATTCAGTAGAACGCTAGAATAAACTTATCAAATCAAAGACATTTGGGAGACTGGCTTTGATTTAGCGGATAGTATCTTTAGAGGAAAGGGTGCCTTTAACGATACTGTCCGCGACCTTATTCTACGCTTTAAAAAAATTATAAAAATAGTTTTAAAAGGATAAAATTCAACCGTGCCTTCACAAATTGCATATGATTCAATAAGACATTGTAATCTTATTTAGGGTCTGTAGACATTTTATAAATGGCTTGCGTTGTAGGTTAAAATTGAGCAGGCAAGGCAGGAAACGAAGAGAATAGCGAGACTATTTTCGAGGTTCATAACGTAGGCTGAGATAATTTTAGCCACAACCCTGAGCAAGAACAAAGCACTGCTTTGTTTGCAGCGCAAGGCGCAGCGGGGGACTAGCGTGTTTTTTGCCGCTACGTCGTTACCTTGCGAAACAGTGTTTCTCATCATTTAGAATGACTAAATTTCGTATCTCGCGCCTAGTATCGCCTAAAAAACACACATAGTCGCAAACATAGACGAATTGTCAACAGACCCTATTGTATAACAAAAAATTATGCAATGAATAAGATATATTTATACTTTGAGTTCGATGCTTAAACAGTCAAAATAATCAACAAAATTGTAAACTCAAGCAGCTGAAGATGTGCAATTAAATCGAGAAGTATTAAGATGATTTATCTTTAAAATAAAGAATAATGCATGCGATTCACAGCTTGGTACACACTCCGAAAATTTGTATATGACAATTTGCATAATGAAGATTATGAAACGTGGTTTAGTCGTGCGATCAATTTCTCTTTGATTTTTCTAATCATTGGTAATGTTGTCGCGGTACTTTTAGAGTCAATCAATGATGTTTATAAAGCCTATCAGCTTTACTTCGATGCTTTTGAGGATTTTTCAATCATTGTCTTTACAGTTGAATATATTTTACGTTTTTGGAGTGTTGCAGAAAAAGAACCGTTTGATTCTGAATGGAAAGTACGTTGGAAATATGTGACCAGTGGTGCTGCGATTATCGATTTACTGGCGATTTTACCTGCATATATCAACCTCTTTGTGCATATTGATTTGAGATTTTTGCGGATTCTGCGCTTACTGCGTTTATTAAAACTTACCCGATATTTTATTTCATTACAGATTCTACTGCGCGTTATAGAACGTGAAAAGGGTTCATTTCAAGCCGTGATTTTTATTTTGGTGATTATGATCGTGATGGCGGCAGCAGGCATTTATGTTGTCGAAGGTCGTGCACAACCTGATGTCTTTAGCTCAATCCCTGCATCTATGTGGTGGGCGGTGGTGACGCTCACTACTGTGGGTTATGGTGATGTAACGCCAATTACCCCACTTGGACGCTTCCTTGGTGCTTTGATTACCATACTCGGTGTTGGATTGGCCGCTTTACCCGCTGGTATCTTGGCAAATGGTTTAGCCAATGAATTGGAATTAAGAAAGCAACAACTGGAGTTAAAGTTTCGAGATCTGTTAGAAAGCTGTGAAATTGACATCATTCATGATGAAGACAAGATTGATGATATTCGTAGAGATGTTGGCTTATCTGCTGAACAGACGCGAGATATTGTTTTACAACTGATTCGTGAACGTAAAGAACAGGAATTGGAAAGAGAAAAAAACAAGTATTGTTTCTGTCCAAATTGCGGTTATAAGTTACCTGAGTGAGTATTTAGATGAATCAACTTAATTTTTCAGAACAGCAGAAAGCTAAATTCGTGAGTATTTTTTCTGAAAGTTTAGGCCTAGATATTTTACAAAACCGATTGCAATCATTTTTTGAGGAAGTTTTTCAAAATTATTCATATTTAAAACTTCCTCAAATGAATATCGTGTCTACAGCATCTTTAAAATATCAAGTGTATTATCAAGAACCTGATGCCGATCCTGAAACATTAAGTATTGGTATAGGACATTGGAATATCTATATCTGGAGAACTTTGGATGGAAACTGGTGTCTAGATGATTTGTATGAAGAACCAATCGAAATCGTAGCAGAGATTTTAACTTTGTGTCCTTTGTTTTCAATGATTCCCAAAACTGTGAAAACTCTCAAAGAGCTATTGGAATTAGGAATGATTTTAGAACAGCATTTATTTCAATTACCGAAATTTTCGGAAATTCGACCTGATGATTGTCGCGAAGTATTGTCATGGGATGGGCGTTATTTGTTAACAGGTAATAAAGTCGAAAATTTGAAGTTGTACAGCTATCGTGAATGGAGTCAATTGATTCAGCGTGAAAATTTTTTTAATAATGAATTGACCCTAAAATGAAGATGAGTGACCGTCATTTATAAAAATATGAGTAGTGAATTATCTTGGATCCGTAGTCATCATCTGCATAGCACTATCCATTCTTACATTGGCCGAGACGAATCAATCCTGGCTTTATCTGCTCCAAATGCTGAAAGCGCTTAACCATAAAAACGATGAATTAAATCTGCATCATTATGAAAACTCTTCTAAACATTCTGATCAACGAATAGCCGAATAAGAGTTTTAAATTTATTTTTTACATATTTTTTAATGAATTATTGAGTAAATTTAAGTATTAATAACGCCATAAAAGTTTTGAATGGTTAACAATGAACATTAATGTTGATATTTTTGGCACGATTGCAATTGCTGTAGCCGTTCTTTTTATTGGTTATTTTCTTGTAAATAAGATCAGTATATTGAAGCAATATAATATTCCTGAACCTGTCGTGGGTGGGTTAATTGCTGCTGCTGTAACTTTTGTGCTTTTTAAGCAATTTAATTTAACCGTAAATTTTAATGCCAATATTCAACAAAGTTTTATGTTGATGTTTTTTACTTCTGTTGGACTGAGTGCAAGTCTGCTTAAGTTAAAAGAAGGGGGCAAGTCGCTGCTTCTTTTTATGGTCTGCGTAGTGATTTATGTGCTATTGCAAAATGCTGTTGGGATAAGTTTGGCAACCGCACTCGATTTAAATCCTTTGATTGGCTTGATTGCAGGATCTGTTACTCTAACTGGTGGGCATGGTACAGCTGGAGCATGGGGCAGTATTTTTGAAGAAAATTATGGTATCAAAGGTGCGATTGTCTTAGGCATGGCGAGTGCGACATTTGGTCTGGTCATTGGTGGAATGATGGGTGGTCCAGTTGCAAAATTTCTGATTCGTCGTTATCAATTGGCTGAAGAAATAGCACCATCTGCAGCGCGTATGCAAGCTCCTCCATCTGCTGAAACAGCGCCATTTGAATATCCAGAAAAAACCCGTTTGATTACCGCTGATGATGCGGTTAAAACCATAGGAATGTTTGCACTGTGTATCGTCTTTGCTAATTTCATGACCGGTGTTGCCAAAGGACAATGGTTTGAGTTGCCGACTTTTGTATGGGCATTGGGTTGTGGGGTGTTTTTACGGAATACACTGGAATATGTATTTAAAATTGAACTGTTTGACCGTTGTATCGATGTATTTGGTAATGCCTCGCTGGCTTTATTTTTAGCTATCGCCTTAATGTCTTTGCAATTGTGGTTACTTGCTGATTTAGCTGGTCCATTGGTGATCATTCTGATCGTTCAGACGGTTTTTCTTGCTTTATATCTGTTTTTTGTTACTTTCCGAGTTATGGGTAAAAATTATGATGCAGCAGTATTGTGTGCAGGTCAGTGTGGGGTAAATTTAGGCGCAACACCGACTGCTATTGCCAATATTCAAGCTGTAACCAATACTTATGGGCCATCGCATAAAGCATTTTTAATTATTCCTCTAACTGGCGCATTTTTTGTTGATATTGTGAATGCCGTTGTTATTCAAACTATTACTAAGTTCTTTTGAATGTTCTGTTAGATAAAGCGATGTGATGACTTAAGCATTTGGGAAACAGCCACAAAAAGTGGCTGTTTTTTTTGTATTTAAATCAGTTTGATCATTATTCTTTTGAATCTCACACTGTTTTATACAATTCATATGGCTGCAATAAATCGTGATTTAGACTAAGGTTTTCTGTTAGTGACTTTAAACTTTCAAAAACACTTAGATGAGGAATTGAATATTTGAGCGAGATCAACGCTTAAAGGATGTAACGGATTGAAGTTTTACTCAAAAATTTAATGAACACAGTAATATACTTTAAATATGAATCATCATAATATGTATGCCACAAACGCTGTATTTGATATATTTTACGTGTTCAAGCTTTGAAATTAAGTCAGCGCTAGCCACTTGCATTTATTTCATCAGTGTAGAGTTTGAGCTTATATACTTAAATTGGATCACACTCGTCTAGGATGATGTATGTCTAAAACGAAACAACCAACCTCAAAACAATTACTGTCAGTGATTCAGACGCAGACAGCAATTGCAAAATTGGGCTTAGATATCAATGCTGTCATGACCTTAGTGGCAGAGCAAGTTCAATTGATTACCCATGCAAAAGGTGCAATTGTAGAGCTCGCTGAAGAAGGTGATATGGTCTATCGTGCCGTTTCAAATGGTGCAAATCAATTTCTAGGTCTACGCTTAAAGATGGGTTCTAGCCTTTCAGGGCTTTGTATCGCGCAGAATACGACTTTATATTGTAAAGACAGTGAAACTGATGAGCGTGTAGATCGTGAAGCATGTAGACGGGTTGGACTGCGTTCTATGGCTGTTGTACCGCTAATTCATTGTGATGAACCGATTGGTGTATTAAAAATTTATTCAGAACGGGTAAATGCCTTTAAAGAAAGTGATATCAATTTACTTACACTCATGTCTGAACTGATTGCTGCAGCAATGTATCATGCCAGTAAGTTTGGTGCTCAAGAACTCTATAAACTTGCGACACAGGATCAGTTAACAGGACTTGCCAACCGTGCTTTATTCCTCGATTGTTTAAGACAAGGTGTTGAACAAGCTAAACGTACACAAAAGTTACTTGGAATCTTGATCATTGATATGGATGGTTTGAAACCAATTAATGATCAATATGGACATCGTTTAGGTGATGAGGCATTAAAAGAAATAGGTAAACGTATCGTCAATATTACCCGACACGATGATTTGGTTGCACGTTTAGGTGGCGATGAATTTGCAGTGATATTAAGTAGTCTTGGCGATCAAGAGCTGGCAAAAAAAGTCATGAATCGTATTGTTGAGGCGTGTGGATTACCGTTTGTATTTGAAAATGTCAAATTAACCATGGGTGCAAGTGTAGGTCTGGCTTTATTTCCTGAAGATGGTATTGAACTCAATAAGTTGATTGAGTTTGCAGACCTTAAAATGTATGAACATAAACGTTCTAGAAAAATGATTAATCTAAATACTTGAGATTTAAGATCTTTAATAGGAAATAAATTTTAGTGATGTTTAGGTTTGTTTAATATTATTTGTTTGGAGCATATGCATTGAAAGTATCTGCAAATAAGTATGTACAAGTATTTATCAATTGAATGTAGCTCAAATTTAACCTGACAGCCTCAATCAAATATCGGTAACTGTTAGATCAGGTTTGAGCTATACATATCAGGGCTGATAATAACTAATTACTGATAATGATTCCTCACTACATCGTTGTAAGCCTCTGGATGATGTAACCAAGGAATATGCCCTGAGTTTGAAAGTGTAAATACGTGTGCTGTAGGGTATCGATTGATCACAAAGTTTTTACTTGTTGTATAGATGTCCTGATCTCCATAGACAATGGTAATCTTAAAATCTGGTTTATCTAATCCAGTTAACAGCGGATATTTGATGATTTCAGGTCTGGTTTTATTGATCGGCTCTGCTTTCAGTAAATCAAAATCATCAGTGAGATCTGAATGATCTGTTGCAATAAATCCTTCATTATAGTTTTTCATGACTTGTTTAAAGAGGCGTTTATAAGCTTCATTGCTTCCAAGCGCGCCTAAAAGGCTATTTAATCCCATTTTTGTCCATGCCCAAGCACTTGTTTTGGACTTATTAAGTTGCATGACTTCTTTTTCAGTTTGCTTCCATTGCGTATTGGTACCTGAACCTGGGCTACATAAAAAAAGACTGAGTAAATTATCGGGATGTTTTTCAGCATAGATTTGTGCATAAAGTCCACCCCAAGAGTGTCCCCATAAATGAAACTTATTGATTTTATAGAACTCTCGAACAGTTTCTATATCGCTTAAATAAGCCTGCATAGAATAGTCTTTATCACGACAAGGAGATTTTTGGGTTCCTCTTTGATGAAATGTGATCACTTGAAAATAATCTTTTAAAAGATCGGCAATGGCAGAGAGGTCACTTGGAAAACCAGGTCCTCCATGCAATAAAATTAGTGTCTCTTTGTCGGGATTTGGATAAACAATACTAAATAAGGTATTTCCGTTATGATCGACAATGTTGCTTTGCATTTGCGTCTTATAATTTACTGATTGTAGCGTAGAAAACTGTTTTTCTATCGAATTTGCATTATTTTTCATGTCCAATATGGTGCCTCATTTTATTTGAGTAAATCAAAAAATGGTAAGGTGAACGAATCTAAAAATGTTTCTATATTGATTCTGATTTTTAAAAAGTATTTTTATACAAGCTTATATAGTAGCTTATTTATACCAGATGATAAACCTGATAAATGGGCTAAGAAAAAAGCAAGCGTAGCGATGACTTGTAATTGTTTGATTAAAATATCTTGAGTTTCTATTTTGAAAACGGTGATTTGTTCACTTATTTTATGACAACAAATTGTTATTTATCTAATGAATAAAGGTCTTTTAAAAATCAAAAAAAGATCATGAAAAGTGAGTTGTATGGGTATTGAAAGTGCGTTTTCCCTTGGGGGAAGGCTAAGCTGGGGGGATTCTATATTGATCTTTGGTTTTAAAAAGGACTTATGCAAGAGTCTTAATATAATGAGTAGATTTTAAAAAATTAATCTTATTAAAGCAGTGGAAGGATGATAAATGATGTGCGAAAAATTCTAAATTTGTGCTTTATCAATAGAATTACTGGCGAAAGTAAGTCCATTGATAAAATTCAGCGAGCACATGATTTTTAGATACACAATTGGTTATTTAAAAATACTTTAAGTTTTTCCAATCAGTAAAGATAGGATTCCTGCAGCAATCAAGGGACCCACAGGAACACCTCTAAGCAGTGCAACTCCAGCAACTGTTCCAATCAATAAGCCTGCAACGACAT
This sequence comes from Acinetobacter guillouiae CIP 63.46, assembly GCF_000368145.1. GTDB lineage: Bacteria > Pseudomonadota > Gammaproteobacteria > Pseudomonadales > Moraxellaceae > Acinetobacter > Acinetobacter guillouiae. The sequence goes on along the minus strand of NZ_KB849283.1, from coordinate 874,263 downwards.
TGGGTTGGCTGCTCATTAAGGAAACGCCACGACCACCTAACCATGCAACCAATAAACCGATCGCAATGGCTGTTAATGATTTCCAATGCATAAATGATTTTAAAATGACATCACCGGGGATTTTGCCGCTGGCAATTGGAGTAAGCACGCCAATGGTTAAAATAATAATGCCGACTTCTAAACCGTGAGTTTGTAATAATGGGAAAAACTCACTTAAAGGTGTGATTCTAAAGACGATCAAAACCCCAGCTGCAATGGTGACCGCAGTATTGTGACTAAAAATACCACATGCCAATAAAACAAGGAGCACAATTAAATTTAGGTCTAGACTAGAAAGACTCATCAATATTCAGCATTAAAAATTAATATATCCATCCATTATACTGAAAAGCGGTATGTGAATTTGCCTTGTCTGGCAATGATTCACATTTAAATTCAGTCGAGTGTGGATTTAGTGGACAATAAATTTTTCAGTTTCAGCACCCAATAAATTCCATTCATACTCAAAGTCTTGTGCCAGTTTAGACAGATTTGTTGATTTAAGTTGTTGTATTAAAATGTTTTGTGCCTCTTGCATAGCTTGGTTTAAAGCTTTATTCACCACCAATTCAACCAGACAGTTGGGTGTTTCTTGTTCATTGCCAATGGCAAAAATAGTAGGTTCTCCAACAGCCTGATAAATATCAAATAAAGATATTTCCTCTAAAGCTTGTACTAAGGTCCAGCCTCCACCGGGGCCTTTGTCTGCATGCACAAAGCCTGCTTTTTTTAAACCAGACATGGTACGACGTACTACGACAGGATTGGTGTCTAACATGATTGAAATTTGTTCAGAGGTGAACGGTTTTTTTTCACGGGCCATATGTAATAGCACATGCAACATTCGAGAAAGCTTACTATCTTTACGCATAGTTCTTAAGTCAACGCTCTTTTGTTAATTGTAACATTAAAAGTTGCAATTATAAAAATAACTCAATATAGTAACTTTAAAAGTTACTTATTGGTGTTGAAAATGAACTACGATGTTGTAATTATTGGTGGGAGTTATGCAGGTTTATCAGCAGCATTACCATTGCTTCGTGCTAGAAAAAAAGTGTTAATGATTGATGCAGGCATGCGTCGTAATCGTTTTGCTGAACATTCACATAATTTCTTAACCCAAGATGGCAATACGCCAGCAGCAATTATTCGTGATGCAAAATTACAGTTAGACAAATACCAAACTTTGTCATGTATCAACGCATCCGTCACCGAAGTGAGGGCTGTCGGGGAGCAATATGAGATTCAAGTAGACCAAGCCGATGAGACGTGTACAACCATTCAAGTCAAAAAAATAATTATTGCTACAGGTATTAAAGATGATTTACCTGAAATCGATGGTTTAGCAGAACGGTGGGGGAAAAGCATTTTTCATTGTCCATACTGTGATGGCTATGAGTTAAATCTTGGAACACTTGGAATGTTATGTTCAGGTCTACATTCGATCCATATGGCATTGATGTTACCTGACTGGGGCAATACCACTTTATTTTTAAATGATGTAATTTCACAAGCTGAATTAGATCCAGTCACACTTGAGCAGCTTAAACAAAGAAATGTGAAATTGGATACACGCAAAATTGTCAAAATACACAATCATTGTGATTTAGTCTTTGAAGATGGTGAGCAGGTTCAATTAGATGGATTATTCGTCTCCACTTTTATGCGTATCAGCGCGCCTTGGATTAAAAAACTGGGGATAGTGCTTGATATAAATGAATATAGTGAAGCCATTCAAACCACAGCCATGAAAGAAACCAATCTTAAAGGGATATATGCTTGTGGGGATATCACCCGTTCAGGTGGTTCAGTTGCTTTCTCAGTTGCAGATGGAGCGCTGGCGGGTGTTGCTGTACATAAGTCATTTATCCTTAATACTTGATAAAAGCATATATTGATCATCAATAAGGCTAAAAAAGCCTGAATGTTGTTTGGGTTTCAATTCACGATACTTTAAAATGTATCGTGAATTTTTAAGGTATTAATTTATGTTTTTGGAAAAAATGTTGCAATCACAAGGCTTTGGTTCACGTAAGCATTGCCAACAACTCATTAAAAATGGTGCAATTCAAATCCAAAACGAGGTCGTTACCGACCCTAAATTTAAACTTGATACCCAAAATCTAGTATTTTCAGTCTATACCGAAACATTTCAATACCGTGAAAAAGTCTATATTGCCTTAAATAAACCGCAGGACTACGAATGTTCCCATCAATCAACACACCATTTTAGTGTTTTTGATTTATTTGATGATGTCCTTATGAACCGAGGTTTACAAACTGTTGGTCGTTTAGATCAGGACACGACAGGTCTATTGCTACTGACGGATGATGGGCAGTTTTTGCAAGCATTGACTCATCCTAAAAAGCATGTGGCTAAAGTTTATCAAATACAAACAGCAGATCCGATTACAGATGATCAGATTCAACAACTTGAACAGGGTGTAGAATTACGCAATGAAAAGGGTACCTTTGCAGCAACAGATGTACAGCGCTTGGCTGAATATGCATTACAAATCACTGTGCACCAAGGGGTTTATCATCAAGTCAAACGGATGTTGGCTGCTGTGGGGAATAAGGTTGAAAGCTTGCATCGTGCACAAGTCGGGCAATTAGCACTCAAAGACTTAGTTGAAGGTGAGTGGGTTTATTTGACAGAAGATCAGGTGAATGCTGCTAGAAATAGTCAAAATGAACAAATAGTGATTTGATCATGGCTTTAAAGCTCTATATTGCTGTTTTAGATGAAATGCTAGACTTTATGGTTCCAACCCTTGTTGCGCATGCAGTCTTGGCTGCGCACTTACAATTTGTTCAAGATGCTGATGCTGAAAGTTATAAAAATTGGTTAGAACATTCTTTTCGTAAAGTTGTGGTCAAGGTGAATCAAAAAGAATTTGATAAAATTGCTCAATTAAAGTGTTATTTAGGGCATGAAAGTACAGTATTGGATGCTAAAAAATCCTGTGCTGTGGTCTTTCCTATTTCACAGGACACGGTACCCAATGTACTTAAATTCGCAAAGATGTGGAAACCTACGTTGAATTGATTAAAAATGCATTGTAAAAAAACTACTTGAGGAAACAATGAAATGTCTGGAATTCATTGTCTTTAACAAAGCCCATTTGCTCATAGAGCTGATGTGAATGGTAATTGTTTTTCTGGGTTTCTAAACTGATCCGTTGCGCATCTTCATGACGTGCAAACAGAATTGCAGTATCAATCAGTTGTTTGGCAGAACCTTGTCGACGAAAAACAGGTGTTACATACACATCATCTAAAATATAATACTTTGAACAAGAAACAGATGAAAAGCCTTGGTATAACAACACAAAGCCTGTAAAAACATCATCTTTTACATGAATAAAGATAACACTTTCTTGATTTTCAAAACGTTGTTTTAAAAAATTAAAGGACTCTTGGATATTGGAAGATGCACCGTAAAATTGGCGATATTCATCAAATAAAGTAGCAAGTTGATTTAAATCTTCTTTGGTCGCTCGTCTAACGATCATTTATTACTCCTTGCAATGATTTTTATCTTTGCAAAAGAGCATAACTAAAAAATAGAAAAGTAAACTTAATTATTTGTTTAAAAATGCGACAGTGTTATTTTTTGTCACTTTCACCCAAGATGGCATTCAGCTCTGCAAATAGATCTTCGTCGTCATCATTTAAATCAACAGAAGAATTGAGTTGTCCGTTTTGTTGGTCTTGCTTAAGTTTTCTCAGCTTGAATAACTGATCCATATTGATATTTTGATTTTCTATGGCGAAAGGGATGGATTTTGTGATGACAACTTGTTTAAAAAACAGTCGAACTGCTTGTGCAGGCGTAATCCCCAATTGTTTAAAAACAGCAAATGCTAGTTTTTTTTCTTGTGAATCAAGGCGTACTTGATAGACTTCGGTTTTTCTCATGAATAGTGACCAAACAAAATTTGAGTTTGAATGCTTATTTTAATCAAAGCTTTCGGAATTTCAATGCTTAATCGTCAAAAAGTCATATATTTGTCATTACGTCAAAATTACAGTGTCAATTCATAGTCAGAACAAAAGCAATATTCGACTTGTGTCATCGGGTCAAGAAACTCAATTTTCTTGGCTAACAGCTGTAAAGGTTGTGAAAAATCAGCAGCATCTTTATGTAGAACTTGCGGGTAAAAAGGATCATTTTTAATTGGAATATTTAACCAATTTAAATGTACTCGTAATTGATGTTGTTTACCTGTCGTAGGCTTTAGTAAATATTTTGCCCAGATTTGATTGTGTTCAATTAGATTAATTTCGGTATATGAGTTTGATTTTCCCTCAACAACTTTCATGGTGTAAAAGGGTTCGCCCTTTTCCATTCTCAAGTCCACAGCACATGGAAATTCTAAATCAGCATTGAATTGAGCAATCGCTTGATAGGTCTTATTGACTTGTCGCTCAGCAAACATTTGTTGATATAAACCACGTGTTTGAGGGCGTTTGGAAAACAATACAATGCCAGCAGTTTCCCGATCTAAGCGATGGATTGGGGTGAGGTCTGGGTTGTTTGTGATTTTTTTTAAACGAACTAATAAGGTTTCTTGTATATATTGCCCTGATGGGCTGATGGTTAAAAAGTGAGGCTTGTCTACGACAATTAAATCGTCATTTTCAAACAATATCTTTTCTTGAAATGGCACATGAATTTCATGGGGGAGAAATCGATAGTAGTAAAGATGGGTATTATCTAGATAAGGCTGATCAACCGTTAATGCTTGACCTTGCATATCGATGATGAGTTGTTCTTGAAAACGTTGTTGCCATTCATTGGCTGAAATATGAGGAAAATGCTCACATAAATAACTGAATAAATTTTTAGGTAAAGCTGCTCGCTTGGGGAGATAAACTTTTGATGCAGTTACACCATCTCTCATTGGTGGTTGATATTCTGAAAGAGCGGTGACGGGTTTCATAAGCGTATTTTTTATGCAGATAAGTTTAAAGTGAGTTGTCTAAGCGTGTTGGAAAGTATCAAAACATGATTTCTAAACAATGCAACATAGGTTTTAAAGTCACGCAATGCTATCATATTGTCTGGTTTGAATCATGTCGTGAGCGTTATGCAATATTCATATAAATTAAGTCTGAGCAATGAACAAGACACCCAAATGTTGGCACAAAAGTTAGCTCAACATATTGCAAAAGGCGTGATTTATTTAATCGGTGACTTGGGGGCAGGTAAAACCACACTTACACGCTATTGGTTGCAAAGTTTAGGTCATCAGGGTGCGGTTAAAAGTCCAACATATACCTTGGTGGAACCTTATAATATCAATGCGAAAGAGGTGTTTCATTTTGACTTATACCGTTTAAATGATCCTTATGAGCTTGAATTGATGGGTATTCGTGATTATTTAGAGGTCGAGAATGCTTTATTCTTATTTGAATGGCCTTCTAAGGGCGGTGATGAAATTCCACAGCCAGATCACGTCATTCGCATTTTAAAAACAGAAGATGAAGCTGCACGAGAAGTGGTAATTGAAAGTATTTCTGCTGAATTGATTGAAGCGTTGACTTGATCAATGTTTTCAGCATTTTAAGCCCATCATATATTTTAATTTATTTAAATTTTTAGGTTAATTGAATGCAACGCGAAGATATTAGTTTAAGACGTATCCAAAATCTAGATCCAGCACTGGCCAACCAAATTGCTGCAGGTGAGGTGATTGAACGACCATCATCGGTAGTGAAAGAGTTGCTTGAAAACTCGATTGATGCAGGTGCGACTGAGCTGATTATTCGTGTGGCAAATGGGGGTAGCACCCTGATTGAAATTATTGACAATGGTCGAGGTATTCACGCTGAGGATTTAGCACTTTCAGTCACCCGTCATGCAACCAGTAAAATTCAATCTGCTGAAGATTTACAAGCAATTGTGAGTTTAGGCTTTCGTGGAGAGGCGCTTGCCTCTATCGCAGCGGTTTCGCGTTTAACCTTAACCAGTAGTCAGGATGATTCAGGTGTCGGTTACCAACTGGAAGTTAATGGTACCGCATTTGACCATCAAGATATTCAAGCGGTAGCAACCCAACAAGGTACACATATCCGTATTCAGGATTTGTTTTTTAATGTGCCTGCGCGGCGTAAATTTTTAAAGAAACCAAGTACTGAATTTGGTCATATTGAAGAAATTGTACGTCGAATGGCACTTACGCATTTCGATATCCGCTTTGTTTTAGAACATAATGACAATATTCGCCTTAATTTGCCGATTGCAGATAGTGGTGAGCTAAGATTTCAACGGGTACAGCAATTATTAGGTCGCCAATTCACTGAAAATGCTTACTGGATAGATGCAGACAGTATTAGTATGCGTTTATCAGGTTGGTTAGGACATCCTTCAGATGCGCGTGCACAAGCCGATTTGCAATATGTCTATGTGAATGGTCGTATCGTCAAAGATAAGACCATTTCTCATGCTTTGCGTATGGCATACGATGGTATTTTGCATGGGCATCAACATGCAGCGTATTTGCTGTTTTTAGAAGTTGATCCTGAAAATATTGATGTGAATGTGCATCCAACTAAGCATGAAATTCGCTTCCTCAATCAGCGTGAAGTGCATGAGTTTGTACGACATTTTGCTAAAGACACTTTATCTCAATTCCAAACTGCAACTGCGGATTTGTCTTCTGCAATGAAGCAGGATGGCGCAAAAGAAAATCAAGCATTGCCAGCGCAGCCACGTTATCAGGAACAATTTCCTTTACATCGCAATGTACCAACTGAGCAAGATGTAAGTGATCAAAATAGCCGAAGCAATTCAGATGGGTCTATACAGCATAGTGGTCTAACAGATTTTAGTGATGGACATGCCCAAACAGTCAATTATTCCCACTATGAACCACAACAGCAGTATCGTGGTACTCAACAACTCAATAACGCCTTGAAAAGCTATTTAGCCCCTTTACGTGAGTCTGGGGATGCTGATCAAGAATTAACAGATCAAGCGTCCTATGAGCGATCTGTACAAGAGATCCAAAATAAACAGGTCCATCAGGTTGATGAATATCCGTTGGGAATTGCAATAGCGCAATTACATGGGGTTTATATTCTTGCACAGAATACGGAAGGTCTGATTATTGTCGACATGCATGCAGCGCATGAACGTATTTTGCTACAACAAATGAAATCTGCATGGGATAAACCAGAATTTTGGACCTCACAGCAGTTGCTTATTCCTAAAGTCATTTCGATTACCCGTATGCAGGCAACCCGTGTTGATGATTTAAAACCACAGTTGGAACGCTTAGGCCTAGAAATCGATCAATATGGTGATGATCAAGTGATTGTACGTGGTGTGCCTGCGATTTTACATAAAGCAGATTTTGAATCCTTGGTACCTGAATTACTCAATGATTTAGATCCAAATGATGAAGCGCAGGCGCTACAGCAAAAACGTGATCAAATTTTAGCAGGCATGGCATGCCATGGTGCAGTGCGTGCCCATCGGATGCTGAGTCTTTCCGAAATGAATGCTTTGTTGCGTCAAATGGAACACACAGAATTTGCCAGTCAGTGTAATCATGGTCGACCAACATGGCGTGCATTTCCATTACCCCAATTAGATAAATTATTTGCTCGAGGAGAGTAGTTGTACATGTCAAATCAATTGCCCGTCATCAATTTAATGGGACCAACCGCAAGCGGTAAAACTGCTTTGGCATGTGAACTGTATGATCATGGGAATTATGAGCTTATTTCTGTAGATTCTGCCTTGGTCTATAAAGATATGGATATTGGTACTGCAAAGCCGACCAAAGCGGAGCAGGAGCGTTATCCGCATCATTTGATTGATATTATTACTCCACTTGAGGTTTATTCCGCTGCTGAATTTGTCGAGGATGCTTGTCAATTGATTGATGATATCCATGCACGCGGTAAAACACCTATTTTAGTTGGCGGTACAATGCTATATTTTAAAGCGTTGCTTGAGGGGCTTTCTACAAATTTACCGAGTGCTGATTACGCGATTCGTGCTGCGATTGAGTTAAAAGGTGAAACGGAAGGCTGGCAATCGGTGTATGATGAATTAAAATCTGTCGATGTATTGGCAGGTGAAAAATTTAAAGTCAGTGATAAGCAAAGAATCATTCGCGCTTTAGAAGTGTATAAAATTACTGGTCGTCCGATTACTCAACTACAGGCAGAACAACCGAAGAATCAACCGTACCGATATGATTTTCATAATTATGCTTTATTGCCTGATCGCCTAGAGCTGCACAAGAGAATTGAACTTCGTTTGGAAAAAATGTGGGAAATCGGATTTTTAAATGAGGTTGAAAATCTTATGAAAAAATACGATCTCGAAGAAAATTTACCTTCTTCACGCTCTGTTGGATACCGACAAGCGATAGATTTTTTAAAAAACAGTGATTTGAGTCAAGAAAGTGAGCGTCAAATGAAGGATAAAGCACTATTTGCGACACGACAATTAGCAAAACGTCAATACACATGGTTACGATCTTTGCAAGAAACACACTCTTTTCAAACTTTTTTTACGATAAACCAAGCACAAGAAGACTTGCGAAACTTATACGGATAAAGCAAAATTTAACAACTACCTTTTTTATAAATTTTAATTGAAAAATAAAGGTAGTTTTTGCGCTGATTTTAATTTTTTTTGGAGTATAAAATGTCTAAAGGTCAAACTTTACAAGATCCGTTCTTAAATTCTCTCCGTAAAGAACGTATTCCTGTTTCTATTTTTCTTGTAAACGGTATTAAATTACAAGGTCATATTGAATCTTTTGACCAGTATGTTGTTTTGTTGAAAAACACAGTAAGCCAAATGGTTTATAAGCATGCTATTTCAACTGTAGTACCTGCACGTAATCCACGTCCTGCTGGTGCTCCTGCTGGTGCTCAAGGTGCTGCTGGTGGCTTCGGTGGTCAAGCTGGCGGCTTCGGCGGTCAAGCTGGTGGCTTCGGTGGTCAAGGTGGCTTCGGTGGTCAACAAGGCGGCTTTGGTGGTCAACAAGGCGGTTTCGGTGGTCAAGGTGGTTTCGGTAGCCAAGGTGGCTTCGGTGGTCAAGGTGGCTTCGGTGGTCAAGGCGGCTTCGGTGGTCAAGGCGGCTTTGGCGGTCAAGGTACTGACTTTGGCGGCGAAACAAAATTTGAAGATTCACAAGAAGATGAAAACAATCGTTAATTTCTTGATTTAACAAGAACGATTGTAAAAGAGACGCCAAATTGGCGTCTCTTTTTTATTGGTGTTGCTAAATTTAGAGATAAAAAAACCAGTGCAAAAGCACTGGTTTTAATTTAACGACTTAGCACAGACTTAACTTTCATTTTTCTTTGGATCTAGGCTTGGGTCTTTGATTTCAATGTAAGTATTTGCACGTAACTCTCTTAACCAGCCGTCATATTCTGATTCGAATTGACGCTCACCTAAAATTTGGCGAGCCATACGCTTTTGGTACTCTGAGGTCATATCTTGTTGACGTGTGCCTGTAACTTGGAGAATATGCCAGCCAAATTGAGTTTGAAATGGTTTACTGATTTCGTTGACTGGCGAACTTTGCATGAGTTTGTCAAATTCAGGAACCATCATGCCAGGGCTTACCCAACCAAGGCTTCCGCCATCACGAGCAGAACCAGGGTCATTTGAATAGGTTGAAGCAAGCGTAGCAAAATCATCGCCCGCTTTTAAGCGGTTATAAATACTGTCAATGGTTTGCTTTGCATTTTCAGGGCTAACAACTTCTGATGTTTTAATCAAAATATGACGCGTATTAAATTGCGGAACTAAAGCTTTTTGCTCATTCGATTTTTTTTCTAATAATTTTAAAACATGAACGCCGTCTTTTGCTGGAATTAAGTCAGTGGTTTGTCCTGGCTCAAGAGTCGTAACACGTGCAGCAAGATCTGTTGGAATATCTGAAAGCGGACGGAAGCCCATATCAGCACCATCGACTTTAACTTGGGCTGTGCTAAATTTCTTTTCTAAGCTTTTAACGTCATTGCTGTCTTTTAAGTCAGTACGAACTGCTTTTGCAATACTTTCTAACTCACTTGCAGGCGCTTCTCCTGAAATACGCATATGTAGTACATGGACTTGACTACCAACAGCAGCTTGACCTTCAGGTGATTTTAAGAAGTTTTCAACATCAAGGTCAGTGATCTTGATACGAGACATCACTTGTTGTTGACTCAATCGTTGAATGAGTAAATCTTCTGCAACACGGTTACGAAGTAATTCATAGGTACCGGGTGCAACAGCATCTAATTTTTTTTGAAAAGCTTCTAAAGAATTTGCACCAGATTGTTGAGCAACTTTTAATACGGCTTCATTTAAGCTTTTTTCATCTGCTTTTAAGCCATACTTCTTTACTTGTTCAAGCTGTGCATCATGGGTGATGAGCTGACTCAGTACTTGCTGTTGCAGAATGTTTTGTGGTGGGATTTCTTTCTTTTGTGCCTGAAGTCGATGTGTCGCTTCAGCAACACCTTGGTCTAAATCACTTTTTAAAATTGCTGTAGAACCAACAATTGCAATGATTTGGTCCTGCGGAGCAGCATAAACTGATACCGAGGTGGAGATGAGTAAAGCTAAGGTTGATGCTTTAAATAATTTTTTAAATTTTTGCGTCTTCATTAATGTGTCCAAGATTGATTAGCTTTATCAAAACCTAAAATACGATTTTCAAGTAATGAACTTAACTTGTTGTTCAAACCACCAAGTCCTTTTAGTGTGATCTCAGCCATCACTGCGCGTTTTGGCTTTGTATCAGGAAGAGAAACGTCATCTAGATCATTAAAGTATGAACGACCATAGACGGAAATTCCCCAACAACAAGATTCATAATTCACACCCAATAAATATTCGCGTGCGACATGGTTGTCAAGGTCATATTGAACATGCCCCATAATACGCCAGTTGTCTTTTACAGGCTGTATAAATGATGCAACTGCTTGATCATATTCTCGTTGACGATCAGGAAGGTTATTGCGATAAAAATAACCGACGTTATAAAGATTTCCACGCTGGCCTGTATAATACAGTTGGAAGTCATGTTGTGCGCTATCACCATTTGACATCCACGCTGAGTTGGTACTCAATGTGAAGTTTTGTGAAAGTTGGCTAGAAAGACTCAGCACAGGGCCGGTATGTTTTTCTCTGTCTAAATCATCAGTATTGTTAAGCAGTGTAACTTTTCGATCATCAAAATAATAACTTTGACCAATACTTGCTCTTAAACGCTCTAAGCCCACTGTATCAAATAAGCTATAACTTAAGCCAAGCGATAAAAAGTTATTGTCTTCTAAGCGGTCGTGTCCATAAAAACGGTACGGGCTAAACAATTGATCATAGCTGATAGAAGCTGTAGTTGAATCAAAGTTTGGATATCCAGTTTGATTTTTATATGGTGCATAAGCGTAGAAAGCACGAGGTGTAATAGTCTGGAGGAATTTCCCGTCCTTTTCAAAAGTTAAACCCGTATCCAAGGTAAATTGAGGAACAACAACGGATTTATTTTTGCTATCTTGGCTTTGGTTATTTAAGTTAAGTTGATCTACCGTGGTTTGATCATAGAAAGTATTTAAACTACGTACAGAAACTTCAGGGATCACAAAAGACCATGGATTGCGGAAATTATAACGTGTCGCAAATTGGTTATATAAACGTGTACCACTTGGCTGGTTGTTATAATCAGCGTCGTTGATGTCTTTTTGGAAATAAGCAGTATCGTTATTAAATTCGTATTCCAAACCTTGCGGATTTCCAGCGACATAGTTCAGTAAAAACTGTGGTAGGCGGGCATATGGCTTATCTACATCTTTGATGGTTTTATCAAGTGTTTGAAAGTCTTCAACTTTAAGCTGAGCTTTTAACCCAGGAATACCGTGATTGTAGTTAAGTTCCCAAGCGCGGCGTTGGTTAAGCTCTGTGCGGGAATTTGGATTGCTATCTAGATCTGAGAAGAAGTCTTTATCAGAAACATAGTTATATTCTAAATTGCTTGACCACTGTTTGGTGATATCCCACTTGTGTAGGAAATGCAGGTCTTTACGATCTTCATCATTATAGTCGCGGTCAGAGGGTAAGTAACTTCCCCAGACGCTACCAGCACCAAAGTTCTCAGTTAAGTAGCGAAATTCACCTTGAGCCATAAGACCACGGTCAGTAATCAGTCGTGGTGTAATGGTGGCATCATAATTAGGTGCCAAATTTAAATAAACAGGAACTGCGAGTTCAAAACCGCCATCATTGGTAAAGCCGAAACTCGGGCTTAAAATCCCGGTTGTACGGCGGTCATCGATCGGGAAGTTAAAGTATGGAACTGCGAGTACAGGCACATCCTTAACATAAAGTTTAGTCCCGCGCGTTACACCACGACCAGTATCTTGATCCAATTCAATTTTATTGGCCTGTATTTTCCAAGTGGGTTTTTCATCAGGTGGGCAGGTGGTATAGGTTGCATTTTCAAGGGTGATATTGGTTGGTGAGGTTCTTTCTATTTTTTCTGCATGACCATGTGCATGGGTCAATTCTGCAATATAGAAACTATTATTTAACTGACCAGTTTCATCTTTCAGGTTGTAATCAATCTGATCACTTTGCGCGATGATACCACCTTGCGCCATTTGTACATTGCCTTTCGCTTTGGCGAAAGTTTGTGTTTTATCAATGGTCACTTCATCAGCACGGATCATACGTCCAGATTGGTCAATGACCACATCACCAGACAGGAAAGAGTCACCATTGGGATTGTAATACCCATTATCTGCGGTAATCACAGATGATGCTTCTTCTGGATTTGTCGATTTAGTTTGAGTACTAAAAGGCGTTACCCAGACACCTTCACAATAGCGGCTACTTGGATTTTTTAAATCACGTACCTGTGCTTTAGGTGAGTTTTTGTCCACATAATATTGTTCAAAGAAATTTTGTCCTGCAAAGCTTTCTTTGATGGCTGCATTCAGTTGCTTATTATTAACTTCAGAAACAGTGTCTGTCGATTCAGCATAGCTGGATACTGAACTCCCACAAAGAAGTGTCAAAATAGCAGTCGCTAAAGGATTAAATTTAAACTGATGCTTCATTTGTCTCATTAACCAAATATGCTAATCGCAATTAATTATTGTCGCATCATAGAGAAAAAGTCGATAAGTAGCTACACTTAGCACTTCAAAAATTCAGCCTGAATTAGATTAAATTGCAAATGAATACACAACGTGAACAATTGATACAAACATGGTTAACATCTGTACTCAGTTCAGATCAATTTGAAATCAATTTTTTAGCAGGCGATGCGAGTTTCCGTCGTTATGCACGAATTACCTTGAATAATAAAACATTTATGCTTATGGATGCACCTCCTGAGAAGGAAGATTGTCGTCCTTTTGTTGCGATTGATGAATTCTTTGACACAAATGGGGTGCGTGTACCTCATATTGTTGCCAAGGACTTAGATCAAGGTTTGTTGTTACTTGAAGATTTTGGCGATGTATTGCTATCTACACAATTGAATGATCAAACGGTAGATGCACATTATGCGCAAAGTTTTAAGCAGTTGGTGCAGTTGCAGTCGATTGTCGCTGATTCATCACAATTGCCAGCATATGCCTATGAAAAGCTGATCTCAGAAATGGAATTGTTAACGGATTGGTTGTTACCATCATTAGCAATCCAAGTGACAGATGAAGAACATGCTTTAATTAAAAGAACTTTTGCTATCCTTGCCAATGCAGCTTTGGCACAACCTCAAGTAATCGTACATCGTGATTTCCATAGTCGTAACCTGATGATTCTTGAAGGTGAGAAAGACCAAGGTGTGATTGATTTTCAAGACGCAGTGATCGGTGCGGATACTTATGACTTGATTTCGATTACCCGTGATGCCTACGTACAGTGGGGTCCTGAGCGTGTGTATGAGTGGTTTAAAGTGTTTTATGACTTGTTGCCAGAATCTGCGAAGCAAGATCGTGATTTTGATCAATTCAAACAAGATGCTGACTTTATGGCAATTCAGCGTCATATCAAAATTTTAGGTATTTTCGTTCGTTTGTTTGAGCGTGATGGTAAGTCTGGTTATCTCAAGGACTTGCCTCGTGTCATGTGGTACTTACTGGAAGAGTCAAAACCTTACCCAGAATTACAATCGTTTATGCGTTTTATCCATGCACGGGTTTTGCCGAAATTTGAAGAAAAATATGGCGCATATGAGGTGGTTGCAGCATGAAAGCGATGATTTTAGCTGCTGGTCTAGGCAATAGAATGCGACCTTTGACCCTCTATAAGCCAAAGCCTTTGTTGGAAGTAGGCAGCAAAGCACTAATTGTATGGCATATTGAAAAATTAAAAAAAATTGGCGTGACTGAAATCGTGATTAACTCTGCATGGTTGGCAGATATTCTGATTGGCACCTTGGGTGATGGCTCACAATTTGGTGTGACTATACGCTGGACGCGTGAAGATGAGGGCTTGGAAACCGCAGGTGGGATTATCAATGCCTTAGCGCTTCTCGGTGATCAACCTTTTATTCTGGTCAATGGTGATGTATGGACCACTTTTGATTTTGCATCATTATTAGATATCAATCTTGCCGATGATCTTGCACATTTGGTTTTTGTCAATAATCCTGAACAGCATCCACAGGGTGATTTTACCTTGGCAAATGGTCGTGCTTATACCTTTGAGCAAAATCAGCAAGGTGAAAATTTAACTTATAGTGGTGTCGCTGTGATTAACCCAAAAATGTTTGATGGTCTGGAACAGGGTAAAAGACCACTTGCACCTTTGCTTAAACAAGGCATGCTAGACGGTAAAATCTCGGCTGAGAAAATGCAGGCAGCGTGGGTTGATGTGGGTACACCTGAGCGTTTAACAGCCTTGGATTTGCAAATAAGACAGGGTGAGTATAGTTAAGTGAGGATAAATACGCCTAAGTGCGTATTAACTCATCGTTAACTACTGTTCCACGGGCGAGAAATAGGTATACTTTCAGCTAACTTTTTAGAGATGTTATTTGATCATGCATCCATTTTTTCAAGAGTTAAAGCAAGGCAGTCTAAAGCTTGGCTTAAAACTTAGTGATGAAGCATTAGGATTATTGTTGCAATATCAAGATGCACTCGTCCTGTGGAACAAAGCTTATAACTTAACGGCGATTCGTGATCCAAAAGAAATGTTGGTTAAACATTTATTGGATAGCTTAAGTATTTTAAATGATTTACCCGCTGGTCGTTTACTCGATATTGGTACAGGCGGGGGTATGCCAGGGATGATCATTGCACTGTGCCAACCTGAACGCCAATGTGTTTTGTTGGATTCAAATGGTAAGAAAATTCGTTTTCTGAAACAGTTTATTGCAGATTTAAAACTAAAAAATGTTGTCGCAGTTCAGACACGTGTAGAAAATGAAGATAGTATCCATGATCTAGGGCAATTTGATGTGATCACCAGTCGTGCATTTGCTTCATTGACAGATTTTGTGACAGCTTCAGAACCTTATATGCATGAACGCAGTATCATTGCGTCAATGAAAGGTTTGATTCCCACTGAAGAAGTTGATGCTTTAAAAGACAAGTGGAGTTGTGACATTATTGAATTGCATGTACCTCGATTGGACGAACAACGTCATTTACTTTTATTAAAACAGATTTAAAACAGACTAAGGGTTGGGGTTACCATGGCTCAAATTATTGCTATCGCAAACCAGAAAGGTGGCGTAGGTAAAACCACGACAGCCGTGAATTTGGCTGCCTCTTTGGCAGTGTTGAAAAAGCGTGTTTTATTGGTGGATATGGACTCACAGGGTAATGCTACCATGGGGTCGGGTATTCAAAAAAATGATTTGTTGTATTCAGTCACCGATGTACTTCTGGGTGAAGTACCGATTGAAACTGCAATTAGTAAAGCTGAAGTTGGCTATAAAGTGCTTGGCTCAAATCGTGATTTGGCAGGTGTTGAGCTGGCAATTGCAGAGCAAGATGGACGTGAGTTTATTTTGCGTAACGCTTTACAGCAGATTGAAAAAGACTTTGATTATATTATTGTTGATTGTGCACCAAGTTTAAGTTTAATTACGGTCAATGCTTTAGCCGCAGTCGATGCAGTGATTATTCCAATGCAATGTGAGTATTATGCATTAGAAGGATTGGCAGATCTGACCCAGACCATTGATAAAATTCAGCAGGCTTTAAACCCTGAATTGGAAATTATTGGGGTGCTTCGTACCATGTATGATGCGCGTAATGCACTCACTCGTGATGTTTCTGCCGAATTAGAACAGTATTTTGGTAAGAAACTTTATGATACAGTGATTCCGCGTAATGTGCGGTTGGCCGAAGCGCCAGCACATGGATTACCGATTATTTATTTTGAGAAAAGCTCTAAAGGTGCAATTGCATATTTAAATTTAGCAGCTGAAATGTTGAAAAAGAGTAAAGTGAAAAAAGGAAATAAAGCATGACCGTGAAAAAAAGAGGGTTGGCAAAGGGTCGTGGCTTAGATGCATTATTAGGTTCAATCCAAAAAGAAAAATTACAACTTGAAGTCCAAGCATTGGATCATGGCCAATTAAAACAGATGGATGTAACCCAATTAAAACGCGGTGCATATCAACCCCGTCGTTTTATTGGTGAGCAGGATTTACAAGAACTTGCTGCATCGATTAAAAAACATGGTGTAATGCAGCCGATTGTGATTCGTCCTATTGAAAATGACGAAACTCCCTATGAAATCATTGCAGGTGAACGTCGCTGGCGTGCTGCGCAATTGGCGGGTTTAACTGAAATCCCTGCAATTGTACGTGATTTGACCGATCAGGTTGCGATTGCCTTGGCATTGATCGAAAATATTCAACGTCAAGATTTAAACCCTGTTGATCAAGCACTAGCATTACAACGTTTTCATGAAGAATTTGGGCTTAGCCATCAAGAAATTGCAGATACTGTAGGTAAAGCACGCACTACCGTAAGTAATTTATTGCGCTTATTAAGTCTAGAAGATGAAATCAAAGATTTAATGCAACAAGGTTTATTAGACATGGGGCATGCCCGTGCGATATTGACCCTAAAAGCTAAAGATCAATTGCAAATTGCAAAAATCGTGATTGATAAGAGTTTATCTGTCCGTCAAACCGAGCAATTGGTGCGTGATTGGAATACACCAAAGCAGGAAAAATCTAAAGATCCACTTGCGCCAGATGTACAACAACTGACTCAGAAATTGTCAGAACGTTTTAGTGCAAGTGTAAAATTAGACTATAACAAACAGGGTAAAGGAAAGCTGGTCATCAGTTATAACTCTCTTGATGAGTTAGATGGAATTTTAAATATCTGTTTACCAGAACAATAATGTTTAAGCGATTTAATTAAATTGGGGAACTAAAGATGTGGGAACTTGTTAAAGCCGGCGGTTGGTTAATGCTGCCATTGGTTTTATGTTCAATTTTTACTGTTGCGATTTCAATCGAGAGATTTATACGGCTGAAACGATCTTTAGTTCTACCTAAGTCGCTTATGATGCAAAAAGGTCGCAATGTTGACGATGTTTTAGATGAAATGGAACAAGATCAAGCTGTTTGCCAAACTGCATTGGGCTATATTTTTAAAGATGGTATAGATGCTTACGCTCAAGGTGAAGCATTTGCACGTGCTCAGATGGAAGCGACTGCTTCACGCGAAATTGGATATTTAGAAAAAAATATCAATTTCTTAGGTACATTGAGCGCTGTTGCACCGTTATTGGGTCTATTGGGCACAGTGATTGGAATTATCGAATCCTTTTTAGTCATTGATTTAGGTACGAATGCCAATCCAACCATGATGATTCCTGGTATTTCTAAGGCATTAATTACCACAGCTGCCGGTATGGTGATTGCTATTCCAGCACTATTTGCCTACCGTTATTTTCAGCGCCTAGTTCAGGAATATGTGGCTGAACTCGAGCAACAGTCGACTTTATTTCATGCCGCCTTATTTTTTCAGAAACACCTTGAAAATGAAAAAAAGAAAGCTGGTTAAATCCGTTTTAGGGGTGTTTCATGAAATTTAGACGCAGAACAGTTGAAGATATTCATATCAATCTTACGCCATTGATTGATTGCTTGTTATTTATATTGGTGATTTTATTACTGACCACCACCTTTAACCAGCAAAGCCGGATCAATCTTTCTTTACCGGATGCACAAGGTGTTCCGCCAAAAGAATACAAAAATAAAATTGAAGTCATGGTAGACTCGGTAGGACATTATGCAGTAAATGGGCAGGCACTTTCGAGTAAAGAGTCGGCTGATTTAAGTACTGCAATTAAGCATGCAGCAAATGATAATCGTGATCTGATGTTTGTGATAGCTGCAGATGCTAAAGCGACGCATCAAGATGTTATTCGAGTGATGGACGTCGCAGGACAGCTAGGTTTCGTTAACATCAATATCAGTACCAAAGTTCCATCTCGAGGTTATTAATTAGTGAATCAGGATTTTAAGGTCTATGTCCGTCTTTTGGCATATTTAAAGCCGTATTGGGGGGCAGCCTTACTCGTTATTATTGGATTTGGCATAAATGCGGCAACTGAAGTTTCTGTAGCGAAATTACTTAAATTTATTATTGATGCAATTCAAGATGGTAATCGTGGCGATCTTGATTGGTTTCCGGCACTGATTATCTTACTGATTTTTTTCCGTGGCTTAGGTTTGTTTATGGGGGGCTACTTTACAGCTGTCATCTCAAGAAGTTTGGTATTTAGTATTCGCCAAGAAGTTTATGCCAAACTCTTAAAACTCCCAGCACAGTATTACTTGGATAATTCATCTGGCCATATCACTGCAAAAATTATGTATAACGTGGAGCAGTTAACTGCGGCTTCCTCTGAATCGTTAAAAACATTAATTCGTGATGGTGCAATTGCTTTAGGCTTATTGGGTTATTTGCTCTATACCAATTGGCGTTTAACCTTGTGTATTTTTATCTTTATGCCGATTATTGGTTTATTGGTGCGTAAAGCTTCAAAACGCATGCGTAAGCTGTCTATTCAAGTGCAAAATACCATGGGTGATGTCAACCATATTGTGCAAGAAACAGTCAGTGCGAATGCAGTTGTAAAAAGCTTTGCAGGTGAAGAAAGTGAACAACAACGTTTTTATAAGTCTTCAGAAGAAAACTTAAAACGCGGTTTGAAAATGGTGGTTGTACAAAACTTAAATAGTCCACTGGTACAATTGGTCATGGCTTTCGCTCTGGGTATCATTATTTGGTTGGCATTACGTCCACAAATTTTAGGCGATACTTCAGCAGGCGAGTTTGTTGCTTATATCACAGCAGCAGGGTTATTAGCAAAGCCTATTAAAAACTTAACAGATATCAATGAGAAATTACAACGTGGTATTGCTGCGGCATATTCTGTGTTTGAAGTTCTAGATTTGCCACATGAAGAAAATACTGGAACATTAACGCCAAAATTATTGGGTAATATTAAGTTTGATCATGTGTCTTTGATTTATAAAAATAATGTAAAAGGGATTGATGATTTCTCATTAGACATACAAGCAGGTCAAACCATTGCTTTGGTTGGGCGTTCAGGTGCTGGTAAGTCATCTTTGGTGAATATGTTGGTGCGCTTTCAGGAAATTAGTGCAGGGCAGATTTATCTAGATCAATTGCCTATTCAAGATATTGAACTCAGTTGTTTACGTACCCAAGTTGCAATGGTCAACCAGCAAGTGGTTTTATTTGATCGAACAGTGCGTGAGAATATTGCATATGGTCAGTTAGAAAAAGCATCCGATGAAGCCATTATTGCCGCTGCTAAAGCAGCTTATGCACATGACTTTATTATGGAGTTACCAAACGGTTATGATACACCTTTGGGCGCGCAAGGCTTAAGTCTTTCAGGTGGTCAACGTCAACGTATTGCCATTGCGCGTGCAATCCTTAAAAATGCACCGATTCTTATCTTAGATGAAGCTACCAGTGCCTTGGATAATGAGTCTGAACACTTTATTCAAAAAGCATTTGATGAAGCGATGCTTGATCAAAATCGAACCACGATTGTGATCGCTCACCGTCTATCCACGATTGAGAAAGCGGATAAGATTGTGGTTATGGATAAGGGGCGTATCATAGAGCAAGGTACTCATACGGAGTTATTAGCGAAGCATGGCGCTTACTATCAATTGTATGAACGTAACTTTGAGGAATAATCGAACATGTCTATTGCGCAAATCATTCAAGATGCTTGGAATAAACAGTCCAAGTGGTTGATTGCATTGCGGCCATTGTCATGGTTATATCAATTCGGTTTTACGGTAAATAAGCAACTGTATCAAAAAGGTATAAAAAAAATCTATAAAGCACCTGTCCCAGTGATGATTATTGGAAATATTACTGTGGGCGGGAGTGGGAAGACACCGTTATTGATCCAGTTGGTGAAATATTTGCAACATCACCGTGTTCGTGTTGGTGTGATTAGCCGTGGTTATGGGGGGCAAGGGCCTTTTCCTGCACTGGTTACTTTAGATTCTGTGCCTGATCAAGTGGGCGATGAACCCTGTTTAATTGTTCAGTCTACTGAGGTTCCCATGGTAGTGGGTGGCAATCGCCAAGCCAATATTGAGTTACTACTGCAACATTATGAACTTGATTTGATTATCAGTGATGATGGTTTACAGCATTGGGCTTTAGCGCGTCAAATCGAATGGATTGTGTTGGATAATAACCGGGGTTTGGGCAATCAAAAACTGCTTCCTGAAGGTTATTTACGCGAGCCTGTGAGCCGTTTAAAGCACGGTACCGTGATTGAGCATGCGCACCAGCCACATTCAGCTCTAAATATGCATTTAGAAGTGACAGAACCTTATCTATTAAATCCAAGTTTTGACCAATCTGAGCAGTTTGATCCTACACTCGATTATTATGCAGTTGTTGGAATTGGTTTTCCTCAACGCTTTTATAATACCTTGGAAAGTATAGGTGTAACTCAATTTCAATGTCATGAGTTTCCAGACCATTATGATTATGAAATTGATGATTTGCAGTTTGAAGATAACAATCCGATTATCACCACTGAAAAAGATGCAGTAAAGCTTTTACCATTATTGAAAAATCATTCTACATTTAGTCGTGGGATTTGGGTAGTTCCAGTGGGGGCAGTCTTGTCTGATGAATGCTATCTATTACTCAACCAACAACTTACTCAACTTGGTATTGATCTAATACAAGGTTAATTTGATGAAATATATTGTTATTCCTGCGCGTTTTGCCAGTTCACGTCTTCCGGGTAAACCGCTTTTAGAAATTCATGGACGAGCCATGATTTTACGTGTGGTTGATCAAGCAAAAAAAGTACAGGGGTTTGATGATCTTTGTGTGGCAACAGATGACCCACGTATTGCAGCGCTTTGCCGAGCAGAAGGTGTGGATGTTGTGATGACTGATCCGAGTCATCCTTCAGGCACAGATCGTTTAAGTGAAGTTGCTCGGATCAAAGGTTGGAATGCTGAGGATATTATTGTGAATGTACAGGGCGATGAGCCTTTGTTGCCTGCACAATTGGTGATTCAAGTTGCGGAGTTGCTAGCACAGAAAGCAGATTGTTCAATGTCGACCTTATGTGAGCCGATACATCAGCTTGACGAGTTTCAGCGTGACAGCATCGTGAAAGTGGTGATGTCAAAGTTCAATGAAGCGCTTTATTTCAGTCGTGCACAAATTCCTTATGATCGAGAGGGTGTTAAACAGGCTGAGCAAAAGCTACATCAGCATGCTTATCGTCATTTGGGCTTATATGCTTACCGTGTCAAGCTTTTACAAGAATATGTCACTTGGGATATGGGTGTTTTGGAACAGTTGGAAAGTTTAGAGCAATTACGCGTTTTAGAAAATGGACATCGTGTTGCGATTGATATCGCACAAGTAAACTTACCACCGGGTGTCGATACTCAAACAGATTTGGATCGCTTAAACGCCTTAGATGTAGCGGTTTTTGAATAGTTTGTCTTTGCATTATTTATACTTACGTCACTTGTTTTTACCTCACTTGTATTTAGGTTTTTGATTCATGGATGCTTCTAATTCTCAGGTTTATCCTTGGCAGCAACAGACATGGGAAACCTTAACAGGTCGCTTTCCAAAATTAGGGCATGGTTTATTGTTCTATGGTAAAAAAGGTTGTGGTAAACATGCATTTACCCAACATTTTTTGTCATGGGTTTTGTGTTTAAATAAAACACCACAAGGTGCTTGTGGAGAGTGCGCAAGTTGCCAGTGGCTCAAATCGGATACCCACCCTAACTATGTTAATATCACGACCGATGAAGAGAATAAGAAGCAAAACGCGAAAATTAAGATCGAGAAGATCCGTGATTTACTACCATTTGTGCAGCAAACAGTAGATGGTTGGCGCGTTATTGTGATTGAACCTGCAGAAGCTTTAAACATTGCTTCTGCAAATGCATTATTAAAAACACTAGAAGAGCCAGGTGATCGGGTACAGATTATCTTACTTGCAGAACATTATCTAAAGCTGCCTGCAACGATTCGTAGTCGGTTACAGCACTTTGCCATGGATCGTATTAGCCCCACGCTTTCAGAACAATATTTGCAACAGCATTTACCAAGTGAAATGCATTCTAAAATTAACTTGTTGATGAATTTATCCAATAACATGCCATTGCAAGCATTGGCGCTTGCTGAGCTGGATTGGTTAAACCGACGTGGGGAATTTTTACAAGATTGGCAAAAACTGGTCAGTCAAAAAAGCATGCCTTTACAGTTCGCTTCAAAATGGAATAAAGAACTGAGCTTTTATGATTTTTTACAAATGTTTGAATACTTGTTGTCAGATATAATTTGTGTCAAGCTGAATCAAGTTGTAAAGAATTCAGATTTGCAGTTGGATGAGCTTGCAGCGCAGTATCAATTGCAAACCTTGTTCTCTATTTATGAGGATTTACAACAATCTAAGCTAAAAGTTGATCAAAATGTACAAACAAATCTAATTATTGATCAATTGTCGATTCAGTTAATGAATGTGACATAAAATTTGAATATTCAGGGGGAATAATCATGCAACCACGTATGGGCGGTTTGATTCAAGTCAACATCAATGATCGTGCAACCTTACAAGCCAGTTATATGCCTTATATTTTAGGTGGTGGCTTATTTGTACCATCAAAGAATGCTGTAAAAATGGGCGATGAAGTTTTCGTATTGGCAGGTTTGCCAGATCAATCACAGAAAGTTCCTTTAACAGGGAAAGTGATTTGGATTTCGCAAAAGCAAAATGGAATTAAGCCACAAGGTTTTGCAATTCAACTCACTGGCGAAAAAGGCATCTATTACAAAATGGAAGCAGAAAAACTACTCGCAGGCAGTATGTCTTTAGACCGTCCTAGCTTTACAATGTAAGCCAATTTTCAATATTTAGGAATTTCTGTGTTTGTTGATACGCATTGCCATTTAACCATGTTAAATCTTGAACCTTATGCTGGGGATCTCGATGCCGCATTACAACAAGCAAGAGATGCTGGTGTGTCCAAATTTATGGGGATTTCTGTAGATTTGGATGACCATATCGCACTTGCAGAAATTGCCGCAAGACATTCAGATGTGGGCTATAGTGTTGGTGTGCACCCATGTGAAGATCCTGCAGTGATGCAACGTGCAAGTGTTGAAAAACTAGTTGAACTGGCGCAGGCTGAAAAAGTTTGGGCCTTGGGTGAAACGGGTTTAGACTATTTTCATAGTACTGAATTTATTGCTGAACAAAAAGCCTGTTTTGCACGACATATTCACGCATCGCAACAGCTTAAAAAACCTGTAGTTGTCCATACCCGTTCAGCAAAGCATGAAACTGTAGACATTATTCGGGCTGAAAAATCAACACATGGTATTTTGCATTGTTTTACTGAGGATTGGGAGACTGCAAAGGCGGTTTTAGATTGTGGCTACTATATTTCCTTCTCTGGAATTGTTTCATTTAAAAATGCGCAAGATTTAAGAGATGTTGCAAAGCAGGTACCTTTAGATCGCTTGTTGATTGAAACGGATAGTCCTTATTTGGCGCCGATGCCTTATCGAGGAAAACCGAATGAACCAAAATACGTTCCTTATGTAGCCAAAGCGCTGAGTGATGTATATGATAAAACGCTTGAAGAGATCGCTTTCATTACCACACAAAATTTTGAAAATCTGCTTCAACAAAAGTGATTGAAAAGCACTGATTTAAAAAGCAATCAATAGAAGTGCGTCAATTTATTAACGGATAGAATTAACAAGAGAGTTTATCGGGTGAAGATGGATCGACAGGCTCAGTTTAGAGCAAGAGAAGCATTGATTTTTCAGGTTGCTGAACAACTGCTTTTAGAAAATGGTGAAGCTGGGATGACATTGGATGCCCTTGCTGCAGAACTAGATCTAGCTAAGGGAACACTTTATAAGCATTTTCAGAGTAAAGATGAGTTGTATATACTACTCATCATTCGTAATGAACGTATGTTACTTG
Organism: Acinetobacter guillouiae CIP 63.46; assembly: GCF_000368145.1. Lineage (GTDB taxonomy): Bacteria > Pseudomonadota > Gammaproteobacteria > Pseudomonadales > Moraxellaceae > Acinetobacter > Acinetobacter guillouiae. The sequence continues at coordinate 849,737 of NZ_KB849283.1, read as the reverse complement.
AAATGGTACGTGATACTGAAAAAGCATTTCCTGAGCATTTGGCTTTTTTTATGTTGCACCATTTACACCATCCTGAACGTGCAGTGTTATTCCATCAGATCGAAGAGCGATTATCCACTACTGGACAAGGCATCCATCATTTATTTAGTGAACTCTATCAAGTGCGTAAACAACGTTTACGTATCATTATTCGAATGACAGAATGCTATCTAGAATCCATTCAAAGTTTGATGTCGGTACGTGATTATTTGGCTTCGATTTGGTCAATTACGCATGGTGGAGCAGCGATATTGAATTCAAGCTTCTATCAACGTTATTTAGGTTGTCGAGATACCTTACGTGTCGCATTGATTGATCAGGCATTGGCTGTGCCAAAACATCCACAAGCCTCAGAACAGGTTGCTTAGCTGCAATGAAAAATCTACGATCATCTCAAAAAATGCGAGGTTTTACCTTAATTGAGGTGATGGTGGTGATCGTCATCATCAGTATTATTGCCTCATTGATCATTTTAAATATTGATGGCGTAGATCAGCGTAAAGCTATGCAAGCGCGCGAGATGTTATTGCTCGATTTAAAGCAGATTAATCGTGAAGCCAATGATCAAGCGCGTATTTATGCACTCGATTTACACAATGCTACGGATGTTGCAGCTGCACAGTATGGTGTTATTGAATATATTCCAGTCAAAGAAGACGCTGAGCAACGTATTCGAGTGGTTGACAATAAACCATGGAAAGAAGTGACGGACTTTCCTAAAAGAGCGTTGCCAGAATACGTTTCATTTTCTATTGAAACAGAAGATCATCAATTCCAAAATGCAAATAACTCAGAACTCTTGGGGAATAATGCACCTAAATTGATTTGGTTTGGAAATGGTGAAGTCAAACCTGTCACAATTCAAATGTATTATCAGCAAAAGCCAGTGGGTGGGGTGATTCGAGTTGATTATTTGGGTAAAGTAGATGAAGAAAAATAAGGGCTTTACTTTAATTGAGGTGGTTGTGGCTTTGGCGATTTTTGCAGTCGCAGCAATGGCTTTGACTAAAGTCGCGATGCAATATACGCAGTCGACAGCCAACGCGATTTTACGAACCAAAGCTCAGTTTGTTGCACAGAATGAAATCTCAATGATGATGATTAATCGTGAATGGCTGTCAGGAACATCATCCAAACAAATCACCACACAAGGTGAAACTTGGCAGGTAGATAAAAAAGCAGAATCTACACTGAGCCCAAATGTACAAAAAATAGATGTGCAAGTGAGCCTTTTTAATCCTGATACGGGCAAAGTAGAAGCAGGGATTACCAATATGGTGTTCTTTAATTATCCGATCAAAGAAAAATAATGATGAATCTAATCAAACATAAAAAAAATCAAACTGTGTATTCACAGAAAAGTACGGGTTTTACCTTAATTGAACTTTTGGTGGCTATTGCAATCTTTGCTGTTTTGTCAGCATTGGGCTGGAAAATATTTGACTATCTGATTAAAGTTAAAGATCGTAATGTCATACATGAGGAAAATTTAGGTCAATTACAAGGTGCGTATCAACAGATTCAGCGTGATACCTTACAGATTGTTCCTATTTCTGCAAGAAGTGGTGAGGAAATTGAACCTGCTTTAGGTTTAGATAATCAAAAACTTTCTTTCAGTAAAACAGGTGTAACCGACCCGCTTAAACAGGGGTTGTCACCCTATGAACGAATTGAATATGTTTACAATGCGCAAGAGAAAAAACTTTATCGGTTAAAATATTCAAATTTAAATCGAAATAATTCAGAACAGCCCTTGTCGAGTGTGTTATTGGCAGATGTTGATCAGTATCGTATTGATGTTTTAAATCCAACAGAATTAGATCGTTGGCCAAACGATATGATTAAAAATGATGGGCAATTGCCGCGTGGGATTAAAATTAAAGCCACGATTCGTGATATAGAATATGAATGGATTTTTAGTTTGCTCAATTCTGACTATCTGATCAATAATGGCGCAGCTAATTAAATCAGTATTGTGGTAGATGCGGATCAATAAATTTAGGTAAATCATTCATGCAATTAAAGCAGCAAAAGGGTATCGCATTAATTACGATTTTAGTGATGGTCGCTTTGGCAACCATCATTGCTGCGACGATTGCTAAACGTCAAAATTACACTAATGAAAGTACAGGTTTTTTAAAACGGCAAAGCCAAGCACTTTTTTATGCAAAGAGTGCGGAAGCATTTTATTCTGAGATATTGGTACAAGACAGCGAAAACAGCAAAGAGGCAGATTACTTACAAGAAACATGGGCAAAACCGATGCCAGCATTTCCGGTTGAAGATGGATATGTCACAGGTGTGTTGGAAGATGAGTCAGGTAAATTCAATTTAAACAGTTTATTAACCAATGAAGGTAAGCCCAACGACGCGGCACAGAAATATTTTTCTAAGCTTTTGGTTCGTGTCGGTTTACCTGCTGATGCTGTTCAAGCAGTGATTGATTGGCAAGATCCAGACAATGAAACCATAGGTTCATACGGCGCTGAAACAAGTTATTACCAAGGTTTGCCTAAACCATATTTGGCTGCAAATCGAAAATTTTCCAGTGTTGAAGAACTTAAACAAGTACGTGGTTTTGAAGAAAAAAAGTATGATTTAATTGCACCTTATATATCTGCACTGCCTGATATTGCAACAAAAATTAATGTCAATACTGCATCTGCAATGGTTTTGGCAGCCATGGATGAGAAACTAGACGTAAATAGCGTACAAACAGCTTTAAAAGCGCGACAAGAAAAACTTGAGCATTTTGCCAATGTGGGTGAGTTGATGAAAGTCGCACCATTTGACACATTGGAAGCTGCGAGTAAAACCGAGGCAGATAAGATTTTCGGTGTGACATCCAATTATTTTAAAGCCAAGATCGAAGTATCTTTAAGCAATCGAAAGCGTCAATTTACTACGCGCTTTATGCGTAATGATAAATCGCAAGTTTATGTTTATTCGCGTAGCCTTGCGCCATTTTGAAAATTTTAGTGAATATTTATTTTAACTATATGATTTTAAATGACTATAAAAGTTAGTCAAAAGGTAGTTAAAAGGTTGGTTGATTGAGTGAACATGATTCGATAAGCTAAATAGGCCTAAAAAATGAGATCATCCTTTTTGCTAATTGCAATCAACGTGAAAATTAATGCTCAGGGTTCGAGTTTTGCTTTATAATCGAGATTCTTTACCGATTTGTTTATAAAATTTGGCTCATGTTAATTCGTAAGTTATTTAAGTTTGAAAATGCACATATTGTGCGCAATTGCACGTCAGATCGTTGCAAACGGTCTATACACGGGCACAGCTATAAAGTTGAATTACTACTTAAAGCTTCAAAACTTGATCATGGTCAAATGGTATATGACTTTGGATTGCTTAAAGGTGTAATTAAAGAAATTTTCGACAGTTTTGACCATGCAATCTGTTTTTGGCAAGAAGATAACCCTGAATATATTCAGGCGTGTAAAACTTTTAGTGCTCGTTGGGTGGCTTTGCCAGTTTCTCCATCGGCTGAACAGTTTTCACGGATATTCTTTTTTCTCGCGCAACAGATTTTAAAATCAACCATTACCCAAAATGGGGAAGGGGATGTTGAAGTCTATTCTGTGATTGTGCATGAAACCGATACAGGTTATGCGCAAAGTTTTCAAGAAGATATTGAAAATGCTCAGATGGGACTGTTGAATCTGGATAAAATTATTTTTTCTGAGCAGGTCATATCTGAATGGTCTGACCCAGAAATGTATGAAAAATTGAAACAAGGTATTCCGTTTCAAAACCCTGAAGTGGATTTACAGGTTAAAATTTAAATGATGATTCTTGAGTGAAATCCATCTTTAGGACAAATAAATTTTTAGGAAAATGAAATTTAGGATGAAAGTTGATGCAATTATCTGAACTCGAACAAACAAAATTAAATCAAGTTCGGTTAGATCAAAGTTGGAAAGAAGGTTTAGCTGATTTTCTTTTGAGTCAGCAAATGGATGATTTGCGTTCTTTTTTAGTTGCTGAAAAAAATGCAAATAAAACCATTTATCCACCGAGCTCACTTATTTTCAATGCATTAGACACAACGCCATTGAATCACGTAAAAGTGGTTATTTTAGGACAAGATCCTTATCACGGTCCTGATCAAGCGCATGGCTTGAGTTTTTCCGTACAAAGAGGCGTTGCATTGCCGCCGTCTTTACGTAATATCTTTCATGAGTTAAATACAGATTTAGCTGTACCTATATCCCGACATGGTGATCTCACCAAATGGGCTCAACAGGGTGTATTACTTTTAAATAGTGTGTTGACAGTGGAAGCTGGGCAACCAACATCACATCAAAAACGCGGTTGGGAAAATTTTACAGATCATGTGATTGATGTGTTGAATGAGCATAGAGAGCACATTGTATTTATACTTTGGGGCGCATATGCTCAGAAAAAAGGACAACGTATAGACCAAACGAAGCATCTGGTATTAAAAGCTGCGCACCCATCTCCATTGGCAGCAAATCGTGGTGGCTTTTTTGGTTGTAAGGTTTTTTCAAAAACAAATAATTATCTGAAACAATATGGCATTGAGCCAATCGACTGGCAGCTGGACGCATGACAAACTCTCCCGAAATAAATAATTATCACCCAGATCTGATTATCGAAGAAGCGAAAAAGGGATGGCGAATTATTCGCTTAAATCGTCCTAAGTCGCTTCATGCACTTGATGAATCTATCGTTGCGGCATTATTGAAGCTGTTTGAGGATTTTCATCATGATGACTCAGTTAAGGCAATTTGGTTAGATTCAACCACGCCTAAAGCTTTTTGTGCAGGCGGTGACGTTCGTAAACTGCGTCAATTGGTGATCAACAATGAAGTTGAAACAGCCAATAAGTTTTTTGAAACGGAATATGCTTTAGATTTACTGTTGCATAATTATGCTAAACCTGTAGTGGTTTGGGGTGAAGGTTATGTCATGGGTGGTGGCTTAGGCTTATTTATGGCTGCCCCATTTCGTTTAGTTACTCCGTATTCGCGTCTTGCTATGCCGGAAGTGAATATTGGTCTATATCCAGATGTGGGGGCTACACGTTTCTTGGCAGATCGTGGTCCGATAGGTTTATTCACAGGTTTAACTGGTTCGATCATGACTGCAGCGGGTGGTTATGGGATTGGCTGGGCAACTCATATTTGTGATGCCCAACGTGATGTGGTTTTACAGAAACTGATTGATATTGATTGGGATCATTATCCTGCTGGTGATTTCCGTGCTTTAGATGACACCTTAAATAGTTTACATCGTCCTGTTTCACCAGGACCGTTGCAAAACTCTTTGGATGTGATTCATAGTGTTTGTCGTGGTGTAAACTTTGAACATGATTATGAAGCGATTATTGGCCTAAGTGATGCGCGTAGTGATTGGTTGCGTCAAGCCAGTGAGAATCTACAAAAGGGCTCACCAAGTACTGCTGCGATTACCTGGTTGTTATGGCAGTGGGGACGTCAAGTTCATCCGTGGTCTGAGGTTTTTGAATTAGAAAAACAAATTTCTGATTGGAAAATTCGTCATCCTGATTTTGTTGAAGGGGTACGCGCACGTTTGGTGGATAAAGATTTATCACCAGAGTGGGAACAGGTTGAGTCTCGAACATTGCGTGGAATACTTGCTAAAAATCCACCTGTCACAACGATTGACAGTTGGAATGCGCTGCTAAGTCAGTACGGTATCATTTAAGGTCGTATGACTGAAAAAACTCAACAACACATAGATCAACAATGGATGCAGCTGGCTTTAGAGCAAGCTGCATTTGCTGCATCTACCGGTGAAATTCCTGTTGGTGCAGTGATTGTAAGTCAGGGGCAAGTCATTGGTGAAGGTTATAATCAACCGATTGCTCAGCATGATCCAACAGCCCATGCGGAAATTCAGGCACTGCGCAATGCGTGTCAAAAGATTGAAAATTATCGCCTGCCAGAAGACGCCACTTTATACGTCACACTTGAACCTTGTACCATGTGTGTTGGTGCATTAATCCATGCAAGAATCAAACGTGTGGTTTTTGGCGCGACTGAACCTAAAGCGGGTTCACTTATCAGTAGTCGCCAACTGTTAGAGATTGGCTATTACAATCATATATTTCAGTTTGAAGGCGGTTGTTTACAAACGCAGTGCTCAAGCCAACTGTCTGATTTTTTTAAAATGCGTCGTGAGCAAAAAAAACAATTAAAGTTACAACAAAAGACCTTAAATGACTCATTAAAATGATCTAGAATACACAAGATTTTAGTGACAATGAAAATTGTCAAAATAAGGGTTTAAAAATATAGTTAAAGTTTAAAAGGGTATAACAATGAATTCTATTCAAGTAAAACAAGAGTTTAATGCACCAATCGATCAGGTCTTTGACTTGTTATCAAAGCATTCAACCTATAATGTGGCTTTTGCTCCCATTCAAGTTGTACGGGTAAAAGATGCTGCTGATCCTGAACGCCCAGATGGATTGGGTTCTATCCGTCGTATGGGGTTTGGTCCGATCAAGCCGATTCAAGAGAAAATTACGCATCTGGATGTCAATAAACGTATTGAATATAAGTTAATTAACAATCCATTGATTAAACATCATATTGGAATTATTGAGTTTACAGCGCTTGATGCAAACAAAACCCGTGTTGACTATACGATCGAATTACAAGCACGTGCACCATTTGTGAGTAAATTAATACTTGCACAGCTTAAACTAGCGATTACACTTGGATTTAAGAAACTTGCTAAGTCTGTAGCTTAATTGGAAATTCAATGACAATTCAAATTATCACAATCGATGGGCCAAGTGGTTCTGGTAAAGGAACACTTGCAGCAAAACTTGCGAATCACTATCAATTCCATTTATTAGACTCTGGTGCGCTGTATCGTTTGCTTGGATTGTCATTGCATCAAAAAGAATTGTTGGACGCATTAGATACTGAATCTGTATTGCAACAAAGTGTGACGATTGCAACAAATTTAGATATCGTATTTAAGAGTGCTGACAACGGAATCATGATTTTGTTAGATGGTGAGGATGTCTCACAAACGATTCGTACTGAACGTGTTGGTGAATTTGCTTCAAAAGTCGCAGCAATTCCAGCGCTTAGAGCGGCATTGGTAGATCGACAACATGCTTTTGCTCAGTTGCCTGGCTTGGTTGCCGATGGGCGTGATATGGGCACTTCTATTTTTCCACAAGCACAAGCGAAGATTTATCTCACTGCCTCAGCTGAGTCCCGTGCAGAGCGTCGTGTAAAACAGTTGCAGGGAATGGGGCTGGATGTTAAAATAAGCGACATTTTAGCAAATATACAAGCTCGAGATAAAAGAGATATGGAACGCACAGTCGCTCCACTCAAGCCAGCAGAAGATGCTTATATCATTGATAGCTCAGAAATGAACATCGATGAAGTGTTTAAACTGATGACTGATTATGTCGAGTTACATTTAGCTAAATAAAGAATATTTAACCAAATATTAGCCAAAGCATAGCTTGATCAGTTTATACGGACTATGTGGATGGCTTAACTAAACCGGCCTTGTCTGATCCAAGACCGTTGACTTTACTAGGTATATCATGACCGAATCTTTTGCAGCCCTCTTTGAAGAAAGCGAATCAACTCTCAATATCGACAAAGGTGCCGTTATTAAAGGTATCGTTGTTAGCATCGACTCTGACTGGGTTACTGTTGACACTGGCCTTAAATCTGAAGGTGTTGTTGCACGTTCAGAATTCTTAAACGAACAACGTGAACTTGAAGTTCAAGTTGGCGATGAAGTTGATGTTGTTGTTGAAGCGCTTGACAACGGTATGGGTCAAACAGTTTTATCACGTGAAAAAGCGAAACGTGCTGAAACTTGGACTAAACTTGAAAAAATCTTTGAAGACGGCGAAATCGTTACTGGTGTTATTTCTGGTAAGGTTAAAGGCGGTTTCACTGTTGACATCGGTCCAGTTCGTGCATTCTTACCAGGTTCATTGGTAGATACTCGCCCTATTCGTGATACAACTCACCTTGAAGGCAAAGAGTTAGAATTCAAAGTAATCAAACTTGATGCTAAACGTAACAACGTTGTTGTATCTCGTCGTGCTGTAATGGAAGCTGAATCTTCAGCTGACCGTGAAGCGCTTCTTTCTCAATTGGAAGAAGGCCAAACAGTTACTGGTACGATCAAAAATCTTACTGATTACGGTGCATTCGTTGACCTTGGCGGTATTGATGGTCTTCTACATATCACAGATATGGCTTGGAAACGCATCAAACACCCTTCAGAAGTTGTTGAAGTGGGTCAAGAAGTTACTGTTAAAGTACTTAAGTTTGACAAAGAACGTAATCGTGTATCTTTAGGTCTTAAGCAATTAGGCGAAGATCCATGGTTAGCGATCATGAACCGTTATCCTAAAGGTTCTATCGTTAAAGCACGTGTTACAAACTTAACTGACTACGGTTGTTTCGCTGAAATCGCTGAAGGCGTTGAAGGCTTAGTACACGTTTCAGAAATGGATCACACAAACAAAAACATCCACCCATCTAAAGTTGTTCAGATTGGTGATGAAGTTGATGTTATGGTTCTTGAAGTTGATGAAGAACGTCGTCGTATTTCATTGGGTATCAAGCAAACTCGTGCGAACCCATGGGAAGAGTTCTCTAAGTCACACGACAAAGGTGAAAAAGTTTCTGGTACGATCAAGTCTATCACTGACTTCGGTATCTTCATCGGTTTACCTGGCGGTATCGATGGTCTAGTTCACTTGTCTGATATTTCTTGGAACGAACAAGGCGAAGATGCTATTCGTCGTTACAAGAAAGGTGATACAGTTGAAGCAGTTATCTTGTCTGTAGATGCTGAAGGCAACCGTATCAGTCTTGGTATCAAGCAAATGAAGCGATCCGTTCAATGACTTCTTAGCTGCTAACGAACGCGGTGCGTTGGTTAAAGGTACAGTAACTGCTGTTGATGCTAAAGGCGCAACAATTAAGTTAGCTGACGAAGTTGAAGCTTCTTTGAAAGCGTCTGAAATCAACCGCGATCGCGTTGAAGATGCAACTAAATTCTTAGAAGTTGGTCAAGAAGTTGAAGCTAAAATCATCAATGTAGATCGTAAATCACGTTCTATTAACTTGTCGATTAAAGCGAAAGACGAAGCTGAAGAGAAAGAAGCTGTAGCAAACTTGAAAACAACTACAACTGCGCCTGCAGGTCAAGACAATGGTCCTAAGACTATTGGTGATTTGATCAAAGCACAGATGAACCACTAAGTGATTGTTAAGAAGTATTATTTAATGTAATTAATTAATATTTTTTATTCAAATAGTGTAAAAGGTAGCGTAGTATATGATTACTGCGCTACCTTTTTGTATTTAAAAAGGATATTATCTGGTGTATATCAATTAGCATTAAAATTAATGAGGTCTTAAATGACAACTGAAGCACTTAATAAGTCTGACTTAATAGAAAGAATTGCTCTTAAAAATCCGCATTTAGCAGAGCCATTAGTCGAAGAAGCAGTTAAGATTATGATCGATCAAATGATTGCATCATTATCTTCAGATGACCGTATTGAAATTCGTGGGTTTGGTAGTTTCGCTTTACATCACCGTGAGCCACGTGTGGGTCGTAATCCTAAAACAGGTAAATCAGTAGAAGTTGCAGCAAAAGCTGTACCTCACTTTAAACCTGGTAAAGCACTCCGTGATGCAGTAAACGAATCTGCTAATTAATAAAATTCGAATGAGGTGAGTATGCGCTATTTCTTAGTTGCATTACTACTGGTAGTCTTTGGTTATGCTTTAGCATTAGTCTTGCAGAATCCAGCTGAACTACCTGTAGATTTATTGTTTACTCAAGTACCAGCAATGCGTTTAGGGTTATTGCTACTATTAACTTTGGTACTCGGGATTGTTCTTGGATTGTTGCTTGGTGTACAGGTTTTCCGTGTATTCCAAAATGCATGGGAAGTTAAGCGTCTTCGTAAAGATATTGATCATCTCCGAAAAGAACAAATACAGACAGCACAATTGGCCGCTGCTGAGGCTGCTGCAAGTGCTCGTCATGAAAAGACGGTATTAGATATTCAGCCAGAAAATAAGAATATCAATCCGCTTTAATCATTATGATAAAAAAAAGCGCTTTACCATCACTGTAAAGCGCTTTTTTGTTGGTACTGATTTTTTTAACTGTGTCGATTATTCAACATTAAAAACTTTGTTCAATATCATCAAACAAATAAAAGAATATAAGTTCGCTATTTTTTAATCATATACGATATTTAAATAAGCTTGAGATCTGACCAGACCAGGTGTCACCGTATTGGCTGTTCTCACGTAATTGGCTTTAATCACATGTTGAATCAGCTGAGAAGTGCTTAAATTGCCAAAGGTCCATTTGTTGGTACTCTTTGATTGGTTTGGATCTAGACTAATTATCGCATTATTTTTATCACGTAAACGAATACCTACACCAGTCGCATACCCAGCACCAACTTGATTCTCTAATATATTTGTCGCATTGGATTGATTTAAGGCATCCGTGGTATAAGCCTTTATTTCACGACCTGCACCATCATTTAAATTTGCACAATTTATACTGAGGGTTGCTGTATTGCTTGAGCTTAACGCGGTTTCATTTCCGACTAAACCCAAGTTTCGTATACTAACATCAGGCAGCGCAATGGTGTAGCTACTTTGACTCAGTGAGCATGTGGATTCAGATATATTGACTGTTGCATTTAAATATACGGGAATTTGTCTATTTGCAGGGATGAGACCATTATCACTTACACGTCTTAAACTGATGGTTGCTATTTGTAGATTAGACACATTAATTGTTGCAGGATAGGAGGACATTGTTGATGTTCTGGGCAAAACATATAATGTCACTCTCATTTTTACACCATGTGTATCACCACTATAACTATAAATGGCTAATTCAGTGGTATTTAGCGTTTTTAATGTGCCACTTGCAGGTGCATCGCCCATTTCAACTTTAATTCCTAAAGCTGGGTAAGCATTTAAACGCGAAATATTGGCATCATAAGGAATCACATTGGTGGCAAAAACATTCCCAAAAATGGTTCTATTTGTGCCAACAGTACATCCACTATAGACACGGAAAATATCAAAATTTGCTGAAGCAACTTCGCGAGAATAGACATTGGACTGTACCGATGTCCCTTCATATTTATTAATGTTCATAGTACTGGCATTCATCGTCGGCATGCTATAGCCGCTGGTGAAATTGCTGCCTACACTGCAATCTGCAAATACTGCGAAACTTGCAGGGAGTGTAGATAACATAAATAACAATTTATATTTCAGCATAAAATTACTCCGTGCTTATTTACAGTTTAGGCTAAAGCTTGCAAAAGGGGTTTGATTTTTACTTTGTTGCAATATTTCTTTGGAAATATCGAATTGACAAGAATCAGTATTACTCCAATAGACGCTATAGCGTCCAGGATTTATATTTTGCATAAAAATTTGCTGACCTTGTCCTACGGTGGTGACTGCATTACCCAAAGTATCTTTCACTTGAGCACCCATTGGAATGAGCACCTCATTTGCGTGTTTAAGTTCGATTAAGGCTTTTGTGGTTTTTAATGCTTTAAAATCAACCAAAATACTTGCGTTTGATTTGGGTACAACTTGTAATTGGGTTGCATCAACATCGGTATTTAATGGAATTGTATTTGGGTTTAGGTTGATACTATTGTATTGGTAAGGATTTAGATAGGGAATAATCGCATTGCCCCAACGATCAATTTTAATATTATTTACATTGGAGAGGCTGGTTCCCTCTAAACCTTTGGCATGAATAATTGCAAAAGTATCATTTAAATCATTGGCTAAGGTAATACCGTGTTGATGTGCAACAATTGCACCTTGTGCTTGTAAAGAGTATTGACGTTGTTGGTCAAAGTCAGTTGCATAAGTCGATGCTAAATAAACCGGATTGGTTCGATAACTTAAAGAACTGCTGAAGAGATCTTTATCTTTACTATTTGAATAATTGAAGTTATAGCCGAACTGCTGATTTTCACCTAAATTTCCAAATATGCCGACTTGATTGGTATTGAGTGTATTATTATCTGGATAGACTTCACTACTTAGACGTAAATTACTATTTTTCTTTTTAAACGATAGAGGAATATTCACATTCACGAAGTATTGAGTGTCTTTATCTAATTTGTATTGATCATTTTGAGTATGTTGCATACCGACATAGTAACTGATGCCTTTATAACTATTGTTATAGCTAATTTGATAAAACTTTTGTGTATTGATTTGATGCCAAAATTTATATTGCGAAAAATTGGCTGAAACAGCACCAAACTGATGACCTAAGTTTTGGCTTAGTTGAATATAGTTTGATGACTTGGGACGACCATTAAGCACCAGCGCAGAACTGTTGTTTTGGATATAACGATTCTGCATGGCTTCATCAAAGGAATAATATTGATCATTTCCATAAACAGTACTGTTTAAACTGATATTTGTTTTTGCACCGTTTAGAGCAAGGTTATAGCGCAGCGTAAGCAAAGAACTGTCTAAATTTTGGTTGGATTGGTTAATATCTGCTTTAACAAAATTACTTTCTAAAGCGATACCACCGAGTTTGGTATTTAACGCGGTTCCTAGAATATAGGATTGATAATGATCACTGACCAGCGCTGAACTGCTCACTGAGATAAAATCATTTAATCCATAATCAAAAGATGCATTGATTAACTTCTCATCATAGGATTTGCTATTTTGACGAAAAGTACCTGCTGCAATTTGATAACGATACTGCTTTGCGCGGATAGATTGAATAAAATTATTATAAGGCAAATCAAAACTGCGGATTTCACCATTTGCTTCAATAATATCTACATTTAATGTACCACCCGTCCCAGGTGTTTGGAGATCTGTAATATTAAATGCGCCGGCAGGAACAGTGCGTTCCATAATAATTTGTTGATTTTGGCGAACGCGTATTAAAGCATTACTTTTTGCATAACCTGAAATTGTGGGTGCGTAACTTTGCAATGAAACCGGAAGCATTCTGTCATCGCTGGCAAGTTGTACCCCACGAATGGCGATACTCGAATTACTATTGATGGTTTTGGTTTTGGTATTGGTATAGAAATCACCAAGAGTAAGCTGAGTTTTTAAACTAGGTAGTACTCGCATAAGCTTGTTTTCATAGCTGGTATATTGGCCTGAATGATTGCTGTCTCCCATACTAGTACTACCAGAATGACGGAATTGCCAATCATCAATATTGATACCAGAATTAATATTCAGAAAGCTAGAATCTTGTTTGTTGTCCTGACCATAATCTGAATTATAGTAATTGTAGTAATATTTGAGAAAAGCGCTATTTCCACCAGTTTCCCAAAGTGAGGGATCTATATAGCCAAATGGTCGTTCATTTAACATCGATTGAGGGCTTGAAACATCCACGCGTTGTTCCGCTATATTCAGCTTCCAGAACACGACATGATTCATTAAGCGTGTATCGATACAGTCACCAGTGACTTTATCTAAATCGATAAGTTTATGATTGAAATCAAGCTGCTTAACAGTACTGCGTGGAATACAATAGCGTTGCTTTTCAGGTGATTCAGGATCATCTGAAATATGCACAATAGAGCGGGTGATATAACGATCATTTAGGTAAATATCGAGGATGTAATCATTTGGCGCGACTTTATCGCTTGAAACAAACTTTTCAAGATCAATTGTTTTAGAATTTTGGCCGTATAAAAAACTATTATCGAATTGTGGTGCTTGCGCTATAACATTTTGATTGCATAGATATAGACTTAGCGCCAAAACACTATACCTAAGTGTGAAATGTTTCAAGCACAATTCTCCCAATAATTTAGATTAAAACTGTTTCTCTATTGTCGATAAACTGCCGTAGTCATTGATTAAATAAAGCTGTACGGACTTAGCGTCTGATAAATTTTCGACATCAATTTGTTGTTTTGAAAACGGTTCTATAAAGCTTAGATTTTTAATTTCGCTTGGCGTACCATTTTTTAAAACCAGATTCGATTTACCAAAATTTAAGTAATAAGGTGTTGGATTATTGATTTGTAGTTGGCTGTTTACACGCTGTACTTCAACTTTTTGAAACGCTTGTTGCTGTTCCATTTTGATGCCAGTTGGTCGGTAAAACAGTTTTAAGCGGTTACGAATCGCAAATTGTAAGTAATTTGCTTCAGCTGTTGGCTTGGCTGGGATATCAAGTACGTTGAGCCAAAACAATGTTTCTCGATCACTAGCAAGTTTTTGTTTTTGATTGAAAATGACACGTAAAGATTGACCTTTAGCAGCTTCAATCGTGGTTATTGGAGGGGTAACAATAAATGGGGCTTGGGTTGTGGTTGGATCTGCAATAATGTCTTTACTATCCACCCATGATTGTACTAATGCAATTTGATCACCTACATTGGTTAATTGCACAGATACAAATTCTTTATCACTTGGGTAAATTACACGGGTACCTGTAATCACAATACCAGCATGAGCGGATGTGATCAAAGTACTGAGCATTAACAAGCTAGAAATAAAAAATGGTTTTTTCATCGAAAGACCCTTGGGGAGAGGCAAGTCTGGTTAAGGTGTAGAAATTAACGCAGACTTGTTTGAAAACTTACAGATCCAAATTTTTAATTATGGATATACAACATAGTAAGTTGCAGTCGTGCTTACATCACCAGCAGTCGTTGCACCTGTTGCATAGTAACGTGCATAAAAATCAAGATTTGCAGAACCGTTTGCAGTTGCAACATTTGAAGTCACAATGTTTTGGCCTGTACGATCTTTAGTGAGGTCAATCACTGCTTTTGCAGAGTTCAATAATTGAATATTTACGTTTGTTGCACCGCCAGTCGTTACGGTATTGTTTAAACGGCCTGCAGTATTAATATTTGCATTGGTGTTGTCATAATAAACACCCACATTACCTACAGGGCATGCTGTTAAATTAATGGTAAATTTAGTGTCGCCATTTGTTGTCGCCGCTGTCGCTAAAGTTGATTTACCTACAGTCGGTAAAACAACAGTGTAGTTACCAGCAGTACCACCAACTGTACAGGTTTGATCAACGATTTTACCTGTAACTGTTACTGTACCATCAGCAGCCGCAAAAACTGTTGAAGATGCTAAACCTAAGCCAATGATCGCTAAACCCAATTGAATATTTTTCATAGAATTTCTCTCAATACTGCGTTGATTTGCCCTTTACTGGTACTTTCCTAATAAAGGGGAAGTGTTTAGGAGCTAAACAATAAGGGCTACTATAAATTTTTCCTAAATAAAAACAATGAAAAAAAGAGACAAATATCACATTATTTTTATCTTATAAGCACAATATAATGTTATTTGTTTTAGATTTGTTTTTTATTATTTAAATACAAGAGTATGTTTATAATTAACATGTTTATTTAATTAAAGGAAAGTTTGGTTCTGTTTACCAAAAAGTGACAAAAAATGTCACTTTTTGTGAATAACGTCATATTATAGCAAATTATTTTGATCTGCTTATATTAAGTATAAGGTCTTATTTAAGTTTTTCTAAAATACTTTATTATCATGATTAATCAGATATTATTTTAATAGACTGCACTGTAATTGAGCATTTTTATCAATAATTTTATAGTGTTGAATTTAAGGAATTTTTTAATATTCATTCAACTTCTTTATAAATTATTTTTAAAAGAATAGATCAAGTTAAAATCGCGCTCATCCTAGGCTGATTTTGAAAGCAGAAGACGTTTTAATGCGACTATACTTCACTTAGTATGACTAAATTTTGATTTAAAAAAGAGATTTATTGTTTAGTTGTTATGTAATGTTTGTTTAGTCATAAAGGATATATTTAGAAATAAAGCAAATAGATTTATTAAAAAACGCGAGCTTAAACATGGGTGCATGCAATCAATAAATTAAATAAAAGTATAATTTTTATTTAATTTAATATTCATTTAAGCTTTTACTGGTTTTTAATTACTTTAAAAAGAATTTATCTGCTGTAAGGATAAAGATAAATAGAAGGCAGTGTTTTGAAAATTTTTATTTGGTGGAGTAAGTGAAGTGCTTCAAAATGACCAATATAAAATGAATTTTAAGCGCTTTAAGATTGATTGATTAAGTATCCATAAAAAATAAGCATAGAGATTAAAACATTATCTTCAATCAATAATTAAGCACACGTAGTCACTTGCATTATGCTGTTAAAAAAAGCGCTTTGATTGTTGTAAAACGCTTTTTTAAGCTTTAACAGTTCTATTGGACTAACCAGAAAAATTCTACAAAGCGGAATATTGTGGTGATCAGCATAGCAATTACAATCGTCGTAATAAGTGAGTGATTTTTCCAAATCAGAAATAAGCCCACCAATACCCCCATGATTTTGCCTAAGTCTGCCCAATCCGTACCTTCAAAAAAAGTACTGAGAATCGCAATAGAAAACAGTAAAGTTGTTGCGGCATCATTAAAGAGTTGCTCACGTTGTTGAGTGATCGTAAAATATTGGCCGAGTGAAAGTCCTGCATATCGGATCAGATAAGTACCCGTCGCCAGCAGCATGATCCCGATCAAAATGATAAATTGCTGATGCATGTTATTTTCTTCCTACAAACAAACCAAATAATGACATAAGTATCGGAATCCCTAAGGGTAGAAATGGAAAAGTAGCGAGGCTGATGACTGCACCAGTCATTGCCGATTTTCGAGCAGATTTTCTTTTTAATGCTTTAAAGGTAAGTGCAAACAGTACGACAGGAAAAATCGTATCGATACCCAGTAATTTTGCATAAGCTAAATGACTTCCCAGTACATAACCGCTTAAAACGCCTATCGGCCAAGCAAATAAAATTCCGACTCCGCACAGCCAATAAGCACTCAGTTTTAGCTCATTTGAAGATTGGCTTAAACCAAATAAAACACTTTCATCATTCATAATATGTGTAGCAAAATATTTTAATTTATTTTTTTTAATAAAATGGGTAATTGCTAAACCAAAAGGCAGATGTCGTAAATTAATCAGCAATCCGACAATCGCAGCTGTAATTGGACTGCTTCCAGCAGCAATCATGCCAATGAAAGTAAACTCGGCAGCACCAGCCAAGACACAGATTGAAAGCAGTAAAGGTATCCAGATCGGCAGTTGATAATTGACTGCAAGCGTACCTAATGAAATCCCGATCAGTGCGGTTGCGATGCAGAGAATCACGATTGATTTTATCAGGGGCTTGGGTAAATTTTTTATTTCTTTATACTTCATTTAGATGAGCCTTGCTTGGGGTAATAAGATCGTTCGATAAAATGAACGATCATTTGTTATAATAGTTTGATTATTATTGTTCGTCAAACCGAACGATCGTCTTTTTTGGAAGGATAATGTCTATACCAATTGAAATCATTGCAAATAATCTGCAAAAAGAAAGAAAAAGTGCCGCATTATCTTTGGGAGAAGTTGCTCGACGTGCAGGCATTGCGAAGTCCACACTTTCGCAACTTGAATCTGGGCAGGGTAATCCGAGTCTCGAAACTTTATGGGCACTTTGCGTGGCTTTAAATATTCCTTTTGCCAAACTTATGGAAGCACAAGCTCAAGCCACGCAAGTGATTCGTTATGGCGAAGGTGCTTCAGTTGTTTCTGAAATATCAAATTATCAGGCTGTTTTGTTGGCGACATGCCCACCCAATGCACGACGAGATGTGTATATGCTTACAACTCAACCGGGTGAGCCGCGTTGCAGTAAACCACATCCTATTGGCAGTGTGGAGCATATTATTATCATGCAGGGCTCTGCCAAAGTCGGTTTATTAGACAGTGCTGAGTTGCTTCAAGCAGGGGACTATATTTCCTATCCAGCAGATCAAGCGCATATTTTTGAAGCACTGGAGCAAGACACACGTGCAATTTTGATTTCAGAGCAGAGATAAATCATAAGCAAGATGTAAGAATAGTTGATTGTTTTGTGATGAAGTCGATTTTCTGGCTTTGTACATGGCGTGAATCACTTTATAATGAGCGCAAATTTATGTGATGGAACTGAGATTCGTGAGTATTATTGTTGCCTTAGATGCAAAAAGCCAATATGACGCCCTAGCAATTGCTGATCAGCTTGACCCATCACTATGTCGTTTAAAAGTCGGTAAAGAACTATTTACCCATGAAGGCCCTCTGGTTGTGAAAGCACTACATGATAAGGGCTTTGAAGTATTCCTCGATTTAAAATTTCATGATATTCCGAACACAACTGCGCAGGCAGTTTGTGCTGCAGCCGATTTGGGCGTATGGATGGTCAATGTCCATGCCTCAGGTGGGCGTAGAATGATGGAAACTTGTGTAGAACGCTTAAAAGCAGGTAACTATAAAACCCAATTGATTGCGGTTACTGTACTTACTTCAATGGAACGTGAAGACTTGCGTGAAATTGGTTTAGACATTGAGCCATTTGAACAAGTGAAACGTCTGGCTAACTTGACGCAACAGAGTGGTCTCGATGGTGTGGTATGCTCGGCTCAGGAAGCCAAGATGTTACGTCAGGAGTTAGGTGCTGAATTTGCTTTGGTAACACCAGGGATTCGTCCGGCTGGTGCAAATGCGGATGATCAAAAGCGTATTGTAACGCCTAAGCAAGCCATGCTTGATGGTTCTACTCATTTAGTAATTGGTCGTCCAATTACTCAATCAGAGCATCCAAGTAAAACCCTGCAAGATATTTTAGCGACTCTATAAAAATAAACCCTCTTTTTCAGTTGATTAAGAGGGTGATTTCTTTGATTTATATAATAAAAATTGATGTATATACACTGTAGTGTACCTGCGCTACTAGATCTTTTCTTCAATAGTTTAAATAATCTTTTATATTCCAATGATTCTATTGAACAGTATCACTATCTCATCAGATAAAGTACGATATTCTGCGCTTAATTTTAAAGTGCAGCCAGAACACTTACCGCAATTGGCGCCAATACCGACAGAACAAAACCACTGACCATTGCATGTGGAATATAATCATTGCCACAAGCTTGTTTCACCATAGGTAAGGTGACGTCCATTGCAGTTGCACCAGCAGAAGAAATTGCTGAACGTGGATAACGCCATCCAATCATATACATAAATAAAATGGCAAAAATCTCCCTAAATAAATCGTTCATTAACGCAATACTTCCCAGATGGGCATTCTTTAATTCAGTCACCACAATCCCTGTCATCGAATAGAAGCCGTAACCTTGCGATAGCATGATTAAATCTTTCATACTGATATCTTGAATCAAAAAAAATGCCGCAACAGCACCCAATAGTGAGCCAATCACACAGGCAATCGGTACCAGCATAATTTTCCAGTTTAACCAAGAACGATCCAGTGGCGAGTAAGCCAGATCCAAGCCGATCAGTAACATGTAAACTAAAAGTAAATTCCATGTGCTGACATGTAGAGGAACATGAAAAAGGTGGGCTAACTCTGCTAAGCCATAACCTACAGCCAGGGCAATAAATGCATAGCTGATGTTGAGTAATGAACCCATCAATAATTCAGCAGAAACTTTACCTTGTGATGGTTTATAGCCAATCGCTGTAAATACCAGATAACAACAGAAAAATGCACCCAATGATGTGGTGAATGCAATCGTGATTGAACTGGTGAGAATCTGTGCAGGGCTGGCAATGTTATGAATTGTTTGAGAAAACTCCATTGCAATCGCAATTAAAAGAATATAGGTAAAATAAGGCAGTATTTTAAAAGCTATTTTTTCAATGGATTGTGGAATTCTGCGGGCTAAAATAAACCCTAAACATAAACAAAATAAAAGTTGGAAAATAAGCCAAAGTGATTGCATGAAAAAATAGATAGGCAATGGATACCTATCTATTATAGTCGAAGCGCAGAAAAGCGGTTGAAAATTTATAGAAGAATATCAACCAAGTTTATGCAGCTTTTGATTTTTGTTTTGCGCTTTGCTCACGGCCTAATAAGCGGAAATCTGCTGGGTTTACTTTGCGAGTGCTGAGCCAAAATTTCCAGGTATAGGTTGGCCATAATGCAAAGTTTTTACCGCCATCTTGTTGGTACCAACTGACACAGCCAGATTGCCATACCGTACCTTCAAGCTGTTTTTGTACATTTTCATTAAATTGATCTTGTACTTCAGCTTTTACCGTCACTGCTTGCGTCTGTGTTTTTGCAACCATTTGAATCAATTGCAAAATATAATTCACTTGAGATTCAATCATGAAAATTACAGAGTTATGACCCAGTACGGTATTCGGACCAAGCAATTGAAATAGATTAGGAAAACCTTTAGTACTGATCCCATAAAAACTTTCTGCACCATCTTTCCATGCCGTTTTTAATTCAACACCGTGTTCACCATAGCAATCAAATGATTTTAAATAGATCCGTGGGTCTGTAATAAAACCAGTACCATAAATTAAACAATCTATTTGACGTTCTTTGCCATCCTTGGTGATGATGCTATTTTCTGTAATTTCCTGAATTCCATCGGTGATTAATTCAACATTTTTACGATTAAATGTTGGAAAGTATTTGTTGGAAATCAGGATACGCTTACAGCCCATAATATAGTCAGGGGTCAGTTTTTTGGCGATTTCTTTGTCTTTGACTTGGAATTTTATATAAGCTTCCGCAAGTTTCTGACCATATTTCATGATTTGTGGTTTTACAATGGGGACGACACGTGATTCATTTGACCAGTACAAACGAGCACGGTGTAATTTTCTAAACCATTCAAAGCGACTAAATAGATTTTTATCAAGCGCATTATAGGCACGTTCATCACGAGGAATCACCCAAGCAGGGGTTCTTTGAAATACATAAAGATTTTGAACTTTTGCAGCAATTTCAGGAATATATTGAATTGCACTACCCCCAGTACCAATGGATGCTACATTTTTTTGATTTAAATTATAGTCATGTTTCCAGTGAGAAGAATGGAAAACTTCACCTTTGAATTTTTCAATCCCTTTAATTTTAGGAATCTGTGCTACATGTAATGGCCCCGATGCAAAAATAACAAATTGAGCCTCAATTTTTTGTCCACTTTTTAGTGTTAAATGCCAATTGAAATTGTGCTCATCATAACGTGTAGAGACCACTTCTTGATTAAATTGGATGTATTTCTTTAAATTGAATTGCTGAATTAAATCTTGAATATAGTCAAAAATCTCAGGCGCTTCTGCATAGCGTTTTGACCAATCCGTTTTAGGTGCAAAAGAAAGCGAGTACATATGTGATTGAACATCACAAGCCGCACCTGGGTACTGGTTCTCACGCCATGTGCCACCAACATCATCTGCTTTTTCTAAAATGATAAAATCATGAATATTGGCTTGCAATAGGCGGATTGCCATGGCTAAACCACCAAATCCAGATCCAATAATTGCAACTCGCGTTGATTGGGTTTTTGCTTCAGTCGTAGGGGCTGTACTCATTTTTGTTCGCTCTGACTTTTCCAGTTTTACATAGAATATCGGAAATGCAGTGCTGGAAATATGATTGCACTGACACAAAAATTGATATATTCGGCAATTTGCAAAAAACCATCTTTGTAGTACAAAGTTTGGGTAGAAATCAAATGATGATCCAATGAAACGCTCGATTCTCGGTTTAATGTATTTAATTCATGGTATGCGTAATGCTGGAATCGATGTAGATTCACGACTTGCTAGTATTGGGATCAAAGCAGATGCACTTGATCCCAGTTCAATCATTCACCCCAGCTTAGAGTGGGATATACAAAAAGTGATTGGGCAGGGTGTACAGCCAGAAACAGGCTTGTTTATCGGTCAGCATTATTCTTTAGCGGGTTATGGTCCGCTGCTTATGCTCTTGGTGACATGCAGTAATGTTGGTGATGCGATTCAAAATGGTGTGCATTATCAGGGTTTAACCTATTTATACGGTGTCTTAGGGCTTGAGAAAGGCGATCATCAAGTCGCATTAACCTATAAGCCTGTAGATTTAGAAACAGAAATGGGTTTGTTGAGAGCGCAATGTGAAATCTCTGGAACTTATAAATTTCTGGATGATATTTATAAAATGATGGGACTTACAGCGCCCAGCGTGAGAATCGAGTTACCCTTTCAGCAGCCTCAGGATTTAAGTGTATTAAAGCAATATCATGATTATTATGGTTCAGATTTACATTTTAATTGTGAAAAAGCCGCTTTTTGGATCAATGAAGATGTGATGCAACTGCCGATTCCATCCGCAGATCCGATTACACATCGGGTTTACGAAGCCAAGTGTATTGCTGAAATTGAGCGATTAAATGCCGAAGAACAGAAAATTGCGCCGTTGATTCAACGGGTAAATGATTATTTGGAATTACAGCAAGGGATTATTCCGTCGATGGCTGAAGTTGCACAGGCGTTGAATGTGCCTGAAAGAACCTTACGCCATCAGTTGCAGCAATTAAATACCAGTTATAAACAAATTCGGGAACAGTTGATTAAACACAAAGCATTGCGATTGATTGAATATAAGGAATATTCAATTGAGGTGATTGCGGAATTACTTGGTTACTCAGAACCCGCTGCATTTAATCATGCTTTTAAACGTTGGTTTGGGCAAAGCCCGCGTCAATATGGTAAATAAACAGGTAGTGCTGATATGAGATATAGAGTTAGAATTATCCCAAAGTTTTATTTATCAAAAATGAATATTCGATATACTTCCTTTAGCCTTTAAAAGTAACAAAATGATATGTTAGATCAGAATACAACTTCAACAGCATTTACTCCCGTATCACCCGCTGAGCGTTATGCAAAAGCATTGTCATCTGGACAGTTTTTACCAGATGATGCTCAGGCTCAAGCAGTACATGAGTTGGAGCGGGTATGGCAAGAATTGATCAATCGTTATAAAGCATCGAAAAAAGCTTTTCGTCGTTTCCGCCGTCAAACTGCACCGAGAGGTGTATATATGTGGGGCGGTGTAGGGCGTGGAAAGACATGGCTCATGGATCAATTTTACGATTCGATTCCTTTTCGCCGTAAAACTCGTATGCATTTCCATCACTTTATGCAATTTGTGCATAAAGAGTTAAACAAGCTTTCTGGACAGCGTAATCCTTTAGATATCGTTGCAGATCAAATTTATAAAGAAGCTGTGGTGATTTGTTTTGATGAGTTCTTTGTATCGAATGTAACTGATGCAATGATTCTCAGTGATTTATTCCAAAAATTATTTACCCGTGGCATTACCTTGATTGCCACATCAAATATTGCCCCAGATGGTTTATATAAAAATGGAATCCATCGTGATCGTTTTATTCCAACGATTGAAATGGTAAAAAAACATTGTGTGGTATTGAATGTTGATGCGGGTGTTGACTATCGTTTACGGGTATTAAAACAAGCGCAATTGTTTAAATCGCCACTGACAGATGACAATAAAGTCTGGATGGCAAAGCGTTTTAATGCATTAACCACATCGCAGACAGTGTCAGAAGAACCAATTACGATTAATAACCGTGTTGTTGAAACTTTAGGCCATACAGAAGATGTATTGTGGTGTGAGTTTAGAGAACTCTGTATGAAACCGCGTAGCCCATCGGACTTTATTGAAATTGCCAATATCTATAATACCGTTTTGGTGAGTAATGTTCCGCACTTAACTGATTTGCTGTCAGAAGGTACACGTCGTTTTATTTATTTAGTAGATGAGTTTTATGACCGTGGCGTAAAACTGCTACTGACATCTCAAGACTCGATTATTGAGATTTATGACGGAGAGAAGCTGGCTTTCGAAATTGAACGTACACGCTCTCGTTTACTCGAAATGCAATCAGATGAATATTTGCAGTCAGAGCATCGTTTGATTAAAGGCAATAGTGAGTTAGAAGTAGAATAATCATCCTTAGAAAGATGTAAAAAAGCGATCTTATCATTGATAAGATCGCTTTTTTATGAGGGGGATACTGTCATCAGTATGCATTTTGCAAGGACTGTGTGAGCAAACTATTTAAGGGTGTTCATCCTATTCTAAATACACACGATAAGATTAAACAATCTCATAAAACCAAAGCTGTTTCAGTTGTATTGCTTGATGACTAAAAACAATTAACCCACCTGAATTTCAGTATTAGGATGACGAACACGACTTTTATTCGGTGTAGCAATCAAATAAGCCAGTGTTAGTGGTCCTAAGCGTCCAGCAAACATTAGACAAATTAAAGCGATTTGGCTGCCAGCATGTAAATTTTCAGTGATTCCGCGTGATAAGCCGACAGTACAAGCCGCAGAAACGGCTTCAAATAATAGGTCTAAAAACTTTTTATCAGGCTCAAGGATCAGTAGGGTAAAAAAGCCAATCAGGATCAGCAGTGAAGTAATTGAAATGACCGCCATTGCCTTAAAGGTCGCCTGATGAGAAACAGAATGCCCAAAAATGGTAATCTCATCTGAACGTTTTAAGAAGGTAATGACACTTAAAATCATAATGATAAATGTGCCAACTTTAATTCCACCAGCGGTACTTAAAGAACCGCCACCAATAAACATCAATACCATGGTAATTAAGGTCGATGCATTGGTCATACTGCTGACTTCCAAGCTGTTAAAACCTGATGAACGAGGTACGGTAGCATGGAACCACGCGTTTAAAGCTTGGTCACCAACAGACATTGGAGCCAATGTTAAAGGATTGGATGCTTCGATTGCCCAAATAACAATAAAGGCAAAAAGGTTTAAGCCCGCAATTGTAGACAGAATTAACTTACTATTGGTGGAGAGTTTCTTCCAACGCTTGGCTCTTTTAATATCCATCAACACAACAAAACCAATCCCACCGATGATATATAGCATACTGATGGTAAATGTCACCATATACTGGTCAGAGAAGCTCATTAAGCTATTGGGGAATAAAGAAAA
Source organism: Acinetobacter guillouiae CIP 63.46 (assembly GCF_000368145.1). Classification (GTDB taxonomy): domain Bacteria; phylum Pseudomonadota; class Gammaproteobacteria; order Pseudomonadales; family Moraxellaceae; genus Acinetobacter; species Acinetobacter guillouiae. The sequence continues at coordinate 824,798 of NZ_KB849283.1, read as the reverse complement.
CCCACCATTGTTAAACGCTGAAATACTATAAAAAAGCGCGTAGAAAAATGCATGTTCAAGGTCATAGTGATGTGACCATGCCATGGTTAGAATCCCTGTACCAATCGCTTCAAAGAACAATGAGTAAAGAAAAACCCCTTTTACTGTAAAGGTCGCTTTGGCCAAACTGGTTTGACCAATGGTTTCTTGTGCCATGACTTGCTGCCGAATACCAACTTTTGAGGAAAGACTCAAAGCAGCTAAGATCGCAAACGTCATAAAACCTAAGCCACCGCATTGGATCAGTATCATCACCACAACTTGACCGAAGGTGGTTAAGGAGTCTCCAATATTAACGACAGACAGCCCAGTGATGGTTACAGCAGACGTGGCAGTAAACAGGGCCTCTAGCCATGTCAAATTGCCTTGATTAGCAAAAGGAAGTTTAAGTAACAATGTTCCGATGATAATAAAGCTTAAAAAACCTAAAGCAAGTAAGCTCGGTGGGCTGAGATTAATACTATTGTGTTTTTTGTTGATTAGTTCTTTTTTAGATAAACGCATAGTTATGACTATAAGAAACGAATCGAAAATTGTCTTAACATTTCTACAGGACCTTCAAGGATTAAAATATCCTTTTCCTGTAAAATCGTCCCCGGTGCAATATCATACAGTACATGCGAGCCGCGTTGTAATAACAAGGTTGTAAGTTCGGGGGTATTTTCCATGACCGTTTGAAATTGTGCGCCTTGTAAATTTGCACCTATTTCAATTTTGACGATATAGCGATCATTATTTAACGCCATATAACGTCTCACCATTGGATAACTGAGTGATTGTGCAACACGAATCCCCATGTCTTCTTCAGGGTGAATGATTTTTGTAATGCCTAAATGAGACAAAATCATATGATGCGATTTAGATTTGGCTTTTACAAAGATTTTTTCGATACCCAAATTTTTTAAATGCAGTACGCATAGAATACTGGCTTCAATATCTTCACCAATGGCAACCACTACGGCATCACAATTTTTGATATTCAGTTCATCTAACACATGTTCATCGGTAGCATCTGCAATAACTGCATGACTGATTTTATCTGCAATGTTTTCTACATTTTTCTTTAATGTATCAATACCTATTACATCGTGATTTAAGTTGGTGAGTTCTAGTGCAACTGCTTCACCAAAACTGCCTAAACCGATGACAGCGAATTGCGCCATTCTACAAAGTCCTTATCCCGACACTGATTTTGTGTTGGTATGATCATATTCAATTTTTATATATTTTATCTTTAAAGTATTGCAACGCCAATCTACAAACTGAGAATAAAAAGCGATAAATGTAAATAAAACCAGATTTATGTCATAAAAACTTAAAATTGATCCGATACCATTGCTTTGAAATTTAAAAATGCAAAGCCAAGATTGGCTTTCGATCCAAGAATAAAAAATGGATGATAAAAAATGGACGATAAGAAAATTTTTAAAATTCTCCAACATTGGTTCCCAGCGTTGGAGCAAAGAGATATTCCTAAAAAGAAACATCGTAAACGTTTTGTTGAGTTTCTCAATTGGATCGAAGCTGAAAAGTTTGGTGGGCGATTTCGTGGATATTTAATGAAAATTGATCGTATGCAATTTCATGAAAATGAGATTGAGCGTTGTGCGGTTTTTCATGAATATGCAGTAGATAGCTTGGGAATTCAAACTCAAATTCGTGAAAGAGCGAAGCCTTTATTTGATCATTATGAAGTACACAAAGATGTTATTGGACGCTATTACAATGTTCAAGATCAAGTTTATGATGTTGTATTCGAGGAAATATTAAAACAGGCCAGACAACATGATCATGAACTGTTGCTGATTTATGCTGAAGATTATTATTGGTTGATCGTACCAAATCATGAATATAAAATTGAAAAATTCTGCAAGTGTTTTAATAAACAATTTCACGATGAAGATGTCAGTATAGAACATTACGCATTATTTGATTGTTCAAGATCGACTTAGTTTTTTGCAATCAATTCAACATATTGATAATAAAATAGAGAGATATCCATGTCACAGAAAATATATTCATTACTTCAACATTTAATTCCCGAGCTAAATGTACAAAAAATTCCTCAAGATACTGAATTTTATAGTTTTAGTGAATGGCTGAATCAACAGCATGATTTCCTGCATTATATTGAATTAAAAGAATATTATGACAATGGAATTGAAGATGATTTCTACTTTAACCAGCACAATATTGATACTGAGCAATTGCAAAATGAGATTGAAGTTGCAATAGCTGAAGTATTTGATCAATACGATGAAGAAGATGATGAGGTCTCATTTGATGATCAAATGGACGCAATGCAACAAACAGAAGAAATCATTTTCGATAAAATTAAACTGGTTGCAAATCAGTATCAGCTTTCTTTATTGGTTATATATCGTGAAAATCCGTATTGGATGCTTGTACCCTCACAAGATGAGCAACAATTAAATCAAATTGTGGATGCTTTTAATGACGCATTTAATGATGTTGGTGATTTAAATATGGCGGTTTATTAAGTTAACTTTTTCGAATTGTTCTGATTTTATAAAAAAATAGCCCATAAAAAATTTATAGGCTATTTCAATAAAAATTTATAGGCTATTTCAATTTTGAAGCTATTTCTATTTTAAGAAACGTTGATAACCTAAGTTATTGGTAATTTCTTGATATGGGTAATTGATATTTTCCAAAGTCTCAATCAGTCCATCTGGATTTTGTACCGCATCTTCTGCATCCAAGCCAACCAAAACACGTCCTTCTGCTGCACCGTGATTACGATAATGGAATAGGCTAATGTTATGGGTTGGACCAAGGCGCTCCAAGAATGTTAATAAAGCGCCTGGGCGTTCTGGAAACTCAACACGGAACAAACGTTCATTGGCAATATCGGCATGACCCCCAATCAAATAACGGATATGCAATTTTGCAACTTCATCATCCGATAAATCATCGACATCATAATGTAATTTCATGGCTTCATAGATGTCATGGCGTTCTTTTTCACCAGCCTTTAAGCTAATACCGACAAAGACTTGAGCGGCAGATGCATCACTGGCACGGTAGTTAAACTCAGTAATATTACGCCCTTGCAAAGCACGACAGAAATTCAGGAAAGAACCTTTTTCTTCTGGAATGGTCACTGCAAAAATGGCTTCTTTACGTTCACCGAGTTCGGTACGCTCAGCAATATAACGTAAACGATCAAAGTTCATATTGGCGCCGCAAGCAATCGACACCATATTTTTGCCTTCAAGACCATGTGCCGCAACGTATTTTTTGATACCTGCAAGCGCCATAGCACCTGAAGGTTCAACAATACTACGACATTCATCATAAGTGTCTTTGATTGCCGTACAGATTTCATCTGTATTGACCAGTACCACATCACGTTCAACAATTGGACCTGAGTTATCAGATTTTTGTAGTTGAATCACTTCAAATGGCTTTTCACCGATTTGAGCAACGGCTGTGCCATCTGCAAATAATCCTACAGAAGGGAGTACTACACGTTGATTGGCTTCAAATGCTGCTTTTAAACATGCAGATTCATCATATTCGACAGGAATAACTTTGACATGTGGGGCAACATCACCAAGATATGCCGCTACACCAGCAATTAAACCACCACCGCCCACAGCAACAAATACATATTCAACATCACGCCACTGACGCAATATTTCATTGGCAATTGTACCTTGGCCGGCCATAACCAGTTCATCGTCATAAGGCGGAATAAAGGTTAAACCTTCGTCGTTTGCACGTTGAATGGCATATTTGTTAGCAACATCGAATGAGTCGCCGTGAAGCACAACATCGCCACCCAATCGTTTTACTGCTTGAACTTTAATATCAGGGGTGGTTTTCGGCATCACAATAATGGCGCGAATACCTAACTTTTGACCAGATAAAGCCACGCCCTGAGCATGGTTACCTGCTGAAGCAGTAATAACGCCACGTTCCAACTGAGATTTCGGTAATTGACTAATACGGTTATACGCACCGCGTAGTTTGAAGGAAAAGACAGGTTGTAAATCTTCGCGTTTAAAGCGAATGTTATTGTTTAGTTTTTCACTAATTCGTGGCGCTGCTTCGAGTGGGGTTTCGATTGCAACGTCATACACCGTTGCCTGTAATATTTGTCGAACCAAACGAGACAGCATGTTAATTTTCCATCTAACAGTTTAAAATGAGCGCTCATTGTAACAAACCGTTGTACCTTTGCGTTTTAAAATTATGCAAAATGTGCAGGAAATTGAAATTTTATTGAGAGATGTCATGAGCCTTTATGCAACCCAGGACGAGAAAAAACAAGCTGCAGCCCAAGCCGCTTTAAAACACTTACCAAGAGGGGGCATTTTGGGAGTCGGTACTGGTAGTACAGTGAACTTCTTAATTGAATTATTACCTCAGTTACAACTTGAAGCAGCCGTAGCCAGTTCAGAAGCAACAGCTCAACGTCTTAAGAAATTAGGCATTGAAGTGGTTGATATGAACCATGTTGGTGGTTTAGATGCTTATGTAGATGGTGCTGATGAAATTGACCGTCATTTACATATGATTAAAGGCGGTGGTGCTGCACTCACACGTGAAAAAATCGTGGCATCTATTGCGAAAAAGTTTGTATGTATTGTTGATGACTCGAAATGGGTTGATCAGCTAGGCCGTGAATTTCCATTGCCTATCGAAGTGATTCCTATGGCACGTTCAGCAGTTGCGCGTAAAATTGTATCTTTAGGCGGTGACCCAGTTTATCGTGAAGGTGTGGTAACGGATAACGGTAATGTCATTCTGGATGTGTATAACTTAAATATTTTGAATGCATTAGAGGTCGAAAAAACCATTAACGATATTCCTGGTGTGGTGTGTAATGGTATTTTTGCGATCAATAAAGCTGATGTTGCTGTAGTTGCCACCAATCATGGTATTGAAGAGCGTACCGCAGGATAAGAAAAATTTCCCCTAACTTCTGCTTGAGTAAAGACGAGGCTTTTTCCTTGCTTTGTAAAGAAAGGTTAGGGGAGATTCTAAAAATAAGCGTATTAAGATGGCAAATCTTCCTGAAATAAAAATCACACATCATGCACGGGCAACACGCTTACGTTTACGTGTTGAACCCACGCAGATTCGCTTAACTGTGCCTAAGTATTGTACCCAACGTCAGATTCAGCATTTTTTACACGAGTCTGAACAATGGATGATTGAGACATGGCATAAACAGCAGGAAAAAATACAGCAGGTTGATCAGATATTACCAACAAGCTTGCAATTGTTTAATTTAAAACTGCCCCTAGAAATTATTTATAAAACTCAAAAAAATAGCTATATTTTAGATGAGCAAAAGCATCAGTTATTTGTCAGCGACCGTCAGCCGGAAAGCTATTTAAAAGCTTTTGTGATTGCTTATGCAAAGCATTATTTACCGATTTATTTAAAGCAAGTCAGTGATGAAACCCATTTAAAGTTTGGACAGTGTGCTGTTCGACACCCGAAAACGCGTTGGGGAAGTTGTACAGCCCGTCATGATATTATGCTCAATAGTGCCTTGGTTTTATGTGATCAACAAATTACCCGTTATGTCTGTGTACATGAATTGGCACATACCAAACATTTTAATCATAGCGCTGCTTTTTGGTCTGAAGTTGAAAAGCATGATCAGCACTATCAGCAGCATCGTAAAGTTTTAAAAAGTAGTGTAATGCCTTGGTGGTGGGCGCAATAAAATAAGTAAATTTCTAGATTGCATTAAAAAAAATGTGGAAAAGCGTATGACTGTAAAAAGAATCATAAGTAATATTAAAGCCTTAGATTTAGCCAGTGCCCAAGCTTTTTACGGTGATTTTTTAGCGATGGATTTGGTGATGGATCATGGCTGGATCAAAACATTTGCCAGTCAAGAAATCATGCATCCACAAATCAGTATTGCTTCGGAAGGGGGAAATAATACAGATGTTCCTGATTTTTCAATCGAAGTCGACAATGTGGATGAACTTTATGAAAAAGCCAAAAAATTAGATTTAGACATTCTTTACCCGTTAACCAATGAAGACTGGGGTGTTAGGCGATTCTATGTCAAAGATCCATTTGGAAAGGTTGTAAATATTTTACAACATATTGAATATTAAAAAATTTAATGACTTAAGTTGGGTTTTAAAATGCAGTGGAATAAATTAGTTCCAGAATTGATCGTCACCGATTTGAAGAGAAGTTATCAGTTTTGGGTCGACATACTGGGTTTTTCTGTAATGTATCAACGAACTGAAGAAAAATTTATCTATGTGGAACTTGATGGTGTTCAATTTATGTTGGAGCAACAACAACAAGGGCAATGGTTAACAGGAGTATTGGCCTACCCATTGGGAAGAGGGATTAACTTTCAGTTTGAAGTAGACCAACTCGACAGTATTTTAAATCGTTTGGATGTCGCACAATGGCCGCTTTTTGAAGCGTTAGAAGAACGTTGGTACCGTGCAGAAACTATAGAGCATGGACAAAAGCAATTTTTAGTTCAAGATCCAGATGGTTATTTATTACGAATTGTTGAGGTGATTGGGGAAAGAACAATAACACTAGATTAAATAAGGCTGGATTAAATAAGGCAAGATTATAGGGACTTTAATGGAGGTACAGCGATGCACATCAGATCTTTTCAAAATCATGACCGAGCACCATTGAGTGAACTTTTTTTAAATACCAGAAAATTAAGTTGGCCGTGGTTGGATTCTTCGAAATGGGGGCTGAGTGATTTTGAAAAATACACTGAAAATGAAATGGTTTTAGTGGCTGAAAAAGACCAAGAATATTTGGGATTTGCATCTATTTACCTGCAAGAGAACTTTTTACATCATCTATTTATTGCCCCAAATGCTCAAAATCAGGGTGTAGGAGCAGCATTGCTACACGCAGCAGAACAACTGTTTACGGGTACAGGCTATCTCAAATGTTTATCAGAAAATAAACAAGCTTTGTCTTTTTATTTAGGTCATGGCTGGAAAGCAAACAGCACTGGAGTAAGTGAAGAAGGTGGATATATATTGATGTCAAAAGCAAAACTTATTCAGTAAAACCATCGATCCATTCCCGAATTGTTTCGACGACTTCATCAGGCTGTTTAATCCATGCACTATGTTGATTGCCTTTGCTTTTATGGGTTAAATCCAGCGTGTTTATTTGTGGTTTTTTAAAATAACCACTTAGGCCAAGCATTGAAGACATTGGTGCAAAATCATCGCCATTAAAATAGACAAATAAGGCAGCGTTATTCACCACGTTTTCTTGCCCAATAATATCTGCATAATTTCCTGTAAAGATAACTTTAGACCAATCACGCATTAAGGATTTTGTCTCTTTATTCCCAAAAGCAATTTTATAGCCAGCAAAATAACCATCTTTTAAAATCATGGCGTTGATCACTGTGACTGCTTTTAAAATATTGATTTTACCTTTTAAGTCCCAATTTTTTAAACCGATATTGCCTGTGGCAACACCAATGACTTTGTTTGCATGATTTTGTGCATAAAGTGTTGCTAAATGCCCACCTAAACTATGTCCAAATAAGATTGGAACTTGCTGGTTTAGTTCTAAGGCCAGCTTTTCCAGTTGAGGAATAAAGTCATTGAGTAAATCAGCATAACCATAATCAATCTTTGCTAAAACAGGCGGAGTATTACGCCCACAATGGGGATAATCAGCCACAATAACATTCAAGCCACTTTGGCTTAAAGCGGTAATGAGCACCTCGTATTTACTGATTGCTATGCCTAGCGCAGCCAGCAAAATAATACTATGGCTGTTTTCAGGGTTTGAATAAATATCGACTACAATTGGATATTGCCCAAAATCAATATTCTTTTGGGTAAAAGAGGTGTTTTTCATGATTTAGTCCTTAAAAATATTCATTTGAATCATGCTTGAAAGTCCGAGTTTATGCATTAAAGCAGTCCGTGATTGAGGGTTTCTCTTTGCTTCAATTGAGATAAGTTTACGCATTTCTGAATTAAAATGTACCCGTGGATATTGGGTTAAAATTCGGTTTTTAAAACTGTTTGAAAATAAGCTGAGATCAGTCCCAATTACATCACAGGAAGTGGCTTTTTGCAGTAATAGCACTTCTTTAGAAAGACTGTGATCACTTTCATCTAAACTGCCATTCATATGTAAACAAATCGCATTTGAAATATTAACCATTTTGTCTTCGGGATAATGGTGTTTGCTACAGAGGGTTTCAGCTCTTAAGGCACTTTCAAAGCTAAAACATTGACATGCATATTGATCCAAATGATTAACCAGTCCTAAATCATGCATCAAACATGAAATAACAAGACTCTCTTGATCAAATTGCCATTGTTTGGTGTGGGCGATAGCAATAGCCCAAAAATAGCTCCGCCAAGAATGATTGATGATCGCTTGAGAGGCTGTTTGTTCTAATTCGTCCATCGCTTCTTTGACAATTGCTGTGTCAGGAATCTGAAAACTATCCAATGTAAATGAAGTTGAATCATGATTCGCCTTTCGAAATGTTTTGCCATAGTTCAGTGTGGCAGGAATGAGGACTTGTTTTATAAGCTGAGTTTTCTCTTTAAAGCTAAGTTTTCCATTACTTGTATTCATCCACGCTCGTGATCCAATCATGACCAATGCGTCCTTTTGTTGATTTTAGAGTAATTACTCTAAATTATTATGCATAGATCATTTAGCAAGACAAGACCGTTTTCTTTGAATTTGTTTGAATAGTCTTTTATGCCAAAAACGAGAATTAAAATGAAAAGGTTTGTTTATCATTTTTTTTAGAGGTTTAATTTGATGATTTTATAGGCGATGTCATTAAATTACATGTTTATTGTGTATTTATCATCATGAATTTTAAGTGATTGTATAATGCTTTAAAAGTATTTCTTAATAAAAGCAGTTAAATTACAAAATAGTCTGATTATTTTAAGCATAAGTTGGGAGTGAATTAAAAAATACTCTAAACTTGGCGACTTGCCAATATTTCCTATTTCTTATCATAAAGATATCAGACGTGAATTTTGCAGATACTCATTACTTTATTTTGATTGTACCGGTCTGCCTGATATTAATGGGCAGTTTACTTTTGATCTGCCATTACTTTTTTAAAGCACCTACTTATTTATTTTGGTTGGGTCTTGGATATATCGTGCCATCTTTTTCTTTAACTGCACAAAGTTTTATGTCTAACCTACAATTAACATTTTCTGCTCCACTTTTAGGTGGTTTATACCTATTTGGCGCGTGGGCCAGTGCATATACTATGGCATTGAGAAAGAATGCTAGTTCACACGCTTTAGTCGCTTTTTTCTTGATCTTTATCACAATATGCTTGTTGGTCTATTATGCTTTTGTTGATGAACAGCTATGGATCCGGATGCTGATTTTAAATCTTAGTATTGCCACAGTTGAATCCTTAGTTTTAGTATCTATTTTTAAAGATGATAAGCAAAGTGATTGGTTAAATAAGCTGGTCGATTATTCCTATCTTTTTATCGTTGTATATACTTTTGTCCGTGTCATTATTATTTTCTTTTTTTTGAAAAATATTGAAGCCAGTATGCTTGTGGATTCTGTATGGTGGTTAATGATGCTTGCTGCCAGTATTATCCTGAGCATGTGGTTTGCGATCGTACTTTTGGGAACATTAGTTCGAGATATTATTTTTAAATTAAATGATGAACGTTGCAGAGATCCATTAACACATTTACTCAATCGTCGTGGATTTTATGACGCAGCTAAAATAAATTTAATCGATTTACCAGAAAAGCAATATTTTTTGTTGATGTGTGATGTCGATCATTTTAAGAAAATTAATGACACCTATGGACATCTGGTGGGTGATCAGATTTTGCAGAGTGTAGGTCGTCTTGTCAGTCAGCATGTTAGTGAAAAGGGCTTAGTGGGGCGTTTTGGTGGTGAAGAGTTTATTGTTTTATTACAAGTTGAAGATCTCAGTGATGCCTATAAAATTGCTGAGCGTATGCGGACTGCTATTGAAACTGAGCAATTTTTAACTCAACCCATCTTATTGACAGCCAGCTTTGGTTTAACACAAGTGCGACATCGTAATTTAGCCAGCGGTATAGAAGCTGCTGACAAACTTTTGTATGTCGCCAAACGTAGAGGGCGCAACTGTATTGCGCAAGATGCATCAATTGAACTTATGCGAATTTAACTTTGTCATAATGCTAAAATATCATAAAAACCCAGTAAAATAGTTTAGAAAGCATCAACTTCCTGTCATACTACAGCACTACAAAATGGATACTTTTAAATCGAGGTAAAAAACGTGATTTCAGTGGGTATTGTCGGTGGAACAGGTTATACAGGCGTTGAATTGTTGCGTCTTTTACTACGACATCCAAATGTTCAAGTGAATGTACTGACATCACGTACCGAAGATGGTCGCCGTGTAGATGATATGTTTCCAAGCTTACGTGGACACACCGAGCTTAAATATTCAGATTTAAACATTGATGAATTAAAAAAATGTGATGTCGTGTTTTTTGCGACCCCGCATGGTGTGGCAATGCAACATGCGCAACAACTCTTGGCAGCAAATACCAAAGTTATCGATTTAGCCGCTGATTTTCGCTTGCAGAATTTAGCACAGTTTGAAAAATGGTATGGGATGCAGCACGCTTGTCCAGAAGTACTGAAAGATTCTGTATATGGTTTATCTGAACTTAATCGTGAACAGATTAAAAATGCCAATGTTGTCGGTAATCCTGGCTGTTACCCAACCACTGTACAGTTGGGATTAGCGCCACTTTTTAAGCAAGCTGAAACATTGGTTAAACCAGAAAGTATTATCATTGATGCGAAATCTGGTGTATCAGGTGCGGGGCGTAAAGCTAGTCTAGGCATGATTTATTCAGAAAATGCTGATAATTTTAAAGCCTATGGCGTTGCTGGACATCGTCATCATCCTGAAATTGTAGAAGCATTAGAAAATATTTCAGGTCAAAAAAATGTATTTGATCAGATTCTTTTTGTACCGCATTTAGTTCCGATGATTCGTGGTATGTTCAGTACGATCTATGTTGATTTGACAGAGCAAGGCGCAGCAGCAGATTTACAAAGTATTTATGAAAAATTTTATGCAAATGAAATATTTGTAGATGTAATGCCTGCAAATAGTTCACCAGAAACACGTTCTGTACGTGGTGCAAACCAACTCAGAATTGCACTGTATAAACCGCATCCGAACAAGTTAATTGTTTTGTCTGTTCAAGACAATTTAGTCAAAGGTGCGGCAGGACAGGCTGTACAAAATATGAACTTAATGTTTGGTTTTGCTGAAGATGCTGGTTTACAAGGTATCGGATTATTACCATAAAAAACGCTTTATGGCTTCACACACATATAACTTTGCGGTTAAATGTGTGTTTTGATTCTATCAATAATACTTAGAGATGATGATGCAGAACACAGAAACAAATACCGCGTCACAACCAGCTCAAGCACCGAAAAAGCCTTTTTTAAAAGGGAATATGCCTTTGGTGATCGGTGGGGTTGTATTATGTGCTGGCAGTGTACTTTTAGGTTATACAGTTGGACATCGCCAAGGGCTAACGGTAGTCGGTTTTGATGCAGATGCAGAACAGTTGGTAGAAGTTGTGAAGCAACAAAAAACAACGCTGGCTAATTTAAATAAAAGCCTAAATGCTGCTGTACAGGAAAGAGACGTGGCTGTTTCGAACTCTAACGATTTGTTAGAGTCATTGAACAAAGCCAATGCTGAAAAATCACAAGTTGATGTGATGAGTGCGATTTATCGTGAAGTGTTAAAACAACGTGGCGGTTTGAGTTTAACAATTCAAAACTTGGCGGTTAAGCCATTACCAGAAAACGCTTATGAATATCAGCTTGATCTTATTCAAGTCAGTCCAAGACGTGCGACGGGTTCCGTTGAAATTCGTTTGATTAGTGGCACTGAGGTGTTAACAGTGCCAATGGCAGATGCGAATTATAACTTTACTGATTATGAGCGCTTAACTGGTCGTTGGACCATGCCTAAGGGTTTTAATCCACAATTTATCGAAATCCGTCTAAATGGTGCCACTCCAGTAGTTAAACGCTTTAGTTGGTCACGTGGGCAAGCTGTAGACAGTGCAGCAGCATTTGCTGCAGAGGTTCCTCAAGCTGCGGCTAATTCTCAATAAATCATAAGTATTTTGAAAAATATGCGAACTAATAAACGTCAAATGAGTTTAAATGAAGTGAAATCATCATTCCGTGATTCAGGATTTATAGATTGGCACTTGAGTATTCGTATAAGTAATTCAGAAGATCCAAACCATCCAGACCATGATCAAGCAGATGTTGCAGTACAAACTGCGCCACCTGAAGTGAAGCGACCACCGATGTATTCTGTCGTTTTATTGAACGATGATTACACTCCGATGGACTTTGTTATTGAAATTTTACAACAATACTTTGCTTTGAATCTTGACCAAGCCACTCAAGTAATGTTAACAGTACATTATGAAGGAAAAGGTGAAGCTGGTGTTTATCCAAGAGACATTGCGGAGACTAAAGCCAACCAAGTTAATAACTACGCTCGATCTCAAGGTCATCCATTGCTTTGTCAGATTGAGCCAAAAGAATAAGGGGGTTTCATGCTCAGTCGTCAATTAGAAGTTTCACTCCGTTTGGCTGTTAGCATGGCTCGTCAAAAGAGACATGAGTTTCTTACGGTTGAACATTTATTATTGGCTTTACTTGATAACGATTCAGCGGTAAATGCCTTAAAAGCATGCGGCGCTGAAATTATCAGTTTGCGCAAAGAGTTAGAGGAGTATGTAGAACAACATACCCCTAAACTAGGAGAAAACAACGACCAAGCCCCTCATCCAACTGAAAGTTTTGACCGTATCTTACAACGTGCAATTTTCCACGTTCAGTCAAGTGGCGGTGATCGCACAGTAGAGGGTGCAGATGTACTGGTTGCGATGTACTCTGAGCGAGATTCTTTTGCCGTTTACTTGCTAAAACGACATCAAATCAATCGTTTGACTTTAACCCAATATTTGTCACACGGTGCGCGTAAAGAAGAAATTCAAGTTGAAGAAGAATCTGATGATTTAGAAGGTGAATCAAATGCTTCAGCAAATGCTGGACCACTTGAACTTTATACTTTGAATTTGAATATTGAAGCGCAAAAAGGCAAAACTGATCCTTTAATCGGGCGTGAAAAAGAAATTGAACGAACTGCTCAAATTCTTTGCCGTCGACGTAAAAACAACCCATTGCTTGTGGGTGATCCTGGTGTGGGTAAAACATCGATTGCTGAAGGTCTGGCATGGTTGATTGTGAATGGTAAAGCGCCTAAGCCACTTGCGACTGCTGAAGTGTTTAGTTTAGACATCGGTGCATTGGTTGCGGGTACAAAATACCGTGGTGACTTTGAAAAACGATTGAAACAGCTTCTCAATGCTTTGAAAAAGAAACCAGAAGCAATTTTATTTATCGATGAAATTCATATGATCATTGGTGCTGGCTCAAGTATGGGCAGTACCATGGATGCATCGAATTTAATCAAACCTGCGTTGGCGAATGGTAGTTTACGTTGTATTGGTTCAACCACTTTCCAAGAATATCGCCAAGTATTTGAAAAAGATCATGCACTATCACGTCGTTTCCAAAAAATTGATGTGAATGAGCCTTCTATTTCAGAGACAATTGATATTTTGCGTGGTTTGAAAAGCAAGTTTGAAGATTTTCATCATGTTAAATATGAAGATACTGCGCTAGTTTCAGCGGTTGAGTTGTCTGCTAAGTTTATTAATGATCGTTTTTTGCCAGATAAGGCGATTGATGTGATTGATGAAGCTGGTGCACAACGTCGTTTAAAAGCTGAACAAGATGATACTTTGATTACAGTTGAAAATATCGAAGATATTATTTCGAAGATTGCACGTATCCCGCCAAAAACAGTATCTAAAGATGATAAATCGGTACTTGAATATCTAGAGCGTGATCTTAAACGTGTGGTATTTGGTCAAGATGAAGCGATTACAGCCTTGGCTTCTGCGATTAAACTGTCACGTGCAGGTTTGAAAGCGCCAGATAAACCAGTGGGTAGTTTTGTTTTTGCAGGCCCTACGGGCGTTGGTAAAACAGAAGTGACCAAGCAATTGGCAAAATTGCTTGGTGTAGAGCTTGTTCGCTTCGATATGTCTGAATATATGGAACGTCATGCGGTTTCTCGTTTGATTGGTGCGCCTCCAGGTTATGTTGGTTATGATCAAGGTGGTTTACTGACTGACGCGATTCATAAGAATCCGCACTGTGTCTTGTTATTAGATGAAATTGAAAAAGCACATCCAGATGTCTTTAACTTGTTATTGCAAGTCATGGATCATGGTGCTTTAACCGACAACAATGGACGTAAGTCTGATTTCCGTAATGTGATTATTGTATTGACCACCAATATCGGTGCTGAAAGTATTTCTCGTAACAGTATCGGTTTTACTGAGCAAGACAATAGTAATGACAATCAGGAAGCGATGAAACGTGCATTTGCACCAGAGTTCCGCAACCGTTTAGATGGTGTAATTCAGTTTAAAGCATTACCTACCACAGTGATTGAGTCTGTCGTTGATAAATTCTTAACCGAACTTCAAGCGCAGTTAGATGACAAAAAAGTGGTGCTGGAAGTTGATCAATCTGCTCGCGATTGGATGGCTGAGAATGGCTATGATCGTTTAATGGGTGCTCGCCCAATGCAACGTTTGATTCAGGAACATTTGAAGAAACCTCTTGCTGAGATGATTCTATTTGGTGAGCTTGCAGATCATGGTGGTAATGTTGCTGTTTCTGTGAAGAAAGAAAATGGTAAGGCGGTAGGGCTTACATTAGAAGTCTTTGAAGATCAGACTGCTGAACCAGCATAGTTGTGAATGAACTTTAAAATAACCCGCATTGATTGCGGGTTATTTTTTGAATTATAAGCTTATAAAATATCAATTTTCTTTAACCAAGCTAGGAATAATGTGGGCCATTGCATTGTTTCAGTATTGGCTTTGCCTAAGCCCCAACCATGCCCACCATTTTTGAAAAGATGTAATTCATAAGCGATCTTGTGTTGCTGCAAAGCGGTTTGCATATTGAGGCTATTCTGAACAGGTGAAATCGGATCATCTATGGCATGGGCTAAAAAGGTTGGAGGTGTATTCTGTTTGACTTGTAAATCAACAGAAAACAAGATTTGTTTGGCTAAATCATGTTTTGAGCCAAATAAGCTTTTATAAGCATGGGTATGATCAAGCGGCGCTTGCATACTAATGATTGGATAGAGTAGCGCCACAAAATTAGGCTGAGCAGAAATTTGATCAATCGGATCATTTAAATTCGAAAATTGTTGTTGCCATTGTGTCGTAATGATTCCAGCTAAATGTCCACCTGCGGAGAAACCCAGTACACCAATTTTGTCTGGATCAATGTTGAATTGATGTGCTTGATAACGAATGATACGCAGGGCTCTTTGGCCATCTTGAAAGGGTGCAAGCAGATTATTGCCATCCTGATTAGGTAAGCGGTAAATTAATTCAAATACAGTAAATCCCTGTTCTTGTAAAAACTGTGCAGTTGGCGTGCTTTCTTTGGCCAACTCCTCTCTGGCATAACCCCCACCACTAATGACTAAAATAGCGATGTGATTGCTCTGTTTGGGGGGATATACCCGCAGTTGAGGAGAGATGATATGCTCAATAGCACCATGCTTATTTATCGTATATTGTTCACTGGATGGTGCAAGTGTCGCGCTATTGGGCCACAGCGGAAGACTCAGTGTTGCTGCATCTACATTTTGGCTAAGCCAGAGGAAAATGAAGAAATTAAACACGAAATGATTTATTTTCATCCATAAAAAACCAAAAAATGTAGATGCTGATATTTTATCCTATTTTAAACAAGGCACATTCATCAACATATTTTAATAATGTATGCTTTTGTGGATGAGGCAAACAACAACTACAATTTATAGATAAAAGCTTAGTTGTTTTAGTCTGCTCAAAATTTTATTGCTTAGCTCGCGTGAAAATCACATATACTCTAACTTCATGATTATTCTTTGAGTATCAATGGACATTGCATTTACTAAAATTTTAACTACGATTTTATTATTTCTTGTCACAGCTGTTGCAGAAATTTTAGGTTGTTATTTTCCTTATTTGATTCTGAATCAAAATAAAAGCCATTGGTTATGGATACCTACCGTGTTAAGTTTGGCGGTATTTGTCTGGCTATTAACCTTGCACCCGGCTGCTTCAGGGCGTATTTATGCCGCATATGGCGGTATCTATATCTTTAGTGCACTGATGTGGCTGAAATTTGTCGATCAAGTCAGCTTAACTCGCTGGGATTTGTTTGGCGGATGTATTGTAATCATTGGGGCTTTGGTGATTATTCTGCAACCGCAAGGTTTGATTCGTTAAGTCTTCAACAGCATTATTCTAATGTATCTTGTGTTGTTTCAAGTTGATTAATCTTACATACTTTGGGAATTGCTTTACAATATGCAGCATAATCCTGTTTATATTGTTTAAACCATTTCTGATATTCAGGATTTAGCCTTAAATTGGCAAGATTGGGTTCATTTTCAAAAGAGGATGGTTCTGTATTGTTCTCATCAGAAAATTCCAATTGTTTTAAGTAGGACAGTGCTCGATCCGTTTGACCAAGCAGGGCATAGAATTCAGCGAGGAATTCCTTTTCTCGCTGAGTTTGCTTCCGATTCTTATTCACCACAGCTTCAATTTTAGCCTGATTATCACGCAACCATTTTTCAGCAAGTTTCGGGTCTTCGCGATTGAGATATTTAAAATACTGTTGCGCTAAAATAATAAAATTTCCTGCATCGAAAGCTTGATTTGGATCAGATAAATAGTGAAATAAAGGCTTTTTAAGTATATTGATGAGGCGTTTTTGCTCATTCTGATCACGATGATATTTCTGTAACAGCATCAGTTTGTCACTGAGTACAGCATAATAATTTCTCTCATACTCCTCATTGTCTGGTTGCAACTTCATTAAGGTCTCAAATAGTTGTTCAGCCTTTAGCAAATAGTTTAGACGTGGCGTTGGGTCTATGTTTTTCCGATAATACACCGACATTTGCGCGTAGAATAACCCTAAATTATTGATTGCGATTGTATCTTTAGGATCACGCTTTTTTAACGCAAAATACGCTTGTTCAGTAAGTTCTTGAAAAGGCTGAGAGAGCGTGGTGCAGTGTTGTTCAAGCAAATATTCAGCATATCCAGAAGTCAGAATCGCATAGTTGTGTAAATAGACAGAATCGTTATATTCAATGTCTTTGGCTTTTAACAGTTTTTGCACATTAGGTTGGGCTTTCTGGATTTGAGCCTTAATTTGTGGTTCAAGTTTGGCAAGATTTTTGGTTGCTAATACTTGATCACTTAAATCTTCTATGGCTTGAATCTCATCATCGTTGATATCTGCATAGGTAATTGAAGCATTGAGTGATAATAAAAAAATAACAATTTTAATTTTCATTGTTGATTCTGCGTTTATCTATTCTTTGAAATAATTGTATACAAGGCAAGGAGAAACATCAAAAGTTGTTCTATTGGAATTAAAAAAGCATCCAGTAAACTGAATGCTTTTTCTTTCTTAGCGGTCATCCATGACTATTGAATAGGTGGATGCTGTAATTGGTTTAACTCTTTTTTACTGAAACCTCTAGAGATAAGTACCTTTTTAATCCCAGTAATCACATCCTGATCTGTCGCTTTCATCAATGCTGATAAAAGTTGATCATTGGATTTACAAGAGCAATCATTTTCAACACATGCAATTTGATTTTTATGTTCATTTTGCAATGTATCTTCAGCCGTAAACAGCTTTTGCCAAAAACTCATAGAGCCTTCATACACAACCTAACATAGTTCGAAATATAGCCGTTTTTTAATAAAATACAAGATCTGAGCGAAATAGATGGTCGAGTTATAGGCTGATTTTTTCGATGATTTGATATGTTTTAAACGGTTTGTTAAAGGGCCATGTTTTAAATGATTTATAACTTAATGATATATCAATAAATAATTTAAATAAATAGCTGCCATGCTAATTTACATAGCAGTCTAATCTTGTAATAAATTGTTTAAATTTTTTCGAGAAGAACCCCAGATTCTACATGATGGGTGTAGGGGAATTGATCAAACATCGCAAATTTCACAATTTTATGAGTTTTAAGCAAGGTTTTTAAATTGTCGTGTAATGTATCTGGATTGCATGAAATATAAAGAATACGTTGAAAACCTTGCAATAGCATTAACGTATCGTCATCAATCCCTGCACGTGGTGGATCAACAAAAACTGTATCAAACTCATAGCCCTGAATGTCTATTTCTGCTTCTTGTAAACGACGGAATTCACGTTCGCCGTTATAGGCCTGAGTAAACTCTTCTGCTGACAGGCGTGCAACTTGAATATTGTCGATCTGATTCTGTTGAATATTCCACTGTGCCGCATAGACCGAAGATTTCGCTAATTCAGTTGCCAAAACACGGTTAAAACTCAAGGATAAGGGAAGGGTAAAGTTACCATTACCACAGTACAATTCGAGTAGGTCTTTATTTTCGCCCTCTACTGACTGACAAGCCCATTGCAACATTTTTTGGCAAACTTGTGCATTGGGTTGAGTAAAGCTACTTTCAATTTGCTTATATTGAAATTTACGCTCAAAGACTTGTAATTCTTCAACAACAAATTCATCGGTTAAGACAACTTTTTGTCCGCGACTGCGACCAATGATTTTAACATTCAGCTTAGCAGCCAATTGTTTTGCTAAAACTTTCCACTCTTCACTCAGTGGCGCACGGTAAATCAATGAAACCAGCATTTCGCCGTTGAGCGTTGCTAGAAAATGCACTTCAAAAAGCCGTTTTGATAAGACTAAATTGGCTTTTAGCTCAGCCAATAAAACTGGCATGAGCTGATTTATACTTTGATCTGCAATCAGAAATTCATCGATACGGGCAACGGTTTTCTGTTGATTTTCATCTCGTTCAAACATGGCATAGAACATATCATCGTCAGTATGCCAAATTCGGAATTCTGCACGCATACGGAAGTTTTGTTCAGGTGAAGCAAATACTTCTAACGAAGGTGGATTAAATTCTGCGAATTGAGTTTGGATTCGTTCAATTTTGGCATCAAGCTGTTGTTGATAAGATGAAGTCATATAAATCAGAAAAACATTGGAATTAAGCAGTAGCGATGGTATCAAAAATAGCACCAGATGGACACCAGATTGCAGTCCATCTTTGTCAATTTATTTAGATCGGCTTGTCTATTGAAATAATCCTAGGATTAGTGATGATGAAGATAAGTTGCTCAACACTTACTTAAGTGCTTAACCAAATAGTCAATAAAGACTCTTACCGCAGGGAGTAAGCCTCGGCGAGAAGGATAAACAGCATGAAAGATCCCGTGCGGTGCTTTCCATTCGGGTAAGACACGAACCAATTCACCTGTTGCGACAAAATCATTGGCAATGGTGTCTGGCAATAAGGCAATACCGCAATTTTGACTGGCTAATTTTGCCAGCATCATTAAATCTGAACCCATAACTATCGGGTTAACTTTAATTTTTTTCTGCTGGTTTTCACTATCATGTAACACCATTTGTTGATCTAAGTGCTCATCAACCATACTTAAAATTCGGTGTTCAGATAAATCTTCTGGTTTTTTTAGCATACCAAATTCATTTAAATAGGCTTGGCTTGCAAGAAGATGCTGTTCAATATGTCCAAACTTTCTCAGTACTAGGCTTGGGTCATCATCCAGATTTGCGCGCACACGCAAGGCAACATCAAAACCTTCATTGATGATATCTACTCGACGATTACTGACTAAAAGTTGTACTCTGATTTCAGGATAAGTTTTTAAAAAGTCAGGAAGGATTTTTGACAATTCACTTTGCGCAACGGTCACAGGTACACTGACTTTAATCACACCACGTGGTTGTTCACTGAGATGATCGACCAAATCATGTGCTGATTGTGCTGCATTCATCATCACTTGGGCATGGCGGTAAATATTCATACCAATGTCTGTAACTGCGAAATGACGTGAACTTCGTTGAATTAAACGAACTCCTAATTTTTCTTCTAAATTATATACACGGCGACTGAGCTTGGATTTAGGAATATCCGTTGCACGTTCAGCCGCACTAAATCCCCCATGCTCTACAACCAAACCAAAGCAGTAAAAGTCATCCAAATCAGTGAGCATAAATACATTCCATAATTGCAACAATGACGCACTATTAAACTTAATTGTTGCATCAAGTCAACTTATTAATTGTGAAAATTTTCTAAGATTAGGCATTGCCTGTCATGAGAATATTTTGAACTTGCTTATATTCTTCTAATCTTAAAAGGTCTTTAGTGGTCGGATGTGGAATACGGGTGATATCCATGTTATCAGCAACATCTGCCAGTTTTACCACACGTGCAATTGGATTTTTTACTGCACGGTAGGCGGCTTCGATTCTAGATTCACCTTCTTTTTTGGTCAAGGCAACAACGGCATCGACAATTTCTTGACTAAAGCCAAGTGAGATTAAATCGACCACAGTGGTGTCGGTATCTTCTAAGATGTCGTGTAATACAGCAACAATCTGTTGATTGGGTGTTTTAACTTTGAACATCAACCTCAGAGGGTGAAAAATATAAGGCTGTTGCGCTTTATCTTTTTGGCCTGCGTGTTTACGAGCTGCTAAAGCAATCGCTTTTTCAATCGTTGACATAATATCCTTAGCTTTGTTTCGTGTATTTATAAAATATGAAAAGCAATTTTAGATTTATCTAAAACGAGTGTTTAATTTCCCTAACTCGTTTAAAATACAATTTTATTCTGTTCCAAAGCGTATGCCATTTCAACTGATCACTTTAGAAAATTCTCAAGAAAATGTTACATGCCCACATTGCCAACATGCGGTCATTGATTGGAATGAAGAACAATATCTACAACCGTGTATACATACCTTGTTTATTGCGATGGATTTAGGCTTTGAATATATTTCAGATGAATTTGAAGCCACCATGCCCCGTAGCGTCGATGAAATCCATGCTCATGATGATCAGGGATTGAATATTTTCAATGAATTATCTGAGAGTAATTATCCTGATTACCTGATTTATAAAACAAGCTTAGGTGTTGTAGGGGATCAAGATTTTTATCGTTATATTGGGTTTAGCGCTTAAATTTTAAGATCTGTAGTCATTCATTTGTTTTTTAGCCTACTCTTATTAAAGATACTGTATAGATATTAAAAAATAGCGGAGTAGGCTTGTATTTTCAGTTGTAGGCGCTGTTCTTTTCATCTCCTACAAGCTAAGTTTTTTCATCACAATATAGAAGCTAAACTGCATTCTAAAAATCTTGTATAAGCTATTGTTTAACTCGAAATCGCGTTATTTTAAAAAAGTACTTTGTGATCGTTCAACTTCTGCCAATAACCATTCAATGAATTTAGCAATGAGGGGTGTTTGCTGTTGTTCTGCATAGACAAAATAATAGGCACGTGAACCTTTTAGCTTAATTTCTGAGGCAATAATTAAATCACCTGAGCGCAGTTCTTTTTCAAGTAGTTTTTGTGGAATAAGCGCAACCCCCATATGATGTATGGCTGCCACCGCAAGCATCGAAAATAACTCATGCCGTTGTCCTTCTAATGCAAAAGGATGCTCATAACCAGAAACTTCAAACCACTCTTTCCAAATATAGGGGCGTGTGGTTTGTTGGAGCAAGGGCAGCGTGGCAATTTCTTCCGCCGTTAAGCTTCGACGTAAATCTCCGGAAGGCCCTCTTAGCTCTGGAAAATGCTTAAAAATTAACTCAGCAGAACACACAGGAACAACATCTTCATTCATTAAATAGTGGACTTTTGCACCCGGCCAATTTTCAATTTGTGCAGGTGTACCTGTATATATTGCAGCATCGAAAATATGCTCACTGAATAAAAAGGGTTTGGTACTGGTCTCTAAATGAATGGTAATTTCAGGATATATTTCGTTGAACTTATACAGTCGGGGTAAGAGCCAACGTGTTGCAAATGTCGGTACAACCCCTAATTTTAGAGTACCGCCTAAACCTTTATGGCTCATTAAATCGAGTGTGCTTTGTTCAATACCCAATAAATGAGCTTTGATGTTTTTATAATAATGTTCACCAGCTTGTGTTAATTCAACGCCATGCCGTGTTCTGTTAAATAGATTGAGTCCTAAAAAATCTTCGAGTTGTTGTACTTGGCGAGATATAGCACTTTGAGTAAGATGCAGCTCTTGAGCAGCAAAGGTATAGCTTAGATGCTTGGCAGCCGCTTCAAAACATATTAGTGATTGTAATGAGGGAATCATTCTACGCATATTCATTCCTTGAATATCAAAGTTTAGTTAAGACTAAATTTAATCTATTCATATCTAGCAAAAAGAACTTAAAGCAAAGCAGATGTTTGCAATGAATCTTTCATCAAGTTACTTGGTTTTACCTCAAATAAAAATTTATAAGAGGACGTAAAGATGATAAAAATTTGTTAAAAAGCCTCGTTTAACACCAACATAATTGAACAGTAGTCATTGAGCGAGCCATGTTATAAAAACATAAGATATGCGTAAATGGAATATCTGAGTGAGAATTAATCGTTTGAAAGTATGAATTTTCACACCTAACATCACTACTAAGACAACAAGATATGTTCAGCAAAGGATGCTATGAATCAAATGGTTAATTCTACAAAAACGGCACGTGTTCAATTTAATTGGCAAGATCCATTTTTATTGGAACAGCAACTTACTTCTGAAGAACGCATGATTCGTGATGCTGCTTATGCCTATTCACAAGACAAACTGATGCCAAGAGTTTTGGAACAATTCCGCCATGAAAAAACAGATGCTTCTATTTTTCGTGAAATGGGTGAGTTAGGTTTGCTGGGACCGACAATCCCTGAAGAATACGGTGGTGCAGGTCTAAACTATGTCAGTTACGGTCTTATTGCCCGTGAAATTGAACGCGTAGATTCGGGTTATCGTTCAATGGCAAGTGTACAAAGCTCATTGGTGATGGTGCCTATCAATGAATTTGGTTCTGAAGAGCAAAAACAAAAGTACTTACCTAAATTAGCTACTGGCGAGTTTATTGGATGTTTCGGTTTAACAGAACCTGATCATGGTTCAGATCCAGGCAGTATGATCACCCGTGCTAAAAAGGTCGAAGGTGGTTATCGTTTGACTGGTGCAAAAATGTGGATTACCAATAGTCCAATCGCTGATGTATTTGTGGTCTGGGCCAAAGAAGTTTCTGCTGAAGGCAATATCGGTGAAATTCGTGGCTTTATCCTAGAAAAAGGTTGGGAAGGACTTTCTGCGCCTGCGATTCATGGCAAAGTCGGTTTGCGTGCATCGATTACCGGTGAAATTGTGATGGACAATGTTTTTGTTCCTGAAGAAAATGCATTTCCTGAAATTCGTGGTTTGCGTGGACCATTTACTTGTTTAAATAGTGCACGTTACGGTATTGCATGGGGCGCGATGGGGGCGGCAGAGTTTTGCTGGCACACTGCACACCAATATACGATGGATCGTAAACAATTTGGACGCCCATTGGCTGCGAATCAATTGGTGCAAAAGAAACTTGCAGATATGCAAACTGAAATTGCTTTAGGGCTGCAGATCGCATTACGTTTTGGTCGTATGAAAGATGAAGGCATTGCTTCTGTTGAAGGCACTTCACTGATTAAACGCAACAATTGTGGTAAAGCTTTAGATATTGCGCGTGTTGCTCGAGACATGATGGGGGGTAATGGCATCAGTGATGAATTCGGTGTCGCTCGTCATTTGGTCAATCTGGAAGTGGTCAACACCTATGAAGGTACCCATGATGTACATGCCTTAATTCTCGGGCGTGCACAAACTGGTATTGCTGCCTTTAGTAACTAAAATCAACTGTTTTAAAACAGGGATGCTTAAATCTAGCATCCCTTGTAGGATTTTTTGCCTTAAATTTTATAAAAACTAAGGTAAAAATAAATCAATGATAAAAGGATTCATCGTGAAAAATATCTGATTATTCTTTTAACTCTCATACTTAACTCTAGATTGATGCAATAAAAATAACAAAGAAATAAGTAGAGAGAAAGATAAAAAGTGACCGATGACTCATTTGGGAAAATGAGGTAGAGGAAAAATGAACAATGATGTTCGATCAGTTACAACTTCAACAAAATTATCCATGCCATCCAATATTGGAACCTTTGAAAAAATAGGCCCAAATACTTGGAAATGGGCACTTTTATTTGCCTATTTCGCTATGGTCGTCGATGGTGTAGATATCATGTTGTTGTCCTATAGCTTAACCAGTTTAAAAGGTGAGTTTACATTATCTACTTTTCAGGCTGGCGCCTTAGGCAGTGCCTCTCTGGCAGGTATGGGGATTGGTGGGATTTTAGGTGGATGGGCATGTGATAAGTTTGGCCGCGTACGTACCATTGCCAATTCGGTATCGTTTTTCTCAGTTGCAACATGTTTGTTAGGCTTTACCCAAAGTTTTGAACAATTTATGGCATTACGATTTATTGGTGCACTAGGGATTGGGGCGCTTTATATGGCATGCAATACCCTTATGGCTGAATATGTTCCTACAACGTATAGAACTACGGTATTGGGTACATTACAAACAGGGCAAACCGTTGGATATATTGTTGCTACATTATTAGCTGGTGCGATTATTCCTGATCATGGTTGGAGAGTCTTGTTTTTTATCACGGTTATTCCAGCATTTATCAATATTTTCTTGCAACGTTTTGTACCTGAACCAAAGTCTTGGCAGCTCAACAAAATCAATCAGCTTCAAGGCAAGAAACCAGTTGAAGCCACAGTTCCCGAGAAAGCGAAAAGTGGCAGTATTTATAAACAAATTTTTGCCAACTTTAAGCACCGTAAAATGTTTTTATTGTGGATGACTACGGCCTTCTTCTTACAATTTGGTTACTACGGAATCAACAATTGGATGCCAAGTTATCTAGAAACAGAAGTGCATATGAACTTTAAAAACATGACCAGCTATATGGTGGGTTCATATACAGCAATGATTCTAGGCAAGATCTTAGCGGGATATTTGGCAGATAAATTTAATCGTCGTGCGGTATTTGTGTTCGGTACTATAGCCAGCGCTGTCTTCTTACCTGTGATTATTATCTTCAATACACCAGACAATATTTTGTACTTATTGATCACTTTTGGTTTCTTATATGGCATCCCTTATGGTGTAAATGCGACCTATATGGCGGAATCATTTTCTACCGATGTCCGAGGTACAGCAATTGGTGGTGCATATAACATTGGGCGAGTAGGCGCTGCAATTGCCCCAGCAACCATTGGTTTCCTTGCTTCGGGAGGTACATTTATGACGGCATTTATCGTGATGGGCGCAGCTTATTTTGTTGCAGGAGTATTACCTGGCTTATTTATCAAAGATCGTCAATATGATCCCCAACAACAATAGTCAACGCTTGTTTAGACAGATTCAGTAAATCGTAAAATTGAGGAGTATTCGCTTACTCCTTACATAGAGGTAAACATATGGGTGCATTACAAGGAATTCGAGTTTTAGATCTGAGTCGAGTACTGGCAGGTCCGTGGTGTGGACAAGTTCTTGCAGATCTAGGCGCCGAAGTGATTAAGATTGAACGCCCTAAAGTTGGTGATGATACCCGTATGTGGGGCCCGCCGTGGATGCTTGATCAACAGGGTAGAGCGACGCGAGAATCTGGATATTACCAATCTGCGAATCGCAATAAATCCTCAGTGGCAATTGATATGGCAACGCAGGATGGGCAGCGATTATTACATCACATGGTGAAAACCGCAGATATTGTGATTGAAAACTTTAAAGCAGGTTCATTGAAAAAATATGGATTGGATTATGAAACCCTCAAGCATATTAATCCAAAATTGATCTATTGTTCTATCACTGGTTTTGGTCAAGATGGGCCGCGTGCAGAAGAACCGGGTTATGACTTTATTATTCAAGGTATGTCTGGCTTGATGAGTATTACTGGTGAAAAAGAAGGTGAGTTAGGGGCAAGTTCACAAAAAGTTGGTGTGGCAGTGGTTGATATTCAGACTGGGCTATATGCAACAATTGCGATTCAGGCCGCACTGATTTCTCGTCAGCAAACAGGTGTTGGACAATATATTGATATGTCTTTGTTAGATGTACAGGTTGCTGGACTCGCCAACCAAGGTATGAACTATTTAAGTTCAGGTATCGCACCTCAACGAATGGGTAATCATCATCCCAATATTGTGCCTTATCAGACTTTTAAAGCGCAAGATAAGGAGTTTATTCTGGCCTGTGGCAATGATAAACAATTTAAAGATTTATGTATTGCGATTGGAAAACCTGAATTGTTAGATCAATCAAACTATCTCCGTAATCAAGATCGGGTGAAATATCGTCAAGAATTGGTTGCTTTGTTGTCTGAATATTTTTTATCAAATACCGCGAAGCATTGGGTCGATGCAATTCATGCAGTGAAAGTACCTGTTGGCGTGATTAATTCTGTTGCAGATGCTTTAGATGAACCCCAAATTCAATATCGTAAAATGGTGGTCAATATTCCGCATACAGATAATCCTGATTTTAATGTGATTGGTTCACCGATTAAAATGACAGGAACACCTGTTGAATATCGTAATGCGCCACCACGCTTAGGAGAACATACCAAAGCGATTTTAGAAGAATTTTGTTCAGATGAAGAATTGTTACAGTTAAAACAACAAGGGGTTATTGAGGGTATTGGCTTATAGTTGGCTGATTTTAAAAAATATTGAAATCAACGCATAGGATCAACCAAAATTATGCCTTAATTGGGGTGTTTCAATGCCACATTAATCATCCAAACCCTCCTTTTAAGGAGGGGTGTTTCTGAATTATTGATAATAACAATATGAAAGAATTACGCTGTAGTGGGAATAATCCGTTGTTGCATCAACACCTGTTGGGCAATATAAGGTTTTTCATCATCTTTGGGTTGAACTGCATGCCATTGATCATTGGCATCGAGTTCCCAAGCACGAATATTGTCCTTTAAATAACTGAGCAGCCCATATTCAATAATCTGTTTTTTAAGCTTTTTATCTTCAATCGGAAAGCAAGTTTCGACCCGAGAAAATAAGTTTCGACCCATCCAGTCAGCACTTGCGCAGTATAAGTCCTCATTGGCATCATTATAAAAATAATAAACACGAGTATGTTCTAGGAAGCGCCCGACAATAGAACGAACTTTAATATTTTCAGAAAGCCCTTCAATTTGTGGTCTTAAACAACAGATTGAACGGATAATCAGCTCTATTTTAACCCCAGCTTGAGATGCTTTATACAAAGCTGTAATCAGCTTAGGTTCAGTCAATGCATTGACTTTAATGATGATACGGGCTTTTTTACCCGCTTTTGCATGTGCTGTTTCTTGCTCAATCAAATGTAACAGCTGGGAGTGTAAGGTGAAGGGGGCATGAAAGAGTTTTTTTAGCTTTAACAATTTACCCATACCTGTCAGCTCTTGGAAGATTTTATGTACATCTTCACAAATTTCATCATTTGTGGTGAGTAAACCATAGTCGGTATACATCCGTGCATTTCCAGCATGGTAGTTGCCTGTGCCAAGGTGTACATAACGTTTGAGTTTATCGACTTCACGTCGCACAACTAAAATCATTTTGGCATGGGTTTTATAACCGACAATACCATACACCACAACTGCGCCAGCTTCTTGTAGAAGATTTGCGACGATAATATTTGACTCTTCATCAAAGCGCGCACGTAATTCGATAATCGCTGTAACTTCTTTCCCATTGCGAGCAGCTTCTGCCAGCACTTGTACAATTTCTGAGTCTGGGCCACTACGATATAAGGTTTGTTTAATTGCTAAAACATTGGGGTCTTTTGCCGCTTCTTTGAGTAGATTGATAACGGGCTGGAAAGAATCAAATGGATGATGTAATAGCAAATCTTGCTTGCTTAATATTTCAAATATTTTATTTGAATTTCTTAAGGCTTTGGGAATAACGGCTTGATAAGGCTTAAACCTTAATTCTGGAATATCAAAATCAGTAATCAGACGTGTTAAATTGACAGGACCATTCACTTGATAAAGATGCTGTGGATCTAAATCAAATTGTTCTAATAAATAATTATTAATTGAATTTGGGCAATTATCTGCGATTTCTAAACGAACTGCACGACCAAAACGACGTGAAGATAATTCATCTTTCAATGCAACTGCCAAATCATCGACATCTTCTGCCAAAGTTAAGTCAGCATTACGGGTAACACGGAATTGATAGCATCCTGTTGCTGTCATGCCGGGGAATAAATCACTGATATGCTGTTGGATAATGGCTGACAATAAAATGTAATGTTCTGCGCCGTCTGTAAGCTCGTTTGGTAAGCGTACAACACGCGGTAAGGAACGAGGTGCGGGTACAATGGCCAGTTCAATCTGGCGACCAAAAGCATCTTTTCCTTCTAAGGTGACAATAAAGTTTAAACTTTTATTGACCAAGCGTGGGAAAGGATGAGCAGGATCTAAGCTAATTGGTGTTACAACAGGTTGTACTTGTTTAAAAAAGTAATTTTTAATCCATTCCGCGTGTTTTTCTAAAATATCATTATATTGGATGAATTTGACGCCATAGTTTTCTAACTCAGGCAATAAAACATGATTTAAGGTGTCGTATTGCTCTTGAATCGCAAGATGTGCGTTATGTGAAATTTGCTCAAGAATAACTTCGTTTGGAATACCATCTGGTGCAGTGGTAATGGTTTTGAAGTCCAGTTGTTTCATTAATCCAGCGACACGAATTTCAAAAAACTCATCTAAATTACGTGAAAAAATAATGAGAAAATTCAATCGTTCAAGCAGAGGATGAGTTTCATCTTTTGCTTGGGCTAACACACGTTTATGAAATTCCAGTAAGGAAATTTCACGATTAATATAGCTGCTAGAGCTATGTTGAAATTCAGGCGTGGTTAAACTTTTTGAAGCGGGCATGATCTGCGTCATTTGAAACTGTCTTAACGACCTTGAAGGGCATAGTAAGTATTCTACATGACAAAATTGTTACAGATAGCTAAAATGTTAAAAATTGTCTTAATCTTAAACGATTAAAAAATATTAATTTTTTAATCGTTAGATCGACTTGAAAAAAAACCGAATCTGCTTAGACAAAATGTGAACTGATACAATGCACCAAGACAATATTATTACAAATTAAAATTTGCATTGCTCATTTTTGAGTTTTAGCTCATATGCTTTCTGTTCAGACATCAGTTTTATTTTTACATAATAAGGATTTTGACGTTGGAATTCATTTTCAAAAAGTAAATGACAATTTTCAAGCATACCTTCCATTAAAAGTTGCTGAGTTTTTTCTTTACCCATGCTATTTGAAAACTGATTAAAATCTTTAGATGTAATTAAACCTTGCAAATCAACATGATCATGATACATATGAATTTTCTCAATCACTGTGTTTTGGTCGACTTGTACAGGCAGCACGCGAGAGTCTTCTTCACTTAACGCAGTTAAAACATCATCTAAATTTTGTTGATCTATAATTTTATAATCCTGTCCAATCAAATTCTTTTGAATCAAATAATCATCTAATTCAGTTGCATAACTACTTTGAGAAATGAGCATGTACATTGACATTGCGAATAAAGGAATTATTTTAAATTTCATTTGAATTATACACATATTAAAAATATGGATTTTATTATACTGAAACAAAAAATAAGCACCAGTGTTGGTACTTATTTATCTTAAAACAAAACAAATTAGTCTTTGTTTAAATTTTCATTGATTAAAAATTCAACCAAGGCTTTTTGTGCATGTAGGCGGTTTTCTGCTTCATCCCAAACCACAGCGTTTTTGTGATCCAGCATATTTTCAGAAACTTCTTCACCGCGATGTGCAGGTAGACAATGCATAAATAGACAATCTGGATGCGCTAAATCCATTAATTTTTCATTCACTTGATACGCAGCAAACGCTTTTTCACGAATTTTTTGTTCTTCTTCTTGGCCCATACTTGCCCAAACATCCGTCACGATTAGATCTGCATTGACCGCTGCATCTTCTGCTGATTCAAAAAGTTCTACGCAATGAGCAAATTCTGAAAGAAATTCAGGTTTTGGTTCATAACCTTTCGGTGATGCGATTTTTAACTTAAAGCCCCACATATGCGCAGCTTCAATATATGAATTACACATATTGTTGCCATCGCCAATCCAAGCCACAGTTTTGCCATTGATCGAACCACGATGTTCAACAAATGTTTGTACATCCGCAAGTAGCTGGCAAGGGTGGTGGTCGTCAGTTAATGCATTGATAACCGGGACTGTTGAATATTCAGCAAAACGTTCAACAATATCATGACCAAATGTACGAATCATCACGATATCAAGCATGCTCGATATCACACGTGCAGAATCTTCAATTGGCTCACCACGACCCAATTGAGTGTCGCGTGATGAAAGGAAAATTGCACTGCCTCCAAATTGGCTCATACCAGCTTCGAAAGATACACGAGTACGTGTACTCGACTTTTCAAAAATCATCCCCATGACTTTTCCAACAAAGGGTTGAAATACTTCGTTGTTGTGTTGTTTTCGCTTTAACTCTTGAGCACGTTCAATGATACGGTTAAGTTCAGCAGTGGATAAATCACGTAAAGTAAGAAAATGTCGTAGAGCCATGGTTACTCCACAATAATTGTTTAGTCAAAACCAATAGGGAAATTGACCAACAATTCATTGTTGGTGGTTGATGAAAGTAAAAAGGAGAATCAGCTAATATACTATATGAATATGAAAACGCAAAAAAATTAGACCTTTTGATGGCCCTCTAAGAAGCGATCTACACAATAACTTACGCAATTGAATATTTCTTGATCAGATTCTTTGATTTCAATCCCCATTAAAATTCGCCATTCCAAATTTCTAAGAATTCCAAAATAAAATTGTGCTGAAAATAAAGGATTTGCACAGGTTAATATTTGATTTTCTACACAACGTTCCAAGGCACATGCAATAGAGTGTTGTACTTGCTTTGGTCCTTTTTCATGAATATAGACGGCCAATTGTGGGTCTTTTTGTGAACGTTCTAAGACCAAACGTATAAAAGCAATATTTTCAGGAATGATCATATGCTTATAAAAGTTAATCAAGGTATTGATCAAATATGCTCTGAGCTCATTCAACGCGGGGTTAAATGGAATGCAGATATCTTTAAAGAATAAATCACGACGATAGTCACAGATCGCTGTAAATAGACCTTCTTTACTACCAAAATATTTGTAAATCGAGGCTTTTGATCCGCCTGCATGATTCACGATGTCATCTAAAGATACCGCATCATAACCGTGCTCTAAAAAAAGATCGTTTGCACTAATCAGTAATGCCAAGCGACGCTCATGCCCACGTTTAGTTTGTGGAAAATCACATCCTGTAGCTTCAACTTGTGCTAAATCTTCGTTCATAAATTACTGAGGAAAAATGGGTTGTCACTATTATATCAAAGATGTCAATAAATTTCTTAGCAAACGTGCTATTGGAAAAAATGATTAAAAAAAGTGCACAAAAATGAAAAAATGAATCAAAATTCATTTTTCTTTGACTAAAGTTTTAGAGTAATATATCTAAATGGTCATATGCGAAATATAAATTATGGCTATACTCAAAACTCAATAAACAAGTGACCACTGTGGAAGGGAATATGACACAACAGACGTCTGCAGGCTTAAGATTTAGACAAGCTCTAGAAGTGGAAAAACCATTACAAATCATTGGTACAGTCAACGCTTATGCAGCGATGATGGCGAAACAGGTGGGTTATAAAGCCATCTATCTTTCAGGTGCTGGTGTGGCAAACTATTCTTATGGTTTACCTGATTTAGGGATGACCAGCTTAGACAACGTATTGGAAGATGTTCGTCGTATTACAGAACGTGTAGATACACCATTACTTGTTGATATCGATACAGGTTGGGGTGGTGCATTTAATATTGCACGGACAATTAAACAAATGATTAGTGCGGGTGCGGCAGCTGTCCATATTGAGGATCAAGTTGCACAAAAGCGTTGTGGTCATCGTCCAAATAAAGAAATTGTTTCTCAACAAGAAATGGTTGATCGCATTAAAGCAGCAGTTGATGCAAAAACAGATTCAAACTTTGTTGTGATGGCACGTACAGATGCATTGCAAAAAGAAGGTTTGCAAGCCGTGATTGATCGTGCCTGTGCATGTGTCGAAGCTGGCGCAGATGCAATCTTTGCTGAAGCAATGACGGACATTACCATGTATAAAACAGTCTGTGATGCAGTAGGTGTTCCTGTTCTTGCAAATATTACAGAGTTTGGTGATACACCTTATTACACCACCCAAGAGTTAGCTGAACAGGGCATCAGCATGGTGCTATATCCATTGTCTGCAACACGTGCAATGCAAAAAGCAGCTCTCGAAGTTTTCCGTTCAATTCGTGAAAATGGTACACAAGTTAATGTACTGGATAGCATGCAACAACGAAAAGAACTTTACGAATTCCTTGATTATCACACTTTCGAAAACACTCTAGATAAACTGTTCACCCAGGAGAAATAATAAAATGGCTGAAGGAAAAGTACTTACAGGCGCAGGATTGCGCGGTCAAGTTGCAGGTAAAACAGCACTTTCTACAGTTGGTAAGAGTGGCGCAGGCTTAACTTATCGTGGTTATGATGTGCAAGACCTTGCGGAAAATTGCCAATTTGAAGAAGTTGCATATCTTATTTTCTTTGGTGAATTGCCTACTGCAGAACAATTGGCGACATATAAAGCCAAATTAAAATCACTTCGCCAGTTACCACAAGCTTTAAAAGAAGTTTTGGAACATATTCCTGCTGATTCACATCCAATGGATGTGATGCGTACAGGGGTTTCAATGTTAGGTAATCTGGAAACTGAAAAATCATTTGATCAACAGCAAGATGTTGCAGACCGTATTCTTGCAACTTTGCCAGCGATCATTTGTTATTGGTACCGTTTTAGTCATGATGGTGTTCGTATTGAAGAAAATACCGATGACGATTCAATCGGTGCACAATTCTTGCATTTACTGCGTGGTGAAAAGCCAAATGAATTACATGAACAAGTGATGAATGTTTCATTAATTCTTTATGCTGAGCATGAGTTTAACGCGTCAACATTTACTGCACGTGTATGTGCTTCAACATTATCTGATATGCACTCGTGTATTACTGGTGCAATTGGTTCACTGCGTGGACCTTTGCATGGCGGCGCAAATGAAGCTGCGATGGAAATGATTGAAAACTGGACGTCACCAGAACAAGCTGAACGTGAAATGCTGGGTAAACTTGAACGTAAAGAAAAGATCATGGGCTTTGGTCATGCGATCTATAAAGACAATGATCCGCGTAATGGCATCATCAAAATTTGGGCTGAGCGTTTAGCAAAAGATGTTGGTGATACAGTGCTTTACCCAGTATCAGTACGTTGTGAAGAAGTGATGTGGCGTGAGAAGAAATTGTTCTGTAATGCAGATTTCTTCCATGCATCTGCATATCATTTCATGGATATTGCAACAAAACTATTCACACCAATTTTTGTGATGTCTCGTGTTACTGGTTGGGCAGCGCATGTAATGGAACAACGTGCTGACAATCGTATTATTCGTCCAAGCGCGGATTATACTGGTCCAGAACTCCGCAAAGTTGTACCAATCACTGAGCGCTCTGCGGCGTAATGAATTGATCAAGATTGATAAAAGCAGTAAAAATAAAGCCTCCTAAGAGGCTTTATTTATTTAGGAAGCTGATCTGTAGGAAATAAAACAACAGTTTCTTCACGGCTATATCCTTCATCAAAAGGTAAGCTGAGTGATTCAAAAGTAATCAGCGCCCCTTTGTTTTTTGGCAGTTCAAAAGCCTGTTTAAGTTTAATTTCTGGACTGTAACTGGTTAAATTCTGTTGAAGACTTTGATATTGCGGACTGGATATTGTAAATATCGAGCCATAAATTGTTTTAAATGAGTCAGAGCTTTGAGTATCAGATGGTCTTTGTTCGAGTAGATTAACGTTAAAGTCTTGAAGCACGATCTTTTTAAGCGGTTTAAGCTGAGTCTTTATGCTTGAAAGTTTTTGCTGAAAGGTTTGTTGATCTGTAATACCTGTAAAATTTTCATCGTATTTGAGCAGATCATAGCGTTTTTCACTCAGTGAATAGCGATAAACTCTTGGAATGTCATAGCTTGCTGAATTTTCAAGAATTAAAACCGCTTTTTTATCTGAATCATAGCCGAGGACTTCAAGTGAAATATTGCTATAACTTTTTGCAAAAGCGAGAGCGCTAAAACTGAATAAGAGCGTTGATGTGATTATTTTTAACACGATTTATCCTCATTATTGTATTGGTAAGAGCAAAACAGCATCTTCAACATCATAGCCTGTTTCTTCTGGAATGCCGAAATATTTAACCACAATCAGCCGCTTATTCTGATTTGGCACGACATAGTTCTGAGTGATTTTTATTGTTTTAGCATACTGTATAGCTTGTTGGTTTTTGCTTTTTAAAGAAGCTGTTGTAACTTTGTATATGGTTTTATATTGAGGAATCTTTTGGGATTGATCATGCCAAGCAGGGACGTAATGAGTTTGACTTTGCACCACTTGAATTTTTGCTGTATTGGCATTTCCTATAAGTAACGGTGTTAAACGCTTTTTAATTTTATTTAGGTCTTTTTCAAACTGGATAGCATCTTGATCATAGTCAATTTTATGTGTTTTGGGATTGATATATAACGATTGTACTTCAATCAACTTGTCAGGTGTTTTACTGTTGAGTTGATAATAGTATAACTGTGGCAAGCGCCCACGCTCATCTTCATAGTGTCGTAACAGATAAAGTTTTTGTTGTTTTGCTTCATAACCCAATACTTCTATTGTTTGTCTACCACCCACAGTTGCATAACAATGTAATGACGTTGTAAGGATAGTGGTGGCGGTTATGTGTTTTAGAAATTTCATCCGCAAATATTCTTGATGTGTTTTAAGATATCTTGCTTAAATATTGTTTAGATTAAAATGGTGTTTGAGTAAAAATAAACTCCAATATAAATTTAAATAAAAGCAAAAGATTAGGCTTCTTTTAAATGCTAGATATAAAAAAGGAGATCATGTTGATCTCCTTAATGAAATTTCGTTTGCAAATAATTAGAAATGTTCAGCAGTTGCTAAGTTCCACATTCTAAAATAGAAATTTTCTTCATCTTTATTTTCACAACTGAGCAATTCGCCGTCTTTCATCCAAAAGTGCAATTGAGCATAGTTTTTGATTTCACGGTCATTAATTCGTTGTGCCAAATGATGTGCTTTAATCTCAGCAGGATGTTGTAAACCAGCTGCGGCAATCATTTCCGCAAGCGCTTTTAAGGTGTTTTTTTGGAAACTAAACACACGGTCTGCTTTAGATGGCACATCAAGTGCTTTTTGACGTTCTTTGTTCTGCGTTGCAACGCCAACAGGACATTGGTTGGTATGACAACTTTGTGCTTGGATACAACCCACCGCAAACATAAAGCCACGTGCAGAATTGACCCAGTCGGCACCCATAGCCATAGTACTGGCGATATCAAAGGCACTGATAATTTTACCACTTGCGCCAATCTTGATTTGAGAACGTAAACCTGCGCCAATTAAGGTATTGTTTACAAAAAGCAGGCCTTCACGTAAAGGTGTACCCATATGATCAATCAGTTCAATAGGGGCAGCACCTGTACCGCCCTCTGAACCATCAACCACGATAAAATCTGGAGTGATTTTGGTCAGTAGCATGGCTTTTACAATGCTCATAAATTGCCAAGGTTGTCCGATACACAATTTAAAACCAACCGGTTTGCCGTTGGATAGCTCACGTAATTGCTGAATAAAATGCATCATTTCAATAGGAGTGCTAAAAGCCGAATGTGTCGCTGGAGAAATACAATCCACGTCCATAGAAACACCGCGTATTTCGGCAATTTCTTTGGTGATTTTATCTTTGGGAAGAATACCGCCGTGCCCTGGTTTTGCCCCTTGGGATAGTTTGATTTCGATCATTTTAATTTGAGGCAAAGCTGCTTGTTGCTTAAATTTTTCAGGATCAAACTTACCATCTAAAGTACGGCAACCAAAATAGCCACTGGCTATTTCCCAAACAATATCACCACCGGGTTCAAGGTGATAAGGACTTAAGCTCCCTTCACCCGTGTCATGATAAAAGTTGCCTTTTTTTGCACCAGTATTTAAAGCAAGAATGGCATTTGCACTCAAACTACCAAAACTCATTGCTGAGATATTCATGATCGAAGCACTATAAGGTTGTGAGCACTGATCATTACCAATACTAATTCTAAATGTATTAAAATCAGCAGGTGTTTTGGGTGTCATCGAGTGGGTTAAAAAACGATAGTCATCTTGATAGACATCAATAATTGAACCAAAAGGCTTATCTGCATTTTCATTTTTAGCACGTTGGTAAACTAAGCTTCTTTGTGCACGTGAAAAAGGTAAGGCATCATCATCAGATTCAATGAAATATTGACGAATTTCAGGACGGATATCTTCAAAGAAAAATCGAAAATGTCCCATTAAAGGATAATTTCTTAAAATAGAATGTTGTGTTTGGATGATATCGGCAAAGCCAATTGCGGCCAGTATGGATGAAATAATCCAAGCTAAATTCAGTACAGTATCTGAAAAAAAGTAATAAATATAATGACCTTCGTTAAAGAAAATAATCCAAGTCAAATATAAAGATACAAATATACAAAGGAACCAAACGGAATAACGGGAGAAAAAAGTATTGAGAAGTTGATGTCGAATTGCTTGAGCAGGACTTGCCATGAAGTAAATATCTCATTCTTTATATAGCGCTAAATTGCCCAAATTGATGAAAAAGCTCAAGTAATGATTTGTTAGACTTGAGAATGGTTCTAGATTAATAATTGAATGATTTATTTTCTAAACAATTTGAGTTAATTTAACTGAAATATTTATTCAATATGCGATGAAAACAAAAAGGAATCGAAAATGTTTGAAGAGTTTCTGACAAAATTGTTAAACCCAAGTATCAGTTTTTTAGCCATTTATGTTTCTGTGATCGTTATTATTGCTTATATCGGGTTATTCTTCCAGTTTTTTAAAATTAAAAATCTAAAGCAGGAAAATGAGACATTAAAGCATCAGTTAAGTTCTCAAGCTCACTCAAATATCAGTTTGAGCAAGGATGAGGGAATTATTTCTTAAAATTATGCTGAAAATAAATTGATAGAAATAAAGCCTGAATTTTCAGGCTTTATTGGATAAGTTTTAATTATTTAGCTTTGAAATTTTGACAGTAATTATATGATCGACCTTACTTCTGATGTAGAACAGGAATTATTAACAGCAATGGACAACTATAAAGCCATTGCTGAAGTGCTTATTGATAAATTAATTACAGAAACAGACCAGCCTGAAAAAGAAAAAATTAACGCAGGACACTATTACGAAATACAAGATGCTGATTTTTTAAATGGACAAAAAACGCTATCGGAAGATTGGTCTTTTTTTGTGCATGGAGAACACTGTATGTTTGAGAATTTAATAACAGGACAAATTCTTGAAGTTTCGCTTGGAAACAAAGAAAGTATTGGCAATCTTGACCCATATTTCTTTTATAATTTTCTCAAGACAACAGTTGAATTCAATCACTTAACAAAATACTTCATTAATCCCTTTAGTAGTACTTTAGACTTTTTTGAAAAACTTGAACGACAAAAAATATTGACAATAGATTTCGGAGTTTATCGAAAACTATGAGAAAAAATAGTCTGATAAAAGGACAATAAAGTCACAGCAAAGTCTTTATCTCTAGTGGGATGAAGTGTTTAATTTTACTTCGGTTAAGTCCTCAAGCTCACTCAAATATCAGCTTAAGCAAGGATGAGCGAGTTATTTCTTAAAGTTATGCTGAAAGTAAATTGATAGAAATAAAGCCTGAATTTTCAGGCTTTATTTAAGCGTTACATTGTTAGAGTTAGATTGCGAATTTTATTCGTCAGTGGGAACAAGCATCAAGATAGATTCATTTAATAATCCAGCAATGTCCTCTAATATTTCATCATCAGACAATTCATGATTGAGTTTGACACTTTGTCCATCTGCAATCTGCTTTAAATGGGGTGCAAATTGTTCAGAAATACAGATCGATTCACCATTTGCCCAGAATAATAATTCATGATTCTGTTGAAGATAAATTAATCGAGAGGCTGGCTCAATTTGTAGTAAATAGCCTTGGTCAAGAACTTCTTCTAAATCTCCAGTGCCAATCGCTTCAGCATCTGGAATATTTTCAGGGTACTTTGCTTCAGCCATTAGACTCATAATGGCATCTTCTAACACTTTAGAATTGTTTAATTTTGCCAATAATTCAGTTTTTAAATAATCGAGTTCAGCTTGTGTTACTTGCCCAATCGGGTTTTGTTTATTCCGTAAGATGTCGATAAGCGGATTACGTAGTTGTTGGTCTTCGACAAATTTATCGCTGACACGATCCATCATGTCTGTAATATTCGGCATACGGAAACCAAAAGAGTAGGTTAGGCAATCGTCTTCCGCTACACCATAATGTGACAATCCTGGTGGGACATAAAGTAAATCACCTGGCGCTAAAACTTCATCAAAATTGATCTCCATTTCTGGAAGTAGCTTTAACGGCTGCCCTTCAACAAATTCAGATTCAGCATCACACATTTGTCCAAGTTGCCAACGACGGTGTCCATAACCTTGTACAAGAAATACATCATAAAAGTCAAAATGCTGACCTACAGAACCACCTTTAGCAGCATAAGAGACCATAATGTCATCACGACGCCACTGTGGAATAAAAGGAAATTTCTTCCAAAGCTCTGCTAAATCAAATGAATAATGATCTACAGCTTGAATCAATAAGGTCCAAAGTTTTGGCATTTTTTGAAAATCACCTTTGATGAGCGGTGATGATTTTACTGACCATTGATTTGGATCTTTGTCTTTTTGCTTAATCAGGCGTGCTGTGATGTTTTCATCCAGAGCAAGCTCCATGACGTCATCTGGAACAAGGATATTGGCAATTTCAGGTAAAGCATTACGAACCAATAAAGGTTTTTTTTGCCAGTATTCTGAGAGGAATTGTTCAGCAGTAATTCCGCCAAGAACATCTAAAGGTAGGGACATGAAAATAGCCTAAGCAAATTTGAATCTATAATGTGGCTATTGTCTTATGAGATGACAGGTGGTGCAAGTATTTGTAAATTTATTCAAAATATATTTATATAAAAACAGCCATGCTTTTTGAAAATTAAAGGAGTTATAAAAGTCATGATTTTAAAAAAAATATCTCATAATATATTCGAGATTTGCCTAGATTTAAAAGAAAGCATTTTTAATTGGATTGAGGGATATGGATTTGTTCCTATTTCGTATTATTCTGACCCAAAAAAAGAAATTGCAAACAAAACACTTTCAGTATTGCGTTCGTATCGACAATTGATTATCAAAGGCAAAAATATGTCTATTCCAACTTGGGTGGTGAATGAAGCGCAAGTGAATGATTTTAGTGAGGCGCAATTAAATCAAATTTGGTTAGAGTATTTAAACAAGATGATTCTTGCTTTTGATTTGGTCTTGATGGGGGACTGCCAAACAGAATCTAAGGCTAAGATTAAAGAAGGGCTTATGTTATTTGCAACGCATTATTAGGATTTATGGGATTAACTCAAAAAGTCTTCATCCATTTTTAATGCATGAGCAAATAACACAAAGTCCATGTAATTATGAAAATTTATAATAAGATCGAGCTTATTATACAATGTGGAAATTAAGGTAGCAGGATTCCCAACTTCCTTAAAATTCCACATAACTGAATCATTGGCATACCCATCAAAGTGGTTTGGTCTTGCCCAATCATTTGCTCAAATAAACTAATACCAAGACTTTCACACTTAAAGCTACCCGCACAATGCAGAGGTTGATCAATTTCGATATAACGCTCAATTTCAGCCAAAGTTAAGTCACGAAATTTCACATGATAATGCTCAACCAAGGTTTGTTCAAAACCAGAAGCCAAATGTTGCACACTTAAGGCAGTACTAAAAAAGACATTTTTGCCTGAATTGGCTTGTAGCTGTTGAATGGCTTTTTCTACAGATAGAGGTTTACCAATAAAATCTTGTGGTGCATGTTCACGCCAAGCCACCTGATCTGACCCAATCACAATTGCATTTGGATGTTCTTGAGCAATGATTCGGGCTTTTTCAAAAGCCAAGCGTTTAGCCAAATCATCGGCATGAGACTCACCCTGTGGTGATTCATCGATTTCAGGAGAGATACAATGATAGTCTAAGCGTAAACGATTCATTAAATCTTTACGGGTTTGGCTCGATGAAGCCAAAATAATTTCAGGGTGATTCATCTTTGAATAATTCATGCCTAGTTATACTGCATATTCCATCAAGAGATCTAAGGGAACATACGCCAAAACAGCTTGATGACAGGCTTGCAGTTTTACGCGAGGTGCCATGTCGTTTTGATAGGCCTCAACCCAACGCGTCACACATAAACACCAAAAATCACCAGGTTGTAGTCCCGGAAAGCCGTGTTCTGGCAGCGGTGTAATTAGGTCATTTCCCACTTTTTGTGAAAAATTTAAAAATTCTGAAGTCATTTCAGCGCATACAGTGTGCTGACCGAGGTCGGTTGTTGCTGTATGGCAGAAACCATTACGAAAATAACCTGTGATTGGAGAAAAACAACAACTTGCTAAAGGTTCACCTAAGACATTTAAACCATTGATTTTAGGATCGGGATGAAAAGACATAAGCGTATAGAATTTAAAAGTTCGCCCTATAATAATCAAATCTCAACTTTTCTACAGCTTTTCTACAAAAGTATCTAACCTTTTTTTGTGTAATCATTTAGAATCTACGCGATTTTTAATATCTATAAGAGAGCTATACATGAATTTTCAGCGTATGACTGACCTCGATTTAGCAGGCAAGCGTGTACTTATTCGTGAAGACTTAAACGTACCTGTTAAAAATGGTGTGATTACAAGTGATGCACGTTTACGTGCTGCATTACCGACAATTAAATTGGCACTTGAGAAAGGTGCTGCGGTCATGG
The DNA here is from genome assembly GCF_000368145.1 of Acinetobacter guillouiae CIP 63.46. GTDB lineage: Bacteria > Pseudomonadota > Gammaproteobacteria > Pseudomonadales > Moraxellaceae > Acinetobacter > Acinetobacter guillouiae. Next base: position 783,496 of record NZ_KB849283.1, on the reverse strand, counting down.
TGTATTCTCATCTTGGTCGTCCCGTTGAAGGTGAGCCAAAAGCAGAACAATCATTAGCTCCTGTAGCAGCTTATTTAACTGAGGCGCTTGGTCAAGACGTTAAATTATTTACAGATTACTTAGATGGTGTTGAAGTTGCAGCAGGGCAAGTGGTATTACTTGAAAACTGTCGTTTCAATGTGGGTGAAAAGAAAAATAATGCTGAACTTTCAGCAAAATATGCAGCGCTTTGTGATGTATTTGTGATGGATGCCTTTGGTACAGCGCATCGTGCAGAAGCATCAACTGAAGGCGTAGCACGCTTAGCAAAAGTTGCAGCAGCGGGCCCTTTGCTTGCAGCTGAATTAGATGCTTTAGGTCGTGCGTTGCAAACACCTGAAAAACCAATGGTTGCAATTGTTGCTGGTTCTAAAGTTTCTACTAAACTTGATGTTTTAACTTCGCTTTCTGATATTTGTGATCAATTGATCGTTGGTGGTGGTATTGCCAATACATTCTTAGCCGCAGCTGGCTTCAATGTCGGTAAATCATTGTGTGAACATGATTTGATTGACACAGCGAAAGCGATTGCGGCAAAAGTATCAGTTCCACTTCCAACAGATGTTGTTGTGGCAGATGCCTCTGCAATCGACTTTGCAGATTTCTTAGGTTCATTGGCAAATGCTAAAGCAACTGTAAAAAAAGTTGAAGATGTTGCAGACAATGACATGATTTTGGATGTCGGTCCTGAAACTGCGAAAGCTTTTGCTGAAATCTTAAAAACGTCTAAAACGATCCTTTGGAATGGTCCAGTTGGCGTGTTTGAAGTGGATCAATTTGGCGAAGGTACAAAAACACTTTCTTTGGCAATTGCAGAATCTGAAGGATTCTCTATTGCTGGTGGTGGTGATACTTTGGCAGCAATTGATAAATACCAAGTTGCAGACAAAATTGGTTATATTTCAACTGGTGGTGGTGCATTCCTTGAATTTGTCGAAGGCAAAACACTTCCAGCTGTAGCGGTATTGCTTGAACGTGCTTAATTGAAAAATTATTTTAATTATGACGTTTATATGAAAGGCTGACCTCGTGTCAGCCTTTTTTATCTGAGAGATTCATTGTAAAGTAATAAAAATGAAATATAACTGCAATAAACTAGATCAAATCCAATCACCAACACTGGGAAATGTGATGAAATTTAAATTTACACTTGCAGCACTTCTTATTGCTCCTTTGGCATTTACTGCATGTTCTAAACAAGAAAAAGCACCAGCCTCAGAACAAACATCTTCTTCTGAAGCTGCTTCAGCAGAATCAGCAAACACATCTGCAGAACAACAAGCTGTGATTGATGCGCTTGATCAGCCTGTTTTGGATGAAAAAAATACAGATGTTCCAGCTGAAAAAGCAAATGCTCCAGCGGATGCGGCTACACCAGCGACTGAAGAAGAAGCACCTAAAGCTCAATAATCTTTCTAAATGTTGTTATTTGTTAAAAGTCCTCGCAAACGCGGGGATTTTTTATGAAATAGTCAATATTGTTGCTGAATTGAAATAAAGCAACATGTAGAATATGGGGCATTACTTGGGAGGATATTATGGCTCTTATCTCATTGCGCCAACTCTTGGATCATGCCGGTGAACATAGTTACGGCGTTCCAGCGTTTAATGTGAACAACTTAGAACAAATGCGCGCAATTATGTTAGCCGCTGACGCAACAAATTCACCTGTAATTGTGCAAGCTTCTGCTGGTGCACGAAAATATGCAGGTGCTCCATTTTTACGTCATTTAATTTTAGCTGCAATTGAAGAATGGCCACATATTCCAGTGGTAATGCATCAAGATCATGGTACAAGCCCAGATGTTTGTCAACGTTCGATCCAGCTTGGATTTTCATCTGTAATGATGGATGGTTCTTTAGGTGCAGACGGTAAAACACCAACGTCTTATGAATATAACGTTGATGTAACACGTCGTACTGTTGAAATGGCACATGCATGTGGTGTTTCTGTAGAAGGCGAAATTGGCTGTTTGGGTAGCCTTGAAACAGGTTTGGCTGGTGAAGAAGATGGTGTTGGTGCAGAAGGTGTACTTGATCATTCTCAACTTCTCACTTCTGTTGAAGAAGCTCGTCAATTCGTTGCAGATACCAATGTTGATGCTTTAGCAATTGCAGTTGGTACTTCTCATGGTGCGTACAAGTTTACTCGTCCACCTACAGGCGATATCTTGGCAATTGACCGTATTAAAGAAATTCATGCGGCACTTCCAAATACTCATCTTGTTATGCATGGTTCAAGCTCGGTACCACAAGAATGGTTAGCGATTATTAACCAATATGGTGGTGACATCAAAGAAACTTATGGTGTTCCAGTTGAACAGTTGGTTGAAGCAATCAAGCATGGTGTACGTAAAATCAACATCGATACAGATTTACGTTTAGCATCTACAGGTGCAATGCGCCGTATGATGGCTGAAAAACCAAGTGAATTTGACCCACGTAAATTCTTCGGTGAAACTGTTGAAGCAATGAAACAAATCTGTGTAGATCGTTATACAGCATTTGGTACTGCGGGTAATGCAGACAAGATTCGCCCTATTTCTTTAGAAAAAATGGTTGATCGTTATAAATAATCTTTGATGGTTGTTGATTACCTAAAAGCCCACTCATGCTAGTGGGCTTTTTCTTGAATCATAGGGACTCGGTTCCGCATAAATTTTGCAATGATTGGTGAGATAAGAAGTAAATTATGGAACTCATATTTTCAGCAGCACTTTGTAGTGTGTTGGTTTCAATGCTTTTAAAATGGACCAAACAAAAAGGTTTTGATGCATTGCAAATGATTGCTTGGAATTATGCAATCGCCAGTATATTGAGCTACATCTGGTTTAAGCCTGATTTGGCCCATATTTCAATTTCAAATACACCATGGTGGTTGATTTTTGGTTTAGGTGTTGTATTACCCAGTATTTTTTTATGTCTAGCTAAATCATTAAATAGTGCAGGAATTTTAAAAACTGAAATTGCACAACGATTGTCTGTGGTTTTATCATTATTGGCTGCATATTTTTTATTCCAAGAACAATTTAACCAATTAAAAATGCTTGGTATCGGTTTGGGTATTGTGGCAGTTTTATGTATTGTACTTTCCCAGTCGAGTTCATCAAATTCATCCCTCAATCAGAAAGGGATCCTTTATTTACTCAGTGTTTGGGTAGGTTATGCTTTGGTTGATGTTTTATTGAAATATACAACCAGCCTGGGTTTACAGTTTCCAGTTACATTAACCTTGATGTTTATCTGTTCATTCCTATTATCTGTCGGTTACTTACTGATTCGAAAAACTCAGTGGAAGCTTCAGAACTGTATTGCTGGTTTGGCCTTGGGGATCATAAATTTTGCCAATATTGCTTTATATGTCAAAGCGCATATTTTATTAAAAGATTCTCCAGCCATTGTTTTTGCAGGGATGAATATCCTTGTGGTGTTATTTGGGGTCATTGCAGGGCTGTTAATTTTTAAAGAAAAGCTTAAAGTGATTACCGCTCTAGGACTGGTTTTAGGTTTGGCTGGAGTGGTATGTTTAACCTTGGCAATATAATGGCTTAACAGTAAGAAAACTTCGTTGTTAATACGATTGATGCTGATCACTTTGCAATGACATTAAACGGTAACTTTATAGATTAACTTGGTGGATATGAGATGGATGCATTTGAACAATTATTTATTCATTTAGATTTACAACTAAATAATATTCGCTTAGTACCACTGTCTTTTGAACACGAGCAAGGACTCGCTGAAGCGTGTCGTGATGGTGAATTGTGGAAGCTACGAATTACCTCTACACCACATTACACAGAAGTTAAAAATTATATTGAAAAAGCACTAATCCAAAAAGCACAGGGCAGCCGTTATCCCTTTGTTGTCATAGAGCAAAGCTCAGGGAAAGTCTTGGGAACGACCAGTTATCACGATATTTTATTAAACGTAAAACGTTTTGAAATCGGCTATACATGGTATGCACAATCGGCACAGCGGACCCATGTCAATACTAGCTGTAAACTATTGTTATTAGAATTTGCTTTTGAACAACTTCAAGCCAATACCGTGGCGTTGCGGACTGATCAATTTAATTTTAAAAGCCAAAAAGCCATTGAACGTTTAGGTGCTAAAAAAGATGGCATTATTCGGGGTGATCAAATGCGTAAAGATGGTACGATTCGAGATACGGTGTTGTACAGTATTGCGCAAGGCGACTGGAACAATGTAAAAGCACATTTACAAGACATGTTGGCACATTATAAAAAATAACTATTTTGTTGAATTATATTCGATTCAAGGGCATGCAAATGCCTTTGAAATCATTTGAAAGATCGTCATGGTGATTTCATATTTTGATCATAAAACTTTCAAAAACATAGTGGACAATGGAGGAGCATTCTTTACATTGGTGTAATTGCTATGAATCAAGATATCTTTTCAACGCTTTATACATCATTACAAACCCATCAAGTGCAGCTTTTACCACTACAAATAGAACATGAAAATGCTTTAGTTGAGGTATGTAAAGATGGCCGCTTGTGGGAGTTGGAATATACATCAGTTCCACATTATTCTCAGATCAAGGCTTATATTGCCAAGGCACTTGAACAAAAATCTTTAGGAATACGCGTACCTTTTGTTGTTTTAAATCAGCGGAATGGTCGTATTGTAGGAACCACCAGTTTTCGCGATTTTATTTGGGAGGTGCGCCGTGTTGAGATTGGCTATACATGGTATGCACAATCAGCACAACGCAGTCATATCAATACCAGTTGTAAGTTGTTGTTGCTTGAGTACGCATTTGAAAAACTACAAGCTAACTCGGTTGTATTAAGGACGGATATTCGCAATATTAAAAGTCAAAGTGCCATTGAGCGTCTAGGTGCGCATTATGATGGTGTGCTACGTCAAGATGCGCTACGAAAAGATGGAACTGTTCGCGATAGTGTTATATACAGCATAATCAAAGATGAATGGCAGGGCATTAAACAGCATTTAAGCCAGTTACTTAGCCAAAGCTATAAGGTTTAACTTATAAGGTTTGATTATGTATTTAACTACAATCTATATGTAAGCGATGTTGTTGGCAATGAATGCATTGAAACAGATAGCCTGTTAAATCACCGTCGATACTGAGCTGATCTTGGATAAGCTCTACTGGATAACCATTTTCTTCGATATCGGCTTTGACCTCATCCCAAATTGGTTTAAGCATTTCACTATCCGCATAAGCGATAAACTGACATGGTTCATTGCAATGCATCAGCCAAACTTCTTGTTGCCAACTATGATAACTTGGCGTTTTTAAGCAGATTTCATCTAAAAACTCAGGGTTGATTTTTTCGGATGGAACATTTGGGTTTGAAGAAATACCTTCAATGCCACAATAGTCATTGTATTCTCCATCGTATTTTTGCGCTGCTGCACCATTGGCAATACACCACGGACAGATATAATCGGGTTCATCTATGCTATAGAAAGAACATACGTACTTTAAGTCGCGTTGTTGATTGCAAATTGAACAAATACCATCTTCTTTTTCAAACAGATCAAGTTTGTATGCATTGGGATGATATTTAAACTGAGGGTAATTCATATTTTTGATTCTTCTAGGCAAAGATTTTAACTATTGAATGCTAACAATAAAATTCTACCCGAAAACTTTCAATCAGTTCAGGTGGAACGCGTGTTGTTTGTCCATTGGTGCGCATAAACAGTTCGCCTTTGTAATACAAAGGACGGTCCGATTTATTACATTTAAAGACCAATATGGTTTTTCCTTGAATCTGTATTTCTTCTAGTGTGGTATAAATATTTGAAATTTTGTTACTTTCGTGTGCCAGTTTATCAATCAAACTCCGCTTCATTAAGTCGAGTGAATTATTAAAGTGTTCCGCAAGTTCATTTTCAATCCCTACAATGGTTAAATCATCAGCAACGCCTATAAATACATAGCCATTGCGGGTATTCATAAATGCAAAGCACGCTTTGACCCATTTATCTGATTTGCGGTTGGTTAATAGGTCAGTGGTACGTTCTTTAAATTCAATCCGTTGATTTTCACCCAGTTGAATTAAATTAAAATAGTACTCTGAACAGGATTTTTGCCGATAATGATTGAGTGTGGTCTTAATTTTTTCTAATGATTTATATGCGGCAACAGTTTCTAAATTATGAATATCTTGCCATTGGTAAATTAATTTAATCTTTAACTCGTTGGCTAAGTTGGGATCAGCAAGGTATTCAAAGCTCAAATTGAGATATTGTAAAATTTCTGTGTAAATAGCATGACTGGCAATTGGAATGGAAATTTTATTAAAAGTATTTCTTATTTTTTCTAAATTTTTGTGAAATTCAAAAGCTTCTTGGTAAAAGCTTAAATATTTAAACTCATTTAAAATATGTTCATAAGGGCGATGAAATGAGTTAGGAAACAGTTGCTTGGGCGGTATATGGATATATTTTTCAATCTGTTGAAAGTAATATCTTAAGGTTGGATACTTTAAGGCCTGATCAATATTGATTTCAAATTTCTCGGAAAGTGGCTTGGTGGTATAGGCTTGAAAAAACAGCAGTGTTTGGATTTCTTTGTATTTATTGGGGTAGTCATGCCAATGCGTTTCTAGAAACTCATTAAAATTCTTAAATTTATTGGTGAGATACATGTTCAAATCCATATCAACACCTTTGATCCTCTATTGTTTGGTGTTCGGTATTTACAACAAATATGTCATCAGACTATTTATATATAGTTATTTATAAGTTAATTAAGTCAGGAAATAAAGCGTAAAACTTTAAATCGGATCGTGAAAGTTGTTAGAAAATATAACAAATATTTCAATTTGGTGAATAGCGCATTTGACTGCTTCATTTCGTCATTCATCGATAATTTGCGGAATCGCTAAACTTGGATTTTGGATAAATGATGCTAATCGTTCTTTTAATGAGGTGGCTCGTTCAGGAACAGCATCAATTGCAATCTCAGCGAGCCTCTTGACCAATTGTAAATCACCAGCAGCACCAGCTACATAGCAGAGGGTACACATGTGTGCGGGATGTAAGGGATTTATACAGGCCTGATGCGCTTTCTTGAGAAAATCTTCAGGCCAATGTGCTAATTGATTAAAGAAATTTTGGCTTTGACGATTCCACTCAGATACTAGAAATTGCACCATTTCGTTAGCATCTTGTTCATTTGAGGTATATGACCAGTCGTTGTCATGATCATTGATCAAATAAGGCAGGATCGAACTACGCCATGCACAATCGAAATCACGCATTTTTTCAATATCTAAAGCGTTACCTGTACATCGCATAACATATTCACCTAATGGGATGAGGTGAATACCGAGATTAACTTGAAAACAATGTCTTTTAATGGAGTGCTGTATATCGACGATTCGAATAACTTCTCCCTCAACCTGCCTAAATACATCGCCTTTTTTTATAAAGCCTTGTGCTTTTAAAATGGGATAAAACTGACGTTGTAATAGTTTGGAAATGACTTTTTTATCCATTAGATATATCCATGGTGAAGGCTAGCATTGCCATAGAAATTTAGCAGTTTTACCCTGAGGGCAAACAAACAGCCATTCAACTTGTAAGCCAAACGTTTTAACAGGAAGACCGCCAAAAGAGGTTTGATCAAGGTGTTGTGAGACTTGGTCTAAAATTAACAGTTGAGTCATTGTTATTCCCTATTTTATTTATATTTTAATTAAGCTAGTTAGATCTTAACTGTGTACAACATATCCAAAGATTCCAACCAAGCTGCTATTCTGGGTTAAGCCCAATGCAAGTCGAGGCAAGACACAACCTGTAATGATTGTTCCTTTCGGGTAATCATCAGAATCGATTTGTTCTAAAAGTGCTGAGTCACCAATCCGAACAAATGCACAGTCGATAAAATCGTGTTGTGCTGCAAACCAATTTATCATCTTGTGCCAAGGCTGAAAATATTCTGCTGGAGATTCTTCACCATCTTGTTCAACTTCTTTCCACCACTGTGTATTGGTTGTAAGCGGTTCAGTCGTAATGTTCGCCAAAGGAAAAATAGTATTGGCAAAGTATTTTTGAATCAGTTGAGGCGTAATTTTTTGGCTAGCTGAGTTTTGTGAATGCATGATATAAAAATCTTGAAAATAATCACCCGAGTTTGAACCCATACCAACTTCAACATTTGTCATGATATTGGCGATTTCAGCGCTTAGTTTTTGACAAAGTTTTAATTCATCGGGATCAATTTCATGCTGCAATGGGATATTGTGCTTTGAGATAGAACCATCATTATAAACGCTGGTAAAGCGCGAAATGATATTGTTAGGCCATTCATCTGTATCAGCACCCACATCATAATTCTGCATACATTAAGATAATATTTTTAATCTTTCTTCACTTAACGCTAGTTTTGTACTCATGGTTTTGCCAAATTTAATTATAAATCTTAATCATATAAACGGTAAATTCCAGTAAAGCGCTCACAGCCTTTTTGTGTTGTTGTCACAGACAAAATTGCTTTTTGGAAATTAAGCACATATTTACAGTCATGTTCATTGTCCAAAATTTGATTCTTTTTTTCAGGCGTGGTGTAAGCCAACAATGAGACGATTTGACTATCTTTACGGTTATTGGGATTTCGGTAGGCGATGCCTTCAACTTTAATCCGATCTTTAGTCAGTTGATGGATTTGTAAATGGGCGGGTTGCTTCGAAATTTTACCATGTTCATATTTGATGAAATGTTGGGTTAAACTTTGATTCATTGAAGTGTAAAAATTTAAGTCTTCTAGGCGAATATCGAACTGTTGTTTAAAACAATCGTTGCTTTTACATTGACTTAAACGGTTGAGCCACAAACGATGCGTATCATTGATTAAGCGTATTGGTGCATCTGTGACCAGATATGCAGTGAGATAGCTCTCATTTAATTGAGCGCGCAGTTCACTATACTGCGAACCACATAACTTTTTTAAAAGTGATGAATCTTGGTGCTTACAGTCAAGAGGCAGGGCGTAAACAGCTGATGTACTGATACAGCTCAAAATGAGACCAGACAAGAGTGTTTTAATTTGATTAAATTCTGTATTCAACAGCATGATCGCTTATACTTTCACAATGTTTGCATACGTACTATAGCGAAAGAGAAAGTACGAATACAAGATTTTTAAATTTTAAAAACTGCAAAAGGAGCTAAGAATGATCATACCGATTCGTATTGGGCAGGGAATGGATGTACATGCTTTTGAAGAAGGTGATTTTGTAACTTTGGCAGGCGTTCAAATTCCACATACGCATGGTTTAAAAGCACATTCTGATGGTGATGTCGTGTTACACGCATTATGTGATGCTTTATTGGGTGCATTGGCTTTAGGGGATATTGGACAGCATTTCCCAGACACAGATGCTGAATTTAAAGGTGCGGATAGCCGTAAACTTTTAAAACATGTTTATCAATTAATTTTAGACCGTGGTTATAAATTAAATAATGCCGATATTACTGTGGCATGTGAACGGCCTAAATTAGCCAAACACAATTTGGAAATGCGTCAAAGTATTGCAGATGTGTTAGATGTTGATGTGACTCAAATTAGTGTTAAAGCAACAACCACAGAGAAATTGGGTTTTACTGGTCGTCAGGAAGGTATTTTATCCACTGCAACAGTCTTAATTTCACATTTAGCAAAGTAATTATTTTTATAGTTTAGATCTCTTACTTATCTATCTACTGAGAAATAATGATGAAGTGGTAGATAAGTTTTGATGTTTTCTGATTTTAATGCGCTATAGTCAAATTTTAGCTACAAAAAAAGCCCTTTAAAGGGCTCTTTTCATATGCAAAAATTAGTTAGCTAACGCTTTAACCTGTGCATTCAAGCGGCTCTTGTGACGAGCAGCTTTGTTTTTATGGATGATACCTTTATCCGCCATACGGTCAATAACTGGAACTGCAGCTTTATAAGCTTCAGTTGCGGCAGCATATTCACCAGTAGCGATAGCAGCGATTGTGCGTTTGATATAAGTACGTACCATTGAACGCAAGCTTGCGTTGTGTTTACGTGCTTTAACGTTTTGACGAGCACGTTTTTTTGCTTGAGCAGAGTTTGCCACTCGTGCACTCCTTGAATTAGATGGGTCTGGGCGGGCTGAAACCACATCTGAAAACCACATCAGAGGATTATCACCAGCCCGTAAACAAGTGCCATATTGTGATTAAAGAGGCCAGTAAAGTCAAGTGTTGACATGCTTTGACAACATTTTTGTTGAAGAAAAATTTGAAATAAAACGTTAGATTAGTAATAAATCTAGGAGATTGTTTAAAAAATGACTAATTCGATAAAAAATGCGATTGTGATTGGAGCAACAGGTTTAGTGGGGCAGCGTCTGATTGAACAGCTCGATTTATTGACTGATTGTGAAAAAATTACAGTTGTTGTGCGACGAGAAAATCCCGACTTTTCAAAATTTAAAAAAGTTGAACAATTTGTATTGGATGATTTCCTTCTACTCAATGATCAAGATGTCAGCGGTTACACTCATGCATTCAGTTGTTTGGGAACGACCATTAAAAAGGCAGGTTCTAAAGAAGCTTTCTATAATATTGATTTTGAGATCAATGCGCATTTTGCAGATTTATTTGAAATGACTGAAACTCATTTACTTTTAGTCAGTGCGATGGGGGCAAAAGCCAGCTCGCCAATTTTTTATAATCAAGTGAAAGGTGAGCTTGAGGACTATATACAAAAGTTGAACTTATATCGTTTTTCTATTATTCGCCCATCGTTACTCCTTGGTGAACGAAATGAAAAGCGATTCTTAGAAGACGTAACGCAAAAGCTGTATGGTAAATTTTCGCATTTGGTACCCAATTCTTTTAAATATAAGCCAGTGACAGCACAACAAGTGGCTCATACTATGGTCGAGGCTGCTCAAACACAAACTCAAAAAATTGAAATTTATGATAATTTGCGTATACAAAATAGCAAATAATGGAGTGATAACGTGACTACAGTACCTTTTGTAACTTGTGATTTATTAGATGATCATCCAGACCAAGACATCCAAACCTTGATTCCATCTCTAGATGGTAAGTTTTTTAGAAGTTATGGGGCGCGAAAAACCTTTGGTGGTCAAATCGTGACAGTCAAGTGTTTTGAAGATAACTCACGAGTGAAAGAGTTACTTGCTACAGATGGAACAGGCAAGGTTTTGGTTGTCGATGGTGGAGCATCCATGCGTTGTGCCTTGATGGGTGACATGATTGCAGAGTCAGCGGTTAAGCATCACTGGAATGGTGTAGTGATTTACGGCTGTGTACGTGATGTAGATGCACTAGTTGAACTTGATCTAGGTGTCCATGCATTGGCTTCAATTCCACAAAAAAGCAATCGTAAAGGCATAGGTGAGGTCGATATTCCTGTGTATTTTGGTAGTGTCACTTTCAATTCTGGTGAATATATCTATGCAGATAACAATGGCATTGTGGTTTCAAAAGAAAAATTAGTGGATTTATAAAAAGCTTTATTTAAGCGAAAACAATCATCTAGGGGGTATAAAATGGTGCATCATCAAATTAAAGTTGTACAAGCTTTGGCTTCATCACTGACTGAGGGAGGCCGTGGTGTAACAGGAACTCCGTTTCCAAACCAGCCAGAAAAGGCTTTAAAGTTATATGAGTTTGAGGGTTCACCATTTTGTCGCCGTGTACGAGAAGTGATGACCTTGCTCAATTTGGATTATGAAGTCTATCCATGCCCTAAAGGTGGAACTAAATATCGTCAGGTTGTAAAAGAAAAAGGTGGAAAATTGCGTTTTCCGTATTTCATTGATGAAAATACGGGAACAGCAATGTACGAATCGCAAAAGATTGTTGATTACTTATTTAAGCATTATGGTAAAACAGGCAAAACACCAAAGAAATATTCTCATTATCCTAAATATCCAACGGTCGCTATGGTGGGAACCATTATTAATGGTGCACGCGGGGTTTGGGTTAATAAAAAAATTATTGATCGTGCAAGTCCAGCGCAATTATTGGAATTATGGGGGTTTGAAGCCAGCCCCTATACACGTGTTGTGCGTGCTGTGTTAACTGAATTAGAAATTCCATTTATCTTTCATAATGTGGCGAAAGAGTGTTGGCAAGATCTAGGCCCAGCAGTTTTACGTTTAAAACCCGGTAAATATGTTCCTTTGGTCGGTGGCAAACGTGAAAAAATTATTCCAGTTATGGGGCGTGCAAAGCAAGACATTCAAGTGCCTTATTTAGAAGATCCAAATACAGGTGAAAAACTCTTTGAGTCAGCAGCAATCGTATCTTATTTACAGAAACAATATGGTTAACTCTATGTGTTAAAAGCACCTAACATAGGTGCTTTTAATTGAAGGATAAATGTGGGTTTACAAGAAAATTATCTTGAATATCGAAATCATATAAATACTTTAAAGGCTGACCAAGGCTATATAAAGTATATTTTGAAAATTCAGCAGGTCGTGCATCAACGGCAGTTGGTATCTTGTATGAGTGATTCAAAATGGCTCAAACTTCTGCATGCAATGACAGACTTGGATTTTCCACCTGCATTTATTGTCAAATTGGTGACTGAAAATAAAGATCTACAAGCTGAAGATCAATTTGTGAAGAAAATTCCGTGGTATTGGGGTGATTGGCATCCTTTCTATCACGATGCTATGCCTGTATTTATTACAATTGAATATTTACTTGTAAAGCCTATGCTGAGCAAACCGAGAGGAAGATTGATCAGTGATTTGATTTTAGATCAAACAGATCAATTTCGTACTTTGTTGCAGCGTTTGAATATTGTGTTTGATGAGAAAAACAGTTGTTTTAAAATTTATGCTTATTACTCAAAGTGATTTTAAAAATAATGACAATAGAGGTGTCTGAGCAAAAAAGTCAAAACTTATTGCTTTAATCATTTTTCGCAACATTTCTATTCATATAAATATTGTGAATTAGTGGATTGTTAACGATAAAAACTTAAGCTTTAAAACAGCCTATGTTAGATTGTAACCAATAGAATATTTTGAGATAAATTATGACTTCAACTCGAATTCAACCTGTAATGAATCGTCCAGGGGAAAATGCCTTATTTATTGTTTTAGGATTAAGGCTTGGGGCTGAAGTAATAGATACAGTAATCGATTTTGCAGCAAATTTTTCAGCATTAACACGTAGTTTAACCAACCGTTATCCAGATGCACAATTTAGTGCAGTCATGGGATTTGGGGCAAATGCGTGGGAGCGTTTATTTCCCGATCAGGCTAAACCACAAGAATTAGAACAGTTTAAAGAAATTAAAGGGCCAAAATATACGGCGGTTTCAACAGAAGGTGATTTGTTTTTCCATATTCGTGCTGATCGTCAAGCGTTGTGTTTTGAAATGGCAGATATGATCAATACGCAATTAAAAGCCGTAAGTTATCCAGTGGATGAAGTGAATGGTTTTCGATATTTTGACGGTAGAGCGATTATTGGCTTTGTTGATGGGACAGAAAACCCAGAGCCTGAAATTGCAGCTGAATATGCACTGGTGGGTGATGAAGATCCAGACTTTAAAGGTGGCAGTTATGCATTTATTCAAAAATATATGCATGATATGGACAAGTGGCGTGCGCTCAGTGATGAAGAACAAGAAAAAGTCATCGGACGTAAAAAGTTTAATGATGTTGAACTGAGTGATGATGTAAAGCCTAAAACAGCACACAATGTAGTGAGTAAGGCACACGATGCAGATGGTAATGAAATTAAAATCATGCGTGCAAATATGCCGTTCTCAAATCCATCTAAAAATGAATATGGCACCTTCTTTATTGGTTATGCACGCAAATTTAGTGTGACTCGACAAATGTTAGAGCATATGTTTCAAGGTGATGAAGAAGGTAATTTAGATCGTTTATTAGATTTTAGTACAGCAGTGACTGGAACCTTATTCTTTGTGCCTACTGTCGACTTCTTAGATGATTTGGGTGACGAATAACGCTGATGGTTTATGTTCTTCAGGTAAATGGTCGTTTTAAAACGGCCTTTTACTGCGAACTTTTATCATCTTTGTTATGATGAAGCTTTGATTTGATTGAGTTTTAATGATGTTTGATAAAATTGCAGCATTATTTAAGGGCAATAAAAACGGTCCTGAACAAGTTTTTCTACAAGAAAATAATATTCAAATTGATGCTGAGCATGGTTTTATTGTAGATGGTATTGTTTTAAATCGTGAGTTATCTGAACGGCTGGAATACTTTTCTAACCGAAAACTCAATAATTTTGATGATTTAAAAGCTTTGTTCTATAAAACAATTTTGATCAATGAAAAGATTGATTTAGAAATTGCGACAAACAACTATGTGCATAGACTTGGCAATACAGAAGAAAATTTAAAACAATTCAAACAAATTATTCAAAAACTCAATGATTATTATAAAACGTTTAAACGAGAAAAATAAATCAACTTAAGGAATGCAAAATATCTGGTGGAATCAGAATATTTCACTAAAGAATAATGTGTGATGTCGCTTAGATTTTTCTCTGTTATACAAATAACTATTCTCAATTCATTTGCAAGAGCTTCCACAGGTCTATGATCCTGTGAGTTTGTCTTGAGGTTGATGTGAATTCTATCCTGATGAAGAAATGCTGTTGTTGAGTCATTGCGCAGATAAATAGAATAAACAAAATCACTCAACTGAATAAAGTCATCATGTTAAACTATTGCTCATGTCTTTTAGACCCTATGCGATTATGTTTAAACAAGAAATCTCTGACCTCAATTTAAAACAACTGAAAGCAGGTGAAAAGCGCTGGATTGGCACAATGCTAGGTTCATCTGCAGCCTTATTGTTTAAGGAGATCGCAGAGAAATCGGATCAGCTCTTTGTATTGGTTGCAAAAAATAATCAGCACTTGGGACAGTTGGAAAGTGAATTAGAATTTTATGGGGTAAAACCAACAATATTTCCAGACTGGGAGATATTGCCATATGATCGTTTATCTCCGCACCAAGATATTGTTTCTGAAAGACTATCAATACTTTCCAATATGCCACAAAAAGGTATTTTATTGGTATCAGCAACCACCTTGGCACAACGTGTTGCCCCTACATCATGGGTGTTGGGTGAGCATTTTGATATCCGCGTTGGTCAGAAATTTGCATTAGAACAACAAAAATTAAAACTGGTTCAGGCGGGTTATCATCTGGTTGATACCGTTTATGATCATGGGGAATTTGCGGTACGTGGTAGCATCATGGATATTTATGCCTCTGGGCAAAACGCGCCTATCCGTATTGATTTATTTGACGATGAAATAGACAGTTTAAAATTCTTTGACCCAGAAACCCAAAGAACAACAACAAAGTTAGAGCGTTTTACCGTACTTCCTGCAAAAGAATTTCCGTTAAAAGAAGCGCGTTCAACATTTCGTGATCGTTATGCAGAAAGTTTTCCAACTGCAAATCCCAAGAAAAACCCAATTTATCAAGATGTGTTAGAAGGCATTGCTTCTCCAGGATTAGATTTCTATTTCCCATTATTCTTTTCACAGCAAGCCATGCAAACACAAAGTTGTTTGGTATCGTACTTACCAAGCAATGCGATTGTCATTACAGATAAACACATTGACGAAGGATTGTTGAGTTTTTGGACAGATGTGATGCGCCGTTATGAAGACCGACGCCATAATGCTGATCAACCGCTATTACCACCTGAAGAAATTTTTATACAACCGAATCAACTATTCGAATATTTAAATCAATTTTCAAGAATTATTGCCTCAACAGAAGCCATTGAATTAAAAGCAGGCTGTATCAATTTGTCGGTTGAATTGCCGCCACGATTGCCTGTAGACCCTAAACAAGACCAGCCATTTAAAGCAGTGAAGCAGTATGTAGATGAGGCCAATCATCCAGTGTTACTGGTGGCTGAAAGTGCTGGACGTCGTGAAACTTTAAAAGATGCTTTACGTGCAAGTTTAGGTGAAATTCCAGTTGTTGAAAGTTTTGCTGTATTTCAACAATCTAATTTCTCTGTCGCGATTACCAATGCGCCTTTGGATCGTGGATTGGTCATCAGCAATGATCTATCGGTTATTTCTGAAAACCAACTGTATGAACACCGTGTAGTACAGCGCCGTAGAAAACGTCAACAAGAGGTTTCAGAAGAGTTTCTTATTCGAAGTCTGACGGAACTCAATATTGGTGCGCCAGTGGTGCATATTGATCATGGTGTTGGGCGTTATGCAGGTTTAGTCACCTTAAATATTGATGAACAAGACTATGAGTTCCTGCAATTAAACTATGCAGATGATGCAAAAGTGTATGTTCCTGTCACTAATTTACATCTGATTAGCCGTTTTAGTGGCGGTGATCCTGATTTAGCACCTTTACATAAATTGGGTACAGATGCATGGAATAAAGCAAAACGTAAAGCGCTTGAACAGATTCATGATGTGGCAGCTGAATTACTACATATCCAAGCACGTCGTCAGTCTAAACCCGGGATTAGCTTTGAGCTGGATCAAAGTGCATATATGCAATTTTCCAGTGGTTTTGCTTATGAGGAAACGCTGGATCAGGCCAATGCCATCGAAGCGACTCTATACGATATGCAACAAGCCAAACCAATGGATCGACTGGTTTGTGGTGATGTTGGCTTTGGTAAAACGGAAGTGGCAATGCGCGCGGCATTCGTTGCTGTTCAAAATAATAGGCAAGTGGCTGTCTTAGTGCCTACCACCTTATTGGCGCAACAACATTTTGAATCATTTAAAGATCGCTTTGCCGATTGGCCAATTCGTATAGAGGTACTTTCGCGTTTTGGAACAAATAAAAGTCATACCAAAATTATTGAAGATTTAATCAATGGTAAAGTCGATATCGTCATCGGCACACATAAAATTCTTCAGGAAAATGTGCAGTTTAAAAACTTAGGTTTAATGATTGTCGATGAAGAACATCGTTTTGGGGTACGTGATAAAGAGCGTATCAAAGCCATGCGTGCAGATGTTGATATGTTAACCTTAACTGCAACACCAATTCCTCGTACCCTGAATATGGCTTTTGGTGGGATGCGTGATCTTTCAATTATTGCCACACCACCCGCACGTCGTTTAGCTGTTAAAACTTTTGTCAATGAACAAACTAATGAAACCATGAAAGAGGCAATTCTGCGAGAGTTGTTACGTGGTGGTCAGGTTTATATCTTGCACAATGAAGTAGATACCATAGAGCGCGCTGCAGAAAATATTCGTCAACTTGTACCAGAGGCACGTGTCGCTGTTGCACATGGTCAAATGCGTGAACGTGAACTTGAGCAAATCATGCAACAGTTCTATCACAAAGAATTTAACGTGCTGGTCTGCTCAACAATTATTGAAACAGGGATTGATGTTCCCAATGCCAATACGATTATTATTGAACGTGCAGACAAACTCGGCCTAGCCCAATTACATCAATTGCGTGGTCGTGTTGGACGTTCACATCATCAAGCCTATGCATATTTGATGGTGCCATCGATTAAAGGCCTTAAAGGTGATGCAGAAAAACGTTTAGATGCCATTCAAAGAGCTTCAAATCTTGGCGCAGGCTTTATGCTGGCTACGGAAGATTTAGAGATCCGTGGTGCAGGTGAATTACTGGGTGAACAACAAAGCGGTTCAATGAATGCAATTGGCTATAGCTTATATATGGAAATGTTAGCCAAAGCGACCAAAGCAATTCAACAGGGCAAGACGCCTAATTTTGATACACCACTTTCACTTACTTCTGAAATTACCCTGCATATGCCTGCTTTGATCCCAGATGAATATTTGGGAGATGTACATCAGCGTCTTATGTTCTATAAACGTATTAGTAATACCGACACTCAGGATAAACTTGACAACATCCGTATGGAGTTGATTGATCGCTTTGGTGTACCGCCATTACCAGTAAAACAATTGTTTAGTGTTCATCAAATTCGGGTTAAGGCTGAAGCCTTAGAAATTACCAAAATTGATATTGGGGCCAATGGTGGGGTGATCGAATTTTCACCTGATACACCTGTGCAAGCGATCAGTATTATTCAACTCATGCAGAAGCATCCAACTTGGTTCCGTATGGAAGGTGGGCAACGTTTAAAAGTGATGGTGATGCTTGAAGAAAATGACAAGCGAATTCAGTTTATTCAGGATTTGTTAAACAATTTACTGACAGAATTAAAGCGTTAATTTATCAGGATTTTGAGCTTAAAAAATGCTCAATTTGAGATTAAAAGTGCTTATGAATTTTTTCTAGTAAATCACTTGAAAAAATTCTGTGATTCTTTAAAGTGTAATTGTGATCAGGTTCAAAACAAACTGTGTTTATTTGTACCAAAACACAAGATAACCAATATTCACACGAAAACCGATGTGTTAGTATTAGCCATCCTTTTAATTTTGCGTCATTTATAAAGATATGTTTAGTTTGCATCCACAACTTGCTCAAGATACTTTTTTTGTAGGCGATTTTCCGCTTTCAACATGTCGTTTAATGAATGATATGCAATTCCCGTGGCTGATTCTTATTCCACGTGTTCCTGGTATCACTGAGTTATATGAACTAAGTCAAGCTGACCAAGAGCAGTTTTTACGTGAATCAAGCTGGTTGTCTAGTCAGCTTTCTCGTGTTTTTCGTGCAGATAAAATGAATGTCGCTGCACTTGGAAATATGGTTCCGCAATTACATTTTCATCATGTAGTTCGTTATCAGAATGATGTAGCTTGGCCTAAACCTGTATTTGGCCTGCAAGCAGTTCCTTATAGCAATGAAGTATTAGCACACATGCGTCAAACACTGATGTTGGCGTTACGTGGTCAAGGTGAGATGCCATTCGATTGGCGTATGGATTAAGTGTAAACAGCACAAGGGAAGTGTTTAATAAAATGACATCCGAGGTAAAATATTTTGCCATTTGAACGTATGTTAGATAAAGAGCCAAAGCAATTTGAAATATTCCAGCGATTTATGGGGTATTTGATTATTGCTTTGGTGGTCATGGTTTATTATTTCACCTCCCCAATTGCAAATTATCAATTTTATGTTCCTTTTTTTATTGGCTTTATTTTTATTGTTAGCCCTAAATTATCGCGTTGGCTAGAATATTCATATGGCTCTAAGATTCGGAAGAATATTTATTTTTTAATTGATGTCATCGTTGTTTCTACCGCATTGGCTGCTGTACATTTAAGCCTCGTGGTAACTTTTGTATTGTTATTTGCACTGATCTATACAGCGATTAACAACAAAATTTCTTTTATGATGGGCTCTTTGGCAATTTTAGTTGCCTTTGTTGTGTTTTATACCAATATTATTTTTATCTTTGGTTTTTATGATTATTTTCAGCAAACCAGCCCTGAGCTATCAGTCCTGTCTTTTATTAGTATTATCTTGTTTGTAAACATCGGAAATTATTATCAAAATCGCCGTATCAAAAGTGTAGAAACCAAGAAAAACACCTATTTCAATGAAATGAATCGTTATATTGAGTTGTCAAATCAACTCAGTCGTTATGCGCCATTACAGCTTTGGCAGGCGATTATGCGTGGCGATACAGAAGCCAAGATTGAATATAAACGTAAAAAAATGACGGTTTTCTTTTCTGATATTCAAGGATTTACAGAATTATCAGAAACTTTGATTCCAGATGATTTGGCCTTTGTATTAAATGACTATTTAAGTCATATGACTGAAATTGCCAAACAATATGGTGCAACCATTGATAAATTTATGGGTGATGCAATCCTGATTTTCTTTGGTGATCCAGACTCACAAGGTGTGGAGCAGGATGCGAAAAACTGTATTGATATGTCGATTGCAATGCGCCAGCAGATGAAATTTCTCCGTGAACGTTGGGTGAAAATGGGCTATGCACCTTTACATATTCGTATGGGGGTAAGTACCGGTTATTGCCACGTTGGAAACTATGGTGCTGTACATCGTATGGCGTATACCATTGTGGGTCGTGATGCCAATTTAGCAGCGCGTTTGCAATATGCTGCGGATATCGATGAAATTTTGGTTTCAGATGAAACCTATAAGCTGATTAAAAACGATTATCTTTGTGCACCAAAAACCCCGATTGAACTGAAAGGGATTCAAGGTAAGGTACGCACTTGGCAAGTGATGGAAAAATACTCTGCAACCAAGAATGAAAATCAGCAATGGTTTGATTATGAGTATAAAGGCTTCCACTTGGTGCTGAATTTAGAAGAAGTGCAAAACTTTGAATATCCAGAGTTGGTGGAAGTATTAGAAAAAATGGTAGAACGGATTAAGGTTCAGCAAAAACTTACCAATTCTCAAGGTGTTGCAAAGCTTAATATTGAAGACGAAGTCAACTCAAATTATTTGTAAAATCCTTAAATATTAAATTAAATACCTAAGCCATTAAAAAACCACTCATAAAGAGTGGTTTTTTTTGCCTATATGAAAAGCAACTTAGTGGTTTTCAGAAGCATGGTTAATCGTATACTTTGGAATTTCAACTTCCATATCTTCATCAGTGATTTTAACTTGGCAAGACAGACGCGAATCGGGTTCTAAGCCCCAAGCGCGATCGAGTAAATCGGCTTCAATATCATCCATCTCTTCGAGCTCATCAAAGCCTTTGCGTACAATCACATGGCAAGTGGTGCATGCTTTAGACATGTCACAGGCATGTTCGATTTTAATACCATTATCGAGCAAGCTTTGGCACAGATTGGCGTTTGGTTCAACTTCAAACTCAGCACCATTTGGACAAATTGTTGCATGAGGTAGTACTTTAATACGTGGCATAGTCGTTACCTTAAATTAGTTTGAGTTAGACCAATCATCAAGTTTGGTGCCTTTGAGTGCATGATCAATATGTTGATTCATACGTTCTGCTGCAAAGGCATCGCTATAAGTTTTTAACTGTTCAACTGCATGCTCAATCGATTTGATATCGTTTGTTTCAAGCTGGGCTTTTAAAGCTTCAGCGGCTTGGTTGAGCGCAGTCAGTTGTTCAGTACTGAGCAGATTGGAGTCGACCTTTAACGCCTGTGTTAAGGCTTCAAGTTCACGCTGTGCTTCAACTTTAGTTTCATTGAGATGGCGAAGATTTTTATCTTCTTCAGCGAATTTATAACCTTCTAAAAGCAAGCGTTCAGTATCGGTCTCAGACAATCCATAAGAAGGTTTAATGTCGATTTGCGCATTGACCCCTGATGTGGTTTCTTTGGCTGAAACAGTAAGCAGGCCATCTGCATCGACCTGAAAAGTGACTTCAATACGTGCCTGACCCGCGGTCATTGGTGGGATACCATGTAATACAAAACGACCTAAGCTGCGGCAATGCTCAACTAAGTCACGTTCGCCTTGCAAGACATGGATCAACATGGCGGTTTGACCATCTTGATAGGTGGTGAACTCTTGACGGCGTGCAACAGGAATGGCTGTATTACGTGAAATTAAGCGTTCAACCAAACCACCCATAGTTTCTAAACCGAGTGACAGTGGGGTAACATCTAAAAGTAATGAGCCATCCTTAGAATTCCCAATGAGTTGATTCGCAGTGATAGCAGCGCCAATCGCCACAACTTCATCAGGATTGATGGTACAAAGCGGCTCTTGCTTAAATACTTCACGCACCACTTTCTGTACAGCATAAGAGCGGGTTGAGCCACCAACAAGAACTACATTTTGAATATCATCGAGTTCAAGTTTTGCATCACGCATGACACGTTTACACACATTGATCGTCTTATCTAATGCCACTTGAATGATTTCTTCAAATGTCGTGCGATCTAGCGTGAGGTGGTGTGTTAGAACTTTAATATCAACAGAGGTAGCATCACTGAGCGCTTCTTTGGCTTTACGTGCAGAAACGATAAAGTGTGCATATTCTGCATCATCTAAGGTTTCAATATTCAGTTGTTTTTTTGCCCATTTAACAATAAGGCGATCTAAGTCATCGCCACCCAGTGCGGTATGACCGCCTGTAGCTAAAACTTCAAACACACCTTGAGAAAAGCGTAAAATAGACACATCAAATGTACCGCCACCTAAATCATAAATGACATAGTTACGGTCTGTTGTTAGATTGCTCTCTTGATCTAAGCCATATGCAACAGCTGCAGCGGTAGGTTCATTGAGTAAGCGTAATATATTTAAACCTGCGAGTTCAGCTGCATCACGTGTAGCTTGGCGTTGCGCTTCATCAAAGTAGGCTGGAACCGTAATCACAGCGCCATTCACCGGATTGCTTAAACTTTGTTCAGCGCGATCTTTCAGTTGTTTTAAAATTTCTGCAGAGATTTCTACAGGTGTTTTACGACCTTGAGCTGTTTCAAATGCTGGCATTTCATTATCAGCACCTGCAAGCGTGTAAGGGTGTTGAAATTTAACATCTGCTTTAGAACGGCCCATAAAGCGCTTAACAGAAACAATGGTATTTTTAGGGTCAGCAGTAATAAACGGTTTTGCTGCGTCGCCATATTCGGTCGAATTTTTAGAATAATGTACAATAGAAGGAAGTAACACGCGACCTTGCTCATCGTTCAGTACTTTGGCTTTGCCTGATAATACCGTAGCAACAAGAGAATGGGTTGTCCCTAAGTCGATACCAATCGCAATACGGTGTTCATGTGGCGCACTTGATTGTCCTGGTTCAGCAATTTGCAAGAGTGCCATTTGTCACATCCTTAAAATAAAAACTAAAAACAAATTCGGGTAAAACATATAATGAAAGTTAAAATTTAGAAATCATCATCTAAACTAAAATCTTCATCATCTAAAAGCTGATCTTCGGCTTTATCAATATCATTCATGACTTTTTGAAAGAATCGTAACTTGCGCACCGTGTCACGTGCTTCAGCCCAATCTTCATCCTCAAAATCAATTTTGAATTCACGAACTAAGCCATCAATCCATTGTTGGACTTCTTTTTTTAAAGAATGCAATTGTTCGGTATTGGTTGCTTCATCAAGCTGCTCACGAATTTCTAAAGCAGATTGTAAAAACTCAAAATCACTAATTGATTGATCTAAGTGATGATCTTGCTTTTTGAGTGACAGTAGATAAGCAGCACGACTGTCTACATTGGATAAAGCTTTATATGCTTGATTAATTTCACTTGATTTAATCAAAGCTTTGTCTTTATCTTCAGCTTTATCAGGATGATATTGCTGTTGTAGTTTTAGGAAATTAGCTTTTAATGTCGCTAAATCAATATCGAGTGCTTCCGGGAGATCGAACAACTCAAAATGACTCATGGGAGATACTCATCCACGATGTTTTACAGGAAAACGGTGTAATTAAATGTGATTAAAACAGTGCAAGACACTGTTTTAACATGAGAAAAAGCAGGGCAGATTATACAGTGAAAGATTCACCGCAGCCACATTCACCTTTTTTATTTGGGTTATTAAACTCGAAGCCTTCATTGAGACCATTTTTAACATAGTCCATTTCCATACCATCGAGATAAACCAAACTTTTTGGATCTACAAAAACTTTTACACCAAACTGCTCGAACATTTGATCATGAGTGTCGATATTATCAACAAACTCAAGTACATAAGCTAAGCCAGAACAGCCTGAAGTTTTCACACCAAGACGAATACCTTCACCCTTACCGCGATTCTTTAAGTAATTGCTGATATGAGTTGCAGCATTTTCAGTTAGATTGATCATGAAAACTCCGTTAAAAAATCATCTGCTAAATTTGACGAACAGATATTAGGCTTTAGTTTTCTTGCTACGGTAATCTTCAACAGCAGCTTTAATTGCATCTTCTGCAAGTACAGAACAGTGTACTTTTACAGGAGGAAGTGCAAGTTCAGTTGCGATGTCGATATTCTTAATCGCCTGTGCTTCGTCAAGCGTTTTACCTTTTAACCATTCGGTTACGAGTGAGCTAGATGCAATTGCAGAGCCACAGCCATAAGTCTTAAAGCGAGCTTCTTCAATTACACCACTGTCATTCACTTGGATTTGTAAACGCATTACATCGCCACATGCAGGTGCACCCACCATACCTGTACCAACATTTTCTGCATTTTTATCCAACACACCAACATTACGAGGATTTTCGTAATGATCTATTACTTTTTCGCTATAAGCCATGTTGCTTCTCCAAACCTCGGGGTCAGCGTTGATAATATGTATTTCTACAATCTAATTTGGTGGCATTTTACTGATTTTCAATAAAATGCCGCGTTTTGATTTCAAGGAACTTAGTGTTCAGCCCATTCAACTGAATTTAAGTCGATCCCTTCTTTGTACATATCCCAAAGCGGAGAAAGCTCACGCAATTTCTCAACAGCAGCTTTAGTAATCTTAATTACATGATCAATATCTTCTTCAGTCGTATAGTGACCAAAGCTAAAACGAATTGAACTATGTGCTAACTCGTCAGAAAGACCGAGGGCACGAAGTACGTAAGAAGGTTCAAGTGTTGCAGATGTACATGCTGAACCAGAAGATACAGCAGCATCTTTTAACGCCATCATCAATGATTCACCTTCAACAAAGTTGAAGCTAACATTTAAGTAGTTTGCAACATTGTATACAGGGTGGCCATTTAAGAAGACTTGTTCTAAATCTTGTAAACCGTTCCAAAGTTTGTCACGGAGTACACGTAAACGTGTTTGTTCAGCTTGTAAAGATTTGCCAGCAAGTTCAAATGCTTCGCCCATACCGACGATTTGATGGGTTGCAAGTGTACCTGAGCGCATACCACGTTCATGGCCACCGCCATGAATTTGTGCTTTGATACGAACACGTGGGCTACGGCGTACAAATAAAGCACCAATGCCTTTAGGTCCATAAACCTTATGACCTGAGAAGCTCATCAAATCAACTTTCATGGTAGAAAGATCGATTTCAACTTTACCCGCAGCTTGTGCAGCATCTACATGGAAATAGGTTTTATTGGCACGTGTTAACTCACCAATTGCAGCAACATCTGTCACAGTACCAATTTCATTGTTCACCATCATCAATGAAACAAGTAAAGTGTCTGGACGAAGTTCAGCTTGAACCATTTCTGGGGTAATTAAACCAGTTTTAGGTTCAGGTTCAAGATAGGTAATCTCAAAACCTTCTTCTTCTAATTCACGACAAGTATCTAAAATTGCTTTATGTTCAATTTTACTTGTGATGATGTGTTTGCGTTTAGAACCGTAAAACTGAGCAACACCTTTAAGGGCAAGGTTATCAGATTCAGTAGCACCAGAAGTCCAGACAATTTCGCGTGGATCAGCTTTTACTAAATTTGCGACTTGTTCACGTGCATATTCAACTTTTTCTTCAGCTTGCCATCCATAAGCATGTGAGCGAGAAGCAGCATTACCGAATGTACCATCAAAGGTTAAACACTCCATCATGCGTTCTGCTACTTGAGGATCAACAGGCGTAGTTGCTGCATAGTCAAGATAAATCGGACGTTTCATGTCAAATACCTGTAACCGATAAAAGGGCTGAATCAAGAGGTGCTGAATTTTGGCGAACCGCAACGGTTTGTACGTTGTCACGAGCTACTAAATCCGCAAGGGTGATTTTAGCTAAATAATCGGCAATATGGAGAGAGAGTTCTTGCCATAAATCGTGAGTTAAACACATTGCACCATTTTGGCAGTTGCCTTTGTGGTCACAACGAGTCGCATCAACAGTTTCATTTACAGCTTCAATAATTTCTAAGACAGTAATTTCTTCAGCATGGCGCGCTAAGTGATAACCGCCATTTGCTCCACGAACACTTGAAACTAAGCCATGACGTTT
This sequence comes from Acinetobacter guillouiae CIP 63.46, assembly GCF_000368145.1. Lineage (GTDB taxonomy): Bacteria > Pseudomonadota > Gammaproteobacteria > Pseudomonadales > Moraxellaceae > Acinetobacter > Acinetobacter guillouiae. Next base: position 757,698 of record NZ_KB849283.1, on the reverse strand, counting down.
AAGTTTAGCGAACAATTGTTCAAGATAAGCGACAGATATCGTTTGGCGGGTTGCAATTTCTGCAAGCGTAATCGTTTGTTCAGGTGGCTGCAATGCTAAGTCAAGTAGTGCAGTCACTGCATAGCGACCGCGAGTAGTTAGGCGCATGATTCGATACACATGTTTTAGACTAGATGTATGAATTTTATGAATCCTGACTAAAATAGTCAAGTATTTTTAAGTTTAATTCTGACTAATTTAGTCAGAATTTATTATTTGAACAAAAATTACAGGAAAAATTCAATTTTTGTTCAAGTTTTATGAAAATATTTGCCAAAGATTATACACGACTAATGCCATAAATAGAAAGCCCAATACGCCTAAAGCCGTATATAAACGTTGTTGATTGAGCTGCAAGCGTTTAACACGATTTTGATATTGTTTCACTTCAACTTGGAGTGTGTTGATCTTAGAGCGTTGCTGATCAATCTTTTCAAGCAAAGGGGCAATGCGTTTTTTTGATGCTTTAGTCTGGCTGTCATCATCTGGATTGGTTAACCATTGCTTCCAGTCTGAAAGCAATTTAGGTGCAGTTAAGTGTACAACCAGATCACGAAACTGTTCCTTGAGCAGGTTATCGCCCTCCAGACGCATTTTTTTCATGCTACGACGATTAGCAAAGACAAAAATTTGGATGAAATCGATGAGTGTGCTACTCACAGAAAGGTCAATGGCTTTTTCTGGAGGTTGCAAATCAAAAAGAATACCACGATCTGTAAATTGAACATAAAAGTCAAAATAAGGAATATAACTATTCATTTTAATTGTAATCTGCTGTCCGACGAATTTTTTTGCCTGTAAGCGAACAACACGATCATGTTTTAATACGAAAGAATAAATGGTTTCCAATATAATCATGACAATGTTTAGCAACAAACGAGAATGACCTTGCTTTTGTTGCGATTCATTCATAAAAAATTCCTATAGCAAAACAGAGAGTCCGATCTCTAAATAAATTTGAAACAATCTCATCCATGACTTGAAACACAATATTTCCACAATGATATAAAAATTATCTTAATAACCATTGTCGAATTGCCAAGTGTTCCTTAACATTAAAACAATTACTTTGCTTTGTAGAACAGTTTAGCAAAAGGTTCAATAGTTTTATTTGATAATATAGCAATATTTTCTACATAATTTGGTCATATAGGTCATTACACGCTGGAGTTTGGGGTAAATGGAGCAAGATATGAAAAAGAGCAACAAAGAACAAACGGATCTTTATGAAGATCAAAATGAGTTAGATGAATCTCAAATAAAGCCTAGAAATCATAAAAAGTCAGCATTAGATTTCAGAAAATATACAAAACAAATCTGGTTGGCAGGGTTGGGAGCGTTCTCCAGAGCCGAAGAAGAAGGCAATAAACTCTTTGATTCTTTAGTCAAGGTGGGTGAGGAGCTTGAATCCAAGACAGTTGAAGTCACAGATCAGACAGTCAATAAAGTCACTGAAAAAACCAAAGAGTCAGTTGCAGAAACCAAAGACAAGGTTGAAAAACTCTTAGACCAGCGTGTAAATCACTCATTAAACAGAATTGGTTTAGTGACAGCTAAAGATCTTCAGCATTTGGAAAACTTGATCCTGCAACTTCACAATAAGGTCGATGCGTTGGCTGAAGAGAACCAAAACTTACGCGACCAATTGCTAAAAAAAATGAAATAATTACCATTAATCCAAAAAAATCGTAAATTTTAGTCGTAATTTTTGTGAAAAGCGTGTTTGGAGTCTTGCGTTTCCCCCCAAAGCATTGCTATAAAGTCGTCATGGCCTTTGATCTACAGCCTTGGAACTTAAACAAACGATATAAGAGGACGTAATCTTCATGAATAAATCAGAATTAATCGATGCGATTGCAGAAAAAGGGGGATTGTCAAAGTCCGATGCTGGTAAAGCATTAGATGCGACTATTGCTTCAATTGGTGAAGCGCTTAAAAAAGGCGACACAGTGACTTTAGTCGGCTTTGGCACATTCAGTGTTAAAGACCGTGCTGCTCGTACTGGTCGTAACCCTAAAACTGGTGAAGAGCTTCAGATTAAAGCAAGCAAAGTACCTAGCTTTAAAGCTGGTAAAGGCTTAAAAGACTCAGTAGCTTAATCTGAGCTTGTTAAAAGCGCGCCTTTGTGGCGCGTTTTTTATGAAATATATTAAATTATCAGTGATTGCTCGTTCATTCATTTCACAATTTCAGTTAGAATCCTTACGAAATATAATATTGGAATACTCATGGAATCGTTTCGCACTCTCATAAGGGGCTGGTTTGGTAAAGTTCTCCTTGTGTTATTTTTAGCGCCATTTGCTGTGGTTGGTATTGAAGGCTATTTCAGCGGTGGGCAAAAAGCAGACGTAGCTAAAACTGTTAATGGTCAAGATATTTCTAAAAAAGAGTTAGAAGCGGTTACAAAAGGCTATACAGATCAATTATTGGCAAATCCTGCTATACATGGGGATGAGTCTTTATTGAACAAAGAATTTATTGCAAATAAAGCACTTGATTACCTAATTAGCCAAAGTCTTTTAAGACAACAAGCTGATAAGTTAGGTGTGACTTTGAGCGATGCTCAAATTGAACAGAAAATTGCACAAATTCCTGCTTTTCAGGAAAATGGTAAATTTTCAAATACACTATATGCAAACTATTTACGTTCACAGGGTTTAACTAGCCAAGCCTTTATCCAAAATATTCGCCAAGATTTTGCCTTAAGCATTTTGAGCTCTACAATTTCGGATAATGCACTGATCAGTAAATTGGATATCCAGCAAATTGCCAACTTGCAATCTGAACAACGTGAATTATTCTTATCAAGCGTTAAACTTGATGACTATAAAGCCAATGTTAAAGTGACCAATCAGGAAATTGCAGATTATTACAACAAGCATCAAAATAAGTTTAAACAAGTTGCTTCAGTGGATGTGGACTATGTGGTGCTCAGCCCAGCGACATTGACACAGCCAAATGCGGCAGTGACTGATGCTGAATTACAACAAGCTTATACTCAGTTTGTAGAAAAATATAAGCAAAGTTTGAAGCGTGATGTTAAACATATTCTGATCACGACTGATTCTCGTACGCCTGAGCAAGCTGCTACACTTGCAAATGAAGTGTATGCAAAAATTCATGCAGGTACGTCATTTGCTCAAGCTGCTGCTCAATATTCAGAAGACCCTGATTCTAAAGCGAAAGGTGGTGCACTTGCTGCCTATGCGCCAGGTGCCTTTGGTGATGATTTTGATAAAGCTGTGAACTCAACAAGCAATGGTCAAGTGTCTAAGCCTGTTAAAACTCAATTCGGTTATCATTTGATTGAAGTGAATACACCAGTAGATTCAGTGCCATCATTTGAGTCGAAAAAAGCTGAATTGACTGCTGAGGTTTTAAAGAATAAATCAGCCAACTATTTCTCAGACACTGTAAATAGTTTAAATGAGCAAGTGGTTAACAGTGATGCATTGGATGTGGTTTCACAAGCAGTGAAGACTGTTCAAGTTCAATCTGCAAATAATGTGAATTTAACGACAACCAATCCAGTTCTTGCTGATCCTGCTGTTAAATCTAAACTGTTTAATGAAGATGTGAAAAGCGGAAATACGACGGCTTCAAGTAATATCCAAACAGCCAATGGTGATGTTGTCTGGGTTAAAGTTCGTAAGTATCATCCAGCAGGTGTACAGCCTTTAGCGCAAGCAACTGCGCGTGTAAAAGCACAATTGATTGAACAAAAAGCGTTTGATGCTGCCCATGCAAAATTAAATGCCATGATTGCAGATTTCAAAAAATTGCCGGCTCAAGAGGTTACTGCGAAATATCAGTCTAATTTTGTCCATGCGGGAACATTCACACGTTCAAAAGGCCTTAAGCGTGAGATTGAGCGCGTTGCCTTTAGCCAGCCAGTACCTAAAGCAGGCATGTGGTCTGTCAGCACTGCCAAGCTGCCAAATGAGTTAGTTGTTGTGGCTGTAGCGAATGTGAAAAAAGTAGATACTGCTCAGATGGATCCTGCTGAAGTTCAGCAACTTACGCAAATGTATCAGAAGTTCCGTGGTGAACAATTATTAGATGATTATTCACGTTATTTAAAAGCACAAGCAAAAATTAAATAATTGATCTTCTCTGATTAAAAAAAGCGCCTCGGCGCTTTTTTTTATGTGAAATGAAATATAGTGTGAGTACAGGAGCTATATCACTAAGATATGATTAGCGGATGTCTCTAATCTTTTTTAGATCTGATTGCGATATTGGCTTGGGCTAAGTTCAAATTGTTTCTTAAATGCCTGGCTAAATGCGGTTTCAGATGAATATCCCACTTGGTGTGCAATCTGCTGAATAGGCAGTTGTCCTTGTTTGATCAGCTGGCTGGCAAGACGTAAGCGATGTTGTTGCAAGTAGGCTAAAGGTGTTTCCCCAATAATTTGATTAAATAAACTGGCAAATTTAGAACGCGACATACAACAGGTTTCTGCTAAGCTTTCTACGGTCCAGCTCTGTTCTGGACGGCTGTGAATGGCTGCAAGTGCATTTGAAAGTTCAGGGTGCACCAGGGCATTTAACCAGTTATTGTGATCTTGCATTTGCTCAATATAGTCACGTACACACTCAATCATCAAAATACTGACGACGTGGTCCATAATTTTATTTTTACCTGCCATGGTTCTACGCGTTTCAGCAGAAACAAAATATAATCCAATTTTAAGCCATTCAGGTGCCTCATCACTCAAGGCATTTTGAATATGTAAATATGGTGGGAGTGCATTGATCAATGGACGAGCCATGATTGCATTCATATGGCATCGTACAGAAAGGATAAGGGTCTTTTCTGAGCTTCCTTGACCAAATTCAATTGCGTCTTGTCTTAATCCATCAAACAGTGATTCTATATTGAGGCTTTCAACTAACTGCGTGTCTAAATGATTTTTTACAGTATGTGCTAATCCTGCTGGGATTAAAAACATATCGCCGGTTTGTAGTGCAACAGTCATTTTGGGTGAAAATTCTAAATAAGCATTTCCATACAGAACAATATGCGCGATCACGGCATCTTGTTTTGGGCTCTGAAATGACCAATCACCTTGAGCTTGAAGGTAAATATATTCTGAATGGTTGAGATGAATATCATCAAAAATTTTACTTAAAGCATCCATAGATTCAGTTCAAATTTCCTGTTCTCAAATAATAAAAATGTTTCATGCTATTAAAACATGTGCGCAAAGGACAAACTCTATGTTGAAGATGCCAAAGACTTTTTCATAGGTTTTATGGACGCTTACAACTGTCTTTAAGTTGAATTTTACATAAATATATAACTAAGTAGAAAGATAGGGAAGATATAGCCATGAATGCACCAGTTCAACTGACAGAGCAGCAATTGCAAGAATTAAAACCAAAGTCAGGTTTGGCACTTGATAAAAAGCGTTATCTTTGGATGATTAGCCCATCACTTCCAGTGATTGGCTTAGGAATTTTAGCGGGATATCATGTTGCACCTAAGCCACTGAAAAAAGTTTTTGCATTGGGTGGGCCACTGGTACTGCATGTGATTATTCCAGCCATTGATTCATTGATTGGTAAGGATAAAAACAATCCGACCAGTGAAGATGTAAAATTACTTGAGCAAGATCCGTATTATTCACGTTTGGTCAAATCCTTTATTCCGATTCAATATGTTGCCAATGTTTATGCTTGTTATTTGGTGGGACGTAAACAAACATCACTTTTAGATAAGATTTTGCTTGGTGTTTCAATGGGTGCAATTAATGGTATTGCCATTAACACAGCACATGAGTTAAGCCATAAGCATGACCTTATGGACCATATTTTATCGCATTTGGCATTGGTTCCATCAGGTTATAACCATTTCCGTATCGAACATCCTTATGGACACCATAAACGCGCTGCGACGCCTGAAGATCCAGCTTCATCGCAAATGGGTGAAACGCTTTATGAGTTTTTACCACGTACCGTCATTGGCTCATTTAAATCAGCGATTGAGATTGAAACCAACCGTCTTAAACGTAAGGGCCTTGGATTCTGGTCTAAAGATAATGAGTTATTGCAAGGCTGGACAATGACCGCAGCATTCCATTCGTCTATGGTCGGGTTATTTGGTAAAGGTATTTTGCCTTATTTGGCAACTCAATCAGCTTATAGTATTACGTTGTTTGAGATCATTAATTATATTGAGCATTATGGTTTGTTGCGCCAAAAAGATGAAAATGGCAAATATGAACGCACAATGCCTGAGCATAGTTGGAACAATAACAACATCGTAACTAATTTATTCTTATATCAGTTACAACGTCATTCAGATCATCATGCCTTTCCGACACGCCCATTCCAAGCGTTACGTCACTTTGATGAAGCACCTGAATTACCAAGCGGTTATGCAAGTATGCTGTTGCCAGCGATGATCCCATCGTGGTGGTTTAAAATTATGGATAAGCGTGTATTTGATCATTACAAGGGTGATTTAAATAAGGCCAGTATTTATCCTAAACGCCGAGCAAGTATTTTCAAAAAATTTGGTGTCGTGGACAAGTTGTTGAATAAGTAAGATTTCTTTTAAGATAAAAGCCCAGAATTGGGCTTTTATTGTTTTTGAGCATTAAAAAAATCCCAGCATTTTTTAATGTTGACTAACGCTACTTTTAGTTGTGAGTCATCCTTTTGTAAAGCATAAGCACTTGTCGCTCAATTTAAATGAATGTAAAAAAAATCCCTGAAATACTATCTTTCTTTTTCTGTTTATTTCATAGTATTCAGCAATGGTATTTTAAATTTACAAATGTAATTTGGAACTTCGTATGAAATGGGAAGAAATAGGCAATCAACCGTGTTCAATTGCGCGTACATTATCTGTATTGGGTGATCGATGGACCATGCTTATTTTACGTAATGCTTTTATGGGTTTACGTCGTTTTGATGATTTTCAAGAAAATTTAGGTGTGACAAGACATGTATTGTCTGAACGGCTAAAACGTTTGGTTGAGCATGAAATATTGGTTAAAGTGGCTTATGTCGATCGACAAGAGCGTTATGAATATCGCTTAACTGAAAAGGGTTTAGATCTATATCCTATTTTATTAACCATGGTGGCATGGGCGGATAAATGGATGGATGAGGGTTTGGGAGCGCCTATGGTGTATCAACATACCGTCTGTGGCCATGAGTTTACTCCGATATTGGTTTGCTCAGAATGTCAGCAGGCGGTGAATGCGAGACAGGTGAAGCCAATCGTTACCTCTGCTTTTTTCCAATACTTAGCGCAGAAAAAATTAGCTTGATTGCTATTTCCTAGATGATTTTCGATATTTATCATGAACTAATTTTAGATTAAGTTTTTGGTAAATATCATAAAAATATAAAGATATGTGTACTCATTATCTTTAGTGTTTGTGAAAATGTTTAGATGAAGCGTTGCAAGTAATTTGAACTTTTAATTACTGATATTGTTTTTGATTTTTGTTAACAAGATATAAAATATGTGATTGTTCAATTTAAAAAATATATAATTTAAATTAATAAGTAAAAGTATGAAAAACAGTAACTGTAATCCTAGTTTAGAAAATAAGGTTTATTGCTTGATAGCGAATTGAGCGATTTTTTAAACAGATAATTTTGATCAAGTCATTCACTTTTATATACTTATTTAACTGATGCAAAATTTTAATAATTTATAAAATATTTAATATGGAGTAATCGAATGGGAATTGGTTCAAGCCCAACAGTCGGAAGTACCTGTGATACGTGCCTACAGAAGTTTACGATTCATTTTCGAAGATGTGAAGATAACATATATGATGGAAGTTATGGTTTTGATTGGTACAGACCAGAATACTTTAAAAAATTAACCAACTATAGACCGAATGCAACAACAAAATTTGGAAACAAAGTTGCTTTAGTTAGTGGTTCGATACAATCATTAAAAGCGACATATACCCAAGACCAAATTACCAAAATTAGCCCATTTGGCACAGAATATATCCCTGCATGGTTAGCAATTTACCCAAGCTCACAAGAGGATAGCAATAGTTCTAATTCTGTCAATCAAGGGGTTAGGCTTAATTTAGAGTTGAGACTATTAGATTCAGAAAATAATTTTTCATTAAAAAATGATGGAACAAAGATTAAGTTTGAAGTTTCAAATCCGAATATTATTATTGAACCAGCAGAGTTCAGTGTCGAAGATTTTATTTACGCCAAAAAAATGACCCGAGATTTAGGCGAAGATACTAAAAGAGAAGAAGAGATTTATTATCTAGCTTCAGAAATAGTGAATATTAAGTGCACAAGTGCTTTGCAAAAACACGAAGAAATCATTGTAACAGCAATAAAAGGAGAGACCCAAGAGAAAGTTGGGAAGCTAATGCTTTATCATAATGCTGTGATTCCTACTATATCGGTTATCTTTGTAGACGTTATAACTGATGGAAAAAAACCAAGCCGTTCACATGATTATGAAAATTTTTTAAAGCATAATTCATTTAACCAAGCTTTAATTAATGTAGAAATAAAAAATGCCCCAACATTTGATTTAAACAAATATCGTAGCAAAGACGATGATGTTAATATATCTTTGAATAAATTAAATATAAATGACACGGGTTATTTTTTAAGTGACTTAACTAAGTTTTATAAAAAATATCAAGATAAAAACTTAGCGACTAAAAATTATGTTTTCGTAACAACTGTAGAGATAAAGAATGCAGTTGGTGCTGGTGGTGACAGCGTTACCTTATTTAACTGTCCTCAAAATATATTTAATCAAGTCGTGGTACATGAATTAGGGCATCGTTTTGGATTAGATCATTTGTTTGAATCACAGAAAATTACAGCCAAAGGATCGAGCTTTCAATTTATACAGGGTACTACAGCTAATTTTTTAGATTATGATCATTCGGATGGCGTAAATTTAAAAAATAAAACTGCAGTCAATCCAAATCAAACACTAAAATATTTTTTCAAATACCAATGGGATTTGCTCAGGAAGAAAGTGAAATAATTTATGCTATCGCCAATTTAGATATTTACTCGCTATATTGATTGGTTTGATCTGATATTGAATTAAACGAATCAATACTTAAGTATCGATCATAAACAATTTGCAGGTTTAGGGATACCCGCCAAACGGCTTAAATGGCGGGCAACCAGTCCAGTATTAAACTTATCTTGTAGAACAGCATTATCAATTGCCGGATTGATCGTTTTCATTAAAAATTTAATCAGTGGACGAGTCGCAGGAGAGTGGCCAAACTGGGTATAAAATTGACGTACTGCATGCAACACTTCAAAATGCCATGAGGTCAGTTGTAGATCTAAACTTTGTGCCAACTCTTGGGCAACCTGTTCATTCCAAATGGTGTAGTCTACTAAATGACCATCTTGGTCTAACTCAAAGCTCATAAAACAACCTAAACAAAAATAATCTAAACAATCTAACTTTTGATCGACAAAACATAAAAGATTGATTTTTAAAAAATCGAAGATAATTTACAACCTAGCTCACTATTTTAAACTGATACAACGGTTAAAGTCTAAAACCAACTGAGCAAATTGTGGGTAAGAAATTGACTTAAAATTTTCAGGAATTGATTCAGATAAAATCTCAGCATCATTTTCAAGAAGATAAAGATTCTGTTTGTTTGTTAAGCGTTGATCTGCTGCAAATAATATTGCATCACCCATTAAAACAACATGATCATGAGAACCATACAGTTGATCTAACTGATTCAATATATGGTCTGTATGTATAAAAGAAGATTGAATTAAATAAAGCGTTTTATCTGACATTTAAACTTTCCATCCACAGCTTACCAATACAACACATGATCAAAAGACTGAATAAATTCAGCATTCAGTTCTACAAATTCCAACTCTTGTTGTGATTGAGTAACAAAAGTCGAGGATTTATTCATATTTTCTACTAAAACTGGTGTTAAATCATAGAATTCAAAGCTATCGACCAGATTTGAAGCAAGCTTAAATACGTGATTTAATTGGCTAAAAGCCATTTCTGATTTAAGTAGGCTTAATCCAGCGTCTTTAAGTAACACTTTGACTTTACTGCCAAAAGTTGCAAGCACCATGGTTGCTGACAAACTTTCATGTACCTGCAATGTATTTAAATTTGCTTGGGTTATCACAATGAGCACAGTATTCACACAAATTACCTTTTAAATGCAACACGCTAATGGGATGATCAACTTAGAATTGAATGATACGATCTGTAGATTGAACAGCATCTGCAAGTTCGCCTAAACCCACAAGCTCAAAGCCTTTTGCAAGATTATCGGCTGGAATTTGGTGACGTTTGGCATTCTCTTGATCTGTTATCCCCCGCGCTAATGCAGCACTCACACAGACAGGAAGTCGAATTGAGAGTTTTTGCCATTCTACAGATAAATTACGTTGATCGTCAGGAACCCATTGCAAGTTGTTCGCAACTTGTACACCATCTTGATAAAAGAAAACACGAAATTCTTGATCTTCAGCTTGCAGTGCCTGCGCTAAACCCAATGCATGCCATGCATGGATTGAAGTCGGTGCTGCGGTGATTAGTAATAAAGTACTCATTTGATGGCGATTCACTTGGAGAATGGACAGTTTGCAACATTCAAACTTGATAATGATAGGTAGTATACAATGATTTTAGTGACTGGTGGTTTAGGCTTTATAGGCTCGCATGTGGTTTTAAGTTTGCTAGCTCAAGGGCAAGCGGTCGTCATTGTGGATAATCTAGCCAATGCCAATCTGCAATGCTTAGAGCGCTTAGAATTTATTACAGGAATGTATATTCCCTTTGTCAAAATTGATATTCGTAATACCCCCGCTTTAAATAAAGTATTTGAACAATATTCAATAGATACCGTTGTGCATTGTGCGGGTTTTAAGTCTATTGAAGAGTCAAACCTAAAACCACTTGAATATTATAATGACAATCTCAGTTGTATTATGAGTTTATTACGCGCGATGCAGCGTACTGGTGTCAGAAATTTGGTACATCTTTCTAGCCTTATGGTTTATGCGCAATCGAGTTTAGAACTGAATGAACAAACCGCATTTAATTATAGTTATCCCAATCCTTATATAAAATCTCAGCAAATGATTGAAGAAATCATTAAAGACACATTCAAAACTGATGAAGAATGGAAAATTGCCATTTTAAGGGTTTCAAATGTCGTCGGTGCATTTGAGCATGGCGTCTTGGGTGAGTTTGTTGCACCGCTACCTAAAAATGTTGTCCCTTTGGCTTTACAAGTTGCAGCTCAACAACGTGATCTAATTGAAGTACAACGTAATTCAGAGACTGCAGATAAAACAACTGAGCGTAGCTTTGTCCATGTTCTTGACGTGTGTGAAGCAATTAAATCAACTATTCTTTGGCTACATGAGCAGGGCAATGTTTATCAAAGTTTTGATATTGCAGGTCCTGTCAGTTCGATACAGAATTTGATCCACTTGATCGAAGAGGTTACAGCAAGTCAAATCCATCAAATTGATGCGGTGTATAAATTAGATGAACTGGATCAGGTCGCATCTACCAGCCAAAAAGCATTTGAGCTTTTAAAATGGAAAGCACAGCGCTCTCTTAAACAAATGATTGAAGATGAATGGCGTTTTTATCAAAATACCTTAAACAATCGATAAAAATCCAGAATAGATGATTTTTGTAAATAATTATCATTTACATGTTTGATTGATTTGTTTAGCATAATCGCTTCGCTGAAGCTGGTGTTTTTACGCAGATGTTGTCAAAACAAGCTTTAACTTGAAAATAAGATATGGATAAAGAAGAGGTTGAAAATGCAAACACGTATTGAACATGACACAATGGGCGATGTTGAAGTCCCAAGCGAAGCAATGTGGGGTGCACAAACTCAGCGAAGCGTAGAAAATTTTAAAATTGGTACAGAACATATGCCACGCCCGATGATTCGAGCGATGGGGCTGGTCAAAAAAGCAGCGGCAATAACCAATGCCAGCTTAAATCAAATTCCACATGATTTGTCACAGTATATTGTGGGTGCTGCCGATGAGGTAATTTCAGGCCAATGGGATTCACAATTTCCTTTGGTGGTTTGGCAAACAGGTTCAGGTACGCAAAGTAATATGAACTGTAATGAAGTCATTGCCAATATTGCCAATCAAAAACTAGGCAATCCATTAGGTTCACAAAAGCCTGTGCATCCGAATGATCATGTCAATCGTGCGCAATCTACCAATGATTCATTCCCAACAGCGATTCATGTGGCTGCTGCGGTACAAATCAATGAGTTGCTTATTCCAGCAGTAAAACGTTTACGAGACACTTTACATCGAAAATCTGAAGCGTTTGACGATATCGTTAAGATTGGCCGTACTCATTTACAGGATGCAACACCACTTACATTAGGACAGGAATTCAGTGGCTATGTTTCACAGCTGGATCATGGACTAAAACGTTTACAACAGGCTTTGGTGTGGCTCTATGAGTTACCACTTGGTGGTACAGCTGTTGGTACAGGTTTAAATGCGCATCCTGAATATGCAGACAAAGCAGCGGAAGAATTAGCCAAACTGACGGGTTTGCCATTTATCAGTAATCCAAATAAGTTTGAAGCACTTGCTGGTCGTGATGCTGCTGTATTTGCTTCTGGTTCATTGAAAACCTTAGCTGCAAGTTTAAATAAAATTGCCAATGATATACGTTGGTTAGCAAGTGGACCACGTTGTGGTTTGGGTGAGTTGCGTATTCCAGAGAATGAACCAGGTTCAAGCATCATGCCAGGTAAAGTCAACCCAACCCAATGTGAAGCAATGACCATGGTGGTTGCGCAAGTGATGGGGAATGACACCACGATTAATTTTGCAGGTGCAGCGGGGAATTTTGAACTGAATGTTTATATGCCTGTGATTGCATATAATCTTGTTCAGTCGATTCAATTGCTTGGCGATGCATGTAACAGCTTCGATGAACACTGTGCTGTAGGGATTGAACCAAATTGTGAAAAAATTGATTACTTCTTACATAATTCATTGATGTTGGTAACAGCACTGAATCCTGTGATTGGTTATGAAAATGCCGCTAAAGTTGCCAAAACGGCTTATAAAGAAGATAAGACTTTAAAAGAAGTTGCGATAGAACTTGGCTTTGTCACGGCTGAACAGTTTGATGAAGTGGTACAACCTGAAAAAATGGTACGTCCAAACGCGAAATAATCAAAAGCTGTAAGTGACAGTACTATTGATGATTTATTGAGAAAGCATCAGTCGTTTAAAAAAGCACCTTAAGGTGCTTTTTTATTTTGAATTTGGAGGAGTTATAGGACTCGCATTAACCATGTTTCTCGCGAGTTTCATGGCAGCTTTGAAATCCAGCCTCAATGAGTCGATTTCTGATTTCGTCAAGGCTGTGGGGTTTTTTGAAATGTCCGAGTTCGCCTTGTGTGAGATATTCGAGCGGGAATCCGAATTCATGTTGCCACCATTGTTCGAGTAAAGGATGCTTTCGTTTGATAAAATCTAAAGTCGTTTGTAATGGGACGAGATCAAGATTGTTGTATCCTGTCAGTGTCATAGCTAGTATAACCTTTCCGCCATTAGTTGTTTAACCTGATTGTGAAGACGTTTATTCTTTTAATCATCAGCACAGTTAATGTCATTAAAACAAATAAGCCAACATTAATTAGATTCATAATAGCTATATTTTAAGAGATAAGGCTGGACATTCTAGATTTAGGATGTGCGAGTTTGGTAAATAAATATCTTGATAGAGTGCTAAGGTTAAAACAATCCTTTAATAGTTTGAACGTTGTTTAGGGGGAATAAGGTGTCATGGCTTTGAATGGTGTCGAAAATATTGCCATTATGGTATTATCTGAAAATGATACTCATTATTATTAATAACCTTTCGATATGAAAAAAACTTTATTTATAATCCTCTTGTCTTTAATTCCTATTGCCTCTATAGCTCAATTTGATCCTGACTTTAGTAAACCTTTAGAGTTGTCTGGTGATTTTTTAAGTTTCAATTTAAACGCTAGAGAAGGCGTATATCAAGGAAACTTCATCGCTAAACAAGGGTCGATGAGTATTGAGGGAAATGAAATCGAGCTAAAACAAAAGAAGAACAAACAGCTTGATCGTATTATTGCTTTAGGTCATCCAGTAGAATTTAAAAAGAAAAATTATCAAACAGGTGAATTGATCAATGGTAGCGCTGAAAAGATTACATATGATGCAAATAGGCTTTTGGTTACATTAGAAGGTAATGCTGAGATTTCAAGTGATTCTGGAAAGAGTTTTAAGAGTGCTAAGATTACATATGGGCTGACCAGTGGAGAAATTAAGGCCGTTGGAAATGGCCAACGCAGAGTTCAAATCATCATCCCACCGAATAGTACAAAAGAAAGTATGCCACTCATAAAGTGATTACATGAGCCTTCTTTTATAGAAGGCTTTTTATAAACACAATTTATATTATGTCCTGACTCTAATTGAGCGCCGTTTTCTCAAAATACTGAACAGCAGGTGAACGTGACATATAAGCTAACGCCTGTTCTGTATCACCTTCATGAAGCGGATTAAACTTTGGAGAGGTCCAACGTAGAGTGGCTTTCCATAGATATTTAATGGTCGGTAGGTGATCTGTTTTAGTTGCAGTTTTTTCAAACTCTCGAATAAAAGCAAAGAACCCACGGCGCATTAATTTCTGGATTTGTTGATGCTCAGTATCTTGTTGACCAAGACTACGAGCAAAATCAACAAGGAAGTAAATAAAAAGCGGAAAAATTCCCATCATAATGATTTGTCTGGAAACATAAAAACCTAGCTTTTGTTGTAATAAATGCTCAAACAAATCATAAGCGACACAACGATGTTCAACTTCTTCAGCGAGATGCCAGCGGAATAAATCAGCCATGGCTGGATCTGCTTTATCCCAAGATTTGCTATCAAGCGTCCATTGCCCAATTGTACCTGTAAAGTGCTCAATTGCTGCAATGACACCTACACGAAAGATTAACCAATATTCATCAAATTTTTTCCCTTTTAAAAAAGGAATTCCTAATGGTTTGTCACCTAATAAAATGTTGAAAACAAGATGGGCACGATTTAATGGTTCTTGTATGTCATAGCCATTTTCTCTTAAAAAGTCTTGTACTTTTTCATGTGCGCGTGCATGTGCAGCTTCTTGACGGACAAAGCCAATAACTTCTTGTTTTAATTTTTCATCTGTAATATGTGGGAGGGTTTTATTAAATACCCGACAAAACCAAAACTCACCCGCAGGCAAAAGCATATTGATACCATTGGCAATATGTGAACATAGTGGATCATCTGGCATCCAACATACAGAAGACTCAGAAAAATCGAAATATACTTTTCTTGCTTTAATTTGATGACTTTCCGTGATCATTGTGGTTATCCAACATGAAACTGTTAAGCGATTAAAAGTTTTTACCATTTAGAATAATTAGCGACCATATCCTTTGAGGACACTTTTTTTGTGATTTTTACTCTTTTGAATAGAAAATATTGCTTTATAAATTTAACATTATTTATTTAAATTATTGATATTGTTATTTTTTAATTTACAAATCCAGAAAATAAAGATGTGAAAATCAATGTGGATGAAATGATATAGAAATAATTTTAATGGGTTGAATCATCTATAGAAATATCAAATTTATATATTGCAATACTGAGATTTAAACTCAGCGATTATTCAATAAAAAAGAAGGATAATTCACGAATTATTGATTCGTTTAGATTGATGATTTTACTAATTTTTATTTTATAAGCTCTGCATTGTTTTTGGGTTGTAACATTTTCTTTTATTTATATATCAGATATTTATAATTTAATGAAACCTAGGGTTGCTGTTGGTTTTATCGATTTTATTAACAATTTTTAATTTTATTTTTCAATAAAAATTAATTTATAGTGTCAGCTCAACTTTATAATATTGACTCAGGTATAACATGAATAAAAGAAAAGTTATTACAGTCTTCATTACAAGTGGCATGGTCACTTTTGCCATAGCCGCAACCACACTATCACCAAACCAGAATAACCAGAGTGGAATCATCCCAACAGGCTATGATGATCTGATATTTAGTGTATCCAATGGCAATTGGGTGAAGAATATTTCCTTACCGAATGTAGCAAAAGAAGGTGCCTTAATTACAATTCAATCAACTGCGGGTTATGACAGTGATATTGATTTAAGTAATGTAAATATTGAAAAAAAAGGCGTTCTCACACTAAAGTCTGGAAACAGTTATCGTTTTAAATTTAGTAATGGAAAATGGGAGTTTTATGCGCCTGAAACTGCCAATTTTACGCCTGAAAAAAATGGCAATACCATTCCAGTATTTCAACAATCACAGGCTCAATATGTTGTAAGTGATGCTGCTTGGACTGATACAATTCATTTACCGCAAACAGGTCAGAATGGCCAGATCCTTGTGGTTAAGTCTAATGCGCTTAAATCCTCAAAAATTAATTCACAAAATGCTTTATTTCCAAGTACATTGGTTGTCAATAAAAATGATGCATATATCTTTCAATATAATCAAGAACTGAGTAAATGGGTTCCACTGTCTCTTCCGACACGTATTATCAACGTGATCAATGGTAATACTGCGGCATTAAATACGGCTTTACAGAATTTAACTGCAGCTAAAACAGAAATTCGTTTTGCTGATGGGGCGTGGGTGTCTTCATTAAAATTACCGCAAACAGCAAACGACCGAGATCGTATCATTGTTAGCTCAACTGCGAGCTGGCAATCAGTGATTGAAAATAAAAATACCAATACCACCGCAACCCTAAAACTCAACAAGGGCAATCGTTACGAGTTCATTTATATTGCAGATAAATCGTATTGGGTTTTGGCTTCGTCTCCTAAAACTGTATTCACTGCAAACACCGCTGCACAAGGTTTTACATTTAAAACCCCTGTTGTTGAAATAACCGCTGATAATGCACAATGGGCACCTGTTGTAAACTTGCCAGCGGCTCAGTCGGGTGACAAGGTCATCTTATCTAATTCTGCGGATACAGCGTTTACAGTTTCAGGTAGCAACATTAGTGCAAGTTTGAAAAAAGGCGATAAAATCCGTTTGATATTCAACAATGGGGTTTGGAACACCGATAGCTATCAGATTGATCTATTGCTTGTGAATAGCCCGGTAGTCAATGACAAACTCGGTTCAACTGCTGCAAAAATTCAAGCCCGTGAAGCACTTAGATTAACCAATGAAGCGCTTGAAAACTCGCAAGCAAAAGCCTACTACAAAGAAGTCGGATACTTGGATTATCGAATCCCTGGAACGACACTCGGTGATGCGATTAATTTAGGACGTTCAGATGCCACTGTACAAGCGGAAAGAATCAGAACAGGTGCTGATGCGATATATACCATTACAGATCATTCTGGTTGCGGTCTCGCCTATGTAAATAGCACGCCTAGCAAGTACAACATGATCGGATCACATAACTATGGTTGTGGTATCACTGCAATGCGACATGAGTTAGGGCATAACATGGGGCTAGGACATAGTTTTGATCGAACCACAGGTTATAACTGGGGATTTGGTCATCCTTTAGGCAGTACCATTATGGGAGGAAATCAAATTGGCTTATATTCGAGCCCAGATATCTATAGCCCCGAATATGGTGTGCGTTTAGGTGAAACTGACAAATTTGATGGTTTAAGAAAAATTAATGAAAATGTTGAAGCCATTTCAAAATTTTTAGTGGCGGTTAATCCATAATGAATAAACGGATATATCTCATTATTTCCGTTGTTTTAACTGTTTTGGTGGTTTCTTTGTTGGCTTGGTTCATCTCAGGTCAACAGGAGACAGCTGATACAGCTAAAACGATTGTGTCTAAACAAAATGAACAAATCGATCAAGTGAATTCACCGAAGCTAAATGCAAATCTAACCGAAACACAAGTATTGCAACGTATAAAAGACAGCCATGCTCGCCGTAAACTTGTAACGCTGGATGAGGACAAATTACGTGCAGGGATTTTCAATCAACAGATGTTCAATTTGAGTACTGTCGATACGGTGTCTATGCATAATCCCGTTCCTTTGACAGATACACAAAAAAAAGATGGGCGAATATTTCTGAGGAATGATCTATATACCTTAGAGGCGAAGAATGTCGGCGATCAAATCGTGTTTAATGTGCCAGGCTATGGTTTAAACAGACAGGCTGTTATAGAACGTATAGAAGTAGATCCAGGTGAAGATATTGTTAGTTGGTCAGGCTCTCTAGAAGGAGGAGATCAAAATAATGAGAAGTTTCATATTACTCAAACCATTAAAGACAATTTTACCATGGGCACGATTACAGCAGATGGTAAAACCTATACCATTTTGATGAAAAATGGCTATGGATGGGTCAATGACGTTGCCAATGAATCTGCCGCACTTGAGGTAGCGGAAAAGGAGACGGATCATATACATTAATTTTTTAATCTAAAGACATGATTTATTCTCTAAACTTGAAGTAGCAATAAAATGAAAATAGTAATTACTGCGTCATAACAATGATTTAGACACCTCGAAAGGTGTCTAAAATCATCATTTATTTAAAATTATTTACTTACTGAATCAAGTACTTCTTTGTTTGTCACAACTTCTTGTGCTTTTGAATAACTTTCAATCAGTAATTGATAAGCAGGGAAGATTTGAGTGTACACTTGAGCCCATTCAGCAGCATCTTCACGGTTCCAAGTTTGTTGAATTTCTGAAGCAACCGCCGCTGTATCCATCGGTACCGCACCTGCTTGAACCACACGTGCTAAGGTAATTTCTTGTGCCATTTTGCTATACGTACCTGATGCATCAACCACAACAAAAACTTTATAGCCATCAGCAATTGCACTAATCGCTGGAAAAGCCATACACACGCTGGTAATCGTACCCGCAATAATCAGGGTCTTTTTACCTGTTGCTTTAACCGCTTCAACGAACTCTTGATTATGCCAAGCATTAATTTCGCCTTTACGTGCGACATATTTTGCATGGGGCGCATTTGCGTGTATTTCAGGAATCAGTGGCCCATTGGGGCCTTGAGGAACTGAGGCCGTGGTAATGACAGGCATGTTTGATAATGATGCTATTTTAGCTAAGGCTGCTGCGCGTTGGCGTAGTTCTGTCATTGGCATATCAGCAACGGTTTGAAATAAACCACTTTGATGATCAATTAACAGCATAACGGAATCATTTACATCAATCACTGGCGCTTGGCCATTAAAATTAGCTGGAGTAGACATTTTATATATCCTTAGTTAAGCAATCATTTGCTGTTTTTAATACTAACAGTAGGATAAACATTGAATTATGCTATTTATATGACATATTGTCTTATATAAAGAACAGTTGCGATATTTAAGAGAATACGATGAAAGACTTAAATGACCTGTATTATTTTACCAAAGTGATTGAATATGGTGGCTTTTCAGCTGCAAGTAATGCGTTGGGTGTGACCAAATCATTGTTAAGTCGAAGAGTTGCGGAATTGGAAAACCGTTTAGGGGTAAAACTTCTCAATCGAACCACCAAAAGAATTTCGATTACAGATGTCGGGAACATATATTTACAACACTGTAAAGCAATGCTTGTGGAAGCTGAATCTGCTGATGAGGCAATCGCACTGTTAAGCGCAGAGCCGACTGGAATTGTAAAAATTTCTTGTCCTACAAATTTATTGCATATTAATGTCAGTAAAATGTTGAATAAGTTTTTAGCACGTTATCCGAAAGTTAAATTGCATGTGGAAGCGACAAATAGAAAGGTAGACTTGTTTAATGAACGTTATGACGTTGCAATTCGAATCAGACCCTTACCTTTAAAAGATAGTGATTTGATTGTACGTAGCCTATCCATTTCAAAACAATTTATTGTCGCAAGCCCTGATTTGTTGAATCAAAATTTCTTGATTAAAACACCAGGAGAATTAACAAGATTGCCTATTTTAATGATGGAGTCTTTGTCCTTTGAATATCATTGGGATCTTTATAATTCTAATAATGAATTATATGTGGTTAAGGATGAGCCGAGGCTAACCACTACTGATTTAAGTGCATTGCATTTAGCGACCTTAGATGGCTTGGGAATTGCAAAACTACCGGAATTAATTATTGCTGAAGACTTAAAAGCGGGCAGGCTAGTTAAAGTGATTCCTGATTGGGAACCGATGCCAGAGCTTATTCATTTGGCCTATACTTCTAGAAGAGGTCTATTACCATCGGTAAAAGCTTTAATCGAGTTTTTGGTCACTGAGTTTGATCAGGTTTAGTTCTTTACAAGAATAAGCTTTATTCGCCCACCAGAATCTTTGATCGACAACAGGTGAATACTGCAATTGGCATTGAATAAACTGTCATAATTGTTAGAATGCATTTCTTTCACTGTTTTCATGTTGTTTTATTTTGTATTTAGGCTGCAAGATGATCAATAACGTTATAATAAACAGTATTTTAATTAAGGATTTTTTAATGTTATCAATTTATTTAACAGATGTTCAGGAAAATGTGCAGTTTAAAGATTACCCTGGTGAGCACCCTGTTAAATTTATTTTAAATTTCAAAAAGATTTTTCCAAGTGTAATGGAAATTTTACTCCCAGTACTTCCTGATGATGAAGACTTGGATAAAATGACTTGGGAATCCACAACTGAAGATTTTGAGATTTTTAAGAAACTCCTTACAGGTTGGGGGGTGATTGAGTTACGTTTACAAGCGATTAGCCAATATAAAAATAAAAATTTTGCAGATCAATTGCTTAAACAAGCTCAAGCCAAACGTAAAGAATTTGCAAAAAAGCAGCAACAATTGTCTACGGTTGAACTGGACTACTTATTTATGCATGAAACACATGCATTGATTGACGCTGAATTGGTTGAGTTAGGTGAAAAATTCTATTTACCTACTTTGCGAGATATTTGGAAAAATTCTGTACCTGCCAAAGTGCTGAATGCTAATTTCTAGTCAAAAATTAGCAATAGATTGAAATGCTCAAATTCAAGTATAAAAGGCAGTTTTAAACTGCCTTTTATTTTTTATTCATCTGTTTAAATTTTTTAAATTGTAGGCCCAAGCGTATAAAACATAAAAAATAGAATAAATATTGAACTGAGGATACTTAATATATTTAAAACTTTCATTTTTTAACCAATTGCGATATCTAAATTTTGAGTGGAAACATTTTTAATGCTTGGATTTTATTCGGCAGTTGTTTAAGCATGATGACAATGATTTAAATGAGGTCATTCATTTAGCAAGTCTTTATGATTTAATTTTAAATGTTGGCACTTCTTATTCAATCTTCTTTATTACGCGTTTGTACGATAAAACTTCTGATTGTGGCTAAAATTATCTCAGTCTTCGTTATGAAAGTCGAAAATAGATTCGCTATTATCCTTCATACTTTACGATGTATACATCTCATGCTCAATTTTAAACTACAACGCAAGCCAGTTATGAAATGTCAACAGCCCCTTATATTTCTGCTAATTCACTTTTGCTTAGAAACATATGACAAAAGTAGATATTTCTAGCAAGTTTTTTTATGTTGTAATACTTTTGATTTTAATCAATTCATACTTGTTATGATTTTTTAAAATATCTTGATAATCTTTTTTAAAGTATCGGATTTCCCCGGGGATATATCCAAGGATATTCAGCAATGTCGAATAATTTTTTAGATTTAATTCATAAACGCCGTACAATTTATGCGATTGGACGTAATGTTAATCAATCTCCTGAGCATCTTACTGATTTGATTCAGCAAGCGATCAAGCAAAGTCCATCTTCTTTTAACTCGCAATCATCTCGGGCAGTGATCTTGTTTAATGCTGAACATGAGAAGTTCTGGAACTTTGTAAAAGTTCAACTGAAAGCTTATGCCAAAGATGAAGCAAGTGCCTTAAAAACGGAGGCTAAAATGGACAGCTTTATCGCAGGCTTTGGTACCGTTCTTTTCTTTGAAGATTTAGACGTGATCCAAAACTTACAGGAAAAATTTCCAGCATATGCAGAAAACTTTCCGATTTGGGCTGAACACTCTACAGCAATCGCACAATTTTCAACGTGGACAGCCTTAAATAGCGAGGGTATTGGTGCATCCTTACAGCACTATAATCCAATTGTCGATGAACAAGTCCATGCGGAATGGGATATACCCAAAACTTGGAAACTTCGTGCACAGTTGGTGTTTGGTTCAATTGAAGCGGAGGCTGCTGAAAAAGCCTATATCGATGATACTGTGCGTTTTAAAGTGTTTAAATAATTTTTATTTTTTCTAGCTTCTTGGCTTGCTCAGCCAAGAAGCTTTGCTGTTGAAAATATTAATTAATCCATTGATCTAATTATACAAAGTGTCGGTTATCTAGACCCAAGTTCATTTTGCAGATTGTTTAGAAAGAGAACCGGCTTAACACCCTTAGAATATCGTTGCAGATTCAGTCGTCGGATATTAGCTTTTCAATTGAATTTAGCTGGAAAGTTGAGCTGGTGCTATTTACTCACTAAAAGCTGAGGCGACGATGGATGCTTTTTTAAGTTTTATTGATCATTGCTATATAACAAACAAATCATTAAAAAAGAAAACGATTTCCAAAAAAGTGCTAAAGAGGCTTTGATTTAAAATTTAAATGTACTATAGTAAAGCTAGAAAAGTTGAGTAATATGCTTGGTTTTTATGCAGTTGATTCTTTATTTCAAGTTAAAGATCTACAGTTAAAAGCAAACTTATACTTTTTTCTATCTCTCTCAATATGAGCAATCAATTGTGTTAAGAAGCAGTGGTCTGTTGCTGGCATTTGCGACAGTATTTTTACAGCTTGCGGTTTTTTTACAGCCGTTATTACCTGAGCAGTATCAAATTGCTCCGGTCTGTGAAGACATCACTCAAGCTTTATTGCGACCAACACATGCACATCTTCATCATGAGCAAGAATCTAGTTTTATTCATCACTATTTGCATTTAGATCAAGCCCAGCAAGCAAGCAGTTCAAGTCATGATCATCATGATATTAACCATCAATGTCAGTATTGTGTGGTATATGGCAATTTAGTGATGCCACCAGAAATTGGCGTAAAAGAAATCCTAGTGCGTATTCAAGTACGTTTAATGGCTTATGTTGAAAACTTTCAGCATGTCTATTTTCAATTACAACGCCTGTTTCTGATTCCTCAAGGGCGAGCCCCACCTGTAGTCTTTGCATAACACATTCACCGATCCATAGGTTTAGCATTTTTAAATAAAGGCTTTAAAGCCATGCGATCGTATTTCGAATTTATTGTGTAGAGAATGATCATGATTTTTCAAAATTTCCTCGATTTGCAGGAAAGCAGCCTTTGCATGCTATTTTTAGCATTGTTTAAAAATACAGCAAAAAGAAAACAACAGATTGTACTGAATGTTCAGGCGTATGCTGAGTTTGTACAACAAAAAATGTTTATCAATGTATTCAAAACTCAATCTTTACCAACTTTACCAATGAATAAGGTGATGTCATGGATCTAGGATTAACTGCTTTAGAATTGGCGCGTATTCAGTTTGCTTTTACTGTTTCTTTCCATATTATTTTTCCTTCAATTTCTATCGGGCTTGCAAGCTTTTTAGCTGTACTTGAATGGCGCTGGCTAAAAACTCAAAATCCTGTTTACCAAGATTTATTTAAATTCTGGGTAAAAATTTTTGCTGTCGCTTTTGGGATGGGCGTGGTTTCTGGTGTGGTGATGAGTTATCAGTTTGGAACAAACTGGAGTGAATTTTCACGTGTTGCAGGCTCGGTAACTGGTCCATTACTGGCTTATGAAGTGCTGAGTGCATTTTTCTTAGAAGCTGGTTTCCTTGGCATTATGCTCTTTGGTTGGGGGCGAGTAGGTCCTCGGGCGCATTTCTTTGCAACGGCTATGGTGGCCATTGGTACCTGTATTTCAATGTTTTGGATTTTATCTTCAAACAGTTGGATGCAAACACCACAAGGCTTTAGCATCGAAAATGGGATTATCGTGCCGCAAGATTGGTTTGCAATTGTGTTTAACCCCTCATTTCCTTACCGTTTAGCCCATATGGCTGCAGCAGCATTCCTTGTTTCAGCCTTGCTAGTGGCTGCAACTGCTGCTTGGCATTTATTAAAAGGACGCCGTGACGCATTAATCAAAAAATCGTTTTCTATGGCATTGTGGATGATTCTGGTCCTTGCACCATTACAGGTTCTGATTGGTGATAATCACGGTCTAAATACCTTAAAACATCAGCCTGCTAAACTTGCAGCGATTGAAGGGCATTGGGAAACCAACAAAGGTGAGGGCATGCCGCTATATCTGTTTGGTATTCCTGATATGCAGGCAGAAGAAACAAAATATGCTATCGGTATTCCAAATCTTGGCAGCTTAATCATGACCCATACGCTGGATGGTGAGGTAAAAGGCTTAAAAGAGTTTGCACCTGAAGATCGTCCTAATTCTACCGTGGTGTTCTGGAGTTTTAGAATCATGGTTGGGATGGGCATGCTGATGATTCTACTTGCCGTGATGGCATTGTTTCTACGCAAAGGCGGCAAGCTTTATGAAAACAAATGGTTACACCGTTTTGCTTTTGCTATGGGACCTTCAGGATTTATTGCCTTGCTTGCAGGCTGGTTTACCACAGAAGTTGGTCGTCAACCGTGGGTGGTATATGGAGTGATGAGAACCAAAGATGCTTTATCTCCAGTTTCGGCGGAACAAGTCGGCCTCACTTTAATTATTTTCGTTGTGGTGTATTGCATCGTATTTGGCATCGGCATTTACTATATGTTGAAATTGATGCACAAAGGTCCACAATTTATCTACGCCACACCAGAAAGTGTAGCGCATAGTGAAGAAGCGGTTATTTTGGCCTCTAAACGTCCATTGACGAGTGTTGAAGATAGCGTTGATTCCAATGAACAGGAGCGTAAATAATGATTGATTTATCTCTGATTTGGATTGTCATTATTGCCATTGGTGTATTCATTTATGTGGTACTAGATGGTTTTGATTTAGGGATTGGGATTTTATTTCCCTTTGTTAAGGATCAACACGAACGTGATGTGATGATGAACACCGTTGCGCCTGTTTGGGATGGTAATGAAACATGGATGGTGCTGGGCGGTGCAGCATTATATGCGGCGTTTCCAATGGTCTATGCCACTGTATTATCCGCATTATATATGCCAGTTATCCTTATGGTGATTGCTTTAATTTTCCGTGGTGTGGCTTTTGAGTTTCGTTTTAAAGCCAATCGAACCAAACACTTATGGGACAAAGCATTTATTGGTGGATCAATACTTGCCAGCTTTTTCCAAGGGATGATTCTTGGTGCATATATCCAAGGGATTAAAGTTGAAAACCATATGTATGCAGGTGGTGGTTTAGACTGGTTATCGCCGTTTACTGTGTTTACAGGTATTGGTGTTGTTGTACTTTACGCAGCACTGGGTTGTGGATGGTTAATTTTTAAAACTGAACTTGATTTACAAGATCGTATGTATCAGTTGATGCCTAAATTAATCGTTGCTTTGTTTGTCATCTTTGGAGCAGTCAGTATTTATACCCCGATGGCGCATCCTGAAATTGCAGAACGCTGGTTTAGCCAACCACAATTGATGTATTTTAGTCCTGTACCCATATTGGTGGTGCTGTTTACTTTTCTTGTGCTTCGCGCATGTAAAAAGCGTAATGAACTAAGCCCATTCCTTTATACCTTGGCTTTGGTTTTCCTTGCTTATACTGGGTTTATCATCAGTTTGTGGCCTTATGTGATTCCGCCATCAGTGACCATATGGGAAGCTGCCGCGCCACAGAGCAGTCAATTATTTGCTTTAATTGGTGCATTGATTTTAATTCCAATTATTTTGATCTATACCGGGCTTTCATATTGGGTGTTCCGAGACAAAGTTCGAATTGGTGATGAAGGTTATCACTAAACTTAAAAGTAGCATGTTTAATCTTTTGGCTTGAGTAAAAAATAGCCTAAGCAAGATTAAACATGTAGTAGGGTAAAAATTTAAAGGTTTAAATGAGGTAAGCAAGTATGAAACTATCTCAAACGCAATGGTTTGTCGTGTTATGGCTAGGTGGATTTCTAACATTGGCGCTTATTGCTGGTTTTTTTAGAATGTTGATTCAGTTGGCCTACTAAGGTTTTGCTAAAGTAAAAATGAGGAACGCAGTTCCTCATTTTTTGTTTTTCATTAACTATTGAGATAATAGACTGAAATAAAAATATGAATCACAGTAATGGCAACAATGAAAATAATCTTAAAATAATAAAATAGCCTAAGCAAAATTATAGGAATGCAATTGGATCTTCTCTTTTATAATGACATAAAAAGTACTTTATCTAATTTAAACTGGATTTTATGTCATGTTTGGATCATTTTCTTGCCAAGATGAATGGTTAAATACCGATTCATTATGATCAATGTTTTCATTATCCATAATATATAAATGGCTGGCATTGTTGAATTTTAGTTTTTGAGTATATCTAGAAAGAAATAGGGTTCTAATTGACGAATTTCTGTGGGTTTAAGACCCGCATCTAACAAGTATTTTTCTCTATTTTCGAGAACATCACGGACATCCTTAATACATGCTCTGGCTTGATCTAGGTTTAGTCCAAAGGCATTGCTACGACTGATAAGGTTGTCATAGCTTCCAAACCGTCCATCATTGCCTAAAACCAGAGCATGTTCATTTGGAAATGAGCTTGGCATACCATGAGGTAAAACATCAAAAAGCGGGCTTAGGGCATAATGTTGCTTTTTCATGTCATACATTAAAAAACCATGATTTTTTAAATGATCGTCAGTATTGCTAATCATGACATTCAGCACCATCCGCTTATAGAGTTCTTTTTGATTACTGATAGCATCAAAACAAATCTGACTACAGACTTTGGCAATACTCATATAGGACATTTTAGGATCATCTATACGAATTTTCTGAATATTGAGCAAACTATTGGCACTGATATAGTGTTTTTTACGTTCAGGGCAATTTCGATCAAAGCGTTCAACTAAGAGAATAGGGCGACCGGCACATTCTGTTAGTTCAGCATTACATGTATTGAGCCCCATGTCTCGTGCCATATTCAGCGAAGCATATTCAACTTTACAGGTATCAAACAAATCATCACTTTTATTAAATTTGGCAATCCATTCCTTATTCTTATACATCACAAGGGTTTTGGGTCTGGCTCCGCCCATTGAAGCCCCGTTATATAACAGCTTATTTAATTCGAGTTGCTCAAGTTTCATCTCAAACGGATCTCGTTTTTTTTCGATGAGTTCAGTAATTTGTATAAAAGTTTCTAATTCTTCATATTGAATGATATTTGAATTGTTTTTTATATGCGATTTAGACAAGCTTCCAACAATACAGCCGACTGAATTTCCTTGTGAAGCGAGTAACCATTCCAATTGATTTAATGGTGTTCTACGGTGTAAGGCATTGGTTAAGCGTTTACCCCAATTGTCTGGTGTTGCATCTGCAAGTACACCAAAACCATCTTTAGAAATAGTTTCATATGGTTTGTTATAAGACTGAAAGCTTAGATTAAGTGGATCTAAAGGGAAGGCATCTGCACGTTGTAAGTATGATTGACCATAAAGAAAGCGATAAATCGGCTTTTCATAAGAATAGTGTGCAGCAATTGTTGGCTGGGAGCCTGTATCTATGAAAACATAACATCCTTTAACTTCATCCATGTTCATTTACCTATCAGAAATCATCACTAATTACAGACTGTTTCTTTAATCTTGCACGTACTGAACTATTACGATTTTCGAGTGCTAAACCAACTTCATCCAACTGAGGATTCGCGAGTGAGCCTAGGGTATGTTCAAGGCCAAAGATCACTAAAACTGAAATCACATTTTTTAGGCTGGTACTTGGATCACCTTTTTCCATACGTGAGATCGTTCGGTTATCTACATGAATGCGATTGGCCAAATCATGAATGGTCATATTACGTCGAAGTCGGGCTTTTTTGATATTTGTCCCAATTTGAGTCAACATGTCTTCCACACCATCAAGCATAAAATTATGCGCCGAAGTTCTCATAGCAATATCATCCAAAACATGACATAAAATGTATACTATCATGGTTAACATGGATTTTATGTCTTATTTTTATAATTTGAGTTCAATGTATTGATGCTGAATGGAATAGTTAAGTAGCTTAATTTCACCTACTAGAATGAAGAAAATCATCAAAAATCGGGATGATAGTACATGAGCGGCTTAGCCGCATGCTAAATCCAATCGTTTACAAAATAGCCTAAGTAAAAATTTTAGAAATTTCTTCTCTTAAATAAATATGCCTAGAATTTTCATTTAGCGCACCGTGCCAATAAATTCCCATATTTAATACAGGTAGATCAATAGGATGCTCAAAAATATTGATACTTTGATCAACTTGTAAATGTGCCAGTATCTGCTTTGGAATGGTTAACATCGCATCAGGATATTGTGCTAAAACTTGCAGGGCAGTTGAATAATGCTGACAACGCATAAAAATCTGACGACGAAATTGCGCTTGATTTAAATATATATCCTCTAAAAGCAAACCAGTACGGCGTGAAGAAACACCGATATGAGGTGATGCAAAATACAGTTCAGAATTGATATTTGTATGCTGAGAACAAATCACAAAATGATCTTGAACCAAATTTTGATAATTAATTTTATCACCATAATTTTGTTCTAGATCAATGACAAAATCGACTTGTTGAGCAGCTAAATCAGCAATTACATTTTTGCGGTCAAGCTTGGTACTTAGAAACTGAATGGTTAAATTCAATTTTTGAAAATGATGAATCAATTTAGGAAAAATAATCGGTTCAATTTCATCATGTATTGCAATGCGTAAGGTTTGTACTGAACTGGGATCAAACTGTTGTTTTTGTTTGGAGATATTTTGAAAAGCAAATAAAGCATTTTGTACAGATGGATAAATCTGTTCAGCAAAAGGGGTAGGCAGCATTTTACTCCCAGCGCGAACAAATAAATCATCTTGCAAATGCTGCCTAAGTCTTTGTAAAGCATGACTTGCAGCAGACTGAGTAATACATAAAATCTTTGCCGCTTTTGAAATATTTCTTTGCTCATAAATGGTGATAAAAAGCGGGTATAAATTAATATCAATATGATTGAAAATCGACATATCAAGATTGGTTTTATTATGAATCATATTCATAGTATGGTATTGAATTAAATCATTTGGTTCATAATAGGTTTTCAGCTAAGGTAAAGTAAAGAGTCACTATTCAAATATTTATCCATATATTTACAGGAAGATAAGCATGTTTGAACTTTCAGCACGTGCGCAAGAATTTGTAGAACGTACCAAAGCCTTTATTAAAAATGAAATTGAACCTGTAGAAGCTGATTTTTGGAATGAAGTCCATCATCTCAATCAAGGTGGTGATTGGACAAAATGGCAATGGCCAGCACAACTTGAAGTCCTGAAAAATAAAGCAAAAGCTGCTGGACTTTGGAACATGTTTCTACCAGATCCAGTATTGGGTGCAGGTTTATCTGTACAGGAATATGCCCATATTGCAGAACTGTCAGGCCGTAGTTTAATCGCACCCACAGTATTTAATTGTAATGCTCCAGATAGTGGCAATATGGAAGTGCTATGGCGTTATGGTTCAGATCAACAAAAACAACAATGGCTTAAACCGTTATTAGAAGGAAAAATCCGTTCAGTATTCTGCATGACTGAACCAGCAGTTGCTTCATCGGACGCAACCAATATGCAGGCAACTGCAGTGGTAGATGGTGATGAAATTGTATTGAATGGTCGTAAATGGTGGTCTTCAGGTTTGGGAGATCCAAATGCGAAAATTATTATCTTTATGGCGCATACACCTGATGAAAGCAAAGATCGTCATCATCAACATTCCATGGTTTTAGTGCCTGTAGATACTCAAGGTGTGACCATTGAACGTATGTTACCCGTGTTTGGTGATTATGATGCGCCACATGGGCACGGCGAAATTAGTTTTAATCAAGTTCGTGTACCTGTAAGTAATTTTATTGGTGGTGCTGGACAAGGGTTTGAAATTGCACAAGGGCGTCTAGGTCCGGGTCGTATTCATCATTGTATGCGATGCATTGGTGCTGCTGAAAAAGCATTAGAATTAATGATTGATCGAGGAATGAGTCGAACTGCTTTTGGTAAAGAAGTGCTTAAATTAGGTGGAAATTTAGAACGTGTGGCAGATGCTCGTGTTGCGATTGATCAAGCACGACTGTTAACCCTGTATGCGGCGTATAAAATGGATACTCAAGGGACTATGGCTGCGCTTACCGAGATTTCAGCCATTAAAGTTGTTGCACCTTCAGTTCTTGAAAAAGTAGTTGATATGGCCATTCAAATTCATGGTGGCATGGGCGTATCACGAGATACACCTTTAACAGCATTCTTTGCTCAAGCCCGCAGTTTACGTTTAGCGGATGGCCCAGATGAAGTGCATAAAGGGATGATTGCAAAATTAGAATTAAAAAAACGAGGTTATGGCTCGCGTAAAAAATAACAATTTGCTGATAAAAAATAACTGCTTTATGTTAGAGGTGTTATATATAAAGTAGTGAGCAAGTGAAGTTTTTAGTTAAAAGTATCATTCTTTAGAGATGTATGGTTTAAAACATAAGATTCAGGGAAATAATATGTCAGTCATTGATATTGGTGGAAGTATACGTGAAGGCGAGGAGCTGGACATTCGTGCTGTCGGAAATTGGCTCATTGAAAATGGATCTGAAATTTCAGGCAATGTAGAAGTGACTCAATATTCTGGCGGAGCTTCAAACTGGACCTATCGTTTAAAATATGACAATGCTGATTTAATTTTACGTCGTCCACCCAAAGGGACAAAGGCGAAATCTGCACATGATATGGCGCGTGAATATCATGTACAAAAATGGCTTGCACCATACTACCCAGTTCTTCCTGAAATGGTCGCGCTGTGTCAGGATGAATCCGTAATTGGTTGTGACTTCTATGTGATGAAACGCATTGAAGGTATTATTCCGCGTGCCAAACTGCCCCCTGAGCTGAATTTTACTCAACAGCAAGTGCATGAATTATGTATTAATGTCTTAGACAAGCTGATTGAATTACATCAAGTTCCATATCAAGGCACCGAACTCGAAAAACTTGGAAAAGGTGATGGGTATTGCCGTCGTCAAGTTGAAGGTTGGGATGCACGTTATGAAAAGGCGCACACCATCAATGTGCCGAGTTTTAAACTTGTACGTAAATGGCTTAATGAAAATATTCCTGCTGACTCAAACACGTGTTTGATTCACAATGATTGGCGTTTTGATAATGTCATTCTTGACCCTAAAAACCCAACCCAAGTGATTGGTGTATTGGATTGGGAAATGGCAACCATTGGTGATCCTCTTATGGATTTAGGTTCTGCTTTGGCCTATTGGGTGGAAGATACAGACAACCAAATTTTTAAATCAACCCGTCGCCAGCCTACACATTTAAAAGGGATGCTTACCCGTAAAGAAGTGGTTGAATATTATTTAGAAAAAACCGGATTAAAACCTGATAATTGG
Organism: Acinetobacter guillouiae CIP 63.46; assembly: GCF_000368145.1. Lineage (GTDB taxonomy): Bacteria > Pseudomonadota > Gammaproteobacteria > Pseudomonadales > Moraxellaceae > Acinetobacter > Acinetobacter guillouiae. Next base: position 726,057 of record NZ_KB849283.1, on the reverse strand, counting down.
GCATTCTACGAAGTATTTGGTATTTTCCGTTTAGCTGTAATCGCACAGCAAATTTATTATCGTTACTATCATAAACAAACAGATAATCCTGCTTTTAAAGATTTTTGGATTGTGATTCATGCCTTACATATTCGTGCATTAAAACTTATCGGTTTACAAAAAATTGAAGCCAATGAAGTTGCACAGAAATATCTTGAAAAATTTAAGGAAATTTTAGGAAAATGACCACAATCTACCTCGTTCGTCATGGACAAGCGTCATTTGGTGCAGAGAGTTATGACAAACTTTCACCCAATGGCGAGTTACAAGCCAAACTATTGGGGCAATATCTCGATAAAATTTTGAAAGAAGAGCCTTATGTGGTTGCAGGTTCAATGTTACGCCATCAGCAAACAGCAAGTTTTGCTTTGGCTGAAAGTTTTTCCGATGCTCAAATTGTGACTGACCATCATTGGAATGAATTTAACCACCAACAAGTTTTTGCTCAATATGATCCGCGTTTTAATCAACCGCATCTACTTCAACAAGATGTTGCCAAAGAAAAAAGTCCACGTGCCTATTTGGCAAAAATTTTTGAAGGGGCAATTGACCGTTGGACTGGTGGTGAATATCACCATGAGTATGACGAATCTTGGCCAGATTTTAAAAACCGTGTAGAAACGGCTTTACAGAATTTATGTGATGAGTTAGTGAAAACCAAACCTCGCTATGCAATCGTATTTACTTCTGGCGGAGTTATTTCAGTTGTTGCAGGAAAACTCTTGGAGTTAAGTGCCAATAAAACCTTTGCATTGAATTGGGCAATTGCCAATACCAGTTTAACGACATTAAGACTGGTGGGAAATGAACCGCAATTACTGAGTCTGAATGAACATCATTTTATTAAGGCTGAAGATCCGCAATTATTGACGTGGATTTAAAGTCGCACTTTTAGAAATATAAAAACAGTTTAAGGAATTTGTCATGGCAAAAACCATTTTAATCACAGGCGCAAGTTCTGGAATTGGTGCAGGAATGGCACGAGAATTTGCGCAAAAAGGTTATAACTTAGCCGTCTGTGCGCGTCGTTTAGAGCGTTTAGAAAGCTTAAAACAAGAGTTGGAGTCTAAATATGGTATCAAAGTAATTGCCAAAACTTTAGATGTGACCAACTATGAGCAAGTTTTTCAAGTCTTTCGAGCTTTTAAGCAGGACTTTGGTAAGCTCGATCGTATTATTGTCAATGCAGGTGTTGGTGATGGTCGTCGTATTGGCAATGGTAAATTTGAGATTAACCGTGCAACTGTAGAAACCAATTTCATTTCTGCATTGGCACAGTGTGAAGCCGCTGTTGAAATATTCCGTGAGCAAAAGTTTGGTCATCTGGTTGTGATTTCGTCTATGAGTGCACTTCGTGGTATGCCTAAACACTTGACCGCATATGGCGCAAGTAAAGCTGGTGTAGCTGCTTTAGCGGAAGGGATACGTGCTGAGTTAATTGACACGAAAATTAAAGTTTCTACGATTTTCCCTGGTTATATTCGTACTGAAATTAATGAAGGGGCAAAAAAACTACCGTTTGAGGTCGATGTTGAAACAGGTTCTCATTTATTGGTTAAAGCAATTGAAAAACAACCTGTTAAAGCTTATGTACCCCAATGGCCTTGGTTACCGATAGGCCTAGCCATGAAAATATTGCCATTAAAAATTGTGAATAAACTTGGTTGAGCTTTATTCAGTTTTAAAAGACCCAGCAAGGGTCTTTTTTATTGCATTGCATAGATAAAGCTTTAAAATCTAACTGGATAAAAAATAATGAGAATTTTAATATGTTTATCGTATTGGGTTTTTTCCTGACCAGCTTTTTAGTTTTTCTTGCGCGTATCTTGTATCTCTTCTTTTTTGAAAAGCACTGTGAAATTCAACAATGTCTGATGCAAATCGATGATATTCAAAAGTTAATGTATCTTGGTATTATTTTAATCGGGACCTATAATGCCTATTTGATGACCAAAAGTAGAAAGTATGCGGTTTTAATTTTTGAGTTTATTGGTACATTTATATTTGCTTTTGCCTTAAATTTTGTTGATTTAGCCCAATAGCAACTTGGCCATACAATTAAGTAAAATCGACATTGAACTTTATGATTTTAATACTGCGACAAGCTATATCTGACTCTGACTGATTTTGAGATAGCTTTGTTGGATTGGTACTCGAATATGCTTTTAAAAATCTCTACCATTGTTCTCGTTCCCGCATTAATTCTTCAAGGTTATCGCGTCAAGAAAAATACACTTCGATTAGCTGAACCTCAAGGATTGCGAAAAGGTGTTATAGGACAAGGAAAAGCACTATCTATTTTAATTTTGGGTGACTCTGCTGCCGCAGGTGTGGGGGTTGAAGATCAACGTGAAGCCTTATTGGGGTGTTTACTCGATGAATTAGCCTCTAATTTTGAAGTCACTTATCAATTAGAAGCGAAAACGGGGGATAGCACCTTAGAAATTTTGCAAAGAACCAAACAATTAGACAATCAGCAGTTTGATGTTGTGATTACATCGGTTGGAGTAAACGATGTCACAAAACTTATTTCACCACAAAAATGGATTCAGCAACAAAGGGGGCTTTATACAGAAATTGAAGCTAAGTTTTTGCCAAAGATGATTTTAGTTACGGGTGTCCCCCCAATGAATCTGTTTCCAGCATTACCCAATCCACTGGGATGGTTGTTTGGACAGTATTCGAGTGCAATGAATCAGAAGTTAGCCCAATTCATCGAAAATAAAATCAATTATCAATTGATTCGTTTTGATTTAGCCCATTTTAAAACTTTAAATTTACAAATGGCACGTGATGGTTTTCACCCGAGTCAGGAAATTTATCAAATTTGGGCAAAACAAATTTCACAGTGTATTTTTAAAAAATTTAGCTAATACAACGTTCAAATATCTATCTTTGACTATAACAAAAGACTAAAAGTACGATTCAAAAAAGTATCAACGCCATTCATAAAATATTACTTTGTTGATTTCATTAGAAAAAACTAATTAACTAAAATCACTATCTTGTATCTTTACACTGAATGTTTTCTTTTTCTTTGTAATAGTTTAAAGCAATATCTAAGTCTGAAAGTAATTTAGCTTCAGTATAGTTCTCTGGATTTAATTTAAGTAAATTTGGCATGTAATTCGATTTGTATTCTTTAGGATAATCTTGACATATGATTCTGGTCTTATCATCCAATGTCGTATTTGGATCATCAAGTTGATCAAGATATTTACTAATCATTTCATCTGATTGTTCAAATTGTGCAGTGAGGGTAGGTCGATCTGTTTGCGCAGTTGTGTGCTGCTCAGGCTCTTTATTGCAAGCTGACAGGACAATGATCAAGAATAATGCTGTAAAAAGTTTAATGTTCATAACGAATTGATTTTTAATGTTAAGAAAAAGTTTTCGGTTGTATAAAGTCAGTTAATATTTAGATAAATCTTAAAGAACCTTAACTATCAAATATATTACCGAGATATGCAATGATTTTTATTACCATATCTTGAAAATGTTACAAATTCAAGATATTTAATTATTTTATTTGAACTTTCCGATTAAAAACAGCACATAGCTAAGTTTTGTATTTTTTATACGGGTGGAATTGACGCAACGACTTTTATTAGAACAAAGAATATTGATTAAAGCTTTGTTCTATATGAAATTTCTAGTAATTTTTTTAAAACCAGTAATCACAGCAGCAATAAAGAATTGACCCTTCATAAAGAGATTTGATGCAAAATAGTTTTGTCGGAATGTTTTTAAAATTTATTTAAAAATAATAGCTTAGTGGTCAAGTTGAAAAAATCAGCTAATGTGTTGTGTTAAATAAATTTTTTGTAAGGTTTATTTCTGATCTCAACCTGAGTATCTTATCCCCAAAATATTAAGAGGGTATTTCATGAAAAAATTATTCATTATTGCTTTAACAACCTTAGCATCAAGTTTCTCCTTTGCAGAGAACTTACAGTGTGAAAAAAGCTATGAAATTTTTAATAAGCAAGGGGACAAGGAAATAGAAATACTTAAAAATGGTTCACTTGATGATGTGATCAGTTATTATGACCAGATTGAATATGATCGAAAACTTAAACCTAAGCATCAAGGACAGACTTTTTCTTCAGGCGAATGGATCAGCGATGCTGAGTACAGAAAAGACATTAAATTACAGCAAGATTTAGCCAAAGATGGATCTTATAAAAATATAGATTCTACATTTTTAAAACCAAAATTAAATTATATCTCCAGTGTAGGTGAAGTTTGTGTTGTACCTATACAATCACAAGATGAACTATTCAAAAAGCGTATGAAGACTGAAGCTGACATAATTTTTATACGCGATATTCAAACGAATGAATGGAGAAGATTTATCTATTTTGGAATTGAAGATAAAAAAGACTTTAATGAGTTTTTCCCTGATTTTCCTAAAAATGTAAAGCTTGCTCAAATGTTAATAGATAACAAAAATTTTGCAGAGAGCACTTCAGAATTTGGTTTGTTAATGCTTGAAGAGATGGGTGTTGAGATCACAGCTGAGATGAAGGAAATGATGAGAAATCAAACAGAGCCTTTTAGAGTTAAGTTAAGCGCGAATGGCTACTGATTTTTATTGTGTAAGTTGTATTTAAACCACCTGCGGGTGGTTTTATTGAATAAGCACAACAATCAATTAAGTTGGTTAATTAAAAGAAAATGGATAAATTTACGATTTAAAATCTTTAATATAAAATTAGAAACAACTACCCATGCTTAGCAAGTAAAAATGTTAAGATAACAGTATAATTCTTAGATTATTTCTTATTTATAAATGACTGATATCGAAATAGAAACCCACCCACTCAAACCATTTCTTCCTACAAATGCCAAGCTATTGATGCTTGGTAGCTTTCCACCGCCTCAAAGCAGATGGAAGATGGATTTTTATTATCCGAATTATCAAAATGATATGTGGCGAATTTTTGGGCTTATTTTCTTTGATAATAAAGATCACTTTTTAGATTTACCTAATAAAAATTTTAAGGAACAACATATTCGCGAATTCTTAATCGAAAAAGGTATCGCAATTTTTGATACGGCGTATCAAGTTATTCGCTTAAAAGGGAATGCCTCAGATAAATTCCTACAGATTAAAACCCCCACAGACCTATCACAGCTTTTAGCGCAAATTCCTGAATGTAACAGCATCATGACCACTGGAGATAAGGCAACAGATACCCTGATGTTATCTATGCCTGAAGAAACTAAAAAGCCACAGATAGGGCAATCCTCACAAGCTATATTTGCTGAACGAGAGATATGTTTATATCGGATGCCTTCTTCATCAAGAGCATATCCATTAGCACTGGATAAGAAGGCAGAGGCATATAAGAACTTATTTAAAGAAATAGGCTTACTTTAAGTAAGTTTAAAACTCATAATTTGGCATCATGGTTGGGTATTGAACCCATTTAAAACCAGTTACGTTAAAATCTCGAACATGGGTAAAACTAGACCAAATCAATTGGCTCCCTTTAGTCCATGAGAGTGGTTTGATACGCTGTTCAATCATTGCTAACTCTTCAGCAGTGGCGATACGTAGTTCACCAATTTCGATATTTAAACGAACACCAGGGAAATCTGAAAATTTACCTAAAATCATCGATTTCAACCAGAAAAAACGCTTAATATTCACTGCTTGTAAACATGCTTTGCTATTGTTAGGAATGTTTTCTTTAAATGATTCACTATAAGTATCAAAGAAAAATCCAGTTTGATTATTTTTTAAGAATACGGTTCCTATAGGCGTTATATTGGGTTGCCCTAATTGATCGACAGTTGCAATCGAACAATGCATAGAGGCACGTTGAGCAGTTGAAATGGTTTTTATTATTTGTTGCCAATTTTGGGAATCAATCATGTTTTTTCTCCTTAAAGCGTCAACATGTTGAATAAAATTAGCAAAATAAACCATATCTGTAATTGACAGTTTTTGTTCTAGCTTAGGCATTTATCCCATTGTACTTGATTAAATCGATATACACATACAGTCAATAAATGCTTTAAGCCTTTCCATTTTCTATGCAAATCGTTTTGCCAGAGCAACACAGATCACAACTGCAAAACAAACAACAATCATCGCAAAACTTACATGCTCACCCAATAGAACCGCTGAAAGCATTAAACCAATAAACGGTTGTACCAATTGAATTTGTCCAACTTTGGCAATTCCGCCCAACGCTAAACCTTTGTACCAAAAAATAAAGCCAATCAACATACTAAACAGCGACACATAGATTAAACCAATTGTTTCAGGCCAATGAATATTTGCAAAGCTTGCAGGTAGGTAATATAGACTTGAGATAAGCATCAAGGGTAATGCAACCACTAAAGCCCAACAAATCACTTGCCATCCACCCAGTTCTCTTGAAAGCTTTCCACCTTCAGCATAACCCAGTCCACAGACAACAATTGATGCAAGCATATAGAGATCACCCACACTAAAACTTAAATTACGGTTTTCATAAAACATAAATCCAACCACAATGGCACTACCAATTAAGGCAAATAACCAAAATTGTGTAGCAGGCTTTTCACCCCCGCGTAAAACTGCAAAAATTGCAGTCGATAAAGGCAAGAGACCAACAAAGACAATAGCATGTGCAGAGGATACTGTTTGTAAAGCTAAGGCTGTAAATAATGGAAAACCAATCACCACACCTAAAGCCACAATAACCAATGATTTAAATTGGGCAAAAGTGGGTTTTGATTGCTGTAAAATAAACAGGCAGATTAAAGCAATACTTCCTGCAATCGCTGCCCGAGCTGTGGTTAAAAATTCTGGACTAAACCCCATGACGGCAATACGGGTTGCGGGCAAAGAGCCAGCAAAAATCGCGACACCAATAAAACCATTTAGCCAGCCAATATTTGTTTTATCCATCATCAATTACTCAGTCAATTTATGATGATTTAAGCGCTATTTACTGGAAATATATATGTACACTACAGTACAATTTTAAATAACTGTTATGCTATTTTTACCAGTACAATTCTACTCAATCTAACGAGTTTTCTCAGATTTCTTATCTTTAAAATATGTGGTTTTAAATGGCAAAAACTAAAATTGAACAAACAGTGCTGATGATTAAAAATCAAATTTCGAATAAAAGTTTGATTGCAGGTTCACGCTTACCTTCAGTCCGTCAGTTTGCTACACAAACAAACTGTTCTGTTTCAACGATCGTTGAAGCCTATGCCAGATTAGTTGCGGAAGGTGTTTTAGAATCTCGTCTTGGTTCTGGTTACTATGTATTAGGTAAAGCTGAACCGATGCAAATGATTGATACTGAAATACAGTATCAACGTGAAATAGATCCTTTATGGATTTCAAGGCAGTCATTAGAGGCGAAGACGGATGTGCTAAAACCGGGTTGTGGCTGGTTACCCACTACTTGGATGCCTGAACAATCAATCCGTAAAGCGTTAAAACAAGCTGCTAAGTCTGAAATCATCATGCTCACCGATTATGCAACTCCGCATGGACATTTGGAGTTGCGTAAATTTATTGCCAGAAAAAAAGAACTGTATGATTTAAAATTCAAACTGAATCAAATTCTTATTACTGACTCAGCAACCCAGTCCATTGATTTAATTTTCAGACACCTGCTTAGCGCAGGTGATGTGATCTTGATTGATGATCCTTGCTATTTTAATTTCCGCGCTTTGATTAAGGCCCATCATTTAAAAGCCGTTCCAATTCCGTTTACAGAAACGGGACCAGATGTAGAGAAATTTGAACAAGCACTGAATTTAAAGCCAAAAATCTATTTAACCAATTCAGGGATTCATAACCCAACAGGAGCCACGATTTCGCTACAAACGGTTTATCAAATTTCCAAGCTGGTTGAGAAAACTGATTTATTGATTATTGAAGATGAAATTTTTGCTGATTTTGAATATACACCCGCACCACGTTATGCTTCATTAGCCGGTTTTAAACATGTCATTCAGATTGGCAGTTTTACCAAAACCCTTTCAGCAGCGATTCGTTGCGGTTATATCATTGCGGAGTCTGAGCTGATTGATCAATTAATAGATTTAAGAATTGCGACCAACTTTAGCAATAGTCATTTAAATGCAGAAATTATTTATCAGGCTTTAATGGACAGCAGTTATCCTAAACATTTAGATTGGTTAAAGAAACATTTGCTTAAAGTCAGCAATGAAATGATGCAAAAGTTGGGGCAACTCGGTATAAAACCGTGGATTGTGCCAACAGCAGGGATTTTTTTATGGTGCAAATTGCCGGATAGTATACATGCGGCGGAATTATCAAAATTATGTCTCAAACAGGGCGTAATTCTTGCGCCGGGTAATTCTTTTAGCCAAGCTGAAAATGCAGGACAGTTCATGCGCTTTAATGTTGCACAATGCGTGGATAAAAAGGTCTTTGATATCTTAGCAATGTCAATTCAGCAGTTAAAAATAAATAACTTACAAAGTTAGCGAAAATCCTTTTCCTTATTGCTTTAAAATATGGGTAAATAGTAAGCAAATTTATATTGATTTCAGTGGAATAATTATAATGAGTGTTCAGGATGTACCAAGTCCAATTGATTTAAAAAATCCGCAAGATGCTTTGCAATGGGCTAATGAAGCAAATGAAAAACGCCCATGGCGTTATGAGTTTTTTGACTATTATGTGAATTTAATTCAAAAAGCAGCCAAAGAGAAACACTATCAAACTGATCAAAACGCGCAGTTCAATATTTTAGAAATAGGTTCAGGTCCTGGTTTTCTTGCCAAACATTTACTTACCCAGTGTGCTGATATTGAATATACAGCGCTAGATTTCTCTGATGCAATGCATGAGCTTTCTAAAAGTAAGCTACTTTCTTCTGAGTTAGGCAGAGTGCAATATCTGATTGCTGATTTTAAAAATGAAGATTGGCGCGATCAGCTTGGACAATATGATGCCATCATTATTCATCAAGCTTTACATGAGTTACGCCATAAAAACTATGCAAATCAATTTCATCAACAAGTAAAGACATTATTAAAACGTGATGCTCTGTATTTGGTCTGTGACCATATTTTTGCATCAGATGCGATGAGCAATAATGACTTGTATATGTCGAAACATGAACATTTTCAAAGCTTAAAATATGCGGGCTTTACTGACATAGAACTGGTTAAAGAGATCAAAGGGCTCTGTCTGTTTGAGTGTTATTTGTAGCAGTAAATTTTTAATAAGTTTGGTATATGCGTTGTCATTACACTAAACTTACATCATCCATTCAAGTGGTAAATATGAGACGCTATACATGACAAATCGTTGGAATCGTGTTGTTTCAGGGTCAACTTTATATTCAATCACTTTGCCATCAGCACGATGATCTAGCCAGATCAGCTCACCTTGTGGATTAAGTTTTAACTCATAAGCAACCCTAAATAGGGTTTGATCCAATAGATTTGAAATTTGCTCTTGTAAAGGATCTGATTGAACAACCAGTCCAACTTCGGTATTGATATTGAATGATCTTGGATCTAGGTTAAATGAACCAATAAAGACTTTGTCATCAATATTGATAAATTTTGCATGCAAACTGGATTTATTTTTGCCTTTTTTCGGAATGATATTTCCTGTAAGGACCTCATACCAAGTACGGCGATTGCGTTCTATATAAGGTTTAAATTCATAAAGTTTTGCGCCTCCTTTAAGCAGGTCAACTCGATACTTTTGATAAAACGCATGGACAAGCGCAACATCATTTGCCATAAAGGAGTTGGTTAAAATTCTCACTTTGACATTTTGTTTAGGGAATTGGTTGATGAAATCCGTCCCATTTTTTGTAGGAACAAAATAAGCGGCAATTAAATCCATTTCTTGTTTGGGGTCACCCAAATGTTGGTGAATTTGGTGTGAAATTAATTCATTGCCGTGTGCTTGTCCTAAACTTTTCTTTGGAGAATCTGCCAGAAAATCGGCATAAGCCCAATTGATTTTATTTTGATTAAGCTCATTGGCGAGTTCTTTCTGCTCAAGATTTACTTTTTCATCTGTCGTATGTTCAGCTTGTTCAAGTCGTTCAAAGCTTTTTCTCAAAGTTAATAAATCGTGTTCAGAACCTTTATGAATAAATTGATCAATCGGATAGCTTAATTGAAAATTCCAAAAGTCGGTAAAAACTTCATTTGCACGATTGACCGCTTTACCAAAAAATAAAATATCCATATCGGTAAATTGGAAAGATGCACTGGCATCAAAATATTCACTGCTGATATTTCGTCCGCCTGTCACAGCAATTGCACCATCAGCAATAATTAATTTATTGTGCATTCGATGGTTGATTCTGTTCATTCTAAAAATATAATCCATTACACGAAAGTGTCGGAATTTATAAGGATTGTATAATTTGATCGAAATGTTTGGATGTCTCAGCAATGCACTTAATTGTCGATCTATTTTTGTTCCATTTTGATCATCGATTAATAAGCGTACTTTTACACCGCGGTCAGCAGCTTTAAGCAATTCGTGTAGCATTAAATTGCCAATAAAATCATCTGCCCAAATATAGTATTGTAAATCAAGTGTATATTTGGCTTTTCGAATCAGATGGATACGTGACGCGATACTTTGGAAAGCATCATTCATGGCTAAATATGCAGTGAGACCTTGAGTAAGCATCTGTTTTGCTTCAGGCTCATTGATCCATTGCTCTGCATATACTTTAACTTGTTGTTCTTGTTCTGGTTGATTCATAGGTAAACTGCATCCAGTGATTGAAAAAGCCAAAATAATGAAGGCAAGTGAAGTCTTTGAATGATTCATTCTTTCAATGAGTACTTTAAATTTTACTAAATCATATCATCAAGTTAATGGTTGAATCTGTAAAGAGAAAAAGGTTACTGTAGTCCAACTGTTAAAACACAAACCTATTAGGATATTTAGCTATGAAATCACGTGCTGCTGTTGCATTTGGTCCAGGAAAACCTTTAGAAATTGTGGAAATTGATGTTGCTCCCCCACAAAAAGGCGAAGTCCTTGTTAAAATTACCCATACAGGGGTTTGTCATACAGATGCATTTACTTTATCAGGTGATGATCCAGAAGGCGTCTTTCCAGCAGTTTTAGGTCATGAAGGGGCTGGTATTGTTGTCGAAGTTGGTGAAGGTGTAACTTCAGTAAAACCTGGGGATCATGTGATTCCTTTATATACAGCAGAATGTGGCGAATGCTTATTCTGTAAGTCAGGCAAAACCAACTTGTGTACAGCCGTTCGTGCTACACAGGGTAAAGGGGTTATGCCTGATGGAACGACACGTTTTTCTTATAATGGTGAACCTATTTATCACTATATGGGGTGTTCAACTTTTAGTGAATATACTGTCGTTGCTGAAGTTTCATTGGCTAAAATTAACCCAGAAGCAAATCCTGAACATGTTTGTTTACTGGGTTGTGGTGTAACGACAGGGATTGGTGCAGTCCATAACACGGCAAAAGTACAAGAAGGCGATTCAGTTGCTGTATTTGGTTTAGGTGGTATTGGTTTGGCTGTTGTACAAGGTGCGCGCCAAGCGAAAGCAGGCCGTATCATTGTTGTTGATACCAATCCTGAAAAATTTAAATTGGCAGAAGAGTTTGGTGCGACTGATTTCGTTAATCCAAAAGACTATGACAAACCTGTTCAAGAAGTGATTGTTGAAATGACAGGTTGGGGTGTAGACCATTCATTTGAATGTATCGGCAATGTCAATGTAATGCGTTCAGCACTTGAATGTGCTCATCGTGGGTGGGGACAATCAGTCATCATTGGTGTAGCAGGTGCAGGTCAAGAAATTTCTACCCGTCCGTTCCAGCTTGTGACTGGTCGTACATGGAAAGGAACCGCATTTGGTGGGGTAAAAGGCCGTACACAATTGCCAGGTATGGTTGAAGATGCGATGAAAGGTGATATCCAACTTGCACCTTTTGTTACTCATACAATGGGCTTAGATAAAATTAATGAAGCATTTGATTTAATGCATGAAGGTAAATCAATCCGTACAGTGATTAACTTTTAAGCTTAAATACTGAGCACCACTAAGAGCCAGTGATACATCATCTATCACTGGTTTTTATTTGCATGATAAATGTATGAGTTTTATATATTAATTCTCTAAGCTTATCTTTTTTTGTTATGTTATGGCTTTAAAGCAAAAAATCAAAATAGGTCGTCTTATGAAAAATGTTGCAATTTTAGGTCTTGGTATCATGGCTTTAACCGTATCAGCATGTTCTTCGCTTCAAACCAATGCAACAACGCAAGATCAAACAGCACAAAACACTCAAACGACATGTATTGCAGAACGCGCGACTCAGTTGATTGGACAAAATGATATGTCTGAAGCGAAAATTAAGCAGCTTACACAGGCATCAATCGTACGTAAAGTTGCGCCAAATCAAGGAGTAACTATGGATTATCGTATTGAACGTGTGACGGTAACTGTAGATCCTGCGACCAAAAAAATTACCCAAGCGACTTGTGGGTAATGACACAAATTTAAGTCTTATATGATTGAATAAATATTGATTTGTTCAATCATGATTTTAAAGTTTAATTTAACAAACTCGCTTCATCTATTCGACACAGAACAATCATTATAAAAAACTAAAATAACAATGTTTTGCTACTGATTGACAGATAATACTTGCTTAAAGCAGTTTTTTTGTTATGTTTTAAGCTGTACTTTTAGATGTGTAGCGTTAGAGCACAAGACTTTAATTCATTAGCTATTATTAAAACCTTATGAAAAGACTATTTTTAATCCTATTTGCGATTTTGATATCAAACTCAATATTTGCTCAGAGTGAAAACTATAAAATTGCCATGGACAATTTTATAAACAACTATAATGCTGATCAGTATGAAAAAATTTATGATGAATTTTCTGCTGAAATGAAAAAGACATTGCCACTTGAAAAGACAAAGCAATTTTTCTCAGGATTAAAATCTCAGGCAGGAAAAATTGAAAGTAAAGAATTTCTCAGCAATCAACAAGGAACTTATCAAAGTTATAAAACCAAGTTTGAGAAAATGGTGTTAACGGTCAATATTTCGCTTGATCAAGAAAATCATATCAAGGGACTTATTATGAAGCCTAATGAAGTCCAAAAAGAGATAAATAGTAGTAATACTGTGAATGCACTTAACGCTTATCCAAAAGAAATCTCAGACATCATTTTTTCGAATAGCCAAAATTTTCCAAATAATACGCAACTTTCTATTGCAGTCGTTCAAAATCAAAAAGTGAAATATTATGGGGTTATAAAAACTGAAGGTATGATCAAACCGATCGAAAACCAGAATAAGGTTTTTGAAATTGGTTCTATTACCAAAGTTTTTACATCGACCGTTTTAGCTTCGCTTGTTGATGAAGGAAAAATTAAATTAACGGATGAAATCAATCCATTTTATCCATCTTTAAAATTTAAAAATAACACTCAACTGAATTTTAAAGACTTGGCTAATCATACCTCCGGTTTACCACGCTTACCTGAGAATCTAGATTTATCGAATCAAAGCAATCCCTACAAAGATTATGGTAAAAGTCAGATTGAACAATACCTTAAAGATGATTTGAAAATTGAAAATGAGCCTGAAAAAAAATATGTTTATTCCAATTTAGGGGCGGGGTTATTAGGCTATACGCTTGGCGTATCACAAGGAAAAAGCTTTCAAACATTATTACAAAAGAGAATTTTTGATAAATACACAATGAAAAACTCATTTGTAAACTCGCAAAATCTAGATAATAAGTTGGTAAAAGGGCAAAATCCTGATGGAAAAATCGTATCAAATTGGGATTTTGACGTTTTGTTTGGTGCTGGCGGGCTATTATCAACCACAGAGGATTTAGCAAAATTTGCAATCGCACAATTCGATCCTAAAAATACCGAATTGACTTTAACGCGTACACCGACCTTTGAAATGAACAAAGATATGAAAATCGGTTTAGCTTGGCATTTGTTAAAATCACAAAATGGAAAAGATTTGGTTTGGCACAATGGCGGAACTGGTGGCTATTCATCTTCAATGGCAATAAATGTTGAGGATAAGACTGCCGTTATTGTGCTATCTAACCTCTCAGCTTTTCACCCAAAAACGAAAAACATAGATAAATTATGTTTTCAGCTCATAGATGAGAAGCAAAAATAATATTTGGATTTTACATATGGGGAAACTTAACACTGCAAATATTTTGAGTAGATTGGAGGTTTACTTTTAGTTTGACCAGTGCAATCCGCCATATGGGCAATAAACCATTGGCGGAAAGTTTTTCAAAATGATCAGAATGAAGTAATACTTTTAACTCAGTAAAAATGCTTCATTTACTCCAGATTGCTTAACAAAACAATCATCATGAGAGACCAGAATGACAGCACCTTTAAATTGCTCAATGGCTTGCGCAAGTAATTCTCGTGACTCAATGTCTAAGTGATTTTCAGGCTCATCCAATAACAATAAATCAATATTTTGATGATGCTGACTTATTCCAAGTAATGCTACTTTAAGTTTTTCACCGCCACTGAGTTGCCCCAATTTTAAGAGTGCTTTTTCGCGGCGGATGCGCAGTTGACCTAATAAATTTCGCCATTCAACCTCCAGTATATCTGGATTAAATTTCGCTAAATTCTCGATCACAGAAAGATCATCATTGAGTAAACTAAAATTTTGATCCAAATATAAACTTTGCCCAGTAAAGAAAATTTCAGTACTTTGTGATTGATCAATCATTTTTAATAGGGTGGATTTACCCACGCCATTTGCACCTTTAAGCTGGATTTTTTCACTGGCTTGGAGTGACAACTTTATTTTCTGTGTGGTGGCATAAGGCAATTGTAAATCGTGAATTCTTAATATTTCACCTTGTTTAAATGATTGAAATTGAAAGTCAAATCGTTGTGGTTTAATTTTTTCTAATGTTGTTTGTTTCTCCTGTAAACTGCTCTGTGTTTCATCAGCTTGGCGAATTTGCTGTGCACGTAATTTCCCAAAACTTTGCCCAGCTTGCTCTTTTTTAAAATCCAGTAGAATCTTGGCTTGAGAGTTCGAGTCACGCAATTGAGCACCTTTACGTTGACGTTTTTGTGCTTTCATTAAACTATCATGCTGTTGTTGCTTTAACTGTTTAAATTCACGTTTTTCTTGTTGAATAGACTGAGTTAAGGCATGGATTTGTTGTTGGTGCTGTTGAACATAATCAGCATAATTGCCCGAAACATGTTGTAAACCTTGCGCGGTTAAAGCATAAATATGCTGCACTTGATTCAGCAATTGAAGATCATGACTAATAATACAAACTCCCGCCTTATGTGCCTGAATCGATTCAATTAACCATTTTCTTGCCATGGTATCTAAATGATTACTTGGCTCATCTAAAAGTAGATAATGATCTTGTTTTAGAAATAAGCGACACAAAGCTAGCTTGGTTTTTTGACCTTCACTTAAGTAGTGTATGGGAAAATTTAAATCAAGCGGCAGTTGTGCATTGCTTAAAATTTGTTGCCATTTTTGAGGTAAATCCCAACAGTTTTCCACCAAATCATAATCTTCAAAATTGGCACTACTGTTTTCAATACGTTCAAAAGCATTATGTAGATGAGCAATGTCTAAAGCTTCAGCTATAGTTTTGGCATTTAATCGTTGTAATTGTGCTAAATAATTATGTTGGATATGCCATGCAATTTGCCCTGAATAGGCTAAATCTGAATGCTGTTGTAGGTGTAATAGTTTAAAAAGTAATGATTTTCCCAAACCATTACGGCCAATCACAGCAGAAGTTTGCCCTGAAAAAAGCACAAAATTCAGTTGAGTAAACATTGTTTGAGTGGGGAATGCCAAACTCAAATTTGAAATAATACATGCTTGTTGCATTCAATGATCCTCATATAGAGGATGCACAAAATAGTATGTAATAAAAGCTTTAAATAACAGTAGATTATTTAATTTATCGTAAAGACGGTATCAGAACCAAAAGATAAGTGTAGCCTTGAGTAGAATCTATTTTGCACATCAAAAATTAAATAAATAATGATGAGAAAATGACTTACTTCATTGGCGTTACTCTTTTAAGAAAGGGGGGATAAGAATGCTTATTGTATAAAAATAAATCTGTATGTCAATGTTAAGTTTTTAAAATGCTCATTAAAAAAGAATCATCTCAAAAACTTAACTCCCTTATGAAAAGGGAGTTAAGTGGCAGTTGATTGATTCAATCAACGCTTATCAATTTATTTAAGCAGTTGCTTTAATGACTTCTGCAACAGATGTTGCTACATAATCAATATTTTTTAAATTTAAGCCCGCTGCACACATACGGCCACTACGTAGCAAATAAATGGCATATTGATCTTTCAATATATCCACTTGTTCAGCCGTTAAACCTGTATAGCTAAACATGCCTTGTTGTTCTGTAAGGTAATCAAAATTACGACCAGGTAAAGCAGTAGTTAATTTTGCCTTTAATAGTTCGCGCATTTGGATGATACGCTCACGCATTTCTTTAAGTTCTGCATGCCATTTTTCAGTTAATGTTGCATCATTCAATACATTATCAACCACTAAGGCACCCGTTGTAGGTGGGCTTGAGTAGATACGGCGTACAGTTGCTTTAAGCTGACCTAAAACTTTTTGTGCAGTTGCTTGGTCATCACAAATAAAGCTTAAACCACCAACACGCTCACCATATAGTGAGAAAATTTTAGAGAATGAATTGCTAACAATGAAATTCAATCCTGACTTGTCTAAAGCACGAATTGCATAAGCATCTTCTTCTAAGCCTTGACCAAAACCTTGGTAAGCAATATCGAGGAATGGAATTAAATCACGTGCTTTCAATACTTCAATTACACGATCCCATTCAGCAGGTGTTAAATCTGCGCCTGTTGGGTTATGGCAACAAGGGTGAAGAAGAACAATGCCTTTTGCAGGGATTTGCTGTAAATCCTCTAACATGCCTTCAATATTGACACCATTGGTTGCTGCATCAAAATAGCGGTAGAAATGTGAATTGATTCCTGCACCATTAAAAATTGCAATATGGTTTTCCCAGGTCGGTTGGCTCACCCAAACATCAGATTCAGGAAAGTATTTTTTTAGAAAATCTGCACCAACTTTAAGTGCACCAGAACCGCCTAGGGTTTGAATGGTCACTGCTCGGCCATCTTTACGTGCTTGGCTATCTGCACCTAAAACCAATTTCTGGGTTGCTTCGTTATAAGACTTTGAACCATCCATCGGTAAATAAAGCTTTACCTTGTCATTGCTTGGTTCAATATTTTTCAAAGCCGCTTTTACAGCGTCTAACTGAGGAACAATGGTGTCCTCATTATAATAAAGACCAATACTTAAATTTACTTTGTGTGTCCGTTCATCCTTACCAAAGGCTTCCATTAGAGAAAGAATTGGATCACCTGCATAAGGATCTACATGTTGAAACATGGTCTAAAGTCCTAAATCAATCGAAAAAATCAAGTCTGATAATATAGGTAATTCAAACCCCGACTCAACAGTAGATTGAGGTTTATTTTTTATTATTTATTCAACTTTAGATTAAGGCCACCGCTCATTTGTCTATATTTATAGCCAAATGTGTATTCACTACAAAATAGAGGATAAATAAGATAAAACTTAAACAGTGTATCAAGTGCGGTATTGGAAGAGAGATAGTTAAGATATTGATTGTTTTTAAGTCGCAGTATTGTTAATGAATGATAAAGCTATTGTTCTGCATTTCTCTTCTTGTCATCATAGCGCAAGAGCAATATTTAAATTCTGGGTGGTTTTTAATGTTACTGAATTATCAATACGATCAAGCTCAAGATAGCAATGGGACTCAAAAAACCACACTGGTATTGATTCACGGGTTATTTGGAAGTTTAAGTAATTTGGGCATTATTGCACGTGAATTTCAAGGTAAATTCAACTTATTGCAAATTGATGTTCGAAATCATGGCCATTCTGCACATTCAGATGAAATGAATTATCAATTGATGGCTCAGGATGTTTTGCAAACACTTGATCATTTAAATATTGAAAAGTTTATTGCGATTGGACATTCTATGGGTGGAAAAATTGCAATGAAACTTGCAGATTTAGCGCAAGATCGTATGCAAAAAATGATTGTCTTGGATATGACACCTTTTGCATATCAAGAAAATCACCATGATCAAATTTTTAAAGCCTTATTTGCGGTTGAAAATGCACAGATTGAATCTCGTAAAGAAGCTACAGAGATTATGCGTCAATACTTAAAAGAAGAAATGGTGATTCAATTTTTATTAAAATCATTCAGTAAGGGAAAATGGCTGTTTAATGTCCAAGCTTTATTTAATCATTATGCCGATATTTTAAGTTGGGAAAATCAGCAGGTGAATCCTATTCCAGCATTGTTTATTAAAGGTGGAAACTCACCCTATATCTCAAAAGCTGAACATTTTTCTGCAATCGAAACCCAGTTTAGTCATAGCCAAGTTAAAGTCATTGAACAAGTCGGGCATTGGTTACATGCTGAAAAACCGGCTGTAGTCAATCAAATGATCTCTGGGTTTATAGAATGAGGTTTTAGGCTCTGAATAAATTAAAACAGCATATTTAAAGGCAATATGCTGTTTATAAATGATTATTTTATAAACACTATCAGTTCTTTAGTCCAGTAGGGTCAAGAAAGTGTCTTGGTTTTGAATTTTCCATTGACTACAAGATATGAAATTAGACCTAAAACCAAACCCCAAAATGCACCCCCAACACCAAACAAACTGATATTGGCTGTCGTTGAGAGAAAGGTAATAAGTGAGGCTTCTCGGCAATCGATATCACTCATCGCATTTGCAAGACTTCCAGCAATTGTACCTAATAATGCAAGTCCTGCTAGAGTACTTATAAAAGCGACTGGAAACGCTGCAAAGACAGCTGCTAACGTTACACCAAAAATTCCAACAAAAATATAAAACACACCTGCGGCAATCCCTGAAATCCAGCGTTTTGAAGGATCTTCGTGGGATTCCTTTCCAGTGCAAATTGCAGCAGTGATCGCAGCAAGATTAAACGCATGTGAACCAAACGGAGCCATGAGGAACGAACCTAAGCCTGTCACGATAAGAATCGGTTTAGCATTGGTGTGAAAACCATCATTTTTAAGAACCAGTAAACCTGGCATATATTGTCCTGTTAAGGTAATTAAAAATAAAGGTAAGGCAACACTCAGTATCGAGTTTATAGAAAAAGTTGGCGTGGTAAAAATAGGCGAGGCTAATTTTAGTTCAAATCCAGAGAAATCAATCCGTGATTGTAAAAGTAAGAAAATAAAGCCAAAAATCAAGACACTAATAATGGCAAATCTTGCAGAAAAACGCTTGGTGATCAGGTAAATAAAAAATAATGAAATAGCCAAAAAAGGATCAATTGTCATATTGGTAAAGGCTGCAATCCCAAATTGCAATAAAATACCTGCCAAGAGACCAGAGGCAATACCCGTTGGAATTAGACCAATCAATTTTTCAAAATAGCCCGTAATTCCCAAGATCACAAAAGCCAGTGCAGAAAGTAAATATGCGCCAATTGCTTCGGAATATGGCACGGTTACAAGCGTAGTAATTAAAAATGCAGCGGCAGGCGTAGACCATGCAGTGATAATGGGTTCTCGGGTATACCAACTTAATAATATTCCAGTGATACCAACCCCAATAGAAATAGACCACACCCATGAGGCAGTGAGTTCAGGGCTAAGACCAGCCATCTGCGCAGCTTGGAAGATTAAAATAAAGGTACCACCATAATTGACGATGACCGAAATTAAACCTGCCATAATGGGGGGAAGAAAATCATTAGAATGATGTTGAAAAGACATAAACTCTACCCCTAAGATTTTAAAAAGAAGTAGTAGAGTGTATTTTTAATGTGGTATTGCCATAAGATACACTTTTAATATTTTTTAAGGTACCAGTTTGGTGATATGATTTTATCGACAGCTTTTTTTAACTCTGGTAAAGGTGAAGGCGTTAAGAATGGTTTTTATTGTGTTTTATCTACTATGATTTGATTTTAAGAAGTAATTTTTGCTGGAACAAAGTTGTTATTAAATTGAGTAAGCCTACTTTATATTTGATTGTTAGTATGCAACATAAGAAAGTTACCTTTGTTTGATTAAGATTCGACACCTTTATCAAAACGGGTAACTTTCTCTTTTTCAAGATCAATGTTTGATCAGATCTGAACTAATACATTTAATGTACATGTGAATGAAGCCCTGCAGGTACAACAGATCCAAATGGTCTTGTTTTACAGTCTTTATCATTCGGGTCACAAATACGGACATTTTGCATCATGCCTTGATCTTCATGATCTAAGATATGACAGTGTAAGACAAAGTCTCCTGTGAATTTTTCATACTTGGTTCTGACCACAATCTCATAACCCGTTGGAACAAAAAGAGTATCCTTCCACACACCATTTAAACCATTAAATAAAGGATTAGTATTTTTCTCTAAAGTTATATCTCCACCTATACGATTGTTTGAACCATCAACCTTATATACGGATTGAATTTGAAAAGGATTCACATGAATATGGAAAGGATGTCCCGCAAGAGTAGATGTTAAGGTCCATTCATCAATTCCATTTAAAGTTAAATAGCGGTTTAAATTATCGCCATAAGGAAGTGCTAAATCAGCGTTAAACTTTTCATTACTTATACCAAAGACTTTGCTAATATTAAAATTAAGCTGTTGTTGACCTATTTTGATGTTGCTATTACTACTTTCAATATTTTGTAAAGAATCTAATGGGATAAAAGCCGTGATTAAATTATTATCTAAATCAGATTTAATTTGTTTTTGTGTAATAGCATCAAGCTGTTGACCATTACTTAGGGTTATATCTTCAACTTTTGACTTTAAAAACTCTTTTAATGTAATTGTAGGGCTAGAACTTACTTTAACATTTACAATAGCAAGAACTTTATCTGGATCTGGTGTATCAGTTGATGATTTTGCCTCAATATTTGTATTGACCTTAAATGAATCTGGAAATTTATCATTATCCACTACACAGTATTGACCCGCATCTTTAAAATTAAATATCGCATCATATCGATAGCCAGGTTGTAATAAGATAGTATTGGTTTGCTGAATAGCATTCGTGGTTAAACCATCTTGTGCCACGATTGAATAATTGATTGCATTGTTGAGTTTTGCAGCTTTTTGACATTCGGCAATAAAATTAGGCTTGTCTTGCGTGTTGATTGGTTTTTCCAACTTATAAACTCGTAGACCAATGGTATCTCGCACACCACCATGAATCATACGCCAACGATAAAATTCATTTTGATTTAAATCTATTTGACCGAGCACATTACCATTAATAGAGGTATAGCGTCCTGACTTTTTCCAACCACTTGGGCTAAGCAATTTATATTTATCAGTATCACTTATTTTAATTTCAACATCACCATCTAGGTGTCCAATTTCATTAGTTTCACAGTTTACTTTATACAGCTTTTGGTTATCACCACAAATGTACTGTATTTGTTGAAAAACCATGATCAGATCATTATTGCTGTCGGCTGAAATTTTATGCTGAATATTATTTAAAGAAATTTTTGATGGTTTTTTGGCTTTCCACAGGACATCAAAATCACCCTTTTGCTCAAAAGATTTCCCATCAAATTTTGGTAATCGATTACCTTCAATAATTAGAACACCAGCCATACCGCTAGTCACTTGTAATGCTGTAGAACCATGTAAATGTGCGTGATACCAATAAGTTCCAGCAGGATGATCCTTAGGAATATCAAATTGATAATCTTGTTTTTCTTTTGGATTAATTTTAATAAAAACATTATCAGCTGCAATACCTTTATCTTTGCCATCCTTACTAGGCATAACAGTATATTCAGGATTGACTTGCAATCCATGAGTATGCAGGTTAGTGGTATTAATACAACCAATCGTATTATGTTCATCACGACAATTCGGCGTCTTTTCGATCTCACCATTATTTTTTTTATACTCATATAAAGGTAAATTATTCATTAAATTTACTTTTAATGACTTCCCTTGCTTAATTTGAATAGTTGGAGCAACAAATTGATTGGCTAAGGGGTTGTGTGGATCGATATATTGGCGGAGTTCGACCGAATCAATTCGGTTTGTCACAGGATTATAAATTTCGCCGAGCTTCTTATCGACTTCTAAATCAATAGAAACAAAATTTGAATCTATATTGCTGTTATTAAAAAGAGGAGGGTTTTGAATACCTGCATAGAGTGGTGTTGGTGCTAATAGTGTTAAAATAGTAATATAGTTTTTCATGTTTGGTTTTTATGTGATTAATATTTATACATATTGTACTTATTTTTTTGTTTCGTAAAGACTTAAATAATAATTTTTCCATTTTTCAAAATATTTGCTGAAGCCATAGATTTTATTTTGTGTCTTAATTGGCAATTCTTATTTTCTATTCCAACTGTATAAATTTTTGTTGTATTAATGAGTGTTAATTGACGAAATAGCTTGTAAATAGCCTTTTGTAAATTAATGATTTCGTTGCACATTAAATTTTATTTTGTTATTTTGAATAAAATTCAATCAAAAGTTAAAACTTTAAAAGACTTCATTTTATAACAAGGTAGAAGATTATGGCTAAAAATTATATCAGAAGAAGTGTTTGGGAAAATTGTGGGGTATTGCTAGATGATGAGGCCTTTATTTCTAATCCGGAAAAAGGAAATAAAGACCTTTATTGGTATGCGAAAGCTGTTGCAGAAATGCGTAAATTACCTTTAGAAGACCATAATAGCTGGGGATTCTTTGGTGCAATGCATGGAATAACCATGGATGATGTGGATGATACAGGAAAAGAGCAGTTAAATTGGCATAAGCTTATAGATTTTCCAGAATTCCAAAAAATTAATGTGCAAGCACTTATTAAAATTCATGATGTAGAAACGGGTGATGGGTTATGGAACCAATGCCAACACGCAACATGGTTCTTTTTACCCTGGCATAGAGGATATTTACTCGCTATTGAAACAATTTTACGTAAGCATATTATAAAGCTTGGTGGTCCAGATGACTGGGCTTTACCTTATTGGGACTATAATGACAAAGATTATTCGAATCTTAATTCAATAAGCATTCCTCCAGCTTTCACTCAAAAGACCTTTAATGGAGAATCAAATCCTCTTTATTTACAACAACGGTATCCCAATCCAGCCGATCTAAGGGATCAAACATTTATTAACTTAAACCAATTACAAGAAGCAAAACCTGATTTTGATTTAAATAAAGAAACCATAAATTCATTGTATACATTAAATTTTACTTCAAAAATAGATAATGATATTGTCAAGGAATTAGGTTTTGGTGGTGGGGAAACTAATTTTTCACATGATGGTCATAGGTCTGGTACGGGTTCAGTTGAACAGTACCCTCATAACATCATGCATGTATTAGTTGGTGGGGTTGGCACATTCGGTTTGATGAATGATCCTAATTTTGCAGCACTAGATCCGCTTTTTTATGTGCATCATGCCAATATTGATCGCCTCTGGAGTGTTTGGAATAACTACGATCATATAGATCCAACAAACAATACCAATCCAACAGACGATACTTGGTTATCTCCTGAGCTTAGATCACCATTTATTGTCCCAAATCCAGATGAAACTAATTGGGATTTTGTCCCTAAAGATGTAACTAATGAAGAAGAGTTGAATTATCAATATACTTCGTCTTATACCTATACAGTAGCATTTGGGACAAAACTCAGCCCTGCCAGTACTTCGAATAAAGTACTTCTTAGAATGAAAAAATTTGGTTTAGATAAATTTAATCAGGAGAAAACAGATATTGAACTCATAGGATCAACAACAAGTAAAATCCAAATTACAGGCTTAACACCTGTATCGATCTCAATAGATAAAAAAAATCCACAATTAAAAAATGGATTTAAGTCAGTAGTTCAAGTAATAGAACAAAATCTTAAAAAGTTAATTACTCCAAGTAAATTTTATTTACTAGTAGAAGGCATTAAGGGAAATCAAGAAGGGGTATTTTTATCAATAAAAACACCAAATCAGCAGACTTTAAAATCCGTTGCATTGTTTGGTTTAATCAATGCATCTAAACAAAATGGAGAACATTCTGGTTTAGGGATCAATTTATCTATCGATATTACAGAATATGTTGATGAGCTTTATCTTAATAATCAGATTCAAGAATTAGATGATTTACAACTTTATGTTGAACCTATTGGTTTAAGTCAAAAATCAACACTCAGTATTGAAAAAATCACTGTTCATCAAGATAACTGATGAGTTTAAATAGCCATGAAGATTAAAAACTACTTTTCTTTATTTAAAAGAAAATCTTTTATAATTGTAATGAAAATTGCTTTATTGGTCTGGTTGTGGCTAATTTTTCAGAATTTACTGTCAATGGAGCAATCTATTGCTGTAGAGTTTGTACATGGTGAGCATTCTCATCATGTACATCAAACTAATTATAATGAAAATTTTATTTTATCAGCTATTCATAACACTATTAATATGCATTGGTTTTTGATGTTGATAGCAATGATGTTACCATTACTTTTTTTATCTGTGGAGGATGTTCAGAAAAAGAACTTTAAGAGAAAAAGGAAGTTATGTTTAATATTGTTTTTTATCGGCTATATATTTTTTTGGACACTTATTGGTGTTTTACTCTCAATTTTGACACATTATTTAAATGAATTATTACATAACCAAATAATATTGGCATGCTTGATTATTGTTGTTTTAGTTCTATGGCAGATAACTCCATATAAAAAAATCAGTCTAAATCGCTGTCATCTTCCTGCAAACATTAATCCTTTTGGGCTTCAGTCTGGTATTGATAATTTTAAATTTGGAATTAAAAAAGCCTGGTACTGCGTAGGAGCTTGTTGGCCATTTATGTGGTTATGTATAGCGTGGATGAAACCAATGATGTATATAATGCCTTTATTTACTTTATTTTTACTAGTGGAACAAATTCAACCCAAGCGAAGAGAAATTTGGGGGTTCCAATATTTTTAAATTGTTATTTTGATTTTTTAATCACTAAATATAAACTTAGAGAGCATAATTTATTCTTATTAATTTACAGATTATACTTTTTTGTTTAAGATTTAATTTACTGTATTATTTGAATATCAATCATAACAAACTAATCTAAATATAATTTGATAGCTTCCTATACTTATAAAGTAAAACACTGATTTGCAATATAATAAGTCTAAATTGCTTTTTCCGAGTTATTGGCTGTTAAATATATATATACAACATATCCATGATCTTTTTCTACAATAACCAACCCAAATCTAGATCTAGTAATATCGAGATTAACAGCTCAATCTTTGACAATTATCAAGGTGTTAGGTGTTTTGCGTTAAATTTAGTGCCTCGTAAGTCTGTTACGAATCCAGCAATTTTACCAAATAAGCAAAATATATTTTTATTAAAAGACATTAAATATATAACAGAGTATTATGGGTTTTTGAAAAAATAATGTTTTTTTAGCAGTATACAGTTGAACTACGGATGAGTGCTTTTGAGTACAAATTTATACAACGCTTTATTCCTCTAACTGTTTGAAAATACAAGTGAATGCAACGACATGCAATCTATGCCAATCCAATACAGACTGAGTGGATTCTACTTTTGGTATTATTCAATAGTTGGAACTTTTTTGCCGTATTGGAGCTTATATCTTCAAGATCAAGGATTTAATTATCAAGAAATCGGATTACTGTCGTCTATAGCCATTTTAACCCGTATATTTGCACCCTTTATTTGGGGATTTATCGCAGATAAAACGGGCAAACGAATGTTGTGGGTTCGTGTGGCAACTTGGATGGAAGCTACAATTTGGTTTTTGATTTTTATTATTCCCAATAATATGCAATCGATTGCATTTCTGATGCTGATTTTTAGCTTCTTTCAAAATGCCATACTTGCGCAATTTGAAGGTGTAACGCTGTTTTGGCTGGGTAATCAACATACAGCATTGTATGGAAAAATTAGAAAATGGGGCTCTATTGGATTTATTATTGGCGTATTTAGTATCGGTGCGATTTTAGAAGTTATTGCAATTCAATATTTACCAATGATGTTGTTATGTATTGCATTTACAGCTTTTATTTGGTCCTTTTCGATTAAGGAACCCAGCACAGCACCGAGTGCACAAAAAATATTAGAACCATTGCTTCCCATTCTAAAAAGACCTGTGGTTTTTTCATTTTTTATCATTGAATTTATTATGCTTTTTGCACAAGCACCATTTTATAGTTTTTATAGTAATTATTTAAAACTTGCTGGTTACAGTACAACTCAGATTGGCTTTTTATGGTCAGTTGGAGTGATTGCTGAAATTATCATGTTTAACTATGCAAATTTCTTCCTAAATCGTTTTTCATGGCGAAGCTTAGTCGCACTTTGTTTAATCATGACCAGTATTCGATTTATATTAGCGGGTTTATTTTCAGAAAATTTCATTATTCAATTTATTTCTCAAACTTTTCATGCATTTAGTTTTGGTTTATTTCATATTATTGCAATGCGGGTCATTTTGCAGAACTTTGCAGCCAAACAACAGGGCAGAGGGCAAGCACTATACAGTACCATGTGGGGACTTGGCGTTGCATCTGGCAGCATCTTAGCTGGGCAATATTGGGAAAAATTATCAGGAGAATATATTTTTATTATTGCTGGATTTTCAGCCTTGCTTGGCCTGCTATTGATTAATTTTTTACCTAAAACATTACAAATGATTCAAAGATAAATGAATCTCTTTGCAGAAAAGAGATTCAGAACATTCAAAACGATACTGTACGGATTAATTTAGTAAATAGACAATGAGGTGTACAATAAAAGGTCCAACCAATACCATAAAAATACCAGCTAAAACCATGGTTAAACTGGCAATAACACCTTCATCTTTATCACGCATATAAGCTTTACTTGTACCAAAACCATGTGCTGCATTACCCAAAGACGCACCTTGTGCAAAGCTTGATTTCAGTCTTAATCCACCCAATACCAAATCACCAATTAACATACCAGTCACCCCAGTAATCATGGTGAATAAAATCACCAATTCAACAGAACCGCCGATATGGGTTGTTAGTTCCATTGCAAATGGTGTAGAGATTGAACGCGCCATTAGACTATAGGTTGTTGTTTGGTCAAAATGAAATAACTTGGCAAGGTAGAATGCACTGATCATCCCAGCAAGCATACCAATGACCACACCCATAGAAATTGAAATGAGATGTTCTTTAATGATTTGGCGATATTCAAAAATTGGGATTGCAAAGGCAACAGTTGCAGGCCCTAACATCCATATAATCCACTGACTATCAAGCATATAAGCATCATAAGAAACATGTGCTGACAGTAAAATGGTGATTAAAACAATCGGAACCAAAATTGCTGGAGATAAAATTAAGTATGGAAATTTACGATAAAGTTTTTTGACCAACACATATGCGACTAATGTGGTCACTAGGCAAAATATTGAAATGGCAGACATTATTTATCTCCCTGTAATACATGTACGGTTTTATGAACATGACGTTGTTTCAACTTCCGCTCTAGTTTAAAACCTATATGCACACTATAAGCAGTAAATACCATCACACAAATTGTACCCAGTACAACCACAACAATCAGTTGCCAACCCTCAGTCATAAATAAGTTTTTATATTTCATTAACCCGATAAAACAAGGAATAAAAAATAGTACCAATTCACCTAGAATGAAATCTGAGCCTGATTTAATCCAATTTAACTTAAAAATACCTGTCATGAGCCCAATCAAAACCATAAATAAGCCAATCACAGCTGCCGAAATAGGTAAATTAAATTGTTTTTGAATGATTGAACCAATCCACCAAATCAAAATTAAAAGCCCAATTTGCAATATGACTTTATAAATTGATGAAATTTGGTGGCTTTGAGTATGCGTAGACATTTTATTGCAGATATTTTAAAAAGATGAGTTATTTTAGTTGCAAACATCACATCATATTATGAATAATTAAACCATAATTATGCGATTTTGGAATAATTAATGGACATTAAAAATCTTAAAATTTTTGTAGAAATCGTCAATTGCGAAAGTTTTACTTTGGCTGCGGATCGTTTGTTTATGACACAGCCTACACTCAGTAAATCAATTAAACATTTAGAAGAAGAACTTGGCACAGCTTTGTTTAAAAAAGGTGAAGCTGGAAGAAAAAGGGAAGTTGTACTTACCTATATTGGTGAATTAATTTATCAACATGCTTTAAATATCTTAAATGAACAAAAGCAAATATTTGATAATATTGATCAAGTACAGCAGTTAAAAAAAGGGAAATTAACCATCGGCTTACCACCATTAGGTTCGGTATTACTTAGTCCTTTAATTGCTTTATTTCACCAAAATTATCCTGATATTCAATTGAAATTCTTAGAAGTTGGTGCTAATGGTATTGAGGAAGCAATTGCTGATAAAAGTATTGATGTTGGGATTTTACTCGGTAATTTAAGGCCAAGTTTTGCGGCAATTCCTGTGATAGATTCACCGATGTGTTTATTAGCAAAGAAAAATTCACATTGGAATCAACGAGATTCAGTGAATTTGCATGAACTTAAGGAAGAAACTTTTTTACTTTACGCTGATTCTTTTACGTTAAATAAGATGATTATACAGGCTGCAAATTCTGTAGGTTTTGAACCCAAAGTGGTGTGTAAAAGTAGCCAGTGGGACTTTATCACCAAAATGGTGGAGTTTAATATGGGGATTGCCATATTGCCCAAAATTTATTGTGATCAGTTAGATCCGGGGAAGTTTTGCTCAGCAATCCTTAATGAGCCTAAATTACATTGGACATTGAGTATGGCTTGGAATACGACTGTAGCAATGAGTCCAGCAACCAAAGCTTGGTTAACGATTGTAGAGATGCATCGAGATAAAATTCATTTCTAGATTTATTGATAGCTTTTAAATCTTAATAAATTGAGATTAGCGTGGCTCAGGTTTAAATTTTATAATTATTAAAACCATTTATATCAATTACTTAATTTATATTATTTCGCATAATGTAACTGCGTGATTATGTTACTTGCATTGCACCTTATTAAAATGTCATTTTCCCGATCAGAAAATGGCATTTTCTTTTTTAAGAAATGCAGTGCATTTAACATCAATCCGCATTATGCGACTTCTTTCTGTGATGGACGCCAACGACGACGACGAGGTACGAGGAGGAGGAGGCGAAGGACAGAGCTAAGTGAAAGGGCAGACTTGAAAAAGTCCACCATCTCTAGTGTGGACTTAACTCCGGAATTTCGGACTATTTCTTACTTTATTATTTTCACTGTACCGCTGTTACTAACTTCCAATAGCTCTAAACCTTCTTCTACAAGAATATGTATTAGCTCGCTATCTCTTAATGGCTGTTGTCCTTTTTGAATTAAAATTTTGTTTAATTCAACTGCTTTCTTTCTGAGCATTTCTTGCTCTTGATCGTTTATTCGAACGCTTTGAACCATTTTTTTCATACCAGTATCAACATGTGGAAAATCATACATGTATTTTTGCATGCATGTATTGCGCATACTTGCATATTTGTGTTAAGTTCCGCTTTATGCATATTTGCATGCATGTGGATATTAGCTATGTTAGACAAAATCGTAATGCATATTCCTATTGATGCTTCTTTAGTTGATATCACTGAAGACGGTAATCATTGCATTTTAGGTTTTGACATGCTTGATCTTGATCTTAAAAAAGTTGGTTCTTGGGATGTCTACAAAGATGAAGAGGGTAAAACTCAACATCGTGTTTTAAATCATGGTTGGGAAAGATTACCCACATCTCATACAGCTATGGCTTTTAAATTCTTTCATGAGGGTCGTTATTACCCACATGTTGAACTCAAGGCTTCACCAGCAAAGATTCTGCAAGGTCACAATGTTTATGGTTCTGACTGGATTGAAGAAGGTGCAATGGAAATGCTTGGTTATCTTGCTGAATCACATCCTACGCTTTACTCGATGCTTTGTATTTCT
This sequence comes from Acinetobacter guillouiae CIP 63.46, assembly GCF_000368145.1. Lineage (GTDB taxonomy): Bacteria > Pseudomonadota > Gammaproteobacteria > Pseudomonadales > Moraxellaceae > Acinetobacter > Acinetobacter guillouiae. The sequence goes on along the minus strand of NZ_KB849283.1, from coordinate 695,938 downwards.
GAAACAGAAGTTCTACAGCTTGATGCAACATATTCAGCACGTTTAAAAGATGAAAACCAAGTAGCACAAGCCCTTGATTTTATGCGTAACATGTCTTCAAGACATATCCGTAAATCACAAAAAGAGATTGTTTATAAGAATACAATTTATTTCGGTTCAGAACGATCAAAACGCTATGCACGTAAAGTTTACGGCAAATTTAATGAATTTCAGAATCAACTAGAAGAACAAATCAAGTTATCAAAAGCTAATGATAAATGTGCTTTACGTGTTGTCAAAGTTATGTCTGATCCTGATTTACAAGCGTGGGCAAAAGGGCTGTTACGCTTTGAAACCGGTATCAAGAAATATGTTTTAAAAGAACTCGGTTTACCAACGAATTTATTTCAACTTATACGCCACCAACGTGAAAATCCTGATTTTTTAAAAGACCTATGGGTCAAAGCAAATTCTGAAATATTCAAAGCCCTTGAGGGTTCAGCCATGAAAACTACTGATCACGATTCTATCTTTAAAACTCTGTGCAATGTCTTTGGTACTGTTACGCCTACAGGTCGTGTTAGTACAACTAAGGCAAGGAATCTATTTAACTTTTATTGTGCTTTAGAAATTCATGGCTGTGAAGCAATGAAAAAACAATATGGAAAATCCCAGTTCTTTGCACAAATGGCAGATTTGATTCTTGCTGGTTATTCAAAAGCTTATTTACAGAATCTTCATATTGACTCTAAAAACAACGTCATACCGTTTATCAAACTCGTAGAAATCAATTTCGAAACTCAAGTACCGCCAAACTTTATAGAGCCTGTCTCTACATTCAATCAACGTCAATTAAAACTCGTATCTTAAGGTGAATCTCATGTCTCAATTAATCTTCAAAGCAAAACTTATAAATGTTGAACAATCAACAAACGAAAAAGGGCTAAACATGCGCCTGATCTTCGAATCTGAACGTTATGACCGTGGTTTAGAAAAAATGGTTCCGTGTTCACAGAACGTAAAAGTAATTGAAGATCACCATCATATGAAAGATTTTTACATGTCTTATCGTGGTCGGGAAATTTATTTGCCGATTGAGCAATCAACCATGGATCGCAATATTTATTACAAGACAACTGGTGACGGTAAGCCATTGCAGTTAGAAGAAAAGAAAGCTCAAGATCAAAAAACTCCTGAGTTATCAAAGGTATAATTATACCATTTCGTATAATGTATAATATGTAAATAAATCAATAACTTAGAGTATTTTATAATGACACAATCAATATATAAATGCAAGAAGTGCGGTTGTGTTCTACAAGATCAGAATCTCTATTTTATTCATTTTTACAACTGTAAATAGGATTTTAAAACATGGCATATGTCTGCGAATCAATACAACTAGTGGATCGAGTCCAGACATGTGTCGCTTGGATTCAGCAAGTTGAACCTGAGTTTAACTTACTGAATATATCGGTTGCAGATGCGAATTTATTGCTATCTCAAGTCGCTGTTTGCTTTGCAACTGTATTTCTCTACAACGTCATCAATGACGCATTTAAAGGTAAATAATCATGAAAAATCAAAACCAAACTCCAAAAAAAGGTCTTAACTTAGCTCAAAAAGTTCTGATTGTTGCTACTCCATTTGTAGCTTCAACAAGTGCATTTGCTGAGGGTCCAGACGTTTCTGCGGGTACTGCTGTAATTGCTACTGGTGTTGCTGTTATCGCTTTGATCGGTGCTGCAAAGATCATTCCAAACGCAACAATTCAAGTGTGGGGCTACGTCAAACAAGCGTTCAACCGTACTTAATAAACTTGGGGAGTTCGCTCCCCATTTTTATTGGAGATCAAAAAATGTCTTTCGGATTCTTCTATTTAATTCTTATGTCTGTCTGTTTTTATTTATTGCTAAGGAAATGAAAATGAAAAAATTCCTTGTGTTTTTATTGTCCTTAACAATATGCCTTACTCCGTCTTTAACATTTGCAGGCGCTGAAAAATGGGTAGTCGAAAAAGTTGTCTATGAGTCTGTCGCAAAAGTGATAGATGTAACTGCTAAACGTGCAACAGCCGTTGCATCAAATGACCCTTTTTATAAAGCTCGTGTTCCTGTCACAGCAGGCGCAACAGGTTCAACAGTAGCCTCTATGGCTCGTTTAGGACTTTTAGGTGCTGTTGTTTACGGAATTATCCAAGGTGTTGGCTGGGTTATTGATAACGGTGTAATTAAAAAGCCTGTAAAAAATACAATTGAGAATTGGGAATATCTTTACGGTGTAAGTGGAAATATTGGTAAATCAGCACAAGACGCTGCTAATTTGTATTTAGCAACGAATCAACAAGCTGGATATTTGCTCGGTGCTTCAATCGGAGGTTGTACTAAAGTTGATCCGAGTACTATGAAGGGTCAATGTACAATAACACGTAAAGATGGTGTATCTTATCCAACTCCGTATGATTATTATAAAAATCCAAATTATCAACCATCTACAGAATTAGTCCCTGTTTCAGAAACCCAAATCGGTAATGAAGTAAATAATTCACCTGAAGCACCACAAGTATTACCTGACATATATAACCCTAATAATCCTGCAGGTGGTCAAGCTCCCGAATCTACAGCAGATGCTTTAGATAATGCTCCTCCAATTCCTGAAACAGACCCTACTGGAAGCACAAAACCTAAACCAAATGTGGACACGGATGGAGACGGAAAACCTGACGTTTACGACCCTGAAAAACCGAGTGTTGGTGAAGATTTTACACTTCCTGAATTCTGCTCATGGGCTGTAACTGTATGTGAATGGTACAAAAAATATAAAGAAGATTCAAAACAAGCTGAAGCTCAACGTCAGTCTGAACAAGTCGCTTGGCAACGAGAAGAAATAGCAAGACAACAAGAAGAAGCTCAACGAGAGAAAGAAAGAACATTTTGGCAAAAGGTAGAGGACTGGTTTGACTGGACAAAAGAGCAACCTGATAAAGATGATTCAAATGATATTGAAATAAAAAAGCCTGATGAATTTGACACATCAATATTCTCAAAAGATCGCTTTGCTGTATCACGACAATGTCCAATTCCTGAACAACACACAATCAGCTTGTCTGGTGTATCCGTTAACTTCTCATTTGATATGACGCCATTGTGTCAAGTGCTTATTCTTGCTCGTCCTGCGCTTGTTGCTTGTTCATATCTTTATGCTGCTTACATTGTCATAGGAGCTGCTCGAAATGGGTAAATTACTCAAACAATTACTTGATAGCTTCGGTGATGGGTTTCTAAAACGTATATTAAAAGGTGCTGGCATTTCGCTTGTTTCGGGAACCATCATTTTAGGTGTTATTAACTACCTGATTAATCGCTTTATGAGTGATTTTTTTATCGTGGGTGACTTGGCTTCACTCGTTGGTGTAAGTGGTTTAGATCAGTGCATTTCTATTGTTATTTCAGCATTTATTGCACGTGCCATGATCACCAGCACAAGCATGTCGTTCTCAAAAGCCTAAGGGGAAACTATGATTTATTTAATTACAGCGACTCCAGGCTCAGGAAAAACCCTTTGGGCAGTGAATGAGATATTTAAACGTGTCAATGAAACTGACCCTTGGAACATTTTTAGTAACATTGATGGTTTACGTCTAGATACTGCACAACCGCTCAAAGACAAATTTGAGGACTATCCAGCACGTTCATTGGTTGTGATTGATGAAGCGCAAAAGATTTCACATTTCTCAAAAAAGTACAAACATCCTGTTAAAAACGAAAACCATCCGGAAGTAGAGTTTTTACAAACCCATCGTCATGCTGATTTCTTGGATATTATTTACATCACACAAGCCCCTAGATTGCTGAATGTTGACGTATTGGACATGGTGGGAACGCATTACCATTTACACAGACCAATGGGCATGAAAATGGCGACTTGGTGGATGTGGAAATATCATCAACTCAACCCTAATACCAAATCGACCAAGGCAGATGCAGAGGATTCAGGTACGTTTACTTATCCTAAAAACCTGTTTGGTATGTACAAAAGCTCCAATGGTGGTGAAGATTCTCACGGTAAAATTAAAATTCCGATGAAGATCATCAATGCAATTTGGATGCTTGTGCTTGTGATCGGTGCGACTGGTTGGCTTTGGGTAAAATCTCAACCTGATAAAAAAGAAGAAACAATGCAAGAACAAAGCATAAAACAGGAAATTCCAACACAAGCCAATTCGGCAACACAACAGCCTCTAGTTCTTGAACAAGATTGTAGAAAAGGTGTGAATGTCGAAAAGCCTGAATGTGTACAGTGGTTTAATGACATGTCTAAAAACAACGCTTCTATAACAAACGATGGTGCTGTTACATATGATTCTTCAAAGCCCTATGATTTTAAACCACAAGCAAGAATACAAGTTGTTGATTATCCTAAGTTAACAGGTTGTTCTAAATATGATGGTAAATACTACGCCTTTGATCAACAGGGCAACAGAATGCCAAGTATTTCACAAGCTGATTGTAAAAGATGGTTAAACGGTGAACGACTGTTTGACTATACAAAATCTCCCCAACAGGTACAAAACAATGCTCAATTCAATACTCAAAGCAATAGTACGAACACTGTTCAACAAGCTTCTCAATCGGATATTCCCAAACAGGTGGAAATAGCGAATAATGATGTACAACCCCAATTACAGGCTCAGGTAGTGAGTTGATATGATTAATTTTTTTCTTAGAATATGGTTTTTGCTTCTCGTATTACTTTATATTTTTGCTGGTTTATTTTTCTTTACTGGAGAATGATGAACGAGTGTCTACGAGTGACGAATATCCATTAAAACATTGAAATTCTTCTTCCTGATCACAAGCTCCCATATGACTTAAAACGGTCGAAATAGAGCGTCCGTAGGCGCGAACTGGAGAAATAGCAATGGAATTTAACTTAGACGAACTTAATTCGATATATTGGGCATTGAGAGAGGATGGTGGGTATTCTGCATCACTAGTGCTTAAAAAAATTGAAGCCAAATATACGTTTTGTTGGTTTTGTCATAAGCTAGTTTTAAATGAAGAAATTGAATCTCATCAACAGAAAGAACTAGAAGAATGATTGGCATTATCTTCCTTCCGATCTGAAATTTTTGTTTAAGTCTTTGAAATTTTTTATAGGTAGTGAAATGGACTGGCAAAATATTACAATAAATTATGACCCATATTGGGTATTTAAAATATTTTATAATGATGGTGAGCCTACTATCTACGCTCATTTGCTTTTAGCCTTTTGTATCTGTCATATGATTATTTTATTAAGAGACTGATTTCGCATAATGTAACTGCGTGATTATGTTACTTGCATTGCACCTTATTAAAATGTCATTTTCCCGATCAGAAAATGGCATTTTCTTTTTTAAGAAATGCAGTGCATTTAACATCAATCCGCATTATGCGACTTCTTTCTGTGATGGACGCCAACGACGACGACGAGGTACGAGGAGGAGGAGGCGAAGGACAGAGCTAAGTGAAAGGGCAGACTTGAAAAAGTCCACCATCTCTAGTGTGGACTTAACTCCGGAATTTCGGACTATTTCTTACTTTATTATTTTCACTGTACCGCTGTTACTAACTTCCAATAGCTCTAAACCTTCTTCTACAAGAATATGTATTAGCTCGCTATCTCTTAATGGCTGTTGTCCTTTTTGAATTAAAATTTTGTTTAATTCAACTGCTTTCTTTCTGAGCATTTCTTGCTCTTGATCGTTTATTCGAACGCTTTGAACCATTTTTTTCATACCAGTATCAACATGTGGAAAATCATACATGTATTTTTGCATGCATGTATTGCGCATACTTGCATATTTGTGTTAAGTTCCGCTTTATGCATATTTGCATGCATGTGGATATTAGCTATGTTAGACAAAATCGTAATGCATATTCCTATTGATGCTTCTTTAGTTGATATCACTGAAGACGGTAATCATTGCATTTTAGGTTTTGACATGCTTGATCTTGATCTTAAAAAAGTTGGTTCTTGGGATGTCTACAAAGATGAAGAGGGTAAAACTCAACATCGTGTTTTAAATCATGGTTGGGAAAGATTACCCACATCTCATACAGCTATGGCTTTTAAATTCTTTCATGAGGGTCGTTATTACCCACATGTTGAACTCAAGGCTTCACCAGCAAAGATTCTGCAAGGTCACAATGTTTATGGTTCTGACTGGATTGAAGAAGGTGCAATGGAAATGCTTGGTTATCTTGCTGAATCACATCCTACGCTTTACTCGATGCTTTGTATTTCTGAAACAGAAGTTCTACAGCTTGATGCAACATATTCAGCACGTTTAAAAGATGAAAACCAAGTAGCACAAGCCCTTGATTTTATGCGTAACATGTCTTCAAGACATATCCGTAAATCACAAAAAGAGATTGTTTATAAGAATACAATTTATTTCGGTTCAGAACGATCAAAACGCTATGCACGTAAAGTTTACGGCAAATTTAATGAATTTCAGAATCAACTAGAAGAACAAATCAAGTTATCAAAAGCTAATGATAAATGTGCTTTACGTGTTGTCAAAGTTATGTCTGATCCTGATTTACAAGCGTGGGCAAAAGGGCTGTTACGCTTTGAAACCGGTATCAAGAAATATGTTTTAAAAGAACTCGGTTTACCAACGAATTTATTTCAACTTATACGCCACCAACGTGAAAATCCTGATTTTTTAAAAGACCTATGGGTCAAAGCAAATTCTGAAATATTCAAAGCCCTTGAGGGTTCAGCCATGAAAACTACTGATCACGATTCTATCTTTAAAACTCTGTGCAATGTCTTTGGTACTGTTACGCCTACAGGTCGTGTTAGTACAACTAAGGCAAGGAATCTATTTAACTTTTATTGTGCTTTAGAAATTCATGGCTGTGAAGCAATGAAAAAACAATATGGAAAATCCCAGTTCTTTGCACAAATGGCAGATTTGATTCTTGCTGGTTATTCAAAAGCTTATTTACAGAATCTTCATATTGACTCTAAAAACAACGTCATACCGTTTATCAAACTCGTAGAAATCAATTTCGAAACTCAAGTACCGCCAAACTTTATAGAGCCTGTCTCTACATTCAATCAACGTCAATTAAAACTCGTATCTTAAGGTGAATCTCATGTCTCAATTAATCTTCAAAGCAAAACTTATAAATGTTGAACAATCAACAAACGAAAAAGGGCTAAACATGCGCCTGATCTTCGAATCTGAACGTTATGACCGTGGTTTAGAAAAAATGGTTCCGTGTTCACAGAACGTAAAAGTAATTGAAGATCACCATCATATGAAAGATTTTTACATGTCTTATCGTGGTCGGGAAATTTATTTGCCGATTGAGCAATCAACCATGGATCGCAATATTTATTACAAGACAACTGGTGACGGTAAGCCATTGCAGTTAGAAGAAAAGAAAGCTCAAGATCAAAAAACTCCTGAGTTATCAAAGGTATAATTATACCATTTCGTATAATGTATA
>NZ_KB849283.1:0-686594 GCF_000368145.1 Acinetobacter guillouiae CIP 63.46 | reverse complement strand
TATTATGTTAAATAAGATACCAAAGGCTGTGGCTACACAACGCTATTGTTGCCACAGATCGGCACCGTAAATTTAGAAATTATAATTCACGGTGCCGACTATCCTAAGTAACATAATATTCGTTATGCAAAATCCTGCGCTATGTAATATTTTGCCAGTAAAATACAGGTCTGAAAAGTAAAATCAATAACTTAGTTCATTTTTCGCGATCTAAATGAATTTTATGCCAATTACCTCAGCCTATCTATGTGATGATCTAATTTTATAAATAATAATTTGAGTTGATCTATTTCATCGTAATTGTCTATGTCTAGTTCCCTGATTGCATCTAAATACTGCTCCAGTGAATCACGCATGAATATGTAATCTGACTTTTGTAACACCCCAATATTTCTATTGTAAAACGTAGTTTTCCAAACATGCCTATTGTTCATTGTGTAATATTATGCCAATCATTCTTCAACTTGATCACGCATCGATCTATATAAATATTTAACACCGTAATAAAGAAATACAACAACTAGAACGCCAACACCTAACCATGGATCCATCTAAAACACCCCTATTATGATCATATTTTGTGCATCGTTACCCGCATATTATAAAAGGGGGTCCCAAGGCCACTTACTGCCGTGTTTTTAGCGGGTATGGATATTTTTTGTACAAATATTTCAGCTATAGACTGATCATCTTTTTTCTTTGGCTGAACAAGAGCATTTTCAAAAGCAGATAGCTTATTTTTAGTTATGCCCTGCAACATGTTTGTAAGAATTTGGGAATCAGCTAAAGACACTTCACCGAATGCAGTACGTGCATAAATTTCGTGTGAAATCTCTTTTTCAGCATTGAATATTTCAGATATAGACAGATAAGCAGAATCAAATTCTTGGATTTGGGAAAGTATTGTTTTCATTGTTAAGCACCTACTACACAAGAATGTACGAATGCGACAAGAACAGAAAGAAGAACAGCCAAAGCAAATAATTGAGAATTTTTCATTAGTCTTCCCCAAATGCTTCAATTAATTCTGAATTTGATTCTTTATAAAGGTTTGCATACGTGTCGATCACTGTCGGATCGTATGACCACTCATGACATACAAAAGCTAAATGACTTAAACATCTTTGAGTAGAAATCGCAGGTGTCATTGCATCTAAAGCAATCTGCCCTTGGTCAGATACGATCTTCGCCACAGTTTCAAAAGCGCACTGGATGAATTCTTGTTTTGTATTGAATGAAAGCATGTCATTACCGCATTACGTGTAATATTTACAAAGGAATATTACAGCATTACAAAATACATAACAATACGTGACACAATAACGGTGTTACACATAACTTTGAAACAGGACTGGTATGAAAAAAGTTGATTTATCAAAAGCTTATAGAGTTAGAGGCGAATTCGTTGAAGATATCAAAAAGAAATCAATAGACTTTATTGTCGAAACTAAAGAAAGAATAGAAGAAGCTGATGTTATCAATGCATTGATTTATAAGCATTTAAAAGAAATTACTGCAAAAGATGTAACAAAATATATTGATGAAATAAAAAAAGCAGATTAATTATTTATATAGACCAAGATGACTAAATTTTAGGGTGAGAAATCACCCATCTTTTAAATGGATTAATTATGGAAATAGCATTAATTGCAATAGTAATCTTAGTAATTGGATTTTTTGTAATTAAAAACAAGAAATCAGGCGAAAGAAACTTAAAAGAATTAGTTAAAAAAACCTTTCCAAAACATACAATTATTGAGAAATTTGGCACAGTAATGATTTGTGAAATCAATCATAGAAATGAACCTGATGAATTGGTTTTTATAAGAATAAATCCAAGCAGAAAGAAAAACATAAATAAAACTGGTAGAAGATTAAATGCTGAATACCCTGCTATACCAACTGCTAAAGAACTAAAAATAGACTTTGGAAATCACCTAAGATAAAGCTTGGAAGTCGCATAACGAACCTATTATGTTAAATACAATATTATGTAAGTTGTCTACTCACATGTTGTTTGCAATGTCCTGCAATGGCTACCTAATTATTAGAATTTGACTAATTTATATTTAGAAAAAAGTTAACTAGAAAATAGGCCGTAATTTTCTATGTTAATTACACTTAAATTCCAACCCTCTCATTTTTCAACTAGCTCAGGTTATAATGGTGGTCTCCCAAAATATGGTTGATCTATTATGAACGCCTCCAATGACCCTCTACATGGCAAAAAACTTGCTGACATTTTGGATGAATTATTGGATTACTACGATGGCTTTGAAGGCTTAAGTCGTAAAATTGAAATTAGATGTTTTTGCATAGATCCAAGTGTTAAGTCATCATTGCGATTCTTACGTACTACCCCATGGGCACGTGAAAAAGTAGAAAGCTTATATTTGTATGTCTTACGCCAAAAAGCCAAACAGAAATCGTAGCTATCAAAACCCTAGCCTCAATAACATATGGAATATACTAATGTTGGGTTATCACTTTGAATTGAAAAAACCTAATAAATATTCACGTACAAAAGTAATATTAGGTTTCTGCACACCGTTCTGCCAAACCAAATACAGTTGATTAGTAGGTGCTTCAATTCTGCTATTCATTGCAATCAAAGTTCCATCTTTGAGTTCTTGCTCACAATGATAATCTGGAAGAACAGACCACCCCTGTCCATTAACCAATAACTGCTTGATTGTTCGTAAATCTGGAACAATAAATGAAGCAAGCATGTCTACTTTAGTTCCAAATAAATTAGCCCACACATTCCGAACTAAAGGTAGATCCTCATCAAATGCAATGAGAGGTATCTGAGACAACACTTCTTTATTTGATTTTTTTCCTATTTTGTGACTTAAGCTTGGTGCATGAACTAAGATAAATCTTTCTGTTAATAATTCTGAAAACTCAAATTGTTGTTCGTCAGGTCTTGACGCAGTAATGACTAAATCAGTTGATTTATCTTGGAGCAATTCGTAGATTTTTTGACGATTCCCCGTTTGGCATCGGATACTAAAACCTTGTTCCATAAGAGAAAGCATAGGTTTCGTTAGACAATAATATAAAAAATCCGCAGGAGCTGCTAAATGTATAGTTCCGCCATGAATGTTACCGAGTTTAAAAGAAGATAATTTAAGCTCAAGTGCATCAATATTCGGAGCAATCGAGCGAGCCAATTCGTCCGCCGCTGTGGTTGGTTCAACTCCACGAGATTGTCTTATGAAAAGTTTGTTTCCAATAAATGTTTCTAAAGACTGAATATGTAAAGATGCTGCTGGTTGAGTAATAGCTAAACTTTCAGCCGCTTTAGAAAAAGACTTAGACCGATAGACTTCTAAAAATGTTCTTAAGTGACTTAGACGACTCATAAGTTTGATCATTTATTCTGGCTCTTCAACTTATTCTAAGGGATTGAATCCATAAAAAATAGAAAAGAAATCCGAGGATTTCTTTTCTATCAGTATCATTAGTTTTTAACAGCGTCTATTGCTATATTTTTCTGAATTTGAGCGATTAAAATCATCAAACCAATCGCAGACAAGATTGCGCCAGTAACCCCAGTAAAACTTAAACCAACATGACTAATGGTTAAACCACCCAAAATTGAACCAAAGGCAATCGCGGAGTTGAAACCTGCAATATTTAATCCTGCTGCAACGTTATCTGCATTCGGTGCATATTTTTGAGCAACAGCCATTAAACGTGCTTGTAAGGCAGGTACTGCACCAAATGTGAATAAACCAAGTAAAGACACCAATACAGCCATCATGATCGGTGAACCAATAAAGATCCACATACCGAACGCAGTTACGATCATACCTAAAATAATAAAGATATTCGCTTTATTGACACCCATAGAGTCAGTTGCTTTACCACCCAAAACATTACCAATAGCAGCGAAAATACCATATAACAATGTATACATCGGTACTGCTGTTGGGCTGATTTTGGTCACTTCAGTTAACATAGATGCAATATAGGTATAAGCTGCAAATGAACCTGCATAGGCAAATACGGTCACTAAAGCACCCGAAAGTAACTTCGGATTAAAAATAGTTAAGATTTCCTGTTTTGAGCTAAATACAATTTTTTTATCTGCATGCAATGGGTCTTTCATACCTATGAGTAGTCCAACAAAACCGATGGCTCCAAACAATGCAATAAAACCAAGTACCAGACGCCAATCAATCACACCACCTAAGTAAGTACTTAATGGCACACCAATTGCCATTGCTATGGTAAATCCACCAAAGACAATAGCGACAGCACTACCTGCTCTTTCAGGACCCGCAAGCTTTGCTGCTGTGCTTGAAGCAACAGCTAGAAATAGACCATGCCCCATACCGGCAACAAAACGGGCAATAATCATGAGAGTCAAACTACTGGCAAAAGCCGTCACCAGACTACCTAAAGTAAAAATAATGGTCGTAACCAACATGGTTTTTTTACGTGACCAACCATTGGTGAGTGCAGTTAATACTGGTGCTGCAAATGTTGCACCTAAGGCATAGGCTGCAATAATCGAACCCGTTTGCTCCACATTCACGCCTAAGCCATTTGCCATTACATCTGTGATACCAATAGGAACAAATTCTGCTAAGCCTAAAGCAAAGGCGGTGATTGTGAAAATATAGATAATAATCGGCATTTCTAAACTCGCATTTTTATGATGAAATAAGTCTAGAACCAAGAAAGATATTAATAAAATAATAAGAATTATATTAGATATAAACATATTTATAGCTTGATTATTCTTCAAACGGTGAATAGCCACCGATTTTGTAGACACCTGTTAGTTAGTGGTGGACTGCCATCACTCTCCTAGACAAATTTAGTCTATTCTTAAGACCTTTTTAGTAGGAAGCTATGTATTCATAGCTAGGCTCATAAACCAAATATTTTATAAATTTTTATTTTAGTACTCTAAGTAATTAAATTTATTGTTTATTAAAAATAAATTTAATTGTGAAATAAATTCTAGGTGAAGATTAAGTTAAATAGAATATCAGAGACTGTAGCTACACAACGCTGTTGTTGCTACAGCTCATCAACTTGAATCAGTAAAATTATATTCAAGTTGCTGAGTATCCCAAGTAACATAATATAAGTTATGCTGAAATCAGATCGCTACTCGATTTTGTATGGTTATGACTTCAATGTACTTTCATGTTTGCTTCAGTTAAATAAGCTTTCTTCGATGTCTTATTCCATAAACACAGTTCTTGCATTGTTTTGTTTTTCATATGTGCTTGCGGATATTTTCCTTGAATCAAGAGTGCCGAATATCCAACACGATCATCAAACAGCATGACATTGCTTACTGTCTTGGCATTTTTAAGTTGACTTGCTTTTATACAAGCGGCTTTTATTTCCTGATCATGCTTGTTCCATGCCTGCTCGGAACTTCCGAAAGCTACGCTAGTCGCAGCAGAACTTGCCACAAAACCTAAAATAGAAAGATATTTTAAAAATATACGATATCTTAATATCATGATGATTATCCTGTAAATTCGAGTGTCTGGATCTATACTGAAACAATCTGATGAGAGAATCTAGCAATTTACACATGCTGTAACAGCAGATACTCAGAATTACACATATCTCTGAAAAGTTTTCCGTGATTTAAATTTTAAAATATAGATCAAAGACTTAAAAATAGCTCTATTCAATAGAAGCAATATCTGACTCATGTGATTCCATACACTGATCAATAGTTTCTCGCGTCTTATCGCTTGCGTAAATTATAATTATGACTATTAATTAAAGCGCTAACTTTGCTGTGTGGCCCTGTCTATGTGATGCTATAGCTTGTGATCTTGAAAAGCCCATCCCTTTTAAAATATATATCTTGCGCTTTATCTATTTTTATGTATGATTGAGTAATCACTCAATTAATATATTTGTCTATGGCCCGTCCTCGTAGTGAAGATAAACGTAATGCAATTTTAAATGCTGCTATTGAAACATTGGCAGAACTTGGAGAGCGTGCATCTACTTCAAAAATAGCCAAAGTCGCTGGTGTAGCAGAAGGTACTTTATTTACTTATTTCAGTAATAAAGAGGAATTACTTAACCAATTATACCTTTCGCTAAAGGCCGAACTGCGTCAGGTCATAATGCTGAATTATCCGAACAACTCAGACCTACGAAGCCAAATGTTTTATATCTGGCAAAGCTATTTGGACTGGAGTTTAGATGCCCCACTCAAACGTAAAGTGATGGCACAGTTGTCGACTTCAGAACAAATTACAGAGCAGAGTAAACACATTGGTATGCAAACTTTTTGTGATTTTACTAGGACTATTCAAGAACATATCGATGACGGCAAATTAAGAGATTATCCACCCTTGTTTATTGGTTCGATTTTGGGTGCACTTGCCGAAGTCACACTCAACTTTATTGCCCAAGACACTTCTCAGGCTGATCTTTATCGGAAGTCAGGTTTTGAAGCGTTTTGGCATGCAGTTTCAATGTAGATAAAGACTAAAGTAAGGATGTGCAGCATTCTTATTTTTTTAAATTAATTAATGAGTGATTAAATACTCATTTAAATAAATCAAAATAAGCACTTATCTCAAGTTCTTATTTACAGATATAGCTTGTTCCACTCAAGGAAAATAAAATGACAATTTCACACGCAACAGACTTGCCTTTTCCCGTCATGTCATCACAGCAATACAATGGGAAATATAGCAATACACGGCCGAATCTGCACACACATTCTTTCGGAAAAACGCTAGGCTTAATGTGGAAATTTCTATTTAACAAACCCAAAAATACGGTGCCAAACCGAGAAATTCCTGTGTTAAGTTTATCAAAAGAACAACTCATGAGTGCCCCAGACCGTTCTCTATTTCGTCTTGGGCATTCGACCATTTTATTAAAATTACGTAATGAATTTTGGTTAACCGATCCTGTTTTTTCTGAGCGTGCCTCGCCTTTTCAGTGGATTGGCCCAAAGCGTTTTCACCAACCACCGATTAGCATTGCGGACTTACCTCCCATTAAAGGCGTGATTTTGTCGCATAACCACTATGACCATCTCGATTACCATGCAGTAATCCAACTCAAAGACAAAGTTGAACACTTCTTAACACCACTTGGTGTTGGTGACACATTGATTAAATGGGGCGTGCCAGCAGAAAAGGTTCAGCAACTTGACTGGTGGGAAACAACCCATGTGGATGGTCTTGAGCTGATTGCTACCCCTGCCCATCATTTTTCAGGCCGTGGTATGAGTGATAGCAACGCAACGCTTTGGGCATCGTGGGTGATTATTGATAATGATCTACGGGTGTTTTTTAGTGGCGATACTGGTTATTTCGATGGGTTTAAAGAGATTGGACATCGTTATGGTCCTTTCGATCTTACCATGCTAGAAACTGGGGCATATGATCCAGAATGGCCAGATGTTCACATGCAACCTGAGCAAACTTTACAAGCGCATATCGATTTAAAAGGACGTCATTTGTTGCCTGTCCATAATGGGACTTTTGACTTGGCGCTTCATGCTTGGGACGACCCATTTGAACGTATCGTGGCTTTGGCTCAGCAAAATAACTTAGCGATTAGTACGCCTCAAATGGGTGAAGTATTGAACTTAAACCAGCCAAATGTCGAAAATTATTGGTGGCGTTCGTAATTTTTTCAATCATTTTGAACTATTTACGTCCCTCAATTATCATTTAAAGGTATTTAAATTCAGTGATATAGCCCTATTGTTTTCCTCTATATTTTCTTTTAATAAAACTAGGACTAACTTTGTCTTAGTTTTATTATTGACTTAAAACACAGACTGCATTAGTCTGTGTTTGTAATTGATCAATTATGAAATGAAATGGCTTATATCACTAGTAGTGTCGAGTATGCGATTCACTGTCTTCTTTTTCTTGTAAATAATAAAGATAAACCATTGAGTAGTAAGGATTTAGCTGAATTGCAAGGCGTCTCTCCTAGCTTTATGGCCAAGATATTTCCTAAACTTGAAAAGGCAAAACTTGTTTTGGCACAAGAAGGTGTTCGTGGCGGGTATTTACTGGCCCGATCTGCTCACGAAATCAGTTTTCTCGATATTGTGAATGCAATTGAAGGTGAAAAACCGCTTTTTGAATGCCAAGAAGTACGTGGAAAATGTGCGGTCTTTAACAATGCCCCACCCGATTGGGCAACCAGTGGTGTGTGTGCAGTGCATGCAGTTATGCTACAGGCTGAAAAAGCCATGCGAGATGCTTTAGGTGCTCATACACTTGGTGATATTGCAGACCGTTTTGGCCGTTATGCACCCGACGTTTTTTTTAGTGATGTAAATGGCTGGATCAATGAACGCATTGAAGGAAGAACAACAAAAATGCGGAAAAGTAAAATATCACGGGATACGCCCGACTAATGAGCTTATAGGGTATTCATCCCTAAGGTAAAACTTCTCTAAACGTTTTAAACGCCTTCTCAGATTTTTCGGACAGTCAGAGAAAGGATTCGCTCACCCAAAATTTTGGGATGAGCTGGAATTTACATGTCCGAAAACCTATCAAAAGGATAATCAAATGAGTAAGCGTATTATTATTGCAGGTTCTGGCTTTGCTGGCTTATGGGCTGCACTTGCCGCACAACGAGCAATTCATTTGGCTGCGCAAGAACAAAATATCGAAGTGGTGATGGTTTCCCCTAGTCCAAATGTGGATATTCGTCCTCGTCTTTATGAAGCTGTACTTGAAAACATGTACCCTGATATTTTAGACATATTAAATGTCGTTGACGTTAAATATGTCGCTGGCTGGGTAAATGAAATTGATACTACTGCCCAAAATCTTGTGATTACCACAACTCAGGGCGATAAACAGACTTTAAGCTATGACCGTTTTATTTTGGCAACGGGAAGTACTGGCTATATGCCGCCTATACCGGGGCTTAAAGACTATGGATTTAGTGTCAGCACATTAGCAGATGCTGAAAAACTAGATCAGCATCTTAAAAGTTTAGCCAATAAGCCTGTAAGTGTGGCACGTAATACCGTAGTCGTTGCTGGTGGTGGACTTACAGGGCTTGAAACAGTTGCTGAAATGCCTGAACGCCTGTGTAGCATTTTAGCTGAAACTGATATTCGTGTGGTTTTAGTCGATTCATCAGCAGAAATTGGTGCAGCATTGGGTGACGAAGCTGCAGTGGTAATTCGAGAAGCTCTTAGCGAACTCGGCGTTGAAGGTAAAGCTGGGCTACGCGTTACTGCACTTGATGCTTCTGGAGTAACACTTTCTAACGGCGAAAGAATTGAAACAGAAACTGTCATTTGGACTGCGGGCATGCGAGCGAACTCGTTGACCTCACAAATTGTAGGTGAAAAAGATAATTTAGGTCGTATTTTAGGTGATGTTTATTTACATGCACCAGAGACAAAAAATATTTTTGTGACGGGTGATACTGTAAAAGTTCCAACCGACAATTTAGGTAATTTTAACGTGATGTCATGTCAGCATGCCATGAGCCTAGGTCGCGTAGCGGGTTACAATGCCGCGGCAGAATTGGTAGATTTGCCATTACATGCGTATAGCCAACCAAAGTATGTGACTTGTGTCGACTTAGGCCCATGGGGAGCACTTTACACTGAAGGATGGGATCGAAAAGTTCAATTTGTGCGCCACGAGGCGAAAAAAATTAAGCAAGAAATTAATACGGTATGGATTTATCCGCCAGTTGCAGACCGTGAAGCTGTTTTTGCTATAGCAAATCCTGATTTTGTAATTGTTCCTTAAAATTAGTTTTGCTAAAGCAGATCATTTTATTTAACTCCCCTAAAAGCAAAACCATCACTGATTTTGCTTTTAGGTTTTTTTGAGCCATTAAGTTATGACTTTTCTAACTCTTCTATTATCACTAAAGCCGTTTTTTAGCAGAAAATGTGTTTTGTCCTGTAATTAATGTATGTTGAGATCATTGTCATTAGTTCATGAACTTAATTTACTATTTTTGAAAATTATCAGTTTAAATTATTAAATTTAATAAGTATGTTTCTCCTTTCCTTATAATTATGAACTAGATTTTATATAAACATAAGTTAACTAAGATATCCAAGACTGTGGCTAGACAACACTATTGTTGCCACAGCTCAGTAACGTGATGATCCAAGATTATACATCACGTTACTGAGTATCCTAATGCACATAATATAAGTAAGGACCTTACATCATTTATTAGGAGAAACTTTCAATCTTATAGATACCTTACGTACCAAAAAGAAAAATAATGGAACAAAGAAAATTGAAAGCAATGTGCCGGATATCATCCCTCCTGTTACAGCTATACCAATTTCTCTTCTACTCGCTGCACCAGCTCCTGTTGAAACTGCCAGTGGTAAAACACCAGCAACAAATGCCAATGAGGTCATGATAATGGGTCTTAATCTTTGACATGCACCCTCAATAACAGCTTCTATTAATGACTGACCCTCTGCTAGTTTCGCTGCTGCGAACTCTACAATAAGAATCGCATTTTTAGCTGAAAGACCAATGGTTGTTAGCATCGCGACCTGAAAATAAATGTCATTAACATATCCTGCAATACTAGCTGCAATAACAGCACCAATTAATCCAAGAGGGATAACAAGCAAAACGGAGAATGGAATTGACCAACTCTCATATAATGCAGCTAAGCATAAAAAAATAAATATGATAGATGCCAAATATAACCAAATCGTCTGACCACTCGCTAACTTTTCTTGATAAGACAAGCCACTCCATTGAAGACTAAAGCCTTGTTGTTGATCAATTAACTGTTGCATTTTATTCATTGCAGCCCCTGAACTTTCACCAGTTGCGGCAGAACCTTGAAGCTGAACAGATGAAAGACCATTAAAACGTTGCAACATCTGCGGTCCCATTTGCCAATTAACAGATGAGAAACTAGTAAATGGTGTCATCTCTCCTGTCGTTCCTCTTACATACCACTGACCAATGTCTTGTGGTAATGACCTATATGCCGCATCACCTTGTAAATAAACGCGTTTGACACGACCTCTATCAATGAAGTCATTAATATATGAACCACCCCATGCAGTTGATAAAGTACTACTAATATCAGTCTGTGCTAAACCGAATGCACTTGCCTTACGTTGATCAATATTGACTTGTAATTGAGATTTATCTTCGAGTCCATTTAATCGAACCGCGGCAAGTCCAGAATCTGCACTTGCCTCTTTTAGAACCGTACTTTGCGCAGCTAACAAAGCATCTCGCCCTTTACCCTCAGCATCTTGCATCCATAATTCAAAACCACTGGATTGACCTAATCCACGTACCGCTGATGGAGAAAGTACTTGAACCCGCGCTTGTTTCATTGAGCGAAAATGTGCATTTGCACGAGAAATAATTGCCTCGGCAGTATTATTCTCTCCCTTACGATCATCCCAATGTTTTAGACTGGCAAATGCCATACCTACATTCTGACCACTACCAGCATTATTTCGTCCCATAACCATAAAAATAACGTTCAAGTTATCTTTCTCATTCGTCATGAAATACTCTGAAATTTGGTTACCTATTTCTTGGGTTTCAGTTAAGGTCGAGCCCACAGGCGTACTAAATTGGACCATGACAGAACCCTGATCTTCTTGTGGGAGGAAGCCGGTATTCATTCGTGTGTATTGCCACCCTAATAAAGCAGTGATCACAACAAATAAAACCATAAATATTTTAGGTTTACTGATGATCTTAACGAGTAAATTACGGTATTTGGACTGACTTAGCTCTACTTTTTGATTGAACCAAGTAAAGAAACGTCTCTTTTTATGCTGATGATTGTTAGGTCTAAGTAAAGTAGCACATAAGGCTGGAGATAAAGTTAGGGCAACCACAGCAGAAAGTACCATCGCTGAGACTAATGTTACAGAAAATTGCCGATAAATCATCCCTACGGAGCCACCAAAAAAAGCCATCGGTAGAAATACAGCAGACAAGACCATTGCGATACCAACTAACGCACCTGAAATTTCTTTCATAGAAATAAGCGTAGCTTCTCTTGGATCAAGACCTTGCTCATGCATTACACGCTCAACATTTTCTACAACGACAATGGCATCATCAACCAAGAGTCCAATCGCCAATACCATCGCGAACAATGTCAATGTGTTAATGGTATAACCCAATACACTCAGAATTCCAAAGGTACCTAACAAAACCACTGGAACAGCAATTGCAGGAATTAATGTGGCGCGCCAACTTTGTAAAAACACGAACATCACAATAATGACAAGGACGATTGCCTCAGCTAGGGTCTTAATCACGCCTTGAACAGATGCTTCTACAAATGGAGTACTATCACGTGGATATGCCACCTTTAAACCTGCTGGCATGGATGCTGTTAATCTTGAAATCTCTGCTTTAACACGTTCAGCTGTTTCAAGGGCATTTGCACCTGACGCTAACTGAATTGACATACCTGAAGCATATTTACCATTCAATCTCGTGGTAGTCTGATAACTTTCTGCGCCTCGTTCGACACGAGCAACATCTTTTAGCAATACTACACTGCCATTTGGCTCAGTCCGCAAAATAATATTTTCAAATTGACTTACCGTTTGTAAACGAGACAATGCAGTAACAGTTGCATTTAAAGCTTGGTTTTCTTTAGTCGGTAAAGCTCCAAGCTCACCTGCTGTGATTTGAGTATTTTGAGCTTCAATAGCAGCTCTAACATCGGATGGCATCAAGCTATAACTATTTAGCTTATGCGGATCAAGCCATATTCGCATCGCATATTGCGCACCAAATACTGTGATCTCACCAACCCCATCTACCCGACTTAGGGGGTCTTGAAGTGTACTTACCATGTAATCAGATATATCAACATCTGATCTTGCACCACTTTCATCATAAAGAGCAAAAACTAACAGACTATCTCCTTGAGACTTTGTAACGGTTATGCCCTGTTGTTGAACTTCTTGTGGTAAACGACTCAATGCCTGATTTACTGCGTTCTGTACCTGAACTTGAGCTGTATCTGGATTCGTATTTTGATCAAAACTCAAACTAATACGAGCCTGACCAGCTGAACTACTTGTAGATGAAAAATAAAGTAAACCATCAATTCCCTTAATTTGTTGCTCTAATATTTGAGTAACACTATCTTCTACTGTACTGGCTGATGCACCAGGATAGTTTGCTGTTACATTTACACCGGGAGGTGCAATATCAGGATATTGCTCAACAGATAAAGTGAAAATGGAAATTGCACCCATCGCCATAATGCATATGGACAGTACCCAAGCGAATATCGGACGAGCGATAAAGAAACTAGACAGCATACGAAAATTCCTCAGCGAATGGGTGTCGGTTCAACGGCCATACCTGCACTTAATCCTTGCAGACCTTCGACAACAACTTTATCTCCAGAACGCAAACCAGATAATACTAACCATCGATTGTCTATGGCTTCGCCTAAAGTAATCATTCTTTGTTCAATTTTATTCCCTTGTCCAATAACCCATACAAATGCCTCACTATCAGCATTTCTAATTTCAATCCCTTGGGGAATTAATAAACTTTTTGGACGTGGTCCTGTACCGAGTTGTGCCCGCACATACATTCCTGGCAATAAAGATTGATTCGGATTTGCAAATGAAGCTCTTAATGTGACACTCCCAGTTGCTTCATCTACTGTGATATCGCTAAACTTAAAAACTCCCTTTTCTTGATAGTTCGTTCCATTATTCAACTCCAAACTTACAGTTAACTCCTCAGGCTCTATTCCATCTTCTGTAAGTTGTTTCCGAAGCGCTATATATTCATCACTGGATTGAGTTAAATCTACATATATTGGATCTAAATTCTGAATAGTTACTAGAGCATCTACTTGACTAGATGTTACAAGGGCTCCACGTGTAATCGCAGATCGACCGATTCTTCCCGAAATTGGAGCTTTGATTTGAGTATAGTTAAGATTGGTTTGTGCAGTTTTTAACAATGCTTTATTAACGCTCACTGCAGCCTTTGCTTGCGCATAAGCTGCTCTCGCATCATCAAGCTCCTGACGACTAACACCATTGACACTAATTAATTGCTCATAACGTTCAGCTTGAAGGCGAGTTGAATTTACAGTTGCCTGAGCCAATTCAAAATTACCTAATGCCTCTGCAAGACTATCTCGATAAAGCGTTGAATCAATTTTATAAAGCGGCTGCCCCTTTTTAACATATGAACCCTCTTGGAAAAGCTGTGCAACAACTACACCATTTACTTGAGGTCTAACTTGTGAGACTTCAGATGCAACTGTCCGGCCAGCTAATACCCGGTCAGTTTCTATAGTTTCAGGAGTTATGGTTATCACACTCACCTGCTGTGTTGCTTTTTTTACAGGTTGGTCTGAATCACACCCATTTATAAAAGGGAGTAAAACAACGAAAAAAAATATTTTATAACAAGTAAATCTCAAATCAGGCATATCTAGAACCATAGACTTATAGATAATTTATTTACTTTACTGTAAAGTAAATAATATTGATAGGTTGAAAATTGTAATTAACCAGAATCTTGCTTTTGATCAGATGAATCATATGTTGATAACAAGGTAGGCTTCTAAACAAATGGGACGAGTTAATACTGAGCATTGAGTTAGGAATCCTTAAGCATCTATGGTTTTGCTTTAAGAATTCCAATAAATTGCTTCAAATTCTAGAAAGAAATCATCAATTAGACAGAATAATTGGGTACTATCTAACATAAGGACTGGGTTGTGAGTTTTGTGTGGTAACTCAACTGATGGCTCTATCCTCTTTTTTTAGTCAATTTCTTATCCGCGATTCAGGTTAATTATGTTAAAGAAAAGTCGAGGACGTCCTTCTAAAGCTCGTCCAAATATTATTTTGGCAGCACGTGAGCAATTTCTTGAACATGGTTTAGATGTAAGTTTAGATAAAATTGCGATAAAAGCAGGAACTACGAGACAGACACTTTATAATCACTTCCCAACAAAAACAGCTCTACTCATTGAAATTTTTGAGAACTTCAAAGCAGAAATGGAAACACCATTTGATGAGAAGAATAATTTAAATGAAATAATGATGTTAGAGCAGCTATTAATACAAATTGGCCAAACTGTTCAAAATCATTTCTACAATACCAACGTAATTCGTCTTCAAAGGTTAATCATTATAGCATTAGTAGAAATGCCAGAAATACTTGAGCAGGTTCAACAACGTACGTATGGAAGTATCAAAAAATCGATGATCAATATTCTCGAAACAGCTAACAATGCGGGAATTATCAAAATTTCAAATTCTGAAGCAGCAGCTAAAGCGTTTCTTGGTGCTGTTATGGGCTATGCGTATCCTGCAACGTTATTAGGTGGTGCAGTTCCCACTTCTGAAGAGTTACAACAGTTGAATGAAGAAGCCTGCCGTACTTTTCTAAGCGCGTGGCAATTTAAAATTGAAATGGATAGCTCGAAATAATTAGATTTTGCGCAGTAGCTCTTGCATATTTTAAATTTAAGTGGATTCAAAAATTTTTTGTCTATTCTCTAAAATGAATTAGACAAGTGACTGCTCGTACAATATCAGTCATTTCAGGTAATGACCAAAATCTTGATATGTTGGTATGTTCAACAGCCATTAAAGCAGTTGATTACGCCCGTTAAACATTTAATATAATAAGCAAACATAAATTCAATAAAATTAATCGTGTATCTAATCATTAGATTATTCTATTCAGCCTTATAAACTCATTGATAAGGCTGAACTAAGGTCATCATCATGAATTAGACTGAACGAGTGATACCGCCATCTACACGAATATTTTGCCCTGTGATATAACCTGCGCCTTGTGAAGCAAGAAAACTGATAGTTGCAGCAATTTCTTCACTGGTACCATAGCGTTGCAACGGCACAGATTGGCGACGTTGTTCGGTTTCAGGCAAACTATCAATCCATCCTGGTAAGATATTATTCACACGAATATTTTTTGCCGCATATTGATCCGCTAAAATTTTAGTAAACGAAGCCAGTCCTGCACGAAAAATAGCTGAGGTCGGAAACAGGTCACTGGGTTCAAATGTCCACGCACTCGAAATATTGATAATGACCCCTGCATTCTGCTTTTCCATGATCGGAATGACTAAGCGAGTGGCGCGAATAATATTCATTAAATAAGTATCTAAACCTAAATGCCATTGTTCATCAGTGATTTCCAAAATAGGTGCACGTGGACCGTGTCCTGAACTATTGACTAAAACATCAATCCTCCCCCATTTTTGATATGTTTGCTCAATCAGCTTGTTGATATCAGCTGTAGATTGATTGGTACCTGTCACGCCAATGCCGTCGAGTTGTTTAGCAAGCTCTTCTCCTCTACCTGAAGAAGAAAGAATACCCACATGGTAGCCATCTTGATGTAATTTTCGTGCGGCGGCTGCCCCCATACCACTTCCACCAGCCATGATTAATGCTACTTTTTCTACAGTCATTTGTGCTATCCTCTAAATGTTTTATGATCGAATATATATGAATACTGTAACTAGAATAGCATTAAGCTCCGTTGATCTGGTTTGACCTTTTCTCTTAATTGAATGTAGAAAAACTATAGTATGACGCTACTCAATCGCTTACCACCTTTGAACGCATTAAAGGCCTTTGAGGCCGCTAGTCGACATTTAAATTTTAAATTCGCTGCTGAAGAGTTACATGTCACTCAAAGTGCAATTGCGCAGCATGTCCGTCATTTAGAAGAAGAATTGGGAATAAAGTTATTTGAGAGACATTCGAAAGGCGTAAACTTAACAGCTAATGGTCGAAAATATGCCGCGAGCATTACTCAGGCTTTTAGTTTAATTTTTGAGGCAACTCAATCGTTTCACCATTCAAATCAGCAGATTACATTGAGTGTTACACCAACTTTTGCAGCGAAATGGTTAATTCCTCGATTAAATCAATTTAGACAATCTCATCCTGATATTGACTTGCAGATTTTGGCTACAGAACGAGTTTCCCATTTTCAAAATGATGCTGTTGATTTGGCAATTCGTTATGGTAAACCACCATTTGGTACAGGTTTAAATACTGAATTACTGTTGCAAGACACCTTTATTGCGGTGGCAAGTCCTGAGTTAATCAAGTCACTTAAGCTATCAAATCAGGAATCTTTAGAGATCAGCACCTTAGACCAGTTCACCTTATTACATGATGCACATAATCTTTGGCCGTATTTTATTGAGAAATTAAAATTCAAGAATACGCAAAATCTATTTAAAAATATCCGCTTTAATCAGACTGCACTTGCGATTGATGCTGCTATTGCTGCTCAAGGAATTACTTTAACCCATCCAATATTTGTACACTCGGAGTTAGCGTCTGGAATACTGGTTAAAGTTTTTCCACAGGAGTTAACCATGGAAACAGGATTTTATGTCGTCTATCCACGTCATACCGTTGGTGCTGAAGCCTTATCGAAAGTTCATCATTGGCTATTTACTCAATTTGATCAGCCAAAAGCATCTGATTAAACTCGTGTTGAAGATGAGGCTTAGTATGTTGATATTAAAATATTTTTTAAGTTCATAGTTAATTTAAAAAGATATTCTGTTTTTCTTTATAAAAAATAAATTCGCAATTTTCACCCTATTCTATACAGCATAACAAAATTCAAAATCTTTTATAAAAACATGACTTGTTAACAAAATTAATTATATATTTTATATATAAATAATAAGAATAATGATTTATATAATTTAATGAGAATCATTATTGATAATTAATTATCCATATGTTACTTTTTGTAACGCTTTTCCGTCCGTAACAGGTTCAAAGCAATAGAAAGGCAGAAAACCGATAGCGCGCATTTTTTATTATGGAATTAATCTTATGTACAACTTCTTCCCTTTGAGACATGCATTTAAAATGCATCCTCTAGTACTTTCTATGGCTTTAACTATTCCATCTGTTGTTTATGCGGAAGAAAAAACAGAAACAGTGGCTTTACCAACAATCAAAATACAAGCAGAAAGTGAAAATTCAGCGATTACAGAAGGGACTCAAAGCTATACAGCCAAAAGTACAAATACTTCAACAAAATTAAACTTGTCCCTTCGTGAAACACCTCAATCTGTCAAAGTTTTAACACGTGAATATTTAGATGACCGAAACATTGATTCTTTTCAAGATTTAATGAATACCATTACAGGTGTTTCAACCTCGCGTACCGATGAACGTCAGTCTGTTTACGCTCGAGGCTTTCAGGTCGATTACTATTTAATAGATGGAATGCCGAGTACCACAAACTTAGGTGCAGGTGACCTTGATTTAGATATTTATGATCGTGTAGAAGTTGTTAAAGGTGCAAATGGACTTACCACAGGTGCTGGTAACCCTGCAATGGGGCTGAATATGGTCCGTAAACATGCCAATGCAAAAGAATTGACGGGTAATCTGAGCACTTCATTCGGTTCTTGGAATGCATGGAGTAGCTCTGCGGATATTTCTACTCCACTGAACGAAGATGGTTCACTTCGTGGACGTATGTTCGTCAAACATGCTGATGAAAAATCCTTTATGGATTTTTATGAAAAAGAACGCAATGTATTTTATGGTGCGATTGATTACGATTTGAGTGATAAAACTAGTATGTCACTAGGCGCAACTTATTAAGAGTTACAACGTGATGGTATTCGTTGGGGAGGCACTCCAGCATTTTATGATGATGGAAGTCGTACTAACTTTGATCGAAGCTTAACGGTAACTGCACCTTGGACTTTTTGGGATGTAAATACCACAGCAGTATTCGCCAATTTAAAACAGAATTTATTCAATGATGTTAATTTAAATGTTGCATTTACCTTTCGTAAAGAAGATGTAAATACCCTTCTGCTTTACACTGGAGGGCAAGTAAACAAAGCAACCAATACCAGCCCACTGAAAAATAAACCTGATCCTAAGACAGGTAAAATCACAGATAATGTTTCAGTATATGGCTCTGAAGCAAGGAATGAAGAAAATAACATTGATCTTTTCATCAACGCGCCTTTTACACTATTTAACCGCCCACAAGAAATAATTATTGGTGGTTCATGGAATAGAAATGAGAAGACCAAGGATATTTTTGGGGGATCCAATACTAAAAATGAAGTCGAGAAGTATTTAGGCGGTCCGCTCGACTATAACAATATTGCACAACCACTACTTCAATCTGTCATTTTGAATGGTGTAAATGCTCTGAATCAAACGACTCAAACTTCAGCTTATATTTCTGGTAAATTTCAAATTCTCGATCCATTAAAAGTGATTGCAGGGACGCGATTATCTAATTGGAAATATGAGTCTGAAAATGGTGTAGGCAATCGTGAATTTAACAATGAAGTAACACCTTATATTGGTGCTATTTATGATTTTGCAAAAGATCATTCTGTTTATGTCAGCTATACAGACATTTTTAAACCACAAAGCCGTAAAGGTGTGAATGATCAATATCTAGATCCTGCGAATGGTAAAAACTACGAAGCTGGTTTAAAAAGTGAATGGTTTGGTGGACGTTTAAATACAGCTTTATCACTATTCCGCATTGAACAATCTAATTTTGCTGAAGCAATAACAGGACAATTTATTGTACGTAATGGTCAGCTTACAAATGAACAAGCTTATCGTGGTGTAGATGGAGTTGAAAGTAAAGGCTTTGAATTTGAAGCAGATGGGGAAATTAATGAACACTGGGGCGTTAATTTTGGTATTGCTAATTTTGAAGCAAAAGATGCAAAAGGTGTAAAGGTTAATACAACGAATTCACGTACAACATCTAATCTATTTGTGAAATATAAAGTAGATCTATGGAGTGCTGGACTAGGTTTAAATTACAAGAGTAAATACTATACGGGTACTGGAAATACACGTATAGATCAAGATGCTTTTGTACTTGCTAGTGCGATGTTAGGCTATCAAGTTGATAAAAATATTAAGCTTCAGCTGAACGTTGACAATATTTTTGACAAGAAATACTACGAAGGTATTGGTGCAAACTCTATGAATTGGGGTACACCAAGAAATGCCACATTAAGTGTCCGCTATAATTTTTAATCCATTTTAAATTAAACCCTCTATTTTATTAGAGGGTTTCTTCTATAGTCTTGCTATATTGGATATTTAAGGTCTCATTTTACTATAATGTATAATGAAATTAAGCTATCGCACACTGCGCAATAGCCAAAGCCTCATCCAAATCCGCTTTTAAATCGTCTACATGTTCAAGTCCTGCATGTAGGCGCACCAAATATCCACGACTAGGCAAATGACTTTGAGTGCGATAAGGTGTTCCTACTGGCAAAATCAGACTTTCAAATCCACCCCATGACAAGCCGATGTGGAAAAGCTTTAAAGAATCAAAGAAAGCCTCAACAAAACACGGATTGTTTTGTTTTAAATAAAAAGAAAATAAGCCTGTAGAACCAGAGAAGCTCTGTTGCCATAGTTTATGATATGGATTCATTGCTAAAGCTGGATGATTTACCAGATCAATTGCAGGATGTTCATTTAGATAATGAGCGAGTATTACGCCATTCTCTTCATGCTGTTTTAAGCGAACGGCTAAACTACGCAACCCACGTGATGCTAGATAAATATCATCTGGACTTGTCGTTTCACCAAAAAAATGTACAACTTTATTTAATTGCTCTATGGATGCTGCATTTGCTGTTGCAGTTCCCATTAGAATGTCAGAATGCCCACCAATATATTTTGTGACAGCCTGAATTGAGACATCTGCTCCATGTTTTAAAGGTTGAAAAAACAATGGCGTTGCCCAAGAGTTATCTACTAAAACCTTGGCATTCATTCGATGGCTTATTTCTGAGATTGCGGCAATATCGCTAATTTCAAAAGTAATTGAACCTGGTGACTCTACAAAGACCACACTGGTTTTTTGATTAATTTTGTTGTTTAACTCATCTAAATCACATGAGTTAAAGTATTCAACATGGATTCCCAGTTTGGGCAACATACTGTCTGCAAAACTTCGTGTTGGCCCGTAAATATTATCAGCAATCAGAACATGATCACCTGCTGCAACAAATGCCATTAATGCATGAGTACAAGCCGATAGTCCAGATGGGAAAACCATGCATCCTGCACCACCTTCTAATGCATTAATTGCACTTTCAAAAGACTTTGCTGTAGCAGCACCAAAACGGCCATAATGTTTATAAACACCACCATTTTGCTTATGATCTTCCCATTCTTTAAAACTATCGACGACGATAGTTGAGCCTCGATAAACAGGTGTGTTCACCAAACCATCAAAACGCTGAGGGGTTCTTCCCAAATTTATGACTTGTGTACAAAAGTGATTCATAGCAGCACCAGCATGATTTCTAACAAATATTTCTACAACCAATGATAGATAAAATGCATAGAATTTTTATTTTAAATAAATCACTATTTTTTTAAAAATATAGAATATAAATCCGTATTTGAATATTTAATGGGAATTTTATTCCCATAATGACATGATAAGGTAAATATTCATAATGTGGCTGATTGATATGTTCAATGCGTTTTTGAGTAGTTTTTTAAGGGGCATTTGTTTAAAAATATGATTCGTAGATCTGATTTTTATTGGTAATTTACTTTTTCTACTATTTATTGCTCGCTACTCGCTAATAGTCAGACCATCCGTCATCGTTTGGAAAATACTTAAAATCACAATTTCATCAAGCATATTGTGGTTTAAATTTATTTAAACAGAGATCGGTGGTATTTCAAACTTTTTAAAATCTGGACGTCTTTTTTCTAAAAATGCAGCCATACCCTCCTTAACGGTGATATCAAAACTAACTGCTGCAATAGCTCGTGCTTCTAGCTCTAAATGAGTTTCCAAACTATTTTGATGGCTAGAAAGTAGTAATTGGCGAATATTATTGAGTGCAGGCAAAGGCTGATTTGCCAACAAAGTTACATTTTCTTTTACTTGTTGATCAAAGTCTGCATCTGAAAAAACCATTGTTAATAATCCATATTCAAGTGCCGTATTTGCACTCATTTTTTTATTTATCATTAAAATTTCCTGAGCTCGTCGCAAACCCACAATTTTGGGTAAATACCAAGTGAGCCCTGCATCAGGACTGAGTCCTATACCAGTATATGCTGGGCAAAATTGAGCTGAATCTTTTGCTATAACGATGTCACCAATGAGCGATAAACTCATACCAGCACCAGCTGCAGTGCCATTTACAGCAACTAAAAGTGGTTTATTCATTCTAATAAAACGGGAAATCGCGAGATGAAGAATTCCAGCAAGTTTACTTAAAAATTCTGAGATATTATCACCAGCAGCTTGAAACTCTTCTAAATCACCGCCTGTGCAAAAAAAGGGACCTTCTGCACTTAGAACCACACAGCGTATGAATTTATTTTGATCACAATAAATAGCTGCCTTTAATAATTCTTCAGCAAGATTTAGCGTGATGGCATTGCCGCTTTTAGGTCGATTTAACTTGATATACGCTATATCATTTTGTACTGTAACCAAAATTTCCTTGTACATACTTAAATCCTTATACTGATTAAAATAATTAACCTGCAGCTTAAAAATGGATTGCCTTAAAATTTTCAACGATGAGATTGTTCTATTTATCTATCGCTTATATAAAGTGTATTTACACAGAAATGAATAGAATTATGAAAGAAATTATTATTCGAAAATTTTTGGATAAATTGATAAAAACGCTGATTTTATATTTGAGAAAACTAAATAATATTAACCAGAAAATGCTCTACCAAACAAATTCCGTGCAATCACCCAACGTTGAATTTCATTGGCACCTTCATAGATTTCTCCAATTTTGGCATCTCTATAGATAGATTCCAGTGGATAATATTCCCCTGTTTCTTTAAGCTGTTGGACAAAGCCATATGCACCACAAACTTGAATTGCATCTCGGGAGACCTCTACAGCTAATTGGCTGCCTGCAATTTTAGACATTGCTGCTTCAATTTCTGCGTTACCTTCAATATCATAACGATAAGCAGCTTTAATATATAAATTTCTGGCATTTTCAATATTGAGTGCGTGGTCAGAAAAAGTATATTGCCAATGTTGAAAACGGGCTAACTCTTGACCAAAAACTTTTCTGTTTTTGCTGTAATGAATAGCATAATCAAGCGCTGATTGAGCCATGCCTACGCCTATCGCACCAATACCCATTCTTCCAAGAGTCAAAGCAGCTAAAGCAACATTGAGTCCTTTTCCAACTTCACCAACAACATAGCTATCTAAAATAAAAACATCGTTAATGTGTACGTCTGCTGTAAGCTGTGCCTTATTGCCCATTTTTATATCTGGATCTCCAACATGAATATTTTTATTGTCCATATCAATGAAAAACATGGTCAAACCGTTATCTGTAGCGCATAACACCAAAATATATTCTGCAACAACTGAGTTGGTAATCCAGCGCTTATGTGCATTAACAATCCAGCCACCTTCTACTTTTTGGGCATAGCTCTGCATAGATTGAACACTTAAATCTGTACTAGTTAATGGCTCACTTGTTGCGAATGCTCCAACAAAGTTACCTTTTACCAATTTACTTAAATACTTTTCTCGCAAATATGAGCTTGCTTTATTTAACGTATTGCCGACCAATAGCGCTTGGCCATCAAATAAAGCCGAAGTGGTGCCAGCTGAATAATAAGCAAGCTCTTCCATAACCGTTAAAGTCGCTAAAGTTGGATATTTTAAACCACGTCCTCCAACATCTTGTGCAAAAGGAATTTGATATAAACCATATTCAGCCATGAGATCGAAAATTTCTCTTGGAAAACTGGATTTACTTTCTATAGTATTATTTAATAAATGTGCTTTTGGTTTAATATACTTCTCAGCAAAATTTCGAGCTTCATTCCGAATTTTTTTGGTTTCTTCAGGCAGAAAAATATCATTAAACATTTTTTCAGAATTTCTGATTAGCATATCCATATGAATATTCCATATTATCATTAAGAAAAATTATATAAATAAAACAAAAAGTGCCATATAGCACACCTCCAAAATGGTTACTTTTGACATTCCATTTTATAGATTACTTGTACATGATAAAGGTATTAATTTAACTGTTTGCCTTTGATATGTATAAATGTTCTTTTTTAAAAGCGATAGCCAATACCCATTTAACTAATCAATGGATCAACATCAATTTTAACTTTTCCTGAAATCAGGTTTTGATTGTTATTTTGGTTATTTACATCAATTTTCGCGTCAATATCCATTTTCGAATAAGACAATGAAGCTACAGCAAACCAATTCGAGTTAAAGTCATAATTAAATCCGACACTAAATACTGGCGCAAAAGTATTTCTGGTGCTGATTTTAATAATCGGTTTAGCATCTGAACTTATGCCAGCGAGGCTATCCCCCGCTTTACCTGTGAGAATATTCTGCACCCGATGACCCGCAAGAATGAGGTCATTTTCAATCCCTGAATTGATTTTTACATTTTCTAAATAGGCATATAGTATGCCAACACCAACATACGGACGAAATTTGTTAATACCGCTTACACCAAACTGATAATGGGCTTCAATTGCGGGCATCCAAACTTTAGTATCGATTGCATATTTGGACTGAGCAAGATCAGTTACATAGATTTGTTGTGAAATGGGGATGTTATTTGTACCAATAAGTGCCGTTGATGTTGGCGGCAGATCAACCTGACCAATAACAGGAGCATATATTTCACCAATTCCTTTTGCCTTAACCTTAGGTGGTATACCCGCTTTAAGTTCTAACGAAATATTATCATTTAAATAATAATTAAACATGATACCTAGGGTATTAATGTCTTCAACTTCCAGGCCAGTATTAGGACTCGTCCAATTAGAGGGTTGATTTAAAGTAACAGTACCACTTAAATCAGCTGAAAGACTTGATATACCTAGACCTTGTATAGTTGAAATTACCGTATGTACTTGTTGCCCTTGAATTGTTGATTGATCAATTGCACCCAGAATATTCTGGGTTGTGACATCACCTACTGTATAAGTACTACCTGCTGGGATCGTTGTCGTAATATCTATATTATTTGCATCACCTAAGGGTTTGGCATACAACCAGCCGATAGAAATCGAATAGCGTTTAAAATCTGTTTTATCGCTTGGTTTAAAATAAGAGCTGGCATAAACAGTTTGTGCAGATATAGCACATATACTTAAAGTATATATATAATTTTTTAATTTCATGGATCCATCCTGGATAATAGGTTTTAGTAGTTTGAATGAATATTTGACGACAAAATTGAATTCATTTGTATCGTCAAAAAGAACTAATTTATTAGAAATTTTTAATGATGACATTAAGCCATTTTTTTATTTTTGCTAAAAAAAGTAGTGTTCTTTAAATTAATGCATATTTTCTAGCAACAACCAATGCCCCAGTTCTATTTTTTACACCTAATTTTATATAAATATTATTAATATGCCATTTTACAGTTGAAAGTGAGATAAATAGCTCATCTGCTATTTGTTTGTATTTTAAACCTGATTCTAACATGGCCAATAATTCTAGCTCTCTTTTTGAAAAATTTTCTTTATTAAATTTAATCTGCTCATTTTCATCACCTAAAGGAAGATAGCTACTCAATTCATTGATCAAATTTTTATAATTTTCATCTAAAGTAGATGCTGAACTCTTAATTAATTGAAGTGAATCTATAGAAAATTTTTCAAAATCAATAAATACGCTAAAATATCCATTTTCAGTAGCCAAAAATAAAGCATGTTTAATCCGATCCAATGCTTCTTTCTTATTGTTTTCATATTTTAAGGCAATAAATGATTTTAAAATTAAAATTTTACTGAGCAAAAATTGATTGTTTTGCAATTGATTGTCATAAAGGAATTCATCAAGAAGATTACATGCCAACTTTAGGTTGTTTTTATTCAATTGTACTAATATATTGATATATTTATGATATATTTTAACTTCTAAGCACTGATCAGTACTGTCTTCCATGCTAATATCTATGCTATTTAAATAACTAGCGCCTTTTTCAGTTTTATTTGAAAGTAAATACAATTCAACTTGCAGGTAATTGAGTAATATCTTTAGCCGTTGCGGATAAACTGAGATAATATCTTGAAGGTTCTCTCGTAAATTTTGTGTGTCAGTCCAATTTTTTTGCAGTTTATAAGAAGTCGAAATTCCAGCGAATGCTGTTTCAACTAAACCATGATTTTTAATATTTTATATCCTATTTCAACATATTCTTGAGCTTTTGAAATTTGATTTAATTCATAGTAAATGGCTGATAATAGTTGTGAAATTGTAGGTAAAATAGAAGCATCTTCACCTATTTCTTCAATTGTTTTATAAAATTGCCTTTCTAAAATTTTTTGTGCACGATTATATAGACCACAATCAAAAATAAATAAGCCGTAAAGTAGATTAACCCAAATTTCGCCATATATACTGTCTGTATCTCTAATCACTTGTAGTGCGTATTCGATCGATTTTTGAGCTGAATCATAGTCAACATCCAATCTATAACTTAAGTAACTTGCACAAGATACAACTGCCTTATCAAAATTATCGGTGTTTTTATTTTTTTTAAACCAAGATTTTGATTTTTCTAAACTTATTTGTCGTTTATCCTGAAATGTTAATAAGACAATTTCAATCGAATCTAATTTAGCTGAATAAAACTGAAAATCCATTTCATTTAGATACTGATCATTTTGTAAAGCCACTCTGAGGTCATTTACTCTTTGTTTTGACTCCTCCCATTGATATGAAAATGCGAGTGACCATGCCAGCCAGTAAATTATTTTATTCCAATTAAAATATTTCTCATCTTTTAACTCCTTGACCCAATTAATTACTGTAGGTAATTCGCCTAAATTCTTAACTAAAATTTCACTGGTTTTATCAATAACTAGATTTTGAATATGTGGGTCTTGACTTAATTTTGCATAATAAGCAGATTTTTTATAATATTGATTTCTAATTGACCATATTGATGCTCGAACAAGTATTTTTTTTGACTTATTATCAACTTGTTGACTGAGTATGAATTCACGTAAGAGTGGATGAACTTTAAATTCTCTATTATTTCGATCTATATTTTCTATAAATGCTCCGCTATGATACAACTGTTTTAATCTGAATTTACTATCAGTGAACTTTAAAGCATAGTTGCAAAGTTCAGCATTCGCCATTTCAAGGGTAGAAAAACCTACCAGGAATTCTTGCATATCAGAATCCAAATTATCTAAAATTTGTTCTTTAAAAAGCTGTGAAAATGCATAATCCTCACCCGAAAGCTCAAATAGCTTTCGTACATTCTCTTTATTATTTAATAAATCCTTACAAATAGATATGGCATATGGCCATCCTTGTGTTTTATTAAAAATAAACTCAAGTTGACTATTTGAAATATTCGTATCTAAATATTCGGAAACTTCGAAGCTATTAAAGCTTAAATTTGATGAATTGAATATTTTAATTTTCTGATTCAACTCTAAATGTGATATTTTAAATTTTGGAAATATACGTGATGCAATGATGACATGCCAGTTAACTTTTTTGATATCTAATAAAGCATCAATCTCATTATTAAAGCTAGTGCACTCTATTTTTTCATAATCATCAATAAAAATATAACATTGACCTGAAGTATATCTTTGTAAAATTTTTTCAATCGTTGAATCTTGTTCTAATTGATGATTAAAAAAATGACTTAAAGCCGTCAACAGAGAAGAGCTTCCTTGCTTTAGGTCAAAATTTGTCTTATCTAGCCAAATGCAGCAAATATCATCACTTATTTTCTCGAAATATTCAAAGCAGTAGGTCAAAACTGATGTCTTACCATAACCATCTGGTGCAAATAAGAAATTGAGCTGGATATTCTCTATAGATTGTCGAACTTTATAAAAACAAGAATGAACATAAATATTTTCATTCCTATTGTGCCTTCCTTGATTTGTTGAAAGCATTATCTTTCTTCCATAAATAAGTTATCATTATTTAAAAATTCTCTATCGTTGTTTTAATAATGATAATTTCTTCCGATATCTTTATTGTAGGGTATATTTTTTTTGATTTACAATGAAATTATGATTATTTTTTAAGCACACATTGTTTTAAATTAGCCTCCGTTTGCACTAGTTTTAAATCTATAGCAGGTTTTTGTACAATCAGTTGCTTTGATGCAATAAAATCTTTGGCTGAGTTTACACAGACTGCCATTTTTAGCACATTACCTTCAAAGTATAATCTTGAAAATCCACCATTTGTGAAGTCCTGCCTAATAATGACTTGATCATAGTGATCTATTACACCAGCTATTTGTAAACGTTTATCATATTGTTCAGACCAAAACCATGGTAAAGCACTATGCGGGATTGAATTTCCACTGAGTGTAGCTGCTGCCGTTTTGGCTTGATCAGCTGCATTTGCTAAGCACTCCATTCGAACTGATCGTTGTAAATGGTCGCTAGGAAACAAAGTACAATCACCAGCAGCGACGATATCTACGTTGGAGGTACATGCAAATTTATCTACGACAATTCCATTTTCAACTTCTAGATCTGCAGTTAATGCTAATTCTACATTGGGTATCACACCTATGCCGATGATGACAGCATCTGCATTGAATTTAGAACCATCATCGCATATCACACTTTCTACATAGTGCTTCCCTTTAATTTCCCGAATATCAATATTCGTTTTTATTTCAACACCATGCTCAGCATGAAGTTGAATAAAGTAATTCGACATAACTTCATCAAGATTTCTTGACAAAATTCTTGAATTCACTTCGAGAACTGTCACTTTAATGCCTTGTTCTATTAATACTGCTGCAATTTCTAATCCGATAAATCCAGCACCAATAATGACGACTTTTTTAACATATTTAAGATGCTCTCGTAGTTTTTGAGCATCACGAATATCTCTCAGATAATGTATGCCTTTTAACGTAGAACCGCGAATATTTAGTTTTCGAACTCTCCCACCCGTACACAAAGCTAATTTGTCATAATTTATTTCTTCACCAGAATCCAATGCAATGCTTTTGTTATGAATTTGAATAGAGTCTACCGATGTAGATAATCGAAATTGAATCTGATATTTCTCAAAATCTGATTCAGGATGAATCAAAGCTATATTAGTTTGTTTTTTAAGGAATGCCTTTGAAAGTGGTGGGCGATGATAAGGCAATATATCCTCATTGCCAATCATCAATATTTCACCTTGCCACCCATATTGTCTTAATGAAGTTGCAAGATGGATGCCTGCATGACTCATCCCAATAATGATACATTTCTGACTCATCTAGCAATCCCCTTCACATCGTTTAATTATTTCAAATAATATTCATCACGTAATAAACGCTTCAACAACTTTCCGTTGGGTTCGCGAGGTAAATCCTGACGAAATTCATAACTGCGTGGGCATTTGATGGAAGAAATATGGCTTCGGCAAAAACTATCCAATTCTTTTATTAAGTCATCGCTTGCACGATGATGATTATACAATTGAACCACCGCATGCACAGATTCTCCAAAATATGGATGTGGGATGCCAATCACGGCAATATCCATGACTTCACTATGTTGAATCAAGATGTTTTCAGTTTCTTGAGGGTAAATATTAACTCCAGCAGAGATAATCATATTACTTTTACGATCAGTCAAATATAAGAATTTATCTTCGTCTAGATAACCGATATCTCCCACACATGCCCAACCTTTAATGTTATAAGCGTCTAGAGTTTTTGCAGGATCTTTATGATATGAAAATTTTGCAGAGTCAGAAAAATATACATTTCCAATTTTTCCTGTTGATAGTTCTTCACCTTCATCATCAAGAATATGGATAATTCCATAAATTGCCCGACCCACTGTACCAGGATGATCAATCCAATCCTGAGTATTTGACATGGTCATGCCAATTTGCTCAGTACTACCATAATACTCATAGATAATTGGTCCCCACCATTCAATCATTTTCTGCTTGGTTGGAATGGAACATGGTGCAGCTGCATGGATAACAACTTTCAAACTTGAATAGTCATACTGATTAAGAATACTGAGTGGCAAATCCAGAATGCGATGAAACATTGTTGGTACCCACTGACTATGGGTAATTTTATATTTTTCTATCGTTTCTAATGCTTTTTCAGCTTCAAATTTTTCCATTAGCACCACTGTACCACCCAGAGTTAATATCGCTCTGCACCATTTAACTGATGCTGCATGATAATATGGCGCTGGTGACAAATAGATCGTCTGGTCCGTTACGGCAAAAGCTTTTTCAACCTGATTTGCAATAATTTCTGTTGTACCTACAGGCAATCTAGTCAATTCAGGTTTAATACCCTTCGGCTGACCAGTCGTCCCTGCCGAATATAACATTTCATTCCCTTCAAGTAGTGTTCGATTTACTTGTATAGATGCCATTTTTAAAAGAGGATCAAGTTTAATAATGCCAGAAACATTTGAATCATCTAAAACGAATACGATTGGTTTTTTTTCTAATTGTTGAATCGCATCTACCAATTCTTGAGTACAATATTGAGCACTCAAAATAATGATTTTTGCATCACAGTCTTCGACAATATAAAGCACTTCAGGGAGTTTTAAGCGAGTATTAATAAAGGTGTAATACAAACCTGCATAGTGAGCACCACATTGTAAAGCGGGACACTCAATTCGATTTTCTGTCAAAAAAGCAACATGATCACCATATAGCAAGCCGAATGAATCATAAATATTCACAAATTTTAATGCATATTCATGTAAATCCTTATAACTTAAAGATTGTTGAGTTTCAGCTATAATGATCGCTGCTTTATTGGGGGTTTTTGTAGCATATATTCCTGCATAGCGGATTGTATTCTCAACATTCATACTTTTATCCTTTTATTAATATTTAACTTACTGACTGATTAATAAGACAGGCTTGATACAATCCCCAAGATGATTAGCAGCAATGGCCTCGTTGATTTGCTCGAATGGGTAAGTCCTGATCAATTTATCAATGGGTAATTGCCCTTTTTCGTAATAGCGAATTAATTCAGGAATAGACCGATCTGGATCGCTATCCCCTTCAATAATTCCCTTAAAGCAGATCCCAGCCGGTACCATTTGCATAACAGTGCCAGGTAATTTTTGTTCAATCTTTTGCGGTACACCTACAAATCCATAAATGGCTTTGGGCGCCAGAACATTAAAGACATGCTCCATAACAATGTTTACTCCTGAGGTATCTAATGCATAATTAACCCCATCTGGTAGTATCTTATGGACTTCACTTTCAATGTCTTGCTCGTGCGGATTAATCACTGCTGTTGCACCTAACTCAAGCGCTAAGCGACGTCTAGCTTCATAAGGTTCAATCAAAATAATATGTTTACATTTCTGAATTACAGCAGCCATTACTGCGGCTAAACCAACCGTACCCCCACCAATAATCAATACTGACGAGTCAAGTTCACATGCTAAAGAACGGGTAATTGCACCAAAACCAGTTTGTATACCACAACCTAATGGTCCAATTAACTCTAATGGGATATTTTTAGGTACTGAAACCACATTACGTTGGTGAGCTACGGCATGACTTGCAAAGGACGATTGTCCAAAAAAACTGCAACCGATAGGATTTTGTTTGGAATCATGCAAGATTGGGCCATCTTTTCGGATGCCTGCAAAATTTAAAGACGTAAAGAAATAACAATATGCTGGCTGATTTTTCTTACAACTATTACATTCACCGCATGAGGAAAAACTCATTGCGACATGATCACCAACTTTAACTTTAGATACTTTTTTACCAATTTTCTCTACAACTCCTGCCCCTTCATGACCAAGTACTGCTGGCGAAATAATAGGAAAAACACCTGCATGCGCAACAAGATCTGTATGACAAATTCCAGCAGCAACAATTTTAACCAATACTTCTTCATCATTTGGTCCAGTAATATCCAGTTGTTGAATACTAAAAGGCTGACTTGGACCGTATGAAACAGCAGCAATAATTTTCATTATTAAATTCCTTTTCTATGATCTTTTTCATATAACCTTAAACAGGAAATCTAGAACCCATCGTGTTTTTTTGGTATATGGCGGGTAGAATATGTGAGTCAAAAGCATGTTCGTTTTTAAAATTGCACGTTCATGTGAAAAAGCTTTAATCCCCCACTCAGCATGGTAATTACCAATTCCAGAATTATTTACGCCCCCAAAAGGCAAATTATTTTGAAGAAAATGCACCATAGTATGGTTAATGCAGGTTCCTCCAGCACTCGTATTCTGAATCACATGCTCAATACGCACTTTATCTTTACTCCAGACGTACAATGCTAATGGCTTTGGAGCAGCATTAATTTGATCTAATACTTCTTGAATATTTTTAAACGCAATAATGGGTAATATTGGTCCAAAAATTTCTTCTTGCATGATTGCAGCATCAGCTGGAATATTTGTAAGTAATGTAGGGGAAATAAAACATTTTTCTAGTATAACAATCCCACCATAGAGCACTTCTGCACCTTTTTCTTTTGCATCATCGAGCAAATGCGCAATACGGGCTGTGTGACGTTCATTTACAATACGTGCCAACTGGGCATTTTTTACATTTTCACCTTCACCATATATATTTGAAATATGTTGATTGAACTTGGAAATAAATTTATCTTTAATATTTTCAGCAATATATAAATGATCTGGTGCTACACAGGTTTGACCACAATTCAAAAATTTACCCCAAGCAAGCGTTTTCACTGCCATATCCAAATCAGCAGTTTCATCGATAATGATGGGCGATTTACCGCCAAGCTCCAAAGTTACACTGGTTAAATTTTTAGCCGCTGCGGTCATCACCACTTTTCCAATAGCAGGTGATCCAGTAAAGAAAATATGATCGAAAGGTAAAGTTAATAAACTTGTAGCAACAGAAGCATCACCTTCAAAAATAGCAACTTCGTTTTC
This sequence comes from Acinetobacter guillouiae CIP 63.46, assembly GCF_000368145.1. GTDB lineage: Bacteria > Pseudomonadota > Gammaproteobacteria > Pseudomonadales > Moraxellaceae > Acinetobacter > Acinetobacter guillouiae. Next base: position 653,653 of record NZ_KB849283.1, on the reverse strand, counting down.
CTCAAATGTTTCACGAATTATTTTCACCATAATTTTAGATAAATTTGGTGTCAATTCAGATGTTTTAATAATGATAGTATTTCCAGATGCAATTGCTGGAATAAGCGGCCCTAAGGTCAATGTCAATGGATAGTTCCAAGGAGAAATAATGAGACAGCGACCTCTAGGCTCGTAACGTACTTGTGATGATGTGCCCAACATCATCATCGTTGTTTTAATTTTTTTGGGTTTTAGCCACGTTTTTAAATGTTTACAAGTATGCTCAAGCTCCATTAGGACTGATAAAATTTCAGTAATCTCTAACTCCATGGCTGGTTTATTAAAATCAGCAGCACCAGCAGCAATAATTTGGGCTTTATTATTTTCTATGCTTTTACGCAATTTTTTTAATTTAGCAATTCTTTGACCAACAGTTGAATTACGTAATCTTAAAGCAGTTGGCTGTTGTATATTAAAGACACGTAATAATTCATCATTTGAAACATTTTTTTCAGACTCTGAAAAGTGCAAAGTTTCAGCATTCATTCTCGTATTCCTTTCAAATAAATTCGCCCGACATAAAACCTCAATGAAAGTGCTAATTTTCCTTACTTTTTACTATGGATGATTAAAAAAGAATGTACATCGTCAAAAAGGACTAATCTAAAATCAAAATTTTTTAATTAATCATAAGTAATTGTTTTTTGATATTTAATTCGATGTGAGATCATCTTAATCCTTATAATTAGTCCATATGGTCGATGTATTTAAAAAAAATATTTATACAATTTTTCTATCTAGATCACTTTGGCAAGCAAGGAATTCAGATGGGACAAGCCTATATTATTGCTGCGACGCGTACAGTTAACGGCTTAAGTCATGGAATAATTTCGTCATTTAATCCAAGTGAATTATTATCTTTTGTTTTTAATTCATTGATTCTAAAAACTAAATGTGATCCTGAATTTATTGAACGTGTTTTAATCGGTTTCGTAAATCATCCAAATGCAAATATCAAAAAAATGACAAATGACGCTTTAGCACACTCGATACTATCCCCACAACAACTGGTAAATAGGCTTGAATATCAACATAATACTGCACAGCAAACCTTACACTATGCTGCGCAAATTGTAATGTCTGAAACACACGATATTGTTATTGCTTCAGGAGTCGAAAATCATCTCAGCCGTGATCAGCAGATGTGGATGCCCAATGATGCAAAAAAATCTAGATTTTTTTTAAAGGATACTGCTTTAAATCAAAACGCTCATATGCTTTCAGTGAAGCAATTAAGCTATGCTATGGAATTATTGAAAAAATATCGATTAAATCGAGATTTGCGTGATTATTATAGTTTTAATAGCCACTTTAAGGCACTCAGTGCCTGGCAAGCAAATAAATTCGAAGCTGAAATCATTCCAATGCTACACAACTTTGAAAATTCCTCTGCATCCCCTATGCGTATCCAGGATGAATCTATAATTGAATATATTTCTTGGTCAATTTTTACTAAATCTCCGACTATTTTACCTGATCTCCCGATGACATCTAAACATATCAGTTCCAATACATATGGTGCATCTGGATTAATCATTGCTAATGATCGAGGTTTAAAATTATTGAAAACGCCACCAATCGCACGAATTTTGTATATGAATAGCTTGCAGTCCAACCACAAGGACATTGATGCAAATATATTTTTTGCCACACAAAATGCACTAGAAAAAACAGGATTGACCATTAATCAAATTGATCTCTATGAAATGAATGAGGTTTTTACACCCCTACCTCTCGCTTGGTTGAGTGTTCTAGGGGCTGACCCAGACAGATTAAATATTCATGGTGGAACATTAGCCCTTGGAGAGTCATGTGGATCTATAAGTACACGTATGATGACGACGCTATGCCATGCATTAATAACCACTCAGGCGAGATATGGTATGCAAATTCAATATGATAAAAAAGATTGTATCCAGATTACGATTATCGAAAAAGTTTAATTCTAGGTATTGAACTAAATATGCAATACCGAGAATCAGTGCAAAAGAATTTTTATTTACAGGCTCTAATTAACCCTTAACCAAATTTGGCTTCTACCCAGTGCTGAAATTCCTAAATAACCTCGAAGCTTCAGTTTTTTTCCGTTTTCAACCAACTCACCTTCTAGACTATAAGTACGACCAGAATCTGGGTCTAAAATTTTTCCATCTTTAAATTTTCCATTTTCTACTAATTTTAAATTATTAATTACGGTCGTACCCTGTAGGCGTTTTCCCCTTAACCTACCGTTACAAGTTTTACAGGTCAATTTATTTTCTACATCAAATACATCTATGATACTGCCATTATAGGTATTATCTTTTACTTTTTTAATTTCTATAAGAAATTTGGGCTTGCCAGTTTTATCATCGATGGTCTTCCATTTTGTGCTTTGAATCGAATCATTTGCCCAGGAAGTTGAAGCTAGAAAAGCACTTGCTGCTAAAATTAAAATTTTATTCATAAAAGTATCCTTTTATTTATGGCCTTATTTTCAAGCCAGAAGCTAAACTCATATGAGTTTCAGAAAATTTATTATTTTTTAATACCTGAATTAAAAAACAACCAAAAATAAGCTATCAAAAGGTGGCTCTCATTTATTCATCACAAAGAACTAATTTAGAGTTTGATCAGGCATATATTTTAGCCATAAGCCAAGTAGAAATAGCGAATCGAAAAACGTAAAGGCAAAAACCAACCTTTTTCTCAGGTTTATTTTTTCTATTTTTTTGTCATCTTGATAAAGATAGCAAATTACATCAGGGTGAAAACCAAGGAAATGACAATGAGAACGATCAATAAATCTACTCCATCCGATCACGCATTACGCGAGTTAACTAAAGCCCCTTTGATTGCTTTACCAACTTTATTCTTGTTTATCATCTGTCTAAGCATTCTGGCAATTGTCGATTACTGTGTAATCCTTGGGATGGTTCCACTATGGATTGGCATGATCATTAATGGATTTACAATCTATTTTTTATTTAGCCCAATACATGATGCATCTCATGGTGCATTTTCGCGAATAAAATGGATCAATGAAATTCCAGGCCATATAGGCATGATTTTCTTTGGTCCTATCGCGCCATTCAATCTAGCACGTTTTATCCATATGCAGCACCATCGCTGTACCAATGAAAAAGAAAATGATCCAGATTATTTTGGACATAAGATGGATATTTTCTTTCCATTACGTTGGAGCAATTTTGACTACTTTTATTCCAAGTATTTCTTTTTGCGCGCTAGTCAGGCAATGCGTAAACGTTTATTACCTCACTTAGTGGTTCATTTCGCTTCAATAATTGGCGTTTTAGCAGCTCTAATTTATTTTGGATATGGTCTTGAAGCGCTTATGTTATGGATTTTACCAACAAGGATTAGTTCATTCTTATTTGTGAGTGCATTTGTATTCTTGCCACATGAGCCATTTCAAAGCACAGCGAAAGAAAATGAGTATCGAGCAACGAATGTACGCCCTGGTGCTAAATGGTTACTTACTCCATTACTTACCTACCAAAATTATCATTTAATGCATCATCTTTATCCTACTGCACCCTTCTACCGTATGCTGAAACTGTGGAAATTAAAACATGAGCATCATGTCGCCAATGATCCTTTGATTATAAAAACTTTTGGTCTTGCACCAATAAAAAGCGATCAGACAAAAATGAAAAATGATGTGAGTAGATAAGATGAAAAAATGGCAATGTCGATATTGTTCGTTTATTTATGATGAAAAAGTTGGAATTCCTGAAGATGGAATAGCACCGGGAACATCTCTGGATCAATTTTCAGATGATTGGATGTGTCCAGATTGTGGCGCAACTAAAGAAGATTTTGAGGAAATATATTAAAACTTATTTCGAGGCAATCAATCTGTAATGACGTGATCTTTGCCTCACTTTAAAGTTTTCTAAAGATTTATTTTTTCAAGGAGTGAGAAAATGAACAATATTTTAACAACAAAGCTCAATCCACCAGTATCAATAAAACCGCAGATTGAACGTACTCTTATATTTAATCATTTAGACCAATATACGAAGGTTAAATTGATTTCTGTGATAGCTCCTGCTGGATTTGGTAAAACTACATTTTTAAATCAACTTTATCTTCAACAAAAGAAATATCGTAAAGTCATTTGGATGACGCTTGATAATGCAGACAATGACTTCACTCGTTTTATTCAACATTTATCATATATTTGGTTTAAAACGACGAATCAACCATTTAATAATAATTTTCTTGAAAATATTACTCAGTATTCAAATCCCTTTACAATATTCTTAGATCAAGTAGAACATATTTATGATGAATCAACGCTCAAGTTTTTACAGCAGATCATAGATTATTTACCTTCACATAGCCAAATAGTCATCGGTTCTCGACAGTTACTGCCATTAAAAATTGCCTCATTACGCATTCGTTGTCAAATTTTAGAAATTAATCAAGAAGCACTCAGTTTCAATGCAGATGAGATAAATAAGCTTGCTCTAAATGATTATGGCTTTCAGCTCAATCCAAATGAAATTAACCTGTTACTTAAAAAAACAGGAGGTTGGATTGTTGCGATTCAACAATTTGGTTTAACTTTAACTTCAAGACATTCTCTATGTACACAAATTCAAAAGTTTTCAATTAACCATACTGAACTTAATCATTTTTTAAGTGAAGAAATCTTAAATCAATTACCCAATAATCTTCAGGATTTTTTATTGAATTGTAGTGTCTACTCGCAATTTTCTGTTGCTGATTGTGATTGGTTGCTCAAAACAAATAATAGTGCCCATTTACTCAAACAGTTAGAACAAAAAAATCTTTTCCTTATCCCTATGGATCAGCAAGGTGAAAATATCGTTTCCATAGTTTATTCTTAAGTTATTTACGTAATCAGTTTAAAAGTATATACCCAGAAAAATTTAGATCACAGCATTTACGTGCTGCAAAACGTCTACTTTATTTAAATCAACCTATTGAAGCCATTGAGCACTATTTGCTTGCAAAAGAGTTTGACAAGTGCGTCGAACTTTTGACTCTACATGGCCAAGCATTATTAGAAAAAGGTAGAGTGCGATTTTTATTACGCTGTTTGGATCAAATACCAGCTCATATTTTTGAAAATTTGCAACACTTACAAACAGCATATACATTAGCTTTAATTTTAAACCGCCGTTATGATGGAGCTAAATATGTCATCGAGAAAATGAAAAGGCAAAAATTGCTGTCTTATATTGAAACTAAAATATTAGATTGCTTATGGCTCTCAATGACAGATCGTATAGCAGAAAGTTTTGCTGCCTGTGAAGAACTTTATAATAAACAAAATGAATCTGATAACTTGTTGAATAACTTTTTTATTTCAATTTATTCCCATTACTTAATTGCATATAACAAAATTGATTATGCTCGAAAACTAATTCACAAAGTTATCAATAATTCTCGATATAATCGAAATACTTTTGTACAAACGCTTTATGAGTACAATGAAGGTTGTATAGAGTTACAACAGGGTCATTTAAATCAAGCTTATATTAGATGGTATACAAATTATAATTGTAGCTGGCGAGAACATCAGAATAGTGTATCTGGTGGTCATGCAATAATTGGAGTTCCTTTAGCTGAAATTTTATATGAAAGAAATCAGTTAGAGGAATCATTTAGTTTAATCAAAAATTGTCTCCCTTATGCACGTCAAAATGGTCATATAGATTCATTAATATCTGCCTATAGTCTATTTGCTAAAATTGAATACAGGTTAAATCATGATAAAACTGCAGCATTATGTTGTCTTAAAGAACTTGAATATATTGGAGCAGATTTTAACTTTACCCGTGTTAAAGCCAATGCGCTCCTTGAACAAGCAAGAATACATTGGCTGAATAAAGATTATTATCTTGCTCGTAAAATTTTAAATGAAATCATTGATTTGGATGTTTGGCGTACACTAGATCATTTTTATATGCCAGCTCAATATCTCGATATTCCCCAAATGCTTATATGGCGAATTGATATAAGTAATAATGATGGAAAAAAGCATGAGGAAAAAATTCAAGACCCAATTAAACATGCACAAAATTTACTTCATGAAAGACGTGCAATTAAATTAAAAATGATACTTTCTACTCTTTATTTTAGCGAAAATAATCAGGAACAAGCCTTTGATTGTTTTACAAGCATCCTATTAGATATTGGTAATGAAAAGTACCTTAGAAGCTTTTTAGACGAAGGCCCTATTATGCATAAATTAATTTATGCTTTTTATGAAAATTATAGTGAATCATTTCACCTAGATTCAAATACTCGTAAAATTTTAGAACTGTTAATTTCGCTAGTTGATCATTCTAAAATCAAAGACGTACACCCAAATATAAAGAATGTATCTTATGATGCTTTAAGTAAACGAGAATTAGAAATTTTAAGTCATGCCGCTGAAGGATTACGTAATCAAGAAATTGCAGATAAAATTTTTTTAGCAGTGACAACGGTTAAGGCCCATCTTAGACGTATACACTCTAAACTGGATGCACATTCTCGTACAGAAGCTGTTGCCATAGCGAGGAAGAATGGATGGTTATAGTGATCAATAGGCTAAACTATTAACGGCGTATGAATGTGCCCACCAATATATTTTCTAATAGCCTAAATCAGAGACATTCGCTCTGATTTTTATGAAAAAAGCATCAACGATCAAAGAAAATTTAAAGGTAATTCGGTCGTATATTTAATTTGTTCCATCGCAAAACTGGAGCTCACATCAGTAAGACCAGAAATTTGAATTATTTTTTTATAGACTTTGTCATACTCAAGCACATCGGGTACAGCGACTTTTAACAAATAATCAGTCTCTCCAGCCATTCGATACACTTCTATAACTTCATCGATTGTATGGATATGATTGTGAAATTTTTCAATCCATTCTGCATTATGTTGTGCTGTTTTAATAAAAACCATGACAATCACATTGATATTTAGTTTTTTACGATCTAATAAAGCAACTTTAGCGCGAATGATGCCTTCTTCTTCCATTTTATGAATGCGTCGCCAACATGCTGTATTACTTAATCCAATACGATCTGCAATATCGCCAATCGCCCAGGTACAATCTTTTTGTAATAGTTCCAAAATGCCACGATCGTATTTATCTAGCTGTAATTTCATGCAGTTCACTTTATATAAGAAATTAAAAAAATAAGTCACTGATTTATCTATGGTTGGAATGATATTCTATTTTTGACAAGATAAATAGATTTTTAATTCTTAATGCTGATTACTTGAAATTCTCATTCAAATAAAGAGCAGTTCAGATAAGTTATGGCTCTATTCACTGTTTTTTTAATACATTGCAAATAAAAATACGGCGTTAAAGCGATTGGAAAAGTTCTTGTAGTGTTTGGATAAACCATGTTCTGGCTTCTATGTCATCTCGATGGTTATACCAATTGGCACTTACATTAAACGGTTTAACTGAAAATGGTAATTCAAAAATATTGACATCACCATTACGCGCATATACTTTTGCTGCCCTTGAAGGCAAAGTCACTAATAATTCAGAACTGGTCACAACATCTTGTAAAACACTAAAATGAGGAAGCTCAAGCATGATTTTTCTTTTTAAGCCCAATTCTTTCAGCCTTTGATCAATTTCAATATGACCTGTTGAAGATTTAATAGCAGCATGATTTTCTTGAAAATATTGTTCTAAACTCAGTGTATCTCTTATACGTGGATGGTACTTATGCGCAATGCACATATAGCGTTCTTCAAATAAATTACGTGATTCAATTTTAGGCATAACGGTATAACTACTATTGAATACAGCAACATCTAAAAAGCCTTCAGTCAGCCAGTCTTCTACTTTATGCGATTGAATTTCTTCAATTTCCACCTTAATAAATGGTGCTTCTTTAGAAAGGTATTGAATTAAAGAAGGTAGTAAACATATTTCACCCAAATCAGATAAGCCTAAACGAAATATCCGAGTTGACGTTTTTGGGTCAAAGTATTTAGACGCTGTAATTGCCATTTCAATATCGGTAATTGCTTGCCTAAAGCTTGGGTATAAACTTTGTGCCAACTTGGTCGGTTTGACTCCAAATTTGTCTCGTTCAAATAAAGGGTCATTTAAAAATTTACGTAGGCGATTTAGATTATAGGTGACAGAAGGTTGGCTTAAATTGAGGCGCTCAGCTGCATGACTAATATTTTTAGTTTCAAAAACGATAATAAAAACTTTAATAAGACTTAGATCAATCAATTGTAATATCTCTATTGAATGAGGGAGGTAGACCTCCCTGCTCTACTTTTAGATTTGTACCGCTTTCACCGCCAATTTTGTTTTTATCAACTGTAAGTGAATCATTGAAACACTTATTACCGCAATAATACAAGGGATTGATAATGCGATAAAATTATAATTAATGGGCAGACTTAAGCTTAACAGCCAGCCACATAAGATTGGCCCTAAAATTGCGCCTAAGCGCCCCACACCTAAAGCCATTCCTAAGCCTGTTGCACGAATATTGGATGAATAAAATTGAGACATATACGCCAATAATAAGATTTGCCCACCAATTGATGCAGCACCTGCAACCCCAATACAAAAATAAAGAATGACTGTTGGTAAATTATAACTGAGTAAGATTAATGCGATCGCGCCACTTAAAAACAGTGAACATAATACCTTTGCAAGATTAAAACGATCCGCTAAGTAGCCACCACAAATTGCGCCAAGCATTCCCCCAATATTTAAAGCCAATAGAAAAACCAAACTGGTCGATAAATCATAGCCTGCTTCTACCATTAATTTAGGTAACCAATTGCCTAAAGCATAGACCAGTACAAGCGCCATAAATACGCTGCCCCAGAATAAGAGTGTTACCATCCCACGATTTTCTGCAAATAAATCCTTGATCGGGGTTTTAGAGCTAGATTGATTGTCTTGATGAAGACCAATTTGAGTCTGAGACGTATAGGTAATATTGCCGTCAATTTGTTTAAGGATCTCAATGGCTTTGTCGGTTTTATCACGGCGCACCAAATAATCAATCGATTCTGGTAACAGCTTCCAGATTATGGGAATGAGTAAAAGTGGTGTGCCTCCTAGAATAAACATAATTTTCCAACCAAATTGCGGAACTAACCACATTCCTAATAAAGCTGAACACATCCCACCAACTGCATAACCACTAAACATTAAGGAAACCAAAGTTGAGCGTAGTTTTTTAGGTGCATATTCCGTCATCAAGGCGATTACATTTGGCATGACCCCGCCTAAACCCAAACCAGCCAAAAACCGAAAGATTGCAAAACTTTGTGGATTATTGGCATAACCACAAAGTAAAGTAAAACCACTGAATAAACAGATACATAAAATAATTAATTTTTTGCGGCTAAATCCATAGCTTTCTAATTTATCACTCAGGCTACCGAAAATAATCGCACCAAACATCATCCCAAATAAGGCGACACTGCCCAGAAATCCAGCCGTAATGCTGTCAATTTTCCATTCTGCCATCAACTTGGGTAAAGCAACACCATAAATCACTAGATCATAACCATCAAAGATAATAATCAATGCACTGAGTAGAATCACCCGCCAATGAATGGCTTTTAATTTAGCATGATCAATAATTTCATTTGCATTTATGAATTGCATAATAGACCTCCCTGGTCATATTGTCCTGTTTGTAATCTTTGTTGTTTAAGTCGTCATTTCAGTGTGCTGTAGTTGTTTTGCTAATGCTGCTTTAGCTGTCTGAATATCATCTTCAAGCGAATGCTGCCACAACCAGTCAAAACGCTGTGCCAAATGTTGGCCTATTGATTCAAAATCAGGATATTTCGATGAATATAGCTCATAGATTTCACCTGATTCACGCGAGGTATTTTGAACTTTTACGGCACGCGCTAATCGAACTTGCTCATAGATTTCTGATACAGCTTTGATAGATTCAGATGTCAGCTCAGGGTTTTCTAATAATTTAGCTAAAATCAAAGCATCCTCTAAACCTTGTCCGGCACCAGCACCTTGATGCGGTAACATGGCATGAGCAGCATCGCCAATCAAAATCACATTATTGCTTTTGTTTTTATAGCTTTCTAAAGGTTGAATTTCATGTAATGCCCAAATTGTTGGTGAGTCGATCAGATCCAATAATGCCTTACAACTCTCGCTCCAGTCTGCAAAATCAGCCAGCATCGTTTGTTTTGAAACAGGTGATGTCCATGGTGTATTCTCTGCTAATACAGTTTGAGTGCGATCTGACTTAAATGCGACAATGTTAATTTCTTTACCCTGACGGATTGGGAAAGTTAAGATATGTTTATCTTTCCCTAAAAGCATTTGTGGTACATCGGCAATTTCTGCGTCATTTCCCAGTTTTGCAATCGTTTGTTTAAAATCTTGAAATTGAATAATTCCACGATATGCCCACGTCCCTGAAAACTGAGGTTCAACACGCGCTAATTGATTAGAGTCAAGCACATGGTTTCGAACAACTGAACGAATTCCATCACAACCAATCACATAATCAAATGTAATATGATGACCATCTATAAAGTGAATTGTCGCTTGTTCTTCATCTGCCTCAATTTCTTGTACGCGTTTATTAAAATGTACATTTGTTAAAGGCACCAACGGAATTAAACGATCGAGAAAATCTGCACGATGTACCGAAGACTGCCCGACTTGTGGTGCAATCGATGCAGATAGATACTCATCGGTATAACCATTACGCCATTGAAACCAAATATCGGTGTATGGTGCCTTTACCTGATCTGCGATAGATTCATACTCTTGGCTTAGACCTAATAATTGAATGGCTTTAACTGCATTCGCACCAAACGAAATCCCTGCACCAATTTCAGAAAACTGTGATGCAGACTCAAAGAGATGTACATCTAAATGTTTATTTTTGACCAATTGAGTCGTGAGTGCTAAGCCCGCAATACCACCACCAATCACAGCAACTCTAATTTTTTTGTCCATTTTTAGCATTCCTTACTAAATTGCTTAGAATTCTATAATTGGTTATTTTTTAGAATAAATCCAATTTATAATTTTAGGTATATACTATCTATTTTTTTGATATTTATTTAAATAAATCTCTTTCATAAATGAAAAAGTGATCATGTAGCGTGAATCATATTTCGATTGAAAATCCCTTCTCCCTTTGGGAGAAGGCTAGGATGAGGGGAATTTTATGTTGATTTATAGCTTTAAAAAGGTCTTATGAAAGAAGCTTAAGATATTGATATAGCTAAATTAGTATTTTATTTCTTGAAGGATATTTTAAATATCACGCTTAGTTGCATAAATTTATTTAAGATTTAAATAAAACATTTAAGAACCTTGTCTATACAACACTATTTTTTCTTATTGAGATCACTTTTTAGATTTTGGCTTTTAAAATACAATTTCTAAATTTTTATCTTTTCTGAAATTGCGTAAATAACCATTTGTCTCAAAATCATTAAAGGGATCAAACATGTTGAGTTTCATCAAAATAACGGCCAAGCAAAATCAACATTTGTGAACCATCGATCACATTTGCTCGACGTAAAGCAATTACTAATTTTTCAGTTTCGTCTGGTTTAACATCATCATCAGCTAAACGTGTAATCGTTTGAGCCAATAGACTACTTCCAGTATTGATATAACTTATATGGTTTTGACGTGCGAGTTTCGCTATATATCTTTTCAACCCTTTATGTGGAATTTCATTCACATTCAGCATCACAAAGTTCCTTAATAAAACTGCCCCTCTATTATAACAACATGGGTAACTTCTACGCTAATAAAAAATGAGATGCTATTGACGGTTCGTTAATTAAATTATCTAACCGTCAAATATTAACTTAGTCTACATCTCAATTTAAATTACCAATAGGCTCAGCAAGTTACTTTAAAAACCCACAGTCCACGAGAGTTGTGCTGTACGTGGTGCGCCAAGAAATAAATAGTCATCGCCTAAGAAACTCCCCGCATCTCGCCAGTATTTTTTATTAAACACGTTATCAACATTAAATCGAAGTGTATTGTCATAACCATAAGCACGGAAGTTATAAGCTGTACCTACATCAAACACGCTATAGCCTGATACTTTTACTGTACCCGTTTTATTGGCATATTTACTGCTGCTGTACTGCATGCCAGCCAATAAACGTAAGCCATCTACTTGTGGTACTCGATAAGACAGATGACTGGCAAAACGGACACTAGGTACATTTTGAGTTTGATGACCTTGATAATCAGCCACTTGTATTTCTTTTAAACGTGAACGAGTTAAAGCTAAAGAAGAAGCCATATCTAGATTTTGCCCTAAGCGTCCCTGTAAGCCCAATTCTAAGCCAAGGTTATGTTGCTTACCATCCGTGACAAAGTAATTGTCTGCGTTGGTGTATTGATTGTCTTGGGTTAAATCAAACAATGCTGCGGTAAACAGTAATGTTTGCCACTGCTGCTTAATCCCCAATTCATACTGAGTTGAGTTTATCGGTGCTAAAGTTTTGAAAGCATTCCCTTCAATACCTTGATCAGGAATACCAGTAGCAAACCAAGGGGCTTGTCCACCATCACTTAAACCTTTGGCATAAGATGCATAGAGATGGGTGTGTTCCCAAGGTTGATACATCAACGCAAACTGTGGCAAGAAACGATTAAAATTGGTCTCTCGGATGTTGTTTGCATCCACATCATAGGCATTTTCATTTAAATGCATCAGTTTACCGCCCAACAAAACTGACCATTCAGTGTTAAAGTCAATTTGGTCAAGTAAGTTCAAAGCAGTTTGTTGACTGTCTAATGATTTATAACGTTTACCTAATGTTTTCTCAGTTGGTATATAGCTTATAGGATCATTATAAATATTTCCTGTAGATTCAGAATCCTTAACTATAGGCTCGTTGATCGCATTATATTGTGTATGACGTTTGCTTATATGTGACAGTTCTAAACTTAGCTTATGTTGCCAAGCCCCTGTGCTAAACTTTCCGTTTAGGGCTGCTTTAAATTGATTGGTCAAATAACTGTCATCAGGGTTACGGAAATCATAAATATCATAGTTACCATTTTGGTCAAAGGTATTACCTAAACCCGTTTTTTGACAAATACTGCTACCACAACCCCACGGAAATGCTGAATAATCATCAATCACGACACGGCTTTGTGAAGCAGACAGATTTGTTGTCCAGTTGTCATTCACTTGGTAAATATATTTTAAGCTAGCATTTAGACTTTCATTGGTCACTGGTTTACTCCAGCTTTGATAACCAAGTAAACGATCCCATTTGACGCCAGTCGGTACAGTTGTACCATCCAGTAATTGATAACCTGCGACTGAGCGCTGACGTTGACGCTGCGATTCAATATCAAATTCTAATTTTGAGCGATCTGAAATCTTCCAGTCTAACGCCAAAGCGCCAAACAAACGCTGCCCATCTGCATGCTCAACATAAGGATGAATTTCCTCTTTGGCCAGATTCAGTCGATAACCAAACTGCTGCTCTTCTCCCAACCAGCCACCCAAGTCAGTTGCGACACGATTGCCACCATGACTATCTACTTCAACGGTAATAGCACGAATGTCTTCTGGACGTTTAGTGACATAATTGATGACACCACCAGGTGTTGACATCCCACTTTGAATCGCACTCATACCCTTTAGAATTTCAACTTGTGCTTTGTTTTCAAGTGCCACGTTTTGCTCGCCACGCAACAAATGACCATTGAGCAAATAACTTGATCCAAGATTTAACCCAAAACCACGCATAATAAAGTTTGGATAATAACCAATGGGCGCATAACCATCGCCGATTGCTGCATCATTTTTAACAACATCCGTCAGGGTTTTTGCATGTTGGTCAGCGATACGTTCCGCGGTGACTGTACTGATAGATGCAGGGATCTCAGCAAGATTTTGCTGAGTAAATCCTGATAAATTTACCTTGGGTTGATAATAAGCAGTTGGTGTTGTTTCTTCTGTTTGAACGCTTACTTTAATCGTTTTAAGTTGCTGTGTATCTTTTTCAGTATCAGCATGTGCCAATGCTGAACTTAGCCCTAGACATGAAAATGAACCAACTGCCAATAATGCTTTTTGTAAACGAGAAAATGGATACGTTTTCACAGTAATTGTCTAACCCCAAAAGATAATCTTACAGCCTAAATTTATGCGCATGAGTATTCACAATTTTTTCTCATTGAACAAGCATTTCTATAAGATATTTAAGCTTTAAAGAAGACTTTGATATGACCTTGAAAATAAATAAGCATCTTAGAAGAAAAATTAAAACTTTGCTAAAGCATCAAGGTGTTGCTGGAAATCACCTTCCGCCCCTGCAGCATTTACATGATCGAAGTAGTCATACCAACCACTTGCTTGAATACCTGTTAATAATGCATCCCGTGCCTGTTGATTTGGAAAGCGCCAAATCCCCATAAAGCGATGATGACTACTTTGATCAACGGCAGTATCAATCTCAGTGAGTGTTAAAAGCTCAACACCCAGATTAGACAGGCCTCCCATAGCCGCGCCAACATCAGCCAAATATTGTTGACGCTCTTGTACAGGTAAAGTTTGCCAAACTGCATTGGGTGTATAGAGTTCAATTAGATAGTGATTCATGATTTTTCCTTGATTTAATTCAACGTTTTATATGGATAATTTAAAAAGATTTTTATACAGATATTTTATCAGCGCTTATCAACAAGATTTTTCGCCACTTTCTCAAGTAAGTCTGTTAATTGCTCACGCTCAGCTTGGGTTAAACCAGCAAACAGGCTGGCAATCCAGCGACTATGCTGATCAAACACAGTTTTTGCGACTTGTTTACCCTTTGCCGTCAGTCGAATACATAACGCGCGACGATCTTCTGGATCTGCATGACGTTCTACCAATTGTTCACGTTCTAAGCCGTCCAGTAGTCCAGTGACTGTGGCACGGGTAATTCCCGCTTGTTCAGCTAAAGTTTTAGGCGCTACAGCATCATTAGCTGCATCAAGGAGAAATAAAAGCACAAATCTCCCTTCAGATAAGCCATAAGGCGCAAGCTGTGCGGTACAGTCTCGATCAATACTTGAAGCGAGTGAAAGCGTTTGAAAACAGAGTCGCAAATTTTCAATATCTGCCATTTTACGGCGTTGCGCTTCATGCAAAAGCGCGGTGTATTTCTGTTCTAGATTCATTTAGTATTTAACCATATAATATGGTAGCTAACTATATATTGAATATTTTAGCTGTGTCAAGATAGATTCTTTACCAGAAAAAGCAGTGCTTAAATTGATCGATTTTAATTAGACTAAAACAGATTTTTTCAGATTGAATTTTTATGTTTAATTTATCTTGTGTTAAATCGATAAAATATTTCTTAGTGTTATTTTGAATAGGATAAAACCTAGCTCATAAAGTTTTATAATTTATTGAAATATATATTTAAAATTTAATTTATTTGTAAATTAAACCCTATTCAATATTGCCCTTTCAACGTGATGAGAAGTCCATTTATTCGCCGTAAAGCAATGTTTAAAACTTAACAAAATAAGTCGCAATCATACAATGTATATTCCAAGTCAATATTCATCACTTATACATTTTTATTGCTGATCTATGCTTAAGCTTTTGAAGATGAAACCAGATATTGATCTAAATTTTTAAGGGAAAAATCAATGATTTGCAAAAGCATTTGTTCTGAATAACCATCTCTGGCTTGAACGGATAATCCATGTAGCACTAGTCCGTAATATTGCCCTAATATTTCAGGGTCAGCATGTTCTAATAATTGTCCCTCTGCTTTCGCCTGTTTAAAGCGCTTAACCAGACTTTGACCACGTTCAATACGTTGTTGCTTCATCCAGTCTAAAAGACCTTGATTTTCCTGACTTAATACACTTGCAGATGATACAACCATACAGCCATATGAATGATTATTCTGGGTATAAAGTTTGATTGCATCTTGAAATAATTGGCTGATCGCATCCTTAATATTTGCTTGTTGTAAAGCGTAGATCGCAAAGCCGCCTTCATTTTCTTCGTAGTGTATAACAGATTCTCGAAACAACGCCTCTTTCGAGCCAAAGGCTTTATAAATACGCGCGGAAGCAATACCTAAGACCTCGACTAAATCTGACATCGAAGTCCCTTCATAGCCATGTTGCCAGAAAAAATCACGCGCTTGAATTAGTGCTTTTTCCCTATCAAATTCTCTTGGTCTACCAGCCATAACGACGCTTCAATCCGATTTAGTGTTTTTTATTATCATTCGAAAAAATAAATTTCGCAAATAAATCAATAGGATTTGTTGGAGAGGCTGCCCTTTTTTAGATTCTTTTTTAAAAACTTGTTGTTTTTATTCAAAAGAAAGCCTATTGTTTGTCGATCGACAACTAATTGAGTTTAGCTATGCAAACCATCAAAGGTCCAAGTATTCATCTCGCACAATTCAGTGATGATATTTTCCCATTTAATAATTTAGAGAGCATTGCTGCATGGGTTTCCGATAAAGGCTTTAAGGCTGTACAACTGCCAGCATGGGACAAGCGTTTATTTGATGTTAATTTAGCAGCCACAAGCCAAGATTATTGCGATGAAATACAAGGAGTTTTACAGAATAATGGTTTAGAAATTAGTGAGTTAACGACGCATATTTTTGGCCAACTTATGGCTGTGCATCCAGCTTATGATGCTTTATGTGATGCTTTTGCACCTTCACATTTACATGGAAATTCAGTAGCTAGAACTCAATGGGCTGAACAACAAATGTTGGCTTCTGTGCAAGCATCTGCCCGTTTAGGTTTACAAGATATGGGAACTTTTTCAGGTTCACTGGCATGGCCTTATATCTTTCCTTTTCCTCAACGCCCCGCTGGACTTATTGAAACCGCTTTTGATGAACTTGCACGTCGTTGGATGCCGATCCTCAATGCCTGTGATGAACATAATGTCAATCTGTGCTACGAAATTCATCCTGGTGAAGACTTACATGATGGTATTTCCTTTGAAATGTTCTTAGAACGGACACACCACCATCCACGTTGTCAGATTCTTTTTGACCCGAGTCATTTTATCTTGCAACAACTGAACTATTTGGAATACATCGATATCTATAAAGATTTTATTCGAATGTTTCATGTTAAAGATGCGGAGTTTAACCCGACAGGTCGCCAAGGGATGTATGGGGGCTATCAAAATTGGGGAGATCGTGCAGGTCGATTCCGTTCTACTGGAGATGGTCAAGTTGATTTTAAAGCAATTTTCTCAAAATTGGCACATAACGACTATCAGGGCTGGGCAACTTTGGAATGGGAATGTTGTTTAAAAAATAAAGAGAATGGCGCAAGTGAAGGTGCTGAGTTTATTCAACAACATATTATTCATGTTACTGATAAAACCTTTGATGATTTTGCCGCAGCGCCTGTCAATCAATTGCAAATAAATAAACTTTTGGGTATCTAAGGCAGAGATTGAGCATTTACTATGACAACACATGAAAATTTAGTCGATCAATTTCAGCATCATTACATCCATATAGACAGTAAAAAACTTCATTATGTCTCTACAGGCCGTGGTCCTGTCGTATTACTTATCCCCGGTTGGCCACAAACATGGTACGCATGGCGAAATGTAATGAGCGTATTGGCGGACAATGGTTATCAGGCAATTGCTGTGGATCCACCGGGAACAGGATATTCTGTTCCGCTGAATGGAAGTTATGATACGGGGCGAATTGCGACAATTTTATCCAGCTTAATGTCAAAACTTGGACATGATACTTATTCAGTGATTGGTCACGATATCGGGATGTGGGTTGCTTATGCACTTGCAGCTGATTTTCCCCAATCTGTTACTTCTCTGGCTGTGACTGAAGCCGTTATTCCCGGATTGGCAACGCCACCGCCTATTTTTGTTTCACCTGATGAAAATATTTTTCTATGGCATTTCATGTTTAATCAAGTGATGGACTTACCTGAAGCTTTGGTCAGTGGACGTGAAGAAACTTATCTTAATTATATTTTTGATAAGTGGTCGTGGCACAGAGATAAAGTCGCCGCTGAAACGTATATTGAGGCTTATAAAGTATCGGGACGTTTAACGGCAGGTTTTAATTACTATCGTTCAATCCCCGAAACCATTCGTCAAAATAAAATCCGCGCAACTAAAAATCTAGAAATGCCTGTATTGGCGATTGGTGCAGAACAGGCAACCAATGATGCACCTTATGAAACCATGAAAAAAGTTGCACCGCATTTAACCAGTGCAATTGTCAAAGATTGTGGTCATTTTATTATGGAGGAACAACCCGAAGCGTTTTGTTCCCTGATTTTAGAATTTCTACAACAGGAGCAATAAGATGTCTTTAGACCATCAAATTGCAGACTGGCTTAACGCTAGACCTGTTGCAACAGCTGCAAATACACTTTGTGAATTAAGAGCGCAGGTAAATCAGGACATCATACAACAGCAAGGTATTGAGCAAGATTCCAGCTATCAAACCAGTTTTTGGATTACAACTTCTGATCAAGCTCAAATCCAAGTTCGGGTATATACGCCCTATGCTTTGGTACAGCTACAAAGCAACCCAGCTTTAGTATTTGCCCACGGTGGTGGATGGTGTTTGGGGAGTTTAGATGCATGGGATCGTTCATGCCGCTTACTGGCAGAATCAACACAGCATGTTATCTTTTCAGTGGATTATCGCCTAGCGCCTGAATTCAAATTTCCAGTACCGCTGACAGATTTTTTTACAGCACTTCGTTATATTCAAGAACATGCTTTAAGTTTAGGGCTTGATCAAAATCGTATTGCTGTGGGTGGTGATAGTGCGGGAGCTAACCTTGCAGCGGCTGCATGCTTACTCGCTAAAGCGCATCCAGAAATCCAGATTAGTCAACAACTGCTGTTTTATCCAGCCTTAGATGCCACGATGCAGGGTAAATCCTATGAAACTTATGCGGATGGTTATGGTTTGACGACTGCAACAATGGCGCATTGTTGGGATCAATATTTAAATAGTGATTCTGACAAAACCAATGAGCTGGTGAGTCCTCTACTGGCACAATCATTACAAGGCTTACCTGAGGCAACAATTTTTGTCTGTGAATATGATCCACTGCGTCATGATGGCGAACAATATGCTGAAAGATTGAGAGAGGCTGGAGTCTCGGTGAAATTTCATTTTCTAGCAGGAATGATTCATGGTGCAATCCATATGACTGCAATCACAGAGAAAGCCAACGCTATATACGATAAGATTGATTTATAGGTGCTTTTGATCATCGTGAAAAAAGGAAATCGAATGATTTCCTTTTTTGTTGCCTTTAAAAGTATCTGAATGTTTATAAAAACAGAACTGATATACGCATTAAAAATACTAACCTAATTCAGCCAATATTTTATCTAGTGTTGCATTCTGTTGCTGCCATTTTGGCTGTTTATCTTTGTCGACTATTAAAGCGCGAACACCTTCAAGAATATCACCATGTTCAAACCAGATATCCTGTAAATTTCGTTCCAGCTGCATACATTGTTGTAATGACAATCCCCGTCCCAAGTATTGCAGTCTTAAACTGGTCTTTTTTGCCACCCAAGAACGTTGTTGCAAGGTGTTTAAGACTTTGCTTGCCCAGGCTTGATGCTGTTGGTCTTTTTCATTTTCAAGACTTTTTTCAATATCTTGCAAATTTTCAAAGCCAAAATGCTTACGAATGTTCTCAACCGATGCACTCAGTTCACTTTCTACAGGGCGGGTAATAAATTTAGAAATTATCTGTTCAATATGGTCTTTGCTTAAATTGCTTGATTGGCTCAGCGCATCAAGTAAGGCATTTAACTGTTGGCTAGGAACATGATAATCAATCAAATCTAAATATAAGGCATCACTGCTACTGATTTGGTTACCTGTGGTTGCCAGATAGACCCCAATATCATCTAAACGTGACAAGAAGTGCGTTGCTGCAACATCAGGAAAGAAACCAATCGCCGTTTCAGGCATGGCAAAACGTGATTTTTCACTACTGACAATAATATGACAGGCCTGTGCCAGACCAAAACCGCCACCTAAGACATAGCCATCTAACAATACCACAACCGGTTTTTTAGACGCGCGAATGCTATTCAACATGTCATATTCAGCAATAAAATAGCCTTTATGTCCATCTGTACCATTTTGATAACAATCGTAAAGATAACGAATATCACCACCTGCACAAAATGCTTTTGGGCTATTAGATTTGATCAGTATCGCTTGAATGCCAGCATCATTTTGCCAAGTTTCAACTTGTGTACGGATACCATTGATCATATCCAGAGTCAGTGCATTCAGGCTGGACACTCGATCTAAGCTAATCACACCCAGAGCTGCGTTCTGTTCGATGATTAAATGATTTTCAGTATTCATCCCATCTTCATCCTGTTATTGATTTTTAAAGTTGGCTTGGCGTTTATCAACAAAGGCTTGCATGCCTTCTTTTTGATCCAAAGTAGCAAAAATTGAATGAAAGGTTCGTCGTTCAAAACGTAAACCTTCCGCCAAACTCACTTCAAAGGCACGATTAATTGATTCTTTGATCATCATTGTCGCCACCAATGATTTTTCAGCAATTTTTTCAGCAGCACTTAAAGTCTGGGTTAAAAGCTCTTCAGGGCTAAACACACGGGCAACTAAACCACTCAGTTCTGCCTCAATTGCCCCCATTTGTCGAGCGGTTAAACACATTTCCATCGCTTTGGCTTTACCTATGGCAAGGGTTAAACGCTGCGTCCCCCCAATGCCTGGAATCACGCCTAAAGTGACTTCAGGTAAGCCAAATTTGGCATTATCCGCACAGTAAATAAAATCACACATCAGTGCCAACTCACAACCACCACCCAAGGCATAACCACTGACAGCTGCGATTAAAGGTTTACGGCGTTGCGCAATTCGATCGGCAAGATTAAAAAAATCATCAAAATAAATATTGGGAAAGTTTAATCTCGCCATTTCTTTAATATCAGCACCAGCGGCAAAGGCTTTTTCTGAACCAGTCAGCACCATACAACCAATATCCTGATCCTTTTCTAAGTCATCTAAAGCTAAATTTACTTCTTGGATTAATTTTGAATTTAATGCGTTTAAAGCCTTTGGGCGATTGAGTGTAATTAAACCTACACCTTTATGTTTTTCCAGTAAAATCGTTTCAAATTGCATATTCATTTCCTTATCTGTTTTATCCCATCATCTGATACACAGCGATTAACTCTATTTATAAACTTCGCGCAATCACTAAACGCTGGATGTCACTGGTACCTTCATAGATTTGACAAATACGTGCATCACGATAAATCCGTTCAATTGGAAAATCTTTTAAATAACCATAACCACCAAAGATTTGTAGTGCAGCAGAACAGACACGCTCTGCCATCTCTGAGGAAAATAATTTTGCCATTGAGGCTTCATTGAGACAGGGCTTGCCTGCTTCTTTCAATCGTGCGGCATGATGGACCAATTGACGAGCTGCTTCGATTTCTGTTGCCATATTGGCCAAACGAAAAGCGATTGCCTGATGTTCAAAAATCGGTTTTCCAAAAGTAATCCGTTCTTTGGCATATTTGCTGGCTTCTTCTAAGGCAGCACGTGCCAAACCCACCGCTTGCGCAGCAATACCAATACGACCGCCTTCCAGATTAGACAGTGCTATTTTAAGCCCTTCACCTTCTTGACCTAACATTAAGCTTTTGTGTACACGCACATCAGTCAATGCAATTTGACAGGTATCTGAAGCATGCAATCCCAGTTTTTCTTCAGTCCGAATCACTTCATAGCCCGCAGTTTCGCGTGGCACAATAAAGGCACTGATACCTTTTTTACCAGCACTTGGATCGGTCACTGCAAATACAATAATTACACCCGCATTATTTCCTGAAGTAATAAATTGTTTTGCACCGTTAATAATCCAATCCTCACCATCTTTGACAGCTCGGGTTTTCAGTGCTGCTGCATCAGAACCAGTATGCGGTTCGGTCAATGCGAAAGCACCTATCATTTCACCTTGTGCCAAAGGCATTAAATATTTTTGTTTTTGCTCTTCACTACCAAATTTAGCAATCGGAACACAACCAACTGAATTATGCACACTCATAATGGTAGAGGTTGCGCCATCGGCCACCGCAATTTCTTCAAGTGCAAGGACATAGGCTAAGTTTCCAGTATCTGAACCACCCCATTGCTCTGAAATCAGCATCCCCATAAATCCCAATTGCCCCATTTGTGACAAGGTCTCTTTGGGGAAAATGCTGTGTTTATCCCATTCCGCTGCATTTGGTTTAATTTGTTCTTGGGCGAAACTTTTCGCCATGTCCTGAATCAATAATTGTTCTTCAGTAAATTGCATTTCATATTCCTTAGCATCATTTAACATCCTACATTCGGCAAGTTTAGCTTGTGTAGGATGATCCTTACTGGCTTTATACACTTAATTGTTGTTTAGCAATTTCTTGATTTCGTAGTAAAAAGCGTTGAATCTTGCCACTTGGGGTCTTGGGTAGTTCAGTAACAAATTCAACTTGTCTTGGATAAGCATGGGCAGACAGACGTTTTTTGACAAATTGCCCAAGTTGTTCAGCCAATTCCTCAGATGGTGTTTTATTTTCTGCCAAAATCACAAAAGCTTTAACGATTTCTGTTCGCTCTGGATCGGGGACTCCAACAACAGCAGCTTCAATCACTGCCTCATGTTCAAGTAATGCACTTTCTACATCAAAAGGTCCAATACGATATCCAGAGGTGGTAATCACATCATCACTACGTCCAACAAAGCTCATACTCCCATCTGTATGTAATTCAGCAGTATCACCGGTCAAATAATAATTTTTGATAAATGGTGATTTACGACTTTCTTTATAACCACCAAACCACATCATTGGTGATTGACTGATATCTACCGCTAAAATTCCAGCGGTATCGGCAGGCAACTCATTGCCTTGATCATCTACCACAGCAACACGATAACCTGGGCTGGCAAAACCAGCAGCGCCTGCACGGACGTCGTGGCTTAAACCATGATGATTGCAAACCACCATGCCCACCTCTGTCTGTCCATAATGATCAAAAATAGGCGCATCAAGCACTTGTTTAAACCAACGAAAAACTTCAGGATTTAAAGGTTCACCAGCACTACTCACAACCCGGAATTTACCTTTTAGTTGTGCCATTTGAGTGGGATCCGCGGCCATCATCATCCGATATGCTGTAGGTGCACCTGCCAAATTATTAATTTTATAATCATCAATAATTTGACACAAACTGTCTATGCTAAAACCACCTTCATAAAACAAAGTGGCATGGCCTAACAATAATGGTCCTGTGATACCGTAATATAAACCGTACGCCCAACCTGGATCAGCAATATTCCAAAATGCATCATCTGCGCGTAAGCCGATCGCATCTTTCATATAGTTGCCAAAAGCAATTAAGGCTTTGAGTGGAACTTCCAAAGGTTTTGCAGGCCCCGTGGTGCCTGAGGTAAACATCAGTAAAAATGGATCTTGAATGCTTTGCATGACCAAATCACATTGCTCAGCATGTTGATTGAGTTCTTTCCAAAAATCTAAATCGCCTTGTTGTACAGCATGACCCTGTTGATCAGCGACAGTCATAATTTGTGGACACTGTGCAACTTCATCCAGTTTGCTACGATTGCCGATATCGGTCACAACCAATTTGCTTTTTGCCAGCTGAACTCGATGTTCAATCGCCTTTGGGCCAAATGCAGTAAATAGCGGTTGATAAACTGCACCAATTCGCCAAGCAGCAAGAATCACCACCAATAATTCGGGAGTTCTTGGTAATAAACCCGAAATACGATCACCAGCTTGAATACCCTGTGACTTTAAAAAATTGGCAAACTGACTCGACCATTTTTTCAGTTGAGCAAAGGTATATTGCTCTTTACGGCCATCTTTACCTTGCCAATATAGGGCAACTTTTTCGCGATCTGCTTCCGCATGTCGGTCACAGCATTCATAACAGGCATTCAGTTGATCGACTGAACCTGAGAGCATTTCTTGAACCGCACCATCTAAATTAAATGTTTTAGCAACATCCTGATAATTCATCATATTATATACTCCGGCCTGGATTTATTGTTATTCATGACACGAGTGAATCTATTGGTTTTTCACCACCCATTGGTGGTGAAATTGACTATGCTTCGATTGATGATTAAGTTTCTTTAGGCAAATATTGCTGAATGATGCTGGAAAAATCGAGTTGAGCATTACCTTGCATACACAGTTGCTGATAAAGCTGCTGTACCAAACCACCTAAAAGCAAAGGTTGTTTGACTTGGCCTGCGGCTTCAACAGCCAAACCCAAATCTTTAAGCATCAGTTGAGAGGCAAAGCCATCACTATAACCACGTCCAGCAGGTGCATTTGCAGAAATACCCGGCCATGGGTTACACACTTCCGAGCTCCAGCAACGACCACTTGAACTATTGATTACGCCTGCTAATGCTTGTGCATCGATACCGAGTTTTGCCCCTAGCGCCATGCCTTCAGCCACTGCGGCCATTGAAATGCCTAAAATGAGATTATTGCAAATTTTAGCAATTTGTCCTGCACCCACTTCACCACAGTGCACGATGTTCTTACCCATTGGTGCAAGCACAGATTTGACTTGTTCAAAGGCTTTATCATCAGTTCCTACCATAAAGGTTAGCGTACCTGCTTGGGCCCCGATCGTGCCACCTGAAACAGGTGCATCACAAATTTGAATTCCTTGCTCTGCACCAATTGCAGCAATGTCTTTAATGGTTTGTGGATCAATGGTACTGCTGTCGATACATAAGCTGCCTTGTTTAAGCACAGCAAGTACCCCATTTTCACCCAAATACACCTCTTTAACATGCTTTGCGGCTGGCAGCATGGTGATCACGACATCTGCATTTTCTGCTGCTTTCTGTGGACTATTACAGGCAATTCCGCCTGCTTCGGTGAAATGTGCGATTGCAACATCACTTAAATCAAAGCCATAAACCGTCAAGCCTGCTTTGAGTAAATTATGGGCCATTTTACCGCCCATATTGCCTAAACCAATAAATGCAATATTCATCCTTGAACTCCTATATTAACGCAAGCTGATGGTGGTATTCACTTCACCTTTTTCTTGTGTGTCTTCGAACCAACGACTGGTAATGGTTTTGGTTTGAGTATAGAACTGTACTGCTTGTTTACCATAAGGCCCTAAGTCCCCTAATTTTGAACCTCTTGACCCGGTAAAGCTAAAGAATGGAACCGGCACAGGAATTGGAATATTGATACCAACTTGACCAATATCAATGGTGCTTTGGAAAGTACGCGCTGTTGCACCACTTTGAGTAAATAAACCCACACCATTCCCGAACGGATTGGCATTGACCAATTCAATGGCTTGTTCAAGTGTATCAACATGAATAATGGCTAATACAGGACCAAAAATTTCTTCAGTATAGATACGCATATCGGTGCTGACTTGATTGAATATAGTTGCACCAACAAAATTGCCATTTTCGTAGCCTTGGACTTGTACGCCTCGACCATCAAGTAAGAGTTGTGCACCTTGTTCAATACCGCTATTAATCAAATCTATAACGCGAGCTTTGGCACGTGGTGAGATCACAGGACCAATATCTGTTTGCGGTTCATGCCCAGCATTGACTTTGAGTGTTTTGGCTTTTTCAACCAATTCATCCACCCAGTTTTTAGTTTCACCGACCATGACAGCAACAGACAATGCCATACAACGTTGTCCAGCCGCACCAAATGCAGCACCGACTAAAGCATTTAAGGTTTGTTCTTTATTGGCATCTGGCATGACCACGACATGGTTTTTTGCACCCATCATCGATTGCACACGTTTACCATGCTGACCTGCTAAGTTATAGACATGCGTCCCTACCGCTGTTGAACCTACAAATGAAATGGCTTTAATGTCTGGATGCGTACATAGACGATCTACCACTTGTTTGCCACCATGTACCACATTGAGTACACCAGCAGGTACGCCCGCTTGTAATGCCAATTCAACCAGCATCATAGTCGATAATGGATCTTGCTCAGACGGTTTAAGTACAAAGGTATTGCCGCAAACAATCGCCATTGGAAACATCCATAGTGGAATCATGGCAGGAAAGTTAAACGGGGTAATTCCAGCACATACACCCAATGGTTGCTGCAAGGTATAAGTATCTACACCACGGGCTACACCTTCAGTATATTCACCCATTTGCAAGGTTCCAATTGAGCAAGCATGTTCAACCACCTCTAAGCCACGTTGAATATCACCTTCTGCATCAGCCAAGGTTTTACCTTGTTCTGCGGTCAAAACACGGGCAATATCTTTCATATTGTCACGAATCAAATCTTGCAGTTTCAGCATGATACGCATACGGGCTTGAATTGGTGTAAAACGCCAAGTTTTAAATGCTTCTTGTGCAGCAGCAATTGCAGCATCAACTTCGTCTAAAGTTGCCATTGGGACACGACCAAGTACCTCTTGGGTCGCTGGATTTAGAATGTCTTGCCACTCAGTAGTATTTGATTCGGTAAATTTTCCATTAATTAACAATTTAGCCGTCGTCGAATGAATATTTGACATTGTGTTCATAACCTCTCCATAGGCAATATTTTTTGTTGTTACATTTTTAGAAAATAGCCAAAAGCAGTATTTTCATCAGTACTGTTTCAAATCAAACTAACAAAGAAAATATAGATGACCAATAGAAATTAACGCACAATGAATGTGCAAATATGCACAAGGATGTCATACACAATGAAAGTCGATTGGGATCACCTACAGTTTTTTTTAGTTTTAGCGCGTGCCAAGACGTTAACCAATGCAGCTCGTATTATTGGGGTCGAACACAGTACCGTGTCTAGACGGATACAGGCGCTAGAATTAGCTTTAGGAACGCCGTTGTTTAGACGCGAAGCCACAGGCTATGAACTGACTATGGAAGGCTTGGCACTGGTGCCCCGTGTTGAGCAAATGGAACAAGCATTCTTGCAAATTGAAAAGCCCAACTTACCGTTACAAGGACATGTGCGAATTGGCACACCTGAGGGTTTTGGAACAGCATTTTTAGCCCAGCTATTGGCAGAACTGTCTAAACAATACCCTTTACTCACGATTGATCTTATCCCCGTTCCAAAAATGATTAAGCTGTCGCATCGTGAAGCTGATATTGTGATTTCCATCGATCGTCCTAAGTCAGGACCTTATATCATTACCCGTTTAACCGATTATTGTCTTAAAATTTATGGCAGTAAAAGCTATTTAGAAAGTACCCAAGCGATTAAAAAACTTGAAGATTTAAAAAACCATCAGTTTGTAAACTATATTGACGATTTAATTTATAGCCCTGAACTGTATTGTTTAGAACGTCTGCCCTTACAGCTCAATGCAAATTTTAGAAGTAGCAGTATTTTGGCCCAACAAGTTGCTGTGAGTGCAGGTGCTGGATTGGCAATTTTGCCGAAGTTTTTGGCAGAAAATAAGCCAGAACTTAAACAGGTGTTACAAGACGAAGTTCGTTTTATTCATACCTTCTGGATGCTAACTTTAGTCGATTTACAGCATGAACCGCGTATTAAATTGGTTTGGGATTTTTTAAGAACACAAGCTGATAAATATCAAAATTTATTGATGGATTAGTCATTCACTTATTCATAAG
Source organism: Acinetobacter guillouiae CIP 63.46 (assembly GCF_000368145.1). Taxonomy (GTDB): domain Bacteria; phylum Pseudomonadota; class Gammaproteobacteria; order Pseudomonadales; family Moraxellaceae; genus Acinetobacter; species Acinetobacter guillouiae. The sequence continues at coordinate 625,953 of NZ_KB849283.1, read as the reverse complement.
AGATATTAGGGATAGCCCATTTCATCATCAGTATAAACTTAATCCTTTGATTGAGTGATTTTTTAAATATTGTATTATTTTTAAAAATAAAAAACCCAAGACGAATCTTGGGTATTTCACTTATGTTCTAAAGTAAAATGCGTTTAACTTGCTAAGCCAACAGCTTTAGCACGTGCCTTATGTAACTTCTTATAGCTGTCAATAAGTCTTAAATGACGATCAAGCCCTTCAAGCTGCATACTGGTTTCAGTCAAACCATAAAAACGCATACTGCCGTCTAGAGAACCAATAACTGCATCCATTCGTTCATCACCAAACATACGACGGAAATTCGCTTCATAGTCATCTAAATCCATGTCGTCATCTAGTTCAACTTCAAGCATTACATTCATACACTGGTAGAACAAGCCGCGTTCTACAGTATTGGTATTGTATTGCAGGAATTGTTCAACTAAATCTTTGGCTTCTTCAAACTGTTGTAAAGCAAGATAAATCAACAGTTTTAACTCAAGGATGGTCAGTTGTCCCCACACAGTATTATCATCAAATTCAATCCCAATTAAAGTTACGATATCGGTGTAATCATCTACTTCAACTTCTTCAAGACGTTCAACTAAAGCTTCAAGTTGTTCATCATCTAAACGATGAAGATTTAAAATATCTTCACGGAATAACAATGCTTTGTTAGTATTGTCCCAAATTAAATCTTCAACCAAATAAATTTCAGAATAATCAGGCACAATGATACGGCAAGCTGTCGCGCCTAAGTGTTCATAGACTGCCATATAGACTTCTTTGCCCATTTCTTCAAGAATGTTTAGCATGGTCTTTACTTCTTCAGCATTGGCATTTTCACCTGCACTGCTAAAATCCCACTCAACAAAGTCATGGTCTGATTTTGCACTAAAGAAACGCCAAGACACCACACCACTTGAATCGATAAAATGTTCAACAAAATTATTCGGTTCAGTCACCGCATTACTGCTAAAGGTTGGTTTAGGTAAATCATTTAAACCTTCAAAACTACGACCTTGTAATAACTCGGTTAAGCTACGCTCTAAAGCAACTTCAAGCTTAGGATGTGCACCAAACGATGCAAAAACGCCGCCTGTACGTGGGTTCATCAACGTGACACACATCACTGGAAATTCACCACCCAACGATGCATCTTTAACCAAGACTGGAAAGCCTTGTTCTTCTAGGCCTTTAATGCCCTCAACAATACGCGGGTATTTTGCTAAAACGTCTTTTGGCACATCTGGAAGTGTAATTTCTCCCTCTAAAATTTCACGTTTAACCGCACGTTCAAAAATTTCAGATAAACACTGTACTTGAGCTTCGGCTAAGGTGTTTCCTGCACTCATACCATTGCTTAGATATAAGTTTTCAATCAAATTTGATGGGAAATATACAACTTCTTGATCTGATTGGCGTACAAACGGTAATGAACAAATCCCACGCTCAGTATTACCTGAGTTGGTGTCATATAAATGCGTACCTAACAATTCATTGTCTGGGTTATATATCTCTAATGTGTATTCATCCAATATTTCTTTAGGTAGCGCTCCATTTGGTCCTGGTTTAAACCATTTTTCATCTGGATAATGTACAAACTCAGCATTGGCAATGTCTTGACCCCAAAATTGGTCGTTATAGAAGAAATTACAATTTAAACGCTCAATGAACTCGCCTAATGCCGAAGCCAAAGCACTTTCTTTGGTTGAACCTTTACCATTGGTGAAACACATTGGAGATTGCGCATCACGAATATGTAATGACCATACATTTGGAACAATATTTCGCCATGAGGCAATTTCAATTTTCATTCCCAAACCTGCCAGAATCTCTGACATATTGGCAATAGTTTGCTCTAAAGGTAGATCTTTACCTTCAATATAAGTTGAGCTTTCTTGTGCTAAGTTTGGCATGAGCAATGCTTGTGCATCTGCATCAATACTTTCAACTTCTTCAATAACAAATTCAGGACCTGTTTGGATGACTTTTTTAACGGTACAACGGTCGATCGAACGCAAAATACCTTGACGATCTTTATCCGAAATATCCGCAGGTAGTTCAACCTGAATTTTAAAAATTTGTTTATAGCGGTTTTCAGGATCGACAATATTGTTTTGAGATAAACGAATATTATCTGTCGGGATATCACGAGCTGCACAATATACTTTGACAAAGTAAGCAGCACACAAAGCAGATGATGCAAGAAAATAATCGAAAGGACCCGGCGCAGAGCCATCACCTTTATAGCGAATGGGTTGATCAGCAATTACTGTAAAGTCATCGAACTTGGCTTCTTGTCGAAGATTGTCGAGGTAATTGACTTTGATTTCCATGTGGGCACCTAAATATTCTTATGTGTTGGCATGGACACATAAAATTTAAATATTGAAAAATAAGCCGAATCACGGAGAAGAAATTGACTTAAAAACGAACTAACCGCAACTGAGGTCAGTAATAATGGACGCTATTATAGAATTATTTTACACAATTGATAACTTTAGAATGGAAAGATTGAAAATACTTTAAACAAAAGCCATTTCTAGAAATGGCTTTGTTGATTAAAATTTTTACAGCCGCCCTTAAAGCACTGGAATGATCGAAGGAAGCATGTCATGAATGGTCTTACCATTACAGGTATCGCCAATCGCAGACATTTTCCATGCGCCATTGTGGCGATAAACTTTAGCGATAATCAAGGCAGTATAATTGCCTTTTGCTGAAAGGTTATATTTTGCAATTTCAGTATTGGTATTTGAGTCAACTAAACGACAAAAAGCATTTTCAACTTTTTCAAAAGTTTGACCGCGGAAACTACTAATTGTAAAAACCAGTGCTTTGACTTGCGGTGGGATTTTGGTTAGATCAACATGGATCACTTCATCATCGCCATCACCAGCACCTGTACGATTATCCCCTGAATGCCAAATACTGCCATCCTTACTTTTTAATTGACCGAACCATACTGCATCAAGCGGTTGGTTGTTTTCATCAAAAATAATGACTGAAGCATCAAGGTCGATTGAATCACCACCACCGCCACCAAAAAGACCACCTAAAAATCCGCCACTCTTCGCCACATCCCAGCCTGCACCAAGATAAATTTTGGTCAAAGATGAACCATCACCTTTTTCTAAAGAGATTTTTTGACCTTTTACTAAACTAATACTCATGTGTTTCCCTCATAGATTTAATTGTTTCTATTTAAATTTAAAGCTGAAGATAACCAGGTGAGGTAGCTCTTGCGATTTCGGGAACAAATAATGACTTTGCCATTGCCCCTAAACTTAAGCACCATACCTTCACCACTGGTAAAACTGTTTAAAAGATTTCCAACAATTCCGCGGTTTTGTGAACTTGGCATACCAATGTTGTAACTTAAAGACGAATCCCATGCCACAACATGACCATTATCAATGGTGGTTTCTCCGTTCTGGGTACTGACATCGACTTCCATCAAGGTACCACAGCCTGAAATACACAGTTGTCCTTGTCCAGATGATTCCATCACCACAAAACCACCTGTATCACCAAAGAATCCACCACCTAAATTTGCTTGAATCTTGGCTTTGACATTGACATGTTCTGTTGCTGCAACAAAAGCCCCATCAGATAAAGTGTATTGCTGAGGTCCTATGTTAAGAATTTGCATATCACCATCTATGTTTGGAGAAAGCAAACACTGTCCATGACCAAATGATGCTTTGATTTCTTGCTGAAACAGTGATTCACCTGTGGTAAATCTACGCATAAATGATTGAAATAATCCGCCGCGTAAATTTCCTGCCAATTCTAAATTTTGCTCAATCATGACCATTGCATCAGATTCACAAAATATTTTTTCTCCCTGTACCAAATCGACCAATAGAAATGGTTCTGGACTGCCTACAAGTTCAAATTTAGCCATCGATTGCCCTCACTTTATCGAATAATGTTTTTATTTTTCGCTTCTTTTAACCACAGTGGAAATTCCTGAAGCAGTGCATCATACAGTTGTGCTTCAGGCATACTTTGAATATTGCTCATTTCAAAAAAATTGCAATTATCTACTACTCGCCCATCCATCGTATCGAGTTGTTCCAACACACCATAGTTACGGCCGCCGATACCCACGAACTGCCAAAAAATAGGAAAACTGGATGCATTTTTAAGAATATTTTTAATCTTTTTACTTTCACTGACCCCGCCATCTGAAACAAATACCACATAAACGGGTAAATGAGATGGATTTTCTTGGGTAAAATATTGGATCACGGCTTCAAGTACAGCAGGTTCATTATTGTAACGTGCACCAGCTTTCCACTTTGGATGACCGCCTTGATCTGTATTGACAAAATTTTCTAAGTTGTTCAAGGTTACATCGCTTAAACGCAATGATTTTTCTGCAAATGCCCAGCACTCAAAACTGCCATCATCATCAAAATTGACTGCCAAGGGCATAATTCGGTCAAGTACTTTTTGCACATCACCTTTTATATACTGTTGGTGCATTGAACCTGAATAATCTAGCACTAAAGCGACACGAGCTTTTACATCGAGTAAATTGTTTTTTTCTAAACTGATTAAAGACTTTTTAGTAATATCTACCAAATGTGGAGCTGCATTTTGGATTTTATCCAGTACCACTTTCTTTTTCAGATCGATTGTTGATGGTGTATTGCTTGTCGATGGGTTTACTGTTGATGGAGCAGCTGCTGTACTTTCTTCAACTTCTCCCCCAAAGTGCTCAACCAAAGCCTTTAAGCCACCATTAAAACCTTGACCAATTGCAGCGATACGCCAAGCATCACTTTTAAAGTAAATCTCAGTCAGCATCACAGCTTTTTCTTGGCTAAAATTAGAACCATTTAAAAGATAACTCGCAAGCACCTGCCCTTGTTGATTACATAACTCGACCAGAATCGATTGTATATTTTGGATTTGAGACTGCTCATTGGATAAAGTGGCACAGATCACAAAACGTGATGTTCGCGCTGTATCTATCTTGTTTAAATCAAAGGCAAAACTATGCATGTTGCCTTGAAGCTGATATTGAACTTCGCCTTTCGGAGTCTGTGGCTGATTATAGAAAGTCATATAATCATCATGGAAAAGTTTATCGTTTGGCGCAATACCAAAACTAGAAATATCGATTTCAAAAGGTGCTTGAACCTGTACACGTAGTTTAAACTGTGTCTCTGTCTGCAACAATTGGTGAAGTGCCAGTTTTTGTCCAGTGATGAATTGCATTGTTGTTCTCTATTTAGTACTTGAAAATAATTTTTACTGTGTTCATAAATGAACCGATTTAAACCGAATCACTTTCAAGTACTAAAAGATAAATCTTTTAGTACAGATTTTAAAAATTAAACTGCAACACCATAACTTGCAGCCAAAGCACCTAAGCCGCCGTTAAAGCCTTGGCCGACTGCTTTAAATTTCCACTCACCGCTATGACGGTATAACTCACCAAAAATCATGGCAACTTCTGTACTACCGTCTTCAGATAAGTCAAAACGTGCAAGTTCTTCTGCATTGTTATCCTGATTGATTACACGGATATAGGCTTTGTCCACCATACCGAAGTTTTGACCATTTTGTTGGCCTTCATGAATGGTTACAGCAAAAACAATTTTTGCGACATCAGCAGGTACTTTAGCTAGATCAACTGAAATTGTTTCGTCATCACCATCACCGTCACCTGTACGGTTATCACCGTTATGATTAACAGAACCACAAGGAGAAGTTTTTTGGTTAAAGAAGATGAAGTCGCCATCTAAACGAACTTTGCCATTTTCACCAGTCAGAAAAGCAACCGCATCCAAGTCAAATGCTTTACCATCTGTCACACGAGGATTCCAGCCTAAACCTAAGTCTACTTTATTCATTGTAGGCGCTGTTTTAGACAGGTTGATGTTACCGCCTTTTGATAAATTAATAGCCATTTTTAATTTCCTTTTTCAGTTGTTTCAAGAGATTGTTTTTTACTATATGAAATTGATGAGATTACTGCCCAAACAATAAATGCGACACCAATCAAGCCTGTTACGACTTCAGGTATATGTAAGCCTGTTCCACTTGCAAGCATGATGAATGCAAGTGCACCAATCGCATAATGCGCGCCATGTTCTAAGTAAACATAAGCATCAAGCGTACCTTTTTCTACAAGGTAAACCGTCATAGAACGCACGAAGATTGCACCGATTGCCAAGCCCAGCATAATAATTACCACATCACTGGTAATTGCAAAAGCACCGATTACACCATCGAAACTAAAAGACGCATCAAGTACTTCAAGATACAAGAAGCCACCGATACCGCCTTTGATGATTGTACCTGTGACTGGTGCACCATTATTTGAAGTTGTTTGTTCAGTTGCTTCTTGTTCATCATCATGTGAACCGCCTTCAAGCAAGTGTCCGATCACCTGAACACCGACATAAACCACAATTCCCCAGATCCCTGCCATAGTTACAACAAGACGAGAAGTTTCAGGTACAAAATTAGCCATAACCAATAATGCACATAATGAAATAAACACTGAAATCGCTTGAATATTGCCTAGATCAGCGAGTTTTGACTCCAACCAATGGAACCAATGCTCATCTTTTTCATCATCAAATAAAAAGTTAAGAAAAACTAAGAGCAAGAACATACCACCGAACGCTGCAATTTCAGCATGGTGTGCCATGAGCTTTTCAGAGTAGGTTTTTGGATCGTTCAGCGCAAGTTTTGCAACCTCTATCATGCCCATGTCTGCAGTGACGCCAACAATGAGTAATGGAAAGATTAAACGCATACCAAATACAGCGATAACAATACCGACTGTTAAAAATAAGGTTCGCCAGAAATGATTCCAGTGTTTAAGTACCGAAGCATTTACTACAGCATTATCAAACGATAAAGAAACTTCCATCACTGCAAGAATTGCAGTAATTGCCAATGCCTTGAACATGGTCATTAGGCCGGCTTGGGGACCATGTGTAAAACCCCAATACGCAGAAATTGCTAGACAAATGATGGTAAAAAGAATCGAAAAGCGAAAATGTTTCATCCATTGAACTCTTATATTAGATGCTTATACCGAACTGTTGGCACATTGCGCTTAAACCGCCAGCATAACCTTGTCCTACAGCTCTAAACTTCCACTCACCATTGTGGCGATATAATTCACCAAAAATCATGGCAGTTTCTGTTGAATAATCTTCATTCAAATCGAAACGAACAATTTCAGTATTGCTTTGATCATTTACCACGCGAATAAACGCATTTTGAACTTGACCAAAATTTTGACCGCGACTTTCACCTTCATGAATGGTGACTGTAATTGCAATTTTTTGAACATCTGCAGGTACTTGTGCGAGATTAATGCGAACTGCTTCATCATCACCATCACCCGCACCTGTACGGTTATCACCTGTATGTTCAACAGAACCTTCAGGTGAACGTGTTTGGTTATAGAAAATGAAATCGTGTTCACCACGAACTTTACCATTTTCGCTCAATAAAAATGCCGAAGCATCTAAGTCAAAATCTGTTCCGTCGGTTGCACGCGCATCCCAACCTAAGCCGACCAAAACTTGGTTTAAACTTGGGTCAGTTTTGCTTAAAGATAAGTTGCCACCTTTGTTTAATGAAATTGCCATTTATATTTCCTCTACTTTATTGCAGTGTGCATTCATTGTTTAAATACATGCAGTCAATTAATTTTTAGAACCCTGTGTCCATCGGAACCCAAAACCATAATGTTCATCTAAATATTTTTGATCTTTAAAATAACGAACTTCTCGGTTGGCTTGTATAGTGCCATTGTTATTCTTTAATTCTACAATAGAACATGTTGTCAATTGATTACCATCCGTCAAATGAACTTCAATTTCAGGTTGGTCTGGGATCTTAATGGTGACCACACCATCTGTTGCAGCCCATTGCGCAGCACCCTGATAAATATAAGCATAAATCACAATGCGTTCAATTTGATCCCATTGATTACCATTGATATGTAGATTTTCACCTTGTACAGATGAACCTGTACGATCATCTCCATCAAGCTGAATAAATGGTTTGACCTCAAAACGGCCAAAACGATTACCCAGCGGTTGTACTAAATCAATTTCACCATTTTTAAGTTGCACCATCGCGCCAAGGTCTAGATCTATTGCACTTGAACCCGATAGTTTCTGAAAAAATGATTGGGATTTGGGCTGGCTTTTATTCCAGTTTAAATTGACTGAAATTTTTCCAAAACCATTGCCTTTCTTGGTTAAATTGATGGTTGAATTGTTTTTATCCAATCGAATTTTAGAAAGATTAATATTTGAATTTGTAGGTGTAGGTGTAGGTGTAGGTGTAGGTGTAGGTGTAGTATTTTTCACTTCATCGGCAATCACAACACCAAAGTTTTCTGCCAATGGCTTTAATCCACCATTAAATCCTTGACCAACAAAGCGAAATTTCCATTGGCTGTTATGTAAATAAATCTCTGCAAGGATTAAGGCTTTTTCAGTTCTATTCCGAGTATCCAAATGTGCAGTCGCAATACGCTGTTGCGCTGCATAAAGCTCAATATCAATCGGAACAATATTTCCAATGGTGTTTGGTTCATTGATCGTGACACAAATAGCGATTTTTTGAATTTGTGCATCTAAAAGTGCAGTATTGATTTTTAATTTGGTGAAATTTGGGTTCTTAGATGATGATTCTAGCAAAACCACACTTTGATTGGGGGTTTGACGTTGTCCATAAAAAATCATGTCCTGATCACCACGCACTTTAAGCGTGCCTTGGGCCAGTAAATATGCTGTAACATCTAATTCTATGTCAGATGAAAAACCTGTTTTTATACAAATTTCAATATCCTGAGCAGGTATTTGAATATTTCCACCAGCAACCAGCTGCATAAATCCTCCACTTTATAGGTATATTATCGCTTTTTGATAAAATGAATTTAAAATCATGCGTTATTCAAATGAAGTTTTTAAATTAACTTTCTTTATAAAAAACAAATAAAAATAGATATGCTATGTTTTACCATAAAAATTCCTAATCTCAAGTGTTTCAGTGTTTTTTTCTTGGTATTTGATTACTTTTACAAAATATTAAAATTAAATATTGTATCACTATGGGGAATTGTTATATTTTCCAGCGCATCAGATAGTCGCTTTAAAAACTTCGTTATTCTTTATAAAAATTTGAGATTAAATTACCCGTGCTACAGCAATATAAAATTTGGATCGCCGAGTGTTATTCCTGTCAAAATGATATGATTCAATTACTGAAAAGTTCGAGTATATCAAAACAACTGACTATATTTTGTTCTCACAGCCGTAACCGTCCCGAACTTGCCTTAAGTGCTGATGTTTATCTTCAGCAACCTGCTATTTCAAAGAGCGCTGAATGGTTATTAGAACAATGTATTGAACATAATATTCAACTGCTCTTCTGTGGAAAACACAGTCAGCATATTGAGCCGTTTAGAACCCAATTTGAACAACATGCTATTCAGTTGATTACTGGTACACTCAGCTCAGAACAGCATGAGTTGATGAACAATAAATACCAATTTACCTTACATTGTGAAGCGCAAAATTTATCTGTCATTCCAGCGTTATTAGCCAATTCCACAGAAACGCTGAAGACATCCATTGAAACATTACAGCTACAACATAGTGAGATCTGCGCTAAGCCTGTTTATGGGGTTTATGGTGCCGGCTTTGTCCGCTTACAGAATCATGTGTCGTACTTTAAAAACTTTAGCTCACCGACCAAATGTAATACTCAGCAATTTATAGAGGCATATAGTCAGCAGGAAGAGCCTGTTGAATATCTGATTATGCCTTATTTGGCTGGGCAAGAATGCTCAGTTGATATTGCTTGTAGTCAAGGAAAGATCATTGCTCAAGTTACCAGAATTAAACATGTTTATTTTCAAGAGTGTTTTTTGCAACATCCTTGTCATCAAATTTGTATAGATTTAGTCGATTATTTTCAATGTGATGGACTAATTAATATCCAATTTAAACAAGATGAAAGCTTGCAATGGCATATTCTTGAGATCAATCCACGCCCTGCTGGTGGTTTTGCTTATACACAACATACTGGAGTCAATTTGATTGCTGAACTGATTGCTGAAAAATTAAATTTGAATTTAGTTCGAGCACCACACCAATCGCCTGTAAAAGCTTTACCGATTGCCCATAGTATAAAATTGGATTTGTAAGATAGATGAAGCATATAGATTTAAGTCGTGGGCGAATCAGTGTTCAAGTTAACCAACAACATAGCCATTGGGCTTTAGATGATTTATTAGATTTTGCAGAAAGAATTAATCCTAAAAGAGCATTTTTATTTGTTTCCAAAGTATTGGGGAAACATATCCCTGTTGCACCCTCTGTCATGCAGCGCAGTTATAGTGATTTAGCCAGTTTAGTGCCTACAGATTTGGCTTGGCCAATCTGTGTCATTGGTATGGCCGAAACAGCAGTCGGTTTGGGTGCTGGGGTTTATCGTGAATTAAAAAAACAACATGGCAAAAATGCGATTTTCTTAACGACAACACGACACCCTGTATCGACTTTACCCACGTTGGGGCTTTTTCTAGAAGAACATAGCCATGCTCAGGATCAGTTTATTCTAAGCAGCCATGATCCAGTTAAACATCAGCAAGTGATTGATTCAAAGACTTTGATTTTAGTCGACGATGAAATTTCGACTGGAAAAACCTTTAAAAACCTGATCAATAGTTTAACCAATTCAGGTTTGCAGCAAGTTGAACGCGTGATCTTGGTCACGTTGGTGAACTGGGCTGAGCACAGTCTTGCAACGGATGAACTTGATATCCCTGTGGAAGTGGTTTCATTATTGCAAGGGAATTGGCAGTGGCAAGCGAATCAGCACAATATTCAGATTAATATGCCCAATGTCAGCTCCACTGAGCAACAGGCACAGAAAATTATTGCACCAAATAATTGGGGACGTGAGCCAGGTTATTTAGAATGTACGCAATGGGAACATATTCACATTAATCATCCAGGCGAAAAAATACTTGTACTGGGTTCAGGTGAGTTTAGTTGGATCCCTTTTCTTATTGCAGAACAGTTGGAACAACAAGGTGCTGAAACTTACTTTAGTTCAACAACCCGTTCACCGATCATGCAAGGACATGCGATAAAAAGTATTTGCCAGTTTCATGATAATTATGGGTTAAATATCCAAAACTTTGCTTATAACGTAAAACATCAAGAATTTGATCGGGTGCTTTTGGTGATTGAAACACACCAAGATAGCGTAGACCCAAGCTTGTTTGAACAAATTAAAAATTTGGAAGTGATCAGTTATGAACCCTAAACCTTTAGTCTTTGTCGACTTGGATGACACTTTATTTCAAACTTATCGAAAACAGCAACCGACTCCACAGCATCAAATGGTGACTACAGATGTTTCAGGACAACCGCTTTCATATATGAGTCCAAAACAGCAGTCTTTTTTGAATTGGTTGCTTGAATCTGCTGAGGTTGTACCTGTAACTGCTCGCTCAGTTGAAGGCTTTAAACGTGTACAAATCCCTTTTAAATATGGTGCGATTTGTTCCCATGGTGGCACGATTCTGGATCAAAATTTAGCTGTGGATACTGACTGGTTTGATCTTCAAAAACAACATGAAATTCAACTCAATGGCATACTGACTGACTTGCCAGAAGCTTTGCATGACTATGCCAAAGATTTGGGTGCAGTAAGAACTTGGACTTTAGTTGAAAATGAACTGAGTATTTATTCTGTTGCAAAGCAAAAACAAGCTGGTGCGTTATTTTTAGATCGGCTTGTTGAGAAATTACCTAAACCTCTACTGGAACAGTGCTATATCCATATCAATGGCAATAATCTGGCGATTATTCCACATCATGTCAGCAAACAAAGCGCGGTTGAGTTTTATATTCAGAAACATGATCCGCAACGGGAACGTATTATTTTAGGTTGGGGCGATAGTCTATCAGATGCTGGATTCCTCAGCTGTTGCGACTGGTTTGGAATGCCGAAAAGCAGTCAGTTGGATAAGTTTCTCAATACGCATTTAAGCCATGATTTTGACACTAAAGGATATTTAGGTCATGTCTAATTCATTGATCACACCACTCAATCCAATATTGAACGAACTTGGCTTTCACGGTTCATATCGTCCCGAAGATGTCACTTTTTTGATGCAGATTGATGATATTCAACCCACTGCAGTTGAAGAAAAAGAATATCTGATCCAGTCAGGAAAAATGCACTATTCACAAATGATCAGTGCTGAACATCCGCCAACGGATGAACAAATGCAACATTATCAGCATGCCTTTGAACAAGGTGCACAGCGCCTTGCCGAAGAAGTTCAAAAAATTGGCAACAGTTTGATGCAACGTTTTTCCAAGCAAGAGATTGTTTTGGTGAGTTTGGTTCGCGCTGGTGTTCCTTTAGGTGTATTACTCAAGCATTACCTTGAAAAGCATCAGTCTTGTTATCACTATGGTATTAGTATCATTCGTGATCGAGGTGTTGACTTTGCTGCACTGCAAGCAATTATTGAACAACATAGTGCTGAGAATATCGTTTTTGTAGATGGTTGGACAGGTAAAGGCGCGATATGCAAAGAACTCACAAAAAATCTACAAGACATTCCTGAGCTCTTTGATGAAAATTGGCAGATCCCGCGTTTAGTTACCCTATCTGATTTGGGTGGTTATTCTTGGTTAAGTGCCAGTACAGATGATTGGTTGATTCCATTTGGTATATTGGGTTCAGTGATCTCTGGATTGACTTCTCGGACGATTCTAAAAGAAACGATTGAACAGCAAGATGCCCGTAAAAATTGCTATCAGACACAAAAATGGCACAGTTGTTTAATCTATGATCAGCTAAAACCTTATGACCTTTCTGTCAATTTTGTTGAGCAAATACGACTGTTGATTGAACAAAATCCAACTGATAAACAGGTGAGCTGGAACAATCAAATTCGTTTAGCACAACAGCAGCAATGTGCAGAAACGATTGAATGGATTGCAGCACAATATGCGATTCAAAATATTAACCATATAAAACCCAGTATTGCTGAAGCAACGCGAGCAGTTTTAAGACGCGTACCTGAGCGAATCTTATTGAAAGATGAATCTAACCCTCATGTACAATTATTATTGCACTTTGCACGTGAGCGAAATATTCCAGTCGATATTCTGGGAAAAAAATTAGGTCCTTATCATGCAGCAACATTGATAAAAAAAGTAGAGAAGAAAAAATGAAGCCACTTTTACACGCCATTGAACTTGGCGCGACCATGTATATTCCTGCAACACATGAACAATTGTGGGAAGTTACCCAAGGAATTAAATTTCCTCAGATTAAATCAATTGCGGTATGCCTTGAAGATGCTGTACTTGAATCAGATGTTCAAACGGCGATGGTGAATTTAAAACTTTTATTGCAAAGACGACTGTATGAACCCAGTTTAAAAGCCCCTGCCATTTTTATCCGTCCAAGAAATATGGAAATGGCGAAGCACATTGTCGACTGGGATCTAAATCAAACATTTAATGGTATGATTTTGCCTAAGTTTAATGTATTTAATTTAAAAAATTGGATGAATGTATTACCTGCCAATTTGCAATATATGCCGACACTTGAAACCAAAGAAATCTTTGATGTTGCGCACAATATTGAACTTTACCAAGCTCTTAAATATGACTTTCATAAAACTTTATGTTTAAGAATTGGTGGCAATGACCTCTTGTCCTGTTTAAATTTGCGTAGACCCAAAAATACTACGATTTATCAAACACCTGTGGGTATTCTGATTTCACAATTGGCGGGATTATTTATTCCTAATGGCTTTCAGCTAAGTTCACCCGTGTGTGAACATTTTGAAAATACACAGCTATTGATGCAAGAGCTGGAACAAGACATGAATAATGGAATTTATACCAAAACAGCAATTCATCCTGCTCAAATTGGTCATATTCATCATGCCTTACAAGTTCAGCCTGAAGATTTCCATGAAGCTCAATTAATCTTAGCACACGATGCTAAAAGTGTATTTAAAAGTCATGGTTCAATGATTGAACCTGCCACCCATAAAAATTGGGCTGAAATGATTTTACTCAGATATAAAACTTTTGGTTTGGTCAAATCATCTTGTTCAACACACGACAAAATATTGGTGGTATAAGCCTTAATTAGAGGTTGAAGCATCGCATTATGCTTCAACCATTTGTACCACAGCTAAACGACCGCCATCTTGTTTAGAAAATAAAATTTGAACCCCATCTTTTAACTCAATTTTACCACCAATCGGGATCTGCGTTTTATTGGCAACATCGGTAAGATCAGGCATATCTTCATTGACCAACCACCACACATCATTATGTAAAACAAAATACCCTTTTCGCTTGGTCTGTTCTGCGGTTAAGCGTTCATTCGGTGCAATCATATTATTGGTATGCCATGCGTAAATAGATTGGCCTGTCCACACCATTAAACGATGATTATCGGGTCTAAAATTACCTTGCTGCCGTGCTGAGTATAAATTGAGAATAGGTAATTTACCTTTAAACGGCGTATGACAAAATGGACACTCAGGTTTAGTGGAATTATCAAAGACATACCACTTTTGACCACAACGGTGATTATGACAAGGCTGAATCAAATCCACTGTTTTAACCAAAGCTGTTTCCCAATCGTTAGCTGAGGGACGCTTGGCAGGATCATGTAACCCCTCGACAAAGCTTTTCATAAATAATTCAGACAAATACGGTCCAGTCACTGTAAATGGTACTTTTGCAGGATCACCCCACGGCTGCTGACTGACTTTAAGTTGAGTTGGTTTCACCTGATTACTATGATCTGTTGGGTGTTCAATAAACAGCGCTTTTTCACCCATTCCCAGCGTTTCATCCTTTTGCGGATCATTCATATCATGAATTTTTCCACCACGTAACGGATGTCGATAGAGCAAATACATATAAATCAATACCGCCAAAGCATGTTTATCTGTCGCAATACTGGGTAAATAACGATCAGGATTGTCTTTGGATAAATGACTGGTGCGTACCACTTCTGGCGCAATAAAATCAGGAGTACCGACAACATCAGGTGGGTATTTACCAGGTACCACCAAACCATCAACATCGATAACGCTGGCACTCCCAGAAACAGGATCGACCAAAATATTTTTATAAGATAAATCTGAATGGGCTAAACCCGCAGCATGCATACGGCGTACTGCGCGAGAAATTAGAATTCCTATTTTAAGGTAATTTAGCCAAGTGCCTTTTTCTTTGTCGTCGAGAAATCTGTTTTGGTTATTTGCACTTGCAAACCATTTCCCTTCTTTTTCTTTGCCTTTGATTTGCAGAAAATCATTATTTTTTGAACCATATTCAAAGAAAAATTGTTTTCTATAGGTTGGGGCGGTAATCCCAAGCAAATTATTATATTCAACTAAACCGTCGGGCCAACAGAAAATATTTTTCCAATAATCCCCACCAATCCCATTAAAAATACTTTGCCATTTATTGCCTACAATTTCTTTTAAACGATCTTTTTGCTGCTCAAAGGTGGCTTTAGATTCATAAAATTTATTCTTTTCTTTACTGAAAAAGCACACCACATAGCTACGATCAGGTGAAAAATATACATCTTTCATGGCACCTGAACCGATAATTTCATCTACAAATTCTATTTCACGTCCATCAACGGTGGTACATTTAATAATTTTTGCTGACATACTTGCCACCTTACACTATATTCTTCAAATACTTAGATATTATTTATACAGATATTGTTGAATGCTTATTCCATAATACGGCCATGGTACGATCATCATGATGCCCAGCTGTAAAGAAATGCATCCATTCCAACAATGCAGTACCAGCTGCTTCATTCTGTAGCAACGGATCCAGTTCACGGTATAAACTTTGCCATTTGTCAAAATTGGATAAGCCAGAATCTGTTTCAAATTTTGGATCTGAAATACCATCTGTCATCAACATAATCGCATGGGTATCTTTAAAGCAGCCTATTTTTAAACGGTTTGGAAATTCTGTTGCAATACTCAGATCTAGAAACTTGGTCTGTCCTGCATATTCACCACCATCTGGAACATTCATCAGGCGCACATTGTCCTCGCTATATACTGCGATTGCACCGTCTCCCACTGAAAATGTACTGATAAAGGTTTTGTCAGCTAATTTACATACGACCGCAACCAGCAATGTGGTTGAAAAATCTTTAGTATTTGCCCCAATCTGCTCTGCTTGTAATTTGATTTGGTTAATAATTGATTTATAAATTTCATAATATACATGATGAAACTGCTCATTTAACTTTTTGGCAACTGCAACAGTTTCAGCATCCTGACTTCCCACTTGCCATTTTTCTAAGTCAGCAATCAGGCTTTCAACCGTGTGTGGATTTAAATAGTTTTTAAACTCATTTTCAACAATCTCTACCGCAATTCGAGAGCCTTCTCTGGAGTATTGCGCACTGCCTGCACCATCTGCCACAGTCAAGACCGACCAAGGTGTATTGTCGATTAAAGTAATGGAAAAATCGTCATCTCTAAATAAGCCTGCGTGTTCATGTGAACGACCACGACGACTTGCAGCGATAATTTTATAGTCCACGGCATCAATCAAGGCTTGATCCAGATGCGACTTGTTAAATTTCTGCCCAGACTTAGGTTCAATGACTTTCCATAAACTGCGTGGGTCTGCAATGACATTCAACCGACATTGGGCAGAGCGTGTTTCTCCATCAGCAATAAACTGAAAAGAAAATTCGATTGAATCTGCTTGTAGTGGTTCACCATGAATACGTTGTGTGGCTTCATCGAAATAAAAACTTGTATCTGGAAATTTAAAGCTTTCAGATTTGAATGTTAATTGATTGACATCATGTTGAGAAATCACTGAAATTTGAGATTGATAGTGTTGTCCAACTCGGGCATTTTCAACCTGAAATTTAATGTCTTCATATTTACTTCGTCTAAACACAGATTCGATCTCTAATCTATTCTTCTCAGTTTCAGAAGATATTATTTCAGGGGTTGAGCTTATATTTTCAGAATCAATTGTCGGCTTGTTTTCTAAATTGGGTTCAATTGTAGGGGCTGATGTTTCCTCAACTTGATCTGCAACAACTTGCTGTTCAACTTGTAGGATCGGTGCCAGTTGCAATGTTGTGTGAAGATCTAAAGCGATATTTTGCGCATCAGAAATTGCTCCAACTGAGTTGGTGTTTTCAGATGATGTATGGAGTTGATCCACATTGACTAAAGGATCATCACAATTTTGTTGAATATTTTCATCTAGCATGACTTGGTCATCAACTCTAGCGTGTTGATTGGTTTCTGTTTGCTGATTAAGACCGACTTGCTCTTGAACATTCTTTTGTACAGTAGCTTGAGTTGTATCCGAGCATATAGTTTCATGCTGAGACTGTGCAGCAGATGCGTTATCCAATAAATCAGCTTCATCGATATTGTTCAAACGCGGTGCAGCTATCTTCACTTTTTCCAATTCATTGATGAGTTTTGAAAGTTGTTTGAGATTTTGCGGATCACTTAATAGAAATTGTGAAAATGTCTCACTGAAATCAGCGGGATTTTGTTCCAAAATCTGCTTTAATTTGCATACATCATTGTCCATTTTACCCTCTACCCATTTTTCTATTCTATTCGCTTGGTCACTCACCAATCACGATGCACTTAAGCGTTAAACGATATAGATTTTTAATATTGTTCAATGCAGCAATGCTTTAATAATGTATCAACACATCAACCGATAAAGCCTAACCTTGCCCACGGGTTAAATCAAAATCTCCATCACCAGACGAGAAACTGATTTGTCGACGACACCACGGGCAAACCACAGATTCCCGATAGCCGTCATAACACATCAAATTACCGCATCCACATACTGCAAAAGCGGTCTCAGAAAAACAATGTGGACATTCAGGGAAACCATCGAGTTCAGCCGTATTGATCTGCTTATTTGATGCATTATGATCTGACCAAGTAAAATACTCCTCAGATATCGCACTACAGGTATCTAACTTAAAATTATAGATATTGATATTTAAATCAGCTGGACCTTTGTACTGTAAGTTACGTATATATTTGATGATATAAGGTTTATTCATCTTTTGGCAGCGACCCACAAATATCGCACAATGATCATCGGCTTTATTTTTTTGCAGGGATAATGCATCTTTTGCCAAGCGCATATAACGCTCATCAATCGGCAACAGGTCATCTTTTTGTTGATGGCTACCAATACTGACACTTTGTAAGACCACAGAGGCTGTGATCCACTTACATAAACCTTTGACATATTCTTGATTGATCTGATCAATTGAAATGGTATTTTCAGTGATCTTACTTAGCACAGAAAAATCAACATCTGCACCTAGACCGATGGCGACGACTGTTGCTTTATGCGCATATTTGGCATTCCAGCGTTGAATTGCCTGATCATATTCATCGGTTGGGCGTCCATCGGTAAATATATAGACCATTGGCTTCCAGTCGCCTTTGACTTCACTGGTGGTTTTCATCACATAACGATCAATTTCCTGACCCAAATGATCTAAAGCTTTACCCAAATGTGTCCCACCACCCAAGGGCAAATTAAAATGATTAAAGGCAAATAACTCAGTTAAAGGGACCAATGTTCTGACAATACCTGCATATGCAATCACTGAAACATATACAGTTTCAAGTGCATAAGGATCTTTTCTTAAACTGCTTAAAATAAATTCCACACCCTCTTGAACTGATTCAAGCGGTTGCCCGACCATTGATTCAGAACAATCAAGAACAAAAAATACCGGTAAACGGCGCATAACTTCACCTACATTATTTTTATCATATTATTCAAATACCTAAATCAAACAGACAAGTACTGATCTGTTTGATTTAACATTTTTATCGTCACGTAATATTCAGTTATAAAACCAGCTGAATTTCGGCGGGTGGTGGTGGTAAAGAAATTGAATCGGATACCCCTGCACTACTGCTACCAGCGACCACACTTGCAGAAACCCACTTAAAGAAGCTAGCAAAAATATTTGAGTCCATGGTGTCTAACACAACCACTTGATCCGTCAGTTGCAGCAAGGATTCAGTTTTCGCTTTTGGCCCTGCAGCACAAGCGACAATCGTGGCAAAGTTAAGCTGTTTAATTGTGGGAACGATTTGCTGATAAGCATAGACATCTGAGGGTGAACCATCTGTCATCAAGAACAATAACGGGCGCCAATCGCCTTTAACATCATTGCTACTTTTCTGTACATTCTGTTGTACTTCCTGTGCCAGTAATTCCAATGCTGCACCCATAAATGTTGCTCCCACATTGGGTACATCTAGATCTGGAATTTGAACTTGATCTAAAGGGGTAAGCGGTAAATAAACTTTTGCTTCAATATCAAAGGTGATCACACTTAAATACACGCTTTCAAGCGCATAAGGATCTTGCCTTAATGCACTGAGCATCGACTGCAAGCCAACATTCACCGAGTGAATTGGCTCACCACGCATAGAGCCAGATGTATCTAACAAAATATATACAGGTAAACGGCGCATTATATTCTCATTTTTTAACTATATTTTTTTAACCATTCCACGAAATTATCCGCGGGTGATGCATTACCGACCGCATTAAATTTCCAACCACTATTTTCTCTGACCAGTTCAGCAAATAACAATGAACGTTGTTGATCATATTGACCGATACCTGATAAATCAAAACGCACCATTTCTTTGCCAGTACCATCGACGGCACGAATAAAGGCATTTTTCACCTGACCAAAATGCTGATTGTTTTTTGCACCATTGTAAATTTGCACAATAAAGACAATCTTGTGATATTCAGCTGACAAGCTATTTAATTTGACAATAATTTGTTCATCATCGCCGTCACCAGCACCAGTACGGTTATCTCCAGTCAGCCAGATTTGCCCTGAACGATGTTTTAAATTATTAAAAAAGATAACATCACTGTTTTCGAGTGTGGCTTGACCTGCGGCATTCCAGCCCAGATCTTTTACTTTTCCACTAGCATCACATAAAAATGCCACCACATCTAGATCGTGTTCTTCACTCTTTGCGCCTGAAAATAATCCGCCTAAAAAGCCTTTCTTTTGCTCAGTGATATCCCAACCGAGTCCAATCGTCACTCGTTCTAAATCATGTTTAGATTTTTCAAGGCTGAGTCCTTGACCTTTCGCCAATGTAATTGCCATGCTATTTTCCTTTATTTTTATAGAACCACATTCACTTCAGGTGGTGGTGGTGGAAGATCATTTAAGCCTGTGACTTCTTTTTGACCTGCATCTACTTTTTGGCTTCCTGTAGAAATACTTGCAGAAACCCATTTATAGAAGGCTTTAATGGTATTTGAATCTGCAGTTGCAAGTTCTACCACAACTTCTGTAATTTGTTTGAGAATACTGCTATCTGCATTATGTCCCGCTGCACAAGCAATAATCATCCCTGTCTTGGCTTGTTTTAGTTTTGCAAAACCTTTAGTCCAATCATCCGTTGGTGCACCATCTGTCATAATAAAAACTAAGGGTTTCCAGTCACCACGGGTATCAGGTGTGGTTTTTTGCACTTCCTGATCAATTTTATCTGCCAGTAATCCAAGTGCTTCGCCCAACTGTGTAGTCCCCGTTGCCTGTAATTGAGGGGGTTGAAACATCGCAATTTCAGTTAAGGGAATCAGTTGTTTGGCTTGAGTATCAAAAGTAATAATAGATAAATAGGCTGTTTCAAGCGCATAAGGATCTTGTCTGAGTGAAGAAACCAGTATTTCAACACCATTTTTAACGGCTTCAATCGGTTCACCATGCATCGAACCTGAGGTATCTAATAATAAATATACGGGTAATCTTCTCATTTGTTTATCTCTGTTTAATGTCTCGTTAATTTTTAATCTTTATGCATATGTTTATATAAAAAATTGAACTAAAAACAAAGCTTTTTTATCATTTTTAATACCTAATTTTTTATCCAAATATCAAATTTTCTTAAATCCGCTTTTTTTTATTGAGCTCATCCCTGACATATTATTTGTTTTATGCTGAGTGATATTTTAAAAATAATCGCAGAATTCTAAGCTATAATTGTTTCATTACTTACCTTAATCTGAATCCTCAGATTTTAAAGCCCAATATGTCAAAGAATCTCGCAACCCTGATTGGTTTAAGTGCCATTTTACAATGGTCTTCCATTGTCGGTTTATTGAAAAAAATTAGTTTTAGTTTGGGCGCTGAGTTGGCTGTGCTGCTGATGTATACACTGAGCACATGTATTTTATTAATATTTTTTAAAATCCCAAATTTAAAATTAATTTCAAAAAAATATCTGATTTTTTCTACCTTATTGTTTGTTATTTATGAATTATGTTTTTCTTATGCCATTGCACTGGCACAAACCGCCCAACAAGCCATAGAAGTCAGTCTGGTCAATTACCTCTGGCCGGGCTTAACTGTTGCGATGCTGATCCTCTTTAAAGAAATTAAATTTAATGTCTTTGTTATTGTCGGTTTAGCCATCAGCTTAAGTGGGATTATTTTGATTCAAACCGGGCAAGGTGCTTTAACTTGGTCTAATATTTTATCCAATATTCTTGAAAATCCAATCAGTTATATTTTGGCATTTGTTGGGGCAACGCTGTGGTCCTTATATTGTGTCATTACCAAAAAATATAGTGATGGGCATAATCCAATTTCATTTTTCTTTGTGGCGATCAGTATAGTACTGTGGACTAAATACCTGTGGTCACATGGATTGAGTCTAAATGCAATTCCAGAAGTTGAACTTACAACAATAGGATTATTAGGCATTGTTTCAGTGGTGATGGCTTTGGGTTATGCCGCTTGGAATATTGGCATTATCAAAGGCAATATTACGATTTTGGTGACTTTATCTTATTTTAGTCCAGTCATCTCTACTTTGATTTCAATGTTTATCTTACAAACCAATCTACCAATAGAGTTTTGGTATGGCGTGATCTTGGTGACTTCAGGCTCTTTGGTGTGTTGGATTTCGACAAATTGGCAACAATTAAAAGATAAACTATTCAGTGTGTTAAATTAAATGCTTGCCGATCAGCAAGCATTTTAAATAAATACCATCCAAGCAATCATTCAACAGCTTAAGCTGCATTTAATCCATATTGAAGGATCAACTCAGTAAATGGCCCCGCTACTTTTGATTCAGTTAAGGGGCCATAAATTACTTAATTTGTTTACTTAGATTTATCTGTAAGTTTAACCAGACAAATAACCTTCACGTTTAAGATCCTCCGTGGTACTCAGAATCGCTTTACGTAATGTTGTCACGATAAAGTCTACATGTTGTTTATTTAAAATTAAGGGTGGCGACATGATATTCATATGGCCAACTGGACGAATGATTAACCCATCTTTCTGGCAATAATCTGCAATTCGAGAACCTACATTGACTGAACTTGGGAAAAGTTCCTTGGTTTTCTTATTGGCTAAGTTTTCAATACACATCATAAATTTCTTACCACGAACCTCCCCGACAATGTCTAAGTCAACCAATGTGTGTAATTGATCTTCAAAATATTGACCTACATCATTGACATGTTGCAGTAAATTTTCACGCTCGATAATTTCAATATTTTTTAGTGCCGCTGCACAAGAAACAGGATGACCTGAATAGGTAAATCCATGGGTAAATAACGCACCATCCGCCTGAGGCTTACCAATCACTTTTGCGATATCATCAGATATAATCGTTGCACCTAAGGGTAAGTAACCTGAAGATAAGCCTTTGGCACAAGTAATAATATCTGGAACGATATCAAACTCTGATTCTGAAGCAAAAAAGTGCCCTAAGCGCCCAAACGCAGTCACAACTTCATCGGACACATATAAAACCCCATATTTATGACATACTTCAAGGGCTTTTTTATGATATCCCGGTGGAGGTACGATAACACCACCAGCACCCATGATCGGTTCTGCAAAAAATGCAGCGACATTTTCTGGGCCCAGTTCCAAAATTTTATTTTCTAACTCTTGTACCTTTTCATTGCAGAACGCTTCTAAGCTTTGACCTTCCGCTCTACGATATGGATTTGGACATGAAATCTGGTGGACCAATTCGCGATCAATATCAAAACCGATATGGTCAAACTCAACCCCTGTTAATGACATACTGATATAGGTACTGCCATGGTAACCATCTTTGCGCGAGATTAATTTTTTCTTGCTTGGTTGACCAAGTTGATTGAAATAAAAGTGAATGAGTCGTACCGCAGTATCATTGGCAACTGAACCTCCGCAACCAAACAGTACATGATTCAAATTTCCAGGCGCTAATTCAGCCAGTTTTGCAGATAATTTTGCAGCGGGGATCGAAGTATGGTGACCAAATGCAGAATAATAAGGAATTTGCATAATTTGTTCTGAAATAGCATCAGCAATTTCTTGCCGCCCATAACCGACATTGACGCACCATAAACCACCAATACCATCCAAATATTTATTACCTTCAGCATCAAAAACATAACACCCTTCACCGTGTGCAAGAATCATGGCGCCTTCATCTTTAAAGGTTGCAAAGTCAGTCCATGGATGAATATGGTGATCTTTATCTTTTTTCCAAACTTCTGTAATTTCTGTTGTTGATAACTGCTTCATAAGATAACTCCTTGTTAAAATTCTGCTTTTATTTGGTCAAACTTTCGATGGATTCTGGTTGAAAGAGTTGTCTTTTCATCACCAATTTGATCCAAAGAATACTGATGATTGTGGTAAAACCAATCACAACTCCGACCCAGGTAAATATTTTGACTCTCAAATCTGGGGTAGGCACAGCATAGAAAATCGTAAGTACCATCCCGATAATGCCAATGATTTGTAAGAATGGATAAAATGGTGCTTTATAAGGTCTTGTCATCTGTGGGTAGCGTTTACGCAACACAATCACGTTGATATGTGCAATCACATAAGCGATCAACCAAGAGATACAGGCTGCTGTTAACAGAACCTTTATCACTTCGGTTTCACTCTGTGAGAACAGCATTGGTATCATGATGATGACAGCAACAAATACAACGCCCACCCAAGGCACATTATTCTTCTGATTGACTCGGGCAAAAATTGATAACACTTGCTTATTACTCGCCATGCCCTGCAACATACGCGGTAAGGCAGCTAAAGTCGCATTTAAGGTACTTAAGGTGGCAAATAGAGCACCAATCGCAATAAAGAGTAAGCCTGTGGGGCCAAATACCGCCGTTGCATATTCAATATGTGGGGTCAAAGAATTAACCAAGTGCTCTTGGGGTAAGAAATACAGTGCACCCACGCCATATAAAGAAATGGTGATAAAAATCGTGGTTAAACCGATATACATCGATCTTGGAATATTTTTACTGGGATTTCTGGATTCTTCGATCATCGGAACAACAAACTCGACGCCAACAAATCCCCAAAAAGCCAACGCAACCAGAGCCACAGTATTTGTATCAAAAGTAATTGTATAATCAACTACTTGAGTATGCGGATAAACCCAACCGCTGATCGCAAATATACCGAGTAAAAGTAATAACACCACCATGACAAAAGCCACGGTATTTTGAACTTTGGAGAAGATATCAATTTTCAGCAGATTTAAACCGACTGAAATAAATAAAATCAGAAAACCTATACCAAAATAGGGAACATCCAGCTTAAATATTTTTTTGATCACATCATCGATTAAAATCAGTTCTGCTGAAACAGCAAACATTGCCACCAAAATATAACCACAAAATACCGAAAGCATCGCGGGTAAATGCCCTGTTGCGACTAGACTATAATCACTGATACTGCCACTTTTAGGGATTAATAATGCCAACTCTGCAAAAGAGGATGCATAGCTCAGCGCTAAAAAGAATCCGATAATCAGCGGAATAAAGAAACTTATTCCGCTTAAGCCAAATCCTTGCAAAATAATCACCATCACACCTTGTGATAGCACTAAACCTACTGCAATGGCGATCAAGTTAAACAAAGTTAACTTTTTTGCATTCACCTGTTTTGCCTGATCGATTAAACGACTTCCTTGCTTATTGTTTTTTCCTGTCATGTGCTCCTCCCTCCTAGAGTGGGCATTAAACCTTGAAATTTAAAACTTATTTCATGCAGTTTTTTCTTCTTTATTGATTAAATTTCTTTGAGTTTTATCTTGATACTTTAAATACTGACGTTGAATATCAATGTGGCCTGCCACGCGTTTTGCATCATGCCAAACGCCCCAAATAAAGCTTGAACCACGCCCAGATAAATAAGGTAGACCAATAAAATAAATACCGGGTTCTGTTGAGACACCAAGCTTATGGTTGGGCCGCCCATTTGCATCAAAAGCATTGACTTCTAACCAACTATGATCAAAACCAAAGCCAGAGGCCCAAATAATTGAAGTGATCCCTGCTTGGGCTAAATTAAGCTCTAAAATAGGCTGTTGAATGCATTCAGCATCATCTAAAATAATCCGAGCTTCTGGCTCCTCAGGTAAATCTATACCGGTACGCTGAACATAGGCATCCGCAGCATCTAAAAACTCAAAATATGCTTTATCACCGTCGGCTAATGACTGTTGCAAATCATTTTGAAAACGAACCCGCTCAGCTTCAAATTGCATCGTCATGCCCAGTAAAGTGATGCCTTGTTGTGCGAGACGTCTAAAATCAATGGAATGCCCACCATGTGCACCGCTCACAGCCAAACCTTTCAACGGTCCTGTATCGGTTTTAACACTATCCCATCCACCCAACACCCCGAGCCACCAAACATTATCGCGTTGACGATAAACACGTGGTGGACGTTCATGCGCTCCCACAGACAAATAGACTTTTTTACCAGCACGATTTAACTCATCTGCGATTTGAATTCCAGAAGAACCAGCACCCACTACTAAAACAGCACCCTCAGGGATTTGTTGTGGATTTTTATATTGGTCTGAATGGATTTGGTATAAACCCGTTTGCTGAGGCGCAATCGAAGGAATAATGGCTTTTTGAAAAGGCCCTGTTGCTACAACGACACGTTGTGCTATTAAAGTGCCTTTAGAGGTTTCAACAACAAAACCCGCAGCTTGCGCATTTGCTTGGACCTTTTTAACTTCAACATTGCTATAAATCGGTGCATTAAAGCGCTTGGCATATTTTTCAAAGTATTCAGCAACTTGGTCATGATGTACAAAACTATCTGGATCAAGATCAAATTCCATATTGGGAAAGCGATCGTGCCAACAAGGTCCATTCGCTACCAAAGAATCCCAACGGCGTGTACGCCAAGCTTCTGCAATACGGTTTTTTTCTAGTACTACATGTGGAATTTTAAGCTCTGTCAGGTGCTCACTCATCGCGACTCCAGCTTGACCAGCACCAACCACAACGGTATCTATTTCTAATTTATCTAAACTCATCTTTTTTCCCTTGTCAGATCGAGGAACGTCCTTGCAACAACAACTCTTTTGCTGAATAGACATTTACCAACTACAGCCAATCACATGTGTTTGCTGCAGATTTCTTGTTCAAAAAATGAAATATCAAAGCTGCACAAAACATGATTTAAGAAAAATATAGGGAGCCCAGCAGCAAAGCGAAAATAGAATATCCAAAACAAGTGCATCAAAAAATCTGAAGCTATACACTAAGCACATGAAATAAATAAAAAATATATGCCACGCTATCATTCTTTTTTAAGTTTTTTTATTACTACGGAAAAAGTAAATTACTAGAAAGGAAAACACAAATTGTGAGCGCCCACGAAGTAAGCATACTAGAGGAACATCATAATTAACTGAGGATTGAGCTGTGAAACATACCCGCATTCGAACATTTAATACCAAGAAAACTTATCCAGAGCAGAATTTAGACAATGATCTATGCCAAGCTGTGGTTGCACGTGGGCGAACCGTTTTTCTTCGTGGTCAAATTGGACAAAATCTGGATACATCGCAAAGTGTTGCGATAGGTGATGTCAAGGGTCAGACCGAACAGGCGATGTATAACATTGACATGCTACTCAAAGAAGCTGGGGGAGAATTGGCAGATATATGTAAAATTACCATATATATCGTTGATCCACGCTTCCGTGAAGATGTCTATGGTGTTGTCGGTAAATGGCTTAAAGGGGTTTACCCGGTCTCAACGGGTATTGTTGTTTCCGCTTTGGCACGTCCAGAATGGCTTGTCGAAGTTGATGCAATTGCCGTTATTCCAGACTAAAAACCATCAAGATGTGAGGGAAATATGACATTTTCAATTATTGCGAGATGCAGTGAAACAGGACAATTCGGTGCCGCGATTAGTTCATCCTCTCCAGCCGTTGCATCAAGATGTATACGTGCCAAAGCTGGGATTGGTGTTGCAGCAAGCCAGAATATAACCGATCCTCAATTGGCCAGCATTTTACTTGAAATGACCAAATATAATATATCGCCTAAAAATGCGATTACAGAATTAACTAAAAATACCGATTTTATTGAATACCGCCAATTAACTTTACTTGACGCGGTGAATGAGCCTTTTGCCTTTAGTGGAGAAAATAGCTTAGGAATTTATACACAACATATAGGGAAACATGCCGTATGTGCGGGTAATTTACTTGCAAATGAGAATGTTACTCATGTTATGCTCAAACACTTCGAACAAAGTAAAGGCACATTTGCTGAGCGTTTACTTTATGCATTAGACGCAGGAAAACAGGCTGGTGGAGAAGCAGGAGCAGTACATTCTGCTGGTCTTTTGGTTGTTGACAAATTGGAATGGCCGATTGTTGACTTACGCGTGGACTGGTCAGATCACCCCATTTCCGACCTTATCGCACTATGGCAGATATATGAACCGCAAATTGATGATTATGTTTTAAGAGCTTTAAACCCGATCAATGCTCGCAGCTATGGTGTTCCAGGAAATGAATAAATTTTTCGAGGGTATACAATGGAGGTGTATCCAAAGTGTTAAATCGAATTTCTTTAAGACAAATGGAATACTTTGTTGCAACAGCTGAATGTGGCAGTATCATTATTGCTTCGGAGAAGATACATGTATCCTCTCCGTCTATTTCTGCCGCAATCGCACATATTGAATCAGAATTACAAACCCAATTATTTATTCGCCAACATGCGAAAGGCTTAATCCTCAACACTGTTGGTAAAAGTGTGATGTTGGAATGTAAGAAGATCTTAAACCAAGCTTCAAGTTTATATTCCCTTGCGGCAGAATTTTCTGGTTCCATACGTGGGCCGTTAAAAGTAGGCTGCTTCCCTGCTTTTACCCCGATGATCTATGCCGATATCATCAATGGATTTTCCAACTTATATAAGCAAGTTTCTTTAGACCTTTACGAAGATGATCAACAAGCACTTCTAAATGCGCTTATACGTAATGATATTGATCTAGCTTTAACTTACGATCTCAATATTGATGAAAATATTATTCATTTTGAAGCTTTAACGAAATTGCCGCCTCATGTATTGGTCAGTGAGGAGCACCCTTTAGCAATATTGCCTGTTGTAAGCTTAGAAGAACTTTCACAGTACCCGATGATTCTTTTAGACATGCCCTTTAGCAATGAATATTTCTTATCATTATTTAGAGCTCAAAATCTTACGCCCAATGTTGTGCGTTCTTCAAAAAATATCGATGTCGTTCGTTCAATGGTTGCCAATAATATTGGCTATACGATTTTGAATGTTCGCCCGAAAAACACCTATAGCCTTGATGGTAAACGTCTGGTCCGTATTCGTATTGCGCATGAACATCGCCCGATGTATATCGGCATTGCGATACCGAAAAATGTACCCAAAAATATTGTTGTAGAAGCGTTCATTAGTCGTTGTAAAAGCTTTATCTCCGATCATTTTATTTCGGGTATGAGTTCGCCGCATTTCTACGATCCCTATATAAAAGCCCAAACACAAAAGGATTCCTCAGATGTCTAATCTGTCGAGTATTCAACTACTTAAAAAACTTGTTGCATTTGATACAACGTCCTACAAAAGTAATTTAGAACTGATCATGTTCGTCAAAAACTTACTTGAACCTGCGGGAATCAGTATCACTTTAAATTTTAATCCAGAGCAGACCAAAGCCAACTTATTGGCAAGTATTGGTCCTAAAGACCAAGCTGGAATATTGCTCTCTGGACATACCGATGTGGTTCCAGTTGAAGGACAAGCGTGGAGTAGCGAACCTTTCCAAGCCCTAATCAAAGACGATAAAATTTTTGGTCGTGGTACTGCTGATATGAAAGGTTTTATCGCCTGCGCGATACATGCCATGTTAAAGGCAGCACAAATGCCAGAATTGGCTAAACCACTGCACCTTTGCCTTTCCTATGATGAGGAAATTGGCTGTATTGGTGTACGCGGAATTCTTGGCCTACTCTCTGAATTAATTATTCAACCAGAGCTTTGTGTGATTGGTGAACCTACCAGTATGAATATTGCCACAGGCCATAAAGGCAAAGCAGTATTTAAAGCAATTTGTCGTGGACAAGAAGGTCACTCCGCTTTAGCCCCGTTATATGTCAATGCGATTTATTGTGCTCAAAATGTTGTTGAGGCCATTACCACGACACAAAAACAGATTGCAGAAGGTCCAATTGTGGATATGGACTACGATGTGCCTTATACCACTGTACATGTTGGGAAAATACAAGGCGGTAAAGCTTTAAATATCGTTCCCAATGAATGTGTTCTAGATTATGAGATTCGTAATGTTGCAGAACAGAATACGGAGTCAGTTCAAGCGAAAATTTTTGAATATATCGAGCAAAGCCCTTTTGCAAAATTTGTCAGTTTTCAGGAAATTAATCAATACCCCGGACTAAATACCTCAACCACTATTCAAGCGGTCAAATTTTTACAAAACCTCCTTGATCCAGCAACTGCATTACAGAAGATTTCATTTGGTACGGAGGGTGGATTATTTCATCAACAATTAAATTCTGCAGTACTCGTTTGTGGCCCTGGTTCTATTCAAGTTGCGCATAAACCAGACGAATATATTGAAATCTCACAGATGCAACAATGTGATGCATTTTTTGAACGCCTGCTCAATCATATTAAGCGTTAAGACGTGACTGTGGATTTAAAAAGTTAGTTAAAAAAAATAAGTAACGCTTTTAATTTGTTTTTTCTAAACCCAAGGCTTGTATAAAACAAATTCACAAAATTGGCGAAAAATAATACGGTTAAACCTACTATATCGCTAAAATTTTAAGGAAGATGAATGAAACTAAAACAGGATTGGCTAGAACAACGCGCGCAGATAACACTGCCAAGTTGTGCCTTTATCGCTGGACAATTTGTAAATACCACGCAGACCTATAAAGTATCAAATCCAGCCACAGCTGAGTTTTTAGTCGATATGTCAGCATGTGATGCCAATGAAGTTGAACAAGCTGTTCAACATGCGAGAAAGACCTTTAACAGTGGTGTCTGGTCTCGGCTAGCGCCGCGTGAACGTAAGCAAATACTCAAAAAACTTGCTGAACTTATTCGTGAAAATGCTGAAGAGCTTGCCTTACTCGAAACCCTCAATGTAGGTAAACCGATTCAGGATTCACTGCATGTTGATATTCCAGGTGCAGCATCTTGTTTTGAATGGTATGCAGAAAGTATTGATAAAATTTATGATGAAATTGCCCCCACAAGTATAGACCAACTGGCGATGGTCTGTCGTGAACCTATAGGCGTTGTGGCAGCTGTGGTCCCGTGGAACTTTCCGCTTGATTTGGCAAGTTGGAAACTTGCACCTGCCTTAGCAACTGGAAATTGTGTTGTATTAAAACCTGCAGAGCAATCGCCCTTTACTGCATTAAAACTTGCTGAACTCGCAAAACAAGCTGGTATTCCAGATGGTGTATTGCAAGTGCTTACTGGCTTAGGACATATCACAGGTCAAGCACTTGGACGCCATCCAGATGTCGATTGTTTAGTCTTTACTGGATCGACCGAAACTGCAAAAAAGTTTTTGGCTTATTCTGCTGAATCAAATATGAAACCTGTTTGGCCAGAAACAGGTGGGAAAAGTGCCAATATAATTTTTGCTGATGCTGATTTAGATAAAGCGGTCGATAAAGCGATTTTTGGTGCTTTTTATAATCAAGGTGAAGTGTGTTCGGCAAATTCACGGATTTTATTAGAAAAAAGCATTTCACAACAATTTATAGATAAATTTATCGCCAAAGCCAAAACACTTAAGATTGGAGATCCTCTAGATCCCAATACCACGATGGGCTGTTTAATTGATCATCAACATGCGGATAATGTCAGAGCTGCTATTGATCAAGCCAAGGCTCAAGGTGCGCAGTCTCATATTATTCCGTTAAATTTAGATGCTGCTTTAGATCCAGCAACCTATGTAGCACCAACCATTCTAATCGGTGTCAATCCTGATTTTAAAATCTTCCATGACGAAGTTTTTGGCCCTGTAGTTTCAATCACAACTTTTGAAACCCAAGATGAAGCGATTGAACTTGCAAATCACTCCATTTATGGATTAGCTGCCTCAATTTGGACCAAAGATATTCAGAAAGCAATTCTTCTGTCTAAACAGCTTTTAGTCGGCACAGTCTCTATTAATACAGTAGATGCTTTAGATGTCAGTACTCCATTTGGAGGATATAAACAGTCTGGTTATGGGCGTGATTTATCTTTACATGCGATTGATAAATTTACACAGTTAAAAACCACATGGATTCAATTGTAAATCCGAAGGCGCACTCAATCAGTCAAAAAGAAAGATTGAATGCTTCTGATGCTATAAAGAAAATTTACACAATATAGCGTTTGCTTAACCCCCATTCTGCCAATATTCGACGGTAAGTTGTAGATGAACGATCTGCTTCAAAATGTGCTTCCATTGTAATATCTAATGGAAGCTCTTCTGGTTTTTGACTCTCTACCATGTCCTGATCCTCTGCAAAAATTTGTGCATTAAAATCGTAAACTGCCTGCAAATCGCCTGTGGTATCAAAATTACGGGTCAGCGGTACGAATAATCGAGTTTTGTTATGTGATACAGGACAACAGGCATTTAAAATTTTCAATATACCCTCGCGTGGAAATTCAACCTTTAACACCGCTGAAAATGGTGGGTAAACATCAAAAATTCGTTTCCATAAAAAACCCTCTGGTGCTAGATGCTGTAAGCCATGCGGGTAGTTGCTCACATTACTGACATATTCAGTATGTAAACCATAGTCTGTACGCTCAGTAATGTATTTGGGTACGACAGGATTTTCAGCATCAGCAAAAGACTGCTGATGTACCCAAGCAAAATGTGCGACATCAATAAAGCCTTCCAATTGCCGCCCGCTTGAACCCGCAATGTCAACAAATGGCGGCAGTATGGGCTGATGCTCAGGATCATCCCAAGTGTCCAATATTGGAAAGTTTGCATGGCTTGCATCACGACTAAATAAACTTGTCCAAACCAAACCATATTTTAAAACTACAGGAAATTTGGTGAGACTAAAGCGCTCTGAGATATTTGTCAGGTCTGGCTGTGCTGGAATTCTTGTACATTGACCTGCTGTGTTGTAATGCAATCCGTGGTAGGGACAAACGATCTCTTCACCTTGCACCCAACCTTTGCTGAGTGGTACACCACGGTGCGGGCAAATATCACGCACCAACTGAATCGCACCACTTGCCGTTTGATAAAGCGCCATTTTCACATCGAGGAGTTGTACTTGTTGTGGGGCTGTAGTGACATCTTGCACACGTGCAACAGGATACCAATGCTGAGCAAGTATTTCCCAGTCTTTAGGTTCAAAACCACTACATTGTGGTTGACTAAACAAGTTGAGAACTGGAATTGCATTCATACAAAACTCACAGAATATATATTTAATGTCATGATCTTATGCTGTGATTTCAGCATGTTGCTCAGCTAAAATCATGGCTGAGTTTTAAATTACGAATTTTGTCTAATTCTGTCTATTAGAATGTTTTGCTTATCTCGTTCTAAAAAATAGAACACCTATCTGAAAATTATTTTTAGAAAAAAATCATCCTTGGCATAAAAATCGCTTAATGATCTGTGATTTTAGCGAGTTTTAAATTTCCTTGATTTTCATTGCTTAGGAATAAGTCCGTGAAATGTAAATAATGGACAGCCCATATGCCTGTGAATACAACTTTTTCACGATTTTCAGATTATTTTATTGCCGTTGCCAAGACAGGCAGCTTAAGAAAAGCAGCAGATCAACTTTATATTTCAGTATCAGCGGTACATCGTCAAATCGCACTTGCTGAGGAAGAGTTTGGCATTGATCTGTTTGAACGTTTACCCAGTGGTTTAAAACTGACACTTGCTGGAGAGTTACTCTATGCGGATTTGATTAAGTGGCAAAAAGAATTTCAATTAACCCGTAATCGGTTTGATGAAATCCAAGGACTTTCTCGGGGAACAATTGATTGCGGATTGATTTCTGCACTCAGTGATGGCTTCGTTTTAGATTCAATTCAATATATGTATGACAACTACCCTTGGATCAATTTTAATTTTCATATCCAAGACAGTGAAACTGTGTCAAATATGATTAT
The DNA here is from genome assembly GCF_000368145.1 of Acinetobacter guillouiae CIP 63.46. Lineage (GTDB taxonomy): Bacteria > Pseudomonadota > Gammaproteobacteria > Pseudomonadales > Moraxellaceae > Acinetobacter > Acinetobacter guillouiae. Next base: position 592,352 of record NZ_KB849283.1, on the reverse strand, counting down.
GGACGCTGAAATTGACTTTGGAATTTTATTAAACCCGAAAGGCCATCATCAATTAGAGGTTTTATCTTTTGTCGAAATCCCAATCGGTTTTGTTTTACCTAAAGATCACCCTTTAACAAAAAATGAGAAAGTTTATTTGTCAGATAGTGTCAACGATAAACACTTGATTCCTGGTGCTCCTTTAATTATTCATGATTATGTGCAGACCTTGTATAAGCACCATAAATTTAGCCCACAGCAGCACTTAGATTGTAATGACATTCGAATGATTATGTCATTAATTCAAAAGAATTTAGGTATTGGTTTATTGTCATTTATTGATGCATATCCATATTTAGAACGTGACGAGCTTGTTTTTAAGCCGATTCGAGAAAAGGGTTTATATCCGTTAACACTGGCTTTATGTGTTGCGCCAAAACGACAACTTTCACGCGTATCGCAAATTATGATTAAGCATCTTATTGAACAAATCGAAGCATTTAAGCTCAAGCTGATCCCTTATCAATAATCAGCTTTAGCTATGTGTTGTAATACATGAACAATAGCCCTTAAGCAACAAAGCAATGACGTGTGGCTGAGTGATGACTAGCAATAACTCCCTAAACATATATGAATCAAAAGCGTTAGATTTCCAATGCTGAATTTAGATTCAGTAATTTAAATTCAGCATCGACCTAGCAACATTTAATCTAAAGGATTACCAATAATATTACTGATAATGCCACGCATAATATGTGGGCCTTGTTCTTGACGTAAGTCTTGATACCACGCTTCGGTCACAGCCTCATCTTTCATATGGGTCACATCACAGCGCTTACGTGCACGTAATACCAGCTCATTGGCACGCTCATTACGTTTATTTTGATAACGTTTTAACGCATCCTCTAAGCCTAATGTATTGATTTGCAAAGCGCGTGCTAAGTAAATTGCATCTTCCATGGCTTGGCAACCGCCCTGACCAATATCAGGCGTAGTACTGTGAGCTGCATCCCCCATAATCACCACCCGCCCTTTATAAAACTGGGTAAAAGGTTCAATATCATGAATTTCTACTCGATTGGTTTTTTGCTCATCAATCGCTTCAATTAAGTTTTGAACGGGCTGGCACCAGTCCTTAAAATATTGTTTAAAGAGTGTTTTATATTGGGCCTTACTGTTTTCTAAACCTACAGGTAATGGCACATCAAAGAAGAAGTAAAAACGTTGCTCTGCCACTGGCATAAGCGAAACACGTTTTCCCTCTCCAACAAAGGTTGTCCATTGATCGGCTTGGGCAAACTTATCTGAAATTTCGACTAAGCCATTCCAATTGACATAACCTGCATAACGACGTTCAACCTGTTCACCCAGTACATATTGGCGGGTCAGTGAATGTGTTCCATCAGCACCAATTAACAATGCTGTGGTGACTTCACTGCCATCTGCAAACTGAACTTTTATGTGTTGATCTACTTGTTCTAGTGCAACCATTTTTTTCCCAAGATGAATATCGTCACGGCCAAATTCATCCATCAACATGTTTTGTAAATCTGCGCGGGAAACTGGATAAGGCCGTTGCCCAACCTCTTCAATCAAAGGCATTAAACTAAACTGGGTCATGTGCTCACCAGTTAAGCCATCGATATAGGCTAAATGATCCATTTGACCACCAAGTTTGGCAACTTGATCCGTTAAGCCTAAATAATTTAAACACTTAACACCATTTGACCATAAAGAAATAGCAGCACCTACAGCTAGAATTTGTTCAGTTTGTTCATAGATGGTGACCGAATGTCCGAATTTTTTTAGTGCAATACCTGCGGTTAATCCCCCCATACCGGCACCGATAATAGTAATCTCCATCTATTTCTCCTCTGTCTGTTTCTTTAACACTTATGACTAAAATGCTAAAAACGTGCCATTTATTTAAAAAGCACAACATTCCTTAAGCAAAGTTGGCATAGGCTATGCATGATGAGGACGGTAAGATATTGTTTTTATGAGTGCTTATTGAACTTTAAACACTGATATCAATCAATAAAATGATATAAATCGTAATATGAATGGTAAATAAATATGGCAACTTTACTTGCACCAAGTTTTGAGCTTCCTGCACATTTGCAACAATACAGCAATTTGGCAGATCCCCGAATTGGTACAAAAGTACTTGAATGTTCAGATGATTTTTTTGCAGAAGCACAACGAATGTTGCAATTTAATCCACCCATTTTTGTAGAAGATAGATTTGATGATCACGGCAAATGGATGGATGGATGGGAAACCCGCCGTAAACGCCATGCAGGCTATGACTGGGCAATTGTTAAATTAGGTGTTGCTGGAAAAATTACTGCATTTGATATTGATACCACTTTTTTTACTGGGAATTATCCTGCTTCCGCTTCAATTGAAGCCTGTTATGCACCAAATGGGGACTTAAGCAATGCACTATGGCAGCCCATTCTAGATAATTCTGTTCTTGGCCCCAGCCAACATCATATTTTTGACATTAAAAACTCAGCAGTCTTTACCCATGTACGCTTAAATATTTTTCCTGATGGTGGTATTGCACGTTTTCGCGTCTATGGTGAAGTACAAATACAGATCCAAGATCGCCAACGTACATTAGATTTACTGGCACTTGAAAATGGTGGACGCGTGATTGCCTATAGTGATGCCCACTTTGGTCATCCTCGTAATTTGATCAATCCGAATCGTGGGATCAATATGGGTGATGGTTGGGAAACCAAACGCCGCCGTGCACCTGGATTTGACTGGTGTATTTTGGCCCTAGGTCAAAGTGGTGTAATTGAAAAAATTGAAATTGATACTGCACATTTCAAAGGCAATTTCCCCGCTCAAGTATCGATTCAGGCGATATATATTGAAAATGCGACTGATCCACAATTGATTCCGCAAAGTATGTTTTGGCCATTTCTACTCAATGCTCAGGATATGCAAATGGATCATATTCATGATTATGTAGCAGACATTTTAAAACATAAAAAAATTTCACATATTCGTGTCAATATGATTCCAGACGGTGGCATTAGCCGTATCCGATTATGGGGTAAAATTGCAGAGTGATTTTATGAAATATATCCAAATTCAGCCATTAACTGCTGAAGCTTTTGCCGCATTTGGTGAGGTCATTGCCTGTGCTGGCAATGACTTTTTCCATATCAATGGCGCGCATACGGAACGCTATCATGCTTTATCCTTGGCTCAAGCGGCTAATGCTGAAGTCGGATTAAGTATTTTTCGTAATATTCAAAAAACTCAAGTGCCTTGCGAAATTCAAATGCTTGAACGCCATCCAATCGGTTCACAGGCATTTATCCCGATGCAAGGTCAATCCTTCTTGGTTGTTGTTGCAGCGGCTTTAGATCAGGATCAACCTGATCTTGATCATATTTATGCCTTTATAAGCAATGGCCAACAGGCTGTAAACTATCGTGCAGGCACTTGGCATCATCCGTTATTAACGCTTGAAGCACCCAGCGACTTTGCTGTAATCGATCGGATTGGTGAGGGTCACAATTGTGATATTTTTCACTTTAATGAAAACATTGTCTTAACCTTATAATTATCCTTTCAAAACAGTAAATAAAAAATGCATGGATCAAAACATTCCTCTAAAAATGCTGAGAAGTACTGAGATAAGATTTTACCCTATGTTGTTAAAAAACCAGTGCAGCATTATTCAGTGTTGCGCTGGTTTGGAAAAATGATCTTAAGCTTATCTCAATCCTATTCATGCATTTAAAAACATGATCAGATAAAGATCATTTTAAAAATGATATTTAATTAAAGCACTGACATTATTTTCATCTTTGCCTGAGATGCCGTATTTATTATTCCAAACGGAATATTCAACGCCTAAATACAATTTCGTATCTGGTGAAATATGTTTACCCGCATTCCATTTCCATTGGGTGGTCCAGTTTAACTCACTGGCATGATCATCTTCAGCGGTTGACCAATCCAGAAAACCATCAACAAGAAAATCTTCTGATGCGATTTTAAAAGGCACACCAAAAACAAAAGTCAGCTGATAATCATCATTTGTGTTCTTGTAATTGTCTGCTTTATAAAAGTTTAATTGTGCATATTGGAAATATGGAATCGCCAAATCTACCCCGATCCCATACAAATAATTGTTAAACCCTTCACCGCCTTCCCATGTTATGGCAATGAGAACGTCTTTAATTGGCCCTGCTTCCAACTTATGCCCTGAAATCGCGCCTAAGCTCAATCGTGGTGAAACTTCAAAATAGGTCTCATTGCCTGAAACATCATTATTGGTACGATCCGCAAATGCAAAGAAGTCCCCATATTTTAATTTGGCTGCATATTCAAAAGTAATGGTCGATTGATCATCTTCCCGAGCAATTAATTCATAATTTTTTCCATATAATCCAGTAATGCTAAAGTCTTGCCAAATAGGCGCAGCATGGGTGCTAAAAGCGGTGCAAACGAAAGTTGAAAGCGCAGCAAATTGTGTTAATTTCATTGTATAAATTCCCCATCAGAAATAGCGGTAAACACCTGCGTGAATAAGCAAAAACAAAGCCAATTTTTTACATTTGGTCAAAATTTCATAAAAAAATCCCAAATCAATGGGCTTTAAAATCATGAAAAAACTAGTTCTATAAATCTAGTTCTATAAAAGTTAGCTTCCACGATATGTGGAATAAGCAAAAGGGCTGATTAATAAAGGAATATGATAATGTTGTGCAATATCAAGAACTGAAAAATGAATCACAACTTTTGGGAAAAACGTTGCTAAGGCTAAACGGTTAAAATAGTCAGCAGTATAAAAAACCAAACTATAATCCCCTGTTTTAATTCCACTTAAATTAAAATCTGCTACCCGTCCATCTTCATTGGTCCTTGATTCTGCAACAATATTGTCTTGGCTATCCAATAATTTTATCAGAACATTTACGGCAGGCTTGCCAAGATGCGTGTCTAAGATATGGGTACTGATCATGTTATTTCCTTTCTAAACATTATTTTAATGCAATCAATCATTTAAGCTTTCACCATCACTCAGTTCTTGACTGAGTCTTAACATTGCAATTTCACCAAGTTGTTGTTTAACAATACGCTGTTCTGTTTCAGGATCATTTAATAAACGATATTTCAGTGCTTGTAGAATTTCAGCCTGATCTAAACCCATGGCACGAATTAAAAAAATATGACCAAATTTCTTTTCATAAGCAATATTGCCTTGCAATAAAGCATGTTGTGTTTCAGTGCTCTGTTTTATTGCTGATTGCTCTTGATGAGAAAATGCTTGCTCTTTTTCACTCAGCACTGCCTGAGCCTTTTTTTCACCGATCCGTGGGTGTGTCGCTAATGCATTTGCAATTTCTAACCATGTCCAAGTTGAGGCTTGTGCTTTTGCAAAATCCATTAACGCTTGAGTGTTGACAAATGGACGTTGTGACAAAATTTCATCTGACCAACGTTGAATGTGCACACAATGCTTAAGCAAGGTTGTAAGCTCTTCTGATGATGCTTGATTAAATTCTTCTATTTTCACGAATAATACCTATGCTTGAGTTCGCTAAAATTTTCAAACACTTTTATATAAACTTTGCTGCGCGCTTTACTGCATTCAATTAAAAATAAAGTGCTTACCTTAAAAGCCACATCCTCATAGCGACAATTATGCGGCTGGATGGTGTTTAAACCAATGTTCAGCGATATCACCGCGACGACAGATCCAGACTTTTTCATGTGCCTGTATATAATCTAAAAAACGCTGTAATGCTTTAAAACGACCGGGACGTCCCAGAATACGACAATGCATTCCAATCGATAGCATTTTCGGCTCATTTTCACCTTCTGCATAAAGCACATCAAAGGCATCTTTTAAATATTGGTAAAATTGCTCGCCACTGTTAAAACCAGCAGGCGCGCAGAACTTCATATCATTACTTTCTAAAGTATATGGAATGATCAGGTGCGGGCGGCTTTGGCCTTGTAAATTGGTTAAGCTTGTCCAAAATGGCAAATCATCACCATAGTAATCGCAGTCATATTTGATCTGTGGAAATTCAGCCAATAATTTACGCGTATTTGGGCTATCTCGCCCTGTATACCAACCCATTGGTGTAGTGCCAAATAAGGTTTCTAGAATGCTGATCGCTTGATCAATATGCTGACGTTCCGTTTCAATATCTATAGTTTGGTAATTTAGCCAACGCTGTCCGTGTGAAATCACATCGTAATGGGCTTGTTGAATGGCTTCCACAATATATGGATTACGTGCCAGTGCCATGCCCACTCCAAATATGGTCATGGGTAAGTTACGCTTTTTAAACTCTTGATGAATACGCCAGAATCCTGCACGAGCACCATATTCATACATCGAATCCATCGACATGTGTTTGTCGGGAAAACTTGCTGCTCCCACAATATCAGATAAAAACTGTTCAGAACCGGCATCACCATGTTCGATATGGTTTTCAGCACCTTCTTCATAGTTAAGGACAAACTGTACTGCTATTTGGGCTTGATTTGGCCATGCTACTTTAGGTACTTGACCGTGATAGCCAATGAGATCTCGTGAATAGGGAGTATTTTGGATTTGGTCTATTAAGTCTTGCCCACGTAAATAAGTTTTACTCACTCAAACCGCCTTTAAACTTTTCAATCACCATTTTTTAGTGTGAATGATCAAGCAGTTTTTGTGCCAACATGAAACAAACTGGTTGAAGCTCTTTATCAAACGTGATATTAAATTCAAATATTTTAAATAGATTTATGTTTTAACTAAAATAAGGTTTTCATCCATATGTCATATTATTTATTAGGTTTCATTTTTTTAGCATTATTTACACTATCTTTTTGGGGATTATATACTTTTCTAAAAAAAAATATCCTAATATCGATTTATCAAACACAATTAACTTAGGGATGTTCTTATTAGCTTTTTTAACTGTCATTGCAACTTTTATCTCTTTTGGAAATTGGAAGGATCAACATTATCTTAATAATAAGGAAAAAATAATAGAACAAGTTATTGACCAACTTAAGGAATCTGATACAAAAATTAAAACCTATCAAAGGTTAGGCAACCATATAGTTAATGAAGCTTCACTACCATTACGTAAAGATGTTTTTAATGCTTACGACCAAGCTAATTTTGAATTAAAAAAACTTGAATTATTATTATTAAAAGCATCTGAAACAATTCAATCCAGTTGTACTAAGAAACAATTATCAGCATTAAAAATATTTGAAAATGATCTTTTATTACAAATTGCATCGTATAGTAAAATTGATAGCAGTAGAAAAAATGACCCAAATTCATACAATATTTTAAACAAAAATGAACTAAAAAAAGAAGAAGCTTTATATTCAGTTATGCAAAGTGATTTACGCTCTGACTGGAATATCTTATCTTTAAATATATTAGCTACATTTATAAAATGGAGTGGTAGTCCCATTTTAGAACATCCGATTAATACAACAGAAGAATCTTGCTCTATTAACATAAATTCCATAAAAAATAATTATTAAAATCCATTAATTATTAAACCCTTTACTTAATAAAGATCTTTCATAAATCAAAAAATGATCATATAGAGTGAATCATATTGGTATAGAAAGTTCCTTCTCCCGCTGGGCATAGGTATCTACACAATTAAATCTATTTAAGTTAAATTGGAGAGCATGCTCTCCAATTTAACATTCCACACTTAGATAACCGATTAGTTAAACGCTACGGACGTCTTGTAAAACTTAATATGAATCCACTTGCTTCATTAGCCCCAGCGCTTAAAGATATTGCCTCTACCCAAAAGACTAGCTTTGCTACCACCCAAGCAGTCTGGCGTTTCTTAAATAACGAAAACGTTTCATTTCAGCAACTCAATCAGCCTATTCAAAAACTTGCGCTTGAACAAATCGCTCTATCGAATCACCACTATGCCTTAGTTGCTCATGATTGGTCTCAACTACAATATTTAAAACATAACAACAAGTTAAGTAGATTCAAAAGAACACATGCAAGTGACAAAGGCTATGAATTACAAAGCAGTTTATTAATTGATGCTGAAACCGGTTTACCCATTGCACCATTAGATCAAACTTTATGTGATGCTACTGGACGTTATTCAACATTTACTGATGGGCATAAAATAAAAGAAACCCATTTAAACGCACTATGTGAACAAATCGAACATATTGAGTCTTTACCAATAGAAAAGAAACTCGTACATATTATTGATCGTGAAGGAGATTCAATTGCTCATCTTAGGTTATTGAATCAACAAGAACATTTATTTCTTATTCGAGGTAAAGAAGGAAATCGTGTTGAATATCAAGGAGAAGATGTTAAGTTAAGAGACGTATCAGACCAAATACCAACTACACAAACCCATACAATTCAATATAAAGGGAATTGCGAACAACTTTATATTGGTGAAACTCAAATCAGTATTACGCGTAATGCAAGACCAATGCAAAAAGACGAAACGGGAAAAAGAATTCCACCACAAAAGGGAAAGTCATTAACCGTTCGACTGATTGTAGTTGAAGTTAAAAATAAGCAAGGAAAATCACTTTCTCGTTGGAGCTTATTAAGTAATGTATCATCAGAAATACCAAGTATAGAATTGGCAACTTGGTATTACTGGCGTTGGAAAATAGAAAACTATTTTAAGTTGTTAAAACAGGCGGGCCATGACATTGAGTCATGGCTACAAACAACTCCGCAAGCGATATTAAGACGACTCTTAATTGCAAGTATGGCATGTGTATTAACTTGGCGAATACAGCGAGAAAATGATGAGAAAAATTCAAGAGTTAGAGTCTTTCTAACACGTTTATCAGGAAGGCAACAAAAAAGAGGAACAAGGGAAAGTGCTCCTGCAATTTTGGCTGGACTGTCAATATTACTGAATACACTACAATTATTATCTAAACATTCGGTTGATGACCTTAAGCTGATTGCTGAAATTGCATTAGAGTCTCTACAAAAAGATGTGTAGATACCAATGCCCAGAGGGAGAAGGTTAGGATGAGGGCGCTTTTATGTTGATTTATGGTTTTAAAAAGGACTTATGAAAGAAGTCTAATATAGAAGGGTTTTAATTTTATATTTGATTTATTGTATACAAATTAAATAAGAAAATTGCAACACAAGTAAAAAATGTCAATAGAGCAATTTTTCTTATTATAAAATTCATGCTGTTAATCTCATTTTATTTAAAAATAAAAAACTCTGTATTGTCTAATTGATGATTTAACAATGCATAACGAAAATCACGCATTAATTGTGATGATAATTCTCGCTTTTGCTCTACCAGCATTTTCAATAACTGTAAAAACTGACCATGACTAAATACCAGTAAATGATCATGTTGATAATGTGCTTTTAATGAATCCAAGTGCGAAATAAAGTCCGTAACGCGTTGATAAAAATTGGCAAAAGATTCAGCGCCTTCACTTGTCACTAGGTTCACATCTGCTTGATTCCAATAATCATCTACCCAAGGTTTTCGTTCCTCTAAAGTGGTATTTTTACATCGCGTATCGGATAAGTAAGAAAACTCCTGAATATCCAAAACTTGAGGTGTAATCTGATCTCGTAATAAAATTGGTTCAGCTGTTAGACGTGTACGGAGGAATGGAGAGATAAAAATCTGCTTTGCTGGTGGTAGAACATCAACAAGTTTTTGCGCCTGTTTATGTCCATATTCGGTTAAGGGAATACTTGCATGTGACTCAGTTTTACCGTTTACATTACCTAAACTTTGCGCATGACGAATTAAATAAATACTCATAAAATTCTCTTACCTCACCTTTATTTTGAAAATAATCAATAATTTTTAGTCAATCAATTTACAACTCATATTTCAATCATCATTTTTGAAGATTAATCATCCAGAATTTTGGTTAGAAAAATTTATCGGCTCCATAATTAGTTTTAACTTATTGTCTGAAACTATAAAACTATAAATGTGCTGACCTAATTGATAACTTGTTACACTTTTGCTTTTAGTCTCATGTGTACCTAGATATTCAACCTTTGTGTACAAGTATCTGCTTTCTTTGCTTAAAATCTCATATATATTTTCTATCATGCGATCATCAAGAAGATTGTTTTCAATACGATATTTTATATAAGCATCTAGTTTTGCATAGAAAATATTTTTAATGTTTCGGTCATCAATTTTAAAAATGAATTTAAAGTTTTCAATTGATGCAACTTCGAAGGGGAAAGAATTTAAACCTGTTATTTTTATATATTTGATTTCAAAATCATTAGTTAAATCAAATATTTCTTGAAGTTGTGTGATCTGCTGCTCTGTTTTTTTAAAATTTTTATAATGATGTTGAAATAGATCATGATATGCCATTAAAATACCCACATAATGAAGAGGAAGATAAAATCCATGATCTTCTTTTAGATATACATAATCTTTACATAACTCTCCACATCGGCTTTTCTCATTTTTTGAAATAATATTTCTATTTAAATAAATATTAAAATTTTCTTGAGCTTGTTGTAATTTTTGGTTATCCATCGTCCAAGAATACTCAATTAAATTAGCATAACCTGCTTGCCTATAAACTTCATTATCCAACATTCTCTCTATATCATATTTATCTTTAAAATATTTTTCTTTAATTGAAATACCATTAGCTGAAAATTTACTTGCTGCCAAAGCACAATTTTTATCTTTTATAAAAAGTAAAAAATCTGAATTAAATATAAACTTAAGATCATATACATGAATATCACTTCCTTTTGAGTCATTTAAGAAGTTATTCAAATTTTTTATTGGTCTATAATCATCTTCATTTTTACATGCTATTAATAAATCTTGGCTTATTAAATTTAATTCAGACCGTACATCCGCATACGCAAATTTATTCATTCCTATAAAAGCAATAAAAATTGCTATTTTTAATACTCTAATCATCAAATTGGCCCTTATTTTTTCTCTTTTTTGATATTTTAAAATCATCTTTATTTTCAAAAGGCTTCTTTCATCAGCTCTTTTTTAAATCATAAATCAACATAAAAACCCCCTCATCCTAGCCTTCTCCCCCAAGGGAGAAAGAACCTTCTATAGCTATGATTCACTCCAGATGATCATTTTTTAATTTAGCAAAGAGCTTTAAAATTATGAGTTAAATAAGAGTTTCTCTACTGCTCTTCGGTTTACTAAACCTTGTACTGTTTTGCCACCTGCTTTGATCCAAACATCAAATTGATGACTGGCAGCGTGATAATCAGAGGCATTCAATAATTTTAATAAAGTTGAGTTTTTAAAAGCACCGATACCAATGTTATAGCTCAATGAAACCAACGCATCAAACTGATTTTGATTTAACGGCACATTTACAGCAGCACTTACTGCTTGTTCAAAACGCCTAAGGTCATATTGCATATAGTTTTTTGCTTGTTCAATGGTACAAGTATCACCATACTGAACAGCTTTTCCATGCGGGTAAATCGTCGTTCCATAACCGATGGTACACACACCAACACCATCATCATAGGCTTTAAGCTCTAATCCCTCAAAACCACAAATCAAATCCACACCTTGAGGACTTACATGAGTAATTTGATCTTGTGCAAAGCCAATCTCAGCATCTGTATCCACGGCCACTGCAATGTCTGAACCAGAATAAGCTTGATGATGTTTATTCAATGGTTTTGAAAACAACGTAGAAAATAACTTGGAAAAAAATTTAGACCAAAATTGCGTCATCAATAAAACTCAAAAAAAGAAAAGGGTTGTATCGCTGTACCTATACCACCCAATATTAAACATAGCTTTTTAAATTAATAAAGTTGTCTTTGGTTGCATTGGGTATAGATCTATTGATTTTAAATAGAAAAACTCCGCTCTTATCATAAGAAAGGAGTTTTATCTTCTTGTTGTTGATATACTTAGAATTAAAACAAGAAATAACGCTGTGCCATTGGTAATACTTCAGCAGCTTCACAAGTTAGATGTACACCATCGGCACGAACTTCATAGGTTTCAGGATGCACATCCATAACAGGACAATAGCTATTATGCTTCATGTCTTGTTTAGTGATGTTTCTGGTATTTTTACAAGGTGAAATTAACTTCTTTAATTGTAATTTTTCAGCAACACCAAGTTCAATTGCGGCCTGTGACAAGAAAGTAATACAGGTATTATGCACGCCTCTTGGATACGCCCCAAACATTGGACGGTAATGTACCGGCTGTGGTGTTGGAATTGAGGCATTAATATCCCCCATTGGCGCTGCCGCAATCATTCCACCTTTAATGATCATCGATGGTTTTACCCCAAAAAATGCAGGTTTCCACAACACCAAATCAGCAAGTTTCCCTTCTTCTATAGAACCAATTTCGTGGCTTAAACCATGAGTAATGGCGGGATTTATTGTATATTTTGCAATATAACGCTTCACCCGATTATTATCATGGTACTGATTATCACCTTCCAATGGCCCACGTTGCACTTTCATTTTATGCGCCGTTTGCCAAGTGCGTAAAATCACCTCACCCACACGCCCCATGGCTTGAGAGTCAGAAGACATCATTGAAATTGCGCCGAGATCTTGCAAAATATCTTCTGCGGCAATCGTTTCACGACGAATACGGCTCTCAGCAAATGCAACATCTTCAGCTATCGCTGGATCTAAATGGTGGCAGACCATGAGCATGTCTAAGTGTTCATCAATGGTATTGATGGTATATGGACGGGTTGGATTGGTTGAAGATGGCAAAACATTTGTCTGACCAATGGCTTTTAAAATATCAGGTGCATGACCACCACCCGCACCCTCAGTATGATAAGTGTGAATAGTACGATTTTTAAATGCCCCCAGTGTTTCTTCAAGAAAACCACTTTCATTTAAAGTATCGGTATGAATCGCCACTTGTACATCATATTCATCTGCCACAGTTAGACAATTATCAATTGCAGCAGGGGTAGAACCCCAATCTTCATGCAATTTCAACCCCACCACACCCGCTTTAATCTGCTCCGCAATCGGTTCAGGTTGACTCAAATTACCTTTGCCCAATAAGCCAATATTCATAGGTAAATCATCAATGGCTTGCAGCATGGTTGAAATATGCCATGGCCCCGGTGTTACCGTTGTTGCCGATGTTCCTGCAGCAGGACCAGTACCGCCACCAATCATGGTCGTTGTCCCCGACATTAACGCTGTTTCAACTTGTTGGGGGCAAATCCAGTGAATATGAGTATCAATACCACCTGCTGTAAGTATTTGCCCTTCACCTGCAATCACCTCAGTTGCAGCACCCAGTGGAATGGTAATATCGGGTTGAATATCTGGATTGCCGGCTTTACCTATTTTCCAAATTCGCCCATTTTTTAATCCCACATCGGCTTTAATAATTCCCCACCAATCGACAATCAATGCGTTGGTAATCACCGTATCGGCAACATCTGCTGCAAGTAATTGAGATTGTCCCATCCCATCGCGAATAACTTTGCCACCACCAAATTTAACTTCTTCACCATAGGTCGTGAGGTCTTGTTCAACTTCTATAAAAAGTTCGGTATCTGCTAAACGTACTCGATCCTCAACGGTAGGACCAAACATTTCAGCATAAGCTCGACGTGACATTTTCATTTTGATTATCCTTTTAGTCCAACTTACCCATCACACGCCCTGCGAAACCATAGACTTCACGTTTTCCGACCAGTGCAACGATTTCTACATCACGTCGCTGCCCCGGTTCAAACCGAACCGCTGTACCAGCCGCAATATTTAAACGAAAACCTTTGGCACGTTCACGATCAAATTGCAAAGCATCGTTGGCTTCATAAAAATGAAAATGTGAACCCACTTGAATCGGTCGATCACCTATATTTGACACTGAAATTTTCAGTACGTCACGACCGACATTCATTTCAATATCACAATCAGGTGTAATAATTTCACCAGGGATCATATGCTTATCCTAATTTTGAAGAAGTGTTCTATACAATCGGTTGATGGACTGTGACGAGCTTCGAGCCATCTGGAAAAGTAGCCTCTACTTGCACTTCGGCAATCATCTCAGGCACACCCTCCATCACATCATCACGACTGAGTAAGGTAGTGCCAAAATGCATCAACTCACTGACAGTCATTCCATCTCGCGCACCTTCAAGCAGTGCTGCGGAAATAAATGCAATAGATTCAGGATAATTGAGTTTTAATCCACGTGCTTTGCGACGTTCTGCAACCAAACCCGCTGTAAAAATCAGCAGTTTATCTTTTTCAGTAGGATTGAGTTCCATATGTATTTCCTAAAGTTCTCACATTTTTTATGCAAAATATGTGCTCAGTTTTAAATTAAACACGCAGATTTTATTTCTAAAAGGTGATCTTTTAATGAATCAAGTTCGCCAAATGCGTGGAAATGCTTCATCCAAATCAAACCAATATTGCCTTAATCTGGCGCGAATTGCTGCAAAGGCGTCATGGCAATGTCGAACATCATCGCCTAAAAAACGTGCACTGATAACATCACCCAATAAGGTTAACCTTACAGGCATATCCATTCGCATCATCAACTCACGAATTAAATCGATATGTGCCTCTAAATAAATGTTTGCTCGAAATTTTTCGGGAGGAACTGCCCATAAACTCCCCATAACGGCATGATTATTCATGCCTAGACAAGAACTTAGCCAACGATCATTGCCTTTAAAACTCAGTGTGTCTGCCACCAGTAATTGCTGATTTCGCCATAATTTAAAATGACTGTGATAAGCACCAGATTGGAATTTTTCATCTCGAGCTTGTCGACCAATCACCAACATATCCCAACCGATAAAGCTTGCTGTCTGATCAAGCTGAATCAAGGTTTCTGAGTGAGCATTGGCACCATCAAATAACATGGTTTCTTGAGGAAGCCATTCAAATACAGCATTGTGTTTAACTGAGATATGGATATGTTGATAAGCTTGTTTGCCATTGGTCCGATACCATTTACCAGCACCAGGGGTTGTGACTAAGGCATGGGCAGCAGCATCTACATTGATCTCAAATGTTAAATGATCACCACCTGCAATACCCGCAGGCGGATGGACAATAATCGCATGACAAATTCCAGTTTTTTCTGGCCACAGCATCTTTTGCACACGTACAGGTCCAAAATGTCTACGATGCGCCAATACCGTTCGCTCAGTTTGAACCTGAAAACCCAATTCGAGTTTGGCATACCAAAGGCGCTGATCAGGAAGATGTTCCACTAAACTTATCATGACCGCCTTTATAAATTGATATCCGCAATTAAGCACTTAAACATTAAGCCAAACCAATAACCGCAACGATTGCAGCCAAAGTACCAATAATTTTCTTGCCATATGGAACGTACTTTTTGATAAAAGCACCAATACCTAATCCACCTACATAGATCAATGCCATTGCTGTCACCATACCTAAAATCAGTAAGCTAGCATGACCTGATTGGCCTAATTCAGTTCCGTGTGCAACACCGTGAAAACTTGCCAATAAAACCGCTGCAATAGGTAAAATTTGATTTGATTTTGTCCAAAGCGCTATAGCCAATAAAACCAATGACGCAATAATGCCGTACTCAGCAACTGCTGCTGGAATAAATCCTTGGCTACCGATCATAAAGCCAATCACCATCGCTACAGCTAATCCAATCAAGCCGAAAAGCTTCCAGCGTTGATTTGCCGTCCACATCAATACACCAAATGCGATTGCCATCATCAAATGATCTAAACCTGTAAATGGATGAATAAAGCCTGCCCAAAAACCGCTATGGTGATCATGTCCAGGGTGAGCTAAAGCCAATACAGGTAAATATGCAGCACATGCCATCAGACTGTGTTTTAAAAAACGCATTCAAATTCTCCTTTGATTATTTTTCAATTCAAATAGTTACAATTATTTTTAATATCGCGACTAGGCTTTAATCTCTGTGCTAAGCTTTAAATAAGCCTTGTTTCTCAATAAACTCAATAATTTGCTTTAAACCATCTTGAGTTTTCATATTTGAAAATAGAAAAGGTTTGTCACCACGCATGCGTTTTGCATCTTGATCCATCACATCGAGATTTGCACCGACCATTGGGGCTAAATCTGTTTTGTTTATAATCAATAAATCCGACTTGGTAATGCCGGGACCACCTTTACGTGGGATCTTTTCACCACCCGCAACATCAATCACATAAAGGGTTAAATCAGATAATTCGGGACTAAAGGTAGCGGCTAGATTATCTCCACCACTTTCGATAATAATCAGCTCTAAACCATCAAATTTTTCACAAAGATCATCGATTGCAGCCAAGTTAATTGAAGCATCTTCACGAATTGCAGTATGTGGACAACCACCTGTCTCAACACCAACTATACGTTCTGGTGACATCGCTTCATGACGAGTTAAAAAATTAGAATCTTCTTTGGTATAGATATCGTTGGTCACAACCGCCATATTATATTTGTTGCGTAAAGCAAGGCATAAATTCAAGGTTAATGCTGTTTTACCTGAACCAACAGGACCACCTATTCCAACACGTAAAGGGCTACGTTCTGTCATCATTTTTTCCTTTTCTATGCTTCATTCTCAATAAAAAATAGCGAATGAAAGGTGTCATTTATGATCTGAATAATCGTGAATATAAAGTTTCATGCGACATACTTAACATCGCATAATTGGGCAAAGCACTACTTAACTCATCATCTTCTAAGGCCAAGGCACGCACTACGGCTTGAGGAATTAAGCCATGTAAGTGCCACAAAATTCTTTGACCGCTCATTTGCCCTAAAGGGACAGTTTTAACCGCACCTAGCACTTGGTTCTCTAAAACAGTAAAGCTATATGCCGTCAGTACATCCACCAGATTAAGTTTTAATGTCCCACATAAATGTGCGTAAACTGGTACAAAACCAAACTGCTTTTTAATCTCAGGTTGCTGTTTTAAAACATCACGAATCCAAGCATTCATAGAAAATGCCAACTGCTGAGATTCAGCACGTAATTCTTTTGACTCGCGGCTTGCTTTATAAAAGTTAGCCCAATTTAAAAATTCTGCTTCGTCTAAATAATGTTGCATCAGACGTTTTAAAACGGGTAGTTCAAACCTAACCAGCAACATTTCCAGTACTTCTTCAAAATAAGCAATACTGCTTGCTTCATCATGAATCAAGCCTTGATCAATCGCACTTTCCACCCCTTGCGAATAACAATATGCACCTATCGGTAAAGCTGTCGATGACAGGGTCAATAGACTTAATAGTTGCGATGCGTTAGTGATGGACATGATGTAAAGCCTTAATCGGGCTTAAACGATGATCATGCTGATGTTGTGCATATGCCCCACTTTCAGGTTCAAATGGATGTTCAACTTCATCTACTGTCAGCCCTAAACCTTGGATCATTTCTGCAAGGACATGATCAGGTTCAAAATAAAGTGCAGTTGGGGTAAGCATTAACGGAACATGGCGATTTCCCAGATGATATGCAGCTTTAAGTAAGTCAAAACTATGCAGCGCCGAAACTTGCATTAATTTTTCAGCTTTGGCATCTACACGTAACACTTCACCTTGTTCAGTTGCAATATAAGAACCACTACGCAAAATGCCTGTACGTGGTAAATCCGCACCAATATCGCGCCCATTATTTAAAGTTGCACGAAAACGGCTCTTTTGCCGAGTATCAAAAGTCAATTCAATACTTTCAGCCTCAATGTTTGACTCTATATGGTCTAGACGTTGCGTATAAATTTTCATACTGATCCACTTATCTATGGCACTTGATTTAAAATGTTCCAAATTGATGCCAAAATTTTATTCATAAATATCGGTTTGCATTAAATTAAAGCATTTATCATGCCAGTTTTTAGAATCGTAAGAATTCAAAATGCATCATATTTAGAACGCTAACCTAAAACCGGAGTTCAAATTTACATGAGCGAGATTTCAATAAAAAATCAGGACAATTAAACGTTACAAAATAAAACCATAATAAAATTATGTGTATTTCACAAAAGCTTGAAATAACACACTTTTGATCAACTAAAATTCTCATTGACAATTTGCGACTAACAGCGCAATGTGTTATCAATGAATAAATAATCAGACAAAAAAGGGAGAAACTTATAATGGCTTATCAACACATCCTTCTTGCTGTAGATGACTCTCCTATTTCTTATGCTGCACTTGAACATGCAGAAAAACTTGCACTTGCTTTTAACTGTAAAATTACTGTGATGAGTGTGATCGCAGTTGATCCTTTTAAAGGCGTCGATTTTTATAAAATAGCGCCTGCTGTAACTCAATATTTATTTGAAGCTGAAAAAAATGCTTTAGCACGTTTAAAAGATATTCAAGAAACTTTAGTTCACCATGGTGTAACGACAGTAGATACCAAAGTGGTGCGTGAAGTTCCTCCTGCTACTGGAATTTTAGATGTTGCAGATGAACTCAATGTGGACCTTATTGTGATGGGTTCCCATGGACGTACTGGTCTGAAGAAATTCTTCTTAGGGAGTGTTGCACAAGAAGTGTTGTCTATTTCTCCACTGCCTGTGTTGATTATTAAATCTACCCAAGAAGAAGCTTAATTTTTATTTGAAATGTTAATTAAAAAGGTGTGATTATGACTTATCAAAATATTCTTGTCCCAGTTGACGGTTCTGACATTTCTTTTTCTGCATTAAAACATGCTGCTGCGATTGCAAAAGCCTTTGGAAGTAAAGTCACTGCGATCAGTGTCGTTGCTGAAGACCCTTTTGCTGCTGCTGATTTTTACTATTCGCCAGATATGTTAAAAGATTACATTCAAGAAGCAATTAAAAATGCGGAAGAAGGTTTGAGCAAAGCCAAACAATTGGCTGAACAGCAAGGTGTTCAAATTGATACACAAGTCGTGAGAGACTCGGTTGCAGCTGAAACCATCATTAAAACTGCTGAATCATTACATACAGATTTAATTATCATGGGATCACATGGGCGTAAAGGCTTCCAAAAGTTTTTCTTAGGCAGCTTTGCGCAAGATGTACTGGGTCAAACCAAACTCCCTGTATTGATTGTCAAACAGTGATTGATTAAATTACCAAATAAATAAAACCCAGTTTAGCTGGGTTTTATTTATGCAATGTCCATATCAGAGATAACTTGGGAAACTATTAAACTGCGATAACTTTGACTAAAATGGTTTGAGATTCTTCAAAATCATCAAAAATTTGCTTACGGCTAAGTTCTTTGGACTTTACTTTAAAATTATGATTTTGATAGTGAATGATCTCAGGTATTTGATCAAAATAATTTCCTTCGGCTTCAATACTTTCTTCAAATAAGGCTGTGCCAAGCTGATATTCTCTACTTTTTAAGACAACATACTTAACAGTCGTTTTCATCATTCGCACTCCATTTTCATATGCACTTTATTTTTATTTATATCACTTTTTGACGCATTTGAAATATAAAAATTCATCATATTGCATAGTAATTCTACAATTGGCCTAAAAAAGGAAAACCCACCTGTTGAGAAGTGGGTTGACTGCATATTTACAGACTTTACGCTGATTATTCTTTTAACTTTCTGTGGTTGTTATTTGATGCTTATTCTTGGTTTTTGTTGTTTGTGCCGTCATTATGGCAAATAAATATGACAAGCTTATTTCAACTCAGCGTTCTTTTGATTAATTTTGTCTCTGATAAACTATGTAGAGCTAACATCATGATTTATATTTAAAAATATTAAAATAATAATTAACTTCACGACTCGATATGCTTATTTTTTATTTGGTTTTCTTGCAAATTTTCTCAATTCACTTATAGTTAAATTATTGAATATAAATAATTAATTTAGAGTCATACCAATGCTTTTAAAACAATGTTGTGATCTGCTTGAAAGAAAGAATTTAACAGTCGCATTTATTGAAAGTGCAAGTTCTGGTTATTTATCCAGCCAATTTTCGATCTATAAAAATAGTGGTGCAGATATTTTATTAGGTGGCTTAGTCAGTTACGACCCTTCTATTAAAATTTCAATTTTACAGATAGATCCATCCCTCATCGAAAAATATAGCGCTGAATCAGTTGAAGTCACTAAAGTGATGGCAATTCAAGGGAAAAAGCTCTTTAGCGCTGCAGATATCGTTGTCAGTTGTACAGGCTTACTTAAACCTGGTGGTAGTGCTAGTATTGAAAAACCAGAAGGTACTTTTTTTATCTCAATCCATTATCAAAACACATTGTCGAATTTTAAATATTTTATTGAAGGTGAGCCGTTGACTCGTTTAAATCAATTAACTGAAAATGTAGCAAAAGAAATATTAAAAATCTTAAATTTTGTTTAAGATTTATGCTATGCCTTAACTGAAATACAAATTACTGAAATATTTAATTCACTTTTTAACTAAAAAGCGGTAAATTTTACATAGATTATCAACATATCAATAACACAAATGAACTTATTAGGAAGCGGTATGAAACTTCAATTTGCGGTAATTTCTTCTTTAGCATGTTTAACTTTGGCAGGTTGTGCTGGCTCTTATCCAGAAAGAGTTGTTACAAAAGGCCCTTTAATCTGTGAAGCAAATGAAGTTTGCCCTGAACTTTCTATGCGTTGGAAAGATGAAATCCGTGATGGCTTTAAAATCACAGCAGAAATTAACAATCCAACAAAATATGATATTACCCAATTTGTCTTCTTAGTGGATGGTCAGCCATATACATATTCAACCATTAACACGACACAATATGCGGGTACAGTTTCATCAAACTCGATTAATGTTCCTGTCAGCTTTCTTAACTCATTCCGTAATGGTAAAGAAATTTCACTTAAATTGGTAACCAATCAGGGTGATGTTGAACGTTCAATCTTAAAGGCAGATGGTCAACAGTCTTCTGCGTATCTGACGTTCTTAAAAGGTTATACAGGCCAAATTGTTACTCAATAAGACTGAGCAGCATAGATATAAAAAACCAGACAAAATGTCTGGTTTTTTTAACTCAAAATCTTTAACTTATGAAATTTACTCTAATAATTAAAGGTATTTCAAAACTAAAATACCTTCTCTTATCTGAAATATATTTGCTATTTAGGTTCAATTGGTGCAAATGGTGCAACCACATCAGCATTTTGTGCACGGTGACGCATAAAATGATCCATCAATACAATGGCAAGCATGGCTTCAGCAATAGGTGTCGCACGCACGCCTACACAAGGATCATGACGACCTTTGGTGAGTACATCTGTATCTTCACGATCAAGATTGATGGTTTTTCCTGGTGTAGTAATACTTGCGGTTGGTTTTAACGCAATCGCTACACGGATGGTTTGGCCTGAAGAAATACCACCGAGAATACCACCTGCATGATTGGCTAAAAACCCATCTGTGCTAAGTTCATCACGGGTTTCATGACCAAATTGTTCTGCAACTGCAAAACCATCTCCAATTTCAACACCTTTCACCGCATTGATTGACATCATGGCATGAGCAATATCAGCATCTAAACGATCAAATACGGGTTCACCCCAACCTACAGGTACTTTTTCTGCAAGAATCTCAAGCTTTGCACCACAACTGGTACCCTGTTCACGTAATGATGTCACCAGCGCTTCAAAACGTGGAACTGCATTGACATCACCACAGAAAAACGGATTATTCGGGACTTCATTCCAATCTAAAGCTTGTGCTTTTTCTGTACCAATTTGCGTCACATGACCACGAATCACTATCGCAAATTTTTCAAAAAGAAATTTCTTTGCAATCGCACCCGCTGCCACACGCATCGCCGTTTCACGTGCACTTGAACGACCGCCACCACGATAATCACGGAAACCATACTTTTGCGTATAAGTATAATCCGCATGGCCTGGCCGGAAAGTTTGCGCAATATTGCCATAATCTTTAGATTTTTGATCTGTATTACGGATCAATAAACCAATTGAAGTTCCTGTCGTTTTACCTTCAAAAACTCCAGAAATGATTTCAACCTCATCTGGCTCTTTACGTTGAGTGGCAAACTTAGACGTTCCCGGTTTACGACGATCTAAATCAATTTGTAAATCTTCAGCAGATAATTCAAGACCCGGTGGCACACCGTCAACAATTGCCATCAAGCCTACGCCGTGAGATTCACCACAAGTCGTTACACGGAAGAGTTGTCCAATACTGTTACCTGCCATGCTTACGACTCCTTAAGCTTGAATAGATTGAATAAATAAATCACGGAATGTACGACATTGTTCAGCAGTCAAAGCAAAAATACCTGTACCGCCTTTTTGGAACTGTAACCAGTAAAAATCAATCGTATTAAAATTCTGTTTCATTGCCCATTCTGAGTTACCCACTTCAATTACGATTAAACCGTCTTCAGTTAAATAATCAGCAGCTTGAGCCAACATTTTTCGAACTAAATCCAAACCATCTTGGCCTGCTGCTAAAGCAAGTTCAGGTTCATGATGGAATTCATCTGGAAGATCAGCCATATCTTCGGCATCCACATAGGGTGGATTTGAAACGATCAAATCATATTGATTTTCAGCTGGAATTTTGGCAAACAAATCAGACTCAAGCAAAGCCACCTGATATTGCTTATTGTGATGCTCCGCATTAATAGAAGCCACTTCTAATGCTTCTTTAGAAATATCAGTTGCATCTACTTCTGAATCAGGGAATGCATATGCCAACGCGATCGCAATACAACCTGAACCCGTACACATATCTAAGATACGCTGTGGTGTTTTTGGATTTGGGTTTTCAGGTAAATTATTCACGCCTGCACGAGTTTGCCCATTTTCATCTAAACAATAAGGTGCAAAACGGTTTTCGATCAATTCAGCAATCGGTGAACGAGGAATTAACACACGCTCATCAACATAGAATGGCTTACCAAAGAAATAAGAGAGGTTAAGTAAATAAGAGGTTGGAATTCTTTCATTTACACGACGTTCGAGTAAATTTAAAAACTCAGCTTTTTCACTTGGCAATAATTTTGAATCTAAAATTTCAGCATCCGCCTTCCATTCTAAAGAAAGCGTTTGTAAAACCAAGGCAGAACTTTCTGCGAAATAATCTTCTGTACCTTGACCCAAATGTGCATCGTATTGACGTAAAGCTGTAACCCCAAAACGAATAAAATCACGAATTGTTGATAGGTTTTCAGCAGCTTCCTGTAAATGTTCAGGGCTAATAGTCGGTCGATCCACTTAAGGTTTCTCCAAGGTCATATTTTTAAACGCCTTATGATACCTTGTTTTGCATGACATTTATAATGCTTTACGACAATTTACTTAGCAATTATTTTATGGCGCAATAAAGCATTATAAACGATAGCTTTGTTTCTCTAACATATTGGCTCTATTGACTGTTTGTTTGAGGGCACAATTGTAATACTTCATTTTATAATCATCAGAAACTGATTTATTTGACTCATCACACTGCTGATCTCGAAGTTTAAACCATTGTTTCTGATATTTCTTTTGAGCTTTCTGTTGCTTGTCTGTATACAGATCCAGCGTCTGTTTAAATAATGATTTCAAACGATCATCTTGCTTACTCAACTCAGTTTTCATACAGCTGGCAAGTGTTGCCGAGCTTGAACCTGCCGAATTCATACAGCTTAAATAGTCTGAGCTATAACCGATCGCCTGCGTGTGCATCGGCAATAATACAACTAAACTGATACCCCAATACTTTAAATACATCCAATTCCCCTATCCCAAAATCATTATTTTAATCCAAAGAACTCAGGCACTGATTGTCAACAATCGCCTATGCAAAAGAGTGTAAAAGATTTGAAACTAAATACAATCATTGCAGATAAATTATTGTTAAAACTTGATTTAAAACAATCACCACTGTGAAAAATCTCGCCGGCTATTGACTGATTGATGTGACTACACCATTTTTTAATGAAATTAAGCCTAGTTCTGGATAATACAAAAGCTCGTCTTTACCTCTATTTGAGCTAAACGAACGTTTCTTTTCAGGAGCTCCCCAACGGTCGTTTTAATCACTTGATCTCCAGACATTCCGACTTTCGGCTCACGTGTGGATTTCCATTGTTCATATTTTTGACGATCAGTTAACGATTTTTGAGAGTAATTGATATTATTTTTAGCCACTGTACCAGCACAAGGTTTACTTTGATATACGGTATTTCCTTTATATACACAGGTATAAACTTCAGCTAAAGTTGTAGGGATATAAAATAACAGCCAAAGTCCTAAAATTTGTTTCACAATGCACCTAATTTTTTAGATTTATTTTCAAGCCTATTATTGTATATTTTTAAAACAAATCAATGCGCTTGGTTATAAAATATAAACTTATTTGTGGCAAAATTGCTGAGATTGAGCGCTTAACTTGAAATTGGGTCATTTCACCTTTATATATACAACAAGTTTTTAAATATTTATGAATTTAGTCAATTTATGAGCTACAAACATAATAACCTCATGGCAATGCGTCAGTCATGGTGGGATGATGAATCCACTCCAAATGTTAAAATTGAAAAGCAATTTTTTCAACAAACACTCACTGAACAAGGTGTTTACGAAGCGCCTTCTCTAGACGATGTAAAATATTTTTTCTTTAGCTTGCCCAGCATTATCATTGTTAAGGGCTATGCGCTTGGCTTTACCAATCAAAGTGTTAAAGATCTGATCATCAATTACATTGCTTCAAATAAGCAAGGTTTAATACTCCGGAAAGAGCTTAAAATCCAATTTAGAATGTAAATTTTAATATTGCTTAGGCTATTTTGATGGAATTAATTTTAATTCTCCCATTCAGCGAATTGAACTGTTTAAATACAGTCATTCCATGTAATATTCCTTACAATTAGTCATCTTTTTATCTTTTCGAATCTCTTATAAAGGATTTTATCTTCATGTCAGATCAGAACGAAAAGCTCAAACAGTTAAAAACCTCATCAATGGATCGTCGCTTATCAATTGCAAAAGCATCATTATTGGCAGGTACACGCTGGGCAGCTTCAAGTGCGAGTTCAATCTTTTCAAGTGAAGAAGAAAAAGAAAAAAAACGTAAACAAGCTATGAAAGAACAAGCCAATTACCTTGTTCAAGAAATTGGCAAGCTAAAAGGCTCAATTGTTAAAATCGGTCAAATGATGGCGCTTTATGGCGAGCATTTTTTACCTGAAGAAATTACTCAAGCATTAAACACCCTCAATAATCAAACAGTTGCCCTTGCATGGCCTGCGATTAAAGAGCAATTGGTCAGCCAATTGGGTTCAAAACTTAACGATCTCACCATTGATCATGAACCGATTGGTACGGCTTCGCTGGCTCAGGTTCACCGCGCAACACGTAAGTCAGATGGATTAGAGCTGGTTCTTAAAATCCAATATCCAGGTGTAGCTGATGCCATAGACTCAGATATGAGCCTATTTCGAAATATGCTTAAATTGACACGTATGGTGCCACAAACCCGTGAGTTCGATCAGTGGTTTGATGAAGTGCGTGAAATGATGCATCGTGAAGTTGATTATAAAGTTGAAGCGGCAACAACCCGTCGTTTTGGCCAGCGACTTAAAGAAGATCCACGTTATGGTGTGCCACAAATTATTGATGACTATTGTACCAATCAAGTCCTTTGTATGACCTTTGAACGTGGTGTACCCATCAACAGCCCTGTCATGCTGTCTTTACCACAAGAGCGACGTAATCTTTTAGGTGAAGCATCACTTGAAATCGCAGTTCGTGAATTGTTTGAGTGGGGCGAAATGCAAACCGACCCGAACTTTGGCAATTACCTTGTTCGCTTGGGCAATGGTGAAGAGATAAAAGATAAAATTATTTTGTTAGATTTTGGCGCTATACGTCAGTTCGATGACCAATTACTTCGCGTAGCTTGTAATTTAATCAAAGCGGGTTATAACCACGATGCTGAAGCAATGGTCAATGCGATGTCGGGCTATGAGTTCTTTGATGCAATGCCTTTAAGCATTAAACCCGATATGGCAAAAGTATTTTTATTGGCAACAGAAGCATTTAGTACACCTTTAAATAATCCAGATTTACCTGCTGGGGTGATGGATCAACATAACCGTTATGACTGGAAAAAAAGCCAGCTACATAGCCGTGTGATGCAACGTGCTTCAAAATCAATGGCTTCACGTTATTTCAGTATTCCACCAAAAGAATTTATGTTTATCAGTCGTAAATTTATTGGTGCTTATACATTTATGACGGTGATTGAAGCAAAGACCAATGTTCGTAAAATGATTGTACCTTTTGTTTAATCTTTTTAGTTTTCATACTGACTAAACGAGATTGTAAAAGTTTTAAAAATGTCACTTTTACCAATACCCAACAAATGTTGGGTTTTTTTATTTAAAAATAAACAATAAAAATCAGAATATTAATAACAAATATATCATCTACTCAACCATTCATCTAAGGTCAATCACTTTGTCAGCTTTGACATAGTTTTTTATTTTTATGCATGTCAGGATTATTGTATACCGACACTAAAATACAGGGACTTCGGCATGACCAATATGGTAAATAAAGCTCAAGGTTTGGGTTTAAATCTAATTACTAAAATTGCAGGTAGTGACTTACTTGATCAGTTTAAGTTGCGTAAATTTATTGAAAGATCTCTTTATCAAGGTTCTAAAGCAGGTTTTAAAACCTTAAGCGCAACTCAAAAAGCATTTAAATCAGATTCAAATGTAACTAAACAACGTCTACCCAATCAGCAAAAGTCCCTATTTGATCTGAGTTTGACTGAAGAGCAGCAAATGACGGTGGATGCCATGGATCAATTTGCTTCCGAAGTACTTTATCAATTGGCTCATCAAGCGGATCACGACGAAAAGTTTCCAGCTGAGCTTTGGCAACACAGTACCGATTTAGGTCTAAATTACTATGCACTACCTGAAGCTTTAGGTGGTGTCGCATCTGAAAAAAATATTGTGAGTAATATTTTAATTGCTGAACGCTTGGCTAAAGGTGATTTCTCACTTGCTGCAGGTCTGCTCTCTACTTTTAGTGTCATCAATGCAATCACGCAATGGGGTTCTGAAAAAGTTCAATCTGTTTATTTAGCAAATTTTGCCAATGATACTGATATTCAAGCCACTTTTGCAGTACAAGAAGCAACCCCTGCATTTAATCCATTACGTTTAAAAACTAAAGCAACTGCCAACAATGAACAATTCAGCATTACTGGAGAAAAAACTTTAGTGCTATTGGGTGCAACAGCGGATTTATTCCTTGTTAGTGCTGACTTTAAGGGTCAAGCGGACGTTTTCGTTGTAAAGCGAGATCCAAGTATTACAGTGAAAAAATCACCGGCAATGGGTTTAAAAGCAACTGAAACGGTAACTTTGAAGTTTGACAATACCCCTGCCCAACGTCTAGGTGACGACGATTTTAATTACCC
Source organism: Acinetobacter guillouiae CIP 63.46 (assembly GCF_000368145.1). Classification (GTDB taxonomy): domain Bacteria; phylum Pseudomonadota; class Gammaproteobacteria; order Pseudomonadales; family Moraxellaceae; genus Acinetobacter; species Acinetobacter guillouiae. The sequence goes on along the minus strand of NZ_KB849283.1, from coordinate 564,995 downwards.
TGCATTTTTAGATTTAGGCAATCTAATGTGGTGTGCAATGGCTGTTGGTAGCTGTGAAGCGGTTAAAGATTACAGTATCAAATATGCCAATGAACGTACTGCATTTGGTGAACCTATCTCACACCGTCAAAGTGTGGCATTTATGATCGCAGATATGGCGATTGAAATTGATGCAATGCGTATGTTGATTTTAAATGCTGCCAGTCTTGCAGAAGCAGGACAACCCTTCCATAGAGAAGCGTATTTAGCCCGTCTACTTTGTGCAGAAAAATCCATGAAAATTGGTACAGATGGTGTGCAAATTTTAGGTGGACATGGTTTTACTAAGGAACATCCCGCTGAGCGTTGGTACCGCGACTTACGTGCAACAGCTGTTCTACATTCTGGCTTACACGCTTAACTTAGAAGATAAAGGATAAAAATCATGAATTTACAAAATCCAAAAAAATTCCAAATGCTTTTAGATCAAGCACACGAAACTGCATTAAATGTTTTACGCCCAATTTCTCGTAAATACGACAAAGCGGAACATGCCTATCCTAAAGAACTCGATATGCTGGCTTCTTTACTGGATGGTATGAATGACGGTGGTGATGGGCTCAATGCTGGCGCTGCAATTAATAAACGTGGCGATATCGACAGTAATAATAAAAATGGCACCAATATGTCGACTGCCTTGGGTGTAATCGAAATGTGTTATGGCGATACCGGCCTATTGCTGACCATGCCTCGTCAAGGGCTGGGCAATTCTGCGATTGCGGCAGTCGCCAATGATGAACAGCTTGAGCGTTTTAAGGGGACATGGGCTGCGATGGCCATTACTGAACCTGGTTGTGGTTCTGACTCTGCTGCGATTCGCACAACCGCAACCAAAGATGGTGATGACTACATTCTGAACGGTGAAAAAATATTTGTCACCTCTGGGGAACGTGCTGACTCAGTTGTGGTTTGGGCAACTTTAGATAAGAAATTGGGCCGTGCTGCAATTAAATCTTTTGTTGTGCCTAAAGGTACACCTGGAATGAAAGTTGAACGCCTTGAACATAAACTTGGTATTAAGGCATCGGATACAGCGGCAATCAGTTTTATTGACTGCCGTGTCCCAGGAGCAAATTTACTGGGTAATGCAGAAATTGATGTAGCCAAAGGTTTTGCGGGCGTGATGGAAACCTTTGATAATACCCGCCCACTTGTTGCTGCCATGGCAGTGGGCTGTGCCAAAGCATCTTTAGAACGTATTAAAGACATCTTTAAAGATGAACTAGATCCCGACTATGCAACTCCATATTTGCAAACATCCAATTTGGCTGCACAAATCTATCGGATGGAAGCAGAATGGGAAGCTGCACGCTTACTCACCATAAAAGCCACATGGATGGCAGATAACAAAAAACCAAACTCTCGCGAAGCTTCTATCGCTAAAGCTAAAGCTGGGCGTATTTGTAATGAAATCACGTTAAAATGTGTAGAGCTGGCTGCCAGTGTGGGTTATAACGAAGATGAATTGTTAGAAAAATGGGCCCGTGATTCAAAAATACTAGATATTTTTGAGGGAACGCAACAGATTCAACAGCTGATTATTGCCCGTCGAGAATTGGGTAAATCTTCGAGTGAATTAAAATAGTGTTGCAGTAAAACTTGTAAATTTACTTATTTATCACTATTCAATTGCTAAAGTTTTGATCAGTTGAATTTTTAACTGATCACAAAAGGTAGAATTTTTGTTATAAAAATTCTACCTTTTTTATTTCATTTACTTATGTACCAAATTAGAACGATACAAATACAAGATAATCCGTCGATCGCACAAGTCATTCGTGAAGTATCTAAAGAATTTGGCTTAGCACCTGAATCAGGCTTTGCTGTAGCCGACCCGATCCTGGATGATTTATATCAGGTATATGCTCAACCCAATGCCCAATATTGGGTTATTGAGGATGCAAATGGTCACGTTGTTGGTGGCGGAGGTCTTTCACCATTACAAGGTGATGCAACTGTTTTAGAGATTCAAAAGATGTATTTTTTGCCTGAACTTCGTGGTTTAGGATTTGCTAAGAAAATTTTGGAAAAGTGTTTTGAATTTGCTCAACAACAAGGCTTTCAGTCTTGTTATTTAGAAACCACTCAAGATTTATGGCAAGCCATTAAACTCTATGAAAAGTTAGGCTTTGAGCATTTATCACAACCTAAAGGTAATACTGGTCATAGTCATGTTTGTGAAGTTTGGATGCTTAAAACATTGCTTTAATGCGTCATAAGTTTGTTCAATTCACTTTGGTCGTATTTTCATTACTTTCAGGACATAACACAATGTTATTATGGTCTAAATCACTCGAAATTTTGAGTGATATTTCAATGCGAATTAAAAAAATGGATGATTGGCAAAACAGTCATTGAAATTGCTTAATGGTGATTTACAATGAAAAAGTTTAGATAATTTAATTTTTATGCGTAGAACATCATCATTTATGAGTATTGTGTGAAATTAAGGGAATGTATAAACAATGTTGTATTTGGAAGATTTAAATATTGGTGATCATTTTAAAAGTCGTGAGTACGAAATGACTTTGGATGAGGTTTTAGAGTTTGCACATAAGTATGATCCGCAAGTTTTCCATACTGATGCTGAAAAAGCCAAAGATCACCCGATTTTTAAAGGACTTGCTGCAAGTGGATGGCATACCTCTGCAGTCACCATGCGTCTTTGGACAGAATGCTTCCCTGTTGCTTATGGCTTAATTGGTTCAGAATCAAGTTTAAGATGGCCAAAACCCACGCGTGTGGGCGATAAAATACATGTTGATGTCGAAATTGTATCTATCCAGCCCTCTAAAACCAAAAATGATCGTGCAATTGTGACCTATGTAACACAAGCAAAAAATCAAGATGATGATGTATTGCTGATTTCAACCACTAAAATTGTGGTATTTAAACGCAATTTTGATGCACATTAATCCTAAATTTGTCTTACAATATTTAAGGGTTTTTCCATATCATGACAATATGATTAAACAAGTAAAAACAATGTTCAGAGCAATGGAAAGCACATGAAAACAGTCTCAGCTCGCCAAGATCAGGGAATTCCTGGTGTTTATGGACTATTATTATTAGATATTGTTTCTCGTTGGGGATATAGCGCTGAAACACTGTTCGCACCCTTTAATTTTACCAGCGAACAGTTAGCAGATCCTGAGTGTCGGATTCCGACACCACTTGCCAATGAATTGATTAAACACGCATTAAAACTTACAGGTGAAAGCACCTTAGGCTTTCATCTCGGTACACAAATGCGTATTTCAATCCATGGCTTTATTGGTTATGCCATCATGACAGCACACGATATTACCGATGCGCTTGTCTTAGCCAACCGCTTTATCCAGTTGCGTATGCCCTTTCTACAATTGTATTTTTCTACTTTTGGTGAAAAAGCCACACTTCAATTGCAATGTGATATCGAAATCGAACCTTTGCGCACAGAAATTGTGATGGGGCTAACCTTTGGTATTATGACCATGGCAAAAGCTTTGACTGGTATTGATTATTTGCATGGCGATATCGACTTTGATTTTCCCAAGCCTGATGGTTTTGACAAATACATCGAGAAACTGGCAAAGCAATACAATATGCGTTTTGAACAGCCACATCTCATTGCAAGTTTTGACAAATCCTACTTGGGCTTAAAAATGGTCAATGCTGACCCGATTGCCAGTCAAATTGCGATTAATCAATGTGAAGCAGAACTTTCAGCTTTGGGTGAAAGACGCCGCTTGGCGATGCGTGTACGTGATATCTTGACTCATTCGGAACAGCATTATTTAAGTATTGAAAATGTCGCAGATCGTCTGCATATGTCAGACCGTACATTAAAGCGTCAGTTGGCTGCAGAAGGTACTTCTTTCTCTACACTGGTAGATGAAGTACGTTATCGCCATGCCACATCGTTACTGTCACGTACTGACTATACACTGGAACAAATTGCAGATGAACTCGGATATAGTGATGTTGCAAACTTTAGTCGTGCATTTAAACGCTGGAGTGGTCGTAGCCCAAGTAGTTGGCGCAAAGACCCATACTTATAATGTGATTTATCACAATTATTTGTTTCGATGAATAAGTTTATCAGTATCTCTGCTTTCTGTTTTGATTAAAAAACCTGTATAACTCGTGCCAAAAATAAATTGATTAATGGAGTCATTATGAATCATCCTTCAGATTTGAAATATGCAGCTACACATGAATGGGTAAAAATTGAAGGTGATCTTGTGATTACTGGTATTTCTGACCATGCTCAAGATGCTTTAGGCGACTTAGTCTACGTTGAAGCGCCTGAAGTAGGTAGCCATGTGGTTGCTGGCGCTCAGGCAGGTGTAGTTGAATCCGTTAAAACAGCATCTGATATTCATGCGCCTGTTTCGGGTGAAGTTGTAGAAGTGAATACTGCACTCGAAGATGATCCAGATTTTGTGAATGACGACCCGTATGGCAAAGGCTGGATTTATAAAATTAAACCAGACAATATTGCAGATGTTGAAAAGTTACTCAGCAATAGCGAATATGAAGCTGGGCTTTAATTTTTAAAATCCTAATGCTTAAACACAAAAAGATCAGATGAGTCTGATCTTTTTTGTTTTTAAAATTTGATTAAAATTATTTTTTTAAATCAAGGCGAGTAAGAATAGGTCTACTTTCTCCTATAGTATGGCAACCATTAATCCAACCTTGAATTACAGTTTGGCTATGAAAAGCAGATAAAAGTGCAGCATACACTTCTTTGAATAATGGATGAGTTTTTCTTAATACTACTTGATTTGCTATTTGACATCCCTCACCTGTCGCTACATTAGCTTTCAATTCAATAATTATATCTGTTCCGTAATCATGTACGACTAATCCACTTATTTTTGTGGGTGAGAATGGGCTATTTGCAAATACAGAATTGCAAAATAGTAGATTAAAGCATAATGCTATAAGTATATTTTTCATGTGTTGACCAATTTTTATATTTTAAATTATTATAACAAGAATGATCCAATTATCAATTTATACTATAAAATATAATCATATTTTTATCTGAGTTAAAAAATGAATAAATATGATGAAAAAGTTATTCGGGCTTTTCAAACAGAATCTACCATTAGAGTATATCAAGCTTTTTCTAATAAATTAGCCTCATTAGCAATTAGAAATAAATCACTTAAGGATAATCCTCATTTCAAAATGACTAGAATGACATGGATAAAGCCTTCATTTCTTTGGATGATGTATCGCGCTGGTTGGGGACATAAAGATAATAAGCAACAAAAAATTTTAGCAATAGATATATCAAAAGATGGCTTCGACTGGGCATTAAGTCATAGTTGTTCAAGCCATAAGCCTATAGCAATTAAAGAAGATGAATGGAATATAGTTAAATCCAAAACTCCTGTAAGAATACAATGGGATCCTGAACGAAATTTATTATTAGAACCTTTAAAATACAGAGCTATTCAGATCGGTCTAAGTGGAATTGCAGTTGAACATTACATCAATAAATGGGTAACTGATATCATTGATATAACAGAAGAAGCAAAAGAAATCTCTAATTTAGTAGTAGAGCATAAATTTAAGGAAGCAAGCTTATTACTTCCTAATGAAAGTATTTATATTCCAGATCAAACTATTGATGTGGCTAAACTTTAATTCCTAAGATCTTAAATTGTTCATCGGCAAATCCTCTTAGTGTTGGGTCTGGATCATTAAGAAATTGATTCAGATATTCCAAAGCTTTGGGACAAGAAATATTTCTTCCGAATCCAAAGAAAGCCCTTCTTGCAATTGATCTCTCCTCAAAACCTACTAAATATTGGGGTACAAATATTATAGCTTCATATAAAAAATCAATATATTCACAACTCTCTTGCCTAGAAAATGTATCAATAATGTTTTCATGCTCATGGTGCCATTCACTAAAGTATATTTTTTTAATAAAAGAAAATAATTCTGATTCCAGTTTTCTACCATCTCTAAATAAATAGCCCATTCCTATCGCCAATGCAAACTCTTCTTTATTGTCATTAGCTAATTTGAATAAATCAGCCCCAAATGTTTGATTATTCTCAATATCTAAATCAAGTATTTTTTTAAACCTATATTCACTAATTCTCCCAAAAGCATAATTTTCGATCGCAGTTTTTTGCTCTACACTTAAACTCATAACACAACTCCTAAAATTATCTTGGAACTTCTCTGAATCTTATAATATTTTGATAAAATGAATCTACAAATACTTAGTTAAATTAATTTATACTTATAAATCAAGTATTAAATATTGATGTTTTTATAATTTATCCAAGGGGTACAAATTTGTAATATCAACTTCATCTAATTCGACTTTTATTCTATAAAAATCAAAATATACATTGAGATAATTGTCTTTAAAACCTGATATCTCAACCAACTTACTTGAACTGGAATAATAAAATTTTATCGTAGATTTAGAAGGTATATCGTAAATCAATATCCATGGCTCAATTACCAAGACAACATTACTCTTGGAATTGTTTGTGTAAGAAAAAACATTATATTCCATAATAATCACCCTAATCCTATTCTTAAAAATTATATTAACCACGTGTTCCATATTCACTTTTTTAAAATTACTAAAACTTTGTTTAATTGTTGAGTAATTTGGCTTTCATCATTCATATATTCACCACCTCCAGGTCTATATGATGCTAAAAATAAAATTGTTTCAGTAATTAATTCATCTTTAATAATTAAATTTTCCAAAAGAACTTCAATCTCTTGAGTGTTTTTAAGTGAGATATCATCTTTGTTAACAAACTTTTCAATTTTATCAATTAATTGATTGTAATCCATATTATTACTTAACCCACGAATTAACAAATACAGGAATTCAGTTTCTAGCCACTTTTATTTAGTCTTCTTAAATTATTTTTTTAATATTGACTCAATAAACGGTAAAAGCACTAAAAAAAATAAAATAAAAACAGAAGAATAATTAATTTTTTTAACTACCACCCTGTCTTCAACGTAAGAAAAATAATCACACACAACCACCCATAATATTTTTAAAAAATAGAAAAAAATATGCTAGTCCAAATTAAAATTCCTGTTACCCAATCATTCTCAACCTTTATAAGATATTGACTATATACATAGATAGAAGCTGGAAATAATAATATTAAAAAAATGGTTATTGATATTAGCATATTTAATATACTTAAAATTCGATTCATTTTTATCTTAAACCTTGTTTGTAAAGGTATCCGACTAATTTTAGCCTCTGTTGATGACCCTCTTTGATTCTTAGATTCATAACAAAAGCAGTATGCATTATTTCATTTGTGGTAGTACTGTCCTCAATGAAGGTAAACCATTATTTTTGTATAGAATAGATAAAAAATCTATACATGGTAACAATTTATTAATTAATTTACAATATGCTTTTATATTCGCATACTCCATACTAATAAAGGCTATGTATATATCAGAAAAATACTGTAATAATCCTCTATAATCACTAATGAAATTTTCTTGAATTTTTTAAATTAATCATATACCACCCTATCAATAAGTGTAAATTAATAATTAATCAATTTTAAAGGAACCTCATTCCACCTACATAGTTTAGAATAAAATATAAAGTTACTTTATCTATATATTCCTTATTAAATAATTAAAATTTAAATCATGGATGTATTTTACTCCTTCTTATATATTCTTGGTCTATCTTGTCAATTTTTATTTCAGTAGGTATTTAATTATAAAACTCTTCAATTTCCCAGTTACATGTTTCCAACCTTTCCCTCAAATCAATTGGTAATTCACTAATTCTCAAACTAACCAACACCATTTTCTTCTCAGATAATATTCTTATTTTTGACAATGTACATGGTGGTTCACCAATAAAATAAACTTTTCCATCATTTAAAATTAATAATATATCTTTTACATTCTTATACTCCAGGCTGCCATATAAAAATTATTATTATTTTTCATTAATCCACATCCACTTAATATAATAGATAAAAGTATTAATATGTGATACATATCGAATACCATTTACTTTATCTTCTTCAAGATTACATTTATAATTGGTAAAAAAAATAAAAACAAAAAAACATAATAATTAACAAATTTAACATACCTCTTTGAAATAAATATTTCATTTCTAAAAAATATTATTTTTATAATAAATGAAAATAAATAAACAAAACCAGTTAAAATTAAGAAAATCCAAATAATCACTCCTAAAAACCAATCATTTTCAAGTTTTAAAATAAGCTGACTTTTAATGTAGCAATATAAAGGATATGTTATTAAGATAAAAGCTAGTGTAGATTTAAAAAAATCTACACTAGCAAATACTATCTTCTTCTTCATCTAAATTTTTCCTATTAAAGTACTCTGTTAGATAACCATAGAACTAAAAAATAAATCTGAAATTTTCAGTTAAGAAAAAGATCATATTATCTTAACCCTTGTTGATATAAGTAATTTGCTAAATCTCTTCTACGTTGTGCAACTTCTGGGGTATTAGGCTCATAATAAAAGTGCCCTATACCACCAATTTTTTTGCTCCGCCAATTTACCAACATTCGCTATAAGTTCTATGACTCCCATTCCAGCATAGATTGGATCTCCATGTTTAGTTAAATTAACAATAATAATATTTTTAATGTTACTATCATTAGAAAGACGCTCCAAATAAGAACTAGATATAGGTGAGCCTATTAGCACTAAATTATCAATTTTTGTATTAATTTTAGAATAATAGGAAGCTAAATCAGCAGCTACTATAGAACCATAGGAATAGCCAATTAAATTAAACTGTTCATTTTGTGAATTTTTTACCATATATTCTGGCAAAGAAATATTCATATTTAAATTGTTATTATAACCATAACGCATTCTTATAGTCATTGGTCCATCAATCATCCATTCACCAAGCCCTCCAATAGAATATTCAATTGGTCCAGCAAATACGTTCTTAATATTTGACAGCATAAAGGCTTCTACTTGGTCCTTAATATAGTTACCATTCAATCCAGCCCCTCCAAAATAAACTGTCAACTTTCCATCAGGATCTCTAAAACTATAACTATCATTCCAACCATACTGATAACGATTAGTCTGCCCATGACCTTTCATAATATAAGTCACTGGATCAGGCTGATAAAACCTCCCCAACACAGGGTTATAGTGTCGTGCCTTTAAGTAAACCAAATCACCTGCATCTTGAACCCCTCCAACAAAAGCATTCGGGTTCTTTAAGTTGCTTGGTTTCTTGTACTGTAGTTGTTGACCAAAAGGTGCGTATTGATAAGACTGGCTGACCACGCCCTGTTCATTGATCACTTTTAAGGTTGAACCATCAAAGTTCTGGACATGATATTGAATCCGATCCTTAGCCAGCGTGAGCTGGCTAAGGACTAGGAGGAGACTTAATACAATCAATTGAATTGTTATCAACCAGATCTTATTTGACTGCATATTGTTATTTTTCATTAGGTTTTTCATTTTTGTTTTCATGATTTATCCCCTTAGTCATCTTCCAAGATCATATCTAAGATTGCAGGCAACCATGCTGCCATATCTTCATCAGGATCAGGCTCACTTGGTTGAATCAGCGGGTCTAAAACACCTTTCGCACCCAGTAATTTATATTCATAACCATCTTTATGACCATCACCATCTGAGTCAGGATTATTTGGATCAGAACCGATAAAGCGTTCAATATAATCAGGTAAACCATCATCATCGCTATCCACATAACTCTCTAACAAGTTATTAATACCAAACTCGGCCCCTTCGAAATCATTCATCAAATCAAAGCCTTTACTGTTGGCATCTGGATAACGTTCTAAAGTTGCAACTAATTTTCCAGCAACATAAACATAGGCTTTGCTATAACCTGATTGATGGTTGATGTCATAGACCAGATTACCTGCTGAATCATAAACATAGTCAGTAATACCATCATCACGAACTGCGCGAACACGCAAACCATCTGTATTATAGATATAGCTTTCATTACCATTTTTACTGATACGATAGTAAGCATCATAATCTAAGGCACGAATACCATCATTGGTGACATTCCCCATTGCATCATAGCTAAAGTTATATGCTGAACCACTAACATTCGCTAAACGTGATGTGCCATTCACATAGTTATAAGTGTAGGAAGCAGGTGCAACGATTTGACTCTTAGAGGTAATATTGACTGAACTAATATCATCATTGTTATATAAATACTGATAACGTGCCTGATCAAGTTCAACCTGTTTCATCAAGCCTGTACCAAAACGGTCAATTGTGGCGTTATAGGTCGCACCACAATGATCACTCATTCTATTGATACGGTTTAATGCATCATAACCATATCCAATATTGAGTACACATTTATTCAAACTGGTAGAACTTACACCTGTAGGCAAGCCATTGTTTGAGTACGAATACGTCCAAGCTACATCAGCATTTGCTTGTACAGATGTAAGTTGACTCAATATATTGTAGTTAAGCCCTTGAATCACACTAGGTATTGAATAAACCTCACCCAAAGCATTTTGATCTGACAAATTAACAGATTTGCCATTTGGATAAATAATTGAAACCACTTGGTTCAAGTTGTTATAACCAAATGTAGTGGTATAACCATAATTAGCATTATTGGAATTTATATTTTGTGTCAGTGTTACAACACGACCAAAACCATCACGACCATAGCCTTGTGAAGTATTGGCATTATTGGTTGAATTTAAACGCCCTGCTAAGCTATAACCATAATTGGTGGTTATACCACGCCAAGCACGAGAACGAATCAAATCATTAATTGCATAATATGTACTAGCTCAAACCAGATCTGACAGTTACCCATTTTTTAGTGTGCCTGTCAGGTTAAATTTGAGCTAAATTCTTCTCAGCCCAAATTCGCTTCCCATCAAGTAATGTTTCCAGTGGTGTGCGACCACAGCACATTTTTCCCTGATGAGTTCGTTCAGTATTATAGAATTTTTGCCAAACGTCTAGATCAGCTTGTAATTCCTCTAATGTACTATATAGCTTCTTCCTAAATGTAATTTGATAAAACTCCTGCAAGATCGTCTTATGGAAACGCTCGCATATTCCATTCGTTTGTGGGGATGCTGCTTTTGTTTTGGTGTGATCAATATCATTGATGGCTAAATATAGCTCATAATCATGTTGTTCAACCTTACCGCAATATTCAGTACCTCTATCTGTCAGGATACGCAGCATTGGTAGATCCTGCGACTGATAAAATGGTAGTACACGATCATTTAACAGATCTGCCGCTGTAATCGGTGTTTTCGTTGTATAGAGCTTGCAATGAACGACTTTGCTGTAGGTATCGATGAAAGTTTGTTGATAGATTCGACCGACACCTTTCAGATTGCCAACGTAAAATGTATCTTGGGCTCCAAGATATCCTGGATGGTGTGTTTCTATTTCGCCACAAGCAACATCATCTTCATGTTTACGCTCAAGTGCAGCAATCTGATGATCATTTAACTCAAAGCCATCTTGTGCCACTTTGGCTTCTAAGGCTTTCAATCGCTTTTTAAAATTCTCTAAATTGTGGCGAAGCCAAATAGATCGAACCCCGCTACCTGAAATGAATACACCATTTTTACGCAATTCATTACTACTGCGGTGTTGACCATAAGCTGGATATTGGATTGCGAAATCAATAACGGCTTGTTCTGTCGCATCGTCTACACGATTCTTAAGATTCGGTACTCTTCGGGATTTATTGATGAGTGAATCAACATCACCTGATTCAACGAGTTCCTGATAACGGTAAAAGGTATCTCTAGAGACACCCATGACTTTACAAGCTCTGGATACATTTTGAAGTTCTTCAGCTAAATTGAGTAAGCCTACTTTGTGTTTGATGATTTGATTGTTAGTATGCAACATAAGAAAGTTACCTTTGTTTGATTAAGATTCGACACCTTTATCAAAACGGGTAACTTTCTCTTTTTCAAGATCAATGTCTGATCAGATCTGAACTAATACACATAATATTCAATTGTTTCGACTGAACCATCTTGATGGCTAATGGTTTTAATTCGCCCAGTCGCATCATAGCCATAAATCTTTTGACCATTGATACTATTGTCTCTTTCAGTTGCTAATGAGCCATTACTGTTATAACTATAGCTTTGTGTTGAAGCACCTGAAGTTGCAATTGTTGGTTTTAATAAACCTAAATTATATTCAGTTGAGGTTGTAAATACAGAACCATCACCGCCTTTACGACTGACCAGTGTTTTTAGATTTGCACTAAAATCGCCAGCAGCCAAATAATCAGTTTCAGTGACACCATAAGCATCTGTTGTTAATGCAATAGCACCGTTACGCCCACCACATGATTGATAGCAGTAGTTTACGGTTACGCCATTATCAATTACAGTTTTTGGTCGGTCAAAGACATCATAACTTGTAGAGATCCCCTCACTTGTACTTCCAGTAGATGGATTTGAACTAAAGATTACATTTCCAAAAGCATCATATTTACTTGAATTTACCACCGTCTTATTTGATGTATTTGCAGCAGAATAGATCAGTAAACCATCACCATTATATTTTTCAGTTTTGTTATAACTTGCGCCATTTTGCATTGTTCTTACAATGTTTAAACCATTGTAATCAATAGTTGTATAGCTTAAACCAATAACTGGTGTTTCAATTTTTAAACGACCTGCATCGTCATATTGGTTTTGTGAACGAACACCATCTGCATCTGTATGGAAAATAATATTACCAAAGTCATCGATCACATTGGTTTCTAGGCCACCATTGGCTAAACGGATATTGGCGGGTACACCTTTTTTATAGGCAGAGTATTGAGTAATTTGTTGACCATTACCCACATCAACTTCCATTGGTAAGCCTGTATGTTTATCTCCTGCAACATAGCTTGAAAAACAACTAGCAAATTTTGACCAAGCAAAATCAGTAAGGTTACCTAGACATGAACTAAATGAAACGGTTTCATATTTAAACTTGGCGATACGTCCTTCTTTACTTTCTGTTTTGATCGCACCTTGAACATCATATTCAATAGATTGTGTTGTATACCCAGCTGATGTCTTTTGGCGAGGTAAACCTGTAATCCAAGGCAAGCTACCATCATTCACTGAAGCATTTGCAGGGTCAGCATTAAAATAAGCAATACTAACACTTGGCAATGATGTTGAACTTGTACCTTTTAGACCTGTAGATTCAATCGTTTGAGCATTACCATATTGGTCAAAATCTCGATAAGTTGTGCCATAAGCACCATGATGATTAACTGTTTTTTTAGACATTCGAACCAGTAATACATCTTCATTATCAGTATAATTATCATTGGTGGTTTTTGGTTTTTGACCAATAAGATTTAATGTCACCCATTCATAAACTTCTGTACGAGCATCAATCGTTACTTTTTTAAGTAATCCATGTAAGAAGCTTTCTGCAATCCCACCTTCGAAAGCATTCATCACATAAGCATATGCCTTTGTCAGACCTGTAGTTACATCCTTGGTTGTTACTGTTGTAGTTTGTTCTTTAGCTTCTTTATTACGGCTATATGCATAGGTAATTTGCAATGGATTGACATCAGCACCAGTATAATAAGAACTTGTCACTTTATAGGATTTAGTTTCAGCAAATCCTGGGCGGGATTCATTGATGAGTGAATATGTCCAATAAACAGATTTAGTATTGACTAAGCCATTTGAAGAACTCTTATAGTAATGAATATTTGTTAAATCACTGTAGAACCAGAGAAAGTCTTGCGCAGTCATACTCGTCGATGCTGGTGTGGCATTACCAACAATTCGATAAGGACCACCATAACCATAATTTATAGCATCACCTGTAATATAACCTGCTGCTTGTAAATAAATAAACGCAGAACTGTTGTCTTGAAAAGCTCCTATCGTCCCACCTGTTGGTATTGTGTCTGTCAATTTATAATTTGAAAGATTTTTTTGGCTCGTGTAATTATAAGAAGTCCATTCTTTATATGAACCATTGATATATCTAAGAATTTTCTTAAGGGTTATATCCCCCGAAATATTATCAAATTGGCTTTCATCAGTATTCTCAATTCCACTTTGGCTCTTTACATAATTGAGTACAAGTTCAGGCGTATTTTCATTAACAATTTTTCCATCCAGCAGATGTTGTACTGACTTTAGAAAAAATTTATTTGTATAATTAAACCCATTATAAATCAGGGTATTGGTTTTTTTATTAAAATAATTAAGCTGATAAGCTTCATTAAATTGATTTTCTATTTTTGAAGCATAGATTGATACACGCCCAGGAATATATTCGCTTCCAAAGAATGAAGTAAAACCTGTCTGGTTTTCTCGATTTTCACCAGGAAAATAATAAGTAACACCATTATTTGATCTTACTACAAAATCTTTTCCTGAATTTGTACAGCTAATATACCAGTTGTCTTGAGAAATATATTTTGCAGATTGAGGGTATCCCGCAACACCTGTTTTAATAGGATAAAAAGTTATGTTTTTTTGACTAGGAAGATATAAGCTTATTGGTCTTTGTCTTGGATCAACATTGGATGAGGTATTAAGTGTTGAAGTTTGAGTAATTCCATTTAGCAACATTGGAGATTTAATCTTTTCAATATTATGATAGTAAAGATAGCCTATGATTACTTGTCTAATAGCGGCATCCATTAGTACATTATTTGTTTGAACAGTAAATGAGGAATTTACTGCCAAACTATCTAAAACTATGGTTAAGTTTCCATTAGTTAGCCTAGTGCCATTAACAGAAATTGTTACCTGTCCTGTCTGCAATACATTTGTTATACTTTGTCTGTATTTCGCTTTTTCAGTGGTTGCTTGGCTTGAAGTAACGGATATAGCATTCACGTTATTTTTAAAAGCACTAAATAACTGGAATTGTAAATTAAATGTAGCGTTTTGTGCTTGTTGTTTATTGTATTGCGCATTTGCATCACCCGTTAAGCTTCCAAAATATTGTACTAAATTTATAATTGTATTTAATGTTTGGTTAGCTAATGTTGCATTCGCTTGATTTACATATGTTTGCTCAATTTTACTTCTGAAACTTGAATTGGTAAGCGAAGCTGTAAAAGCAGGCCTTCCTGAACTATTATTAGTTGCATCACCATTTGCTTCACATATGCCAGCGCCACTATCACCTTGAAGTTTAGTTGACGGTCCCGTCATCATCACTAATCTTGGTGACTCTAGCTCCCAGTTCCCCATAGAGCGAAAACCATTATTTACTTTTCCATAAGAACGAGACAACGTGAAATTTAGTCCCCGCTCTCCTTTTAATGTGACTTCAGGTACATCATAAACAAGGTTACCACTCATTAAATCGACATAACCATTGGGTGTTTTTTCTTGTCCTGTATCACCGACACTTTGATCTGATGGAAAAGATGTCATAGCAACAGACCAGTCTATAGGACCTGCATAAAGCATTGAACTCAATAGACTTAAAACAAAACTTAGTATTATTTTCATCAGTAGCGGCCTTATTTTTATAATTAATAATTCGTAAGCTTATCTTTCCACACCTACTATACTTATATCTTCGCCATCTGCCCAACGAGTACAAGTCTCTGCTCCAGGGATAGCTACTGTTTTATTAGTTGCTATTGCCATCATCAGCATTGCCAGTTGCCTTTTCCCTGTTGGACTATTTTCATTTTTAATCACCATATACCAATTTGTTGCGCAATTTGGACGATTCCCTGTACGCTCTCCTGATATATACACCCATATCAACCCAGTCTCATCTCGAACATTGATTGCCTTCACTTTTCCAATGTATGTACTGGCTAAAACATTTCCAGCAAACACTAGTTGAGACACCAACAAAACAAAGAACACTACTTTTTTCATTTTTAACCCTATTTACTTTTTCTAATAAGTTGTATATAAAAAATACATATTTTTAAGAAAAAATACAAGTTCAACACAATTAATCCATAAATTAATTAGGAAGACTAAAATGATAAAGAAAATTATGCTGACTCTTATCTTAATGTTGGGAAGTACGCCTTTATTTGCTGGTGAGAATGTATCTAATAGAAAAATTATTGATATTGGTTGCCATACATGGGATGACACCTGTTTTATCACCTTATCTGGACCTCCATTTGGATCTAATGAAAATTGCACGGATAGACCTATTAATGAACTTAGATTTCCAAGCTCGACTACAAATGGAAAAAGGACGTATGCATCTTTACTTTCTGCTTTTCTTGCAAAAAAAACTGTTGATATTTATATAAGTGGTTGTGGCCCAGGTGGATGGCCAACTCTTGCATATTTTCATATCCATTGAAAAGTAGAGGCTGATAATGAAAAAAATTATTGTTTTAATAGTTAGTTTATTTTTCTGCGATATCTCTTTTGCTCAGGTAGATTGTGGACCATATAAAGTAATGCAAATTCAAGCACAAGAAACTGATTTGTTAGCACTGCTTAAGTCTCCAAGTGGCCGAGTATCCTGGAAACAAATTGGTTCGTGGTCAAAACCATCCACAAAGCCATACTTAGGTATCTTAATGCAAGCTTATGCAATGAAAAAGAATATAACTTTGCGTTATTGGCAGGACAATTATAATTGTGATGAAACTGATTATGTAACCGTACCATGGATGGTAAGAATGTGGTAATTCAAGAAATTTTCATACTTTGACATCATTTGTCACAGCGCCAAGGGTTTCTTCTTATAAACTAATTTTATTGAATTTAATTCAGAGGTGATGCTAATGAAAAAATTTATTTTATTGCTACTCATTTTAATTAATCAATCTGTTTTCGCTGCTGATATTATGTGTACAGGAAAAGTAAGTGGTGTGTCAATAAATCCACGTTCAGGTGGGTTATTTGCTAACAGTGTTGGTGGTTTAAGCAGCCCTTTACTATGTAGTACATCAGCAACTTGGAATGAAATCTCTCCAGCGAATTGCAGTAAATTATTTTCTGTATTACTTACTGCTCAGGTTACAAAGAAATCTGTAACTTTATATTTTTCTGGTGCACAAAGTTGTTCAGATTTCCAACCATGGACTTTAGCTCAAGGGTTTTATCATTATATTTTAAATGATTAATTGACTATCTATAAATTGCTAAATTCAAAAGTTAGTTTTTAAAATAAGGTACTGAAAATGAAAAAATTCTATTACTTTCAGTATTATTAACTCAGCAAGTTTTTGCAGCTGAGACATATGTATCAGGAAATATGACATCTATCACGAGTATTTCGGAAGGATTACTCATTCGGCTTGAATCAGGAAACCTTCCAACTGTTTGTAATGGCACTCCTTATGGGTGAATGCTTATTCCCCAAACAAGTAAGGTTATTCTTACTGTAACTTTGGCACAGTGGTATCAAAAAAAGAGAGCTGTAGAAGTGTATGTTGAACCATATTCTGGCAGTGGATACTGTAGAGTGAATCAAGTACAACCAAAATAACAAACTTTAACCTTTATCCCATCATATAAAAATATGATGGGATTTTTTATAAAGGACTATTTCAAAATTATAAAGACACAATTTGATATTGTGTTTTACGCTGTCTGCAACAAATCCTGTTTTGAAAGTTGCTCTGCAACATCCAACAACAATTGCTCCGTCTTATTCCACCCCAAACAACCATCTGTAACAGATTGACCATAAGTCATATCACAAGAGATTTTTTGGTTACCATCCACCAAATGACTTTCTAGCATTACACCACGTACATGGGTTACATACCTTTCTTCAATGATTTGCTGTAAAACCAACGGTTGTTTTAAAGGATCTTTACTGCTGTTACCGTGACTACAATCAATCAGCAAAGCGGGTAATTTCCCTTGATGCTGCTGGCGGATCTGTTGGATCGATTCTGCATCATAATTTGTGCCCTTATTTGAACCACGTAAAATGATGTGTGCTAAAGGATTACCATGACTATGTACAATACAAGGCAATCCCTTTTGACCCATGGCTAGAAATTGATGAGGATGACTTGCAGATTGAATTGCATCTAAAGCGATTTGAATCGAGCCATCTGTACCATTTTTAAAGCCAATACTGAAAGGCATATGACTTGAAATTTCACGATGAATTTGTGATTCGCTGGTACGTGCACCAATTGCCCCCCAAGCCAATAAATCATCAAAATATGCGGTTGCCATAGGGCTTAGAATTTCGCTGGCGATTGGCAAGCCTTTTTCAATAATTTGTAAATACAATTGGCGTGATTTTTCTAAGCCCAATTGCATATTGGCAGACCCATCTAAATTTGGATCGTATAAAAATCCTTTCCAGCCTACTGTTGTACGTGGCTTTTCAATATATGCACGCATCACTAGAAAGATCTGATCTGACACTTTTTCTTGTAATTGTATTAAGCGATCTGCGTATTCCAATGCGGATTTTTCATCATGAATAGAACATGGGCCAGTAATCACCAACAGACGATCATCTGTACCATCGAGAATATTTTCAATTGTTTGGCGTTGCTCGGCGATCTGTAAAGCGAGCTTATGTTTTAATACAAATTTTTCTTTTAACTCATAAGGCAAACTGAGTTGAGTTTCTATGATTTGATTTTGTTGTAAAGCAATATTTAGTGCATTCATGATGTATTCCTTTGGACTATCTAAAGTCCGAACTTTTATTTGAGCGTATGGGATCTATTCAAATGGGCGATCAGGTTTTTCACTTGACCAAAGTAAGTCCAATAAAAGTTGCTAAAGTATACGTAGTTAAATTTCATCATGACATTCTCCAAAATCTTTACACTTAATTGATTCAAAATATTTTTAACATTCAGATATAAAAAAACCTGATCGGTGTTGCCGATCAGGTATTAACTTTGATGGGCAACCAATTCATTGCCCGAACGACTTCAGGCAACTATCTAAAGAATTGCCAGAAATAATAAGAAGTAGCGATTACAGGTTGCTTTTTCATCTTTATGTCGTTCATAAAAATCTATATTGAATTTACAATACCTGTAGTCTGTAGACTTTTCAAGCCCTTTTTTAAAGTTTTTCTATATTTTATGTATGGAATACAAATGATTGAGTTAAGGTACAATTTAAGCCAATCATTGTGGTTAATCCAAAGCCCCTTACTGCAACATTTCTTGTACTTGTTCTGCACAAATTGCTTGGCTAAATAAGAAACCTTGACCAAATTTACAGCCCACGGCTCTTAAATTTTCCAGCTGCTGAATCGTTTCAATCCCTTCTGCAATAATATCTAAAGAGAGAATTGGGCCTAATTTTGCAATACCTTCCACGATCGCTTTAATTGACTTTTCTTCATGCATACGATTTACAAAGTTATAGTCAATTTTTAAACTATCTACAGGGTAATCACGAATATGCGTCATCGACGAATGCCCTGTTCCAAAATCATCTAAGGCAATTCGGACACCTTCTTGTTTAAGTTTTTTCAATGCACGGATAACATATTCATAGCCACGATCAGCCAAGACATGTTCAGTAATCTCGACTTCAACAAGATGATGTGGAATGGCATACTGGGTTAAGCGCTTTAATAAAATTTCCGCATAATTATCCCGCATAAACTCTACAGGTGAAGCGTTGATTGAAATCGGTACAACGTTAAAACCTTGCTTGATCCAATGAGAAATATCTGTAAATATTTTATCGTGCATGGTTTCGCTGATTTTGGTCGCTAACTCAAAATCATTAAATGCTTCAGCAACTGTTGCGGGTAAATAAACATTGCCCTCTACATCACGCCATCTGAGTAATGCTTCAAAACCAATAATTGAGCAATCATCCAGTTTCACTTTAGGTTGGTAAAATGGTTCAACTTGATTGTTACGGATAATTTGACGTGCTGTATTTAATTGTTTGGCTTTACTTTGGGCAATTTCAAACATGTCTACACCAAACATACGAATACCGCCACGACCCCGTTCTTTAAGGTCATTTAAAGCAGCATCTGCACATTTCAACAATCCTGAACCATCTTTGGCATCATGCGGATAAATTGAACCACCGATACTCATGCCACCATTCAACAATTTACCGCTATAAGTAATAGGCGCATCAAGTTGTTGTAATAATTTTTTGGAAACAGCCTCGATCTGTTCATGACTTTCAACATGGTCAATCACCACTGCAAACTCATCACCACCAAGTCTTGAGATATAGGCATTCTCATCTAAACAATGCGCGAGACGTTTAGACAAGACCTTAAGCAAATGATCACCAGCAGAATGACCTAATGTGTCATTGATATGCTTAAAATGATCTAAGTCAATCAGTAATAATCCAATTTTGCTTCGGTTCTCTCTGGCTTTAGAGATTGATGCCTTTAATCTTCTTTTAAATGCACGACGATTCATCAAACTCGTCATTTCATCAAATTCACAGATCACTCTGAGTTTTTCTTCGGCAATACGTTGTTTGGTTATATCTCGTGAAACACATAAAATACTGGTGGTTTGACCATTTTCATTGACAACTGGGGTTAAGATATTGTCCCAATACATGGTTAGATTGCCAAAGACACTTTTACCTGCAAATCTAGCATTTTTCCCTTTTGCCGCTTCTTTAATGGCTTTTTTACCCTGCTCACGAACTTCTGGTGGCAATAGTCCGAGCCATTCCATACCAAAAGTTTTTACTTTTTCTTGTCCAAGCAGTGCAATACAGCCAGATTTATTCATATGTGACACATAACCATCTGGTGTAATAATTTTGATACAGTCGACACTTACATCAAGCATGTCTGTATTGGCTTTTAACGACTCGCTGGTTTCGCGTAATAACGTTGCACGATCATGGATATTGGTACAGGTTATGGTCCAATCATAAAACTGTTGTTTATAAACCGTACTTTGAGCAATCAGTAAAAACCATTGATAATCGCCGTTCACATGGCGAATACGACATTCTTTTTCAAAACTTTGACCAGTTTTTTGCGCGGTTATCCAAATATTATAGATATGTTCTGCATCATCAGGATGTAAGCATTTAATCCAATCGGAATCGCAAATATTATGTGTATCTACACCAATAAATTCTTTTAATGGGGTATTACAATAGCCAATCCCCAATTTTGTCACCCAAATAAGGTGTGGTATTAGATCTAAAGCTTCTTTGACTTCATTCAAAATTTGTGCAGATCGAGAAGTTATAGGCTTTGGAAATGAACCCACCTGATTCAAACTCGAATGCAAAGGTAAATAAATGCCTGCCATAAATTAATCCTATCTATCAACACAAAAATTAAGATAAACCATCGTTCAAACTTATATGTATTTTAAATAACCACAGATTCTTGTTTAACCCAAGTGTCGAGTCGTTATTTTTTTAAAAAAACTATGTGATATAAGTCACACTTTAACCAGTAAGTTTAAATTGTATACAATAACGTTTATAAAATCTATTCTTTTAAGTTCTCAAGTATGTTTCAAATTTATGACAAACCTATGTTTGTTTAAATTATCCTTAAATATCAACTTGATAAATAAATTTTATCTTTTGTAATATCAGCAACCCTGCTCCCTCTTTTGGTTTTTTTAGAGAAACTCAATTCCCTCATCGAGTTCTGCACTTATTTATAATAATCTTAACAATATTCATAAAAAAATCAATCATTGCGTAATTTTCAAGCATATTAAAGAAAATTATTTTAAAAAACTAAATAAACAATCAAGATTATTAAATCTAAAAATTATTGAATAAAAATTCAAATCATTATCATTTAATAAATATATTTTAATTTAAGCAATTTACCTAAAATAATTTAAAGGTAATTTTAAATAACGAACACCATTCATTTCAGGCTCAGGAAATTTACCAGCATTCATATTGATTTGAATGGCTGGAAGGATTAGTTTTGGCATAGACAATGTAGCATCACGTTGTTCTCGCATAGCAATAAAGGCTTGTTTAGTCACTCCTGTATGGATGTGGATGTTTTCTTCACGTTGGGTATTGATGTCTGTTTGACAATGAAAATCTTGGCGTGATTCTGACAAGTAATCATGGCATAAATACAACCGAGTATGCTCGGGTAAGTTAAAAATTTTCATTACAGAATCATAAAGTTGTGCCGCACTACCCTTTGGAAAATCACAACGCGCTGTGCCATAATCAGGCATAAACAAAGTATCACCAACAAAGGCTGCATCACCAATCACATAGGTCAAACAAGCTGGAGTATGACCAGGTGTAGGGAGATTATATGCCTCTAACTCGCCAATTTTAAAAATTTCATGATCTTTAAATAAATAATCAAAGGAATGCTGTGCTTTTAAAGCCTCATAATCAATATTATAAATTTGACTAAAAGTATCTTGAACAGTCACAATTTTTTCACTCATGGCGATTTGACCACCTAACTGTGCTTTTAAATATTGCGATGCTGTTAAATGATCAGCATGTACATGTGTTTCAAGAATCCACTGCACTGTAAGATGATGTTTTTGAATATACTCAATAATATGGTCTGCATGTGTTGTCGATGTTGTTGCAGATGCCGCATCATAATCCAATACACTGTCAATAATGGCACAATATTGAGTAGCAGGATCAACCACCACATAACTAAAGCTATTACTGGCTTCATCAAAAAAATCTTGTACAAATGGATTCATAAACAATTATGCTCCTGTCACTTTGCGATGAATCAATATGCCAAACAGCATGGCAACAATAAAATATAAGGCTTGATAATGACCTAAACCAATCAATGTAAATGCTGGTGCTGGACAGATTCCAGCAATTCCCCAACCTATACCAAAAATGAAAGCGCCTGCAACTAACTTTGTATCGAGTTGGGTATTTTTTGGTAATTCGATCACTTCATTAAACACAGTCACAGGATTGCGTATCGCTTTTTGAAAAGGAATAAATGCAACGACTATTGCACCAATCATCACAAAAGCTAGACTTGGATCCCACCGGCCGAATATATCTAAGAAACCGATGACTTTTGCTGGATTCGACATACCTGAAAGCATTAAACCTACAGAAAATAGCCCGCCAAAGATAAATGCAAAGATATTTTTCATGATTAAGCTCCAATCACATGGCGCATCACATACACAGTGATAAATCCAGCCAGCATAAAGGTACAGGTTGCGACAATTGAGCGTTTAGACAAACGACTTATCCCACAAATTCCATGACCACTGGTGCAGCCTGATCCTAATCGTGTGCCAAAGCCTACCAATAGACCTGCGCTGACAAGTAAAATTGGGCTTGTCGTTAGCATCACAATTTCAGGATTAAAAATCTGTCCATAGATAAATGGTGTGCTGAATAACCCCAATAAAAACCACAAAGCAGGTGTTTTAAAAATTCTGTGTGGATTGAGGACTTGTGCAATTAGACCACTTATCCCAGCAACACGACCATTTACAAATAAGTAGCCAACTACAGCCAGACCAAGTAGGACTCCACCCAAAAAGGCCAATATAAAATCATGCATTGCTTTAAATCCATACAATATATGTTTTTATAATATATACTTATTTAAATTAATCAACCTCATCTTCAGATAATGATATATAGAAATATGCAAATCAAAGGCATAACTGCAAATATAATCCCTATATGCTTTGCTAGAGAATTGCACAGCTTATTTTTTAGTTTTGATTTAAATCACTGAATGGCTTTAATCATATTTATGAATAATAATCAAAAACTTATAATTTATTTTAATTTTTAATATTTTGCCAATAGACTTCTTTCATCAGTCCTTTTTAAAACGATAAATCAACATAAAATCCCCTTCATGCTAGCCTTATTCCAAAGTAAGAAGGAACTTTCAATACCAATATGTTTCACTCAACATGATCTTTTTTTGCTTTATAAAACAGATCTAATCATCAGATTAATTAAATTCACTCAATACTTTGTCTACAAACCATTTAGGGAAATACTCTACAACAGGATTTAGTTTTAGCACTTCAGCCTTTTCGATCTCTGCAATAAAAGCTGCTTTTTCACCGTGACTTGAATTATCAAAAATATATGCACGATCTGAGGCTTCAATTGCCAACATCAATAAATCTAAACTGCGATAATAGCGCTCACAGATTTTCTGCACAGGTACAGCATGGCCACCTGTAGCGACCCGATATTGCACACGTCCAATATTAATTTTTGGGTCAACAGTTGCCACATAGTACAGATACGTTTTAAAGCCTTGTTTCTGTGCTTCACGTAGAAACTTAACTTTGCTGATATGCGACATAACAGTTTCAAAAGTGAAACTTATTTTTAACCTTAAAAATTCCATCCGAATAAAATCGATAATGCGTGCGCAAAGGTAGGAGTCGATTTCATCCCGGTCAAATACAATGAGTCCATCCACAATTTGTGGTTTTAACGATAATAGCGGAACAACTTGCTCATTCTTTTTACGCTTTTTTTGTTTTAAAAATTTGAGTAGCGCAACGTTTGATAAATCATGATGATAATCATCTAAGCACAAACTTTGAGTCGCAGATAATTGTTTCTCAAGCTCATCTGCATTTAAATATGCCCCAATCTGATGGGGCGCTAAATAGTCTTTAATTGTGCTTTTACCTGATCCATTTGGACCAGCAAACATTCTTATTCTCGGCTGTCGCATATAAAGTTATGCCATCACCTCTTGTTTCTTTTTACGTTTTAACACACTGTGTTTAAGCTTGGGAACCACATAGGCAGAAGATAAATCTTCAACAACTTTGATCACACCATTGCGTTGTTGTACCAGCTGTTGATCTTTTACATAAGTGATTGTAGCGTTTGACTGACTTGCATGATTAAATGCCGCACTAAACGCATTTATAGCAAGCACTGGAATTGTTGCTTCCTCACGTAATGTCGTCTTCATTGCTGTAAATGTCGTCATGTCAAATATCCTCAGCTTGATTTTTAGCTGTAGTTACATCTTAACATATCACTTATTTTTGTCTATTTATTCAACTGTAAGCAGAGGAAATCTATTTCTGTAGAAAGTTAAAATAGAATGTGAAGATATATTCACAAAATTGATTTAGAAATTCATCAAAAAACATATGCTAAAAGCCATACGACAAGCCCTGACACAGTTATACTGTGCTAAATAATGGATGGAATCTACAGATGTCTAGTGATCTTGAAATTGATGTAATGCGTGAATCAGCTGCATCAGTCGTGACTATTTTAAAATCTTTAGCCAATACAGATCGCTTACTAATTTTATGCCATCTTGCTCAAGAAGAGTTAAATGTTTCGCAAATAGAAGAAAAAACTCAGATTAATCAACCAACGCTTTCTCAACAATTGATGATGTTACGTAAAAGTGATGTTGTTTCAACACGTCGTGATGGGAAGCAAATTTATTATTCTATTAAAGATCAAAAACTGACGGTGGTATTAACAACCTTATATGATTTGTATTGCCCGCAGGTTTAATACACATCTTAGCATCTAGATAAATTTAAAATAAAAACAAACAATTCATTATATAAGTTAGCTGTCGCTATTTTTCTTAGCATTTTTTCTGCATAATATATATGAAAATATGCTAATGAAGTTCCAATGGCTGCTCCTAAAGTTCAACTCAGTAAAATACTCCCTGCATGGCAATGGCTGCAAGACTATAATGTCCCTAAATTTAGGGCTGATCTACTTGCTGCTTTAATCGTCATTGCAATGCTTGTACCACAAGGTATGGCTTATGCCATGGTTGCTGGGTTACCTCCAGTGACAGGCTTATATGCCAGTATTTTACCCATGATCATCTATGCCATTATTGGTGGCAGTCCAACGCTTTCTATTGGTCCTGTTGCGCTGATTTCCATGATGACCTTTGCTACACTTGAGCCTCTCTATGAGGTGGGTTCACCTGTATATATTCAAGCAGCATGTTTATTGGCACTTCTTGTCGGCATACTTTCAAGCTTACTGGGAATTTTTAGATTTGGCTTTTTAATCCGTTTAATCAGCCATCCTGTGATTAAAAGTTTTATCATCGCATCCGCAGTATTGATTGCACTCAGCCAAGTTAAATTTATGCTCGATGTACCCTTAAAATCTGGCAATATTATCGAGTTTATTCAAAGCCTATGGCTATACATTAGCTTTACCAGTATTGAGACTTTGATTTTTGGTGTCTGTGCCATTCTGTTTTTGATTTACATCCCAGTTTTTTTTAAATCTAAGTTATGCCAATCTTTTGCACATTCTCTTCAATTCTGGGTGAAAGCACTGCCCTTGGTTCTTGTGTTTATTTCGATTGGGTTAATACATTTCCTGCATATAGACCAATTTGGTATCAAAACCGTAGGCGAGATTCCTTCGGGATTTCCACCAATTGCCATGCCTTACTGGCGTTGGGATTTGGTGATCCAACTTTTACCCGGTGCAGCCATGATTACCATGGTGAGTTTTGTCGAATCTATTTCTATTGCACAGACCACAGCGTTTCAGCAACGTAGTGAGCTTAATAGTAATCAAGAGCTGATTGCACTGGGTTTAGCCAACTTTAGCGCAGGTGTCACGTCAGCATTTCCTGTGACTGGCAGTTTATCACGTACAGTGGTTAATGCAGATGCAGGCGCAAAAACGCCTATGGCTGGTGTTTTATCTTCAATTTTTATCGTGATTGTGAGTTTATATTTTACTGGTTTATTTAAAGAGCTTCCTTTGGCGATTCTCGCTGTCACCATTATGGTCTCAATTTGGAAATTGGTTGATTTTAAACCCTTCATCGAAACATGGCGTTATTCCAAAGCGGATGGGATTGCGATGTGGGTTACATTCTTTGGGGTGTTGTGTATCGATATTTCAACAGGTTTGATTATTGGTATTGTTTCTACATTTTTATTGCTGTTATGGCGTATTAGCCGTCCGCATATTGCCGTCATTGGCTTAGTTGAAGGCACTCAACATTTTCGTAATATTTCAAGACATGATGTTTTGACCAGTACCAATATTGTGTCTATTCGTATTGATGAAAATCTAAGTTTTTTAAATGCCAATACTTTAAAAGAATTTATCATTTTAGAAGTCAGCAAACATCCAGAGCTACATCATGTAGTGATCAATTGCTCAAGTATTAGTAATATAGATGCAAGTGCTTTAGAAACTTTGGAAGAAATCAACAGCGATTTAAATAAATTAAAAATTCAAATGCATCTCACGGAAGTCAAAGGTCCAGTCATGGATCGTTTAAAACAGTCCAATTTAATTCGGCAGCTCAGTGGAAATATTTATTTAACGCATTACCAAGCCATGCATCAATTGGATGCCCAAACTTTTAGTTAAATAATCGTTTAAATTATCAACATTTTTTATTATGATTGCTGAAAAAGCTATATATTTTTTAATATCTTAATTTTTATGGCGAAATTGTATTATTTAAGTTTTCGCTTTTAGGTATAGAATACGCGGCTTGTTCATCGATTTTAGACCAGTTTAGGCATAAAGGTTCAACATGTTTGCTGTCCTAGCACGTTTAAGTTTAGTTACTCGTATTCTTATTGCCATTATTCTTGGTTTTATAGTTGCGTATCTATTCCCCAATTCAGCCCAATATTTCATTATTTTAGGCGAGCTTTTTATTAAAGCATTAAAATCCATTGCACCAATTCTTGTATTTGTCTTGGTTCTCTCTTCTATCGCTAACTTTAAAGTCGGCGAAGGTGCGAGTAACTTAAAACCAATTCTTGGATTATATGCAATTGGAATGTTACTGGCTGCGATTAGTGCCATTACAATAAGCACAATGTTTCCAAGTACTTTGGTTTTTGCACATGCAAGCGAAGTGACTTTACAGCCACCGGGTAGCGTAGCAGAAGTATTAAAAAACCTACTCCTCAGCTTTATTAGCAATCCAATAACAGCTTTGCATGAAGCAAATTTCATTGGCATTTTAGCTTGGGCTGTAGGCTTAGGTGCAGCACTTCGTCACGGTTCAGAAACCACTCAACAAGTGATTACAGATGTTGCGGATGCAATTAATGCCATCATTCGTGTAGTGATTGCATTTGCTCCTGTAGGAATCTTTGGCTTAGTTGTTGCTACATTTGCACAAGCAGGTTTAGAAACCTTAAAAAACTACGCCCAGTTAATTGCTGTACTTATTGGTACTATGCTTTTTGTAGCTCTCGTCATCAATCCATTGATTGTTGGTTTTGTGATGCGTAAAAACCCATATCCTTTGGTTTTAAAATGCTTAAGAGAAAGTGGAATCACTGCATTCTTTACCCGTAGTTCTGCAGCAAATATTCCGGTAAACCTTGACTTGGCAAAACGCTTAGGGGTAAATGATACCACTGCTAACGTTGCGATCCCATTAGGTGCAACAATTAACATGGCAGGTGCAGCGGTAACAATTACCGTGCTTACCCTTGCTGCTGTGCATACACTTGGTATTCAAGTTGATATCGTCACTATGGTGATCTTATCTGTGGTTTCTGTGGTAACAGCTTGTGGTGCGTCTGGTGTTGCTGGTGGTTCTTTGTTGTTAATTCCTGTGGCTTGTGGTTTATTTGGTATTCCTTCAGAAATCTCAATGCAAGTGATTGCAATTGGTATGGTGATTAGTGTGCTTCAAGACTCAACAGAAACAGCATTGAATTCCTCGACTGATGTCTTATTTACAGCAGCAGTTGATCTTTCTAAAAAGTAATATACAAGGTATATGAATAAAAAGAAGGAATTATGCCTCTACAGTATTTGCCCGTTTGGATTCAACTAGGTGCGTTTATGCTTGCAGTCAATGCAGGCATAATTAATGTGCTTGGTTTGATTACCGTCCTTCATCAATCCATCTCTCATATGACGGGCAATGCCAGTTTATTTGCGCAAGCATTGATTCATCAACAATATGATCATGTACTTTACCTTTTCTTGGTCATGCTCAGCTATGTGATTGGATCAAGTTATAGTGGCTTTATTTTAGGCAATAGCAATTTTAAACTGGGTCGTAGATATGGTGTTCCACTCAGCCTTGTGAGTGTGTTTATTTTGCTTTGCTGGTTATTTATTCCTTATTATCCAAAATATGCTTTACTCTGGGCAAGTACCGCAATGGGAATGCAAAATGCCATGGTCAGCCACTATAAAGGCACAATTATCCGCACTACACATCTTTCAGGGGTTTTAACCGATCTTGGTTTGGCTTTAGGCTATCTTTTTCGGGGACTCGGTATTGAAAAGCGCCGTGTCACATTGCATTTTTTGATTCTTTGCGGATTTATTCTGGGTGGGCTGATTGCCAGTATCGTGTATCCTTATTTACAATTAAATTCATTCCTTATCCCTGCTGGATTAAGTTTAATACTCAGCTTAACGTATTGGTTTATTTATTTTCGGCATGGTTCGAAACACATTTAATGGTTGGTTATTGTTATGGTCAAAAACGCATTGCAAGCACAGTTACTCAAAGCTGGCTTAGTGGATAATAAAAAAGCAAAGAAATTGTCAAAGCAGGCACAGCATGAGCAACGTACAGGTCAGAGTAATGAAGCTGAGCTTAAAGCTAAAATTGAACAAGACAAACAAGAGAAAATCAGTAAAGACCAAGCGCTGAATCAAGAGAAACAACGCATTTTAGATGAAAAAGCCTTAAAAGCTTCAATTATCCAAATGATTGGTCAACATAAAATCAAAGATACAGATGGCGATGCGGTCTATCAGTTTATTGATGGTTCGGTTAAGAAAATCTATATCAATCAGCAAGTTTATAATGCCCTAGTTTCAGGCAGTTTGGTGATCGCACATGACAATAATGATGCCTATGCAATTTTGCCTAAAGCTTTGGGTGAACGTATCAATGAAAAAATGACTGGATTTATTATTGTCAATAATTCTGAGAAGAATGAACAAGTGACAGATGAAGAAGATCCTTATGCTGCTTATGTTATTCCAGATGACTTGATGTGGTAATCCCCTATTATATTTTTAGAAATTTCATCAGCCTAATGCTTCAATCATTAGGCTTTTTTTTTAATTTAAATAAAATAAATTCAGCATTAATTTTTTTTTATCCATGCCCTTTTCCTCAAAATTTCTACATAATTGTGCGCTAATCTTACGCGAAATTACATAAATGGAACGATGCAACATGCACCGTACAAAACTTTACTGGGGTACATTGAGTACTTTAAGCCTTGCTATATTCGCCATCACCTCTGCAAGCCTTGCAAATGATGAAACGACAGCTACAAATAAAACCACTGAAGCGACTCAACTTAAAGAAAATGAATCACCAAAACAATTAAAAACCTTGGTTTTTGCCGCTGAACAAACACCTACTAAAGATCCTGATATCAGTGCGGTCGCTAAAACCATTGTGACACGTGAAGAAATGCTGCAATTCGGCGATCAATCGGTCAATGATGCTTTAAGGCGTGCAGCAGGCTTCCAAATGCCGACACCAGGACAAGGACCACGTGGATCAAGCGGTTCTGGCAGCATGCGTTTTCGTGGTGGTGGCGCACCAGTATTTTTGATTAATGGTGAAGCTGTACAAGGTGGACCACGTGGTGGTATGTCTATTGTTGACTCGATTACGCCTGAAATGATTGAACGAATTGAAATCACCAAACAACCTAGTGTAGCTCAAGCCTCAGTTGCATCTTCTGCAGTGATCAATATCATTTTAAAAGAACCCTTAGACGATGCTCGAATCAGTGGTAATGTTAAATTAGGATATGGCATCACCCAATCGGATCAAAAAGAAGAACAACGTAAAAATATCAGTGTACAAGCTGATGGGCGTGATGGTGCATGGATTTATAGTGTTTCAGCCAATCAAATGTGGAATGACAGTAAATCAAGCACAGAAATTGAAAATATAAATGGTACACGCCAACAAATACGCACTACCAATCGTACAAATACCATGTTTGCACCACGTATTGAATATCAAATTGATGATCAACAAAAACTGGTTTCAGAAATTTTTTATCGTAAGAATGAAAGTGATGGCTCTAGCAGTAATCAAGTTCAAAATGATAAGAATGACAGTGTTCGTTTAAATACCCGTTATGAGCGTAAAGATAAAGGAGACTCAGACAAAGTCCGCTTATCTATTGAAAAACAAAATGAAACTGAATCCACTCGTTCCAATCAATACAGTTCTTATATTGATGAAACTGTGAATGAATACGGCTTAGCTTATGATGGGGTACGCAAGTTTGATGAAAGCAAACAAGTAAAATTTGGACTTGATGCGCGTGCCAATGCGCTAGAAAGCAATATTGCTGACACATTAGACGAGCAACGTTATGCACTTTATTTGGAAGGCAGTTGGAAGTTTTCAAAACGTCAAACGCTTACCTTGGGTGCACGTCAGGAATGGTTAGAACGTTCAGGCTTGGTTGAATATAGTGATCAAAACCTAAGCCCTGTACTTGCACACCGTTTTGACTTTAACGATCAATGGTCTTTGCAAACCAATATTAGCCGCGCCTTTAAAAGTCCAAATAGTAACAATCTCATGCCGACTGTTTCCATTTCAACAGATGCTGATGCAGGCTCTATCAATAACCCAGACCGTGGTGGTAATCCCAATCTTCGACCTGAAAAGATCACCGCACTGGAAACGACTTTGGGCTATAACACTACTGCAGGTGGCTTAAATATTACGGCTTTTCATCGAGATATTGATGACTATATCGAAAAAGTGATTCGTCAAGAAGGCTCACGTTTTGTTGAACGTCCGTATAACCAAGACCAAGCAACAACCTATGGTGTCGAAGTTTCTGGTCGCTATGCCTTAAAACAAACTGATAATGGTCATTCATTTATGCTGAATGGACAATTATCGACAGTACGCGCCAAAATCGAAGACTCAGACCACAATACACGTTTAGCCAGCGATGTTGCCCCTTATACAGCAAGTACTGGGGTTTCATACAATTACCAGCCTTGGCAATTG
Source organism: Acinetobacter guillouiae CIP 63.46 (assembly GCF_000368145.1). Lineage (GTDB taxonomy): Bacteria > Pseudomonadota > Gammaproteobacteria > Pseudomonadales > Moraxellaceae > Acinetobacter > Acinetobacter guillouiae. The sequence goes on along the minus strand of NZ_KB849283.1, from coordinate 533,066 downwards.
GCAAGCAGTATTAATCTAAGCTACACGCCAGAATTTACCCGCGCTTTAGACAATCTTCCCTATGATCGCACAAGCAACAAACGTGTAAATGTTGATATTAGTGCGACAAAACGCTTCCCTAAAGGCTGGACAACAACACTGAGTGCTCGTAATATTTTGAGTACAGATTATAAAGAGCGCTTAAATAATCAAAGTGATGGTGCTTTATATGAAGCTCGGGTCAATGATGCTATTCCAAGTTTCTTGTTCAGTGTAGAGAAAAAATTCTAATATTAATTAGTACTCTTTATTTAGGACAAGACAACAGCAAAAATATAAAAAGCCAATGATTAACATTGGCTTTTTATTATTTCATTGTCCAATGATATGCATCAATTTCTTAATTTCTGTAGTTGAATATCATTCATTACCACTGTTCCACTTGATTTAGGAAAAGTGAAAGTCAGTTTATTTAAAAACAAGGGATCAATTCCCTGAAAAGCTTTAAGTGGGATACTGACCATATTTAACGCTTCAGCAGTTTTACCTTTATAAAACTCATCGCCTTCTGCACTCAGAAGAGGAATTCCATTCACTTTTTTTCTTGGAATAGTATAAAGAGCATCACTATAATCACTTGCAGTCACTGTAGATGTTTTACCATTTGAATCTGTCAATTCGATATTAATATCCTGACCTACATCTACAGGCAACGCAACCCGGAAGGTCAAACTGTCATAGCCCTGAGTTGAGAGATTATTTAATGGCAAACTATATACAGGATTGGCTTTCTCCCATGACAATTGTAGTTGATCAGGAGATGAAACCAATCCACCATTGTAGGCAGAAGCCGACTTATAGAATTCTGGAATAGAAGGATTAGAACATTTCAGATTTTTATCTGTGTCCTTTCCACCAAGATAAGATTTACATGAAATAATGCCATTCTGTAAGAAACCAGAGAATTTATTTAAGCCGCCCAACAAATTTGTTGTTAAAACATTATCATCCTCAAAGCGTTGAATTAATTTACTGCCATTTTGCTGTATTGTGACAATTGCTCTTTCATCACATGTTTCATCACCTTTCGGACAAGCGGATTGTGGCAATTGGCCTACAGCATTCCAGTAAGATTTAAATTGATTTTCATCGCCAACAAAGTAACGCATGAAACTATTAATAATAAATTGCCCCATATTACGTTGATCAATTGGATTTAAACGCACTGAATCTGGGCGGCTTGCATTACAATATGATGAGTCACTATACGCAGCTTCTTGGGTGGAATAATCATCATTTAACCATGTCGTATTGTAGAAATTATGGTTTGCTCCTCGTACCAGCACCTGAAATTTAGGCGCAGTATCATATTTCATACTGAATCGATTATTATCATAATTATTTACGCCTTGAAGGTCAGAGACATCTCCATCACAAGATGGCAATAGTGTTGCAACGGGCACATTGGTAATTCCTTTAATTTCTTCGAAATCCGTAGGTGCCAAAGCAAAAGCCGCTTTAAAGTTATAGGGTTTTACTGAATCTGTTGTTTTTGAAAAACTAATATTTTTAGCAAGCATTAATTCAAGCAACTTATTTTCATTGCCCGATTTTGCCTCTTCAATTAAATCTGGAAAATTTTTAAAATTATTAGGATTGTTCAATAAAGCTTGCTTAAATATAGTGATATCATTGCCAAAACGAGCTGTATTAAACTTAATGGCGAGATATATTCCTTGCCCTCCACGTGAATGCCCCATTATACCAATACTGTTAAAATCCAACTTTCCTTTGAGTTCGGTTAATAAGCCTGCACCACCAAAACGATCCAGTTGTTCCAGTTTATCTAAGGTACCTAAAACAAGCTGACCACGACTCTGAGAGGATGGGTCACCACCTGTTCCATTGATATCATTGGCATCGATAGATAGTACAACATATCCCTGCTCTGCCAAATTTTTTGCCAGATAATCATATCCTTTATAGCTTGGATCACGCGTGGAATGCTGCCCATGCAAAAAAATAATAATCGGAAACTTTTTTGTACTGTTATTTATATTTATCTGCGGATATCGAACCCATCCATGAAAAGGCACAATTCGTACATCACTTGCTTTGGTCTGGAGAGGCTGGCCATTATCACGCCAATCGCCTTTTCCATTAACGATTAAGTTGCCAAAATTGTATTCAATAGCGGGAGAAGAAATATATTTTGCCTCTCCTATAACATCAGGCACTCGTGCCATAAAGCGCTTATCGTCTCCAAATATACCATTAACCTTAGCCTCAGATGGTGTATCCGACTTAGTTGAGGTACCTAGTGAAGAACTCTCTTTATTTTCAGAAACTATTTGTGCTGAACCCTCTACAGGACCTGTATAATTATCCTTATCTGAACCGCAGCCAAATAGAAGAAAACTTGAAATAGATATTAGTATTAATTTGGAGCTTTTTTTCATCTCATTCTCATCTTTTACTTAAATAATCGATTTTTTACTTAGCAAAAAAAATGCCAAAAGTCAGAAGCTACTAAATTTAGAAATTATTAACAGTGTGTCCTTAAATGAACATCAACTTCGGTAAAAGTGAAATGCAATGAATTGTTGGTAATTAAAACTCAGAATAAAATTCAATAAAAATATTAAGATTATTTTAAACGTCATAATGCAGCTTGAAGCAATTTCAACCACAATATGAGTAAGAATAAAGCATCGCTTTATTCACAGTACAAGGCAAAGAACTGAAGTATTTTTTACTGCTACGTCATTAGTTTGCGAAAAAGTATTTCTTATTGTTTAGTATGACTAAATCTCTTATTTCGTACTTTATATCGACCCAAAAATACTCACCGTTGCAAAATCGTCAAATGATCAACAGTCCTAAATATAAAAACCACAAATGATAAAACAGAGTAAACAAACTGTTTCCGCGATTTCTATACTGGCACCAATGGTATCACCCGTAATGCCATCGATTCGTTGAATAAACTTATAGCGAAGATAAATTAAGGTCAAAATAAAAATCGTCGCGGTCACTAAACCAACCCAGACAAAATAACCTGCACCCAATAAACTGATACCAAAAATGATCATTGCCCAAGTTTTAGGGATATATTGAGCAATAGACCAGCCTAAGCCCTTTTCACGGACATATTCAGTGGTCAGAAATAAAAATAATGGTGTTAAACGCCCTAAAATAGGAAATAGAATCAAAGCAGTATAGTGTTGCTCCTGTAATAACACATACAGTGCAGACCATTTAATCAAACAGATAACAATTAAACTCAGCACACCAAACGGTCCACATGCTGGGTCTTTCATAATTCTTAAGGTATTTTCTTTATCACCAAAGCCACCGACCCAAGCATCCGCAGTATCCGCTAAACCATCTAAATGTAAGCCACCCGTGAGTAAAATCCAGATGACCAGAATAATGGTACTGAGTAAAACAACGGGGAGAACATGTAAAAAACTGGCGACAGCAAACAGAACCAAACCAATCAAAAGCCCAATCACTGGATAAAATAGCAGTGATCGACCATTTTGTTTTGGCGAAGGCATATTTTTTAAATGAACAGGGAAAATCGTTAAAAATTGCAATGCAATAAAAAATGGAGTCATCTATTGTCCTCCAATAACTCTAACTGCATGGTTTCACTGTCCAACATAAAGCGGTTTAATTGCCCAAGTTCTGCTGACATTTTTAAAATATCATCAAGAGATTGTTGTAGCGCCATACATTTTAAAAGTTTGATCACACCGCCATGCGTCACAATCAAAGCTGTTTGGCTTTGTGTAACCAGCATCTGCTCTTTGATCGCTTGTAATGCTTGCTTAATTCGATACTGAAAATCTAAATATCTTTCAGCATTTGGCGGGGTAAAGTGTGTCGGAGATTGCCAAAAATTTTCTAATAACTCAGGCGTTTTTGCATAGATCTGCTGTGTTGAAATACCTTCCCAATCACCAAAATGAATTTCTTGTAGTCTGTGATCTTGCATCAGTGGTATTTGAACTTGTTCAGAAAGTTTCTGTGCAAATGAGAAACAGCGCTTTAAAGGCGAGCTAAACATAAAATCCCATTGCGTTTGCACAGAGGATTGATCATAGGAAATGGTCTGGTGCATTTGTTGCCAGCCCAATTCTGTCAATTCATCATCAGTCGAACCACGCAAAGTATGATTCAGCGTAGTTTCCCCATGACGTAATAGATCAATCCTCAGTTTCATGCATATGCTCTTTTTAAATTATGAATAAGTTTAAACTTTCTCGCCAATTACCGCAGCTTCTGCAAAAGTGGCCATGTTGTTATGTAAACTGCATGCCAACTTGATCACACCAAGGGCAGCACCCGCACCACTGCCTTCCCCCAAACGTAAATTAAGCTTTAATAATGGATCAGCATTCAATTCTTGTAATAGGCGTTGATGCCCATATTCAGCAGACTGATGACCGAACAACATCCATTGTCGAACTTCAGGATTGAGTCGTACCGCGACTAATGCCGCCACAGAACTAATAAAGCCATCGACAATTACAGGCATCCCAAGTTGAGCACAGCGAATATAAGCTCCTGTCATTGCAGCAATTTCTAAGCCACCTACAGCACACAAAGCTTTAAACGCATCATTTTCAACATAATTTTTATGTAACTCAAGTGAATGCTGGATGATATTTTTTTTATGAATCAACTGATCAGCACGAATCCCTGTTCCTACACCTGTCAGTTGCTCAGCAGGTTCATTTAATAAGAAACATGCAATCGCAGAAGCTGAACAGGTATTTCCAATTCCCATTTCTCCAGCAATGTAAATTGAAGCACCCTGTGCAATGGCTCTTTCTACACTCTCACGCCCTAGCGCCATGGCTTGCTGACATTGTTGTTCAGTCATTGCCACTTGTTGAGCAAAATTGGCAGTCCCTTGAGCGATACTATGACGTTCAACGCCTTGATATTGGTAAACCTCACCCACTGTGCCGCAATCAATGACTTGTAAAGTCGCAGCATATTCTTTAGCAATCACACTGATACAAGCCCCACCCGTTGCAAAGTTTTGCAACATTTGGCGCGTTACAGCTTGCGGATATGCTGAAATATTTTCAGCCATTACCCCATGATCACCTGCAAAAATCGTGATCCAAGGTTTATCTACATTCGGTTTTGAATTACTTTGCAAAGCTGCCAATTGCACGGCGACATTTTCCAAAACAGACAGCGAGCCTGTTGGCTTAGTCAATTGTAATTGACGTTCTTCAGCCTGTTGTTTTGTTTCTGCGTTTGGCACTTTACATGCTTCTAACCACCAATTCATTGTTGCTCTCCATCTCGTATTTTAAAAATTCATTGTTAATCGTTAAAATGCTCAAGTTTATATGATAAAAATCACAATATTTATCCTTTTAATAACATCGGAAAACCAGCGACGCAAAACACTACTTTATCAGCAATTTGACCTAATAGTTGATGTAAACGTCCTGATTCATCAACAAATTTTCGGGTTATTTCACCCATTGGTATAACACCTAGTCCTGTTTCATTGCTGACTAAAATAATTTTAGACTTTAATGTAGGTAGAATTTTCAGCAATTTTTCACATTCGATGCACTGCAGATTTGAGTTCTCATGCATCAATAAATTACTTATCCATAAGGTTAAGCAATCCACCAAAATCACCTGCTTTTCTTGATCTATTTGTTTTAAACAATCTGCTAGGTAAAGTGGTTCTTCAATCAGCCGCCATCCATCAGGTCGTTGTGTCTGATGGTGTGAAATACGTTGTCGCATTTCATCATCCCACGCTTGGGCGGTAGCAATATAAATGACCTCTAGATTTGAGTCTTTTGCGATTTGTTCAGCTAATTTACTTTTGCCTGAACGCGCGCCACCTAGGATTAATTGCAACATAAATTTGACTCCCAAGATCCATCTGTTTTTTTCGGATTGAGTATAAGCTGATGTAACGCGGTTAAAGGCCCCTGTAAGACTTGTGCCTGATATATACCAAAATTAAGCTGCTCAATACTAATTTCAAAACTTTTTTGATCAATCTTTTCAATAGCTTTAAATATTTGTTGGGCTTTAAATTCTGCTGAATACAAACCCAAGGTGATATGCGGGCAATATTCTAAAGCAGCAATTTCTTGGCTCGAATGGGATAATAATTGTCGAATATTGCTTAGGCTATTTTCATGATCTTGAATTTCTATAAATAAAGCACTGCTAAAACTATTTATTTTTCCTGTTGTTAATTTAAAACTATTTAACTGGTTTTGGCTCAAAATTTTAAGCTGTTGTTGAAATTTACTTTGGATAAAATCATCATCAAATTGCTTTTTATCTTCTGTTAGAAAACCACAAATATACAATGTGATATGAAATTGGCGTGTATTGGGGTGCAATAAATAGTTTGAGAATTTTTCTGTTAAATCGCTTAAATAAGCCAATAATTCAGGATGATGAATTTCGATATACCATAAGGCGTAGTGTTTTCTCCCTTTGTGCCACTCGGGATAATCATGTGTCTCAGTTGGCGTTGTTAAACTTTGAGAATCTAAAAACACATCAAATTCACATTAATTTTAATGCTTCTATTAAAGCACGTAATCATCATGTTTAAATCTTGAATTGACTGAGTGTTGTTCAATTGAAAATGAATTTTATTCAGTCAGATTTTATGATTGCCTGATAAAAATCCAACATAGATTCAAAGTAGTAATCTGCTCTCGCCAGCATGGTCTGATTTGGTTCTTTAATATCCTCAATCAAAATCGTTACTCCCCCAGCCAAATCTGCCGAAATAATCCCATTTTCAGAATCTTCAATCATCAAGCTGTGTTGCGGATTTAGATTTAATAAGGTGCAGGCTTTGTTAAAAATTTCTGGGTGTGGTTTACCTTGTATCACCTCATCGCCACAGACCAACAAGGTAAAATAATGATCAATTTTTGCAAGTTTTAAATATTTTTCAGCAATTTTTCGGGTACTAGATGTAGCGACAGCCAATCGGATATTTTGAGATTGCAAATAAGCTAATATTTCTAAAAGCCCAGCTTTCACTGGTACGCCTTGCGACAAAATCATCTCAAGTTCAATTTGTTCAGCACGTTGCCGAATGTGCTGGTAAGGGATATCTTGACCATAAAACTTTTGTGCTAAGTGTTCTGAGCTTAACGCATTAAGCCCTAAACATTGCATCAAATAATCTAAGCTAAATTCTACACCAGTGATTTCCAAAGACGCTTGTTTTAACACATCAAATCTAAGCCGTTCAGTGTCCAGCATCGTACCGTCCATATCAAAAATAGCAGCTTGAATCGTATGTTGCTGGAATTTCACAGTGTTCCTTTTATAAACAGATTAAAAGGGAGAAACCAGTTCTCCCTCAAATTTTATAGCAATCTATTGAATACTATAACATTGTTTCAACTTTAAATAATCATAATAATAGCTGTTTGCTTTATAGCGGGCATAATCACAATCTTTTTTAAAAGCAATCTCTTTTTCGTTATAGAGCATTTTTAACAAAGTCTGCCCTTGCGAATTCTGATAAATATCCCACTGTAAGTTTGCTGCCATCGGTGAGATATCTTCACCACGCCACGCACTATTTGAATAATTAAACGTCTGCGTCAAGGGCACAGATTGCATCATCCCCTTTAACTCTAAGCTGGTGGCTAAAGGGATTATGATTTCAGCATGAGCAAATCTTAATACAGCAACATTCTTTTGTGTATTGCTCATAACATCATCAACTTGTTTAAATAAATCCTGTTTGAGTGATTTGGCAATATCTGTTGTTACAGCTTTGCCTGTATCAAAGCTTGGGCCCTTACTATAAAAATCATTGGCATCGTTATATTGCGCATAAAACTTAGCCGCTTCAATTGGCATATATTTTTTAAAATTTGTCGCTCCAAGCTCGTCTTGCATTCCGCCAGTGATTGAATACAACTCGTACACATAAGCAGCAGCATCTACTGCACTGGCAATGGTATTTTTCCCCTTTCCTTTTTCAGTAATCTGTTCACCTTTAGGGCTTGTTACAGTGAATGATCCTGAATTACTAAAGCTATAGCCAGTTTGACCAATTTTTTGAATAAACGCTGTTTTAAAAATTGGGCTTAATACTTCTGTTGCGATTTTTTGCGCATTAGGATCTGCACTTAACTCTTTTATTTTTTGTTTTAAGTTAACGTCATTCTCTTCAAAATCTTGATATTTTAAACTAGCCGCATAGACTGTTTTGTCTAAATCCGTTTTGACATTGGCCAAATCGTCTTGTGCATTTAAACTATGAAAATACAGATGAAAGCGATTTACCCCGCCATCGACAATACTTGGTATAGAGGTACTGTTGAGGCTTTGATAGCTTGCTGGTGTAATTGCAGTCTTTAAACTTGGTTGCTGTTTCAACAATTCATTGGTAAAAAATTTAGCACTGTCCACCGCACGATCCACACCCGAACTGACGATCTGTACAGATTTACCTTGTTGACTGGCTTGATTAAACAATTGTGGTAAGCGTTGTAATAAGCGATCTGCAATACCCTGATGTTCTTTAATACCTACAGAAGTTTCGTTGCCATAGCCATACTGGCGTATACCTTCCACTCCATAACCCAATAGAATATTGGCTTTCATCATAGCTTCTAAATCAGCACCCAATTGTTCACCCAATGGCGTTAAGGCATTTTCCTGTTTTGCTTTTAACCACATGTTGTATAGAGCTAAATCATATTTAATACTCGACAAACCTCGCGAACCATGACGCGCGACTAACTCTGTAAAAACTACACGATAACCTGCTGGCGTTGCTTCATAACTGCTTAGTTTCTGCTGGGGTTGATAGGGTTGTTTGGTCTGTAAATATAGGGATGCATCAGCTTTAGGTGGGACGACAACAGCTGAATTATCATCCTGATCATTATTGCAGGCTGTTAAAAATAGTCCTGAAGCAAAACAAATGATTAGCGAATGTTTAATTTTAAATGGTTTCATCATTGAAATGTCATATTTGATTTAATGCAGGCAAACTAATCAAAGAACATGACACTGGTATGACCATCCTCTATTTATTCCATTTAAAAACAACAAAATAAAAAGACAGCAATAAGAAAATACTAAGCAGTAAATAATATGGGAAAATAATGTTAAGTTGGTACAGCCCTGTGCTCATTAATGGTGCAACAACTAAACTGAGCGCTTGTGCCATGGTACATAAAGCAGCAATTTTAGTTTGCAAATTTATCGAAACTGATTGTGATGCACCTGTGGTAAATGCAGGCATTAGACATGCCACAGCGATACCATAAAACACATAAGCCAACTGAAAAATCACGATCTGCTGGGTATAAATTGACAAGATCAACCCAATCAGCATTGAGCTTAATCCAACCATTAAAAGCTGTGTTAACGACCAGTTTAGCCATTTAGAAATCGCAATTTGCATCAAAACCGATACAATCCCCACAATCAACAAACATTGGGAAAAATAGAGGGCGCTTTGCTGAATGTTAAATTGAAATTTATCTTGAATATAAAAACCAGCAGTTAAATTCAGAGTAATAATCGCGATATACAAACTAAATCCAAGGATCAACCAAATCATTGATTTTTTTAAATCACCATTCCTCAGATTGTCTAATGGCAGATTTTTAGGATCTTGCTGTGAAAAGTCTTGTTGTAAAAGCGCTTGTTGAATATTTTCTTCTACAGCTAACTGATGGATTAAATCCCTATGATTTGGATCATGACTTGTTGTTTGTTGCTGCTGAGCATTTTCCACTTTGTGTTGATATAAACCTACAATCAGCATACTCATGACAGCCAAAAGCAATACGGCGAGCCACAAAGGAATCAATATTCCCCAAATAATAAGTAATGTGGTTAAAAATGGCCCTAAAATTAATCCTCCACTGTTTAAGGCACCAAAGGTTGCCATCTTCTTACTACGTATCGTTTCATCTAAATATCGCGTCATCACATAACTTTGTAATGCGATTTGCGGCATTGCCATAAAAAAGCCAATACTGCTTCGTGTAAGCAATAATAAAGTGAAAAGTAGCCCAATTGGCATGCTATACATTAGCCCATAACTTATTACCCCTGAAAATAGTCCCCAAGTTATGCTCATTCCAATAAAACCGATACTCAATAAATAATAATGATTTTGAAATTTGGTTTTTTTAGAAATCCACATTGCAGTCAGACTCATTAGCAATGCGCTGGCAGAGACCATCAAACCAGCTTGAAGCTCTGAGATTTTTAATAGACGAATAAGAGGTGCAAGTAAAGGTAAAATCATGGATAAGCTGATCCCATTGAGCAGCGTTGCCATCATCCAAATATAATTATTTTTATTCATTTTAATCTCTTAGAATATCAGTCTTAGCCTGATCACGAAAATTTATTGAATCTTATTAAGCGCTACTCCTTATATCTCATCTAGATATTGCTAAATAAAAAAGCCTCTTTCATCATGTAAAAGAGACTTATCATTGATTAATACTTCAGTGTATAAGTTAAACCATAGGTACGACCTTGTGCAGCCAAACTTGAAATAGCACCATAGGTTGGCGCAACTGCTTGGCTAAATACTGATTTATAATCTGTATTCCATACATTATAAACGCCAAAGCCTAATCTGCCTGGGCCTGCTTTTGCACTGGTGATCACATCCATAATCGCAAACCCCTTAATCTCTGCGGGTTTTCGGCTACTGCGGTCATTTAATGGATTGACATAGTCTTTAGCGGCTTTATCTGTACCTCCAATCGCTAAAGTCTGTACGCGTAAATTGATATCATCTGCAAATTGCCATTCTGAAAATAGTGTGCCTTTCAGTGGGGCAACCCGTACAGCATCTAACTCTTGCCAATCACCTAAAATATTTTTAAATTGACCTCGTGTATAAGCAATGGTTCCTCCCATATTCCACATATCTGAAATTGTATATTTTACATTGGCTTCCAAACCATAAATGCGTTCATCGGTATCAATCACTCCTATATTAAAATTTGGGGCAGCATTAAACCTCACAGATTTATCAGAATCATTATAAAAAGCAGTCAGCCCTAGATTGAGTCCATTTTGCTCTTGTAAACGCCAGCCGAGTTCATAGTTATTCACTTTAACTGGATCAATATTATTACTGGTGACTACAAAACTTGCTGGAACATCACGCAGCATCCGTTGTACGTCTGGAATACTAAAGCCTTGAGAAAAATTAGCAAAAACTTGTTGCGTATCGCTTAAGTGATAAACCCCACCCAAATTAAATAAAGTTGCATTATGTTTTACTTCACCACCTTTTAAACTCTTCGCCGTATAGCTAGGAATTAAGTCCACGACAATACTTTCAGGGTACGGGGTAGAATCACTGACATCACTGTTAATTCGTTCGTGACGCACGCCTGCCTGTATATTTATACGATCCGTAACTGCATAATTCGCTTGAACAAATGCACCAAGTTTTGCCACTTGAACATCTGGTCCCATTGCATAGATTTTTGTCGCTTTATGATTTAAACCATTACTCGCAATAAAGCTATTGGTATCATACATTTGCCCTTCTTGACCATTTTTCTCATTTTCAAAATCTAAACCGTAACTTAGCCCTAAAGCCCGATCTGCAACTTTAAAATCTTTCTGCAAAGCTAAACGTGATCCCCAAATATTAATATCGGTATTGGACTGCATCACAACAGGAATACGTCCGCTAGGTAATTCCGGATGTAGTAAATTTACTGCGGTTGGAAACCATCTTGCCTGCTCTTTACGGTAATAAGCTTCCAAGGTTAAACTTTGCCCCAATATATCATTATGGTTATATTGAGCATGCGTTGACCAGCGTTTTGTTCTAGGTTGGTCTTCAAGTTGTAAGCCTTTTAATGCTTTTAAACTGGGTGTAGCCCCTCTAAATAAAACAGCTAAACCCTGACCATAATCAGGCCCATAATCACTGTCTTGTTCATCATTATAATATTGTGCGCCAACAGTTAAGTGCTGTTGACCTGAAATGTCCCAAGTGAGTTGTCCATTGACATCAAGGGTTTGGGTATCTTGACGATCTGTTTGCGCAACTTCAGGTCCAATACGATCACCACGACTGTCTTGAATTTCACCACGTTTGGCATAACCAACACCCAAATTACCTTTGATGCGATCTTGATTAAACGAGACATTTTGTGAAGCTTCATAAGCCAGTGCATCGCCTTTAAAATTATTCCCAGACGTTAGTCCCAGTTTAGTTTCAAAACTTAAAGCTTCGTCACCGCCTTTTTTGGTAATGATATTGATAATACCGCCAGTTGCACCTGAGCCATAAATACTCGTTGCCCCAGACACAACTTCTATTCTGTCAATCATTGAAGGTAGAATGCTATTGAGCTGACGCGATCCGTCCCGTGAACCTGTTTGTGGTATCCCGTCAATCATATATTGCACCACACGGCCGCGCATGCTCATACCATAGTTAGAGGTTGTACCGGTATTTGGCGTGAGTGAAGGAACCAATAGCCCTAAAATATCTGCTATGTTTTTACCCGCATTGGCTTGTTTTTCAATTTCGCTACGCTCAATGCGATAGACAGTCCCTGCGATGTCTGAAATACTTTTTGCAGAACGAGTTGCCGTGACCACGATAGGCGCTAGGCTTTTTACCTCTGCCCCAGTATTTTCAACTTTTTGAGTCGTAGGCTCTTGTGCATAGATCTGTGTCGCAATAGCCAAACTTAAACACGTCAGTTGTATTTGAATTGATGTTCTTTTCATGATTTATCCCTTACAACATCTCTGATCTTAGAGTTTTTTGTGATTTGGAAATAATGAGTTGTGAGAGAATCAAACTCACTACAGATGCAATAGCTAAAACAATATAAAAATTTCCATAACCTAATGATTTGGCCAGAAAACCAGACCCAGCCCCGCCAATAAAATAGACCAGCAATTCAAAACACACCAAAATTGTAAAGTCTGTCCCTGCTTGCGTTTTTGAGCTACTCTGCATGAAATATGCATATAAAGAAGTCATTGCGATATAACGAATTGCAAGGAATGCAATCACAAAAATACCCAGCAAAAGCTGCCACTGATTTAACAAGCCGAACAGAATAGAGATTCCCAAGAGTCCATATATCAGAGTTCTCACCCAGCCAGCCCATAGCAGTAATTGGGTCGCCTTTCGCTTTTTAAGCAGCAATGCAGCAGAAACGGCTGCAAGCAATCCAACAGCTGCACCCACCACAGACATCAACACACCAATTTGTGAAAGTGACCATTTTTGATCAATCAGCATTGGATTGAGCATTGCCATTGCGGGGGCTTCTACAAAGCGATAACAAACAATTAAAAGTAATGCCCAACGAATTTCAGGACGTTTAAATGCTCGAATTAAACTCGGCGGGCTCTTCATCATGTGTTCTGTGGTTTTTTCTTGTATTTGAAAAACTGCAAACATCGTCAAAGCGGTTAAGCTTGCTAAACAGATAAGTGCTGTTTGCCATCCATAATATTGATATAGCCAAAGTGTTGCAGCACCACCGAGCATACTGCCAAGTGCAACACCAATGCTTTGCGCCATGCTACCAAAGCGATAATCTTGTTGTGAAAATGCTTCAACGGTATATCCATCAATGGCAATATCTTGGGTTGCTGCAAAACTGGATATCCATAAACCAATGATGACAAAGACCAGCAGCCCATAAGAAAACTGAGTCAAAGCAAGTGCAATAATCCCTAAAACCAAAGCAATTTGAGTGAACAGTAGCCACGTTTTACGTTTACCTAATCTTTTAATATAAAAACGGTCAATAAGCGGTGCCCAAAAGAATTTGAATGCCCATGGAATATAAAGCAGTGACAATAGCCCAATCCAGCGTAGATCTACCCCTTGGTGCCTTAAAATCGCAGGCAATGCCACATTATAAAAATACAAAGGCAAGGCATGGGCCAAATATAAAACAACCACAACACCTAAGCTAAGTACGGAAATCTGTTGAGTGACAGATTGTTTGGTTAAATTACTTATGCGTTGCATAATAGCCACCTCTGCACAGCCCATTGCAATGCATCAGCGCGATCTAATGTCACATAATAAGGAACTTGCCATGCAACATGTAGCGCAGATGTATTGAGTCGTTCATGATCGGCTTGATCTAACGCGATCCGTACTAAACCTACACAGTACTTAAAAAAATTAGCTTTATTTTTTTTATACCATCTTGATTGAATCTGACGGTATTCTTGTGGAAATGTCGTACCTGCTACACTTCTCACCACCAAAACAAAATTTTGTTGCTGACATAGAAATGTTTCAACTTCAGCCAACCAGAACTGAAACTCAACGATTGAGACATCTTTGGAAAAGATCATCTCTTTGATCTGAATATGTATAGATTGATAACTCATAGGACAAATTCAACTTACTGAGTTTTGTATTGGTTTTTTTGTGCTAAATATTGCTGAGATTGGATTAAATATTCACCAAATTTTTGGTAAAAAGTATCTCTAAAACAATAATATAACACCGCATTTTTCTCAGGCATTGTAAGCGTACCCTGAGCTTCATAGCACATTTCATCAACAACTGCGGCATATGGTTTAACTGTTGAATCAGGTTCGCCTACGATTTTCAAAGAAGCTGCATGTTCAAAAATATAAAAAATGACTAAACGTGCGACTGCTCGAAGATAGCCTTTTCCAAGTACCGATTTTTCACCGAACAGGAAATGCCAGCCTAAATCCAGTTCATGCGCAGAATAATAACGACTTAACCGATCTCGCTTACCTTCATAGATTTCTGTATACCCCACATCGTTTCCATCCATACCCACAATGAATAAACGATGATGATCATCAGCCAACTGTTTTTCAAAATAGACCTTAAGTTCGAGTTCAGATTTATTCAGTTGCCATTGTGGAATCACATGCGGTTCATGCATCCATTTATGTAATAAAGCCATATCATCTGGGTATTTCACTTGACGTAAATAAAACTGATTGCCGTTCTCATAATATTCATAAAAATCTGGTAATTGCTGTGATAAGGTTTTCATCACTTTCACCTTTATTGTATTTGTTAGATTATTGAGCTTTTGACTCGTGTTAAATCTAGGTGCTACGCAGATAAATACACACTCTGCTCGGGCACGGTTTATCACGCTGGAGCAGGTGAAAATTGTGCTGTCCAATTTTTTAAAGTCTCTGGGCTTACAGGGTTTGCAATCAAATCTAGAACCACAGGTACGGGGCGTTCTGCTTCATTGTTATAACTGGTGGTAAATAGACGAACACGATTTAAGCAAACCTTATTGTATTGATTTCTAAATATCGCAAACTTTTCAATTCTTGCTGAAAACTCTGGATGTTGCTGATGAAACTCAGCAATCACATTCGATACGGTTTGCCAAAATTCAATCTCATGATATTGTGGAAAATCCTGTAGAAATAGATTACAGATATAGCGGTAATGCACCATAAATAAGCCAGTAAAAATAAAATGACTGAGGTCTTGTGCTGAATGCCTCAATAAAATTTTGGCTTCATCAGGAAGATCCGCCAGCTCAGGAAAATCTTCATCGACAAGATTCATATCATCGATAAAGTCTTTGAGCACCATGGCCTTAGGCACCCCATTTTCATGAATTAACATTGTATTTTCACCATGTGGTGAAAATGCAAGTCCATATTTATAAAGGCAAATCAATAGCGGCTGAATACTGACGGTGATGAATTGCTTTAGCCATTCTAGAGGTGCTAGGCCTGAAGCTTGAATAAGCACAGTTAAAATGGATAGCCCCTGAATATCACGATGTAATAAAGCAGCTTGCGATAAAACCTGCTGATGATATTCAACAAATGGATCTACACTTTCACGCCATAAACAGCCAAATAACTCTTTGAATTGATAAGGTGCACCTTCAATGTGATCATAACAAGGTTGCTGAATGGTCAAAGTTGCAATCTCGCCTAAAAACACCACACCCGTTTTTTGTAAATCCATATCTTGTTTTAAAATATTTTTTAACCACGCTGTAACAGCGGGCGCAGCTAAATTCCTTTGAGCAGGCAATCCTCGATAAACAGCGGTATTTAAAATACTCACTGGTAGTTTAATGTAATGACGTTGTGCATCTGATGTGTTACATAAAGTGCGAATTGACTGCATTGGTACATAATTATCCTGTCCAATTTTAAGTTCGACAATTTTTTGATCTACAATTTCATTGGCATAAGTTGGCACAATCCATTGGTGCCATTGCCAAGCATGTACAGGAACTAAATAATAATCCTCTGAATTTAAAGCAAGGTTTTGCATTTTTTCGCGAAATTCTAGCAATTCCTGCTCGTCAAACTCATGGCAATATAATTGCCCTGCATACCATTCAGTGGTAGAACGAAACTCTGCCAAATCTCGATGCACAGCCAACCATAACACTTTGACTCTAGGTAAAATCTCAGGCGCTGAGTTCAAATAATCATCATAACCAAAACCGATTCGCCCCTTACTCATAATTAACCAAGGATGACCGCGCAACATTGCTTCGATTTGATAATGTGGTGCATTCAGTACTGCTACACTTGTTAAACGATTTTCATCCAGTACATGGGCTTCGGCCAACCACGTATTGTTCATCTCTTTAATCAAATAGGCTTTGGTAAAGGGTTTAACCCCAACCTGATTTGAAAAAGCGGCAATAAATTGATGTAAATTCCAAGCGGGTCTTCTGGTATCGACAGTTAAATCACGTACTGAACCTTCTTGAATATGCCAATGCCCCAATAAGTATTGTTGTGCATTAAACTGATAAATTCGGTCATCCAATCTCAATTGAAATACATCATTATCCAAGCTTTCAGCCTGAATAATTTCTTCATATAAAAACTCAGCGATTGCCATTTCAATCAAGCGTTGGCCTGCACTTCGCCATTGGTTCTGATTAATTTGTAACTGTGCAAAACTCATAAGCTGTTCTCAGTATTCGAATATTGTTGATGGTTTTGTTGATGCTGAGAATGTTGTGTATTGAGGCTTTGGGCTTGAAAATTCACATTTTTAACCAAATCTTCAACATGCTGAGCATGCACATGATGTTGTGTTGCGATGTTTTTCTGGATCACTTGGACTTGCGGATTTTGCAAAGGATCAAAATGTTGGAAACATTGTGGGGCTATTGCTAAGTCATATAACGCATAACCTATGAGTTGATTTGCAATTGTTGCAGCACGATAAGCACCTAAACCCAAATCAGGCGTACCAACACCATGACTATGCATATCCATGTTCTGAACAAAAATTTCACCAATGCCAGCATATTCGACAGCATAATTTGCTGAAATATTCCAATGTCCTTGTGGATTGGTTTTAATCCAGGGCTTCAGTTGCTTTAGAAATTTAAATTCAGGACAGCGATAGCCTGTAGCACAGATCACATAATCGCTATCTAGACTGAACTGATTTAATGTCACCCGATCTTGGAAAATCAGTCTAATTTTCCCCTGTTCCGTTAAAACAGCATCAATTAGGTTGGACTGACTGTGTAAATGCGTCGCCAAATCATTTCCAGCAAGATGTCGATGGTAAAGTTTCTTATATATTTCACGAATAGTTTGCGCACTGATTCCTTTATATAAAAGTGACTGTTTACTCAACTGCAAATCTTTATTAAGGTCATCAAAGCAATGAAAATGTTGACTATAGTCTGGACTAAAATGTTCTAAAGCTAATGGTGTATATTCCATAGGGAAAAACCCATTGGCTCGGGTCAGCCAATTGAGATTGAATTTCGGTTGAGACACCTGATCAAATTGATACTGACGATCGAATAAATCTAAAAAGATTTCTGCCGCAGACTGCCCTGATCCCAGTACCACAACATTGCCTTGTAATTTTTTTGGCTGATGTTCTAGATAATGTGCTGAATGTTTACATCGCTCAGGATAGCTTTGAATCAATGTCTGCATGCATTGTGGGATATAAGGCACATTTCCTGCACCCAATACAATGTTTCGACAACTATAGCGTTGATGAATTCCTCCCTGTATAACTAAAACTTCAAAGCCATAGTATTTAGGCACAATTTCTGTGACTACTAACAAATATTGAATATTTTCAATTTGATCTGCAACCCATTGACAATAATGATTATATTCCTTACGAGGGATATGTGGCTGTTCTAAAAAATAGAACTTATAGAGTCGCTGTTGAGCTTTTAAATAATTGAGAAAACTAAATGGGCTGGTCGGATCTACCATAGAGACCAAATCAGCCATAAAAGGCACTTGCAACATACTATTTGGAAGCTGCATTCCTGCATGCCAATCAAACTGGGCTTGTTTTTCAAAAAACAGATATTTTAGCTTTGATTTTTGTTGTAACAAACTTGCTAAACTTAAGTTAAACGGTCCTAAACCCACAGCAATAAAATCAAGCATAAATTGCATCCTTCTGTTTTAGACATAAAGGATTTGGCAACTGAATATAAATTGATTGCTGTTCTACTGGAGCAATCAGTTCATCCAGCTCATATAAACGCGTGAGTAAATTCCCTTTATATGGCAAGGTTGGTTGATACAATAAGCCTTGTAATAAACTACTGTCAGAATAGTGTTGATATAATTCCATCAATTTATCTTGCAATAGATCAATGAGTTGCTGTTCTGAAACACTCCCTGTTGCACCGATTGCGTTAATAATGCCAAATAAAGTATTAGCAAAAAAATAATAACTAAACCGTTCATCAACCAAAGATTTTTGACCAACCGCCTGCGCTTTCCCATCAAGCTCAGGGAATTCTTTTAATATTTCAGTGGCATATTCTTCGATGTAATAAAAACCCTGATTGTCCCTGAGCCATAAATTTTTAGGATACGCATTTTCCAACTCAACCAATACATTCTGCTGATGTGACTCAAATGCCATCCCATAGTGATGATACAAATACATCAAGGGAACTAAGCTGATCTCTAAAAATCGCACAAACCAATTTAATGCAATTTTTTCAATACTTAGCTGCGGTTCTGCCTGTGCAATTTGTTCAAATAAATGATCAAAGCGATTTAAATTTTTTGCTGGATGATCTTGGCATAAGGAGGCAATACATGACACTTGCTGATGTCTATCAAATGGCTGATCTCTAAAAATGCAGATCGTTTCGTTAACAATTGTTCCGTCGATGATTAACGCAGTCCATGCGGGGTCATGAATTGCCTTCAATGTAGGACAAGATTTTAAAATCGACTGACCTATTGGCCCCTGCCAAAGTTGACGCGTGATTTCTCCACGATGACATTCTTTGGCCAAATTGACTCGGATAGAGTTGGTAATCATCACGGATAGTGAAAGTTTCACCATCCATGGCGCTGAATAGCTGACCAATGTTCTGACGGATGTTGTGGCGGAAAAATGCCAAGCCTTTTCACCAAAATCAATTAATTTTTTCTTGGCTTTTAATTCTTTATACCAATCTTTGCTCTGCAAATAACGTGCTTGCCATGGATGCAATGTCAATAATTTATAGCTTGAATGTGTATGAATTAAATCTAATTCTGTTTCGCTCAAATACCATTGCATATGCTTTATGAGTTGGCTAGTCATTGGCTGATCTAATGTTGCGCTTTCTGCCAGATATTCTGGTGCAAGTAACCAATAATACAGTTGCGTTTGACCTTTATGTTCTGGTGAGAACCTTAACCAATCTTCATGAACGAAACCGGTGCGACTCTTTGGCGCTGGATGCATACTATGCCCAAGAATCAATGCTTGTTCTGTCTGGATAAAATCTTGTTTGGCTTGAATCAATTGGTCAAAATCATATTCACGCTGCTTTAAAAACTCAGCTAAAGCATCTCGGCTTTGTATCCATTTTTCAACCAATGATGCTGAATCTAAGGATTCAACAGCGTTTCTTACCAGCTCTTCTAGAAGTAAGCACACCATTGCAATTGGACTAAACCTTTGCACTTGCCCTTTATTAAAAATCTGTGGCAGTTTTTCTATTCGATGCCGCCCTACAAGACTTCTATATGAAAGCGGTGCATATAATTGGGATTGAATGGATTCCAATGGAATTATTAACAAGGTCAAGCCTTGGCTAAACGCAAGTTGCGTAGAGTTTTGCTGATATTTCTCCAGTAAAATTCTACTTCCTGTTTCTTGTGAGTATGCATTGATTAGGTGCTGCATCGCCAATCGGCTGGCAAGCTCTTTCATCTGACCATATCCTCTGTACAAGACTTTTTACTGCACTAAAAAGATCTAGAAATTTAATTTATGTTTTCTTGGATCGTGAAGCTCTGCTTAACACAAAATAATGATAATCATTCTCATTTGAGAAAGCAATGTTACACCCTGCTTGTCTATACAGGTTTAACTCTATGATTTTTTAAATATTTATGATGAATTGGTCTTTTTCTTATGATTTATCTCTTTAAAATTTTCAATTGTAATAAATGATAATATTCTCATTTAGAATTGAGAAATTTCATCGGAATTTTTATTTTAGGGGATTATTTAGCAAGTTTAATTAATCTACAACTTCACTAGCAGATTTTAATCTATAGCTTATGTATTGATTTATTGTGATATTTTTATTGAAAAATAAAAAGTAGATTTAACGATATCTGTGAATTGTGTCGCTTCTTTAAAAAATATTTCATCTACATCTTTTCGAAGCAAATCTGATCCAATCAATCGGGGCTGTACAATTTACCAAAAGCTAATTGTAATAACGCTTGTTTGTTTTAGTTAACGCCAAAGTAAATGAGGAATAAAATTACAAGTTTGATCTAACCAACATAGTTTTTCTTTACGATCCAACCGATCATGAGCACCCATGAGGTGTAATACATAACGGTCTAGGTCACTGGCATTAATAGGTTGTTCACTTCTTATCCCTTTAGACGGCATATGATCATACCAAATAATAACTGGAATACGATATCCAGCCTCTGTATTTGCACTATGTCCAGCATAGTTTTTAGCATGCCCTACTTCATTACCATGATCAGATAAAAAAGTAAAAGATCTAAAATCAGATTGAGTGGAAATCAAAAGATCGAATAACTTTGCAACAATCCAGTCTTGGTAAAGTATGCTGTTATCATATTCATTGCGTTTTAACTGAATTAAATGATTAACCTCATTTCGTTCAAGTTTTTTTTCAACCTCATCATTGCTAGAATCATTAAACTTAGAAAATTGTTCTGGGTATCGTAACTTATAATTTGGGTGTGAACCAATGAGATGCAGAATAATCAATTTACGAGGATCTGGATCATCCAATGCAATTTTATAAGCAGGCAGAATATTTTCATCTAATGACGTGCTACTACGACCTGACTTTTTATTGATAAAAACAGCTTCATCTGCATATGATGCAAAAAGTGAAGAGATATAAACATCATCTTGGTTACTAATCCAATAAACTTTAAACCCTGCTGCCTTAGCATATGCCATAATATTCTCAGGTGCGTGATCATCCATTACATTGCGCGTACCGTCATTAAATAAATAACGTAAAGATTGAATAGTAGAAGATGCTGGTGAATATCCACGACAGAATACTTTGAACTGGTCACTACGTTTACTTAACTCGGGTGTTGTATTTCTTGGATAACCGCATAATCCAAAATTAAAACTGGTAATGCTATCCGTCAAAACTATGGTATGTGTCTGGCTTTTATTAAATTTACCGCTAAAATCCAAGCGTTTTTCTGCATTCAATGTCCATTCTTTATGTATCTGATCATGTTTTAGAATACGTTGTTTGAAGTCCTGAATTTTGCCATAATATCCATACCAAAATGGCAATGGATGTAAAGCAATTGAAGGCTTAATTGCATAGCTGACAGTACACAGTAGAAATAACAAACCTATAGCATAACGCCCTAATCGATGTACTTTCTGATCACGGAACTCACGCGTATTAAAATATTTAAATAAAATATAAAAATATAAAATCAAAGCGCTTAAAATCAAGCCAACAAATAGAATAAAAAAACCAAAATGTAGTTGAAAAAACTCTAAACTTTCATTCAATGTTGTATTCGCAATAGATTCAATAATTGAATATGCTTCAGCATCACTATTGAACAACAGCCAACTTACTGAGAGTAAACTGGTATGAAATATAAAAATAAACCACCAAACAATTGAAAATAATTTCCAAAATAAATTTGGCTTTTTTGTGGCTTGAAAACACAACCAACACCCTGGTAGTGATAAAAATGCCAAACGGACACTATCCGACCAACTCCCAGCTAAACCTAATAACAGTAAAGTGATCAGTGGTAGTGCAAGTAGATACGGTATAAAAAACATACGTTGCCAGCTTACTGGTATTCGATGAAATCGCTTCATTGTCATTAGAAAAGGTAATGTTTAATAAGTGCAGCAACACCAATAATTAAAAAGACAAGTGCGCCGATTTTATGAATGAGTGAAATTGGAAGCTTTTCTGCAAGCTTATTACCAATAAATACGGCTGGAGCATTCACTAACATTATTCCCAACGTCGTACCTACAGTAACCCAACCGACACTGTCAAAACGAGCAGCTAATGCCACAGTCGCTATTTGAGTCTTATCACCAATTTCTGCCAAAAAGAAAAGCACAAAGGTTGCGCCAAAGACACCATATTTTTGCCACTTATCGATACTTTCAGATTCATCATCTAGCTTGTCTGGGATTAACATCCATACGGCCATCCCAATAAATCCAAGAGAAACAATCCACAATAATACAGTTGGGCTAAGAACAGTCGTAATCCACTGCCCGAGTACGGCTGAAACACCATGATTTACCAGTGTTGCAAGAAAGATAGCGATAAGAATAGGAATAGGTTTTCGGAATCGTGCAGAAAGCAGTAGTGCCAGTAATTGGGTCTTATCTCCCATTTCGGATAAAGCAACTACAGCAAGAGATATTAGGAAAGCGGATAGCATAATAATTTCTCTGGCTAGCAATAATTACCATTGATTTATAACTCTTGCTAGCCATAGCAGAGTAATAAATCAAAGGTCTTGCCAACAAAAAGAAATCTATGATCAGAGGATCTTTTGGTTCTTTGCTATGATGACCATGCTTGTTTAAGCAATTATGTTGACCATCACCTTTTTACCCAAGGTAAAAAGCGGCTACTCCCCAATGAAGTTTTTTTATTCTAGTAGAATCAAGAGTAGTTTTCAATCATACTTTTTAGATAAATTAAAAGAACTCATTCCTGTTTGATTACGCCGTCTACTCAACTCATATTCCTGTAAATATATTTTAAATATTGATCAGTAACAAAATTGCAAAATTATAAATATATTTAGCTAGGGGAAATAATATTAAAAACAATCCATACTCATAAAAAACATTTGAATTCAATAAATTAAAGTTCCTCTATAAATCAAAAAATGACCATATTGAGTGAATCAGATTGGTATTGAAAGTCCCTTCTCCCTTTGTGAGAAGGCTAGGATGAGGGGGATTTTAGATGATCTATGGCTTTAAAAAGGACTTATGAAAGAAGTCTATTAGATGATATTTATTTTTAATAATAGGAGCCTTTAATCGCACTCATTGGTCGCATAAGCATGCTTTTAATTTCATCATATTTTGCGCTTTCATCGAAAATAAAAAATCTCATATTAAAAGATTATTATTCAACAATCTCAGCCATTCTAAAGAACCTGTAATCAATGTGATAAAATATAATTTATTGATTTTTTAAAATAAAAATCAAATAATTTTATCTAAGAAGTATAAGGTGTATTATCTTAATTTTAGATACAAAACTGAGCTATAGATTTTTATGTTGGAACATAGCGATATTAATTTACCGATTATTATTATTGGCGCTGGAATAGCAGGAATCGCATGCGCTAAAAAATTACAAGAAAATGGTAAAAAAGTTACCATACTCGAAGCGAGGTCTCGCATAGGTGGGCGCATAGATTCATTGCAATCTGATGCTGATGTTTTTGATTTAGGTGCATCATGGATTCATGGTGTTGAAAGTAACCCTATCTGGAAAATCACCCAAGAGAATCATATCGAAACAACAGTATTTAACTATGATAAATCGCAATATTTTCATGAAAATGGCTTGTTATTTTCTGACAAAGAAGTCCATGAGTTTGAATCTTATGTAGAAGAAATAGAAAAGCAACTTTCTCAAACACAAATGCTATCGGCCCTCAACGCGACTGAAGAAATAATTTCTTCTTTACATTATTCAGGTAATACATTTTCAAAAGATTATCTTAAAAAATTATTATTTAACTTTTTCAACCGAATAGCAAATGATCCATTTGCGACCAATCTTGAGCTACTTTCATCGAATTATAAAAATTACGAAGGTTATTTTGAAGGTGATGAAGTTATTTTTCCCAATGGTTATGCTCAAGTTATAGACGTGCTTTCAAAAAAAATCGACATTCAATTCAATATAGATGTAAAAAAAATCATCTGTGAAAATGATTATGTAAAAATCATTGATTCCAATGATAATTTTTACATAGCTTCCCGCGTAGTGGTTACTGTCCCACTCGGAATCTTAAAGAAAAACCATATAGCATTTTATCCAGCATTACCTCATCACTATGCGCAATCTATTCAAGATATTGGATTTGGATCCTTCAATAAAGTATTTTTCGAATTAGAACAACCACTCTCTTTTAGATCAAAAATGCCGATAGACAAGATAAGTGATTTCTATTGGAATGAGCTTGGCTGTTTTAATATCCTTGACTTATCTGGAATTTATAAAAAACCAATTTATTTAATGCTGTTTGGAGGAAAGCAATCTGAGTTTATCGATAATTCAGCGGATCATGAAATATCAAACTTTATTTTTAGTAGCTTGCAAAAACAATTCAACAATATTCTCCATACACCTAAAAAACTCATCGTTACACGTTGGGGCTCCGACCCTTATAGTTATGGTTCTTTTAGTTTTCCCTCACTAAAGCACTCTGAAGATATTGTTAAGGTATTGCACAAACCAATTCGAGAACAAATCTTCTTCGCTGGCGAACATTGTAGCTTGAAATATGCGGGTACTGTTCATGGCGCATACTTAAATGGCGATGCAACAGCTCAAAAAATATTAGCTGAAGTACCACTTATTTAAGCCTAATCTCAGCCATGAAAAAACCTCCCTAGGGAGGTTTTTATAATGTTGTCTAGTGTTAGGCGCATTGATAATGTTATAGGCTATTTTTTTGCTCAAAACACTTATAAATTAAAGCGCCAATCACAGCACCAACAATTGGTGCAACCCAGAAAAGCCATAATTGACTCAGTGCAGCTGTTTCAGCAAAGAAAGCCACTGCTGTACTACGTGCAGGATTGACCGAAGTATTGGTGACAGGAATACTGATTAAATGGATCAAAGTTAATGCCAAACCAATAGCAATAGGCGCAAAACCTGCTGGTGCACGTTTATCTGTAGAACCGAGAATTACAATTAAGAAAATAGCAGTTAAGACAATCTCAATTAATAATGCAGAAACCAAAGAATATTTTCCAGGCGATAAATCACCAAAACCATTTGTTGCAAATCCGCCCGTACCAGTGAATCCTGCTTGACCTTGTACAATCAAATACAATATAAATGCCGCGAAAATACCACCTACGACTTGAGCGATAATGTATGGTGCTATGTCTTTTGCATTAAAACGACCACCAACCCATAAACCTATACTTACTGCAGGATTGAAATGTCCACCTGAAATATGACCTAATGCGTAAGCACCAGTCAGTACAGTGAGACCAAACGCGAGTGCAACACCAACAAAACCAATACCCAATTCTGGAAAAGCAGCAGCAAGTACTGCACTACCACACCCTCCAAAGACCAGCCAAAATGTTCCAATAAATTCTGCAAAATATTTATTCATATTCATTACTTTTCTGTTCAATAAATCCAAGCGGAATTTAGCAAAACAAGTCACATTTTCAAACAAAAATATGAATTATTTTACAAAAAACATAAGTAATTGATGAAATGACTAAATTTATAATTTTTATAGAACAAACCCTTCGATTGAAGGGCTTGTTAGACAAATTAAAATTCCAATTCAGAGGGGGAAGAAGGAATGATTTAATAAATCTATTCCTAATTATTAACATGTATATGGATTTATACAATCTTATTTAATAGAACACAGCATTCTAAAAATTTGAAGATAAATCAAAAAGCCCATCTGCGGGTGAACTCTTTAGCCGATTTATGGCAAAGAACTACTTATGATTAAAAAGCTGATCTGTTATCTTTTGATCAACTTTACTTCGATGTCCATTGTCAAAATATCGATCTACATGGCATCGTTTTATATTTGTATCGCAGAATACTCCATTTGAGAAAGTAAATGCAGAACGATCAAAATCACCTTGTGAGAAAACTTTATTCGCTTTTTGGGTTCCTAAATATTGAGCCGTAAGTGATTTTGATACACCTTTCTTATTTACACAAATATATTGATCACAAATCACACCTTTTTGAGGTGAAACTAAACTTGTGCTGGTTTTAGCAATCGTTGGAAAACTGATGATTAAACAAGCGTAGCTGATGATATTCAATAATCCTTTAGAAATTTTCACTTTTAAACCTGCAAAACAATACAAAAAAATAAAGGAAAATTATAAGATCAATTAGATTTAAGATATACAACAATTATGTTTAAACCTATATAAGAAAACACGTTAGGCTTCTTTTATAAGACATTTTTAAAATGATAAATCAACATAAAAGCCCCTCATCCTCGCCTTCTTTCAAAGTGAGAAGGCGATTTCAATAGCAATATGAATCACTCATTATAAACATTCATTCAGTTTAGAAATAATCTAGAGATATTATGATTAACAGCAGAATTATCGATAAAATCAAATAAGTATTGATATTATTAAAGCTCTTAAGATAATTTAACATTCGTCATTTCCCATAAGAATTTAATAAAATACTATATGGTTGACGGATAGATAAAAGACTAGGAAAAGAAAAGCAGACAAAAAAATACCATCGATAATAAAATTTGTTAAAATGTTGCACGATGAAATTTAAATAAACTTGTAAAGCTAATAAATTAACAATTTTATATTCAAAAAAACTTAAATCACAAGTTAAGCTAATAAACAGCTTTAGCTATTTTAAATAAGTTCATTTTAAAAACCAAAATTTAGATTCATTGGCTATATAAAGCTTTAAATCAGTAGCTCCACTAACTTTTTTCACTTATTTATTTAAAACTTAGCAACTTAAAAAGACAGTTAAGTATTTTTAGATATTGCTTGGAATCAATTCAATTCATCAAGTTTTAAAAAATAATTCCTTTTGTCAGGTCTATCATTTTTTAAATGCTTTAAAAATATTTTCGCAGTTTCCTTCGATGCATCCTCTCTTAGGCAACGTTCAACAAAGGATATATCTACAAATTCATCTGCTAACCCAGCACGGCCAAGATCTAAAAAATAAATTTCATTGAATTTATCTATAAAAATATTACTATCCGTGATATCGCCATGAGAAAAAACCAATCTTTCTTCAACACGAGTCTCATTTAACTCATTCCATAGACTTATGTAAGTTTTATGGTCTCCCCATAATTCAGCCTCAAAATCATCTTGATCTATCTCGTCAAGGAGGTGGTTATCAATAAAAAATTTTGACTCTTTTAACCGATAATCAATGTTTGAAATAAATGGACAATCAATAATAGCAACTGCATTTAACAGATTGAGTGCCTCCTTATAGATAGCAAGCAATTCTTGGTCTGTTAAAAAAAGCGCTGAAATTGGTTTTGCATTGATCGCTTTAGTGATCATGAATTCAAACTGCTCATCCTGAAAAGTCATGATGAGTTCAGGCACCTTTAATTTTTCAGAGAGCCAACTCAACATTTTCGCTTCACGAGAGACACTGTATGTGGTCTCTGTATATAAAGTGCTAGAGCGCTTAAGAAAAAAAGTTTCATTATTTCGATTAAAAGAATAAACATCCGATGGCGACTGACCAATTTTATTTGGCTCTAAAACGCTGTTTCCAATAAATTGTTGAATAATATTGGGCAATTCCATCAAGTTTTCCTTTTATTCAGCATTAAAAACCCCGCAAATGCGAGGCCTAGTAAATAGATGATCTTAATTAGGTTCACTGTAGCAAAAATATGGCTTATTCCCTATAGAGGGTCAATGCTTCAAAATTTTTTCATCATCGTTCAATTATATAAACTGCGCTAGACTTAAAAAGTGGGCTGCTGTATTTCTCTGTCTCAAATCTCAAGAATAAGCTAGAGCAGAATATTAGACAGCAGCAAGACCTCAGGATGCAGACAAATCGCGGAGTAGTTGCTCCAAATCCTGTTCGCCTACTTTTGTTTGAGCACCTGCCTGCAAGCCGCCACGAATGAGTTTTTCAGCAGCCGGACGCGCAAACAGACCAGCCCATGCCTTGTGCTCTCGAAGGAAGTCTTCACTTAAATCCGCTGGTGGGATTGCTTTCTTTGCAGCGGCGATGATCCCTTCAGGTAAAGCTGCAATATTTGTGGCGATGCGATGAACAAAAGCGTCTAACTCATTTGCCGGAAGCGCACGATTTACCCAACCATATCGTTCGGCTAGCAAAGCGTCAATAAGGTCAGCACCAAGAATTACCTCTAATGCACGCCCCCGTGTCATACGCTGTGAAAGATATTGAGTACCACCACCGCCAGGAATAATCCCCATCAATGCCTCACATTGGGCGAGACCAGCGCGCCCAATAGCAGCAAATGCCATGTCCACTGCTGCCACAAATTCAGCACCGCCACCACGCGCCAAGCCTTCGAGCTTAACAATTGTCACTTGCGGCTGTGCCTGAATCATCTCTCCCAAAGCCTGAAATGGATTCAATCCATTAGGTACATCTTTTGCGAACTGGTCAAAAGCGTTTGGCTCATCAATTAAGGTCATGTCTACATGAGCGATGAAAAACTCAGGATCGGCGCTTTGGAACACGATTACACGTGTTTGTGGGTCATCACGTACCTGAGTGAGAAAAGCTCGAATATCACTCATCAATGCAACATCCAATACATTAACTGGTGGATTGTTAATGCTGACAGTCGCCACGCCTTGATCATGCTCAATGTGAAGTGTGGAATAAGTTGGAATGGTCATCATATACCCTTGATTTTAGCTGTGTGCAATCATGGTATCTTATGTATACTTAGTGTCAATTACGCACCTTAAGCATCCTAAGTATCTTGGAGCATACCTATGAACCCTGATCACGATCCAATCTACCGTGCCGACTGCCCAAGCCGTGCCATTCTCGATCAAATCGCAGATAAATGGTCAATGCTGGTTTTGATGGTGTTACATGAACCACGCCGCTTCAACGCCATCAAACGGCGTCTTGATGGTATTACCCAACGTGTATTGACACAGACACTTCGCAAGTTAGAACGCAATGGTATGCTGACACGCACCGTTATAGATGGGAAAACGCTAGGCGTGGAATATGCCTTGACGCCACTTGGACAATCACTCAAATTGCCTTTTAACGCGCTCTACGACTGGACCGTCGAGAATATGGACACCATTCAGGTGTGCCAATCTCGCTATGACCAATCTAATGATGTTATTCGCACAGATGCCACTCAGGAATCGGGTATAACGCTGAAATAACGTGTGTAATCGCTAGCTAAAAAGATGAGAACTTGGCTTGTTCGTCTAAAATCTAATGAATATAGAAAAAATTATTTAGGTTTTAAAACTACCACCTGTTTTGCTTACTTAATTTTGTTCCACTTTCATCTATACAATAAAAACCACCGCAAAGGTGGTTCATATCTTGAATTAATGACTGTAATCTTTGTCTTTAATTTTCAGTCCTATTGTCTCAGTGTAGTAAATATTTTTGTGCGTGACATAGTGAGTCACATTATTTTTTTAATTAAAATTCATCAATAAAAGGATAGATTATTCATCAACAATATCAACAAAATTTGCACCTAACACCTTGGCTAAGTCTTGAGGTTTCACTCCGATGTCTAAACCACGTTTACCACCACTGACATACATCATT
Organism: Acinetobacter guillouiae CIP 63.46; assembly: GCF_000368145.1. GTDB lineage: Bacteria > Pseudomonadota > Gammaproteobacteria > Pseudomonadales > Moraxellaceae > Acinetobacter > Acinetobacter guillouiae. Next base: position 503,037 of record NZ_KB849283.1, on the reverse strand, counting down.
GCTAATGCTGTTGCGCTAGCATCAATCACCGTTTTTAAACGCTTTTTTTGACCTACAGGACTAATTCCACCGACTAAATATCCAGTTAAACGCTCTGCATCTTTAGGATCAGCCATATGTAGTTTTTTACAAGCAAAAGTACTCGCCACTTTCTTTAAATTTAATTGATGGTTCACTGGAAGGATGGCAACAAAATAGTTTTTATCATCTGAAAGCATTATTATTGAAATCGTTACAAATCTAAGGAAATCAGAACCAAAATATAAGTTATAAATATTAATAATTTATAAAATATATAGAAACATAACCAAACTATACAAAATCTAGTTATGTGAGTAAAATTGTGAGTAACTTTTATTGTCCTCACAATTATTATAAGTTACTCACTATGCTTACAGATACCAAGATAAAAAGTCTTAAACCACGTGATAAGACGTATAGAATAGCCGATAACAATGGGCTTTGCATTGAAGTTCGATCAACTGGAACAAAATTATGGCGTTATAGATATAGGTATAATGGCAAGGCTTCTATGTTAAGCCTAGGAGAATACCCTCTTATCGGTCTAGCTGATGCACGCAAAGCTAAAGATCAAGCAAGATTACTCCTCGATGATGGCATAAATCCCATACAGATTCGTAGACAAGAAAAATTTGAAGCTCAAATAAATAATCTAAATACTTTTAAGCATATTGCGAATGAATACATATCTGAAATGTTGTCTAGTCGTTCCGATGGCTATATTAATAAATTTAGGAAATCATTAGAGATTGATATTTTACCAGTAATAGGTGAAAAAAATGTAAAAGATATAAACTCGGCAGATGTTTTATATATTATTAAATCGACAGTTAATCGTATTAGAAGCAATGGGAAGCATGGCACAGGAGAAGTTACAGCAATGAATAATCAAAAGATTATAGGAGCTGTGATGAGATATTCTATTGCAACATTGAGAGCTGAAATAGATCCAACTTATGCAGTACGTGGTGTACTTATGCGCCCCGAAATTGAACATGCACGTCCTCTAACAAGAGAAGAGCAAGCACTTTTCAGAAGAGGATTAGATAACTTTAAAGGTTCCTTAACTGTCAGAAATGCCCTTTTAACTATGTCTTATACGATGCTTCGTTCAATCGAAATTAGACGTATGAAGTGGCGATATGTTGACTTTGAGTCAAAAATTATTAATTTCCCTATCTCAACTAGAAGTAACAATCAAGAACGTACAACAAAGAAAAATAGAATACACTTAGTTCCTATGTCAAATCAGTTATTTAGTTTATTAAAATCTCAGTATATTGAGTCTGGTAATAAAGAGTTCGTGTTCCCTAGTGTATATGGCAATAACTCTAATACTATTGGGAACTCCACTCTTAATGTTGCATTAAAAAATATGGGACTAAAGACAGTAACTGCACACGACTTTAGGGCTACAGCATCAACAATTTTGAATGAAAAAGATTTTGATGAAAATTGGATTGAAAAACAGTTAGCTCATGCAGATCAAAACAAAACAAGGGCATCATATAATCATGCAAAGTATATGGAGCAGCGTAGTAATATGATGCAACAATGGGCTGATATTGTAGATAGTTGGAAAGACATTAATAACCCTTAAATTTTATGATAAGTGTTGTAATATTCCTAATCAAAGTATGAATGCTAATGACGGTTAGAGTTGTTTTGAGATTTAAAGTATTAGTTCTATATGAGTTTTTGAAATGATTGAAAGAATATCTTTGAATTCGCTAAAATTTTTTTATTTTGTTGCCAAATATAATAGTATTACTAAAGCTTCAAAAAAATTATTTGTTACTCAAAGTGCTGTAAGTAAACAAATTTATAATATTGAAGAATCTTTAAATATTCAATTGTTCGTGCGACGCAATAAATCTTTAGTTATAACTCAAGAAGGAGAATTACTCTTTAAATGCTGCCAAAGAATTTTCATCCAATTGGATGAATGTCTAACAGAATTAAAAAATGATAAATTTGATAAAAAACAATTAGTTCTTTCTTGTGAACCCACAATTTCTATGAAATGGTTAATTCCCCGATTATCTAAGTTTAAAGATCTTGGACATGACTTTAATGTTGTCTTACTTACTGGTGGAGGTACAGTTGATTTTGAAAAAAACAATATTGATTTAGCTATCCGGAGAAATGATTTCAATTGGGGAGAACACATTTTTAGTGAAAAGATTTCCGATGAGTACATGGTGATGGTTCAAGCTTCTCATCAAGTACATACAAATGAATTATTAGTTTCTTTATCACGTCCAAATTTTTCGAAAAATTTAATTAGAATTACTGAATTTAAAGAGTTCCTACATCAATCGCCCCAAATTGAATTGGAACATTTTTATTTGTGTCTAGAAGGATGTTTAGCAGGATTAGGAGCTACTATTATTTCTATATATATGATTGAAAAAGAGTTAGAAAGAGGAGCACTTCAAAAATTAACTCCAATAATTAAAGATAATTCCTCTTATTATTTGCTGTCTCATACAAATATTACAGAAGATCCAAGAAAGATCATTTTTTTAGATTGGTTAAAAAATGAAATGAAAGAAACTCAAATTAACTATCTACATAGTGATACACAAATTTCCAAGATGATAGACTAAATATTTTTATTGAGCTAAATCTTAGTACTTTATATATTATAATAATATATAAATATTTAAAAAAAAAGGTTGAATGATGGGTAAATTTTTGATTTTAAGTACACTTTCTTTTTTATTTCTGACTGCTTGTAGTCAAAAGTCTTTTCAAACTAAAATAGTTGTAGGAACTATAGTTAGTGAACCAGAAGATGGTATAGAGAATACTATCAGTTCAGCATCCCCACTGCAGTGTGAAGACAAAGATAGATGTATTGAAGCAGTTTCATGTGAAGAATACCCAGATGCAGAGGTATGTTATTCAGCTCCTTCACATCGTGATTATCCAGCGGAAGAGCCTTACACAAAAGTTGAATGATTCTTATAATTTTTTAGAATATTGTATTAAAATTTTTAGCTATATCATTTTCGCATTTTTCAAAAAAATAAACTCATTTGATTCTTGCGAAAAATACAAAATCTTTAAATAAATCCTGTTAGTTACTTGCCTAAATTTAGAATATTTATTAAGCGCAAGTCTGTAATACATTAACAGGATTTATCAGGGATATGGCTAAAGAGAACTAAGAGATTTTGTCAATCTTATAAATTTTACCACTTAATGTACTTTGGAAAAACATTTCGAAGCTAGGTCGTATGTCTTCACCTTCAACTGTAATGTATTTTAAATTTGAAAAACATTGGGTATTGGCGAAATAGTTATCTACTGTTGCTTGGATGAGATATTTTATTCCAAACTGGTCTTTAACACTGATATTTTGTTTAAGCATTACGATATCCTAATAAAATTATGGTAGAAATAATGGATCTATCTAAGTATCCAATAGCTAATTGAGTTTTATTTAAATAACTCTATCATTTAATTTGAATAGTTGATTTATAGATGTATAGAAGGTACGTCCATCTAAATTTAAATCAACTTCAATTCCAGTAGAAAGCAGAACCCTTTTACCAACTTCAACTGTTTTGAAACCTTCACGTGTACTTTGTATTTTATTTAGAGGAATTAAAGACACAATAATTTCTGTACCATTTTTAGATTTTGCAATTAAATCACTTATTTTTAACAATTTACATCCTAATTTTAAACTTATCGACAATCTTAAAATTAATTTTAAGAGAAAATAAAAAGCACTATTTAGTGCTCTTATTTATTACTATCTATAATTACTTATACAGCAACAATATTTATAGCATTTGGGCCTTTTTGACCTTGTGCAATACTGAATTCAACAGGTTGCCCTTCAGCAAGCGTTTTGAAACCTGAGCTAGCGATTTCACTAAAATGAGCAAAGACATCTGGACCTGATTCTGGTTGAATAAAACCGAAACCTTTAGCTTCGTTAAACCACTTAACAGTCCCTTTAATGATATTTGAATTAGACATAATAAATCCTATTTTTTAAAAATTTTAGTCAGTTTATAGACTATGTGTAACATCGAAATAATAAAGAATGGAGCTTAAATCTGAAAAAAACGAAGGATTATGACTAATACTGCGGTACTTAGAGAAGATTTACCAAACATGATTTTTTCTAGTTATGTTCATTGTATACCTAAAATTAAATTAATCAAGTTTTCTTATATATATATTTATTTTATTTATAAAAATCAATTATAAATTCTAATTTACAAGAAAAATTAATCTAAAAACTCATTAATAAACTTGATCTTACATCTATTTTTTGATTTCGAGAAATAATTCATTTCATTTAATAACATTCCTAGATATAAATTTACGCAGAAAAATGTTATAATATAACAATTACAAAATGAGTTCTTTATGACAAATCAATATATTAATAGAAATTTCTATGTTTTAGTTTTGGTCTTATTTATATCAATTCTGACAACCAATGTAATTCATAATGATTTTTCTGATACTTTATTAACGGTAATAAACTGTTTTATAATTATAAAAATCTTACATGTGTTATCAATTCAAGTCTTAAAAAAAATTTTTGAAATATGTAATCCTTAATTCTTTAAGGTTATATAATTTCTACAATACTCTTTTCTAATTTCATCAGTATTCATAAATTGATAATCAAACTTTTCATATCTAATTCGGTGTAAATAATCATTCTTATTTTGTTTAATGTCAGCCAACAAAAAGTCATTGAACGATTGATTTCTTAATCTTGGGAATACACTAATTCTCATAATTATCTCCTTTAAAAAATTTAGCTTCAGTCCAAAAAACTTCTATACATTGGATCTTCTTCAATGAAGAAAATGTCATCTGTTCCAATTTGAGCCCATTGATAAGTACCAAAGATTCGGCTCAACTTTTGATTGAATGAATTATATACATTAATCAAGTTAGATCGCTCATCATATTCCCCTATGTATTGGACGATAGGATATTGATGAAACTCTTCAAACATTTTATGTACTGTAACTTTTTTCATGCTCATTTTATAACTCCTTATGAATCAAAGGGGTATAAACCCCTTTGATTACAAGATCATGCTTTTAAAAATATCATTTTGAGTTGGGAGCTTGCTGATGCTCTTTTGCATTATTATCTTGTTTAGGTTTAACACCAGCATTTTGCTGATCTTGATTACCTTGTTGCTGTTTTTGAGATTGATTACCTTTATCGCTATCAGGTTGCTTAGATGTTTGGTTATTTTGATCTGAACCTGGTTGATTTGTAGAATTAGACATAATAATTATCCTTTTTTTGTCATTAACATTAATGACAAGATCAGCATGTACCCTTATTTAAATAATAGATACAACTTATATGTATCGGCATATATTTAATTTTTTAAAACCCCCAACAATATTGTTTTATATGAAATTAATATTTTAATAATCACTTATATTAATATAAGATAAGTAGCTAAAAGAAAAATATACCAACAACCTTGTAATATTTAAATCTTTAGCCAAATAAAAAACCCCTTACACAAAAACATCAATAAACTCTAAACTATTAATTTTAAAATGAAAAATTTATTAAACTATTATTTCATAAGAATAAAAGATTATTCACATAAACGTTATTTTCAAGTTCATCGAAAAGTGCTATTGAATAGCTTAAGTTTAAAATTTACTCCCATTAAATACAGGCCGAAAATTTAGCCTATTTAAAAAATAGGCAAGTATGTAGTATTGAATTTACTGCATATAATTATGATTAGTTAAATATTTAGTACTGTTGACTGTTCAAGCTTTCGGTAATTTAGTTATATCCATTCATTAAGGATTTTATCCATGTGCTCAAACTATAAAATTCCAAAAAAAACAGCATTTGTTCAATTAGGAATAGAATTTAATGCATCGGATCATGATTTAAAGTCACACGTTTATCCGTTATACCCTGCTCCAATAATTATGAAAGAGTTTGATCTAGATTTTGGAAAATTTGGATTAATTCCCAAATGGGCTAAAGATACAAAGTTTGGGACACATACCTACAATGCAAGAACTGAAACTGTAGCTGAAAAGCCTAGCTTTCGACATGCATGGATTTATAGTAAGTTTTGCCTTGTGCCAGTGCAAGAATTCTATGAACCCAAGTACATCGACGGTAAAAGCCATTGGTACGGAATTAAACGTGAGGATGGCCAACCATTCACCGTTGCTGCAATCTATGATGATGCAGTAATCGATGGAAAAAGAATAAGATCATTTTCAATGCTTACAATCAATTCTGACAACCATCCTTTCATGAAGCAATTTCACGCACCAAATGATGAAAAAAGATCGATCATAGTCATACCACAAGAATATAGGAACGACTGGTTAAATGTGGACCGTGAAAACGCCCATGAATATTTCTTTGAAATGCGTGATGAATTTGTCACTTTCCCGCGAGACCATTCATCGGATGAGACAAAACAAAGTGATCTATTTTAGATCAAGTATGATTATCCACAGCTTTTAAATTTGAAATTTTAAAACATACAAACTAAACTCTTGAATATGTAACGTAATCAAGTGGTGTTTTTATGGATATTAAATTAGATGACAGCTCATCAAAAGCTAAGTTGTTAAAGCTAAATGATGCAAGTCTAGCCCACTTGAAAGACTCTAAAGTTATCAATATCAGAGCACATCCTTCTAAATCGCGATGTCTATCTGATATATCAAGAATATCGTCATTCCAATCAATCACAAAGTATTCTATTCCACTTGTTCTCAATAAAATTGCTGCAGGTTTTCCATCTCCTGCAGAGGACTATATAGACAAAACTGTCGATATGAATGATCTTCTGATCTCAAATAAAGAAGCAACTTTCATTGTCCAAGTTGAGTCTTTATCAATGAAAGATGTAGGGATTGAAGTTAACGACTACTTAATCGTTGATAGAAGTATCCGCTCACAGCATCAAGATATTGTTATCGCATTCATTGACAATGATTTCACTGTGAAAAGAATGATGATTACACAGCGAATGTCTCATGATGAATTGTTCGATATTTTTCATAATGAAAATGATCTTAGAAATCTTCCAGCAGTTTGGCTTAAGCCTGAAAATATAGAATACCAACCTATACTCCCACGAAATGAGCAAGAGCTTGTAATCTGGGGTGTTGTCACAAAAGTTATTAAGAACTTCAAATGAAACATGAAGAAAAGATATTTGCTCTTATTGATATCAATAATTGCTATGTATCGTGTGAACGTTTCTTTAACCCCAAGCTAAACAATGTTCCTGTCATAGTTTTATCAAATAACGATGGGTGTGCAGTTGCTCGAAGTAATGAAGCAAAAGCAATGGGAATTAAAATGGGTGTTCCATTATTCCAGATTAAAGATGTCGTTCAAAAAAATCATGTTCAAGTACTTTCAAGCAATTACGCAATATATGCTGAAATGTCGCGTCGATTTCACTCAATCTTAGCCGGGTACGTCGCACCACACGAACAAGAAATCTATTCAATTGATGAATGTTTTCTCGATCTCACAAGCTTTAAGAATAACTATGATCTTGTGGAGTATTGCCAGGGAATGCGCTCTCGCATTCAGGAATGGATTGGCTTACCAGTCTCAATTGGAATTGGCCGCAGTAAAACCGAGGCTAAAATCGGCAACCATATGGCTAAGAAAGGTAAACGCTTTAATGGAGTGTGTGATCTGGCAACTATGAACCCAAGGCACCGTGACTATTTTTGGTCACTGGTTGAGGTGGGCGAAGTTTGGGGCGTGGGCAGAAAGCAGAACAAGAAACTTAATGAAATGGGGATTAAAACTGTACTGGATTTATCTAATGCGAATCCACCCATAATGGGGAAAATGTTCACTGTCTGCATGCAAAGAACTGTACTTGAGCTTCAAGGCATCTCATGTATGCCAATCGATGATCAGCCAAAGCCTAAACAACAAATTGTGGCCAGTCGTTCTTTTGGTGTGAAAATTACAGAGCTACAAGATTTAAAAGAAGCAATGTCGAAGTATGTACAAGATGCAGTTGGGCGTTTGAGAAAAGAAAAACTTCTATGTGGTGTTATTACTGCTTTTGTTCAATCTAATCCTTTTGATGCATCTGTTCCATACTATAGCAAAGCACAGACTTATAAGTTCGCTGAGCCAACTGATTGCGTTTTAGATTTAGTTGAAGTTGCTTACTTACTATTGGAAAGAATTTATAAACCAGACATCAAATATAAGAAATGCGGTGTGTTTTATTCAGAGCTAATTCAAAAATCAAATCATATCCCCGACTTGCTTTCAGATTATGAACAACGAATACAGAATGAAAATTTGATGCAGGCCTATGAAGATATTCAAAATAAATTTGGCAAAGCTAAGATTTCTGTAGGTCCCTGCTATTTCAAAGATCGTAAGTGGTCAATGAGTCGAGATATGCTTTCCAAAAATTATTTCACTAGAAATGGATTAATTAAAGTTAAATAAATTTAAAGATATAATTTATACAGCAACAAAAAAGCCCTCACATTGAAGGGCTTTTTTTTTGAGAATCTGTTAACGAGTTACTCGATCCCAAGCATCTTTTACTGCATGCTTTGCTTCTTCCCATTTTAAACGAGACTCTCTTTTGGTTTTTTCCCATTGCAGCTTAAGATCTGCTTCAACTTCTTCAAACTTTGTTTCATAAGGGTAATTGCTTCTAGAAGTGTACCCTAGCTGATAAGCATCACGATAATCACGATCGTAATCTACATTATCATATAAGTTAATCGTGTCTTTATAATAAGGGCGAGTGTTGTAAGTTTCACGCCAATAAACATCTTCATCAGTTGGATTTACAGCTTCAGAAATGCTTTTTCCAGCTAATCCTCCAACAACTGCACCTACTACTCCACCGACTGCAGCACCTACAGGTCCGCCAACAGCTCCAATAGCTGCACCACTTACTGCACCGCCTGCGGCTCCAACACCTGTCCCAATTGGGTGTGCTCCTGGCTCGCCGGAAATTGGATCGGCATTCAATTGGTCACGTTGTTCTTTACTGAGATTCTTAACTACTTCGTTATCTATATTAGAATTTGACATATTTAATCCTCTATTTTGATAAAAGTTATTAATTCAATTAATCAATCAACGATAATCATCCTAGATTAAATATTTTTATTTAATATTACTATTTGTTATAGTTTCAAGAAGGGTTTGTACAAAATAAAATTAACTAAATTAAAATAAAATCAGCTCAAAACCCCAGCCCTATTGAGTATTTCCGTTTTAGAAATTTTCTAAATAAAAAACATTAAATTACAATAGAAAACATTAAAAAATCAAGATTAACAATTAAAGAATAATTTACTAAAAAACATCAACTTATATAAATAAATTTAAAATAAACATTAAAACAAAGAATAAATCAAAAAACAAACAGAATCTCAATAAATTTTTAAAATTATAATTAATTCACAAAAAATAAATGAATCAAACATGAAAATATTAATCAATTGAGAACAGAGTCACATTATTATTAATTTTATGTATTGATTCAAAAAATACATTTATAAATTAAATAAATCTATAAATATTACATTAATAACTCAACAAAACTTAAAGCTTAAAAATACTTACATCACTAATTTTTAAATGTCTTAGACTGATATTTCAACTTGAACAATAGATGAGCAAACATTATGAGTAACGTTAATGTAAACGATATTAAAGAACATGCTTCAGTAATTGCTTCATGTGGTACACAGATCGGTAAGGTCGATCATCTTGAGGGACAAGATTCAATTAAATTGACTCGAAGTGATGATGAACATAATGAACATCATCTGATTCCATTAAGTTGGGTGAGTGAAATTAAAGATGGAAACGTAATTTTGAATAAAAATTCAGAAGAAGCAAGAAATGAGTGGCAAACATTATAGCTTTTACCTAAAGTAATTTGCTATTTCAAGAATGCCAATCAATTTGATTGGCATTCCTGTCATCAAATGATCAATTTTCAAATCTGTCTTATCTATATAACTAAATTTAAAAAAGTTTAAATCATTGATGAACTAAACTCGTTTTGTCTTTATCAATATATTTATCATATTCATGTTGATACTTTTTAGCTAAGCTTAGTTTTTCATCATCTTTTAAAATTTTGCCAGATTGTTGGAAAAATTTATGCTCTTCTTCATCTAAATGATGATGTACAAGCTTACGTAGCTGATTTGCTATACGTAACCAACTCGGATTATTGAGTTCTTTTTCTGTAAGTTGCTCAAGTAACTCATCTATTTCGTGATGCTCAGACAGAGCATGCCTTGTAATATTCAAACCTGCATCTGTCATCATAAGAGGTATGTAAAAATACCTGTCTTCAGCCACAGCATGTGCAAATAATTCATTTTTCAACAATGAGAAATAATGCTTTCTTTCTTCTGAATTGCCAGTAGTTTCAATTAACTTATCAGATAATTCTCTTTGCTTTTCATGACTAAATTTTAAGACATCAAATATGCTGAGTTGCTTACTATGGCTCATACTTTCATCCTATCGAAAAATTTATTTAGTATTCAATCTTATAGGATAGACTAGTATTTATTATTGAATTCTTGTTTCAATATTATTTTAATTGTAATTACCCTTTATATTACACAATCTATGAAATTTAAAGATTCTTAGCATTTAACCCAACCATTTCGCTGCGTTTTTATCCAAAATAAAACAAGATATACTAAATTTGACCATTGGAGAGAATGGTCAATAACTAGAAATGATGTCCGGCATTGCCCACTCTAGAGTGGGTTTTTTTATGACAAAACTCATTTTTATATACATGATACGAAAGTTTTATTGTTGTTTTGGCGAAATTGTCATTACATTTAGAGCCTATACTTACTAGTTTTAAACACAATAGAGTACATTACTTTTTTTCAGAACATGCAATTTCTTTGAATTCCATAGGTAATACTGTTTCATTTTGCTCTTTCATGGTGATTAATTTACCGGATAAATCAAAAAAATAAAAAGTCCTTTGTGTTGTGTTTGGGATGCAGGATAGATTATGCTGTATAATCGACAAACGTACTAGAGAGTTACTATCGGCATTAAATGCTTTCTCGATTACAACTTTAACATTATCATGGTCAAGCTTTCTCTCACGAAAAGTTACAAACTGACTTCCATCCCCTGTTTCACCTCTCTCAATAAAATCAGGATTTCTTTCTGCATATTTTATTGAATTTATAAAACTCTCAGTATCGATACTAATATTATTTGCATAAACACTTGGATTAATTGCAAATAAAAGTATAAAAATTACTCGTTTCATCAGTCAAAGTTTACCCATGAAATATTTAAATAATATAACATTAAATATTTCTTCAATTTAATTATGGAACATAAATATTATCTAAAGTAAAAATAAGATTTGGCCCATTTTTCATCACAACAAATGTTAAAATAAAATCACTTCTACCCTCTTCTTTAGTGTATAAATCAATAAAAACCTGCCAACCATCCCCAAAATAAATGCAACTTGAGCTTTCCCATGTTTCATTTGGTAAGCTTACTAAAGAAACATCACAAGAATCCAGATTACTTAACATATCTTGCGCATGGTCCAATTCAATGTATTCCATATCTTCGATTTCATTAAGCTTTTCTAAATTTCTATTCTTGAAAATCTCAACAATATCAACGATTTTTTTACGCCAATCCTTTGGGATTTTTTCTGATCCATCTAAGAAATAGTTATTTTCCAATACGTTTTCCATTTAAACACCCTATTAAAATTTATTAAAAAACTATAAAACTCAAGAAATTTACCATGCTTGGTACCAAACATGGTCAAAGTATTATTTTCAATTTTTGTAATATTGAGTTAATACTGATTACCTTGGTTGGTGTCAAAATCCAACAACCGCAACTTTCTATTTAGCACCTTATTTAAATATTTTGGAATAAGCTCGAATATCGCAATTCCAATAGGAATAATAAAAAAACCAATAGGCGAAAATAAAATTGTAAAAACCAAAAGCACACCAAGGCCAAAAAAAAGAACTGCAAATAATTTTACAAAGAATTGAGTAATTCTTATTATTAACATTATCTTTTGTTTTTTGTTCATGTAGTTTATTTCACCTTAAATTTTATCAATAATATACCACTATCCTTGTATTAATTTCTCAAAATAAAGCCCTCAACTAAGAGCCTTATTCTTCGCATCATTCAAAACACTACATTCATTGTATTTTGCAACTGTATCAATGATCCATAATGTGATTTCGTTACCCTGCCCTGATTCCAATTTAAGGAGTTTAGGTCAAAGCAGCATTCAGTAATTGATATGAAAAATTATCTACAGTACCTTACAATTTGTATCATATTATTCTTACTTAAGATAAATCCCAAACTCGCCACTCATTCATTTTAAGTTCTTTTTCAACAGTTTCTTCTAAGTGTGAAAACCAATTATCGTTATTTTTAAAATCACCAGTTAGGCATCCTGAAGTAAACATATGGCAATTATTTGAAATTACAGAGTAGTTAATTGTCTGATTAATTTTAGATCTAGCTCTTTCTGCAGCTCTCTTTGATGCAACAGCTTTACCATTTCGACAAGAAACATAAATATTAGTGGCTAAGTTCATACCATCCAATCTATCTAAAAAAACTTTTGGGGATACTATTTCAATTCTTCCAGAACCATCGAGATGAACAATTTTATTGTATCCAACATAAATACCAGAATGCTCTATTTGATTCATTAACAAACCACAATGTACAACAGAACCGACTTTAGGCTTAACAATATCTTTAATGGCTGAATTAATTAGCCCATCAATCATTTTAATACCTGTAGTTTTTTTTTAGGTTTATCTGCATTAAGCCCTTTTTTTACTCGTTGTTGTCTCTGAATTTTTTTAAGTTTTTTATACCCATGTTCTGGTATGGTGGTAGGTATTAAAATATCTTTATTATCCCAAAGAAAGTCTAAAATCTTGTTCATTGTAATTGTCAAAGTGATAGTAATATATTTATATTAAATGAAAAATTAATTTAAAGCATCTCAATTACAACTTAAAATTCCCATATGAGGGCATTCTTTTTGTAATATTTTGCCACCTTATGAAAAACACGAATGCAATTAAAAACAATGGATTACAAAATTTAAGAACTTTAGCCACACTTACTACCAAACATGGCCAAAGTTATATTTTGCAAATAATGCTACTAGGCTTCCGTCACTTTGGTAGAAGTTACCCCACTTAAAACTGGCAACTTATACCGCGACTCAGCTGGTCTACTTGTCTTGCCATACCAGCGGAATTCCTGAAAATCTGACTCATTATATAGTGCATAACAAACCATATTTGACTGGTTGCCGCCTATACAAACCAGTTTACCAGTTTTGATATCTCGACCTGCTACAAAGCAAACATGACCGCCACCGCTACGAGTTTTAATCGCTACGCAACCATAAGCGGGTTTTGCTAATTTAGATCCATAGTTCACATAATCTAATGCGCGGTACCAGTGCTTTGGATATGCAATACCTGCAGTCTTCAGACACCAAGCCACAAAAGTACCACACCAAGGTGTTTCATCTTCTTGCCACCAAGCACCAAGCGATTTTAGCCATTTTAGGATTGTTGGGTTATGAGCTGTTTTGCTTGTGTTTTCTTTTAAGCCTAAATGCTTCTTGGCTTCAATCATCCAAGCTAAATCATTTGTAGTGGATACTGTTGCCGAGATCAGTGTATTGACACCTGTTAAATTCAACTGTGGTTCATGCAACTCAGGCTGTTTTTTCAAACGTGCCAATATCATAGCAACACCGACAAATGCACCAACGTATTCTTTCCATTGTTCGGGGATTGAGTTTTTAACTTCCTGTGGAATAACATTCCATAAAGTCAAAAAGTGCTCAGAGAATAAACTCAAAGCAAAAAAAATGGCGCTTAAAGCGCCGATCTGTACTGATTTGAGTTTATATGACTGTTTCCAGTTATCTATTAATTTCATTATCTACCTTCTTTTCAATTAGATTACTCACAAAATGAGTACCCATATAACCGATACCAGATGCCAGCCCGACAGCTACAATTTGCGGAATATGCATCCACTCTAAAAACGTCCAAACACCAACAGCAAAAAGACCACACATGATTGACTCTGCTAAATCTCCTTTGCCAGCCTTCTTTTTCGTTCGTAAATAAGCCATGACAAACCCCATAAAAAATGAAGTGATTGCAGTTCCAAAAGTAGTAATCAGCTCTTGAAACCATTTCCATAATTCCATGCCACCCCCTGAATTTAGGCATAAAAAAGCACCTCAATAGGTGCTTTCAATTCAAATAATATTGGTTTTCAACCAGCTGCTGATTTTTGACCAGATAACGCTGTTGCTCTATCTGGTCCTCTATTTGTAATACATCTTGACCTGGATCAAGATGTATTCTTTGCTTTAAGAATTCAGGGCATTCAACAACATTTAGAATGACACCTGTTTCAATACAATACACTGCAAAATATGCCATTATTTCCTCATCGTCATTGCGTGAATATAACGCTGTGATACATTCACATTGCCGCCAGAATCTGAGCGCAATTGAAGCTCAAACGTTCCCGCAATCAATGTGGAATCATGTCTTGAAATATTTAAGGTTCCTGCACTTCGAGCACTGCCTCTAATCTCAACATTGTGATTATGAATCCCGTCTAAACCCATTGATGCACTTCCCGACAAACTTAAATTATGGCTATGTGAACCCGTTGTGTTGGTCGATCCATTGTAACTATGGTTATGTGAAGAACCCGAAATTGTTCCAGCTGTTGAGTTTTGGGTATTACTATTGAATGAATGCGAATGGCTTCCTGAATCGGTCATTGAGCCACTAACATTGACGGTTATACTGTGATTATGTTGCCCACTGTTTTGAGTCGTTGTACCAACAGAAGCATAATCAATAAAATGCACTTCTAAATCTTCAAAGATGACAGATCCATTTTTGAGTACTCGACACAGTAAACGCTGACTCGATGTATAACCCACAAAGCTAAATACAGATCCAAAAGTTAAGATCGTATGGCCCATATCTGCTGGTACAGCCAAAGTTTGCACAGTGGTATAACTTGTACCAATGGTCAGATTCGCTTCAGCAAATGCCGAAACAGGAACAGTCACAGCATTGTCTTTGATCTTTAGCGTATCTACCGCAAGGTTTGCTATTTTCCCCTCTGTTACAGCTAAATTGTCAATTTTTGCAGTTGTCACAGCCAAAGAATCAATCTTGGCCGTCTTAACAGATAAATCAACAATATGAGATGTATTCACTGATTGGTAATCCATCATTGCAGCTTTTAGATAAGCTGAGACAGGGAAAACAGTTCCTGTAACAGGATCAGTAAATGGTGTAGTTCGAAATATAAAAGGGTAATAACCTGTGCTATTTCCACTACCAATAGCGAATGAATCAAAATTTAAAATAAATTGAGATTCAACACCATTATTTGCGCCACCCCACCCTGCAATTTTCCCATTCACATCAAGCTTGATAAATTTCTGCGCGTAAAGACCATTAACAGATTGTGTAACTTCTTGAACGGCAGCTTTATTACCATTCAATTCTGTTTGGACTGTATCCGTCCGAATGGCTTGCGCCATATCTGCTTCGATTCGTGCTGATTGTTCAGACCATACGCCAGCATACCCACCAGAATTACCAATCAAATCAAACTCAGAACCGATCAATGGCGGATTAATTTGCGCATACACGCCATTCAGCATGGTTGTATTTGCAATGACGCGATTATCAACTGCGGTCAAATCGGACTTAACCTGATTTAAAGCACCTGTACTTGCTTTGTCTTTAATCTCTAAATTTAAAGCATCAATTAACACCGCATTTGAATTTGATTGATCAACTGCAATTTCTGCCGAATTATGCACAGTTGCTAAAGCTTGATCATTCTCAACAATATAAGTATCAATCTTTTGTACAGTGGCCTTATCTCCCTCTATACGCGCTTGAACTTCTTGCTGTGCAAAAGCTTTAACATCATTAACTTGAGCAACAGTTGTATCAATGCGCTTACTTAAAACTAGATCACCTTCAATTATTGCGGATTGAAGCGACCAGGTTCCCGCGAAGCCTTGATCATTACCGATCAGATCAGAAGTGGACCCAATTAAAGGTGGGCTCAACTGAGCGTAAACACCATCAGTTTTTTCAGCAGTCAATTTCAGATTATCAGCAACAACTTTAATTTCTGATTGTGCAGCGGCTATTCCATCCTCACTTGATTTCTTAACCGTATCAACAACCTGAAGTACAGCCTTATCTCCATCAATAATTTGCTGAGATAAACCATCTTTGGCTTGTTGAATCGCGTACTGACGATCAATAATTTCCTGATTAATCTGATCCTTTGTATTCTGAATATCCTGTTTAATTGGTCCTATTTCTGCATCTACTGCTTCAATATGATCAATCTTGGTTTGCAGATCCTGATGAAGTTGCGTTTCAGTAATCTTGCCTTCCAAGATTTTCAAAATATCAGATGCATCCGCTGAAGTGGTTGCATTGGTCCAGCTTGACCAAGGGCCAATATTTCCAATTCGATCAATCAAACGCGCACGATAATATTGTTTTAGATTAGGCTGTAATCCTTGCAATGTATGCGTACTAGTCGGATAAGCAAATAATCCCAATTGAGCAATATTACTTACACCATCGGGTGAAACCTGAATCTCTGTATAAGCCGTATCCAGTGCACCAATTGCAGGAAAACCCCATTCAAGTTTGATACCAAATAATATTCCCGTTACATTAATAAAAGCCAATGCTGGTGGAGTTCCTTGTTTACCTTTTAACTCAGTTAAAATTGAATAAGTAGGTAAAGAAGCCACATCAAACGCATTAATCGGGGTGACTTTGGCTTGGTAATTTCCTGAATAAATCCCTTGAACTTCAACAGAATTATTGCCTGTAATTGGCATCTTGATCCAAGAGCCATCATCTTTGCGCCACTCTACCAAGTACTTCACAGCACTGGTTGCTTGTGGCCAAGAGATTAACATCGTGGCAACCGTCAATCCTTGTTGCACCATTTCATCTGAAGAAACCGAAACTGATTCAACAGGTGATTGTAGATTTGGATTAATGATTGAGATCGGACGATCATCAATAAATGTGCCTTGGTCAATCGCATCAAATTTTGCAGGATTATATTGCAAGCCAGTTATTGTGAATTGATGTGTATCATCACGGCTGATTGATACCACTCTAAACTTCATTGTTGCCAAGTCTTGAGCATCCACAATCCACACGTTCTGCGCTGCTACAGAATCGAATGCAGACACAACGGTAATTACTCTGCCACTTTTTGATTGAACTATGCGCGCCTGTGCTTTGCCATCCTCTCCATTCACCACCAAGCGATCACCAGCGCGACATACAACATCATCACGATCCACAGTAATGCTTTTTAAATCAGTACTCACTGAAGAAATACGTCCACCATTGGCACGACCTGCAAAGATTGGATCAGCAATTTCAATCACTTTGCCTGGGCGAGGAATAAACCCATCTAGACCGACTTTAAAAGTCACAGTTCGAGTTTCAAATTGTTCAGTTTTTAATGCCCAATTTCCTGCGCGCTGCGCTTGCCCCACTGAAGTACAACCATAGGCAGAAATATCTAAGATGCGAATGCCATACTTTGCAATGGCTGCCTCATCACGCACAATTTCATATTCAGTTTTATAACGATTTTCTGGATTGTCATAAGCCACTTTCGCAATGGTATGTCGATCACGTGCACGTGTGCCTGAATATTCAAATCGACCATCTATCACATTGGCACTGGTGAAAGTGTATAGCGTGTCTTGTGGAATATCGGCATCACAGACAATCGCTTGACCATCCCAGTAAATATAGGCTCTGAAAGCCCCCGCCATTTTGGACAATACAGGCCAGGCATCATCCTGAGATTGCTCATAAACATTTAAAGTAAACCGTGGTTCTTGACCGCCCTTGCCATCCGGTACAAGTTGATCACAATACTGGCCTAAACGATAAATTGACCATTTATCAATCATGGATGAATTGATGCGATTACCTAACGCATAGCGCTTTGTGATACAAGCATCATAAAAATGCCATGCTGGATTATTGCTATATGCTCGTTTAAAGCTACCATCCCATAGCCCTGTATATACTCGTGTATGAGAGTTATAGTTGCTTGGTAATAGTATTTCTACACCTTCGCATTCAACTGCCATTTTTGCGACATTTGAAAATGTTTGTGCATCATAACGAAGCCCAAGCAATGCTGTATTTGGATAGCGTAGTTTTGCATCAATCACTTCAGTGACTGCCTGCACATACATTTTATCGCTAATAAATTCTGAGCTTGTGTTTGGTGTTAAACGTCGAATACGCACTTGCCAACCTGAATCTGCCTTTGGCAATTCAATGCGATGAGAACGTTCATAGTTCGCAGAGGTTTTATCAGAAATTTGAGTATTTAAGACTTCAGACCACGTACCACCATCAGTCTGTACATCAACTGCATAACGGATGGTATATCCATTCAAATCACCATTACTCTCATTCTGTTGGCGTAATGGCCCCCAACGTAAGCGCAAACGAACCGCATCAAGTTCTGTATTATTAAATGCTTTGACCCATGGCGTTTCAGACTTTAACTCAACTCCAATGGCTGTTTCAGATGAAATGTCTGGAAATCCCTCAATATAGGTTTGATCATTTGTACCCTCGCGAGTATCTACACTGACATTTTCAAAATTCCAGTTGCCATTAAAATCTTGCAAAGGGGTATCATCTAAAAAAATTGATTTGTACCCGTTGGCCAAACCTTTAATTGGACCCTCAGACAAACCATAAAGAATTTTTATAAAAGTTTTAGATTGTGCTGAGTCAAGATCAATCACTGGCTGACGTGGCTGTTGTGCCCCAGCTTTTGCGCCCTTAATTGGTGTATTCATAAATTCCTCAAGCATAAAAAAAAGGCGCTTTATGCGCCAGGACTCAACCTTATCTACATCATATCTTCAGGATATTGCCCTGCCGACACGATGAATCCACCAATTTCTCGTTTACCACGCAATACAGGAACAGGATTACCCTGGGCAATGGTGGTTACCGCTCCACCAAAGCCAAAATTGGCACGATTACCGTCTTGGTTTTGATTAGTATTCGGATCAACTTTAGGTACGAGCATTTGTGCGATACCACCCATCACCATGCCTGCACCAGCACCGATCAAAGCAACCCCCATGTTTGATGTTGCCCCACCTGTCCAGAAGCCAGCAACAATCAATACAACACCAAGAACCAGCTGCAATACTCCGTTATCACCACCTGCACCCAGAACCCGTGGCACAATCTTGATTTCACTTGTATCTGTAAGCATATCTATTTCAGACACACCAATATTGTTGCCTGTAATAGTTCTGCCCTTTAAAGCATCAAAACATGCTACTTTTTTCTTGCCACGCTGTTTGGATTTTGAATCAGTAAAAATAGCAAAAGCCAAACCACGTTCATGTGCACTCAGCAAGTAATTTTCAAATCCATCAATCTGAGCGGATAAAGCCCGAATCGCTTCACGTGGACTCGCAACATCGAGCTCAAATTGATAACCAAACTTTTGACCAAGCACACCGTATAATTTAATTGTTTTTAACATCTCGATGCCTCACAGTGATAGCAACACGTTCTTGCCATTGTTGACCAAACACTTCACGTACAGACTTTCGATTGTATGGGTGATGCAAAATCAGCGAAGATCCCACACAAGGCTCAGTTTGTTCTGATTTCAATGCACCATTATCGCCAAGCCAAATCACTGCATGATTGACATGTTCAGTGCGACCTACCCGACATAACATGACATCACCATATTGCAAATCTTTCACTTCACTAAAACCTGCTTTACTGAAGTTATCCAAATACAATGAAGCATTTTCAGCAGATTCCCACCAACGATCTAGGCGCTCAAAATCAGGCAATCTAATGTCGTATTCACGTTGATAGAAATCACGAACCAGTGAATAACAATCTTGCCAACCATGCTGATAATTACGCCCAACTAAAGGTGCTTGATAACCACATGGCTCATAGACTTGAAATTCAATATCGGGATAAGCACATATGACCCAAGGCTTTTTATGCAATTCAATTTGGATTAAATCCAGCTCAGATGCTTTTGCTGAAGCATTCGGATGTGAATGCACATAGGCTTGGATTTCCCCCATATCTTCAGCGTGTGCAAGATCTACAGGATCAATTTCAAACTGGTCCTGAAAATTAGAGATATTCTGACATCGAATATATTCCTTATTCACAATCACACCACAACATTCACCCGGGAACATTTCGGCAGCATGTAAATGAATTGCTTTTTTGAGCTTTGTTGATAATTTCATAAATCACCCAATAAGATTGGCGGCTGGTTGACCGCCAAAACTGCCTTCATTTTTTCGGACCTTGCAGGAACTTAAACGCCCACCACATTTATCCAGGGCTGGATTGTCTGTAGGTTCGTTTTTTTCAGTGAACATTGCTGCACCTGTATAACCACATTCTTCACCACGATAATCACCCATCATGCACCAATGGCATTGGCTACTGACTTGCCGTATTGGGATACGCTGACCTTCAAAGTCGATTGGATTCGACAGTTCAAAAGTCACTTGCTCCATGTTTTCTGAGGTTTTTTGTTCGATAAACCAAAGCTGATTTTCAGCTTCATTCGATGCTGTTGGATTACCCTGACTGAAATTTTCAGCATCAAGATATTTAGCCAATGTGGAAATTACGGTAAGTCTTGCACCTGCAAAATCATTGAACTGTAAACAATAAGCCGATACCGCATTTTGTAATCCATCTATATTGTTAGCCATTGATAATGTTGGGCTTGATGCTCGACCTGTGGAGTTCATTTCCATGCCATCAGCTTGAATTGCCATAGCTGAAAAGGTTTTGCCTTGCCAAATAATATTGCGCTGCCAAACTTTATCTGTACCAACATCAAATACCTTACCTATCAAACCAGTATCAGACCCAATGAGTCCATCTGATCCAATCGATGAGTAAATTTTTTCCCAATCTTGAAAAGCGATATGACCATGGAAACGTAAAATGCCAGCACCTAAAGCACTGGCATCTAATTCAAATAATGTAATTAACCCATCAACATAGAGTTTTTGATAATCACTGTTGAGGCTCATAAGTCACCTCGTCATAGATTTGTTTCCCATCCTCATCGAGTACAGGCACATTATCAAAGATCGGCTGATCTTCACTATCTATCGCTTGCACCCATTCAAAAACAGGCTCGCCTTTATCATTGATAACGGGTTGATTGCTCAAGATTGGCGTACCATTTTTATCTGTTTGAATATGGGTAACTGACTTTTGATATTTTTGCCCATCCACAATGACTAGATTTCCAACATCATCAAATAGATCTTCATATTTAGCGATGTATGTGAGTTGTGGCGCATATTTTACTTGTTGGACCATTCGAGGCTGTTTTTCAGTGCGAGGTACTTTTCTAACAATTGGCTTAGCGACTGAGTGAAGTCGCACATCAATCCATCGAGGATCTCCATTGGCATTGTTTGGAATATCAACTGGTGCATCCAAATTTGCAACAATATCACCCTCATCATTAAGCTTTTTCTTGAATGTCTTAATTTCAAGATCACCATTTTCTAATGTTTGATATTCAACTGCGCAAATACGATTGCCATTGCTATCAGTTGGTACTTCAATCCACCAACCTTCTTTTGCAAACCCTTCAGTATTTTTTATTAAGTAATGGCCAAAACCCACTTTTTCAAATATTGGATTTTGTTCAGAAGCCTCCTCATTTGATTCAATTTTATTGGCAAATAATTGAATAACTGGGGATGCTCCTTTTAAAAAACCATTGCTATCTTTAATCACATTTCCAGTATGATAAAATAAACGATGCCCTTCTGGTGCCCATCCATTATTCGCATCCCATGTTCTAAAACCAACTTGGTTTGTTTGGTTAAGGCCAAATAAGATTTGTGATAAAGCTGAATTATCAACCCATGGAATATTAATTCCCATTCTGTAAGATTGGACATTAGACGTATCACTTGGATCTACCTCTCCAATTGCAAAAAAACGTCCTGTAAAATCCTTTTTGTTGCTATTTTCAAAGCCTGTTACTTTTGCACCAACCCCAAAAGCCCCTACCTCCATTACATTGCCTGCATTCACTCCGACATATCGACTTGCAGCATGGGTACTATTGGTGAAGTTTTCATTTACTTTTGTGCCAGTTGAGCGAAAGGTATCACCACCTGCACCACTTGGCGCGGTTCCTAAATTAATGTATTGATAAGTCATATTTTTCTCGCAATAAAAAACCGCCTTTCGGCGGCTTATATTTGTTGAATTTAAGGGTAAAAAACTTGGGTGAAGGTGGTGGAGATAGTCCAGATCATTCCACCTACTTGACTAGGTGAATAGCTTGTATCTGTTTTGACGCGTACTTCACCATCCAATGGCGAATTCCATAGAAATGAATCAGCCCCTTTATGTCGATCAAAAAAAGCATTGATTTGAAGAATCTCTTCCTTGGTAGATGTAAATTTGTAAGGCCATTCCCCCTTTTTATTGTTGATGCCTACTGAGATATTTTGTTCGTAGCCATCACCAAATTTTGAAGTCAAAATATTGAAGTTTTGTTTGCCTGAGTTTCCATCTAGATCACATGGATATGTAAATTTTTCATTGCTCATAAATTGCGTCCAATAAAAAACCCACTCAGGTGAGTGGGTTTTAAGTTTAATGCTAAATAAGTATTTGAATATTAATCACTTGATGATCTTAAAATAAAGCTAAAATCTGCAGTTGTTTTGATAAGTTGAGGCTTGCCATTTATAATCAAAGGTTTAAAACTTGCCTGCTTGATAAACTCACTTAAAACATATTTATCTAGAACAGTTATTCCAGTCCCTCGAAAAACATTGACTTTGGTTAATTTACCTTTTTCATTAGCCTCTACACTCAATCTTATCGTTCTATCACTTCCTTTTAAATCAGCATTAGTATAAGTAAATTCAGGATATACAGCATATTTAGGAACCCTGGAAACTGAAAATTCAAAAGGTAGTTTTAAGCGCGATGGGTGATTTGTTTTTATATCCCATTCATTCCAAACTTTGAGTTTTGATCTTTTCACAGCCCTTAATACTAAACTGTCTAATTCATCCACTCCGCTACTTTTGCTTACTTCAGCTTTTTGAACCCTACCATTCTCATCGGTCTCTAAATAGATTAATAAATTTCTGTCGTAACCTTCTAATATTTCATTATCAATTCTAATTTTTGGCGGTATTATCCATTTCATTAACATTCCAGTTTCTTTACTTCTCTGCACTTCTTGAACCTGAGCATTTGATTCGATACAAAAAATTGAAACCAATAAACCGAAAATTAAAATTAAGCTTTTCATGATATATCTCTAGTATATTTAGTCCAAGATACTAATTTTAAGGCCAAAAAGAAACCTCCCGATGGAGGTTTGGTTTATAGCATGGCGTTGTTGGAAAAGCACCTTAGGGTGCTTTGCTTTCAATATCATACTAAGGATTGGACTTTGGAAGTGCTAAAATCAATTTTGATTCATAGTCTGTAAGCGCTTGATTAATGTTTTCAATCCATTTAGCACCATTAGCAACTTGTGCTGTTTTGGTCACCTTACTATAAATATGTATTGGCTTAAAAGTTGGATCTTTAACATCTACAATATTTGTGTCAATTTCAGAATGTATTTTGATTGAAACAAATCCAGGTTGGAACCAAGACCAAAATTTATTAATTTTTATGTTTAGAACCAAATCTGCTTTACTTTTGTTCTCTTCATTGTTTTCGAGAACTTCATAGCCAGCTTGCTCTAAAGCATTTGTTACTCGTTTTTCAAGTAAAGCTGAAACTGTCTCATTTTTTAATAGAATGTCACCAAGAGCTTTGCCAAAACCATCTCTTTTTCGGGCTACAGCTTTAGCTTTATCATCCGCAGTAGCTTTAGCTAATCCGCCTTTTAATGACGGAATATCGGGTGAATGAGGCTTATCTTGGAACGTTCTATTATCTTCAGCAATCACAATAACTATTTTCTTTGTATCTGATGCTTGTTGTGCTTGCTTTGTTTGTTGAGGTGCTGGGATTTCAATAAGTCCTCTAGATGTTGCACACCCACTTAAAACTGCAGCAAATCCAATTACTGCAGCTAAAATCAATTTATTCATTTAAACGGCCATTGTTATAAAGTGTAATTAATGTAACAAAGAGTAAAGATAAAGTGAAGATTAACTACAATAAATTGAAGAAATCCCACTTAGGACGTTTTTCTTTAAATCCTTCACTGAACAATATGAATTTCACCATTTTGATCCAGAGTAAAGTCTTTAGAATTTGAACCTATTTTTTTTGCACCATAAATTTTTGCAAAATACTCGATAGTAATGTTTACTGAATTACCAACCTGATAAATATAAACTTTTATTGGAACATAAGAGTGTCGATTTTTAAGACCATCTAGAATTGGAATCTCTGTCATTTTGATCCCAAACAAAGCTTGATTTCTAGTTAATTTTTTCCCATCTTTTTGGTCTACAAATGTTGATACATTCACAATAACGTCTTTTTTATTACCATCTTTAAGTGTTACATCATAATATTTTCCATCTAAAACATAATCATCATCTGTGAGCCTTACAATAGCCGAAGTTTGATTGTCTTTTTGTTCTACTTTTTCACCTTTAGAGTTTGTTACAAACTCTGCATTACCTAAAGCTGGCAATAATCCTAAAGTGCCAATCAGCAATAAACTTTTCATTCTAAAGCACTCCTTGAAGTGCTTATAAAATATCAATAAATCAAAGGAAAAACCACCGGAGTGGCTATTCTTATTTTGACAACAAACCGCCTTGACGCTTCTCTTGAATAATCACAGTTCGTACAGCATTACCAACAACTTGAGCAAACTGTCGCTGATCCTGGGTATTACCACCTGAAGTATTAACACCAGAATCAGTAATACTTACTTGGATGGTAATATTGGGTTCACTGCTACGTGGGGAATTATGCTGAATAGATTGAAACTGCCTTCTATCAACATCGTCACCACTCATTCGAGAAACTCCCACTAGCCCTCCATCTTTAAATTTTTGAACATTTAAATCTGGTTGAGTAGAACCTAAGTACTGAGATTTCATGCCAATATATTCACGCTGAAATGGTATCTCACCCGTCTGATTCATGTAATTTAAAGCAACTAGCCCAATTTTAGAGGCAGCATACTGGCGCATCATAAACTCACCATTGGATGCCATGATTGGAATATCATCACTTGTTCCAGTGCCTTTGCCTGTAATAGGGCCACCAGTTGCAAAACCTTGAGGGGTAATTGCTTGGATCATTGCTAAGAATGTTCCTTGATCCAAAGCCGCCTTAGCACCTGCGGCAACTTTCTGCCATACAGTACCTGGCTCTTTAGCATAAGCATCAGAAACAGATGACCATAAATTCATACCCGCTTGAGTAAGCGCAAACCCCTGCTGCATTGCAAACATTGTTTTATATGCACCTGAGCTTTCACCAAGAATACCTTTAAACATATTTGCAAATGAACCGGTCAATTGCTGAGCTTGAGTTAATTGTAAATTCAATGAATCCGTTTGATACTGATTTTCAATATCAATCATACGTTTATTATGCGCAGCCCAAATTTGTTCACGAACCTCAGCTAATTTTTGTAAATCCGCTCCAGGTTCTTGCTCTTGGTTTTCAACATCTGCTATCTGAGTATCAAATAGATTTTGTGATGCACCCATTCTGCTGAATTTATATTGGTTGAGTTGGTATCGACTAGTAGATCCATTCATTTGGGATTGAACAGAATCCCATCCCATAGAGGCATCTTCTAAACGCCGGTTCATATCAACTTGATTTTGAAGTTCAAGCATCTGCGATTTAAAAGCTTTTTCTTCTGGGTCTTCATTGCTCTGAGCAATAAGCTTTTTTTCTATGTCATATCTAGTCTTAGCTAGTTGAAGCTCTGACATGTAAAATTCAGTTGCTTGAAGTAAGCGCTGATTTTTAGCAAGTTTTGACTTTTCAAGTTCATACGCAAATTTTTCATCAACCTCCTCTTTAGCAATCTGTTTTTGAATATCAGAATATTCTTTGTTTAAAGAAATAGTTACTTTTTGAGTGTCGATTTCATTTTGAATTCGTTGCTCATTTGTCCAGTTCCAACCCCGCACATTTAAGTCAAATTGAAGTTCAACAAGTCGATTTTCATTTGCAAATCGTTCATTCTCTTGACGCTCAAGTTTTGTGTAAGTATCACCTGAAAAATGAGATTGAATATCTGCTAATTTCTTCTCATGTTCTGTTCTGCGTTGAACCTCACCACTTGAATATTGCAGTTCAATATCTTGCTTAACTTGCAAAAACTTAACTAAATCATTGATAGAAGTATCAAAGTCTTTAGTTGAGCCTTCAAAACCATTTGTTCCTGCAATATAGCCTTTTACATTTTGAACATATTGACGATTTACTGGTCCAATATTTGTGCCTTTATCTACATTGCCTTCGCCAGCGTGGTAAGCAGAAATAGTCTTATCCCAAGATCCAAATTTTTTGTAGAGAA
The DNA here is from genome assembly GCF_000368145.1 of Acinetobacter guillouiae CIP 63.46. GTDB lineage: Bacteria > Pseudomonadota > Gammaproteobacteria > Pseudomonadales > Moraxellaceae > Acinetobacter > Acinetobacter guillouiae. Next base: position 476,310 of record NZ_KB849283.1, on the reverse strand, counting down.
TTTGCAGATATTTAGCGGCCGCTTCTGCGGATTTACCTAAATCAAATACATCGCCTCCGGTCAATTTGAAACGCTTAGCTGTATCATCAAGAAATTGAAATCCACCTTTTGCTGTACCATACTTCGTCATTGGGCCAACTGCATCGGCTTTACCACGTGACTCTTGCATATTGATACCTGACAGTAAACCTGGCAAAAGCCCATATTGGGTTTCCAATCCTCCGAAGTTATATTTAGCAGCATTAGCCTTAACTTTTTCGTTAACCTGTAAGACTTTAAGTTGCTTCTCAAGCTCCTTAGTTTGATCTTTTTTCGCTTGGGTAATTGAATCCTCTTTTTCCTTCATTTTTGCCGAAATATCAGCAACCTTAAACATTTCCTGTGCGTAAGGAGTCTTAGTTTTAAGTGGATCAAAATTTAATGCTTTTAAAACCTTCAAGTTTTGCTCAATTAAGGCATCTGACTGCCCCATACTTTGCAATTTAGCCCTTGCTGCCATTTCTTTAATATCATCAAAAGCTCCTGACTTATAACTGTCATAGGCCTTTTTTGACTCTTCAAGAGCTTTCTTCTTAAGAAGGATGGAGTCTGTTTCATCCTTATTTGCCTTTATTGCAGATGAAGTTTGATTGGTTAATGCTTGTTGAGCAGTTTTAACCTTTTTATATTCTGCATTAGCTTTTGCATGGGCTGTAGTCAACTCATCGATTTCAACTTTATGCTTTTTCTGCACTCCCGATAGATTGTTCACTGCTGTTGCAAATTCAGACGAACTTATTTTGCCCTTATTATATTCTTTAAACAGCTTATTGATTTCTCTTGCTGTAGATTCAGACACTGAGCCAGACTCTTCAAGCCATCCAATCATTGCACTCAAATCTGAATAAGCAACTGTATAACTAGTGGCCAAGCTTTTAACTTGCTTTTCGAGCTCTCGCAATGTTGTACGTTTTTGAAGCTCATCTAACTTTGAATATTCTTCAACCAACTCACTTACAGTGCTCTTTTGTAAATCAAGTGTGGTAGTTGTATCTTTGGTACTATCTTTAAGCATTAGATATGAACCAGCAACAGCTGCAACAGTTAAACCTAATCCTACTGGTCCACCAAGAATTCCTAACAATCCACGACCAACCCCCATTGACATGTTTTGAGCGGCATTAACACGGCTTTGAGATGTAGCCAAAGCGTTTTGAGCAAGTGTTAATTCTGCAGTTACTTGTGTTTCAACTCTTCTAAGTTGAGCCATTCGTGTTATTGATGCAGTCCGACCAATACTATTGATTTGCTCCTTTAATCTTTGAACCTCTAAGGCTTTTTCAGCTGCAATTGCCGCCAAAGTTGCCTGTGTTGAAACAACACGAGCCTCTGCTGATGTGAGTTCTTGAGCAGCTGCTATCCGCTCTGCTTGGATAGCTGCATACTGAATAGCTGTCTGTTCAGTAAGTTGCTTAATTTTTCCATAACCCGCCATTGTGCTTGTATAAAGTGCTGGAATATAAGTTCCAAGCCAATAAGCACCACCGATCATGGCAATGTTCGTTACTGTATTTAAGTTTTCTGCAAGCAAGCTAAGTGAACCAGAAATAGTAGACGCAGCACCTGTAACTTGCCCTGATTCTCCAACAAACTTAGTCACAGCATTAGACAACTGAGTGAAAGATTGTCCGATAGTGAAATTAGTTTTTCCAAAATCTCCTTCAATTGAACCTGACATTTTTTCAATTGCTTGAACCATCTTGTCAGTAGTCAATAATCCTTGAGAAGACATTTCTTTCAATTCAGCACGAGTTACACCTAAGCCTTTTGCAAACACTTCCATTAAGTAGCCAGCGTTTTCACTCATCGAAACGAACTCATCACCGTTTAATGATGATTTATCGAATGACTGGCCTAATTGGTATAAAGCTGCACTAGCTGCTTGAGCACTTGAACCTGAGTTACTAATTGATTTGGAAATAGACTCTGTGATCTTGGCAACTTTCTCTTGGCTTAAACCCAATTTTTCGCTGTTGTATTGGATCTTTTGATAGATGGTTGCAGTACCACCCCAAACTGCACCAGATCGTTGAGCAATATCAAATGTATCTTGCATTGCCACATTTAAGGCTTTCTGATTAGTAGTTACTAGGCGCAAACGGTTGTTAAGATTAGTCCAATCATCCATCTTAGCAATCGCAGTACCAACAGTCACAACTCCTGCCAAATATCCTGCCAATTGACGTGCTGCCACTGACATAGAGTTCATTGAAGTGGTTGCGTAATTACCAGTGCGTTCGATACTTTGTAGCTCTCGATCTAATGCACGTGCATTACGTGCTGCTTGTTCTGAGCTAATTTCAATAATGAGTGTGCTACGTTGTTCGGCCATTTTTTACTTTCCTACGGATGAAAAAAAGCCCGCAGGAAAGGCGGGCTACAGGTATAAAAAAACCTCCCGAAGGAGGTTAAATAAATTTCAGCTTTTAGATGGTGTTGCCACAGATGTCTTTGGTGCCTGATGGGTAAGAGAACTGAAGTTGATTCTTATCAGTAATCAATGACAATTTAATTTCTTGATTTAAGACATTATCGGATGTAGTGAGTCTTGACGTAGTCAGCCCTAATATAATTCCTAAATTTAATAAGCTTTTCTCATAATTAAACAAATACCCTTTATTAACTCCATTAACAATAAGTCCAATCTGTTTAGAGCTTTGGTTGAGGTAGACACCAATTCTATAATTTGAGTTTAGGGGTAGTGATACTGCAGTATTTGGAATGGTTACACTTGTGTTACTAATAGTCATTTGACCATTGTTCATTGTGTATGCCCCACCAGATAACATCCCACCCACCCTAGCATTTTCGGGATAAGCAGAAACATTATTATATCCACTATGTAGATAGATCATTCCTGAGAATACACCTTGGTTTACTGTATCTTTGCTAAATAATAAGATATCAGTTTCTACCTCTCCATTAGTTGGCTTATTTAGTAAAAACTTAGGTACTTCAACTTCAAACGCTACAACTCCAGTACTCGGTAAATTTTTATCGCCAGTTCCTCCATTTTCAAGAAAACCACTAATTCCTCCAGTCGAAGCAGCCATATACATTTTATTAGCACTTGTCACATTCTCAGAGACAGATTGTGCTGATTTATTAGAAAAAGGAACTGCTCCAAAACTTGAAATTTGTGAGTTTGTTGCATCTAAACTATATGTGCAAACACTCCATCCACTTGTGCTCATCAATCCCGTTAGTATAGCCATTGTTAATTTTTTCACGTTAAATTCCTTATAATTGTGAAGCTAAAATATAGAACAAAAAATATTCGAGGGGAAAGAAATCCGATAAAGTTACTTATCGATCATTTGTAGATCGGTTTATTTCAGAACTTGAGAGTAAAAATATGCAAATGAGACTATTAGAGCTGAACTAGCTATTCCTAATTTAAGTATCAAATTTGCAATAGAATTGATGGTTTTTACTTTATCCGCAGCTTCTTGACTCATTTCACCAGTGATTTGAACATTCATGCACATTTAATTCTTCCAGATGTATACACATACAATCACTGTTATTAGGATTGCTATAAAACGCCATGATTTCATCTTATTTATCTCCATTAGACACCAGTTAATTAGTTTGATAAAATCTTCCATATAGATATATCTCCTCTTTTCTTTGCGGTTAAGCGGATGTAAAAAACCCCGAAAGCGCCAACTCTCGGGGTTTTGTTTTGGAATCAAGAAAACCATACGAATATTGTTCTCTCTTATACGTGCATCTCTAAATAAAATTTGTTAGAAGTTTTGATTTAATAGCTCTTATCCCTTATTTATTTCACTCAAAAACTTCCCATCCAGCGCAAAAATACATTCAACAAAAAGCCCTCGATCTAAGTCACAACCGTACACATCAAAATAGCTTTTAATGTCCGCAAGAGTGAGTGAGTCATAGAACCCACCGCCCTGAGGAAAGGTAACAAAACGTCGAGCCTTTGAAATTAAATTAAAGGCTTTGATGATGTGATCTGCCGTGAAACTTGGTTCTAATCGCTCAGGTGGTTTTATGCCGAGCTTTTGGTAGACTTCTGTTGTTTTTTCTTCGCACCATTTGATGTTTCTTTGTTCGTAGTGCTTGAGGACTTTCCCACTTCATCAGCAATCTCTTCAATCTTAGAGTCATGGATCACTTTGGCCTTGTCCATGATGAAAACAATAATTTCAAGTGATTGCTTTGAGCTTGTACAAATCAGCTCTGCATTTTGCGCGCTGTATTCGATCGGCTTTTTATCTTTACTAATTAAACCAATCCAACCAAGCAACAAATGTGAAACAGCTCGGTTAAAACCTAATTTGGCTTTAACTGCACCCTCATCTGTAACGGCCTTAATGCCTGCAAGCTCTTGCTCGGCCTGAATCCCATTGAGTTCAAGCGAACGCTGAAATGATGGCTTATCAATACTTGCAATGAGTAATTTCACGCCATCTTTAAAATCAAACCATTCTTGAACGTATTCAATGGACTTCTGTTCTTCGATTTCAATTAACATGATTAAGGCCCCGCAACTACAGGAATACGTGTAAGAGTCGGTGCAACATCCGCGACTGTGAACGAGAATTGGGTGGTTAATACATCACCAGCTCCACCACTTGGCAAAGGCGCAGATACTTGAACCTTAGGTAGTTTGAGTGTGTATTTATTACCTGCAGTATCTTTCAATGAATATTCAAGGCCGATCGGCTCATTTAAGAATTGTTTTTCATAAAGCTCTGCAGTGTTTTTGGACCATGCAATTGTAAAGTTACCACTGCCTTTCATAATAGTTTCTAAGATTGCGGCAATGTTATTTTCATAGTCTAAGCACTTCTGAATCTGCATTGTATTATCAATGGTTAATTCAATCTGAGTGATGCACATTCCTGGTTTCTTTTCACCATCAATGAGAATGTCGCCGGTAGATAGACTAGTTAAAGGTACTGCATCCACTGCCGGTGTTACGGTACCAGTCGGAGCTACCTCATAAGCTGTGCGCTTCATTCCCATAATTGCGAATTTAGAGGTTACGATACCAATATCAGGAATCGATAAAGTCCACTGGTTAATGTGGCAACCAGTGAAAACTTGGAAGTTATCGATATCACTAAAGCCACGAATAATCGAAAGCGTTTTTCGAGTTGTACCGCCAAAGGTCAAAACGTTACTATTCCAAGCATTGAAGGCAACTAGCTCTAAGACTTTATCTTGAATGCCATAAGCCCATTCGGATTCAATATCACCTTGCACTTCAACACCAGTTACTAAAGTACCGGCTGCAATTCGTGAATCTTTGATCGTTTGCGATTCGGTGGTTTGTGCTGATGCATCTAAACCATTAGTGGTAAATGCAAATGTATTCCAAGTTGTTGCAATCACACCAGGTGATGCTTCAAAACCAACTCGGGTTAATTGTTTAGCTCCAGAACTCATTAAGTTCTCCTTAATTTAGGCATAAAAAAACCTCCCTTAAGGAGGTAGGTGATAATTTACTTAGTGGCTATGTTTCAATCTGATATTAATTTATTTTTCAAGTACTCAAGATTTATTATTTGGGTAAATAGATGTGAATGATAACTTTGTGATATGCCCTCCACATTTTGAACACTGACTATCAATTGTTGCAAAATAGATGCGCATTAATTCTGAGATTGACTTACTTTCTAAATCAAGTGGTGATCCGGAAGCTAGTTTTATATTATTTATTAACTCTTGGCGCTCATTTTTAAAGCGCAAGTAATCTGTATCCATCTCAATTCACCCTAAATTCTGCTCTAACTATCTTAGCGTAAAAATTATCATCATCCATATCTTGTGGTGCATGGACTTTATAGACTTCAAGAAATGAAACACCAAAGGATTGTAAGTAGTCTCTCCATTTAACACATAGATTTGTCATTTCAATCGTGCCTGAATTCTTTGGTGCAAAGCATTGGATTGAAATAGTGCCTATATCTCGAATACAGGGTCCATTTCCAATACCTGCAATCAAACTATCTCCATACTGAATATAAACTTTGCACCAAAGTTTATTTGATGGTGGATCAAATGGTTTACCATCTGGAGTTTTCTGATTTTCAATACGAAGATTTGTTTTTTCCACACCAGTAAATTGACCTATACGCTTGTATATCGCCAATTCAGCCTCTGATAAAGTCATCATTTATATCTACTCGTAACTGACTGGAATGTGATTGAATAAATACCTAAAGGTGCCTGCCCAGAATGCCCATTTTCAAGAGCAATTGAATAAGGCAAATTATTACTAATGAAGACTCTCATCCCTAATTGAACACTCAGTATTTTGGCCATTCCATCTGCAATGGTAGTGGTACCTGATTTATCTATTTTCTGAAAGTCTTTGGTGTAATCGACACTACCAATTGAAACTCGATTGTTGCCTCTGAAAGCCCCTGTATCAACTGGACTTCTAATGATCACACCTTGAAGCATTGCTGCTGTGATTTTTCTTTGTAATTCTGAGCCATCACGCAAAACTTGGAGTGTGAATTGTGATGGTCTTAGCCCGTTCCAACTCATAAGTTCCACCCATTAAAAAACCCACCGAAGTGGGTTAAATATTATTTAACCTTGAAGCAAACATTAATTTCACCACTAACTTGTTTATAGCATGACCAAATTTTAGTATTTGAATTACTATTTATCACTTTCAATCTTCTATCTAAAAAGTATTTTTCTGCTTCTGTAAGATAGTTCAAATCTTCGCCCATCTCATATTCACAATCTTCACTTTTACACGCTATAGGCTGTTTAATATGGTAAGTTTTATCTCTAAAGCTTAATTCAGTGTACTTACTATCTTTATTTGTACCATATACAACAAGACAAGATCTGATTTTATTTTTTCCTGCCGAATCAAAACATTGTCTGTAACGACTTGGATCTTCGAGTGCATACACATTTATAGAAAGTGATAGTAAAGCAGAGAAAAAAATTAATTTCATTGTTAAGATATTTAAGTAATTTGATAATATTAAATATCACAACCAATTTAATTTGCAACTTTCCTCAACTGTAAAACCCAAATACTTCCACTCGGATCCTCACCAACATTTAAAACTTCAAATCTACCTTTAGAAGTTACCCAAACATCTTCAATCTGAGGTATTCCATTCACTTCATTTTGAAGCACAGTAGCTTTTGTATCCTCAACTTGATAATCAATAGGCTTTACCAAATCGCGCTTATATGAGCCAAATACACCACGTCCAGAGTATTGTTCAACAGTCACGATAGGATAAGTTTGTGTTTCAAAGTCGAATTCACCTGACTGGATTTCTTTGGAACATGTGAAATTTGTGATGGCATCTGCAAGCTTAGTATTAAAGGCCTTAGCCACTTTAGATTGAATCTTATCTCTCATCCACGATACACCTTGAATGTGAATCCCTTAGGTTTTAGATCCAGCGAATTTATAAATGCTTTAGCAATCTGTTCAAATTCAGAAATTTCACGACTTCCTTCTACAAATGACTCTTCAACTTCAACTGTATCGGCCTTAACACGCTCGCTTGTAGTTTGCCGTGATACTCCTGAATAAATCACACCGGCTTTAATGCCTTTCACAATTTCACATGCTGCATCTTGCAATAAAGGATCTATTGGATTAGGAACAAAACCTATTTCATTCTTCATCCATGTATTGGCCAGCAAAACTAGACGAGCCTTATCACTATCATCGACAAAGTCAGCACCAAGGATAGATTCAGCTTCTGAAATAGTAATAAAGCTCACGGTGTTATTCCTTTGGCAATAGGGCCAGCAAATCATCTTTTTTTGCATCAGATGAGAATGCAATTCCTTTCAGTTTGAGAACATCTTTAAGTTCATCTACTTTAAGTTTTGAATAATCAACTAACTGAAGTTCAGAGATACGTTCTTTCATTGCACCAACATCATTTTTAAAGGCAATAAATTCACCCTGCACGGTGGCTAGTTGCTCTTTTGTATGGGTTAGATCAAGTGCTACAGCATCGAATTGCTCAGTAGGTACCAAACCAGTCAAATCAGTAGGCTGACCGTGCAAAAGCTCAGTCTTTAATGATTCCAATTGTTGTTTTAGATCTTTATTCTCAACAACAACCTTTTCACATTCTGCCTTTGCGTCATCAATCACAGCTTGGAGTTCTGATGTAATTCCAACCTCAACATCTACAGTTAAGGGGTTGATAGAAAGTTCTTCACCCTCACACAATTCATGCTGGCCAAGCTGAAAATCCGATTCGTTGATGATGCGAAAATCTTCACCATCTTTAATTTTTACAGTTTTTGCTAACATTTTTTATTCCTTAAAAAAGAAATGGGCGCAAGACGCCCAAACCATTACCCAATTAGCAAACCGATATGACGCTTAGTAACAGCCTTTACACCCCATGCTAAAGCAACTTCATACACAACCTGTTTGTACTGACGATACACCGATACTTCAAAAGCCAATCCAGTTAAAGGATCAACAATGGTAGTGCGGTCATCTGCGCTATCACCACCTTCGGGTAGTGCAGGTGCACGTGTTGCTAATGCGATTGCAGAGCGAGAGAATGCTACATTCGGCGTGTAAGATGAGCCAAGAGTAATAACCGAATTATCTGCAGGTTCAATAATTAGCCCTCCATTTAATGAAAGGTTGGCACCAAGCAGCCCACCCGAAACATATTTATTGGTGTCACCAGCAAAAGTCAGAATGTCACCAGCTAAAACAGTACCAGTACCACCATCAACAGTTAATGTTTTATCACCAATTGCAGGTGCACCATTTACCAAGTAGTCAGCACCAGATCCTTTAGTGTGAATACCAATTGAATGAGAGTGGCGAATAGCAAAATTCATTACACGGTCAGTCATACCATTTCGCAGTAAATCAGCACTTCCAGCTTCATTTACTTTAAAGAGCTGTGATTGCTTACCACGGAAGTTACCAATTGCCGAATGTCCTAAAACTAACTGTAGGTCATTACGTGGTGCGCCATTGCGCTCTAATACACCTAAAATGCCTGAAAAGTCGGTCATATCAGCTGCTACAGCAAATGGAGTAGAGCCAGCCACACCATATGCACCACCAGCACCTTTATATGCTTCAAGCCAGCAATCATATTCAACTTCATTAATCAATGTCCGCATCGCTTGTGCAAAGCGATCAGCCATAATTGTTTGATACGTTCCAGCATTTTGAAGTGAGCGAGTTTCCTCACCATTCCAACGAATCGGCACATTACGAGATTTAGTAATCTTCGCAACCACATTATCAACTGTGCCATCACCAGCATTAGGCGCAGTTACACCAGGCACAGTATCTTGTGCGCCGGCAACTGTAGTTACAGGAATTTTTACGTCATCCCCCACGGCGGCACGCTCAATTGTACTATCACGCGTAACAGCTGGAATAAACCCTGTTAATTCACGAGATACGATATCCATAGCACTGTAAAGCGTAGGTAGTAAACCATTTAAATTATTAGCCATTTATTGGACTCCAAAAATAAGAAAACCTGCTAATGCAGGCTGTAAGATATTTACAAATCAAGATTCAATTTCACCGCCACTTTTCATAAATGATGCTTTATCAGTAGGGCTTAATTGCTCAAAACCTTGACGTGACATTGATTTACCACCACCCTGCCCACTTTGACCATTAAAGCCACCACCACCTGCTTGAGAGCCTTTAAGTAAAGAATCTTTGTGTTGATATCCACTAACAAGAATCTCTAAGGCTTCATCAAAACCAGCTGCATCACCATGATTGGTACGTGAATAAATCTTTTGACCGTTGTTGTCATAAGCAGTTGGCTTTCCATCTTCAACTTTGAAGTTTTTGCCAAACATCGCTTGAAATACATCCGCAGGAACAGCTGATTTATCTGCAATATATTTAGATCGAGCGAATCCACCACCAATTAATTCACTATGTAATTGCTGTTGATATGTGTCACGATCTTTGGTTAATTGCTCAATTTGTGGATTATATTTTTGCTCGAATGACTGTGTTACTGATGCAATCGCTTCATTACGAACACGCTCTGCTTCACCAGCATCAATCAATTTTTTAGCATCAAGATTCTGGACAGTAGTCAAAGCTTGTTTGGCTTTTTCAACATCAAGACCTTCAAATGCTTTCAAACTAGTTTCTGCTGCTTCTTTTGCTTCACGATGGGTTTTAGCTTCCGCATTTAAAGAACTGATTTTTTGTACCGCATGGGCAGCATCAAAACCTACTTCTTTACCATCATCATGAACATAAACAGGCAAACCTTGCTCGTTCACTTCAGCGTATGTTTTACCTTCAACAACTACAGTTTTGATTTTCATAGGTTTCCACCTTTTAAAATTGAGCATCCGCTCGTTACGCCTTATTCATCCGAATTTCAGGCAATAAAAAACCGCCTTTCGGCGGTCGTATTGATTTTAAAAAAATTAAGAAATTACTGATAACTCAATAATTGCAAATTCATAACCTTCAGATTCTAAATTTTTGCCTAAGCTTTTTAGATGTTCTATTGCATTTTGTCTTGAAGTAAAAAGACCAACATTAATAACATTATGCTCAAGCCCATCCTCAATTTTCAGGTCAAACGTTTTAAGATAAAAATATTTTTCTTGCATTTTCCACCCCCCTTAAAATTAAAAGACTTTTTACATAGTTAAGTTATACCTTAAATAATCTTTACTTCGTTTTAAATAGTTTTACAAATTGTAATTACAAACTTAAATCATTAAGAGTTTTGATATCATTTTTTCTCAATTCCTTAAGCGTGAATGCCTTTCCACTTAATGGATCAACAAATTTATCAATTGAAAACCCACCTTCTGAATAGAGTTTGTATTTCGATGGACCTAACCATTCTTTTTGAAAAGATTCATCCTGACGCGCAAACCATTCTTTATACGTTAAATTCGCATCCACCTGACCTATCTTGCTTTCACGTTGATCTTTAGGAATATTTTTGACAGCTCTCTTATCTGAAACGAAAGGACGTATACCAGCTAAATCACCATCTTTATCACAACCTACTTGAATAGTTCGGCAACGGCGGTGATATGGTGGTTTCTGATGAACTTCCCCAATTTGTTGTATGCGCCCATCTTTGGCAGCACAGCCTAAACTTGTACGCCCATCCAATGTTGCCACATCTTTTGTGTAGTTGAAGCCTAATGCTTTCCAAGTATCCAGATATGAAATATTACTGACATGTGATCTTGCAGTTCTAACTTCGGCATCTATCGCATTACGGGTCTGATTTAATAAACCATCTGAGTAATTTAGCTTTTTAGTCCCCTTGATCCGTTGAACAATTTTCTGACTCGTTTGTCCCTGGTAAATACCATCACGAATAACATATTCAACCTTTTTACGGACATCCTCAGCAATATTTGGAAAAATCAGATCGATCAGCTGACCTTCAGCATAAGGAACTTTCCTAAACTTATTAAAAAGCTTGTCACCTTCTAATTTAGGTTGCTTCTTTTCAGCTAAAGCATAAATAAATCCAGCCTCATGAACTGCTAAAGCAATTGCTGAAGCTGTAAATATCTCAGGAAGCACGACAGAAATTGATTGCTGCCAATTCATCAAAATTCCTAAAATATCTTTCAATGAAGAGGTCTTGTATTTACCACTGACCAAAATCGTCTTTTCAGCTTCGTTTAGCTCGATTAGCAAATTTTGAAGCTTATTTAACATCTCGATAGATAAACCATCAAACGTTTTTAAAATTTCATTAACTGATGCTGAAGAAAGTCGTTGAAGATATGAGTTGTGTTGATTTAAGGCATCAAGTACTGCTTGTTGGATCATTTGATCTTTCATCATCTACACCTTGGTATGGCTGATAACCACCTAATGGCTTGCTCATCCGATATTCATCTATCTTTTTCTCGATATCTTCCCATTTAGCATCTGAGAACGTTCCAGTTTGCTCATATTGATAAAGAACTTCTGGTGGTATTAACTCACCTTGCACCATCTCTAAAATCAGTTTTGAACGTTCTACGCTGTATTTCTGCTTATTGAAATCTTGAGAAATCACATAAGTTAATTCATCTGGTTTTATGTCATGGTTAGGTAATGCAAATTTCGCGCACCAACGCAAAGCCATTTGAAGTGCTTCACTAATGTTTGATACTGCCAAAGAGACGACAGAATGCTGAATAGAATCCTCATTATCGGCTTGAGTTGCAGTTTTATTAGCAGATCCCACTTCAATTAGGCGAGCACCCATTTCTTTCATTTGTCCCCATTTGTCTGTCATCAATTGTTTGGCCAAGTTATTACTTTCTGCTTGTACAATTTCAATTTTGGTTGGGAAGCCACGGCGCGAACCCACAGTTAAACCTTCATTCTTTGCAATTTCGTATTGCTCATGAGTCACATCAGGCATTGAAATAATGGGTTGACCAACAACAAAACCTGATTCTTCAACATCAGCGCTGTTACGGTAATGAGCAAGGTTTAAATCTGCGAGTTCAAGCAAAGGTGCGTTATCAATTTCATCTGTATTATCTACAGCTCCACAAAATGTGAATGGAATATATGACCAGGCTTTTCCATGATAATCTGTAGGGGTATATTTTTTATCTTCCACCCACTCGCCTTTATCATTCTGCTTATAAATTTGAACTGTATATGTATGGCCATTCTCACCTTCATCCAGTCTTAAAAATCTATATTGTTTCTTAACGTCACGGCCAAAACCGTCGGCAGTACGTGTAGAGACAGTTTCAAGAATCTTTACGAAAGAAAGCTTTTTCTGATTGCCCAAAATAATATGGTCCCAATCTTCAACTGAGGCTGCTTTTAGGACATGAATCATTGGAAATGCATTCTTTTGTTTATCTTCCTCCCGGTTACGACTGGGAGCTACTTCTGGATAATCAACATACACACCACAACGATAATGCTTGAGGATTAAACTCAACATGTATTGTGATGTTTGGAAAATCGAACGCCCAGATCCATCAGCATTACGATCTAAATACTCTAATTCTTCAGGTCGTTTGAAATCAGGAAGCTTATTAAAAGCTAAACCAATGTTGCTTTTCAGAGTTCGGCCAGTTACACCATAAAATACAGCTCGATCCAAATACTCTGTGTATCTGTCATCTTCTTCAAAAGTTTGTGGAACAGGTAAATAACGTTTTCCTTTAGCTTTAACTGCAGTCTGCCCTTTACAAACATCATCCACTTTTGTCCAAGCATTAATATTTGCACTATATTCTGTGTGCAGTGATGTTATTCCTGTCATTTTCTTCGTCCAAAAATAGAAATGTCTTTAAGGCTGGTTACAGGTTTTATAATCGGGAATCGCTTTGCCAATGGATAACCACCAGCATCTCCTACATGATCTAAACCTGATTTTTTATCCGGCATTCCAAAATCATCATAAATTTGCTGTTCTAGCGTTTCTGTAAAACGTGGGCATTTGTTGGTATTTACTTTAAGTGTTCGCTCACCCTCTGCATTAAGAATCAGAGCATTTACTGCGTTAATCCGATCTTTAATTGCAGGGTTTATTCCATCCACTTCAATCCTAAAACCCTTATCTCGTAATATTTGGTGATCTGACTCACTGCTATTTTTAGATGATGTAGATTGCCCTGCTGCATCAGGAATTACTGTCATTTCATGAAATGGAAAGCGCTCAATAAGTAAAGTTGCCATTGTTGGTGTATCTCTTACCCCAACCATCTCATCCAATGCTAGGGGCTTACCATCACGTATGACATAAATAACTGCAGCCATTTTCAAAACGTTAAAGTCCATACCAATGAGTAAAGACTCATTAGGTCTAATCTCTTCATTGGTATGATTTAATTTTCGATCAAAATCAGGATATACAGCGCCACTAGTTAAGTTTACGAACTGCCCTTTTAAATATGCAGAAATGAGCTGAGGTGGATAGGACTCGAATAACGAAGAAATATAATCATCAGGTAAATTTGCTTCATTATCATAGGTTGAAGCCTGAATCATTCCGTAAAGTGCTCGTTTCTGAGGTGTTGAGTTAGCCTCTTTTACAAACTGTTCATGTGTAAATTTAAATCCCTCAGGTGTGGTGGCCACATCAATACCATTGATTAAACCCGCTTGCTTATAACGCATACGAGCAATGATTTTTCGCCATGCTTGTTGTGCTTTAAGCGTAGGCATGACATCAAGTTCATCAATTAGGCCATGACCAATTTTAAAACCAACAATTGTTTGAGGCTTTTCCATTGAACGGCAAATAACTGTACTTCTGTATTGGCGACCATAGTAAATATCAACTTCCTTATTTGACTCATAAATCTTGGTCTTAAGGCCCCAGTCAAAAGCAACTTCATCTATGGTAGGAAAGAAAATATCTCGTATCTGAGGATAGGTTGGTGCAAAGTAGCCCAAAGGTACTTTCGGAAATTCCCAAGACTTATCACAAAGACTTGAACATCCCACCCAAGTTTTACCAGATCCAAATCCTGCGACAAATGCACGAAACTTATTTTTGAGCTGTAGAAAATTAGCCTGAGGTACATTCAGAGTCGGATTTATGTTCGGCATTTTCTTTACTCGCATCAACAACCTGAATAGTTACTTTTACTGGTGTAGGATCATCAGCGCCTTCACCATCTCCGTTTTTAATTCTGTCTATTTCAAGCTGTTTAAGCTGCTCATCTAATAATTGAATTTCATAACCATACATTTCATCCTTAACCTGTTTAATGATGCTTTGTTTTTTTACTTTATTATTCTTCCAATCGACATACATCTTTTGGAGTTCATTAAGGCGTACCGCTTTATTGGCTAATGGAATGTCATATATATTTTTCTTGAAATGTTCGCGGGTATGTTCAAAAAGTGTCTTAAGCTTTTTACTCATTCCTCTACATGTTGCTTTTGTTGGATCATATGAGGCAACTTGCTGCCGTTCAATTTCAATACCAAATTCTTCTCTTACAGCATCTACAACTTGTTGAGGGGTTTCAAAGCAAGCAAGAGACTGAACTATAAATATTTTCACAGGCTCTTTAAGTGTTGCCATAACCACCCCTTCGTAAGACTACGTAAGGGTAAATAGGCAAAAAAAAGAGCCAAGAGGCTCAATTGATCACACAAGTTCCACAACACGCAGATACATTAAAATCTGATACAAACGGCGGGTTTTGAGCTACCTCAACCAATCGCTTGACGTTCTCGCTTGCTCCCCAGCGTTTGACCACCCCGATAAATTCCTCTACATCATGGCCAGCTAAATAGTGCTTAGGTAAGCCTGTATGATCGCTATAGAGTATTTCTCCATCCTCATCACGTTCTACACCGATATGGTAAAGCTCATGCTCAATCAAAGCACAGAATTCACGATCGTTCGCACGTTCACAAAAGCTTGCATCAATAGTGATGAGATAAACAGGAACAAATCCAAACCAGTCGCGCATTTGCTGCTCTTGCCGAGCTTTGCGCCATCCACCTTGGTTAAACATAACTTTTTCACATTGACCTAATACCATTCTCTTTTTAGCAACGGCGGCAGATGACGCCCAAGCTAAAGCTAAAAAGGTTTCATCGTCGTGTAATAGCTCTGCTATGTGATCATGGTCAGGGTTATATAATGCACCACCAAGCGTTAGAAAGTTGTTTACCACCCATTCTTTAAGATCTGCTGCAGGTGATAATCGTATTGCTTCTTCTTCATCTGCTTGATCAATTAGCTCAGTTGGTGGAAATGGTCTGATCTGCTCCATTGAATTTCCTAAATAAAAATAATGTTATTTAAAAAGTATTATTGAAGAAATTAAAAACTAAAATTATTTTAATAAAATAAACTATAAAACTAACCAAAATAAAGAAAACACAAACCAACTAAATAGTCTTAAAAATATATCAATGTAACGATAAAACAAGAATACAATTATTATTCACTATTAAAATTAGCGTGAATAAAATGTTAAAATCAAGTAACAATTTCAGAGGTCCAAAAAAACCAACTGATCAGGACATTAATAGAACAAATTTTGATCCCACTCCTCACAATAAAGATTCGCCAATAGTAGAATCTTCTGTTGATGATAGAGATCATTTTGATCAACCTAATCTAAACACACCCTTTCCAAAACATAGTACGATAAACAATGGAAAACCGACCTCACAAACTCGAAGATAAAACCATGATATTTTTGAAATTATCCTTAATTACTATTGAGCTATTTAATACACAGAACGAAATTCCTTCATTCTGTGTATTTTGTTTCAGCATTCCGCACCTAACATAAAGAAACAATAATTTTAGTTATATCAGTAACATAATAATAATTAACTTAAATCCCCAATAAACTTAGCATCAACAATCAATGGTACAGTCTGTAAATTTTCAACATTTCCTTTAAGAATATAACCATTTGATTCTGAATATAAATTTAAGTTTACTTTTAATGCATTTAAGTTTCCAAAAATTGAATGAGCATGTTGATTGTGTTGAGTTAATTCTAAAACTAATGTATTTCCTTCAACTTCACCTTTATATACATATATTAAATCCCCTCCTAAAGCACGCTCATCCTCAACAACTAAAATTCCGTTTCCAAAATCTTTCCCTTCACTCTTAAAAATTAACGAATAAATGCCATTTTTCATTTCGTACTCTTTATTCATCTACTGAAAATTCAGTACTATTATTTTAACCAATTAATTATTCTTAAATGTAATACAAAATTAAAACCATCAATAAAAAATAACATAAAAATACAACATATATTTTAAATTTTTAAAAAGATAATTAAATTAATCTTATATTTCATCAAACTATAAAAATACTTAAAAAAATTCGTGAAATATAAATGAGAAAAATAAATCTAATCTTCACACTTATCTACATAGGCACTCTGATAAAGCATCAATGTAACTATCTTTTATATGTCAATGTAGTTAAGTCGAATATTCGGCAAGAGAAATCGAGAAAATCATGTTAGTAAATAGAAACTCTGCTAAAAAGTCTTCTTTCAATCAATACTCTACCTTTGCTAATGGAAGCAAATTTAATTCAAACTCAAGTGATCAGCCTCAAAATCCAGCTAAAGATGATGAAAAGGCTCCTAATAAAGAGCCACAGAAACAAAAACCAAATCAAGAAAAAAAAGATTTAATCACTAAATAGCTTAATAATTTTGAAAAAACCATTTATATGGTTTTTTCATTATTTAAATACATATAAACATAGTAACTCTATTTAACTATATCGACTAAAGAATTTTTAGCATCACTAACAAGTTTTAAAAGGTTATTTTTATTTTTTTCTTGAGAAATCTTAAAAACAGTAAAACCTAGTAAAAAGATACTAACGATTAATACAGCAATCAGAACCACTAACAATTTATTCTTATTCATTAGAGTACGATACTAATACAATATTTTGATCTATTATTGCTCTCAATTTGAAAAATAAGCAAACCCATTTTAATTTTATGTTAATAGAGTTTTCAAAAATTCAAGAAAAACATCTAACTTCAAGTTGATTGTCATCTTGGGTGACTTTTATTTTGATATTTTTATAAGTTCTTTTGCTGGGTTTCATTGATGAACCGACTACATCTTCAAAAAATTTACGGTCTTTCATAAGCTCACTATATGATTTATAACCAATTAAAATTATTTTTGGAATTCTTTTAGTTTCAATCAATTTACTAAGAATATTATCAAGCTTTTTAACATTAACGATGGGCATGTAAAAACCATGGAAGAAAACATAATTATCCTTTAAATATCTAAATATACAATGCTCAATAAATTCTATCTTAATGAAATACGTAACATTCTATAATTTTGTAAAAATTCATAATTGACATATATCTTTGAAAAATTATGTTTTTCTCAATTTAATGTGTGTGTCTTTAGATTCTTAAGCCACTGAGAAGTAAGAGTAGTTTCAATTTGCAATGGACAAAGTTCATCAATCTAATATCTATTGGCTGATTCTATTCTTATTACGCTATACTCCATCTCGTTTGCATGATCATATCGATCCATACCCCAAGCCTTGTTTTTAAGCTTACCTTTTCGACCACCCGACCAAGGGCCACCAGAAATCTCAACTAAAATTCTGTGCTCAATAAGATGGAAATCGAATCGCCAATTCTTTGTTGATTCAAATTGGAATAATTTTTCATACTTGATTTTGAATACATTGAGAGATTGCTCAAAGTCTTTAAATGCTTCTAAGTATGCTTCTTTTGCCTTAGGTAATGGTCTTGTTCTTGGTTTTGTTTTAATGGGCGGCATTTTAGTTAAGCTAATGTATTGGTTAATTTCCATAAAGGACTCTCCAATAAAAAACCTCCTGGAGGAGGTCTGCTTTTACAAAGTATAAGTTTTTCCAGTCACATCATCATAGAATGTGTGATCCAGGGATCCTGATCTTTCTATTTTTCTTCCATTCACTTCAATTGCAATCAATATTCCATGAGCATCATCAGGATCGTCACCTGGTTCATAGCCTATTAATTTAATCCAACCTTTTGCTTCTGTGGTTTCGCCATTTAAATCTTTCACCACTATAGACTTAGTTAAAATTTCCACTATTACCATTAATGCTATAATCAATTTAGAAACAATAATTTATCAACTTGTATCAGATATATCAACCATACAAAACTATTCTTAAATTTTTAATCTGTTCTTTCAATCGAATCATAACATTGTCTATTGCTATTAATTCACTATGTCGTAATCCTGATCTACTAAGGTTTTGATACTTAGACAGCTCAATACAGCAGCGCTCTAAGTCTTTTCTAGCCTGTACTGTGTCTGTCATAGTTTCTTCTAGGCATTAAAAAACCCCTCGGAAGGGGCTTAAAATTACTAATTATCATACAGTTTTAGAGCACTTCAACATTTTGCAGACCTCGATCTAATATAGATTGCAGTATTATTTCGGTTTCTGCTGGGTGTTTGCTTAATAAAAAAGACATAATCATGCTTATACTGATTGCACTTTTTTCATCCTTTATTTGACTTGTCCTGACATTATCTTTGCAACTAACACCATTAGCAGTATAGTCAATTTGATGAAAGTTTTGCTTGCTTAATGGTGGTTCTCTATTGATATGAGTTTGAAAGCCCATAGACTTAATCCTAAATAAAACATTAGTCTTAAATCTATAATAAGAAACACCGCATATCAAGGATAGAATTTGTACAGAATATTGAATAATATGACATTTTATTGTCATGTGTTATTTTTTCCGACCACCTTCCCACACTTCCGACACTCTCTCAACGTAAAGAAATCTGAATATTCCCACACGTGTCGGCAGAAGATTTGTTTGATTCGGAGCATAGATACCTCTAATAAAATTAAAAAGGATGTGGTGATCTGCCACATCCTTGCCTTAGATTACGATATTGATCAGCTCGGCTACCGATCTACCGCTACTCAACACAACACAACAAACTTCTCAAAGTTAGCTATTGATCTGCTCTGTGTCTTTCAATCTCTTTGGTCGGGGAGTCACCCACAATTTAAGGCTCTGAGGCTAACTCAATGTGTGACGAAACCACATAGGATTCAAACCGATTTATACGGCTGGTTTCTGCATCCCACCGTTTGCGCTTATAGTTCACCATTATTTTGGTAAACGTCACAAATCCAAGTTGCTTTTAAAGCTAACGATCTTTCATGAGTCAATCCTCAATAGATTACTTGTGCACGTCACAAGTATCTTTATAAAGTTTAGACGTAAAAAAAGACGCCTAAGCGCCCCTTATTTCAACCCTGCCTTGCCAGCTTCTCAGCTTCGACAAACGCATCATGAAAACCTACTTTATCTGAAAACCAAAACTTATAGGTCTTGTCGCCAATTACCATTGACTGCTGGAGGTAATCGTTTGGGCTATTCTGTACAATTTGCCCCCCCAGCTCACCACCGATGCAATATTCATGTGTTTTCCTATTTAGCAGTAGGAGTTTAACACCAATGAATTTTGAATAACGTAATATTAAAGATGTTCGGCTAAACATGTTGCCAATATCGTCGCATAGCCATACGTCATACTAGATGTATACCCAGAAACATCCTGATCATTACTTTTAAAGTAATCATTTTTATATGTATCTTCAACTATTTCATTAAACTCTTTAGTTAGGGGTTTACCAGATTCTAAGTCTGTATATAAAACCCCTAACCCCTTAACTCTTTCTAGTGCAACTTCTTTTGACACACCATCAATTTTCCAAAATCCTGAAAGTACATGGAATTGAGCAATATTTTCACAATAACTTGCATGAGTAAGTGCAGGGATAAATGTTAAAAGTAAAATTATTTTTTTCATGTTGAGTTCTCTATAAAATTAAATCCCACTGAAAAGTAAGCCTAATGGGGATCTTGATTTGGACTTGCACCAAACTAAAGGTTTCCACTCGGAATTTATTTCTCTGTTTCCACCAAGGACTCTTTTACCCGCTTTAAATGGATAAGCTACAAGATAAAAAACCCACCTTAAGGTGGGCTTCTCGTCCAAACACAAAACGAATGATCGATTAAAAACCGAATGACTAAATAAGATGTTATTCGATCACAAGGGAAAGATACTACTAGGCGGACTTAACTACAAGATATAAAAGCTATTTTAGCTAAAAAAATACCCACTTATTGGAGTTCGTGGGTATATAAAGCTTACATTAGATTGAGTCTTTCTTGTTCTTAAAATATTATTTAAATACAAGCACAACGTTAATTATAATCATCTTGTCTTTTCAACTGACTCTATATTTTTTAAAATTCCCAAGTCTTTTTTCCGGGCATTAATTTCATCTTCCGAATATGGCAGAATTTCCAATAGATCTTCCATACTGAAATTTGCTTTTTCTATAAGTAAGCAATCTTGATCACTTGACCAATCAGTGCCACTTTTAATTCGTTTTCGTCTATTAGGCACTTATAACCTACCTACAAAATTTCTTGTTGATGATTGAACTGAATGTTTAACCAAGATAAAAATCTATCCTTATCTTTGAAATTAGGTGCTTGTCTAATATTAATGAACTCATGTTCTCCAAAATCTCCATATATTTTGTATGGTGAAACAAATTTAAAATCTGAATCACTACCTTTGTTCAAAGTAACAAAGTAATCCAAAATTTGATCCAACTCTGATTTTTTAGAAAAATTAGATCTTTCGTTCACAAAATCATAAATTTGCGTTAATACATGTAATTCAAAGCCGTTTGACATTTTTTTAATCGCTGATATTGGAGCTAACGGTTATATATTACACATATTATTTACGAATTCTTAACAATAAAGATCAAAAAACCAACAATCCCACAGCCTTTTTTGTAACTGTAATTAATAATCATTATGAATGTAAACAAAAAAAATTTAAATACACCTAACTATAGGTACCTTTATAAATAACAATTTTAAATTTGTCTTGCCAGCTTTTCAGGTTCGATAAAGAATCATAAAAACGTACTTTATCTGAGAACCAAAACTTTTATGAAATTTCAACAATTACGATTGTCTGTTGAAAGTAATACTTTGGACTCTTCTCTAAACTTGACTATTTAGCTCACCAATGACACAAATGCTCATCCGTTTTCATATTTATCGATAGAACTGCATCAATTATTTCTTGATTGGTCTATTCCATCAGTGAAAAGTTTTAATCCTTAAATTGGTATTCCTACATAACTCTCTCACAACTACCTTAATGTAAGTGATCAATAGGACTAGCATTAATAATTACCTATTATAATACAGGCAAGATCATGAAAAGCTTAATTCAAAAGGTTAAAGATTATTTCCTCGAAACGGATACCAATCCTAAAAAAGATCAACCAGCTGCTTGGGAACATAAGTCAGAGTCATCTGATTTAAAACCAAAAGCCCCCAAAACACCTCCAACTAAATAGTATTCCACAAAAAAGCTCACTGAAAAGTGAGCTTTAATTTAGGTTACAAAAGCTATCTATAGAATACTAAACCTGAGTTTAAACCACCAAATAGATACATCAATAATGTAAGAATAAGAAATATAGCAAAGAAAAACATTGCATTCATAGAGTAGTACATAACTTTACTACCTTATCTAATAATTGTTTACACATTATACACGAGAAGCAACATTCATGCTAATTACACATACTTAAGTTATTGAAGAAAAATTAAAAATGATAAAGGGGTCTGGGTTAAATTTTAATAAGTGCCCGTCTTTCCGGGCTGTCAACAAATTCACAATCTACATAGCTTAGATTGAGATTAAATACAATAAATGATAATGAGTTTCATTACAACACATAAATTTAAGATAAAAAAATACCCAATGATTAGACTCAATGGGTATATTAAAAGGTAAATTTGTTAGGTGTCAGATAAATGTAATATGACCACTATGAAAAATATACATTTAATTTTGGGACTATGCAACCTTAATTATATCAAGGGAGCTGAACTATCAATATTAATCCCAAAAAATAGAAAATATCGTCTCATCACTTGTTGATGAAATTTTAACTTTGTATCCTGATTGCTTAAACTCTTCACTTAATACTCTGATTTGATGTTGATTGATCTCTTTAGAAATATTTTCACTCACTGAAATTTCACCCAAGTCCGCTTTTTTGACAACTTGTGATTTCAAGAAAATTTTAAGTTGCTCTATTGAACTATATCGGGTTTCTTTAGAAATATTTTTCGATTCTTCTATAGCTGTGTTTAACATTACATGTTCTCATTTGAGTAATTTTAAGTAGTCTAAAATAAGGCTAATAATTTTAAGTATTTTAAAAAATTAGCTTTATTTTAGAACTTGTCAGACTAGTTACTAACAACTTTAAGGCAATGACGACAGACTGTTAATTCACCATCTTTACAATAGTGAGTATCAAATACTCTGTGTAAGCCAATGAAACATTTAATGTATTGAATCACATCCATATACTCACTAAAAAGCATATCTTTTGATAAGCTTATAGATATCCATGATTTTTTATAAATCCATACTCCAGATGGAATATTCCTAAAAGATGTAACAGCATTGTAAGATCATAAAATTAATGAGAAAAATAAAATATAAAACTTTATTTTTACCCACACTCGTACAAATTTAACAATCTAAAAACCTTTAAGAATAATATTTTCAACGTATTTATCAAAATCCAACTCTGCGGATTTTAAGCTTTTAGCTTTAAAGGTTTTGTAAAAACAACTACTAATTATCCCTATACTTAATAAGGTTAATATTTTCATAACTCACCTCTAATATGTATATATGATAATTTTTAAGATACCATTCAATTTTGTTGTCTTCTAAAGCACTTTAGCTACTTTTTGTATATGCTGTAAGTGGGTGTAACAAAATTAAAGTTCTTAAAATTTGTACAATATATGAAATGAACCGTACCGGGTTTGTCGGAGACTTTTTTATTTAAGTTAGGCCACCTGACCTAACGGGTTAATCTTATCATAGTACATTGCTTCAAACTCAAAAGGCGATACATAACCCAGTGCACTGTGTACACGCTTTTTATTGAACCAATCTACCCAATTTAGTGTCGCAAGTTGTACATCCGCTAAACCTTGCCAACCTGCTTTTAGATATTCAATCACCTCTGTTTTGTATAAGCCATTCACCGTTTCAGCCAAAGCATTATCGTATGAATCACCGGTCGTACCGACTGATGCTCGTAAATTTGCTGCTTCTAAACGATTGGTATAACGAATGGAAAGATATTGCACACCTCTATCGGAATGATGAATCACATTCTTTGGCATGCCTCGATCATGCAATGCTTGCTCTAATGCATCGAGCACCATATCTGTATTCATTCGTGTAGATACTTTCCAGCCAACAATTGCTCGTGAGAACACATCAATAATAAAGGCGGTATAGACCCAGCCTGAATTTGTTTGAATATACGTAAAGTCACTGACCCACAGTTGGTCAGGATGATCAGCAGTAAAATTACGTTTCACTAAATCATCTGCTCGTTTTTGGTCATCTCGGCTACGGGTGGTTTGTTTGTTCTTACCTCGCCAAACACCTTGTATACCTAGCTTTTTCATTAATCGAGCAACAGTACAGCGTGCAATAATATAGCCTTCACGTTTCAGTTGTTGCCAGACTTTACGTACACCATACCGACCTGAACTTTCCTTCCAAATTCGTTTAATCTCCTCAGCATGATGCAAGTCATGTAAATCTCGCTTTGCTCGATGTTCTGGATTTTCGCAGAGATCTAGAGTCCGGTAATAGGTTGAAGGTGCGATCGGTAAAATTCTACAAATCGCCTCGACTCCGTACAGCTCTTTATTATTATGGATAAAATCCACCATTATTTGTGTGGGCGGTCGAGCTCCGCCTGGGCGAAAAAAGCGGCTGCTTTACGTAGAATCTCATTGGCGCGTTGCAGTTCTTTATTTTCGCGTTCGAGTTGTTTGATACGTTCTTGGTCTGAAAGCTGCTGTACTTTAACTGGATTTTGTTTATCTAAATATTTTTGATACCAAACACGTAGTGTTTCAGGAGTACAACCGATTTTAGGAGCAATAGCTGTGATCGCAGCCCAATTCGATGGATAATCTTTTTCAGATTCAATCAATAATTGAACCGCTCTTTCTCTGATTTCAGGGGTATATTTTAATTTTGTCATCGGGATAGTCTCTCAGAATATTGACTCTCCGACAAACCCGGTACGGTTCAAAATTCATTAGGTTTTTTTCTTATGTAAAAATTATTTTTAAAATTCAATAGAGCTTATTTTTAATTTAGATGTTTTTTCCAAAAGCTACTAAATTAATATATTTTGCTAAATAAAAAAAACCCATATGATTAGAAATATGGGTTTGGAAATTGAATTTGTTTTACTATGTGTATGCAAAAAATATACGCTCATTATTTTTGTAATGCAATATAAATTTATTGATTTAATATTTTTAACTAAAACTCTTTAACATTAATTACGATTAATTCATTATAAATTTTAGTCACTTGATTGACTAAAAATATTTGAGAACAAACCCCCTTCTTTTTTGTAATTATCTTAAAGCCTTTTTCAATAATTACACCTGGATCTTTCACTAATATTTCGCCATTACTCCCTATTTCAAATTTAGAAATATCATGTTCATTGCCATCATTATCAACAATAAATAGTTTATTTTTATATTGCATACTTAGCATCCTTAAATTGTGATACTAAACTCATTTAAGCATTAATTTGAGCAAATTAATACATTTTAACTTATGCATGTATTAAAATTTATAAAAGACGCCCTAAAGCATCTTTTATTTTTATAATATATTTGAATGTTCTAGCAATTGTTTTTCTTCGCTTGACCAGGAGGACAGAATTTACCATTTCCATGCCCACCATTGTAACGCCCATCAGGATCTACAACGATGCTTCCTTCAGGAGTATGTACAGCGCAAGCCGTAAGACTTAAGCCACTAAACATCATAACTACGATTAAGATATTTTTCATAATCAACTCCTTTTAAAGTACAAAATTAGAATGTTTTGTGATCATGTTCCACTATAAATTTGTTATTAAAATAAATTAGCCCGTTTTATATCTTCTAGAATTTCAGATGCTTGTATGAAATTTTTTAACTAAATAACCTCTAATTATTTCATCAGCTTGCATATCTAATAACTCATCAGAGACCCAAAATACATACTCTTCGTTCTTAAACTTAACTATTTTTTTTAAATAGGTTGTAATTGAATTTGATGTAGAACCTTTAATTTTGAAAAACTTCTCATGACTTACATTCCCCAGCAACTTACTTCCATGCCAAGGACCACCAATACAAATGTTCATGTGTTTTCCTATTCTTCAATGGTATCTTAGCACCTAAACCTTACAGAATTGTTTTAAATAAAAAACCCACCTTTCGATGAGCTTCTATAATTAATTTATTTAGTTATCCTATAACAAATATTCATATTGCCTTGCTCTTGCTTGTAACAATTCCATTGATCTTTTTTATAGTTTTTAGCAAACAATACATTTTCTGGAGTTGTACCTAAATAAGGTTTACATTTACCACCACATGTTGTTGATTGCTCGATTAAATATTCATTTTGATCAAATTCTATGTATACAAACTTTCCACCAGCACTTACTCCTTTTTGAATTGAGCAGGAATAAGTTTTTTTCTCATTTAGTGTAAAACACTTCCCTGAATAATCTGTTATCTGATAAGCAAAACTTGTCGTAGATATTATGATAAGAGGTAACGATAAAATCCATTTCATTAGCTGTATATCCCAAAAAAATACCCACTTGATGGAATCAGTGGGTATACAAAACTATTAAACTGTGTGGATTACCATAACTTCGTCCACTATACCTGAAATATGCCATATTCCTTGTACAGGGTCAATATAGCATACCTGTGAATCCATCATAAAAAGAAGCGCACTTAACTAATTAAAATTAAATTTCAATCACAAATCAATCCAATTGTTCAATCATACAGGTTTCAAATTACTTTGCCCGAATTTAAATTCAGGATGGTATCATTTACGAAAATGTGAAAAAGGTACAAAGTTATGACTAAAAAGAAATATCTTTTAAAAATGGCTATGAAGTCTTTTAGAAAAATGTAGAATTATCAGAATATCAAGAAGAACCTGATATCGATAATTTAATGAAAATTGTTGAGGAGTCTATGTCAGTTTACAACGCATGAAAATTGCTTGTATAAGCAGTTCAACAGGCATTGAATGAGACTTTTAAAGAACAGACATGAAAATTGTTGAAGTTGTTGCCGCAGTTATACTTCATGAAAAGAAAATATTATGTGCTCTTAAAGGAGATCATAAGTATGATTATTTATCGAATAAATATGAATTTCCTGGAGGAAAAGTTGAGCTTAATGAAACATCAGAACAAGCTATAATCCGAGAGGTTTTTGAAGAACTTAATTTACTAATCCGTGTGAAGAAACATCTAATAACGGTATCTCATGAATACCCGAACTTTAAAATTGAATTAATTACTTTTCTTTGTGAAACTTATTCTATCAATAATCTTATAATACAAGAGCATAAAAAAGTAGAATGGTTAAATTCATCTGAACTTTTATCATTAGATTGGGCCGCAGCTGATAAGCCAATAGTTAATTACTTACTTGAGAATCAAATTTGAGATGTTAAAAAATTATAAAGATTTACTGCCTGGTACTGTTTTAGACAATGCAGGACTTTGTGAATATTTCGGTTGTTCGCCCCAAGGCGGAATGCGCAGGTCTCTTAAGACAAAAACTTTAGTGATCATTTCAAATCACGTTGAATCAATCTATGAAGATAGGTGGATTGGTGATGAGCTTCATTACACTGGTATGGGTCAACTGGGAGACCAGGAGCTTAAAAGCCAGAATAAAACACTTGCAGAGTCTCATACTAATAGTATTTCTGTTCATCTATTCGAAGTATTTACGGATAAAGAATATATCTACCAAGGCCCTGTTACCCTTATAAGTGAGCCATATCAAAGAAATCAACAAGATGCTAATAAGGAAAATCGTTCCGTATGGATTTTCCCTCTTAAACTATCTAACCCTCATTCGGCTATTAGTACAGAAACTATCGTTAAAGCTAGTCAGAAGAAACAACGTAAATATAAGAGAAAAAAGACTGAACAACTTATTGCAGATGCCAAAGCTTCAGCACAGATTGAAGTCAGCTATCGTAATACGCAGACAAAATATTTCATCCGTTCTGATTCTATTGCTCAGCTAGCAAAACGTTTGGCCAATGGTATTTGCCAGTTATGTGAAGAGTCCGCTCCTTTCAAAGATGCAAATGGAGAGCCCTACCTAGAGACTCATCATATTGAATGGTTAGCACACGGCGGCACTGATACGATAGAGAACACAGTTGCTTTATGTCCTAATTGCCATAAGAAAATGCACATTGTGAATTCTTATCAAGATAAGAAAAAATTAATACTTGCTAATTTGAACCTTAATGAAAAAATTATCGAATAATTAATTCAGTCTAATAACATTACTAATCAGAGAATATTATGGAAAATCTTTTTAAAAGAATTTCTTTCTTTTTAATCTACTTACCTGCTTTGATCTTTGCTTGCCAATTTGCCTATTATTCAGGAATTTGTGAACCATTGAGAGTTCAGATTGCAACATTAGGTTTGAATTACAGTGAAGTTTCGCTGATGGGATATTTAAAAACATCAATACTAGCCTTAGAAACATTTAATGAAACTGCATGGATTGTTCTTTATATAGTAATTTTTACATTCATTGCTTTTGGTTTACACATGCTCGCTGTACATCCCTCTGAACGTACAAATGAAAGTCATAGAATTGATGCCTTATATTACCAATTTAAGTTTAACCTCCCACAATGGAAATTTAGTATTATTAAATTTCTGAATAGTTTTCTGGGTGTTTGCTTAATTTACTTCTGCATTTTCTTGTTCACGATTCTTATAATTCTAAATTTTTATGCTAAAGGTAAAAAAGAATTAATTACTGAATATAAGAGGATCCAAGCAAATACTAGTTGTGAATACAAGGAAGGCTATGTATCTGTAAATAATAAAATTGTCAGAACAACTCCAATCTTATGTGGTAATTATAAGTGTTATGGAATCGATTTGGATAGTAAGCAAATAATTACCTATCTCCCTGAAAATTATACAAGGCCTTTATATCTAAGTGATTTAGTAGAAAAAGAAGCCTTTAATTAGGCTTCATGTGCTTTTATGGATTTATTGACAGCATAATTAATAAACCCATACTTACAATGCAAAGCTGCTAAACCACATTTCACATCTGAACGTGCATCATTTTGCGTGCGTTCATTTGTCACCATTTCTGACCATGAACAACTATAAAAATAACGACTAATCACTGCATTCATCCAATCATCCAATATTTCTGACAGACCTTGTAGGTCTAAAATTAAACGTTGTACGGCTCTTGCTTCATTGTCATCAATTTCGCAAGTAATACGTGTTTTTCTAGGTTTTGGCTCTTCAAACTTATCTAACATGTAACCAGCAATAATTTTTAATTTTTGCTCTGCATTTAACTTCTTATACTTCTTTGCCTTAACAGCATTATCCATTGCCACAGCGATCGGATTTACACTTTTGCCTGTAGGAGCTGTATTGGTATATAACCAAGCACCAAACTGATATAACCAGCCTTCCAAGTCAAAACGGGACCAATCAACTGCTTGTAAAATATGTTGTGTTGCAACTACAGTACCCATCTTTATAAATCCCCTACCATCATCTCAATTTGTTGAACTGCTAAACCTGATTTCACTTGCTCTGTAGTAAAGCGTATTACCTGGTATCCCATTACCACTGCAGCGTTGTATTTCTCCATATCACCGATATAACCCTTACCCCTTGTATGACGTCCACCGCTCCAAACACCACCTTCAACCTCAACCAATATCATCTTGCCCACAATGTGAAAATCAGCACGCCACTTACGTTTAGGATGGAACTTATATTCCTGTTCAAAGCTAATTTTTAAAACTCGTAACTGGTTGGCCAACGTTGATTCACCGATACTTTCACTTTGATGAGTTTTAACTCGAGTACTGCGCTTCGAGTTAGATTTCTTTTTGGATCTACCACCGCAAAGTTTTTGGTATTCAGCGATTGAGATACTTTCCACTTACGCAGCACCTCTACTCTTAGGTTTAAATCCAACTGCCTGCAGATGTGATTTCCAGTTTTGGAGTTCATTCGGATCAGAGAGTTTTGCGGCAATGCGGCTTGCTAGTTTTTCAAAGGATTCACCAGGCATACTGAATTCATCGATGACGTCTGACAGTTGAGCGAGTTTGTTGGCAAACACGTAAATCTGTTGAGGTGATGAGAAAAATACTAAATCAGATTCACCGCTTGATTTGCCATTTTGCGCTTTGTCGTATTTGTGACGGTTTTTCAAAAGAGTGTCAGCAAAGTGGTAAATCAAGAGATCATCACAAAGATTATTTCCAGCATTGAAAAGCTCGAATGCTTTTTTCTCACGCTCAAACCAACTTGCTTCGATAATCGATTTTGGTACTACCGTGGGATCAGCTTGATCTAATTCAGAACGAAGTTTTTTAAAGCAAAGCCAGTCTTTTTTATTTTTAGATTCTATTGGGAGATTCCTTGGGAGGTTCTGTGTCCCAAAATTGGTACTGGTCTCGGTACCAATATAGGTACTGGTTCCAGTTCCATTATTGGTACTAGTACCGTTTTTGGAACCAGTGCCTAAATCAACACCAGTGTCATTTTTGGTACTAGTCCCCTTTTTGGTATTGGTATCTGAACTATCTTCACGACCAAATACACCAATTAATTGATAGACTTTTACGCCATTCCCTTTAATTTCACCTGTAAATTTAATCAACTTTTTAAGCTCAAGTTCGTCTAAAACTTTGATAATCGTTTTTCGATTTAAAGTGGTGTCTTTCTCTAACCGTTTTAAACTTGGGAAGCACTTATGGTCATCTCCAGCTCGATCAGCAAGTGATAGAAGTACTAGCTTTTGACTAGCACCATCTACAGTTGTTTTCCAAGCCCATACAGTTGCGTCAAGGCTCATAATTCACCGACCTTAGGCTTTACGTACCCACCAAATGAAATGACCTGTTCAGCTTTGATCAAGCTCGTAATAACCTGATGTGATAACCAAATCGTGATCTTGAATCGATAAGCCATCTTTTGGGCCAATTCTTCTTTGGTTACAGCTGCATTCTCTTCGTTGTAACCACGCATTCTTAGATTGCCTTTTTTGATGTCATGAATATGGTCCAACAAAAGCAAAGTTGGTTCATAAAATGATTGGATTTCCTGAGTCTGCTTATGCTCAGGTTTAATTTGAAAATGGCTATTCATGAAACCTCCGCAATAGATTGCTCGATTTCATCTGAACGGCGTTTATGAAATAGCTCTGGCAAAGTGGCTGTACGTATATCAGCTTCCTTTACCAACTTACCGCTTTCTAACCAGTAATGATTGTTCGGTTGATACGCTTCTACCGTTTGTAAGTCTTTTATTTTGATGTGATTCATATACACAACCACATCGCCATTTATGTATTTGCCTGGCTCTTTTTCTTGTGCTAGATTGATGTCCATTCGATACTCCGAAAAGTCGTTTAGGGTGTATTGGGTACGCGGTGAATTACGGGAAGCCTGATCTGATACGTCAGGCTTCTTCTTTAAAATGAATAAAATTTGTGCTAAACTCGATTTCATATTCATTCCTGATATGTGTGAATATTTGAAGCCTGAGTCCCATCCTCAGGCTTTTTCTATTTCAGTACCTGATGTGTACTTCTTCATTTGTTTTAAAGCTGCTTGATCTACAGCAGTCGCCAATTCAATCAGATGCAATGTCAATTGATGAATCTCTTCATATTCTTGGGGTGTTACCACACCATCTTCATACGCTTCATAAACAGCTTTGTTAGTCTTTCCTGACTTAATGTTGTGCTGCATCATTGCTTCAAAGATCGACAACTCATGATGTTTGCTGCGGTCACAAGTCACTGGAACTAATGCAAAACCAAGTTCATGAGCCCAAATTTTTAATAAGGCTGGATTTTGGGTGTAATAGAGAATTGCTTCTAACTTTTTAATACTTGGTAAATGGTTCGGCATATTGATATTTGCGTAATTACAAATTGTGTTATGTGAATCTCCAAGTACCTGCGCAATATCTTTAGGCGTAAATCCTGGTGTATTACTTATCATTTGCCAAATTGCGTTTTGGGCTTCTCGGCTTAAATTAATTTCCATATGTGAATCCTTTGATTTTTTCACGTTTTTTTTTGAGTATTTAATTGGGAAACTCTTCTTATAAAGAGCTAGTGTCGTACAAAGATTGACGATCGGCGGTTAATTTCCCATTAGTTTGAATTTCAAAAACAGCTTGAGTTTTTAAAGGGATTTTTTTTCGCCAATAACTTATTACCGATCTGTCTTTTTTTAGGATTCGTGCAAGATCAGCGTCATTTTTAGCTTGA
Organism: Acinetobacter guillouiae CIP 63.46; assembly: GCF_000368145.1. Taxonomy (GTDB): domain Bacteria; phylum Pseudomonadota; class Gammaproteobacteria; order Pseudomonadales; family Moraxellaceae; genus Acinetobacter; species Acinetobacter guillouiae. The sequence continues at coordinate 444,299 of NZ_KB849283.1, read as the reverse complement.
AAATGATTTTTAAGATCATCAACAGTCATGTTTAGTTTCCAAAACAAATAGTTTAGTTAATTGAACTATAAGTTTAGGAACATGTCAATTTTTTTGTTTAGTATTTTAAACAAATATAAGGTTTATCAATTATGCTAACCACATCTGATCGAATTTCTTTACGCATGAGAGAATTAGGTTTACAACATAAAGACCTAGTTGCAGCTACTGGGGCAAGTAAAGGGACTGTTACAAACTGGATCAGTGGGGTAAATAATCCAACTGGTAAGAGATTGATTCAATTAGCACAAGCTTTGAACACAACTTCTGAATGGTTGCTCAATGGTACGTCTATAGAAAATAAAAATTCCAGTGATATACGTTTCGCTCCTGTTGAATTCAGAAGTGCTGAAGCTAAAGAACACCTATCAAACGTGCGCATACCAATACATAAAGATGTAAAAGCATCTTGTGGCTCGGGTATTCAAAACTTTTTAGAAGATCCAAGTGAGTACTTAGATATAGATCCACAAATACTTAAACTAATGGGTATTCAGACTAATCCAGGTAACTTAAGAATTATATATTCCGCTGAATATAGTATGTACCCTACTATTGCACCTGATAGCCCACTATTTGTTGACGTTTCTGATAAGAATCCTGATACCCTGAAAAATGGAAGTGTATATGTCTTCACTCATAATCATGAATTGCGTATGAAGCGAGTTTTTATAAGCTACGCAGGTTCAAAAACAGTAAAATTTACTAGTGATAATCCTGACAAAAATAGGTATCCAGATGAATTCATCACAAACGAACAACTTAACGAAATTAACTTTATTGGCCGATTGGAGTTAGCTTTAGTTAAACCTTAAAAATATGAATTTTAAAAATATTCATATATCCTTAAAGAGTTTGATTTTATAAAAGGCCCCTTAATCAATCTTATTGATTATTTTCACTTCTTTCATTTCATAAAGTTGAGCATTTTTATATTTATCAGTAATTAAGCATAAGCCTTTAAAACATATACCTGTATTTCTTAGTTCATCAACAGGTAAGCCTTTTATTTGAACTTTAGCCATTTTATTAAAGTTACTAAAATCCTTTTCTGCTTCTTTCATTGCAGACTCACCCGAATTAGAAGCAGATTTGAATAAAAAGAATAAGCATACAACAAGAAATAACATTCCAAAATAATGGAAATAAACAGAAAAAGAAAAACTATAAGCTGGAGTCGAAGTTACAAAAGATTTACGTCTAATATCTGGTTCTGTTAATTCGTTCCTTTTCAAGAATCTTTTTGTTCTATGACCAGATAAAATTAATGATCTTGCAGGTTTTCTCAAGCTACGTTTGAATTCAATCAACCAATTAGGAGTGTACCTATTTACAAAAGTTGCAACATTCACACTAGGTAAAAGTTTAAGTAAGGGTTTTATCAAATAATAAATAAAAGCAAATAAACTAATTAAAATTGAAAATGCAGACAGGCTTACGTACTTCCATTGTTCTTTATTTACACTGTAAGCAAATGAAATAAATATCAAAATTGTCAATAATATGAGGACATGATTAACATTTTTTGTTAGACCAGCAATCAACATACTAGCAACAGGTAAATCAAAAACTTCTATTTTGTAGTTATAGAATTCAGTATATCCCAAGTAATACCAAAAACCACTCCAATACAAAAAAGCTGTAAAGATCGTAGTAAGAACTGGCCAGGCAAAAATAACATTCGTTTTCATAAGTTAAAAATTATTATGTGTTTATTTCTTCTGTAATTGTATCAGCTGCAATAACTTATGTATCAGTACTAAAAAAAAATTATGAATAAAATTGATGAAATATAACTCGTATAACCTATCTATCCCCTGCTTTATGCGATTTATTGGGTTGTATAAAATAGAAATCTAAACTTAACAGCAAAATTGTTCATTTATCTAAACAAAACTATTGACCATATTTGTTTAGTTTACTAAACTAAATTCACCAGATAACAAAAAAAGCGCACCGACCTCGAAATCTAATGCGCTTTTCCATACAACAGGTGAATTATGAACACAAATCCAAATTCTATCAACCCTGCTGTTACACATCGTGTACAGCCATCCAGCTTTATTAAAGCAGCTGCAATCAGTGGTTTATTCACTGTTGGAATTATAGGTCTTGCATACGACCAAAAAGCTACTGAATACAAACCCGCAGTTTTAGTTCCTAACACATCCACTTCTTCATATAGCATCCAAGCTTTAAAGGTCACTTCTGATTCATCTGGCATGGCTGTAGTAAAACTTGATAGCTTCTTTCTTAAAGTTAGCTTTGATTTTGAATCTCATGCAGATAACTACGGCGTACCAGGTTCTGAATTCACTGCAGTTGATATCACCAACTTAGCAATTGATGAGATTCATGACATTAACGGCAAGGAATATAACGACTTCACAGATTACAACGATCACCGAAATATCAATCAGATAATTATCGGTTATATCGAGCGTAACCGTTTGGTGGAGGCTGTCTAATGAATAAATCTACACCCAAGAAATCAGAATTTATAAGCGATGAAAACGGCGAATTTCGCATGCGTATTTATTCATCTGAATATTTACAGAAAAATGGCGAAATTTACCGGGTTAGTAAATCAGGCTATTTGTACCTTATCGATTTCGCAGAACATTTAGAGAAGCCTTGGATTAGCCTTAATTTTGAACGTGAGCGCAAGTTTCAGAAGCGCAAAGCATTGGCTATTGGGCTTCAAAATTCAAATATCCCCTCTTACGAACGTCGTGCGTATAAAAAACGTATGGGATGGACTGGAGCATAATCATGACTGTATTTTTTAAGAAAGCTCAACGCAAAAATGCAAAATTACGCTTAGCAATTGCCGGACCTACTGGAGCAGGTAAAACTTTTGGCGCACTACTTTTAGCTAAAGGTATTGGTGGCCGTATTGCTGTTGCAGATACAGAGAATAGTAGTGCTGAGCTATATGACGATATAGTTTTATTTGAACATGCAAATATTCAACCACCCTATTCACCAGAAAAATTTATTGAGGTTATTAAGGCTGCTGAAAATGCTGGATTCGATACTTTAATTATCGACAGTATTACTCATGAATGGTCTGGTGTGGGTGGGTGTCTAGAAATAGTTGATAAATTAGCCGGCACTACATTCAAGGGAAATAGTTGGGGTGCTTGGAGCCAAGTTACCCCACGTCACCGTAAGTTTATAGATGCAATGCTCCAATCAAGCATTAATATAATTGTCACTTTGCGCTCTAAAATGGAAACAATTCAGGTAGAAAATAACGGCAAGAAAAAAGTAGAAAAAGTTGGAATGAAAGCTGAACAGCGTGATGGCATTGAGTATGAATTTACTACAGTGTTGGATCTAACGCATGACAATCTCGCTATTGCCACAAAAGATCGTACTCGCTTATTTCTTGATCCACGTCAGTTGACTGAAAGTGATGGCGTTGCATTAAAGCAATGGTTGATTTCGGGTTCTGCTGATGCTTGCATAAATGGTAATCAATTCTTTGAACTTGAAGCTCTTATGCAACAAGCTGGAATCGACATAGAGAAATATTGTGCTAAACGTGGACTAAATAGCTTGCATGATGTTTTGCAGCAAAAGTTTGACGAAACCTGCAGTGGTATTCAATCAATTATTCAGAGAAATAAACAAGCCCATCAAGCCAATGAACAACAGCTTCAAGCTGAAAATGATGCACGTTTAGAAAATGATTATCAAATTGCACTCAAAGATATTGAGCATGCCAAATCTACTAATAATTTAGATAAGCCTGCTAAGTATTTCCGTGGCTCTAAATACGAAACTCAAATTCTAAATGCATGCCAAGCAAAGTCAGATATGGAGGGTTGGAGCGCATGAATATTTTAAATAGTAATGAAGCATTTTCAGCACTCATGGCTGGTAAAAATATTATGTGCCGCGCTGTTGGCGAATTGATGGACTTTGATGACTTAAATCAATTCCCTGCTACGATTTTTGCTTTACCTGGTTATGAGTTCTGTATCAAACGTGAATCTTTAACTTTGGCAGATATTCAATTTACTAAGCCAGTAGAACCACACGATCTGGAGAATGGCCAAGAAATCTTTATTGTGATGCCAACATGTATCTTGCGTACTAAATACGATTCAGAACATGGTGATATATGTTTGAGTGTGGCAAATGGGTTTGCTCAATTAGATGCTGAAAATGCACAGCTGCAGCTTCAGGCATTTGGTAAAACATTTGGCAATATGATTACTGAAATTGAAATTAAAGACGGTTTCAGTGAAAAGCCTAAAAAAACTCGGACTCCACGTAAAACTAAAGAAGCTTTTATAACTGAAGATACCCCAGAAATTGAAACAGATCCTGCCTTAATAATTGATAAATTTACAGCGAAAATTGCAAACTGTACTACAACAGAAGCTGTACTTTCATTACGCCCGGTGTTTTTTGCCAATGGTCATCTTGAGCGTGAACATACTCAACATCTATGCAAATTGACTGAGAATAAGTTGATAGAGCTTGATCCTGAGCAATATGCACCAAAACCAAGTTACATTGATCATCAAATTTATATAGATGGCATTAATGCATGTGTTTCAGAGGAAGAAATTAAAACCACACTACATGATTTGAGTGATCAAGGTTTTAGCGAAGAACAACTCTCAGAAATTAATCTTGCAAAATGTTCTAAACTTGCTGAGTTTCAAGCGACTGCATTAAAGAATATCCAGAATAATCAATATGAAAATCTGTTAACAGAACTAATAGAATGTGCTCAAAAATCAAAATCGCCTGCTGAAGCTAATGCCTTGTATAAATATACGGTCAATTGGACTGAAGAACAGCGTAAGCCATTGATGGATGCAATTAATAAACGATTGAGTGAATTGGATGCGACTGCTACACCTCCTGAACAGCCACCTTCTTTAGCAGTTCAGATCCAAAATGCATCTGATTTAACAGCTTTGGATATTTTGGAAATTGATGTTGCAGGCCGACATCTGGATATTCAACCAAAATTAATGGGACTGGTTCGTAAACGTCGATTTGAGCTTGAGAATTCTGGTTCAAAGGTGCTGGAAAATGAAATTTAAATATTCTTCGGTCACTAGAAACTTAACCGTATTTGGCAACCGAATGACCCACATATTCAACAATGTTTCATTTTCGGAAATAGACAGTTTAATTGCTGACGCTAAATTTAAAGAAGCAGTCTGGAGATAAAAAAATGAATACACCTATAGATTTAAATTCTATTTTATTTGCACAACTTGATCGTTTAAGTAATCCAGATCTTAAAGGCGATGACCTTCAAGCGGAAATCCAAAAAGCCGGTGCAGTTGAAAAAATTAGTAAACAGGTTATTGAGAATAATAATATGCGCTTAAGTGCTGCCAAGCTTGTTGCTGAACATAAGGGATTGAAAAATATCGATCCAATTGAAGTTCCTCAAAACCTGATTGGGTGATTTATGTCAAAAGGTACTGCTATTAAATATACCCCAGCTCAATTGGATTTTATTAAATCAAATTGCATCTTGGGGCGAAAAGAGTTAACTGAAAAGACTAATACTCTATTCGGTACATCTTTTACTGTTGATCAAATAAAATCCCTATGTACGAGAAAAAAATGGAGCACAGGCAGAACCGGTTGTTTCGAGAAAGGTTTAAAGCCTTGGAATACTGGTACAAAAGGCCTTACTAAAGCTAACAAAACCAGTTTTAAAAAAGGTCGGCCAACTTGGAATGCTAAGCCCATCGGCTATGAAAGAATTTGCTCTAAAGATGGTTATGTTCTGGTTAAAACATCTGAGCCAAGCGTGTTTGAATTAAAACATCGAATAGTTTGGGAAAAGGAAAAAGGCCTTATTCCTGAAGGCTATGTGGTGGCCTTTAAGAACCAGGATAAAACAGATTGTCGAATTGAAAATTTGATTCTAATGAGCAAGGCCGAAATGGTTAGATATAGTCAAAGCTATTATGAATTGGCTACACCAGATAGCAATGAATCCTGCCTATTAATGGCTAAGATCAAAAATATGAAACATCAACTACATAAGCAGGTGAAGTAATGGATATAGCAAGTTTAAAACTTGAAGGAACACCTGCAGAAGTTGCAAAACAACTGTTCCAGCAAATGATTGGACCTATGTTTGAGCATCTAAAAAAGACAGATCCACGAATGGCAATTGAATTTGGATTTTGCATAGCTGGTAATGCGATCGCTAGTTATATGAACAGTCTTGATGATGTTAATCAAGCTGAAAGGTTAATTATAAAGTCTACTCTTTCTATGGCTAATGATATTAAATGCTCTAGAAAGAAAGCTTGTTGAGGTGATGAAATGGGTGTATTAAATATTGATTCTGAATCTCTCAAACATTTAACGAATCTTGTTGAGAAACTTGTTAGCCAAAAAGAAGAACGTAGAATTGGCCGAGCCGAATTTGCTCACTTGCTGAATATAGAACCCGAAACTCTAGACGCCAGAATTAGAGAAGGACGCTACACGAAGCCATTTAAGGATGGTCGGAAGAGTTATTGGTTCAGTTCATATGTCCAGTCTGTAATATTAGATATAGATTCAAAAAATAAAGCCACTTAAGTGGCTTTATTTTTGAGCAAATCTTTTTGTGAGTAACATAGTGAGTAACATTATTATTTTTAATTAAAATTCATCAATAAAAGGATGGGTTATTCATCAATAATATCAGCAAAATTCGCACCCAAAACCTTAGCTAAATCTTGTGGATTAACCCCAATATCCAAGCCCCTTTTCCCACCACTAACATACATTTTACTTAACTGCTGAGCACTTTCACAAATCACCGTTTTTAAACGCTTTTTTTGACCTACAGGACTGATTCCACCGACTAAATATCCAGTTAAACGCTCTGCATCTTTAGGATTAGCCATATGTAGTTTTTTACAAGCAAAGGCACTCGCCACTTTCTTTAAATTTAATTGATGATTTACAGGAAGTATCGCAACAAAATAGTTTTTATCATCTGTCACCATCAACGTTTTAAACACTTCTTCGACATTTAAACCTAATTTTTCAGCAGCCTCTAAGCCAAAACTTTTTGCATTTACATCATGTTCATATTCATGAATTGAAAATTCAATTTTATTTGATTTTAAAACTTTGCAAGCAGGTGTCATAGAATAAACAAGATCAAAATTAAGAAGACATTTGAATTATAGGACTATTTATATAAATTTTAAAATAACAATACAAATTTAAATGATGAAAATTAATACTTGTAAAATCATGGAAAACTTGATTAAAATCCTGTCATATACCTTATATTACTAGAACAATGCCATCAATCTATCAATTAAAACCAGCATTTCAAAACTTACTGCGCCCTTTTGTTCAAAAGCTTTTTAATATCGGAATCACAGCAAATCAAGTCACCTTGTTAGCGATGTTTATATCGCTCGGTTTAAGCTTTTTTCTATACCAGTATTATCTGAATCATGCTGTAAATGGGTGGTTATTGCTCTTTCCCTTGTGGATGTTGCTACGAATGGCTTTCAACGCCATCGATGGAATGCTTGCTCGTGAATTTAAACAACAATCCAACTTAGGTGCGTTTTACAATGAGTTGTGTGATGTTATTTCGGACACAGCACTCTATCTATGCTTGATTGCTTTTGGCTTTATCAATGCAAAATTACTGTTATTGATTGCTTTCCTTGCAATTCTAAGTGAATACACTGGTGTAATGGCGCCACTGATTGGGCAAGAACGTCGTTATGACGGTCCAATGGGAAAAAGTGACCGTGCATTTTGGTTTAGTTTAATCACAGTCGTGATTGTCGCCTTGCCATTATTCACTACAAATTTACAACTTCTCGGCTTAATCTGTAATGGCATACTCATTTTAATTGGTCTACTGCTTAGTTTAACCATCTATAACCGAATTAAAAATAGCTTAAAAACAGCTTTATAAAACAGTTTCATATTTAGGGTAAATTCGTATGTATAACAACAGTCATCACACCTTTAAGAGTCATGATGGAACAGAATTGTTTTATCAACATTGGGCAACCAACTCACCGAACGAAACAAAAAAAGCCATTCTTCTGTTTCATCGTGGACATGAACATTCAGGACGTATGGCGCATTTGGTCAAGGAACTCAATTTAAGTGATTTTGATTTCTTTGCATGGGATGCCCGCGGTCACGGCGATTCCCCTGGTGAACGTGGTGATGCACCTAGCTTCTCAGCATGTGTAAAAGATATTCAATATTTTGTCCAACATATTGAAGAAAACTATGGTATCGACGTCAAGAATATTGCTGTGGTTGCACAAAGTGTGGGTGCTGTATTAGCCGCAACATGGGTACATGATTATGCGCCTAAAATTCGCGCCTTGTGCCTCGCTTCCCCTGCTTTTGATATTAAGCTTTATGTGCCATTTGCCGAACCTAGTTTAAGAGTCATGGAAAAAATTCGCGGTAATTTTTTCATCCAAAGTTATGTTAAAGCCAAAATGCTGACCCATGATGAAGAACGTGCCCAAAGCTATGATACCGATCCTAAAATTGCTAAAGCCATTTCGGTGAGAATGTTGCTTGGGCTCTATGATGCCTCTAAGCGAATTGTTGCCGATTCACAAAACATCTTTGTACCAACTCAAGTGTTATGCTCAGGTTCAGATTTTGTGGTTTTTCAAAAACCGCAACGTGAGTTTTACCAAAAGCTTCCGCATCCTAAAAAAGAATTACATATTTTAGATGGCTTCTTTCACGATACTTTAGGTGAAAAAGATCGCCATATAGCAACAGAGAAAATACGCCGATTTATCCAGCAATGTTTTGCGGTTGAATATCAAGCTCCAGACGTTTTAAATGCGGACAAAATTGGTCCAAGTTGCGCTATAGCAGAAGATCTCAGTTCGCCATTACCCGCTAAATCAATTAAAAATGCATTTTGGGAAATCACCAAAAAGAATCTAAAAATTGGTAGCCATTTATCTAAAGGCTTAAAAATTGGTGAAGACACAGGCTATGACTCTGGAAGTACTTTAGATTTTGTCTATCGTAACCAATCTGAAAGTAGCAATCCTATTGGCAAAATCATTGACCGCCAGTATTTAAATGCGATTGGTTGGCGTGGGATCCGTGTTCGTAAACAAAACATTGAACATTTGGTTCAGAAATATGCAGATATTCTAATTAAAAAACGCAAACCATTGAGAATCATGGATATTGCATCTGGTCATGGACGTTATATTTTAGATGCTGTGGTTCAATTACCAAAACGACCAGATTCGATTTTATTGCGTGATTATAGCGATATCAATGTACAAGCTGGTCAGCAAATGATTGCAGCACGTGGACTGAATGACATTGCTGAATTTGTTCAAGCGGATGCATTTGATACACTGTCTTTGGCCTCTGTTAAACCAAAACCATCACTTGCCGTGGTTTCGGGTTTATATGAGTTATTTGCAGACAATGATTTGCTACGTCAATCACTTGAAGGTTTAAGTAAAGCAATTCTTAAAGATGGTTACTTGATTTATACCGGTCAAATTTGGCACCCACAGCAAGAGTTTATTGCGCGTGCATTAACCTCACATCGTGAAGGTGATGCTTGGGTAATGCGTTTACGCTCACAAGCGGAAATGGACGCACTTGTTGAAGCTGCTGGCTTTAAAAAGGTCGACCAATGTATTGATGAGTTTGGAATATTTACCGTCTCAGTCGCACAGAAACTTTGACACCATGTAATCAAGTTAGGATCAATCAAATGTGCAAGGATGCGCACTTAACTTAGAAATGGATTAAAGAATATGTACACACTTGAAGATATGCGTAGATTTCCACTTTGGCCTAAAAACCAATTCCGTCTGAATTATGATGTAGATTTTGATGGTGATAATTATGAATGGCGTGAGTGTGTAACACATATTTTAAATGTATTAGAAAAAATTTATCCTATTGAGGTCATTTCAGAACCGCCTTTCGAACCATATGAAGATTTTATTGAACTTACATATTTAATTGGTGATGAAAAAATAACAATAGGAAATGATTTTGCATTTTCTACGATTTGGATTCAAGTAGATACCGTAGAATTAGCTTTGGAAATTAAAGATATTCTTTCTCAAGAGGTTCATCTACCTAAGGAAAGACTTTTAAAACCAAATCATTCGATAACTGAAATGAATACTCTATCTGATTCTGAATCACACATTACGGATACAGAGATTGTTTCTGATTATTCTAAAAATCTCCAACCTTATCAACTTAATAAAAATTTTATGAGCAATAATCTAATCAAAGAAACTGGGACTTGGAAATGGGGCGTACTTTGCTTAGTTTTTCTTGCGCCTTTCTTTTTCCTCACTTATGGCTTTGCAAATCAATATGCATCAGGTCTTAGTGATGTTCCAAGTATTGTCTTTGCTTGGGAAAAGCATATTCCACTTTGGGCTTGGACGATTGTGCCGTATTGGTCAATTGACCTGTTTTATGGCCTCTCCTTATTACTTTGTTGGAACAAATTTGAGCTTAAACAACAAGCGCTTAGGCTATTTTTAGCGCAAGTCATTTCGATTAGTTGCTTCTTACTGTTCCCTTTAAAGTTTAGTTTTGAACGTCCACCTTTAGATGGTTTTTTCGGTCTATGGTTTGATGTCCTCATGGGCTTTGATAAGCCCTTTAATCAAGCGCCCTCATTACATATTGTTTTGCTGATGATTCTTTGGGATTTCTATCGTCGCCATGTATCTGGGGCATGGAAATATGTGGTCGATTTTTGGTGTGTGCTGATTGGAATTTCTGTACTCACGACATGGCAGCATCATTTTATTGACCTTCCCACTGGAATACTGGTTGGCGCTTTATGCTTATGGTTATTTCCAATTTCAGTAAAATCCCCATTTAGAAAAGATGGACTGCAACTGTTAACAGCAAAACATTTAAAGCTTGGTAGTTATTACCTTTGTGGCTCAGTGATTTTCTTTATCTTAGCCTACGAGTTTAGACCTTGGGGATTGTGGCTAATTTACCCTGCTGTGAGCCTATTTATCGTTGCACATAGCTATAGTTTTGTGCGTCCACATTTTTTTCAAAAACAAGAAAATGGTAAAATGACTGTTGCTGCGCAAATACTGCTTGCGCCTTATTTAATCTTTGCTTGGCTTAATAGTCGTATTTGGACCAAAAAGCATCCCGAAGATTCTTTTATCATTCAACATGAACTTAAAAAAATCTATATTGGAAGAATTCCAGTACAACAAGATCACCACCAATACAATGCAATATTTGATTGTGTTGCTGAGTTACCCCTAAATCATGCAATGGCATATCAGCAATATCTCAGTCTAGATTTGATTCCATTACAAGCCAATCAGCTTGAGTTTGCCGTAGCACGATTAAATGATTTGATGTCGAAGCTTGAACATAGCTCTACCCAAAATATTCTGATTTTTTGTGCCTTAGGTTATTCAAGAAGTAGCGCTGTACTCACTGCTTGGCTGATTCAACAAAACCAAGATGCCAATATTGATGAAATGGTAAGCATTATTCGTAAAGCTCGCCCTTGGGTGGTATTAAAACAAGCCCAACTGGAAGAATTAGAAATTTACCATCTAAAACTGAAAGGTTTAGTGCCATGAAAATGAATTTTTATGTGGTTGCGCAACTGTTATCAGCAACCACAGCTATATTGCTTTCAGGTTATTTGGCTTTTGCCTTATCTATTTTTGCCATCCTGTTCAAAGGCTGGCAATCCATTGAGTTCTGGACGTTCATTGTCATTACATTGTTATTATCTGGGCTTCATCACTATCTCTCATTTCGAGTTAAGTTTGATGCTCAACTCATTAAAATGATTGCACGTGAATCCCAAACTGAATCTATTGAAAACTTAACCCTACAATTTGATCAAACTCTAATGAGTATGAAATTGATGCCTGCATCCAAAGCAGGACGTGATTGGTCACAGCGTTTTGCAGGATGTTTTAAACTTTTAAAACTTCAAATTGCTTTATTATTGATACAATATCTGGTTTTAATGATTTTGATTTCTAGAATTATTTAAAGCGATTTTAACCTCAACTGATACAGTTTGAACTGATATATTCAATTGTTATCGTATGATGGTTTGAATCGTCTTAAATCAAGAAAATTCTCAGTTTCTCAGCAGTGAATATCTTGAAATGCTATAAAATTCTTCTATGATTCAAAAAACAGAAATGATAAATTTATAAATGGAAACCAAGCTTTTTACTTTTTATTCAAAACTAAGGTTGGTTATATTTTTATTTTAGTCACTTAAAAAGTAGAATTTTGTACTTTAATCATCCTATTATATAGCTTGCCCCACAATAAAATGCTTCAATATCAATCGGCTTAGAGAATGAATCAACTACCTGAACAACGTTCCGAACAAGATAAAGAGTCATACAATAAACAGTCTTTAGAGCAAAAGACTCAACACTTAGATTCATCTAATGGAAATTTAGCATCACACTCTATTGCTCGCTTTATTGCATTTTTGACACGCCGTGGCGCACGACTCTTAACTGGTGCTCGTAGCTTATGGGTTGGTTGTCAGCCTGAGATGAAACAACGTATTTACTACGCCAATCACAATAGTCATATCGACTTTATCTTATTATGGTCTTCACTTCCAAAACTGATGCGTCGTAAAACTAAACCTGTTGCTGCTTCAGATTATTGGCTGAAAGATGGCTTTAGACAATTTTTAATTAAAGACACCTTTAATGGTGTTACGATTCAACGTAATCGCGAAGATAATGCAGACCCTTTACAACCTGTTAAAGACGCTCTTGCTCAGGGTTATTCCATTATTTTCTTTCCTGAAGGTACTCGAAATCTTGATGATGATCTTGAGCTATTGCCTTTTAAAAGTGGCCTCTATAACTTACATAAACAATTTCCTGAGATTGAGATTGTCCCTGTTTGGATTTCAAATCTAAGACGTGTCATGCCAAAAGGTTCTTTTGTTCCTTTGCCGTTACTGTCTACCGTATGCTTTGGCTTTCCTTTAGAACAACATTTAGAAATGGATAAAGCCACATTTATAGATTATGCACAGAAGCAGCTATTACAATTAAAAGAGGTTGAGAATCAATGATTTTAGATAATCTGAATAAAACCTATCTTTTATTTGGTATTTTTGCGGGAATTTTAGTTTTTGCATCTAGCGTGGGCTTTATTCTCAAGCAAAAAGCTGGGCAAAAACCCTCATCAGTGATTGATAATTTAAACGCACGGATCAATGCTTGGTGGGTGATGTTGATCGTCATTGGTGCAGCCATCCTATTGGGTCAAACTGCATTTATTATCTTATTTGGGATTATTTCCCTGTTTGCTCTACGAGAATTTACCAGTCTATTGCCGACACGGCGTGGTGATTATTTCCCTTTACTTATCGCCTTTTATTTTGTTATTCCCTATCAATATTATTTGATCTATATCGACTGGTACGGCTTATATTCAATTTTTATTCCACTTTATGTATTTTTACTGATTCCAATAGCCAGTCTAAAACAAGAAGATACCAAACACTTCCTTGAACGTAGTTCTAAAATTCAATGGGGACTCATGGTCTGTGTTTTCTGTATTTCCCATGTTCCTGCATTACTCAATTTAAAACTAAATGGTTTTAAAGGTGAACCGATTTGGTTAGCAATCTGGCTGATTATGGTCGTTCAAGCATCCGATGTTTTGCAATATGTCTGTGGTAAGCTTTTTGGAAAGCACAAGGTTGCACCTGTCTTGTCACCATCAAAAACAGTTGAAGGCTTAGTGGGTGGTATTGTTTTAGCCACAGCTTTAGGTGTTGCTATGGCATGGCTCACTCCATTTAGCTACCTACAAGCTGCATTGATAGGACTGGTTGTGTGTATCTTTGGCTTTTTCGGTGGTTTGGTGATGTCAGCCATCAAACGTGACCGCGGTGTCAAAGATTGGGGACAGTTGATTCATGGTCATGGTGGGATGTTAGATCGGATTGATTCTATCTGCTTTTCTGCACCCATCTTCTTTCATATTTTAAGATATTGGTGGAGTTAGTGAATAAACATGATTGTGAGAGATATAGATGAATTACAAAATAATATTTACAATGCTCTGTGTAGGTTTTGGTCTGCAAGGGTGCAGTTTATTTAATCAGTCTGAATGTAATAATCAACAAGTGACTGATCGTGTAAAAAAACTCTACTCAAGTCAGGTAAATATCAGTTTTGGATCAAAATTAAATCAACTTACTCAACAATTTAATCCAAATGCAAACACAACAACAAAAACCATACCTTCTATAGAAGGAATCACTTTAACTAAAATAAAGCGATTAAATCTGGAAAAATTACAGGCTGATAAAGACAATCAGGATTCACAAAATCTAATCGATTTGATTACTGATCACTTTGAAGGTGCACAATATATTTGCCAAGGTGTAATTCAACAAGAGATTAGCACCAATGTACTTGCAGATATGACCAAAGAACTTTTAAATAAAGACTCAAATGTGATTGACGGAAATAAATTTAATATTCCAGTAATTTATGCTCTGTACCAGCACAATAGAAATCAACAATTTGAAGTCCAATATACTGCTCAGAATCCATTGCATTTAATGTTGGCAATAATGTTACAGAAAAAACAAGCAAAAATGACGAAATAACGCCTAAATAGCAAGCAACCAACAGCTTAAGATACAAATCACGAATAAATCTACCAATTTTCATAGATTGACAGGTTTAAATCAGCTACTTAACATCAGGGCAATCTTGGATACATAACATTGGTTTTATTTTGAATTTTCAGTATCAGTTAAAAATAATTTCTACAGTGGGTTTAACACTTGCGATCACAGCATGTTCGTCTTTGGGTGGCGGCTCTGTGCAAAAACGTGCTGCTAAACTTTCGACTGGAATCCAAAAAGCCTATTCTGTCTCTCCCGATGTTGCCAATCGTGTATCCCCAATGATTGTACAAAGCGCAGATCAATATGATGTAGATCCTTTACTGATTGCAGCAACCATCCGTCAAGAATCGAGTTATCGGAGTTATGTCACCTCTCCATCTGGTGCTGTTGGGCTTACCCAAATCATGCCGCGTTATTGGCAACAAGCCTGCCCTGGTGATTTGTTTGATGAATATACCAATGTACGCTGTGGCACCATGATCTTGGCTAAATACAATCAAAGTGCAGGAAGCTGGAAAAAAGCCTTAGCCTACTACAATGTTGGACCCACAAATTACCAAACAAATCGTAAAATGAAACGTCAAGGTAAACGATACGCGAAACAAGTCAAACAACATGAAAAACAGTTAAAGTCTTCTTTATAGAAGTTTAAGAATAGAAACTGAATATCAATAAAATAAACCCACTCTTGCAGATACTTGAGCGGGTTTATTTTTTAGTCTATGACAATAATACACAGCATAGATATAGACGATTTAATTTAAACTTAATCTGCTGAAATATCTTCAAACAAAACGGAAGACAAATAACGTTCACCCGCATCTGGAAGAATCACCACAATGGTTTTACCAGCATTTTCAGGACGAGCAGCTAATTGTGCAGCAGCAGCTAAAGCCGCACCACTAGAAATACCGACAAAAATACCTTCTTGAGTGGCACTTTGACGAGCAAAATCAATCGCTTCTTGATTATCGATAGCAATAACTTCATCAACTAAGTCTAAATCCAAGTTCTTCGGAATAAAGTTTGCACCAATCCCTTGGATCTTATGTGGCCCAGGCGTTAAAATTTCACCACGTTTGGTTTGTCCAATAATTGGTGAATCTGCGGGTTCTACAGCAACGGAGTAAATCGCTTGCTGCTTGACCTTTTCAAAATAACTTGAAATACCTGAAATGGTACCGCCAGTTCCGACACCAGCAACAAGGATATCGACTTTACCACCAGTGGCTGCCCAAATTTCCGGACCAGTTGTTGTCTCATGTATTTTAGGATTGGCTGGGTTTTCAAATTGTTGCGGTAAATAATATGTTTCAGGTTGTTCAGTTGCTAAACGTACTGCCTCATCAACTGCGCCTTTCATACCTTTTGCGGGCTCAGTTAAAATTAAATTTGCACCCAACGCTTTTAATACTTTACGGCGCTCTATACTCATACTTGCTGGCATGGTTAAAGTGATGGCATAACCTTTTGCCGCTGCTACAAATGCCAATGCAATACCAGTATTCCCGCTGGTTGGTTCTACAATATGCATGCCTTTTTTCAAAAGCCCCTTCGCCTCTGCATCTGCAATAAGTGCGGCGCCAATTCGATCTTTAACAGAAAAAGCAGGATTACGACTTTCAATTTTTGCTAAGACCGTTGCGCCACCTGTAATAAGACGATTGATACGAATAAGTGGTGTATTCCCAATTGCCTCAGCATTATTAGAATAAACAGCAATACCTAAGTTTTCAGTTGCTGGAAAATTTGGATCTGTAGACATGACCTTTCCTTGAATTTAAATGAATTTATATCAATCTATCATAATGCTTTTCTATGAAACTTTGATATTGAGTAACTGAATTTAATTATACCAATATCGAAATAGTTTATTGATAAAAATCATGAGTTTAGTTTTTAGGCAAAGTGTTTGACCGATTTGTCGTCAAATCAAACTATATATTTGTATATTATTTCAAGCATAATAACGATATGACTCATATTTAGAGAATATTATGGCAAGCAATGCTTATCAAAAATTTTATCGTCAATTTACAAAAAAAATCTTAGATAAAATCGTCAGCCCACAAGTTTTAGGCGATACAAAAACTCTTGAAAATACAGTTAATGATCCAAACACAGCTAATTTTCCGATTTGCTATGTCATTCAAGATGACTCAACTTCAAATAAAGTCTTGATTGACAATGAAACAGAAAAAAGAAAACTCAGCCCTGCTTTTGCGCCACTTAACCTAGGGTCAGATTATCAGGAAGATGATCATTTTATCACTTTAGAACCAACCAAAAGCAATGCTTCTGCATACTACCCAGATAAAATTATTCGCTTAATCGAATATTTATTGAAACATCCTGAGCAAGATGTGCTTTTAGTACCAACAACGATTTTATGGGGACGTGCACCAGAGAATGAAGATAGCTGGTATAAAGCATTGATGACTGATGCTTGGGCAAAGCCAACGGGCATTAAACAAGCACTCAACATTACCCTGTATGGCCGTAATAATTATATTGAATTCCATCAAGCAGTTTCTTTACGCCAGTTAATTGACTCAGCCATTGAACTCACACCCAATTTTTCACCAGCGCATTATGTGGTGACTGAGCTCAATAAACAATTTAATGGCTATAAAGAAGCAATTCTTGGTCCTGATATTTCAGATCGTCGCAATGTGATTAACAAACTCATGCTGAGTGATGCAGTCAAAGAAGCCATTCTCAATGAAAGCATTCATAAAAAAATCAGCATCAATGAAGCCGAAGCACTCGCGCATAAATACCTTGATGAAATCGTCTCTGATTTTTCTTATTCGACCTTACGCTTTGCTGAAATTGCTTTAACTAAATTATGGACCCAGCTCTATGATGGTATCGAAGTACATAATTTCGATACGGTTCGTGAACTTGCCAAAGATTATGAAATTGTCTATACCCCTTGTCATCGCAGCCACATTGACTATTTGTTATTGTCTTATGTGATTTATAACCGTGGCTTGATGGTTCCCCATATTGCAGCAGGTATTAATTTAAATATGCCAGTGGTTGGGCAACTGATGCGTGGTGCAGGTGCATACTTTATTCGACGTAGCTTTAATGGTAATGCGCTTTATACCGCTGTCTTTAAAGAATATATCTACAGTATGCTCAATCGAAATACACCGATGGAATACTTTATTGAAGGTGGTCGTTCTCGTACTGGACTTTTATTGCCGCCTAAAAAAGGGATGCTCGCAATGACCATCCAAAGTTATTTGCGTGGGAATAGTAAACCGATTGCCTTTATTCCGACTTACTTTGGATATGAAAAACTGATCGAAGGCAGTTCATACATAAAAGAGCTGGGTGGGCAGAAAAAACAAGCTGAATCACTATTTGGACTACTTAAATCTATTCAAAAAATTGAAAAAGTCTTTGGTGTTGTCCATGTCAATTTAGGTGAACCGGTTTTCCTTGAAGATATCTTAAAAAAGAACAATGCTCCACAACGTGTTGCTTTGCATGAAGAGATACCTGAGTCTGTTAAAGCCACGGTCAATGATGTTGCATTTGATATTTTGGAAAATATCAATAAAGCCGTGGTGATTAATCCTATTAGTTTGATTTCTCTGGTCTTGTTAAATGCACCAACGCATGCTTTGGCAGAGCGTGAAGTATTGGTACGTTTAGAACAATTCCGCAATCTACTCAAACAGCATCGTTATGATGATCGTATGCAAATCACCGAGCTTTCCAACACAGAAATCATTCAATATGCCATGAAGCTAAAACAAGTTGAATTGATTGAGCATAATAATGAACGCTGGGTGAAAGTCAGTGATATACAGGTGGGCTTGCTTAAGTATTTCAGTAATAACATTCTGCACACGTTTATCCTGCCAGCACTCATTGCCAAAGTATTGCGTGTTGAAACAGAGCAGCAGCAATTTGAGATTTCAAAATCTGATTTATATACCCAAGTCATCGAACAATACCCACTTATACAAAAAGCCTTCTTTTTAAAATGGGATGAGTCTGAGATTGAGAGTGAAATCACACAAATTGTCGATTATTTTGTTGCGGAGAAATTAATCACACTTGAAGCAGATCAAAGCATTAAGATTTCAAATGCAGATCCTAAAATTCGTTTACTTTCCGCCCTTGCTCATCTATATGATGTCAATGTGGTGAAAGAACCTGAAAAAGAAAGCAAAGAGAAATAATCCTTTATGTTTTGGTTTTGATCTGCAATAAAAAAGTTCCTTCAACCATTTGGATAAGGAACTTTTTTATAAGCGTATATAGCTCATAGAAATATGACTGATTGATTTACTTTAAAGCAAAAAATGATTTTTAGTTATTACTTAGAGGTTTTTCTTAGTCCGTTTTAAATGCAATAAAACCATGATAATTCAATACTTGAGCAAAGTTTTCCACACGCTTAAAACCTGCTTGTAAATACAAAGCACTCATTTCATCAACAGAAATTAAAGCAAAATCTTGTTCAATACGATCGGTCATAAGTTGCGCCTGTTTTTCTGTTAATCCGGTTGCTAAACTCAGATTTTTTAAAGCTTGTAATTGTTTGGTATACGAAATTTCCATCAACTCATAACTTAAACATAGACCAGTACTGCTTAGGTGATTTGCAATATCTTTTAAGAATTGTGCTTTTGCATCAACTGGAACAAAATGTGAAACCAAGATAGCCAAAGCCACATCAAAACTCACATCGACTCGTTTAAGAACAGATGTATCACCTTGTATAAACTGAATTCGAGAACAAAGCCCTAAATCTACTATATGTTGTTTGGCTTTATCAATCATATTTGCTGCAGGATCTATTGCTGTAAAATTCCAATGAGGAAATTGCTCAGCCAAATATTGCAGTTCATAACCTGTACCACATCCCACGACTAAAATCTTCGCTTGAGTCGATACATAGCTCTTTAATACAGCATGGACTTGTAAATGTATCAGTTCATAACCAGGAATTAATTTACGAATATGTGCATCATATCCTTCAACTACAACTGGATTATTAAAGTCCTTTGCCATTTCTTTAAGCCTTGCAATGATGATTAATATTATTATTCCTGAGGATGTTTGACTTTCACTGCCTGCAAACAAAAATCAGCGATTTGTTTTACAAAATACTCTTTATAGCTTTTATCAAAACGCTTGGTCTTGGCGATACTTAAAGGTTCAATCACAACAAAAGTCATTGCACCCACGATGCACAATGCCGTGGTGTTTAGATCCTCAAAAATAAACTCGCCTGAATGACGTCCTTCGGTCAAAATTTTAATAATACTTTCTTTAATCAATTGCTTACTTTGAAAGCGTTCTAACTCAAATTGAGGATCGACAGGTTCAAACAATAAAGAATAAGACAGTCGAGGGCTGTTCATTGCCCTTTTTACAAAGGTTGTAACGGCGCGATCTAGTTTTTCTAGTGCGCTGAGTTGGGTATGTGCAATATCATTGAGAATATTGACTTCGATATGAATCGCCGCATTTAAAACTTCAATCAGTACTTGATTTTTATTTTCAAAATAACGGTAGACCAGACCACTTGATACACCTGCCCGATCCGCAATCGCTTGAATTTGTGCCTCTTTAAATCCTCCTTGTGCAACCAGCTCTCGTGCAGACAATAAAATCATCTCGCGGTTCTGTTGCATTTTCTCTTCCATGACAGAGGATCTTTTATAGTTCATAGCGATACGTAAATTCCTTTCCAAATAAACTGGCAATGAATAGTTTGTCCTTGCTGATACCACAAGGTAATTCAGATTAAATACTAATAAATTTTGCAGCAATAAGCTATCTACCCTGATCGCTTCATTCAATATTTAATAAATCATTGATGAGCTTACAGATCTTGTTGAGGCTATTTTGTACCATTGCTGATCTATCAATTCCTGATCAATCAAAGCAGTCATTTTAAATTAATTCTTTTTGGAAAATAATCTTTTTTAAATCAGCAATTTATCCTTCAATATTCTTCAATGATCTAAGGCAACTTCTTAAGACAATGCACATATGAATTGTCCGATAATCCCCCCTTAAATTGGTCATTACACCCCTTTATTAAATCCAGTAAAAATGATTCACTAAAATCATAAAGCTTTCAGATAAAACTTAAATAAACTAATAGCTTAACTTCTATTGTTCACTATAGTTTTGTCTGAATTTTATATGCGAAATAAAAAAAACATTCAAGGAAAGAAAAGCATGAAAACTCAATCACTCATTCTCAGTATCCTCAGCATTTTACCCACTGCTTATACTCATGCAGCTGCGATGGATCAATCTGGTCAATCGATACTGGCGTTTCTTGAAGACAAGAATTATTTCGAAGCCAGTATTGCCACAGTTGACCCGAAAGTATCAGGTAAAGTTCGAAATCGACCTGATTTAGTCAATGCAGGCAGCAATGATTTGAGTACAGGTGATATGGCACAATCATATCAATACTATAATGCAGCATTAAAACTGCAAATTGCGCCAAAAGTTTCCTTTGGGCTCATCTATGATCAACCTTATGGTGCTGCAATCGAATATCCTTTACGTAGCAATAATACCTTCTCTGATACTGAAATCAGTATGAAAGGCACCCTTGCGGATGTTGATACTCAAAATATTGCGATGCTATTTGGTTTTCAGCCAGATGCTCATTTTAACCTCTACGGCGGTGGCGTATACCAGACAGTCAAAGGTAAAGTGTCTTTGCGTGGTAATTCGATGAGTGTGTTTAATGGCTATGATGCCAACTTTAAACAAGATAGTGCTGTTGGATGGCTTGCTGGTGCTGCTTTTCAGATTCCTGAAATTGCTTTAAAGGCAGCCGTGACTTATCGTTCTAAAATCAAGCACAAAATAGATGCTCAAGAAACCATTTTTGGACAACCTTTAGCATTCACCACTGATAAAGACACAGAAATCAACACGCCACAATCGGTAAATTTAGATTTTCAAACAGGTGTTTATAAAGATACGCTGGCATATTTAAATGCGCGTTGGGTAAATTGGAAAGATTTTAGAATCCGTCCAACACAGTTTGGTGCACTCACCGAACTGGCAACGGCTGAGTTAAGCCAAGGCCTATATGCTGGTGGATTTAATCTTGATGACTATCAAAAAGACCAATACAGCATCACTGTTGGTTTAGGACATCAATTTACACAAAAATGGGCTGCGTCGGCTGATGTTTCATGGGATTCAGGTACTGGAAATCCTGCTTCTGTATTGAATCCTACCAAAGGCGGTTGGGGCTTAGGGTTGGGTGTTCAATACAATCCTGCTGACAATTACTTTATTGCAGGAGGCATCAAATATATTTGGATTGGGGATGCCACGGCACAAGATGGTACCTATTACATTCCTGTACCCGGTGCTTCAGAAATTGCCCAACAAGGCGATTATCGAGACAACAATGCCATAGGCTATGGTTTAAAAATAGGTTACCGTTTCTAGTGCTCAATGCATGATCTTGTTAAAATTATTTTTTAGCGTAGACTTCATTCTAGTGTATATACTTGAGAATGAAGTCTTTTTCTTTTTATTCAAAGACAAATTCATTTTTTCGTCATTTGTATACGCTATAAATTTTAATGATCAATATGAATAAACCTCAGTAAAAAACCAACTTAAATTAAAGGATCAGAATATGAAATTATTACGTTTAATTCCAATTCTCGCTTTAGGTACTATCTTAACCGCATGTGGTGGTATGCCAAAGGAATGTGAAGAATCTTGGAAGCATATGGAAGACTTGGCAAAACAAAGTGGCATTCCTGAAGATTCACTAAAAGAACAGAAGAAAGCCTTTGAAGAAGAAATTAAAAAGTTATCTAAAGAAGATGCTATTCAAGCCTGTAAAGCGCAGTCTTCAATCATTGGTATGGTTAAGTAATTTATCCTTGATCTACAAAAAATGGATGCTTCTATTTGCAGGCATCCATTTTGATTTAACCTATAAATCATAAGCAAAACTTTAATTTTTACATTTTAATCGTCACATTTTTTTGCTTCACTATAAATAAACATCGGGCCTAAATCATAAGTCTGATCATTCCTTTTCACTTGTGGAATGAATGCACTTGAAATTGAACCATCTAAATATAAAGCTTGATCTGTTTTAAGCTGCGACTTAAAAATATCAGCAAAATTATAAAAATTAATTTTTCCACGACTTATCACGAAATACAGTTGATTATTTTTAATTCCCACCCCATTGCGAACTTTTAAAGAATCTGAGTTTTTAACGAAAATTGGATTGATCTCACCATTGATCAATAACATTGGACCAGATTGTGTAGCATAGCGAGCTTTAAAATTAGATTTAAGATATTGCTCTGTGGTTTTAATCACAGCTTGCTTATTGTTCCAAGCAACCACACCATTGGGTTGCATAAAAAAATTACCAAATTTGTTTTTTTGTTGGTTTAATTCTATTTGTTGTTTACCTTGTTCAATGTACAAGCCTACTGGTGCAAAATTAGGGTGATACATTCCTGCATTCATGGCAAAACTGATCTGGCATTTTTTACGCTCTTTTTGCACAGCTGCGAACTTTTTATAGATTTGCCCTTGTTGGTTTTTTAAAAATAGTTGTAGCTGATCTAGATCATCGATACGAACAGCATCTGCGATCACCTTCTTGTCTTTGATTATTTTGATATAGTCAGTATTGGCATTGACTTGAAAGGAAAGTGCACTCAATCCCATCATGCTTATCAGCGCATATACCCCAGTTTTCAAATTCATAACATCCCCATGCAAAGTGTTATATTTTATCGTGTGATCTATTGAATAATGAAGGCTAATTAGCACTTTTAATGCATTTTTTTACTTAATTATCACTTTAAGGGCTATCAAATTCATTTTGCATGGTTATAATCAAACTATCCTTTCAATTAAATACATGTGTACACTTTATTTGAACTGAGTGGAATATGCAGACAAAACAAATAGCTAAATACCCTTTAGGTGCGCATTTAATCGTCAAAAATTTTGGCTATAGCCATCATGGAATCTATGCTGGAAAAGGTCGTGTTATACATTATTCTGGGCTGGCACATTTTGTAAAAAAACGCCCAATCGAAATCACTTCACTTGAAAAATTTTCACATGGTAAAGTGATCCGTGTCCGTTACTATGATCAACCTAAGTTTTCTGGTCGTCATGTAGTTCGACGTATGCGTACACGCATGAACGAAAACAGCTATCATTTGATTATCAATAATTGTGAACATCTGTGTAGTTGGGCAATTACAGGGGTTGAAAGTAGCCCTCAAGTGGTAAAAATGATGAACCGTTTAACCACGATTGGCTATATCAGTTCAATCATGACCTATATGAATGGCTTATTTTTAACAGTTGCAACCACCTGTTTTGCTTTGGTTTTATATATAAAAATGAAACTCAGGGCTCAGTCAAAATTAAAACTTCCAACCTATTTATCACTTAAAGAACAGCAACCTAAAAAGTAAAATACTCAACTAGGTTGTTCACATGACCTTAGGCAAAGCCCTGATTTTAAATCACCATTAAAATGGTGGAAATTTGTCTTCAACCAATTTGAGTTCTAATCCGTGTTCCAAATAAGCTTTTAAACCATCCAGCACTGTGGTGAATCCCCCAGTTGCATCGATAATAAATTGAATCAGTTCAGAGCCTTGCAACGAAATATCGTAATTTCTAATTTTTAAATAGGTGTGCTCGGAGCTGATTTCTTCAAATATAAAATCTACCGATGTTTTGGGTTCACCCCAAGTAATTTGAATCAATTTATTTTCAATAATGTTAAATACCATAACCTTTGAGCTGACTTGATACTTATCCCAACTCCATTGCACAATTTTGCCTTCTTTTAGGGGTCCTGTAGAACGACTAAACCAGAATTTTGAAGTAATTTCAGGATCAATAAATGCATTAAAAACCGCAGATACGGGTTTACGAATTAACATTTGAGTTTCAATGGTTGGATTCATTCTTATTACTCTTCTAAGCTTATATAGAACTATATGGATAACAAAGTGATACTGATAACATAAGTGCTATGTAATCAGTATCATGTTTTTGTTAACAAATTTAACGAATTAGTTTTGAATAAGTGATGATTCAACTATGCTCTGATAGCGCTCTGAAAATTGACCATTCCAATACGGGTAATATGGATATGCTGGATGAACCGCACTGACTTGATTTAAACGCTGTAATTGTGAATCCGTAAGCACTAGATCTTTTGCGATTAGATTATCTTGCAGTTGTTGTTGATTTCGAGCACCAATCAGTACAGTAGACACTGTAGCTCGTGTTAACAGCCATTTTAAAGCAATTTGTGGGACTGAATATCCCGTGTCTAATGCAATCTGTTTTAATGCGTCTATTACTTGATAGAGATATTCTTCGTTTACAGGTGGCGCAAATTGTGCTGTTTCATGTAAGCGACTATTTTCAGGCAAAGGATGCTTACGATCAAACTTACCTGTCAAACGTCCCCATCCCAAAGGACTCCACACAACAGCACCAATATGCTGATCATGATTTAAAGGCATCAGTTCCCATTCATAATCCCGACCTATCAATGAATAATACACCTGATGTGCCACCATTTTTTCATAACCATAACGATCTGCAATCGACTGCGCTTTCATCAATTGCCAGCCTGAAAAATTAGATGCCCCGATATAACGAACTTTTCCGCTTCGGACCAATTCATCTAAAGTTTTCATAAGCTGATCTAGCGAAGTAAAGCTATCAAACTGATGTAACTGTAAAACATCGATATAGTCTGTATTTAAGCGTTTTAACGATTGTTCTACTGCATGAATTAAATAATGACGACTCAATCCGACCTGATTCACTTGTTCATTGCTACGAAGCGCAACTTTAGTTGAAATAATCGCATTGTGCCGATAAGGTGCTAATGCAATTCCAAGCATTTTTTCAGATTCACCGTCTGAATACACATCGGCCGTATCAAAGAAATTAATTCCTGCATCTATACATGTGGTAATCATTTGATTGGCTTCTTTTTGCCCTGCTTGTCCCCATGCAGAAAATAGAGGACCTTTTCCTCCAAGGGTTCCAGCACCAAATCCCAACTCAGATACTTTTAAACCAGAATTGCCTAAAAAATTATATTTCATGATCATTCACCTTGATTGAATAATGTGTCTCATCACAAAATAACAACTTGGTATTATTTTAAAAATCAGGATAATGAGGAATTACTTTTTCGATTTTATGGAAAATGAATACACAAGACTTCCAATTCTTCTTACGTGTCGCAGATTTAGGTTCAATCAGCCAAGCGGCAAAAGAAGCCAATATTGCAGTTTCAGTGGCAAGTCAACGAGTGCAAAGGCTTGAAAATCAGCTCAGTCTTAAACTTTTTTATCGCACGACACGGAAATTGAGTCTGACCGAAGAAGCCAAAATATTGATTGAGCAAGGACGTCCACTACTCGATAGTTTCCAGACATTAACCGAAAATTTAAAGCTTCAAGATCAAAAACTTTCAGGAAGCATCAATATCACGGCTTCCGCAACCTTTGGAACACAGATACTGGTTCAGGTTATTGCTGAGTTTTTAAAACAACACCCTGAATTATTAATCAATTTAGATTTAAATGACCAAAATGTAGATCTTATTACCCAAGGTATGGATCTTGCGATTCGCATTGGCAAACTACAAGATTCTTCTTTCATCGCAAAACCATTATCTATCAATAAACGCTTACTTTGTGCTGCACCTGAATATCTCGCTAAATTTGGTATCCCCAAACGTTTAGAAGATTTACAACAACATCGTTGTATCGTGCAGCGTCATCAACAAGGCATCAGCAATACATGGAACTTTCTGGATCACAGTAACCCAAATAGAAGATTAGATATCCAGGTAAATGGATATTTTATTACCAACTCAGGCGAAGGGATTCGTCAGGCATCTTTGGCAGGGCTCGGCATATCCAATCACTCGCTTTGGCATGTCAAAAACGATTTAGATTCAGGAAAACTGGTTCATGTGCTTCCTGATTTTAGGGTAGAACCCACTGCTATTTATGCTGTTATTCCAGATAAAAAATTAATCTCTGATAAAGTAAAAGTTTTTATTGAGTATTTACAGGATTACTTTAAAGAATTCTAATGATGATTTGGCTAACGTTATCCGTTATTCCAGATGACAAACATAATCTACAACTTCGCTGGATTGCAGACTAAAACGGCTATTTGCAGGAACAGTAAAAGACTCTCCAGAACTGTAAACTTCCATTTCTTCTTGATCTGCTATCCGAACCAAGCATTTTCCAGAGACAATCTCAATGCGCTCAGTCACATGAGTTTCAAAAGTTAAAGGTTTCTCTGTGGGTAAAATTACCCCCAATGTTTTCTTCGAACCATCTTTGCATTCGATAAGATAACTGATTGATCGCCCTTTATAATGAATATTAGGTTTAATATGGACCGTAACAAAATCAAATTGGGAAGACATATATTTGTCCTGATTATTATTTGTGCATTTACTATATCGCTTTTCTATAGTATTCCTCAATCAATTTTAAACAGTATAAAAAAACCTAGCCGAAGCTAGGTCTTAAATCATGATTTTATTCAGGATTGAATAAAATTATTTACCCGGTTTAAAGCTATCTTTCAAATCTAAGACACGGTTAAACACAGGTTTATCTGCCGTATGATCATATTGATCCGCAACAAAATAACCCTCACGCTCAAACTGGAAACGATCTTCTGGTTGCGCTTGGGCCAAAGCAGGCTCGATCACCGCTTGAAGTACCGTTAAAGATTCTGGATTTAAATTTGCCAAGAAATCATCATCTGCATCTGGTGCAGCTTCAGTGAATAAACGATCGTAAACACGAACCTCAGCAGGAATCCCTTTCGACGCAGAAACCCAATGTACAACGCCTTTCACTTTACGACCTTCTGGGTTTTTACCTAAAGTTTCAGGATCAATTGAACATTTCAACTCGATCACTTCGCCATTGGCATCTTTAATCACTTCATCACACTTAATCACATAAGCATGGCGTAAACGTACTTCACCCTCAGGAACTAAACGTTTAAAACCTTTTGGTGGAACTTCTTCAAAGTCTTTACGATCAATAAAAATTTCAGAGGTTAAAGGAATAATACGATCGCCCATATCTACATTTGGATGACGTGCATGGCTTAAGTCCAAATCTGCTGGCAAGTTAGTCAAAGTTACTTTCAGCGGATTTAAAACAGCCATACCACGTGCTGCTGTATTTTCAAGAGATTGACGAATACAGAACTCAAGCATAGCCACATCAACGATACCGTCTGTTTTAGACACGCCTACACGCTTACAGAACTCACGTAACCCTTCAGGGGTAAAACCACGACGACGCATGCCCACCACAGTTGGCATACGCGGGTCATCCCAACCATGAACATAGTTACCTTCTACCAATTTACGTAATTTACGTTTAGAGGTAATCGTATAGTCTATATTTAAACGGCTAGATTCATACTGACGTGGAACTGATTGTGAATGCACTTTTTCAACCACCCAATCATAAAATGGACGATGGTCTTGAAACTCTAAGGTACATAATGAATGGGTAATCCCTTCAATCGCATCTGACAATGGATGAGCATAGTCATACATTGGGTACATTTTCCATTTATCACCCGTTTGGTGATGTTCTGAATGAAGTACACGATATAGAATTGGATCACGCATATGTACATTTGGTGATGTCATATCAATTTTGGCACGTAATACTGCTTCACCTTCGGCCAATTCACCATTGTTCATTTTTTCAAAACGAGCAAGGTTTTCTTCAATAGATGCATCACGATAAGGTGAGTTTTTACCTGGCTCGACAAAATTACCACGGTTAATTCTAATTTCTTCTGGGCTTTGTAGATCTACATAAGCATCGCCCTGTTTGATCAACTGAACTGCCCAAGTATGTAATTGGTCAAAATAGCTTGATGCATAGCGAGGTTCGCCATTCCACTCAAAACCTAACCATTTTACGTCATTGGCAATACCATCAACATATTCTTGTTCTTCAGCATCTGGGTTGGTGTCATCAAAACGCAAGTTACACAAACCATCGTATTCTTGAGCGATGCCAAAATTTAAGCAAATAGCCTTTACATGACCAATATGTAGATAACCATTTGGCTCAGGTGGAAAACGTGTAACAACCTTTTGTGTACGGCCCGCTGCCAAATCTTCTGTAATGACTTGGCGTACAAAATCTAAGCCCGCTTGTTGTTCTTGCTGCGCATTATCGACAGGGCTTGGACTATTTGTCGGGGTTTTTGGCAGTTCTGAAACAACATCATTTGGCTTCATAGTTGATAAATCACTTCTAAAAGTTAAAATTGAATATAGAAAATGTGATTTTATCCTTTTTTAACAAAAGAATTTCACATTTTTACTTGCTATGTAGTTTACAGTTTGCTTATGCTTCTCTCAACCAAAAACCCATGACATTTTAAGTCATGATTAGGAGATTATAGAATGAGTTTTCCTCAAGTCGAATTAAACACCAACAAAGGACGCATTGTTCTTGAACTTAACTCTGAAAAAGCACCAAAAACTGTTGCTAACTTTTTAGAATATGTTCGTGATGGTTTTTATGATGGCGTAATCTTCCATCGTGTTATTGAAGGTTTCATGATCCAAGGCGGTGGTATGGATGAAAACTTCAAAGAAAAAACCACACGTGATTCAATTGAAAATGAAGCAGACAATGGTTTAAGCAATGATGAAGGTACGGTTGCAATGGCACGTACTCAAGCACCTCACTCTGCTTCTGCACAATTCTTCATCAATGTCAAAAACAACTCTTTCCTTAATCATACAGGCAAAACTGCTCAAGGTTGGGGTTATGCAGTGTTTGGTAAAGTAACTGAAGGCTTAGACATTGTTGATGCAATCAAAGGTGTTCGTACAGGTAACCGTGGTTATCATGCTGATGTTCCTTTAGAAAACATTGTGATTGAATCTGCAAAAATTATCTCTGAATAATTTATAAATCCTCCCGAAGCTGACTTTTAAATAAAGGGATACTTTTCCCCTTACAAAGCAAGCTTGGGAGGAGTTATTAAATAGGAAAAATAAGTGACCTATCTGTTTATCGCTGATTTACATTTGTCACCAGAACACCCTCGACTGGTTCGAGGGTTTTTTGATTTATTAGAACACTATAAATATCAAAATACGCAACTGTTTATTCTCGGTGACTGGTTTAATGCTTGGATTGGGGATGATTATACTGCGCCTTGGTTAGATGAAATTATTGAGCATCTAAAACAATTTTCCTTGCAAGCTGGTAATCAAATTTATTTTCAAGTGGGTAACCGTGATTTTGCTTTAGGGCAGACATTTTTAAATCAGTTTAATGGTAAATTACTTCCTGAATTTTATACATTTAACATTGGTGATAAAAAATTTCGTCTTGAACATGGCGATGCTTTATGTACCGATGATATCTCTTATCAACGATTTAAAAAAATTATTCGCAATCCGATTGTATTGGGACTTTTAAAAAGCACCCCACTTGGTTTTAGACAAAAACTTGCCAATGGTTTCCGTAAAAAAAGCCGTGAGTCTCAACAAAATAAATCCTATGAAATTATGGATGTTAACCAACAAGCTATTGAAAAAGCAATTAATAATGTCGATCTGTTGGTTCATGGTCATACCCATCGCCCTGAAATTCATGATGTAAATGGTAAAGCTAGAATTGTTTTAGGGGATTGGCGTGAAAAAACATCTGAAGCAATGATTTTAGAAGTGGATGAAAATGCGGATTGGAAATTTATTAGATGGACAATTTCAGATAAAAATCACTTTACCGATTGATTAAAAATCATGATTTTTCACCTTTATTTACGTTTTGAAGATTCACATTTCGCGATTTTAGCATACAATATATCGAAAATTTACGATATATGAGATCTCCTTATGGATGTATTAAATGTAGCAAAAACACGTTACACCACAAAAGCTTATGATTCTTCTAAAAAGATTCCTCAAGCACAATTTGCACGTTTACTTGAAATCCTGCGTTTAACCCCATCGTCAATCAATATCCAGCCTTGGCATTTTTTTATTGCTGACAATGATGCAGCTAAACAACGTATTGCTAAAGCCTTAGTCGGAAAATATAGCTACAACGCACCAAAGGTTTTAGATTCATCACATACGATTTTATTCTGTACCAAAGCAGATATTACAGAACAGCACCTGAGTAATTTACTTCAGCAGGATGATCTCAGTGGCCGCTTTAAAGATGACAAGGCTAAGCAAGGTCAAAAAGACAGTCGTACAGGCTATGTCTCTTATTATCGCAATGAAAAAGGTGATATTCAGCGCTGGGCGGAAAATCAAACCTTTATCGCACTGGGTCAAATGCTATTAGCTGCAGGTATTGAAGGTATCGATGCAACGCCAATCGGTGGTTTTGACGAAGATATTCTGACTGAAGAATTAGGCTTAATTGAAAAGAATTTGGTCCCGTCTGTGATTATGACACTCGGTTATCGTAGTGATACTGACTTTAATGCAAAATTGCCCAAGTCTCGTTTGACCCAAGAAGAAGTCTTTACTCGTCTATAACGTTTAAAGTGCTTGCTTCCACTCAATAAGTGCTGTGGGGCACATCACGTCCCTCAGCATTGAATCATAAGCATATTTTGTTAAGAGGAATCACTTTCACAGGCATCCATAAATTCATTGATTAATGCACTTGGATTGGCTCTTTTGGTCCACGAAATGGGTTCTTCATAATATTCAAGCTCATGAATAATGACTGGAAGATTTTTCCCAAATGTATCTTGAAGAATATTTTCAGAAAATAATTGCTGAACCATTTTGATTATTTGTGTAATAAACAATTGAGCAAACTGCTCGCCTTTTTCTAAAAGTTCATTAAATAGCGCATCATCTTCTTGTTCAGCATATTCCATCTGTTTTTGAGAATAATAAAATGGCGTTTGCTCAAACCATTGTGCCAAAAGCTGATCATTCTCTCCACCAATATCCCAAGACGGTTCTTGTAACCAATAGGCATAATTCCATTTCGCTTCAGCTTGACTCGAAGCTTCAGAAATTTGCGCTTGAAACTGTTCATTGGTATTAAAGTTAAGTTCAACTTTGGGAAAACAAGGTTCATCGTCGTCACAATAATAGTACAAGGCCAAGGCGTACACATCATGATAATTTTGTGCAATATATTGAATCGATTCAACTAACTTTGCATAACTCGTTTCATGCCAGTGCTTTTGCGTTGTTGATTCTATATTCATAACACACCTAATTATTTTTACCAGCACTCTGGTGGATATGGACATTCACCAGAGTGCAAATACAAAAATATTGCCTAGATGATTAAATCGGATGCGAGCTTGCAATTTCCTGACTAATCATCACAGCTGTTGCAGCAGACAACGTCCAGCCTAAATGCCCATGCCCTGTATTGTAAAATACCCGTTCACGTTTTCCACGTTTTACCACAGGCATCATATTCGGCATCATCGGACGTAATCCCGCCCACGGGATACAATGCTCGGTTGAAATATCGAAATTCTTATTAACCCAATCTGTTAAAGGTTGGATACGATCTGAGCGGATATCTCGATTATAGCCATTAAATTCAGCAGTTCCAGCAATACGTAAACGATTAGCGCCTAATCGTGACGTGACGATTTTCGCACTTTCATCGAGCAAGCTGACCCAAGGTGCGCCATTGATACTTTTTTCATCATCCAATTGTACGGTGATTGAATAGCCTTTTACAGGATAAACATTCACACGATCGCCCAATTGATTGGCCAATTGGTAACTGCCAACACCACCACAAATCACCACGGCATCTGCACTGAGTTGTTCGATTGCTACTGAGCTGCCTTCCATATTTTCAACACTTGAGTGGTATTTAATATTCACCCCGTTGGCTGTGTGCTCTACATCAACAACTTCCATACCAAATAAATATTTTACCCCATATTTTTCAGTGGCTTTGGCAAGTCCAGTAGTAAATTTATGGATATCACCAGTTGCATCACCTGGGCAATAAAAACCACCATAGTATTCACCCATTAAACTCGGTTCGATGGATTTAATTTCTTCATTGGTCACTGCATGGCGTTCTAGACCACCTTTACATAGCAATTCATTTACACTAGTTGCAACTTTATAATCATATTCCGAATGATAGAAATGCAAGATGCCTCGTTTTTCTAAGTCAAAATCTATCCCTTCTTGTTCAGCAATATTAAATAGCCTTTGACGTGCTAAAAGTGCCATTTTCACTGTATTTTGAGTATTTTCTTCATAGTGTTTGATGTTGCCAAGAAATTCGACCAGCCATGCATACTTGTGCAAATCAAAAGACGGATTGAGCAATAATGGTGCATTTTTTTTTGCCATCCATTTGATGCCTTTTAACACGGTGGATTTTTGATTCCACACTTCAGCATTACACGCAGACAATTGTCCACCATTGGCAAATGATGTTTCCATAGCAGGAAATAAATGTTTATCAATAACAGTAACTTGATAACCTAATTGAGAAAGTTCATAGGCAGAGGTAACACCTGTAATACCAGAACCAATAATGACGACATGACACATACGCACACTCCGTTGAAATGCAATATTTTTTTATTACATTGTCAATGTATGCCCCATCTGTCATGTGTACCTGAGAGCTTCGATAAAAACCTAAACTATTTAGGCCTTACCATCCCCTTCGGTGAGTCATTTCTTTTTTGTTTTCAATAGAATGACTTCTCTCCAGAGGTTTTACAATGATTACAGTCCTTTTGCCTGAGAGTTTCCGGGGTCGTTGCTCCTTCGGCGAGTCCGCAAGAGACTTCTCTCCTGCAATCATCTTTCCTTGTATTAGCAATTAATATGCCATGAATTTGTTCGAATACAAGTAAAATTGTTTAATTATTCTCTAATTTTTAAATCAAGTTCTTCAAATAGGTTTGGAAATAACTTGATCAGCGACTCTCGCGTTGTTGTTGCTTGATTCAAATCAGCGCCATACTTTATCAGTAATTGAAAAAGCTGTCGGACATCTTCCAAAGTTGCAACTGACAATTGATGCTGATCAAACCGTCTATTTTCAACATCTAAACAAGCTCTATGCAGCACTGTATTACCTTTACTGTCTTGAGAATTTACATCAGCACCTTTTTCAATCATTATTTCTAATAACATAAGTACAGCATCAAAATTTTCTTTCTTCCCACGAATTTCTATTTGACTTTTTTTAATTTTATCCCACGGATCAATTGGATACTCAAAGCGAGCCAATGCCACAATTGCCATCACAGCATCATGTAATACAGGCATATTCCAAGTATTAACTTCCGATTGATCCATATAATTAACATCTGCGCCATGTTCAATAAAAAATCTCACAGCCCATATGTTGAAGGTTTTAAATGCAACTTATAATGGAGATAAACCATCATCTTTCTTCGGAGGTGCTTTAGCAACACAATTGACCAATTCAGGCTTTTTCTCAATCAGTCGTTGAATATTTTCAATTTCCCTATATCTAATGGCTGTAAACAACGCTTTCATTGTTATTTTCCTATTTAATCATGCTTTAAAATAAGATTAATGGTTTTTATATGTTCCAAATCATCAGGATATAACTCAACATTGCGCATACTATGATTTTGTCGATTTAATATCCCGATTTGTTCATCCTGATAAAATTCTTGATTCATCTTTAAACCATTCACGATACAATTTGCAATGTAATCTTGTTGTCCTTGAAATGACGGAATGTTATTTAATCTTTTTGATATTTGAATTCTAACGTCTAAAGTCTGTTGAGGTTCAAC
Source organism: Acinetobacter guillouiae CIP 63.46 (assembly GCF_000368145.1). GTDB lineage: Bacteria > Pseudomonadota > Gammaproteobacteria > Pseudomonadales > Moraxellaceae > Acinetobacter > Acinetobacter guillouiae. The sequence continues at coordinate 409,741 of NZ_KB849283.1, read as the reverse complement.
ACCCAGCATTGCTAACAATAGTAAGAAATGCTGATCATTCAATTGAAAACTCAGAAACTCTTCTAGCGTAAAAAACCATGCTTCAAAGTGCCCACCCAGATTGCCTATGTATAGATCATTAATATAATAGTTGATCTGCTCTTGAGCAAACTGGATATATACCCGAATATCCGCACTAATGGAAAATTGATAATTTCGAATGCTATTATTTTCACTGGGTAGAAATGATTGATACCACGCGGCTAATTCTTTGTTATATGGATCTAAGCCAACCGCTTCCTGAATCGCCTCATCTAAATTCAGCTCCTTTTCTTCATCAAAACCACGAAATAAAAGCAGAAACCAATGCCAAAAATGCACATTGGAAAATGAAATTTCTTGTTCCGCGACTTGGTGATTTTGATTCATCTCGCCTTAACAATCGTCTTAGTGATTTACTGAGTCATATCGGAACACATTCAAATCATCATATTCAATTTGTGGTGTGGTTCCAGAAATAATATCGGATAATAATTTTGCTGAACCACATGACATAGTCCAACCTAAAGTTCCATGCCCTGTATTGGTATATAGATTTTGATACCTTGTTTTACCAACAATCGGTGTGCCATCTGGTGTGGCTGGTCTTAAACCCGTCCAGAAATGTGCATCTGATATGTCACTTGCATTTGGAAATAGTTGTTGTAAAACCATAAGCAAAGTGTCTTCACGGCTAGATTTTAAAGAGCGATCAAAACCATTAATTTCAGCCATCCCCCCTACACGAATTCGATCATCAAAACGGGTTAAGGCAATTTTATAAGACTCATCTAGGATTGTAGAAACAGGTGATAGTGCAGGATCAACAATTTTGGTGGTGATCGAATAGCCTTTTAATGGGTATACAGGTGCATCTATTTCCAATTGTTTGAGCATTTCATGACTATAACTGCCCAATGCCATGACATAAGCATCTCCCTTGATTTTGCTACCATCTTTCAAGTGAATCGCGGTAATCCGTTCAGCATCTTTTTCGATTGATTCGATTACCGTATTAAATAAAAAATTGACCCCTTGTTTGGCTGCAAGTTCTGCCAACTCTGTTGTAAATTTTTGGCAATCGCCTGTCTGGTCATTGGGTAAACGCAAACCACCAACAAAATCGACTGTAGCATGGGCTAAAGCAGGTTCAGCCTTGATGACCCCAGCTTTATCCAGCAACTCAAAGGGTACACCTTCATGTTTTAAAACTTCGGTATCTTTGCCTGCCACATCCAATTGATGTTGTTTACGAAAAAGTTGTAATGTGCCTAGTTGACGTTCATCAAAATGAATCTTGGTCTCTGCACGTAACTCATCCAAACAGTCACGGCTATATTCAGAAATTCGTACCATTCGCTCTTTATTGATCTGATAGCGATTGATATTACATTCAGCCAACATACGGACCATCCACTGATACTGATGCATATCGCCTGTTAGCTTAATCGCCAATGGTGAATGTGGTTGAAACATCCATTTAAACGCTTTTAGTGGAATACCTGGTGCAGCCCAAGGTGATGCATAACCCGGAGAAATCTGCCCTGCATTGGCAAAACTGGTTTCTAAAGCCACATTGGGTTGTCGATCAATCACAGTGACTTCATGACCTGCTTGTTTTAGATAGTAGGCGGATGTTGTACCAATAACACCTGCCCCCATGATGATGATATGCATACTGAACCGAACCTTATACGAATTAATCGTCTTATAATAAAAATGATGTAGTTAGAGAAATAATTTATATGACTATTTTAATTTAGCACTTAGAACAGATTTAGCAATACCGATTTGATGTTGAAATGTCAGCTTTAATTCAACTTTAAATAGATAAATCATTCACAATATCACATGATTTTTAAACTATTAGCAAGCTATAGTCAAACCATCTAATTATTCATAAAAGTGATTTCTATCAAGTCACTGATGATAAATAAAGCTTATGTCTTTTGAAACTAAAGCTCCCTCATCCTAGCCTTCTCCCTTTGGGCATAGGTATCTACACATCTTTTGTTAGAGACTCTAATGCAATTTCAGCAATCAGCTTAAGGTCATCAACCGAATGTTCAGATAATAATTGTAGTGTATTCAGTAATATTGACAGACCAGCCAAGATTGCTGGAGCACTTTCCCTTGTTCCTCTTTTTTGTTGCCTTCCTGATAGACGTGTTAGAAAGACTCTAACTCTTGAATTTTTCTCATCATTTTCTCGCTGTATTCGCCAAGTTAATACACATGCCATACTTGCAATTAAGAGTCGTCTTAATATCGCTTGCGGAGTTGTTTGTAGCCATGACTCAATGTCATGGCCCGCCTGTTTTAACAACTTAAAATAGTTTTCTATTTTCCAACGCCAGTAATACCAAGTTGCCAATTCTATACTTGGTATTTCTGATGGTACATTACTTAATAAGCTCCAACGAGAAAGTGATTTTCCTTGCTTATTTTTAACTTCAACTACAATCAGTCGAACGGTTAATGACTTTCCCTTTTGTGGTGGAATTCTTTTTCCCGTTTCGTCTTTTTGCATTGGTCTTGCATTACGCGTAATACTGATTTGAGTTTCACCAATATAAAGTTGTTCGCAATTCCCTTTATATTGAATTGTATGGGTTTGTGTAGTTGGTATTTGGTCTGATACGTCTCTTAACTTAACATCTTCTCCTTGATATTCAACACGATTTCCTTCTTTACCTCGAATAAGAAATAAATGTTCTTGTTGATTCAATAACCTAAGATGAGCAATTGAATCTCCTTCACGATCAATAATATGTACGAGTTTCTTTTCTATTGGTAAAGACTCAATATGTTCGATTTGTTCACATAGTGCGTTTAAATGGGTTTCTTTTATTTTATGCCCATCAGTAAATGTTGAATAACGTTCAGTAGCATCACATAAAGTTTGATCTAATGGTGCAATGGGTAAACCGGTTTCAGCATCAATTAATAAACTGCTTTGTAATTCATAGCCTTTGTCACTTGCATGTGTTCTTTTGAATCTACTTAACTTGTTGTTATGTTTTAAATATTGTAGTTGAGACCAATCATGAGCAACTAAGGCATAGTGGTGATTCGATAGAGCGATTTGTTCAAGCGCAAGTTTTTGAATAGGCTGATTGAGTTGCTGAAATGAAACGTTTTCGTTATTTAAGAAACGCCAGACTGCTTGGGTGGTAGCAAAGCTAGTCTTTTGGGTAGAGGCAATATCTTTAAGCGCTGGGGCTAATGAAGCAAGTGGATTCATATTAAGTTTTACAAGACGTCCGTAGCGTTTAACTAATCGGTTATCTAAGTGTGGAATGTTAAATTGGAGAGCATGCTCTCCAATTTAACTTAAATAGATTTAATTGTGTAGATACCTATGCCCACAGGGAGAAGAAACTTTCAATACCAATATAATTCACTCTACATGATCATTTTTTGATTTATGAAAGATCTTTATTAATGAGGAGAAATTGTATTTTTGTATCTGAATTTTTGACAGGTTGACTATATAAGGGGCTTAAGTTTAAAAAAAAGTTTGTGTTTTATGTTTGATACTATCCTTCTCTTAAAAAAGAGAAGGAATAGCTTTAGATTGAGAAATTATAAATTGCAAAGATTTTATTTATGCGTATGGATAGACATAACAATACCAAAACTCGCTAACAATGCAATTACGGCTGATCCACCATAACTCATCAGCGGTAATGGATCACCAGTTACAGGTAAAATCCCACTGACCATACCCGAGTTTACAAATACATAGAAAAACAAAGACAAACCAATCGTACCTGCCAATAAACGGCCATAGTTATGGAAGCTGCTTAAGCTAATGATCATACATCTAAAAATCATTGCGGTATAAAGTGCAAATAAGAAGAATACCCCAATAAAGCCAAATTCTTCTGCATAGGTCGACATAATAAAATCAGTATGATGTTCAGGTAAATAACCCAGCTGAGACTGTGTTCCTTCTAAGAATCCACGCCCTGTCATTCCGCCTGAACCAATCGCAATTTTAGATTGGATAATGTTCCATCCTGCACCAAGCGCATCTGACTCAGGGTCAAATAAGGTCATAATCCTTTTCTTTTGATAAGCTTGTAATACAAAAGTCCAAATTAAAGGAAAAGCCAGTGCCAATGCCGCTAAGGTCCCAATAATTAGAGTCCACGACATGCCACTTAAAAACAAAGCAAACACACCACCAATCACGATACCAATTGCCAAATCTGGCTGTAACAACGCCAATACGAAAGGCACCATCATGATGACCAAGGCAATTACAATATGTTTAAACTTAGGCGGCAACGGGTTACGTGCAAAATACCATGCCATCATCAGTGGCATGGCAAACTTCATAAATTCGCTGGGTTGCATACTGCCAATCCCGGGAATAGTCAGCCAGCGCTTTGCGCCTAATCGAACATCACCAACCAATAAAACCAGAATCAACAACAAAATTGCAAACAAATAAAACCAAGGACTAATCGCTTGATATACTTTTGGTGGAATTTGTGCACAAATAAAAAGCAGAACAAAACCAACACCGAAACTCACGGCTTGTCGAATGACCATAGACATATCTTCAGAAGATGCGCTATAGACCATCAATAAACCCAAAATCGCATTGATAATTAAAAAGCCCAATAACCAAGGATCAAGGTGTAGTTTGTCCCACCTTGAAACTTTTTGATTAATACTTAAACCATCTCTGACTGATTGACGTAAAAACTTATACTGTGGCGATGGTGTCATGAATACAAATCTTAAACCTAGTTTAATCTGGTCAAATTATAGAGATAAATAGCGGTTGAGAAAATCAATCAATGCATAATTATTTTTATTTTCGTAGTTTTATTGCTGCGATTGCAAAATTAACTTGGCCAACTCCAAATCATCTGGATAAGTAATTTTAATATTATCAGAACGCCCCATGACCACTTTGACAGGTTCATTGATATATTCCAATGCACTCGCCTCGTCTGTAATGACAATATTATTCGCTAAAGCTGCTTCGATTGCAGTTTTAAGCTTTGAAAAGGTAGAAATTTGTGGTGTCTGTGCTTGCCACAATTGATCACGACTTACTGTTTTATTGATATCCTGCTGATTTTCAACACACTTCAAAGTATCTCTTACAGGAATTGCAAGAATTGCACTGCTGTTCAGGTTTATTGCGGTATCGACTAAGTTTTCAAGACATTGCTGTGTCACACAAGGACGCGCAGCATCATGTACAAAGACCAAATCATCGGCTTGCGCAAATTGTTCTAAATAACGCAACGCATTTAAAACCGAATCAACACGTTCTGCACCACCCAAACAAAAATGGCTCAAATGTTTATTTTTTAATGGCAATGTTTGCGCATAATGGTCTTGCTCACCAACAGCGAGTACATAACCCGCAAGCGGTAAATCGTTTAGACGCGCTATGGTATGCGCTAACACTGTTTGATTTTGGATGACTTGGTATTGTTTAAGTTCGGTTTTTGAAAAACGACGACCTGAGCCAGCCGCAGGAACAATTGCCCAAATTTTACGGTTGTTCTGGCGCAGGTTCGTTGTCATCTTCATTGGTTCTTAAATCTACACTTGGATCGGTATAAATAGGTTTGTAATGGGTACTAATTGTACTCATCTGTACAAAAGTTTCATGTGGCTTAACTAGACCGAGGTCTAAACGTGCATGTTCTTCTATGGCTTCAGCACCATTTTTTAGATCATACACTTCGGCAGCAAGAATTCGGTTGCGTTCTTTTAACTCAGCATTGACTTCAGCTTGCTGTTCAATTTGCTGTAGTAAAGCTTGATGAGGGAAATGACCACCCTCACCGAACCAAAAGCGATATTGTAATACCACAACGATTAAAATCGCGAGTACTGCAATCACTTTACTTGAAGTTGTTTTAAAGACTTCTAACATGGATTTGCGTCTTGAGTAACAGCATTAAATTAAGATGCTAATATACATCAAATATTTTGTATGAAGAACACTAAACTATGCGAAAACTGCAAAACTAGAACAAAATAACTTTTCTTTCTTTATAAAAAATAAGTGGGTGATCAATAATCTACTTTGTAATTAAAAATCTAAAAATTATCTTTATGCTAAAAACTCACATATCGCGATATTATTTATTATAAATTTTCTTTTTCAATAAACTAAGTTAATTAAATTCTTACCTTAAATTTTATTATCAATCAATTACATAATATTAAATTTCACTTAAAACATACTATTCATGATTATTTTTTAGCGTATAAAAAAGCCATTCCCTATATCAAATAAAAGAATGGCTTTTTTTAATTTAAATCAATAAAAGATATTAATTTAAACCTTTAAACTCAGCTTTACCGCGATAAGCAGCATGAGTCAATTCTTCAATACGAAGCAATTGGTTATATTTTGCAACACGGTCAGAACGGCAAAGTGAACCAGTCTTGATTTGACCTGCTGCTGTACCCACTGCAAGATCCGCAATTGTAGAATCTTCAGTTTCACCTGAACGGTGTGAAATCACAGTGCTATAACCATTCGCTTTAGCAAGATAGATTGCATCTAAAGTTTCAGACAAAGTACCGATTTGGTTGTATTTGATTAAGATAGAGTTACCTACTTTCTCATCAATACCACGTTGTAAAATCTTAGGGTTTGTAACGAACAAATCGTCACCGACCAATTGGATTTTATCACCAAGGATAGAAGTTAAATAGCTCCAACCTTCCCAATCAGACTCATCTAAACCATCTTCAATTGAGATAATTGGATATTGTTTAACAAGGCCAGCAAGATAGTCAGCAAATTGGTTGCTTGTGAATGCTTTGTTGCCTTCACCCGCAAGAATATATTGACCATTTTTGTAGAATTCTGAAGATGCACAATCAAGCGCAAGCATAATATCAGAACCAGCTTTATAACCAGTTGTTTCAATTGCAGAAAGAATAACAGTAATTGCTTCTTCATTTGAACGTAAGTTAGGTGCAAAACCACCTTCATCACCAACTGCTGTATTTAAACCTTGCTTTTTCAATACAGATTTCAAAGCATGGAAAATTTCAGCACCAGCACGCAAAGATTCAGCAAAAGATGTGAAACCTACAGGCTCAATCATGAATTCTTGAATATCAACAGTGTTGTCCGCATGTGCGCCACCGTTCAAGATGTTCATCATTGGAACAGGCATAGACAAAGTTGTTTGACCACGAAGATCTGCAATGTATTGGAACAATTCAGTTTTCTTCTCAACAGCAGCTGCACGTGCAGCCGCCAAAGATACAGCCAATGTTGCATTTGCACCTAATTTTTCTTTGTTTTCAGTGCCATCAAGCGCAATCATTTTGTCATCAAGCGCTTTTTGTTCAAATACGTTTTGACCTTTTAATAAGTCTTTGATTTGACCATTTACGTTTTGAACTGCAGTGCGAACACCTTTACCTAAGTAACGTGATTGATCACCGTCACGAAGTTCTAAAGCTTCACGAGAACCAGTTGAAGCACCAGATGGTGCACATGCACGGCCAACAACGCCAGAGTCTAGGATTACGTCTGCTTCGATGGTTGGGTTACCACGAGAGTCCAAAATTTCACGTGCACGAATGTCAACGATTTGGCTCATGAATAATTCCTCAGTTGATTAAAAATAAGATGCTTTCTAAGCGCATCAATGTGTATCTAACTTTTTGAAACCTTTAACTAAGGTATCCAATTCTTTTAACTGTGCTAAAAATGGCTCAAGCTGTGACATACGTAATGCACAAGGACCATCACATTTTGCATTTTCAGGGTCTGGATGACTTTCTAAAAATAAACCTGCAAGCCCTGTTGCCATACCCGCACGTGCTAAGGTCGTGATTTGCGCACGACGACCACCTGCTGAATCAGCACGACCGCCCGGTGTTTGCAATGCATGCGTGACATCAAAAAATACTGGCACATTCATTTCTTTCATGATGTCGAAACCCAACATATCAACAACTAAGTTGTTATAGCCAAATGACGTACCACGTTCACACAAAATGAGCTTGTTATTACCCGCTTCTAAACATTTGTTTAGAATATGGCTCATTTCACGAGGAGAAAGGAATTGTGCTTTTTTGATGTTGATAATGGCTTGAGTTTTCGCCATTGCTTCAACCAAATCAGTCTGACGACTGAGAAATGCAGGAAGCTGGATAATGTCAGCAACTTCAGCGACAGCTGCAGCTTGGTGAGGTTCATGAACATCGGTAATAATCGGAACATTAAAATGCTTTTTAATGTCGCCTAACCATTCGATGCCTTTTTCCAAACCGGGGCCACGGAACGAATGTAAGCTTGAACGATTGGCTTTATCAAAACTGGCTTTAAATACATACGGTATCTCTAAACGAGTACAGATATCGACATACGTTTCTGCAATTTCAAAAGCCAAGTCTTTCGACTCAAGTACGTTCATGCCGCCGAATAATACAAATGGCAAGTGATTTGCCATTTGTATATCGCCTAAACGTACAATTTCTTGTGGTTTTAATTGTGACATTTAAACTTCCTAGTTTAAGTTCTTACATACTTACTTGCTGTTTTGGTGCTGCTTTTTAGCGGCATCGATAAAACTCGCAAATAATGGATGTCCATCACGTGGTGAACTTGTAAATTCCGGGTGGAATTGTACAGCAATAAACCAAGGATGTTCAGGAATTTCTACAGTTTCAACAAGATGTTGCGCTGTAGAATAACCCGAAATTTTCATACCTGCCTGTTCAATTGCAGGAATAAAACGATCATTCATTTCATAACGGTGACGATGACGTTCAGTAATTTCAGCTTTGCCGTAAACTTCACGTGTTTTAGTGCCTTCAACCAATTCTGATTTTTGTGCACCTAAACGCATTGTGCCACCAAGGTTTGACTCAGTACTACGATGCTGGATTTCACCACGTTCATCTAACCATTCAGTAATTAAACCAATCAATGGGAATTTTGTTGAACGATTAAACTCTGTAGAAGTCGCTTCTGGCATAGCAGCAACATGACGAGCAAATTCAATCACGGCCAATTGCATACCTAAACAAATACCCAAGAAAGGTACTTTGTTTTCACGGGCATATTGAATTGCCTGCATTTTGCCTTCAGTACCACGTTCACCAAAACCGCCAGGAACCAAGATTGCATCGATACCTTTTAATACTTCTGCAGGATTTTGGCTTTCAAGCTCTTCAGCATTGATATAGTCAATTTGAACTTTGACCCGATTTTGAATACCCGCATGTAAAAGTGCTTCATTGACAGACTTATATGCATCTGGCAATTCAACATATTTACCGACCATCGCCACACGAACTGTGTACTCTGGATTCAATAATGCTTCAACCACATGATCCCAATCCGAAAGATCGGCTTCAGGTAAGCTGTCATAACCAAAGCGTTCACAGATTAAATCATCAACGTTTTGTTCATAGAATGTACGTGGGATTTGATAAATTGAACGTGCATCTTTACACACCACAACAGCACGCGCTTCAACGTTTGTAAAGAGTGCAATTTTACGGGTGGTATCTGCGTCAACATCATGTTCAGTACGACAAATCAGAATGTCTGGTTGAATACCAATCGACAATAATTCTTTAACAGAATGTTGAGTTGGTTTGGTTTTAAGTTCAGCAGCAGACTTGATATAAGGTAATAAAGTCAAATGCATCAACATGGTACGTTTATGACCAAGCTCAACCATCAACTGACGTACAGATTCCATGAATGGGAGAGATTCAATGTCACCTACTGTGCCACCGATTTCCACAATGGCAACGTCATAACCTTCGCCTGCGCGAAGAACACGTTCTTTAATATTATCCGTAATATGTGGAATAACTTGTACTGTACCGCCGAGATAATCACCACGACGTTCTTTATTTAAAACGTCTTGATAAACACGACCTGATGTAAAGTTATTTAATTTGGTCATTTTGGCACGACGTAAGAAACGCTCGTAATAACCCAAATCTAAGTCAGTTTCAGCACCATCTTCTGTGACAAATACTTCACCGTGCTGGAATGGGCTCATAGTCCCAGGATCGACATTAATGTATGGATCCATTTTGACCATGGTTACTTTTAAACCACGGGCTTCTAAAAGTGCAGCAACTGAAGCAGCTGAAATACCTTTACCTAGTGATGATACAACACCACCAGTTACGAATATAAAATGGGTCATTAAGTTTCTCGTACAATGGAGCCTAAATTGGCCTACAATGTTGTGCGATTTTACTTTACCTTGTACCAAGAAAGCAAAGTCAATTCACATCAATTCATAGAACAATAAACAATTGGCTATTCTATCAGCATTTCCAATAAAAAATTAGCACTTGATAAGGTGATTTTTAAATATCATTTTGCTGTTATACTAAGTAACATCTCTTTAATACCTTTTGTTTTGAGTCATTATGAATAAGAAATTTTTAATTTGTGGTGCAATTGCGACAGCGCTTTTGGTATCTGCTTGTGTAAAAAAAGAAGAGCCTAAAGAAGCTGAGCAAGAGAAAGTTGAAACTGCTCAACCTGCGACTTCTGAACCGACACAGTTTGAAAGCTTACCAAGCGTTGAACAGAATAATGCACAACAAGTCGAAATTCCGGCACATGTAGAAGTTGAACGCACAGAAACAGCAAATACAACCACAGAAATTCGACGCGAGCCAACGCATGAAGCCCATGCAACTATGCCAAGTGCACAAGCGGAAAGTAAACCTGCTGCAACTGAGGCGAAGCCTGCAAAAGCAGAGTCAGTAAAAACTGAAACTGCACAAACCAAAACACCAGCACCAAAAGCAAGCTCTGGCTCAGCACAATCTGAAGATGATGCTGTTGCCGCTGCCATCGCTGCTGCTACACCAGCTTTGAAAAACTAAGATTTTGCATCGCTAAAAAAAGGGAAATTATAATTTCCCTTTTTTTATAACTCTACATAAGTATTAAGTTGCATATGCCATATGAAACTTAATTTCTTATAATAAGTCATGAATGAGTTTAATTGTACCTTTAGCTTTTAAAAACTAAGCCGCATGTTGTTTTGGCTGAACCATATTATGAACAGCAAGTACATCTGCTAAAATTTCATCTGAAAGTAATCCCTCAGCTTTGATCAAAGCCAAAACACTCTCACCCGATTCATTTGCCATCTTTGCAATTCGTGTAGTGGTTTCATAACCTAAATATGGGTTTAGCACGGTAATGATACCAATTGAGTTATCCACTAAATGCTGACAATGCGCCGCATTGGCACGAATATTTTGAATGCATTTTTCATTCAGCATTTGCATCGCTTTGCCTAATAACTCAATAGATTCAAATAGTTTAAGCGCAATTAATGGTTCAAACGCATTTAATTGTAGTTGACCACCTTCTGCAGCCAAAGTAATTGCTAAATCATTTGCAATAATTTGATAGCACGCCAAATTCATCGCTTCAGGAATTACTGGATTTACTTTTCCTGGCATGATTGAACTACCAGGCTGACGTGGTTCCAATTGTATCTCACCTATACCAGTACGCGGCCCACTCGATAACAAACGTAAATCATTAGAGATTTTAGACAACTTTGTTGCAGTACGTTTGAGTAAACTTGATAAAAGTACAAAGTCACCCATATCTGTAGTCGCTTCAATCAAATCAGGCGAGCTTGAAATGTTTTTACCGGTGATTTCTGATAAAGCTTGAATCGCATTTAAGCGATACTCAACCTCGGTATTAATCCCCGTACCGATTGCAGTCCCACCTAAATTAATCACACTAAGTGAATCTGGCATAATATGATTTAACTTTTGCAAATCATTTTGTAAGGTATGCGCAAAAGCACTAAATTCTTGCCCTAATGTCATCGGTACCGCATCTTGTAACTGAGTACGTCCCATTTTCAAGATATCAGAGAACTCTTCAGCTTTGCGACCTAGGCTTTCAATTAGTTTTTGAAACGGTACGTTGAGATGATCCAATGCAAATAATAGACCTATTTTTATTGCACTTGGGTATACATCATTGGTCGATTGAGACATATTTACATCGTTATTGGGATGTAGATATTGATATTCGCCTTTTGCATGACCAAGAAACTCTAATCCAATGTTTGCAATAACTTCATTTGCATTCATATTTGTAGAAGTTCCTGCCCCACCCTGAATCATATCAATAGGGAATTGATTATGGTATGAACCATTTATTAATTGCTGACATGAATGCCGAATCGCTTTATATTTATTTTCTTCAATTTTATTTAATTTAAAATTAGCCTCTACACAAGCAGACTTCACCATAGCAAGCGCTTGAATAAAAATAGGAAAATGACTTAATTTATGCGCACTTAGGTTAAAGTTCTCAACCGCTCTTAATGTTTGTACACCGTAATAGCAATGAAATGGGACTTCTTTCATTCCCAATAAATCTTTCTCAGTTCTCGTTTTAATTTCAATGTTCATTTGCAATGTAACTCTACGAAGATAATCAATTCATCTTAGGTGAAACAATCTAAACTTGACCAATGTAAAAAAATATATCTGTATGCATTTTTTGCATATCACTTGTTATACTTTGCTTGAGTTAAATATTTATTGGTGATTGAACATGACGCTTGAAATTCGGTGGATAGAGGATCTTCTTGCATTAGACCAAGAAAAATCCATTTCTAAAGCAGCAGCTATACGTCATGTCACTCAATCGGCTTTTACACGTAGAATACAAAATATTGAAGAGTCGTTAGGGTTTCAAATTTTAAAGCGTTATAGTAAAAACATTGATTTTACAGATGCTGGTCAAGTCTTGCTTTCAACAGCAAAAAATATTCAGAACCAAATGGATACAACAATAAAGTATTTAGAAAAAAATATTAAGGATAATGAACTCTCAATTAAATTTGCAGTATCACACTCACTCATCACACAGTTTTTTCCCAAATTTATTCAAAAACTATACTCAGACTATAATGATCTAAAGTTGGAAATTATTGCTGCAAATCTGCAACAAGGCATACATTTATTAAAAGAAGGTTCTTGTGATTTTCTCATTTGTTATTGTGATCAACTCACTTTACAACAATTGGATCTCACACTTTTTACTTATCATAAAATTGTAAATATGCAAATTGTGCCAGTTACAGCAAGCAAAAATGGATTACCTAAATACCAACTTAACCAATCCTTCCCCCTTTTAGCCTATAGTAAACAAGCTTATCTGAGAAAATGCGTAGATAAAATTATAGAAAGTAAACTCAATTACCGAACGTTATATGAAACAGATAATGCCAGTGACTTAAAAGCCTTGGCTTTACAAGGCTTAGGTGTAGCTTGGCTGCCTCGCTTACTGATTGAAGAAGAAATAAATGAAAATAAATTAAAAATACTTGATGGTTATAGTTTCTTTCAAGATATTTATATCGTTCGTAGCAATATTATTTACTCGCAAAAGATAAATTTTGTTTGGAATTATTTAGCGCTTAAATAGGTCTTTATTTTAAAAATTTATTTTTAATATTTACCTTGACCTAACAACTTAGGATCAATCCCCCCAGTTGAACAATTAAAACTGACAGATCTAATGATAATAGTTTGATCTGTCAGTTTTTTTTAACTTAAATAAATATTTATTGATAGTGCGTATCATCATGAATACTGTCTTAAAAAATCAGCCATTAAACGCGAAGCCCAAGATTTGGTATTAAGACCTTCATAAAAACCACAATGACTGCCCTTTTTGGTTGTCACCACCACAACATTATCCATATTTTGAATGGTTTCTTTAAACGGTTCTAAATTCTTGATTGAACATACAGGATCATCTTCTGAGTTTAGAATCATTAATGGAATTTTAACATTTTCAAATACATAAATTGGATTGGTGGCTTTTGAATAGCTTTCATAATCTGAAAATCCAGCCATTTCAAAATATTCAGTCTGAAACTCTTGTAGGGTTTTCGTTTGTAAAACATTTTGTACAGAATGTAATGGTGTCCAGATTTGTTCATAAGGCTTAATAAATGCCTTAAACAATTTTTTGGTCATGACTTTGGTGTAGAAAGGATGGACATTTTGAAATCCAAGCTCAGTATCATAACCAGGGCACATGGCAAAAGCCGCTTTAAAAGGTGTATCTAGGCCTTGTTCGCCAAGATAACGCACAAGTAGGCCTGTACCAGCGGAAGAACCAACTGCATAAAGATCAGATTGTGGAAACGTGTTTTGAATCGAAGCCAATTGCTCTTTTAAGTCAGAGGTTGAACCAAAAATCGACATTAGTGGAACAGGCATAGGTAAGCCCGCATGCCCACGGCGTAGACATAATGCAATACGCCATCCTGTATATTCATGTAGATCTTTGACCAATTCACGCATACTGTCAGGTGTACCTGTAATCGTATGCATAATCACGATAGTTGGGGTTTCTTGTGGTAAATCGTAGCCATACCAAGCAATTGCCGTGACCCCACCATCTTGCATGGTCAGCTGATCAATTCGATCATAGTCCAGCTTAATGGATTTTTTCTTAATTAAATCAAAATATAACAGGTGAGCATGGGTATTGCTGAGCCATGGTGTAGGACGATATTTATCCTGTAGTTAAGGCAGTTTCTTGATAATCTCAGACATTTTTCCTTGCTGATTAAAATACAGCTTTGGTAATTCAGCACCTGTCACTTGATCCAATAAATCTTGGCTAATCTCAGTAAACTTATGTAATACAGACATTTTCCACCTCAACTCTTTTATCACTCATCATCATTTTAAAAATTAAGAAATTTTTCACGCTTAATTTTATTTATTGCAGTATATACACAATTAGGTTTTAGGTATAAAGCTGGCCATACGTTGCCCCATTTGAGCAGCCAATGCTTCTAAACCACTTTTTGGTCGAATCATCACTTCAAAATCAACAATTTGACCCTGTTCATTAAAACGAATCATATCAATCCCTTTTAATTTTTTTTCACCCACATTGGCAGAAAATTCTAAAACAACACTTTGCTCATCCTCTGTAAAAAATTCTCGATGATATGTAAAGTTTTCAAAAATTTGAATCACATTGCTTAAAATGAAAAAGACCACTTGCTTACCTTCATAGGGGTTATAAGCCACAGGTGAACGAAAGACCACATCGTCTGCCAATAATTCATTTAAAAGACTCATGTCTCGACTTTCCAGCATGTTGTGCCATTTTTGAATTGCAGGCTTGGTATTTGTATAGCTCATTTTTATATATCCCTTTGATTTGAAATACTTTGAATTTATGTCCATCATTTTTAAAGATCATTCATAAAATCCCTTCTCTCGCAGCATGCTTCGCACTACACATGGCTTAAAGAGAAGGAGTTCAAACAGCGTTAATCCTTTTAAATCACAGCTGCTAATTCAGCACCTTGGCGAATTGCACGCTTCGCATCTAACTCACCCGCTTCTTTCGCACCACCAATCAAATGTACAGATTTTCCATCAGCTTGGAGTTGATCAAACATTGCTGTATAGGGTTCTTGGCCTGCACAAATCACCACATTGTCGACATCTAAAATCATGGTTTTTTCGCCAACTGTAATATGTAAGCCCTGATCATCAATCTTGTCGTAACTTGCACCAGGAATCATATTGACATGGCGATGTTTTAAACCAGTACGATGAATCCAACCTGTTGTTTTACCTAAACCAGCGCCAACAGATTTGGCTTTACGTTGCAGTAAATAGATTTCACGAGGAGATTGTTCGATCTCAGGTTGTTTCAAGCCACCCACATGTTCATACGATGTATCAATTCCCCATTCATCATAGAATTTTTGTGGATTTAAGCTGCCACTCTCGCCTTCATGGGAAAGATATTCAGCAGTATCAAAACCAATACCGCCTGCACCAATAATTGCTACTTTTTTACCGACAGGTTTACGCTCACGTAAAACCTCGATATATGACAAAACTTTTGGATGATCGATACCTTCAATATTTAAATGACGAGGCGTTACACCTGTAGCCACCACAACATCATCAAAGTCACCTGTCGCTAATTCTTCATAGCTTGCAGTATGGTTAAGTACCAGTTTGATATTCGGTTGTAATTCAATTTTACGTTTAAAATAACGTAAAGTTTCATAGAACTCTTCTTTGCCAGGAATGGTTTTTGCAATATTAAACTGACCACCAATCTGATTAGATGCTTCAAAGATTGTAACTTTGTGTCCACGATCAGCTGCATATGTTGCAAAACTAAGTCCTGCTGGACCTGCTCCAATCACAGCAATATTTTTAGCTACTGGCGATTCTTTAAAAATAAGTTCAGTTTCATAACATGCACGTGGATTGACCAAACACGTTGCAATTTTCATTGAAAAAATATGATCTAAGCAAGCTTGGTTACAACCGATACAGGTATTGATCTCATCAGCACGACCTTGTTCAGCTTTCAATACAAAATGCGAATCTGCAAGCATTGGGCGCGCCATCGAAATAATATCAGCATCGCCTTGAGCCAAGACATGCTCAGCCATTTCAGGCGTATTGATACGGTTCGAGGTAATTAAAGGAACTTTGACGGAACCTTTTAATTTTTTAGTCACCCAAGTAAATGCGGCACGCGGTACTTTGGTGGCAATGGTTGGAATACGTGCTTCATGCCAACCAATTCCAGTATTGATAATGGTTGCACCGGCTTTTTCAATTTCTTTCGCAAGTTGAATCACTTCCTCAAGTGTAGAGCCGCCTTCAACCAAATCCAGCATAGATAAACGATAGATAATGATGAAGTTTTCGCCGACTTCCTGACGTGTTCTTCTGACAATTTCAATCGGGAAACGGATACGATTTTCATAGCTCCCACCCCATTCATCATCACGGTGATTGGTACGTGCAGCAATAAACTCATTAATCAGATAACCTTCTGATCCCATGATTTCCACACCATCATAACCTGCGATTTGTGACAATTTTGCACAGTTGGCAAAGTCTGCAATGGTTTGATGAACTTCTGCTGAAGTTAAAGCATGCGGTTTAGTTGGATTGATTGGCGCTTGTATCGCGGATGGTGCAACATTTTCAGGCTGATAAGAGTAACGACCTGTATGTAAAATTTGCAGTGCAATTTTACCGCCAGCATCATGCACAGCTTTGGTAATGACCTTATGTTTTTCTGCTTCTTCTAAATGATCCAGTTTTGAACCACCAAAGAATGTTACCCCATGATCATTGGGCGAGATACCACCCGTCACAATTAAGCCAACGCCACCTGCTGCACGTTCTGCATAAAATGCAGCCATACGTTCATATCCACCTTGAACTTCTTCTAGTCCAACATGCATTGAACCCATCAATACACGGTTTTTTAATGTGGTAAAGCCTAAATCTAAAGGCGCAAGTAAATGCGGATAATTAGACATGTGAACTCCCTTGGCGTGCTCTCGCTAGCTATCAATCTGTTAAATGACACTTCATATCTGTTTAATGCAACAAGTTGCATAGTGTGAGTATTTATAATCGAGATTTGATTTTTATGCAACATGTTGCATAATGACTTTATATTCATTTTGTTGATGTGATATTACACAATGTCATTAGCCCATGTTTTATTGACCAGTCTGATAGAGAAGCCAAGTACAGGTTTTGAATTGGCACGACGCTTTGACCGATCTATGGGATTCTTCTGGAATGCAACGCATCAACAAATCTACCGTGAACTTAACGGTATGCAAAAGAAAGGCTGGATTTCCACCCTTGAAGATCAGTCTGATCATGGCCGAAAAAAAACCTATCAAGTTGAGCAACTTGGACGGGTCGAACTGGCTGACTGGATGGTCAAACAAGGCCAACCTGCCCAGCTACGTGAAGAAATTATGGTTCGCTTACGAGCAGAAGCACAATTTGGTGGAAATACTGTTTTACCTGAACTTGAGCGTCATTTAGAATTACATCGTGAAAATTTAAAACTATACCGCCAGATTTTTTCCAAAGATTTTGAACAAATCGAGCAACTGGATCGAACTTTATATATTCACAAAATGATTTTACAATTGGGTATAGACTTAGAAATGGGCTGGATCAATTGGCTCGACCAAGTCATCCCACAGCTTAAAGCGTTTGAGAATAAAGAGAATTCATAGGAAACTGCATGCCACACTATACAATGCCAGATGGCGAAAAATTATTTGTTCGTGAAATTGGTCAGGGTGAACCTGTACTGGTTCTGTCTGGTTTAGGTATGCATAGTTGGCAATGGCTTCCCTTTTTACTGCCTAATATTAAACATTATAAATTTTATATCCCAGATTGGCGTGGCTTTGGTGGCTCTAGAACCTGTAAGATCCCTCAAGAAATCGATGCGATTACCAACCATTGGCGTGATCTTGAAAGCTTAATTGACCAGTTAAATTTAGATCATTTTATTCTTATGGGTTATTCCATGGGAGCAACCACTGCCATGCATGGGATGCAATATGGCAATTTGGCTGAAAAACTCAAAGCTTATCTACACATTGATCAAACCCCTAAAATTCCAACGGATGAAACATGGGAATTTGGTTTATTTGGGAAAAAATATTTTAAAATTAAAAGATTGCTAAAAGACTTCTCTGATTTTTTACATCAATATTCAAACTATCGTTTTGTTGATGAGTTACCGATTGAACCACGAACTGAACTGATTCAAATTTGGTTAAATTTTATTAAAATTCAAGGCAGTAATAAATTAAGCCCATTTATGTTTAATTTGGCGCTTAAACATCCACAATTACAAAAACATTTATTGCCTATTCGTCGAATGGATTATTTAACTTGGTATATAGATAATTATCTAAACCATGATGAAGATTATCGTCAGGCAATTTCACAATTGGAATGTCCAACTACATTCTTTATTGGGGAAAAGTCATCACTCTATCCTGCTGAAGGTCAAATGCAAATTTCTGACAGTTTGGCCAATGCGAAAAATATTATTTTTAAACGTTCAGGGCATACGCCGCTTATTACAGAACCCGTGAAATTTAGCCAAGCAATCCGTTTATTTTTAAAAGAATCCGCTTAATTGAATTTCAGAAGCCCTGTTTAACGCATATTAAACAGGGCTTCTTTGGTGATCATACTGCTACGGATAACTTAGAAATTATAGATCGCAACCGCATTAAAACGATTATCCTCACCTGTATCCTGTCCATTAGGCGCTGCAACAAAGGCTTTACGCTCACCATAAACATATTCCAGACCAAAACTTAACGGTTTTTTCGGGCTATAAAATACATTGGCCCAAGCTTGCCAAAGTGTTTTATTGGCTTTGGTCGGATCACTCAAATATCGAATATAATCCTGATTTTCATCTGCTTTCATATAGCCATATCCCAATGTGCCTCGCCATTGTGAGTTAAACTGTTGCGTCAGCCCCACAGTGATTGAGTCAAATTGATTCAGCGCCATAATATTTTTATTGGCATCTATAGCAAAGCCTTGGTTCGTCCATGACACTAAACTGGAATCACCTTTAACATGATAATAATCAGCTTTAAGTGTGGTTTTTGCAGAAATGTCGTATTTTGCTCCAAGTCCAATACCCCAAGCGAGTTCATTATCAGCAACAGTCCTCTTTTCACTAACCATGCCTCGCAAACTCAATGCACCCGCCCGATCAGCAAATGATTGATTTAGTCGAGTTGATAAAACCGGGATCCGCATATTCGATAAGGCATCTTTGGAATCTTCCAAAGCCGTTACCAGCTGTGTTTCTGCATTAAATTTATGGGTATAACGAATTTGTGCATCTCGTTTAACAGCGCCCCCCACATAACCTAAAGCATCAATTGTTTCTGGCATATAATCGGGAATTGCAAAGTTAGACCATGTTTGACCAATCAACCACTGACCATAATTAAAATAGGCATGGCGAATTCTAAGTCCATCATTCGCACCCAAGAAATCAACTTCTATTTTTCCTGAAATATCTTTGTCAGCAGTTTTAAAATCTAAACCTAAACGAGTCGCAGCAAGTGTTGATTTTAATTGATCACTACTTTCATTATGGCCTTTAAGCGGTACGCTATTGATCTGATTATACAGTCGATCGGCACTTCCACCTTCCGACTGATACAATAGATCCGCACGGATATTCCCATATAGTGTTACTTCTGCACCTGCTTTTGTTCGTGCAAAGCTTTGATCTTTTGCCTGCGATACAACCTGTGCCGCTTTAACATTATTTTCCAATGCCACAATTTGCTTATTTTGCATGTGTTGCTGTTGTTCAATCATTTCACGTAATTGTTTAACTTCATTACGTAACTGTTCAACTTCTGTCATCGAATCTGCATGCGCCATATTTAGGCTAAGTAATCCCATTGACACCAAAATGATGTTGTAGTTAAATTTTTTCATTGTAGAAAGCATCCTATTCTCTACGACTGATTATTTTGAACCAGCCTTAATCCTCATGATTCAGGCTGAAATACCAAGTCAGTTTGTGCGTGAGTTTGGTTTACGAGCTTAGTTAATTGTATTTCCAACAATATTTTTCTGAGCTGTTGGGGCTTCGGCCGTTTGAGTTTTTTCCACTGAAGCATTTAAATTCACAAAGAATATCGCCAGTGCTGCAATAAATCCTGGGACAGCAATAACAAGAAAATTCATTTGGTGAGGTAACTCTAGGGTCAACAATGCACCTGTTAAGACTGGTCCAACAATGGCACCAATTCGTCCAATGCCTGATGCCCACCCCATACCTGTAGAACGTACTGTTGCTGGATAAAATTGTGCAACAAAGGTATAGAGTAAAATTTGTGAACCAATGGTTGCTGCACCAGCAATTGCAATCAAGGTATAGAGAATGAATTGTGGGCTTTTAAAACCAAGGAAAATGAGCGCAATCGCACCAACCGTAAACATTATGGTCAATACGGGTTTAATATGAAATTTATCCGCCAAAGCACCACCACCAATTGCACCAACCATGCCACCAATATTTAATGCAAATAAGAAGATCATACTTGCACCCAGTGAATAGCCTGCTTGGATCATTAATTTAGGCAACCAACTTCCGAGTGCATAAACCATCAATAAACACATAAAGAAAGCAATCCAGAACATTACTGTGCTTGATCGACGGCCTTGCTGAAACAATGCACGTAACGGTGCTTCATCACCAGCGGTGACTTCATTTAATTCAAATTGAGTCGAGGAATGGATCTGTTGCTGCGGTGCAATTTTCTGTACCACTTCTCGCACTTGATCGGTCTTGCCTTGGTGAGTTAGAAACATCAATGATTCAGGTAAAAACTTCCAAATAAGGGGTAAAGCTAAGAATGGGATAATCGCGATATAAAACATGATTTTCCAACCATAATCGACCACCAGCCAAGCACCCAGCAAGGCAGATGTCATACCACCAATGGCATAGCCACTAAACATAACAGCGACCAGTGTGCTACGTATACGTTTAGGCGCATACTCAGTCATTAAAGCCACCACGTTCGGCATCACACCACCAATACCAAGTCCTGCTAAAAATCTGAGAATTCCAAATTCAACAGGTGTTGATGCAAATGCACCGAGAAAAGTAAATCCACTAAAAATAGCCACACAAATCATGATGGTTTTTTTACGGCCCAACTTATCAGACAGTGTTCCAAAACTCATTGCACCAAACATCATGCCAAAAAGTGCTGTACTGGCCAGCAAGCCTGCTTGTACAGCAGTTAAGCCCCACTCTTGCATCAATAAAGGTAAAGCTACGCCATAAATAACCAGATCATATCCATCAAAAATAATAATTAATAAACACCACAATAGAACCCCCCAATGAAAAGGGGTGAATTTTGCTTCATCCACGATGCGATTAATATTTAGTTTGCTCGTTTGCACTTTTGCCTCCTGCGGTGAAACGCTACGAAATTTTTTCAAACAATGAGGCAGCTGTTATTTTTTGTCCAAAACCGATTGCATATATATCCATACCTTAAAAGTCGGTTTAATATTTTTTGATGAATAAACAAGGGATTAAAAAGAATTATTAAAGAAATCGAGCTTTATATTTTTAATGATTTATTTTTTATTTTAATGATTATCTCGATATTTTTAGAGTTTTAGAATAAATCAATCGACTTGTTCTGATTTTTCAATATGTTACTTTTCACACAAAACAACATCTATAAATAACTTTTCATTCAATGATTGAACTGAATGGATTTCTATCCTAAGTCCCTTTTTAAATCATAAATCGATATAAAAGTACCCTCTTCCTAGCCTTCTCCCAAAGGGAGAAGGAACTTTCAATGCTAATTTATTAACAATATATGCGCATTTTTTGATTGATGACAGCGGTTTAATAGATGGTCGTAAAGCTCGCACGATCATATTGAAAGCCTTCTAAACCATAAACCTGATAAATACAATCAAATAAAGACCGAATATTTTCACTTTCATCCATACAACGTATTGCCATAAAGATTGGGCTTTTTGCAGAGCTATCTAACAATGGGATATAGATTAAA
Source organism: Acinetobacter guillouiae CIP 63.46 (assembly GCF_000368145.1). Taxonomy (GTDB): domain Bacteria; phylum Pseudomonadota; class Gammaproteobacteria; order Pseudomonadales; family Moraxellaceae; genus Acinetobacter; species Acinetobacter guillouiae. The sequence continues at coordinate 387,275 of NZ_KB849283.1, read as the reverse complement.
TTCGGCAATTGAATGGTCTTTGCACTCTCGGGCACAATACATACCCCTTCACCTGCAGCAACCAATCCCAAAGCCAGTTGAATTTCTCGAACTTCTTTTAGATTCTTAGGATCTAGACCATGCTCGGAAAACAGATGACGTACTTGAGTGGAAAAATTGGGCTTAGGGTGACTTGGGTAAAGGAATAAGTTCTCATCTTCAATATCGGCAAAATAAGTGCCTTTAGAATCTGTAGCGAGATGATGACTGATATGGACAGCCAACATTAATGGCTCCTCTCGTAACAAAACTCGCCTAATGGCAGGATCAGAAATTCTTAAACGTCCAAATCCAACATCAATACGCCCTTCTTTAAGCGCCTGAATTTGATCTTTGGTACTCATTTCAATCAGCTCAATTTTTAAATGCGGCTGTTGTTGACGGAACATATAAACGATTTTGGGTAATAAACCATACAATAAAGAACCCACAAACCCCATTGTTACGGTTTTTTCGATCAAGCCAATTCGCTTGGTCATGGACTTTACTTCTTCGGCATTAGACAAAAGTTTAACAGCATGTTGATAAAAAAATTGCCCCGCTTCTGTGGTTTTTAACGGACGGCTTCCACGTTCAAAAAGCGCGATACCCAATTCACCTTCAAGGTTTTGAATCTGTCTGCTCAGTGGAGGCTGAGCAATATAAAGCTTTTCTGCTGCTTTGGTAAAACTTTGTTCTTCTACAACAGCAACAAAATAGCGCAAATGCCTGAGTTCCATCTCAAACTCCATACCTTTAAGATATAAAAAAATGCAAATTTGATCTTAGACAGCGATCATCCATTCTTTTAAGGTATATCAAAAGCAAGATGTAAAGCAAGACTGTAAAACTTTTGATATTCACAGCCAGCCAAAGAATCTCATTCTGTTAGCCCAATGAATCACTTTTATCAGTTCAAGCTTTAAATCTCGCACATGAAGAACATGGAAAGTGGGTAGCAAAGTTTCAAACGATTTTTTTCGTATGCAATGCCAAACCACGCATACTGCAGGAGATCTAGTATGAACCGTCAAGAAATCGATACTTTGGTCAAACAAATGAATGTAGACACTGCAACAGGTGCAGTCGATACACGTGTACAACAAGTAGTGGTACGTTTATTAGCTGACTTGTTTCAAGCCATTGAAGATTTAGACATTTCACAAAGTGAATTATGGAAAGGCCTAGAATATTTTACTGATGCAGGTCAAGCCAATGAACTTGGTCTTTTAGCAGCGGGTTTAGGTTTGGAACATTATTTGGATTTACGTGCTGATGAAGCAGATGCAAAAGCAGGTATCACAGGTGGCACACCACGCACCATTGAAGGCCCATTATATGTCGCTGGTGCGCCTGAGTCCGTCGGCTTTTCTCGCATGGACGATGGTTCAGAGAGCGATAAAATCGACACCCTATTTATTGAAGGTACAGTAACAGACACAGATGGCAATCTTATCCCAAATGCTAAAGTTGAAATTTGGCATGCCAACAGTTTAGGTAATTACTCTTTCTTTGATAAATCACAGTCAGATTTTAATCTACGCCGTAGCATATTGACTGATAGCAATGGTCAGTACGTTGCACAAACAACTATGCCTGTTGGCTATGGCTGTCCACCACAAGGGACGACTCAGTTTGTACTGAACAAATTAGGCCGCCATGGTAACCGCCCATCTCATGTGCATTATTTCGTATCTGCACCCGGCTATCGCAAATTAACCACACAATTCAACATCGAAGGTGATCAATACCTTTGGGATGATTTTGCTTTTGCAACACGTGATGGCTTAGTGGCAACAGCTATTGATATCAGTGATGAAGCTGAAATTGCCCGTCGTGGTCTCAACAAACCATTTAAACGGATTTCATTCAATGTAGCACTGGTAAAAGAACAATCTAAAGCACCATCTACAGAAGTAGATCGTCGTCGCGCAAGCGCTTAAACCCACACGCACGGAACCGAAATGTTTGCACAATTGCAGCACTTCGGGGACTTCCTCTCATTTGGAAAGTCGGAGAACCCATATGCCACGTATTCCTGTTATAAATACCAGCCATCTTGATCGAATTGACGAACTTTTAGTCGATAATTTTGAAACGGGTGAATTTAAACTTCATCGTTCTGTTTTCACAGATCAAGCCCTTTTTGACCTAGAAATGAAATACATCTTTGAAGGCAACTGGGTTTACTTGGCACATGAAAGCCAAATTCCAAATAACAACGATTATTACACCACCACTATGGGGCGTCAGCCCATTATGATTGCGCGTAATCGCAATGGTGAATTAAATGCCATGATCAATGCGTGTTCACACCGTGGCGCACAGCTTTGCCGCCATAAGCGTGGTAATAAAGCGACTTATACATGCCCATTCCATGGATGGACATTTAATAACTCTGGGAAACTACTCAAAGTTAAAGATCCAAGCGATGCTGGTTATTCAGACTGCTTCAATAAAGAAGGTTCACACGATCTGAAAAAAGTAGCTCGTTTTGAAAGCTATAAAGGTTTCTTATTTGGCAGTTTAAATCCAGATGTACCAAGTTTAGAAGAATTTTTAGGTGAAACAACCAAAATCATTGACATGATTGTTGATCAATCTGAGCAAGGCTTAGAAGTTTTACGTGGTGCTTCAACCTATACCTATGAAGGTAACTGGAAACTGACTGCTGAAAATGGTGCAGATGGTTATCATGTTTCAGCTGTACATTGGAACTATGCAGCGACCACACAGCAACGTAAAGAAAAACAGCAAGAAAATGACAATGTACGTGCAATGAGTGCAGGTGCTTGGGGCAAACAAGGTGGCGGCTCATACGGTTTTGAGCATGGACATATGCTGTTATGGACTCAATGGGCAAACCCTGAAGATCGTCCTAATTATCCAAAAGCTGATGAGTACACTGAAAAATTCGGTGCGCCAATGTCGAAATGGATGATCGAACGTTCACGTAACTTATGCCTTTATCCAAATGTCTATTTCATGGATCAATTTGGTTCACAAATTCGTGTATTGCGTCCAATTTCAGTCAATAAAACTGAAGTGACGATTTACTGTATTGCACCTGTAGGTGAAAGTCCTGAAGCGCGTACACGACGTATTCGCCAATATGAAGATTTCTTTAATGCTTCGGGCATGGCAACCCCTGATGACCTTGAAGAATTCCGTGCCTGTCAAGCGGGTTATGCTGGTATTGAGCTTGAATGGAATGACATGTGCCGTGGGTCTAAACACTGGATTCAAGGACCTGATGATGCGGCCAATGAAATTGGCTTAAAACCTAAACTGAGTGGTATTAAAACAGAAGATGAAGGCTTATATCTTGCCCAACATCAATACTGGTTAGAAATGATGAAACATGCCATTCAATCTGAAAAAAATCTTGCTCAACAAGAAACATCTCAGCAAGGAGCAACAGCATGAATGCAACTGCAAACATCGATCAAGTTTCTTTAGAAAATATTGCGCAATTTCTCTACCGCGAAGCACGTTTTTTAGATGATGAACAATGGGATCAATGGCTCGCCTGCTACTCACCCTCGGCATGTTTTTGGATGCCTGCTTGGGATGATGATGATCGTTTGACCGAAGATCCTCAGTCTGAAATTTCTTTGATTTATTACCCTGACCGTCAAGGTTTGGAAGACCGTGTTTTTCGGATTAAAACTGAACGTTCTTCGGCAACCATGCCTGATACACGCACTTGCCACAATATTAGCAATATTGAAATTATCGAAAGAGATGGTGACAAAGTCACAGTCCGCTTTAACTGGAATACACTGAGCTTTCGTTACAAAAACAGTTATAGCTACTTTGGTATGTCTCGTTATGTCATCGACTTTTCTGCTGCACAACCACAAATTCTGAATAAATATGTGGTGCTAAAAAATGACTACATCAATCAAGTCATCGATATTTACCACCTCTAATTTTTTATCTCGAATTGTGTAAAAAATATGAGGTGTTTGCTTTAGCCAAATGGAAAGTTGGCTAAAGCACTCAAAAGTTTTAAAGATTTTTATAGGATTTTCAGCCATGTCAAACCACAATGTTGCTCTTCAATTTGAAGATGGCGTAACGCGTTTTATCTCAGTTACACAAGGTGAAACTTTATCTGATGCAGCATATCGCCAGAAAATCAATATTCCTTTAGATTGCCGTGATGGTGCTTGCGGTACATGTCGTGCTTTTTGTGAATCTGGTTCATTTGACATGCCTGAAGAAAGTTATATTGAAGATGCTTTAACACCAGAAGAGGCTGAACAAGGCTATATCTTGGCCTGCCAATGTAGACCTTCTTCTGACGCAGTATTCCAGATTCAAGCTTCATCTGAAGTATGCAAAACCGAAATTCATGCATTTCAAGGCACATTATCTCGTGTGGAAAAGCTCTCTGATTCCACCATCACTTTCGATATTCAATTAGATGAAGGTCAGCCCGATATTCATTTTCTTGCAGGTCAGTATGTCAATGTGGCAATTCCACAAACCACTGAAACGCGGTCTTATTCATTCAGTTCAAAACCCGGAAATCGCTTAACAGGCTTTGTGGTACGTAATGTTCCAAATGGAAAGATGAGTGACTTTTTAAGTGCAAATGCCAAAGCGGGCGACAAAATGACCTTTACTGGTCCATTTGGAAGTTTTTACCTTCGTAATGTAGTTCGCCCTGTCGTTATGTTGGCAGGCGGTACAGGTATTGCACCATTTATGTCGATGTTACAAGTGCTTGAAGACAAAGGCTCACAACACCCTGTGCGCTTAGTATTTGGAGTAACCAATGATTTTGACCTTGTAGCACTTGAAAAGCTCAATGAACTACAAAATAAACTGCCATGGTTTGAATACCGTACAGTCGTTGCACATGCTGAATCAACACATGAACGCAAAGGTTATGTGACAGGTCATATTGACAATGACTGGCTAAATGGCGGTGACGTCGATGTTTATTTATGTGGTCCTGTTCCTATGGTTGAAGCTGTTCGAGGCTGGTTGGATACTGAAGGGATTAAACCTGCAAACTTCTTATTTGAGAAATTCTCTGCAAACTAAAATCGTACTGTTCAGGAGCTGAGAAGAATGTCAGATCGCCAAAGATTTAAAAACAAAGTTGTCATTGTTACTGGTGCCGCACAAGGTATTGGTCGTGGTGTCGCCCTACAAGTGGCAGCGGAAGGTGCGCATGTGGTTATGGCTGACCGTTCAGAATATGTCGAAGACGTGCTTGTTGAAATTAACAAAAATGGCGGTGATGCAATCACCGTCAATGCAGATCTGGAAACTTTAGCGGGTGCTCAAGCTGTCGTTGCTAAAGCTATTGAACGCTATAAGCGTGTTGATATTTTGATTAACAATGTCGGCGGTGCAATTTGGATGAAACCGTTTCAAACGTTTTCTGAAGAAGAAATCATCAAAGAAGTGCATCGCTCACTATTTCCAAGCTTATGGTGTTGTCGAGCAGTCCTGCCCGAAATGATCAAAAATCAGAAAGGTACCATTGTTAATGTATCTTCTATTGCAACATGTGGGATTCATCGAGTGCCCTATTCAGCCTCAAAAGGTGGTGTAAATGGTCTAACCACAGCACTTGCATTTGAACATGCCAAAGATGGTATTCGGGTTAATGCTGTTGCGACTGGCGGTACAGAAGCACCTCCACGTAAAGTCCCTCGTAATACTATGGCATTGACCGAAAATGAAAAACAATGGATGCAAGATGTGGTAGATCAAACCATTGATCGCACTTTTATGGGCCGTTATGGTTCGATTCAGGAACAAGTCAATGCAATATTATTTCTTGCGTCTGATGAATCCTCTTATATGACAGGTACTATTGTTCCTGTAGGTGGTGGTGATCAGGGTTAAAACTGGTCTCTTTTTTATGTAGCAGGATCATTGAAATTCAATGCATGGAGGCTTTGCCCAATGGCATCCCTGTTCAAAATGTTAAAACAAGATTGGTCTTTGTCAGCGACAGTTGCAGGATTTTTAGCTGTACTGATTTCTTATGCAGGGCCAATGATCATTTTTTTTCAGGCCGCTCAACAAGCCAATGTTTCCTCAACCATGATGGCATCATGGATCTGGGGGAGCTCTATTGGCGCGGCAATCACTGGAATCATTTTATCCATTAAGTTTAAAACGCCGATTATTACCGCATGGTCAGCACCGGGAACGGCGCTCTTGGTGGCTTTATTTCCGCATATTTCTCTGAATGAAGTTGTTGCAGCCTATATTACTTCTGCAATCATTATTTTTATCATTGGGATTACTGGTTCTTTTGATAAACTTTTAAAATGGATACCACAAGGGCTGGCAGCAGGAATGATGGCTGGAATTCTGTTCCAGTTTGGTTTAGGTCTGTTTAAAGCTACTGACACAATGCCCTATGTGGTTTTTGGTATGCTGTTCTGCTTTTTACTGGCAAAACGCTTTTCACCTCGCTATGCCATAATTTGGGTATTATTTTCAGGTATTGCGCTCAGTTTTATCTTTGGAAAAATCAATCCAGTACCAATGGATTTTTCATTGGCAGTTCCTGTTCTGATCCGTCCAGAATGGACCTGGTCTTCTACATTGAACCTTGCAATTCCACTTACAATTGTCAGTTTAACGGGTCAGTTCTTGCCGGGTATGGCAATTCTCAAACTGAATCATTACGACACACCTGCTAAACCGATTTTAAGCATAGCCAGTATCACCTCTATTGCTGTGGCTTTTACTGGTGGAATCACGATTGTGTTAGCAGCGATTACTGCTGCACTTTGCACGGGTAAAGATTCGCATGAATTGAAAGAAAAACGCTATATCGCAGGTATTGCCAATGGCATCTTCTATATTTTAGGAGGATTATTTGCAGGCAGTTTGGTGATGCTATTTAGCATACTTCCCAAAGAACTAATTGCAGCACTTGCTGGATTGGCCTTACTCGGAGCAATTACCACCAATCTTGGTATTGCAATGAAAGATGAAACACAACGAGATGCTGCCATCATTACCTTTCTTGCCACTGTATCGGGTATGCATTTTTTAGGATTTAGTTCGGTTTTCTGGGGAATTTGTATTGGCATGATCGCACACTTGACTTTAACTCGACAACAATCAAAGGCTGTCATTCCAACCCCAGTACAAGACTCGCCGCAAAGTCAATAAACCAATATATTCACTTAATAATCAGTATAAAATCCCACGCAGTTCGATGGGATTTTTATGTAATAAGACGTTCTGGAATATAACCAAGTTTCACTTTATGAAAGCGTCATTTCTGGCAGTTAAATCTTAAAATATTTCACTGTTGCTTATTGGTGATCTCTAAATACCAAATCGTTTCACCCCAATCACTATTTTCAATTTTTGGAAAAATTTCTCCTTGTTCAAAATAACGAGATTGAGATTTTTTTGCTGGGCCTTCCCGAGCGTATAATTTTTTACCTTTTGGAACAGTGTATTCCAAATATTCTCCATTACTATTCCAACTTGCCCATACAGCAAATCTATCTAAAACCCAGTTTGATAATTAATTATTTTTTTCATTTTTACAATATACAATTAACCAATAAATTCTCATATTACGCAAATTAATACAAGAACATTCGTGCATTAATTTATAGATATAGCTGTATTAAGCTGTGTATTTTTTGTACCAACACCGTATTTGTATAATCTTTTAATCTTAAAATCAAAATGCAAAATCCAAACAGTTTGAAATGCAAAAAATTTGATTTTTCACATTTTCAAGACATAAAAATCGCAGCAGCATAATAAGGATATTTTATGACTGAAACACATATATATCAGCCACATGAAAAACGTAATCGTGTCATGGCTATCGTTGGGGCTGCTTCTGGTAACTTGGTGGAATGGTTTGATTTCTATATTTATGCAGCATTCGCAACCTATTTCACCCACGCATTAACTGCTCCAGATATGGATGACTCCACAAAAGCGATTTATGTATGGGGCGTCTTTGCTGCTAGTTTTTTCATGCGCCCCATAGGCAGTTGGCTCTTTGGCTGGATTGGCGATACCTATGGACGTAAAAAATCCATGATCATTTCTATCACCTTAATGGCAATCAGTTCATTTTTATTTGCAGCACTCCCAACTTATGATCAAGTCGGTATGGCAGCACCATTTCTATTATTGGCTGTACGACTGTTGCAAGGACTTTCAGTAGGTGGTGAGTATGGTACTGTTGCAACCTATATGAGTGAAGTTGCTTTAAAAGGTCAACGCGGTTTTTATTCCTCTTTTCAGTACGTGACACTGTCGGGTGGACAACTTTTAGCAAGCCTTTTAGGCGTGATTATGTTGGCCCTTATGTCTAAAGAACAATTAATGGACGGTGGCTGGCGTATTCCATTTGTTATTGGTGGTGTCGTTGCCATTCTTTCATTCTTTGCGCGTCGACATTTAAAAGAAACCTTATCTGAAGATGATAGTGCAAAAGAGGGTTCAGGCAGTTTAAAAGAATTACTCAGCAAGAACTGGAATACTTTCCTACTGGTTGTTGGTTATACCTCTGCGGGTTCATTGTGTTTTTATATCATCACAGTATATTCAAAAACCTATATCACCAGCCTTGGTTTTGCCGACAAAACGGTCGGCTATATGATGACCATTGCCCTATTTGTATTTATGTGTGCACAACCTTTGTTCGGGATGCTGGCAGATCAAATCGGTCGTCGTGCTTCAATGATGCTCTTTAGTAGCAGCTGTGCCATTTTTATCTATCCTGTCATGGTCATTGCGATGCCGTATTTTAGTGGTTCAGCTTTTATCGTGACGTTATTACTGATCTTCTTAATGATGTTACTCAGTTTCTATACTTCAATTAGTGGTTTAGTTAAAGCAGAAATGTTCCCGCCACATATTCGAGCCTTGGGAGTCGGTTTTGCCTATGCAGTCGGTAATGCAATCTTTGGTGGTTCTGCTCCTGCCGTTGCATTAAAGCTAAAAGATATTGGTCATGAGAATAGCTTCTTTGTTTACGTGATTGTCATGCTAATTATTTGTCTTTTCTGTAGCATGCAACTCCCTAAACAGCCGAAATATTTACACCATGATCATTAAGCTCAATATTTTAAGGTCTGTTTTTACAGACCTTTTCTTTTAATACATGCCTTTTGTTGTAAAATATCCGCGTATATACAATAAAGTCTTATTAAATCTTGAGGAAAAGATGAAAAAAATATTGTTTGTTCTTACCTGTATTTCATTCAGTCATTTTGCCTATGCTAAAACACAAAACTATATACTGACCAATGGCGGTGGTGTTGATGACAATGGTTTGCTGTTAAAAAATACCCAAGGTAAAACCATTTACGCATATTGCAATCAAAAGTGCGGGCAATGGTTTGACCATGATGAAGAAACAGGCGGTCAAATTTTAAAAAAGGAATATATTGAAAAAAAGGTCCAAGCAGATATTCAATTTGAAAAAAATGCAGATCGAGTTGCTGGTCCTAGTGCAGATGAATCTTTTTACTTCATTAAACAAATCAAATTTATTGAATAATTTAAAAATAAATCATGACATTAGAATCCGCTCACCCTTCTAAATGTCATGCGCTTTATGCCCTTATTTTGATACTCTAAATTTAGAGGGATCAAATCCTTAGACTTTATGTGTTAATAATAAATCAATAGAAATCAACTAAATTAAAACATCTTGGCGTCCAGGTATGTCTGAAGCAGCAATATTGGCAATTGTTTGGTTATACTTTTTGATACTGCGCTTGGTATTTCCCATGATTTCATATAAAACCTCTTTGACAAGGTCATGCTCTGGATCTTGTAGATAAGCCGCCTGACACCACTTAACTGCTTCAGCATAGTCATAATAATGAGGTCGATTTTTAAGATCAAAATGTAGTCTTGCTATCGCACACATTGCAGCAATATGGCGTTTATGTGCTTTTGTTTTTAAAACTGCAATCATTTGCTCTGCAATTTCAGGATAATAGCTAAAATTAAATAAGCGCGTGACATAAATATCAATCAGATCATTCAGCAAATCAGAATTAATATAACGATGGTCTTGTTGCGACTTCTCTAAGCCTAATCGGCTCTGTTCAAAATACCCTAAGCTCTTTTTTAAATATTCTTTAGGTTGAGATTGGTTTTCATCCATACTTAAATTTAGATAGTGTATGCCCATATTATACATGGCAATATAATGACCTTGGTCAGCTGCTTTTTTTGCATAATACAATTCTTGATTCACATCATATAAGGCATGTTCAGCCAAAGAATGAATATAACCCGCGCTAAAGCAACAATATACAAAACCTAAATCTGCACCTTGATGTAATAAATCAATGATAAAAATATAGCCGTGATCATCATCAAAATTGTTTGCGACACGGAAAAAACAACAGTAGCGCCCTTCAGGATAAGCTTTTGGTGCTTCTAATAATTTTGCCTGTTCGTACCAAGATTGAGCAACCAATGGATTTTTTTCAACACTAGACCAACCATGTTGGCATAGAAAACCATAAAGAACCGCAGCACTGGCAAGCCGCTTCCGATTGGACAATGCAATTCGGCCTAGAAAATCTGAATCTTGAGCATTATGTCGCCAAAAATAAATTGCGCGATCAAGCTCATACTCATCGAATACAGGATAATCTGCAGCATTTTGATAACAAGATAAAATTCTTGGATCATTTTCATCTAACAGATAATAGAAATATGCCAATTTTAAATAGATGACTGCTCGATTACGTTCCGTTAAGGGGCGTTTTAAGATTACTTGGGCTTTTTGGATATATTTTTTTATTTCAAGTGTTTGATCTTTATCAAAACTTGTATCAAGCGTATCAAACCACACGATATAATTTAATTCACTTTTTTCGATTTCGCTAAAATGTTGACACCAATCCGACTGAGCAAAATCAATTATGGCCTGATGATCGTGTCCCCATCGTGGCAAGAGATACCAGCAATAATCTCTTACTGCAAGCAAGCCAAAACCTGATTCTTCTATAAATATTTTTAACCAAAAAGCGGCATCTGCTTGAGGTAAATCAATTTCTTCTTTCAAATTTAGATATTTTTGTAAAAGTTGAGGCACATCTTGGGGTAAATCAATTTTTAAATCTTGATTTAAGCCACTTTTTTGCGCCATTGCTTGGGCTGAAGGTTTTATTTTATGGACTAAATTTGAAGGATATCGACGCTTAAGCATCCACTCTGCAAACCATTCAGGTTCATCCAAGTGAACTGCCGAATTTAATAAATGCAGTGCAATTGTCCATGTCTCCGCACTAAATGCAAAAGCTTGCATTGCAGAAGCATACAATTGCTTTTGCGCCTCTCTTGCACAATCCCACATTTCATCTGTAACACTGCTTGACCATTCTTGCCCACGATATTCAGCTGCCCAAAAAGCCCAATAACGCACACGAACAATATAAGGGAAAAAGCTTTCTGGAAAAGCCAAATGCCATTCATTGATATGTTTTAATGCTGTTATGCCGTGATTTAAGAATATGTCCTTAAACATTTGTTTGGGCTGATCAAACCATTCATTTTCCCAAAGCTGCGGCAATTTATGACTTCGACTTTGCCATAACACATTGAAAAAATTTTCCAATTCTGCATAGTTTTTATTTTCCAATAAACCTTGCGGACAATGGATATCTTTACGAAATACTTCATGGGTATATTCAGATTTAATCATCATTCAGCTACTTTGTTTTTATTATGGGTTGAGAATAAATCAATATTCCATGAATAAAGTGACCAATTATTGGGATATATGGATTGATATTAGTGTAAGTCTTGCTTTGCAGAGCGATCATAATTTTCAAAATCTGAATGTTTAAACATCAAATACAGCTCACGCCCTGCGACATATTTCTCGCCCATATCCTGCCAGCTAGAACAACAGTCTTGAATAATCTTCGATGAAGCAACAATATATTGCCATGCATCATATTCCTGTAATTCATAGAACTGCACCAATAACCGTATAGTAAATATTTTTTGAATATGGCTAAACACCAAAATATCTCTTAAATAACTTGCAGTACCAAATTCACTACTTGAATAAAGATTTTCTAATTGAGCGATTTGAAAATATTGATTTAAAAAATAACGAATCTGTTTCTCTTTAGAGCCTACTTTTTTCTGTTTGATATTTAACAATTGATTTAAATGTTTTTTATATATTTCTGGATGCTGTTCAAAATGCGCTAAAGTTAAGCTATCCACCTGATACCATTGAATATGATTACGAAAATAAATCAGATCACCAGTTGCAAGCATCCATTGCTTACGATTGTCCTGCTTTAAATTTAACAACACCCAAGGCAAGGCAATGATATAGACGATAATTTTAATCATCCAGCCCAGCAATGGAATCTTGCTTAATTCATATAAAGTCTGAATCAACCAGAAATAAGGCTTAAAGATCACGCTCCACAGCGATTTGTTTGACTTTGCTTGACTTAACTCAACCTTTAAATCAAATTTTTTCTCAGCTTGCTGTTGATTTGTATAAGCAACGATCTCTTCTATATATTTTTCTGATGGGTGCCTGATATGTTCTGGACGATTTAGTCCCAGCAAAAGATGCTGAATCACATGGGTTTGATGATCATATTGTTCCAATAAATGTTGATTTTTCATCAATAACGTTTCAATTTTACAAGGATCATCCAATTCATGAAAATAGAAATACAAGGCTTGATTGACATGATCCGTTGAACCCTCATTTATCTCAGGTTCATAGACGATCCCCATGCTTAAACAATCTGGGTTATGATTATTATTTGGTAGAATATGATTTAAAAATAATAAGACATCATCTGCATATTTTTTAACTGGTGCTTGATTATGCTTACCTTTAATCTGCTCAATACACCACACTTCACCATCCCATTCTAAACTGATGGTAACATGTGGCTTATTGCTTGAATCCCTTAAGCTAAAATAACGAAATATTCCCTGCTCTTTTTGCGTTACATAGTATTCACCATAGCCATCTTTCAATTCAATCAGGTTGCTAAACTGCCCTAAACAGTGCTGCATATAACGTGATTCAAAAGCCATTTCCTTACGCAACAACATTCCTGTTGCCGTAATTTCAATAAACTTGCCTGTATTTACAGTTAAAACTTCATCAATTGCCTGCTCACTGCTGTCCCATTGCCCTTTTTCTAAACGCTTTTTCATTGCTTCATGATCTTTATGCCAAGCGTCTAACACTTGCTCATAGGTCATTTTCATGAATTTGCCTTTTAAATTGCTTTTTAAACGCGAATTAAAAAACTCTAAAATGGGCTTTTCCAGTTCCAAAATCTGTTCATGTAAAGGATCAACATACAACATCTGATGTTCTGGCTGCTGTTCAAGCTTGTTCAAAAACCATGTAGGAATAGGCTGTGGAAGTTGACAAATTTTCCAAGCAGAGACCGAATTTACATAAAAAACTGGATTGAATTGTTTAATCACATATTCAAAGAATTTTTTTTCAAACCACTGAGTAATTTCTGGATCATCTTTACGGCGTTGACTACGCTCTACAATTGTTTTTTTCACTTCAGGGGCATTGACAATATCACGTGTTTCCATGCTGTTCCATTTTGACTTATTTCTAGTGCATTTGATTTTTATAAAAAATATTCGAAATGATCGAAGTATGACTTGCTGTTATTTTATAACAAATTAATTCTAAGAAAATACGTTTCACTCATATTTCACAATATTTATGTTAGGATTTTAAAAATTTTAATTGTTTATCCTATGAAAAAAATTGTAGTTTTCTCAGGTGCAGGAATGAGTGCAGAAAGTGGAATCAGCACTTTCCGAGATAGTAATGGCTTATGGGAGAATTATGATATTCAAGAGGTGGCTACACCTGAAGCTTGGCGGCGTAACCCTGCCTTGGTGCAACGTTTTTACAATGAACGACGTCAACATATTCTCAATGCTCAGCCCAATCAAGCACACGATATCATTGCTCAACTCGAACAACATTTTGATGTCATTGTAATTACTCAAAATATTGATGATCTACATGAACGTGCAGGAAGCCAACAGGTTATTCATTTACATGGCAATATCCGCCTTGCTAAAAGTTCTAAACCCAATGCGCAGTACACAAATGAGTTTTATCCTATAGATGGTTGGCAATTGGACCTAGAACAACATAAATGTCCTGAAGGGTTTCCACTTCGACCTCATGTAGTTTGGTTTGGTGAAGCGGTTCCTGCGTATGAAGAAGCAGTACAGATGATCCGTGATGCTGATATTTTTATTGTTATTGGCTCCACATTAACCGTCTACCCTGTGGCAGGTTTGATTCACGAGATTCCAGAATACAGTGATGCGTATTATATTGATCCACAAGCCAGTTATGAGCGTGTTCCCCAACAATACCAATGTTTAAAAATGAGTGCGACTGAAGGGATGCAACAGCTTTTTGAAAAACTGACAACACATTAAAAAGCCAGTGCAATTGCACTGGCTTTAAAAATTACAGCATAGCACTAAGTAAAATCATGCATTGTCATCTGTAGAATTACTCTGATCTTTTTTCACATCTTTAGAAGGTTTAGTCGAAGATGAATCATCAAATAATTTATTCATTAAAGGCTTAATCACTCGATAAATAATCAAGCCAAGAAATACCAGTAAATAAAGTGGCCAAATGGTGACTAAAATAACCAATAAATCCAAAATAAATTGCCAGCCATATTGAACACCTTCCCAAGCACGCTTCCAAAAATTATCACCGTTTAAGCGTGCCACAGCAGCAACATCAACATCCAGACTTTCTCTCACCATTGCAGGTTGCTTAATGGCAATACTAATCGTGCTAAAACGCACCCGATCTTGAACTTCAAGTTGGGTTAAACGGGAAATTTCATTCAGCTGTGATTGTTTTGTATCACTAGGTACAGTTTGAGTTTGTCCAATTTTTTCTTCTAAAAGCTTTAACTCAAACCGCTTTGCAGAATATTGTTGTTGATTTAAAAAGTACATCAATGGCAATAACTGATTGACATATACCGCAGCTTTATCACTCGGTACTCTGACAATGATCTCCGCATGCGGATCAACTTTTTCAAAAACTCGGATTTTACCATCCGCAATTTTTTGTGTTTTTACATCGAGTACATCAAAACTGATATTTTTCTGCTCTATAAAGCCACCCGCTTGAAAAGTGAGCTTATCAATTTCTAAAGCAGTTTTAACCACATCTTTGGCGGTAAAATTAACCTGAGCTTCACGCACCATACGACGTGCTTTTTCTGCTTGACTGACATCGGTACTTAAAATAGTTTCAGGTTTTTGTTCAGTCACAGGTGTGGTATCAACAGAATTTTCAGTAGCTTGTTCAGCACTTTTTTCTGCGGCATCAGCCGCTTGTGCAGCATCCTGAGCAACAACTTGTGCATCTTGAGCAGACGCCGAACTTTCAGCAGCTTCTTCCGATTTTTTTGCACATCCAGAAAGAAGTACCAAGCTTAAGGCGAGAATTAAATGTTTATTATTCATAGATTATTGACTTTTGTTGGTGATTTTAAATTTTGTTGAATTATAAAGAAACTTTACTTTTTTTACCATGCATAAAAATACAGCACCGAAATGCTGTATTTATCAGCGTTTTTTACACGGATCAACAGGCGTAATTCAAACAATTAGCCTGCTTTACCGATTTCTTCATATGGCTGTACTGCAATTTCTGAAATCATATTTTCAAAAGAGAAAATTTCATCTAGACGTTCTTGGCTCAATAAACCTTGTTCAAGTACAACCTCTTGAATGGTTTTATTTTCAGCAATACATTGCTTCCCAATTTCATCACACTTCGCATGACCTAAAATTGGATCAAGTAAGGTAATAATTCCGACACTACGCATTACAGCATCAAAACAGGTTTTTTCATTGGCAACCACACCTTGAATACACTTCTCATCCAAGGTTTGAATCGCATTGATCAGTAACTCAATTGATTCATTCATGGTAAGTGCAATCACAGGCTCCATCACATTTAACTGTAATTGGCCCGCTTCTGCTGCAAAGGTAATGGTTAAATCATTACCAATCACTTTAAATGCAACTTGATTGACGACTTCTGGGATCACAGGATTGACTTTCGCTGGCATAATCGATGAACCAGCTTGTAATTCAGGTAAGCGAATTTCCCATAAACCTGTTCTTGGGCCAGAACTTAATAGACGTAAGTCATTACAGATTTTAGAGAGTTTTACAGCCAAACGTTTTAAGGTGCTTGAAAGGATAATAAATACACCGCAGTCACTGGTCGCTTCAACATAGTCTTCTGCACCAATTAAGTTTAAACCTGTTAAGGCTTTTAAATTTTCATTGACCTGCGCAGCATAACCATGTGGTGTATTTACGCCTGTACCAATCGCAGTAGCGCCTAAATTAATTTCTAATAAAAGTTCACGGGTTTTTTTAATTAAACGCACATCTTCTTTGAGTAATGTTGCAAAGGCATGAAACTCTTGTCCTAATGTCATTGGGACAGCATCTTGTAACTGGGTCCGTCCCATTTTTAACACATACTGAAACTCAGCAGATTTTAATGTTAGTGAACTAATCAAATTATTGATTTTTTCAAATAACAAATCCAGTGAATAGTAAGTTGCTAAACGTAATGCGGTGGGATAGACATCATTGGTCGATTGAGATTTATTGACATGGTCATTTGGATGGATGATGTCATAACGTCCTTTCGCATAACCTAAAGACTCTAATGCGATATTGGCAATGACTTCATTGGTGTTCATATTAATCGATGTACCTGCACCACCTTGGTAGACATCTGATGGAAAAGCATCTTTCCAATTTTGCGGATTTTCAATCAGTTCATCACTTGCTTTTTGAATCGCTAGACTGATTTCTTCAGAGATCTTATTAAATTGCAAATTGGTTTGTGCCGAGGCCTTTTTGACCTGAGCCAAAGCGCGGATAAAAAAGCTTTGTTCACCGACGGTATTTTTAGAAATATTAAAATTTTCCAAAGCCCGAATTGTATGAATACCATAATAACTGTTTATAGGAACTTCTTTACTTCCCAATAAATCTTTTTCTATTCTTGTAACTTCAGGTTGAACGGTTTCCATGTAATCTGCTCATTATATATTTATGCACTATAGTTGTGCAGTTACAATAATATTCCTTCTTATCTGCTTTTGTACTAGCAAAATATGTCATTTCGATAAACAATTTTATGGAATTATCAATTAAACGTTAACAATGTAACTTTGCGTAAAGTATAATCCCACAGTCTCTAAACACTCCCAGTAGAATTTTTTTGGATATAAATTGCTGATTTTTTGCATTTGTATCTAAAGTTACAATCGGATACATAAATCTTGCACAATCACCTTATAAAAATCACAGCGATATTTTTTAGTTGTGTGAAAGAATTCGCTCGTGAAACTTATGCGATAAAAAATAAAACTTGGAGATTTACTCCACAAGGACTGAATTAAATATGGACTCACTCAACCCCACAGTTGTCACGTTTATCTTTTATATCATTGCAATGGTTTGTATAGGCTTATATGCCTATAGAAAAACCACCGATTTCTCAGATTATATTTTGGGAGGTCGAAGTTTAGGGAGTTTTGTCACTGCACTTTCAGCAGGTGCATCGGATATGAGTGGCTGGCTACTCATGGGACTCCCAGGTGCAATTTACCTGACTGGATTATCTGAATCATGGATCGCAATCGGGCTCATTATTGGTGCTTGGCTCAACTGGTATTTGGTCGCAGGCCGTTTACGTGTCCATACTGAAATACAAAATAATGCATTAACATTACCAGATTATTTCACCAGCCGTTTTGGTGATAAAAAGAAAGTGATCCGTATCATTTCTGCGCTGGTCATTTTAATCTTCTTTGGTATTTACTGTGCTTCAGGCATGGTGGCAGGTGCACGTTTATTTGAAAGTATTTTTGCTATGAACTACACCACTGCTCTTTGGGTCAGTGCGATTGCAACCATCAGTTATGTGTGTATTGGTGGCTTCCTTGCGATCAGTTGGACGGATACATTTCAAGCGGGCTTGATGATTTTTGCATTACTGTTGGCACCGATTATGACTTTCTTGGCAGTCGGTGATTTACAACATGTCAATCAATTGATTGAAACTGCACGTCCACATGCAGCAAATATGTTCCAAGGGGTCAGTTTTATCGCCATCATTTCATCAATGGCATGGGGCTTAGGCTATTTTGGACAACCGCATATTCTAGTCCGTTTTATGGCAGCAGATTCAGTGAAAACCATTCCTAATGCTCGTCGTATTGGTATGGCGTGGATGATTCTATGTTTAGCGGGCGCTGTTGCTGTAGGTTATGTTGGTATTGCTTATTTCCAAGCACATCCTGATATTCCGTCAGCTGCAATTGTGGCAAAAAATCCAGAAACAGTGTTTATGGAATTAACCAAAATCTTATTTAATCCATGGGTTGCTGGTGTTGTTTTAGCCGCTATTTTAGCCGCTGTCATGAGTACCTTAAGCTGTCAGCTTTTGGTATGCTCAAGTACCTTAACTGAAGATTTATATAAATCTTTTCTTCGTAAAAAAGCCTCACAAAATGAGTTGGTTTGGGTCGGTCGTTTAATGGTTTTAGCCATTTCAGTGCTCGCGATCATCTTGGCATTTAACCCAGAAAGTAAGGTACTTGGTCTAGTGGCTTATGCATGGGCTGGTTTTGGTGCAGCATTTGGTCCGCTTATTTTATTGTCTGTGTTTTGGAAACGTATGACTTTAAATGGCGCATTGATCGGTATCATTGTCGGTGCTGTAACGGTAATTGTTTGGAAAAACACCATGGCGCATACGGGTTTATATGAAATCGTGCCAGGCTTTGTGCTTTCTTTCATCAGCATCATTGTGGTCAGTTTAATGGACAAAGCCCCTGAAAAAGAAGTAATTGATCGTTTTGAAAATGCTGAGCAAATTTATAACCGTGAAATGAAAAATATGTAAATTCAAATGTTTGAATAAATCATTAGAGTTAGGGGCATTCATGCCCCTTTTCTATTTCTTTACTTTCACTTTAAAATTTAAATGTAATTGTGAACTGTCTTTAATCACTTCCATCACTGGATAACTACGCGTTTCCTTTACCCCAGGCAATTGCCACAGGACCTGCCCTGAAATACGACGGAACTCCTCCATATCTGCACACCGAATTTTCACTAAAAAATCAAAACCACCACTAATCATATGACATGCCATAATTTCTGGATATTGTACGATTGCATCTGAAAAAGCATCCAAAGCATTGGGTGTAGTTTTGTCTAAAAGAATCTCAACAAATACCACAAAATTAGCGCCTAATATTTTCGGATTTAGTTTTGCTTCATAGCCCAAAATAAATCCTTCACCTGTCAATTTCTGCACCCGAGCAAGCGCGGCTGTTGGGGATAAATTAACTTTTTCAGCCAACTTAATATTGGAAATTTTTCCATCTTTTTGCAAAATATCCAAAATCCGAATATCTATACGATCCAAGCTTAAATAAGCACTTTCCATAGAATAATTCTCTAAATATTATTCAAATTATAGTGAGTTATTCACTAAATATTCTGTAATCATAAATTATATAAACCTATCTGCTCAACAAAAATATTTGCTAGTCACAGGACGTTGACAATGAATATGGATTCGCCTCAAGTTTTAAATGCAAACCTACTTCCAAGTTTGGATTACATTACCGAATTTAAAGACAAAACTGATTTTGAAGAAGAAATCAATCATGCGTGGCGTCGTACTGAATCGGAATGCGTTGAAAACTTACTTGAGCACAGTCAAATTTCTGAAGAAATGAATCAGAAAATTTATGACATTGCATTTAACTTAGCGCATAGCTTACGTGACCGTAAAAGTTCGTCAGGCAAAGCAGGTATCGTACAAGGTCTGCTGCAAGAGTTTTCATTGTCTTCACAAGAAGGCATCGCATTAATGTGCTTGGCTGAAGCCTTGTTACGTATCCCTGATAGTGCGACCCGAGACTTATTGATTCGCGATAAAATTAATCAAGGTAACTGGAAAGATCATTTAGGCCAAAGTAATCTCATGTTTGTCAATGCTGCTGCATGGGGACTCATGCTGACTGGCAAACTGATGGAAACACCTAAACAAACCAGCCTTTCGGGGATCCTCACCTCGCTCTTAGCACGTACAGGTAAAGGCATCATCCGTAAAGCAGTTGATGCAGCAATGCGTATGATGGGTGAACAGTTTGTTACTGGTGAAACCATTGAAGAGGCTTTGGACAATGCCAAAACTCTTGAAGACAAAGGTTTCCGTTATTCTTATGACATGCTTGGTGAAGCAGCACTGACTGAACACGATGCAGATCGCTATTTCGAAGACTATACACAAGCGATTCATGCCATAGGTAAAGCGTCTGAAGGTAAAGATGTTTATACCGGCCCTGGAATTTCAATTAAACTTTCGGCTTTACATCCACGTTATCAACGTTCTCAAACCGAACGTGTGCATCATGAACTTTATCCTCGTATTTTAAATTTAGCACTTTTAGCTAAGACCTATGATATTGGTCTCAATATTGATGCAGAAGAAGCGGATCGTTTAGAGCTGTCTTTAGAATTACTTGAGCGTTTATGCTTTGAGCCACAACTGGCAAACTGGAAAGGTATAGGCTTTGTGATCCAAGCCTATCAAAAGCGTTGTTTCTATGTGGTGGATTATATTATTGATCTGGCAAAACGTAGTCAAAAACGTTTAATGATTCGTCTGGTCAAAGGTGCTTACTGGGACAGTGAAATCAAAAAAGCACAAATTGACGGTATGTCTGACTACCCAGTCTTTACCCGTAAAGTGCATACAGATTTGTCTTATATTGCTTGTGCAAAAAAACTATTGGCTGCGCCTGATCAGGTGTATCCGCAATTTGCAACACATAATGCGCAAACACTTGCCACTATTTATGAGTTAGCAGATCCACAAAAATATTATCTTGGTCAATATGAATTCCAATGCTTACATGGCATGGGTGAACCACTTTATGAACAAGTGGTAGGCAAGGTTTCAGATCAGAAATTAGGGGTTCCATGTCGTATTTATGCGCCTGTCGGTAATCACGAAACCTTATTGGCCTATCTGGTTCGACGTTTATTGGAAAATGGTGCGAATACCTCATTTGTTAACCGTATTGCAGATAAAAATATTAAAATTGAAGACTTGATTGAAAACCCAGTTCAAGAGATTTTACATACTGCAGAAAAAGAGCACGCAGTCGGGTTAAAACACCCCGCTATTCCGCTTCCTCATGATTTATATCAAGGCATACGCCAAAACTCTCAAGGTTTAGACTTAGCTGATGACAGTAAATTACAAGATTTAAATCAAACTGTTCAACACTATTTAAAACACCAGTGGAACAGTTATAGCCTTGTCGATCAGCTTGATTTACAAGACTTAGCTGAAATAAATTCGCAAGAAATCCGTAATCCAGCTGATCATTCAGATCTAGTTGGTTATGTGATCGAAGCAGAAACAGCACAAGTCGATTTGGCCTTAGATAACGCTCATCAAGCTTTTGAAAATTGGAAAAATGCATCTCAAGATTTTCGTGCAGAGTTATTGCTCAAAGCTGCTGCGATTATGGAATCGCGTATTCAGGAACTGATGGTTTTACTGTGCCGTGAAAGTGGTAAAACTTATAGTAATGGTATTGCTGAAGTACGTGAAGCCGTTGATTTCCTTAGATACTATGCAGCACAAATGCAAAGCATTGAGGAAAATGGCACACTCAGCCCACTGGGTACAATTTTATGTATCAGCCCTTGGAACTTCCCGCTTGCAATTTTTACTGGACAAATTTCAGCAGCACTTGTTGCAGGAAATACCGTAATTGCTAAACCTGCTGAACAAACCCCATTAATTGCAGCACAAGCAATTCAAATCTTATGGGAAGCAGGAGTTCCAAAATCAGTAGTACAATTACTTCCTGGTCGTGGTGAAACAGTTGGGGCAAAACTCAGCCAAGATGAGCGTATTCAAGGCATTATGTTCACAGGTTCCACTGAAGTTGCTAAGATTTTACAAAAAACCGTAGCACAACGCCTGAGTCCAACAGGTCAACCGATTCCTTTGATTGCTGAAACGGGTGGCCAAAATGCGATGATCGTAGATTCTTCTGCGCTGACAGAACAAGTCGTAATTGATGCAGTAAATTCAGCATTTGATAGCGCTGGTCAACGTTGCTCTGCCCTCCGAGTATTGTGCGTTCAAGAAGACAATGCAGCAACCTTGATTAAGATGCTTAAAGGTGCCATGCAACAGCTCAACATTGGACAACCTATTTTGCTTAAAACAGATATAGGTCCAGTGATTGATGGTGAAGCGCAACAGAATATTGAAAAACATATCGAAATGATGCGTAATAAGGGCTATGCAATACATCAACTTGCTTATGAAACACCAACATCTGATCTAAATGCAGGCACATTTATTGTCCCGACGGTGATTGAACTTCCAAATCTGAATGATTTAAAACGTGAAGTTTTTGGACCTGTATTGCATGTCATTACCTATAAATATGGTGAATTAAAGCAATTGTTAGAACATATCAATGCAAAAGGATATGGCCTAACCATGGGTTTACATACACGTATCGATGAAACTATTCAAACCACCATTGAACATGCGGAAGTGGGTAACTTATATATTAACCGTAATATTGTAGGTGCCGTTGTAGGCGTACAACCTTTTGGTGGTGAAGGTTTATCAGGAACAGGGCCTAAAGCTGGTGGTCCGATTTATTTATATAAATTAATGCAGCATACAGCCCTACCCAATCGCCCTTTTGGTACTGTAAAAAATATTTCGGAACAGCTCAATCTAAAACCATCTGAGATTCAAACAGAATTTCACACTTGGGCAAAACAGCATCATTCGCAATGGGCTATGCATCAGTATCAATCACCGATTGCTTTATATGAACTTCCGGGTCCAACAGGTGAATTGAATCAATACCATGTTGTATCACGTCATCGGATATTGGCAATCGCAGCGCAAGAACAGGCTTTACTGAATCAGTTTAATGCAATTTTGTCTCTCAATGCACAAGTCTGTATTTTAAGTGACGATGCGATTGCTTTAAAAATGATTCAAAGTATGCCAAAAGCGTTGCAACAAAAATTTTCGATGATCAATGATGTGGCTGTTGGAGAGTTTGATGCTGTTTTACATCAAGGTGCTGGTCTAAAAGAATTACAAACTCTGATTGCGCATCGTGAAGGTGCAATTGTTGGCATAACTCATTTAGCGGATGCCAATACAATTATTCCACTTGCACCATTACTTATTGAACGTGCAATCAGTATCAATACTGCGGCTGCAGGCGGAAATGCAAGTTTAATGACTTTAGACAGTGAATAAATCATAAAGCAATGATTTAACCTAGTTTAAAGAAAGTTTTCCATTCCAAGCCAATATCATTTGGCTTGGTTTTTTTATTTTGGATTTTTATTTTGATCTGTAGCTATTGGTTTTGCTTACAAAGCAGAGCAAATGAATCACTATTCAGGATAAGTCCTTAACAACAACTCCTGTTTAATTTCCTCATAATCATCCTGCATTTTTGGGGAGAGGCTTTCAACAAACCATGCCCCATCGGCTGCATAACGTAATATTTTTAATGTGGCAGAATAATCCGTTTCAGCATGTTGAGACAATCGCCGTGTCAGCCATTGATCCCACTTCTCACTATAAGATTTATCTGTCATCAATGTCATGCTTAAAGCACTCCATACCGTGTTGACACCAAATGAAGGACTTAAGGTGACATCAATATATGCACGTGTAAAACAGCCATAAGTAACTGGATCTTTTTCAATTGCCAGACTAACTTGCTGGTCCAATTGTTGGATTAACTCTTCCAACATGGCCTCAATCAGAACTTGTTTATTGGCAAAATGATGAAATACACCACCTTTAGTTACACCTGAACGCGTTGCAATACTTTGAATAGATACGCCATTTACACCATGTTCAGCAACTAAACTCATCGTGTTAGCTAAAATTAATTTTTTAACACCTTCAGGATCTTTTTTACGTTGATAAGCATTTTCTACAATTTTATCCATACTCAAATCTTACCTGCTTCGTGCTTTTATCAATGCCCTGCTGATGTTGAAAATAAGTTAATCACCAATACACCTGAAATAATTAATCCAATGCCTGCAATTGCTGCAAAGTCTAAGCTTTGTTTAAAAATGAAGTAACCCACCAAAGCAGTGAGGATAATACCGACACCAGCCCAAATTGCATAAGCAATACCCAATGGAATTGTTTTAATCACGTGAGAAAGTAAATAAAAAGAAATCACATAAAAAAATACCACCAGTAAACTCGGTACTAACTTTGTGAAGCCCTGCGATTTCACTAAGAATGTTGAACCTGTTACTTCAGCGATGATAGCGACCGCCAACAAGCTATAGGCAAAAACAATAGAATTCATAAATTCATCAAAAGATACCATTTGATTGGTATGTTATATAAATTCAATTTACAATACAATCTTTAGCTAATTGTAATCTCATCTATTAAACTTGGTGAATAAAAAGCAATTGCACTTTGATAAAAATTATTTTTAAAAAATAAAAAAAGGCGAGTTATCAATATGATACTCACCTTTTTTTCTTCAATTTTCTACTTAATCAGGTAGGATGAATAAAGTAGAAAAATGAAATTATAAGCAACAAGGCAATTATCGCCAAAATTAAATACGTGTTTACAGTGTTGAAACTCTTTATAAAGTTTAAAATTTCCATTATTTTTCGTCACAAAATAAACCAGCATTTATTTTAATATATTTTGTCACAATTTGTAAGATCATTAAGTCTGATTAAATTAAAAAACACTTAAAAATTAAGTCTAACTGCCTATTTTTACAGCATGAATAGATATTCAAAAGACTTATTATAAATGATAAGTATTCTCATATATTTGTTTTTATTCAGTTATTCCGTATTTTTTGATACTAATATCACAATAATCAGACCAGCATACTACTTATTAAAAAAATTCTAATTTATTAGATTATCTTAACAGAATATGTTTTTAATGTTTTAAACACATGGTAAAAAAATCAAAAAAATAAAACATTTAGATACACCCTATAAATAAAGTGAATAAAAAACAAAGGATTTATCAGGATTTGTTACAAGTTATTTTTAACAATGGAAGCACAAGTCAATGTTTTATATGTACTGAATTTTGATTTTAACAGGCAAAAAGTGATCACTATAGAATCAACTAAGTACTCTAAAGATATATAACTTTTTTCATGAAATATGATAAAAAAATTACACTCATTCCTTGAGTTGTAAATTTTTAAAAATTGTTATTCTATTGATTAAAAAGCTTACTTCACCTCAAAATGATGCTTCTCTGTGACCAATTTAATTTTTATATCTTTGTAGTAGCGAACCATCGTGTTATTGGGATCTTTCTTGAGTGCATCAGCAAATTTATCTTCATTCATTAACTTAGCATAAGTTTTATAGCCAATTTCTAAAGTTGATGCTTTCTTACTTGATTCTTGAAATTCATCTATACGCTTGTTGATTTGCTTAACACTGATTTCCATCTTTCATTTCTCGCTACAATTTTATTTTTTATAACATGCTTTTATGACAATTCAGTTTAAATCATTATTTTTTGAGTTTATTTTGAATCAACATTTTTCTTCAAAAACAAAATAGTTTGATCAAATGTTTGCTGACTCGCCTTTTTGCCCAAGAAAAATTGATATTCATGGACCAACCATTCTTTTGATTCAGGGTAGAAAACAGCTTGAATAGGGATTTGCTTTTCTTGCAACGCTTTTAC
Source organism: Acinetobacter guillouiae CIP 63.46 (assembly GCF_000368145.1). GTDB lineage: Bacteria > Pseudomonadota > Gammaproteobacteria > Pseudomonadales > Moraxellaceae > Acinetobacter > Acinetobacter guillouiae. Next base: position 361,393 of record NZ_KB849283.1, on the reverse strand, counting down.
AAAAGGAATGGACTGTGTATTTGTCAGAAAATCTTTATTACCCCCACTGATAAAAACAGGTGGATAGTTTTTGGTAAGATGTTGTATAGGTGATAAACGTTTTAAATATTCAGGATTGTCTTTTTGATTACCTGTATAAGCTTGGACAAGATTATTTACCCCCCATTCAATCAGTTTGATTTCATCTGGTGCTGTATTGATAAAGGCGTTCATATCATAAATTCCGCAATGTAGAATTAAACCCTTAAGTTGTGAAGCTTGAATCGAGACTGTAAATCCAGATTCTATGGCGAAATTTGGGTTAGTGAGAAGCGCTGCATAATGACTGGCTAAATTGGCGCCAGCCGAATCCCCTGCTAAAAATAATTGATCAGCATCTATATGGTATTGTTTTGCATTTTGCTGGATAAATCGCAGTGCGTTATTGATTTGATACAACTGCGTTGGATAAATTGCTTGCGGTGCAAATTGGTATTGCACAGAAACAACATTATAACCTTGTGCTGCGAGCAGTTTAAAATATCCTCTTGCATTATCTTTAGCACCTGAAATCCAACCACCACCATGAATCCAGATCACTGTTGGGCGTTTTTCAAATTGTTGAATATCTATTGGCTGATAGAGATCTAAACTGAGTTTTGGTTGTTCTTGGTAAGTTATATTATGGGTAACAATGACATTCTCTGGCGCATGTTTATCCATCAGATAGCGTTGAAAATGTGTTGAAGTATCAAATGCCTTGGCAATGATTTTGTTATTTTTTTGCACATTTTGGCAGGCAGACAGTGTGAATAGTGAAAGTATACAAATAAGAATTTTTAGTTTATGCATTTTGACCTCAAAAATGTTCAATCATTGTGATTTTCACATTATCGATACATTCAATTGTGAGCCTAATATAGCTTAAAAAATGAATTCCTTTTCTTTTAATTTCAATGCAAAAAAAACTAAAAAATTTAAATTTATATTTGCGCGATTTGCTGATGTAGACTTTGCAAAAATAAATCCGCTTCAGCTTTGGTCTGGCACTTTTTATGATATAAGCCATTGGCATTTTGATTGTGCGGTGTATATTCTATACTTATAGAAAAATTTTGCGTAATCATATCTTTAGAAACATATATCGCGATAATATGCAGTGAATTTAGGTAAAAACCATCTTCTATTTTAACCAGCATTTTAAGCCTCAAACTTTATAACACAGAGAGGGTAAGACAAAAAAGCCCATCTTTTGATGAGCTTATTGTTTAAATATTTTAAACTTAATCATACTTCAATTTAGCCAGTATTTAAAAATTTTGATTGCTTTTTATGTAACAAAAGGAATAACCACTAAGAATTTTCTTGAACAATACAATAAAAAAAATCTAACACATCATCAAAATTCAGCTTTAGATTGTCCGACATTTTTTCAATTGATCAAAATACTTTGATGTTAGATTGAATAAATCGTGATACTTATCACATTTCATAATAAAAGTTATTTTGTCTAAATCTCTTTTATGGAGGTTGTTAATATGAATTATTTGATTATTCTAAATTCCTCACAAGTACATCATTTAGATGAAGTCCATAAGCTCATCTGTGACTATGATGCTTCAATTCGGGTGAACCCTTCCACTTGGCTGATCAACACAAGCTATGAAGCCAACATCATTCGCCAACATTTAGCGAGTATTATTAGCATTCATGACTCTCTGTTAGTCTTTAAGATTGATGGTGAACATTCATTTACCAACGATTTGGATTTAAATGACTGGATGGAGGATATAAACAGTAAAAGTATGATTCGTGTCTAAACATACTGATTCGATAAAGATTATATTAAGCAGAGAGAAAATTTAAATATCTAAATACTACATCTGATTTCTCTAAATTTAATTCTAGCTTGCCTTATATAATCTTTTATCAGCCAAATTAAAAGCGTGATGAATAGCACAAAATGTGAATTTAATTATTAGATGAAATTTAAATCAAAAAAATTAGTACAGTTAAATATTTATTTTAAAAATACACTTAATATCTAATTAAAAAATTTATTAAATTTATTTTACTATTCATCCATTTCCACTTTATAGCTTTCTATTTCTCCATTGTTGTTTTTATAAAGCTTTAAATATATAAAAGCAGATGACTTTTCACCATTAACCTTTAAAGTATAATAATCATAGCCTTGTTGATAGGGAGGATTACCATAAAATTTTCCGACTTTACGTATTCTATAGTTCCGTATTTCTCCTAATTTATTCTGTACTTTAATATCTTCACGAAAAATTTTTTCTATATATTGCTGATTTTGTTCACTATGAAGTATCTTTGTTCCTATAACAGTTATAATTCCTAATACAGCTATAAAGAAGACATAAAAGATTAATTTTTTCATATTATTTCCTCCATTCTAAGCACTCACAAAAATTTCCTCTTTAAAATTTATTTTTAAGCTTAAGTAAGAATAAAACCATCAAATAGAAGGTTACTAAAATTGGAAATACAAAATATAATTTTAACCACTCAATACTTCCTATTGGTGCAAAAGCAATTGCATAAACGGTATTCAAGCTAAACACATATGGCCAATACTCTTTTGTCAAAAATGACACAATAATAAGAGAAACTGTAAAGGATATAATCATGGTAATTATGGCTTTAATTGGTATAAAAAGCTTTAATCGGCTCAATTTACAAGCAACACATATTGAAAAAATAAATAATAATAAAAAAAGTAGCTGAGGATGTTGGTGGGCAATATGTCTAGTAAAAAATTTATAACTAAAAAGCCATGCCAACAGGTAACTTAAAGCGACAAAGACCATGTTTAATTTAAGATCTTGATCTATTGGATGAGTAAACTTCATTATCACGTCCTCATTGTGTCTATTGTTTTTATTCAATTCACAAAGAATTCAATAAGTAAAGTTAATCATTCTCTCGAACACTTCCTAACTCCTCTGCTCGATCATACCAAATGGCCCCTAGAATTTTATTTTTCCTCGTACCAATACCAAAATAATAACATCTTGAAACTTCATAAACAGCTTCAGAGCAACCTCTTAAAGCTACCTGTAAGTATAATAAAAAAGCCTTTTTTTATTTTTAGAAACATACGTTCCTCCTTCATAGCTAATTGCCAAATCATAAATGGCATCTGGCCATTTCATTTTTGTTGCTTTTTTTAGATATTTAGTCCCTTTGACATAATCTTGTTTCAAAAAATGACCGCCATGTAAATACCATGTTGCAATGGCATAAGTTGCCTCTGGAGATCCTTGTTTATAAGCAAGGTCAATAATTTATAAGCTTGTTCATAGTCTGGAACAGCTTGTTTTACTAACTCACGGGCTGTTTGTATTAATTCATCGTTTTCCAAAATTTTCTCCCTATCAGGCTTACTTATTTTTACAACGAGCATCCATACCAGTTGCTCTGAAAATTGAATTACATAAATCCTTATCGCAAGCCAACAGCGCTAGAATTATACTGATTGAATTTGACAGTCAAATGATTAAGTCATATTTATTATTTAGTTAAACTTATTTATAAAATACTTTATACTATAAAACATAAACTTTCAAATGATATTCATTTGCAAAAACAAAAACCCAAATATTTAGAATAAAAGACAAGGCTTATTTTGAATGTGATCTTAGTTTCGCTTTCATTATTTAAACTTAGTTTTTAAATAAACCAAAAGTTTGTAGATCTTTTAAGTATTTTCTTTGAAAATAAATGAACATTGGTATTATTGAAAAAACAAAACAGCTTAAAACAAAGAATAAAAAATAATTATTTTCCAAAAAATAGAATCTAAATTCTTTAATTAAATCAAAAATTAAGAAAATAGGACACACGATAAAAAATATAAAAATAATATAAGTTAAAAATATAAAAAAAATCTTAAAAATAGATTTCCTTTTCACAAAGTATAGAAGTGCCTCGCCATACAAAAAAGAGCCTAGCAAAAGAAAAATGCTATAAAACAAGAAATAAAAAAAAGTATTTAACCAAATCATTTTTTACTCCTCTCATAGTTCTGTTGTATATCGTTTTCATCAATCCTTGTATGTTAAGGCATATTCACCCAAATCTGAACTGACAGCTACTCATTTTTGATGTATCTGTCAGTTCTGGTTAAATTTCAACTTTAGTTTTACTTAGTGTCTTCAACAAACTCTTTAAAGTCAGCTTTACGTATTTTGGCATGGATCCCCTTGGTCTTATCGACCACTTGCGATACTTCAAAATCAGTAGCAGCACTCAGATAAGCATAAGCAATCGCTTCATCAATACCATATTCTTGATTTAAAAAACGAATCGCTTCACGTGTAGATTTTTTCATTGCTTCATCTAAATCTTCATCTAATCCTGGTGTAATCCAAAATTCAGCATTCTCAGCTAATGGCTGTACAATTTCTTTACCCGGGATTCTATCTTTACCTGTTTTTAATAAAGTGAACTTGAGTGTTGCTCTTGCTGAAGCTTCTAATGCAGTTAAAGCAACTTCGCCATCACCTTGGGCAAAATGACTATCACCTGTATAGAACAATGCACCCGGCACTTGTACTGGGTAATATGCAGTTGATCCAGCACCTAACTCATTAATATCAATATTACCGCCATACATCGCTGGTGGTACTGAATGAACTGGCTGTGATGTATTCGGTGCGACCCCCATAATGCCCATAAACGGGCTTAGCGGGAAACGAATCGATTTACCTGATTGTGTTTTTAGTACCCCCTCATATTCACCCTTGGTATTTTTTTCTATTGGGGTAAAGACTGAAACATTTCCATATCGTTCAGGATGTTCAGCCGAAGCATTTTCTTGTTGTGGTCTTTTAGGAAATTCGCCCACTAAAGCACCTTTACCATGACGATTTGAAATGACGCCATAGGGAACACGAGGCTCTACTTTAATGACTTCTACTTTTAAAATATCACCGGCTTGTGCGCCTTGAATTTCAATTGGGCCAGTCACAATATGAGGTCCATCTTTATTAAAATCATGTTTTAGAGAAGATTTTGTAATATTTTTTGCTTCATCTAAAATGTATTCATCTTTCACCCCTTTTGATTTAAAGAATTTTTCCGCATCCCGCCCTTGATCTTCAAGTAAACCTTCATGTGAAACTGTATCGAAAGTCACAACACTTCCCGATGGAACAGAAATCACAGGCTTAGCATCTTTATTCGGTAAGTAGCCCCAAGTAATGGTGTTTAAAGTCGAGGGTACGTAATAATTGCCTTTGTATTCACCGTCTTTTAGTTGAACTGGCTTATTGGATAATTGCTTAAGAACATTAAAACTTTCAGCATGAACGACTGAAGTACTGATAGCACTGAAAATAAACAGTGAAAGAACCGTGTGCTTAAACATAAAAATACCTTTAATAATTGAAAAATAAAAATATTGCAAAGGTGTTTTCAGCAAATTTCATGCCACGGTAAAATTACTTTAATCTGTTCATTTCAATAGATATTGCGCCAATTGTTTACAATTAGTCGGTCTATTCAAGTGCATAAATAATGAAATGCCCGTAAATATCTTATTTTTGAATGGGTTTTAAAGTACTTAATTTTAATGTGTACAGTTTTCTCTCAACCTATTCGGCTTCTTTCATAAGTCCTTTTAGGGCAATAAGCCAGCATAAACTCCCCCTCATCCTAGCCTTCTCTCAAAGAGAGTAAAAACTTTTAACACCAATATAATTCACTCAATACGATATTTTTTGATTGATGAACTACGAATAAAAAACCCCACCAAATGGTGGGGCTATTTACATCATAATTCTATTTAACTTCTTTTACTGTAAAAGATTTATCTTTAGCAAGTTCAATGGTTCCTTCATCGCCTTTAGAATGAATTGAAACACCATTGTCACCTTCTAAACGCATACCGCTTCCAGCAGGTACTTCTTTCAATGAATAGTTATTTCCATCGCTATCCGTTAATGTCGCTGTAACAAAATTATCACTGGTCTTAAGTGTAAATTGTTTCTTATCAGCAGTTTCATACTTCACCGTTTTTTCAGCCGACTCATTTGTATCAACAGCAACGGCACTACTACTTACCTCATTATCAGGAGATGTCGCTTTATCTTTGTCTTTTGCACTACACCCAGCAACAAAAACAACAGCTAAAAAAGATGAAATTAATAATAATTTTTTCATGTTTAATCTCGAATAAATATGGAAGTTAAGTTCTAACATAGCGCTTTAGAGCAATCCAACCACTTATTGCGAATAACTACTTGTTGTCTACATAAATTATAACAATCACTTAGAACCTTATACATTTTAAGCTTGAATTTTGTTTTAATTTAAATATTTAGTTTTATTCTTTGATCAATGAATAGGATGTATTAAGCCTAGATGAGTACGGTCATTGCAGATTAGAACGAGACGGCTTTATATCATTAAAGAAAATTACTACGCTATCTTAGCTTATGCGTACAGTATGATTTCTCATATAGAAAGCCTAAAAATTACTTGAATTGGATGTAAAAATCTAAATAAAACTTTGCTTTAAAATTAATAATTCTCCCACTTTTCTATAGCGTAAAACCTCCATTAAGAGGCTAGTTTATTCATTATTTTATTAAAATATTAATTCAGCAATAATTTCGGAGCACTTCGTTTCATATAAAGGTAAACCCCTAATTGTAATACAGCAAAATATCCCAAATTTCTCAAAATAACTTCAGTAATACTTGAACTACCAAAAGCTAAATCGGTTACAAAAAGAAAACCCACTAAAATTAAATGTAAATAAAAGGGTTGTTTGATTTTACTGCCTATTGCAGTAACAACATTAAGATAACCAACGATCATCAATCCAAGAATCATGATCATTACCACAAGAACAGTTAGCGCTTGCTCATATAAATTACTGCTGTATAGAAAGATAACTTTAACTATTCCAGCCAACGCACATAGCCCAATAAATGAGGCTAATAAATTTTTTATAAAGTATTTTAGATTCATAATTGCTCTATAGCTTTCTTAAGTCTAAAAATTATACAGCATTGTTTTGAAAAAAATCTAGGAATCTCATGCTATATCAATAGCCTTCACACTCATATCAATCAGCCCACTGTATCAGTGGGCGTTGGGTTAACTGTCCTTATCGACTGAATGTGGCGTTGTTGTTTGATCTTGCTTTTGTGTATCTGAATCTCTTTTTTGACATGCTGTTAAGCCGATCAGCATAGCTAAACTTAAAATTGAAAATATTTTCATAGTTCGCTCAGTTTTGCTTAAAAATACACCATATCAAAGTATGAACTTCTTGATGTGTATTTTGTGAAACTTACGTAACATTTCGAACAACCTTAGCAACATTTTAAATTTGTATAAATGACAAATTATATACACTCACCAACAATGCTTACATTTAAAAAGTCTGCTCAGATTATTAAGATATTTTCTAATTTTCAGAATCATAGACACATGCTTGGTTTTCTCTTTAAAAATCCATTTAATTCGCCAAAATTTAGTCACTTCGCCTTAATATTAGCCAGAATTTCGATCGGTTTATTTTTCTTTACAACGGGTTATAACAAATTATTTGTAGAGAAAAATCAACAAATCATGTTGGAAACGATTGTTTCGGCAGGTATACCTTTTCCAGAAATGACAGCTATCATTGTTTCTTTATTTGAATTTGTATTCGGGCTATTGCTAACCATAGGATTATTTACTCAGTTAACCAGCCTTATATTGATCTTTATTTGCTTTGTAGCACTCGTAACCGTTGGTATTTATACAATCCCACCGGGTCTTAATTTGATCACTTGGATAAGCTGGTTTTTCTATATCCATGATTTGCTTTATATTTTCATTTTACTTTTTATTTTTACAAACAAGCCAGATTCTTTCACTCTAGATAAACTTTTTTTCAAAAAATACTTTTAGAAAATATCCACTTTTTGGGGAAGTCGGGATACACATTGTCAAACTGTATGAAGCAAAATCATTTGCTTCATCGTAACAAAAAAGATGCTATTTCACTTTACACAAGATCGATATATCTTCACCGCATTAAGCCACCATGTTATATACTATTTTAGATAAATTTACCGTAATTACCTTTGTATGTCAGACTTACAACTTTCCTTAAGCGAATACCTTGCAACTGTTCAAGAAGTTATACGTGTAACTTTTGATGAAGCAATATGGGTGAAAGCTGAGATTAGAAATCTGAGTATCAAAGGCGGCCACTACTACTTAGAACTTGCAGAAAAGGAAGAAGATACTGATAAAGTCATTGCCAGTTGTAAGGCAACAATCTGGAAATTCTCTGCTGCCAAAATGGTGTTAAAGTTTGAACGAGAAAGTGGTGTTGAACTCTCTCGTGATCTCAATGTACTGATTAAAGTAAAAGCTGTATTTAGTCCCCAATACGGTTTTTCAGTCAATATTGAAGCAATAGATTCAAGTTATACCCTTGGTGATATTGCACGGCGTTATCAACAAATTTTAGAAAAACTGATCAGCGAAGGTCTGCTCAATAAAAATAAATTACTGCCTACCCCATTTGATATTCAAAATGTCCTCGTTATTGCTCCTGAAAATGCTGCTGGCTTGGGTGACTTTAAGAAAGATGCAGATGCTCTCGATCAAGCTGGGGTTTGTCATTTTGTCTATCATACGGCAACGTTTCAGGGGAACACTGCAGCGACAAGTATTTCTGAGGCTTTAGCAAATGCATTACGACAATGGGCGAAAGACCTCAATACACCACCTGATCTTATTGTGATTATTCGTGGTGGAGGTGCAGTCAATGATCTGGCCTATCTCAATGACTACAATCTCGCTGCGCTACTTTGCAAACGCTCTGTTCCGATCTGGGTAGGTATAGGTCATGAAAAAGATAGAACCATTTTAGATGAAGTGGCAAACCGTTCTTTTGATACACCGAGTAAAGTGATTGGAGGTATTCGAAATCTAATCGTAGAGCGTACCCAAGATGTGCTAGATTCTCTACATAAGATTAAATTGTTATCTCAGCATCAAATCACTGCTTATCAAAGCCAGAATGATCAGTACATCAAAGTCATTAAAACGCTTTCTCAAGGGCAGATCAATGAGGCAAATAAAAGCTTAGATTTGATGAAAGGTACTGTTCAGTATTTGGCACAACAACTGATTAAATTGGCATCCAATCAAGTTGAATCACTCATGCGCGAAACGCTTTTGCAAAATCCACGTCATGTCATGGCCAAAGGTTATGCTATCGTGCGTAGTGATGGTAAAGCCATTCGTTCTATTCAACAAATTTCAACTGATCACATCCAAGTAGAGTTATTGGATGGTACGATCAATGCAAATGTGACACAGGTATTAAGCAATGGCTAAACAAGATTTAACATTTAAAGAAGGTTATGACGTTCTAAAGAAAAATGTAGAATTATTAGAATCTCAAGAAGAACCTGATATTGATAATTTAATGAAGATTGTGGAAGAATCCATGTCTGCATATAAAGCCTGTAAGTCACGTGTAGATGCTGTGCAACAGGCTCTAAATGAGACTTTTAAAGAGTAAATTACAAATCAGATAGAATATTAAACAAAAAAGAGAAATTACTTTGAAAACAAATTTTAGCGTAGATTTAGCTCTACTTTTTACAGCCTTATCTATATTTTTATATGCATGTGGTTTTTTTTATATTAAAAATTATGTTGGATATTTTGGCTATTCCCATCATTCATTGGGCTATGATTTTCAAAACTACTTAATCATTGGTGGATTGCAAGGTGTAAAGGGATTAATGTTTAGCTTTTTCCTTTTACTTTTAATATCTTTAGCAAATACATTGACAAACAAAAATATTAGTAAGTCTTTTATAAAAGGTGGGCTTTATATTGCTACTTTTTTATTTGTATTAATGTTTAATATACTATTTTATACAACAATAAAACCTTTTTTATTTATTTTAAGAAAAATTTATTACATCATATCCATTTTTTCAAATTTTCTTTATCAAAAATTCCCAGTTCCTTGTCATTATATTGAAATAGTAGTTATAACTATCATCTTATTATTAGGTTTGTTTTTTGCATTAATTTCATATCCATTAAAACTATTGTTTAAAAAAACCCATAATACTTCTAAAAATGAAATTAACTGGAACGACTCTATTGATACACAAAACATAGACAAAGGCTTTAAAGAAATTATTTATTATTATGCTTATCTGGTTGTTTTTTATTTATTAATTTTAGTAACTGTATTTTATTTGGCAGGTATTGAAAAGAAAGGAACTTCAGATGCTATAAATCAATTCATTTACTCAGATACTAATAGTATTTCAATAAAAGATGATAGTATTGATTATTTATTTAAATCAAAAAAATTAACCAATCCGAAATTTTTAAATGTTAAATTTATGACATGCGGAACAAATAAATGCTTGATATTAATAGATTCAAACAAGAAGATAGACATTAGCTTCACAAAACAAGGATTAATAATTTTTAAAAACCCTTATTTTTACAAAACGATTTCAAACTCGGACTACACACTAATTGATTAACTTTTTTATCAATAGTTCGTAATATACATATTAATAGGTTCAACAACTTTATAAACATACTATTTCTCCTATAAAAATAAGAGAAATAGCACTACAAATATAATTAAATCAAAAAATTATAAGCCATTAAACACTTAACATACTATTTAAGGTTTCACTGACATTTTTTGATTTCACTTGAGATTTTAATCCTTCAAGTGCGGCTTTTACTTCACTTCGTTGTGGTTCAGCTAATGTATACCAGCGTGTAAGGACTTGAAGTAAACGAGAGCCAACAATTGGATTCTTTTCATCCAAATACTTCGCCAAATCTACAAAATGCTGAACACCAAAACTCCATGCGTTGACAGGATTGGCATTTAAACCACCGCTTACCGAACGAATACGGTTAGGTGTACCTAAATCATAATCAGCATGTGAAGTTAAATACTGAATCGTTTCAGCCGTTGCTTTCGGATGCGCTGCTTGAATCATAAACCATTGATCTAATGACAATGCTTCATCTTTAAAGCGCTTATAGAAGTCCTCTAAGGCTGCTTTTGCTTGTGGTGCATCATTCCATACCAATACTTTAAGTGCCCCAAGTCGCTCAGACATATTCACAGAATTTTCATACTGTGCATAAGCCAAATCAAATACTGCGGTATCCCCCTGACGCGCCATAAAACTCAACATGATATTTTTTAGAGCACGGACACCCATTGCTTGTGAAAATTCATTTTGTGAATCTGGATCAAGTGATAAATACGTTTCTTTAACAAAGTCACCCAAGACTTTTGCTAATTGATTCAACAAGGCTTCACGTGCTTCATTTACAATCAAAGGATTATAATCTTGGTCGATACGACTACCCAAATAACCTTCACTTGGGACATCAAATAAGCGTGACGCCAATAGCGGGTCTTTTTCAATTACACTTGGTAAGGTCTGTTTAATTGCATCTACATAAATTTGAGCATCATGACCATTAAGCAAAATACGCTCAAGCAAAGTCTGTGTTGCTTGCCACTGGTTAAAACCATTGGTTTCATATTGCAATAAGAATGCAAGTTCTTCATCTGAATAGTTAAATTCAAGATTTACTGGGGCTGAGAAATTACGTAATAAAGATGCTACAGGCTTTTCGGTCACGCCTGTAAATTCAATGCTTGCTTCTGTTTGATCAAACAAATACACCCCATCTTTTACCCCATTTTCAAATAAAGCCTCAGAATGCAAGGTGTACTGCTCACCTGTTTCTGCATTAAACAATGCTAAAGCCACAGGAATAGGTACAGCTTTTAAATTTGGATATTTAGGATGGGATTTTAAACTTTGTTTAAAGCTTAGACGATAAGTTTGAGTACTCGCATCATATTCACCTTTCGCTTCAAGCTTTGGCGTTCCTGGTTGGTTATACCAGATTAAAAATGCAGATAAATCGACACCTGAACCCGCAGTTAAGGCAGCAACCCAATCTTCAACAGTGACCGCTTGACCATCATGACGTTGAAAATATTCATCGGTTCCCTTACGGAATTTTTCCTTGCCTAATAAAGTTGACATCATGCGGTTAATTTCCGCACCTTTCTCATACACTGTCGCAGTATAGAAGTTATTGATTTCCACAAAATGATCTGGGCGTGGCGGATGCGATAATGGGCCTGCATCTTCTGGGAATTGATGCGCTTTAAGCACCGCAACATCGTCGATACGTTGTACTGCTGCTGATTGTAAATCTTCTGAAAAAGACTGATCACGGAAAACCGTTAAACCTTCTTTTAAACACAATTGGAACCAATCACGGCAAGTAATACGGTTACCTGTCCAGTTATGGAAATATTCATGTGCAATCACAGACTGTACACGCATGATTGCGGCATCAGTGGTATATTCTTCATCAGCAAGCACACATGATGTATTGAAAATATTTAAGCCTTTATTTTCCATTGCGCCCATATTAAACTGACTGGTTGCCACAATCATATAATTGTCCAGATCGTATGCACGTCCATAATGTTCTTCATCCCAACGCATAGAATGCTTTAATGCTTCCATCGCAATATGACATTTTGGGATATCTTTTTCTTCTGCATAGATTTCTAATGCCACATCACGACCTTCTGAAGTGGTATAACGGTCTTTTAAAACCGCTAAATCACCAATCACACAGGCAAATAAATAAGCTGGTTTTTTGGTTGGATCTTCCCAAATGGTATAATGGCGCTCATCACCAGTTTTACCCGCTTCAATCAAGTTACCATTTGCCAAAAGTACAGGATATTTGTTATCGGCTTCTACACGAGTGGTAAACACAGATAAGACATCTGGACGGTCAGGATAGAACGTAATTTTACGGAAACCTTCTGGCTCATTTTGAGTGACAAATAAATCACTCCCCGCAAGATATAATCCTTCGAGTTGTGTATTGGTTTCAGGATGAATAACCACAGATGTTTCAACGATGGCTTCATCTGGTGCATTGGCAATCACCAACTGCTCAGAATCAACCTTATACTCACTTTGGGTAAGTTGCTTACCATTAATAGAAATTGATTTAAGCTCAAGATCACGTCCAAGCAATACCATATCTCCTGCTGCTTGGCGTTTCATGACTAATTTGCTGTTTACATTGGTACGGTCATCATAAACTTGAATATCGAGATTGATTGAATCTACAACATATGAAGGTTTTTGATAATCTTTTAAATATATAGTTTGATCTGCTTCAACTACTGGGTTTGCCGCGATATTCATATGATGTCCTAATCCTATTGTTGAGCTTCGACTTGTTATCGTGAGCTTGATCATCAATCAAATTTCACAAAGTGTCTGTTCTGTACTGTTGATTAATTTCTATATGGGTCTAGTTGAAATTAATTTCAATTGTTGGAATGCAAAAAACGTGCGAGATGGCCTATATTTATACAACAATTTATCCTGTAAATTAGAAATGATGCTTATGAAAATTAATGCAATAAAAACCAAACAAGATTTTTTAACATTTTTAGATAAACTCAAACAAGATCATCTTGAAAATATTCAACAATGGGAAAATAAAGATTTGCAAAGTTTTTTAGCAGCAATGCACAATTGGATGGAAGATATGGAGGGTTTTTATGCAAATACCCAACAGCCACAACCAGAGCACATCCCATGGAAAATTTTTGCAGATATTTTAATGGCTGGGAAAATCTATGAATAATAACAAGAAAAACTTTGAGGAAAATATATGAAATCGCTTAGGCTATTTATAACGGTAATGTGTCTTCTCCCTTTGCCTGTTTATGCAAAGCAAACTACTCCATATTTTTGCTTTAAAGAAAGTCAAAACAATAATCTTCTGCTTATTTCTGAGGAAGAATTTCCAAAAGTTAAAACAGTTCAATATTATCCTTATATGAAAAAAATCTCGTTAAAATTTACTCACTATGATGCTGTTGATACAGCACAAGGTAGACCAAGTGAATTTCACGATTTCTATAAAGAAATAATCAACCAGAAAGAAACTGGAAATTATGAAATCGTTTATCAAGGTGCTGTGCTTTACAATGTCAATTACACCAGCAAAAAAACCAAGAAAATGACCCAATTCGACAGACTCTATCCGGATGATGAACTAATTTTTCAAAAACTTAAGCAAAATGGGGTTGAATGTTTTTAACGGTATTTTTACAAAGAAAAACTTAGAATAATGCCTTCTTTATCTGAAATTATGGATAATGGCTGTAAATGAAACAAAGATATGGAATTATGAAGTTGCGAACCTTGCTCAGTGTATGTGGTTTTACTTTGTTGAGTCTAAGTACCATCAGCCACGCAAACCCTGAGTTTCTCCCCCCAGATCAAGCTTTTCAATTCTCTGCTGAATCAATTTCAGAAAATAAAGCACAATTGAAATGGACAGTTGCACCTCACTATTACCTTTATCATGATCAATTTAAAGTAACAGTCAACAATAAAGCTGTACCTTTAAGCCTCCCAAAAGGTCATATCAAAGATGATCCAACCTTTGGGAAAACAGAAGTTCATTATGAAAATGTGACTACACAAATTCAGGTCAAACCAAATTCACAATATTTAGTGATGTATCAGGGTTGTTCTGCGGATGGTTTATGTTATCCATTACAAAGAAAAACTATTGCAACTGATGCAGATGGCTTATTACCACAAAGCAATACATCGTCTAAGCACCTATTCAATAATAATTCAAATAGCTCATTACTCAACCAGTCTGATAATGTTCCAACTCAAGATAAAAAACTCAAAGAAAGCACTGAAACTAAAGTCAATTCAACTGTTGAAAAACCACTTCCAAACAAAGCATTGGATGATCAAACCACTCAGCTTGGACAAAAAACTGCCAATGAAGCAGACAACACTGCAAATCCAATTGATCTCAACGCTTCTGCTGCAAGCAGCAATGCAATTACAGATACGGAAAATTCTGCTGATTTAAATAGCAATACGGACACTAAAGACAATACATCGTCATTACAATGGAATGATGATCAATCATTCTTTAAACTATTGTCTAAAGATTCTCTGTTTCTAAATTTATTGGTGTTTTTCGGTTTAGGTATTTTACTGGCGTTTTTACCTTGCTCGCTGCCACTTATTCCAATTCTCTCTGGCATCATCATTCAGCGCGCGAAAGGTTATAAAGCTGTTGTGATTGCCTTGTGCTTTGTGGTGAGTATGGCTGTGGTTTACGCCATTATGGGGATTGTAGTTGCTGAAATTGGTTATAGCTTTCAACGTTGGTTCCAAAGCCCTTGGATCGTTTCATTATTTGCAGTTTTATTTGTTGTGTTAGCTTTAAATTTATTTGGTTTATATCAATTAAACTTACCGCAATTCATCACCAATAAATTAAGTCATCTGCAAAATAATCAAAAAGCTGGGACAGTGCTCGGTGCTGTGGTTATGGGTGCATTATCAGCACTCATTGTTGGCCCTTGTATGAGTGCCCCACTTGCTGGTGCATTATTATTTGTTTCACAAACTCAAAGTGCTGTGTTAGGTGGCTTGTACTTATTTATTCTCGGTCTAGGTATCGGTTTACCTTTATTTATCGCCAGTGTATTTGGTTCTAAATTATTACCAAAACCAGGTAAATGGATGGATCGGATTAAAGTCAGTTTTGGCTTTATTATGCTGATGGTTGCATTGTACTTTATTCGCCCTATGCTGCCTTCGACTGTGTATGCTGCAATTTTTGCCTTGCTGTGTATCGCATTGGCAATCTATCTCTTTATTGCTCTACGCGACAGTGAAAAAACAGTCAATAAAGTTATTCTTGCCATTATCGCTATTACCAGTTTAGTGGCTGGTTTTTGGAATATTCAACAAAGTTATTCTGCTTATCAAATTCAACATAGCCAAACAGAACATTTAGTTTGGAACAAAGTGACCACAGCTGAACAATTAGAACAGGCTTTGGTCAATGCCAAACAGCAAGGCAAACCAATCATTATTGATGTCTATGCGGACTGGTGTGTGGCGTGTCAACCGATTGAAAAAGAGGTATTCCCACGTACCGATGTACAAGAGGCATTGAAAAACTTCACGCTTATCCAATTAGACTTAACCGAATACAACGCCTCACAAGACATCATTTTAAAACAACGTGAAATTTTAGGTCCGCCAACCATGCTGTTTTTAAATAGCAATGCACAAGAAATCCGTGAATTGCGCTTTACAGGTACCTTCTCAGCACCACAACTTATTCAACAAACTGAAAAAATACACACAGGACGTTAAGCAAACTTTCCATGATCACTGCACAAGCAATTCATTTAGGACCAATTATGTTGCCATGGGGATTAACCATCCTCATGCTTGCGATACTGATAAGTGTAGTAATTGGAAAGTTTAGCTTTCAATATTTTGCTGTTTCAAATTTTCAATGGGCTGCGTTTAAAGACTCGATTTGGTCTGCATTCTTGGTTGGCTTGTTATCTGCACGACTTGGCTTTGTCTTACTCAATTTAGATGTTTATTTAGAGCATCCAATTGAAATATTGAAGATTCAAGATAAAGGTTTTCATCTTTATGTAGGAATTGCTTGTGCTGGGCTATGGATGATTTGGAAAAATCGATCTCTAAAGAAAAGCTTTATTGCACTATGCTTTGCAGCTTTTGCCCTGTTTTTCATTTCAGGTCAATATTTCTATCAACAGGTACAATTGCAATACCAACAATTTCCTCAAGTTAATTTAGTGAATCTTCAACAAGAGCATGTTGAGCTGACTCAATTCCTCGGCAAACCCACCGTAATTAATCTTTGGGCCAGCTGGTGTCCGCCTTGCAGACGTGAAATGCCGGTGTTAAATGATGCTCAACAACGATATCCCAATGTGCAATTTGTCTTTATTAATCAGAATGAAGATGCCAAAACGGTGCAAACGTATTTGCAACAACACAAACTTAATTTGCATTGGGTTCTACTGGACTTTGACGGCGTAACGGCACAAAAAATGGGAATGTTTGGCTTACCCAGCACCTTATTTTTTAATGCACAAGGCAAATTAATCGATACACATATGGGGGAACTTACCCATGCTGCGCTTCACCAAAAAGTTCAAAAGATAGTTTCGGAATAATCTATTTCATTGGCATTGATTAAAGAATTATTGCTTTTAACCTTAGGAGTCATCTTGATGATTGATTTAAAAACACTCGGTATTTATTCGCTTGGTTTGGTGTTAAGTGGCTCTTTGTTTGCTGCTGATGCAAATTTCCTTAAAAATAAATTGGAAAAAGAAGGTTATAACTTTGTTAAGCAAATAGATGCACCCGAGGGTTTAGAAGGTTGGACGGGCTATAAAGATGAATATCCATCGACAATCTTTATTTCAAAAGATCAAAAGCACTATATCGTCGGTGACCTATTTAATGCTTCAGGAAAAAATTTAACCGAAGAAGCGATTAACACCCATGTTAAAGGTGCCGTATTAGATGAAATTTGGAAAAGCCTAGAAAAATCAACTTGGATTCAAGACGGCGATAGCAATGCGCCAAAAGTCGTTTATGTATTTAATGACCCAAACTGCCCCTACTGTCATACCTTTTGGCAACAAGCACGTCCCTATGTAGATTCAGGAAAAGTTCAATTACGTCATATTATGGTTGGAGTCATTCGTCCAAGCAGTAAAGGACAAGCCGCAACGATTTTAAACAATGCCAATCCTGCAGAAATTTTCAAACAATACAATTTAAGCAACGGTAAGAATAAATTGGTAGAAATGAAGAGTATTCCTAAGGCGTTATCTGAAAAGTTAGATGAAAATACCAAACTCATGGATAAATACGGTTTTTATGCTACTCCTGCAATGGTATGGAAAGATGCAAAAGGTGAAATTCAAAGCCAGCAAGGCGCACCGAAAGACATTAAAAAGTTATTTGATTAAACAATGATAAAAATGAGTGATTAAAACCCACTCATTTTTGATTAGGGTGTTTTGTATATTTAAAATGAATTGAGTGACATGCAGTTTTACACTTCACCCCATAAACCTTTGTTTTACTTTAAATTTATCGTGGTTTTATTTTTGAGAGATCGTTTAACAATTCCATAAGCTGCTGGACTTTCTCTGCACCATATTGTGTTTGAATATCTGTATAGCTTTCTTCCATTTTCACCGCTTGTGTCTCAAAGTATCTTTTACCTTCATCGCTCAGCTGAATCAAACTCACCCGTTGATCATGTAGGTCTTTTCGTTTCTTAATCAGATTTTGATCACGCATACGATTTAAAATCCCCGTTAAACTGGGTCTTAAAATACATGCCAAATCAGCCAAGTGGTTATTTTCAAGTTCATCATATTGATAAAGTACAGAAATCACACGCCATTGCTGCTCAGTCAAACCCATTTCATTTAAAATCGGTCTAAAATGCATCATTGTAGCTTCTCGCGCTTGTAACAAAGCTAAAGTCAGAGATGGCGATACACGAATCGGTTTCATAAAAACCCTTTAAATAAAAATTTATAGAGAGATTAGGGTCTGTTGACATTTCATAAATGGCTTGCGTTGTAGGTTAAAATTGAGCAGGCAAGGCAGGAAACGAGGAGAATAGCGAGACTATTTTCGAGTTTCATAACGAAGGCTGAGATAATTTTAGCCACAACCCTGAGCAAGAACAAAGCACTGCTTTGTTTGCAGCGCAAGGCGCAGCGGGGACTAGCGTGTTTTTTGCCGCTACGTCGTTACGAACTACTTATTTAGAATGACTAAATTTCGTATTTCGTGCCTAGTATCGCCTAAAAAACACACGTAGTCGCAAACATAGACGAATTGTCAGCAGACCCTAAAAATTGATTAATTAAAGAATTTATTCAATACATATATTGCAATAGCCTCACGATTTGACTGATGAGTGAATTCATACAAATCCATATTCTCTTGACTACAAAATGATAATAAAAAATTTATACTGCTCATGCGAACAATCTTACAGTAACAACATCTGCCCAAAATAAAAATATTGTGGTAATGCTTGTTGCATAGAATAAAAAATCGTCAACAAAATGAATGACTCACTTTATTTATATGATTGTAGTATATAGCAAAATTTTCAGCTTTTGTTCAAGTGCTTCGGCCTGTTTGGCTTTATGCACGATCATGACTTGTCTTTCTATTCTTTTTAAACATTCTGCTCAAAAGTAAACTATTGTTGATTTGTCAGTGTCTCTTTGAATGGTTATTTTTCTTTTTAATCGGTTTGCTATCTTTTTCCGATATTTTGTAAATAAAATCCATAAAAAAATGCATTAAAAAACTCGCAATTAAGCGAGTTTAGGGTGCGTCAATCATACGATTGACGCTTAAAGCCACACAAAATACAGACCAGGGAAAATCAAATCTTGTACTGCTTTAATGCGTCTATTATTGATCATTTTTTTAAAAACAACTTATCATTTTCAGCCAATTAAATATCATTTTCTGACTAAAATAAGGCTTAAATGACATTTTGTTTATTTCTTAATCGAACAAAATCGCTCAAACGTCATTCCTGACTGCTCAATACTTTGCTTTTGTCGATCTAAAAAATTATTGGCGATCACCAACATCATATTGGCCGTATCAAGTTCTAAATTTTCTTTCGAAATCCTAGCAATCGCTTGATAAGCATCTAAACGTGAACAAAATGCTTGATGCTGTTCAATCGCAGTGATCGTGCTATGCGCCTCATCCAAGATATGTTTAGTTTCATTGACTTGATCAGTATAGGTTTGAATACGTTGGTCATACTGTTCTTGGGTGAGTTTTTGCGTGGATGGTTCAGCAAAACTTTGCGTGCTCAATCCACTACTCAGAACAATACTGCAGAGGGTCAAACTAAATCTATAGATCATGCTTGAGCAAACCTTTTATTTATAAAATATCTGCTTTCCATACATCTTCGTATTCATCAGCATCTATCATAAATCTAAAGCCTTGTTCCAAAGCCAGATAAGGGATCGCATCAGGAAAAACCTCTTCAAGCTCTTTTACACTGATCACATCAAAAAAATCTTCACCCTCTTCCAACTCACCACCATAAATAAACCATGACACATTTTCAGCATCAGGCTGTTTACGTAAACCCACGATCGGTTCTTTACTTATGGTTTGCTTAGCGATAGCCACGAGATCCGTTTCATTGACTTTGATATATCGAGAGTCAAATTCTTCACACACTAATTTCTGTTCTTCTACAAAATCTTGCAACATGTACATTTCCGAACGATTGGATTTTGTCAAATTGTAAGCCGACAGTTTGACAATCACAATCAATTCACCAAAAGAATCTTGCATCACGCGTTTATTTTGTTAAACTTGATTATGTTACATTTTCAAGGTGAATCGTGATGCCGCCAAATTTGACTCCACCATCGAAGTTAAGTGATCGCTCTGTAAGGGAAAATTTTAAGACAATCAATTCTCTTCTTTCTATTATCGAGCCTATTTCAAAGCAAGATTTACGTACAATTGAATTTCGTAGCAACATCAGTATCCCCTATCCTTTGGAAACCGTTGCAGCAGGCTTTCCATCACCCGCTCAAGACTATACAGAAAAGAAAATTGATTTAAATGAACACTTAATTCATAACCCTATTGCAACCTTTATGTTAAAAGTTAACTCCTTATCAATGAAAAATGCAGGTATTGAAATTGGAGATGAAATTTTAATTGACCGTAGCCTAGAGGCTGAACACGGCGATGTTGTTTTGGCATTAATCAACAATGAATTTACAGTCAAACGCTTTATGCAAGTTAAAGTATCTACAGGAATTTATGATATTTGGCTCAAAGCAGAAAATCCTGATTTTCCAGATATTCACCCACACAGTGAAGAACAAATTATGATTTGGGGTGTTGTTACTTGTATTCTTAAAAAATTAAAATGATCATTGAACGTCATAGCCTTTGTTTGTGCTACTCATCTTCAAGCTTCATTTGCGATACCCACGTGGCAACCAAGAATCACTAAAAATAGGTTAAAAAATAATTGTTATGATTGAATCATTAAGACGTCTGGCACTCTCTCATCAAGGCCTAATTTCACCTGCTTCCTTTGGTACAGGATTATCTGGAACACGCCATGCGATTGAACATCTTGGCTATGTTCAGATTGATACAATTTCTGTAGTAGAACGTGCCCACCACCATATTTTATGGAGCCGTGTTCCAGATTATCAGCAAAGCCACTTAAATCAACTGGTCAAACAGCAGCATATTTTTGAATATTGGTTTCATGCAGCATCTTATTTACCAATGCAAGATTATCGCTATGCACTTCCTCATATGACATCGATTAGAAATGGTGAGCATCGTTATTTTAATCGTGGTGATCAAGCTTTTATGAATGAGATTCTGGCTCGGGCGAAAGCTGAAGGCAGTATTCGATTACGCAACATTGGACAAGGCAATAAGCAAAATTCAGGGGGCTGGTGGAACTCAAGTTTAGCGCGTCGTTCGATTGAGCAATTGTTTATGCAAGGCGATTTGATGATTTCTGAACGTAATGGTATGGAAAAAGTCTATCAACTGACCGAATATTGTATCCCAAGTCATCTTGATCTGAGTGTTCCTACACTAGAGGAATATGCCCGCTACTTGTTCAATACCACGCTCCGCGCACATGGCGTGTTTGCATGGAAGCAATTGTTGCATTTAAAAGTTGGGCAAAAGATTCGTGAGGCAATGCGTGACATCGTCAATGAACAATTAGATGCAGGTGTGATCACCACTTTAGCTCAATTAGGCAGTAGTGACAAAGAGAGTCAAAATCTTTATATCCAAACCGAGGCCTTAGAACAGATCCCCAATATTGAGTTAAAAGTCAAAATTCTCTCTCCTTTTGACAATCTGGTGATACATCGTGACCGTTTAAATACCCTGTTTAAATTTGATTATCGGTTGGAATGTTATGTGACACCACCTAAACGTGTATTTGGTTATTTTTGTTTACCTATTTTATATGGGGATCAAATTGTCGGACGTATAGATTGCAAAGCACATCGGGCAAAAAATCAATTTGAAGTCATCAGCCTACATCTTGAACCCCAGCATCTCAATCATACTATTGCAGACCCAGCACATTTCTTTAGCGCACTAAACACTGAAATACACCATTTTGCCCAATTTAATCAATGTATAAATATAAATGAAGGTCTCCATAAAATTCTTGATCAAAGTAATAAACGATTCAAGTGATCGGCAACGTAAGCTTAAAATCAAGACACTTAAAAATGAAGAAGCTTAAAATTCAAAATAGCTAAAATGACAAAACGCCTCAGTTGAGGCGTTTTGTCATTTATAAGCTACGATTAAGATGAGTTCAAAGCCCTATTTTTGCTGAGGCTTGTGCTGGCTTTGCTGATTTTGTTGAGCCTGTTGGTTGGATTGTTGCTTTTGCTGGTTTTGTTGATTTGATTGTTGATCTTGCTGACTGTGTTGCTTCTGCTGCTGATTAGATTGGTTAGGTTGACCTTGTTGGTCATTCTGCTGGTTTTGTTGCTGATTGTGTTGTTGATTCTGTTGCTGATTGTGTTGTTGATTAGCCATTTTCATATCCATCCTTTTCAATATTGGGATATGCCGTACAAATCGACGACAACTGTTAATTTAGCCCTCTCAGTTTTCTATACAAGGATTGAGATGTTTCATTTTTCGACATTGTAAGCTGCAATTTAAGATATACCTTTTAAAAGAACCACTTCTCTATTCAGCATTTTTACTTAAATTACTTAAACCACCACGAAGCTCAACAGTGCTTAGTCAGTTTTGTCTCTCACCACACCGACGATTTAATCATCCAGCCCAAAGGATGAACAAATCCACACTAGATTTAATTTGAATTTATTTTAAACATCTCTTAATATTTCACTTGAATTTGTAACTTTTTCAAGATAGCCCATGAGCGAACAAATTTTTGCTTTGATTGACATTAACAATTGTTATGTCAGTTGCGAGCGCGTATTTAACCCCAGTTTAAATAATAAGCCAGTTGTCGTCTTAAGCAATAATGATGGTTGTGTCGTTTCACGAAGCAATGAAGCCAAGGCGTTAAACATAGATATGGCAATCCCTTGGCATGAAGTTGAGCAACAAGCTAAAAAAGCTGGCGTGCTCGCCTTTTCAAGTAACTATGCTTTATATGGTGATTTCTCAGATCGTTTTTTTAAAATTTTAAAGATTTTTTTTAAAGATGAGGATTTGGAAGCCTACTCTATTGATGAATGTTTTATCAATCTCAGCTCTTACCAAGACTTATTCGATCTACAGGATTATTGTAGAAAACTCATCAAAACCATTCAAAAATGGCTTGGTCTGCCCTGTTGCATTGGTATTGGCTATAGTAAAACCCAAGCCAAGCTTGCCAACAATTTTGCCAAGAAACGTGGAGGCTTTGATAGCGTCTGTGACCTGACTGATTTAGATTTATGCAGTTTTGAAGGCCTACTGCTTGAAACCAGTGTTGCAGAAGTCTGGTGCGTTGGACGTAAAACCAGCAAACGCTTACAAGCTTATAATATTTATAATTGCTATGACTTAACTTTTGCCAATGAACATTACCTTGCACGCGAGTTTTCAGTGGTCATTGGACGCACCATTCGTGAACTAAAAGGTCAATCCTGCATTGCTTTGGACGATGCAGACATTCCCTCCAAACGCATCCTTTCCTCACGCAGTTTTGCATCTGCTCTAAACAATGTTGAGATTATTAAACAAGCCATTATTTTCCATGTCAATCGTGCACATCAACGACTGAGCAAGCAACGACAACTATGTGCAGTTGTGCATGTTTCCTTATATGAAAAAGTTGCACAGGCGCCCTATAAAAAGGCACAAAGCAGTGTCATTGGTTTGATGTATGCAACAGACGATTTGATGATTTTAACCAAGTCAGCATTACAGCAAATTGATGTTTTATTTAAAGAAAATTTAAAGTATGTAAAAGTTGCTGTGATGTTCTCAGCACTGCATAGCAAAAGCCAACACATCAATGACTTATGGCATCCTGTAGACTTTATTCAGCAACGTGATCAGCTTATGGATACGCTCTCAAGCATGAAACAACGCTTTGGCTCAGACTGTATACAAGTAGGTTATCATTCCAACCAAGAAACATGGAAAATGCGCCAGCAAAATCGGTCTCCAAGCTATACAACACGTTGTAGTGAGATCTTATCTATTGACGATAGCCATATGGCTGTTACACAAATCAAATGAATAGTTTTGGTCACTCAGTTTAAAATGAAGTCTCTGTAAAACATCTGCTAAAAATGTCATATTTTAACATTGCCATTTACAGACAAAATTAACATTATATAGCCCATACAAGGCACTGCGTTTCCGCGACGATTCAAAGAAAATATAAAGTATTTGTGGAAAAATATGCCATAATATGCAAACTTTGCAGACATCTTGCAATTTTTTTTGCGACTTTTGAATTGGAGCACTCTCAATGAGTTCGACCATTTTGGTCATTCACGGACCAAACTTAAACTTGCTAGGAAAGCGCGAACCTGAGGTCTATGGTCACCTCACATTGGATGACATTAACCAACAATTGAGTCTCCAAGCACGTCAAGCCAATATAAGTTTAGATACTTTTCAAAGCAACTGGGAAGGTGCTGTGGTCGATCGTATTCACCAAGCACAACAAGACGGCATAAAATTTATCATTATTAATCCTGCCGCGTTGACCCATACCTCAGTCGCTATACGTGATGCCCTACTTGGCGTTGCGATTCCATTTATTGAAGTACATCTTTCTAATGTTCATGCACGTGAAGCATTTAGACATCATTCTTATTTATCAGATAAAGCCGTTGGCGTCATTTGTGGTTTAGGTGCCAAAGGCTATTCTTTTGCACTTGATTTCGCTATCGAAAAACTTAAATCTTCAACCCAATCATAATTTAGGAATACGAACCCATGGATATTCGCAAAATTAAAAAGCTCATCGATTTGATGATCGAATCTGATCTTCAAGCAATTGAAGTGAAAGAAGGTGATCAATCGATTGCTTTAACTCGCCGTAATCCTGTGGTTGCTGCTGGTGTAGCACCTATTGCCCTCCCAACCGCTGAAGCGCCTGTAGTTAAAGCTGCCTCTCGTGGTGCAGTAGAAACGTCTCCAATGGTTGGTGTGTTCTATTCAGCACCAAGTCCGGGTGAAGCACCCTTTGTAAATGTAGGTCAAACTGTTTCTGCAGGTGAAACCCTCGGGATCATCGAAGCAATGAAAATTATGAACCCGATTGAAGCAACTCAAAGTGGTGTAGTTGAAGAAATTTTAGTAAAAAATGGTGATGTAATCCAGTTCGGTCAACCTTTATTCCGCTACCGCGCGTAATACCTCGGGGGTTGATATGTTGCAAAAAGTTTTAATTGCAAACCGAGGTGAGATTGCGTTACGCATCACTCGAGCTTGCAAAACTTTAGGAATCAAAACTGTCGGCATCTATTCAGATGCTGATAAAGATTTGATGCATTTACGTTTTTGTGATGAAGCAGTATGTATAGGTCCAGGTGCAAGTAGCGAAAGCTATTTAAACATTCCTGCCATTATTACCGCAGCAGAAATTACGGGCGCAGATGCCATCCATCCTGGTTATGGTTTCTTATCTGAAAATGCTGAATTTGCAGAAATTGTAGAAAACTCAGGCTTTATTTTCATTGGGCCGCGTCCTGAACATATTCGTCTAATGGGAAATAAAGTTTCTGCAATTACGGCGATGCGTAAAGCAGGTGTACCAACAGTTCCTGGTTCAGCCCATGCTGTGACACCCAACAATGCGTTGGCTGAAGCCAAAGAAATTGGTTTCCCGCTGATTGTAAAAGCTGCTTCAGGCGGTGGTGGTCGCGGAATGCGTATTGTTGAACGTGTCGATACATTACTTGAATCGGTTCAAGCTGCACAACGTGATGCTGAAATGTGGTTCGGTGATGATACGGTTTATATGGAACGTTTCCTGCAAAAACCACGTCATGTTGAAGTACAAGTTTTAGCAGATGGTAATGGTCAAGCGATTCATTTATATGACCGTGACTGCTCTTTACAACGTCGCCATCAAAAAGTACTTGAAGAAGCACCTGCACCGGGTTTACCAGAAGAAGCGCGCGCGCATATTCTTGAAGCTTGTGTCAATGCATGTAAGTTGATGCAATACCGTGGTGCTGGTACTTTTGAGTTCTTATTTGAAGATGGTGAATTCTTCTTTATCGAGATGAATACCCGTGTTCAAGTTGAGCATCCAGTCACTGAACAAGTGACTGGTGTAGATATTATTGAACAGCAATTACGTATCGCTGCGGGTCTAGGTTTAAATCTTCAACAAGAAGATATTAAAATCGAAGGTCATGCGATTGAGTGCCGTATCAATGCAGAAGATCCGTCGACCTTCTTACCATCACCAGGTAAAATTGAATCATTCTATGCGCCAGGCGGTGCAGGTATCCGTTTAGATTCTCATATCTATCAAGGATATAGCATTCCTCCGTATTATGACTCAATGATCGCAAAGTTGATTTCTTATGGTAAAGATCGTGAAACTGCGATTGCCCGTATGAAACAAGCCTTAGATGAGATGATCTTAACTGGAATTAAAACCAATATTCCTTTACATAAAGATCTGATCCTTGAAGACAAAAACTTCTGTTCACAAGCAATGGATATTCACTACCTTGAAAAACACTTGTTAAAACAAGTTCAAGGACATGAAAAAGATGCTTAATATGCATCCTCTAATCCAGTAAAAAAACCAATAAAAAACCTCTGTAAAATCAGAGGTTTTTTATTTTAAAGCAAATTCTTGATTATTTACACAAGCATCCATGCTTTAAATCAACTTAAGGCAAGACTCTGCGTAAAGTAGCAAAGCACTGATCGCCTTTGTCAGAAATACAAAAATTCAAGGTGTTCTTATTAATCCACTTCACAAAATATTGGGTAACTTCACCAGACTGATCTTCTTTACGCCCCGAACAATCTGTTTCATTATTTTCATAGCGAATTTGCATGATTAACGCGGGTGGCTTTTCCAGCGTATTATCGGGTGAAGGCTGATAATCAAACAGACCGATTGACCACTCTTTGGCACTATTCACCACCACTTCATTGGAACCGCGGAAATTATAATATTCTGTACATTTCTTATTTTCTGGAATTTCCATGCCCCATAAGCCTAAAATTTCAGGGCGAGTATTTATACGAATTGTACTTGTGGTATTGGTTGCAGCCACAGTCGCAGGATTGGTTGCTTGAGGTTGAACTGTTTCAGCGCTAACGTAAGGTGAAAGGCTAAGCAATAAAGAAATTATAAGTGCTGTTTTTTTCATACCAAGTCTGTATGTAATATTTCATCAGACATAAATTAGCATAGATTTAGAATAAAACATGTAAAATTAACCATATATGAACAATCTTTATTGTTTATTCTAAGCAAAAATATTTTTGTGACAGGCTCGAATTAAGGTAACTAAAACTATTGATTTATCGATATAAATAGATATGATTACTTATTAATACCTTAGCAGAGCCAGATAAAATATTGGCTTAGAGATTAATCCCTCTTTAGAATAGGTTCGCAAATTGCCTCGAGCTATCGCATATTTAAGTCAAGCACTTAAAGACAACATCTCTGCATTTTTTATTATTGCAATGATTATTTTTGTCTGCGCATTGGCTGGAATATTTGGTAGACCCTTATCCTTTCTTGCCATTTTTTGGCCCGCAAATGCTGTTTTACTTGGACTTTTTTTAAGGTTTCATCGCTTAAAAAATATAGGTGGGTGGATTGGCGCATTTACTGCCTTTATGCTTGCAGATCTGATTACGGGAAACTCTTTTTTAATCACCTTCTTTCTGACTTTAGCCAATCTATCTCATGCCTTGGTCACATTAGGACTGATTCGATTTTTTAAACTGGATTATAAACAATATAATAAAGGCTTAACATTTTTATACTTATTTGCAATCAGTGCCTTTGGCGGTTGTTTAGCTTCACCAATCGTCGCAAGTTTAACGGTCCCTTATTTACCAAACACCTTTATGGTTATGGATAGAATCTGGATTGATTTTGGTATGTGGTGGACGGGAGAAATCCTCAATGTCATTGCCTTTTTACCGATTATATTGGCAATCCCTGATAAAAAAACCATTCAAAGCCATATCCAACAATTTAAACAACAGCCTTTTCAGTACGAAAAATTTCTTCCACTGTTGGGAGTCGTTTTATCCGTCATTCTGACCCATTTTTTTCTGGGTCCAGGTGCGATTATGTTCCCCATTGCAGCATTGGTTTGGGCTGCACTAAGCTATAACCTATTCTTTGTCTCTATCATTAACTGTATTGTGTGTATGCTGCTCTATAATGCATTGACTGCATATTATATTGCTCAGTCACCAGATGCCTATTTGGGCACCACACTGTCTGTACGCATCGGTTTAATGATGCTAGCTTTAGGACCTTTAACCCTTGCAATTATCAGTTTAAATCGCCAAAAGCTTTATCACCAAATCTTATACTTAGCCAATCATGATGGTCTCACTACCACACTCAATCGTCGTTATTTCTATGAAGAAAGTGAACGTACCATTGCAGAGGATGTTGAAAAGCAACAAGCACACAGTGTCACGATTTTGGTTTTAGATTTAGATCATTTTAAAAAAATTAATGATCAATATGGCCATGTGATTGGCGATTATGTTTTGCAAGAGTTTACCCATCAAGTCAAAGCACAAATTCGTGCTAATGATCTATTTGGTCGCTTAGGTGGAGAAGAGTTTGCTATATTATTAAAAGATCTATCTTTAGAACAAAGTGTTGCCATTGCACAAAGAATTTGTAATAGCGTTTTCAATACCCCGATTCATTTAGATGATCAGCGTAGCTTAAATATCAGCGTCAGTATTGGCTTAAGTTATCAGACTTTACCCTATTGCATACCTTTTCAACAGCTGATTAAACGGGCTGATGATGCTTTGTATTTAGCCAAGGAAAAAGGTAGAAATCAACTTTGTTTAGAAACCACGATCGAACAAAACCAAAAGATATTTGCCCAATAACTCAAAACAGCAAGGGAAAGCTATGAAATTTTCAGAATATATTCAATATGATGGTATCGGTTTAGCACAACTTGTACAAAACAAAGAAGTACAAGCACATGAATTATTAGAAATCGCAATTCAACGTGCTGAGCAGGTAAATCCTAAAATTAATGCGATCGTTATTCCGATCTATGAACACGCATTAAAAAATACCCAAAATTATGCGAATGGCCCCTTTTCAGGTGTACCATTTTTACTCAAAGATCTACATCAAGAATATGCGGGTGTCGCAACCTCATCTGGTTCTAAAGCATTTAAAAATGCTAAATATATTGCTAAAGAAAACTCAGAAATCGTCAATCGCTGGGTAAAATCGGGCGTGGTTACTTTTGGTTTAACCAATTCGCCAGAGTTTGGCATTAAAGGTATCACTGAACCTGAAGCTTGGGGCAGTTGCAAAAATCCGTGGAATTTAAAACACAATAGTGGCGGCTCTTCTGGAGGTTCTGCTTCTGGCGTTGCAGCGGGTATCGTACCAATTGCAGGTGCAAGTGATGGAGGCGGTTCTATTCGGATTCCTGCCTCGTATTGTGGCTTATTTGGCTTAAAGCCAAGTCGCGGACGTACACCTTGGGGACCTGAAATCAGTGAAGCAATGCATGGGGCTGCGATGCAACATGTATTGTGCAAATCAGTCCGTGACAGTGCAGCTATGTTAGATGCTACTCAAGGCTCAGATCGTACTGCTCTTTTCAATATCCAAAGCCCGACTGAACGCTACTTAGACATCATTGAAAAAGCCCCAAAACGCTTGCGAATTGGTTTTTCCACTGTTTCACCGATTGGAACCAAAGTTTCAAAAGATGCAGTACAAGCCATTCAAAAAACGGCCAAACTTTTAGAATCTTTAGGACATATTGTTGAAGAAGCAACGCCTCAAATTGACGGTATGGCGCTTGCCAAAGACTTTATTACCACATGGTTTAGCCAATGCGCTTATACAGTGAATCAAGTCAAACAGCGATTTGGTGCAACAGATCAAGATTTTGAATTAGATACACTGGCAATTGCCGCATTTGGTGCCAAAGCTTCTGCTGTGGACTATATCAACAATCTCAATAATTGGGGTGTTTATGTTGCAAGAATGAATCATTTCTTTGAGCGTTATGATTTATTTCTAATTCCGTCTACAGCTTCAATTGCACCGAAAAATGGCGAGGTAAAAACACCATCTTGGCAAGTTCCGATTTTAAAAGCCTTGCTCAAAGTTGATCAAGCCCACTTACTGGCAAAAGGTAAGCTGGTTGAGCAAATGATTAAAAATAATTTGCAATGGGTTCCATTTACCCAATTGGCCAATATCACGGGCTTACCTGCCATGTCAGTACCCTTATATTGGAATAAAGATAATATGCCCTTAGGTTCACAATTTATTGCACCTTTTGGACGTGAGGATGTGTTACTACAACTGGCGGCACAATTAGAACAAGCGCAACCTTGGGCAGCTAAATATAAAGGTATTGCGATATAAATTTTATCTGCATGAATATTCACATTAGACATCTGGTACTGGTGTGAATATTTTTTGAGAATAGCGTGGCATTGCAAGCTTTTCAATCATACATATTCATTTCTATAGAAGAGTATAATTTCCATAAGTTATAAAGTTTGCTTTCGTAAGACTATTCTTAATTCGCTACTTTAATCATCTATATAGAAATGAGAAACATCACGCAATTAATATACATCACGTAAGTAACGTTTTTGTTCAATCAACTGCTCAAACTGATCTTCACCTAAAATATCGATTAATACTGTTTCAACCCCTTGTGCCATCCCTTTTAAACTACCACAAATGTAAATTGATGCACCTTGCTCAATCCATTGTTTAAGTTGCGCTGATTTCTCCAATACACAATCTTGTACATATTTCTGATTATCTGTATCACGTGAAAAAGCATAATCAATTTGCGGCAGTACAGACTGTTGTTGCCATAGATTCAATTGATCTGCAAAGCCAAGGTCAATTTGGTACTGACGTTCGCCATAAATTAACCAGTTTTGCTGAAAAGACCATTCTGCGCGTTGTCGAATATGTGACATCAAGCCTGCAATCCCAGAACCATTTCCAATCAAAATAATAGGTTGATCATTTTGAACCAGATAAAATGCAGGATTTGAACGAACTCGACAAGAAATTTGCTCACCTAAAGCCAGTGCATGGGTAAGATAGCCCGAACCCAGCCCTAAACCTGTTTGATGAACTTCTCGTCTGACCACCAACTCAATCTGGCTTTGTGATGTAATACTGGCAATCGAATACTCACGAATCGGTAAGTCTTCTGCCTGTGCCAACCATTGCTCAAATGCCGTTGAATGCTGCATGGCATCAAATGAACGTAAATTCTTAAACCGCAATAATTCTATTGGATGATTAGCCTGAAACACATTTGAGTTTTGAAGATTAAAATGATCTAAAAACGCCTTGATTTGTGAATCTGTATTGGCACATTGAATTTCAAGAATATCACCAGATTTCCAACATAATGCTTCAACTTGGGTAAACACAAGATGATACATTGGATGCCCTAAACTGCCTTGATTTAACAAATGGCGTTCAGATAAAACCACAGAATGAAATGGATGTTGTGTCAATTGAACAGGTTGAGCTGAAAATTGCGGCAAAACTAGGTCAAGTTGAGTTTGCCACTCAGTCAAACCCGTTGTAGGGTTAAGTTGATCAACACAAATCATGGGGAATAAAGCTTGTGCATGGTTTTCAGTTAACCATAAATCCAATTGTTTACCAAAATTACAGAAATTTGCATAATGCGAATCACCAAAAGCCAATACAGCATACTCAATGTCATTTAAATAAAATGACTTTGTCATTACGTTTTTAACAAACTGACGTGCTGAATCTGGTGCATCCCCCTCACCATAAGTACTAACGATCCATAGAATCTTTAAGCTACGTTTAAATAAAGCGGCATTCACCTGTTCAATACTCAAGCACTGGACCAAATAGCCTGAAGCAGACAATTGCTGGGCTGTTTGTAAAGCAAAATTTTCTGTCTGCCCTGACTGACTTGCATATACAATCAAATATTCATCTGCATTTTGAGCTAAATTGCGCTTTGATTGAGGTCTAAATAAAAGTAACAGAAAAATGCCATGAAATATAAACAAGATTGCTAAAAATATAAGTACAGTCAGTACAGCATGTGTCATTGTTCTAACCTTTTATACTACTGTCCAAACCAGAAGCATCAATAGCGCTAAGCTGAATACCGTCAAGAAAAGATGTGTTTTTAAGCGAGTCTTAATACTTAAAAATAGGATATAGCCTGCCAATGATAAGATCGTAATGATGATTGCACTGATATCAATCAGCCAAGTCCATGCTTTACCCGCATTTTTCCCACGGTGCAAATCACTAATCAATGAAACGGTAGATGCGGGTTTAAGCGTAATTTCAGCTTGACCATTGTCTAAAGTGACCCAAATATCTGTTGAACCTGCTGGACTTGCCAAATGAATCATGACTTCATTATCCATGACTTCACCACTCTTATAACGACCAATGACTGCATGGTGTTGTCGTAGATAATCTACAATTTGAGTGCTTGGATTCTCTTGGCCTTTAATTTGAGTCAGGACATTTTCAGGTAAGGTAATCGTTTCAGTATTTTCATCTGTTGCAGGGGTAAACCATTCAGGGTGGTTTAAAATTAATCCCGTAACAGCAAAAAAGATTAAGACAATAAAAGCAAAAGCTGATAACCAACCATGCACATAACGTGCATGGCGGTAAAAATCTCGACGTTGATACACAATTAAATTCTCATCAAAATTTTCATCAAAACGCTTATCCGAACAGGCATAGTCAGCAAATTAATTCACTTTCTGGAAATTCAGTTTGACGACACCGATTTCTTTTTGTGCAGGTAAATTTTGAGAAGAAGCTTTTGCTTTTACATCCAAGTTAAAGGTTTGATAAGAATGATCACCATGCTCACGTGAAGCTTCAACATGTATTTGATACTGCCCTGCATCTACAGTTTTACCATTGTCATCTTTACCATCCCAAGCCAGTTTATAATTACCCGGTTGGCGTGACGGTTTAGCAACTGCATCCAAGTTCGTTATTTGACGGCCATAACGGCGCCACCATACATAGTTTGAATTAATCCATTTCGGGTCTTTGCCCCAAGCTGCAAGTGTCCGCACTAATTTTTTATCACTGTCGGTCACCCAGATCGAAATATAAGGTGCGCGATAATTTTCCACAACCAATTTGGGAATAACCAAATCGATCACCGCTTGATAACCTGCGGGCCATTTTGATGAAGCATTTGCTGCAACATTATGAAAATCTGCTTGCTGTGGAAGTTGAACCAAAGCATTCCAACCTGTGCTTTGATGCGTTTCACCCGTTGATAGTGTCAGTTGAGCTTCATAACCGAGCAAAGATTCGATCAGTTGCATGCCTTCTGCTGGCTTCATCACAGTCAAGGCTGTTGCTAAAGCATCTGCATCCGCAGCACATTTTCCAACGACTACACATTGTTCAACATGTTGGATTGGCAAACCGGTATGTGGGTCTAAAAGATGAGATTGACCAGCCAGACTACGATAACCCTGACCACTGAATGCGACCGCTTGGTCTTTTAAGTTTAAAACTTGGCTTGGTGCT
This sequence comes from Acinetobacter guillouiae CIP 63.46, assembly GCF_000368145.1. Classification (GTDB taxonomy): domain Bacteria; phylum Pseudomonadota; class Gammaproteobacteria; order Pseudomonadales; family Moraxellaceae; genus Acinetobacter; species Acinetobacter guillouiae. Next base: position 327,640 of record NZ_KB849283.1, on the reverse strand, counting down.
AGATTGTCATAGTGATGAAAGGCATCTTGTACACCAACATTCCAACCCGCTTGATTGGGTGAGGTTCCCCAAACGCGCATGTCACCACCGATATCCAGTAAAATACCTTTTAAATTAGGGACCGCTTGACGTGCTGCAATTAAAGCTCGATCAATAATATAGCCTTTTGCATAGCCATCTGGTGCAAAAGTAACTGAGCTATCCATTTTCACACTTTTTGTTTTTTCATCCAAACGAACACTGTTGTCTTGCAACTGCGAAAGCAATTGATCACGTGTACTTTGATCAATTTCAAGCACCCCATTGGCCTGTTGCCACATTACGATCAAATTGCCCAAACGTGCATCAAATGCGCCACAGGTTTTACCACGCCAAGCTTCACATGCAGCGATGACTTGATACAAATCCGAAGATGCTGTGAGCTGTTTTTGTTGGTTGAGTTGCGAAATTTCACTGTCATTTTGCCAAGTTGATAACACTTGATTCAAATCAGAAATTTCTTTTTCGATTGCAGCTGTTGCACGTGCAGCATCTTGTTGCGAAGTTCCAGTAATCACCACATCTAAAGATGTACCCAAAACATGATCACGATGGAAATGATGGCTTTCCAATTCAACATGGTTATTGCTTGTAGCAGAAACCTGTACTGTTTCTGCATAACTATGTAGTGGAGATATCAGTGCTAATGCCATGACCAGAGGCGAAAGACGAAATACAGCACGAGTTGAGGGTGAACGTCTGCTTGATGAGGACATACGGATAGTCTCTGAATTTTGTTAAAATAATATTGATAATGATACTTGTTATCAAGTACATTATGTAAAATATTTTAACTTAAGTTTACAGGACGCTTGAAATGAATCAATGGCTCAAAATTGCCTTGCTATCTGCATTACCCGCTGTTGGTTCTGCGCATACCATCAGCCCTTTTATTCTCCCTGAAGTTTTTGATACCAGCGCATCACAAAATATAAGCTTCCAGAGTTCACTAACCTTAGAAAAGTTTTTTGTTCCCAGCATTAACTTTAAAACCAGCTATCTCCTTACAGATCCTAAAGGTCAGCAAATAAAAATAAATCCTGCTGCCGAATTAAAACGCTTTAATGTTGCTGAGTTTGATCTTCCAAGTGAAGGGACTTACCGTATCCGTACAGATAATGCTTTAGGGAATAGTAGTAAATACGCCCTTATAGATGGTCGTTGGTTACGTATCCGCCCTGTACGTCCGCAAAATGCAAATGCTCAAGCGCCCAAATCTGAACAACAAAAAGCCGATGCTGAAAAAAAACCAGTAACACCACCACAACCGCCACGTTCAGTTTCAGCAGACCAAGTCCCTGCAAATGCACAAACCTTAGAGGTTAAAAACAATATTATTGCTGAAAGCTTTGTCACCAAAGGCAAACCAAGCCCTGTTCCAGCAGTCAGCAATAAAGGATTTGAAGTTAAGTTTTTAACAACCCATCCAAATGAATTGTTTGCTGGTGAATCATTAAAAGCGCAGATTTTACTCAATGGCAAAGCTGTACCAAACCTTGAAGTTGATGTGTTTAAAGGCGCCAGTAGTTATGAAACCAGTGCACAACGTGAACAACCACATGTAAAAACCAATGCAAAAGGTGAAGTGGAAGTTAAATTTGAAAAACCTGGAATTTATTTGATTACGACTTCTTATCCAGAGGCTAATCCTGACAATAGCAAAAAGCCAGAAAGTGAAATTTTTACTTATGGTCTAACCGTTGAGGTTGCTGAATAAATTCTATGAGCATATTAATTTTTATTTAATAATTAGCATATTTATTAGCTTTCTTTCACAAGTCTTTTTAAAAGCATAAATCAACATAAAAGCACCCTCATCCTAGCCTTCTCCCAGAGGGCATAGGTATCTACACAATTAAATCTATTTAAGTTAAATTGGAGAGCATGCTCTCCAATTTAACATTCCACACTTAGATAACCGATTAGTTAAACGCTACGGACGTCTTGTAAAACTTAATATGAATCCACTTGCTTCATTAGCCCCAGCGCTTAAAGATATTGCTTCTACCCAAAAGACTAGCTTTGCTACAACCCAAGCAGTTTGGCGTTTCTTAAATAACGAAAACGTTTCATTTCAACAACTCAATCAGCCTATTCAAAAACTTGCGCTTGAACAAATCGCTCTATCGAATCACCACTATGCCTTAGTTGCTCATGATTGGTCTCAACTACAATATTTCAAACATAACAACAAGTTAAATAGATTCAAAAGAACACATGCAAGTGACAAAGGCTATGAATTACAAAGCAGTTTATTAATTGATGCTGAAACGGGTTTACCCATTGCACCATTAGATCAAACTTTATGTGATGCTACTGGACGTTATTCAACATTTACTGATGGGCATAAAATAAAAGAAACCCATTTAAATGCACTATGTGAACAAATCGAACATATTGAGTCTTTACCAATAGAAAAGAAACTCGTACATATTATTGATCGTGAAGGAGATTCAATTGCTCATCTTAGATTATTGAATCAACAAGAACATTTATTTCTTATTCGAGGTAAAGAAGGAAATCGTGTTGAATATCAAGGAGAAGATGTTAAGTTAAGGAAAGTGTCAGACCAAATACCAACTACACAAACCCATACAATTCAATATAAAGGGAATTGCGAACAACTCTATGTTGGTGAAACTCAAATCAGTATTACGCGTAATGCAAGACCAATGCAAAAAGATGAAACGGGAAAAAGAATTCCACCACAAAAGGGAAAGTCATTAACCGTTCGACTGATTGTAGTTGAAGTTAAAAATAAGCAAGGAAAATCACTTTCTCGTTGGAGCTTATTAAGTAATGTATCATCAGAAATTCCAAGTATAGAATTGGCAACTTGGTATTACTGGCGTTGGAAAATAGAAAACTATTTTAAGTTGTTAAAACAGGCGGGCCATGACATTGAGTCATGGCTACAAACAACTCCGCAAGCGATATTAAGACGACTCTTAATTGCAAGTATGGCATGTGTATTAACTTGGCGAATACAGCGAGAAAATGATGAGAAAAATTCAAGAGTTAGAGTCTTTCTAACACGTCTATCAGGAAGGCAACAAAAAAGAGGAACAAGGGAAAGTGCTCCAGCAATCTTGGCTGGTCTGTCAATATTACTGAATACACTACAATTATTATCTGAACATTCGGTTGATGACCTTAAGCTGATTGCTGAAATTGCATTAGAGTCTCTAACAAAAGATGTGTAGATACCTATGCCCAGAGGGAGAAGGAACTTTCAATACGAATATGATTCAATTCAAATGATCATTTTTCAATCTATCAAAGAGACCGAATCAAAATTTAGAATAATAATCAATTAGATAGATATAAAAACCTGCATTATGCTAAAGTTAAAAGACTTTAGCATTTTTTTGCATAAGCAAATCAACAATCAAGACAACCACTTATACAAAAAAGTCATAAGATATGCCTGTTTTTTGATATCTGGCAATATAAGTCATGTTTGGTCCTGTTGAGTTTATTCTAGCTGGCGTTTTAGTCGGCTTCTGTGTAGGTATTACTGGTGTAGGCGGTGGTTCACTTATGACCCCCATCCTGATTAGTTTATTTCGAATAGAACCACACATCGCAATCGGAACAGACCTACTCTATGCGGCTATTTCTAAGTTTTGTGGCTCAATGGTCCATGCTAAAAAACTGAATATCGTTTGGCCGATTGTTCTCTGGTTAGCTTTGGGCAGTGTCCCTGCTTCATTTATCACCCATTGGGTTTTAGACAATTACCTCAGCAGTTCAACGCATTACAAAGCCATTTTAACCATGGTGTTAGGCTTTATGCTGACCATAACAGGCTTGTCTATCGTGTTCCGTTCTAGAATTGAAAAATTCTTTGCCAAATTTCGTGCAGAAAAACAAGATTTTCATGAGGCAAATAATTTCAACATTGAAGGCAAACGCACTTATGTTGTGATTATGGGGATTGTACTGGGCGTATTCGTGACCCTTTCTTCTGTAGGTGCTGGCGCATTTGGTATCATGGCGCTGATCCTTATGTTTCCCAATTTACCGATGATTCGTATCATTGGTTCAGATGTTGTACATGCTGTTTTGTTAACCTCTGTTGCTGGTTTTGCACATATGACATCTGGCAATGTAGATTTTCATCTGCTTGGATGGTTACTGGTGGGCTCAATTCCTGCAATTGTGGTGGGGACCTTGATCAGTTCTAAAATGCCAGAAAAAATGATTCGCAAGGTTTTGGGGATCACCCTATTTGCCTTGGGTATTAACTTTATTTTAAACCCTGTTAAATCCAAACCTGTAGAAAAACCACAGGCTGCAATGGTGACGCCATCCGTCCAACAACCATAGGTTTAAAATTAAGCTTTTATTGATAACTAATAATTATGAATTGACCGTAAAGTTTTAATGATTTATTTATGACAAAACTTCGGCCAATTCGTGTTATATTCTGACCACTAAAAATACTTTCTGTATGTTTCTAATACCCAGTGACGGCAATGAATACATTAAATTCAAATCCAATTACTCAATCAGATATTGATGACGTGAATGTCCAAAGCATTCAAACGCTGGTAACCCCAGCGGAACTTAAAGCTGAATTACCATTAAATGAAAATGCCTACCAAACTGTACTTCATGGTCGGGAAACTGTTCGTAATATTTTAGATGGTAAAGATAAACGTCTATTTGTTGTGATTGGCCCTTGTTCTATTCATGACCCTGTTGCAGCACATGATTATGCAAATCGTTTAAAAGTATTAAGTGAAAAAGTAAAAGATACTTTATATATCATCATGCGTGTTTATTTTGAAAAACCTCGTACAACCGTTGGTTGGAAAGGTTTGATCAATGATCCAGATATGAATGATTCTTTTAATATTGAAAAAGGTCTACGTTTAGGTCGCAAACTATTGCTTGAGTTAAACGATAAAGGCTTACCTTGTGCGACTGAAGCGCTTGACCCAAACTCACCACAATATTACCAAGATCTTATTTCATGGTCTGCGATTGGTGCACGTACAACGGAAAGCCAAACGCATCGTGAAATGTCTTCTGGTCTTTCTTCACCTGTAGGCTTTAAAAATGGTACAGATGGTGGTTTAACCGTTGCAACCAATGCCATGCAGTCTGTTAAACATGGTCATAGCTTTTTGGGTTTAAATAACGAAGGCCAAGTTTCAGTGATTCGTACCAGTGGTAACCCTTATGCACACGTTGTATTACGTGGTGGTAATGGTAAGCCGAACTATGATGCGGGTTCTGTTGCTGAAGCGGAAAATGCGTTAGCAAAAGCCAAAGTCAGCAATAAAATCATGATTGATACCAGTCATGCCAACTCAAATAAAGATCCGTATTTACAACCGCTTGTGTTGAAAAACATCACCGAACAGATTTTAGATGGCAACAAATCTATTGTCGGCATTATGGTTGAAAGCCATATCAAAGGTGGGCGCCAAGATATTCCTGAAAATCTGGCTGATTTAGAATATGGTAAATCTGTGACTGATGGTTGTATCGATTGGGAAACCACTGAAAAAGCGCTTCTGGAAATGGATGCAGCTTTAAAAGAAATTTTACCAAATCGTTAATTAATATAAAAACGCCATCTACATAGATGGCGTTTTTGTTTATGATGTTATTAAACATTTTCTGTAAGAATGCTATGAACGAACTTGAACAAGAACTCTGTCAAATCGCAAACTTCCAGTTTGTCCACGAACATTTACTGACTTCAGGTCAGCCGAGTGCTGAACAACTGAAACAGATTAAAGAATACGGCGTAGATACAATCATCAATCTGGCATTTACAGATGCCAACTTACACCTTGAACATGAAGATAAAATCTGTGCTGAGTTTGGGCTCAACTACATTCAAATTCCAATCCATTGGGATACACCAGCAGATGATCAATGCTTATTTGTGTTAGATTTGATCGCGCATTTGGTACAGGAAAAAATTGTTTGGGTACATTGTGCAAAAAATATGCGGGTAAGTTGTTTGATGTATTTATATCGCCAATATTATATGGATATCAATATGCCAACCGCACAAGAGTTGATGCATCAAATTTGGGAACCCAATGAGACTTGGACCGGTTTAATACATGCTGTTGCCTTACAACTGCAAGGGCGCAAAGCCACTGAAGATTTACAACACTCCTTGATGAATGCGGATCAGTTTTCTTAAATCAGCATAACAACAGTTCAATCATTGACGTATTTAAGTAAAATCATCAACATGAACAGAAATAAGCGCCTTATGGCGCTTATTTTATGGTGATAAATTAATTTTTGATTTGCTTACTTGATCAGCAGTTGCTTGATCAAAGCTAAATTTTCAGCACGGGTTGCAGCCAAAATCAAACTGTTATTGGTAGTAAGATTTGTCCATTTTTGATTTCCACCAGTACCGCAATTATAACTAATCAAACGTGCTCGGTTATTGCTTAAATAACCATATTCCAAATCAAAACATTTTGAACCTTGTTCGATACGTTGCTGTGTGGCATTCATCGCCCACACTTGGCTTGCTGCATCATGGTTACATGAGCTTAGATTAATCACTCCACCCTGATTGGCTAAACACTGATCCATATATTTTTTGCTGTGGATTTTACCCATTGCATCATAAATCCACTGTTCACTGTCATCACCCGTACAGCCGCTCTTACCACTGATATAAGCATTCAATTTGCCATTAGACAGTGTTTCAACTTTTAGACAATTTGTCCCGTTTTTAATGCTAGAAACATGGTTTAAATTGAAATCAGTACTTAGTTCCAACTTTGCCACAAACTGATTAAATGCCTCAATCGCTTCAACATTGCCACTTTCGAGATCAGTTCGATATGCATTTATCCAACGATTTAAACGATAAAGTTTAATTTGTTGTTGAGTATAACGGACCATTTCTGTTTGCGCGTCCGCTGACAATTCAGTTTTAAATTGACGATAAGAGTCAAATAATAAGCGTGAATCCGCATCTAGGCTAACCACCTCTTTACCTTTATTATTCAGCAAAGCTTGTTCGAGTTGTGGCATTTCAAGTGTTCTTAATGCCGAATACTCTGCTTCTTTACCAATAGAAACAAAAGGTGCCATTGCTTGTGTAGTGACTGGAATATTGATATTCGACAATTTCACTGCTTGCTGACCTGCTTTTTGGCAGTAAAGATCAACATTTTGAGGTGTATCACTTTGCGCAAGGTTGATATGGAATTTGTTGGCATTGCTACCTGAATTTACCCGTTGTGGAGCAAGTGCAATATTTTCTACTTTATTGGCATACTGCACATTTAACCAACAACTTGCAGCTGTGCCAGTCGTGTTGGCCTGAGGTAGATTAAAGACATTGCCCCAATTGCCTCGTGCCGCAGGATAAATAATCCCCACCTGATTGACTGGATCATAGCCACCTAAAATCGTATAAACAGGCACACTAAACAAACGTGGTTTTAAAAAGTTACCATCGGCACTGTTATACCAGACATTGCCTGAGTTTGGCGTTTTGGGTTGTGCATCTACCATTTCGCGTGTTGCTGCATTCCATTTTTTATAACCTGTTGTAGAGTTTGGATCCCACACGTATTTATCAAAAGCAGGTTGAATTTTTAACCACATACTATAACCAGTATAGTGGGTATATTTGGAAATCGAGCTAGCGCTAGATCCACCACTCATGGCATCCCAACCATAGGCATAGAGATTTTGGAAGTTTGGTACACCATTACTGCCATCACCTAAATTGGTATTGCCCCAATTTAAATTGCCACGCATTCTATTTCGAAATGCAATGTATCCCCAACCGCTATCCGCATGGTGTGCAGACCAGAAATAATTTGTGGGACTTCCACTAGTTTCGACTGAGCCAGGATAATGCCCTAAACCATAGTGATGCCCGATTTCATGGCTAAATTCATTCCCCACCGAATCAATCAATGTCAAAATACCATTTCCACCACTTAAGCCGTGATTGGACTCACCATTGGCATATTTACCTCTGGCATGATGAATCACCACACTTTGAGTCACTTGTGGTTGCTCTTGGCTTTGCATCGATGAACTGGTGACACCCCAATTCGCTAAGTTAATTCCAACACTAAATGTCGATTTAGCGGTGTTTTCACGCATATCTCCATCATAGACACCACCATTTGTTGCACTGACAGAATCGTAAATGACACCACTTGCAACCATAACCCGATTAAGCTTCATTTCATCGTATTTGCTGACAATCATTTTTGCAGCAGGGATGGTTTGGAAATAATCGGTTCCTGCTTTTTCAGGTTCCAGCAGCATATAGTGACCATTGGATTTAGGTGCATCTGTCAATAAACCTAAACGAATACTTTGCACCACCAACTCGCCTGGTGCAGCAAAATCAATATCTGTCGCAGCTAAAGAACCACTACGATTGTTTACAGGATCGATAATACGGATGGATAATCCTGAACGTACCTCATCCCACTTTAACGCTACTGACCACGCCTGTTTAGAGTACATCACCCGCGCTCGATCATCCTGATTAGATTGATCTGAAGCAGCAAGACGTGAAGGCTCTTTTAAATTTACGGTACGTATCAGTTGGTTACCTTGATAGATTTCCGCTTGTAATTTATCAACATCTCCCATCGAAACCAAAGGTGTAACCAATAACAATGCATCTTTTTGCGTTGTTAAGCGTGGCATTTTATCCTGTTCATTATTCTTCGGATTGACCACATGACTTTGGGCAAACTGAATCATTGCAGCAAAGTCACCATTTAAATCATTGCGCAATAAGCGATTTCCACCCTGTGCATTAAAATCATAAAAGCCTAATACACTGCTTGAGATTTTATTTTTAACTGGTTCTGGATATTTTTCTACTACAGGTGGTGTTGTGCCTGTACCACCATTTGAGCCACCCGAACCATTCTCAGGAGGTTGAGTCGTACCACCATTTGAGCCACCCGAACCACTCTCAGGAGGAGTCTCAGTCGATCCACCATTTGAACCGCCTGAACCACTCTCAGGAGGAGTCTCAGTTGATCCACCGTTTGAACCGCCCGAACCACTCTCAGGAGGTTGAGTTGTACCACCATTTGAACCACCTGAACCGTTGTCTGGGGTTTCTGGTGTACCATCCCCAGGTAACTCATTTGTACCATCGCCAGGATTTTGCGGTATATTCGATGGCTGATCATTTGTAGAATGGCTATCACTACCGCCCCCACATGCGATAAGCATTGCTGAAAGCGTACAAATTGTTAAATATTTAAACCGTAATTGCATCACATATCTTCCCCATATTTATAACGACTTATCTCTATCCTTGGTTTCTGAGATTAAATTAAAATAATTATATATTTCAACTATTTAAATATATCATATTGTTTGTAATCATGTGATTTTTATTTAAAAAAATATAAAAATGATGTATTGCCATAAATTTTACTTTTATGGATTCATTGAGTTTTAGGTTGTTATTTATCGGCACCGGGGTTTTAAATCCTCCCCCTTGCGAAGTTAATACTTCTCACCTTTTTTTAAGGAGGGAGTTTTTCATTACTCGAATAAATTGAGTTTAACCATACAGCGTGTTGCTATCGCGTGTCGACATGGATGTCGCCCATTGTGTGTGGGTATGCGGGGATACAGATTTAGTAGCGCAAGATGAGGCATCGCCTACACAAAGGGAGAAGAAATTTTCAATATCAATATGATTTACTCAACATAATTATTTTTGGATTTAAAATGGATCTATTGCTGAAACTCACGTATCGACAATTCACCACGTTCGCCTCGCCAAATCCATTTCAAATGACTATCTGCAAAACGCTCACCTTCAAACCAAACAAATAGACCTTCCATCATCTCAGGCCAATCACTTTGACTGATTTCGGTACGTTTTGAAATCACCGCAATAATCGCGGCAAGAATCGTATCGTGGCTCACAGCCAAGCTAATGCCATTGTTTAGCGTAGGATGTGTTTCATAGATTAATTCAAGTACATCAACCACACCCGTAATCGGATGTTTCATGCCAGGTAAGGCATTATTTACGAAACTGTTGATAAAGCCTAAAGCACCTTGTGCTCTAAAATAGGGAGCGGCTTGTTTAATATCCAGCACAAAGCTTCCCGGCTCAACCAATAAACCCTTTTCTACAATTTCAATATGATGGGTATTCGGATAAGGAGAAATTCCGTCAGCACCTTGAATCATCAAAGCCGCGGTATCTACACAACGCTGAATGGGGCTTGAAATACAGTGCTGGATCACACGGTCTGTATTTTCAATCAAATAACAACCCCAAGCTTGCGCTAAATCACGACCTTGGGAAGTTAATTGCAGATCATAACCTGCCAGCCCCTGCCCATTCACAACCTCACGAATTGAATGACGCGTGAATAAGGTTACAGGTGTTTTCGCATCGGGCAATAAATCTATTGCTTTTAGCATACTGTTCGGCAATAAATCTAAGGCCATATCAACTTAAAACTCATTTTTATACAAGCTTACTATAACATATGCAGCCAAGCGCTCAATCTAGGGTCTGTTAACATTTCATAAATGGCTTGCGTTGTAGGTTAAAATTGAGCAGGCAAGGCATGAAACGAAGAGAATAGCGAGACTATTTTCGAGTTTCATAACGTAGGCTGAGATAATTTTAGCCACAACCCTTCGGGACTAGCGTGTTTTTTGCCGCTACGTCGTTACGAACTACTCATTTAGAATGACTAAATTTCATAATTCGCTCCTAGTATCGCCTAAAAAACACACGTAGTCGCAAACATAGACGAATTGTCAACAGACCCTAATATCAAAGTGTTAAATTATCTATAAAATGCATATCTATATCAGATTAAAAGCTCACATTGCTTAATGCTTCTAAAGCAATTTCTTTATTTTCGACATTCCGAAATGCGATAAACCCATCATTTAACACCGTATCACGTTGATTATAGGTAAATGGTACCGCAGCTAAACTCAGTAATCCGCCACCAATACTTTCCAATAATCCTTGTCCTGCACTGGTATCCCACTCAGAGGTAGGATGAAATCTTGGATAAATATCAATTTCGCCTTCAAGCATCATACAAAACTTATAGGCACTGCCCGCCTCGCGTCTAATGACAGGCGATTCTTGCTCAATATAATCAATATATTGCTGATACTTTGGATTTTTACTGCTATGGCTTAGTCCAATTTGAATTGCATCTTCCTCTACAGCTTTAAACTTGCAATAACGTTCCCAAGTACGATGAATAAAGCAATATTTATAAGGTAATTCTGTTAAATATCCCAAATACATCACTTGCTCTGTCGGTACAGCAATGATTGAAAATATGGTTTGGTGGTTGTGAATTAGACTTAAATTAATCGTAAATTCATCACGTTCATGAATAAATTCTTTAGTTCCATCCAAAGGATCCAGCATCCAACAGATATTCCATGTATGTCGTTGAGAATAATCGCTCTCTTCTGATAGCACTGGAATTTCAGGGGTGATTTTCGCCAGTTGTTCTATTAAATAGGCATTCACTTTTAAGTCAGCTTGGGTAACAGGTGACTGATCATCCTTTTTATCAATATTAAACGCATTTCCAGCACAATAATTTTGGTATTCCTCGAGCAAGATCTGACTTGCAGATGCCAAAACTGGAACTAATTTTAAAATTTGTTCATCTTGTGGTGCTTGAGTGGTAATAAACATTGATCCGACCTGTAGGATGTCTGATTTTTGTCCACAAGCCTACCATTTTTTTATGTTGAGTGCATGAAAACAATAGCTTTTAACTAATAAATATCCTGAGATTAGATATGCTTTTTGAACACGATATAGACTTCTAAATTTTCATTTGATTTAGATTAGTCCAAGTCTATTCAACCTATTTAAAATTTTATCCAATGAAATCCATTTTAATATGGATGAATTAACCAATAACATATTATTTTCATTAATTGTATTTATATAACTCCTCACAACTTTAACATTCAGGCTTCAGATGCTTTGAATTTTAATCGTTGTTTTGTTAATGAATATTTTTTAAATCGGGTCTATGTTCATATATATTTTTTTACAGTTCAAAAATATGACTGAGCGCTTTGCCGATAAGCAAAATATTTTCCCTATTTTCCAATTCTGGTGCTTCTTGGATTTTTCCTGAAATATTATCTAATAGCATCGCTGCTTGATGTAATTCAGAATTTATCGTATCTAATACGTTCATTAAAGTCTCATTTATATCGTTTGGATCTAAATGTTATAGCATTTAGATCTAGCGCTTTAAATTGTAATATATGTAGTTGGATCAAATTTTGAGAGCATAGCTAAGCGATTAGTGATAAGTAAAAGAAATCCGCAAATGATGAGTTTCCGTGCTCATCATCTCACATTTATTTTATTAAAATTTACACGTTCATAGAGTCTTTGTTAAACTTTAAAAAACTTTGGAGTTCCTTGAATGCAAAAACCGATCATCTTTTTTGACATGGACGGCACACTCCTTGATTTAGCTTTTGATGATCTGATCTGGAACACAAAACTCCCTGAACGGCATGCAGAAACCCATCAATGTAGTTTAGAGCACAGTCAAAACATTCTAAATGCATTTTATCAACAACATAATCATACCCTCTGCTGGTATTCTTCAAAATATTGGTCTGAAAAAGTTGGGGTTGATGTCCTACAATTACAATATGATTTTAAAGATAAAATCACCCCAAGAACTGGCTGTTTTGAATTATTAAAACAATTAAAAGTACAAGGTTATCGTTGTTGGTTACTGACCAATGCAGATTGTGCTGGCTTAAAACTTAAACTTGAAAATGTTGATCTCAGCCCTTATTTTGAAGTAATGATCAGTAGTGAAGAAATTGGCTATTCCAAAGAGTTTATTGAGTTTTGGCAAATCCTGCAGCAAAAGCATCCATTTGACCCACAAAATGCATGTTTTGTGGATGACACCATCCCAGTATTAAAAGGTGCTGAAAAGTTTGGTATAGCACACTTAATCACGATTACTCAACCTTCCAGTGGTCGTGCTGCGCGTCATCAATTAGAATTGGAATACCCTGCAATCAATCATTTAACTGAGCTTTTACCTTTACTGAAAAACGTAGCGTTAGCAAATTTACAGTCAACAGATTTAGAACATAAGGATGTCGATGTCAAAACAGCCTGAGAAACAACAACTTGAAACAATGCGTGTAGACAAATGGCTTTGGGCTGCACGTTTTTTTAAAACACGCTCTATTGCCAAAGATGCAATCGAGGGTGGTAAAGTTCATCATAATAATGAACGTGTTAAAGTCTCAAAAGAGATTCGTGTTGGAATGGAGCTCACCATACAACAAGGTTTTGATCGTAAAACGGTAGTGATTAAAGCACTCTCCGTTGTTCGTGGCGGCGCACCGATTGCCCAACAACTTTATGAAGAAACTGAGGTGAGTGTGGCACGTAGAGAGTTGATTTCATCCCAAAGAAAATTGCATAATCTAGCGCGCCCTGATCATCGACCAAGTAAAAAAGATCGACGACAAATTAGCAAATTTAAACAAGAAAATGATCAACAATTTGACCAATCTTGGTCCTATGATGATGACTGAATTCGTTTAGGTTGGGTACGACATCTTATGTCGTACTAATGTTTTTTAATATAGAACCATTTTTTATTTTCTGTCACTATTACTGCCGTGGACGAAAGATCAAATTTAATGACATCCACTTAAGATATTAGTGATATTACATCGTTTGAGGTTTATGAGATGGATGATAACAAAAGCAAGGCACTGAATGCGGCACTGAGCCAAATTGAGAAACAATTTGGTAAAAACACAGTGATGCGCTTAGGTGATAACACTGTTCAAGCGGTTGAAGCGGTTTCTACAGGCTCTTTAACACTTGATATTGCATTGGGTATTGGGGGCTTACCAAAAGGTCGTATCGTTGAAATTTACGGTCCTGAATCTTCTGGTAAAACGACAATGACGCTACAAGCCATTGCGCAATGCCAAAAAGCAGGTGGAACATGTGCCTTTATTGATGCGGAACATGCTTTAGATCCACAATATGCACGTAAACTTGGGGTAGATATAGACAACCTTTTAGTTTCACAGCCAGATAATGGTGAGCAAGCACTTGAAATCGCAGATATGTTGGTTCGTTCAGGTGCAGTCGATATGATCGTTGTCGATTCTGTAGCAGCGTTAACCCCTAAAGCCGAAATTGAAGGCGAAATGGGTGACTCTCACATGGGTCTACAAGCACGTTTGATGAGCCAAGCTTTACGTAAAATCACAGGTAATGCCAAACGTTCAAACTGTATGGTTATCTTCATTAACCAGATTCGTATGAAAATTGGGGTGATGTTTGGTAGCCCTGAAACCACAACTGGTGGTAATGCGTTGAAATTCTATGCTTCTGTACGTTTAGATATTCGTCGTATTGGACAAGTTAAAGAAGGCGATGAAATTGTAGGTTCTGAAACCAAAGTCAAAGTTGTTAAAAACAAAATGGCGCCTCCTTTCCGTGAAGCACTTTTCCAAATTATGTATGGTAAAGGTGTAAACCACTTAGGTGAATTGGTTGATCTTGCAGTTGGACAAGAACTTGTACAAAAAGCAGGTGCTTGGTACTCATATCAAGGCGACAAAATCGGTCAAGGTAAAAACAATGTCATTCGACATTTAGAGGAAAACCCTCAATTGGCTCAAGAACTTGATCGTATGATTCGTGAAAAGCTTTTGACTACTGCCAATGCTGCACCAGCAGAAGAGAAAGAAGAAGAGCCTGACTTTTTAGATGTTTAAATTCAAACTTTATTTTTAAGTATATCAAGCACCTTTCGAGGTGCTTTTTTATGCTTAAAACCAAATTAAACAACAGTCGTTTTGATTTAATATAAATTTCAGTTATAACTAAGCTAAAGCCGTATGAATCAGATTCTTTCATTATTATGTATAAAAAATCAGAACAATCACTGAATTTTTATTTTTTCGAGCTCCACGAATTCAAAAAAATAAACTCAAACAACACTTTCAAAATAAAACCATTTTAATTACAGGGGCAAGTTTTGGGATTGGTGAAGCATGTGCAAGGCTGTTATCTAATACACAATGCACGCTTGTGCTGATTGCACGTAGCACAGATAAGCTTATACAACTCAAAAGTGAATTAGAATCTTATTCATGCCATATTGAAATCATCTGCGCAGATTTATATCAATCCGATGCCGCAGAAGATATTTTTCAAAGCCTAAAAGCACGCAATATTCAGATTGATGTATTGGTCCATAATGCAGGAAAATCAATTCAGCGCTCTGTTTGGGATAGCTTGTATCGCCCACAGGATATCAATCGAACCATTGCGATTAACTATATCAACCCTGCCCAACTCACCCGTTTATTGTTAGCTGATTTAAAACACAAGCAAGGACAAATTATTGTGGTTTCAACCATCAATGCCAAACTATTTGCCCCGCCATTTTGGTCAACCTATCAAGCTTCGAAAACCGCAATGCAACAGTGGATTCTTGCCATTCAACCAGAATTGGCGGTTCATGAAGTACACGCAGGCTTAGTCTACTTGCCCTTAGTTCGTACACGAATGATTTTACCCACCAAACAATATCAGCAAATGCCAGCGATGCAAGCAAAAGACGCTGCTCAAGCGATTCTTACATGCCTAATTTATCGTAAACGACAATGGCAACCTTGGTGGTTAGGGCTTGCACAGATTGGTTCAATATTGTTGATCACACCGATTTATTATTTCTATAAACATTTACTCAAGCGAAAGTTATAAGATGAAATGGATCTTTTGGTTAAGATGGTGCATAAGTTTATGCTATAGCACTATTCAACATGGTATTAATTTATACAGTATTTTAGATTCACAGACACGTATTCAAAAAGATAAAACAGCATTTATTATTGATGATCGTCAAATTAGCTTTTTAGAATTAAAATGTAGAACTGACCAACTTATTTGTGAATGGCAAAAAACACATAAGCAAAAGCAACTTCCGCAACAGATTGGTTTAATGATGCAACAAGACCTAGATAGCTTGGCGGCCTTGTTTGCACTGAGCCGTTTAGGTAAAGATATCATTATCGTTAACCCCAGCCTCGTACAGCATAAACTTCAAGCTTTAATTGACCAGAAACAACTGCATCTTATTGGCGGTTTAGATACATTCACTCAACTCAATATCCAAAATTTTACGCTTATTCCTCCACCAAGTACTCAGCAGAAATTTCGTATAAAACCGACTTATTTTAATAAAATAAGTGTCTGTTCTTCTGGTTCAACAGGAATTCCTAAAGTTGCGACAAGGCAATCTAAACCACTACAAAGTTTACCTTTGTTAGACCTCATGCTCAGGAAACTAAAATTTTTTAAAATTAAGCAAATTTTTGTGATGACACCACTCTGCCATGCGGCAGGTTTAACTGCGAGTTTGATGGCGCTAAGCTTTCATAAAACTGTGATTTTGCAAAAACGTTTTGATCCACAATCTGCCAAGCAACTGATTAAACACCATCAAATTGATTGTTTAAACTTAGTGCCCACTATTTTATACCGTTTAATTGAACTGAACGCTCCTCTGTGCTCAGTACAATACATCATTACAGGTAGCGCGCCTTTAAGTGCGAATTTAGTCAAACACGCCCTACAGCACTATCCTCAGATACAACTGTTCAATCTCTATGGCAGCTCTGAAAGTGGAATTAACCTCTTGGCAACAACAGCTAATTTAAAACGAAATCCTGAAAGTATTGGAAAAGCTATTCAAGGTGTACAAATTAAAATTGTCGATTCTACGGGTCAGCCTTTAGAAAATGGCAATATCGGTATCTTATGGAGCAAATGTGCTTGGTCAATTACACCGAATCAATGGCTACAGTGCGGTGATTTAGCCGTACAAGATGCTGAAGGTTATTATTATTTAAAAGGTCGCTCTGATGATATGTTAATTTGCGGTGGAGTAAATGTTTACCCGATTGATTTGGAAAATATTTTATATACCCATAGCGCAATCAAATTTGCACGCGCTTATGCTATAGATGATGCTGATCTTGGACAATGCTTGGCAGTAGACATTATTCTCAATCAGGTACTCAATATTGAAGAATTACAATTATGGATTAGCGGCCAAACGCCACGCTACCTTCGTCCTAAATCAATTCGAATCATTGATCGAATAGAAACGGACAGTATCGGTAAACCAGTTTAGACGTTATTAAGCTCCGACATGAAGTGTTTTAAATAAAAATTTAAATCCTGATATCTGCTTATCTTCCCCTTTATACTCCCTTATATCCTCTGATATTTAGGAGAAGGAAAATTCATCCGTATAGCATTTGCACTGTTAAAAAAGTGAATTAAAGCTAAACTAGCGTTTATCTCTGAAATAAATAGATTGTTATCAATAGCTATGAGCCAAGCAAAATTTCCCAAATTGTTAGATTACCAAAAACTCAAACAGCAATTTGGTGAACAGGAAACAACAGCGTATCAGCATTCTATATCCCAACCTGCAGAACTTGATTCTGGCATTGCAAATGATGAACACGTCTTTAATGCGGAACAGGATCTTGCACCCAAACCACAGGGCTTAACAGGTACACGTTTGCGTTCTTATGCTTTTGCAGTGTTGACTCGAAAAGAATATTCCAAAGCTGATCTGATTGAAAAGCTGATGACCTATGCGCAAAGCCGTGAAGAAGTTTTAATTTTGGTTGAAGAGTTGTCAGCGAATAACTACCAAAGTGACCAACGTGTCGCGGAAATGACTGTGCGTAGCCAAGTCCGTAGAGGTAAGGGCCCGAATCGAATCAAACTGGCTTTACGTGCCAAACAACTGGATAAAGCCTTAGTACAAGAGGATATTGCAGAAATTGATTGGTATGAACAAGCCTATCAATTGAAAGTTAAAAAATATGGTACAGAGGTCAGTAAAGATCCAAAAATTAAAGCCAAACAAATTCGCTTTTTACAATATCGTGGTTTTGAAATGGATGCGATTATGAAAGCAATTTCAAAAAAACCAAGTGATGATTGATGATGGCTAGTCGATACAATTCAAGATCAACTTTTCATTAATAGGTAGGGTTAGAATCTTAGGTTGAAAATCTATTGATAGAATTCCCTCCTCACTTTTGATTTCTTATAAATTCTAAGCAGATCCAATATCTTTTAGCGCTGTACAAGCTATCATTTCATTCATCGATAAAACTATACGCGTGTTTTCAATATAAGCTCAATAAGAGTGATAGATCTTTAGTCACGACTAAAAAATGATGGTTGAATTAAATAAGATGGTCTAAAGATTAAGAATATAAATTTTCAGGGATTAAATATCAGAGATTGTTTTAAAATGTAGTATATAAATCGAATGGATATATTGAGTTATTATTGGTAGATTTAGAAATCTGGTGGCAGCCCTACTAGCAAAATCTCGGCACATCGTATTTCTGATACCGTTGCTACCTTCCGGTCCTGGCGGGGTTTTCAGAGTACAATTGCGAAACCACCAGCAGGGCTACCATTGCAAGAACAGAGTATAGAGATTTTTTATTTTCTTTCAAGCCAAACATTGTGATTTTCTCAAGTTATTCATTCGTTTGCTTATTTCATCATCAATATGGTTAATTTTTAACAGAAATTCTAACTTTTCCTTTTAATACTTCATTGAACTTATCAAGCATCAGAAAATATGCGACTGAAATTTATATCAGCTCCACTTCATCTATTAAAGGCATCATTTCATAGATTGCAGGCGTTAAAATACAAAAAAGCTTCATATTGCATTAGAATTAGCTGAAGATTGTAAAAGCATCTTGCAATTCCGCCCCTAGCCGTTTTTAATGATAACAATTATTGATTTTCAAATAGCCCATATCAGTCTATTTGAAAAATTTTGACTTTGATGGATTTTAAATTATGCTAAAAAAGCATGCCCTGTTTTCTATTGCTTTACTCAGTTCAGCATCTTTATATGCAATCCCTATAGAATCTCGTGGATTAAGTGATACTGCATCATCTCGAAATGATGTAGCAAATTCACCAGCACCCATTGCTGGAAATATGAATTGGGATTTAATACAAAAGAATCAACAATTAGAAAATCAAATTCGTGAATTACGTGGCAAGATTGAAGAACAAGATCATGCCATTGATCAACTAAACAAAGAACTCACCAACCGCTATACCGATTTAGATCAGCGTCTTGAACTGCTCAATCAGAAACTTGAACCTGAAAGTAATCAACCAGAACAAGCACCTGCTGAAAATGCACCTGTCGATAGTTCAACCGCAACCGATCAAACAACCACTGCAAGCAAAGCTACAACGAATAGCACGGCACCAACAACGGCTCAAAATCCAGCAACACCAGCCAACAGTAGCAACAATACCAGTGATCCTGTTGCACTGGAAAAAGCAGCTTATACCATTGCTTTAGATGCTTATAAAAAAGGCGGTGCAAAACAAGCCATCGCCCCAATGCAAAACTTTATTAAAAACTATCCAAACAGCATTTATACTGGAAATGCTTATTTTTGGTTAGCTGAGTTTCAATTGGCAATTGATCCACCAAATTACAATGAAGCTAAGAAAAACTATGAAATCGTGGCAGCTAAATTTCCAAACTCCTCTAAAGCACCGCGTGCTTTATACCAACTTTATAGTATTGCCAAAGATGTCAACAAGAACACACAAACAGCAAATGTCTATAAAAACAAACTGTTAAGCACCTATCCTAAATCAGAAGAAGCAGGTTTTTTCAAAAAAGGTTAATCCGCTTATTCACAATTTAGACAATAAAAAAATGCCTCAATAGAGGCATTTTTTTATTGAAATCTTTAACAATTAACGCACGATACCGCGCTTAGATTCTAATACTGAATCAATCAATAACTGGACTTCTTCAACTTCTGGAAGGATCTCTTGACGAATTTTTTCAATGGCTTGTTCAGTGGTTAAATTCTCTTTATAGATCAATTTAAACGACTCTCTTAAGCCTTGAATCACATTCTTAGACCAGCCTTTACGACGCATCCCTTCAACATTCATACCATAAGCATGCGCAGGATTACCTGAAACCATGACATAAGCAGGAACATCTTTAAGAATCAGTGATGCACCACCAATCATACTATAAGAATCAATCTTACAGAATTGATGGATACCTGAATTCCCGCCCACAATGACGAAATCGCCAATGTGAACATGGCCAGCGATGCCGACATTATTTGCAAAAATATTGTTATTTCCAATCAAACAATCATGTGCAATATGCGTATTCACCATCAATAGGTTATTGCTTCCTATTTTGGTTAGGCCTCGATCTTGAACAGTGCCACGGTGTAAGCTGCAATGTTCACGGATTTTATTGTTGTCGCCAATTTCTAACCAAGTTTCTTCACCTTGGTATTTTAAATCTTGACAAATTTCACCTACACTTGCGAATTGGAAAATATCGTTATTTTCACCAATACGTGTATAGCCTCCAATCACAACATGTGAGTGAAGTTTGGTACCAGCACCAATCGTCACTTGCGGACCAATAATACAATATGGTCCAATTTGGACATCTGGTGCTATCACTGCAGAAGAGTCAATAATAGCGGTTGGGTGGATTAAGTCGTTATTGCTCATGCCTGCTCTAATTTCTGATGAGAAATGATAATTTCAGCGGTTGCTGCTACCACGCCGTCAACACTGGCAGTACATAAATACTTGTAAATGCCACGTTTTTGCATGAGTAATTCAGATTTTAGCACGAGTTGGTCGCCTGGTACGACTTGTTTTTTAAATCGTATTTTTTCAGCACCTGCAAATAAGAACAAAGAACCTGGTCTTGGTTTTTCATTATTCATGATAAAACCGAGCACACCAGAAACTTGTGCCATCGCCTCAACGATCAAAACACCCGGCATAATTGGATAGCCAGGGAAATGACCCTGCATAAATTCTTCATTAATTGAAACGTTTTTGTATCCTACAATCCCATTCTCTGTAACTTCAGTTACACGATCGACAAGCAAAAATGGATAACGATGTGGCAAATACTCGCGAATCGTTTGGGTTTGCATTGGTAATTCAGGAACCGTAAAAGGTAGAGATTTAGACTCAGTCATAATTATTTACGCGACTTTAAAGTTGATTCAATGGACTCAATTTGAGCCTGCATATGATCTATTTGTTTCACCAGTTTGGTCAATGGCACATCTGCTAATTGTCTTAAGCGCACAACCGTCCTTTTCCAATGATTTGTTTCAAATTGTCCAGTACCTGAAGAATAAGAACCTGCCTCAGAAATACTTTTTGTGACTATTGACATTCCAGTAATTGTGACATTATCCGTGATTTTTACATGCCCTACGATACCAACAGCACCTGCAAGAACACAGTTTTTGCCAATAATCGTACTGCCCGCAATACCACACTTGGCTGCGATGGCAGTATTCTCGCCAATCTGCACGTTATGGGCAATTTGCACAAGGTTATCAATAATGACACCATCATGAATGATTGTATCGTCTAAAGCACCACGATCAATACTACAATTTGAGCCTATACGCACATCATTTCCGATACGTACAGAACCCAATTGAGCTATACGATTCCACTTTCCTTGATAAGGTGCAAAACCGAAGCCCTCTCCGCCAATTGCAGTATTGGAATGAATCCGAACACGATCTGCGATTTTTGTTTGGCCTGTAATGGTCACATGAGAATCGACAAAACCGTCTTTGCCAATTTCAACACCATCATCAATTTTGCTGTGCGATTGGATAATTGTATTTGCACCGACCACACAATCATCACCAATCACAACATAATGACCAATATAAGCATCATCTGCAATAATTGCTGAAGGAGAGATTTGCGCAGTACTTTCAATACCCCGTTTGCTTACTTTAACTTCAAATTGATGGGTTAAAATTGCAAAGGCAAGATAGGGATTGCGGACAACAATAAAATTTTGGCAATTTGTAAGCTGTTCTTTTAACTCTGCCGTGACGATCAAAGCACCAGCTTTAGAGTTTTGAGCTTCATTCAAGTATTTGTCGTTATTTACAAAAGAAATATGATTGGATTGCGCATGTTCTAAACTTGCAAGCCCATCTAAAACAAAATTGGGTTGACCAATTAGCTCACCTTGTACAAGCTGAGCTAATTCATCGAGATGAAAACGATTTGATTTCATTGATTATTTAATTGCATTAACCTTTTGAATCATTTTAGCAGTTAAATCACTCTTTGCGTCATAAGCAAGTGCTGAATTTTTATTCAAAACAAAGTCTAATCCACCTTCTTGGCGCAATTGTTCAGCAACTTGCTTTACACGAGCCTCAAAAGTTGCATTAGTGTTTTGAATTGTACTTTGTACTTTCGCCTGAACACCTTGCTGAATCGTTTGGAATTCATTCACTTTTGCTTGGTATTGCGCATTAATTTGTTGAACATTTGCACCTTGAGCCTGTGCTTTTTGTTTCAATGCTTCAATATCTTTGGTGATTTGTTCAAGCTTCGTGGTTTGCGGCTTAACCGATTGTTCTAAACTTGCATTCTGTTGCTTTAAGTAGGTGCTACTTTCTACAACTTTTTCTAGGTCAACTACACCAAAACCTGCCGCTTGAACCAATCCAGCAAAACCCAAACCTAGGCCCATAATGGCCATTTTCATTGTTTTCATCATTGTTCCTTATATTAAGTTAAATCTCGTAAAAAGATCGTACTTAGAAAGTACGACCAATCTCGAATTGAATATTTTTAGTTTCATCGCCCGGTTTGTCATTCAATGGGAATGCATAACTCAACGAAAGTGGGCCAATCATGGTAATCCAAGTAAAGCCTACACCAACACTATAGCGCATGTTACCAAAGTCAAAATCGTAATTATCTTTACAATATTGTTTTGCATCTACACCTTGATCAGCAGTACCCCCATTCCAGTACAGTTTTCCAGTGGCAGTACTACAATTTGTATCAAAGACTTGTGCGCCTTCAGCAAAAATCACTGGACGGATCTGACGTGCCCAATCACCTTTAAATGGAACAGGTAAAGCCAATTCTGTACCGAATTGTACTAAAGCATTACCCCCGACTTCTTCTGGATCGTAATCTCTGGTTTTTCTTTCGTTATAGGTCACACCAGGGTATTTTGGACCTAATGTACTGTTGTCATAACCGCGGACTGAACCAAAACCACCCGCATAGAAGTTTTTATAGAATGGTAAATCATTACCATAACCCAACTTACCATAGCCACGTAACACGAAATCACGGCCTAATGGGAAATAAGTCTGTGCATCGTAAGTGACTTTTTGATATTCAACATCACTACCTGGTAATGCGATTTCAGCATTAACACGATGTGAAGTACCATTTGTAGGGAAAATTGGACGATTCAGTGTATTATATGACCAACCTAAATTTAAATTATAAGTTAGGTATTTGCCTTCAAATGCATCATCATATGAAGATAACTTATCAGCTGGGCAATCCTCATAACCAGTGATATTACCTTTGTCATCCTTAATAGGCACTAAATCAACTGTACAATATGTTGATGTATGGGTTTTCTTACCACCATTTGCTAATAAATAGTCACGTACGTAAGTTGAAACATAAGCGCCAGTTGTTACTTTAGTTTGGTCAACGTTTAGACCCGCGCTAATATTTTGGTTTTCATCAATTGGATAACCAAATGTAACACCACCACCGATACTGTCCGTCACATAGTTGTTAACGTTATAGTCGTCATTCAACTTGGTTTTACGGTAGTACATGTTATAACCACGGCTGACACCATCAATAGTAAAATATGGATCAGTAACACTTAAATTATAGTAATCTTGGGTTTCTGAACGAGATAAATCGATAGAAACTCGATTACCTGTACCCATAAAGTTGGTTTGACTTAAACCTGCTTGGAATGTGATACCACCATTCTGAGAATAACCCACAGCCAATGTACTGGTACCGGAATGTTGCTCTTCAACATCAATATTCAAGTCCATTTGATCTGGTAAGTTCGGTACACGAACAGGTTTAACATCAACTTTACTAAAGAAGCCAGTACGTTCTAAACGGACTTTAGACAAGTCAATTTTTTCATTACTCGCTAAAGCACCTTCCATTTGGCGCATTTCACGACGTAATACTTCATCCGCAGTTTTGGTATTACCGGTAAAGTTAATACGACGCACAGTCACTTGTTGACCAGGATTAATATAGTAATTTAAGTCAACAATATGGGTTTCATTATTGATTTCAGGGACTACATTTACTTCTGCATAGTAGTAACCCGCATTACCATATTTACGGAGTAGTAACTGCTTTACAGCATTGACTTTTTCTTGAGAATACGTTGTGCCATCTTTATAGATTTGCAGCGCTTGTAGATCTTCAGTCTTATAAAGGGCATCGCCTAAAAATTTAGTTTCGCCAAATTTAAATTGCTCGCCTTCATTGACTGAAACTTCAATAAAGATATGCTTTTTATCTTCACTAAGATTTAAATTCGAACTGTTAATATCAAAATTGATATAACCTTTATTGAGATATAGCGCACGTAATGATTCTAAACTTGCTGACATTTTTTCACGTGCATAACGGTCATTTCGAGAAATAACCGATAACCAGCCACTCTCTTTTACTGCAAACGCTTGTTTAATGTCGTCTTCTTTAAATACGGTATTACCAATAATATTGATATCAAATACTTTTGCAGGCTTACCTTCATTAAAATTGATATTCAATTCAACGCGGTTATTTGGTTGAGCAACTTGTTCAACTTTAATATCTGCATCATAACGACCTTGTTGAGCATA
The DNA here is from genome assembly GCF_000368145.1 of Acinetobacter guillouiae CIP 63.46. Lineage (GTDB taxonomy): Bacteria > Pseudomonadota > Gammaproteobacteria > Pseudomonadales > Moraxellaceae > Acinetobacter > Acinetobacter guillouiae. The sequence goes on along the minus strand of NZ_KB849283.1, from coordinate 302,788 downwards.
TTGTTGCTCCAACTCAGTTTCTAAAGTTTGTAAGGCAGATTTTTTAAGCACTTCGCCTTCGGCCAAGCCCATTTTCTTTAAACCATCCGTTAAAGCTTCTTTCGGAATTAGTTTATTGCCTTTAAAATTAATTTTTGAAATTACTGGACGTTCAATTACTTTAAACACCAAGACACCGTCTTGGTTCGATGCTTGTATATCATCAAAAAGATTTGAAGCATACAAAGCACGAATTGAATCCGCAATTGCAGGATCATTGACACGGTCACCACTATTTATTGGTAAAAGTGCAAGAACATTTTGTTGCGTTAAACGAACCAAGCCATCCACACGGATATCACGTGCAATGAACTCATCTGCCGCTTGTACTTGCTGTACAGCTGCCATCGCACTAACGAGCGCTAATGGCATAAATAAATGTGAGTGCTGCATGCCTATTATTTTCCAGTAAGTTAATCCACAATTGCGTTATAAACGCATAAAATCATTAAATATTGCAAGAAGCATCATGCTACCAAGCAGTACCATACCAATTTTTAACCCAACCAATTGTATTTGTTCAGAAACAGGCTTACCACGAATTGCTTCAATAATGTAATAAACCAAATGACCGCCATCTAACATCGGAATAGGCAATAAATTTAAAATCCCCAAACTCACACTCATCAAAGCCATAAATGAAATGAATGTCTGCCACCCCATTTCAGCGCTTTGACCGGCGACTTTTGCAATAGTAATTGGACCCGACAAATTATCTAAGCCAATTAAACCACGCACCATCTTCACCATCGAATTCAAAATCATTGCTGAAAGTTGTCCAGTCTTTTCAACAGCAACAACAAAAGCTTCAGCAGGATTATATTGAATTGTTTGTTTATATTCAGTAGGAATTGTCAGTTTATCAGTCTGTGCTTGCACACCCAACATACCTGTTACATTTCCCATATTGTCACGTTTACCTTGCGGCATTACTTGTAAATGTACAATCTGCCCTTGGCGTAACACATCAACTTTAAGTAACTTTTCAGGTGATTTTTGTACCACATCTACCACATCAAACCAATCTTTCATTTTCACCTGATTGATTGAAATGATTTGGTCACCTTCTTTCATCCCTTGACGAATCGCAGCGCCATCACTACTTAACTTATAAACAGTTGTAGGAATCTGTGGACGATATGGGGTAAAACCTAGCACATCAAATGGTGACTGACTTTGGTCTTTTAAGAAATTCTTGATCGGTAAAGCAAAACTCTGTGGCTGACCATTGCGCTCAACTTGAACATCGATATGACCTGTTTCACCAACACGATCAACAATGGCATAGTTGAGTTTTTCCCAAGTGCTGACATCTGTTCCATCTACAGCAACAATTTTATCGCCAATCTGCATTTGAGCTGTTGCAGCAGGTGTATTGGGTAGAATTATACCAACACGAGTATTTAATTGCTCTTGTGCAGGAAGAAATAGAATCCAAAATAGGACTATTGCAAAAATCAAATTGATCAATGGACCTGCAGCAACAATCGCAATACGCTTCCATGGTGGCTGACGGTTAAATGCTAACGGCAAATCTTCCGCACTAACATTCCCCTCACGCTCATCCAACATTTTGACATAACCACCCAGTGGTAATGCTGAAAGTTGATATTGGATGCCTGATTTTTTCGATGTCCACTTCAACAAAGTTGGACCAAAACCAATCGAATAGACCAGTACTTTTACACCGAGTTTACGTGCAACCCAATAATGTCCAAATTCATGAATCGCAATCAGCGGACCAAGTAAGAATATGGCTGCGACAATGATAAATAAAACACTCATGATCAGCTTCCCAATTGTGTAATGCGTTGTGAAGCAACTTGGCGCGCAAGTTGATCTGTCTGCAAAATCGTGTCAATCGAATCTGCCAAACCATTTTGAACGTGATTTAAGGTATGTTCAACCACTTGTGAAATTTCTAAAAACGCAATTTTTTGCTGTAAAAAAGCACTCACAGCAATTTCATTAGCAGCATTGAGAATAGAAGGTGCCAATCCACCCGCCTGCATAGCATTTCGAGCCAGTTTAAGCGATGGAAAACGCGTAATATCTGGCGCTTGAAAATCGAGTTGTGAATGGACAAATAAATCCAGAGGCGGGACATGAGTTTGAATCCGCTCAGGCCATGCAAGTGCATGCGCAATCGGCGTACACATATCAGGATTACCCATTTGAGCCAAAGTTGAACCATCCACATATTGAACCATTGAATGAATGATACTTTGTGGATGAACAACAACTGTAACAAATTGTTCTTTAATTGAAAATAAATGACATGCTTCGATCAATTCTAAACCTTTATTCATCAGGGTTGCAGAATCTACCGAGATTTTTTGTCCCATCGACCAATTTGGATGTTTACAGGCTTGTGCAGGTGTTACGGTTTTTAATTGTTCTAAACTAAAATTTAAAAATGGGCCGCCTGAAGCAGTCAACAAAACTTGCTTGACCCCCAATTGAGGCTCACCATTGGATTGAATCTGTAAATAATTTTGAGGAAGACATTGAAAAATAGCATTATGTTCAGAGTCGACAGGCAGTAACAAAGCATGATGATCTTTAGCTGCTTGAAGCATAATATCGCCAGACATCACCAAGGCTTCTTTGTTGGCAAGTAAAACGCGCTTACCTGCTTTCACTGCGGCTAAAGTAGGCAACAATCCTGCTGCACCAACAATTGCTGCCATCACTACATCTACATCAGGATGTTCCGATACGGTGATAAGCCCTGCTTCATCTGTGAGGATTTCGATATCAAAAATATGATGTATAGCAAGTAGCTGTTGTAACTCATCTACTTTATCCGATGGTACAACAACACATTTCGGTCGATATTGTTTGCATATTTCACTGAGTTCTTTGATTCGACTAAATCCAGTCACTGCAAAAACTGAATACTGGTCCGAATGCTGTTGTAAAATTTTTAAAGTACTGCGCCCAATAGAACCTGTAACACCTAATATACAAACAGATTGTGACATCTATAAATCTACACCAATAAGTTTTAAAACATACATGCCAGCCGCAAAAAACGGAGCCGCAGCAAGCAATGAATCTATACGATCAAGCACCCCACCATGTCCTGGAAGGATACGACCTGAGTCTTTAATTCCAGCACGACGTTTAATCATAGATTCAAACAAGTCGCCAAGCACAGAGCTAAACACAGTCACAATAGACAAAACTAGGAAAAGAATATGTTGTGGAAGCGTTAAATGTAGATAAATCGATTGAACCACAATGATCACAATCGCAACAGTGACAATCCCACCAATTAAGCCTTCGATTGATTTGTTTGGACTCACATCTGGCGCAAGTTTACGCTTACCAAATTTACGCCCAACAAAATATGCACCACTGTCCGCGCCCCAAACCAACAGGAACAGATACATCAACCACCAAGGTGAGCTTTTCCAAACTTCAAAAATAGCGGTAACTGCGGCACTGATTAAAACCAAGCCAACAATATTTAAAGTGATATTGTACCAGCCATCGTATTCAGGATAATGTTTTACCCAATACAGACTACACAACCAAGTGAGAATAGAGGCACTCCAAAGAATAAGCGCCAAATCATTAAAATATAATGCTAACCCTGAAAAAAAAGCGGTTAATACACCGAATCCAGCAGCTTTAATTTTCTTCACATGGTCAGATTCATGTGGCATGAGTTTAAACCACTCATAACCTGCTGCCCCAGCTGCGATAATCATTAACACTAACATTGGATATTGAGATTTTGTTGCAAACATACAACTCAGTACAACTGCCACCAATACCAATGCGGTTATAATCCGCTCTAACATTATAAATTCTCTATATGTTCTTGTTGAATTTGTTCAGAGGTTTTTCCGAAACGTCTTTCACGCCCTGAAAAAATATTGAATGCATGATCCAACTCTTGCACTGTAAATTCTGGCCATAATGTCTCAGTAAAATATAACTCAGCGTATGCAGCCTGCCACAGTAAGAAATTAGACAGTCGGTAATCACCGCCTGTACGAATCAATAAATCCACGGGTGGCAAATCCCCCAAACTTATTTGTTGTGCAAATAACTCAGTATTGATTTGATTCACATCAATTTGTTGATCTTTAACCTGTTGCGCAAGTTTACGTGCAGTATCTGCGATATCCCACATACCACCATAGCTAATTGCAATTGTTAAAGTCATGTTACTGAACTTAGCAGTCCTTTGTTCAGCATGCAACATTAATTCACGTAGCTCTGGAGAAAGCCGACTACGATCACCAATAAATCTCAACGAAATTTCGAATTTTTCCATCCGTGGAATTTGCTCATGAATTGTGTCTTCCAACAATTTCATTAACAAATCAACTTCATACTGTGGTCGATTCCAGTTTTCACTTGAAAAAGCAAACACAGTAAGCGCCTGAACGCCAACTTTACGACAATGCTCTACAATCGGATCTAGGACATTTTTACCTTCACGGTGTCCGTCACCTTTTTGCAGTTGTTTCTTTTTTGCAAAACGATTGTTGCCATCCATGATGATGGCAACATGTTTTGGAAGATGGTTGTCTTCAGATGTGGTCATTTAAATCTTAGACCTTCATCAATTCAGCTTCTTTCGCAGCAAGACGTTTGTCCACTTCAGCAACAAATTTATCGGTAATTTTTTGGATATCATCACCTGCACGACGCTCATCATCTTCAGAAATTTCTTTATCTTTTAATAATGATTTAATATCGCCTAAAACATCACGACGAATGTTACGAATCGCAACTTTGGCATTTTCTGCTTCATTACGTGCAACTTTCTGCATATCTTTACGTGTTTCTTCTGTCAAAGCTGCCATTGGTACACGAATCGCGTCAGCAGTTACTGGGTTTAAGCCCAAATCTGATTCACGGATTGCTTTATCAATTGCAGAAACCATTGAACGTTCAAATGGTTGTACCAACAAGGTACGCGAATCTTCAACACCCACGTTAGCCACTTGGTTTAACGGCACGTCAGAACCATAGTAAGGAACCATAACTCCATTTAGGATCGATGGATGCGCACGACCTGTACGAACCTTTGCAAAACCATGTTCCAAAGACTCCAATGACTTATTCATACGGTCTTCTGCGTCTTTTTTAAGATCGTTAATCATATGATCTTCCTTACTTATTTATCTAAATGTGTATGAGGTCTAATGACATTTCATAAACAGGCGAAGTGTCAATACACCCTAATCTAAAATTGCAGTAGTATAAAGAGCTTTACTACCCACGTACATTAGTTTGTAACGTGAGTGCCCTCTTTTTCGCCCATTACCACAGAAAGCAAAGCACCAGACTTGTTCATATCAAATACTTGAAGTGGCACATTGTGATCGCGGCATAAGCAAATTGCAGTTAAATCCATGACACCAAGTTTCTCATCTAAAACTTCATCAAAACTTAAATGGTCATATTTAACAGCATCATCATATTTGCTTGGGTCTTTATTGTAGACACCATCAACTTTAGTGGCTTTTAAAATAAGATTTGCTTCAATTTCAATACCACGTAAGCACGCTGCAGTATCCGTTGTAAAGAATGGATTACCTGTTCCTGCAACAAATACACACACCTCACCTTGAGTTAAGTGGCGAATTGCATCACGGCTTGAATAGGCTTCAACTACTGCACCAATTGGTAATGCTGACATTAAACGGGTTTTGATGTTACGGCGAACCAAAGCATCACGTAATGCTAAGCCATTCATTACTGTGGCAAGCATACCCATTTGGTCACCCGTTACACGGCCAACCAAACCATCTTTTTGCAATTGACTACCACGGTATAAGTTACCACCACCCACCACGATACCCACTTGCACACCCAAACCAACCAAGTGAGCAATAGATAAAGACATTTGATCTAAGACTTGGGCATCAATCCCCATGTCTTTATTACCCGCAAGCGCTTCACCCGAAAGTTTCAGCAAAATTCGCTCATAGCGTGGCTTTTTAGAATCTAACATCACAAAACTCCAATACTTATATCTACAATTTTATTCGTATTTAATCAAATCGAAATCGGCAATACTTAAGCTGATTTAACGCGAATCAACTTGGCAAATAAATCGTATTCATCTGCATCTGTAATTTCGACTTCAAGTAAATCACCAGCTTTAATCACTGACTTATCAATATCTTCAACAAAAACATTACCATCAATCTCAGGTGCATCTGCATAAGAGCGTGCAACTGCGACTGGGAATTCTTCTTCAAGATCATCCACTAAAACCGTCATGGTTTGACCAATACGACTTTGCAGTTTTTCAGCAGAAATCGCTTGTTGAACTTCCATAAAACGTTCATAGCGTTGTTGCTTAATTTCTTCAGGAACATGATCAGGCAAATCGTTGGCTGTTGCACCTTCTACAGGTGAGTAGGTAAAGCAACCTACACGATCAAGTTTCGCCTCTTGTAACCAGTCCAATAACATTTGAAAATCTTCTTCAGTTTCACCAGGGAAACCCACGACAAATGTTGAACGAATAACCAATTCAGGACATTTTTCACGCCATAATTTTAGACGTTCCAAGGTATTTTCACTATGAGCTGGTCGCTTCATCAATTTTAAGATGCGCGGACTGGCGTGTTGAAAAGGAATGTCTAAATATGGAAGAATTTTACCCTGTGCCATTAAGTCAATCACCGCATCCACATGTGGATATGGATAAACATAATGTAATCGCACCCAAATCCCTAACTGACCGAGCGCTTCGCACATGTCATAGAATTTGGTTTTAACAGGCTGACCATTCCAGAAATCAAGCTTATATTTGGTATCTACACCATAAGCGGAGGTGTCTTGAGAAATCACCAAGACTTCTTTTACACCCGCTTTTTTTAACGCCTGCGCTTCATTTAGTACAGAGCCAACAGGACGTGACACAAGATCACCACGCATGCTTGGAATAATGCAGAATGTGCAACGATGGTTACAGCCTTCTGATATTTTTAAATAAGCATAATGTTTAGGTGTTAAACGAATACCTTGTTCAGGTACAAGATCTACAAAAGGATTATGTTTCGGTGGTTCTGGAACATACTGATGGACAGCTTCCATCACATCTTGATACGCAGCCGCACCTGTCACTTTTAAGACATTTGGATGCATCTGGCGAATTTTATCTTCATCTTTACCCAAACAGCCTGTGACGATCACACGACCATTGGCGCTCATGGCTTCACCAATTGCGTCTAAAGACTCTTGTACTGCAGATTCAATAAAACCACAGGTGTTCACAACAACTAAATCAGCACCTTCATAATCTGATGCAACATCATAACCTTCAGTCTTTAACTGCGTTAAAATGCGTTCAGAATCTACCAATGCCTTAGGACAACCTAAAGATACAAAACCGACTTTGGGGGACTTCATGAATCTGCGCTCCACTATAATCCGCGTATTGTATGACTTTTCAAGAGATAAAAACAGGTGGAAACTGCACTCTTTGTATAATGCACCAAAATACATCCAATCCAATAATTAAATTACTACAATGCACCATTTTGGAACAATATAATGATAGCGTAATATGAATGCTGGTTTTTACACTTGAATAAAGCGCAGTAAATGCGCAATTTTTATCATTCATGTAAGAAAACTGCGCAGTATTTAAAAGTTGGCGTGCATCTTGCTTTATATCAGGACGATTTAACCGATTCAATCACCCATGTTCGGGAAAATAGAAAACGAGGTGCAGATGCCATTGCGCTATTTAAAGACAGGAAAGCTCTGCTAATGGATCAATACCCAACAATTGATTATAGATTGCTGGTGGATAATTTAACCACTGCAATTCTTTTGGTCGATTGTAATTTAAATATTTTTTATCTTAATTCATCATGCGAAGCATTGTTTGATATTAGCTTGCTTCGTGCGGCAGGTCAGCCAGTGATTAATATTTTACATGCACCAAATGATAGCTTTAATACCTTGGAAGCATTAAACAACTCAATAAAAACAGGTCAAGCCTATACACGCCGTGAAGCGATTATCAATGTTAACTTTAAAGACATGCATGTTGATTATTCCGTATCGCAGTTAAATACAGGAAGACCCTATCACCCATTACTATTAATTGAATTAAATCCGATTGATCGGATGCTTAAAATTTCTAAAGAAGAAAACCTGATTCAACAACACCAAGTTGCACGGCAACTGATTCGAGGTGTTGCACATGAAATCAAAAACCCATTAGGTGGAATTCGTGGTGCAACTCAACTGCTTGCTCGTAGTTTAAACGATCCACAATACGCAGAATTTACCGATATTATTATCAGTGAAGTCGATCGTTTAAGAAACCTTGCTGATACTATGCTGGGTTCACGTCAGCTCCCGAGCTACGAATTGGTCAATGTGCATGAACCGCTTGAACGTGTTCGCTCTTTAATTGTAAATCAAACCAAGAAAAAAATTAAAATCACACGAGACTATGACCTTTCATTGCCTGATGTCAAAGCAGATCGCGATCAACTGATTCAAGTGATGCTCAATATTAGTGTCAATGCGGTACAGGCGATGACTGAGAATCGTGAGTTTTTTATTGATCATCAACCTGAACTGATGTTGCGTACACGCATTCAACGTTTGGTGACGATTAATGGCGTACTGAATAAATCAGCCATTCGTATTGATATTGAAGACAATGGCCCTGGTGTTCCTGAAGAAATTTTAGAATCCGTGTTTTATCCACTTGTGACTGGCCGTGCCAAAGGAACAGGTCTTGGCTTAAGCATCGCACAAAATATCATGCATCAACACAACGGAATGATTGAATGCCAATCCGTTCCTGGAAAAACAGTATTTAGCTTATATCTACCTTGGGAGTCTAACCATGTCGCATAATAAAATTTGGGTGATCGATGACGACCGTGCTATGCGTTGGGTCTTGGAAAAAACATTTAAAGAAGAAGGCTTCGATGTCACCAGTTTTGAAGAAGCACAATCTGCTTTAGATCAGCTTCCAAGCAATGCGCCAGATGTCATTCTCACTGATATTCGTATGCCCGGCATTGATGGTTTAACCTTCCTAGGAAAAGTCAAAGGAAGTTATCCTGATCTGCCTGTGATTATTATGACAGCACACTCAGATTTAGAATCTGCAGTATCGAGCTATCAAACAGGTGCTTTTGAATATCTTCCAAAGCCATTTGATATTGATGAAGCACTTGCACTGGTGAATCGTGCCATTTTGCACATCAACAAGCTGCAACAACAAGAATCTGCCAAAGTCACCCCAATTCAATCTACTGAGATTATTGGTGAATCCCCTGCAATGCAGGAAGTTTTCCGCGCCATTGGACGTCTATCTCAATCGCATATTACCGTATTGATCAACGGGGAGTCTGGGACAGGTAAAGAGTTAGTTGCGCATGCTTTACATCGCCACTCACCAAGAAGCAGTAAACCATTTATTGCTTTAAACATGGCTGCTATTCCAAAAGATTTGATTGAAACTGAATTATTTGGTCATGAAAAAGGCGCATTTACTGGTGCCAATACTCAACGCCAAGGTCGTTTTGAACAAGCCAATGGTGGAACCTTATTCTTAGATGAAATTGGTGATATGCCATTTGAAACACAAACACGTCTACTCCGTGTTTTGGCAGATGGTGAATTTTATCGTGTTGGTGGTCATATTCCAGTTCGTGTTGATGTTCGTATCGTGGCAGCAACACATCAAGATTTAGAAAAATTGGTCAATGATGGCCGTTTCCGTGAAGACTTATATCATCGCTTAAATGTAATTCGTATTCATATTCCTAAACTTGCTCATCGTTCTGAAGATATTCCGATGTTGGCGCAACACTTCTTGGCACGCGCGGGTAAAGAACTCGGGGTTAGTCCAAAAATTTTACGCCCAGAAACGCAAGAGTATATTCAAAAACTGCCTTGGCCAGGCAACGTACGTCAACTCGAGAATACCTGCCGCTGGTTAACTGTGATGATCACAGGCCGTGAAGTTTATCCAGAAGACTTACCGTCAGAATTAAAACAAATTCCAATCAATAAATCTGATGATCAAGGTCAAGCGCAAGCTGGTATCGACCGTGTTGCATTACATCATTGGGATGAGTTACTGGCGCAATGGGCGATTCAAAAGCTTAAAAATGGTGAAATGAAAATTTTAGACATTGCCACCCCAATGTTTGAACGTACTTTGATCATCGCAGCACTTCAACAAACCCGTGGCCGTAAACGTCATGCTGCTGAACTCTTAGGTTGGGGGCGTAACACTTTAACCCGCAAACTCAAAGAATTAGGCATGGATTCTGCTGAAGATGATGAAGAGGAAGACAAAACTGTTTTAGCCGAATAATAAGCCATTCATAAATATAAAGTTTACTCCAACCATATTTCGTAAGAATATGGTTGTTTTTTATTGGCTCATGGTGAAAAATAGCCTCGTGAAATTTAAACTTTATCGTCTAGGATAAAAATGAACAAAACTGTTGTTTTACTTAGCTTACTTTCTATTTTTAGTGTTGCTTGTTCTAAAAACAAACCGCATGACAGTTCTGAACATCAAGCAGAAGCACCAGTGGTTAAAAAAGTACATAAAGCAGCCAATTCAGATAATTGCTTTAAGTTAGAACCCAACAAACAGTTTACTCTAAACAACAATGAAGAGACAGAAATCCAGATTGTTCCCACAACCTTTAACAATCAGAAGGCAATAGCAATCGTTAGACAAGGCGCAGGTGTGCGCACAGATTATATCTACGATTTAACTGGCCGTACCATGCTTGCAAACTTAGACTATGGTATTGCTGCGCTCGGATCAAATCCTAATGATGTGCTGGTAAAAACCACCTATCAAGCCCCGCTTCCAACATTCCCATCCAATCTCAAACCACAGCAAAAGTTTCAAATGACTTATAATGCAGTCATTGAGTCGCAAATGGATAACAATGATAAGTCTGAAAACAATAAGACGATTGACTTAGTATTTGTAGGGTTTGAGGATCTGACTTTAATTGACAATGATGACAATACCTTAAAGTTCGATAATGCATGTCATTTCATTTCTCAAATCGGAGATGAAACATTGGATGAATGGTATGCTGAAGGATATGGGCAAATTAAATATGTTAAAAAGAAACAGAATGGCGACGTAAAAAGTAGCGAAGCAATTGGCGATGACCCACAGCCTTAATTTAAATCAGCCAGTCAACACCTATTGACTGGCTTTGATCATTTTTATGTTCGATTTTACTTTAAAAAGCCTGATACCAAATTCATGACATTTTGAATATCACCATTGGCTTCAGTGTGATCTGTTGCATCACCTTGTGGTGTGAGTGAATCAATAATTTGCGGTAATACTGTAGAGATTGCACCATATACTTCATTGGTCGGAACATTAGCTTGTTGAGCAACTTGTTCAACTTGCTGACCTCCAAATAAACTCTGGATTTGCTCTACATTTACAGCACCATTACCTTGTGACGGATCGACCCAACTTTGAACTTGCCCACCTAAACCTGCACCTTGTAATTTAGCTAAAGCACCTTGTAGGCCACCATTTTGTTGAATCCAACCCAAGACTAATGGCACAACTGCAATCAATAAAGATGAGGCATTAAAACCACCCGCTTGTGGTGCTTGTTGTTGTTGTCCACCTGTCAAACCACCTAAAACTGAACCGAGTACGCCACCCAATCCACCTTGTGATTGTTGTTGCTGCCCACCCAAGCCACCGAGTACTGAACCAAGTACCCCGCCCAATCCACCACCAAGCCCGCCTTGTGATTGTTGTTGTCCGCCAAGTGCTTGTTTTGCCAGAATTTCCACAATATTGGTTAAATCTGTCATGAGTTTTCCTTTTTTAAGTTTTATGAGACAAGTACAGCATACTTGGCTTTAACCTATTCACCAAAATTGGAATTGTTAAATTTTGCAATAGCTTAAGGCTGATTTTTATAACCAAAATAAAAGCATTACCAACGAAATTTATTCCAGTTTTCTGGGTTGGCCCAGAACTTAGAATTAAACCAATCTGGTACATGTTTATAGGTCAAAATATTAAACTGCCAAAGTGCAAAATCATTTTGATGTAAGGTTTTATCAATCAGTTGAGTAAAACCAAGCGATCTGAGCAACTGTTCATCTTTTAACTGACATGCCACGACGATTCGTTTTGCCAGTAAATCACGCAACTTGACCAATAACTGGGATTTCTGCAAATCAGTCACCCCAGACATTTCATCTGTATCTAAAAGTACAAATCCTAAATCATATCGTTGCGTAAAAGGCAGACTTAAAAACTCAGATACGTTAAAATAGGACCATTGAATTGAATAATTTGTAGGGTATTGCGCCAAATTTTGCCCAATACACAATGCAGTTTGAATTGGCTGTTCTTGCGATAAATCGTCTAGCATTGAAGTGATGACATTTTGCTCAGCCATAACTGCACCTTTTTTGAAGCGAGTAATTAAACATGGAACTACAAGGCATTTGTCATAAAATGCATGCAGGTCTTAAAGACCTTAGTGTAACTGATCAACAAACACATAAGGCAAATGTTGAATATAAATTTATATTAGATCGCTCAGAAACCGAGCTACCATTTAGTTTAGGCCAGGAAATTGAGATTGAAGCGACAGGAAATATTTATTGTGTTTCTTGTGGCGCAAAAACACCGAAGTCTTATTCGCAAGGCCACTGCTTTAAATGCATGAAAACCAAGGCGTCTTGCGACATGTGTATCATGAAGCCTGAAACTTGCCATTATCATTTAGGTACTTGCCGTGAAGATGATTTTGCTCATGAAGTTTGCTTTCAACCACATATTGTCTATCTAGCAAATTCAAGTGCTTTAAAAGTGGGGATTACCCGTCTAGGTCAAATGCCAACACGCTGGTTAGACCAAGGTGCGACCCAAGCACTGCCTATTTTAAAAGTCGGTTCGCGCCGTCTTTCAGGTCAACTTGAAGTCATGTTTGGAACACAGGTTGCAGATAAAACGGATTGGCGAAAGCTACTTAAAGGTGAAGCTGAACCGATTGATCTGATTGAAATTCGTAATGAATTGGTTCAAGAATTTTCCCCTAAGATTCAAAGTATTCGCGATGAATTTGCACAAAATCTTGAATTTAATGAGACGGTTGAATTGTTAGAAAATGAATTACCTCGTGAATTCATCTACCCTGTCGATATTTACCCTGAAAAAGTTAAATCGCACAATTTAGATAAAACCCCAATCATTCGGGGCAAGCTACAAGGAATCAAAGGTCAATACTTGATTATGGATACGGGTGTCATCAATATTCGTAAATATACAGGTTATGAACTTAAAGTTCGGGCGGAATAGTTTTACCCCCAAACCCAAAAATTGATTCATACATACTCCTCTTTATCTTAGATTTAGAGGAGTTTTTATTGGTTAAATGTTTTCTAAACTGATTACAAGGTTTTCCAGCAACTGATTAAGCAAACGAATATTTGCTTAATCAGTTGCTAGCGTTAAAAATCAAGGTGTTAAAATTGCTAAAATCGCCTGAACCGGATCTTCACTATTTCCAGCCAAAAGTTGCTTGTGCATGGTGATCAATTGCATCACCTGAATTTGTGCAGTTTCAATATTCATTAATTTTTCAATTTGATTGGCCAAATTTTCTGCTGTGGCATCTTGTTGAATAAGCTCTTGAATCACTTTTTTACCCGCAATAATATTCGGCAATGAATAATACGGAATTTTCACTAAAAATTTAGCAATCACATAAGTTAACCAATTCAACTTATAAAAAGTCACCATTGGGCGATGTAACAATAATGCTTCAAGTGTCGCTGTCCCTGATGCCAAAGCCACAATATTGGCAGCATTCATGACCTGACGACCAATTTTTGATTCTTTATCGGTATTTTCCAGTAAATGAATTTTTGCGACCAAATCACTTGGATAATGCTTTAATAATTCCTGAATTTGCTGTTTGCGTAAATCATTAATAGCAGGAATCAGGAACTGATAATCTGGATATTTTTGATAAAGAATTTTTGCTGCATCCAAAACTAACGGTCCAAGTCGTTCAATCTCACCACGCCGACTTCCCGGTAACAAGGCAATATGCTTTTGACTGATATCTAAACCAAGCTCTTGCTTTGCATCCAAAATTGGATTTTGTAATGGCAATTGACTTGCCAGTGGATGCCCAACAAAGGCTGCTGGTACGTCATACCGTTGATAAAAGCCTTTTTCAAAAGGAAATAGACAAAGCACTAAATCAACACTGGCTTTGATGCCATGCACCCGTCCTTGTCGCCAAGCCCATACAGATGGACTGACATATTGCACCGTTTTAATAGGCAAGTTTTTCTGTTTTATACTTTTTGAAAGGCGTAAGTTAAAGTCTGGCGCATCAATACCGATAAAAACATCTACGGGATTGGCAGACCATCTCTCGACCAAACCATCACGTACTGCAAATAATTTTTTTAAATCTTTAAGCACTTCAACAATTCCCATCACAGATAAAATATCCATTGAATAAAAACTGTTAAATCCTTCTGCAATCATTTGAGGACCACCAATCCCCTCAAATTCTGCATCAATACCCTGTTCACGAAAACGACGAATAAGTTTTGCGCCTAAAGTATCCCCCGATACCTCACCTACGACAATTCCAATTTTAAGCTTTCGATTTTGCAAGATATTCTTCCTGATCAGCACTATAAGTGCATGATAGCATATTCATAGGATTTAATTGTGAATAGTCAAAACAGGATACTGGTATGGCAAATGCGTGAATTTATATAACAATTCATCTAATTTTCTATCGTTATTTTATTTTCTATTTATATTTTCAATTGCACGACTATTGTAAGCTCATGCTACTAACAATAAACTAAGCGATAATTATTATCATTTAAGATAAGCAATGCTGAATTCTCTCCCACACAGTTTTAAGTTCTCTCTTCTTAGTTTAGCGGTATTCAGTGCTCAGCAGAGTTTTGCTGCAGATATTGAAAATCTACCCACGATTTCAGTTCAAGCCACAGCTGATCAAACTGAATTAAGCTCTGAACAATCAAAATCTTATATCGTTAAAAAATCTGCAAGCGCTGCCAAGCTGAATATTCCTGTTAAAGAAACACCACAGACAGTGAATGTGGTGACACGTCAGCAATTAAATGATTTTGCGCTCAATAGTGCGCGTGAAGCTTTAAGCAATACACCTGGGATTACTGTCAGCAGTCAAGAAACCGAACGTTCAACCTACACTGCTCGTGGTTTTGAAATCTCAAATATTTTAACTGATGGTGTCGGCTTCCCTTCTAGCAGCTACAATTATAATAATACCAACCCTGATACATATTTTTATGATCGTATTGATGTGATTAAAGGTGCAGATGCCTTAACCAATGCTTTTGGTGATCCAAGCGCAACAATCGATTATATCCGTAAGCGTCCTACCCAAGAATTTCAAGCCAATGCTGGGCTAAGTTATGGCTCTTGGAATACCCAACGCTATGAAGCAGATGTTTCAGGTGCATTAAACAAAGAAGGCAGCATCCGCGGACGTTTGATGGGTTATGAACAAACTGGAGATTCTTATCTAGATCGCTATTCATCCGAGAAAAATGGATTTTCTGGCATCATTGATGCGGATTTAAGTGATAGCACATTATTGACAGTCGGTTATAGCCAACAACAAAACAAACCTAATGCAAATAATTGGGGTGCTTTACCACTTCTCGGTGCAGATGGAAATCAACTTTCTTATAACCGAAATTATAATCCTAATCCAGATTGGGCCTATTGGGACAATAAGTCACAAAATGCTTTTGCTGAGCTAAAGCAAAAAATTAATGATAAGTGGACAGCAAAGCTTAGCTATAATTATACCCAAACCGATCACAACAGTAACTTACTCTATTATTTTGGTTACCCTGATCAAAATGGAGCGGGTGTAGCCCTTACCGCTTGGGGCGGAAAAGAAAGTCTAAAAAGACATTTTGCTGACTTAAATCTACAAGGCTCATATTCATTATTTGGCCGTGAACACGAAGCGACACTGGGTTATAGTTATCTACAAAGTAAACAATATGATCAACAGACTTCAGGCACAATTAATGACAGCAATATAAATAATAATCAAACCACGGACTGGGCAAGCTGGACACCTCAATCAGTAACTTGGTCAGCGTTTAGTGATGCTGCAAACTATACTCAAAAGCTCAATTCTGTATATGCTGCAACACGCCTACACTTAAACGATGATTTAAAACTTTTACTCGGTTTAAATTATGTTCAAGCTAAAAGTGAAGGTGAAAGTTATGGTTCATCAATGGCCTATGATGAAAACAAAGTATCTCCTTATGCTGGCATTACCTATAACTTTAACCCTGAATACACGGGTTATCTAAGCTATACCTCCATTTTCCGCCCACAATCTGGATTAGGTACTGATAATAAAGCACTCAAACCAGTTGAAGGCGAAAGCTATGAGGCAGGTATTAAAAGTTCATGGCTAGATGACAAACTCACTGGAACTTTGGCGGTGTTTCGTACAGAACAAAGTAATTACCCATTACGTAACTCTGACGGAAACCCTCTCAATCGAAAAGTTGAAACCAGTGACTTGCGTTCTCAAGGGGTAGAAGTTGGACTGGCTGGACAATTAACAGATCATTTAAATCTGACATTCGGTTATAGCCAATTTAGTTTAAAAGATTTAAAAAATGGTGGAGAGGCACGTACTTACAACCCTAACCAAACCATTAATCTTTTAACCACCTATACTATTCCAGCTATACCTAAACTGAAAATTGGCGCAGCGTTACAATGGCAAGATGCGACCAAGCTGTATGACTCTTCTGTAAAGAGTACAATTACCCAAGATGCTTATGCTTTAGTGAATTTGATGGGTAGCTATGACTTGAATAAGCATATTTCGCTACAGGCAAATGCAAACAATGTGACAGACAAAAAATATTTATATAGCTTCCCAGATGGTCAGGCTTTTTATGGCCCATCTGCAAACTATAGTGTTGCTGTAAAATTTAAATACTAATCTGAATTCGCCTTAATCTTTTAAGATTAAGGCGTTTTCAATTGCAAGAAAGTGATCGTTATGCAGATTGTGCTCTACCCTTTATCAGTGCTCTATCGTTTTATACTGGCTTTTGGTATGGGCTATGTGTGCAGTTATTTAGTATCCTTAGCTTTAATTGATGTGTTTTATCCTTATTTTGCCAAAGCTGAATCTATTTACTTGGCGGCATTTAGCGCACTTATTTTTTACATTTTTTTTGTGATTCTAAGCTTTTGCATACATTCTTTAAAGAAACTTACGCTGATCAGCCTAGCTCTGGTCGCTACTTTTTTCCTATTTTCCAAGTTTATAGGTTAACTCATGCATAAATCTGTTCGTCAATCTATGGCATGGTTACACTCTTGGATCGGGCTTACCTTCGGCTGGCTGTTATTTGCAATTTTTTTGACGGGTTCTGTAACATATTATCGCCATGAAATTAGTATGTGGATGCAACCACAATTCGCGAGTATGCAAATCAAACAGGAATCCGCTATACAGTCTGCGTTTACTTATTTGCAAAAAAATGCGCCAGATGCAAAAAGTTGGTATATCGGCGTTGCAAACCAGAATACCCCTGCAAATAAAATTTATTGGCAAAAAGCAGATGGTGGTTATGAAAGTAAAACTTTAGATGCCAATACAGGTAAAGAATTGAGTCTTTCTGCCACACAAGGCGGTGATTTCTTCTATGGGTTTCATTATCAGCTTTATGGAATGCCTTATTCGATTGGGCGTTTGATTGTGACTTTTGCAGCTTTAATCATGTTTATAGCCTTAATTTCAGGCATTATTACCCATAAAAAGATATTTACCGATTTCTTTACCTTAAGAGCATTTAAAGGTCAGCGTTCATATTTAGATTTTCATAATGTAAGTTCGGTAATCGCATTGCCCTTTTTCTTAACCATTACATTTACCGGCTTAGCGATCTTTTTCTATCTGCTTTTCCCCGCAGGGATGAAAAAAGCCTATCCAGATAATCCATATCAGTATTTTGATGAAATTCGTCATGTTTCAACAGCTAACAAGGCTCAAGAAGCACAGCCGAAGAATATGTTATCTATTCAACATTTCCTGCAACAAACCCAACAGCAATGGGGAAAAACTAATATTGATAACATTACCGTAGATCAACCCAATACACAGCTTGCCAAGCTCACGATTACTGCCTTAGAAGATCATTCGATTACACGTAATCAAGCACAACTTAGCTTTAATGGCGCTACTGGTGCTTTAATTGGGAATACTCGTAATAACAGTGCAATAGCAACATTAAATGCCAGTATGTATGGACTGCATATGGCGAATTTTGCCCAACCTTTATTGCGTTTAGGTTTATTTTTCTCTGGTCTTCTGGGCTGTGCAATGATTGCTTCGGGCTTATTGCTCTGGAGTTTAAAACGACAATTACAAAAGAAAAATGATCATTTTCACTTTGGGCATTATCTGGTAAATCGACTTAATACCACGATGATTATTGGTTTACCCATTGCGATGTTGGGTTATTTATATGCTAATCGTTTTGTGCAACTTCAAGCAGATACACCGAATTATGAAGTCTATACATTTTTCACTTTGTGGTTATTCAGTTTTATAATTGCGCTCTGTACAAAACAACAATATCTCTGGAAAACTCAGCTCAAGTTGCTGATTGCCATGACATTAGCCTTGCCTATTTTAAATGTCTATTATCTAATTTCTAATCAATATATTCATTCATTACAGGACTATTGGTTATTTTTACGTGTGGACTTAATGATCTGGTTATTTGCCATTTTAGCGATTTTTTTACATCAAAGAATCACACCGATTCAAAACAAAGCTGTGGCGAAGATCAAGAAAAAACTGGAACAAAAATCAGCGCAGGAGTCTGTGTCATGATATTGGTATTTGCATTTCTCCTGATCCTGATTGCCAGTTATAGCTTGTATTTGATCAGCTCAAAGCAGATCGCCAAGACTCAGAAAAGTAAATTGTCTGTTTTAGCGCAACATGTGAAATTGGTAAAAGTTATCTCGTTTGCGTTGATCATCTTGGCTTTATTTTTATTCAGTTTAAATTATGGCAATAGCATCTCTTTTGTGGCCTTGTGCATACTGAGTAGTCCAATACTGTTTGGATTGATACTCTTTGTAAATGATTTAAAACCCAAAATAAAAAAGTAGACATTTAGCGTTTTAACACAGCTCTAGACTCAATTAAATTTAAGTTTAGATAATTTTCAGCATAATCGTGCTCATTCCTATCAAAAAAAGGAAGCTTATCGCTTCCATTTTCAACAGTTAAACATTAAATTCAATATGTTTTCCTGTGGGAAGCTCTACATCAATGCGAAGCTTCCCTCCCATTGCTTCAACATATTTCTTTATTGTTGAAATTTTAAGATCATGACCACGATTTTCAATTGCTGAAAGTGAAGGCTGCTTGATTCCAAGTATCTCAGCTAATTCTTTTTGCGAAATCTCTAATTCTTCTCGAATAAGATGCAGCTGCGTTTGTAAACGTAGTTCATCAGCCATTTTTTGAATTCGGTCTTGACTCTCTGGAGAGCGACCAGCCAATAGTTCCTGTAAGGTTTTAGCCATTAGATTGATCTCCTAGGGTTGAAAGATGAAGTTCGTATTGCTGTTCTGCAATATCTAACATCTCTTTATAAAAACGCTTTTTACCGCCCTTATTACCAATACAAAGCACAATAGCCTGTCGTAATGGATCAAATATAAAAAAGGCTCTTAGTGGTTTACCTCTATGCTGAACACGTAATTCTTTCATGTTCGTGAATTTCGAGTCATTTACGGTATCAACTAAAGGGCGACCTAAACTTGGCCCCAGCTGTTGTAGAACGACCAATGCAGCTAAGACTTTTTCCTGTGTTGAATCATCTTGCTGTTCAAGCCATTCATTAAACAAATCCGTTGTAATGACTGTCCACATGCGAAACCTAGAAATATAGACTGTAATCTATATTTTAATATAGTACTTATAGAAAGGCAAAGTTTCTTTTAAGAATTGAACGCTCATGTAAAAAACATTCGAGCAGTGTTTTTACTTTCTTATGATTGTTAAAGTGTTAGAAGATTAATGTTCAATTTACGATTAGATTGTCAAAGTACAATAATTTTTTAATTATCTTTGGCTATACTATAAATCGTTTTTATTCGATATAAATAACTGGTGTAATTTCCGCGAAAACTATACAATCTACATTACCCCACTATTCTCCCAATTTCTGCTGAATTTGCCTTAAAATAATTTAAGCTATTCAGGTTGTAACTTCATTTCAATATTTTACAATTTAATCAATCTATAAAATTTCCACGAGGATTTTATGTTGCTGCAATGGTTTGAAAAGTTAGTCGATCCATATCCGTCGAAAGGTTTAAACGAACCATTACCCACCAAGTTCTTTCCATTTGTTTGGCAAGCCGCGACTGGTGTTAAGCGTTATTTATTGATTTTAATATTATTCACTGCTGCAACAGCAAGTTTTGAAGCTTTGTTTTTTTCACAAATCGGACATTTAGTCGATTGGTTAACACAGTCTAAACCTCAAGACTTTTTAGTAAATCATCGTGAAAATTTGATCTTTTTAAGCTGTATTTTATTGGCAAATATCTTTTTTGCCAGTATGCAATCCATTATCAGACATCAGATTTTATACAGTAGTTTTCCAATGCGTTTGCGTTGGAGATTCCATAATCTAATGCTACGCCAAGGCTTAGACTTCTTCCATAATGACTTTGCTGGACGTTTATCTGCCAAAGTCATGCAGACGGCACTAGCGGTACGTGAGTTTTGGGTGATTTTGGGCGACATGGTGACTTATGTTGTCATCTATTTCATCACCATCAGCATTGTATTGGGATCAATTTCTCCTATTCTATTGATTCCACTTTTATTATGGTTGGCGTTGTTTATTAGTGCAGCCTTATATTACATTCCAAGATTAGGACGAATTTCCAAAGAACAAGCCGATGCGCGTGCGGTGATGACTGGGCGTGTAACCGATGCCTATACCAATATTCAGACAGTAAAACTTTTTGCACATGCAGGCCGCGAAAGCCAGTATGCAAAAGAGTCAATGAAAGAGTTTATGCGTACAGTGTTCAAACAAATGCGTTTAGGCACTGCATACGAACTTTGCATCAATTTGCTAACAGCCGTTTTATTCTTTGGTGTTTTAGGTACTGCCGTTTGGTTATGGTTACAGGGTCAAGCAGCGATTGGTGTGATTGCAGCAACAACAGCCATGATTCTTAAACTTAACAGTATGGCTGAGTTTATGATGTGGCAAACTTCTGCCCTATTTGAAAATGTCGGCACAATTCAAGATGGCATGCAAACTTTAGGTCGTCAGATTAATATCCAAGACAAAGAAGATGCCAAACCACTTGTTGTGACTCAAGGCAATATTAAATTTAGTGATGTCACATTTGCTTATAACAGCAAAAAAGTCATTGATCACTTTAATTTAAACATTCAACCAGGTGAAAAAATTGGTATTGTTGGACGTTCAGGCGCTGGAAAATCTACATTAATTCAATTACTTTTACATTTTTACACCATCAATAATGGAAAAATTACCATTGATGGTCAAAATATTGAAGAAGTCACTCAAGATAGTTTAAGAAAAAATATTGCGCTTGTGACCCAAGATACCTCTTTATTACATCGTACAGTTGCGGAAAATATCAAATATGGTCGTCCTGATGCGACTGATGAAGAAATGTATGAAGCAGTAAGAAAAGCCAAAGCAGATGAGTTTATTCCACAACTTTCAGACTTAAGAGGTCGTACTGGCTACGATGCTTATGTCGGAGAGCGTGGAGTAAAACTTTCGGGTGGTCAACGTCAACGTATTGCCATTGCACGTGTATTTTTAAAAGACGCACCTATCTTAATCTTGGATGAAGCAACCAGTGCTTTAGACTCCGAAGTTGAAGCTGCAATTCAATCGAGCTTAGATGAGTTAATGCAAAATAAAACTGTGATCGCGATTGCTCACCGTCTTTCAACCATTGCTCAAATGGATCGTTTGATTGTGTTAGATCAAGGTCAAATTGCAGAACAAGGTACTCACGAGGAACTGATTGCACAAAATGGTATTTATGCACATTTATGGCATAGACAGACTGGTGGTTTTTTAGTTGAACCTGAACCAAAAGCCACAGAAGATGAAGATTCAACAGTCAGCACTTCGTAAATAAAGTGTTTAAATAGCCAAATTATAAAAACCATGTTAAAAATAGCGTGGTTTTTTATTATATAGTCAACCTGTCGAAAAACTCAGACTCAAGAATATAATTTTTCATAATTAATATTTTAAATTAAATCAATTATATGTAAAAATATTTGATTATAAAAAAGTTAGCAATGCCACAGTTTACTTTTAAAATTTTAATCTCTTTGCGTAGTCTATGCCTCATCTTATACTGCAAACAGCACTCTTGAGCTTTCCCGTTACTTATCCAAATAAAACAACAACTCTTCCCTATAACTCAATAATCAGAAGCAAAAAAGCTGTCTTATATCCTTATATAAAGACAGCTTCTTATTTAAATCTAGCCAATCAACGCTATTTTAAATGATTAATACCAATTCATTAACGAAACACCTAGACCAACATAGGTCGCACGGTGATTATAATCAATCAAGCTTTCACCATAACCATCAAACAATTGAAAATGCCCACGTAACTTGCCCTTAATTGGAAATGCCCAATCAAATTGCATTGCACCATGCGAGTCATCCCCACCTTTTAAAGAGTGACGTAGCATCAAAGAAAAATCATTGTCATTCCAGCGATAGAATGCGGTCAAATCACCACGACCGATATAATTTTTAATATCAGGGTTATTGTCATCCTGAAAATCTTCTTCAATGCGATACCACGGACGTACCATTAAGGCAAAATTATCTTTTTCAAAACCAAGATTTAAAATGACCCTATTCCAACTACGTGATAGCGGATCAGAACGTCCGTTTGACTGATGATTCAAAGTCAGACCCAGTAAGCGACCATTTAAACCTAATAAATTATAATTGGTTCTAAAAATCAAACTCGCTTCAGGTTCGTAATTTGTTTCACGAAATGGACGAGACTCTTCACTGTTATAAACTTGCCAGCGAGAAGATTGGGTATAACCGACCCAAACATCACCATTGTTCCCAAACAGATTTTCGGCAGCTTTGGTTTTTAAAGAAATCTGGAATTTCGCTTCCATCGACTTTAAATTTTGATCTTCATCCACGGTGTTTTGAGGATTTGGACTCTGTGGAAATTCATTTTTCTTACTGGTCCAAAATGCGGGAAGTAAATATACAGGTTGGTTCGCTCGAATATTCCACGTACCTAATTTACTGTCTTGAGAAAGCTCCCAACGTCGATCAAGTAATGAGGTATTCGGATCAATTTTATCGCCATGAATCGCAAATAAATTTTCTGCTTTCTGGGTGATTTTATCTTTGAGGGTTTCAGGTTCAACATCGGCTTTTTGAATATCTAAAGCAGCACGTTGCTCTGACACCAAAACTTGCGGAGCAACTGTAGGTATTTTAAATATTTTATCGTAACAAGCCAAACGGTCAGCATTAGATTCGAGTGCAACACAGGCTTGCGTACTTGCAGGATTCACTTGTGCAGTATCATCTGCATGAGCAATGGTCACCAAACCAAAACTGAGCATCATTAAGATGCTCAGATTCAATGGTGTACGTTCAAAATTTTTGAACGACATAGAATTCTCCAGAAAGAATTTATAGGGTTAATTTACTTTCTTAATTTCAAAACCTAATTGTTCCAACACTTCTTTTTTGGCAACTGGAGCGACTACAGCTCTTACAGGCTTTTGCTCAAGTAAATAAGTTTGTGTGACACGCTTAAGGTCGTCAATAGTAACGTTTAATAAGCGCTCGCGTAATTGCTTTCTAAACGCAGGTGTGCGTCCATGAAGCAATGCATAGCATGCAGTAATGGCTTCACCTGCTGGTGAACCAGGTTTATCCATACTGGAAACCAGACCGAGAATAGCTTCTTCAAGCTGATAATCATGCTGCTCTTTGTTTAACAACCAATCTAAACTTGCTTCAAAGTCTTGGAAAGTTTCTGCAAGGCGTGGATCACGATAACTATAGAATCGGAACGAACAAGCATTGCCATCATAACTTGCGCCCCCACCATATGCACCACCCTTTTCACGAATAGCACTATGTAGGAAACCATTGCGTAAATAGCCTGCAAGCACCATCAACGGCGCTGCATCTGGATGGGCAACATCTACAGCTTGGTAAGCAGAAGCACAAAATTGAACATTGGCTTGAATTAACCAAGCTTGATCTGCATTGCTCTCATCCATAGCCACTTGCGTTAAATAGACAGGAGATTGATCAACTGCAACTTTATCCCAAACCGTTTGCACTTCTTCAACTAAACGCTCTGAATGATGCTCTTCACACACCAATAAAAATTGTTTTGGTGCAAGCATTAAGCCCTTATGAATTGATTTTAACTCATCTATAAACGCATCATATGCCGCATCATCTTTTTCAATTTTTGCGATCAAATCACCTAGCCAATTCAATGCGCCCAGGCCTGTATTGTCATAATCGCGTTTTGCCAACGCACTCATATGACGTGAGGCAATTTGCATGGCATAACTATGTCCAGAACCCGATAAACGAGAAGCCCAACGTGTTTTACGTTGTTGTAAAAGTTCGATAATACGATCTTTTTCATCAAAACGTAGTTGCTCAAAAGCCAATTTAAGCAACTGAATTGCATCAAACTTATCCGTTAAAGATTTGGTTGTTAAGGTCAACCATGCACTAATTTGACCTTTGTCATCGGTTTTAGAACGAAGTGAAGCGCCCATTCCCAAACCGCCACTGACTGCCGTCTGTAACTGTTGAAGTTCAAGATAATCATATTCGCCCGCACCGACTTCTCCCATGAGAACAGACAGTAAGTTAAAATAAGGCGATTTTACAATTTGATCTGGTATTTGAATCAATACTTGTTGGTAGTAAATTCCATTTGTACCTGCATGGTACAGATTTAATGGTGTATCTACCCCATTGCAAATCACTTCACGCAATTGACCTTGAACAATGGCCAATTCAGCTGGAATGTCTTCCAAACCGACTTTAGGCAATAAGCTCAAATCATCTGGAGTTTCTTGACGAATTTTTAAAGCTTCAGTTTGTGCGATAATTTCAGCTTTATCTGCTTCTGACAAAGCCTCACCAATTTTCGCCAATCGTGCTTTTTCATCTTCTGCTTCTTGAGCAGATTTATTTGCATCTGGAACTAAAGTCATTTGTACACGATGCGGGTTATCCAATAAATGAACTTGAATCAAGTTAGATAACCACATCGGATCTTTGAGTTCTTCTTTTACTTCTGCAATGGCAGTATCTACATCCCAAGCATGGATTGGATCATTATGATGAATTGCATTGCCCAAACCATTGAGGATCAGTGTTAAACCATACGGCGTACCATCACCACTGATTTCACGTTGATGTAATTCAATTTGATGCAAAATTGCATCAACCATGTCTTTATCGATAGGCTTAGACGCAACATCTTGAAGAATATTAAGCACGCCATTTTTAAATTCTTCAGTATGCTCAGGATTTGAACCTTGAACTCCACAATAGAACGTCATTTCATAGTTAGAATCATCTACACCCATGATTGGACCTGTAGACTGTGCATAACCACATGTTTCTAAATAATGGCGCAACGGCGAAGCAGAGTTTTCTAAAAGAATCCCTTCAACCAAACGCATACCCAGGCGAAGTTTAACATCACTGGTTTTTGGCAATAACCAAGACAAAATATGATAGGTCTTGTCTGTTAAATCTTCTGCATCAACAGCATAGGTTTCTTGTACTTCAATCGGAGCTGTTAGTCTTTGCTCTTCTTTAGAGTAAATCGTTTCACCTTTGCTGAATTTAGACAGCGCCAACTTTTCAAATTGTTCTTGCAGTTTATAAGCAGGCTCATCACCAAAAGTCATAAATACTGCATTACTCGGATGATAATGTGATTTGTAAAACGCCACTAACTCATCATAAGTTAGGTCAGGAATATCCTTCGGATCACCACCAGAATTATAATGATAGGTTGTTTTCGGGAACAAATGATGCGCAAGCTGATGATAAAGCTGATCTGACGGTGAACTCATTGCCCCTTTCATTTCATTAAATACCACGCCTTTATAAACAGGCTCACCATTTTCCAGCTCAATACGAATACCTTCTTGAGCAAAATCCAATGGATTTAAATTGGCCGCAAAAGCCGCGTCCAAATAGACTTCCAAAAGGTTTTGGAAATCCTTTTTATTTTGGGTTGCAAATGGATAAGCGGTCCAATCAGCTGCTGTAAACGCATTCATAAAAGTATTTAATGAACGACGAATCATCAAAAAGAATGGATCACGTACTGGGAATTTCTCTGAACCACACAATGCTGTATGTTCAAGAATATGTGCCTCACCTTTGGAATCCATTGGTTGAGTACGGAAAGCAACAAGGAACACATTTTCGTCGTGATCAGTTGCTAAATGGTAGTGCATTGCACCAGTCACTTTATGTTTATATTCAGACACTAAAATGTCTAAAGCTTCTACATGGTGTTGACGTACCAGCTGAAACGCAGGATGAACAGTTTGAGATAAGGTTTCAGTGACATCTACAGTCATGCGATCTCCAATATTAAATGTTTATCTATACGTTTAAGTATAACCGAAACTTTAATAAATGCGATTCATTCCTAACACTAATTCTTAGTAAATCAATCAGGATTCATCGCGACTTGCTGTTCAAATATCAAGAATCAGCAATGAGATAAATAAAAAAGTGATGATCAAAAGATTCTATCATCACTGTAAAACTTAACTTTTTTAACTCAATATTTTAATTAGTGATGCTTCGAGCCTTTTTAGGCTAATGTTTTCTATGTATTCTGATAATGAGTAAAGATTGTGAACCAATCTAAATAGGCTTTCCCTGAAAATGATTAAACAAGTGTTATCTGTATTAAGAGCTTTTTATAGAAAAGAATTGCTTAGGCTATTTATAGTATGTTTACCAAGAAAAATTTTTGGAGATCAACATGGATTCATCTCCAAGAATAAAAAGTATCTTAAAGCCTATAGCTATAAACCAGCAGCCCCTTGATCGAATTATGCTGCTACTCAAAGTTAAGCGCTATAGGCCAAGGGATTTCCAAATTCACTAAATTAAATATTTAAAGTAATTATAATTTGGGTGATTTGAGACAAAAACATAATTTTGCTTTTGATAAAATGGCGCTGCATCTTTTTCACTACTTAAGCACAAGGCAGAAAAATTAGATTTTGCTCTTTTTTCAAGTTCGAGCAATAAACTTTTACCCAATCCAGTTTTTCGGTATTCAGGCAATACATAGAAACGACGTACCCGACCAATTTTATGCTGAGTTTCAGGGTTCTGCTTTGTATCACCATCTTCACTGATTTGAATATTTAAACCACCGCATGCAACCAGTTTATCTCCATCAAACGCAACCAATAAAAATTCACCATGTCGATTAAATTTATTGGTGCCTTGCTGAAATTCATCAACCAAACGTTGAATAAAATGAAACCCTTCTTTTTCAGCAACTACGGCTAAATCTTGAATTTGCGCAGGCAATTGATCTACCTGTTGAATTAAAATATTCACTCAACCTCCAATATATTTAGGGTCTGTAGACAGTTTTAACTTTATGCCTATGTTTATTTCTAAACAAAACCTACCCCAGCGATCTCAATCAATCACCGTGAAACAATCTAATTTAATCACGCACACTGATCAACACAATGGCTTAAATTACGTAATAATCATCTCAAAAACAGGTTTTGTTCAGCACACCATCAAGTTATAAAATTCCAACAAACCATATTTGACAAATGTAATTGAAATTTTTTCAACAAACTACTGTAAAGCTGAGCATTCGTGTAAACTTTATATTTTTAACATTGATGTGATGAAGAACATGGCTATAGTTGACCTTTTTGCAATTGGTAACGCGCTCATTGACCAAGAATTTAAAGTATCAGATCTCTTTTTAGCTGAACAAAATTTGCAAAAAGGCACCATGCAACTCGCAGATGGTGAGTCCCAAACTCAGCTATACAATAATTTAAAAGCCAGCCAAAATTATAAAGGTCAAGCATCTGGCGGTTCAGCCGCCAATACCACAGTGGCATTCAGTGCATTAGGTTCTTCAGCATTTTATGCATGCCGTGTTGGAAATGATGATCTAGGCACAATTTATCTCGACGGCTTAAATGAAGCAGGCATCAAAACTTCGAAAAAATCGATCAGTGAAGGTGTTACGGGTACATGTATGGTTCTGGTCAGTGAAGATTCAGAACGTACGATGCAAACTTATCTCGGCATTACTGCAGAACTTTCAGATCTACAAATGGATTTTGAACCTTTAAAAACAGCGCAATGGTTATATATCGAAGGTTACTTGTCTACAAGTGATTCAGCACGCGCAGCCGTAAAACAAGCACGTCAAATTGCCCGTGATCACAAGGTTAAAATCGCATTGACCCTATCTGACCCGGCAATGGTGCAATATGCACGTCAAGGTCTAAATGAACTAATCGATGATGGTGTGGATCTAATTTTCTGTAATGAACAAGAAGCCATGATGTATACAGAAACTGACTCTGTTGAAGCTGCGCTGAATAAATTAAAAACACTAAGTACTGATGTGGTGATTACACTAAGTGAAAAAGGTGCATTAGTCGCAGATCAAAAACAGCATTTTTATGCTCAAGGTCGTAAAGTAAATGCAGTAGATGCAAATGGTGCTGGTGATGCATTCTCAGGTGCTTTCTTATATGCTTTAAATAATGGTGAAAATTTACAAACTGCGGCACAACTTGCTATTCTTATTTCAAGTGAAGTGGTGTCTAAGTTTGGACCACGCCTAGACGTTGCAGAATACGCAGATCTACTCGAAACGTTCAAAAAGGAATGTGCATAAATGTCTGAAAAAATTGCAATGACCGATGAAATTGAAGAGCGTAAGGCACGTGCGTTTGACACAATGACTGGCGACACCATTTTTATCACTCAACGTGATGGTGCATTTTATGCCTACCAAAATGTCTGCCCTCACCTACAAACTGAACTAGAATTTCTTGAAAATCAGTTTTTAGACCAAGACGGCGAATATATTCAATGCTCTACGCATGGTGCTTTGTTTGAAGTTGAAACAGGTGAATGTATTTCAGGACCATGTCTGGGTGATAAACTTGAAAAAGTAAATATTTCAGTCCATTCAGATGGTGGTATTTACATCGAGGACGAATAAGGTTGGAAACTGCCATGCTTGGATTCTTATTTGAACATGAATTAATGCCCTTTCACCTCAGTGTCTTGGCTTTAATTCTGCTGAGTATGGCAGAAACTTTTGGCTACTATATTGGCTTACGGCCAAGTACCTTTCTGAAAAAAATTTCACCAGATTGGCTCATTGAGTCGCCTCTGTTACAAGTCAAATTTTCTAAAGTACTTATTTTCGTTTTTTTATTATTAAATTTTAGTTTTGCAGGCTATTTTTTACAGCTCTCTATCTTTGCAAGCAAACAAGTATTTGCCGCTTGGTATTATGTGGTTTTACCCGCATTGGTGATTGCAATCTTCTTTACCGTGTTTATGATTCATTGTTTGGATCAGGTGATAAAACCTAAAGTTGCATTGAATCAAGTTGACTTGCTTGGACGACTGGCCACAGTCTCTAGTGGTAATGCACGACCAGGGTTTTCAGCTCAAGCACGGGTCCGTGATGAAAATGGACAACTGCACTATATCCAAGTCGAACCAGAATTTGGTGAATTAGAATTTCAATCGCAAATCATCTTAATACGTTTTAGAAAATCACATTATATTGCCAAGAAAATTTCGACCTCAAATCATCTATTTAGTTCAGATCAGTATTAATTTACAACATTAATTTCCAATGTCTTCTTTCAACTCAACCTTCGTTTGTGTAACGCATAGGCTCAATGACTCATTGTATTTTTAAACTTAGTTACTTCCATAAAACATAATGAAGTCATAGTTTTACATCGAAAAAATAAACAAAATTTAACGCGCCCTTCAAATCAAAAACGGCAATTCATGATCAATTCTTTCAGAGATCTATAGCAAAATTTAAATACTACATAAAAATATTCGAGTAGATGAAAGTCATTCAATAAATTTTTAGTCAGCAATGATTAAGCTTCTTTCATCAATCCTTTTTAAAACCATAAATCAACATAAACACCTCTCATCCTAACCTTCTCTCAAAAAGAAAAAGTAACTTTCAAGACCAATGCGATTCAGTCAACACGATCATTTTTTTTGTTTATGAAAGAGATCCATTGATTAACATATTTTAAATAACAATTAACTGAGCTTTAAAACCAACCGTTTTAATCGGAATAATTTTTCACCAAATTTAATTCAAACCAATTTGGTTGGTTTAATAAAATCTAAACAATACTATTTTACTAGGTTTTATTTTTATTAATTACAAGTGTTTTAATCAACTTTAAAATCAATAAAAATTAGTATATTTTTTAACAACACAATTTTTTAAGTCATTGTTTAATTTAAATTTAATAATATATTTTTATTTTAACTGTTTTATCTATTTATTTCTTGTTGCGTTTTGTTTAATAATATAAGCATATTTAAATAATAGGCTTAACGCATGAGCTTAAAACCTAACGATTTAAACCGTCGGCTTGTCAGAGAAATTGCAGTCATATTAATAATTAAGATTGCCCTTTTAATGACGATCAAACATATCTGGTTTGATGCGCCGACTATTCCTAAAGATTTTGATAACCAAGTTGCTGAGCGTATTGCTGGCAGTCCTTCCCAAATCAAGGAGACACGTTGATGATTTCTGAAAGCGTGGTCGATCTTTCGCGGTTCCAATTTGCAATGACCGCGATGTATCACTTTATATTTGTACCACTTACTCTAGGTCTGGCTTTTATTCTTGCCATTATGGAAACCACTTATGTGATTTCTGGTAAAGAAATTTATAAAGACATGACCAAATTCTGGGGCAAACTTTTTGGTATTAACTTTGCTTTAGGTGTAACCACTGGTCTGACCATGGAATTCCAGTTCGGTACAAACTGGGCGTACTACTCTCACTATGTGGGTGATATTTTTGGTGCGCCACTTGCCATTGAAGGATTGATGGCATTCTTTCTAGAATCAACTTTTATTGGTTTATTCTTCTTTGGCTGGGATCGCCTTTCAAAAGTTCAACATTTAAGTGTGACGTGGTTAGTTGCGCTGGGTTCGAATTTATCCGCATTATGGATTTTAGTTGCTAATGGTTGGATGCAAAATCCTGTCGGTTCAGAATTTAATTTTGAAACCATGCGTATGGAACTTGTCGACTTTGGTGCTTTGATTTTTAACCCAGTTGCTCAAGTGAAATTTGTTCACACGGTGTCTGCAGGTTATGTGACTGGTGCAATCTTTGTTCTCGCCATTTCAAGTTATTACTTATTGAAAAAACGTGATTTACCATTTGCGCGTCGCTCTTTCGCCATCGCTGCAATCTTTGGTTTAGCGTCTACACTTTCAGTCATCTTATTGGGTGATGAATCTGGTTATGAGCTTGGTGATGTTCAAAAAACCAAGTTGGCTGCAATTGAGTCTGAGTGGGAAACACATCCTGCACCTGCGCCATTTACTTTATTTGGTATTCCAAATCAGGAAGAACAACGTACTGACTATGCCATAAAAATCCCGTATGCGATGGGTATTATTGCCACACGTTCACTCGATAAAGAAGTCACTGGGCTTAAAGATTTGATGGTTCAACATGAGGCCCGTATCCGTAATGGTATGGTGGCATATAGCGAACTTGAAAAACTTCGTGCTGGTGACCGCTCACCTGAACTTATGGCATCGTTCAAAGAAAACCAAAAAGATTTAGGTTATGGCTTACTTCTTAAAAAATATACTGAAAATGTAACAGATGCTTCTGAAGCACATATTCAAGCAGCAACAAAAGATACCATTCCAAATGTAACCGCATTGTTCTTCTCTTTCCGTGCAATGGTCGCTTCTGGTTTCTTAATGCTACTCCTGTTTATTCTTGCAACATTTGCTGTGGCAAAACGCAATGCAGAAAATAAACCATGGTTACTTAAATTTGCATTGTTTGCACTACCTTTACCTTGGATTGCAGCACAAACAGGTTGGTATGTAGCAGAAGGTGGTCGTCAACCGTGGACCATTGGTGAAGTGTTGCCTACACATCTCTCTGCCTCAAGTTTAAGCACTGGCGATGTATGGGGATCAATCATTGCATTAGCCGCGTTCTATACTGTGTTATTGATTATTGAAATGTATTTAATGATCAAATTCTCACGCTTAGGACCAAGCTCTTTACATACAGGTAAATATCACTTCGAGAAACTTGAAGCTCAGCAAGCTCAAACTGGGGAGAATCAATCATGATCGAATATGAACTTCTCAAAATTATCTGGTGGGTTTTAGTCGGTGTTCTACTGATTGGCTTTGCCCTCACAGATGGTTTCGATATGGGCTCAATGGCACTGATGCCATTTGTAGGTAAAACTGATGATGAACGCCGTGCAGCAATCAATACCATTGCACCGCATTGGGAAGGTAACCAAGTTTGGTTCGTGACTGCGGGTGGCGCACTATTTGCTGCTTGGCCT
Source organism: Acinetobacter guillouiae CIP 63.46 (assembly GCF_000368145.1). Taxonomy (GTDB): domain Bacteria; phylum Pseudomonadota; class Gammaproteobacteria; order Pseudomonadales; family Moraxellaceae; genus Acinetobacter; species Acinetobacter guillouiae. Next base: position 269,955 of record NZ_KB849283.1, on the reverse strand, counting down.
ATGGTTTATGCAACGGCTTTTTCCGGTATGTATTGGGCGCTGTTGCTGGTCTTATTTGCACTCTTCCTGAGACCTGTTGGCTTTGACTATCGCTCTAAACTGCAAAATACCCAATGGCGCAATTCCTGGGATTGGGGCCTATGTATCGGCGGTGCTGTACCTGCGCTAGTTTTCGGTGTTGCATTTGGTAATATGTTCTTAGGTGTACCGTTTACTTTAGATGAGACTGTACGTTCAACTTATACAGGTAGCTTCTTTGCCCTGCTTAATCCATTTGCATTGGTTTGCGGTATAGTAAGCTTGTCGATGCTGTGTGCACATGGTGGCGCATGGTTAATGCTACGTACAGATGGTGTATTACGTCAACGTTCTGCTAAAGCAACGCAATTGATGGGTATACTCTTCTTAGTTACCTTCTTGGGCGTGGGTGCTTGGTTATATTTTGGTGGCATCGAAGGATATACTTTGGTACAGCCATTTAATACCAATGCTGTTGCCAATCCGCTTGCGAAAGAAGTATTAACAACAGGTAACCATGGTTGGATGAATAACTATTCAATCTACCCAATCACAATGCTTGCACCTATTTCTGCAATCCTTGGCGCAATCCTGATTATCTTTGGTGCTGGTAAAAACAAAGCTGGCGTGAGCTTTACAGGTTCTACCTTAGCGGTGACTGGTTCAATTTTAACTGCTGGTTTTGCACTGTTCCCATTCTTAATGCCATCAAGTATCAACCCAACTGTAAGTTTAACAATGTGGGATGCGGTTTCGAGTAAGAATACATTGACAGTAATGACTGTGGTTGCTTCTATATTTGTGCCAATTATTTTAATCTATACCACATGGTGTTATTACAAAATGTGGGGCGTTATCACCAACAAACATGTTCAAGATAACTCACACAGCCTGTACTAAGGCTGTGTCTAAGCAAATAGGAGAATATTTATGTGGTATTTCGCTTGGATTCTTGGGATCTTGATGGCGTGTTTTGCAGGTGTGTTAAGTGCACTCTATATTGAACATCATCAAGATTTGGATGAGGAATAAACCATGACAGAGATCGCAATGACAACAAAACAAAGAAAGCCGAATAAGTTTGCAATGGCCATTTCGTTTTTGATGGCATTGCCTCTTGCTGCGGTATTGTTGATTCACCCTGGCGCCATGCTTGATGCCAATGGTCACTATAACCATAGTGCGCTCATGATGGTGATGATTGGTATTTCAGGTGGCTTTATACATGGGGTAGGATTTCTACCACAGTTTTGGTTATGGAAATGGTTATTTAGTCCCTATGTCGCATGGCCACTCATGCTATGGGGCTATTACACTTGGTTCTTTAGCTAAGTCCTATATTTGAAAAAATAAGACCCTGATTTATTCAGGGTTTTATTTTAATTGGATGAAGCTTTACTCGCGACACTCTTTCTCATTTCGATTAAATGCAAATCTACAATAGGTATGCCTACATTTGCATTTAAAGGATAATCCTCCACTCTTCCTGTTCGTATATAGCCACGGCGCTGATAATAAGCAATCAATTCATGACGTACACTTAAAACCCACATAACGAAATGCGTAAAATGACAATGGTTGGATAGAACCTTGCCATGCACATACTGTTCAGCAAAATCTAAAACATATTTGCCAATACCTTGATTTTGTAATTGAGCTGCAATACAAAATGTGCCGATTTCCACATCATACTGGATAAAAGTCAGACCAATACATGCCACAATGTGCTCATCCAATTCAGCAACAAATAACTGAAAATTATCTTGAGCCAATGCTTGTTCTAATTGCTCGGTATTGATTCGATCACCCGTGACAATCTCTGATTCACTCGTCCAACTACGACCGTCTTGTTGTCGATAAGCAGAATTAATCAAATCAACTAAATTTGTAATATCAGATATTCGTGCTGTTCTAAAATTAAGCTGATATTTTATCAAGTTTTATTTCTATCATTTTAAGGCTGAGCAAAGTATTTTATAAAACAAAAATGATAGAGAGAAAAGCCTTATTCTCACTCAATTCCGTCTTACCCATAGAATAATTTATACTCATCAAGATGATGAAGATTATATCAATCAATCCATTTATGCTTTTTGCATTATTTAATCATATCTGGTGTGTCTGTCGTGTGGCGACATGGATGTCGCCGTTGGGCGGGGGTATAGGATGTACCCCTCGCCAAACGAAAGATTTTTGTCACTTTTTATCTCTAAAAAGTGAGGCATTGCCTACACGAAGATATTTAAATTTTCAAGGAAAGATGTGGCATTGCAAACCCCACAGTACTATAAATTAACTTTTATAAAATTGTATTATTCAGTTAGATACAAAAAAAGACCATCGAAATGGTCGTTTACATGTACTTAAAATTATTGCTCAGCTAACCAAGTCATAAATTTCTGACGTTCCGCCTTAGTTGCATTTTGCCAAATTTGAATCAATTGGCGATCTGCTGAATTCGCATCACTCACGGTTTGAGTAGTCTTAGCAACTGAGGTTGTTGCTGGTGATTGGCTTGTCGTTGTTGCATATACAGCTGCGGGTTGATTTACTGGCGCTTTTTTACTTGAAGTTAAATCAATCACTTTGCCAAATAAACCAGAACCTAACCAAGGCTTCGCTTCAGTATTTACACCAGTCTGTTGCACCACGAGACGGTTTTTATTGTCATAAATCGCAATCGTTGGTTGTTCTGCATATTTTTTTGCATCTTCAAAACGCTGAGGCGGATTCACTAAAGCAATTTTATAAGTTTGACCATCTTTTAAATCTGGCGCAGTCACTGTAACCACACCCGACTTTAAAATATCATGTTCACCATTTAAATGTTCAAAATATTGTTGATAACGAACACTTACCGCAACTTGACCTGCATCGACTTTATATTCATTCTTTTTACGGATTAAACCTGAATTCACTTCTTGATCGTTCACCGCCAATACTACAATTTCTTCTGGCGCAGATAAGGTGACTGCTGCAAAAACTGATCCGCTTAGCATTAAAGCTAATGCAGCAACGCCGTATTTAAATGCCATATTGCTCTACTCTTATGTCAAATATATGTAAAATTTATTGCACTATGCAATGTCGTGATGACAGTTTTATGACAATGGCGATTTGTTCTGATTTTTATAATGAAACTATATTCATTTTACTTATCACATAATTTTATCATTTACTGGAAAAACCATTCATCTGCTTGTCCTAAAAGCACATTTTAAATTTATTTTTTCTTATTTATAACTAGGGTCTGTTGACATTTCATAAATGGCTTGCGTTGTAGGTTAAAATTGAGCAGACAAGGCAGGAAATGAAGAGAATAGCGAGACTATTTTCGAGTTTCATAACGTAGGCTGAGATAATTTTAGCCACAACCCTGAGCAAGAACAAAGCACTGCTTTGTTTGCAGCGCAAGGCGCAGCGGGGGACTTGTGTGTTTTTTGCCGCTACGTCGTTACGAACTACTTATTTAGAATGACTAAATTTCGTATTTCGCGCCTAGTATCACCTAAAAAACACACGTAGTCGCAAACATAGACGAATTATCAGCAGACCCTATACCCTTTGAATAGCACACATTCAAAATAAGCATAATTCTAAAAAACAAATTAACAGGATGTTCCCCATGAATAAGAAAACCATATCCAGATTTAAAGCAATATTAACGAGATGTATCATCGGTATTACAGCTGTTTTGGTCGTACCTTATGCCACACAAACAATGGCAGCAACCAGCTATGCCACTCAAGCGAGCCCAGCACAGCTCTCAAAACTTGCATACAAGATGAATGCCAATATGGCACAACGTAACCTCAACACATCTGAAAAAAACCTGTACCAGCAACTTTACAACATTGCCAATAATCAAACCTTTCTATTCGACCCATCCATTACTACCACTATTCAACAGTACGAAAGTATCCGAAGCAAAATTCGCCAGCAATTTTCCACAGTTAGGCAGCTTGCTATAAATACTTATGGCAACCAGTCACAACAAAAAATATTACTTGCAACTAATGCTTTTATTTTAATGTATTACGATGCACTCAGTCGTAACAATCCAAAATTCTTCTGGCCAAATCTGGGTATTTTTGTAGCCAATGATGTCCGTTCTACGTATGCATTAACCTTCTCATTGTCCAATGCTTTAGATCCCTTAAATGTCACCAATGGTCAAAGTGTCATTATTGCAGGGATGAATGTACCGACATTACAGTCCACCATTGCCCAAGCCAATAATGAATTAATTAATGGGCAAGCCAATGTGATGGCAGATATTGGTGGACTCAGTATTATGCATCAACACTATGATGCTTTGGTGTTAGCACAACAACTGACTGGCTATGGATCAACCCTGACACAAGCGTTTCAATTACAAAAAATCGCAGATGAAGAAGCGCTTAGATCAGGTATTTATTCATCAAAATTTAAAAAGTTGGCTACAGATGCAGCTATCAGCTTTAGTATTCATGAACAGGAAAAAATTCTACAGCCGATGTGGGATAAGCCAATAATGCGTGATTTTGCTAAAATTAATAATTTTATGCTCTCGCTGAGTTTAGAGAATTTAGGCTTACGTGGTGATATCTTTGTGGGCATCAATAAATTTAAATTAATTTTCACCCCCTATCTGATTATACGCGCACCATTCACAGCAACCAATCTGGCCAATGTACAACATCGTATCGCAATTGCACGTAACGGTTTTAATGTGCTAAATGAATGGAAACAAAATATATTCTTCGCACCATGGATTCCAATCTATCAATCACATATTGGTAAGGGTAATGGATTGTACCAACCCGTTGGTGCGCGATAAATCATTAAACACCTCGATGCACAACATTACACTTTTTTCAAAGCGACTACATTTTGAGCACAGTTCTTGCTTGTTTAATGTTGTGTATATCGCACAATAAAAATACTCAACAAAAAATGAGGTGCAACATGATTTTTAAAGACCATATAGTCCGTGTTGAAAACATTAAAACGATGCAAATGCTGGATAAAGCGAAGTTAGATCATCAGGTTATTGCGATGTTTATGACTTGTGAAGGCATTCCTTTAAAAACCAGTGAAGTGACTGCGCTTTTAAAACAATATGAAATGCTAGGACAGCACAAAGTTCCAGCTAAAAAAGCCAAGGCATTGCTTCAGGCTAAAATGGAGCATTTTGAGGATTCTGAATTACCATGCCCTGCTGCTTATTGAGGCAGATAAGCGTTAGGATTATTGTTTAAATCACCTTTTATCGGTAAATAGAATCAATAGATACGTTCTATTTACCGCATTTAAACCATATAAACTGATAAACCATACAATCTTCATTTCCCCAAAGCTCCACATTGTTACTTTTGTAAAGGGATTACGAATATTTGCTTTTCAAAATGATAATGTAAACCAGACTGCGCTATTTTATCCTGCAATAATTCCGAATGGTCAATATGTTTTGACGCAACGAAGCGCCCCATATAACGGTTCTCAATCGGATCAATTTGAATATTTTTAAGTGCTTTGAGCAAGAAAATACCATAATGGCATTCTACGTACAGTCCAGATAAAAAGATTAAAAAATGATCCCATTCCGAAACATCTAAACTTGCACTCAAATGGATTCGCTCGTTGAGATTTAGTCTTTGAATATCATTGAATAATCATACAATGGGTTCAATCATCATTGAATTGTATATTTTATAAAACATTCATTTTAAGCAATCAGCTTTCATCTATATAGATGTGTATAATGAAAAGTCCTTAATAATTTATATATTTATCTCTATGCTTCAAATTCTGCAAAAACAGCTGGATGAAAGTACATTTTGCCCACTTTGTCAGGCAAGTATGTATTATGTTGAAGCTGAAGAATTTGAGAAAGAAGTGAGTTTTCACCAATGTAGCCATTGCAATCATCAAGTTTTTCAAAACAATCAACGCAACTGTCATTGTGAAACATGCCAAAGCAAACGGCGTAAACTGATTAAAGAAACTCGCTTGCAAGAAACCCGTAAGCTAAAGAAAAAAGATAATTTTGAATTAGGTTTAGACCAGCTCAGTTTTTTACATAAATTATTTTTACTGAGTATTTTAGACAATCAGGTGCATGAAAATACCAACCATCAAGAGTTTATTGATTGGGAAGTGATTAAATATCATCCCATTACCCCCAATTACTATTTTCAAAGTCAACTTCTCAATCAACTGATTAAAGACAATGTTTTTGTTGCCAAAGATTTTAGTGATGATGCACATCAATACTATATCAATGTTCGTTTGGATGGTTATTCCGAACCGAGTATGTTTAGTATCGCAACACAACTACGCCATTGGTTCTATGAAAATCTAAGCCAAGGTATCCCATTTAAAACATCCGAAGAAGTCAAAAATGCACTCTATGTTGTGCTGTATCAAGAAATTGTACAGTTTACCCAACATTATTGTCGCACGTGGGGTATCCAGATTTCGGGCAATAAAAACTTCCAAATCTTCTGTTATCACCTACTCGACACATTAGCCGTTGGGCAAATTTTCTATCTCATTCAAACTGCGCTTGAATATTTATATCAAAAAAAGGCGCTACAAGTTCGTAACGAAAACTTTATTAATACCAATATTCTCAAAAAAACAGTGCAACAATATCGAGAACGCGCAATTGCAGAAAAATGGGAAACCTCAACCCTGCCACGTCCACCGAATATTCCATTAAGTAGGATGAGTGAAATACTGTTTTATCGGTTTTTAGGCTACGATGAAGGTATCTTCTTTCAACCTGTGTGGAAATCTTGGAAAAAGATTGAACCACGCTTAAATTTCTATTCGCAAAAGCGCTGTATGTATTGTGGCTCAAACGAATTAACGGTTGAGTATGATGCACAAAATTATGTGACATTATTTTGTCGCAGTTGCAAACACCAAGACCACTACTTTACTCAGTAAGGAGCATTTATGAATCATCCTGAAAATATTACACATTCTCAAACGGATCAACTTCATACCCACACTGATGTCATTTTACAAAAAGTTGTGGATGCTTGGACTGAGTTACAAACTCAACAGCCCTTAGTCCAGTGTATCACCAACAGTGTTGCAGCAAATTATGCTGCCAATGTCTTATTGGCTGCTGGGGCTTCACCTGCAATGATTGATAACCCATTTGAGGCGGAAAGCTTTGCTTCTATTGCTGCGGCATTAAGTATCAATGTGGGAACACCAACCTCTGAACAAATGCAGGCCATGCAAATTTCAGCACAAACTGTAGCAAGTAAAAATACACCGTGGGTGCTCGACCCTGTTGGTTATGGTGCATTTCTCAAATGGCGCAGTGAAATGGTCGATCAATTGATTTTGCTCAAACCAACTGTTATTCGTGGTAATGCCTCAGAGATCAGTGCACTTGCAGGCAATCAAGTTGAATCCAAAGGTGTAGACAGTACTGTATCAAGCAATGAAGTGTATTTACAGGCTTTAGCACTTTTAACCCATACCGAATGTGTTGCAATTTCTGGTGAATCTGACTTTATTCTATCTAAAGAATTTAATAGTGTGATTCAGGTCAATGGTGGAAGCTTTTTACAGCCGAAAGTCACTGCAACAGGTTGCGCTTTAGGCGCATTAATTGCAGCTTATAGTGCAGTCACAACAGCCACGATTGCAACAATCTCTGCACATATCCATTTTGCGATTGCAGGAAAATTAGCTTTTGAAAAAGCCCAAGCTGTTGGAAGCTTTAATGTCGCATTTTTAGATGAAATATATCAAATGAGTGCAGATAAAATTTGGCAATATGCAGACATAGAAGTCTTAAGTCTTTAGACTAAACAGATAAACTTGCTTTTTAGCATTAAAATTAAGCTTAAACCGATGGAATCACTGATGTCATTACGAGAAGAAGAAAAATTGTTTTGGGATGCAATAGACCAGTCGAACCACAACAAAGATGCTCACTGGTCTGATTATGATATTGACCAGCATTTACAAGATCTTGTGCAATATTTATCTCAATTAGATAAACAACAACTGATTACTTTTGAAAAAACACTCCAGCTCAAACTCTCACAACTCTATAGCGCTGAAATCGCAGAACTCTCGACAATTTTAGAATCTGATTTTACTGAAAAAGATGGTATTTTCAATTTCGATGCCTATTTATCTGATGATGGTTTTATTTATTTTAGATGTTGGTTAATCCTCAAAGGCAAGGAATTCTTTGATGACATACAAGAAGATATTCAAAACTTTGTTAGCGGGAAATATAGTTTTGATATAGGCGACACTTGGGCTGAGGGTCTACTCTATGTTGCTGATGAAGCATATAGCGTCCATCATGAAAATGAAGAAGAGTCTGAGATTCGTGATGCGGTATATTTACAACATCCAGAACATCACTATGATTTTGCGGCGGGCGAGATTGAAAGAGATTTACTCAATGGTGTTGAGTTACAAGCGCGATATCCAAAACTGGTTAAAGCAATATGCGAACTCAGAAATGAATAAGTAAAAGATTGGGGCCTATCTTTTAAGCCCCAAGTTGATTATTTTTGCACGAAAACTTTTTTATAAATTTCTCGTGGCATTTCAGCAAACTCTACACAGAGCTGAATTTCTAAACCCTGTGCAGAATAATCTTCAAATGACTGTAAAAATTGCGATAAATTTTCAGTCATTAAGTCTTTTTGTGGTTCAGTACGACCACTTAGACCTTGTAAACGTACGAAAATAAATGCTTGATTACTCTGCTCGCCACTTTCATCCCCAAAGCCAATCAAATAATCCGAAACTGATTGAATACGGGATTTAATATCATGTGCTTGCCCCACTAAACCTGTATCAAACAGTGCATGATTTAAGCCCAACATCAATTTCTTTTTATCTAAATTTTGAATATTGTCAGAATAATCAATAAACATTTGTGGCATGGTATTAACCGTTTGAAAGCACTAGATATTGATAAGAATTATAGCATTAACATATAAAAAAACTGTAAAATTAACACTAAATTAGCATTTTAGCGCTTAGATTTATGAGAACTGTAAAAGAAAAAGCAAGTCATAGAGGTGTTATTTTTTTTAGCTTACTTTTAGCTCTACAAATTTACTTCCAAATACTAAATTTTCTAAATAATAAGGAATTCGAGATAAATCAAATACTAATCTATATTTCGTTGATTTTAATCTGTAAATATTACTTTAAGTTTGAATCTTTTTTAAAAGCTAGACATTGGGCTTAAGTTAACATCTTAACTATTTCAAACATTTTATTTTTTTACACTACATTGATTATATTTTTCAGCTGTATCACTGTTCCACAAGCTAAAACCATTCTCTCTTGCTAATTTTAGTTTTAGCATTTGTGGCATATATCCCATAAATGAATCTTAGCTAATTCATATTACGAAGTACTTGCATAATTAAGATTATACCGATTTTAGAGACTCTACATAAATATAGAGTCTCCTTAATTTAAATTCTGGCATGTGTGCCATACTTATCGATCATAATTGAACTCGCTTCATTTAAACCACGTACTGTGACGTTGATTCCATTCTTACGAAATTTGCTTACAACAGAATCCAACATCGCAACAGATGTGACATCCCAAATATGGGAGTGAGTCAAATCGATAATGACATCTGAAATTTTCTCTTTGAAGTCAAAACTTTGCATAAATTTTTCAGAAGAGCTAAAGAAAATCTGACCGCTTAAATCATATAAACGTGCTGATCCTTCAAAAGCAGACTTCACCTGAATATCATCTTCTAATTTAATGGCAAGAAATAGCGCTGAAAGCAAAACGCCACTGAGTACACCTAATGCGAGGTTATGAGTAGCCACGACCACTATGACGGTCACGATCATCACAGCATTACTACTTTTAGGATTTGCTTTAAAGCTAGTTAGAGAACGCCATTCAAAGGTACTAATAGAGACCATAATCATTACAGCAACCAATGCAGCCATTGGAATCACTTTGAGCCAGTCACTAATAAACACAACAAGAATAAGAAGAAAAATACCCGCTGAGAATGTTGATAAGCGAGAAAAACCGCCTGATTTCACATTAATCATAGATTGACCGATCATTGCGCAACCCGCCATTCCTCCCATAAAACCAGATGCAATATTCGCGATTCCTTGCCCTTTGCATTCCTGATATTTATCACTTGGTGTATCAGTCATTTCATCCACGATCGTCGCTGTCATCATAGATTCAAGTAAACCAACTGCCGCTAATGCGAATGAATACGGCAAGATAATTTTCAATGTTTCAACATTCAAAGGGATGTCTGGAAGTAAAAATATTGGAAGCGTATCAGGCAAAGCCCCCATATCCCCAACTGTTCGCACATCAAATCCAAGACTCATTGCCAATATCGTAATTGCAATAATACACACAAGCGGTGAAGGCAGTATTTTTCCTAATTTTGGAATGAGCGGAAATAAATAAATGATTACCAAACCTAATGCAACCAAAGCATAAACATGCCACGTCACATTCACAAATTCAGGCAACTGAGCCATCAAAATTAAGATAGCTAAAGCATTCACAAAGCCAATCACTACAGATTTAGAAACAAACCGCATTAACTTCGCTAACTTCAAATAGCCTGCAAATATTTGAATCACACCCGTTAAAATTGTTGCAGCAAGTAAATATTCAAGGCCATGCTCTTTTACTAAAGTGACCATAAGCAATGCCATAGCGCCTGTTGCTGCCGAAATCATTGCTGGCCGTCCCCCAACAAACGAAATCACGACGGCGATACAAAATGATGCATATAAACCCACTTTTGGATCTACACCAGCAATAATTGAAAAAGCGATAGCTTCGGGGATGAGTGCAAGCCCCACAACAAGTCCAGCAAGCACATCCCCACGGATGTTAGAGAACCATTGTTCTCGGATATTAGATAACATAAATAGCGCCTATTTTTTTGATTTTTTGATAGGCTAGTGATGTGATATACGACACACAAACGACTACACCACATCACTAGACAGTGATGAGTTATTTACAAATTAGAAGAGGTAAATAAACTTAAGGTGGCGTAAGTGTCATAAAAAAGCGCTGGTTTTGAAGGAAGTTAAAGTGCGAGTATAGCATCCAAATTTACTACACAGCTATACGATGCTGAAATTCACTTTAATTTTAGAATATGAATAACCATGAGATGAAACATTTCTGGACTAGGGCGCTTTATGGTTCTTTATCTCATTCAAAGCACGACATCTATTGTATTCTATTGATAGACCTTAACAAAATCATCAATAAGCATCTGTGTTAATGCATTCTTTTTCACTTAAAACGATTGAATCATAAGATCTGAGATGCAACAGTAGCATTGATCACCAATTCTAGATTTTCAAAATCATCAAATTGCTCAAACTCAAAATCAATCTTGATTTTCGCAATCACTTTTAGATAACCGTCACGACTTTCAATAAATGCCAATTGGTATAAATCGACAGGATTATGGATACTTTTAATGGTAAAACACCCATTAAATGCATCACATTCATTTTCATCAAAAACCAACGTCAACCAAGCAAATCTTTTAAAAATGGATATGGTAGCTCCAACCCTTCAAAAGAAATATTTGAATCTATCAATTCATGCGCATAATAAAATGGGCACAACTGAAAGCAGAGATTATAACTATTAGAATATTTGCATTTAGACAAAATAGCTAAACGTGGACTTAATAACTTTTTCTCAAATTTAGCCATTAATTCATCACTAAAAACATCTATCACTCAACAAATAACAATGCCAAACGTACCTGATCATAGCCCATTTTGGGACTGGTTAAATCAACGATTGGACGCAATTTAATCGCACCATCATCATTAAAATGACTTGGATCTTGGCGTTTCTTTAATTTTTTATAAATTACACGAATTTTTTCTACAACTTCTTCACCGGGATTTGCAATCGAGATATCTAAACCTTGTTCTCGATGTAAACGAGCCAAATGATTGATAATCGTCGCAGGAGTTAATCCACGTTCAACCGCAATATCCTGAATCTCATAGCCACTTTCAAACAATTCACGTGTTTCATCAAGTGTTGCCGAAGCATAATTGGTTTTACCACTATTACGCGCCAGCTTCTTTTCATTACGTTCAATTTCAGTGGTATTTAACGTCCCGCCACAATGACGAATAAAGGCATTGTGCTGTGTGGTTAAGTCTGAATCTGCATAATGCACTTCGGCTTCATTGGATAACTCTTGAAAACGGCGATCTGCTTTAATTGCAAGACTATCCAGTTCCAACGCCTGATCATTAAAACCCAATAATCTTAAACCCTGAATCGATTTAAGCCGGGATAAAGCCACATAACCCTGACCTTTTTCAAAGGTATGGCTTAAGTTGATTTCCGCGGCTTCCAAGGTCATCCCTTGTGATTTATGAATAGTAATCGCCCAAGCTAACCGTAATGGCACTTGTTGTAGACTGGCGATGGTTTTACCACCTTCATTGTCAACAGACCATGTTTCTGGCGCAACCAACAAGGTTGTACCATCGGTCATTTTGACTTTAGGTAACATTCCTAGTTCATCGTCTTCTTCAAAACCAATAACTTCACCTAAACTACCGTTGATATAGCCCATATCGAAGTTATTTTTAACGAACATAACTTTGGCATGCTTTTTAAGCGTCAACTCATCAGGTGCACGTACAGAAGATTTCAATGTTTCAATCAGCTTTTCATTACCATCTGTCACCGCTACAAATTGATAATCATCCCCTTCAATCGCATTGAGATGCTGAAAGTTGATGCTATCCACGTCCATATTGTGGGTATATAAACGCGTGTAGGTATCGCCAATGTCTTGATTACGGGTATCTTGTAGCGCTTGAATATGCTGTGGCTGAATATTCTGGGCACGAATCGCATTGAGTACATCATTCAATGCCGAATCATCTTGACGATGCTGCTCTGTCAGGTAGCAAACACGAAATTTTGCTTCAACCCAAGCGGTTGACATAAAACAAAATTTATCTCGATTTAGTTCGCTATTTTTTCCTACAGGCGGCAGCTGAAAAAAGTCTCCGGCTGCAATCACTTGAATACCACCGAAAGCATCATCAGATTCTTTAAAATATTTTAAAACTTGATTGACCAAATTAAGCTGTTTGGCATGTAACATTGAAATTTCATCAATGATCAAGACTTGGGCATTTTCTAAATGCTCTTTTAAGTATTTACGCTCTTTCATACGCTTTAAATCATCATCAGTCAGCGTATCTTTAATCCCAATGCCTGCCCAAGTATGAATCGTCATGCCATTCATATGTGTTGCTGCAATCCCCGTAGATGCTGTAATTGCAACAGGGACTTTGCGTGCTTTTAAATAATTGATGTACTGATTAAGCGTATAGGTTTTTCCTGCACCAGCAGATCCAGTCAAAAAGACATTTTCACCCGCTTTCATAAGTTTGAGTGCAGTTTCTTGTTTCATAACAGCCTTGAATTACCTAAACAGGATGGGACGGCTATAGCCTAACGATTTTTGCATAAAAAGTTAAGCCAAATGCATCATGAAAAGTGAATTAAAGCCAAGTCGCTCACTCAAAAATGATCTGCGTCAAACTATAAATTCCCCAATTCTTCATTGGGTTGAATACTGCTTTTCCATTTTAAATGCTGATTTACATCATCAATAAAAGCTTGAGCTTTCAATATATAAAACTCATCAGGAATATGATTGTTGGGTAAACGCAATTGATCAAAGACCAAACGTCCTAATTTATAATAACAACCCAAAGTCATTTCCTGAGTCGCATCATCAACTTTCGATACATGAAATGCTACATATTCACGATCTACAATCCGTGCACAATAGGACAATGCCAAACAGTGTTTAAACACCAACGACTCTTGAATAATTCGTTTTAGGCTATTCAGTTCTTCATAGCACCACTCTTCAAAATAAATCTTTTGCATTGGTGCAACGCGATCCCAATGCTCTACATCTATTTTTTCTTTAAGTGTTGATAAGGTATCAACAAAATAATGATGTTGATGCCAACGCTGTGCTTGTTGATATAGACCAGACCAAGTGACATTCCGCTCTATATCGTGATGATCATTAAATAAATGCATCACATAGTCCAAAACAAAGCTGTCGTAAATACTATGGTTAGATGCACGACCAATCTGCATGTGTTTCAGTTTTTTACGGAAATCATCGACTGTTATATTGTGCTTTTGCAACTGAATAAAAAATTCAGCATGTTGTTGTCGTTGCGGATCAATAAACTTAATCAGTTGCGTGGGCAAGCCCTGAGCAATGTGTTGTACAAACAGCATAAATGCTTGAATGATACGATTTATCTTAAGGTATATTTTTTTATACATCTGTGGTTGATCCGCCAACATCAACGCAGCGAAATCCAACCATTCTTCGATATATAAATAAGAATTAGAAATTATTTTCTTATTCGATTTATTTTCAATCTCTGTTTTTAAAAAACTATAACGATTGTTCTTTTGGTGATTTTGCCATTCATTTGTAATTGCAAAGGAATGACATTCAATTAAAAATAGCCGCGCTACAATATTTTTAAAATACTTTAAAACACTTATAGTGACTTCAGGATAAATCTTTGAAGTATCAATCAGACTTAATGCTGTGATCGTGATCCTGACATTGGGATCCTTTATATGTCGACTAATCCAATCATTGACCTGTTCATCTTGTTTAAATAGCCAATTTGCAGTGCGCTTAAGGCTACAAATTGGAAATTGTGGAACTTGATCCTGTTCCCAATATTCAGCATCTTTTTGTAAAAAGTGCTGCTTGCTCAATAAATCCTGATATTGCCAAAAGCCCCGTTTCATATATTTTGCATAAGCAAGCATTTGCGGTTGTTCTTGAGCATGTACAGCCAGTAATTGATAACTTGCAAAATACTGACTGAGTTCGTGTAAGCGTAATGATTCTGGGTGGAAAATCTTTAAAATACGCAAATAATGCGCTGGAATAAACTGATCTAAAGAAAAAATGGCCTGTTGAAATTTAGGTACCAATGACTGAATCGGTAAAAACTCTTGACCCAATACAGAATTAATCAGCACTAAATGCTTAATATTAATTTCAACACTTAAAGGGATTGCTTTACCATATTTAGCAAAATCAGAAACATAGGCATAATCAAAATATTCATAGTGCAGCAAAATTTGATCAATACGTTCTGCATCTACTTCACTAATATTATATAAATACTGCTCTACCCGATTTTCACCATCCACCCACTCAAAAACCTGTTCAATCAGTGTTTGGCGAATGATTTGGGCTTTGGTCTTTAAATCAGTCAGATGTATCTCATGATATTTTGTTGTATAAAAATAAATATTTTCAGAGAAATATTGAACAAAACGATTGATATTGATTTTATTTTCTAAAGAACGCGGTAACTTTTCAAAATTTAAATCAAAAATTAAACCCTTTTCTTCATCAAAATAGATATTGAGTAACTGATTTGCCAGACTGAATTTATGCTGTTGTGGATCAAACTGGAAAAAGTTGTGCGCAGTAATCTCGGACAAATAGTCAAATTGATCAAGATAAATCTTATTTAAATTTGCTGAAACCTGAAGTAATTCTTGAGCAGCAAGCTGGTGTCTATGTGGCAGCTGCTCCTGAACTGTCTGCACCATATTTGCCTCAATCCATCTCTTACATATATTGAATTTATTAGGGTCTGTTGCCACTTCTTCTATGTTTGCGACAACGAGTTTTTTTAGACGATTCGAGGCACGAAATACGAAATTTAGTCAGCTAAATGAGTAGTTCGTAACGACGTAGCGACAAAAAAACTCTAGTCCCGAAGGGTTGTGGTTAAAATTATCTCAGTCTGTGTTATGAAACTCGAAAATAGTCTCGCTCTTCTCTTCGTTTCATGCCTTGCCTGCTCAATTTTAGCCTACAACGCAAGCCATTTATGAAATGTTAACAGACCCTATTGTAGGCGAACAATTTTACAAAACAAATTGAATTCAATTATCTTTTGCAAAAGTTTGTTTAAACTGAGCTGTGATCGTGTAACGGGTTTTTATTTTATTGATTATGTTTTACCTAGTTTTTATTCCTTATAGTCAAACCACCTAATTATTTATACAAGTGACTTCTATCAAGCAACTGATCATAAATGAAGCTTATGTTTTTATATGAACTTTGAGTAACAATTGGTTATCAATTCATTTTTGTACTTTTGAATCATAGATGGTGATCCTATAGTGGGGCGACAGGGATGTCGCCGTTGGGCGGGGGTAAAGGACGTACCCCTCGCCAAACATGAGCAAAAACAAAGCATAGCTTTGTTTGCAGCGCAAGGTTTGGAATCTCTTACGAAAAGTGAGGCATCGCCTACGCAAAGGCATTTAAACTTTGAATGTAAGGTGTGGCATTGCAGTTTTTTATAATCAAACAAATTTTCCAGAAAATTGATTTAATTAAATTTTTATAAAAAAGCTCCCCTTAGTTTTCAATAAAACTAAGGGGAGCTTTATCGCAACACATCTGAAATTTTCACTAAAATTTAAAATAAATGCATTGCAGGCTTAATTAAGAATGTACAGGTTTTGCCCCCATACGCTCTTCAATCAAGTCATAACACCATTGGAAAATAAAGGTATACACCAAAATACAGGTGGTCATTCCGAAATCCAATAAAATTGCTTGCCACAAAGACATATCCATTGCGTAAGCAACCATTGGAATCGTGGCTAACATCAAACCACCCTCAAAACCAATGGCATGTAGAATACGTACACCAATGGTACGTTTAAGCTTTCTCTTACGTTCAAATTGCTCAAAGAAATGGTTAAACACCATATTCCAAACCACTGAAGTCACGGCCATTGCAACACCTAATACGCCGGTAACTTCCATTGGCACTTCAAAAATAAAACTTAATGCAATCGCTATGATCACCAACAGGATGACTTCATAGCTTAATGCATGAATAATCCTTCTTTTGGAAATCATCATTTAAAACTACTCTTTCTTGATTCGATGGTTGCATTATATTTTTATAATATTGATCAATCGAGTCAGGTTCTTTCAATTTTATTGAAAGGTTGCGTGAATTGGAGTAAATTTAATGACTGAAAAACTAAACATAATGGTGCCAAGCGCATGAATATCAACCAAGAACAACTCACCATCTTTAAAACGGTGATGGAAACAGGTTCATTTTCAGCAGCAGCACGACAGCTTGGCAAAGTTCCCTCCGCTGTCAGTATGTCTATCGCCAACTTGGAAATAGACTTAAATCTAAAACTCTTTAATCGTGTAGGGCGGGAACCAATACCCACACCTCAAGCTCAACGCTTATATGAAAAAACTGAACAACTGCTGGTAGAAATGAATCAGTGGAAACAACAAGCGATTGCGCTTAGCGAAGGCTTGGAATCCTCATTAAATATCGTGGTGGTTTCAGAATTATTGCATACAGACTGGGCTGAATACATTGCACTGCTGGGAGAGCACTTTCCAACTTTAGAAATTAATATCTTCTCAGCACCACAAGAAGATGCGCTGAAAATGCTGATGAATCAGACGGCACAACTGGCATTGATGTTTGAACGTGAAATACTTGAAAGCCGTGAGCAATTTGTCGAATTTAAAAAAGAAGCCTTGGTTCCTGTTTCAGCTATTCATCACCCATTATCAGCACATAAACAAGTTACTTTTGAACAAATCCTACAATCCAGACAAATTGTCGTGGCAAGTCGTGATCGAACCATTAAACCCGAATTACTCTATTCTAAAAACTATTGGCGGACAGACAATCACCACTCAGCATGTGCTTTAATTTTAAAAGAACTGGGTTGGGGGGTACTTCCCTTAGAAATGTTTAATGAAAATCCAGAGCTCAAACATAAGTTAAAAATCTTAGATTTGCTCGATTTCACACCAAAATTTGAATATTTTGTCGACTTAGTCTGGAGTCGTGAGAGCAACTTAGGCTCAGCTGCTCGTTTTTTGATTAATTACATTCGAAATCAAAGAATTCATACAAAATAATAGGCCTTTCAGTACATTTTCCTGTTTTGCTCAAATCGCATTGTGTTATAAATAAATCACAAATATTTTAACTAAGAAATAATCGGTAATGACACAATCTGCATTAGATCAATTAAAACGCTTAACCACTATCGTTGCTGATACAGGTGATTTAAACGCAATTCAACAATTTCGCCCTTTGGATGCAACGACTAACCCTTCACTCATTACAGCAGCAGCACAACAGCCTGAAAGTCGTGAGCTAATTGAAGATGCCTATGCTCAAGCAAAAAAAGAAGGTTATGAATTAGATGCACTCGTCGAACGCACCATCGATATTCTCACCGTCAAATTGGGTGTCGAAATTTTAAATGTTGTAGAAGGTCGTGTTTCAACAGAAGTGGATGCAGCCCTTTCCTATAATACCGAAGAAACCATTGCCAAGGCTAAAGAGCTACTTGCATTGTATAAAGAATATGGGATCGACCAAGACCGTATTTTGATCAAGATTGCCTCTACATGGGAAGGTATTCAGGCAGCGAAAGTACTTGAAGCAGAAGGTATTCATTGTAACTTAACCCTGCTTTTTGGTTTACACCAAGCCAAAGCCTGTGCAGATGCCAATGTTACTTTGATTTCTCCATTTGTCGGTCGTATTTTAGATTGGTTTAAAAAAGCTGAAAATGTAGAAAGCTATCCAATTGAGAAAGATCCAGGCGTATTGTCTGTTAAACAAATTTATCATTACTACAAGCAACATCAAATCAAAACTGAAGTGATGGGCGCAAGCTTCCGTAGCATTGACCAAGTTTTAGGTTTAGCAGGTTGCGACCTTTTAACCGTTGCACCGGGTCTGCTTGAAAAATTGAACAATGATCAACGTCATGTTGTTTCTCAACTCAGCTTAGACACTGATCAGACTGCTCAAGAACATCAAGAGATCTCTAAAGCAGAATTTAAACAACAATTGGAAGCTGATTTAATGGCATTCCAATTATTGCAAAGCGGGATTGACGGTTTTATCAAAGCGCGTGAACAACTTGCATTATTATTGCGTCAATCTTTTGGCCTAGATGCTGATTTTATTGACTAATCTATGTATTTAGAATGATTTATATAAATCTAAATTGTAGATGCGCTTTTGGTTAAAATTGCACTAAAATCGCTCACACTCTAAAGCCGAGTTTGTTATCATAAACACTCGGCTTTTTTATTTCGCTTTTCTTATACAGTGAGAATGTTGTGTTTGGTATTACCGATATTGTGACATATATACTAGGGACTATTTTTATCGTCATTTTACCCGGTCCTAACTCATTGTATGTGATGTCAATTGCCTCTCGATTTGGAATTAAAACGGGCTATATCGGTGCTTTAGGCGTATTTACAGGAGATTTAATCCTGATTCTCTGCACTGTTTTAGGTGCTGCCTCTCTACTACATGCCTTTCCTTGGTTATTTATCATTCTCAAAGTTGTTGGTGCAAGCTATCTGTCTTATCTCGGTATTCGTTTACTGATCGCAAGTATCAAAACTTGGCAGAGCAAACCACAAACGCTACAAACAAATACATCGAATACTGCAACTAACAAACAATTCCACCCATTTCGAACAGCGCTAACCATTAGCTTACTCAACCCAAAAGCAATTTTATTTTATCTCTCGTTCTTTGTTCAGTTTGTTGACCCTGATTACCCTTACCCTGCTTTAAGCTTTGCAGCACTTTCAGTGATTCTGCAAATCATCAGTATGAGTTATTTGACGATCTTGATCTTCTCAGGCGTTAAACTCGCCACTTTTTTTAATACACGCTACAAAATTGCTGCAGGTTGTGTTGCTTGTGTAGGCTTACTGTTCTGTGCTTTTGGAATAAAGCTTGCTGTTTCAACGATGTAAGCTGCTTTAGCTAAATAAATCTCCCGATTAAAGCATTCTTTTTGGATCGTTCTTTTGGATAAACTGCGCTTTCTATTCAAGGCAATATCTAATCTTTATAAGTAAGTATAAATTACTTTCAACTAAAACAGTTCTAGATTAAAAAAGCCAAATTCTCCCAAAATGAGAATTTATTCAATTTTATTTTTCCTTTTGCTATTTAATTCCAATTAACCCTATAAGCTTTAAAATGATCCATGTATGATGGTTGCATTTTCAACCATTCAATCAAATTTAAAAGCAAGGGATCATGCAAAAGTTACTCCAAGACTTCTCTATACCTGCTGTATTTGCAGGTTTCATTACCTTCTTAATTGGTATCAGTGTTTCGGCTGTACTCGTCATACAAGCGGCTCAATTACTTGGCGCAAACCCTGAACAAATTACCTCTTGGTTTTGGGCACTCGGTTTAGGTATAGGTCTTTCAGGATTAATTCTTTCTTGGAAATTCAAATATCCTGTTGCCACCTCATGGTCAACCGCTGCACTTGCACTCATCATTGCCACTGCCAGCGGCTATTCACTCTATGAAGCCATTGGTGCTTTCTTAGTGAGTGGTTTACTGACCGCCACACTAGGCTTTTTAGGCATATTTGAAAAAATTATTTCGTATATTCCCCAGAGTTTGACCAGTGCCATGCTGGCAGGTGTATTACTCAAGTTTGGTATTGCTCTATTTGCCAGTATGCAAAACGACTGGGCATTTATTCTTAGCCTCTTGGCGGTTTATATCATCACTAAACGGCTATGGGCACGTTATTGTATTGTGATTACCGTGATCGCTGGAATCACCATTTGTCCATTTTTTATGGAGTTTCATGTTCCAACCTTACAGTGGGGATTGGCAAAACCAGTATGGATGACACCTGAGTTCACATGGTCTGCAATTCTCGGATTGGCACTGCCTTTATTTGTAATCAATATGGCATCTCAGTATTTACCGGGGATTGCGATGATTAAAAGTTATGGCTATAAACCCCATGTTAACCAACTTATTGGTTGGACTGGTACAGCGCAGACTTTGCTTGCACCATTTGGCTGTTATACCGTGAATATTGCGGCAATCAGTGCTGCTGTCAGTCTGGATGACCAAGTTCACCCAGACCCTGCAAAGCGTTATATTGCTGGCATTAGCTGTGGTTTCTTTTATATTTTGATGGGGCTATTTGCGGCAACATTGACAAGTCTATTGATGTCTTTTCCACATCTTTTTATCGTGGCATTAGCGGGGATCGCCTTGTTTGGTACGATTAGCCATAATATTGCGATTGCATTTCATGAAGTCAAAGATCGTGAAGCCGCACTGCTCACCTTTTTATTCAGTGCATCAGGTGTTCAGTTTTTTGGTATTGGTTCCGCTTTTTGGGGACTACTATTTGGCTTCGCTGTTTCATTTATTTTAAACTTTAAACTTAAAAAATAGCATTTTGATCAATAAGATGAATGGAGGCTCATTCATCTTATTTTAAATTTTCAATCGTCGAATCAAAGCAAATCGAGAAGCGATAGACAAAAAAAAGCTTACCCTAGGATGGGTAAGCTAGAAAGCTTGAAACAACAATAGAAACTACAGCGAGAATCTGGAAGCTATCTTAGCGATTGGTTAATATTTAAACCAATACTTAAAAACACTTATTGGATATTTCTCAACCGAAAACATCCCCTAAAAGAACCACATTTCCAGCAAATAAAGTGAGAAAAATCTCATTTTCAAAGATAAAAAAACAATAAATCGCCGATCATAATTCATTCATTAGACCAAAGTCTAAAGATTAAATCTCAGGGTAGCTGCCAGTGCCTTCAGGCCAAGGTGTAAGCAATTCAAAGCCTGTATCTGTAACAGCAACCATATGTTCCCATTGTGCTGACAGTGACTTATCTGCAGTAACCACAGTCCAGCCATCTTTCAACTCTTTGACACTGGATTTCCCCGCATTAATCATTGGTTCAATGGTAAAAACCATACCCTTTTTAAGCACTAAGCCCTGTCCGGGTTGACCATAATGTAATACGTTAGGTTGCTCATGATAAATCTTACCAATCCCATGACCACAATATTCACGAACGATCGTATAACCTTCACGTTGCCCAACTTGTTGGATCGCATGGCCAATATCCCCGAGTGTTGCACCGGGTTTGACCATATGAATCCCAGCCACCATTGCCTCATAAGTCGTTTCAACCAGTCTTTTCGCTTCAGGTTTAACTGTACCCACATAGTACATACGGCTGGTATCACCAAAATAACCATCTTTGATAATCGCAACATCTATATTGATAATATCACCATCATTTAAAACCTTGTGTTTTGATGGGATACCGTGACAGACCACTTCATTTGGAGAAATACAGGTGGTTTTGGTATAACCATAATATCCAATATTTGCAGGTATCACTTTCAGCGTATTGACAATAAAATCATTGCAAATATCGTCTAAATACTCAGTCGTCACCCCTGGCTCCACATATTCACCAATCATTGCTAAAACTTGAGCAGCTAAACGCCCCGACACTCTTAATTTTTCAAGGTCTTGTTCGGTTTTAATGGTGACTGTAGAAGCTTTCATTGGATCTGTCCGCAAAAGTGAAAAAATATTATATGCCTTTTCAATACATTTAGGGCAATTTACCGCCTATCTTATTCAATAAAAATGCAAAATCAAACACATAAATTTTAGAATAAGTATAATCTTTCCATATGATGATTTTATCTATTCTATATTTTTTGAAAATTTTGATTTTTTCAATTTTTGAAAATTAACTGTGAATCATCCACATAAATATAATCAATATGACTAATTGGTTAAAATTTATAAAAAACGGGAATATTATCCATAAAATAAAATACAAAAAATAAGCTATTTCTACTAAAATCGCTGTTTTGCTTTTTCAACCACAGTTTATGACTAATCTCCGTACAAAGGATATTATTGCTTTAGGTTTTATGACCTTTGCCTTATTTATTGGGGCAGGTAATATTATTTTTCCACCCATTGTTGCTCAACAAGCCGGTGAACATGTATGGCTCGCAGCGCTAGGTTTTCTAGTCACAGCTGTAGGCTTACCTGTTATTACCATTATGGCACTTTCTAAAACTGAAGGTTCTATTGCGATTTTAAGCTCGCCTTTAGGTAAAGTTGCAAGTTTAATATTGACTGTAGTGTGTTATCTCTCGGTTGGGCCATTATTTGCTACACCTCGTACTGCAACTGTTTCTTATGAAATTGGTTTTTCCTCATACTTTGGAAATGGTGGTACAGCATTATTCATTTATAGCGTTATCTATTTTGCATTTGTGACTTTAGTTTCTCTTTATCCAAATAAATTATTGGATACAGTGGGTCATATTCTTGCGCCGCTAAAAATTATTGCACTGGCAATTTTAGGTATTGCAGCATTTCTGATCCCGACTGGTTCAATTTCTCCTGCGATCAACAATTACGCTACCAGCCCTGTTTCTGAAGGTTTTGTAAATGGTTATTTAACCATGGACACTTTAGGCGCTTTGGTTTTCGGTATTGTGATTATCCACGCTATCCACTCTCGTGGTGTCACAGATAAAAAGCTCGTAACCAAATATGCCATTATTGCAAGTTTGATTTCTGGTGTAGGTTTAACGCTGGTTTATCTCAGCTTATTTAAACTTGGTTTAGGCAGTCATGATGCTGCTCCAAATGCTGAAAATGGCGCAGTGATCCTGCATGCTTATGTTCAACATGCTTTTGGTGACTTAGGCTCTTTATTCCTGACAGCTTTGATTTTTATTGCATGTATGGTTACTGCGATTGGTTTAACCTGCGCATGTGCTGAATACTTCTCTGAACTGACAAAAATTCCATATAAAGTTTTAGTGGTTATTTTGGTGTTGTTTTCATTGGTGATTTCAAATCTAGGTTTAACCAAACTGATTGCTTTTTCAGTTCCCGTACTCAGTGCAATTTACCCACCCGCAATTGTGGTCATTCTATTGAGCTTCTTTTGGGGTAAATTCAATAACCCAACCACGGTTATCGCACCTGTTACTGGCGTTGCATTTTTATTTGGTCTTATTGAAGGAATTAAAGTCACAAGCTTTAAAGACAGCTTACCTTTGATGATTCAAAACTTACCGTTAAATGAACAGAATCTTGCATGGGTGATCCCATCATTGATCGTGTTAATCATCTGTGTCGTAATTGATAAAGTTAAAAAATAAAGCTTTTTAATTATCATCCTTAAAATTTGATTTTACCCAAATCTTATTTTAACAGTGATCAATAATTGTCATGTTTACCCCACAGGCCGTTATTGTTTGCGACACAATTTTTAAAGCGTTGTTTGATCCATCTTAGTGCTTCAAACATGTGATCAATGCACCTGAATAGATCAAATCAAGCTTTGCGCTATGTATAAAAAACATTTGGCTAAAAATACTAAAACTTAATTTTAATTCAACAAAGATAAATTCAGTCGCGTTGTTGCTTTTTTTGAATGAGTGAACCGTTCTCCATGCCAAAATTGAATTATTTTGAAAAAATAGTCATTTTTTTCGATTTTTGCATAAATATTGCATAATTTTTATCAACTTTAGTCGAAAATACTTTCAAGACCTATTCAGTTATTGTATTTTATTTTGATAACTAGCTCACACTACTTCAACAACAATTACATCATTTATCAAAAAAATCACTTATATTTTCTTTTTTTATAAAATAATCATCACTTGTAATAAATATGTCATAATTATTTTGAATAATAGAGCTATTTGCTCTTGAAATAATAATTAGATATGGTACAACTGAATAAACCAATCCAGACTAAAACAATGTGGTTTTTGTCGAGCAGACAGGAGGAATGGGGATGTTATCAATACATTTCAATAAGCAAGTCTTCATTAATTCTTTGAAGACAAATACAAAACTGGTCATCTATCTAAGTACAACACTTGCACTTTTAGTGACTCTGTTTATTCATGGACTCATTCAAGGCAATTTAAAACCTGAATTTTTTGCCTATGCATTAGTCGTTTCTGCTGCCTTCTATGTTTGGGATGTAGTCGACCATAAATCTCGTAAACTCGCGAAGATTACAGAATAAAAGATGGATGCCATGCATCCATCTTAAATAAGAAAATCATAAAAATTTAAGTATTAAAACAAAGTATTAAACATTCCTAGTAATAATCCTCCAGTCGCAACAATCTCCCCGAGTACCAATAACAGCATTGCTATACGTAACAATATTTTCGGTAAGTGCATTGTTCCTAATTGGTGCGGCTCTTTGAATTGATTTGTCGTATCTTTTAAAAAACCATGCAAAACATAACTGGCAATTGAAAAGCTAAAAAAGAATAAATTAATCAAGACAAATATTAAATTTGTGGTTTCTGTCCAGCTTGAACAATAGGCCATCACCGCTAAAATCAAAGTAGCTGGAGCATAAAGCAAGCTACTGCGATGTGCGATATCGACATAATAATGAGCTCGAGCCATTTCTGATCGACTAATTTGGTAATATTTCCAAACCCCTGTTAGCATACCCACCCATAGATAAATCCCACTAAATATTAAAGCTAACTTTACCGACAAACTTAAACACACTAAATCCATTTAAAACATCCTAATTCCAACAGCTTAAAATATTTATATTACCTTTGACTCATAAGTCATACTTTCATCAAGTTTCTTTTTAGAACTTATGTAAAGTAATCATTAAAGCATACCCATTGAATTGTCATGAATACATTTGAAAATTTAACCATAACTTGTGCAGATAGCTATAGCTTAACTGCACGTTTTTATCCGGCAAAACAATCAACCCATCAATTGCCTATTTTGGTTTGTCCTGCAACAGGTATTACCCAAGGTTTCTATCATCATTTTATAGAATGGCTTGCCCAACAAGGTTCAGATGTGCTGGTCTTCGATTTTCGTGGTATAGGTGAGTCCTTACATGGTCCTATTCGTCAGTCCACTGTAAGTATCCAAGACTGGGGACAACTGGATATTCCTGCTGCTATTGAAACATTGCTGAATAAAACAGGCAAAGAACAAGTCATACTCTTAGGTCATAGTGCTGGAGGACAATTACTAGGCATTGTTTCTAATTACAAGAAAGTGGCACAAGTGATTGCAATTTCAGGCTCTACAGGACATGTAAAAGGACTTAAAGGGCGAACCAAACGTATGGCGCCTGTCATGTTTAAAATGATCTTCCCTGTTTCAAGCTTAGTCAAAGGCTATGGCGCAACCAAGTTTTTAGGCATGGGAGAAAATTTACCCAAAAATGTTGCAAAACAATGGGCTGAATTTTGCAGTAAACCCGGTTATGTGATGAACGCTATAGGTAAAACGATTTTCGAGGACTATCACAACGAAATTCAATGCCCAATTACTGTGTATTGGTCATCGGATGATGAGATCGCCACTGAAGCCAATGTCAAAGACTTACTTCGCTTGTATCCAAAAGCCACCACAGAAATGATAGAGCTTAAACCGAAAGATACAGGTCATAAAGCCATTGGTCATATGTTAATGTTTAAGAAGTCACATCAAAATTTATGGCCAACAATGGCACAAAATATTTTAAATTAATTTTTAGTTTTAAATACTTAGATAAGTAATCCTATCTAAGTGCTCTTTTTATTCAAAAAAAATGCCTCATTAATGAGGCATTTTTTTTAGTTTTTTATATCTGTTTGCGATTTAATCGTAAAACAGTTACGAAAATTGCTCTGGACGGGTAATTTTTACCGTCTTGATCCGATTTTCATCCATTTCGATGACTTCAAACCAAATGCCCTCTTGTTCAATCTGAGTGCCTACTTTTGCTTCGCCTTGAGTTTTGTCTAAAATCAAACCTGCTACGCTAAAGTAACCTGAGTCTTCTTGAACTAGATCCAACATGCCAAGTTCCAGCTCAAGCTGATACAAGTCAAGCATACCTGATGCTTTCCACGTTGTATCATTCAGTTTGATCAACTCTAACTGTTCATCTGCATCTGGGAATTCACCCGCAATTGCTTCAAACACATCCAACGGAGAAATCAAACCTTGGATATTACCAAATTCGTTACTCACCAAGACCAAAGAACCCTTAGACGTTCTTAAAGTATGAATAGCATCAATCACTTTCATTTTTTCAAAAATAAAAATCGGACGACTACGTTTAAGCAAGGCTTGTAATTGTTCTGGTTCATCCAGTACATCAATTAACTCTTTAGCACGTACAACCGTAACCACTTTATCCAATTGTCCGCGACATACTGGGAATAAACTATGTGGTACAGCCAAGATTTGCTGACGAATACTTTCCGCATCATCTTCAAGATTGATCCACGAAATTTGATTTCTTGGCGTCATAATTGAGGCAACTGAACGTTCAGCAAGTGTCAATACACCACCAACCATATAGCGCTCTTCATCACCAAAGGCTTTTTGAGCAGCTAAAGCTTCAGGGCTTTGTAATAAATCTGCATCCAGCTTACTTCCCATCAATTTTAAGATTGAGTCTGCGGTACGATGACGCAACGGCGTTTTCGACTGATGCTTTTCAACATTACGGCTGGAAAATTGGTTAAAGGCTTCAATTAAAATTGCCACACCAATACCCGAGTAAATATAGCCTTTCGGAATATGGAAACCAAAACCTTCAGCGATTAAACTCACACCAATCAACAATAAGAAACTTAAACATAGAATCACGACTGTCGGATGCTTATTGACAAATGCTGTTAACGGTTTAGAAGCAATCAACATCACAACCACAGCAATCGTTACAGCGGCCATCATCACATAGATATTGTCGACCATACCAATCGCGGTAATCACCGAATCAAGAGAGAATACTGCGTCTAAAACGATGATTTGCGCCACAACTGCCCAGAAGCTTGCATAAACAACTGCACCTGAACTTTTAACCTCAGGTTTTCCTTCCATTTTTTCATGTAGTTCAGTGACAGCTTTATAGACAAGGAACAGTCCACCGAATAATAAAATTAAGTCTCGACCTGAGAAAGACAACCCGCCAAAAGCGATTAAAGGCTTGGTTAATGTGACCAGCCACGAAATAATAGACAGCAAGCCTAAACGCATAATTAAGGCTAAAGATAAACCAATAATACGTGCTTTGTCTCGTTGTTCAGGAGGAAGTTTATCTGCAAGAATGGCGATAAAGACCAGGTTATCAATACCCAGTACAATTTCTAAAACAATCAGGGTTAAAAGACCAACCCAAATTCCAGGGTCTAATAAAAATTCCATTATTAGAGCTCCTGCTTATTATTATCAATATATAAGAAGAAAAATAAATTTGACCTACACGACGACGGATCCATGAATGAAACCTTTTCAACTAAATTAGATTAATTATGCACAATATCTTGCAGTTGTAATTAATTTTCACAAAAATTTTACATTTATTTAAGATTTTTCTTATGATTAACCTTGCGATACGGGTGAATTGTAAGTAATCCCTGCCTCGCATGATCAATTCGATGCTTTACAGATGCCGGTTCATCTTATTCAAATTATTTTTCACTCAATCTAACAAAAATGTCATTAGCTTTTTTCAATATAAATTGTGTATAACTATAGTTATTAAATGCTATTTACCTTCTAACGGTATAAATCGCTTTAATTTAATTAATGATTTTCAATCGGATATATGGGCATTTAGGGAGGAAATACTTAGATTTATTCCCATTATGACGTAATCAAACCTAATTATTAACAGTAAAGCCAAGTTGATTTTTCTTATTTTTCAGTTAAAATAACATCAGATGTTAATTTTTTTAACTAATAAGCTTGCTTTTAACAACATCTTCTTGGTAATTTTCATACTTAAGCAAGCTGAAATATACGTAGGAGGAGCCACTATGACACAGGGACATTCAATGACTTTCAATAAAATCAACCTTTGCGGTTGTTTTGAAACTTTCGATTCCACACTAACAACTAGAGAATGAACTCTGTTCATTCTAAATTGCATGAAGAAGCGACTAAATTTACGCAAGGTATTACTACTTTTTATCTAATTTAAGACAGTTATACAATGCCTTTACTGAATACTTTAACTTAAGTTTGGTTCAAGCAAAATTTACATTTCGTCGATTTTACTTGTTTTTTTCATTAAGTGATCTATCACATATTGATTCAAGTATTCAAAGTAAAATATGATTACCGCTTAATATATGGCAATAATTACAAAAAACAGGGACCTCTAAATGACTAAAAAATATGCAAAATTTTTACCTGCAGCTGAAAATTTTAATATCGAAAATTTCCCATACTATTGGATCAGCCAAGTTCATTCTCAGTATGTTTTAAATTTAGATCACGTACTTAAAAAGTATGGGGTAGACAATTCTAGACGACGATTATTAGTTGCTTTAGAAGCCAAACCAGATGCAAGTGTTTCTGAGCTTTCGGAAATGATCGTTTCAAAAATGTCGACGACAACCAAAATTGTTTATCGCTTAAAAGAGGAAGGCTTTGTAGATACCTACTCTTGTGAACATGATGCACGTATTACACGGGTACATTTAACAGAAGCTGGTCAACAAATGACGCTAAAAATTAATGATTTAATGAGTGTTGTACTTGAACAGTCATTTGACGGTTTAACACCACTACAAATTGAAAAAACCATGGAAAATTTAAAAATCATCTTTAAGAATCTTGCACATTAATCCTTAAGATTCTTCATCAAAGATGTTCAACTGTGGCGAGTTTTTGTTATTTGATATTTTGGGGCAATAAAAACACTCAAACTCCGCCACAGGGAAACCCTCAATAAAACTCGAAATATTGGGCTGTTGTAAACCCAACCACTCATCAAGTCGATGATGTGGAATGACTACCACCGAACGCTTATCTGTTCGAGGTTCATGGAATTCACTCATCATCGGATGGGTGTGGGCGTCCATACTGATCATGGTCGCTGAACGAACAACTTCACCGGTTTTTAATCGGGTAATCTCATACAATGCCGCAATATAAAAAGCTTGATCATCTTTACGCCTTACCCCCCAACGCTGTGGTCGGCCATTGATGTATTTGGATTCATAGAACTCTGTCACGGGGATCACGCCAAACTGGCACTTGCTAAAAGCCTCGACAAAACTGCGCTTTTCCATCAGGGTTTCATTTCTTGCATTATAAGTATGTTTTGCTGCTTCTTTATCCTCAGCCCATTTTGGCACTAAACCAAAGTTGACTAAACGCCATTCAATCCCTTGATTAGATTTAAATAATAACGGCGTTTGAAAGCTTGGAAATATTTCATCTTCATACGAGAAAGGTATCGCGGGTAAGCCAAGCTGCTGAACTTGTATTAAGCTGATCGGTTTAAAATTAGCACACATAATAATAAGATTTTAAATGATTAATTTATAATTGTGGAATCTATCTATCGCCGCTATCCATTGATAAGAACCTTAGACATTGATAAAAAGTTGAGACAGTTCGCAATTTAAATTGAGGATAAACCGAAATTTATCCTCTTTGCTTTTATCCAAAAATCTTTTTTACCTTGGCACTTAAACCATGGAAAAACTTATGTTTTGCATTGGCTTTTTCGCTGGTCAAAAAGTTAATTTGAATAGATTGACGTTGCCCTTCATAAGGAATATAGCCATGCCAACCATTGTCAGTCACTTTAAATGCAACCAGTGAGCCTGGTCCTGCATTGATTTCAGTCACATAGTTATTGATGTCTTTATCGTCATTGAGGATACGTAAACGTCCATTTGGTGCATCCCAAGATTCATTTAAATAGATCAAAACCGTCAACAATTTGCTTTTTGAATCACTATGAATCCGCCCATCTTTTTGACGAGAGTAGCCACGTAAAGTAATCATCATCGGATGTTCCATCACATTGACATCAAATTTATCTGTTAAAATTTGACGAAATTCTGGTGTATCCAATGATTTTAGAAAGCGATCAAAATTAGGCTTAATTTCTACATCTTCGATGTTAAAGCTTCCGCCCTGTTCAATTTTAGGAAAGTCTTGGATTACTGCCTGGACTTCACTGTCAGCCAAAGCATTTTCAACCACAAAATACGGATAAGGCGTACTTGCAACTTCAGCATTTTTCAGCGCATCTAATTTCAGAATTGATGTCATTTATAATTCAGCTTAATGATTAATTCCCTTAAATTGTATCAGAGATTTTATCTTATTGGCTTAAAACTCAAAGTCGGGTCTACAAATTTTATATATGAAAGCAAAGCAACATTTAAAATAAACCATAAAAAGAATAAAGCCTCCGAAGAGGCTTTATTGATAAGCTAATAGGATAAATTAGACGATAAAATTAATCGCCTGTATAGCCTTTTAACTTTAAGCGATACGCATGCAATAATGGCTCAGTATAACCAGACGGCTGTTCACCACCTTTGAATACTAAATCATAAGCAGCTTTATATGCATAACCGTCAAAACCAGGCGCCATGTTGCTATATTCAGGATCGTTGGCATTTTGCTCATCAACAATCTTCGCCATACGCTGCATAACTTCTTCAACTTGCGCTTTAGTCACAATACCATGACGCAACCAGTTCGCAACGTGTTGAGAAGAAATACGTAACGTTGCACGGTCTTCCATTAAACCGACATTGTTAATGTCTGGCACTTTAGAACAACCCACACCTAAATCAACCCAACGAACAACATAACCCAAGATACCTTGAAGGTTATTTTCAAGCTCTTTGGTCTTCTCTTCTTCAGTCCAGTTTGTATCTGTCGCTAAAGGCGGTGTCAACAAGTCATCTAACGGAAGCGCTTCAGTTTTCAATAACTCTTGTTGGCGTGCTGAAACATTACATTGATGATAATGAATCGCGTGAATCACAGCACCTGATGGTGAAGGAACCCATGCACAGCTCGCACCCGCTTCAGGATGTTCAATTTTGGTTTTATACATGTCTAAAAGCATGTCAGGTTTAGGCCACATACCTTTACCAATCTGTGCTTTACCACGTAAACCTGCTTGTAGACCTACCATCACATTACGGTTTTCATAAGCTGGGAACCAAATTTGGCTTTTCACTTCGCCTTTACGAACGAAAGGACCTGCTTCCATAAAGGTATGAATTTCATCACCTGTACGGTCCATGAAACCAGTATTGATGAAAATAGTACGGTCTTTCGCTTGTGCAATACAGTTTTTCAAGTTTACAGATGTACGGCGTTCTTCATCCATAATCCCGATTTTCAAAGTTTTCGCTGGTAAGCCCAGTGCTTGTTCAGAACGTTCAAACAATTCAACAGCGAATGCAACTTCTTCTGGACCATGCATTTTTGGTTTAACGATATACATTGACCCTTTGCGCGAGTTTTTGTTTTCGTTTTGACCTTTGATGTCTGCGAAAGTCAATAATGGTGTAATTAAAGCATCCATAATACCTTCGTAGATTTCAGCACCATCTACAAGGATCGCAGGGTTCGTCATTAAATGACCAACGTTACGAAGAAGCATCAATGAACGACCATGAAGTGTTGTTTCACCACCGATCAAATTCTTATGTGTACGATCTTTATTCAATGTACGCGTCACGGTTTTACCGTTCTTCTCAATTGATTCTTCAAGCGTACCTTTCATTAGACCTAACCAGTTACGGTAGCCTTCTACTTTCTCTTCTGCATCTACAGCAGCAATCGAGTCTTCCAAATCTTGAATCGTGGTAACAGCAGCTTCTAAAACAAGATCTTTAACACCAGCCGCATCAGTTTTACCCACTGGGCTATTTGCATCAATTTCAATAACAACGTGTAAGCCGTTATTTAAAAGTACAATTTCAACGGGTGCAGATTCGTCGCCATTAAAACCGACAAATTGTGATTCTTTCGCCAAAGTCGAGGTTGAACCGTCTTTAAGGGTTACAACAAGTTTTTTGCCTTCAACAGCATATTTTGTTGCATCTGCATGTGAACCATTTGCCAATGGGAATGTTTCATTTAAGAAATTCTTAGCAAATGCGATAACTTTATCGCCACGAACTGGGTTATAGCCTTTACCTTTTTCCGCGCCACCTTCTTCAGAGATCACGTCAAAACCGTAAAGCGCATCGTATAAAGAACCCCAACGTGCATTTGCCGCATTTAAGCAATAACGTGCATTACGCACAGGTACCACCAATTGCGAACCAGCCAATAATGCGATTTCTTCATCAACATTTTCTGTACTGATTTGAAAATCTTCTACTTCTGGTAATAAGTAGCCAATTTCTTTAAGGAAAGCTTTATAAGCTTGGAGTTCAAATTTATTGTTGCGGTGCCATTCATCAATTTTAGCCTGAATCTCGTCACGCTTCGCTAAAAGCGCCTTATTCTTAGGGCTAAGATCGACAACAACTTGCTCAAAGTTTTTCCAGTATGTTTCACTATCTAAACCAGAACCTGGTAGTGCTTCATTTTCGATGAAATCGTAAAGTTCTTTAGCAATCGCTAACTTGCCTTTTTGAATACGTGCAGTCATTGTCTTTCCTGATATTGCTACTTTTTATAACAAGAGTTTCTAGTATACCGATTTAAACCATGCTGAATAGTATTATCACATTGCTAAATAGTGATCATTTTAATTAAAAAAAATAGCTATATTAACTTAAAAAATAACGATCAAAAATACAGCAACACCCTCAACTAAATCATCAACTTAAATCGCTTTTTAACAGTGTATAAATTTTTTAAAATGTCTAAATTAGACCAAAGTGCTGAATCAACCCTAATTTCCCCATTTTTTTATACACTTTTATTCCTTGAGCAAAGATTAAGCCATGAATAGCGCTAAATGTCGATAAAACCAATCCATAATTCTGTGTAAAGAATTGTTCGATTCACTTATATTTTTTTCTGTTTGTTCAAATCTCATCTTATTGTTTCAATTTAGATGATTAGAATCTTTAGCAACAAGATGGAATCGCATAATTTTTTAAACCACTTAAGCTTTTTTAGATTATTTAATCATACGGCTTCTACCTATTGTCTGGCGACAAGCAGGGATAACGCACTGCACATAAAAAACCTGTTTAAAATTTACATTCTAAACAGGTTTCTGGAATAGCAAGGTCTAAGCTAAATAAGCAATAGACCTCAGCTTAAAACAAAATGTTTCACTTAGTTAAAAGTTTTAAAACGTGTTGCATCATCAATAAATGTTTTTTCGCCCGCTGGTGCTTCGATTGAACCAAATACTAATTGTGCGCGAAGTTTCCAGTCAGCAGGTACATCAAATGTTGCCGCCACTTCTTCATCTACGATTGGATTATAATGTTGTAAAGATGCACCAATACCCGCTTCAGCCAATGCAGTCCAAGTTGCAAATTGTGCAATACCTGTTGAATGCTCAGACCATACTGGGAAATTGTCTGCATATAATGGGAATTGTTCTTGTAAAGCTTTGATCACACTTAAATCTTCATAAAACAACACTGAACCAGCACCAGCGATAAAGCTGTTAATTTTACCCGAAGTTCCTTCAAATGCTTCAGCTGGAACGATTTTACGTAAAGTTTCTAAAACGATTGTCCAGAATTTAACATGTGAATCACCAAATAAAATCACAGCACGAGAAGACTGTGAGTTAAATGAGGATGGGCTATGCTTGATTGCATCTTTGATGATTTCTTCAATTTTCGCTTGGTCTAAGCTTAAATCTCTACCAATTGCATAAATTGTACGGCGTTGTTTGATTTGATTTAAAAATGACATTGTGTTAATCCTTCTATGACCAAATGGGTCGTGTTATTTAACATGGTTTGAGTGTATTGCATCATTCTTAGTTTCGTCATGCTTATATACATAACAATGTGTTCTATATTTAGAACAATATGTGAAATCGGGCATTTATAAATGCCATCGTGTTTATGTGGTCCCCTTTTTAAATTGCAATTAAAGTATTTATTAATCAAACAATTCAATTAAAATTTACCATTAAACCCAGCCTATTGCTTTGAGCTTTACAACGATAAGAATATGGCAAATATCCTATATACTTTTCATTGCTTGTTTTGTGGTAAAAATATTGCAAATCTGGACATACGATTCTAGACATCGCATTAAAGTACAACTTGATGACATTCTTATGATGCCTTCTTTCAATAACATACCACCATCAATCACAATCTTAGAAAATAAAAAACTCCGCATAAAGCGGAGTCTCATTTAAGATAAATAATTTTCTAAATTACTTATCTGTTTCAAACAGTGCAGCGACAAATGATTTTGCAGAGAATGGACGTAAATCATCAATCTTCTCACCCACACCAATATATCGAATTGGTACATGAGTACGACTGGCAATATTAAACAACACACCACCCTTTGCCGTTCCATCTAATTTGGTAATGGTTAAACCTGTTAAGCCTACAGCTTCGTCAAACATTTCAACTTGGTTAATCGCGTTTTGACCAGTACCAGCATCCACCACCAACATCACTTCATGTGGCGCAGTTGCATCAATTTTTTGCATCACACGTTTTACTTTAGTCAACTCAGACATTAAGTTACTTTTGTTATGCAAACGCCCTGCTGTATCAGCAATTAAAACGTCCACACCTTTGGCACGTGCACTTTCAAAGGCATCAAAAATGACTGAAGCACTATCTGCACCATGACCTTGAGCCACGACAGCAATATTGTTACGTTCACCCCAGATTTGAAGTTGTTCAGTTGCCGCTGCGCGGAAGGTATCTCCTGCTGCAAGCATGACTTTCTTGCCTTCACCTTGTAAACGTTTGGCTAATTTACCAATCGTGGTGGTTTTACCCACACCATTTACCCCCACCACCAAAATCACAAATGGATTTTTATTGGGATCGATATGCAATGGTTTTACCCGAGGTGCAAGTAAAGCAACCAGCTCTTCTTGTAGCGCTTTATACAATGAATGTGAGTAAATCAAATCACCACGTTCTGTACGCTCAGTCAAATTCGCAATAATGGTTTTAGTCGCCTCTACCCCGATATCAGCAACCAAAAGTTGCTCTTCTACTTCTTCGAGCAACTCATCATCAATTTCTTTACCACCAATCAGGATATTGACCATACCATCGGCAAGGCTTTTACGCGATTTGGTCAAACCTTCTTTCATGCGGCTAAAAAAGCCACCTTTAGATTTTTCATCTGCCGATTCAATCTGTGCGTCTTGGCTCTCAGTTTGAACAGGTTCCGTTTTAGGTGTTTCTACATTATTTTCAATAATAGGCACATTGACGGCTGGTAAACTAGGTAATGTGACATCGTCATCCCCGATATCCGCATCAATCAAGAATTTATTTTGCTGTTCTTGCATGCCGATTCCTTGAAAAGCATAGCGTTAAAAAAGAATGAGTTTAGCATAGATTGCATCATTTTTAGCGTTAAAGCAGCGATAAAACAAGCAAACCAAAATGCAACATTCCAGCCTTGCTTTAAATCATTAATTTTTTAAGAATAGTTCTAAATTAAAATAAATTTTTGGGTTATCTGTGTATATTCTGAAATCTAAATTCTTAAATCTTCTTAGACAATCCAAAGTTATCCTTGCGCCACTCTTATTTTTATCTTTTAACACGGTAAATACGCAACTTCAGGCAGCACCTCAAAGCCAACTTTCTAGGACCACCTTTGAAACCACACTGAAAAATGGTTTAAAAGTGATTATCCGTGAAGATCATCGTTCACCAATTGTTATGACCCAAATCTGGTACGGCGTGGGAAGTAGTGATGAGTCAGGTAATGTACTGGGTATTTCGCATGTGCTTGAACATATGATGTTTAAAGGAACCAAAAAAGTTCCTGATGATGAGTTTGCGCGTTTGAGTCGAATTTATGGTGGCCGCACCAACGCTGCCACATATACAAATTACACCAACTATTATCAGCTTTACCCCAAGAAGTATTTTCCATTGGCTTTGGAACTTGAAGCAGACCGTATGACAAATCTGGTCCTCAAACAACAAGACTTTGATCCTGAAATCAAAGTGGTTATGGAGGAAAGACGACAACGGACAGATGATAATCCACGAAATCTAGCCTACGAACGTTTTAAATGGATCGCCTATCCAACCAGTCACCATCGTCAACCGGTGATTGGCTTTATGAAAAACCTACAGAATATTCGTCTGGATGATCTTAAACATTGGTATCAAACTTGGTACACCCCCAATAATGCGACCTTGGTCATCGTGGGAGATGTCAATGCAGAACAAGCACTTAAACAGGTTGAAAAATATTTTGCGGCAATTCCCAAAAAGGAACTTCCTGACCGTAATGATGTTTTAGAGTTTGATCGAATGGGTTATCGACACATGGAAGTGCAGTTGCCAGTACAAGTCCCCAACTTGTTTATGGCTTGGAATGTCAAATCCATTGCTACAGCAAAAAACCCACAAGATGCCTACGCCCTGACCATTATCCAGTCCTTACTGGATGGCGGAATCTCCGCTCGCTTACAAGACCGTCTGATTCGAGATAAAAAAGTGCTGACCGCAATCAGTGTCAGATACGACCCCTATAATCGCGGCGACAGTTTATTTATGATCTCCGCGATCCCAAGTGATGATGTTTCTCTGGATGAGGCACAAAAAGCGATTGAAAAAGAGATGAATTTATTTAAAACAGAATTGGTCAATCAAGCTGAACTCGATCGTGTCAAAAACAACTTCGTTTCAAATTTAATCTATAGTCAGGATGATATTGGTGGACAAGCCAATATGATTGGGAATTTGGAAGTAAACGGCCTAAGTTTTCGTTTAATGGATGAGTTACCCAAACATTATGACAAAGTGACGCCACAAGATTTACAACGAATTGCCAATATTTATTTTGTCAAAGCCAATCTGAGTAGTTTGTATTTAATGCCTGAAAGTACAAAAGAATAAAAAAGGATCTCTCATGAATTTTAATCCATTTTCGACCTATTCGATAAAAATACCCCTGTTTGTGTTCATCAGCTTACTCTACTCTCCTCTTAACCATGCGGAGGTTGAATTAGACAATCATGATGAAACCGATGCGGTTATAGATGATTCAGCACTTAAGGCAAATTTGACCTTACAAAGTTTAAAAAATTTAGATAAACATCAACAATACCAAGCGCCCTTTGTTCAAGACCTCTCCAACAACCAAAAAGTCAGAACACTGTTTGTTTCAGCCACCGACCTGCCTATTGTGGATATTCAACTCACCTTTAATGCAGGTTCGTCACAGGATGAAGCACTAGGAAAAGGTCTGTATGGTATGGCAAATATGGCAGCCAAGCTGATCACTGAAGGCACAGATCAATATACAGCAAAAGAGATCGCATCTACATTTGAAGGATTAGGCGCTCAATTTAGCGTTACCGCGTACCGTGATATGTTTGTCGTCCGACTCCGGGTCTTGTCAGATCCTGAAAAATTAAACCCTGCTATCAATACCATGTTGCATGTGCTGAATCATGCACAATTTAATCCATCGGGTTTAAATCTTGTGCTAAATAATACCAAGGTTGGGCAAAAGCAAATCCAAGAAAATCCAAGTCGGATTATGAATATTCGCTTTTATCGTGCGTTATATGGACAACATCCTTATGCCGAACCGACTGTGGGGACCAATGGGAGCCTTAAAAAAATTACCCCAGAACTACTTAGGGCTTATCGACAGAAACTGCTTGTTGCCCAAAACATGAATATTGCCATTACTGGTAATTTAACTTCAGCCGATGCAACCCAACTGGCCAATTTAATCAGTCAAAATCTAACCCAAGGTGAAGCTGCTCAAGCACTTCCTGAACCACAAGATCAAAGTGATTTTAATATCCATTACATTCCGTTTAACTCAACGCAAGCCAATGTGATGATGGGACACTTAGCTATTCAGCGCAGCGATCCTGATCGTGTTGCATTAGAAGTTGCCAATCAAATGTTTGGCGGAAGCGGATTTAATTCCATTTTAATGAAAGAACTTCGGGTTAAACGGGGTTATACCTATGGAGCTTATAGTAATTTAACCTCCACATTGGCTCAGGGTTTTTTTAGTTTGAGTTATTCTACTGAACAAAATCAATTGATGGACAGTATCAAAGTTGCACATCAAGCCTTACGTGATTTTGTAAAAAATCCAATCCAAAGAAAACAGCTCGAAGAAACCAAAGAAGGCATGTTACGTTCATTTCCAATGACCTTTAGTTCCAATGCCAATATCAATGCCCAAATCGCATCAATTGGTTTTTATCAACTTCCTGCGGATTATTTGACTCAATATCAAAAGCAATTGAGCCAAGTCACCACCAAGCAAGTCCAAAAAGCCATTCAAAAACATCTTCGTGCGGATCGTCTCACTTTGGTTGTTGTTGCACCGACATTGGACCAGAATGCATTAAAAGACATGTTGAGTGCTGATTTAGCCAACCCAGATCAATCCAGTACAAATCAAAACAAGCAAGTGGATACGCAAGCCATGCCAAATGTCCCGACATTGATCATTCAAAAAACAATTCGCCCGCAAGCGGAATCAACCAAATGAGTATTATCAGTTATTGCGGATCTTTACTATCCACCGCAGGATATCGTTTTACTTGTTGATTTTCAAAATGATAGGCACGTAGTAGGCGTAAATACTCAACCACATAAATACGATCTTGGCGGCGCAATTGATTGGCAATTTTTTGCGTCTTAGGATTGGCGGCTTGTTGTGAATATTGCATCACATATTTGTATTGATCTGGATTAATTGGCCGTGTTAAAGCCAATGTTGCAAGAAAAATCATCAGTGCGATGACCACAACAACAAAAGAATTCAAGATTTTTTCCACAGGAAAAGAACTATACAATTTTTGAAAATAATCTTTGAATTTACGCATGAACTACCTCTAATTATGGATAGTTTATCACTCTGATCATAAAAATATAGCGCTTTCTAAGCTACATTTTATCTGTATTCTCAAGTATACAGCCATCTTTAATCGTCATTGATATCTTGAGAAAATATGCCAAGCACACGATAACAACCAAACCGTAACCGACAAACTCTGCAACAGCAAAAATAATTTATCGACAAAATGAAAGCTCTCCTCTAATAAAAGACGAGAGCTTTATGAATGTTTAGAGAACAATAGCGCTTAACGCATAAATTACATGATTAAATAATTGCTCTCAAAAATGCAAAATACAAAATAATCGCAATAATTGCCAATGCAATACTGACAGCAAAGATACTCACTCCACCCTCTGCATGCGCTGGATGCAAATCATCATCATCAGCAAGACGCCTTAATTCACCATCATAGATCCGGTAAAAGCCTGCTTTTTGCACTGGATTTAAGTTTCGGGTATAATCGTACACGCGTTTACGCTGGGCTAAACAATAATCCCCAAGATGGATTTCTTGATGATAAATTGCCTCATCCAGTTGTTTACGGTGATACTGAGCTAATTCTACGATCTGAGACTCAGCAGCGGGTACATCAAAAATAAAGCCATCTATAGTGTTTGTCATTTTGCTCTCCCTTTGTCTTAATTCTCATATTGATTTTAATAAATATTATTTCTGATTAATGTTTAATCATGTAATCTTATCTTCGTCAAGCATAGATTTCAAATCGCTTGACAAAAAAGGCTAATTGTAATATTAGTTTAATAAAGTTAAGTTAGATTAGTTAAGTATAAGCTCCGTTGGGGAGCTATGTTAAAAGATCATAATTACAATAAGGAGTTATATATGATTCATCAAATCTCTCACCAAGACTTAGAACATGTTTATGCAGATGCTGTAAATACAATCCAGTGTGAAATGAACTTTGTAGAAGCGGTAAAAGCATTAGAAGATGCGGCGAAAGCGGGTCATGGTAAAGCGGCAATGTTTCTTGCAGAACTTTACTACCAAGGTTTCCGTGTTGAACGTGATTCTCTAAAAGCCCAATATTGGCAAAAGATGGCAACCATGCAAGCATAATAAAACGTCACCTAGGTGGCGTTTTTTTTAACCCCTATTCTTTTTATTTTTTAATAAATCATTACGCTTTCAATACATTTTTTATTGTTTTAATAAATGCTTACGATTGAGCATAAAGCACCAACAGTTCTTATAAGAATTTCAACTACAATAGGCAATGTACTAAATAAGATTGTTAATTATGAAAAAGTATATTCATCTTCAGCCCATTTCGAATGAATTGTTTATTAAAATTTCTATTTTAAAATCACTCATGTATTGTGGTGTACTTTGGGGACTTTACCATGATGGCTGGGCAATGAAGTCTGGTTCAAATGAAGTTTATTTTCCTTTTTGGCTAAACGCTGTTCAAGCCCATCAGTATGCAAAGATTCATTGGCCTCACTACACCCCTCGCAGAATAACACCTAAAGATTTTAGAGAATCGCTGTTACCTACATTAACACGGCTCAATATCATGCCTGCATTGTTTAATTCTTCATCTCGAAAATTTAAACTCTCAACTTCTCAAATGGAACATTTCTTTTTCCATAGTCATGTTCAATTTCAACCGGCTTAAAGGCGAAGATATATTTTTAGTAGTTTAAAATTGTTGTAAAAAATAAACTTTATATTTTTATGACTGCAAAGTATTTGCAAAGTTAAAAAATACAGTTAAGTTAAAGGTGTGCAGATTGGTAAGCACCCTAGAAAAGGAAGAATAATTATGACGACAGTAGCACAAGTAATCCAAGATAAGATTGGTCGTGAAATTTATACGATTTCACCCTCTGCCACAGTATTAGAAGCCATTACACTTATGGCAAACAAAGGTATTGGTGCTGTGGTTGTCACTAAAGATACAAAGGTCGTCGGAATCCTCTCAGAACGCGACTATACGCGTAAAATTGCCCTTATGCAGCGTACCTCTGACCATACAACGGTCGCTGAAATTATGACGTCTAGAGTGATTTCTGTGACACGTGGCCATACGGTTGAAGAATGTTTAAATTTAATGACTGACGGACACTTACGCCATTTACCTGTGATTGAAGGTGAAACGCTGGTTGGATTTGTTTCTATTGGCGATTTAGTCAAAGCTACGATGGAAGATCAACGGAAATTGATTGAACAATTAAGACAATATATTTCAGGTTAAGTGACATTATAAAAATATAACCCTCCATGTGGAGGGTTTTTTTATTGTGTATAGAAAATTGGCAGCTCAGCTTGCATGTAAAACCATTTTAAATTTCAAGATAATAGAAATAATCACCTGCTTTGAGTTGCATGTCTTCATTTATCATGGGGATAAAACAATTACACTCACTAAAGAAACTCAGCATATCGGGACGTTCATTTTCTACTTTAATAATTTTAATTTCTGCAATCTTCGTAGTGCTCATTTCCCCATCTTTACCATAATGCACATCACTCGCATACCCCCAAAAAAATCTATGCTGACTGTCAGCAATTCCTTGATAGTCAAAATCATGATTTAAAACGCCAATTTTCCATTCAGGTTGAACGGGTTTGTTATATAGATGGCTGAGAATCGTTGGTTTTATAAAAATATGCATATTGATAATAATATCAAGAATATAGCCAGGTATATAACTTACGATAGCCCGATCCTCATAAGTTTTAGTCCTCGTGCAAAATGGAATTCCTTTTTCATTGAGATATTTAATCGTTTCTTTTTTTATTGGACTTCTTAAACCGCCGACCATCATCTTAAAAGAATTTCCAATCAAATAACTTTTTTGATGAACTAAACCTTGTTCAGTTAATACGTTTAACTCATTAATGGATCTAAATAGCCCCAATTGGACAAGATGCTGATCTACAGCCAGACCGCATGCAACGATATAATCAAAGTCTTCTGTAACTTTTTTAATATTCTGAATATATGTTTCAATATCAGTTGTGATTTCAAAATCTTCTATTGAACGATTATTTGACTCATATCTTGATGGCTTAATTTTTATCACTTCAAAACGATACCCCCAACTTTTCATAGAATCTTTAATGTATTCCAATTCAAAATTTTTATTGAAATGATCAAGCTCGTAATCTACACACAATATTGCAAATCGTGTATTTTTATAAACCTGTACATATTCAATGCCAGCTTGTCTCAGCAAAGCCTTTTTTGTGTTGGTAATGACATCGTCTTTTTTTAAAATGATATCTTGTTCTTTATAATCATCACCTACTTTAATCACTCCACTACCTTTGTTTATCTCAGTCAACGCATTATCTTTTTGAACGCTTAGAAAAGCCGCATCAAACCATGGCTGAAACTGTTCGGTT
This sequence comes from Acinetobacter guillouiae CIP 63.46, assembly GCF_000368145.1. GTDB lineage: Bacteria > Pseudomonadota > Gammaproteobacteria > Pseudomonadales > Moraxellaceae > Acinetobacter > Acinetobacter guillouiae. The sequence continues at coordinate 226,803 of NZ_KB849283.1, read as the reverse complement.
GTTATGACTGTATTCCCAATTGTTCCCATCCTGATGTATTGAGGAATACCTGTTTCATATTCATTTTTTATTTTTATCTTGTACGGATCTTTACCGTTACGTAATGCGCCATAGAAATGGACCGAATCAATCTTTTTAAATTGTTCAATTGTGGTAATATCTTGATGAATATTTAACATTTTTCCACAAATTGCGGATAATTCTACCGATGGATAATTTTGATTCGCACATACATTTTCAGATAATCTCCTATCTAAACAATTTTCAAGTAAAACTGTTTCAGTTAAAGTAGAATTTGGTTTTATTTTACTTATCATTACCAATTTGCTAAAAATTTTTCCTACATAGTCACTATTTTTTATATTCATTGGCTACCTTACGTTCACGTCAAATTTATTTTAAATAAAGTTCAACAGTGTGTACTGCTGAACTTTTAATGTTACTTTTGGTTATTAAAATTCTAGAAAAAATTGATCAACTCGTGCCTAAAATCTTATTATTCGTGTTTTATATTTCAAGATAATAGAAATAATCACCAGCTTTAAGTTGCATGTCTTCATTTATCACGGGGATAAAACAATTACATTCACTAAAGAAACTCAGCATATCGGGACGTTCATTTTCTACTTTGATAATTTTAAGTTCTGGAATTTCTTTGGTTACAATTCTAAGCCTTTCATCATAAGTTGTATGTGATACATAAGCCCATAAAAATTTGTATTTATACTCTTGGACGATATCAAAACTATAATCGTGGCTTAATACTCCTATTTTCCATTCAGGTAAAGTAGGCTTTCGATACATCCGTTGTAATATAGTTGGTTTTACCAATAAATGCATATTTACAATGATGTCAAGAATATAACCTGGTATATAACTCATTACGGATTTATCTTCATAAGTCATCGTCCTTTGAACTACCAAATGTCCTTGATCATTATAGAGTTTTATATCTTCTCGATACACAGGGCTTCGTAAATACCCTGAAAATAATGTGAAATGATTCCCTATCAGTTGTACCTTCTGATTATATGCACCTTGCGAATATAGCTTTCTTAATTCATTAAGGGATCTTAATAAGCCTACTTGATTGAAATAATTATTATTTGCTAGCCCACATGCAACAATATAGTCATAGTTTTGTGTTACTTGCTTGATATTTCTTGAATAGGTTTCGAAATTATTAGCAACGCTTTCATCCGTAGTTTCACTATTGGGAGGGACATTTTTGAATGGTTTAACTTTAATTACTTCAAAATCAAAACCCCAACTTTGCATGCAATCCTGAATATATTCTAATTCAAAATTTTTATTCAAATTTTCAAGCTCATAATCAACACAAAATACAGCAAACCGAATCTTTTTATAAACTTCAATTTCATTTATACCTGCCTGCCTCAATAAGGCTTTTTTTGCATTTGTAATAATATGATCTTTTTTTAAAACTAAATCTTTTTCATGATAATCAGCTCCAATATCGACAACACCAGTTCCTTTTTTAATATCTATCAACATATCACCTTTTTCAGGAATGAGATAAGATGCTCTAAACCAAGGTGAATGTTGTTCTAAGGATATCACCGTATTCGCTATACTGCCTATTTTTATATATGGGGCAATACTTGAAATATAATCATTTTTTTCTTTGATTAAATAAGGGTTTTCACCATTCATTAAACTTTGAAGAAAATATATAGTTTTAATCTCTTTATATTGTTTAAGTGTAGTAATGTCATCTTTAATGTTTAACATCATACCACTAATTTTTGATAGAGCTACACTAGGGTATGCACAAGTAGCATAAATAACCACTGCAGATTTTCTACCCAAACTTTCTTTTAAAGGTACTTTTTCAGTTAATTTGGAAATAGGCATTACGTTAGCGATTTGCTCTTGCTGCCACAAATTATAATTTATATATTTTCGGTTTTTGATTTCCAATGTAACATCTCAACGTTTTATAAAGTAATAAATAATCTATGATGATTAAAAGTTTTCTTTGATATTATACCAATTGGTATAATTTTTATAATATATATTAACCTATTGTTGTCTATGCTGATGTATTTCAACTCGCTATCTTAGTTTAAGCCTAACAATTTATGACAAGACAAATAAAAACCTAGCCAAAGCTAGGTTTTTAGATCAAATCATTTTTTTATCAGTTTAGATTTAACTTTTCAGCAACATAGTCGGCATCTTTATCACCACGCCCTGAAAGGTTTACAACAATTTTGATTTCTTTCGCTAATTTAGGCGCTTCACGAATTGCCCACGCCACAGCATGAGAACTTTCCAATGCAGGAACAATCCCTTCTACTCGCGAAAGGGTCATAAACGCATCTAAACACTCTTGATCTGTTGCTGTGGAATATTCCACACGGCCTAAATCTTTTAAGAAGCTATGTTGAGGGCCTACACCCGGATAATCCAAACCAGATGCAATCGAGTGCACAGGCAATGGTGCACCCTGTTCATCTTCCAGTACATAACAAGCCATACCATGAATCTGACTTGGTTTACCTAAAGTCAATGTTGCTGAATGCTGTTGAGTATCTAAACCATGACCTGCAGGTTCCACACCAACCAGTTTAACCTCTACATCATTTAAAAATGCCGTGAATGCGCCAATTGCATTTGAGCCACCGCCTACACACGCAACCACATAATCAGGTTGTGCGCCAAAGCGATCTTGGGTTTGAACTTTAATTTCATTGCCAATAATAGATTGGAAATCACGTACCATTTTTGGGAAAGGATGCGGTCCAACCACAGAACCAATCGCATAAATAAAGTTTTTAGGGTCTTTCAAATACTCTTCAAATGCGCTATCTACAGCATCTTTCAGTGTTGCAGTACCTTGAGTGACTGAAACCAGTTTTGCACCCAAAATCTTCATTTTCACGACATTGGGATGTTCTTTTTCAATGTCCACCTGTCCCATATGAATTTCACATGGAATACCAACCAAAGCACATGCGGTTGCAAGTGCAACGCCATGTTGACCAGCACCTGTTTCTGCAATTACTTTGGTTTTACCCATATATTTAGCAAGCAAAGCTTCGCCCAAACAATGGTTAATTTTATGTGCGCCTGTATGATTTAAATCTTCACGCTTTAAATAGATTTGTGCACCACCCAATTGATCAGAAAGACGTCTTGCATGAAATAAAGGACTAGGGCGACCTACATAATTGGCAAATAAATCAGCCAATTCATTTTGAAATTCAGGCGTTTTACGAATTTCCTCATATGCGACATTGATTTCATCCATTGCTTCTTTTAAATGAGGTGGAATAAATTGACCACCATATTCACCAAAAAAGCCTTGTTCATTTGGTAATGCAATACCATTTATTTGATGATCCATTTCTTTCCCTATTTAATAAATCAGCCGTTGAATTTATGAATAACAACTTTGCTTGAGAATAGGGTTTATTGACAATTTTAGCCTACACCGCAAGCCATTTATAAAATATCAACAGACCCTAATTTACCGTGACAAATATTTCGTCATATCCTCAATGCCTTTAAGGGTCATTGGAAACATATGATCGTCGAATAATTGTTTAATTAATGCGATGGTTTGCGTGTAATGCCAATAACCTTGCTCTTCTGGATTTAACCATGCTGTTTTTTCAAAATGATTGCGTAAGCGACGTAACCATACATCTCCAGCTTCATCATTCATATATTCGACAGAACCACCGACCGATTTCAGCTCATAAGGTGCCATACTTGCATCACCCACCACAATTACACGATAGTCTTTACCATAGGTATTAAATAAATCCCATGTATTCATTCGGGTAGAAGAACGACGATGATTATCTTTCCACACATAGTCATATAGACAGTTATGGAAATAAAAATATTCTAAGGTTTTAAATTCAGTTTTTGCCGCACTAAACAATTTTTCACATTGAGCAATGTGTGAATCCATCGATCCCCCCACATCAAACAACATCAAAACTTTAATTCGGTTACGCCGTTCAGGCACCATTTGTACATCTAAAATGCCCTGTTTGGCAGTTTCATAAATGGTGCTGTTAATGTCTAATTCTTCTGCAGCGCCTTGACGAGCAAACTTACGTAATCGACGTAAAGCCATTTGCATTTGTCGAGTACCTAAAATTTGTTCATCATCCAAATTTTGATATTTACGCTGTTCCCAAACTTTTACTGCTGAATTTTTACGGCTCGGGCCACCAATTCTCACGCCTTCAGGATGGTCACCAAAAGCACCAAACGGTGAAGTTCCACCTGTGCCAACCATACGGTTGCCACCTTGATGTTTTTTGTGTTGTTCACGCAAACGCTCTTCCAACATCTTCATCAGTTCTTCAAGCGAACCTGCTTTCAGCAATTCAGCACGCTGTTCAGGTGTGAGATGTTTTTCAAGTAACTCTAAATCAAACCAGTCTTTGGGAAGTTTTTGAACTTTGCTGAGCAGATCATCGATATCAAAAGTATGGATACCTTCAAAATAATCTTTCATGGCACGGTCAAATTTGTCAAAGAAGCGTTCATCTTTGACCATGACAGTCTTTACTAATTGATAAAAATCATCTTGATCGGCAAAAACCAAGCCTTCACTAACTGCTTGGTTGAGATCAATGAGTTCTCGTGTTGAAACTGGAACACCATATTTTCTGAGGGTATAAAATAATCGCACAAACATGTTGCGATCTCCTCATTAACGACGTGACATAAAGGCTAAGCGTTCAAGCAACTGTACATCTTGCTCATTTTTAATCAATGCACCATATAAAGGTGGAATCGCTTTTGATTTATCATGATTACGCAAAATATCTTCTGGCATATCATCTGCCATTAACAAGCTTAACCAGTCAATCAATTCAGATGTTGAAGGTGGTTTTTTTAAGCCAGGCACTTGGCGTAATTTAAAGAAGACTTGTAATGCTTCTGAAACCAGTGTTCCAGAGATATTCGGAAAATGAACTGCGATAATTTCACGCATCGTTGCTTCATCAGGAAATTCAATATAATGGAAAAAACAACGACGTAAAAATGCGTCTGGCAGTTCTTTTTCATTATTTGAAGTAATGATTACGATTGGACGTTGGGTTGCAGTAATGGTTTCGCCTGTTTCATAGACAAAAAATGACATTTTGTCTAATTCATGTAGCAAGTCATTTGGGAATTCAATATCTGCTTTGTCTATTTCATCAATCAACAATACACAGCGTTCTTCGCTGGTAAATGCATCCCACAACTTACCTGGTTTGATGTAGTTTTTAATATCGTAAACACGGTCATCACCCAACTGGCTATCACGTAAACGAGAAACTGCATCATATTCATACAAACCTTGCTGTGCTTTGGTTGTAGATTTAATATGCCAAGTAATTAATTTAAGACCTAGACTCTCAGCAACTTGTTCAGCCAATAAGGTTTTACCTGTACCAGGTTCGCCTTTCACCAATAATGGCTTTTGCAATGCTCGAGCTGCTTTTACAGCCAGTTTTAAACTATCCGTTGCGATATACTGTTCAGTACCTGTGAATTGTTGAGAATCGACAGACATAACTTACCTTTATTTTTTATTTAAAGTGGTGAAATATTTTTTGCTACAGCGCTTGCTTGGGTATTTTTCGTGGTTTTGTATTTAGACCAAAAAAATCCAATGACTAAACCAATACCCATGACAAATGTAATTAAGGCAAGATTTGACCAAATCAATGGTGAATCCTTGGTAAGAATACCAAATAACAGTCCAAATATTGCTGGCGCAATCGCTGAGTTTGGTCCTTCAGAAATGGTCGGGGTTGCAAGAACGGCAAATACAATGATCCATGTAATACCGCCAAGTGGCGATGGCAATCGTTTTGAAATCGAATACCAGCACCATAAAATCAACAGCGTCCCAAGAATATAGACGGTTATTGCGATATTATCTTCTGGGATAGCATCAAATAGATCTAAAAAATTTGCCCATATTCCTGATAACTGATCAAGCACCACGTAATCCCTCTGGTTCAACCGCATTTGGGTTAATTAAACCTTCTGGCGGCATTTGAATAAAGAAGCCTTTTGTATTGAGTGAATCGATTACATGTAACACATTTACACGTGCCAAAGGTCGAGCTTCGCTCAGTTCAAGATGCATTACATGCGTTGCACGACCAAAGGCAACACGTAGTGGCTCAGAAAGAGCCACTAAGGGATCTGCACTTTCGTCTGTATTTGGATGATTTGGGCGAGCCACATAAAGATACATTTCATCTTTTTTGCTCGATTTATAAATATCACAATGCATTTTAAACAACAGCTTCAGTAAAACTTAGTTGACAGCATACATGAAAAAAACGACGGATACATTATCGAAAGTTAACGCATCAGTCGTTATTTATGTCCAATTGCTAAATCTTTGATCAACAATAACACAGTAAGCTTGCTTGGCTATTGGTGATTATTCATCTAAACAACAGCAGCAACAGCCGCTATTCATTGACCTTCATCTGCATACTTAAAAACTTAATATCTTCTTGTAACAGATGGATAAGTGGCTGGGTAAGCAATTCATAGCGCCACCCCAACAAATAACCAGGTAAATCCTGTTCATTGCCATGAAATACCACATGATGATACAAGGCATTTAACCATTTTTTACGCATAAGTACTTCTTTAGGTACTTGCATTTCAAATGAAACCTGAGAAATTAACTCATCTACTTCAAGGGTGATTCCCTGAGAAGAATGCTTGATTGGTCGTGCAATACGCAGTGGCCACTCATCGGTTTCAGGCAGAAACTTCAATAAATCTAAAATTGTTTTTCCATGTTCACGCACAATATTTGGACGTATTCCCTTCACAGAGGACAATTGAAAATTATTTTTAGGATTGACTTCAACCAAATCAATCATCGTGGCATTTTTTAGAATAAAGCTACGTGGTTGATTGAGTGCTTTGACCATTTCTTCACGCCAAACACTTAATTGTTGCAATTGCATCAATTGTTTTCTGGAATGACGATAATTACCAATATCACAATATAATTTTTCTTTTGGTGTTTCTGAAGCGATTTCAAAGGTTTAATTTTGACAATCTTCAAGCACATGTGAATATAAGCTTTTCTCGACCAATTCAGCTTTTACTTTTTCAGCCAGACGCATAATGTATAAAACATCATTAGCGGCATAATTCATTTGTTCATCTGTTAACGGTCGAGCCAGCCAATCTGAACGTGTTTGATCTTTATCAATATCAATCTCTAACACCAATTTCAATGCATTTTGATAACTGACTTGTAGACCATGTCCTAAAAAAGACAACCCCACTTGGGTATCGAAGACATTTTTCAGATTTTTCTGATCTGCATAATGATAAATGAGATCAATATCTTCTCCACAAGCATGAAAAATATTTTGCTGCGCTTGAAAAAGTTGAAACCAAAAACGATCTAAATTTAAGGTTGTGCCGTCGAGCAAAAATACTTGACCATTGACATTAATTTGGAATACACCGAGTTTTGGCCAAAGTGTGTCGACTTTAATAAATTCAGTGTCTAGACCATAAGTCGAAGTATGTTGCATCAAATTCAACACATGTTCGAGATCGGTCTGTTGATTAATAAATTGAAACATGTCAGTTTAAGTCAAAATGTTACATTCAAATGAAATATGATTTTACCTTAATATATAAAATTTAAATATAATATTTTTAAACTAATTCTCCGTAAACACCTTATTTTTCAATAAAGTTTCTTGTGAATATTTATTTTATATATAGGTTTTACAACTTAATAAAAGTATATTTTAAAGTAATAAATAACATGGCTAATCATTGCTTTAGCTTGAGTTTACCTAAAAATTTTAGATTGAATGTAAATAATTTTTAAATGTGACAGAGTTTGTTGATCTTTTAATCGTTATCGCATTTACGCAAAACTTCCAAGCTCAACAAACTCTAAATGGTAGCAAGTCTAAGATCGCTATTTCATTCTCATGCGATTATGAACAGCCTGACTCAACGTATGACTATCCACATACTCCAATTCACCACCTTGTGGCACACCTTGTGCGATCCGCGTCATTTGCAAAGACAAATGTTTTGTCGCTTCTACAAGATAATGCGCAGTCGCTTGTCCTTCTACAGTTGCATTGGTGGCTAAAATTACTTCAGTAATTTTACCATCGGTTAAACGCTGCACTAAATATGGAATACCTATTTCTTCAGGACCAATACCATCTAAAGGCGACAAATGTCCACCCAATACATGATATTTGCCTCTAAAGCTACCAGACTGTTCTATTGCCATTACATCTGCAGGAGACTCAACCACACAAAGCAGCTGATCATCCCGATCATTTGAGCAACAAATATCACAGACTTCATTTTCAGTTAAAGAATGACAAACACTACACTCATGAATATAGGAAGTTGCTTCGTTTAGCGCATGCGCCAAACCAATAGCACCTTCTTTATTTTTCATGATCAGATGGAGTGCCATACGTTGAGCCGATTTCGGCCCAACACTGGGTAAGATTCGTAAAGCTTGTACGAGTTGATCAAAACGGTCGCTAAACACCTATGATTCCTTAGAACAAACCTGAAAGACCTGGTGGTAAACCCATACCTGAATTGGCTTCTTTCATCTTCGCTTCTGTAATGACTTCAGCTTGGCGAGCCGCGTCATTCATTGCTGCTGCAATCAAGTCTTCAATCATATCTGGATCGTCTTGCAACAAATCTGGACTGATTTCAATACGCTTAACAACATTACGGCAAGTCATTGTTACTTTTACCAAACCGCCACCAGCTTCAGCATTCACTTCAGTCTGGGCAAGTTGTTCTTTTGCCTTTTTAACGTTGCTTTCCATATCTTTCTGCATACGTTGCGCTTGCTGCATAAGCATATTAATGTTCATAAAATACTCCGAACAAAAGTCCTAAATTAAATCTCTGTCTTGCACTTTCATGGCTAGTTTTTTAAAAGCCTAGAAGAAAATGAAAGAAACTCTTTTACAAATTTTGCTTATCTTAAATTAAATCTAATCCATGAGAAAGGTCACGGATAATATCATCGACATCTTCTAAGCCAACAGACAAACGGATTAAACCTTCACGAATACCCGCTGCTGCTTTTGCTTCAGGAGAAAGCTTACCATGAGTCGTTGTTGCTGGATGGGTAATTGTTGACTTAGCATCACCTAAATTACCTGTAATCGAGATAAATTGTGTATGGTCAATAACTTTCCAAGCACCTTCTCGTTCACCTTTCACTTCAAAAGAAACGATTCCACCAAAACCAGTTTGTTGTTTGGCTGCTAACTCATGCCCAACATGATCTGTTAAGCCAGCAAAATAAACCTTTTCCACTTTTGGATGAGCAACCAACCACTCGGCAATTTTTTGTGCACTTTCAGAATGCGCTTTCATACGCAGTCTTAAGGTTTCTAAACCTTTCAAAAAGACCCATGCATTGAATGGACTCATAGATGGGCCAGTGGTACGAACATAACCAAATACTTCTTCAAGTAATTTGTGATTACCGACCACAGCACCACCCAGTGCACGACCTTGTCCATCTAGATATTTGGTGGCAGAGTAAATCACTAAATCTGCACCAAATTGTAATGGACGCTGCAAAATTGGTGTGCAAAAACTGTTATCAATCGCCAATAAAGCATCATTTGCATGTGCTAAATCTGATAATGCTTGAATATCTGCGACTTCAGCCAATGGATTTGAAGGTGACTCAACAAACAGTAATCGAGTTTCAGGACGTACCGCGTCTTGCCAAGCGGTTAAATCAGTTAAATCAACAAAAGTCACTGCGACATTAAATTTAGCAACATATTTTTCAAATAATGAAACTGTAGAACCAAAAACAGCACGTGAACAAATCACATGATCGCCTGCTTTTAAGAACGACATTGCAACGGCCATGATTGCAGCCATACCCGAGCTTGTTGCCACAGCGCGTTCACCACCTTCTAGTGCAGCTAAACGCGTTTCAAACATTGCTATAGTTGGATTGGTAAAACGTGAATAAATATTACCTGGTTCAGCACCAGAGAATTTTGCTGCTGCTTCCGCTGCATTTTCATACACAAATGACGAAGTGAGGAAAATTGGCTCACTATGTTCACCTTCAAAACTGCGTGTATGACCTGTACGAATCGCTAAAGTATCAAGTTGGTATTCAATGTCGTCGTGCTGGCTCATTTCAACTACTCAGTCCAAAAACTGCCTTTGTAAAATATTGCCAACATTTTGAGCGCCCTATGTATTTAAGGTCAAGGTAAAATCGTAAATTATCACATACACTTCGCTTAAATCTGCATAAAAATGAGACAATCACCGCTTATGACACAAGTATCAGCTAAGTTCCAACAGCGCAAATCCAAATTGAAGAATCTAACCACACGTATCTTCAATGGTAAGTCATTGGTTTTATCTCAAAGTACCCCTTATGAAATTATTGCAGAGCATCATCAAACCAAAGTGCGTTACTACGCAGCTGCTGAAAAAAAATTTAAGGAACCTTTGGTTTTTACAGCACCATTATCGATCAATATGGCTATTTACGACCTCTACCCTTATCGTTCACTTATCAAATATTTTACCAAACAAGGCTATGATGTGTATTTATTGGACTGGGGAAAACTCAGTTATCAGGATCGCAACTTAAACTTTTTATATTTTATTGATGAAGCTATGCCGTTATGCATTAATAAAATCCGAGAACATGCTCAAAGTGAGCAAATCTCATTGCATGGCTGGAGCATGGCCGGCATTTTTGTATTACTTTACACGGCATTACGTCAACCTAATTATGTTAAAAACTTAATTATACTGGCCAGCCCAATTGACAGTTATGCATCGGGCGGTATCGGTAAACTTTATCAAAAAATAAATAATCTGATTATAAAGAATCAAAAACTGAAAGATACTTTATATAAAGGTGGTTTACCGAAAAAACTGATCCATACTCCGGGTTTACTCAATGCCATTGGTTTTAAGATTTTAGATCCAAAGGGTTGGTATGAGGGTCATAAACAATTGTTGCTAAATTTAGACGACAAAGAGCTCTTACATGAACACGCTACCCTTGGAAATTTTTTAAATCACATGGTGGATTACCCCGGTGGTGTCAATCAAGACATGTTATTTAATGTTTGGCTACAAAATCCACTGAAAAATGGAGCAATTCAGCTCAGTAACCACAAAATTGAACTTCGCAATATCGACTGTTCATTGATGATTGGGGCTGGAAAAAATGATCAAATGGTCACCGCAGATGCAGTTAAGCCTTTAAGCGAATTGACAAAGAGTAGTGATGTCACGTTTACTCTTATTCCTGGGGGACATTTAGGGCTAATGTCTAGTCAAAAAAGTGCAGATGAATTTTGGCCTACACTGTCCAGATGGTTAGAACAAAGATCGACAAAAATTTAAGAGATAGATATGAAGACTACAGTTGCATTTATTGGTTTAGGCGCAATGGGCTATCGTATGGCAGCACATTTACCCAAACATTTTGATACCGTATATGTATGGAATCGAAATTTTGCAAAGGCCAAGCAACATGCAACTGAGTTTGGTACTCAAGCTGTCGAACTCGATCAAGCGGTGCAAGCTGATATTATTTTTTCATGTTTACCGACTAGCCAAGATATCGATGATTTAATCCAAGATTTAAAGATCAAAAATGGCGCGATTTGGGTCGACTGTACCAGTGGTGTACCTGATGCTGCGCGTAAACAGTCTGAGTATCTGCTCAAAAATAATATTCACTTCTTAGATGCACCTGTAAGTGGTCAAACCATTGGTGCTGAGAATGCAACGCTGACTTTTATGGTCGGCGGTGCGGCAGAAGCGTTTCAAATCGCCCTACCTGCAATGCAAGCGATGGGTAAATTAATTAAACGTGTCGGTGACTCAGGTGCAGGCTTTGCTGTAAAAGCTGTAAATAATATGATGATGGCGGTTCATTTATGTGCTGCCGCTGAAGGATTTACCACCCTGAAAGCACATGGGGTAGATTTAAATGAAGCGCTTGATTGTATCAATGCATCCAGTGGTAAAAGTGGTGTGACTGAAACTGCACTACCGCAACGTATCTTCAATCGTAGCTTTCCACTGACCTTTGCTTTACCCTTATTGGCAAAAGATACAGGTATTGCCATTGATTTAGTTCGTGATGCAAGATTATCAGCACCTATTCTTGGTTTAACACAAAGCTTAATTACCGCAGCCAATAGTCTTTCAGAGCCTGATAGCGATTTTTCTACCGCGGTAAAAATGTACGAATCATGGAGCAAAATTACATTAGATTAATTTTTCGTCATTGAATAATCACAACTAAACCTTATAATCACATTAAGTGACATGTAAATATGTCAATTTCGAGGTCGTATCATGAATAAATATGTAATTGCTACACTTTCTAGTTTATCTATTTTAGTCGCTAGTCACGCTTTTGCTGATAACACCCAAGAATGTAAAAAATTGCAAGATGATTACAATGTCATTTATGCATCAAAAGGGTTCTGTTTTAAAGATCCTGAAGCAAAAGCAAAATATAATAATGACAATTGTTATACAAGTAAGCCTAAATTTTCTGAAAAAGAGCAGCAAAAACTTGACTCTATCAAGGAACGTCAGAAAGAATTGAACTGTAAATAATCACATTCACACCTTCAAGGAAATAAACATGGCTTATGATGATCAGAATATATTTGCACGAATTTTACGTGGTGAACTTCCTGCAATTAAAGTTTATGAAGATGATCATGTGCTTGCATTTATGGATATCATGCCGCAAGCCGATGGGCATACCCTGATTATTCCGAAGACTCCAGCAGTGACATTGCTCGACTTAGATCCTGAAATTGCTGCTTATACAATCAAGATTGTGCAAAAAATAGCGCAAGCCATTGAAACAGCTTTAGATGCTCAAGGTATTGTATTGATGCAACTTTCTGGAGCTGCTGCTGGACAAACTGTACCTCATGTACACTTTCATTTGATTCCGAGCTCGGTGCATGAATTAGGTCGTCATGCTATTCAAATGGGCGATCAGGAAAAAATTAAAGGGTTTGCTGAAAAAATTAAGGCTGCACTGGCTTAATTAAAAACCTTTTTAGAATCAATGGGGCTAATCAAGCCTCATTTTTTTATTAAAATTACACAAATGTTAAATTCGCGTCATTAAATTGTCATTTTTTCTTCACTGATATGTAACAAAGTTTACAGATACTGCATGCAAGTTAGTAAGTAGTGCACAAACCCACACTTACTGAATAAAAAAAGTAACTGCAAACCCATTGAACATGTTTTGGAGAAATCTCAATGAAAAAAGTGCTACTCGCTGCAGCAATCGCCACCCTTAGCATAAGCGCAGCTCAAGCAGCGCCAACATTGTATGGTAAATTCAACGTAACTTTAGATCAAATTGATAAGAATGGCTTTAAAGACGAAAGCGTAACTAAAGTAAACTCTAACGCTTCTCGTATTGGTGTTAAAGGCGAAGAGAAATTAACAGATAAATTATCTGCTGTTTACTTGGCAGAATGGCAATTCAATGCTGATGGTGATGGTGAATCTTCTTTCACTAACCGTAACCGTTTCGTGGGGATTAAATCAGACGGTATCGCAACTTTAAAAGTTGGTCAGTTTGATTCATATTTCAAAAATGCTGCTGGTAACAACCAAGATATCTTCAACGATCACAACGAACTCGATATGACTGCGATTTTAGTTGGTGAAGATCGTTTAAAAAACGTGATTGGTTTTGAAACTGATAAAAAATTATTGGCTGGTTTAGCTTTCAACATCATGTTCCAGCAAGGTGAAGAATCATCTGCAGTGAACAACTCATCAAAAGGTCAAAAAGGTAGTCGTGATAGTTTTGGTGATGGTATCTCGACCTCACTTACCTATGACAACAAAGACTACGGCTTGGCAGCAGCTGTAGCAGGTAACTTTGGTGTAGCATCTAAATATAATGCATATGGTGCTGAAATCGGTAGCAGTAACACAATTTATTCTGATGCAATTCGTGTTACAGGTTCTATCGACTTAAAACCAGCGGGTATTGATGGCTTAGTATTTGGTGCATTATGGCAAACTGCTAAACCAACTGATGACACAGTTACAACAACATCTGGTACAACAGTTACATCTTTAAAAGGCTTAAAAGAAAATGCATATGGCATCACTGCTGCATATGTAATCCCATCTACACCGATTAAGCTAAAAGCTGAATATATTTCTGCAACGACAGAACTAGATGGCCGTGATGATCGTAAACAAGACCTTTACGGGATTGGCGCTGATTATAACATCAATAAGCAAGCTCGTTTCTACGGTGTTGTTGGTCAACAAAAGCGTGATTGGTCAACTACATCTACACCAGAGAAAAAGAAAACTGTTATTGGTTTAGGTATGGAATATAACTTCTAATCCGACCCTTTAATAAAAAACGGCAAGTGATCTTGCCGTTTTTTTTCGACTCAATAATTCAAAAGCTCATTTTATAAAATACATATTCATTAGCTGAGTAACCATCATATAAATTTAGCGCCTTTATAAATATCGCACTATCATTTCATCATCTATGACAGATCTTTTGTAGCAATATGAATGTCATGGTTGGATAGGCATACAGCACCCCAAACCAAAATTAAAAATCACTAATTTAAATATCAATATGTAGGATAGAACAGTAGTTATATCTAAATACAAAAATACAAGCAAGCTCGACAGAATCTTAGGATTTCACGCTGTCAATTTTTAACAATTAAAGTTTGATATAGGTTCGAAACCCACGACTCGCATAATATGAGCCAGCACCATTATGATAGGTAAATGTACGCCCATAACGCTGGTCACAAAAGATCGCCCCACCTTGCTGACGTAATATCGTTGGTGTTTCGACCCAGCTGGATGTTTTTAAGTCAAAATTGAATATTTGCTGTAGAGCATAATACTGTTGTTCAGTCATTAGTGCTAAGGCATGCTTATTTACCCAATCGATCACCGTATCTTCAGGAGGATGATCCTTGCGACTGAGTAATGCCTCTCGGTCATAACACAGACTACGCCGCCCTTTTGGTGACTCAATTGCACAATCAAAAAAATACACACCTTCTGTATTCGGTAAAACAACCACATCAGGCTCACCGCCAGTCATTTCCATTTGTTGTAAAGTCCATAACTTTTCAGGACAAAACAAAAGTTGTTTTTCAACAAAATCCCAGCTCATTTGTGCATGTCGTTCCGTATGTTGCTGAAAACGCTGTGCTAAGGTTTTTAATAGGTTTTCAACTTGCAATGGACTCAATTTTTCTTGCTGTTTTATCATTTATTTTACTGCCTGACTTTAAGCCTTTACTAGCATAACATTATCCATCAAGCGCAACCAAATCCGCTTTTTAGGTATACTGAAGTGGATTGATTAAATAGTGTGGCACGGATAATTCAATAGATTCCTCTGCATATGCAATTCCTTCCACACCGATCCAACTAAAAGCTGAATATATTTTGCAACGACAGAAAAATCGTCGTGGCGATCGTAAGTTACGGGATATAGCTTCTAATCCTAATTTAAAAAATGGCAAGAAATCTTGCCGTTTTTTACTTAACAACAGAATATTTTAAAAATCTCGTATTTCATCAAACCAAGCATTCACTGTTTCTTGATCTATATCGAATGTTGAAGCTTCAACCAGTTGCAGTACAGCAAGACCAGTATCTTCTCTTTCAACAGTTTCAATATTGGGCAATGTATTAATTATCTCAATAAGTTCAATAATTGCCCCTTTCACATCTTGTTTTGTCTTCGCCTTGGAGATTTCTTTTAAAGCAGATTTATATGCTTTGATCGCAATTTTTGCATTATTGCTTTCCCAGTTTTCAAATGGAATTCCATATTCAGTGGTAAACCATATTGAACTCCTCAGTTTAGACACCGACGAATAATCCAATTGTTTTTCTTTAACTAAATGCTTTAATTCAGCATTTAACCTTTTCCCTGTTTTTTCATCAACATTCCATCCAATGAAGGACGTTAAGTTTTCCCATGTATTTAAAGCTGGAAAGCCTTCCAAATTTACAGCATAGCGTATTCCAATACGTTCAAGTTGCTGAAGTTGTTTTAGACTTGCTGTATTGGTTATATTCCCAGTTAAGTTTAGATTTTTTAAATTAGGAAACTGCAATAAGCTTTCACAATCAAATGCTTGACCTAAAGGTTTAACAGCTAAATCTAACGAAGTTATTGCCGCTAAATTTTTCATAACAGGAAGATGGTATGCCGATACCCTTGGATCTTTGTATGTCGTTGGCTTTATTCTCATATGGGGATATGCTGCTGTGGTAATAATTTCAAAATGCTCAATATGACCAGCCAAATGAAGCGAATATAACCCCTTCTTATTCTCACCATCAGCATGATTTAAAACTAATGTGATTGGATGTTGATCTGCTTTGATTGAAAAGTTATGAATTTGAGCATGACTTAAATCTAGACAAATTGCTTGCGTAGGTCGCCAAGAAAAATCTTCTATTACTCTTTTTTTCGACCATTCAGTAAAACCCTGATCATTTCCCCAATAATAAAAAAATCTTGGCCAATCTCCATAAGGATGCAAATGCGCATTTTGTTGACCATTTGGCGTATAAAAAGTATTAAAAGCATCCCAATTAATTACAGCATTTTCTTCAACAAGAACATCAAACTTTTTCTTGTCCATGCCGATTCGACCAATTGAGAAGCTTCCTTGCCCAGCTGGAATTTTTATCTGATGGCTATTTGTACCTGTTAAAGAAACATAAATGGGAGTATTTCTATCCATGTTGATCCATTAATTGTAAATTGTACGATTCAGATTTCAGCAAATATTAATTACTTATACTTATGCAAATAAACATATAAACTCAACACAGAATATATCAAGCTTAAAGCTTAGTCTTTGTTTCATTTTAGCAAAATATGAACATGTTAGATTTAGCTCTATATTTCAACTTTCCCAACTTAGATACTTAGATACTTAGATACTTAGATACTTAGATACTTAGATACTTAGATACTTAGATACTTAGATGATCTAAAACCTTGATGATCTATTTTGACCACAATCAGTGGATGGATTAGAAATCCCAATTTTTTCTAAGCAATCATCACCTAATTCTTTAATATGAAAATCCACATAGTCTTTGACTATTCCTTCAACTTCAAAATCCTGTTGAATGATTCGTTGTTTTTGTTAATCAAATTTTACGATATTTTCTAGTAAGTAATTTATTTGATCTAAAGTTTGCTTATTTAAAATATCTTGCCGATTTTCCAATAGAGTACTAACTCCAAAAATGTTGGCACTGTTTACACTTCGTTCCATTTCTATAAAAAAAGAGCGGAAAACCAAGCAATAGAAAAACCAAATAAGCGGGACGTTTTCCTTCGGTATATGGCTGTATATCACTACTACCACAATGAGGGCAACTTTCACCTGCTCCAAACTGTTGTTCTAATTCTTGGCTAAAATCTTGGGCAAGTAATGCTTTAGCCTCCTCTGCATAGCTTTCAGGAACTAACAGTCGCACACCACCCAAAGCATTGGAGTAAAGCCAATCCATATTAATAGTATGTTCATTTTCAATACGTGCTGGAATTTCTGCTGCTTCTAATTGCGTTTTGGCAATCTGAGCCTCGTAAGGAAATGAATATGTTTCAGCGACCACCCATTGCATAAGAACACCTAACAGAAATAAAAATGGATTTTAAGCTCAATTCATTTAACTGTATATTGCATAAATTTATTCAATTGATGCTTCCATTTTTCAAGTTATAACGAAGGAAAGAAAATTTCATAAGAATAAGGAAATACGTTGAAGTATAGTTAGGTTTTAAAGCAGTGCATTTTATCTATTTCCGTTAAATGTCATTCTTCTTTTTCCGTTAAATGTCATTCTTCTTTCTATTCTGCCTAAGCAACCAGTAACTATAGTTAGTCTTCACTCTATCCTACTTTGCAATATTTTGATGAGGAAGTAAAACAACAAAATTTACATCTTATTCTTACTATTTATTATTTTTCTCCGCGCATAAAAAAACACCCCGCTCTCGTTAGAGATCGGGGTGTTTTAGATTTAAAAGCTGGCGATGACTTACTCTCACATGGGTAACCCCACACTACCATCAGCGCTAAGAGGTTTCACTTCTGAGTTCGGAAAGGGATCAGGTGGTTCACTCTTGCTATTGTCGCCAGCAAACTGTTATGGACTTGTTCGGGTCTTATTTAAATGCCTTACTTCGTACCAAATGAGTTTAACAGAACATTTGAGTTGATTTTAACATAAAGCATAGCTTTATGTCTTGCGCTCGGACAAACATAATTAATGTTTGTTTATTCCTCGCTCATGTAACTAGCTTTACAACTAAATCAAGTATGTTTGATCTTTTATGAATCAAATGATGCTTCATATACAACTGCTTGGGTGTTGTATAGTCAAGCCTCACGAGCAATTAGTATTGGTCAGCTTCATGCGTCACCGCACTTCCACATCCAACCTATCAACGTCGTAGTCTTCAACGGCTCTTTAGAGGACATAAAGTCCTAGGGAAATCTTATCTTGAGGTAGGCTTCCCGCTTAGATGCTTTCAGCGGTTATCCCTTCCGAACATAGCTACCCGGCGATGCGACTGGCGTCACAACCGGTACACCAGAGGTTCGTCCACTCTGGTCCTCTCGTACTAGGAGCAGATCCTCTCAAATTTCCAACGCCCACGGTAGATAGGGACCGAACTGTCTCACGACGTTCTAAACCCAGCTCGCGTACCTCTTTAAATGGCGAACAGCCATACCCTTGGGACCTGCTTCAGCCCCAGGATGAGATGAGCCGACATCGAGGTGCCAAACACCGCCGTCGATATGAACTCTTGGGCGGTATCAGCCTGTTATCCCCAGAGTACCTTTTATCCGTTGAGCGATGGCCCTTCCATACAGAACCACCGGATCACTAAGACCTACTTTCGTACCTGCTCGACTTGTGGGTCTCGCAGTTAAGCGCGCTTTTGCCTTTATACTCTACGCGTGATTTCCGACCACGCTGAGCGCACCTTCGTACTCCTCCGTTACTCTTTAGGAGGAGACCGCCCCAGTCAAACTACCCACCAGACATGGTCCTCGTCCCGGATAACGGGACAGAGTTAGAACCTCAATATTACCAGGGTGGTATTTCAAGGATGGCTCCATAGCAACTGGCGTCACTACTTCAAAGCCTCCCACCTATCCTACACAAGTAAGATCAAAGTTCAATGTCAAGCTGCAGTAAAGGTTCACGGGGTCTTTCCGTCTAGCCGCGGGTACACCGCATCTTCACGGCGATTTCGATTTCACTGAGTCTCTGCTGGAGACAGCGCCCCCATCATTATGCCATTCGTGCAGGTCGGAACTTACCCGACAAGGAATTTCGCTACCTTAGGACCGTTATAGTTACGGCCGCCGTTTACTGGGGCTTCGATCAAGAGCTTCGCTTACGCTAACCCCATCAATTAACCTTCCAGCACCGGGCAGGCATCACACCCTATACGTCCACTTTCGTGTTTGCAGAGTGCTATGTTTTTAATAAACAGTTGCAGGGGCCTGGTTTCTGTGGCTGCCAATAGCTCAAGGAGCAAGTCCTATCACCGTCAGCAGCGTACCTTCTCCCGAAGTTACGGTACCATTTTGCCTAGTTCCTTCAGCAGAGTTCTCTCAAGCGCTTTGGTCTACTCGACCTGACCACCTGTGTCGGTTTAGGGTACGATTCCTGTGTAACTGAAGCTTAGAGACTTTTCCTGGAAGCATAGTATCAGCCACTTCGCTAGTAAACTAGCTTGCTATCAGCTCTCAGCATAGAGCACCCCGGATTTGCCTAAGATGCATGCCTACTGCCTTCCACCTGGACAACCAACGCCAGGCTGACTTAACTTTCTCCGTCCTCTCATCGCATTACACAGAAGTATTGGAATATTAACCAATTTCCCATCGACTACGCCTCTCGGCCTCGCCTTAGGGGTCGACTCACCCAGCCCCGATTAACGTTGGACTGGAACCCTTGGTCTTTCAGCGTGCGAGTTTTTCACTCGCATTGTCGTTACTCACGTCAGCATTCGCACTTCTGATACCTCCAGCATACTTCTCAATACACCTTCATCGGCTTACAGAACGCTCCCCTACCACGTATACATAGTATACATCCGCAGCTTCGGCATATAGTTTTAGCCCCGTTACATCTTCCGCGCAGGCCGACTCGACTAGTGAGCTATTACGCTTTCTTTAAAGGGTGGCTGCTTCTAAGCCAACCTCCTAGCTGTCTATGCCTTCCCACATCGTTTCCCACTTAACTATAATTTGGGGGCCTTAGCTGGCGGTCTGGATTGTTTTCCTCTTGACTACGGACGTTAGCACCCGCAGTCTGTCTCCCGGATAGTACTCATAGGTATTCGGAGTTTGCATCGGTTTGGTAAGTCGGGATGACCCCCTAGCCGAAACAGTGCTCTACCCCCTATGGTATTCGTCCGAGGCGCTACCTAAATAGCTTTCGGGGAGAACCAGCTATCACCGAGTTTGATTAGCCTTTCACCCCTATCCACAAGTCATCCCCTGGCTTTTCAACGACAGTGGGTTCGGTCCTCCAGTTAGTGTTACCCAACCTTCAACCTGCTCATGGATAGATCACCCGGTTTCGGGTCTATACCCAGCAACTAAACGCCCTATTAAGACTCGATTTCTCTACGGCTCCCCTATACGGTTAACCTTGCTACTGAATATAAGTCGCTGACCCATTATACAAAAGGTACGCAGTCACCAAACAAGTTGGCTCCCACTGCTTGTATGCATGCGGTTTCAGGATCTATTTCACTCCCCTCACAGGGGTTCTTTTCGCCTTTCCCTCACGGTACTGGTTCACTATCGGTCAGTCAGGAGTATTTAGCCTTGGAGGATGGTCCCCCCATATTCAGACAAGGTTTCACGTGCCTCGCCCTACTCGTCATCATTATATGTGCCCTTTCGTGTACGGGACTATCACCCTCTACGGTAGCACTTCCCAGAGCTTTCCGCTAAAACACATATAACTTAATGGGCTGATCCCCGTTCGCTCGCCGCTACTGAGGGAATCTCAATTGATTTCTTTTCCTAAGGGTACTGAGATGTTTCACTTCCCCTCGTTCGCCTCGCATGACTATGTATTCATCATGCGATACCTACCTTATGGTAAGTGGGTTTCCCCATTCAGAAATCTCCGGATCACAGGATATTTGCCGCCTCCCCGAAGCTTATCGCAGGCTATTACGTCTTTCATCGCCTCTGACTGCCAAGGCATCCACCACATGCACTTAATTACTTGACTATACAACCCCAAACAGTCGTTAATCCCTACAAGGAGGATCAACAATGTGGACTTAACCACTTCTATTTGTTGCCTGTGAACTTAATCACTATACAGCTTCAATTTAATTCATATACCAAAACGCTTGATTCAGTTTTATCGCTAGTGCTCATTTCACTCAACATTAACAATTACTTGCTAATATCAACTAAAACGAGTTTAAACAATTATTTCAACTCAAATATATTCTGTTAATGATTCACTACCGCCTCGTCAGCGAGTAGTTAACTGTGATAAATCACAGAACTTAATAAGCTATCTGCTTACTAAGTTCTGTAATCACTTAGTCTTTAATTAGTGGTGGAGACTAACGGAGTCGAACCGTTGACCTCCTGCGTGCAAAGCAGGCGCTCTACCAACTAAGCTAAGTCCCCAGCTTAAGATCTTAATATATCTGCTCTTCTGTGTTCAGTAGACTTGGTGGGTCTGACAAGACTTGAACTTGTGACCCCACGCTTATCAAGCGTGTGCTCTAACCAACTGAGCTACAGACCCTCAGATACATCAATGAAGAACAACTTGTTGTGGATTCTTACCAATCGTCAATCTTTCGTTAAGGAGGTGATCCAGCCGCAGGTTCCCCTACGGCTACCTTGTTACGACTTCACCCCAGTCATCGGCCACACCGTGGTAAGCGTCCTCCTTACGGTTAGACTACCTACTTCTGGTGCAACAAACTCCCATGGTGTGACGGGCGGTGTGTACAAGGCCCGGGAACGTATTCACCGCGGCATTCTGATCCGCGATTACTAGCGATTCCGACTTCATGGAGTCGAGTTGCAGACTCCAATCCGGACTACGATCGGCTTTTTGAGATTAGCATCCTATCGCTAGGTAGCAACCCTTTGTACCGACCATTGTAGCACGTGTGTAGCCCTGGTCGTAAGGGCCATGATGACTTGACGTCGTCCCCGCCTTCCTCCAGTTTGTCACTGGCAGTATCCTTAAAGTTCCCACCCGAAGTGCTGGCAAATAAGGAAAAGGGTTGCGCTCGTTGCGGGACTTAACCCAACATCTCACGACACGAGCTGACGACAGCCATGCAGCACCTGTATGTAAGTTCCCGAAGGCACCAATCCATCTCTGGAAAGTTCTTACTATGTCAAGACCAGGTAAGGTTCTTCGCGTTGCATCGAATTAAACCACATGCTCCACCGCTTGTGCGGGCCCCCGTCAATTCATTTGAGTTTTAGTCTTGCGACCGTACTCCCCAGGCGGTCTACTTATCGCGTTAGCTGCGCCACTAAAGCCTCAAAGGCCCCAACGGCTAGTAGACATCGTTTACGGCATGGACTACCAGGGTATCTAATCCTGTTTGCTCCCCATGCTTTCGTACCTCAGCGTCAGTATTAGGCCAGATGGCTGCCTTCGCCATCGGTATTCCTCCAGATCTCTACGCATTTCACCGCTACACCTGGAATTCTACCATCCTCTCCCATACTCTAGCTTCCCAGTATCGAATGCAATTCCCAAGTTAAGCTCGGGGATTTCACATCCGACTTAAAAAGCCGCCTACGCACGCTTTACGCCCAGTAAATCCGATTAACGCTCGCACCCTCTGTATTACCGCGGCTGCTGGCACAGAGTTAGCCGGTGCTTATTCTGCGAGTAACGTCCACTCATCTTGGGTATTAACCAAGAGAGCCTCCTCCTCGCTTAAAGTGCTTTACAACCATAAGGCCTTCTTCACACACGCGGCATGGCTGGATCAGGGTTCCCCCCATTGTCCAATATTCCCCACTGCTGCCTCCCGTAGGAGTCTGGGCCGTGTCTCAGTCCCAGTGTGGCGGATCATCCTCTCAGACCCGCTACAGATCGTCGCCTTGGTAGGCCTTTACCCCACCAACTAGCTAATCCGACTTAGGCTCATCTATTAACGCAAGGTCACAAGTGATCCCCTGCTTTCCCCCGTAGGGCGTATGCGGTATTAGCATCCCTTTCGAGATGTTGTCCCCCATTAATAGGCAGATTCCTAAGTATTACTCACCCGTCCGCCGCTAGGTCAGTTACCGAAGCAACTTCCCCCGCTCGACTTGCATGTGTTAAGCCTGCCGCCAGCGTTCAATCTGAGCCATGATCAAACTCTTCAGTTAAAAATCATTAGTGACTTAAGGTCACAATTCTGGCTCATCAATGTACTGACAAATTCTCTCAAATAAACTTCGAGTAATTTAAACCAATCAATCAATGATAATATTTCGATCAATCAATCAGTAAAAATCCACACAAGTTGTTCTTCATATTCTCTTAATGATTAATTTATCACTTCGTCAGTGATAAATAAGACGCAATAAACATTTAACAACTTAACCCTCTAAGCTAAGTTCGTTTGCTGTATCGCGTCGGGATGCTGCGTATTCTATACAGATTTTAAACCAGCGCAAGCCCTATTTTCAACAAAATGCATCGTGTGATTATTTTTTAATCTAAATATTCAAAAAACCGCATAATTCACCTATTTTTTAGGCATTTTTGAGAAATTCAGCCTAAAAGTAAGCTACATCTATTATTCAAAATAGTCACCAGAAGATTGTGCATGTAAAAACGCAGGAATTAATCCAGTTAAAGCTGCACGTATATCAGCACGCTCATTAATCAATTGATGCGAGCCTTCTTCAAGAATCAATAAGGTCTGTAATCTAAATTGTCGACGTACAAAATCAATATTATATTTCCAGTCTACAGTTTGGTCTTGTGCACCTTGTGCCAACCAAACCGGAATGCGGCACTTTGGATAGGCTTCCATTTCCAGCATCCACTTTGACATTGCCAAAATCCAATCCATTCCCATCATTCGAGGTTGTAACGGGTCTTTAAGGCGTACAAATCTTAAAAACTCAGGATTGTGATTATTTCTTTTAAAGTGACGAGGAACTTCTCTTTTAATTCTGCGAATAATTCCTAAACCAATAGAATTATGCCACCACGCTGTTTTTGCAGGTCGTACCAATGGTGAAAGCAGTAACACCCGATCCACAATTGGATTTTCACGTTTTTGTGCATACTCAAGTAAATGATGCATCCAAATTGCACCACCTGTACTTTGCCCTACTCCCAACCACGGCTTAGGAAGCTGCTCTGCATTTTTTACATATTGATAGACCGCATGTAACACTTGTTGGTAATGGTCAAAATTTTGAATATTTGCAGGAGAACCATTACTTAGTCCATGCCCAGGCAAATCATAAGTAATCACACTAAACCCTTGTTCAAGAATTTCTTTTACAATCGGTTGGTAAATACCACTATGTTCTAAATAGCCATGCAACAAACACACAGTGCCTTTTATTTTATCTATATTGGGTTTAAATACTTGCACATGGAGTTTAAACAACGGCATATCAATAAAACCCTGCCATTGCACACAGTCCAGTTGATCAAAACCATAAAGACGTTGGTAAGATTTTATTTCTTTATTTGGAATATATTCACGATTTAAGTTTAAAGCTTCTAATAGTTGTGGTGTTGTATCTCGACTTG
The DNA here is from genome assembly GCF_000368145.1 of Acinetobacter guillouiae CIP 63.46. Lineage (GTDB taxonomy): Bacteria > Pseudomonadota > Gammaproteobacteria > Pseudomonadales > Moraxellaceae > Acinetobacter > Acinetobacter guillouiae. The sequence continues at coordinate 201,918 of NZ_KB849283.1, read as the reverse complement.
GAATAGGTAAGTCAAGTTGCTTTAGAATTGTTGGATTTAAAAATGGAATATCTGCCATTAAGGCACCTCTCTACAGCCACTCGAACCAAACAACATATCTCTGATTGTTGCTAAAGTTTCATAATTGGCTCTACGACTATGATCATAATTTTGTTTGCTCGGCTGCCATGCTGTTAATTGAGTTGGCATTGGTGCATTGACAGGAATTGTTTCGATACCATTTAATGCAAATAAACGACGTGTTCTTGGCATATGGTAACGATCGGTAATTAATAAGACTGTAGGCGCACCACCTTTCTTCTGTAAAAGTAATGAGCTAAAGCGTGTATTTTCACAGGTGTTCATGCTTCTATTTTCTAATAGTTTTGCTTGAACACCGCGCTCAGATAACCATTTTTGCATATAGGGTGCTTCTACACCACTCAGCACAATAGGAAGTTTAACCTTCTCTTCTAAGGCTAAGGTTGTTTCAAGTCTTAGTTTGGTATAGTCATTCACAATAATGTCTTTTTGATTTTTATCTAAAGTTAAACCACCGCCCAAGACTACAATTGCATAAGGTTGACTGATTGGCTTCGGTTGTTCACTGATTTTCGTAGGCAAACTTTCAAGATCTTCTTGTACTTGTGAACTAGACAATTCATTTGCCAATGTGTGTGAATTTTCTTGAAGTAATTTTTCATCAATTTTATGTTTTTTTAAGAATGTTAAATATTCATCCATTAAAGCCTTATTGTCTTCACTATTTAAATCCAATAAGTTTTTAACAACATCGTTCGATTGATTCTCAACAACCTCTGATGCAGCATGTTCAGACACCAATGGAATTACTGGTTTGTTTTGTTCTTCATCATCATTTTTTTGATCTTCAGCAATTTTTTCTTGCAAGGCTTTATATCGTAACTGGAGTAGCAATAAATCCTGAGCATTTTTACTCTTAATGGCTTCATCCATCAGCTTAAGATAGGCTTGTCGAGCAATCCATAAATCAGAACCAGGTTCTAAGTTTTCAGCCTCCGAAAGAGCAGCGTTTTGCTGGCTCTTTGCTGCCACCTGATTGACTTCAACTGGAACAATGCTATTCAGGATTTTAACCATCATTGTCGAATAAAATGGCGTGTACCAAAAAACGACCAAACAGCCGAATAATACAAATAATATGGCAATTATTCGTAGAAATCTGACCATCCAATGCAGTTTGACCATATATTTACTCAATTTAATGGTTTTCGATTAAGCCTAGTTCATTATAAAGCACAGGTTCAGGTTCTAAGTGCACACCAAACTTCTCAAAAACATCTTTTTGTACTGCCTGATACGTTGCGCGTACATCTGTCAATGTTGCATCGGCATAATTCACCAACACCAAAGCTTGTTTATGAAACATTCCCACCTGATTAAGCTGTTTACCTTTCCAACCTGATTGATCAATCAGCCAACCCGCTGCAATTTTAACGTGATTCCCTGCTTGAGGATAATGTGGAATATTAGGGAATTTTGCAATTAATTGTGAAAACTCTTGTTGCTTAATAATCGGATTTTTAAAGAAACTTCCCACGTTTGGATATTCATTTGGGTCTGGGAGTTTACTTTGACGAATATGAATCACTTGCTTTTGTAAGTTTTCAGCACTCATATCATCCATCATTGCATCTTTTAAATCCCCATAATTTACTTTTAAATCAGCATGTTTAAGTAATTTAAAAATCACATGGGTAATCACATAACGATCTGGATCATCTTTAAAAATACTGTGTCGATAAGAAAAATGGCAATCTTGTGCTTGAATTGAAAGTGTCTGTGCTGATTGACGATCGTAGACTTCTACAGATTGAATAAATTCACCGACTTCAACACCATACGCGCCAATATTTTGCACAGGCGATGCGCCGACTAAGCCTGGAATCAAAGCCAAGTTCTGTAAACCATAAAGTTGTTGCGTTGTCGTCCACAATACAAAGTCATGCCAAACTTGCCCTGCACCCACTTTGATTGTTTTACTTTCGGCATCTTCACTTAAAAATTCAATACCTTGTATATCTATAGCAACTACAAGCGCATGAATATGCTCAGGCAGCATCATATTGCTGCCCCCTGAAAGCAGTAAAACGTTTAAATCGTGTGCTTTAGAAAACTGCAACGCTTGTTGAAGATCTACGATAGATTGTATTTTGACATAATGTGATGCAATCGAGTTCAAACTCAATGTATTAAAGGGTTTGAGCTGAACCTGTGATTCAATATTCATAACTTAAATTTATTTCCTAAAAATATTTCAATCACTTGCATTAAAACTGTTGTTGAAACACATGTACCCAAGCCAAACTGCTTGATTCACACTGATCAAGTACACGTTCAAATCCATCAGCTTCACCGTAATAAGGATCTGGAAGCGCCTGTTGTGGATAAACGTGATCATGCTCACTCATTAAAGCAATTTTAGCTTTGATTTGAGCAGGACCAAATTGGCTACTGGCTTGGTTATACAAATGCTGTATATCCGCAAAATTCTGATGATCCATGGCAAGAATCAAATCAAACTCTAAAAAGTCTTGTATTTTTAATTGTCTAGCACGTAACCCAGAAAGATCATAGCCTCTTTTTATTGCATGTTTTTGACTGCGACTATCAGGTGATTTATTTGGATGATAATTGCTCGTTCCAGCTGAATCCACAACTACATTTAATCGTTTTTCATCACAATAGTGTCGTAAAACCACCTCTGCTGTGGGTGAGCGACAAATATTTCCTAAGCACACACATAAAACTTTGTATGGCATTTTGGATGACATAACAACCTCAAATGATCATTTCTTTTATAAAGTCTTATGTTAAGTTATTTAGCAGGCGAATCCTATAGAACCTTAAAACAATAATGTTTAATTTGTGATGATAGATTAAGGATAATACATATGAGTCATTTTCAATTCCAAACTGTAGCCAATATTATTTCAGGTTTAGGATCAATCCAAGAGCTCAGCACAGTATTAGGCAATCAATACCACAAAGCATTAATCGTGACAGATGCAGGCATGATTCAACATGCACTGCATTTGCCACTATTAAAAATTTTAGCGCAATGTAATTTAGACTATGAAATCTATGCTGATGTACAGGCAGATCCAGCAGAGCAGATTGTTTTATCGGCAGTTCAATTCGCCAAAGACAATCAAGTAGATGTGGTTATTGGCTTTGGTGGTGGTAGTTCCATGGATGTTGCCAAACTCATTGCGATATTGGCAAATCCAAAGCAATCACAAAGTATTCAGGAAATCTATGGGGTCAATAATGTCAAAGGCCCTCGCCTTCCTTTAATTCTTATTCCAACCACGGCGGGCACAGGCTCTGAAGTCACCCCCATTTCAATTGTCACTACAGGTGAAACCACCAAAACAGGTATCGTTTCCCCCATTTTATATGCCGATGTGGCAATTCTAGATGCAACATTTACCTCAGGCCTACCTGCACATATCACAGCAGCAACAGGTATAGATGCGATGGTGCATGCCATTGAAGCCTATACCTCTAAAATTAAAAAGAATTTTTATGCAGACATGCTTGCTAAACAAGCCCTTAAACTTTTAAATAAAAATTTGAAATTGGTCTTGGCGGATGGTACAAATTTAGCAGCTCGTCAAAATATGCTGGTTGGCTCTATGCTTGCAGGACAGGCTTTTGCCAACGCTCCTGTAGGTGCTGTACACGCTTTAGCATACCCCTTAGGTGGTCATTTTCATTTATCACATGGGCATACTAACGCTTTGGTTTTATTGGAAGTGTTAAAATTCAATGCGCCTAATGCAAAAGCACATTATGCAGAGTTAATGCAATGGCTTGATCCCTATAGTAAAGGCAGTACAGAAGGCTTATGTGACTTATTTATAGATCATATGCAGAGACACTTGGATCACAGTGGTTTGACATTGAAATTACGCGATTTAAATGTACAAGAGCAGCAACTCGATAGATTGGCATCCGATGCAATGCTACAAACACGTCTTTTACAAAATAATCCGAGGCCTCTACTCCACGCAGATGCATTAAAAATTTATCAGGCGATTTATTAAAATTTATCAGCATTAATAGTGCACTGATTTATTGAATGCGCTTTTAAATAGACTTCTTTCATAAGTCCTTTTTAAAACCATAAATCAACATAAAAGCACCCTCATCCTAGCCTTCTCCCAGTGGGAGAAGGCACTTTCAATAACAATATGAATCACTCCACATGATCATTTTTTGATTTATGAAAAGATCTTTAATCAACATAAAGCACAATTGATACATACTCGCTGAGTGTTTTATTTTTAAGTATAAAAATGCCCATCATATGGCCTATAATTTGTGTTTGAAATATGCGGCCTGCATCAGATCAAATTGGGCTAAATTTTAAAAAAAATTTATAATCTTGTAAAAATACAAGATTAAAATTAAACTTGGTTATTCTCAAAATATGAAAAAAACAATCTTATTGCGTCGTTTTGTTATATTTTTTAATCAATCAAACTTAAAGTTTTTTTAAAAAATTTATTTAAAAATTATTAATTATCAAAATATTACTCTATTAAGTGACTATTTAATGACTAGCTAGTAATTAGTTTTTATTTAATTTTTATTTAATTTTTAAAATAATTACTCTAAAATCGCGCCAGATCTTAATCGGAAAATTAAGACAACTAGTATTGGAAAATGATTTTATGAAAAAACTTACATTAGCAATTCTGCCATTAGCAGCATTTGGATTAAGCAACGTTTCTCACGCAGCAACTTCAGATGGTAAAACTTTTGGTGTTTCTGCTGGTTGGTTACATGTTATGCCTCAAAGTAAAGGACAAGGCGTAAATGGTAAAACTGGTAATAGTCCTTACTTAGGTCCTTTGGCGAATATACAAGCCAATAACCCAGATGCAGGTTTTGAAGTACAAAATGCGGATACAGCAGGCTTAATGCTTGATTATTTTGTCAATGACAATGTTTCACTTGAATTAACTTTAGGCGCTCCTCCTGAAATGGAACTTGCTGGTAAAGGTAGCATTAAAGTTCATGGTCTTACTGTCGTTGATCTAAATAAATTTGATAAAGCGGCAACAACAGATGCTTATACGCCAACACTTTCTGCTCGTTATCACTTTGGTTCAATTAACAACAAGATCCGCCCTTACGTAGGTGCAGGCTTGATGTATGCTCATTTCTCAAATGTTGAGACTGATCCAGCAATCAATGATGCATTAAAAGCTTCACCTATCGGCCCGTTCAAGCCAGAACTAGGTAAAGTTAAAGTGGATGACGCGTTTGCACCTGTTGCAATCCTTGGCGCAGATTTCAATATCAACAAAAATTGGTATGCAACTGCTTCTGTTTCATATGCGCATTTAACAACAAAAGCAAAATTAAATGTTAATGGTACAACGCCAGCTGGACAAACAACGTTAATTTCAGGCCAAAGCAGCATTGAGATTAAACCAATCGTGACTTATTTAGGTCTTGGTTATCGTTTCTAATCAATTTGGACTTAATCAGTTCTAAATTGTAAAAGCTCATTAGGTTAAACTTAATGAGCTTTTTTATTTTTTCACTTGAATATAGTTGCGCTGTGCTAAAACACTTGTAAACACATGCAAAATTCATCTATAAAGTTACTTGTTTATAAAGCTTTGCAAAGCCTTGGCTTGGTGATTGATCACAAAAGCACTGTTAATTTTTTATCTATTCGAATGAATAATCCAAATGAAACCAGAAATAAAATTACGTACCAAATACTCCTTTATCTTCCCCATCCAAACACGTTGGGCAGACAACGATATTTATGGTCATGTGAATAATGTGACTTATTATAGTTATTTTGATACTGCAGCGAATGCACTCTTGATCCAAAAAACCGACTTTGATATACATCACTCACCCATCATTGGTTTGGTGGTAAATTCTTCGTGTCATTTTCTCGAAGAACTCACCTATCCAGAAATTATTGAAGTTGGGGTCGCCATTGCAAAAATTGGTAATTCATCACTGAGCTATGATCTGGCTATTTTCAAACAGGGTAAAACTGAAGCTTCAGCACAAGGTCAATTTGTACATGTATTCGTAGAACGTGAGACAAAGAAAAGCACCCCGATTCCACAAAAAATGCGAGATGCTTTGCAAAACTATATGCTTTAAGCCTAAAGCTAAAAATCGACGCTTAAAATAGCTTAAAACCGATAGCATAAAAATAAAACATCATTTTAAGCCAAGGTATTTTGATCCCAAAAAGCCTGACTCACTTCAGGCATTTGATTTAACATTTCAATAATCGGCTGAATTTCTTTTTCCTCAACGGAGTTCGCAATCAAAATCGCCTTAATTTCCACATCCTGTTCACCAAACGGTTCTACATCAAAATCTTTAGCAGGAAAATGATAACGCTTTAAAGCTTTATTCAGCTCATCCATGACATATTTGCTGTGCTCTTTTTGACAAACCACATAAATTTCATGTTGCATTTCCGAATCAACATTTAACGGCTTACGGTCGATAATATGTCCAATAGGACGTAATAAAGTATTGGCAGCTAAAATAAATATCGTCGCCAATATTGCTTCCACCAAACGGTCACAACCTGCCGCAGCACCGACAGCAGCAGAACACCACAAGGTCGCAGCAGTATTGAGTCCTTGAATATTGCCTTCTTGGCGCATGATTACCCCTGCGCCAAGAAATCCAATGCCAGAAACCACATAAGCAATCACCCGTACTGAACCATCAGCACCTGTTAAGTTATTGGCAATATCAACAAATATAGCAGCGCCAAGTGCGACTAATACATTGGTTCTTAAACCTGCTGTACGCTGCCTATACTGTCGCTCAAACCCGATCAATCCCCCTAAAATAAAAGCGCCAAGTAAACTAATCAAGGTATCTAGCATATTCGCTAATTCTAGATGTTGCATGAATTGGAGTTGCATTGGAGTTCTCCATTACCAGCCGTAACGACGGATGTAAATTTTTTTCATCAGTTGCACAACCAGCATGTAGCCAAGCAAGATGAAAGGTAAAAATAAGAAATAAGTTAATGGTAAAGCTTGTAATTTTAAGTACTCAGCAAATGGCCCCATTGGTAAGAAAATACCAGCAGCCACGATGACCAAGGTCATGACCATCAAAGGCATTGCCGCACGACTTTGAATAAATGGTATTTTTTCTGTACGAATCATATGCACAATAATCGTTTGTGTTAATAAGCCTACGACAAACCAACCTGACTGAAACAAGGTTTGCTGTTCTGGTGAATTTGCATGAAATACAAACCACATGAGAGCAAAGGTCAAAATGTCAAAGATCGAACTGAGTGGCCCAAAGAAAATCATAAAACGTCCAATTTCATTTGGTTTCCAGCTTTGCGGTTTTTCAATCAACTCATCATCAACATTGTCAAATGGAATGGCGATTTGTGATACATCATAAAGTAAGTTCTGTACCAGCAAATGAATCGGTAGCATTGGTAAAAACGGAATAAAAGCACTAGCTACTAATACCGAAAAAACATTACCAAAATTTGAACTTGCCGTCATTTTGATATATTTCAGCATATTGGCAAATGTACGTCGTCCCTCCAGCACGCCTTCTTCAAGTACCATTAAACTTTTTTCAAGTAAAATTAAATCTGCTGACTCTTTGGCAATATCCACTGCTGTATCAACCGAAATTCCAATATCAGCACTGCGTATCGCAGCCGCATCATTAATTCCATCGCCTAGGAATCCAACCACATGCCCATTTTCTTTCAGCTGCATCACAATACGTTCTTTGTGAACAGGACTTAATTTGGCAAATACTTGTGTATATTCAACGGCAAATTTTAGTTCTTCATCAGTCATGTTCTCAACATGCCCACCTAAAAGAACATGTTCACAGTCCAGACCAAGTTCTTTGCAGACCTTTTGAGTAACAAACTCATTATCACCTGTAAGCACTTTGACCTTGACGCCATGCGCTGCCAATTGAGCTAAAGCAGGTGCAGCGGATTTTTTAGGTGGATCCAAGAAAGTTAGATATCCAGTTAAAATCAAATTACTTTCATCTGCGACAGAAAAGTCATCTGATCTACCACTAAAATCTCGATACGCGAGGGCAATAACACGTAAACCTTCAAGATTAAATTGGCGTATTTTTTCTTGAATCGCCTCAAGATGGTCTGGTGTTAATAACTCAATCTTGTCATTTATCTCTACATGTGAACAGACTTTCAGCATTTCCTCTGCCGCACCTTTAGTGATAATACGTGCGTTACCCTGTAAGGTTCTGACTACTACTGACATACGTCGACGCACAAAATCAAACGGTACTTCATCAAGCTTCTTAAATTTAAAATTTAGATCCTGTAAGTCTTGTGCAGCATGGTCCAAGATTGCAGCATCCAGTAAATTTTTCAGCCCTCTTTGGTAATAGCTATTTAAGTAAGCCTGTACCAATACACGTTGTGATGTCTTGCCATTTACATCGACATATTGTGATAAACAAATTTTATCCTCAGTCAAGGTACCTGTTTTATCTGTACATAAAACATCCATTGCGCCAAAATTTTGAATCGCATCTAAACGTTTAACGATAACTTTTTTACGAGATAAAAATACTGCACCTTTGGCCAATGTTGAGGTCACGATCATCGGTAACATTTCAGGTGTTAAACCCACAGCTACAGATAAAGCAAATAGCAATGCTTCACTCCAATCGCCTTTGGTAAAGCCATTGATAAATAATACAACTGGCGCCATGATCAACATAAATCGAATCAATAACCAACTGACTTTATTTACCCCCATTTGAAATGAAGTCGTTGCACGATCTGCATGGGATACTCGGTGTGCCAATGCTCCAAAATAGGTTTGTGTCCCAGTATTCACCACCACCGCTTTTGCAGAACCAGACACAATATTGGTTCCCATAAAAACAATATTTTCCAGTTCCAATGCATTTTGCAGGGTATGATCTTTTTGATCAGCAAACTTTTCTACAGGAATTGATTCACCCGTCATCGACGCTTGTGAAACAAACAGATCTTTTGCAAAGATAATTCGACAATCCGCTGGGATCATATCTCCGGCAGACAATAAAATGATGTCACCAGGAACCAAATCTTGGATCGCAAGTTCAACCTGTTGAGATCCTTGATCTAGGTCATATTGCAAGGTTTCAAGGTCTGGATCATCCCAATCAACTTGACGAATCACAGTAGCTGTATTACTTACCATTGCTTTTAATGCAGCGGCTGCTTTATTTGACTTAAATTCTTGCCAATAGCGCAGTACCGTAGAAAGTACAACCATGGTTGTAATAATGATTGTGCCTTCTATATCATCGGTAAAGAAAGCCACCAAAGCCAAAATGGTAAGTAAAATATTAAATGGATTACGATAGGCATACCAAAGATGCTTCCACCACGGCAGTGGTTTTTCATGTGCAAGCTCATTTAATCCAAATTGTTCTTGTCGTTGTTCAACCTGCTTTGCTGACAAGCCTTGCTCTGTTGTATTTAAATGATTGAGCAATTGCTCTGAAGCTACATAGGAAGCATTGATCAAACTTTGTGAAAGCTTTTTACTAATTTCACTGGCATAACTGGCTTGATGTAATTCTTTAAATGAACGATGACGTTCAAATAAGTGTTGAATATGATATTTTTTGATGAAATTAGAAAATAAACGTTGCCATAGATTATGAAGCATAATGTTCTCCTTTTTTGGCAATAAAGACTTCTTCCTATTGAACAGGAATTTAATTAGATGATTTTTTTATGAGCTTAAAATTGGTGAGAAACTCAGCTCCCAGCCCAAACCAGCGATCATGATGGTGGTCAAATCGATCTGCATAAGCCACTTGGACCCTGACAAAATCTTGAATCAACTCATAACCAAATGCGGTTTGAAAAAATACAGACTGATGATCTTGATTAAAGATTTCTGCACTGAGCGAAGTTTTAGCATTGATCCAATAATTACTTGAAATTGCAGCTAAAACATACTGAGTATTGCCCTGATGTTCATAGGAGATATTGCCATTTAAAAATAACCGATCATCCAGTAATAAATAAGTTACGGGGAGATTCACTTTCCAACTAGAGTGGTCATCACCATACATATTTCGGCTTATTGTTAAGGATGCGGCAGCGCCCCAACTATTTGACTCCACTACTTTCAAATTACGTTTGAATTGACCTGATATCACATCATGACGATTCTTATTTTGAACATGATCATCCAGTTGAAAACTTAATTCCAAATTTTTGGCAATGCCACATACTGGAGAAAAACTGGAATTAACCTCCTGATGTTTATAAAAGTTTATATTACTTTCAAAATGGCAAGTATATAGATCAGCAACACTTGCATCATCTGTAATTAATACAGGATCGGCATATGCTGATTTATGAATAATAAGTAATAAAAAGCAGCCCGTAATCAGTACTGTTTCTATCATACAAAGTTGATTGATTACCATACGTAATCCTCATTGCTGAGGCGGTATGAATCTAAGTGCGCACAAAAACAAGCCAAAATTGAACTGATTAAAGTCAAAATTGAGCTGTTTCACGTCAAAATGGGGATGTAGTTTAAAATCAGATTATAACTGTCTCATTGCAAGACAGCTCTCCTAAAGGCAGTGCTCTCTTGCTCAGATACGAATAATGGCTGTATATAAACTACAGCGCCTCGATGAACAATTTGCCACTTAGGGTCTCCGCTAATTAAAGTTGCCGTAATTATAACCATAAAAATATTTAAAACAAGTGATTTTCAGCATAACAACGCCCATAAATGCTAGATTGATCATCATAATTTGAATTAAAATTCTTATATAAATTGAGAACCTGATGAGATTTTAAAATGATTTACCTTGGCACAGGCAGAAAAGGATTGTGAATATTGCCTAAATTTCGGCAAAATACAGTGGAATAAAAACAAGCCCAATTCCAGTGAAATTGAGCTTATTTAAAACGTTATTTAATCTAGATGTTTTTTAAAATTAGGCTTTAAGCTGAATATTTTCCAACTTTCCATCCAATGCTTCAATTAAGCTTTTGACTAAAGGCTCTTTTTGAAGCATTTCACTGGCACGATCATAAGCTCGAAGCTTACGCTCGTTTTGCATCATATAAGGTGTAGTCGATTCAACTTCACCATATTGCACCGTAAACAAAGTACTCGGCCACTGCTGTTTTAATTTCGCCTCAAGATCATGTTGTGCTTGGTTCAATAATTTTTCATATTTTTGTGAAATTTGAAAAATAGATTGACCATTCACATCCCCAGTCATTAACCCATGCTGTGCAAGTTCTTGAACAGCTGGAGAAAGTGAGCTATTTCTAAACCAATACTCCCATTTATCAACTGTCCACTCACCTTCTAAGACCTGTAATTTTAAGGCAAGTATCTGTTGTGGCGTTTGTTCCTCAGAACAAGATCCGTGTTCTATTTCAGGGATAATATTAGAAACTTGAACTGGAGTATCTGTTTGAGAATGAATAGGCTCAACCAAATCAATTTCAACATTTTGATCCTGATTTTCAGGTGCTAAAAAGAATACATCTTGATTTGGACTAGACTGAGGCGTGGTATTTTTCGGTTGACTTAACTCAGCACCAAACAAGGTTAAACTTGGTTCTGCATTTTCTACGTCAATTTTCTCTTGAACAATTGGAGGCTGCGCTTCAACACCTTGACTATTATGAGCCGTTGCTTCAACCACAGCGCTTTGTTGTACTTCCTCAGCAAAGTCATCTAAATAGTCATCACTGCTCGGTTCATGGTCAACACTTTGCTGTTGAGTTTGCTGATCTTCAACTTGGTCAAAAGCTGGAGCTAAATCACTCACTATACGCTGCGAATTGACCTCAACCTGCGCTTGCTGTGTCTCCGCTAATGGCGCGTCAGTTTCTGGTTGTGAACTCACATTCAAAGTAGCATTTTGTTGTTCACTGTTTTTTTCAACAGGCACTTTCTGAGCCTGCTGTTGATGAGCTGGCTCTTGCTGAATTTGCGCTTGCTGAATCTGTGCTTGTTGCACAAGCCCTGTTTGAACAGATGCTTGATGCGATTGCTGTGAAATAACAACTTGATCGATATTCTGATTGTTTTGTGGTTGTTGAGCTTGAGAGACTACAATTTCATTGATTTGCATCGGTCTAAATGCCAGTAAACGCAATACTGTCATTTCAAAGCCTTGCTCTTGTGTTACTGCAAGTTGTAGCTCCGCTCTACCTTTACTGGCAATTTGATAATAAAGCTGTAAATCTTGTGCAGAGACAATTTTTGATAACTGCATAATTTTTTGATTAATTTCAGCACTGTATTTTAGACTTAAATCAGGCAAATATTGCAACATTGCCAACTCATGCAAAGTCGAAATAAACTGATCTAAAACCAATGAAACATCTAAAGCCTGTTGCCTAAATTGTAGTAATAATTGGCTGACACGTGCATTTTGGTTTTGATGAATTGCCAAGATCAAATCATAAATGATGGTTCTATCAATCAAACCCAGCATTTCTTTGACATCTTGATGCTGAATTGCACCTTGACCATAGGCAATTGCTTGGTCAGTTAAAGACAACGCATCACGTAATGAACCTTGGGCAGATTCAGCAATTTGCCAAATCGCATCTTGCTCTGATGAAATTTCTTCTTTATTTAAAATATCTGTAAGGTGATGAGTAATTTCATCTACAGCCAATGGACGTAATGTAAATTGCAAGCAACGTGAAATCACCGTAATTGGTAATTTTTGTGGATCTGTTGTCGCAAATAAAAATTTTACATGTTCAGGCGGTTCTTCTAATGTTTTCAATAACGCATTAAAGGAATGCGTCGACAGCATATGTACCTCATCGATCAAATATACCTTAAATCGCCCTTGGGTCGGTGCATAAGGTACATTGTCGAGCAACTCACGTGTGTCTTCGACTTTAGTCCGTGATGCAGCATCGATTTCAATAAGGTCAATAAAGCGCCCTTCATTTACCGCCTTACAAGTTGCACAAACTTCACAAGGTGTAGAGGTTACCCCTGTTTCACAATTTAAACATTTCGCTAAAATTCGAGCAATTGTGGTTTTCCCCACCCCACGTGTTCCAGTAAATAAATAGGCATGGTGTAAACGTCCACGATCTAAAGCACTGGTCAGTGCACGTGAAACGTGATTCTGTCCGACCAATTCATTAAAGTTACGTGGGCGATATTTACGTGCAAGTACCTGATACATGGAAGCTCCTAGTTACAGGTCTAAGGATACTGTTTTTTTGCTGATTAGTGAATGAAGAACTGTAGAGTTATTTTTTATTAGAGATAATTCGATCAATTTCTTCTAATTTGACACTGTGCTCTACAACATAAAGTTTATCTATCTCTTAAATAGATTTAAAAATATACACTAGCAAATTTACTAAAAAAACACTGCCGTGGCAGTGTTGATTAAATCACAATTTGAGTTTGCTAAAGTTTTTCAATCGCTTCACCAAACTCATTTTTTCACACTGTAAAATCTAAATGTAAAAACAAGCGCATAATTTAAATTATGCGCAATATTCTAGACTGCTAGCTGTTTCTTTGCAGGTAAAGCGCGCCAAACAAATACAGATAAAACTAGGAACATCACACCCGAAATACCCAAGACTTTACTATGCGAATGAATAAACGCTTCAAAGGCAGCTTGTTTTACCTGTTGCATCAATGCAGGTTCTAATTGTTTGCTCAGCAATAATGCCTCACCAATAGAAGAACTTGCTTGAGCTGCGATATTCAGCGGTAAATGATCAGGCAAGATAATCGAATGCGCATAAAATATAGACAACAATAGTCCAAAAATCGCAATCCCAAGACCTGCACCTAACTCATACGCCATGCCTTCGATTGCACCAGCAGCCGTTGCTTTTTGTGGAGGTACAGCAGACATAATAGCTGCCGTGGAAGATAATAATGCGATTTCAACACTGATCCCCATCAGCACCATCCACACCCAAGCTTGAAAATAATCGATGTCAAAATTGGTCATGGCCAAACCAAAGAAACATAAGGCACACATCAGCATCCCAACAGTTGCAACAGGTCTTAAACCATAGTGATTCATTAAAATACTAGTAAAAGGTCCACCAATACTGATTGCTATCATAAAGGGTAAAATAAACAAACCCGCTTCCAATGGGCTATATCCATACACAAACTGTAATTCTTGTGAAAGGAGTAGCTCAAAACCAACTAATGCAATCATAGCCACCATTGCCATCACAATACTGGTTGAGATCACAGGATTCTTAAACAGACTAAAATCAATCATCGGTTGCGTTGTTTTCAATTGATGGCGGATGAATCCCACTAACAATCCCAATCCAAGCACAAAAATCAAAATCATCCCTAGGCTAAACGCATAGATAGAGGTCTTAATCGAATAAATCAGCATTAAGATTGCAGTGACCAAAATGAGCGCTTGTAATAGATTTAAAGGTTGTTTGGTTTGTACTGCTTGCTTTGGCACCAGCCATGTCGTCAATACCAAGACCAAAATAATAATTGGCACGTTAATCAGGAAAACGGTTCCCCATGAAAAATGTTCCAGAATAAAACCACCCAAAAGTGGACCAAAAGCGGCTCCACCACCGCCAACAGTTCCCCAAATACCTAAAGCATAATTACGTTGTTTTTCATCTAAAAAGGTATTTCGAACACCTGCCAAGGTTGCAGGTAAAATCATGGCAGCGCCTACACCAAGAAATGCTCGGGCAGCAATCAACATATAGGCTGAACTCGCAAAAGCAGCCATGAGAGAAGCCACACCAAAAATACCAGCACCAATCAGCATCAGCCGTTTAAAACCAATACGATCCCCCAATGCCCCCATGGGTAAAATCAAGCCTGCCATGATCAGTGAATAGATATCTATCACCCAGAGCATTTCATTACTGGATAGTGATAAGGCAGCACTCAATGTTGGGATGGCAACATGCAAAACCGTTGCATCAATTGAAACCGGTAAATAAATTAAAACGATGATTGCCAAAATCACCCAATTGCGGTACATAACACACCTAATTAAAGTTGGACACTTGTTCAAGTTTCGTCATTATAACCAGACTTGAACAAACGTCCAACTTTGTTTAATATTTGTTTTGTAAATTTTGTTGTATTAAAAGTGATGAACTATTTAAACCGAGAACAACGTCGTAATATGATTTTGGATGCAGCAAAGCGTGTTGCATTACAAGATGGATTGAATGGATTAACAGTGCGCCGTATTGCCGCAGAAGCACAAGTTTCAACAGGACAAGTACATCATCACTTTGAATCAAGTTCGCATTTAAAGGCCGAAGTTTTTATTGAATTAATGGATCAACTCAATGAAGTAGAAGATCAAATTAAAACCGACAGTAGTTTTGAACGTTTATCTCTTTTACTGGGTTTTGAAAATATTGAACAAACTCAACCCTATTTACGACTCTGGAATGAAGCTGAGATTTTAATCGACCAAGATCCTGAAATTAAAAAAGCTTATAATATTACGATGGAACAATGGCATGTTGCCTTGGTTACAGCGATTGAACATGGCATCGCCCAACAAGAATTTAAAATTGCTACAGCCAGCAGTAGCCAAGACATTGCTTGGCGGCTGATTGCTTTTGTTTGTGGTTTAGAAGGAATCTATCAACTTGGCTTAAAAGGTCTAGACCAACACTCGTTTAAACATCATGTCGAAACCATCCTAAAAATGGAGTTATTTGCCTAGAAAATATTGAGGGATCTATATGCCGCTGTTTAAAATCCTTATTTTTAATTCTTTTGCAAAATAAGACTCAGCCATCTAACCTTCTATAAAATTTCAATCTCTTTGATCTTAATATTTAGAACCAGCCTTTACTTCCCTTAAGTAAACCATCAGCGCAACGTAATGTTTCTTGGGTCAATCCCCAAAGACGATAATCGCCTGTGATTGAACCAATGGCAAAATTATGAGTATAGGCAAAACTAAGCCCTCGTTGCGGATCACACCACGCCCCAGAGCCATTATATCCAATATGACCAAAGCCTTGCTTAGCACGTTTACCCATACTAATCACACGGTGGTAGCCTAAACGCCATTTCATAGGAATTGGCATCACGCGATCTCGTTTAATCGATTGGATCTGACTTAACTCTGTAAATATTTCAGGGCGAATTAAAACTTTTCCTTCCCAAACCCCTTTATTTGCCATCATGGCATAAACTTTTGCAAGACTATTGGCGCTAAATACACCATTCGCCGCTGGAATAATTGCTTGAAGCCCTTGGTCACTAAAGAAACTAAAATCACGCATCCCTTTTGGTACCATGGCATCTAAAAAGTCTTGCGGATTTTGTCCAGTTAATTCAACCAATTTATCTGAAAATGACGTTTTATGATGCTTCTTGGCTTTGCTCTTACTGGATTTTGTTTCTGTTTTTTGTACAGGTGCTGCTTTTTGAATTAAACGCGCCACACGATTTAACTCAGCTTCAGGCACACCAAAATAGGCACTATCAAGTTGTAGTGGTTCAACCAAATACTTCTGCATTAACTCTGTTAAAGATTGTTGCGTTGCTTTCTCTAAAACACCCCCCACCAACCAGCCAAATGTTAATGCCTGATATGCAATATCGGTTGCTACAGCAAAACGAGGTGTGGCCTGCTCCATCACCTTGAGCATATGCTGCCAATCGGCCATTTCAACGGCACCAGCAATGATATTTCGAATATCGTATAAGCCACTTTGATGACTTAAAATATGACGCAGTGTCATATTCTCTTTACCATTTTGAGCAAATTCAGGCCAAAAATTGACTATAGGCGTATCGTAGTCTAAGAAACCTTCACTCACCAAAATATGCGCGAGTGTTGCCAATACACCTTTCCCTGTGGAATAACACACTGACAAAGTTTGCTCATCCCATTGCTCAGTTTTTGATTTTTTACCCGTATATATATCGACAACTTTTTCATTTTGAAAATAAACAGTTAAAGCAGCACCACCATTTTCACTACGACCATCCTGCAAACGACTAAATTGAACAGCGAGATCTTGAAAACGCTCATCCACATAACCCTGATAATTTTTCGTATTCGCAAAAATAATGTCCGTTAAACTGCTCATTGCCCTATCCTATTTTTTTAATCATAACTTTTTTAATTAAAAAAGCCTGAATCATCTCGACTCAGGCTTTATATTTTATCTTATAAAGCGTTAACCACACCAGAAACATGAGGTTTTTGTGATTTTTGATTACGAATCAAAAAGTCAGTTGTTGTACCATCTTGTGCAGTTAAAAATTCTACTGTTGAAGGTAAATACATCGGCAATTTAAACAATACATCGGCTTCATAAGCTTCTGGTAAGTTGAGCCCAGCGAGAACGCGAGCCTTGCTCCACATCCCATGAGCAATCGCTTGTTTAAAACCAAATGCTTTTGCGGTTAATGCATGGATATGAATCAAGTTAAAGTCGCCTGATGTCATAGCATAACGACGACCAGTATTTTCAGAAACTTCCCAAACCGCCTGAACTTGATAATTTGGTTCTTTTTTATCTTTTGGTTTTTCTGTAACTGAACCATCGGTCTTTTGACGTGCTAGATAGGTGGTTAATCCTTGCATGACCACGTCACCACCAACTTTGGCTGTTGTGATGAAATCGAACTGAACCCCTTTATCATGGGGCTTTAACTCACCAAATTGACAAGATAAAGTCAGCTGTTCATTGACGCCAATTTTACGTGTTTGCTTAATTTGATTGCGAATATGCACCAAGCCTAAAATTGCAAAAGGAAATGCTTCAGAGGTCATCATATGCATTTGTAAACTTTGCGATAAAACAGCTAAATAAATTGCGGGAATATACCCATTATTTTTAAAGCCACACACTTCGTTATATGCTTTTAAATGATTTGGATCAATTTTGAATGAATCAACCACATATTCAACTTGCGGTAGAACTTTTTCACCTTTTGGCTTTTTAAAAATTAAACCCTGAATCACTTTTGGATAAGCTAAATATGGCTTAGGAAGTTGACTAAAATGGCGAGTATTCATACTGGACCTTTGAAAAATTAATTCTTATTCAACATTTAAAAAATCCAACATTTCAGTTGGAAATTAACGGATGATACAGCTTAAAGATCCTGATTTCGTTCAAGAGAAAGCCAGCGAGAGCGATAATTTAAATACTCAAAAATCTTTTCGCGGTAATCCCCTAAACGAAACAGGACTTCACTTATGCGTGATTATGCACCCAATAAGCTTTGACCACAAACACGCACAACATTACCATTTAATCCTGTAGATGCTGAAGATGCAAATAAAGCAATTGTTTCAGCAACATCAACAGGTAAACCACCTTGACTCATTGAGTTCATACGACGACCCGCTTCACGGATTGCAAATGGAATTGCTGCGGTCATTTGAGTTTCAATGAAACCTGGCGCTACAGCATTAATGGTAATACCATTTTTTAACACAGGCGCAGTAAATTTCACCAAACCAATGACACCTGCTTTTGATGCAGCATAGTTGGTTTGACCTAAGTTACCAGCAATACCTGAAATTGAAGATACGCAAACGATACGACCATTTGCATTAAAACCATCATTTGACAATAAATAATCGTTAATACGTTCAGCAGCAGATAAGTTGATATTAATCACCAGATCCCACATCTCTGGCTTCATATTTGCCAAAGTTTTGTCACGTGTAATACCCGCATTATGTACGATGATATCTAAACCACCTTGTTGAGCTGCCGCAGCTTTGATTTTTTCACCAGCATCAGCAGCCGTGATATCAATTGCGAGCGTAGAACCACCGATTTCACTTGCAACACGGTCAAGGTCTGCTTGTTGTGGTGGAACATCTAAACAAATTACATGTGCGCCATCACGTGCCAATACATGTGCAATCGCTTCACCAATACCACGGCTTGCACCTGTAACAAGCGCAGTTTTGCCTGCAAGCGGTTTTGCCCAATCGATATCAACTACATCACCTTTAGATACGCGAATCACTTGACCCGATACGTATGCTGAACGTGGAGAAATTGCAAAACGTAAACTTGATTCCAAGTTTTGTGCAGCATCTGCATCAACCAGAATAAGATCAGCAGCAATTCCTTTCTTAAACTCTTTACCAACCGATTTAACAAACCCTTCTAATGCACGTTGTGCAATCGCTTGCTTAATCGTTGGTGCAGTTTCAGGTGTTAAACCAATAATAATTACACGACCTGATGTTGCAATTTGACGAGCAACAGGATTAAAAAACTTGTGTAGTTCATGTAATTGTTCTGAATTTTGAATCCCTGATGCATCAAATATCACTGCTTTGAATTTTGATTCTTTATCGCCTTCATTAAAAGCACCAACATTCAAACCAGATTTTGCCGCAGCTTGTTGTAACTCTGCGTTATTCCCTGCATAAGTGTTGGCATGAATATTACTAAGAACCTGCGCAACTTCACCAGTAAAATGACTCTTTGGAGCCGCACCGAATAATACAGCACCTTTAACGACAGGAGTGGCTGACTCAAAGCGGTCTAGCTGGATGGGTGATGGTAAACCTAAATTTTTTATGACAAATTTACCAATTGGAGATTTAGCAAATGCTTGGTATTGGTCAGACATGTTTCTTATCTCTCATCAAATTAATTTTGTATGGGGCTTAAGCTATCTTTTAACTGCAGTATAATCTCAGATATTTAGCTGTGTTGCGCTTTCTTAAATGGCTTGCGTTGTTCTTCGCGCAAGGCTTAGAGGAATCGTCAACAACGCTATCATCTCTATGACCCATAAGTTTCAGTTAAATCATACTTGAGTTGCCAAAATGATGACTTGACCTGAAAGAATATGCAAATGTCATTATAGTCAATTCGAGTCATAGCCAATTATGTTAATGTAAGCACTAAGAATATTGCGAACATGCTTGGAAAAGCCTTATGAGCAAAACAACTCAAGAAAATTCAAACGCTGAAAGCACTGTACAAGAAACTGTGTCAAATACATCAAAAGCTCGTACTCGTACGAGTAAAAGTAGCAACACAAATTCTACAAATGCCAATGCAGCCAACACGACTAAAAAACCGACTCGTGCACCAGCAGCTGCTTCACGTAGCAAAGCAACGGCATCGACGGCAAAAAAAGTTACAACAGCTTCATCTTCTAAAACTCAAACTTCTGGTCAGCAGGATAAAATTATGAGTCAAAACACTGTACGTCGCGTAGCAATTATTGGAGGTAACCGTATTCCTTTTGCACGTTCAAATGGCCCTTATTTCCGAGCGTCAAACATTGACATGCTTACTGCGTCTTTGAACGGTTTAATTGAACGTTTTAACCTTCAAGGTCAACGTTTAGGTGAAGTTGTTGCTGGTGCAGTTCTAAAACATAGCCGCGATTTCAACATGACACGTGAATGTGTTTTAAATACTCAACTTGCCCCTGAAACTCCTGCTTATGATATTCAACAAGCATGTGGTACTGGCTTACAAGCAGCTTTCCTTGTTGCAAACAAAATTGCATTAGGTCAAATTGAAGTGGGTATTGCTGGTGGTGTAGATACCACCTCTGATGCACCGATCGCATTTGGTGACGGCTTACGTAAAGCATTGCTTGAATTAAACATTGCAAAAACAGGTAAAGACCGTTTAAAAGCCTTAGCTAAAATCAATGTTAAAGACTTGATGGATGCGCCAAAAAATGGTGAACCTCGTACAGGTTTATCTATGGGTGATCACCAAGCGATTACTGCTTTAGAATGGGGTATTCCTCGCGAAGCTCAAGATGAACTTGCTGCATCTTCACATCAAAAAATGGCCAAAGCATATGAAGAAGGTTTCTTCGATGATTTGATCACGCCATTTATGGGTCTAGACAAAGACAATAACTTACGTCCTGATTCTTCAGTTGAAAAATTGGCTAAGCTTAAACCTGCATTTGGTAAAGGTGATACTGCAACAATGACTGCAGGTAACTCTACTCCACTTACAGACGGCGCTTCAGTTGTACTTTTAGCCTCTGAAGAATGGGCGAAAGCAAATGGTCATGAAGTACTCGCGTACTTAACATTCACTGAAACTGCTGCTGTAGATTTTGTCAATAAGAAAGAAGGTTTATTGATGGCACCTGCTTATGCTGTTCCACGTATGTTGGCTCGTGCGGGTATTAAACTTCAAGACTTCGACTACTATGAAATTCATGAAGCGTTTGCATCACAAGTTCTTTCGACTTTAAAAGCTTGGGAAGATCCTAAGTTCTGTAAAGAACGCTTAGGTCTAGATGCACCATTGGGTTCAATTGACCGTAGCAAACTCAATGTTAAAGGTTCTTCTTTAGCTGCTGGTCATCCATTTGCAGCAACAGGTGGTCGTATTTTGGCAACTGCTGCAAAATTGATTAACCAAAAAGGTTCAGGTCGTGTACTCATTTCGATTTGTGCTGCTGGTGGTCAAGGTGTAACTGCAATCGTAGAGAAATAAGTTCTCTGATTTGTACAGCACTTTCAAAAAAGCATCCTTCATGGATGCTTTTTTATTGCTCGTCAATCTACATGTCGCTAAAAAGCTTTTACATAGATCTCTACTCAACACAAAAAATGGTTAGCCGAAGCTAACCATTTAAAATCTTCACTATTCTTAGGGAAAATAGTGTTGATTTTAGAAGCGATACCCCACACCAACATAAGTAATCAAAGGATCTATATCAACTTTTGTCGTTGAATTAATCAGTCGCTTACCAGTATTCGCATCAACGACATCTATCTTAGCCTGATTGTTGAGCTTGGCATAAGAAACGGAAGCCACACCAAACCAGTTTTCATTAATATCATAGGTTGCACCCAGACTTACAATAGGTGCAATTGCATCTGTCGTTTTAACTCTAACATAAGGATTTGCACTAGAAGGTTTACCATCCAACGCAGCCCCTGCTTTTCCATCTAAAACATTTTGGATCATATGTCCCGCTGCAACCAGATCACTTTTGATTTGTGAGTTCAACTTGATATCCGTGAAATGAGAGTACATCACTCCTATCCCAATATATGGACGTAATTTGTTGACACCAGATTGACCAAATTGATATTGCGCTTCAAGCGCTGGTGTCCATGCACGCACTGATGCTGCTTTAGATTTGTTGCCTAAATTGGTGATTGGAATTGCTTGGTTTAAATCAATGCCATCTGGAAATAAAATTTCGACTAGGTCACTTGGCGAGGTGGCTAATCCTGTGAGGGGTGCCAAGATTTCCCCTTTACCTTTAATATCAACTTTTGGAGGAATCCCACCAATGAGTTGCAAAGAAACATTGTCGTTGATGTAATAATTTAGCATCAAGCCCAGCGTATCCACGTCATCGACTTCGAGCCCTGTACCCTTTGCTTGCCAATTTTCCAAGCCATGAATATTTGCGGTTCCTGCGACCTCAGGCAAAATATTACCCTTACCATCAGTCAATAAGGTTTGCATAATGGCATCATTGAGAAATTCGGTTAACACCTCTTTCTGATTAAATGGCACTCCACCTAAGTCTTCCCCCATCGCATTAGGATCAACTGAGTTTAAAAAACTGGTTGTAGAGATACTTCCGACTGTTGCATTGGTACCATTTTTAACACTGGTATTAATATTAAAGGGATTGGCTTTTCCTTGAGGCATGACATGTAACCAGCCTGCAGATACTGAAAAGCGTTTATACTCCCCCGCAAAACTCATGCTAGTAATCGCGAACAATGAACTTGCTATGACAATATTTTTTAACGTTAATATTTTTTTCATTTTTTATCCTTAAAATATGAGATTACCGAACCGTGGCAATCTGTTTAAAAAACATACATAAAAAACAATATTTATGTATAAAATTATGATCAATAGCATTTACACTCATCCGTAAAAAATATTGGTACTTTTATTTTTAAATTTTTTATAATACTTATTAATGATATATATCATTATGTTATTTTTATCATTTAGCATAAATTAACAGTACAGGTATATTTAAAAAGTCTATTTAAGCCCCTGCTGACCTAGTATAGAAATATCAAATTTTTCACATAATTTTCACTTTTTAATTATTAACACACATTCTCATAAATTGATAATTTATTCTATTTTGATGGATTTTAAAATTTATCCCCAAAATTTAACTCAACGATTCACTTTTTAAAAATAAAATGATCTGTCAAAGCAAAAAATACCAAATAAAATCTGTTTTTGTAGTTTTTAATCAAAACTTGCGTTAAAGCCCGATTTTCAGCTTAAAATTATAAAGAAAAACTTCATCATTTTATTTTAAATAGAAATATCAAATACTTAATTTAAAGTTTGCATGATTTAAATTTGGTAGGTGTTTAGTAGGTATTCAACCCAGCCCTCAAAACTGATACTCAACTTCAAGGTGATCATCACCTTTCTGGAATGATGAAATAACAATGGTAGAAGGAATCGCACCATGGCTTTTAAAAATATAGCAGATCAAACAAACGGTTTTTACATCCCTTGCGTCTCACTTTTTGGTCCAGGTTGTGCCAAAGAAGTCGGCGCTAAAGCACAAAATTTAGGGGCAAAAAAAGCCCTCATCGTCACTGATGCTGGCCTATTCAAATTTGGTGTTGCAGACATTATTGTTGACTATCTCAAAGAAGCTGGTGTAGACAGTCATGTTTTTTCTGGTGCAGAACCAAACCCGACAGATATTAATGTACACAATGGCGTAAACGAATATAACAATAATGGCTGTGACTTTATTGTGTCATTAGGTGGTGGATCATCACACGACTGTGCAAAAGGAATCGGCTTAGTCACCGCAGGTGGCGGTCATATTCGTGATTATGAAGGGATTGATCAAAGTAAAGTCCCAATGACACCGCTTGTCGCAATCAATACGACAGCGGGAACTGCTTCCGAAATGACTCGTTTCTGTATTATCACCAATACAGATACCCATGTAAAAATGGCGATTGTTGACTGGCGTTGTACACCGCTTGTTGCAATTGATGATCCTAAACTCATGATTGCAAAACCTGCTGCTTTAACTGCTGCAACGGGTATGGATGCTTTAACTCATGCTGTAGAAGCTTATGTTTCAACTGCTGCAAACCCAATTACCGATGCATGTGCAGAAAAAGCCATTTCGATGATTAGTGAATGGTTAAGCCCTGCGGTAGCCAATGGTGAAAATCTTGAAGCACGTGATGCAATGGCATATGCACAATATTTAGCAGGTATGGCATTTAACAATGCATCTTTAGGTTATGTACATGCAATGGCTCATCAATTAGGTGGCTTCTATAACCTTCCACACGGCGTATGTAATGCAATTCTATTACCGCATGTGTGTGAGTTTAACTTAATTGCCTGCCCAGACCGTTATGCAAAAATTGCCCAATTAATGGGTGTCAATACTGAGGGTTTAACCGTTACTGAGGCTGCCTTTGCTGCGATTGATGCAATTCGTGAGTTATCATCATCTATTGGTATCCCTTCTGGCTTAGCTGAACTGGGTGTCAAAGCGGAAGATCATGCAGTGATGACATCAAATGCGCAAAAAGATGCCTGTATGTTGACCAATCCACGTAAAGCAACTGATGCTCAAGTCATTAAAATTTTTGAATCAGCAATGTAAAAACGATCCCCTTTGGTTCTACTCAGCCTGACAACTGTTTTAGGCCAAATACAATGAAGTATGCTTGATACTCAGGAATATTACTTTGGTAGTATTCCTTTTTTATACGCTTATCAAAAAATGACAATCATTATTGTCAGATATATTGATAAAGTCACAATCTATGACTATGATGCTTAAAACATCAGCGGATTATTTCAGCAATGACAACAACAAGTAAAACCATCATCATCACGGGTGCAAACACTGGAATCGGGCTTGCAACTGCAGAAACATTTATTAAGGATGGTCACCATGTGATCATTGCTTGTCGTAATCCTGAAAAAGCAAAAACAGCACAACAACACTTAGAGTCATTCGGTACAGGTCAAGTAGACGTGATTCGCCTTGATTTAAATAGTCTTGAACAAATTAACCAAGCAGCCAATGAAATTATTGCCAAATATGAAAAAATTGATGTATTAGTCAACAATGCTGGCATGATGACACCTGATCTTGAGGCCACAGCTGATGGTTTTGAAAAACAGTTTGGGGTAAATTATCTTGGGCCTTTTCTTTGGACATTGAAACTTCTTCCATTGGTTCAAAAAGCCCAACAAGGTCGTGTAATTCATTTGGCTTCAATGATGCATCTTTTAGGTCGTATCCAACCTGAAAACTTTAACGCGGATCAAGTGAAAAAATACAATGGTGTTTTGAGCTATGGCAATAGTAAATTAGCCAATCTGCTTTTTAGTAATATCCTCGCCAAACAACTACATGGAAGTCATGTCACCAGCAATGCATTACATCCAGGTGGCGTAGATTCTGAGATTTATCGTGAATTACCCAAATGGCAATATGCAATAATTAAATTTGGCCTTATTCCACCATCTAAGCCTGCCGAATTAATTAAAAAAATTGCTTTTGATCCATCATGGGAAAAGCGCAATGGTGATTATGTGAGTTTGCAAACCCCTGCATTTAAATCAGGCAAAGCCAAAGATATACAGTTGGCACAAAAACTATATGATGAATCCTATGTGCTGGTAAAAGACTATCTGTAATTTTTCGGATTTCATTTTTCAATAAATTCAGGAATATGCTATGACCACTCAATCTACTGAATATCAACCTGATATCCTTGGTACAGGTTATGAAAAACTAACCTTAAACTTAGCAGATGACTATGATGGTAAAGTCATTGCGACTTTGGTACGCAAACAAGCAGCTCAAGCGACCAAGAAAGCAGTGCTCTATATCCATGGTTTTATCGATTATTTCTTTCAAACAGAAATGGCTGAACAATTTAATCAACATGATTATGATTTTTATGCACTTGATTTAAGAAAATATGGTCGTTCTTACCTACCACATCAAAAATATTATTATGTTCTAAATTTGAATGAATATGATGAAGAAATCACGCAAGCATTAAAGATTATTGGTCAGGAAGGCCACACTGAGGTGTTACTGGCAGGACATTCTACAGGTGGATTGATCGCAACATTATATGCAGCACATTATCCACAACACCCCCTTATTCAAGCCTTATGGTGCAATAGTCCTTTTTATGACTTTAATATGCCTGCTTGGAAGAAAAAATTAGCCCTCCCCAAACTCAGCGCATTGGGTAAACGCTTACCTAATTTAAAGTTTCCAAGTGAATTAAATAAATGGTATGTCACCAGTCTGCATAAAGATTTGCAAGGCGAATGGGATTTCAGCTTAGAGTGGAAAAAACCAACTTACCCCAAAGTATATTTAAGCTTTGTGCATGCAATTTTTGAAGCGCAAAAAGAAATTCATGCAGGCGTACAGATCAATGTACCAACCTTGGTGATGCATTCTCACAAAACAACCTATCCTAAGAAATTTAACCGAGATGCTCAAAGCACTGATGTTATTTTAGAGGTCAAAGACATCATCAGGGATGCAGGTAAAATACAGGGCGACGTTAATGTCATGACCATTCAAAATGGACTTCATGACTTGGTCTTATCGGCACCAGAAGTCAGAAAAGAAGTTTATCATCAACTTTTTTCTTGGTTAGCCCAAAAACAGCTTTAAAAGCGCCAATTCATTCTTCTTTACAAGCGAATGATCAGTTAAAAAGTATCCTGCAAAATCAATGTTCATCTTTATATTTCATTAGAATTTGATGAGCAGGATGCCCGACTGGTGTAAGTTCAATCAAACGTTCAACGGCATCAATCGCCTCTGGAAAATGTGCAAGGTGTTTTAATAAAGCATCTGTTTCATTGGCTTTAAAAATCGCTTCACTCAGGCGTGATTCAAGGCAGTCTCGCCATGCCGATAAAAAAGGACTTTCAGTTTTAGCTAAAAATACACCTTTGCATAATTTTAAAGCGGATTCGGTATAGCCCGCATCTAAAGCATTCTCTGCTTGCAAGAAATCTGCTTCAACATGTGCCAATAAACGATAAGGCCGTGAACCCAGCATGCCGCCCAAAATATCACGCAACTGCGACATTTCAGCTTTTAATGTGCCGACACTCACTTTTCGTTCACCATACAGCGCTTGATGTAAATTTTCCAGATTCATCCCTTGTGGACACAACGCAAGAATAGTCAAAATTTCAATTTGTCGTGGTGTCAGTACCACGATCTTGCCATTGAACAACACTTGTGGCACAGCAAAAGCCCGGATAAATAAATGTTGTTGCTGAAACTCTAGCAATGCCGATTGAATAATTGAGGCACAGCGTTCAGCAGCCAGTAATCCCAAACTATTGTGATGATTCCATGTGGTTGAAAGATCAATTACCCCTAAAACTTGTTTGGAATATGGATCTATAATTGGAGAGGCATAACAAACCCAGTCATGCACCGAAGACATAAAATGTTCATTAGAAAACACACAACTGGATTGTTGGGTTTTTAATGACAGTGCCAAAGCATTGGTTCCCACCAAATCTTCTCGCCATTGCCCACCAGCAATAAAATGAACACGTTCTGCGGCATTGCGCATTTGCCCACTTGCGGCTGACCAGATAATGGTACTGCCAATATCCCCTACCGCAGCAACCATTGCAGACTGTTCTGCGATATGGGTTAATTCATCACGACAATGTTCGATTGCTTTTTCTAACAGTGTTTTTCTTTCTTGTTTTACATTCATCAAGGGTGCAGCATCACGATCTTTGGGAATCGCAGCTGAGTTGGAACGTTGCCATGAACTTGCAATACTCTGCCCGAGTTGATCAGCATGTTTTAAAGACAAACTACTGCTTTGGCGTAATTGCTCAATTAAACTCCGTTTATTTGATAACTCTTGTTGGCTTAACATACGCTACTTCCTCTGTAATTCGTTAAAAAATATCCTATCCTTTCTCTGTTGTTTTTATCCAGCGTACCTGCTTATAAATTACTCTACCACATTAACATAGTGAGCTTAACCTGAGTCAACACAACTCATACCAAAGCTGTAGAATAAAACCAATTTTTTCCAATATTTAGCAATTTTCCAATAAACAAGAAAATATTGCCAAAGATTAAAGCATAGCGCAAATATGTCTTGGATTTCATCCAACCTTTTCCCTACCTTTGACTCTCTATGCTCAAACCATCATGTAAACAATCATTGTTCATACATGCCATATTAAACACATCATGAATATAAGTAAAGGGATACTCTTATGCGTTATGTAGATCCAAATCAGCCTGGTTCAAAAGTACAGTTCAAAGCCCAATATGAAAACTTTATTGATGGCAAATGGGTAGCACCGGTTAAAGGGCAATATTTTGATAATGTCTCTCCTGTAGATGGTAAAGCCTTTACCAAAATTCCACGTTCTTCTGCGGAAGATATCGAACTTGCATTAGATGCAGCACATAAAGCCAAAGCTTCATGGAACAAAGCTTCTCCAACAACACGTTCAAATGTACTGCTGAAAATTGCAGATCGTTTAGAAGAAAATTTAGAATTACTCGCAGTTGCAGAAACATGGGAAAACGGTAAGCCAATTCGTGAAACATTGGCAGCCGATATTCCTTTAGCAATTGACCATTTCCGTTATTTTGCAGGTTGTTTACGTGCACAAGAAGGTGGTATTTCTGAAATTGATGAAGATACCATTGCTTACCACTTCCATGAGCCTTTAGGTGTAGTTGGTCAGATCATTCCATGGAATTTCCCTATTCTTATGGCAGCATGGAAACTTGCACCGGCACTTGCAGCGGGTAACTGTATTGTGCTTAAACCTGCTGAACAAACTCCATCAAGTATTTTAGTTGTTGCTGAACTCATTCAAGATATTTTACCGCCAGGCGTTTTAAATATTGTCAATGGTTACGGCGTTGAAGTGGGTCGCCCACTGGCAACAAATCCACGCATTGCTAAAATTGCATTTACAGGCTCCACTGCTGTTGGTCAAATGATCATGCAATATGCAACTGAAAATATTATTCCTGTGACACTTGAGCTTGGTGGTAAATCACCAAACATTTTCTTTGAAGATGTCATGGATAAAGATGATGACTATTTAGACAAAGCGCTTGAAGGCTTTGCCATGTTCGCTTTAAACCAAGGTGAAGTATGTACTTGCCCATCACGTGCCTTGGTTCAAGAAAGTATTGCCGATAAATTCCTAGAAATGGCAGTTGAACGTGTAAAACGCATCAAAACTGGACATCCTCTAGATACAGACACCATGATTGGTGCTCAGGCATCTCAAGAGCAACAAGACAAAATCTTGGGTTGTATCGCAACAGGTCGTGCTGAAGGCGCTCAATTGCTTACAGGTGGCGGCGATCGTCAGGAAGTCGGTCAAGGTTTCTATATTGAACCTACCATTTTCAAAGGCGACAACAGTATGAAGATTTTCCAAGAAGAAATTTTTGGACCAGTGCTCTCTGTCGCAACATTTAAAGATTATGACGATGCAATCCGAATTGCCAATGATACGATGTATGGCTTAGGCGCTGGTGTATGGTCGCGTTCTGCGCATACCTCTTATCGTGCGGGTCGTGCGATTGAAGCTGGTCGTGTATGGACCAACTGCTACCATATCTACCCTGCACATGCTGCATTCGGTGGTTATAAGAAATCAGGTATTGGCCGTGAAAACCACAAGATGATGCTTGATCATTATCAACAAACCAAGAATTTATTGGTTAGCTATTCAACCAAAGCAATGGGCTTCTTCTAAGTCCTGTAGTTAATTTACACTTTAAAAAAGCGAACTTCGGTTCGCTTTTTTTGGTCGTGATGACGATACTTTTTAACTCATATCACAATCAATTCATTATTTTATACAGATTGCGATGATTCGCTAAATTTAGTCGGTTGTTGGATTCAACCAAACATCTTCATAGCCATCCTTATCAATAATGACATGATAACCGTGCTCAAGCGCTAAATAAGGTAAAATTTCAGGTAAATATTGCTGTAAATGCGAGGCATGCAGCGGTTGATAAAAATCATCAGCTGAAGAATATTCTCCACAGTGAATAAACCAAGAAACATTGTCTTGTTTTTGTAGCGCAACTCGAACTGCATAAATCGGTTGTTGACCTAGACTCTGTAATGCAATTGCAACCCTATCCGACGGATTAAATTCGATATATTTTGACTCATATTTTTTGCAGATTTGCCGTTGTAATGTTTCTAAATCCATCAACACATTCCTTTATTGCCTGTTTAGTATTGTCTGTTTAGTTAAATAAACCAATACGTTTAAATCAGATATACTGAGATCAGCAGTAAAATTATTTCGGTCTTTTCCATAACATTTTAATATTTTCGAAACTATATCCAACCACGACTCTTAAATTCATCATCAATAACATTGTGAAAAATACAATCACAGACATCACCAAACTTCGTGGAAAAAATTTCTGATCTAAAACAGATTTGTAAGTATTCAATGCTAAATATAAAATGATCAAAAGTGTGTAAAACAACAGTTGAAAGTAGATTTTGTATCTTGGCTTTTTCTCAACAATTTCCATCAAATATACAGACAAAGATAATGCAGAAAGTGCGGTAAAAACGAAGAAGCCGAGTACCCATAAAATACTAAAGCTTTTGATATGGCTGATTGCCCATAAGGATAGGTTAGCAATACAGCCACATAGTATAAATGCTGTTTTAGGACGTCCTATGAGTTTATAAATCAAATCATTCATGCTGTGCTTATACTCATCTTTTATTCTTCTGCGAAACGCTCACGATAAAATGCTAAACCATTTGTGCAATATCAATAAATGCCTGTGTAATTGGACTCATCTGTTTTTTATTCTTCACTGCCAGACTAATAGACCGCTTAATATTCGGTGATAAAGGTAATTTTTGAACATTGGGAAACAGTGTCATCAACTCTTTATTCAAGGCCATATCTGCGACAATTGAAACACCAGCACCATTGTTCACCATATTAATAATGGTCAAAATTTGAGAAAAATAACATTTAATTTTTGGACTCAAATTGGCTTTTCTAAACATCTCTGTCACATGGTTTTGACTGCCTGCTGAGGTCATTAAAAAAGGATGTTCTACCAATTCATCCAATCGAACTGCACTTTGTTGTGATCGTGTATAGGACTTAGGAATAAGTGCTACAAAGATATCCTCAATCACAGGAAAAGTATCAAAGCGTTCTTCAGGTAAAACCACAAATCCAACATCAATAGTACGATCATGAATCCATTGAGTAATATCTTTGTCCGTTCCTTCTTTAATAAACACTTCAATATTTGGATATTTTAAACTAAATTTTTCTAGAATTAAGGGAATCAGTACATTAGAAGATGAAGCACCAAAAGATCCTATTCTTAAAGTCCCAGAATGAAATCCTTGTATATCGGAGATTTCTTGCTTTAGGACATTGGAAATATTCAAAATTTCTTTCACATGCACTAAAAGCAGTATACCCGATTCAGTTAACTCAACTTCATTATGATTGCGATAAAACAATTTGACCGACCAATCTTGTTCTAAGCTTTTAATTGCATGAGAAATCGCAGATTGAGAAATTTGCAAACGCTGTGCTGTAACAGTAAAGCTTTTCTGTTCAGCCAACATGGCAAAAATAGTCAGTTGAGTAAATGTCATCGCCACTCTATCCATGAGTAAAGACTCATTTTACCATGAATAGGCATAAGTCATATTCTTGATTAAAGTTTACTTGGGTTTAGCTTACAGATGAAAAAATCAGTGGCTGGGACTTGGTCGAATTAGGTTCTGCATAGAGCGTTCAGCATGCTACAAATGATTACTATTCTTTTCCCATCCATTGCCCTGATTGGTTTAGGTTTTTATCTGTTCCAGTCGCGTATATTGGAAGAGAAATTCTGGAATGGCGCAGAAAAGCTCAATTACTATATTTTATTTCCAGCCTTATTGTTTAGCTCTCTTGCAAATGCAGATATGAATATGGGGCATCTCAACAGCATTCTTACGGTCATTTTTTTAATTATGGCCATGATCATTGCTGGCGTTTATCTGTTTGCAAAGTTAAACCGCACACCTATTGCCCAGATCGGTGTATATGTCCAAAGCTTGATTCGTTTTAATACCTATCTCGGACTCTCGATTGCCACGACACTCAATCATGCTGAAATCAAAAGTATCTTGGTAAATATCCTTGCTATAGCAATTCCCTTGGTTAATGTTGTTTCGATCCTTTCATTGACAGATAAAGATCAACTGAACATTAAAAATATATTCTGGTCTCTAATCAAAAATCCACTGATCAGCTCTTGTATATTGGGAATTACATTTAATGTTTTAAACATCCCTATTTGGTCTGGCTTTGCAAATCTGTTAAATGCTTTTTCAAGTAGTAGCCTGATGTTGGGCTTATTATGTGTAGGAACAGCAATTCAGTTTTCGACGCTCAGAGTTTATCTGAAAAAGTCTTTGCTCATTAGCCTACTCAGATTATTGCTGATCCCGCTTATTGCCTTTATCTGTTTGCAGTTTTTTGAGCTAAGTCATGCCGCGGTGATTGCTATCATGATTTTCTTTTCTATCCCAACCGCATCTTCCGCATATATCTTAACCAAACTGTTAAACGGCGATCATCAATTAATGGCAGCAAGCATCAGCATGCAAACACTTTTATCCGTATTCACTTTGGCACTGATCCTTGCACTATTACAGCATTATTATGTTTAATCTATTATATTTTTGATTCGTGTTTGTTCATCAAATATTTTGCTGATTCAATGTAGTTTTGCTTTGTATAGAATAGCTGTGCTGCATGGCAAGGTACAACACAACTCGATTCTCTCCTGCTAGCAGTCTAAATAATGGAATCAGAATCTATAAGCTTATTTATCAAGATTTAGCCAATTCCATCTCAACAAAATGAAGATGATCAACGCCCCAAAACATTTCATCGCCAATAAACCATGTCGGTGCACCAAAAACACCACGCCCAATGGCTTCTTCTGTCATATTTTTTAGTTGGGCTTTAACCTGTTCATCTGAAAGCCAAGTTTGAACCTGCTCTGTACTAAAACCCAATGATTGAAGCAAGGTAATAAGTTCATTGATATCATTTAAATTACGCGGATGCCCAAACATTGCATCAAATAAAGCGTTTAACACTGTTAAGAATTTTTCAGCTTGATAAAGCTGAACCGCTGTAATCACGCGCATCAGATTTAAAGTATTAATAGGAAAATAGGGATTCATTTGTATTGGAATATTCCAGAGTTTTGACCAACGCCCCATATCGATCATCGAATAACTGGCTTTTGCTGGCACAGCCATTGGACTACTGTTCCCTGTGGCTTTAAAAATGCCGCCAAGCAAGATTGGTTTCCAGATCACTTGTGCTTGATTTTGTTTTGCAATTTTTTGAATCTGATAAAAGCCTAAATAACTATATGGACTACCCAAATCAAAATAAAATTCTACCTGTTTCATTTAGTGTTATTCCTTAACTGTACTGATCATATTTTTACTGTAAAAATGATTCTAGAAAAAACTTAAATCATCACTTCTTAATCTCGCTATATCGAGATAAGTCATCTAGCTATATTAACCTACTCACACAAACCAACTTACTAATATAAAGTGACTTACCATTTTTCCATCCAAGGTCGTAAATCTAGCTCATGCGTCCATGCATCACGTGGTTGCTGGGCAAGATGCCAATAATTTTCAGCAATATGTTCAGGATTTAAAATACCATCTTGGTCTTTTTTCTCATAAAGATGAGGAAAACTGTTTTTAATAAAATCTGTATCAATTGCACCATCAACTACCACATGAGCCACATGAATATTCTGTGGACCAAGTTCACGCGCCATACTCTGTGCCAAAGCTCTAAGTGCATGCTTTGCCCCTGCAAATGCTGAAAAATAAGCAGCACCACGTAGACCAGCAGTCGCGCCAGTAAAGATCAATGTCCCGCGTTGTCGGCTTACCATTCGTTTCGCCACTTCACGACCAGTTAAAAAAGCAGAAAAACACGCCATTTCCCATATTTTAAAATATTTACGCGCTGTTTCTTCAAGAATGCTGCAGGGAACATTCGCACCGATATTAAAAACCAGTACCTCTATTTCGCCAATGTTGCTTTCAATTTCTTCGATCAATTGTATAACTTGCTGTTCTTTTCGAGCATCAGATGCAAAACCATATGCTGTTCCACCTGCCTGTTCAATCTCATCAATCAGTGGTTGTAACTTGTCAGCATTGCGACGGGTCATACAACTAATATATCCCCCTTTGGCAAAACGTTTCGCAATTGCGCCACCTGTTGCATCACCTGCTCCAATAATCAATGCAACTTTCTGATTTGATGTTGTTATTTCATCTTGCATATCATGCTTCCCTTTTTGCATAACGATCGTTATTATAACGATTACTATGTTATAGTTTTACTAGAGCGTCAAGGAAAAATTTGATCGAGGAAAATATGCGATACAAATCTGGCTATAAAGAAGAAAAAAGAAAAGAGCTATTAAAAATCAGTGGACAGCTTGCCAAAAAAGATGGTTTTGCTGCAACCGGTGTAGATGGCTTTATGAAAGCTGCTGGTGTGACCAGTGGTGCATTCTATTCACATTTTTCTTCCAAGCAGGATTTGTTTAAAGCATTGGTTGAAAACGAACTCAAAAATAGCATTCAGATGTGGCAAAACAACCCTCATGATCAGGCTGAGTTATGGATTGAATTTGAACTTAATCGTTACTTAACCCTCTCGCATGTTGAACATCCAGATTATGGTTGTGTATTGCCAACGCTCGCTACAGAAGTCGCACGTTCTGATGATGAGATTAAACAACGCTATCAGCAAGAATTACAACGCGGTCATGCCCTATTTACTCAACGCCTCGGAAGTGAAGAAAAAGCTTGGGGCGTCTTATGTCAACTGGTGGGTGCTATACTGATAGCAAGAAGTGTTTCTGATGATTCGGTTAAATTGACCATTTTGGAATCAAGCAAACACTGTATTTATTCTATGTTGCAAATCACAGCATAAATTTAGTTTTCAACCCAATACAATCTAGTATAAATTAGCAATATTCTCGTTAAATCATTATAAAACCATGACTTCCTCCACACACGCTTTGCCGAAGACAATCTATGCCATTCAACATTTAGCATTTGAAGATTTAGGTATTCTTGAAGACACTTTTTATGATTTGGGCTATCGCATACGTTATTTTGAAGCGGGTATGGATGATTTAAAGCAAGCATTTGAATTTGAAGGTCTAGTTATCATTCTAGGTGGCCCAATTGGTGTTTATGAAACTGAAGATTATCCCTTTTTAAATGATGAAATTGCTTATCTTAAACAACGTTTAGCCAAGAATTTACCAACGATTGGCATTTGCTTAGGTGCACAATTGATTGCACATGCTTTAGGCGCAAAGGTTTATGCAGGCCATCAAAAAGAAATAGGCTGGAGTCAATTGAAGCTAAATCTGGCTCAAAATAATCCGTTATTGCCAATCGTTAATACCGAAGTTTTACATTGGCATGGTGATACCTTTGACTTGCCTGTACAGGCTGAATTACTTGCCAGTTCAGCAATTTATACAAATCAGGCATTTAGAGTCGGGCAAAATATCTTGGCGTTACAATTCCATGTCGAAGTTGCGGCAGATGATATGGAAAAATGGCTGATTGGTCATACTTGTGAATTACGCAAAGCTGGCTTAAATATTCCTCATTTACGAGCTGAAAATGAAAAATATGCACCAAATCTTGAATTAAAATCACCACTGGTTTTAGAGCATTTTATCAAACACTTAAATGTATAATCTGTTTATCTATATCAGCATGAAATAGACTTTTCTGTTTCGTGCTTTTTATATCTTATTTACTCTTCCCCCATAAATACAGCGTTGCTCGAAATATAATATCAATACTGCATTGCCTATATTTAACTGACTATACCGTTTACATTAAAAAGATATTCTTTATTCTCACACAATATTATTTAATCATACTTAATATTTTATACTAAGTCGTACCTGATCATTATTTTTGAGCTACAGGATTATACAGAGTAGATACATTAAAGCTTGCTGATTTATTTATACTGCATACTTTAAAACCAAGACTTTGTTTGCAATGAATAAAATATATATTGGCGCATCTGTGCTCATGACAACACTTCTTTCTGCCTGTTCTACCCCTGAAGTAAATACTCAAAATGCAAAACCGCTTGGCATGGCCAATCCTGCAAGTGTGTATTGTCAAAAAATGGGAGGCGAGTCTCAGATTAAAAAAGATGCATTAGGAAATGAAGCTGGATATTGTAAGCTTCCAAATGGAACAGTGGTTGATGAATGGAAGTTGTTTAGAAGTGCACAAGGCGATGAGCAAGCTGCTGCTAAATAATTTTGAATAATCGCTAGGAATATAAACAATAGACAAGCCTTCTTTGAGTAACTGATTTTCTATTGGCAGAAATTTCAGACTCATTACTGTATATTCACTACGGTAATGAGTTGCTCCACCCTTTTCATAGTTAAAATAAATTAGATCTAAACTTGCACTAAATATAAACAGTATTGTATTTATTTTGGGAATATTGAATAGATGAAAACCTATCAATCTAAACAGGAACTGATTGTTGCAATCAATAATTCATTAAATCAATATTTAACAGAATTTGTAGAAATATCCGAAGACTTAAAAAATCATAAAGTTGCAGCTGTAGATAAAACCCCTGCCCAAAATTTAGCCTATCAATTGGGATGGGTAAATCTATTATTAGAATGGGAAAGCAAAGAACTTGCAGGTTTCCCTGTTTCAATGCCGAAAGAAGGCTATAAATGGAATAACTTAGCAAGTCTATATCAAAATTTTTATCAAACCCATGCCCAGCATCCATTAAAAGAAAATACTCAGTTATTGTCTAAACGGGTCAAAGAAGTCACAGACTGGATTGAAAATCTAACAGATGAAGAACTATTTGAAATAAATCAACGTAAATGGGCAACCACACCTGCCAACTGGCCACTGTATAAATGGATTCATATCAACACTGTCGCCCCTTTTACCAACTTTAGAGTTCAAATTAGAAAATGGAAGAAACTCAACATAAATACTGAATAAACCAAATAGCCTTAACAGGTTATCTTTTTCAGATCTAAGTATTGAGTACTGGTGTTATTTAATTCGTCCAAATAATACTGTTTGGGTTTTTCTTGTCCCAAGGATTAAAAGTAGGCAGGTATTCTGTTTTATAGACACGCTCATATTCACCACAGAATAATGCTCTATTTATCTCAGTACTGGTATTTTCATCATCCAGTTGCTCATGCATGACTTCAATTGGTTTTTCTTGCTGGATCAATACCAAACTATGCGGATTTGGAGTAATGCAACCTGTAAGCATAAGCAACAATATCATTGTTATTTTTTTCATAAACTTGCTTCATCGTTCTTAGGTTAAGCTGACCATAAACTATTTATATCTTATATCACCCTCTCAATTTATCGATAACAATTAAAATTTGAGTTTTTCTAAAGTACGTATTAAAATTTTGATTAAGTAACAAAATCAAGATTTGATATAAACAGATCAAATCTAATTAACTAAAAGTGCTGAGCGTTAAAATTCAATCACTCGCAATTTTATTGATTGTCAGCCATTTAAGGTGTAAAGAATTTAATCCATGCTCCGTAGAAATAAGCCAAACACAAAACAATTGTTATCCTCTGCTTGGTCAACAGATCAAGATTGCTTTCTCATTGAAAACAACCATTTAACTGTTGATCAATTGGTTGAAATACTGCCTTACCAGCATGATGAAATTATCGCAAGAAAAAGACAACTTGGACTGCTTAGAAGAGATTTTTACATGAAAAAACTACATGACTTGTAAGCAAAATTACAATACCCCCACATCAGGCGCGACATAATGAATATATATATTAAATACTTAAATAAGGGCTATGTCATGAACAACAAGTTTAAAATATTAACGCTCGTCGGTGGAATAGCATTACTTAGTGTTGCGGCATTTGCTTATGCAGGAAATGAAAAGATTCAAACCGTTAAAAATGTAGATTTAAAGAGATATCTGGGTACTTGGCATGAAATTGCGCGCAAACCAATGTATTTTCAAAAGAAATGTGATTACAACGTTACTGCTGATTATTCCTTAAATGAAAATGGCTCAATCAAAGTGGATAATCGTTGTTATGATAAAAATGGCAAGCTTCAACAATCGATTGGCGAAGCATCTGTACAAAACGCGCCTACGAACTCCAAATTAAAAGTGAGTTTTTTACCAAAAGTACTTCGTTGGCTGCCTGTAGGACGTGGTGATTATTGGATTTTAAAGCTGGATGAAAATTATCAAGTTGCATTGATCGGTACTCCTAATAAAAAATATTTATGGTTACTCAGTCGATCTCAACAGCTTGATCCAGCCACGACTGAAGAATATTTAAATTATGCTAAAAGCTTAGGCTATGATTTAAGTGATTTAATTAAAACCAAACAAAAATAAAAACTTAAAAGCCCTCTTTTTGAGGGCTTGTTGGATCTAGCTCATTTTATACGATTGCACTACAAGCCCTTCTGATCAATATCGTCTACGAAATGAGACACAACTGATGAGCAAGCCCACAATCATCAATGCTCCAGCACACAAAAAGGTAAATTGCATCCCATCAATGATTGCTAAAGCCGTTGCCTGATTGAACTGATTTGTGCCGACACCGAATGAAAAAATAGTTCCCATCACAGAAGCCCCGATAATTAAGCCCATATTACGAGATAAGCTAAGAAGTCCTGATACCATCCCTTGTCGAGCTTTGGGAACATCCGCCAAAGTCATAGTATTGTTGGCCGCCTGAAACAGTTGATAACCTAAAGTCAAAATAATGATAGGGAAAATATAGCCACTTAGACCCATCAATTTCGGTACGATAGCGAGCATAAAGCTACCGATAATCAGAAAAATCAACCCTATAGCGACGATATAGCGACTGCCCCAACGATCGACAAGTCGACCCGATGGAATCCCACTTAAAATAGCAACCACTGGTCCAATTCCCATAATCAAACCCACTTGTATTTGATTCAAGCTTAGACCTAGGCTCAGATAAAAAGGTCCAATGACGAGCGTGGTCATCATAACGGCGGCAACCAACAAATTAACCATTAGGTTTGGCGTTATGTTCTGGTCTGGTTGCCATGAACTTAACGTAGGAATTTGTTTTCTAATGCAATCATTAGGCAACAACACCCAAGCCAGAATAATCGCGATACTCGCAAGTATAAACTGTAATCCAAAAATGCTTTGCCAACCGCTCAAGGCAATCAGAAGCCCACCCAATACAGGTCCAAGTGCTGTACCTAAAGCAGATATCGTTCCAAGCATTCCCATTGCTCTTCCTAACTGTGATTTACTGACTGTCTGACGTGTAAGTGCCATTGCAAGTGTCATTAAGAATGCTGCACCTATTCCTTGAAATGATCGTGCAGCAACCAATATCCATAAGCTAGGTGCAACACTACATAGCAATGAAGCCAAACTGAATATAACCAGTCCAACGATCAGCATAGACTTACATCCATATCGATCACCTAAGCGTCCAGCAATCACAACCGTGATCGTCAATGAGATAAGATATCCAATTACAACTGCCTGTACTTGAATAAATGGCAGTAGAAATACCTCAGCAAGTGTGGGTAATACGATATTGACAATGCTTGTTCCCAACGATGCCAATAAGATGGATAACCCCAAAGTGATGGTGATTCCAGTTTGGGTCTTGTTTGTCAATGTTAATGATTCTGTCTGCTCTGTCATGTTGCGCTCTTGTCAGCAGTGGTGTTTAATCACATACTACTAATTCAAGTTGACTTGAGGTCAAGTATGAAATTTCTTGATATTGGTGAAGTTTCAGCAAAAAGCGGAATTAAACCTTCGGCACTACGCTATTACGAAGAAATCGGTTTGATTTTCTCAATTTCTCGTCATGGATTACGTAGACAATTCTCTTCGGAAGTTCTGTTACGACTCACTTTGATTTCAATGGGGAAGTCGGCGGGCTTTTCGCTTAAAGAGATCGCAGCAATGTTCGATAGTCATGGCGCACTTGATCTTTCCCCAAGTGTTATTCACCAAAAAGCTGATGAGATCGATCTTCAAATTCATAAATTGATCGCACTCCGTGACATACTTCGTCACGTAGGTGACTGCCCTGCACCATCGCATTTGCAATGTCCTAGTTTTAAGCGACTAGTTGAGAAGGCAGCTCAGAAATAAAAGAAATTTTTAAAAGATTTTTGATGAGTATTTGCTGAATAGCTAAATTAGATTGTAGAACAATAATTAAAATTAGCACGCAATGACATTGAACAGTCAAATGGCTTTCTCTAAGATGATAAAACAAGCTTAAATTTTGATGACTTTTATACGTTTGTAGCCTGATCTACGAATATAAATTGTATCTGTTGAAATCGGTATTTTTGATTTATGGATCAAAGCAAATCTAGTGATTCTGGTGTTTTCCTCTGGTTAACATATCACACGCTTAATAAAATGAATTTGGACGCAAATCGGATATTTTCACAAATAAGATTATCTGAACAACCACCTGACAGAACAATTCGGCGAGATAATTCGACCCAACAACGCTTTTGGGAAATAGCTGAAGAAATCAGTGCTGATCAGGATATCGGACTTCATGTAGGTGAACATTTCCCCATTTTTAGAGGCGAAATATTAGAATACATTTTTATGAGTAGCCCTACATTTGGGGACGGCTTACAAAGAGCGTTGCGTTATCAGAAAATTTTTACCGATGCTTTTGTGGCTCATTTACACATTGAAAATCAAAATGCAATGATCACGAATCTTCAGCACCCAGTTCGTCATTATCTAGAATGTGCCATAAGCGTTATGCTTAATTTTTTAAACTATATCAGTAACAATCATTTTTATCCCAAAGAAATATGGTTGCCTTACCAAGAAGGCGCAAGTTTAGATGAATATCAACGTATCTGGAAATGCCCGACTCGTTTAGGTATGCAGTACGGCTGTA
The DNA here is from genome assembly GCF_000368145.1 of Acinetobacter guillouiae CIP 63.46. Taxonomy (GTDB): domain Bacteria; phylum Pseudomonadota; class Gammaproteobacteria; order Pseudomonadales; family Moraxellaceae; genus Acinetobacter; species Acinetobacter guillouiae. The sequence continues at coordinate 160,803 of NZ_KB849283.1, read as the reverse complement.
TAATTTTTGATGCGGAAATATTGAGTTTAGCTTCAGCATCGGCTGAACCAATGCTATTAAAAATACATGAGCATGTAGCTAAACATCAGGTGAAAGTTGTCGATAAATATTATTTGATTAATGATATAGAAAACTTACTCAGCTCTGGTTTATTAGAATCAGGGCAATTAGATTTAAAACTAATTGCCCAACATTTAGGGCTACAGCCCCGAAAACTTCGTGCAGATCTTAAAGAAGTTAATACGACTTTTGAAAAAGTTTTGGCAACTTATCGTGAAAAAATGGCAAAAAAGCTGTTGATGAATCCCAATATAAGCATAGATCAAGTTGTATATTTACTTGGTTTTTCTGAGCCTTCCGCCTTTTCACGTGCCTTTAAACGTTGGACAAATGAAACGCCATCCCATTATCGCCAGCGCAAGCAAAAATAAGTTTTTAGCTATAACTTGATTCTAATGACATTTAACGAGTTAGCTTTTCGGTCAAAAAAAATGAGCTGTTCTTTTCTACACTGATGCTTATTTCTTAATTGAAAAGGATCAGAGATGTTAGGTTTTCCAATTGGCCTTTTAGTTGCGAATGGATTTGAATGGTATGCACATAAGGTATGGTTGCATGAGTTTCCAAGTAAACACCGTAATAGCCCTTTCTTCACACATATAGCACATCATAAACGTGCCAGAACAGATGTGTTTCATGATGAAGGATATCGTGAATCTATGTTTAAAAATGCAGAAATTTATAATGAAAAAACCGCATTGTTAGGTTTAGCCGCGGTTTCAACTGTATTTTTACCCATTGCACCATTTTTTACTGCCGGCTTATATTATGGGATTTGGAATTATTGGCGAGTACATGCAAAATCTCATCTAGACCCTGAATATGCACGTAAACGAATCCCTTGGCACTATGATCATCATATGGCAAGTAATCAAAATGCCAATTGGTGTGTTACACGTCCGTGGTTTGATTATATTATGGGAACACGTGTTTTTACTGAGCTTTCGATTAAAGAAAGCAATCCCTTAGGAATAAAACTACCTAAAAATTTTGAAATAATCCTAAACAAGACATCACAGAAAATATTTGCAAAATCATATCTTAAAATTACCTCTAAGAGTGCATTGGATATAAAAAGTGCTCGTCAAGGCATCTCATTAGAACTGTAAATTTTAACAAATAAAGTATTAAGGATCATTTAGATGAAACGATTATTGCCCAAACACATTGCTGCGCCAAAGTTTTTACATAATTTTATCGATCGTTCAGAGACAATCAACGGAAGACCTTTTGATGTGAATACGCCAACGCATACACCAAAAGGAAAGTATTCTTGCGTTCATTATGGGGTTATGATTCCGAATCTTGAAGCACCATTTAATTTTTTGAATCTATTAATTGTGGTTGGCCAACCTCGTGTAAAAATTTTTCGGAATCAACATTTGATCCAAACTACTGCGCTTGATACTGCAAATGTATTAATCGGTACTGCAGTAGGTACAAAAGAACACTTTAATGGCTATAGTGTAGAAAATGACTGTGTATTGGAAAGCAATGGTTCATCTTTAAGCTTTGGTCGTGACGTGTTACTCGAAGGCTCATATCCAAATTTTCATGCGCATCGTGAAGGTCATGATTTCAATTTTGATTTAAAGATTCGTGCGACTGATAAAATTGCCCATTTTGCGCAAATGTCATTGGGTTTATATGATCACTGGGCATTATTATGTACATATGAAGGATTTCTTGAATATCAAGGTAAAAAAACCAAGGTTCAGGGTCTTTGTACTTATGAATATGCTCGTGCAGTAGATGTAAACTTATATATCAATTATTTTACTTATCATATTTTAAATATCGATGAGAAAACTCAAGTCCTACTTGTAGAAGTTCTTGGTCCATTAAATCTGGTATTGCAACGTCGAGTATATATTCGTTCTACAGATGATCATGGCAGTATTCATTCAAATGGATTTAATTTTAATGTCCATGCATTTGAAGCTCAGCGCGTTATAACCCCGAATGGTTTATCAATGCGTTTACCTCGTACCTTCTCCTGGAGCGTGAATGATGATAATGGAAATCCGTTAATACATATTGATGGTCTAACAAATGCTGATTTTCAATATGGCATGGCGGGAGGCTATGCAGGGAGCTATCAGTACAAAGGTACATTCAAGGGTCGTGCGGTTGAAGGTACTGGTTATATTGAATATTTAGATATCCGTACTGATTAGATCGATTCAACTTTTAACTAGGTGATAAAAAGCCTAGTTAAAACAGATATAGACATCATCCACTTTACCATTGCTCGATATTCACCAATGTAGTTTTGAAAGATATCAAGGTAACGATAATACGGAATTCGGTCTTTTCTACATTTACATTGGAGGGAAGTAAAAGTAAATTAAAGAGAACTATTCCTTAATTACTAAGACAAAATGAATATCTTTAACCAATTTAAACTTTGTATTGAGCAACGTAAAAGCTTAATTCCAGCATCCTTGCTACTGATATTTTCAACAAGCGCTATGAGTGTTTACGCAGAAACGGATGAGCAATTAAGCAAATCTGGGCAATGGCGTGACCCTGCAACAGGTCTAATATGGATGCGTTGTTCAATTGGGCAATCATGGACAGGCTCAACTTGTAAGGGTGATCCTTTGGAATTTAAAAACTGGGAAGATGCACAAGATTATCTTGATCAAATGAATAAAAATGGTGGATTTGAAGGTAAAAATAACTGGCGTGTTCCCAAAATAAAAGAATTAATAACAATTCGTAAATGTAGTACTGGCTGGAGGAAAATAGGACAAATACAATTACCAGAACAAGAGCGGAGACAATATGGACAAGATCATGAACTTGAAATGAAAAAATTACCTTATGGGCAAAAAGCTCCGACTAACTGTGCTGATGATTCAACTAGCCCTACATTAGATACTCATATTTTTCCGAATACCCCATCTAATGGTAAATATTGGTCAAGTTCATTATCCCCATGGAAACCTATAGGCTACAAATATAAGGCATGGAAAGTCAACTTTAAGACTGGTTTTTTTGCACCGACCATTAACTACACAGACGACGGTAGTTTTTCTAGAGCAGTTCGAAATAGTCGCTAGTATCCCAGCAGTATTGTCTAGCATTTTATATAGGCAGTATCATGATAATGTTAGAAAAAATTTAAAAATATGAAAGAATTGCAACGACTGAAAAATAGCTGATTTTGCCTATAGAGCAAATCATAGTGAGTAATGATTATTTAAATATCTTAAATTGGATAAGGAATAGACGATAAAAAAGGCCTATAAAGCAAGTTAAACTAACTTTATAGGCCTTTGATCTATTTCAATATTACTTCGCTACAGAAGCTTCTGTTGTAATATTTACAGTGATTTTATCACCTACATTCGGGACATATGCTCCAACACCAAATGCTGAACGATTAAATGATGTCGTTGCATTGAAACCAATTGACTGTGCTTTAGTCATTGGATGCTCACCTTGTTTGTTTAAAACAGCATCTAAAACAACAGGTTTAGTCACATCTTTCACAGTTAAGTTACCTGTGATTTTGTATTTGTTTTTACCTAAAGCTTGAACTTTCGTACTTTTAAAAGTGATGTTTGGATACTTTGCAGCATCAAAGAAATCTGCATTTTTTAAATGCTCATCTAATGCTGCAACATTGGTATTTAAACTAGACAATGGAATAGTTACATTGACAGATGAGTCTGCTGGTTTTGCATTATCAACAGAGATTGTACCTTGGATGTCACTGAAGTTTGCTGAAGGTGTTGAAAAACCGAAATGATTCCAAGTAAATACTGTTGCAGTATGCGTTGGATCAATTTTGTAATCTACAGGTTTTGCCATGCTAAAAGTTGCTACTGATGCTACGGCTAAACCCAATGTTAATGCTTTGAAGTTCATCTTTATATTCTCGCTATCGAATGGATATTAGTTTATACACTTCCCGTATAAATTCATTGTTATTGATAATACGATATGTTGCATATATGCAACGATTCTATAATGACCATTTTTAAAACTTGATCAAAACCTTAAAAATCAATATAAAGCATTGTTTTATAATTATTTAATTTTTTAGAATCTAATTAAGCAAAGCATAGACCATAGGTTAAATTCAAAGCTAAAATTTATAAAGCAATAAATTACACTAGACCATTTTAGGGAAATTTTATATTTATGGTACTGGTCTTTTTTATCTGATGAATGTTTTATGGCAAATATTGCTCAAGCACAAAGTACACAAACACCTTATCGTGTAACACTCACCAATCCCCAAGGACATACATGGTATGCCGATGAACCTAGCGATAAAGGTGGTCAAGATACCGCACCGAACCCGATTCAAATTTTATTATCTGCATTAGGTGCTTGTACTGTGGTCACCCTAGAAATGTATGCAAATCATAAAGGGCTTAAAATTGAACATGTACAATTAGATTTAGTTTTAAATCCTGAGGGTGATCCTGAAGCAGGTCAAAATAATATTTCAAGAAAAATTATTCTTAAAGGTGATTTCACCGAGGAGCAACATAAACGACTGCTAAAAGTTGCAGAAAGCTGCCCTGTTCATAAATTATTGACTTCAAATATCCAAATTCAGACAGAGTTGGGTATTGAATAAGAATTCCCTCATTTTTTAACAAGAGGATCAGGTATTCTTATTAATAAATACCCCGCTCAATGCCCTCTATCCATTTTCTGCCCCAGTTAGCATTTCCTTGATCATAAATTGTATTATTATAATTTTTTTCAGCTGTTAATTTAGATGAAGATTAATTCTTAAAATTACAAACGATAAAAATCAAAGCCCCTTTCGGGGCTTTTAAACTTATAACTTCTCAACCAAGACACGATCGACTTGCTTTAAACCAGATTGTTTTTCATGGTTTTTACGGCGGATCTTAATCAACTTGTCTTCTTGAAAATCTTGTAACAGCAACTCAACGGCAACCATAGATTCAAGCGGCAAATCCTGCCCAATCCACTTTTGCTCACCTGCGTCCATCAAGGTAATTTCATCACTAATTTGTTCATAAAGGCTCATATTTTCCTCACTTCTGGGATATGTATCACTATGTTTCATGAATACCCAATGAATGGCACAACTATATACCTATTGTAAAAAACTGCTACTAAAATTTAATTAATTTACAAACAAATTTCATAAAATTAACCCCTTGCTGGAGGGATTACTACATATATAATTCAATAGCTTACAATTCATATTATTACATATTTAATTTTAAGGAATTAAATATTTCAACTTTGCTTCTGACATTCACAATCTAGGTACCTTCCTGTAAAACTATTGGTTAAAATTATATCAAAAACACAATTGTAAAGGCTAAAAATGACAACTGTTTTAGGGGCTGTGGAGATTAAAGTTTAGTCTTCATTTGAATACTTTATTCTTTGCATCATTTAAAGTGCTACATTAAATTTACTTGGTAATATTATTAATAATCCAATGCATAATTTCTTTAACCTAGACTGACTCTAGTTTTAGAAGCTTAGAGTCAGTTATGTAAGGATTATCTGCATTGTATGACTCACTTAAAAAACTGAATCATTTTCAAGTTTCTAATTTTTAAACACACTCATAATAACTCCAATTTTAGTAAATTATCTTTAATAAAACCTATTGTAAAGATACATTAAAATTCATGTTATTTCTCATAATACGCCTTATAACCGTTGCAGAAACTGTATAATCTTTAGCTAAACTATATATACTCATTCCTAATTTAAGTTTTTCACTAATTTCAATTATCTCTTTCTTACTAAGTTTTTCAGGCCTCCCAGCCTTTTTATGTAAATTTATCTTATTAAGATTTTCACCTTTTTTGATTTTCATATTTTCAAAATCTCTACACAATTTCAAAATATGTAAAAAAGTAATTTTAATACCACCTGTTAATTCTTCCAAAGAATAATCTAAACATATAAGTCTAATTTTCTTTTGATCAATAATATCTATAGTGTTCAATATTTCAAGGTAATCCTGTCCTAAACAGTCAATGCCTTTTACGATAAGTAAATTACCTTGTTCTAGCGCATAGTTAATTAACCCCATAAATTTGTCTCTATACAATATTGACTTATCAGCATTAACTAGCTCAACAATTACTCTATTCATTTGAACATCATACCCTTTACTACACAAATAGGAGTGATATGTTGTTATTCTATCAGTCATTATACAATCAGTTCTTAAATAAGCATAAGTTCTCATACGCTTCCACACACACAAAATCAGTTTAAATCAGCATTATTCAAAATAAAAAATAATATTAAAAACATCTTTATATTGTGAAAAATATTTATCATCAATCTTAATCACTTCTAAATAAAATCATTAAAAATTAGGGGGATTAAAACTATTTTCAGATTATAAATTATATATCAATAACGTAAAAATTATTAAATTAATTACAATTATAACATTTATTCAAAAAAATTATAAATCAATCCGTATCATTTAAATTATAAACCCTCAAAAGCAACCACATATCTTAAATAATGAAATATTTATACAATTTTATGCTAATTAATTTTAATAAAAAATATTATTTAATTAAATATAGCCAATACTAAGATATCTGACTGATTTTGATTTAATGAAATTGATTCTATAGTATTTTCAAATTTCTTCATCTTGAGCAATGTATGGCTTATCTTGTTCTACTGTGCAAGTATCCCCTTTCTTGACACTAACACTATTTTACTACAATAGTATCTTAGCTGGTTTGCGGACAGCCGCTCTAGACTCTCGATTTTGAAGTTATAATTTTCATAATAGATTAAAAATCTCCATAAAAAAATATATTGGTAGCATATCTCTTTTCACCATAAACAGGAAGCAGGCAAAGCCCAAGCTGATTATCGATCCTGAACTGGAATTTAAATCTGACCTAGTTCAACACCATGCCTTATCGTCAATAAGATGACATCTAAACACCTATGATTTTTTGATTTGAAATAAAATACTTTTTCATACTTAATTTCGAATATATTTAGAGAAAATCCAAAACCTTAAAATGCCGTTCAATAATGTTTCTATGGCTTTTAATAGCGATCTTGTTGTTGATTGAGTTTAAATTGGCTTCTTTTTTTAAATTTTATTAATTTATCTCCAATATATAATTACCAACGAAAATTTAAAGTATAATTATAAAAAACCTTACCATGAAATCGAAAAAATTATTTGATTAGAGACATCAGTAATCTTAACATTATAGCCTTCTCTTTGAAATTCTTTTATTAAAGTCTTGATTTCAGAAGAGGGTATTTCGTTTGTAATATATTCATTGGCAAATTTCTCACCACGACCAGCACTCACTATAATATTATTAATCAGGTTAATATTAAGTTGATGCAGAGGATTTATCTTTGATGCTTCTGATATTTTTTTGGCCTCAGATGCTGGAATTATTATCACAATTCAATCTCACTAAATTTAGCACAATTTATTAAAAAATAACCAGCATTAAAAAAACAACTACACTTTAGAAAAAGACAGGTAAATAAAATTCAATAAATATTTTTATTGAATTTAATGATATACACCACACCCACTCTTTTCAATTTTATTTTAGTTAAAATACACATTATAATAACTATTTCTCATTAAAATACATAACAATCTCAGATTATAATTTGAAATTATTTTTTTAAAATTCATGGATATTTTCAATTTTAAAATTAGCATCATATCTGTTTCTTATGAGAGAGATCATCTGATCAATTTTTTTTTGATAATTCGCCTCCATCTCATTAGCCCTTATTACATGTTGTGTGGAGTCAATTACAATTGTAAGAAGCTGTTCATTCTCATAACGAAGACAGCCAATTTCTTGCTTGGACTCCTCCAAAGCTTTTAAGAGTTGCTCTTTATTCATTATTTTTAATACTCAAATTTTCAACTATGGATAAATTTAAAATTAACTATGCCTCAATCGATGAATTATGATTAGCTTGTCTTTAAATTAAATCACATCAATTTTTTCCTGTTCCAATCAAGACTTTCTGTTTTCATGAAACCAATACCTCTTTAGAATGCTGAAAAAGAGGGTTAGAATTTAATTTAATTAGAATTTTAAATACAACCTTTTAAAAACTATGTTTTTAAAATTTTTATTTTAGTAAGTAAAAAGCCCAACCAAAAAACGATTAGGCTAAGTAAATTTTACATTAACAGACCCTACATCCCTGTAGGGCGTGTCCTTAATTATGCGAAGATTAAGGACAATTACATATTAATACTCCATAATAATTTAGCAATCACATTTTCAATAATTTATGTGAATTGTGTAACATTTTAATAAATTTAAATCACTTCTCTAATAAAAAAATTATCTTCAATTGAGTAAACCCTCAACAATCATTCTTTCTCTACTCTAGCAGCACAACTAGCATGCATAAATATAGATATAACATTGTCAGTAGTGTTATATCCATCATATCTGACTATACTGCGTTCAATAACTATTCCACATAAAAAAATTGTTGTTCTCACAATCAATAAAATGGAACTACTACTTTATTTATATCATTTTCAAAAATATCACTGCTCGCTTAATAAAATTGGTTCAATTTACAATCAGAAAATGATCTTATCTGGAGAAATTTGTATATTTTATACAGTATTTGAATATTCATTAATGACTTTTAAACAATGACGACAAACCTTTAATTTCCCATCGTTACAATAATGAGTATCAATTAAACGATGAAAGCCAAAAATACATTTTAAATATTGGATCAAAATCAGTCCCTCTAAAGATATCATGCGGTTAATAAAAAAATACCCATACTTTGGGGAAAGATGGGTATATAAACTCTAATAAGCATTTTCATTTTCACAATACATGACAAAAATCACTATTTCAATTTTTTATGACTAAAAACACATAGTTTAAAAACCATTTTTTATTAAAATACATACCAAAGATCCATATAAGGTAAAAAACCTCTAACTGGAGGTTTTCATGATTTTTTCTCAGTTGAAGCCTGATGCGATCAGTCCATAAAATCGATTATAAATAATTTAGGCCTAACACGATGGCTAATAAAAACAGCATATAGAATAAAAACTGTATGAATGTTATTGATGCTGTTAATATAATTTAACATTCGTCATTTCTCATAAGAATTTAATACCAAACTATAGCTAATTAAATAAAGACTATAGATCATTAGAGAAAGTTTACTACATTTGTCTAAATACGACCTATTAAGGCTTGTTACATATTCTGATTATATGAACCCTCTATATGTCTGACTTTTACTTTAGAATAAAACACCTTCTCTATCGAATTTAGATTAAGACTGCAATGCAGGTAAATACGATAATCTGACTTAATATTTTCTTACAATAGCCTTGACATCATTACTTTTGATTTGCAACATTATTCAATATAAATAAAGGATCAAACATTTACTTTTCCTGATGACGAAATAAGCCCTTGACTCTAATCTATCATTCTTTCCAAACCAAACTAAAACAGTAATACAACCTTGTATTCCATATTTTTTGAGCTTTTTTATAAGTGATTTACCTTTTTAACTACAGATAATTTAAAAGCGAAGCTGTAATCCCGCTGTATTGTTTTAATTAAACTCTCCAAATTTAAGTTTAGAAAGTGTCAACTGTACTTAGCATGGAACATCTTTAAAAATTAAATATATATAGACCTTTACTCTTTCACTTTTAACTGAAGTCTAGTTTGTACTATATCCATACCTTCGCCCCATGTATTAATTTAAAAGTCTTTAATTTTAGTGGATGATCTTTTATTTTAACGGTAACTATTACCCTGCCATTTCTCTTTTGAAAAGTTGCAATTTTGTTGCACTAGAATTTATAATTCATTGTAATTTAAATTCAATCAATTGAAAAATAATTTATAAATCACTATTTTTAATCAAATTAATAAATAATATTATAATAGAAAACAATAAAAAACGCCCCTAGCGGAGCGTTTCCATATTTAAAACGATACAAGAATTAAGCAGTTAATTCTTGTACAGCGCCAACAACAGCTTCAGTGGTAATACCAAAGAATTGGAATAAATCTTTAGCTGGTGCAGACTCACCATAAGTTGACATACCAATGACTTTGCCGTCTAAACCTACAAATTTCCACCAGTAATCTACATGTCCAGCTTCAACTGCAACACGTGCACGGATATTTGATGGCAAAACTGCTTCACGATATGCAGCATCTTGCTTCACAAATTCTTCCGCACATGGCATAGACACTACACGTACACCATCAAGTTGTGCATATGCTTCCATCGCCAATGAAACTTCTGAACCAGTCGCAATAATGATCGCTTTTAATTCGCCTTTTTCTTCAGCCAATACATAACCACCTTTCACAACATTCTCAATCTGAGCTTGAGTACGTGTTTGGAATGGTAAGTTTTGACGAGAGAAAATTAACGCTGTAGGACCTTCGTTACGTGTTAAAGCAGATTTCCAAGAAATAGACGCTTCAACTGTGTCACATGGACGCCATGTATTTAAATTTGGTGTGCCGCGTAAAGAGGCAATTTGCTCAACAGGTTGATGCGTTGGACCATCTTCACCTAGACCAATTGAGTCATGAGTATAAACATGGATCACACGTTGTTTCATCAATGCAGACATACGAACTGCATTACGAGCATATTCCATAAACATAAGGAAGGTTGCTACATAAGGAATGAAACCACCATGCAATGCTACACCATTGGCAATTGCAGTCATACCAAACTCACGCACACCATAATGTACGTAATTACCCGCAGGATCAGACTCAACCCCTTTCGCGCCTTTCCAAAGTGTAAGGTTTGAACCAGCCAAGTCAGCAGAGCCACCTAAGATTTCAGGTAGTAAAGGTGCAAATTCTTGAATCGCATTTTGGCTTGCTTTACGCGTTGCAATGGTTTCACCTTTTGCATTCACTTCAGCAATATAAGCATCCGCTTGTGCCAAAAATTCTTCAGGCAAGTCACCATTCACACGGCGTTTTAACTCAGCTGCTTCAGTTGGGTATTTTGCAGCATAGGTTGCAAAAATGTCATTCCAAGCAGCTTCAGAAGCTGAACCTTTTGCTTTTGCATCCCAAGCTGTATAAACATCAGCAGGAATAACAAACGGCTCTTCTTTCCAACCCAATGCTTCACGAGTTAATGTAATTTCATCATTACCCAATGGTGCGCCGTGGCAATCTTCTTTACCTTGTTTGTTTGGCGAACCTAAACCAATAATCGTTTTACAGATAATCAACGTTGGTTTCGAGCTTTCTGCACGCGCAGCAACTGTTGCAGCACGAATTGCATCTGCATCATGACCGTCTGCACGAAGTACTTGCCAACCATATGCTTTAAAGCGCTCTTCTGTATCGTCAGAGAACCAGCCTTCTACTTCACCATCAATAGAAATACCGTTGTCATCATAATAAACAACGAGTTTTCCGAGACCTAATGTTCCAGCAAGTGAACATGCTTCATGGGAAATACCTTCCATTAAGCAACCATCACCCAAGAAACAGTAAGTGAAATGATCTACAACTTGAATATCTTCTTTATTAAATTGTGCCGCTAAAGTTTTCTCAGCAAGTGCAAAACCTACAGCATTGGCAACACCTTGACCAAGTGGACCTGTTGTCGTTTCAATCCCTGGTGCATAACCTAATTCTGGGTGACCAGGAGTTTTAGAATGTAATTGGCGGAATTGTTTAATATCTTCAATAGAAAGATCATAACCAGTTAAATGAAGCAAAGCATATTGCAACATTGAACCATGGCCATTTGACAATACAAAACGGTCACGGTTTGCCCATTGTGGGTTGCTTGGATTATGGTTTAAAAATTCACGCCATACGACATCAGCGATATCTGCCATCCCCATTGGAGCACCTGGATGTCCAGAATTAGCTTTTTGCACAGCATCCATAGCCAATACACGAATTGCGTTAGCTATACGACGTTCATTCAGCGGGGTTGTCATAAATCAGAGTCCAATAAATTAAAATATAGGAAGATGAATAGAAAATTCAAAAACTGGGATGTATTGTCTTAAAAAAAGCGATCAGGGTAAAGACTTAAGTCTATATTTATCCGCTTAGGTTGCAAATTAATTAAAAAATATACCGAATAGTCTTAAATCAACGTTAAAAACGGTCTTTTTTCTTATTCACATCGAACATCTCAACATCAGCAAAACAAATTTGATTATGTTTAAGCGATGCATTTACATTCGGATATTCTTTCACCACCCTATTCAGTCTAAATATTGAAAATTTCATGCTGATCAATATTCAATAGAACAAGATCTTGCTAAAGCGTTTCACGCGATAAAAAGTCATGATAACTTGAATGCAAATATCCCTGCTTTTGCAAATTTTCCAAGAAACAGGACTCAATCGTAATCTTTTATCAATTTTTCTAATGAGCATATCAATTAAAAACACATGAAAATGAATTTAATTCATGCATTTTAGTCAGGTAATGCTAGTCCTCAGGCTGAAGTCGATGTAACATATTGCGTCTTTATAAATTACTGTGATAGGACTTTCATGCGCGAGTATGCTGTTTTTACTTCGGAATCTGTGAGCGAAGGCCATCCAGATAAAATGGCTGACCAAATCAGTGACGCTATCTTGGATGCAATCTTAAAAGAAGACCCATACGCTAGGGTTGCATGCGAAACATTAGTAAAAACTGGTGCAGTCGTTCTTGCAGGTGAAATTACAACGACTGCAAATGTCGATTTTGAAACTATTGTCCGCAATACCGTAAATGGAATTGGCTATCACCATACCGATTTAGGTTTTGATGGTTCAACTTGTGCTGTGATTAACATGGTGGGTAAACAATCACCTGAAATTGCACAAGGTGTAGACCGTCAAAAACCAGAAGACCAAGGTGCAGGTGACCAAGGTTTAATGTTTGGTTATGCAAGCCGTGAAACTGATGTGTTGATGCCAGCACCGATTTCATATGCGCATCGCTTAATGGAAAAACAAGCTGAATTACGTCGTAACGGCGCACTACCGTGGTTACGCCCAGATGCAAAAAGCCAAGTAACATTTGCCTATGAAAATGGTAAACCTGTTCGCCTAGATGCAGTTGTTCTTTCAACTCAGCACGATCCTGAAATTTCACAAGCTAATCTTAAAGAAGCTGTGATTGAAGAAATCGTGAAAAAGATTATCCCTGCTGAAATGTTCCATGCAGGTACTAAATTTCACATCAACCCAACAGGGTTATTTGTGATTGGTGGTCCAGTGGGTGACTGTGGTTTAACCGGTCGTAAAATCATTGTCGATACTTACGGTGGTATGGCGCGTCATGGTGGCGGTGCTTTCTCGGGTAAAGATCCATCAAAAGTTGACCGTTCTGCTGCGTATGCAGGCCGTTATGTTGCAAAAAATATTGTTGCAGCAGGTTTGGCGGATAAATGTGAAATTCAAGTGTCTTATGCAATTGGTGTTGCTGAGCCGACTTCGATTTCGATCAACACATTTAATACAGGCAAAGTATCTGATGAATTGATTATCCAATTGGTTCGTGAGCATTTTGACTTACGTCCATACGGTATCACCCGTATGCTTGACCTAATTCAACCGATGTATAAGCAAACTGCTGCTTATGGTCATTTTGGTCGTGAAGGTTCAGATACTGCATTTACTTGGGAAAAAACAGATAAAGTTGAAGCGCTTAAAGCTTCTGCAAATTTGTAATTCTAGCCTAAGATCTAAATCTAAAAAAGCTCGCAAATGCGAGCTTTTTTATTGAATTAATGTTATCGGGATGAATACCTCAAAATTTTTCCTCCTCTACTCCACTTAATATCTATATCTTAAATATCTTATCGATATTTATAGCTTTAAAACATATCTAATGGTTTGTTTATTTTAATCATTAGCATGATGTAATTTTATTGTTCTTCAAAGCCCAATCAAACCTTTACACAATTCAACCAATCATTTACAGCACTTATTGACCACCTGATTTAGCATCTGGCTGTAACACACTCAATAAAGAAACTTGCGCTGGCGTTTCTGTATTGTGATTTTGCAAATAAATATGTCCCACTTTAAACGTTACTGCTGCAATCAAACAAGCAGCCAGACAAAACGTCCATAATCCATATGGGCTTTTAATATGTTGAGAGCCACATTTTGGACAAACTTTTTGTGTTGAACTGACCGCTTCATCACAACAAGCACAATGATATTGTAGAATCATATTCAGATCTCCTTTTATGGCGCTATTATTGTTTTTAATTATTACACTACAATTATATCCATATATGTAATGCAAAAAATCTGTTTCTTTTTTTAGTGTACATGATTCGTATCTTTTGACAAGATAAATTTGTTTCAATATATTCTCATGTAAGTTCAATAACTTAACTTTATATACTAAAAATAATTGATTATAAATCAACACCTATCAAATTGTGGATCATTCATTCAATATTCTGTATTACATTGATTCAAGCTATAATCTGTAAAGTGAAAGATATTGTTTTGGAGATTATTTTGGTACAGCTGATTAAAAAAGGCGGTTTAAGAGAGCGTGCAAATCGCAGTCGTAAATACACGCAATCTGAAAATAATATTAAAACCTTAGATCCACATCGCTATACCACTCAAGATCAAAACGATAGTCGCAATGATCAACAGTCACAACAACAACCCGTAAATCCTCAACAACATCCCGACCACTAAAACATTTTCAAGACATCGACCCAAAGGAAAATGGCAAATAATAAGAAAAAGCTTCCTGAAACAATATCGATATAACTTCCTGATTTTTGATAAACGCGTTTAATTTTAGGAATTGACATGATCATCATCAACAGACTGAAAACTAAAAATGTTTGTATTGGAATAATCACTGCCAACTGCGGTTTTAAATTTGCACCTGCTGTTGAACTCAATGCCAATGAAAAAACACTACTAAAATAAATCACAATCTTAGGATTAGCTAAATTGGTATAAAGCCCCAATAGAAAATAGTTTTTAGGGGGCTGCTCTATCACGCCATCTAAATTGGTATTTTGTTTAACTGTTGCAATGCCGCCTCTCAACATTGCATAGCCCATTTTAGCAAGGAATAAGCCCCCGATCAGCATCAAGACTTGTTGAATCCACGGCCATTGTTCCAATAAAACCGTAAAACCAAGCAAAGTTAATGCAACCCATACCACCACACCAGCAGAGATGCCTAGAATGATTTTTAAAGTATTGGCACGTGTTGTCGATGCTGAGCTTTTAGCGACAAGTAATACATCTGGACCAGGACTCAACTGTGCAACAAAGTGTAGTGCACAAATGGTCAATAACATCGACATAATAGAATCTTAGAAATTGTGACTCAGTGATTATATCGTTTGATCAAAAATATGTTTAAGAAATTATGCTTGCTTCCGTTGATTTCAGACATAAAAAAGCCGAATCATTGATTCAGCGTTCTATTCAATATCGTAGATTATATTTTACTTTTTATTTACATCTTTCAATTCAATTTGTTTATGCTGCGGTTCAACTTCATGCGCCTCACCATCAATAATGGTTGAATCAGGATATTGCCCACCAGATTGCTGGTTTTGCATATCCTGCATTTGACGCATCAAATCTGCAAATGGATTTTGACCTTGAGCACCACCCATGTCCCCCATTCCACCCATCATATTGTTCATCATGGCTTGTTGCTTTTTCGCCATATATTTCATACCTGCATTTTTAATTGCATTCTGTACAGGTGGAAGAATAACCAGTAACGCCAAGACATCGGTGATTAAACCTGGAATCATCAACAAAATGCCCGCAAATGCTGTCGCCATTTTTTTGGCAATTGCAGGATCATTTCCCATCATTCCTGTCATTTGCATTTGTTGTAATTGCGGCATAATTGTTGCGGTACTTGAACGCAACAAGTTTAAACCAATTACAAAAGCAATGATAAACCAGAAAAATACGTACCAACCGCTAATGAATTGGGCTACACCAATCCATACAGCAATTTCAAGAATCGTACCAATTAAAATAATAGGAAAAAGTTTCATCGAAACAAGGCATCTCAAAGATAAATTAAAAGTGAGCTTGAAAATTCACATATAAAAACAATGAATTTCGTTGCTTCTATCATTTATATGGGCAGTTAAAAATTTTTAAAGGGTAATTTTGTGTTCTGACAGCGATTTTATGTATTTGTGCGATTTATTGACAAAGATTTTATAAATAATGAGTACCCTAGCGTTGTGCTTAAGGGAAATAATACTGTTGTGTACTTTGATTATACAACTAAGTTAAAATTTTACTTACAATTCATTTTTAGAATCATATAATTGAAGCAAGACTTACGATAAGCAGTATTATGCCTTTAATTATTGGAATTGACCCCGGTTCACGTTTAACAGGTTATGGCATCATTGAAAAAGATGGTCAAAAACTTACTTTTGTTGATGCTGGTACAATTCGCACTGAAACAACAGAAATGCCTGAGCGACTCAAACGAATTTTTGCTGGAGTTGAACGTATTGTTCAGTTTCATGGCCCTACAGAAGCTGCTGTAGAGCAAGTATTTATGGCACAAAACCCTGATTCCGCTTTAAAACTTGGACAAGCGCGTGGCGCGGCAATTGCAGCATTGGTCAATTTAGACTTACAAGTTGCAGAATATACGGCCCGTCAAATTAAACAATCTGTTGTGGGCTATGGTGCTGCAGACAAAGAACAAGTTCAGATGATGGTAATGAAGTTACTTAACTTATCAATCCAACCCCAACAAGATGCTGCCGATGCACTCGCTGCAGCAATTTGCCATGCCCATGCTTCTGGCAGTATGAGCAAATTAGCTGTACTGAATGCTTTAGGCGGTATGGCTCGTGGGCGGAGTCGCAATAGTAGTCGTCGACGTTAATTTATATACACCACCAAAACGCCTCACTCTACCCATGTCAAAGTCCAAGCTATTGCAATCATCAACAAGTTATCGCTATCACCAAGATGATCTGAAAGGGTTTCTATTTATTGAGATGGTAGAGCCCATCTCAAGTGAGATAAGGCAAAGTATCTTTTCGAATCTCACGAATACTTGGCTGCTTCGTATAGGTTGCAATTAACATTTTTCCAGAAGTTCTTAGATTTTTCTTCTGTTCAGAATCAACACGAATCAATACCAACTCTTCAGGGATACGTGGATTACTCCCTTCACGACAAATTATAAAGTTTTGATTCCGTTCAAGAATAGTATAATTTGGAAATTCCTTTTGTAACTTCGCTTTGAATGACAAAGACTTATCTTCTTTTTTTCCACTATCGAGTTGGGTATAAATGATCAATACCAAACACGCAGCAAATACAATTCCAACAACTAAATATTTATCAATCATGTAATTTCACTCGAATATACTTCTGCTGTTTTTCATTATACTGATAAACATGGGTTTCATTTATAGGCACAATTTTAGCGATATCACCAACATAGATTTGTTGCGTACCAGAATAGTGAATTTCAATATCATACAAACCATCATGCTCAGTGCTTAAAAAACGATAATCAGCTTGTGTATTGTAGATTTTATCACTTCCTATCACTTCATTGTCATTCCCAATTTCTGCAACTTCCAATTTGACCATTGCAGGGTTTTCATCAAATGGGATGATATAGAGCGTGCTAGTTGAATAGCCTTGTCGACTATACGCTTGTTCTTCAACATAGCCTTTTATTCTCGGACCAATTTTTCGAATATTTTTAACTATATTTTCAGTCGGATAAGGCAAAGAATTAAAATCTGCATTCATCCAACTATTTTCATCCTGACTCTGGCTCACTAACTCAAATTGACCTAAAGCATTTTTCTTAAATAGGTAGATTTTAGTAAATGTTGCGCATACACCACAAAAGTTTAGTAATTCATTATTTTTATCTATCGAAACTTCTGTTGTACTTATAAGATAGCGCAACTCATTTTGAGCATTTTGATAAGCACTCGCAGGACTAAATACAATCACAGCATCATTACGATCAAAGACATGGGTATATTCGGCATTTTTAATCCCGACATACTGTATATTGCTCTGATCTAATTGAGGGATTTTGACATATTGGATCTGTTTTTGATAAAAAGATTTCATCACAGTTTTAAAGTCCAAATCTTTTAAAGCAATCTTATTCTTATTCGTCACAGCGTCTACTGGTTGTGCGACAAGCTCAGTATGAATACCGCACATCAAAATACAGCTTAATAAAATTTTGTTGATCATCATAGATAATATTGATTTATATCAGTATGTGGTTGCTATTCTAAATGATCTCTTTAACGGATCATCTTAAAATCAGTATAGTCTAAATCATGATTCAGGTTTTGTTGTTCAATACTAGTAACATCAGCACGTAAAGGCCCAACATAGCAATGACGAATCAAACTTAAAATCGCTTGTTCATCTCCGACCACAACAGCTTCAACCTCGCCTGTAGTTAGATTTTTCACATAGCCTTTTAAATTCAATTGTAAGGCTTCTTTTTCAAACCAACGACGATAGCCTACAGCTTGAACTTTACCACGAATTAACAATTTTACCGCTTTCATCACATACTCACTCCTGACAATGAAAGATTGACCACATAATACACAGCATCACGCATTTGCTGGGCCTGTAAACCACGCATACCGTTTTTTGCGAGCCTATCACCTGCCAAAGCATGTAAGGTGACAATTTCATGTAAGTGAATATTTTCATCAAATTGTGCTTTTAAACTGGCAATCATTCCTGCAAGAACATCTCCCATCCCACCAGTGCCCATGCCTGCATTCCCCGCAGTACAGATCCATAGATGCTTTTCTAAAATCAAACTTCCAGAACCTTTAAGTACCCATTGTCCTGAATATTTTTGCTGAAGTTTTTGAATCGCAGCAATACGATCATTTTCAATCTCTGCCACTGAGCAATTTAATAATTTAGCAGCCTCACCTGGATGAGGCGTCAGGTAAGTTCGTTGATTGAGTTGAACAGCTTGTTCAGCTAAAAACCACAAAGCATCAGCATCTAAAACCACTTGCAGCTGTGGGGTTAAATGAATGGGTGAAAACCATTTTGAAAATTGTTGTTTCGCCCAAGCATCACGCCCTAAACCCATTCCAAAACTGACAGCATCCACATGGCTTAATAAATTTTGAATATCCACATCAGTTAAAGCGTTGATATCTCTCAGCATGATGTTAGGAGAGCGTGCCAGAATTGCAGTGTGATGTTTGGCATGACATACAATCGTGACTTTTCCAGCACCCGCACTAAATGCAGATTCAGCAGCTAACATGACTGCACCGCCCATCTCTGCATGCCCACCGACCACCAAAACATGCCCATAACTGCCTTTATGACCGAACGCTTGGCGTTGTGGTAATTGAATCTGGGTGGGTGACAACTGTGCGACCGCTTTTAATTGTGGGTCTATAGGAACAATTGAAATGAGCTCAATTTGACCCGCATATTCTCGACCTTGTCCTGTAAACAAGCCCGCTTTAAGACCTAAAACAGTCAATGTTTGATCTGCTTTTACCGCCAGAGGTAATGGTTGTCCTGTATTAGCATTTAAACCACTTGGAATATCAATCGCTACTTTTAAACCTGATTGAGCATTATAGTGTTGAATAATTGCTTGCAATGCATCATCCAAATCACGGTTTAAACCAATACCAAACAGTGCATCAATATGACAATCAAAGCGCTTTTGGATATTAAAATGTGGGTGGATTTTGATTTTATCTTTCTGTACTAACTCAATTGCCGCCTTTAACTGCTGAGAATGCCCTGCTTCAGTTGCAAATATTTCGACTTGATAACCGTATTGATGCAAATAATGGGCAACACAATAGCCATCACCTGCGTTATTTCCTGCACCGCACCACAGCGCAACAGTGGTAATTTGGGGAGAAGCTTGTTGAAACAAAATATTTAAGCGTTGCGCAATCGACCAAGCCACCTGTTGCATTAAACCAAAAACGCTATTTTGCTGAGCAAACCAACGCGCTTCCCATGCTTGTATTTCACGGCTGTGATAAACTTGCTGATGCATCATTCTGTCCTTTTCTTCTCACTATTTTATAGCGCATTGATTCATTATGTCGGCAACTTTAACTTCGCAATCCATTCCCTTGCAACAGCTTGATCTTCAAGAACTAAAATCTTGGATCAAACAACAGGCTTTGCAACTGGGCTTTGCTGATTGTGTCATTGCTCGTCCTGATGCTCAAGCTGAATTACCACGATTTAAAGAATATTTAAAACGCGGATACCATGGCGATATGAAGTTTTTAGAAGAAAATTTAGAAAAAAGAGCGGATCCAACACTACTGATTCCAGGCACAAAAAGTATCATCTGTGTACGAATGAATTATTTGGTGGAAACACCAAAACCGCGTTATGTACCAGATGAGCCCAATGCAGCAATTATTGCCCGTTATGCACGTGGACGTGACTATCATAAAATCATGCGTGGTCGGCTAAAAACCTTGGCAACCCTCATTAAAGAAAAAGTTGGTCCGTTTGAATCCCGTCCCTTTGCCGACTCAGCGCCGGTATTTGAAAAATCATTGGCAGAAAGTGCGGGTATGGGATGGACTGGTAAACATACTTTATTGATTCATAAAAAATCGGGTTCTTTTTTTGTTTTAGGTGAATTATTTACTTCACTTGATTTGCCCTTTGATGAACCAGCAACGCATCATTGTGGTTCATGCTCAGCCTGTATCGATATTTGCCCAACTCAGGCGATTGTTGAGCCGTATATGCTGGATGCGCGCAGATGTATCGCCTATTTAACCATCGAATATAAAGGAATCATTCCTGAAGAGTTAAGACGTGGTATTGGTAACCGTGTTTTTGGCTGTGATGACTGTCAACTGATTTGTCCTTGGAACAGTTTTGCCAAAAAAGCTTCGATTGAAGACTTTAACCCACGTCATAGCTTAGACCATATTAACTTATTGGATTTATGGCAATGGGATGAACAAACCTTCCTCAATTGTACTGAAGGTAGCCCCATCCGACGTACAGGCTTTCAAAGTTTTATGCGCAATATTGCAATTGGCTTAGGTAATGCACCGTATTCAGCTCAAATTATTGCAGCATTGACCCAAAATAGAGCCTTACATGATGAAGTTGTGCAAGTCCATATTGATTGGGCAATTACCGAGCAAAACGCTAAACAACACCAAATTTCAGCCCAT
This sequence comes from Acinetobacter guillouiae CIP 63.46, assembly GCF_000368145.1. Taxonomy (GTDB): domain Bacteria; phylum Pseudomonadota; class Gammaproteobacteria; order Pseudomonadales; family Moraxellaceae; genus Acinetobacter; species Acinetobacter guillouiae. Next base: position 139,535 of record NZ_KB849283.1, on the reverse strand, counting down.
TGATGCCCTTAAATTGTGCCGAGTGATAATTTTCAGATCGTTGCAAAGTTCGTAATTTTTGAATATTTTAATCACCAATACACTGAAGTTAATAAAAATTAAAGTTAAAATTTTGTGAGTAAATCACAAGGAATGTGGTTAACTTTGCAACTATATTTATAATTTTAGTTTTCTATACTCTTGATCTTTTTAATCGTAAGATACCATCGTATTTGGACTTTTTTGCCCTATGGAATTGGCATGAATTATGTATTATATACAGGGATAGATAATGATTATCATGGATTTAATTAATGACAGTACGTAATGACTGGGCTCGTGAAGAAATTCAAGCTTTATATGAACAGCCTTTTTTAGACTTAGTTTTCAAAGCACAGCAAACTCATCGTGAACACTTTGATGCCAATACCATTCAAGTCAGTACTTTACTTTCAATTAAAACTGGTAAGTGTCCTGAAGATTGCAAATATTGTTCGCAATCTGCACGCTATGATTCAAAATTAGAAGCTGAAAAACGTATTGCAGTTGATAAAGTGATCAGTGAAGCAAAAGAAGCCATTGAATCAGGTTCTTCACGTTTTTGTATGGGTGCAGCATGGCGAAACCCACATGAGCGTGATATGCCTTATGTCCTCGAAATGGTGCGCGAAGTTAAAGCATTAGGTTTAGAAACCTGTATGACACTGGGTATGCTTAACCAATCACAAGCTGAACGTTTACATGCAGCAGGCCTAGATTATTACAATCATAACTTAGATACATCGCGTGAATACTATTCACATATCATCAGCACCCGTACTTTTGATGATCGCTTAGACACCTTGGATCATGTCCGTAATGCGGGGATGAAAGTCTGTAGTGGCGGTATTGTTGGATTGGGTGAAAATCGTAATGATCGTATTGGTTTATTACATGAATTAGCAACCCTGCCTGTTCATCCTGAATCTGTACCTATCAATATGCTTGTTCCAATTGAAGGCACGCCTCTTGCAGATGTTGAAAAACTTGATGTCACAGAATGGATTCGTACGATTGCGGTTGCGCGTATTATTATGCCACACAGCTATATCCGTCTTTCTGCTGGACGTGAATCTCTCACAGACTCAGATCAAGCTTTAGCCTTTATGGCCGGTGCAAACTCGCTATTTAGTGGTGAAAAATTATTAACCACACCAAATGCTGGTGAAGGCAAAGACAAACAATTGTTTAATAAGCTAGGTCTAAAAGCAGAAAAAGCCAAGCCAACCGTGGCTGAGCTTTCTGTAGATGCGATGGCGAGTTAATTTAGCGTTTTTTCTAACACCACTTGAGATCAAGTGGTGTTAGCACTTCCCAGCTAATTCTTTTTATTATCATTGCTATGATTACTTTTTCTACGACTCACTTTACCCTTGTTAAATAATCATCACACTGTTCTTTTTCTGCATTTGATCTACGATATCATCTGTGGCAAAGCCAAGTCGCCAATACAGCAATTGCAGTACATCTAATTCATCTTGGGTAATAATTCGATCATTCCACAAACAAATTTCAGCCACACCCAAAATACTCAGGCGATCACGTAATAATAACCCTGCAATATCATTTAAGATTTCACCCAAATCAATAGGTTCATCTGAGATTTCTTCAAACAGTTCTAACTCATCCTTAGACAAAACCCGTTCTAAAATCTCATAACGGACATCAAGCTGATTGGCACTGTTAATTTGCTGTACATGCAGCAAGGCATCAATCAAGCGCACAATTTGCGGCTTCACCGTTTCCAAGGATGACGGTGTATGCATCGGCAACAAATGCAATTCAGCTTTTACACGCTCAATCAGCAATGCATCCAACAAACCAATCTCACCATCTTCTTGAATAATTTTCGCAAGCTTGGTGACAAATTGACGTGCACTGGTCGCAGGCATATTACCAAGGTTTTCACAGGCATCATGGAAAATTTGAATATGTACCCGACCATCTAAATTTAAAAGTGAGTCAATAATGGCACGACTTACCTCCGCATCAGACGGAATAAACTCGCGATACTGTCGAATCATTAAGATGGCGACCATTACCTCACGAGAACCCGTTGCCGTTTGCATAGCACGCTGAATCAATTCTGAACGCTCAATTTGACGGCGTACTTCTGGATTTAAAGGTTTAATTGCATCGTTTAAGGCAAAACTAATTGGGGATAAGCGTAATAAAGGTAAAGGCTGTGGAGATACCCACGGGTTATAAACGTCCCCTGTTGATTCTTCCAAAGGGCGTAACAAACTAAATAAAGGCTGACTACGTAATTTTTTTAAATTTTCCAGCTGTAGATCCTGTAACAGTGTCGGATTTAACTCATAAATACGGTCTTCAATACTTGGATGGATATTTAACCAACTTTGCGGACTTAAGGAATTGGCAAAACACATATGAGCAATGGCTTCAGAAAACTCACTATGAATTTGAGAACCTGCATGATGGACATAGATACGCAATAAGGTTTGTACATTGGCATTATTGAGCAATAATTTTTTAGTTTTATAATCGTTATAAAAAGTACGCCCACCCAAAGTGAAATATTTAATCAAACGATTAATTAAAACCCCCATACTGCCGAGTAGCCAAATTACCCCACCCACTGCGACAAAACTGGTTTCAAATTTATGCTGATTTCCCTTGGCGTTATAACGATTAAAGCCCTGCTTTGCGATTTTGCTTCCCAACTGACTAAAGGTAATTAAACCACTATATAAAATTTTAAGTCGGGTATTTTCTCGTGCTTCACCGGATAGAATTTGATTAAACTCATGCCCTAATAAACCATAAAGTTCTAATTCATCCAGATTCTGTAATGCGCCCCAAGTCAAGATAATCACCGTATCTCTTGGATGAAACCCAGCAGTTAAAGCATTAACCCCAACTTCATCTGGCAATACATATAATGTAGGTGCATCAATCTCAAAAGTCTCTGCAAATTTATCTGCGAGTTTTAAGGCCACACTTTCTTCCGGAGTGCTTTCAATTTGACTTAAACGACGGGCTTTTAATTGCTTTGCAAGTGAGTGACCACCTGTACGGAACACATAAAATTCATATGCGATTGACCAACCAATGATGACAATGATCAAACCGACACAGTAAGGACTGAGGATATTCCACCAGATCTCTTGATCTGGATCCACATAGTGAACCAGCAATCCTAAAACAGTATTTAGAATAAAAATGGTCAAAATGACCGCAAGTAAGCAAATACTTGCAGACCACAACATATTCTTGTTTTTTATCAAATAATGACTGACATCTTTCAATGTAAAATTCCTCATTACATTGCAAAATACTATAAATGAAAAAAGCGGGAACTTCCCGCTTTTTCTCAAAGTAAATCAAAGTTGCTTACATTTCTTCTTTGATACCGCTTAAATCCACAGATGCTGCATCGATATTGACATCAATATAACCATCTTTTTCTTTTTTCGCAGTATCACTACGACTTTGCTCAAGATCAGTTAAATATTGCTCATCAATATCGCCTGTGACATAAACACCGTCGAATACTGAACAATCAAAATCTTGAATGACAGGTACTTTACTGGTTCTTACTGCTGCTTTTAAATCATCCAAGTCTTGGAAGATTAAACGATCAGCACCAATGATCTCCTGAATTTCCTCAACACTACGATGTGAAGCAATCAACTCTGCTTTTGCTGGCATATCAATACCGTACACATTTGGATATTTCACCATTGGTGCAGCAGAAGCAAAATAGACTTTTTTCGCACCCGCATCACGTGCCATTTGAATGATTTCATTACAAGTGGTACCACGTACAATCGAATCATCAACCAACAAAACGTTCTTGCCTTTAAACTCAAGCTCTACAGGATTAAGCTTTTGACGAACAGATTTGGTACGTTGTTGCTGACCCGGCATAATAAAGGTACGACCGATATAACGGTTTTTCATGAAACCTTCACGGAATTTCACACCCAACATATTCGCCAATTCTAAAGCAGAAGTACGGCTCGTATCTGGAATTGGAATCACCACGTCGATGTCATGCATATCGCCCCATTCACGAAGAATTTTCTTCGCAAGGGTTTCACCCATTTTCAAGCGTGCTTTATATACCGAAATACCATCGATGGTTGCATCAGGACGCGCAAAATAGACATATTCAAAAATACATGGGCGGTAACGCGAATTTGCCGCACACTGTTGTGAAAAGAACTCACCTTTTGAATTGATAAAGATCGCTTCACCAGGCTCAATATCACGTTCTACTTTAAAACCTAACGCGGTAATCGCAACAGATTCAGAAGCGATAATATATTCTGTTTCACCATTTTCAGTTAAACGTGAACCATAGATCAGTGGACGAATACCATTGGGATCACGAAAACCTACGATACCATGCCCTGTGATCATTGCAACGACACCATAAGCACCTTTACAACGCTCATGCACACGTTTAACTGTATGAAAAATATCTTCAGGCATTGGCGTTAATGATGCACATTTTTGCAATTCATGAGCAAAAACGTTTAGCAATACTTCTGAGTCTGAGTCCGTATTCATATGACGTAAGTCAGTTTTGAATAAGTCATCGTGAATATCAGCCGCATTGGTTAAGTTACCATTATGCGCCAATGTAATCCCATAAGGTGAGTTTACATAGAAAGGCTGCGCTTCTGCACTACTTGAAGAACCAGCAGTTGGATAACGCACGTGACCAATACCATAGTTACCGAGTAATGCGCGCATGTGGCGAGTATGAAATACATCACGTACCATACCATTATCTTTTCTTAGAAAAAGACGTCCATTATGACAAGTCACAATCCCAGCCGCATCTTGCCCACGATGTTGTAACATCGTCAACGCATCAAATAACATTTGGTTTACAGGTGCTTTACCTGCTATACCAACGACTCCACACATAACTACCTCGCAGACCAGCTAGGACTAATAAAACGGATTCTTTGTCGAATGTGCTGATTTTTCATCGCTTTGAGTATCCGATGATCGATCAGCCTTAGTTACAGAAGTATCATCGGAACGATCTTCTGAATGTATATGATGTAATGCTTCATTTGCAGCATCTTTAGAGATTTCAGATGCCAAAGGTGCAAATGGTAACAGCGTCTGAATGAATTTGGATTGTTTCCACGTTGGAGAACTTTCAACCCACGGTCCCAAACCTTGCATAGTAATGAGGACGATGAACAAACCTTTCAAGGTCCCTAAAGCACTTCCAGCTAAACGATTTAACGGCCCGAGTTTTAAAGTTTTTAAAATCTGATTGAGTAAGGCGGTGACAATCCATGTTAAAACAATAATGACCAAGACAATAAAAGCAAATGCAGCAATTTTCTGCACCACAGGATCCTGACTGAGTGCAGACATTGAAGGTGCGATGATATTGGCATATTTAGCACCGACAATCAGTGCAAAAATCCATCCTATCAAGTTCGCAAAGGCTTTCACGAATCCTTGTCGCAAACCGTTTAGCCCTCCAATGAGCAATAGAATCAGAATAATAATGTCTAAGGTATTCATATTTTAAATCATAGCGTCAACACAGTCTTTAATGAGTGTAGGACCTGTATAGATCATACCACTATAAATTTGGACTAAGCTTGCACCGGCTTGTTGTTTTGCAACAGCTTGTTCACCAGATAAAATTCCACCAACACCAATCAAAGGAATTTTACCTTGTAAAATTTTTGAAAAAGCCGCCAAACATGCCGTGCTCTTTTCAAATACGGGCGCACCTGACAAACCACCCGCTTCATCACCAAATGGCAAACCTTCAACACCCTCACGGGATAATGTTGTATTGGTCACAATCAATCCATCAATTTTAAACTGCAACAATTGTGATGCAATAAATTCGATATCTGAAGCTTCTAGATCTGGTGCAACTTTCAACACTAAAGGAACATAGTGTTGCAATTCTTCTGCCAACTCTAACTGACGTTTTTTGAGTGTTTCCAAAAGTTCAGTGAGCGCATGACCACTTTGTAAAGAACGTAAATTCTTGGTATTTGGAGATGAGATATTAACAGTAATATAAGATGCGTAGTTATAAACTTTTTCAAGACAAACTAAATAATCAGAAACTGCATCTTCAACTGGTGTTGTGGCATTTTTACCAATATTGATACCAAGAATGCCTTTAAATTTTGCGGCTTTAACATTCTCAACCAATTGATCCACACCATCATTATTAAACCCCATACGGTTAATAATTGCTTTGGCTTGAGGAATACGGAAAAGGCGTGGCTTGGGATTGCCCTCTTGTGGCTTAGGCGTAATGGTTCCAATTTCAATAAAACCAAATCCTAAACCCGCTAAGGCATCGATATAAGCGCCATTTTTATCCAGTCCCGCTGCTAAACCAACTGGATTTGGAAACTCAATTCCCATGCAAGTGACTGGTTTGGCAGCTACAGTTTGACGAATCGCCCCCATTTTATGGGCAGATTTAAGCATGGATAATGTGAGTTCATGTGCACGCTCTGGTGCTAAAGAAAACAACAAAGGGCGAGCAAGTGAATACATCATAGCTACAAAAGTCTACTGCTTTTTAAGTTGCCATATTATAGGCACAGTATGTTGAAAAGGCTATGCTTGAACTGTGTTTATTTTCACTACTACTGTACCGTCGCTGTTAATTTAATCTGCCCACCTTCTTTGGCTAACTCCATCTTTTCCAAACTCACACCCATTTGGGCAATTTGGGTTAAAAAGTTAGCTAAAACCGCATAGTTTTGATGTTGTGCAATAATCTGAAATTGCTCACCCACTTGCTGCGAGGCAACCGAAAGCCCTTGTTGTTGTGCCACACGCTGAATTTTATCTGCAGTGGTTAAGGCCAAATCATCTGCGGGCTTCATGGTCACTACATTACTCTGCATCCACACCACAAGATCTTTCATCTGATTTAAACGTGCTTGCTGTTTTTCGGCAGCTTTATGGGTGTACCACAACGCCGCACCCACAATTGCCACAATGACAAAAATCGTGGTGAAAATAACCATGACACGTTCACGTGGAGATATTTTTTCTAAATTCTCTGCGATTTTCTCAGACCATACATCCAGTCGATTTTGCACATTTTCCATTGTTTTCATTATTGTATCTTCACCAAACCAACGACAGATGCACCTTGCGTCTGAACATTGCCTAATTCTGCTTTAAAGCCTTGTTGATTGAGTTGCGTCACCAAGGTTTGTAAGCCTTCAGCATTTTTCGCCACCAGATCCATATTTAACACTGCTGTATCATAATTTACACGACTGGCAATAATCTGATGCTGCATTAAAATTGGCCCAACACGACTGAGTAATTGTAAAGCTTGGGTATTTGCACTCTGACTTAAAGCCAATTTATTTTTAAACTGACGTTCTACAGACTCTTCTGTAATCCGTTGCTCATTTGGAAACCATTTTTTGTACTGATCCACTGCAATCAAAGCTGTTTGATCCGCAACTTTCTTCAGCTTAATCCAACGCAAAGCATCGTAACTCAATTGCGCAATGATCAAAACAACCACCAAAACTGCACAGGCTTGCCAATAACGGGAAACACCTTGATTGGCTTGCTTGGCTTTTGGCAATACATTATAAGGATGTAGTTTCGGTTTTTTTATTTCACTAAATTGATAATCAAAAGGCTCACGCTGATCCGCTGTAGCAATGGCAAATAAGCTGACCGCTTGCTCATCTGTCAATCCGCTATATAAATAGCTTTTCTCTCGATCAGCGAAATCCAAATATACATTCAGATCATCAATCGAATTACCAAGGAACTCGCCTTCTCGAACCAATAACTGTCCGTTGACATTGGCCAAAATCGTCTGTCCGACTTCTGGTACAGGCAGCATCAAAAAGTCAGGTAATAAAGAGACGATTTTTAACGGAATCAATGACAAGGAATGCTGCATTGTGGTGACAGCATATTGATGAATCCCCAATATTGAAACCTGATCGGGTTGTTGAAAGTGTGAAAACACTTTCATCTGATCAATCGGCAAAATCACATATTCTTCTAATAAATATTTGACACCATCTACACCCAATTGTTTATATTGAGTTTTACTAAATTTCTGTTGAAGAATTTGCACTTCACGACTTGGGAAGAAAACCACAGCTTCTTCACCTTGGTAAAGTTTAATATCTTGTATTAATTGTTCTAGGCTCGAAGATTTAGTCCAATCACTTCCTCGAGACCACTGCCAAACCCCATTGGCTTCAGGCATCCATAAGTACAACATTTATCGTTTTCTGCCGTTAAGTTCTTTTAACAATGCTTTTATACAGTTGGAATAAAGGCTTTATCTTGTGTAGATAGACCATTTGCAATCACAGTTTGCTCATAAATACGAGCCTCTGCCAAGGCAAAAGGATTAAAATGCTCATGTGTCAGTTGTTCTGCAATATGTGCCACAACATTCATATGACATACCACCACAATACGTTCAAATGGCAATTGTGACAACCATTCGATTGCTAATTTTGCATCATCATCTGGCTTTATTTTGTCACAGACCAATACAGATACATTCGGGAAGTAAGTCTGTATGTGCGCCAATGTTTCTTGTGCTCTCAATAAAGTGCTGACAACAAATACATCCGGCTGTACGATTTCTTTTAAAAAATTAGCCGTTTGTTGTGCTTGTAAATGCCCACGTTGTGTTAAAGGCCGTTTACTATCCACCCCATTGACGGGTGGAGCTGCTTCACCATGACGCACCAAAGTCAGTTGCATAAGATTTCCTTTTTAATACTGCACTGATTATAACGAGGCTTTGTTACAAATCCATCTCTAAAGTTTTGAATATTGTGCCAACAACACACGATTAAACTTCGTTATGCGGAAGCACAAACTCTACATCACTACGATGCCCATTCTTCATCAAAGAAACGGCAATATTCAGTGGCGGCGCACCTTCAAAAATAACTTCATACAATGCAGTGGTAATTGGCATATAGACATCCAACTCCTTTGCACGTGCATTGACTTGTACAATAGTGTTGATCCCTTCAGCAGTTTGCCCCAATTCAGAGGTTGCTTGTTCCAGTGTCTTTCCAGAACCTAAGGCAAAACCAACTTGATAATTTCGGCTCAACGGGCTGTTACAGGTTGCGAAAAGATCACCCACACCAGACAAACCTAAGAATGTTAAAGGATTTGCCCCCAACTTAACTGCAAAGCGACTCATTTCAGCCAAAGCACGGGTTAAAATCATACTCTTGGTATTTTCACCTACTTTATAAGCAGCAGCCATTCCCATTGCAACAGCATAAATATTTTTAAGTGCTCCACCCAGCTCAACACCATGTACATCGTCACTGCCAAACACTCGAAACAATGCACTATGTAGTGATTGTTGTACGGCATAACGTACTAATTCACTATCACTGGCAATCACTGTACCTGCTGGTTGTCCTGCAACAATTTCTTTGGCTAAGTTAGGTCCTGAAAGAACACCATAAGGAACTTCAGGAAGCTCTTCACGAATGATGTCACTCATAAAGCTAAAGGTTTTTGCTTCGATGCCTTTGGTTAATGAAACAACGGCTTGTGCACTAATAAACGGTTTAATTTGACGTAAAACATCACGAAAAGAATGGCTTGGGATTGCCACCAAAATAATATCGCGATCACGCACTGCATCTTCTAAATTTGACTCAGCACGTAAACCCGTCTCCAATTGAAAATCAGGTAAATAGCGTTTATTGACATGAGTCGCATTAATTTCAGCTGCGATACTTTCATCGCGAATCCAAATCATGGTGTCACAACCATTACGTACTGCTGTATTTGCCATTGCTGTACCGAAACTACCACCACCCAGTACAGTCACACGCAACGCTGTTTTCTGACCCAATACAATAGGTTCAACTAAATCTTTAAATTGTAAATCCGACATTTATTGTTATCCTAAAATGCTTGTCCTAATAACCCAATGATTTTTCAATCTGAAAATATCAATAACTTTTTGACTCAAGCTTGCCAAAAATGAACATATTGTGTTGTTTCAATCTCTGCACGTGGGGCAATTGCTTTTGCCGCTGTGCCAACATAAATAATGCCTGAAATTAAATCTCGTTCAGCTAAACCCAGTGCTGATTTTAATAATTTAGATTCAACAACCGCCCCACTCCTCCACATGGTTGCGAAACCTTGTGCCTGCATCGACAATAAAAAGTTTTCAATTGCAGCCCCTGAACTCAGCGTTTGTTCAAAAAAAGGCACTTTAGGGTGATCCTGAAATTTAGTCACGGCAAGCACCAAAATAGGCGCTCTAAAAGGATGAAGTTTTACCCGTTCAACTTGGGCTGGATCTAATTCACCTAAGTCAGCAATAGATTGTGCCAGTAATGCACCAAATGCTTCACGTTGCTCAACATCCACGACAATAAATTGTGTGGGTTTTAAACGATGATGATCGGGTGCTGTTAAAGCGGCTTTAAATGCAATATTCAGTTGTGCGTGTGAAGGTGCAGGTTCAACCAAATGGCCAATCGATTGACGTTGATGAATATTGTCATGTACTGCTTTGAAGTTTAAATCTGACATTGACCTATCTATTATCTGGTTAATTTCACTTGTTTCAAGATTAGCATAATCTAAAATCATTAAGCTATCTCCGACAAAATTTACTTGGCATCTGTCAATATTACATACAACTTATTGTTAGGTTATCAATGAGCATGATTGCTCACAAAAAATACCTTCGATACCCTTTGGCTTCGAAAATAAAGCCAAATCATCAATAAACTTAAAAAAAACTGCAAAATTTATACATGTTTCTCAATATTTAGCCCACATTCTATGCTCAAATTATAACTAATTTAAAAGCAGTATCTTTTTAATTTTTAGTACAGGAATTTGAGAATCAATATGAATAAATTAACAACGATCACTTTACTTGCTAGTTCAGCGTTACTCTTCACTGCGTGTGCATCAAATCCAACACAAACTTTAGCGATTCAAAAAGCAGATAACCAGTATGAAGTCACTGGCTTAGGTAAAGACCAAATTACCGCAAAAAATAATGCCATTACTGCAGCAAACAAGGCTTGCGGTAAAAAAGGTGCACCGGTCTTGGTGGATGAAAAAACTGAATACCATGGCAGTTTAAAAGGTGTGGTCGATGAACAGACTGGAAAAATGATCACTGCAGCAGCCGGTGTATTAGGTTCAGTAATGGGCAAAAACTACGGTATTGAAAAAGATACGGACTATCAAACAACACTGACCTTTAGCTGTAAAGCAAGTTAATCCGTTTAGCCTTCTAAACTAAAAATAGTCATTAAAAAACCCACTTTAAATAAGTGGGTTTTTTAAACACAATTTGATAAAGAAACAAAAAACTTAGCAATAACCATCTAATCGCGTTAAAGGCAATTTTTGCCCAATCGCTTTCTCAATAGTCGGTAAATTAAATGCATCATCTTCAGACAAGAAACTAATACTTACACCCTGTGTACCTGCACGACCTGTACGACCAATACGATGTACATAATCATCTGACTGTTCAGGTAAAGTGAAATTCACCACATGAGATACGCCATCAACATGAATACCACGACCTGCAACATCTGTTGCAATCATAATATTATGTTGACCATTTTTAAATTGATCCAACATTTTCAAACGTTTATCTTGCGCTATTTCACCTGATAGCATCACCACTTTATAACCATCTGCTTTTAAATGATCATAAAGTTTACGCACTTGATCACGGCGATTGGCAAAGATCATCACTTTTTCAATGGGTTCATCTGCCAAAATTTCGCGCAATAAGCGATATTTATCTTTCTTTTCGACCACATATACACGCTGTTCAACATCAGCATTGGTTTTCTTTTCAGGCTCGATTTCTACTGTAACTGGCTCACATAACCATTGTTGGGCAAGATTGAGAACATCATAGCTAAATGTTGCCGAGAACATTAAGGTTTGACGTTGCTCTTTACGTGGCGAAAAACGCACAATCCGTTTAACTGATGGGATAAAGCCCATGTCTAATAAACGGTCAGCTTCATCAATCACTAAAAATTCAATTTGATCTAACCAAACTTCTTTTTGTTCTGTGAAATCAATTAAACGACCAGGGGTTGCCACTAAAATATCAACAAAACCTTGATCCAGTTGTTTTCTTTGCTTATCAAAATCTACGCCGCCAACCAAAGTCACGACATTTAAATTGGTATATTTGACCAAATCTTTTGCATCATTTTCAATTTGAATTGCAAGTTCACGTGTTGGCGCAAGAATCAATGCACGTGGTTCACCACGGAAACGTTGTTCTTTAATTGGGTTTGTGAGCAAATCATTAATAATACTGACTAAAAATGCCGCTGTTTTACCTGTGCCGGTTTGAGCACGACCAATTGCATCATGACCTGCTAAAGTATATTTCAATACTTTTTGCTGAATTGGGGTCATTTCTTTAAACCCTAAAGCATCAATCGCTTGTTTAAGTTGCGGATGTAAATTAAGGGTTTCGAAACCTGATGACATAAATACGAGCTCTAACTGTAGACACTTTTAATTGCGCCCATTATAAACAAAAAACGCCCCAATTTATAAGAAATTGGAGCGCCACTTAAATTTTAAAAATTTAAGATTAGTCTAAAGGCTGAACTTCTTCAGCTTGAAAACCTTTTTGACCTTGCACAACACTGAATTCAACGCGTTGACCGTCACCTTGAATAGCACGGAAATGAACAAATACGTCATCACCGCCTGCGCGTTGGATAAAGCCGAAGCCTTTAGTGTCGTTGAACCATTTAACTACGCCTTGTTCACGAGCTGTCATAAGTTAATCCTCAGTTATTAAGAAAAAGGGACCACCCGGTGTTGCAAACAGCAGAGCAAACAAAGTTTTAAAATATTTTCTAATTTCAAAGCTTGTAATCATTCTGTAAAACTATTAACAAAATCCCGGTTACATCCATCTTGTAATAGGGTTTCAAAACAAGAATTGTTTCTGATAAATCCTAAATACGCAACGAGCTTAACATGGGTTTATGACAATTAATAGAATTTTTTTTGATAATTATTTTCGATATCAAGCGTGTTTTTTAAACAGCTTCACGATTATTTTTTATTTGTTGAAGAATCTTCCAATTTTTGTTGGGGTGTTTCAATAAACTTGGTAAAATATGTGTTCCATAACCCTGTTGTTACCTTGCCAAAAAATGAATGAACCTTTAGGCCAGACAGCGATTGAAATAAATTGTATGGGTAAACCCTGTCCAATGCCTCTATTAATGTTAAAGCGTGAATTAAAAAGAGCATTGCCTCATCAAATATTTCTTTTAATGTCCTCTGATCCGCACAGTGAAATTGATATTACGCGTTATTGCGAGATCAACAAGATTTCTTGCCAATTGACTAAACGATCAGAGCATGAATTTCATTACTTAATTGAATCTTAATTATTTTCAATTCAAATTATTTTTTGCAAATTTGCATATATTTTTACATTTCGATACCCAAATTTCCTTACTTATGTACAATATTCGAATTAAGATGAATGCATTAGCTATACAACGAAATTCCTATAAGGAGAACCCATGAGTGACAGCAGCAATCAGTTGATGCCCCTGTCCTTATCTGCACCAGGTGTTAACTTAGGTGCTTATATCAGCACCGTAAATCAGATTCCAATCTTGACAGCTGAACAAGAAAAAGAGTTAGCTGATCGCTATTTTTACGATCAAGATTTAGATGCTGCGAAAATGTTAGTGATGTCTCACTTACGTTTTGTGGTGCATATTGCGCGCAGCTATGCGGGCTATGGTTTGCCACAAGGTGATTTAATTCAAGAAGGTAATCTCGGTTTAATGAAAGCAGTTAAACGCTTTGACCCCAATATGGGCGTGCGTTTGGTGTCTTTTGCTGTGCACTGGATTAAGGCTGAAATTCATGAATATGTGATTCGCAATTGGCGTATTGTCAAAATTGCGACCACCAAAGCGCAACGTAAATTGTTTTTTAATTTACGTAGCCTAAAAAAATCAAGTAAAAAACTTACACTTGAAGAAGCACAATCAATTGCCAACGACTTAAATGTAACAGCAGAACAAGTCTTGGAAATGGAAGGTCGTTTAACCGCTTATGATGCTGCTTTTGAAGCTCAAGGTGATGACGATGACGAAGGTTCAACTCATGTTGCACCAGCGCTTTATCTCGAAGATAACCGCTATGACCCTGCTCGCTTAGTCGAAGAAGAAGATTACGAAGAACAAAGTACTTCAGCTTTGCATAATGCTATGGAACAGTTGGATGATCGCTCACGCAACATCTTACAGCGCCGTTGGTTAGATGATGATAAATCGACCTTGCATGAACTGGCTGCAGAGTACAATGTCTCTGCTGAGCGTATTCGTCAGTTAGAAAAAAATGCCATGGACAAAATCAAAGTTGCCATGTCATCCAACTAAATCTTCAAAACGGTCTGTATACCAGACCAATAATTTATATTTTCAATAAAAGGGCGACATGCCCTTTTATTTTGCCTGATATTTTTGTCAAATCTTTATTCTTAATAGATTTTGCCTTTAATCCCGCTTCGAAATTGTGTTAATGTTATGCGCAAATTTATGCAGATGACTGGCTTATGTGGATTGCAATTTCAGCACTGAATTTAGCGCTTGCAGTAATCTTAGGTGCATTTGGCGCACATGGTTTAAAAGCTCACGCAACTGAAGCCCAGTTGGCATGGTGGCAAACAGCAACTGATTATTTTTTCTACCACGCACTGGGCCTATTGGCACTGGCTATTCTCAGTAAAGTCATCCCTCAACTTCCAATCAAAGCCAGCTTCTTACTCATCCAAATCGGTATTTTATTTTTCTGCGGTTCGCTTTATGTCATGGCACTGGGTTTACCACGAGGTTTAGGTGCAATTACACCCATTGGTGGAGCACTGATGATTGCAGGTTGGCTGGTCCTTGCATGGAATGCATTGAAATACGCTAAATAAAATTATTTTGATTTTAGACATCACAATTTGCGCAATCGAATGGAATGTATATGCAAATTTTCTTAAATGGTGAGCCTCAAGAAACCGCTTGCCAAAATCTTTTACAACTGGTTCAGGAACTTTCACTCGAAGGTAAACGCTTTGCCGTAGAAATGAATGAAATGATCATTTCCAAAAGTAAACTTGAACTTACCCCTATTGCTGAAAAAGACCGTATTGAAATCATTCACGCTGTCGGTGGCGGCTAATTTGGAGCTCTCCCATGCTAGATTTTCCTACTGAAAACTCCCCTCTTATTATCGGTTCTCGTACTTTTCAATCTCGTCTTCTCGTGGGTACGGGTAAATACAAAGACATGCAAGAAACTGATTTAGCAATTCAAGCCAGTGGCGCTGAAATTGTGACAGTGGCGATTCGCCGAGTAAACATTGGGCAAAATCCAGATCAGCCTAACTTACTGTCAATCCTTCCACCTGAAAAATACACCATCTTACCGAACACAGCGGGTTGTTTTGACGCCAATAGCGCAGTACGTACCTGTATGCTTGCACGTGAACTTTTAGATGGCCATAACCTGGTCAAATTGGAAGTATTAGGTGATGAGAAAACCCTTTATCCAAATGTAACAGCGACACTTGATGCAGCTCGCACATTGATTGAAGATGGCTTTGAAGTAATGGTGTATACATCGGATGACCCTATTGTGGCTCAAGAACTTGAAAGCATGGGTTGTGTTGCGATCATGCCTTTAGGTAGCTTAATTGGTTCTGGCCTAGGCATTTTAAATCCGCATACTATTTCAATTATTAAAGAAAATGCCAAAGTGCCAGTTTTGGTTGATGCTGGTGTAGGTACTGCAAGCGATGCCGCAATCGCAATGGAATTAGGTTGCGATGGCGTATTGATGAATACCGCGATTGCCGCTGCACATCATCCAATTTTAATGGCATCAGCAATGAAAAAAGCGGTTGAAGCTGGACGTGAAGCCTATTTGGCGGGTCGTATGCCACGTAAACGAATGGCAAATGCGAGTTCACCAGAAACAGGTTATTTCTTTAAATAATCGTTTGAATTGCCTAAAAGGATTTCTTGAAGTCCTTTTAGGCTTAAAATATCTTGATAAATTCATTGAGAAAGGTCATGAATAAAATAATAAATACCGCCCTGCTCCTGAGCGTTTATTCATCGCTAAGCTTTGCAAGTCAGCCTTCTACCTCATTACAAAAATTTGTCCCAAACAATTGGGAAATTCTTGCTCAAGCAGAAGGTGACTTGAATCAAGATGGTAAAAAGGATATTGCCCTCATCATCCAACCTAAAAATGAAAGTCAGCACAATCGAAAGCTTTTAGTGCTTTTTCAAAAAGGCCAACAATTACAACTTAAGCTAAGTCGACAAATCCCTAACTGGACCTATCGTTCAGAAGAACTCTGTATCGAAGATGCTCTAGATGACTCCTCATTGACGATCGAAAATCAACGCTTAGATGTGTTATTCAATACCATGTCATCCTGTAGCAATACGTATGGCTTGATGTATACCTATGGGTTTAAACTAAAAAACAATCAATTCCACCTGATTGGATTTGATGCTTATGATTTAGATAAAATTAGTGGCAAACAAAAAGAAACTAGCCTTAACTTTCTAAGCAACAAAGCCAAAGTGACCACAACGCCAAATATCTTTGCAGAAGTTGAAACGCCAGCCAAAATTGTTTGGAAAACGCTGAAAACATCGACAAGCTATACCTTGGAGAATATTCCTTGGGATAACGAACAATTTATTCATAACTTTAGCGTTCAATTTATTGGAGAAAAATAATGAAAAACAAAACTGAATTACTTTTATTTTGTGCATTAACCACATGCTCAGCTTTGGTTTGGGCAGACACCAGCACCAAAGCTGACTATCAATCATTTATCCCTAAAAACTGGAAAGTGTTGAGTAAAGTACAAGGTGATTTAAATGGTGATAAGCAAACAGATCTTGCCTTAATTATTGAAAATACAGATCCAAAAAATATTGTGACAAATGATGGATTAGGTAATCCCCAGCTGAATTTAAACAATCGAAAGTTATTAATTTTATTTAAAGCCCCTCAAGGCTTTCGTCTTGTTGCAAGTAATTACTCGCTTCCTACTGAGGGAGATAAAGAATCACCTTGTCTTGCTGACCCTCTAGGTGAAGGCGATCCACTCACCATCAAAAATGGATTAGTTAAAATTAATTTACATTATTGGCTCAGTTGTGGTTCATGGTCTGTCTATAACAATGCTTTTACTTTCCGTTATCAAAACCAGTCTTTTAAGCTGATTGGTTACGATACAGATTACTTCCATCGTGCATCTGGTGAAACCAGTGCGAAAAGTATCAATTTTCTAACAGGTAAAATTAAAAACACTACAGGTGGTGGTGAGTTTGAAAATCAGGATCAAGCTAAGCAAGTTTCTTGGTCCAAATTAAAGAACAGTTATTCACTTAAACTTGAGCAGATCAATTTTAAAGACTACGGCGAGTTTGAATAAAATGCGTTTCGTATCTACCAACAATTCATAAATATGCCATATTATTCTGAGAATAAAGGTGTCGAAGAGGACTCGATATTTGCCATAAAAAATTAGCTAAGACAAGGTAATCAAAAGTGATAGTTTGGGGACATGCCTAAAAATAGGCATAAATTTACAATTCAGTGAATTGGAAGAAAACCATGAAGAATAACAATCTATTACTTCTATTTTTTACATTAACAGTCTGCTCAAGCTTAGTGTGGGCAGAAACCAATACTGAAGCTGATGTTCAAGCTTTCATTCCTAAAGATTGGAAAATACTTAGCAAAGTTCAAGGTGACTTAAATGGTGATCAACAGGCCGATATGGTGCTGATTATTGAAAATACGGATCCCGTAAATATTGTTAAAAATAAATTCAATCATAAAAAGCCAGCAAATCTTCTACTTAACCAAAATGAGCGAAAATTATTAGTTCTATTTAAAGACGCTCAAACTTATCGCCTTATCACCAGTAATTCTTCACTCCCTAGAGAAAGCAACAATGAACGCCCTTGCCTTATCGATCCATTGATTGTAGACAATTCACCAATCATCCAGAATGGACAACTTAAGATCACATTAAATTACTCGTTTCGTTGTAATTCATGGGAGGTCTTTAATAATATTTATACTTTCCGCTATCAAAACCCATCATTCGATCTGATCGGCTATGATTTACATTATTTCGATATACCATCAGGTGACAGTCGAACTGAAAGTACTAATTTTTTAACAAGGAAAATCAAAAATGTCACCAGTACGCAAGAACTTGATCGCAAAAATACACCAAAGATATTCTGGTCAAAATTAAAGAAAGCACCTTTGCCCAAACTTGAGCAAATCAACTTTGAGCGTTATGTTCAATGATGGATGTCTTTTATAAATTATTTTTTAAAAACAATAATTCAACATAAAAGAATCCCTCACCCTAGCCTTCTCCCAAAGCGAGAAAGAAGCTTATAACAATAAATTAGCTTTAAAATCCATGTTCTAAAATACGGATTTTAACATCAGCAACATGCTCTTTTACTTCAAGTTGATGCGCTTGCATATGCTCAGTTTGCAAGTGGGCATTGAGATGTTCAATACTTTCCCATTTTTCAAGCATCACGATCAAATCAGAATCCTTGCTTTGATAACTCACATCAACACCAGCATCAACCAATAGCTGATAACCATGACAGCCTTGCTCTTGTAATACTGTCGGGGTAATTTTCTTAAATGCTTGGATAATTTTATCTTTGTGTAATGCATTTGGATATGCACGGATTTCAGCCACAATAGTCAACATTTTAGACTCCTTAAATTTTTTAAACGAGATATTCAAAATTCCAATTTGCTTAAGCAAAAAGCTGCTGTAAATGTTGGCGATATGCCTGTTCATATTGCGCAATTTGTGGTGCTTTAATCACATCATTGACAATAAACGTTTCTAAACTTTGCATTCCTAAAAATTGATTGGCTTTATGAAAAGGTAAATACACACCATCTACACCAACACCATGGAAAAATTGCTCAGGATCATCAAACGCTTGTAAGGGTGCATTCCAAGTTAACGACAACATATACTTTTTCCCCTGAATCAAACCACCTGAGCCATATTTTTTGGCAGCATCAGAACGGCTACGACCATCGTTGGCATATAAACTGCCATGACCAGTGGTAAAAACATCATCAATATATTTTTTCATGGTCCACGGCGCACCCATCCACCAACCTGGCATTTGATAGATCACAACATCCGCCCAGAGATATTTCTCTACTTCTTCTTGAGCATCGTAATTTGCATCGGTACGTGTCACTTTTACACTGTGTCCCAAATCGCTAAGCACGTCTTCACCCAAAGCAGTTAGGGTATCGTTTAATTCACCATTTGAATGTGCAAACTGTTTCGCACCATTTACGATTAAGATATTACTCATTGTTTACCTATGTTTTACCAATACGCTTGATTTATGGCGCAACTATAGAGCTTATTTTTATCGCAAAAAACGCAAAAATAAGCAAAACATTATTGACTAAAAATCAACAATAAATATCTTTCCCTCTTTCTGCCCATTTCACATTAATCAATTCAATAAAAAAGCACCCGTAGGTGCTTTTGTATATCGATTCAAGCATACTTAAGGAATTAAACCTTCATCACGCATTGCAATCTGTACAGATTGACGTTCAGCGACTTTATTGCGTAATGCCACAATATTGGTAAATGGGGTTAGATCATGATGAATTGAATTCGACCAATTTGTCAGTACAAACAAGTACGCATCAGCAGGACCAAAGCGGTCATTGACCAAATAATCGTATTCAGACTCTGCAAGATAGTCATCTATATATTTCAACATTTTATCTATGGTTGCATAGCCACGTACTTTTTCATCTTCAGTGATCGCTGGGTCAAAGAAGACGGCGTATTCATCATGCAACTCTGAGTTTAAATAACCCAACCATTCTAAAACTTTAGCACGTCCCAAACCTGATGGTGGGATCAAATCCTGTTTAGGATCGTGTTGTGCAATAAAAGGCAGTACTGCAACATTTTCAGTTAAAAGTAAACCCGGATTGATTTCTAATGCGGGTACATAGCCTTTTGGATTGATTTCGTAATAATCTGCGCCCTTTTCTGTTTTATGCGTTTTTAAATCAACACGTTCTAGATCAAAATCAACATTAATTTCGTTGAGTAAAATATGGGCAGCTAAAGAACATGCACCTGGTGAATAATATAATTTCATATCTAATCCTTGTTATATGACTGTTTAAGTTGTAAATGGCTCAGATCACAATTTCAAGTCGTAAAACATAAAATTGCAAAAAGCATAAATTTATAAAATCAGCTATAACTTGAATATTCAACAAAATGAAGACTTTTTCAAGTCAAAGTTAACTGCTTTTTCACTAAGAGATGTTTTAACATACGCATCTTTAAAGAATGATGAAAGGTTTATAGTGATTAGTCTAAAAAAAGCGGAATGGTTTTCCAATATTCGTACAGATGTACTTGCTGGAATGGTCGTAGGCTTGGCACTTATTCCTGAATCAATCGCTTTTTCTGCAATTGCAGGCGTAGATCCACAAGTCGGCCTGTATGCATCATTTTGTATTGCAGTGAGCATTGCTTTCTTTGGTGGACGTACCGCAATGATTTCCGCAGCCACGGGCGCAATGGCGTTGCTGATGGTTACTCTCGTCAAAGATCATGGTTTACAGTATTTATTTGCCACCACAATTTTGACTGGAATTCTTCAGATTCTTGCTGGCTATTTTAAAGTTGCAAAACTGATGCGCTTTGTTTCACAGTCTGTCGTCTATGGTTTTGTCAATGCATTGGCTATTCTTATCTTTGTGGCACAGATTCCTGAATTACAACGTATGGATCTGATGGCTTATCTATTTGTCGCCTTTGGCTTAGGGGTGGTTTATCTTTTCCCCTATATTCCCAAAATTGGTCAACTCATTCCCTCACCTTTGGTATGCATTATTGTACTGAGTTTAGCTACCTTATTTTTGGGTGCAGATATGCGTACAGTCAGTGATTTAGGAAAATTTCCAGACACTTTACCGCTGTTTTTAATTCCAGACATTCCACTTAACTTGGATACCTTAAAAATTATTTTTCCTTATGCCATCACTTTGGCAACCGTAGGTTTACTCGAAACCATGATGACCACCACGATTGTTAATGAAGTGACGCAAACAGAAGGCAATCGTCATAAAGAATGTCGTGGTCAAGGCATCGCCAATATGGTCAGTGGGTTTATGGGGGGTATGGCAGGTTGTGCCATGATTGGGCAATCAATTATCAATGTGTCTTCTGGTGCACGAACTCGCTTATCGACCTTGGTTGCTGGTGTTTTTTTACTGTGTTTAGTGGTCTTTTTAAAAGAATGGCTGTCTTATATTCCAATGGCTGCACTGGTGGCAATTATGATTATGGTGGCTTTTACTACATTCAACTGGGACTCAGTCAAAAACTTTTCAAAACATCCCAAACAAAGCAATAGCGTGATGCTTGCGGTGGTGGTCATTGTACTGATGACGCATAACTTAGCTTTAGGCGTGTTGATTGGTGTACTTTTATCTGCACTTTTCTTGGTCAATAAATTAGAAAATGCAGTACGTGTCCAATCTCATCTTTTGAACAGCACGACCCGAAAATATGAAATTTATGGGCAAATTTTCTTTAGCAGTTCAGAAAAATTCTTTCAGTTTTTTGATTTTAATAAATCTGTTGATCATGTCATTATCGATTTAACCCATGCCCATATTTGGGATATTACCTCTGTCAGTATGCTCAATCAGGTACAAAACAAGTTTCTGCAAAATAACATTCAGGTTGAAATTATAGGGATGAATGAAGCAAGTCGTAGCTTAGTTGATCAATATAGTGCGGTAAAATAAACAGCATTATTTTTCTTAAGGCAGTGATGATCAGCATTTAATACAGGTAAAGAGCAATAGCCAAAATGGTAATCGCAATACATTGTATCACTGCCAAATTTCTAAGGAATTTAATCATCGTAAGCTACATCCATTATAAAAATAATCCATTATTCAGCGAATATAACCGATATTTTGCTGTTAAATTGTGATTTTTATCTACTAAAATTTGAATATTTACTTAACTTGTCTCAATAACCTTATCTTAAAAAGTTAACTTGGTCTCAATAAATTGACTTTAGGCATTATTTGATACTCAGTAAGTGCGTTAAAACTCGATTGTAATAAACTGAATATTCATTCCTAATCACTTTGGGTCTGTTGACAATTCGTCTATGTTTGCGACTACGTGTGTTTTTTAGGTGATACTAGGCGCGAAATATGAAATTTAGTCATTCTAAATGATGAGAAACATCGTTTCGCAAGGTAACAACGTAGCGGCAAAAACACTCTAGTCCCCGCTGCGCCTTGCGCTGCAAACAAAGCTGTGCTTTGTTCTTGCTCAGGGTTGTGGTTAAAATTATCTCAGCCTTCGTTATGAAACTTGAAAATAGTCTCGCTATTCTCTTCGTTTCACGCCTTGCCTGCTCAATTTTAACCTACAACGCAAGCCATTTATGAAATATCAACAGACCCTTATTAAATACTAAAAATACCTATTATCAGGTATAGATAAAGCCATCAATATCTGAAAAACTAAGTCCAATAGACATGGGCGAGTTTTTTACATCATGAACAATGAGTTAAGTTTACCTGTTCCAGTCATCATCGTAGAAGATGAGCCGCTTATACAAAAAAGACTGACTGACATATTAATTAATCTAGGATACTCAATTTCAGATTTACGTTTTGCCCAAAGTTTAGCTCAAGCCAAAGAACAACTCAGTATACACTCAGCCTCTTTTGCATTGGTTGATTTAGGCTTGCCTGATGGAAATGGAATTGAGTTTATTGAAATTTTAAAAAACTATGATCCAACCATCATGATTTTAGTGATCTCTGCATGGAGCACTGAGGATGCGATCCTCAATGCATTAAGTGCTGGTGCAACAGGCTATGTGCTCAAAGAAAGAGATGACTTAGAAGTTTCTCTTTCGATCAAAAGTGTCTTACGCGGTGGAGCGCCGATTGATCCATTTATTGCCCAAAAAATTTTAAAACAACTACATTTTAATGAAAAAAATAATTCAAATAAAACTGCACCCTGCCAGAGAGTCACTGATCAGGACAGTGTATTATCCAAAAGAGAATTGGGAATTTTAGAACTGGTTTCTCAAGGCTTAAGCAATAAGGAAATTGCAGATCAACTCAATTTATCCCGTTATACCGTTGAATCTCATATTAAACATATTTATCGGAAACTTGCGGTATGCAACAGAGCCAAAGCCATCGATACAGCACGCAACTTAGGATTACTCGACTAATTCTAAAATTAATCGGGTTGTTCGGTCTTATGCTAAGTTTGACCCAGCATTTTGCTTTTGCTGGTGCTGCCTTAACAGCTCAGTCCAATACAACAGATGCAGCCTGTCATTTTCAAATCCAAAGCATACAAGTTGCTCAAGCGCTTGCAAATCTTGAACAGGTTCCCCAACAGGGATGGAAAACAGTCACCTTGCCAGATGACTGGGAAACGCGCTGGAAAAACTACACAGGCACTGCTTGGTATAAAATCAAATGGCAATATCAGTGTGATCAGGAAAATCAACCTGTCGCCTTACTGATTGAACGAATCAATATTGCAGGAGCTGTCTATAGCAATAATGAACTGTTATGGAAAGACAAATCCTTAGTAGAGCCATTGTCTAGAAGTTGGAATATGCCAAGGTATTGGGTGCTTCCGGCTACATCTATTCAAAACCAACAAAATGAAATTTTAGTCCGTGTTGTAGGGGTTGCATCACAACATTCAGGTCTAGGAAAAATTAAATTTGGTCAGGCCGAAGATATCGCCATTCAACAAGATCAGTTGGTTTTTGAACGGCGAACTTTATTTTTTATCAATATTATTATTACCTTTGTGGTGGGAACTACAGGTTTTACCATTTGGCTATTTCGACGCCAAGAAAAAGCCTTTGGGTGGTTTGGTTTAACTTCATTTTTATGGGTATTGTTTGCCTATAATATTATTTCGACCATTCCTATTCCTTTTACCGACAGTATCTTAACAGCACGTCTAAATCTGGTGTTTTTAGTTGGATATACCTACTGCCTCTGTTTATTTGCTTGGCGTTTTGCCAATCGTCATTATCCGTATTTAGAACGTTTACTTTTATTGACCTCTACAATCGCAATTGCGGCATTGCTGTTGACACCGATCAATTATCTAGATCGTAGCTTATCCTCTGTCTTTTTCTATTCTGGCATGGTATTTATTTTTAACTGCTTGTTTTTCCAGTGGATTGCTTTTAAACGTAGAAAGATGGACATTCTCCTGCTTGCATTTATTTTCCTCATCTATTTACTTATTATTGTTCATGATTTTTATAGCATGATCCATCATCTGGATCAGACGCTCTATTGGACGCCATTGGCCGCACCAATTACCAGCTTAGCGATTTCGTTTATCTTGGCTTATCGTATTTCGCAGAATGTTGGACGTATTGAAAAATTTAATCAGACGCTTGAAGAAACTATTGAAAAAGTCACGTTTGACTTAGAACAATCTTTAGATAAAAAGTACCAACTCGAAATTGATAATATGCGGTTGCAAGAGCGTCTAAATCTGTCTCATGAATTACATGATGGACTGGGTGGTTCAATTGTTCGCTCGATGATTATACTGGATCACAGTGAACATATTGAAAAACAGCAAGTGATCTCTATGTTTAAACTGTTAAGAAATGACTTACGCCAAGTGATTGACTCAGGAAGCAGTGCTGGGGCAAAAATACCAGAAAGCCCAGTGATGTGGGTTGCGCCATTGCGTCATCGTTTTATACAAATTTTCGAAGAAATGGAAATTGAATCGACTTGGATTTTTGCAGAAAAATGGAAACATAAACCGCTTGCATTGATTTGTTTAACCTTTTCTCGTGTCGCAGAAGAAGCCTTAACCAATATTGTAAAACATAGCCATGCAACTGATGTCGAAGTTTCGTTGGTTGAAGATGAACGACAACAACTCGTTTTAACCATTCAAGACAATGGCATTGGCTTTGAAGTTGATCAGGTTCAAGCTGGTTTGCATGTGGGTTTGCAGAGTATGCAAGTGCGAGTAAAAAGAATTGGAGGTAGTTTTGAAATCCATTCTCAGCAGGGTTTTACCGTGATCCGAGCCATAGTACCATTGAAAGATAAAACTGAATGAATTAGATGAATGAAATAGAATGTCGACCAATATCATTCGCTTGATCTATGAAGAGATTCTGTCTTAAATCAGTTGGTGCAAATTACTATATTATACAAACTGTTATGTTATACGGTTTTCGTTTTATAGAAGCATAAAAAAAAGAGAAACTAGTGATCTAGTTTCTCTTTAAAAAAGATATCAGCGTATTAGGATTTCTTTTTTGAACGCGCTAATACTGAGCTCGCTGTAAGCAACATCAGTCCAAATAAAGACCACAGTCCCGTACTGCCCCCACTGCTCTTATGCCCACCTGTAGTACCACTTGATTCATTTAAATCTAAATCAACAATAACCGGATCGTGATCAGAAGAACGGAAAGCATCTGGCGCATAGAAAGAAGCAATTTGTTCTTCAGTTTTATATTCTTCATTGTAGTCTAATGCTGTTGGTTCATCAGCATTGATATGCCATGCAAAAGTACGTTTAACCATTGGGTATAAGTTTGCATCTGCAATTGCATGATCTAAATTACCCGCACCACCATTCCCGGTTGCATCACTGGCCACACCAAAGACATAGCTATATGCAGATTTACCTTGCCCTACTTTTTCATCATTTAGCAATATTTTGTAGTTGGCTTTTTCAAATGCCAAGATTGGATCTTCTTTGGCATAACTGTTCATATCCCCAACCAATAAATAATTTGGTTTTTCAGCTTTGGTCGGGTTGGTTGCAATCCACTGAATCAATTTTTGTACTGCAGTAACACGAGTCGGATTCCAACAGCCTTGACCATCACCTTGGTTTGCTTCTGGTGAGGTTTTATCGTCAGGACAACTACCTTTAGACTTTAAGTGATTTGGTACAACAGTAAAGGTTTTTCCTCCCGTTACCGCTTGGAAGCTTTGTGCCATCGTGACTCGGTTTTTCTGTGTCAAATCATCATATACCACAGGATTACCAACAGGTTTTACACGTTTGCTATTATAAATAATCGCAACTGCAATCACATCAGTACCTAACTTATCCATATTCGGTGGGATGACATATTTCCAATCTGCACCTAAAGCTTTGGTTAAGTAATTCACAGCACTTTTTTCGCCATAACCATTGTTGGCAATTTCCATTAAGCCATAAACATCTGCATCAATGGTTTTAATCGCACTGACTATTTTGGCATGTTGACGATTAAATTCTGTCTCGGTGTTTGCACCACGATCTGGTTTAACACCAATCAGCGGCGAATTGTCATAATTTAGGACGTTAAATGCGGCAACACGAACCTGTTTAGTCTCTTTTGCCAAGACGGTTGAATTCCGCAGATTGCTATCTTTGACAACCTCAGGCAAAGCTTTGTTTTGAATCGGTTGAATACGCCAAGCATTAAAACGGTATTCCAAAATCCCTTCAACATTTTTAAGCTGATAGCCTGTACGTAAAGTGTTTGCCGCATTAAATGTTTGTGGCAACCATGGTGTTCTGTTTTGATTGTTATAACCATCATCCAAGATAATCTTAGACAATAAATTTTGTTTTGCTAAAGCAACCGCTTCATTGGATTTCGCAGGATATAAATTGGTTGGGATATATAAGCGTCCCAAACTTAAAGACAATTGACCATATCGACCATAATCATAATTCTCGCTAACCGTTAGGGTTTGAGGAATTTTCACCAACATGCCTTGATAGCGCTTAGGTGCATTGCCTGTAGCATCGGTTAAACTTGAAAATGGCAGTTGAATCGGAGTAGAACTTACCAGACTTGCGGCTTGATTATTACAGGTTTGAATATTGCTGCTCAATTGATCAATTTGCAATTGATTTTCATAATTGGTTAAACGCCCTTTCAGAATCACTTCTTCACCCACTTTACCGCCAGTGATTGTGCTTGCAGCAGGGAGATAGACAAAGATCGCATTGCTTAAATTTGCTTTAGCTTTACTGTCAGGAGTTTGAATATAAAAACCTGAAAAACCATTTTGATAGCGATAATCCGCAGTAATGACACCTCGAACCACATATTGTTGGTTTTGTGCCGCAGATTGTAAATCTGCAATTGCAGTATCAGCAGTACTACAACTGATTGCAGTGATTGGCGGAGTCGTTGTACCAGTACCTAAATAGCTACTGAATGCATTACGATCTGACCATTTGCTCCACTCACTGTCCAAATCAAAGGCACTATTTGGATCTACAGCGCTGACATCATTTTTATTTTTTATTCTGCTTAGGCTATTTCCAGCACTGGTGATTGTGGTCCCCCAACCGCCACTTGCAGGTCTTTCCCCAATCCGCCCAAAACGATCTACAGCTGTTCCTTTATACACAAGGACCAAAGCATCTTCGCCATTAAATGACAAAGCATTTGCAACTTGATTTAATTTATTACCAATTTCTACCTGCAATTCAGTACTGCCCACAATAAATTTGGCTTTGGTCGCAAGTGTTCCTTGTAAATCAACAGTTGTAGGAGTTGTTTTACCATTGCTATATAGCTGAATTTGATAATCAGCAAGGTTGACGGTTGATGCATCTGGATTATAAATTTCTAATCCTTTTCTACTTCCTGTACCATCGATATATTGGCTAAACATTAATTGTGCATAGCTTGGAAATGAACAGCCCAATAGTGCAAGGCTTAAACAAAGTGTATGTGGTTTTAAATTTTGCATAATTTTTAACGTTTGTTGAAATTTAAAGCAGATTAATTTTTATTAATGACAATATCGTGAATTTGAATCATTCTATTTGATCCATTTATTATTTAGACAAAAAAAATCACAGGTAAAGTGGACTAAAATTGTTATAAAGACCTTAGAAATACAAGATCTTATGCTGATCATAAAAAAGCACCCTTTCGGGTGCAAAGCATGGAACTTTAAAAGATATTAAGCCTGCAATTGCATTTGCTGTAATTTAGCCACTTCTTGTTGCTTCAATAAATTACGTTGAATTTTGCCACTAGATGTTTTGGGTAAGCTTTCAACAAACTCAATTTCACGTGGGTAAGAATGCTTAGATAATCGAGAACGTACATATTCTTGTAATTTAGTATTCAATTGGTGACAACCCGTGAACTGAGGCTTGAGCACAACAAAAGCTTTTACGATCTCTGTTCTTTCTGGATCAGGTTTACCAATAACGGCAGATTCTAAAACTTCAACACATTCCAAAAGTGTACTTTCTACATCAAATGGCCCAACACGATAACCTGAAGTTGTAATGACATCGTCTGCACGACCTATAAAATCAACCCCACCTAATTCATTAAAACGAACAGTATCCCCAGTTAAGTAATAATGACCAACGAAGGATTTACGATTATTTCCACCATAACCTTTAAACCATGTGAGTGGCGATTGAGAGAAGTCAATTGCTAGCGTTCCAATCTCACCTCGTTCAACTTCTTGGTTGTCTTGATTTAACACTGCAAAACGATGACCAGGATTAGCAAAACCTGCTGAGCCGACTTTTATTGCATGTGCTAAAGCATGATGGTTACCAATCACCATACCTAATTCTGTTTGTCCATATTGGTCATAAATATTGACATTTAAGTCATGATTAAACCAATGAATTACTTCAGGTGTTAAAGGTTCACCCGCACTGCTGACTGCACGTAAATGCGCTTTGATTGAAGCATTAAATTTTTCTTTAAAGCCAAAGAACATACGAAATGCTGTTGGTGAACCAGTAAGATTACTGACTTGATATTTTTGAATAATTTCCAAAGCATGGTCGACACTAAATGCACATTCATCCATGATAATACTGTGTCCCAATCCCAATGGGCCAGCAATACCATAATATAGACCATATGCCCAACCTGGATCCGCAAGGTTCCAAAATGAATCATCTTCACGTAAATCAACGGCGTGACGCATATATTCTTTAAAGGCCAAAATCGCTTTTAATGGTACTGGAACCGATTTTGCCAAACCTGTTGTTCCAGAGGTAAACATCATTAAAAAATCATCAGTAAAACTCAACATGACCGGTGCACATTCAGCTGATTGACCTGCTAGCTCTTGCCAAAAATCTGCATCCTTTGTTACTGCAAAATCTTGTGGATGAACAGTCAGAATATGTGGAAGTTCAATCCCGTTTAATTTTGGACGTTGTTCAGTGTTAGTGATGATCAGTTGGGTATTGGCTATTGCTACGCGATGCTCAATCGCTTTTGATTCAAAGGCGGTAAATAAGGGCTGATAAATTGCTCCGATACGCCAAGTTGCCAATATAGTGATCAATAATTCTGGAGTCCGTGGTAATAAGCCAGCAATACAATCGCCTGTTTTTAAGCCTAGCGAGTGTAAATAATTGGCTAATTTTCCTGATGCTTGTGCCAGTTGCTCAAAGGTCCATTGTGAAGACTCACCCTTTTTGCCTTCCCAGATCAAAGCCACTTTATTTAAACCGACAAAACGCTCGCAGCACTCGATATAGGCATTGATTGACTGTGGGTTGCCAACCAGTTGCTCATTGATTAGTTTTTCATAATCGAATTCTTGGTAGGCTTGTTCCAATGTTTTCATGGCAATATCCTTGTATTTTCAGCACAAATCATCTCGATGTGCGGTTCCATATTTTGCTTTCTAGCTTTTCTAAAAATGTTGAATCATTCAACATGTGTTCCTATGCTTATAGATAACCATGATTAAAAATCACACACAATTTCCAAATACCTCAATTGTATTGCGGTTTTTGAACATCTGCTTTTGCTGTCATGGTGGAAGGCTTTAAAATAAAAAAGACCAGTGCGAAGCTGGTCTTGAGATAGAATTTTGATGCGCTAATCTACAATTGAACTTACTGAATCACCGCTCTTGCGATAACTAAACGTTGAATATCGGAAGCGCCTTCATAAATCTGGCTGACTCGAACATCTCGATAGATTCGCTCTACTGGAAAATCAGCGACATAGCCATAACCACCATGAATTTGTATCGCATCTGAACAGACTTTTTCAGCAATTTCAGATGCAAATAACTTCGCCATTGATGCTTCTTTTAGACAAGCTAAACCTGCATCTTTTAAACTTGCGGCATGGTAAATCAACTGCCGTGCTGCTTCGATTTGAGTGGCCATATCGGCTAAGCGAAATGCCACAGCCTGATGTTGTACCAACTCCACTCCGAAAGCTTTGCGCTGATTGGCATATTCAACCGCAGCATCCAACGCTGCTCTTGCCATTCCCACACATTGAGCGGCGATACCAATGCGACCTGACTCTAAATTCGACAAGGCGATTTTATATCCTTCACCCTCATTTCCTAATATGTTCTCAGCAGGAATCCGACAATTCTCAAAAACAATTGTTGCAGTATCTGAGCAATGTTGTCCCATTTTGTCTTCAATCCGAGAAACGATATAACCTTCTGTATTGGTTGGAACGATAAAACAAGAAATACCTTTCTTTGCTGCGGATTTATCCGTAACTGCAAACACAATCGCCACTTGTGCGTGCTGTCCAGAAGTAATGAATTGTTTGGTTCCATTAATCACCCACGAATCGCCATCACGTTCTGCTTTACATAGCAAAGCACCTGCGTCTGAACCCGCCTGTGGTTCCGTTAAACAGAAACAGCCAAGCCATTGACCTGTTGCCAATGGCATTAAGTAGTCTTGTTTTTGTCGGTCTGTCCCATATTTTTGGATAATTCCACAAGGCAAAGAATTTTGTACGCTGACAATGGTTGAAATTGCACCATCTCCTGCAGCAATTTCTTCAATTGCCGTCACCAAGGAGATATAGTCCAAACCTGCGCCACCCCATTGATCAGACACAGTCATGCCTAATGCACCCAGTTCACCCAACTCTTTGAGTTCTTGCTGAGGAAATTTTGCAGTTTTATCACGTTCAGCAGCTGTGGGTTTAAGTTTATTCTGCGAATAATTTCGCATCATTTCCTGAACCATTTTTTGTTCATCATTGAGAATCATTTGAGCATCCCTCTCAGCACTTTTAAATTTTAAATCACTGCAATCATGATCAGCGACCAATCAAAATCTCGTTGTTTATATAAATTTAGGCTAAAGTCTGCCTAACATGATGGTTTAGATCATGTCAGGCAGTATTCAATTTTTTAAAAGTTTGCTATTGCTTGTGTTAAAGCAAAGTTAGAAATAAGCAGATGGATTAGACCAGGTTACTTTGGCTGCATACGGATTGCGCCGTCTAATCGAATTGTTTCACCATTTAAATAGCTATTTTCACAAATATGACCAACAAGCTGTGCAAACTCTTCAGGCTTCGCAAGGCGTTTAGGAAAAGGCACCATTTCACCCAGCGCATCTTGAACATTTTGTGGTAATGATTTCAACATTGGGGTTTCCATAATCCCTGGTGCAATGGTCATCACACGGATGGCATGTTGCGCAAGTTCTCGCGCCAAAGGTAATGTCATTGCAACAACAGCACCTTTAGATGCAGCATAAGCGGATTGACCAATTTGACCATCAAACGCAGCCACTGAAGCAGTGTTAATAATCACACCACGATCTTCTTCACCTGCTGGTAACGCATAACGAGAAATGACATCTGCGGCAAAACGTAGCATGTTAAATGTTCCTGCGACATTAATATTCAATACTTTTTGAAATGCGTCTAAAGCATGGATGCCATTTTTACCTAGTACTTTGGCGGATGGGCCAATCCCTGCACAATTAATTAAGCCATTTAATTGAGCATAATCCTGCTCCACATTTTTAAAGAATTGTTCAACAGCAACTTCATCGGTCACATCAAGTTGAACAAATTTGGACTTTTCACCTAAGCGCTTCTGCATTTCTTCGCCAAGCTGGTGATTCATATCCACCATGATCACTTTCGCACCTTGACCAATCAAATGTGTGGCTGTCGCGGCACCTAATCCAGATGCACCACCAGTCACAACAAAAACTTTTCCTTCAATTTTCATTTTATTTTCCTAGTTCATTGTTTGAATAGAGCAGTTTAAATGATGAATTAAACCCACTTTCGACTTAAGATGCAGAGTAAACATAGTCAAGCTTGAGTACAATTTCCAAAAGTTGCATCCTGTATGATGTATTTGGACAATTTAAACATCTTTTTGGAAAACTTTAGTCACAAAACACGTATCACAAGATAATGGAATACACTGTGAACAATCAACAATTCAGTGAAAGCAAAGGCACAATTTCAATTGCGCTGGTACATGAAGCGCTGAGCCGTGCCCAAGATAAGGGCTATGATATACAGCAGATTTTGCATGATGCAGAAATACCACTGGAAATATTTCATGCAGCCAAATCACGTATTGCTGTTTCAGCTTATGCAAAACTGTGGACTAAAATAGCAGACCATATGAATGATGAGTTCTTTGGCATGGACTCGCATCAGATGCGACGCGGTTGTTATAAATTATTGTCTAAAATGGTCATGCAATCGGATACGCTACACACAGCAATTGAACAAATTTTGCAATATTTTAATTTTGTCTTGGATGACTTCTCCAGCAAGCTAATTATAGATGAAAATTATGCATACATTGTCATTACAGACAAATTACAAACCAAGCGTATGTTCTGCTATGCCACTTATATTATGTTGATTCACAGTTTGATCTGTTGGTTAGCAGATCAAAGAATTTTACTCAATCAATTACAATTAAAATGCACGCCCCCTGAAGATGACAGCGATTATCGCGTGCGATTCTGTGAAAATATTACTTACCAAACAGATGAAAACTATCTGCAATTCGATGCAAACTACTTAAACATTCAAATCAAACGCGATCAAAAGTCTTGGTATGGTTTTATTAAAAATACCCCTGAAAATCTACTATTAAGATTTAAAAATCCTTTGGCTTTAAGTTCAATGATTCGTAAGCAATTACTTTCTATTGCTCCTGCTGAATGGTTAGAACTCGGTGAACTATCAGCACAGCTCAATATTTCAGAAGCCACTATACAACGCCGTTTAAAAAATGAAGGCAGCAGTTACCAACAACTCAAAAATGATATAAGGCGAGATATGGCGATTGAACTGCTTGGCAAAACCTCACATACCTTACAAGACATCAGTGAGCTGTTGAACTTTCAGGATGCCAGTGCATTTCATCGCGCATTTAAAAAGTGGACTGGGGTAAGTCCAGGTGCTTATAGAGAACCCAAACAACCTTGATAACATCGTTAAACAAAAACTCAGTCTTTAGGGAAATTTATTTAAAATCAAAATTATAATAAAAAACATATCAATATAAATGCAAGCTCGATATTTACAGCTTATCTGAATAAGGTTGCAAATTAATCAATAATGGTATATTTATTACCCAATTTAAAGCAGGTTTTCTGCTTATTTCCTGTGGTACCCTCCTCCCCTTTAATCACTTTTAGGTCACTAACATGATTAAGATGATTGATGTACTAGAGCAAAATCTAGTTCAAAACTTTATCCATTCCCTTTCTGCTCAAACTGAACATTTAGATGAGCTTATCGAAGGTATTTTAAAAGCTTCAGATCATGACTTTGAACATGCCATGAATGATTTTTTCAAAACCAATGATGCTGCAGAAGTCGCACAAGCGCTTGATATTCACCAAGAGCGATTAGATGCAATTCAATCAGGCTTAGCAATGAAAAAAGAAAACATTGCTGATACTGCAAAAATTGTTGCGCTTTGTCTGGCACTTGAAACCAATGCATTAGACCAAGTTGAAATTGCAGACAGTCTGGAAGATTATCCAGTTTAATTTGCCCAATCCAAAAATGCCTCTGTATAGAGGCATTTTTTATGTCTAATGACTAAAATTTAATTAGAATATTTTTTTATAACTCATTTCAATAATCATCTATTCAACAAGCAAATATGCATACTTTAAAAACATAAATTTATTCATATAGTTAAACTAATATTTTTTACATTTCATATTTTAAGAAGTGAATATCTGTTTTTCTTTTTTGTACTTTCACCCTAAAAAATATACATATCTAGCTCTGTGTTTCTCTTTGAATTTTATGGGGTATGTATGAAAGTTTTTAGCAAAAAAATGACGCGCTTAGTTTCCACCTTAGCCTTAGGCTTAACCGCAATGTCTTCTTTTGCAGCCATCCCAACAACATTGAAATTAGACTATGCCTATTACGCCCCAACAAGTTTAGTGGTTAAAGAACAAAAGCTGTTAGAAAAAGCATTACCCAAAACAGAGGTCAAATGGGTGTTTAGCCAAGGCAGTAACCGTTCACTTGAATATTTAAACAGTGGCAGTATCGATTTCGCCTCTACCGCAGGTTTAGCAGCAGTATTAAGTCGTGCCAATGGCAGTCCGATTAAAACGGTTTATATCCAAAGCCAGCCAGAATGGACTGCATTAGTAGTTACAAAAAACTCAGCAATCAAATCCTTAAAAGATCTCAAAGGGAAAAAAATTGCTGCAACCAAAGGGACAGACCCATTCTTATTTACACTTCAAGCACTTGAAACCGTTGGCTTAAATAAACGCGATGTGCAATTGGTACATCTACAACATCCAGATGGAAAAACAGCTTTAGAACGTGGTCAGGTAGATGCTTGGGCTGGGCTTGACCCACTGATGGCATCTGCACAATTGCAATCAGGTGCAAAACTGCTCTATCGCAATATCGCTTTTAATAGTTACAGCGTGTTAAGTGTAAAAGATCAATTTAGCACCCAAAGCCCAGAAGCAGTTGAGGCTGTAATTAAAGCTTATGAACAAGCACGTAGATGGGCAAAAGCCAATCCAGATAAACTTGCAGAATTATTAGCACGTGAAGCAAAATTGCCACTTGAAGTGGCGAAGTTGCAATTGAGTCGAACCAATCTAGATCAAAACATTCCAACCGCGAAACAACTTAATGCGCTAAAGAAAGCAGGCACTATTTTGACTGAAGAGGAACTGGTTCGAAAAGGCACCAATGTAAATCAAGTTGTGGATCAACTATTTGACAGCAAATATGCGCAAAAGGTCATTGGCAAGGTTGCTGAGAAGTAATGACAAAGTCTACACATGCTCAATCGGCGCAAAGCGAATCAAATGTACGTATAACGCAGGCGGGTTTAAACAAACCTGCCTTTAAGGCCAATGTTTTAAAATGGGTAAAAGGAATTACGATTCCATTGTTGCTCATTTTATTATGTGAGTATTTAGTTCGTTTTGGATGGATTGAGTCTTATCTGCTCCCTGCCCCAAGTAGCTTAGTTGACTCATTCAAGCAGCTTGCCGCAGGTGATTTATTTACCCATATCTATACCAGTACTTGGC
Source organism: Acinetobacter guillouiae CIP 63.46 (assembly GCF_000368145.1). Lineage (GTDB taxonomy): Bacteria > Pseudomonadota > Gammaproteobacteria > Pseudomonadales > Moraxellaceae > Acinetobacter > Acinetobacter guillouiae. The sequence continues at coordinate 104,027 of NZ_KB849283.1, read as the reverse complement.
GTGTATTTTTAGGATTTTTTATTGGTAGCCTATTGGGACTCATTTTTGCAATTGCAGTGGGTTTAAACAAACACATTGAAGATTTTTTAGAACCTACATTTTCAGCGATCAAGTCTATTCCAAGCCTTGCTTGGATTCCGTTATTGCTTTTGTGGTTAGGCATTGATGAAGCCTCAAAAATTACCTTAATCGCGATTGGTGCATTCTTTCCCACCTATACCAATAGCGTATCTGCCATACATGGTGTTGATTCAAAGTTGTTAGAAGTGGCAAAAGTATACCGTCTGACCTATCTACAAAGTATCTTCCAAATTGTTCTGCCTGCTGCATCTCCTGGAATTCTCGTTGGACTAAGAAACAGTTTAAGCCTAGCGTGGATGTTTATGATTGCAGCAGAACTGATTGCAGCGACACAAGGTATCGGTTATCTACTCAGTGATGGTCGAGAAACCTCACGGCCCGATATTGTGATTATTGCGATTATCTTGCTGGCTGTCCTTGGTAAACTCACTGACAATCTGATGAAATTGATTGAAAACTGGTTTTTACGTTGGAGAACATAAACCGCTCAAAATACGGCTTTTGATCAGCCGTATTTTTTAAATTGCTTATTTGCAACTTGCATTTCTGCTTTTCTCTATGAAACACTGTCACAGTAATAGTAAGGTAGACAGTATGATCATTCGTGATAAAAGTAACAGCTTCGCACTTCTCTTTGCTTGGCACGGCACCATTCTTCCCAAAGTCTTACCCGCATTAACTTTTGTTGTGCTGATCTCGACAGTTCTGGTTTACCTATCATCACATCACTATTTTACAATTCCTGCTGTACCTGCAATTGGGTTTACCGTGTTCGGGATTATCCTTTCTATTTTCTTAAGCTTTAGAAATACTGCATGTTATGATCGTTGGTGGGAGGGTCGTAAACTCTGGGGTGCTTTGATTGCAACCTCACGCCATCTTTCTCGTGACACGCATGTTTTGCAAGAAAACCAGCGTAAAGTTTTAATGTATCGTGTGATGCTATTTACCCGTTTATTAAGAAATCGTTTACGCAATCAAAATCAGTCCATTGAATTTTATAAAAATAAAGTTGATTTAGATGAATTAAGCTTTAGCCAACTGGCAAACCACATTAATGCTGCACAATTTGTTTTAGAAGAAATCCAAAAATCTTTAGTGCAATCACTTAAATCAGGTGGAATTTCTGACATTATCTATCAAGGTTTAAATCATCATATTGTTGCAATGGGTAATATTCAGGCTGGCTGTGATCGCATTCTAACCACCCCATTGCCTTATTCTTATTCAGTCTTATTACATCGCACAGTATATTGCTTTTGTTTGATTTTGCCGTTTAGTTTAGAAGCAAGTTTAGGAATTTGGACACCCGTCATCGTCAGTTTAATTGCCTATTTATTTTTGGGACTAGATGCTTTGAGTGCCCAGCTTGAAGAACCATTTGGCCTACAAGAAAATGATTTACCTTTAGATTCAATTACTCGTTTAATTGAAAGAGAAATGCACAGCTCTCTGGGTGAAAAACTCTTAGAGCCGATTCAATTGGTGAAAAGTAATTTGACTTAGCTGGTTTTTCTAAAGGCTATATTTCAACCCAATCTTTAAAATTTTGAATAGGTCAAATTCTTTTAATACTATTTATTCGCCAATAAAAAAGACTTTGTTGGATAAGCGCAACCACCGCCATCCAACAAAGTCTTTTTAGATATAGCAATGCAAAACTAATTTGGCCACTGACCTAACGTGACACGATCATTACCGCCATAGTCTTTAACAGTTCTGACCTGTTTAAAACCAGCACCTTTAAAAATGTTTTGTACCGCTTCAGCTTGATCATAACCATGCTCAAGTACGATCCAACCTTGAGTCGCCAACCATTTTTTACCTTGCTGAACAATATGTTCAATATCCGCCAAACCATGCTGCTCAGCAACCAAAGCTCGTTCAGGCTCAGAAGCAAGATGCGGCATATGCTCATCATCAGCATCAATATAAGGTGGATTAGAAACTATCACATCAAAAAATTGACGATTCAAAGCTTTAAACCAACTTCCTATAAAAAACTTGACCTGCCCCAAGTCATGCTTTTCAGCATTATGTAAAGCAACTTCTAAAGTCGGTTCATAAATATCTGTGGCAATAATAGACCAATTTGGACGCTCACTTGCCAGCGATAATGCGATCGCACCTGTACCCGTACCTAAATCAACCATACGAGTATCTTCAGGCAAATCAAGATTTAAAACCGTTTCAACCAATACCTCAGTATCTGGACGAGGAACTAAAGTATCTCTGGTAACGGTTAAATCCAAAGTCCAAAATGGTTGTGAGCCAGTTACATAAGCCAAGGGTTCACCCGCAGCAATCCGCGCTAGACCCTCAACATATTGCTGTTCTTGCTCAGCAGTTAATTCTTGCGTAGATTTAAGTGACAAATCAAAAGCATCAATTTTTAAAATATGCTCAAGTAACCAAGCATTTTCTTGACGCTCATAACTTTCAGCTTCTCCACGTAAGGCCAAAGCCTGTGCAATATTCATTAACCACCATTTTGTTGTGCAAGCATCGCCAACTGATCTGCTTGATATTCGCGATGTAAGCTGTCAAGTAGCTCAGTCAAATCACCTTCCATTACTGCATCTAACTTATATAAAGTTAAATTAATACGGTGATCTGTCATACGACCTTGTGGATAGTTATATGTGCGGATACGTTCCGAACGATCCCCTGAACCTACCAAATCACGGCGCATTTCAGATGTTGCTGCATCGGCTGCAGCACGTTTCGCATTCTCTAAACGTGAAGCCAGTAACGCCATCGCTTTTGCTTTGTTTTTATGCTGTGAACGTTCATCCTGACATTCCACAACAGTACCTGTTGGAAGATGGGTAATACGTACAGCAGAATCAGTTTTGTTAATGTGCTGACCACCCGCACCAGAAGCACGGTAAGTATCAATACGTAGATCCGCCGCATTAATCTCTACTGTGGTGTCTACATCAACTTCTGGAAGAATTGCCACAGTACATGCCGAAGTATGTACACGACCTTGTGACTCAGTGGCTGGAACACGTTGTACACGATGCGCCCCGCTTTCAAACTTCAAGCGACCGTAAACACCTTCACCATTCACTAGACAGATAATCTCTTTATATCCGCCATGCTCACCTTCATTTTCAGATAAGATCTCAATACGCCAGTTTTGAGTTTCAGCGTATTTACTATACATACGGAATAAGTCACCCGAGAAAATCGCCGCTTCATCACCACCTGTACCAGCGCGGATTTCCAAATATGCCGAGTTGGCATCATTTGGGTCTTTAGGAATCATGAGAATATTCAACTCAGCTTCAAGTTGTTCAATTAAAGCTTTGTTCTCTTTGATTTCCTCAACAGCCATATCCTTAAAATCTGGATCAGTTAACATTGCTTCTGCTGTTTCAATATCTTCTTCAGCTTGCTTGTACTTTTTCCAAACATCGGTAATTTCTGATAAATCATTATGCTCACGGGACAAATTACGAAAACGCTTATTGTCTGAAATGACTTCGACATCTGCCAATAATGCTTCTAACTCTTCATGTCGATCACAAAGTTGGTCTAATCGTAAACGTAACGATTCTTTCATTTTAAATACATTCTCAAGCTAAGCCTTACCAAAAAACATCGAGCTTTATAACAGCCCATTTAAAATTGGTAAGAAAATTCTAAAATTGTGCCTAGTTTACCGATTCTGCCATTTAAATGACACATTTATATAAGCGCCATCAAGATAAGCTATAGAATTTATAGCAAGATGATCCGCATGATTTTTGATTAGATGCTTTTATTCTCCATTATTCATGCTAATTGTTGACTAATATGGGTGTTTTAAAATCACTTTTAATAGAAAACATACATTCAGATACCAAACGCTATCAATTTTCAGATCCCTCTCCACATTTTTTGGAAAAATTTTTGTTACATTTGCCACATCGAATAGAGATAGAACTGTCCAGATAAGGACATGGAGCAACACATGAAATTTAATACGATCATATTTAGTACTGTATTGGCAGTAACTTCAATATTTACAGTAAGTGCTCGTGCTGATAACTCAACACGTATCGCAGCAACCTCTGCTTTAGGTAGTGTCGTTGGTACTGCTGTAGGTAAACAAATTGGTGGTAACACTGGCGCAATGATTGGTTCAGCAGTGGGCGGTGCAGGTGGTGCTGCTGCATCAACCAATAGAAAAGACCGTACTGCGGCTGCAATTGGTGGTGGTTTAGGTGGTGTTGGTGGCTATACCGTAGGTAAAAATATGGGTGGTACCACAGGTGGTTATATTGGTGCTGCTGCTGGTGCAGCGGGTGGTTCAGTTCTTGGTAAAAAAGTTTCTCAAGACCGCCATGCAGATCAACGTAAGTACAATAAAAAGTACTACAAAAAACACCGTCGTCATCAGTAATTGATCCTTGAACGATATCAAGCACCTTCGGGTGCTTTTTTGTATCGTTTCATCTTAGATAAACTGTCTATCCTGTAGAACTACAAGTAATGATTTATAGGTTAATATTGATTGTACTAAATAAGGTTTTACTTAAAATTAAGTTTAACATTCACGTAATATGAATAAATTAAAGAGCAAGAAATACAATCCACACACAAAACACAGAAATTGCTTACATTCAAATCCATAATTATTGCTAAATGTTTCGTTATTCTAGCCTCAAGTTAAAGAATTCGAAGAAGCTTCGATCAGGAGTTTAAAATGAAATTACAAGCAATCCTTGGTGCAACTGTAATTGCAGCAACAATGATGACGACTGCACATGCAGGCAACTCAACCAATACAGCATTAACATCTGCACTTGGTGGTGTGGTGGGTGCTGCGATTGGCCAACAAATGGGTGGTTCAACAGGCGCTATGATTGGTTCTGCAATCGGTGGTGGTGTTGGCGCAGGCGCTTCATCGAATAAACGTGACCGTAATGGTGCGATCATTGGCGGTGCTTTAGGTAGTGCTGGTGGTTATACCGTAGGTCGTAATGTGACGGGTACTTCGACTGGTGGTTATATTGGCGCGGGTCTTGGTGCTGCAGGTGGTTCTGCATTAGGTCAAAAAGTCAGTGACGACCGTCGTTATGATGACCGCTATGACAGCCGTTATGGACGTTACAATGATCGTTATGATCGTAGCGGTTATCGTAATGTTGATTATCGCTACAATGACCGTGGCTATCGTAAAGACAATGGCAATCATTATGGTCACTACAAAAACAAGAATAATTGGAAAAATTAATTTCAGTCCAAAATTAATATCCAATCATTTAAATCAAGCACCTTCGGGTGCTTAATTTGTTTTTGGACAATAAAATCAACATCAAAACCACCAAATATCGACAATTTTCGATATACATTTGCACACTTATATCGTATTATTTCGATATATATTATTTTCGAGTTTAAAAATGTCGTCTTTAACAGATACCGCATTAAAGAATACGAAGTTCTCTATCCTAGAACTCGCACCTGTTCGAGAAGATCAAACAGTTGAGTTTTCACTTAAGCATGCACTGCAACTTGCCCAGCATGCAGAACAATTGGGCTTTGATCGCCTTTGGTTAGCTGAACATCATAATATGGACGGTATCGCCAGCTCCGCAACTGCTGTATTGCTGGGTTACATCTTAGCAAACACAAAAAATATTAAAGTGGGCTCGGGGGGGATTATGTTACCCAACCATGCACCCTTAGTTGTTGCTGAACAGTTTGGTACCTTGGCGACACTCTATCCAAATCGTATTGAACTCGGCTTAGGTCGTGCGCCCGGAACTGATCCAACCACCATGCGTGCATTAAGACGTGGTCGTCAAGAAACTGAAGAGCAATTTCCACAAGATGTTTTAGAAATTTTAAGCTATTTCGCGGACGCAGTGCCTCAGCAAAGAATTAAAGCAACACCAGGGCAAGGTACGCATGTGCCTGTATGGCTTTTAGGGTCGAGTCTTTTTAGCGCACAACTGGCGGCTAAATTAGGACTTCCTTATTCATTTGCCTCACATTTTGCACCGAGAATGTTAGGCCAAGCCATTCAGCTCTATCGTGACAATTTTGAACCATCCGCCTATTTAGATAAACCGTTTGTATCTATGGGGGTTCCTACTGTGGTTGCCCAAACCGATGAGGAAGCGGAGTATCTAGCTACAAGTGTGTATCAACGTATTCTTGCATTACTGACAGGACAAAGTTTAAAACTGAAACCGCCTGTAACAACAATGGAAGGCCGATGGTCTGCATCAGAGAAAATGTCCGTACAAAACTTCTTAGGTATGGCGCAAATTGGCTCACCAGACACAGTGAAGAACGGTTTAAAGCAACTTTTAGAAAAATATCAGGTAGATGAATTTATTTTCACTTGCGATATTTATGATACACAGAAGCGCCTAGACAACTTTAGTTTATTGATGGATTTAAAAAAATAATACAAATCAATCATGTTTTCCTCTTTACCAAAATGAAATGATAAATTTCATTTTGGTTTTTTTTTGATTTAACTGTCCTATAGCTGAAATATCCAATTGATTTAAAATACTATTTATTATTTCCCACACTTAAACTCTATTTGAATTAGCTCTCATAAATTGAAAAGATTTGCCATCTCATTTCAAATCAGCATAATAGAACATATAAAAATCAGTAAAATAGTAATAAGGAACAACAATGAACCAATATATCAATAAACCCACCCCTGCTTTTATTGCAGTCAGTTGGGTGGCTTTACTTGCTGGTGCAGCAGCCTACTGTGTCGGTTTATTCAATGCAGAAATTCTATTGAATGAAAAAGGCTATTATTTAATCCTGATCCTTTATGGTTTATTTTCTGCTGTTTCACTGCAAAAAGTTGTTCGGGATAAACTTGAAGGTCAGCAAGTTACAGCAATTTATTATGGACTGTGCTGGGCTTCAGTGGTGATCTGTATTGTTCTGCTCGCATTGGGTTTATGGAATGCGACCATGGCATTCAGTGAGAAAGGCTTTTATATCATGGCTTTTTTACTTAGTCTCTTCGGTGCTGTTGCTGTACAAAAGAATATTCGAGACTTGGAATATCTCAGAACGCATTCACAGCCTGAACTACCTCAGCCCCACCCTGTTCAGCAAGTTGAAGTTAAAGAACTAGAAACACCAGAAGATAAATTTTAATTGTTAAACAATCCATTGCTCCAAATGATAAGACTTGTCCTTTTATGACAAGTCTTTCTTTTTATCTCAATCACTTAGCTAAATTTTCACATTCAAAATCAAACCATTACTGCGTTGATATTTTTCATCATTCCACAATGAATATCTTTGCCAATTGATTCACAGAAATATTAAATAAAATGCAATGAAATCCTTATTTTTGATAGATTTGCTATGGCTTCAATTGACTTAGAAAAAATGTTAGATAAAGTCAAAAACACACAATGGACTTTATCCGATATTGATTGGGATGCACCAGGTCGAGAGCTGGTTACAGCCGAACAATGGCCAAAACTTAAAGACTTTATGGCAGATCTGATGTGGATTGAGCATGTAGGTGCCCGTGCATTTTCGGCAATGTCAAAAAAAGCGCCAACAGCAACTTTACGGGAGATGTACGCCATCTTCCATGCCGAAGAGCAACGCCATGCCAATGCAGAAATGGCGCTCATGAAACGTTGGGGAATGTTAGATGGTGATATCCCTAAACCAAATAAAAATTTACGTTTAATTATTGAATGGCTAGATACCTATGCCGATGAAATGCCTTTTTATATTTTAGGCGCAGTGATTCCCATGCTTGAAGTGGCTTTGGATGGCGCTTTATGTACCTTTTTATTGGATACTGTAGATGATCCTGTTTGCCACCAAGCCTTTGAACTGATTAATGGTGATGAAGCACGGCATTTAGGTGTGGGTTTCAGTGTAATGGAAGCACAAGGGATCAATAAAAGCGTCATTGAGCTTGCCCAAATGGCTGCACGAGTAGTCGACCCACGTTTGATGCTGGGTATTTTGGCTTACTTACCCTTGATCAATAAAATGCGTGACAATGTCATTAAGCTCGGACTTCCTGAAGAAAAATTATATGCAGCAATGAATAAATTTTCGAAAATTGGCGGAAGAACAGTGGAAGGACGCCGTAACCCGTGGTTTCAAATCATTCAATTTCATGGCAAAAATGTAGTAGATCGCAATAAAAAATGGTTCCATATCCCGATTGATGCCATGGTTAGCGTGACTGACAAGATTCCTGAAAAGTCTTTACCTAAAGTCCCAAGTTGGATATATCAATTAACGTCAGAACCCACTGCGACCAATTAGTATAAAAAGGAAATAATATGCTCGATAGGAAAAAGAGTCAAAATGAAGGTTTTTTTCAAAATCAGCCTGAATTTTTTAAACATTATAAAGGTAAAATTATTGCATCTGCTGAGATTAAACTCACCGATTTTACTGGTTTAAACGTGGCAATTATTGGTGCAAACCAACTTACAGTCACCCATCTTGGCCACGTTTTAAACAGTGCTGAATTTGTAAAAGTGTTTCAAATTACACCCGCTTTTATTTTACCGCAAACTGAAAAAGGGGTTCAAAAGTTAATCTCGCACCCTTTGATTATCAAAAACCGTCGTTTGTTTAATCATCGTGTTAAATCGATGTTAGCGATTCGTTATCTAGAGTCGCAAGTTCAGGAACAATGGTTAAAACGTCAGTTGATGCCGAACTCTGCGTTAAAGAGTAAAGTGTTTTTAAAATCCGACACCTACTATACAGCGCTACAACGTAAAAACTGTAAATTGATCACTTGGCCAGTCGTTAAAATTACTGAAAATGCCGTACAAAGTATGGAAGGAATTGAGCATTTAGTGGATGTGATTATTACCACTTACGAATAATAGATTGAGAAGATTCGAGTTTAAGAGGCTTCTTGGCCTCTTAAACTTGTTAAATTCACTATTCTTTGAATTATTTGACCACACCGCTGTAACGATAACCCTGTGGAGTCTTTTGATAACGTAAATAGTTATTGGTCAGTTTTCCTGAAGCATTCACCACTAATATATCGATATTTTTTAAGTCTTTTGAGATACGGATAAAATCTTCTGCAGAACGTTCCCATTCCTGACAATCATTTTCAACACCAATTGAATCAAGTTTTTGAGTTTTGGTTTCAAAAATGGGTTGCGCGACAAATTTGCCGTTATTCAACACAAAAGAGTGAATGCGATAGCCCCTTGAACAAGTACTATTAACAAATAGACTGGTGACTAAATAAACGTCCTGATTTTTAATTTTGACTTGCGCAATTTTATCGATAAATCCCACTTGAGCTAACTCTTGGGACGCCAAACCATTGCTTGGCTTCACTTGAATTAAACTATATGGTTCTCTCATCGTTCCCCCAGCAGAAACGTCCATCGTATAAAATTTGATTTTTCGATCAGGACTGTAATGGATATCCAGCATATTTTTTTCAGTGAGTTTTGCAAACGAATATGCAAAACTCGATGAATCATTTTTTATTTTATTTTCAATTTCACTGGAAATTTTTTCATTGTACTGATCACATTCACCACGCCCTGAACAGGTTTTTTGATAGTATTTTTCAACCAAACCATTTTCAAAGTTGCTCAATGATTCAGCATTGGTTTGTTGTGCAAATATACCTTGTACACTTACAAGCATGAAAAATGAACTTACTTTTAATATCTTATTCATATAACAAATCACACTATAAAAAATAATAAACATAAAAGAAAAAGAGCCAAATCTTGATTCAGCTCAATACTGTTCTTACACTACATCACACATCAAAAATTATAAGGATGGATTATCCAATACGACGTTTAAGCCCTGTCATTTGTAAAACACGTGTTGAAATTTCTTCAATCGACATCTCTGAAACATTTAAATATTTAATCCCTTCAGAAATATAGATCCCTTCAACAGCACGTAGCTCCATCTGACACTGCGAAAAGCTCGCATAACGACTATTGGCTTTACGTTCAGAACGAATGGCAACGAGACGTTCAGCATCAATCATCAAACCAAATAGTTTATTTTTATGTTCTTTCAGTACCGCAGGTAAACGATTATCGTCTAAATCTTCTTCGGTTAATGGGTAGTTTGCAACTCGAATACCAAACTGCAAAGATAAATAAATTGAAGTTGGGGTTTTACCAGAACGCGATACGCCGATCAGGATTAAATCTGCTTTGTCATAATGGCGGGTACGTGCTCCATCATCGTTATCCAAAGCAAAATGAACAGCATCAATACGTGCTTTATACGACTCAGAATCCGTCACAGCATGGGTTTGTCCGACTAAAGTTGTAGGCGGTGTACCTAAAACGTCTGACAACTTACTAATAAGCCCTTCAAAAACATCAAGATTTACTGCATTTGCAGTATTAATAATGTCACGAACATAAGGGTCAACCAAAGTATCGAATACCAAGGGTTGTTGACCATCTTTATCCGCCCTTTTATTGATTTCTTCGACCACATTCATTGCAGCTTCTTCAGAGGTAATATAGGGAATAATATGGATATCAAACTTTACATGAGGAAATTGCGCTAATAATGAATGCCCAAGGGTTTCAGCCGTAATCGCTGTACCATCAGAAATAAAAAATACGCTCCGCTTTATTTGGTTACTTTCTGACATTAAAAATCTCCTCAAACATTTGTCTTAGCGATGTATAATCTTTATAGTAAGCCCATCTTACATGACTATCACTTAGTTGAATCAAAATGCTAAGTTTTTTGTTATAATTTCATGCCAAGATAGTGATTAATACTGCATAAGTGGAGTAACAACTTTGGAAGCACGCGTAATCGGTCTGGAAAAACTAGGTAAACACGACGTTGAGATCGTGGGTGGTAAAAACTCTTCACTTGGGGAAATGATCAGTCATTTAGCAAATGCTGGCGTATCGGTTCCAGGTGGATTTGCAACGACTGCTGATGCATATCGCGAATTCCTAGAGCAAAGTGGCCTAAATGCTAAAATCAATGCAGAACTTGCAGCATTAAATGTTGATGATGTAATCGCACTTGCAGAAACTGGTGCAAAAATCCGTCAATGGATTGTAGAAACTCCACTTACTACAGGTCTAGAGACTGAAGTTCGCGAAGCCTTTGCTGCCCTTTCTAACGGTAATCCTGACATCGCTGTTGCGGTACGTTCTTCTGCAACTGCTGAAGACTTACCAGATGCTTCATTTGCGGGTCAACAAGAAACTTTCTTAAACATTCGTGGGATCGACAACGTTCTTATCGCAATTAAAGAAGTTTTTGCTTCACTTTATAATGACCGTGCCATTGCTTACCGTGTACACCAAAATTTTGCACATGATATTGTTGCGCTTTCTGCTGGTATTCAGCGTATGGTTCGCTCTGAAACGGGTGCTGCAGGTGTAATGTTTACACTTGATACAGAATCTGGTTTCCGTGAAGCAGTATTTATTACTGCTTCTTACGGTTTGGGGGAAATGGTTGTACAAGGTGCAGTAAACCCAGATGAATTCTATGTTTCTAAGCCACTTCTAAGAAATGGCAAACATGCCGTTATTCGCCGTAATCTTGGTTCTAAACACCAAAAAATGATTTATGGTGAAGAAGGTGCTGCGGGTAAATCTGTTGTGGTTGTTGATGTTGAAAAAACAGATCGTCAGCAATTTGCTTTAAATGATTTAGAGCTTCAAGAACTTGCTAAACAAGCCTTGATCATTGAAGAACATTATCAAGCGCCGATGGATATCGAATGGGCAAAAGACGGTGATGATGGTCAAATCTATATCGTTCAAGCACGCCCTGAAACTGTAAAAAGCCGTGAGAATGTCGGCACAATGGAACGTTACCTCCTTAAACAAAAAGGTACAGTTCTTTGTGAAGGTCGTTCAATTGGCCAACGTATTGGTTCTGGTAAAGTTCGTATCGTTACTTCGATTAAAGAAATGGACAAAGTACAAGAAGGTGATGTTCTTGTATCAGACATGACTGACCCAGATTGGGAACCAGTGATGAAACGTGCGGCTGCAATTGTAACTAACCGTGGTGGTCGTACTTGTCATGCGGCAATTATTGCCCGTGAACTTGGTGTTCCTGCCATCGTAGGTTGTGGTAATGCAACTGAAGTGCTTGTCGATGGTCAAGAAGTCACTGTTTCTTGTGCCGAAGGTGATACAGGCTTTATTTATGAAGGTGCGTTAGATTTCGAAATTCAACGTAATTCGATCGAATCTATGCCTAAACTTCCGTTCAAAATTATGATGAACGTGGGTAACCCTGACCGTGCATTTGACTTTGCTCAAATTCCAAACGAAGGGATTGGTCTTGCACGTTTAGAATTCATCATCAACCGTATGATTGGTGTGCATCCAAAAGCTTTGTTAAACATTGACAGCCTACCACGTGAAACACGTGCGGCCGTTCTGGCACGTACGGCTGGTTATGCATCACCGATTGAATTCTATGTTGAAAAATTGGTTGAAGGTATTTCTACCCTTGCAGCTGCATTTGCTGACAAACCAGTGATTGTTCGTATGTCTGACTTTAAGTCAAATGAATATGCGAACTTGATTGGTGGTAAGCTTTACGAGCCTGAAGAAGAAAACCCAATGCTTGGTTTCCGTGGTGCGAGTCGTTATGTATCTGATAACTTCCGTGACTGCTTCGAACTCGAATGCCGTGCATTGAAAAAAGCACGTGATGAAATGGGTTTAACCAACATTCAAATCATGATTCCTTTTGTACGTACAGTATCTGAAGCGAAACGTGTTATTGAGTTATTGGCTCAGAACGGTCTTAGACGTGGTGAAAACGGTCTTAAAGTGATCATGATGTGTGAGTTACCAACAAACGCATTACTTGCTGAACAGTTCCTTGAACACTTCGATGGTTTCTCTATCGGTTCAAACGACTTAACCCAGCTAACACTTGGTTTAGACCGTGACTCTGGTATCGTTTCTCACTTGTTTGACGAACGTGACCCAGCAGTAAAAGCATTACTTTCTATGGCAATTCATGCTTGCCGTAAAGCGGGTAAATATGTAGGTATCTGTGGTCAAGGTCCTTCTGATCACCCTGATCTTGCAAAATGGTTAATGGAACAAGGTATTGAATCTGTTTCATTAAACCCAGACTCAGTTTTAGATACTTGGTTCTTCCTTGCAGAAGAAAAGATTAAACAATCTTAATCAAAGCTGTTTAAAAAGACCCTCTAGCAGGGTCTTTTTTATGTATATTTTTTAAAACTTTGATTTTAATATTCTATTAAATATCAGGTTTAAGATTGGTCAAAGGAAAATCTTGTTCACACCCACCTTCTTCATCGCAAATATAAACACTTGTAGGCATACGAATCGTATATTTCCAGATATATGGATAAAAACCTTCACTTAATGTTTCAAAATTACACTGCTCATCAGCCTGTATATATATTTCTGTAAATATAGAGAAATCATCCGCCCCACACCTATCTAGAATATTTATATTGGTAATAATAAAGTCTAAGTATGCTTTTTCATAAGCTGAACGATTCTCATAATCACGATAATCTGTAAATTCATCTGGATGAACCCATGAAAGATGATTTGGACAATCAACATCATATTCAGCCTTTAACTCATTTGAATACAAACGTTCGATACATAATTGTGTGTTAAAGTTTTCGCCACTTACATTAAATGATAAACGAAGTTTCACAGTTACCCCTCTGCTGCTAAATAGGTTAATTTTTCTTGATATTTTAAGATTTCGTGTAAATTTAATGTTAATACATTCAAAAATCTAGTATACATAGTGGTTTAAAAAAGTAGGTGAACAAAGTTGCGGTTATGTTCATTTTCATCTACCAATTTTGTACTTTTAGATTTATTTTGAGAATTGAGTTTTATGCAAATTTACTTGGCGAGAAATAACCAACAAGCTGGTCCGTATTCAATTGAACAACTGAATCAAATGCTTGCAAGCCAGCAAGTACTTTTAACAGATTTAGCTTGGCATCAAGGATTAACGGAATGGAAAGCGCTTGGTGAACTTACACAAGGTAAACTTGTTTATGAGCCTATTGGTTATGTCACACCAATGTCATCAAACAACGAACAAATTGATCGTCAACAAAATCCTGCTATCACCAATATAAAAATTGAAAAAAGTACAAAAAAAATCATTAAAGCGGCACCTGTAGGTAAACGAATCTCAGCCAAACTTATCGACTTCGCCCTTTTATTTTTACCCCAATTCATCGCTATTGCTTATTTTATGCCTGAAGATGCAATCAAAGTTGCTTCAGATGGTTTCTCAGTAGATAACCAAGTTAAAATTGCGGAAATGATCAGTCAAAGTATGCCGGCCTACCTGAATATTGCTCTGATGATCTTTGTACTTATTCTCTTGATCACTCAATGCTTTATGATTACCAAATTTGGGCAATCTATTGGTAAAAAAATATTCAAACTGCAGATTGTTGATGTCAATACCAATCAATTGCCAGGGTCGCTAAGAGGATTTTTCGTTCGTTCATTCTTATTTCTTATCCTGTCTCAAGTTATGAGTGTATTACCTCTGATTGCCATCATTTTCATTGTTGATTTGTTCATGTTTTTCTCTAAAGAGAATTATGCATTACATGATCGTATTTCTAAAACCAAAGTTATTGATCTTTCTGAATAATTCAAATGGCGGTTATACCGCCATTTTTTATCGCTCGCCAAGCACAAAATAATAATTTATGTTTTTGTTTTCTTTATAATTCCGACTAAAAATATCAGGTATTTTTACATCAATATATTCAACCTCTATGTATAGCTAAGTTTGACGATATGAGGCATAATGCCCTACAACGTAGCGGTGTCAGATCATTGAGAATGTTTTCTATTTAGAAATAATAGTCATTTTCAATCATGCGGCACTTTAATCGCTATCCCATATTTATATAGGGAATGGGACTCTTCACCGAGGTTGTAAAATGAGACAAACGACTTTAGCTGTATTGTCTTTATCTGCGATCGCCGCACTCTTAACTGGGTGTGGTGGTGATATAGTACTTCTAAACTCTAAAGGTCCAGTCGCTGAAGGTCAAAGTAGCCTGATGATGACTGCGATCTACTTAATGCTATTGGTCGTAATTCCTTCGATCTTGATGGCATTGTGGTTTGGTTGGAAATATCGCGCGTCAAATAAAGATGCAGACTATAAACCTACATGGGCACACTCTACTGCGATTGAAATTGTAGTATGGGGTATCCCGTGTATTATTATTGCTATTCTTGCGTATTTAACATGGTGGGGTTCACACAAATATGACCCTTACAGACCATTAACGAATACTCAAGGTCAGATGGAAGAACATTTAAAAATTCAAGCAGTCGCTGAACAATTTAAATGGGTATTTATCTATCCTGAACAACAAATAGCTACAATTAACGAAGTTCGTTTCCCAGTCAATAAACCAATTGAATTTCAAATCACTTCTAACTTTACAATGAACTCGTTCTTCATTCCTAAGTTAGCAGGTCAGGTTTATGCAATGGCAGGTATGCAAACTAAGTTACATATGCTTGCAGAACATCCAAGTCCAGTAGATGGCTACCGTGGATTCTCAGCAAACTATAGCGGCTATGGCTTTACGCAAATGCGTTTCAGAGCTCATGCTGTTTCAGATGCTGACTTCAACACTTGGGTAGACGCTATTAAAGCAGGTAAAGGTACTTCAATTAATCCTGAAGCGATCCAAAAAACCACGCTTGATGCGACTGAATTTGCTACGCTCAAAGATGGTGATCGTTCTAAACACCAAATTGAAGCAATGCTGAACAATGCGCATACTCCAGAAGAACTTAAAGCTGCACACGAAGCTGAACGTAAAGGTCCATTCCCTACTAAGCCTCATCCTGTGACTTATTATTCTTCAGTTACGCCTGACTTGTTCAAAAGCATTATCAACACTTACATGAGCAACTACCATGGTGCAGACCATGCAGGCGCTGAACATGCAGGTGCTGAACATGCAACTGCTTCTGTAGGGGAATAAGACATGTCTTTGTTATTAGGTAAACTCAATTGGGATGCAATCCCTAAAGAGCCGATTGTACTTGTAACAATGGTCATTATGGCTCTTGGTGCAATTGCAGTTTTCGGCGGTATCACCTATTTCAAAAAATGGGGTTACCTCTGGAATGTATGGTTTAAATCTGTAGACCATAAAAAAATTGGTATTATGTATATCCTTGTGTCTGTTGTGATGCTACTTCGTGGCTTCGCAGATGCAATCATGATGCGTCTTCAACTGTTCCTTGCAAAAGGTGGCGGTGAAGGTTACTTACATCCAGACCATTACGATCAGATCTTCACCGCACATGGTGTAATCATGATCTTCTTCGTAGCAATGGGTCTTGTTGTTGGTATGATGAACATCACTGTACCTCTTCAAATTGGTGCGCGTGACGTTGCATTCCCATTATTAAACTCTGTGAGCTTCTGGTTATTTGCTGGTGCTGCTGGTTTGATGATGGTTTCATTAGTATTAGGTGAGTTTGCTGCAACAGGTTGGATGGCTTATCCACCTCTTTCTGGCATTCAATATTCTCCTGGTGTTGGTGTTGACTACTATATCTGGGCACTCCAGGTTTCTGGTCTAGGTACGCTTTTAACGGGTGTTAACTTCTTTGTTACCATCATCAAAATGCGTGCGCCTGGTATGAAACTTATGGACATGCCGATCTTTACTTGGACTGCACTTTGTACAGCAGTATTGATCATTGCATCTTTCCCAGTATTGACTGCAACAATTGCAATGTTAACGCTAGACCGTTACTTCGGTTTCCACTTCTTCACCAATGAGCTTGGCGGTAGCCCAATGCTTTATGTGAACTTGATTTGGACATGGGGTCACCCAGAAGTATATATCTTAGTATTACCTGCTTTTGGTCTTTACTCTGAAATCGTTTCAACGTTCTCTCGTAAAACGTTGTTCGGTTACAAGTCTATGGTGTATGCAACGATTGCGATTACAGTACTTGCTTTCGTGGTATGGTTACACCACTTCTTTACCATGGGTGCTGGTGCCAACGTTAACGCGTTCTTCGGTATCATGACCATGATTATTGCGATTCCTACTGGTGTGAAAATCTTCTCATGGTTATTCACTATGTATAAGGGTCGTATTACCTTTACATCACCAATGTACTGGACACTTGGCTTCCTTGTGACTTTCGGTATCGGTGGTTTAACGGGTGTATTGATGGCTGTTCCACCAGCTGACTTCTTGGTACACAACTCTTTATTCTTGATCGCTCACTTCCATAACGTAATTATTGGTGGTGTTGTATTCGGTATGTTCGCAGGTATCACTTTCTACTGGCCAAAAATGTTTGGTTGGAAGTTAAATGAAACTTGGGGTAAAGCATCGTTCTGGTTCTGGTTCTTTGGTTTCTATTTTGCATTCATGCCACTTTATATCCTTGGTTTCATGGGTATGACACGTCGTTTGAATACATATGACAACCCTGAATGGGACCCATACTTAGCAATTGCTTTGTTTGGTGCTGTGCTTGTAGCAATCGGTATTGCTTGTTTCTTAATGCAAGTTATTGTTGGTTTCTTACAACGTCACGACAACATGGACAACACAGGCGATCCATGGGATGGTCGTGTACTTGAATGGTCTACTTCATCCCCTGCTCCGTTCTATAACTTTGCTGAAATTCCAAAAATCAATGGTATTGATACTTTCTGGAATGACAAAGAGAATGGTGTAGCGTATGCACGTCCTGAGAAATATGAAGATATTCATATGCCAACTGACCGTGCTGCTGGTTTTGTTATTGCCTTGTTCATTACAGCAATGGGCTTCGCTTTAATCTGGCATATCTGGTGGTTAGTCGTTGCAACTTTCCTTGGTGCTGTTATCAGCTTCATCGTAAGTTCATTCACTAAAAAAGTGGACTACTACGTACCAGCTGCTGAAGTAGAACGTATCGAAAACGAGCGTTATGCTTTACTTGAAAAACACTTGAAGAAGGACTAAGGATATGGCTGAAGTACTTCATCACGACAACCACGGACACGATGAACATCATCATCACGATGATACAGACATCACCGTCTTTGGTTTCTGGACATACTTGATGAGTGACTTGATTTTATTCGGTACACTCTTCATCGCGTTCGCTGTATTAAGCAGTCATATTCCGCCTGGTACTCCAAGTCCAAAAGAGTTATTTGGTGAGTCTTTAGGTTTCGTACTTGTTGAAACCTTTGCTCTCTTGATTTCTTCTGTGACTTTCGGTTTTGCGGTACTTGCTTCTTACAAGAAAAATGTCAACCAAGTGCTTATGTGGTTAATTATCACTTGGCTCTTTGGTGCAACATTCATCGGTATGGAACTTTATGAATTTAATCATTTAGTTCACGCTGGTCATGGTCCTACCCACAGTGCGTTTTTATCTGCGTTCTTTACCCTTGTAGGTACGCATGGTATCCACGTAACATCTGGTTTGGTCTGGATGATCGTGTTAATGGTTCAAATCAAGAAAAATGGTTTGACTGTTCCAAATACACGTCGTCTTGCTTGCCTAAGTTTGTTCTGGCACTTCCTTGACATCGTTTGGATCTGTGTATTCAGCGTAGTTTATTTACTGGGAGCTTTATAATGAGTCATGATCATAATGCTGCTGGTGCTTCGCACGGAAACATCAAACAATACTCTATCGGCTTCATTCTTTCTGTCGTATTGACCATCATCCCTTTCGGGATGGTGATGAAAGGAATGACTGGTGGTGCGGTTGTTGCAACGATTGCGATCACTGCGATTGCTCAGGTTCTTGTACAATTAGTTTTCTTCTTGCACATGAATTCATCTTCTGAACAACGCTGGAATGTGATTGCATTCATCTATACGATTCTGACGATTGCAGTTCTATTAATTGGTTCTGTATGGATCATGAACTACTTACATTCAAACATGATGCTCTAGGGTGTCATGTTGAAAAAATATCTATTCCTGACTAAGCCAGGAATTCTCTTTGGTAACTTCGTTACCACTTTGGGCGGCTTTTTCTTAGCCGCTCAAGGTTCTGTAGATTTCCTTTTACTTCTCATCACATTACTCGGTACTACGCTTGTCGTTGCCTCTGGCTGTGTGGTGAATAATGTCATTGACCAAGACATTGACCAAAAAATGCAACGTACAATGAATCGTGCGCTCGTCAAAAAAACCATCAGCCCAACAGTTGCTTTAATTTTTTCTGCTGTGCTCGGTTTAATTGGCTTTGCTTTGTTGTGGTTTTTTGTCAACGCCTACGCATTTGGCTTTGCTGTACTCGGCTTTGTTGTGTATGTGATTTTTTATAGTCTTTGGAGTAAACGTACTACCATTCACCAAACTGTGATTGGAAGTATTTCTGGCGCAAGCCCTCCTGTAATTGGATATACTGCTGTTTCCAACGGGTTTGATGTTGCCGCTTTGCTGATTTTTTTAGCTTATGCACTCTGGCAAATGCCACATTCTTGGGGAATTGCAATCTATCGATTTGATGATTATAAAAATGCAAATATTCCAATTTTACCTGTAGCCCGTTCAATTTTTCGCACGAAAGTTGAAAGTTTAATTTACGTTATTCTGTTTGCTGCAGTTTTAAATGGATTGTATTGTTTTGGCTATACCAACATTTTCTTCCTTATTACCTTTAATGCTTTATGTGCCTATTGGGTATATTTATCGATTATTGGATTTAAAGCTGAAAATGATCAGGTCTGGGCAAAAAAATATTTTTTGTATTCCGTCATTCTAATTACAGCGCTCAGTGTGAGCTTTAGTTTTAGTTATGTCTCCCCTGCACCTCATTTGCCACTGTTTTAAAAAAAGATAGAGTTCTCTCTATCTTTTTTTTATCTGCATAAATAAAATTAAAATATTAAAATTTTTATTATAACGATAGGCACTTTATGCTTTTTAAAAATAAAACACTGCAATATGTCCTTCTTATCGGTTTACCTTTGGTAGTTCATCCTAGTTCTAGCTTTGCTGGCGCTGCAGAAGAAATCGCATCACCAACTTTTGACCTAAACAACAATCAATATCGTATATTAAACCTCCCCGTACTCTATCCAGCCAATGACAATAGAACCAACATGATGCTACTGCTAAGTGACAAAGGTTTAGCAAGTATCAAAGCATTTGAAGTTGATAAAATGAGTTTATGGGATACGTCTAGTGGCTTAGTCCCTTTTTACCCTACCGAATTAACTCAAGCATCTGAAAATAAAATTCCAAACAAACGTGCTTTTTATGATGCAAATGATCACGTCTATGATGAGCGCTGTATAACGCTCAAATCTGGTGCTGAAGTTTTTCTTCAACAGGTTTCAAATCACAAGAAAATATCTCAAGACGAAAAAAGCAGCTTGTTAGAACAACGAAATCAGATCAAAAATTGTCAACAAAGCATTCCACTGATTCAAGTCAATACAGAATGGACACAGTCCGCTCAACAGTATGCTTCTTATTTAAATGGGATCATTTTATTTTACAAAGCTAACTATTCCTCAGCAACTAAAATATTTACAGCCATAAGCCAAGTTGATGACCCTTGGTTAAAAGAAACAGCTCAATACATGCTCATCCGTACGACATTAAATGAGCTGTATAGCCAGTCATTAGGAACTTATGGTGATTTAGATACTCAGAAAGTTGATCAAGTACTTCTTAAAACTTTTTTTAATCGCATTACTGATTATTTTAAGCTTTATCCTAAAGGTCAATACGTAGCCAGTGCCAGAGGCTTTTTACGCCGAGGCTACTGGATTGCCAATCAACAAGATGCGCTAGTCAAAGAGATGATTTGGCAGATGGATCACCCCACATCAGATTATTACAATCTCGATATGTCCACATTGCCGGCCGAAATAGATCGCAAGGTATTTGGTTTAGAAAACTTCAACGCAAAAACACTCAACGATCCTTTCTTTTTAGCCATCTATGATCTGATGTATATGCGTCAAAGTGATTCTACACAGTACCGGCCAATTAGCTGGTCCGAGTTAAATGCACAAAAACCTGTATTTAAGGAGCAACCTGAGTTGTTCCGTTATTTACAAGCCGTTCATTTATATTTTATTCTGAAAAAACCGCAAGATGCGTTAAATTATTTACCAAAACAAAAACCCAATTCCATTCAAAATTATTTAGAACTCAGCCAATATACGCTTAAAGGGGTCATTCTTGAAAAAAGTAGTGATAAAAATCTGGTTGAACAATATTGGGATCATTTACTCGCAATTTCTGCTAATCCTTATCAAAAAACTTTGGCAGAAGTCGCCCTAGCGATTCACTATAAAAACACCAATAACCAAAATGCTTTTTTAGGAAAACATTCAAAAATCAAACAAGCAAGCTTACAGAAAGCATTCATTACTCAAATTGCCGATGTCAAAGCTTTGGAAAGTATCATTACTGCCAAAGACAGTTCAGCTGATAAAAAAAATCTGGCTTTGTATACATTATTAGATAAAAGCTTTATGAATCAAAACTATGTGGTATTCAATAAAGCCTATACCACTTGGTTACCTCAAGATGCCTCAGAATACAAAGCATACAACAGTAAAATTAAAGCTTATAAGTCAGAACCCCACTTCGAAGTTTTTGTTTGGAATGGTCATGAAATTACACCAACACTCAAATGCCCTAAATTAAGTACCTTAACAGCTGGCTTAGAAAAAAATCCGAAAAATTTAACTTATCGTTTATGCCTAGGTGAATATATGCGTAATCAAGGCACTGCTTTAGAAAATTTTTATGGTGACTATTACTATGGTCCAAGTTTTAGCCAGCCGAAAAATGCCTTTACAGGTGAGGCTTTTAGTCGTGGTGAGGTCTATAAGGAAATTATTAAATCGAATTCTAAAAGTGAATTACAAGCTTATGCACTTTATCGCGCAATTATGTGTTATTCACCGAGTAGTATAAATGTCTGTGGTGGAAAAGACGCCACAAAATCTACACGTAAACAATGGTACGCACAAATTAAACGTGACTATCCAAATACCACATGGGCAAAATCTTTAAAATATTATTGGTAGCTGATTCATGCTTAAACAGATTTTCTCGGTTTTACTGACAGTTCAATGTTGTCTAGGATTAATGGCATGTCAACCGAGTCAATCCGCAACAGCCTCAGATCAGGTCAATGCAAATGACTATGATGCCTTTTGGATTTGGGGAAATATCAAGTCTGCGCCTTATTTAAGTAAAGCTAAGGAAATCTATATTTTACAAGGTGAAGTTAGGCTGGAGAAAAATTCCAACCAATCTATCTTGATCCAACAAGGCATTTCTGTGGTTAAAATTTCACATCAGAAGGTATGGTTGGTTTTTCGAAATCATCATTTAAATTGGCAAGGTACTGAAATAGAAAAAATTTTACAACGCGTCCGACAGTGGGAAAGCGCAGGCAATCACATTCAAGGTATTCAAATTGACTTTGATGCGCCAACTAAAAATTTAAAAGCGTATGGCTTATTTCTACAACAGCTTAGAAAGCAGTTACCACAGCACTATCAACTCAGCATCACCAGTTTGATGGATTGGGCCAATCTGCGTGATCCAGATACACTTAGGCTATTTAGAGAAAATATTGATGAAATGGTGATTCAAACCTATCAAGGCTCTTCGACTATTCCAAATTATCAGACTTATTTAACCAAGGCTTCAACATTGAAACTGCCTTATAAAATTGGCTTGGTACAACATGGTAAATGGAATCAGCAACTTAAATTTGATACTGATCCAAACTTTAAGGGCTTTGTGGTGTTTTTATTACGACAAAATAAATCATGAATTAATTTAATCAATAAATTCACGTTTTTATTCAATTTAACTTCTAATTGAGTGACCCAATTAACTTCCAAAAAAAACAGAATCATGCTCAAACCGAGCAAATAACGCATCCATTTTTCCCGCATATTTCATATCCAGTTGATGCCATAATCTTTTCGGAAGTGGAATAAATTCTAATGTGTCTGAACCATCAGAAGCTTTACAGAAACGGATTTCATACTCTGGATGTAAAATTTCATTGAGTGCTCGTAAAGTTGTATCACGATCAGCACCCTCACCTTGATAAGGAATCAACAATGATTTCTCACCATAATGAATTGTGATGCTAAAACCTTGTTGATTATCAGCATTTTCAAGTTCAGCAGACAATTGTCCAGTTTCTAAAATATTTTCACAATAGCCAATAATTGCATCATCCTCTTCTCTCCAATCCACCACCATGACAATGTCATAACGACCATCAAAAACATCAAAGTAGAAGTCTTGTGTAGGGTTTTCAATATAAGATTCAATGGTTTCAAGTTTTTCAGTACTGTAGTTTGTCATTTTAGCGATCCATATTTTTATTCATTTTCAATCTAAATAGGTACAAGATGAAATTCAATCTCGGGGCTGTAAAATTTTAGTGGTTATTCCAATAAATATTTGAATATTAAATTGTGTTTACGCACAAACTTTCCTATAATAAGCGCTCGCAATTTTTGCGGCACAATCTATTGGCTTTTAAACTGTTGTTTAAAGTTTATGCTGATTGTGACTCCTTGCTTCAATCTTTTTAAGGTTGGGGCTGTATAAACCGTAAGGAGCTGACAATGCGTCACTACGAAATCGTAATTCTGGTACACCCAGACCAAAGCGATCAAGTTGTGGGAATGGTAGAACGCTACATTTCTCACATCAAAGATGCTGAAGGTCAAATTCACCGTCTTGAAGATTGGGGCCGTCGCCAATTGGCTTACCCAATTAACAAAATCCATAAAGCGCATTACATTTTAATGAACATTGAATGTAACCAAACTACGCTTAATGAATTAGAAGAATTGTTCCGTTATAACGATGCAATCCTTCGTAATGTGATTATCCGTCGTGAAAACGCAATCACTGAAGAATCTTTACTCGCTAAGAGTGCTGAAGAAAAACGTGCGCGTAAAGCTCAACGTGAAGAAGCACAACAAGCTCAAGATTCTGTTGAAGCATAAGGAGAACATCAATGGCACGTTTTTACCGTCGTCGCAAGTTCTGCCGCTTTACAGCTGAGAACGTTACGTACATCGACTACAAAGATATCGACACTTTAAAACAGTACATCACTGAAAACGGCAAGATTGTTCCTAGCCGTATTACAGGTACTAAAGCTCGTTACCAACGTCAATTAGCGCTTGCTATTAAACAAGCTCGCTACTTAGCGTTGATTCCTTACACTGACAATCATAAGTGAGGTTGAGCCGTGGATATTATTTTATTACAACGCATTAAAAACCTTGGTAAATTAGGCGATAAAGTTTCAGTTAAAGCTGGTTACGGCCGTAACTACCTTATCCCTCAAGGTAAAGCAGTTGCAGCGACTGAAGCGAATACTGCTGCATTTGAAGCTCGTCGCGCAGAACTTGAGAAAGGTGAAGCTGAAGTTTTAGCTGCTGCTCAAGCACGTGCTGACCAATTGAACGAAGTAAACATCGTTATCACTGCGAAAGCTGGTGATGAAGGTAAATTATTCGGTTCAATCGGTACTCGTGATATCGCTGACGCGTTAACAAATGCTGGTCTTGTTGTTGACCGTGCTGAAGTTCGTTTACCGAACGGTGCACTTCGTCACACTGGCGAATTTAACATCGCAATCCAATTGCATCATGATGTTACTGCTGAAGTTCTCGTTACTATCGTATCTGAGTAATTTTTTGCAAAAAAAAGAGCATACTTTTGTATGCTCTTTTTTTATCTTTAAATTTCACCTCGGATCAGCTGAAATTGTTTCTAGTTGATTCATTCCCCTACTTATCGGTATTACTGTTAGATACTTTTAGTATTTTGCATTAAGATAAGTGAGTACTTCAGTACACACGTACATTACGTAAATAATGTTTTTGCACGATTTAAAAATCAAGGTTTTATATGTCTCAGGCAACTGCCACAGCTCAACAGAATCCCTTCAGCACTGATGCAAAAAACAAAGACAATGCTCAGTTAAAAGAGTTTCGTACGCCTCCTCATAACTTGGCAATTGAACAAGCTGTACTGGCTGCATTGATGACGGTTGCTGAGTCTTTTGAACAAGTCAGTGATACTTTGAATGAAACTGATTTTTATGCAACACGTCACAAATATATCTTCCGTGCAATCGAAAAATTGGCACAAGAAAACTCTCCATATGATGCAGTTTTAGTCAACGATTGGCTGATTAAGCAAAACTTGCTTGATGCAATTGGCGGTGAAGAATATTTAATGCAATTAATGTCCGATTCACCTTCAAGTTTCTATAACCTAGAAACCTATGCGGGCAAAATCAAAGAATTTTCAACGTTAAGAAGCATGATTAAAGTAGGCAATGAAATCCTGCAAAATGCTTATGACACCAAAGGTCGTGAAGTGAGTGAAATTCTTGATCTTGCTGAAACCAATATTTTCTCTATTGCAGAACAACATAATAACAATGCCAAAGCACAAGGGCCAAAAGCCATTACCTCAGTTGTAGCAGACGTTTTTGATAAGTTAAATGAACTTTCTCAAATGGAAGGCAATATCACTGGTTTAACCACAGGTTTTATGGAGTTAGACAATAAAACCTCTGGTATGCAAGCTGGTGATATGATCATTGTTGCTGCACGTCCGTCGATGGGTAAAACAACCTTTGCCATGAACCTTGTAGAAAGTGTGTTATTTAACTGTGATCTTCCAGCACTGGTTTTCTCTATGGAGATGCCAGCAGACTCTATCGCCATGCGTCTCATTTCAGCATACGGTAAAGTCCATCAAGGGCATTTACGTTCAGGTAAACTTGATGGCGATGAATGGTCTAAAGTCACAGGAACCATTTTACAGCTACAAGAAAAACATCTTTATATTGATGATTCATCTGCACTGCCACCAACGGAACTTCGAGCACGTGCACGACGTATTGCCAAACAACATGGTGGCAAGCTGGGTTGTATCATGATCGATTATCTACAATTGATGAAAGTGCCAGGCATGGGTGATAACCGTGTCGGTGAGATTGGTGAAATTTCACGAAGCTTAAAAGCCCTTGCCAAGGAAATGATGTGCCCTGTTATTGCACTGTCACAGCTTAACCGTTCTCTGGAAAACCGCCCAAATAAACGTCCGGTAATGTCCGACTTGCGTGAATCAGGTGCAATCGAGCAGGATGCCGATTTAATTATGTTTATTTACCGTGATGAGGTTTATAACAAAGAGTCGAAAGAAGCAGGCACAGCTGAAATTATCATTGGTAAACAACGTAATGGCCCGATCGGGACTGTGCGTTTAGCCTTTGAAGGTCAATACACGCGCTTTAGTAATCTATCGCCTGAGTATTATGCGCAATATCAAGATGAAGAATAATGCTGATCAATAAAGTTAGCATCATTTAACACTGCTGTTGAGATGAGATTTTAATCTTCAAATCTTGGAACTTAAAGTCTCTCTCAATGTTTCAATATTCTTAGTCCATTCATCATAATCATCTGAATCTTGCCAAAGCTCATCCAATTCAGAGTTTTCACTGGTCAATAATAATAATGCAGTCAATGCTTTGGGAATAAGCGCATAATTGACATTGTTTTTATTTTGTTCAAGCCATTTTTCTACAGGTTCAGGATAATATTCATTTTCTTCAATCCCTTCACCAAATGATTTAGCTAAAACATCTGCTGCAGCATGCGCAATACAACCAATATCGGCATCGATAAACTCTTCGGTTGCCATATCAATCATTTCATCAAAAGCTTGTTCAATGACAACATGCCCATCTTGCTCTTCAAACTCATAGGCCCAATCACTTGCAGTATCATTTCCAAATGGTTCATGTGACCATGTTCCCATACACCCTCCGAAATAAATCCTTAAATTTAAATATAAAATGTACGATTTTATTTAAAAAATAAAGTGCTATATCTTTACAAATTATGTGCAAGACACTTAGCAAAAATTTTATCGATACAAAATCAATAAACCATTCAAAACACAAATGTTTATGTTTATTTAAAGCTGATAGGACTACAATATTTAGCGTTTTAAAGCTGCACTTTTTTTAAAGTTAGGCTTTTATCTCTATTTATGCGATTTAGCATTATTCAATCTTTGCCATTCCTCAGGAGTAACTAGGGTGCGTCAAGCAACAGTTTATATTAACAGTGCAGCACTGCAATATAATTTAAACCGAGTCAAACAACTTGCACCATACGCTAAAATTGTCAGTATGGTTAAAGCCAATGCATATGGACATGGCGTCAAGGACTGTTTAGCCGCCTTAAATGCGACTGATGCCTTTGGTGTCGCCTGCCTTGCTGAAGCCTTAGAGATTCGGGCATTAGGCTATCAACAACCGATTACCCTTATCGAAGGTATTTTCAGCGCTGATGAAATGATTAGTGTTCTTGAAAATAACCTTGAAATCGTTGTACATCATCAGCCACAATTGGCTTGGTTACGTGCACATAAAAAACAATATATCGACAAAGGTTTAAAAGTCTGGGTAAAACTCAATAGCGGTATGAACAGATTGGGTTTTAAGGTGGCTGAAATTATTGAAGTGATTCAATCACTCAAAGCAGAAGGCTTTACCTGTGTACTGGCAATGCATTTTGCCAATGCAGATGCGGATCATCACCCGTTAAATGAACAACAGAAAGATCAATTCTTACAGGTAAAAGCTGCTTGTGAACCGATCTTAGCTTCATGCTGCAATTCTGCTGCTATTTTTAAATGGCCTGAACTGAATTTTGACTTTGTACGTCCAGGTATCATGCTTTACGGCGCGTCTCCCTTTGCAGATCGAAGCGTTGCTGAGTTAGACATCAAACCTGTCATGAGCTTTACCGCTGAAATCATTGCACTCAATCATATTCAAGCAGGTGAATCTGTAGGCTATGGCTCTACATTTGTCTCCAAAAATGAAATGGATATCGCCATTGTTTCAATAGGTTATGGGGATGGTTATCCGCGTGCTTTTCCTCAACAAAACTATGTCAGCATCAATGGCCAAATGGCATCGATCATTGGTCGTGTCGCAATGGATATGATCGCAATTGATGTCACTGGCATAATAGATGCACCACTAGGTACAGTCGTTGAACTGTGGGGCAAGGATCGTTTGGTCGATGATGTGGCTGCTGCCAATGGTACGATCGGTTATGAGTTACTCTGTCGTATGAGTACACGTCCTATCCGTAAAAAACTTTGAGCAAGCATTCTCGATTCAAGATGAAAATCCAAGCCATCGCTTGGATTTTTTAATGGTTTTCAGGTTTTAGACAAATTCTTCTGGCTGTTCAATCTCATAGAGTAGTTTAAGTAATGTCGGGATATCCTGTTCATCTAAACTTAATGGGCGAAAATGGTTATAGCCCTTACTCTCGAAGTATTGTTGAATTTTGCCATTTCGTCTCACGTATTTCATAGACCACTGTGAAAAATGCCCTTGCTCAACATGGCCTGCTCTAAACAGCTTGATCTGATGATGTCTTGGATCTTTATGCAGTTTTTCCAATACATGTAAGATAACCACTTCCTCACCTTCTAGGCATTGAAAAAAATGCTCATCTGCAAAATACAGAACGCCTTGAACTTGATGAAGTATATTAAAATCTCTCGCTTCACCTAAAATATCTCTTAAATCATTGAGTATTTGGTGATGGGGTGAAGTTGTTTTACTTGCGTAGCATAATTGAAAAGTCATGTAATTCTTCTATTTTTAACTTTCATTATTTATAAACAATTATTTGCGATCATACAAGCCTTAACGTTTTATTATTTAATTGTTTATCTATTCTTTTATATGGATTGCTTTAAACTAAATACATAGCAACCGTGCTCTTTAATTTTTTAATTTAAAACAGTGATTTAATATATATTTATCATTAAAAACACAAAGTAAATTATGATCCACCTAGACAATTGTCTCGATATAAATTTTAGAATAAAAGAAACATAGGATTGAATTTATGCGACCTCTTTATAATTTTTAATATAAAAAAAGCGAGATTAAACTCGCTTTAAAGCACATACAGTATTATTCAAAATAATCATTAGTCGGTTTAGGTAAATCTTGCAAACCTTTCTTTAAAGTTTCAGACCATTGTTTGCTGATGTGTTGAAAATAAGGATCACTGTCGTTAATTCGCTTGCCTTTTGGTACCTCTAGGCTGTCTTTAAGATAAATCATCGCATCTAATGGCATACCAACAGATACATTTGAACGTAAAGTCGAATCAAATGAAATTAAACTACAACGTAACGCTTCATCTAAAGGCATATCATAACTTAAGGCACGATCTAAAATTGGTTTACCATATTTACTTTCACCAATTTGGAAATAAGGCGTATCACTGGTTGCAGAAATAAAATTACCTTGCGGATAAATATTATAAAGCTGTATTTCCTCTCCACTGATCTGACCACCAACCAACAAACTACAATAATAGTTACTTTGCTCTTGAGTATCTTCAGTGACATCTGCGATGACTTTGCGCAGGGTTTGCCCAACCAATCCAGCGACCTCGAACATTGTATTCACACTATACAAATTGGGTTCTTGCTTAAGTGCCAAATGATTTTCTAAATGTCCAATCACCGCTTGGGTCGTTGCAAGGTTGCCAGAAGTTTGAATACAAATAAAGCGTTCGCCTTTTACCCCAAACGTATAAAGTTTTCGATATACAGAAATGTGATCGACTCCAGCATTGGTACGAGTATCACTAATAAATACTAAACCTTGTTTGAGTCTTAAAGCACAGCAATACGTCATGAAACTACCTATACAACTAAATTTGAGATTAATCACATTCTGCAATTATTCACACTATTTACCATTGCCATCACTAACATGCAAGCACTTGAACAATAGAGTACATGGTTTCAGTGCCACCTTGCTCTCTTACTCCACGAACGGGTGCAACATCCCAATAGTCGCGTCCAATCGCTACATAGACATGTGATTCTGGACGGAATAATTGATTACTGACATCAATAACATGCCATTTACCATCTAAAAATACCTCTGTCCAAGCATGACTTGCTAAATGCGATTGATTATTTACATATAAGTAACCAGAGACATAGCGAGCAGGAACACCCAATGCTTTCGCCATCGCAATCAAGACATGACTATGATCTTGACATACCCCTTGCCGTGCTGAAAAAGACTCCATTGCGGTATGCGTTACTGTGGTACTTGCGCTGATATAAGGCATATGTTGCAACAAAGCTTCTGCTAATTTTTTGAAATTTGCCCAACGCTTATGCGTTATATATTGTTCAGCAAAAGCAATCATTTCTGTATTGCACAAGGTTGCAGTGGTTGGCTGTAAAAAAACCACAGGTGATACCTGATCTTCTATACCAAATTGATTGTCTACATTAATATCGACAATCCCCTGCGCCATAATGGACATTTGTTGATAAGGCTCAATTTGCGAACTGGTCAACCAGACATTATCAAAGGCATCTTTTTTAATGTGTTTTTCACCAGGAACGCTGACATGCCAACCCGTCACCTGTTGATGTAGATTAGACTGTGGTGTCATCTTGATATACTGAATACTATTTTTTGCCCATTCAGAATATTGGTAATGCGTTTGGTGATTAATCATCAGTTTCATAAGCGATCCAATTCAAATAACGAGTCAATATGGTCACTAAAATGATAATAATTCATACGGTCTGGTTGTTTTTTTAGTTCTTCCCAAACTTCAGGCAAACTACACATACCATGTTGATCTAAACGATCAATCAAATGATTCAATTGTATCAAAGTCACTGATTTATCTTGATTCAGACGCAATTGACGATCAAATTGTTCCATTTTTTGCCCTAAGCTAAAAAATAGAAACAACAATTCATCATCCTCGGCCTCTAATACATCATTACACTCTTCACAAACATCACAAATAAAACCAGCATTTTGCTCTGCCTGTTGTAATAACTGATTTAATTCGGCAAAGGACTGTGCTGAAATCACCCCACGTAAATCATGAATATTATTTTTGGCACATAAAAAATGCTGATGAAATGATGCAGGTTGCTCATTATCTAAAATCAATTCATTTAAAGAACTTGCATCAAATGCAGGTAAACAAAAAGCATGTGCATAGTCTAAAGCCAATTCATTGGTTTTAAATGGAAATTGACTACATAAATATTGAATCCGGGTTAAATAGCGTCCTAACCAAAATATATTCTGTGCATTGGTACTGAGTAAAATCATGTTTGCTCTCCTTTGGCTGGGATTATTTGAAGGTGGGGCTAAATTGAATATTCATCAATTACCCATGTATCCTTAATTCCACCACCTTGTGATGAGTTGACCACCAGTGAACCTTGTTGCATCGCAACACGAGTCAAGCCACCTGGAACAATTTCTATGCGTTCTGGTGAGCTGAGAATAAATGGTCGTAAATCAATATGACGTTCAGCAATTCCTTGGGAAGTTAGTGTTGGTGCAACAGATAAATTTAAGGTGGGTTGCGCAATATACGCAGAGGGTGAAGCCATTAACTTCATTTTAAATAGATCAATTTCTTGTTCAGTTGCTTTAGGACCGATGAGCATCCCATAACCACCTGAACCTTGAGCCTCTTTTACCACCAATTGATCCAGATTTGCCAAAACATAATCCAAAGCTTCAGCTTCACGGCATTGATACGTCGGTACATTGGATAAAATTGGTTTTTCATTTAAATAATAAGCGATCATTTGATCCACATAGGGGTAAATCGACTTATCATCTGCAACGCCTGTACCAGGTGCATTGGCAATCACCACATTTCCACTTAAATAAGCAGACATTAGCCCTGCAACACCTAAAGTGCTATCAGGTCTAAAGCTTAATGGGTCTAAAAAACCATCATCCAAACGCCTATAAATTACATCAACCTGTTGACGTCCACGGATGGTTTTCACATAAACCTTGTCGTTTTCAACAAAAAGATCACGTGATGTCACCAATGGCACACCCATTTCCCTTGCTAAAAATGAATGTTCATAATAGGCGCTGTTATAACGTCCTGGTGTTAAAACCACGATTGTTGGGCAATCTACTTTTGAATTTTCAGCCAAAACGTCACGCAACAATTGCGGATACAACTCAATATTGGCAACGTGTTGATTGCATAATTCAGGCATAAGTTTTTGACTCATCTTACGACTTTCAAGCATATAGGACACACCTGAAGGCGTACGTAGATTATCTTCTAAGACAAAAAATTCACCTTTGCAGTCCCGAACAATATCAATTCCACTGATTTGACTGTAAATATTTCCATTCAAGCGATGATTCATCATCACTGGTTGATAAGCTTCATGCGATAGCACTTGTACTGCTGGAATTAAGCCTTCTTTTAAAATATTTTGTTGATTATAGATATCAGCTAAAAATAAATTTAACGCTTGAATACGCTGTGTACAGCCTGCTGCAATCTTGTTCCACTGTTGCTTGGCAATCACACGCGGAATTAAATCAAACGGTATGGTTCGATCAATTCCTGATGTTTCACCATAAACCGCAAAGTAATTCCTTGATATAAAAAATGTGCTTTGGCTGTTTCATTGAGTTTTTCAAGTTGGTAAATGCTGTGTTGAGATAACCAATCTTCAATTTTTTCAGCAGTTTCGGGCGAAAGAACCTGATCATCCGTCATTTCATTAAAAAAAACCGAATTCATCTGTTTAAGTAAATGATGTGAGGCTTGTTGTGCATCGATATTTAGATTAATGGCCTGTTGAATATTTCCTATCTGTTGTTGATTCGTCGTTTCAGTTTTTTCTTCTGCCTCAGCAATTGGCAAAGCGAAGCGATCTGCATAATTCTCATTGCTTGAATTTGTATCTATGGTTTCTTTTAGCATACAAACCTCTTTTTATCTTCTCTAATGGCTTCTTTAATAATGCAATATCAATGCCAAAATATTATTAAATCGCCATATCCTGTATTCTTCACCTGTACAATTAAATCTTTCTGGCTCAGTTTTATTAATTCATTGTTTACTATTGCACTCAATGTGAGTTTTGATCGAACTTGTTTCAAAATTTTTTAGCTAATATTTTCAATACCTAAGCAACTACTCACAGGATATAACTTGCAGAATCAGTTTTAATTTTCTATTGTGTAGCTGATTTATTTCCCTTAAACATTCACGATTCCATTGATACCAAACCATGTCTGCACAAGAAAAAGAAACTTCCAATAGCCTCTATCGCCAATGGCAAATCCTGTCCCGACTCTCTACTGGGAAGTGGATGGGCACACGTGAATTACAAGAAGTTTTAGAACGTGAAGGGATCGAAATCAGCTTACGCACCATTCAGCGTGATCTAAATCAGATTGCTCAACGCTTTCCTATCGAGAGTAACAAAACCGTACCGCAAGGCTGGCGTTGGCGTTCAGATGCCCCGATCCAAAGTCTGCCGCATATGACCAGCTCGCAAGCAGTCACGTTTATGATGGTTGAAGAACATTTAAAACACCTGCTTCCACCGAGTTTAATTGATGAAATGAACCCTTGGTTCGATTTGGCACGGCGTAGCCTTTCTACGCAGAACAATGTTCGACAATGGATTAACCGTGTTCGAATTGTGCCTGCAAGCCAACCAGTAATCCCTCCTCTGGTGGAAAGACATGCACAGCAAGCCATTTATGAAGGACTACTACAAGATAAACAAATTGAATGTGTCTATCGTGCACGTGGTTATCAGGGTGAAGAGAAAACTTATACTCTAAATCCTTTAGGTTTGGTTCAAAAAGGTGCAATTATCTATTTGATTTGTACGCGTCATGACAAGACAGAAGTTCAAACCTTTGCATTACACCGTTTTAAATCTGCAACTGTTTTAGATTTACGTGCTTTACACCCAGTCAAATTCGATATTGATGAATATATCGATTCTGGTGCGCTGGGCTTTAGAGTCGACTTTTCTCGACCGACCGAAAATGTTGAATTAAAATTAGTTATGCACGAAGATGATGCACAATACTTTACGGAGAGCCAACTCAGTAAAGAGCAAAAAGTTGAACAACTGAATGAAGAGTTGTATCAAGTCAGTGCTGTAGTCCCGTTTACCTCACAATTGGTATGGTGGTTAAGAAGTTTTGGTAAAAAGATTGTCCGAATTGAGCCTGTTGAAGTGTTTAATGCGGTACATGAAATTGAATAATCTATCGACTTCATCCAAGCGAAAACAATCAAAATAAAAAGAGCCTTTCGGCTCTTTGATTTATTGTTTTGATTGTTGTTTTTAAATTTTATTGTTTTTGCGCTGATATAAAACCCATGTCACATTTTTACATGTCCACAAGACATGGGATTTATTGGAGTATGTTAAACATCACATGTTACAGCACGCAAGTTCAGCACTATTGTAGCGGATTGATTTCATTGTCATGGTGTTCACCTCTCGTTTGAATGTAAATTGACTATAACCATGATTTTGCAATCTGAAAAATAATTAAAACTGCTTTGTTTTTCATCAATTCTGTTTAGGAGTTATTTTTATAAAGTTAGATTGGATCTGTGTATTTTAAATATGCCTTTAATAATAAATCGTAAATTTAGCTTTAACAAAGATAAGCAAGAAAAGACAAGCTAGAGACAATAAAAAAACCCGCATATAGCGGGTTTCTTACAATTCAACATCTTAAGCTGATTTTCTCGCTTGGTTATTTTTACGAATTGTAATCATCACCAATTGAACAGCAGCAGGTGTTACCCCTGGAATACGGCTGGCTTGTGCCAATGTTTCAGGTAATACATTTTTCAGTTTCATGGTGATTTCACGAGAAAGTCCTGAAACGATATCATAATCAAAATCAGCAGGAATTTTGGTGTCTTCCAAACGCTTCATTTGCGCAACATCTTCTTGCTGACGATTGATATAACCTTCGTATTTCACAGCAATTTCAATCTGCTCACCGACAAATGCAGATACTTCAGAACCAGTTAATTCAGCAATTTGTGCAAAGTTAATGTTTGGGCGTTTAAGTAAATCGATTGCAGAACATTCTTTAGAAAGATCAGCACCGGTCAATTCAACGAATTTTTTACCCATTGGATTGTTTGGTGCAGCCCAAAGATGTTGTAAACGACCTGTTTCTTTTTCAACTGCTTCCATTTTTTCACAATAAGAAGCCCAACGTTCATCATCAACCAAGCCCATTTCACGGCCAATTGCTGTTAAACGTTGATCAGCATTATCTTCACGAAGCATCAAACGATATTCCGCACGAGAAGTAAACATACGATACGGTTCTTTGGTACCTAAAGTAATCAAGTCATCAACAAGAACACCCATATACGCTTCATCACGTTTAGGCGTCCATTGCTCTTGATCCCATGCACGACGTGCAGCATTTAAGCCCGCCAATAAACCTTGTGCACCAGCTTCTTCATAACCTGTTGTACCGTTAATTTGACCTGCAAAATACAAGTTATTAATCGATTTGGTTTCAAGTGAGAATTTCAAAGACTGCGGGTTGAAATAATCATATTCAATTGCATAGCCTGGGCGAAGAATGTGCGCATTCTCCATACCACGGATTGAGCGTACCAACTCAAACTGCACATCAAATGGTAAAGATGTTGAAATACCGTTTGGATAAAGCTCGTGTGTATCCAAGCCTTCTGGCTCAAGGAATACCTGATGCGAATCTTTATCGGCAAATTTATGAATTTTATCTTCAATCGATGGGCAATAACGTGGGCCTACACCTTCAATCACCCCGGTATACATCGGCGAACGGTCTAAACCACCACGAATAATCTCATGGGTACGCGCATTGGTATGCGTGATATAGCAATTTACTTGCTCAGGATGCATCGAAGCATCACCCATAAATGACATGGTTGGTGATGGGAAATCACCCGGTTGCGGAATCATCACAGAAAAATCGACAGAACGCGCATCAATACGTGGTGGTGTCCCAGTTTTTAAACGACCTACTGGTAGATTTAATTCACGTAAACGAGCTGCTAACGAAATTGATGGTGGATCGCCTGCTCGTCCACCTGACGAATTATTTAGACCAACGTGAATCACGCCACCTAAGAATGTACCTGTGGTTAACACCACAGTTTTCGCATCAAAGCGAATACCCATTTGGGTCACTACACCTTTAACAGTATCGCCTTCAACAATTAAGTCATCTGCAGATTGTTGAAAAATATCTAAATTGGCTTGATTTTCAAGTGTATGACGAATCGCGGCTTTATAACGGATACGGTCAGCTTGTGCACGAGTTGCACGTACAGCTGCGCCTTTACGCGAGTTCAAAATACGAAATTGAATACCGCCCTTATCCGCAGCCAATGCCATTGCACCACCTAAGGCATCAATTTCGCGAACAAGGTGAGATTTACCAATACCACCAATGGCTGGGTTACAGCTCATCTGCCCTAAAGTCTCAATGTTATGAGTCAAAAGCAGAGTCTGTCGACCCATACGCGCCGCAGCGAGTGCCGCTTCCGTACCTGCGTGACCGCCACCGATAACAATGACATCGTAAACTTTAGGATAATGCATAGTGATAAATGAGAGATAAAAGAATGACAGGAAATTATAGCAAAATTTTACTTCTAGTTTTAGGCAGTTTTACAAATATTATTTCCCTCAATCATGCGTATGAACGATTAAACATCTCTTATACATAGGCAACATAAATTGACACTTCGTTTCATGACTGCCCTACAAATAGAATTTAACTTATCAAAAACTCACGATACGATAGACAATACACGGACAAATTATTTTTTTCGAGACTTTATATATAAGGAATATCATGATGAAAAATACCATGTCTAAAGTAATTACAGCATCTTTACTCAGTTGTGTTGCATTTAGTTTTGCCCATGCTGCTGATGAAAACACCAGCAAAGCCGAAGTGAAAAAGCAAATTCAGGTATGTGCCAAGAAAAAACAAGGTGACTGGGTCACCTACGCCAATAAGGGTGTAACTTTTAACGGTACATGTGAACCAAATGAAAATGGTAAATTACAATTTAGCTTCCCAGCACCTGCAGGTGGCAACCCAACCGCCGCTGCTGCAGCGCCTGAACCAGCCATTGAAAACCGCCCAGCTGTAGAACAATCTGCTCCAGCGAGTGCAGATGCACCAGCAACAAATGATGCATCACAAGCAGAACAACCTGCCATGGAGCAACCGAGTCAAGCCGCTCCAAGCGAAGATCCGATCCAAGCGCAATAATCAGCTTTAAGCATAGACATATGCTTTTATAAATTCCTGCTTTTATAAATAGCATGTCTGAGCAAAAAGGTGTTCCATTGAAAAATGGAGCACCTTTTTTATTTCAAGTCTGTGTGTAGACTTGATTAATATCTGTATTCATATAGTTTTACAGCTACGATGAATCAATTGTTATTCGGTCTAATGCTATATATTTAAAACATATATTTCCAAGAAGATTTCTGAGTCATAGATTTCATTTTTCAATTCGATATCTTTCGATTACACTCAAATCGAGTACGGAATATTCACATATTAAATTGATGTAAAACAACAAAAAGGATGAAACTATGGATTCAGGGATAATTACCATAATGCTTCCCCTCGCCCTCGCCATTATTATGATTGGACTAGGTTTAGAACTTACTCCAAAAGATTTTGCGCGAGTTTCTAAACACCCTAAAGCCGTATTGATTGCGTTATTCTGTCAGTTGGTACTTTTGGTCGGTATCGCTTTTATCATTTGTAAAGTGCTTGCACTCCCACCTTTGCTTGCCGTTGGTTTAATGTTACTTGCTGCCTCACCTGGAGGAAGTACCGCCAATCTATTTAGTTATTTATTTAAAGGGGATATTGCACTTAATATTACCTTAACTGCAATTAACTCGGTCATTGCTGCCTTTACCTTGCCTTTAATCGTAAACTTTTCTATTCAATACTTTATGAATGATGGGCAACAAATCACCATGCAGTTCAGTAAGATACTGCAAGTCTTCGCAATTATTTTAATTCCTGTGTGTATCGGCATGCTCATTCGACATTATGCGCCACACTTTACTGAAAAATTAAGTAAACCTTTACGAATTTTTTCAGTGGTGTTTTTGATTCTCATTATTATTGGGGCCATCACCAAAGAACGTGAACATATCATGGAGTACCTGACTCAAGTTGGCCTAGCCACGGTGATTTTCTGTATTTGCAGTCTGGTTATTGGCTACTTCGTTCCAAGATTACTCGGTATTAATAGTGCTCAAGCACGTGCATGTGCATTTGAGATCGGCATTCATAATAGTACCTTAGCCATGACAATTGCTTTAACTGTCATCGCAAATTCTACAGTCGCGATGCCTGCAGCGGTTTACTCAATCTTTATGTATATTTTCGCTGCTATTTTTGGTGCCTTAATTTCAAGACATGCTACAACTGAAACTGAATCTGCTGCTTAAAGCGATAATACACCTCGACTAAAATGGATGCTTAAGCATCCATTTTTTATTTTCCCACTGAATATAAGCGTAACTTCCCAGTTTCGGCTACAATACTGCCTTTAAGAAAACGATTTAGGTCTTTGCCGTGAAGTGGTTACAAATTCATATTACTGTAGAACAAGCTCAAGTTGAATTTACTGAAACATTGTTAAGTTCTTTAGGTGCAGTCAGCGTGACATTAGATGATGCTGAAAACCAAGACTTGCTTGAACCACTCCCAGGTGAAACTCCGCTGTGGAATAAAGTGATTGTTACAGGAATTTATGCGCAAGAAGAAGGCGAAGACATTGATGTAACAGCACTAGAAACATTTATTCGCACCCAACTCCCAATTGAACCGATGCGCAGTGAATTTCTTGAAGACCAAGTATGGGAACGTTCTTGGATGGATTACTATGAACCAATTCAAATTGGTGAAAAGTATTGGATCGTGCCTGAATGGATAGAGCCACCAGAAGCGAATGCAGTCAATATCAAACTTGACCCAGGCTTAGCGTTTGGTACAGGTAACCATGCATCTACTTTCCTTTGTCTGCAATGGTTAGGCAAAACTGATGTTAAAGATAAAGTGGTGATTGATTATGGTTGTGGTTCAGGCATCCTCGGTGTTGCAGCACTGCTTTTAGGTGCGAAGAAAGTCTATGCAACAGATATTGACCCACAAGCCGTCTTAGCAACCAAACAAAATGCTGAGCTGAATGGCGTTCTTGAAAATCTTTATGTTGGATTACCTGAAGAGTTCAATGCAGAATTTAAAAACCAACAGGCTGATATTTTAGTTGCAAATATTCTTGCAGGTCCACTTATGTCACTTGCTAAAGAATTCTCAACTTTGATTAAATCTGAGGGAGAGTTCGCACTTGCTGGCGTAATAGAAGAGCAAGTTACTGATGTTTCTAGTATTTATTCTGAATTTTTTGATATAGTAGAAGTCGAGAAACGTGAAGAAACCTGGTGCAGAATTTCTGGGTCGCGTAAGGCTGTTTAATCTATGAAAATATAAATATTTATGACCGAAAAACAAACCCGATGCCCAAATTGTGCTTCAGTTTATAAAGTATCAGTTACGCAACTCACTGTTGCGCAGGGTATGGTTTGTTGTCCGAAATGTTCACATAATTTTAATGCATTAATCCATCTACAAAACAGTCAACCTGCTCAACCCAAGATCGATCCTGATACTGTCGTGCAAAATCAGGCACAAAACCTCATTACGACGAAACGACAAATCGAAACCAATGTCTTAGATATTTTTAATCGTAAAATTGAAAACTCCAATATTGATTTAAGAACATACTTAAACAATTTGAATTATTTCAACAATGAACCGGTCAATAACATTCCAAGCTTAAACCTATCACAAGGTTTAAATAACTACGGGCAACATTTAATAAAACCCAAAAGTACGTTTTATTATCTGGCGTGGAGCTTGATCAACCTTGCCCTACTCAGCATTTTATTATTTCAAATCCTTTGGTTTAATCCAAACTTAACTGATCGTTATCCGTTTTTAAATACTGTCTTTACCCAAACCTGTGCCGTCTTACAGTGTGATACTGTTGATCAACGCTATAAACAAATTGTGATTAGTCATCTTAAAGTTAAAGCACTTGGTAGAGACGAGACTCAATTTTCGGGTCAACTCAATAACCAATATTCTAAAAGCTTAGAATTACCCCTAATAAGAGTCACCTTAAAAGCTCAAAATAAGGTCATTGCTACACATGTGATTACACCTGAGCAATATCTGATTGAAAGTTTGGTTGGAATTAAGCGTATTCCTAAAAATAGCCCATATCCTTTTAAATTTGTTGTCACAGAGCCAAGAAAAAGTTTTGATCAGTACCAATTAGACATTATTCACCCTTAAAATTAAAAAAAATTATAAAAAAATGAAAAAAAATGTAGTTTTCTTGCTCATTTTTTCTTAGACAATGGTATCATACGCGCCACGAAAGCTTTGTCCTGCAAACTCCTCGCATTTTTTCAAAAAAAATACTGTTTTGTTATGTGCTTTATATCCAATATCGCGCAAGTAGAACATTTTTTTGTTTAAAAGAGTGTTGTAACAAATATTAATCTATTGTTACGCTTATTTTTCACTCAACTCGACGATTTGTGGCAAGCTAATTGTTCTTGTTTTAGAGCCAACCGTTTTAGGATCTAAAACGGAGCTCAGATTTTTTTAGACCACATTTATATATTACTTTACCCAAGTAATATTTTGATTTTCGGATTAACTCGCATGAATAGCAAATCTCCTATTTTTACTGCACAATCTGACGTCGCTCTTCGTATTCACGTAGATCGCGCAGTTCGTCACTATTTTGCACAATTGCAAGGTGAGCAACCATCACAAGTGTACGACATGGTGCTAGCAGAAATGGAGAAACCTCTTTTATCTGTTGTCTTAGAATACACACGCGGGAATCAGACTCGCGCTGCTGAGATTCTCGGACTGAACCGTGGCACTTTACGCAAAAAGTTAAAAGCTCACGGTTTAATGAGTGAATAAATGATAAAATGCTCACGGCTTGCGTGGGCATTTTTTTTACCTATATTTTGCCTACCTGTTCAATCTCTAGACTTAAAAACTGTTGACGAAGATCATGACTATTAAACGCGCTTTAATCTCTGTTTCTGATAAAACCGGGATCGTTGAATTTGCCCAGAACCTTGTTGCTCTTGGGGTGGAAATTTTATCTACTGGCGGTACATATAAGTTGCTTAAAGACAACAATGTGGCTGTAGTTGAAGTTTCAGAGCACACAGGCTTCCCAGAAATGATGGATGGTCGTGTAAAAACACTGCATCCTAAAATTCATGGAGGCATTTTGGCTCGTCGTGGTCTAGACGAAGCTGTCATGGCTGAACACAACATCGATGCAATCGATCTTGTTGTCGTAAACCTTTATCCTTTTGCTGCTACTGTTGCTAAACCAGACTGCTCGCTTGCAGATGCAATTGAAAATATTGACATTGGTGGCCCAACAATGGTTCGTGCAGCTGCGAAAAACCATGCTTCTGTGGGGATCATCGTAAATGCGACTGATTATGAAACTGTAATTGCAGAACTTAAAGCGGATGGTGCTTTATCTTATGCGACTCGTTTCGATTTAGCGGTTAAAGCATTTGAACATACTGCCCAGTATGACGGCATGATTGCTTCTTACCTCGGTGCACGTGTTGGTAAAGAAGAAGGTCAAGCTGACAAATTTGCCCGTACTTTCAATACCCAGTTAAATAAAGTACAAGATCTTCGTTATGGTGAAAATCCACATCAATCCGCTGCTTTCTATGTAGAATCGACTGCAACTGAAGCATCGGTTTCAACTGCTAAGCAGTTACAAGGTAAAGAACTTTCTTATAACAATATCGCGGATACAGATGCAGCACTTGAATGTGTCAAATCATTTGCAAAACCAGCGTGTGTCATCGTTAAACATGCAAATCCATGTGGTGTTGCAGTATCGTTAGATGGTCTTAAGGCTGCATACGATCTTGCTTATGCAACTGATCCAGAATCAGCATTTGGTGGCATCATTGCATTTAACCGTGAGTTAGATGTTGCTACAGCTCAAGCAATTGTTGACCGTCAATTTGTTGAAGTGATTATTGCACCAAGTATTGCCGATGGTGTACTTGAAGTGACTGGCGCAAAGAAAAACGTTCGTGTACTGGTATGTGGCGAACTTCCTAAAATTGATGAACGTGCTTCACAATACGATTATAAACGTGTCAATGGCGGTTTATTAGTTCAAGACCAAGACCTCGGTATGATCACCAAAGATGATCTTAAAGTGGTAACTAAGCGTGCCCCTACTGAAGCAGAAATCGATGATTTAATCTTTGCTTGGAAAGTTGCCAAATACGTTAAATCCAATGCTATTGTTTATGCTAAAGGCCGTCAAACCATTGGTGTCGGTGCTGGTCAAATGAGCCGTGTAAACTCTGCACGTATCGCAGCGATCAAAGCTGAACATGCAGGTTTAGTGGTTGAAGGTGCTGTTATGGCATCTGATGCATTCTTTCCATTCCGTGATGGTATTGATAACGCTGCAAAAGCCGGTATCAAATGTATTATTCAACCGGGTGGTTCAATGCGTGATGAAGAAACAATTGCAGCAGCAGATGAAGCTGGTATTGCAATGGTCTTCACGGGTATGCGTCATTTCCGTCACTAATTCACAATAAATCATTATTTAAAAATCCCCCTAAGTCCCTCTTTTCATAAGAGGGACTTGTCACGAACTACAGGACTCTT
This sequence comes from Acinetobacter guillouiae CIP 63.46, assembly GCF_000368145.1. Lineage (GTDB taxonomy): Bacteria > Pseudomonadota > Gammaproteobacteria > Pseudomonadales > Moraxellaceae > Acinetobacter > Acinetobacter guillouiae. The sequence continues at coordinate 61,236 of NZ_KB849283.1, read as the reverse complement.
TAAATTCGTGATACCCATCCTGTATAAAGGGAGGTTGGGAGGGATTAAAAAAGGATCCATAAGATGAACATATTAGTTTTGGGTAGTGGTGGTCGTGAACATGCATTAGCATGGAAAATTGCGCAAGACGATCAAGTCACTAAAGTTTTTGTTGCGCCAGGAAACGCGGGTACAGCAACTGAACATAAATGTGAAAATGTTGCTTTAGATATTCTCAACAACCCTGCCATTATCGACTTTGCAAAAAATAATGCCGTTGACCTCATTATTGTTGGTCCTGAAGCACCGCTTGTAAATGGTGTGGTCGATGCAGGACGAGCAGCTGGCCTTAAAATTTGGGGACCAACACAATTTGCAGCACAACTTGAAGGCTCTAAAGCTTTCGCCAAACACTTTTTAAAACGTCATAACATTCCTACAGCATTCTATGATGTATTCACTGAAGTGGATGCAGCCAAAGCATTTGTAGAAAAAAATGGCGCACCAATCGTAATTAAGGCAGACGGCCTTGCTGCGGGTAAAGGCGTCATTGTTGCGATGACCAATCAAGAAGCGTTTGATGCAATTGATGACATGCTTGCAGGCAATAAATTTGGTGATGCAGGTTCGCGTGTTGTTATTGAAGAATTCCTTGATGGTGAGGAAGCATCGTTCATTTGTATGATTGATGGTGACAACATCCTACCTATGGCAACTTCACAAGACCATAAACGTATTTTTGAAGCTGACCAAGGTCCAAATACGGGTGGTATGGGTGCATATTCCCCTGCCCCAGTTGTGACTGCAGATGTTTTTGACAGAGTCATGAAAGAAGTCATGCGTCCAACCGTAGATGGTATGAAAGCTGATGGTCATACTTATACAGGTTTCTTGTATGCTGGCTTGATGATTGATGAGCAAGGGCAACCTCGTGTCATTGAATTTAACTGCCGTTTTGGTGACCCTGAAACTCAACCGATCATGATGCGCTTAAAATCTTCTTTGGTTGATTTAGTAGAAGCTGGTATTGCTGGTAACTTACCTACTGAAGCTGAATGGGATGAGCGTAAAACTGTTGGTATTGTGCTTGCGTCTAAAGGCTATCCTGAAACTTCGAGCAAAGATGATGTCATTTATGGTTTAGATACCCAAATGACAGATGCTAAAGTTTTCCATGCAGGTACAGCAAATAATGCCAATGGTGATGTAGTGACTGCTGGCGGTCGTGTACTTTGCGTTACAGCGTTAGGCAACACAATTGGTGAAGCGCAAGCAAAAGCCTTGGAACTTTGCCAAAAAGTGACTTTTGATGGTGTCCAATACCGCAAAGATATTGGTTACCGTGCGATTGCTCGTGAAAATGCTTAAACTCGATTGAGTTGTAAAACCCGCCTAGGCGGGTTTTTTATTTGGTAAATTTTTAGTGAGTAATGCTCTTCCAGAATAATAAATATAAGATTAATTACCTTGATTGATTTTTCGCTGAATCATTTGAATCACCTACCGCCTCAACACCACCAATGACCATTTGAAGCCAATCTAATAATTGAGGAAATTCCCGATATCCATCACTCGCTAAAAAATGTCCAGCATTGGGAATAATTTCATAAGGAAACTCTAATTTTTCTGCCAGTGAGATACTTAAATCAGTTGGAACATATTGATCATTACTCGATATAAACATTTTTCGATTTAATATTTTATTTTTAAAAGAAAAATCCTTATTTGTTTCAGCGATATATGAATCCAGTTGAGGTAATACTGCCAATTTATTCGAAAATCCAGATACGCAGACAACACCACCTATCTGTTGAAAATCCAATTCAGACAGGAAATCAAGCAGCGTAATACATCCTAAACTGTGCGCAACAAAAAATGTATGCTGATCAATTTGAGCAATATTATTTTTTAAGGTTTGCTTCCACTGTAAAAGCTTTGGATTGCTGGAGTTCGGCAATGCGATCTTTACAACTTTAGTATTTTTATCTTGTAAATGTTCCTCAATATAATCAAACCAATGATCATCCACCTTTGCACCATAGCCATGAATGATATAAACATTATTTTGAGCATATGCAGTATTTAGCAATAACAAACTGCTTAAAAGAAAGATGATTAATTTCATTTATTGATCTCTTTGATGTATATAAGATCTTCATGCTAAAGTATGACAGTAGTGTCAATGTCAATCACTGTTTGAATAAAATCACCCTATTTCGCCTAACAATTTGAAATAACGCTTATCAGAGCACTGCTATAGATGCAGATCTAAGTTTATTTTACTTATTTAAAAAAAAGATAATAAATCCTAAAAAATTTATATATTATGAATAAGTATAAAATTTAATCATTTATCGTTTAGCATTCAACAAAAGCATTTGTTTTCTTTATTAAATTAATAAAAACATTGATATTCATGCAACGACATCACTACCCAATGTCAACACGCAGCCACTATGTATAATTTTCATTTATTGATATGATAAACAAATCTTTAGAGTCTGTTTTAAACAATTAAAATTCTTTTAAAACATACTGCTAATCCTCAAATGTAAAGAATATAGATAGCGCAATCAGACAAGTACGTCACCGCATTATTTATTTTCAAAATGTTAAAAATTCGATTTAAATGATCGAGAATGCAAAGGACAAAATTCTACTGCATTTGCTACTTAGGATTTATTCATGAAAAAGCTGTTTGGCGTTTTACTTAGCGCGTCTGTGCTCACTCTTTCTGCTTGTGGAAAACAAGAAGCTCCAAAAAATGATGCTGCCCAAGCAGATGCAGGTAAAGAACAAGTCGTTACCATGGCTTCTACAGGTTCAGATGCCGATATTTGGCGCTATATCGCAACACTACCAGAAACAAAGCAAGCTGGAATTAAATTAGAAGTTAAAAACTTCACTGATTATGTTGCAATGAATACTGCTGTGGCAAACAAAGAAGTCGATATCAATGCATTTCAATCTTATGCATATCTTGTTGCTTTCAATCAATCCAACAAAGAAAAAATTGCACCAATCTCTACAACATATTTAGAGCCAATGGGTATTTACTCTAGTAAAATTAAAAAAGTTGAAGAGTTTGCCAATGGTGCAACCATTGCTATTCCAAATGATGGCGCAAATGAATCACGCGCATTGTTACTTTTACAATCTGCTGGTCTCATCAAATTGAAAGATGGCTTTGATTTAGTTAAAGGCACGCCTGCTGATATTACTGAAAATGCAAAGAAAATTGTCATCAAACCTATTCAAATGGCGACTGCGGTACGTGCTAAAGATGAAGTTGATGCAATTGTTTTAGGTAATACTTTGGCAATGGAAGGCGGATTAAACGTGCTTAAAGATTCGGTTTATTATGAGCCAGTTGACCAAACAACCAAAATGAATGTCAACGTACTTGCTGTTGCAGATGCACGTAAAGATGATGCCCTTTTGAAAAAAGTGGGTGAGTTATATCATGTTCCTGCTGTAGGTAAATATGTTCAAGAACACTTCGGTGGAACTAAAGTTGATGTGAATAAACCTGTAAGCTATCTTACAGAATCAAAATAGTTTTATAATGGAACAGGTCTATTGACCATTCTTTTATGAAAGGTCTGTAGGCCCTCATAAAACAGGCAAAGTGAATTTGCCTGTTTTTTCTTTTTGCTATAGTTTTTGACGATATGATTGAATTTAAAAACATTTCAAAACACTATGAGTTGAAAGGTCAAACCATACGTGCGCTGGATCAGATTAATCTTGAGATTCCAGCGGGCAGTATTTTTGGCATTATCGGCTATAGTGGTGCAGGTAAAAGTACCTTAATCCGTTTGATTAACTTGCTTGAGCGTCCCAACCAAGGACAAGTCATCATTAATCAAAAAGACTTTACGGCACTTGATGCACGTGCATTACGTCAAGAACGTGCAAATATAGGCATGATTTTTCAGCATTTCAATTTGCTACAAACCAAAACTGTAGCTGACAATATTGAAATGCCGTTAAAGTTGCTGGGTGTCAGTAAAGACCAACGTGAAAAACGTTTAAATGAGTTACTTGAGTTTATTGATCTAAAGCACAAAAAAGATGCTTTTCCAGATGAACTCTCGGGAGGACAAAAGCAACGTGTCGGTATTGCACGCGCCTTGGCCAACCACCCCAAAATTTTACTTTGTGATGAAGCAACCTCTGCACTTGATCCACAAACCACGAAATCTGTTCTTGCTTTGCTTAAAAAGATTAATCAAGAGCAAGGGATTACCATTGTCATGGTTACGCATGAAATGGATGTAATTGAATCTGTTTGTGATTTTGTTGCGGTCATGGAACAAGGCAAAGTGATTGAAACTGGTTCTACCTTAGAAATTTTTAGTCAACCGCAACACCCGACGACGAAAAACTTTATTCAAACCGTTTTACAGCAACAGCTCCCTGTTAATATCTTAAACAATCTCGAAAATCAAAATCATAAAAGTATTTATAGTCTGCAATTTTTGGGTACTTCAGCGCAAGAGACCGTGGTACAAGCAGCAATTAAGCAATTTGATGTCAGCTTAAATATTTTATTTGCCAATATGACTGAAATTAATGGTTCAGTGATCGGTCAAATGTTTATACAACTTTTGGGAGATGCTGAAAGCATTCGCCAAACCATAGATTTCTTTGAAAAAAATGGGGTCAAGGTGGAACAGTCAGGAGTTAGACTATGAGAGAACTCATTGTACAATGGCTAACTACGCTCACAGCACCATTTTGGAAAAGCTCTTTAAGCATTGACCAATTTGTTACAGCGATGCAAGAAACCATTCAAATGGTCATTTTTGCAATGCTGTTTGGTACTATTTGGGGCTTTGTTCAAGCAATTACCTTGTTGGTCACTCGCCCTAATGGCATTTTACCTAATCGCGCTGTTTATCAGATTTTAAATCCTATCGTCAATGCGCTACGTTCCCTACCCTTCATTATCCTATTGATTGCGGTTTTCCCACTCACTAAAGCGATCGTGGGTACAACTATTGGTACTTGGGCAGCGATTGTACCGTTGACCATTTATGTTGGTCCTTATATTGGTCGTCTTGTAGAAACATCATTGCTTGAAGTGAACGAAGGGATTATTGAGTCTGCACAAGCAATGGGTGCATCGCCTTGGCAGATTATTTTTAAATTTATTATCCCTGAATCTCGTAGCTCACTCATTCTGAGCCTTACCACAGCAACCATTAGCTTGATTGGTGCAACAGCGATGGCGGGTGCTGTAGGCGCTGGCGGTATTGGTGATTTAGCTATTTCTTATGGTTATCAACGTTTCGATCAAAGTGTGGTTTATCTCACTGTGATTGTCTTATTGATCCTTGTACAAATTGTACAGAGTCTTGGAAATTGGTTATCAAAGCTTCGATAATCCTTGCTTGCCATTTCCAGCTGTTCTTTTTTCTAAAATCATACCCTCCTTGTTGAGGGTATTTTTTATTTCTTGAGTTAGCTACAGATATAAATACTTATAAAATTTATAGATCCTTTTTAATTCTACTCATTTGATCAACTGCTCTTGATCAATCCTTCAGAACTGATTAAGTTATAGAAAACTTAAGAAATATTTGAAATGAATAATTTTACCCAAACCATCGCCCCGTTACTCCTTATGCTACCTATTTGCAGTTTTGCTGCGCAACATTCAGAAGATTACACCACCACAGTGAAAGTTAATGGTGTTGAGCTCAACCAAGCAGTAAGTGCAACACAAATTGAAAAATTGGTCGGAAAAACCTCTCAAAAACCCATAAAAACATTTTCAGAATGTACAGGAAACTATGAATACTCAAGCTCTACTGCATCAGGAAAAAAACTAACATTTGACATTTTTAGTGAAGAAAATCCACAGATTAAGTCTGAGGCTTTTTATAAAAGCAAAAATACTTTTCAACAACTTGGTACGACCAAAGGGCGAGTTTGGCTTTCTTGGTCAAATGCGCCAGCGATCACGGATACAATCCTGATTAACAATAAACCCATCACTAATCTGTATAGCATCAATCAATTTAAAAAAGACTTCCCAAACAGCGCCAAAACAGGCACCAGTGTTTTAATTTTAACGGCATCGGAAGCCAAAGAGTTTTTAAAAAATCCTGCTGAATTTGAAACAGGCTATCGCAGTTATGTCGATTTTAGTTTTAAAAATGGCAAACTGAGCAAATTAGAAATCAACCAAGGGATGGCCTGTTAAGTTTTATTGAGAATAGCATATTGATCTATATACTATTCTCTAAAAGAATAACCTACCATATGACTAGTTTGTTTAAGCAAACAGCATGCAGTACTGTCGAATTACATATGTTTTCACATAAAAAAGACTGTAATCAGTTTTCTAACTTGTCTATAGCCTGATTTTGCTATTAAATTTGTGTCAGCATATCCATGGAATTCAACGATGCAATTTAAAATTCACGTCATAGATGTAAAAAATCAATTACAAAACTATATTTGGCTGATCGAAGACAGTCAAAGCCATGATGTCGTTGCAATTGACCCCACAGAAGCATCGCTGGTTGAAGATTATTGCCTTGAGCATCAACTAAATTTAAAACAAATTTGGCTTACACACTGGCATAAAGACCATATTGGTGGTGTTCCAGAATTGATTGCAGATCATAATATTCCTGTTTATGGGCCACGCGCTGAACTGAGTCACATTCCTTTTATTACCTACCCGCTACAACACGATGATCAATTTGAATTTCATGGATTAAACATCGACATTATCGCTGTGCCAGGTCACACCCTAGGGCATGTCGTTTATTTTATTGATGCATTAGACAGTGTTTTCTGTGGTGATACCCTTTTTGCTATGGGGTGTGGACGTATGTTTGAAGGAACTGCTGAACAGTTTTATCACTCTCTCAATCGCCTTGCTGCTTTACCACCAAGAACCAAAGTTTACTGCACCCATGAATATACGCTTTCTAATGCACAATTCGCTTTGCATATCGAGCCAGAGAACCGAGCAATACAACAACGTGCCGAAGAAATCAAACAGCTCCGTGAACATGGGAAAATCACCTTGCCCAGCACCATTGAACTTGAACTTGAAACCAATCCTTTTTTACGTGTAGAAAGTGCTGAGGAATTTGCGCGTATTCGTGCATTGAAAGATCATTTTTAAGCAATCACGATTATTGTCCCCACAATGTTAAAACTGCGCCAGCCTAAGCCTCTGTTTTTAAAAGCCTCTCAGCGGGCGGTACTGTTATTACATGCCTATACCAGTACCGTTCAAGATATGAAGGCCTTAGCAAAATTTCTGCATAAACATGGCTACACTTGCTATGCACCTAGCTACGCCGGGCATGGTTTAACGATTGATGAGTTTCTCAATTACACTACAGATGATTGGTGGCAAGATACATATAATACTTATCAACTCTTAGAAAATCAGGGTTATAAGCATATTGCTGTCATTGGGGTTTCTTTAGGTGCAATTTTATCGTTAAAACTCACTGAGCACTTTCCAATTGATGCATGTATTAGCATGTCTGCGCCACAGGATCGAAGTGTAAATGATCTTTTTAAGCGACTAAAGTACTATGCTGAATATCTCCATCAATTTCAGAATAGCAATGTAGAGCTAGACTTAAAAAACTTAGAAAATAAAGCAGCAATACAACTACAGGCATTTCATCAGTTTGTTGCCGCAACCATAAGCAATGTTTCTTTAATTCGCGCACCTATTTTTTTATTGTATGGCGAGTTAGATGATGCACATTATCAATCCAGTGCACAAACCATTTATAATCATGTGAATTCTACAAAAAAACAGATTAAAAGTTATCCCAATACAGGGCATCTCATGACTTTAGGCAAAGATCAGACACAACTGTTTGGCGATATTTTAGATTTCTTAGATCAACATCATCCCATACAGGCATAATAACCTATACTTCTGTTAAATTTACTTACATTTAGCCAAAGTAAAAATGAGAAAAATTCTGCTTTTTTAAAACGATATCTTTGCATCAAAATATTACAAGCACAGTTTTAATATTTAATTAATTGGTTGTTTTATTTCAAAATTTTTAAGTAAATTCACATTTCATCCATATTGATAGCAAAAAAATACGCATTGATACAAAAGCGTCATTTCTCAAATTGCTCAAATATTGATATAAAAAATAAGTTTCATCAAATTTCCCCTTTAAAAATTTAATGATCACCCCTATTAAATTTATAGGCAGGAATTAAGGAGATCTTCTGTGAAAAAGGTTGTAAAGGCAAAGAATTTAATCGCTTTTCGTATTTGGTTAGAAAAATTAGGCTATTCAGTAAAAAATTTAGCTGATGGAAAAGGATTTACTTTCAGCTTTAAAAAAGAATATGGTTTAGTCACTTGTGATTTATCTGGTAATAACTTAGCAATGCAGCTCGGTGAAGAGTTTGAGGATCACTTAAAGGCTTAGTAAGTGTCTCAATGAAGTTTCTCTTTGAAAAGACCTAAAAGATTACGTTTAGGTCTTTTTATTGATCTGGATAAAATTCTAATTCTAAAAAACCTTTAATCAAGATACAGCATAGTTAGAATAAAAATTTAAGCATAAAAAAAGCATGATTTTCATCATGCTTTTTTAAATTTGGTGGGGACGGAGAGACTCGAACTCTCACACCTTGCGGCGCTGGAACCTAAATCCAGTGCGTCTACCAATTTCGCCACGTCCCCAATGGCTGTGTATATTATAGAGATCGTTTTATTATGACAAGCCCTTTTTTCGAAAAAGACACTCGTTTGTTTAAATAAAAAACAAATGTTGCAAATACTGCTTTTTGTTTAAACAATTTGGCTTAATACTTGTTTTATTTGATAAATATTTGAGCAACGTTGCCCTATTTTTTTCATTAACATCTCTGTTAAAACCATTTCAAAAATTTTAAATTGCTGTGGTAACACCACATTTAACTGCTGACAATGCAAAAATGCCCAATCTTGATAGCTTTTCGCCGATAAGCGCTGTTGTGTCAACCACTCCAACCAAACGATTCCCAACGCATAAATATCGGATTGAAATGATTTTGGTTGACCATGAAACAATTCTGGTGCCATATACCGAGGTGTTGCGGTATGTGTTGCGATATTTGTTAAATTTGCCTCTTGAGCGATGTTTACAGCCTGTTCAAAGTCAATCAAATAACTTTTCTCATCCTTAACTCGAAAGTGCTCAACTTTGATATCGCCATGCAGATAACCATAGTCATGCAAATGTTCAAGCACATCTAAGCTGAGTACTAATCGCTTACCAATTTCAGCCAAGCTAAGTCGATCAGGCAGATCCTGAAAAAGCTTTGGGGCATCTTCCACCCATAAAGTCTGATCAATGACCTCTTCTTCAATTTTAAATTGCTGAAATGGATCAAATATTGAAAAATTTAACAATACAGGTTGAGCTTCAGTCTCCAATGCATTCAACTCGCTATAACAGTTCAGTTCATTGAAAAAGTGCTGTTGATAACAGCGATTTGAATTTTTGAGCTGTAATTTCAACCAAAACCATTGCTGTCCCTGTTGAATTTGATAAACACGGCGACCAAATTTTTGACTTTGGATTGAATTATATGCAACTGGAAGAATTCTGCTTTGGCTCATACTTCGGTCAATTGTTCTGCGGGTATATCTTTCGTCATTGGATGATTCAAAACTTCTAGACAATGTTGGATTGTTTTACCAATACGCGCATGTGTTTCTATGCTTGAAATTTTTGGCCAAGTTGCACGCTCACCTTCTCGTTGCAACAGCTTGAATAGATATGGGCGTGGGTTCTGTAACATATAGCTATAATGGCGCAGACTATACTCCCCAATAATATTGACATCACCATAGTAGCGCTGGTCAATAATACCGTAACCGTGATCGAGTAAACGACGCATAGAAGGAACTCGTCCCATACGATCTCTGGCAAAATCCATGATCCCCATTGCAGCCATGCGTCCTTGACTACGCACAATACGTTCAGGCCAACTCAGTAAATCTCTACGATAACGTTCTTCATCATTCTGCATAAACGGTACAATATGTGGATTAACCTGACTGGCAATGGTGTAATTCAAATTATAAAGACGTGACATGCGCTCTTGGGGGAAATCATTGCGGACACTGCCATCCACCCAACGCGTATTTGCCAAATAAGGGGTATGTACACCATCGTAACGTTTACTGATCAAACGCACAGGTGGAAATAAAACCGGTACAGCACATGATGCCAATACTGCACTCCAGACCAATAAATCTGGTGAGGTATATTTATTCATGATTCGTACATCTTCTTGGGAAACATCATAAGGCGCGACGGTGACATTGATATCCAAGCCTGATTTTTCAAACGCCTCCTGAAACGTTACATCACCTAAATTTTCGACCAAAAACTTTTTAAGATATCGGACATCTGCAAAACCACCATTGCCTTTGATTAATTCTTTTAAGCTACGAAAGTGAAAGGCTTCACTATAAAATTGGTCACCACTCAGCAAGTTTGGAATCTCACCTGGTTCATTTACCCCCAGCATCGCCGTCATGATTGCCCCAGCACTTGAACCAGAAAGTACTTTTGGCATTAAGTCTTGTTCCATTAATGCCTTACAAACACCGCTATGGAATAAACCTAAGGTTGCCCCACCTGAAAACATCAGTGCGGGCTGACCATAGGCCTTTTCACAGTTTTCGAAAAACTTCCTTTTGCTTTCATGACACAAGGCTTGGCAACTTTCTGAAGCGATGAATGCCAAACTATTACTGACTTCATCGATATAATCTTCAATTATTTTTTTAGTTCCAACATAGGTATGTGCAAATAGCATCGGATGCCCGATGTTGGCAACATCGTGACTAAATCCTTCTCTTAGGATATACATCAAATCTTGGGTGCGATTTTGCAGACGATAACGACGCAATAAATTTAACCGATGGGAAATAATTTCAGCATCAAAATATGGAGAGGTATTATCCAGCTTCCACTCCTGTGCCCCCGTTTCTTCATCCAGTTTTAACGCTATAGATTTCCACTCTTCATAGTTTTCCGCATGTTTCAGTTTTCTTTTTAGTTTTTTAATACGATAAGCCTGATGCGGATTTAAATCTTGAGTAAGTTCTAATAACATTTCTAATATTCCTTTGATTTTTAATCCGACACTTTTAGATACCTGTCGATAAACTATGCTGAAAAATAACCAGATAATCAATTACCATAAGTCATTTAATTCTTGCTTTAGATTCCAATTATCGCCTATTGAGATTAGCTCAATAAAATTACTGTGCTAATATCAACCACACATTGTAATTTCTGAAAATAGCGAACGGATATGGCAACTTTCGACTTACCTGACAATATCATCCAAAAATTATCCACTGTTCTTGATCAGTTACATCAAGTCCTTCCTGAAACAAAAAAGGATACCGACTTTGCAGCAGTGGCTTTTAGGTGGCACGATAAACAACTCAAAGCGATTTATAACCCGAAAGCAATGCATTTGGATGATCTTAAAGGGATTGAACGTCAGAAAGCTAAAATTTTACAAAATACTGAACAATTTCTACACGGCTTACCTGCCAACGATATTTTACTGACTGGCTCACGCGGCACAGGAAAATCATCCATTGTCCGTTCTTTACTTACCCAGTATGCAGAACAAGGCTTACGTTTAATTGAAATTGAACGAGATGATTTGTCAGACTTACCAGAAATTCAAAAAATTATTAAAAATCGTCCAGAAAAGTTCATCGTTTATTGTGATGACTTGGCATTTAATGCTGAAGATGAAAATTATCGTAGTTTAAAAAGTGTCTTAGATGGCTCGCTACAATCTGGCTCAAGTAATTTTGTGATTTACGCGACCAGTAACCGTCGTCATTTATTACCTGAATTTATGCATGAAAACACGCCTGTAACCAAAGTCGATGTGCCGCAATATAAAGAGTTGCATCCGCAAGAAGCTATCGAAGAAAAGATTTCATTATCAGATCGTTTCGGTATGTGGTTGTCGTTTTATCCAATGGATCAAAATCTTTATTTAGAAATTGTGGAGCACTATTTAGCAAAAGCAGACATGCCCTTTGCTGATGATGTTCGTGTTGAAGCATTAAGATGGTGTCAAGCTCGTGGCCAACGTTCAGGGCGTGCAGCATATCAATTCTCTAAACATTGGATTGGTTCAGAACGTTTAAAGGCTTTATAAGTCTGACTTTTTAGATATACAAAGCCCTAACTGAATAATAGTCAGGGCTTTTATTATTTATCAGTTAGATCATGTGCGATAAGAATAAGTAAGCTAAGCGAATAGCGATATCAAAACGTCCAATAAAAGATCATATTTTTATAAGCTCATTCATACTAAACCCATTTATCACCCGATAAAATCTCACTACTTCTTTGTCTCATTTGATAACAATAGCTTGAATGGATTGCCCTGTTTCATTCAATCCCTATCATTCAAATAAAGCTTAAATTATTCGTTTCTATGTAAAAAAAACCATCAACACACAACTCAAGCTGACTGCTGGTTAATCATGCAACTAAAAGCCAAAATTAAAAAATTCAATATATTTAAATATATTTCAAATACTTAAACACAAAGCAATAATTCATCCAGAACATTTTATTTCAGCACATCACAGTTTAAGCGTGATAAAATAGTCGACAGTTTCATATAGGATAGGTCTATGCAGTTTGTTCATCTTGGTATTCATACCGAATTCTCGATTACAGAATCGATCGTACGTATACCTGATCTGATTAAAGCTGCCGCATCTGATGAAATGCCTGCTTTAGCCATTACAGACCTATCCAATCTGCATGCAGCTGTTAAGTTTTATAACAAATCGCTGGGGAAAGGGATTAAACCTATTTTCGGCAGTGTAATTCGATTAAACGATGCAAACCATAAAGCAACCTTACTGGCAATGACCAATAAAGGCTGGCGTGGTCTGACTGAAATTGTCTCTCGCGGCTTTATTGAAGGACAACAGCTGTCGATTCCATGTGTACAAAAAGAATGGGTGCTTGAACAGTCTCAAGACCTTATTGTACTTTTGGGCCTACATAGTGATGTCGGAGAAATGCTCTGTGCAGCTTATCCTGAAAAAGCCGAACCACTGTTAGAACAATGGATCGAAAAATTTGGCAATCGTGTTTATTTAGCGCTGACGCGTACAGGTCGCCCATTAGAAGAAAGCTTCAATGAAGAAGCGGTTAAACTCGCTGCAAAATATAATATTGGTGTTGTGGCACATAATGATGTGCATTTTGTTAGACCAGAAGATTATGAAGCACATGAAGCACGCGTTTGTATCGCAGATGGTTATGTTCTAGGCGATAGTAAACGTCCTAAGCATTACAGCCCTGAGCAATATTTTAAAACCTCTGCTGAAATGATTCAGCTATTTGCAGATATTCCAAGTGCGATAGAAAATACCTTACAAATTGCAAAACGTTGTACAGTTTCACTCCGTTTAGGATTCCATGACCTACCAGACTATCCAATTCCGGAAGGTCATACCATCCATTCTTACTTTGAGCATCTCTCTGAAATTGGTTTAGAAGAACGCTTAGACTTCCTTTACCCTATTGAAACGCGTGATGAAGATTGGGCTGAAATTCGTAAGCCTTATGATGAACGTCTGGCCTATGAGCTTGGCATTATCAATAAAATGGATTTCCCTGGTTACTTCCTCATCGTCATGGACTTTATTCAATGGTCTAAAAACAATGGGGTTCCTGTAGGTCCCGGTCGTGGTTCAGGTGCAGGCTCACTCGTCGCTTATAGTTTAAAAATTACTGACTTAGACCCGTTGCGTTATGACCTACTCTTCGAACGTTTCTTAAACCCAGAACGTGTATCCATGCCCGACTTTGATATCGATTTCTGTATCGCTGGGCGTGATAAGGTCATCGATTATGTGGCACGCCATTATGGTCGTGATGCGGTTTCTCAGATTGCAACCTTCGGTACCATGGCTGCTAAAGGTGCGATTCGAGATGTAGCACGGGTTTTAGGTAAATCTTACGGTTTGGCAGATCGTATTTCTAAAATGATTCCGACTAAACCTTTAGGTCTCACCTTAGAAGAATCTATTGAGGCTGAACCACAACTTAAAGATATTGTGACCAATCCATCCAACCCAGATTATGATGATGCTGCTGAAATCTGGGAAATGGCGCTCAAGCTTGAAGGCATTACCCGTAATACAGGTAAACACGCAGGTGGTGTAGTCATCGCACCAACCAAAATCACCGATTATTCGGCAATTTTGTGTGAAGCTGATGGCACAGGACGGGTTGCCCAATTCGATAAAGATGATGTAGAAGCTGCGGGCTTAGTAAAATTCGACTTCTTGGGCTTACGTAACCTTACTGTAATTGAAGATGCAATTCAAAATATTAATAAGCGTATTCAATCTGATAAGCCGTTAAATATTTCAAACATTCCTTTGGACGATCCTAAATCCTATGCAGTATTTGCTGACGCAAATACCACCGCGGTATTCCAGTTTGAATCCGTGGGCATGAAAAAAATGCTTAAAGAAGCACGCCCAAGTAAATTTGAAGAAATTATTGCCTTCGTATCCTTATATCGACCGGGTCCAATGGACCTTATCCCCGACTTTATCCATCGTATGCATGGTGGTGAGTTTGAATACTTACATCCACTGTTAGAAAGTGTACTCGAACCCACTTATGGGATCATGGTATATCAGGAACAGGTGATGCAAGCCGCACAGTTCTGTGCAGGCTATACACTGGGTGGTGCAGATTTACTTCGTCGTGCGATGGGTAAAAAGAAAGTCGAGGAAATGGTCAAGCAACGTGCCACCTTTATTGAAGGTGCTGCGAAAAAAGATATTGATGAAGGTACAGCCAACCATATCTTTGACTATATGGAAAAATTCGCAGGCTATGGTTTTAACAAATCACATGCCGCCGCTTATGCTTTAGTTGCCTATCAAACGGCTTGGTTAAAAGCACATTACCCTTCTGAATTTATGGCTGCGGTCATGTCTTCGGAAATGCAAAATACAGATAACATTGTATTTTTAATTGATGACTGCCGAATCAACAACTTAGTCGTATTGCCGCCATCGGTAAATATGTCGTTCTACCAATTCTATGCCAGTGATGTAAACACCATTATTTATGGTTTAGGTGCAATTAAAGGTGTCGGCGAACAGGCCATGCAATCCGTGATTGATTCACGTGAGCAAGACGGTCCTTTTAAAGATTTATTTGATTTCTGCCACCGTGTAGATTTGAAAAAAATCAATAAAAGAACATTGGAAGCATTGATTCGCGCTGGTGCACTGGACTGTTTGGGAATTGAACGCTCAAGTTTAATGGCTCAACTTCCAGAAGCTGTCCAAGCCGCTGAACAGGCACGTTCTAATCGTGAAACGGGCATTATGGACTTATTTGGTGAAGTTGAAGAGGTTCAACGTAAGCCAGCTAAACCTGTAAAACCGTGGTCTGATGAAGTACGTCTAAAAGGTGAAAAAGATACATTGGGTTTATATCTGACAGGTCATCCAATTGATGTCTATCGTGCAGAATTAAAATCCTTTATTCCAAATAAAATTAATGAATTAACCCCTACTCGTCGTGGTGTAACTACTGTTTTCGCAGGTTTAGTGGTCGATATTGCCAATTTCCCGAATCGGATGATGATTACCCTTGATGACGGTACAGCACGTATCGAAGTCTCTGCGAATCATGAACGCTTCCAACGCTTTAAAGACATCATTCAAAATGAAAAAGTGGTGGTGATTGAAGGTGAAATTTATGAACGTGAAGGTTTTGACCGTCCTATGGGCCGTTTGACCAAAGCATTCACCCTTAATGAAATTCGACAAAAGCGCGCCAATAGCATTGCCATAACACTGAATACTGAAGTGATGACGAAAACTTTAGCCTCGGATATTCAAAAGATCTTACTGCCCTTCTGTAATGTCGATATGTGTCAACACATTCCAATGCAGATTCAGTTAGATTACGACTATGCCACGGCTGAGTTACATTTAGGGCAACAATGGAAAGTTGCCCCATTGGATGAGTTACTTTCTAAATTACGTGATTACTTTGGTAAAGAATCTATTCATATTGAATACCAAGTCAAATCTAAAGCGGCAAAAGCCGTGGATCATCGTGGACTTGCCCAACCGAGTCAAGTTGCACCACCGCCAGAAAATATGAGTATGGATGATGCAATGGATGACTATATGGCAGATGCAGGCCAATTCTCCTAACCTCCCTATTTGAATTTAAAGCTTAATATTTTGGAATATTCATGGATATTTTCGACAATGCTGTGATTTCACAGCATTTAAGTCATGTACGTATTGTCATGGTCAATACGACGCTTCCTGCCAATATCGGAAGTGCTCTACGTGCGATGAAAACAATGGGCTTAACCAAACTTGTGCTCGTTGCGCCTAAAACCTACCCTCACCCTGATATAGATGCGTTAGCGGCTGGCGCAGCAGATCTGATCGAGCAAATTGAAATTGTCGACAGCTTAGAAAATGCCATTAAAGATTGTCATATCGTATTTGGAACCAGTGCACGTAGTCGCACCATTCCGTGGCCTTTGCTTGATGCACGCCCTGCGGCGCAAAAATCAATGCAAGCTGTTATCCAACACCAACAAGAAATCGCTATTGTCTTCGGTCGTGAAGATCGTGGCTTAACCAATGAAGAACTTGCGCTGGCAAACTTTCATGTCACAGTCCCAGTAAATAGTGATTATGGTGTGTTAAATGTTGCTCAAGCAATTCAGGTACTGTGCTATGAAATGCGTATGGCAACATTGGAATTAGCTGACAAGAAACTGGATACTGAAGCGGTGATGCGGGTAACAGATTCAGAAGATATGCATTGGGATGAACCTTTGGTCACACATGAGCAAATGGAACAATTTTATCCGCATATTGAAAAAATGTTGGCTGATATCGAATTTTTAGACCCTAAAAACCCGCGTTTACTGCCTTTACGCTTGCGTCGATTATTTGGGCGTATACAATTAGATAAGATGGAATATCATTTATTAAGAGGCATTTTTAGCCGAGTTCAAGCCTTGAATAATGGTACATGGAAAAAGTCAAAAGATGAGGATCAAAACTAATGCTAAAACAGCTTAAAGAAGATATCCAAGCTGTATTTGCGCGAGATCCTGCTGCGCGTAATACATTTGAAGTTTTAACCACATATCCTGGGATACATGCATTAATGATGCATCGTGTTGCCCATGAATTATGGGAAAAAGATTGCAAAACTTCAGCGCGCATTTTGTCTTCTTTTAGTCGTTTTGCAACAGGTATTGAGATTCACCCTGGCGCTAAAATAGGTAAACGCTTTTTTATCGATCATGGCATGGGTGTGGTGATTGGTGAGACAGCAGAAATTGGTGATGATGTCACCTTGTATCATGGGGTGACTTTAGGCGGCACGACATGGAATAAAGGTAAACGTCATCCGACTTTAGCAGATGGTGTTGTAGTAGGTGCTGGTGCAAAAATCCTAGGTCCTTTTGTGGTCGGTAAAAATGCCAAAGTAGGCTCAAATGCTGTTGTAACTAAAGCTGTACCTGATGGCGTCACTGCGGTAGGCAACCCTGCTCGCTTTATTAGCAAAGATAAAGAAATCGTCACTACACCAGAACCAAGTTGTCCAGAAGAAATGAGCAGTGGCATTGAAAACACAGAATTTCAAGCCTATGCAGCCGTACCAGAACAATCCGACCCTATGCTGGACGGCATGCGTGTTCTGTTAGATCGTTTGGAACAAAATGAAAAACGCATCAATAGTTTGTGCCAACGTTTATCACTTTTAGACCCAACGTTCAATTTACAGCACAATATTGAACAGCCTTTGAGTGATGATGAAATCAAAATTATTGAAGAAGTTAGACGTGAATGTGCAGCACAAAACCACTCATCGAAAGCATAAGGTTGCTTAGGGTCTGTTGACAATTCGTCTATGTTTGCGACTACGTGTGTTTTTTAGGCGATACTAGGCGCGAAATACGAAATTTAGTTATTCTAAATGAGTAGTTCGTAACAACGTAGCGGCAAAAAACACACTAGTCCCCCCGCTGCGCCTTGCGCTGCAAACAAAGCAGTGCTTTGTTCTTGCTCAGGGTTGTGGCTAAAATTATCTCAGCCTACGTTATGAAGCTCGAAAATAGTCTCGCTATTCTCTTCGTTTCATGCCTTGCCTGCTCAATTTTAACCTACAATGCAAGCCATTTATGAAATGTCAACAGACCCAACTACTTCACAAAATGAAGTGTCAATAGACTGTAATGTATAATTTTTAATAATACGAACCAAATCAAGTTGCATGTTCAGACGTCTTTTCATAGACTGATGCGCATGCACGTTTTTTAATATAAATTAATGGAAGAAACACATGACGATTAAGCCTTTGGCATATGCATTGCTCGCAACATCATTACTTACTGCGTGTTCAACAACACCCACCAAGCAACAAAATAAAATAGATGCAAACGAGCCGTTTATTTACACTGAGCCTGAATTGTCTCCTCCGTTCTATGCATTAAACCCTTTCGATTACTCGCAACCGCCTGTTTTTGAATTAGAGTTAAAAAAAGCATCGGCTCAACCTGTAAACAAACTCGAAGTTACTGATCCTGCAAATCCAAGCCAAAAAATCATTTTAGATACCAATAAATTGATTGTACCTACAGTAAATAGCTCACAACGTGCTATGAAATATGCAGTACTTGCTGGAAACAATGAAATTGACATCACTGCAATTGATGATTTCTTACAAATGGTTGAAGGCAAAGCACGTCATTACCCACCACAATTTAGTGATCGTAAAGAACGTAAAGGCTTTGAAGCTAAGTTGAAAGAAGTCTCTACTCAGCTTGACCAATTAGCTGCAGCACCAAATGCTTCTTTTGATATTTTGATTCGTGCATTTAAAGCCAGTGTTTTGGGACGTAACCTTGACCTAGGTTCTTCTTATACCACCAAGTCATTAGAGTATGCTCAACGTATTCTCAAAATCAACAAAGATGATGCTGAAGCAAACTTGTGGTTTGGTTTCTCTTTATCTGAGGGTGGCGGTCAAAAAGAAGCGATTCCATATTTAGATAAAGCTATCAAACAAGGTGTTCAAGAAGCCTATTTATCTTCTGCAAACAACTTTATTGGTATGGAGCAAAAGAAAAATGCGATCCAAACCTTGAAAAACTATAAAGTGAAATACCCAGAAGAAGCTGAAGTTGCAGATCGCTTAATTCAAGAAATTGAAAAGCAAGGTCGTTACAACGTTTGGCAGGTTTTGAAAAACCCAGCTCTAGCAAAATAAATTTATAAATTTTTGAAAAAATAGGCTGAACATTCAGTCTATTTTTTTGTTTATAAATTGAATAAAACTAACGTATGATTCAAACAAAGATTGATCTAGTTAATGATTATGCAATACTCAAAAAACAATATTTTGCTTTGTGCTTTAGCAATGAGCCCATTGATTTTATCTGGATGCCAAGTTGTCAGTGTAAAAAATCAAAAGGTGAATGTAACCATTACCAATGAACGTGACAGCATTTTGACCCGTTCAAAAATGAGTGAAGCCAGCTTAAATGTCTTGTCGATGACTGGACGAGAAGCCAAATCTTGTACAGATGAACCCGAAAAATGTGTGGCAGATTTAGCTGAAATCCCACAGATTCAAGATGAACAACTGCTTTCGACCGCAAGTGAAATTTACTTAACCAAAGCAATCAATCTTGGCGACTCATCAGATTGTAAAGTCAGTCTTTTTTCTAAGCATCAATCCACTGATAAACAACAAGCCTCGCAGAAAAACTATGAGCAATGTTTAGATCAGCAAATGGTGATGTTAGATAACAGCATCCGCTATAGTTATGCCTATTTATTTAAAACTGAACGCCAACCTCAAGACCGTATTTTTAATAACCGACAAGTTCAGATACGTGACTTTTATAATCAAGCCTTAGCTAAACTGATTTCGACATATGCCGTAAGAAATAAAAACCAAAAAGTAGCAAAACAAATTAAAGTTGGCAAAAGCACTTATCGCATTAACTTTAATGGTTACCCTGCACTGGCTCAGATTGAACTTGAGGATCTTGTTTCAAGCTATAATTTAAACTTTTCAGGTTTACGTTCGATCAACCGTAGAGACGGTTTCGGTGCAGAATTTGTCGCAATTTTACCCAACACAACAGCACCTGAAGAAAACAAATATATTGTGAATCCATTTGATTATAAATACAAAAATGGCATAAATCCCAATATTCATCAACCACGTTATTTATCGGTTAGTATTGCAGCACAACCTGAAAATGCAAATGAATCACTACAAAACATCTTACACAACCCAAACTTTCAACTGAATGTTTATGATCCTTATAGCATTGAAAATTTAAAAATTGGTGGCAAACAATACCCGCTTGCTGCAAACTTTTCAGCTCCCTATGGTCTATGGCTGGCTCAAAATAACTTAGGTATTGCGGCTTATCTTAGCTTAATCGATCGTGATCAAAGCCTGACCATGCCTCATTTATATATGCTTGAACCGTACAACCCAAATAAAAAAGTGATTGTTTTGGTACACGGTTTAGCCAGTAGCCCTGAAGCTTGGATTCGTTTAACCAATGATATTATGGGCGACAATGTATTGCGTGAGCACTATCAAGTTTGGCAGGTTTTTTATTCAACCAATATGCCAATATTAGAAAGCCGTTTTCAGATCAATGCTATCATTAATCAAGGTTTTGCTTCAATTAATCAAAATTCTGCTTCTGCTAAAGATGCCGTGTTGATTGGGCATAGTATGGGCGGGATTATTGCGCGCTTATTAGTCAGTGATGCCAATCTAACACAACCCGCCTTAAAGATGTTGAACAATCGTAAATTTGATAAATTTAAAGATGATCCAATGTTCAAATCGCGCTTGACTATTCAAGCTGTGCCTAATTTTGATCGTGCTATTTTTATTTCAGCACCACATCGTGGTACTGCATTTGCTGATCGCTGGTTCACTTTGGCTGCTCGTCGAATTATTAAGCTGCCAGGCGCCTTCTTGGGAGCTTTAGCTGACTCTATAGATGATCGTGATTTAAATGCAAAAAACTTTTTAAAAGATGTTGGGCATGGACTGATTCAAAATGGTCCAAGTGACTTAAGCCATAGCTCAAACTTCACCAAATTGACTGAAAACGTTATGCCAAAGAAAGACATGATCTATCATTCAATTATGGGGAATATCACCAATAGCACTGATCCTAACGTGATGACGGATGGAATCGTTCCATATACCAGCTCACATTTAGACGGCGCAGTATCTGAGAAAATTATCAAGGGTGGCCATTCAATCCAAGAGACACCTGAAGCCGTATTGGAACTTAGACGGATTTTAAGATTACATTTGACTGAGCTTGGGCTTTATAAACCTTAAACTCAGCGTCCAAGCACATAAAAATGCCAGTCAATCTTAAATTGGCTGGCATAGGATTATTGGTTTTATAAAAATCTAAGGTCTTATCCGAATCAGTGAATAACTTATTTATAAATCAGTGGTTCCTGCAAAAAGCGCGATTACATCTGCTTCGGTTAGTTTTTTTGTCTCATTGTTAAAAGCATAAAACTCAGGCTTATTGTCTATAAAAATTTCCATATCGAATTTTATATCTTGAGGCTGTTGATCCAATGCAAATGCATTGATATTGCAATAACTCTGGTCTTTAGTCCGCCAAAATAAATTTGTGCCACAGCAGTTACAAAAGCCTCGCTCGCCCCAATCAGAAGAATTATAAATACTTAAGTGCTCATCTTGAGTAAACTGTAAACTGCCCTGTTCGACATCAATCGTCATAATTACACCGCTCGTTTGTCTTCTGCAAATTGAACAATGACACGCATGAACATCATGATTTTTTAATTCAACCGTAAAAGTTGTTGCCCCACAAACACATTGCCCTTTCATAATGATTTCCTTGTTTTATAAATTTTCCACAAAGATACTACGATGATGTAGTGAAATTATAGTGAAACAGATATTTTTTATCATATCCATGTTTTTTAATTGAAAAGCAAAATGATTCACTCTAAATTAGTCAATACAACAATTTAAATATAATATTTGGAAAAGTATGCGTTATAAAATTATAGATGTTTATCAGCTCCAAAATATTCAACGGTATATTGCAAAGTGCCTAAAGACACAATCACCTCAATTCATTGTGATTGAAAGTGATCAAACCTTATGTAAAGAGCTCGATATTATTGATGTCGACTTACAAGCATCGATTGCCACGTGGGCAACGGGTGAAAGAATTGATTTAAAAATCATTCATCAATCCAACCATATTGAAAAATTCTACGATTTTGAACATTAAAAAGATCAACTCAATCGTTCAAATTCAATAAAAAGTTTGACAGTAAATCCCCCAACATCATATTTTACTTTAAGTTCTCTTTTAGAACCCTATATAAAGGATAAATATATGAAACACCCAAAAGAAATGACAGGGCTTGAATTTCTACAAGCAATGGTTGCTGGACAAATTCCTAGAGCATCGATTAGTGAAACCATCCCGATGGATTTACATGAAATTTCGCATGGTCATGCAAGTTTTAAAGTCAAAGCGGACCAACGTCATTTAAATCCTTTAGGCGGCGTACATGGCGGTTTTGCAGCAACAGTTTTAGACTCAGCAACAGGTTGTGCAGTACATACCACCCTAGAAGCAGGCGTAGGTTATGGCACCATCGATTTAAATGTAAAAATGTGCCGCCCTGTACCTCAAAATAAGCAATTATTTGCTATTGGACAGTTGATTAATTTAAGTAAAAGTCTTGCCATTTCTGAAGGGAAATTGGTCGATGAAGATGGCAAATTATATGCACATGCAACAGCGACCTGTATGATTATTCGTACATAATTGACTGCTTAGAGTGCTATTTATATTGAATAGCACTTATTCAGCATTAGCCTTCGGTTCATCAACATACATCTTACCCATCTTCAACTGTTTTAGGCTCTCATCCCATTCCAAATTACGCTTACAATTGATTGCTTCTGCACGGCTAATTTCTGCCATGTTTTGCCCACAATATCCCCCACCAACTTCGACTTGAACGATAGCTTTGGCTTGATTATTGATAATCTGATAAGAAAATACCGCACTGTTAAAAATTTCTTGTATGGTTTTATGATCTTTAGATTGGTAGATCACCAGCTGATCTCCCCCATGCCCTCTAAATACACCATCTTCAACACACCGAATTGAGTCAGGTTCATAAATATATTCTGGCTGATCATCCCCAATTAAATCCACAACCGTAACAACATCTTTCATATCAACCGCTACAGCTTGCTTACAATGTTTCTGTGCATCTTTTACCTGCTGTATAAGCTCATCAGGATAATTTAACGCTTTAGATTTATGCTCTATTTTTGCTTCAGTAACAGTCGTAGGAATTTCGACTTCAACTTCACTGCTTGACTTTCCTGAATCAGCTTTTGCACGATCAACTTTGTCATTATTATCTGCTGCAATCGCTACTTTTTTCGTAGACTCCGCTGGAGCTGCATTCTGAGAATTTTGTTGAGAACAAGCGCTTAAGAAAACAAGCACTGATAAACTCAAAATATTGACAATGTTCAAAATATTTTCCTAAATATAAACTAAGGTTTCTTAATAAAATAAATACTTAAAGTTATGAAATTTAAATATAAAAATGAAATCAGCAAATCCATAAAAGACCGAATAATAACGATTTCTATGCTGATCTAGATTCACCTTTAAAGTTTTGAAAAATTTACTTTCGCATTTTGCTCAAAATTTTTTCTAAAATATTCAGTCTGATACAAAGGTTGCATGTGAAAAAAATGCTGTAAAACTTCTGCTCTTTTGACTTTATAGATTTCAGCATCAACCCACGCGTATTCTTGTTGAATTTGCTGTTCATATTCTGCAAAACGTTCAACTGGACTAGCTAAAATAGCCAAATCGATATCAAGTAAATAATTTAAATCATGCTGTTTAGACGGCTGATGCTTTTGTGTTGCAATGATCCATTGAGAAACTTTGTCTAAGACCGATTGCGTTAAAATACCCACACAATGCTTGTGCATTAATTGAGCACTTTGTTGCTCATTATCTTTTGCTTGTGGATTATAAACGGCATCATGAAACCAAATTGCCAACTCAACAGCAACAGGATCATTCAATTGCGCTTTTACTTGGTGAAATAACTCAAGGCATTCGACAATATGTTGAACCGTATGATAATGACGTTGTGGCTCAGTATAAGCAGCAACAAGCAACTGCTGTAAAAAAATACACTGCTCTGTTTCGATTTCTATCTGATTCGCAAATTCAGCCCAATATTGATTGAATGGTTTGAGGTAATTTTCTGTTTTAGCTATGATCATATTTATAGAACATCTAAGACTTTATATATTAATACAACACTTTTGGCTGTTATCCCATGATCAATAAATCAAAATTTTTAGCCCCTTCTCATTTAGACAAATTTGCTTGTTATAAACACGCTGACTATTTTCAAGATCTCATTGATATTGAATGGCGAGGTCAAATACAGTCCTCCACACAAAATAAAAGATTTAAAATCAAATATTATGGAGATATTTTTGAAGAATATCAGCTCATTTGTGGGACAGACTTTGCACCAGAACTCATCTACGCGGTAGATGTAGAAAGCAATGAAGAAATTTTACTTTTTGATGGTACGCAACATGGCTATGATCCCATGTTCTGCGATGAGTTTACACATAAACAAATCACCGAAAGACCGTTAATCCATTTTTATAAAGATCAGGACAATCAGGATCAATTCGAGATCATTTTTAGTGTCTATCACAATATAGATTATGATGAAAAACTAGATGATTTTCTCAATCAAGACGGTGAAATTGAGCTTATTTCGGGGGAAATAATTTCTGTTGAGAGATTAAAATTAGATGGCTTTGATTTTGTTCAAATCAAAGCGGTAAATTCGCTTGGTCATGAATACATTATTTTTGAAAAAGAGCTGGCTTAAAGCAAGCCAACTCTCTTTCAATACATTAAACGATTGAAATACTTAAGCAACTTGCTCATCACGCTTAAATACCAGTTCACCTTTCAATGAACTCTCGGCATCGAAATAATAACCATCAGTATTAAAGGATTTAAGATCATCCATTTTTTTCAATTGATTTTGAATGATGTATCGAGCCATTAAGCCACGCGCTTTTTTAGCATAGAAGCTAATCACTTTATATTTACCATTCTTCTGATCTAAGAATACTGGTTTAATAATATCAGCCTGAATTTTTGCTTCCTTGACCGATTTATAGTATTCATCAGAAGCAATATTGACCAATAACGTTGAGCCGCTTTGTTGCAAATCCTGATTGATCAAATCGGTAATTCGATCCCCCCAAAACTCATAAAGATTATGACCACGGGTATTGGCAAGTTTTATTCCCATTTCCAAACGATACGGCATCATTAAATCAAGAGGACGTAATAAGCCATATAGACCGGATAAGCTGCGTAAATGATCTTGCGCAAAATTGAGATCGTCTTG
This sequence comes from Acinetobacter guillouiae CIP 63.46, assembly GCF_000368145.1. Taxonomy (GTDB): domain Bacteria; phylum Pseudomonadota; class Gammaproteobacteria; order Pseudomonadales; family Moraxellaceae; genus Acinetobacter; species Acinetobacter guillouiae. The sequence goes on along the minus strand of NZ_KB849283.1, from coordinate 35,657 downwards.
CGACAAACTATAAGCATCCAGACCTGTATAAACATCGCCTTTAAATGCAAAAATTGCTTGTCGCGCGTTGGCAAAACTAAAGTCAGCATTCCAGTCACGAAAACGCTCCGCATTGAGATTGGCAATTTTTTCACTGACACTCATCAAACTGGCAATATCTGAAGCGGAGAGTTTACGACTTAGGTCTATAAGCTGTTGAGATTGATCCAGCAGTCTTGGTAGAGTGTGCGTATCGGTCGGGAGTGCTGACTGGTAATCGAGTGTCTTAGCAGGGGAAATTAAGGCGAGCATGGTCTTCCTGATCAAAAAATAACTAATCAAACTATAACAGTCGGGATATTTTAATTCCAATTCATGTTTTCTGTGAACAGAATCGGTAAACTATCGCACTTCCCTGCTTATGATCGTTTAAATTATGTCCGAACAACTGTTCATTCAAGGTTCGGTTGGCAAAATTGAAGTTTTTGTTGACTATCCTGTGGGCGAAGTAAAAGGTTTTGCTGTCGTTTGTCATCCTCACCCACTGCAAGGTGGTACACCTCAACATAAAGTTCCTGCTTTACTTGCACAAATCCTCTCTGAACAGGGTTGTGTGGTCTATCGCCCAAGTTTTCGCGGTTCTGGACAAAGCGATGGAATCCATGATGAAGGCTTTGCTGAAACTGAAGATATTCTAGAGGTCATTAGACACGTTAGACAATTACACAAAAGTCTACCTTTCTATGTTGGCGGTTTTAGTTTTGGTGCACATGTAATGGCAAAAGCCTATCATGCGCTCCCTGATGAAATTAAACCGCAACAAGTGATCTTATGTGGTTTACCAACATCCACTGTAGATGGTCTACGTCATTATGTTACCCCAGCAATTAAAGGCGATATCCTGTTTGTACACGGTGAAGCAGATCCGACGACTAAACTCTCTGATTTGCTTGAATGGGCGAAACCACAACGTCATTTGATCACCGTATTGCCAGGTGCAAACCATTTCTTTACAGGTTATTTAAAGCAGTTAAGAATCGCAATTTCGCGTTTTCTTCTTGTGCCATAAATCTGAATTTAAAAAATTTAGGATAAATAAGGTGAGTGATTCACTTTATTTATCCGTTCACATCATCCCAACTCAAACCAAATTTCGCCAAATACTTTTTCACGCGATCGCTGTCGTTGGTGGTTTGTCTTTGCTCGCGAGATACAGAAAATAAACGCCGTCCAGCATCGGCCATGGATTTCGATTTTTGGCAAACATCAATCACCCCCTGCAATTGAATACGATCAAATTCATCAATCTGCGCCACTTGTTCAGCACTTAAAATTTTCATCAGTGACGATTGGGTTAAAGCCTCTTTATTTTCAGCAATATTCCAAATTTGTTGTAGTCGGCCAATCTCAGCATTTACTTCATGTAAACCAATACGCTCACCATTGGCTAAAGTCGCCATACGTGTCACGCTTGCAGTTAAATCACGAAAATTCCCTTGCCAACTGGCGTCTAAAGATTGCGCAAATTTTAAATATTTTTCCAAAGCATCGGTATGAAAACGTAACTGCCGTTGATGCGCAACAGCAAAACGCTGTAACTCAAAGGTGATGTTCGGTTCAATATCTTCCACACGATCTTTTAAGCTCGGTAAAAAGAAGGTCCATGTATTTAAGCGAGCCCATAGATCTTCACGGAACCGCCCTGCACGGACTTCCTCACGTAAATCTCGATTGGTTCCAGCAATCAACTGAAAGTCAGCCTGAACCTCTTTATCACTTCCTACAGGAAAGAATGACTTATCCTCCAAGGCCTTGAGCAACATGGCTTGCTCATCCAACCCTAGCTCGCCGATTTCATCGAGAAATAAAATGCCATTATCCGCACTTTTTAAATAACCAGTACGTGCTGCAATAGCACCTGTAAATGCACCTTTACTATGACCAAATAATGTCGACATCGCACTATCACCAACTAGCGTTGCGCAGTTCACATCAATAAAGCGCCCTGAAAGATGAAATTTTTCCTTTTTCAATTGATAAATTTGCTTGGCTAAATGCGACTTACCGACCCCTGTTGCACCCATAATCAAAATTGGCGCACTTGAGCGTGTTGCAACCAGTTCTACTTCTTGAATCATTTGATTAAAGTTTTGGTTCTTCGTGGCAATATTGGCTTTTAACTGCTGCCAATTTTCAGATTGTTCATGTTCAAACCGCTGGGTTAATGCTGCATATCGAGATAAATCTAAATCTATAATCCGATATTCACCCTCAGGTTGTTGTTTACCTGTAGGTGCACTTTGAATGAGTTTGGCTGGTAAATAATGCGCATCAATTAATAAATACCAACATATTTGCGCAACATGCGTACCTGTGGTGATATGTAATAGATAATGATTGTTCTCAGTATCAAAAGAATATGATTTTACAAAGTCATATAATGCACCATACATATCCGAAAAATCCCAGGGATCACGGATATTCACCTTATGACCAGTAATCTGGGTTTGCGGTGAGATTTCTAAAGCATCTTGTCGCAAATGATCAATTAAGCTGACATTACGGCGATCATGTAACAAAACCAGCTCATCAACCACTAAATCTTCATGCATCAACAAACTCATGGTAGGACGCCAGCGTTGCCAGCGATCAAGTTTTTTCCCTTGATCTAAAGTTGAACCCACAAAACCAATCACGACTGTTTTTTTAAATTTTTGCATATTTCTATAAATCTATAAAATTTTATATATCTTGCTTAAAGCATAGTTTTATTTTGTCAAAAATCAAATACTGTTTATACCGTCATTTTTTAATATTTTAAAAATCTCAGTTTCTCTTTTGAATATAATGCGACTATACTATTGATGTACAAAGCTTTTACTCACTTCTCCCATCACCGTCTGATTCGACACTTTTTTGATGGAATCCACCCTGCTTTGTTGTAAAAACAATCATAGAAAACATTTTAAATATTCAATAGGTTTTAATTCCTCATGTTACAGTTTACATTCTTAGGGACATCCTCTGGTGTGCCCACATTAACACGCAATGTGTCAGGTTTAGCGATTCATTATTGCAAAAGCAAAGACTGGATATTGGTTGATGCAGGCGAAGGTACACAGCATCGTATTCAACAAGCAAAACTCTCTTTACAACATTTAAAAACCATTTGCATTACACATGTACACGGCGATCATTGTTATGGCTTGATGGGTTTACTGGCAAGTGCTGGTATGAATGCACGCAAAGATCCGATCACGCTGATTGCACCCAAAGAAATTCAGCAATGGTTTGAAGTAACCTGTCAATTCACTGAACTTTTCCTGCCTTATCCAATACATTTTATCGATGTAAATACTTTGACGAATCCCTTTCAATTGGATGAGCATATTTCCATTGACGTTCATCACTTACACCACCGTGTGACAAGTTATGCTTATGGTTTTAAAGCGACACAAACTCAGCGCAAACTCAATGTTGAGGTTTTAAATCAACTCAAAATTCCAAAAGGTAAACTATGGGGTGATCTACAACAAGGTCAAAATATTGAGTGGAATGGGCAGTCCGTCTTAAGTCAAGATGTTCTCATTCAAAACACTCAAAGTGTTTATGCCATTGTCGGTGGAGATAACGATCAGCCAGAATTACTATCGAACGCTTGTCAGGATGCAGCACTGCTGATTCATGAAACCACCTATACTCAATCGATATTAGACAAAGTAGGCGCAGGCCCAATGCACAGTTCTGCGAAAATGGTCGCTGAGTTTGCAGAATCTATTCAACTACCTAATTTAATTGCAACGCATCTCAGTGCCCGTTACCACGATGCACAAGGTGTGCAAACCATTGGTAATGAAATTGCCCAGTACTATCATGGCAATTTTTACATTGCTGATGATTTTGATCAGTATGAACTAAATATGCACGGCGAATTAACACAGTTTCGCACTGGGAAACCCTGGGAAAAGTAATTTTCCCAACTTCAATTTAACGCTATGCAATATTATTGAATCATAGATGGTCGTTCTATCGTGTGGAGATATGGATATCGCCCATTGTGTAGGAATGCTGGGTACAGGATCTATCCCTCGCCCAACATGAGCAAAACAAAGCTCAGCTTTGTTTGCAGGGCAAGGTTTGGCCTCATCTTCAAAAGGTGTGGCAGTGTAAGCTTTTTATATTCAAATAGTTTATTCCGCCATGCAATTAATTTAATTAAAAATATGAATTAAAAAAAACATCTTTTTGTGTCTGAGTTTTTTAATAGGTTGACTGTACCCCAACTAACTTTGCTTTTAGCTGGAGTTAGTGTCCTTTTTTATTTGCACAACATTAGGCTCATTGATTTTTTACTTTAAAAATAGAAATAAAGATAAAAATCTATAAATAAAGATATTTTATTTTATACCTTTTAAATTTAAAAACAAATAACCACTGAACTTTTAAATTTTTTAAACTTATAAAATCAGTCACTTAAAAATAAAATTTCATTCCAAAACAAAACTTGGCACACTCTCTGCTATATCTATCTCAAGAAATTAAAAAATCACTTGAGGATGCTGTCATGGCGAACAAGACAATTTTTGCCTCTAAACAACAGGCAAAACCAAAAACCATTGAATACAACGAAGCTGGTGGTCGCGCATATAAATTAAAATCTCGTGCCGCATTAGCGCAGCTTGCTGCAACAGGTACACTGAATCAGACCTTTTATCAAAATGCACAAGTGCAACTTGATAATGTTCTAAACCTAGCGCTTGAAGTAGAGCCTGAATTTGTGGCTAAAACTGCAATTTATGCACGCCAAAAGGCACATATGAAAGATACACCTGTAGTGTTATTGGCTTTACTTTCTGAACTTAATGCAGAATTATTTAAGCAAGTTTTTCCTTTGATTATTGATAATGGAAAACAGTTGAGAAATTTTGTTCAAATCATGCGCTCTGGAATGATTGGTCGTAAGTCATTAGGTTCATTACCGAAACGTATGGTCAATGAATGGATTCTTTCAGCATCGGATCAACAATTGATTGCGGCCAATATTGGAAACAGCCCTTCACTTGCCGATGTGTTAAAAATGACTCATCCAAAACCAAAGACAGTTCAACACGATGCTTTTTTTGCCTATGTCCTAGGAAAAGAATACCAACTTGTCCAACTACCGACTCAAGTGCAAGCATTGGAAGAGTTTCGATTGGGAACAGCAACACAAGTACCTAAAGTGCCGATGCAGCTTCTAACCAATTTAAATTTGAATGCGAAACAATGGGCCGAAATTGCAAAAAATGGTTCTTGGCAAATGCTACGTATGAACTTAAACACCTTCTTACGCCATGATGTTTTTAAAATCAAAGGAATGACAAAAATCATTGCCGATAAATTGATGGATGAGCAAGCCATAGCCAAAAGTCGAGTATTTCCATATCAATTGATGATGGCTTGGTCAGCACTTGCAGAGGATATGCCACATGAAATTGCCAATGCGCTAAAGTTTGCTATGCAGCGTGCCATCGCCAATGTACCGAAACTTGAAGGAAATGTGGTGATTGCGATTGATGTTTCCGGTTCGATGTCAAGTTCTGTGACAGGTTATCGTCAGGGTGCAACCTCTCAGTTACGTTGCGTAGATGCTGCTGCATTATTTGCTAGTGCATTTAAATATGTAAATCCAAATATTCGTTTGATGCCGTTTGATACTGAAGTTCGTCAATTATCCAATTTCAGCAAAGTACAGGAATATTTAAAACGAAAAAATTTTGGAAAACAGCAAAATTCAGAAATTGATATTTTTGCTTTGGCTAAAAAATTTGCCAGTATGTGTGGTGGTGGAACTGATTGCTCTAAGCCTTTGGAACTGTTAGTGAAAGAAAATGCCAAAGTCGATATGGTAATTTACTTCTCTGATAATGAATCATGGGCAGATCAAGTTCCAAGATCACATCGAAAAACTGGGATGATGCATTATTGGAAACAGCTAAAACAGCATAACCCTGATGCAAAACTGGTGTGTGTTGATCTGCAACCCTATACCACTACGCAAATGCCTGAACATAGCGATGTGATGAATGTCGGTGGATTTTCCGATACGGTATTTCAACTGATTGAAAGTTTTGCCAAAAATGAAATGCATGCAGATCATTGGGTAAACGAAATTGAAAAAATAGATATTACACAAACTCAGCTTTATGCAAGCTGAATGTATAAACAAATTTGATCGAGTCTCTTCAAGTGTTTACATTTAACAATGTCCACACTTGATAAGACTGGGTTAGATAAAAAGCACAAATGCCATAGGAACTACATTTCAAGATTATGCTGTTTCTATATTTAATTGTTGTGCTAAGTAAGAAATTGCCAAATGCAGATAGAACTACATTACTTTGAATAATTGATGTTTTATCGACACCTTTGTTGGCAAAATACATCGCATAAAATGCGTTAAGGACTACATCTTTAATGCGTAGGTCGGTGGTTCAAATCCACCCTTTTCACGCTTTTCCAAGTTTGAAAAGTAGCTCAGTTGGATAGAGCAACGAAACGTCTTTAACATTTTGTTTATGCAAAGCAGTAAAAGAATCAAATGTTTCAAGGACTACATCTTAAAATTGACGTCATCGGTGGTTCGAATCCACCCCATCATTTCGATGATGGTCGCCAAGCGGTAAGGCACGAGCGTCTTTGAAAAACTTGTTGATTCACTTGTAGGGCAGTATATGAAAATATACTGGGGCCATCAGTCCATCAAATACGCATAGGACTACATTAGAATTCACAGATCAGAGGTTAGATTCCTCTGCTGTATATACATACAGTCGCTTAAAGCAAAAGCGGTGAATTGTTTGTCTTATAATCAAATTTGTTGATGGACTTGTGACCTATGTTTAAACGATCAAATGCCTGTTGGATTACATCGCGATCTCACGCACAGTATTTCGGGTACTGCACATATCCAACACCAACTTTTTTTGATCTTGTATATGCAATAATGAAAGTAGATCAAATGCTTTGAGGACTACATTACGCGTTTGTCGGTGCTTCGATACCACCCTGTATGACAAAATACAGTAGCTCAGTTGGTAGAGCCACGACTGTCTTCAGCTCTTTGTTGATGTACTCTCATTATAATAAATAGATTTACACGATAAGCAGTCACGAATATAGATTGGATTTCATGGTAACGCTTTAGTGTAGGGTTTAAACCCTCCTATCGTGTTCACTCACAAAATCTAATCTTAACGTTTGTGGCTGCTTTTCTTTTTAAACTCATCATGTTTAAAAGCGATGCTTGTGAATCAACAAAAAATTTGCTAGCTTGGAGACTCACCTTAAAACCAAAGACAGGTGTCAGTCTGTAAAACGCAATTATGTCTATACAAGTTATTGTTGACGATAACAATCTTGATCTTGCTTTAGAAAAACTAAGAGTTAAAAAGTACTATTTAGAAACTAACCACTGGTATAAGAAGTGCCAGAACTATCATGAAAAACCGCCAAGTAAAAGTCGTAAAAAAAGCGAACTGAAACTTTTAGATGGGCATAGTCAAATCCTAGAAGATGATCCTCTCGCACTGAGGTTAAAAATTCATATCGAAGAACATTATCAACCAACTGATGATAATACGATATGGGATATGAACAAAAATTAAGATTCACAAATTTCATCAAATCTAGCTTGGGAGAAGAAATTCTCCCAAGCTAGATTTCATACTATAATCTGTAACATGATAAATATCCTGAATAATAACAATGCATACTTGGTTTGCTTTCCTCTTATTTCCTTTAGTAATTTTTGTATTCTTATTTTTCTTCTATGTCATTTTTTTACTTTCACTCACTTTGGGTTGCGGTTTCCAGCAAGAAAATATCCCAACCTGCTCAAAAATTTATTATTTTTCAATTATATCAATTTTTCCAATAGCTATTTGGCTCGGCTATTTTACAACTAAATTTGCACCACATTGTGGAAGATATTTTCTTAGTAGTATTTATAACCTAATATTTTCAATCACTCTATTTGCATATTTACAAGGCTCTAAAATAAGCCTCATCTTTTCAATTGGTTTTAGCCTACTTTTGTTATTATGTCTAGGAATTGGTTGTTTTATATTTTATTTAAAATATAAAAATAGATAAATTACTATCTAAAATGATATTTAATTTTGCATATTTTTTTTAAAACGCACATTTAAAATAAAATTTAAATTTATTTGTTTATTATAAATCAATAGCTTATAAATAAAAATCTCAAACCCATAAAACTTGGCACACTCTCTGCAATATATAGAGCATACATCATGAGATGTATATAAATATCACCTGCCTGCAACCGCTTGGCAGGCAGGTTTTGAAAAGGATCAAAGCAATGACAATGTTAGTCGCAGAACAAATCGAAAAACAAACTTCCTTAGCACAGGAACGTACTTATAACGTAATTCAGGATGCTAAAGGTGTTCCTATAAAAATGTGGACCAAAGGTGTCCCTGTTGATGAGAAATCAAAAGACCAATTATTAAAAACAGCACAAATGCCTTTTATTTATAAATGGATGGCAGTAATGCCAGATGTACATGTAGGAATCGGAGCAACGATTGGAAGTGTAATTCCAACCAAAGGCGCAATCATCCCTGCTGCGGTCGGTGTAGATATTGGCTGTGGAATGATGGCCGCACGTACTTCGCTAAGCGCATCAGATTTACCAGATAACTTATACGCACTGCGTACCGAACTTGAACGTTTAATTCCGCATGGTATGACCAAAGGTCGTGGTCGTCGTGACCAAGGTTCATGGGATACACCTACTGCACGTGTTGATCAGGCTTGGGCTGAGTTGGTGACTGATTTTGAATATATCTGTGCCAAGCATCCCCGTTTAAAAAACACCAACAACCATAAACAGTTGGGTACTTTGGGAACAGGAAACCATTTTGTAGAAGTCTGTTTAGATGAGCATCAACAAGTATGGATTATGTTGCACTCAGGTTCTCGTGGTGTAGGAAATGCGATTGGTAATCACTTTATTGAGCTTGCACGTAAAGATATGCAAAAGCATTTTATTAACCTGCCTGATAAAGATTTAGCTTATTTAGTAGAAGGGACTGAACACTTTGATGATTATTGGTTTGCGGTGGGTTGGGCACAACGATTTGCCATGAAAAACCGTGAGTTAATGATGGAAGCTGCGGTTCAAGCTTTACGAATCATCATCAATAAACCATTTAATGCCAAAGTTGAAGCCGTAAATTGCCACCATAATTATGTGGATAAAGAAGAACACTTTGGTCAGGAAGTACTGGTAACACGTAAAGGTGCTGTACGTGCCCGTTTGGGTGAGTATGGAATTATTCCGGGTTCAATGGGTGCCAAGTCTTTTATTGTCAAAGGTAAGGGAAATCAGGAGTCTTTCTGTTCATGTTCGCATGGTGCTGGTCGTATACATAGCCGTACTGCAGCGAAAAAGTTGTTTACTGTGGAAGATCAGATTGAACAAACCAAAGGTGTAGAATGCCGTAAAGATGCAGCCGTGATTGATGAGATTCCATCTGCGTATAAGCCAATTGAAGATGTGATGAAAGCACAAAGTGATTTAGTGGAAGTGGTTTATACCTTAAGTCAGGTTGTTTGTGTAAAAGGTTAGTTGATGCATAAATTAGGGAGTTTAGATTGTAAAATCTAAACAATGCTATTGGGCTTTAGCTTGGGGCTATGAATGTTCAATTTGGGATGATGCATTGGATTATTCTTATTTAGAATTTTGTAATTATGATCTACCTGAAGACAATGATTATAATTTCATGACCACTTGGTATGAAAATCAAACTTTAGAAGACGTTAGAGAATTTGCCGAATCAATCCCAGTTGATACACTACCCCAGCAAACTTTATATGAAATCGTTGTGTTAAATATTTATTGACTAGTAAAAGCGATAAGGAAAATAAAATGAAACTTGCAGAAGCACTCTTATTACGAAGCGATCAACAAAAGAAACTCGCTTCATTAAAACAACGTATCAATGCGAACGTATTGGTACAAGATGGTGATGAGCCATCCGAGGATCCAAACGAGTTATTAAAGCAAATATTTGCATTAACTCAAGAATCCCAAAAACTTGTTTATACCATTCATCAGACCAATGCTTTGGCAAAATTAACAGATGGTCGTTCATTATTGGCTTTACTTACTCAACGTGATGAGCTTGTCGAGCGCCATAAAATTTTAACCTCAGCCATCAGCAACACACAACGTGAGCCTGACCGCTATAGTACACGTGAAATCAAATGGCATAAGGTCATTCCAGTATCATCCTTGCAAAAACAATCCGATGATATCAGTGCCAAATTACGCGACTTGAATGTATTGATACAAGCCACCAATTGGCAAGTTGATTTACTTGACGTTTAAAGCCATCATTTAAAAGCTTTGATAGGGTTTACCCTATCAGATCTCGAAATATATTGGGCGAGTACAAGATCTAAGGCTGTATAGATTGAAATAAAAGTCAGCATCATTTTTGGGTAATGACAGCGAAGCGGATTTAGAGCGGAAACACACCAATCAAATCCATCACCTATCATCACTTAAACCTTTGTGAATCAGAGTGACTATTTACACAGCATTACCACGTACTGACAATATATTTCACCTTTTCTCAAGTGATTCGTCATTTGAGAAAACCCGAACATACTGGGCGAGTGCAAGATCCCCTACCTCCACAACACAGGATTGAAAATAAGGTGTAGTGGCTTGATGAGCGAGCGGGTTAGCTTAAAACTTTAAGCACAAATCAACCCATCACTACGTACAAGGCAAACCTTTGTGAAAGCAAAGTTACAATGCACTGAGCATCACCATGCACTGACAGTATGTTCACCCCTTTTAGGAATTTTAATGAATTACCATTGTTCTTGTTGTCATCATTACACTAGAGATCAACCCTCTGGTAATTTTGACTTTGAGATTTGTCCAGTTTTTTTTTGGGAAGATGATCCTGTACAAAATATTCATCCAAATTCAAAAAGTGGTGCAAATGCAATCTCATTAGCAGAGGCACAAGATAATTATCAATAGGGTCTGTTGACAATTCGTCTATGTTTGCGACTACGTGTGTTTTTTAGACGATACTAGGCGCGAAATACGAAATTTAGTCATTCTAAATGATGAGAAACACTGTTTCGCAAGGTAACGACGTAGCGGCAAAAAACACACAAGTCCCCCGCTGCGCCTTGCGCTGCAAACAAAGCAGTGCTTTGTTCTTGGCTCAGGGTTGTAGCTAAAATTATCTCAGCCTACGTTATGAAACTCGAAAATAGTCTCGCTATTCTCTTCGTTTCATGCCTTGCCTGCTCAATTTTAACCTACAACGCAAGCCATTTATGAAATGTCTACAGACCCTAATATGGTGTAAGTGAATTACGGTTTTTAAAACATGTTCGAAAACCGAATGATTTAGAAAGAAATGATGAAGAACAAAATGAACACATTAGTAAAAAATAAAGCTATCCAAATTGATGGCTCACAAGGCGAAGGTGGAGGGCAAATTTTAAGAACTGCCCTTTCACTGTCTATGTTAACAGGTATTCCATTTGAGCTTGTGAATATCCGTGCAGGCCGTAAAAAGCCGGGCTTAATGCGACAGCATTTAGTCTGTGTACAAGCATCACAACGCATCAGTAATGCCATTGTGGAAGGTGCTGAACTACATTCACAAAAATTATATTTTCAACCCCAACAAGTTCAGGCGGGTAAATATGATTTTCATATTGGTTCAGCCGGTAGCACAGTATTGGTTTTACAAACACTACTGCCTGCACTGATGATGCAAAATGAAATCAGTCACATCAGTATCCACGGCGGAACACATAATCCAATGGCACCGACTGCAGATTTCATAGAATCTTGCTTTCTACCTGCTATTCATAAACTTGGAATAAAAGTCGACTTTGAATGCGAACGTGCTGGTTTCTTTCCAATTGGTGCGGGTCAAATCAATATTACAACTTATCCTTGGATAGATAAGCTTGAATATTCAGTATTAGATAAAGGCAAATTACTGGAAATACATGGCTATGCAGCTGCCTTAAATATTCAACAGAATATTGCTGATCGTGAACTGGAAGTATTACATAACAAATTGAGCTTAAGCCAACGTAACAGACTAAACTTTCAAGGGATTAGCCAAGGGAATACAGCTTTTGTGGTGTTAAATTACCAACACCACCAACAAGTATTTTCTGTGTTAGGTGAAATGAAAAAAAGTGCAGAAAAAGTAGCGCATGATTTAGCCAAAGAAGTTAAATCCTTTTTAGCTTGCGATGCTGTGGCTGACGAATATCTAGCAGACCAACTTTTATTACCTTTAGCTTTAGGTAAAGGTGGTGAGTTTACTGCTCAAGTTGTCAGTGAACACACCTCGACACAAGCTGAAATGATTCAAAAATTCTTAGATTGTGAAATTCACTTTGAAGCAATCAATGATATTTTTAAGGTGAGTGTCATCACATAAGTTTCAGCTATGCTAAATCCAGTTTACAAGCTCATCAATTACTTATCTTTATGTGCCAATTCATTTTAAATTTCATACTTATTGGCACATTATGTAAATAAATGACCCAACTATTCATTATATAATCAACGCCTTAAATAAGTATGATTTTAAAGTAGAAAATACCCACTTAAGGAACAAGGGAAATGATGAGAGTTTTATTGGGGACAGCATCTATCGCATTTTCAACATCGACAGCTTTTGCAGAAGATATATCGGGAACTTGGCGCTATATCGATGACAAAACTGGTGAAGCAAAGGGACTGGTTAAAATTGAAAAACAAAGTAACGGTACCTATGCGGGTACAGCATTAAAAGCAACACCACGCCCAGGCTACACCCCAAAAGAATTTTGCACCAATTGCCCCGCACCTTATACCAACAAGCCAATTATTGGCTTACAGGTAATCTCTGGGCTAAAGACAGATGATCATGTGAGTTATACTGATGGGAAAATTATTGACCCAGTTTCAGGTAAAATCTATCGATTAAAAGGTAAAGTCAGCCCAAATGGCAAGAAACTATTTCTTCGTGGATATTTAGGTATTTCAGCAGTAGGTCGTAGCCAAACATGGTTACGTGTCGAGTAGTAGCATAATTTCATTCACAATAAAAATGACAGTTTTATCTCAATCAAACTGTCATTTCTAAACATCTATTTTTTAAATGATTTTTAAATCAGTTATTCACAGCAAGTTGATATAAAAAAGCTAAATGTGTGGCTGCATCACCTTTATCTAAATTGAGATCACTAGCACGCCCACCTAATCTCAGTGCAGGAAGATAACAATACATTTGATTATCAACTAATTTACCATATTGAGTTTGTGCCTTTGCTAAGGCTGATTTTTCTAAAAATTGCTCAATGATCTCATCATCAAAAATCCAGTCATTAAAAAAATCTGTTAATGACCAAGCTGTTACCCCAATTTCCGAGTTGTGTGGATCAATAAAGGATATATCTTCATCGCCATCTTCGCTTAATAAGCGATAATAAAACACCAAACCAAATGCTGAAATAGCAATGGGTAACCGAGTCATATCAGGTTGATCTTTCATTAACCATGACCAAAGCACATCTTGATAAAGCTCAGGGTTAATGATCTGTAACAAACCGTTACCATAGAAGCCAAAACCATGATTTTGCCAAAGCTCTAAGAGCGCTTCAGGTAAATACGCTTGATATTTTTTTACAGTTTCAGAGCTTACTGTGTTTCCCGCCTGATCTACTGAAAATTTATTAATAAATGTTTGTAATTGCATAGCTATCCCCTAGGCCCTGCTTATACTTTCCATTCAAATCCACTAAATGCATCATCTTCTTTTAATGTATTTTCTACAGCATTTGCCAATTGCTTAATCATGCTCTGGGTTGCAATCTTCTTAAACCACGCTTGTTCTTCATCAGCATGGGCTGAAATTTCACAAGTTAATAAGCCCTGATCATTTAAATGACAATTAACTCCCAAACCAATTGGATGATTTTCTACGCTGACAGCAAGGTCTTCATCGGAGTGTGTTGTTTCCGCTTTAAAGCCATATTGAGACAGTTGTTTTAACAACAAAGTCGTCACGTATTCCTGAGTGACATAACATACATTTTCACCATGATTGTGACTGTTACTATGATTCTCACAGTTTGCTGTAAATTGTAATGTTCTCATTGCTTCATCCAAAAGGCTTTATAGTTGTATGGTTTTAGAATAAGCAATATAAACAAAACAGCCAAGCATTTGCTTGGCTGTTTTTAATTAATTATACAAATATTAGACAAGGACTGATTTATTCGGTGACTTGAATCTGAAGCCCTGCCTGATTGGTGAGTTCAGTAAATGTTGGGAAACTTGTTGCTACAGTTTCAGTGCCAATAATCTTAATCTCGCCAGAGTTACGTAACCCCGCCATCGAAAAACTCATTGCAATACGATGGTCATGGTGCGATTCAATTTCACCGCCAGAGAAAATAGCAGACCAGTCACCCGATTTACCTTTTCCTTCAATGATGATGCCATCATCAGTTGGCGTACAATCAATCCCCATGGTTTTTAAACCATCTGCCATCACTTGAATACGATCAGACTCTTTAACCCGTAATTCAGCGGCACCTGTCAACACCGTTTGCCCTTCAGCACATGCAGCAGCAATAAACAAAGATGGAAATTCATCAATTGCCAAAGGTACTTGATCTTCTGGCATATGAATGCCTTTCAATGTACGGGTACCACGGATACGGATATCAGCAATCGGCTCACCGCCTGCAATTCGTTCATTTTCAACAGTTAAGTCTGCACCCATTTGCTTAAGGATTTCGATTACACCTGTACGAGTTGGATTAATCCCAACAGCTTCAAGGGTAATATCTGAACCTTCAGTAATGGCAGCACCCACCATGAAAAATGCAGCAGAAGAAATATCAGAAGGTACTTGAATCTCTGTCCCAACCAACTTACCACCACCGTGTAGTGAAATACGATTACCTTCCGTTTTCACAGCATAACCAAAAGCACGTAACATACGCTCAGTATGGTCACGGGTTGGTTCAGGTTCAGTCACAGAGGTTTCACCCTCTGCCCATAAACCTG
The DNA here is from genome assembly GCF_000368145.1 of Acinetobacter guillouiae CIP 63.46. Lineage (GTDB taxonomy): Bacteria > Pseudomonadota > Gammaproteobacteria > Pseudomonadales > Moraxellaceae > Acinetobacter > Acinetobacter guillouiae. Next base: position 20,557 of record NZ_KB849283.1, on the reverse strand, counting down.
CCAATAAAATCCCAGATTTGACTTGCGCAGATGCCATTGGCAAATCGTAGTGAATGCCTTTCAATGCTTGAGCACCAGTGATTGAAACAGGCGGAGTACCACGTTCACCCGTGGTTTGAATTTGCGCACCCATTTCACGTAAAGGTTTTGCAATACGCTCCATTGGACGCTTAGACAAAGACGCATCACCCGTCATCACAGAGTCAAACTGTTGTGCTGAAAGCATGCCTGAAAGCAAACGCATCGACGTACCAGAATTACCCATGTACAGTGCCGTTTTGGGTGCTTTTAAACCATGAATACCCACACCATGAATGGTCACTTCACCATTTTTAGGGCCTTCAATACTGACACCCATATCGCGAAATGCTTGAAGTGTTGCTAAAGCATCTTCACCTTCAAGGAAACCTGTAACGTGGGTTGTACCTTCAGCGATTGCACCAAACATGATGGAACGATGTGACACTGACTTGTCACCCGGCACGGTAAATTTACCTTTAAATGTCTTCTCACCTGGCAAAATGGTAAATTGTTGTGTCACCTTATTTTTCTCCATCAAAGGTTTATTGGCGAGCATATGATTGAAATGCTGTCGTGCCGCTTGTGCATGTCCTAGCAATCCCATCAGGGCTTGTGAATTCTCATCTTCAATCAGTTGACGTAATGTCGCAAGTTGCGTTTCAAAACCATCAACTGCTTTCAATATGGCTGTTTTATTGGCAAAAAATATATCATGCCACATCTGCGGATCACTGGCAGCAATACGTGAGAAGTCACGAAAACCTCCAGCGGCATAACGGAAAATATCTAAGTTATCTTCACGATTTGCAAGCTGTTCGACCAGATTAAATGCCATCAGATGCGGTAAATGACTGGTATGTGCCAACACTTCATCATGTTTGTCCACATCCATACAAATGACTTCTGCTTTTGCAGCCTGCCAAAGCTGAATCAGTTTTTCAACTGCCCAATCAGCACTGCTCGGCAACGGCGTTAGAACCACTTTATGATTCACAAATAAGTCAACTTTACCAGCATGGACACCTGTATGTTCTGCACCAGCAATTGGATGACCAGGTACAAAACCTACAGGAAGATTTTCACCATAAACAGCATGTGCCGCAGCCACCACATTCCCTTTGGTACTTCCGACATCGGTAATGATGGCGTTTTCAGAAACATAGGCTTGAATCGTTTCAAGCACTTTCTGTGTCGCGCGAACGGGCAAAGCCAGAACGATTAAATCTGCATCTTTTACAGCTTCGACAGGATCACTAAAACCCGCAGAAATAATTCCTAAAGCTTTTGCATCTTCCAATGTTTTTTTTGAGCGTGTTGATGCAACAACATTTTCAGCAAGATGTTCGGCTGCAATCACACGGGCTAGACTTGAACCAATCAGTCCAAGTCCAATAAAAGCAACTTTTTTAAATAAAGGTTGTGACATAACGATTTTGAACTACCTATTTCACAACGACATCAAAGCACAGCAATCGGATATGAACCCAGTACACGTACTTCTTTAACCAGTGGGCGAATATCTTCAATCGCCGCTTTAACATTGTCCTGTTCCACATGACCTTCAAGATCAATGAAGAATACATACGCCCATTTTTCAGGTAATGCAGGACGGGTTTCAATACTGGTCAAACTAATGTTGTGTTTTGCAAATGGTGCAAGAATTTCCAATAAAGCCCCTGCACGGTCATGTGCTGAAATCAGTAATGAGGTTTTATCATTGCCACTTTGCGGTACTTTTTCACGGCCGATTACCAAGAATCGTGTCGTATTTTCAGGGTTATCTTCAATATTGCCGTGGAGAACTTCTAAGTCGTAGATACTTGCAGCCACATCAGATGCAATTGCTGCTGAATGCCATTCATTGCGAATACGGCGTGCAGCCTCCGCATTTGAGCTTAAAGCCACACGTTCTACACCCGGATAATGTGCATCCAACCACTTACGACATTGCGCAAGTGTTTGTTGATGTGCATAAATTTGTTTAATACTGTCTTTACGAGTATTTGAAGAAATCAGGAATTGGTGATGAATACGCAATTCAACTTCACCAATCACATTTAAATGCGATGCTTTAAAACAGTCTAAAGTATGGTTGACCACACCTTCAGACGAGTTTTCAACTGGAACTAAACCATAATGTGCACTGCCCGCTTCAACCTCACGGAACACTTCATCGATCGTTGGTAGTGGACGAACCACAGCATCCTGACCAAAATGTTTTAATACAGCAGAATGTGTATAAGTACCGACTGGACCTAAAAATGCAATACTTTGTGGTGCTTCAAGTGCCAAACATGCAGACATAATTTCACGGAATAAACGTGCCATGGTTTGATCTGACAATGGCCCTTCATTGCGCTCCATAACTTGACGTAAAACCTGTGCTTCACGTTCAGGACGATAAAATAACGGATTCTCTTCTGCTGCAAATTTTGCTTTAGCAACTGATTCCGCCAGTTTTGCACGGCGATTGATAAGTTGTTGGATTTGCTGATCTACAGAGTCAATATCTTCACGGATTTGAGCAAGATCTAGAGAAGTCGTTTTTTGATCATCGTTGATCATTGTTATGTCGCCCTTTAAAGTCGAGAATTACGAGAAGTCTATGTTTTAGACCACTGACAGTATAACAATAGTTCAGTTTAATTTGTTGGGCAATAGTGCATTTTTCAATGTTTCACTTTCAACTTATATATTGAATAAAATGTCATCACTTTATAACTTTTCTGACCACAAAATGAATTACAAAGCAGCTATAGAATTTTAAGCATTGCGCTCTATGATAAAAAGCATAAGCGCATTTCGAGTCATAGAATATGAATAAAAAAATCGCTGTTCTCATTACCCATGATTTCGAAGATGCGGAATATCATCATCCCGTTGAAGCTTTTCGAGCTGCAAGCCATTCTGTGCGCAATATTGAAAAGTCTGCGGGGAATATTGTGTATAGCAAACAAAGAAAATCTTCGGTCAGTATAGATTTAGGCATTGATGAAATCTCTGTTCGGGATTTTGATGCGCTAATGATTCCTGGTGGATATTCCCCTTATCATCTTAAAGAAGATGAACGATTTATTGATTTTTTACGTAATTTTGCCAACGCACAAAAACCTATTTTTTTATGTTGTTACAGTAGCCATTTGCTTATCGATGCACAAATTGCAATTGGACGGCGCTTAACTTCGATTGAAGATATCCTCAAAGAACTTAAAGACGCTGGCGCTGTGGTTTTTGATCGCGAAGTGGTAAACGACAACAATTTATATATTTCTTCACGCTCGACTTTTGAACTGCCTATCTTTATTAATGAATGTTTAAATGTATTAAGTGCTTAATCCCTGAACCTTGATAATAAAAAACCTTCTTTAAATAAAGAAGGTTTTTTATTTAAAAACTTTATCGTTGCTATTTATTTATGCATTATCGACCAATGATGCCACGTGCCACGATCTCTTTCATGATTTCATTTGTTCCACCATAAATACGTTGAATACGTGCATCTACAAAGAAACGAGAAATTGGATATTCCGTCATATAGCCATAACCACCAAACAGTTGTAGCAAGCTGTCGATGATTTTCATCTGCATATCCGTACTAAAACTTTTTAAAGCCGCTGCTGTTTCAACATCCAATTTACTTTGTTTATATAAAGCTAAATTTTGGTTATAGAATGCTGCTGTTGCCAACTCATCAATTTTTGCTTGAGCCAAAACAAAACGAGTATTTTGGAAGCTGCCAATTTTCTGACCAAACGCTTGACGTTCCTGTACATACTGAGTAGTGATATCGATTGCACCACGAATTGCACCAAGTGCCGTTGCTGCAATTGCAGTACGTTCACGAGGTAACTCCTGCATCAAATAGGCAAAACCTTGACCTGCGCTACCTAACAATTGATTTGCTGGAACTTTAACATTATCAAAGAACAGTTCTGAGGTATCTTGAGAATGCAAACCAATTTTATCGAGGTTGGTGCCCTTTTTAAATCCATCTAGATGTGTATCAACCAATAAAAGTGACACACCTTTTGCACGCGCTTGCGGGTCAGTTTTTGCTGCCAATACCACTAAATCTGCATGTTGACCATTTGAAATAAATGTTTTAGAACCATTCAAAACATAATGATCACCATTTAAAATCGCACTACTACGCATGCCCTGTAGGTCTGAACCCGCACCCGGTTCCGTCATCCCAATTGCGCCCACCACTTCACCTGACACCATTTTAGGTAACCAGTATTGTTTTTGTTCTTCGTTGGCAATATGCAAAATATAAGGAGCTGCAATTTCTGAATGGCATGAAATCGCGGTAGACAATGCACCATAGCCTGCACGTGCAGACTCTTCAACCAACATCAATGAATATTCAGTTGGAACGCCGTAACCACCATACGCTTCAGGTACATCAACACAAAGATAGCCATTTTCACCCAATAATGACCATACTGAACGTGGCATTAAACCTTCTTTTTCCCATTGCTCATAAAATGGAGCAACGTGTTCACTCATAAAACGTTTAAAGTTATCACGAAAAAGTTCTAAATCTGCATCATATGCCAACATGTCTTGTATTCCTTTCAATCTGAGTTTTTGATTTTATGATCCTTAGCATGCTAATCATTTTTTGCAGACTTGTCATGACCACATGAGGTCATTTTTTCTGAGCATTTTTGCGAATAAAGAAAAGACTTTTCCATAAAAAAAGAGTAATCAGCTTTCGCCAATTACTCTTCAGGTTGTCAATAAGCAATTAAAACTTAGAATTTATCATCTTTAAACATCGGTAAAGAGGAATTTAGCTTCGTAATCTCACTCATCAATTTATTCACAACTGATGGAATTAAGGCATCTGCCATTTGTGCAGCTTGTAAACCTAACTTCTCGCCAAGTGTTGGCTTACGACGTGTTTGAATCACATATACGTCATGTTGTGGCAATAAGCTCAGCAAATATTCATCTGAAGTTTGCAATTTATCCACTAAATTTAAATTGCGCGCGTCTTCACCATACCAGTGTTCACCTGTTGCAACTTTTTCGACATTGAGTTGCGGGCGATATTTTTCAACAAAATGCTTAAATAGTTGATGCGTTTGTTGTAACTCTTCTTCAAATTTTGCTTTACCTTCTGGGGTGTTTTCACCAAACATCGTCACAGTACGCTTAAACTGACCTGCGGTATATAGCTCAAAATCAACATGATGTTCTTTTAACAGTCGATTAAAATTAGGGACTTGGGCAACAACACCAATCGAACCAACCACAGCAAATGGTGCAGAGACGATTTCACTTGCGATACACGCCATCATATAACCGCCACTCGCAGCCACTTTATCCACACAAATCGTAAGATTAAAGCCTGCATCACGTAAACGAACCAATTGTGCAGCTGCAAGACCATAACTATGCACCATACCACCGGGGCTTTCTAAACGAACAATGACACGATCACGGCCTGCTTTTGCTGTCGCAAGAATCAATGTAATCTCTTCTCTTAAGTTTTCTACAGCTGAAGCCTGTACATCTCCTTTAAAATCTAGGACATAGATTTTTTGATTATTTTTTTTACGTACTCGCGCTTCTTTTACAAACTGTTGAGTCAGTTGAAACAGTTCCAATTTCGATGCAGTAGATTGAGCAATTCTTTTTCGCTGCTCATTTATTCGGGCATTTAAATGACTGATACGAATTTCTGCGGGTACTTTGGGTAAATGAAATAACATAGAATTTATAATCTCTAATATCTAAGGAAATGCTTTTCTAATAAGATGCGGACGGATCAGCTAAATTTCAATACACTTTTTGAAAAATTCGACAAAGCTCAGTCCACTTAGTCTTTATGCATGATAAAAAGCTTTGTCTACACACTTTTAACAAACAACAATAATTAAATTTTAGTTATAGAATACATAGCTTTTTTTTATAGTTAAAAACGCATGAAAATTCGAGTAAAGATACGCGTTTTGAATAAATTAAGATTTTATTAATAGTTTTTACATCTAAGTTAAGCCTTGCTGATTTCAGCATATTCAGTGACTTTACCTCGAAAATAACGCAAATGCCACTTAGTAGAACTTTTGCTGGCTTTTCTTATGATAAATTCACATAAAAAAACATAGACATGTTTATATCAAACAGATAATACAAATAAACATATATCACACATTTTTAAAATTTATAATAGGTTATTTACCAACTCTTTTTATCTAAATAACATATTTGTTATTTTGATTAAACTATTTAAAATCAACACGTTAAAAAGAATAATTACATTTTGTAAATTTATGAACATTTATGAGTCATTTTTTTAAAAAATGTTTAATTTTATCAACATCAAGGATAAGGATTGAGTATGGATATCTCCTCACACGATGAACACCTACCCCCTAAAAAACAAAAGTTTTATCAAATCCTCTATGTTCAGGTTATTTTTGCCATTGTACTTGGTATCCTTCTTGGACACTTTTGGCCAGATATTGGTGCAAGTTTAAAACCATTAGGTGATGCATTTATTAAACTGGTCAAAATGATTATTGCACCTGTTATTTTCTTGACGGTTGTCACTGGAATATCAGGCATGAAACATATGGGAACTGTAGGACGAGTAACGGGTAAAGCGATGCTTTATTTCCTAACATTCTCTACACTCGCATTAATCGTCGGGATGATTGTTGCCAATATTATTAAACCAGGACAAGGTTTAAATATTGACCCTACATCATTAAAATCAGAGAAAGTTGTTGAGTATGCTGAGAAAGCACATGACGCTTCTATTGTCGACTTCTTACTGAATATTCTTCCAACAACCATCGTTAGCCCATTAACAAGTGGCGACATTCTACAAGTTCTATTTGTTGCCGTATTATTTGGTTTATCCTTGGCTGCGGTAGGCGAAAAAGGTCAACCGATTGTAGACTTCTTAAACAATCTTACAGCACCCGTATTTCATTTAGTTGGAATGCTGATGAAATTTGCTCCGATTGGTGCTTTTGGTGCAATGGCATTTACAATTGGTAAGTATGGTATTGAAAGTATTGGAAATCTTTTACTTTTAATTATGACATTCTATATCACGGCCTTACTCTTTATTCTGGTTATTTTGGGTGCAGTGGCGCGCTATAATGGATTTAGAATTACAGATCTGATTCGCTATATCAAAGATGAATTATGGTTAGTTTTAGGGACCAGTTCATCCGAAGCCGCACTTCCATCATTGATGCGTAAAATGGAAAAAGCAGGCTGCGAAAAATCTGTAGTTGGCTTGGTTATTCCTACTGGTTATTCATTTAACCTCGATGGTACCAACATCTATATGACGATGGCGGCGCTCTTTATTGCACAAGCATGTAATATCGATTTGAGTATTCAAGACCAAATCTTATTATTGCTCGTTGCAATGCTGAGCTCTAAAGGTGCTGCTGGTGTTACAGGTGCTGGATTTATTACCTTAGCTGCAACATTATCTGTTGTTCCAGCAGTTCCTGTTGCAGGTATGGCTTTAATTCTAGGTATTGACCGCTTTATGTCTGAATGCCGTGCACTGACCAATTTAGTCGGTAATGCGTGTGCAACGATTGTTGTGGCACGTTGGGACAATGCTTTAGATAAAGACAAACTGGCTGCTGCATTCGCTCATCCGAGTAAAGCACACTATGATGCTAAAGCAGTTGAACAACATCGTGAAGATCCAATCGATTAAAAACACCCTATAAGCAATATTTGTAATAAGAAGGAGCTTTTGAGCTCCTTTTTTATATAAAGTAACTATGAATAGATCAGAAAATTAGAAATAACAATCAACTGCTATTTGCATATAAAATGAAGAACTAACTGAAAAATATGTTTAATACACAAAGCTTAAAATGATGTGTTTCTTAAAAAAACATTTGTCTAATGTTCCGCGATTATAAGTTCAAACAATTAAGCATTTATTTCGTATCACGTATATAAAAGTATGAACACATAGCTCATCTATTCCAGCCTCTTAAATTATTTAGCCTCACCCATTCATATTAGGTGGGTTTTACTAGAACAAAATAAACTTAGTCAACAATACCTCACTTACAAGACTTCATTAAAACTGCATTACATCCCTATTTCAACACTTATCAAAGAATAGACTTAGACAATCAATTCATTATTTTGAAGCTTAAATTTTTAATTGTTTTTTGATCTACCATTCTCGTCAATTTGATTCATTGCCACAGAGGTTTATATACTTTATCTATAAAAAAAGAGCCTTTCGGCTCTTTAATTACACATCTAAACTTAACTTAATCAGTACTCGAATTAACCAAAACGGCCGGTAATATAAGCTTCAGTCAATTGGTGATCTGGTTGAGTAAAGACTTTCTCTGTAGAGTTAACTTCGATTAAGTCACCTAAATGAAAGTATGCTGTACGATCAGAGACACGCGCTGCTTGTTGCATGGAGTGGGTTACAATTGCGATTGTATATTGCGTAGAAAGCTCAGAGATTAACTCCTCAACTTTTGCTGTTGCAATTGGATCGAGCGCAGAACATGGTTCATCCATTAAAATCACTTCAGGGCTTACCGCAATCGTACGTGCAATACACAAACGTTGTTGCTGACCACCTGAAAGTCCTGTACCTGGCTGACTTAAACGATCTTTTACTTCATCCCACAAACCTGCTTTACGCAAACTATTTTCAACAATCTCTTCTAAATCATACTTATCTTTGGCTAAACCATGCAGTTTAGGACCATAAGCAACATTATCAAAAATTGATTTAGGGAACGGGTTTGGTTTTTGAAATACCATTCCAACTTGAGCACGGAGCAACACAACATCTAGATTTGGATCATAAATGTCTTGGTTGTCTAAACGCACTTTACCTGTTACACGGCAAGTATCAATCGTATCGTTCATACGGTTCAAGGTACGTAGAAATGTTGATTTACCACAACCTGATGGTCCAATAAATGCAATCACTTCATTTTCATAAACTTGAAGATCAATACCTTTAATCGCTTCTGCGTCACCATAGTAAACATGCACATCTTCAGCACTAAGTTTCACAGTTGTATTTTTTTCTTTCTTCGGTGTCGAAGACTCAAACTGGGAGACAAAAGAAGTGCTTGCTTGCTTTTGCTTACTATCAGTCGATGTAAATTGAGATTGTTCAGAATTCACGGTTGTATCCTGTCTTAAGGAATTTTTAGTTTCTACAGTATTCATCTCTATTCTGCCCTCTTTTACCAGCGAACTTCAAATTTCTTACGTAACCAAATTGCAAAGCTGTTTAGACCGACCATAAGTGCCAATAACACAATGATGGCTGCAGCCGTACGCCCTTCGAAGAAGTTACGTAATTCATTACCTTGCCATAAGTAAACTTGAACAGGTAAAGCCGTAGATTGATCTAATGGAGATACTGGAATATTTGCAACGAAAGCGCTCATACCAATTAATAGTAATGGTGCGGTTTCACCCAATGCATGAGCAATACCAATAATCGCACCTGTCATAATCCCCGGTAGAGCCAAAGGCAATACATGGTGGAATACTGTTTGTAAACGAGAAGCACCAATACCTAACGCCGCTTGGCGAATTGATGGTGGTACTGCCTTCAATGAAGCACGTGTGGTAATAATCACTGTAGGCAAAGTCATTAAACTTAAGACCAAACCACCAACCAAAGGTGCGGATATAGGTAAATGCATCCAACCAATAAAGATGGCAGCACCTAACAGACCAAATACAATCGATGGAACTGCTGCAAGGTTATTGATATTGACTTCAATGATGTCAGTAATAAAGTTTTTCGGTGCAAACTCTTCTAGATAAATCGCACTTGCTACACCCAATGGAATAGAAATCGCGATCACAATTAACATCATGAACAATGAACCCATAAATGCACCAGCCAAACCTGCTGTTGCTGGTGAGCTGCGTGAATCTGGGTTGGTGAACATTTGCGTGTTAAAAGTACGGTTAATAATCCCTTTCGCAGCTAAGTCATCAGAAAGTTGACGTACTTCTGGACTAAGTTGTTGTTGCTCATCAGGCAATGAACGATCAATATGACCAGCTAACCACACATCAATGTTGGCATCAGCAAGGAAATTGAGCTCTACTGTTTTACCAATCAATGCTGGATCTTTAAAGACCATATCACGGATACGATATGCCTCTGAACTGGTATAGATGCCAGAAAGATCATCACGACGACTTTCAAGTGCTGGGTCTTTTGCAATGATTGCATTTACAATCAATGCATCCCAATCAACCATACCCATTTTAGTTTGCCAGTCGACATAACGTTCTTGAAATACAGCAGGAGATTCACCTACTTTTTGTGTTGGTTTTGGTCCTGCATCAATCATACTTGGATCAAAATACACAGGTACAGTCATACTTGCTTGCCAAAATGCTGGCAACCCTTTGTATAAGATACTTCCAAATAAAATTGCAACAAATGCCAAACCAATAATCACTGCTGAAAAGCCAGCAAAACGGAAGGTCTTTTCTTTACGATGACGTTTTGACAATGAGCTGGCGATTCTAGCTTTACGTTTCTCTCGCAACTCAGCGGCAGCTTGAGGATCAAATACATTTTGATCCACAGGAGATGTATTTGATGTACTCATTCGTATTGCTCACGATATTTACGCACAATATAAAGTGCGACAATGTTTAAACACAATGTAATGGTAAATAAAGTTAAACCCAGTGCAAACGCAACCAATGCCTGCGGACTTGCAAAGTCTGTATCGCCTGTTAATTGTTTTACAATCGTTACAGTGACTGTTGAGACAGCTTCTAGTGGATTGATATGTAACAGTGGACTATTACCAGCAGCGAGTACCACAATCATGGTTTCACCGACTGCGCGAGATACTGCAAGTAAGAATGCACCCGTAATACCTGGTAAGGCCGCTGGAAGAACCACTTGACGAATAGTTTCAGATTTGGTCGCACCTAAACCTAAAGAACCATCACGTAAGGCACGTGGCACTTGAGTGATAATGTCATCTGACAAAGAAGATACAAATGGGATAATCATAATACCCATTGCAAAACCTGCTGTTAAAGCACTGGTCGCATTAACCTCAACGCCAATAGAGTCGCCAATAGATTTGAAGATTGGACCAATCACCATCATGGCAAAAACACCATAAACAATGGTTGGAATACCCGCTAAAACTTCAATTGTTGGCTTTGCCCATGAACGGAATCGAGGTGATGCATATTCAGCAAGATAAATTGCAATCATTAAACCCAGTGGAACAGCAACCAGTAGTGCAATACCACTGACCATGAGTGTTCCCCACAGTAATGGTAATAAACCATAACTTCCTTCAGCATTACCTGAAGTACTAAAGCCAGGATTCCACTCTGTACCAAAGAAGAAGTCGATTGGACTGACAAACTGGAAAAAGTGCATCGCTTCACTGAACATCGACATCACAATACCCACAGTCGTGAGGATCGCAACACCTGAACACAGGATCAAAACAACGTTAATGGTTTTTTCAACTTCGTTACGTGCACGAAATTGTTGACTAATTCTTTTTCTTGCCCAAATCAATCCAAGGATCGCAGCACAAGTTACCACAGCAAACTTTGCAAACGAGCCAATTCTTTCAAATTTTGAGAGTTGTTCTGCAGCTGCAACCTCATAAGCTGCTGGCGTATCTGTCACACCAAAGCCAGAGGCAATTGCTTTAATACGATCCACCAGTACATCTACCCCAGCTGTATCTAGCGTTGAAGCAATATTTGCTGGAACATTTTTTAAAATTAGATGTTGTAAAACACTTGGTTCTACCAAGTTCCAAACTATCAAAATTAAAAAAGCTGGAATTCCACACCACAACGCCACCAAAGAGCCATAATAGCCAGGACGTGAATGTAAAATTGCAGTGTTATTTCCCTTACCTGCTAGGCTTCGGCTTTTTCGTAGCCCGATTTGATATGCGATAGCGATTAAAGCCAATAACACGCCAATGAGTAGCAGATTCATGTATTCTCCACCGTTTTTTCAATTTCAATAATTTGAAAAAACTCTACTTAGCAAGGAAAGCCGATGGTAGTCACCCACCATCAGCTCCATTATTGCGGTTTTATTATTTACCAGCTTTAAAACCAGCCAATACTTTTGCACGTTCAGCGTCTGACAATGAAATCAAACCAGCTTTATCTAACTTAGAACCTTTACCAGATACCTTCTTGTTAAGGAAGTATTCAGTATATTCTTTTAAGCCTTTGATTGACTGTAAGTGTTCACCTTTTACATAGAAGTATAAAGGACGAGATACAGGGTAAGTACCATTTAAAACAGTTTGCTCAGAAGGAACAACATTGTTCACTGTAGCAACACGTAATTTATCTTTATTTTGATCATAGAAACCTAAGCCAAATACACCTACCGCACTTGGAGATGTTTTTAAACGCGCTAGAGTTTCAGTATAATCACCTGCAATTTCAATTACTTTACCGTCTTTACGGAAGCTAGAACATGCTTTTTTCTGAGCATCTTTGTCTAACTTTTTAAAGTAATCATAACTTTCACAACCCGCTTCAACCATTTTTTCTTGGAACACTTCACGTGTACCGTGGTTAGAAGCAGGAACAACTAAAGTAATTGGCTCATTTGGAAGCGATTTATCAATTTGGTTCCAACGTGTATATGGGTTTGGTACCAATTTACCATTTGATGGTAATTCAGCTGCTAGGGCTGCAAATACGTGTTGTGGACGTAATTTATAAGCTGCTTTGCTTGCATTCGAAGCAAAAACGATGCCGTCATAACCGATTTTTATTTCTTGGACTTTATTTACGCCAGCTTTTTTACACGCTGCGATTTCAGTATCTTTAATTTTACGTGAAGCATTTGCGATATCAATTGTGTTATCGCCCACACCTGAACAGAACTGTTTAAGACCAGCAGAACTACCGCCTGAGCCAACTACAGGTGCTTTAAATTGAGGGAAAGTATTACCAAATTCTTCAGCAACAATACTCGCATAAGGAAGTACAGTAGAAGAACCAGCGATTTGGATGGTATCACGAGCGTTTGCTGCTACTGCTGCCCCTGAAACTGCTAATGCAAGTGCGATGTGATTAATGCGCATTCTTTTCTCTCTTAAATAAACTGCAATTTTGAAGTACACCACTTCTTGTTGTGTCGTACTTTTCGGATAACTGCATTTTGATTTTAAAATATGACAAATAAGTTACAGCTTTATGACGCTTTTATGATATTTGATAATTCACATTTGATTTTATTAAAAATCTTTTAAATTCAATATGTAATTAACTGTGTTCTATTTTTTAAAATTAAGGATATTACAATTCAAATTGTAATATTTCATGTGTATGTCACAAAAGTTGTATTAAGGTTTACCCATTTCAAACGACACGTTAAGTCGTGATAGCCTTATTTTTCCATCTAAAAACCCTTAAAATAAATAAAAAAGAGCAATTTAAATGATCAGATTAAATCGTAAAGAATGGCATGAAACTTTTCTAAAGATGGTGGCCTCGGCCAGCATGATTACGTTCATTATCTATATGAGTTGTTGGATCATTTACTTTTTATTGGCACAAACTAGTCAATACAATCTGATCCAAAATATTGTCATTAGTTTTAGCTTCATCAGTTTATTTATATTAACCATGCAAACCTTACGTTCAATGTATCAAGTCTACTATTTACCTTTAATGAATAGTTGCAGGTTAAATTATCAAAAAATAATTTTCTTTTGCAGCAGTTTCTCCATCGCACTCATTGTAGTCAGCTCATTTTTATTAAATTTTGGAAAAATGTTAAAAGATTATTACAGCTAAGCCAATACAAAAGATCCACCGCTTAACATGCCCACTATTCAATCAAGTGTTCTATTTTTCTTAATCATTCAACACAATAATTGAAATTTCAAAGAACACGGCATTGTTTTATATTCAAATGAGCACTCCATAAAAGATTTGAATATGAATAGCAAAACGTCTAGCAGCTTCAATCCTGACCTTCCCGTTCATATGACCTTCTCAGAACATGACTGGCAGCTCTTAGCCCAATATTGGTATCCAATTGCATTAGCAAGAGACATTACTGAGCAGCCACTCGGAACCATGTTGCTGGATATGCCATTGGTCATTTATAAAATAGATACTGAAATCATTGTTGCCAAAGATGCCTGCCCACATCGCGGTGTTCCTTTAAGCATCGGAACAAATGATGGTCAAGGTATCGTTTGCCGTTATCATGGTTTACGCTTTGGTGAAAATGGAAAATGTAATCGTATCCCTGCGCATCCCAATCATAAAATTTCGGACCGCTTCCACCTAAAAACCTATGCTGCAGTTGAACGTTATGGATTAATCTGGTGTTCACTTTTAGCAAAAAAGCAAGATATACCCAATATCCCAAATATGCCGCATTGGGATGAGACCACGTATCAACAACTGATTTGCCCTCAAGTCGATTTAAAATGTTTTGCTGGTCGACAATTGGAAGGTTTTATCGATGTTGCTCATTTTGCATGGGTACATCCAGAAACTTTTGGTGACCCAGAAAATACTGAAGTGCCTGATTACACCACGCAAGAAACAGACTATGGTTTTAGTGCTGATTATATCAGTAGTGTAGGTCGTTACCCGATTGGTCTAGATCAATTAGGACAAGCGGATTTTCAATGGTTACGCCATTTTGAAATTCATTTGCCTTTTACCGCAACATTAACCATTCATTTCCCCAATCAAGCGAAACAGGTCATTATGAATGCTGCCTCGCCCATGACAGCACGTAGTACTCGATTATTTGCCCCAATTTGTCGTAACTATGATCAAGATTTACCAATAGAAGATGCTTATGAATACAACCTTAAAATCTTTGAAGAAGACCGTTTGATCGTTGAGACTCAAAAACCAGAATATCTACCTTTAGATTTATCCATTGAGGCGCACTTCCCTGCTGACCGCAGTTCAAGTATGTATCGCCGTTTATTAAGAAAAATAGGATTTAGCCCATTATTCGCCGCATAAATCAGTTTCATGCCATGTTTTATAGAAGTTGATCAGGCTTCTTTAAAACAATAAAACCTGAACGTATCGCTCTATATATTTATAATTTTTTCAAGTTGATTAAATTTAACTCAAAAGTTTCTATTAAAATTGCACTCTTCGATTAAAAGATTAAAATGCACATTACATAAATGAAGTGACTCCAATTAGGTGGTATAACATGCAACAAATGTGGTCAGACATCGATGCCTATATCGAATCACATTTAATTCCTGAAGATCCAATCCTCATACAAACATTAAAAAACACTGAGGATAAAGGATTTCCAGACCACCTTGCTGTTGCCGCAAATCAGGGCATGTTATTGCAAATGTTGATTCAAATGAACAAATGCAAACGTGTTTTAGAATTAGGTACTTTTGCAGCTTATAGCACTATGTGGTTAGCCCGTGCCTTACCTGATGATGGTTATATTTTAACGATTGAAGGTCGTGATACGCATGCTGCTCTAGGTCAAGAAAATATAGATCAGGCCAAGCTCAAACAAACCGTTGAATTAAAGTGTGGTCGTGCAGCCGATATTTTAAAAGCGTTGCCTGAAGCTACAGAACCTTTTGACTTTATTTTTGTCGATGCTGATAAACAAAGCTATCCTGAATATTTAGAATTAAGCTTAAGTCTGTCACATTCAGGTACAGTGATTGTTTTGGACAACGTGATTCGTGCTGGTGACATTCTTGACCCAGACAATGTCAAACCAAGTATTGAAGGGATCCGTGACATGTATAAAGCCATGCAAAACCATCCTAAAATTCTGTCATGTACGGCTTTGCAAACTGTAGGTAGCAAAGGGCATGATGGTTTTGCCATTGCAATTGTAAAATAAAGCATGCTGATTTAATTTTTAAAGCTGCTATTTAGATAGCAGCTTTTTTATAGCTAAAATTTTAACAACTCCATCTTAGCTTCAATCATTCTTCTTAGAGTTATCCCCTGAACTTGTTTGTAGAATTGTGGATAACTCAATAATGCTTTAATAAACTCATGAAAATAAAATACTTTTAATCGTCGATTAATTTTCAACCAGTTAAATTCATGGTTCATGAAAAAGTGCTTGCATTTCAAAATGCAATATTTTTATCAAATTTTTTAATCAAAAAAAATGCCACAAATCATATTATTTGTGGCATTTAATCTCTTCTGTTTGATCGGTCATTTGACTCAATCTCGATTGCTCAGACGCGTTGTCTTTTAACTTCAAATCAAACTTATTTTGCGACCAACAATGGAACTGCAGCATTTCTAAAAATAGTGGTGGTTACACTACCTAAAAAGAACTGATGAATTTTACTATGACTAAATGCACCTAAAACAATCAATTGAATTTGATGCTGATCTTGATAATCCAAAATATTTTCAGCAACATCACCATAACGGTACTCTACCACCACATCCAAACCCGCATCTTTTAAACGTTGCGCAGGCTCATTGAGAATCTCAGGATGATCACCAACATAGAGTAAATGGCATTGCAAAAGTTTAAGCAAATCACTTTTTTCAACACGTTTTAGCATTTTTTGACATGTTTCTGAAAGCTCATAAGCAAAAATAAACCGTGTAGGTGGTTTAAATGTTTGCCCAACGGTTAATACGGTACTTTTCGTTCCACGAATAAAGTTTTCAACATTACTGCCCAGTATTTTATTCTTCTCAGCTGAACGCTCACCCACTCGACCGATGACAGCGATATCATCTTCAGTCAATTCATTGAAGCTTTGTTCGAGAAAATCACCTTTGGCTTGAATTTGAATCGGTGTGATATTGTATTTTTCTTGAATCATTTCAGAAATATGCTTGAGTAAATTATTGCTGTAATCCAGTGCTAACTCACTTTGCTTTTGTTCAAGTTCAGCCAGCTCTTTAAGTAACATCGCATTACTTTCAAAGCCAATTACCCCACTAATTTCCCCTAAATGATAACTTGCAGGGTAATAATCCAATACTTGCAATAAAACCAGTTCACGACCAGTTTTTTGAGCAATCCATGCGGCTGCTTCTGCCAATGCATTGATGCACGGAGAAGAGTCAATACAAGCAACTACTCTGTTCATTTTAACCTCGCTTTAGCTTTACAGCTTTGGGTCTATATTATTGTTTTAAATTAGCATAAGTTTTTATAAGTTTGGACAACTTTATGTAATTAATCCCATAATTTAATTATGTATTTGTACAAACTGTGCGTTCATTCACGATAACGAATAAAACGCGCTGGGTTCCCTGCCACAATTTCTCGTTCAGCTACATTTTTAGTAACCATACTATTCATTCCAATCACCGCATGTGAAGCAATTTTTACACCATCTTTCACACCAACATGCGCGCCCAACCAAACATCCTGACCAATTTCAATGCCTTTGGAAGTCACAGCTTGTTGATAAACAGGAATACTCAAATCCATCCCATGATCAAAAGCATAAAGATGACAATAGGCGGCTATACGAACTTGATCATGTAATTTAATACCGACTTTGCCCCCATCCAAAATACAATGATGGTTGATCGCGACTTCATTACCAATCTCTAACGGTCCATGCAAGGTACAATCTGCCGCAATAAAAGTATCATCCCCAATGACAATTTTCCGTCCAGGCTCAGCAAATATATGCGCCAATGGTGAAATAAAGCAATTTTGACCTATTTCAACGGTTTCCATAGCCATTAAATACGCTTGATACTGCTGCTGCCACTGCTCCGCCCAAACTCGATTTTTCGGTTTAAGTGAATAATACAGCCACGGCATATAATTTAAGCGATGCTTATGTTGTTCGCGATATTTCAATAATGGGTCTTGTTCAATCATCAACGTCTTCCAACAATTTAAGTTGCTCACGCCCACGCGTTACATCTTGAATTTTTAACTTAAGTGGATCAATTTGATGTATTTGTAATAATGCCTCAACTTCAACCCCATCAACAGTATATTGTTCTTTATATTCAATGTCTTGAGTATTCAATTCATACTGAAAAATTGACCATTCGCTGAATTGGCATTGAAAATAAATTTTCTTCTTTTCAATCAGTTCTATTTTTTCAGCCAAAAGCAAACATTGCCCTGCACAGCCACCATAAGCACGAACTAAACCACCTGTACCCAACTTGATGCCACCATACCAACGATTGACCAATACAATTGCGTTGGTTAAATCATTGCCCTCAATGGTGGCAAGGATCGGGCGACCTGCTGTACCTGAAGGTTCACCATCGTCATTAAAACGAACATTATGACCTATTTTCCATGCCCAGCATTGATGTGTTGTTGTTAGATCTAAATGTTTTTCCATAAACATTTTAACTTGCTGTTCATTTTCAACAGGCGCTGCAATGGCTTGAAATCGACTTTTTTTAATCTCTTCTTCAAAAATCGTTTCGGATGCAAGTGTATAAACCATAATGAAAATAAAACATTCAAACTCAACATGTTCTGATTATAACGTGGATTTTAAAAACATTGGGCAATAAAAAACCCTAAGCGAACTTAGGGTTTCTTATTTCTCATCAATTAGAATATAAGCTGATGATTCTGCAGCAACTCTTCAAGTGTTGTATTGACATGTTCAAGGATTAAAAGATCTGATTTGACATAAGTTCCACCTGAACCATCACGGTCAATTTGAACAACTGTTTTGTTATTTACAGCATCGTAAGTGGTAAAGACATATTGTGAGATATTACCCATATTGACCGTATTATAGTCTAGTAACCCTCTAATATCGATCTTATCAGCTTCGGTATCTGTGCTCACATTCCCTTTATGGAAATCAGTCCATGTGTCTGTTCCATTTCCGCCAGTCGCATCATTAGAGACCAACAAACGATAAACTGCTGTATCAGATCCTGCACCACCTGTTAGCGTATCATTACCTTTACCACCTTCTAACCAATCATTACCAGCATTTCCTATAAGTATGTCATTACCAGCACCACCACGAAGTATGTCATCTCCTGCTCCCCCCTTAATAGTTTCAGCGTTATCTGAACCATATATTCGGACGTTATTTATATTTAAACTTTGATCATAACCAAGAGCAGTATCGTAATAATTGGATGCAGCTCCGCTGAGTAATTTTATATCCAATAAACTAGTTACAGCAACTTTAGAAAAACCTATCCCAGACTCTACAGATAAATCTGAACGACTATCCCATGCTTTTACTGAAGTAGTTGTAGCTAATCCCAACCCCAACAGTTGTGAGTTATGAACAGTTGCTAGAAACTCAACCATTGTTGCATTACTTATAGTTCCACCATTTGCAGCTGTGATCGTTATTTCCGAACCTCCAATAATCGATGCAGTTGAAGTTACAGTTAATCCTAAAATTTTTGCCAAATTATCAGAATAAGTCCAACTTCCTAGATTAATTAAAGTAGTTGTATTAATAATCACTTTTTTCAAATCATTGTTTGCATCTATTGCGACAAGTGGTTGATTATCTAACTTAATTAAACCTAAAACATTTGCTTCAACCAATCCTAACAATGCACCTTGTTTTAGTAGAACTGTAGGATTCGATTCTGTGATTGGCGCAATTACATTAACTACAAATGCATCACTATTAATACTTGTATTTCCTAAAGTATCTTTAGCTGTAGCCGTAATTGTATGTGTTGCTATACTCAGAGTCGGCGTATAGCTCCAATGACCATTAACATCTGCATTTGCCGTTCCAACTTGAGTACCATCCACATAAATCGTTACGACACTGTTTGCTTGAGCAGTACCAAATAATGTTGGTGTTGTATCATCTGTACTATCATTTGAATAAAGATTTGCTGCTATTCCAAAATTATCTTGAGCGCTTAAAATAATTGGTGCAGGTGGAATCAGAGAAGCATTTGTTACTGATGTTAAGCTCAATGTTGCTGCATCATTACCTGCAAGATCTTGAATCGCATTGACATCATTAAGTATGGTTGGATCAGTATAGCCCACTCTCACCGTTTGACCTGTTGCAATTGCGGTGGCCAATGTCAGCACAACATTACTTCCAACTACTGCTACGCCACTCACCGTTACGGCTTGACCACCAACCATCACTACAAAACTACCCGTTGTTGGCAAATGAACTGAATCTAGTGCTTCGTTGTAGGTTAATGTTAATACTGTCCCTGAAGTTCCCACAGTACCACTTACAAAAACTGGCGGTGTGATATCTGGTACAGCTGAACTATTGGTCACTGTAGTCACTGGAAGTGTTGCTGCATCATTCCCTACAAGATCTTGGATTGCATTGAGATCATTGCCTGCTGTTGGATCGGTATAAGCCACTGTAACCGCTTGGCCTACTGTCACTGCCGTACCTAAAGTCAACACCACGTTATTACCCACTACCGCAACACCAGTGACAGTCACCACTTGACCACCTGCAGTCACGGTAAAGCTACCTGCTGTTGGTAAGTGCAAAGGATTTAAATCAAGCAGTTCATTATAGGTCAGTGTCAATGTGGTGCCTAATAGACCCACTGTAGCACTGACAAATGTAGGCGCTGT
>NZ_KB849282.1:525245-589028 GCF_000368145.1 Acinetobacter guillouiae CIP 63.46 | reverse complement strand
TCTCAATTCGAAATCTTAACAACTTAATCAAGTGCCTGATTTATCAGAAGTTTTATTTAACATCACCGCCGATGGATGTGCATTCTACAGCATTCACAAACCAACACAACCCCTTTTTTTAAACTTTCTTATCGGATGTGCGTTTTTTCCTCAAAATCAGTGTTTTTTTATGCTTTTTATCTATTTTTTAAGTATTTTTCATTATTTTTTTCATATTAAAGTTATTTTTATGCTTTGTTTTCCACCCTCAAATCACAAAATCTGAGCATTATTCAACTGAATCAGGATTCAAAAAGAAAAACCGCATCAATTTGATGCGGTAAATCCTATACTTTGTGCACTTTTATATTTTGCAGTCATTTCATCTGTTAAATGCTGCAGAATAGAATCCACATTTTCAAAAGGATGAAAACAGGACTGTCGTACAATCACCGTAAAGTCTCCAGCACTTAAACGATCTAAAGATTGCAGCTTTACTTTTATATCGGCTTCATGAACAACAAGTTTGAGTTGTGTGCAGACATTTTCCAGTAAAGCCAAACGCTGTGCATAATTTAGAAAATCAAAATGCATTTTAAAATCGAAACGGCGTAATGCAGCTTGATCAAGTTCATCAAAGCGATTGGTTGTCGCCACCACGATGCCATTAAAGCTATCCATTTGAACCAAAAACTCATTTACCTGAGAAACTTCCCAAGAGCGGGTTGCTTGGCGGCGATCTTGTAATAAACCATCTACTTCATCCAGCAATAAAATTGCCTGTAAGTCTTCGGCTTCATGAAACGCTTTAGCAAGGTTCTGTTCTGTTTCACCGACCCAAGCAGAAATTAAGTCTGAACCACGCTTAATCAGTAAAGGTCGATTGATGGTTTCAGATAACCATCGTGCAAATGCAGTTTTACCTGTTCCTGATGCTCCGTATAGACATAAGCGGCCAAAACCATATTGCTGGATACCTGATGCGATCTCCGCAAGATTCGCCTTACAGTTGATATAGTTCAGATCATAGAACTTGGGCAAAGCATTACTATCTTGCAATTTAATGCCTTGATGACCCTGTGCTTTTAAGGTATTGGAAACCAATTTGGTCATGCTTTCCTGTACCACTAAATGCTCATTGTGCATTTGAGCCGCTTTGGCAACACGATAACTACGGCGTAAAATTGCTGGAGATAATTGCTCAACATTGGCCAAGGCTTCCTGATACAAAGGATTAAGTTCTTGACCACAATGTTGTTCGATAAAGCTTCTGCGTTGTTTTTTAGGTGGCACTTTAATTTCAAGCACCATATCAAAACGGCGTATAAACGCAGGATCAAGCTGATCGGAATTAGACACCCAAATCGTTGGTGTACGATTTTGCTCTAAAATACGATTGACCCAAGCCTTACGACTTTGCGCAGTGCTTTTCATCCCCACACCATTTTCGGTGTCATTAAACACATCCTCAACTTCATCAAACATCAATAAAGCAGATTGACTGTCAAAAATACACTGCGCTGCACGATACGCACATAAACGCCCTGTGGCTGAAATTGCATCACCATCTTCATCTTCACAGGAGATTTCAAAAAGTTGCACCGACATTTCATCTGCAAGGCTCTTACACAGTTGTGTCTTTCCTGTACCTGAACTGCCATAAAGGAAGATATTTACACCCTGTTGCTTACTCATTTTGACTTGCTTTAAATAAGCTAGGAGTAAAGTCAATTCAGTGTGTAAATGAGGATAATCCTCTAAGGTTAATTCAGCAGGCTGACTTTTATTAATGGTTCCAACAAACAGATCCATAACATCATTGGTTTTCACCAATAACTTATCGGCCAATTGGTTTGACACCAGATTCAATTTGCCACGTAAATAATTACGATAGTGTTGTTGAACACTGATTAAGCCACTGCGATGTAAACGCCCTTGTACAGACAAAGCCTGACGAATTGCTTCATAAGGCAAATCTAAAACTACAGCCAAAGCACGTATGGTTTTAGACGCAGTCAATTCACCGATGGTATCCGCAATATCATCTAAAAATTGTTCACTGTTTAACA
The DNA here is from genome assembly GCF_000368145.1 of Acinetobacter guillouiae CIP 63.46. Classification (GTDB taxonomy): domain Bacteria; phylum Pseudomonadota; class Gammaproteobacteria; order Pseudomonadales; family Moraxellaceae; genus Acinetobacter; species Acinetobacter guillouiae. Next base: position 586,980 of record NZ_KB849282.1, on the reverse strand, counting down.
TCACGATAAAGCCTAAAATCGTGCTTTCAACAGCATTTAAATCCAGTAATTGCTGTATTAACTTTAGGTTATATTGCAACTCAGCATTGAACTGAAAATTATCTAATAAATTTTGCTGTTGGCTATTTTTATACAAATGGTTGAGTTCCTGATAAGCAGCTTGCTCATCGAACTTATCTGCAAGTAATGCTTCAGAAAAACCTAACTTTTTTGCAATCCATTGATGACTAAAGCAATGATCAGAAATAAATTCTTTTGCACCACCTAACTCGACCAAAAATCGAAAAGCCCAAAGTTTTACAATCGGAGAAATTTCAGCAAAATCCTCTACGTCAACCTGATGCATATTTTGTGCAAAAGGTTGATTAATATATTCGTTCATATATTCACTTTTTTCTTTTCATGCCGAAGGCTAAACTTTTTCCAATTTGCATTTTCTGCAAGCAAAGTCATCCCTCAGAACATGTATATTCTTTAAAATAAGGTTTATTTTCGTTTAATTTAAACGATTAAAAATGTATAGGGTCTATTTAAAGCCCAAAATGAGAAATACGTTAAACAACATGATTTTTCTCCCGAATATTGAATTTAACAGCTGATTCAAATCACATTTTAAGCACCCTGCTTAAAACGATGGGTTCAATCAAGATATTATGGTTATCCTGCAACCAGTCAGTGGTTGTAAACAATCTTGTCAAAAGGCAACGTTACAAGATCAAATTGAGGCAAGTGAAAAGAAAATTAGGTTTGTCATTGTGATTATTTAAGCCATCGTGGCTAAATTTTGGCTCATTTTAAAGTTAAGCATGGATTTTTGCAATTATTTATTCATCACCAACATAGGATTTTGTCAGTTTTCATTAACGACCCAACGAAAAAAATCCCGCCGAAGCGAGATTTTGATTGTCTGTTTCAGTTTATTTTGCTTTATCGATAAATAGCTGGGTACTGTATTCAGCCGTTGCTAATTTATTAATTTTCTTTTGACCTGTCTGACCAGCCAAACCTTGGGCATATTTGAGGAAAGCCTCCGCATAGTCTAAGCCAACATTAACACGGCGCTCACCTGTAATGGTTTTCAAGGTGGTATAGTAGTCACCACCATTGGCAAGAAAATCAATCGTGATCGCTTTGTAAGTCTTATTGAGATCTAGATTTTCATATTGCCCAGATGCATTACGTACTTGTATTTGGTTAAGACGCTGGCCTTTGTCTTTGGTAAAGTCAACATTCCAACGCATACCACCAGTATATGGGTAGCTACCCGTATTATTCTGGGCAATCACACCATCTATTGCATCCTCTAAGGTGGCTTTAACTTCAGCACCCGTCAGGTCTAAACGCAACAATGTATTCTTGAACGGTAAGACATTATAAATTTTACCAACTGTCACATCCCCTAAAGCAACATCTTCACGGACACCACCACCATTTTGGAATGAGATATCAGCGCCAAAGAAGGTCTTTCCTTGTTGTAAAAACGCTTCAGCAATGATTTGTTGAATATCTCCACCATGTTGATCGACATAGGTATTCTTATTACAGATATCGCCGAGTGTTGAACGATTTACATCACGTTGTGTACCAGGGACTCGACGTGAACAGAGATTATCTGTGGCTTGACCTACGATTTCCTGAGCAAATTTTTTCTTTTGCTCTTGATACGGTTTTAAAACATCCAAGGTCTTTTGTAGTGGCGTTACAACAGTAAATGGGGCCTGATCTGTTTTAAATTGAGTCAGTATTGCTTGTTTTTCAGTTTCGGTGACTGCTTTTGCGTCTTTGGCGGTACGGGTAAAGTTATTCCCAATGAGTACATGTGGTGTCCCACTACAGCTTTCGACATTCCCGTTTTTGTCAAACTTCACATTTAAATCACCCACGATATAACTGTACTGCCAAGCTTGCGCAACGCAGACCAATTGACCATCTTTGTTTCTCAGTTGTGTTGGATAAGCACCTTCAGGTGTCATGCCATATTTTTTAAGACTGTCAGGGCCCAATAATGTATGTGAATCACCCCCAATAATCACATCAACATCGGTAAGTGATTTTGCCAGCTGTTGGTCTAAGTCATATCCCACATGGGTTTGAAGAATAATATTTTTAATGCCTTGCGCTTTATATTGATTAATTTCTTTTTGCGCTGTTTCAATTTCATCTGCAAACAATGTATCAGCATTCGGTTGCGAAGAGTTTTTGGTTTTCTTGGCAACCGTTAAACCAATGATTGCAAATTTCACCCCCTCTTTTTCAAACACTTGTGACTTCAAAATGCGATTGGTTTTATACAACGGTGAAGATGCACCAAAACTGACATTGGCCGTTAAAATTTGGGTTTTGTCTTTACAAGAACTTTGATCCAAGAAACCAATAAATTTCTTTAATCCATCATCTTTAGAATCAAACTCATGGTTACCAGGCGTAAATGTATCAAAACAAACGGTGTTCATTGCATCTGCGTCTGCTTTACCATCCGTTAAGTTATAGTACAAATCGCCAGTGATCGCATCACCAGCATGTATTTTTAAAGCATTTTTCTTTTCTACTGCAAGTTGGTTAATTAAGCTTGCAACACGTGCAAATCCACCACTTGCAACACTAAACTCTTCATCCCCTGTCCCCACATTGCTTTTAAATTTAATGCTTTCTTCATCTAAATGTGAATGATGGTCATTAATATGCAAGATATTCAGTTCTAAAGCTTTTGCCTCTACTGGTTTTTCAGTATTTGAATGATCATTATCATCATTACAAGCAACCAACAGCGTAGACAGTACACTCAGCAAAATGATTTGCTTTTTATTATTAATCAACATGATATTTCCAACAAGCAATAAATATTTATGGCCTAGTATGTTGATCATTTGTTTAATTTTGATGAATAATTAAACATTATTGCTCAGCAACAAAGTTTCATCAGAGCTTGAATATTCAAATTATTTTGTGAACACCGACAAACACAGCATACCGATACTTTGAACAACAGCTCATTTTATGATTTTTTCTTTAATGTATTTTTTAAATATTGAAGTTTCAAAAAGTTGTATTCAAATTCAGTTGTTTCAAAAATAAAAACCAATCAAATTTGATTGGTTTTTATAACAAGTTAAACCTTAATCTGCTTGATAAAAAGGTTTATCACCCATCAAAGTGGCTCGATTCATAACACGGTGCTGAGGACGGTAATCATCAACAGCATAGTGGAAAGTACAACGATTATCCCAAAATGCCACATCATTGGCCTGCCACGACCAACGCACTACAAACTCTGGTTTCTGAATATGTTCAAACAACATTTTCAAAACAGCATCGCTTTCTTTGGCTTCGAGTTCATTGATTCGTGTGGTAAACCCTTCACTCACAAATAAAGCTTTACGACCTGTGACAGGATGAGTGCGAATCACAGGGTGGCTAATCGGAGGATGTTTTTTCTTAGCCTGTTCTAGCTTTTCTAATTCGGCAGGATCACCACCAAAACGATCTACTGGAAATGAACGTGCAATATCATGTGTTGCAGTTAAACCAGATAACATCGCTTGCATCGGCTTGGATAATGCTTCAAACGCCGCTGTTCCACTTGACCAAAGTGTATCTCCACCCCATGCTGGGACTTTTTTTGCACTTAAAATTGCGCCCATTGCTGGTGCTTCAAGAAAAGTCACATCGGTATGCCACAGTGCATTATCCCGTAAATCATTTAATTCCGTATCTAAAACCATGATTTCTGGTTGTTCTGGAATATTTGGGTAAATTGGGTGGATGTGTAACTGACCAAATTGACGCGCCAAAGCTGCATGTTGCTGTGCAGTCATCGGCTGATTTCTGAAAAAGATCACCTGATGTTTCAATAAAGCTGCTTCAATCAAAGCCTTTTGTTCAGGTGTTAAAGGCTGATTGAAATTCACACCTTCAATCAGCGCACCAATCGTTGGATTTAATGGGGTAACTTTAAAAATATTTGAAACAACAGCGTTCATTTCTTCCTCGATCATCTCACGATATATTAAAATGTTAAAACTAAATATGGCGATATGCTATCGAACAGTGTAGCGAAAATAACTTACTGAGATTGCTTATCCCAAGGGACCAATTTCTTTTGCAAACGACGTAAACCAATTTCCAGAATAAAGGCAATCACAGCGATAATTAAAATCCCGACAATCACCACATCTGTAGCCAAAAGCTGTGAAGATGATTGCACCATAAAGCCTAAACCTTCTGAAGCGCCAACCAATTCTGCTGCCACCAAAGTCGACCATCCCACCCCAAGACCAATACGGATACCAGTTAAAATGCTCGGTAAAGAGCTTGGTAAAACCACATGTTTAATAATTTGCATTGGGCTTGCACCCAAAGACTGTGCAGCACGAATTTTGGCTTGGTCGACTGAGCGGACACCAGTTGCTGTTGCGATAACAATCGGTGCAAAAATTGCCAGATAAATCAGTAGCACCTTGGACAATTCACCAATACCACACCAAATTACAATCAAGGGTAAATACGCCAGTGGTGGAATCGGACGATAAAACTCAATGATGGGATCTAAAATACCCCGCACAATTTTATTGCGACCAATCGCAATCCCCACTGGGATAGCAGTGATAACCGCAGCAATCAACGCTGTACCAATACGCCCCAAACTTGCACCAATATGACTCCACAAGCTAATACTCATATAGCCATTGCTGAACAAATCATTGAGACGCTGCAACACGGCGGTTGGTGATGGTAAGAATAAAGCATCAATCCAGCCTAAAGTGGTGACCAGCCACCAAATTGCAATCAAAGTAATGATCGTGATACTACTGATCAAAGTAATATTGACTTCACGTGGAACCTTCACCGCCACAGTCTGAGATTCAACTGTACGAGGGATCAATTTAGGGTCTAATTGTGCTGTCATTACTCCACCTTTTCCACTTGAGCTTGGTCGCTCTGAGCAACATGGTATTGATCCTGATTATTTTGAGTGAATACACAACTCAACACATGCTCTCGCATTTCAATAAACTTGGGATCTGATTTAATACTTCGTGCTGGCTCGCCATTGGCATAGCGTTTAGCAAAATCCAACTCCAGCTTTTCCACAATTCGCCCAGGATTTGGTGCAAGAATAATCAGATCTGTAGCCAGAAAAACAGCTTCTTCAATGTCATGGGTAATTAAGAAAGTAGGTTTGGACGTACTCTTCCAAACATCTAATAATAAGCACTGCATTTGTTCACGAATAAACGCATCCAAAGCACCAAAAGGCTCATCCATCAATAATATTTTAGGGTCAGAAGCCAAAGCACGTGCTAAACCGACCCGTTGACGCTGCCCGCCTGAAAGTTCCCAGATATGGCGTTGCCCAAAGCCTTCTAAATTCACCAATTTAAGTAATGCTTGTGCACGGTTTTGACGTGTTTTTTTATCAACCCCTGCAAGCTCTAAACCAAAAGCAATATTGTCTTCTACATTTTGCCAAGGCAATAAAACATCATCTTGGAACACCACACCACGGTCTCGGCTAGGTGCAATGATTGCTTCACCATCCAGTTTTAAAGTGCCTGCTTGTGGCTGAGTAAATCCAGCAATCAAATTTAATAAGGTTGTTTTACCACTGCCTGAAGCACCTAATGCAACCATCAGTTGCTCAGAGCCCAGCTGAAATGACACATCTTTCAGTACCGGTTGTTCAGCACCCGGATACTGTGCTTGTACATGTTCTACAGTCAATACAGCCATGATGAATACTTCCGATCTCTATTTCGATGTTTGAATAAAACGCGTGTTAATAAACTGTTGATAATTTGGAGAAACCTTTCTCACCAGACCTTGTGCTTTTAAAAAGTTCACTGAGTTGACAATATTTTGTGTGGTCCGCCCACCAAGGTATTGAGTGCTTAATTGCGCCTGACGATCTGGATAGGCGGCACCAGCAAGAAGCGCTGGCACATCTTGAGCATCTACGCCGGTAATTTTGGCAATTTTTTGCACTTCATCTGAATTGGCCGTCCAACGACTTTTATTCTGGTTATAAGATTGGTAATAGTTCAGTGTCACTGTAGAAAACTTTGTTAAGACCTCAGGATGCTTCTGTGCAAAATCTTTACGTGCCACCCAAACTTCAAATGTAGGCGAACCCCATTGCCCAACCTGCCCTGCATCCGTCATAACCTTGCCAGTTTTCTTAATATTGGCAAGTGCAGGTGACCAGACAAAAGCTGCATCTATATCGCCTCTGCGCCATGCTGCATTAATTTCAGCTGGTTTTAGGTTCAACAACCGTATTTGATTGGTTTTAATATTCCAATGCTGCAAAGCCCCCAATAAACTGTAATGGGAAGTCGAAGCAAATGGGGTGGCCACCTTTTTCCCAATCAAGTCCTGAGGACTATTAATTCCTGAGCCATTTCTCACTACTAAGGCTTCCGCACTTTTCAGATCAGTAGAAATTAAAAACACCTCTATGGGTAAATTATTGGCAACAGCTGCCCCTAACGGACTTGAACCAATAAGTGCGATATCTACAGAACCAGAAGCCAATGCAGTTAAAACTTCTGCGCCACTATTAAATAAGCGCCAATCCAGTTTTTCCCCAATCACTTTGTCATACACACCATCAGCCTGTGCAACTTTGGCAGGTTCTATGTTGGTTTGATAACCAATGACGATAGGGCGAGCATTTGCCAAACCACTATAGCTATATAAACTTATAGCTGAGCAAAGCAAAATCAGTTGCTGAAATTTCATGATCAATGTGTGGACTAGAATAAATAAAAAGAGATGGGAATCAGCCTCATGGTACGGTTTTTTTGTATATTATTAAAAATACGTTTTTTAGATTTACTTATATGTTTTATTGATTAACAAAACTTGAAATCTATTTTATTTTTCTAGATCGATCAAAATTAACAAGATTTTAATTAAGCCACTAAACCCACACCAACAACCATAACAACATCACAATAATATTTTATTAAGATAAATAAATCACATTAAGTAAGCTATTCAATGGTTTATTCATCGGAAATAGAGTAAAAACTCTATTTTTATTCAAATAAAATTACTATATTTAGTATAAATAAAACGCGTTTTAAGTATAAGGATATAACATGAAAAAGGAATTTCTTGCCCTTACTACAATCGTATTATTAGGAATATCAAGCACCTCTCAAGCAAAACAAGAAATCTGTGTTTTTGATTTATTAGGGAAAGCTGGTGAATCCTATAAAATGATGGAAGAGTGGGCACTCGCTGCAAAAACATGGAATACCGATGTCCAGCTCATTGCTTACCAAAATGAAGAGCTTGCTGATAAAGATTTTAAAAATGGTAAATGTGATGCTGCCTATATCACCACAATGCGTGCACGCCAATACAATAAATTCGCAGGATCGATTGATGCGTTGGGTGGTGTTCCAACCAATGCCATTGCGCTCAAAGCGATTACCTTTGTCTTGGATAAACGTAATGTAAAACGCTTAAAAACCAAGATAGACAATGAAGAAATAGAAATTGGTGGAATCGGTCAAATTGGCCCTGCCTATATCTTTGTGAATGATCGAGCCATCAATACCATTGAAAAAGGTAAAGGTAAAAAATTTGCGGTATTGGCGTATGACAAAGCACAGATTGCAATGGTTGAACGTGTTGGAGCAATTCCTGTTCCATCCGATATTTCCAATTTTATTAAGAAGTTTAATACAGGTGAAGTACCAATGGTGGGGGCACCAGCCTATGCATTTAAACCTTTAGAAATGGAAAAAGGGCTTGGCTCTAAAGGTGCATTGATCAATTTTCCAGTGCTTAATGTTACTGCTGATCTGGTGTTTAGATCTCAAAAATTCCCAGCTACTTTTGGCAATGATTCTAGAACCTGGTTTATCAAGCAACTTCCGCGTCAATTCAGTATGGTCAAACGTTTAGAAGAAGGCATTCCTGCTAAATATCGTTTGAATTTAAGTAAAGTAGATACTGAAAAATATCAAAAGCTGTTACGAGATGGACGTATGGATTTAACCCGACAAGGTATTTACGATCCGACCATGATGTCAGTGCTTAAACGGGCACGTTGTACTGTAGATCGAACCAATTTTGAATGTTCTTTGGCGGGTGAATAACATCTCTTCAAAAGTTATTGATAAAAAATCAGGCAATGGAGGCATCCATAAATTGCCTGATTTTTTATTTTAAAATTTACTGAGCTGAAGGTTGTTCAACTAAACTTGGGTCATTGGTTGCTTGAGCAGGTTGTGATTGCTGAATCGTCGCATCGCCCTCAACAGCAGTACCTTGTTGAGTCGGATCTACCGTCGAAGTTTGTGCCGATTGTTGTTGATCTGCAGAACTCATTGGTGCTGATTGGGTCGTTTCAGGTGCTTGTGTTGTTTCACTTGATGTACACGCCGTACTCATGACCGCAACACCAGCCAATAGCATAAAAATAAGACCTGATTTTTTCATCATAAATTCCTTTATCACTCTATCAAAAAACGGCAACACAGGACTGCGTTGTCGTGCTGACTATGATTGCTATTTTTTCTGCAAACTTCGTTGAAGCTTGGTTAGACTTTTAAGGTATTGCCGTATAAGTTATGCAAAGTTTATTAAATCAATGATTTAGATTGACCGATTTTATTTTTCATTATACTTGTTTCATTTCGCTGGATTTTTTGATGGGATTGAATGCGGTTAGGCAAAAGTCTATCTAATAAAAGATAGACTTTTACCATAAAAGTTTCGCATTACTTACATTGTTAATGGTTTTTACAAGACAAAAAAAAGCTTACCCAAGAAGATTGGATAAGCTATGAAAACGTTGTTCAAACTAAAAAAAGAAACTACAGCCATAGAATCTATGAAGCATGATAATTAAATTATTGCTTTTTCGCAAAGCCTTATTTTCAATAAGTTTAATCGGTTTTACATGTGAGTTAAGTATTTTGATCTATTCATTCAATTTTAATTTTTGAATTTACTCATCATTTTTAAGCAATAACCGCATCAATTCCTCATAAATTTAAATTTTTAATCTAAAAAAAAATCATTGATTTGATGATTATTCCAGCAAAAATATCTTTAAATTTTGGGATTCCTCTCTTAGATCCGCTTTTTTTACTGAATTTCATTAAATAATGTCTAAAACTGCTTGAATTTTAGCGGCTCGCCCACATTTCTTATTCATTAATGAATTAAACGATCATGGCAGTTCAAAAATGAACACAGTGCAAAACTGCTGCCGATAAGGACTGTACATGTTTAAGAACCCATTTAAACGGAGTAAATCAATGGCAACTGAGCAGAATCAAGAAGCCCAAGATATTCAAAACGAGCAAGCCGAACAGCAAACTCAGGCTGAAAATGAACAGGTTGAAGTTACCGTTGAAGCTTTACAGGCTCAAATCAGTCATCTTGAAGAGAGCTTAAAACTCGAAAAAGCACGTACTGCAAATGCAGTTTATGAAGCACAAAAAAGTGTAGAACGTATTCAACGTGATGCTGAAAAGCATAAAGACATCGTGTTAGAAAAGTTTGCGAAAGAATTATTAAATTCTGTCGACAACCTTGAGCGTGCGATTCTCGCAGGTGGTGATGAAGAAACACCTGTACTCGAAGGCGTAAAACTGACCTTGAAATCACTTCTCACCACTTTAGAAAAATTTGGTGTTGTTGAAGCAGACACAACCAATGGTTTTAACGCGGACTTACATCAAGCTGTCGGGATCGACCCAAATGCACAAGCCAACCAAATTGGCACAGTTTTGCAAAAAGGCTACACCTTAAATGGTCGACTACTTCGCCCTGCAATGGTGATGGTTGGTCAATAAGCGTAGTAAATAGGAGCTTTTTAAAAATATTTTCATGAATTTTCACAAATCATGACTTGAAAATTTTTGAATGGCTCTCATATCGGATAACAAGAAAATCCCTTTTAACTCCCCTTTGCAAAAAGAGGAAACAAGGGATTCAAAAGAATTTAGAGGAATTTGATTTATGGCTAAAATTATTGGTATTGACTTAGGTACAACGAATTCATGTGTTGCTGTACTTGAAGGCGATAAAGTTAAAGTAATTGAAAATGCTGAAGGTACACGTACAACACCTTCTATCGTTGCATATAAAGATGGCGAAATTCTTGTGGGTCAATCTGCTAAACGTCAAGCAGTGACTAACCCTAAGAATACATTATTCGCAATCAAGCGTTTAATTGGTCGTAAGTATCAAGACCAAGCGGTACAAAAAGATATCGGTATTGCACCATTCAAAATCATCAAAGCTGATAATGGTGATGCTTGGGTTGAAGTAAACGACAAAAAACTTGCACCGCAACAGATCTCTGCAGAAATTTTGAAAAAAATGAAAAAAACCGCGGAAGATTATTTAGGTGAAACAGTAACAGAAGCTGTTATTACTGTTCCTGCTTACTTCAATGATGCACAACGTCAAGCAACAAAAGATGCTGGTCGTATTGCTGGTCTAGAAGTTAAACGTATCATTAACGAACCAACTGCTGCTGCACTTGCGTTCGGTATGGACAAAAAAGAAGGCGACCGTAAAGTTGCTGTATATGACTTAGGTGGTGGTACATTTGACGTATCAATCATTGAAATCGCTGACTTAGATGGCGACCAACAAATCGAAGTATTGTCAACCAATGGTGATACATTCCTTGGTGGTGAAGACTTTGATAATGCATTGATCGACTATTTGGTTGAAGAGTTCAAGAAAGAGCAAAACTTCAACTTGAAACAAGATCCACTTGCATTACAACGTTTAAAAGAAGCAGCTGAAAAAGCTAAAATTGAGCTTTCTTCATCTAATTCGACTGAAATTAACTTGCCATACATCACTGCGGATGCAACTGGTCCTAAACACTTAGTGATGAATGTAACACGTGCCAAACTAGAAGGTTTAGTTGCTGATTTAGTTGCGCGTACAATTGAGCCTTGCCGTATCGCACTTAAAGATGCAGGTCTTTCGACTTCTGACATCTCTGACGTGATCTTGGTTGGTGGTCAATCACGTATGCCAATGGTTCAACAGAAAGTACAAGAGTTCTTCGGTAAAGAACCTCGTAAAGATGTGAACCCGGATGAAGCTGTTGCGATTGGTGCGGCAATTCAAGGTGCGGTATTGTCTGGTGACAAAACTGACGTACTTTTACTTGACGTAACACCATTAACACTTGGTATCGAAACCATGGGTGGCGTATTAACTGCTATTATTGAGAAAAACACCACGATTCCTGCGAAGAAATCTCAAGTGTTTTCTACAGCAGCAGATAACCAACCAGCGGTAGATATTTCAGTTTACCAAGGTGAACGTAAAATGGCTCAACAAAACAAATTGTTGGGTAACTTCCAATTAGGCGACATTCCACCTGCGCCACGTGGTGTGCCACAAATTGAAGTATCGTTCGACATCAATGCTGATGGTATTTTAAAAGTATCAGCAAAAGACAAGAGCACTGGTAAAGAACAATCGATCCAGATCAAAGCAAACTCTGGTTTGTCTGATGCTGAAATCGAAGCAATGATCAAAGATGCTGAAGCAAATGCTGAAGAAGATCGTAAGTTTGAAGAGCTTGCAAAAGCACGTAACGAAGCTGATGCTTTAGTTGCTTCTGCAAACAAAGCTGTGAAAGATCTTGGCGAACAAGTCACTGCTGATGAAAAAACTGCAATTGAAGCAGCAGTTTCTGAGTTAGAAGTGACTGCAAAAGAAAATGATGTTGATGCAATTAAAGCAAAAACTGAAGCTTTACAAAACATCATTATGCCGATCACTCAACGTGCTTATGAAGCAGCTCAAGGTCAAGGCGGCGCTGAAGGCTTCGATCCTAACCAATTCGGTGGTGATGCAGGTCAACAACAGCAAAAAGCTGATGATGGCGTTGTAGATGCAGAATTCACTGAAGTTAAAGATGACAAAAAATAATTTGTCACTTTAATCTTAGAAAACCGCTCAAGAGATTGAGCGGTTTTTTTATATAATCTATTTTTATCCGTTATGATCTATTTTTATCCATAAAGCTATGGAGTCACTTTTGTTTATCTCTGATATCTCTAAAAAAACTGGACTCTCTATCCATACCCTTCGTTATTATGAACAAATAGGCTTGCTGAAAAATATCCATCGTAATCAATCTGGGCGACGTGTATATACCAAACTTGATCTGGAATGGCTTGAATGGGTAAAACGCTTAAAATCAACAGGCATGCCTCTAGAAAAAATGCAAGATTTTGCCCAATTTCGACTACAAGGAGAGCAAACCTTAAAACAAAGACAAGCTCTTCTTATAGCCCATTCCGTTCAATTAAAACAAGAAATTCAAAGACTCAAGCAAGAACAAAGTATTGTGGACTATAAAATTGAAGTATATGCACAAAAAATGCTTGAGCTAGAGTGAACTCGAGCAGTTAATATTTTTGACTCACAATTTGAGTTAGGAGTAGGCAATGTTAAGTTCAGGTTTTTACATCACCGCAGAATTAAAAATTAAAGATAAAGACAGAATCTTAGAAACCCGTGAAGCCCTACAAGCATTATGTAAGCTCACTCTTCAACAAGAACCGGGATGTAGCTTATTTCAAATGCATCAATGCCAACAAGAGCCAACTCGTTTACTACTTTGGGAACGCTTCGACTCGGAACAGGCTTACCATGCCCATTTTAAACAGCCCTATACACAACACTACCTTTCCAAAGATTTAACCGAAGTGGTGCAACATTTCGTCAGTGATATTGTGCTATAAAAAAGCTCGAAAAATTACTCAAGTCATTGAGTGGTTTTTCTTATTGATCAATTGCCAATCTTCACTAAATCTTTTATCTTAATTATCACAATAATAATGAGTCAAATGATGAAAAACTCTCCTGCTGTATCCAATACAGTGTATTACAGCTTGATCATAGCGCAATTTATATTGCCTATCATTGCAGCAGTCATCGATATATACAGTACTGAACCCGAGTTAGAACTTCTGGATAAAACACTTTACCAAGACCCGCAAGCTTGGGAATTGGGAGTGATGTCGATTGCAGGTTTAATCATCCTCATCATCACTTTTGGTTTATGTTTAAAAAAAGAATGGGCAAGAAAAGCTTATCTCTATACATTTTTCCCAATATTTCTGATTTATTTTATGCCCTTTATGCACTGGATTTACATGACCAGTTATGCAGCTATTTTTAACGATCTGGCCTTTGTTTGTTCTGGAATTCTATTGATGATTTTAGTGACTCCATCACTATATCGACCTATTTTTGAACATGATTAATCATGTATAAAACGCTTGCCATCAGCATTGGCTTATATCTCTTTTTAGAGATTCTATGTCATGGTTTTGCATTTTTTGCAGGGAAAATCGTGAGTAAAGCGGATAAACAAAAACTCAATCATCCTCTGCATCTTGAATTTACACGGCAAACTTTTTATCGCACCATGTTACTGGTCAGCATTGTATTGATGAGCCATTTCTATACTGAAATTGCCTATTTTGAACAGAATGGTTGGATTCGTTTGACATTGAGTATCAGCATTATTTTACTCATTCTGTTTATACTCTGGTGGCTAAATGCTTTTATTCTGCGCCAAGTGGTTTTAAAGCAACAACAACAATCTGTCACTCCGGTATTTAAACAGAAAATCAGCTATATCATGTTGCATCCTTTACAATTCAAAGCTTTATATATCAGCCCTGAATATTTAAAAAGATCTGTTTGGATGAATCGATTACTCAGTGTTTTTGCTTTTATTCTCTTATTTATTGATATCCAAGTCCTGTTTAACGTTTAAATCAACTGATTATGTGAATGAACCTTCCATCGCGATGCCCAAACTCAGCGTTATGATGGTAAATAATCCTTTCATCAACAAAAATAATCCTGCAAATATGCAAATGATCATGATGATTCTTTGCTTTTTGCTCAGGCTTTCACGTATCTGTAAATTGTATAGACTGTCAGGTTGTTTTTGAATGGATAAATGATCGGTGATCGCCTGAGAAATTTTATCTTCGATAGGATTTAATGACGAACCGTCGAGTACCTCTAAACAATAGTGTCCAACATCCAACTCACAATAAAACATTAGCATTGAAGCACGAGAAAAACCATTTTTACTTGCTCTTGCAATACTTGGTGATAGCTTCACAATCTGCTGAAGATCTGTGTTGGTGATTTGTGGATGAATCAATAGCATAGGTGCAAGTTTAAATAATGGACCCTCTTGCCAAATTGCATAGCCACCCTTTTTGCTGATTTTAAAATTTTTAATTTTTTGATTTAAGGCTAAGTCCAGCACTAAACGTGATCGAAATATAAGAAATAGACTGTAGAAAGCCCTTATCAAAAAAGCGATACCAAGGATTAGAGAAATCCAGCCTAAAATCAGCGTTCCATTCATATTACTGCTTTCCACCTAAAGCTGACTTCTAAAAACATCATCAATTGAAATCAATATTTGTATTGATCACGCAAGCTTTACTTGCTTAAGCATTTGCGATTCTTATATTTTCAGATAAATTATCCACTACAACAATTATTTTTAAATCAATCATGCGTTTTTGGATTCTACTCTGTGTAATTGCCTTTACTGCTTATTTTGCGATACAACGCATGATGTATCCGCAATTGAATCATAATTCTGCCATTGATCGTATCACGCATCCTTTAGATACCCGTTTACGTTATCGTATTGGCGAAATAGATCCGCGTTTTCATGTCAGTAAACAGCAAGTACAAAATTTGGCACAACAAGCTACCGATATTTGGCATTTAGGAACCATGAAAAGTCTCTTTGTTTATGATGATCATGCCAAACTGACGATTAACTTAATTTATGATGAACGCCAAGCGGAATCTAGCGCCAGAAACCAAGAGTTGCGTATTTTGCAAAATACTCAACAATATACACAAAGTGAAAAACAAAAAATTCAGCAACTTCACGCTGAATTAGATCGTACCAATGATGAATTGGATCTGCAAAAAACCAATTATCAAAGTAAAGTTGACCAGTATAATCAGTTGATCAACACCCTTAATCAATCCCATCAAAATTTAGATGCCACAGCAAGATTGCAGTTAGATCAGCAGAAAAATCAACTGATTATCGAGCAGAATCAACTCAAACAACAGTTAGATATTTATAATCAAAAAGTCTATGAATTAAACCGTCAAGTTGGACAGCTCAACGCTGTCAATCAACAATACAATCAATCTGTGGATCACTTTAATAGCCGTTTCCAACCACACCAATTTGATAAAGGCGTATTCGATGGTAAAACCATTAATATCTATGAATTTGCTTCGGATGCAGACTTGCGTGTCACGATTGCACATGAACTTGGGCATGCTTTGGGCTTAGCACACAATAATGATCCTAAAGCACTTATGTACCCAATGATGAAAGAACAAGATTTGAAAAATTTTAGATTAACCACAGCGGATTTAGCCATGCTAAACTCAAGACAACGATAAGCAAAATTTAGCGATGATTATCAATTTTAAATCCATAATTTATTTATGTATTTAAATCAGTTTTATGCAAAATCATGTTATTGTGAATCCCTGAAGCAATAAATTGAGGAGATGACTGTGAGCTATTATCATATTATTTTAGAAGTAAATGATCATATCAGCACGATTGAGCAAACTCGTGATATTGAAATTTTTGATATTACTGAACTTCAACCTTATCTCCATTCAATTCTGCTGCCTTATTTCAACGAACAAATCATTGAACTAGAAGACGACAATGTCGAGTTTAAAGATGTTTTACACCTTGAAATTAAACAGACCTTATTGCCGATTCAGCATTTAATTGAAGAAGAACAAAAACAGTTACCTAGCGATACCGATGTAACCATTACAGCCTATGAAATCTTTAATGATCGTGATCATACGCAGGATGTTACCGCTGTCATTTTAGATGTCTTAGAAGCAGTCAAAATTGACCCTTTCGCAATTGAATAATCCACATAAAAAAGGTCTGCTTATGCAGACCTTTTAAATGAGATCAAACGTTTATTGCATCATATTCTTTGCCGCTTCATTTCTAAAAGCTTTTAAAATCTGTTGCCCTGCTCGACCTGTTGGGCTCAACCCTAACTTCACTTGCTCTTGCTGAATAGCCTGACGCGTTTTATCGCCAATCAAACCATCTGCATCGCCAATCGCATAGCCTTTTTTCAATAAGTAATTTTGAATTTCTCGGCGTTCTGTACGAGATGTTCCTGCATCGTCAGTTGGCCATGCGGTTTGAAAACCGCCCTTGCCTTGTAAACGATCAGACAAATGTGCAATTGCCAGTGCATAACTTTCCGCAGCATTGTACGAATAAATTGCATCAAAGTTTTTAAACACCAAGAATGCTGGACCATTTGCACCCGCAGGCATCATTAAACCGGCCTGAGCGCCTTCCGATAAATTGCCTTGAATGATTGGAGTACCATCAACACGAGTAAAACCACGATTTACCCAAGTGCTCAACGATTTTTTATTACGACGACTTTCTCCACCTACAGAGGCACCAGCTGGAATTTTTACTTCAAAGCCCCACGGCATTCCCGTTTGCCAGCCACGTTTTTTCAAAAAATTTGCTGTTGATGCCAAAGCATCCGAAGTACTTGAAACCAAGTCACGTCGACCATCACCATCAAAATCTACGGCCAACTCTTCATACGTTGAAGGCATAAATTGAGTATGACCAAATGCCCCTGCCCATGAACCTTTTAACTGTTCTTCGCGTAAATCACCTCGCTGTAAAATACGCATTGTGGCAAAGAATTCACCTCGAAAATAACTTTGTCGACGCCCTTCACAACTTAAAGTTCCCAACGCTTGCAATAAAGGATATTTTCCTGAAATGTCACCAAAATTACTTTCCACACCCCAAACAGCAACAACCGTTTCTGCTGGAACACCGTACGCCGCTGAGACACGGTTTAAAACTTCACGATGCTGAGCCAGCATTTGACGGCCTTTCTCTACCCGCTCTTCATCGACCAAACCTGAAAGATAATCCCAAATCGGTGTTGAAAACTCAGGTTGATAATCCAGTTTGCTGATGACCGAATAATCAGGCGTTAGATTTTGCGTATAACGATCAAAGGTTGTGCCACTAACACCTGAACTGATCGCTTGCGAACGTAAATTTGCAATACAGCTTTGAAAATTAGAATTGGGTGTATAGCTTGTATTCGGTGTTGTTGTGATTGGTGAGCTAGATACAGCCTGACCGTTAATGATTAATTCAGCATTGGCATGCGATGCTGCCAACAAAACAGATCCACAAATCAAAGTTAAATGACGCATAATATCCACAAAATGGTTTTAAATTTAAATTATGTGAATACCATAGCAGTCTGTGAATAAAATGACAGATGTAAAAACGTAAATTTTGAATTCATTGTTTGATTTTAAATTCATAATTCCCAGTTCACTGTTTTGAATTTAAATATAGTTACCCACACCCCAGTAAACTTATCATTTTTTAAATTCAAAACTTTCACACAAATTTGAATTCAAAAACATCATTATTTTAGCAACCTTAGATTTAAATTTAAAATTCCACTCAATCCCATCAAAACTCGCTTAAGTGTTTATTTTTATCCACAATTTGGATTTTGGATTGGTGAGTCAAAACTTATCCACAGTCGTTATTTTCACTTCGAGCAAGCAAAAGTTTAAATTTAAAGTTTTAAATTCAAAAAATACCCTCAAGTTAATTTAAATTCAAAGTGGATAACTTTTTGGGTTTTGCTGTTAATACTTTTGAATTCAAATGTTCTAAACCCTTTAAAGTCTAATTTTGAATTTAAAAATAGATGCTTGTCTTTCTGTTTATTGAAGCTGTTTTTATCATCATTCTTGTTTTTATAGCCCCAGAAAATGATCCATTTTTGGGTCATTGCTTAGCGATAAAATAGGGGGAGCGTCATGATACAGAACAGCAGAGTAGAAAAAAGCGGGCAAGAGTTTGACCGCTTTTTTTACATACAAAATCAAGCTTAAATGTTCATATCTTCGCTTAATGACAATGGATTCGGTAAAATCTTCGCCAATTGACGACATAAAGTCGTTAATTCAGCAGCATCATTTGGCATCAGGGTGATATGACCAATTTTACGACCTTCACGTTCTGTTTTATTATAAAGGTGTAAATGTGCACCTTTTAACGCTAAAACATCTTCGGATTTAGGGTGTTGCCCGATGATATTTACCATCACTGTTGGCCGAACCACTTCGGTTGAACCGAGTGGTAAACCTGCCACTGCGCGAATGTGATTTTCAAATTGCGAACATACTGCGCCTTCAATTGACCAATGCCCAGAGTTATGCACACGTGGTGCCATCTCATTGGCATATAAGCCTTTTTCAGTCACAAACAATTCAAGTGTTAACACACCAACATAGTTCAAATGATTTAACAAACGGGTGATGTATTCCTGCGCAACGGGCTGTAAATCAGCACTGTTTGGAGCAGGAACTATTGAATGCGAGAGAATACCATTGTGATGATGATTTTCAGCCAAAGGCCAAGTTTTTACATCACCATCAATACCACGCACCGCAATAATTGACACTTCACGAGAAAAAATCACAAAACTTTCAGCGATTAATGATCCTGCTGGCCCCAACTCAGCCCATGCCTGATCAATTTGATCGACTGAACGCAGTACAAATTGACCTTTACCATCATAACCACCTGTCGCAGTTTTAAGTACGATCGGTAAGCCTAATTCACTCACTGCAAGCTTAAGCGTCTCCAATGAATCGACTGCTTTATACGGCGCAACAGGAATTTCCAGCTCATCAAATAAAGCTTTTTCAGAAAGGCGATGTTGTGCGATTGCTAAAGCTTGGCGTGGCGGATACAGATCTTTTTGCTTGGTTAATACATCAACATCAATCAATGGCGTATTTTCAAATTCCAGACTAAAAACATCTGCACTAGCAATAAAATCTTGTAACCCATTTTCAGCTTTGGTGCTAAAAACGTGTCCCAATATTGCAGATGGGCAATCCGCATCAGCTTCAAAAAATGTGCATTGGATATTTAATGGGAGCGCAGCTTGCGCCATCATACGGCCGAGTTGACCACCACCAAAGATACCGATGGTTTTATTCATAACCTGTGTCCCGTTTTTAAGCTTGACCCGGAATATTTTTACTTGCCACTTTATCGGTTTGAGCGGCACGGAAATCTGCAACATTTTTTGCGATTTCAGGGCGAGTTAAACCTAAAATTTGAGCGGCCATGATTGCGGCATTGGTTGCACCCGCAGGGCCAATTGCCAATGTGCCAACTGCAATACCTGCAGGCATTTGTACAATAGACAACAATGAATCAACGCCATTTAAAATTGAAGATTTCACAGGAACACCCAGCACAGGCAAATCTGTTTTTGCTGCGCACATTCCTGGTAAATGTGCTGCACCACCAGCACCAGCAATAATCACCTGAATACCACGTTCACGTGCTGTTTCAGCATATTCAAATAAGCGGTCTGGCGTACGATGCGCAGAAACTACTTCGGCTTCAAAAGGAACACCAAGCTGTTTCAGCATATTGGCAGTGTTTTCGAGAGTTGCCCAGTCTGATTGAGAACCCATAATAATTCCAACGAGAGGAGCGTCTTGTACAGCGGCCGCATTCATTGCATATATTCCATAAACGAATGTAAGGAAGTTTAAATACTGGTGATCAGTGTTTAAATGAATATCAAGAAGCTCGCTATTATAGACTGATTTTTCATCTCACGAAAATTTAACAGACGTAGGAAGTCAATTTTTTTTTAAAGGAGCAGCCTAAAAGCCGTTTGACTTGAGAATAATTATGATCTCAAACTCATAAACAGCAGGAAATTGCTGAAGATTGGGACATGAGATGAATATGCTGTCTGAGTAAAATCCTTGTTAATTCACACCATGGCAACTCATTTACTGGCTTCTAAACACAAAAAACACGCAGCCCATCAAACATAAACCCGCCCATAAATAATCTAATTTAAATGGTTGTTTAAACAAGAAAATCATAAATGGAACAAACACCAACAGTGTGACCACTTCTTGGGTGATTTTCATTTGCCCCAACGACCAACCATGTTGCGCCAATAGACGTGTTGCGGGAATCATAAAGCTATATTCAAGTAAGGCAATGATCCAACCAAACAAGATCGCTTGCCACAGAGGTGCATCATGTAAGAATTTTAAATGCCCATACCAAGCCAAGGTCATAAAGCAGTTGGAGATAATTAGTAATAAAAGGGGGAGAGATAAAGCCATATTGATACCAATTAAATTATCAAGATATATTTTGAACATTCAATGTCTGAACATTAAAGCGCTAAGGCAATTTTTTTACGTTTTTTGAAATAATAAATGAGCGAGCCTATTTCCAAAGTACCAAGCAACAATACCGTATCGAATACTTGTTTCAATAGCGATTGATCATCATAAAATGAGCTCAATATACCAATTAAAGTAACCCAAATGAGATGAAAAATTAATCCATTTTTTAATTTGTGATCTTTTGAGTCTTTTGTATTGAGGTATCCCATCCAAATGAACGCAAAATATTGGAAGAAGATTAAAATTACAGCTGCGACCATTAAAGGTATGGATATTATTTTTGCAATGCCTGCTATCAAAGCAGAAACAATAATCAAAAAAATAAAATAAGCGATATTTTTAATCAGCAGAAAGATAAAATCATGTATATCCATTTTTAATAGATAATTCAGAGTGTTCAATCAATATTAGCATTGATAGAAGAATAAAAATACCAAGTCAGAGTTCATTATTTTCAATAAAAACCCACCTTTAAAATCGTAACAAGAAAAACTATCTTTTCGCCTTAACCCTTGCTATCGTTGCTTTCAAATCAAATGAAACGGCTACACCACAACAACAAAGTGATGTGTCTATAAAAGCACTGGAGTTAACACGAATGCATCTGCATATTTTGGGTATTTGCGGCACCTTTATGGGTTCATTGGCGCTATTGGCGCGTGATTTAGGACATAAGGTCACCGGTTCAGATGCGAACGTTTATCCACCGATGTCGACCCAACTCGAAAATGCTGGCATTACCTTAATGCAAGGCTATGACCGTAGTCATTTAAAACCACATCCAGATCTTGTCATCGTAGGCAATGCAATGAAGCGTGGTATAGATGCAGTGGAATATATGCTCAATGAAGGTTTAGCATATATTTCAGGTCCACAATTCCTTGCTGACCATGTATTACAAGGCAAACATGTGCTTGGTGTTGCAGGCACCCATGGTAAAACCACAACAACAACAATGCTGGCTTGGGTACTGGATCAAGCGGGTTTAAATCCTGGCTTTTTAATTGGTGGTGTACCTTTAGGCTTTAGTGAAAGCGCACGTTTAGGTGGTGGAAAATACTTCTGTGTAGAAGCAGATGAATATGACTCTGCTTTTTTTGATAAACGCTCTAAGTTCGTACATTACCATCCAAAAACTGCGATTTTAAATAATCTTGAATTTGACCATGCCGATATTTTTGATGATCTAGCAGCGATTCAAAAACAGTTTCATCATTTAGTTCGTACTATTCCAAGTGAAGGTCGTATTATTGCCCCAATTAGCGAAACCAATATCGATGAAGTGTTGCAAATGGGTTGTTGGACACCTGTCATAAGGACTTCACTTGATGCCAATAACAGTGCTGAAGTTTATGCTGAACAGCTTTCTGCAGATGGTTCACATTTTAAAGTGCTTCAACACGGCGTAGTAAAAGGTGAAGTGAAGTGGAATATGACAGGGCAGCACAGTGTTGCCAATGCTTTG
Source organism: Acinetobacter guillouiae CIP 63.46 (assembly GCF_000368145.1). Taxonomy (GTDB): domain Bacteria; phylum Pseudomonadota; class Gammaproteobacteria; order Pseudomonadales; family Moraxellaceae; genus Acinetobacter; species Acinetobacter guillouiae. The sequence continues at coordinate 565,172 of NZ_KB849282.1, read as the reverse complement.
GCAACCATTGCAGCAGCTGAACATGTCGGTGTTTCAATTGAAACAGCATGTGAAGCCTTATCGAATTTTGGTGGGGTGAAACGCCGAATGGAATTACTTGATACTGTAAATGGTATTGAGATATATGATGACTTTGCCCACCACCCAACTGCGATTGATACAACGCTTGAAGGTGCACGTAAACGTTTAGGTGAGCGTAAGCTTTGGGCGATTATTGAACCTCGTTCAAACACCATGCGTATGGGCAGTCATAAAGATGGCTTGGCACATTCTGCACGTCTTGCAGATGAAGTGATGTGGTATCAACCTGAAGGTTTGGACTGGGATTTACAGCCGGTCATTGACGCTGCAAGCAATAAAGCCGTTGTGGCTCGTACACTGGATGACATTATCAGTACCGTTGTTACACAAGCAGGTGAGGGCGATGCTGTGGTGATTATGTCCAATGGTGGTTTTGGTGGATTACATCAAAAATTGATTGCAGCATTAAAAGCAAAATAAGCCAAAATAAAGTGTAAAAAACCCACAAATTTTTGTGGGTTTTTTATTGATTTACTGTAGGTGTCTTTTCAATAAATTTAAAATCCTTAAGCTTGACCCAGCCTTCGACTAGATCATCTTCTATATTTTGATTTGGATCATTAAATATCACATAAACCCAGTCTTGTTTTTTTCTGTCTTTATAGATTGAATAAGCCGTGACATTATCATTTTGAAGCACAAAAGTATCATTCATCTTACAGATGTTTTTGGGTGCTGAATAAAAATAAATACGATGTTTAGATTTGCCTAACAACTCCCAACGGGGCTGTATTTCTTGCTCTTTTTTATAGCTTTGTAAATTTAATTCAAAACAACTCATTGCTAAACTGAACGATGAACTGCTCAATAACAATACAGTGATTATCATTTTTTTAAACATGTTTAATCTTCTAACCGAATCTGAATGACCCAATGAGCATTGGGCACACAATAAAGCTAAGCTTTCACATCAACAAAACTTTTATCCCGTCTAAACATGACTTCGACATAGGAACAAGTTGGTACAATTTTAAGCTGCTTTTCACGTGCAAATTCAACCAAAGTATCCAACAACTGACGCGCAATTCCTTGACCACGTAAGGAGTCATCTACCCAAGTATGGTTCGCAATGATCTGATGCTCACCATGCCATAAATAACTGATCTCAGCAATTCGCTTACCTTGCTCATTATCGAAGTAAAATTCACCTTTTTGTTGATTATCTACATGTTGGAATTGCATATATTCTTTCTCATGGATGTTCTATAACACAATTCCACTGTAGCAAAGCAAACTTAAGATTTCAAAACATCATGAATCGATTGATCTTTATCAAACACTGATTTTGAAAAAGGGCAGAGTGGAATAATTTTCACATTCTTTGAGCGAGCCATTTCTACAACTTGATCTAATAATTTTCGACCTACACTTTGACCACGCAATTCATCTTCTACAACTGTATGGTCAATAATCAACATATTTTCACCCGCCCATGTGTACGCCATTTCAGCCAAATGGTGACCTTCTTCACCAATATAAAATTCACCTTTTTTACCATCATCTTTATGTCTGATTTCTAACATTTTATTTACTCTTATATACGTTTAAATTTATAGGCCTATTCAAAATGCCATAACTATATTTGAATTATTGTTAAATTTTGTCTGACAGTTTTATTTTTGATACAACAAACTTAGCTTAACTTTATCCACAATTCAGCCTAAAATTTAGTGCTAACCTCTTTTAATATTGACCATGTCTGCCTTATCTCCCCAAACTCCAGCACCACAATCTGCCCCCAGTGAATCCCAGCAATGGATCAGTGTGATTAGCCTTGCTTTCGCAGCATTTATTTTCAATACCACAGAATTCGTTCCTGTGGCTTTACTGAGTGACATTGGAAAAAGCTTTGCGATGCCTGCAACTGATGTTGGTATCATGATTACTCTATATGCATGGGTTGTTGCACCCATTTCATTGCCGATCATGTTACTAACCAAAAATATTGAACGGCGCTTTTTACTGATCATTCTATTTATGGTTTTTGTGGCCAGTCATGCATTATCTTATTTTGCATGGAGTTTCGATGTACTCCTGATCAGTCGAATTGGTATCGCATTTTCTCATGCTTTATTTTGGTCAATCACTGCATCACTGGCAGTACGAGTCGCACCCAAAGGTAAGGAGTTTCAAGCTTTGGGGCTATTGGCCACAGGTACAGCATTGGCGATGGTTTTAGGTATTCCATTTGGACGAATGATTGGTGAATCTTATGGTTGGCGTAATACTTTCGCTTTAATTGCAATTGGTGCGGCTATAGTTTGCGTCATCTTAGCCAAAACATTGCCACGCTTACCGAGCGTCAATTCAGGCTCTCTGAGTAGTTTAAAGGTATTTTTAAAACGCCCAAGCCTGATGATTGTTTTTGCTCTAACCATTATTGTGATTACCGCGCAATTTACCGCATACAGTTATATCGAACCTTTTGCTTTGAATGTTGCGCATTTTAGCTCGACACAGACCACAACCTTATTATTAATCTATGGCGCAGCGGGTTTCTTTGGCTCTTATTTATTCGGTAAATTTGCCAAAAAATATCCAAAACTTCCGATACCGTTAAGTAGTGCGATATTGGCTGTTTCGATGTTATTGTTGACTTCACTGAGTACTGATTTTACCAGTTTTAGTCTACTGAGTTTATTTTGGGGCATGGCGATTATTTGCTTTAGCTTAGCTCAACAAGCCAAAACCTTAGCTTTAGCTTCTGATGCCACTGATGTCGCAATGGCGATTTATTCAGGGCTCTATAATGTGGGTATTGGTGGCGGCGCTTTGCTTGGTGGCCTAGTGACCACCAGTTATGGGCTCAATCATATCGGCATCGTTGGCGGTATAATCGCTGTTCTTGGGACCCTGTTAGCTTTAGTGCTTGTACAACGTAAAGATTTTATTCAAAAAATATAAATATCTTTTTACAAGTTTTAAAGTGACATGCTGAGTTAAAAACTTTAACTTAATTAAAGTACTTTGATAAAACAATGATCATCAATGCAACCAATCATTTTATTTAAATTATTAACCACCACACTGCATCGGCAGTGTGGACGTATACATTTAAAATAAAATGTATAAACCAACCCTGCCAATGAGCGGGGTTATTTTTTGCTCCGTGATTTGGTCAATATTTACGGAGAAACTCATGTCTGAATATCACAATAAACAAGCCTTACTCGTTATTGATCTACAAAATGGCCTATTTCATGCACAGCATCCTCCATTTCAAGCTGATCAATTGTTGAAAAACGTCAATCAGCTCATTGAATATGCGCGTGTTAAACACATTCCGATTTTTGCGATACGTCATGTTGGTTTAGCTGGCACAGGACTCGCACCAAATAGTCCAATGACTCAACTCATTGCTGAATTAAATATTGATCCCAATACAGATTACATCTTAGAAAAAACACGGCCAAATTGCTTTTTCCAAACAGATTTATCACAACAATTAGAATCTTTAAATGTTGAAGAAGTGATCATCTGTGGTTTAAAAACTGAATTTTGTATCGATAGCACAAGCCGTGCAGCAAAAGACTTAAATTATAAAGTGACATTAATTTCAGATGCGCACAGCACAATAGATTCAAAGGTTCTCAATGCTGACCGTATTATTCAGCATCATAATTCAACGCTCAATCAAGCTTTTGTTGCACTAAAAACCAGCGCTGAATTTTGTACATAAAATAAACTACATAAAAATACATTCAAAATTTGCACATTTTTAATAAATATGCGATTCTCACTAGATATTAAGAAATGAAAGATTTCTTACACAGTATATTGAACAAGGGGAGTAGCCTCCTTTATCAGAATATCGTCATTACGCTTTGAAAAAAGCCGGTATCTGAGCATTTGAGATTGATGTACATAACTCAAATGTAGGCAAGACCTTGATCATGTTGACACAGATGTTTAATCATCTGGCAACAGGTCAAGGTTTTTTTATGCCTGATTGCCAGATTCGGAGAGTTTTATGGAAACTATTGGCAATCCATGGCTGTATCTAGCGTTCTTCGCTATTGTTATTGTCATGCTACTGATCGACTTTTTAGGCTTTAAACAAAAAGAAGGGCAAGAAGTCAAAATTAAAACTGCTGCCTACTGGAGCATTGCATGGGTCAGTGTTGCAGCGTTATTTGGTGGTGGTTTATGGCTGTATCTACAACAAACCGCGGGTGTTTCAATTGCCAATAGCAAAGTCATGGAATACTTTGCAGGTTATCTACTTGAAAAATCATTAGCGATCGACAATGTCTTTGTCTGGTTGATGATCTTTGCTGCATTTGCGATTCCACAAGGCTTACAACGTAAAATTCTGCTCTATGGTGTATTAGGTGCAATTATTTTACGTACCATCTTTATTTTTATTGGCGCATGGTTCGTTCAAGAATTCTCTTGGGTGCTTTATCTCTTTGGTGCTTTCTTGGTTTATACAGGCTATAAATTCCTTAAAGGACAGGATGAAGAAGAAACCAATATCGAAGATATGGCTATTCTAAAGTGGTTGCGTAAACACATGCGAATCACCCCAAAATTAGAAGGTGCTCAATTCTTTGTTCGTCAAAATGGCGTGTTGTGGGCAACCCCGTTATTCCTAGTCTTAATTTTAGTTGAAGCTTCCGATGTGATCTTCGCGGTCGATTCTATTCCAGCGATTTTTGCGGTGACCAGTGACCCATTTATTGTCTTAACTGCAAATTTAATGGCGATCTTAGGTCTACGTGCAATGTTCTTCTTGTTGTCGGGTGCCGCGTCTAAGATGCATTATTTGCCTTATGGCCTAGGCATCATCTTAGTCTTCATTGGCTTTAAAATGTTAATGCTGGATGTCTTCCATATGCCGATTTGGATTTCGTTAGGTTTTATTGTGATTGTCTTGGCAATTACCGCTTGGCTTTCTATTCGCCATAGCAAAAAACATCATGAAACAACTTTATAAACACTAGATCGAGCCTTCCAATTGGAAGGCTTTTTTATGACCAATAATACTCAACGATTTAAATCAGATTAAAAGGACCAAAATGAGCAATGCATGTTTAACCATCAATTTTAAAACAAAACGTGTCTGTATAGACGGCAAAGTCATTGGTCTAGTAATGCTGCAGCAAGGTGAATTTCATGCACAATTTGATCAACAAAAAACAGAGTGGAAAATAACTTTAGGATTTACATTATTTGGACATTATGGAAATGAAATCTTTATCCATCAGTATAGGCGAGGTTTAGCATTTTCAATTATTTTAGCGGCACATGATGGTCATTTATTGGATTCTGATATTGTTAAGAAACTGAAAAATAAACATCAACTCAATCTCCAAATACAACATCAAACGAAGATTTCAATTTTAGACACCCCATGGTCATCTGTTGTCTTGGAGTATGATCTTCACTATGGTTTGATTAATTTAAATCTGATCCCCTAATCATCCACAACAAGCAGCTTTTCCCATCTGGTTAAAAACTGTTTAGCCTGAATCCGTGCTAAAAAAACTGGATAACTGACCAAACGTTTATTCCATCTCAATTTTAATTCAAACAAATCATTTAGCCCAAACGGCGCAATGATTTCGATATCATCATTTTCAAGTAAACGTACTGCAATTGCGGTTGCCGTTTCAACCCATACGGATAAAGCATCAAATAAGGATTGGTATTGAGAGATAGAACATCCATCATCTGTTTTATACCACAAATGCACATAGGCTTGATTGGCCACATCCCATTCATTATTAGGAAATTTTTTCTTTAACAATTCAGTCAAACGTTGCTCTTTAAGGCCTTGTTGATCATTTAAATCATAGAAAATGACATCGATTTCAATCTGATCAAACCCATAACCCTGATGATGTAAAATAGACCATACCAAGTTACGAATTACACCTGCACTCAAGTATGCATGTGCATGAATATCTCGCAAATACTGTAACCGAAGCATCAATTCAGGGCATGAATAGATGATCTGTTTTAACTGTTTAGTATTGTCCATTGTTGTCTTATTTCACCATTTTCCAAGACTGTAGTGATTGTTGCTATCAAGATAAACTCACAATATAGAATATGCCTTTAGCCACTAATTTTAGTTATATTTCGATAAAAATTTCCCTGCACTAAAACAATAAAAAATAACGTTATTCAATTTTTTAGAATGCTTTCGCGCAAAACTGCATACAGCACCTGATACAAATTTCAGGTACAATCAATCGAAAAAAGGATAAATTGCAGGTTCTACATGTCTTGTGTTGTACAGAAAACAGCGGTTCGTGGGCGTTTTCTTGATATTAAAAATACCGTTTCTCAAGCAACTCAAATATTAGATCAAGTTCGTTATATCGAAGATGGTTTACTGATCACAGAGCAAGGCAAAATCACATGGTTTGGCCCTTGGGAAGATGCTCAGTCTCACCTGACAGATGATATTCAAATTGATCACTACCCAGAACAACTGATTGTGCCTGGTTTTATTGACACCCATATTCATTTTCCACAAACAGAAATGGTGGGTGCATATGGTGAACAACTTTTAGAATGGTTAAATACCTATACTTTTCCAACAGAAATTCAGTTTGCAGATAAAAACTATGCCGACAAAATCGCACAGTTTTTTGTCCAAGAATTACTTAAAAATGGCACCACAACAGCACTGGTTTTTTGTACAGTACATCCCCAATCAGTCGATGCCTTATTTGAAGCGGCAGAACAGCATCAGATGCGTTTAATTGCAGGTAAAGTCATGATGGATCGTCATGCACCTGAAGCACTGACAGACACTGCTGAAAGCGCATATCTTGACTCTAAAGCACTGATTGAAAAATGGCATGGTAAAGGTCGTAACCTATATGCCATTACTCCGCGTTTTGCTCCAACCTCTACACCTGAGCAATTGGCAAAAGCAGGGCAGTTAAAAGCAGAGTATCCAACGGTATATGTGCATACCCATCTCAGTGAAAATAAAAATGAAATTGCATGGGTCAAAGACTTATTCCCAGAGCAGAAAGGTTATCTGGATGTCTATCACCACTATGGTTTAACAGGAGAGCGTTCTGTTTTTGCACATTGTGTTCATTTAGAAGAGCATGAATGGGATTGCATGCATGCAACTGATTCAGCGATTGCATTTTGCCCGACTTCAAACTTATTTTTGGGAAGTGGTTTATTCCCATTAAAAAAATCCTGGGAAAAGCAGGTGAAAGTCGGCTTAGGAACAGATATTGGTGCAGGAACAGCATTTTGCCAATTACAAACCCTCAATGAAGCCTACAAAGTGCAACAACTCCAAGGTGATAAACTTTCGGCAATGGAATCGCTTTACCATGCAACGCTTGGTGGGGCGAAAGCGCTGCATTTAGATGAGCAATTGGGCAATTTCAATATCGGTAAAGAAGCCGATTTTGTTGTGCTAGATTTAAAAGCAACGGCGCTACAACAACTGCGTCAGGAACGTGCTAAAAACATAGACGATGCATTATTTGCCTTATTTACCATGGGGGATGATCGCAATATTCAAGCCACCTATATTTATGGACAAAAAGCCTATGAGCAAAACCAAACAAAAACCGCGTAAATCAAAGAAAAAACTGATTTTGATTGGTACAGTTTTTGTGATCTGTGCGTTCGTTTTAAAACGTGATGCACATTGATCATTTCGGCTTAAATTAGGGCATTTACATTTTCAAATGTCAAAAAAGATGCATCTTGATCTGATATGTTTTAAAATTATGCCATCTTTTAGGGTGTTGCTAGTCAACACCTTTTTTAATTTTAGAATTTGATGTTTAGGTTTTTAGGTATTTCCCATGACTATTGAAATGAAAGTGATGATTTCTGCTGAAGAAATTCATGCAAAAGTTCAGGAACTTGGTAAAAAAATTGATGCGCATTATGCCAATAGCGATAAAGAGCTTGTCTTAATTGGTTTATTGCGTGGTTCAGTGATTTTTATGGCTGATTTATGTCGTGCAATCAGTAAGACTCATGAACTCGATTTTATGACCGTTTCAAGCTATGGTGGCAGTACAACATCTTCTCGTGATGTCAGAATCCTCAAAGATTTAGACGGCGAAATTCGCGGTAAGGATATCTTAGTCGTGGAAGATATTATTGACTCTGGCAATACCTTAAGCAAAGTATTGGAAATTTTAAGTACACGTCATCCCAACTCGATCGAGCTGTGTACTTTAGTCAGCAAACCGTCTCGCCGTGAAATCGACTTAGATGTGAAATTTCTTGGCTTTGAAGTTGAAGATAAATTCATTGTGGGCTATGGCTTAGACTATGATCAAAAATATCGTCATATTCCATTTATTGGAGAAATTGGTCTTTAATTGAGACCTCATCACATCATTTTAACTAAAATGAGTTAAGCGACTTCGGTCGCTTTTTTTATTTTTTTAGCTATTGTAGTGAACAAAAATGCAACAACTTGTAGCAAATAAGCGCTTTTACTTCCCTAGAGAATATTTGATTATTAAACTAATTTGATGCAGTAACTCACGACAAAATAAAGAAAAAGGAGAAAGATTATGATGTCACTGATTAGTGCAATTGTGATTGGTTTTATTGCAGGTTTGATTGCACGTGCAATTCACCCAGGTGATGATAAAGCTGGCTTCATTGTAACAACAGCACTCGGTATTGTAGGTTCATTGGTTGCAACCTATGGAGGTCAATTACTCGGCCTATATCCAAAAGGTGCATCAGCTGGATTTATTGCCTCAGTCATTGGTGCAATAGTGGTACTCTTTATCTATAACATGATTGCCAAACGTACTTAAATTTTCTCCTCAATATAAAAAGCACCCTCGATGGGTGCTTTTTTACGCTATCAGTTTCTAAGCGCTTGTTTATAATCCAAAATTTTTCCATATTTTCTCAATTTCTTCGGCAGGGTAGGCACCCATCACCTTATAACCATTTGAGAAAATAATTGCTGGTGTTCCATGCAAACCTAATTTTTTACCCAATTCCAAATTACGCTCGATTGGCGTTGCACAATTTGCTGGTGCTGTCGGTTTAATCCCATTTTGAATCAAATTTTTCCATGCATATTCTTTATTTGCAGAACACCATACTTGCTTAGATGGCAAAATTGATTGCGCTTTGATGGAATAGATAAATGTATAAATTGTCACATCATTGAGCTTGGCTAAATTCCCTTCAAGCGTCTTGCAATATGGGCAATTTGGGTCAGAAAAGATTGCAAGCTGACGCTTACCATTCCCCCTGACTGTTTTTACAGCATCATTCAAAGGTAATGCTTTAAAATCTATCGTATTTTCTTTAACTGCTAAATCTTTGGTTAAATTATGCTGATCTTTCAAACGAATCATTGAACCAATAAATAAATGCTGGGCATCCTCATTGACATAAACGATTTGACTATCCAAGGTCCCACTATATAAACCCTGCATTTCTGTTGTTTGCAGATTATTAATTTTTACATTGGGATACTGCTGTGCTAATTTTGCTTTCACAGTCTCAACACTGGCAAAACCAGCTGTACAAAAAGCCAGACTTAAGCTCAATGCGATAAATTGCTTTAACATAAATCGATAAAATCAAAATAAATATTGAGATGCATTAAAGCATAATTCATCAGCTGACTTGTTTAAAAACTGTGATTGATCCTTATCTCTATTTGCAATTGTTCTCTACCGATCACAGTACCTTGAACTGTTAAAAAAGCTGTACTTTATTCTTGCTCAGGTTTCACGTGAAACCCAACTAAACATCGCGGTTTTGTTGATTTCAACAGAAATATGCACCAATTGTTTATGAATAGATAAAGCGTGACGTACCTGATCAGCATTTAAATTTTTATCATTGGATTCAAGCGCTAAAATTACTGAAAATTTGGCTTTAGCGACTTTCCATACATGAATATCGGTTATTTTTGCTTCAGCATTTAGATGCTCAATCACTTCACGTACTTCATCGACTACAGGATGATCCATTTCCGCATCTAATAATGTTTGCGCCGTTTCTTTGATTAAACCATATGACCAACGTCCGACTAAAATTGCCCCAACAATACCCAATACGGCATCCAAAAAGTCCCAACCCAAATACTTTGCAGCAAAAAGAGCAATAATCGCCAAGACAGAGGTCAGTGCATCTGCAACCACATGTAAAAACGCAGCTTTTTGATTTAAATCATGTCCATGATGGTCATTATGTCTATGTGAATGATGGTGATGGTGATGGTGATGGTGATGGTGATGGTGATGGTGATGGTGATGGTGATGGTGATGGTCAGCATGATCGTGTAATAGCCATGCACAAACCAAATTGACCAATAAACCTAAAATAGCAATCAAAATCGCTTCATTATAATGAATCTGCACAGGATGAAATAAACGCACTAGCGACTGGAAGGCCATAAATAAGGCCACCACCATCAATAGAATTGCACTGCTATAGCCAGCAAGAATTTCAATTTTCCATGTACCAAAACTAAAACGAGAATCCTGCGCATAATAACGAGCAGCTCGATAAGCAGCATAAGCCAAACCTAATGCCAGCATATGCGAACTCATATGCCAACCATCTGCGAGTAAGGCCATGGAATTAAAAATCCAGCCTCCCGCAATCTCAAAAATCATCATCAATCCAGTCAAAATGGTCGCCCATAAGATTTTCTTTTGTGCTAAAGGATTACCTTGATCAAATTGATGGCTATGCTTTCGCTGAATGGTCTTGAATTGCATGAGGCGTGATCCTATATACTCCCCATGAGTATATAATTTCAATTTAAAATATACTATAAGGGAGTATGTTAAATAGCGGATTAATTTATGAGTCATTTACATCAAGATAAAAAAGTCCTCAATCGAGTGAAACGACTAAAAGGGCAAATTCATGCGATTGAAGAAGCTTTGGTTGATCAGAGCAGCTCATGTATCAGCGTTTTACAGCAAGTTGCAGCAATTAAAGGTGCCGTGAATGGCTTAATGAATGAATTGATTGAGCAGCATTTAACTGAGCATGTGATTAAAGACACTCAAGCCGTAGATGAAGCTGAATTACAAGAATTTTTAAAGCTGCTCAAACGCTATTCATAACTCAATTCACAGTCATCTATGCTTGAATGTTCAAGTTTCCATTGACCCTTTACTGATTAAGTTTTAATCTTTCCATACTCAATTCCTTCCATGCCGAACTTTGTATTGAACAGGTTTGGCATTTTTATCTGCAAAACATTTGCATTTGAAGTCCTATATTTATGAATCAACAATCATGGCGTTCATTTTTAATGATCAGCCTAGCCTTATGTATTGGTACGATTGGTACGGCGCTTGCTAGCCCCTTATATCCAATTTATCAACAACTTTGGCAATTACTCCCAAGCCAGATCACCTATATTTTCGTGGCCTATATGTTTGGTTGTTTAACCACATTATTATTTTTAGGACGTAGCAGTAATAGTTTTGGTTTTATTCGTACCTTACAAATCGGGCTATTGTTTGCTGTGATTGGCCTAACACTGTCGGTGTTTGCATCAACCACCTATTTGCTTGGATTTGGCCGCTTTATCATTGGCATTGCCTCTGGGTTGATCAGCACCTCTGCAATGTTAGGTTTGATTTATACCATTCCTGACTCACATAAGCAGAATGCCGCACAGTTAAGTTCAATTATTACCGTGATTGGCTTTGGACTGGGCCCGTTTATTGGTGGCGCAATCGCACAATTTTCTGATCGCCCACTTGTCACACCTTATTTACCCGTAATTGTTGCAGCAATCATCAGTTTGATGAGTTTATTTACGATTAAAACCATGAGGTTTGAAAGGCAGCCATTTTCTATTGCACCCCACTTACAACTGCCAGAAGCTCAATTTAAAAAACTGTTTTATATCGCCAGTTTTACCGCATTCTGTGCTTTTGGCTCATTTAGTTTATTTGCTTCATTAGCACCTTCCTTTATTCGAGATGTGATTCCTTGGCATGGACCATTGGTCAGTGGTGCAACCATTGCCAGTATCTTAATGGTTTCTGCGATCGTCCAATTTATAGCAAAGTCTTTTGATATGCATAAAGCATTGAATACAGGCTTAGTCTTATTGATTTCCAGCTATATTATTTTATCGATCTGTATGACCATGCATTGGAGTTTCTTATTCTTTTTGAGTGTGGTTTTGGTCGGAATGGGGCATGGTTTAACGTTACTGAGTGCTTTTGCATTGATTCACCACATGACCAATGTTGAAAATCGGGCAGCTGTGGTTTCCACTTATTTGTTTATTGCCTATTTTGGCACCATTGTGCCGATCATTAGCGCAGGCTTTTTATCTGATCATTTCGGTTTAATGGTTGGTGTTTTAGGCTTTTGTGCAGGAATTGGTATCTTATGTATTTATTTATTGATCAGTCATTTAAAAATTAAAGTTGGATCAAATATCTAGGCGCACAGCACCTAGATATTTATTAAAAGCAATTATTGAATAATCTCAATTTTAACCACTTCTATATCAGTGGGTTTATAGCGGTGAGTATCGACTTCCCCCACAACTTTAACTTTGGTACCCGGTTTTAACTTTTTTAAATCGATAAGATCGTCATCCACTTCGATCCCAATGGTGCCCGTGCTGTCTTTTAGCTGATAATGTTCATGTTTTATTTGACGAACAATTGTCCCCGTCAAGGTGACAGCTGTTTCATCATTGGCACGTATTGCTTGTCCAATGGTGATCTTGTTTTTGGCAGCTTCTTGAATAATCACATGATCATCTTTACCCGCCCAAACATTTGACGTCATCACTAAAACAGCAATCGCAAGCAATAAAGGAGTTTTTTTCATGAAAAGAAGCCTTTGTTGAATATGTAATTGATCTTACAGTAAACAATTCTAAGATTGATGTAAATTCAGCTTACAAAAGCACAACTTTTCATCAAAAAAAGCGGACTTATGTCCGCTTTTAAGCTGTTAGAGTAAAGGATTACTTTCCAATACAAATTACTTTCCAATACAGAACGAGCCAAAAATTACCCCTAATAGATCATCTGCACTAAAATCGCCTGTGATCTCAGCTAAGGCATTCTGTGCTAAACGTAACGATTCAGCGACCAGTTCACCCGCATGATAGACCTCAAGTTGCTCATGTGCTTCTGTAAGATAGTGCTGAGTACGCTTCATTGCTTCTAAATGGCGTGTCCGTGCAATAAAGGTATCTTCTTCAGGATGGAAGCCAGCATGCGCTGTAATCGCATCTATAAGCGCTTGTACGCCCATTTCCTGTTTGGCCGACACGCTAACATGGCGAAAACCTTGAAAATCACTTAATTCAGGTGATTGCGCAGTTAAATCACATTTGTTACCAATCAACATCAAGCGTTTAGTTTCTAAATGATCTTCAAAATAGCGCTGAGCAAGTGCTAAAGGATTTTCACCTTGGCTGAGGTCATAAACCAAAAGTAATAAATCCGCTTGCTCAATTTCTTTGATTGCTCGGCGGATGCCTTCTTTTTCGACCACATCACCTGTCTCACGTAAGCCCGCAGTATCGGTCAGTGTGATGGGTAAGCCATTTAAAGTAATTTTCTCATGCAGTACATCACGCGTCGTTCCTGCAATATCCGTAACAATGGCACGGTCATTTCCCGCCAAGGCATTCAACAACGAAGATTTACCCGCATTTGGCTTACCTGCGATCACCACTTGCAGACCTTCACGTAATAATTGCCCCTGACGCGCAGAGTGTTGTACAGCAGAGACTGAAGCCTGCACATCTTCAAGCAGATGAAGAATTTTTCCATCTGCCAAAAAGTCGATTTCCTCTTCAGGAAAATCAATAGCCGCTTCAACATGCAAACGTAAATGAATCAGTTTTTCCAATACAGTATTCACTTTATTGGAAAATGCACCTTGCAAAGAACGTACTGCTGAACGTGCAGCTGCTTGTGAGGTCGCATCAATTAAATCTGCAATCGCTTCAGCTTGAACCAAGTCCATTTTGCCATTTTCAAAGGCTCTCATGGAAAACTCGCCTGCTTTGGCGGCGATAGCACCCAGCTCAAACAATCGTGCAAGAAGTGCATTTTGAATTACAGGGCCACCATGTCCCTGCAATTCCACCACATCTTCACCCGTAAACGAGTTTGGATTTGGAAAGCAAATTGCTAGGCCCTCATCCATCACTTCACCTTTTTCATCAAAAAACTGACGAAAACCAGCAAAGCGCGCTTGGGGAAGCACTTTTTGAGTTAAAGCTTGTGCAATCGCATAAGCCTTAGGACCAGATAGACGAATCACACCTACACCACCACGTCCAGGTGGAGTCGCAATTGCTGCAATTGTGGTTTGGCTTACAGGGTTGCTCATCTAAATTACTCAAACTTTGACAATAAAAAAATCCGCCTAAGATTACCATCTTAAGCGGATTTTTTCAGCTATTGCTTAATCTATGAAGATTAAACCACTTCGCTTGCGACTTTGGCTTTAGCAACATTTTTGTTGATAAACCATTGTTGCAGAATCGTGATCGAGTTGTTCACAATCCAGTATAAAACCAAGCCAGAAGGGAAGAACAGCATAAATACTGTAAACATGATCGGCATGATTTTGAAGACTTTAGCTTGCATTGGATCAGTAGGTTGTGGGTTCAACATTTGTTGAACAAACATCGTTACACCCATGATCAACGGCAAAATAAACCAAGGATCCATTGCAGATAAATCTTGAATCCAAAGCATCCATGGTGCATGACGAAGCTCTACAGATTCCATCAATACCCAATATAATGCTAAGAAGATTGGCATTTGCAACAGCAATGGTAAACAACCCGCAAGTGGATTGACTTGCTCACGTTTGTAAAGCGCCATCATTTCTTGTGAGAAACGCATGCGGTCTTCACCAAACTCTTCTTTCATGCGTTGCATTTCAGGTGCAATCACACGCATTTTCGCCATAGAACGATAGCTCTTAGACGACAATGGCCAAAGAATAAGCTTAACCAATACAGTCAATAAGATAATTGACCAGCCCCAGTTACCTACAAGATTATGGAAGAACTGTAAGCCAGCAAATAATAATTTTGCAATTGGCCATAACCAACCATAGTCTACAGTTTGGTTTAAACCAACAGCCAAGTCTTTTAATTCAGATTGAATTTTTGGACCAGAGTAGAACGTTGCATCAATGCTCATTGCTTTTCCAGCTGGAACATTGATGGTTGGAGAAGTAAATCCGATGATATTCATACCATCTGCAGATTTACGAGATTCCAATTTTGCTGTGTATTCTTGACCGCCAAAATGACCAGGCATCCAAGCACTTACAAAATAATGCTGAACAATCGCAACCCATCCGCCTTTTGCTTCAGTGTTGAGTTTTTCATCAGTAAAGTTTGCAAATTTTAGCTTGTTATAATGCTCATCAGGTGTACCCCAAGCGCCACCCAAATATGTTCCAAGTGTAAAAATCCCTTGAGAGGTTTTTCCTGGATCATCTGAGTTATCACGCTTAATTTGACCAAACATTTGTCCTTGCCAATTTTGCGCACTACGGTTGACAACCTGATAGCTTACATCGATTGGATATTGACCTTGTTTAAAGGTAAATGTTTTGATGATTTCAACGCCATCTGCTGTTTTAAATACCATTGGTACAGCTAAAACTTGAGATGTCTTGCCATCTTTGTCTTTGGCTGCTTTGGCATCTGCAATAGTATAAGCAGTTTTTTCAAACGCATAGTTTGGACGATCTGGCTTACTGTCCGGACCATTCAATCCAATTAACCCAGATTGCGCAACATAGGTACGTTTTGCATCACTTTCAAGCATAACAAAAGGCTGATCACTGTCTTTGCTCTTGTCATGATTCAGTAATTCAATACGAACAATATCACCACCTTTAGGACTAATCCAAAGATGATAAAGGTCAGTTTGTACTGAAATCAATTGTTGATTTGCTGTGGCTGGTGCAGCTGTATTCTGTTGTGCAGCAGCTATATTTGCTTGTGGAACATCGCTAGTGGCCGCAGTTGCTTGACCTTTTGGCAGATCGGCAGACACATCATGCGCTACAACAGCCTGCGGTGTCGCAGCCTTCGATGTATTGTCATGACCATAGTCTTTTTGCCAAGCCAAAATGAGCAAATATGCGGTGACTAACATGGCCCCAAGGATTGCAAACCTGGCCCATTGTTGCATATCTATTACCCCAAGTGGTTAGAGTGATTTTGGTTCAATAAACGTTCACGCAAGGGTACAGGAACATGAAGCGTTTGAGAATCTATTTGCTGAAATGAAATAAAACGAATTGTTTTTTTTGGCACAGGATCATAACCATACCCACCCCAAGGATGACAACGACACACGCGTTTGGTCGCTAACCAGCTACCTTTTAATGCGCCGTGCGTATGGATCGCTTCTAACGAATATTGAGAACAAGTCGGAATATAACGACAACGAGGTCCAATGAGAGGACTAATCGCAATTTGATAGAAACGAATCAACCAATGCAATAAACGAATCATTGGTATCCTCTATTTTTGAGGGGAAGATTGAGCTATTTTATGGTGCTTTTTAACGATGCGCTGCAATTTCAACCAAGCAAATTGTAATTGCTGAAAAAGCTCAGCATTTGGAACTGCTTCTATACCTACTTTAGGCATCACCACAATATCCAATAAATCTATATTTTGCTGGTTTAAGCGAAAACTTTCACGCGTTAAACGTTTTATTCGATTTCTTTCATGCGCACGGCGCACTTTCTTCTTTGCAACAACAATACCCAAACGGCTTTTAGGCTGTTCGGTAACTTTTGCTAAGAATATAAAATGGGGTTGATGCACTTTAAAAAGCGCACCATCAAATACATCTTTGTAATCAGCAGCGCAGTGGATTCTCACCTCTGGACTGAAACTATAAAGAGACATAACACCCAAGTCGTCTATCAACTGTCTAAAAAATTAAACAGTTAAACTATGACGGCCTTTTGCACGACGGCGAGCTAATACTTGACGACCAGCCTTAGTAGCCATACGAGCACGGAAACCATGAACACGCTTGCGCTTTAATTCAGATGGTTGGAATGTACGTTTCATATCGAAACTCCAAAATTGATCTTTTCTAAAGGTTCGCGATTGTATTGTGCATTCTTTATTCTGTCAATAAATATACACATTTCTTTTATATAGACGCTTTATTTTTACCCAGACAACAACTTTATATAGATTAAATTGAATAAATTATCAAAAATATATATTCACAGCATAACTTATTCTTTTATAATGCAAATAAGAGTTACACACAGATATATCCTCAAAGTTATCCATAGGCTGATTCACAATTTAAATTTAATTTCTCAATTTTAAATTTAAAAATCGTGTTGTTTTGAATTTAAATTCATAACTGAAGCTTTATCCACAGAAATCCTGATCCTTATAAATAAATTCAAATTTAAAATTTATATTTATTATTATTAGGGAGCATTTTTTCTGTGGAAAACCGCTTTTTTAAGATAAATAATAATAACTTACCCTGTGAGTATCCATGTTTCTATTAATTTGATGGATTGTGGATAACTTTCTGTGATAATTTATCCACAGCTTGTGGAAAACCTTATCCACAACTGCTTTGAATTTGAATTTATTTACAGAAGGTTGCTTTTTTGAGCGAATTAGATTGAATTAACCATGACAGATGTGGATAACTTGGTTAGAATGGCGACCCCTTCACCTACAGGGTAGGGGTAAATAGTCTTTTTTGAATTTAAAATTGAATGAAGGGGTTTCACATGCTTTGGACGGACTGCTTAACTCGCTTGCGACAAGAGCTCTCTGATAATGTCTTTGCCATGTGGATTCGTCCTTTGGTTGCAGAAGAAGTCGAAGATACTTTAAAACTGTATGCACCCAATCCATATTGGACTCGCTACATTCAAGAACATCATTTAGAACTGATTTCTATTTTGGCAGAACAATTATCTGAAGGTCGTATTCGTAAAGTCGAAATTTTAGTCGACTCGCGTCCTGGTGCAATTCTTTCTGCTGCTGAACAGCCTGCTACCACAACGGCAGCGCTTGAAAGTTCTCCAATGCCTACACAGCATTTCAAAGCCAAAAAAGACAAAGAATATGAAGTTGTTTCTGCAAAAAATGTGAAGAAACGACAACTTAACCCATTATTTAACTTTGCTTTATTTGTTGAAGGTCGTTCAAACCAAATGGCGGCTGAAACTTGCCGCAAAGTTTTAACACAACTGGGTGAATCTCAACATAATCCACTCTTTTTATACGGCCCTACAGGCTTAGGTAAAACGCATTTAATGCAAGCCGTTGGTAATGCATTATTACAAGCAAAGCCAAATGCGCGTGTGATGTATATGACTGCGGAAAGCTTTGTCCAAGACTTTGTCAGCTCTCTGCAAAAAGGCAAGGTTGAAGAATTTAAAAAGAATTGCCGTTCTTTAGATTTATTGTTGGTTGATGATATTCATTTGTTGGCGGGTAAAGAAGCCAGTCTTGTTGAATTTTTCTATACATTCAATGCTTTATTGGATGAATCTAAACAAATTATTTTAACCTCTGACCGTTATCCAAAAGAATTAACCGAATTGGATCCGCGTTTAGTCTCGCGCTTTTCATGGGGATTATCGGTTGGGGTTGAACCACCAGATATTGAAACACGAATCGAAATTTTGCTGAAAAAAGCCGAAAGCAGTGGCATCGATCTGCCTCGAAATTGCGCTTTATTTATTGCACAACAGGTTGTTGCCAATGTGCGAGAGCTTGAAGGCGCTTTAAACAAAGTTGTGGCAATCTCACGCTTTAAGGGGGCTGCAATTGATCTAGAAGTGGTTCGTGAATCATTGAAAGATGTTTTGGCGATTCGTGCCCGTACCATCAGTACTGAAAATATTCAACGCGTAGTGAGCGAATACTTCCGTATACCATTGAAAGAGTTGGTGGGGCCAAAACGCACACGTATTTACGCACGACCACGTCAGTTGGCGATGGGTCTTGCGCGTGAGCTTACTGGAGACAGTTTCCCTGAAATTGGGATGGCTTTTGGCGGTCGTGACCACAGTACGGTCATGCATGCCTGTGAAAAAGTGCAAAGTTTACGCGATGAAGATCCAATTTTTAATGAGGATTATAAAAACCTCATGCGCCTGTTACAAAGTTAAAATTTGTACAAATTATGCGCTTGCAATGCGGCATAAACTGCCGCATAGTACGTCATTAAAAAAAATTTATTACCCACATTTTTGTCATATTTAGTTAGAGGAATTCCACCGTGCGTTTGAAAATCGCGAAAGAGAGCTTACTTAATGTTTTGTCCCATGTGGTTGGAGCAGTTGAACGTCGCCATACTTTAAACATTCTTTCAAACGTGAAAATTCAAGCTACAAATCAAGCCCTTACGATTACAGGATCAGATTTGGAAGTGGAGCTTGTGGCAAGTACAACTCTAGCTGAAGGTGCATGTTTACAAGCAGGGGAAACCACAGTTCCTGCACGTAAGTTGGTCGATATTTGTAAATCTTTACCAGCAGCAGCTTTGATTGATTTGCAGATCACTGAAGATCAACGCTGTATTTTAAAATCTGGAAACAGCCGCTTTGTTTTAGGAACCTTACCTGCTGAAGATTATCCATTGTTAACCAATGAAAATAGCCAAGGCACTCAAGTTCAAGTCACTGAGCGTGAATTAAAACGTTTATTTGAAAAAACTTCATTTGCCATGGCTGTGCAAGATGTACGTTTTTACCTGACAGGTACATTATTGGAAATTGATGAAAATCAATTACGCGCAGTCACTACCGATGGGCACCGTTTAGCATTGTGTGAAACATTAGCGTCTTCAACCGCTGCACAATTGGTTCAAGCCATTGTTCCACGTAAAGCAGTCGGTGAGTTACAACGTCTTTTAAGTATTGAAGATGAGCAACTGACCTTGTTAATTGGTCGTGAATTGTTAAATGTTACCATTCAAACCTCTAGCCGCGACAAAGAACAAGGCGATATTACGGTACGTTTCACAACAAAATTAATTGATGGGAAATTCCCTGATTATCGTCGTGTGATTCCACGTGGCGGTGACAAAGTTGTAAATATTCCACATGATGTATTTAAGCAATCCTTACAACGTGTTGCGATTTTAAGTAATGAAAAATTACGTGGTGTATTCTTAAACTTTAATGCTGATTCTTTGCAATTACGTGCCAATAACCCTGAGCAAGATGAAGCGATTGAAGATTTAGCTATTCAATATGCCAATGCGCCGATGGAAATGTCGTTTAATGCGCAATATATTTTAGATGTATTAAGCGTTTTAGATGGTGATGATGTCGCAATGACCATGTCGGAAGCTAATCAGTCGGTATTGGTACAAGATCCAACCCAATCTAATCAAACTTATGTTGTGATGCCGATGCGTGTTTAATTGATTTATTTTTAAATCATAGCCATGCATATTACGCGTTTAAATATACAACGTGTTCGAAACCTCAAGACGGTTGCTCTGCATGAGTTGCAACCGTTTAATGTTTTTTATGGACAAAATGGTTCAGGTAAAACATCGATTTTAGAAGCTATTCATTTATTGGCAACAGGTCGATCTTTTCGAACACATATCCCGAAAAATTACATTCAAAATAATCAATCAGACGCCATTGTTTTTGCCCAATCTTTGACTGAAAAGATTGGTATGCAAAAGCTGCAAAGTGGTGAGCAGTTAATTAAAGTCAATGGTGATACTGTTGCAACCCAAGGGCAGCTTGCCAAAATCTTGCCATTGCAACTGATTGACCCATTAAGTACCGATATTATCGATCATGGGGCAAAACCACGTCGCCAATTGTTGGATTGGCTCATGTTTCACGTGGAACCAGATTTCTATCATGCATGGCAATATTATTCACGCGCTTTAAAGCAAAGAAATAGCTTACTTAAAACCAAACGTAATCTGACTTTGCTCGATTTAGAGCCGTGGAACAAAATGCTCAGTGATTATGGTGAAATGTTACATTCTCAACGGGTCGAGATTGTTGAGCAATGGAAGTTATATTTGCAAGAAGATTTGGCGCAGTTGCTACCCGATTTAAAGATTGAAATGGAATACAGTGCAGGGTTCCATGTGGAACATGGTTTGGCCAATGACCTGATTCAATATCACCAAAAAGATGTTGATCGACGTTATACCGAGTATGGGCCGCATCGTGCAGATATCCGATTAAAAACCCCTTTAGGCGAAGCGGATGTGGTACTGTCTAGAGGGCAGAAAAAGTTGTTGATAATGGCTTTAAAACTATCACAAATTGCCATGTTACATGCCTGTAATAAAGAAACTGTGGTATTATTAGATGATGTGACAGCAGAATTAGATTTAAGCGCACAACAACGTTTAATTGAGCGATTGAGCCAACTTGGTAGTCAAGTTTTTATTACCACACTAGACCATGAATCAGTAAAAAAACATTTACATGATTTGTCTATTTCCTACCAGTTATTCAATGTTGACCAAGGTCAGGTAAGTGTTGTTGCAACATGATTTTAGATTTTAGCCAATTTTGGAAAGACCTATTTTTCACTAGGGAGAAACCATGAGTTCAGAAGATCAAATAGCTTCTCAAACAGAACCAACCATTGAAAAGGCTTATGATTCCTCTAGTATCAAAGTATTACGTGGTCTAGATGCAGTTCGTAAACGCCCAGGTATGTATATTGGTGATACTGATGATGGTTCAGGCTTACACCATATGGTATTTGAGGTCGTCGATAACGCGATTGATGAAGCTTTAGCTGGTCATTGTGATGAAATTTTAGTGACTATTCATGAAGATGAGTCAGTCAGCGTTGCAGATAATGGACGTGGTATTCCAACTGATATTCACCCAGAAGAAGGTGTCTCTGCTGCAGAAGTAATTCTTACTATTCTGCACGCAGGTGGTAAGTTTGATGATAATAGCTATAAAGTTTCAGGCGGTTTGCACGGCGTAGGTGTATCTGTAGTTAATGCACTTTCAAGCAAACTTGAACTTACGATTCATCGTGCTGGTCATATTCATCAACAAGAATATAAACATGGTGATCCGGTTTATCCGTTAAAAATTGTGGGTGATGTCGAAACCACAGGGACCATTGTTCGTTTCTGGCCAAGTACTGAAACGTTTAGCCAAACGATTTTTAATGTCGATATTTTGGCACGTCGCTTACGTGAACTTTCATTCTTGAATGCGGGTGTTCGTATTGTCCTACGTGATGAACGTGTTGCCTTAGAACATGTCTTCGATTACGAAGGTGGTTTATCTGAGTTTGTAAAATATATTAACCAAGGTAAAACCCATCTCAATGAAATCTTCCATTTCACCACTCAAGCTGAAAATGGCATAGGTGTTGAAGTTGCTTTGCAATGGAATGATACCTATCAAGAGAATGTTCGTTGCTTTACCAACAATATTCCACAAAAAGATGGTGGAACGCATTTAGCTGGTTTCCGTGCAGCGTTGACACGTGGCTTAAACAGCTACATGGAAAATGAAAACTTACTCAAAAAAGAGAAAGTTGCAGTTACTGGTGATGATGCGCGTGAAGGCTTAACAGCAATTGTTTCAGTTAAAGTACCTGATCCTAAATTCTCATCTCAAACCAAAGAAAAATTGGTGTCGAGTGAAGTTAAACCTGCTGTCGAGCAGGCAATGAACAAAGCCTTTTCTGAGTATTTATTAGAAAATCCTCAGGCTGCAAAATCTATTGCAGGCAAAATCATTGATGCTGCACGTGCGCGTGATGCTGCGCGTAAAGCACGTGAAATGACACGTCGTAAGAGTGCGCTTGATATTGCCGGTCTTCCAGGTAAGTTGGCAGACTGTCAGGAAAAAGATCCAGCACTTTCAGAATTATACTTGGTCGAGGGTGACTCTGCGGGCGGTTCTGCAAAACAAGGCCGTAACCGTAAAATGCAAGCCATTCTTCCGCTCAAAGGTAAAATCCTGAATGTGGAACGTGCACGTTTCGATAAAATGATTTCATCACAGGAAGTGGGTACGCTGATTACTGCATTAGGATGTGGTATTGGCCGTGAAGAATATAACCCAGACAAGTTGCGTTATCATAAAATCATTATCATGACCGATGCTGACGTGGATGGTTCACACATTCGTACCCTGCTTTTGACTTTCTTCTTCCGTCAAATGCCAGAACTTGTGGAACGTGGTTATATTTATATTGCACAACCACCACTTTATAAACTGAAAAAAGGTAAGCAAGAGCAGTACATTAAAGACAATGATGCTTTAGAAACTTATTTGATTTCAAATGCGATTGATGAACTTGAATTACGTGTCAATGCTGAAGCGCCTGCAATTCGTGGCGTAGCATTAGAGAAAGTAATTGCTGATTATCAAACCTCCCAAAAGAGTTTGCAGCGTTTAACTGTACGTTATCCTGCGACCTTGCTGGATGGTTTATTGAGTCTTGAGCATTTTAAACTTGATCAAAATCATGACCAAGATTATGTACAACAATGGGGTGAGAAACTTCGTGCTGCGATTGAAACAACGCAACCGAGTTTACGTCCAGTGTTGAGCTTGGAACCCTTTGATAAAGAAACTGCTGATGGGCTTAAAACGACGATTTATTTCCCGCGTATAACGATTTATGTGCACAATTTACCGCATAGCTATTTATTAGATGCGGGTTTATTGGCATCGGGCGAATATAAGCGTTTATTGCAGAACTCGAAGAGCTGGTTCACCTTGTTAGAAGAAGGTGCTTATCTGCAAAAAGGCGAACGTAAAATCAACGTTTCGACTTTCCATCAGGTTTGGCAACACATTTTGACAGATTCACGTCGCGGCATGATGATCCAACGCTATAAAGGTTTGGGTGAGATGAATGCTGAACAGCTTTGGGAAACCACAATGGATCCTGAAAACCGTAATATGCTGCAAGTGACCATTGATGATGCGATTGAAGCTGATCGTATGTTTGCATGTTTAATGGGCGATGATGTAGAACCACGTCGTGCTTTCATTGAAGAAAATGCATTAAATGCAGATATTGATGCTTAATTAAACTCATTTTAATCAATAAAAGGGAATAAACCTCGGTTTATTCCCTTTTTTATAGCCCTTATTTTAATTTTGATAGTGCTACTGCTTCTATTTAAAACAAAAAAACCAGCTTCTCAAAGCTGGTTTTTTTGTAGACTTTAGCTTATTTCATCTAAAGTATTATTCACCACCTAGCGTACATTCAAAGTTGGCTTTATCTACTGAACAACGTGCTTTTTTCAACACAGACATCATGCCTGCATCATAAATACCTTGTTTAGTCAGTTCTAAACGGCCATCACGCATTAACTTTTGATATTTCAGCTTATCTTCAGCGGTTAAATTCATTTTGTATTTTGCTGGAATAGTCGCTTCTAGGCGATTAATCATAGCAAAGCTTTTTGGCAAGTTTTTCACAAAATAATCACGAGATTTTTGACCAAAACCTGCAGGGAATTTTTCAGGACGGATGACAAAGTCAGCAGTTACTTGTAATACAGGGAAGTTAAACATTGCCCCATTTGCACCTAAACCTTTTTGAATTTCAAGCGGTTTGTAGGCATAAGCAGGCGCACCGACCATATCAACTTGACCATTGTTGAATTTTGCAACAAAGTTGGTGATATCTGAAGGAACTGCTTGTGCACCAACACGTTGTACTAGAATTTTTTGAGCGCTGTCATAGCTTAACACAGCAAACTTTTTACCAGCGGCTTTTTCAATCGAGTTGATATTTTTATCACGTACAAAAATAAATGCTGAACCAAGTGGTGCAATACCAGCAACTTCGTATTTTTTACCACCCAAGGTTGTGGTCATTTTTGCAGCATTACGTGCATCTAAGGCAAAAGTAATGGCTTTTTGTGCAATCGCATTACTTGGCACACCACCAATAGAGTCGATTGAACCCACAAATTTATTGTATTGACGCGCGCGCATTGCAGTCATAAATACGCCATCGCATTTGCCTGCTTTAAAGTCGTTATCTGCTACAGCCTCATCTTGTTT
Organism: Acinetobacter guillouiae CIP 63.46; assembly: GCF_000368145.1. Lineage (GTDB taxonomy): Bacteria > Pseudomonadota > Gammaproteobacteria > Pseudomonadales > Moraxellaceae > Acinetobacter > Acinetobacter guillouiae. The sequence goes on along the minus strand of NZ_KB849282.1, from coordinate 540,092 downwards.
TGGAATGAGATTGATATCAGCGCCCCAACTTTTTGCTGATAATGCCCATTCTTGCGCCATTTGAAATGACTCACCTGACTTACCTAATAAGTCAAATACGCAGACATCTGTCGCAGCTTGAGATGCTGAACTAAATCCAACGATTGAAGTTGCAGCAATAGCGAATGCAATTTTTTTCATATTTTCGTCCTTATCTATTTATCCATCTTTAGGAACTTTTCCATAAGCGCAATATTAATCAGCTTTGTTTGAAAAAAATAGAGCATTTACTCCATTTATTATTTTTTTTTTGACAATTATTGTGAATTAGCGACTTAACTCTCATTTCATCGGCAATCTTTTTATAAATAAATCAGTTTTTTAAGCCCGAGTTATGCTTTTTCATTACAAATTGTTCGAAATTCATGATCTATGTAATTTTAAATAATTTTGCTGAAATCAAAAAAATTAGATGAATGTTCATTATAAAAAGCGACGAACGGTTAAATTTTGCACTTGAATTTTGTTCTATTATTAATCAAAATGATGTTGATAAGTATGTGGGTAACTTTTCAATCAAGCCTAAATTCGATCAATACAGACTGATTTATTTGCATATAAAACTTCAAAATCATTAAAAAATGCTCTCAAAGAATGAGTCAAAAGAACTGTTTTAAAATTTTAACTTATCCACATGCAATTGATAAAAAACATTTTTAAATTCAAATGAACTGTCCCTTTTAAAGCCTTTTTAGTTATTATTTAGTTAAGCTAATATGTTCCACGGTGGAAATTGCCTATTATAAATAAAAGTTATGATTGTATTTTGTCGATTTAAAGATGCTTTTAGGCTTGGACGTGGCTGTTGGATGTGGTTTGGGTGTTAAATAAAATAAGCTTATGATTTTTATTGGATTATTGTGCTAAAAAGCCTTCTTTTTGATCTGGGGGAATCTAGAGTAATGAGAAACAACACTTGAGCGTGTTTGCATAGCGTGGCTATGTATTGAATTTCTGATGATTTATGAGAAGAGGTATAGAGCTTTAAATTTTGTTAAGGCGATGAAGTTGCGTTTAGAACTTTAAATAAAATAGTTTTTATAAATTAACTTGTTGATTTTTAAATATATTTTATTAAAAAGCTAGAAAAGGCATTTGCCTATTTCTAGCTAATTTGAGAGGCTTACTGTATTTAAAAGCACTTTTTAATCGAAAGAGCTTTCTAATGTTTCTAGTTCCATCATCAGTTCAAGCATTTTTTCTTCAGCTTGTTCTAATTTTACTTTTAACTCTGTCTGTTCATTCATGAGTTTGAGTAAATCATCTTTACGGTTTGCCTCATAAAGGGCTGTGTCTGCAAGTAATGCTTCAATGTCTACGAGTCTAGGTTGAATTTTTCCAATTTGACTTTCAATTTTCTCGATATTTTTACGAATAGGACGGCTCAGTTCACGTTGACGAGCAGCTTCTTTACGTTGTGCTTCTTTATCGAGTTTTGAAATACTTGGCTTTTCAATCACCTGAGATTGAACAGGTGCACTAGGCTGTTGTCCATTCTTGATCATATCGATACGTGCTTGACGTAACCACGTTGCATAATCTTGTAAATCCCCGTCAAATTCCTTGCTTTGACCTGCATGAACCAAAATAAGTTCATCACAGACTGAAGCGATCAGCTGACGTTCATGGGAAACTAAAACCACAGCACCTTCAAAATCCTGTAAAGCCATCGTAAGTGCATGGCGCATATCTAAATCTAAATGGTTAGTCGGTTCGTCGAGAATTAAAACATTTGGACGCAGCCAGACGATTAAAGCCAAAGCCAAACGCGCACGTTCACCGCCAGAGAAGCTTTCGCTTGGGGTGTCCATACGTTCACCACTAAAGCCAAAACTTCCTAAAAAGGAGCGTAATGCTGCTTCACTGATCTTTGGGTCAGCAATGCGAGAAAGTTGTAACATCGGGCTGGCATTGCCATCTAAAGCATCCATTTGGTGCTGGGCAAAATAACCAATGTTGAGTAACTCAGAATCTTTACGTAAACCTTGAATCAGCGGTAAATCACCGACTAAAGATTTAATTAGGGTCGATTTACCTGCACCATTCATTCCCAGTAAACCGATACGACTGCTTGGTGTAATCTGTAAATTTACATTGGTGACAATTAATTTATCGCCATAGCCAATATCTGCATGTTCGAGTGTGAGCAGCGGTGAACTCATTTTGCTTGGTTCACGGAAACTAAAGGTAAATGGATTATCGACATGCGCAGGGGCAAGCTCTTGCATACGTTCAAGTTGTTTAATACGGCTTTGCGCTTGTCGTGCTTTAGTCGCTTTGGCTTTAAAACGGTCAATAAATTTTTGTAAGTGTGCTTTAGCTTCTTGTTGCTTTTCAAACGCTTGTTGTTGTTGTGCTAATCGCTCAGCACGTGTGGTTTCAAAAGTAGAATAGTTACCAGTATATAAAGTCAGTACTTGATTTTCGATATGTAAAATATGATCTGTGATTGCATCTAAGAAATCGCGGTCATGTGAAATTAAAATGAGCGTGCCTTCATATGCCTTGAGCCAATCTTCTAACCATAAAATTGCATCTAAGTCTAAATGGTTGGTCGGTTCATCGAGTAATAGTAAGTCTGAGCGACTCATCAGAGTACGAGCAAGATTTAAACGCATCCGCCACCCACCAGAGAAACTTGAAACCAAGAGTTCTGATTGATGCTCAAAAAAACCTAAACCAGCCATCAGTTGAGATGCTTTAGATGCAGCTGTATAGCCATGAATTTCTTCAAAACGGCTATATAAATGCGCTAACTCATCATTACTCAAATCTTCAGAATGGTTTAGTTTGTCTTGTATCAGCCAATATTCTTCATCACCAGATAACACAAAATCAATAGCTTTCATATCTAAGGCTTTGATTTCCTGAGCCATATGGGCAACGGTCCATATATTTGGACGGGTTAAGCTACCGCTGTCTGACTCCATTCCACCCAAAAGTGCTGAGAACAATGTGGATTTACCCGCACCATTTACACCTGTTAAACCAATTTTCCAACCAGGATGAAGTTGCATAGACGCTTTTTGGAATAAAATGCGTCCACCACGGCGAATTGAAAGTTGGTCTAACTGAATCATAGGAAACTGACTATTGAATATCGGATGCGGTATAGTAAAGGATAAATGGTAGAGTTCAAAAAATGTATTTGATAAAAGAAGTGACAAAATGTCTTTTCTTGAGTGAAATGCACAATAAATTGGGTAAATAGGATCAATTCAAAAAAACAAACAATGCTTTATTGTGAATGCTTCAATAAAAAAATGCGTATATCTCCCAAACCAACAGCAATCATTAGAATATTTTAATTTTACAACCACTCAATAAAAAACAGCTCAATGAAATCAGCTCAGCCGCTTATTTTTATCAGAAATTTGTCCTGAATTTTTTATCTTATCTAAAAGTTGGTTAAAAAACTAACAAAAAATATCCAATTTATGTAGAATTAATCACAGTATCACCTAAAAATGTGTAGTTAAAGTAAAAGACTTGGATTGCTTTTACATCTACAAGGATAAATCTATTTATAAAAATATGGACGTCAGATGATGAATAAAATAGGATATTTACCGATTGTTTTTTCAGTTTTTTTTTCACCTCTGCTACAGGCAAAACAAAATGTGTGTGTGTTTGATTTACTGGGTAAAGCGGGTGAATCTTATAAACTCATGGAAGAATGGGCTTTAGCAGCCAAAGCATGGGGCGCTGATATTAATTTAACCGTGTATCAGTCAGAAGAAGCCGTGGATAAAAATTTTAAGACCAATAAATGTGATGCCGCTGCAATGACCACGATGCGTTCACGTGAATACAATAAATTTGGTGGATCTATTGATGCTTTGGGAGGAATTCCCAACAATGAAATTGCCAGAAGAGCGATCAATTATGCCTTGGATAAACGCAATGCAAAAAGATTGGTTTCTGAAAAAAATGGGGTCAAATATGAATTGGCAATGATTACCCCGATTGGTATTGCTTATATCTTTGTTAAAGATCGCGCAATGAATACTTTGGAAAAGGGCAAAGGTAAAAAGTTTGCCTATCTGCATTACGATCTTGCACAAAAGGTTGCCGTTGAGCGTGTAGGGGCAATCGGGGTTCCTTCTGATATTTTTAATTTTGTGAAAAAATTTAATGATGGTGAGGTGGATGCGATTGCTTCGCCAGCCTATGCCTATAAACCATTGGAAATTTATAAAGGTTTAGGTAGCAATGGTGCAATGTTTACTTATCCCGTAGTGAATGTGACTGCCGATTTAATTATTAAACCTGAGCAGTTTCCAGAAGGTTTTGGTATTAAGTCACGTGAGTGGGCTGTGAAGCAGTTACCAAGTTCATTTAAGAAAATAGAAAAAATGGAAGCTGAGATCCCAGCAAAATATAAATTAAATGTGTCCAAGGACGATGCACTCCGTTATCAGAAATTATTGCGAGAAGGGCGGATTGAGTTAACAAAAAGAGGGGTGTACGATCCTGTGATGATGTCGGTACTGAAAAAAGCACGCTGTACGGTAGATCGCACCAACTTTGAATGTTCACTTGCAGGTGAATAAATTTATTCAATAAAAAAGCCATCAATGTTGATGGCTTTTCTGGTTTTATTGGCTTACACGGGATTAATCGGTAAAGGTCACTTTTGCAATGGCTTTTTTACTTGCCTGAATAACCAAAGTAACATTTTCTTTCACAGTGAAGTTTGCATCCACAACTTCCCAATCTACTTTTACGGCTCCACGTGAAACAGCATCTTTAGATTGTGCTGAATTCTTGGTTAAGCCTGCGGCACGTAAAATAGATACAATCGAGATTTCTCCATTGTATTCACCACGAGAAATAGTCACTTCAGGCGTACCTTCAGGTAGCTCGCCTTCTGTGATTAAGTTACCCGCACCTTTATGTGCATGTTCAGCAGCTTCTGCGCCATGGAAGCGTTCAACCAACTCAAGTGCAAGAATTTTCTTAATGTCTTGCGGATTACGACCTTCAGCCATTTCTTTGAGAAGAACGTCAATTTCGTCCATAGACTTAAAGCTGAGTAATTCAAAATAGCGTTCAATCAAGCTGTCAGGCATAGACAATACTTTTTGGTACATTGCGCCAGGGGCATCAAATACACCAATATAGTTGCCTAAAGACTTCGACATTTTATTGACGCCATCCAATCCTTCTAGGATCGGTACGGTAATACATACTTGAGCTTCTTGATCATAACGACCTTGAAGAGTACGTCCCATAAGTAAGTTAAAGGTCTGGTCTGTACCACCAAGCTCAACATCGGCTTCAAGCGCGATAGAGTCGTAACCTTGAACCAAAGGATATAAAAACTCATGAATAGCAATCGGTTGATGGCTATTATAGCGTTTAGTAAAGTCATCACGTTCTAGCATACGCGCAACAGTTTGCTGCGAAGCCAATTGAATCAAATCAGCAGCGGTTTTTGTTGCAAACCACTCAGAGTTAAAACGAACTTTGGTTTTATTTGGATCAAGAATTTTAAACACTTGTTCTTGATATGTTTTGGCATTTTCTAAAACTTGTTCACGCGATAGTGGTGGACGAGTCGCACTCTTACCTGTTGGGTCACCAATCATGGCGGTATAATCACCAATCAAGAATGTGACATCATGACCAAGATCTTGAAACGCTTTTAATTTGTTAATTAAAACAGTATGACCCAAATGTAAATCTGGGGCAGTTGGATCAAATCCAGCTTTAATTTTTAAAGGACGATTTTCTTTTAGTTTCTTCAGAAGATCTTCTTCAGAAATAATTTCGTGAGTGCCTCGGCGAATGAGGGCAAGTTGTTCTTCAGCCGGCAGGAAATTTGACATTACAAAAACCCAAATACTTCAGTTAGACTATTTGTGCGATATACTAACATTTTTTCAGCATAATGCAGGCGAAGAATATCTCATGACAACAATCTATATTGGCGTAATGACTGGAACCAGCATGGATGGCGTCGATTTTGTTGCTGCTTCATTTGATCCTTTACATATCCATGCCACGCTTACAGTCGCTTTTGATCCTCATTTACGCGATGAATTGATGGCATTGACCTTACCTGATGATAATGAAATCGATCGAATGGGTAAGGCTGATGTCGCTCTTGCAACCATGATTGGCAATGGCATTAACCAACTCATACAAGAAAATAATTTAGATAAAAGCCAAATTAAAGCGATTGGTTGTCATGGACAAACTATTCGGCATCGTCCAGAACACGGGTTTACTTTACAAATTGGTGATCCAAATATTATTACGGAAATTACTCAAATTCCTGTGATTTCAGATTTTCGTCGTCGTGATATGGCGGCAGGTGGGCAGGGTGCTCCTCTAGTTCCAGCGTTTCATCAAGCTTTATTCCAACATTCAACCATTCATCGAGTGATTCTCAATTTAGGGGGGATTGCCAATGTCAGCATGCTGCCTGCTGGTGATGAGCAGAATGTTTATGGTTTTGATACAGGTCCTGCCAATATTCTTATGGATGCGTGGTGTCATCGTTATACTGGGCAACCTTATGACGAAAATGGCAATTGGGCAGCTTATGGTCAACCGATACGTTCATTGTTAGATCGCCTTCAAGCAAATGAATACTTCTCTAAAGAACCGCCAAAAAGTACAGGGCGTGAAGACTTTAACTTGGAATGGTTAGATGAGCAGATTTTAGATTGGCGCAATGATTTAGAATATGATGAATTAGAAGATACCCCTGAAAATATTCAGGCAACGTTGATGAAACTCACGACACGTGCCATCAAGAAAGCTATTTATCGTTCACCTCTAGATACGGGTGAGGTCTATGTTTGCGGTGGAGGTGCTTATAACTCACATCTACTTGAACAACTCCGTTGGCGTCTACGTAAGCACAATTGGTCTGTACAATCGACTTCCGCACTGGGCTTAGCACCGACATGGGTAGAGGCAACTGCATTTGCATGGCTCGCCATGCGCTTTGACCAACAGTTAAGTGGCAACCTACCTGCTGTTACGGGGGCAAAAGGCTATCGTATCTTAGGCACGATTACAGCAGTTTAAAAATAAAATGATTGCTAAGGTGAGTGATACACCTTAGTAATCAATATTTACACAAGAACAAGTGCGGTATAGCAGTGTGAGATATTTTGTAGAACAATGATCGACCTGTTTAGCGCTGAGATTGTCCTTTACTGCTGTTAAAAAATAGCGCATAAGCTTCCACTATCAATAAAAATTAAAACTGAGATCACAATGAACTTAGCGATACAGAAACAGCGCATAGAATCATTTCAAAGAGAGGGTTTTAGCTTTGATGTGATAGATTCGGGTCCTTTGGATGGGCAGCCTTTTGTCTTGTTACATGGTTTTCCTGAAACCAATAAAAGCTGGCAAGAAACTGCAGAGATTCTGAATCAAAACGGTTATCGTACTTTTGCTGTCAATCAACGTGGTTATAGTTTAGGTGCACAACCGCAAAACCGCCGTGATTATAGAAGTTCTGCTTTGGTTGAAGATGTAAATGCTTTAATCGATATGATCCAACAACAGGTTTATTTAGTTGGACATGATTGGGGGGCAGTGGTTGCTTGGGATGTTGCACAACGTTATCCTGAAAAAATAAAACATTTGATTACGATTTCTGTACCGCATAAAGCAGCATTTATGCGTTCGATGTTAAGCAGTAATCAATTGTTAAAATCTTACTATATTGGTTTATTCCAATTACCCAAAATTCCAGAATTATTATTTGAGAAATTACCAAAGTTGGGTCTGGGCTTATTAAAAGATTCAGGAATGACCGCAAAACAACTCGAAGATTTCCAACAAGACATCGTGGTGGAAAAGCGTCTAAGTTCTGCATTAAATTGGTATCGGGGACTTCCATTTAGTTCAAATAAAAATTTAACCCAACCAGTTTGTGTGCCGACTTTATTTATTTGGGGCAAACATGACTCAGCGATCGGTTCTAAAAGCGTCGCCTTAAATCATCATTATGTAAAAGCAGCTTATAAAGAAATTGTGATGGATGCGACGCATTGGATACCAGTGCAGAATGCAAAACAATTGAGCCAATATATTTTAGAAACGATTTAACCTTGATGTCCTAACCATAAAAATGCCCTCATAAGAAGAGGGCATGATTTGATTCAAAATATGCTTTGAATTAAATGGAGAATGATGAACCACAACCACAAGTTGTTGTTGCATTCGGGTTTTCTACAATAAAACGTGAACCTTCTAAGCCTTCAATATAGTCAACTTTAGAACCGACGAGATATTGATAACTCAACGAGTCAACCAACATTTTTACATCACCATTTATGAATTCAGCATCATCTTCATTCATACTTTCGGCAAAGTTAAAACCATAAGAAAATCCTGAACAGCCGCCACCCGTTACATAGACACGTAACATCAGATCTTGATTACCTTCGCTATCACGAAGTTGGCGAACTTTATTTGCAGCATTGTCAGTCAGCTCAAGTGCTTGGGCGGTCATGATATTGTTCCTCAGATTTCAAATGGCTTAAATGAAAAGACCATATATTCAGTATAACATACTCAATATATGGTCAGTGAGTGAACTTTAAAGTAAATTCAGACTAAATTTATCGGATTTAATCTAGAATTATTTGTAGTTCTCATCTTGTAGCGCACATTCAAAGTTTTTCGGATCGTTTTTACAACGGAATTGCCAAAGGATTTTCATCATTTGTTTGTTATAAACGCCTTGTTTGGTCAAGCTGATACGAGATTCACGCATGAGTTTTTGATAACCAGGTTTATCACCATCTGGAACTTGCATCCAGTATTTCGCTGGAATATCTGCTTTCATTTTTCCAATGATGGTGTTTGCACGAGGCAATTGCGTTTTAATCCAATCACGAGATTTTTGACCATAGCCAGCAGGGAATTTATCTGGACGAATGATGATATTACCTGTGACTTGTAGCAGTGGGTAATTCACAATAGCGCCTTTAGTCCCTAAACCCTTATGCAGCTCTAAAGGTTTAAATACCGCTGCAGGTGCACCAATAATATCAACCTGACCATTATTGAATTTACTGCCAAAATTTGTAACATCCGCGGCAACTGCTTGAGCACCAATTTGTTGAACCATAATTTTTTGTGCTTGATCATAGTCGAGTACCGCAATTTTTTTACCCGCTGCTTTTGCAACGGTATTGATATTGCGGTCATTGACCATCAGGAAAGCATCACCTACTGGAATAACACCAACAACTTCATATTTTCCGCTGGTCATGTATTTTGCAAAGTTTGGATTTGCTAAGCCTTGCATGACTTTTACCGCGAGATTGAGATCTGGAATCGCACCAATTGCATCTAAAGAACCGGTGAAACTATTAAATTGGCGGCCACGCATACCTGTGATACTGACAGCATCACATTTACCCGCTTTAAAATCTTCTGCAATAACAGATTCATTTGAATTCACTTTTAATTCCAGATCCGCACCCCAGTTTTTCGCTGCAAGTTGATAATCTTTCATTAAGGTAAACACATCACCATTTTTGCCTACTAAATCAAATACACACATGACTTGTTTTGCTTGAGTGACAGATGTTGCAAGCAAAAGACCCGCAGCAGCAATGAGAGCATTAGACCATTTCATTATTTTTTTCCTTTCCATGATCAATATTATTCATGTTCAATTGAATCGAAGAGCTTCGACCAATAGAACTTTGTGACATCAAAAATGTATCTAGTTTAGAAAATCGTTTATTGCTAAACCCAACATGATCTATTCTGAACAATCGATTTTCCAAATCAATTGTTCGAGTTCAATGATGAATTGATGTTATTGAAATCATTACTTGAAATGAGTCGGTTCGCAATGACCCAAATGACAAAATTTCCTCAGCAAAGAAGAAATGTCAGAAGCTATTAATTACTGAGGAAAATCATTACTTTTGCTTTTATAAATGAATAAATTGTTTGCTAAAAAGACAAAAGAATCTGGGTTAGCCCCAAATTCTTGAAGATTAATCTTTGTTTTGATCTCTGTTTTTTCGCTCATCACGTCTTTTATCACGTTGCTGTTGTTGATTTTGACGATCATGCTGTTGCCACTGTTTTTGATCAGGTCTATTGTCCCAGCGATGGTCACGATTTGATTTATTGTTCCAATCTTTTCTATGTTGTTCCCATTGCTGCTTTTTCATTTGATCACGTTTGGCTTGTTCATATTGCCAACGTTGTTTATCCCGGTTGTTTTGGCGCCGTTCTTGTTCAATGCGCATTTGTTGTAAACGATAAGCTCGCTCGCGTTCCCAACGTTGGCGATCATTGTTTCGGTCATATCTTGGATCATAGCGTTGTCCATAGCCATAATCTCGATATACGGGTTGCCCATAGCCGCGAGAGTCATAACCATCTTCAGGAAATGCAACACAACCAACAGCAATAATAGATGTTATGAATGAAACAATTAATGCTTTTATAGCCATAAGTTGTCTCCATTTAACAAGCAAAATAGCAAAAAAAAATTCAGATATAGCAAAATAGTCAATGACAAGTCATTTAACTCAGATTAGCGTATTTAAAAATTATATTTGTATATCGATGATGAGACTTGTATAAGATTATAGTCAGTCGATGCCTGATCATGTAGACAATATGAAGAATTTGAACATTTAAGGAAGAATCGTAATGGTTGCTTTTCAACGTAGTATTCATGATTTAGTCGAAAAAGGGCAGGGTTCGGCAGGTAGGGCTTTAGATCGTTTGCCTACATTCGCTCAAGAGTCATTAACCAAGTTATTGGGTTACCCGTACCAGTTTCCTCAATTGGATAGTTTCACCAAATGTTTGATGGCAGCTCAACTTAAACAGGGCAAAGTGGGTTTTATTGGCGCAGATGTAGAGCGCTCTAGAAAGCAATTTGAATCACAAATGCAATCTATTATAAACAAACCGACCCATATCCAATTTGTTGAAGATATTCGTCTTCCGCTACAAAGTGGCAGCGTCTATGCACGCCATTACCATCCTGCACCAAATAAAAAATTGCCAATGATTGTATTTTATCATGGCGGTGGTTTTGTGGTAGGTAGTGTAGACACCCATGATGAAGTGTGTCGCTTAATTGCTGCTCATGCAAAAGTTCAGGTTTTAAGTATTGAATATCCACTCGCACCTGAGGTTGGCCCACGTGACTTAATTCAATCTTGTGAAGATGCTTTGGCTTGGGTGTATCAAAATCGCCGTCAATTTAAAATTCTCAAAAATCGTATTGCGGTTGCAGGAGATAGCGCGGGCGGAAATATTAGCGCTGTTGTTGCACAACGCACAGTCAATACAGTGTTTGCACCTCAAGCCCAGTTCTTGATTTATCCTGCTGTTGATTTTAAGAGTCGACATCCATCTTTCTTTGCTTATAAAGATGGCTTGGTGTTGACAGGCTCAGATATTGATTATGTGACCGACTATTATGCAACACGTTTTAATATGGCATTGGATGATCCAATCATTTCACCGACCAATGGGCAGTTAAAGAAACTTGCTCCTGCATTTGTAGTAACGGCTGGACATGATCTTTTGCATGATGAAGGTAAAATCTATGCTTATAAGTTACGTCAAAATGGCGTAAAGGTTCATTATCAGGATTATGAAGATCAAACCCACGGATTTATTAACTTAACCCCTGTTTCACGTAAAGCTAAAAAATACGTTATAGAGATGAGTAAAGAGTTCCGTAAATTCTGGGATAAGCAATAACATAATATCCACTTGTACAAGTCACTTTTGTTTCACGTGGAACAAAAGTGATTGATTAAAAAATAATCAAATAACAATAATTGTTCTATAAAGGCTAAGCACACGGATTTATCCATACAGTTCTTTTGTTGATAAAGCATCATCAACATATTCAACAACCAGTAAGGCTTATGACAGCTATATAGATATAGTCGTGAATACAGTTGAGTATTGGTAAACGTGTTTAAATGTCATTTTTCAACAGAATAAAAGCAGACTACTATGAGAGGCTTATTAATTTAAAATGTTTAAGGAAAAGAGAATGATCAAAAAAATAGGCATCGGTCTTGCTTTAGTGGTTTTGGTGAATCAAGCGTTCGCCAATACAGATATGCAAATTAAAACCAATTTAGGCAACATCAATATAGAGCTTTATGATGATCAAGCACCGATATCAGTAAAAAATTTTAAGAGCTATGTAAATAGTCAATTTTACAACGGCACCATTTTCCATCGTGTTATCCCTGGTTTTATGATTCAAGGCGGTGGCTTTGATAGCAACATGAAAGAGAAGGCTACTCAACCAGCGATCCAGAATGAATCTAGCAATGGCTTAAAGAACGTTCGTGGGACTTTGGCTATGGCACGGACTAATGCGCCAAACTCTGCAACCAGTCAATTCTTTATTAATGTTGCAAATAACGACTTTTTAAATAAGTCTGCTGGAAACCCTGGGTACGCCGTATTTGGTAAGGTGACACAAGGACTGGATATCGTCGATAAAATCGTACAGACACCAACACAAACAGTGGGTATGCACCAAGATGTACCTAAACAAGCTGTAAAAATCATCAGTATTCAAACAATAAAAACAAATGTGAAAAAATAGTTAAAAAATAAAACAGAAATATTTTGTTCATATTTCTGCTTTAATATTAAAAGCTTACGCGACAAAAAGCCCAAAAATGAACCAAAATAGTGCATAAAAATACAACACTCAATAAAACAATCAGTTAAAAGCACTTGCGTGTGTAAGAAATTGCCCTATAATGAGCTCATCCCGACGCGATACAGCAAACGAACTTAGCTTAGAGGGTTAAGTTGTTAAATGTTTATTGCGTCTTATTTATCACTGACGAAGTGATAAATTAATCATTAAGAGAATATGAAGAACAACTTGTGTGGATTTTTACTGATTGATTGATCGAAATATTATCATTGATTGATTGGTTTAAATTACTCGAAGTTTATTTGAGAGAATTTGTCAGTACATTGATGAGCCAGAATTGTGACCTTAAGTCACTAATGATTTTTAACTGAAGAGTTTGATCATGGCTCAGATTGAACGCTGGCGGCAGGCTTAACACATGCAAGTCGAGCGGGGGAAGTTGCTTCGGTAACTGACCTAGCGGCGGACGGGTGAGTAATACTTAGGAATCTGCCTATTAATGGGGGACAACATCTCGAAAGGGATGCTAATACCGCATACGCCCTACGGGGGAAAGCAGGGGATCACTTGTGACCTTGCGTTAATAGATGAGCCTAAGTCGGATTAGCTAGTTGGTGGGGTAAAGGCCTACCAAGGCGACGATCTGTAGCGGGTCTGAGAGGATGATCCGCCACACTGGGACTGAGACACGGCCCAGACTCCTACGGGAGGCAGCAGTGGGGAATATTGGACAATGGGGGGAACCCTGATCCAGCCATGCCGCGTGTGTGAAGAAGGCCTTATGGTTGTAAAGCACTTTAAGCGAGGAGGAGGCTCTCTTGGTTAATACCCAAGATGAGTGGACGTTACTCGCAGAATAAGCACCGGCTAACTCTGTGCCAGCAGCCGCGGTAATACAGAGGGTGCGAGCGTTAATCGGATTTACTGGGCGTAAAGCGTGCGTAGGCGGCTTTTTAAGTCGGATGTGAAATCCCCGAGCTTAACTTGGGAATTGCATTCGATACTGGGAAGCTAGAGTATGGGAGAGGATGGTAGAATTCCAGGTGTAGCGGTGAAATGCGTAGAGATCTGGAGGAATACCGATGGCGAAGGCAGCCATCTGGCCTAATACTGACGCTGAGGTACGAAAGCATGGGGAGCAAACAGGATTAGATACCCTGGTAGTCCATGCCGTAAACGATGTCTACTAGCCGTTGGGGCCTTTGAGGCTTTAGTGGCGCAGCTAACGCGATAAGTAGACCGCCTGGGGAGTACGGTCGCAAGACTAAAACTCAAATGAATTGACGGGGGCCCGCACAAGCGGTGGAGCATGTGGTTTAATTCGATGCAACGCGAAGAACCTTACCTGGTCTTGACATAGTAAGAACTTTCCAGAGATGGATTGGTGCCTTCGGGAACTTACATACAGGTGCTGCATGGCTGTCGTCAGCTCGTGTCGTGAGATGTTGGGTTAAGTCCCGCAACGAGCGCAACCCTTTTCCTTATTTGCCAGCACTTCGGGTGGGAACTTTAAGGATACTGCCAGTGACAAACTGGAGGAAGGCGGGGACGACGTCAAGTCATCATGGCCCTTACGACCAGGGCTACACACGTGCTACAATGGTCGGTACAAAGGGTTGCTACCTAGCGATAGGATGCTAATCTCAAAAAGCCGATCGTAGTCCGGATTGGAGTCTGCAACTCGACTCCATGAAGTCGGAATCGCTAGTAATCGCGGATCAGAATGCCGCGGTGAATACGTTCCCGGGCCTTGTACACACCGCCCGTCACACCATGGGAGTTTGTTGCACCAGAAGTAGGTAGTCTAACCGTAAGGAGGACGCTTACCACGGTGTGGCCGATGACTGGGGTGAAGTCGTAACAAGGTAGCCGTAGGGGAACCTGCGGCTGGATCACCTCCTTAACGAAAGATTGACGATTGGTAAGAATCCACAACAAGTTGTTCTTCATTGATGTATCTGAGGGTCTGTAGCTCAGTTGGTTAGAGCACACGCTTGATAAGCGTGGGGTCACAAGTTCAAGTCTTGTCAGACCCACCAAGTCTACTGAACACAGAAGAGCAGATATATTAAGATCTTAAGCTGGGGACTTAGCTTAGTTGGTAGAGCGCCTGCTTTGCACGCAGGAGGTCAACGGTTCGACTCCGTTAGTCTCCACCA
>NZ_KB849282.1:510761-523240 GCF_000368145.1 Acinetobacter guillouiae CIP 63.46 | reverse complement strand
CAACTCAAATGTTCTGTTAAACTCATTTGGTACGAAGTAAGGCATTTAAATAAGACCCGAACAAGTCCATAACAGTTTGCTGGCGACAATAGCAAGAGTGAACCACCTGATCCCTTCCCGAACTCAGAAGTGAAACCTCTTAGCGCTGATGGTAGTGTGGGGTTACCCATGTGAGAGTAAGTCATCGCCAGCTTTTAAATCTAAAACACCCCGATCTCTAGCGAGAGCGGGGTGTTTTTTTATGGGTTGATTAGCGAAAGGAAATAGATCTAGTTATATTAAGTTAATTGATCAATGATTAAGCTTATGTATTGATGAAACTGAACTTATTTTCTGTATTCCTCATCATGATCATCATTGAAGTAAGGGATATAGAAAAAGTCGAGCTATTGAACCAGCCGTTTCTTTATGCTAAAAATTAAAGTATTACGATAAAAACAGTTAATAATATGTTGATTTTCCAATTTTTCTTTACAGATTATGATGGTGAAGAGATTTTACCCACTCAAAATCAGTATGCATCTATCGATGAAATCATAGAAATAATGCAATCTGTCTTAATCAGGCCAGAAAACTTTTTAGGGATCGTTGATAAAAATGATCGTACTTTACAGTTTATCGTCAATGATGATTATTCATTAGATGCAGATATTCCTGTTCCTGATCAAAAAGGCTCTTATACAAAAACAATAAGTTTGCATGAAGCGGTTAAACTGGTTCAAAAACAAACTGAACTGATTCAAATTGATACTATTGAAGGAATGGCTTTTATGAAGTGGTAAGTCTTTTACTTTAATTGTTTTAGTCTATTCAAAATAAAAAAACCTCAGACATCCATGCCTGAGGTTTTTTGTATTGGTTCTGAGGTATAACTCCTGTCGTACCTTTCGCTATCCTGCGTTATCGTCCTATCTTATTCTTGTTTTTAATGGAAACTTCCTGTTTCCTGATGTGTTTATCATATTAAAATTTAGCTGTTCTGCCTATACGCATAATTCGGCAGACCATGTAAGAAAAAGCTTACATGGCCACAAACGGCTATTTTCTATTAAAAATGGGCATTTAAACCAATATAAGGCCCTTTAAAATTAAACTTCATATCACGGTTATCTAAATCACTGAGTTCGATATTTAAAACACGGTAACCCACTTTGGCACCAAGATCTAAAACAATAGATTTAACAAAATCATATTGAATTTCAGCCTGAGCATCCGTGATTTTTACATCATTGACATTGGTATATGTCGCCTCAGCTTTTGCACTTAAACCTGTAAATGGTAGTTTTGCGCCAGCCTCTGCATAAAGGATCGGCGCATATTCATCAACATCAACATTTTGTGAAAATTGCTTTACAGTACCGTTGAGTTTAGTTGCCCCTACACCGACATCAGCTTTTACAATGTTGTCTAAGATTTCATAGTAAAGAATAAGATCTGTATGGTCTAAATCAATTTTAGTTTTAGCAAATTCATTATTAGACTCAGTTTCAGTATCTAACTTGGTATATTTTAATTTTACATTGGGAATGATTGGAATAGGGTGCTCAAAAGCAACAGAGGCTTGAATCGTGCCTTTGGTATCTAAATCATGTTTTGCGTTTAGTCCAGTATAAGGATCTAATAATAAATTATCGGTCCCCGTTTTGTTGGATAGACTGGATGTTTTGTGGTTGATTTGAGAATCTCCACCAATACTCCAATAACTAATATCACCTTTTAAACCAATAAAATCAGCTTGAGCAAATGAACTTAGACCTAGGGTTGCGATAAATAAGGGTAATTGAATAGATTTCATATGTCCTTCTTGATGAAATGATTTTTCATCCTATATTTTTGTTACTTAAATACATTTCAATACTGTACTAACTGAAGGCATGATATAGGGGTTTATCAAATTTTGCATTATTAAAAAGATTAAATCGAGGGTGTAGGATGAGTGATTCTATTGATCAAGCAGTGATTGAATTCCCACTTTATGTCGCCAATAAAGCGATTAAATCAGGGCAATGGCTTGAAGTTCATGATAAATTTTCGGGGAAAATTTATGCAAAAGTGGCTTTGGCGGATGCAAAAATTTTAGAAAAAGCCATCAGCGCAGCCGTGAAAGCTGAGAAAGAAATGGCTGCTTTAAAGCCATTTCAGAAGCAGAAAATACTGTTACATTGTGTTCAGCGCTTTAAAGAGCTTCGTGAAGAATTAACCCAAATTTTAATTATCGAAGGTGGAAAGCCTAAACTTGCTGCAGCAGCTGAGGTTGAAAGGCTGATTAATACTTTCCAACTAGCGGCAGATGCAGTCTCCACAATTAATGATGGTCATTTAATGCCCTTGGCTGTAACCGCTGCGGCTTCTGCATATCGAGGAATGGTACAACATGTACCGATTGGTGCAGTGTCTCTGATCAGTCCGTTTAATTTTCCTTTGAATTTAACAGCGCATAAAATTGCACCAGCAATTGCAGCGGGTTGTTCATTTGTATTAAAACCAGCAAGTTTGACGCCAATTTCCGCATTAAAAATCGCAGAAATTTTGGCTGAAACAGATTTACCAAAAGGCGCATTTTCAATTTTGCCTTGTCCACGAGAACATGCTGATGTGTTAGTGACGGATGATCGCTTTAAGTTGCTCAGCTTTACCGGTTCTGATCAAGTGGGTTGGGATATGAAAGCACGTGCTGGTCGTAAAAAAGTAACCCTCGAATTGGGGGGGAATGCAGCTGTTTTAATTGAACCTGATACAGAAATAAGTGATGCATTGATTGATCGAGTGATTGGTGGTGCATATGGGCATGCGGGGCAGGTGTGTATTAGTGTGCAACGAATTTTAGTCCATGCTAATATTTATATAGAATTTAGAAAAAAAATCTTAGCAAAATTGAAAAAAGTATCTGCTGCAGATCCACATGTAGAAACCACGATAGTGGGCCCAATGATCAAGGAGGCAGAAGCGATTCGTTTAAAAAAATGGGTAGATAAAGCGGAGAAAAAGGGTGCGAAAATCTTAATTGGTGGCACTTTAAAAGGCGTTTTATTCGAGCCAACTTTGCTTGAAAATGTCGATGAATCTCTTGAAATTTATCAAAATGAAGCATTTGGCCCTGTGGCAATTTTAGAAAAATATAAAACATTTGAGAAAGGTATCGAACTGATTAACCAAGGTCGCTTTGGTTTACAAGCTGGTGTATATACTCAAAATCTCAATAAGATGCTTTATGCATGGGATCATCTACATGTGGGCGGGGTAATTATCAATGATATACCCACCTTCAGAGTTGATAATATGCCATATGGTGGTGTGAAAGATTCGGGTTTAGGTCGTGAGGGAATTCAGTCTGCAATTGGTGATATGCAGGAAGAGCGCTTACTTGTGATCAAACAATAAGTTAATATTCAAAGGGGCTACGGCTCCTTATTTCTTTGAATTTTATATATAGAGTTAAAAAATGATAATAAAATTTTTCAATTCATTATTTTTAATGGTTTTGCTTTGCTTACAGAGTGTGCAAATTTGGGCATTTCAATCTGAAAAATTGGTAAATGATGCACGTTCTCAGATCTGGAAAACTCTTTATTATGATCCTGCTTATACTCAATTGTCCTATCCAATGGGTGATGTTCCATTGATCAAAGGCGTATGCACAGACGTGGTTATTCGCGCCTTACGCCATCAAGGTATAGATCTGCAACAACGTATTCATGAAGATATGAAAGCCAATTTTAAAAAATATCCACAAAAATGGGGTTTAAAAGCAACCGATCGAAATATTGATCATCGACGGGTTCCAAATATCATGACCTATTTTCAGCGTCAAGGTTATCAAGTGAATGATCAAAAGTATCAAGCAGGTGATATCGTGGCATGGGATTTAGGTAAAGGTTTAACCCACATTGGTATCATTTCAAATAAAACCACAATGTTGTCAAAAACACCTTTGGTTATTCATAACATTGGTTCTGGAACACGTGAAAATGATATTTTGCATGAATATAAAATCATTGGGCATTATCGACTACTCAAGACGGTCAATTAGAAATAGGCAATTCCAAGCAAAATAGCTAAAAATTAACCATGTGTGATGAAAAGTAAAAAAAACATGGGAAAATGGACACAAATTACAGAAAAAGCGCTGCAAAACGAGTATTGTTACAACATTAAACAGTAATTTTGTTGATGCACTTTAACCGAGAAGTTTGCAAAGTTACTGGTTTGGAATAATAACAAAGGACCCAAAAGGTGCTGTTTTATTCAAACAACAAAATTTAAAATTGGTACTTCTTTTGCTCGCAGATCACAATGAAAAAAAGCAGCATTTGAGGACATCTACAGAATTAGGTGTTTTATGACAGAATCTCGTGAAAACTGGACATCACGATCAGGTTTTATTATCGCAGCTGTTGGATCGGCTGTCGGTTTAGGTAATATTTGGCGCTTCCCTTACATTGCTTATGAAAATGGTGGTGGCGCTTTTTTAATTCCATATTTAATTGCACTTATCACTGCAGGTTTGCCACTGTTATTTTTAGACTATGCGACAGGGCATAAAAGTAATTCTTCACCTCCTAAAGCCTATCGTGCTTTATTTAAAGGGGGTGAAACTTTAGGTTGGTGGCAAGTCTGTGTCTGTATCATTATTGGTTTGTATTATGCCAGCGTACTGACATGGGCTGGCAGTTATGTTTATTTTTCTGTAGGTCAATTGTGGGGAAGTGATCCTGAAAACTTCTTCTTCAATACCTATTTACAAACTTCAAAATCAACAAGTTTTGATTTTCAGTTTGTTGGTCATTTATTTTGGCCAATTGTGGGAATTTGGGCATTAACACTGATCATCTTATTTGGTGGTGTGAAAAAAGGGGTTGAATTATCCAATAAAATTTTCATGCCTCTACTGTTTATTCTGTTTACTATTCTTGTTATTCAAGCTTTGCGTTTACCAGGAGCGGTCCAAGGTTTAAATGCTTTCTTTACACCGAACTGGGCAGCAATGTGGGATTATAAAGTATGGCTTGCAGCATTTGGTCATACGTTCTTTTCACTCTCTGTTGGCTTTGGGATCATGGTGACTTATGCCTCGTATCTTAAACCAAAAACCAATTTAACAGGCTCTGGCCTCATTGTTGGTTTTGCCAATGCGTCTACTGAAATCCTTGCGGGTATTGGTATCTTTGCGGCACTGGGCTTTATGGCATTTTCAGCAGGCAAGCCTGTAGATCAAGTGGTCAGTGGTGGTATCGGCTTGGCATTTATTGCTTTCCCTAAAATCATTTCTAGTTTAGGGACTGGTGCGGATTTATTCGGTTTACTGTTCTTCTCTTCTTTATTTGTTGCGGGTATTTCTTCAATGGTGAGTATCCTTGAAGTGCCGATTGCAGCGATGCAAGATAAGTTAAAATGGGGACGTAAAAAAGCTGTAAGCATCATTGGCGGTGGTAGTGCACTGGTTTCAATTTTCTTATTCTCTAGCGTGAACTCGATTAAACTGGTGGATATCGTCGATCACTTTATCAATAACATTGGGATTATTGGTGGTGCATTATTGTCAATTATTTCGATAGCATGGTTTAAACGTTCGGCATTGATGGAGTTACGAGATCATGTGAATCGTATTTCAACCGTGCAACTTGGTAAAGGTTGGGATTTCACTTTAACTGTAATCACATCTTTAATTTTGCTGGTCACTTTAACTATGACAGTTTTTAGCTTGATTAAAAATGGATACGATACCTATAGTTCAAGTATGTTGATGTTCTTTGGTTGGGGCAGTGTGATTTTCTGTGCTGTTATTGCGTTAGTCCTTAGCAAAATGAAAGATCGATAGGAGCGTCAAAATGAATACTTCTGCAATCGTGATGATGATTATTTCAATGGTTTTTTTATGGGGTGGGTTGATTTTATCGATCCTACATTTGATGAAAAATCCTGAAGAACTGGATGAAGTTCTGGAAGAGGTCAAAGATCACCATACGCTTTAAACTTGAGTCAAAAAAAAGCAGGCGAATTAGCCTGCTTTTTTAATGCATTTTTTAAGCTGTTTTTTGAATTCGGCAATAATAGAAACCATCACCATGATGCGCTTCAGGCAACAGTTGGCGACCGTGAATTTGTTCTATTCCCCAGTTTGCGTCAATCTTGATTTCTTCAGCATCTGCATGCTCAGCAAAAAACTCGACCATCTGCTGTTCATTTTCAACTTTCAGAATTGAGCAGGTAATATAAAGTAATGTTCCACCAACTTTAAGCTGCTGCCACATATGCTTTAAAATTTGCGTTTGCAGATCGACCACTTGCTGAATATCTGTAGATTGACGCAATAAGCGGATATCAGGATGACGACGCATAACACCAATAGCAGAACATGGTGCATCCAATACGATGCAATCGACCAACTCTTTAGGCACCCATGTTGTAGCATCTGCTGTGATGATTTCAACTGTTGCATCAACATTTAATTCAAGGCGTTCCAAGTTTTCTGAAACACGCAATAATCGTTTAGCATCATGATCAAGCGCAATTAATTTTTTAGGATTGAAGCGCTCTAAAATATGAGCTGCTTTACCACCCGGTGCTGCACAAGCATCGATAATGACTTTGTCATCTAAGTTGGGTAACAGTGTTGCACACAATTGAGCATGTTCATCTTGAACAGAGAACCCGCCTTCTTCAAAGCCTGGTAAATGAGTAATATTGCCCGTTTGTTCCAGAACAATACCAACATCTGAAAGTGTACAAGGACGAGCATCGATCTGTTCTTCATCTAAAATATCAAGATATTCATCACGACTAATTTGACGTTCATTGACACGAAGTGTTAGTGGAGCGACTTGTTTTAAGTTTTGACAGATTTCAGGGAGTCGATCAGCCCAATCTTTTTTAAGTCGTTTGAACAGCCAACTTGGTAAACCATGGGTATTATTCAAAGCCGTTTGAAACTCAGTTGTTTCACGTGAAACACGACGAAGGATGGCATTGACCAAACCACTCATCGGTTCAAAACCTAATTGCTTCGCTGCATTGACAGTTTCTGAAATCGCCGCATGTGCAGGAATACGGGTGCATAAAATCTGGTATAAACCCAAATATAAGCAACTTTCTAGTGCTTCATTGTCTAACGGTTTTGTGAGCAAGGGTAAGGTAATTGCTTTTAAAGAATACCACTGACGTAAACAGCCCAAAGTAAGCTCATGGTATAAACCACGATCACGTTCAGAAACAATATTGATATGTTGGTTTAAAACGGAAGCCAAAGACTGTCCATTTTGAACAGCTAAAAGTGTTTTAACCACTTGTGCACGCAAATTCAAATTTTTTGCAGATGATTGAATTTGGCTCATGCGAATATATTTCCTAGTGAAAGTTTATGGCTTTGTATAATTTGTACAGGGTTAATGGCTTTGCCACCTGGCCATTGTAGGCTAGTCAGACAAATCACACCATCTCCACACAGCACATGTACACCTTGTTTGTTCATCTCGATAATGGTTCCGGGTACTTCACCATTGGCTGTAAGGTCTGAAATTTGAGAATTCCATACACGTAAATTATTGGTTTCATCTATCGGTGTAAATGCGACTGGCCAAGGATTGAATGCCCGAATATTGCGATCAAGCTCAACTGCTGATTTAGTCCAATCAATTTGTGCTTCAGCTTTTGTGAGTTTATGTGCATATACCGTAAATTGTTCATCTTGAACTTCACATGCATCTAAATATTGTTGTAGTTTTTGTTCTGATTCTAATACCACGCAAATTGCTTCAGCGCCTTGGATCGCAAGTTTGTCATATAAAGTCGCTGAGGTTTCTTGCGCTGTGATTGGGCAAACTGTTTTAAAGATCATATCACCTGTATCTAGTCCAGCCGCCATTTTCATGATTGTTACTCCGGTTTCAGTGTCACCTGTTGCAATGGCACGCTGAATTGGAGCGGCACCACGCCAACGTGGTAGCAAAGAACCATGAATATTTAAACAACCATAGCGCGGTGTATCTAATACGGCTTGAGGCAAAATTAAACCATAAGCCGCAACCACCATTACATCTGCACCCAAAGCTGCTAATTCTTGTTGAGCCGCTAAGCCTTCGTCTGTCGATGCTTTGAAATGAAGTGGTTGATAGACGGGTAAGTTGTTTGCGAGCGCAAGTTGTTTCACGGCTGAAGCTGTCATTTTTTGTCCACGACCTGATTTGCGGTCGGGTTGAGTATACACAGCGACGATTTCGTGATCAGTTTCAATGAGTGCTGCTAAAGCAGAAGCTGCAAATTCGGGTGTACCTGCAAAAATGATCTTCAAAGGTTATGCTCAGATTAAATTTTAAATTGAATTATAGCAAACCTGATTATGCGGTGGCGTTTTCAAATGAAAATACGGGTTTTTCTATGTAAAAAATAAAATACGATCAATTGTATATTTTGTTCTGATCACCTATCTGCTTTGAAAACAGTCAGCAAATGTCTTTTACAGCAACCTTAAAATTCGCGTAAATTTAAATTAACCAGCATCTGTTTTTAAAATAAATATCACTTTTTTAGGTAAAATTTATCACTTTAAATTGATGGAAATAGGTCTTATTTTTAACTTAATCTAAATAAACGGATGATTTAGAGATTGAAACTAGAATTATTGTGACCCATTACGCAATAAAAAATTGTTAACTGAACAAGAATAGGCAGTTAATAGAAATTTAACAATATGTCAAATGTAAACTAAGTCTCACATTATTTTGATAAATGTGACAAATTTTGTCACATGCTCAATTTAAGAACAATATGTATTTAATAAATCTTAATGCTTTTTAGAAAGTATTTAAACTGCTGATTTATAGATATAAAAATTAAAAAATGTATGGTTATTTTGCTTTTTATTTAAAAGTTTAGACCATGTGTTTAAAAAAATAAAATAAGTGAAATATATCTCAATTTTTCTATTGCTTTAAATGTATGTAAATTGTTAAATAAAAAAAATTGTACATTTTATATGCATTATTGAGGCGAAATCAGCGGCTGTAATGCATCTCCTAAAGGAAAAGTAATATGAATAAGATCTACAAAGTGATTTGGAATGCGACTTTGTCGGCATGGGTTGCAGTTTCTGAATTGGCAAAAGGGAAAACCAAGTCATCTAAAGTAACAGGCATTGTCGGGGCAGCAACAGTTAGCTTGATGGTAGCGTTTAGTCCAGAGGCTATGGCTAACACTATAGATATGCAAGCACAAGGAAATAAAAATGACGCAGATTGCGTATCTGGTGGAAATACAACAGTTTATAAAGCTCAAACCAATGGAACAACTGGGGCGATAACAGATGGTTCTGGTACGTACTCTACTGTTGCAGGTTGTAATGCTTCGGGTGGTGGAGTACTCGGTGCAACAGCATATGGGAGCTATGCGAAGGTTACAGGAAAAGGCGGTACTGCTTTAGGACATAATACTGAAGCTGCACAATGGGCACTTGCTGCAGGTGTTGATACTAAAGCAACAGGTGAGTCAAGCGTTGCTCTGGGTTCGGGAGCTGTAGCGTCTAATACTTCATCAATAGCGATAGGTACTGATTCGGGAACTTCTGGTATTGGTGCAATTGCTATTGGACGAAATGCTCAAACATCAGCTAGTGGTAGTATTGCAATAGGTGATGGAGCTACAGCTACTGGTGGCACAACTGATATCAATTCTATTGCAATTGGTAAAGGCGCACAAAGCTGGGGACAAAGCTTTGCATTGGGAACAGGTGCTTCGGCTGATTCATTTACATTTGATATCAATGATAGCGGTGTTGCTGTTGGTGCTCAATCTGTTACTGCTGCTGGAACAACAAAAGGTACAGCAATAGGTGTAAATGCTAAAGTAACAGGTTCAACTGTTGCGGGTACGGCAATAGGCTCTAATGCCGTTGCTTCTATCGATAACAGTGTGGCGTTAGGTTCAAACTCAATAACATCAGCTATTACTGGGACAGGATTTTTAACATCGCAAGCGGCTCCAACTGTTGGAGCCGTGTCAGTTGGTAATGGTACAGCAGCTGGTAACCGTCGAATTCAAAACGTAGCAGATGGTTCAGCAGCATCAGATGCTGTAACAGTTGCTCAATTAGACAAAGCTTATGATGATACAAATGGTCGTTTGGCTGGTGCTTTAGGTGCAGGTAGTGGCGCTGTATATAATGCAGCCACCAATGCATATACAGCCCCAACTAATATTGGTGGAACGGGTAAAACAACAATTGATGAAGCAATTAAAGCGACTCAACGAAGTGTTACAGGTGGTTCAAATATTGTTGTTACGCCTACAACAGCTGCCGATGGTTCAATATCATATTCAGTTGCTACAAGTGCAACACCAACATTTACAACTGTTACGACTGGAAATAGTAAGTTAGATAATACTGGCTTAACAATTACAGGCGGTCCAAGTGTTACGAGTAGTGGCATCAATGCAGCTAACACTACGATTAATAATGTTGCTAATGCCACAACAGCTGATCAAGCCGTCAATAAAGGTCAACTTGATACTGTAAGCACACAAGCAAATAAAGCCATAACATTCACTGGAAATGCTAGAAAATCGGGCGATACGACAGATATTAATCGTAAGCTTGGAGATAGTATTGCAATTAGTGGAACAGCAACAACAGCTGGTACTTATAGCGGTGCGAATGTTAAAACGGTAACAGATCAGAGCGGTGCAATTGCAATACAAATAGCAGATGCTCCTAACTTTGCAGGAACAGTGACTTCTACAGGTTTGCAGGTAAATGGCGCAAGTGCTGTTACAGGAAATAGTACGATAGGTGGAACTCAGACTGTTACAGGTATAAGTAATTTAAATGGTGGGGCAAATCTTAATAGTAAACAGATCACAGGTCTTGCCAGTGGTGGTACTACATTAACCAATGCAGCCAATATTGGAGATGTGACTTCAGCAGCAGCAGCAGCGAAAACAGTAGTACAACAAGGTAAAAATACGACTGTTAGTAAAACTGTAGATGCCACAAATAAAAATGATATTTATACTGTAGACGCTGATTCATCAAGCGTGACATCAACCGCAGGTGCATTAACTGTTACTAAAGGTACAAAAGATGCAAATAACAATACAGCATATGATGTAGACCTTTCAACAGCGACCAAAACAGACATTGCTAAAGGTGTTGCAGCGAAAGCAGCCGTTGATAATACGGGCTTAACCTTTAAGGGTGATACCGCAGCGACAAGCACTGCTAAGAAATTAGGTGATACGGTTTCCATTACTGGTGACACGAACATTAGTACAGTCGCGACAGCGAATGGTGTACAAGTTAAGTTAAATCCAAACTTAGATTTAGGCGCAGCTGGTAGCGTTAAAACGGGTAATACCACTATTAACAATGCAGGTGTTACAGCAGATCAGGTTGCAGTTGGTGGCGTTGTTATCAATAAAACAACAGGTATTAATGCCGGCGGGTTAGCGATTACCAATGTTGCTGCACCGACAGCAGGTACAGATGCGACCAATAAAACCTATGTTGACTCTAAATCTGCGGCATCAAAAACTGAAGTTGCAGGTGGAAGCAATATCGCAGGTGTCGTAAAAACTACAGGTGCAAATGGTCAAGATGTTTATACCGTTAATGCCAATGGTACAACAGCATCAGCAGGCTCATCAGCTGTCACAGTCACTGCGGGAACTAAAGATGCAAACAATGTTACTGACTATAAAGTAGATCTTGCAGCAGCGACTAAAACAGACATTGCTAAAGGTGTTGCAGCGAAAGCGGCTGTTGATAATACTGGTTTAACCTTTAAAGGCGATACCGCAGCGACGAGTACTACGAAGAAATTAGGTGATACGGTTTCCATCACTGGTGACACGAATATTAGTACAGTTGCAACTACTGATGGCGTACAGGTTAAGTTAAATCCAAACTTAGACTTAGGCACAGCTGGTAGTGTCACTACAGGTAACTCTAAGTTAGATAACAGTGGATTGACGATTACAGGTGGTCCAAGCGTTACGAGTGCAGGTATTAATGCTGGTAATAAGACCATTACCAATGTTGCTGCACCAACAAACAATACAGATGCAGCCAATAAAAAATATGTAGATGATGCTGGTTCAACATTGACGAACTTGGGCTTTGGTTTAAAAGCACAGGACGGCACGACTGTTAACAAGAAGTTAGGTGAAGCAGTTGATATAGTCGGTTCAAACAGCAATATCTCGACTAAAGTAAATGCAGGTAAAGTCGAAGTTGCGTTATCGAATGCATTGGATTTAGGCACAGCTGGTAGTGTCACTACAGGTGCAACTGTTATTAACAATGCAGGGATTACAGCAAATAAAGTAACAGTCAACAATGCACCAACAGCAGGTACAGATGCGACCAATAAAACCTATGTTGACTCTAAAGCTGCGGCATCAAAAACTGAAGTTGCAGGTGGAAGCAATATCGCAGGGGTCGCAAAAACTACAGGTGCAAATGGTCAAGATGTTTATACCGTTAATGCCAA
>NZ_KB849282.1:508520-509513 GCF_000368145.1 Acinetobacter guillouiae CIP 63.46 | reverse complement strand
TGACACGAATATTAGTACAGTTGCAACTACTGATGGCGTACAGGTTAAGTTAAATCCAAACTTAGATTTAGGCGCAGCTGGTAGCGTTAAAACAGGTAATACCACTATTAACAATGCAGGTGTAACAGCTGACCAAATTACAGCAAACAAAGTAACAGTCAACAATGCTCCAACAGCAGGTACAGATGCGACCAATAAGACCTATGTTGATGGCAAAGTACAGACTTTGGCTGATAGTCCTCTAGGTTTTGTTGGTGATTCAGGTACTAAAGCTACACGTAAATTGGGTGAAGACCTGAATATCAAGGGTGGAGCAACAGGTACATTAACAAGTGGTAATATTGGTGTTGTATCGAACGGTAGTAATCAACTTGATATTAAATTAGCAGAAGCGATCGACCTCGGTACAAATGGTAGTGTTAAAACGGGTAATACCACTATTAACAATGCAGGTGTAACAGCTGACCAAGTTACGGTTGGTGGTGTTGTTATTAACAACACAACAGGTATTAATGCTGGTGGTAAAGCAATTACCAATGTTGCTGCGCCAACAAACAATACAGATGCAGCCAATAAAAAGTATGTAGATGATGCTGGTTCAACATTGACAAACTTGGGCTTTGGTTTAAAAGCGCAAGACGGTACGACTGTTAACAAGAAGTTAGGTGAAGCGGTTGATATAGTTGGTTCAAACAGCAATATCACGACTAAAGTAAATGCAGGTAAAGTCGAAGTTGCGTTATCGAATGCATTGGACTTAGGCGCAGCTGGTAGTGTTACTACAGGTGCAACGGTTATTAACAATGCAGGGATTACTGCAAACAAAGTAACAGTTAACAATGCCCCAACAGCAGGTACAGATGCGACCAATAAAACCTATGTTGACTCTAAAGCTGCAGCATCAAAAACTGAAGTTGCAGGTGGAAGCAATATCGCAGGGGTCGCAAAAACTACAGGTGCAAATGGTCAAGATGTTTATACCGTTAATGCCAA
>NZ_KB849282.1:507813-508510 GCF_000368145.1 Acinetobacter guillouiae CIP 63.46 | reverse complement strand
ACTGAAGTTGCAGGTGGAAGCAATATCGCAGGGGTCGCAAAAACTACAGGTGCAAATGGTCAAGATGTTTATACCGTTAATGCCAATGGTACCACCGCATCAGCAGGTTCATCAGCAGTCACAGTAACTGCAGGAACTAAAGATGCAAACAATGTTACTGACTATAAAGTAGATCTTGCAGCAGCGACTAAAACAGATATTGCTAAAGGTGTTGCAGCGAAAGCAGCAGTTGATAATACAGGCTTAACCTTTAAAGGTGATACCGCAGCGACAAGCGCTACTAAGAAATTAGGTGATACGGTTTCCATCACTGGTGACGCGAATATTAGTACAGTTGCGACCACCGATGGCGTACAGGTTAAGTTAAATCCAAACTTAGACCTAGGCGCAGCTGGCAGTGTCATTACAGGCAATAGCAAGTTAGATAACAGTGGATTGACGATTACAGGTGGTCCAAGTGTTACGAGCAGCGGTATTAATGCAGCGAACAAGAATATCAGTAATGTTGCTGATGCAACTACAGATGATCAAGCGGTCAACAAAGGTCAGTTAGATGCAGCAACTACAGCATCAAGCAGTAAGACCGATGCTTTGGGTAATAGCACTGCAACCAACTTGGGCGGTGGATCAAAATATGACAACAGACCGATGCTTTGGGTAATAGCACTGCAACCAACTTGGGCGGTGGATCAAAATA
>NZ_KB849282.1:193790-504128 GCF_000368145.1 Acinetobacter guillouiae CIP 63.46 | reverse complement strand
GCAGACGCACCAGTATTTGCAGGCAAAGTGAAAGCAAATGGTTTAGATGCAAATGGCAACAAAGTTGAAAATGTAGCAGATGCGACAGCAGCAAGCGATGCGGTGAATAAAGGTCAGTTGGATAGCTTAAGTACAGGTCTTACTAATACTGGCTTTGGCTTAAAAGCAGCAGACGGCAATACAGTTAACAAGAAGTTAGGCGAAGCGGTTGAAGTTGTTGGTGCAGATAGCAACATCACTACGAAGGTTGCAAATGGTCAAGTTGCGATTGAGTTAAATAAAAACCTCAATAACTTAACTGGCATTACAGTGAACGATGGCACCAATGGTACAAATGGTTCTACAGTGATCGGTAAAGATGGTATCTCGGTTAAAGATGGCTCAGGCAATACCATTGCAGGTGTAGATAACACAGCGTTGACAGTGAAAGACGGTAGTGGCAACACAGAAACCAGCATTAACAAAGCGATCAATACCCTGAATGCATCGCAAGGTGAAACTGATAAGTTTGCAGTGAAGTACGACAAGAATGCTGATGGTAGTGCAAACTACGATAGCGTAACCCTTGCAGGTACAGGTGGAACAACAATCACCAATGTTAAAGCAGGCGCTATTAACGCAACATCAACTGATGCGATCAACGGTAGTCAATTGTATGATGTTGGTAATAGTCTGAAAAATGCAATTGGCGGTTTGACCACGAGAGATGCAACGACTGGCATCATTACGACAAGCAACATTGGTGGCACGGGTTCAAACACAATTGATGGTGCAATCAACAGCATTAAAGATTCAGCAACCAAAGCGAAGACCACAGTTACGGCAGGAGACAACGTTGTTGTGACTGCTGGTACCAATGCAGATGGTTCAAGTAATTATCAAGTTGCGACAGCGAAAGACGTAAACTTCGACAAAGTGACAGTAGGTAATGTTGTTGTAAATAAAGCCAGCAATACAATCGAAGGCTTAAGTAATACTGACTTAAGAGCAAGTGATTTTGCGACTAAAGGTAGAGCCGCGACTGAAGAGCAATTGAAGCAAGCTGTCACGAAAAACATCACTGAAGTTGTAGATGGTAATGGCAACAAAGTGAATATTATTGATCAAGTTGTAAATACGAAACCTGACAATAAAAACCAAGATTCATTGTTCTTAACCTACGATAAGCAAGGTCAAGAAACCACAGATCGTCTGACGATTGGCCAAACAGTACAGAAGATGAATACCGATGGTATTAAGTTCTTCCATACCAATGCAGATATGTCGAAAGGTGATTTAGGTACAACCAATGACTCAAGTGCAGGTGGTTTAAACTCTACAGCGATTGGTGTAAATGCAATTGTGGCAACGGGTGCAGATAGTGCTGTTGCATTAGGTCACAATACAAAAGCTGAGGGCAAACAATCCATTGCAATTGGTCAGGGTGCTGAGGCATTAGGTACACAATCAATCAGTATTGGTACGGGCAATAAAGTGAAAGGCAACCATTCTGGTGCGATTGGTGACCCGACCATTGTTGATGGTGCAAACAGTTATTCTGTGGGTAATAATAACCAAGTGCTTACAGATGATACGTTTGTACTTGGAAACAATGTAACCAAAACAGTTGCTGGTTCAGTTGTGTTAGGCAATGGCTCAGCGGCGACGACTGGTGCAGGTGTTGCGGGTTATGCGTTGTCAGCTGTAACAAGTGCAGACAAAACAGCAATTAGCAATACAACATCAACAACTGGTGCAGTAGCAGTTGGTGATGCGGCAAGCGGTATTTATCGTCAAATTACTGGTGTTGCAGCGGGTAGCGCAGATGCTGATGCTGTAAACGTAGCGCAGTTAAAAGCTGTTGGTAACCAAGTTGTTACCACTCAAAACGCACTTGTAAATGGTTTGGGCGGTAATGCGAAGGTCAATGCTGACGGCACCATTACTGGACCAACTTATAATGTTGCACAAGGTAATCAGTCGAATGTCGGTGATGCATTAACAGCATTGGATAAAGCCATTGGTTCTGCAGCAACAACATCTAAAACGACTGTTTCTAATGGTCAGAATATTGTTGTGAATAAGAGCAAAAATGCTGATGGTTCAGACAACTATGAAGTATCAACAGCAAAAGATTTAACAGTTGATTCTGTGAAAGCAGGTGATACGGTTCTCAATAATACTGGATTCTCAATTGGTAATAATGCGGTTGTGATAAACAACACAGGATTAACCATTGCCGGTGGACCAAGTGTAACGGTGGCAGGTATTAACGCGGGTAATAAAACAATTACCAACGTGGCAAATGCTGTAAATGCTACAGATGCAGTTAATAAAGGGCAGTTAGATAGCGCAATTGGCACTGTGAATAACAATGTCAATGAGCTTGCTAATAATGCCGTTAAATATGACGATGCATCAAAAGATAAGATTACACTTGGTGGTGGTGCAAATGGCACAACCATTAGCAATGTAAAAGATGGTGCAGTTAGCCAAGGTTCTAAAGATGCTGTAAATGGTGGTCAATTATGGAATGTTCAGCAACAAGTTGATCAAAACTCAACGGATATCAGCAATATCAAAAATGATATTAACAATGGTAGTGTCGGCTTAGTTCAACAAGCAGGTAAGGATGCAACAGTTACAGTTGCGAAAGATACTGGTGGTACCAGTGTGAGTGTGGCGGGTAAAGATGGTAACCGTGTTGTGACAGGTGTTAAAGATGGGGCAGTGAATGCGACATCTACAGATGCCGTTAATGGTTCTCAGTTGAATGCAACGAACCAAAAAGTTGCAACAACAGGTCAAAAAGTTGTTGAATTCTTAGGTGGCGGTGCTGGCTATGACAATATTACGGGTAGCTTCACTGCCCCAACTTACAATGTAGGTGACTCTAAGTATAACAATGTCGGTGGTGCAATCGATGCATTGAACCAAGCGGATCAAACATTGAATAGCAAAATTGACAATGTCAGCAACAAGTTAGACAACGCTTTCCGTATTACCAATAACCGGATTGATGATGTTGAGAAAAAAGCCAATGCGGGTATTGCAGCAGCAATGGCACTTGAATCAGCACCATATATTCCAGGTAAATATACCTATGCTGCAGGTGCGGCATACCATGGTGGTGAGAATGCGGTAGGTGTGACCTTACGTAAAACTGCAGACAATGGACGTTGGTCGATTACAGGTGGTGTTGCGGCAGCATCTCAAGGCGACCCAAGTGTTCGTATTGGTATCAGTGGTGTAATTGACTAAATCACGAGACGAGGAAGATCGGACGGTCTTCCTTTTTCTTCGCAAATTTTTAAGAGAGAAAAAATGAAAGCATTTAACAAAAAAATTATGTTCAGTGTATTCAGTGGTCTTGTGATGTCATTGAGTCATGCTGCTGAAGTTGAAACATCAAATACCCAAGAAATTCATTTTCCTGAAGTGAAAGACAGTTATTTAAAGCAAGTGAATCGTTATGAATATGATGACGTGGCACGTTTAGATAAAGGTTTAAGCAAAGATCAGATTCGCCATGTTTTGGGGAATCCACAATTTTCTGAAGGCCTTTTTGCTGTTAAAACTTGGAATTACGTATTGGATGTTCGAGAGCCGAGCTCAAATCAATATAAACGTTGCCAGTTGCGCATAGACTTTGATAAGCACTACCGTTCAGAAAATCTATATTGGAAAGGTGAACAATGCCAAGGTCTGATGGCTTGGGGCATCAATAACCAATCTTCGACAGAACAAACGGCTCTATCCCCTACAGGTCAATCAGCCAGTGTTTTATTCTATTTTGATCATTCAGATAAAAGTGGGGTAAAAAATCCTGAAGTGATTAGCAAAATTGCCGATCAAATTAAACAAACTGATGGGAATAGCAAGATTTTTGTTGCAGGTTATACTGACCGTTTAGGTTCATTTCCGTATAACCAACGTTTATCAGCAGCGAGAGCCAATACCGTTGTAAATTTGTTGAAACAACAAGGAATTCCTGCGGATCAAATTCAATTTTCAGCAGAAAATAAAACTGACGTGTATCAGAAATGCAATGGAATGAACAAAAAAATTCAATTGGTCGAGTGTTTAGCGCCTAATCGTCGAGTAAACATCACTTGGTAAAACTGAATGCATAATCAAATAAATTCAGTTTAAAAGAAGGTGTTTATTCTTCAAATCGGTTGAACCTTATTGCATGCAAACGCCCGATGAAATTCATCGGGCGTTTTAAATTATTTACTATTCTGGTTTATTTTGAATAAATCATACATCACCAAATGATATCGATTGCCAAGTTAACCGAGCAGAAGCATCAGCAAAAAAACATTTTGATTAAACAGAAATAATCTGTTTGAAAGTGAATAAACGAGGTTCGTTTAGAGAGCTTTTATAAAATAAAATTTAGTGAATTTTGTTAAATGATAAATATTTTTTATTAAAAAATAAAAAATTATTCATAGAAGTTTTGTGTCTTATCCAACACGATAGCGTTATATTAAATTCTAATGTTTTATTTATCTACAAAGCTTGTTGGAATATCAATAGACACGTCTTGTTTAAAAAAAGATCATGCTCAAGATCATTGGTTATATGCTAAGTTATAGTATGATGTGTTCATATTTCGACTGATTTATTGCTATATCATCAGTTTTATTTAGCCAGAGTGAATTGATATTCATTTCAAGCTCAAACAATGTTGGAAATACAAATGCCTGACTATCGTTCAAAAACATCGACACATGGAAGAAATATGGCTGGCGCACGTGGCTTATGGCGTGCAACAGGAATGAAAGATGAAGATTTTGGTAAACCGATTATTGCGGTAGTCAACTCATTTACTCAATTTGTACCTGGTCATGTACATCTGAAAGACTTAGGTCAGCTGGTTGCTGAACAAATTCAAGCAGCGGGTGGCGTGGCAAAAGAATTCAATACGATTGCGGTCGATGATGGTATTGCAATGGGGCATGATGGCATGCTGTATTCATTGCCTTCGCGTGATTTGATTGCAGATTCTGTTGAATACATGGTCAATGCGCATTGTGCAGATGCCATGGTGTGTATTTCTAACTGTGACAAAATCACACCAGGAATGTTAATGGCGGCAATGCGTCTGAACATTCCTGTGGTATTTGTGTCTGGCGGCCCAATGGAAGCGGGTAAAGTTAAAATCCGTGGTACAGAACATGCGATTGATCTCGTTGATGCAATGGTGGTTGCTGCTGATGATAGTTTTACCGATGAAGAAGTAAAACAATACGAGCGTTCAGCTTGCCCAACTTGTGGTTCATGTTCAGGTATGTTTACAGCCAACTCAATGAACTGTTTGACAGAAGCCCTTGGTTTATCTTTACCGGGTAATGGTTCAACTTTAGCAACCCATGCAAATCGTCAAAAATTATTTGAAAAAGCCGGTCAATTGATTGTTAAGTTGGCAAAGCGCCATTATGAACAAGATGACTACACCATATTACCGCGTTCAATTGCGACCAAAGCATCTTATGAAAATGCGATGACGCTAGATATTGCAATGGGTGGTTCAACCAATACCGTATTGCATTTATTGGCTGCGGCACATGAAGCAGGTGTTGATTTTACCATGGACGATATTGATCGTTTATCGCGTAAAGTGCCTGTGTTGTGTAAAGTTGCGCCTGCAAAACAAGATGTCCATATGGAAGATGTCCATCGTGCAGGTGGTATCATGTCAATTCTAGGTGAATTGGATCGTGCAGGCCTATTGGATACATCAGTCTATACCGTACACGAAAATACGTTGAAAGATGCCTTAGATAAATGGGATATTATTCGTACCGAAGATCCAGAGGTTTACGAGTTCTTCCGTTCAGCACCAGGTGGTGTTCCGACTCAAACAGCATTTTCACAAAACCGTTATTATCAAACTTTAGATGGTAACCGTGAAAAAGGTGTGATCCGTAATGCTGAACATGCATTCTCTAAAGACGGTGGCTTGGCTGTACTGTACGGAAACATCGCTGTAGACGGTTGTATTGTAAAAACTGCGGGTGTAGATGATTCAATCCTGAAATTTAATGGTACGGCTCGTGTCTTTGAAAGCCAAGACGCTGCTGTAGATTCAATTCTTGGTCATGAAATCAAAGCTGGTGATGTGGTTGTCATCCGTTATGAAGGTCCACGTGGTGGTCCGGGTATGCAAGAAATGCTTTACCCAACCAGCTATCTAAAATCGAAAGGTTTAGGTAAAGAATGTGCTTTACTTACAGATGGTCGTTTCTCTGGTGGTTCTTCAGGTCTTTCCATTGGTCACGTATCGCCAGAAGCTGCTGAGGGCGGTGTTATTGGATTGGTTGAAGATGGTGATTTGATTGAAATCGATATTCCAAATCGTACAATTCATCTCGCTGTTGATGATGCAACCTTAGCTGCACGCCGTAAAGTTCAAGACGAAAAAGGTTGGCAGCCAGCTGAAGAACGTCCACGTAAGGTTTCAAAAGCATTAAAAGCTTATGCTATGCATACCACCAGTGCGTCGAAAGGTGCGGTGCGTGAAATCTAAGCGTTAAAATAAGATTCCCAAACAAAACAAAAGCACTCATGAATTGGGTGCTTTTTATTGCATTGACCTAACGATTTAAATTTTATCGAGTTTTGGGATATTGATCATTCAGATTCAAATTGTTATAAGTTTTGTTATGACTGGTTAGAATTAATTTTCTCAGCATCACCCGTGAATGAATGGTATGCTTGAGCGAGTTTCAATCAGATTTTCTTTTATTTTTCAGTGCTTATTTCGAGGCTCTACGCATGTCACTGTTACGCCGTTGGTTTGATCCAATCCGATCGAGTTGGTTTTACCAAAAGCCGATTCGTCAAGAGGTGTTATCTACGGAACAGGGACTGAGTATTTATCTGCGTTTAGATGATGTTTATAGTTATCTTGCTGTACAGCAACTGACCCAATTGGAAGATCTTTTAAGTGATGATTTAAAGCCACTTAAGGTGATTATTTCCAATACCGCAGCAGAACCCCCCAATGGCATGACTATAGAGGAATGGCGCAATTATAGTTTAGAAGACGCCAAAATCTTAGCCAATCAACATCGCTTTAGTTATGATGATGAAAAACCAGAACAACCAACTCAAGAAGCATTACAACAAGCGGAAACAATCCTTAGAAATACACCGCTGACCGGTCAAAATTTTCTTTATTTACTTGAAGATGTATTCCATATGCTGTGGCAACAGCAGTATGGCAAATTGCGCACTTTATTCGTGATGGCTAGTCAGCATCAAAAACCACAGAATTTTCCAGAACGTATTTTTGGTCAAAGCCCAATTTTAGAAAGCTATTTTGAATTTGGTGGACGTAAATATCATGCAGTGGATGATTTATTACGGCTGACTCGTCGCTTAAAACAACA
Organism: Acinetobacter guillouiae CIP 63.46; assembly: GCF_000368145.1. Lineage (GTDB taxonomy): Bacteria > Pseudomonadota > Gammaproteobacteria > Pseudomonadales > Moraxellaceae > Acinetobacter > Acinetobacter guillouiae. The sequence continues at coordinate 496,749 of NZ_KB849282.1, read as the reverse complement.
AAAATTATTGATTGATAACCCTATTTTTCTGATCAATCACATTGAATGGCGTGAGCATTTGATGAGTGATGCGGAAGAGCTTGCTGAAATTCAGGCCATGCATCCTGAACTTGATTTATATATTGCCTTAGAAGACCCAATCAGTTGGTTATTATTGGCATATATCAAAGAAGAACTCGCAAATTATTATAATATTCAGTTGAACTTATTTCCGCTGAGTTATCACGGTCGGGACTTTTTTGATTGGAGTTTGGCAACCCGTCTTTCCAAGCGCTCAGAAGTGAAATTTACCCCGTTCTGTCGTCCGACTGCTGAAAGCACCTTAAATATGGCAAAGCTTTATTACAGCGTACCAGAAGAGCAACGTGTAGATGTGATGTATGACATTTTACAAGCGGTTTGGACCAAGGGGCGTGATTTATCATTCAAGCCGCATTTACAGCAAATGCAACATGATTTAGGGATTGAAAATCTAACAGATACAGATGTTGAAGCTTTATTAACAGCCAATGATCAGCAATGTGCAGAGAAGCATCAACCTGATTTTCCTGTTTTAGAATTGCGCATTGAAGGAAAGCGTTACGTTTTTAATAGCCTATATCGGGTTTGGATGATTGAAAGTATTTTTAGTAATGTGTTAGAACAGAAGTATAAAGCCGAGAATGAGTTGGAACGCGCTCAACATCATATAGAAGCACAGGATGCAGAAAAAACAGATGATTAAAAAAGAGAAATGTGAATCATTAGAACAAGTACGTGATCGAATCGATCAGTTGGATCAGGAACTGATTGAGCTGATTGCAACCCGCCAATTTTATGTTGATCAAGCTGTCCGATTTAAACGTAATGTAGACGACGTACAGTCTCCAGAGCGTGTACAACAAGTAATTAATAAAGTACGTCAGAAAGCCATAGATGTTGGTACCAACCCTGATTTGGTGGAAATGCTTTATCGGGAAATGATTCAGCACTTTATCCAAAGAGAATTAAAAGAAATCCGTCCATAATGGTGATGTGATTTCAATTTCACCATAAAAATATTTATTTTAGAGAACGGTATGAAAAAAATTATTTTAATCTGCATTACAACAATGTTGAGTCAGTATGCACTTGCAGAAAATTGGAAATTTATTGTCAAAGATGAGGATGGTAGTTTTTATCTAGACACCGATCGTATTGTGAAAAAAGACAAAACGGTAAATTATTGGGCTAAGTTTGTTGCTGATGCAGACAGTGAAGAACTGGATATGAAAAAAGGTGACTATACACTTTCTCATAATTTAGACCAATGTGCTGATCGTACGACAAATATCACTTTGGTTGAAGATTATAAAAAAAATGGTCAATTGATCAATAGCGATCCGCAAGATTCAGATCCAAGTGATATTGATGATGATGAAATTAATCTGGCATTTTTTAAAGTCGTGTGTAAATAGTTTCTAAACTGTTATTTATTTCAATACTTAAAGCATAATCAGCTTTAACGCAATTCAGTCTAAGCTGCTTAAAATCCCTTTTATATAAAAGGGATTTTTTTATTGATCATTGTTAATTTATGATCATCATACTATAGCCAAACCACCTAATTATTCATATAAATGATTTGCATCAAGTCATTGATCATAAATGAACTTATGTTCTTGTATCAACTCTTAGAAACTATTGGTTATCAATTCGTTTTTTGTACTTTTGAATCATAGATGGTTATCCTATCGTGGGGCGACATGGATGTCGCCGTTGGATGGAGGTACAGGACGTACCTCTCATCCAACAGAAGATTTTTGTTACTTTTCATCTCTGAAAAGTTAGGCATCGCCTACACAAACTTATTCAAACTTTCAAAGCAAAATGTGGCAATGAACGTTTTTTATAATCAAACAATTTATTTTCCCATATAATTGATTTAATTAAAGATATCAATTAAGAGAAATTATATTCTTGTGTATGCGTTTTTGACAAGTTGACTATATTTTGATTTAGGCATTTTCATTCTTGAATTAGCCCTTTATATGCCCCATTCCAATTCTGCATTTGTGATTTTATTGATGACAGATTGATATTCAAATTTTTTACATGCACACCATAATTGGATAAAATCTGAACCAAAATATTGTTTAAAGACTGTATGTTTTTCAAATAATTGCAGTGCTTCAAGCTGATGAGAGGGTAAGAAATGCTGTGAGTTGATCACTTTTACTTGTTGGATTGATTGAGGTAAATCCAGTGATGCATGTAAGCCATGCAGTACACCTGTCAGAATGGTTGCAACACACAAATAAGGGTTGACGTCTGCACCCGCAACACGATATTCCAAGCGTTGATTGTCCTGATCTGAACAAGGGATGCGAATCGCAACATTACGATTATTGAAGCCCCAATTGGCTTCTAGTGGAACATGATTGCCAAGTTGGAATCTGCGAAATGCGTTAATATTGGGTGCTAAAATAGCCATGGATGCGGGCATTAAGTCAAGTAAACCTGCAATCACTTTGTGCATGATGGGGTTTGGATTTTTTAACTGATCTATTTTAAAAAGATTGTCTTGCCATTGGTTGCGTATGCTCATATGAAAGTGCATGCCACTGCCTGCTTTAGCCATATTTGGTTTCGCCATAAAACTGGCTTTTAAACCATGTTGCATCGCAATTTGACGAATCATTCGTTTAATACTCATGATGTCATCACACAGTTTTAAAATGTTGTCACTGTGCTGAATATTCAATTCAAATTGTCCAGAAGCACTTTCAGCTACAACACCTGTTAAATCAATATTTTGTCGTTTTGCTTCTAATTCAATTTGTTGAATGACAGTTTGAAAATTATGCGGAGTATCGACATCGAAACATTGGGTTGAAAGCGGATCAGATTGGGGAGAAAACGGGGCATCTTGGATATTTTTAGACAAATAAAATTCGATTTCACCGGCCATCATTGGAAAATAGTGCATCTGATGCAGTGTCAATAAAATTCTTTTTAATATATTGCGAGGCTCAATCACACAATCTGAACCATCATCGGATTTCATGGTTAATAGCAGTTGGGCATGCTGATTGGGTTGATCTGCACAAGGCTTTAGACTGCCCAAGACGGGCATACATAAGCGATCGGGTTCACCAATATATTTCCCCAGCCCACTTTCTTCAACCACTTGACCATCCAAGCTCATCGCATAAATAGACAACGGAAAGTAACAGCCTTTCTGCAATTGGTGGAGGGCATTTACTTCAATACGCTTACCACGAAGATGACCATTGAGATCATGTAAGCAGATATCAATAAACTGGGTCTCTGGATAATCTTCTAAATATTGTTGAATTTCTTTGTTGAAATCATGCATGCCCTGATTTTCTAAGATCAGTGCTGTGGGGAATATTTTTGTAGAACTGGCAAGCGACATATTCATTGTGAATAGATCCAAATGAGGTAAAAAAATTATAGAAAGCTTGCTTACTTGAGTAACGTAAAATGATCGTAAATTCTTTTCTTAGACGCTTAACCAAAACACTCAACATCAAGCCTCAATTATTGCTTGAGGCTCTATCCTAAAAACAGTGATATTTCAAAGCAAAGCTTTGGCGTAGGATTGCCTCAGAATATTGAGGTAAAACGGACATGATGGGATTTGTAATTGGTGTATTTGCAATTGCAGGCATGATTAAAGGCACAATTGGTCTCGGCTTGCCTGCCGTTTCAATGGGACTTTTAAGCCTTGTGATTAGCCCATTCCAAGCCGCAACTTTATTGATCATTCCATCTATGGTGACCAACTTTTGGCAATTGTTTGCTGAAGGTCATGTATGGCGGTTGGTTCGCCGTTTTTATCCCTTATTATTGGGGATTATGATCGGTTCAATTTGGAGTGTTTTCCCAACTTTAGGGCACTCTAGTGGTGGTTTTCATAGTGAAGCATTACTGGGGGGAATGCTGGCATTGTATGGACTCTATGGTTTGTTTTCCAAACGTATGCCAAATCTTGCACCGCATGAAAAATGGCTTTCGCCAATCATTGGATATTTAGGCGGTGCTTTAACTGTTGCCACGGGAGTGGTGGTGATTCCTGTGGTCCCTTATTTACAATCTTTGCAGTTAAAGCGTGATGATTTGGTTCAATCTTTAGGTTTAGCATTTACCGTTTCAACACTGTGCCTTGCTGTTTTCTTACATCAAAATCCTGTTGAAGATACGCCAATTGATTATCAGTTATCTCTTATTGCTTTGGTGCCTGCATTAATAGGAATGTGGGTGGGAACAAAAATTCGTTATCGTATTCCAGAGCAAAAATTTCGTAAAGTTTTCTTCTGTGGCTTGGTGATTTTTGGCTTATATTCGGTATTGCATCAATTTGGTGTGATCTAATTCGTGGACTTAAATGGTCGTTTAATCACGCTTTCCGCAAATGTGAAGCTATGACCATATTGGGTAAACTGAAAAAATCAAAGCAGATGATAGCGATTTAGTTAGTTTTAAAAATCAATATCAGCGTGGTGCTTAAGTCTTTAAGCTAAAATCAGTTTCGATTTTTGTGAAATTAAGAATTGGGCAAAGTGTTGATACGCTGTTGGAAGTTCATCAAAATTTTGAGCAGCCAATTGTAGTTGGCGTTTTGCCCATTCTCCAACCAGCTCAATCTGATCAAATGCATAGAGTTGATTGAGTCGCATTGCTGCCCGTTTGGGCATAATGGCAATGCCGACACCACTTGCAACCACTTGAGCGATCGCAGCAAAATTTGGCAATCTTAAACGATACTGAATTGCACAATTGAGCAATTTGGCTTGGTTTTCAATCGACTGCTGTAGAGAGTGATATTGCATTAAACCCACAAAGGCATAGTTCAGAGTATCGACCAGTCTGAGCTCTGTTCGCTCGCTTAATTCATGATTTGATGGACAAATCAGCACTAACGGATCATCTGAAAAGGCTAAAGTTTGTAATTGATGTGCATTAAAAAAGCTCGAAATTAAGCCGATTTTTGCATTGCCTTTTTCAAGGGTCTGAATAATTTCATTACTTTCAGCTTCCTGTAGATCAATCTGAATATGGGGGTTTTCAACTAAATACTGAGGAAGTAATAAGGGCAGATATTCACTTTGTGCAGATGAATTACACCACAAAGTCATCTGTGTGCTTAGACCTTTTGCGAAGGGTGACATCGCTTGTTCAAGCTGTTTACTTTGTTGTATTAGACGTAAAGCCTGTTCTGCAAAAGTTTGACCTGCAATTGTGAGTTTGACCCCAGAGGCATGCCGGGTAAAAAGGCTTGTGGCATATTGTTGTTCGAGTTTTTTAATACGTTCACTGGCTGCCTGTAGTGAAATCGACGAGCGTTCTGCGCCTTTGGTGAGGCTTCCTGTGTCCACGATATTGATAAACAGTTGCAAATCGAAGAAGTCTAGGCGCATACGAATCATAAAGAGCTGAAATGAGATCAAAGTATAGCTGAATAATCATACAAATATGCGATATCGTGTAGATTGTTTCAGCGATGAGGAAGACGAGATTTAAATTGAAACAATGAAGGCTTGATCACGACGATATCGTACGATAGTCACTGGGTATTTAAAGTGCTTGTATTGGAAAATATATAGAGTTTGAAACAAAAGTAACTTGATTGATATTGATCATATGCCTGACTTGCCCAATTTGAGTTTACAACGCAAACCATTTATGAAATATCAAAACACCCTAGAAAAGATGAGAATTCTAAGCGAGCAAAAAAAGTGAAAACGATTGGTTTATTAGGTGGAATGAGTTGGGAATCTACAGACTTGTACTATCAACAACTGAATAAAAGCGTTCAACAAAAATTAGGAAAATTACACTCTGCAAAAATTGTTTTAATCAGTGTTGATTTCGCTGAGATAGAAATATTACAGCGTCAAGGTTTATGGGACGATGCAGCACTGTATTTAACAGAGAAGGCAATTCAGTTGGAGAAAGCAGGGGCAGAAGGGATTTTACTGTGTACCAATACCATGCATAAAGTTGCTTCTGCTATTGAAAGCTCGGTCTCAGTTCCATTTATTCATATCGCTGATGCAACAGCAAAAGAAGTTTTAAATCAGAACATTGGCAAAGTCGGTTTGTTAGGTACTCAATTTACCATGGAACAAGACTTCTATAAGCATCGGTTAGAAGAACAAGGCATCAATGTACTGGTGCCTAACCAAGCGCATCGACAGATGGTTCACAATATTATTTATGATGAATTGTGTTTAGGTGTGATCAAGGAAGAATCTCGTCAGAAATACATCCATATTGTTGAGCAGCTAATATTAGAGGGTGCTGAAGGCATTATTTTGGGATGTACAGAAATTTGTATGCTCATTGGAGACACTCAGTTTTCTGTTCCGCTGTTTGATACAACGTCGATCCATGTGCAAGCTGCTGTGGATTTTGCTTTGTCTTGACCTTTTTGAAGTGGGTATTTGTATCAATAAAAAAGCTCCCGAAGGAGCTTTAAATATTATATAAGCAAAGGCTTACATAATTTTCACACCTTGTTGACCCACAGGAGTAACTTTGAAGATTTCTACTTCAAAAGTGATATTTTTACCTGCGAGTGGATGGTTGAAATCCACTTCAGTGATATCTTCACCGACAGTTTTAACCACGCCAAATAGACTTTGTTTGGCTTTGTCTTCAAACTCAATCATGTGGCCTTCAACAGGACGTTGTTCGAATTTTACTGTATCGAATTTTTGCACATTTTCAGAATTCCACGGACCGAAAGCATCTTCTGGTGGAAGGCTAACAGTACGACGGTCACCTGCACGAAGACCAAATAAGGCTTTTTCAAAACCTGGCAATAAACTGCCATCCCCGATCACTAAGCTTACAGGCTCTTCACGGCTACGTGTGTTATCAATTTCAACACCACTTTCGATAGCAACAGAAAAATGCAGTTCTACTTTTGAGCCATCCGCAACACGCGTTTCGTCATTGGGGTTAATCATTTGTTCAGTCATTTTGCGCTTCCGCACGTTGAATACGATGCTTTTCTAAAAAGAAGGTATCAATTAACAATAAAATCGTACCGAGAGTGATCGCACTATCGGCAATGTTGAATGCAGGGAAACTACTGCCTTGGTAATGCAAATGAATAAAATCGACCACATAACCTAATGTCACACGATCAATTAAATTCCCCAATGCGCCGCCAAGAATCAATGCGATTGCAGCAGGTAAGATCAGCGTGGTTTTTGGCATACGCATAAGCCAAAAAATAAAGATGATCGATACAACGCCTGCAAGGCCTGTGAATAAATAATGCTGCCAACCACCCGCATCAGACAAGAAGCTAAATGCTGCGCCGTAATTATGCAGTAATGTCCAATTTAAGAAGGGCAGTACAGGTACAGGTTGAGCATAAGTCAGCTCTGCACTTGCAATATTTTTTGTCCATTGGTCAATGATAATGGCAAGGACAGAAAGTCCAAGCCACATCAAATTATGCGGATAAAACTGTAATAAGCCCTTTTTATTTTGCGGATTAGGCATATTTTCTCTCTTCACCTTGACCTGTAGGAAGGTTAATAATACAACGAGAACAAAGCCCTGGATGTGCATGATGTGTATTCACATCTGGAAGGACATGCCAGCAACGTGCACATTTTTCGCCTTCAGCAGCAGAAACTTTAACACGTAGGCCTTCAAGCTCTGTTGCTTCACCTTGCTCAGCGTAGTCATAAACAATTGCTTGAGAGGTGATCAAGACAAAACGAAGCTCATCGCCCAATTGCTTCAAGACGTTTTGTAGGTCTGTATTTGCCCAAAGTTCAACTTTAGCAGACAGGTTACTACCGACTAATTTCGCATTACGCGCTGTCTCAATCTGTTTATTAACCGCAGATTTGACTTCAATTAAGGTTTGCCAATCTGCTTCAGAGATCAAGTTGGTGCTTGATGCCACTGGAATATCATACCAATGCGCTGTAAATACATATTTTTCAGTTTGCTCTGGAATCAATGGCCACGCTTCTTGTGCTGTAAAGCTCAAGATAGGGCTCATCCAACGAACAAAGGCTTGAACCAAATGATACAACGCGGTTTGAGCAGAATGACGTGCTGTTGAATCAGCTTTAGTGGTGTATTGGCGGTCTTTGATGATGTCTAAATAGAAACCACCCAAATCATTGATACAGAAACTGGTCAAAGCATTGGTGACGACATGGAAGTTCATATCTTCATAAGCTTGTTGAATGGTTTTCTGTACATCTGCTGCACGTTGTAAGATGTATTGATCCAATGCAATCAATTGGTCTACAGGTAACGCATCTGTTGATGGTTTAAAGCCGTTCAAGTTTGCCAATAAGAAACGTAAAGTATTACGAATACGACGATAGCTGTCACTTACACGGCTAAAGATTTCGTTACTTGCGGCAATTTCATAACGATAATCGCTTGATGCAACATATAAACGTAAACCATCAGCACCTAACTGCTTGATGATGTCTTCAAGTGGGATAAAGTTACCCAATGATTTTGATAATTTACGACCTTTTTCATCCACGGTAAAACCATGCGTAAGCAGGGCTTTATAAGGTGCGCGTTTATGGATCGCAATCGACGTGAGCAATGAAGACTGGAACCAGCCACGATGTTGGTCAGAACCTTCAAGATATAAATCAGCTGGATCTTGCAGTTCTGCACGTTCACGCAATACTGCATAGTGCGTTGTACCTGAGTCAAACCATACATCGAGCGTGTCACGAACAGCATTGTACTGTTCAGCATCATCACCGATAAACGCTTTGGCTTCACGATTATACCAACCATCAATGCCTTCTTTTTCGATGAGCTTCGCCACATCTTCAATGAGCTCTGCGGTACGAGGGTGCAATTCATTGGTATCTTTATGTACAAAGAATGGAATCGGCACACCCCAAGTCCGTTGACGAGAGATACACCAGTCTGGGCGACCTTCAATCATTGATTTGATACGGTTTTTACCCCAATCAGGGACAAAGTCGATGTCATTTTCAATTGCATTTAAAGCATCTTGGCGTAACCCATTCGCATCCATGCTGATAAACCACTGTGGGGTTGCACGGAAGATGATTGGTGTTTTATGACGCCAGCAATGCGGGTAACTGTGCTTAATTGGCAGATGCGCCCAGAGTTTGCCAGCATCTGTTAATGCTTCAATAATTTTTGGATTGGCTTTATAAATGTGCTCGCCTGCAAAAAGAGGCGCAGTCGGTAAATATACACCATTACCACTTACAGGGTTTTCTACTTTTAAGTTATAGATTAAGCCAACTTTATAATCGTCCACACCATGTCCAGGTGCAGTATGCACAGCACCTGTACCACTGGTTGCGATGACATGTTCACCTAAAATTACAGGTACTTGACGATCTACAATCAATGGATGTTGTAATTGTAAGTTTTCGAGCGTCGCACCAACAAAGTCAGCCAATACTTTTGGTTGTTCAAGTTTGTAACGTTCACATGCAGATTCAACTAAATCTTTGGCTAAGATTAAGTTTTGTGTACCACGCTCAGACTGAACTTCCACCAATTGATAGGCAATATCTGCATGTAAGGCAACTGCTTGGTTCGCGGGTAATGTCCACGGTGTCGTTGTCCAAATCACGATATCTGTTGGATTACTAACGCTGACACCAACTTTTGCAGACAAATCAGCAAGATCTACAACACCGAAACCCACATCAATTGCATCAGATTTTTTATCTTCATATTCCACTTCTGCTTCAGCAAGTGATGATCCACAATCCATACACCAGTTCACTGGTTTTAGACCAGGTTCGATATGGCCTGCTTTGGCAATTTCACCGAGCGCGCGAACAATATCTGCTTCTTGTTTGAAGTTCATGGTGAGATATGGATTATCCCAATCTCCAAACACGCCCATACGAACAAAGTCTTTTTTCTGTAATTCGACTTGAGTATATGCATATTCACGGCAGGCTTTACGGAAAGTCGATGCGTCAACTTTTACGCCAACTTTACCGATTTTTTCTTCGACTTTGAGTTCGATTGGTAGACCATGACAGTCCCAACCTGGAACATAAGGTGCGTCAAAATCATCTAAAGTGCGACTTTTAACAATAATGTCTTTTAAAACTTTATTGACGACATGACCTAAATGCAATGAACCATTTGCATATGGAGGACCGTCATGCAGAATATATTTTTTCTTGCCAATACGCGAAGCACGAATCTGCTGATAAATGTTGTCGGCATACCACTCTTCTAACCATTTTGCTTCACGTACTGCGAGATTTGCTTTCATTGCAAATTCAGTACCTGGTAGGTTTAGCGTGGCTTTATAATCCACTGCATTTTCAGAAGTTTGCTTATCGCTCATGCAAGTTGTCATCCAATATTATCAGCACCATTGCTGACGCGTTTTACAATAAAAGTTTAAGTTAAAAAGGAAATTTGGGGGTGTTTTTGCGAAACTCAAGCAAACGCTCGACATCATCATCAATTCCCGCCTGAAGCGCTTCAAGTGATGGGTAATTTAATTCACCATGTAAATAGTCGAGGAAAGTGACCCGCATTAACAGACCATACAGATTAGCAGAAACATTTGGAAAATGTACTTCTAATCGCCATTCTGGATGTTCTTGTTTGATTGCAGGGCGTGTTCCCACATGGCCCGCACCAAATAACGCATCTGTTTGATAACCAGCAACACCGATTTTATCGGGGTTCTCAGCTTTGACTTTCTGTGTCAATGAGGTGCTTTCGCAAATAACATCGACGGCATAAATACCACTTAAACAGGGTTTATGACGGCCAAGTCGAACATTGATGGTTGGAAAATTCAAAGTACGACCAATTTGATCACCATATTGCACACGACCAATCATGCTGTATGGACGACCCAATAATTTTGCTGCAAGTGATAAGTCACCCGCTTGGAGAACTTGGCGAATACGGGTTGAACTGACACGTTCACCATTAAATTCAATGGTATTGAGATTGGTGACATCAAAACCATATTGTTTTAAAAATTCACTATTGCCTTGACGGTCTTTACCGAAGTGAAAATCATCACCTAAGATCAAACTTTGCGCATTGAGTTTGTTTTTTAACAGGCTTGCAAAGTTTTCTGCACTTAAGCTACGGAATTGATTATCAAATTTAGCGATAGCAATATAATCGACACCCAATTCAGATAAATATTCTACTTTTTCTCTGAGTGATGAAATCCGTGGTGGTGCTTCATAACCTTTGAAAAACTCTAAAGGTTGCGGCTCAAAAATCATCACCAAGGTTTTTAAATTTTGGGCTTTAGCCACTTCTTTGAGTTGAGAAACCATCGCCTGATGTCCCAAATGGACACCATCAAAATTGCCAATCGTCACAGCGGTTTGGGGCAATTGAAAATTTGGTGCTAAGGCATTTAGACGTAACAGCTGCATGGTTTCAAAATAAGCTTAAAATTTGAAAGGACTATATATTGCCATAATCTCACAGTTTCGTCTTTGTTGTTGTGTTTTTATCCAGAAAAAAATGACTGAGAATACTTTTATATCAGTAAAATTGATTCATTTTATGAAATTAAATCAATTTTATTTATTAAAAGATGCTTTTATAATCAATTTATCTGCTGAAATGAGGATGAAGCGATGAAAAAGCCATTTTACCAACTTGAACAAACAGGTGATGTGATTCGACAGTTTACGCCAAACTGGTTCACCATGACCATGGGAACAGGGGTTGTTGCACTGATCTTGCCTGAGTTTCCGTTTGCATCTGATTTTTTATGGCAGCTGGCAACTATTTTATGGCAGTTCAACACACTACTGTTTACTGTATTTATCATACTGTATGTTCTACGCTGGCTCATCTATCCTCAAGAAGCGAAGCAGATTTTTTCCCATCCAGCAATGGCACTCTTTTTAGGTGCAATTCCAATGGGGTTGGCAACGGTATTAAATGGCTTTTTAAAATATGGCATAGCCATTTATGGTGATGTTGCGTTCCAAATTGCGCAGTTGTTGTGGTATGTCGATGTGGTTTTAGCAGTGGGTATCGGGGTGCTAGTACCGTTTTGTATGTTCCATAAACAAGATCATCAATTGCATACAATGACTGCAATGTGGTTATTGCCAATTGTGGCCTGTGAAGTTGCAGCAACATCAGGCGGCTTACTTTTAGCGCATATGCATGCTAGTCAACAGGCAGTGGCTATTTTATTCGCCAGTTATATGCTGTGGGGGATGTCTGTATTGCCTGCTTTTGGGATTCTCACCATTCTGATGTTACGTTTGGCTGTACATCAATTGCCGAGCAAAGAGTTGGCAATTACGAGTTGGTTAGCTTTAGGGCCAATTGGTACAGGTGCATTGGCACTCTTGGTTCTAGGTGCTCAGGCTCCTCAAGTTTTGGCATTGATTCAGTTAGAAAATTTGGGTGTGTTCTTTCAAAATGCGGGGATTGTGGCAAGTTTTATTTTGCTTGGCTTTGGTGTGTGGTGGGTTGCAATCGCAGTTCTAACCACACTCAAACATGCGGCAACCGAGCTACCATTTAATCTCGGTTGGTGGGGGCTAACTTTCCCACTGGGTGTATTTACCTTGGCAATATTGAGTTTAGGTCACCAATTACATCTCAGTTTTATTGTAGATACAGGCTTAGCATTTGCTGCAATTTTGATGATGTTGTGGGTGATGGTGATGAGCAAAACTTTGCGGGGAATGTATCAAGGGAATTTGTTTTTTTCTCCTTGTTTAAAAACTTTTTTAGAACGTGAATAAACAGAAAACCTTGTTGGTCAGTCTATAAAATAATTATTAAGAACCAATGATAAAATCGGCCAAGCCCAATTGTCTATTGATTACAGTTGGGCTTTTTTAATATTGAAATACAAAATAAATATCATATAAGCAGTATGATGTTGGTTTGAGAAAATTTAAAAATGGATGAATGTTGCAATCAATGAGGATTCAAAAAGCATTTCAGCCCGTGCTAGAAGAGGTGATTAACGCTTTTAGTCGCAGCTTTGCCGAAGATTTACATAGTATCTATGTTTATGGCAGTGTCGCTCAAGGCATTGCAATTATCGGTCAGTCAGATTTAGACCTTTGTGTTATTTTTAAAAATAAACCTAAAAATTTAAATGAAAAGATTGCTGAAATAAGCACAAATCTTAAGGTTTTACACCCATTTCTACCTAAAGTTGATGTCGATATTGGTTTTCTAGACGAGGTTTTAAATAAGCATTCCCTACAAAGTTGGGGAGCATGGATCAAATTCTTTTGTCAGCATATTTATGGAGAAGATTTATCTGCGCTCTTTAACGATGTTCAGATTGATCGAGATGTAATTAAGGCGATAAATAGTGGTTATGATGCAGATATACAAGGGTATTTACGCATATTAGAGGCATCTGATCAAACAGCAAAAGAATTAATCAACCTTAAAAAATCTTTAATTAAACGGATAATACGACTGCTCCCTTTGACATTGAACAATATAGAAGGATGGCCAGGCAATTTAAACGATACTGTGGCACAAGCGATAGATGTATATCCTGAACAAAAAGCAGCGTTTCAATACTTGTTAAAAGAACTTGATCATCCAAATGTAGCGAGTAAGACCTCGCTCCAAGAAATAAAAAACGTTTATTTGTGGGTAGATGCTCACATTATATAAAATAAAAAAAAGCAGCCTTTTGGCTGCTTAAAATAGGTTCAATTTATAATTATGATTTATCTTTTAAGCTAAAGAACCAGTTCAGAATCAATGCTGCAAACGTTGCAGTACCAATACCACCCAAGTTGAAATCACCAAATTGAAGGGCAAAGTCACCTGTTCCTAAAATGATTGTTACTGCGGCAACCATCAAGTTTTTATTTTGAGAAAAATCGACTTTATTTTCAATCCAAATCTTCGCACCTGCAATGGTAATTAAACCAAAGACCACGATTGAAGCACCTGTTAAAATCGCCGTTGGAATGGTATGAATAACTGCGCCAAATTTAGGTGAAAACCCTAAGAAAATTGCAAAAATACCCGCAATAACAAAAACAATCGTAGAATAAACACGGGTAACGGCCATTACACCAATATTCTCACCATAGGTGGTCATACCCGGTGCACCGACACCACCAGAAAGCGTGGTTGCAATACCATCTGCAACAAAAGCTTTACCAATTTGTGGATCTAGGTTTTCGCCAGTCATGGCACTGACTGCTTTGATATGACCCAAGTTTTCTGCCACCAGAATTAAAGCAATCGGCGCAATAATTAACATTGCATTGAGATCAAAAACAGGTGAATGGAAAGTAGGTGTACCAAACCATGCGGCTTGTTGAATAGGTGTGAAATTAATCGGTGTTCCATTTCCCATTACATTTGCAACAATGAAATAGATCAAATAAGCCAATAACAACCCAACCAAGAGCAATAAGCGTTGTAATAGCCCTTTCGTGAATACAGCAATTGAACCCATACAAAGTACAGTGACCAAGGCCATCCACATATTAAAGTCATTGCCAGCGACACCTTTCACCGTAACAGGCGCAAGGTTTAAACCAATAATCATGACCACTGCACCAGTCACCACTGGTGGCATGAGTTTTTCAATCCATTTGGTCCCCGTTGCCATGACGAGCAAGCCGAACATTGCATACAACACACCACATGCCATGATCCCGCCAGCTGCAACAGCTAAATTTGCATTTGGCGTACCTGTACCTGATGCAGCATAGCCAGTTGCAGCAATCACCACCCCAATAAAGGCAAAGCTTGAACCTAGGTAACTTGGAACACGACCACCCGTAACAATAAAGAATAAGATGGTACAAATCCCTGACATTAAAATGGCAAGGTTTGGGTCAAAGCCCATTAAAAAGGGTGCGAGTACAGTTGCACCAAACATGGCAAATGCGTGTTGAATCCCTAAAACGACACTTTGCGCAGGAGGTAAATACTCATTGGTACCGACAGGTCTTGCATCAATGCTGCCAGAATAAGGACGCCATTTGGGAAACCAGTTGGACATAAATTGAGCACTCAAAAAACAAATTGGACACATCATACGCTTTCTTTTCGAGAGTTTTAATCATTTTAGTCAAACTAAGCACTTGCATTTATTAGGGAAAATTGATGTTTTGTACCATTTGGTCAAATAATTAAATAATGTTAGTGCGTAAAATCAAAGTATTAAAAAAAATAGATATAAAAAAGAAGAATAATTCAGGATTTTGTAACTGCTTAAATTTTTTCCATTCAAATTGAGATTTTTTTGCAATTGTTGATGAATTAGGCATTTTATTTGTGTGAAGTTGCTTCTAAATTAACATTAGTCAGTGTCAGCATAATTAAGTAATATTATTAATAGTTTGATCTTAATCATCCTTAACATTGATTTAATGTGTTTTTATTCATTTTTTTCCGATATAAAATGAAATCTTCTTTTAGGCCTTGTTGTACCTCTTTACCATTTAAATAATCGCTATATTTGATTTTTTTAGATTTTATCTTTGCATCATCATCTAAAAAAATGGAAAAAAAACTTTGTTTTGAACTACGCAACATTATTCTTTTTTTAAAATATATTACATCCTCGTACCCACCAAAGTTAGATTCATTATCTAATCTAGAAACAATAATACATTCTCCACCATCTGCTTTATAAAAATTAGCATATTTAGTAAGTACCACTCCATTTTCATATATAGCGGGTATTGTGATTGACTGTAATAATTTATAAGTTTTTGCTATTTCTTCACCAGTATAGAGTTTTTGTTTTGCCTCAACATTTGTGCTTATAAGAAAGAAAACTATAGTTAAAAGTCTAAAAAATATATGCAAGAGTGTCTCCTTTTAAAAAATTAAATTCTTATAATTACTCACACCCAGTTTTAACAGCTGTGGTTTCAAGTTACGCCATGTTTTTCCATTGGGATGTAATTCAAAATGTGGGTAATCTGGCCCGTTTTTTGTTTTAAATCGACCTCCCCATACTAAGCCTAATTGCTCCCCAATTAAACCTAATGCCTTACTATCAGCTATAGACTGTTTGCCGTCTGAAAGATAAGTGATTTTACTATCTCTCACGGATACAATATCTATAGCTAAACCATATTGATGATAGCTTTGTAATGGCCCTGCATTTGTTACACCTCCAGACAAAGAACCTTGAGCAGCAGGGCTTCTGTATCCATCTGTAATAACCCAAGTGATGCCAAGCTGTTCATATGCTGTATTTATCAATTCAATAACATAGGGTTGGTAGGTAGCATGTAACTCAGCAATTCGCGCTAAAGTCCTTTTATAATGCTTTTCTCCTCCACATGCCTCTGGTAATAAGCCACTAGTATTGACAGGATCAGATGCTTCCACTTCAGCCACAGGAGATTCTTCTTTGTTTTGAGAAGCATTCTGTTTTACTTTTGGTGGCGTGGACTTCTTATCTTTCTTGCTCTCAATTTTAGCTTTTGCTTGAGTGAGTCCTACTTTACGCTCATAAACTTTTAACTTTTGGTTCTCACGGAGATGATTATCGCTTAGCCCATTAAGCTTTTTAATTTCATCGACCGTATTAGCTGTAAGCTTTGCAATTAAAGTTAATGTATCTTTATACTGAACTACAATGATCGTGGTTTTTTCTTGCTGACGAGGCTTTGTTTCTACTGGCTTAGTTTTATTTTCAGGAGTTGCTGTTTTTTTGACAGGGATTTTTAGCACTTGCCCAGGATGAATATCTGTATCACTTTTTAAATTATTTATTTTGATCAATTCTGATGTCGTTGTTTGATTATCATTCGCTATTCGAGATAAATAATCACCTTCAGCCACAATATAGGTTGATCTTAGATAAGTACCAGTTGCCACATCCTTTGTAGAAAGATTCACGCCTTTCAGTAAAACTTTTGGGCTACGAACAATAAAAATTGTTTTTTCTCCAACCAGCTGTATTTTGACTTTAGATTGATATTCCCCAGATGTACTACTCCTGATCCTCACATCAATCATCGTGCCTATAGGTCGCTTAAACCAAACAGATTCACCACTGGCAGGAGTAACATGATCAGATATAAGAGAAGACCCCACCCAAAGTTGATGGACTAATCCTTGAATAGGTTGTTCTAATGCATCAAGAAATTTAATATTTGCTAAGTAATCCATTATTAAACCTCTTGATCATGCTGGTCATGTGAACGGCATAGGTATTCAAACGCGTCCTCATCGTCAAGACCATCATCTACAGACACGGTCCAATCTTCTTCTGTACCAATGAGAATATCGTAGTCATCATTATGGTCCGAGCTTAGTCTTTGAGTTCGTCCATGCTGATCCAGTGTCCCTGAAACATAGGTGTTATTTTTATTATTGATGAGTTTATATTTCACATTAGAAAAATCAGTCTGGTAAAAAAGATCATAAAAATCCCATTTATTACTAAATAGAGTCTCTTCTTTTAAGATAGGAAGTGTTGGAATTTCAGCTTTAACACGACTTCCCGTTTTAAACTGATGTTGCCCGGCAAAAACTTTAAAATCATTTGGTGTTTTAATTGTTATGCCATTTTTTGAAATGATGATTTGTGAACCACCAGCCATGACTATACCATTTATTAGTTTGTTGATATTATATGTTTAGCATATCTTACAAAAATGAACAATATGACTTTTATCATTGCTATACAACTTGAGGATGGTGTAGTGGTTGCTGTAGATAACAAAAACATTCAATTAAAAGATAAAAATATCAATGATTTTGAGGAATATGACGATGTAAAGTTGTATGGGTGGGATGGTGGTGTTATCACGGGAACAGGTGAAATGTATGTCATTGATAAAGCAATAAGACTTTTTATTAATAATGCTGATTCTGATCTTAAAAAATTACCAGAATGTTTAAATATATCCAGACAAATTCGTGAAATGGAGGTTGGTCAGCATGAGCAAATCCAATCATCCAAATTGCTCTATTCAAGCTTTAGTGATTCAGGTGCAAAAATTTTTGCTGTTGAATGTGATGAAACAGGCGTTTATCGAACTCGTGAATTTCAAAATAACGATGTAATCGTTTGGTTTTTTAACCAAAATATTCAGGAAATAACGCAAGATTTAAACAACTTGTATAGCAAAGCACGAAGTTATAGTTCTTTTGAGCAACAAGCAGATGGGTTTAATTATTATCTTCATCCTATTGCAGAAATTTTCTATAAACAAAGTCAAGTCGATACTTGGATGAGTAGCAGTTTTAATATTTGCTTCCAAACAAGAAACCAATGCTTTTCTGCCTATATCCATAATCAAAGAAATGACTTTATCGAGGGTCACTAAGTTGAAGGGGTACCTATGTACCCCTTCAAAGAAACTTGAACTTAACCCGTATTACGTAAACCTGCCGCAATACCAGCAATACTGACCATCAGTGCATGATCTACAGGGGTATGTTCTGCCTGACATTCAGCCAAGTATGCACGACGACGTTTCATCAATTCGGCTTGTAATAAATGCAAGGGTAATAAATACGGCTTACGTACTTTCATGGCTTGATCAAGCACATCATTGGAACTTAACAGCTGCGATTCACCTTTCATCGCCAACAGGGTTTGTACTGCATCATGCAAGCGTTGACGTAATTCAGCACCAAGTACTTTTAAGTCTTCATCATCGGTAAGATGAGATTCATAATACAGTGCAATATTTGAGTCGGCTTTAGAGAGGACCATTTCCAACATATCAATTAAGGTTTGGAAATAAGGCCATTCCTTTAACATTTCATCCAATACCGCTTTTTGACCTTGATCAATCACTTGGTTGATCGCTGCGCCAGTACCCAGCCAAGCAGGCAGCATTAAACGAATTTGGGTCCAGGCAAAAACCCAAGGAATGGCTCGTAAAGATTCGATTCCACCACTGACTTTACGCTTCGCAGGGCGTGAACCAAGCGGCAACATTTGTAACTCAAGCTCAGGGGTGACGGTGCGTAAATATTTAACAAAATGAGGATTTTCACGCACAGTCTGACGATATACCTGAACAGATAAATCCGTCATGCTGTGCATCAAATCTCGCCATGCTTGTTTTGGCACAGGTGGTGGTAATAATGTCGCTTCTAAGGTTGCAGCAGCATAAATTTCCAAATTTTGTAAGGCAATTTCTTCTAGACCAAATTTAAAGCGAATCATTTCACCTTGTTCAGTTACACGGATTGCGCCTGAAATTGAGCCAGGTGGTTGAGAAAATAATGCTTGTTGGGTTGGTGCACCACCACGACTGATTGAACCACCACGACCATGAAACAAGGTCAGTTGAACACCATGTTGTTTGGCAATTGCAGTCAGTTCTTCTTGCGCACGATACTGGGCCCAGTTTGCGGACATAAAGCCAGCATCTTTGGCAGAATCCGAATAGCCAATCATGACTTCGTGCTTAGCTTGGATATGCTGTTTATACCAGTGCATATTGAACAGGGTACTCATGGTACTTGCAGCACCATCCAAGTCTTTCAAGGTTTCAAATAAAGGAACAACGCGTAATGGATGTTCAATTCCCGCTTCTTTTTGCAGTAACAATACCGCCAAAACATCACTTGGATATTCCGCCATTGAAATGATATAAGCACCTAAGCTTTCTTTGGGTTGTTCAGCCAAAGTACGCATGGTTGCAAAGACTTCTTGAACATCAGGGTTTTCAATCAGACTACCTGAAGGCTCATTTAAATGTTTAGGCAATAATGGGCGTTTGCTTTGTAATTCTTGCAATAAGAAGTTCTGACGCGCTTGTTCTGTCCATGTCTCAAAATTACCCAAACCGAGATATTCGGTAATTGCTGAGATGGCTTGACGATGACGGCCTGACTCTTGGCGAATATCCAGTTTAAGCAACTCAATACCAAAACAATTTACTCGATAGATAAAGTCGAGCAATTTACCATTGGCAATCTCAGGTAAATTACATGCCATTAGTGAACGATAGCAAAGTAATAACGGTTGTAATAATTCATCTTTATGGCGAATGATTAAACTGCGATCGACATCTGAATGCTGACCACGTAATTTATCTGCCAACCATTGACGGGTTGCTTTGAGGCGTTCACGGGTCGCACGCAAATATTCGCGGTAAGGTTCAGGATGGCTATAACCCAAAGCTTGAAGTAGCTCATTGGAATAGGCTTCAATCGAGAGTTCCCAACGAAGATCTTCAATATCACGCACATAAAGGTCAGCCGCTTTCCAGCGTGACAACCACAAAACTTCTTGAGTAATGTTATGGGTGACGTTCGGATTACCATCACGGTCACCCCCCATCCAAGATGCAAAACGAATTGGAGAAATATCCAAAGGCAAAGCTTTTGCACAATTGTCCTGAACGAGGTCATCCAATTCACGGATGAATTTTGGAACCGCATTCCACAAAGTCTGTTCAATCGTGGTAAAGCCCCATTTTGCTTCATCTATCGGGGTTGGGCGATGCTGACGGATTTCGTCAGTTTGCCATGCAGAACAGATCAGTTGTTTTAAATCGGTTAACACATCTGCACGTTGCTTAGGTGTCAGTTTTTGCTGATCAAAAGTAGACAGGCAATGATTAATGCCATCATATTTTTGGATTAAAGTACGACGACTGACTTCGGTTGGATGCGCTGTGAGAACCAATTCAATTTTTAATTCACAAATTTGTTTATAGAGCGTTTCTGCTGAAATTTGCTGATCTTTGAATTTGCTAAATAAATGATCCAGCACATTGGGTGATGGTGAGTTTTCATCGCACTCACTTTGTCGACGACTACGCACAACGTGATATTGTTCAGCAATATTGGCAAAATTTAGAAAGTGTGAAAAGGCGCGGGTGAGTGGCAGAATTTCATCATCTTTTAAATTTAAAAATAATTGTTCAAGTTGTTTTTCTGCTTCAATTTGACCATCTCGAGCGCCTTTACCTAAAGCCCGAATTTGTTCAATTTGATTAAACAAATCTTGTCCTGCATGTTCCTTTAGCGTTTCGCCTAAAAGGTTTCCGAGTAAGCGTACATCTTCACGCAGCGGAGCATCAATTTGTTGAACCATTTGTTACTCTCCAGTTCTTGTTATCTCGAATATAACGTGATTCCACCACAATCCAAGAGACTCCCTACAAAAGTATGTAAATGACTGTGCAAGAAGTCGACTTTGGCTTAATTTTAATTTGGATATTTAGCTTTAGTTTTTGCCCTTTTGATATCAACAAGCCTATGCGATATGCATTGAGTATGCCTTAAACAACAATTGGACATTATTTTGTTTTTAAATAATTTCAGTTGGCTTTATATTTCATCATAAATAAATCAATACTTTCGGTGATGATTTGCTGTTTTTCATCTTCCGTAGGAATCGGGCGAATCCCCAATAAGACCTCGTGGTGTCGAACACCCAATAATAATGACAAAATTAAATTAATTTGTTTTTCAATATCATCCGTTTGAATAAATTTAAGTGTGACCGCTTGTTGGAAAAAATCTTGCCAAACTGCACACATTCTTTGATGGGAAGAATTATAAAACTGTAAAGCCAAAGGATTTTTTTCTGCGGCAAGTTCTAACAATAGATGCTCAAGTTTAATGGCTTCAGGTAAGCTAATGACAGTGAGTGCCAACTCACACGCCTGAAAAAAATGTGCATAAAAATCACTTTGAAGATTGAGTCGTAATGGTCGAGCATCGATAGACGCTTCACAGGTTGCTTCAATGGCACAACTAAATAAAGTTTCTTTATCTTGAAAATGGTTATATACCGTCAGCTTTGTGACGCCTGCTTCTTTGGCGATTTGATTCATGCTTGAACCGTGATAACCCAATTTTAGAAATAGCTTTTTGGCGGCTTCCAAAATGTGTTTCCGTTTTTCTAAGTCCTTTGGACGTCCAGCTGTTATTTGCACAATAAGTTCCAAAAAAAGAAAAATAGGTCAATTACTCTATACATGATTCACAATTACTGTACCATGCAGTATATTAATTAAAAAATGAGCAAATAAATATACTCATTCTATTTTGCCCGAAAAAATGCATTTGATTAAGAGCCTTGCCTATGCGTAGTTTAAATTTAATGATCACGAGCCTATTGGTATTGTGTAGTGTAACAATAGTGGGGTGTAGCAAACCAGCACCTGAAGCGGAACAAATTCCCTTGGTGATGGTGACCCAACCTACAACATCACATGAAGACCAAAAAAGTTATGCAGGGGATGTTCAAGCTCGACAGCAAACAGCATTGGCATTCCGTGTCGGGGGACAAATTACAGAACGCTATGTCGATGTTGGGGCTCGTGTCAAAGTTGGGCAAGTCTTAGCAAAACTTGATGTGAAAGATGCCCAATTACAATTGAACTCAGCCAAAGCACAACTTGAAAGTGCCCAATCTGCGGCCAAGGCTGCAGCAGATGAATTTAAACGCTTTCAGCAGCTCTTACCGATCAATGCTGTGAGTCGCTCACAATATGATTCAGTCAAAAATCAATATGATGCTGCTCAGGCAAGTTTAAAACAAGCCCAATCTAATTATGATGTGAGCGCCAATCAAACCGGTTATAACCAATTGATTGCCAATAAAAATGGGGTGATTACCCAACGTAATATTGAAACTGGGCAAGTGATTTCAGCAGGGCAGGCGGCGTACCAACTGGCGATTGATGGTGATCGTGAAGTGGTGATAGGTGTACCTGAACAAGCCATTGCAGAGATTAAAGTCGGTCAAAATGCATGGGTGACTTTATGGTCTAAACCTCAAGATCGATTTGCTGCCTATGTTCGAGAAATTTCTCCAGCAGCCGATCAATCACGTACATTTATGGTTAAAGTGGCTTTAAAAGAAGGGCAGTCTGCAATTCAACTTGGGCAAAGTGCGCGGGTATTCTTTAATCAAAATATTCAAAATGTATTGAGTGTGCCTTTATCTAGCGTCTCAGCAAATAACAATCAAGCCTATATCTGGGTGGTGAATCCAGACCAAACGATTCGTAAAGTTTCAGTGACTTTGGGCAGCTATGGTCGTGACAGCGTTACTGTCGTGAAAGGCTTAAATCCTGGACAATGGGTGGTTGTAGGAGGGGTACATTTACTTCGTGAAAAGCAAAAAATAAAACCGGTAGACCGTGAAAATCGTGCTGTAACTGTTCAAAAAGGAGCATGATCATGAGTCCATTTAATTCCTTTAACTTGTCAGAATGGGCACTCAAAAATAAAGGATTAGTACTTTATTTTATGATTCTATTGGGTATTGTTGGGCTATTTTCCTATTCAAAACTCTCTCAGAGTGAAGATCCACCCTTTACTTTTAAAGTCATGGTGGTACAAACCTATTGGCCTGGTGCAACAGCTCAAGAGGTTTCTTTACAAGTTACCGATAAAATTGAAAAAGAACTGATGAGCACAGGGCTCTATGACAAGATTATGGCTTACTCGCGTCCAGGTGAGTCTATGGTCATGTTTATGGCAAAAGACTCATTAAAATCTAACCAAATTCCAGATGTTTGGTATCAAGTGCGTAAAAAAGTAGGCGATATCAAAACACAATTACCTTCTGGTGTTCAGGGGCCGTTCTTTAATGATGAGTTTGGGGATACCTTTGGGAATATCTATGTCTTAACAGGCAAAGATTTTGATTATGCAACGTTAAAAGAATATGCAGACCGTTTACAGCTTCGCTTACAACGGGTAAAAGATGTCAGTAAAGTCAATCTGGTGGGCTTACAAGATCAAAAAATCTGGATTGAGCTTTCCAACACTAAAGCCGTACAAATGGGCGTACCAGTTACTGCAATCCAAGAGGCTTTGGCAAAGCAAAACAGTGTGACCAGTGCTGGCTTTTTTGAAACAGGCACTGACCGTATTCAAGTACGAGTCAGTGGTGCTTTAAAAAGTGTCGATGATTTGAAAAAAATGCCCTTGTTGGTGGGAAATAGAACCATTCAACTGGGCGATGTTGCTGACGTTTATCGTGGATTTAGTGAGCCTGCACAACCTCGCATGCGTTTTATGGGCGAAAATGGAATTGGTTTAGCGGTTTCTATGCGTAAAGGTGGTGACATCATCGCACTGGGTAAAAACCTAGAAACGGAATTTAAGACCTTACAAAAATCACTGCCTTTAGGTATGGAACTGAAAAAAGTTTCAGATCAACCAGTGGCTGTTCAACGCAGTATTCATGAATTTGTCAAAGTTCTTGCAGAAGCGGTCATTATTGTTTTATTGGTGAGCTTTTTTTCGCTTGGTTTTCGTACAGGCTTGGTGGTGGCATTTTCGATTCCACTGGTGCTTGCGATGACTTTTGCAGGCATGAATTTATTTGATGTTGGCTTACATAAGATTTCTCTAGGAGCCTTGATTCTGGCCTTAGGGTTATTGGTTGATGATGCCATCATTGCCGTCGAAATGATGACCATCAAAATGGAACAGGGCTATAGCCGGATGAAGGCAGCTGGTTTTGCATGGACCAGTACCGCATTTCCGATGCTGACCGGAACATTAATTACCGCAGCAGGTTTTTTACCTATTGCTACAGCCGCATCAAGCACAGGGGAATATACCCGTTCAATTTTCCAAGTGGTGACCATTGCCTTAATTGTCTCATGGATTGCTGCTGTGGTTTTTGTTCCTTATCTAGGGGATAAGTTACTTCCAGATTTTAACAAAGTGCCACAAAAAGCACCGTGGTATCAGCGTCTTCTTGCAAGATTACGTAAGCAACCAGAACCTCAGCCCGTGATTCATCATACTGGTGAGCATTTTGATCCATATCAATCTAAATTTTATCAAAGCTTTAGAAAGTTGGTGAATTGGTGCGTGACCTATAGAAAAACCGTCATTTCAATTACGGTTGGGGTTTTTGTCCTGTCTGTGGTGATGTTTAAGTTTGTACCCCAACAATTTTTCCCGTCTTCAAACCGTGCCGAAATTTTGGTTGATTTAAAACTGGAAGAAGGCGCATCACTGACTGCAACTGAAGATGCTGTGAAGAAAGTCGAGGCATTTTTATCCAAGCAAAAGGGTATTGATAATTATGTTGCTTATGTCGGGACAGGTACACCACGTTTCTATCTGCCTTTAGATCAACAGATGCCACAAGCCAGTTTTGCACAATTTGTGGTTTTAGCATCGTCACTGGATGATCGTGATGAAATTCGTAAATCCTTAGATACGCAAATTCGCCAATTATTGCCACAGGTGCGTATTCGTGTCTCTTTATTAGAAAATGGTCCTCCTGTTGGCTATCCATTGCAATTTCGTGTATCGGGTGAAGACATTGCAATTGTTCGTCAGGAAGCGCAAAAAGTTGCTCAACTGGTGGGTGAAAATCCAAATACCGCAAATGTTCATTTGGACTGGGGTGAGCAAAGTAAAATCATTTCGTTGGTGATTGATCAAGATCGTGCCCGTCAAATGGGTGTAACCTCAGAAGATTTGGCGAATTTTTTAAACAGTTCGATATCGGGTGCAATTATCAATCAATATCGTGAAAAACGTGAGCTGATTGATGTTCGTATCCGCGGTGATCAGGCTGAGCGTGTCAATGTTGAAGCATTATCCAGTCTTGCTGTTCCAACAAGTAAAGGTACCACCGTACCTTTGGCGCAGATCGCTACGCTTCAATATAAATTTGAAGATGGTTTAATTTGGCACCGCAATCGATTACCGACCATTACTGTACGTGCAGATATTCGGACCAAGTTACAGCCTGCAACGGTGGTCAATGAGCTGGCTGAAAAAATGGATCAGCTCCGTACAACCTTACCAAGTGGTTATTTGTTAGAAGTTGGTGGCGCGGTAGAGGAGTCGGCAAAAGGGCAAACCTCTGTGAATGCAGGGATGCCATTATTCCTTGCGGTGGTATTTACTTTGCTGATGCTGCAGTTAAAGAGTATTTCTCGCTCATTCATTGTATTTTTGACAGCGCCGTTAGGTTTAATTGGGGTGGTCTTATTCCTGCTCTTATTCAATAAGCCTTTTGGTTTTGTGGCGATGCTGGGTACCATTGCATTATCTGGAATGATTATGCGTAACTCACTGATTCTGATTGATCAGATCGAACAAGATATTCGATCAGGGCAGAATCAATGGGATGCGATTTTGGATGCTACAGTTCGTCGATTCCGTCCAATTATTCTCACCGCCTTGGCAGCAGTATTGGCCATGATTCCGCTTTCTCGGAGTATTTTCTTTGGACCAATGGCAGTGGCCATTATGGGTGGCTTAATTATTGCGACACTTTTAACGTTATTTTTCTTACCAGCGCTGTATGCGACTTGGTTTAAGATTAAAAAAACTACAGAAAATACATAAATTGTTGAGAATATTAGGTGCGAAAAATTGAAAACTTCAATATAGTAGCACTTAATCTTTAACAGAAAATAACATAGGAAATTTTATTGCATAATAAGTAAATCGGTATGCAATAAATTTGAGGTCAAAAACACCCATGGGGCAAACAAATCCAGAACAGCATCGTAAATTTATTACGAGCTCTTATTTGTTTATGTTTCTTGCATTGTTTACGGTGATTACAGCCGTGTTGGCGTATTGGTTAGCACGTAAAGTAGCAGTGGCAGATAATGCAGAGGTATGGATACATGCGCAAGCGTTGTGGATTATGCGCAATGCTCTCATTTTTTTGATTTTGGCAGCCTTTGCTGCGCTATGGTTTATTCCGTTAATCTTTTTCTATTGGGACAGTTTCATTTGGGTAAAAGCGTGCACTGTGGCTGGTGTGGTATTTAGTGCCATTGCGTGGTTATATTTACTCAATACATGGCTCAAAGGTTTTACTAAATATTTACAGAAAAAAGCTGTTTTTTAAAAAAAACCACATTTCACGCTTGTAAAAAATAACATCGCCCCCAATTTACTCTGCATAGAAGTATTATCAAATTTTGTGGAGCATCGCCAATCATGGCTAAACGTGATTATTATGAGGTTTTAGGTGTTGCTAAAACCGCTAGTGATGATGAAATTAAAAAAGCCTACCGTAAGTTGGCGATGAAGTATCATCCAGATCGTAATCCTGACAACTCAGAAGCTGAAGAAAAGTTTAAAGAATGTGCGGAAGCATATGAAATTCTTTCTGACGGTGAAAAACGTAGCATGTACGACCGTATGGGTCATAACGCCTTTGAAGGTGGTATGGGCGGCGGTGGCTTTGGTGGTGGTTTCAGCGCCGAAGACATTTTCAGTCAGTTTGGTGACATCTTTGGTGGCGCTTTTGGCGGAGGTGGCCGTGGTCAGCAACGTGCGCGTCGTGGTTCCGACCTGCGTTATGTCATGGAATTAACACTCGAAGAAGCGGTGAGAGGCGTTAAGAAAACCATTACCTTTACTGCACCAGCACCTTGTGATGTGTGTGATGGTAAAGGTTCAAAAAATCCAAATGATGTAGAAACCTGTAAGACTTGCCATGGTGCAGGTCAAGTGCGTATGCAACAGGGCTTCTTCTCTGTTCAGCAGACATGTAGTACCTGTCGTGGACAAGGTAAAATTATTAAAAATCCATGCAGCAAATGTCATGGTTCAGGTGTATCAGATCGTCAGCAAACTCTTGAAGTTACTATTCCTGCAGGTGTTGATAATGGTGATCGCGTTCGCTTAACGGGTAAAGGTGAAGCGATTCGTGATGGTCAATCTGGTGATTTATACGTTGAAGTCGTAGTACGTGAGCACGATATCTTCCAACGTGATGGTGCAGACTTATATATGGATGTACCTGTTAGTATCGCAGATGCTGCTTTAGGTAAAGAACTTGAAATTCCAACATTGGATGGCCGAGTCAGTTTGAAAGTGCCTGAAGGTACACAAACCGGTAAAATGTTCCGACTACGTGGTAAAGGGGTAAAACCTGTACGTAGCAGTATGCAAGGTGACTTACTTTGCCGTATTGTGGTGGAAACACCTGTACATTTGACCAGCCGTCAACGTGAGCTATTGAAAGAACTTCAAGCCACGATGGAAAGTGATGACAATAAATCGTCACCGAAGAAAAAATCTTTCTTCGATCGTTTATTTGACTAATTGAGTTTAGATCTTTTCATTTAGCAAGCTAAACATTGAATATGTAAAAACGGAGCAACAGATCTTGTTGCTCCGTTTTTTTTATTTTGATGCTAGATTCGATGGTGATAAATCAAATTCGTTGTCATCCGGGGCAGCATCTATTGAATTATCATCTTGGGGGAGTATCACCGCGGGATGTGTTGCTGGTGTCGATGATTCTGATGATGGAGCGGTAGGCGGTGTGGTGTCTTCGGCCCAAACTAGTGAAACAGTTGTTGTCATCATCAATCCTAAAATGATTTTTTTGAGTTGCATGGTATTTCCTTTGATATATGCTTTTTATGATTGCGTCCAAGCGCTTTTAGTGTAGCGTATTTTGCTACTACATCGTTATTTTGCAAAACGATGTTTGTCATTATTTAGAAAGACTAGATTTGGTATTTTGTGCCTAGTATCAGTTAAAAAAACGCAAAATCGCAAACATAGACGAATTATTAACAGACCTTACAGATCTGAAAAATTTAAATTTTGTTTTTTAGTTATTTTTAGCTGTAATTTAATACACATTTCAAGCAGTTTTTAGATAATTTAAAAATAATATAAGTGTTGATGTTTGGTTGTAGTGCCTAATTTTTATGATGATAATTACAATTGAATTGAGTTATTTTTAAAATGAGAGGTTGAAGGTATTGGAGATACCCTCAACCGCTGAAAAATAGGTACTTATTATTCGATGATTGGTGCATCAATATCTTCAACACGAACTTCTGTTTGAGGTTCAGATGCTGTGTTGCTATTGGGTTGAGCAAGCGTTTTTTCTTCAGTTGTTGCTGATGTTGTTGCAGGCGCTGATTCAGCCCAAACATTTGTCATCATCATGCCGAGTACCAGAGCGAAAGCCACTTTATTCGAATGCATATTGATCTCCTTATAAGCCATATTATTTTCATTCGTGGCATGTAGTCTGCTGTGGGATTCTTGCATTTTGATGAAATAAATTTGAAAAGTTGTAAATTTTTCAAAGTTTTACCGATATATTTTATAAAATTAATCTATTTATTCGTTCAGGCTATTTTGGACCAATGAGCGCATCAGATCCCAAAGCAAGCAAAAAGATCACAGTATTTTTTTATATTGAAACGTCGTCTTAGAACCGAGTTTTGTTATAGTAGAGCCAAATTTTCAAATTCAGATTTAGGAAGATCGTATGTCAGCAGCTCCACGCATTGGTATTGTAGGTGCAGGTGGCCGTATGGGCCGTACATTGATTCAAGCTGTACAACAAGCAGGTTTTCAACTTGCTGCTGCAGTAGAGCGCCCGGAAAGCACATTAATTGGTGCAGATGCAGGAGAGCTTGCAGGAATTGGTGCTGTGGGGATTAAAGTGGTTGGCAACTTGGAAGAGATCCTCAAAGATGTGGATGTGGTAATTGATTTTACTGCGCCTGTTGCAACTGAACATAATTTAAAACTATGCAGTGCTGCTGGTGTTGCGATGGTGATTGGTACAACGGGTTTCTCGGATCAACAAAAAGAGCTGTTAAATCAATCTGCGACTCAAACACCGATTGTTTATGCGGCAAATTATTCAGTGGGTGTGAATGTTTCGATTAAATTACTTGAGTTGGCAGCTAAAGTATTTGGCGATACTGTGGATATTGAAATTATTGAAGCACATCACCGTCATAAAGTAGATGCACCATCAGGTACTGCTCTGATGATGGGTGAAGCTGTTGCTGACACACTGGGTCGTGATTTAAAGAAAGTTGCTGTCTATGGTCGTGAGGGGCATACAGGTCCACGTGAACGTGAAACCATTGGTTTTGAAACGATTCGTGGTGGTGATATTGTGGGCGAACATACAGTGATGTTTATTGGCGAAGGTGAGCGTGTAGAAGTGACACACAAAGCCACGAATCGTATGAATTTTGCTGCCGGTGCTGTACGTGCAGCCGCTTGGGTTGTCGGCAAAGATGCAAAAAAATACGATATGAAAGACGTTTTAGGCTTAAATGATATTTAAGCTTAAAATCTGATGCGATAGAATTAAAACAATTAGTCAAATTTTGAACATTCAAAAATGAAAAAAACAGTGATGTTATTTGCTTGTGTAATCAGTGCTTTTGGCCTGACTACACAAGCTGCTTTACCAAGCAATGCCAAATTGAGTTTGAATAAAAATAACATTCAGGTATGGACATACAAGGATGCCAGTAATTCTGTGTTGTCTTATAAAGCTGAAACAACATTAGACGTGCCGATTGATCGTGCTGTCGCTTTGGTATTGGACGTCAAAAACTCACCGAAATGGGTCCCCAATGTTGCCAAAGCTGAAGTTTTATCTCGCGATGATAAAAAAGGTGAATTCAGCATTTATATGGTTTTAGATTTTCCCTTTCCGTTAAAAGATCGCGACATGGTGGTTAAAGGAACCATGTCTAAAGATGCAAATGGCAGCATTTTTATTAAGAATTCTGCGATTCAGCAAGGTAAAGCATTAAATCCTGACTATGTGCGTTTAAAAGATTATTCAGGTGATTGGACCTTTCAAAAACTCGGTGCCAATAAAGTCAAAGTCATTACCTCTGGACATGCCAATCCAGAAGGTTCCATTCCTGCCAGCTTAACCAATATTTTGGTCGAACAGCAGCCTTATCAGATGTTGCAGAAAATGAAAACAGAATTGGCAAAGAATAAACCCTTTACAGCTTTGCCTGATATTTTAAAATAGGCATTGTTTGATCAATAATCCTGAAGCAGATCACTTATTGACGAAACAACGCTATATTCGAAAAAATAATGCTTGGCAGATCTTTCCGTTCATTTAACTATTGAAAGTAACCTTTCTCAAGGTATTGATGTAGAAAGAAAGGTTACTTGTAGTCTTTGTGACGATTGTTAAGCGCTACGCTGAATGGCTATATTGTTGTGCAGGTGCTTTATTCATTTTCATCTGAATAAAAACCAGCACTAACCCTAAAGCTGTGAGTACCGCACCTGCAATAGACACCGCAGCATAACTCATGCCCATACTCAATACTGCTCCACCAGCTGTTGCACCTAAAGCATTGCCTAAATTAAATGCCCCGATATTTACCGAAGATGCCAATCCAGGTGCTTCATGAGCAACAGACATGACACGCATTTGTAAAGGTGGGACCACGGCAAAGGCCGCTGCTCCCCAGACAATCAGTGCCAATGCTGCACCAATTTGAGTTTGAGCCAGTATAGGGAACAGCAACATGCTCACCATCAGTAACAGCAAGAAACTGGTCAATGTTTTGGTCAGTGACAAGTCTGCAAATTTCCCACCTAAGTGATTACCAATTGAAAAACCAATCCCAATCAGTACCAGCATCAAGGTAATAAACATCGGGCTTGCATGGGTGATGTTTTGTAGGCTAGGCGCAATATAGGTATAGAGGGTAAACATTGCACCTGCACTCATCACCGTGGTGAGCAATGCAAGAACTACAGGCAACCGAGTCAGCACTTTTAATTCTGCTTTGACATCAGGACGTTGACTTGCTTTATCTTCAGGCAAGGCTTTCCATAGTGACAGCATAGTAATCACGCCGAGTAAGGCGATTGCTGCAAATGACATACGCCAGCCAATATTCTGCCCAACCCATGTGGCTAAAGGCACACCACCGATGTTGGCAATGGTGAGGCCCATAAACATGGTGGCAACTGCACTGGCTTGTTTGTCTTTAGGTACGACGCTTGTTGCAACAATGGAACCAATCCCGAAAAATACCCCGTGATTGAGACTGGTCAGGATTCGAGCGGCCATTAAGCCCCAATAATTGGGGGCAATTGCAGCGAGAATATTGCCAATGGTAAAAATAATCATGGCTAGAATAAGCGCTTTACGTCGTGGGAACCGTCCAAACCATAAGGTCATAAACGGTGCGCCAATCATAACTCCGAGTGCATAAGCGGTGATCAGCATACCTGCGGTTGGGATTGAAATATTCAAATTTTCTGCAATTTGGGGAAGAAAGCCCATAGGAGAAAATTCTGTTGTTCCTATTGCAAAAGCACCAATGGCCAATGCGAGCAAGGGAAAATTTAATTTCATGAGGAATCTCAAATATACAGCATATTGAAAATGATGGGGTGTAACAGCGTTTGGTCAATCACTGGGATGGTCATTTACTTTTCAGCCGCTATGTTGATGAAGTGACAAAATAAAGCTTCGCAAGAAAATAATCTTGCGAAGCAATCTAAGTCATGATCAAAAGGCGGTAAAGCCTGTTTCGAAGCCTAGTAAGCAAAAACCTAGCAACCAAACTTTGCTAATCAAAGCCTGAGCCAAGATTTGCGCTGCTTTAAATCACTTTTACTCCAGCAGTGAATTAAACATCCCACTGAGGTGCTAAGTTTTCAGGATCAACCTCACGACCATTACGTTCCAATTGCGCGATTAATTGCATTTCTTCAGCAGATAACTGAATCTCTTGTGCTTTTAAGTTGGCAATTAAGTTTTCACGTTTAGTCGATGACGGAATGACAGCAAAGCCTTTCTGCAATGCCCATGCCAATGCAATTTGAGCGCTAGAAGCCTGATGCTGTTTGGCAATTTCAGTTAATGTTGGGTCATTTAAAACTTTACCATACGCCAAAGTCATATAAGAGGTCACATCAATATTTTGTGACTGTAAAAAATTCACCAACTTATCATTTTGCAAATAAGGGCTAAGTTCAATTTGGTTGGTGGCAATATTTTCAAGTCCTACAGCAGCAATGGCTTGTTGCGATAAGTCGATATTGAAGTTTGAAATTCCAATATGTTCAGTTAAGCCCAGCTTTTTTGCTTCTAACAGGTTCAGCATCATTTCTGCAACAGAAATTCCTAGACTTGGTGCTGGCCAGTGAATCAAGGTTAAGTTGACTGCATCAGTACCTAGTTTCTGTAAGCTGTCTTTAAGACTTGGAATAAGTTTGTCGGCTTGATAATGATCTGTCCATATCTTTGTTGTGATAAACAAATCATCACGATGGATATGGCTTTCTGCAATGGCCTGACCGACTTCTGCTTCATTGCCATAGATTTGAGCAGTGTCTACAGCACGATAACCAACGTCTAAGGCTGTTTTGACCGAGTCAATCACAGTTTGTCCTGTTAAACGGAAAGTACCGACACCAAATTGAGGAACGATGTTTGTCATGCTGGATTTCACTTTATTTTCTGACATTGGGTGTATTTTGCTACTTTAATTGTTGCGGAAAAATACAGGAATATGCAAAATATTATTGACTAGAAATCAACAATAAGCAGAGCGCTGACAGCAATGAAATCTACACTCGAAGAATTACAGGCTTTTATTAATATTGTTGATAGTGGTTCGATTGTTGCAGCAGCAACGCATCTTGAACAAACCACTTCAGGTGTAAGTCGAGCCTTGCAACGACTTGAATCTAAACTGAATGTCACCTTATTAGAGCGAACAACACGTAAACTTAAGTTGACCCAAGAGGGGCAATTATTTTTAGCAAAAGCCCGAAAAATTGTGCATGACCTCAATGAAGCAGAAGATGCTTTATTAAAATCTGACAGTGATACATCTGGGCTGATTCGCGTGGATTCCGCGACACCTTTTGTATTACATGTGATTGCACCGTTGATGCAAGAGTTTTCTCAGTTGTATCCTGAAATAGAAATAGAGTTAAACAGTAACGATCAGATCATCGATTTATTAGAACATAAGACAGATGTTGCAATACGTTTTGGTGATCTTAATGATTCGAGCTTACATGCGCGTTTGTTGTGTAAAAGCCGATTATATATCGTTGCCAGTCCTGAGTATTTAGCTACACATGGTTATCCAGCAACACCGCAAGATATTTTAAATCATACCCAAATTGGCTTTAGCAAAGTCAGCCGTTTAAATACTTGGCCGATTCGAGTCAATGGAGAAAGGCTTACTGTCAAACCAAAAATCAAAGCATCCAGTGGTGAAACTGTCCGTCAACTGTGTTTACGCGGGCATGGAATTGCGAGATTGTCTGAGTTTGAGATTTTAAAAGATATAAAGCAAGGACGCTTGATTGCTCTATTTGAAGATCAAATAGAGCTTTATGAGCAACACATCCATGCAGTGTATTATCAACAAGAACATTTACCAAAGCGTGTCCGTTTATTTATTGAGTTTTTAACGCAAAAGCTGTCAAAGTTTCGATAGTCTTTTGTGGTGGTAAATCCAGACTCAGTAAAGTTTGGCTACTGGGTTTTTGTGGATTGACCAATTGGATTTCAAAATGATCAGTTGCTGTCTGAAGACATTTAAACGTCAAGTCTTTTTGCACCGGGATATTAATCTTCATCCGTTGATCACTACTGGCATGGTAGCGGTAGTTTCGCACAGCTGCAGTCTGGTGTAAGGTGGGTTCTAGATGATCAAGCTGATACTCAGCTAAATTTTGTGTTTTTAAAAAGCCTTCAATCAAAGATTTACATACAAAATGTTGTTTCTGAGCAGCTTGATTGACCTGCTGAGGCTGGCAAGCAGTTAATCCAAAGACAATACTGATTAAAGCGATCGTTCTCATTTTTTTCTCCTTTCAAATCAATTTGTTTGTAAAAATTGGCTGTGAATGAAGCATAAATCTGTTAACTTTACAGATACAGATACAACAAATATTAAAATTTGAGTACAGATATGGCTTTTCAATATCAAACATTAGCACAACAAATTGCACAGAAAATTTATTGTGGAGAGTTGGCCGTTGGGCAACGTCTGAGCTCTTTGCGAAAATTTGCAGCATTGCAAAATATTAGTCTGAATACAGCAAAGAGTTGTTATGAATTGCTTGAAGCGCAAGGCTTGATTTACGTCAAAGAAAAGTCTGGCTATTTTGTTCAATCGCAGCAAAAAGCCCCACAGATTGCTGTACCTGACCATCCTGATTTTAAGTCGAGAGCGCGTGAGGTTTCAAATCTAGACTTACAAATTCAAATTCATGAAGCAGCAATCAATAATAAACTGATCCATTTAGGTTCGATTCAGTTATCGCCTAATTTAGTTCCTGTAGAGGCCTTACGCCGTTCAATACAACGTGCTTTAAAGCACAGTAAGCCAGAAGACTTTTTATATAATGACCGCCAAGGGCACCTTCAGTTAAGAGAGGCATTGTCAGCACATTGGGCTGAAGATGGTTTTTATATTGCCAAAGAAGATATTTATATCAGCAATGGTTGTATGCCGGCATTGTCTGTGATGATTCAAAGCCTTAGCCAAATCGGTGACAGTGTGATTGTACCCACGCCAAACTATAATGGTCAGTTGCAATTATTGGCGTTGCTCAAACGAAAAATTATTGAAATCCCTGCCAATACCGAAGGTTTTGATCTGGAGCGTTTAGAACAAGAGATGCAAAACTCAGGCGCAAAAGTCTGTTTATTAACCGCCAATTTTCAAAACCCTTTAGGCTTCTGTTTGACTAATGCTGAGAAAGAAAAAATCGCACAGCTGGCAGCGAAGTATCAGTGTTACGTGATTGAAGATGATATTTATGCTGAATGTAGCTTTAATGCCAAACGCCCTTTACCGATTAAATATTGGGATCAACAGGGCTATGTAGTTTATTGCGGATCGGTTTCCAAGTCGTTGTCGACCTCTTATCGAGTCGGTTGGTTCTGTTTGCCACAACGTTTACAGCACTTACATGCCAAGTTGATTTTACAAAATGTTTCGGTCAATACACCATTGCAATTGGGTCTTGCTGATTTGATTTATAGCCGAGCCTATCGTCAGCATTTGAGTGAGTTACGCCCTAAGTTGATGGCTCAAGTTGCGCAATATTTACAGTTTATTCAACATGCTTTTTATGGGGTTGAGATCCGTTTAAATCAACCGCAGGGAAGTTATGCCTTGTGGTTACAGTTCCCAGAACAGATTGATAGCTTGGCGTTGTATTATTATGCACAGCAATACAGTATCAATATTGTGCCAGGGATTATTTTTGGTGAGGATCACCGTTATAACAATTGTATTCGCTTAAATGCAGGCCATGAATTGTCTCAGGAAATTCAGGATGCAATTATGTTATTGGCAGATTGGGTAAGGGGGGAATTGTCAGCCAAGAGTGTGGCTTAAACTTCTAAATGGGTAATTTGAACTCTTGAATATTTCTATCTAGGAATCAATGACTAATAGTCAATCTGTTAAAAACACATACAGTAAAATATAATTTTTCTTGATCAATAAAATCAATGCGATGAATATATTGCTTAATAATATAAAGCTTTCATTACCACGCTTTACCTCTAAAGTCTAAATAGATTTGCGTAGGTGATGCCTCACTTTTCAGAGATGAAAAGATGACAAAAATCTTTCGTTGAGCGAGGGGTACATCCTATACCCCCGCTCAACATGGCGACATCCATGTCGCCTCACGATAGAAAGACCACCTATGATTCAAAAGTACAAAATAAATTAATCACCAAAAGCTTCTAACAAATTGTATAAAAAACATAAAATTAATTAAATATGGGTTATTGAAATAAAATCACTTGTCTGAATAATCAGGCGATTTGATTATAGTTTACAAACGGCATTACACATTGCCCCATTGACGATGACTGATGTCGGTGTAAATGGGGCATCTTGCTGAAATTAGAAATCCGCTTTTAATACGATACGATAACGGGCTTTTCCAGAGTGAAGTCGCTCCAAAGCCTTATTAATTTTTGACATTGGATAAACTTCAATTTGTGGTGCAATGTTTTTGCGTGCGGCAAATTGTAATAATTGACGCAATGCAAAAGGGGAGCCTGTTGGTGAACCAGTCACTGATTTTGCACCGCCAATCAGTGCACCCGCTGGAATCGGCATCGGTTCGAGGACTAAACCTAGCATATGAATTGTGCCATTTGGCGCCAGTGTATTGAGATATGCTTTCCAGTCCAAACTCACATTTACCGTACAGAGCAATAAATCAAATTTGCCACGTTGTGCTTTTAAAGCATTGGCATCGCGACTATTGACCACATGGTCTGCACCCATCGCTTTAAGTTCATCTGTTTTATCCAAACTCGATGTAAAGGCAGTGATCTCACAACCCCACGCTTTGAGTATTTTAATGGCCATATGACCTAAGCCACCAATCCCAATGACACCAACATGGTGAACTGCTTGAATTTGATGTTTTAAGATTGGGTCAAAAACAGTGATACCACCACACAATAAAGGGCCAGCACTTTCAGGGTTTAAATCTTCAGGAAAAGGAATAATCCACTGCCAACCTGCACGGACCTTATCTGCAAACCCGCCTGCATGACCAACGATAGTTGCAACTGAACCCCCTGTGCAAAGCACTTGTTGACCACTAACACATGGATCACAGTGCTGACAACTTTCCGCAGTCCAACCGATACCGACACGTTGACCGACTTTTAATCCTTTCGCTTCTGAACCCAGCTGAGTGATGGTACCGATAATTTCATGACCGCCAACCACTGGGAAAACTGAATTTCCCCATTCATTGTTAATCACTGAAACATCGGAATGGCATAAACCGCAATATTCAACTTTGACTTCGACCTGATGAGGCTGTAATTCACCTGCATCAAATTGATAGGGCACAAGTGCTGCACCTGCCTCTAAGGCAGCATAAGCATGAAACGTATTATTTGACATGTGAATCCTTCCTGTTTGCTCAGTTAAACTTTTAGCGGGATATACAATCATTTTCATGGTCATTGACCATACCCACTGCTTGCATAAAGGCATAGCAAGTGGTTGGACCAACAAATTTAAAACCATTCTTTTTTAACGCTTTGGAAAGCTTTTGACTGGTTTCGGTTTGTGCCGGTGCTAATTTATAATCAGGGACATCATTGAGTTGTACTTGCTGGTCGACGAAATCCCATAACCAGTTCACCATATCGATGTCTTGAGCTTTCATGTTTTGCCATGCAATGGCATTGTCACGAATTGCCGTTAATTTCCCGATATGGCGAATCAGCCCAGCATCCTGACATTTTAGTGCAAGCTCTTGTTCAGTAAAATTGGCGATGGTTTGAATCGGGTGGTTAAAAAATTGGGCGCGGTAGCTTTCACGCTTTTTTAAAACAGTAATCCAAGATAAACCTGCTTGTTGCCCCTCTAGGCAAAGCATTTCAAATAAATGCTGTTCATCTCGATTGGATTTACCCCACTCTTGATCATGATATTCAATATAAATAGGATCATCTGAACACCAACCACAGCGTTTATTTGCCATAAAAGATCTACCATTGTTCTGATTGATTTAAGTTTTAATTCTCTAAAGTTTAAATTCGACCCATTGATCTTGTTTGTTGTCCCAATAGGAAAGTTGCGCATGTTGTAAATCTTTAAAATTTACCCAAATATCTTTACCCGCTTTGTCTGTAAAGCCAGTACTGATCATTAATGCTTCATCGGTGATTTCCATAATCCAGCCTTGATGATTTTGTCCATTGAGGGCAATTTTTTGTTGATTGCCTGATTCTGCAAATTCAACTAAACGCTCAAGCAATGCTTCTGACATGGAATATTCCTAAATTGATTCAATCTAAAATTAACGTAAATAAGGGTAGGGGTTGACTGCACCTTGGCCTTTACCTCTTAAGTATAGTCCATAGTGCAAATGCGGTGCAGTATGTCGTGCATTTCCAGTATTGCCGACATAGCCGATTAACTGACCTTTTTTAACGTAATCGCCTTCTTGTAGACCACGTTTGTGATCGTTTAGATGAGCATAATAGTGATAAACACCACCTGGTCCGATGAGCCAAATCACTTTACCCCCCAGATTATTGCTCTTTAAGCTGGCAATTACACCTTCAGTACTACTATAAACTTTGGTTCCACGTGAAGCCATGATGTCAATTCCTTCATGTGCTCGCCCAGCACTGCGAGATGCACCCCAAGTATCTGTGAGGTTTTGTGGTTTTACTCCATCTACAGGAATTGCCAATCGGGTTGGCATTGACATTGCTTTTAGGCGGTTAATTTGAGCTTGTGGAAGCT
Organism: Acinetobacter guillouiae CIP 63.46; assembly: GCF_000368145.1. GTDB lineage: Bacteria > Pseudomonadota > Gammaproteobacteria > Pseudomonadales > Moraxellaceae > Acinetobacter > Acinetobacter guillouiae. The sequence continues at coordinate 457,798 of NZ_KB849282.1, read as the reverse complement.
GTGGCTTAGATGAGCTTGGCTTTTTAGGTGCAGTGGTACATGCAGTTAAAATAATGGCAAGCAAGGCCATCAAGCAATATTGGATGCTACGTGACACGAGAAATCCTTTTTTTCAAGTTTCAAAAGGGCAAATTAAAATTGAAATATGCTTCGAATACCCGTGTCTGACTATGTCATATTTTTACTGCTGAGATCAATTTTTTCATGGCTGTAGGGATGCCCATTTGTGTAGCTTTTTGTGGTGTTAACCATTCGCCCCCAAGTTCAGCCTGGAGGTATTCTTTTTGGTCTGATTCAACTCGAACAATATGCGCATTTAAAATCCATGTGAAATGGGTAAAGCTATGCGAGATTTGGACAGGTTCAACAGTTGAAATAAGTTTTAGACTTTGACAAAGCTGTTGAAACGCAAGCTCATTTTCAAAAATCGGTAAACTCCATAAGCCTCCCCATAAACCACTGTTGGGACGCTGTTCCCATAACCATTGTTGATCGGACTCAATTAATAACACTGTGCCAGTTCTAACAGGAACAGGCTTTTTAGCTTTCTTGTAAGGCAGTTCGGTTTCTAGCCCTTGTTGATGGGCTTGGCAATGTTGTTGCATGGGACAGTATAAGCAGAGTGGCTTTTTGGGCGTACAAATGGTTGCACCCAAATCCATAATTGCTTGGGTATAGTCATGGTTGCGTTCAGTTGGGCATAAGCTTTCCGCCAGTTGCCACATGGCTCGTTCATGGATGGGTTTACTCAGGTCATCTTCAATGGCAAAGAAACGGGCCAAAACACGTTTTACATTGCCATCCATAATGACGCCATATTGGCGTAAGCCAAGCGACATCAGTGCGCCACCAGTAGAGCGACCAATACCTGAAAGTTCCACCCATTGTTCTAAGCTTTGTGGAAAATGCCCTTGCTGGCTGACCACGCCTGCTGCTTTATGCAAATTGCGTGCACGGGCGTAGTAGCCTAATCCTGCCCAATAGGGGGCAACATCATCCCATGAGGCTTTACCCAAATCATCGACAGTCGGAAAGCGTTGGATAAATTTATCAAAATATTGCAGTACAGTTTTGACTTGTGTTTGTTGCAACATAATCTCAGACACCCAAACTTTGTATGGATCATCAGCCACTTGCCACGGTAAATCATGGCGCCCGTGTTGATCAAACCAAGTCAATAGCGCATCTGAAAATGAAAATTGCGACATAACAATCTAGCGTAAAAATTGGATGCTCAGTATAACCAAGATAAATTTATTGCGGAAAATTATCTTAAACTTGAGCAGTAATCTGCATAAAAAAAGACGCCAAAGCGTCTTTTCAAAAGCATTTATAGTCACAACTTAGTTTTCATTGATGATACCCCAACGCTTATCGAGTTTAAGCGGTTCGTTTTTATAGCGTGGGATAATGTGAATATGGAAATGTTCACTTTGGTCTTCACCAAACACATGACCATCATTAAAGGCGATATGGAATCCTTCAGGTTGATGGCGAATCTTAAGCTCGTTACGTGCCAGTTCCAATAAAGAGGAAAGGCTTTTACGTTCTTTCTCTGAAACCTCAAAAAAAGAAGCAATATGGCGCAAAGGAATAATCACTGAATGACCTTTAGACAAAGGGTTATGTTCAGGCAAAATTGCACCAAATTCATTTTTATCAATGATATCAAATTCTTCAAAGTCACAATAAGGACATACTTTTTCAGTCATTTCTAATCCCTCGTTTTGTTGTCTTAATCGACGTAGAACGTATTTTAATTAAGCTAGAGTAGGTTAAGCCAAGGTGCGATCTAATAAATCATACATTGCTGCTAATCCAGCTTTTTCTGCTTCGGCGTTATAACCTAGATCTACGCCATTGGCTTTTGCTTTTTCATCTGCTTGTGGGTTACTAAAGCCATGTTTAGCATCTTTCAGGATGATCACTTCAGATTTTACCTGAGCATGCTGCATTTCTTGTTTAAACGATTCGACATCTGCCAAAGACACCATGCTGTCTTTTTCACCATGTAGCACTAACACTTGCGCTTTAAATTTTTCTGCTTCCGCTGCTTTTTGCGCAGATAAATTTGCATGGAAAGTAATTGCAGCTTTTAAGTCAGCACCTGAGCGTGCCAAATCTAATATCACTTTACCACCATAACAGAATCCAATCGCAGCCAAACGCGTTGCATCGACTTCTGGTTGTGCTGCTAAAGCAGCCAAAGCCGCAGCTGAACGCTCAACAATGGTCTGCTCATGTTGGAAGGTTTGCATCATCCACTCATGGGCTTGAGTCGCAACAGCCGTGGTTTTTTTATCGCCATACATATCAATTGCCAGCGCAGCAAAACCATGTTGTGCCAACTCTCGAGCACGTTGTTCAGAATACTCATTTCGGCCCCACCATTCTGGACCAACAATCACACCTGCAACTGGTTGTGCGGATTCAGGCGCAGCAAAATAACCGATTAAAGTTGTTCTATCTTTTGCTTGGTATTGAATTTCACGAGTTTTGATTGCAAGAGTCATCTGTTAATCCTTGTGTATCGGCGAGAATGAGATTGATTAAAGCATAAATATATAAGATTCAAATGACTAAATTTCGAATATTTACAATAGAAATGTGAAAATTTATGAATGAAAAAGGTCGTTTTCAAATGAAAAAGAGAAGAACCAAGGTTCTTCTCTTTTATGAAAATTGATCAGGAAAAGCTAAACTTTTCCTCTCGAAATAAAACCAACAATCGCGAGGATTACCGCGACAACGAGAAGAATGACTGCGAAGTCTTTAGACATTCCCGCAACACCACCAAAACCAAATAAACTTGCGATTAAGGCGATCACAGCGAAAATAATTGCCCAACGAAACATAAGATTCATCTCCATATTTTTGTTATGTATTTTCAGTATAGGCAGAAAAATCTGAGGGACTTGTGAAGTTGTGTTTAAAAAGTGTGATTAATAAAGCAATATGTAAAGGTTTGTTCTGTTTTAAATTTTCTAATTTCTGCTTATATACTGATATAATTATTTCGCCTTAAATGACTTTAATGTTATGCCATGACCTTTGAGATCCGCCCCCAGTTTTGGAAGAATTATACACTGTCTGAGTTAAATCCGACCGAGTGGGAAGCGTTGTGCGATGGTTGTGGGCTGTGCTGTTTGGTAAAATTAGAAGATGATGACACACATGAAATAGCCTATACCAAAGTGTCTTGTAAACTCCTCGATTGTACTACCGCGCAGTGTTCTGACTATCCTAATCGTTTAGATTATGTACCTGACTGTATTCAATTAAGCCCTGAAAAATTAGCCAATATTCATTGGTTGCCTTCAAGTTGTGCTTATCGTCGGGTGAATGAAGGTAAAAATTTACCGGCATGGCACTATCTGATCACAGGCTCAAGAAGCAATGTGATTAAAGCCAGAAAATCTGCTGCTGGGCGTTGTATCTCCGAAACAGAAGTCAATGAAGAAGAAATCGATGAATACATTGTAAGATGGGTGCGGTAAATCATTTGAATCAATTATGAATTGATAATCATTATCAAATAGTAATATGATAGGCAAACTCTTCAGTTTGATGTGTTTTAAAATGTTTGCTTTATCTTGGTTATTCAAAAAAAGTGCATTCTGTGTATGTGCAATCAGCCTGAGTTTCGGTATTCACTCCAATGTTTATGCAAAACCAGATTTGCAAGCTTTAGGGCCAAATATTGCGGAGCAAGGCTCCAGTTATTATCAATTTCAAGTAAAAAATTTTCAATCCGCAGATCAACAACGGCATTATAAAGTTTGGGTCGGAATTCCTAAACATATCAATAAAAATAAGATCTTACCTGCTGTTTATATGTTAGATGGCAACTCTGCTATGGCGCGTTTAGATGAGTCACTGTTAAAAAAACTATCCGAACAAGACAGCCCAGTGTTGGTGGCTATAGGCTATCAAACCCAGTTACCGTTTGAGTCCGCTTCACGGTCTGTAGACTACACACCTGCTGATGAATCTGGAAAAGTGGCGGCTGACCCACGCAATCCTGAACGTATGGCAGGCGGAAGTGCACAATTTAGACAGGTGCTGTTTGAAAAAATTATGCCGTGGGTCAATACGCAAGTAAAACTGGATAAGCAACGTACTGCATTGTGGGGACATTCTTATGGTGGTTTATTTGTTTTAGATACCCTTTTAAATAGTCAAAGCATAGATAATAAGTTTTCACACTATTTTTCAGCCAGTCCATCTCTCACATGGGCAGATTCTCGATTACTCAAAGCCGTTGAAAAAGCCCCGCCTGAGCAATTAAAAAATAAAAAATTATGGGTGATGGAAGGTGACATCATTCAGTCTACAACGAGACCAATCAGCCCAAATGCAGATCGGGATATGATTCAAAATAACCGTCAATTGGTTTTAGATTTAGCCACTAAAGGCGTAGATGGCAAATTAATGCTTTATCCACATCTTAGTCATGGTCAAGTATTTCAGGCCTCGTTAATGGATGTTTTGCAGAATCGATTATTTTAAAGCTGAAAGTGCAATATTGATGATTTTCCATAGTAGACTAAGGACAGCATTCATCAATTAAAAAAGCAGTATGTCAGACACTCAAATTCCGCTTCCAGAACGTTTACGTCCACGTGATTTGTCTGAAATTATTGGGCAAGATCATTTACTCGGTGTCGCAGCACCACTCCGTCAAATGATTGATCAAGGGCATTTACCCTCGATTATTTTTTGGGGGCCGCCTGGTGTTGGAAAAACCACCATCGCATTGTTATTGGCTCAAGCAGTCGATCGTACATTTATTAGCTTATCTGCCTTAAATACAGGGGTAAAAGAGCTCCGTGAGGTGATTGCTGACAGCGGTGATTTATTAACACCGGTGGTGTTTATTGATGAAATTCATCGTTTTAATAAGTCGCAACAAGATGCCTTATTGAATGCGGTTGAAAAAGGCAAAATTACCCTGATCGGTGCGACCACTGAAAACCCTTCATTTGAAGTCAACAGTGCTTTGCTGTCTCGTTGTCAGGTGTATACCTTAAATGGATTAAGTAATGAGGCGATTCAAGAACTCATTTTACGCGCGATTCAACAAGATAAATTTTTAAAAGACCGCCATATCCAGATTGAAGAATTTGATGCATTGGTTCAGTTTGCTGCGGGTGATGCACGTAAGGCACTTAATTTAATCGATTTAATTGCCAGTACCTTTGAGTCCGATATTGAAAATATTGTGACCAATGCGATCGTGGTCAAAGTTGCGCAACAGAATATTGCACGCTATGACAAATCAGGTGAGCAACATTATGATCTTGTGTCTGCGTTTATTAAATCTATTCGAGGTAGTGATCCTGATGCAACGTTGTATTGGATGGCACGTATGCTTAAAGGCGGTGAAGATCCGGTTTTTATCGCTCGTCGTATGTTGATCGCTGCTTCAGAAGATATTGGTAACTCAAATCCAAATGCCTTGCTTTTAGCGGGCGAATGTTTCCGCTCGGTTCAAGCGATAGGCATGCCTGAGTGTCGAATTATTTTAGGCCAATGCGCAGTTTATCTGGCAACCAGTGCAAAGAGTAACAGCACTTATTTGGCGATCAATAAAGCCTTAGAACTTGCAGAAAAAACGTCCAACCTACCTGTGCCACTCCATTTACGTAATGCACCGACCAAGCTCATGAAACAACAAGGCTATGGTGTGGATTATCTTTATCCTCATAACTACCCTGAAAATTTTGTGCTACAGGAATATTTACCACCTGAATTGAAAGGCACAAAATTATATGAGTCTGCTCGTAATAAGCGTGAAGTTGAAGGTGAGCGTTTACAGCAACGTCGTTGGCAACAAGAACAGCAGCAACAATAGTTGTGAAGTTTATTTGCTTAGGCATCTTTTAAATAGATGTTCTATTTTATATAAAGGTTTAAAATATAGGCAAAATTTAAATTAGGCTGACACCATTTTAGAAATACGCTTGAGCAAAGTGCTTCTAAATGGTTTAGAAATTTTATGAAATTATCCGTTTTATCTTTTGCTGTTTTAATTTCTTTGCCGATGTTGAGCCATGCTGAACTTGCAAGTAAAATTTCGACTCAAAATCAGCCTAAACTTGCCGCGCAGCCGCTTAAAACACTTTATCAACAAAGTTTTGTTCAGCAAAAAACAATTCCTCAAGGCTGGCGTATTCCTGGCAACAATGCCGGCAATGTCTATGTTGAGAATGGGATGCTTCATATTGATGGTCGAGCAAATTCAGTCAGTCCGACCTCAATTTTATTACCGCAAAATCTTGAAAAACAGCAAAATTATCGCATTGATCTCGAATTTACTTTAGACCAAGCTGTCAATAACTCGCGTTGGGGCAGTGTGATTTATGATGTTACAGAAACTCAGGGGGTGATTCCAAGCAGTTATTATCAATTTACCCTCAGAACAGATACCACTGCAAAAAATGGTACGGAGTTTGGTCGTCATAAAAGTAACGGGCAGTGGGAGGTCTCTGAAACGAAAGCATTTTCGGAGAACATCAAAGCAAATCAATGGTATAAAGCCAGCATTGTGGTCTCTGGACAACGGGTACAACACTATTTAAACCACCAGTTAATGCAAGATGTAGAACTTGACCAAGGATCTGCCAAAGGCGGCATCGGGCTTTCAGCAACAGGCCTAGTCTTAAAAGTTAAAAATATTCAAGTCTCTGAACAAACCAGTGCATTGCCAGACTTAGCCAATAAAGTCACCCAAGTGCAAGAAATTCAAACTAATGTCGCTTTGGCACCGACGCTGATTCAAAAAGTTAAAAATACCAGCAGTCCATTAAATTCAGCGAATCAGTTATATTATCAATTAGATGCCAATTTAAACTTGCTTGATCAGACAGGACAGGTGGTTGAAACATTACAACAATATTTGGTGAATCCGCAGCGCAATACCATTGCTGTTTTAGAAATCAAAGATCCCAAAAGTATTGAAGCCTTAAAATTACTCTCTAAATCTCACGATATGAGCGATATTACTTTATTGTCCAAAAGTGATGATTTACTCAAGTCTGCGCATCAAATTGTACCTACGCTTCGAACAGTATTAGATTTAAGTCGCGAAAATTTAAAGGAGAGTCATGTAGGTCTTTCTGAAATTATGCGCCGTAGCAATCAGGCCTATGCACGCATCGTGGTTCTTCCGCATAGCCTTGCCAACAAATCGAGTGTTAGCTTTATTCAACGTCATTTAATGACAGTGTGGGTTGATACACCAGCACATGATCCGCAGGATGTCGCCAGTATTTTGACTTCAGGTGTGAATGGGATTATTACAACGCAAAGTACACTATTTGCCAGTGTTTTAAAGCAGTTTCCAAAAAATACCTTATTGCGTAAACCCTTTATTATTGGGCATCGTGGTGTACCCAGTTTAGAAGATGAAAATACTTTAGAAAGTGCGAAACATGCAGTTGCTTTGGGTGCAGATATTGTTGAAAACGATATTTATTTAACCAAAGACCAGCACCTTGTGGTGATGCATGATGCAACAGTAGATCGCACTACACGTTCAACAGGTAAAATTGAAGAAATGAGCCTTGCGCAGGTTCAACAATTAAAATCTAAAAACAAAGCTTATTCAATTCCAACCCTTGCAGAATATTTCACCACATTTAAGCACAATCCAAACTTTGTACTGATGATCGAAATGAAAAGTGCCAATCCAGCATTGGTTGCAAAAATGCAGGATGAAATTAAAAAGTACCAAGTTGAAAATCAAGTCGTCACGACCTCATTTAATGCAGATCAAGTTGCGCGTGCACAGTCACAATTGTCTGAGATACCACGAGGGTTATTGGTTGGCAGCATGCCCAATAGTCGCAATACTTTAATTGCCGCCAAACAAATCAATGCCGATGTTCAGAAATATAATTCAACGTATAACCCTGCTTATCGTGCTGATTTGATCAATCTTTTAGAAACGACCAAGCACCGTGGAATCAGTTTTTGGCCTTGGGCATTGAATGATGAAACATTTAAAAAATTATATATTGCAGGGACCTACGGAATAACCACCAATTCTGCGCAACTTTATGCGAAATACATCGTTGATATTCAAGCACCCAAAAATGTCAAAGTAAAAGCTGGACAGCCAGTATTACTCAATGCGCAATTGGTTCAGCAAGATGGAGCGAAACTCAATCAGCAACTCAGCAATTTTGTCGTTTTATCAGGTTCTGCAAAACATGAGATTAAAAATGGTCAGTTGAGTTTCTCTGAAAAGGGCACTGCATATGTTTTGGCTGGTTATAAATATCAGATTGATGCACAAAACTTCTATCAAATCTTTTCAGCCCCTATAAAGGTTATCATCCAATAGCTTATTTTATGGCATCTGTTTGAAATGGGAGTTTTACATCTTTGGGGAAATTTGGAAAAAGTGTAAACAGCATCTGAGGATTATTTTTTAGTCCTGCACCGTCCAGATAGGTCCATTGATGTGATTGTAGTGAACGAATGGCGACCATAAATGAGGGCGATGCTGCTTGAATTTGACCTGCAACTTTCATTGTGATGGTTTTGGGTACAAAGCAAATTTCTTCATGATCTACGATATAGCTATAAAGTGGTGGCTTTGATTGTACATTGACAATTTCTACCTGTGATTTGGCAAGCAGATTTTGAGCGTATTTAAGCAGCTGCTGATAAGCTTCTGCACCACCAACATAATTGATCAGAGATGGATGGGTTTTTTGTTGCATAAATGAATAATCATTTTTCTTTAAATCTTGCCCTAATTGATCTAAGTCAGACGCAATAATTTTAGGATAATCTTGCTGACAGCTTAACTCTTCCGCCTGTGCAGGATTTAAAATGATCAAGAATAAAATGACAGCATAAATTGTTTTTATCATGTTCGATTAAATCTGAATATCGTTTGTTTTGAGTATATAAGTTTCTTAAAAAAAGTTCATCAGTAATCCAAGCTTACCGATACTCGCTGATCCAACAGGAGATTTTGTCACTCGTCTCTGTTCATTTCTGAAAAGTTAGGTAGCGCCTACGCAAATTGATTTAAACTTTCAAAGCAAAGTGTGCAATGAATGTTTTTAAAATTAAACAACTTATTTGCCCATAGAATTGATTTAATTAAAATTATGAATGAAGAAAAATTATATTCTAGTGTATGCGTTTCTGAACAGGTTAGGGATATACCCAATAACGACACACATAAAAAACCGAGCCATTCAACTCGGTTTGAAGCCCTTGGTTAACTTTAAAGCCTACCACTTATAATTAATTTTGCCGTAATAGAACGCACCATTAAAGCCAAACGGTGAGAACTGGCTGTATTGTAAACTTCCGCCAGTAGGTTTGTTGATGTCATAAACATCTTTATCAGGATAAACATTGGTAATGTTGTCTCCCCCAACAGTAAATTTCCAATCGTTTAATTGGTATGTCAGTGCTAAATCCAATAGCCATTTTGCAGAAAATTTCTGATCACTGGCAGCACCTGAGTTACTGTAAGTTTCGAAGCTACCATAACGCGTGATATTGGTATTGATACCAAAATTTCCAATTTTATAATCATTGGCTAAACTGAACTTATGTTCAGGCGTGCTTCCTGCCAATAGACCATATTGTTCACGACGGTCTAAACGGGTGAGGTTGACACCCAAGGCATTTAAAATCTCAGGGTTTTTATCGACATCGGTGACTTTATTGCGATTAAAATTATATGCCAAAGATGTGGTTAACTCGCCATAAGGCAGGTTTTGCCATTGGTAATTGGCAACTAAATCTACACCACGAGTGCGGGTATTACTGGCATTATTAAAGAAACGAACCGTGCTGAAATTGGTATCGGTAATCCCTTTAGATACTAAATAAGCGCGAACAGCGGGGCTGCTGGCATTGATATTTGAAGATAAGCTAATGCGGTCATCAATATCAATTTGGTAGGCATCCAAAGTCACATATAGGTTTTTAGTCGGGGTAAATACCAAGCCAAGGCTATAGTTCTTTGATTTTTCAGCTTTTAAGTCTTCTGCGCCGAGCAATTGTGCAACTTGTGAAGAACTTGGAAATGTTCCAGCCTCAACAAACTGTCCATTGACCAATTGCGAAGAAGTTTGGGTGAAATATTGTTGTGCCAGACTCGGTGCTCGAAAGCCTGTAGAAACTGAGCCACGTACCGCAACTTGAGGTAAAAGCTTATAACGTAACGAAAGAGATGCATTATTGGTGTCCCCAAAGTCATCATATTTCTCATAACGATAGGCTGTAGATGCTGAAAGTTTTTGAGTAATATCTGTTTCTAAATCGAGATATCCTGCATAACTGTCACGTGTCCATTTCCCGGCATCTGCTTGACGAAAGCCTGATAAACCTGAAGAACCACTTTTATAATAAGAGGCAGGATTGCCTGCTTTGATTTGATATTGTTGATTTAAATACTGAGCACCAAATGCGACATTTAATGGACTTGCAAAAGCAGAGAACTCAAATTCTTTTGACAAATCAATATTATAAACAGCTTGAGTATTCTTTAACTGTCCATTATGGAATGAATTTGGTGTTGAACCTGTATCTTTGTATAGATCGACATTGATGGTTTTTGTATTTACATCATATTGGTTTAAGCCATAATTGGCTGAAACATCATAGCGCCAATCTGCGACTTCCCCACGTAAGCCTGCAACGGCACTAAAGTCATCTAATTGACCGCGAATCAGCGGTAAATAACCATTTGGAAATAATGCAGATACATTGTTCGAGGCATTACTCAAACGATAGAACCCAGCAGTTTCTGCATTACGATGGCTATAGGTTGAAAAACCATATAATTCAACAGTATCACTAAGGTCAAAACCAGCATTAACAGAAGCTTTTACCTCATCTGATTTTGGATCACCAAAACGAAAAGTTCTTTGTCCGTATGTAGTGGCGTTTGGATCACGAAGGTCTAAACCTGCGCGATTGGTTGCTTCATTGTCCTGCCATTCACCAGAAAAAATGGCATAACCATAATTGCCCAGTTGAGTACCGCCCGAGACATAGGATTGTTTTTGTTCACCATCACCTTTGTCATAAATACCGTAGCGAATACCTGCATCACCTGTTTTAGGATCAGACTTTAAGATAATGTTGACAACACCAGCAATTGCATCTGAACCATAGCGAGCAGATGCACCTTCTCTAAGTACTTCAATACGGCTGATGGCAGAAATCGGAATGGCATTTAAATCGGTCGGTGCTGAACCACGCCCAATGGTACCCCCAAGGTTAATAAATGCCCCAGTATGGCGACGTTTGCCATTCACTAAAACCAAAACTTGATCAGGAGAAAGCCCTTTTAGTTGCACTGGGCGAACGAGTTCTGTTCCATCGACAACGGTTGGACGAGGAAAGTTAATCGAGGGGATAATTTTAGCCAGCGCCGTACCTAACTCACTTGAACCTGTACGTTCTGTCAATTCCGCTGCACTAATCACATCAATCGGTTGTAAGGAATCTGTTTTAGAACGTTTTAGCGAACGTGTACCTGTGACAACAATGGTATCAAGTGTTTTAACTTCTTGGGTGGCTGGAATCTGTTCCGCAGCGTATGCATGTGGATACAGAAATGTAAAAACTAAGCTGGCGGTCAGGCTTAATGAATATCGTTTTGATAATGTACGCATAACTCTATTTTGTAGCTCTTTTTGTAACGGTTTGTTGTGATCATAGTGAGCTTGAGATTATTTAGAAAACAACTTTTAAAAATATAAATAGAATAAAATCTGCAAAGTGTATGGTTATTTAAAGTGTTCTCAGTTTAGAAATCTAGATTTTATCATGTGATGTTTTATGGGAAGTTTGATACACAATCTTTTGAAATTATTGATAAAGCGTATGATTTTGATTGGCTCAGTGATGAGGCGATGATATTGAATTAAGTTGATGAAATATAGTGATGATCAACAATTTACATCAGCAAAAGCTGGGTTTGATCAATGCTATACAGACGAATAAATCCCATGACAGAGCCCAGTTTGATCAGTTTATATTTGCTTTAATGCAAAAGGGCTACCTTAAATTGATAGCCCTTTTCACCTTATCCAATCAGCTTAGCGTGGAGGAAAGCCCGCTTCTGATAAAGCATCAACCACTTGTTGCTGTGTTGCTGTTGTTTCAACTTTAACACTGTGACTTGGTGGATCGGTAATCACCTTAGCATTTTCATCTACAGATTGAATTGCTTTGGTTACACCACGTGCACAACCACCACAGGTCATATTTTCAATATAAAATTCCATATCTCACCCTGCTCTAAGAAGACTTAAACTTAAGATAAACCTTACCATAATTGTAAGGTCAAGTTTTAATGTTTAAAGTTTCATCGCAACGCTTTTTCAAAAATAATTTACAGTATTTTTAAGCCATCGATTGCTGAATTTTTTACGAATGCTAAATGCCAACATAGGCGAATGGTTTATATACAGAATTTATGCTTTGATAGTAAACTCTGCATTGAAATTGTGAATGATAAGAACATGATGATGAACAAAGACCATTTATATTCAGTGATTTACCAAGACATTCAAGATGCTTTCGCTGAGATTCAGCAGCTTACACAAGATCAGCATTTATGTGCTATTGGTTTGGGAATGGTTGAAGATTTCTGTGGTTTCTTTTATGTAGGATGCACATTAGAACAATTAAAAACCTTTGAAGACGTCTATGAAGCATGGTGGATTTCAGAATGGAGTTGTTCAAGTACTGCCAATAATCGTGTTCACGATGCAATCACGGCTTTGTATCAGGACTTGGGAGAGGATTATACAGATGAGCAATATAGCGAATTGCAAGCGCACTATCAAAAGACGATTATTCAAGCATTACAAGATTTAAGAACACAAGGAAAATTAAAAAACCAACAGGGTGAAGAAATTATTGTCATTATTCAATATGCAGACTCATCCGATGAAGATTTTGAGGACATCAGTTTCCCACAAATTAATCCTGAGTTTTTAGTGCCTTTATTTGAAAACCGCTTTCAGAAAAAAGCTGGTGAAAATTTATATGATTACCTATTAGAAAAATCAGCATCTTAAAATAAGAAACCGAGCTAAAAAGCTCGGTTTTTGAAGAATCAGTATCTAAAATTAGATATCTGAAAGATCTACACCAATGCGTGTAGCAACTTCTTCATAAGCCTCAACAACACCACCTAAACCTTGACGGAAACGGTCTTTGTCGAGTTTTTTCTTGGTGTCTTTATCCCATAGACGGCAACCGTCTGGAGAGAATTCGTCACCCAAAACGATACGGTCATGGAACACGCCAAATTCAAGTTTAAAATCAACAAGAAGCATGTTGCCTTGAGCGAATAAGTCTTTAAGCACAACATTGACTTTTTGAGTCAATTCTTTCATTTTCGCCAATTGTTCAGCATTTGCCCAACCCAATGCAATTGCTTGAGACTCGTTCACCATCGGATCGCCTAAAGCGTCATCTTTGAAGAACAATTCAAATGTTGGTGGAACAAGCTCTAAACCTTCTTCTACACCCAAACGACGGCATAATGAACCTGCAGCATAATTACGCATTACACATTCAACAGGGATCATTTGCAATTTTTTCACTAAAACTTCAGTTGGAGAAAGAAGTTTTTCGAAGTGTGTTTCAATACCAGCTGCAGCCAGTTTTTCCATGATAAAGGCATTAAAACGGTTGTTCACCTTACCTTTACGGTCTAGTTGCTCTATTTTTTCGCCATTAAATGCAGAAGCATCGTCACGGAAAACTAGAATTAGATGATCCGCGCTATCTGTTTCATAAACAGATTTCGCTTTACCAGTATAGAGCAAGGTTTGTTTTAACATGGGGGAACCTTTTGCAAAAAAAAATTGCCTAGAACGACTAGGCTGGCCAGTTTTGGTAAATCTGGGTTAATAGTTCTGCAGCTTTTTCTTTGTCTGCAAAGCTATTATCGGCGTTAAACACAGCAAGTGTGTTACTTGAACCTACAGAATTAAGCTTCAATACATAAGTTGAATTATCGATTTTTACAGTTGCCTCATTGGCATTTTTGCTTTGGCCGATAACCTTATGATTTAAGCTACTGAGGGTCGCAAGTGCGTACTGCCAAATTGTAGCAGAATTTCCATCAATTTTGATCAGTGGATTGCCATTTCCATCAGTTAAAATTTGAGGACGACCAACACTTTCAGTTGATGCAGAAACTTCATCAGCAGGTGCACTGATTTGAGCAACATCTGGACGAGGAACCTCGTAACGGTTGCCTCGTTTATTTTCAAATTTTGGTGCATGCTGAAGTGCAAGAGGGTCAACAATAGGAGCTGGATACATTGGCGTTGCAGGTCTAACTGTTGAACCTTCAGGGTAGCTAAGTGGCTCTACAGTGGTCGTGTTTTTATAATCTAAAGAACCATTACTGATTCCAAGGGAACTACAACCCGCCAAGCTTAAAGCTGAAATGGCAAGAGTTAAACCTAAACGTAATTGCATAATACTAAGCTCTTATTAAATGAGACCCACTGCTTTGAGTTCTTCACGCAGTGGTGCACGGTATTGTTCTGCTAGGGGAGTTAATGGTAAGCGAATACCAGTACCAATTAATTCCATTTCATGAAGTGCCCATTTCACTGGAATTGGGTTCGATTCGCAAAATAGAATATTGTTTAATTTTGCAACTTGGTCATCTTTGCTTTTTGCTGTTGCAGCATCACCTGCAATTGCAGCGGCACAAAGTTCGCTCATGATTTTTGGTGCAATATTTGCTGTCACTGAAATATTGCCGTGGGCGCCTAACTGAATCAATTCACTCGCAGTCGCATCATCACCTGAATACACCACCATGTTTTTGCCTTTTAAACCATCAATCAGCTCTTTACCACGAGGAACATCGCCAGTCGCATCTTTAATTCCTACGATTTGAGGAATATCTGCTAAACGAATCGCGGTGTCGTTGTGCAGATCTACACCAGTACGACCAGGTACGTTGTAAAGAATGATAGGTAAATCAACAGCTTCAGCAACTGCCTTATAGTGTTGGAATAAACCTTCTTGCGTTGGTTTGTTATAATAAGGGGTAACTAAAAGTGCGGCATCTGCGCCGAGTTGTTTGGCTTCTTTGGTGAGTTCAATCGCTTCGTGTGTCGAGTTTGCACCAGTACCGGCAATAATTGGAATACGTTTATTGGCAACACGGATAATTTCTTTAATTACTTCTGTGTGTTCTGCCATGCTAAGAGTAGATGCTTCGCCAGTTGTACCGACAGCAACAATACTATTAGTGCCTTGTTCTATGTGCCACTCAACGAGCTTCTCGAGACCCTTCCAATCTACGCTGCCATCTTCAAACATAGGGGTGACGATTGCGACAATTGAGCCTTGAATGGTCTGTGCTTGCTGAGTCATTTTAAAAAAATATCCTATTTTTCCATCCACATGCGTTTGAGTAAACAAGGATTGGGATGGTTGCAGTATTTTGATTTGAGCGTGAAACAATCATCTTAAAGATTGCCTAATGCTTATGCAAATTATGACTGATTCAGCGTGTCAGAACAATATGCTTTAGTCAAAGCTTGGAAATTCTTTAACAAAAGCAACAAATCACTCACATTTCCAAGCAATTTTTTTAATTTTCATTTTTTTATCAAACATGACCGGCATGCAGTTTTAATCCAAATGCAGGGTAAAATCTATCCTCGCTAGAAAACAATTTTCTATTGGGCGGCTGAGTCTCGCTGTTTAGAATCTAGCGAACCGTTCTAGATGATTTCACGATTGATTTTGATAAGATGCTCGCAAATGTAGGCTTTTTTATTGTATGTTGAGTCATCGAGTATTTAAATTTTTACGATTAAAATAATAGTCATTTGGCCAATATAAGGGTAGGGAAATGTTGCAATCTGAGCGTAGCGCCTTGATCGTTGTTGATGTACAAAATGGTTTCACTTCGGGGGGAAATTTAGAAGTTGCCCATGCTGAGCAAATTATTCCAACCATCAATCAATTGGCACTACATTTTGACAATATTGTATTGACTCAAGATTGGCACCCTGAAAACCATATTTCATTTGTTGAGAATCATCCCAACCGTAAAGCTTATGACCTGATCAGCTTAGATTACGGCCCGCAAGTATTGTGGCCATCACACTGCGTACAAGGGACGCAAGATGCTGAATTCCATCCTGATCTAAACATACCAACCGCACAACTGATTATTCGTAAAGGCTTTCGTTCTCAAATTGACAGCTATTCAGCCTTTATGGAAGCTGATCATAAAACCACTACAGGCTTGGCGGGCTATCTTAAAGAGCGTGGTATAGATACGGTGTATATTGTCGGGATTGCAACAGACTTCTGCGTCGCATGGACGGCCATGGATGCCGCTAAGTTAGGTTTTAAAGCCTTTGTTATTTCGGACGCGACCAAAGCAATTGATTTACATGGTTCTTTACAACACGCATGGCAGGAAATGCTGGCTGTCGGTGTAAAACGCGTGATCTCAAAAGAGATTTTCAACGCAGCATAAGCATCAAGACTTGCATCATTTGAGAAATATTACTGCTTTAGAACATCTTGTTTTAAGATAAGCCGAAATCCTCAATCTGCTTGGGTAAGGACAATGTCAGCAATTTTACGTTTTAGTCAGTTTGTACAAAAAACTTTTGCCCTATGGGTTGTGGTGTTTGCCTTTATTGCCTTATGTTTTCCAGCAGCATTTGTCTGGATGAAAGCATATATTCCATGGGTTTTAGGGATTATCATGCTGGGAATGGGTATGACCATGACCGTGGACGAATTTAAGAATGTCTTGTCAAATCCCAAAGCGGTTGTGATCGGTGTCGTTGCACATTTTGTGGTGATGCCCAGTGTGGCATTCTTTCTTTGTAAAGTTTTTAATTTACCACCCGAAATTGCGGTAGGAGTAATCCTTGTCGGCTGTTGCCCCGGAGGGACAGCATCCAATGTCATCACCTATATGGCCAAAGGAAATACTGCTTTATCCGTCACATGTACATCCGTTTCAACGTTTTTAGCGCCTATTTTGACACCTGCAATATTCTATGTGTTAGCCAGCCAGTGGATTCCGATTGATGCGGGTTCAATGTTTATCGATATTCTTAAAGTGGTGATTTTTCCAATTATTTTGGGCGTGATTTTAAGAAGTCTATTTAAACAAAAGACCGAGCAATATATTCAAGTGATGCCTCTAATATCTGTAGTCGCCATTGTGGTGATCGTGGCAGCAATTATTGCAGCCAGTAAGGCTTCAATTTTACAATCGGGCCTACTGATTTTGGGTGTGGTGATTTTACATAATGGTTTAGGCTTTTTATTAGGCTATTGGGCAAGTCGTCTATTCAACTTATCTTATCCTGATTCTAAAGCTGTTGCGATTGAAGTGGGGATGCAAAATTCTGGTTTAGGTGTGACCTTAGCGGCAATACATTTTGCTGCATCTCCAATAACCGCAGTGCCAAGTGCTATTTTTAGTTTATGGCATAATATTTCTGGGCCTGTTTTAGCCACGTATTGGGCAGCGAAAGCAGATAAAATGGCTGAAAATAAACAATAGGGTCTGTAGACATTTCATAAATGGCTTGCGTTGTAGGTTAAAATTGAGCAGGCAAGGCATGAAACGAAGAGAATAGCGAGACTATTTTCGAGTTTCATAACGAAGGCTGAGATAATTTTAGCCACAACCCTTCGGGACTAGCGTGTTTTTTGCCGCTACGTCGTTACGAACCACTCATTTAGAATAACTAAATTTCGTATTTCGCGCCTAGTATCGCCTAAAAAACACACGTAGTCGCAAACATAGACGAATTGTCAACAGACCCTAATACTATTTTAAAATTTACCTTTCATTTAGAGAGCCTTGGCTCTCTTTTTATTTATAGTGCTTATTCATGCGCTAACTGTTTTAAAAACTCATCTTCAGTGAGTACACTAAAGCCATGTTGTTCAAGTAGGGCTGCTGTAACCCCTTTGCCTGATATTTTATGCCCTGAAAATGATCCATCATAAATCATCTGTGAACCACAAGAAGGACTGTTGGCTTTTAAAATAATATGTGTAACTTGATGGTATTGGGCAAGTTTTAGGGTTTTTTCTGCACCCAAAATAAATTCAGCTGAAACATCATCACCATTGGCATCTTTTACTTTGGCTTGTCCTTTTAAAACTTGATAACCATCACCACCTACGATTTCAGCGGGCTGTCGAGGTGTGCTTAAGCCACCTGCAACTTCAGGGCAAATCACCACGGCTTGTTGCTTGTCTAGCAGTTGTTTAAGCTTGTGTTGTAGGCAGTTCTTGGCATCGTAGCGAACATTTTCACCTACAAGACATGCACTAATCAGATATTTTTTCATCATCTTGAGGTTAATTCGAGTTGCATTAAATCCATACCAATATCATATAAATCGGTTTTAAAGTCGATGCTTAATTTTTCTGTAAAAGCAAAATTTTGATAGAATTTTTTTGCACGTATATTGGTTTTCAATACTTCTAAAAAGACAGAAGCTTGTTGATGTTCACGTGCAATATCAATCGCATTTTGCATGAGCGTAGATGCAAAATTTTTTCCAACAGAATTTTCAAGTAAATAAATTTTCTGTAATTCTGCACCAGTAATATCTAAATGTGGTTCATATTGGTTGAGATTTAACTTGGCATATCCAATAATTTGCGCTTGTTCATTTTCAAGCAATAGCCAAACTTGATCAGGATCTCGTAGAGATTCGGACAAATTTTCTAAACTAAAATTTTGATTGAGAAAATTTTGTAGGCCTTGTTCTGACCAAAGATCAGCAAAATGTTGGCGATATGTGGTGCAGGCAAGCTGATTGAGTTGCTTGAGATGGATTGGTGTGGCTGGATAAATTTTCATTATATTTTGTCATCAAATGACGCTTTGCTATACCTTGAATTTGTATTCAATCATGTATGAATTTCATGGGATAATCTTAGCTGATTATATTGGCTTCAGGAAGTGTGACTAGTGCTTTCCAAGAAAGATCTATTTCGCAGAACCTCCTGCTATGACCAACCAAAATCATCTTATGGCTCTAGATTCTAGAAGTGGGCTTCAATCCACGTTGTCGCTCATTAGACTTATTATTTCACCTCGAGGTATAGCGACGGACGACGACCAAGATTACTAATTTAAATACGCAATACATACATCATGGTAATAATCGTTTCTCACCTATTTGATTAAATAAAATCCAGTACTTCGTTAACTGGGCGACGTGGTTTTTGTGGCCAGTTTTCAGGGAGGGCTTTACCTACAGAAAGAAGTAGAACAGGGATTTCGTTATCAGATAAGGAAAATTCTTTGGTCACAGCATGAGCATCGAAACCGATCATGGGTGTTGAGCCTAGGCCCAGTGCATGAGCTGCATAAATAAGTGTTGTTGCACCAATACTCCCAGTACGTATGGCCTCATCACGTTGACGCTGCGGTTGCTCAAAATATAGACCACGTGAAGCATTTTCCAGCACAGACACCATTTCTGCTGGCATGAAACCAGCTTCTACGGCTGGTGTTAGACGCTCTGGCAGTATGCGGTAATCGATTAATTGACCACAAATGATGAACGTCACAGCAGCATCAGTAATTTTAGGCTGATCCCAAGCAATTTTACGTAGCCGAGCTTTGGCTTCGGCTGTGCGTACTGCAATAAAACGCCAGTTCTGGAAATTAAAAGATGTGGGTGCAGTCGTTGCGATTTTTACCAGTTCATAAATTTGTTCATCGCTCAAGGTGATGCTTGGGTCGTATAGGTTAGTTGTTGTACGACTCATGATAGATTTGATAATGACGTTAGTCATGATGATTCCTCTCATTGGGGAGCTGAACATTTTTTAATTAATTATGTATCGAACGATATAAATGTAAGTGCGGTTGCTCAAGTTGTCAATAACTTTTATATCGATTAGTATATAAGTGGATAGAAGTAGGAGCTTTTAATGGCTAAAATGGGCCGTCCCCGAGCGTTTGACCGAGATGAGGCGATTCAACAGGCGATGCATTTGTTTTGGGAGTATGGTTATGAATCGACTTCATTAGCTTTATTAAAAGAAAATATTGGGGGTGGGATTACAGCTCCTAGTTTTTATGCTGCTTTTGGTTCAAAAGAGAAATTGTTTCAGGAAGTCGTTGAACGTTACTCAACAACATATGGTCAGGTCAATCTCAGCTTATGGGATCAACATCTACCACCTCGTGATGCGATTGAATTGGCTTTACGACGTTCTGCCAAAATGCAGACAGAGAAAACACATCCTAAAGGATGTTTTATTGTAATTGCAGCAAATACCTGTTCACCTGAACATCAGCATGTTCAAAGCTTATTGGCTGAGCAACGTGCACTTACACGAGCGGGATTCGAACAATGTATTCAACGTGCAGTTGATTCAGGTGAGCTTGTAGCCCAAACCAAGGTTGAAGCCTTTGCTGCGGTATTTAATGGTTTTCTACAAGGGATTACGGTCTTGGCTCGTGATGGTGTATCTCATCAAGTACTCCATGATGCAATCACTGAAATCATGCGGAATTGGGAAGAACATACAAATCGTTAGGTCTTCTAAAGTCTCAACTTAGTCCAGTTTTATTGATCTATTATCCATATGAGTTGCCCTTATTCATTTATAGGTGAATTGCATGGGATAATCAATCCGAAATAGGGAAAATGAATCTTGTTATGAGCGTGTATGTTGATCGTGCAAAAGTTCCATTTAAAGGCCAAGAATGGTGTCATTTGATGGCAGATACACTGGAGGAATTACATCACTTTGCGCAAATGCTGGAAATCGATGCCCGTTTATTTCATCGCTCTGCCTCTTATCCGCATTATGATATTACCCTGCAAATGCGTGTAATGGCGATTGCTTATGGCGCAATTGATGCCGATCGAAAAACCATTATTGCCTGTGGAAAAAAGCTGAAGCTACAACTCAACCAATCTTTATAAAGTATTGGTTTTTATTTCAGCTTGATAAAACCGTATCTCCAGAAAAATACTTTATCGCGATTAAGTCTTGTCCTTATGAGAAGCACAAGAGTAGAATCTTTTATGATGAAAAATTATGAACAACGATTGTGATTAATATATGACTTTTAAAGACGGCTCAACAGAAATATCGCAAGACGAGATTATTATTCTGGCTGAAACTTTTCGACTTTTAGGAGATGCCTCACGTCTCAGAATTCTTTTATTCTGTATGCGTGGACCTAGTCCAGTTGGCGATATCTGTGAAGCACTCGATTTGTCGCAATCTTTGGTTAGTCATCATTTACGTTTATTACGTTCAGCACGCTTGGTGAAAAGTGAGCGTCAGGCCAAACAAGTCTTATATGAAATCGCTGATACGCATGTCAGTCATGTTCTGTCTGATATGGCAAAACATATTGCAGAAGAGCAGTGTGGTTAAATTTTCTATTTTTTAAATCGATTATTAAAAGCAAAGTGAATTTCAAAATGTGGATGCCACAAGGCAACAATCAATGACCTTGTGGCATTTTGTGCTTGATCCATATTGATCTTAATGACTATGTCCAGCATGAGGATCAATTTTTGTCGGTTTTTCAAGGCTACAGCTGCTATCACCTTGCCAATCAATCGCGACAGTTGGATGTTCAATATCAAATTTGGTTTTTAATTCATGTTCAATTTGTTCGGTGAGTGTCTTGATATCAACACCTGCTTCAGGTTGGACATGTAATGTTGCCATTGCTCTTCCTGAAGTAATCATCCATACATGAATATGGCTAATTTTCTGAATACCTTGAACGGATTTTAATAAGTGAGTGGTGATATCTGTTGTATTCGCATTGGCAGGCGCACCTTCTAATAAAATATGAATGGTTTGTTTAAACAAAGACCATGCACTGCGCAATACAAGTAATGATACAAGCACAGACAAAATCGGATCAATCGGTGTCCAGCCTGAGTACCAGATGACGATTGCAGCGATAATTGCAGCAACAGAACCCAATAAGTCACCCATCACGTGCAGAATTGCACCTTTGATATTTACATGATCCGTATCATCTCGTGTGAGGTACCATAAAACAAAGATATTCACCAACATACCAACAATTGCGACAATAAACATCGGTCCTGCAAGTACGGGTTGAGGTGATTGAAAGCGTACAATCGCTTCATAGACGATCCATCCAACAATCCCAAACAATGTTAGAGAATTGATCAGACCTGCAATCACTTCAAAGCGCATATAGCCGAAAGTACGTGATTTATCCGCAGTACGACGGCCAAAGCGAAACGCTGCATATGCTAATCCTAATGCAAGTGCATCCGTCATCATATGGCCTGCATCAGCTAACAGTGCCAGTGAACCAGATATGATTCCCCCAGCAGCTTCAACAAGCATAAAACTGAAAATAATGAAGAAAGAAATCAGAATTTTTCTTTCATTTCCTGTAGTTGCTTCAGGTACATGTGCGTGGTTGTGATCACTATGGCTATTATGGGGGTGATTATGATTGTGTCCCATAAGGACCTCTGAATTGGATTATTTACATATGAATATATGTTCATATGTTTGTTTTGTCAAATAACTTCATGTTAATTTTTTATTGCATTGTGAATCAAAAAATTCAAAAAACTGATGCCATAAGGCACTTAGGTTTAATAAAACAGAATGAAGTTTTAAAACGGACTGATTTAATTTTGGCATAATTGATTTTTCCGTTTTATAGTTTTAGTTCTGGAAAGTTTATAACCACTTGTTCATAGAACTTTATTTAGTTTTCATATGCTTTTGCTTTTCTTTTAGCTCCTTGGTCTTGAATCCGAACTTCACGGAATCATTTTTAACGATTTTACTTTCAAATTGTTTTCTATCTAAATGTAGGCATACTTTTTGTTTCAACAAATATTAAAAGCCTTGGATTGTATGGGACATTCTTCATCAAGTGACTATGTTGAACAAATTTTCTTAGTAGTATATTAAAGCTGTTGTTGGCTCATTCTTTACTTTTCTTCTTTAGAAAGTTTCAATTGGTTACAAATTTGGTTTTGATACAGAAGAACAAGATAAAGATTGAAAGATAGGAGAAGCTATTTGTTTAATAAAGGAAAATTAGAAAATTCAAAAAAGGATTATAATCCATGAATATATAGTCCTCAAACAGTGATAGTTCTGTTTTTTAAGCATTCGAATGTTTATGTTAGAGCTTGTCATTCAATTTGGACAATTAGTTCGTAAATACAGAAAAGAAAGAAACATGTCACAAGAGCAATAGGCATTGCTCTTGTGACATGGATCGGAGTTATTTAGGTAGGATTGAAAGAGGAGAGGTGAATCTAACACTGGAAAAAATTTATGAGTTGGCTATGTATTTAAAAATACCTCCAGGTAGGCTTCTACCTGATATAATTTCGTCTATGTTTTAAAAAATTATTCAATGTAAAATTTATTTATCATTTAGAGTGCTTGATTATGACTGGAAATTCAATTAAAGCGAATCCAACAAAAGAATTCTTTATAACTATGCTGACTAGAGATATACCGTTAGATAGAGCAATATTAGATTTAATTGATAATAGTGTAGATGCTGCTAATAGTAATAATTTACTAAGAAATATCGACTATAATGAGGATGAAAATTTAGATACAGAATCTAATTCTGATGAAAAAGAAGAAAATACTCCTACAATTGATATAAATTTTTCGTCTGAGAAATTTGAAATTTATGATAATTGTGGTGGAATGCCAATAGATGTAGCTAAAAATTATGCATTTCGTTTTGGTCGGCCTTCAGATTCACCTACGACACCAAATTCAGTAGGTCAATTTGGCGTGGGTATGAAAAGGACATTATTTAAATTAGGTAAATCATTTCTTGTATGTTCAAAACACAATTCAGAAGATGGATTTAGAATAGCTGTTGATGTTGATCAATGGAAAAATGATGATCAATCAAATGAATGGGAATTTAGCTATGAGATTGATCAGAATGTTAGCGAAAACTCAACATATATCAAAGTAGAAGAGCTATATCCACAGATATCTAAATTACTAAGTGAAGAGGAATTTGAATCTTCATTAATCCGACAAATTTCACAATCCCATTTTAAATGTTTACGCCAAGGCATGATAATAAGAATTAACAATAAAGTAGTTAAACCTTATCCAATAACTTTTTACGATAATGATGAAATTAGTCCAACAATTATCATTAAAAAATTTGGCGATGTAGAAGTTAAAATTATTGCAGGGATATCTGAAAGAAATTTAGCAAAAGGTGGTTGGTATATTATTTGTAATGGGCGACTAGTAGTTGCAGCTGAACAAAGCTCTATAACTGGTTGGGACACAGATGGGATACGTAAGTATCATCCAGATCATGCTTTTTTTAGAGGTATAGTTGAATTTAATTGTGAAGATTCGAGTAAATTACCGTGGACTACAACAAAGACTGGTATTGATACAGATAATGCAACTTATAGAAAAACTTTAATTCTGATGAAAGAGGTAATGAGGCAGATCCTTTCGTTTCTGAATAATAGAGTAAAAGAATCTAAATACCTAGATGAGGGACGAATTAATGTTGCTCCTTTGGCAACGGCAATAGCAAAATCAAAGCCAAAAGCAATTTCAAACATTCATACAAGTAGACCATTAAAGATTCCTAAAGCCAATTTGACAGCAGAACCTTCCAATGAAACTAGAATTCAGTATTTAATTGATACTGATAAATTCGAAAGAGTTGCAGAATTATTGGGAACTGATATTAAAAGTGAAGTGGGCTTGAAAACTTTTAATTACTATTTTAGTTATGAGGTTGGTAATGAGTAGTAGAATTTCTGGGCAAAAAATTAACTATTCTGTCCGACCAGGAAAATCCATTGAGAGAAAAATGATACGAGATATTCTCTCTCGTCTATTTGTATTTTATCCACTTAAGGAATATCAATATATAGGATTTGGTTCAAAATATTTTACAGATTTTACGCTATTTCATAAAAGCATAAATTTAAAAAAAATGATTAGCTTGGAACAGGATATTGAAAATTCAGAAAGATATAATTTTAATAAGCCATTTCAATGTATTGAAATTTGTTTTGAAAGATCATCAGAATGGCTTATGGCTAAAGAAGGTATAAATGAGCCTTCGATAGTTTGGTTTGATTATGATGGTTCATTTGATCAAACAATGGTGGATGATTGCTGTAATTTGGCAAGAAAACTAAACTCAGGTTCTGTTTTTGCTTTAAGCTTTAATTATACGGCTCCGAAAGAAGAGCAATTAAGTAGAAAATTTCCTGATACCACTGTTAATCCGTATTTACAGTGGTTTGAGGAATTATTTGGAACTTCACATATTGATCCTACTATGGATACAAGAGGATTATCAGATAAATTTAAATTTTTAAAACGATTGATTCCTATTTTGGAATCAGTGCTAGACAAGGTCATCAGTGAACGTAATGAATTTATTGAAGATACCAATGAGAAATTCTTAATTAAGCCTTTATTTAGTTTTACTTACCGTGATGGTGCTCCAATGGCAACAATTGGATGGATTTTAATTCACAATAAGCATTTTGCTAATTATGAATTAATGAAATTAGGTGAGTTTGAGTTTTGTTCAGAGAATATGGAAGAACCTTATGATATTGATCCAGCAAATCTGACAATCCGAGAAATTAGATATTTAAGTGAAATTGTTAGTAACTTAGACGGTGAGTTGGATGATGATCAAATTAAATATTTTACTAATGATGAGATTAGCTCATTTAAGAAACTGTATAAGTATTTTCCAGCATTTACGGAGATTGAAGCCTATTAATCTAGTGCTTACAATAAAAATTTTATTGTAAGCACTAGCTATCTATTATAAATGATTTGATCAAGAGTTATGATTAAGATGATTTTCTGTTGCTTAATTAATTTTGCTTTCTAATGCTCTACGAATTTTAGAACGACCTGAACCAGAAGCATTGAACTGATCATCTGTAAAATCAATAATGCTAGCAGGCTGTAGTAAATTTATGAAATATTCAATAGAAACATTCTCATCTTCATCATAAGCTTTTGAAACTCTTAATTTTAATATATCAAAAAGTGCTTGAATTCCAACTGTTTTGATAATAAAAGAATTTTTAGGTGCTTTTTTCCAAAAAACAGTATTACAAGCAATAACATAGTTCATAATAATTTTATAAATTGAAATATCATTATTTTGAAGATATAAGTGTCTTAATGGAGATTTATCGTTTCTATTAGATTTTACTAAGTCCATTCGTTTTAACGTTTTTTCACCAAGCAAGTAGTTGGAGTCTTTAGTAGGATTTGAAGTAATTAATTTCATGATCCCTTCAACAATAACAGCAGTGGAAACTTTCCATATTTTATTTTCACCTAGAGCCTCAAGTTCTTCATCAACTTTTGGTGCAATTTTAATTCTACCGAGTAAAGGTGAATCTGAATCTGTTGCTAATTTACGAGTAAAAAAGACTGCTAGTTTATCGGGTGTCCAATATTCAGACTTCTCATCTGAAATATTATATCCATATAATTCATATGTTAAGCTTTTATCAACTTGTTTTTGAGTTGAATTTATTGTAGCAAATATTTGAGCTTGATAGGCTTTAGGCAAATCAACATATATAGAACAGAGAAGTTCCATCTGTAATCTTTCAGGGTTTTGAAGATGTTTACTAGCGAAACCAAATAGTCTATGTTGCCCATCAATTATGGCAGCTAATTTTTTAGGTGATGGTATAGTGAGCTCATAAAGTTTCTCTCCTAAATGCGTTATTTTCCATTCAGATGATAAAAGTTGAGTTTCATAGTCGGAAGAATCACTTTCTGATTGTATTTCTAAGTACTCTTCTAATGTATAACCTGTTTCATGGTAATTAGCAGCTAATATTATAGAGTTTGGAAAAGCTGAGTCTACTCTGTCAATATATTCAGCAATTTGTTGAAGGCGATTGTCTCTAGTTACTCGTTGAGTTCCTTTCAATGAATAACCAACAAGTTCTTTTTGAGCACACATACGATCACTAAAACATGTTTCTAAGAGTACTTCTGCTGGTAAGGAAACTGCATAGAATGTTCCTAGTGGTTGTTTAATTTTTATTGCTGGTACAGTAATTGGAAATTGCATAATATTATACCCTACTTAAAACTTAATATTTTTGGGCATTTCCCCATTCATTGGTGTGGTGGTTGAGCCTCCAATTGGTGCATCAGGAGTTGGGTAATCATAAAAATCTTCATTCAAAGAAGATTGTAGCCATGCCATTAATAGTGAAATAGTTAGAGCGATGATAAGACAAATGACAAATTGCCAACTATTAAATCCAGGATCAAAATAAAGTAGAGCCCAACAAATAAAATCTATAATAATAGTAATGGAAAATATACTAGCTTTAACAGATTTTTTTAGATCGTTATGCAAACATAACTGAAGAGCAGCTGTGTTAATTAATGGGAGAATAAAAAAAATTAAGGCTATTTTCATTCCATCGGTAGAATTCGGAGACCCTGTATATTTTAGAAATTCAAACCAAAATCCTGAAGCTGCTAAGACAACTATACCAAAACAAAATGCAAACCAAAAAGTTACATGTTTTATAGGCTTTTTTATTTGTGTGAGTATGTATTCTTTTGCTTCAACAAATCCATTGTGTTCATTTGCTGAAGTTTCTTGAGTTTCAGTGTTTTTCATAAGAAAGTTACTGTATTATTTTAAGGATGTCGTGAGGTGATTTAATCCTAATGACAAGGAAACCGACACCTCGATGTATGTGACTACGCATTTTATCAAGTATAATTTTATTATCTAGCTGTTTTTTATCTTTGTTTTCAATATAATTGATCAGTGTCAAAAAAAGATCTGTATTATCACCTGTAAGTGTATAAGCATTAAACTCAGAACCATCCTCATTAGGAAGAGGGGTATTCTCTTCAATAGCGCCTTCTTCTAATGAGTACATTAATGCCATACGACAAAGCAAGTTTGGTGTAAGACCAGTCCGACTCTTTAGAGTACGCAGTTTGCTTGTTGCTTCAGAAGAAATTTTAAGCTTGGTGTAGTGCAATTTTTTTCTCCTGAGTTGAACGATGATTTAATTCAAAATATTGAGTTTTTACTTCTGTGAAACCTTTAGACTCATTGTAGTCTAATAAATATACTTCAGAAATATTGTTCTTCAATTGATGAACATATTGTTCATCAATTTCAGTATCCGTAGAAAGAATAATGACTTGATGACTAACATGTGGGAAATAATATTTCATCAAATTATCTCGATGCTCCCGATCTAAACGTCCTAAAGGAGTATCAATAATCATTGGTAAATTACGACCACTTGTTTTTGCTAATGCCCATAGAATAGCGATAGCATAAATCTGCTTTTCACCAGCGGAAAGAGATTGTTTCGAAATCTCTTTTCCTTTTTCACTCATAAGTTTAGTTGCAAAAGTTTTTGGATCTATTTCAATATCTGTGATGTAATTGTTTTTTCGTAATAAAGAATTGAATATATCAATAAAATTCTTTTTAACTTCTAAAATTTTCTTAGCAAAAAGTTTTAACTGAAAATCGATGAGGACTTTAATACTTTTTGCTGCAAGTGTGTCCTTAATACTCTGTTGTGTGATTGAGGCATTTTCACTTACAGCACGCTCTAATTTAAGGTTAGTTGATGTAATCTCATATTCAACTTTATTTAGCTCATTATCCTTATGAGCTAATAACGCATTAATTTCCCCTAGCTTACGTTCCTGTAAAAGTAGTTCATCTAAATATGAGTTTTTGTCACTAACGCTCTCTGCTCTAGAAATTGAAAACTCAGTAGCTTCCTTACTTAAATTTAACTCATTAAATTTTTTTGAAAGATTAGAGGCATGAATCTTAGTTTCTGTATCCAATAGGTCTAAGTTAGATAAAGTACTAATCGGATCATCTAACTCACTAAAAATAGAGTTAGTAGGGGGATTAGTATAGTTTAACTGCTTGGAAAAAAAAATTTCTAAATCTGACCAATGTGATTGATCCCATTTGCCCTGTTTAGGAAGAGCTGACATTTTAAATAAATTAAGCTGTTCTAATATATATTCAGGAGAATAGGTTGTTTGTGAATGCTCGATAGATTGTTTCAACTCTAACTTAAATTTTTGCATGAGTTTTGGAGCCATTAAAAATGGCAACAACCCGTTGGCAAGGCTAACAAGTTCTTGTCTACAAGCAGTAATTTCTTTATTAATTGTTGAAAGCTTTGCTTTTAACTGATCGTACTTCAGAGCTACATTGCCGCCCTCAGAGATGAATCTTTGCTTTTTTTGCTCCAAATCATTAAGTAAACCTTCTTTTTGAAAATTAAGAGATTTGACTTCATGTAACAAAAACTCTCGATCTTTTTTTAACTTTGAAATAGTTTTGTTAATACTTTCTTGGTCAATGATTTTCTTTTTAGATAATTTACTTTGATTTAAATGAGTATTTAAATCAAATTTCAATTTTTCGATTAAATCTATTCCTAATAGTGTTTTAACCGCTTCAGATAAGGCAGAATTATTATCCTCAGCCATATCCTGGATTCTTTCTCCATCAAAGAAGAACAGTTGAGATACGCCGATCGGAACCAACTCTAATAAAAAATTTGACCATTCCTCTTTAGGGACACTAGTAACCTGTTCACCATTTTTAGTTAAGTTTAATTTTTCAGTGAGAATATGATTATTTATGTACCATGATCTTTGAATGGTGTATTCAGCAGGTTGGTTTGCTTCCGTATAAATAAAAGTAAGTTCAATACTTGCAGATGACTTTTTATTATTTCTGTTGATTCTACTTTCTAAATACTCTTCATATTTCTTTTGAGAAGTGACTAAACCTAAAGCTCGTTTACCATACAATGCTAATCTAACCGACTCAAGGAATGTAGTCTTCCCTGCACCATTTTTACCGCCAATGAGAATGATTGATTGATCTTGATTACGATTTGGCATTAAAGAGAATGATGTAGACTCCCCATATAAACCTACATTATCAAGAACCAGTTTTTTGATAATCATGCTTTTGCTCCTGTTTCACGAAGCAAATCCATTTGAGGGGTAGAATCACTTTCTATTAAAAAATCTTCATCTACATCATCTGATGAATCTAGAGATTCACGTGATGCAATAATTGTATTGAGATCACGCCATTCTTCATTTAAAACTTTTGCAAGCCGGTGATGTATGTTATGTCTACGTTTTAAACCGTGAGAAGCTTTTTCGACATCAATTAACTTAACTAATAATTCAGTCGGAATATTGTGGTCCTGACAGATTTGGTCTAATAAAGTGTAGTCTTGATCGTTGTATAAAACACTATCTTCAATATGCCAATCTAGATCTATACCTAACGTATTATGAACAATTTTAGGGATAGAGTCAGCCCAATCTCCTCGTTCTGATCGCCAAATACGACGAATTTCATGTAATTCATTCGCATGGATTAAGGTTGGTTTTTCACCAATTGGAGCGTCTTTTTGTACTTGCTTTTGAGTTTCTAAAAGTTTAGTTAGAAGCTCTTTGCAGAAAGAAAGCTTATAAGGTCCAGGGACATGTTTACCATTCGAATGATTAAATGCCACTTGACCATTACGACGTTTTACTTCCCGATAAATATATTTTTTATCAGGGTCTTGAGTTGAAGAAAGCAAATCACGAAATTTAAGTAGAGGTTCAAGCCATTCTTCACCTGATTCGACCATAGCTTCCATAGATTTATCCTGTTGAACAACAGTACAAACCCAGCAACCAAAGCGAGAATTACCACAACTAGGTGTTGATTTATCAACAACTAAAGGACATTCACCAGCTTGTGCATTTCGATACATCGTGACTAATTCACGATTATTGTTGTTCCAAGGAGATGTATTCTGTAAAAGAAAATTCCATACATCATCAGTAGTAAACGATTCAATCGGTGCAAAAACAAAAGCATTTGGTAATGATGAATGTCGTGCTAAATTAGATCCTTCAATTTTGTGCATTGCGATTACTTGTGCACGAGTTGCACTTTCAGCAGATCGAACTCCCAAGACAACAATTACTTCTCCAAATTCGGCAACTCGTTGAGTAATAAACTCATTTGCGGGCTCAATTTTTAAACGCTCAGTACACCACCTAAATTTGTTGCTTGGAGCTGGATATCCTCGTCCTAATAAATTAACCCAAAAGCTTCGATCTACTCTCGGACTAACTTTTTGAACAATGAAAGGCATGCCTTGAACATCAGAAGTTTTTTGAATGTTTTCTAAATTTTTATCTATATAGCGAACAATTACAGGCGTTTCTACTAAAGTATCTGAACTAATGACATAAACAGGCTTTTGTCGTTTTTCTTGAGGTAGTTTTGCTAAAGCATTCCAAACTAATTGCAATGTACAAGTAGAGTCTTTTCCGCCTGAGTATCCTACAACCCAAGGTTTTTTATCGGATAAATAAACATTCTGTATTACTGTATAGACATCGTGCAAAGTGTTTGTATTAAAAAAGCTCATACACTAACTCCTTGCGTATAAAGTTGACTTTCACTCATAGATTTCAAAAAGTTATCTTCAACTTCTTGGTATTCAGAAGGTAAAGGCATACCTAAGGTATTTAGAATGTAGTTTGTTACTAATATGACATTACTATGTGATTTATTAATTTTACCAGTCACTAAGGCTCTTCCTGTCCAAATTTTAAGGTTATGCCTTGACCAATCTATATTGTTGAGTTTATTTAATCGCATTGACCAATCTTCAGGGTGATTGATCATTAGTAGATTACCAGCACGAGCTAATGCTTGAATTGCAATACCATGAGAATGCATAAAGTTAGAACGTAGCTCAGATGAGCATACTTTACCATTTTGGACGTTTTGCCAATCAGGAATTAAGCTAATAACCTGTTTCCAAAACTTAACTGCCAAATCGATTTTTTCTTTGGAGGAAATCGATGACGATTTAAAATTCAAAAATTCATGATTTGCTGAATGAAGTGAACTGAATGTAAATAATTTTGATGATCTGTTAGAAATACTTGTTTTCTCAAACTCAGTAAAACCATTGAATAATTTGATTTTTTTAATAATATCTTTAGTTATATATGTTTGCTCATCACGGTGATTATAAAGTAGCTTAATAGATTGTGATGGACGGACAGAATGCATGTTTAAATCTGCAAACATTTGTTGAGAACGTTTTAGCCCTTTATCTACATAAATTACTACAGATATTGTTTCATCACCTAAGTATGGTTTTTCTTTAATCGCTTCTTCTATCGCTGCTCGTCTATGTTGCCCGTCATTAATAAGAACAGTTGCAGACATTGAAATTTTGAGTTTGCCTAATTGATTTGAATTAGAGCTTGCTTCAAATTTTACTTCACCATCCACAGAGGCACATAAGGAAGATAAAATATATTCATTTAAATTCTCAATCATATAGCGACTAATTTGAGGTACTCGTGATTTATTGAGTGAACGTTGAGCCCTTAATGTAATTGGTAAAGACTCATCATTAAATTTAAAAAATTTAGGTACAACCTTGAGTGGAACCATAATGACATAGAAAGCTGAACGAGCTTGTATACCTTGTATTGCTACAAACTCAAACCAATTTCCATCCATATGTAATAACCTCAAAAGCCTTTAATGACGTTTGTCTTCAGGAAAATTATAACATAAATGGAAGTTTAATTTATTAAAATGGAAGTTAAAAAATACACAAGTATATATTCAGATCTGAAAACTAAGAAGCTAATTTTTAGTATGGTGAAACATTCCCATTGAGTGATTTTCCAAGCTAATCAGTTCATTATCCGAAATTTTCTGCTTCTTAATATTCATTCTAAGATGGTTCAAAGTACTATTTTTATAACAAATATGTTTAAAGATTCCTTTTGGCCAACGTAAGAATTGAGTGACTACAAACTCAAGTATTTTTCCTCTATCAGTACTATTGTATTGACTAGTTATCTTTAAGTGATAAAACACGAATTGAAAGCGGTTTCTTATTGTCAGATGTGTCTAATTCTAAGTTCATAATATTTTCATGATTAGTTTGAAAAGACTACCTATTTGTATAGGCATAAAAAAATCCACACATTCATGCAATTTTAATGCACGGTTTGTGTGGATTGCTTGAGCTATTGATATGTGTATAAAACTTAATTTATTTCATACACATATGCTCAATGAGTAACTGATTGATTATTCAACCGTAACTGATTTTGCTAAATTACGAGGTTGGTCTACGTCAGTACCACGTAATACCGCAACATGATAAGACAACAATTGCACAGGTACACTATAAACGATTGGCGCTAACCAAGTATTGACCGTTGGAACATAGACAACATGTTGGCGTTCTTTAGCAACGATACCGCTATTTTCATCTGCAAAAACAAACAGTTCACCACCACGTGCTTGAACTTCTTCCATATTGGATTTAAGTTTATCCAGCATGTCATCATTCGGTGCAAGAATCACCACAGGCATATCATTGTCGACCAAAGCCAGTGGGCCATGTTTCAATTCACCCGCAGCATAACCTTCGGCATGAATATATGAAATTTCTTTAAGTTTTAATGCACCTTCAAGCGCAATTGGGAATTCTGTACCGCGACCCAAGAACAAGCAATGCTGTTTCTCTTTGAACAGAACAGACAAACGTAAAATTTCTGCATCATTTTGTAAGGTATCCAAAATGACTTTAGGGATATGCCACAATGCGGAAGTGATTTCATCAATACGTTCAGCTGAAATGGTTTGCTTAACTTGACCAAGTTTAAGGGTCAATAACATCAAAGCCGCAAGCTGTGTGGTAAATGCTTTGGTTGATGCGACCCCAATTTCAGGACCAGCTAGGGTTAATAAATGATGATTTGTTTCACGAACCATAGATGAGGTCGCGACATTACAAATCGTCATGGTATAGATATTTACCCCTTTTGCTTTGGCACGCTTTTGTGTATCACGTAATGCAGCCAAGGTATCTGCAGTTTCACCTGATTGGGAAATACAAACATACAAGGTGTTATCTACAATCACAGGCGAGCGATAACGGAACTCACTGGCAATTTCAACTTGGCAAGGCAGATCAATCAGTTGTTCAAACCAATATTTTGCAATCATTCCCGCATGGTAGCTGGTGCCACAAGCAAGCACCTGAACTTGCTGAACATTTTTAAAATCTATTTCAGCATTTTGTAAAAAGTCTTCTCGTAATGTATTGCCATTTAAAGCTTGAGAGATCGTTTGTTGAATTGCTTCAGGTTGCTCAAAAATTTCTTTGAGCATGTAGTGTTTATATTCACCTTTAGAGGCATTACTCACGGTTGCATCCAGCTCTTTCACCGGACGATCAACCAATTGATCATTAACAAAAACTTCAATCGTTTCACGAGTTAAACGCGCAATATCACCTTCTTCAAGATAGATAAAACGGTTGGTCACAGGTAATAGTGCCAATTGGTCTGAACTAATAAAGTTCTCACCAATACCGACACCAATGACTAAAGGTGAGCCTTCACGAACAGCAATTAATTCATTTGGGTAATCGGTATGCACAATCCCCAGTGCATAAGCACCTTTCAGTTGAGGTATGATTTCTTCAACGGCTTTTAATAGATTTGGTGATGATTTTAGTGCTTCAGTAATTAAGTGAGCAACGACTTCAGTATCTGTTTGAGATGTAAACACATAACCCAAAGCTTCAAGATCATCTTTAAGCTCTTGGTAATTTTCAATAATACCGTTATGTACCACTGCAACATGCCCAGAAATATGCGGATGGGCATTGTTTTCAGTTGGTTTACCATGGGTTGCCCAACGTGTGTGTGCAATACCCACAGAACCTAAAATATTAGACTCTGCAACCGCGCCTTCTAGATTTGCAACTTTACCAACACGACGTTCACGTAAGATTTGCCCCTGATCAACCAGTGCAACACCCGCCGAGTCATAACCACGATATTCAAGACGTTTTAGGCCTTCAATTAAAATATTTGTAATGCTTCGTTCAGCAACGCCACCAACAATACCGCACATAATAATATCCTCTTATTTCTTGACCTTTTGGGGACGTTGATAATTTTCTTTCGAAATTTGTTTTGCACGTTCAAATGCAAGACTGTTGTCTGCTACATCATGGGTAATCACTGAACCCGCACCTGTGGTTGCGCCATGACCAATTTTAATCGGTGCAACCAGTGAGTTGTTGGTTCCAATAAAGGCATTATCACCAATGATGGTTTTGTGTTTATTGGCGCCATCATAATTACAGGTAATTGTACCTGCACCGATGTTTGAACCCGCACCAATTTCTGCATCGCCTAAATAGGTGAAATGATTGGCTTTTGAACCTAGACCAACAGAAGTGTTTTTCACTTCAACAAAGTTACCGATATGAACTTCATCTGCCAATTTTGCACCTGGACGTAGTCGTGCAAAAGGACCAATGTGTACATCTGCACCAATTACCGCATCTTCAAAAACACTATATGCTTGAACTTTGGTTCCTGCCGCAATTTGGGTATTTTTAATAATACATCCTGCACCAATTTCAACGCCATTTCCGAAAGTACATTGACCTTCAATAATCACATTAATATCAATACGAACGTCAGTACCCGCAGTGAGTTGACCACGTAAATCAAAACGTGAAGGGTCAATCAAATGCACGCCTTGTTGCATCAATAATTTGGCTTGATAATTTTGAAATTCACGCTCTAATGCTGCAAGTTGAATACGATCATTTACGCCTTCAACCTCAAAAGCCAATTCTGGTTGAATGGATGCGATTTCCATACCATCCGCTAAAGCCATTGCCACGATATCAGTGAGGTAGTACTCACCTTGAGCATTGTCATTGCTGAGTTTAGGTAACCATTCATGTAATTTGGCATTGCTGACACAGTAAATACCTGTGTTGATTTCTTTAATTTGACGTTGTTCATCAGAAGCATCTTTATGTTCAACAATCGCTTGGATTTTTCCATCCTTACGTACGATGCGACCGTAGCCAGTAGAATCATCAAGCGTTAATGTGACTAAACCGATGCCTGTTTGACTGGATACATCAACCAAGCGTTGTAGGGTACTTTGTTGCACGCAAGGCACATCACCAGAAAGGATTAAAGAAATGCCATCTTGGGGCAAAACAGGTAAAGTCACTTTAACGGCATGACCCGTACCGAGTTGTTCGGTTTGCTCTACCCATTGAATATTTTCATGTGCAAATGCATTTTGAACTAGATCACCACCGTGACCAAAGATTGTAATGATATTTTTTGCTTGTAATTGTTTTGCTGTTTCAATCACATGACCGAGTAGTGGGCGTCCTGCTAAAGGTTGGAGTACCTTGGGTAAACTAGAACGCATACGTGTTCCTTTACCTGCAGCAAGAATGATCACAGTTGTAGACATATCACACCTAACAGATCTGGCTTAAGCCATTTTAAAATATAAATAAATCACGATACATATTGCTGCCCAGAGGCCTGCAATAATATCGTCAAGCATGATCCCAAAGCCACCATCGACTTTTTGGTCAATGACACGAATAGGCCATGGTTTCCAGACATCAAATAAACGGAACAGTGCAAATCCAACCAGTGCCCAAATCCAATTCATTTGTCCTAAATAAATTAAAGGCAGGAACGTGATTGATTGCCCAGCAAACTCATCCCAAACAATGCGCCCATCATCATGCACATGGATAATCTCTGCGGTTTTCCCACAAATCCAAATACCGACCAATGACATGATTATGATGGCCAATATGGAGCCATAAAAACCAATTGCAAGCCAAATCGGAATAAACAAAAGCGCAAATGCTGAGCCAAATGTACCTGGTGCTTTAGGCGCTAAGCCTGAACCAAAGCCCACACCGCAGAACACAATAAAGCGTTCAGCCCATGTCATACTTTTAAAGACAATCGGAGGTTTATGCAAAGTGTTGGTACCCTTGAAGTTGAAGTGGATGGTCTAAGCCATCTTTCTCAAATACAATCCCAGATTTTTGTGTAACTTGGCCGATGATTGTAGTGGTTACATTTGGTTTTAATTGCAAAAGTTTAGCATAATTTTGCATAGTTATTGTAAAGCATAACTCATAATCATCTCCGCCCGCTAAAGCATATTTCCATTGCTCATTGTCGCTGAGTTGCCTTAAAGTTGACTGAATCGGGAGTTGATTTAAATTTATTTTTGCACCGACACCAGAGGCGTTTAAGATATGCCCGAGATCTTGAGCAAGCCCATCTGAAACATCAATCATACTGGACGCCAAGTCTTTTAACATCACGCCTAGTTCACAGCGCGGTGTTGGGTAATCTAAACGTTGTTGTAGGGGATGTCCTAAATGTTTTAGCCCAAAAGCGGCATCACCAATCGAGCCACTGACTACAATTAAATCATCGACTTGCGCGCCAGAACGGGTAATGGCTTTGCCTGTTTCAATCCAGCCCAGTGCAGTGACGGTAATGGTGAGATGTGGACTTTGCGTGGTATCACCACCAATTAAACGTACGCCAAATTGATCGCAACAATCATATAAACCCTGACTAAATTGTTTTAGCCAGTCATGATCAATTTGGGATAGGCTCAATGCGAGTAAAATACTGTGAGGTTTTGCACCCATTGCAGCAATATCTGAAAGATTGACAGCAACAGATTTCCAGCCAATGGCATGTGGAGAGGTTTCTAGCGGAAAATGTCGACCAGCGACAAGGGTATCCGTACAAATCACCAATTGATGATTCAAAGGCGGGGAGAGCAGAGCTGAGTCGTCACCGACGCCTAGATCAACATCAGTTTGCTGCTGACGATTGAAATAGGTCTCAATAATTGAAAACTCAGCCATGTAAAAACAACTTATTTGCTTTGTTGCTTTTCTGCTTCACGCAGGCTT
This sequence comes from Acinetobacter guillouiae CIP 63.46, assembly GCF_000368145.1. GTDB lineage: Bacteria > Pseudomonadota > Gammaproteobacteria > Pseudomonadales > Moraxellaceae > Acinetobacter > Acinetobacter guillouiae. Next base: position 419,879 of record NZ_KB849282.1, on the reverse strand, counting down.
GTTGCTAAACGATCTAATACACCATTGATGTATTTGTGACTGTCAGCACCACCAAAGTGTTTTGCCAGCTCAATGGCTTCATCGAGTACAACTCGATAAGGGACTTCAAGATGGTCTTTGAGTTCGTATGCACCTAAACGTAATGTAGCAAGTTCTACACCGTCCAATGCACTCAGTTCACGATCCAGAACAGGAACAAGTAAAGCATCCAATGCTTCATGGTTTGCGATCACGGCTGTGAGCAACTCATGATAATAGCCGAGATCCACTTTATGCATTGCGTTTTCAACACGGGTACGTGCTTCAATTTCATGCACTGGGTTGTGGCTCATTTGCCATTCATAAATCCCTTGTACAGCAAAGCGACGTGCTTTACGTTTTGCTGCATAAGTAGCTTGGAGTGTTTGCGACATGCTTTAAATTGCCTTTAACAGGTTAACCATTTCAATAGCAGTAAGGGCAGCTTCACCACCTTTATTACCTGCTTTTGTACCAGAGCGTTCAATCGCCTGTTCAATACTATCCGTAGTCAATACACCATTGATTACAGGTAGGCCAGTATCTAAACCAACCACACCTAAACCTTTGGCACATTCACCTGCAACGAAGTCGAAATGTGGAGTACTACCACGAATCACTGCGCCAAGTGCAATCACTGCATCGAATTTACCAGAAGCTGCTAGTTTTTTAGCCACAACTGGAAGTTCCCATGCGCCCGGTGCATGAACGACAGTGATATTATCGTCGCTTACACCATGACGATGCAATGTATCAATTGCACCTTCTAATAAATGTTCAACAACAAAGCTGTTAAAACGACCAACTAAAATCGCGTAACGGTCTTCGCTCGCGAGATGTAATAAACCTTCAATTCGGCGAATCGCCATGGCAACCTCGATAATTTAACAGATAAGTGGTTGTACCGACTGCTTTTATTTCCCGACTAAAAACCTAATTGAGCAATAAATGCAGTCTGATTAAAAATTATTGACCCGTTTTTTGGTCAGCAGTGATGTATTCCACCACTTCTAAATTAAAGCCTGATAATGCATTGAAACGTAATGGTGAGCTAAGAAGTTTCATCTTTTCAACACCAAGATCACGTAAAATTTGTGCACCGACACCAATCGTTTGGTATTGCTGTGAAAGTGCAGCATTTGATTTTGTTGGTTTTGGCTTACCAAGTTCTGCTAAAGCAGGGCCTAAGTCAGATAAATGACGTTGACCAATCCAGACCAAAACCCCTCGATCACTCTCGGCAATCGTTTTGAGTGCTTTATCGAGGTTCCAAGCAGGCTCACCATCTTTTTTATTGAGTTTCAATAAATCACGTACAGGGTTGAAACCATGTACACGGACAGTTGTCACCCCTTGTTTCGGTTCACCTTTGACCAAAGCCAAATGAATGTCTGGATTACCAATTTCACGGTAACGGTATAAATCAAAGGTACCGTATTCAGTATCTATACTTTGTTGATCCAAACGTTCTACGGTTTGTTCATTGGTCATACGATAATGAATCAGATCAGCAATTGTACCAATTTTTAAGCCATGTTTCTCAGCAAATACTTCAAGATCTGGACGACGTGCCATCGTGCCATCTTCATTGATAATTTCACAAATCACCGACGCAGGCTCTAAACCCGCTAAACGAGATAAGTCACAGCCAGCTTCAGTATGTCCAGCACGGTGTAATACACCACCCGGTTGTGCCATCAATGGGAAGATATGTCCAGGTTGTACAATATCAGCAGGTTTGGCATGTGCTGCAACTGCAGTTTGAATGGTATGGGCACGTTCTGCGGCAGAAATACCAGTAGTAATACCATTTGCCGCTTCAATAGAAAGCGTGAAATTTGTACTGTGTTGTGCGCCATTATGGTCGACCATTAATGGTAGATCGAGTTGCTTACAGCGGTCACGACTCAGTGTTAGGCATACAAGACCACGAGCATGGGTGATCATAAAGTTGATGTCTTCAGGGCGTACGTGTGTTGCAGCAATGACTAAATCGCCTTCATTTTCACGATCTTCGTCATCCATGAGGATAACCATTTTACCTGCACGGATATCTGCTACAAGCTCTTCAACAGTATTGAGCGGCATCAACCTTCACCTTTTTGTTCTGTCGTATGACATTTTCATTGAGTACATTCGGAGCATAGTCTAACGTGTTTTTACGTATTTTGCCTATGCTTATCATCTTCCTTTGAGATAGATAGTTATACACAAGCTTGTAGGGCAATGAAAAGAGAAGAAAATTGAAACATTGCGATTTAGTATAAAGATCAGACACTCATTTCGAAAAAAATAAGATTAACTTATCGGAAATTGAGCGTAATAAAAGAAAAACCCTCACACTTTAAAAAAGAGGAGGGCTTGATAGATGGTAAATATTCAATTCTCTGAGATTGCTTCAGAATTCGGTGTATTTTTCTTACCTTTTAAAATCTCAGTACGAATATTTTGTGCAAGTTCAGCACAGTCATTATTCATACCATTGATCATAAATGAGTGACGGGTCAACACATTGGTTGGATTTGGCAAGGCAACCAATTGATAACAATCACCAATATGCTTGAGTTGATCATTGCTTAAATACAATGCCATTTCTTTGGCAATTAAATGATTCACCAAGCGCTCAGCCGCTTGAGACGCATCAAGTTGCATCGCCTCTACTGAGGTGGTGACCGCACAACGCGTCTGTAACACAAAGCGCTTATCTTCACGGTAACGTTTATACAGAACTTCTGACAATAATTGAAATACCGAACCAACCATTAATATAGATTGTGCTGCATTGGGTTTTTCAGCATCAATACTCAGGATTGCACCATTCTGATTAAATTCTTGATGAATGGTGAAATCTTTTGCATTCAATTTGAAATGCTGTGCGCAAAGTTCAATACTTTTATTCAGAAAAATCTGACATAAATTAAAATAAGGCAGTGAAACCGACTGGTTGACCGTATTCATCAGTTGTTTTGGATCATAGTACTGAATATTCAGCGCCAAAATCTCTTGGTCATTTTCCAGTGTCGTGGTTACAGGAGTTTTGGGTTCAGGTTTTGCTTTGGCTTGCGCTTGTTGTTGAGCTTGGGCAATCGCAATGATGCGGTTGGCTTTCTCAGCTTCAAGTGCTTCTGTCAGTTGTTGAATCTCATGTTTTAAACGGGCTTCATTGTTGATACGAGCCAAATATTCACTACGTGTTGGACGAGCGATGGCACGGTAGGCCAACCATAAGAAGGTATGAATCAATAAGGACACTAAAATAGCCAGCCATTGGGTCCGTAAAATTTCACCAATACTTGGCTTGATCAAGGTAATTTCAATAGTGCCGACTTTTTTCTCGTTCTGTAATGCATCACGAACAAAAACTTCACCTTGACGCGTTTTTGCCATACCACTGGTTGCCAGTACTTGTTTTTTAGCATCAAGTATTCGAATCGAAGCCACACTTGGATTGGTCGCATAGCGATTTGCCAACAGCGCCAATGACACCGTATTTGCGGGTTCGAGTTCAGATAGGCTGTCCGTGACCAATTGGCTGGTCATGAGTTGGCCTTGGCTGGCACGGTTTTCATTCAACTGATGTGTTGTTGCAACTACCAATAAAAAGGTATGAAATGCAAAACTTACAATAAGTAGGCTAGCAAATAGCCCTTGTCTTGGCGCATTCAACGTAAACTTCCAAAGCAAAAAATTTCGATTTCGATTATGATTCTTCCAATTGTTGTAGCTCAGACCCGAGTCAATTCATGCGAGAAATCATTCTTATTTCATTTTTAGGACCTGACCAACCCAATCAGTTTACTCGATTAATGCAAGTGTTGTCCGTACATTCTTTGCAAATATTAGATGTAGGACAGGCGGTCATCCATAATCAATTGACTTTAGGTATTGTAGTGTCGTCAAACGATCAAACTGCAACAGCTTTAGCCATGAAAGACATCCTTATTTTAGCACATGATATTGGTTTAACTGTTCGTTTTAAGCCGATTTCAGGCGCAGAATATGACCAATGGGTGAGTGAAGGTGGGCGCACACGTTATATCGTGACCGCTTTAGCACCAGAGCTCACAGCCGAACATCTGCAAGCGGTGACCAATATTGTTTCAAGTCAAGGTTTTAACATTGAAACAGTGACGCGCTTGTCGGGGCGTCCCGAGCGCAATGGACACCAAGATGGACTGAAACGTTCATGTGTTCAATTCGGTTTGAGTGGGCAAATGCTGGATGCACAGGCGATGCGTGCCGCATGTTTACGGCTTTCTGCTGAATTAAATATTGATGTCGCGGTGCAGGAAGACAATGCCTATCGCCGTAATCGTCGCTTAGTCTGCTTCGACATGGACTCGACTTTGATTGAGCAAGAAGTGATTGACGAACTTGCTAAAGAAGCAGGGGTGGGCGATAAAGTCGCTGAAATCACTGAACGTGCAATGCAAGGGGAGTTAGATTTTCAACAAAGTTTCCGTGCACGCGTTGCGTTACTTAAAGGCCTTGATGCCACAGTATTGCCTCAAATTGCTGAACGACTAACCGTGACAGAAGGTGCCGAGCGGTTAATCTCGACACTAAAATCACTGGGTTATAAAACTGCGATTTTATCTGGTGGTTTTCAGTACTTTGCTGAATATCTACAAGAAAAATTGGGCATTGATGAAGTGCATGCCAATATCCTCGATGTTGAAAATGGTGTTGTGACAGGTGAGGTTAAAGGCCATATCGTTGATGGTGCGCGCAAGGCGTATCTCTTGACTGAATTGGCTGGAAAAATGGGGATTTCACCTGAGCAAGCGATTGCGGTTGGAGATGGCGCAAACGATTTACCGATGCTTTCAATTGCAGGGCTTGGAGTCGCATTCCGTGCTAAACCTGTGGTTCGCCAAAATGCCAATCAAGCTATTTCAAGTGTAGGTCTAGATGGTGTGCTTTATCTTTTAGGCGTGCATGATAAAGATTTGTCCCGTGCTTAAATGACATGGGTTATATTGCAGAATCATGACAAATAGCGACTTTAAGTCGCTATTTTTTATTTGAAAATGAATCACTTTGCTGCCATTCGCGCTCAATAAAACAGCTTGATAAAAATATTCGTTTTAGAACTTAAAAAAAGTTTTTTAGGGATTAAAAGCTGTGTGTATTTTTTTGTAATGACACTGCATGATTGATGGTAATTAGATTGTGAGAAAAACAGGATTCTTAAAAAATGTAATGACAAATGAATGTTGCGACAAAGTGTGTCGTTTAAGCAGAAAACAGCGCTTTCCTTCTCTTAAAAACTATACATAATGCAAAGCATAAGCTTCTATAAGGTGATTTAAGAAAAATTATAAAGCTTGAAATTGTTGTGAAACACCTATTTAAACGGTTTTTTTATAAGGCATCATTTTGACGGAGGTTGTTATGGTATCAACAACATTTGCAATATTGATTGGATTCGGTCTAATTGCTGCAGCGTTGGCTACCGTTTTCTTTTCCCCTTATCGTCATTGGTTAGGGTTTATGTTTGCAGGCATGATCTTCTGGGGCACCTTGGAAGCAATGCGTTATAGTGTACAGAACATCTTTGATATTTCGGTCGCATATAGCTATTTAACCGCGATTATGTTGGCGATGTCTGCATTGATTGCTCTCTTATTGCGTGAAGACAATCGTGCACAAAAAGCATTGGCAAATCGCCAATATATTGAACATACCCCAGTCTATGAAGATGAATAAGTTTTGAGTGAAAACTTCAGTCAATATGAACGCTAAGATAACAATAGTGACTTTAATTACACGAAAAAAATCAATTTAGACATTCCAAGGTATATCATAATGGTATACCTTTTTTTCAGTTTATACTTTGCTCTGAAAGCCATGTCTACGCAATGACAAGTTATGCTAGGATGAGCAAATTCGAATCTAATTTAAAAAACAACAGGCTTAAATGTCATGAAACTTTCTGCAATTCCAGTTGTGAAGTTACCAATCGTTGATGCAAGTACAGATCCACTGGATTTGCTTGTATTGGGTTTAGCACTTCGTATGAAACAATTGGCTCGTACCAGTCCAAAATTTATTGAATTGACCCATGACCGTCAGTTCCGTATTCAGATTGGTACTGACTTGGGCGTGGCACGCCAAATTATTGTGAACAATGGTCAAATTGATACAGTTTCAGGTGCTGAACAAAAAGCTGATTTTGTTTTACAGTTTGCTGACAGTGAGCAAGGTGTAAAAACTTTGGTAAAAGGCGATCCAACGGCTTTTATGACGGGTATGCAAAACGGCAGCATCAAAATGGAAGGCGATTTCAGTTTGTTGGTCTGGTTTAACCAAGTGGCTAAACTGATTCCACCAAAAGTTCCAAAACCAGTAAAAGATAAAATTAAATTGGCACGTCAATTCTTAAAAGAGAAGATTGGACGCTAAGCGAATCGAAAATCTTAAAAAGCCCGATCTGATCGGGCTTTTTAAGATTTAAACATTGGTATTAAGATCAAGCTTTTGATTATTCAGCTTTTAATTATTCAACTTCCAAGTTAAAGGTCACAGGCCCATCATTGACCAAATGCACTTTCATATCCGCTGCGAAAATACCCGTCTCAACATTTTTAAATTGTGATCGAGCATAATCAACCAATTGTTGATACAGTGCCTGGGCTTCAGCGGGCGGCATGGCTGGCCCAAAGTCTGGACGCAAGCCTTTTTGCGTTTGTGCCATTAAGGTGAATTGAGAGACCAATAAAATCCCGCCATTGGCTTGGCTGACGTTCCAGCCCATTTTGCCTTGTTCGTCATCAAAGAAACGATATTTCAAAATTTTATCAATTAATTTTTGACCTTTTTCAAAATTATCTTCCTTCGCTAAGCCTAGAAAAACCAAAATTCCTTTTTGAATTTTCCCCGTGGTTTCACCATCAACAACAACTTTGGCTTCTAACACTCTTTGTAATAATGCGCGCATATAAACAATAAGACTAAAATACGATAGCGCTATTCTAACAGGGAAAACCCTGTAAGTTGATGCGAGTAGGCCATTGCTGAAAAGTTGAAGCTGTTGATAAGCTTTTGAATAAGAATAGAATTTATAAAATTATCATGTGAGTAGATAAATTGAAAAAATAATTCTGCTGAGATTTATGTTGAGCTTAACTGAAAATATAGTTCATCACTTATAAATGATTACGTTATCTCAGCGAAAAATATGCTTTAATAAAAACAGCATAGCGAAATTAAAATAGATATGGCGCCAATCATCCAATCCTTGCTCGATACAGATTTATATAAATTTACCATGTTACAAGTGGTGCTACATAAATTTCCTCAAACGCACAGTGTGTATCACTTTCGCTGTCGTAATCTAGATGCTACGGTTTATCCCCTGACGGATATTCTGGATGATTTGAACGAGCAGCTCGATCATCTCTGCTTACTCAAATTCCAAGAAGATGAATTGCAATATTTACGTAGTATGCGTTTTATCAAAAGTGATTTTGTTGACTATTTAGAATTATTCCAACTCAAACGCCGTTTTATTAAAGCGGGTATTGATGAACAAGGTCGTTTAGACATTTGGGTTGAAGGCCCAATGGTTCAGGCGATGATGTTTGAAATTTTTGTTCTGGCGATTGTCAATGAACTTTATTTTAGCCGGATTCGTAATGATGACATTTATGTTGAAGGTGAACGTCGTCTACAAGCCAAAGTTGAATTATTAAAGAAATTTGAACAACAACAAGGCACTCAAGCTCCTCCATTTTTAGTCTCAGATTTTGGTACTCGTCGTCGTTATAGCCTAGATTGGCAAAGACATGTGATCCAGACCTTCCATGCAGCTGTACCCAATGTGTTTAGAGGTACCAGTAATGTCCTTTTGGCAAAGGAATTAAATATTCATCCCATTGGAACCATGGCGCATGAGTTTCTACAAGCATTCCAAGCGCTAGATGTCCGCTTAAGAGATTTTCAAAAAGCTGCTTTAGAAACCTGGGTACAAGAGTATCGTGGTGATTTGGGCATTGCCTTGACCGATGTGGTCGGTATGGATGCATTCTTACAAGATTTTGATTTGTATTTTGCCAAGTTATTCGATGGTTTACGTCATGACAGTGGTGACCCATTTGAATGGGGCGATAAAGCTTATCAGCACTACCGAAAACTAAAAATTGATACTAAAACCAAGATGCTAACCTTTAGTGATGGATTAGATATTGAACGTGCATGGGCGTTGTATCAATACTTTAAAGATCGCTTTCAAGTTAGTTTTGGTATTGGTACCAATTTGACCAATGATATGGGGCAAACGCCACTCAATATTGTGTTAAAACTGGTGGAGTGTAATGGTCAATCGGTGGCGAAAATTTCAGATAGTCCCGGAAAAACCATGACGGATAACGATACTTTCTTGGCTTACTTACGACAGGTCTTTGAAATACCTGAAGTTGTCGAAGCAGTGAAAATTGATATCTGAATTTTTGCTAAAAGAATGTGAAAAATCAGCATATTGGTAAAAAACACTGTGCTAAGATCATTTGTGCTCAAGGTCTTAAAATAGAAAAACGTATGACTACATCAGCCTTTAACTTCGAATTACTCATAGAAGCAGAACAACTTGTGCCATTTTTAGGTCATGACAAAATTCGTATTGTCGATCTAAGTCGTAGCTCTGTGTATGATCAATTACATATTCCACATGCCTTACATGTTAAACCACAACTGTTGGTTCGACAGGAAGAACAAGCTTCAGGGTTATTGCCCGATGAGGACGGTTTAAAAGCGCTGATTGAGTATTTAAACATCTCTCCCGAACATCATGTTGTGGTCTACGATGATGAAGGTGGTGCTTGGGCTGGGCGTTTGATTTGGAATTTACATTGCCTTGGTTTTTATAATACTAGCCTCCTCAATGGCGGAATTCATGCATGGTTGGCAGCAGGCTACCCAACTTCGGCTGAAGCGGAAAGCTTTAGCAAAGTTGAACCCTTAGTTACCGTCAATTTACAACATCTTGATCAACACCGAATTGAATATGCCAAACTGTTGCAAAAGGTTGAACAGCAAGCGATTCAAGTTTGGGATTGTCGAACTTCAGAAGAATATACGGGACAGCGTTTAGCAGCGCGACGCGGCGGTCACATTCCAAGTGCACAACATTTTGAATGGAGTACTGCAATTAATCGTCAAAATCATTTAAAATTGCATCCTCTAGAACGCACGCAACAACGTCTAGAACAATTAGGCTTTCAATTTGACCAGCCTGTGGTGGTGTATTGTCAGTCACATCATCGTTCTGGTCTGGCTTATATCTTGGGTCGGTTATTGGATTGGAATATTCAAGCCTATGATGGTGCGTGGAGCGAGTGGGGCAATCGCCTCGATAGTCCAATTATTACTGGAGAATCACCTGCGTGAGTCTTACATCAGCGTTAAAAAAACAAATTTTTATCCAAGCACAAAAAGTCATTCCGCAACAGCAACTCAGCCGTGTTGTTGGTAAAGTTGCAGCCAGTGAAAATCCAATTGTTAAAAATTTAGCGATTCAAGCATTTAAAGCACAGTACGGGATAGACCTTTCTATTGCTGAGCAAAGTGATGCTTTAAAATATAAATCATTCAATGAATTTTTTACCCGTGCCTTAAAAGACGGTGTTCGAGAAATTGACGCAGATCAGACCAGTATTGTTTCTCCAGCAGATGGTGCAATTTCTCAGTTGGGTAAAATTAAAGATGGTGATGTCTTTCAGGCCAAAGGCCAAAGTTTTTCTGTAGACAAACTGATTGGCGATCCGCAATTGGCTGCACCATTTATCAATGGTGAATTTGCCACGGTTTATTTGTCACCACGTGATTATCACCGTGTCCATATGCCATTTGCAGGAACGTTGACCGAAACCTTGTATATCCCTGGTGAGTTATTTTCTGTAAACCAAACGACAGCAGAGAATATCCCAGGTTTATTTGCACGTAATGAGCGTATGGTATGTTTGTTTGATACCGAATTAGGACGTATGGCGGTTGTTCTCGTGGGTGCAATGATCGTTGCAGGAATTGAAACTGTGGCGACTGGCAAAGTAAAACCAACAGGGCGTTTAGAGTTAAACCAGCATGATTTAGCCTTAGAAAAGGGTGCTGAGCTTGGACGTTTTTATTTAGGTTCAACCGCAGTTGTATTGTTTGAACAGAATAAAATCACTTGGGATGAACAGTTTAAAGCCAATTCTATTGTGGTGATGGGTGAAGCTTTAGGGCATCAAATATAATAGAGATTAATAGATTATTATATTTTACAAATGGCTGATTGAGTTTGACTCTGTATCACTTTGAGTAACAGAGTCAAGCTCACAAAGCCGAATGGGATTTGATGTAAACCTGTTATAAGTGGTTTTTTTCCGCCTTAAAAGAAACTATTTTCCATTCAGAAACTCGTCCGTCTTGTCCAAATTTAATCTTCCATTCCTTCCACCAGACATTGGAATAGCTACACATATATTGAATTACGACACCCGGATTCATGTCTTGTCCACATTGTTCGGTTGTTATTCCCATATCGGAACGTATCCAATAAAAAAATAATTGACCTCCATCCTTGTCAACGCCAATCGTATAAGGCTTTCCCCATACTGGTCCGTATTTTCCTTCACGAGTGGTATTCATCATCTCATTTGCGGTTTTCCCTGTTAGATCGTTATAAGAGAGTTTTGCCATGGTCGTAGAGCACCCACTCAGTAATAATCCTAAAACAGCTGCAATAGAAAATTTATATTTATTCATTGTAATGTCCATTTTTTAGTGTGTTGATATTTATGAATAGATTTTTATAAAAATAGCTGATAATAAAATAATGCTTAAAATCAGATATATTTCTCAATATATTTAACTAGTGTGACTTGGTCAACATTAATATAACTAAGCTTTATTTTTATAATCTAAAGTCATTTATTCAACTTGATCTCGAATTTTATTATGAAGATATACAGCACACGTCTAAGTATGAATTCTCGTTATGGCATAAGTGCTTTTTAAGGAAAACGATTTTAAAAGTTGGACATCGATTTTTTAGTATTAATTTCCAAATATGCTTTTGTCGAGTCAAAGCATCTTTCCAATGGTAAATACACAAACAGTGTGAGCTATTTGGTGATTCTTTCTATGTAATAGCAACCTGATAAAAATGTGCGGCTAAATCTGGAATAGATTTTAGATTAATTTCGATGCATTGAAATAAGACAGCTTTAAAGCTTGTGCATCTGCTAAGGCATTGTGTGGATTTTCAGAGGGGACATGGGTTTCGATTGGATCCTGCATCCATAACTGCATGGTCAGCGGAGGTGTTCGGATACATTTTCCTGCAGAAAGTACCAGACTACGGGTAAACAAGGCAAAGTCTTCTGGCCAATCTGCCACAATTTCAAGACTTGTATATTGAGATAAATAAATCTGTAAGCGACTTTGAAATTGCGCTAAGGAAATCGGTTTTTGATTTAGACGAGGCATGACATGGTCTTTAACCCAAGTAATTGGGTCTGCGCATTCTAAAACTTCATAAAAATGTTGATTATTCTCGTCAACCAATGCCAGCGAAATTAATTCACCACCAAAGCCATTAAATTCACAATCTAGAAATAGTTTCATTCGAATTAATCAAAAAATCAAATATTAACCTGCAAAATCAAGGCGCTCTTTGGGGAAAACCACTCTAAAAATAGACCCCCGATTTTCTTTAGAATCAATTTCTAAATACGCATTATGTTGCATTAAAACATGCTTCACAATGGCAAGCCCTAAACCTGTTCCACCTGTTTGGCGGCTTCGTGCGCTGTCTACACGATAAAAGCGTTCGGTTAAACGTGGAATATGTTTTGGATCAATCCCGATCCCGGTATCTTCAACAGTGAAATAACCATGTTCACTGTCATCATGCCAGCCGATTGTAACAGTGCCACCTTTAGGGGTGTATTTAATCGCATTGGTGATTAAATTACTAAACGCACTGGCAAGCTCTGCATCAGAACCAATTAAGTCACAATGACTGTCAATATCTAAATTTAAAGTATGGCCATAATCGACATTGTAGGCTTGTGCATCATCAAAAAGCTGATTCATCAAATTCGGCATATCGATGATTTGATTTTTTGCGACCTGTTTATTGCCTTCCAAACGTGAAAGCAAGAGTAAGTCATTGACCAAGGCATTCATTCGACGTGTTTGTGATTGCATCTGTTCAAAGGCACGTTTCCAGCGCGGATTTAAATCTTCTTGATCGGTAAAGGTTTCGATATAACCACTGAGTACAGTCAGTGGGGTACGAAGTTCATGTGAAATATTGTCGACAAAGTCTTTGCGCATTTGTTCCAGATTATGTACACGTGTGACATCGTAAGCAACGAGCAAACGGCTTTCACTACCAAAACGTGTTAGTTTAATCTGTACATAATGCTCTTCATAAACCGAAGATTTTATTTTAATGCCATCTGGAGATTGGTCGATATTATTAAAATATTCAATAAAGCTCGGCTGGCGGATAATAGTCAAGATGTTACGACCACGATCTAGCGGTTGAATGCCTAACAGTCTTTCCGCAGCAGGATTCCACCATTCAATTTGATGTAATTCATCCGTTAAAACAACAGCTTCTGCTAAAGCTATCAGTGAGGATTGCGCCCGATCAATCAATCCGACCATTTCAGCTTGAACAACCCGTTCTTGGCGTTGTGCACGATAAACATTAAAAAGCAGTGCACCCCAGATACCTTCTAGATTGGGTGGAGAGTCGTAAGGACGATTCGAAATCCACTCATTGACCAAGTATAAAGAGCGTAATTGAAACAGAAAAAAAACAGCAAAACCGATGGAAATACAAATCCAAAAATACCCTATCCCTAAACCAATAAATCCGCCAATGATGAGTAAAAAACCAAGCAGGCGTAAATCTTGTTTTGCAAATTCCCACAAGCTACTGTAACGGAATTTTTTATGTTCTCGTGCAAGATCTGGGACGGGGTAGGGTTCATACATAGAAATTTATTTACCTTGAGAATGCTTAACCTAAAGCAACATCTGCACGGGTAGAGAAGCGATAACCCGTTCCACGTACAGTTTGTACGTAGCGATCAGCACCATAAGGTTCAAGCACTTTACGTAAGCGGCGGATGTGTACGTCTATGGTACGGTCTTCAATATACACGTTACCACCCCAGACCTGATCAAGTAGCTGGGCACGTGTATAAGCACGTTCAGGATGTGTCATAAAGAATGCCAATAAGCGGTATTCTGTTGGACCCATTTCTAAAATATTATCACTAAAACTGACGCGTTGGCTCACTGGATCAAGTATTAATCCATTGGCATCAATGGTTTTTTCGCCACTGAGTGCATTGGCACGACGAAGGACAGCTTTAATACGCGAAACCAATTCACGGGTAGAGAATGGTTTGGTCATATAGTCGTCTGCACCAGCATCAAGACCTTGAACTTTATGGTCTTCTTCGCCACGTGCTGTCAACATGATGACTGGAATTTCTGCCAAATTTTCATCACGTTTTAAGCGACGACATAAGTCTACACCGCTCACACCGCCAGGCATCATCCAATCGAGTAAAATCAAAGATGGCCGTTGGTCAACAATCATTTGATGGGCTTGTTTTGCATCTTCAGCTTGCAGGCATTGAAAACCTGCCATATCCAATGAGGTATGAATCATTTCTCGAATCGGAAGTTCGTCATCGACGATTAATATATAGTCATCTTTCACAACGCAATATCCTATGTATGAACGGTGTACCGTCTTTTATTTATGACAGGCTTATTACAAAGATTAATTATGACAGTATCATTGCAAAAAGAAGATGTTGACGAATTTTTGCAAAAAAATGTGACAAATAATCGTCGATATGATGAATAATCCATGACATTTTTAAATAAATGTTCCATTTTGAGAAAAGAAATTTATTTAAACTGAACATAAAAATACGCTATTTGATAGTTTTGTGACGATTTTATGACAGGGTCATTCAGGCTAAAAAGCTTATTTAGATGAAAATGAATCAATCAGCGATATAAATACAATTTCACATGCTGAGACAATTTCTTCAAGCGATTGTTTAAATCCGCCCATGACCCATCGAACCGCAATTTGAGTCACATAGCCATTTAAACCTGTGGCTACTAAGGAAATTTCTTGTTCACTACGTTCAATATGCGGCATCATCAGGGTGACAAAGGAGTGAATTAATCGGTCAAAACGGCCCATCGTTTCATGGATCGTGGCATGATTATGCAGCTCTTGAACCAGCATGGCATCGATATAAATAATACGCGCCACACGTGGATCATTTTTTAACATGGTAAAGATTGCAGTTAAGCCACCACGGATCATATTTTTAGGATCAGGTGCTGCTTGCATGACGCCTTGCATCACGGTTTGTTGTAATTGTTCAATCAGTTGTAGAAAGATGACTTGGAACAGTTCTTCACTTTTTTTAAAGGACTCATAAAAATAACGTTCAGTTAGCTTGGCTTCATTACAAATATCTTTGACGGTGACAGAAAAAAAGCCATGCGTACCATAAGCTTCAATTCCTGCTTCGATCAGCTTTTCTCGACGTGCAAGTTTCCGCTCAGATAAGGACATGCCTTTAAATTGACGCTCTTTGGCAGCTTTATTTATAGTTTTCTTTTCAGTGGAAAGTGGTTCATTCATTGTAAAAAATTACTCGTGTCATATTTGATTGTCACAAAGAAGCGCTTATTTTAGCAATAAAAGCCATTGAAACCTATTCTAGAATTTTTGTATAAAAAAACATCGGCTAAATCATAATATAATATTGACAATAATGATTGTCAAAATTATATTGAGCAAGTGAGCTGCACATCACTCTGAATGCTTTGTGCGGGTTTAAAAAAGGATAGACAATGAAAAATTTTAAAAACAAAGTCGCTGCAATTACTGGTGCTGGCTCTGGTATGGGACAACAACTTGCTATTTTATTGGCAAAAGCAGGTTGTCATTTATCCATTAGTGATGTGAATGAAAAAGGTTTAGCTGAAACCGTTGAACTGGTCAAAGCGTATAATGTTCGTGTGACCTCAAAGAAAGTGAATGTTGCCAAAGTTGAAGAAATGCGAGCTTGGGCTGCGGACACAGTGCAAAATCATGGTTCTGTAAACATGATTTTTAACAATGCTGGTGTGGCTTTAGGTTCTACCGTAGAAGGCGCATCTTATGACGAACTAGAATGGATCATGGATATCAATTTCTGGGGCGTTGTATACGGAACAAAAGAATTTTTACCTTATATCAAGAAAACAGGTGATGGGCATATCATCAACATTTCGAGCTTGTTTGGTTTAACCGCGCAACCGACTCAGTCTGCATATAATGCATCTAAATTTGCGGTACGTGGTTTTACTGAATCATTACGTCAAGAATTAGATATCGAAAAGTGTGGTGTATCGGCACTATGTGTCCATCCAGGCGGCATTCGTACCAATATTGCAAATGATGCGCGTATGAATGACAGTTTACGTTCTTTAGGAATGAACCCTGACAAATCAGCAAAAGCATTTAATAAACTATTACGTATGCCACCAGAAGATGCTGCTCAACAAATGTTGGATGCTGTACTAAAAGACAAACGTCGTTTACTTATTGGGAATGATGCAAAAACCTTGGATTTAATTCAGCGTATTTTACCGACTGGATATCAAAAAATTACAGGTTTTGCGACCAAGTTTAGTAAAAAGCTAGAACCAAAATAATTGATTTATAAAATGAAAAAACCGTCAAGCTGACGGTTTTTTCATTTTAGACATTGTGAAATTATGCGCTGAATAAGAACTCAATATCCATTCATTTAAATTAAGATCTCAATCGTTTTCTTTTTCCAAACAAATTGGTAATACAAACCTTGCATAAGGCATAGACTGAAAAAGGTCAGTGCAAGCGCATACCAAATGCCTTGTAAACCAAACCACTGACTAAATAAATAAGCACATGGAACTTCAATGAGCAGGATGGATAAAATATTAAAAATCATAGGAACAGTCACGGTTCCGCTGGCCCGCATGATCGAGGCAAAAATTGCACTTGCACCAAAGAATATAATCGACCACAACACAATAAATAATAATTGTTGACCCAATTCAATCACTGATGGATCTGTAATAAACAACGCCATCAAATATTTTGAACAAATATAGGCCAAGAGTACCAATGAACCTGTAATCACAATATTACTCAGCAGCGCCGTTCGCGTCACTTTTGCCAACAGCTCAGACTTCCCAGCACCAATCGCTTGCGCCGCAAAGATGGAACCTGCAATGGCAATCGATAATGCAGGGAATTGGATATAGTTGAGCACTTGGTTGACTGCACCATATGCCGCTGTTGCATGTGCACCATGTTGGTTAACCAGTCCAATCACCACCAGACCTGCGACCGAGTTGGTCACCATTTGAATACCTGTCGGCACGCCCAAACGCAAAATACTGCGACTAAATTGTGGGTGATAGCGGATATGCTGGATTAACGCTGAATCTGGTCTTAAAGCATGATCTTTTTTATTCAAATAGATATAGAGAAAAGCTAAGGTCGAAATAAAGCCTAAGCCACTGGCAATTGCTGGAGCAATAATGCCAAGCTTAGGTAGACCAAAGTAACCGCCAATCAAGGCTGGGGTTACAATGACGCCCACAATGATCGTCAGACTTGATGCCATTAAGGGTGTAGTACTGTCACCCACACCACGTAAAATAGAGGTGTAGGTGATATAGATGAATAGAAAAGGGCTACTCATTAACATCCATTGAACATAGGGCAGTGCAAGATGCATGATTTTGGGATCTATACCCAAAAGTAATAGAATTTCTTTGGCAAAAAACACCCCTAAAAAGGCAATGATTGATCCACCAATGAGGGTCATAAATAACAATGCGCCAACAATGGTACGCACTTTTTCGATATCTTTGGCGCCCCATGCTTGTCCAACCAAAACAGTTGCACCTGTAGATAGACCAATCACAAAAGCCAGCAATAAAAATAGAATCGGAAAAAATACCGAAATTGCGGCAATTGCTTCTACACCGAGCATTTGTCCAACAAAAATGGTATTAATTGTTCCAGACAGATTTTGCAGAATATTGGTTAGAATCAGTGGGCCAAGGAAGATTAAAAAAACCTTCCAGAATTTGGGTTGGTGAAGCATATCGGGACGAGCTGGCATCTTTTATTCTACTGTCTATTTCGAGTGTCTTTATCTTATTGATAATATAACAAACACTGAGTAAAAAGCCTGAGTATTTGAGTAACTCAGGCTTTAATTTTACAGAGATGATCTGTATGAGTTGGGATTAAATTTGATTTAAAATTTCACAGGCCTGAATCAAAGTTTGCTCCTTTTTAGCAAAACAAAAACGTACTAAACGTAAGTTTTCAGGAGCTTGCTTATAAAAAACAGAAACTGGAATCGCCACAATTTTATGTTCTTCCGCTAAGAATTTACACATCTCAACATCATTTAAATCTGGGCGAATTTGGCTGTAGTCAACATTTTGAAAGAATGTGCCTTGAGAGGGGATTAAACTGAATTTTGAATCCGCAATACCTGAAATAAACAGGTCACGCTTTTGCTGATAAAAGCTTGATAGCCCGTCGATATGTTCAGGATGCTGTTGCATAAAATTGGCAAGCGCCATTTGCACAGGTGTTACCCCACAGAAGTTGGCAAATTGATAAATTTGACGAAATACTTTCATGAGCTCTGGTGTCGCAATGCAATAACCTGTTTTCCAACCCGTGACATGAAAGGTTTTACCAAAAGAACCGACTACAAAACTACGCTCTCGGAGTTCTGGAAATGATAATACTGAATAATGTTTTTCGCCGTCATAAATCAAATGCTCATAGACTTCGTCTGAAAGCACAATAATATTTTTATCTTGAATCAGTTCAATTAAATTTAGCCAGTCTTGTTTAGACCAAATCGCCCCAGTTGGATTGTGTGGAGTATTTACAATCACCATACGGGTTTTATCGGTAATCGCAGATTTAACTTGATTCCAATCTACAGAAAACTCAGGCGCATTGAGTGGGATATGAATGGCTTTACCACCGACCAATTGCACGCTTGGTGCATAACTATCATAGCTTGGATCAAAAATAATCACTTCATCGTCTTGATGGATGATGGCTTGTATTACGCTAAAAATCCCGATCGTTGCCCCTGGTGTGATGGTGATTTCGGTGATGGGATCAAGGTGTAACTGATCTCGTTTTAAAAACAGTTGCGCCAGTTGTTCTCTCAGCGCTAATAAACCATCGCCAGCTGCGTATTGGTTAAAACCGTCTAATGTGGCTTGGCTCAGTGCTTGTAGCAACGCAGGTGGGGCATCAAAGTCAGGAAAACCTTGTGACAAGTTAAGGGCGTTAAGACGATGTGCCATAGCGGTCATGATGCTAAAAATGGTGACGCCTTGAGCAGGGAGTTTGGAGTGGATTTCGATCATGACCAGGCTGATTTTATAAATGTGTGAGTGGCAGTTTAGCAGTTCGTTTTAAAGAGCTGAATAGGATTAAGTAACCTATTGGTTAGGGGAAGGTGTTTGGTAGGAAGTTAAGATAGAGATGTTAGATATGAGGTAATGTTTTGTTACTAAATATATTGGGGGAGTTGAGTTGGGATTCTGGCTTTATAGTTCGTATTATATTGATAATGAGGGATAGGTGTTAGCTTCGCAGAACGCCCATTATGTTAAATGATGTAGGTAATATACTTCTATTTAGGAATTTTGCATAAACTCCAAGAAACTAAGCCACGTTCACTTAGAATATTGTTTTGATGTTTGGCTGCTCTAATTTTTTTTAACGTTTTTCTAGTTGGATGTACTGCACACATTGATACCCCAACCCCTGTAATAACAACTCTTCCATTCTTTTTATCTTGGAATTTTGTTTTTTTACTATTAATTTTAAGGTTAAAGCCTTTTAATATTTGTATAACCGTTGCGAGAATATATTTTCTTTCCATTAAATCATTAAAGCTAAAGGTAAGATCATCAGCATATCTAGTGTAAGTAATATCTTTATTTTCAATTGCTTTCATAATCAAGCTGTCGATTTCAATCATAGCAATATTTGCTAAATACGGGCTTGTTGGATATCCTTGTACTATTTTTCTATTTACTAATACAAGATCAAGTATTTGATTTGATATGTAATTCTCTAGCAAACTTTTTGGAAGACTCTCAAAAAAATTCTCAATGTCTAAAGATAAAATAAAGCGATTTTTTATATGAGTAGCTGCATTAGTTACACAATTTTTTCCTTTAAGAAATGCATGATCACAATCGTAAATATAATTATTTTGATAAATGTTTTCTAAGCTTTTTAATAATGTTCTTAGGAAAGCTTTTAAATTTTCGTTCGGAACATAGATTTTTCTAATTTTTCCATTTTTTTTAGATATACACTTTTGTGTATAAGAAAATTTTTCTTTATACATAATTTACGGAAATTCCAATAGTTTCAATGGATGAAGCGTTAGCTTCACTAAGCCTAGCGTAGCTGCTTCAAATATTCGGTGATAACCGAATAACCTACTAGATAAGCAAAAAAAGAATAGTGGACGAAACATCAACACCTAGTTGTTTTGCTGAAGCTAAACTATGTATAAAGTGTACATATTATTTAAGATATACCCATAAATAACAATGATTTTTTGGAATAAATATGCCTAATTTAGATCATTACCCTGAATATTATTCACCAGATGGTGGACCTTGGGATGACCCTTGTTGGAATGATGACTGGGAAATAGACTTACTAGCTAAAGGTTATAAGACTATCGCTCAGTGGAATGACCTTGGTCGCGTTGTCAAAAGCGGAAAAAAGGGAATTTATCTGTCATGTGCAAGACGTTATGTTTTTAACATACAAGAGACTGAAGAAAATATTAGATTAGCAAAATTTTTTAGTAAGAAAAGAAATAAGCTTATTCCGGTAGGTCGAAAAATAGACAATATCATGAGTAAAGATAAGCTAATTATATTTCTTATTCGTAATAAATTTGAATATATTCAAACAGTTTCCAATGTATGGAAGGATGCATTTAAATTATCAATCAAGTCAAATCATCTTTTTATTTTATTTAGAAAAAATGGAGTGGATATCAAACTCTATGATGGTGAGTTAGGTGAGTATTCTATACAAATGGAAAAATATAGTTTCCAATCTGGTCGAAGAATATCCTTTTCATATAATGAATCTTCTATGTCAATTTTTTATTTTATTGTGCAACTAGTATTAGTTTTTAATATAGGTGGAAATATAAAATTTATGATGGAAGCAGTAGAGTAATTATTTATATTCTCTAAAATTAACATAATACAGCTTATACGAAATGCTTGAAGCTTCCCTTTTTGCATCAATATCTTAGCCAAAGCCGTTTCAGCATTCAGCGCACTGGAACGGCTTTTTCTTGATATTTCACGTTCGATGCTTTTTTTAATCAAATTTCGCGTGATTGAAAATCATAAAGACTTTTTACCAAATATTTTTGAACATACTAGATTGAATAGCTTTTTTACTGGTTTGGTTAAAACTCTCTAATTTCTAATGGCTCATCCTGCGTATTTGAAATATGACCAAAGATGTACTTATCCTTATTTTGAAAAAAAATATCAAAGCTTTGGCTCATTAAGGGATCATACAGGCTTTGTTTTTGATAAATCACTGTTATTCGATTGATGTAGTAATTTATCCAGTCCGTTTCATTGCTAAAAGCGCAATAATCTTTGAGATCTCTATAAAGATGTTGTAAGTCTGTTGAAATGCTCTCAATGTTGGGGTGAAAGAGCCAAACCGATATATCCAGTGGTTTAACAGCAATCAATTTGTACGGCTGTAATGGATCAAATCGCTCAATTTTATAGAGCTGTGCACCATGTTCGCTATAGCTCGAACACAACAATTTCGTATTTTCCACCTGGAAATAATTTGTTCCAATTTCTAACTCTCTCATCTGTCTTGAAATTTCAAGACATTGAGGAAGTTTATTTAGATCTGAATGCGCTAATTTTTTAAATAGCTCAATAGATCTACTGACAACGTAGTCTTCACCAGTACCTGTAATGATACCGTTATCCCACGGATAAATTTTTGAAGCCATTTCTATGTTGAATTGGCTTTGCGTTGTTTCTTTTAAAACAATTTTCTTATTGTCTGCTGCAATAATGGCGCTGTCATTTAATTGTATCGCAATGATAAAAGTCATAATTTTATTGTAAGTTTTGAATTATTGAATTTTTATATTAAACTATAATTACAAATAATTTTAGTAAAACTTAATAAAAGGTGGGCTATGGCAGGCGGTTCTCAAATTATTATCAATAAAAATGGCATAACCATAATCACTCCAGCAAAGTTTGAAGTAAAAGCTGGGCAGCATATTTTTAAGAGCGGGGAAAAGATATCTTTAAAAATACCTTTATTGCCTGAAACTCAACAAAACAGTCTACGATATAGATTTGTAGATGATGATTCAGCTCCATATGCGAATACGAAATATACTGCATATTATGAAAATGGGAGAGAAGTCAAAGGCGTGACGGATAAAGATGGCTGGACAAATACTTTGTATAGTTCACATCCACAAGAAATAAAAATACACTTAGAAATATGATGAAATCGCTATGGCTAATAATCAACTTAACACTTCAAATGGTATAACAGCGCCAGAAGGTACCCAGATCACTCAAAAGATAACAAGAAAAAAATCACTATTTCTTTTCTTTTGGATAGCAGAAGAGGATAAGGCTAAAAATGTGTTTTCAGAATCAGCTCATACACGTATGAAAAATATAAAAAGAACAGATTGGTTTGATGAAAACATTCATAAAGTTCATTGTCCACCAGTACATAAATTTTCTGAATTTCAATCTATTACAGACTACTGGTTTAAAGAGTATGGTGGGAAAAATAAAGTGATGGTTAAGGAAATTGGAATATTTTCTCATGCTGCACTTGATGGGCCAATCATAGTGAATGATAGTATTAATGATCCCGATAGAGTCCCATACCAAAATCCCTACACTGGAGAATACAGTTATACACAATTAAATTTAATGGGGTGGAGTAAACTAAATTTTTATTGGCATTCATCAAATCCTCGAATGACTTTTTTTGGTTGTAATACAGCCCATGAAGCAAAGAGTTTTGCAAAGAATATTTCACAATTATCCAATTTTAAAAATGTAGAGGTTGGAGGGCAAGTAGATTCAAGCTTTCCATCATTTTATCCATCAAGTAGAAGTACTACTTTTGCAAGAAATAAAAATATGGGATGGTTTACTGGTGATACATATATGGTTGCTAGTGAAGCAGGTAAAGGAATGCAGGCAACCTTAGTATGGATAAAAGCCTTACCTATGAGATTTTATAAAAATGGCATACTTTTATATGCTAAGACACAAGAGTTTTTTAATTCACCAGATCAAAAAATATGAAATTTGGAAAAAAACTAATATTTTCAATCAGTTTAGTATTGATTTTAATAGTAATAATTATTAGGTACTTTATTATGCAAACACAAGCTAATTTTATTGTGGAAATAGATAATGCTAAAAATTATAGTCATGATATTGTTGTAAATTATAATAGTGTAAATATTACAAATGGATATCATCGCTTAAATAGAACACAAACATTACTATCCAAAGGTAATATTTATAAAATGGAACCACAAGGCTCCCAAGTTATAGAATATTATATTAAAAATAAATCTGGCTATCTATATAAAGGTCAATGGAATTTAGAATATCATTCAAATGATGAATCGCTTCACCCAAGTAAAAAGAAAGATAACAATAAATATAAACTCATTATTACACCAACAGAAGAAAGTGTTATCTTTTCAAATTATAGAAATGATGTGAAAATAAATGTTGAAGAGGTTAAATTTTCACCTAAAATAGGTAGAAATTATTTTGATGAACCTATTGACTTGAGTTTTTTTACGAAATTTAGTCTTCCTAAAACATCTAAATTTGAACCATATTTATCAGAGTCAGTGCTTGAAAAACTAAAAAATATGCAAATAGAAGAACTAAAGGAAAATAATGCTTATATTATTGAAAAGCATGTGAAAAAATTAAATTTAAATGATAAAGAGATTCAAGAACTAAAAGATCTAGAACTCATTAGAGCAGAATAATAGCATGCTCATTATGCAATACTAATTTAGGGTGGAATTCGTGTTGAAAAATAAAAAAATAATTTTTCTGATCTTCTTTATATTTTTCTTAGGATGTTCACAAGATATGCAAGAGTCCACTCATTTAAATTTTAGTATAGAAAATAAGGAAAGTTTGAAAGATTTAAATGTAAATTTATTTACATATAAAAAATATTTTAATTCAAAATGGTACGGCTTGGTTAAGAAAGAAACAATTGTTAATCAAGGAGATTTAATAAAAAACACTTCGATTAATTCTAATGTTTTTTATTATGAATTTTATGTGTTTAATACTAATTTTAATAAAATGTATTATACCGAAAATATTATTAAGGATAGTGTTGTAGAAAATGGCTACTCTTTTGCAGAGGATCACCTAAAATTTAAAGTTTATAAAAATAAAGAGTTGTTTAGTGGTGGTATTTTATATTACAAAAAAATTGAAAACTCTGGAGTAAAAAAATTTATTTACTATGATCCGAACAAAGCAAAGTTTGAACTTACACAATTAGAGCCTGATACAATTGCGATCCTAGAATCTATGACATTTGAAGAGTTGTTAGAAACAGATAAGCTATTAAATAAAGATATTTTAAAATTAAAAAATATGTCTATGAGTCAAAAGAAAAAGCTAATTGAAGTGCATAGTATGAAAAAATTCGAGGCTTGAGATTTTAATTACATAAAACATTTCACATAAAAGCCCTCTATAAAATGAAAGGCCCTTATAGAACCTTCCTTTAATTAAAAATTAACCAAGATTGAGTTGTACCGCTTATACAACCAAAAACAGCAAATCCTTATTTATTCTCCTTCAACCTCCAATTCTGCTGTCACATCAATATTTGTTGGCTCTATAGAGGAACGTACAGCGGGTGCTGAATAAATCAAGTTGGGTTTATGTTGAGCATTAAAGAACAACTGAAAAACATCAGGACGAGAATAATGCCCTACAGGATCTGCTGCATTTTTGGCAAAAATAATATGATTAAGATCAATGTCAGCGATTAACAGACCCTCTTCATCTTCGGCAAGTGGAGTGACAAGATCACCACCATCAGGGCCATAAATTCGTGATGCACCACCACCAGTTTTTAATAACTGTTTCTTTGTGTCATCGGTACATAAAGCGTCAATCATTTCCTGAGAAACCATCGCACAAGATGCAAGCACAAAACATTGTCCTTCAGCTGCATACAGACGTGAAGCTGCATTGTTGACTTCTGCGCCGAGTGCGGCAGTCATATCCGTATATAAGCTAAAACTAGGCCATGCTGCGATATGGATTTGTTCGTGCTGCGAATACATTGCATAACGGTTTAAGGGCTGTAAATGTTCCCAGCAGCACAGCGCCCCAATGCGACCAAGTGCAGTGTCATAGACTTGCAGAGAACTACCATCACCTTCACCAAATAAGGTGCGCTCTACATGGGTGGCTTTTAATTTTCGACGTACAGCGATAGTTTCCCCATGATGATCAATAATCCATTGGGAAATATACAGACTGCCATGATCACGCTCACTCAAGCCTAAAACCACATGCATATTATGTTTTTTTGCAGCATCCGCAATTTGTTTGGCTTGGTCACTTTTAAGCTCAAGTGAGTTGAGATGGTATTGATATACCCATGGCATATTTGCAGCGGGAGAATCTAGCCATAAAAACCATGGATAGCCAGGAATCCAAGTCTCTGGAAAGGCGATAAGTTCAACCCCTTTTTCTGCTGCTTCGGCAATAATTTTGATGGTTTTGTCTACGCTTCCTTGTAAGTCGAGAAATGCAGGAACCGCTTGTACACAAGCGACTTTAATTGAAGTTTTCATGAGTGATCCTTTCTCAATAACTAAGCAATATTGCACTTTTGGTTATAAAGCTAAAGATTGATCAGGGGGTATGCTGAGCAGGAACAAAACATAGATCTATACGGAACTAAAAATCCAAATAATGATTTCAAATGTAAAAGAGATAAATTTTGCTTGATCTCAAGGTTAGGAGACGCTGAGTTGAAGGTTTACAAATTATGCTAAACGGATTAGCTTTATTGCATAAGCGTCTAAGAATAAGAGAGACAATGATGTTTAACTATGACACAAGGCGTGTCAAAAATAAGCTGCAACGTGACTATTGGCAGGATGCGATTAGTCAAGTATTTGTACCATTGACCTGTAATGTTTCTGTACAGGATGGCTTTTTTGGTGCTTTGTCTGCAAAACATATAGGCAATATTCAACTGGTTGAAATCAAAGGCTATGGTCAACATGTTGAACGGCATGCCTCCAATATTAGACATAGTCATCATGATGAGATTTTATTTATCTTCCTGATAGAAGGCCAAATGGGTGTTCAGTATCATGGTCGTGAACAATGCCTCAGCAAAGGGCAATTTATTTTTCATGATACCCAGCAGCCGTATGATTTGTATTTGAATGGACAATTCAATCAACTGGTTCTCATGTTCCCTCGTGAGCAATTTCAACAGTATTTTGGGCGACCTGACCAGTTGTGCGGTCATGCTTTTGGTGATGGGCATCCACTGAAAATTTTATTATTAAATTACGCACATGATTTATTTTGGTTCCCTGAGCAGGCTTCAACAGAACTTCAGCAGGTGGTACTGCATAAATTTTTTGATTTACTCCGTTATGTGGTTCTTGATCAGATCAAAGACAAAACGCCTCGATCCAGTAGCCACAGCATGCTCGTACAGGTCAAGCATTTAATTCTGGAGCACTTAGACAATAGTGGGCTGAGTATTCATGATATTGCTCAAGATCTTCGTATTAGTTCGCGATATATCAGTAAACTTTTTCAACAGAATGAAACCACATTTGGCCGTTATGTGATGCAAAGTCGTTTGCAATTAGCCAAGAAGATGTTGATACAGACCAATGAACATACACATAAGATTAATCAAATTGCCTATCAATGTGGATTTGATGATATGTCAAAATTCTCACGTGAGTTTAGAAAACATTATGGTATATCACCGAGTATGATGCGTAAGATTAACTAAATAGAACTACAAAAGAGTGAGAACTAAAATTACCGATAAGATGATTGCTAAATTTTTCATTTTTAAGCCCACAAGATCTAAACTGAAATTTCATTCATTCGTTTCAGAGCAATTTTAGATGGCTTAAACGCACTTTAGCAGTGACTTTAAGCGCTGAATCAGATCATGTAAATTTCATATGATGATTAGATGAATTATTTTGATTTTTATAAGGCGTTATTAATTTTTATCAGCAATGCAAACCATAAAGCAATATTGTTTATAGGGGCAAAGTGGGTTGACTTGTTGTAGGATCCTTACTATAACTTATTTATAATAATTTTAGCGATACTACAATAATGGAAAATAAATCAATTACATATAAAACTTTATGGGTCTTTGCACTCATTCTAAGTTTAGGATTCATTATTTCGGCAAGTGTCATGGGCT
This sequence comes from Acinetobacter guillouiae CIP 63.46, assembly GCF_000368145.1. Taxonomy (GTDB): domain Bacteria; phylum Pseudomonadota; class Gammaproteobacteria; order Pseudomonadales; family Moraxellaceae; genus Acinetobacter; species Acinetobacter guillouiae. Next base: position 393,217 of record NZ_KB849282.1, on the reverse strand, counting down.
ATGCACTTAAGCAGTTTAATGGTGAAAAAAATTCAATAGTGGTCAAAGGGTTGGCTGAAAAACCTATACAAGCGGATCTAGCGCGCTGGGAGATTCATCTGCAAACCAGTCGTGCTTCAGACAGTGTTTCAGCCGCCTATCAATTGTTAGATCAGGAAGTAAAAGCACTACAAGATTTCTTTGTTGAGCACGGGTTTAAGGCAACAGAAATGAAACTGGGTAATAAAAGCTCTCAACCCTATTATGAAGAAGTGAATCAAGGCGAGGGAAAATTTACCCGCGAGTTTAGAGGCTATACTGCGATGCAATCACTAGTGATAAATAGTCGTGATATTCAAAAGATTGAGAAAGCCGCAAAAGATGCATATTTATTAGATGAAAAAGGCATATCCATCGAGCAAAAACCGCAGTATTTGGTGTCGAATCTAGAAGAAATAAAAATGTCATTGATCGCCAATGCAACTAAAAATGCGCATAGCCGTGCCAATGAGTTTGCAAAAGTCGGTGGGGTAAAAGTCGGTGCGATGCGTTCTGCAAGTCAGGGTGCGTTTTATATTTTACCTGAAAGTGGTTCTGATGATGATAGCGATTATGGCGGTGCTTATGATAAAGCCACCATTAATAAAATTGCGCGTGTTGTCGTGACCATCAATTATGCGATTGATTGATACAGCATTTAAATTTATAAAAGTGCAGTGTTAAAAAATGGGAGTTAAACTCCCATTTTTTATTGTTGCTCATGCTCTTTGTAATACTGATGCTTTCTTTTGGCGTTATGCTTCCAACTTTTGGCAACTTTATAGACATAGGTTGGTAAATCATCCCAAGCTTGAGCCAAGCCGTTACCACGTGCAACACGAATCTTAAGAGGATAGTCTTTATATTCAATTATATGTAGAAAATAAAAACTTCTCTCTTGGTGTGTACTAAATGCTTTATAATAAAGGCTTTTAATATTTGGATAACGCTTCGAAAAGCAATCATCAGGGTTCCTTTTTATAGAGTTTTGATATTGATATTTTAGATTTTTCACGGTTCCTCCTAGGTAACATTACCTAGAAGGGATCCTTTGCAAAATAATTCATGGTTTTAATCCTAAAAAGTTAAGAATGATTTCTTTATTCTTTTAGCATGTCATCAGGTAAAATTTGATTTATAACCATTCTTCTGTGATGTTTTACTTTTTGCCGAAATAGTACGAATCACTTCCGTTGAATCTTCAACCTTTGTTGCATCATTTAAAGCCTTATATTCTTAAATCGCAAAATCAATCACAGCACGAATCACACCTAAACTTAGACCAATAAATGCACCGACCACAACACCATTAACACGGATCATATGTAAATCACCGCCTACCTCATTTTCAATCTTGGCGATCATTTCGGTTGAGTCCCATTCATGGATACGTTGACTAATAAACTTAATCACTTTCTCACTATATTGGTCACTTAAATTGATGGCAATTCCGCTGATTCGATCATTCAGCAATTCACGTACAGACTGATTTTGCATCAAGTTTTCACCGAGCTGCTGAATGGCGATACGTAAATTCATGGCAATACCCGAGTCTGCTTTAAGCAAGTCAGATTTAACCGCATCACATAAAATCACCACAGCACCAGTAATAAAGTTGAGTACTGGTTCGCTGTCTAACAGGGCATTCTTGGTTTCATTTAAACTTATGCTGGCATGGCTATTGTTATCCGCCAATTGCAACATAAGCTCATGTGCAGCTTCTTCAATTTTTTGACGAATTGGATGCTCCTGATCAGCAAGCATGGATTCCACTTTTTCAATCACTGAATCAATGGTGCGTTGCTCAACATCAATCCCAATCCAGCTGGCACCTTTGGCAAGGCGTGAAACACCAAGTTCTTTAAACATAGTTTGGGTAATTTCACGGGTTTTTTCAGGATGGGTCATCATCCATTCATGGGCAATATCCAGTCCACGTTGTAATACATCTTGATGGAAATCATTTTCTAAAACTGCACGCAACATTTCACTTGCCAATTGGTTCATTCGAGTATTTCGAACCCATTGCACACTGTTGTTTTGAATAAAGCGTCCAATTTGGTCTTGCCCGACAAATTCGAAAATTTTTGGAACCGTTTGCTGAATCACATCCACCACTTGACCGTTATTTTTAGGATTGGCCAGCCATTGACCGACAGCAAAACTAAGATCAATACTTTTTAAACTACGTTCAACAATTTGTGGAGATAGAAAATTTTCTTGGACAAATTTACCCATTGATTCCGCAATACGTGCTTTATTACGTGGAATGATTTCGGTGTGATCTTTTAAAAATTTAGGAATGGGGATTTTCCCAAAGGGATTACGAAACAACACGGTAATCGCATACCAATCGGCTAAGCCACCGACCACGCCAGCTTCAGCACCCAGCATGAGAATGTGAATAAACCAAGCATATTCAGGCATCAGTTTGGCGGAAATGATCAAAGCAAACCATGCGACAACAGCCACCACCAAGGCGATGGTCGCAAAGCGTTTGCTTCGATCTAAGTTTGGAATTTCATTGAGAACTTCACTTTGTTCAATTCCGCTCATTCATTTTCCTAAATCGATTTCTGCATTTTTATTTCGTTGATGTTACCGCATCAGGCTGTGGTTGCAGTACTTGTCCTGTCGGACTAACACCATATTTTTGTCCTAAAGATTGCAAAATCAGACGAGCGTCAAAAGCATCATTCGGTGATGATTTTTTATCTTTATAACATTCTATCGTATAGGAAATTTGCACAGGGTCAATGGTCACCACTTGTGGCATATCATAAAATGGGTCATTCCAGAACACTGGATGACGACGATAGCCCCAGCCATATGGATAGTAGTTTGATGATGGGTAAACTACTGCTTTACGAGGCGGTTGCTGAGTGCGATTACTTGGATCATCTAAAACCTTGAAGTAAGTAAACCCATTTAAAAGCGTTGTTTGTGCGGCTTTGACAAGGTTAATTTCTTCAGCTGTTCCAAAACTCATATTGCTATTGCCTTGGAAGCTGATGCGATAGCTATGATCGTTAAGTGGAACCGTAGTGTATTGCCCAAGCTGGTCAAAGGTACGTGGTTTGCTTGGTGTTGTCGCACAACCTGTGATGGTGAGCGCCGCAGCAATAGTTAGACCAATGAGTACTTTGTTCATGTGTCTCTCCTTTCCATTCTTCTGGATGGAATTTAATGAATTTATAATCCTCAGTATATTGTTCTAAATTGATGGACTGACAATGAATTTCAAGAAGAATTTTGTTAATTCAGGATGATACTCAACAAGATAAATGACTGTTCACGTAAAATTTAAACAATAAGCCTTATATTATGCGTATTTGATCCATGATAAAAAATGAAGACTGTTAAGAGTGAAGGCTGTTGAAAGAGGGTTAAATGAGTATTCAAATTAAAGGGTATATTGCAACAAGCGCAGATGGCTATATCGCAACACCAGATGGTTCTGTAGCGTTTTTAGCGCCATTTCAAAGTATTGATTGTGGATATGATGATTTTATCCAAGATATCGATATCGTGATTATGGGGCGTAAAACCTATGAAGTGATTTGTTCTTTTGCTGAGGCGTGGCCTTATCCAAACCAGAAAGGATTTATCGTCACTTCTAATCCTGATTTAGCTTTAACTCATGCCTCGCTTTCGCGCTGGAACTTAGCTGTGGACGAACTTGTTGAGCACCTTAAACAGAATTATAATGGCAATGTCTGGATTGTCGGTGGAACACAATTGCAGAACACCTTTATTGAACAGAAGCTGCTCAATACTTTAGAGGTTTTTATCATGCCTGTTCTTCTTGGAAAGGGCATACCGCTATTTCCAAGTTTTGACTCGCATGAACAGCAGTTAAAGTCCATACATGCAGAAATGATTGAAAATACCATTATTAAACACAGCTATGTTTTCTAACGCTTGTTGTTTCTGATGGTTCAGCATGCTTTGATGCGTTGGTCAAACAGCTTATGCAAAATGTTTCTGCATAAGCTGTTTAGATAAAAATAAATAGGATTAAAAATGACTATTCGGCTGTTTTAAAAATTCAATTTCTTCTGCCGTTGAGCTTCGCCCTAAAATTTGATTACGGTGAGGATAACGCCCAAAACGATCAATAATCACTTTATGCTTTTTCTCAAAATCTAAATTGAGTGGATTGCCCAGCTCTTCAAAAAGTTGTAAAGCTTGGATATGGATAATTTTTGATTCACTATGCATAAATGGCATATACAGGAATGAACGCTGTTCGGGGCTTAATTGTTGATCTAAATTCAGCTGAATTGCTTCTTGTGCTAGCGCAAGTGCCAAGGCATCTTGTGCAAAAGATTCAGCATGATCTCGATACAAATTACGCGAGAATTGATCTAAAACAATAATTTCAGCCAAGCGACCTTCTGCTGTGGCACGCCAAGTCCATAGCTCACAATGTTTGGCTTGATCCAAGGTATGTGCAAATCGCTGGTGCAAAGTTTGATCGAATGCGTCACTTTTTGCGAACCAAAATGGTTGAGTTTCTTCACTAAACCAAAAATCGATAATTTCTTGATAATTCATAGTAGTTACAATTCTTTAGTGGTAATTTTTCTATAAAATCACAAATTTTAGATGTCTTGTAGAGGTAGTTTGTGTTAAAAACTTTTCCGAAATAAAGTGAATAATTCATTTAAAACAACGATGCTTATACGTGTATATCGATAAATAACGTTATACTGCGCGCATCAAAACATTTTATTTTAAAAAATTCTTTAAGATAAGCGAGTAAGTATGAGTCAACCCGAAACGATTTCCCAATCTTTAGTACCAAATTGGGTGGATTCTACCTTATTCAGAGGCATGTTACGTGGCATCGAACGTGAAAGCCTGCGTATGCAAAGTAATGGCTTTTTATCACAGGCTGATCATCCTCAGTCTTTAGGCTCAGCCCTAACACATCCGCATATCACCACAGATTATTCAGAAGCTTTGATGGAGTTTATTACACCTCCCAAAGAAAGCATTCCTGAAGCATTAAGCTTTTTAACCGATGTACATGCTGTTGTGCATCGTCATTTAGAAAATGATGAAAAGCTATGGACTTTGTCCATGCCATGTATGCTGGATGACAAAGAAGAAAATATCCGTTTGGCGCAATATGGCACATCCAATATTGGTCAATTCAAAACCTTATATCGTCATGGTCTCGGCATTCGTTATGGGCGCCGTATGCAGACGATTTCGGGTGTGCATTATAATGTGTCTTTCCCAGATGCGTTATTTGAACAATTACAACAACACGAAAGCAATGAAGCGCTTAAAGCATTAAGCCTGCAAGATTATCGCAGTCATCGTTATCTTGGATTAATCCGTAACTTTATTCGTTTAACTCCTCTCGTGATGTATTTGGTAGGTGCCAGCCCTTCAGTCTGTAAATGCTTTATGACAGGGCGTGAGCATCAATTGTTGCCTTTAATCAAAGGCACATTATTTCTACCTTATGCCACAGCATTGCGTATGGGGCGTTTTGGTTATCAGAATTCTGCACAAAAACAATTGGGTATTCATTACAACAATTTAGAAAGTTACGTGGCTGAATTACAAAAAGCAGTCAATTCACCTTATGCACAGTTTAGTCATTTAGGTTTAAACGATGCCAATGGTCAGCCGATTCAAATTAATGATCACGTCTTACAAATTGAAAATGAATACTACAGCTTAGTCCGTCCAAAACAAGTGCCACAAGCAGGGGAAACGCCATCTCAGGCCTTGTCAAATCGTGGGATTGGCTATGTTGAGTTACGCGCGGTAGATGTAAATCCATACAGTGCGATTGGCATCGATGAGGATACAGCAGGCTTCTTGGAAGTGGTTGCGTTGTATTGCTTGCTTAAAGAAAGCCCAGATTTATGGGATGAAGAACAAGATATTATTGAGCAAAATCAGGCTGAAGTGGTCAATCGTGGTCGTGCGCCAAATGCGAAAATCATTGAAGCGGGTGTTGAATATCCATTACTTGAGTGGATTCAACAGCATGTCACCGCCATGCAACCACTTGCAGATCTACTCAACCAATCCTATGCAACAGATTTATATCGTCAAGCATTGACGGTGATGCAAACACGTATTGATGATGTGGATGAAACACTATCAGCGCATGTGATTGCCGATACTGTAGAGCAAGGTGGTACATGGAATTTTGGTGGCTATATGGCCAATCAACATATCCAAAGTTACGAACAACATGTATTAAGTCCGGAAACTTTAGCGTATTTTGAGGGGCTTACTCGAACATCTCTCGCAGAACAACAGCAACTTGAACAAAATACAAGTATAAGTTTCGAGGATTATCTGAGTAAATTTAGATAAAGCATTAATTAGATAATGAGGAAGTTCCATGCAATGGCGTAGTTATCGCTTCGTAAGTGGTCTTTTATTTTTGGCAAGTGTGATTGGTATGTCATTTGCGCTCTATTTAGAGCATGTACAAGGCCTTGAGCCATGTCCACTATGCGTATTTCAACGTATTGGATTGATTGGTCTAGGGCTAATTTCACTGATTGCCTTTTTGCATAACCCAAAAACAAATGTATTTAAACGCATTTATAGCTTTTTGGGTTTAGCTGCGATTTCTTGGTCAGTTGGTGTTGCCGCTCGTCATGTGTGGCTACAGAATCTACCCAAAGATCAGGTCCCAAGTTGTGGTCCCGGTCTGGACTATTGGGTCAACACTTTGCCTTTAAAGGCTGTGTTTGAAAATGTGCTTAAGGGTTCTGGCGAATGTGCCATGGTTGATTGGACTTTCTTAGGACAGTCTTTACCTGTTTGGTCATTACTGTTTTTCAGTGTATTGGCATTGATCAGTCTGTGGCAGTTGTTTAGAAAGTACTAATTTAAAAACATTAAGAGCCAGTCTAAACTGGCTCTTTTTTCATATAAACTTCAATTATTTATAAATCAAGCAAAATCATGAATCATAAAATAAATTTAGCCGGGATCGGCATACTGGTCTGCTTGGCTACAGCACAAGTCTCTGCAAAACCAGCCAACAATGTGGTCAGTAAAGATGTGTCTTGTCAGTTTAAATCTAAGTTTGATGACACTATTCCAGCCGATGTTTCCTATATCAAATTGGGTGCTCAGCCATTTAAAAAATTTATTGTCAATCCAGATTATTTTTCAAGTCGAATTGAAGACTGTCAATTACATGGTGGCAGATACTACGTATTGTCTGTATCGCAGAGCCATCCAGCAAGAACGCTTGCTCAGTCGCTGATTGAGGTGACGCAATTTGATTTAACAGGCAAAAAGCTCAGCCAAAAAATTTATAATAAAGCTTGGACTTGTGAATTAAAACAAGGTTTTATTGTAAAAAATCAACGCTTATTGATCGATACTCAATGTGCAGAAAAATCAAACTTTGATGAATATGGTGACATGATTGATCCTCAGCAGAACAAGTCTTATCAAATTGAAGTGAAATAGCAAAAAAGCTGATTGAAGATCAGCTTTTTTGCTATTAAGTTTCAACAATCCCTTGCATACTTTCTAATTTAATCAAGTATTTGCGAATTTGTTCTTCTGCCAATTCATCATGGTGCGGATAAAACCATTTGGCAATTTGTTCCGAAACCAAAGGATGATATTGAATCTCAAGATGGTTTAAGCCATAAAACACAGCTTTATGCGATTCAGGTAATTTCAACTGGAAACGTGGGTTCGGGTGTTCACCCAAGGCACTTTTAACACTGACCAGATAGTCGCCAATCACTTTTAAGGTGCGGTTTTTGCGGTTTTCAAACTCCAAGGTACCTGCAATTAAAAAGGTATTGATATGCGATGGTAGCGGAGCTGGTTTGCGGTTGTCATCCATCAAACCAATACGGGCATTGTTATGCTCCCAGTCATCATCTCGAACACTTCCATAACGCAAGTCTAAGATGCCATTACTGCGGATATTGACGATATGGCTGATCATTTTAACAATCGGGAAATTACCCACTTTCTCTTGCATGGCAAATCCGAAACGTTCTAATAACGCACCATGATGCGGAGAACCAATACAAACCAGATTCTCAACCATGTGGAACCACTGGTGCATGTTTTGTTTGCCATAGAACAGCGCACTGCGAGAAACCAAGCCGCCCATACTGTGCCCAATTAAATCAATGCTGGTAATGCGAGGGTTCCGTTTGACCAAGTCTTCTAAAAGATTTGCCAATGAACGTCCATTGGCTGAAATTCTACGTCCAGTATTGTAGTGAAAATACAACATGGTGTTGTGATCACGTTGCGCCAAGAGTTTCTCACCAATACCGCCATTGTTACGATTGGTCCAGTCTTGATAATTCATACATAAACCGTGAGAGAAAATCACCACACGGCCAGCCAAGTCGCCTTGCTGTAATGAACCATAATGATCATAGAGCACAGGTGACAGTGCGAGCGGATTATGAGTTGCCAACAAATAATCGCCCAGTACCCCATTTAAAACACTGACCAAAAAAGTCATGTGAGAGGTCAATGGCTTATCATGTAAATTTGGAAAACGTTCAATGGTTTTACGTAAAATTGGAGCAATCAGGTGGCTACCATAATTTTGCAATGCGTGATAACCAAATTGATAGAATTTATCGACAATTGGGCGGGATTGGAATCGTTTGGCTTTTTGTTTACTTAAGCCAAAAATACTCAGCAACATTTCACGTTGAATCGACTGGATGAAGTCTTGAACCATGCCACTGAGTGGCGTACTCACTAACTGCGCTAAACCTTCTAATACATCGGCCTGACTTGGAGGCGAACGATCCCACTTACAATAGGTTTCGTGTAAAGGGGTTAAGCTTGGCATTGTTATTTCCTCATCCATATTGATCTGGAACAAAGACTTTATTTTTGCTGTAGATCAATGTATAAATCCCTAGGCAATCATCTTATCTTGTTCATCCTGAACGCTATTTAAAATACCGATAATTGCGATTAAGTTTTGGTTTTTTGTCGGACAATATCCTGACATATACAAATTAAAACAATAATGTGATTTGAATCACATTAAAAATTAAAACATTGGTGGTAAAAAAGCAAACTATTTTCAATGAATATTATTTATTTACATGGTTTTAAAAGTAGTCCTTTATCAATAAAAGGGCAACAACTTGATGATTATTGTCGATGCTATTCATCGCATAGTGTGCATTTGCCTGATTTAAACCAGCATCCGCAACTGGTTTTAGATCAAATTTCAGCGCTCATTGAAAAATTGCCTGATGTTGCACTGGTGGGGAGTAGCTTTGGTGGCTTTTATGCGACACAATTGGTCGCAAAATATGGTGTGCCTGCTGTTTTAATTAATCCAGCTATGCGACCATGGCAATTATTCAGTAACTTATTTGGGATTGAACAAATTCCCTATAAGATCAATGAACAATGGACTTTAGATCGTTTACAACTTAACTACTTGGAAGCGATTGCCGTGCCGTTTGTACAAGATGCAGACAAAATACTGGTCTTATTGCAACAAGGTGATGAAGTTTTAGATTATCGTGACGCTGAACGGTATTATAGTGCAGCTCCACACACATCATTGATCATGACAGAAATGCATGGTAATCATGCGATGGAAGATTTTGCAGATAAAATACCCATGATTCTGGAATTTTTATCATACTCCGTAAAATAAAAGGAAAAAACTCAACGTGTCTCAATATACGGCCCAATCACTTGAAGTATTATCTGGTCTAGATCCTGTACGTCGCCGTCCAGGTATGTATACCGATACCACTCGTCCAAACCATTTGGCGCAAGAAGTAATTGATAATGCTGTCGATGAGGCACTTGCAGGACATGCCAATAAAATTACTGTCACGGTATATAAAGATGGTTCGTTGTCGGTCGAAGACAATGGACGTGGTATGCCAGTCGATATTCATCCTGAATACGGACAAAGCGGGATTGAAATTATCCTAACGAAACTGCATGCAGGCGGTAAATTTAGCACCGATAACTATCAGTTTTCGGGCGGTTTGCATGGTGTTGGAATTTCCGTGGTCAATGCCTTGTCCGATCGTGTTGAAGTTGAAGTTCAACGCCACGGCAATCTTTATAAAATGGCGTTTGAACATGGTGAACCTGTTGCGCCTTTAGAGGTTTTGGAAGGCAAAGCGCCAAAACGTGCTACGGGGACAACAGTACATTTTTGGCCAGAAGCGAAATATTTTGACTCACCTAAATTTGCTTTAAAAGCGTTAAAACATAATCTCAAAGCCAAAGCTGTATTGGCTGCTGGTCTACAAATTAATTATATTGACCAGATTAATGACGAAAAAATTGAATGGCAGTTTGAAAATGGTCTCGTCGACTATTTGATGGATGAATTACAAGATCGCGAAATCATTCCAGATCCTGCCTTTGTTGCAACAGGTGAAGCTGAACGTGCCAGTGCTGAGTTTGCAATTTGCTGGAATGCTGAGGGTGGAGAACAAATTCAGGAAAGTTATGTGAATTTGATCCCAACGGCACAAGGGGGAACCCATGTAAACGGGTTACGCTCAGGTGTTACCGATGCGATGCGTGAGTTTTGTGAGTTACGTAACTTGTTGCCACGTAATCTGAAATTATCTGCTGAAGATGTTTGGGACGGGGTCAATTATATCCTGTCGCTTAAATTCCAAGAGCCACAATTCTCAGGACAAACCAAAGAACGTCTTTCAAGCCGAGAAGCGTCTAACATTGTTTTAAATATTGCCAAAGATGCTTTTGCGCTCTGGCTAAATCAAAACTCTGAAGTGGCCATGCAATTGGCTGAGATTGTGATTGCGAAAGCGGGTCGCCGTTTAAAAGCAGCCAAAAAAGTTGAACGTAAAAAGATTGTTGCCGGTCCAACCTTGCCCGGAAAACTGTCAGATTGTGTGGGTCATACCCTTGAAGAATCAGAACTGTTTATTGTCGAAGGTGACTCTGCCGGTGGTTCTGCAAAACAAGCCCGCGATAAAAACTTTCAAGCGATCATGCCGATTCGTGGGAAAATTTTAAATACTTGGGAAGTGTCTTCTGACGAGGTGTTGGCCTCTCAAGAAGTGCATAATATTGCGATTGCGATTGGCGTAGATCCGGGCAGTGATGATCTTTCCGAATTACGTTATGGCAAAATTTGTATCCTTGCCGACGCCGATTCAGATGGTTTACATATCGCGACCTTGCTTTGTGCACTCTTCGTCAAGCATTTCCCTGCAATGGTCGATGCTGGGCACCTATATGTTGCAATGCCACCATTGTTCCGTATCGATGATGCCAAAGATGTTTATTACGCGCTTGATAACGAAGAGTTAGAAGCTATCTTAAAGAGAGTTAAATCTAAAAACCCGCAAATTACGCGATTTAAAGGTTTGGGTGAAATGAACGCCAGTCAATTGCGTGAAACCACCTTAGATCCAAATACACGCCGTTTGGTGCAGTTGGATTTGGACGACACGCATCACACAACAGGCTTACTGGACAAATTACTTGCTAAAAAAAGGTCAGGTGATCGTAAAGACTGGTTAGAGCAAAAAGGTAATTTAGCTGATTTGAGTGTTTGATTGCTGAACTCATTCATATTTAAAAAATGATGCCTCAGAGCATCATTTTTTTTGATACCTCTGAAACATCGCATTGATGCAAACAGAATTACATTCTTCGTCGTACAAATAATTTCTGCATTATCTTTCTATTTTTTCTCCTATTCTTTTGCCTCTACGCCATCCATCTCAGGGATTATTGGATTATCCCGTCAAAAATCGTTTGGTGCTGTAAAGCAAAATTTATCCCGGAAGCCCTAAAAATTTAATTTTGGGTAAATTTTTTGCACTCTCATCGCTCATTTTAAACAAAAAAAATCGCACTTAATTTGACCAGTGTGGCTTTTAATCTCGCATTTTTACTTGCTAAGTGCTGGCTATATCCAGTGATGGAAAGGCATTTAATGCCTATCAATGTATCTTCAACTTATATAAAAATAATAGCATCTAATATTTTGATTTTATTATTTTTTATCAGGAAAAATATTCAACGATAAAATCACAAATTCTCCACTTGGCATAAAAATTGAATTAAGCCTGTCAGGTAAAAGCAAAATCGCGCATTCAAAAATGCACCAAAAGGTTTGGAGAGAAAAAGATGATGTTCCAACAAAAAATGTTTTCAAAAACACTTCTCGCTGTGGCAATGATGGGGAGCATTGCGCTGACAGCTTGCTCAAAACCCGCAGATAAAACGGAAGCGAAACCCGCAGCAGAAAATAAATCGGCAACTGCTACAGGCGGTGACACAATTAAAGTGGGCATCTTGCATTCACTGTCTGGAACCATGGCAATCTCTGAAACATCGCTTAAAGATACGGCACTGATGGCAATCAATGAAATTAATGCCAAAGGTGGGGTGATGGGGAAAAAGCTTGAGCCTGTTGTCGTCGATCCTGCATCAGACTGGCCATTATTTGCTGAAAAAGCCCGCCAGTTAATAACTCAGGATAAAGTCGCTGTCATTTTTGGCTGTTGGACTTCAGTTTCTCGTAAATCAGTGTTACCGGTTGTAGAGGAGCTCAATGGTCTTTTGTTCTATCCAGTGCAATACGAAGGCCAAGAACAGTCTAAGAATATTTTCTATACAGGCGCAGCACCTAACCAACAAGCGATTCCTGCTGTTGAATATTTAATGGGTGAAGAGGGAGGTAAGGCACAACGTTTTGTCTTATTAGGTACTGACTACGTCTACCCGCGAACCACCAACAAAATTTTACGTGCATTCTTAAAGTCTAAAGGTGTTGCCGATGCAGACATCATGGAAGAATATACACCATTTGGACATAGTAATTATCAAACCATCGTCGGCAATATTAAGAAATTCGCTGCGGGTAAAAAGACCGCGGTTATTTCCACCATCAATGGCGATTCTAACGTACCGTTCTATCGTGAATTGGGTAACCAAGGCATAAAAGCTTCGGATATTCCTGTGATGGCCTTTTCAGTCGGTGAAGAAGAATTACGCGGGATCGACACCAAACCACTGGTCGGGCATTTGGCATCTTGGAACTACTTCATGTCTGTGAAGAATCCAGTGAATACCGAATTCGTCAATAAGATGAAGCAATACGCAGTCGAATATAAGCTACCCAATGCCAGTAAATTGGTGACCAATGACCCAATGGAAGCCACCTACGTTGGCATCAATATGTGGAAACAAGCCGTTGAAAAAGCGGGAACAACGGATGTAGATAAAGTCCGTGAAGCGATGGCAGGTCAAAGCTTTAAAGCACCGTCTGGCTATACCTTAAGTATGGATGCTACTAATCATCACTTGCATAAGCCTGTGATGATTGGACAAATTCGTGGTGATGGGCAATTTGATGTGGTTTACAAGAGCCCTCAACCGATCAAAGCGGAACCATGGAGCCCGTACATTCCTAAATAAAGACTTTACGACCCCAAAAGCCCGCTATATGCATAGTGGGCTTAACTGATGACTCAACTTTAAAGGTCATTGTATTTAAACAAAAATAGGGGGAGTTGCACATGTCACTTAGACTGAAACTCGCAGCACTTTTTTTTACGATCTCTCAATTATTTCTTATTCAACAGATTTTTGCTGAATCTGTGCATAGCGCGCAATCGTCATCCGCTCAGCCAGCGGCAAGTCATGATGATGCCATTCAAAAATTTGTACGTGCAGATTTTGCAAAGCGTCGAGCGATGCTGAATCAATGGCCAGCAAGTATAGACGAGCTTGATAAGCTGGTGGCCTATGTCGAAAACGACGAGCTTTATACCGACAGTTCGGGCAATACCTACATCATGAAAGCTGGAGATAAACTGTTCAGTTATCCAGATGAACAGGCGATTACAGATTGGCCAGGTGATTTAAATCAAGTGACGTTGGTCAATACCTTGCATAAAGCCTTGAGCTTTGGTCAGGCGAAGATCAAGTTACAGTCTCCAGATGCATCACAGCGTTTGGCTGCGATTGATATCTTGGAGAACAATTTAGATGAACTGGATATCAAGGTCATCAACCAACTTTATCTCAATGAAAAAAATAATAAAGTGAAGGCACGTTTAGCCCAGTTAAAAGCACGAATTGATTTTAATAGTCCAGATACGCTCACCAAAATTCAAGCGGTTAAAACCCTAAAAGATTCTAGTCGTCCTGATGTTTTGGCGATCATCGAACAAGCGCTAACACAGCCAAACTTAAATCCAGAATTAAAGGCTGCTTTGGTCAGTGCGCAAAGTAGTATTAAAACCCGCATTCAAGCCAGTGAATGGACAGGACATGTTTTTTCAGGCCTCAGTACCGCAAGTATTTTATTGCTCGCAGCATTAGGACTGGCGATTACTTATGGCTTACTCGGTGTGATCAATATGGCACATGGCGAGTTGATCATGATCGGTGCTTATACCACTTATGTGGTGCAAAGTTTCTTTAAAACCCATTTGGGTGCTTATGTCGATTGGTACCTAATTGCAGCAATTCCAGCAGCGTTTTTAGTCAGTGCTTTGATTGGCATGTTGATAGAACGAACCGTGATTCGCCCGTTGTATGGCCGTCAGTTAGAAACCTTGTTGGCGACCTTTGGTGTCAGCCTTATTTTGATGCAATTGGTCCGGATGATTTTTGGTGCGCAGAATGTGGAAGTATCAAATATTTCATGGCTTTCAGGCGGGATTTCGCTTACACCTAGTTTGATGCTGCCGTATAACCGTATCGCGATCATCGTCTTCACCATCGCTGTATTACTTTTACTGGTTTACCTGCTCAATAAAACCCGATTTGGTCTATTCGTGCGTGCAGTCACGCAAAACCGTCAGATGGCACGTGCTGTCGGTATTCGCTCTGCACGAATCGATATGATGGCCTTTGGTCTGGGTTCAGGACTTGCAGGCTTAGCAGGCTGTGCCTTGGCACAAGTTGGCAATGTCGGACCTGACCTAGGGCAAAACTATATTATTGATGCTTTCCTTGTGGTTGTAGTGGGTGGTGTTGGTCAGGTTTGGGGTGCTGTGCTTGCCGCATTAGGTTTAGGCGTGAGTGGAACAATTCTCGAAATTGGTATGGGCGCAGTGCTCGCCAAAATTATTCTCTTGGTTCTTGTGATTCTGTTTATTCAAAAACGCCCACAAGGTTTATTCGCTATCAAAGGTCGTTTTGTGGAGTAAGCCTATGAAAATCACATCATTACTTTCAGATAAACCCTATAGTGCAATCGCCATTGCTGTATGTTTCGCTGTAATGCTGATTCTGCCGTGGTTTCATGTGTTACCACAAGATTCAGCCTTACACCTCTCAGCATACTGGGTGACTTTGATTGGTAAAATCATGTGTCTCGCCTTGGTTGCACTGGCTTTGGATCTGGTCTGGGGTTATGCCGGCATTCTAAGTCTGGGGCATGGGTTATATTTTGCTTTGGGTGGTTATGCTTTTGGTATGTACCTGATGCGAGAGTCAGCAGGCGAGCAATTACCTGACTTTATGCGCTTTCTCAGTTGGACTGAGCTGCCTTGGTATTGGGTCGGAACCCAGCATTTCTTATGGGCTTTGGCTTTGGTGATTTTGGTACCAGGCGTGATAGCCTTTATCTTTGGATTCTTTGCATTTCGTTCCAAAATTAAAGGTGTGTATTTTTCGATTATCACCCAAGCCATGACTTTTGCTGCTGCACTGTTGTTTTTCCGCAATGAAACAGGTTTTGGCGGGAACAATGGCTTTACTGGATTTAAAACCATTCTTGGGATGGATATTACCTCTGCTTCTATGCGAGCAACATTGTGTTTCCTTACGGCCTTAGTGTTGTTACTGAGCTTTATCGGCTTACGTAGTTTAATGAATAAGCCTTATGGTCGAGTGTTGGGGGCAATCCGTGATAGCGAAAACCGGTTGCAATATTTAGGCTATCGTACCCTGTGGTACAAACTGTCGGCATGGGTCCTTTCCGCGGTGATTGCTGGAATTGCAGGTGCATTGTATGTCCCACAAGCAGGCATCATTAATCCAAGCGAAATGAATCCTGTGAATTCGATTGAAATGGCGGTTTGGGTTGCAGCAGGTGGTCGTGGCACATTGATTGGCCCAATTCTAGGTGCAGGTCTGATCAATGGAGTTAAAACCTATTTTACCGTTGCATATCCTGAAATATGGTTATTGATCCTTGGTGCATTATTTATCGTTGTAACCATCTTCCTCCCTAAAGGGGTGATTGGATTGCTTGAGCGCTTTAAAAAGGAGGATCACTAATGTCAGAGCTATTGTCAGATTTGGGCTTAAATTCGCAACATGGTGGTCAAATCGGTGAGGGCTATGGTCGTCCTAAAGCTGAAGGTGCCGATTTCAGCCATGGTATTGCACTTTACTTAGAAAAAGTCAGTGTATGGTTTGATTCTTTCCGCGCTTTAAATGATTTGTCTCTTTACATTGAAGAAGGGGAGTTGCGCTGCATTATTGGGCCAAATGGTGCGGGAAAAACCACATTGATGGATGTGATCACTGGTAAAACACGTCCTACCGAAGGTTCTGCCTTTTTTGGTCAAAACTATGATCTTGCTAAAATGAGTACAGAGCAAATTGCAGAAGCGGGTATTGGTCGTAAGTTTCAGAAACCGACTGTATTTGAAAACTTTACTGTGATGGAAAATCTGCTCCTTGCTGCGCCAAAAGACAAAACCGTGAAAAAAAGTTTTTTCAGCAAATTAAGTCCTGATGCACAGTTGGCTTTGGATGAATCTTTGCAACAGATTCGTTTACAAGAGTTTATTCAAAAGCCTGCGGGGTTGTTATCACATGGACAAAAGCAGTGGCTTGAAATTGGCATGCTGTTGATGCAACGACCTAAACTGATCTTGTTGGATGAGCCTGTAGCGGGAATGACCGATGCTGAAACTGAACGGACAGCAGAGTTATGTTTGGAATTAAAAAAGAATCATACCTTGGTTGTGGTCGAGCACGATATGAGCTTTATCGACACCATTAGTGAGAAAGTTACGGTTCTGGCACAAGGTGCCATTCTAGCCGAAGGAACCTTGGCGGAAGTACAAGCCAATGAAGATGTGATTGAAAAGTATTTAGGACGTTAAGGGGAGCAATATGCTAGAAATAAAAGACGTCAATCAATTTTATGGGGGCAGTCACATTCTCCGTGATGTGACTTTAACTGCGCCGATTGGTGAGTGTTCTGTGGTTTTGGGACGGAATGGTGTGGGTAAAACCACCTTATTAAAATGTTTGATGGGAATTTTACCGATTAAGTCTGGGCAAATCTTATTGGATGGCAAAGACATTGCTAAAATGAGCCCTGAACAGCGTGTACGCGCGGGTTTGGCCTATGTTCCTCAAGGGCGAGATATTTTTTCTACACTCACAGTAGAGGAAAATATTTTGATTGGCATGGCAAAATTTTCTGGTGCAAAAACCCGTAAAGTTCCTGAGCATTTATATGAAATTTTTCCTGTCTTAGACGAAATGAAACATCGCCGTGGAGGAGATTTGTCTGGTGGACAGCAACAGCAATTAGCCATTGCACGTGCTTTAGCATCGGAGCCGAAAGTTTTGATTTTAGATGAGCCGACCGAAGGAATTCAGCCTTCGATTATTAAAGATATTGGTCGAGTGATTCGAAAATTGGCAGATGGTGGCGAAATGGCGATTGTACTTGTAGAGCAATTCTATGATTTTGCCGAGGAGCTGGCCGATAACTATACCGTGATGGCACGTGGTCAAGTGGTTGCACAAGGCATCGGTAAAGAAATGCCTGAAAAGGGGATTCGTGATTTAGTGGCGATTTAACAGAATCGTGAAAACATTTTGTTTACCTCCCTGAGTCAAGGGAGGTGTGGTTAAACCCTATATTATTGAGGCTCAACTTTCTGATAATAGCCTGTTGATGAAACATTCATACCAAAGCCACAATCGGCTTGTTCATTTAATTCTTTCACTTTAATAAAATTGCCTAAAGAGGAGTTATAGGTGAAATTGATGTCAATTTGACAATTTTCAAAACGATAGCTTGCTTTCTTGGCATGAAGTGGCATTTCTGTTTCAAATTCGCCAATATTTGGACCATAAATTAGGCTTCGAGCACCCATCCATAGACCAGTGAATTGAATGAGATATTTCTGATCACGTTTTTTAATGGTGATATTATTCCATTCGCCAAAACCTGCATAACTGGCATATTCTCCTGTTAAGTCATTGTTTGGTTTTGGTGTTACTAACTTTTTTAAATTAAATTGACTGGTTTTTGTGGGTTTAATTTGAAACCACGCTCTTGCCCATAAGGGTTGATTGAGTTTGCTATACGTTAAACCCACATTATTATTGGCAATGTCGATGTCATTATCTGAAACCCGAATATCAGCTTCTTCTTCACCCACAGACTGACAAAAAGCACTCCAAGATGCTTGTCTTTGAAACTGATCAAGCGCTTTTTTATAGTTTTTCTGGTCGTAAAATTTTTGTCCCAATTTACGATATTGACTGAGTTTGGCACAACCCTGTTTTATATTTTGTTCATCGTAGTCAGCAGCATGGCTTGCTGTATTAAGTATCAATGCAAATGGTGCCAATAGACTGATTATCATTTTATTCATCGATATTCGCTCTGAAGTTCAGCAATATTGTTTATGGTTATACAACAGATTTTGAAAAAGCGACAAAAAAAATTTACGACGGGTTCTGTATAAATACTGCTCTATTTTAATCAAAATTTAATTGCATCAACACCAAATCACGCCACTGCCCAAATTTTTGTCCGACTTGTGGCATGTAACCTGTTTGTTTAAATCCGAGTTGTTGGTGTAGATAAATCGAACCAGTATTTTCATGGTCAATTGCAGCAACCATAACGTGGATATTGTGCTGTTGAGCATGTTCAATCAATTTCAGCATTAAGCGTTTGCCGAGTCCTTGTCGAGTAAATTCTGGGTCGATATAAACAGAGTGCTCAACTGTATATAGATAACCGTTGATTGCTCTAAAGCTTGCATAATCGGCATAGCCTGCAATGGCATGAGTCGCTGTTTCTTCAGCAACAAAAAGTGGAAATTGCTGTTGTTGTAATTCTAGAAACCACTGTTGGTAATCTGCGAAAGTCTTTAATTGGCTGTTCCATGTTGCTAAACCTGTTGCAATTTCATGATTATAAATACGCATAATCTCAGTTAGGTCAGAAGCTTGAGCAGGGCGGATCTGAAAATTCATGGATATAGGTCAATGGAAAATTGATAGGGGTATTCTAAAAAGATTTATTTTTAAGGGCAATAAAAAAAGCAAAACCGAAGTTTTGCTTTCTGATCAATGGATTTAGCTCAGTCTTAGAAATGATACTTGATTAAAGCGCTGACATTATTTTCGTCTTTACCTGGAACACCGTATTTGTTGTGCCATACAGAGTGTTCAACACCAAGATATAGACGGGTATCTGGAGAAATGTGTTTACCCGCATTCCATTTCCATTGTGTCGTCCAGTTCAACTCGCTTGAGTGTGCAACTTGATCTTTTTCTGCAGTTGACCAATCAAGGAAACCGTCCACAAGGAATTCTTCAGATGCAATTTTAAATGGAATTCCATAGGTAAATGTCAATTGATAGTCATCTTCTTGGATTTCATTATTGGCACGGTAGAAATTTAATTGCGCATATTGAAAATAAGGAATGGCTAAATCAACACCAACACCGTATAGGTAGTTGTTCATGTCTTTACCACCTTCCCAAGTGGTTGCAATTAATACGTCTTTAATTGGGCCTAATTCAAGTTTTTTCCCAGAAACAGCACCTAGGCTAAGACGTGGAGAAACCTCAAAATAAGTATCCGACTGACCATCACTGTTGGTACGGTCAGCAAAGGCAAAGAAATCACCGTATTTAAGTTTGGCAGCATACTCAAAAGTGATAGTAGATTGTTTCTCATCTGGTGTTAGTTCATAGTTTTCACCATAAAGACCAGTAATACTAAAATCTTGCCAAACAGGCGCAGCTTGAGCCAAAGTTGCAGTTGAAGCGATTGCGCAGATAGCCGCAATTTGTGTAAGTTTCATGAATTCTTCCTTTCCCCCAAGAAAAGCGCTTCAAGAATACAGATTCTTAAATAAAAATAAAGCGAAAATTAGATGGAATGAAAATAAATATGTAAACATCAAGAGGTGAAATGTTTTAAAACGTGAGTCGCATATTTAAAGCAAAGATTTAAAATTTATATCCATTAAAAGTTTAAGAATTAAACATAGTTGATGTTTTTAGTCAGAATTAGTCATTAAAAAATCAATTAAATCATTTAATTATAAAGTAACGTAACAAGATGTCATTTTTCATATTCTTTTCATAAAAAAGTTAAAAATCTACTTGCATATTTTCCAATATGGCCTGATAATGAATGTATAAGAACACCTATCTGCAGATCGTTAAAAGTGTTCATCTTTGCAATAGAGGAGTTACGGTTCCAATTTATTGTAGGTGAAAAGCTGTCTTATACAGCAGGCGCAAAGTGTGCCGAAAATATAAGTTTTGCACTCGTTTTTTGATTAGAAAGAGGATGTTTTTTATGAATATAGAAATCCGTACAGATAAAAATATTAGAAATAGTGATCGTTTAATTACTTACGTACGCGATGAGCTAAATCAAGAATTCCAACGTCATAGCGAACGTATTACCCAGTTTTCAGTTCATATCAGTGATGAGAACGGTGACAAAGGTGGGGCGGATGATATCCAATGTATGATTGAAGTCAAAGCAGCAGGTTTGAAGCCAGTCGTGGTAAAACATCGAGCGAAAAACATTGATCTTTCATTACACGGTGCGATAGATCGCGTAAAGCGTAGCCTAGAGCACGTATTAGAAAAAATTGAAAATCCACGTGGTGGAAAACTAGAACTTGCTGATGCAGATGAAGCATGATCTGATAAAAAGCCCTTCGGGGCTTTTTTATGGTCTTCAATTTTATGGTTTTAAAACAGTCCTTGATTATCTTCTTTGTCATAAATGAACAATAAATGCCATTTATAAAATAAAAGCGACACGATTAAAATTTTTCAAAGCTATTTTAAAAATATTCGTCATAATGTTGTATAGGAATAGAATAGTGAGATCAAAATGTTATCAGCACAACAACAAGTCTTTATACAGGCTTTAGAAGATTTAGACCTTGCTCAAGTCAAACGTTTGCTTGCAGATGGATTTGATCCTAACTTTATGGAACCTGAAAAAGGACCAGCTGTTTCAATTTGGTCAGATGGATTGTTTAAATGGTGGGAAAAAATTTGTGATGCCTATGAAGCAGGTCATCCTTTAACGGCAGAACAAAAAGCACAAGATTTACAACCGCATTTAGATATTTTGGATGCTTTAATTAATGCCAAAGCAAACTTTTATTTGTGGGACACTGAAGAGTGCTATGGTCCACTGTGGGATGCAGCAAGCGCAGCCTGTGTACCTGCAATTCATAAGCTTTTAGATCATAAGGTTGACCCGAACACCAAAGATGAAGAAGGTAAGACTATTTTATCCTCGATCAGTGATTTGTTCTTTGATTGTGAATTTGATCAAATAGATTGGTCTCAGGCTTTACCTGAAGAGAAAGAATCTTTAGAGTTACTACGTAGTCGCGGTGCGAAAATGTCCAAAGAATTATCGTAAATTTTGAGTCTTCATATGGCAATTTTAAATAGAATCACATTAGCCCTTGCTTCGAGTCTAAGTATAAGCGCAATGGCAGCAGAATTTTCTTTTGATCGTCCTGGAACTGGTTTTGGAACAGGAATCACGCCAGTGGGTCAATTGGCTTGGGAGCAAGGTCTACCAAGTGCAACCTATACAGAAACTAAAGTAGATGGCGCAAAAGCAAAAACTGTAACCCTCAATGGTGATATGCTGCTCCGTACTGGTTTAACCTCTAGTATGGAGTTACAGTTAGGCTGGCAGGGTCCAGCTTGGACTCAAACCAAATATAGAGGCATTAAAGAGGATGACTCTGGTTTAGGTGATGTTTCTATTGGGATTAAAAAAGCCATCGACTTAAAAGATGATAAATTATCCATGGCTATTTTGGCTCAAGCCTTGATTGCAACGGGCAATGATGGTTTTAGTGAAGAAGATGATATTTATAGCATCGGCACATCATTAGATTATCAGTATAATGATTTGGTCAATACTGGAATCACCATGAACTATGCTGTGCAAGATGGGCATTGGTCAGTGACCGCTGTACCTACTGTCGGTTATAAAATTGCTGGTAATCTTTCAGGGTTCTCTGAGTTTGTCTATTCAAAAACAGAAAGCCAAAACTATAAGTATGGTCTAGGCTCTGGTTTGATCTATGCGGTTAATGAGCGTACCCAACTTGATGGAAGTGTGGGTGTCGATTTGGAAGGGCGAGACCGTAGTTATAAAGCTGGTTTAGGTGTGGCATTCTTATTCTAATCAATTCAGTCTGATACATCGTCAAGGAGTAGTTGATCTACTCCTTGATTTGTTTTCAAAGCGAGCAATTTTCGAAATGCTTTTAGAATAGTCTTATCTTGTGTATGCTGAGTTCAAAATAAGCAATAAACACAGGAGTATTAAAATGTTAGAACTGTTTATTGGTGATAAAAATTACTCGACTTGGTCGATGCGTCCATGGTTAGTGATTCAGCATTTTAATATTTCATTTACAGAGCACCTAATCCCTTTTGATCACTTTGACCTCGATAGCCAATTTAAACAAAGTATTTTAAAAATAAACCCAACTGGCAAAGTCCCAGCTTTAGTAGACGATGGCTTTTTAGTTTGGGATTCTTTGGCGATTTGTGAATATCTGGCAGAAAAGTTTCCTGAAAAACAATTGTGGCCTCAAGATGTAAAACAACGTGCACGCGCAAGATCGATGTCCGCTGAAATGCACAGTAGTTTTATGGCTTTGCGTAGTTGTTGTGATATGAATTTAGATGCTGATTTAAAGCATATTGGTGCACAGCTTTGGCAGGAAAATTTAAAACTACAGCAAGATGTAAAACGGATTGAACAATTATGGTCGGAGCGACCAGACTCTGACAGTTTTTTATGTGGTGATGAGTTTACTATTGTCGATGCTTTTTATGCGCCAGTTGTGATGCGGTTTATGGGTTATGGCATTGCAGTATCAGCAAACAGTCAACGTTATATCGATAAGATATTAGCCGTCCCTGCTGTACAGCAATGGATAGCAGAAGCGCAAGCAGAATTTCGATTTGTAGCATGTGAAGAGCAATATCGCAGTCAGGTTTAATCTATTGAATACTGCTAAGCTATTTCATTGATTTGAGCGCGGTAGAGCTGTACTTGATTGCGCCCAGACTGTTTGGCCCGATATAGCGCTTTGTCTGCCAGATGAATAATTTTACTAATATTGTCATCGTCACTGGAGGTGGCAATACCAAAACTGGCGGTCAGCTGAACATAATGATGATCAAGGGATTCAAGCACTTGGTTTTGAATCGCCAATCGACAGCGTTCAGCAAGTGCTTGAGCAATGTTTAAAGAGGTTTCAGGTAAGGCAATAATAAATTCTTCACCGCCATAACGAGCCACAATATCTGACTGACGAATGTGAGATGATAATAATTTGGCAACTTGACACAATGCTTCATCACCAAAATGATGTCCATATAAGTCATTGATTTCTTTGAAATGATCAATATCAATCAAGATAATGGCATATTCGGTTTGCTTATTTTGGATATCATCAAGCTTTTCATTAAAAAAACGACGATTATATAAATTGGTCAGTGGGTCAATTTCACTGAGTTTTTTGATTAATGACTCTCTATGTCGCCACTGAGACAGTAAAATCTCACATAAAATCAAACATACAATTAAAATAGGAATAATAAAATATAGCATTGTTCCTACCCAGAACGGGTTATCATGCCGATTATTTTCTAATATATGTGTATTAAAAATTGGGGCATACGGAATGATGCGCCAATAAGTACAAAGCATCATTGAAATATAGAACAGTAGTGCAGTGCTAATTTGCAGATAAATAATTTTTCTATTGAATAAGATTAAACCCACACCAGAAATACAAACAAATGCAAAAACAGTAGCTGGACTATAGATACCAACGAGGAAACCATCAGCAAGCATTAAAAGAATAAAAATACTGATGACAATATGGGGGAGGATAGTGTTCGCCCATTTTTTATTTTGAAAGAAATAACAAAATGCAATCAGAAAAAAAAGCAGTAGGGTTGAGCCAGCATTGACCACAAGTTGTGAACGAATCAAGGAGATATTGACCCATTGCCAAGTTTCTGGATTTAACAGGATAAAAATTTTCCATACGATCCATGATAAATGAAGGGCAACAGTCAGGAACAGAATCAAGATACATTTATGTAAACTGCTCCAATTCATAATGATATTTGAATCTAATTGTTGTTTCAGCTTTTGCCAGTAATGATTAAGTCTTATATTCGATACCTTCATTCATAATTATTCCAGGGTTTTTCAAGCTGTAATTCATTAAGTACTGATTAATAATTTTTTAAATTATAGTGATTAAAATTTATTAAAACAAAGAATTGTTATCATTTATTTGTTAATAAACAGGTATTTTATTATTAATATAAATTAAATAGTGGTGTAATTAATTTTTAAATATACAGATGTTTTAAGACAAAACACCTGTGCCCGAATAACAAGGTTTACGATTGGTTTTCGCAATATATAATGCTTGATCTGCTTGTTGTAACACTGCATTACTCATGCTGTCATGTTTAGAAACAGATGCACCACAACTTGTTTGAAGTGGGATGACTTTGTTGTTGATCTTTAAATCATAATGATTAATTAAACGTGATAGACGATCTGCGATATGACGTGCTTGATCCTGAGTAACATCACTGAGAATTAAAATAAATTCAGATTCGCTATAGCGGCCAACAAGGTCAGTTTCACGGATATTTTGTAATAACTCTTGGGCTATAGCCGCTAAAGCTTTATGTGCAATTTTTAGATTGTATTTGTTCTTGATTTCACACAAGTTATCAACACTAAGCAAAATGATACCAAAGTTAGAATCAGTCTGAGGATGTAATTCTTTTAAATAGGTATTAATTGCAAACTGATTATAAATACCTGTATGTGGGTCGATTTCCAAACTGTTACTCAGTTGGTTTTTATATATTAATTTGGCAATAAATGAGTGTTTCAATACTTGATTGAATAATGAATGAATTTTACGTCGTTTTTCGGAATAAATTTTATTACGCATAATCTAATCCATCCACACTTGGATTTTTATTGTTGATGCCTAGAATGTAGCAATTTATTGACTTAAACTCAAACTAAAGTTGAAGTAAATACTTGAAGGATATATACATAATTTAAAAAAATGTGATTAATTTTGTAGTATAGGTTAAGAGTCTGTTGAAATTTGAAAAAGCACTAAACATAAATCTGACAAGCAATATAGTTTCAATGAATTGTATGGTTATTATTCTAGTGAATGCTCATTTTTTAAATTGATTATTTTATTTTTAAAGATGAACAACAGTTTGGTTTTTAAAATCATCTGTTGTTCATTATTTGGTCAATATTGGGATCAATCTTTGTCAATTTTATGAGCAAATTCAGCAATATCTGCTAAAGATTGTTTTGCTTCATCAAACCATGGGCTAAACATTTGGAAATTATGCCACATTCCCGTATATAGCTTGTAATTGACTTGGACACCAGCAGCTTTGGCTTTTTCTTCGAAACGTTGCGCATCTGACAAAAGAATTTCTTTAGAACCAATTTGAACCAAGGTTGGAGGCAACCCTGCAAAATCTCCGAAAATAGGCGAAAGTGGGGGTAAAGAACGATCCATGTTTTTCGGTACGTAAAAATCAATACCAGATTCAAGTGCTTCGATTGACAGTAAAGCATCATGCTTCTGATTATAGCGTAAAGACTCGCCTGTTAAGGTCAGGTCTAAGAAGGGTGACATTAGGATTAAAGCGCTAGGGAGTTGTTGCTTATTTTCTTCTTTAATTCGTAATGCGAGTGCCAAAGCCAGATTCGCTCCACAAGAATCACCTGACACAATAATGTCTTTCGCTAGCACGCCTTGATCTAAAAGTTGCTGATAAATATCATAAATCGCATCACTTGCTTCAGGGAATTTACTTTCAGGCGCGAGCGGGTAATCGACATGTAAAACTTGCATTTGTGTACGTGCAGCAACTTCAGATAAAAAAGCCCGATGGGTTTTGATAGAACCGACAAAAAACGCTCCACCATGAATATGAAAAATCACTTGAGTCGCATGCGCTTGCGGTTTAATTTCTTCTGCCCGAATCCCCGCAATGCGCAAAGAACGGATCTGTACATCTTTACGTTGTGGAAAAACACGTGCGAGTTGTTCTATTCCAAAACGTGCAGTTGCCGGGGGAAGATTGAAACGACTTGGAAATTTGAAGCTAGATTTAAGAATAGATTCTGTAAGATATTGTTTCAGAGCTGGGTTAATCTTCATGTTCCTTCCATATTGTTAAACTTTTGACTTTATTTTTGTTGATTTATCAACATTTGTTACAAGGGTACACTATATAGTCACATTCAAGAATTGCTAAATCGACGTAAATTTTTGATACTATAAAGTGTCAATTAGACTAGGGAAAACAAAACAATGAAAAAAATTGTACTTGCATTAGGCTTATTATCAGCAACAGTTCTTGCAAATGCTGCGGATCCACTCAATGGAACAGTTTGGAAAACAATTGATGACACAACGAAACAGCCAAAAGCAATTGTGAAATTCACTGAACAAAAAAATGGAACATTGACGGCAACAATTCAAAGTATTTTAACACCAGGTGAGGAAAATACTTGTACCAAATGTGAAGGCCCTTACCACAATAAATCATTGAAAGGCGTGACGATTGTCAATGGTTTAAAAAATGTCGGTGGTAAAAACTATGACAATGGTACGATTCTAGATCCTAAAAATGGCAAGACCTATAAACTCAAAGGTGAACTTGCTGGTAATCAGTTAAAGTTACGTGGTTATATGGGTATTTCTGCTTTAGGTCGCAACCAAACTTGGGTGCGTGCAAACTAAGCAGATTGATTCACTGCAACAAAAAGCCTGATCTATTGATCAGGCTTTTTGTTGCTCGATTATTTTTATGTTGTAAGTTTTAAAGCTTTAATTTTATCTTCATCAAAACCAATTACATATTGGCCATTTTGATCAATCACAGGGCGTTTGATTAAACTGGTGTGTGTGGTAAGCGCTTGAATCAGTGCTTGTTCACTCGATAAGGCCAGTTGTTGTTCTTGTTCACTGAGTTTTTTCCACGTTGTGCCTTTTTTATTGAGCACAAGATCTTGCCCAATATGATCGAGCCATTGTTTAACCGTCTCTGCATCTATGCCTTGTTTTTTATAATCATGAAACTCATAACTCAAGCCAAGTTCAGTCAGTAAATCAAAAGCTTTTTTCATGGAGTTACAATTTTTGATTCCATAAATTTTCAACATGTCTTAACCTAATATTCAATTGTTTGATTTGACAGAAAGAGTAGCAAAATTGCCAATATGTACAGTATAAGAATAGATAAAATATTTTAAAAGGCATGATTGCTGTCATCAGAATTTAACAATTTGCGCTTAATATTTTATTGAAGCGAGCAGCAGACTGGCTGACTAAATGATTTAAATTTTAAAAATAAAAAATGAAACTAAAAAAAATTGAAATTAAAAAAAGAGAAAACCCGCATCTAATCATCCTGATTATGCGGGTCTCATTACAACGTCCAATGTCACATCCTTGAAAAATAAATATTCAAAATACTTATTTCCTTTTCTTCCTACGGCGTCCTATCCTTTTGCTGTCATCCTGACAATGTCCCTGTGCCGTGCGTGTATAATGCGCTTGTTGATATGAAGAAAATATAAGATAACACGACAAAATTTGTAAGTTATTACCCTGTAATCAGTGAACACTTGTTCACAAAATTGCTCAATTTTTAGATAAAAATTGAGCAATGGTCTGTTTAAATTTGATAATCAATAATCACAGGGGCATGGTCGCTATACCATTCATCTTTATAGACCCAGGCATTGACTGTGCGATCTTTCCAGTCAGGTGAGCATGCTTGATAATCAATTCGCCAACCGACATTTTTAGCACGCGCTTGTCCACGATTGGACCACCAAGAATATACTTCAGCTTCTTTACGTACTTCACGAAATGTATCGACATAGCCCAGTTCGTCATAAATATGGTCTAACCAAGCACGTTCATGCGGTAAACAACCTGAAGATTTTTGGTTGCCTGACCAGTTTTTAATATCGATTCGTTTATGCACAATATTGTAATCGCCACATACAATGATCGACTTATCTTCATCGCGCCATTGTTTTAAAATTTTTCGATATTCTTCTAAGAAGTGATCTTTACGGGCTTGTGCTTCATCACCTGATGAACCTGAAGGTAAATACAGTGAACAGATATGCACAGGCTTGGCTAAACCGACATCAAATTCTGCGCTAATAAAACGACCTTGGCTATCGGCAAGTTCAAAACCCAAACCATTCTGGATCGATTTAAATGGCAAGCGACTGTAAATTGCTGTACCTGCATAGCCTGATTTTTCCGCAGGAAACAGATGGGTAAACCAACCTTCGGGTTTGAATTTATCGGTCCATTGTTCATGTGTAATACGGCTTTCTTGGATACAGATCACGTCTGCATCTGACTTTTCCATCCATTCAAGTAGGCCTTTAGTGACGGATGAACGTAAGCCATTTACGTTAATTGAGACAACTCTTAAAATTTTTTGATCACTTGGATAGCTACTCTTTGGTATCATGCGCAGTCATAACCTCAATGTATGAATTTTGGAGCACCTCATGTCAACGCCAGCTCAGTTTAACCCGCAAGCTTTTATCGAACTCGCATTATCACGTGGTGTGCTTAAATTTGGTGAGTTTACTTTAAAATCAGGCCGTGTGAGCCCTTATTTTTTTAATGCAGGTTTACTCAACGATGGTGAAGCATTATCGCTTTTAGCTCAAGGTTATGCAGATAAATTAACACAATGTAACAACGTTGAAGTGATCTTTGGACCTGCATATAAAGGAATTCCTTTTGTTGCAGCAACAGCTGTGGCTTTGTCACAAGTACATGGTGTAAGTGTGCCTTGGGGCTTTAACCGTAAAGAAGCCAAAGACCATGGTGAAGGCGGTGTATTGGTTGGTGCTTCAGTAGAAGGTAAAAAAGTCTGGATTATTGATGACGTGATTACAGCGGGTACCGCAATTCGTGAAGTTGTCACAATTCTTAAAAATGCAGGTGCGACAATTGCAGGCGTATTGGTTGCGCTAGATCGTCAAGAAAAAGGGCAAGGTCAATTGTCTGCCATCCAAGAAGTTCAACAAGAACTTGAGATTCCAGTACATGCTTTAATTAGCATGAAAGACTTAATGGATTATCTAGATGCTAAAGGCGAGCAAGATGCTTTAGCAAAAATGGAAGCTTACCGTGTGAAATATGGTATATAAGTTAAAAAAAAGGATAAGATAAGGAGCATAAGCTCCTTATTTTTATGGACTATAAAGGATTAGGTGCCATTTTAAATGTTCATTCTATTGATAATCGTCGTGGTTGCTGTACTTGGCATTATGCTGGTCAAACATATTGACCAACGACGTTGGCAACGTTACCAATTTGAGCGGGATATGTTTTTTCGGCAATATCCATTTCAATGGAAAGGTTTAGAACAGTTTGAGCTGGTTTTAAATATCAACGTGCACGCCCAGAAAAAATTAATCAATGAATTGATGTTAAGAGCATCTGAGAACAGTTATATCAAGAAATCACGTATTCAACGTGAACCTGAATGTTCGAGACAACAATACTCGATTAAAGTCATGATTCAAGATTTAACTATTGGGCACTTAGAAAAGAAATATGCAGACTTATTGGGAGAAAGTTTAGATCAAACCGATTTTGAAATTGGTCGCCCGATCGAGCTAGATGCTGAAATCATTGTGTTTGAAAAAGATGATATCGAGTTGGGCTGTCGTGTCAAACTGGCCTTACCGCGTGATCCACGGACTGCACATCAATACCTGATAGAAAATAGCCAACAACAATTTCAAGAAAAATAAGCTTAATCAGTATGTGAATTGAGCAAGTAGATACTTTGCTCAATCTGTTTTTGATCTTGCAAGGTGCGGACAATCCGATGGGTTTTAGAATCTTCAACAATAAATTTGAGTGCATATTCCTTTAAATACTGCTGAGCAACCAACTTGGCGACCAGTTGGTCATGTTGTCTGAAAATTTGAATTTGTAGTGCCTGATCTAAACAATTTTGAAACTGTAAGTCCTTATAGCCATACACCACAGTTGCATCACTGCCTAAAGGGGTAAAGCGCTCATGTTCCTGATAAATATCAATCGAATGTGAATGTCGTTCTGTGATGGTTAAACCCGCTTTTAACGCATTGATATAGAGCAAGCAAGAAATTTGACAGATCCCACCACCCAGATCTTCTGAAATTTTTCCATTGACCAAATTACGCCCTGTTTTAAAGCCATTGTTTAACGTCGGGGCTGTTACCAAATGCCAAAATGAAAAGATTTGATTTGGCTCAATGACCAAACCGTTTATGCTCTGAATCGCAAGATCAATGTTATGGGTTTTATTTTCAAAATAATGATTTATCTTGATGCTTTGTTGGGTTGAAATTTGCTGGTCTGATTGCCACAGTGTTTGATGTTTTAAGGCAAACTGTAGCTTCGAGAAAAGGTGTTCACGACAATACCTGCGTAATAACTGATAAAGCAGTTTCCATGATTTGGGTAAATATTGCCGCATATTCCACCTGCTTATTCTAATTGTTTACTGACGGTTGTTTTTCTAAAACGACAACCAAGTATGATGCATATTCTTTTAAAAATGAACGGCACATCAAGCTGTCTAGGCTTCTAAACAGTGGGCGTAAAATCGTTGGAATACGATGGATAGGGAAAAATAAAAAGCCCTGACTTTCAAACAGCTTCCATTGAGTGCCAAGCAGCTTTTCAATCTCTACCAATGTCATTTGATGAGCAGCATGCCAGCTTTGTTGTTGATGCTTTACAGCTTGTCGACGTTTGGCGGAGGGGAAATCAAAAATAAGCTTGCCATTGGGTTTTAATTTTTGCTGCGCCTCATTTAGAAATTGTTCTGTGGTTGCATGGTCTTGATGCATGATCACATGAAAGCTATAAATCACCTCAAGCTGATGATTTTCGATCGGAATTTCAGTCAGAGAGCCTTCAAGCAAAATTTTATGTGGATATTTTTCTCTAGCAACTTTCAGCATTTCAGGGCTGAAATCTACACCGTAATCGGCATAATCGAGTAAACGACCTGTACCACAACCGATATCCATACAATGTGTAGGTGCTGTTTTACTGAGAATACGCTTGAGAAAAGCACGCTCTTGTTGGTCTAAATATTGCCCATAACTGTTGTTAAAACGGTTGTTATCGTAGTCGTGTGCAAGTTCGTTATAGTAATTTTTAATCTCTGAGTCAGGTTGATTCGACATTGAATAACTCTTTTTATTGACGAATAGAAACTAATTCAACTTATAAACTATTTTGTTGAAGATCACACGTTTTACACGCTAAAAACATGCCTATTTTTTCCTGCCGTCCTTGTTCTGTCAACACCCACGGACGATTCTGCCAAGGCGGAAGATGACGTACATGTTGTTGATGCCCACACGCAAGTTCAGCAACATAATGTTGCTCCTCATCCAAATGAAATCCCACAATGGCTTGTTGCATTTCGATCATCATATTCACAATAATTGCTAAGAGTTTAGCGAAATTTCGAAAAAGTACACCAGATTCTCCGCTATACTGCATTCAATCCAAAATTTTATAAGAGCATCAATATGCGCGTACTTGTTGTGATGGATCCCATCGAAAGTGTAAACCTGAAAAAAGACTCAACAATGGCAATGTTATGGGCGGCTGCACGTCGAGGGCATGAGTTAGGCTATGCATTACAACAAGATTTATATATTGACCAAGGCAAAGCATTTGGTTTGATTTCACCGCTTCAGGTTTTTGAAGATTATGATCACTACTATGAGTTAGGTGAAAAAGCCAAAGAGTCGCTTGCAACGTATGATGTGGTGTTGATGCGTAAAGATCCGCCTTTTGACATGAACTTTGTTTATACCACTTATATTTTGGAACAGGCAGAGCGTGAAGGGGTGTGGATTATTAACAAACCACAAAGTTTGCGTGACTGTAATGAAAAACTATTTGCGACCCAATTTCCAGATCTACAAGTACCCACTTTAGTGACCTCACAGCAAAGTTTGATTCGTGAATTCTTAAAAGAACATGGTGACGTTATTGTTAAGCCACTGGATGGTATGGGTGGAATGGGGATCTTCCGTTTATATCAAGATGGCGTCAATATTGGTTCAACCATTGAAATTTTAACTGAAAATGGCACACAACCGATTATGGCACAACGTTATATCCCTGAAATTGTGGATGGTGATAAACGTATTTTGCTGATTAATGGTGAGCCTGTACCTTATTGCTTGGCTCGTATTCCTCAAAATGGTGAGGTGCGTGGGAATTTGGCAGCAGGCGGTTTGGGTGAAGCTCGTCCATTGACTGAAAATGACAAAGCCATCGCAGCCAAAGTTGGACCATTCTTAAAAGCCAAAGGCTTGGTTTTTGTCGGATTAGATGTGATTGGAAATTATGTCACTGAAATCAATGTCACCAGTCCAACCTGTATTCGTGAAATTGATGATCAATTTGGTACTTCAATTGCAGATGATTTGTTTAATGTACTAGAAGCAGGTCAGTCAGTTTAATTTAAGCTGGGATACTACATTCTAAATCTCAACTAAAAAATAGAGTCGTTCGCGGCTCTATTTTTTTGCTGTCGATTGGCTATAAAAATGATAAATCATCGAGAAATATAAAAAAATAACGTTTAATTCCACTTTTTTTAACGGATTAATGATAAAAGTAGTTTAAACTTTCAAATCAGTAGAAAAAAACAATGAAAGGCTTGGTGAAAAAAAGTAAATAAACTTTTCCCCATAGCGGATTGTGATTACAATTGGTTGTTTAAGATATTCGTTAAATATTTATTTTTGCATTGAAGAATTAGACCGTGACCGAACCCCAGCAAAGCACACCGAAACACATCATGATGATGGCGGCAGGTACAGGTGGACATGTATTCCCTGCACTGGCAGTTGCAAAAGAATTGCAACAACAAGGCAGCCAAGTGTCTTGGTTGGCGACTCCGACAGGTATGGAAAATCGACTTTTAAAACAACATGATATTCCAATCTATCAAATTGATATTCAAGGTGTACGTGGCAATGGTATTGTACGTAAATTAGCTGCACCCTTTAAAATTTTAAAAGCAACCTTGAGCGCAATGCGCTATATGAAACAGCTCAATGTCGATGCAGTGGCTGGTTTTGGGGGGTATGTTGCGGGGCCAGGTGGTTTGGCTGCACGTTTGTTGGGTATTCCTGTGATTATTCATGAACAAAATGCAGTGGCAGGCTTTACCAATACCCAGCTTTCAAGAATTGCTAAAAAAGTCTGCGAAGCATTTCCAGATACTTTTCCGAAAAGTGAAAAAATTGTGACGACAGGTAATCCTGTACGGGCAGAAATTACCGCAATTTATAATCCTTCTTTTCGTTATAAAGAACGCGAAAATGCGGCTGAACCTTTACATATTTTAATTGTCGGTGGTTCTTTGGGTGCGCAAGCTCTGAATGAATGTGTACCTCAAGCCTTAAAACAATTTGATGTTCCATTAAAAGTATTTCATCAGTGTGGGCAAAATAAACAAGAGACCACACAGGCTTTATATGCGGATGCACCTGCAAATATACAGGTTGAGGTTCAGCAATTTATTGAAGATATGGCACTGGCCTATAGCAACGCAGATTTAATTATTTGTCGTGCAGGTGCACTAACAGTCACTGAAGTGGCGACTGCTGGTGTGGCGGCTGTATTTGTGCCATTACCAAGTGCGGTGGATGATCACCAAACTGCCAATGCAAGATTTTTGGAGAAAACAGGTGCTGCGAAAATCTGTCCGCAGCAGAGCATGACTCCAGATTCGTTAAAGGATTTACTAACACCGTTGATGAACCGCCAATTATTGATGGAAATGGCGGTAAAAGCTCGTCAACAAGCTCAACCAGATGCAACACAACGTGTGGTTGGTTTAATTCAAGATTTGTAAGTTAGAGTTGATTATGTCTCCAACAAGCCCTGCTGATAAAGCAAAAAACCTAATTAAAATTCCAGAGATGCGCCGTATTAAACATATCCATTTTGTGGGTATCGGTGGCGCTGGGATGTGTGGTATTGCAGAAGTATTGAAAAACCAAGGCTATAAGGTTTCTGGTTCTGACATTAAGGCATCAAAAACAACGGTTCAACTTGAAGAAAACGGCATTAAAGTTTTTATTGGACATACGGCAGACAATATCAAAGGTGCAAATGTACTGGTTGTTTCTACTGCAATTGACCCTGAAAATTTAGAAGTAAAAGCAGCAATTGAAAATCGTATACCAGTAGTGCGCCGTGCAGAAATGTTGGGTGAATTGATGCGTTATCGTCATGGTATCGCGGTTGCAGGAACCCATGGTAAAACCACCACAACCAGTTTAGTGACCTGCATGTTGGCAGAAGAAAACATGGATCCAACTTATGTGATCGGTGGTCTGTTAAACCGTACCGGTGTTAATGCTGCGTTGGGTGCTAGTCGTTTTATTGTCGCAGAAGCAGACGAATCAGATGCATCATTTTTACATCTAGAGCCTATGGCGGCCATTGTTACCAATATTGATGCAGATCATATGGATACCTATGGCGGTAGTTTTGATGTACTTAAAGACACCTTTATCAAATTCTTACAGAAAATGCCGTTCTATGGCTTGGCTGTAGTTTGTGGTGATGATGCTAATATTCGTGAAATCATGCCACGTATTGGTCGCCCAGTGCTGACCTATGGTTTTGATGAAGACAATGATATTCGCGCAATTGACGTTGAACAAGTCGGTATGCAATCAAGCTTTACGGTATTGCGTAAAGGTCGTGAACCATTACGTTTAACCATTAATCTTCCAGGTTTGCATAATATTCTAAATGCACTGGCTGCGATTGGTATTGCAACGGATGAAGGTGTTTCTGATGCTGCGATCGCACGTGCCTTAGAAAGCTTTAGTGGTGTAGGTCGCCGTTTCCAAGTTCAAGGTGAGTTTGAGTTGGATGAAGGCACTGTAAAACTTGTAGATGATTATGGGCATCATCCGAAAGAAGTTGAAGCGACCATTAAAGCTGCACGTGCCAGCCATCCAGATCGTCGTTTGGTGATGATGTTCCAGCCACATCGTTATAGTCGTACTCGTGACTGTTTTGATGATTTTGTAGATGTGTTGTCACAAGTCGATCAATTGTTGTTGTTAGAAGTATATTCTGCAGGTGAGAAACCGATTGTTGGTGCAGATAGTCGTTCTTTGGCGCGGAGTATTCGTCTGCGTGGCGAAGTTGAACCGATCTTGATTGACCCAGTGGAAGGCAATTTGCAGAACGCGATACAAAAAGTGTTACAAGCGAATGACTTGTTATTAACACAAGGTGCGGGTAACGTGGGAGCAATTTCTGTAGAATTGGCTCAAAACCAACTGTATTTAAAATAATTGATTTGGCTTTGTTTAAATTTGGATTTGAATAAAGCCTAGAAATTAAATTGACTAACTTATAAGTTTAAGGATTTAAACGTGTCAAATGCTTCTAAATTCGGCAAAGTAGCGGTATTGCTTGGTGGGAAATCTGCTGAGCGTGAGGTGTCATTAGATAGTGGTAAAGCTGTTTTAGAAGCATTATTACGTTCGGGGGTGAATGCTGAAGGCTTCGATCCACAAGAGCGTAGTGTGACGGAACTCGTGGGCTATGATCGCGCATTTATTGTATTGCATGGTCGTGGTGGTGAAGATGGTCAAATCCAAGGCGCGCTAGAATGGATGAATGTACCGTATACAGGCACAGGTGTTCAGGGTTCAGCGATTGGTATGGACAAAGTTAAAACCAAACAAATCTGGCAAGGTTCAGATTTACCGACAGCACCGTATCGTATTATTTCCAAAGATTCTGATTTAACTGAAGTGATTGAAAGCCTTGGCTTACCGCTCATCATTAAGCCTGTACATGAAGGTTCTAGTGTTGGTATGAGCAAGGTTGAAAAAGCGGAAGACCTTGCTGCTGCAATTGAAAAAGCCACAATACATGATGCTGTGGTGATGGCTGAAAAATGGATCACGGGGCGTGAATACACTATTTCTTTCCTCAATGGTTTGCCATTACCCGTGATTCGTTTGCAACCGCCTGCTGATGTTGCATTCTATGACTATGAAGCAAAATATAACCGTAATGACGTGGAATATGGTATTCCATGTGGTTTAAGCGAGTCAGAAGAAAAGAACTTACAAGAATTGTGTTTACGTGCTTTCCAAGCCGTCGGTGCCAGTGGTTGGGGACGGATTGATGCGATGTTAGATGAACAAGGTCATTTCTGGTTGTTAGAAGTGAATACAGTACCTGGCATGACCAGTCACTCGCTTGTTCCTAAAGCTGCAAAAGCTGTAGGTTATAGCTTTGATGAATTGTGTGTTGCGATTTTAGCGCAAACGCTCACGGAACAAGCACACTAAGTTTATGGCTCAACTTCCTGCTTCGATGCGTCGCAAACGTGCGGCTATTACATCAATACACGATAAGCCGCCAACACGTCAGGAAAAGCTTCTCAACGTGGGAAGCTGGTTGCTTATGGTCATTGCTATTGCTGTGCTATTTGCAGGAATCTATGGTCTGTATAAAGTGATTACCGATGCTCGGGTGGCCACACTTCAAGTGGTAGGTACTACCTCATCGGTAGAATCACAAGCGATTACACAACATTTGGCACCTGTTGTTAAAAATAATTATTTCACCTCGGATTTAGAACAGATTCGAGATAAAGCACTAGAAGTATCATGGGTGGATCGTGTTGTGGTTTCACGGGCATGGCCAAATGGTATTCGCGTGCGGATTATGCCACGTCATGCAATCGCTCGTTGGGGAACCGGGCGATTACTGAGTGATGCTGGAGATGTCTATACAGAAGCGGTGGCGAAGAATTATTCAAACCTGCCATTGCTTCATGGGCCGCTCAGCCAATCCAAAGTGATGATGCGTCGCTATAATGAAATTAATCAATTATTTCACCCAGTCAACTTACGTTTAAAAGAGCTTTATCTCACTGAACGTATGACTTGGTTTATGCAGTTTGATTCGGGACTACGAGTGATCGTAGATCAAGATCAAACCATGAGTAAGCTACAACGTTTAAGTCACTTGGCACAAACTGATTTGAAACCTACTTGGTCGAATATTTCCGCCATTGATTTGCGCTACCGAAATGGTTTGGCAATTCAATGGAGAAATTCTATTTCACCAAAAATTGTGAATGGTCAGTTTGTTGTAACCAGTAATGACATAAGCGTTGCAGGTGGGATGGTTGCACAGCCATAATACGTGGCTTGAAAAAGAGGCATATAGCCAAACATAAACAATGAAGATAATGGTAGCAAAGTGATGAATGAAGCTGTTCCCTCAGTTGTTGCAATTGACATTGGGACACATAAAGTTTCAGTACTGATTGGTAAAGTACATGCCCCTGATAATATTCAGGTTATTGGCATGGCAAGCGCACGCAATAAAGGAATGAATAAAGGCAAAATTGTGAGCCTTGATAAAGTCACAAATGCAATTAAACAAGCCGTTCAAGAAGCTGAAGATATGGCTGAGTGTCGTATTCATTCAGCTTGGGTTTCTATTCCAAGCACCGAATTACAAAGCCATTATGCGATTGGTCGTACGCCGATTTCAAATTCAGAACATACCATTACGACAACTGAAGTGGTGCGTGCATTAGAGCTTGCTAAAGCTAGTCATATGACAGCCGATCATTACTTAGCAAGTGCAGTGCCTTTAGGTTTTGAGCTGGATGATTCAAGTGAGTGGGTACAGAACCCAATCAATTTATCTGCCAATAGTATGACAGCCCATTATCAATTGATGATGATGCCAATCAGTACTATGCAGAACTTGGATCGTGCAATGAAAGGCGCCAATATTTCGGTTGAAAAAATGGTGGTATCTTGTTTAGCAACTGCAGAAGGCAGTTTGCTGAAAGATGAAAAGGAATATGGCGTTTGTTTGCTCGATATTGGTGCTGGAACGACCAATATTGCAGTCTATATTGAAGGGCATTTGGCATTAGCCCATACCATTCAATGTGGTGGTGAAAATGTCACACGTGATATTGCAACAGTGTTGCAAACCACAACCGAAGAAGCTGAACGGATTAAGCTACTGCATGGTTGTGTTGATATTCACCAAGTTAAACCGGATCATATGATTCAGTTTGAGGCAATTGATGGCCCACAAACCATTAGTCGTATTGAGTTGACTGAAATTATTATCGCACGTTATGAAGATATCTTAGGTAAAGTACGATACGAATTAGAACAACGTAGTGCACTACAAAGTTTGTATCATGGTGTAGTACTGACAGGTGATGTTTGCCAGATTGAAGGCATGGTGACATTGGCTCGTCGTATGTTGGGTATCTCTGCACACTTAGGCAATCCACCGTTACAAGTGGTGACCGATGATCAGAATTTACCATCTTTACGTCGTTCAATGTATGCTACAGCAGCAGGGTTACTTTTGTTTAGTCAAAGTGACATGCAAGAGGCGATTGAAGAACCTGAAGTTCAAGGTGGAAGACCATTCTTTGATCGGATTGTGAATGGTTGGAATGCCTTAAATAACAAATTAAAAGGTATTTTTTAGGTGTGGTTTTTTGGGGAATATTGTTAGGAAGTTGTAAGTGTTCTGTCCAATACTTGACAAGCTCTGCAATGAACAGCATCCTAAAAACAATTTTTATTATTGAAGATCAAGGCAGTATACGGGCTTAAGTGACTGCCAAATTATATTAGGAAATCTAAAGGTCATGGCCTCATTTGAATTTTTAGACGATGGACAAACCGATAACAACGGTCAAGCCCGTTTTACTGTGTTTGGTGTTGGTGGCGGCGGTGGTAATGCTGTACAACACATGGTGCAATCTGACATTAAAGGTGTGAAATTTGTTTGTGCAAATACAGACAAGCAAGCCCTTGATCGCATGAATGCCCCTTTTAAAATGCAACTTGGTGAGCAAAGCACACGCGGTTTGGGTGCTGGTGCTAATCCAGATGTAGGTCAAATTGCTGCTGAAGAAAGCCGTGAGCAAATCCGTCAACACCTTGAAGGTGCGGATATGGTATTTGTGACCGCTGGAATGGGCGGTGGTACAGGTACAGGTGCTGCACCAGTTGTTGCTGAGATTGCTCAAGAAATGGGTATTCTTACCGTGGGTGTGGTGACAACGCCATTTAACTTTGAAGGTCGTCGTCGTCAACGTTCGGCTGAAAAAGGGATTGAAGCATTAGAACAACATGTTGATTCTTTAATTATTATACCGAACCAACGTTTACTCAGCGTTTATGGTGACATCTCTATGCAAGATGCTTACCGTAAAGCAGATGACGTGTTGCTGAATGCGGTACGTAGTATTTTTGATCTGGTTGTTCGTCCTGGTCATATTAACCTCGACTTTGCTGACTTGAAAACTGCGATGAGTACACGTGGTTATGCGATGATGGGTGAAGGTAAGAGTAGTGGTCCAGACCGTGCTGAAGAAGCTGCACGTTTGGCGATCCGTAGTCCTTTATTGGATAATGTAAATATCATGAATGCCAAAGGGGTGTTAATTAACATCACTGGCGGTGCTGATGTGACTTTACGTGAAACTGAAGTGATTACAGATGTTGTGAACCAGATTGTTGACCTTGAAGAAGGTGAAGTGTTCTTTGGTACTGTATTTGATCCAGACGCACGTGATGAAATCCGTGTCACTGTGATTGCTACAGGTTTAACACGTAATGCCAGTGATGCAACTGAAGCAAAACGCAGAACCCATATCAGCAATGTTGCGCAATCATATAGCCAGCAAGCCAGCCACAACACTGTGGTTGATGAAGATGACGTTCCAGCGATCAATAAACGTCAAGAAGATGGTGCACCTGTTGCAGCACCAAGTTCAAGCGGTCGTTCTACGCCAATGAGCATTCAAGATTATTTGAAAAATCAACAGCGTAAATGATTGATAATTATTAAAAATAATTAATATCAACGAAAAAGGTAGTGAGATTCATTACCTTTTTTGTTTTTTATCAATGGCTAAATGTGCTAACGTATAGCGGATTTGAGAATGAAGACCGAATTAGCATGTTGAAACAACGTACCCTGAAGCGAGTCGTTAAAGCGAGTGGCATCGGACTACATAGCGGACAAAAAGTCATGATTAACTTTTTACCGCATGTGGCGGACGGGGGTATTGTATTTCGCCGTATCGATTTAAATCCACCTGTCGATCTGCCAGCAGATGCTATGCTGATTCAAGAAGCATTCATGTGTTCCAATTTGGTCAGTCATGAAACTAAGGTTGGAACCATTGAACATGTCACCAGTGCAATCGCTGGCTTGGGTATAGATAACCTGATTATAGAAGTGTCTGCTTCTGAAATACCGATTATGGATGGTAGCGCAGGTCCATTCATATACTTACTTATGCAGGGCGAATTAGTAGAACAAGACGCACCGAAAAAATTTATTCGAATTCTCAAACCTGTTGAAGCACTCATAGAAGATAAGCGCGCAATTTTTACCCCTCACGATGGTTTTCAAATCAATTTTACTATCGACTTTGATCATCCTGCATTTGCAAAAGAATACCAATCGGCGACCATTGATTTTTCAACAGAAACGTTTGTCTATGAAGTCAGTGGTGCACGTACTTTTGGTTTTATGAAAGATCTCGATTATTTAAAAGCCAATAATCTGGCACTGGGTGCGAGCTTAGATAATGCTGTCGGTTTAGATGA
The DNA here is from genome assembly GCF_000368145.1 of Acinetobacter guillouiae CIP 63.46. GTDB lineage: Bacteria > Pseudomonadota > Gammaproteobacteria > Pseudomonadales > Moraxellaceae > Acinetobacter > Acinetobacter guillouiae. The sequence goes on along the minus strand of NZ_KB849282.1, from coordinate 352,161 downwards.
TACTGGCGTGGTCAATGAAGAAGGTCTACGTTTTGCTGATGAGTTTGTTCGGCATAAAATTTTGGATGCAGTCGGTGATTTATACCTACTTGGGCATCAAATTATTGCCAAATTCGATGGCTATAAATCGGGTCATGCACTGAATAATCAACTTTTACGCAATGTTAAAAGCGATCCAAGTAGCTATGAAATTGTAACATTTGATGACGAGAAGCTGTGCCCAATTCATTTTGTCAACGTGACATAAGTCTTTGTCTTTTAGGCATTGTGTTATAATGTAACAATAAAAAGTGTGATATTTGTCATATTTTAACCAGTTTTAATCTTAATTTAATCTAATTAGGTTACTTTTTATTGCTTGCCAAACGTAGTAAAGCTTGGCTAAGCTTAGGGTCGCTCACAAAACTAGCGGCATTTTGTAACATTTCAGATGTTGCAGGTTGTATGCTTCTTACAGTTTTATGGAGTTGTGGGGGTGTTTCAGTATTGCTGTTTTGAATACGTAAACGAACTTGCAGCTTTTGTAAATCACGAAGTTCGTTGATTTGTGACAATTGAGAAATATACTGTTTTTGAAGATAACCGAGTTGACTAATCATGGCTTGATTTTCACCGGTGATGGTCAAAATACCGTATTGATAACAGACAACTCGCCAATTCTCAGGTTGAGGAAGTAGCGGTTGAATTAATTTAGTAAGTTTTTGCCATTCGGCAACTTGCTTTGTAAGAAACGATAAGTTTCCTGTTTTTAAGTGTTGTCTTGTTGGTTGAAAGACGTTTTTGGGTTCAGACATACATGGTTCCTACATATTTATGTCTTATCTTAAGCGCTCATTTCGATAGATATCAAGGATGAGATCACTCAAGAAACTTGACTAAGAACAGTTAAAGAGGTTTTTATGCACACGCGACGTATTTTATTGGCTTTTACTTTAGCAGCTTCCGCTGCAACCGCTGCATTTGCAGACTTGGTTCAATCACCAGATCGTTTAGAACAATTATCAAAGACTTTATCTCAAGGCTCTTATAATCCAGATGATTTAGATCTTCCTGCTTCAGCAAAGATGAATATTACTTTACGTAGCCAAGATGCACCAATCGAGTTAAACAATGCAAGTATCGCTAAAAAATACGGTTCTAGCGCAAACTCTGCTTCTCGTTACACTGCAAACTCTCCATATTCTTGGTTAGTCACTCATCCTCTTCCAGACATGAAGCGCGTAAGCTCTGATTTTGGTGGTCGTACAATGGGTGGTCGTGCAGAACATCATTCTGGTTTAGACCTTTCAGCACCAAGTGGTACACCAATTTATGCAACAGGTCCTGGTATTGTGACCAAGTCTGGTTGGGGCACTGGTTATGGTCAATATGTAGAAATTAACCATGGTAATGGCTATATCACACGTTATGCGCATGCTTCACGTCTAATTGCCCGTGTAGGTGATCAGGTGAAGGCTGGTGAACATATTGCTAACGTGGGTTGTACAGGTCGTTGCACAGGTCCACATTTGCATTATGAAGTAGTGAAAGATGGTCAACGTAAAAATCCATCTTCTTACTTAGCCATGTTGCCATAACGCTAAACATTTGATTGTTGAGCTTATGACTGATGCTCTGTATGCATGGTTGAATTCGTAGTCGCGATGAATTAAATAGTGTATTCAGACTATCATCAAATAAAAAATTATTTTGTATAAAAAACCGCCTTTATTGGCGGTTTTTTGTTATTTTAAGTGTTAATTAGTCAACAACTATTTAGTTGCTAAATAATCCTCACAATCTGCATTTGGCTGTAACGATAACTTAACAGGCCCAAAACATGATACATATAATATATAGAAAACTATTCAAGGAGTAAGTGGGAAATGGCGTATTATGGTGATAGCGACGCTCAGGAAACACAAGAATGGCAAGATGCCTTTGATTCAGTGCTCCAGCATATGGGTACGGATCGTGCTGCGTTTTTATTAGAAAAATTATATCAACAAGCAATTTCGAAGCATGTACCTATTCAGCGTCTAAATACCCCTTATTTAAATACCATTCCAGTTGAAGAATCTCCAGCGATGCCAGGCGACCAAGATATGGAGCGTCGTATTCGAGCATTAATTCGTTGGAATGCTTTGGCAATGGTTCTACGTGCCAATAAAACAGGTGATGACTTAGGTGGTCACTTGGCAAGTTTCGCGTCTTCAGCAACCCTATATGATGTCGGTTTTAACCATTTCTTCCGTGCCAATAGCGATAGCTTCGGTGGCGACATGATCTATTACCAAGGTCATTGTGCGCCAGGTATTTACGCACGTTCATTTTTAGAAGGTCGTTTGACCGAAGATCAATTGAGTAATTTCCGCCGTGAAGTGGGTGGTCAGGGACTTTCAAGTTATCCTCATCCTTACTTAATGCCAGATTATTGGCAGTTCCCAACCGTTTCGATGGGCCTTGGTCCAATCATGTCAATTTATCAAGCGCATATTCAAAAGTACTTGATGAATCGTGGTTTGATCAAAGAAGAAAACCGTAAGGTTTGGGCGTATCTTGGCGATGGTGAAATGGATGAGCCAGAAAGCTTAGGTGCAATCTCGCTTGCGGGTCGCGAAAAATTAGACAACTTAATCTGGGTGGTTAACTGTAACTTACAGCGTCTAGATGGTCCTGTACGTGGTAACGGTAAAATCATTCAAGAGCTAGAGTCACTGTTCCGTGGAGCAGGCTGGCGTGTGATTAAGGTGGTCTGGGGTCGTCATTGGGATCCTCTGATCGACAAAGATACTTCAGGTGCTTTAAAAGCCCGTATGGATGAAACGCTGGATGGTGAATACCAACGCTACCAAGTAAAAGGTGGCGCTTATACCCGTGAAAAATTCTTTGGTAAATACCCTGAAGCTGCGGAGTTGGTAAAAGGCTTAAGTGATGAAGATATTGATAATCTGAATCGCGGTGGTCATGACCCATACAAAGTGTATGCCGCGTATGCTGCAGCAATGACCAGCAATGGTCAACCGACTGTAATCTTAGCGAAAACAGTGAAAGGTTATGGTTTGTCTGACGAAATTGAAGCTGTCAACAAAACCCACCAAATCAAAAAAATGCAACACGATTCATTGAAATATGTACGTGACCGTTTCAATTTGCCATTCTCTGATGAGCAACTTGAAGAGCTTCCATTCTATCGTCCAGGTGAAAACTCACCTGAATTGAAATATATGAAAGCACGTCGTGAAGCTTTAGGTGGTTATTTGCCTGCACGTCGTAAAGACAGTGAAGTATTGGCGATTCCTGAGATTTCAGTATTTGATGGCGTGCTTAAAGGCAGTGGTGGTAAAGAACAATCAACCACGATGGTTATGGTGCGCTTGATTGCAGCATTGTTAAAAGAAAAAGCCATTAAAGACCGTGTTGTGCCTATCGTACCTGATGAAGCGCGTACCTTCGGTCTAGAAGGCATGTTCCGTCAGTTGGGTATCTATGCTGCGCATGGACAAAACTATACCCCAGAAGACCAAGAACAGCTCATGAACTATCGTGAAGCAAAAGATGGTCACATGCTACAAGAAGGGATCAATGAAGCAGGTGCAATGAGCGCTTGGTCAGCATTGGGTACCAGTTATTCAACCAATAACTTACCAATGATTCCGATGTATATGTATTACTCAATGTTTGGTTTCCAACGTATTGGGGATATTGCATGGGCAGCGGGTGACTCTCAGGCACAAGGCTTCTTGTGTGGTGCAACAGCTGGACGTACAACATTAAATGGTGAAGGTTTACAACACCAAGATGGTCATTCTCATATCTTGGCAGGAACGATTCCAAACTGTGTAGCGTATGATCCTTGCTTTGGTTATGAGTTAGCTGTGATTGTGCATGATGGTTTACAACGTATGTATGTGAATCAGGAACGTGTGTTCTATTACTTGACCCTCATGAATGAAAACTATGACCAACCTGCATTGCCTGAAGGTGCTGAAGAAGGCATCAAACGTGGTATGTACTTGTTCAATAAAGATGAAAAAGCCACAGTTCAGTTATTGGGTTCAGGCGTGATTCTGCGTGAAGTGATTAAAGCTGGACAAATTTTACGTGATGAATACCAAATCCATTCCAATGTATGGAGCGTAACAAGCTTTAATGAATTGGCACGTGATGGTATGGCTGTTGAAGAATACAATCGCCTACATCCACTTGAAGACGGTAAAGAGTCTTGGGTTTCTCAGCAATTACGTGACACGGATGGTATTGTTGTTTCAGCAACAGATCATATGCGTGCCTATAGCGAACAGATCCGTGCTTACCTTCCAGATAGCCGTCCATATGTAACATTGGGTACAGATGGTTATGGTCGTTCAGATACACGCAGTAATTTGCGTAGTTACTTTGGTGTAGATGCGGCACATATTGTGGTTGCAACATTGAAAAAACTTGCTGATGAAGGTGAAGTGGATCCACGTTTGGTGAAAGATGCAATCTCTTCATTTGAACTTGATGTTGATCGTCCAGTTGCATGGTTACCGCAAGCGCACCCATCTGTACAAGAAGTTGCTGCTTATACTGAAGTGACAGAGGAGAAATAATGATGCAAGTTAAAACTCCTGATATTGGCGTTGATAAGGCCACTGTTGCAGAAATCTTGGTGAAAGTCGGGGATACCATCGCTGTTGATGAGAGTATCGTTCTACTTGAGTCAGACAAAGCCTCTGTTGAAGTGCCAAGCACTTCAGCAGGTGTGGTTAAAAGTATTGCTGTTACGGAAGGTGATGAAGTTTCAGAAGGTGCTGTGTTGATCGAAGTTGAGTCTGCGGATGCAACAGAGACAGAAACAGCAGCACAGCCTACTCAAGAAGCTGCAAAAACTGAACCTGCTGTAGAAACTAAAGCTGAACCTGTGGCGTCTGCTGCACCTTCTGCATCTACGACAGCTTCATCTCAAACAGTTGAAGTTCAAGTGCCAGATATTGGTGTTGAAAAAGCTTTGGTCGGCGAAGTTCTGGTTAAAGTGGGCGACGAAATTGCGGTAGATGACAGCATCGTTGTAGTGGAATCGGATAAAGCAACGGTTGAAGTTCCAAGTACAGTTGCCGGCACGGTTGAAAGTGTTGTGGTCAAAGAAGGCGATAATGTTAAAGAAGGTGTGGTACTGATTACAGTGAAAACTGTAGGCGCTGCAACGACTTCGGCAGCAGCACCTGCTGAAGCGCCTCAACAAGCGTCAGCAACACCAACTCAAGCTGCTGCACCAGAAGCATCAGCGCCAGCCCAATCGGGTAAAGTTGAAGTTGCTGTTCCTGATCTTGGTGTAGATAAAGCAACAATTTCTGAAATTTTGGTGAGCGTAGGCGATCAAGTTGAAAAAGATCAAAGTCTTTGCGTCGCTGAGTCGGATAAAGCCTCTGTAGAAGTGCCAAGTACGGTTGCAGGTACGGTAATGGCGATCCATGTGGAATTGAATCAGTCTGTAAGCCAGGGCAGTGCTTTGGTGACGATTGAAGCACAAGGTCAGACCTCACCAGCACCACAAGAAAAGCCAGCTGCTCCAGCATCACAAGCTGTATCAGCACCAGCCGCGAAAACGATAGCTTCAACGCCAAAAGCTGAAGTGGCCGTTGCTCAAGCGGGTACTGAAAAGTTATCTAAAGCGCAACAAGCTGAAAATGCCAAAGTTTATGCTGGTCCAGCCGTGCGTAAGCTTGCGCGTGAACTGGGTGTGGTTTTATCACAAGTTGAGGCCTCTGGTCCTCATGCACGTGTGATGAAAGATGATGTTTTTGCTTTTGTTAAAGCCAAATTGACTGCACCGCAAGCAGTAGCTCAAACAACTGCTGCGCCAGTCGCTTCAGGTTTGCCTGCATTACCAGATTTCAGTGCATTTGGTGGTAGTGAAATTGCACCAATGACGCGTTTACAGCAAGTGTCTGTACCGCAATTGTCATTAAACAATTTTATTCCGCAAGTGACACAATTTGATTTAGCAGATATTACTGAACTAGAAGCTTGGCGCGGTGAGTTAAAAGGGAAATTTAAGCAAGATGGTATTAGCTTAACGATCCTTGCTTTTATTGCAAAAGCGGTGGCGTTCTTACTCAAAGAAGAGCCTTATTTTGCAGGTCACTTGGCAGATGATCAAAAGTCTGTGCTGTTGCGTAAAGAAATTCATATGGGAATCGCTGTGGCGACACCAGATGGTTTAACTGTTCCAGTATTGCGTAATCCTGATCAAAAATCGATTAAGCAAATTGCCATTGAATTAGGTGAGTTAAGTAAAAAAGCACGTGATAAGAAACTTTCTCCGAAAGACTTACAAGGTGCAAATTTTACCATTACCAGCCTAGGTTCAATTGGTGGTACTGCATTTACGCCATTGGTGAACTGGCCGCAAGTTGCGATCTTGGGTATCTCACCTGCAACGATGCAACCGGTATGGAATGGCTCAGGCTTTGATCCAAAACTGATGTTGCCATTGTCATTGTCTTATGACCATCGTGTGATTAATGGTGCGGATGCTGCGCGATTTACCAATAAATTGACCAAGTTGTTATCAGATATTCGTAACATCTTGCTTTAAGTTCTAAATCATAGAAGACCTCGCTTTAGGCGAGGTTTTTTATATGGATCTAATTTTGTTTTATCAATAATTTTCAAATCTGCTTTAAAGTTATCATTCAATATAGTCAATCTGTCAAAAAACTCAGGCACAAGAATATAATTTCTCTTAATTAATATTTTTTATTAAATCAATTATATGAAAAACAAATTATTTGATTATAAAAAAGCGTGCAATGCCACACCTTACATTCAAAGTTTAAATACCATTGCGTAGGCGATGCTTCACTTTTCGTAGGGGGATGCCAAACCTTGCGCTGCAAACAAAGCCGTACTTTGTTTTTGCTCATGGGCGAGGGGTACGTCCTGTACCCCCGCCCAACGGCGACATCCATGTCGCCCCACGATAGGATAACCATCTAGGGTTGAAAATTAGTGAAGAAACGAAATTGAATTCATCCTCTGCGGGCATTAAAAATGCTTTGGCACGATATTTTTTGAAGTTTATCTGAGCTTTAAATTTTTTAATTTTTAAAAATTGAAAATGATTGATAAAGCGTTGTAGAATAGCTGTACTTCATTGGGGAGTAGCCGCTGTTTATCATCTGCGAGATGATAAATGGGTGATGATCAACATAATTACTCAACAGAGTATGGTCATCATAGCAAAGAACCAATTTAGCTGAAGGTGTTTACTCAGCTATCTTTTGTTGGCAAGACCTTTGATTTATCACTCCGCGTTGAATAGGCGACTATTCATATTGGCTAGCAGGAGGGGTAAGTCATCGGTAAATATTGCTAGCCAGAGACTTTGAAATGTTAAATGCCTTCCTCATCTCTTTAGTGGTTGTCGCTTTATCCGAAATGGGCGATAAAACACAACTGCTCGCATTACTTCTTGCTGCACGTTTTCGTAAACCTATTCCTATTTTAATTGCAATTTTATTAGCAACCATCGTCAATCATGGTGTATCGGCAGTGCTTGGTCAGTGGATTACCACGGTCCTTAGCCCGACAGTGTTACTTTGGATTGTGTCACTTGGCTTTATTGGTATGGCCGGGTGGATGTTGATTCCAGATGAATTGGGTGATGAATCTGAAAGTATTAATAAATGGCAAAAATATGGGGTCTTTGGTGCAACCTTTGTATTATTCTTCCTTGCAGAAATTGGGGATAAAACCCAAATCGCCACAGTGGCACTTGCTGCACGCTTTGACAGTATCGGTTGGGTAACCATAGGTACGACATTGGGGATTATGCTGGTCAATGCACCTGCTGTATTTATTGGGAATAAATTGGCAGATAAATTACCTATTGCGTTGATTCATAAAATTGGAGCTGCAATCTTCTTTATTATTGGTGTCGCAGCTTTAGTTCAGCATTACTTTTTTTAAGCGCAATTCTCCAAGCTTATTTAACATCAATAAAGTCATCTATTTTTAAAGCTGAAAACCCAACTTAATGTTGGGTTTTTTATTATTCTGAGAATGATGACACAAATAATCTTTAAACTTAGGTTGTAGATTTATTGTAACTTTGAAGAAAACCTTATATGTTGTATGGGATAACTAAAGATTTATTTTAAAAAAGGTTTTGGGGTTTCTGGTATGGCTTTAGATCGCACCACGTCGCAAGTTTTGTTTGATAATGGCACTCATAAATGTATAAGTTTTACCAGTTTGGTGAAAGGTGAAGGTGTACAAGCCAATCAGTTTCTTATTTTAAATAATGAACGTGCAGCAGTATTAGATCCAGGTGGTGATTTGACCTATGTACCCCTGACCATGGAGCTTAATAAATACACCCGATTACAAAATTTAGACTATGTCATGGCATCTCACCAAGACCCTGACATCATTACCTCAATGCCACGTTGGTTGGTCTATACCGATGCCAAAGTGGTCGCATCTAAATTATGGGCACGCTTTTTACCTCATTTAAACTCTGCATTTATGAGTGATCGTATGAAAGGGGGCTGGTTAGAACGTCTGATCGAATTGCCAGACCAAGGTGGCTCTATTCCATTGGGAGAAACGCGCATCATCGTGGTTCCTGCGCATTTCTTACATTCCGTTGGAAATTTTCAGTTTTACGATCCAATTTCAAAAATTTTATTCTCAGGTGATATGGGTGCATCGATTGTTGATGATGCCTCGAAACCAATTGAAGATTTTGCAATGCACATTCCAACCATGCATGGTTTTCATCAGCGCTATATGTGTACCAATCGGGTGATCCGTTTATGGGTGAAAATGGTGCGTCAAATGGATATTGAAATGATTGTGCCGCAACATGGTAAGCCGTTTATTGGTAAAGAGATGATTCATCAGTTTTTAGACTGGATCGAAAATTTACAATGTGGTGTCGATTTGATGGATGAGTCTGTGTTTACCTGCCCGCAATAAAAAATTCAAAAAAGATATTGAGTTTGAGTGCGACTTTTTTTAGGATTTTCTTGCCAAAATTTTAAATTGATAACGAGAATCTTAAAAAAATGTTGTCACAAATCTCAGCACAGGATGCGTGCTTAAGTTGCGGGGCGTGTTGCGCCTTTTTCCGAGTCTCATTTTATTGGGCTGAAGGAGAGGCCATGCCGCCAGATTATGTCGAACCTTTGACAGCCGTGTATTCTTGTATGCAGGGCACCAATCAAAAGCAACCGCGTTGTGTGGCATTAAAGGGTGAGATTGGACAGCAAGTCAGCTGTAGTATGTATGAGCAACGGAGTTCTTCATGCAAACAGGTACATGCTGGGGATTCACAATGTGCAAAAGCAAGACAAGGCTATGGTTTAATTCCCCTGATCGAAATAGAAGTCGCTACATCCAGCAATGATGAAGACTTTGATCAGGTGTGTTAACGCTAAAGTGGGAAAATTTAGGATATCAGGCAGAGACTGTAAGTCGACAGTCTACTGTGGTGTTAAATCCACGATAATTTTATATTCAAAGCCCATTTTTATTTCAATAAGATACTGAAAAATAAAGTGTGATTGAGAATAAGATAAATCCGCACAATAAAAAATGAAAATTGAACGGAAATTTGTATATAATAGCTCACGGAAATTACCAGCGAGACTGTTATGTTGACCATCGTTCAAGAAGCGCTAACCTTCGATGATGTCTTATTACTCCCTGCCTATTCTACTATCCTCCCAAAAGATGTCTCTCTAAAGACACGCCTCACACGCGGCATTCAACTGAACATCCCTATGGTTTCAGCAGCAATGGATACTGTGACTGAGTCACGTATGGCGATTGCAATGGCGCAAAACGGTGGTATTGGTATTTTACATAAAAACATGGATATTTCTGCACAAGCTGCAGAAGTTCGCCGTGTAAAAAAATTCGAAGCGGGAATGGTGAAAGATCCAATTACCGTAACACCTGAAACCACGATCCGTGATTTGATGGCAATTACACAAGCCAACAACATCAGCGGTGTACCTGTCGTTAAAGATGGCAAAGTGGTTGGGATTGTAACTGGCCGAGATACTCGTTTTGTAACGAACTTGGAACAACCAGTAAGCAATATCATGACAGGGCAAGATCGTCTTGTGACTGTTCGTGAAAATGAATCGAAAGAAAATATTCAAGCATTATTGCAAAAACACCGTATTGAAAAAGTATTGGTGGTTGATGAAAGCAATGCACTAAAAGGCTTAATTACAGTTACAGATTTCCGTAAAGCGGAATCTTATCCAAATAGCTGTAAAGATGAATTAGGTCGTTTACGTGTTGGTGCTGCAGTGGGTACTGGCGCTGAAACTCCGAGTCGTGTTGAAGCTTTGGTTGAAGCGGGCGTTGATGCGATTGTTGTCGATACAGCGCATGGTCATTCTGCGGGTGTGATCGAGCGTGTACGTTGGGTGAAAGCAAACTTCCCTCAAGTTCAAGTGATTGGCGGTAATATCGCAACGGGTGATGCTGCTTTGGCATTACTTGATGCGGGTGCAGATGCGGTGAAAGTGGGTATTGGTCCTGGTTCAATCTGTACGACACGTATCGTTGCAGGTATTGGTATGCCACAAATCTCTGCAATTGACAGTGTTGCCAATGCATTGAAAGACCAAATTCCATTGATTGCTGATGGTGGTATCCGTTTCTCTGGGGATATGGCCAAAGCAATTGGTGCTGGTGCAAGCACGATTATGGTGGGTTCACTTATGGCGGGTACTGAAGAAGCGCCTGGTGAAGTTGAATTCTTCCAAGGTCGTTATTATAAAGCATACCGTGGTATGGGTTCTTTGGGTGCAATGGCTGGTGCAACGGGTTCTGCCGATCGTTATTTCCAAGACTCGAAAGCAGGCGCTGAAAAATTAGTCCCAGAAGGGATAGAAGGCCGCGTACCGTACAAAGGTCCAATGGGCAATATCGTACATCAAATGATGGGTGGTTTACGTTCATCTATGGGCTATACCGGTTCTGCAACCATTGAAGATTTACGTCAAAATGCAAAATTTGTGAAAATTACCGCTGCAGGTATGCAAGAGTCACATGTGCATGATGTAACGATTACCAAAGAAGCACCGAACTATCGTGTAGGTTAATCTTTTGTAATATTTTGATTGGAAAAAGCCGTCAGTTTATGACGGCTTTTTTATTTTGGTGTAAAGTAGTAAAAGTTAAAAATTGATTGTTATACAACACATAATAAGTGGGTAAAAGATGAGTTATTTTGGAACAGACGGGATTCGTGGAAAATTTGGTGAACTCCCAATTACCCCAGAATTTGCACTTAAACTCGGATTTGCGGCAGGGAAAGTATTAAAGCAAATTAGCCCCAAATCAAAACCAATTGTGGTTTTAGGTAAAGATACCCGTTTATCAGGTTATATTCTTGAAGCAGCTTTACAGGCGGGTCTCAATGCTGCAGGTGTTTATGTACATTTACTTGGACCGCTGCCGACCCCTGCAATTGCCCATTTAACCCGTGCATTGCATGCCAACTTAGGGATCGTGATTTCTGCTTCACATAACCCTTATTTTGATAATGGGATTAAATTCTTCTCAGATGAAGGGAAGAAGCTTCCAGATACGATTCAAGATGCGATTAACCGAGAGCTTGAGAACGATATCATCATTGAAGACACCGCAAACTTAGGTAAGAGTGTGCGTGTTAAAGATGCCAATGGTCGTTATATCGAATTTTGCAAATCGACATTCCCGTATCATTTCAATTTACGCCATTTAAAAATTGTGGTGGATTGTGCCAATGGTGCAGCGTATAGCGTCGGCCCAGCAGTATTTCGTGAATTAGGCGCAAAAGTTATTGCGCTTTATAACGAACCAGATGGTTTAAATATCAATAAGGATTGTGGTTCTACGCATCCTGAAAATTTACAAAAAGCCGTGATTGAGCATCAAGCAGATTTAGGTATTGCTTTTGATGGTGATGCAGATCGTGTGGTTTTGGTTGACCGTTTTGGTAAATTGATTGATGGCGACCATATTCTGTATATTTTAGCAACCCAAGCATCTCAAAAACCGGCGGGTATCGTGGGTACAGTGATGAGTAACATGGCATTAGAGTTAGCACTTGAAAAAGCTAAAGTTCCTTTTGTACGTGCTAAAGTGGGTGATCGCTATGTATTGCAAAATTTAGAAGAAAACAACTGGGTGATTGGTGGCGAACCATCTGGTCATATTTTGACTTTAGACAAGAGCACAACAGGCGATGCAATCATTGCAGCCCTACAAGTGTTAACAGTATTGGTCGAACAGAATAAAGCTTTAGATGAATTGGTTGCAGATTTTAAAACTTTACCCAATGTTTTGGTCAATGTTCGCCTTGAACAAATGTTTGACCCATTCGCAGTGCCAGCATTGGTTGCCGAGTTTGATAAAGTAGAAGCAGCACTTAAAGGACGTGGGCGAATTTTAATTCGTAAGTCAGGGACGGAACCGATCATCCGTGTTATGGTAGAAGGCGATAATCTGCAAGAAGTAACTGATTTGGCAAATCATTTAGCAGATGCTGTTCGTCAAAATGCGGCTTAAAATATTGTATCGTCTGTAGAAGGTTTTGCTTCATGCGTGATGTAATTAAAGACTTAAGTGAGCTTCGTCTTACTTATCAAAAAGGTGAACTACATGAGGAGCAGGTTGATGCTCATCCTCATGAGCAGTTTCTCAATTGGTTTAATTTGGCTTTAGAAGCAAAACTGCATGAACCTTACGCAATGTCGTTGGCAACCGCAAATGCACAAGGGCGTCCACATGTGCGTACCGTGTTATTACGTGGAGCCACTGAGGCTGGTTATGATTTTTATACCAATTATGACAGTCAAAAAGGTCTAGATTTAGCTGAAAACCCTTATGCAGAATTGCTATTCTATTGGCCTGAGTTAGAACGTCAGGTTCGTGTGGGTGGTCAAGTTCAGAAAATATCTGAACAAGAATCTACTGATTATTATCATAAACGTCCGCGTGATAGCCAAATTGCAGCACATATCAGCACCCCACAAAGTGGCGTGATTGAAAGTCGTGAACATTTACAACAGCGTTTTCAAGCGTTGTATGATCAAGTGGCTGAAAAGAATGAATTGGCTAAACCCGAATTTTGGGGAGGCTATCGTTTAGAGCCGACGTATTATGAATTCTGGCAAGGCCGCCCAAATCGCTTACATGATCGCCTCACTTATGAAAAAGTAGGTGGATCTTGGACAATACAACGTTTGATGCCATAAATGCAAAAATTACAAATTAAACAACGACCATTGATCACACGCCCTGAAAACTTTCAGGGCGTGTTACCCTTTATTGCTGAAATTTTGGCCCGTCGTGGTGTGCAATCTGAACAAGAATTAGATTTAAAGCTTAAATATTTACTTGCACCAGAAATGAAAGGTTTGGAGCAAGCCATTCAAATTATTGATCAAGCCTTAGATCAAAATAAAAAAATTGTGATTGTCGGTGATTATGATGCAGATGGTGCCACCAGTACCGCGCTGATGATGCTGGCTTTACGAGAAATGGGCGCCAATGTTGAATACCTCGTTCCAGATCGCTTTAAATATGGTTATGGCCTAACCCCTAAAATTGCCGATTTGGCTTTTGAAAAATATCAGCCGGATCTATTAATTACGGTCGACAATGGAATTTCCAGTCATGCAGGGGTAGCACAAGCGCAGTCATATGGAATGCAGGTGATTATCACCGATCACCATTTAACGACCAAGGAAACGCCTCAGGCTGAAGCGGTTGTTAACCCAAATCAGTTAGGTTGCGAATTTCCAAGTAAGGCTTTGGCTGGCGTTGGCGTGGCATTTTACCTATTGGCAAAGTTAAGTAGCCATCGGGTAAAACAGGGAAAATCGGCTGCAAAAATGCCGCAATATTTGGATTTGGTTGCTTTGGGTACTTATGCCGATGTTGCTAGCCTCGACCATAACAATCGTATCTTAGTGGATGCAGGGGTTAAACGGATTCAACAGAATCAATGTCGTGCAGGAATCAGTGCCTTATTAGACATTGCAGCGCGTGATCCTGCTGAGTTAAAAGCCTCTGATTTAGGTTTTGTGTTAGGGCCTCGCCTTAATGCCGCAGGGCGTATGGAAACCATGGACATTGGTATTGAATGTCTTTTGGCAACCGATACGCAGACAGCTCACGCTTTGGCACGCCAGCTCAATGATTTAAACTTAGAACGTCGTCAAGTTGAGTCGGAGATCAAACAAGAGGCTTTGGCAGCGCTGGAAAATCTACAGCTTGATCAAGATCATTTGCCCGCAGCGCTGGTCATGTTTGAAGAACATTGGCATCAAGGGGTGATTGGTATTGTGGCAGGGCGTTTAAAAGAGCAATTTCATCGCCCCAGTATTGTATTTGCGGCGGATAAAGATGGGATTCATATCAAAGGTTCCGCACGTTCGATTGATGGTATTCATATTCGAGACAGTATTGAAAAAGTTGCCGAGCAATATCCTGATTTGATTAGTCATTTTGGTGGGCATGCGGCGGCGGCGGGTTTGACCATTCAAAAGCAACATTTTGAAGAATTTAAACAACGGTTTACTGAGTTGGTTGCTCAATCAGATGATGCACTATTCCAAGCGGTGTTGTGGACGGATGGTGAATTACCTGCTCAGGCATTTCAACTGCAAACTGTAGATACCTTGGCGCAATTGGGACCGTGGGGGCAAAAGTTTCCTGCACCGGTATTTGAAGGGCGTTTTAAAGTCATCGATTATCGTTGGTTAAAGGAAGTGCATCTGAAATTGCGTTTAGCTTTGGAAAATGGCCAACCGATTGATGCGATTGCCTTTAATGTACGCGATAAATTCAATTTTGATCCCATGCAAGATATGGTACGTATTGTTTATGAATTGGATAAAAATCAATTTAATGGCAATGTGAGTTTGCAGTTAAGAATGCTGCATTTAGAACAGTAAATTTAGAGATTAAAAAACCGCTTATACAAGAGCGGTTTTTAAAGTTTACCAATAATTAGAAGCGGTAAGCAGCGCGAAGACCATAGATATTATCGTCATCTTCAAAATCAACAGAACCTTCTAAGCTGATTTGTTGAGTAAAGAATTTTTTTGCACGAATTGTAAAGCTGTCTTCATCAGTACCATCAGTGCGGCTGCCTGAATAAGCCAATCCGACACTGAAAGTTTTATCTAGGTATAAATCTGTACCTACGCTGTAAGCATCGGTATCACCAAAGCTTGCACCACCTTCAAAATTCATGTCATAGCGACCCACTTGAGTGACATATTTAGCACGGATAGTTGGATCTATATCATCATTAAAATCATTATCATAGCCTGCTAAACCCACTGCAATCAAAAGACCTGGGATTGGCAAGTAACCTACTTCAGCAGAGTAAGTTGTTGTGTCTAAATCATCGACATGATCGGCCTTAGCTGTAGAGCGTCCAATAGCAGCACTTGCATAAAAATCGGTATTTGGAACGAAATATTCAATACCAACACCATAAGCTGTTACATCGTAGGCATCATAATCGATATAGCTAATCCCAGCATTTACGTTGCTTGCGCGATCTAGAAAGGCAGCTTCGTTTAATGGGTTATTTTTAACTTGAACAGGGTTAAAATAATATGTTCCATCAATAGCAAAACCAGTAGATGTATCCCCTTTATCTGGATCAACAATACCGAGTGAACCACCGATTTCAGCTTGGTATGCATGTGCAGACCCAAAAGAACTAGCAAGTAATGCAGCAAATAAAGTTTTCTTAAACATTGTGTGACCCTTTTGTTATAAAAATATTAATTTTTTGTTACAAATCGCATTGTATGTAAATTAATCTCTATGTCAAGGCTAAAGATCTGAAAATTAAAAGTTTGCTGCGCCATGACATAAAAACAATGCTTAAAAAATGGGTAACTGAGTCAAGCTTTAAGCAATCCATAACAACAATAAAAATAGCAAATAGATTCGGTTTAAAGGCTTTTAATCGGTCTTTTTTATGTCTTAATTTTTTAAGATAGATCGATTTAAAATTATTTAATTCATTATTTATCAAAATATTAGAATTGATTTTGTTCTATCGTCTTGTATTAAGACTTGTTAAGATATATCTTAATATGCATAAATTAATCAATTTGAGAAAAATAAAGATGAAATCAGAGCGACATGATCATTCACAAAATGAATTTGAGCATCGTGAACAGCATGCCGAACGAGGTTATGGCGGACGACGAGGTCGGTTGTTTGAATCGGGTAAAATGAAGCTTTTGGTTTTACATCTGATACAGCAACAGCCAAAGCATGGTTATGAAATTATCAAAGCCATCAGTGATCTGGTCGGTGGGGGCTATACCCCAAGTTCGGGTACGATCTATCCAACCCTGACCTATCTTGAAGAAATTGGTTTTGTGCATGCTGAAAATACAGAAGGTGATCGTAAGCAATATCAGATTACTGATGCTGGAAAATTACATTTAAAAGAGCAGCATGTGCATATCCAACACTTATTAGAGCGTTTAGAAACTCGACGCGAAATTCATGAAAACGACCAATATTTGGATATTCATCGTGCGATGGAAAACTTGAAAACATCATTACGCTTAAAGCTCAAGGGTAAAGATTTTGATGCTGAGCAAGTTAGACAAGTCGCTGAAAAAATTGATCAAGCTGCAGTAGAAATTGGACGTTTATAACAGTGCAATAATAGGGCAATAGAAGGTTTAGGTGAGACATGAGTATTGAGGTACAACAAAAGCTGCGTCATGCAAATTTAAAAGTGACCCAAGCAAGAGTGATTGTATTCAAAGCGCTTTTGGACCAAAAAACACAACTGACAGCAAAGCAGATTTATCAGCAGTTATATGTACAAAATAAGCAGATCAGCTTATCGACCATATATCGAGTGGTGAGTGATTTAGAGAAAGTGGGTTTGATTACGCAAAATCTGCATGGCAGAGATGAAGCCAAATATGCTTTGCCTTATTTATCCGAAGTGGAGTCACTCAATATCCAATGTGCCGACCTAACCCAGATCAATAAAGCATCTTTGATCGCTTCACTGGAACAGGTTTTTCAAGCGTTTGATATTGATGTTTTGGATATTAAATTTAGTACGACATGAGGGTCTGTTGACATTTCATAAATGGCTTGCGTTGTAGGTTAAAATTGAGCAGGCAAGGCAGGAAACGAAGAGAATAGCGAGACTATTTTCGAGGTTCATAACGTAGGCTGAGATAATTTTAGCCACAACCCTTCGGGACTAGCGTGTTTTTTGCCGCTACGTCGTTTCGAAATACTCATTTAGAATGACTAAATTTCGTATCTCGCGCCTAGTATCGTCTAAAAAACACACGTAGTCGCAAACGTAGACGAATTGTCAACAGACCCTTCATTAAACCCAGCCGAATATTTAACAAGTTAGAGAAATCTTATGAAACAACATCAATATTATGTAACTGTTCAACATCTTGCAGATGCGCAAGGTCATCCGTCAACCTACAATGAAAATATCGAATTTAATGTGGGTAATCACGATGATATTTTCCAAATCGTAGAGCGCTTAAAAGCTGCTGAATTTTTTGATGAAGAAACCACCAAAGCGTTTGCGGTAGGATTAAAACTCTTTTTAGAGGTGATGATTACCCACCGTGATCATGTGCTATTTCAAGACTTTGAACCCGCAGTTAAACAATTTATGAAAAACCTAAAGCAGAACGTCAAGAAAAATGCCTGATTTAAAACCAGAGATCAAGATCGAAAATAGACGCGATCAACATAAACCTGCCATGATTTTTGCTGGAATTCCGAAATTACCAGCAAAATATGCAGGGTGGATTATGCCGTTGATACTCTCAGCTTTGATGAGTGCGACCATTTCCATGATTAATTTATGGAAAAATGTGGGGTGGTTCGATGGATTTTTTGCAAAATGGTTTAGCGTCTGGCTATTTTCATGGATGATTGCCTTTCCCACAGTATTAATTTTTTTACCTCTGGTTCGCCGTTTCACAGGCTTATTTGTAGATCTTACGCCACCACCTTCTGCTTAATTCGATCAAGGCTTTGAAGATATCATGATGCGATGACAGGCCTGTAAACATTTCAAAGTGAATATGCAACTCGGTAAAGTATTGCTCCCAGATTTTGTAATCAGAAACTGCATAACAAAAACCAAACTATTATTGTCCTATTCATGGTATTCAGCGTATTAAGATAGCTATAGGTCGATGTATATAAAACCGATAAGCTAAATAAAATGAAATTGTAGATGTTGCAATAACGTCCTGAGCTGATGGACAAATTTAGGATAACAAAATGACCAATACCAACTATACCGAGATTTCTAACTCTGACGATTGTGAAAAATATGTGAATCAGTTTATTCAAGATTTTCCAATCCGTTCAGCAGAAATAGGCAAAGGCACCGTCATTAAACGTGCATTACCCAGTCGTCAAAAACGCATGATTGGCGCATGGTGCTTTTTAGATCACGCAGGTCCAGTCGTATTTCCTCAGGGAG
This sequence comes from Acinetobacter guillouiae CIP 63.46, assembly GCF_000368145.1. Lineage (GTDB taxonomy): Bacteria > Pseudomonadota > Gammaproteobacteria > Pseudomonadales > Moraxellaceae > Acinetobacter > Acinetobacter guillouiae. The sequence goes on along the minus strand of NZ_KB849282.1, from coordinate 333,665 downwards.
ATGGATTGGATGTTGGACCGCACCCGCATATTGGATTACAAACCTTCACTTGGATGATCGAAGGGACGATGATGCATACAGACAGCATTGGCTCTAAGCAATTGATTCGTCCTAAACAAGTGAATCTAATGACTGCTGGTTATGGAATTTCCCATACAGAAGTTGCTCCCGATACTGAAACGAGAATGCATGCTGCACAGCTTTGGATTGCATTGCCTGATGATAAGATCAATATGGCACCGCAGTTTGATCATTATCCAGAATTACCCATCGTAGAGCAGGACCATATTGAATTTACAGTTTTAGTCGGTGAATTCATGAATACCAAATCTCCTGTCAAAGTGCATACGGAATTAGTGGGGATCGATTTTTTTGCAAAAGAATTAACCAAGACACGTATTGCACTGAATCCTCATTTTGAATATGGATTTATGGCATTAGAAGGTGAAGCAACAGTAAATGGTCATGATTTAAATAGTGACAATATGGTGGTGATTGAACCTGGAATTTCACAGATTGAGGTTGAATTACCAAAAGGCTCGCGTTTACTGTTGATTGGTGGTGAACCTTTTGAGTCGCCTATTTTACTGTGGTGGAATCTTGTGGGCAGAACACAGGAAGAACTAAAAACAGCAACAGAGCAATGGGCAAATCAGGATGCGCGTTTTGGAACGATCCCTGATTATGATGGTCCACGTTTAGAAGCACCAGCATTCCCAGACAAGATGCGAGCATCGAAGTGATGTGCTGCATTGCGCATTATCGATCTTTAGACAGGGATTCAAACTAAATAATTTGCGTTAAAGACGTGCTTGATCATCCTTTAGCGCAAGTGTTGCGTTTACAAGTTTTTATTTAAACTGGCATTCACTAAAAATTTAAAGATTAAAGGAAAATAAAATGGCAATTATTGCAAATGCAAAGGTAAAAACCTATCCAGAACCATGGTCAGGTGAGGTGGTGAGTGGAAAACATCAACTGATTACCGATAAACCAGAATCATTCGGTGGGCAAGACAAGGGCTTAGCGCCTTATGATTTTATCTGTTCAGGTTTAATCTCTTGCACCATGATTACTTTGCGCATGTATGCTCAACACAAAGGGCTTGATTTGGGTGAGTTTACAGTTGAAGCTGATTTTAATGCCAATAAAGAGGGGAAAGAATGGGTCGAGCGTCGCTTGTCTTTTGCGACTCCGTTGTCTGAAGAGTTGCATCAAAAAGTGTTAGACATTTGCCAAAAAACCCCAGTGACCAAGACTTTATTGCGTAGTGTGGAAATCAATACCACGATTATTTAAAAACGGTTATATAAAAGCGGCTATGTAAAAGATGTTCGTTGTCATTGATCTGTAAAAAGATATTTTGTATAAAAAACAAAATATCTTTTTTTCTGCCAGTGAGATTATGTAAGGTTCTTTTTATTGATTATTTACAGGTGTTTGCATAAATCTTGTTATAGAACTTATCTTGATTCAAGGCTTTAAACTCTAAGTCGTCAAAGGAATAAAAAGCTGCTCCCGTTTCACCATCATGGCTCAAGGTAATGTCATCAAATTTTTTCACTAATTTACTGTTTGATGTTTTTCCTGCAAAGTAATCAGCGCCCCGAATGGCGATGGTTTTTCCTGTGCAATCTACAATAAGCTGTTTAATAACCGATTGATATGTTGCACCTTGCTCATCTTTAATAGGGTTGGCATATTTTTCATAGATGACAGCTTGCTTAAACGAATCACGAATTTTTTGATGTGCATTTACATCAATAAAGGATTCACCCTTATTCTCAAGAGATCCCAATAACATAAGCTTGGGTTGATATGCATATAGATTTGAACAAATAAAGAAGAAAATTAACGGGATAAGTGACTTCATTTTTATTCTCAGAATAACCAATATTGAATCTAGAGTATAAACAAAGTTGATAAAAAAATGATTTAAATACAGTAATAGAATTGTTGAAAAGTTGAGATCAATTTATAGTCGAAGGATAAAAACTGAGGCAATACAATGATTACATTACATCACCTAGATCAATCTCGTTCACTCCGTATTATCTGGGCTTTAGAAGAGCTGGGACTTGAATATCAGATTAAGCACTATAAGCGCTTGCCTACTTTCGCTGCGCCCCCTGAGTTAAAAGCAGTTCATCCGCTTGGAAAGTCACCTGTATTGACCGATGGTGACCTGACTATTGCAGAATCTGCTGTGATTTTAGATTATCTTCAAGCAACCTATGATACAAAAAATCAGTTTAAGCCTCAGAATCCTAAAGACTTAATGCAATATAACTACTGGATGCATTATGCCGAGGGTTCTTTAATGCCTTATTTGTTGATGACCTTGGTCATGACCAATATGCCAAAACATGTTCCTTTTTTAATTCGCCCGATTGCAAAGAAAATTTCAGAAGGCGTCCGTGGCGGCTTTAGCAATCCTCGTTTAAAAGAACATGCAGCCTTTTTGGAAGCTTATTTTAGTCAACATGACTATGCCGCAGGTGAGTTTTCTTTTGCCGACATTCAAATGAGTTTTCCCGTGATTGCCATGCAGCAACGAACCAAAAATAAAACCCCTCGACTGGCTGCATATGCTGAACGAATTCAGCAGCGTCCGGCTTTTCAACGCGCTAAACTAAAGAGTGATGATTAAATTTTGTATATCAAGGTGATTGGAGAATGCATTTAATTTTTTTACCAGGCGCATCGGGAAGCACAGCGTTTTGGCAACCTGTTATGCAGCAGCTTTCAGCCGATCATCAAAAAACAGTGATGGCCTATCCAAGTTTTGCTGGGTATCCAGAGCATCCGCATATTGATAGTTTTGACGATTTGCAGGATTATATTCTCGACCAAATTCAACAGCCCTGCATTGTGATTGCTCAATCTATGGGAGGGGTTTTTGCAGTTCAAGCAGCACTACAAAAACCTGAATTGATCAAAGCTTTTGTTTTGGTTGCAAGCTCTGGTGGAATTGATTTAAGCCCCTTTCAGGTTGCCGATTGGCGAGGCGATTACCAGCAAACATTTGCAGTGCCCAATTGGTTTGTCGATCATCAATCCCATTTAGATGATTTATTATACAAAATAGCGTGCCCAGTCCTGTTACTCTGGGGAGATGCAGATCCCATTAGCCCTGTGGGCGTGGGTAAATATTTGCATGAAAAAATTCAGCATTCCAGATTGCATATCATTGAACAAGGGGAACATGATTTGGCCAATGTACACGCCAATCAAGTGGCCAGATTAATTCACGATTTTATTTCTGATATAAAGTAAAAGATTAAAGCTGAAGTCGCACAGGTCTTTTTCATTTATGTTTACCATAATGACAATTGTGCTTCATCTTGCTGATCTGTTAGTTGATACAAACCCACTCCGATTAAACGGAATTGGAAATGCTCAGGAATTTGCATTTCGCTTAATAATATTTGAATGACCTGAACCATTTCTTGTTGCGATTGAAGTGCGGTTTTAAAACTTTTACTGTGCTGTAAAACCTGAAAATTCTTGAGTTTTAACTTAACGGTGACACCGCGAGCCTGCATGTGTTTTTTTTCTAAACTGAGCCAAACACGTTCAATTAAATTGTCCCAATAGATTGAACACTGTTCAAGGCTGAGATCATCATCAAATGTGGTTTCTTTGGAAATTTGCTGACGTTGTCGTTCGGCTTGTACTGGGCGATCATCAATACCTTGGGCATATAAAAACAACTGTCTGCCATATTTGCCAAAATGATGGATCAGTATATTTTCTTCAATTTTTTGCAAATCACCCAAAGTCTCTAAGTTTAAGCTTTTCAGTTTTTCCTGAGTGACCTTTCCAACACCGGGAATTTTTTTCAGGGGTAAATCATGGATAAAATGTTGAACTTGGATCGGTTTAATGATGCAAATGCCATTGGGTTTATTCCAATCCGAGGCAATTTTGGCAAGAAATTTATTCGGTGCCACACCTGCCGAAGCCGTAAGCCCTGTTTGTTGAAAAATATCGGCTCGAATTCGTTCCGCCACTTCAGTGGCGCTGGGAATATTTTGTAAATTCTCAGTGACATCTAAATAAGCTTCATCTAAAGATAAAGGTTCGATAAGCGCAGTGTATTTTTGAAAGATTTCATGAATTTTTACAGAAACATCGCGATATTTTTCAAAATTCGGTTCAATCACATAGACTTGAGGGCAGAGTTTTTTTGCCTGTGACATCGACATGGCAGAGCGTAATCCAAACTGACGCGCTGGATAGGATGCAGCAGCAATCACAGCCCGAGGATGATGTGAGGAAATCACCACAGGTAAGTGTTTTAGTTCAGGACGGTCGAGTAGCTCTACAGATGCATAGAATGCATCCATGTCAATATGGATGATTTTTCTCATGAATTACACAGTGTTGAAACGCTGTGTGATTATTCTAACCGATCTTGATTTGTTTCTATTGATGAATTTGAATTTTGTAAAGAATATGCGACAGCTTATGTCATGAATGATCTTGATTACGCTTAATTCAACTTATTTTTCTGTAAAAACTGCTGCCATTGTTCTGCATCACCATAGAACACATTTAAATCGACATTTTTTTCGATGCCTTGAATTTTGCCTTGGTTGCTCTGTTGCCAAAATGTCCATGCACGTTGGTCTTTTAAATCTGGCTTATCTTTATATTCACGAATCCAAATCGGTGTATCTTTAAACTCACCTGTGAGTACCATGTTGTAAAAGATTTTAGAGGTATAAAAAATCGGTTGTTTACCATAATGCTTTTGCAATTGATCATGCATATTTTTGATGTGTTTGATTAATTGTTCTTTGGTATAGGTGTTTATGCAACTGCTGTCATACTCCAAGTCCATCACAGGGGGCAAGGCATTACTTTTATTTGGCACTGTTTTGATAAAATTTTGTGCTTGAATGTCACCATCGCGACATAAACGAAAGAAGTGATAAGCCCCCACGCGTAGACCACGTTCACGTGCTTCTAACCAATACTGCTGAAACTTATCATCTTGATAATCGCCACCTTCAGTGGCTTTGAGATAGACAAACTGATAGTGCTGTGGAGAAATTTTTTTCCAATCAATATCACCTTGATGATGTGATACATCGAAACCTTTAATCGGATAGGCTTCAGCCAAGGCAGCATTATTATGAACAAAAAACAAAGTGCCGAGTATGACGCAGCAGAAAAGTGCGATCGCTAAAACTGAGCTATTGCGAGTGATTTTTTGCTGTTTGTGTTTTTTCGCAGCGTATTTTGACATGGTTTTTCTAAATATCCAGATGGATCAGTTTAACGTGCTTTGGTTCTAAAAAACGATGGCTGGATAAAAATTGCAACACTTAAATTTGCGCAACTTTGGGAATTTGAAAGAATATCAATGCCGTAATGATGTTAATCGCACCTAAGCAAATCAGGGTATAGTGAAATGCTTGTGTAATATGCGCTTCACTAAAATAGCCTGTAAATGCATTGAGTAAAGTACCTGCCAAAGCAATCCCAATACTCATTGATAACATCATAATCATCGATAAAAAGCTATTCCCACTACTGGCATCCTGTTGAGGGAGATCTTTAAGCGTAAGGGTATTCATGGTCACAAATTGTAATGAGTTGAGTACACCAAAAATAAAGAAATGCACTACACCTAACCATGTCGGGGTATCTGCTGTATGTAAGGCAAAACTGGCAATACATGCACCGATCAATAAGGTATTGACCAGTAGAAATGGACGATAACCGGTACGTTGTAAAATCGGGCGAATGATGGGTTTAGAAAATAATGAACCGAGTACAATTGGGGTCATCATTACCCCAGTCATAAAAGGTTCCATTTTAAATGCAACTTGGAGCATCAGTGGCAAAATAAAGGGAACGGCATTTCCACCAAAGCGTGCAAAGAAATTACCGAGTACACCGATGGTATAGATTTTATTTTTAAACAGTCGACTACGAAACAATGCATTTTTATGGGTATGGGCATGATAGGCATAGACCAAGGCTGAGATTATCCCAGCGAAAAGTAAGCCTAAGCTCAGGCTTCGGGATATTTCATTGCTGGCAATATTTTCAATCCCTAAAGCCATTCCCACCATTGCAATCGCCAATAGAATAAAGCCACTGAAATCAAAGGATTTTACCGATGCTTCAGCCACATTGGGCATGGCTTTAAAGGTGACAAAAGTGCCTAAAATACCGATGGGTAAATTAATCAAAAAAATCCAGTGCCAAGAGGCATATTCGACCAACCAACCGCCTAAGATCGGGCCCATTAATGGACCGAGTAAGCCTGCTAAGCTCATCAAACTCATTGCAGAAAGAAACTGCTCACGAGGGATGATTTTTAACATGGCGAGTCGCCCGACTGGAACCAGTAACGCGCCACCGATACCTTGAATAACTCGAAATACAATAAGTAGATTGAAGTCATTGGACAGTGCACAGCCCAATGAGGCAGCGGTAAAAATTACGATCGCTGCAAAAAAGATATTTCGTACCCCAAAGCGATCTGCCAGCCAACCGCTTAAAGGAATACACGCAGCAACCGCCAAGACATAGCCAATCACGATGCCATGCATTTTTAATGGATTTTCTTGCAGGCTTTCTGCCATAGCAGGCAAAGCGGTATTGATAATCGTGGTATCTAAGCCTTGCATGAAAAAGCCGATCGAAACTAAAAAAACCAATAAATAGAATTTAGGTTGGAGTTTACTGTGCGATGGCGTAGTCGTCATAGAACTTAAATAATCTCATTTTGTGAATATTTTAAAACAATCATCTGACTAAATCTGTATGAAATCGTTGCTTTATATTGAATCAGCTGCGATACCCAATTGAATGTTCAAGAAATTGCCATGAAACTGTAATCTGCTTGTCATGGAACTTACACCCGTGATGAATACATTAAGCCAAATTAAACAAAAAATGGACTGTTTATGAACATAAAAGTTTCAGCATTGTGTTTAGCAATGCTTTCTGTTGGCTTAGTGGCATGTAATGATGATAATAAAACAACAGCGCCAACGGTTGAAGAAGCCACACCTGAAAGCATTAATTTAAGCTTATTGGGGCGTTATGAAACGGGTTTTTTTGCTGAAAGTGCAGCAGAAATTCCTGCATATGATGCAACAACAAAACGGGTATTTGTGGTCAATGCCAAAAAGGGTTTAGTTGATGTATTAGATGTGTCTAAACCCGAAACACCTGTGCATATTGGTGAGCTTTCGGCCCGTGAAGCTTTAGCTGATTCAGAAGTAAATTCAGTTGCGATTAAAAATGGCATTGTGGCACTAGCCGTTCAAGCCAAACAAAAAACAGATAAGGGTATTGTGGCATTTTTTAATGCCAAAGATTTGAAATTGATCAGTACAGTCGAAGTTGGTGCTTTGCCTGATATGCTGACATTTAGCCCAGATGGTAAAACTGTTTTGGTGGCAAATGAGGCTGAACCCAATGATGACTATAGTATCGATCCTGAAGGTTCAATCAGCATTATTGATATCAGCAATATTCAACGACCAACCGCCAACCTTGTCGATTTTAAAGGGTTTAATGATAAAAAAGCCGATTTGATTAAAGCGGGTGTACGCATTTTTGGTCCTAAAGCGACAGTGGCTCAGGATCTAGAACCTGAGTACATCACCATCAGCAATGATGGGAAAACTGCTTGGGCGACCTTACAAGAAAATAATGCCATTGCCAAAATTGATATCGTCGCTAAAAAAGTGACAGATATTTTTCCATTAGGTTATAAAGATCATGGGCTTGCCAATAATGCGCTAGATGTCAGTGATAAAGATGGAAAAATTAATATTCAGGCTTGGCCGGGTTTGGTGGGGATGTATCAACCTGATTCAATTGCCCATTATCAAGCCAATGGGGCAAGTTATTTAGTCACAGCCAATGAAGGTGATTCACGTGAATGGTTGAAGGACTCAACTGCATATTATGCTGGAGATCAAAGTAAAGGTTTTGCAGAAGCAATTCGAATGAAGCATTTATTCAACGTCAAAGGTTTCAATAATAAAGGCGATTATCCTGCTCATTTGACCAATCTTGTTGCGGGTGTAAAAGGGGCCAAACTAGATGCCACAGTTTTTGCCTATTGTGGTGCAACAGCGACTGATCCGGGCATGTGCCGTGATGATACACAATTAGGACGTTTAAACATTGCTTGGAATATGGGTTATCAAACCAACACGGATGGCTCACCAAAATTGGATGCCAATGGATTATTGACCTATAGTAAACTTTATAGCTATGGCGCACGTTCTTTCAGTATATGGGATGCACAAGGTAAGTTAGTTTGGGATTCAGGCAGTGAGTTTGAGCGTAAAGTTGCTGAGCTATTTCCAAATTATTTTAATAGTGATCATGAAGCGGCGGCTTTTGATGACCGAAGTGGCAAGAAAGGACCTGAGCCTGAAGGTTTAGCGCTGGGTACAATTGGTAAAAAAACCTTTGCCTTTATCGGCTTAGAGCGCCAAAGTGGGATAATGGTATACGACATTAGCAATCCACAAAAGCCTGTGTTTATACAGTATTTTAATAATCGTACCTTTAAACAGGATCAGGTTTATAAAGATGCCCAAGGTCAGCCAATCTTAAACAAGGATGATAAACCGGTTCTGATTGAGAAAAGTGATTTAGGTCCTGAAGGACTGACGTTTGTCTCTGCCAAAGATTCACCAAATGCAAAGCCTATGTTGATTGTGGGCAATGAAGTCAGTGGCAGTACAGCAATTTATCAGATTAATTTAAAATAGCGTTTTGATGTATTCTGTTGCGAGTAAAGAGTGCTTTGGCACTCTTTTTTATTGAGGCTATCCCTCAGTTTTATGAGGGATAGTTGTAGATGTAATACATGAAGTAGCTTAATTATTCATCTTTATCTACATCGTTAATTTTCAATAAAATTATATTACTGATCTAAGCCTAACCATTGTCTTTGATGATAAGCGCTATCCCAGAACAACCACTCTAACTCAGCACCTTTGGTATAAGCCTTATGCATTTTCTCAAGGGTATCTGCATCGCAATGTTCTGCAATACGGTCAATCGTCGCTAAAACATTTTTAACTGCTTCGTTAAACTCTTCACCCGAATAGGTATCGATCCATGCTTGATATGGATTATTGGCAATAGATTTACTCACAATATCTTTTCCAACTTCTGCATAAATCCAGAAGCAAGGCAGTAACGAAGCCAAAACCACAGGATAGCTTTCAGACCAAGCCGTCGCAGTTAAAAAAGCAGTGTAGTGATGGCAGGCAAGGGTAAGCGGGGTATTCTCAAAGTCAGCTTTGCTAATCCCAAAATCTTTCATAAATCCATCGTGTAGGCTACGTTCAACCACAATTGCTTCTTTCGCACCTTGGGTAAATTGGATGATATCGTCAGCATCAAATGCTTTTGCGCCACAGACAGCCAATGCACGACCATAAGCCACCAGATAATACGCATCCTGAATCACATAATGACAAAAAGCTTCCTTGTTTAATGAGCCTGTCGCGAGTTCTTGGTTAAATGGAAGCGCTAAAGTTTTGTTATATAAAGCAAGATTACGTTGCCATACGTCTTGAGAAAAAGACATGTCATTTTCCTATGCAATGATTCAAGTTATAAAATGATTTCAGTTTGCAAGACTATAACAACTCTAAATTGCTTTAGGTATTTGAATGCAGAAAATTCGGCTGTATTTGCATAAAAATATGACAAAGAACTTTGGATAAATGTGAAAAAGTCGTCATAATGTGCGCATTAAAAACGCGATTTTTATTTCAGTTTTCTGATTCAAAAACTATTCTCCGTAGGTCGAATTCCCATGATGAAACATTTTGGTTTCTCAATATTTTTTACGATCGTGTGTTTGGCAATCTCTGCATATTGGGGCTTTACCCATGGTCCAAATGCAGGCGTGCAAGCCATGCTCTCTGCACTGACTATTACGGCAATTCTTGCTGTGATGGAAGTGTCTCTGTCTTTTGACAATGCTGTTGTAAATGCATCTGTACTGCGTAATTGGGATCATTTCTGGAAAATGATCTTTTTAACTGTTGGTATTTTGATTGCTGTGTTTGGTATGCGACTGGTATTTCCTGTTGTGATTGTTGCAGTCACAGCGGATATGGGCATGTTTGATGTTGTGAAAATGGCATTAAATGATCCAATTCAATACTCAGAAAAATTATTGGCACATCATGCTGAAATCGCCGCTTTTGGTGGTTCATTCTTGTTATTGGTATTTTTAAACTTTTTCTTGGATGAAGGCAAAGATACCCATTGGTTTAAATGGATTGAAAAGCGTTTAGCCAACTTGGCCAATGTACCAGCAATGTCGGTATTCCTTGCTTTAGTGGCATTGCTGATTATGGCTGCAAATGTAGATGAAGCGAAACGCCTTGTGGTCACAATGGCAGGTATCTGGGGCATCGTGATTTATATTGGTGTACAAGTACTCAGTCATTTACTGGGTGGCGAGCCAGAAGTGGATGAAGACGGCAATGCTGTGGGTCATGATGCCAATGGTGCACCTACAGGTGTGATCAAAGCGGGTATTGGTGGCTTTATTTACCTAGAAGTCTTAGATGCATCGTTTAGTTTTGACGGCGTGATCGGTGCGTTTGCGATTACCTCTGATGTTGTCATCATTATGCTTGGTTTGGCCATTGGTGCGATGTTTGTTCGTTCAATGACAATTTACTTGGTCGATAAAGGTACACTTGATGCCTATATCTACCTTGAGCATGGTGCGCATTATGCCATTGGTGCTTTGGCATTTATCATGATTGCAAGTGGTACAGGTTTACATGTACCTGAGGTGGTAACAGGTTTGATTGGTGTTGCCTTTATTGTTTGGGCAGTCATTGCATCGATTCAATATAACAAGCGAATTGAACAACAGAGTTAATCCTTTTTTAAGAAAAGAGATTACAATACAAGAGCACTTTAACAGTGCTCTTTTTTATGCTCAATGTTTCCACAAAGTTGCCACAATATGCGATGATGTGTTTGATAATTAGCTCGCCAGTTTTGATAAGCCAGTAGATATGATGAATCCTTTAGAACGCCGCTCGACCTTTGCATTAAGTAGTATTTTTGCTTTACGCATGTTGGGGTTGTTCATGATTATCCCTGTGTTTGCGGTGGTTGGTCAGTCTTATCAGTATGCCACACCTGCTTTGATCGGTTTAGCGGTCGGCGTTTATGGCCTCAGCCAAGCACTTCTGCAAATTCCTTTTAGCTTATGGGCAGATCGTTTTAGTCGTAAACCTTTGATTGTTTTTGGCTTACTGCTGTTTGCTTTGGGCGGTGCTGTTGCGGCAATGTCTGAAACCATTTATGGGGTCATTATTGGCCGTGCGATTGCTGGCGCTGGGGCTGTATCTGCGGTTGTTATGGCTTTGTTGGCGGATGTCACCCGTGAAGAGAATCGAACCAAAGCTATGGCTGTGATGGGCATGAGTATCGGATTGTCTTTTGTTGTGGCTTTTAGTTTAGGGCCTTGGCTCACCAGTTTGGTGGGGATTTCAGGACTATTCTGGGTAACAACAATCATGGGATTATTGGCAATCCTCATGTTGTTTATGGTGCCTAAAACCACACGTCACCATAAAAACTTTAAACAAGGTTATCTGCATCAGCTCAAACAAGTCTTAAAAATGGGCGATTTAAATCGTTTACATGTTTCAGTTTTTGCGCTGCACTTATTGCTTACTGCAATGTTTGTTTATGTGCCTTCTCAATTGATCAATTTTGCTGGGATCCCTTTGGCTCAGCATGGCATTGTTTACTTGCCTTTGTTGGTCATAAGTTTGTTCTTTGCATTTCCGAGCATTATTCTGGCTGAAAAATACCGTAAAATGCGCAGCATTTTTCTAACGGCAATTGCGGGAATTATAGCGGGATTAGTCGTTCTGATTTTTGGTTATGAATCCAAATATATCTTGTTGTTAGGCCTTGGATTGTTCTTTATTGCCTTTAATGTCATGGAAGCATTACTCCCTTCATGGTTGTCTAAAGCAGCACCGATTCAATCCAAAGCAACAGCGATGGGTGTCAATGCAAGTGCTCAATTTTTAGGGGCTTTTTTTGGTGGGACGCTCGGTGGACAATTAATTTTGCTCAATAATACAACAATGGGTTGGAGTGTCTTATCAGCTATTGCTATACTTTGGTTGCTCATTAGTTTTGGGCTAGCTCAACCACGATATTTAACATCAATCGTATTACGATTGCCTGAGGATAAACAAACCGATAATTGGACTTCTCAGTTGTTGTCAATTCGTGGTATTGAGGAAGTTGTGGTTATGTCTGACCAGCAAGTTGCGTATATAAAAGTTGATAAACAGCAAATTGATGATGCTGCGCGACAACATTTAACGCAGTTGTTTGGGAAAGAGGTAGCCATTTAAACATAACTCTTATAAAGTAAAACATAGAATCGAATAGGAAGATAACATCTAATGCGTGGTGTAAATAAAGTTATTTTAGTTGGTACTTTAGGTCGTGATCCTGAGACTAAAACTTTCCCAAATGGGGGTTCTCTCACTCAATTTTCAATTGCGACAAGTGAATCTTGGACAGACAAAAATTCCGGTGAAAGAAAAGAACAAACGGAATGGCATCGTATTGTATTGCACAACCGTTTAGGTGAGATTGCACAGCAGTATTTACGTAAAGGTTCAAAAGTTTATATTGAAGGTTCTTTACGTACCCGTCAGTGGACGGATCAAAATGGTCAAGAGCGCTATACCACTGAAATTCGTGGCGAACAAATGCAGATGCTTGATAACAACCGTCAACAAGGTGAAGGCGCTGCTGCTGACAATGGTGGTTATAACCAACCACGTTTCAATAACAACCAGCAAGGTGGTTTTAACAACAACCAAGGCGGTGGCGGTTATGCGAATCAAGGTAATCAAGGCGGTGGTTACGGCAATGCCAATCCACAAGGTGGCTATGGCAATGGCGGAAACAATGTAAACCAAGGTTTTCAATCGCCTAAACCTGCAGCTGCACCATCAGCACCTACTGCTGCCCCTGCGGATTTGGATGATGACTTACCGTTTTAATTGATAAAAACGGTCAAGCTTTATCAAAACCCTTTGTGAAAACAAAGGGTTTTTTTATGAACTTCATGATTTGGGTTTAGACAATCACTTTTTCGCAGAAACCCACATGGTAATCACGGCTTTAAACACCAGATTATTTTGCGTGTCTTTGACCTCCACATTGACCAAATAATCACTACCTTGATTCCACTGAAAATTGCGCTCAACAGGCGTGGTAATCGCAATTAAATCAGTTTCAGCCTTCTTTAAATATTCAACAGTCATCCCTTTGGGAATCCAACGATGCGTGGAAGGCACAGTTACGTCGGTCATGGTTCCACCAGCAAGTTCAGCCATATTACACATGGCAATAGCATGGACTGTACCAATATGATTGAGTACAGCACGGTGTTTTTTGATTTTAATTTCAGCATAATTCGTTTCGAGTCGTTCAAAAACAGGAGAAATACTGCTGAAATAAGGCGCTTTTAAGCACAATAATTTTGAAAATGTCCATTTGCCAGCGGGCTTATTTTTAAATCTATTCCACAGTTTTAGGGTTTGGCTCATTGTTGTATTCCTTATTTAGTTTACAGAATATTATTCTAATACAGAATGAAATTCTGTTATTGGCTCGACAGAAGATTTGAATCGCGTAAAATGTCATATAGAAAATGCTTAAATAAAATCAAAGGCTGTACATGAATAATCAAAGTTTGTTGGAACGTCGTTATAGTGGGCGTCGTGCAGAATTAAAACGTGTGATTTTAACGGAAGCATTAGCCTGTTTTTTAGAATATGGGATTGAAACAACAACAATAGAAATGATCCGTGAACGTGCGCAAACCAGTGTGGGAGCGATTTATCACCATTTTAAAAATAAAGAAGGTTTAGTGGCCGCCCTGTATATTTTAGCCATAGAAGACCAAGCAGAACGCCGTGATCAAGCATTATTGTCTGCACAAAGTCTACAGCAGGGTATCCAAGTGATGACAGCAAGTTATATAGACTGGGTCATGGATTATCCTGATTTCGCCAGATTTTTATATACTGCCAATTTTAGTATTTCTAAAAGTACTCAACGGGATCAGCTAAAACAGCAGAATCATTTACGTAATCAGCACTTATTCGCTTGGATGAAACAGCAACCCGATTATGGGGTGATCAAGAATATTCCCCATGAATTATTATTGTCATTTATGGTTGGATCGACAGAAAGTTATTGTCGGGCATGGTTGTCAGGTAAAGTGAAAGCCACGCCAAAAGTTTACCAAGCAGCATTGTCACATGCGGCTTGGTGCAGTTTAGAAAGCGTATATCAGTAACAACAAAGCTGAATAACCAAGCTTGTTAAATCAAGGATGCTATGATTAAAAAATTCGTGAGCTTTGCATATAGTGCGCTGTGACTTGATCTAAGTGATTAAGAATTGTTGCGCGATCTTGAGTCTGAATTGCTGTGTCCAGTTGCTGCATATAGCCTAGCAATTGGTTTTTTGCTTTTGCTGCAAATTCAGCAGTAATGGCTTGATCTTCATAAAGTAAGACATAGTTTTTGGCAAAACCATAAATCATAAAAATCGCCGTTTTCTCAAAATCAGACTCAGAATGAGCAATTTGAGATTCACAGTTTATTTTCAGTTGTTTAAAAGCGTCTGTACCAAAAGGAAGGTTTTGGAATTGGTCCAAAAGAATTGAGAACGTCATTTTTTAAAGTCCACTCAAAAAGAAAATCTATAGAGTAAACGGTGAAAGGTCAAGCAAAGTTTGAAATAATATTTTCGATCAAACCAAGCCAACAGATTGGAAAAATAAATCTATAAAACCGATTATTTTTATTAAAAACTCCAGTTTTACCGATTTAATAATTTTTCGTATAGTGATTTCACAGATAAGCAATCCCTGAAACCAATTGAAGGAAGACCAAATGAGTTTGATCAATACTGAAGTTAAAGCATTTAACGCAACTGCATATAAAAATGGTGAATTTATCGAAGTGTCTGAAAAAGACTTCTTGGGTAAATGGTCTGTGGTATTTTTCTATCCTGCTGACTTTACTTTTGTCTGCCCAACAGAGTTAGGCGATCTAGCAGACAACTATGCTGAATTCCAAAAAATGGGTGTAGAAATTTATTCAGTTTCTACCGATACACACTTTACCCATAAAGCATGGCATGACAACTCAGATGAAATCAAAAAGATCCAATACCCAATGGTGGGTGATCCAACTTGGGCTTTGGCAAAAAACTTTGAAGTGTTGATAGAAGCCGAAGGCCTTGCAGATCGTGGCACTTTCGTGATTGATCCTGAAGGTAAAATTCAAATTATTGAAATCAATGCTGGTGGCATTGGACGTGATGCACAAGAATTACTGCGTAAAGTGAAAGCAGCACAATATGTGCACGCACACCCAGGTGAAGTATGTCCTGCAAAATGGAAAGAAGGCGATGCAACACTTGCACCTTCAATTGATCTGATCGGTAAAATCTAATCATTGCATAGGATTAGAATTGAAAAACCAGAAGTTTAGCTTCTGGTTTTTTATTGTTCGATTGTTGGCTTTATAAAATATAACCGTCGTGTTTAGGGGCATAGGCACGAATACCATCGACTAAATCTTCAATCAATTTTTCCATGACTAAGCGTTGACCTTTGCGAGATGCATAAACCAACTGTACAACCCCAATATTGGAACACCACTCTGGTAACAGATGGATTAAACGCCCTGAAGCAATGTCTCGTTCTACCGTTAAATAGGGAAGATCAGCAATACCTAAGCCATCAAGTACCGCATAATATGCGCCCATTAAGTCATTGCTTTTGACCCGAGGCTGTAATGGAATATCGATTTCTTCTCGTTGCTGAATATGATGTAAATGCCAATGATAGTGCTGTTTATCTGTACCTAATACAATGGTTGGAAATTCACAAAGTTCCGTGACATGTTGAATTTCACGATCGCCTAAAAGTTCAGGACTAATCACTAAACAGTGCGTGGTTTTAATCACATCTCTAACGATAATGCTGGAATCTTCATTGCTTGAAAAGTTAGTACGAATGGCCAAATCAATATCATCATGCAGCACATCGATACGTCGACTAGTGAGAGCCAATTCAACCCGAACTTTGGGATATTTTTTTAAAAACTGATTTAGAATCGGTCGAATTTGATGTTCCATCATGACGGGTGGGCAACTAATTTTAATTAGTCCCTGTAATTCAATTTCTTGTTTTAATAAGACATTCTGAGCATTATCCGCCTGTTCAATAATCTTTGCACATTCCTCAAAGAATTCTTGTCCTAGTGGTGTGACTTTAAAATGCCGTGTCGAGCGTTGAATCAAAGTCACATTAAATTTGGCTTCTAAATCCAGAATACGTCGGCTCAGTTTAGACTTGGTGATATTACTGGCTTCACTCGCAGCACTAAATCCACCATGTTTTACCACAAGATAGAAATAATAGTAGTCATCAAAAGAGTGCACAGCTTCATCTCAGGTGTGTTGATGATAAAATAGTATCATTAATAGGAAAATATTTTAAAATTCGTACAAATAAAATGCACAAACAAAAGCGAGGAATGCAAGACTTACATTCCTAGCGACAACGATTATCTTATTTTTGAGAAGTGTTTTGTGTGTAGCTGTTGATCAGATTACGATAGTCAGGGATATGGTTACCAAATAGCGTACCTAAACCTTCAATATCATTACGCCAATCACGATGTAGCTCACAAGAAGCACCAAACCAAGTCATTAATTGTGCACCTGCATTGCTCATACGGTCCCAAGCTGAGTCACGTGTCAGCGGGTTAAATGTTCCTGAAGCATCGGTGATCACAAAGACCTCAAAGTCTTCTTCAAGGGCAGAAAGTGCAGGAAAGGCAACACAAACCTCGGTGACAACACCCGCAATAATCAGTTGTTTTTTACCTGTTGCTTTTACCGCTTTGACAAAGTCTTCATTGTCCCAAGCGTTGATTTGACCAGGGCGAGCGATATAAGGCGCATCTGGAAAAAGCGCTTTTAACTCGGGTACCAGTGGGCCATTGGGACCATCTTCAAAACTGGTGGTCAGGATAGTGGGAAGGTTAAAATATTGAGCCGCCGCAGCCAGTGCCAGAACATTGTTTTTAAACTTATCTGGGTCAATGTCGCGGACTAAAGAAAGTAATCCAGTTTGATGATCGACTAACAATACCGCAGTATCATCTTTGTTTAAACGAACGTAAGGTTTTCCCATTTTTTATATCCTTGAAGTCACTAAAATTTAAATTGTGCTTAAATACAAAACAAATTATTTTGCATGGATTTCATGTTACGTGGCTTAATGATGATAATTAAGCCTATAAACTGAGATTAATAATCTCATAAATAAGATGATTGATTAAAAACTACGCTGTGCCGTCGCTATTGAATATCCTATATTTGGGATTCAGCGTATTGGTAGATTGCTGTATTGATCACTTTAAAAAACCTAAAATGGATTCATATTAAAGCCTAGAGATAGGAGTATTGAGATGAAAAGAATTATTGGTGTATACCGCAATCAAAATATGCATTGGGTCGGTGATGGCTTTCCTGTAAAAAACTTGTTTTCTTATGATCGTTTAGGTCAAGCGATTAGTCCTTTTTTATTATTGGATTATGCAGCGCCTTATACATTTGCACCTAGCCATGAACAGCACGGTGTAGGTTCACATCCACATCGTGGTTTTGAAACAGTGACACTCGCCTATCAAGGTGAAGTTACTCATAAAGACTCCCATGGTGGAGGTGGAACCATTAAAACAGGTGATGTGCAATGGATGACTGCGGGCGCAGGCTTGGTTCATGAAGAATTCCATTCACATGAATTCACTGAAAAAGGTGGAATCTTTGAAATGGTTCAGCTATGGGTGAATTTACCTGCGGCCGATAAAATGACTCAACCTAAGTATCAAGCAATTTCTGCGCAAGATATTCCTGTGATTCATTTTGATGACGATGCAGGCCACTTACGTGTGGTTGCTGGGAAATACGCTGAACAACAAGGCGCTGCTTCAACCTTTAGCCCTGTCAATGTTTGGGATGGTCAGCTTAAAGCGGGTCATGAGCAAATTATTCATGTACCTGTTGACCACAATACTTTGGTGGTTGTACTCGAAGGTGAAATGCTGCTCAATGGCACACAAAAGGTACTTGATAGCTCGATTGTCATGTTTGAAAAAGATGGCGATGCAGCAATTCAACTTGAAGCAGTGCAAGATGCTAAGTTTTTGGTCCTTACAGGTAAACCACTGAATGAGCCAATTCAAGGCTATGGTCCATTTGTGATGAATAGCAAAGAAGAAATCGTGCAAGCGTTTAACGATTTCAATAATGGCAAATTTGGTGAAATTGTAGCGGAAGCTTAGTTGATGTTGATGATAGGTATTTGTGTATAACGGATACCTTGCATGTCTTTAGTCTATGAGTTCAGCCATGTATGAGATATCGAGAGAACTCAAAAAGCGGATTGTAAAATCCGCTTTTTTTATATGTAAAATTTTTAGCACCAAAAAGGTCAGAAATTTAAAAAAAGAAAAGAGCTTTGCTCTTATCGAACAGAAGCTCTCTTACGCTGTAGTTTTTTTCTTTAGATGATTATGTCTTGTTTTGATTGGGTTGTTTTGTTATTCGCGCATCATAATTAATTAAAAATGTGAAGTAAAGCACAATATATTTCATTTGGTTAATTTATATCCGTTGTTTCAGTATTTTTTGTATGCTGTCATTTTACACGTCGTGCAATTGATCTACTTAAAAAGCAAATTCAAGGTAAAAAAAAGGATCCCTATTCCACACTATAGAGATCCTTTTTATGCTGTAGTTTCTTTTATTGTGTGTGTTGTCATAATTATTTGTTTTTATTGTAAATGTGAATTATTTATCGTTTTTATGCTGTAAATAATAATTAATAAATTGGCATTTGTAAATGTTTTTTTAATAAATAGTTAAATTATCTGTATGTTTTTAACAGTATTTTTTTATATATATAAATATCAATCAAGTATAAGCAGGGTGTCGCACAAGAGCTTGGTCTAAAACCACTAAAATTAAATAAACACCGAGGAATGGAGATTTTTCCTAAAAAATTTCCAACAAAAAAAGTTAAAACTGGAACTTTTTAATACCGCGATTTAATCGGCTATAGCTCATAATAAAAAAAATGGTTACGCACGGATAATAACTTTGGATATTGCAGTGATTGGTAGTGGTATGGCTGGCCTGGCCACCGCAAGAATTCTTAAAGATGCAGGTCATAACATTACCATCTTCGAAGCATTACCTGGTCGTGGTATGGATAGTCACAGCATTGAGTTTGAAGGTGGTTTAATTGATGCACCTTTGCGCGTGATGAATCAGCATTTATGGAAAAATACACTGAGCCTTGCAACACACCTCGGCATAAAAACCTTTCCAGTGCGTACCTTTATGGCATGCAGTTGGTTATTTGAAGATAAAACAGAAACTTGGTTGACCACATCACGTACCCGTATTGGTAATTTCCCCATTATCAATAACCGTAAAGGGATTAAGCAGTATGGTTGGCGTTTAGTCAAAGGGATGTTGCAGCTTAAAACCGCCATTTCTCAATTTTTTAAATCTAAAAATCAAGACATTACCCTTGCTGATTTTATCAATCACAATGACATTGAAGAAGTATTTTGGCATGGTGCAGTAATGCCTGTGCTTTATACCATTTGCACCTGTGACCCTAAAACTATTGGTGAATGGCCTGCAAAACCGCTCTTAATCTTTTTAAAGCAATTAACCGATGGTGATGCTTTATTGCGTTTACATGGTGGAACACCTGCTTTTGTCGATAAATTGATTGAAGGTATTGATATTCATAGCGGTTCTGAAATCACCAAAGTTGAGGAACAGGGTAATACTGTTCTGGTTGAAAATGCACAAGGTGAGCAATTTCAATTTGACCGTGTGGTGGTTGCAACACCGACCAATAAATTAGAAAACTTTTTAAATAAACAACAATTTGCTGATGATATCGCTTTATTGCAAAAATTTAAGTTTGAGCAAGGCGAATTGGTCATGCATACCGATGCATCTGTGATGCCGCCAAATCGTAAAGATTGGGCTGTGTTGAGCTATATGATGGATCGTAAATTTACCAAACAACAATTCACAGTTTGGCTGAACTCGATTGAACCAAGTCTGGTGGGTAAATCTCCAGTGTTCCAAACATGGCGTCCTGTGACCAGCATCGATCCGAAGAAAGTCATTTCTACAGTGACCTTAACCCGTGCTGTGGTGGATTCTGAAACAGTAGCATTGAACATTGAGTTGCAAGCGCGTCATAAAGTCGCTAATCGTAAAGTATTCTATTGTGGCTCATGGTCATGTGATGGTTTGCCAATTCTTGAATCTGCGGTAACTTCTGCAATGCATATCGCAGAAATTTTTGGTGCACCATTGCCATTTGTAGGATTAAAACCTAAAGTTGAGGTGGCTCCGCAACTTGGCTATTAAAGCCCAGTGAATTCATATAAAGTTTAATGAATTCATAACTGAATAAGTGAATGATTTAAAATGAAATGGCTTCAAGCGATTCAGCAAAAACTTCCAAAACATAAATATGCAATCGATGCAAAAATGTTAGGAGATAATGCTGAGTGTGCTTGGAGCAATCTAGGCTATTGGGATGAAGCTACATCCTCTTACCCTCAAGCCTGTCAGCAACTTGCTGAACGACTTGCACAAGCGGTACAGCTTACACCACATGATCGGGTACTAGACCTAGGCTGTGGTCAGGGTGCCAGTTTAAAATACTGGTTAGAACACTACCAAATTCAAGATTTAGAAGCGGTTGAGTTACAACAACAGTGTGTCGATAAAATTCAAAAACAACTCCCGCAGATTAAGGCGATTCACTGCCAATCTTTTTTAAATTTAAATGCGCTTTTATTGACGCAACCTTTTGATGTGGTGTTGTGTATTGATGCGGCTTATCACAGTGATTTAAGTTTATTTTTAAATTCAGTCGTTCCAATTTTAAATTCAAAAGGTCGTTTGGGTTTTCATACGTTGATGCTTTCAGACACAGTTTTAAATTCAAAACAAAAAATGAAATATAAATGGCTACTTAAAGCCGCTGATGTCGATTTAAAATCACTGATGACCACGACTCAAATCAATCATGCCCTGCAACAGCATGGTCTTGAGCAAATCGCGCTTGAAGATCTCTCTATAGCAGTATTGGCTGGTTTTAGTCAATATATTGCGACACGAGCAAAAACGGAGCGTGGAGGGCTAGATCAAATCAAAATACAAATGACCGCAAAACTTTGTCAAAGGTTATTTGAAGAGGGAATTGTTCGATATATACAGCTCAGTGCAGTCAAAACATAATTTTTATTATTTACGATGAGATCAAACAGATCAAAAAATTATAAGAAAATGCCTCAGCCAAAAACAACAAAGCCTCACTAAAAAAGCGAGGCTAAGTAAAAATGGTGCCGGCACACGGATTCGAACTGTGGACCTACTGATTACAAGTCAGTTGCTCTACCAACTGAGCTATGCCGGCAACGTGGCGAGAATTTTACAGAATATTTATAAGATTGCAAGCCAAAAAATAAACAATTGAATAATCTTTAATATTTATAGTCTTAGCGATGGGGTCTTGTTTAGATGCTGATAATGCCGTGTGCTATGGATGCTTAGATTTTTAGAGAGCAAAGGGTTTTACAGCTTTTAATTTGTAGACAGAAAAAATAACAAAACATGGACTCGACCTAGCTATCTCTTTGACTTATTGAAAAACAATGATCTTGGCGGAGTCTTGCTGAGCTTTCATCCAATTTCTGGATCAGCCTGCGGCTCGCCCTACTTTTGTTTCGACATGAGGAGCTAAGCTCCGCAAGGGCAGCCATCTTGCGCAGCTACATCGCTGCTCACTGCAAAACTCGTCGGCCACCAGCAACTCATTCAATGAATCGCAGAAACAACACTTTATAAATGGAGTCCTGCCTCAGACAGTTGCGGATGACGTTTCCGCGTATCATATTTCATCAAGAACTTTATATTGAACTCAGGTTAACAAAGATAACTAGAGTAACGATGAGTAATCGCTTTAATCTTCCGACTAAAAAGGCTTACGGAGGGGTAAGCCTTGAGTATTTGGGGTTAAATCAATAAATCTTTATCAGTTTTGAAATATAGACTTATTTTCTCCTTAAAATATGATCCAGATCTTGTGCGCATTCTTCTAGGGTGATTGCCATATCTATTTGCATTTGGGGTTTCAATTCGTTTGCGAGTTTTCTCCATTGCTCAATCAATTGGATAGCTTTCTGAATTTTATGCTTATTTACATCTTTGGCAATAGTTGGGGTGTATCCACCACGTTTAGCATTTTTGACTTGTCTTACATAATTGGCGCTGTTATTCATTGTCACTCCCGAATAGCAGTTTTATGCTTTTAACTTGTTTGAATCGCTAATAAGTACCGCATCATGATTATCTTAAGAGAACGTTACATCTATATGATTTTTATTTTGTATTTCACCTCCTTTGAATCGTGCTAGAAGTTCTTTTCACTTGATACTAATTCAAGAAAGTTTGAATTGAAATAGTCAATTGTCTTTTTAGTTGAGTGGATATGTATCTATTTGCTTCAAAAAATAGCTCAAATATCGTATAACTAAGTTAAGTAAAAACTAGAACAATTGAGAATGAAACGATTCAGTATTTTATTATTATTGGTTTCTGTCGCACATGCTGAAGCTCCTAAAGAATGTCAGTTACTTGAACAGACCTCCGAAATGTTAATGCAGTTACGTCAAAACGGTTTATCGTTGGATGATGTTGATTTTAATCCTGAAGCATTGTCTGCAAAAGAACAGGTATTGTTAAAAGGTATGATTGACGATGCAAAGGGTGTACCGATTTATCAGATACCTTTAACCCGACAAAAAGCGATTAATGATTTTAAGCTAAAATGGCAAGAGGTGTGTCAGTCTGCGGATGTTGTGATGCCAACTGAGTCGAGATAAAGGATTGTTTTTTATTTCAACTATAGGGTTATGGTTAAATAGAGGGTGGCATTTCTGAAAGCATTCAATAGCCTATGAAAGACAAAACTTTTAGCGTTTAATCAACAGTGCTTTGTATTTACTTCTGTTTAGGAATGGCATGAAATATCAACCGCCTTATACCATCACATCAAAAATTATTCATCTGATTGTGCAGATCAGTGAGAATATAGGGCGTTTGAGTGCTTTAGAGGAAGTCCAACACAACATAAAACTGAGAAAAGCCAATCGTATCCGAACAATTCAAGGTTCGCTTGCAATTGAAGGAAATACCCTCAGCACAGAACAAATTACCGCGATTCTGAATGGTAAAGCTGTAATTGCACCACCTAAAGAAGTTCAAGAAGTACGTAATGCCATAAAAGCTTATGAAGCATTTCAAAAATGGCAACCCAGCCAAGAAGTAGATTTATTACAAGCACATCAAATTTTAATGACAGGCTTGATTGATGATGTTGGACAATACCGTCATGCCAATGTAGGTGTCATGTCTGGTGATCAAGTGGTGCATATGGCTCCGTCAGCGAATCAGGTTCCTCGTTTAATGTCTGATTTACTGGAATGGCTTAAAGATAGTCAAGAACACCCACTCATTCAGAGTTCGGTATTTCATTATGAGTTTGAGTTTATACATCCATTTGCTGATGGGAATGGACGTATGGGGAGACTTTGGCAAACATTGATACTTAGCCGATGGAATACTATTTTTGCAAATATTCCTGTTGAGAGTCTGATTTATCAAAATCAAAAGGCCTACTATGAGGCTTTACAAGCCAGCACAGACAGTACTGATTCTGCAGCATTTATAGAGTTTATTTTGCAGATGATTTTGGATGCGATATTGGACTCAAATAACACCGCTCAAGATAGCGCTCAAGTTGACGTACAAGTAAGCGACCAAGTTCAGCGTTTAATTTCAGTTATGCAGGAAAAAGAGTATAGCTTGTTTGAATTGATGCGGTTATTAGATTTATCCCATCGTGCAACATTCCAAAAGAATTATCTCAATCCTGCGTTAGACGCAAACCTTATTGAACGTACCATTCCAGATAAGCCGAAAAGCCCTAAACAACGATATAGATTGAAGTGAAATAAAAGTAATTTCTCCTATTACCCAATTCGGACGGGGAATTTAAAAGATTTTATTTAAAAAAATGAAAGGTTAATCAGTAAAAAATAAAAATTAGTGTACTCAAATATAAGACCAATTTTTATCTGAGCAAAGTGAATAATTCTCAGTATCATTTGTCACAATAATTATTTATTATTGCTTAACAATATCGAAAAATTCACATGTTTTTAATATATCAACCATTCTTCAGGCCTGTTTTCATATGAATAAGTCTTTCTTAAGCCTAATCGTCATTGCGATGATTGCAACTGGGTGTACAACAACCAAATCCATTCAATATCCTGCAAAAGGCAGCAACACGACAATTTCAGTATCATCTGAACAAATTTCAGCGATGACGGAATCTGGTGGTGGTGATCATTTTATTGAGGGAAGCCAAATTACTGTCGGAGATGCAAGCAATGCGCTTTCCAACCCTGCATCAAATGCATTTGGACTGATTGGTGTTGGTGTTGCTACAGCGATTGATAAACGAAATAATGGCGCAGCTATCTCTAACAGTAATTTAAAGCAAGCCATTAAATTTGATGAGATCGTGAATAAAAAAATTAGCTCGGCTTTACAGGAGAATCAAGCAGATACTTCTCTTAAACTAATGACTTCAAATCAGGCTTCTGACGTTAAAATTGTCCCATTTGCACGGCTTTCTTTTAAAGAAAAACCTGATGTCAAGGCAGTATTTGGATTGAAAGCTGAATTTAAAAATGCTGCTGACAATAATAAGTCTGCAAAGCGTTTATACAATTATATCAGCCAGAAAAAAGCACCATTAACTGAATGGGATGCAAATAATAATACGGTCTTTTTTACACAAGCAAATAAAGCTTTTGACGCATTAGCACAGGTTCTTGTATTAGATATACAGCATCAATTAAACCTTGAGGCGGCCAGTGAAGTAGATCAGAAAAAATGTAAATCAACGGGCGATTTCTCGGGTATCACTTTTATTTCAGCGCCTGAAAATTTATGTGTAGGTGTGTTAAAGACCAACAAAGGGGTAGTGTTACCAAATTTTGTGCTGGTGATAGAACAGTAATTCATATCTTTTGAAAGAAGGTATTAGTCCAAATCGTCCGCTAAGAAAATCACAAAAGTGCATATTCTAAAAGCGGACATTTTTACTTTCGAGTTACATGTTGGCTCGTATAACGACTGTGTTTGTTAAATGTACACTAGTAAGTATATTTAATAGGGGAGATATCTCCTTTTTTTCTTTCAAATTCTTTAGGAATTTTTTTGCCTATGTATAGAGATTTAATATTGTCAGAAGCTTCATCAGCTATAAAACCAAATCTGTTCAAATCAGTTTCTTGAACGAAATGCATTGGAAAATTATCAGTAGTAGCTTCCAACCAAGTAGCATTAATATAAGCACCACGAATAATTCCATGAGCAACAGCAAGGATAACGTCTGCTTTTCCAGCTCTATCTTTATTCACTCTCCATGCAAATCTAACAGCATCATAGATTGAGCTATTCTTAATTCCTTTATTGATTGAGATTAATAAAACTTTATGCTCAAAGACAGCTTCAATAGCTGCATATTTCTGGTTGATTTCATGAACATGCATGACTCCATTTTCACTGTTCCCTGAACCATTTTGAATATTAGACAATCCTAAATAGGCATCAATTAATGCCCCTTCAACTTCAAAAGCAGTTTTCTCATCCAAAGCATGGCGATGAATGACATGAAGAACTGCTAGCCCCGATGCCTTGATATCTCTGATACGTTGAATTTTATCTGATAAACTATCACCTTCTTTAGATATTTGTTCGTCATAAATATGACTAAAGATACGGTTTCCTTTACCTTTTCCAACATAAAATGTTTGCCCATCTCTAGGATCAATTAGGCGATAAACATAATATTGCAAGTGTTCCACTACACCTACTCGAAAGCACTCTCTACTCATCATATTCACTTATAAGTCATTAAGTCTTTATAATAATAAGTAAAAATAAGTCAGTACTCGATTGGCATTTATGTTTTATTCATTCTTTTAGGTATTGTGACGTGAAACTGAAACAATTGATGAATGCCTATGTGAATGAAAATAATATTGATGAATTTGGGCGCTTTGGGCAGCTGTTGAATTATGTTAATAAAGAAAAAGCTAAACAGTATTTTGAACAAGAAGAAGGAGTAAAAATCCCAACTTTAAAAGTCAATGTGAAAGTTGAGAAGCTTTTACGAACATTTATTTTAAGTAATGGTAAAGAACTATCTTGATAAGAATAAAGAAAAGGTCTTAAAGACCTTTTCTTTATTTGAGTTATAAATTTTTTGATTCTGTTTCTAGTATATATAGTTCATTGATCAATAAAAATTCACGATATTGGTGAACTAAATTTTCTTCAGGCTTCTCTCTATGTGTCCGTGCATTCCTAAAGTCATGATATGCAACAATAAATAAGTTTGCATGACCGATAATTTCAGATTTATCTGGTAAGTCCCAAGTAAGAGGGGCATTAGGTGATGCAAAAGTTTGAGAGAACAATTTACTGCTGTGTTCACTTAGTCCTGTTCTTGTTCTTACAATATCTTCTAAGCGTTTATATGCTTTTAACAGCGCTGAATCTGGATCGTTTTTAAAGAGCAAAGCTAAATCAAAAATTCTGTCATCAATGATTGAATAGGGAAGCTCGAGAGGATAACAACGTTTTAGGCTAGAAGTTGATGAAACTTTATTTCTAAAAGGATAGATATAGTCGTGCAATTGTATAGGACGAATAATTTTCTGCTTAAAAATTAAATCAATATCCTCATCACTTAGTAATGAGTTATTCAGCTTCTTCATCATTTTTGATGTAATTAGAGTTTCTTCGGTTTCAATTTCATGTTTATTTAATATGGTTAGAGCTGTCGCTAATCCTTTTGGACCTTCGCCAGGATAACCAGATGTAAAGCCTGAACGGATAATGTAATAACTTTCAGATTGATCTTTAAGGATCAAGGCATGCGATTGATCATTGGTAAGAAGTAATGCATAAGAGAGATCAGAATGAGTTTGTATGAGATTACAAAGGGCCAGCAAGCAGGTGTGTGTAATGCCGGCCTCACCTAAATACTCAACATGATAATAATTTTTAGTTTGAAACATCATTTATCATTTCTTTTTATCAGGGGTAGAGTGAATAATGGAGTATAAATAAAAATCTAGAATTTTAAACAGCTATGATATAGATTTTATTAGATTTTTATTTATAAAACGTGAATATATAAGCAATGTAGTACTTCTACAAAAACTGCATATATTAAAATACAATTTTTCAGACACAAAAAAGGCCTAAACCCTTAAGATCTAAGCCTTTCCCCACTGCATCGGCATGCAGTTTTTTCAATTCTGGCGGTGAAAGAGGGATTCGAACCCTCGATACGCTATAAACGTATACACACTTTCCAGGCGTGCTCCTTAAGCCACTCGGACACTTCACCAAGGCGTGGGATAATAACCAAAAAAAAGATTTCTGCCAAGCAACAATTGATTTAGAGCAAAAAAAATTTCACAGTGATATGATTGCGCAAAAATAGTGTCTAAATTTTTGAAGACGAATCTATGCAAAGTACTGCAAAAAAAGCCGCGTTACCTGCGATCACACTCGCAGCATTAGGGGTGGTATTTGGAGACATCGGAACCAGTCCCTTGTACGCCCTACGCCAATGTTTTCTGACTGCACACATTGCCATCACCGAAGCGACCGTGCTTGGGATCTTGTCACTGATTTTCTGGTGCATGATGCTCACCATCAGCTTTAAATACGTCACCATTATCATGCGAGCAGATAACAATGGTGAGGGTGGTATCATGTCCTTGCTGGCGCTGAACTTACGCTCTAATCGTATCGCAGATAATCGCAAAATCTATTTAATTGCTTTGGGATTTATTGGTGCATCACTGTTTTTTGGTGATGGCATTATTACCCCAGCAATTTCAGTACTTTCAGCGATTGAAGGGCTGAGTATTGCCACACCCATGTTTAACAAATGGCTGATGCCTTTGGCAATCGGGATTCTTACCGCACTGTTTCTGGTACAAAGACATGGTACGGGAACCATGGGTAAGTTTTTTGGCCCAATCACTTTAACCTGGTTTGCCTCTATCGGTTTAATCGGTATTCATAGTATTAGCCAAACCCCCTATGTATTAAGCATGCTCAGTCCACATTGGGCGCTGAACTTTATTTTTCATCAACCCTTTGTGGCGTTTTTAACCATGGGTGCGGTGATTTTGACGGTGACGGGTGGTGAAGCACTCTATGCAGATATGGGGCATTTTGGACGGCTGCCGATTCGTTTAGGCTGGTTTATCATTGTGCTGCCTTGTCTGTTATTAAATTATGCAGGGCAAGGTGCGTTATTGCTGCGTAATCCAAGTGCGATTGAAAACCCATTCTATTTGCTTGTACCTGAATGGGGCTTATACCCCATGATTGCCCTAGCCACAGCGGCAGCGGTGATTGCCTCACAAGCGGTCATTACAGGTGTATTTTCAATGGCAAACCAAGCCATTCAGCTACGCTATTTGCCAAGATTAACCGTGCACCACACTTCTGATGTAGAACAAGGTCAGATTTATTTGCCCTTTATCAACTGGATACTCTACGTTTCGATTCTTTTATTGATTGTGATTTTCCAAAACAGTGCCAATCTTGCCAATGCTTATGGTGTAGCAGTCACCATGACCATGCTATGCGATACGATTTTGATTTCAATCTTGGCATATGGTTTTTGGCGTTGGCCAAAGTGGAAAGTGGCATTGTTCGCCATCCCATTTTTAGTGATTGATAGTATTTTTATTGGGTCAACTTCATTAAAAATTATTTCAGGCGGATGGGTTCCGATCCTGATCGGTGCAATCGTATTTACTATTCTGATGACTTGGAAAACTGGGCGAGAAATTGTCTTTAACCGTTTGGAAAAAGATGCCTTGCCACTGGATCTATTTATTAAAAGTGTCAGTTTAAGTGATGAAACTCAGTTTGTACCCGGTCAAGCGGTATTCTTAACCGGTAATCCAAATATTGTTCCACATGCGATGTTGCACAATATCAAGCACAATAAAGTCCTGCATGAACGCAATATTATGGTGACGGTGATTACTCGTGATGTTCCGTATGTACCAGACCAAGAAAGAATTCGTGTTGAAGTGTTAGATAAGCGCTTCCAACGTGTTTTTGTTTACTATGGCTTTAAGGATCAACCTGATATTCCAAATGCACTAGAATTGGCTTATAAGCAACTCGAAGTTGAATTTGACATGATGCATATCAGTTTCTTCATCTCACGTGATCGTTTGATTCATACCGTGGGTGATGGAATGGCACCATGGCGTGAAAAACTGTTTATTTCGATGCAACGTAATACCAGCCCAGTGAGTGATTTTTATCAAATCCCGCCAAACCGTGTGGTTGAAATGGGCAGCCAGATCGAAATCTAAATTCATATCAATCAAAAGCCAGAAGTCATTCTGGCTTTTTTTTTGCCCATGGGTTTTATGGGGTGGTGTATTACATTAAATCACTTTATTTTTGGCAGAGATATTTTCTCTAAATCCTGAAAATACGAATTCTTATCTTCGGTATTCTTGATCCCGTAAAAGTAGATAGGCTGATATTGCACTGAGATAGTATCAAACCCTTTAGAATGCTTAGTTTGAATGGTTCCATCATTCAATTCTCCCCAGTAAATCACGAGATATCCGCATAAAACGATCCTATACGACAAACTGTGTCGTAAGGCTGTCGAACAACACTGCGCAACATGACATAATCATCTTCGCAAGTGCAATAAAGCATCTGTAAGATATTTGATTTTCTAGCATTTTTTGTGAAATAAACAATAAATTGTTACATGGAATGTTGTTTAGTTAAGCACGAATCGTAGAAGCTTTACTCGGTTGAAGGTCGACACAATATCTTTCAGTTTATTGACTTGTTAAGCTATTTAAATTCAAAAACTTAATCTGTAAGGATTTTGAGTGGATTGTTTATTTAACCTTGTTTAGGAAGCCTTTGTTGAAAAATTCAGTAGTTAAAATGGTGTTGGGTGTTGTTGCTACTGGAAGTTTTGCGATTGCGTTTGGCCAAGAGAAAATTTTTCAGTTACTGCCATTTACCCAAAGTAGTACCAATAACTCTACGTGTTTAAATCAGTTCTATCGAGAGCAACCACCTGTTCTAATCAAAGAAAGTTTAAAGAAAAACAGTTATCCCTTATGTTTTAACGGGTTTAATGTAATGTATTCGGGTGTTTCTAAAACACCGTTATGGACAGCAGAATATTTATCTCCACAGCGCTTAAGTCAAAAGATTAAACGTGAAGATAATTTCCACGAAGAGCCACGTGTAACCGCTACACATCGTGCATTATTATCGGATTATCGTGGTTCAGGCTATGACCGTGGTCATATGTCACCCAATGCCGATATGCCCAATAAGGAATCACAGTTCGACAGCTTTTCTTTGGCCAATATGGTGCCGCAAGCTGCTAAAAATAACCAACAAGTTTGGCGTGAGTTAGAAGAAGCAACTCGTGCAATTGTCACCAAGCAAAAGAAAGATGTTTATGTGGTCACTGGCCCAGTTTTTTCTGGGAAAAAACTAAAAACCATTGGAAAGGGTGTGATTGTTCCGACCGCGATCTATAAAGCGATTTACTTGCCTAAACACGGGATCATTGGTGCGTACTATGCGCCAAATAATGATTCACTTCAGGTTAAAGTGGTCAGCGTATGCTATTTAGAAGAACAGTTGGGGATGAATTTATTTCCACAACTGACTGAAGAACAAAAGCGTAATACCTATAAATTGCCTTTGAACGCAAAACAGGTCAAGGTTAATAAAGAAATTGAGTACTCGCATTGGGATGCGGAAAGCCAATGTGCAGAAGAGGTCAGTCAGGATAAAATCACCGCACTGCAAAAGCAGTTCCAACCAAAAAGTAGTTCAACCGCTACATCGGATATGCAATTACCAAAAGTCGATCCTGAAACCAAAGATGCCTTGGTGAAACAATTGGTTGAAGCGTTGTTGCAATATATTTTACAAATTTTGAAATAATTCAGCGCTGATGGTGCAGTATCTTTTGAGAATCTATTTATACTGTGAATAAGATCGAAAAAAATTGAGAAAATTAAAAATGTTTAAACCGTTTGAGAATGGCACCGAATCACATTCAATTCATGATTTAACCTTAGAAAATCAAACTGACTGTGTCAGTATTTATGGCAATTTACAGATCACCAAAGATCAAGCTGGCTTAAAAGCGGCTAAGCTTTTACAAAACTATCTCAATGAAGTTGTAGCAAGTTTAGAGAAGCAAAGTGATCTACCAGAACAGCTTGCGCGTCAAAGCGAAGGCGAAATAGAGAATCCATTTCTTTAAAGACCATATTTATTTTTAAGCCATTTTTGAATTAGTTATGTTCTAATTCATTGGTTTATATGTATAAAAAAACCTGCCGAAGCAGGTTTTTTTACATTGAAAATCTATTTAGGATTGAGGCTCATTACCCACAACCTTATAAATCAATGCCCCAATGATTGCACCGACAATTGGTGCCACCCAGAATAACCATAATTGACTCAGTGCTGCTGTTTCAGCAAATAAAGCCACAGCAGTACTTCGTGCTGGATTAACTGAAGTATTGGTAACGGGGATACTAATTAAGTGAATCAAAGTAAGTGCTAAACCGATGGCAATCGGGGCAAAGCCAGCAGGTGCACGTTTATCTGTTGAACCGAGAATAACAATTAAGAAAAAGGCGGTTAATACGATTTCAATTAACAATGCAGAGACTAAAGAATATTTTCCAGGGGATAAATCACCAAAACCATTGCTGGCGAATCCACCAGTTCCTGTGAATCCCGCCTGACCTTGTACGATTAAATACAAAACAAATGCGGCCAAAATACCACCGATGACTTGAGCAATAATATAAGGGGCTAAGTCTTTGGCATTAAAACGACCACCTACCCATAAACCCACACTGACCGCAGGGTTAAAATGCCCGCCTGAGATATGCCCTAAAGCAAAAGCGCCTGTGAGTACGGTTAAACCGAATGCCAGTGCAACACCAGCAAAACCGATACCCAGTTCTGGAAAAGCAGCGGCAAATATTGCGCTACCACATCCTCCAAACACCAGCCAAAAGGTTCCGATAAATTCTGCGAGATATTTATTCATATTGATTCCTAAATTATTTTTTTGCACGGAATGGGGTTATATGACTATTTTTAGATAGTTGATAACCGTGGGGTGGATACAACTTTTATTTTCTGTATAAAGATAATAGTCTAAAAATATGAAAATAAAATCACAAATAAAAAATATTCATATCAATATCGGCTAATGTTCTGATTTTATTTTAAAAAATTATATTTTACAGCTATTTAATGCTAAAAAAATGAGTGGTGAGAATGGTGAAACATGCTGTTTTTATCTATAAATTTAATACACAATTACTTAAACTCTCGATGCTGAAGACGCCATTGTTGCGGTGTTAAGCCTGTCCATTGTTTAAAAGCACGTTGGAAAGCACTTTGTTCTGAGTAACTGAGAAGCAGGGCAATTTCATGCAGACCTAAATGAGGATCTTGCAGATATTGAAAGGCCAATAATTGGCGGACATCTTGAACACGTTGTTGATAAGTGGTGTTCTGACTTTGTAGATGACGTTGTAACTGGCGTATCGACATATTCAGTTGTTTGGCAATCGCTTCGATTTGATAATTGTTTTTTTGTAATCCCAATAAAATACTTTGTTGTAAGCGCTCATCTAACTGGGTGGCATTGGGTAAGCTTTCAAGCAAGGCCTGTGCTTGTTGCATCAGTAGTTTTTGCAGGGTTTGATCACTGCGTTTAAAGGAAATCGCAAGTGCGCTGATGGGAAAGATCAGTTCGACTTTTTCTTGCTGAAAGAGCACAGGACACTTAAAGAATGCTTGATACAGCATGCTGTTTTTAGGTTGAGGATGAATAAAATTAACCTGATACAGCGTTATATCATCGGATATAAATTGTCTTAAAAACTGAATCACCACGGCCATCGCAATTTCATCAGTAATTTGAGTGGTTAAATGGGTGGGTAGATTTTCCCAACGTACCGAGATGTGCTGTTCATCATAATATTCAACTTTCAGCGGGCTTCCATCATAAATCAATCGATGAAAATCATGGTAGCGGGTGAGTGCCTCTCCAAGCGTGTCACAAGATTGTGCAATATAGGCAATGATACCAATATGTTTGGGTTGTACATATTTAGAGATGTCTAGACCCAAAGCTGGGCTTTGTACTTGTGATTGAATGTCATCCAAGATTTCACGCCAAACGGTATAGTCAAAGCGTTCAACATTTTGAATCTGTTGTAGTTTGGATGAGATCTTTAGACCTTTAGCTTCACTAAAAGTATAGAGTAATTGCCCAAGCCCGCCATATATCGAGCCCGCATAGTCCTTTAATTGTATCATTTACACATCTTGTTATTGTGTGATCTACGTCAGCTGTAGTTTAAACATTATACTATTTTAATTTGTCGTAATTTGTCAATGAAAATACTTTTTGATGTCAATACCTATTTCCCAGCATGTTTTATATTCACAATAAGCAAGAGGGATTGATTATGTTAAAAGGTTTTTTAGTCGGATTGGTCGTCGCAAATGGTTTTGAATGGGTTGCGCATAACTATATTTTACATGGTCAACATCGCCCAGGGAAACCACGTTTCAGTCCAGTGCCACGCAGTATGAAATCGCATTGGGAACACCATCGTGAAGTGCGTAAACAAGATTTTCATGATGATGGCTATGTAGAAGGGATTTCAAATTGGCGGACCAAAAATGAAATCGTTTCTTTGGCGGTGGTTGCTGGTGCGGCAAGTTTGATTTTCTACCCGATTTCGAAAGGAATGGTTGCTGCATCGCTTTATAGTGCGTGTAATTATTATTATATCCATCGCCGTGCACATTTAGAGCCGGATTGGGCGATGAAGAAGATTCCTTGGCATTATGATCACCACATGAACTCGAACCAAGATGCCAATTGGTGTGTCACTAAGCCTTGGTTTGATTATCTGATGGGAACACGGGTGATTTCTTCTGCGGATCTGCAAGAGCAGAATCCTTTAGGTGTGAAATTGCCTCAGCCAATCGCAAACTGGTTATCATCCAGCATAGAAAAATATTTTCCAGCCAAATGGGTAGAGAAAAAACCGCTATTGGTTGAAGAAAATACGCAAAAGCTCAATGATTCTGTGGCTTAATTTGTTTTTTCAACGTTGTTGCTTGTTCTGATCTGTTTAAAACTGCTGTGAAATGAATTGGATGCGTCGTGTAAAATCTATAATTTGTCGTGATTGGTCAGCGTTTTCGGTATCTTTGGTCAATATTAAGTCATGCCATCGATGTATATTGATTGCACAGCATGTACCCACTGCCGTGTTTTAAGTTTTATAGGAGTCTCCAAGACTCCTTTTTTTTATGCGTGGGAAAAGTAAATATATATAAGATTAAATTTATAAGCTCATGTGATCGAGATTATCTTGTACGATGAAGCAATAAAAAAATCCCCTGACGGGGATTTTTTAGATGAGCATAAGATGCACATCATTTTTGGATTTTTGCCTTAGGAGGCTTCGGTCATTACTCCGGCTTTAAGCCTTCCGCCATTTCCAATGATTGATCATTATCCAAAAATTTTTCACGCTGTTCTTCTAAAAACTTTTTTGCATCTGGTTCAAACACGTTTAAACGTTTTTCATTGATTAACGTGGTTTGGTGTTTTAACCATTCTTGCCAAGCTTGTTTAGACACTGTGTCAAATAACACTTGACCCTTTGGACCTGGAAAGGGTGCAAAGTCTAAACCTTCTAACCCTTTTTGATATTTACGGCAAAATACTTGTCGAGTCATATCAAAACTCCTTATGCATAAAGTTTTTCTAAACGGATATAAGCGCGTTCAATGGCAGCAGCAACCTGTGCAGGCGCAGTACCACCAATATGATTACGTGCATTGACAGATGCTTCAAGGGTTAAAGCTTTTTCAAACACATCTGCTTGAATTAAATCTGAGAATTGTTGTAATTGCTCAAGGCTTAACTCAGAAAGATCTTTCGATTCTTGCACACCTAAAGCCACGGCTTTACCTACGATTTCATGTGCATCACGGAAAGCAACGCCATTTTTTACAAGGTAATCAGCCAAGTCTGTTGCGGTAGAGAAACCACGTAGCGCCGCTTCACGCATGATTTCAATATTTGGTACAAGTGCAGGAATCATATCTGCAAAAGCCATCAATGAACCACGCACTGTATCAATCGCATCAAACAAAGGTTCTTTGTCTTCTTGGTTGTCTTTGTTATAGGCCAAAGGTTGACCCTTCATGAGGGTGAGCAGACTCATTAAGTCGCCATAGACACGGCCAGTTTTACCACGAATTAGTTCAGGAACATCTGGGTTTTTCTTTTGTGGCATGATCGATGAGCCAGTACAGAAACGGTCAGGAATATTCACAAACTTAAATTGTGCAGAAGTCCAAAGAATCATTTCTTCTGACATACGTGATAAATGCATCATGATTAAAGATGCAGCAGCATTGAACTCAATTGCAAAGTCACGGTCAGATACTGCATCTAAAGAATTTTCAGCAACGGCTTCAAAGTTTAACAATTCTGCAGTATAAGCACGATCAATAGGATAGGTTGTTCCAGCAAGCGCAGCAGAACCTAAAGGCATACGGTTGACACGTTTACGGCAGTCGATTAAACGCTCAGAGTCACGCACCAACATTTCAAACCACGCCATCAAATGATGACCAAAAGTCACAGGTTGCGCAGTCTGTAAATGGGTAAAGCCTGGCATGATGGTGTCAGTATTGTTCGCTGCTAAGCCCAAGATGCCTTTTTGTAATTTTTCCAGTAAAGTCAAAATTGCATCAATTTCGTCACGTACATATAAACGGATGTCTGTGGCAACTTGGTCATTACGGCTACGACCGGTATGCAATTTTTTACCTGCAATCCCGATACGCTGAGTTAAACGAGATTCGATATTCATGTGCACATCTTCTAAATCAATGCGCCATTCAAATTGACCTGCTTCAATTTCAGCTTTAATTGTGTTTAAACCATTGATAATGTCATCACGTTCTTGTTCTGTAAGGACACCAACTTTTGCTAACATAGTCGCATGTGCGATCGAGCCAGCAATATCTTGTTTATAAAAGCGTTGGTCAAATTGAACTGATGCAGTAAATTCAGCAACAAAGGCATCAGTAGCTTCAGAGAAACGACCGCCCCACATGCCTGAAGTTTGGGCTTGTGACGGATTAGAGGAATTAGAAGATGTGGTCATATCGGCTCAGTAGGAAAAAAAGCAGTAGAACTAAACGCAGTATAACAAATTCAGCCTCACTTGCCGAAGTAAAGCGCAATCATTCATCAATAAAATCTGGGCGCGGTTTTTATCAGTCTTATTTTTTTAGCAAAATGGGGCATCGCAAGTATTTATTCGAATTATTTATCTCTAGTAATGTATTGGCTTTTTTATTGGCATTGGCCGAAGCACAATCATGGGGCAATTTAAATCTTTGGCATGTTTTAGAATATATTTTATATATTAATTGGATATTATTGGCCTTTGCCGCTTTTCAGGATGTATTTGAAAAGAGGCTATCGCAATATACCTATTTATCTATTTCAATATTCAGTTTTATCCTTTTACAGGCGATTGTGCTGTGTACAACACTGGTTTTAAATATTATTCATTATTGGGGAACGCATTTTTCTTTACAAAATATTTCCATGCAAGACATTTCGCATAATCTTATTTTGCATGTCAGCTATGGGGTATTACTGGGCGCATTTTGTTTACGCTACTTGTATATCCGTGAACAAGCAGTATTGCAGCAAAACAGTGAATTGAATGCGCGTATTCAGGCCATGCAAGCACGTATTCATCCACATTTTTTATTTAATAGTTTAAATAGCGTGGTGAGTTTAATTGCGATTGATCCTGATAAAGCTGAACAAATGCTGATAGATTTATCCAAATTGTTTAGAGCCAGTTTTCAAGAATTAAAGCTCGTGACCTTAAAAGAAGAAATACAGTTATCTCAACAATATATTGCAATAGAGCAAATTCGTTTGGGAGATCGTTTAAATGTGGAATGGAATATTCAACAACCGCTGTTATTAGATCAGGTCAAAATTCCCTTATTAACCTTACAACCTTTAATTGAAAACAGTATTTTTCATGGGGTTGAGCAAAAGATTATCGATGCCAAGATCGGCATACTGGTTGAAATATTGCAAAATCAAGTCAACATAGTCATTACCAACCCATTTTTACAAGATAGAATAAAAGTAAGAGAAGGGCATGGAATTGCTTTAGAAAATGTAAAACAGCGTCTAAAAGCACATTTTGGCGATTCTGTTTATTTTCGGAATTATGCAGGGAATGGGTTATTTACAATGGTAATCCAATATCAGTATAAAAATAGATGATTGGGAAATTCATTAAAATAAAGACGATATATTTGGGTAAGGAGGAGCAATGGACATCCTGATTTGTGATGATGAACCGCTTGCAGTGGAACGCTTATCACGATTGGTGTCGCAACTTGGGCATCAGGTTATTGCAACAGCGCAACATGGTCAACAGGCATTGGAAATGGTTCAGCAGTTCGAGCCAGATGTAGTGTTGCTTGATATTCAAATGCCAGAAATGGATGGTTTAAGCTGTGCGCAGCATTTAGCACATTTTAATCCGACGCCAGCCATCGTATTTTGTACGGCATTTGATGAACATGCTTTGCAAGCCATTCAATCTCAAGCAAAAGGATATTTATTAAAACCAATTGCCAAGGATGATTTGGAAACGGTTTTGGAGAGTGTCACTAAACTGACTCAAGCTCAATTAACTCACTTAGAAAAAAAAGAACTCATGGAAGAAAAAGTGCAAAGACAGCAAATTGCTGCAAAAACCTATCGAGGTTTGGAGCTAATTCCTGTTGAAAATATTTACTATTTTTTAGCAGATCAAAAATATGTCACCGTGCGCCATAAAAATGGCAGTGTGCTTATTGATGAAACGCTCAAAGATTTAGAAACAGAGTTCGTAGATCGATTTATTCGTATTCATCGTAATGCTTTAATTTCTCTAGATTATTTAGATGGGTTGGAAATGGTGTCCTCCGGTCAGTATCAGGTACGATGCCGCGAGTTAGACGAGCGTTTGGCAGTCAGTCGTCGCCACTTACCGTTACTGCGCGAACGGATGCAGAATTTATAGTTTGATGGGAAGCTTAAATCATTTTGATAATTTACTTGCATTTTTACGATTGCAGAGTAAGTTTAGAGTGTTTAAAAGTTTGGCAAAGCTGAAATGATGAAAACCTTGAAAATAGCAACTCGCCAGAGCCCGCTCGCAATGTGGCAGGCTGAGCATATTCGTGATCGTTTAGAGCAATTACACGCGCATGTAAAAGTAGAATTGGTTACCTTTGTAACCCAAGGTGACAAAATTTTAGATACACCTTTGGCCAAAATTGGTGGTAAAGGCTTATTTGTCAAAGAATTAGAAGCTGCTTTAATGGATGGTCGTGCAGATCTAGCCGTTCATTCCATGAAAGATGTGCCGATGCAATTACCAGAAGGTTTGGAGCTTGCGGTCATTTGTGAGCGTGAAGACCCTTTTGATGCTTTTGTTTCTAACCATTACGCAAAGTTTGATGATTTACCACAAGGCGCAACACTTGGAACATCGAGCTTACGCCGTAAATGTCAGATTTTAAAACAGCGCCCTGATTTAAATGTGATTGATTTACGTGGCAATGTTGGAACACGCTTATCCAAGCTAGATGCAGGTCAATATGATGCCATCATCCTTGCCAGTGCAGGCTTAAAACGCTTAGAACTCTCAGACCGTATTCGGCATACGCTACCAGCAGAAATTAGCTTACCTGCGGTAGGCCAAGGTGCACTGGGTTTAGAGTGTCGTTCAGCTGATCAAGAGATTTTGGATTTAATCATGCCTTTAATGCATGTTGAAACCAATGCCTGTGTCCGTGCTGAACGTGCTTTTAATGCTTATCTAGAAGGTGGCTGCCAAGTGCCTATCGCAGGTTTTGCCACATTGAAGGATCAAACATTGTCTTTGGAAGGGCGTGTGGGGAGTGCGGACGGACAAACCCTGTTATGTAGTCAAGTCAGTGGTACGCCAGATCAAGCAGAGCAGTTAGGTGTGCAACTTGCACAAAAGCTACTTCAACAAGGTGCTGGAGAAATACTCAAAGCACTTTATCAAGCTTAGTTTTTAGGCTTCAATGCTATTTATTAATACGCGTCCCATCGATCGGGCTCAGCCGTTAACCGAATGTCTGCGCCAGTCAGGTTTTGACGTGGTTGATCTGCCATTATTGGCATTAACACCACGTCCATATAACAACACATTACAACAACTTTATTTACAGCTGTTATCGACTCAAATTATTGTTGTGGTCAGTCCTACAGCTGTTCAGATTGGTATGCAATATCTTCAGCAATCGGGTTTGTCGCTTGCACAGATCCAGCATATTCAGTGGATTGCTGTAGGGAAAAAAACTGCGCAACGACTCTTAGATTATGGGGTGGAAAGCCATGTTCCTGCGGTGGAAACATCCGAAGGCATGCTAAGCTTGCCGCTGTTTAATCAGGTAAAAGAGCTCAAGAGAATTGCGTTTTGGCGTGGTGAAGGTGGGCGTCAATTTATGATGCAACAATGCCAAGCGCGTCATATTGATGTTTTAAACTTTGTTTTATATGACCGCGCATTTCCTCAACAAACTCATGCACAATTTTTAGATTTTGTGAACAAAATTGAGCAATTTGAAAAGCCCTATTGGAGTTGTATCAGCAGTGAAGCCAGTTGGCACAATTGGCTGGCTTTGACCCGAGATCATCAAGAGATCGTGAGTGCTTGTCATTATTTAGTTTTGGGTGAGCGTTTGTATCAATTATTAAGACATGGTAAAAATGCA
Source organism: Acinetobacter guillouiae CIP 63.46 (assembly GCF_000368145.1). Classification (GTDB taxonomy): domain Bacteria; phylum Pseudomonadota; class Gammaproteobacteria; order Pseudomonadales; family Moraxellaceae; genus Acinetobacter; species Acinetobacter guillouiae. The sequence goes on along the minus strand of NZ_KB849282.1, from coordinate 293,399 downwards.
GCTCAGGCCTGTTTGAATAGCACTCAAATTTCAAATTTAGCGCCAGAAACCATTCTACAAACCATAGTGCAGTTGCAAAGGAAGTTATGAAGAAGTTTATTTATGTCTTATTGTTGATCGCTTTAGGATGGCTCGTTAAGTTGAGTTATAACTTCTATCATGTTTCACAACAACTCAATGATATTCAACAAACGCTGCATAAAAGTGAACAAAAGAATGCCAGTTTGAATGATCAATTGGTGGCAGTAAAACGACAAACAGATGAACCGACTCAAGAGGTGGCAAAGAAAACCGCTTCGATTCAAACGCCTATTGCTGGTATTCATCCTAGTGTAGTGGTTAAACAGCAACTAGAGTTGGTGCAATTTGCTATGCAACAACAACAGTTTGTGTATGCACTTGAGCATCTTACTCAGTTAAATCAATCTTTAGATCAGTATGCGTTGGCAGATGCAGTAAAACAAAGCCTACATCAAACCATTGCGCAAGATATTCAGAGTATTCAACACTTTGTGATTGAACGAAATGCCCAGCGAGATCAACTAGAGGCTTTACTTAAACAAGTTGATCAAGCACTCATCACTGAATTGAAAAATAATCAACTGAAACCAGATCAAGATCAGTCGCAATACTTTTGGGAAAAATGGTTTCAAGTCGATATTGTTGAAACAAATACTCCTGCATTGGCAAACCGTAAATTTATTTTAAAAGAAGTCCAATTAAGATTATTACTGGCACAACAATTATTAGTTAAAGGGCAAACTGCTGAATACCAAGAGATGCTGAATCAAATGATTCAACAATTGGATATATTACCCGATGCTGCTAGTCAGAAGATTAAGCAAAAAATATTAAAAATGAAGCAAACATCGCAGCCGCCGATTCCTAAGCTGAATAGCTTGGCTGTTTTGGGGTAGATCGATGAAACATATTTTTCTGATCTATGCCTTTATTAGCCTGATTATTCTGGCTGTACTGAGTGTATTGAGTTATACCGCAGGGTCAGGTTATGTCTATGTGCTCTGGCACAATATTCAAGTTCAAACCAATTTATGGTTGTTAACATTTGCTGGCGTTGGCATCAGTTTTTTGATGCATGTGGCATGGTATTTCCTCAATCGTTATATTCGCCGAGAAAAAAGAAAATTAGAACAAGTACTGAGTTTTAACACGTTGCACCCATTTGAACAGTTCGGTGTATTGTGGTTATTAGATGGTGAAGATGAACAAGAGCAGGTGATTCAAACGATTTTTGATCAATCTGGTTTATTAAAGCCGATTGTGCAATCCCGTTTATTACTCAAACAACTGCATTATTCAGAAGCATTAAACGCTTTAGAACATAGCTCTCCATCCGCTTTTGAATTGGCGGAAATTTTACGTATCGAAATTTATTTGGCCCAACAGGACAGTCAACAAGCGCTGACCCATTTAGAGTTTTTAAATGGACATGAGCTTTCGCCGTGGCTGAATCAGCTTTCAGAAAGTTATAAATTGTCCGTGCAAAAATTATGGGGACAATTTGCCCTGCAATATCCGTGGCAATATTTACACTCAACTCAATTCGGACAATTGGAAACTGCGACTAAACAGCAGTGGTTAATACAGCTTTTGGGTTGTTATGACCAAGCAAGTTTTGAAGATACTGAACTATTACAGCAAAAATTTTTAGAGATAGAACCGCAACTCGATCAAATGCCTTATGAGACAAAAGTGCTTTGGCTAAAAATTATTACCCGCTTACCCGAACTTGCTCAGCAACAACAGCAGCTGGTGATTCAAATACTTAATGAAAAATTTGACCAAGATGTGTTCCACTTATGGTTCCAGCAACAGTTGCTTAGACAGAATCCAGATTATGAGTATTTAGAGCAACAGATTATAAATCTTGAATCTAAATATATGAACATTCCTGTTTTTTGCTTTGCTAAATGGCATATATATATTGCAACACAGCGGGAATATGAAGCAGATCAACTTCTGTCATTATATCCAAATGATATTCTAATGAATTATTTAAGAATCAAGTCCACTTTAAATGGAAATGATGAATTAATTCAACAATTGAATTCAATTTTTGAAAAAGATAGCAATTATATTCAATTTAAAATTTGAGAACCTAGCATGAACCCACTGACACAATTCCCGATCGTTTATGAGCAAAAGGTTGCATGGGGCGATATGGACGCTTTTGGTCATGTAAATAATGTGATGTATTATCGTTATATTGAAAGTGCACGTATTGAATATTTTGATCGTTTAAATGTATTTGACCAAGATGTTTTAACTGTTGTTGCTTCAAGTCAATGCAAATATTTAAAACCTGTATTTTATCCAGATGTGCTACATATTGGTGCGCGGGTAGAAGAAATGAGAAATAGTGCTATACGCATGCATTATGTATTATTCAGTCAGCAACAACAGCAGATTGTGGCTGACGGAGAAGCAGTTATTGTTTTTGTCGATAAAGTAGCGATGAAAAAAGCATTAATTCCTCAACAGTTGCGAAAAGTTATAATTGATTTAGAAGCTACAGTGCATAATGATTTGGCAAATACATAAAAATGCCTCAGTTATCATCATTATATTTAAAACATAAGACAGCATATTCTTTTGCATTCGCTTTATTTTGATGTTAAAAATAAGCGCTTTGAGGTAATTATAATAATCTTTTTGTTGTTTTATGTGTTTATTGGGGAATATATGTATTGCTTATTGGAATAAATGAAAATACTATTGCTATGAAGTTATTTTAAATAAGTATTAAGAAATTTACGTGGAGAGTTAATGATGCCTGATATTAGTAATTTATCGGTTGAAGAGTTAAGAAAGTTAACAGCTGAAGCAGAAGCTTTAATTGAAAGTAAAAAAGACCAAGCAGTTGAAGATGCCTATAATAAAATTATTGAAATTGCGCAATCTGCTGGTTTAACTTTAGAACAGTTTATTGAATACGGCGCGCAAAAGCGTAAAAAGACAACGCGTAAAGCTGTTGAGCCGCGTTACCGCAATAAAAAAGATACTTCTGAAACTTGGACTGGACGCGGTAAACAACCACGTTGGTTGGTTGCAGAAATCGAAAAAGGTGCAAAATTAGAAGATTTCTTGATCTAATCTTCATCTAAGTGTCATTCAAAGACCTTAAAATCAAAGAACCAAGCAAATCTGCTTGGTTTTTTTATACGAGTGAATTGGCGTTATGCAAAAATTATGCATAATGTATAAACAAGAGGGCATCATCTTGCATGGAAGAATAAATGAATGATGGTAAAGATGAATGAATAAAAAATCAAAACAGATCACGTGGTGGATTACTGGAGTTGTCGCTTTTTTAATTTTTGTACTTTTGCAAGTCCCTGCAACATGGCTGATTTCTAAATTTTATAAGAACAATCAAACCTTACAAAATGTCAGTGGGAATATTTGGCAAGGGCAAGCAGATTGGCGCAAAGGTAATTTACGTGGTTCCGTTTCGTGGAGAACACGCCCGTGGGATCTGATTTTATTACGTGTGGGTGCAAATGTTGAAGTGCATAGTGGGCAAACTCAGCTAAATGGGGTTGTCGGCTATGGTATTGGTAAAAAAATAATTATTAATCAGATGCAAGGTCAGATTGCACCAGAAACCTTAAAGAATATTGCAAATTGGCAATGGCCAGCGAATGCAATTCAAATTTCAGATATGACCCTACGTTTTAAAAAAGACACTGGATTTAGTGATGTAGATGGTCAATTGCATTGGGGTGGTGGTGAGCTTGGTTATACTTTTGGACAGCGTCAAGACCAAATGAATATCCCGTCTTTAAATGCTCAACTTAAAGATGAGGCGGGTAAACTGATTTTGGATATACAAGATCAACGTAGCCAGAAGATGGCCAATATCAGCTTAGATCCAACCATGATGTTAGATGTGCAATTAACCCAACGCATGTTACTCAATGTGCCTTCCTATGATGGAAAGGCTGGTTTAGATACTTTTGTGATTAGTTCTAGACAACCACTCATTCAAGGTGGTTTCTAATGAATATAAAAGAACGCTTTGAAAATATTTCTTGGAAAAAAACAGAGCACCTTGCACCTGTTGTTTTATTTCTTTTAATTTTAGCATTGTGCTGGAAACTGGCTTCGATTTTTTGGTGGGTGGTTGCACCGCCACAAGTCATGCAACCAGAGCAAGTGAGTCTAGGTTCACAACAAATCCAAGTGCCCAATATTTCAAGCTTTTCATTGTTTGAAGAAGTGGGTTCTAGTGCGACTGCAGATGACAGTATTCCGATGGTCTTGCAAGGTGTAGTCGTGAGTTATCCTGCGCGTTTCTCTTCAGCGGTGATTAAAGTCAAAGAAACAGCAGATCGTTATGCGGTGGGTGATCCAATTGAGGGTACCAGTTATCAGTTATCCGAAGTATATTGGGATCATATTGTTTTAAGTCAAAATGGAAATAACAGTAAAGAGTTACGTTTTACCGGGCTGGATAGTTTGTATCAGCCTATGCCAGGGCAATCTACAGATCAAAATACCAGCCCGCCAGCAAGTAATCCTGTGCCATCGCCACAGCAAAATTCAAGCCAAAATGCTTTAGGGCAGGCGATTGAAAGGATGAATGAAAATCGGGACGAATACCTAAAGAACATGGGGGTTAACGCAAGTGGCGGTCAAGGCTATGAAGTGACAGATCAGACCCCCGCAGCGCTCCGAAATAAACTGGGATTAAGATCTGGAGATCGTATTCTTTCACTCAATGGACAATCAGTAGGTCAAGGACAGAGTGATGTTCAGCTGCTAGAACAAGCAAAGCGTGATGGCAAAGTAAAAATTGAAATTAAGCGTGGTGATCAGGTGATGACCATTCAGCAAAGTTTGTAAGTGGCTAGGACTACAAATAAAATTAGGATAGATAATAAGTTATGGCTTTTTTGAATCACAATCGACCACTTTGGGCTTTAGTTGCAGCGGCACCAATGATGGTTGCGGTCAGTACAGCAGCACATGCACAGACGTGGAAAATTAACTTACGCGATGCTGATCTCACGGCTTTTATCAACGAAGTTGCAGATATTACGGGCAAAAATTTTGCAGTCGATCCCCGTGTACGTGGCAATGTCACGGTTATTTCAAATAAACCTCTAAATAAAAATGAAGTTTATGACCTATTTTTAGGGGTGTTGAATGTCAATGGCGTGGTGGCTATTCCATCGGGGAATACCATTCGCTTGGTACCAGACAGTAATGTAAAAAACTCGGGTGTACCTTATGACCCACGCAATAATGCACGTGGTGATCAGGTTGTAACACGGGTGATCTGGTTGGAAAATACCAACCCCAATGATTTGATCCCAGCATTACGTCCTTTAATGCCACAATTTGCGCATTTGGCGGCAATACAAGGCACCAATGCGTTAATTGTGTCTGATCGTGCAGCGAATATTTATCAACTTGAAACCATTATTCGCAACTTAGATGGTACTGGGCAAAATGATATTGAAGCTGTTCCTTTACAACAGAGTCAGGCTGAAGAGATCATTAAGCAATTGGATGCCATGAGTTCGACAGGCGCATCGAAAGACTTTGCTGGGGCACGGGTTCGTATTATTGCTGATGCACGGACCAACCGTATTTTGATTAAAGGGGATACAGGTACGCGTAAACGTATCCGCAATATGATTGAAATGTTGGATGTGCCTTCTGCAGATCGTTTAGGTGGTCTTAAAGTCTTTAAATTAAAATATGCCAGTGCAAAGAATTTATCTGAAATTTTACAAGGCTTAGTCACAGGTCAGGCAGTCAATTCTAATTCAAATAATTCTTCTAATAGTAGTTCTAACAACAGCAATAGTTTTAACAATAATAACAATTCATCATCGAATACCGGCTCAAGCACTGGAAGTAGTATTTCAACACCAGCAATTAATTTAAACAGCAACTCAAATAACAATAATCAAAATAATATCACTAGTTTTAATGCCAATGGTGTGAGCATTATTGCAGATGGTGCTCAAAATGCGCTGGTGGTTAAAGCTGAACCACAACTGATGCGAGAAATAGAAGCTGCCATCCAACAGCTCGATGTCCGTCGTCAACAAGTATTGATTGAAGCGACGATTATTGAGGTTGAGGGTAATGATACTGATCAACTCGGTGTGCAATGGGCAATGGGTGATCTAAGTAGTGGTGTGGGTTTAATTAACTTTGATAAAGTGGGTACAAGTTTAGCTAAATTGGCAGCAGGCTATCTATCAGGTGGTGCAGCTGGTTTAGGTGGTGCTGTTGGTCCAGGTGCTTCTCTTGTCTTAGGAGATTATAAAGAAGGTGCAGACGGTTCACGTAGACTATATGGTGCAGTGATTCAGGCTTTAAAAGCCAATACCAAGTCAAATTTATTATCTACACCATCGATTGTCACAATGGATAATGAAGAAGCGTATATTGTCGTTGGGCAAAACGTTCCATTTGTTACAGGTTCAGTCAGTACTGGGACAGGGGGTACTGTCAATCCATATACCTCAATTGAACGTAAGGATGTGGGGGTGACCTTAAAGGTAATTCCGCATATTGGTGAGGGCGGTTCGATTCGTTTAGAGGTAGAACAAGAAGTCTCTGCAGTTGCTGAAAATAAAGGGCAGGCAACGGATTTGGTCACCAGTAAACGTTCTATCAAGACCTCTGTGCTTGCAGATCATGGTCAAACCGTGGTCTTAGGCGGCTTGATTTCAGATGATACAGCTCATACACGCCAATCTATACCCTTCTTGGGTGATATCCCGGGCTTAGGCCGTTTATTTAGAGCGGAAGGCAAATCGAATGCTAAACGTAACTTATTGGTGTTTATCCACCCAACGATAATTGGTGATAATGCAGATATACGCCGTGTATCTCAACAACGTTATGATCAACTGTATAGTCTGCAATTGGCGATGGATAAAGATGGTAATTTTGCCAAACTCCCAGCCAATGTTGATGATGTTTTTCAGCAACGACTGCCGTTTAGCTCCACACCAAGTTCGCAGCCTAAGCTGGTACAACCACAACCGACAGCACAACCATCAAGTCAGTATCAAAAAGTGCCTACAGGTGCCAAGACAAGTGCAGTACAAGGCAATGCGGTGACTACACCCGTTGCAGAGGAACCAAATGATATCCGTAAGCAGTAGCATTGTGGGCTTCGCGTAACAAGTGCTTCTAATCGCATGCTTTATTTGATATTTAAAATAGCTTATTAAAGTATTGTGGTGTGTTCTGTTGTGGCGTGGGCAACATAAAGCTTGGTTTTGCGCTGATTTAGCACTGTAGAAATGTCATGCTAAGATAGACTTGAATTAGAATGGGAAGATAATCATGACTTGGAAATTACAAGCAATTACAGGTGAGTTAGAAGGGCAGGAAGTCACGATTGACCGTGATATGCTGGTTGGACGCCATCAAGATGCAGACCTGTTATTACAAGCTGCGGAAATTTCACGTCGCCATGCTGCATTCTTATTAAAAGAAGATGCGCTTTGGGTTCAAGATCTAAAGTCATCCAATGGTACCTTTGTGAATGATATCCGTATCGATCAAGATAAAATGTTGATGGATGGTGATATTGTTCAATTTGCCAGTGTTAAATTTAATGTGCTTGCACCCGTGAAACCTGTTGTTTTGCAACCTGAACAGGCAGCGCCTGAGGTTGAAGTTCAACCCGTTGTAGCTCCAGCAGAAACGCCGGTTCAACAACCTGCAGAGGCTGTGGCGACTGCTGAAATTAAACCAGCTGCCCCAGTAGAACGTACAGTGGCAGACCAGATGAATGAACAGGGCATGCCTGAGCTTTCAGAGCGTGATAGCAATGTTCAAATCAACCGTGAAGGTATGCCGTCTGGTGTAGCAATCCCTAAACCTGCACCAATTCCAGAAGGTGTTGATATTCATGCGGCTACACAACCAAAAGTAGAGCAGGTCAAAGCAGCTGAACTTGTTGCAGAAGAACATGTCGAAACCCAGAAAAATGCAAAGTTAGGTTTGGCAACACTGGTGATTTTGATCATTTTGGCAATTATTGCATGGCTATTGTTTAAATAATTTGCGAATGCGCTACACTCAAGGCATGCAATCGCATGCCTTTGTTTTTTGTATTTTCGTTTTTAAAAATTAAAACTCGATTTAGGTGTAAATCATGAATGTGGCAAAGCTAGACCAACGCGAACTGATTTTATTTGATTTGGATGGGACCTTGGTTGATTCAGCATTTGATTTATATCGTGCCATGAACTTAAGTCTAGCGCGTTTGAACTTACCCCAAGTCACTGAACAACAGGTTCGGGTTTGGATTGGTAAAGGCACCTCATTATTTTGTGAAAGTACATTGAAGTATTTAAAGGGTGAGGTGGATCCTGTACTGCATCAACAGCTTTTGGATACATTCTTGGAAATTTACAATGCAGAACCTTGTGTCGATACCAAACCATTCTCTGGAATTTTAGAATTTTTAGAATGGGGAATTGAAAACAATAAGAAATTGATTTGTGTGACCAATAAACCAGAACAGCCCGCTCGAAAAATCTTAGAAGAATTGCAAATGGATCACTATTTTGTCGATGTAATAGGTGGTGATCGTTTTGAAGTGCGCAAACCTCATCCAAAACCATTGTTGTATTGTGTTGAAACTTATCAGTCATCAACGGACAAAACCTTGATGATTGGCGATTCAAGTAATGATGTCGAGGCTGCACGCCGTGCAGAGGTTGATTGTATTGTGGTCAGCTATGGTTATAATCACGGTGAAGATATTCAACTCTGTCAACCACAACAAGTGGTGGATGATTTAACAGAGCTTTTGGCTTAACACCGGTATATTTAAATTGTTGCGAAAAAAGGGAAGAGGAATGAATAGCAAACGCACTTTTCGATGGCGTCACTAAGTGAAATGCAGAGACATCCATACTTAGTATTATCGAAAATAGAGAGAATTCCTGATGACAACCTTAGCGCAATTTGAACAACTAAAATCAGCGGGTTATAACCTTATCCCTGTATACCGCCAACGCTTAGCCGATACAGATACGCCATTGTCTGTATTTGCACGTTTAAAACAGCATCAACAAGCCTATCTTTTTGAATCTGTCGAAGGTGGTGAAAACTGGGCAAGATATTCAATTATTGGACTGGGTGAGTCAATCGTATTTTCCTGTAATGCAGGACAGCTCACGATAAAATCGGTAGATGGCTCGATAGATACCCAGCCATGTGCAGATCCCTTTCAATATATCCGTGATTTTCAAGCGCAGTTTAAAGTACCCACCCAGCAAGATTTACCCGCACTACCTAATTTTACTGGCGGCTTGGTGGGCTACTTTGGCTATGACGCAGTACGTTATATTGAGCCACGGTTAAAGAATGTGCCTGAGGCGGATCCCGTTGGACTGCCTGACTTATGGATGATGTTGTCTAAAACCGTCATTGTGTTTGATAACTTAAAAGATACTTTGTTTTTAATCGTACATGCAGATGTTAATGATACAGAGGCTTATGCCAAGGCTCAGCAACAGCTGGATGAGATTGAGGCATTATTGGCTATGCCAATCAGCTTGGTTGCTAAAAAACATACCGCTCCGCATTTTGAGTCACTGACTGGGCATGACAAATTCCTTGAGTCAATTGAGAAAGTTAAAGAATACATCCGTGCTGGTGATGTGATGCAGGTTGTTCCTGGGCATCGTATGGTGTCGGATTTTGATGGTGAGCCTTTACAGGTTTATCGCGCATTACGACATCTCAATCCATCACCGTATTTATTTTTGGTGCAAGGGCAGACCCTTTTAGATCAAAAGCCGTTCCATATCGTAGGGTCTTCACCGGAAATTCTTTCTCGACTCGAAAATGGGATCGCGACTGTACGTCCGCTCGCAGGTACACGTCCGCGAGGAAAAACCAAAGAAGAAGATTTGGCGCTTGAAAAAGATTTGCTTTCCGATGAAAAAGAGATTGCGGAACATTTAATGCTGATTGATTTAGGCCGTAATGATGTGGGGCGTGTCTCGAAAATCGGTAAAGTGCAAGTCACTGATCAAATGGTGATCGAACGTTATTCACATGTCATGCATATTGTTTCCAATGTACAAGGTGAAGTGTTGGATGATGTCGATGCTTTGGATGTTTTTAAGGCAACTTTTCCAGCAGGCACGCTTTCAGGTGCCCCAAAGATTCGTGCAATGGAAATTATTGACGAAGTTGAGCCGGTAAAACGTGGAATTTTTGGTGGCGCAGTGGGTTATTTGGGCTGGCATGGCGAAATGGACATGTCGATTGCGATCAGAACCTGTGTTATTCGTGAAAATAAGGTCTATGTACAGGCTGGTGCAGGCTTGGTTGTCGACTCAAATCCTGAATCAGAGTGGAATGAAACCCAAATAAAAGCTCGCGCAGTGATCAAAGCGGTTGAATTATCGTCAAACGGATTGATTTTATGAGTTTTTGAGGTTTTTTTTGCAAAAAACACTTGCAAGGATTCTGAGTTTTGCTAAACTGCACACCGTTCCGATACGAAACGTACGAAACACTAAGAAACGCCGGCATAGCTCAGTTGGTAGAGCAACTGACTTGTAATCAGTAGGTCCACAGTTCGAATCCGTGTGCCGGCACCATCTTAAGGTTTTGTGTTATAATATTGAAGAACGACACTGAAAGTAAGTGTAAAGGTGAGATTCCCGAGCGGTCAAAGGGAGCAGACTGTAACTCTGCCACGAAAGTTTCGAAGGTTCGAATCCTTCTCTCACCACCATTACTTCGATAAGTGGTTAATTACCAACATTAAGCGGGAGTAGCTCAGTTGGTAGAGCGGTAGCCTTCCAAGCTACATGTCGCGAGTTCGACCCTCGTCTCCCGCTCCATCGAAGATGATGCTCTTATAGCTCAGTGGTAGAGCACTCCCTTGGTAAGGGAGAGGTCTCGAGTTCAAATCTCGATAAGAGCTCCAGATACAATTTGGTAGATTATTCTACACTAGTTTCTCAAAAGCAGGCTTATTAGTCTGCTTTTCAAGTATTAGGTGTCTAGTTTTTTAGACGATTGTCGATGCTGAGTTGTTTAACTCGTGTTCGACATAAACGAGGAAGAGCAAATGGCTAAGGCTAAGTTTGAACGTAATAAGCCACACGTAAACGTGGGTACAATTGGTCACGTCGACCATGGTAAAACAACTTTAACTGCTGCAATTGCAACAATTTGTGCAAAAACTTACGGCGGTGAAGCTAAAGACTACGCAGCAATCGATTCTGCACCAGAAGAAAAAGCACGTGGTATTACAATTAATACTTCACACGTAGAATACGATTCTCCAATTCGTCACTACGCTCACGTAGACTGCCCAGGTCACGCCGATTATGTTAAAAACATGATTACTGGTGCTGCTCAGATGGACGGTGCGATCCTTGTATGTGCTGCGACTGATGGTCCAATGCCACAGACTCGTGAACACATCCTTCTTTCTCGCCAAGTAGGTGTACCTTATATTCTTGTATTCCTTAACAAGTGTGACCTTGTTGATGATGAAGAATTACTTGAATTAGTAGAAATGGAAGTTCGTGAACTTCTTTCTACTTATGACTTCCCTGGTGATGACACTCCTATCATCCGTGGTTCAGCACTTGCTGCACTTAATGGTGATGCTGGTCAATATGGCGAATCAGCTGTACTTGCACTTGTTGAAGCGCTTGATTCTTATATTCCAGAACCAGAACGTGCTATCGATAAAGCATTCTTGATGCCAATCGAAGATGTATTCTCTATTTCTGGTCGTGGTACAGTGGTAACAGGTCGTGTAGAATCTGGTATCGTTAAAGTCGGCGAAGAAGTTGAAATCGTTGGTATCAAAGATACAGTTAAAACAACTGTAACTGGCGTAGAAATGTTCCGTAAACTTCTTGACGAAGGTCGTGCGGGCGAGAACTGTGGTGTTCTTTTACGTGGTACTAAGCGTGAAGACGTACAACGTGGTCAAGTACTTGCTAAACCAGGTACAATCAAGCCGCACACTAAATTCGACGCAGAAGTATATGTACTTTCTAAAGAAGAAGGTGGTCGTCATACTCCGTTCCTTAACGGTTACCGTCCACAGTTCTACTTCCGTACAACTGACGTAACTGGTGCAATCCAATTACAAGACGGCGTTGAAATGGTTATGCCAGGTGACAACGTTGAAATGTCAGTAGAACTAATTCACCCAATCGCAATGGACCCAGGTCTACGTTTTGCGATCCGTGAAGGTGGTCGTACAGTTGGTGCTGGTGTAGTTGCTAAAGTAACTGCATAACCGCTAATATGTTTGTTCTAACCGAGAGTTTAGGCTCTCGGTTTGTTTATAGGTCAGTAGTTCAATTGGTAGAGCGTCGGTCTCCAAAACCGAATGTTGGGGGTTCGAGTCCCTCCTGACCTGCCATTTTTTAAATAAAAAACTTGATGTCGGCTAAACTGGTCATATAATAAGTCGCGAAACCTACGACGAGTACAAAAATGTCGAATGATAAATCACGTGACGCAATGGGCGGCGCGGCAATTCCTCAAAGCAACAATTCTGCTGAAATGGTGAAGACAAGTTCTCCATTTGATTTTATTTTGTGGATCATAGCATTGGCTTTATTTGGCGGTGCGTTGATGACAAATCAATATCTTCCAGCGTATTGGGCACCTGCAAATAGTGTCTGGGTGCGTATTGGGGTAATTTTAGCTTGTATCATCGTAGCTTTAGGTTTATTATACGCCACCCATCAAGGCAAAGGCTTTGTTCGTTTGCTTAAAGACTCTCGTATCGAATTGCGTCGAGTTACATGGCCTACGAAACATGAAACAGTAACCACTTCATGGCAAGTTCTCCTCGTTGTTGTAGTTGCCGCAATTATTTTGTGGTGTTTTGACTATATCATCGGTTGGTTTATGAAGTTTATTATCGGGTAAGAGAGCTATGAAACGTTGGTACATTATTCATGCCTATTCAGGTTATGAAAAACAAGTGATGCGTTCACTTAATGATCGAATCCAGCGTAGCGCTGTTGCTGATAGTTTTGGTGAAGTCCTTGTTCCTACCGAAGAAGTGGTAGAGATGAAGGATGGTAAGAAGCGTAAATCAGAGCGTAAATTCTTTCCTGGCTATGTGTTAGTTGAAATGGAAATGAATGATGAAACTTGGCACATTGTTAAAGAATGTCCAAAAGTATTAGGTTTCATCGGTGGTACAGCTGAAAAGCCAGCACCAATTACGCAAAAAGAAGCTGATGCGATTCTTGCACGTGTACACAATAAAGGTGAAGCACCTCGTCCTAAGACGATGTTTGAGCCGGGTGAAGAATTACTTGTTACTGACGGTCCATTCACAGACTTTAAAGGTGTGGTGGAAGAAGTTCAGTACGAAAAATCACGTTTAACGTTGACGATTAATGTATTTAATCGACCAACTCAAGTTGAATTGGAATTTCGCCAAGTCGAAAAAACAATTTAATTTGCACTGTTTGAAAGCGCCCGATTTGTTATGGATCGGGCATTGTTGTTGTAACGGTATCGTTACTTGAAATGTTGGGGAGCTCTAAAAGGCGTTTGTACCCAGAGGTAATTTGAAATGGCTAAGAAGATTGACGGCTATATCAAGCTGCAAGTTCCAGCTGGTAAAGCGAATCCATCTCCACCGATTGGTCCTGCACTAGGTCAACGTGGTGTTAACATCATGGCATTCTGTAAAGAATTCAATGCTGCTACACAAAAAGTTGAACAAGGTCTTCCAATTCCTGTAGTGATCACTGTGTACAACGATAAGTCGTTCACATTCATCATGAAAACTCCACCTGCTGCGATTCTTCTTAAGAAAGCTGCTGGTATCCAAAAGGGTTCTGCTGTACCAAACAAAACTAAAGTTGGTAAGTTGACTCGCGCTCAGTTAGAAGAAATTGCGACTACTAAAGAACCAGATTTAACTGGTGCTGATTTAGACGCACGTGTACGTACCATTGCTGGTTCTGCGCGTTCTATGGGCTTGGAAGTGGAGCTATAAGACATGGCAAAGTTAACTAAACGTCAAAAAGCCATTGCTGCAGCTATTGAAGCAAACAAAGTTTACACTTTGGAAGAAGCAGTACAAGTTCTTAGCAGCCTACCTGCTGCAAAATTCAAAGAATCTTTGGATGTTGCGGTAAACCTAGGTGTTGATCCTCGTAAATCTGACCAAGTTGTTCGTGGCGCGACTACACTTCCTGCAGGTACTGGTAAAACTGTACGTGTTGCTGTGTTTGCTCAAGGCGCTGCTGCTGAAGCTGCTAAAGCTGAAGGCGCGGACATCGTTGGTTTTGATGATCTTGCTGAAAGCATTCAAGCGGGTAACTTAGACTTCGACGTTGTGATTGCTGCTCCAGATGCAATGCGTGTTGTTGGTAAGTTAGGTACGATCCTTGGTCCACGTGGCTTAATGCCAAACCCTAAAGTGGGTACTGTAACTCCTGACGTAGCAACTGCAGTTAAAAATGCAAAAGCTGGTCAAGCACGTTACCGTGTAGACAAAGCGGGTATCATCCACGCTGCGATCGGTCAAGTAGGTTTCACTGCTGAAGCTGTTCGTTCAAACGTTGAAGCGCTTATCGCTGACCTTAAGAAAGCAAAACCTGCCACTTCTAAAGGTATTTACATCCAAAAGATCACTTTGAGCTCAACTATGGGTCCTGGTCTTGTTGTTGATGTACAAAACGTTTCTAAATAATTATTTTTCAATAATTATATTGCGATAAAAGAATTTTAAAGTCCTGAGTGAAATTTGAAGTGTTACTTCAAATTTTACGCAAGAAAGAGTGATGGCTTCTATTGAGGTTGAGCTTTTCTTCTTGTGGATTGATAAAGCATGGCTTTGTTGATCATCAGGCGGACTTTGAATTGATAGATGTAAATTTATCAGCGTCAAAGACCTCAGGCGAGGGGAGTCTTCGGATTCGCTTCTTAAAATACCAGTCTGAGTAGACGCGGTGGTGTGATTGATTCCTCCTCCGCGTGTAAGTCAAGAGATTGATTTACGAATTGGGAGTGCAGTCCGTGGATTGCATAAATCACCGTTAGGAGGTTTTACAATGGCTCTTCTTATCGAAGACAAAAAACAGATCGTTGCGGAAGTAAATGAAGTTGCTTCTACCGCGTTTGCTGCTGTTGTTGCTGACTACCAAGGTTTAACAGTTGAACAATTGACTACACTTCGTGTTGAAGCTCGTAAGTTAGGTGTTAAGACACGTATCGTGCGTAACACTTTGGCTAAACGTGCTTTCGAAGGTACTCAATTTGATATCTTAGACGAAAACCTTGTTGGTCCAACTATTCTAGCTTTTTCAACTTCTGAAGATGACATGGGCGCAGCTGCTCGCTTGTTTGAAGAATTTGCTAAAACTAACAAAGCATTTGAACTTAAAGCTGCTGCATTTGACGGCAAACTTTATCAAGGTGCTGACGTTAGCGTTATCGCGAATCTTCCGAACCAAGAAAAAGCACTTACTATGCTTGCCAATGTTCTTCAAGCTCCTATTTCGAAATTGGGTCGCCTTATTACAGCGCTCAAAGAGAAAAACGAGTCAGAAGCTGCATAAGCTTAATAAATTTCACACACCATTCAATATCCATTTGGAGTTATTCTCATGGCTTTAACTAACGAAGAAATCTTAAACGCAGTTGCTGAAAAAACTGTTCTTGAACTTGTTGAACTTATCTCTGCTTTCGAAGAGAAATTCAACGTATCAGCTGCTGCTGTAGCTGTAGCTGCAGGTCCTGCTGCTGCTGTTGCTGAAGAGCAATCAGAATTCAATGTTGAATTGACTTCTTTCGGTGCTAACAAAGTTGCTGTAATTAAAGCAGTACGTGAAGTTACTGGTCTTGGCTTGAAAGAAGCTAAAGACTTAGTAGAAGGCGCTCCTTCAAATCTTAAAGAAGGCGTTTCTAAAGAAGAAGCTGAAGAACTTAAGAAAAAACTTGAAGAAACTGGTGCTACAGTTACTGTTAAGTAATTTCGCTAGGGGTCGAATTTTAATTTGACCCCAAAAATTGGCTGATGGCTCTTGGGTCATCAGCCTTTTTGCGTTACAATAATCGGCTCGATTTTAGATTGATTGGTAGAAAAACCATCAATTTTAAAAATAAATAAACACAATCAAACGCTTACCAATATTTTTCCATTTTAAAAATATTGCTAAGCGTTTTGTACCACTGAAATTTGCAGCATTTGTATAAAAGTGGTGGTCATATCGACCTGCGTAATTCCTTCTAAGTTCGTTCTGCAGGCGGACTTAGTTTACTTTCCGAGGACTCCAGATGGCATACTCATATACCGAAAAGAAACGGATCCGTAAGAATTTTGGTAAATTGCCCCAAGTCATGCATGCTCCGTACCTGCTCTCGATTCAAGTCGACTCGTACAGAACATTCTTGCAAGACGGCAAAACACCAAAAAATCGCGAAGATATCGGTCTCCAAGCTGCATTTCGTTCAGTTTTTCCTATTGAAAGTTATTCGGGCAATGCTGCTTTAGAATTCGTTGAGTATAGTCTTGGTAAACCAGAGTTTGATGTTCGCGAATGTATTCTTCGTGGCTCAACCTTTGCGGCACCAATGCGCGTTAAAATTCGTTTGATCATCAAAGATCGTGAAACGAAATCTATTAAAGACGTACGTGAACAAGAAGTGTACATGGGTGAAATGCCACTCATGACTGAGAATGGTACCTTTGTCATCAATGGTACTGAGCGTGTAATCGTATCTCAATTACACCGTTCACCAGGCGTATTCTTTGACCATGATAAAGGTAAAACGCATTCAAGCGGTAAAGTGCTTTATTCAGCACGTATTATTCCTTATCGTGGTTCATGGTTAGATTTTGAGTTTGATGCTAAAGATTTAGTCTTTGTACGTATTGACCGTCGTCGTAAATTGCTTGCGACTGTTGTGTTGCGTGCATTGAGCTATAGCAATGAACAAATTCTGAATATGTTCTACGAAAAAGTACCTGTATATCTTGATATGGGTAGCTATCAGATTGACCTTGTGCCTGAACGTCTTCGTGGTGAAATGGCTCAATTTGATATCGTGGACAATGATGGTAAAGCCATTGTTGAACAAGGTAAACGTATTAATGCTCGCCATGTACGTCAAATGGAAGCTGCTGGTTTAACTAAACTTCCAGTTCCAGATGAATATTTGTATGAGCGTATTACTGCTGAAGATATCGTACTTAAAGACGGTGAAGTAATTACTGCTAACACTGTATTAAGTCATGAGATTTTGGTCAGAATTGCTGAAGGTGGTATTAAACAATTTAATATCCTGTTCACCAATGACATCGATCGTGGTTCTTTTGTTGCTGACACCTTACGTGCAGATACAACATCTGGTCGTGAAGAAGCACTTGTAGAAATCTACAAAGTGATGCGTCCAGGTGAGCCACCAACGAAAGAAGCGGCTGAAAACTTATTCAATAACTTATTCTTCTCTACAGAGCGTTATGATTTATCGCCTGTGGGTCGTATGAAGTTTAACCGTCGTTTGGGTCGTCCTTACGAAGTAGGTACAGATCAGAAGTCTCGTGAAGTAGAAGGTATTCTTTCTAACGATGACATCATTGATGTACTGAAAACACTGGTAGAAATTCGTAACGGTAAAGGTGAAGTCGACGATATCGATCACTTGGGTAACCGTCGCGTACGTTCTGTTGGTGAAATGACAGAAAACCAATTCCGTGTTGGTTTAGTTCGTGTTGAACGTGCTGTTAAAGAGCGTTTAAACCAAGCTGAAACAGATAACTTGTCTCCACAAGATTTGATCAATGCGAAACCAGTTGCTGCTGCAATCAAAGAATTCTTTGGTTCAAGCCAATTGTCACAGTTTATGGATCAAAACAACCCATTGTCAGAAATTACACACAAACGTCGTGTATCTGCGCTTGGGCCTGGTGGTTTGACACGTGAACGTGCGGGCTTTGAAGTACGTGACGTACATCAAACTCACTATGGTCGTGTATGTCCAATTGAAACACCTGAAGGACCAAACATTGGTTTGATCAACTCGCTTTCTGTTTATGCAAAAGCGAACAACTTCGGTTTCTTGGAAACACCATACCGTCGCGTTGTTGATGGTCGTGTAACAGATGATGTTGAATATTTATCTGCAATTGAAGAAGTAGGTACTGTTATTGCACAGGCCGATTCTGCATTGGATAAAGATGGACATTTAACAGAAGACTTCGTTTCAGTACGTCACCAAGGTGACTTCGTTCGTATGCCACCTGAAAAAGTGACGCATATGGATGTATCTGCTCAACAGGTTGTATCTGTCGCTGCATCACTTATTCCATTCCTTGAACACGATGATGCCAACCGTGCATTGATGGGTTCAAACATGCAACGTCAGGCTGTTCCTACATTGCTTGCTGATAAACCACTTGTGGGTACCGGCATGGAAGCAAACGTAGCGCACGACTCTGGTGTATGTGTGATCGCGAAACGTGGCGGACGCATTGAGTTTGTAGATGCATCACGTGTGGTTATTCGTGTCAACGAAGATGAAATGATCGCGGGTGAAGCAGGTGTAGATATCTACAACTTGATCAAATACACGCGTTCAAACCAAAACACATGTATTAACCAAAAAGTGCTTGTGAGCATGGGCGATAAAGTCGGCCGTGGTGACGTTCTTGCTGATGGTCCATCAACTGATGGTGGTGAATTAGCATTGGGTCAGAACATGCGTGTCGCGTTCATGACTTGGAACGGTTATAACTACGAAGACTCGATTTTATTATCTGAACGTGTTCTTCAAGAAGATCGTTTAACTTCAATTCATATTCAAGAATTATCATGTGTTGCGCGTGATACGAAGTTAGGTGCGGAAGAAATCACTGCCGATATTCCTAACGTAGGTGAAGCAGCGTTATCTAAACTTGATGAATCAGGTATTGTTTATATCGGTGCTGAAGTTGCAGCGGGTGATATTCTTGTTGGTAAAGTGACGCCTAAAGGTGAAACACAATTAACCCCTGAAGAAAAATTACTTCGTGCAATCTTTGGTGAGAAAGCGGCAGACGTTAAAGATTCATCTTTACGTGTTTCTTCAAGCGTTAAAGGTACAGTCATCGACGTTCAAGTGTTTACACGTGACGGTATCGAGAAAGATGAACGTGCTCAAGCGATTGAGAAAGCGCAGCTTGATGCTTACCGTAAAGACTTGAAAGAAGAATTCAAAATCTTCGAAGAAGCAGCTCGTGAACGTATTATCCGTTTGTTAAAAGGCCAAGAGTCGAATGGCGGCGGTACTACTAAGCGCGGTGATAAGCTATCTGAAGATGTATTGTCTGGTTTAGAGCTTGTTGATCTTTTAGAAGTTCAACCAACAGATGAAGGCATCGCTGAACGCTTAACTCAAATTCAAGTGTTCTTGAAAGAGAAGAGCTACGAGATTGATGAGAAATTTGCTGAGAAAAAACGCAAACTTTCTACAGGTGATGAGCTTACAACAGGTGTCTTGAAAGTTGTTAAAGTTTATTTAGCTGTAAAACGTCGTATCCAGCCTGGTGATAAGATGGCGGGTCGTCACGGTAACAAAGGTGTTGTATCAAACATCTTGCCTGTTGAAGACATGCCGCATGACATCCATGGTGTTCCAGTTGATGTCGTACTTAACCCATTGGGTGTACCATCACGTATGAACGTGGGTCAGATTCTTGAAACTCACTTAGGTATGGCTGCAAAAGGTCTTGGCGATAAGATCGACAAGATGATGAAAGAGCAACGTACCGTTCTTGAGCTTCGTGATTTCTTAGACAAGATTTATAACAAAGTTGGTGGCGAGCAAGAAGATCTTGATAGCTTAACTGATGAAGAAATCTTGGTGTTATCAGGTAACTTGCGTAAAGGTGTTCCTTTAGCTACGCCAGTATTTGATGGTGCAGAAGAAAGTCAGATCAAAGAGTTACTTGAGCTTGGTGGTATCTCACGTACAGGT
This sequence comes from Acinetobacter guillouiae CIP 63.46, assembly GCF_000368145.1. Taxonomy (GTDB): domain Bacteria; phylum Pseudomonadota; class Gammaproteobacteria; order Pseudomonadales; family Moraxellaceae; genus Acinetobacter; species Acinetobacter guillouiae. The sequence continues at coordinate 273,419 of NZ_KB849282.1, read as the reverse complement.
CAAACAGTATTGTATGACGGACGTACAGGTGAGCGTTTTGACCGCCCAGTAACTGTTGGTTATATGTACATGCTCAAGTTGAACCATTTGGTTGATGACAAGATGCATGCACGTTCTACTGGTTCTTATTCACTTGTAACTCAACAACCGCTTGGTGGTAAAGCACAATTCGGTGGTCAGCGTTTCGGTGAGATGGAAGTCTGGGCACTAGAAGCTTATGGTGCTGCTTATACACTTCAAGAAATGCTTACTGTGAAGTCGGATGACGTTGAAGGTCGTACTCGCATCTATAAGAACATCGTAGATGGTAACCATTATATGGATCCGGGTATGCCTGAATCGTTTAACGTATTGACCAAAGAGATCCGTTCTTTAGGTATCAACATTGAACTGAAAAATGGTGACTAAACTTCACCATTGAATCTCCCTAAATCCCTCTTTATGAAAGAGGGACTTTCCCCCTTAGAAAAAGGGGGATCAAGGGGGATTAAAATTCAGTGAAAAAACAATATTTGTGACCCAGTCGTAGCCTGAAAAGCGCTTCGACACACGGAGAAAAAAATTGAAAGACTTGCTCGATATCATGCGCAAAAAGACGGATTCAGATGGTCATGCTCCAGTAGAGTTTGACCGTATCCGTATTGGTCTTGCGTCACCAGAAATGATTAAGTCATGGTCGCACGGTGAAGTTAAAAAGCCAGAAACCATTAACTATCGTACGTTTAAACCAGAACGTGATGGTTTATTCTGTGCCAAAATCTTTGGTCCAGTAAAAGATTACGAATGCTTGTGTGGTAAATACAAGCGTATGAAATATAAAGGCGTCATTTGTGAAAAATGTGGCGTTGAAGTAACAACTGCAAAAGTTCGTCGTGAGCGTATGGGTCACATCGAGCTTGCTTCTCCAGTTGCGCATATTTGGTTCTTGAAATCATTACCAAGCCGTATCGGTTTATTACTTGATATGACTTTACGTGATATCGAACGTGTATTGTACTTCGAATCTTATGTGGTTACTGATCCTGGCATGACGCCAATGGAAAAGTACCAACTTCTTAACGATGAAGAATACTTCACAGCGTTAGAAGAACATGGTGACGAATTCAGCGCGAAAATGGGTGCAGAAGCAGTTCAAGATTTGTTGAAAGACATCGATCTTGAAGCTGAAATTTCTCGTTTACGTGAAGAAATTCCGAACACAACTTCAGAAACGAAGCTTAAAAAAGCCTCTAAACGTTTGAAGTTGATGGAAGCGTTCAAAGAATCGAACAACAAGCCAGAATGGATGGTGATGAATGTACTTCCAGTACTTCCACCTGATCTTCGCCCGTTGGTACCGCTTGAAGGTGGTCGTTTTGCGACTTCTGACTTGAACGACCTTTATCGTCGTGTGATCAACCGTAACAACCGTTTAAAACGTCTTCTTGACCTTGCTGCACCAGACATTATCGTACGTAACGAAAAACGTATGTTACAAGAGTCTGTAGATGCGTTATTGGACAATGGTCGTCGTGGTCGTGCTATTACCGGTTCGAACAAACGTCCGCTTAAATCTTTGGCAGATATGATCAAAGGTAAGCAAGGTCGTTTCCGTCAAAACTTACTTGGTAAGCGTGTTGACTACTCTGGTCGTTCGGTAATTACTGTAGGTCCAACTTTACGTTTACACCAATGTGGTCTTCCGAAGAAAATGGCACTTGAATTATTCAAGCCGTTTATCTTTGCTAAGCTACAAGCTTCTGGCCAAGCAACAACCATTAAAGCTGCGAAGAAAATGGTTGAGCGTGAAACTCCTGAAGTTTGGGACGTTCTTGCATCTGTAATTCGTCAACATCCAGTGATGTTGAACCGTGCGCCAACACTTCACCGTTTAGGTCTTCAAGCATTTGAACCTATTCTAATTGAAGGTAAAGCGATCCGTTTACACCCACTCGTTTGTGCTGCGTTTAACGCCGACTTCGATGGTGACCAAATGGCGGTTCACGTTCCATTAACACTTGAAGCTCAATTAGAAGCTCGTGCGTTAATGATGTCGACCAACAACATCTTGTCACCTGCCAACGGTGAGCCGATCATCGTACCTTCTCAGGACGTTGTCTTGGGCTTGTATTACATCACACGTGATGCAATCAATGCCAAAGGTGAAGGCATGGTGTTTGCGGATACTCACGAAGTAAACCGTGCACTTGCAACAGGTCAAGTTGACTTACATGCACGTGTAAAAGCACGTGTACACCAAACAGTGATTGATGAAAACGGTAACCGTGAGCATCAAACTATTGTTGTAGATACGACACCTGGTCGTTGCTTACTTTGGGAAGTTGTTCCTGAAGGTATGGATTTCCAACAAATCAACGTTGAGATGACTAAAAAGAACATCTCTAAGTTGATTAACTCTTGCTACCGTAAATTAGGTTTGAAAGATACAGTTATCTTTGCTGACCAATTGATGTACTTGGGCTTCCGTCAAGCAACACGTTCTGGTGTTTCTGTGGGTATGGAAGACATGTTGATTCCACCACAAAAACAAGCAATTATCGAAAAAGCAGAAGTTGAAGTTCGTGAAATTGAACAACAATTCGAGCAAGGTTTCGTAACTGCGGGTGAGCGTTACAACAAAGTTGTCGATATTTGGGCGCGTACTAACGACCAAGTTGCCAAAGCGATGATGGACAACTTGTCATTCACGACTGTTAAAAACAAACAGGGTGAAGACGAGAAGCAAAAATCATTCAACAGTATCTATATGATGTCTGACTCAGGTGCCCGTGGTTCGGCAGCTCAGATCCGTCAGCTTGCAGGTATGCGTGGTTTGATGGCGAAACCAGATGGTTCGATCATTGAGACACCGATTAAAGCAAACTTCCGTGAAGGTTTGACAGTACTTCAGTACTTCATTTCAACACATGGTGCGCGTAAAGGTTTGGCCGATACAGCACTTAAAACAGCAAACTCTGGTTACTTGACACGTCGTCTGGTCGACGTTGCGCAAGACTTGGTTATTACTGAGCCAGATTGTGGTACGTTGGAAGGTCTTGTAATGACTCCGTTCATTCAAGGTGGCGATGTCATTGAGCCATTAAGTGTACGCGTATTAGGACGTGTAACTGCTGAAGACGTGAAAAAAGCGGGTTCAGATGAAGTTGTTCTTCCACGTAACACATTGATTGACGAGAAAATCGCTGCGTATCTTGAAGATGCGGGTGTCGATGAAGTTAAAGTACGTTCAGTTGTAAACTGTGCTTCGACTTTCGGTGTATGTGCTAAATGTTATGGTCGTGACTTGGCGCGTGGTCACTTGGTAAATCCAGGTGAATCTGTCGGTGTTATGGCTGCGCAATCAATTGGTGAACCTGGTACACAGTTAACCATGCGTACATTCCACGTAGGTGGTGCTGCAAGCCGAACGTCTGCTGCAAATAGCGTACAAGTACGTAACAAAGGTACAGTTCGTTTCCATAACGTTAAAACTGTTCAACATGCCAAAGGTCACTTGGTGTCTGTTTCACGTTCAGGTGAAATCGGTATCGCTGATGATTTAGGTCGCGAACGTGAGCGTTATAAACTTCCATACGGTGCGTCTATCTTGATTAAAGATGGTCAACCTGTAGAAGGCGGCGGTATTGTTGCAACTTGGGATCCGCATACACATCCATTGGTTACAGAAGTTGCTGGTAAAGCACGCTTCAGCCAAATTTCGGATGGCGTAACTGCAACATCGAAAACTGATGATGCAACGGGTATGACCACTGTTGAAATTTTACCTGTAACAGCACGTCCTGCTTCTGGTAAAGATTTGCGTCCTGCAATCGTGTTGGATACAACCGATGGCGGCGAACAGTTCTACTTCTTGCCACAAAACACGATCGTGACTGTTCGTGATGGTGAGACGATCGGTGTTGGTGACGTTATTGGTCGTGTACCACAAGAAACTTCACGTACTCGTGATATTACCGGTGGTCTGCCACGTGTAGCTGACTTGTTCGAAGCACGTAAGCCGAAAGAACATGCAATTCTTGCTGAAATCTCAGGTGTTGTAAGCTTTGGTAAAGAAACCAAAGGTAAGAACCGTTTAGTGATTACACCAGATGATGGCTCTGAAATTTATGAAGAGTTGATTCCAAAATGGCGTACCATTAACGTGTTTGAAGGTGAGCATGTGAACCGTGGTGAAACCATTTCTGATGGTCCACAAAACCCACATGACATCTTGCGTTTGAAAGGTGAAGTTGCATTAACCAACTACATCGTGAACGAAGTTCAAGACGTTTACCGCTTACAAGGTGTAAAAATCAACGATAAGCATATCGAAGTAATCGTTCGTCAAATGTTGCGTAAAGTTGACATTACCGACGGTGGCGATACAAGCTTTATCAAAGGCGAACAAGTGGATTACATCCGCGTTGTGGGCGAAAACCAAGCGGTATTGGCTCAGAACAAGTTCCCTGCGAAGTATGAACGTCAATTGATGGGTATTACCAAAGCATCGCTTTCTACTGACTCGTTTATCTCTGCTGCATCGTTCCAGGAAACAACACGTGTGTTAACTGAAGCGGCTGTAACAGGTAAAGAAGATGATTTACGCGGCTTGAAAGAAAACGTTGTTGTAGGTCGCTTGATTCCAGCAGGTACTGGTCTTGCATACCACTTAGAGCGTCGTCGTCAAGAAGCAGAAGCTGCAGAGCATGAGCTTGTAAATGACTTCTCTGAAGTAGATCAAGCATTCTCTCAAGCTTTAAACGAAGATTCTTTCTAAGTTAAACAGCTTTTGAAATGAAGAAGACGCCTTAGGGCGTCTTTTTTTATATACTGAGTAGACCTCAGTCACAAACATTAAAAATGGCAGTTAAAATTAGAAATATATGGGTAGTTTTACTGGCAGTCATGTTCGTTCCCGTCTGTTTGTTGATGTTTTTACCTGCTCAGCCAGAAATGAATTGGCAGCACGATGTATTTCAATTCATCACAGAAAAATTAAAGATTCAAACGGGAAGGTTTGGTCCCTTGGCTTTTTATACTGTATCGGTGACTGCATATTTTTCACTATTGAGCAGCATTTGGGCCGTTTTTTTATTTTGCATGATTTGGCAAGAAGAGCGTGAAACTACACTTCAAACAACGCCCCAGACAGCGCAGTTTAAGTTGTGGGATGGCGTGCTTGTGGTTGTATGTATTCTTGGGTTTATCTGGTTTAGTTTTTCGATGATGCAATGGCATTTCGCGAAACAAGATATGACCATAGGTTTAGGTCGAAATGGCTATTTATTCCAATCCTTGTATCACTATCAACTTGGTGTTGTCTTTGCTGAACTCTTTTTTATGCTTTTCTTGGTATTCAGCCAGCTGGCAATCTTGATGCTTGTTTATGCAAGTTATCATTTTCTCAAAGAAAAATTTAAATAAACAAAATTAAAATTCAGTATGAGGTATTTGATGGTTAACCCCTTGTTTTAAAATTTTAACTAGAAAGCGGTTACTCAAAGATAGGCTTTTTTCATAACGCCTTTTTAAAACGATAAATCAACATGAAATTTCCCTCATCCTAGCTTTCTCCCAAAGCGAGAAGGGACTTTCAATACCAATATAATAATTCACTCAACATGATCATCTTTTGATTTATGAAAACGATCTAATAATTTCTTATTAACATGAATGTTATTTAAATTAGATGGTGCATCTTTGATAATCAAAGACTACAAATGGCAACATGAAAATTTAATTTAATCCATAAATTAGTGTTTTCATACAATCAGTGGTAATCAACTGCATTTGTAAGTTCAGATAGAAAGGATGAATAACATGAAAAAAATAGTAATGACTATGATGTGTGTGAGTTTACCTATTGTGATGCTTACAGGTTGTGAAAACATGTCAGCAAATGATAAGCGTATTGCTTCAGCGGCCCTTGGTGGTGCTGTTGGTGGCGGTGTAGGTAATCATGCAGGTAATGGCGTTGGTGCTGCTGTTGGTGCAGGCGGTGGTGCTGCTGTAGGAAGCAAAGCCAATAATGGTTCAAATCGCAATGCAACCTATAGTGGTATCGGTGCGGGTATTGGCTCAGTCCTTGGTAAGGGTGTTCTTGGCGGTGATGCCGGTGCTGCAATTGGTGGCGCGATCGGTGGTGGTGCTGGTGCTGCTATTGAGCAAAATAAGTAAGCGTCTAAACCCAAGACTCAATAAAAATAAGCGCAACGTATTAGCATTGCTGATTACGTGATGCGCTTATTTTTTATCCCTATTCATATCTAAGCTTAAAAGATCTGACCATCTTAGTACTATTGCGGCATCCTATTGATATTTCGCATTAGCAAGACTGATTTTAATCTTGTTTAGCGTTTTAAGGGGTGGGGGTTTTTACGACGGATATATACGGTTTTTTGTACCTCAGCAATTCTTAAACCAGAATCATCAAAAATATTCACGGTATAGTTACGATAGACTGGATTATAGTTTTCCGCTAAATCTTTGACATGTTCGATTTCAATCGCATCTAAACGAATATCTGCATAAACCGTACTACGTCCAGGGGAAAGGAAATTGATGCTTGCGGTTTTATCCCAAACCATATATTTCGGACCCAGATGATGCATTAAAAGAAGCATATAAAATGGATCAACCATTGAATACAAACTACCGCCAAAGTGCACACCAACAATATTTTGATTGCTATGTGTCAGTGGCATTTTGACCCGAACATGATAGTTTTTTAGATCAATTTTTTCGATTTCAATCCCTGCACCTTTATATGGAGAAAAATGATTCAACATAAACTTGGAAACAAATGGGATTGTCTGTAGTTTTTTGATTAGCGCATTCATGGTCAATTCTAGTTATCGATTTTTAAACCATAATAAAGAACTGAATGGAATGTGGCATTGATCCAAATGCCCTCTACAACGAAATCACAGCCAATGGTAAAACAATAAAAGGTGACTCAATGCAAGTGCAAACTTATTGGATATCCACACAAGATAAGCAAAAACTTTATGCAAAAACATGGGGTAATGCTGAAAACCCTGCATTGGTTTTAGTGCATGGCTATCCTGATAATCAGGAAGTTTGGGAACCGATTATTGAACAATTGATCTCAAAATTTTACATCATTACTTATGATGTGCGTGGGGCAGGACAGTCTTCTGTACCGAAACGAATTCGTGATTATGGCTTAGCACGCTTATCTCTGGATTTAGAGTGCGTGGTAAATGAGCTACTGCCCAATCGTAATTTTCATCTTGCAGCGCATGACTGGGGCTCGATTCAGTCGTGGGAATCTGTGACTGAACCTAAATTTAAAAATCGTATTTTGTCTTATACCACCATGTCTGGACCTTGCTTAGATCATGCTGCTTTTTGGATGCGCGAACAGTTCTTGCATGAAAAGCCTAAATTTTTTAAGCAGTTATTTAAATCTTGGTATATCGTTGCATTCCAGTTACCATTTCTTGCACCGACCGTTTGGCATTTCTTTAGTCCACAACGCTGGGGCGCAATTTTAACGCAACTTGAGAAAAAGAAAGGCTTACCGTTAAACCAAAATATTGCTAAAGATGGTGAACATGGTATCGGTCTATACCGTGCTAACTTTCTACCACGTTTAACTCGACCACGTCAGCGTTATGCAGTATGTCCTGTGCAGGCGGTTGTATTGTTAAGAGATAAATTTGTAAGCCCAGAATTGATTGATGAAGTGCCTAAATGGGCAACAGATTTTGAACGTGTAGAAGTTGATGCAAACCATTGGGCGATACTTAGCCAACCACAAGAGATTGCACAATATATTCAAGAATTTGCACTCAAAAATAGTGAGAGTTGATTTACTCAAAGTGATGATTAGTTCTTGTAAGAATAGGCATGTTTTCACATGGCCTATTCATTTTATGACCAGTTCGACTAAATTACAGCTTCATTGTAGTGAATCTGATAAAATATCGGCTTTCAAATTTTCGTAAATTTCTCCATGAATGCTGTCGTTATTGCGATTGCCGTGATGTTTATCTTGTCACTGGCACGAGTTTCTGTTGTTTTAACATTGGTTATTTCAGCAATTATAGGTGGGTTGGTTGCAGGTTTAAGTCTGTCAGATACAGTTACAGCATTTAATGCGGGCTTAGGTGATGGTGCAGAAGTTGCCTTGGCATATGCGGTATTAGGCGCTTTCGCTTTGGCACTTTCAAAGTCAGGCTTGCCCGATTTATTGGCATATAAACTGATTGGCTTACTCGGTATGGAAGCCACGCAGAAACAAGCAACCAAAGTAAAATTCTTATTATTGGGTATTTTACTGATTGCCGCGATTTGTTCACAAAACTTAATCCCTGTGCATATTGCGTTTATTCCTGTGCTTGTTCCACCGTTATTAAAAGTGATGAATCACTTGAAACTCGACCGTCGTGCCGCAGCATGTGTACTGACCTTAGGTTTGGTCGGCACATATATCTTCTTGCCTGTAGGCTTTGGTGCAATTTTTCTTGAACAAATTCTGATGGGGAATATCAACAAAATAGGCGCTGCTTATCATCTACATGTTGAAAGAAGCATGATGCCTATGGGGATGGCTATTCCTGTATTGGGTATGGTGATTGGTACTTTATTTGCTGTTTTTGTCAGTTATCGCAAACCGCGTATTTATGTTGATCGTAATGTTGCACCAATTACCACGATTGATTTAGATAAACCACTTCGTGCGGTAAATGTTGAGGTATTAAAAGCTGATGGCATTGCCTTAGAGCAAGAAGCCAAACAAGAAGCTCCTGTGATTGCCAAGAAAACTATTGTTATGGCATTGCTGGCAATCATTTTAACCCTGATCTCTCAATTGTATTCAGGCTCGATGATTCTTGGTGGATTGGTTGGATTCTCTGTTCTTTCTGCCGCAGGGATTTTTAAATGGCAAGAAGCGGATGATGTTTTTGTACAAGGGATGCGTATGATGGCATTGGTCGGTTTTATTATGATCTCTGCCGCGGGTTTTGCATCTGTGATGACCCATACTGGGGACATAAATCAGTTGGTTAACGGTGTTGTTCATTTGATTGGTGACAATAAAGCGCTGGCTGCTTTCTTGATGTTATTTATTGGATTATTTGTGACGATTGGAATTGGTTCATCATTTTCAAGTGTGCCTGTACTTGCAGTCATTTATGTTCCTTTATGTGTACAATTCGGCTTCTCTCCGCTTGCAACTGTTGCCTTAATTGGTACTGCGGCAGCACTAGGAGATGCGGGTTCACCAGCTTCAGATTCGACCTTAGGACCTACTGCTGGTTTGGGTGTAGATGGGCAACATGATCATATTTGGGATACAGTTGTTCCAACATTTATCCATTTTAATATTCCATTATTGGTGTTTGGTTGGATTGCAGCGATGGTTTTATAAGCCGGCATTGATCAAACATAAGGAGATTCATTAAATGATTGATGAATCTCCTTTTTTATGGTTATTTAGTCTGAAATAACTTGTGTTTGCGAGAAATTTCCTATAAATATTAAAAAATAAAATAATAGTTATGATTTTATTTATTTAAAATAACTAACCAATCGATAATATTATCTTGATTAAAATACTTGGTTTTAATTAAATAAACTTGATTAATTAAGTTGGGTTTAAAAACCAACCATATTGATATGGTTAAAATAAATTTACTTATATAACAATTATTTGAAAATATATGATAATTTTTGATTTAAATAAATGTTGCAATATTATTAATACCTATGTTTAATGCTTATTAATAACAACGCTGGGGTATTTATAATGTTAAAGCAAACTGCTCTTATTGCATTAATGGCAATTTCTTCTGCTTCATTTGCAGATTGGCAAGTCAAAGTTGGTGGTTCGGTGATTGCACCAACACAAGACACCAAAGTTGCTGGTGTTGGGACTGTGAAGGCAGACCATGAATATGCTTTTACGCCTTCTGTAGAATACATCTTTGGTGAAACACCTTTCTCTGCGGAAGTTTTATTAGCTACACCAATTAGCCACGATGTGAAATTAGATGGTGAAAAAGCAGTTAACCTTAAACACTTACCACCAACTGTAACGTTTAAATATAACTTTAAAAACTCTACACGTTTTACACCGTATATTGGTGTTGGTGGTACAGCATTCCTTGCATGGGATGAGGAATCATCTGGGGCATTGGCGGGCACTAAGGTTAAAGTTAAAGAAGATTTTGGTTTTGCTGGTCAAATCGGTTTTAACTTCCAACCTGCTGATGCAAAAAATTGGGGTGTTTTCTTTGATGCCCGTTATGCTCAATTAAGCCCAGAAGTGACTGTTAAAGCGGGTAATACCACTGCTGCAAAATTTGATTTAGATATTGATCCAGTTATCTATACTTTGGGTTATAGCTATAGATTCTAAGTTTGCTTTAGAATCATAAAAAACTCGGTAAATTTACCGAGTTTTCTTATTTTTACAGAGCCTTATATATTGAAACAAGAAGCAATAAAAAATAGTTATTTTTAGCTATATAAGCGCCGATTAAATCCATTTAATCTATCAGAACATCAATAAGACTTTGACATGATATGAAAAATTTAATTTTTATAATATTTGTAGGGTTAAGCAGTAGCACTATAGCCAATGCTGCAAGTTTTAATTGTGAGCGTGCCCAGACCAAAAGCGAACATGCCATTTGTGAGCATCGCAGTTTAAACGATGCAGATGTCAAAATGGCGACCACCTATACCATTATCCGTAAACTCGTTCCGATGGGAACACGGGGCGTGATACAGGATCAGCAAGTGAAATGGTTACAACTGCGCAATCAATGTCAGGACAATCTACGTTGTTTAACCGATGCGTATCAGATGCGCCAGCAAAAACTAGAGATTTATATGAATCGAGTTTACCAACAAGGCCCATTTTAAAAAAAAATAAATTTGCCTATTGAAATATGCTTAAACCACTCCATTTCTAATGCATTCAATAAAAAAGCGTTATGAATTTACGGAGTGATTTTATGAGTGAACAGAACGTACAACACAGTTCAAAAAAGCATAGCTTTCAAGCAGAAGTGGCTCAGCTTTTACATTTAGTGACGCATTCACTTTATTCTAACCCTGAAATTTTCCTACGCGAGCTGATTTCAAATGCTTCAGATGCATGTGATAAGTTGCGTTTTGAAGGAATTAACCATCCTGAATATTATGAGAATGATCCAGACTTACATGTTCGTGTAAGCCTAGATAAAGATGCTAAAACAATCACCATCTCAGATAATGGTATTGGTTTAAGCCAACAGGAAGCCATTGATAACTTAGGGACGATTGCTAAATCAGGCACCAAAGACTTTATGTCAAAGCTATCTGGTGACCAAAAAGCAGATGCGCAACTGATTGGTCAGTTTGGTGTAGGTTTTTATTCTGGTTTTATCGTTGCTGATAAGATTACCGTTGAATCTCGTCGTGCAGGTTTAGATACATCAGAAGGTGTACGTTGGATCAGTGGCGGTACAGGTGATTTTGAAGTTGAACAAATTGAGAAGACTTCACGTGGAACATCGATTATTTTGCATTTACGTGATGATGCGCTGGATTATTTAGAATCTTATAAAGTTAAACAAATTATCAATAAATACTCTGACCATATCAGCTTACCTATCGAAATGCAGAAGGAAGTTTGGCAGGAAGAAGAAGCTGCTGAAGGCGAAGAGAAAAAACCAGGTCATTATGTTAAAACAGATGAATGGGAAGCGATTAACTCAGCAAGTGCTTTGTGGACACGTAGCAAAGGCGAAATTACAGAAGAGCAGTATGTAGAATTCTATAAGAATTTAACTCATGACTTTGATGCACCATTGGCTTGGGCACATAACCGAGTTGAAGGCAGCACTGAATATACCCAATTGCTTTATATTCCAAGTAAAGCACCAAGTAATATTTTCACACGTGAAGCTAAAGCAGGCATCAAACTTTATGTAAAACGTGTATTTATTATGGATGATGCAGACAATCTGATTCCAAATTATTTACGTTTTGTACAAGGTGTGGTGGATAGTGCTGATCTGCCGCTTAACGTAAGTCGTGAGATTCTACAAGAAAGCCGTGATGTGAAAACCATCCGTGAAGGAAATGCACGTCGTGTATTGACTACACTGGATGCTTTAGCAAAATCAGAAGATCAAGCTGACCAAGACAAATTTAAAACCTTCTATGCTGAATTTGGTTCAGTAATCAAGGAAGGTTTAGGTGAAGACTTTGGTAATCGTGAACGTATTCTAAAACTTTTACGCTTCTCTACTTCGAGCAATGATGAAGTTTCAACATCATTGGAAGCGTATAAAGCACGCATGAAAGAAGGGCAAAAAGCCATCTATTATGTGACTGCCGATAGCTTAGCGGCTGCAAAAAACTCACCACAACTTGAATTGTTCCGTAAAAAAGACATTGAAGTTTTGCTTATGGCAGACCGTGTTGATGAATGGGCGATGGAGTTTGTGCATGACTTTGATGGTACACCTATGCAAAATGTCGCAAAGGGTGCAGTCGATCTTGGTGATTTACAAGATGCTGAAGAGAAAAAAGCACTTGAAGCTGCCGCAGAACAGTTTAAACCTGTGGTTGAAAAACTCTCTGATTCATTAAAAGCTAAGACCAAAGAAGTGCGTGTGACAACGCGTTTGGTGGACTCACCAGCATGTCTAGTGACCAGCGATGGTGAGCTTTCTCCACAATTGATTCGTATGTTAAAACAAGCGGGTCAGGCTGTACCTGAATCTAAGCCAATTCTGGAAATTAACCCAGAACATCCTTTAGTGAAAAAATTGGAAGGCTCGGCACAGTTTGATGATTTAGCCAATGTGATCTTTGATCAGGCAGTAATTGCTGAGGGTGGTTTACCTGATGATCCTGCGGAATATGTAAAACGTATTAACAATTTATTGCTTAAATAAGTCGTCATTTGTTTTAACAGAGCCTATCTTAGAGATAGGCTTTTTTATTAATAAGATTAAATGAATAAATTTAAAAGAATTCAATGTATAGGCTGTTCTGTATTACTCAGTTTAGCTACAACAGTAGTGATGGCATATGAACTTCCAGCTGTTGAAAAGCGCAATGCAAATACCACAGATCTTTCAGTACATAACGCCATGTTCTTACGACAAAACACACAGGCTGCTGTGATTGGTATATTGAAAAAAAATGGTCAGAACTATGAACTTGCAGCTAATGATGGGAAAGGGGGAATGGCGTTACCTATAGCAGTACATCCAAGTCTTAAAATAGACGATGCTTTAGTCGATAAAGAAGTTAGGGCGATTGGGCGAATGACTTACGAAACAATGTATATGCCAAATTCTAGCGACTTTGGTCCCGCTTATAGTTTTACTTTTGAATTGTTTTCAATTGCCTCATTGAATTAAAAGGATGTGGCAGGCGTTTTATCAACATCAGTGGATAAGTCGAAACTTATCCACAGTTCAGCTTAAAGATTCAGCTTATGCTTAAAATAACGCTTCTAAACGGACCAAAGCACTTGGGAAATGGCTACGATCTTCACGACGATCATTAAAATAATTTAAATCACCTTGTACGTAAAACCATTCACGCCAAACAGGTTGCCGCCAAGACACAAAAGGCCCCCAACTGTTTAATTTAAGATCATTATCATTATAATAACCGCCAGTGTAGATACCGTAGTTAAAGCGATTGTTTTTAAAGAACTGATGTTGACGATAAGTACGGTTATCCCAAGTTAAATCATCGTCTTGTTCATCTGCATACGTCACATAGAATTGGTTAGAAATAAAGGGCTGATTGGGGCGAGCATGGGTTAGCTCTAAGTTGGTTCTTAAATAGTTTTCACTGTCGATCCCATAGCGGTAAATTTGTTCTGCATGAAAAGTAAAATCATTCCCCAGTTTCCAATCCTTTTGGGCCTTTAAACGTGCATAAATATCATCGCCTGAACGAATACCAAGGTCTGCATCTATGTCAAAAGGTAAGCGTTTAGAAAGCTGTGACCAACGTAAAGCAATCGAGCTGTTATCATCACGAATTTGTTTACCATCCACTCGTTTATCTGGATTGCCATCAGCATGATTGTTATTGATCGCAATATTATTGGAAATTTCATCATCTAATGAATCATCACCAAAGACCACACTTAAACGGTTTTCAAGTGTGGGTAATTTTACTTTCCCTCGAATACGTGGATTGACATCATAACCATCATGTTTGTTCCATTGATTATCAACAATGATCCGCAACGTTGCTGATGCTGGATGTGCCGGATCAGTTTTTCCAAACCAGTTGTCCATTTTATTGGCTGTACGGTCTGCCCAATTGCTAATCTTTTTCTGCTTTTTGTCGGCCCAGGTTTGATCTTCTGTCGCATCTGTTGGGGGAACAATAACCTGATCAGATTGTTCAGGAAAAATGGTCGGTGTTGAGTCAACAATTTTTGGAATATAGTTGAGCAAGCCGATCTCATTTTCTTTGGTGGTGGCTAAAGAAGGTTGCTGATCGACTTTCCCCGTTTTAGCATTCGCTTCAAGACTGCTATTTACTTCTGCAAATGCAGCGTTCCCAAAAAAACCGCCTAATATTAAGACATAAGGTAGTTTTGAGAAGATTGATATTTTATTCATATGCACACTTCTTAAACTTTGAGTCATTCAGTTTTTAATTTTCAGTATAACTATGCCTTAAAAAAACACTGAATTTCAATGGAATCGCTATTTTAAGTACAAAAAACATAAATTTATTTAAAATGAAACGCATTCTATCAGCGATATCGCGAACCAAAGCGCAGTTTAAGCTGTTTTTTAATAGATCAGTGCTTTTATTATCCACAGCCCAATTGTAGTAAAGCTTTTAAGCTAAAAATTGCTTTAGGTACAAAATATGCACTTATCCAAGAAGAATAGATAAGCGATTGTGAATAGATCCCATAAACGTTTGAAAATCGAGAATGAAGAAAAATTATACGCTGTTGTGGATAACTTTAATTTTATCCTCAAGGCCGATTTTATTGTGGCATAAATAAAAACACCTCCAAAAGAGGAGGTGTTGTGTCTTAAAAAATAAGAAAATTAAAAATGAAACTACAGCGCATGAATTTCGTGGGAACGAAAAATATTTACAGATCTTAGTCTAAGAAAAACACGATGAATAGTTCCTTTTCTGCAACGCTGTATTGCAAAAATGGCACGTAAAATTTTAAAAAATGACCCATTAAAAATAAAGCGTAGAAATCATTAGTATATTTTTATTATCAGTTTATGTTGGTTTTTTAACCTTTTTCTTAAATATTACTATGCTTATTGAATACTGAAGAAACTCCTTCAAGGAATTTCTCCAGTAGCTGATTTTATTTGTTTGGAACTTCACAAGAGTCATCAGCACAAACAGGGCCATCCTGTTGCTCGATCTCAGCATCATTTGCAGTTTCAAGGGCTTTTTCTAACACTTGTACAAAGACTTCACGTGGTTGAGCACCCGCTAAAGCCACACGTTGATCAAAGACAAAGAATGGTACACCTGTTACTTTTAATTGTTCATGAGCAACTTGTTCATCGAATTTTACAAAGTCAGCATATTCTTCAGAGTCTAGAACATCATCAACTTCGATCGGATTTAAGCCAATACGAGATGCGACATCTTCAATTGTTTCACGCTCACCAATCGGTAGGCCTTGTGTCATATAGCTATAGAAAAAAGCTTCTTCCGCTTCTGAACCTAAACCCTTACTTTGTGCAAGGTGAATGATACGATGGGCATTAAAGGTATTTCCTGAGTTGGCATTTTCCCAGTTAAATTGGATGCCTTCTTCTTTTGCCATTGCTGCAATATTGCGTTGCATATCTTCGACTTCAGGGATGCTACGTCCATATTTTTGCGCAAGACGTTCAGAGTTTGAAACTTCTTGACGCGTAGGTGCTTCAGGATCAAGTTCAAAACTGTGCCAATGGACTTCAAGTTCAATACCTGCTTGTTCAGCAGCAGCTTCTAAACGTTTTTTACCGATATAGCAAAAAGGACAAACCACATCTGACCAAATATCTACGCGCATGGGAAATCTCTACAATCTAATTCTGGATTATGATGGGGTTTGTTTGCATAAATTTAAAGTGAAACTTTTAAGTGATGCCCATTTTAAGCTTATTCAGCAAAAGTTATTTATTGTTATTTTGCATAATTAATATACAAAAAAGAGTCGCTTAGGATATTCTAAGTAATCTATAAGGATGTTCGGAGCTTGGTATGCGTCGACTTTTGATTGTTTTCGGTATCATTTTTCTGGCTGTTATTGGATTTTTCTACTATGACCATACTTCAGTAAAGAATGAAGAAGCCAATCGCCAAGCATTTGATTTGGTGATGACTGAAAAAATGCGGCAACTTTCTGAACAAGCTCAAGACCGCTCGAAACCAGTCAATATTGATATCCATGATAATCGGCTCAAAGGTGATTACAAAACCTTGTCTGAGTTTTTATTGAAATATTGGGCCAAGAATGTTGATACACGGAACACTTATTTAAATCAGCTCGCAGCGGCCAAATGGGATCATTTTTTAGATGTAAATCGTTTGGATGCAGACCGTAAACAGAACTATGTAGAAACAACACAGATGCTGGTGACTGTACGACAAGCAATGCAGCAATATCAGCAAAAAAATAGACAAAATAAAACCGAGGCTTTAAACGAATTAAAAAAAATAGATTTGCGTAAAGACCTCAAGAAACCCTTACAGGATAAGCTCGAACAGAATGCTGAACTTGACCCTGAAAATACCCTAATCCTAAATGAGCTACAAATTTTAGGTAAAGCTGAAACCATGTTTGATTTGTTAAAAAAATATGAGTGGCAGAAGCAGGGCAATCAAATTTTGTTTAAAGAAGATGCTCAAGTGAAACAATTTAATCAGTTATTTCAGGATGTACTGAAATTGAATAGCCAAATCAATCAGAAAAAAGAGCAAAATGCGGAAGTATTAGAAGAAGCCTTGTAAATTTTAGAAGTAGATGAATGAAAAATATAAAAATATGGTTGTTTTTTACAATGTTTATACTGCTATTGCTGGGTGGGATTGGCTATGTCTACCAGACGCCAATTCTCGTTCAGCAGGATTGTAAAAGTGTTGCTTTATATCGTTATCATTTTGGTGTTTATCAAATTGACCGAGATTCCATTCTGGATGTCGATACTTATAAAAAGGTTTATGGATGGAAGCATTTTTTAGGCTTAGCCCCTATTTTATGTGCTGAACAAATTGTGTATGACCAATGTGTCGAGGAGGAAAAGCAAGCGGCTTTAAATGCTGAGCAGGAAAAACAGCAATGGAACCTTGTGCGGGACAATTTATATATCAATCCTCAACGAGAATTGGCTTTAAAGTTTCCTTATGCAAATCGTTGTAGCATGTTTCTATCTGAACATGTTCTGCCTAGCAAAAGCCTGTCGATCATGGGTGAGCGTTTTTATCGACATTTGGGTTTTGGTGGTGAAGATGGGCCTTCTTTGAATGACACTATAGATTTAGCGAGCTTCACGCAGTTAAACCCTTCTAATTTGTATAAAGATAAACGGCATGTTTATCGCTACTTTAGCATGCTGGATGGGGGCAGTTTTTCTATTTTAGAGGGTGCAGATGCCAGTAGTTTTGAGTTGCTCGGAGATTGTTATGCAAAAGACAAGCACAATATTTATGAAGAACGTTTTGGCAAACTTGACGATGCTGATTATGCAAGTTTTAAAACTAAATCTGATGCGGGATGTATTGCACAGGATAAAAATGGCTATTGGTTTTGGAATGATCGAAAAGCTTGGAAGGATATGAATAGTGAAGAAAAAGAGCGAGTCAAAGCGCTTCAATGAGGTTGATCTCGATTAGCGCTTGGTTTCTTCAACTTTTCCTTGCATTAAAAAAGATGCTAATAAGCTTTGAGATTTTTTGAGTTTGGCTAATTTTTCTGAAATATGTTCTAACTCCATTTCTAATGTCTCTTTGGCAACTGGGCATAAGGTAAGTTTTTCCTCAGCCAAATCGAAACATGGCAATAATAATTTAATGTCTTTTAAATGCATGCCGGCATCATTGAGAACTTTAATTTTTTGAATATCCTCGATGTTTGCTTGATTATAATCTCGATAGTGATTCGCTGTTCGTTGCGGACGAATTAATCCTAGCTCTTCATAATAACGGAGCATACGCGGGCTAACTTTAGTTATTTCAGCAACTTTAGCAAGATTCATAATAGACCTCTTATAAACTGAAATGGATCAGTTGAAAAAATTTATCGGTGGCTCTATTCAAGCTGTTGAGTGAGCAAAACCTATTTAATCTTTATTTCAGAATTTTAACAGTATTTACCGTTTATCTGAGCTTTAGTGAATCTCGCTATAATTTGTTATAGCCTATTTAATAGACAATATTAAATGTATTGAATCAT
Organism: Acinetobacter guillouiae CIP 63.46; assembly: GCF_000368145.1. Lineage (GTDB taxonomy): Bacteria > Pseudomonadota > Gammaproteobacteria > Pseudomonadales > Moraxellaceae > Acinetobacter > Acinetobacter guillouiae. The sequence goes on along the minus strand of NZ_KB849282.1, from coordinate 255,016 downwards.
TTTATTGAATGTATAGGATGATTTATTTTTTAGGTGAAATGTATGAACTTTATCAAAGTTTCGATACTTGTAACTGCTCTTTCTGTTTGGTTACCCACTGTACAGGCAGAAGAAGTTGCCTCATTGCCTACCATTAAAGTGATGGCGGATTCTGAATTGCGTCAAGAAGCTGTAGGTGTTGTTCCTTATCAAGAAGATAAGGATGTACGTAAAGCGTTACAACATCAGATCATTAAAAAAGAGAATGAGATCCAAAATTATGTGATAGGCGATAATTTTGCTGTGCTTGATATGCAGCCCAAAGCCTCTGAACCGAATATAAATCAAATTTCTTCACCATTACTCAGAGAGTATGTTTTGGCTGTGGCTGCTGGTTTACAGTCCTCTGATCCTACATCAGGTTTGTTTACCATGATGGAACCACTTTCGATGGGGATGAATCGCGAGAAAGCCTTAGAAGCAGTTCGTAATGGAACTTTTAAGTTGAATATTGATGCTGACCGTTTAGATTTGATGTTAGGTGATAAATGGCGAAGTGCTCTGCCTAAGTGATAATCTTTTAAATTTTAAGAATATTGTAAAGCCAATCTGCGGATTGGCTTTTTTATATCTAGCCATTTGATTGAAAATTAAATGGATTGAATCATTCTTGCTATATCGTGAAGAACACCCATTTATTTTTCTTTGTTTTCAAATAAAGGATCCAAGATTGCATCTGCTTCTGTTGAATGATTTTTAGTGGAAAAAATATTTCCCTTGAGCATGCTATGTTTATTCCATACAAATTCTTGTTTGGTTAAATCAAATACACTTACTGAATAAAATTGACCTTGTTGTGGCATATAAGTCGTTACCAAACCTGTACCTACTCCCATCGTTGCAAGTGTTACACCAACACTTAATGCACCCATCGCCAATTTAGAACCTGTTGATGCCTTTAAACCATCAATCGATACCACAAAAATATAATTCGACTTTGACCAATCTTTTAAGGTATTTACTGTCTCTGCTTCAAGTACTGGAAGTGCTAAAGTCACTTTTTTGTTTCGAGCGTTTGTCAAAATAACTTCATTCGATTTTGCAATAAATTGGTTAAATGCTAAAACAGCTTTTTGTTGATCAGTATTCATATTTGAGTGATGTGCATTCAAAAGCGGATAGGTCATGATTTCTGTACGTTTTGAATCTTTATTTGCAAGAAAATCATACTTTTTAAGCTGTTCTTCTGGCATAGAACCACAAATAAACGGTGATGCAATTTCACCAATTTGAACACCGTTCTGGTTTAATTGTTGAGAAAATATTTGAATAAATTTTTCACTGGTTAATTGTGAGGGTTGATTCAGAATAAGATCTTTGCCCACCTCATTGGTGAGTAAGCAACTATTGACTAAAATAGCCACAGGTTTAGCTTTCAGTGCTGTTTGTGTTTGATTAAGTTGGTTACGAGTTTCAGTGGAAATTTTTGTTGTTGCACAGCCTGTAAATACAAAACTTGCAACAAGGGGGAATAAAATTTTTTTCATAGCTACGTTCGGTCATTATTAAGCAAGATTTAATTTCTGTGTAAAGAATAAACAGATTAGGTTAGATGTTATTAATAATAAAGTCTAAAAAAGCTTTATTATTGTTTTTTACTAAAAAATCCCCGCATTAAGCGGGGATTTTTTATCTTGGTATTTAATTAAGAATTAAACACGTTCAATAATTGTCGCGATACCTTGACCAAGACCGATACACATCGTTGCAAGACCGATTTGTGTATCTTGTTGTTCCATCACGTTCAACAATGTAGTGGTGATACGTGCGCCAGAACAACCCAATGGGTGACCCAATGCAATCGCACCGCCGTTTAAGTTGATCTTGTCTTGCTTGTCATAGATGTTCAAGCCTTTCATTACAGAAAGACCTTGAGCAGCAAATGCTTCGTTTAACTCGATGGTTTGAATGTCTTCCATCGTTAAGCCAGCACGTTTAAGCGCTTTCTGTGTTGCAGGAACAGGACCATAACCCATGATCGCAGCATCACAGCCTGCAATCGCCATAGAGCGAATCACAGCACGTGGCTTAAGACCTAAAGCTTGAGCACGTTCAGCAGACATCAACAACATTGCAGACGCACCATCAGACAATGCAGAAGAAGTCGCAGCAGTTACAGTACCACCTTTAGGGTCAAATACTGGACGTAACGCTTTGAATGCTTCAAGGTTTGCATCTGGACGAATTACTTCGTCGATGTCGCAAAGGATTTTGAAGCCATTGGCATCATGACCTTCAACACCCACGATTTCGTTTTTGAAACGACCTTCCTGAGTTGCAGCCCAAGCGCGACGATGAGATTCAACACCAAACGCATCTTGTTCGTCACGGCTAATGCCATTCATACGACCTAACATTTCAGCAGTTAAGCCCATCATGTTAGATGCTTTCGCATAATGCTTAGATGCTTCTGGGTTAAGGTCGATGCCGTGCATCATACCAACGTGACCCATGTGCTCTACACCACCGATGATGAATACATCACCTTGGTTGGTTGCAATTTGCGCCGCAGCAGTATGGATTGACTGCATAGAAGAACCACAGAGGCGGTTTACAGTTTGACCACCAACAGTCTTCGGCAAGTCAGCCAATAACACGATGTTACGGCCAATGTTCATACCTTGTTCTAGGGTTTGGTTAACACAACCCCAGATCAAATCTTCAACTTCATTTACATCAAACTGGTTACGAGCAACTAAAGCACGAACCAATTCAGCAGATAAGCTGTCAGCACGTACATTGCGGAACATACCGTTTTTGGTTTTACCCATTGCAGAACGTACGCCATCAACGATGACAACGTCACGTGGATTTAAAGTAGCCATTCACGTTGCTCCTTAACCGTAGAATTTTTTGTTGTTTGCAGCCATGTCACGCAACATTTGTGGCGCTTCATAAGCCTTACCTAAGTGTGCATATTTGTCGCAAAGCGCAACATATTCAGCAACACCTGTTTGGTCGATGTAACGCGCTGGACCACCACGGAATGGAGGGAAACCTACACCCATGATCATTGCCATATCTGCTTCAGAAGCAGTAGAAACAATGTTGTCCTCTAAGCAACGAACAGTCTCGTTACAGAACGCGAGCATCATACGGTCAATAATTTCTTGAGCATCAAACTCGTGTTTTTCAGTTGTTGCCATCGTTGCAACAAGCTCATACGCAGTTGGATCAATAGATTTCGCTTTCTTACCTTTACGATCAAGCTCGTATTTGTAGAAACCGATGTCATTTTTTTGACCAAGACGTTTGTTTTCGTACATGATTTCGATCGCGCCTTTATAGTCAGGCTTCATGCGGTCTGGGAAACCTTCAGCCATAACTTCAGCACCATGCACACCAGTGTCGATACCAACAACGTCGATCAAATAAGCAGGTCCCATAGGCCAGCCGAATTTTTCCATGACTTTGTCAACTTGTTGGAAGTCTGCGCCATCTTTAAGCAGAAGGTCAAACGCACCAAAGTAAGGGAACAATACACGGTTTACAAGGAAGCCAGGGCAGTCGTTTACAACGATTGGTGTTTTACCCATTTTCTGAGCAAGAACAACAGTTGTCGCAATTGCTTCTTCAGATGTTTTCTCACCACGGATCACTTCAACCAAAGGCATCATGTGAACTGGGTTAAAGAAGTGCATACCCACGAAGTTTTCAGGACGAGTCAATGCATTTGCAAGACGCGTGATTGAAATCGTAGAGGTATTTGAAGCAATGATTGTATTGTCACGAACTTTTGCTTCTGTATCACGTAACACAGCTTCCTTGATTTTAGGATTCTCTGTGACTGCTTCAATCACGATGTCAACTTCTTTAAACTCGTCATAGCTTAAAGTAGGACGGATACGTGCAAGTGTTTCACCCATTTTTGCAGGTGTCATCTTTTTACGTTCAACTTGTTTAGTCAACAAGCCATTCGCTTCAGACATGCCCAAAGCAAGCTGTGGGTTACCAATGTCTTTCATGATGATTGGTGTACCTTTGCTTGCCGCTTGGTAAGCAATACCGCCACCCATAATACCCGCACCTAAAACAGCTGCTTGGTTAACAGGGTGAGCACCTTTCTCATGTTTTTTAGAGGCTTTTTTCACAACTTGGTCATTGATGAATAAACCGATCAATGCACCTGCTTGTGGTGTAATCGCAGCTTTAGCAAATGCTTCAGCTTCAATTTTTAACGCTTCATCACGTTTTTGGCTTACACCTGCTTGAAGTGAATCAAGCAGAAGTTTTGGCGCAGGGTATTGAGCAGGGTTTGCTTTCGCAAGGACCACACCTTTAGATGAGTTAAACGCCATCATTTGTTCAAGCATGTCTAATTTAACAGGCTCTAATTTTTCTTGACGTTTTGCTTTCCAGTCTAAACGACCAGAGATTGCTTGTTTAACAAGATCAATCGCAGCTTCTTGGAGTTTATCCGCCGCAACAACTGCATCTACTGCACCGTCTTTCAGCGCAGCATCTGGACGTTTGTTTGCCGAAGTCGCGATCCACTCAACCGCATTGTCAATACCAATCAAACGGCTTAGACGAACAGTACCACCAAAACCAGGAATGATACCTAGTTTAACTTCTGGTAAGCCCACTGTTGCAGCATTTGACATTACGCGGTAGTCACATACCAAACACATTTCAAAACCGCCGCCCAATGCAATACCATTGATCGCAGCAACTTTAGGAATCTCTAGATCTTCAAAAGCGTTAAAAATCTCGTGAACAGGCATTGCCCATTCTACAATTGCACTTTCACCTTGCTTAAAGTTTTCACCAAACTCAGTAATGTCTGCACCAACGATAAATGTTGATTTACCAGAGGTAACGATTAGACCTTTCACTTCACTGTTATTTTTTACAGCTTCAATAGCAGCTTTAAAGTCTTCAATCGTTGCACGGTTGAATTTGTTAACCGACTCACCTTGTAAGTCAAAGCGGAATTCTGCAATTCCGTCCGAAAGCAATTGGACGGTAATGGCATTGCCAGCGTGGATCATGCCCTGATCTCCTTTTTTGGAGGACTTCTTAAGTTGATGTTTTGAAGTGTGTATGCAATTCCCGCACACATTTCGACTTCACTAATCTTACGATAACTATATCTAAAAATAACCTAACAAGTTGTATCAAGCCGTGACGCAAGGGTCATCAATTTTTTTTGAGTAGAAGATTAAATTAAGCTTTTAAATTTTAAGAATTTTATAGGTTTTTTGCATAAATATTTGAAATTTATTTATTTAATGTGAATTCCTTTGAGCATTTCTTTACAAAAATGAATAAGAATAGCCATCCATAGTGATTCATTTTTTTTGTCATTTAGGTCAATTGGTGTAAAATTTAATTATATCTTTAGAAAATCTTTATAATCTATTGAATGTTTTGTATTATATATGTAATATTTGCTTGGTATTTACTCAAAAAAAGAACCCATTATGAATACACAAAACAAGAACCTCGTATTTACAGCTATTTTTTTATCCTTGTCTTTGGTTGGATGCGGTGGAGGTGGTGACTCTTCATCAGATAATTCGAAACCTTCAACAGCACAAGACAGCTTGGATAATGGAACACGCTATTACTCAGTTGATTACGCATTGAATAAGGGTTCCGATAACTTAACGATGAAATATTTTGAAATTTTCAATAAACAGTTTAAGGATGAGACAACCAACACGAGCTTAAATATATATGTATTAACAGCCAACAAATTATATACTCCGCTAGAGATTGCTGCGAATACAGTTGCATTAAATTCTATGACTTCATGGACATTAACATTCTTTGGTAATGTTAAAACGGATATTAAATTAGAAAAAGTTGATGTCTCAGGAAAAAATATTTTTGATACAGTTTTACCAGGCTATCGTAGTTTAGGTTTCGATAGTGAAAATAGTTATTTTGAAGCACGAAAATTATTAGCTTCATACGGTAATGATCGTTTTCCACAGGGGAGTAACTGTTATCGTTTTATTTCCAGAAAGAACAACCAAGATTATTTTAGTTTTAATACAGATGATGAGTTTAATCAAACATTTGAAGAGTTTGATAGTGGTAATCTTAGCTATGAGAACTATTTGAATAAAACATATGAAGCATTCGGTATAACTTATCGTTATTCAAGTGGTAATTGGCAAAATGTTCCTTGGACAACTATTTATGAAACTGATACGGGGGTGAGGGATAAAAGTGCAGTTGCGGTTAAATATCAAAATAAAACATATTTGGCTGATTACGATAGTGACATTGAATGGACGAGAGCCAAAGAAATTAAACAATGGGAAAAACTGCTAGCTGCAGCGACAACAGACAAACAAAGAAGAACAGCAACGTTAAATATTGAACAGTCCAAGAATGGGTGTTTTATATATAACACGCAAGCTGCATCAGCTTTGGCTTCTTTAAGACTTATTGATTGGAATAAATAAGAAAACAACTTAGATGTCTGTCTAATAAAACTTAAACCAAATTTGTAGTCACTTCTACAAATTTGGTTTGTTTTTAATAATAATTAATAAAAAACATCCAATTAGATCATTGTGGCTTTTTGATTTATAGATTTGTTATAATTTGTAGAAACATTCTCCCTTTTTGAGATTTAAAATTCTATCAGCACATGTTGCTTGATTAACCTGATTAATGAAAAGAGTGCTGTATGATTAAATGGATCATATTGGCGATTTTTGTGATTTCTGCTTTGTATATCCAAAATCGCGGTAAAGTGCGACATTCGTTTTATCGTCAATTTTTTGACCATTCAACGATACTCGCGCCAATTAACTTTCTCATGTATATGTTTTCAAAAGTGCCGAATCAGCCGTATATCGACACACAACATTTTAAAGATTTAAAAGTGTTAGATGAAAACTGGGAAATGATTCGTGAAGAGGCGCAAGCGTTATATGCCAAAGGTGGAATTAAGGCTTCAAGTACATATGATGACTTAGGCTTTAATTCATTCTTTAAAACAGGTTGGAAACGCTTTTACCTAAAATGGTATGACTCAGCGCATCCGTCAGCAGCAGAACTCTGCCCGAAAACAACTGAATTGTTGAAAACCTTGCCAAGTATTAAGGCGGCAATGTTTACAGAGCTTGCACCTGATAGTCGATTAGTGCGCCATCGTGATCCTTATGCAGGTTCATTGCGTTATCACTTGGGGCTCATTACACCAAATGATGATCGTTGCTTTATTGATGTAGATGGTCAGCGTTATTCATGGCGAGATGGTGAAAGCGTGGTTTTTGATGAAACCTATATTCATTATGCTGAAAATACCACGGACCAAAATCGTATTATCTTCTTTGCTGATGTAGAGCGCCCATTAAAAACAAGGTTTATGCAGCGCTTTAACCACTGGTTTGGTAAAAAAGTGATGACAGCTGCCAGCTCTCCAAATGAGGCGGGCGATCAAACAGGAGGGTTAAACAAAGTTTTTGGTTATGTGTACCAAATCCGCATTAAAGCCAAAGCCTTGAAAAAAACCAATCGTCAGTTGTATTACTTTTTAAAGTGGTTCTTGATGTTAGGGATTTTCTTCCTGATTTTTATTCGACCATATATGTCACAGATCATTGCATTTTTTGAAAAAATGATTTGATTTAAAGCGCCCGTCAGGGCGTTTTTTTTAATAACAAATTTTGACTTGAGTTTAACGCTCGTTTTTTTTAATTTACTTTCATAATTTATAAAAGCGCTGGAAAACACAAAATGTTTAAAAATTTAGCCTCAGAAATGATGGGTATGAGTGATATTGGAACAATTATTGAGCCACATGATTTCAATAAAACAGATATTGATGATTATATTTTTCATGAAGATAACGAGAAAATTTTCTTTGTCATTAAAAGCAAAACAGATGAATATTGCTTTACCAATGTGGCCTTTATGCACCTAGATGGTAAAAGTGCGATCAGTAAAAAACGCATGTTGTATCGTTACTTGTATAAGCACAATCCAATTAAAAATGTACTTTTAGAAACAGCAGGTACCGTGGATTTAGATGCTGAAATCAAGTTTCAATTAGGTGAACAGCATTTCTCTATCGATATTGATAAAAAACAAATCGAGAAAATTCGCGATCTCTATAAAGCATTATTTACCATTGGTGAAACCTGCAAAGAGATCAATCGTAAACGTAATGTATTATTACAAAGCACTGACAATGTGCAGAAAATGTTTAATTTAAGAGAGCTTAGTGAACAGGCAATTTTAAATTTACCTGAAATCATCAATCAGACTGCACAACAAGTTGAAGATTATGCCAATCAGCGTATTCGACAAATTGAGAATTATGATTTTTCTGAAATTTTTGATCGCTATTTAAAAAATTGATGTTTAAACATTTAGTCAAAAATTAAAACGCTCGAAAGGGCGTTTTTTATTATGTAAATTGATGATTTTATAGTCATATTTAACTCGAAATTCAGATAGAATAATATTTTGTATGGGGAAACTTTGAAGAGCGTGATGCAAAAATTTCATACTAAAATTGATTGGTGGATTTTAGGCTTTTTAATCGCAATGACAGGTCTACTGATTCAATTGCTTTATACCATGTATGCAAAAGGCACTATGGTTGAATATCCTGAGCATACAGCGGTGTATATGTTAACTATTGCTGTGATTTGGTGGCCGGTTTTCAATACACGCTATATCATTGAAAATGAAGCATTGATCATTCATAGTCTATTTTTAAAATGGCATATCCCATTGAAAAATATTCAAAACATCAGCAAAACCAATAATTCGATTTCATCACCTGCCTTATCTCTAGATCGTTTGAAAATCGAATATATGAAAGATGGAAAAATCAAACAGGTCTTGGTTTCTCCAAGAGATCAACAGGCCTTCCGTCAGGCAGTAGAAGTCGGTCGTACTCAGATTTAAATAAATAGAGAATAGCGATCGTTTGTGATAAATATTTTAAAACTATCATAAAGGAATCTATTATGGGCTTTTCTCTACTGTTTATACGGATAAAAAATCAGGAGATAGTCGATGCCGATCGTGATGGACTCGCCAGATTTTTAGCGGAAAATCAATTATATGTTCATACTCAAGTAGGTAGTGGAGCATTAGTTGATCAGAATGAAAAGGCTTTAGCTTTTAATGGTTATTTGAGTGATTTATATTTAGACCCATTAGAGCAATCTGAACCTATTACAGGTGGAATATACCATGCCACACTAAGTGAAGAAGAATGCATCTTTATTTATGATCTGTGCGTGGCTGGAAAAATGCTGATCGTCAATCCGCAAACTAATCCCATGTATATCATTCCAGCTACTAATCATGATCAACACAATATTCCCGATTTGAATGATGCTGTATGGGTGAACAGTGCAGCAGAAATGTTGCTTGTGCTTTCACAAGGCTTTAATGCATTTAAAGTCTATAAAGAGAAAGTGATGAGACAATATCATGATAAAGATCATCCTCAAGCCTGATTTTCATAAACGGTAAAATAGCTTTTTTATAGAGATGAAAGATAAATGATAAGGCCTAAGCAAGGTTGTAATAATGTTAATAATCAACTATATGGAAATAAAAACAGTCAAATTTTAAGCAATTTTCACTTGTGATTTTATGAAATATTGGTTAATAATGATTCAAAATAAATAGTCGAGTGAACTGCTATAATGAAAAAAACAATATTTTTTATAATCAATGCTTTAATTTTAACAGCGTGTGGTGGTGGATCGGATGATTCAAAAAGCGAATCAGATAAATTTGATACCCTATATTCATTTCAAGGTGGAGGCATTGACTTACTATTCGGAGCAAAAACTTACCATATTAATGAAAATAAAAATCTCTTGGTTCAAGATGCTTCTATAGAAGAAACTTCAAAATATTATCTAACACAAAATGCGATTTCGACATTTACCCCACCACAATTAGATCAAAATACATACTTGCTGGGTGAGTCTGCAACATTTGATGGAACGAAATTACAATATTCCGTGAGTAATTATATTGCTGAACAACCTTTGGTTTTATCTTATCAATATAAGAAAATTGATGTCTCTGGGCAATTGATTACGGATGATATTTATAATCCAATCCGTCAAATGAGGAGTAGTGTGACAGGTCAGATTTTACTTGCAATCTTAGGGTTAGGTTATTCGCCAAATGAAGTATTTCCAAAAGGCTCTATTTGTTGGCAAAGTTTGTCAGCCAATAGTAATCAGGAATATATTGAGTTCTTACCGTATATCGTTGATGCAAAGGTATTTGCAGATTTAGAAATAGAAGCAACAGGAAATTGGAATAATGTGGCTTGGACGCGATTCAAAGACAAGGAAAACACCCTATATAGCAATGTAAAGCTCACAATAGATGGAAACGACTATCGTGGAAAATATCATCCTCAAAATGAATTTTTTTATCATAAATCTGATGAATTGGCGTGTAATTGGATGAACAGGATCGCCTATAAAGCTGCGAATCAGCCCTTTAAAAAATGAAAAATCAAGATATGTTCCAATAGAAAGCGCAAGTAATTCACTCAAGTAGACTTGAAAAATGGATGATCTAACTACATCATCCATTTATAGTCCAAAGTTAAAAGTCTACTGTGAACGAAAACGCACGTGAAAATATCGAAAAGATTCTAGCCAATATGACGACTTTACCTGGTGTGTATAAAATGCTGGGAAAAGAGGGTGAATTATTATATGTCGGAAAAGCCAAAAATCTAAAAAATCGCGTACTGAGTTATTTTGTCAAAACCATTGAACATCCGAAAACACAGGCTTTGGTTGCACGTATTTATAATATTGAAACCCTTGTCGTCCGTTCTGAAACGGAAGCTTTATTACTCGAACAGAATCTAATAAAACTGCATCGCCCACCGTATAACATTATGTTGCGTGATGATAAATCCTATGTCTATATTTTTGTCTCCGCAGATAAACCTTATCCACGTATTGCTTCAGGACGGGGCAAAGGCAAACATCAAGTGGGTAAGTTTTTTGGCCCTTATCCAAGCGCTTATAATGCAAGAGATACACTTTTAGTTCTACAAAAATTATTTAATGTTCGTCAATGTGAAAATAGCTATTTTTCACAGCGTAAACGTCCTTGTCTGCAATATCAGATCAAGCGTTGTACTGCGCCTTGTGTAGGGCTGATTTCAGCCGAAGCTTATAATGAAGACGTACAAAACTCGATTCGTTTTTTAAATGGTGATACCAAAGAACTGAATCAGGAATTGATTCAAAAAATGGAACAAGCTGCAGAAAATTTAGAATTTGAGAAAGCGGTATTTTACCGTGACCGCATGGCCTTACTGCGTGATGTCCAAGCACAGCAAGCCATTTATAAAGTCAAAGGTGAAGCTGATATTCTCGCCATTGCCTATCAAGCGGGTGTGACCTGTGTACAGATCATGCATGTGCGTAATGGGAAAATGCTGGGTGGAAAAAGTTATTTTCCAGATATGTTAGATGATGATTTGGGGCAAATGTTGTCTGATTTTATCGCCAATTTTTATTTTCAAGTTGCAGATGAAGTTCCTGCTGAACTGATTGTCAATGTGAATGTGACAGACCGAAAGGAACTGGAAGCGGCTTTACATCAACAGTTTGAAAAGAAAATTCAGATTAAACACAATGTTCGTGAAACTCGTGCTGAATGGCTTGAGTTGGCTGAGATGAATGTTCAGCATGCGATCAAAGGAAAATTAGCCAATCATTTAGAATTAAATGAGCGTTTTCATCAATTGGAACAAGTTTGTGGGCGACCTGTTGATCGTATTGAATGCTTTGATATTTCGCATACTATGGGCGAAGCGACCATTGCATCATGTGTGGTTTTTGATGCAGGTGGCGCACGTAAACGCGATTATCGCCAATTTGCGATTGAAGATATTACTGGCGGTGATGATTATGCCGCAATGCGCCAAGCCTTAACACGCCGTTATAAAAAAGCCATGTTACCCGATTTATTATTGATTGATGGGGGTAAAGGGCAACTTCATATGGCGATGGAAGTTATGCAAGAGCTTGGTTTAGATGCATTTATGGTGGGTGTCTCCAAAGGTGAAGGGCGTAAACCCGGTTTAGAAACACTACATTTTACCGATGGCACGAAGATTCAGCTTCCTGAAGACCATAAAGCTCTGCATTTGATTCAACAGGTCCGTGATGAAGCACATCGCTTTGCAATCACCAAACATCGCGCTAAACGAGATAAGCGTCGTGGAGGTTCGGTACTTGAGGCTATTCCGGGCTTAGGTCCAAAACGTCGTCGTGATTTACTGACCCATTTTGGTGGTATTCAAGGGGTGCTTAAAGCCTCTGAACATGACTTAAAAAATGTTCCCGGTCTAGGCGATGTTATGGCACGAATGATTTATAAAGTGTTGCATGAATAAAGCAGTTATTTTAGAAATAAAGCGGAATAGGATTAATTTAGTAGTTGCTTAATTTGTATTAGTTCAGATCTGATCAGACATTGATCTTGAAAAAGAGAAAGTTACCCGTTTTGATAAAGGTGTCGAATCTTAATCAAACAAAGGTAACTTTCTTATGTTGCATACTAACAATCAAATCATCAAACACAAAGTAGGCTTACTCAATTTAGCTGAAGAACTTCAAAATGTATCCAGAGCTTGTAAAGTCATGGGTGTCTCTAGAGATACCTTTTACCGTTATCAGGAACTCGTTGAATCAGGTGATGTTGATTCACTCATCAATAAATCCCGAAGAGTACCGAATCTTAAGAATCGTGTAGACGATGCGACAGAACAAGCCGTTATTGATTTCGCAATCCAATATCCAGCTTATGGTCAACACCGCAGTAGTAATGAATTGCGTAAAAATGGTGTATTCATTTCAGGTAGCGGGGTTCGATCTATTTGGCTTCGCCACAATTTAGAGAATTTTAAAAAGCGATTGAAAGCCTTAGAAGCCAAAGTGGCACAAGATGGCTTTGAGTTAAATGATCATCAGATTGCTGCACTTGAGCGTAAACATGAAGATGATGTTGCTTGTGGCGAAATAGAAACACACCATCCAGGATATCTTGGAGCCCAAGATACATTTTACGTTGGCAATCTGAAAGGTGTCGGTCGAATCTATCAACAAACTTTCATCGATACCTACAGCAAAGTCGTTCATTGCAAGCTCTATACAACGAAAACACCGATTACAGCGGCAGATCTGTTAAATGATCGTGTACTACCATTTTATCAGTCGCAGGATCTACCAATGCTGCGTATCCTGACAGATAGAGGTACTGAATATTGCGGTAAGGTTGAACAACATGATTATGAGCTATATTTAGCCATCAATGATATTGATCACACCAAAACAAAAGCAGCATCCCCACAAACGAATGGAATATGCGAGCGTTTCCATAAGACGATCTTGCAGGAGTTTTATCAAATTACATTTAGGAAGAAGCTATATAGTACATTAGAGGAATTACAAGCTGATCTAGACGTTTGGCAAAAATTCTATAATACTGAACGAACTCATCAGGGAAAAATGTGCTGTGGTCGCACACCACTGGAAACATTACTTGATGGGAAGCGAATTTGGGCTGAGAAGAATTTAGCTCAAATTTAACCTGACAGGCACACTAAAAAATGGGTAACTGTCAGATCTGGTTTGAGCTAGTACACTTAATTTCTGGTTACGAAAAATTCTGCACCTGAATCAAGTATATTAATTAGCATATTTCTATCAAATTCTTTATTTGCTACCGCACTAACCATCCCCAGACTTAGTTGTAAATCGGGTTGTAATATTACAGTGTCACTTTTTTGTTTAGTCAGCTCAACATCCAATTTTTTTAAACCATTGAGAATATTGGCTAATTTTCTGCTTATAAACTGATGCTGCACTTCCGTTTGAGGAAGTGTAGCATTTTGCAGTGGAATATAAGTTTCCACATTTATTAGTATAATATTTTTTTCATGAATTATTTCATAACCATCCTTATTTTTAGGGCTGACTAATAAATCACTATAGATGTATATATTTTCACAATAATGTTCTAGCTTATCAGGATCTAAAATATATGTTTGGTTTTCAATTGAAATTTTCATGAATTCTATTTTGCTTTACTTGGTTAGTAAGCGACAGTGAAACGTTGACATGCAAATTTTTTCTGTTCCATTTCATCAATTAATGCAATTGCTAAATCTTCAGCAGAAATTGTACCTGGCTGATTCTCATTCATTAATGGTGAATCAGTACCTAAACGATATGTTCCAGTCCGAACCCCAGGATTTGCTGGCGAGAATCCAATTGGAGGGCTGATCATTGTCCAATCCAATTGCGTTTCTTTTTTCAACTCGTCAAGTAGAATTCGGGGACCATTTGCTCCCTCGAAATATTCTTTGGGGAATTCTGGAGTGTCAATTATTTGTACACCTGGTGCAACATAAAGACTACCCGCACCACCAACGATCAAAATGCGTTTAACTTTTGCTCTTTTTACTGCATTTAGAATGGAGCGTGAGCCTTTTAGATAATCCTCACAAATATTAGGATTAGTCCAACCTGGATTAAATGCACTCACAACTATATCCACATCTTCTAAAACAGATACTAATGAATCCTCATGCATTACATCTATTTGGATAATCTCTAAATTATCTCCTGCTTTTATCGAACTTGGGTCAAGAACAAGTGCTTTTACTTGATATTTACGATCAAGCAATTCTGTAAATAAAGCTGATCCTACATATCCAGTTGCGCCAATTAGAGCTATTTTCATTTCAGATTACTCAATAATTAAAATTACTTCTTAATTAAAATAGTATTTGAAACTCATAAGCGAAAATAGTAGTGTTTTTGATCTACCACCTTGAAGCTGTAGTTTAAAATGGATCATTACAAACGGATGGTTATTTTCACCAAAGTTGTTGAGCAAGGCTCAATGAGTGCAGCAGGGCGGCTATTGGATATGTCACCTTCAGCTATAAGTCAGCAAATTCGCTATTTAGAAAATCATAGTGGTATCACTTTATTACACCGCTCAACTCGAAAATTGACTCTAACGGACGTTGGTAAACGCTATTATTACTATTGTCAGCAGTTATGTCAGGCTGCAGATAATGCTCAGGCAGTATTGGAATCTGAAATAGAGGAACCCTTTGGCGAGCTTCGTATAGCAGCTCCTGTTGGGTTGGCCACTTATTTGGTCAGCAGTTTGGGAGAATGGAGTCAAGAATTCCAACACTTAAGTATAAATCTACAGGTTCATGATGACCATATTGATTTAATTGAACAAAGAGTTGATTTAGCTATACGGATAGGGGAGATGCCAGATTCTTCTTATATCGCACACAAAATTGGAACAATGCGAATGGGGTTGTATGTAACTCTGGGATGGATAGAAGAAAATGGTATACCTAGTCACCCAACTGATTTAAAAAATTGTGAATGGTTACACGTGCAATTCAATAGTGCAGGATTGAGACAATTACATTTCTTTAATGAATATGAGTATTTGAATTTTACAGTGGAAATGAAACCGAAGTTTGTAATTAATAATATTTTACTTCTTCGGAAAATGTGTGAACAGGGGTATGGAATTTGTACTCTAAGTGAGTTTGAAGTAGAGCAATCAGTCAAGGAGCAAAGATTGACCCGTATATTACCGCAGTGGCATTTAGGCGAAACCAATATTTGGGCAGTGACAACACACAGGAAAGCACAATCAGCGAAGGTAATTCAGGTAATTGAACATATAAAAAAACAATTGATATTGAAATAGTGCTGCTCTGAATCTTGATAAGATTGTTCATGACTTTATGAGCAAAGATAATGCTTGCATAGTTGATCAAGCAATTCGTAATAGTAAAAAGCACGTTTTAGTATTTTGGGTAACGCAGGATCATGTCATCCTATTTCGAATGTAAAGTAGAGCCTATATAAACTGCTATTGCTGCCAAGAGATGCTGCTTCTGGAAATATTCAAGTCCTGTAGGATTGTCTTTTTCTGTAATTAGATAGTCTATTTAAAAAAAAGATTGATTATATATATAATACAATGTGTTAAAACCTTATTCTAGTCGTTATAGACGCCATTTAAGTGGTTTGGAGTCTGAGTTAAAGAGATCGATCTTAACCGCATTTGCCAAAACAACCATTGACGCATGAGTCACTGATCATTTTCATCTCACGTTAAATATGAAACAGTACAGCAAAGATCGGAAAATTGGACGGATCATGTCATTAGAATTGCTATTTCAGCAGATTGAACAAGAAGAGTGGATTGATATTCCTCAAGGGTGGTTGCAGGGGCGCACCATCTTTGGTGGTCTTGTTGCAGGTATGTTGGTTTATAAAGCAATTGCAACCATTCATGATCCAGTTAAAAAGTTGTTAAGTTGTAGTGTCACTTTTGTTGGGCCTGTTGAAGAAACGCCAGTGAAATTGACTGCTGAAATTCTGAGACAGGGTAAGTCAGTTACCACAATTGAAGTCAGACTGTGGCAAAATGAAGCTGTGCAGAGTATTTTAATTGCAAGTTTTGGTAGCCAACGCGATTCTAAAATTCAAGTGTCTTTAGAGCCTCAAGCTCCTGATTTTCCGCCACTTGACCAGATTAATATTGTCCCTAAATATTTACCTTTTCCTGAGTGTGTAAAAAATTTTCAACTGGCATGGACTGAAGGGAATTATCCAATGTCAGGCAGTAAGCAGCCTGATTTCTCAGGTTGGTGTCGTTTTGACCCTGAGCTACATGCCAATCGAGCAATGAATGTCTCAGATATCATGACCTTAATGGACGTTTGGCCTCCGGGTGTATTGCCAATGTTTAAACTGCCTGCGCCTGCAAGTACACTGACTTGGCAAGTAACGTTTATCCATCCTTTACAAAATCAGTTGAATGATTGGTTTAAGTATAAAGTGATTACAGACTTTGCTGAGCATGGATATGCAACAGAACATGCCTATCTTTGGGATGAACAAAATCGACTCATTGCGATTGCAAGACAGACGGTTACGGTATTTACCTAGTCGACAGTTTCATGTGAATCGTTTAAAGTACTAACGAAATAGAGCTTTACTCTAAATTATTATTTACCTTCATTCGGGTAAGTAGGGGACTCACTGGCGGTGTCTATGACTACAGGTCGTATCCTGAATATTCCAAATATCTTGACGCTTGCTCGAATCGCGTTAATTCCTGTTTTTTTAATAATTGCCTATTGGCCACCTGCAATTGGTGTGGCTGGACATACAGGTGGTATGACGCGTCATATTATCTTGACTGCAATTTTTGTTGTTGCAGCAGTCACAGATTGGTTTGATGGTTATCTGGCACGAACTTTAAATCAAACCTCAGCTTTTGGGCGGTTTTTAGATCCAGTTGCAGATAAATTAATGGTGGCAGCAGCACTGATTGTTTTAGTGCAGTGGCAACCATCAATCACTATGGCATTTGCTGCAATTGTGATTATTTCACGTGAAATTACAGTTTCAGCACTACGTGAATGGATGGCTGAATTAGGTGCGCGTACCAATGTGGCCGTCTCCACGGTGGGTAAATATAAAACAGCCTTTCAGATGATTGCAATCACGGTGTTTTTATTGAATTGGCAGCCGCTTGAAATACTGGCTTATGCTTTGCTATATACCGCGGTCATCTTGACACTCTGGTCGATGTTTATTTATTTAAAAGCAGCGTGGCCTTATTTAAAACAGCCTTAATCTACGCAATAGAAAGCAGTATACAGATCAAAGCCTTTCTCTCGTGAAAGGCTTTTTTTGTGCTTGAAAGTCAGTACAATGGGAAAATTGATGAACACAGATTCAAATTGTCTGACATCATCTTGTGCTATATTGAAAATCCATCAAATTACAAGAAACACTGTAACTGGAATATTGAGAAACACGCCATTGCAGGTAAAATTAAGGAATACACATGGCAGCATTGCTTTATTTATCGAATCAAAATCTGTATTTATTGGATGGGAATAAAAGTATTACGGTTCCTTGCCAAGCGATTGACTTATATAAAAAGAATTTAGTTGAGATTCAACAACGTAAAGATTGGAAAACCAAAGGTACGGGTGCACAGTTCATGCGAACATCTTCACAAGATGATGAAGTCGATTTAACCCATATTTTCCCAACAGATGTTGCTCTGACTACTGATCGTAAAATGATTTATACCGCTTGTTTGCAAGAAGGCACTTCGATCAATATCAAATCATTGACAGATTTACAAGAAACCGAAGGCTTAGTGTTAAGAAAGAATGATTTTGTGGTGCAGGACATGGCTTATGATGAGTCTAAAAAGCGTTTAGCACTATCCGTCAACACACAGGGCTATGAACGACATATTTGTATTTTACCTTTAGACGCCAATCGAACACAGTATTTGACCGAAGGGGATTGTCAGGATTCAAATCCATGTTTTGATCCGCGAGATACCATGCAGTTATATTATGATTCGTGTGGTTTAGCCTATGGTGAACACCGTATTGCCTATAGTCCCAAAGAAATTTTTCATTTGGATATGGGAACAGGCGAGTTGCAAACAATCGCTTCAAATCCAAAGTTTGATTTCTTTAAACCGAAAATGGATGGACTGGGCAATTTGTACTTTATTAAGCGCCCATATTCCCGTGATGGTTCTCACCAATCTCCTTTAACAACGTTCAAAGATATTATTTTTGCGCCTTTTAAAATTATTCGTGCGATTGTGGGGTGGTTAGATTTCTTTACTCAACGCTATACGGGTGAATCGTTAAAAACAACGTCTGGAAATAATCCAGCCAAATCGCAACAAAAGTCAGAAGAAGAACTATTTGTTGAAGGTAATTTAATTAAGGCTCAGCAAAACTTAGAACGTAATCAGAAGGCTGGCGAAAAATATCCTGGGATGATTCCAAACTCGTGGGAGTTGATCAAAATGACAGCTTCTGGTGAGATGATCGTATTAAAAAAGGGCGTGATGAGTTTTGCTCTAAAAGACAATTCTATTTTTTATTCCAATGGAAAATATTTGGTTGAAATTGATCAAAACAACAATGAGACCTTGCGGGTTGAAGCAAAGCTAATTTCAAAAATTATCTGTTGAGGTTTTGTGTTTCCACACTATATTTAGATAAACCAAAGCCGAAATTAGGCTTTGGTTTATCTTAGAAATTGCTTTGAGAAGGAGACAAAGTATCAGGCTTAATTAGTTTTTGATAATCGTTAGTGAAGTATGTTCAAAGTGTGATTTTAGCTTGTCCATATCAGTCAGTGAGAACGTCCCTTTTTCAGATTCCCGAGAAAGAAATACTGAAAGCGATTGAAAATCTACACGACTAATCAGTAAATCTTGTATAGAAACAGTCCATTTTTCACCTGAATGTAGTCGCGCAATTTGGTTCGAAATGTGGTTAAGCAGATCCATTTTATTCATCCTGATGCAAGTGATTGGAAATTTTTATATTGAAAATAAAAACTCACTGAGTTGATCACTTAAAATATTTTTAACCTGTACACATAAGCTTTAAAGCCATCCGAGATGACTATCATGTGACATTAATATTGCATTTTCGTGACAAGTAAACTTGGATATCCGATTAAAATAAATAAACTTTATTTTTTTTCTGTCGAAAAATTTGAATTTGCCAAAATATATTCAATTTCTTCTTTTGCAGCAGTTTGCAGTTTGCTACGTAAAGCATTTAGGCTCTGTTCGATTAGCGTTTCTGCTTCTAACTCAAGACGTAGACGAACACTTTCCAACTCTGAAGTCATTTGTGCATCTGTGATGCGGAATTGCCCATTGGCATAATCTATTGCTGGATAATCAGGATTTTTAGTGTATTTTTCACTATATTCTGAAATTTCAATATCAATTTGTTGACGTAAATTTTGTAAGGTCAATTGTTGATGTTCAAACTGCTGAATTTCATCTTGTTGTAGTTCTAAATTATATGCGTGCTGTAATGCTCGTTTTTCAGCTAAAGATTTTTCAAGAACCAATTGTCTACGGATTCGCGCTTCTTCAATCAGCTGGGCTTTTAGCTCAGCATAGGCGTGTTCAACTTGGAGTTGCGCCACTTGCATTTGGCGTTGGTCGTTACTTAGCCAGTCCTGTACATTTGTTGTCGGGCTGAGAAGGTCACAGATGCGGTTGAGGTCATCTACAAAAGTTTGGCGTACCGCTTCAGGCGTATCTAACCAGCGCTTTTTAAAATCTTGACCGACATTTAATGTCACCACGCATCTCCTTGATATAAAATGAGAATGAAGAATTAAAGTTTAAATGTTTGAGGCGAAACACCCATTCGTCGATAGGCTTTATATTTCTCTCGACCAATTTGTTTTGCTGACTCAGCATTTTCAATAATTTCTATAATGTGACTAAATTGTGTCACTTGTTCAAGTGCTTGATTGTTAAAATTAAACACGATCCAGTCTAAAGACTCAGGTAATCTTGAAGAAATACAGATCGGTGCATCAATTTGATCAATTCCATGCGCAATAAAACTGGTCGGATCAAAACTCCATAAACGTTCATCCAGTTGTTGCTGCATTTCTACATCAGGGCAATGCAACCAAACTTTGGCTGCATTTCGTAAAATTTTACGACATAAACGACAGGCACTTTCCACCTGCCGTTCAGGGCTTTTTTCAAACAAATAAAAGCTAATTTTAGCCATTCTTTTGTACACGGTTGGCAATTAATTGCATCAACAATGGTACTGGACGTCCTGTTGCACCTTTATTTGCACCAGAATTCCACGCTGTACCTGCGATATCTAAGTGTGCCCAACGATAGTCACGGGTAAAGCGTTGTAAGAAACAGGCCGCTGTAACTGCGCCAGCTTTTGGACCCCCAATATTGGCAATATCGGCAAATGGCGAATCAAGTTGTTCTTGATAATCGTCATATACGGGCATACGCCATACACGGTCAAATGCAGTGTGTCCTGCTGCTGTAATTTCTTCTGCAAGTTCATCATCTGGTGTAAATAAACCAGAAACCACTGAACCTAAAGCGACCACACAAGCACCAGTCAGTGTTGCAATATCAATCACTAATGCAGGATTAAAGCGCTTAATATAGGTTAAGGTATCACAAAGGACTAAACGACCTTCGGCATCAGTATTCAGGATTTCAACCGTTTGCCCACTCATGGTGGTTACAATATCACCAGGGCGAGTTGCATGACCAGAAGGCATGTTTTCAGCGGCGGCAATTGCACCGACAACATGAATGGGGAGTTTCGCTTCACAGAGTGCACGAATCGTACCCAGTACAGATGCTGAACCACACATATCAAATTTCATTTCATCCATGCCTAAGCCTGGTTTTAATGAAATACCACCTGTATCAAAAGTCACACCTTTACCCACGAGCACGATCGGTGCTTGATCAGGATTGGCTTTATATTCAAGCGTAATCACACGTCCTGGACGATCAGAACCTTTGCTTACCGCAAGAAAAGCATGCATGCCTAGATCAGCAAGTTGTTGTTCTTCAAGCACAGTCACTTGTAAAAGCTCAGGGAATTCAGCTGCTAAAGCATGTGCTTGTTCTGCTAAATATTCAGGGAAGCAAATATTAGGAGGGCAGTTACCTAAGTCACGAGCAAAGTTTTGTCCTTTTTGAACAGCTTCAATAAGCGTGATCTGCTCTGCACTCAGACTCGATTGCGTTGCAATAAATTCAATATTTTCTAAAGTAAATTCATTCTTCTTCGATTTGAATTCATCATAAGCATACGCAGCTTGCGTCAAATTTAATGCAAATAGATAATGTAACTCAGACGACAAAGCCGAAATATCAATGCTAATTTTTTGGAATTTTTTTTGTGAAGCTTTGATAATGGTTTGTGCGATTTTTGCTAATTTCGCGGCTTTAATTTCGGAGGCTTTATCTATGCCGACTAAAGTACATTGCGTAACTTGAGTTAGCTTTCCGATAAGTGGTAGAGTTTCGTTTAAACTTGCTTTGAATTGAGTGTCTTCAATTATGCTGCTCAAGTCATTGATTTTATATGTTTCTTGAGCTTGCTTAGCGTTTTCAGAATCCACCAGAATAAATAACGACTGGCTAGATGTAGACGCTGAAAATGACGTATTGATCGTAAGTTTCATGTGTTGTCTTTGTGCCTTTTGTACATTTCAAATCATTAAACCATTGAACCACTTCAAATGGTAGAATTTCAATCTAGTTTTATAATTTTAACTTCGGGTAAACTAGCGCTACATCACGATATTACCCTTATTTGGAAGATTAATTTGATTATTCGACGTTACCTTGTCAAACAAGTCGTTTCGACCTCTCTTGTGGTTGTCACATTACTGACAGTCATTATGATGGGTGGGCAATTGATTAAACGATTTGGTCAAGCTGCTATGGGGCGTGTAGATCCGAGTATTCTATTGAGTATTATCGGTTTTCGTTTACCTGAGTTTTTGACTTTAATTCTTCCTTTGGGTTTCTTTATTGGGTTGATGCTGGTTTTTGGTCGTTTATATGTCGATCATGAAATGGCGGTACTGAACGGGAGTGGTATTAGCCGTATTCAAGTCGCCAGATTATTGATCCCACTGACCGTTATTTACTTGTGTGTACAAAGTGTCTTAATGATCTGGATGTCTCCATGGGGAATTCGTCAATATGAGCAACTGATCTCTACACAAGCGGTACGAACGGGCTTTGATTTAGTTCGGCCACGTGAGTTTATTTCTTCGGGAGCTTATACGATTTATGCTGGCTCTTTATCTGAAGATCGTAAAAATCTAAAAGATATTTTCTTTTATCAACGTGCTGAAAAAGAAGGTAAACCTGATGTCATGATTTTGGCAAAGGAAGCAACACGGATTGAAATTGCCAATGAAACTGCCAGTGTTGTCGATTTAGTTCAAGGTCGTCGTTATGAAATTTATCCTGGAACACCTAAATATAGTCAAACTGAATTCCAATCATATCGTTTGCGTTTAGAAAATAATAAAGAAGCCAAGTTTGAAAGTGATGAAGTCGAGGGGCTATCATTTGGCAAATTGCTTGAAAATAGAAATGACCCCGTTGTGGCAAGTGAGTTGGGATGGCGCTTATTTGTTCCATTTTCTATTATTGTCGCCTTAATGCTGGCAACAGCATTATGTGAAGTCAGCCCAAGACAAGGTCGCTATCTCAAACTTTTTCCAGCATTATTAATTTTTGCCAGTTTAATTGTAGCACTTATGGCAATACGAACTCGTATCAGTAAGGATGAGGTGGGTGTTTGGGCATATCCTGCAGTGTTATTATTCTATGCTGTTGCTGCCGCTCTATTTTCAAGAAAACAGAAATTAGCACCTAAGATTAAAAAGCAAATACAGCGAGTAAAATCATAATGTTAGCACGTAGAATTGTCGCAAAACATGTGACGAAAACCACTTTGCTCGCCATGTTAGGTGCAACAGCAGTCCTTGCCAGCTTACAGATCTTATTTACCTATTTGGGTGAGTTAAGTGATCTAAAACAAGGCTATACCGCTTGGAATGCACTGCAATATGTTTTATGGGGTGCACCTCGTTATTTGTATGAGATTCTTCCAATTGCTGCCTTGATCGGCGCTGTATTGGGCTTAGGCTCAATGGCTTCCAACAGTGAATTGATTGTGATGCGAGCAGCGGGTATTAGTCTCTGGCGTATTGTCGGTTGGGTGATGCGTTCTGCTATGCTTTTGGTGGTGCTTTCATTTTTATTGACGCAATTTGTGATTCCTTATACCAATGAGCAGGCGAAAAGTATTAAAAGCCATCGCAGTGTTGCGGCGCTTGGGGAAGTTAAAGGCTATTGGACACGTGAAGGCCAACGCTTTATTTATATTGATTATGCCAATTCACAAGGGACGTTAAAACAAGTTCAAGTTGTCGATTTTGACGAAAATTATCGAATGAAATCATTGTTAAATTCGGAAGAAGGGCAGTTCTTAAAAGAAGGTCAATGGAATTTAAAACACAGTGCCCAAGTCAATTTATTGGCCAATGGTCAAGCTCAGGTTGTCAATAAAAACCAACAGGATTTAGCACTCGCATTGCAACCGAAATATGTGCATATGGTGACCATCAATCCTGAGGACTTAGCCCCTACGCAGTTATTGAGTTTTATGCAATATATGCATGAATATAGTCAAGTACCTAAGACGTATCTGTTGGCTTTCTGGAAAAATATTGGTTCACCATTTGCATTGCTTGCTTTGGTGTTGATTGCCTGTTCATTTATTTTTGGGCCTTTGCGTCAACAATCTATGGGTTTTCGTTTAGTGATCGCATTATTTGTTGGTTTGGGCTTCTATTACATACAAGACTTCTTGGGCTATGCGAGTTTGGTCTATGCACCATCGCCAGCTTGGTTTGTATTTTTGCCAATTGTATTGATGTTTGGTATCGGCAGTTATTTGTTGTATAGAGCAAGATAATTTGATGAATCAATTGCTTAGTTTAGTGGGATTTTAACTAGATTAGAAATTTAGATGATGGCAACCCGTTTTTGCCATCGTCATAGCATAGAGTCTGCCGTAAAAAAACGGTAAGATGTAACGATTAATTTGTAAACAGTAAAGAGTGTAAATCATGACGGATGCAACTGCTGGCAAAATCCCTCACGTTCTGGTGATTATGGATGGTGTGGGTCATCGTGAAGCGGTCGAAGATAATGCGTTTTTAGCAGCAAAAACGCCAAATCTAACCATGATGCAAGAAAAGCATCCGCATAGTTTAATTTCAGGTTCAGGTGAAGATGTCGGTTTGCCAGATGGGCAAATGGGTAACTCAGAAGTTGGTCATATGAACTTGGGTGCAGGTCGTGTGCTGTATCAAGATTTTACTCGTATTACCAAAGACATCCGTACAGGCGATTTTTTCGAGCATGAAGTTCTGATTGATGCGGTAGAAAAAGCCAAAGCGGCAAATGGTGCATTACACATCATGGGATTGTTGTCAGAGGGTGGTGTCCACTCTCATCAAGACCATATTATTGCGATGTGTGAGCTTGCTTTGAAGCGTGGGGCAAAAGTCTATTTACATGCGTTCTTAGATGGTCGTGATACACCACCACGCAGTGCAAAACCTTCTTTAGAAAAACTCGATGCGGTATTTGCACAATATCCAAATCAAGGCCGTATTGCCACGATGATTGGACGTTACTTTGCCATGGATCGTGATAATCGTTGGGATCGTGTGGAACAAGCTTACCGTCTGATGACTGAAGGAGAAGCTTTACGTGTTGTTGATTCAGCAGTTGATGGTTTAGAGCAAGCTTATTCAGCCAATGAAAATGATGAATTTGTTAAAGCGACCCGTATTGGTGAAATTGCAAAAATCCAAGATGGCGACAGTGTGGTCTTTATGAATTTCCGTGCGGATCGTGCACGTGAAATTACCAAAGCCTTTGTAGAGCAAGAATTTGCAGGTTTTGAGCGTAAAGTAGTACCATATCTATCTAAATTTGTGATGTTAACGCGTTATCAAGCGACGATAGATGCGCCAGTGGCATATATGCCAGAAGGCTTAAAAAATTCAATTGGTGAATACTTATCTTCTTTAGGCAAAACGCAGTTACGAATTGCTGAAACAGAAAAATACGCTCATGTGACTTTCTTCTTTAGTGGTGGTCGCGAAGATGAATATCCAGGTGAGAAACGGATTCTAATCCCATCACCTAAAGTGGCGACTTATGATCTACAGCCAGAAATGAGCGCGCCAGAAGTCACCAACAAGCTGGTTGATGCGATCAATTCAGGCGAGTTTGACCTTTTGGTGGTGAACTATGCCAATGGCGATATGGTGGGCCATACTGGCGTGTTTGATGCAGCTGTGAAAGCAGTTGAAGCGGTTGATACAAGCCTTGGTCGTTTATATGAAGCTGTAATGGCAAAGCATGGTCACATGCTGATTACCGCTGATCATGGTAATGTCGAGCAAATGCAGGACTATGTGAGTGGTCAAGTCCATACACAGCATACCACTGAACTTGTACCTTTCATTTATGTTGGACCAACCTCAGCGACGATTGCTGAAGGTGGAGTTTTAGCAGATGTTGCACCGACTATTTTAAGTTTAATGCATCTCCCTGTACCGACAGAAATGCAAGGCCGTAATCTAATTACATTGAAAGCATAAAATTATCTCTATTAAAAACTAGGTGCGTGAATGGCTCAAGCTTGGAAATATATTGCTGTATTAACAGGATTGTTGGCCTGTGGAAGCCATTCAGTTTGGGCAGCAGAAAATGCTGCCGCACTTGATTTTGATGGTGATGTCGAAGAAAGTATTGCCGAAGTGCCCATTGAATCGATTGAGCAGTTTGTGCAAATTTACGGTATCGTTAAAGACAATTATGTTCAGGAAAAACCTGATGATGTTTTGTTTTTACAGGCAATCAAAGGGCTGGTAGGTGGTTTAGATCGCTATTCACGTTATCTAAGTCCTGAAGAATATAAACAGTTGATGCAATATACGGAAAGTGACCTTGCGACTGCTGACTTTGAATTGGCTTTTGATAATCATATTCATCAATGGAAAGTGAAGAATTTACGCGATAATTCAGACTCATTTAAACTCGGTTTAAAAAATGGCTTCACTATTTTTAAAATTGAAAATCAAGAGCTTAAGAACTTAAATGCTCAGCAAGTCGAAGACTTATTACATGGTTCAATTGGTTCAACTTTTCAGTTGCAACTGAATGAAAAAAGCCCAGCAATCACTGTGGTCAGAAATCGAAAATTGGAAGTGGCGGATATAGAGCCGGTTATGTTGCATAATCAGGTTTTGGTTCTTAAAGTCAAAGTCTTTCAACAAGATACGGCCAATGAAATTAAACGTTTAATTGAAGAATATAGCACTCAAAAAGTAAAAGCCGTGTTGTTCGATTTGCGTAATAACCCCGGTGGTTTACTCTCAGCGGCTGTTGAAACGGCTGATCTGTTTTTAACTCAGGGAACGATTGTTTCTACCAAAAGCCGTTCAGAAGGCAATCAACAATTCCAAGCCTTACCGGGTGATGAGTCGTCCAATACCAAATTAGGTATTTTGATTAATGGTCGTTCGGCATCTGCAGCAGAAGTTTTTACGGCTGCAATGAAAGAGCATCAGCGTGCTTGGGTCATTGGTGAAAAAAGCTATGGCAAAGGCGTTGTACAGAAGTTATTTCCATTGCCAAATGGCGCTGCATTACAAATGACGGTTTCGCATTATTATACGCCTAATGGCAATATGATTGACGGGCAGGGCATTCGCCCTAATTTGGAATATCCATGGGCTTTGGATCTAAAAGAAGAAACTTATTTAAATAATGTTGCAGATCAACTATTAAAACATCGTGATAGATAAAGTTGAGTGCAGAAAAGTGAATTTATAACACTGTAGCAGTTTATGCTGCTATATCTGACATTCGGCAGTTAAATCATGTTGTGTTGGGCAAGGGGTGTTCTACCCTCCCTCCCCAACGACAACATCCATATCGCCACGCTGTAACCATGTAAAAAGCAAAAGCGTTTGAATTGATATTATGATGAAGAATATAGGCTGCCTTTATTCATCATCATCGGTATCTAAACCAAACTTTTTCAAACGGTAGCGTAAAGAACGAAACGTCATGCCCAATTTCTTCGCAGCTAAAGTACGATTCCAATGGGTTTGATTTAACGCAGATAACAGCACCTCTTTTTCGACTTTTTCCAAATATTGCTCCAAACCTTCTTCTGGAATGTTTTGTGCTTTATTCGGCATGACGATAGGCAAGGCTTTACTTTGCATCAGATCATGCTGTTCGACTTTGTGGATACCACGATGTGGAGCTGGTTGCAGCTGTTGAATATCAATATAGTCTTCATCACTCATGGTAATGGCTTTTTCGATGATATTGCGTAATTCACGAACATTGCCTGAGTAATGTTGTTGCAAAAGAAAAGCTTTGGCTTGTTCAGTGAAAGACTTGGTTGAAATACGCCACTCTGTACAAATTTGCTGAAGAAAATGATTGGCTAAAATTAGAATATCACAATCACGTTCGCGCAATGGCGGGAGCACAATATCCATCACATGAATTCTAAAGAACAGATCATGACGGAATTTGCCTTGTTCAACGAATGCTTCAATATCTTGATGTGTTGCACTGATAATACGAAAATCAACTTCGATTTCGGTATCACTGCCTAGAGGACGAATTTTCTTTTCTTGCAAAGCCCGTAACAATTTGGCTTGCATGGCCAAAGAAAGTTCTGCAATTTCATCTAAAAACAGGGTACCGCCATTGGCAGCTTGAATAAGGCCCTGTTTGTCTTGAGTTGCACCTGAAAAACAGCCTTTCTTATGCCCAAATAGCTCACTCTCCATCAACTCTTCAGAAATTGCACCACAATTAATCGCCACAAAAGGGCTATCACTGCGGTTGCTGAGTAGATGGATGAGATTGGCAACTACTTCTTTACCTGTTCCAGATTCACCCGTGATAAATACTGGTGCTTGTGAACGAGCAATTTTTTTAATCGATTCTCTTAACTTACGAATGACCTGTGAATCACCGATGAGCATTGATTCCTCAAGCGGCGCATCGTTGATAGTTTCTCTTAACTGTGGTACATGCAAAGCTTTTTGTAAAAGCTGTTGCAGATGTAATTGGTTAATCGGTTTGCTGACAAAATCAAAAGCACCTGCTTTCAGCGAGGCAATCGCAATTTCCATATTTCCATATGCAGTTAAGACTGCAATAGGCGTTTTAGGATAATGCTGTGATACATGCTTAACCAAATCTAAACCACTACCATCAGGGAGGTTTAAATCGGTAATACAGGCATCATATTTATATTCACTAAAAAAATATTTGGCTTGTTGTAAATGGTGTGCCATATGCGTTTTGATGCCCATCCGAGAAAGGCTCATTTGCATTAACATACATAAATCTTGTTCATCATCTACAAGTAAAACCAATGGTTGTCGTGTAGTCATATCCCCAAAAACCTAATCTAATCCATGAGTGGGCATTCGATACGGAAGCACGCCCCTTGTTGTTTTTGCTCTACGTAAATTAGTTTCGCTTGATTCGCTTCGCATATCGTCTGCGATAGGTACAATCCTAAACCAGTTCCATTGATTTCGGTACTAAAAAATGGCTGAAATAATTGCGAAAGATCTTGTTTTGTGACGCCTTTCCCATAATCAATCACATCGATATATACATGTGATTCATTTTTAAACGTTTGCACTAAAATGTGTTCAGCATTTTGATCATTATGACGTAATGCATTACGGACTAAATTGATTAAAACTTGTCTGAGGTGGGAGTCATCAAAATAGATCCAAACATCAGCTTGAATTTCTAATTTGATTTTTTCCTGAGCATCCCCTAAATCATGGCGTAATAAGTCATCAACAAATTCTTGAAAATTAATTTTTGAGGTATGGATCTTTTTATTTTTTGCCATATCTAAGGTATCTTTAATAATATTATTGATACGGATGGTCTGTTTGGTAATCATTTGATTTAAAATGATTTGTTGTTCTGGGTCGCTGCTGATAAAGAGATCATTGGCCTGCGCAATGGCAGCAAGTGGATTGCGAATTTCATGGGCAATACTGGCCGATAATTGACCAAGTGCGGCAAGTTTGAGTTGTTGTACCTTTTGATTAATTTTTTGTGCATCTTCGAGGACTAAAAGCGTGAGTGCTTGATGCGGAACAATCAATTTTTGTACGCGAATATCGACTGTATACGAGGACTGTTGGGATTCAAATTGGAAGCGTTCGCCATCACGTAACAAGGCATCTTTTAAGATTTCATATAAGTCCGGTTGAAAGCTGGATAAATGATATTGCTCATGTGCGTAAAGCGGTGAAATGCCCAAAAGTAAACAGGCGGCAGGGTTACTGACGATAATTTTGCATTTTTCATCAAGCACCAAATAACCGACTTCAATCTGTTCTAAAATATAGCGGTTAATGTTCTGTAACTTAAATAATTCAAGAGATTGATAGGTATTTAACGACTCTAAAACTTGGAAGCGATTAATTGCAATCTGTCCAATGCCATAGACCATAAAAAATAAAAAAGCCAATAAGGCACTGTTACTAATATTATTTAAATTTGAAAAATCGAAGAAGCTGCCTAAAAACTGTTGGTAAATAATTGCAATCACAGAAACCAGTGTTACGAATAGCGCTTTATTTTTACTCAGCAGAAAATTCGCGGTAAAAACGGCAATTACGAACAAAATACTGATGGCTAAATTTGGCCCATTGAGGGCAAATACCAAGGTACTTAGAAAGGGAATATCAACAATAAAAAAACCGATAAATTGCCGCCCAACCCCATGCGGATAGAACTTGAGCAGCATCATTTGTAATGCTGCGATCAGCGTAAATGCGGTTAGAGAATAAAAATATAAGCTGGGATATTCGTAATGTACGGGCTGATGTTCAAGGGTAATCAGAAAAATAATGACTAAGCAAAAGGCAATAACCAATCTATACCCTGAATACAGTGTGCCTAGACGGTAAATTGTTTGATAAATAGGAACCGTTACCGTAGGCGACATAAATCGTACTCAAGATAAATTATTGTTTTAATCAATTTATGGCTTAATTAAACCATAACGTATCGCAAGGTGGGTGAGTTTTACATCACTATCAAGTCCTAATTTTTCAAAGATACGATAACGATAAGTATTGACTGTTTTTACACTGACAAAGAGTTTGTCAGAAATTTCTTGTGCACTGACACAATTTACCACCATCATGGCAACTTGCATTTCACGTTCTGACAGCGCGTCAAAAGGTGAGGTTTGTGTATCGGATAAATAAGAGCTTGCAAGTTGTTCAGCAATATCGGCACTAAAATACTTACCGCCTTGCATGACTTTTTTGATTGCGCGAACCATTTCAGTGATTGGCGCGCCCTTGGTAATGTAACCACGAGCTCCAGCTTTCAATAATAGCGATGGATAGGGTTCTTCAGCCAAACCACTCACAGCGAGTACTTTGGTATCAGGTGCGGTTTGTAACAAACGACGGGTAGTTTCTACACCACCAATTCCAGGCATGTTGACATCCAATAAAACCACATTGGGATGTTGTTGCCTTACAATCGTAATTGCTTCTTCACCAGATTCTGCTTGTCCAATGACTTGAATATCGGTCTGATCTTCTAACATTCTGCAGATGCCGGTTCTTACTAATTCATGGTCATCTACCACTAAAACAGTAATCACTTACACCTCCTTAAATTTCTCAATATCGACATTTTTGTTACATAAAGCAAAAAAGACTTGCAAAGACATAACAAAATTGGCAATCCTATTCCTAATATCCATTCAATATTTACGCATAATACGGCGTGATTGAAATATTTGTTTTAATATAGTCACGTTTGAGTGTAAATGTAAGTCATATTTGAGGTAATTAGCAAGTTTGTGAATACCTCCTT
Organism: Acinetobacter guillouiae CIP 63.46; assembly: GCF_000368145.1. Lineage (GTDB taxonomy): Bacteria > Pseudomonadota > Gammaproteobacteria > Pseudomonadales > Moraxellaceae > Acinetobacter > Acinetobacter guillouiae. The sequence continues at coordinate 223,603 of NZ_KB849282.1, read as the reverse complement.
GAGGTGAGTAAGTTATCGTGAAAAAACCAAAAAAAACGTTAATGCATGTGCTGAGTTTGTCAGTACTACTCAGTTTGAGTTCTACCGGTTTTGCTGAAATCATTATGAACTCATCGGGGGGGAGCGGACAAGCAACTGTAAATTGGTCTTCTTCAGATGCCAGCCAGTTACTCAATGGTGACTCTCTGGATGATGATGGCGAGGATATTTCTCCAAAAGGCTCAACTACCTTAACCACAACAATTCGTGCGTCAAATGCTGCACCGACAACATTGACCAATAAGTCTGTACAGATTTATGACACCAATACCTATAACAGCCAACCATCGGTAAATGCACGTGCTGCGTTGGTGATGGATGCAAAAACAGGTGAAGTCCTGTTTAGTAAAAATACCAATATGGCATTGCCTATCGCATCAATTACCAAGTTGATGACAGCAGTGATTACCGCAGATGCCCGTTTAAATATGTCTGAAGACATTACTTTGCAACAAATCGATTTTGCGGGTGCTGGTGGTAAGAATTCAAGTTCAACTTTAAAAGTTGGCGATACCATGAATCGTGCTGAAATGTTACTTGTGGCATTGATGAAATCTGAAAATCCAGCTGCAGCAGCTTTAGCGCGTACTTACCCAGGTGGTCGCCAAGCGTTTTTTGCTGCAATGAATTCAAAAGCACGTCAATTGGGCATGAATTCAACTCATTATGTTGAATCTACTGGTTTAGATCCACGTAATGTTTCTTCTGCTCGAGATTTGGGGATTTTAGTCAGTGCTGCATCGCAATATGGCTTGATCCGTCAATTCTCAACAACAGCACATTATGACTTTAATTTAGGTTATCGCGTGTTGAAATCAAATAATACCAATGCCTTAGTACGTAATGGCGGCTGGAATATTAATATTTCTAAAACGGGTTATATCAATGAAGCAGGGCGTTGCGTGGTTATGCACACCACTGTAAATAGTCGTCCCGCTGTGGTGGTGTTATTAGGTGCAAGTTCGTCTCAGGCACGTACCAATGATGCAACCAATTTATTAAACTGGGTCAGTAATTTACCGAAACGTATCTAATCAGTTTCTCACAGCACTTAACCAGCCAAATGACAAAAAGCTCTTCAATATGAAGGGCTTTTTTATGCTTAAATTAAGCATAAAAAATAGATTATGAGATGTGTAAATTTGGAATGCTGGTGTTTGGGTGGCACTTTCAAATCGTGCTGACAAAGCAATTGATACTAAAGGCAGATAGTGTGACTGAATCAGATCTAAATTATGACTAATATGAAGAAGAACAATGTTGAGCTTGAGCAAATAAAAAACCAGTTGCGCACAACTGGTTTTTTAGATGTGAATGCGTTATTACATATTTGAAAGAATAGAGTCTTTCACTTGATTCATTGTTGCATCAATAGATAACATCACTGCATCTTCACATTGTTTAATTGCGGTATCAGGATCTTTTAGACCATTACCTGTCACAGTACACACAATCACAGAACCTTCAGCAATTTTACCTGCTTTGATATCACGAATTGCACCACCGATAGATGCCGCAGAAGCAGGTTCAACAAATACACCTTCATACATAGAAAGCAGACGTTGCGCTTCTAAAATTTCTGCATCAGTTAATTCATCAAACCAGCCATTTGAGTCACGAACGACCGCTTTAGCATGATTAAAGCTTTGAGGATTACCAATACGAATTGCTGTTGCAACTGTTTCTGGGTTTTCAACAGGACCACCACGTAAGAATGGCGCAGCACCAGAAGCTTGATAACCGACCATGACCGGACGACCTTCAGGGTTTGGACCGGTAAACTTATCTGTTTCAGGGTCATAAACCACTTGTTCAAATGCTTCAACAGGTTGATTAGCAACTGCTTCGGTATAACCCATCCAATGCGCAGTGATATTGCCCGCATTACCAACAGGTAAGCAGTGGTAGTCAGGCGCACGACCTAACGCTTCTACGATTTCATAAGCAATGGTCTTTTGACCTTGTAAGCGGTATGGGTTGATTGAGTTAACAATCGTTACCGGCGCTTGGTCTGCAACTTCTTTAACCAAACGCATGCCGTCATCGAAGTTCCCGCGAATTTGCATGGTGATCGCGCCGTACATCATCGCTTGTGCCATTTTACCCATGGCAATTTTGCCTTCTGGGATTAACACAAATGCTTTGATACCCGCACGAGCAGCATATGCAGCAGCAGCAGCAGAGGTATTGCCTGTAGATGCACAGATAATCGCCTTAGAGCCTTCTTCTACTGCTTTGGTCACTGCCATGGTCATACCACGGTCTTTAAACGAACCTGTCGGGTTTAAACCTTCATACTTCACATAAATTTCAACATTCTTACCAATAATACCGGGAATATTGTCTAATTTAATGAGAGGCGTATTACCTTCATTTAAAGAAATAGCACGTGTAGTTTTCGATACTGGTAAGCGGTCACGATAGCGATCAACAAGTCCTGTATAGCGATTGGCATTAGACATGATGGTGTTCCAATTGTGTGTAGAGCAAATAAGATATTCTTTTAACCTCTAAGCCTCTACTCGGAGAGGCTGAGCCATTCATTGAATGGCGCTTTGCAGGGTATTGCTGCAAATTTAGAGGAGTTTAAAACCCGATTAGTTATCGAGCAATTCTAAACGAATTCGTACGATTTCGCCATGGATAGCAGGTAAGGCTTGAATTTGTGCAATCGCTTCATTCATTTTCGATTCGACAATCGGATCAGTCAAAATCACGATAGGAATCAGATCTTTTAAGCGAGGTTGCTGCATGATGGCATCAATACTGATCCCTGTGCGACTTAAAATTGTTGTTACATCTGCGAGTACACCAGTTTGGTCTTCAGCATTTAAACGCAAATAATAACCTGTAGTCATCTCATCACTCGACAAGATATGCAAGTCGGAAAGAGCTTCAAAGGCAAGCTGAGGAATAGTGCCTGAACCATCTTCTGTGTAAATGATATCACGGACAATATCAACCACATCCGCCACAACCGCAGAAGCAGTAGGGCCTGCGCCTGCACCTGCGCCATAATACAATGTAGGACCAACTGCATTGGCTTGAACCAGAACTGCATTCTTCACGCCATTTACATTGGCAAGAAGCTCTTCTTCAGGAATCAGGGTTGGGTGTACGCGAAGTTCGATGCCTTTGCTAGAACGACGTGCAATACCCAAGTGTTTGATCTTATAGCCAAGCTCTTCAGCGTATTTCACATCTTGTGCAGTAATCTTGGTAATACCTTCGGTATAAACCTTATCGAACTGTAAAGGAATACCAAAGGCACATGACGCAAGAATAGTCAGCTTATGCGCAGCATCAATACCTTCAACATCAAATGTTGGGTCTGCTTCGGCATAACCAAGTTCTTGAGCTTCTTTGAGTACGTCTGCAAAGGCACGACCTTTTTCACTCATTTCAGTCAGAATGAAATTACCTGTACCATTGATGATACCAGCCAGCCATTCAATTTTATTGGCTGCTAGGCCTTCACGAATGACCTTGATAATTGGAATACCACCCGCAACCGCTGCTTCAAAGGCAACTTGTACGTGGTGATCATCAGCCGCTTTAAATAGCTCATTTCCATGTTCTGCCAGTAAGGCTTTGTTTGCCGTTACAACTTGCTTGCCATGTTTTATAGCTTCCATCATGACTTCATAAGCAGGGTGAATACCGCCCATGACTTCAACGACAACATCAACATCAGGCTGGCGGACGATATCTAGCAGATCAGCGCTCTGTTTAATGCTTGCTGGTAAATTTAGATCTGGACGTGGACGACGCGTGCCTACGTGGGTAATTTCAATTTCTCGACCGGTGCGACGTCTAATTTCAGCAGCGTTTTCTTGTAGTAGTTTAAGGGCACCACCGCCTACGGTTCCAAGACCGAGTATTGCCAGACGAACTGGTTTCACGTCACACTCCAATTATGTATATAAATTATATTAAGCTTAGATCATAGCTAAAAAATGCGCCAGACTCTAGAGCCTGACGCATCTTTATATTGAGCTATAAATAATAGTAAATTTACTGATAAAAATTATTTATTTAAACGGCTTTCAATTTCGTCAGCAGTCATATAACCGCCCAGATATTCACCCTCTGCATTGTAGATCGCAGGGGTACCATTCACACCCATTTTTAGACCTAAAGCATACAGGTCACGAACTGGATTTTTACAACTTGCAGGTGGAAGCGCAGTACCAGCAATGGCTTGATTAAATGCAGCACTACGGTCTGCACTACACCAGATACTTTCCATCGTCGGTATAAATTGTTCACCACGTGGCCATGCGATATAACGTATTTCAATACCTTTAGCCGTGATTTCACTGATATGTTCATGAAGTTTATGGCAATAAGGGCAGCTTGCATCAGTAAATACATAGATTACATGTTTAACCTTACCTTGCGCAGGGTAAACCAAGAGGTCCTTAATATTTAAGTCAGCAAGATATTTCTTGTTTTCTGCAGCTTGTATTTTGTCACCAATGCTACTGAGTTTATCGCCACCTAAACGGATTACATCGCCTTGGATCAGGAATTTACCATCAGATGTTGCATAGACTGAGCTCATGCCTTCCATACTGATCCAATAAAGATTGGGCATTTCAGTCGGTTTAGCATCTAAAATTTTGGCTTGAACGCCAGCCTTTTTGAAATTGGCTTGTAATGTTTGAATTAGACGTTGTTTTGCATCACGCTCAGTTAAATTCGATGCCTCACCTGTTGCAGGTGCTGTCGCAGTTAAAGTGTCATCTTTTTTTGAGTCTGGATTTTTTGAACAAGCACTCACTGCCATCGTGCTTGCAATAAGACAAGCCAACATCAATTTTGAACGATTCAATTGCATAAATAACTCTTTATGTTTCTTCAGCATGATTTGAGGGAATTAGCATAACAAAATTTTTAATAGTGTACTTTAAAACTTGATTAAGGGATGTAAATTGCCGATATACACGTCATGCTCAGCCATCAAGCGCGTGGATGATATTTTTCATGCAGTTGCTGCATACGGATTTGTGCGACATGGGTATAAATTTGTGTGGTCGATAAATCACTATGCCCCAAAAGCATTTGCACCACCCGTAAGTCAGCGCCATGATTTAAAAGATGCGTTGCAAAAGCATGGCGTAAGGTATGTGGTGATAGCTCAGCTTGAATTCCAGCTTGTAAGGCATAACGCTTGATGGCATACCAAAAGTTTTGACGACTCATGATGCCACCATGTTGGGTTAGAAATAGATAATCGGTAGCGGATTTATACAGTTGTGGGCGAGATTCTGTTAAATATTTTTCCACCCATTCACACGCCATCCCGCCTAAAGGCACCAGACGTTCTTTATTGCCTTTACCTGTGATTCTTAAATAACCTTGTTTTAAATTGATCAAATCTAACCTTAAATTTAAAAGCTCTGAAACACGTAAACCACAAGCATAAAGTACTTCAAACATGGCGCGATCACGCAAACCCAACGCTGTTGTGACGTCTGGTGCCTGAATCAGTGCTTCAACGTCCTGCTCCGATAAATCTTTAGGCAATGCTCGTCCGAGTTTTGGGGTTTTATGGGTCGCGACAGGATTATCTAAACGAATCTTTTGTTCACGTAAAAACTTAAAAAATGAACGTAAAGCAGAAAGTGAACGGGCAATTGACCGAGGGCTTTTGCCTTGTTTGGTGAGTTGAATAAGCACATCGGAGATGTCTTCATGTGTCCAATTCGGAAGGTAAGAATTTACACATTCACTACATTGAATTAAGTCAGATAAATAGGCGTTTCTTGTATGCGGACTGACCGTTTGTGCAATTAAATAGTCACGGAATCCCTGTAAAAAGCCTAGATTTTCAGGAATAGCAACAGCGGCAGGAATACGTGGTTTCTTATTTAGCATGGGCTTCGGTGGTGTTTAAAACTTATTTGTTGATGGAATGTAGACTAAAAGAAAACATAAGTCGAATATCGTGTTTGAATGAGAATTGTAATCAAACCTTACTTGGTAATTATTCTCATTTGTATGTATAATAGTCTGTCTATCGTGTAAATTTTAGGGTTAATTGCTGTGCGTTTGTCAGACTTGAAAGTAAAGCAAACTGCCATTATCGCAAAGGTCAATCGTACCTCACAAGATAATGTCAATCAGCCAGATTTAGTGGCGAGTCGTTTAGAAACTCTAGGTTTTGTGCCTGGCACACGTGTACAAGTGATCACAAAAGGTGTTTTTGGTGGTGATCCTATTCTCATTCAAATTGGTTTTACTCGATTTGCGTTGCGCAAGATTGAAGCCGAGAAAATTGAAATACATCAGGCATTAGAAGGAGCTTCCGCATGAGCGAAACTTTACGTATTGCTTTAGTGGGAAATCCTAACTGCGGTAAAACTTCACTTTTCAACCATTTAACCGGTACACGTCAAAAAGTTGCCAACTATGCTGGGGTGACTGTTGAACGTAAAGTGGGTACATTTAATTTACCTTCTGGTCGTGCGGTGCGTGTTCTAGATTTGCCTGGAACATATAGCCTCGATGCAGCCAGTCCTGATGAAGCCATTACCCGTGATGTCGTTTTAGGGAAAATTGCCGGTGAACAAGATCAACAGGCATTTTTATGTGTGGTGGATGCAACCAACTTAAAATTACATTTGGGACTTGTCCTTGAAGTCATTGAACAAGGCAAACCGATTCTGCTTGTATTAAACATGATGGATGAAGCGCGTCGTCGTGGTATGCAGATCAATACCCAAAAATTATCACAGCGTTTAGGTATTCCTGTGGTGGAAACGGTTGCTGTACGTAATGCAGGGATTGAAAACTTGATGGGTGCTTTGGAAAATGAAAAATTCCACACACCAAGTGCAGAACTGAGTGATGTTAAGCTTTCAGGTTCCAATCATGAAAAAATTGACCAAATCTTAAAAGATGTGGTGGTTTTTTTAGATCATGAAGATAAACGTACTGATTTTCTCGATAAGATTTTTTTACACCCCGTTTTAGGACTTCTTAGCCTTGCGCTGATGATGTTTATTGTTTTCCAAGCGGTATTCGCTTGGGCAGCGCCATTTATGGATGGTATTGAAGAATTTTTTGGCTGGTTTGGTGGCTGGATTGGGCAATTTATTACCCAGCCATTACTTCACAGCTTGGTGGTCGATGGGATTATTGCAGGTGCAGGTAGTGTAGTGGTGTTTTTGCCACAGATTCTAATTCTGTTCTTCTTTATTTTGGTTTTAGAAGAGTCAGGCTATCTACCGCGTGCGGCGTTTCTACTCGATAAATTAATGTTTAAAGCAGGCTTAAGTGGTCGGGCGTTTATCCCACTGTTATCCAGTTTTGCCTGTGCTGTACCTGGGATCATGGCGACTCGAAGTATCAGCGATCCACGAGATCGTTTGGTGACGATACTGGTTGCACCTTTGATGACATGTTCAGCGCGTTTGCCGGTTTATGCCTTGCTGATTGCTGCATTTATTCCAGCGAAAATGGTTTGGGGTTTCCTTAATCTACAAGGTTTAGTGCTCTTCGGTTTATACATGGCGGGAATTGTGAGCGCGCTCATTGTTGCGACCGTGCTGAAATTTTTCCAGAAAGATAAATCACAACATGCTTTATTGATGGAATTACCAAGCTATCGTATCCCAGATATAAAAAGTGTATGGATTGGTTTGTTAGACCGTGCCAAGATCTTCTTAAAGCGCGTCGGTGGCATTATCTTCGCTTTATCGATTTTATTATGGTTCTTATGTACATTCCCTCAACCGCCAGAGGGTGCAACTTTACCAGATATTGACTACTCTTTTGCCGGGATGCTGGGGCATGTGATGCACCCAATCTTTGAACCGCTTGGATTTAATTGGCAAATCTGTATTGCTTTAATTCCAGCGATGGCAGCACGTGAAGTTGTGGTTGCAGCATTGGGTACGGTTTATGCGTTATCCGCAGCGGATGATGATGCAGTTGCTCAAGGTTTATCACATCTGATCAGTCAGGGTGATTTAAGCTGGTCAGTTGCAACAGGTTTATCGTTGTTGGTGTGGTTTATCTATGCACCGCATTGTTTAGCGACATTGGCTACGGTAAAACGTGAAACAGGTTCTTGGAAAACTGTTGCTGGTATGACAGTTTATCTATTTGGTTTGGCTTATTTAATGGCTTTCCTCACTTATCAAATTGCGTCAGGTTATTTTGGTCTATAAGCCAGAATCTTGAAGCAAAGGAGCTAGAGATGATTGAATTATTGATTATTGCGGTATTGGTGATTTGGAGTGCAATTTTTGTATTTAAGAAAGTCTTTCCAAAGTCAGCGTATTCGGTGTTTTCTAAACTGGCTCAATTTTGTCAGTCGCAAGGTTGGAATCGTTTAGCCAAATGGATTCAGCCTGCGATGGTGAGTGGATGCGGTGGCGGTTGTGGTTGCAGTAGTGCTGAAACGGACAATCCTAAAAAGGTTGAAGTCCAAGCCGTAAAATGGAAATGATAGGCCTCTAAATTCATTAGCCTAAAAAGAAAAAAGCCATTCTAGAACATAGAGTGGCTTTTTATTTGTACGTGGGAATAGTTCATAAAAGATAATTTATCTCGTTTGCAGATAGGCATATCTTGAATGATCCAATGCTGCAGAAATCAATTTAATCAGTATGAGCTTCTGTAGGTTTATACAAAGCACTAACTAGACTTTAGCTATGGGTTTCCTCCTCGCCATCATCTTCAAAAGTTCGTGCAATTTTTTCGATATTTAAGCTTTTAGCCATCGCATCAAAAATTTCCTTATAAGCACCATCTTGATGATAAAGATCATGATGTTCACCATGCTCAACGATTTGTCCTTCTTTCATCACATAGGTGTAATCGGCATCAATAATTTGTGAAAGGCTATGCGAGATCATAATCACAGTTCGACCTTGTTTAATCTCATCTAAGCTTTGTTTGATTTGCTCTGAAGCGATGGCATCTAAACTCGCTGTGGGCTCATCTAAAAAGATAATAGGCGGGTTTTTAAGGAACATTCGAGCAAGTGCGATACGCTGTTGTTGTCCGCCAGACAATAGCAAGGCATCTGCTTCATAGGCATGCGGTAATTTTAAAATCTGCTCATGAATCGAGGCTTTTTTTGCAGCTGCGATGACTTCTTCATTGCTTGCATGGGGCTTACCATAACGAATATTTTCTAAAATTGAGCCTTGGAAAATATGGTTTTTTTGCAATACCAAGCCAATATGTTCTCTTAAATAGTGTGTATCGAGTTGCTCTAAATCAATCCCATCGAGTTTGATACAGCCTGAATTCGGGGCGTAAAATTTATCCAATAGGCTGATTAAGGTTGATTTTCCCGCACCTGATAAGCCGACTAAAGCTGTGATTTTATTGGGTTGAATAGTCATGTTAATCCGATGTAAGGCTTGATGACCATTCGGATAGATAAAATCAACATTTTCCAATTCAAATTTGCCATGAATTTGAGGTTTCATTAAGCCACTGGCTTCGATTTCATGATCTGCTTCTAAGATACTAAAGAAGCTTTCTGAATAGATCATTGCCGAGTTAATTTCATCATAAATACGGTGCAAAGAGCGGATTGGTGCAGACACGTTATTGAACAACAATACATGGTACATGATCATCCCTATACTCATTTGTCCATCTAAAACAAAGTAAGCAGTTAAAATAATGATCAGGACTACACCAACTTGTTCGATAAAGGTTTTTAAACCATCAAAGATATAGCTGGTTTGTCGAGTTTGCATCTGATTTTCAGTCAGTGACTTTTGTAAGTTCAGTTGCTTGGTGGATTCAACAGCCTCTTTATTAAAAGATTTAATCACTGTAATTGAGTTAATAATACTCAAAATACCTTGATTCTTCTTTTCCATGTTATCGCGCAAGGCTCGACGTTTGCCAGAAAGCTTTTGTGATTGTTTAAAGGTCAGCCAAAAGTAAATTGGTACAATGATTGTTGCGACCACACCCACCCAAAAATTGGCATAATACATTAGGGCTAAAGCAATAATTGCGCTGGTAAATAACGGTAAAATATCAATAAAAAAGATTTGTACCAGTCGGGTGAGTGAGCTAACTCCCCGGTCGATACGGGTTTGTAATTTTCCTGCTTGGTTATTTTTCTGATCGAAAAAGGCCAATCGATAGGTAATAAACTTTTCGATAATACCTTGAGATAGGTCCTGTGAAATTAAAATTCTGAGTTTTTCACCAAATGATTTTTGCCCAAACTGAACAATTGCATTGATGACTTCTTTGGCCAATAAAACCACAGTAATGGTAATGATAATGTGCCATCCATCCGCTAGGCCTTGTCCTGCTTGGATCAGTTGGTTAATGCTGTCTACAGCATATTTAAGTGTAAGAGCATTGACCTGAGCGGTGAGTGAGCCAATCAACGTTAACACTAAGGTGACGATGACAAGCCAGCGGTAGGGGCGTACAAAGGGGCGTAATTTTTGAAATAATTGCCATAAATTCATAGGTTTTTTGCTTTTTATCAGCTTGGTTTTAGTCTAAAGCTGAATAAACGTTGCTACAAGTGATTGCTATGTTTTGAATTGTGAAAGATTTTAATAATGTCTTACACTAGTCCAAATCTTCACGATCAAAATCCTATTTAAATTCGTCAACTTGCTGAGTTAATTTGAATATTTACCCATGATATGACCTACTATTCTTCATATTAAAGTTGTTCAATTTTGATCAAAAATGACTTGTTTCATGTTAAATATTGATTCATTGTTGGATGAACCCGTAGCTCATTTTAGACAATGAATTTAGATTTATTTGAACCTGAAGCACAAGATAATTTACTGCCTTATGATGGGGTAGTAAAAGACTTTGGCTTAATTTTGGATCATGAACAAAGTCAAAAATATTTAAATTATTTCCTACAGCATTTGGCTTGGCAACATGATGAAGTTTATTTGCATGGCCAATATTATAAAACTGAGCGCAAAGTGGTGTGGTATGGCGATGATGATTACCAATATCATTATTCAGGTATGGCAAAACAAGCCCATATCTGGAATCCCGCTTTATATCGACTCAAACAGCATATCGAGCAACTCACAGGGCAAACTTATAATTCCTGTTTGGCAAATTTATATGAAAATGGCTCACAAGGCGTGGGTTGGCATAGTGATGATGAGCCATCATTGGAAGCGCCCAACCACAATGTGGTGATTGCTTCATTGAGTCTAGGTGCTACTCGAAAATTCAGTTTTAAGCACAAGTGGAAAGCTAAAAAAGTAGATTTACTTTTACACAGTGGTCAATTGATTGTGATGCAAGGACAGACCCAACGTTATTGGAAACATACCCTCGCCAAATCTACACGAATTTTAGCGCCTCGTGTAAATTTGACCTTTCGTTACTTTTATCCAAGTGGATAAAGCTTGTCATCAAATTGTTCAAGTTTAGGAAAGTCTAATGCAGGTAAATTTTCTAAGTCATGTAAATATTGCTGATAATCAAGCAGGATTTGTTGACGTGCTTCATTAGAAATATAAGGGACATGGTAAGCGGTAAATGGTGGCAGCACTTCAAAGCCTGCATAAGCTAAAGTTCCACGTTGAATCGGCAGTAATAAATCTTCAATTGAACCATGAATCGCATGATCACCAAACATATGTTCACGGCCACCCAAGGTAAAGCTTAACAAGGCTTTTTTCCCTACCATGCCGCCGTGGTTATAAAAACGTTTACCACCATAGAAAATACCCGAAACGAATACGCGATCAATCCAGCCTTTTAAGATGGCAGGTACAGATGTCCAATACATGGGAAAACTTAAAATCACTAAATCTGCTTTTTGTACTTTTTCAATTTCAATCTGAATGTCTGCGGCAATCTGCTTATTTTTATAAGCATGGCGTTGTTCCAAAGCATAATTCATATATTCAGGATGGCTCAGTTCAGAGAAATCCTCTCGTGATGCGATTGGATTAAAATTCATGGCATACAAGTCTGAAACTTCAACTTGATGTCCTAATTTTTCCAAGACCTCAACAGCATGATCTTTCATCGCGGTTGTAAATGAAAGGGGTTCGGGGTGTGCATGGACGATGAGAATATTCATAACATTCCTTAATTAAAATTATGCATCATTGTTATTGGCTGGTTTAGATTATTCCTCAATGAAAATGATTCGCCAATTACTCTAATTATTTTTTTAATGGCTTAAAAGTAAACTCAATGGATAAAAAAATTGCACATAAAAAAGCCTATGTTTAAACACATAGGCTTTTTTACTCTGAGGAGGAATTGTCTTCGCAAAAACAATGTCCAAAAAATCATGGATTACTGAAGAACATAATCATATTATGAGAATATAAAAACATTATCAAGAGATAAAAACATTACAAAATGTTAAATTATCAAGATGATTGCGCTTATGGGTGAAATTCAGATAATTGGTCATTGGCAGAGAGTGCTTGATAGCGTTTTTCAATCTGTGCAGCAGACTCTTGCAAGGTTTCAATTAGTTTTGGGGTGTTGACGTATTCAAAACGATTTTTTGAAGCAAGTACGGTCAATGCTAAAGGCGCTTCTTTACTTGAAAACTTCACTGGGATCGATAAGCCAGAAACATTTGGATCAAGTTCGCCTTGTGAAAAATAATAACCTTGTTTTTTTATTTTTTTCATTTTATTAACAAAGGTTTCTTCATTTTCAGCAAAACCAACTTCAGTTAATTGTGTTGCAAAGCGAAGGTAATATTCATGAATTTTCTGTTTAGATAAATGCGCCATGATCACTTTAGGTGAAGAGCCCATAAATACGGGACGAGGGCAACCACGACCATAAGAAAGTAAAGTTTCATCACGATACACCTCATGATGAACATCAATACAATAGTCATCATTTAAATATGTCAGTAAACAGCAAAGCTCTGTACGTTCTGAAATTTCTTGCATAAATGGTTTGCTGATTTGAACCAATGGATCGGTGGTTCTAGAAATATAGTCCATCACAGCAATTTTAGGACCAAGGGTGTAATCGCCTGAAGTTCCATTTAAGCGTTGCAAAATATCAGCCGAAACTAATTCTTTTAAATAGCGATAGCTGGTCGGTTTAGATAAACCAAGCTCTTCACAAATCACATCGACATTAATTACTGGGCGAGACACCGAAAATAAATCCAATACGGTGAGAATTTTGCCAAAACTGGAAAGTGCCATTGATGACCTACTCAATTAGTGAGAATCAAAAAAAATAATAATGAATGTTACTTTATAACAAATTGTTCAAGAAAAAACAGTGGAATTTGCATTGTAAATGCAAATGATTCTACATTTTTAACTTTAGTGGTTATTTTGAGAAAAAGCACTACATTTGAACATTAAAGTAAATTATATTTGGTTGTATTATCAAAATGAGATATTTTTATTGATTATTTGTGTTTTTTTTGAGATTATTGCTGATATGAATATCCAATGGTGAATTTATACTTTTCTAGAAGTATAAATTTTTATCATAAATTGAGTCCTTCTCTACTCAATCGTTGTATTTGAGCAAATGCCTAAATTTGTTCTTCTATTCACATCTTTATTTAAAACCACACTGTTTATTTGACTAAGCAGTGCGGTTTTTTGGTCGCTAAGAAAAGAAAATGTGATGTGTACAACAAGCCCTTATAAAAGTGGTGAATATCAGCTTCCTAGATCTTAGAGAGCTAGAGATGACAGAGAAAATCAATGAAATTGAATTTATAGTGAGTTGCTTGCATGTTACTGATCAAACCCTTATTGGCTTTTAGACCCAATAAACTCGATTGGATTTTTGCGAGCAAAACTTTCATTGCAGGAATGCTGGCACTTTATATTGCATTTGAACTCAACCTGAGCTATCCGATTTGGGCGATTGGTACAGTCTTTGTGATTGCCAATCCTTATTCGGGCATGATGGCATCAAAAAGTATCTATCGAATTTTAGGAACCTTGATCGGAGCAATTTTTGCTATCGCAGTGATGCCTCATTTGGTTAATACCCCTTGGTTATTTACCTTTGTACTGGCAACTTGGGTGGGGATCTGTCTATATCTGTCTTTAATTGACCGATCACCACGCAGTTATGTGGTGATGTTAGCGGGTTATACCGCAGTGATTATTTGTTTTAACTCGATTTATTATATCGAGACGGTGTCTATTTTCGACATGGCTGTGGGTCGTTTCTTAGAAATCTCATTGGGTGTGGTGTGTAGTGCTGTGGTCTCTGCCACTATATTTCCTATGCATATTGGGCCTGTGGTCGAACTCCGTGTCACTAAAACCATGCAAGACACTAAACAGGCTTTTGACTCAATTTTGTCTGATCCGGCACATACAGATAATTATACTCAGCTATTGACCAATATCACGCGTGATACAACAGATATTCATAGTATGGCTGTGCATTTAAGTTATGAAACTTCAAAATTTAAGGGCATGACCAAACCACTCCAAGAGTTGCTACATCAAGTGACGATGTTAGTGGCTAACTTGGTCGCAATGTCAGAACGGATCAAGCAACTGGATCAAATTGATTTAACTTATCGTCCGTATCTGCTTGAGTTTCATCAAAAGATTGATGATTTTTTAGAAGGTGAGAATGCCATTCTTGAAGATGAGCTCAAGCACTTACCTGAACATTTTGACCAAGAATTTCAAACCATCACTGAACATGCAACTGCTAAACAACAGGTGATTTTGGGCAGTCTAAAAATGGATATTCGCCATTTTATTCAAAATGTTCGTGCAGTGAAGTTTATTTGGCAATGCATGCAACAAGGCAATCATAGCTTACCTGAGTCCATTGTACCTTTAACCACAACCTATCCCAGTTTACATCGTGATTATGGCGTTGCGGTTCGTGGCGGGATATCGGCATTTTTAACCACCAACATTGCCTGTGCATTTTGGATTTTAAGTGGCTGGAAAATGGGCTTTATGGTGGCAGAAATGGCCGCAATTACAGCATGTATTTTGACCTTTTTAGATGACCCTGTACCTGCGCTAAAAATATTTATCCGCTCCAGTATTTATGCCGCTATTTTGGTTTTTATTTATGCATATGGGATTTTTCCGCATATCACCGCATTTTGGGAGTTAGCCGTTGTATTAGCCCCCTTTATTATGTTCTGTGTGATGTTGTATTTACATCCGCCTTTGCATGCACTGGGCTTACCGCTGATTATGAGTACGATTATGGGGTTAAATCTGCAAAACCGTTATTTGATGGATCAGATCACCTTTTTTGATGCTTCGATTGCAACCGTGATTGGGCCGATTATCACGGTTTGTATTATGCAAATGGTACGTTCAATGTCCCCTGAAATGACAGTAAAACGGATGTTGGCTTTACACTATAAAGCCATGCGGGAAAGTATTGCGATGTCTTATGGAACGGGCTTTAGAATTCATTTACGCAGCATGCTTGATCGTATTGGCGTGTTAAATACCAAATTGATTCAGTCAGAACAGCTCAAAATCGAAATTAACAATGCTTTGATTGAGTCGAGTGCCGCAATTGATTTAACTCGTTTGCAGGAGTTGGTCCAAAAATTGTCGCCTGAATCTACGACGACCAGTGCAATTGTTAAATTACAAGGCTTACTTAACCAGTGGTTAAGCGAAAAAGCAGTAACTCAGCCTGATGATAACTTACGACAAGCATTGATTCAGCAATTTGATCAAGTCTTACAAGATGCGCAAGCGGTAGGTGATCAAGATATCCGACAGCGTATAGAAATTTCTGTGAATAATATTCGCAATAGTATTTGTCATATTCATCTGGTTGATGCGCAACCTTCAACTGTTTTATTGGGAGCATAAATATGGGTGAGCTCAACATTTATGGTGTTTATGTCCCAATATTTTTAATTCAAGCAATTCTGGCATTCATCATCTGGAAAGTGGTGTGTATTGGCACAGATCGCTTGGTTGAAAAAGAATGGATTGCATTACCTGGAATTTTTAACATCTGTATCTATTTGATTTTATTATGGTCGATTCATTGGGTATTTATTCAGGTGACGACTTAGCCGCTGCAATAGAGCTGATTTACTTTTAAGTTTAATGATTGGAAAATTGAAATGAATACGTTTGATATACGTAAGGCAATCCGGCCGATATCATTGGGTATCGTGGTGATTATTGCGATATTTTGTGCGCTGCATATCTGGAATTACTATAATGCAGAACCTTGGACACGTGATGGGCGTGTCCGTGGCGATGTTATTCAAGTGTCTTCTGATATTGCTGGCTTAGTCACAGAGGTGATGGTTCAAGATAACCAAACAGTGAAAAAAGGGCAGGTGCTTTTTAAAATTGATTTAGCACGCCAAACTTTAGACGTGGAACAAGCAAAATCAGATCTTGCAAAAGCCCAGTCAGGACTGGCTGAAGCAGAAGCGGGGCTTGCTGAGGCAAAAGCCAATATTGTGAAGTCAAAAGCCAATATCAATCTTGCAGATAAAAATGCACATCGATATGCAGACCTGATGAATGGTGCGATCTCTAAACAAGAACAAGATCAGATGTTTGCTACACGAGATCAGTCCCATGCAGAGCATCAACAATTGCAAGCTGCGGTACAACAAGCAGAAGCCAATATCAAACAACAAAAAGCTTTGATTGAGGCAGCAACCAGTAGTGTGCATTTGGCTCAATTGAATATGCAACGTTCAGAAGTGATTGCACCAGCAGATGGAACATTATCAAATTTTGATTTGCGTGCAGGGAATTATGTCAAAGTTGGGCAAGCTGTTGCAGCTTTACTTGATCGTAAACAGCTCTATGTTGTGGGATATTTTGAAGAAACCAAACTCAATAAAATACATCTAGGTGATCCTTCAACAGTACAACTCATGGGCGATTCTTTGAAATATAAAGGCCATGTTCAAGGGATTGCGTCTGGGATTGAAGACCGCGAACGAACAACTTCATCGGGTCTATTGGCCAATGTGAATCCAACATTCAGCTGGGTGCGCTTGGCCCAACGGGTACCTGTGAAAATTATTTTAGATGAAGTTCCCCATGATTCATTGGCCTTTGTTGCAGGGCGTACCGTGACAGTACATATTTTGGAAAAAGCAAAAAAATAAGCAGTATCCATCATTAAACTTTGATCTTGAAGCCCATTGAAAAATGGGTTTTTTTATAGATTTAGGTCTGCCATAGCGGGCATATTAATTTCTTTAACACAGCTGGCTTGACTGGTGGATAAGATAAATTTGATGGCAAGAATAACGTCTTGTAAGGGAATTAACTCATGACCACTCTGTTGTAAAACTTCATCTACAGATGTATCCAGATCAAACTCAGTGGCCAAGTAGCCTAGATTTAATATGCTTACTCCAATCTGGTCTTTGCGTAAACTTTCTCGGAGGGCGTGGACAATGCCTCTGAGGGCAAATTTGCTGGCTGAAAACACCACTTCTTTGCCGTTATGATTATCTAGTCCCCAGGTTGAACCAATCAAGATAATTTTTGCATTTGGAGACAGTCTAAGATTCTCAATCAAGGATTGAATTGCCAAAATACAGGACTGAATATTGGTATAAATTAAATTTGATATTTCAATGTCAGTGCATTGTTCAAAGTCATAATCTGCTTGGAAGGCTTTTGTTTCCCAGATCCCGACATTGTAAATCAGATAATCTATAGGCTGGTTTTGAATTTGATTTTTAACTAAATCCCGAGCATGTTCAGGTTTTGATAAATCAGCAGAGATCCATTTGAAATGAGGATGCTCACACTGTGGTTGAGAACGTGAAATACCAAAAACCAGATCTTGTGTTTGAGGTACTGCGTGTAAAATAGCTTGTCCCAAGCCTTTGCTTACACCGTAGATGACATAAGTTTTTGACATTTTTAATGCTCAGCTTAAGGGGTAATTCCTTCAGGGTTTCGATACCAACTTTCAATAAATAAAGCAGCTGCAATACTATCCGCTGCTAATTTCTTTGCTCGACCTTGCGCGTGGTAATGATCGAGTTCATCTCGTGCTTCACGTGTGGTTAAGCGCTCATCGACCATTAGGGTTTCAATATTGGTTTGATGACGTAAACGTCGTGCAAATTTGCGTGCGCGTGTGGATAATTCTGACTCGGAATCATCCATATTTAACGGTAAGCCAACCAGAAATAAATTCGGTTGATGCTGTTTGATGATCTTAAGCAGTTCATCCCAATTGGGGATACCATCTTTCATTGGGAAAAGTGCAAGCGGTGTTGCACTTTCAATCATGGAGGAGCCTACAGCCATTCCCGTTTTTTGTGTACCAAAATCAAATGCAATAATCAGTTGTGGGGAATTAAAATCAGGCATGTCCAATCTCAGAAGATAACCAAGTACGATCAATCCCTATTTTACGATAAGCAGCATCCCAACGGTCGGTATAAGGCAAATTAAACACCAAATCCATATCCGAATCACAAATCAACCAATCGCCACGGGTAATTTCATCTTCAAGTTGATTTTTAGTCCAGCTGGCATAGCCCAATGCAATTTGATAACGACCAACACCTTCATTGTGTGCAATCGCATCTAAAATATCTTTGCTGGTGGTAATACACAGATTTTCACCCACGGCAATCGAAGAGTGCCAGGTTGGTTGTCCTGTATGAATCACAAAACCCGCTTCAGGGCGCAATGGACCACCTTGTAAGACTTCATGCGGATGCACATTATCTGCTTCAATTTCTAAGTCATTCAGAAGTTCTTTGACTTGAATACCTGAAGGTCGATTGATAATAATACCTTGCGCACCATCTTCATCATGACGGGCAAGATAGATTACTGTATTGGCAAAGAAATCATCAGCAAGATCAGGTGGTGCAATCAAGCAGCGATGAGAAAGATATTGTTTTGGCACCGATATGCAACTCCTTTTCAATCCGCTTAAATATTTTTAATTGTTTAAATAAAATCTATATCTATATAAATAGCACAATTAATATCAATAGGTTGTGAATATTTTAAAAGCCTGCAAAAACAGCCTAAGTTTTTCATCAATATGTTTAAAATATAAACAAAATGGTGTCCAAATAAAAATGTGCGTCTCTATAAAAGCGATGACAATAGGGCGAATGAATAGATGAAAGTGCTTCTATTCCAAAATAGGAATAAAAAACCAGTCGCGTGCTGACTGGTTTTTTATATGGGTATTATTTTTTATACACTAGATTGAGGTATTAAGACTGCTGAAATTTCAATTGTCTTAATTGTTTTGCATGTTGCAAGGTAGTTTCACCGATTTCAATACCACCTGTCATACGAGCCAATTCTAAAATAAGTTGCTCTTCTTCTAGTGCAACGATGGTACTACTTGCAGGATCTGTTTGTAGTTTTTTCACCAATAGGTGTTGATCGGACTGGGCCGCAACCTGAGCTTGGTGGGTAATACATAAAATTTGAACGTGTTGCCCCAAGCCTGCCAATAAGCGCCCGACAATTTCAGCGGTACCGCCACTGATTCCGACATCAATCTCATCAAACACTAATACTTCTGCTTCAGTTTTTTCGGCATTCATCACTTGCATGACCAATGCAATACGTGACAGCTCACCACCAGAAGCAACACGTGCCAGCGGTTGAGGTGGAATCCCTTTATTGGCAGTAAAGAGCAACTGAATAAAACTTAAACCTTCAGCAGAAACTTGTTCCAGCGGTTCAAATTTAAATTCAAAATGTGCTTCTGGTAGCGCCAGTTGTTTGACTTGCTCAGTCAGTTGCTTGGCTAAAGGTTCAGCAGCATCACGACGAATCTGATCTAAATGTTGTGCTTTCTCTACAAACACTTGATGAGATTGTTCAACTTGCTCAGCGAGGGTTTCAGGATCTTCAAGTTGATGTAGTTGCTCTAATTCATTTTGCCATGTTTCATATTGCTGTTTGAGTTCATCGGGCTGAATACGGTATTTACGTGCCAAGCGATGAAAGACTTCGAGTTGTGTATTTAGCTCATCCATACGTTCAGGATCAAAACTTTGACGGTCTATAAACTGACGTAAATTTGCCGTTGCGTCATCAATTTCACTTTGTGCGTTGATCAATGAATTGTAAATTTCAGACAGCAGTTCACTTCGTCCAGCATGCGATTCTAAACGTCGAATAATTGAAGAAATTTCTTGGGTAATATTTTGTTCAGATTCATCAAGAACATTTAAGCTATAGCCACAGTCTTGCATGATGTGTTCATGGTGACTTAAACGATCAAATTCTTGTTCGATTTCTTTATAATCAATACGAATGACATCTTCTAGTTCTTCAAGTTGTAATTTTAAAGTGTCAATACGTTGCAGGCGATTGGCTTGTGCATCAATCGCTGCTTGATGTGTACGAATATTTTTTTGCCAAGTGCTATACGCATCCCGCACATCTTGCGCAGGCTGATAAAAATTACTATAACGATCTAACCAATGCTTTGGGTAGGGCGGTTCAAGCAGTTGTTGTTGGCTATGTTGACTGTATAGCTGTACCAAGAGGCGTCCAAGTTCTTTTAATTCAGCGAGGCTACTGGGACGGCCATTGATCCATGCTTTGCTGCGACCTGTTGCAAAGATCACCCGTCTTAAATGAATTTCACCAGATTCATCATCTAATTCATGAGTGTTCAGCCAATTGGCTTCTGGACTCTGTACTTGATAGCTAAAAACCGCCGTAATATCGGCTTTTTCAGCACCATAACGCACATAATTGGTATCGGTACGCTCTCCTAAACAGGCTGACAACGCATCTAATAATAATGATTTACCCGCACCTGTTTCACCTGTAAGCACGTTGAACCCTTGCTCGATATCAATAGCAAGGTTATCGGCTAAAGCAAAATTGATCAGATTTAAGTGTGTCAGCATAAACGCATCCAAGCTGCGAACGGTGAAGTTCTAAGATAGTGAAGTTTTGTTGTGGTCACAAGTCAGAACGTATTCTAATACGAAGTAATTTTAAGCATTCTAAATAATTTTAATATGAAAATGTAATTTCCTTTGCTTAAGTTGCCAGTAAAAACATCAAAATAGATAAATCTTATTGAATTAAATAAAAAATGAAGCAGGTATCTAGATTTTTTATGACTGATTTTATGCAATAGACATTTGAATCTATTGATCTGCATCTTTTATCGGCCAATATTGAAACAAGACATTTCTTCAGTCTAAGTAGGGAATGAATTGATCGTGCATTGGGTGGGCATGCTTGGTGACAAGTATTGTGGTTTTGGGTCTTTATTGTTAGAGAAGCTTAAGCTTTGATCTAAGCGAACTGATAAAACAGACTAAAAATAGAAATAGCTTAAGCTTAAAAACATAGATTGATTAGTTTGCGGAGCAACATTAAACTACATCGAACATAATTTTTATAAATGCGCATTATCTGGAGAATACGCATGTCAGCTCAGTATGATCATGTATCAGTAGTTAAAAAATCTAATGTATATTTTGGCGGTTTATGTATTAGCCACACTGTGCAGTTTGAAGACGGAACCAAAAAGACTTTAGGGGTCATTCTTCCAACAGAAGAAGCTTTAACATTTGAAACACATGTGCCTGAACGCATGGAAATTATTTCTGGTGAATGTCGCGTTAAAATCGCAGACAGTGAAGAAAGTGAGTTGTTCCGCGCAGGTCAGTCATTCTATGTGCCTGGTAATAGTCGTTTTAAAATTGAAACGGATGATGTTTTAGACTACGTTTGCCATTTAGAAGGCTAATGAAAAAAGCTTTGCTTAAAGCATATCTATCCTATCGTTTTTAAATTAAGCAAAGAATTTTTAAGCGAAATCGGTTAAACTAAAGCATCAAATAGAATCCTGTAAAGTTGGCTTTGCAGGATTTTTCATTTCTATCATCATGTTGTTAATGAGGTTGTTCATGGCGAAGTCCGAATATTATTATGGCGTTCATTCAGTGGAGTCATTATTGGAGTTAGAACCTGAACGTGTTTTAACCTTATTTACCTTAAAAGGTCGTGATGATCAGCGTTTACAGCGCATTCTCCAGCTTGCAGAGCCTTTTGGAATCAGTGTCCAAAAAGCAAGTCGTGACAGCTTGGAAAAGTTGGCAGGTCAACCTTTTCACCAAGGCGTGGTCGCAGCTGTTCGCCCACATCCTGTATTAAATGAAAAAGATTTAGATCAGCTTCTAGAGTCAAGCCAGCAACCTTTATTGTTGGCTTTAGACCATATCACTGATCCGCATAATCTGGGTGCATGTATCCGTACAGCGGCAGCTATGGGTGTAGAGGCGGTGATTGTTCCGCGAGACCGTGCAGCAACACTAACCCCGACTGCCCGTAAAGTTGCAGCAGGCGGTGCTGAAAAGGTGAAGTTTATTCAAGTCACCAATTTGGCGCGTACGCTTGGACAAATCAAAGAAAATTATAATGTTCGTGTGGTCGGCACTATGCTTGATGAAAAGGCGTTGCCTATTCAGAAGTTTGATTTTACAGGAACACCGGTATGTGTGGTGATGGGTGCGGAGGATACTGGATTGCGTCCAATCACCCAATCGCAATGTGATCAAACTGTATTTATTCCGATGGCTGGAAACTTACAAAGCTTAAATGTAAGTGTGGCTACTGGTATGGCGTTGTATGAGGCATGCCGTCAACGTCAACAAAGTGAATAATTTAATTTAAATTATATCGGTAAGATTAGAGAAGCAACATGATGACCTCCCGTACCCAAGGCTACATGTTTGTCGCCATTACAATGTGTATTTGGGGAGGTTTTACGATTACCTCAAGACTGAATGCAATTTGGCATATCAGTCCATGGGATATCACCGCATTACGCTTTTCTTTGGCATTTTGTATTCTGATGCCGATTTTAATCTATAAAAAAGACACGGCTTTTCTATTTAACAAACAACCGTTTATTTTGGCGATGATTGGCGGTGTTGCCTATTGTTTGACGTCATATAGCGCGTTTCACTTTGTCCCTGCGGCGCATGCTGCCATTTTTTTAAATGGCTGTATTCCATTGTGTACAGCTTTAGCTGGTTTTTTACTTTATCGCCAACCATTTGATAAACATATATGGATCAGTTTAATCATCATGCTCTCTGCGATTGCTGTGATGAGTTTTTTGATGTATAGCGAAACAGGCGTTGCTTTTGGTATTGGTGATTTACTGTTTTTTATCAGTGCAATTTGGTGGGGGACTTTTACTGTATTACTGCGTCAATGGCAACTATCCGCATGGCACGCCATGGCAGGTGTTGCGATTTGGTCAGCGATCGTTTATGTCCCAATTTATTTGTTGTTTTTGCCTAAACATTTAGATCAAGTGTCCACAGCACATTTGGTCATGCAAACGTTGTTTCACGGTATTTTTGTGGTGATCATTGCGACTTTGGCCTATGTTGAAGCAATTAAACGATTAGGTGCTTTTAAAACAGGCAGTATCGTTACACTTGCCCCTTTTATTGCCGCAATTATCGCCGTACCCTTGTTAAATGAACCGATAAGCCTTGCAATGCTGTGTGGTTTGATTGGTATGGGCATTGGTGCTTTACAACCGTGGCGTTGGTTGACACATAAAGACAGTTTGCAAAAGCAGTTGGACGAGAAGAAATAGATCAAACAGGTTAAATCGATACAAAATTGATTGATAGAAACCTATTTTAAAATGATGAGACACACAATTTACTGCTGTACCTGTTTAAGATACTGTTGATGTAAAGATTCTAATTTTGCATATAGATGATCAATATGCCCGTTATTTAGCACAATATCATCTGCTAATTTTTGTTTTTCATGACGCGGCATTTGGGCTGCAATAATTTTTTGAATTTGTTCGATGGATTGGCCATCTCGTTGTGAAGCACGTAAGATTTGCATGTCTTCACTGGCATCAATCAGTAGCGTGTGCTGAGTGAGTTCATATTGGTTGGTCTCAAACAGTAGTGGTGAAACCAAAATCACATAAGGGCTGGTTGCTGCTTGTAATTGTCGAATAATCTCAGCACGAATCGCAGGATGGGTAATCGATTCCAGTTGTTGTCGTGCTAATGGGTCTTTAAAAATATGTTCTCTCAATGCACGACGATCAAGTTCACCATTGCTTAATAATACCCAATCCCCAAAAACCTCTTTAATTTTTTGAAGTGCTGGTTGTCCTTTTTCAACAATTTCTCTTGCAACAATATCAGCATCAACAACTGTAATCCCTTGGGTTTCAAACCACTGACTTGCTGCGGATTTACCGCTACCAATTCCACCTGTTAAACCCAAGATAAACGTCATTGCGCATTCCTAATACTGTGTTGAAATTATTGACCCAAATATACTTTCATAATTTGCTCACCCCATAAAAATGCAATCCATCCTGCAATTGCGATATAAGGACCAAAGGCAAAAGGCACATTTTCTTTACGAATCTTAAGTAAAATAATACCAATGATCGCACCCACTACAGAAGACAGTAGGATAATTAACGGTAACATCAATGGCCCCATCCACGCGCCAAGTGCAGCAAGCAGCTTAAAGTCACCATAGCCCATGCCTTCTTTGCCTGTCACTATTTTGAATAGATAGTAGACAATCCAAAGACATAGGAAACCGATAATATAACCCCAAATTGCCGCACTTGCTGTTGTATAGAGATCATATGAGTTAATACCTAAACCTATTGCCGCCAAGGTTAAGGTAAATCGATCTGGAAGTAACTGAGTGTCAAAATCAATAAAGGTAAGTGTAATCAGTACCCAAGTCAGTAGTACACCAAAAACCATTTCTAAAGTGGGGCCATAAACAACAACGACTGTTAATGAACACACCGCAGTCAAAAGCTCAACAAATGGATAACGGATGCTAATCGGGTTTTGACACGAAGCGCATTTGCCTCTTAAAGCCAACCAACTGATAATGGGGATATTTTGATACCAACGAATTGGAGTTTTGCATTTGGGACAGGTAGAGGCTGGTTGACTCAGGCTGAGTTTCTCTTCATCAATCACAATCTGTTGTGAGCCTGCCAGTAGTTGGCATTCTGCATGCCATTCCTGTCGCCACTCTTTTTCCATCATCTTGGGGGTGCGATAAATCACTACATTTAAAAAACTACCAACACATAGCCCTAAAACACCAACTGTCAAATAGAGTGCTGTTGGTGATTGAATAAGGAAATTTAACAAATCATTGAACATATTCATCATTATCCACCAACCACTGAACCCATTTGGAATATAGGCAGATACATCGCAATCACTAGGCCACCCACAAGTACACCTAATATCGCCATAATTAAAGGCTCCATCATTGAAGTTAAGCCATCCACGGCATTATCGACCTCATTTTCAAAATGTGACGCAACTTTATCTAACATCGCATCCAATGCACCCGATTCTTCACCAATTGCCACCATTTGAATAGCCATAGAGGGGAACTTATTGGTTGCACGCATGGCAAAATTTAGTTGTTGCCCAGTGGCGACATCCTCGCGAATTTTCATTACCGCTTGTTCATAAACTACATTATTGGTTGCACCTGCGGTGGATTCTAACGCTTCAATGAGCGGTACCCCTGCTGCAAATGTCGTGGCAAGTGTACGGCTATAACGGGCAATAATGGCTTTATAGACCAGATCACCCAAAATAGGCAGTTTCAGTGCTGTACGATCTAAAAAATTTTGGAATTTTTTACTACGCTTTTTTGCTTCTAAAAAAGCAGTAATTACGACACCAATAAAAAGGATTAGAATAAACCAATATTTTTGCATCCAGTTCGACATATTGACGACAAGTTGGGTAAAAGCAGGTAGATCTGCACCAAAGGAGTTAAATAATTCCTGAAACACAGGCACAACTTTTACCATTAAAATAATGGTAACAATGATCGCAACAACGATGACCGAGATTGGATATTTCATGGCCTTTTTAATTTTTTGTTTAAGAAGTTCACTCTTTTCCTTGTAAATTGCCACCCGATCGAGCATGGTTTCTAAGGCGCCCGATTGTTCGCCAGATTCGACCAAAGAGCAAAATAAGTTATCAAAGTAGCGTGGATATTTTCTTAACGCACCAGCAAATGTATTGCCTCCTTCAACCTCACTTTTAATCCCGAGTACAATTTCACGCATAGAGGGATTTTCTAGTCCTTCTGCAACGATTTCAAAGCTTTGTACTAAAGGAACACCTGCTTTCATCATTGTGGCGAGTTGTCGTGTGAAAATGGTAATATCTAAAGTGGATATGCCTTTTTTCATTAAACCTTCAAGAATATTTTTCCTTTTTTCTCGAATAGTTTTAATGGTAATGCCTTGTTTACGTAGGGTGACTTTGGCAAGCGCCATATTACGTGAAGGTAGTTCCCCTTTGACCTTGATCCCTTTACGATCAACCCCGTCATAAGCAAATGTAGGCATCATTTGAGCTTTTTTAGCTGCCATCATAATTTCCTTGAATATTGATTATATTTATTCGCTGGTCACACGGTTAATTTCTTGTAAAGAAGTTAAACCATTGATGACTTTAATTAAGCCTGAACGTCTTAGATTATCAAACCCCAATTTCTCCGATGCCGCTGCAATTTGAAGTGCATTGCCATCTTCCATGATAATTTTTGAAATTTCAGGTGTTACCTTCATCACTTCGTAGATCCCGACACGACCTTTATAGCCTTCACGGCATTCACTACAGCCCACAGGTTGGAAAATTTGTAAGTCAGGATTGCTTAAGTCTTGTTCGGTAAAGCCCATTTCTAACAGACTTTGTCTAGGGATTTCAACGGGTGCTTTACAATGATTACATAAACGTCTTGCCAACCGTTGTGCAATCACAAGATTGACTGAAGTGGCAATGTTAAAGGAAGGCACGCCCATATTACGTAAACGGGTTAATGTTTCAGGTGCGCTGTTGGTATGTAGGGTAGACATCACCATATGCCCCGTTTGAGCCGCCTTGATCGCAATTTCAGCAGTTTCGAGGTCACGGATCTCACCGACCATGATAATGTCTGGATCTTGACGTAGGAATGATTTTAGTGCCACAGAAAATGTGAGGCCTGCTTTAAGATTGACATTGACTTGATTGATCCCTTCCAAGTTAATTTCGACTGGATCTTCGGCTGTGGAAATATTTGAACTTTCTGTATTGAGGATATTTAAGCCCGTATAGAGAGAAACAGTTTTACCTGAACCCGTGGGTCCTGTAATGAGTAACATGCCTTGAGGTTTTTCTAAGGCTTCCATAAATAGTGCTTTTTGCTTTTCTTCATAACCCAATGCATCAATACCCAACATGGCACTGGAAGGATCAAGAATACGCAGTACCAATTTTTCGCCAAATAATGTCGGTAATGAGTTCACACGAAAATCAATGGCTTTGGTTTTTGAGAGTTTTAACTTAATACGACCATCTTGTGGAACACGCTTTTCTGAAATATCCATTCTAGACATCACTTTTAAGCGGGATGCCAAACGACTTGCCAATTGTAAGGGCGGATTGGTAATGGTTCTCAGTACACCATCTACACGATAACGCACCCGATAACTTTTTTCATAAGGTTCAAAGTGTAAATCTGATGCACCCATACGAATCGCATCGATCAAGAGTTTATTGATATATTTAACAATAGGTGCTTCTTCTTCTGAAGCCTCATCGTCATCATCTTTTGATGGAGGATTGTCATCAGTGGCAATGATATCAACGTCAAAATCTTCATCACCAAAATTAAAGCTTTCCTCTACAGTAAAGTGCTTTTCTAAATATTTTTCTAATTTATGATGTTCAACAATGATCGGTTCAATATTCAGACCGCAGTTAAAACGAATGGCATCCAGCGCTTCTATATTGGTCGGATCACTGGTGGCGACATATAAAATATTGCCACGTTGTACCAAAGGAATCACTTTATGTTTAGTGACTAAATTTGGCTCAATAAGCTCCTTGGGCAGCATTTCAGGATTAAAGCTGTCCAGATCAAAAATGGGTTCTCCAAATTCTTGGGAGATCATTTCAGCAATGATCAGTGGCGGTATATTTAGTTTTTCACTGAGATAGGCAACAATACTCACTTTATTTTTTTGAGCATTACTCAGCGCATCTTTCATTTGCTGGGCAGATAAAAAACCTTCGTCGACTAAGCGACGGATATACCCCGAAAACTTAGGTGAACCATTTTGCATAGACATCCCCAAAACACATTAAATTTCATTTTATAATTTGAATACGAAAATTATACGATGATCCTTAGAAATATCTAGAATTAAACGTATTTTTTATAGAAACATATTTGAAAATAACTTGAGCCAATCAGGCTTTTTAACATTATCTTTGAAATGATTTATGTTTCTTTGCTTTATATTAAGTTATAACTTTAAATGAGATGACTGAATTGATAAAGAAAAAATACTTTAAAAATATAAATTCCGTGTAGAATGTGCACATTTTCGATAAAAGGTTAGATGTATGTCGGGTTCGACTATTACTCCTTGGGTTGTCGGCAATTGGAAAATGAACCCAATGCAAGCGAATTCGCAACAGCTCATTCAAGATTTAAATCAGTATTTACAACAATCACCGATTACAGAACAACAATGTCATATTGGTGTTGCGCCTATTTCTATTGCATTACTGTCTGTGCAAAAATTACTTAAAGATGCACATTCACCAGTCAAAGTTGTCGCACAAGATCTTTCTCAAATACCAGGCACAGGCGCTTATACCGGCGAAGTGAGTGCTGAACTACTCAAAGACAGCCAGATTGATTATGTATTGATTGGTCACTCAGAACGTCGAGAAATTTTTGGCGATGATGTTGCAAAAATTAAAGCGAAATTATCAAATGCTTTAAATGCTGGGCTTCAAGTGATTTATTGTGTAGGTGAAAGCTTAGAACAACGTGAAGCAGGGCAGGCAGAGCAAGTGGTCTTACAACAAATTTGTGATCTCGCGGCGGTTGTAAAAGCAGAGCAGTGGCACAATATTGTGATTGCCTATGAACCCATTTGGGCGATTGGAACAGGTAAAACAGCCTCTCCACAAGATGCTCAGACAATGCATGCAAAAATTCGCGAAGGTTTAACTCAAATTACGGCCCAAGCTCAACATACAGCGATTTTGTATGGCGGTAGTGTCAAACCTGAAAATGCAGTAGAGTTAGCTGCTTGTCCAGATATCAACGGTGCGCTGGTTGGTGGTGCATCACTTAATGCTGAGTCATTTTATAAAATTGCTCAAGCATTTGCTAAAACAGAAGAATAGGAGTTCAGCATGCATACATTTGTGCTGGTTGTACATATCATCTTGGCCGTTTTGATGATCGGGCTTATCCTCGTTCAACATGGTAAGGGTGCAGATGCAGGTGCATCATTTGGTGGCGGTGGTGCTGCAACAGTATTTGGTGCTTCAGGTTCTGCAAGCTTTTTAACTCGTTTAACTGCGATTCTCACGGCTTTGTTTTTTATCACCAGTTTAAGTTTGGCGGTGTTTGCTAAAAAACAAACTTCGGATGCGTATGGTTTAAAATCTGTACAGACCAGTTCTCAAACGACACCAGCTGCGCCAGCCAATACGGGTGAAACTTCACCAACTGCACCAAAAACTGGCGAATAATGCCATTTAGTTCTTTCTTTTTCTGAATGATGCGACTAGAATGCGTCACAGCTGCGGTGGTGGTGGAATTGGTAGACACGCTACCTTGAGGTGGTAGTGCTTTCGGGCGTGGGGGTTCAAGTCCCCCCTTCCGCACCAACAATGAACCAGATTGTTGGTGTTAGCAGCTGAAAAAACATTGATGCGGGATGGAGCAGTCTGGTAGCTCGTCGGGCTCATAACCCGAAGGTCGTTGGTTCAAATCCAGCTCCCGCTACCA
>NZ_KB849282.1:0-193350 GCF_000368145.1 Acinetobacter guillouiae CIP 63.46 | reverse complement strand
TGATGCGGGATGGAGCAGTCTGGTAGCTCGTCGGGCTCATAACCCGAAGGTCGTTGGTTCAAATCCAGCTCCCGCTACCAAGTTTCTAAAAGGGCTCACAGATAGGTGGGTCTTTTTTGCATAGTGAACTTCGGTTTACTATGCGATAATAGGGGCGATTACGCCCTTTTTTATTGGCTATCGTGTAGTGTGGACATCAATTGGTCAAAAAGACATGCTTCACTATAGTAAGTTTGAATTAGTCCGATGAGCGATTGAATCGCACAAATATGACGAGAGTAAATGAAGCTATCAAATAAAACTCAAGCACTTCAAGATCTAATCACTCCTGCAGTGCAAGCTTGTGATGTAGAACTTTGGGGAATCGAATTTATTCCTCAAGGTAAGCGTTCTTTATTGCGTATTTATATCGACAAAGACGTTGTGGAAAATGCTGAACCAACAATCAATGAAGATGGTGAAGCAGAATTGGGTCGTGGTATTGGCGTACAAGATTGTGTACGTGTGACTCAGCAAGTCGGTGCAATATTAGATGTACATGATCCAATTTCAGGTGAGTATGCTTTAGAAGTGTCATCACCAGGTTGGGATCGACCATTCTTCCAGTTGGCACAGTTAGAAAAATACATCGGACAACAAGTTGCATTGCGTTTGATTGCTGCAGTTGAAAATCGCCGTAAATTCCAAGCAAAATTAATTGCTGTAGATTTAGAAAATGAATTCATTCAAGTCGAAGTTGAAAAACAGCAAGTACTTGAGATCGATAGCAACAATATAGACAAAGCGAATTTGATCTTTCAGGATTAATCCAGAAATAGAAATCTGAATAAATAGGTGACTTATGGCTCGTGAAATTCTCACCGTCGTTGAAACGGTTAGTAATGAGAAAGGTGTAAGTCGTGAAGCAATTTTTGAAGCGCTTGAACAGGCTTTGGTTGCAGCGACGAAAAAGAAATTCTACGAAGGAACGAATTCGGAAGAAGCTCAGTTACGCGTAGAAATTGACCGTAAAACAGGTGATTACAGCACTTTCCGTCAATGGGAAGTTGTTGCTGATGAAGATCATGAAATGCCAGCATGTCAAGATGCGATTTCTGATGTTGATCCTGCTCAATGGTCAATTGGTGATATCCGTGAGTTAGAAGTACCATCAATTGATTTTGGTCGTATTGCAGCACAGATTGCCAAACAAGTCATTGTGCAAAAAATTCGCGAAGCTGAACGTGCTTTAGTAGCGGATGCTTATGAAGCTAAAGTCGGTGAATTGATCTATGGTGAAGTGAAAAAACAAACCAAAGATGGCTTCATCATTGACTTGGGTGATAATGCAGAAGCGTATTTAGCGCGTGAAGAAATGATTCCTAAAGAAATTCTTCGCCCTAAACAGCGTATGAACGCAATTCTTTACAATGTGAACCGTGAAGGTCGTGGTGCGCAACTCTTGTTGTCACGTGCTAAACCTGAAATGCTGATTGCATTAATGAAAAAAGAAATTCCTGAAATTTCTGAAGAAATCATTGAAATTAAAGCAGCAGCGCGTCAACCAGGTGTACGTGCAAAAATTGCGGTTAAAACCAACGATCATCGTATTGATCCAGTCGGTGCATGTATTGGTATGCGTGGTACACGTATCCAAGCAGTACAGTCTGAGTTAAATGGTGAGCGTATCGATGTTGTAGTGTGGTCTGATGATCCTGCTCAATATATCGCCAGTGCTTTAGAGCCTGCGGATGTATCTGGGATTGTGATTGATGAAGATGCGCGTACAGCAGACATTATTTTTGCAACCAGTGATCAACTTGCGCGAGCAATTGGTTCACAAGGTCAAAACGTCCGTTTGGCATCAGAGCTTACGGGCTATAAATTAGATATGATGCTTGAAGATGAGTACCGTGCTCGTCAACAAAATGAAGCTCAACAGTATTTAGACATGTTTGTAACACGTCTTGATATTGAAGAAGATCTTGCAATGGCTTTAGTAGAAATGGGCTTTACCTCACTTGAGGAAATCGCTTATGTTCCTGCGGAAACTTTCGATGAAATCGAATTGGATGCAGATACAGTTGAATTGCTACAAAGTCGTGCAAAAGAAGCAGCTTTAGCTGATGCGTTAAAGCAACAAGAAGATATTCAGGACCCAAGTCCAGAACTTGTTGCGATGGAAGGAATGACTTCTGAAATTGCGCATGCTTTAGCAGCACGTGGTGTGGTAACAATCGATGACTTAGCTGACCAAGCAACGGATGATATCTCTGATATCGACGGTTTAGGCGCTGAGAAAGCAGGTCAATTGATTATGAAAGCACGTGAATCATGGTTTAACTAGGAGGTAATACATGACGGATAAGTCAATTCAAGAGTTAGCGGTCAGCGTAGGACTTCCTGTTGCAAAGCTCCTTGATCAGGTGCGTGAAGCTGGATTGCCACAAAAACAGGCTGAAGATAAAATTTCTACTGAACAGCAAGATGTTCTCGTGAACCATTTGAAAAAAGCGCATGGTCAAGATACGGGACAAGCAGGACAAATCACGTTGAAACGTAAAACGACAAGTACAGCTAAAGTTGCGAGTACTTCAGGTAAAGCGAAGACAATTAACGTAGAAGTTCGTAAGAAACATACGTTTACTAAGCCAGACCCTGAACAAATCAAAGCGGAAGCTTTGGCGAAAGCTCAAGCAAATGCTCAAGTGACGTCAACTCAAAAAGTACAGCAAAATACTGTAGTGAGTGGAGTTGAAAAAACTGAAAGTTCAGCGAAAGCGAATTTAGAAAAAATGCGTGCTGCTGCAAAACAGCAAACTGCTGCGAAAGAAACACCAAAAGCAGCTGTTGTTGTAAAGCGTAAATCGACCAATAAGCCGATTACCAAAGCAACCGTAAAAACCATTGAAACTCCTGAGCAGAAACGTGCCCGTGAAGCTCAAGCAGCACAACTGAAAGCGACTGAAGAAGCAGCTCGTCGTAAGTCAGCAGAAGAAGCTCAACAACGTACCCTTGAGCAAATGCGTCAAATGGCGTCTAAGTATTCTTCTGATGAAACAACGACAACGATTCGTGTCGTTGATGATTCACCGTTGGCTGCTGGTTTGGTTGGTCAAGCATATGAAGATTCATTTGCAAAAGAAGACCGTGAAATCAAACGTGGTACCAATACTGCAAATACGCGTTCTCCTAAAAAAGGTGGTCGTCGTGGTCAGGAAGAGCAATCTTTCAGCCATAACCCGCATAAACGTGGTTTAAAAACCAGCCAAGCCAATAAACATGGTTTTGAAAAACCAGTTAAAAAGCAAGTTTATGACGTTGAAATTGGTGAAACCATTGTTGTTGCAGATCTTGCAGCAAAAATGGCAGTTAAAGTTCGTGAAGTGATTAAATCACTCATGAAAATGGGTGAGCTTGTTACTCAAAACCAAGCCATTGAGCAAGAAATTGCAGCATTGATTGTTGAAGAAATGGGTCACAACCCAGTACGTGTATCTGATACACAAGCTGAAGATAACCTACTTGAAGCAGCTGAAGAAGCGCGTGGTGCACAAACAACACGTGCGCCAGTTGTAACGATCATGGGTCACGTTGACCATGGTAAGACATCGTTACTTGATCGCATTCGTCGTGCCAAAGTTGCGCAAGGTGAAGCGGGCGGGATTACACAGCATATTGGTGCTTATCACGTTAAAACGGATAAAGGAATTATTACTTTCCTTGATACGCCTGGACATGCTGCATTTACTGCAATGCGTTCACGTGGTGCCAAAGCGACTGATATCGTGGTACTTGTTGTTGCAGCGGATGATGGTGTAATGCCACAAACTGCGGAAGCAATTGACCATGCGCGTGCTGCGGGTACTCCAATTATTGTTGCAATCAATAAAATGGATAAAGAATCAGCTGATCCAGATCGCGTATTGAATGAATTAACAACCAAAGAAATCGTGCCTGAACAATGGGGTGGTGATGTACCGGTTGCAATGGTTTCAGCACATTCTGGTCAAGGTATCGACGAACTTCTAGATTTGATTTCAATTCAAGCTGAAATGTTAGAGTTGAAAGCGTCTGAAGAAGGTGCTGCTCAAGGTGTTGTAATTGAAGCACGTGTAGACAATAGCCGTGGTGCGGTAACGTCTATTCTTGTTCAAAACGGTACATTGAAAGTAGGTGACTTGGTTCTTGCTGGTGCATCTTACGGCCGTGTTCGTGCGATGACGGATGAGAATGGTCAACGTATTCAATCTGCAGGTCCTTCAATTCCAGTTGAAATTTTAGGTCTTCCAGAAGCGCCAATGGCGGGTGATGAAGTTCTTGTAGTTAATGACGAGAAAAAAGCACGTGAAGTTGCCGATGCGCGTATGGATCGTGAGCGTCAAAAACGTCTTGAACGTCAAAGCGCGATGCGTCTTGAGAACATCATGGCATCAATGGGCAAAAAAGATGTGCCGATTGTAAATGTTGTTCTTAAAACTGATGTACGTGGTACCTTGGAAGCGCTACATGTTGCACTTGCTGATCTTGCAACTGACGAAGTTAAAGTACGTGTAATCGGTTCGGGCGTTGGTGCAATCACTGAGTCTGATGTTACCCTTGCTGAATCTTCAGAAGCGGTGCTTCTTGGCTTTAACGTACGTGCAGACAATACCGCGCGTCAAAAAGCAGATGCAGATGGTATCGACATTCGTTACTACTCAATCATCTATCAACTTATTGATGATGTGAAAGCAGCAATGAGCGGAAAACTTGCACCTGAACACCGTGAAACAATTCTGGGTGTTGCAGAAGTTCGTGAAGTATTCCATTCAAGTAAGTTTGGTGCTGCTGCAGGTTGTATGGTACTCGAAGGTGTATTACATCGTAATAAACCAATCCGTGTACTACGTGATGATGTTGTGGTATTCCAAGGCGAGCTTGAATCTCTTCGTCGCTATAAAGAAGTGGTTGAAGAAGTTCGCGCTGGTATGGAATGTGGTCTTGCAGTAAAAGGTTATAAAGACATCAAAGCACTTGATAAAATCGAAGTGTATGATGTTCAGTTGATTAAACGGAGTCTTTAATGGCGGGTAGTCAACGTCTTAAGCGTATGGCAGATACAGTGCAACGTGAGTTGTCAGAACTGATTCGCCAAGAGCTGAAAGATCCACGCTTAGGTGGTCTAGTGACCATCTCTGCAGTGAAAGTCAGTCCAGATCTAGGTTATGCAGAAGTTTACGTTACCGTGATGGGGCGTGAACTTGGCGATGAGCAAAGTGAAGCGGCAAATAAAGAAACGTTAGATGTTTTAAATAAAGCATCTGGTTTTTTACGCCACGAATTAGGTCGTCGTATTAAAACGCGTGTAACTCCGCGTTTGCGCTTTCATTATGATAAAACCAATGCCTATGGTAACTATATGTTTGGTCTAATCGCAGAAGCTGTGAAAGATTTACCAGAGCAAAAAGACGAAGAATAAAAGTAATTGAAATGAGAAGCCACCTTAGGGTGGCTTTTTTTTATGTCTTTTTTATATTTTAAATCATAAGTTAATTTTTTTAAATAATCAAAATGAGAATAACAAGATGAAGCTAAAATTTTATATCCCTGTGATTGGGCTGTCCGTGATATCCGTTGCAACCCATGCCTGTATCAATACTTATGCTTTTGAGTTGGGTTATGGCGGATTAGATCAAAAAACTGCTCAAAAGCAATTGGCACAAGGTCATTTACCTAAGACCAAATCTGTTGAGGATTTAAATGATTATGGTGTCTTGCTGATTTATGCACATCAATACGATCAAGCGATTCAAATATTTAAACACATTGAAAAATCATATCCAAATCTAGCTAAAACCGCTGCGAATCTAGGGACAGCATATGAGCTGGCTGGGAAGTCTGAAAAAGCCAAGTATTGGATTGAACAGGGCATGCAACGTGATCCAAATCTTCATCAGGGCAGTGAATGGATTCATGTTAAAATTTTAGATGCGAAAATCCAACAACAAAAAGATGCAACATGGATTCAACATCACGATGTTTTAGGATTGGATTTTGGTCAAGCAGCCGAACCAAAGGCAAAAGTTAAAACTGTACAATTTCAGCATAAACATTATGATTTAGAACAAATCCTATTACATAGCCAAACTCAGATGGATCAACGTCTAAGGTTTACAAAACGTGATCCAATCAGTGCGCAAATTATTTTTAATATGGCCAATATCGAAATGCTGAATTATAACTTGGCGGATAAAACAGTAGATTTGCTTTATCGGCGCGCTCAAGATATCGGCTATCTCAATCCGAAATTAATTGAGTCACGTTTAGATTATTTTCAACACTCTAAATGGTTTCGCTTTAAGGCATTTTTTGTCAATATCTATCAAACATTCAAAAATTTAATTGTTTGATCATTGGCTAGGTAGCAGAAATTAAACAAAACTTTGCCTTAAACTGTATAGAATGCAGAGATATCAACAAATACAAATAAATATCTCTGAGGAATTGGCAATGAATTCAATGAAAAAAGGTTTAGTTGCACTTACATTGGCAAGTACTTTGGCTTTTTCAGGTTGTGGCTATAACACTTTGCAAGCCAAAGATGAGTCAGTAAATGCGGCATGGTCTGAAGTTGAAAACCAATATCAACGTCGAGCAGATTTAGTGCCTAACCTGGTCAATGTTGTCAAAGGTTATGCAACCCATGAAGAAAAAGTTTTAACTGAAGTGACTGAGGCGCGTGCCAATGTTGCAGGTTTAAAAGTAGATAAAGAAGTATTGAACGATCCTGAATTGTTTAAAAAATACCAAGAAGCACAATCACAAATGACCGGTGCATTATCTCGTCTTTTAGCAGTGACAGAAAATTATCCAGATTTAAAAGCCAATGAACAATTCCGTGATCTACAGGTTCAACTAGAAGGTACGGAAAACCGTATCAGTACTGCACGTACACGTTATGTAGAATCTGTCCAAGATTACAACACTTATGTACGTCAATTCCCTCAAGCAATGACTGCTAAAGTGATTGGGATGAAAGCCAAACCAAACTTTAGTGCAGAAGCGGGTGCATCTAAAGCGCCAACAGTTAATTTTAATTAATGATGTGATTTCATTTCACTGTCTTTAAAGCATGCTGAAAAAGATAGGCTAAGAATATTCATTATTAAATAAAAGGTGACCTATGATTGAATGGCGAGAAAAATCAGTAATGAAAAATATGAGTACAATATTATTTGTATTTCTAGGACTGATGCTTTCTGTTCAATCAAGTGTCTGGGCTGAAACTGCGACAGCCACAGATGAGCAAGAGGCACAAGATGCGATTGTTTTGGGCAAAGTGGTACCTAATGCCAATTTACCCAATGTGATTGGTTCAAAACCATTAGATACTCAAAAACAAACGCCAACTACACAACAAGCCCCTCAAAGTCCCGTACAAAACGTACCTCCAGTTGCCAATGATATGGCAGAGGGTGAAACTACTCGAAATATTCCCACACTGAATCAGCCTGTTGTTGATCAAGCTAAGGTTTTATCTGCAGCTGAAAAGCAAAATTTAGAACAACAAATTCGTGATATATATCGCCAAGGCAAAGCGCAAATCGGCATTATCATTGTCCCAACCACGGGGCAAGAAGGTATTTTTGATTTTGCAATGCGTGTTGCTGAGCAATGGAAGTTAGGCTCAGCAAAACAAGACAATGGTTTATTGATTGCAGTCGCAATCAATGATCAAAAAATTCATATTGCAACAGGTTATGGTTTAGAAGGTGTACTTCCTGACATTATGGTCAGTCGAATTATACGCAATCAAATCACCCCTGATTTTAAACAAGGACAATATGCTCAGGGCTTACAGGCGGGTGTCAATGAAATTGAACGTATCTTAAATCTTGATCCTGAAATTGCCAAACAAGCTGCAGACGAGCTAAAAGCGCGGCAAACCCAAGCACTGCAAGAACAAGAGGCTAAGGATCGAACTTTAACCACTGCTATGGTGATTTTGGTGATCGGTATCTTTGCATCATTTATTGTCGGTAATCGTTTAAGTGCAGCGGTTGCGGGTGTGACTGCAACGGCTGCAGGTCTTATTTATGGTTCAGGGATTGTGATGAGTCTGGTTTTGGGTTTTGGTATATTCTTCTTGTTGATTACCTCACTGGCACAACTTATTTTCCAAATGTTTTTATCTGGTGGTGGGCGTGGTGGAAGTAGTGGAGGGGGCGGTTTTGGCGGTGGTGGGGGGTATAGTGGCGGCGGTGGCGGTTTTGGCGGTGGAGGAGCATCAGGCTCATGGTAACAAAAACAGATACAACAGCAATTGTGACTGCACCCAAGTTACAAGAACACGTACAACCTAGCTTAAAACGTTGGTTAAAACACGTTTTATATATGCCTGCATCAAAACGCTATTTTTCAAAGCAAGATCAACACGCCATTGCACAAACTGTGACGCAAGCCGAACAAGGTCATGTCGGCGAAATACAAGTGGTGATTGAGGGGCATATTCCAAGTCATCAGGCATATCATCAAAATACACGTCTCAGAGCACAACAATTATTTGCTGAATTGGGTGTGTGGGATACTGAGTATAATAGTGGTGTGTTGCTGTATTTAAACTTGTGTGAAAAGACAGTAGAAATTGTGATAGATCGTGGTATTTATCAAGCCACCACACAACAGGTGTGGCAACAAATTTGTGATGTGATGATTTCAGAGTTAAAAAACAAAAATTATCGAACTGCAGTCACCAATGGTGTCTTAGAAATTGGTCAAATTTTAAATTTATTTTATGGTAACCAATATGATCAGGTTGCCAATGTTAATGAGTTAACAAATAACCCAATCATTGTGAATTAATCTAGTTTTTGGTGACAATAAATGTCACTTTTTTACGTATAATTACGTAAAAATATAAGCAGCAAAAAAAAACTTGTAAAGCGTTACATTCTCTCTAAAATCAAAGAGTCTCGATTGGTTGTTGATTTTTTCCACAAAAAAGAACAGCCATATAAATTGCTCTAAAAGCTATAAAAATTTTTAAAACATTGGAGAAATGTTATGAATGCTCAAAAAGGTTTTACCTTAATTGAATTAATGATCGTTGTTGCAATTATCGGTATTCTTGCTGCAATTGCGATTCCTGCCTATCAAAACTATACGAAAAAATCTTCTACAAACGCATGTTTGGCTGAAGCAAAAGCATATTCTAATGTAGCTTTAGCTGCATTATCAGATCCAAGTGGCGCAGCTTCTGCTCCTTCATATACTGCTAGTGCATGTTCTGGTACGATTACACCACCTACTTCAATTAATACTACATTATCATTTAATATTAAAAATGGTACACATCAAACTGTTAACTGTGATCTAGCGAACGGAGCTAAATGTACTCCAACTACGGCAGTTCCTTAATTAAATTAAGATTAAAAAAAGGGCCTTTTAAAGGCTCTTTTTTTATATTAATCATATCTATTAAGCCTTGGGTTAGTAAAAATTTAAACAATTATCATCTTTAAATTTAAATCTTTGCTTAATTCTAAAATCAATAAAAATCCTAATTATACTTGGTCATATTTTATGAAAAATTTAGTTCCCATAACTATAACAATAATCACTTTTATTCTTTCTTGGTTGCTTACAGATCATTTCTCCCCATGGTTTACATTTGGTAGTGAGATAGCTGCTTTTTTTTCAATATTTTTTTTATTATGTTTACAGTTTAATCGTAATCTTAAAGTCCCTTATCAACTGATTCCATTATTTATTATCAGCTTAATTCCATTGCTTCAGTACAGTTTTGGGCAAGTTTTCTTTTTTAGTACGGCTATATTAAGTTTTTTGTATATAGCTGCTTTTATTATTACAGTAATTTATTCTTTTAATTTATGCATAGGCGATTTCAATAGACAGAAAGTCATGCTGTTTGTGTCAAGTACATTTGTTGTGGCAGGCTTAGTAACAGCCTTTATAGCAATTATGCAATGGCTAAATTTTGAATCATACTTTCCATTTATTCTAGAGTTAAAAGGAGACCGTCCTTTTGCTAATTTTGCACAACCAAATAATATGGCAACTGCCTTATTTTTAGCGCTATTGGGCTGTTTATACATATTTGAAAAACAAAAACTACCCTCATTTATTATTTTGATGATTGCTTTGACTATTCTTTTTGCAATGGTGTTGAGTCAATCTCGGACAGTTTGGTTAGGAGTCATCTTTTGTGTGGTTTACTGGTTAATTTGTAAGCATAAAATATCATTCAGGTTTAATCGTTTTTATGCAATAGGCTTCACAGTTATATTTGTTGTATTTGTATTAGGTTTACCATTACTCAGTCAAGTTGTTGGGACATCAGCATCAACAGTAATGGAAAGAGCAACAACAGGATATTTAAGACTACCTATGTGGACACACACTCTTATTTCTATTCAAGACCATCCTTGGTTGGGCTATGGTTGGAATCAGAGTAGTTTTTCATATTTAGATGCATTGCCGAAACATGATACTCCTGAAAGATACCTAAGTTCACATAATATTATTTTAGATATATTGGTCTGGAATGGCGTTATTTTAGGAAGCTTAATTATTGGATATGCTCTTTACTGGTATAGTCATTTTTATCGGCTAGCGAATTCAATAGAATCCATAATTGCATTAATGATGATTAGTGTTGTGTTGATTCATGCAATGTTAGAGTTTCCTCTTTACTATGCTTTTTTCTTACTGCCAGTAGCAGTGTTATGTGGTGTTATTCAGTCTGAAGATGGAAATGGTAAATATTTTGAATTATCAAAAGTGATTGGTAATTCAATTGTATTGATTTGGCTGTCTTTAATTTTGCTTGTTTGGAGAGATTATAATGCAAGCATAACTGAAAGTTTTGAGGCAAAACTTTATGAAATGATGAGATTGTTTAAAGAGAAGCCACAATTTGATAAAGTGACGCCATATCAGGCTCAAAACAAAATTTTTATCCTAGATCAATTAAAATATGATGCGGAATGGATTGCTGTAAATCCTTTTACTAAGTTAAAAGAGGATCAAATCGAGATATATCGAAATCTTACTCTTCTAACACCATCAAAATATTACTTATATAAATATGCACAGTTGGCCGCTTATAATGGCAAGCAAGAGGATGCAAAATATTGTCTTTTTTTAATAGAAAAAATATATAAAAGTGATATCAATCCTGATGATTTGCTAAAGTATAATTTTTATAAGGATCATCATGTCTCGACTGATTTAAAAGAGCATGACTTGTAATAATGTGACAATTATTGATATTTTTTAATCATTATTGTGTCTCTAGAAATTAGCATTTGAAATAGTGAAAATAATCTATAAATTGTATTGAAACAGCTATTGAAAAATTCAAAATGGAAGAACAAAGAGGCTTTACTTTGATAGAACTAATGATTGTGATTGCGATTGTTGCAATTCTTGTCTCAATCGCAGTGCCAGCATATCAAAGCTACTCTAAAAGTGCGGGGGTAAAAGCGTGTTTATCTGAAACAAAAAATTATAGTAACTATATTTTTTATGCATTAAATGATCAAAACGATGCAACTGATCCTACTGTTCCAGTTATCTCATCTTGTAGTTTTATCACTGATGCTTCTTTATGGAATGAATCGACAACCAATCTAATTATTGAGGCAAAAAGTAAGCATTCATCTACAGTAGATATCCGTTGTGACTTGAGTAAAGGTGCAAACTGTACAATCATTCCTTAAACAAAAAGTGCTAGAAACGCTATAATAGGCTCAGTTTTTCTTTTCACTTTTCCTATGAAAGCCATTCCTTACATTCTTTCAGCCGTATTGCTTTTACTTGCTTGGCTTTTACCTATCCATAAAATGCCTTGGACAACCTTTGGTGGTGAAGCGCTTACTTTTCTATCGGCCCTAATGCTACTCAGTGTCTTTATTCACAAAGACTTAAAAATACCAAAACCACAACTACTTATATTACCTGTATTGGCGATCCCATTGATTCAATGGGGCTTTGGCGAGATTTTGTATTTAAGTAATGCATTGCTCTGTACAGCCTATATTGCGATGTTTTGGTTGATGTTAATTGTCGGTTATAACTTGGCAGTAGGTGAAAAGGGACAAAGAGAACAAGTCTTTAAAGTATTTAGCCTTGTGGTTTTTATCGGAGCGATGCTTTCAAGTTTTATTGCAATGAGTCAATGGCTGGGTGTAAACGAGTATTTTAGACCATTGGTTAATTTGCTAAATGGTAATCGTCCCTATGCAAACTTTGCCCAGCCGAATAATCTGGCGACGTTTATGTGTATGGGAGTATTTGCATGTTTATATTTTTATGAAAAGAAAATACTATCAAATTACATACTCGGGCCATCAACTTTTATTTTTCTATTGACCATTGCGCTGACTCAATCACGGACTGCTTGGGTGGTGTGTTTGTTCACACTGATTTATTTGACAATCAAGCAATTCGGTCAAACTAAACGCTTTGGGTTTATCAAATTACTCGCATGGTCTGGTGTGTTTATTGTGTTGATTACATGCTTGCCGATGCTGAATCAGTGGATTGCCTCTGTATCAACCCAAGATGTAGCACAAGCAAATTCAGTGGTCGAGAGAGCAACATCAGGCTATCTACGGTTAGATATGTGGAATCAAGCCTTAGTTGCGATTTCAGAAAAGCCATGGTTTGGTTATGGCTGGAATCAAACAGGGATGGCGCAAATCGCCGCTTTTGATTTATATCCATCACATGAATGGTATAAAACCGCGCATAATGTGATTTTGGATTTACTGATTTGGAATGGTATTCCGATTGGTGGATTGATTATTGTTTATATGGCATGTTGGTTGTATTGGTTAAATAAAGGCATTAAAGATACAGTTTCAATTGCAGCGGGATTGATGGTCTGTGCCATTTTGATTCATGCTCTATTGGAATACCCAATTCACTATGCATATTTCTTACTCCCTTTGGGTTTTTTATTGGGGATCATCCAAGCACAATATCCTCGCTTGCCTACAGTGAACTTAAAGTCTTCGGTTACAGTAAGTATTATTGTGATTGGTTTGGTCTTGGTGGGAGTGATTTATCGAGACTATATTTTATACCGCCAACAAAGTGTATTCGTAAATAAGAAAACACCATTAAGTGCTTCACAGCAAGCAGTGATGAATCAAGATATTTTGTTACTGACGCAATTTAAAGAACGTGTCTGGTGGATTGGCTTTAATCCATATAGCAAAATGTCAGATCAGCAGTTGCAATATATGGGACGTATGGTGGCGAACTTAGCGTCAGCCTATGATATTCAGAAATATGCACAGGTTTTGGCTTTTAATGGCAAAAAAGTTGAGGCTGAACATCAGTTATGGATTCTGAAGACGCTGCATGGGCAAGAGAAATCATATCAGGAGCTATTGCCTGTATCTGCTGTAGGGAAATAATATAGCAAACCTGTCAAAAAACTCAGACATACGAGTATAATTCCTCTTAATTAATATTTTTAATTAAATCAATTGAATGGGGAAATAAATTGTTTGATTGTAAAAGGATTGCAATGCCACACCTTACATTCAAAGTTTAAATACCTCTGCGTAGGCGATGCCTCACTTTTCAGAGATGAAAAGATGACAAAAATCTTTTGTTTGGCGAGGGGTACGTCCTGTACCCCCGCCCAACGGCGACATCCATGTCGCCACACGATAGAACAACCATCTAGGATTCAAAAGTACAAAAAATGAATTGATAACCAACAGTTTATAAAAGTTCATAAAAAACATAAGCTTCATTGATGGTCAATGACTTGATAGAAATCACTTTATGAGTAATTAGGTGGTTTGACTATACCATTTCATAAAGCGCATTTTGAGGATTGTAAATTTTGCATCGCCACATTTTGAAATGCAAAAAAAATCCCCCAATCAGTTGGGGGATTTTTTTGTGATATTTAAAAATTATAGTTGGCTTTGAATATAATTTTCGATACCAACACTTTCGCTTAGATCCAGTTGGGTGGTTGTCCAATCCCAAAACTCTTCTTCTTTCTCAAGAATTTCTTGAACAAGATCACGAGTCACATAATCTAAGTTGTTTTCAGCGAGTGCAACAGCTGTTTTTAATGCATCAATATTTTCTTTTACTTTACGTACATCACAGTTTAAAACTTCAACTGTATGCTGGCCAATGTATAGCTTGCCTAAATGTTGAAGATTCGGCAAACCTTCCAAGAAAAGAATACGTTCAATGATCTTATCCGCGTGCTTCATTTGGCGAATAGATTCTTTGTATTCAGCCGAACCAAGTTTCTCGATTCCCCAATCATTAAACATACGCGAGTGTAAAAAGTATTGGTTAATCGCAGTCAAATGATGATAAAGCACTTGATTGAGTTGATTAATTACGTCTCGATTGCCTTGCATATGGTTAAAACTCCATTCTAATTTTTTACCTTAACGTGAATTTAAACTGAGTCATTGAAATTTAATGATTAAGGTAATTTGATATGGTTCTATATTAATCAACTTTTTGCAGGGTTACGAGTAGTTTATGGAACGGCAAATGAAAATCGCAATCAAAAACAATAGGGATGTCGTTTTGGCTAAAAGAGATTGATTGAAAAAAACGAACCCGCTTTGAGTCGAAGCGGGGGAGGAGAATGATCTGGGGATCATTAAAAAAACTTATTTATTGTCGTTATAAATCTAAACTTATTTTTATGTTTGAATTTTTGGATCAAAAGCTACGCGGCAACAGAAATACGTGCTGCAATCAGCGATAGCTCTTCATTGATAATACTTTTTGCTTCAGGGGCACAGCGACCACAGCACGTGCCTAAGTCTAATAATTCACGTACTTCACGGTAGCTCTCTGCACCATTTGCCATTGCATCTTTGATATCTTGATCTGTAATACCACGACATAAACAAACGTACATGAAACTCAACCCTAAGGTTAAATGCGATAACTAATATTATTGATAATTGTTATCATTTGTCAATGAAATTCATTTGAAATCTCATTTATCTTTATTGGCTTTTTGAATAAAAAAATACCACCTGATCGGTAGTATTTAGTTTATTTTTTAAATTCATTTAAAATCAAACAATTAGTTTTGGCTGTTATTATTGAGGAATAATCACAATACCATCCATTTCAACCAATGCATTTTTAGGTAAAGAGG
This sequence comes from Acinetobacter guillouiae CIP 63.46, assembly GCF_000368145.1. Lineage (GTDB taxonomy): Bacteria > Pseudomonadota > Gammaproteobacteria > Pseudomonadales > Moraxellaceae > Acinetobacter > Acinetobacter guillouiae. Next base: position 178,208 of record NZ_KB849282.1, on the reverse strand, counting down.
CAACACCTAATGCCGCACGTGCAGGATAAGGTTGAGCAAAGTATTCACCCATGATCTGGTTGACCAATTGAAAGTTGGATAAATCGGTAAGAAAAATATTGAGCTTTGCAATATCTGCTAAAGAACCACCTGCGGCTTCACAGACTGCTTTTAAATTATCAAAAACACGTCGAATTTGTGCTTCAATGCCTTCAACCAATTCCATGCTATATGGATCTAAGCCAATTTGCCCTGAAAGATATAATGTGTTGTCTACTAAAATGGCTTGTGAATAAGTACCAATTGCAGCAGGGGCATTTTCAGTATGGATCACTTGGCGGGACATTGATTTCTCCTTGATTTCAAATCATTTCATCATAAAGCATGAATGGCATGCAAAGTGCATCGAAGATTATCGATAAACATTACAGGTCTTAATTTAGCACGCTTTTGCTTTTAGCGTCTCATTAATTGAAACTGGCATAGACATTCGACTAATACGAGGAAAACCAAATTGCATACGTAATTCACGAATGATTTGCGCAATTTGTTTACGATTATTCACCACGATATTCACATAGGTTTTATCTTCATGAGAGCGTACTGATTCAACCCCAGTTTTTGCTTTACGACATAAGTAAATCAATTCTGAAATTTGTTCATCGGTTAAAATAAGATCAATACTCAAATAAGCATTAAAGTTCACATCGTCTTCTTCTTCCGATGTCCACTGTAAAGACATGATATTTTCAGGATGTAAATGTTGTTCATGCAATAAGTTATGACAGCGTGCACGATGCACAATTAAGCCACGACGGGATAAATGTCCTTGAATAGGATCTCCCAATACTGGGTTACAGCAGTGTGCATATTTTACATCGACACCATCTGTACCTTGGATGAGGCGATTTGAAGCATGTTCTTCAGTGGCTTTAGATTGGGCAAATAAATGGTTGGCGACCAGTTGTGGTAGTAGGTCTCCCACTGCAATTTGTTCAAATAAAGTGTCTTTATCGGGCACATGGCGCCACTCTAATAGATCTTTCCAATCCGCTTCGGATAAGTCTTTGGTCGAGCGGTTAAACAGTTTTAAAGCACGGTTGAGCGCTTGTTGCCCCACTAGGCGTTGTTCATCCGGATCTTGATCTCGCAAGATGTTTTGAATCGCACGACGTGCTTTTTGGGTATTAATAAAGCTTAACCAGTCTGGGTTTGGGGTTGCCAATACATCGGTAATGACTTCAACCACCTGACCACTCACCAAAGGAGTTGAGAGTGGTTTAATTTCACCATTAATTTTGGCACCCACCGCATGGTTGCCTAAAAATAAACTCGCAGAATACGCAAAATCAACGGCTGTAGCACCTTGCGGTAATTCATGCAGCTGTCCATGTGGGGTGTAGACCCAGATCTTTTCTTGATGTAAATAATCAAGTAGGTCGCTAAAGGTGGTTTTTGCACATTCACCACCAACAAGAAGATCTAAATTCTTCATGGAGGCTTGGATCGCAGAACGACAAGCTTGTGGCGCATTTTCACCGAGAACCACACCAAAGCGCGCAGCTTTACGCATCAACTCGGTTTGAATGGTTAAGGATAGCGTTGTACGTTCACCTTTGAGTTTGATCATTAAAGACTGATTTCCGCCTGGTAATGGGCGACGGATATGGTCTTCATAGTCGATGACTTGGAAATTTTCACGCAAGGCATCCACCAAACGGTCACAATCCGCGATGCTTTGTAAAACAATTTCAAAAGCATGGCTATGGGTGAGTTCTTGTAAGTCGATTTCATTTTTTACAAAGTGACGTAAGAGTTCGATATTGTTGTTTTTCTTTTTGATGCGCCCTTGAATATTATAATTATTGAGCAACTCAGCTAAGTTTTGTTCCCAAACCGATTGATATTTACAACGCTCTGGTTTAGTTTTGAGTAAATTTTCTTGTACATCATTGTACATATCGAGATCTAGGTTTTGATAACACAGATGTTCTAAGTTATCTGCCATTTCGTTCATACCGACAAGACGCGCCATAGGAACAAAGATATCAAAAGTTTCTTGTGCGATGCGTGCACGTTTATCTGGCCGTAAAGCACCTAGAGTCGTCATATTATGATAACGATCGGCGAGTTTGATAATAATGACACGGGGGTCTTGTAGGGTAGCTTGAAGAATTTTACGGAAAGAAGCAGCTTTATTATATTCTTTATCGCTGGAATGACTGAGTTTGGTGACACCATCGACCAATTCAGCCACGGTTTTACCAAATTTTTCAGTGATATCTTCTTTGGTAAAGTCTGTATCTTCAATCACATCGTGCAATAAGGCTGCCATGAGCGTTTCGGCATCCATACGCATATGTGCCAAGATACAACTCACCGCAATCGGGTGTAAAATATAGGGTTCACCACTTTTACGTGTAATACCATCATGCGCAATATCAGCATAATCACAAGCCACAAGTACTCGCTCGACATCACTTGGTTTTAAGTACGCGTCGATAATTACATTCAACTGTTGCTTGGATTGGCTGACCTGTTGGCCTGGCATAGAACACCTATCTTAAATTACAAATTTGAAATATTTTTCCTAATGCTTTAATGAAAAGCATATTGAGCCGCTTGTCAATTTCTAGACATCAAATATATCTATTTTTTTTAACAAATATTTTGAATTTTGTCGATTGATTGGCAAAACTTTTTGCAAAATAATTGAAATAAAAAAGCCTAGTTGAAAAACTAGGCTTTTTACAAAGGCTCAGCTTATTGGAAAGAAAAACCTTCAAGATTAAGATTGTTTGCTGATAAAGCAAGGTCAAGACTAGACGTTTGGTAATCTTGATCACGTTGCTTCAAGATATCTTTAGTCACATGACCAATCGCAATTTCACGTAATGCAACAACAGTCGGCTTGTCATTGTCCCACTCAACAGTTGGTTCAATGCCTTGACGTGCCAATTGACGCGCGCGTTTGCTTGCCACTAGTACAAGCTCAAAGCGGTTGTCCACATGGTCTAAACAATCTTCAACGGTTACGCGTGCCATAAGAATTCTCGTTTGAATACAAATTTTTTAAATAGACTGTGCAGTATAAAATGCTTTCATCATAGACTCAAGTTTTAATCGAAGCTTATTTAGAAAGCATTTAGATCATAAGTATTTAGATCTAAGTTTGTGGTGTAATCAGTTTGGTAATTAAAGCCTGATGACGATTTGCTTGTTGATCTATTTTTAAGCGATTGGCATTAATAACAGATTCCAAATCATGTAACGCTTTATTGAAATCATCATTGATGATGATGTATTCAAAGTTGACATATTGTTGCATGTCTTCTACAGCACAACTTAAACGATGTTCAATGACTTCAACAGAGTCAGTGCCACGATTTGAGAGACGTTGACGTAAATCAAACTGCGTTGGAGGAAGAATGAAAATTTGTTTAGATTCAGGAAAAAGTTTACGAACTTGCTCAGCACCTTGCCAATCGATCTCAAGTAGCACATCATGGCCTTTCGCCAATTGGTCTTTTACAGTTGCTTGCGCAGTACCATAATAATTACCAAAAACTTCTGCGTACTCAATAAAACCACCTTGATTGACTTGATCGAGAAAGTTTTCTTTAGAGGTAAAATGATAATGAACACCGTCGAGTTCGCCAGGTCGCTGACCACGAGTCGTATGTGAAACAGAAACGTGTAAATTGCTCACACGCTCAAGTAGCGCTTTAACGAGAGATGTTTTGCCTGTTCCTGATGCCGCAGAAACGACAAACAATAGACCCGACATGATATTTTTCCTGATATGATAAAATATCTTCTCTATTTTAGAGTAGAGCGAAGACAAACAAAACTGTTTTTACACATTGTTTGTGTTTAATCGATAAAATATATCCACCATTGAAGTGAGCATTGAGGGTTTTATGGAAATTGTATTGGCTAATCCGCGTGGATTTTGTGCAGGTGTAGATCGTGCAATTGCCATCGTCAATCGTGCGCTTGAATGTTTTAATCCACCTATTTATGTTCGTCATGAAGTGGTTCATAACAAATTTGTGGTTGACGATTTACGTCAGCGTGGCGCAATTTTTGTGGATGAATTAGATGAAGTGCCTGACGATAATATTGTTATTTTTAGCGCACATGGTGTATCAAAGGCGGTTCAACAAGAAGCAGAACGTCGTGGTTTAAAAGTATTTGATGCAACCTGCCCATTGGTGACCAAAGTACATATTGAAGTGACGAAATATGCACGTGAAGGCACCGAAGCAATTTTGATTGGCCATGAAGGTCACCCGGAAGTTGAAGGGACCATGGGGCAATATGACAAAAAGAATGGTGGTGAAATTTATCTGGTTGAAGATGAAGAAGATGTCGCTTCATTAACAGTACATCATCCTGAAAAAATAGCATTTGTGACCCAAACAACCTTATCTATAGATGATACGGCCAAAGTAATTGATGCTTTGCGAAATAAATTCCCTCAAATTCAAGGGCCTCGTAAAGATGATATTTGCTATGCCACGCAAAACCGCCAAGATGCTGTGCGAGATTTAGCAACACAATGTGATGTGGTGTTGGTGGTTGGCTCTCCAAACTCGTCGAATTCAAATCGTTTACGTGAGTTGGCTGAACGCATGGGGAAACATGCCTATCTGATTGATAACGCAGATGAGTTAAAACAGGAGTGGTTTAACCCAAATCATAAGATCGGCGTTACAGCAGGGGCATCTGCACCTGAGATTTTAATTAAACAAGTAATTCAACGCTTACAGGACTGGGGCGCGACAGCACCACAAGAGTTAAATGGTCGTGAGGAAAACATCACATTTAGCCTGCCAAAAGAGCTACGGATTCATGTAACCCAAGCTTAAATTTAAACTTTATTTTTTAAGCAGATAGCTGAGATTTCAGTTATCTGCTTTTTTATGCCTTTTATCCAACTTGTATTGGTTTTGTAAGTATTTAAGTTATGATTTTTAATAGGGTAAGGTTTTTGTTGCAAGGGGAGTAACAATGCAAAATAATAGAGGATTCACCTTAGTTGAATTAATAGTCACTCTAATCATTATCTCGATTGTTGCTATAATTGCTGCGCCAAAAATTCAAGATTTAACGATAAGAAGAAAGCTTGAGAGAACTTCTGTTGATTTAGAAAAAATATTGACTCAAGCGAGGTCTGATGCCGCTGTATTCCGAAAAAAAGTTACAGTTAATCTTAACTCAGCTGGAAAAGATTCTGCTCAAAGTAAATATTGGAATATACCTTCAGGGCAAAGTTTAAGTTTTAAAACAGGTGTCTGTAATACCGATAATGCTGGGAAAAAGACATGGGGTTATAGTTCAACGATTCCAACACTCACTAAAATTGTATTTTTGCCACAAGGAAATGTAGAGGATTTTCCTCAAAATTTAGAAATACAAGTTTCGAGTAATCCCTATAGTAAATACGTATATTTAACAAATTTTGGCAAAGTTACAACAACGAATAAATCTAATTTTGACGGGGATTGTACCTCATGATGAAAGCAGTATCTTCCCAAAAGGGAATAGGTATGATGGAAGTCATTGTAGCACTCATATTGTTATCAATTGGGGTGTTAGGTTTTGCGATGTTGCAAATGAGAGCTATGGAAGCTTCTCTTGATGCGTCTAAACGCATTCAAGCGATGAGTTTGGCTCGTGATCTATCTGAGCGGATGCGGGCAAATAACCAAGGCTTATCCAAAAATATAACAATTAAAGTAGATAATGTAGACCAAGTGATTGATGCATACGCAAATGCTTTTGCAGGGAGAACTTATGCGACTAGCTATTCGGCAAAATGTAGTAATACAACAAAGTGTTCTAGCCAGAAATTTGCAGAAGAAGATGTAAATCAAATTTTATATAAAGCATTTTTGAATGGAATGAAAGCAGCCATTAGTGATTGTCCAGGGAATATGACCAGAAGTCGCTATTGTGTGTTTGTAGCTTGGGATGAAACGGATCCTTCTAATGGTGGTTCGACAAATAGTTGCACTAAAGATGGTTCTTATAATAAAGACTCTAAATGTGTCATTTTGGAGGCCTACTAATGAATTATTCAAAAGGTATGACGCTTGTAGAGTTAATGTTGGCATTAGTTATTGGGCTATTGATCATGGCAGCAGCTATGCAGTTATTTTTGACAGGCAGTATTAATTATGGGCTTCAGAAGAACTTAGCAGAATTACAAGATAATGGAAATTTTGGTTTAAACTATATCCTAAAAGATATAAAACTCGCTAATTTAGATGCAGATTTAGCGGTTGTTAATGATCGTAATCAATACAGTGGAATCGTATTTACAACAATAAAAAGTTACACAGGTTTAACTGAGGATGAGAAGAAAGTTGCAACGGCAAATATTCCATATTTTATTTCTGGTGATTCAGCAAATTTAACGAATTTCACCCAAGCTAAAGTAGGATTGTCAAATGTAAATATAAAAAGTGATCAATTGGTCATTCAGTATAAAGCCTTTGATCCAAATGGCTTCGACTGTGAGGGTAATTCAATTTCACAAGACGATATAGACAAAGGCACATTTATTGTACAACGATATTTTTTACGACAAGATGGCTCCGCAGGGAATTTGGCTTTAGTTTGTGACGCTGGTCGTTATAAAACGTTAGTAGAAACGGATGCTTTACCTACAAATATTTCAGGTTTGGGTGAGCGTAGCCAAATCATTATGCGTCGTGTTGATTATTTTCATGTATTACTTGGGATTAAGCAAAATAATACAGATGAATTTAGCTATATAACGATTGACCAGTATATGGGAGCAACAAACTCACTGACTAAGGCTGGGGCTGCTAGACCTCGAATTATGTCGATTCAGTTGGGTGCTCTAGTGCGTGGTTATGATTCTATTTCGGAAAAAGATAAATTACCGAGTAGTTTTACTATTTTGGATCAAGTCGTGTCGCTAGGTACATCAGATACAGATCCTAAATACATTCGAGATGTAATCAGTCAGACAGTCGCATTACGAAATGGCTATGGCCTCATGGAGGATTTATAAATGAGAGTCCATCAAAGAGGTGTCACGATTATCGCTGTACTATTTGTACTTATTTTAATGGTTTTAATTGGTACTTTGGCGGTGAAACAGAGTTTAACAGGGTTAAGCATTGCGACGAATAGTCAGATTCAAAGTTTGAATCAGCAGACCGCAGATGCTGTGTTCTTTGCACTTGAGAAAGATAATAAGGATTCAGCAACTTTACAGAAAAATTTAAGTTCATTAGGCTTATTTGGGATTGTGAAGTCAGATAGTTTTTTAAATAAAGAGCTTGTTTTCTGCTATAGACCTAAAACCCAAGCCAAATTATTTTCTATTCAACAGGCAAGTGTTATTTACCCTGTCAGTGCTACAGATGTAAATAACAGCGAGTTGGGCGTTGCAGGTTATTGTCAATATACAAAAAATGATTATAGCAGTGGACGAGATATTATGATTTCTCAGATTGCTGTGAAAAAAAGTAGTAGTAATACGGACGTACCATTTAAATATTTCCCAACTGGTACAGATACCTCTACTGTTCAACTTGATCAGGTACAACCTGTTCAAATTATTGTGACTACGATTATCCCAGGTGCAGCTAGTGGTAGTGGTTCTGGATGGTCTAGTTTTTCAAGCCAAATTAATGATTGTTTTAAGACACATTTGAATGACAAGTCTGCAAAGTACGCAGAACAAAAAACAGTTGCAGAATGTTTTTCTGATTTGGGTGTGCCATATAGTCAACAAGTCATGGATTATGCTGTGATTAGTTATGCGACTAAGAGTTAAGGTAAAGGGGATATCTCATGGAAACTAAATATAAAAAAATAGTTGTTGCGATACAAACAGCTTTTATCACATCCTTAGTTTGTTCTGCTTTACCGAGCTATGCAAGTGATACGGAACTCTATAAAGCACCTCAAACCTCTGAAACAACAATTATGTTTATGCTTGATGTATCTGGAAGTATGAACCCTAATAATAATAACTATAGAGAAAACAGAATTCAAAGTTTAAAGAATGGGATGATAAAGCTCCTGCAAGGGGATGCTAATACAGATGCTTTACCTGATAAATTGGTTGTTGGTCTCTCTGAATTTGCCGGATCTAATGGACGTATTAAGTTAGAGGCTCGTGCTTTAGGAGATAAAACGTATATTCCAAATGCACAAGTATTTAGGGAAATTCAGCCAAAAATAGGAAATGCTGAGCAAGCTTACACAAAAATTACCGTAAAAGGGGAATATAGAGATAGAACATGGGGAGGTTGGTCAACATTAAGTACAACTCAATATTCGTATAGTGATGGTAATATTTCTACGTCGAATCTACAGGATAATGGTGCTAAACAATTTGAAGAGTGTATAGAATGGAATTCTGACAATACCTGTAAAGATAATAGTTGGGTTTCTACAACAAAGCGAGCTACTGATTTTGGTACAGTTACTTCTAATACAACAAGCACTAACTACGCATATTCATGGACGGCAACTAATGATGGTAATGGAACTCTGCTTCAGAACAATTCAACTTATCCTGCAACAACAAGTGAATGTATTGAATGGTATGGGAGTTATTGTTGGACAACTCGTTATTATCAAAATTTGGTTTATACTCGTTATAACGGAAAAAAAAGTGGTACAGTTTCTTTAGTCGAGTATAAAGTTTATACAGGTACTGCAGAAGATACTCATCGTAAGAGGATGTTACGAGCAGTAAATTTATTAAATGCAGATGATAGTACTCCCACTGGATATGCATTTGCAGAAGTTGCTGCTTATATGATGGGCCAGTCTACAAAAGGGTTAACTGGTAGCGGGTTTAGTAACTCCAATGGTTTAACAGCTATTCAGAATGGAAATAACTATATAGCTCCTTCATCTGTAACAAAAACAAAGCAATGTAATACTCAAGGAATTTACTTCCTAACGGATGGTCAACCTCAATATTATTATAATAAAAATAAAAGTACATTACAGACTTTCATGGAAAATACTCTGGGGTCAAAAAAAGGGTCCTTTTCGTGTAGTAATTCAAGTACATTAGGTTTATTAAATAATTATAGTACTAACGGTACAATGAGTAGACCAAATGGTTGGGACTGTATCGGAGCATATACGAAAGCACTATTGGATCCTAATTTAAACCCTGCTGGGGTAAGAATAAAAACTGCAGTTGTAGGCTTTGGTTCAGACTTTAATAGTGGTACAGGTAGTGATGTACAAGATGCTCAAAAATGGGGAACACTTGGAGAGGGGGGATGGTATTCTGGTAGTAATGATTCTGATGTGGTTGCAAGTGTCAATGCCTTTCTTAAGAAACTTCAGAAGTATATTCCACCTGTCACTACTGGTTCAATTACAATTCCTGTAGATAATTTAGATACACAAAACATCCAACCTTGGGGGTATTTCCCGCAATTTGATCCTGCACCAGATGCTCAAGTAACAACATGGGTAGGTAATCTTAAGAAGTATCAAGTTGTGGATAATATAATTAAGGATCGCGATAATAAAATTGTATTTGATGCCGCGAAAGGTATTAGTGTTGATGATCCAAATGATTATTGGGCAGATACTTCTATTAAAAAGACGATTACCAAAATCATTCAAGAAAATAATGTTGATATTGAAAAAGAGCTTGAAGTAAAGGTTGGTGGTGCCTTAAGTCAATTTAAACTTGGTAATGTGAATAATAGTGAACGGGTTATTTATACAGATCGAAAAGTAAGTGACGCTGGCGTCGCTTCAAGTATAGGTAGTGATAAAGCGTTATTACAAGTGAGTAGTGCTGATTTAAAAGCCAATAATCCTGCGAATAATTTTAGTCTAGATACAAAGCGAGGTTATCTCGCGGCATTGTTTGGCTATAATGTAACCTCAGCAATGGCATCAAACCTAACAACAAGTAATAATGATTCTGCGAATACAGCATTTGTTAATTTTTTAACACAATCTAACGCAACACTTAGGCAGATGGGTGCTGTGATGCATTCAAAGCCTTTATTAATTACACAAAAAGGAACAACACAGTTTGATGCTAAAACAGGTGATTTAAGTTATAAAGATCGTGATGACTTAATTATTTTTGGAACAACTCAGGGATTATTGCATGTCATTCGTGCTGGCGATAGTGCGACAGATAGTAATGCTGGTAAAGAAGTATTTACATTTGCTCCTAATGAAATGATTGAGAAACAAAGCAAAGGTTTTTTAAATCAAGAAAATCAAGGAAGAAACTTGGAGTATGGGGTTGATGGTCCTTGGACAGCGTATACTGAATATGTGACGAAGTCTGGTACCAATGCGACAGAACCTGTTGTAACTGTGAGTGGTGGTAAGCAATGGTTATATGGTGGTTTACGCATGGGGGGGCGAAGTTATTATGCTCTAGATTTATCTGATGTTACGGCTACAAGCGGAAAGCCAAAAATCAAATTTAGAATAAGTCCGGATGATGCTACTGCATATTCGCCAATGAGTTATATGGGGCAAAGCTGGTCTAAACCTACTCTAGCTTGGATAAACTGGCAAGGTTCACGTAAGTTGGTGATGATTGTTGGTGGTGGCTATGATCCAATTTATGAAAATATAGGAACACCAACATCAAGCAGTATTGATAAAGGTGCGGGAGTGTACATTTTTGATGCTGAAACTGGTTCAGTCTTATGGTGGGCAGGCGCGAATGCTACAGCAGACAAGGTGACTGAGACTAACGTTAGTAACATGAAACGCAGTGTCGTGAGTCAGATAAAAGCAGTTGATCGTAATACTGATGGTCTAGTAGATCATCTATATTTTGGTGATTTAGGTGGACAGCTATGGCGTGTTGATTTGGACAGCTCAAAACAAGCAGGAAATACCGTTAATTTAGCGAAACGTATCACTCGAATTTTAAATCAGTCTAATGCGTCTGATGTACCAAGATTTTATTCTACACCTACATTTACCATCCATAATAATGGTGGAAGTTTATTTGCGGTATTAACAATAGGTTCTGGTAACTTGAGTTCACCAATGTCAGAAGCTAATAAAAATGATGCGCTATATGTCATCTATGATAAAGATGTAACTCGCCGGAATTTATCCGTATTAAAGGACAGTGAGTTAAATTCGGTTGATATCAATTCAATGACCACCGGCAGTAAACAATTGGTTAAAAATACTGATGGTAATACAGCGACAAGTCTAAGTTTGGGGGGGTGGTACTATCCGTTAGGCTCTAAAAAACGTGTACTCAATGATAATATTGCGATTGATAGTGATTTATATGTCAGTATATTTAACGCAAATATAGATATTGATGACGTTGATTGTTATGGTGGTGTTCGAGGTGAAAGTAAGGCAAATCAATTCTGTTTACCTTATGGGCAATGCACTATGCTGAGTGGTAATACAATAGTTGTCAAAAATCGCCCAAATGAAATTGCATTAGGTAAAGGGAATATCGGTATTAGTTTTGGTGGTAAAGATAAGAGTCGTGGTTTAGTTTTAAATTTCCCTACAACTGAACCTTTAACAAATTATACAAGTAAAACCAAGTTTATTTCACAGCGCTGGTATGAACGTTAAGGAAGAATCCATGAAAAAAATACAAGGATTTACCCTTATTGAGTTAATTATAGTTGTCATTATTATTGCAATAATGGCAGCTATAGCGATACCAAGCTATAAGGATGTGATTCAATCCAATACCGAGAAAAAAGTTCAACAAGAAATCTTAAAACTTTCTGAGCAATTAGAAAGATATAAATCTAGAAATTTTAATTATAGAAATTTCTCTGGGACTGCTACCGAGTTACCTGATGGCTATACACTGAAAATTTCAGACTTGGAAGATAGTTCAAAAAGTTTAACAGATGATGTACAAGGAATAGGTTGGTATATTTCAGTAGCACCACCTACAGATACAAATAATCGTAATTATAGTGCTAAAAATAATTATTTTCTAATGAGTAGTAATGGGTTGCAATGTAAATCACGTTTAGCGAGTGATGTGAATTTTAAATGTGAACCTTGGAATGATGGGACAAAGACAGGAAGCCAACCATGGTAAAAGAACAAGGTTTTAGCTTGATTGAACTCCTTATTGTAGTTGCAATTTTAGGGGTGTTAGCAAGAATCGCATATCCAATTTATACAGACTATTTAATAAAAGCAAATCGTGTTGATATGCAGTCTGAAATGGTTAGAATCGGTGGTTTATTACAAAAATATAGAACATTAAACTCAACTTTTTTGAAGAAAGAAGACGGTAATCCCGTTGATTTAGCGACATTGGGCATTGTTGAACAATACCCCTCAAGTGGTAAGCAACTATATAAATTAACATTAGCAGATGTTTCTGCAGGTACATGGACATTAACGGCAACTCCTGTTGTAAATACAAATCAAACTGGAAATGGTTCGATAGTTCTAAATAACCAAGGCCAAAAATGCTGGACCAAAAGTACCACTTGCACCCCTTCAGCAACCACAAACTGGGACGGCAAATAAAAATTAAATTCAAAATTGTGGATAAATGAAATTTGATCTTTCTTTCATGACAAAGATAACGTAAAATATTGCCCTCTATGAAAGGGGTTTGAAATGTATCGATGGTCGGTACAAGGATAATCCGTAAAAACTATAAGGTTCTATCATGGTTGTAATTCGTCTAGCACGCGGTGGTGCTAAAAAACGTCCGTTCTATCAAGTAATCGTAACTGATAGCCGCAATGCGCGTGACGGTCGTTTCATCGAACGTATTGGTTTCTTTAACCCTACAGCTCAAGGTAAAGCAGAAAAACTTCGTTTAGATGCTGACCGTTTTGCTCACTGGGTTGCTCAAGGCGCTCAACCGTCTGAACGTGTTGCTTCTTTAGCTGCTCAAGCTAAGAAAGCTGCAGCTACTGCATAATTAAATCTTTAATTAGGCAGTAAGCCCATGACACCAGCACAGAATGTGCCCGAAGATCGTATTCAGATTGGACAGCTACGTTCAGCATATGGATTAAATGGGTGGCTCTGGGTCTATTCCAATACAGAACCTATGAGCAACATATTTGACTACCTTCCTTGGTACATTGAGACCAAAGCAGGTTGGCAAATTGTAGACGTAAAACGTTGGAAACCACATGGTAAAGGCTTGGTTGTTTCGTTGAAAAGTGTGAGTGATCGCACTGCAGCAGACAGCTTAGTTGGCGCGAATGTTTGGATTTCAAAATCGCAACTGCCTCAAGCAGGCGTGGACGAGTATTACTGGTCTGATTTAAAAGGTCTAATCGTATTAGGTCTGAATGAAGAAGAACAGGAAGTAAATCTTGGTCAAATCCACGAATTGTTTGAAACAGGCGCCAATGATGTCATGGTTGTTCGTGCAACAGCAGATAGCATCGATGGCGAAGAGCGAATGATTCCATGGCATAAAGATGTGGTACAACGCGTTGATCTCGAAGCTGGTCGTATCTATGTCAATTGGGGCGTAGATTTCTAATCCGATAAGGATTGGCGCAGCAGGAAAATAGAGGAGGCTGCGATGTTTTTTGCAGTCATTACGCTTTTTCCTGAAATGTTTGAAGCGATTACAGCGTACGGAATTAGCGGGCGAGCGGCAAAGCGTGACATTGTACAAGTTCATTGTATCAATCCGCGAGAATTTGCTGAGGGTAACTACAAACGAGTGGATGAACGTCCATTTGGTGGTGGCCCAGGTATGGTGATGATGGCTGAGCCTTTGGCAAAAGCAATCCACCACGCCAAAGAGCTTGCAAAGCAAGCAGGTGCAGTTCAGGTTCCTGTGGTGTATATGTCACCACAAGGGCAGACCTTAAATGAACCAGCAGTACAACAATTTGTTGAATATGACGGATTAATTGTGCTGTGTGGACGTTATGAGGGGGTTGATGAGCGTTTGATCCAAAAATATGTTGATCAGGAATGGTCAATAGGAGATTACGTACTATCAGGTGGTGAGCTCCCTGCGATGGTTTTATTGGACAGTATTATTCGACGTTTGCCGAATACCATGTCAGATGAACAATCAGCAGTGCAAGACTCGTTTGTGGATGGTCTTTTAGATTGCCCACAATATACCAAGCCAGATCATTTTGAAGGTTTGGATGTTCCTGAAGTACTTAAGTCAGGGCACCATGCCAATATTGAAAAATGGCGGTTTTTGCAACGCTATCAACGCACTTTAGAACGCCGACCTGAGTTGGTGGAAAAAGTTGAGTTGACCAAGCAGCAAAAAAAATGGCTAAAAGATGAGCGAGGGTAGGCAAGCATTGATTATGTTTGTTTCAACGCACGTCAGAAGCTGTGCTTCTTATTCAGGGATACAACATTCATCATTGTTGTCCTGCGGAATGTAAGTTCCATAAGAAGTCGGCTTCAAGAAAATACTTATGATTAAGTACTTATATTAGGCTCTTTATTGATCTGAATAACATCAGCAATAAAGGGAAAGATAAACGGGTTGATACGCGATTTAGCCTCTATCCCCAGCGGTTGTGCAGACCTCTTCTGTCCCGCAAAACGGAGATTCCCACAATGAGTGGTAAACATCCTTTAGTTCAAGCAATTGAAAACCAACAGTTAAAAACTGACCTCCCAACTTTTGCTCCTGGTGACACAGTTATCGTTCAAGTAAAAGTAAAAGAAGGTGATCGTGAGCGTCTTCAGGCTTTTGAAGGCGTAGTTATTGCGAAGAAAAACCGTGGCTTGAACTCTGCGTTCACAGTACGTAAAATTTCTAGCGGTGTTGGTGTTGAGCGTGTATTCCAAACTCACTCTCCAATCGTTGCTAAAATCGAAGTGAAACGTCGTGGTGACGTTCGTCGTGCTAAGCTTTATTACCTACGTGAATTGTCTGGTAAAGCTGCACGTATTCGTGAAAAATTACCAGCGCGTAAACAAGGTTAATTTTAACTTCGCTTTACAGCTAAAAAATGCGCCATTTGGCGCATTTTTTGTTTCTTGCTACAGTTAAAGCCCTTGTAGTTTCAGGCGATTGGTATGTTCACGATAGACTTGTACTGGATCTGGTGAAAAAATTGCACGCAATCCTAAAATTTGATTGACCTCATCTAAGTGATTCCAACGATAATCATCACGAATCGTTTTGCCAAATTTGGCACTACACCGTGGAACTAAACCATCATTATCACGACCAGCATTAATTAATAAACTTGTGCCAAGTAGGGCCGAATCCAAGTCGAGAAGATTTGTGACGGCTGTATTGCCCGTAAATGAATAGAATTGAATCCCTTTTTCTTGATAAGCCCCTTCACCACAAGCTGTGGTGCCAACGCCCATCGGGAATTTACTGTTAAATAGCGCAGAACCTTCAATGGTGAGGCTTTTCCCACCTGCTAACGCATCATGGGGAAGTTCTTTCGGGTCAAGACCTTGCGCCCAGACAATTGCTTTTGAAAATAAATTGACCACACTCACCAATGGGCCTTGAAGCGGCGTGCTTTCTATACTTAAGATAACGTTTGCAACAGGGCTGCCTTTTTGTGGTGAACCAACAGCGGTTACAGATGCAACTTGGGTAGGCATAATGCCTGCGACATAGCGGCTGGTAGGACCACCATGCGAATGGCCGATCAGATTGACTTTTTGACTGCCGGTAATTGCCAGAATCTCTTCGACTTGCTGAGCCAATTGCTCACCACGGACTTCAGTAGAATTAAAGGGTGATACTCGCGTAGCCCATGTATTGGCGCCGTTGCGAGCCAAATCTGGTAAAATTTGATACCAGTAGTCTAATCCTAAAACATCGCCAGCACGAATAAACCCAGCCATACCGTGCACAAATACCACAGGATATTTGGTTTTTGCATAGTCCGAGTTTACTTTACTGACAGTCACTTTTTGCGCATTATTAGATGCATATGCGGTTGATAATGTACTCGCCAGCAGTAGACTCGCGATAATACGTCCATATTTCATGTTAAAACTCCATCTATTTTATTATTGGGCGATTTACATACCTCAATTTTAAATGTATTGAGTGTAAAGCCTCGATTCTGATCATGTTTGCAGGAACACAAACTTTTAACTTCTTTGTTTTTTTAAATCTTATATCAAATCAGATTCTGGAATTCGAAATTCAATACAATGTTTAGTACAAAATTTGAATCCAGAATCATTTACTATTCAACTATAAAATATACTGAATGAACAGTACATTTTATCGCCTCTCATCGGCAATATTTACAAGCCTTGTAATTTCAGACGATTGGCATGCTGACGATATTGAGCAAGTGGGTTTGGTGCAAAAAATATTCCACGTAGCCCTAAAACATGATTGATTTCATCCAAGTGCGTTTGACGATAATTGTCTCGAATCACTTGCCCATAATGGGTATTGCAACGATTCATCAAGCCATCATTATCTAAATTTTTATAAGATAAAGGTGCGAGTGTGGAAATGACGCCATCCATAACATCAAAAATGTTGGTGAATTGGGCTGTACCCGTCCAAGAATAATGATAAACACCATTGGCTGTTACTTTTTGACCATTGCCACAGTCTTTGGGAATCGCAGCACTTGGATATTTTGCATTAAATTCAGCAGCCCCTTTTTCACTCACACTTTGTAAAGAGTTATTTAGGCTGAGGGGGAGGGATGGATTACCTTCGAGAAGCGTAATCACTGGTGCTAAGATATGTTGACTAAAGATAGTCAGCAGCGTATTTGCACCTCGATTACTTAAAATATCATCCGCGATCTTAGAACCTTTAATTGCCCCTGCAACAGCAGTTAAAGAAGCAACTTTTGTGGGTGCAACGATTTCAATATAGCGAATCGTTGGGCCACCATGACTATGCCCAATCAGATTGACTTTGGGTGAGCCAGTCAGTGCGATGACTTCATCGACTTGCTGTAAGAGTTGTTCACCTCGAACCTGTGTCGACTCCAATGGGGAGACTTGTGTCGCATAAACTTTTGCGCCATTGCGAGCTAAATCAGGGAGGATCTGGTAGAAATAATCTATGCCAAAGGAGGAAGTCCCCAGACGTGTGAAACCGAACATCCCATGATTAAATACAATTGGATATTTGGTTTTTGCATAGTTTGAACTGACATAACGTGGATTTACAGTTTGTAAGCCAGATGCAGATGCAGCCATCGAACTTAATCCAATGATTAAACTCAGGGCGAAAATATTGATTTTAAATTTCATATTAAAATACTCTTGTTGTTTTTAAGTGAATTGTTGATTGACATGACGTCTGTGTTGCAAGCTAAAAGTTGCTTACAACCCTTATGATCTCAAGCGATTGGCATACCATCATTATCGTTATTGCTCTAAACCAAAGGTGCAAGTTGCATTAAAATCGTGTCAATCCCGAGCAAGTTTTTAGTTTGTGTGCGTCCTCCCTATAGATGGTTGTTAATATTATTTTCCACTTTGTATCAGCAGACTTGTAGGTATCCCTGAGTCATAAATGTACAGAGATCCTTGAGTCTGGCTTGCAAACTCAAGCCATAAAACGTGCTATAAACGCATAATCTAAATATTTTTGTTTTCGCTTTTTTCATCATTTTAGCGATGTGCTATGTATTCCATGGCTAATTTGCAAAGGGTAATTTGCCTCCTTGATCATGCACAGTTTCAAAAGTTTGTAATCTGAGTTGCTCTTGTTGATTTGCAAATTGTTGTGATTTCAATTGTTCTACAGCACGCTGTTTGGCTGAATCACTCAGATTACTTTTGAGGATATTGTCACGCTCAGCAAGGTATTGATTAACTTTGCCTTTCCAATCGTTTCTTTGTACATCAAGCGTTTCTAAGCGTTGTGTCGCCTCTGGTCCCACTAAATTGGTGCGCATTTGACGGATCTCTTGTGCAGAACCACCACGCGCCTTGATCTCTGCTGTCAGCTTTCTTAAGTCTTCAAGTTGATTGAGTTGTTGTAAATTCTCTTTCCAGTCTTCGGGGAGTTGCTCGAAAAGCTCTTTGAGTTTTTGTGCTTTTTCAGCCGCAGATAATTTTTGATTATCCATAATTTCTAGGCGGTCTACCGTATATTGATCATAGGTATCTTGTGTGCCAAATAAGCCTTGAATTTCATAATCTGAGAAGAATTTTTTTCTTAAATTTTTAGTATTGACTAAAATCTGCTGATAATACTTTGCGCTTTCTTTATCTGCAGTAGGTGCTTGTAAATCACCTAATTTGCTTCTGTAATCGATATAGCGTGCCCAGAGATCATTTAACTGTGATAGCACAGGCTCTTTATAGCTAATTTTGGTATAGCTGAGAAAATCTGCTTTGATTTGTTCAATGCTTTTTTCACCATATTGAGTGATGAAGTATTCAAAACAGTCTTTGGTTTGTTCATTGACAATTAAGCGATTGGAGGCATCAGCACGGATTTGGCAATTAATTTGCGTGTCTTGTTGGCTTTTGCTGGCAAAGCTCAGTGCTTCGGAGGCTGGAAGCTGAGTTGAGGCCAATTGCCCCATCTGTTGTTCGAGTGCTTTTTCAGAAGCTGGTGGTGTTTCAGTCGATTCTGTATTGGGTTTTAGCCAAAAAATCACGGCTATAAGAATGATCAAGAGACTACCAATGATGATCCCAATCATTTTTTTAGATAGATCCATCTAATATTCCTACTATTTTTAGATTTTTTATTGAAAAAATAATTTGCCACAGAATTCGAAATTTCAAACAGAAAATTTGTAAAAATAGACGAATGGTTTTTGCTAAAATAGCGCATTATTCTCCGTATCCAGACCAATATGTCTTCAAAAGCTCAGAAAATACTGCGTCGCCATATCAGTGGTGTTTTTTTATTGAATAAGCCTTTAGGCATAAGTTCAAATGCGGCGCTACAAAAAGTGCGGTGGTTGTATCGCGCTCAAAAAGCAGGGCATACAGGGGCACTTGATCCTTTAGCATCTGGACTTTTACCGATCTGTTTAGGTGAAGCGACTAAATTTTCACACTATCTGTTAGATTCGACCAAGCGTTACCAAACGACTGTTCAACTCGGGCATAGCACGACCACGGGTGATGTTGAAGGCGAGGTTTTACTTGAAAAGGCCGTACCTGAATTAAGTGAAGACAGTATTCAACAGGTTTTGGCGCAATTTACCGGAGATATTCAACAAGTTCCGCCAATGTATTCAGCCTTAAAAAAACAAGGCCGTCCTTTATATGAGTTGGCGCGTCAGGGAATTGAGATTGAACGTGATGCACGGCCAATTCATATTTTTGCCATTGAACTGATTGCTTTTAATCAGTACAGCCTGACCTTAGATATTACCTGCTCTAAAGGAACGTATATTCGAGTTTTGGGTGAAGACATTGCTAAAGCATTGGGAACTTACGGGCATTTAACATACTTAAATCGAACTCAAACTGGTCATTTTGATTTGATTCCGGAATATACCATTGAACATTTGGAAAGCTTGACTGAGCAAGCACGTGAAGCTTTGTTGCTGCCTGTCTATGCACCAATTGATCATTTTCCTAAAGTTCAGGTACCTGAAGGACGTGCGGAATATTTTAGCCGTGGTATGGAAAGTAATATTGAGCATGTTGCCGAAGCTGAAGTCTTGGTTTTTGATGGTGATAAATGTTTAGGCTTGGCTGAAATTACCGATAAAAAGCGTTTAGTGCCTAAACGGGTGCTAAACCTTTAATTTCGTTTCATTGTTAGAAAATAACTCAGTTTAAATCTAAGCCTGATTAAGCTAAAGCAGGATTAAGCCAAAGCAAGGTTAAGTCTCTCAGCGCCTTTTTAATAGACGCATTTAAAAGATAAGTGAATGTTATGGAATTTGATATCATCCTCAGTTTAGTATTCTTTGCCTTTTGTGCAGGGGCAATTGATGCAGCTGTTGGAGGTGGTGGGTTGATTCAAATTCCTGCATTGATGGGTGCTTTACCGCATTATCCTACCGCCACAGTTTTTGGAACCAATAAACTGGCTTCGATTTGTGGAACAGCTTCGGCTGCTTTTTCATATTTAAAACAAGTCAAAATTCAGTGGAAGCTGTTGGCAGTGATTGGAATCACTGCATTTATTAGCTCATTTGGTGGTGCTGCTTGTGTCTCACTGATCCCCCAAGAAATTTTGCGGCCATTTGTATTATTTATGCTGATTGTGATCGCAATCTATACATTTTTTAAGAAGCAATTTGGACAAGTCCATTTTCAACAAGAAATCACGCGTAAAATGTTATTGATTGCGGGTGTTGGTGGTTTATTGATCGGCTTTTATGATGGGATATTTGGGCCAGGTACAGGTAGTTTTTTCATCTTTTATTTTATTCGTTATCTGAAAGTTGACTTCTTGCACGCATCTGCGCTTTCCAAAATTGGCAATTTCATGACCAACTTTGCCGCATTGAGTTTCTTTATTCCTACTGGACATGTGTTATTTCAATTGGGCCTGCTGATGGCTGTTGCCAATGTGTGTGGTTCATTGGTTGGTGTGAAAATGGCACTGAAATATGGCAGTGGTTTTATTCGTATTCTATTTTTGATTTTGGTCAGCATTTTGATTTGTCGCTTGGCCTATCAAATGTTTGTCGCGTAATTTGCTAGATTCTCTCGTTAATTTTTTTTGATACAAAAAAGCTTAAATTTTGTAAGGCTTTTTTTTGATTTGTCTTCTAAGATTGTTGGTTTCTTGATCGAAAAATCACAAACCGAAGCAATGGAAGGTAAATATCAAATAGGATTATAAAAAGAGGGATTTAGATGAATATATTTGAGGCTTTGAGAGAAAGCCATATCATTCAGAAGGATTTGTCAGAACAATTAACACATACCTCAGGCGATAGTCCTGAACGAAGGAAAATTTTTAATTTATTGAAAAATGAATTATTTGCCCATGCTGTTGCAGAAGATCGCTATTTTTATATTCCGTTAATGATGACGGATTCAGGTTTAAATATTACCCGTTTGGCACTTGCTGAACATCATGAGATGGATGAAGTATTACAATCGCTAGAACAAACAGATTTTAGTCACTCTCGCTGGCTGGTTTTAGCGAAACGATTATCTGAAATCATCGCGCATCATATTCAACAAGAAGAGCATCATTTTTTTCAGAAAGCGCTAAAGATCTTAGATGAAAATCAAAAATTAATCTTAGCGAAGAAGTATTTATCCGAATATAAAAAGTATAAAGCAAAAGACCTTATCCGCTTGGTTGGCTAAGTCTGTTGGCTGGTATTTAGTTGACTTGTCTAAGAAGGCAAACTGAATAAAATTGAAGCTATAAAGTACCCCGAGAATGATGAGCAGATTGCTGAACGATATTTACTTTTTTTAAGTTAATGAGATGTCTCTCATCCATCATATATTTACGCTGATCTTCTTCACTTCCTTAAGATCGCGTAAATATGGTCGGGATTCTATATGACTGGCAGTGGGTCAGTATTGAGAATGTTTTAGTAAGCATTTGAGTTTTTCGCCGCTCTAAATGTTACCCCTACTGAGGCAATCATAATGCAGATTAAAGCAACGGTTTGCCAAGCAGTAATATGTTCATTCAGTAAAACCATACCTGAAATTGCGGCGAGTGCAGGAGATAGACTCGATAAAGTACCATAGCTCATTTTGCTTAATTGTTTTAAAGCAAGCAGATCTAAGGCATACGGAATAGCGGTTGCTAAAAGTGCAATCAGCAAAGCTTTGCCCCAGTACTGTGTTTGCAGCAAGGCATCTGGATTATGTACAGCACTGATTGGCAGCATAACCAAGGCAGACAAGACGATTGCAATACTTAGTGCATGCATACCAATATTTTGTCGTACAACTTTTTGCCCAAAATAAATATAACTTGCCCAACAGACACCCGCACCCAAAGCAAAAGCAGCACCAAGATAGGAAAAATTATGTGCGGTCGCATCTTGCCAAGGCACCATCAATGCAATACCAATGATGGCAAGAAACACCCAAATATAGTCAGTTTTTTGTTTAATCGAGAGTAGTGCTAAAGTCAGAGGGCCTAAAAATTCTAGTCCAACAGCAATACCTTGAGGCAATTTGCCTAAAGAGGCATAGAACAGCACATTCATCAAACAGACTGAACCACTATAATAAAGTAGCTCATTCCATCTTAGATAAGGTAAACGCTTGATAATTTTCCATGAACGGAACATTAAAATAATTAAAATAGACGCAAAACATAATCTTAAGGTCACGACGGTAATCGGATCTAAAACCTCAAATAACTGTTTCGCAAATGAGGCACTGATCTGATAAGCCACCATAGATAAAACCATGAAGAGCACAGCAGTGAGTTGAGAGTTTGGCATATCTAAGGTGAAGAAAAATATTGCACAGATTTTAGCACTTTCTCGGATTTATTTGAGTATTTCGCAAATAGATGAATATTGATTCAACATTTCCCTTTGAGATTCAGCCGAGTCCTCTGTAAGATGGGAAATGATTATGCTTGCAATGGCACATGTGTTAGGAATAAAAGATGTCAGGAAACACCAATAAAACTGAAAATTTAGGCTTAAATGCGACAGAACTTTCACAAGCAGAAACTTGGTATATTGATGTACTTAAATTAGAACAACAAGGTCTTGCCCAAAATGAGCAAGATGCTCAAGCGCGTGTTGATTTGTTGGTCAATGCCTCTAATCAGAATTTTGCACCTGCCAGTACTTTGTTAGGACAGTGGCATGTTTTAGGCCGTTATGTAAATCAAAGTGTGCAGTCAGCTCTTCTTTTTTTTCAACATGCAGCAAAGCTTAATCATGCATTGGCTCATTTAGAACTTGCTTATCTTGGCTTGAACAATGCAACAGATCAATTGACAAAAGCACAAGCCCTAATGCATTTGCAACAAGCAGTTCAACTAAATCATCCAGAAGCAATTTTTGTTTATGCACAACAACAATTGTCACAAGATCCACAGTCTGCGTACTTATTACTTTTAAATAATTATTTAAAAAACCAGCATCAAAACAGCCTGAAGTTTTTTGTAGAGTTTTCAGGGTTTGATTCGATCAAAGTACAAAATGAATTGTTAAAAATTGCTGAAAAAGACCATTTTTCCTGTGCTTTATTGGCGTTTAGTTATTTAAAACAGAACAATCTTGATGCTGCTTTAAAATATGCCGATATCGCGCAAGAACATAATGATCCATTTGGCTGCTATGTTCGCGCACTTATTGAACAACAAAGTGTTAAAGCGGATGCGGCAGTTGTGCAAGAGTTTTTACTTAAAGCTGCAAAAAATGGACATATCGAATCTGCTTATTTAGCTGCAGTGACACTGTTAAAAAATTCGGAAAATGCCAAAACTGAGCAAAAGCAGAAAGAATATGCAGCACTCGCTTTTGATCTATTATCGCATGCTGCTGTTTCAGGTAATGTTCCAGCTCAATATTCTTTAGCACAGTGTTTACGCTATGGTATGGGAACTGAGAAGAATCTTGATCAGGGTATTTCTTGGTTAGAACGTGCTGCAATGCAAAACCATCCAGATGCCCAGTTTGAATTGTCGATGTTACTGCCTTTAGAACATGAACATCACCTCCCATTATTAAATTCAGCTGCAGAGAAAGGCCATGTTCAGGCCATGCTGTGTATGTCAATTTTTGAGCAACGTCAAAACAATGCGGATGGGGCATTATTCTGGTTAAACAAAGCCAAAGAGTTGAAAGTTCCACGTGCCTTCTTCTTATTGGCACAAATGTATCAGGAAGGTAAGTGTGTAGAGGCTGATTTAACCCAAAGTGCAGATTTGTTTAAACAAGCTGCCGATCATGGTGATATCGACTCTTATTTTGAATTATTTAAAATTTATAAAGATGGGATCGGGGTGCGTAAAAATAAAAAAACTGCCAGCAAATATTTAGATTTAGCCAAAGAAAACCAGCATATTGAAGCAGCTTCAATTGAGTTTTAATCAAAGATCAGTCTATGTCTGAATTATCGCAACACAAGCTCGCGCATGTAGCGACCTATACCCATGAGACAGGTCGCTTGTTTGTGGTAGGTGATATACATGGTTGTTATGATCTGTTGATGCAACAGCTTGAACGTGTTCAATTTAACTTTGAAAAGGATCTATTGATTGCTGTAGGGGATCTTGTTGATCGTGGCCCTGACAGTTTGAAATGTTTGCATCTGCTTGCAGAGCCTTGGTTTAAAGCTGTTTTAGGCAATCATGAAGAAATGTGTTTATTGTCGCAGATCGATCCGATGATGAAAGATATGCATGCGCATCATGGTGGAAAATGGTTTTATGCATTAAGTCCAGATCAGCAGCAACAAGTCATCGATCAATTAAACACTTTACCGATATTGTTAGAAGTCATTTATCAAAATAAGAAGTATGGCTTTGTGCATGCCGATATAGATCTAAATGATTGGGATGCGTTTAAAGTTGCGACACGATCTAAAAGTCGCGAATTGGCGTTATGGGGCAGAGGACGAATTAAAAATAAACGCTTTATGCGTTATTCAACAGTTGTCGGTGTGGAGCAGGTTTTTCTAGGTCATACCGTGGTTGATTTTGTCACCAAGAAGCATAATTGCTATTTTCTAGATACGGGCGCTTGTTTTGGAAGTGAGTTAAGCCTTGTTGAAATAGATCATCACCGCCCGATAGAAAAACAAGTGTTTGTCCTGAAGTCATAATTTTGCTTATTATTGTTTAAATATTTTTAAGAGTTCAGGCTATTCATTGCAGTGAATTTTATATGGCTATTACTTAAATTTTATCTGTGTAGTGGAAAAAATAAGTCTTTAATTAAAAAATACATACATATAAAAGCATTAATTATTAAATACATAAGTATAAGATTTTGAATTGTAAAGAAAAATATTTATTTCTAATCAAGGTCATTCTTTCATTTATCGATATTCAATCAAATTTTTTGCCATTACTTGATTCGATACAGTAAGCATCAACTCGGTTAGATTGAGCAAAATATTAAAATATTTTTAAAATAAAACAGCTATTATTAATAATTAATTCACAGTAATATAAGTTATCGTGATGGATATCGCGAATTAAATAACAATAAGGTGATCAGAATGATGAGATCGAAAAATTATATAAAATGGTTTCTTTTTGCATGGGTAAGCTTACTTTTGTTGGCTTGTAACTCTTCAACAAAATTTGAACAGGGTCTTACAGCCAAATTTGAATATAGTCCAACAGCGCCAAGTATCGGTGAAGTTGTCAAATTTGATGGAACGAAAAGTACGGTTGACCAAACAAAAGAAGCCAGTGCAATTGCTAGCTATGCTTGGAACTTTGGAGATGGTTCAAGCGGAACAGGTGCTACAGTTGAACATAGTTATACCAAAGTTGGTCAATATACCGTGAGCCTGACGATAACAGACCTAGCAGGTCGGACCGACTCAACAACACAGAAAATAGAAGTAAAACAGGGAGCAACAACGATAAACCGTGAGATTTTAGTCTCAGCTCAAACGGTTGATGGCGCTTCGATTCCAAATACAAATATTACAATACAGGGGCAAAGTGTTAAAACAGATCAAAATGGTCATGCGACTTTGAATCTAATACTTCCTCAAAACACACAAAAAGTGGTGGCTAAATTTGAAAAACAAGGCTTTATCACGCAGTCAATTGTTTATGATATTGCCAATTTAAAAGCAATCTCAGCAAATTTATTGGCCATTAAACAAATTGTTCCTGTGTCTGAGTTCTCTGACGCTCAAGTGATTCAATCCTTAAATTTGGGTGCACGCATTAGCATCCCCGCCAATGCTTTTGTAAAAGCAGATGGCAGCCTAGCCACAGGCGCAGTGACTGTTGAATTTACTCCATGGGATATTACCAATCGTGATTTAAATGCAATGCCTGCCAATGGTGTAGCACGGGATGCGCAAGGCAACATCGTGGATCTGATCAGTGCGGGAATGATTACAGCCACATTTAAAGATGCAGGTGGTCAGGAATTACAACTTGCAGCTGGTAAGACAGCAGACCTTCAAATGAACCTGCCTATAAAGAGTATCAATAATCAACAGATGAAAATAGGTACACAAATTCCAATGTGGTATTTTGATGAAGCGAGTGGCTTATGGATTGAAGAGGGTATTGGGCAGGTGACGACGTCAAACCAATCATCTACAGGCCTTGCTGTACATGCAACAGTGAAGCATTTTTCAACATGGAACTGGGATTTGAAATTTGAAAATGCAGGTTCAGTCTTTGTGCAGTGCCAATCCAATGGTGAGGGGATTCCATGCAATGTGACTGCAAAAATCAGCTTAAATGATGGTTCATCCTTAACCAAATCCAACAGTATTCCTAAAGAAGGGTTGACGGTGGTGAATATGCCTTCGAGTGGTTCAATTTATTGGACTGCAAAAGATCTAACAGGCACGATGCTGGGTGAAAAAACTTCGACAACCTCAGGTAATGTGATTATTGATCTTGGAAAATCAGCCACAGATCATTTTGTAAAATGTGCACTACCCAATGGGACGTTTGTGGCATGTTTTGGCAAAATAAATGACCAGTTGGATTTTTCAATATCGCAAGATGGCGGTCGTTTCCTCACAGGTATAAAAGACCCAGACGGGCAGTTGGATTGGTCTGCACAAACGGCTTTAATTTTTGAGAGTAATCAATGGGTGCGTTATAAAGGCCAGCAAACTTCAGGTTTAACAGGTAATGTTAATATTATCTTGGCAGATCGTGAAGTTGTTTATGTCAGCAATCAAGGCTTGAGTTTCCCGATTGTCTGTACCAGTTTGATTGAGGATCCTTTAAATGGGACCACTGAGCCCAATGGGAATTGGGAAGTTGTTCCTGAATTAATTGGAAAGTCATGCAATATAGAAATCACGGTATATAACATAGATGGTAGCAATGAGATCTTAACTTATAATGCAATCTATGGAAAACCGACGCAGATTCAATTACCAAGTAAATATTCAGGTTTTGATTCAGCTGGAAAAGGCCCTATTACTTATTTAAGTATTTATGCAAATATAGAAGACAGTAATGGTGACTTGGTTGAACGAATTGGTCTTGAACTAGAGCCAGATCCGAATAGCATGATAAAACTAATTATGGATGCACCTGATTGGTAGGTTTTAGATGAGTGAATTGAAACCACCTTTCGAGGTGGTTTTATCCTTTATGCCGTGCTTTTTGTGTGGTTACGGTGCAGCCAATTGATGCACTAATGATAGTGGCCAACGCTAACCATTGTGTCCATAACAATTGTTCACTTAAGAAAATAAACCCTGAGAATGCAGCAATTGCAGGCTCAAGACTCATTAGTGTGCCAAAACTTAAAGCAGATAAATTTCTTAAAGCAATCATTTCCAATGAAAACGGCAAGGCACTTGCTAAGATCGCCAACGCAATAAAATAAATTAAATTTGAAGGTTCAAAAACCTGTAGCGGCATCCCAGAAAATAAGGCAATTGGCATTAAGCACAACATGCCCACAAACATCCCCAAGCATACGGTATGGTTTCCAGAAACCCCTGAAGGTCGTTGACCTGCAATAATATACAGCGCCCAGCAAGCGCCAGCAGCTAAGGCAAAGGCAATACCAATAGGATCAAGGCTTTGCTTTGCCTGATCAAATGGAAACAGTAAAACCAGCCCAAGTACTGCAAGCCCAACCCAGATAAAATCGAATTTTTGCCGTGCGTGAAACAGGGCCACACTGAGCGGTCCAATAAATTCAAACGCTACGGCAATGCCGAGTGGAATACGATGAATTGATAAGTAAAATAAAGCATTCATTCCTGCAAGGGCAATACCATAACTGATGATGGATGACCATTTCACCTGTTTAAAATTGACCTGCCAAATTTTAAAAATCACGGCCAAAATCAATGAGCCGAGCAATAAACGCATAGCGGAAATGGTAAGGACTGGAAATTGATCAAATAATGTTTTTGCTAATGCGCCACTGCTTTGCATACTGATCATGGCAATGAACAATAGAACTAAAGCTTGCAGGTGTGGTGCATTTTTTAAATTTGGCATTGTTTCTGAAATTTAGAGTAAGGGCTTGGAGGAAAATCTCCGCAACAGGCTTTTTATATAAAACAATTTAGATGAAATGCTCATGTAATTTGCAAAGCTTATTGCGCTTTAGATAGTACACTGTCTTTGTAGAGTAGGGTGAGAGAAGATGCTAAATAGTTTACTAATCAAATAATTTAACTTAAAAAAATGCTATCGGAAAGAAGTGACAGATTTATAAATCCCATAAAAAAAACCACAGGCAAATACCTGTGGTTTTTTAGCTTAAATCGTCTTAGAACAATACGCGAACGCGGATTGTGCCTTCAACTTCATGAAGTGTATCAAGCGCTTCTTGAGATGCAGTTGCGTCTACATCCATCACCAAGTAACCAACATCACCTTTAGTCATTAATGACTGACCAGAAATGTTGATGCCATGCTCAGCGAACAGGTTGTTAATTTTAGATAACACGCCTGGCACGTTTTTATGGATGTGTAGTAAACGGTGTTTACCTTCAGTCAATGGAAGTGCGATTTCAGGGAAGTTTACTGCAGATAAAGTCATACCTTTATCCGAATAAGCAACAAATTTTTCAGCAACTTCTAGACCGATGTTGGCTTGCGCTTCCATGGTTGAACCACCAACGTGAGGTGTTAAAATCACATTGTCTAGGCCACGAAGTGGAGAAACAAATTCTTCACCATTGGCTTTAGGTTCTTTCGGGAATACGTCAACAGCTGCACCAGCAATATGACCAGATTTAATCGCATCTGCCAAATCTTCAATAACAACACATGTACCACGTGCAGCATTGATGAAGATTGAACCTTCTTTCATTTTTGCAAATTGAGCTTTTGCAAAGAAGTTACGAGTTGAAGGAACATCGGGTACATGCAGTGTAACAACATCTGCATTTGCAAGTAGTTCATCTAAAGAACCTACTTGACGTGCATTACCCATAGGAAGCTTAGTCACAGCATCATAATAAATGACGTGCATACCCATGCTTTCAGCTAAAACTGAAAGTTGAGAACCAATAGAGCCATAACCCACGATACCTAAAGTTTTACCACGCGTTTCAAATGAACCTACCGCAGACTTGTTCCAACCACCGCGGTGAGTTGAAGCAGATTTAGCAGGCACACCACGAAGTAAAAGAATTGATTCTGCAAGAACCAATTCAGCAACTGAACGAGTATTTGAGTATGGTGCGTTAAATACAGGAATACCACGAATCATGGCTGCATTTAAATTCACTTGGTTTGTTCCGATACAGAAACAACCCACTGCGATCAATTTATTCGCAGCTGCAAAGACTTCTTCAGTTAATTGTGTACGGGAACGAATACCAATGAAGTGTGCATCTTTAACCGCTTCTTTCAACGCTTCACCCTCAAGCGCAGTTTTACGGTAATCGATATTGGTATATCCGGCAGCATTTAACGTGTCGATTGCGTTTTGATGAACGCCCTCTAACAACAAGAAACGAATTTTATCTTTAGGTAGTGAAAGATGTTGGCTCATTACGGCTCCGCTACAAAGGCCAAATTTAGTCGCAATATGATACCATAGACCTTGTTCTATAGATATTTCGATTGTGACAGTACAGTGGATATTTTATCTACGATTTCTGATAAGCATTATTCAAAAATTAAATGAAATGCTAATGCATTGATTTTTATAATGCTTGAAGCATACTTTATACACAAAGTGTGGATAATGTGAATCAAATCTGTGCTTTATCCTCAGCAGTCATCTAGGTAAAATACTGCTAAAATCAGTAAAGCTGCCGATTTCAGCTATAAAAAATGCTGAAAATTTTTCACAGACTGATTTAAAATCTCGAATGTTGTATAGCACAACCTCTTATTTACTTCTTGCTAGGTCCGCAAAACGATGAATGCTCCAGTAACGATAGCACCTGAATTATTGACCCAATTGACGCAAATCGTCGGTGAAAACCGAATTAAAACCGATGCTGACAGCTTAGAAAATTGGGGCAAAGACCATACTAAGCATTTTGATCCTCAGCCATCGGTCATCGTTTTCCCATCGAGCACAGAGCAAGTGCAAGCAATTGTTCAATTGGCCAATCAGTTTAATGTTGCGATTACCCCATCGGGTGGCCGTACAGGTTTATCGGCAGGTGCTGTTGCTGCCAATGGTGAAATTGTCGTGAGCTTCGACAAAATGAACCAAATTTTAGAATTTTATCCAGCTGACCGTATGGTACGTATTCAAGCGGGTGTAGTGACTGAACAGTTGCAGAACTATGCAGAAGAACAGGGGATGTATTATCCGGTTGATTTTGCTTCTGCGGGTTCATCACAATTGGGTGGCAACATTGGAACCAATGCAGGCGGAATTAAAGTGATCAAATACGGGATGACTCGTAATTGGGTACTTGGTCTGACAGTGGTGACAGGTAAAGGTGATGTATTGCGTTTAAACAAAGGCATGATTAAAAATGCTACAGGTTATGCAATGCAACATTTATTCATCGGTGGTGAAGGGACTTTAGGCTTAGTGACTGAAGCCGAAATTAAACTTGAACGCCAACCGCATGATCTACAAGTGATGGTATTGGGTGTTCCTGATTTTGATGCAATCATGCCTGTATTACATGCATTCCAAAGCAAAATTGATTTAACTGCCTTTGAGTTCTTTGGTGAACTGGCAATGCAAAAAGTTTTGGATCGTGGTCATGTACAACGTCCATTTGAAACTGAATGCCCATTCTACGTTTTACTTGAATTTGAAGCGCCGTATGAACCGATTATGGATGCTGCGATGGAAATTTTCGAGCATTGCATGGAACAAGGCTGGGTGCTTGATGGAGTGATGAGCCAAAATCTTGAACAAGTTCAAAGCTTATGGCGTTTACGTGAAGACATTTCTGAAACGATTGCCCCATTTACTCCGTATAAAAATGATATTTCAGTATTGATTACACATGTTCCCGCTTTTATTAAGGAAATTGATACAATTGTTGCTGAAAATTATCCTGATTTCGAAATCTGCTGGTTCGGCCATATTGGTGATGGAAACCTACACTTAAATATTTTAAAACCTGTGAATTTATCTAAAGATGAATTCTTTGCCAAATGTCAGGTGGTAAATAAGTATGTGTTTGAAACTGTGAAGAAATATGACGGTTCAATTTCTGCAGAGCATGGCGTAGGCATGACCAAAAAGCCTTATCTGGATTACACACGGACTGCTGAAGAAATTGAATATATGAAAGCCTTGAAGAAAGTGTTCGATCCAAATGGCATCATGAACCCAGGCAAGTTATTTGATCTGTAATGATTTAAATAGCTCGTTTGTACAAGCGCTTCGAGAGAAGCGCTTTTTTATTGCCGAACAAAAGATAAAATAAAGTTACATGCTGGTCGCCATTTATTGCTGAAAATTTGTTATGTTGGTTGCGCTTAAATATTGATAAGAAACTGAAAACTATGCT
Organism: Acinetobacter guillouiae CIP 63.46; assembly: GCF_000368145.1. Classification (GTDB taxonomy): domain Bacteria; phylum Pseudomonadota; class Gammaproteobacteria; order Pseudomonadales; family Moraxellaceae; genus Acinetobacter; species Acinetobacter guillouiae. The sequence goes on along the minus strand of NZ_KB849282.1, from coordinate 146,798 downwards.
CATTGATAACATTTTAATTTCTAAACAAAGTTTAGACAGTGATGATCACTATGATGTGATTATGTCCAATATTGATAGCTTAAATGGCTTATTTGAACATTATGTCGAATATGATGAAGTATCCGCAGAGGCTTTATACAGTTATTTTGTCGATTACTATCTTGCTCAAGTCAATAATGGTGGTTTTTCACAATTCGTTTATAACACGGGTTGGGATGCGTTCATGGTGAAACATGTTCGTGAAGGATTAAAAGCCATGAATGCAACTGAGCATTCTGCTCTCTTTGAGCAAAGTGCGGATTTAATTGATCAGTTTTCGGATGAGCAATTAGAACAGTTCTTAGAGGGTGAATACTTTGGTGAAAATGAGCAACGAGATATTCTCAATGCTTTTGATGACCAGTTTTATGCATTGAATGATAGTGAAGATTTGATTGAAATAAATAGTCGATGGTTAAAGCAACATCAAAAGCTACAGGTTGTTGATGAAGATCAGATCTTAGCGATTGTAGAGCAAGTTGCAGCCAAAATTCCAAATTTAGAACAACGTAAACAGCAAGCAGCTGAAAACAGCCCACGTTATTTTAAAATTATTCAAGCTTTATGCCTGCAAGCAGGTCAGGAACTAGATCGTATTACCATTGGTGATCCATCACATGAGTATAATGGGCAAGAGATCGTTGCTTGGCATTTTCTAACTGATGCAGGGCATTTTTATATGCTGGATCTAGGTGATCAAGCCTTGATGTTTGATGAAAATGATCAACAAATCATAGCGCTCGATGTTAGCCATATCGCAGATGAGTCATAAAGACACAGTTTTTAAATAGTGTACGTTTAAAAAGCATAGCATCATTAGGCTATGCTTTTAGTTTTAGGGTGATCAGAATGAATCGTTTGAGTTTAATTTCAGTATTTTGTTTAGTGGCTTTGTCTGGCTGTGCAACAACACAAAATTTAATGAATAAAGTAGGTGGTTCAGAGACACCATTAAGTCAGGTTTTAAAGGAACGTCCTGATTTGCGTAAGGATCTCGCGACTGTTGAGTTGCGTCAGTATTTTAATAGTGTGGAATCACCTACTGTTGCAGAAGTGAAGTTGACTGAAACAGGTTTTATGGATGATTCGGTGCGCTCAATTCGTAGTGTGTATAGCTTTAAAAATATTGATGGTCAGTGGAAACGTATAGATATGCAGAAGGAATATCAGTGTTACCGTGGTAAAAATACCAAGACATTCCAAAAGGCAAAATGTCCTTGATGATTTTTTGATTTATGCTTGAAAAATAGATAGAAATACTGGATAAAAACGTATCAGACTTGGTACGTTTTTTATTTGGGAAATAACAATAAATGAATATTTTAATTGTGGGTAATGGTTTTGATCTTTCGTATTTTTGACTGATATAAGAAGTTGAATATAGTCAACCTGTCAAAAACTCATACACAAGAATATAACTTCTCTTGATTGATATTTCTAATTAAATCAATTGAATGGAAAAATAAATTGTTTAATTATAAAAAAGCTTGCAATGCCACACCTTACATTCAAAGTTTAAATACCATTGCGTAGGCGATGCCTCACTTTTCAGAGATGAAAAGATGACAAAAATCTTCAGTTGGGCGAGGGGTACGTCCTGTACCCCCGCCCAACGGCGACATCCATGTCGCCACACGATAGAACAACCATCTATGATTCAAAAGTACAAAAAAATGAATTGATAACCAACAGTTTCTAAAAGTTCATAAAAAAATAAGCTTTATTTATGATCAATGGCTTGATGTAAATCACTTGTATGAGTAATTAGGTGGTTTGGCTATATATCCAATATAAAGCAAATTATGCTGGTCAGTATCATGATGAATTAAAGCGAATATTGATAAAGGTTTTGAATTAAAAACAAAGGGAAGAAAAGCTTGGATTCAAAGAAAATTTAAAAAGCACTGAAATTAATGATATAAAACTTATAGATTTACCCAAAATGTGAACACAATGAACATCCAACAAGAAATTCAACACTTATTCCAAAACCGAGATGAACATCCACTGTTTTATATCGAAAGCGGTAGTCGTTTATGGGGCATGGCAAGTCCAGACAGCGATTACGATGTGCGTGGTTTTCATCTACCCTCCAAAGCACAATATTACGATTATCGCCAACACCGTGATTTAATCGAGATCATGGATGGCGACTTTGACTTCGTTTCATTCGACTTAAATAAAATGTTTGGGCTTTTGGCAAAAAGTAATCCGACTGTTTTAGAGTGGGTACGTGCACATATTGTCTATTTTAATCAATTTCCTGAATGGGAGAAATTTAGAGATGGCTTACTTGAACGAATAGACTATAAAGCGCTGTATTATCATTACTTGTCGCTGGCTAAAGGCGGTATGCATGTCATGCAAACCGCAGATAACTTTACCTATAAAAAAGTGTTTTATTCTATTCGTGGTCTGATGTCAGCAGAACTAGCAACACAGCAAATTATGCCTGAACTCCTGATTACGCAATTGTTTGATCAAATCGACGCTCATGATCCCTTACGGCATTGGGCAGAAGATTATTTGGAAATCAAAAAACAGCAGAAAGAAAAAGCGCAATTGCCTGTTGCGGAACAAGCGCAAATCTTAAAACTGTTAGAAAATAAAATTGAGGCCTTAAATCTAAGAGCGATTGAACCGACCAATGATATTGAAAAATTAAAGCAATATCTCACCGAATATAGCTTTAATTTAAAACAACATTTTTATGGCTAATGCTTTTACTCAATCAGAGAATAGTGACACTATGAAAACCCTTGCCTTTATTCATCGTAATGACACCCGCTTTGCGATAGGGGATTTTTATCCTGTACTTTCTGTCTTTTCACACTATGAATTAGGCAATACCGTCTCTCCCTTTCTGTTATTGGATCATTTAGGACCTGGTGTTTTAAAACCGACCAATTTACGCAAAGGGGTGAGTGAGCATCCTCATCGTGGTTTTGAAACGGTTACCCTGATTTTTGCTGGTGAATTAGAACACCGTGATTCATCGGGTGGTGGTGGTATTGTTTCAGCGGGTGATGTGCAATGGATGACCGCAGCTTCAGGTGTGGAACACAAAGAGGTCTTTAGTGAGGCATTTTCAAAAACGGGTGGTTATTTTGAAATGGTGCAACTGTGGGTAAATTTACCTGCCAAAGATAAAATGAATCCACCACGTTACCAAAGCTTGCGAAAAGCCAATATTCCAGTGATTGAACTCCCGAATAGTGCTGGAACGGTACGAGTGATTGCTGGAGACTACCAAGGGCAACACGGGCCAGCAAAAACGCATTCACCACTTCAAGTTTTGGATATTGAAATCCAAGCAGGGCATAAGGTCAGATTGCCCGCAGGCGCAGGAGAAACCACACTGGTCTATTTACGAACGGGTAAGGCACAGTTTCAAGCTGAAGATGAGATATTTGAAGAGCAAGGGCTTGCTGTGATGTCGAGCTTGGAACAAGACTTTGAAATAACGGCATTACAACAGTGTAAATTGTTGCTGCTTACAGGCAAACCGCTTCAAGAGCCAATCAATGGGCATGGACCATTCGTCATGAACAACTATACTGAAATTCTTGAAGCATATGACGATATTAAACGTGGCACATTTATCAAATCAACAGTGCGCGATGATGAATAAAGCAAACTGTGAGAATTGCAATTTGCTTTGATAATTAATTTATCGATTGAGGTTTGTTTTTGAGTGCAATCAAGCCTTTGATTAGCAATGCAATCCCGATACCCACACATAATCCCATTAGGAACTTGCCAAATATACCCAAGCCCAATTCTTTATGGTTGGCTGAGCTAATTGCTTTCGCCGTATCTTCAGCCGAGGCGGTCGCATTGGCTTGACTATCCATCAATGCCACAAAGCCTGTATCTGTTTTACAGCTTCCTATGATAGTGCTTGAGTTTTCAGCATATTTATTTTGAACCAATTGTTCACATCGCGCCTGATCTTCAGCGCTAATTTTAGGTGCAGAACTAATAAAATAAAGTCCTCCACCCACCAACAATAAAATCACGCCAATAATGATCAGCGATATTGGGTTTTTATTTTTCATTTAAATTATTTATATCCGCTTATACAGCATTTAGAGTAGCTTAAGAATAATAAATGTTCAACTTTCACTGAAAATTTGTCTGTGTTAGACTAGTAAAACTTAACCCTGTGTGTACCTCTATGAGCTTTCTCATAAATCGGGTCAAGTTATAAATCTCACAAATATAGTTTCAGCAATTACTTTACCTATTGAATTAGACACCTTGTGAATACGGTGTTGAACTGCCTTTATTCAACGTAAATTCCACAATTTAATATTTATATTTCAGTGCTTGTCATTGGGCGAACGCTTATCTTTAAAAAGTAGTGTGAGCGATGCAAGCCAATAAAGATATGTAGAAAATAATGCAAAATTTAGTGCAAAAAGAACAAACTACAAGTTTGAGTCGCGCTACGCTTATGTTTCCATTGGCGTTGGTGTTATTTGAATTTTCAGTTTATATCGGTAATGATTTGGTTCAGCCTGCGATGCTCGCAATCACCAAAGAATTTGGTGTGAGCAGTGCATGGGCACCATCATCTATGTCATTTTATCTCCTCGGCGGGGCATGCGTTGCAGGGATACTCGGACCTTTGTCTGACCGATTAGGACGTAAGAAAGTTTTATTGTCAGGTGTTGCATTCTTTGTCATCACCTGTTTATTAATTTTACTCACCCACAATATTGAAAGTTTTCTTGTTTTAAGATTCTTGCAAGGTTTTGGTTTATCTGTGATTGCAGCAGTGGGTTATGCTGCGATTCAAGAAACCTTTGAAGAGCGTGACGCCATTAAAGTTATGGCACTGATGGCAAATATTTCTTTGCTTGCCCCTTTGATTGGCCCTGTTGTCGGCGCATTTCTCATCGATCATGTGTCATGGCACTGGGGATTTATTGCGATTGCCTTTTTAGCTTTTCTGAGTTGGTTTGGTCTAAAAGCCAAGATGCCAGCACGTACAAGCAGTATTCCCAAAAAACCGTTGAGTTATATTTGGGATGATTATATGCAAGTCTTGAAAAATAAGACGTTCATGGGCATGACCCTCGGCTTGCCGATGGTGGCGATGCCTTTGATGCTATGGATCGCATTGTCTCCAGTGATGTTGGTTGAAGAACTGGGACTCAGTAGTATGCAATATGGTCTGGCGCAATTCCCTGTATTGGGTGGGTTGATTCTAGGTAATATTGTGCTGATTAAAGTGATTGATCGTTTGCCACTGGGTAAAACAGTTTTGATTGGTTTACCTTTGATGCTTTTAGGTACCGCAATTGTAGTGGTCGGGATCATTTGGCGCGAATATTTTCTTCATTGCGTTATTTTAGGCATGACCTTAGTCAGCTTTGGTGAAGGAATTAGTTTTTCAGTGCTTTATCGTTTTGCGTTAATGTCATCTGAAGTCTCTAAAGGTACTGTCGCTGCTGCTGTTTCAGTGTTGATGATGTTCACTTTCTTCTTTGTGATTGAACTGATTCGAATTCTGTATGAGCATTTTCATCTCTGGGCTTATGCGTTGTCATGTTTTGCGTTAATTGCTTTGTGGTTCACTATTCCACGTGGATTATTAAAAACAATTATGCAGCAACGTAAAGTAAATGGTGAGTTTTAAGCTCACTTGAGTTTCCCTCTCCTTGTAAAAGGGGAGGGAGCTTTGCTTCTTAAATAAACAGGTTAAGGCTGTTGTAATGCTTTTAATTTATGATCAAAAACAAAAGGCCCAAAAGGTAAAATTGAAGCAATTAAACCTAAAATAAACATGTGAATGGACCACTTCTGTTTTCCACAGACAATCAATAACACTGCAAGAAAAGCAAGAAATAACACACCATGTCCCATGCCAATATATTTCACATAAAGAGGCATACCCCAAATATATTTCAAAGGCATCGCAATAAAGAGAAGAAGGAGAAAGGAAATACCTTCAAGAAAACCAACAATACGTAAAGATTTGATATTCATGGTCACTTAGTCAAATGAGAATGAAGCTTGAGTCTAACCGAATTATCTAAACGATTTGAAAAAAATAGTAAATAAAATCGATTGATTTAAATAGATGGAAGATCGTTCTGGAGAATAAGCTTTTAGTCTCCAGACCAGATATAGTCCAATATTTAAGATCGATTATTGTAAAGCTTTGATTGCAGCGTCCTGCTGTTGCTGTTCAAATTCAGTAATATAAACACACCCGATATAGGTTTTATGTTCACCTTCATCTATAACGGGATTCGATTCAGCCAAAGTCAGTTTACGCAAAGATTTTTCGGTTTCTTTGGTCTCAAGATCTGTTTTTACAACTTTCTCTCCTGAAAAATACGGCATATCTTTAAAGAACGGGTTTTGCGTGATTTGAAACTTTTTAGCGAGGTCTTTGGTATTCGCATGTTTTAAAACAGCCAACATTCCACCAGAAACCAAACTAATTTGATCTGTAGATTGACCGAATACTGTTATGGGGACTTTGCTTACATAGGTATATTCTTCACCTTGTTTAATCCAGCCATTCTTTTTCAGATCATCCTCAAATTCAAAACCTAAGTCATAATAATTTTTCAGCGTCTTTTTACATTCTAAAAATTGCTCTAAGTCTTGATTAAATTGAGAATCTGCAAAAGCATTGGGCGCAGCACCGATAGTCAATGCAGAGAATAAAAACGCTAGGCAATGTTTAAGTTTCATGTGAAGCCTCTAAATGTCTGGTCATTCTTGCTATTTAATTTCTAATCGAAGTAAGGTTGTTTTTAGTTTTAACAACTCAGGTAAGGTTTCCAATAATAAACTGATTTGTTTAAGCACCAAAAGTAAATTATCTGACAAATTTTCTTGATCACTGATGTGCTGAATTTCTGTGAGCTTTGTTTCAATTAAGGCTTCATTTACAGCGGTTTGGTTAAGCAAAACATCAGTTAAGGTATGTTTGCACCATAACATCAAATCTAAAATCTGCTGATCATGTACATGTTCACGATGGCTACCTAAAGCTGAAACATAACTGAGCTGGCTATGGCTATAGACCAAGTATCTAAAGGCATTGTGAATTAAATCCGGATTTGGATTGGGTTCAGCACTTAAGCTGGAAATCATCGTGGATAATTCAATCTGTGCATTATGTGCCGCTCGACGTGCTTTACGATAATCAATACTGTTGGTACGGCCTTGTTGATATTGTTCAACAACCGCATCGAAATAGTCTAAGGTTGCCTTACTGCTTTTACGGATATTGTTGGAAATATCACGGAAGTTCCAGTCTGGCCAAATAAAACTGACCGCAAACCATGCGATTAAACACCCCAAGAGGGTGTCGATAATGCGCGGTAAAATAATGGCATAGCCTGCGCCTTTTAAATTAAAGATCAACAAGACCATTAGCGTTGCCATTAAAGTCGCCATGGCATATTTCTTTGAGCGTAAGTAGAAAAAGTACACCCCAAAAATAATGGTAAGGAGTAATTGCCCTTCAATACTGGGGACAAAGTATAAAATGGGAATACCCAAAAGTACCCCTAATACAGTCCCTAGCGTGCGCAGTTTTAAACGACTTTTGGTGGCAAAATAACTAATTTGGCACACAAATAAACTGGTGAGTAAAATCCAATAGCCGTTTTTGGCAAAGGGTAGTAGCGAAATGGCATAGCCCACAGCAAACACAAACGCGATACGCACGGCATGGCGAAATAATGCAGAATTTGGGGTTAAATGTTGTTTAATCTTGAGCCAAAGGTCTGGTAGATCATGGATATCATCATCCAATAAATTGAGGTTATCTCGATGTTGGCTATAACTTTGTTGATAATTACGTTGTTCAATACTCAGGTTAACAAATTGATCTTGCACATTTTTCAGATTGTTTAATACCAACAGTAAGTTTTTTACTTCTAAATTATGTGGATTGTGTTGAATCCATTCCTGCATTGAGTTTTCTAAATGGACTAAAGCAATATTGTTGTCTGTATGCGTTTGAAAGATTTGGCGCTTTAAAATTGCCTCGGCAAGTTGCTGGCAATTACGCGCCTGCAAACGTACATTCTTCTGAATACGATAAATTAAATCTGTGCGGCTAAAGTTCTGGTGAATCTTTTCATAGTGCAAATAATTAGAAGTAACTTGTTCATGAATATCTTGGGCCAGAAAATATAAATTAAGCCAGTAAATGGTGTTTTTATTGGCACGAGAGGCTTTTAATCGGGTCAGTAATGAGGCTTTTGTTTGGTTTAAGTTTTGTACCAACTGACTGTTTTGCAAAGAAAGATCATATAAAAGTTGCTCAACATTGTCGACATTATCAGGATCAAACAGTTTTGCTTTTGACATCAACAGCTCGGAAAGAAGATTGAAGCTATTGGATAAGTTGTCTTGTACAGCTTGTGTCGGTTTCAGTAGATAGAAAATGATAGAGGTCAAGCCATACCATAATGTGCCCATGACAAAATAACTGGGCTGTTGATACCACTCAGTATATTCACCTAAGCCAAACATGGTATAGATTGACAAGAGTACGGTACCAAATGAAATGGTGGCATAGCGTTGCCCCAATGCACCCATTAAGATAAAAGCTGCACTGGACAGAGATAAGTAAATTAAAAATAAAAGTTTATAGGGATGTAAAAAATCTAAAATACTACTGACAGTAAAAAACAACACACAGACCAAGCCAAGATTTCTTAAACGAATACTCAGTCGGTCATCAAAATCTGTGAGTGCTGTGGCAATTGCACCAAGCGTAATTGGAACAATGAGCTGTTCATAACCTAGAAAATACAGTCCAAGCGTTGTTCCAGTTAAAACAATCAAAATCTGTAGGCAATAAATCAAAGTTGAATTTGATTTTATATTTTGAAAGATTTGCTGATAACTATTCACAGTGTCAATTCAGTGGCTTGGGCGTTTCAATATTTTACTCGTTTCTGAAAAGGCGACACGATTTATTGCATGTAGAAATGTAAAAAATAAACGGTAATATTCAACATTTTGTATACAGTTTAACCCTTACTTAAATGCTTAAAAAAACTCAGAATAAGCGATCAAATACTTAAAAATAGCAAAAATGTCAAACCAGCAAAACACTGAAATAAAACAACCTCGTTATCGCAATGCTGAACTAACAGAACGTCGTAATTTAAAAATGGCAGGTTCAATCCATGCCTATGTACGTGGCAATACGGCCAAATATTATGATTGGTTGAAGCAAGCTGAAATAAGTTCGATCCCACAGGGGCCTGCGATTTGGATTTGTGGTGATTGCCATACTGGGAATTTGGGCCCTGTTGCCAATGCTGAGGGTAAAATTGATATTGAAATTCGTGACTTGGATCAAACAGTGATTGGTAATCCTGCCAATGATGTTATCCGTTTAGGATTATCCTTAGCCACAGCTGTGCGTAGTTCAGATTTACCCGGTGTGGTCACCGCGCAGATGATTGAAGCGTTGTATGCAGGTTATGTGAATGCCCTAGCACATAATGGTCGAGGGATTGATAAATTACAGCGACCAGTACTTGTGCATAGTGCGATGCAAAAAGCACTTAAGCGAACCTGGAAAAATTTAGCAAGAGAGCGTTTAGAAGGTTTAACGCCAGAAATAACCTTGGGGAAGAAATTTTGGCCCTTATTGAAAAAAGAACATCTCGAAATTCATCGTGTTTTTAATCAGCCCGATATTCAAGACTTGGTCACAATGATTGGTCAGCGTGATCAATCTGCTCAATTGAAAGTCATCGATTCAGCATATTGGGTTAAAGGGTGCAGTTCTTTAGGCTTATTGCGCTATATCGTACTGATGGATTCATCGAATCATATTGTCAGAGATGGGAAAGGCCTGTGTTTAATGGATTTGAAAGAAGCCACAACAGCACTTGCACCACGTTATTCAAATACACCGATGCCAAAAGACAATGCGGCAAGAATTGTTGAAGGCGCAAGACATTTATCGCCATTTTTAGGGGAGCGGATGCGAGCAAGTAAGTTTTTAGATACTTCGATTTTTATTCGAGAGTTATTGCCACAAGATTTAAAACTCGAAATAGAAGGGGTCAATGAAGTTGAAGCCAAAGACTTAGCTTTCTATTTGGCTTTTGTCATTGGTCGTGCACATGCTCGACAGATGGATGATTCAGTACGTAATGCTTGGGTGAAAGAGCTAAAACGCAATCAATCAAAAACCATTGATGCGCCATTTTGGCTATGGCGTAGTATTGTTGAATTGATGAGTGTACATGAGGCAGGTTATTTGGAACATTGCCGTCGTTATGCGCTTTCGCATCTGAAATAAAGACAATGTGGATAAGCGCATACTTATCCACAATTTGGGTCTGTTGACAATTCGTCTATGTTTACGGCTATAAACCATTTATGAAAGGCCTACAGCCCCTAATGATTTAAATTATTGAATCACACCACATGCAATACGATCCCCACCACCACCCAGTGGTTTTGGATGGTCTGAATAATTATCGCCACCCGCATGAATCATAATAGCTAAGCCTTGAATATCGGCCAGTTTTAGACGTGGTGCAATTAAGGTTGTTTTGGCATTACCATTTGAATCTACATTGAGTACAGGTAAATCGCCCATATGCCCATCATTCGGAGTGCCATGACCAGTTTTTTGTGGATTGAAATGACCACCCGCAGCTAAAGCTGCGCCCATTTTTCCGTCTTTTTCAGCAGGGGCACATGAGCCTTTTTCATGAATATGGAAACCATGATAACCAGAAGGTAATTGGCTAAGTTGGGTGTTGATGGTTAAACCATTTGGAGAATCTTGCAAGCTTACTGTACCAATTTTTGCACCAATGCCTTGTGCAGAGACCGCATGCATATCCACTGTTTGTAATGGTGTTTTAAGCTTAGGTTTGACCGTTGTTGTACTACATGCCGCTGTAAAAAGTGCGATACATGTACAAAGTATAGACGTTTTAAAGAAAGTAGATGTCATCGAACGCATCCAAAGTATTTGATTATGATTAGTCACTATTCAAACAAAGCACGGCCTGATAAACAATGTGAATTAAATGTCTGATTGTATGAATTTATTTAACAGTAAATTTGATTGGCATTGATTATGCTGACTAAAAATAAATAAACAAAATAATCAGCAAAATAATTACGCAGAATATCTGCGATATATAGATCGTTAGACAAGGTATATTCGCCAATTAAAGCTTATTCGCGAATATACGATTTCAAATATTGAAATTTTAATTGTCACTTGCCTGAATTGGGCTAAGGTTTTGTAGGCTGATCATCATCAATGTCATAGGCCATCGTGGCATCTGGCATTAGGATTTCTGGCTCAGTGGTTTCATGTAACCACTCACGCCAAATGGCCAAGAGAATTGCAAGAATGACAGGGCCAATAAACAGTCCAACCAGTCCAAAACTTGCTAATCCACCAAGTACACCAAACATGATCAACAAGAACGGAATCTTGGTTGCACCTGAAATAACCAAAGGTCGAATCACATTATCAGCAGTACTAACAATACAAACACCCCAAGCCATTACACCAATTGCTTCCATGGTTTGACCTTGTGAAAACAGCCATAATGAAACTGCACCATAAGCAACAGGAGGGCCGAATGGAATCAGTGCCATCAAGAAAGTCACAATGGTGAGTACCATTGGATTTGGAACACCGGCAACAAAATAACTCACACCAGCAAGAAATGCTTGAGCAACCGCAGTTAAACCAACACCATAAACCACAGCACGGGTTGTTTCAGAAATGGTGTCAAGATAATGGTGAATACGTGGGCCAATTAACATTTGTAAGGCTTTACTGACTTGTTCCAAAATGGTTTGACCATCTCGATAGAAGAAGAATAAAGACATGATTGCAAAACCCAGCTTAACCAAATTCTTGGTAATTTCGTTCAGGACGAATTTACCATAGTTCATATGGCCTTGAATCCACAGACCAATGGTTTGCGAAAGGCTGGTAGGATCGGCATTAATTTCACGTACGGTACGGCTGACTTCTTTTCCAATAATGGGGAGTTCACGGATAAAGTCTGGAACAGTCAAATGACCTGAAGATAATTGGCGTTGTAGGTCGAAATAAAGATTTCGTCCTTCATGTTGTAAAATAAAAATAGCAAAAGTCAGTGGAATTCCAACCACCAAAACCACCAGTGTAATCATGAGTGATGCACTGAGGGTTGGTCGATTCGAACCAAACATTCTTAAGATGCGTTTGTACATTGGCCAAGTCATATAGGCGATAATACATGCCCATAACACAGGTACAATGAAGTATTTGAGAATATCGTAACCCAAAAAAATAAGGATGAACAATAATCCAAACAATAAGATACGTTGTAAGTTCGAAGTGAATTCTTGCACTAATTACTCTAAAAATTGTGAGTGATTGACTCAATATTAACTGAAAAATAAAGTGTGGCAAATTTTAAGCACAATTTATTTGATCTTTATTGAATTGGTTTTAGAACCAATCGCTTGGATCGTCTATTAAAGCATCAAGTAAGGGTTGCCATTGTTCTTGAATGGTTAAAAAGTTCTTTTGGGTTTTATCAAAAACATTTAGACCTTGCATCGCCAATTGGCTATAGGCAGTACGTTCAGATATCCATGCAACAGGTTTTTGTTCGATTTTATCAAAGAATTGCTGAATATCTTTCGAGCTTGAGCTGTTGGCTTTCATTCGATTGGCAACCAGATATACAGAAACTTTACCTTTACGAATTTTTTTAATGTCTTGGATGTGTTTAAGGAAACGTCGAGTACTGTCGATATCAAAAAAAGAGGGTTGTAACGGAGTGACTACAGCATGGCATTCACTAATCAATTGCTCAGCATGTTCACCAGTTAAAGCACCTGGTGCATCAATCACTAAATAATCTAAGTTTTTAGGTGCATCTCCAATTGATTTTTCATGACGCCAATCCAGACTTTGAATTGTTGCTGCAGTGTCAGGACGTTGCTTTAACCATTGCAGTGCAGATTTTTGTCCATCTGCATCAGCCAAGGCCACTTTATAGCCTTTTTGTGCAAGCGCCGTCGCTAATGTTATTGCCGTAATCGTTTTCCCACAACCGCCTTTTAAATTTGCAACAAGTATTGTTTTCATGATTGATCAATTAAGTCTGTAAGCTAACCTTCACCTTACTTTAGCATTAATTTTTAGCATATAGGTTATACATGACAAAACTTTAGTAGTTGTTTACATTGTGCAAGATATCGAGTTAAAGGAAAAAGCATGTCCATCTGGATGGCGATGTTAATTGGTGCATGTATTGGCATCGTTTTAACCACAATCGTGTTATCAAGTACGCGTAATGGCAAAATCAAAGCAGAGTATGAGCAGTATATTGCTGAGTTGGAATTAGAGCATCAGCAGGCTTTAGCAAGCGCACAAAAGCGTAGTGTAAATACCAGTCGTGCTGTGCTGAAAGGCAAAATGGCGGAACAACTTGCACCAATCATGCCTGAGTTTCGTTATTTACCCAGTGATGCCAAGTTTTTAGGTGATCCTATTGATTATGTGGTGTTTGATGGCTATACCGATTTTCGAGATGGTGAAGGTTTGGCTGAAGATATTGAAGTGGTGTTGATTGATATTAAGAGTGGTGGGGCACGTTTGACCAAAGGGCAACAAGCGATTGCCCAAGCAATTCAAGACGGACGAGTCCGCTTTGAAACGATTCGGATTGATTTTGAAGATTAGAAGGTTGAAGTGTTGTTGCATCGAGTGTGTAGATTTTTAGCCTAAATCAAAAACCAAGGTCCTTTTCGACTTTGCTTTAGATCAAGTGAAAAGGACACTGTTTTTAAATTGTGGGTGAAAGGTGAAACGATCTTGTTTTTAACAGGGATTGAGTGAGGTTAAAATTTCTCTATCAAATTTTCTATTAAATTTATCTATTCAATGGCGCAAGCTTAAAGCTTGTGTGCTCTGGCCATAAACATACGTCGTCCAATTTTTGGCAGATCCTCAGCATCAAAATAATATTTTTCAGAAAACTTAAAATTGGCGTTTAAAAGTTCAAGTTCGATATTACGGTTTAAGTGACATCCATCAGCAATAACTTTTTGTATAGGTGTTAAAAGATCTTGCAGTTTTTTTAAGGTGTTATTGTCATGATATTGAACGTGTTCAATTAGATGCAGTGTCCCTTGAGGTTTTAAAACGCGATAAATTTCTTGAATGGCTTTGTCTAAATTGGCAATGCTACACATGGTCCATGTACTGACGATATTTTCGACTGAATGATCTGCAAAAGGCAGCTTTTCTGCGCTGGCTTGAATGTGTTGTACATGAAAAGGTGCATCAAATACCCGTTTTTGAGCAAGTTGATAGACATCTCGGTTTGGCTCAAGCGCATAAACTTGATCAACCTCTTGGTAAAATGGCAGGTTTAAACCTGTGCCAAAACCAATTTCTAAGACTTCACCTCGAACTTTTCCAAGTAATTCTGCACGTCCATCCATCATGCTTGGTGTTTGCATCACCTGATTAAGCAAATGCGGGAAAATACGTTGTTGGTAAAATTTATAAATCATCATTGTATGCAATTATATGGATATAAGCTAAATTCTAACCAAAGCCTGCTTTGAATATAAGACAAAAATAGGACGAAATCTCTGTATTTTGTTACCGAAACTCGATTTTTATTTTAAGTTTTTATATTAATACTAGGATTATAGATTTTGTACAATTTTTAAGTGTGGTTTGAGGAGCATGATATGAGTAAAAAGTTAGTCTGTGCAGCGTTGATGGCACTGAGTGCTTTTCAGGTCTATGCTTTTCAATCCACTGATTCTTCTAAAGTTTCAAAAGCCAATCCAGCATTTAATATTGCCAATGGTTTAGCACCAATCGATCAACATCAGAAGATTTCTGTTTTGGAACCTTTTCATGGGGAGTTTCGGATCCTCGGTTCAAAAGAATATAAGGATGATGAGCAAGCAAAATTTTCTCCAATTGATTATGCAGTAACTCGTGGTTTATTTACTGAGCCTGAAATTGCCCGCCAGATTTCGATCAATCAATATGATCGTTTCTTAAATTGGAAAATGGCTCGACCACCAATTCCTGCTCAATTGGCAACTCAATTGGTCAGTAATATGCATATTATTCCTGCTAATCCTGAAATTGCTCAACAAATCAAACAGGTAAAGCGTGGTGATTTAGTTCGTTTAACTGGTGATTTGGTTCAAGTGAATGATAAAGATTTGGTGTGGAAATCTGCTTTGGATTGGAATGGTGTCGGTGATGGGGCGTGTAAACTGATTCGGGTGAATTCTATTCAGTGGTTGGAAAAGCAAAATATCTAAATTCAAATTGAGCCGCATCAGAGAAGATGATAAGGTTTGCTATAATTTTAGCCAGTTTGAATCATAAAGAGTGTGATAAATGAAAGGTTTAGTGGGTTTTACTTTGTTGGTTTGCAGTTTGGGCTTAGTCGCTTGTCAAAGTTCAAGTCCTACAGTGGAAGGTAAAACACATGAGTATACATTGAAACAAAAGTGCCCAACTTTGATGGATATGAAAGTGGGTGAAGTGCTTGTATTCAATGCACCTGAAAATCCAAGCACAGGTTATCAATGGCAGTTATTACAACCACTTAAAATATTTAAAACAGAAGAAACCTATTTGCAAAATGATAATGAAGAGGGAGCAGTGGGTGTCGGTGGCACCAAGACTTTCCGTTTTAAAGCTGAAAAACCAGGACAAGATTATATTGAATTGGTGCATGTTCGTTCATGGGAATCTTCAAAACAACCAGATCAACAATGGCGTTGTCGTATTCGGGTTTCTTAGGATTTCAATTTAATTGTACTGGTTCAAACATGATTAGCGTTTCTTCTCTTGTGCCATTTGATCTAGTACAAGAGAAGATTAAAGCATTAGTTTTTTATTTTTTATCGGTCAATTGTTTCCAGTGATCAAGTTGATCTTTGGCTGTGAACATCCCCCCCATACCTTTTACATCATCAGCTGAGTTTTTAGATTGACCATCTTTAGACAGTTTATTCTCGTCATAGATTTTGGCTTGATTCTCCCAAAATTGATAAATTAAACCTTGAATATAGCGACCTTGTTCAGTTTTTAGATCCAGTTGTTTAAGCATATTCAACGCAGATTCAATGCTATCACGTTTGAGTTGCTGATCAATTTCGTAGGTCAGCGTATCTTCAGCTGCACGTTTTTTAAGGTCAGCTTCTAAAGCATTATTATTTTCGGTAAATTTCTGATCATATTCTTCAAGTAATGCAATATCGTGAGCATCGTCTGGTGTACTTGGAAAGCTTTTAATCGGTTTGGTTTTCAATTGATCCATGATCTCTTGAGAGGCATCTTTAGGTTCAGATGAATTGTTTTGCTGTGGACTATCTTTAGGAGAACATGCTGCCATGAAAACGACGGATGTAAGTAAACCTGAAAGGAGTAAAGGGCGAAGTATTAAATTCATGATAAACATTCCTCATTAAAGCGTTTCGATTAGCGCAGTTTCCTAAAGTTATAAACATAGGTGACATAAGGGAAGTCTATTTCATCTTGCGCATGTTTACCCGTATATTCCAAGACAATATGTTCGAATTTGTGTTTTAGTTTGAATTGCTCTTCTTCAGACATTGCTGCAATAAAACTGGTGGATAATAAGCGCTTACTGACCACGTTTTCCACGGTTCCAGTTTGTACTTGTGAAAAGACTTTGGCTGTTTCAAGTTGGAATAAAAATTGATTTTCAAACGCCAATTTCCATTGCCCACTATGGTAACGTGGTGTGTCTCCTTCGATCGTCGCGAGCAGATCTGCCAATGCTTTAACCCAGTCTATCGTCTCATCGCGCTGGTTCCAGACCAAACCAAGATGACCCTCAGGTTTTAAAATGTGGTGAATTTCATTCAAGGTTTCAATATTGGCAAACCAGTGAAATGACTGGGCGCACAAAACAGCATCAATACTTTCGGATTCTAACGGAATTTGATCACTCTTTGCTTGAAGCGTTTGTACATCAGGATGTACTATTTTCAATTGTTCCAACATTTCTGTGACGGGCTCGACAGCAATAATATTGGGCGTTGCTTGTTTGACGTAAGGGAGAAATTTTCCAGTACCTGCACCTAAGTCAACAACGCTTGAATCTGGGCCTAGAGCTAAATCTTCTTTTAACCATTTGACCACGTCTTGTGGATAATTGGGTCTGACTTGTTGATAAAGTTCAGCAGCAGTACTGAAGCCTTTTTGAGCAGCAGGATGTAGGGAATGTGTCATATTTTGCGCTTTTTTATCTGACTAGACTCTATAAAATATGACACTTGAAGCAATCAATAGGCAAGCGCCTATTTATTTAATTTCAGCTAATGATAGAGCTAGTGCTCGGTGTGCGAATGGATAAGCAAATAATTTTTGAAGATGATCATATTAGAGCAATCTATTTACAAGGCGATTCTGACACTTTAGTCCTGTCATTTGGTGACTTGATTTCTAGAGCCAAAGGACTTTCCATCAATGCTGAAAAGTCTTTGATGAAATATAACTATGCCGTGGTCGGGATTATGCCAAAACAGAAGTCTTGGTTTCCTGCCTCAAGCATGGCTGCATTGTTAGAGCGCTTAGATCCCATTTTAAAACAATTTAAAAATATCGTGGGTTATGGCGGTTCGATGGGTGGCTATGCGGCAATCAAATATGCCAAAGCTTTAAAAATGAATCGTGTTGTTGCCATGGTTCCGCAATATTCTATCGACCCTTTAGAGGTTGAGGACAAGCGTTATACAGATTTCTACGATGCGGAATTAAATGCGGATATGCGTATTCAGGCACAAGACATCGTTGCAGACTGTGAATATATCATTGTTTATGATCCTTATTTTGAAAATGATAAAGAACATTATTTAAAAATTAAGCCATTGATCCCTCAATTGCATACGCTACATTTACCGTATACTGGTCATGATGCGATTGCTGTTTTAGCCAACTCTGCGTTACTACATGATTTTATTGAACGTGAATACGATCAAACTTATTTTTATAAGCAGATTCGTGAAGTAAAGAAAAACAGCAAATTTTATTATCGAAGCGTGATTGCTCACTTATTGGGGACACATAACGAAGCTTTGGGTAAAATTCTAAAAGGTACAGATATCCAACTGGATAGTACTTTCTTTGATGCCAGTTTAAAGCAGACCATTACGCGTATTTTATTGACCAATAAGCGAGTGGATGAGCAAGATTTGCAGAAACTGGGTATTCAAGTCAATTTTGCTTTTGAAGATAAAACGCAGCTACAAGACAGTTTTGGCAATATTTTAGTATTTAACGTGATTACACAAAAGCTAGAAAGCTATGATCAACAAGTAATTGATGTGAATGGGAAATACATTATTCCATTGCATGTTGAAAACAATGGTTTGGCACAAGTCGAGATCAAAAAGCAGACCTATTTGATCTGTATGAATGATCGCCGTGTAACCAAATTATTTAAGCAAGATGAAGCGTTATCTTTGGATATGAATCCAATTGTGATTAAAAAAACCACTGACTTTTATGTATTGACCTATAAAAACTTTTATATGAGTTGTGATATTCAAGGTTTGGTGAGTTTTGATGATGAAAGCTTAAATGACTTTTGCCACTTTAAGGTTGCTTAAAGTCAGCGGTTGAGCTGAAACACCATTTGGTGTCTAACGATTTGACATTTGAGCCATTTAAATAGATAGATACAGCTTTAGTTACATTGCTTTAAATAGGTGATTGGAAATAAAGCTGTATATTTTTTAAATTCATTTTGAACGTCTAAATCACTGACTTTATAGACTTCGCTAGAATGTTGATAAACATCAGTCACTGCTGCCAGAGAACCTTCTTCACCGTCTCTATAGTGATAACGGAAGGTTTTTTGCGTGGCATGGAGTAGTTTTTGCTTCATGGGTGGTTGATGAAGGAAGGTATAATTAAACACACGATTTTCCATCTCCAAATAATATCGAGCTTGAATACGACAACCTCGATTTAATTTAATCAGTTTGAATTCATTTCCCTCAGAACTTCTAAACTCTGCTTCATCCAAGTTATTAATCGATTGTAAAACATATGCTTTTGCATAGGCTGGTGAATATAAGCCAAAACAAAGCAGAGCGAGCATAAGTGACGGATAAGCTGTCCTATTCATTGTGCGGTCTTTTTAGCTGATTGTTTAACTCACTATAAGGCGTAATCAGGTGTTTTAAAATATAAAACAAGACCCCATACCAGAGGCCTCCATTAACTCAAAAGTTATAAATAAAAAATTATAAATTTTAGAATCTACGATTCGCTCGTTTAAACGTCCCAAAGTCATTAAAACGAACCCCATTTTCTTGCATCACTGGATAGCAGTCTTGGGCAATGGCTTGACGAATATAAAATGGATCACGTACAACAAAATGGTGAATGGTATGTGTACCAGCAAAGTTAAAACAAAAGGCTTGTAAAGGTTTCATTCGCCAATCTGTCCAGACCTGACACTGTTGAACGATATTGCCATCTTCAACATCGCCATAATAATGCATATTGGAACTGGTAAAATGCAGGCTTAAAGTGCGTAAAAAATTTGGTGCTGCAATGCTTACGGCATAAAACTTTGTGGTTTTGTCTGCAAGTCTCCATAAGCTATTTTTAGGTTGTGCTATGCCTGTGGCTTTCATTGCCAATTTGGCAGCATTGATCAATAAGAAACCATGCCATAAGGCATAATGAATATGTCCAAAGGGTGCATAACTCGCAGAAAGTTTTGCTTTTAATTTGAGTTTATCTGCTTGGGATAAATGCTTTTGAGCATGAATAAAACGCTTGGTGGTTTTCATCATGGTGATGGGGCGTATAGATCGCCAACATATTGTCACCAGTCATCAGCAAACGTTTTAAGCCCCATTGATCACCATTGTTAATACCGCGTTCTTCTAAATCTGTTTTGGTACCCGATGATTTGTGATGATGTAGATGTACCTCGCGACGTATCCATGGGTTCACGGTACTTGGGCGAAAGGCGTAAACGGCTGCCAACATGGCATCATTGATTTTTTTATTTTTACGGTAATACATTTGGTGAATAAGATCATGCTCTAGTTCATGTAAGAGCGACATCCAAAATGCAGAAAGCGGAATTGCCACATACCAAGGCATTTTCCCACGAGTGTATTGTGTTATATTGAAAATAATCCCTGTTACAGCTGTTACAAGGATGGCTAGGCCAATTTGGTCTTGGTGCTGAACCAGCCAAGGATGACGTTCGCGTAATTGATTTCCAGCTTCCAAAATTGTTTTACGAATTCGGTGGCTACGTTGTTCATCTTCTGGATCAGCAAAAAGTTTAGTTTTGCTTTGTATGGACATTTGTACATCGGAAAGGGGTAAATTCATCTCCGGTTTCCTCTATATTTTTGTAGTACTACAAGGAAGTTTTTAAAACCAACATTTGTTGGGTTTTATGAGAGATTATCTGATGATTAAAATAACGTCAACGTCAGTTTTAAAAAAAATGACGAAAAAGGTGAGCCAACCAAAACAAGAACGTTCCCAAAAAAGAATGGATAAGATGCTGGCAACCACGCAAGAGTTACTGTTATCCATTGGAATTGAAAAGATTTCGATTCCTGAAATTGCCAATGCATCTGGTGTTCCACGGACCAGTATTTATCAGTTCTTTCCGACGAAATACGATATTTTTCGTCATATTGCACTGACGCATTTAAACGATTTAGTCAAACAACTCGGACAAGCTGCTGTTCGAGTGTTGATGGAAAACCCAAATGCACCCATAGAAGTATACGGACAGTTACTCTCAGAGAGTATGATTCGTACCACAGCCAAATATTTTAATGAATCTGAAACGGCGAGCTTGTTGATTTTAAGTGGACCTTTTACCCGACAAGCTTATCTGGAATACCAAATAGAATTAAAAAAAGTCAGTCATGGTGTCCGAAAAGCATTGGAAATGATTAAAGTGGATGAGTATGTACCACAGGAGCCTGATACATTGACGATTTTGATGGAATTGGTTTTTACTTGTATGAAGCATGGTTATTACAACGAAAGCTATATTTCTGAAGCCATCATTCAAGAGGCGTACCGTATGACCAATGCATACTTATTGGCTTTAAAGAATAATTCTTTTGGTTTTTCAGAAGCATCTGCTTCGTAAGTAAAATTGGCTCTCTATCATTAAGGAAAAGCAATGAAAGCTGTATTTTTAGATTATGAATCTTTAGATAAACAGGATTTAGATTTTAGTCAGCTAAAAGCAGCTTTTGATGACTTAATACTTTATCCATCGACCACAGCAGAGCAAGTTCTAGCACGCATTCAACATGTAGACGTGGTGATCAGCAACAAAGTGATTGTGAATGCTGAGGCGATGGAGCAATGTAAAAATTTAAAATTAATTTTGATTTCGGCCACGGGGACCAACAATATTGATTTAGATTTTGCACGATCAAAAGGTATTGTGGTGTGTAATTGTCAGGGCTATGGCACATCTGCAGTTGCACAGCATACACTGACGTTAATGTTGGCATTAGCAACATCTTTACTCAAATATGAGCATGCAGTTAAACAAGGCGAATGGAACAAATCGCCAATTTTCTGCTTACTGGATTTTCCAATTGTTGAATTATCTGGGAAAACTCTTGGCATCATTGGTTATGGTGAGCTTGGTCAAGCGGTTGCCAAGTTGGCAGAAGCTTTTGGGATGAAAATTTTGGTCGCATCATTACCCAATCGACCAACGCATAAGGATCGAATACCTTTTGCCGAATTGCTTGCGCAAGTCGATTTTCTTTCTCTGCATTGTCCTCTAACAGATGAAACACGTGATTTAATTGATAGCCAAGCCTTTGATAAGATGAAAAAATCTGCATTTTTAATCAATTGTGCCCGCGGTGGTATCGTTAATGAACAGGCTTTGGCCGATGCATTAAGACAAGGCAAAATTGCAGGTGCGGCAACAGATGTGCTTTCTGTTGAACCACCGACACAAGGTAATGTTTTACTTGCACAAGATATTCCAAACCTGATTATCACACCGCATAGTGCGTGGGGTAGTGTAGATGCACGTCAACGTATTGTGAATCAAATGCTTGAAAATGTTGAGGCATTTAAGCAGGGGAAAGTGATTCGTCAGGTGAATGGCTAAAGAGCCGAGTGAAAAAGCACAATGAAAAAAGGCGCAATTAAAAAAACACCGTTAAATAGCTATATTCGTTTTACTGCTATCACCTTGAGCATAGGTAGCGCAAGGTGTGGAGATCGACGGATTAAGTGTGTTTAGCTGCTTATCTTGGTACACCAACCTCATCATCTGTTGAACTTTGCGTATTGCTTGAGTTGGTATCTTTTGAACCTGTGTTATTGGTGTTGACATCACGCTCTTGGTTTTCGATTGGTAATGACTGTTTTTTAATTTCAGGTTCTTCTTGCCCATTGTTGGGTAATTGATTTTGAACTGCGGGTTGAACAGGTTGTGTGGTGATCGGCGTATTTTGAACGTTTGCTGTAGTTGCAGCAGTTACAGTATTCGTCGTATTGGGTGTGGTCGAAGATTGACTTAAGCTGCCTTGTTCAATCGGAACATTTAAATTGGTTTTACCCATCACTCGATCTTTGGTTTGCTCAACTTTTTTTACCGCAGTATCTATGCCTTGGCGAGTACTATCACGAGCCTCAGTGGCTTTTTCAGTGGTATATTTTTTGGTATTTTCAATGGTTTCATCCAAAGACGGTTTAATTTTTTGAATCCCTTTTTCGGTCGCATCACCTACTTTTTCAGCGGTATTCTGTACAGCTTCACCGGTCTTATGTGCCAACACTTTAAAAATATTTGGATTATCACCATATGGCTGATTTTGAGTATTGGTTTGCGCATAGAGTGATGGTGTTGCAAGTATTGCAGTGATCACACATAGACTTTTGATCATCTTCATGATGTTTTGATCCCTTTATGATGATTGTAGCGATTCGCTCAGTGCTAATTGGGATTATCATACTGTTTTATTTAGATAAAAAGTAAAATGGAAAGAAAAATCCTACAGCAAGAAAACATATGTATACATTGCATACCAAATTACTAGTAGATGTATAAGAAAAGCTCACCTAAGTGAGCTTTTTTTAATGGGCATTAAATCTAAATTATTTTGTAGCAACTTTAGCGTCTGTAGATACGGCGACTTTAGTGCTACCTACTGGTGTTTTCACATGGGTTTGTGAATTTACTTTTGCACCTGTATTTGCTGGTTTAGGTTTAACTAAATCCTTGGTTTTCTGCCAAGTTTTACTTGTCGCTGATTTGGTTTTGTCTTTTACTTTAACAGCTGCTTCTTTGGTGTTGTGACCCGCTTCAGAACTTAGTTTTTTGGTATTTTCCCACGCACCTTTCGTCGCAACTTTACCTTTGTCTATGCCTGTTTCCACACCAGTCCCAACTTTATCAGCAGCATGTTTAGTGCCGTCCCATGCATCTTTAGATACATCACGGGTCTTATCGACACCTTTTTCCACACCAGTCCCGACTTTATCAGCTACATTTTTAGTGCCATCCCACGCATCTTTAGATACATCACGGGTTTTATCGACACCTTTTTCGAGACCTGTGCCTACTTTAGCAGCAGTATTCTTAGTGCCATCCCAAGCGTCTTTAGACACTTCACGGGTTTTATCAACACCTTTTTCGAGACCATTACCTACTTTATCTGCTGTGTTATGGATACCTTGACCAATGTTGCTAAGAATACCTCCATTGGTTCCGACTTCAGCAGAAGCATTTGCACTTACATCTGTATTGGCAAAAAGAGGAGAGCTGGCAAGAAGTGCTGTGGCGATCACTGTTGTTTTAAGCATTTTCATAATTAGTTTTATCCTGTACCTGAATGAGTTCAAGTTTGAGTGTTGCCTATAATAATGTGAAATATGTATAAAAATAGCCTTTGAGATAAAACAGCAACAGCTTATCTACAGAGTTTTAACAATAGTGTAAGAATTGTGAATGAATGTTACGGCCAGATGTTTTTGGGAGAATTGAGCGTTTTTACTTTTTAAATTCTGATGCTTATAAGAATATGAGAATGATGATAAAAGCATTTTCTGTAAGAATTTCCAGCTTGTTATTAAAACAAAAACGACATAAGCTTTGGGTTAAATTGTTGGTTTAATCATCATAATGAAAAATATAATAATCTTGATATTTCTCACCTTTATATTGAGTTTAAAACCCAGTTTTGCCTGCGGCTGTGGAGATGAACTGTCTTCCAGCCATCAAATAATGGGTTGGGTCATTATGGGCGTGGTATTTTTAATTTATTTGATTCCAAGCTTTTATTTTGCAAAATATTTTAAGAAATATCAGCTATCTATTGGGCATTTGATTTTGCCTCATGTGCTGATGATTGCGATACTCTACGCAATGATGAATTCGTTTAAATTGGGTTTAAATCCAATTTATTATTGGTTTAATCATTACCTCCCAAATAGTTTCATATTTGCTGCGATTGGACTCATTGGCGTCCTTGTTTGGATTTATCCCGTGATTTATGTGGCTAAAAGAGCGAAATAATTTTGCATTTAGCCCTTTTAGCTTCGACGACGTATCAAAGTGAAGTGCTGAGATTAATTACATTTTTCCAGATTTGATGCTTTAAAGTTGTTTTTAAGTGAGTTGAAGTTTTTAAGATTTTCAGCATCTTTTGGGTCAAAAACGGTTTGTTTATTTTCGACTTCAGCATCTACATTTGAAAATGCAGAGATGAGCTGATCACCTTTAAAAATCCAATGTTCTGTGGCTTTGCCCGTTTCAAAGTTGCCAGTAAATTCGATGACACAGTTGTCTGTTTGTTTGATGAGTTTGGCAAGGTTATGTTTTGTGCTTGGTTCAGCAGAGATGTTTTTATGTTGTTCTAAAACAGTTGGAGTGTTTTGATTGGTGGGTGTAGTTGAGCAGGCGGTGAGGGCGATCGCGATTAAAGGTACAGATAATAATATTTTAGAATTCATATGCTTTTGATCTTAAACTTAACTTGATCAATTGAGTCTATACAATGTATTGGGAATATTTAGTTTTAGATTGTTAATTTTTATTGTTATGTTTTCATTTATTTATGCGTTTTGGAAAGCAAAAACTAAAAATAAACCCGCTCGAAAGCGGGTTATAATTTATGTTTCTACTTAGTGCTGTAACACCGAAATATCCGCAACACTTGTAAACAAGTCACGTAACTGTGCAAGTAAACGTAAACGGTTTGCTCCCAACTCTGAATCCCTGATTCTCAAAGAACGTATTCGTCGCCTAACGTAAAAGACAACAGAACAAATGATTTTTACCCATGCTCTTGATGATAATGGCGTGTTTGAAGTGTGAGTAATTGTGATTTTAAATGATTTAAATCTTCATCTAAACCAAATCTTTGCGCTAAAGGATCAACCAAGTGGCTTGAGTCAAGATGAGTGGTCTGTAAAGACAAATCATTTGAAAAAGACTTTAACTGTTGTCTACGAGACACGCTAGAACACGAATAGCGTCTAAATTTTTCAAGTAAGAAAACTAAACGGCGTGTTTCAAGTGTACTTAGATTATTTGTTATAGAAGGTAAAAGCTCTGAATAGAGTAAAGCTTCAGCAACTGGTTTCACTTCACTAAATGTTGCCGATGATAATGGTTGTTTTAACAACGTATTCAAAGCATGTTCAAACTCTACCTGATTCATCATATGAGTTAACCTCTTAACTCCGAAAGGATTGACACGATATATTGAATATTCGAGTGTAATTGTTCAGGAGTCGCATAGTACATTTCAGCATTATTCGCTGATTTTTTAAACGCTTCAAGAGAAAACTTACCATTAAGGTATAATTTTTTGATGTCTTCGATATCTCTATCAGATAAACGAGCAAGTTTTGAAATGGCTAAATCTAAACCGGATACTAAATAAACTTCAACAATGCTATTGGCAACTAAAGGAATCGCTCTTTCAGGATAGTCAGGGTCGACAGATGCAAGGCTGGTGTTAAAACTACGATCAAACTCTAAATTAGTTTCAAGATTATTATCATCTAAATATTCAACGTCATTATTTTCTAAAAACAAAACTATATCGTGTTTCTTTAATTGCTGGATTGCCTGAATTTCAGCATCTATATCATTGCTACCACGAGCATTGGTATGAATATGAAATGCACAACCACCAAAAATAAATGCTTTTACAGCGCCATTAGGTAGATTCTTATGATTTTTGGATATGTAATTCTCAAGCTCTTGAAAGAGCTTGAGAATAGCGATAGTAATTGGAGAATTACTATAGATCGTCATACTTAGTGCTGTAACACCGAAATATCTGCAACGCTTGTAAACAAGTCACGTAACTGTGCAAGTAAACGTAAACGGTTTGCTTTGAGTTCTGCATCATCTGCCATGACCATCACATTCTCAAAGAATGCATCAATCGGTGCACGAAGCGCAGCCAACTTAGAAAGCGCAGTGGTGTAGTCTTTCGCGTCCAAAAGTGGTTGAACTGCAGGTTTGATATTTTGAATTTCGGTATATAGCGCCTTTTCAGCATCTTCAAGCAATTTAGCTTCAACAATCTCACCTGTAGGTACAGCTTCTTTTGCCAAGATATTGGCAACACGCTTATTGGCAGCAGCCAAAGCAGCAGCTTCTGGCAAGTCACGGAAATGATTTACCGCCGTCACACGCTTATCAAAATCAAGTGGAGATTTTGGAGAAAGTGCTTGAACAGCCTGAATCACATCAACGGCAACACCTTGGTCTTCGTACTTAGCACGGTAACGACCTTCAAGGAATGCGACAGCATCGGCTAAAGTCTTCGCATGATCTTTCAATACATCGCCATAAGCAGCCAAAGCAAGATTGATCAGTTCTTCAATCGAAACATCAAGATTATTTTCAGTCACCAAACGTAAGATACCAATCGCAGAACGACGTAAAGCAAATGGATCTTTCGAACCTGTCGGTGCTTGACCAATCCCGAAAATACCTGTGAGGGTATCTAAACGATCAGCAAGGGCAATGGTTGTACCTGTTTTTGTTTTTGGTAGAACATCACCAGCGAACTTAGGTAAATATTGTTCACCTAAAGCTTCAGCAACTTCGTCGTTTTCGCCTTCAATACGTGCGTAATAAGTTCCCGCGATCCCTTGAAGTTCAGGGAATTCTCCAACTAACTCTGAAGTTAAGTCACATTTTGCAAGCAGTGCAGCTTTTTCAGCATCTACAGAATTTGCACCTGTGATTGCAGATAACGCCACAGCCAATTTTGCAATACGTTCAGACTTGTTCCAAAGTGTGCCCAATTGTGCTTGGAAGACCATATTGGCTAATTTTTCTTTACGAGAAGCAAGTGGTTGCTTTTGATCTTGTAAGAAGAAAAACTCTGCATCAGACAAACGAGGACGTACAACTTTTTCATTGCCTTCAATGATTTGAGTTGGATCTTTAGACTCAATATTGGAAACAGTAATGAAATAAGGCTGTAATTTATGTGCTGCATTGACCAAACAGAAATACTTCTGGTTGTCTTGCATCGTGGTAATCAAAGCTTCTTGAGGTACAGCAAGGAAACGTTCTTCAAAGCTTGCACGTAGCGCAACAGGCCATTCAACCAATGCAGTCACTTCATCACGTAGGTCAGCAGGAACGATGGCAATCGCATTGACTTCATCAGCCAAAGCTTTAACTTGTTGGTCAATGATTGCTTGACGCTCTTCAAAAGAAGCTACGACATGTGCTGCTTTTAATTTCGGCAAATAATCATCTGAGTTTGTTAATGAAATCGCTTCAGGGGCATGGAAACGGTGACCATAGGTCAGATTGCCCGCTTTATGATCCTGAATCGTTGCATCAATCACATCATTGTCTTTTAACAAGACGACCCATTTCACTGGACGAACAAATTCAGTACGGCTTGCCGCAGAGCGCATACGTTTTGCGATGGGTAAATTATCCAATGCTGTTTGTAAAATTTGTGGAAGTAAAGCGTCAAGACTTTGACCTTTCACATCTTTTAAATAACAAACTTTTTCAACTTTACCTGCTTGGAAAGTTGATACTTGATCCGCAGTAATGCCTTGACCACGCATAAAGCCTTCTAAGGCTTTGGTTGGTTTGCCTTCTGCATCATAAGCAGCTTGTAGGGCAGGACCATCAAAACGCTTTTGAGTGTCTGCTTGTGCACCATCAACATTGACAATTTTTAATGCCAAACGACGTGGTGCTGCATAAGCTTCAATTGAATCAAATGCCAAACCTGCGTCTTTTAAACCTTTAACCGTTTCAGCTTGTAATGCATCACGTAAGGTCTTTAAGCTTTTAGGCGGTAATTCTTCACAGCCAAGTTCGAATAAAACTGTATGTTTAGACATTATTTATTCTCCTCAGCTTTTGCTTCTGCTTCAACTTGTGCCTTTAACTGTGCAAGCACTTCGTCACGTAAATGCGGTTCAGCCATTGGGAAACCGAGTTTGGCACGAGCAGCCACATAGCTTTGTGCAATAGAGCGTGCCAAAGTACGCACACGTAAAATATAACGTTGACGCTCAGTGACAGAAATAGCACCACGTGCATCGAGTAAGTTAAAGCTGTGTGATGCTTTGATGACTTGCTCATATGCTGGAAGTGGGAGTTCCGCTTCCATTAAACGGGTTGCTTCAGCTTCATAAAAATCGAAGAGTTCAAACATTTTTTCAACGTTGGCATATTCAAAGTTATAAGTTGATTGCTCTACTTCATTTTGATGGAACACATCACCGTAGGTGACTGTACCAAATTGACCTTTGGTCCAAACCAAATCATAAACTGAATCGACACCTTGCAAGTACATTGCCAGACGTTCAAGACCGTAAGTGATTTCACCTGTGACTGGGTAGCATTCAACCCCACCGACTTGTTGGAAGTAAGTAAACTGAGTCACTTCCATACCGTTTAACCACACTTCCCAACCTAAGCCCCAAGCGCCCAATGTTGGAGATTCCCAGTTGTCTTCTACAAAACGAATGTCATGTGTAAGCGTGTCAATACCAATCGCTTCTAAAGAGTCTAGATACAGTTGTTGGATATTGTCAGGGTTCGGTTTAAGCACCACTTGGAATTGATAGTAGTGTTGTAAACGGTTTGGGTTTTCACCATAACGACCGTCTTTAGGACGACGTGAGGGTTGAACGTATGCTGCGTTCCATGTTTCTGGCCCAAGCGCACGTAAGAATGTTGCAGTGTGAAATGTCCCTGCGCCCATTTCCATATCGTAAGGTTGTAACACCACACAACCTTGTTCAGCCCAGTAGTTTTGTAAGGCAAGAATTAAGCCTTGGAATGTATCAATATGCGATATGGCGCGACTCATGCAGCATCCACTATAAGTATTAGAAAAAATTGGTTCTAAGTATAAGGATTTTGGGGAGGTGTGGCAAAGGTTAGTCTATAAATATTGATTCTTATCGCAGATCAACTTATGTACATTTTTTCAGATTTTCTTTTGAGATAAAGCTTTTTATTTCTTTGGCCTCTTTTCTTATTTTCATTTCCTCAATGTACTCTTCAATTTTTGCATCTGGAGCATCACTATTGATTACGGGTTCCGAGCTTGAATTTTCAGATATTAAAATGAGATCATCCCTAAAAAAAGCCCAATCTTTTTCTATTGTTGGTATATTTTTAGAAGTGGTTTTTGCTTTTAAGATGCAGATTTTATCTTTTTTAATCAGCGTAAGTTCAAGTGTGCTTGATGGTTCGCCCGTCATTGCAATTTGCTTTGTTTCTAAAATTACAGGTTCATTTGATGTACTGCATGCAGCAAGGAAAAAAGAAGAAGTTAAAATGATGAAATGGATTATTTTGTTCATTGGTAAAATTAAATAAGTTAAATTATATGTTTGATATTAACATAAAAAATTTATATTCATGAACTTTGTAAAGGTAGAGGGCACTTCAAAAGTTGAATGTCGGAAGTTCATCATGACGATGTCACAACGATTCATTCAATGTTAAGTAAATGAATTATTTAGAAATCATAGGGGCGAATTTAGAGGATGATAAAATGCACAAGATCATTATTGGGCTGTAGCAAAATTAGAAAAGATCAATCAAAACTTAATCTTCAATCCATAATCCTTTTTCATTGCCAATAAAGCCTCAGCATTGCCTTTGGCATCGTCAACAGGGTTATGGGTATGTGCTGTTTTACGTAAATGCTTAAAACTTTGAAAGCTATCTTTGACCAGTCCTTTATAAAAACTGCCTAAATTTTGTGAACTAAATCCAAAGGGATTACTGCCAGTAAAATGATGAAAGTAACAACAGACAAACATCCAGTCAAAACCATTATTATCGCTAATAAAAATAGGGCGATCATTACTGACTTTGCTCACCCACTTGGCAAAGTCTTTCATAACATGCTCAGGATTGTTAAAGCTTAGGGTATCTTCACGACTAAAGCCTGAAACTGCGAGAGCTTGAGGGATATAATTCTCGGAAATTGGTTTAAGTAAACCGTAGAATTGTTGATGTAAATGATCTTCGACCAACACTGCACCTAGCGCAATCATTGAGTAATCACCGGGAATTGGACCATCTGCTTCGATGTCCACCATAATATAAGCCATATATTCTCCTTATTTTAAGATATTGTTTTTATGGTGGAAGTCATTATAAATGATGATTCTGATCGCTGACAAACTTTATCGGTATTTTGCTTTTTTAATATTTATAGCTTATAAATTATTGAATAAATTTAAAACATTTTTAAATCATCCCTTATGCAAAAAATACAGAAAAACAAACTTTGGCTAAGCCTTCTCCTTATTCTATTGGCAGTTATTTCTATTCCTGCAATTCATCTTTTTAAAACAAAAATCAATGAGCAACAGGGAATTGAGCATATTCCTACAGGTTATCGGGATGATGCCAGTCATCTTAATTTGACAAAAGTGCATAAAATTGTCGATGTAGAAAGTACACCCGAAGCGATTCAACAACAACTTAAAACTTTACTTAAATATGCAGCTGAACATCATCTAAAAGTCTCGATTGCGGGGGCTAAGCACAGTATGGGTGGGCATACTATTTACCCTGATGGTATTGCACTGAATATGCTGCCCTATAACCATATGAGCTTTGATGAGAAGAGCAATATTCTCACGATTGGCTCGGGTGCAACATGGGAAGAGGCCCTTCAGTATTTAGACCGCTATGGTAAATCAATTGCAGTGATGCAATCTTTTAGTAATTTCTCGATTGGCGGTTCGATCAGTGTCAATGGGCATGGTTGGCAAAAGAATTCACCCCCGATCTCATCCAGTGTTGAGTCATTTACCTTGATGAATGCACAGGGAGAGATTGTAAAATGTAGCCGTACAGAACATCCTGAACTGTTTAAATTGGTGATTGGTGGCTATGGATTATTTGGCATTATTCTCGATGTAAAATTAAAAGTTGTAGATAATGTTGCTTTAACATTTCAATCAATTTCAGTATTACCTGAAGACTATGTAAACGCGTACCAAAAGATTGTCAGCAATAATCCAGATGTACAATTTGCTTATGGTCGTTTACGTATTTCAGATAAGCATTTTTTACAGCAGGCAACCTTAAACTATTTTGAAAAAATCGATAAAAAACCCTTAGCCTTGTCACAACAACAAAGTAAAAACGCTGAGACTAAGCGGATTGTGTTTCGTGGTTCTGTCGATAGTGAATATGGTAAACGGCTACGTTGGGATCTAGAAAGTAGCCTGAATTCAGTATCACCTTATGCGACGTTTAGTCGCAATGAAATTCTCAGTGAGGATGCCGCCTTGATTGAAAATAAAGATATCCATTCAACCGATCTATTGCATGAATATTTTATTCCAAAGCAGTACTTGGCTCAGTTTATTCAAGATCTCAAGCCTGTTTTAAAAACGAAAAAAGTGGATCTACTCAATATCACGATTCGTGAAGTTGAACATGATCATGATGCATTTATGAATTATGCCCGAGAGGATGTTTTTGGCTTGGTGTTTCTGTTTAATCAAAAGAAGACCGCACAACAAGAGCAGGATATGCAACAACTGACTCAGCAATTGGTTGATATTACACTTAAAAACCAAGGCACATTTTATTTGCCTTATCGTTTACATGTGAGTCGCGACAAGATGCGTTTAGCCTATCCGCAAACGGACGCCTTTTTTAGTTTGAAGAAAAAATATGATCCAGAGGAGATTTTTAGTAATCAGTTTTATCTATATTATCGTGAGTCGTGAATGATGGTCTGGAGAATACTTTTAACAAAACCCAATAACAGCACCCTGCAAATACAGAAATTGCATAAAAAAACCAATCGCTCAATAGTTTCCATAGCGGTGTGGGGAATGACCCAGTAAAAACCAGATAGCCAATGATGCTGACAATTAGCCACATCAACAGTGAGCCGGCGAAAATACTGAAAAAATTAAGCCAATATTGATGTGCAAGCCAAAGTGAAATGACATAAGCAATTGGAATGACAATAATGCAATAAATCAGATAAACGATTAGGCTGATACCAAATATTGTGAGTAAAGACTGTATATCATATTGATGATTCATAAAAAGAAAAAACGCGACCAATAGGATTAAGCTCAGACTGGGTGCTAAAAACAAAGCCTTTAAAATCGATTTATTGCTATATTGAGCCATGATCAAAACAACAAAGGAATAAATATGATAAGAGCATGCACAATCATGATGGTTTTATCTACAACTATTTGTTCAATATCGGCTTATGCGGAAAAGACTACTGCTTCACCCGATGTATATAACCAATGTGTTGAACAAACCATCGAAAAACTGGCTTTAGGCAACATCAACAATGCCGTGGTTGAATCATGTAGTAACCAGAGCAGAGCATATTATGAAAAAGAAATTGTCAAAGTTCTCGATCAGATCAAAAAACAGAGTCAGATAAACCATCAGCCAGAACGTTATAACGACATCATGAAATCACAACGCTTATGGAAAGCTTATGTGGATCAGGAGTGCCAAAATGCTGGAAGTTATATTGGTTCACCTATGTATGCGTTTTGTCCAATGCAAGAATATGGAAAAAGACTTGATCAATTGACTGAATATGCCCAGTGAAAAATCAGTAGATGAGAAATATCAGCGAAAAATTTATCCATTTAAGATAGATAATAAATATATCTTATAACCACAACATCGTATAATTCACACTTTAAACCGTGTTAAAGCGCAGGACTGTCGTGTTTCATACGCAACTTGAATGGTTAAATACCTTAAAACCCAATTTTAAAGTTTTACCGCTAAAAGATCGCTTAGTCTGTGGTGTTGGTGCACTGCTTGGATTAGCAGTGTCATCATTGATCAGTTGGTATGTACTCGGTGGATTTAATGCATGGTATATCGCACCGATGGGCGCGTCCTCGGTATTGCTCTTTGCTGTACCCGCAAGTCCTTTAGCACAACCTTGGAATATGGTGGTGGGAAATACCATCGCAGGTTTAGTCGGCGTGACTTGTGCCATCTTTATTTCCAATCCAACCGAGGCATTTAGTGTTGCTGTTGCATTGTCGATATTCTTGATGATGAGTACAGATTCATTGCATCCGCCAAGTGGTGCGGTGGCGATTACTGCCGTATTGGGTGGTGCATCTATTCACCAGTTGGGTTATCAATTTATCTTTTACCCAGTATTACTCAATTCAGTCTTGCTGCTGGTGATTGCAATCATTTTTAATCGTATGTTGGGAAAGCAATTTCCACAAGTTGCACAGCTTAATACACGTTCTAAGGATCCAACCCCGACACAGAAAGTCACCATTCAACCGCAAGATATTCAAGATGTGTTAGAGCAACAGACACAGCTTTTAGATATTAGTGAATATGATTTACAAAAAATCATTTTAGAAGCACAAGAAAAGGCCAATGCAAGGGCAGTATATCAATACCTTTGCCAAGATATTATGAGCAAAGATGTGCTGAGTTTGGATGAGCAAGATGATATTCACCAAGCTTTAGATAAGTTTAAACATGTGAATTTGATGAGTTTGCCTGTGCTCAATGCTGATCGGGAATTGGTTGGCACATTGGCATTGTATGAAATTGTAGAGTGGTTTAAACGCGCTGCCGATGCGCGTGCCCCTTGGGAACATTTGGTCAAACAAATTATGAATCGACAAGTGGTGACTGTACAGCCGACACAACCGATTCAAGACTTGGTGCCTTATTTCGTTGAACGCTCTTTTAATTATATCCCTGTGGTTGATCATCAAAAAATGGTCGGGATCATTAGTCGCGCAGATATGATTGCAGCATTACAGCAACAACTCAATAATTCACAATGATACTGTTTCAAAATAGAACCGTTTAAAAATAAAACCGTTTAAAAATGAAACTGTATAAAAATGATGCGGCATAAAAAAAGCTACAGCAGTTTGGGGGAACTGTTGTAGCTGAAAAGGGTCATATTTTTAAATCGAAGTCAATTAATGGGTTTTCTCTTCATAAATGGTTCGTACAGGGCGTTCATAGCTTTGCGGTTCATTTAGCTGCAATTTTTGTTTTGGCATAATTAACCAAAGCACCAAATACACTAAAATACCTGGAAAAGCTGCGCTCAAACATGAAACAATCACGAAAATAATTCGTAGTAATGTGACATTCCAACCAAAACGTTCAGCAATACCGCCCATTACACCGGCGATCATATTGTGTCGGCTTGAACGATATAAACCAGAATTGGCCATTTAAATCTCCTTAAAGTTATTCATCATCATTCATGATTAAAAAATTAAAAATGAATTCATATAAGTAAATAGTGGCGTTTCTGTTTGATTCTTCAAGTGAATCACCAATTAAAATTGTTAAGACTGTGTAACAACGCCAGTTAAATCATTCAAAATAATGTAAAAAGTGTCCAATCCGATCTAGGTGGCGGTGGTGATAAATATGTTTTTTATACTTTTGTAAAAAATACAGCGTTAAGATTTCGAGAAACGGCACAACGCAATAAGATATAGATATACACATTGATTTTTGATGTGTCTGGCACGGTGCAATTGGGTTATTTGGATTTATGTATTTAACTTTTCATAAAGTAATTTTTTTTAGAATTTTAGGCATCAGTATTTGTACAGTACTGAGTGCTTGCGATTCCTCAAAATCAAATGATAAACAACAAGGTGCATCTGACACACAAAATTCATCCAGCGAACTTGCTTTGCAACAAACGCCACCACGTGCCAATGCAAGTGAAGGGAAAAAACTGACCGATCTCGCCGGTCAAGCCACCTTGCCTGCAATGGTAGAAATGAAAGGGCAAGGCCAGCAAAGTGACGTGGTTTCCATAAAAGCTGAGGCATTTGTAGGACGTTATCATGTACAAATGAGTTGTGAAGATCCGTTTGCCAAGTGTGAAAAAGGCAGTGCGGAGTTTATTATTAATTTACTCCCAGACGGAACTGCACATCGTACCTTTGTGTATATGGGAAAAATGACCTATGAAAATAGTGATATTAAGCCGAACCGTGGCTATCAAAAAAATACTTGGGCCTATGATGAAGTAAATCATGAAATCGTGATTAATCGAATTGAAGGTATTCAGTTCTATTACAACGTGGATGCACAAAATGACTTGGTGATGGATATTGATAAAATAGTCAATGGCACTGAAGAAAATCGACTTTATTTTAGTCAACACCATACCGCACCAACAAAAGCCTATGTGTTAAAGAAATTTGATAATTAAAAAATTAGTAGTTAAAAAAATAGTAGTTAAAAAATTGGTAGCTAGAAAAATTGATAATTAAACAATCTGGTGGGGCTTTAGGGTGTCACCCACCAGAATGGCGCATTTAAAATTTAAAGTTTTGAAATGAATGATCATCTCAGAAAAGCATTTTTAAATTGAACAAATTTTCGAAAATCAGAGAGTAATTGAACATTGTGTATCCTCTAAAAATGTAATGTTAAAACGCTTTGGTTAAACTAAAAATTGCACCGTTTGCGACTGTACGTTTTTCACTTTTAGAGAGCTGATCGGTATTCAAATTGGTACCAACCGCAGATAACTCCGCAGTTAAACCTTCAAGTGTTTTAAATTGATAATTCACCCCAAGCTTCCAATCGATGTAATTGTCTGCATCAACATCAATCAATGCACCTTTATCTTGGATGATGGAATAACCAATACTTGACGTCAGACCAAAACCTGTTTCAGCCAATGGTACTGAATAGCCTAGGGTGAAGTTCCATGCATCACCTGCAAATCCAATATAGTCATCACTATAATTAATATTGGTGAGGAGGCTATCTTTACCCAAAAAGATATCATTAAAGGTTAAACGTGCAGAAAACTCATGCCATGCCCAATCCGACCAACCTGGATAGCTAAATCGGTTATAGCTTAAATCTAGTGTTGGCTTAACTTTTTCAGACCAATTTAATGCCGTGTTATAGCCAATATATGAGGTAAACTCAAAATGTGGTGATGTTGAACCACCGAAGTCAGTATTGGCCGCAAAGATTCCGCCGTATAAACCAGAATCATGTGACAGTACAAAGGTCCCTTGTACCGCAGGATCATTACGAGATTGGGATAGACCACGGAAACGGTAGTCCGTTGTCAGTGCAGCAGAACCACTTAAGCTAAGACCTGATGAATGTCCCGTTTCTGTGGCCACAGCAGAATGAGTCGCCATTGTTGTCAGCATTACCGATAAAATTACTGGTTTAATCATATTGATTTCCTTTTCGTAAAAATTTGGATTATTCCAAAATCCTTTTTTATGTCGATCGACGACGCATTTTTGTTTTTGTTATCTTAAGTAGTGATGTTATAAAGAGATAATAGAATATTCAGAACACATGCCTCAAAAAATCTGAATCGCTTGGGTATAACGATGACTTTTATCCAATTGAGTTAAATTTTTTTAATGATTATTTATGTAATTATTTTTTAATAAAAAATTCTTTTGAACGATAAATTACTTTTTAACCCTAGATCAATGATCTGCTTTTCACCCATTGTTTTTATTCAATTCAAGTGGTACTCAAGCTGGTGTATAGGTCGATATTGAATATCGAACAAATACAGGCCTGAGATAATTTTTCTTTAATTTGTTCGTGATTATTCTGGCCTCAATATTTTCAACATATTAAATGGTCTTAATTTGAAATTTTAAGATGATTTCGCAAATGATTTTGATCTCTTTGCGATGGAGTAACTACGCTATTCAGCCCTTTTTAGTCTTACTTTAAAAAAACTAAAGGCTTGATACTGAATATAAAAATTTAAGCTGATCCTAAGATTGGTTATAACTTTTTATTTATGGAATGGATTCCTATGTCTATCACAACTATGGAAAGTAGTACGATTCAGGCAATTCCTGAAAATCAACGTCACGGTAACGCACGCGATCTATTTACGATCTGGTTTGGCTCAAACATTATGTTATTGACTATGTTTACGGGCTCATTGGCAGTTACAGTTTTTAATCTGAGTTTCTTTTCCGCCTTAATGGCATTGGTTTTAGGCAATCTTGTTGGTGCGATTTTTGTCGCACTGCATTCTGCGCAAGGCCCACAACTTGCAGTGCCGCAAATGATTCAGACACGCGGGCAATTTGGTTTCTATGGGGCTTTGCTTGTTGTTGGCGTCGTGGTGATTATGTACTTGGGTTTTTATGCATCCAATCTGGTGGTTGGTGGTGAAGCACTACATACAATTTATCAGCCGATTTCCAAGGTACAAGGCATTACGATTATTGCGATTGGGAGTCTGATTGCAGTTATTTTTGGTTATAAACTCATTCATAAATACACCCAAATCCTTGCGGTACTTTCAGGTTTAATGCTGCTTGCTGCTTTTATTTGTGTATTTAGTTCGCAATACTTCCCCCAAGATTTCTTTCAGCTGGGAACGTTTTCAAGCATTGGCT
This sequence comes from Acinetobacter guillouiae CIP 63.46, assembly GCF_000368145.1. GTDB lineage: Bacteria > Pseudomonadota > Gammaproteobacteria > Pseudomonadales > Moraxellaceae > Acinetobacter > Acinetobacter guillouiae. The sequence continues at coordinate 108,811 of NZ_KB849282.1, read as the reverse complement.
TTATGGGAACCTTATCCATTGCCGCATTATGGCAGTTGGCTTATGCCCCGTATGTATCAGATTATTCCCGCTATTTGCCTAAAGCGACTGGGGCAAAAACTGCATTTTGGGCAAGCTATTGGGGCTGTTCACTCGGCTCACTGATTTCAATGATCTTGGGCTTAACCGTTGCTCGTGCCTATAGTGGTGACTTTATTCAAGGCTTAATTCACTTAACCGGCTCCGGTCTATTCAGTACCGCTTTGATTATCGTCTTTTCTCTCGGGATTGCTGCCACAAACTCAATGAATTTGTACTGTGGTACTTTATCGAGCATCACTATTCTACAAACGATTTTTCACCGGTGGTCACCGCGAGTGCTTGCCAGAACCATAGTGGCATTAAGCTTATTTAGTGTGGCGATGTTCTTATCTGTTTCAAGTTCGGAAAGCTTTGTCGAGAGTTATGTCAATTTTATTCTCTTGCTCATGTGTGTACTGATTCCATGGACAGCCATCAACCTCATCGATTATTACTTTATCCATCATACTGAATATGATGTGCCATCCTTCTTTAAACCTGATGGTGGGATTTATGGTTACTTCAATTGGCCTGCATTAATCTGTTATGTGATTGGGATTTTGATTCAGATTCCATTTTTATCTACACCGCTGTATGTTGGTCCGCTTGCTAAATTATTGGGTGAAGTGGATATTTCATGGGCGGTTGGTTTGTTGGTGGTTAGCCCACTGTATTATGTTGTGGCGATGTTATATAAACGCGCATTACCTGAAATAGACAATCAACTATTACAGCAACATAGCTATGATTATGTCATCGTTGGCGCGGGTTCGGCGGGGAGTGTGATTGCCAATCGACTAAGTGAAAACCCAAATACTCGTGTCTGCTTGATTGAAGCAGGCGCTGCTGATAATTCGCCACGCATTCAGATTCCAGCAGGAACGATCACGTTATATAAGAGTAAAAAATACAGCTGGAATTTCTTTTCTACGCCACAGAAACGTTTGAATAATCGTCAAATTCATGCTCCACGTGGCAAAATGGTCGGCGGTTCAAGTTCAATGAACAGTATGATTTATATTCGCGGAAATGCCTCTGATTATGACAATTGGGAAGCGAAAGGCTGTGCTGGATGGGGCTGGAAAGAGGTTTTACCCTTCTTTAAACGTTCTGAAAAAAATGTCATTCAGCAAGACTTGGCTTTTCATGGTGTTGAGGGTGAGTTGTTTGTTGATCATCCGAAAGATCCGAACCCATTATCTAAACTTTTTATCCAAGCTGCTGCTTTACTTAATCTAAAAGAGAATCAAGATTTTAATGCTGCATCAAGCGAAGGAGTGGGGATATATGATGTGACTCAACGTGATGGTCAGCGTCTATCCAGCTTTAAAGCATTTGTTCAGCCGATATTGACACGTTCAAACCTTACAGTGGTGACTGAATGCGAGGTTGAACGTATTCATCATAGTGAGGGGCAAGTACACTCGATTCATGTGCAACGACAAGGACAAAATTTTGATATCAGAATCAATAAAGAGTTAATCCTCTCTGCTGGTGCTTTTGTTTCGCCGTTATTATTGATGAAATCTGGTATTGGTCCGAAATCTGAGCTGGAACAGGCCGGTATTGAATGTAAGGTTGATTTACCTGGGGTAGGTAAAAACTTGCAAGAGCATATTGATGGTTTAGTGACGGTTAGAACAAATAGTTCAAAAACACTGGGTTTTTCCGTTGGGGCTTTGGCATCTATACTGCCCGCACCATTCCAGTATGCACTCAAAAGAAAAGGCTGGTTGACCACCAACTATGTAGAAGCAGGAGGCTTTGCAAAAACACCACTGGCAACAGATTTACCAGATGTGCAATTTCACTTTGTTCCGGGGTATCGGAGTCATCGTGGTCGTCTGTTTGAATGGGGGCATGGCTATGCAATCCACACCTGTGTTTTAAGACCCAAGAGTATTGGTGAAATACGTGTGAATGCCCAAAAGCAGATTGAGATTGATTATAACTTCCTTGAAAAAGAACAAGATATGCAAGTGCTGATTGAAGGAATTAAACTGGCACAGCGTATTTTAAAGCAAGATGTATTTAAGGCGTTCAATGGTCGAGAAATCTTACCCGGACCTGATGTTAAAACCGATGCAGATTATCAAGCCTATGTTCGTGAATATGCTGCAACCGTATTTCATCCCGTGGGAACATGTAAGATGGGGATTGATGCAATGAGTGTGGTCGATCCAAAGCTTAAGGTCGTTGGTTTTAATAATCTGCGTATCGCTGATGCATCCATTATGCCTGATCTTGTGTCAGGCAATACCAATGCACCATGTATTATGATTGGCGAACGTGCCGCAGATTTTATCCTTCAACAGCAATAACCCACTGGGTAAATTCCCGCTGATTGTTTTAATTGAGTGGTCATACGCATAATTAAACCGTGCGCAATCTTGGTTATTGGGTACGGTTTTATATTGTTTGGGAGGGGGAATACGATGACTCGTCAAGCAGGAGAATATTATTTTGCTAGCGATGATTTGGCATTTACTCGTTCGACAAGAAGAATAAAAGCTTTTTAGCTATTCAGTTCGGTCGTGTCATCTGATTGTGATTGTTGGCTTGGTTGTTTTGAGCTAAAACCGTTGACTAAGATCTCAGTCGATATTTGAGTATTGATGCTTCGTCATCATTGAATGATAAAACAATCCGTTTGATTAGGGCGTGCAGCTATCAGAAAAATAATTCAACTGAACTTATTTAAAGGGGTGGTAAATGACTTAAAAATCTGGTGGGTTGTGTGGGGTTCGAACCCACGACCAATAGATTAAGAGTCTACTGCTCTACCAACTGAGCTAACAACCCTGAACTTGTTTAAAACATGATTAAACCAGAACAAAAGATGAAGCAAAATTTCGAGAATGGCGAAGCATCTAAAAAGATGTTTGGTCTAGGTCGGAACGTTTGCAGGTTTCGTTTCTATTGTAGTACTTTAACTGTACAGAAAGAAGCCCTAAGAAAGAATGGTGGGTCGTCCGCGATTCGAACGCGGGACCAACGGATTAAAAGTCCGCTGCTCTACCAGCTGAGCTAACGACCCTGAGCGAGATGTGTAAAGCGCGTTGCTTTACCCGATATCAGTGAAAATCGAGAATTTTCTATCGGTATCTATTTACAGGTTGAAACATGAAGATGGTGGGTCGTCCGCGATTCGAACGCGGGACCAACGGATTAAAAGTCCGCTGCTCTACCAGCTGAGCTAACGACCCTGAGCAAGGATGTATAAAGCGATGCTTTACACGATATTTGTGAAAATTGAGAATTTTCTATCGTTATCCATTTACAGGTCAAAACAATTAAGTGGTGGGTCGTCCGCGATTCGAACGCGGGACCAACGGATTAAAAGTCCGCTGCTCTACCAGCTGAGCTAACGACCCTGAACCTTCATCCAAGCTAGGCTTGAATGTGTAGTGCAAGAAAACTAAAAAGTTTTTAAACACCACTTTGTTTTGATGGAGCGTATTTTAGCAAGATATTGATAGAGCGCAAGTAAAAATTAAGAAAGTTTGCAACGTTCGGTTATAAATAACACAAAATGGAGTAAAAAAGCCCTGAAATCAGGGCTTTTAGCTTTAGAAGCGGTATTTATAGGCTTCAATATTGGCAAAAACTTCCGCAGTGACATCACAATAGGCATTGGCACTTGGCAGTAAAACCAATAAACGATCAGAGGTTTTTTCAGGATTAAAGGCTTGTTCCTTTAATTTATTTTTCTGATATTTAAATGTACCCGTCGTTTCTACAATTTGTTGGATACGTAAAAATACCGGAACAGCATAGGCTGGCAAGTTCTTTTTAAACTCGGCTGCAAGTTGGCTTAGATCTTGTTCAGTCAGTTCTTCCCCATCATGTAAAGTAATGGCAGCCATACCTGCTCGGCCATTAGTATTTGGAATTTCAACGCCGTAAACCACAGCTTCTGTGATTTTAGGGTATTCACTACAAATATTTTCAACTTCGGTGGTTGAAACATTTTCACCTTTCCAGCGGAAAGTATCGCCAAGACGATCGACAAATTGAGCATGTCGGAAACCAATATCACGAACCAAGTCACCAGTAATAAAGTAAGAATCGCCCTTTTTAAAGACATCTTTCATGATCACTGACTTGTTCTTTTCCGGGTCTGTATAGCCATCAAAAGGGGAACGCTTGGTGATTTTACCAATCAATAAGCCCACTTCACCTTTTTTGACCTTTTGACATGAACCATGACTGTCACGGATTGCTTCATTTTTTTCTTTATCGAACTGGACGATGGCATAAGGTGTAGGGGAGAAGCCAACAGTATTGTTAAAATTAAAAACATTACTGAAGCCTACATTTCCTTCACTAGAGGCATAAAGTTCTAAAATTTCTTCGATACCAAAGCGTTCTTTAAACTTGCCCCAAATATTTGGACGCATACCATTACCGATCATTTTGGTGACACGGTGCGTGTGATCAAGTTCTGAAGCAGGTGCATCCATAAGGTAGCGGCAGAGTTCACCGACATAACCAATGGCTGACGCATTAAACTTTTTGACATCAGACCAGAATGCAGAGGTAGAGAATTTACGACGGATTGCCAAGGCTGAACCGCCTGCAATTGCGCCACACCAGCACACCACCATACCTGTTGCATGGTAAAGCGGTAAAGTGCAGTACATCACATCATCTTCACCTAAGTTTAAGACATGGCCATATGTTCCATATGCCAAGGTCCAACGACTGTTGGTAAAGACCACAGCTTTAGGTAAACCCGTTGTGCCAGAGGTATAGATATAAAACAAGCCATCTTTCCCTTTGACACTTTGTGTGGTCGAAGGATTGAATTTTGGAAATTGTTGAATTTTTTCAGCAAGATTGATAAAGCCTTGAGGTGCTGTACCCGGGTCTTGCGTTGTATTTTGATCTGCAAACCAATGGATGCGGTCTTGAGCAATGTTTAAGTCTTGACGAATCTCATCTACCGCAGCACGGCATTCTTCACCGACGATTACCGCAACAGGATTGACCAAATTGATACTATGCGTCAGGACTTTACCTGTCTGCGAGGTATTGACTAAAGCTGTTGTTACGCCAATTTTTGCCAGTGCAATCACGGTCGCAATCAGCTCAGGACGATTTTCGATCATCACGGTGATCGCATCGCCTTTTTTTATGCCAATAGAAAGATAAAAGTGTGCAATTTGATTGGCCCAGTTATTCAGTTCTTTATAACTATAGCGTTGATCTTCAAATAGTAACGCATCACCATAAGGATTGCGTTTTACAGCACGTTCAAAAGCAAGACCTAGCCCAGCAGGCGTATTGGGTGTTCTGATATAAGCTTGTTTAAGTCCAGTCAGGATATTGGGAAGCTTATTGATGAGCTGTGGTAAGCGCTCTGCGACATCAGTAAATCCGATGAGATCGGCCTGTGTTGTTTGACTCATATCAATCCTATTTATTTTTCGTAATCCAATACAATTTTTAGAGTGTCATTGACTCACATTACATTTGTCTTTTTAATCGTATAAGACTAGTGCAATCAACCTAATCTGACAAATGTCCTGATAATCTCTTCAAAATAGCAAAAAAACCTAGCCATCGAAATGACTAGGTTCTCTTTAATCGCTACATTTTAAGCAAATTTTTACACATTACTCATCCGCTGGCGGTGTCGCTTTTTTTGGCGGGCGGCCACGAGGGCGACGAGGGCGGGCAGGTTTTTCATCTGTTGCCACATTGTCTGCCTTTTGTGCATCTTCATCTACAGCAGCTTCAGCAGTCGTATCTAAAGCAAGCGATTGTTGTGGCTTTTTCGCCTTTTCAGTTGCAACAACTGCTTTCTCAGCTGACTTAGCCGGGGCTGCTTTAACCACTTGAACTTCCGCAGGTGCTGTTTTAACTGTCGTTTCTACAGGCGTTTCAGCTTGCACTTCTTCTGCTTGAGTAACCACAGGTGCTGCTTCAACTGGACTTGCTGGAGTCTCAGTTTTCACTTCTTCTGGTTGTTGCTCAAGTTCAGCTTGATGCTCTTGCTTTGCTTGTACAGCCGCTTGTTTTGCTAAACGACGACGTTCACGAGGATCATTCGCTACACGGCGATCATTCTCAGGCTTCGGTGGTGTTAAGTCTAAAACATCAGCAGGTTGTGCTTCTGGTGCTGCTTTAGAGATAGCAACATCACGTGTTACAGGCTGCTTGCTTTGTACATCGGTCTTTTCTACCACAGTTAAGGTCGCTGAATATTCTTCAGTAAACTTAACCAAAGCACGATTGAATGTTGGAATTAACCCAAACTGTTCAATCAGTACCGCACAGTCATCACCATAGACATGACGAATCAACGTTCCCACTGTGTACTGATTTAATGTCGGTACTTGAGATGGTGCGATTTTAGGCGTTGCCGTTTTTGCTTGAGCAGCGTCACGTTGTTGACGGCGTTTTTGGCGCGGGTCATTGCTGGCACGTTGCACAGGCTGTTCTGCTTGAACCTCTGCTGCTGCAGGTGCTTTTGCTTCAGTCGTTACAGCCTGACTTTCTACAGCCGGTGCAGTAGCTGGTTGAGCATCTACAGTGCGAGGGGCTTTAGCAACAGTTTCAGCTTTTTCATTGCGATCATGACGCTTCGGCTTGTTGCTTGCTGGCGCAGCAACTTGTTGCGGGTTTAATGCCACAATTTCACTTTGAGCTTGATCAAGATTAACCACTAAAGCTGTTTCAAGTGCTGCATGCTTCGGGGTGTCAATGAGTTCAACCTTAGGTTGTTTCTCTTGAGGTTGATTATGCTCTACAGGTGCATTGTTGTTTGGCGCTTGTTGTTGCTCATCATTAAACACGCTGCTATCGCGATGACGATTTGGGCGGTTTGGACGTTGCTGATGGTTACGATCACGACGTGGAACAGCTTGTTCAGCATGATTCGTTTCAGCATTTTGATCATGCTGTTGACGTGGCTGCTTTTGCTGACGACGTTGATCACGTTGTTCCTGACGCTGTTCTTGGCGTTGCTCTTGACGAGGCACCTGAACCACTTCTTCAATCACTTGATGTTGATCAGTGTTTTGTTCACGTGACTCTTTGTGCTTGTTGCGATTTTTATTTTTATTGTTGTTGTTACGCGGAGCTCGTTCTTCTTTCTCGCCCTGTTTTTCATATTCACGCGGTTCTTGTTTTTGAACAGGTGCATGTGAAAGATAAGCATTGGTTTCAGCAACAACTTGAGCTTCAATTGCAGCTGGCGCGCTATTGCTATTCACTTGGCCAAATTGACCACGGCTTACAGCACCACCGTTAATCATTTGTTCAATGGCTGCAGCTGCATTGTTTGCAGTACGTGATTGGTCAACAGTTGCTGCTTGTTTTTGTACAAACAGATTTTCTAACCAAGCACATGGGCTTGAAGCTGGTTGAGCAACTTGTGCTTGAACCGCTTGCTGAGCTTTTTGAGCTTGAGCAGGTTGTTGCTTTCTGTTTTGCTTATTGTTTTGTGCTTGAGCTGGTGCAGCATTGTGTTGCGTTTGCTCTTCTTCTAAATGCCACTCAGATGACTCATAGCCCAATTCTTTTTCGCTTGAACGGGTAGCTTCAGTACGTTCATAGCTAGTTGGCGCAAAACCTTCTGGGTTATATGAGATTTCGTAATGTGGCGTTTCTAAATGTGGATGTGGCAGTACAGTAACACGCACATTTGACGTTTGTTCTAAGTAAACCAAACTGTGGCGCTTTTCATTCAATAAGAATGCTGCAATTTCAACAGGCACTTCAACTTGAACTTCACCTTGACGTTCACGTAATGCAATCTCTTCAACTTTACGCATAATTGAAAGAGAAAGAGAACGTAGATCACGTACCATACCTGTGCCATGACAGCGAGGGCATACATAACCTGTAGCTTCTTCAAGAGATGGGCGTAAGCGTTGACGGCTCATTTCCATTAAACCAAAACGTGATAATTGACCGAACTGGATGCGGGCACGGTCACTTTGCGTCGCTTCACGAAGTTTAGCTTCAACCATACGTTGGTTGCGTTCTTTGGTCATATCGATAAAGTCGATCACCACCAAACCACCAATATCACGTAAACGTAATTGGCGAGCAATTTCTTCAGCTGCTTCTAAGTTGGTGCTGAGCGCAGTTTCTTCTACATCATGTCCGCGTGTTGATTTCGCCGAGTTGATGTCGATTGAAACCAGTGCTTCAGTTTGGTCGATTACAATTGAACCGCCTGAAGGAAGTTTAACTTCACGTTCGTAAGCTGTTTGAATTTGACTTTCAATACCAAAATGCGCGAATAACGGCTCATTTAACGTATAGGTTTTTAGCTTATCTAATTGATTTGGCATTACCGCTTTAACAAAGTTATAGGCTTCGTTATAGGCTTGCTCTGAATCAATTAAAATTTCTGCAACATCATCACGTAAATAGTCACGGATAGCACGTGTCACCACACCAGCTTCTTGATGAACAAGCATTGGTGATGGACCAGAGTTTGCTGTACCTTGGATTTGTGCCCATAGGTCTAACAAATGTTGAAGATCAAGTTGCAGCTCTTCTTGTGAACGGCCAATCCCTGCTGTACGAACGATTACGCTCATACCACGTGGGGTATTTAATGACGCCAACATTTCTTTAAGTTCTTCACGAACTGAACCCGAAATTTGACGACTAATACCACCACCTTTTGGGTTGTTCGGCATCAAGACTAAATAGCGACCAGCAAGGGAAATATAAGTTGAAAGTGCAGCGCCTTTGTTGCCACGCTCTTCTTTTTCAACTTGAACCAAAAGTTCAGTGCCTTCAGTGATGAGTTCACGAATATTTGATGTTTGGCGAGGGTCTGCCTTGTAGTAAGTATTGGCAATTTCGCGCATCGACAAGAAACCTTGACGACCCGCACCATACTCTACAAATACAGCTTCTAAAGAAGGCTCTACGCGAGTGACATGGCCTTTATAGATATTGGCTTTCTTTTGTTCACGTGTACGGTTTTCTAAATCGAAATCGTAAAGACGGTGACCAGTGATGAGTGCAACGCGAACTTCTTCGGCATGTGTTGCATTAATCAACATACGTTTCATGGGTGTAACACCTAATAGTGATTCACACCAACAACTCGCTATCTTTTTAAGTGAAGCGAACATCTAAAATATTGGATCAATGCTCAAATCACGGATACATCCAATATGATCTGAGTAATTTACCCACTTGTTTTGAGCAAGGTTGGGTTTGATGCCTGTATTGATGCTGCAATACTTCTTTAATCTTTGCACGATTAAAGTTTTGAGCTCTTCACTGGCACTTAAGTGGTGCATTGGATGACTGATTTGATTCGTCTTTCACTATCACATTGCTCGAAGAGCATCTCAACTTTTGTGAGAGCGTCTTGATACGGAATTATCATCGTACCTTTACAAATTGTGCAGTTCCAATGCCTCAAACACTTATGTCCTGAATAACACTCTACAGCGACTTGCCTGATGTGTATCAGTTTATGTTTAAAAACCAACGTCTGGGTTGGCGACATATATTTTTAAACAAACTGATTTCTGTACTTTAAGTACAATTAAACGCAACAGTTTGTCTTTTTGCCGATATAATAAAGCCTTCGGCGTCGGCATATTCTTTTGGGACCTTTCCGCATCTGTCGTGAATTTTATCGTTTGTGTCACGCTTTCATTTTTAAAAAAGGGTGGCACTAAATTTCACTTACGGTGGTATCCGTGCGCTGACTATAGCAAACCTTGAATCATCTGCCTATGGGCTATATGCTTATTTTGTATGAAAAGCATAGTCTAAATGATCAGTTTTTAATCAAATTTTAGTTTTTTATTGGATCACCTAACTGTATGAATTCTACGCAACAATGGCAAAATGTAACTTGGTTTGAAGTAGACGAGCATCAAGAAGGCCAGCGCATCGATAATTTCTTATTTACTCGCCTGAAAGGTGTGCCGAAAAGCCGTATTTATCGTTTAATTCGTGAAGGTCAAGTGCGCGTCAATAAAAAGCGTATAAAAGCAGAAACTAAGCTAGCGATTGGCGATCAAATCCGTGTTGCACCTATTCGCTTTGAGCAAAAAGACGAAACTGATGCACCTGTATCCGATAAGGTTGCACAAAGCTTACTCAGCCGTGTGGTGTATGAGGATGAAGGTTTATTGGTGGTCAACAAGCCGTCTGGAATTGCCGTACATGGTGGAAGCGGTGTGGCATATGGCTTAATTGAAGGCTTACGCGCGGCAACAGGTAAAAAATATTTGGAGTTGATTCATCGTATTGACCGCGATACTTCGGGTCTGGTGATGGTGAGTAAAAAACGCAGCACATTGAAGGCGCTACAAGATATGTTGCGTGAGCATAAAATTAAAAAAACCTATGCTGCGATTGTTAAAGGTCAAGTGAGTTTAGATCAACAGTTGATTAATCAACCTTTATTGCGCTATGAACTGTCCAATGGTGAACGTCGTGTACGTGTCTCAGAAGAAGGTAAAGAATCTAAGACACAATGGAAAGTTGCCGAGCGCTTTATGCATGCGACACTGGTCTATGCTTCTCCACTGTCAGGCCGTACCCATCAAATTCGTGTGCATGGTTTAAGTATTGGTCATCCTTTAGTGGGTGACGATAAGTATGGTCATGAAACAGAGTATCGTGGACCAAAAGCTCGTCGATTGAGCCTACATGCAATGCGCCTTGAAATTCCTGGTTATCCTGTGATTGAAGCGCCTTTACCTGAAGATATGCAAAGCTTGGTTGCGCAGTTAAGAGCACAAAAGAAAGATTGATTCGATCTCGCTGCTCACTTTATCTTTTACACAAAGGGAACTTGTTTTATGAAAAGTTCCCTTTGTGTTTAAAAATGCGTTAGCTTGTCATGTAAAGGGCATAAGATCTAAACATTAGTCATGCGTAAACTGAGCAAATATTGGAAATAATTCATGCAAAAACCTGTAGAACTTATCATTTTTGATTGGGATGGCACTTTATTTGATTCAGTTGGGCAAATTGTGGCGAGTTTATTGGTTGCTGCAGAAGCCTTTGACCAACCGTTAACAGCTGATGCTGCGAAAAGTATTATTGGTTTGGGTTTACCTGAAGTTGCTCAAGTGTTATTTCCAAAAGTTCCCGAGTTACACACTGAAATTTTGAAATGCTATGGCGATCATTATGTTGAGCATTCCAAAGATGATTTGTGGTTCGCTGGTGTCTCTGAAATGTTGCATGATTTAAAAAATCAAAATATCAAATTGGCAGTTGCAACAGGGAAGAGCCGTCGTGGTTTAGATCGTGTTTTGGCTCAGACCCAGAGTCAGGATTTATTTGAGATCACCCGTGCAGCGAGCGAAACCAAATCCAAACCAGATCCATTGATGTTGGCTGAAATTTTAGATTACACTGGAATTTCGGCGGAGCAAGCCATTATGGTGGGTGATACATCTTATGACTTAGAAATGGCACAGAACATTGCCATGCCACGTGTTGGGGTGAGTTATGGGGTACATGCGATTGATGTATTACAGCGTTTTAATCCGCTGACGATCGCGGATAACGTCGATCATTTACATCAGTTTTTAACTCAACAGCTTAAGGCCAGTGAAGTTGCTTAGATGCTGTTTTTACGCTGTTTGCAGATTGCCCTCAGCGTAAACTTAGATAAAACCAAAGAGATATAATAAGAAAATTGACCATGAGCCGTTCTATTCGATTACTCACTTTATTACAACTTTTACGTGAACAGCGTTATCCCATTACCGCGCAATGCTTAGCAGAACATTTGGAAATTAGTGTCCGAAGTGTTTATCGGGATATTGAAAGTTTACGTGACCAAGGTGTCAATATTGAGGGCAGTGCGGGCTTAGGATTTCAGCTAAAAGAAAACTTTTTACTGCCTCCGATGAGTTTGGATGAAACGGAAGTCGAAGCAGTGTTCTTGGCATTGCATTGGTTAAGGTCAGTGCCAGATCCAGCATTAAAAAATGCTGCACATTCAGTTTTGGCCAAACTCAATGCGGTATTGCCCAAGAATAAACAAGAACTGATTGATGAAACCATGCTTCGGTCTATCAACCATTGGCTTGTGGTTGATGAAAAAGTTGTCGAACAAGTACGTCTAGCAATTCGTTATCAGGTCAAGATAGAAGTGCATTATTTAGATGAAAAACAAAATATCTCTAGCCGTATGCTTTGGCCTTTTGTCTTAGGGTATTTCAATGACAAAATGTTGTTGGCTGCATGGTGTGAATTACGTGAGGATTTTCGAAATTTTCGTTTAGATCGGATTCAAAAATTAACTGTGACCGAAATCATTTACCCAGAGTTTAAGCGCCATCTTTTTCAGGCATGGTGGCAAAAAGAGCTGCAAAAAAATCCATGCTAAAAAGCTCCTGACAAAAACTGACACAGCCGCCCTTTATATTCAATACACCACTATAAAGGAATGGAAAAATGGGCTTAAAACTATATAGCAACGCGCAGTCTAGAGGTCTTGTTATTGAATGGCTACTGATTGAACTGGGTGCTGAATTTGAAAAAATTGAGTTGGCTTATCACACTGAAATGAAGTCGGAATCTTATCTAAAGATTAACCCATTTGGCAAAGTACCCACCTTAGTCGATGGCGATGTGGTGATTTACGAAATGCCTGCAATTTGCGCCTATTTGGCAGATAAGTTTTTTGATCAAGGACTTGCACCAGCACTGGATGATCCAAAACGTGGCTTGTATTTCCGTTGGTTATTCTTTGCTGCTGGACCGTGGGATGCAGCCACGACGGATCGCGCATTAAAAGTTGAGATTACCGACGAGCAAAAAATGCATATTGGCTATGGAAACTTTCAGGACACCTATACCGCTTTAATTCAGGGCTTGGAGCAGGCTCAACCTTATCTATGTGGTGAGCAATTTACGGTAGCCGATGTGTTTGTTGGTTCCATGCTATTTTGGCAATTGAAGATGGCAGAGATTGAAAGCCATCCTACAATTGAAAAATATCTTAATTCAATCAAAAGCAGAAAAAACTTAAGAAATAATCAAGCACTTTTTAGCGACTAAATCATCAAGACGGTGCAAACTTGGCATGATCTCATGCTGGGTTTGCATTGAGGTTTTTTAGTCACATTCAAGCGCAGAAAAATGATAAAAAACTTTGGAGATTGGCTTTTGGTGTTAATCCCTCTATTTTTACTTCAGTTAAATAAAACCTGCGGCAACATTAATACAGATCGCCAAAATCGTCGTGTTAAATCCATACGCCAAAAGGATATGGAGAATATTTAAAACGCGCATCGAACGAGATGTAATCGATACATCTGCTGTTTGTGCAGAAGTACCAATGACATAACTAAAATATAAAAACTCAGGGTAGGTTGGTTTAGGTGTTTTTGGAAAGTCCAATCCACCATCCTGATGATTTTCCACTGCCAAATAAAAGTCATGTGCATAGTGAATAGCAAAAATAGTATGCATAAATAACCATGCAAAAATGATGGTAAAAATTGCTAAGGCGATATGTCCTGCTTTAACTCCAGTCACATCGGGCAAATGTGCCAATTCAATAATAATGGCAATAAAACACATGATGAGTGAGAGCACAACCAACAGCAAAATGATCCATTTGCTGGCATCCTGCTGCTGAGCACGCTTTAAAATATGCGCTTGATTGGTTGCCCAAAGCATTTTTATGGTCAGGATTAAGTAGACCAGAGTGGCAATATTCCAGCTGAATAATAAATTGGTTGACCACTGCCAATTTGTACTCAAAGACATCCCCATATACACAACTGCTGTAAGGAGAAAACTAATAAAGAAATATGGACGAGACAGAATACCTGATCGAAGTTGGTGAAATGCACGTCCTACCATGATGAACACCGCCTGAATTAAAAATTGATGGATATTTAAGCAAATAAAATGAGCATTAAGTTCGATTGGTTTAAGTCGTCATATTAAAAAATAAGCTTACGCTCTATGTCTTGTCGTAGCGGTCTTATTCTTGCTCTAAACGATTGATATCCAGATAAAATACCTTGGTTAATAGTTCAATGAATTTTTGTATTGCAACAGAGCCAGCACTTTTTCGATAACTTACATACAAGTCTAGATAGGGAAGCTCAATCTCTAAAGGTCGAATGACAGTGTTATTGTTGATTAATGGCGCAATATAACTTGGCAAAATTGTACAGCCTAAGCCCGCTCCAACTGAGTTAATATTCAATGAAATATTGTCAGCTTTTTGGACGATATTCAATTCAATATGATTGTGTTTGGCAAACTCTAAAATGGTGTTGTGCAAAGTCGTGGATTGTTCTTCAGCAGGAATTATAAAATCGATCCCATTGAGCGCTTTAACAGGGATACGTTCATACTTGGCTAAAGCGTGATCTTTGGGTAAAACAAAAATTAACGGCTCACGGAGCACAAATTTACTTTCGATTTCATCATTATGAAAATTGTGCCTGCTAAAGCTGATATCTAGCTCACCCTTTTTCAATGCGCGCATTTGTTCAAGGTTATTTAAGCTTAATAACTCAATTTTTAGCTCAGGATTTTGTACCCTTAAATTCGGTAAGATATAAGGGAAAATCTTTATTTCAGCCACGGGTACAAACCCAATCCTTAACAATAGCTGTCTGGCTTTGGAGACCTGTCTTGCCATAGCAACAGCCTTATCGGCTTGTGCTAAAGTTAAGCGTGCTTGCTCCAGAAAAACAGCACCTTCTTCAGTAAGTTCAACTTTACGCTTGGTCCGATTTAACAGCCGAACACCGACATCTTCTTCAAGATCTTTGATCTGCTGGCTGAGTGAGGGTTGTGCTGTATAAAGTCTCAATGCTGCTTTGCTAAAGTTGAGTTCTTCAGCCACAGTAATGAAGTATCTCAGATGTCGTAATTCCATATAACGCGTCCAAAGAATAATCCAAAAAATGTCTTACTAAGATTTTCAAAGAGTATAATCTATAATCAACTGTCAGGTGAAGACGATTATAGTATTTAGAAAATAAATGAACTTTTCAAAATCATTGTTATTTTAATATAGAAAATAACATGGCGAATAATTGATAAAATATCTTAATTAAAACAAAAAATATTTCGCTAAGCCCTAACCTGGAAGCCATCATCTGTACAAAGTTGCATCAATTTATCTATAGCCCTTACTTGTCATAAGCTTACTTTCAGGAATAGAAAAATTGATATCGATGTTTTAATTGATGTATCTCGTCATCAATCTATAGTGATCCAAATTTATATGAATGAACACTTGAAAAGTGTTTGATTGCATTGGTTTAAGTTGTTGCAATCTGTCTGATAAACATGATCATGCTGAGGATTACTAAAACCGACTTGCAGATAGGGCACAAGGTCGGTTTCGTCATCATGGATAGTCAGCTTGATCAGGGTGTTTATGATGATGTTTTTGATATCGCTCTATCTCAAAATACTTAGACGGAAGGCTTCTTTAGTTTCAAATGCAAAATTGGAAATGGATTACCTTCAGCATCAAGTTCCGAACGCGCAATTTGTTGGAAGTTATGTTTCTTATAGAACTCCAAAGCACGAATATTTTGTTCGTTGACATCTACCTCATGCGCACCTAACTCAAGGGCTTTTTGAATGAGCATGGAACCAATGCCTTGATCAAAAAATTTAGGGTCAATAAATAACATTTCAATCTTTTGATAAGCCAGTCCCATAAACCCAACGATTTGACCTTCACGTTCCACATGAAACAACTGCACATGATCAAAATAATGATGCTGAATGATGAGCGTTTTAATTTGTAAGATATGCTGTTCGTTTAAAAAGTCATGAGTCGCACGTACAGAAGCTTCCCAAATTTTTAATAATTGTGGATGAGACTGCGACGGAGTATTTAGAATATTGGTTAAATTGGGTTCCATAAAAGATTCACTCAATTGTGAAAAGCAACAAAAAATAAAGAAAAATCACAGATAGTTTCGCTAATATGAAGCAGGACAGATATAAAAATCAAATTGATGTATTTGATGATAAAAAACAGGACAATAAATGTCAGATTCCAACAAAATTGTTGTATATGCAGCACTTTTGGGCAATTTAGCCATTGCTCTGGTTAAGTTTGTTGCGGCTTATATTACAAATAGTTCGGCAATGCTCAGTGAGGCGGTCCATTCTGTCGTAGACACTTTAAATGAAATCTTATTGCTGTATGGTTTAAAAAAATCACAGCAGCCTGCAAATTATCATCATCCCTTTGGTTATGGGCGAGAGTTATATTTCTGGGCCTTTATTGTCGCATTGTTGGTTTTTGCTTTAGGTGCTGTGGTTTCAATTTATCAGGGTATTCAACATATTCGTCATCCAGAAGTTATACAATCCCCATTGGTCAACTATGTAGTACTCGGGTTTGCACTGCTTTGTGAAGGTACTTCATGGTTTATTGCGTTGAAAACATTTAAAAAGACCAAAGGTCAAATGGGATATTTTGAAGCCTTTCGTCGCAGTAAAGATCCGACAACCTTTACAGTTTTATTTGAAGACTCAGCAGCTTTAATTGGCTTAATCATTGCATTGCTGGGAATATTTTGTGCCCAGCAGTTTGATTTACCCGTTTTAGATGGTGTGGCTTCAGTGCTGATTGGGGTTGTCTTAGCCATCTCAGCCCTGCTTTTGGCAAGGGAAACCAAAGGGTTGTTGATGGGTGAAACAGCAGATCCAAAACTACGTCATAATGTATTGAAAATTGCTCAGGAAGATCCTGCCGTGTATTCAGCAAATGGCGTACTGACTGAACAAATGGGTGCACATCAGGTGATTGCTTCTTTAAGCTTAGAGTTTAAAGATAGTTTAACTTCAGATGATATCGAAGCCTGTGTGAACATAATTGAAGCAAAGATTAAAAGTATTCATCCCGAAATCGTGGCATTATTCGTGAAGCCACAAACACAGCAAGTATGGCTTGAAAGAATGAAAGGGCGTTTAGAGTAATCATGTCGAAACAAGAGCCAATGGTCCGTCTTGAAGATACAACGGTACAAGACAACACAATGCAAAATAAGACTGTTCCATCTCAGCAAGTTCAACAATTGCATTATCGAATTGATACTGAAAATTGTCTGTCACATACATGGTATAAACCTGTATTTAGTGTGATTGGTTCAAATCAGCATAATGGTGAACGGTTCTTTAATGAAATACGTAAACCACAAGGGCGTAGCCGTTGGGATTTGATGAAATGGCTGGGTACCCGAAAATCATATACTTGGAATGTGGATACTCAAAAAGAATCATCAGAATTCTATGCGGCAAAACGTGTATTACCTCAGAATCGACCAGATGCTGATGAGCATGATTGGCAAATCTGGTTTGTGAGTCATGCGACTGTACTGGTTCAAATTGGTCCATATAACTTTTTAACTGATCCTGTTTGGGCCGATTATGTTAGTCCGAAACATGGGCGTGGACCAAAACGTGTGATTCCTGCTGGAATTGCTTTAGAGCAATTGCCCGAGATTCATGCAGTTTTACTCAGTCATAATCACTATGACCATATGGATTTAGCCTCTTTAAGATGGCTACACAACAAATTTGCTATGCCAATCTATACAGGTTTGGGCAATGCCTGTTACTTGCCTAAAGAGTTCCATGTGATTGAGATGGACTGGTGGCAATCTGCATTATTTAAAAACTTAAAAATTATTTATACCCCTGCACAGCATGGTTCGGGTCGTGGTTTACGTGATCAGAATATTGCATTGTGGGGTGGTTTTTCTGTGGTATCGCAACATGGTCATTTCTTCTTTGCTGGCGATACGGGGTATTCACCGCATTTTAAAGAAATTCAAAAACGTTTAGGCTCACCGCGAATTGCGTTATTGCCAATCGGTGCCTATGAACCAAGAGCGTTAATGAAATATATGCACATGAATCCACAAGATGCTTTTCAGGCGCATTTAGATTTACAAGCCAAACGCTCTTTGGCAATTCATTACCGTACTTTCCAATTGACGGATGAAGCGCGGGAACAGCCTGAGCAGGATTTACAAAAGGCCATGAAGAATTCATCAAAAATGGTTAATCCATTCTACTGTATCCGTGAAGGTCGTAAATTGGTGGTGTAGTGGGCCCTTATTGAGCCATAAAAATTGAGAACACTAAAAATGATAAAAATCTTATCCAGTACTTTGTTATTTTGTTTGGTGATGACTTCAGTCGCTGCAAAATCTATAGACCTAACTCAAGCGGCTAGGGCGGATTGTGTTTCAGATGCGCCTTGTGCTGATGGAGATCAAATGACTATGGCAACAGCCGAAGATAGTCCAGCAGCAGATGATACAGAGAGTATTAAACCTCTCAATGAAAAATATGATTTGGAAACGGGTGATGAATGGAAATTAATTCATCAAAATTCAAATACTCAATTTTTTGAAAGTATCACCACAATATCTGATGGTAATCAACTTATTCAAGCTTGGGTTAAAAGTGTGAACCCAAAAAGACAATACACGATTAATTATTATCAAGTATTGTGTAAGGATCGGACATTTACACGACTTGAGCAGTTTAAAAGTCAGGACGATAAAAATTATAAACTGGTTAAAAAGGTCGAGCATTATCGTCAAACACAACCTTTTAGTCAGGCTGGTGAAATACTTCCAGTTTTGCAAAAGCTGTGTCAGGATTAGGGGGTATTTACCCAAACTAAAAATAGTGTTGATTCCTGATTGAAAAATCAAGGGAGACGAATAATGAAAATAATCCAAACTTTATTGATGTTACTGGCATTATCCAGTACAGCTTTTGCTGAGACTCAAAATATACAAATTAATCAAAATAATTTTGAGTTGAAAACAGTGATGAATGAAGATGAAGCCGACTTTTTGCGTAAAGATATTGAATTATATCGAAATAATCAAAAGCTGCTCACGCATACAATTTATTCAACCACGGGTGACTGCAGTATTCTCCAGATTGAATTGGGTGATTATGAGGTCAAAGATAACAAGATTATTTTTTATAGCTATTGGGCTTCAGGTGATCGGCAGGGGCTCTGGACCTATCCTTATGGTGTGCGTAAACAAACCTATACTGTGGATGCAAAGGGTAAAGTGAAATTAGTCAGTGCTGTACTATATGTTGAAGATATTTTGGGTGATCCGCTTAGCACAAACCCAGATGAGGAATACCTTCAATTTTTGCATACCGCTCCAAAAACCAAGCAACAACAACGTGCACTGAATGAATATATTCAAACCATGCAAAGTGATTATAAAGGTCGATTTGTGCATGGACAGGAACGGGCGCGCTTAATTCAAGAAGTGAAAAGCAAACTTGCCAAGCAAATTGCCACTGAAACCAAAGGATGGAAAGAGCAGTTTGGTACAAATGTGCGAATGTAAGTTTATTCGGCTTTTTGAGTATTGAGAAGTTGAATTGCGACAATAGACAGTGCAGCCATTGCAGTATTCATGATGAAAGGATTAAAACCCTGCGCAAAATAGTGTGGATAAACAATCGCTACAACCAGTAAAAACAACAGCATCGCGATGATATTGAAATAATGCAGAAGCTTTGATTGTCTAAAAATAAGAAATAATCCACCAAATATGATTTCTCCAAATCCTGAGAGTTCAATAAGTCTAGGAATGGGCAACAATTGAATCCCTGTAAATTGCCAAAATTGTTGCTCTTCGATGACTTTATATATGATTTTAGGGATGAGCCCCTGATAGAACCATAAGACAGCCAGTGAAATATGAATGGTCAATAGGGCATTCTGAAGTGCTTTAAAATTTTGCATCAATGCTATGTTCCAAGAAATGTTTTTTATTTTCAGATGAAGGTAGTAAACACTGTTTAGTTGTACCAAATAAACGATAGCGATTTAAAGCGACTCGGCGGTATAGAAAATCTCGGATAAATTTGGGTATCCCATAACCCATTTTTAAATATGAAAAGGGTCGTCCTAAGCTTTCAATCACTTTTAAAAATGCAGTGGATTCACTATAGGCTTGCCCATTTTTAATCACCAACATGCTCTCAAATTGCTCAGTGGGCATTTGGTAATGTCTTAAGATGTCTTGCCCTAAAGGTGATTGTACTGAAGTTAATTTAAATTGTGCCTGTGTATCATATTTGATTAAAAACTTTGCCCAGCCATTACATAACACACAGATTTCATCAAATAAAATGATGTCATGTTGTTGAATTATCGCTTCAATTTTCTGTTGCATGGCTTTACTCACGATTGGGAGTTTCTTCAATATAGTGTATTTACACAAAATAAAAAACCGCCCGAAGGCGGTTTCTATTGAATGACTTTATATTGAGCTAGGCTTATTGAAAACCAGGATGACCTTTGCCAGGATCGCTATCGCGTGCAGCTTGTGCATCTGCAACAGTTAAGCCCAAGGCTTTTGCCACGCCTTCACCATAGGCGGGGTCACATGCATAACAGTTACGGATATGACGATACTTAATAAAATCAAGTGCATCACCCATCGCACCCGCCGTATTATCAAACAGTGCTTGTTTTTGCGTATCATTCATTAAATTGAATAAAGCACGTGGTTGGCTGAAATAATCCGAATCATCTTGGCGGAAATCCCAATAATCTGCATCACCACTGATTTTTAATGGTGGTTCTTTAAACTGAGCTTGTTCCTGCCATTGGCTAAAACTATTCGGTTCGTAGTGTGGTAAACCGCCATAGTTTGCATCGACACGGCCTTGACCATCACGGTGATTAGAATGAACAGGGCAACGTGCAGCATTGACAGGAATTTGTTGATAATTCACACCCAAACGGTAGCGTTGAGCATCGGCATAGTTAAATAATCGCGCTTGCAACATACGGTCAGGTGAAACACTGATACCTGGAACTAAGTTACTTGGTGCGAAAGCCGATTGCTCTACATCAAGGAAGAAGTTTTCAGGATTTTTATTCAGCTCAAACTCACCCACATCAATCAGTGGATAATCTGCATGAGGCCAAACTTTGGTCAGGTCAAATGGATGGTAAGGGACTTTTTCTGCATCTGTTTCAGGCATGACTTGAATTTGGAGCTTCCATTTTGGGAAGTTACCATTTTCAATCGAATCAAATAAATCACGTTGGTTACTTTCACGGTCTTTAGCAACAACCGCTTCCGCTTCAGCATCGGTTAAATTTTCAATGCCTTGTTGGGTGCGGAAATGAAATTTGACCCAAAAACGTTCATTGTTTGCATTGATAAAGCTGTACGTATGACTACCAAAACCATGCATATGGCGGAAGCTTTTTGGAATACCACGATCAGACATTACAATTGTCACCTGATGCAAAGCTTCAGGTAATAACGTCCAAAAATCCCAGTTGTTGGTTGCACTACGTAGATTGGTTTTAGGGTCGCGTTTTACGGCTTTATTTAAATCTGGGAATTTACGTGGATCACGCATGAAAAAGACGGGAGTGTTGTTTCCAACGAGATCCCAGTTACCTTCTTCGGTATAGAACTTAAGTGCAAAGCCTCGAATATCGCGTTCTGCATCTGCTGCACCACGTTCACCAGCTACAGTGGTGAAGCGTGCAAACATTTCTGTTTGTTTGCCAATCTGTGAGAAGATTTTAGCGCGTGTGTACTGGGTAATATCGTGAGTTACGGTAAATGTACCAAAAGCACCTGAACCTTTTGCATGCATTCTGCGCTCAGGAATCACCTCGCGTACAAAGTTGGCCAGTTTCTCGTTTAACCATAAATCTTGTGCCAGTAGAGGACCACGTGCGCCTGCCGTTAAACTATTTTGGTTGTCTACAACAGGTGCACCAAAAGCCGTTGTCAGGTGGGTTACAGGACATTTTTTTGAGTCTTGGCTCATTCTATTTCTCCATTTTTAATTAATCATGTATTCATTTTTGAATAGATGGAATAGATAAAGAATATTCGCTATTACATGACATTAACCGTAATTGAAAAACCAATATAGTGAACAATTGTTAAATCTAATTGATCTAAAAATAAATGATTTGTCATTTATTTTTAGAAACAACTTACCGGTCTCTATCTGCTTTAAAATACTGTTGTTTAAGGAAGAGCAAGCAATGTTTTAAAGCGATAACTTTACTTTAGAGTGATTTTTTATATTTGTGAAATTGATAAAAATATTATTATTGATTTGTTTTGACGATTAATAGGGATCAGAACTTTGCGTGGTGTGAAGTTAAGTGATTTTATATAAAACCGCTTGAGCGCATTTTTACGACACTGAAAGCCTATATAGAAAGTTTTGAGTAGATAGATCTAGTTTTTTATTAAATTTCGTATAAACTGTATTGTGTTTATTTTCTACAGTGTATGTTAAATTTTATTTAACTATTTTTACTAATATAAACATATGTATCTAAAAATTAAATGCCTCCCTCTCTAAGTTGCAAGGTTAGAGGCTTTTTACTAAAACAAGAATTTATGTGCCAAATATTCTCAATTTTATCATTCGAAATATGGTTCAACTATTTTCTTTTTTATAAAACAAACAACAAGATAAGTATGGAGTATAACCATGAATCATA
The DNA here is from genome assembly GCF_000368145.1 of Acinetobacter guillouiae CIP 63.46. Lineage (GTDB taxonomy): Bacteria > Pseudomonadota > Gammaproteobacteria > Pseudomonadales > Moraxellaceae > Acinetobacter > Acinetobacter guillouiae. Next base: position 86,265 of record NZ_KB849282.1, on the reverse strand, counting down.
AGCTTTTTTTATCTCAACTTTCTCAAGATGAAATATTGAAATTGTCTACTGAGGAAATTCAACAGCGTATATTGGCTGAACAAGAATTTATAAATAAACAACCTCATAAGAATTTTTTAGCAGCAACACATGGCTCCAAAACTAAAAATGGTGGGTTAGTTAAAGCAAGCATTAATCAACGAGTGAAAGCAGAAGGCCACCTTATTGCGGCAGTAGGGGATGAAGCTATTTATCAAGATGGTTCACGCTCTAAAATCATTTCAGGCGCTGGTGAGGAAGGGAAAATCGAAGGTTTTGAGGTAGCGCTTGTTGGAAGCCGTTTGGAAAATGGTGATGAAATTATCGAAAGTCTACAATCAAGTTTTGTATTCCGTTTATATGCTGATCGAGCAATTCCTAAAGACTTTTTGAATCATGATTAATTTCTAAAGGGGAAAATCATGGCTAAAGGTTTTGCGATAGATCACTCTATGACTGATCATGGTGGAATTATTAGGGCAACTCAAATGAGCGCTTCTCAAATGGGGAGCTTGTTTTTAGTTGCTGGTGATGGGCATTTTTGTCCTAAATGTAAGTGTTGGTCGAAAATTATTAAAAGTCACGATCATATTATTTTTGATGGTAAAGCTGTTGCTTATGTTGGTGATCAACTCACTTGTGGGGCAAAAATTTTACCAAAGCAGGATCATGTTGTGGGGGATAGTCAGGGTTCTAGTTTACGTTCCCTTGCCTCTAATTTTCAGCCTACTAACTCTCAACAAAATTTAACTAATAACTTAGTAGCTGGTAGTTATAACATGATCTTTCTTCTTAAAGATGGTCAAAATAAACCTCTAACTAAAATGCCTTACACATATGAAGTTGATGGTATATCTAAAATAGGGACGACTGATGATAAGGGATGCACAGATCCCATACAAACTAATGGTGAAAAAGTTATTAAGGTCTATATTGGCAATAATTTAAACAATGCAAATGATCACGGTAACGTATTAATTGCAACGGCTAAGAGCAACTTAACATCGAATGCAATAACTGAAGGAAAAACAAATAGATTAAAAAAGCCTTGGAAGATATCAGACACATTACGACAAGCTATGATTAAAGCTGAAGGGGCTATACCAAGAGAATATCCCTCTCCTGAAGGTGGGAATAATACAATTGGAATTGGGCATAAAATTAAAGACTCAGAAATAAAAAGTGGTCGATTTAAAGCTGGTGGTGAATACCCACAACCACTATCAATGGAACAGATGCTTAAACTGAAAGATGAAGATGTTGGTCTAAATGGTGGCAACACTCTCAACCAGATAGTCAATGTTCCTCTGCATCAATATGAAATGGATGCAATTATTGACCTCTGTTTTAATGGAGGAAAAGGTGCATTGTCTGGTACAGCATCAACTTTATACGATGAAAATGGTAATAAACAGCCTGCTGGCACAAATAAGGTTGCTTTAGTTGATTTACTAAATAGTGGAAAATATAGTGAAGTACCTAAATATTTAAGAAACCATTTCAATACATCAAACAGGATGTGGTCTCGAGGAGTTCAAAATCGTAGAAATATGGACGCTAGAATGTTTGTAAATGCACAGAATGGCTACATCATGCTCAATGATGCACCAAAAAAGAAATAATTCAGACCTACTTTTTGCGGAAATTTATATGCGTAAAATTAAATTAATTTTTCTATGTATAGCATGCTATCTTACGGCACTTCATGTCTATGCAGAAGAATTACAATACATTAGTGATGGAAGAATCCATTATTATTGCAATGATAAAAAATCAAATTTCTATTTTTCTGCTGAACAACAAGGATCATTTTTAAAAGATTTTAAAGAATATAATATTGATGTGGATTCATTATTGATTAGTAAAGAAGATTTCGAGGGAAACATTACACGATTAGGAAGCAAAAAATCTATACACCAATGTGGGGCTATAAAATTAGTTGTTGAAAGTGGCTTCTATAATGCCAATACTCAGGGAATGTTAGGCTTACTAGATTATCCTCTTATGTCTATTTCTATCAATGGCAAAAGAGTATTTGATAAAAATCCTTTAAATTTATGTGCCTCCAGTGGTTCACGCGCGATATGTCCAACTGATTTTTCTGTGCAATCTATAGAGATAATCAAAGTTTCCCGTGATTTATATCAAGTAACATTAACAAAATCCTTACCTGTGAATAATGGTGATAGTTTTAAGTTAAAAAAAGAAATTCTAAAGTTAAAAGCCAAATAAGATCTTCACTCAATTATCTTATATTCCAAAATCCGTGCCTTAATTTTGCTTAAGTTGGAGTTATATATGAAAAATAACAGTTTATTCAACTGGTTTATTTAAATAATTTCCACTGAAAAATAGCCCAACCGATAAGGTCTATGTAAGTAACATTATCGCAATAAATGCAATATAAAGCATTGATAAAAATAAAATATTACGATTCCATGCCATCCCTAAATTACGGTAATGTAGATCTGCATTTTCCTCAGTATTTGAACTAAGGTATGCGAGAGAAAGCCCGATTAAACTAATACAGGTACAGAGAAAAGCAGCACTTACAAACAAAAGTTCATATAGTGGTCTTTCACAAATATGAGTAAATTTACAAGACTGACTTGCTATATAAATAGAATAAAAAATGCTTGCCGCAATAATGAAAATATTAAGTATTGAGCAATAGTAAGATAAACGACTAAGTTTTGATGGTTTTTTGCTAATTTTTTCTGGTTCTTTCATTTTTTAATAAGTTTAGACGATGCTTAGCTATTTTATTACGTTTTTAAAGAAAACGTTCTTTCATAGGCAAGATATTATTTGAAAACCAACATGCTAGGTGTTTGGTAAAATTAAAGTAACTCGATGAGCAGCTGAACCATATCCGCCTCCAAAACGTTCCAATCCTTAAACTCAGGCTCGATCAACAATGTCTGCGAGACAAAACCATAGCAAATTCGTTGTACATTTAGACTCATCTGTTTGAGTTGTTCATCATCTTGAATAAAAGGTTTCAGCATGTTTTGCCACATCTCTACCATCATGGCATAACTTTTTTGATATGTTTCAATACTGGAAACCTGTCGTTCTAACAAGAAAGACTGGGCCCATAAAAATTGTTGTGCTTGAATTTGCTCAAGTTGAAAATGAATGATTTGCTGTAAATAGCTTTGAAAATCTGATTTTGTGGATAAGTCATACACGCTTTGTGCATAACTTTTTAAGACTTCTGCATTGCTTTTTACATGTTGGTGAATGGTTAAAGCAATCAAATCTTCCTTTTTAGAAAAATACTCATAGAACGTCCCTAAACCCACACCAGCAAGATCGGTAATTTCACGAATGGTAATTTTATTGGCAGGATGGTCATGTAAAAGCCGAACAAAACTTTCCATCAACGCTTCCTGCGTGATACGTGCCCTTGATTGGCGGGGTTTACGACGCACATTGATTGCAGGTAAAGCCATAAAAATAATCCGAACATCCTTGAAGGTATTTTCTTCTATACTGAATGCAATTGGTAAAAACAACAAGACAGGAATTCAGGATGAACACAGCAGAGAATTGGCAAACACATGAAATTAGCAATCAGTTTGACGAACTGCAAAATTATAATTTATTGACTACAGATCAAGTCTTACAAGAAATTTTGCAACGTTATGGCAGTCAAGATCAGCAACGCCTAACTGAATTCTCACAGATTGCGGGTTCTACTGAATATTATGAATATGCCGATTTAGCCAATCGTCATACCCCAGAATTACATAGTTTTGATGCCCGTGGTCGCCGTAAAGATTTTCTAGAATTTCATCCTGCATGGCATAAATGGATGCGGCTAAATCGACAATTTGACACACACGCACATCCATTTAATCATCCACAATCAAGTTCAAAATGGGTCGATTGGGCGGCTCGATTTTTCCTGAGTGGACAAGTTGAGTGTGGCAATCTATGCCCTAATTCTATGACGTTAGGTAGTATTCCCTTAATTCAAAATGAACCTGAATTATGGGCAAAAGTTGGTGAAAAGCTCTTATCGACTGAATACGATGAACGTGACATTCCGATTTCTCAGAAAAAATCAATTTGGTTAGGTATGGGGATGACGGAAAAGCAGGGCGGGTCAGATGTGCGTGCCAACGAAACACGGGCTGTTCCTGTAGCTGAGTCAGGACGTGGGCAAGCATATTTACTGACAGGGCATAAATGGTTCTTTTCTGCACCAATGTGTGATGCACATTTAGTCGTGGCAAAAACTGAACAAGATGGATTGGCCTGCTTTTTTGTACCACGTTGGCTGGAAGATGGGACAAAAAATCCGGTTCAAGTACAACGACTTAAAGATAAAGTGGGTAATCGCAGTAATTCAAGCTCAGAAGTTGAATTTAAAAATGCTTGGGGCATTATGATCGGTGAAGCTGGGCGCGGGATTCCCACGATTATTGAAATGGCAAACTATACACGTTTGACCTGTTCAGTCGGTTCAAGTGCGATGTTACGTCAGGCTTTGGTGCAATGTATTGCCTATACCCGTCAGCGTAAGGCCTTTGGTAAACATTTGGCGGAACAACCGTTGATGCAAGCGGTATTGGCGGATTTAGCCTTGGAAACAGAAGCAGCCATGCAATTGAGTTTTCATCTTGCGCATTGCTATGAGAGTGATGGTGAATTATCTCTGGCATGGAGACGAATCATGACACCAGCAGCAAAGTTCTGGGTGTGTAAGCGTACTGTGGAGTTGACGGGTGAGATGATGGAAGTCTTCGGTGGCAATGGTTATGTCGATACAGGAATCATGGCGCGTATTTTTAAAGAAGCCCCTGTAAATACTATTTGGGAAGGTTCTGGTAATGTGATGTGTTTGGATGTATTACGTGCAATCCAACGTGACCGTGAATCAATTGAAGTCTTATTTAAATCATTTGCACAAGTTGCATCTCAAGATTCAATTTTACAAGATGAATTACAAGCTTTATTTAAATTATTTAGTGGCTTACAAGCAGATGAATTGCAATTTATGGCACGTAGCTTAGTCAGTCGTTTGGTCATCTTGGCACAAGCTATTTTGCTGAAACAACATGCACCAGATTTTGTTGCGGATGCTTTTATTGCAACACGTTATAGTGCGTTTTATGGACGCGTGGTCGGAATGTTAGATGCACAAGCTGTAGATGTAAAACGCTTGTTAGATAGAGCTTTAGCTTAATCCCTTCGAAAATGCAAAAAGCGGCATTATGTAAATAATGCCGCTTTTTTTAAGCCACTTTTATCAAAGTTCAAGCTTAGGATGTGTAATCGAAATTACTTTTGTTTTTTAAGCTTTTTTTTGAGCTTTTTCAATTTACCTTCGTGTTTGGATATTTTTTCCAAACGTGCTTTGATTTTCTGTTTTAAAGATTTAACTTGCTTAGACATCATGTTACTCCTTAGTTTGAGTATCCGTTGGCTGATGTTTTTTGATAAAACTACGGATAAATTTTCTTAACTCACGTGCTGCACTGGTATCCATCGTTTCACAGAGTTGTAAAAACTGGTCACGCTCAGCACTGTTAATGCGAATTAAGAGTTGCCCATCTTTTTTATTCACCTTTGTCTTTTTGGGTAATTCAGCCATGACGTATTTATCCCCAAAGGTGATAATCAAAAAAATGTATATACAATATATATGCATTTTTTGAATTCGGCAAATTTATATTGTTGAAAATATTTAATATTTTTGTTTTTTATTGAAAGTTGTTGTAATTAAGTTTTTATTTCAGTAAATAAGTTATTGTTATCGCAGTTTTTATCTTTTAATAAAAAATTGTTTGTGAGCGGAAGAATCAACAGTAGATTACAAGCGGATGCTTTTACTAAAACACCTTATAGTCTGTTTTATGGATGAGTTGCTGAAATGTTAGATGTGCAAGCTGTGGATGTAAAACGATTGCTAGATAGAGTTTTACTGAGTACATCGTGTATGTAGTGAGTGAGCTATTTTTAAAAGAAAACCCATTTATTTATAATGGGTTTTCTTTGTTCATTGAACTCAGCATTTCACAGAATTAATTAGATTTAATCAGCTCAACTCTACGATTTAAAGCTTTACCGTCTTCAGTTGAATTATCCGCAATAGGGTGTGTATCTCCCAAGCCTTTGGCTGTTAAACGGCTTTGTTGAATTCCAGTATTATTGGTTAAAGCCTTAACAACAGCATTTGCACGTTGTTCTGAAAGCGTTTGATTATGTTTGGTATCACCTGAATTATCTGTATAACCATTAATACTCAATTTGAGTTCAGGGTTGTTTTTTAGCAGTTGAATGACTTGTTCAATTTGGGGTTGAGAGTCAGGCAAAATATTCGCTTGATCCGTGGCAAAGTTAACCTCAATATTGACTTTATTGTCCTTATCCAAAGCTGTTTTGAGTTGGTCTGAACTTAATGCTTTAGCTGTAATTTCAACAGGTTTAGTTTCTGCGACGAATAGGCCAGCATGTCCATTCCCTGTCTGTGTCAATTGGAACCAAATATTTTTATTCGCTTGACGTATCACAAAGGTCTGTGTCGGGTTATTAAAAACATCTCCCAATCCTGCAACATAATCGACTTGGAATTTTTGTGGGATCTTTTCTAATTCTTGTTGAGGAATTTTACTCTGGGTAATTTGTTTGCCACCCAATTGCTGGATTACATTTTCCAAATTACGTTGCAATTCTAAAAAACTTCCTTCTTTATAATTTTCATTTTGTTGAATGGCTGCACTATATAATTGACCTTCAACATTTTCGATATGTTGACCTGTCCAAAATGGTATTTTCTCAAAATTTACGCTGGTTGCTTCGTGAAACTGATAGCCATTTGGCAAAGAAATATATGGAAACTGACCGAGTGTAATATTTGAAATTGGAATCTTGGAGAGATCAAAAGTGTTCTCTGTAGATTCAGTTTTCACAATTTCAGATGGTACAGAACTCGCACTTGATTCAGTTGTTATGACTTCCGCTTTCTCAGGTTTACTACATGCGATTAAACCAAGTGTAGGAATAACCAACAATAGTAGAAAACTCGATAATTTCTTTTGATTGAACACATGATCCTCCAGTTCTAACTCATTACCCTATATTTTTTGAGTATATTTATATTCAAATTTCTTTAAATACTATAGATAACAATACTCATGAATTACATGAAGTTTTCAAGCTGATTTGTAAAATTTTAATTAAATTAAAGATGATCTTCTGATGATTAAAATCAATTTGAGATAAATCTGCAAATTTACCTTGATGTAATAGGTAAAAAGAGTGCAATAGGAAATAGTCACAAACTTGATCAATACAAATACTTGTATTCTACACAAAAAAGCGTAATATCAGATTCCCACTGATCAAGTGGTATACAGCAAAATAGGTAAAGAAAATGGCAAAGAAAAAAGCAATGCCAGAGGTTGTGATTCACAACTTTGTGGCCAAACACATGCATGAAGTCAACAAAAGCCAAGTGTTTGTAGATCGTAAAAAGAATGCAAAACGTGGTTATGATAAACACAAAAAAGGTCGATATTCTGATGATTATCGGCCTTTTTTGTGGACTGCAATTTTTGCTTAAATAATTATAAAAATCTAATAAAAATAAATAATTAAATATTGACTAGACGATTCGATTTCACCATATCAGCCAAACCATGATGTTTAAAGTAATACTCCATCCAGCTCTTGACCATGAGTGGGTTATTCATCGCAATCACTTCTTCTAATAGCTTTTGTGCATCTGTCATTGATACATGACAAATCGCTTTACGCACACGCAGAATATTACTTGAACTCATCGACAAGGTATTGAATCCCATTGCCATAAGTAAGATAGCTGAGAGTGGGTCGCCTGCCATTTCTCCACAAATACTGATCGGTTTTTCATACTTATGACATTCTTGAACCAAACGCGTTAAAGCGCGAAGTACAGAAGGGTGGAAGTGTGAATAAACACTGGATACACGTGGATTATTACGATCAACTGCCAATAAATATTGAATCAAGTCATTTGAACCGACTGAGAAGAAATCGACCAATTCAGCAAATTCACCAATTTGTAAAAGCACACTCGGTACTTCAACCATAATCCCGATTTTCGGTTTGGCGAAGTTAACTTGCTCTTCTTCTTGAACCGCAATCCAGTCACGTTCCAGTAGGTAAAGTGCTTCTTCTACTTCACTGACACTGGTGACCATTGGCAATAAAATATGCAGATTGTTTAAGCCGATACTGGCTTTTAACATTGCTCGGATTTGTGAGGAAAAGATTTCAGGGTGATCGAGGGTAAAACGAATGCCACGCCATCCTAAAGCTGAGTTTTCTTCTTCAATTTGGAAATATGGCAGGTCTTTATCCGCACCAATATCAAGTGTACGCATCACCACAGGTTTGTTGGCAAAGTGACTAAGCTGTTGACGATAAATCGCACGCTGTTCTTCTTCGCCCGGGAAGCGTTCACGCAGCATAAATGGAATTTCAGAACGATAAAGCCCTACGCCTTTTGCACCACGTTGAACCCCACGTACCACATCAATCATCAGACCAGTATTTACATACAGCTTTACAGCAACACCATCAGGTGTAATGGCATCTTTGGTTTCGTATTGCTTTAAATCTTTGGCAATTTGTTCTTCTTCTTTTTGGATCTCTTTATAACGTGTACGTAAACGACGTGGTGGATTGACAAAAACCCGGCCTTGATAAGCATCGACAATCATTTCAACATCATCAAGCGTATTTACCGGCAGCTCAGTAACACCCACCACAGTTGGAATACCGAGAGCACGGGCGACAATCACCATGTGTGAGTTGGCAGCCCCTTCAGAGGTTACAATCGCGGCGATTTTATCTACAGGAAGCTCAACCAAAGCAGCAGTGCTGATCTCATCTCCAATTAAAATACTTTCAGAGGTGATCTCTTTATGGCTAGTATCGCCTTCTTGTAATGCTGCGAGGATTCGGCGTCCCAAGTCTTTTAAATCAGATACACGTTCACGTAAATAGTCATCTTCCATTTGTGCAAAAAGCGCAACATGGCGTTCAATCACATTTTTAACTGCACCTTGCGCCCAGCTTCCATCTCGAATAATTTCTTTAATTTCAGCAGGTAGGGCATTTTCATCCAACATACGTAAGAACACGCTAAATAAAGCACGTTCCTCCGCCATGAGCGAATCTTGCATTTTGTCATCAAGCGATTGAATTTCATTGCGTACAGACGCAATAGCTTGGTCTAAAAGCTTAAGTTCTTCACTGATATCATCCGCATCACGGTCTGGGACTGAAGCTAAATCTGCCGGAGGGTAAAGGATGATGGCACGCCCAAGTGCAATGCCGCCTGCACCAGATGAACCTTGGAAGGTCTTGTAGTTAGATGAATTGCTGGGTTTACGGAAAACATCAATATTACCCACTGCATGTGCATGAGCAATTACCCCAGAGAGTTGCGCACATAAGGTCACCAGAAATGATTCTGCTGCCTCGCTAAAATCTTGAGGTTCGGTGTTCTGAACCACCATCACGCCCATCACTTTGCGGCGATACATGACTGGCACACCAAGGAACGAGTTATAGATCTCTTCCCCTGTCTCGGGGAAGTAGGCAAACCGTTCATGTTTAAACGCATTGTCTAAGTTGACAATCTCTTCACGTTGCCCCACTAAACCAACCAAACCCTCGCCAAGTTGTAAGGAAACTGTCCCTACAGATTCTTGGTTTAAGCCTTTGGTTGCCATGAGTACATAACGTTGGTTACGTTCATCTAAAAGGTAAATAGAGCAAACATCAACATGCATGGCTTCGGAAACTTGATTAACCATGATTTCCAAAGAATCATGCAAACTGACTGACGCATTGATCTCTTGTACAATACGTCTTAATGTGTCCAGTTGCATGTTCGACATGGATGTATGCTCCTAATTTAAGCTATGTTTTAAAGCGACTTCATCAGTATTATTTATAACAGTACTACCTTGAAAAATCATTCATATTTTGAAGAAATTTCAGCTGTATATTGCGGCATTCGCATACATAACTCCATCATCGCTTTACGATAAACATCTCGTTTAAAATTCACCACTTGTCCAAGCGGGTACCAGTAACTAACCCATTGCCATTGATCAAACTCCGGCGGGTCAGAGAGATTCAACTGAATATGTTTCGTTGAAGCTGTGAGTTTCAGTAAAAACCATTTTTGCTTTTGTCCAATACAAATCGGATCGGAATCCGAGCGAATGTATCGAAGCGGCAAACGATAATGCAACCAGTCATCTGTCTGGGCAATAATTTGGACATGTTCGGGTAGGAGCCCAACTTCTTCTCGTAGTTCTCTGAATAGAGCTTGCTCAGGAGTCTCTCCAAACTGGATGCCTCCTTGAGGAAATTGCCAAGCATTGTGTCCAATGCGTTTTGCCCATAAAACTTGTCCAATATCGTTTGCCAAAATGATCCCGACGTTGGGTCGGAAACCTTCTGAGTCGATCATTTGGCTACCTAAAATTTGTTAATTTCATTTGACTTTATATATGGGGACATACACTCTTTTGTCCAACTCGATAAAGTCAAAGTAATAATGTTTTAAAATTGCTATGATCTTAACGAATTTCTATCGACTAGCGGTGATAGATTTACAATTTTTTTCTTAAATTTCAGTTTAAACGAGTATTTTCATGGAATTGGCGCTGTTTGACTTAGATCACACCTTATTAAATACAGATTCTGACCATTCTTGGGGAGAGTTCTTAGTCAATGAAGGCTTGGTCGATCCAGTCCGACATCGTGCGATGAATGATCAGTTTTATGAAGACTATAAAGCAGGTAAGCTCGACCCAATTGCTTATAATGAATTTGTCTTTGAGTTTCTTACTCAACACGATAATGATTATTTAACTGAATTACATCAGTTATTTATGCAAAAAGTGATTCGTCCACAAATGCGTCCAGCTGGTTTTGCCGCGATTCAAAAACATAAAGATTTAGGCCATGCGTTGGTTGGTATTACGGCAACTTCAGATTTTATTACAGCACCTATTTTCCGTGAATTTGGTATCAGCGAAATTATTGCGACCAATGCTGAAATAAAAGATGGCAAGTACACGGGGAAAGTGATCAATATTCCATGTTACCAAAAAGGTAAATTGGCACGTTTGGATCAATGGCTCGATGGTCGTACTGTCACTGAATCATGGGCTTATTCAGATTCGATTAATGACCGTTTTTTATTGGAATATGCTGACCATGCGATTGCAGTAAATCCTGATGATCGTCTTGAGCATCTGGCAAAAGAACAGGGTTGGGATATCCAAGATTGGTCGATTTGAGCTGGGCTGATAATTGTGATTTAAAGCAGTGTTGATCACTACTTTTTTATGGCTTGATTGTTTTGTCAAAAATGAGAAGTTTTGTAAATATTTTTATAAATGAAGATTTTGTACTTCATTTATAGTGTAAAAATGCTATGTTGATTTGAGCACTTTTAAAACTGACGGAGATTATATAATGAGCCAGACACGTCCAAGAATGACCAATTTATTTGAACAACTCGGCTTGGATTCTAGCGAAGAAGCAATTCAAAGTTTTATTGAAAATCACCAGTTGGATGCAGATACTCTAATTACAGACGCATCTTATTGGAGTGAGGGACAACGTCAGTTTCTTGCTGAAAAAATTAAATCTGATGGTGAATGGGCATTAGTGGTTGATCAGTTAAATGAGTCTCTACATGAAGACTCAGTAAAGTAAAAAATTGTGCAATGAAGACTTTATAAGGGAATGAAGGGAAAGATAAGTACCACCATTCCTGTGTAATATGTAAATCCCTTATCTTGAGTAATAAGATAAGGGATTTTTATTGTAGGGATTATTTCATCATCTCAATCAATTCCTGCACAGCTCTAGACTGGGTACGTCCAGGATGCCAAACCATACCCAATTGGCGGTTCATTTCAAAACGAATATCAAGTTGTTGTAAGTCTTGATTTAACAAGGTTTTAGGTAGAACAGACCAGCCTAAACCAATGGAAACCAACATCCGAATAGATTCAAGCGGATTATTGCTCATGGTAATTTTTGGCTTTAAACCTTTCTTTTCAAATTCTGCCAAGGTGATTTGACTGGTATAAGTCTGTGCTGCTGGCAATAAGCTTGGGTATTCGATCAGATCTTCAAGCTTAAGGTTCTTTTTTTGTGCCAAAGGATGAAAAGGTGCAACCACGAATACCAAAGGATCATTCCAAATCGTGATATAACGCAAACGCTCATCACCTTGTGGCGGAAGGGTTAAAAATGCCAGTTCTAAATCCCCAGCAAGCACTTGTTCATGTGCTTGTTCAGAGTCCACAAAATGTACATCTAGTTTGACTTCAGGAAAGTGCTGTACATATTTTTTTAAATGCTGTGGTAAATGGTGTAGGCCAATATGGTGACTGGTGCCAATCTTGAGTTTTCCTCGAACTTCACCTTGCTCATGACTCAGGGTATGGTGAATATCTCCCAATTCATTTAACCAGTTTTTTACTTTAGGTAATAATGAATGCGCTGCATGTGTGGCTTGAACACCACGACCTGCAGACTCAAAAAGTTTGACGCCGAAATATTCTTCTAAGCTATGTATGCGTTTGGTGACAGCTGGCTGAGTAATAAACAGATGTTCTGCTGCCATAGAAATCGAACCAGTTTCCATAACTTTGACAAAGGCTTCAAAAGCAGCGAGATTCATAATATTTCCATCCATAAAGAATTTTTATGCGTAATTCATTATTTAGAAAATTTAAGAATTAATCAAAGTAATTTTCAAATTTTTTTATTTTTAGCAAAGTGATTGGTTCTATTCGTGCTTTGGAAAAATTTTAATACAACTTTTTACTGTACAATTTAAGCAAAGCTCATTTATATTCAGCGCATAAAAACAACAAAAGGAAAGCTATTTGAATCAATCAACAAACACCACCATTCACTATTTTCAACAACATACTAGAAATACCTTCTCTAAAACTTGGTTTCGATTTTTTACCACGATACTGATATTTTCTGCTCTAGGCTTAATCTTTGTATATTTTTTCAATATCTATTTCCCCAGCATTATCATCGCTATTCTCAGCATAATTTGGTTGAAGCTTCGGTTAAATCGCCTAAGAAAAATGCAAGAGTTGGAGAATTTTAAATTTCCAAATCGTATTTGGCTTGCTTTTAAACAAAGACATCCAAACATTCGACAATCTTCTTATCCATTGATTGAAGAGGGTTTTAAAGACTATTTAGCAATTCATTTGTGGCGTAGGGGAGCTTATGCCATGCCTTCACACTCAGTGGATGCGTTATGGCATATATTGATTGAAGAATTTGATGACTTTTATCAGTCCATGAGCCAACGTTTTTTAGGTTATGAACTGATTCATAAACCGCATGATTTACAAGTAACAGAATCACAGCGAGCTGCTCAAAGACAGCAATTGTTCAATACTTGGCATGGGGCATGTGCTTTACATGGATTGAATCCACAAAACACGCAGATCTTACCTCGAATTTTTCAGGTTGATGCCCATGTTCGATGGGAGCGGGGTTTAATTTTTAGCTTACCATTTATGATGACAATGTATAGCCAAATGACAAGTTCAACTTCAGATTTTCCACAGGCTTCTGCAACATCGTCATGTTCTTCTAGCTCATGTTCAGGATCAAGTTCATCCAGTGATTCGAGCCATTCACATAGTACAAGTTCTGACTCATCTTCTTCTTGTAGTAGTTGTAGCAGCTGTGGAGGAGGCGGTGGTGATTAGCAGCTCCAGCCACAGAAAATACATCTGATTTAGATTTTAATTTCAGTGCTTTGTGCTGCCTTTTGGTCTCGTTTATTCCAAGCCTTTTCATGGAAAAAGAATGCAAATGCTTGTACAGTCGGTTCAAGTAAACTTAATGTCACAGCCATCCAAAAATTACCAGTCACGGCATAAGCAACTAACATCGCCACTGTGATATGCATGATGTAATAGCTTAAGGTTTTTTTGAAAACACGTTGATTGCTTTGTAGGAAATTTTGGATACTCGCCATGAGGATCACCACTTATTAATTCAATAGTTAAATAATAATCATTATCAATTGTAATGTAAAAAGGTTTTTTTGATTAATGTTGATTGGATAAAGCGATATTTTATTCTTTATACATTGCATCGTGATTGTTGATATAGGAATTATTGAGTTCTTTTTAAATAATGGATTTGCTTAATTTATGGTTTAGGACGTACATTTATTGGTCTAAGCTCTATTTTTTCTTGATGATTAAGCCAAGTGCTTTTAAAGTCATTGAAAATATATCATTGATTTAAATACTTTATAAAGGTGATTTTAGGAGCATTTATTTGGATAAAATTAATTCCAAAAAGTTTTTAAATTAATAAAAATGATAAATTAGATTTATGTAAAAACGTGGTTATAATTGAGTGAATGAAAGAATTACCCAGTCCAGTGGAGCATTTCGACATGGCAGGCGAAAACCAAAAAGCAAAAACAGAATCAGTAAAAACTTTGTATGACAAATTGTGGGATGACCATCTTGTAACACAACGTGATGATGGTTCAGCATTACTTTATATCGACCGTCATTTATTGCATGAAGTGACTTCTCCACAAGCATTCGAAGGCTTACAACTTGCTGGGCGTAAACCTTGGCGTTTAAGTGCTAACGTTGCAACACCTGACCATAATGTTCCTACATCAACCAAAGAGCGTTCAGAAGGGATTGCTGGGATTGAAGATGATACTTCTCGTATCCAAGTTCAGACCTTAGACGATAACTGTAAAACCTTTAATGTAGTGCAGTTTGACATTAACGATGTGCGTCAAGGTATTGCACATGTCGTTGGACCAGAACAAGGTTTAACTTTACCGGGTATGACGGTGGTATGTGGTGACTCGCATACAGCGACACATGGCGCATTCGGCTGTTTGGCACACGGGATCGGAACGTCCGAAGTTGAACATGTATTGGCAACACAATGCTTAGTACAGAAGAAAATGAAAAACATGTTGGTGCGTGTTGACGGAACATTAGGTCAAGGCGTTACCCCAAAAGACGTGGTTTTGGCAATTATTGGTAAAATCGGAACGGCTGGCGGTACAGGGCATGCGATTGAATTTGGTGGTCAGGTATTCCGTGATATGTCGATTGAAGGGCGTATGACTGTGTGCAATATGGCAATCGAAGGCGGTGCGCGTGTTGGTATGGTTGCTGTCGATGACAAAACGATTGAATATGTTAAAGATCGTCCTTATGCACCAACAGGCCAACAGTGGGATGCGGCAGTCGCGTATTGGAATACTTTACATTCTGATGAAAATGCACATTTTGATACGATCGTGGTTTTAAATGGTGAAGAAATTGAACCACAAGTGTCTTGGGGTACTTCTCCTGAGATGGTAATTCCTGTCTCTCAAGCAGTTCCAACTTTGGAACAGGCCAAAGATGATGTACAGCGTAATGACTGGACCCGTGCGTATCAATATATGGGTTTAAATGCAGGTCAGGCATTGGCTGATATTCAATTAGACCGCGTATTCATTGGTTCTTGCACCAACTCACGTATTGAAGATATTCGTGCTGCTGCAGAAGTGGCAAAAGGTAAAAAAGTAGCGTCTAGTATTAAACAGGCCATGGTTGTTCCAGGCTCTGGTTTAGTGAAACAACAAGCGGAAGCGGAAGGTTTAGATAAAATCTTGATCGAAGCTGGTTTTGAGTGGCGTGAGCCAGGTTGTTCAATGTGTTTGGCGATGAATGCTGACAAGTTACAACCGGGTGAACATTGTGCGTCGACTTCAAATCGTAACTTTGAAGGCCGTCAGGGCAATGGTGGACGTACTCACCTTGTCAGTCCAGCAATGGCCGCTGCGGCAGCAATTGCAGGTCACTTTGTTGATGTACGTTCATTCTAATCAGGCTTAAGGAGCAAAGAGATGAAAGCTTATACTGTTGAACAGGGTATTGTTGCACCCTTAGACCGTGCCAATGTAGATACCGACTTAATCATTCCAAAACAGTTTTTAAAATCAATTAAACGCACCGGTTTTGGTGATAACTTATTTGATGAATTACGTTATTTAGATGAAGGTTATCCAGGGCAGGACAATTCTAAACGTCCGAAGAATCCTGATTTTATTTTGAATCAGCCACGTTACCAAGCGGCATCTGTACTTATTTCTCGTGCCAATTTTGGTTGCGGTTCAAGCCGTGAACATGCGCCTTGGGCATTGGAAGAGTATGGTTTTCGCACAGTGATTGCACCAAGCTATGCTGATATCTTTTTCAATAACAGTTTTAAAAATGGCATGTTGCCAGTGATTTTACCTGAATCTGTTGTTGATCAATTATTTAAAGAATGTGCTGCTCAGGAAGGCTATCAATTAACCATTGATTTAGAAGCTCAAGAAGTCCGTACACCAAGTGGTGAAGCTTTTAAATTTGAAGTCGATCCATTTCGTAAACACTGTTTATTGAATGGCTTGGATGATATTGGTTTGACTTTACAGGCTGCGGATGAAATTCGTGCTTATGAAGAAAAAACCAAACAATCACGCCCTTGGGTATTTGCTGAAATTCAAGGTTAATTTTCAGCGAACATTTTACACATAGCGTGAATGTCTAACTCTTGCTAACATGCGAGTATAACAAAATGAATGTTGACTCAGTGAAGTGAGGGTTGGGGTTGAGCAATGACTAAGTTTTTGAGTTGCAGTGTTTTAATCGGTTTAACAAGCTTTATGCTTAGTGCGTGTCAATCCACTCAAATGGTTGATTTAATGCGTATCAAGCAAGCTGAAAATAAACATGTCAGCCAAAATTCGGTTTCTGTCTATTGTTCAGGTGCAGAGCATTGTGAATTTGCGCGCTTAAATGATGTGATTATCATGGATGAACGTGCACAACGTGCCAATCGTAGCGCCATTCAAAAGGGTTATCTCAAATTAACGGGTGAGCCTTTAGATCAAAATGGTGTTTATTTAACGATTCCACCTCAGCAATATGAGATGGTGATTCGATTCTATCCAATTACTAAACAGCATGCTGAAGTTTTCCATGTTATTCATGATTTTAAAGCAAATCAAAAATACACATTTAAGATGTATCGCTTAAGGTCACAGGGTTCAGGAAGTTTACTGAATGTTTCTTCACCGACACCGCTATGTGTCGATATGATTCAAGAAAAACGGACAATTCGCCGTTTTTGTCGCCCGCATAATGCGGTGACTGGCGTGAGCGAATTTGTTGAACAGAAGATTTAATCTCACATCAGTATAGATACTGAAAAATAAATGGAACTACAAATGTCTAAACAAATTTTGATTTTGGCAGGTGATGGTATCGGTCCTGAGATCGTTGCTGCTGCTGAAAAAGTACTGACACGTGTCAATGATAAATTTAATTTAGGTTTAACTTGGGAACAGGGTTTGTTAGGGGGCGCAGCAATTGATGCACATGGCGAACCTTATCCAGCTGTAACAGCGGAGCAAGCGAAAAAAGCAGATGCAATTTTACTGGGTGCTGTAGGCGGTCCAAAATGGGATAATATTGAACGTTCAATTCGCCCCGAACGTGGCTTATTGAAAATTCGTAGTGAATTAAACCTATTTGCTAACTTACGCCCTGCAATCCTTTATCCGCAATTGGCGGATGCGTCTAGTCTTAAACCAGAGATTGTTTCTGGATTAGATATCCTTATTGTTCGTGAACTGACGGGTGGCATCTACTTTGGTCAACCACGCGGTATTCGTGAACTCGAAAATGGTGAGAAGCAAGGTTATAACACTGACGTTTATTCAGAGTCTGAAATTAAACGTATCGCAAAAGTTGCTTTTGAAATGGCAAACTTACGCGGTGGTAAAGTTTGTTCAGTGGATAAAGCCAACGTGCTTGAAGTGACTGAGCTTTGGAAGCAGACAGTGACTGCACTTAAAGAACAACAATACCCAAATATTCAACTTTCACATATGTACGTCGATAATGCAGCAATGCAATTGGTTCGTGCGCCAAAACAGTTTGATGTGATTGTGACAGGGAACTTGTTTGGTGACATTCTTTCCGATGAAGCAGCAATGCTAACCGGCTCTATTGGTATGCTTCCATCTGCCTCTTTAGATGAGAATGGCAAAGGTATGTATGAACCTTGTCATGGTTCTGCACCTGACATTGCTGGCCAAAACGTTGCCAATCCACTTGCAACCATTCTTTCTGTGGCAATGATGCTACGCTACACCTTCCGTGAAGAAGTGGCTGCAAAAGCCATTGAGGATGCAGTAGGGCAAGTTTTAGACCAAGGTTTGCGTACTGGCGATATTATGTCTGATGGCATGCGTAAAGTTGGTACGGCTGAAATGGGTGAGGCTGTCGTTGCAGCGATTGCTTAAATACCTGTTTTAAACGCTTGGTAATAAAAAACACAGCTTAAGCTGTGTTTTTTATTATTAAATTTTAGCTTTTGATAAGTTTTGATAAAAGTCTATCCATATTCTCGCCATTATAGCGATGGGTATTAGATTCACTTTAAAACAGCTAACAGGCTCGACCTAAATACTCAACAGATTCAGCAACACCATTTTTTAATTGAAAAGTGACTTTACAATTAAAATTAATGTCATAGCTTGGCGTGCCCATCGTATCATAACGAATCACTGGCATACCCATTGCATTAGGGCCTACAGTCGCATTGCCTCCTGCCATGGGGATATTGATTGGTCTAAGGATGGTATAGCTTAAGGTGCTATTACTGGTTTGGATTTTATCGCTTACCTGATACCCCATTGCCTTAAAATTTAAATTGCTTTGAATTTCAGCACTGGTTTTACCAATGAATTGCTGTAAATATTGATCTAAATTTACAGGTCGGGTGTTTAAGCTTTTACATCCAACAAGTGCAATAGATGCCAATAAAAACATACATACATGTATTTTCATAAGCTTCACCTGATCCATAGTTAACTTAATTTAGAAATGATCTCTACTTAGTATAATAAATATACACGCATATGTATCTAGATCATTTGCTGGACAAACCAAGTGGTATAGATTTTACTAAAAAAGCGTCAAACAGACAGGACTGGTGGAGCCGTGAAAAGATCAGTTGTATTAAAATTTAGAACAAATTAGTGCTATCAACTTTGCAGTAAATGGATTACAAATGATAAATAGGTATAGGAAACAGATTTTAATGTGTCAGATGTATAGTTGCTAGACGATAAAAGATCGTAAGCAGGAAGGTAAATCTTGTGGATAATGAAAAAGCCACCTAAAAGTGGCTTTTGCTTACACTAAAACTTAGCGTGCACGATATGTAATACGACCTTTTGTTAAGTCATATGGTGTCATTTCAACTTTTACATTATCGCCTGTTAAAATACGAATATAGTGTTTACGCATTTTACCAGAAATGTGAGCAATCACTTCGTGACCGTTTTCTAAACGCACACGGAACATAGTATTAGGAAGCGTTTCGGTGACAACGCCTTCGAACTCGATAAGTTCCTCTTTATTGGCCATAGCCTACCTGATGATCAAATTGGAAAGGCGCAAATTATAGGCAATTTTTTGCAGAAAGACAAGAATATTCGGCATTACAAGGCGGTAGATGACTTGAAAATAAGCGAACATATTGTTAAACAATTTCTACAAAAAAAAGCGGATAAATATTGTCAGTTTGGTCAATCGACTGTAATCTAAATTAAATGTTTTAAGTATAAATGAATAACATACAAGGAAGGGCACTGCGTGAGTCAGCTAACTGATGCTTCGGTTGTTTTACGATTAGGCTATCAAGCGATCCGTCGTGCAGGATTGCCGACAGAAGAAATATTATCAAAGGCTGGGGTAGCATTGGGTCAGGTCGACCAAAATGCTCGAACACCGTTGAATGCACAATTTGCATTTTGGGTCGCTGCGGAGGAAGTCAGTAATGATCCAGATATTGGTTTACACCTCGGAGAGCACTTGCCACTGTATCGTGGGCAAGTGATCGAACACCTGTTTATTTCAAGTGAAAATTTTGGCGAAGGCTTAAAGCGTGCTTTGGCTTATCAACGTTTAATTAGCGATGCATTTCATGCCAAATTGATCATTGATGATGACGGGCGTTGTTATTTAACCAATGGTGAGCAGCCTTGGGGTGAGAACATCGTCAATCGTCATTTTTCAGAATGTGCTATTTCAGGGATTTTACGCTTCTTTAAATTTATCACTGAAGGACGATTTGAACCGATTTACATCGATTTTAATTTTGCCAATGGCGCTTCTGATGGTGAGTATTATCGTGTTTATGGTTGTCCTGTCAGTTTAGGGCAAAAAGAGACACGTCTTTATTTTGATCCTTCAATTTTAGAATATCCATTGTGGCAAGCAGAGCCTGAGTTATTGCAATTGCATGAACAACTTGCAATTGAAAAACTGCAAGAGCTTGCACGTTATGATTTGGTGGGTGAAGTACGCCGTGCCATAGGCTCCACTTTGGAAAGTGGTGAAACAACCCTTGAAACTGTTGCTGCACAACTCAGCATTACCCCACGTCGTTTACGTACACAGCTTTCGGAAGCCAATACCAGTTTTCAGCAAATTCTTTCAGATTATCGTTGTCGCTTAGCCAAGAAACTGTTGGCCAATA
Source organism: Acinetobacter guillouiae CIP 63.46 (assembly GCF_000368145.1). Classification (GTDB taxonomy): domain Bacteria; phylum Pseudomonadota; class Gammaproteobacteria; order Pseudomonadales; family Moraxellaceae; genus Acinetobacter; species Acinetobacter guillouiae. The sequence goes on along the minus strand of NZ_KB849282.1, from coordinate 65,613 downwards.
CCACTGAAAGTGTTGAACGTATTGTTTATTTGACTGGATTCTCTGAGCCAAGTACTTTTTACCGCGCATTTAAACGCTGGACCAATGAAACGCCTGTGGAATATAGAAAGCGTAAACAGCGTTAAATCGTATGTTTGTGGGAAACGAACTGAACAGTTTTAATATAAAAAATCCTTCTATTGAGTAGGATTTTTTATATGTAGCCGCAAAAATTATTCAGGCATATTTAACCAGTGTGGCCCTAACGGTGGTTGAGGCAATTCAAATTGTTCTGGGTAATCTGCATGAATAAAATAAAGTCCATCTGGTGGTGCGGTGATTCCTGCCGCTTTACGATCTTGTGCCGCAAAAATTTCATCAATATGATCCACTTCATATAGACCTTGACCAATCTCAAGTAAGCAGCCCATGATATTACGTACCATGTGGTGTAAGAAGCCATCTGCCTGAATATCGAGAACTAGATAGTTGCCATGGCGAATTAAGCGACAATGTTTGACATGACGTACAGGTTGATTGGACTGACATGCCGCAGCACGAAAGCTTTCAAAATTATGCGTACCTTGAAATTTTTGCGCCGCTTCAATCATCTTATCCACATCGAGTGGATAATAGGCATGTGTCACTTGTTTATGTAACAGGGCTGGGCGATTTGCCGATTGATAGACCACATAACGATAACGACGTGCCTTTGCCTTAAAGCGTGCATGGAAATCGTTATCCATTTCTTTAATCCATTGGATTGAAATGTCTTTGGGCAATTGACTATTTGAACCCATTAACCAGCCACGTATAGGGCGAATCGCATTGGTGTCGAAGTGGGCGACCATATTTGTCGCATGGACACCTGCGTCAGTACGACCTGCACCATGTAAAATAATGGGCTCGTCGGCAATTTTACTGAGCACCTTTTCCATGGTTTCCTGAATACTACGTACGCCAGGCTGTTGAGTTTGCCAACCTTTATATCGCATGCCACAAAACTCAATACCAATTGCAAAACGTTGCATAAATACCTCTATTCAGGATGATCATACCAATGGTCATGCCATTGTTCCGAAGAGGGGTATTGTAAATAAATTTTAACAATTTTGGCATAAAGATCTGCTTGGCTCAGTGCATCACTGACTAAAATTTTTGAATCTTTGATCCATTGGCTAATCGCATAGCGCTGATCCATGCCGCCTAGAGGCACTTGAGTCGATAAAATGATTTGGCAGCCATTTTCCTGCAAGCTTTTAATTTTTTGGATAATGCCCGCATTTACGGCTAAATTACCTACCCCATAAGCTTGGATGATCAAGAAATGCGGAGCATGTTTGGAGAAAATTTCCAGATTACGTTCAAACTGTAATATTTCAGTCGGCACCATCATCCAATTGACGATATTGAGCGATTTGGCTTTTTCGATATGTGAAAGTTGTACCTGAATGACGGAATGATCTACCGCTATTTGTTGTTCGGCTTTGAGTCCTTTAAACGCATCTAAAGCAGTGCTATGGGCTTTTAATGTGGTTCTGGCATGAATCACTTGAAGGTAGAAAGCCAAATACACGCCTACAGGAAGTCGAGTGACGGCATCCAGTGCAGTATTTAAATTATCCAGCGCATCGGTGAATTCTCGAGTATTGTCCCCTTGAATATTGAGCAGTGGATATTGGCTTCCAGTAAGGACGACATGACAGGACTCAGCTAAAAAGCGAGATAAGGTCGCAGCAGCATAACTGAGCGTATCTGTACCATGAATAATGACAAAGTGCTGGAAATTTTGGAGTTGTAGGCTTTGTATTTGTTGAATCAGCATAAGCCAGTCAATGGCTGTGCATGCACTACTGTCTTTGATACTGGGCGCCTTAAAGCACTCAATTTTAAACTGAGGTGCTAAGACCTTTTTGAGTTGTGGAATAAACTCAGCATCAGGCATCGGCGCTAAAGGCTCGCCAATACAGCCAAAAGTTCCACCCATGTAAATTAAAGCAATTTTTTTGTTCATAATAAAAAAGCAGCCATTCATGACTGCTTTATCTTAAGACGAATAGATTTAAGAAGCTATTTGATTGAGTAAATTTTGTGATTGTTGGCGTTGTTCAGCGGTATACGCTGCTTCATTTTGTGAGAGTAGCTCACGAACGGAAGCATATGCACCCAAATTTAGATATTGTTGAGCAAGGTCTAAATTTAATTGAACTTCATTCACTTGAGCCAGCTCAGGGAATGAATGGAGTAATGGGTCGTTTGCATCTATGGCCAGACTGGTTTCAGCTTCACTAGGCGTTTCAAGGCTAAGTGTTGCTGTGCTATGCACTTGCTCAACGGTTTCAGGCTTTGGATCTAGATCAAAACTAAAAGTGGGCTGTGTCTCTGGTTCAGTAGGCGTGAGTTTAAATTCAAAATCACGTACTGGTGTGCTTTCTTCAGTAGTTACTGGCGTAATCGGTTCAGCAAAATCAAGTTTGAATTCTGGTGCGATTTCAACTTCTGCCGCTTTTTCAACTGGAACTGCTGTAGGTTCATTTGCTGTAAACGTGAATTCTAACGGCTTAACAGTTTCAGTTTTAATTTCTGGGGCAGGAGGAACTACTTCAAAAGAAAGCTCAGGTGTTGTTGTTGGCGTTTTTTCAGGTGCAGGATCTAAATTAAATTCTAAAGGCTGAACAGGTTGTTGCGGTGTCTCAACTTTCTGCTCAACAAGCGTTGAATGATCGAATTCTAGCGCATCGACTTGTGCCAGATTTTGCGTTTCGGTTTTAGATACAGCGGGTTGTGAAATTGTTTCTGTATTTCCAATCAAGGCATCAAAGGCAGCTGTATTTTTGCTTTCTGGCACGACAGGGCTTGAGGGCTCAAAAGCAATCGATTCAACTGGATGATCAGCTTGATTGGCTTTTCGTCGTTCTTCGGCTTGAATGACGATTTCGTCTAAGCCCAATGAACGAATATGATTAATCAACTGATTCACTGCAAATTCATCTTTTTGTGCCAGATGCACATCTAAAAGATAAAGATAAAGTTCATGTTGAGCATTGTCTTGGTTTAAAACTTGATTGATTTTTGCTTCAGCAGAAAAATAGTTTTTCTCAGCAATTAGCTTTTCAATATTAGTTTTTAATTCGGGGCTTAATGGTTTTGTTGCTTGTTTAACAATAACTTCATCTTCAACAACAGTGGTCTGTTGTTTTTTTGAGGTACGCGCAGTGCGTGCAACATTTTTCTTTGACGTCTTTTTATTGTTACTTTTTTTGTTATTGGTACTGGCGCTCTCTTTATTGGCATCCTCTCGTTTTTTGAGCACGATCGCCACGACCAAGAGTAGAACAAATGGAATCACATACAACAACATTTTATTTCCCCTTCATTGAGCACAATGAATCAATATTTTGAATATCCTAACTATTTGGTTTTTTTGCATTCTGCTGTTGTAATTGCTGTTGCAATTGAGCGAGCTGAGCATTTAATAATTGAATTCGCTGATTCTTTTGTTGTAAACCTGCTGCAAGTTGGTTCACATTCTTCTGTAATTTAACCGTTTTTTCACGAGAAGTCATAACTTTTGTAGATAATTCAGTAGTGGTCTGATTCAACTGTGTATTTTGCTTTCCTTGACTCTGGGCAGCGGGTTGTTCATTGTCTGCGACTAAACTCATTTCTGCTTGATCTAAGCGATATTTGGCAGAACCCGATTGCTTTTTGGCAATTTCAGGTGCAGCCGTTGCAACTTTATTTTTGCTTTGTGGTATTTGACGATAGCTTGCTGCAAGATTGAGTGCAGCACCACGACGAATACGGTTTACATCACCTTGAATAAACGCATTGGCATTATTTGCTTTAATTTGTCGCATCACTTCTGGAACGCTTTGATTGGTTTCTGCTGCAATCCGAGAAGCAATTTTCCACAGTGACTCATTGGCCTGAACAATATGCTTAGGTTGTTTATCTAATGCTTTATGGGCTTTTTCCTGTTTAAGCGCTTTTTGTGACTCCGCTTTCGATTTCGCTACGCGAGGCTCATTCGATTTTGCTTGCTTGGTCTCAGCTTTGGAATCTTTTGGCTTTTGTGATTCTGCTTTTTGCTCGTCTAATTTAGCGGGTGGGGTCTGAGCTTTTGCAGATTGCACTGGTGCTTTTTCGGCTGGTGGCTGAGGCACTTGTTGTACAGTTACCGTCGGTGTTTGTGGCGTATTCTGAGCACTGCTTTGATGATTGCTTTGAAGAGGGTTCGGAGTATTGGTTGTAGCCGCAGGCGGTGTGTTTGTCGCAACTGTGGTTGGTTTTTGTTCTGTTTTGAGTGCTGGTGGTGCAATTACATTAATCGCTAAAGTACCAGCTGAATCCGTTGTCGTCGTTGCTTTGGTTGCCATAGCTGGTGGAGTTACGACTTCTGGCGTTGTCACGTGGTATTGCGTGCTGGTTGGTAAATTTAATGCAATATCTTTTTCGCTGACGATGATTTGAGGTGTCAGAGGCTTTTCTTTGACTAAAGCATTGCTCATTGGAGCAGGGACGTTGCTACGCCCACGGGTCAATGGGGCTTTTACTTGTTGAATATGGGTCGCACTCCCTTCTTTGACTTTTAATAATATATTTAATTCAGATTCAACAATCGGACGAGAAGAGGTAATCACAATCACCCCAGTGCCATCTCCTGAACGACGAGTATAAAAATTTAAATGTCCAGGTGCTTGCGTGGAAATACCAATATTTTGAATATCATCTGCATCGGCTAATCCGACTTCTATTTTTTCATTTGGATTTGCATTACTAAACTTCATTTCAGCATAAAGCAGATCACCAGACCCTGATTGAACTTGAATCGGGTCTATTGTAATCGCACTCACCGCTTGCGACGTCATGATGGCTAAAATGGCAATTTTTAATTTGTTATATACAGTCATCTCTATCCATTGCTCTGACAAAGTTCAAGGCATCCCCATAATACAATATTTAGCTGTAGTCTATATGTAAAATATTAACATTAGAGTTACATAAATATAGTTACATAAAAAAGCCGATCAAGATAGATCGGCTTTTTCATTGTTTATGAGTTTTTTGTGACTTTAAGCATTTTTATAGTCGATTAAGATACGTAACATACGACGTAAAGGCTCAGCAGCACCCCAAAGTAATTGGTCACCTACAGTGAATGCGCCTAAATACTCTTTACCCATATTTAATTTACGTAAACGACCTACTGGCACAGATAAAGTACCTGTTACAGCGACTGGAGTAAGATCCGTCATTGATGCATCACGTGTATTTGGAACCACTTTTGCCCATTGGTTAGACTGACGAATCATGTCCTCAATCTCATCAAGCGGAACATCTTTTTTCAATTTCAATGTTAAGGCTTGAGAGTGACAACGCATTGCACCAATACGTACACAGTGACCATCAATTGGAACAATCTGAGCATTACCTAAGATCTTGTTGGTTTCAACTTGACCTTTCCACTCTTCTTTTGATTGACCGCTTTCAAGTTGCTTATCAATATAAGGGATCAACGAACCCGCTAAAGGCACACCGAAGTTTGCTTTCGGGAAACCTTCGCCACGTTGTAATTCGGCAATTCGGCTGTCGATGTCTAAAATCGCAGAACGTGGATCATCTAACAAGTCTTGAGTATTGTTATATAAATAGCCCATACCTGTGATCAGCTCACGCATGTTTTGCGCGCCAGCACCTGAAGCGGCTTGATACGTCATCGCCGTCATCCATTCCACCAAATTGTGTTGGAACAGTGAACCCATGCCCATCAACATCAAAGAAACCGTACAGTTACCGCCAACAAATGTTTTAATACCATTGACCAAACCGTCTTTGATAACATTTAAGTTGACTGGGTCGAGTACGATGATTGCTTCATCATCCATACGTAATGTAGAAGCTGCATCGATCCAATAGCCTTTCCAACCTTCAGCTTTTAGCTGAGGAAAGACTTCTGATGTATAGTCGCCACCTTGACAGGTAATAATGACATCCATTTGCTTCAGACTGGTAATGTCCGTCGCTTCCATAAGTGCTGGAGCAGTTTTACCACCAAAAGCAGGCGATTCACCACCTGCGTTACTGGTAGAGAAATAGAATGGCTCAAAATGAGCAAAATCATTCTCTTCAACCATACGTTGCATAAGGACAGAACCAACCATCCCGCGCCAACCGACCAGACCTACTTTCATGTCACTTTGCCTCGGTGCGTTAAAAAATAAAAGGGGGTTTGAGTGTATCAAAAGAGTGTGTAACTGCAATAGCATACACAATGAAAACACAACTATATTGTGCAATATATCTTGTTTATGATACATGCAAAATTGATATTAATTTATGAATCATTCAAAAATTAAGAATATAAGAGTGACAAAATATGATCTGGATAGAAGTACTTGCGTTGATCGTGATTTGGCTAAGTTTCTGGTCACTGATTCCCCGTGATGAATGGTGGTTTAGAGGTGCTGATTTTCCACGCTTGCAGATATTATTTGTTGGTTTGATTGTCTTGGTATTGATGTTGTTTTGGACAGCGCCGTGGGACTTGGCTCGTGAAGTGATTTTATTTTTATTGATAGCTGCCTTAGCTTTTCAATTAAAGATGGTTTTGCCTTATACCTTCATTTGGAAGAAACAAGTCAAACAGGTGAGCAAAGATCAGCTTAATCCTGATCAGCAAATTTCAGTGATTGTGTCGAATGTGCTGACACCGAATGATCAATATCACTTATTGCTTGAACAAATTGAACAGCACCAGCCAGATATTGTTTTGACACTTGAAACTGATCAAACTTGGCAAAATGAATTGGCTCAAATTGAAAAAGATTATTCTTATCGTGTGGCTATACCTTTAGACAATCTCTATGGGATGCATTTGTATAGCAAACTCAAGTTGGTCGATACAGAGGTTAAATTTATTCTCAGTGATGAAATTCCGTCTATTCATACCACGGTGATTTTACCATCTGGGCAAGCGGTGCAACTGTATTGTTTACATCCCAAACCACCAAGCCCAACAGAAGCCAAAGACTCGACTTTACGTGATGCTGAATTGCTTATTGTGGGGGATCAGATCAAAGACTTGGATGAGAGCTGTATTGTTATGGGTGATTTAAACGATGTTGCTTGGTCACGCACAACACGTTTATTTCAACGTATCAGTGGTTTGCTTGATCCACGTGTGGGGCGCAGATATATCAACACCTTCCATGCTGACTATAAATTTTTGAGATGGTCTTTGGATCATTTATTTCACAGTACAGATTTCGCTTTAGTACATATGCAACGACTGCCTCATGTGGGTTCAGATCATTTTCCGATTTATGTGGTATTACAAACAGGGCGTATTTTTGAGCAAACTCAAGAAGAGTTAGAGCAAACCGATGCAGATGAAAGGGAAGCGCAAGAGGCAATTCAGGAAGGGATTGAAAAAGCAGAGAAAGAGGAGAAGTTGGTGACTGATGAAATTGCGCAAAGTTATAAAGCTGGAACCTGATTGTCTGACAATAAAATTAAAAAACGGCTGATTTTTGTAAGCAATTACTTACATGGATTTAGGCCCTAAGCGGATAGCATGCAAAGCATATTCGTTTTAATCTTTACTTATCGACACAGGGAATGAGAACGGAAAATCTCACTAAGGAAGACGAAGTCGATGGAGCAATCATCAAGGATTTGATGTTGGAATGGATAACCAAGAAAATAAGAATAAGATGTGAAAGCACAACCTCATGAACCCGAGTTTTGCAGGATGCAGAACTCGGGTTATGCTTTATTTATGGTATATAATTTAGAATAGACAAAATTGAAAATAAAAAAGAGTGGCTATGTTTCTCGCAAAAGTTCAAGAATTCGCTTCAAGTCTTAAACATTTTACTGGTTTAAGTAGTGATGCTTTATTTATCTATGCAGGTTTAATCATCTATTTTATTGTTGCTGCAATTCATAAAAGACAACTTAAATCAAATCTTGCGATTATCGCCACAGTGGTGTTTGCCTTTGTAATTGAAATCTTTAATGCACGCGCAGATATTTTTGGTAGAGGCTATTGGCGTATTTGGGAAAGTATCCATAGCATAGTCAATATGATTTTTTGGCCTTATGTGATTTGGGCGATGGCACGTTTTCGAGTATGGAAAGGTTAGGTCTTTCTACTTAACCCGCTTATGATTCAGATTGTTTTTATTTTCCATAATGTTGATTTAAGGCGTCCATTTCAGCAGAAATTTTTTGTTGAAGCGCCATTGAACGTTTACCAAGTTGCTTAAATTCATCACTGGGTGCATTTGCATTAAAATCTGGGGCTGTTGAAAGCGTATACATTTTCTGACTAGTGACTAAATTATCAATCATTTGTGTGCGTAGACTTTGTACTTCACTACTTTTTAAATTTAATGCCATGATTTGTTGTTGAGTTGCCGCTTGTATATCATTGGCTTTGAGTAAAATCTGTTGGTGCTTTTCAGGTTGGCGAGTGGCTGATTGAAGCTCCGCTCTTAATTGAAGTGCTTGAGTATTTGCATGATTGACGATCTGATTAAGTTGAGCTAAGTCTGTTGTAATCTCTGTTGCGTTGGCTGTACTCAGTTCAGTCGCTTTGCTTTTCCAATTGTCTTGAGTTGTTGCAGTAGACGTAGTTTCTGAGGTTTTGTCTTGGGCGATATCTGCTTTTTGCTCTGAACATGCGGTAAACATCAAACTGAAACTGATCAAACACGAAAAAAGAACTTTATTGGTGATATTCATTGTTTTATTTTCCTTAAATTTGAATGTATTATTGATAAATCTTAATTCGCTTTGTTTGATCAAGAAAGTGGGCATGTGTAACTAGACGCAGTTCGCCATGAACGATGCTATTTAGACACGAGATGACCAAAATAAAAAAGGAGATATTTTTATATCTCCTGATCGTTAAAACAAAAATACTTAAACTTAATAGATTTTCTGGTAGCCTTTTGGACGTGTTTTAAAGCGACGATGAAACCACATATATTGTGTCGGTGCGATCCGCAGTTGATTTTCAATGATTTTATTGACACGAATCGCATCATCCATTTCATCTTCACTGGGTAATGGATCAACAGCAGGTTCAATAAGCACATGATATTTTGGATCTTTGATATCACCATCACGATAAAAATACAGTGGGATTGCGACAGCTTTTGATATTTTCAATAAACGTCGATGCGCTGTTACTGTTGCAGCGGGCGTACCAAAAAAGGGTGCCATCACCCCTTGTTTTAATCCAAAATCCTGATCTGGACTATACCAAATCGCATCACCTTCTTTCAGATGGCGAATCAATCCACGCATATCATCATGATCAATCTGCGCTTTATAAATCGTTGCACGACAACGATAAATCAGCATATCGAGTAAAGGATTATTCTGCGGGCGATACACCACATCAGGTTCAAAAAATTGTGCGCATAAATAACCACCAGCATCAAGCATGGTGCTATGGGTGCCGAGTAACAGTATGCCTTGACCATTTTGTTTGGCCTGTTGGATATGCTCTAGCCCTTGAATGCTGACGCGGTTTTTAAACCATTGTGGTGAGTACCATGCATTTAAGGTTTCAAAGACCCCGACCATTTGATCAACAAAGACTTGTCTTGAATTATCGATGACTTGTTCAGGCGACCATTCTGGAAAGCAGACTTCTAAATTACGTGTTGTTGTTTCACGACGCGATTTCAGTCGGTCAAAGGCAATATTGCCCAACAATGTTGCTAAGCGATACTGAATTGCCCAAGGCAAAATTGCGAGCATCATCAAAAATACAATCGCAATCCAGATTCCCCAATATTTCGGATGTAAAAATGCCCAATAAAATTTTCCAGGCTCGTATTGATGCTTTTTACTCATAGCAGTTTTGTAAATTTTGGGGAAGTTAAAACTGAAAGGAGTGTAGCATGAAGCGGTTTAAAGAAGAAAATTCAAGATGTCATTCACTCTCATTGAGGATACGCAAGGAAGCATGACGTGAAAATAATTCGGTTAATTCAAGGTGATATTACAGTTCAAAAGGTGGATGTAATTGTAAATGCCGCCAATACCTCGTTACTTGGCGGTGGTGGTGTGGATGGTGCAATTCATCGAAAAGGTGGTTCTGCTATTTTGGAGGATTGTCAAAAGATCCGAGCCAGACAGGGTGGTTGTGCAATTGGTGAAGCAGTGATTACCACAGCGGGGTTGTTGCCCTGTAATTATGTGATTCATACCGTGGGCCCCACTTGGCAAGATGGACAGCATGCTGAAAATGAACTGCTTGAGAAAGCCTATCTCAATAGTTTAAGACTCGCTGAGCAACATCAGCTAAAAACACTGGCATTTCCGAATATTTCAACAGGGATTTATCGTTTTCCCAAATCAGAGGCAGCATTTATCGCCATAAACAGCGTGACTAAGTTTTTAACCCAGACGAACAACTTAGAGGAAGTCAGTTTCGTGTGTTTTGATTTGGAAAATTTTAAAATCTATCGCCAGTATCTTGCTGAGATTGATCAAAAGCAAGTGCATGTTTTAGGTATATAATCGCAGTTATTCACTGACTATTTTAGACAACCTTACGATGAGAGATACCTACTTAGACAGTTGTAAGGCAACGCTGATATTTCTTGTGGTGCTCGGGCATTTTCTAGAACGTATGATCGGTTGGAAAGATCCGATTGATCATGTCTTATTAGGTACGATTTATTTTGTACATATGCCTGCTTTTATCTTTATTTCGGGCATGTTGTTTAAAGACAGTAAATGGTTTAAGAATATTCTATTTTTTGTTGCGCTCTATTTACCCTTTCAAATTCTATTTCCTGCATTTGATGCCATCTGGTCAGGTAAATTTCAGCTCAATTGGAATGTGTTTGAACGACCTTATTGGATCTTATGGTATCTGTTGGGCATGATGGTATGGACAACGCTTAGCCATTTTTTGATAAAAACAAAATTTGCACTGCTGATTGCACTGATTCTTGCTTTATGTGTCGGCTTAAGCCCATGGAACAATTACCAATACTCAATCGGCAGAATTTTTAGCTTCTTTCCATTTTTTATTGTGGGTGCACTTTATGGCAAAACCATTGTCGAGAAAATTCAGCAATTTAAATTCACTCAAATTTTAGCTGGATTCATCGTGATGGGTATTGCAAGCTTGGTGTATTTCACCCAAATCAACCCATTTTGGTTATATGGCAGTTTAAGTTATCAGCAACTTAAGGTAAGTATGTTGGATGGTACGTGGATCAGAATAGGCTGTCTTTTGATGTCGAGTTTGGGTATTTTCGCGATGTTTGCATGGACAAAATTATTGAATATTGGCTGTGTGCAACTTGGAAAAAACACCTTGGCGGTGTATTTGCTACATGGTTTTGTGGTGATGTTGATTGCACGTTATTGGCAACTGGATTTTAATATTTTTGTGGAAATTGGGATTTGTATTGGTTTATCTGTATTGACTTGCTGGATGTTACAACAGCAATTTTTTGATATTTTATTAAGAAAATTATCTTTATGGTTAATCAAACCTGTTGAAAAATTCGGTTTAAAGTAGCGAATGGATTTGAAGCGATCCAGAGCATTCGCTGAAAATTTAAAAGCTACACTGTTGGTGTAGCTTTTAAGCATGAGGATCATAATTTTATAAAGCGACAGTTTTAAAACAACGTTTTAAAGTGGATTATTTGGTTGCTGCTTTACCCTCTACTTTTTTTGCTGTTGCTGATTTTTGTGCAGCGGCATGGTGTTTTTGGCTATGACCAGCTTTATGTTGTTTTTGCATTTGATGGGTTTTAACCGCTTGAGTCGAATGCTGTGCTGGAGTTGCTGCCATTGCCGAACCTGCGAAAATTGCTGTGGTGAATGCTGCAACAAGTAATGATGTAACTTTTTTCATGATCATATTCTCACTAAATAATTCGAGATCTGAACTAGATTCGATAATCATATCTTGGTGAATTTGTATGGAAACATCATGAAGTGCTTGTAGCGAAATTCAGTATAAATGAAATGATCATTGGTAAGATGAGTGGGGAATGGTAAGTGCTTTGATTTTTTAAGTTTTATTTAATTTTAATCAGTAAAGTATTGCCGTCATTTTAACTTGTACTAAGCCATTTAAATAAGTGCGTTTATTTTCAAAAATGAAAGAGTTTGTTATATATCATTTCAAGTATTATTTAGATAACGAAATGCTGATTACAGACTTAAGTTTAGCATTTTGATCTTTTACTGCTACTCCACTATTGAAATGTCCCTCACATGAATAAAACAATCAGAAGAGCAACCATAAAGGACTTAATTGCAATTACCCAATTGATTGCGCCTTTTATTGATGAGTTTGCAATTAATGGCAGTGGGCGACAACTGTTTTCCGTAAGTATGATTTAAAATTTGGCTTTGTGGTGAAAGATGAAACCATTGAAAATCATGGGTTGCGTTATGTTTCAATGTCTTTGAATCTGGTTAATACATAAAGCTGAAAATATGTATTGTATATCTATAAGATGATTGATCTATGTTGTTGGTTTCAATGTCGGCAGGCTCAATAAAAACTCCGCATATTTGCGGAGTTTTTATTTAAAGATTTTACAAGAACTAACCTTTGATCATTTCTTCTAATGCATCCCAACGCTCCATTTTTTCAAGCATCAGTTCATCAATCTCGCCAAGTCGTTGTGACGCTTTGGTGGCTGCATCTGCATCAGTCACAAACCAAGAACCATCTGCAAGTTTTGCAGTCAGTTCAGCTTGTTCTTTTTCCAAAGCTTCAATTTCTGCAGGTAACTGTTCTAAAGCGCGTTGATCTTTATAACTCAATTTCACTTTTTTAACGGCTGGTTCAGCAGGTGTCGCAGCAGCTTCCGCTTTAGCAATGGCTTTTTTTACATCACTTTTCTGATCGACAACACGTTGATCTGGACGTTGTTCTAGATAGTCTTGATAGCCACCAATGTATTCATCGATATTGCCTTTACCATCAAATACCCAGGTTGATGTCACAACATTGTCCATAAATGCACGGTCATGGGAGATCAATAACAAAGTCCCTTTATAATCACTCAACATCTCTTCGAGTAATTCTAAAGTCACCATGTCTAAGTCATTGGTTGGCTCATCCATCACAATAAGGTTAGACGGTTTAAGCAATAACTTTGCCAAAAGGATACGGTTACGCTCACCACCTGAAAGTGCTTTTACTGGAGTACGCGCGCGTTCAGGCGAGAATAAAAAGTCTTGTAAATAGCTGTAGATATGACGGCGACCACCATTAACATCGACAAAGTCTGAGCCTTCAGACACGTTGGCCATTACTGATTTTTCAAGATCTAGCGCATTACGTAATTGGTCAAAATAAGCCACTTCAAGCTGTGTACCTGTTTTCACCGAACCGCCATGTTCAAGTTCACCTAAAATGGCTTTAATCAAGGTGGTTTTACCTACACCATTATCACCGACTAAACCAATACGGTCGCCACGCAGTACTAACGCAGAGAAATCTTTAATAATCGGTGCATTATCACCAAAAGCCACACTTAAGTGTTCAATATCAAAGACCAATTTACCTGAACGATTCGCCTCTTGAGTCGCCATGCTCACTTTACCTTGTTGTGAGCGACGTGCTTTAGATTGTTCACGTAAATCTTTTAATGCACGTACACGACCTTCGTTACGGGTACGACGTGCTTTGATCCCTTGACGAATCCAAGTTTCCTCTTCAGCCAAGCGTTTATCAAACAGCGCATTTTGCTTTTCTTCAGCTTCCATTTGCTGTGCTTTTAAGTCGAGATAGCGTGAGTAGTTACCTTCATAACTACGTAAAACACCACGATCCAACTCCACAATACGTGTCGCAATACTGTCAACAAAAGCACGGTCATGGGAAATAAATAACAGGGTGAGATTGTTTTGATCGAGTAAGAATTTCTCTAACCATTCAATACTTTCTACGTCCAAATGGTTGGTTGGTTCGTCAAGTAATAAAACGTCAGGTTGCGTCAACAATGCACGTGCTAAAAGTACACGGCGTTTACGCCCGCCTGATAAATCTGCTAAATCTGCTTCAGGATCTAAGCCCATTTTGCTCAAGATAGAATTTACTTTGGTTTCTAATGCCCAACCATCGAGCAAATCGAGCTTATGTTGTAGGTTGCCCATACGATCACAAGCTTCCATATCACCTAATACACAAGCATCGCTGGCTTCATGGTATTCTTTTAGGACGAGCGCAGCTTCTCCTGCACCTTCGGCAACAATATCGGCAACTTTGCCCGAATCCATCGGTACATCCTGAGCAAGCATAGAAATTGTAATACCATTTTGTAATGCAATTTCACCTTGATCAGGCAATAAACTTCCCTCAATCAGTTTGAGTAAAGTAGACTTACCTTCACCGTTACGACCAATCAGACAGACTCGTTCGCCTCGTTCTAAATTGAAGTTTGCGCCATCGAGCAGGGCAGGTCCACCAAACGCAAGTTGGACATCCCTTATAGTAATATAGGCCATACGGTTTCCTAAACATCCCACACTGAGGACTAAAAATGACTAAACATAAAAATATTGATGATCAGGCGTCATTTTCCGCACCCATAGAAGATTTGCAAGTCCGAATTGCATTTTTAGATGATTTAGTCGAACAATTAAATGATCAAGTGGCGCAACAAAGCTTGGAAATCGCTGATTTAAAAAAACAAATGCAGTTAATTTACCAACGTATAGAATCTGCTGATTTGTCAGAAGGTATTGCAGCATTTGACCCAATGACCAATCGTCCTCCGCATTATTGATGCAACGGATGTGAAATATGAGTGGCTGAGGTGTGCTGAATCAGGTGTAAATTCACACATAGCAGTGATATTGGCAAAGGATTTGCATAACGCAAGCGCTAAATTTGTGGGTTAAAATGGATTATGAACTTAAAAAACCTCGAAGCATTTTATTGGGTGGTGACCTTAAACAGTTTTAATAAAGCCGCAACAAAGCTTCACACGACACAGCCTGCAATTTCTCAAAAAATTACTGCGATTGAAAATGATCTCGGTTTTAAAGTGCTTGATCGCAGTTCTCGTCAAATCAAAGCCACGCATAAGGGCATGACCTTATTTAAATATGCTGAAAAGTTTATGCGACTGGAAACAGACTTGGTGGCTGAACTTACAGAAAGTCAGTATTTAACAGGAACGATTCGTTTAGGGGTTTCTGAAACGATTGTCCATACTTGGCTAGTGGAGTATATGGAGCAAGTCCAGCAAGAGTTTCCCAAAGTTTCCATCGAAATCGTGGTGAATTTAACTCCAGATTTACAAGAAGGTGTACGCATCGGTGATTTGGATATGGCGTTTTTACTGGGGCCAACTTTGCCTTTTGAATGTATAGAACGTTCATTGTGTGATTTTGAATTAAGCTTTCTGGCATCACCTTCATTTAAAGGTGGAATTGGGCAGATGTCATTGCGGACATTGATGTCGCATACCATTTTAACCTATCCAAGAATTACCTATCCTTATAAAGAGCTCAAAGCCAAAATGAAAGAACAAAAGATCGATGAACCACTATCTATCACAAGTTATTCATTGGTCACATTATTACGTTTAGCTGAACAAGGTTTAGGGATTGCAGTGGTACCTAAACTAACGGCAATCAAAGAAATTTTAGATGGGCGATTGGAAATTTTGGATACGCCAATCCAATTAAAGACATTCCACTTTACCGCAATCTATACACAAGGCAATAACACCGCATTAAAAGAAAAGTTGACGGATTTAGCGGTTTTAACTTCGGAAAATGCCATGAAAAAGCTGAATAATAAAATTAGATAATGAACAATAAAACGGCATTTTATGCAGCTTTGGTTTTGATTTAAAAATTGCAAAAATATGAAATATTGATAATGAGAACTTATAGAAAGTGATAAATATTCATTATTAAATGATTTTAAAAATAATAAAAATATATAAATTCAATATCTTATGTTTAATGAGTTTTGGATAAAGTCTTATTGTGACTGACCTTCGCCTATGCTTTTATTTGAAATACAGATTTGGTTCAGCATAACCAGAAAATCTTAAAAGTTTAAAGGATTAAAGAATCTCGTATTTTAGAAAAATAGATGTTCTTTGTTTCACTTGAAATAGCGTTGATTAAGCTCAAATGGATGAGGAACGCCTACATGTCTTTATTGAAATCTTCTTTTTTGTCTGACCGTCAATGGGCAATTGTTGCATCTATCTTTATGATGGCAACGTCTGCGATGGGGCCAGGTTTTCTAACTCAAACCGCTGTATTTACAGTGAAATTAGGTGCTGCATTTGGCTTTGCAATCCTAGTTTCGATCATTATTGATTATGTTGTTCAGCAAAACATTTGGCGTGTGGTCACCTTAACGCAAATGCGCGCTTCTGATATTGCTAATAAAGCCTTACCGGGGAGTGGTTACTTACTCGCATTTCTGGTCATTTTAGGTGGGTTTTTCTTTAGTATCGGTAACATTGCGGGTGCTGCACTGGGCTTAAATGCACTCTTTGGGTTGGATACCAAGGTCGGCGGCGTGCTGAGTGGTGCTTTGGCAATTCTGATTTTTGCTTCCAGAAAAGCCACTCTGGCGATGGACAAGAGCATGATTATTTTGGGGTTGCTCAAAATCGTTTTGATCGTGATCGTTGCATTCATTGTCATGCCACCAGTGGGGCAAGCCGTTCAACAAACTTTTGCACCTGATCAAATTGATTTCGCCATCATTACAACCATTGTTGGCGGTACAGTGGGTGGTTATATCTGCTATGCGGGTGCACATCGTTTATTGGACAAAGGTGCGGTTGGACCAGAGAATATTGATGAAGTGGCCAGAGCCGCAACCAAAGGTATTGTGGTGGTTGGGATCATGCGCTATGTATTGTTCTTAGCATTCTTAGGGGTTGTGGTCAGTGGTGCAAATATTGATTTAGCAAGTCACGATGCCAACCCAGCTGCGCAAGCATTCCAATATGCTGCGGGTACATTTGGTTTTAAACTATTTGGCTTGATTTTTTGGGCAGCGGGAATCAGTAGCACGATTGGTGCAGCCTATACCTCTGTTTCATTTATGTCCGCATTTAAACAGAACTTAACCACTAAACATACTAACTACCTCACCATTAGCTTTATTTCTTTAGCCCTGTTGCTTTACGTGATTCTAGGTGCAACACCAGCGGGCTTACTGATCTTTGTGGGTGGTTTTAATGGTTTGGTATTACCAATTGGTTTGACGATTTTTGTCTATGTTGCGGCATGTCGTAAAGACATGATGGGCAATTATAATTATCCAAAATGGTTACTGGTTTTGGGTGTAT
Organism: Acinetobacter guillouiae CIP 63.46; assembly: GCF_000368145.1. Lineage (GTDB taxonomy): Bacteria > Pseudomonadota > Gammaproteobacteria > Pseudomonadales > Moraxellaceae > Acinetobacter > Acinetobacter guillouiae. The sequence continues at coordinate 48,304 of NZ_KB849282.1, read as the reverse complement.
TAACCTGCTTACTCACATGGTGGATGGGTTATATGTCATTTACGACAGTATTTAATTACCTCACCAAGCTCTAATTAACTTCACACTCAATTGAAAAGGAATGATCACAATGTATGTCGATTTAAATAGTGACTTGGGTGAAAGTTTTGGCTCTTGGAAAATGGGCAATGATGAGCAAATTTTACCTGTTGTCAGTAGCGCCAATATTGCCTGTGGCTTTCATGCAGGTGACCCGTTGGGAATATTGAAGACGCTTCAACAAGCAGTGAAATTAGATGTCACGATTGGTGCGCATGTTTCTTACCCAGATTTGGTTGGTTTTGGTCGCCGTAATATGGATTTGTCTCAAGACGAGCTGATTGCAGATGTGCTCTATCAAATTTCGGCGCTTGACGGTTTGGCAAAAGTTGCTGGTTCAAAAGTGCAATATGTCAAGCCGCATGGGGCGTTGTATAACACCATTGCCAAAGATTCTGTACAAGCCGAAGCCGTGATTGAAGCTATTAAAATGTATAACCCTGCATTGGTACTGGTTGCTTTGGCTGGGTCAAATTTGGTTGCACAAGCACGTCAGGCAGGTCTAAAAGTGGTTTCAGAAGCCTTTGCTGATCGTGCTTATAACCGCGATGGCTCACTGGTTTCACGCCGTTTGGAAGGTGCTGTTTTGCATGATGCTGAGTTTGTGGCAAAACGTGTGGTTGCGATGTTGAAAAATGGTGGGGTTGAGTCAATTGATGGCGTATTTACCCCAATTCAAGCCGATACGATTTGTTTGCATGGTGATACCGCAGGTGCACTAGAAATGTCCGCAGCGATTAAAGCTGAGCTGCTAACAAACGACATTCAAGTTCGTTCATTTTGTGCATAAAACAATAAGGACAAGACACATGTTTAAAGAGATTAAAGTCGATCCAGCTCAGCTAAAAGCTGCATTGGATGCGCGACAACAAATTCGTGCAGGTTTTGATCAACCTACAGCAGGAATGGCTGCTGGGATGACGCAAGTGAATATGATTTCTGTACCTAAAGACTGGGCATATGATTTCTTGTTGTACGCACAGCGTAATCCGCAAAGCTGTCCTGTATTAGATGTTTTGGAAGAAGGCGTATACCACTCTCGATTGGCTACTGACTCAGACATTCGCACTGACTTTCCACGATATCGTGTTTGGAAAAACGGTGAAATGGTCGATGAGCTCACTGATGCGAGTGAGCTTTATAACGCGCATCCTGATTTAGTGACCTTTTTAATTGGCTGTAGTTTCTCCTTTGAAACAGCTTTGCAAGAAGCGGGGATTGAAGTGCGTCATATCCATGACAAGACCAATGTACCGATGTATTTGAGTAATATCGAATGCCTTTCTGCTGGACGTATTTCAGGAAATATGGTGGTTTCTATGCGCCCCATTCCTGCCCATCAAATAGCTGAGGCTGTAAAAATTACGGCACGTATGCCGAGTGTTCATGGTGCTCCCGTACATATTGGTCATCCTGAAAGTTTGGGCATACGCGACATCAATCAGCCAGATTTTGGTGATGCCTCACGTATTGAACAGGGTGAAATTCCAGTATTTTGGGCATGTGGTGTAACGCCTCAAGCTGCAATCATGAACTCGAAAATCCCATTTGCCATTAGCCATGCACCAGGACATATGTTGATTACAGACATACCTGATCGTGCGTGGATGCGTTAAGACAAGAAAGGATCAGTAAATGCGATTTTTATCGGTAAATTCCGACAGTTTCTTGATTGAACTTTCTAGTTTAGAAGAAACTTTGGCGTTATACAGTAAATTGCAAAATTTACACTTGAATGGAATCAAAGATTTAATTCCTGCTGCAAAAACAATTTTAATTTGTTTTAACGAAATCAAGACTGACTTTAAAACCTTGAGTGTTTTGATTGGTACTTTAAACCTTGATTCAGGCTTTGATCGCAATACGCAGGAAGTGATTATTCCGATTCGTTACGATGGTGAAGATTTAGCACAAGTGGCGGAACTTCAAGGCCTCTCTATAGCCGATCTGATTTTAAAACATCATCAAAGTGCTTGGGACGTTGCCTTTATTGGCTTTGCTCCAGGTTTTGCTTATATGAGTAGCCTTGATCAGCCCTTTACAGACGTTCCTCGTCTAAAAACACCGCGTAAAAAAATTCCATCAGGCTCACTTGGACTTGCTGGGCAATACTCGGGTATCTACCCAAAAGATAGTCCAGGTGGCTGGCAATTGATTGGAACAACGTCAGAAAAAATGTGGGATTTGGAGCGTCAAAATCCTGCGCTTTTACGACCAGGAATGCGGGTGCATTTTGAGGATGTAACCCATCATCCTGTATCTGTGGATGTGCCCAAGCAAATCACGCCACGACAAGATTTAACTTTAAAACACCCCCTATTCAAAATCACGGCATCTGGCTTGCAAGTTTCGATTCAAGATGAAGGCCGTTTTCAGCACAGCAATATCGGTGTGGGTACAGCAGGGGCGATGGATGTCGCTTCGATGCATTGTGCCAATCGAATCGTGGGGAATCCAACGGATACGCCTGTGATTGAGGTGCTAAATGGCGGTTTAAAAGCAGTCATGCAAAATTCAGCTGTCATTAGCGTGGCAGGTGCAATTTCCAATATCCATGTGAAATTTGCAGATGGTCAAAAAGCAGATTTTGACAGCTATCAGGCGATTGCACTGGATGAGGGAGATGAATTTCAAATTCAAACGCCGAGCGCAGGGTTACGCAATTACCTTGCGGTTCGTGGTGGTTTGGATATTCAACCCGTTTTAAATAGCTGTTCTTTTGACAGTTTAGCCATTCTTGGTCCAGCCCCTTTAAAAACGGGTGATGTCATTTACCAAGGTCAAGTCGTCCCATCCAATATCAGCATCAACGAAGTGCCAAAATCCAATCTCCCGTCCCTTGGCGATACGATTGAACTTGATATTGTGATGGGACCTCGAACGGATTGGTTTGAGCAAAGCAGTATTGAAAAACTGTGCAATCAAGCATGGTTAGTCACCAATGAAAGTAATCGAGTCGGATTACGTTTATCTGGGAAAGCGCCCTTAACACGTAAGATTCACCATGAATTGGAAAGCGAAGGCACATGTATTGGTGCTTTGCAGATTCCACCCAATGGTCAACCTGTATTGTTTATGAATGATCACCCATTAACTGGTGGTTATCCTGTGATTGCTTCAGTTGCCAAGCATCATTGGGATTTGGTGGCACAAATACCTGCGGATTGCCATATCAAATTTAGAAAAATCGCCGAATTTGTAGATATCGAGAACTAAGATGAACCAGCAAAAATATGTAAATGAAAAATTATTGATTGCCAATCGTGGTGAAATTGCTGTGCGTATTATCCATGCTTGTCGTGATATGGGCATTGCTTCTGTGGCAATGTATGCAGATGACGATATCGGCAGTTTACATGTCGAACTTGCAGATGAAGCATGGGGTTTGGTTGGCGCAACCGCAAAAGAAACCTATTTAAATATTGATGCCATTATTGATATTGCTAAAAAATCAAAAGCCACCATGGTGCATCCTGGTTATGGTTTTTTATCGGAACGGGCTGAATTTGCACAAGCTGTGATTGATGCAGGCTTGAAGTGGGTAGGTCCATCTCCTGAAGCAATTACCAAGTTGGGTGATAAAATTGAAGCACGTAAAATCGCTGCTTCAGTGGGTGCTCCTTTGGTACAAGGCACACAAGACCCATTGAATAATGCAGATGAGGCTTTAGCCTTTGCAAAACAATATGGCTTGCCTATTGCAATTAAAGCGGCATTTGGTGGTGGTGGTCGTGGTTTAAAAGTGGTTTGGAAGCTTGAAGAAGTGAAAGAACTCTATGACTCTGCTGTCCGTGAAGCAAAAGCGGCCTTTGGTCGTGGCGAATGCTTTGTTGAGCAGTACTTAGACAATCCTCGTCATGTGGAAGCGCAAGTGATTGCCGACCTGCATGGGAATGTGGTGGTCTTAGGTACGCGCGATTGTTCTTTACAGCGCCGCAATCAAAAATTAGTTGAGGAATCTCCAGCACCATTTATCAGTGATGAGATTTACCAAGAGATTTTAACTTCAGCAAAAAATATTTGTCAGGCTGCTCAGTATGTTGGAGCAGGGACAGTCGAGTATTTATTGAGCCAAAACGGGACGCTATCATTTTTAGAAGTCAATACGCGGTTGCAAGTTGAACATCCCGTGACCGAAGAAACAGCGCGAGTTGATTTGGTGGTTGAGCAAATTCAGGTGGCTTTGGGCGAAGAATTATCGATCAAAGAAACCCCTAAAGCACAAGGTCATGCCATTGAGTTTCGTATCAATGCAGAAGACCCTAGTCGTGGTTTTATTCCAGCATTTGGTACACTAAGTTTATTTGAAGCACCTTTCGGTCATGGTGTGCGTGTCGATACTGGCGTGCGCACAGGCTCTCTGGTTTCCAGCCATTTCGATTCTTTAATGGCAAAGCTGATTGTGACGGGGGAAACGCGTGAAATCGCAATACGCCGCGCAAAACGCGCTTTAAAGCAGTTTAAAATTGAGGGGGTGGCTTCAGTTTTAGATTTTCATCGTGCCGTGCTGAATGAACCTGATTTTACCGACGAATTTAAAGTCCATACGCGCTGGATTGAAAATGACTTTAAACAAGACTTAAAATCAACTCGACGTGCGATTCCTCAGCATCAACAAGCGATGGTTTTAAGCTATATCGAAATTGATGGGAAATTACACCGTCTAGGCCTACCTGCAGGAATGTTTGCTCAAGGTACAGTTCAGGTGGAGCAACAACCAGTGCAAAGCACAGAGTTAGCACTTCAACCTGAGCACTTACAAGCGCCTATTAACGGGGCCATCATTGCATGGAAAGTCCAAACCGGAGAGCAAGTGAGTGCAGGGCAAGTTGTGGCAATTATGGAAGCCATGAAAATGGAAGTTCAAGTTTTGGCACATCAAAGTGGTCAAATTGAATTGCTGAAAGAAGTCGGGAGCACGTGTCAGGCTGATCAAGTGATTGCAACCATCCAATAATATTTATCTTTAAAATCTAAAACTTATACATTTAAGTCAGATGGAATTGGGAATTTAGGATTAAATTTCCAATTTTATTTGACCTTTTGTTGAAAGCTGGTTGTAATGCTTGCCACTGTTCAGTAGCAAACTTTTTGACCATGCCGAATAAAGCTGTTCTTCTCGATCTTGAAAATAATATGCCTACAGCCAAAATGCTGCGGGAGATTATTGAACATTACCCAACACTTTATCTTTTCAATTGTACGGGACAATTCCAGTACTCACTGGAAGATTTAACTGAATTTTCAGGCTGGGTGAGCAGTGGTCAAGTGGTCATTTTAGAAGTACCGAATGCATCTGAAAAAGAATATGAATATGCAGTTGTGGTGGGGCAATTATTGGCATTATTAGAGCCAGAGATGCAGATTGAGGTCATTTCTGCGATGCCAAGTTGTTCCTTATTGTTGGATCTGATGCGTAGTGCTGATCTAGCGTGTAGTTTTATTCAAGTCGAATCAACGTTGGAACGTCAACGCAACAAGTACTCGATACCTAGTCTACAAACCATTCAAAATAAGCCGTATTTGCAAATGGTTAAAAAGTATTGCGATGCCTTGGGAGAGATGACAGGCAAACCGAATACCATTGAAAAATTAAAGAATTCTATTGTGAATATTTTACAAGTTGTGCCAGAAAAAGCTCAGCATCTGGTCGGCATGTTAATCAATTTAAAAATTGTCAAACGCTTTGATGATCAGGTGGCTTATCGTAAAAAAGTCTTGAAACAATGGACAAGTCTTGACATCGACAAGCCTGTTTTAGCACACCCAGTTGAGACTGAATCCGCAGCACAACCCAATATCAAACTTGAAAAAATTGATCAAATTTTAGAAAAATTACGTGTTGATTCAGATCAGGTGTTACAGGAAATGGATCAGCAAGACTCTGTGGGTGCAGTACATCAGGTTTTGTTTAAAAACTTTGCAAAAATAGATCCAGTGCAAATTGAAGTTATTCATAAATTGAATAATTTAAAAACCGATAAACCTAAAGATATTTATGAGTTGCGTGATTTATTGGAGCAAATGTTTCCAAAATCAGATATCCGTTTATTGCTTAAAGAGTTGATTGAAAAAGGCTATATTTATTGGAATGGTCATGAAGTTGTTTATAGCCATGAAATGTATTTAAATTAGGGCGATTTTTAAGCTGCTCAGAGCAATATAAAAAAGCGCTTAGATTTGAATATTTAGCGCTTTTTTATTAAGCCATACACTATAGTTTTATAACTTTGCTTATGCTTATAAATTTGCTACGCCACCATCGACCAAGAGTTCGCTACCGACAATAAATTTAGCTTCATCAGAAGCAAGATAAATAAAGGCATTGGCAATTTCGACTGGATCCGCCAACCTTTGAATTGGCACAAGATTTTCAATACTGGCTTTGAGCTGTTCAACTTCAGCGGGTGTATTCGCAACTTTGTTGAGGGCAGGGGTTAAGGTTGGTCCTGGTGAAAGTAAGTTAAATCGTATTTGCTGGGCCAAAAGTTCTCTAGATAAGGTCTTGACCAAAGAGCGTAAGGCGATTTTTGAAGCGGCATAAACGCTACTTTTCTCTAAGGCGATATGAATACTGGTCGAACCACATAAAATGACTGAAGCATGGGGCTTGATCATTGGAAGTAAGCGTTGTATCAGGAAAAATGGACCTTTTACATTGGTATCGAAAATCGCATCGAATTGTTCAACGGTCCATTGTCCAAATGCTTCATGGCTAACATTGCCTGCATTGATATAAATCACATCGAATTTAATGGATAATTCTTGCATTTTCTCAATAAAATGATCTTGTGATACTAAGCTTGAGTGATCACATTGGATGCCCAAACTTTGGGTGCCGAATTGTTCTTGTGTCAGTACAATTTGATCTGGATTTCGGCCAGTAAACACAACAAAAGCACCTTCTTCTATTGCACGTTGTGCTGCTGCAAAACCGATTCCACTGGCTGCGCCAGTAATTAAAACCGTTTTATTCTTTAATCGCATGTTTTTCACTAAAATGTCTACAAACTCTTATATTGTGAAAATTTATTTGTCAAAGTAAGTACTTACCAATTGGTGACTTAGTCGTTGTTTGGTTTGAAATAGACTAAACTCAAAGGCTATAAAATGTAGCTTTATGTAAGGTAGAAAAATGACGACACTGCAATATGAGCAAAATTGTTCGATTATGCGATTTGTTGGATTATTTTCGGGAAAATGGGTATTGCCAATTGTCTATCATCTTATTGAAGCAAAACATCCTGTTCGATTTAGCCAATTACAGAAGGCTTTAGCGCCAATCCCACAAAAAGAGTTGTCGAAACATTTAAAACTGCTGGAGCAACACCAACTTATAACCAAGCAGATTTACCCAGAAGTACCGCCTAGAGTGGAATATCAAATTACCGAATTAGGACAAACGCTGGAAAGCGCTATTCAGTCATTGGGAAGCTGGATGGAGCTTTATGAAAAAAATATGAATGAAAAATAAGAAATTAAACTGACCTCAAAATCAGTAATTGGCGGTAATTTTAATTTTAAACTTGCGTTTTATATTCAGCTTATGCAACTCTAATATAGGAATTAAAAGGTGAACTATGGAACACACTGGTCTTTGGGTTGCGCTCGTTATTATTGTTTTTGTATTGGGCTCAATTTTTGGCTTACGCGTAAGCCCTAGAGAAAAAGCATTAGGTTTAATGCGAGAGAAAGCACGCAAGATGGGCTTACACCCACGTTTAGTGGCTGCACCAGAGTGGACGAAAATCCCGATGGCAACAGAGTCTCGTGCGAGTATGGTGGCTTATTATAGTGTACTGATTCCAGATGCACGCTTAGCTTTGATGCGCGCCCGTGTAGAAGAGCAAAAGCTTCAAGTGGTCCTCGGTGATGAGAAATTTAAAGATTTTCCCATTGCATTAAAAGGGATTTATGCTATTGATATGCAGGCCAACTGTGTAGGGCTTTATTGGGATGAAGAATCTGACCTCAGAGCAACACAGCTTGATGATATGAAGGCATATTTACTTAAATTGGCTGAAATTTAACTTAATAATAGGAACAGTGGTTTATTATGGCGAACGCTCCTCGGTCCACATCCAAAAGCACAACAGCAAATTCTCCTGATGCTGGGAAAAAACGTGCATTAGTGATTGTGGAGTCGCCTGCAAAAGCGAAAACGATTAATAAATATTTAGGCTCAAATTACATTGTGAAGTCTTCGGTAGGTCATGTTCGTGATTTACCTACAGGTGGTTCAAGTAAATCGACAGAAAAAAAGCCTGCAACGCGTACCAAGTTGACGGATGAACAGAAGGCTGAAAAAGCACAATCCGCTTTAGTCAATCGTATGGGTGTCGATCCTGAGCATGGTTGGAAAGCCAAATATGAAGTGCTTCCAGGCAAAGAACATGTGGTCGCTGAACTCAAAAAACTAGCCAAAGATGCAGATGAAATCTATCTCGCAACGGATTTGGATAGAGAAGGAGAAGCGATTGCATGGCATTTAAGAGAAGTGATTGGTGGTGATGATAGCCGTTACCATCGTGTGGTCTTTAACGAGATTACCAAAAATGCCATTCAAGAAGCATTTAAACAACCTACACGTCTAGATTTAAACCGTGTGAATGCGCAACAGGCACGTCGTTTTCTCGACCGTGTGGTGGGCTTCATGGTTTCACCACTACTGTGGGAAAAGATTGCGCGTGGCCTCTCTGCTGGGCGTGTACAGTCGGTTGCAGTAAAATTGGTGGTCGAGCGTGAGCGTGAGATTCGTGCCTTTATTCCTGAAGAATACTGGCAAGTTTTTGCAGACACTCATTCTGCAAAAGATGAAATTCGTTTAGAAGCAGTCAAACAAGGCGGCAAAACATTAAAATTACAAAATAAAGCGCAAACAGATGCTTTATTGAAAATTTTAAAAGATGCTGAATATAAAGTTGCAACACGTGAAGATAAGCCAACGAAGGTCAATCCAAGTGCGCCTTATATCACTTCAACCTTGCAACAAGCTGCAAGTACTCGCTTAGGTTTTTCAGTAAAGAAAACCATGATGCTTGCACAGCGCTTATATGAAGCTGGTTTTATTACTTATATGCGTACTGACTCAACATTCTTGAGTGATGATGCTGTCAGTATGGTGCGTAATCATATTGAAACTGAATTTGGTGCAAAGTACTTACCTGCTAAAGCAAATCGTTATGGGAATAAAGCCAATGCGCAAGAAGCCCATGAAGCGATTCGTCCTTCCAATGTTGCCTTAAAAGGCGATAGTTTGGCGGGTGTTGAGCGTGATGCACAACGTTTATATGATTTGATCTGGCGTCAATTTGTTGCATGTCAAATGACCCCAGCAGAGTATTTATCCTCAACGATTTTGGTTGATGCGAATGGTGTAGAACTCAAAGCCAAAGGTCGTACTTTAGTTTTTGATGGTTTTACCAAAGTGCGTGGTCAGAACAAGTCTGATGATGATGTTTTATTACCTGCAGTCAAAGTGGGTGAAATTCTCAAACTTGAGAAACTTGATCCTTCTCAACACTTTACTAAACCACCTGCACGTTTTACTGAAGCATCTTTAGTAAAAGAATTGGAAAAACGTGGAATCGGTCGTCCATCGACTTATGCTGCGATTATTTCGACGATTCAAGATCGTGGTTATGTCAAACTCGACAATCGCCGTCTTTTTGCAGAGAAGATGGGTGAAATTGTTACCGATCGTCTAGACGAGAATTTTAATAACCTGATGAATTATGCATTTACTGCAGATTTGGAAGGTCAATTGGATAAAGTTGCAGATGGTGAACGTAATTGGAAAGAGCTGTTAGATAGTTTCTACGGTGATTTTAAAAAGCGTTTAACCACAGCACAGGGCGAAAACGGCATGCGCCGTAATCAACCTGTAGAAGTTGAAGCTGTTCACTGTAAAGAATGTGAACGTCCGATGCAGATTCGTACAGGGACGACGGGTGTATTCCTTGGTTGTTCTGGTTATAACTTACCACCAAAAGAACGCTGTAAAGGGACATTGAATTTAACACCAGTTGAGTCGTTGGCTATACTTTCTGATGATGACAGTGCTGAAACTGCTGACTTAATGTCGAAAAAACGTTGTCCAGTATGTGGTACTGCAATGGACAGCTATGTGATTGATGGTGGCCGCAAGTTACATATTTGTGGAAATAACCCGGATTGTGATGGTTACGAGCTGGAAGAAGGCGAGTTCAAAATCAAGGGTTATGATGGTCCAACCATTCCATGTGATAAATGTGATGGCGAGATGCAGTTGAAAACGGGGCGTTTTGGTCCATATTTTGCTTGTATGAGTTGTGACAATACCCGTAAAGTTTTGAAAAATGGTCAGCCAGCGCCACCTCGTGTCGACCCAATCAAAATGGAACATTTACGTTCAGTCAAACATGATGATTACTTTGTTCTACGTGATGGAGCAGCGGGTTTATTCTTGGCGGCAAGCAAATTCCCTAAAGTACGCGAAACACGTGCACCGAAGGTTGCGGAGTTACGTTCAGTTGCAGATCAACTTGATCCTAAGTCTAAGTATCAGTTTATCTTGCAAGCACCTGATCAAGATCCAGATGGTAATCCAACATTGGTTAAGTTTAGCCGTAAAAACCAAGCGCAATATATTGGTTCAGAAACCCCAGAAGGTAAACAAACCAAATGGTCTTTGGTCTACCAAGATGGGAAATGGGTAGAAGCTTAATCCATAAATATTTAAAAATGCTGGCCTAGGTCAGCATTTTTATTGCGATTAAAAATTGAGAATATATTCAATGTGGAAAAAGATTCGAGTTGGTATTTTACTGGTTATTCTGCTGATTGTTGCAGTGAACGCATGGCGTGATATGAATCAAGATTGGAGCAAGCCAATCGTTGTTTTATTACATCCAATCAATGCAGATGGTCAACGCTCCACAGCAGCCTATATTCAGCAAATCTCAACAGATGATCTTGAAGAAATTGAACATTATTTAGGTTTGCAGTCTCAAGCATTTCGTGGGCAACCGATTTCGTTTCATTTTCAGCTTGGACGTGAATTAAATATCTTGCCGCCTAAGTTCCCAGAATCAGGTCGTATCTTGGATACAGTTTTGTGGAGTTTAAAATTCAGATTTTATGCATGGAAACAGCATCAAGGAGAAGATGGCTCACCATCAGTGACCCTGTATTTAAATTATTATGATCCCAAGTTGCAGAAAGTATTGAAACACTCTACTGCATTGGAACGTGGGCGTATTGGTTCTGTGAATCTATTTGCATCGCCGAAGCAAAGTTCGAGTAATAAAGTCGTTCTTGTACATGAGTTACTGCATACCTTTGGTGCAAAAGACAAATATGATTTTACAACAGGGCAGCCTCTCTATCCGACAGGCTATGCCAATCCTGAACAACAACCACGTTATCCACAACAGCGTGCAGAAATTATGGGCGGCTATATTGCGCTTTCAGAAAGCAAAAGTAAGACACCTGAAGATCTAGAAGATACCATGATCAGTCGACTCACTGCACAAGAAATGGGTTGGGTGAAGTAGTGTATAGAGCTGTGCTGTTTATCGCTTAGATTCTGCTCAAACAAAGCTTTATTCTGGTATAGATGCAGATTTTATACAGACAAACACCTGAATTAGATCAACAATAAAATGAATGAATAACAACCAAGAGAAGAATTATGCGTACTGTAGGAAATGATTTAGTTCGTCATCAACTCCATGAAAACCGTAAATGGTATCTTCTGCTTGGAGCTTTATTGGTGATCTTTGGATTAGTGCTATTGGCTTCACTGGGTATGGCAACATTGACGGTTGTTGCATTGTTTGGTGCTTTAATGATGATCGGTGGGGTTTTACACCTGATTGCAGCATTTAAAATTTTTGATGGTGGCTTCCGCTGGCTTTGGGCGTTGTTTGGTGTGTTGTATATCGCAGCGGGTTATTATGCATTTAAATCTCCGATTACCACTGCAGTGGTATTAACCAATTTATTGGCAATTGCTTTATTGATTGGCGGTTTTATTCGTATTTTTAATGCATTTATGTTGAAACCAATGTCTGGATGGGGTTGGACATTATTTTCAGGGCTTTTAACCTTGGCAACAGGTGCAATTATTCTGGCATCACCAGATTCCCCTTTTTGGGTACTCGGATTATTTTTAGGTGTGGATATTTTATTCCAAGGGGTCAACTATCTCACCTTTGCTGCAGCAATTAAACAAATCCCACCCGCGAGCCATTAAGGTTTTACTTAATGTTTGAAATCATATGTGCATTTAAAAAAACGCCTGATCAATGACATCAGGCGTTTTGCATTTTGGCGTAAATATTTATGCAACTAGAGCAGTATTCAGTTAAATCTTATCTCAATTAACATTTCTGAAAAGCGAGGTGTTGCCTAGATAAATGATTTAAGTGTTGAAACTTAGCTTATTTCGCGACTTTATATTGGCTGGAAATGGCGATACGGTTCCATGTGTTGATCACAATCGCAACCCATTCAATCGCCGTGATTTCATCACTGGATAAATGCTGTGCAGCTTGTTCATAAGCGCTATCTGGAAAATGTTGATTGGCAATTAAAGTAATCTCTTCAATTAAAATTAAAGCCGCACGTTCTTTTTCAGTAAAGTATTCACTTTCACGCCAAGCACTAATCAACGCAATACGATCAGTTGACTCACCCGCTTTAATTGCATCTTGGGTATGCATACGAACACAGAAAGCACATTGGTTAATTTGCGAAGCTCTTAATTTGAGTAAATGAGAGAATCCAACATCAAGCCCAGCTTGCTGAACTTTTTGCATAGATAAATTTTCAAGTTCGATGACCGTTTTATATAGTTCTGGGGCGGTCTTACTAAGGTTTACGCGTTGCATAGTTGTCATTTCTTTAGTCTTAATTATGAATTTATTAGTTTATCTATACTCGAAAAATCGTTATGTTATTTTTTGAATCTCATCGAAATGCATTTGCTCATGTCTAAAGTTTTTGTTCTTGCGCCTGACTCATTTAAAGAAAGTATGACAGCCGAACAAGCTTGTTTTGCAATGCAACGTGGTATTGAAAAAGTCATTGCTGATGCACAGTTTATTCATGTACCTATGGCAGATGGTGGTGAGGGAACAGTCGATGCTTTGGTCGCTGCACGAAGTGGTCGTAAAGTATATGTTGAGGTCACTGGTCCATTCGCTCAGCAACGAATATCGACCTATTGGGGATTAATTGATGGTGGTCAGACGGCTGTTATAGAAATGGCGCTGGCAAATGGTATTCACCTGATCGAAAAGTCTCAACGCAATCCTTTAGTGACGTCAACTCTGGGTACTGGCGAAATGATCAAAGCCGCTTTGGATTTGGGTGTTGGTAAAATCATTATTGGCCTGGGTGGTAGTGTCACCAATGATGCTGGTGCCGGGATGGCACAGGCTTTAGGGGCAAAATTTTTAGATGAGAATAACCATTCTGTAGACGTGGGTGGTGGGCAGCTTCAGCAGATCAAAAGCATTGATCTTTCACAACTCGATGCGCGTTTAAAAGCAACTGAAATTATTATTGCCAGTGATGTAAACAATCCATTATGTGGTCCAAATGGTGCTTCTTTTATTTTTGCGCCACAGAAAGGAGCAACTGCTGAGATGGTTGGGATCTTAGATCAAAATCTTGATCATTTTGCTGCGTTGGTGAAACAACAGTTGAATGTTGATGTTGCAAATGTACAGGGTGCTGGTGCTGCAGGCGGTTTGGGTTTCGGACTTATGGCTTTTACAGGAGCAAAAATACGCTCTGGTGTAGAAATTGTGATTAAAGAAACCCAACTTGAGGAAAAAATTGCACAAGCGGATTATGTGTTTACTGGTGAGGGCGGTATTGATTTTCAAACTAAGTTTGGCAAAACGCCTTTTGGGGTGGCGCAAGTTGCCAAGCAGTTGAATAAACCTGTGATTGCTTTTGCAGGGCATATCGGTGAAGGCGTCGATGAGCTTTATGCAGAAGGCTTTAGTGCAATTTTTGGAATAGTTGATGGTGCATGTGATTTAGCAACAGCATTAAAGCATGGTGAGCAAAATTTAGAACGCTGTTGTGAGAGTGTGGCTCGGTTGTTAAGATTATAGGGTTGTTTTTATTATCGAAGCTCTCCTTTAATCTCTGCTATGGGTGATAAATTTTATTGTCTTGAATTTTTCTTCATTGGTATGTCCTGATTTAAGCGTCAATTCACGACTTGATTCTTGGGTTAAAATGCATAATTTCACTATAGCTCTGCTAAACTAGCAGCCATCCATAAAATGATGAGTGAAAATGAGTTTAGCCAACCTGATTAATGAATTAAACCCTCAACAAAAACAAGCTGCTACGACTGAAACAAAACATAGTCTAGTTCTTGCTGGGGCAGGTTGTGGCAAAACCAAAACCATTGTGGCACGAGCTGCATATCTCATTGATCAAGGCATTCCTGCCAATCAAATCCAAATTTTGACATTTACCCGCCGTTCTGCCAGCGAGATTGTGGCGCGGGTAGAGCTTGCTTTAGGTGATCAGGCCAAAGGGTTACGCGCATCTACATTTCATACCTTTTGCATGTATTTACTTAGACGTGTGCCAAAAGCTTTTGGATTAGATCAATTTTCGATCATAGATCGTGATGATCAATTGATGTTGTTCCGTTTGATTCGTGGAAAGGATGATAAAAAGAATCCCAACGCCTTACCTAAACCACAACAGCTTTGTGATTTATATTCCTTTGCACGCAATACTCGGCAAAAACTAAGTTTGGCTTTAGAAAAGCAACTGCCTGAGTTTTTAGACGATAAAGATCAAATCGCAGAAATCATGAAAGAGTACGAAACCCGTAAGCGGGCACGTAGTTTTCTAGATTACGATGATATTCTCGCCGTGGTTGCTTCTGCTTTGGCACAGTCTGATGGTTTAGCGGATTATGTTGCGGGCTTATGCCAGTACATGCTGGTTGATGAAATGCAAGATACCAATCCTTTGCAGTGGGCAATTCTTGAACCATTAAAAGATAAAACATCACTGTTCTGCGTCGGGGACGATGCACAGTCGATTTATGGTTTTCGTGGTGCGGATTTTGAAAATATCCACCATTTTAAAGAGCGTGTGCCAGATGCAGAGATTTTCAAATTAGAAAAAAATTATCGTTCTACTCAAGAAATTTTAGATTTTTCCAACTGGTTACTCGATCAAAGTTCGATTCATTACGATAAAAAACTGGAAGCTTATCGTGGTGATGGTATTAAACCGCGAATGCATGTTTTTCCAAACGAGTTTGATGAAGCAAAATGGATCGCGATCGACATCAAAGAGCGGCATTTATTGGAAGGTTCAGCTTGGCATGACCATATGGTGTTGGTGCGCTCAGCCTTTGCGGCAAGACATATTGAGGCTGCTTTTATCCAAGCCAATGTTCCCTACCGATTTATTGGAGGGATGAAGTTACTTGAAACAGCGCATGTCAAAGACTTATTGAGTTTATTGCGTGTTATTGCTAATCCATTGGATGATATTGCGTGGATGCGGTTTTTAACCTTATGGAATGGCGTGGGCGACGTCGGTGCGAGTAAGCTGGCGCAACAGCTCTTACTGGATGCAGATATTGAGAAAATTACAGAAAAATTAGAGAAGTTTGGGCGCATTCCTGACAATACATTGCTGATTATGAAGCAAATGAGTGTATTAAAAACCGAAGTTGAAGCCTGTGTGAAACTCGGTGTAGAGGCTATTCTCAACCAACTTGAAGAAAACTATGCCAAAAAAGATTGGCATAAACGGGTGGGTGATTTTGATCTGGTCAAGCAACTGGCGTCTAAACATACCCAACTGAGCGAGTTCTTAGAAGAATATGTACTTGACCCTGTTTCAATCAGTGAAATTGAGCGTCAGTCGCAAGATGATGTGGTAACTTTAATTACCATCCATTCTGCTAAAGGTACAGAACAAAAGGTTTGCTATGTGGCAAATGTCTCTGCTGGACAGTACCCAAATGCACGTGCGCAAGGGAATTTCGATGAAGTTGAAGAAGAGCGCCGTGTACTTTATGTGGCTTTAACACGTGCTCAAAATGAACTTATTCTAACCAAACAAAATTTAAGTTTTTGGGCACATACGCAAACAGATGAACAAGGTCGTAAGATTGAAAGTTATTTTCTCAATGATTTAACTCGAAATTTATGTAGCACAGAAACCCACTATAGACAGCGAGAGCAAACTGTAAAAAGTGCCCTAATCGAGCGTCGGGCGATTAATTTAGATTTTGGTATAGATCTAGATTAAACTATAGCAATCGTTTTTCATTCAAAAAGTAGGTAGGCGAGTGCTTTTTGATGTTTTTTGCCTCGTTTATATTTTAAGGTTGTGAGATGAAAATTTTAGTTCGTAATTTAGAACGTACTGTAACTGAAGCTGAATTGTTAGAGTTATTTAAGCAATACGGTACAGTAGATACTTGTACTCTAGTGCTTGATGCGGCAACAGGTAAATCGAAAGGTTTTGCTTTTGTTGAAATGCCACATGGTAGAGAAGCAGTTAAAGCGATTAAAGGTTTAAATACCTTGCGCTTACATGGTCATGGAATTCGTGTAAAAGCAGCGGAAGATAAGCCAGAAGCATAATTGGCAGATAGTCTAAGGAGCATTTATTGCTCCTTTTTTTTATTTTAGTATTTAAATAATCTCGTCAAACCATGATAAAAATAAAAACTTAAATTGATATTCTTGCAAAAACGAGCGCTATCTATTTTATTGACATACAACATGGATAAAATTCATTGTGATTTTTGTTCAATAAAGATTAAGCTAAGACTGTAAAGAATGCCAAAATCTTAGGGAACTTCCATGTCACGTGTAGCTCGCTTTCATGCAGACCGTACCAATCAAAAACTTTATTTTGCTCGTCTTGCATGTATGCAGGGAGAACAAACTGAAAATGTTCAACAAGCTCAAGCACATCGTGAAGCAGCAGTATTTCATTTACATGGCGCGGTTTTAGCATTTCTGCAAGAGTTGGTACGTTATTACCGTTTAAATGATTTTTCCCCAACCTTAAAGTCAATCGAAGAAAATATGGCGGCTAAAGGACAAGTCTCACCAGAAGTTTTAGTGATGCAAAAATTAGCCAAAGAAGGATTTATTGCTGAACTCAAAAGAGCGTATCGACTTTGTCAATATGCACCTGAACCAAGTGCGCCAGAACCAGAGGATGAAACATCATCAAACTTAATTATCAAAGTGACGCAAACACCACAAGCTTGGTTGCCTGATACAAAGATTTTAAGAGAGTGGCACCGAGATTTATCGCAACTTATTGATGGTTTTCGTAATGAAATGGTTGAATTCTGATCTTTTTGATCAGATATACTTGAAATTTTGTTTTAAATGACTATATAAAATATCTACAAGATGCAAAGTGCATTCAGCACCTTGCCCCATGTTGAGCATGGAGGATTTATGTCTATCGAACAGTTAAAAGAGTTATTTGGAAATCAGGAAGCTATTTTGGAGTTGGTACAGCTCGAAAGTGGGGAGCTGGCACTGCGTAATGCAGGTTCTGAAAAAGAGCCCTTGGTCACTATTCAATTTAATGAAGAAGTGAAAGCATTACTGGGTGATCAAACGCCAGCGATTGCACAACAGATGATTCAGGCTGCATTATTTGCGTTACTTGAAAAACAGGCAGATGAATGGCACGCTGAAGTTGTTGATGAACAACCAAAATTTATGAGCTAGTGATTTCATTTATTCTAGAATAAATACAATAAACGCACTTTCGAGTGCGTTTTTCTTTGTAGGTAAATAACCTGACATACGCAAATGGCGTCAAATTCTAGAAGTTTTAAATCTTTTGTTAGATGGGGCGATGATGCCCCATCCAACATCGTTATCGATACCATTACATAAAGGAAGCACCACGACTTTCCAAGGTCCACAAAGAACAGTCGTGTGGTTTTAGCTACGTTTTAAAGATCTACGTTTTAAAGATGACCCGAATTCAATGTGTTGGTTCATGATGATGAGCAATTTGGATCTGGTTTAAAATATGATTACTCATGTTTTTCGCCATTTCCTCTTTTGCATAATAGACTTCACCGACATTGTCTTTACGGATCACTTCAGCTTCTTCTTTATTTTCAGCACAGACTAACACTTGAATTTCTGGATTAAGCAGCTTGGCTGTATCGACAATTTTATGAATATCTACAATATCCATCGGTGAAATCACCAATAGTCGTGCATGTTGGATATGGGCTTGAATCAAAACACTGGGTTCTGTTGCTCGACCAGAAACCGCAGCGATGCCTTTTTCACGCAAATTCTCTACAATTTCGCGGTTCTCTTCAGCGATGACCACTTTGATGCCATCATCCATCAATGTTTTGGTAATACGACGTCCGACTTCACCATGACCAACAATCACCACTTGATCACGTAAATACGCTTGATCAACTTCATCTGGAAGCATTGCCAATGGGTCACCGCTACGCTCAAGTAAGCGCGCCAAATGCGAACGCTCACGGATCCAGTTTTGCACAGGTTCGATCGCAGAAAATAGAAATGAATTGAGGGTGATAGAAAATAAAGCACCCGCTAAGATTAAGTTTTGCGCTTCAGGGCTAAGTAATCCCAGTGACAAGCCTAAGGTTGCCAGAATAAAGGAGAACTCTCCAATTTGTGCCAAACTGGCGCCCACTGTTAATGCTGTATTGATGGGATAACGGAAAAATAACACCAATGCCATCGCTGCCAGCGTCTTACCAATCATAATAATGGCAATGACTGCTAAAATATGCAGAGGCTGTTCCACAATAATACGTGGATCAAATAACATCCCGACAGAAACGAAGAACAAAATCGAGAAAATTTCGCGTAAAGGTAAGGTTTCTTCTTCTGCACGATGACTAAAATCTGATTCTTTAACCACCATTCCGGCAAAGAACGCTCCAAGTGCCATAGAAACGCCGAAGATTGCGTATGAGCCATAAGCGATTGAAACTGCTGCTGCGACTACGGTTAAAGTAAAAAGCTCTCTAGAGCCTAAACGTGCCACATATTGCATAATCATTGGCACAAGGCGTTTGCCAATGATGAGCATAAAGGCGATAAAACCAGTTACTTTTAATAGGGTGATGCCGAGTGTTAACCAAATGTTTTGATCAGATTCATGTCCTGCAATAGGATGTCCGCCTAAAAGTACAGCTGTTGCAGGCAGTAGAACCAAGACTAAAACCATGACCAGATCTTCGACCAGCAACCAGCCAACGGCAATCTTACCATTCACCGAGTTAAGTAGCCCTTTGTCACCTAATGCTTTGAGTAAAACCACCGTACTTGCACAGGATAAACTTAAGCCAAAGACCAGTGCAGAACCAAAGCTCCAGCCCCAAAAGATGGAAACTGCCATACCCAGTAAGGTCGCAACCGCGATTTGTAAAATTGCACCAGGGAGGGCAATTTTTCGGACTTGCATTAAATCGTTGAGGGAAAAATGCATCCCGACACCGAACATCAAGAACATGACGCCTAATTCAGCAAGCTGATTGGCCAGCGCGATGTCTGCAACAACACCTGGGGTATTGGGGCTGATGATAATTCCCGCAATTAAATAACCAATCAAAGGTGGCAGGCGTAATCGTGCAGCGATATAGCCAAAGATCAGGGCTATACCAAAACCAACTGCAAGTAAAATAATCAGATCTACATCATGAGGCACTAAATACTCCTTAAATCTTCAGGAGAAATCATTCAAAAAATCATTTCTTAAGGTAATGACTTTGTATAAAGCCATATAAAATGCACAATCAGTGCCAAATTCGCTAAAGAGTTTAACAAGTCGAAGAAAAAAAAGGCAAAAAAAACGACCCAAATGGATCGTATTTTTTAAGAAAACTAAAATTATTTAATTTTAGCTTCTTTGAAGATTACGTGTTGACGGATTTTTGGATCAAATTTTTTGATTTCCATTTTTTCCGGCATAGTACGTTTGTTCTTAGTAGTGGTATAGAAATAACCTGTACCAGCAGTAGAAACTAAGCGAATTTTATCACGCATGGTTCAGACTCCTTAGATCTTTTGACCTTGAGCACGAAGGTCAGCAACAACCTTTTCAATGCCCAATTTGTCGATAATACGCATACCTTTAGTGGTTAGACGAAGACGTACAAAACGTTTTTCGCTTTCTAACCAGAAACGGTGGTGATGCAGGTTCGGCTCGAACCGGCGTTTAGTTTTGTTGTTGGCGTGTGAGACGTTGTTACCAACGACTGGACGCTTGCCGGTAACTTGGCAAACCTTAGACATGGTGTAACTCCATTGATTTAGCCAACAGCAAATCTGTATGGCCAGTCAAAATAAAACGGATTGAATTCATTCAAGGGGCGTTTTATACCAAAATTCCGCTTAAAAGACAAGCGGAATTCGTCAAAACGCAACATGATCTAATTTGATAGATCATGCCTTGATCAGTTAGCGTAAGAAAGTTTTCTCTAAAATCTTATTTAGGGCTTTGTCATAAGGCGCTAATATGAATTTTAAGCTAAATAGCTTAGGAATAGACATTACTGAACGCTCATGTGATAAACCAAAGAAACCTTCTGGGCCATGATATTTGCCCATGCCAGATGCACCAACGCCACCAAATGGTAAATCGTCTTGTGCAACATGGGTAACTACGGCATTTTGACCGAAATGCCCAGAATGGGTACGTTGAGAAACGTATTCTGCGCGGGCATTGTCAAAGTCGAAATAGTATAAAGCAAGTGGACGCGGTCTGCCATTAATAAAGTCAATTACATCGTCAATTTGATCATATTCCATAATTGGAAGCACTGGACCAAAGATTTCATTCTTCATAATGTCCATTGTCGGTAGAACACCTGTTAAGAATGTTGGGGCAATTTTACGTACACTCGCTAATTCTTCATTTTGAGGATTGATTTCAATCAACTCAGCGCCTTGTTGACGTGCATCCTCTAAATAACCTTGAACACGGTTGTACTGCTTATCGTTGATAATGCTGGTGTAATCTTGATTATCACGAATCGTCGGGTACATTGTTGTTGCAGCTTGTTTAAAGCTTTCAATAAACTCGGCAGTTTTTCCTCGAGGTAGGAACATATAGTCTGGTGCTACACAGGTTTGACCAGAGTTCCACAATTTACCAAAAGCAATACGTTCAGCGACCAGATTGAGATCGCTTGAAGGATGTACGATTACAGGTGATTTACCACCAAGCTCAAGAATAACAGGCACTAGATTTTCGGCAGCAGCAGACATCACGGTTTTACCGACATTGGTAGAGCCAGTAAAAATGATTTTATCGAATGCTAAATGTGAAAATGCATCGGAAATTTGACCACCGCCATTGACCACGGCAACCAATTCTTGTGGAAATGCTTCTGAGAGTGCATTTTCAAGAACGAAGCCAAAATTAGAAGATGAACTTGAAATTTTGAGTATTGCGTGATTTCCAGCAGCCAGTGCACAAATCAGTGGGCCAACAGAAAGCAATAATGGATAGTTCCATGGTGCAATAATTCCAATCACACCTAAAGGCTGATATTGCACCCAAGCTTTGGCTGGTTGGTGTAAGATAGACACATGGCGCTTAGATGGTTTCATCCATGCTGTTAAATGCTTGCTATAATATTTAATTTGTTCTAAACATGTGAGTAGTTCACCAATTTTAGTTTCGCTGATTGAACGATTGCCGTAGTCTTGATTGATTGCTTCTGCAAATTGATCTTGGTATTTTACCAGAACTTTCTTTAAGCGAGCTAAACGTTCAATACGTTCCTTTGCTGTAGGAACAGGGTAGCGTTGATAAGCGACTTTCTGTTGTTCAAGAATGTCATGCATACGTTGAACTTCAGGTGAGTAAGAAGTCATTGAATTTGTTTTTGTATGACTGTTCATGACAAACACCATTTACGAATAGGTTAATATAATATAATTTTTAGAGTAAATACTCTAAATAGTCAAGTCACTTTATGTTAGCTTGTGCTAACGGTTAAAAATGGTAATAGGATGTCGAGCTCCAAAACTTTGAAAACGAAAGACCGAATTTTGCAGATTAGTCTGCAACTTTTTAATGAGCGCGGCGAACGTGCAGTTACAACGAATCATATTGCAGCAGAGCTTGGGATCAGTCCTGGAAATTTGTATTATCATTTTCGAAACAAACAAGAAATCATCAAAGAATTGATGGAACAATACCAAAAAGAAACTTTAGATATGCTGTCATTACCCGATGACCGTGGAGTCAATGCGAATGACAAAATCCGTTATTTCCAAGTTTTAAGTAGTCAGCTATGGGAATATCGCTTTCTACATCGTGATGTTTACCATTTAATTGAAAATAACGACGACTTTAGAAAAATTTATCCTCGCTTTGCTGGCAAGGTGATGCAACAAGGGCAAAAAATTTATCATGCCTTTGTTGAAGCGGGACTGATGCAGATGACACCTTCTGAAATTGAAGCACTCATCATCAATATTTGGATTGTCCTGACCAACTGGACCAACTTCCTATATATGTCTGGGCATTTAAGTGATTCCAACCATTTAGATGAAAAATGGATTTGGCAAGCATTGCGCCAGATGGTGTTTTTAGAAGGTCCTTATTTACGTGGCGAAAGTCGCGAAACCTATGAACGCTTGCTAGAAAGCTTCGGTTCTTCGGAATTATTTGCCAGTTTATCTGCTGTAAAACGCGATTGATGCGGAATCAAGATTGAAAGCTGATGAAAAAGCGTTAAAATATTCGGCTGTTTTTAAATTAACTTATAAGTGATATCCATCAACATGAACATGACTACTGCCAACACAGCACGTCTACTGATTACTTGTGAAGACAAGCCAGGAATCGTGCAAGCTGTATCGAGCTTTTTGTATCATCAGGGCGCGAACATTACTGCGCTTGATCAATACGCAACTGAAGCTCAGGGCGGGCGTTATTTTATGCGTGTTGAGTTTGAACTTGATCATTTGCAATCCCGTCGTGAGAGTCTCATTCAAACTTTCGCAACCAATGTGGCTGAACGCTATAGTATGCATTGGCGTTTGGCTTTGGTGAGTGACATTAAAAAAGTCGGTATTTTGGTGTCTAAAGTTGACCATGCTTTGCTTGAGTTGTTATGGCGTCATTCACGTGGTGGCTTACCTTGTGAAATTACCCAAGTGGTTTCAAACCATGAAGACTTACGTGAATCTGTAGAAAACTTTGGTATCCCTTTCTATGTGGTTCCAGTCAACAAAGAAAATAAACGTGAAGCCTATACAAAGATCGATGAGTTAATGCAAGGGAATGATTTACTGGTTCTCGCGCGTTATATGCAAATTCTCGATGAAGAGTTTGTACAAAAGTGGGAAATGAAAGTGATCAATATTCATCACTCATTTTTACCTGCTTTTGTGGGGGCAAATCCATATAAACAGGCTTATGAAAAAGGCGTTAAATTGATTGGGGCAACAGCGCATTATGTGACGGCTGATCTGGATCAAGGCCCAATCATTGAGCAAGATGTAGAACGAGTAAACCACGATTTTACTGTGGATCAACTGCGTGAATTAGGCCAAGATGTTGAACGTAACGTACTTGCTAGAGCGGTCAAATGGCATCTAGAAGACCGTATTATTGTCGATGGCAATAAGACTGTTGTTTTTCAATAACATGTGAATATTCATTTAATATGAGTCATAAAAAAGGATGCTTTATGCATCCTTTTTTTATTTTTAATTTGTAAAATCGATTAAAAACATTGAAAAACCAGTTGCAAATGAAAACACTTCTCATTTATCATTGTTGCACTTTAATTGTTCTATCCGATGAGCTTAATCTACAAACTGAATAATTTTTTGTAGTTTGCTCAATTTTAGGTATTTAGATTCTTATGAGTCAGTCTTCCATTGCACCACTTCAAACGCCACCACCGATGAAGAAAAAAGTCCTTGCTGCAGTGTTAGCAGTTGTTGTCGGGCACGTAGGTGTGTTGTGGGGGGTAAGTCATATGAAACCATTTGAACTGCCTCAAATAAAGAAAGAACCTTTAAAAATCAAATTTTTAAAGTTAAAAGAAGATGTTCCACCGCCGCCGCCGCCATCTGAACCCATCAAACCTAAAGTTCAACCGAAACCTATAGAGAAGAAAGTTGAGCCTAAACCTGTGGTTAAGCCAAAAATCATTGAGCAGAAAAAACCTGTAGAAAATGATGATCGGGCAAGAAAGCTTGAAGAACAAAAGCGTTTAGAAGAGCAACAGAAGCAGGATAAGGCACGTCAAGATGAGCAAAAACGTCAAGATGATCAGAAGCGTGCGGAACAGCAGAAACGTGAACAAGATGAACGTGATCGTCAAAAACGTGAGCAAGATGAGCGCGATCGTCAACGTCGTGATCAAGAGCAAAGAAACACGCCGCGTAATGTAAATGAAGGTCAGGTGTCTTGGAGTCGTAGTCCACGTATCGCAAAAGAGCAATTACTTAAACTGATGTCTCCAGAAGATGGAACAAAAGTTGTGAATCTAGAAATTACTGCGGATGCGGGCGGAAATATTACCAATGTTCGTATTCTTCAATCTAGTGGTAATTCAAGTTTAGATAGTTATGTTGTTAAGCAGACTCAATCTGCAAAATTTAAAGCTTATAGAGAAAATGGTGCGGGTGTACCATTTAAAATTAGGCAAGATTTTGCATTGTCGGTCTCTAAAAAGTAAATAATTTTTTTAAGAATTAGGAAATGTGCATATGAACTTTTCAGTTTATTGGCAACATGCTGATGCGGTCAGTAAGACACTGTATTTCGTGTTATTGGCAATGTCTATTGCAACGTGGACTGTGTTCATTTTGCGTATTCTAGGCACGCGTCAACTCAAGCAGGTTGCTCAGGATCACCTTGCTCAGGCTTTAAAAGCATTAAAAGCCAAGCTTGCGCCATTAAGCTTTGACCAACGTAAAGCAGTTGCAGAACAAGCGTTACTACGTCAAATCTCAGCAGAAAAGGCCAATGCTGAAAAAGGTGTTTCAGTTTTAGGAACGATTGCTTCACTTGCACCATTTGTTGGTTTATTTGGTACGGTATGGGGAATCTTCCACGCACTTGTTGCTGTAGGTAAAAGTGGTCAAGCAGGTTTAGCTCAAGTTGCAACGCCAGTTGGTGAGGCACTGATCATGACTGGTCTAGGTCTTGCTGTTGCGATTCCAGCGGTATTGGCATATAACATTTGCGTACGTTTTAACCGTACATTGTCAAATGAGTTGCAAGATCAAGCACATGGTTTGTTAATTGATACGATGTTACAACAAGATTCTTCAACGCAAAAAGTTGAATCTGAATCTACCAGTAAAGGTTTAGTTGGAGGTCAAGCTTAATGGCTTTTCAATTGGGAGAAGACAACGATTCTGGCATGAATGAGATGAATCTCATTCCGCTGATCGATATTATGTTGGTATTGATGATCATCTTCTTGGTGACAGCCACCGTTGCTAACCCATCGATACCATTAACTTTACCAAAGACTACTGCTGAAGTAATCGCGCCTCCACCTGAAGCAATTACCATCAGTATCAATCAGAATGGCGATGTGGCTTGGAATGATAAAGTCATTACTTTAGATGAATTGGCTAAACGATTTGATGAAGAAGGTCAAAAGCCAGTAAAACCAGCTGTACAGTTGAGAGCGGATAAAGAATCTCGCTATGATACCGTTGCACAAGTGATGTCTCGTGCAAGTGAAGCAGGATTAAATGATCTTGCCTTTATGAGTGATAATTAATTTAAATAATTACAAATATTTTAAAACCTCCTTTTAAGGAGGTTTTTTTATGTTGATATTTTGGCTATTGGGTTAGTTCACTTTTGTTATATAAAGTGAAGTATTTTCAGTGATCTTATTCTTTTAAAAGATCTTGAAATTGGCTATGAAGTTTGAGTAATTTTGGTGGAATGGCAAAATTACAATAACCTTGCGCAGGATTACGGGCAAAGAAGTTTTGATGATATTCTTCGGCAGGATGGAAGGTGGGTGCTGGACTGAGTTCAGTCACAATATTTAAACCATCTGCTTTAAGCTGCTCAATAAATTGTTCAGATTCAAGTTTTTGCTGTTCATTGAAGTAATAAATCACCGAACGATATTGTGTTCCAATATCATTGCCTTGGCGGTTTAATGTAGTTGGATCATGAATTGCAAAAAAAACCGTGAGTAATTGTTGATAATTGATTTGCTGTTCATCAAATTCAATCAAAATCACTTCAGCATGATTGGTATCCCCATTACAAATTGCTTCATAAGTTGGATTGGGAGTATGCCCGCCAGCATAACCACTGACTACGTGATTGACACCTTTGAGCTGTAAAAATACGGCTTCGGTACACCAAAAGCAGCCACCACCAAATAGAGCCTGTTGCATGTGAAGATCCCTTTATTTTTAAATTATGGAAAAGACGAAACGATGCCAAAGATCATATCGTGAACTTGCTTAGTTTGTCATATAACCATTTAAGCATAGGTACAATACCTGTTTGATTCACTAAACAGATCTGTTTAAATTGTTGCAAAATTTTAAAAGTGCAATCTATTCGAATTGCTGTAAAAATTTAAGCTTTTCCATTTAAGGTGAACCAAAAGACATTCAATAGAATGCCTTCTATATTCATGAGAATTTATTCGTCGTCTAATAAATCCATTTGTTTTGCAATTTGATAGAGGTTATTTGAACGATTACCTGTACGACAAAACATGAGTACTGGTTTTGGAAGCTCGTTAAAGCGGTTGGCAAAGCTTCTGACATCAACTTCTGTGATTTGACCAGCAACGACAGGTAGAAATACATAGTCCAAACCTGCAGCACGTGCAGCTTCTTCAATTTGAGCACTTGTAGGCTGTTCTGTTCCGCCTTCCAAATCAGGACGATTATTCATTATAGACTTAAAGCCTTTTTCTGCCACTTGAGCAATATGTTCTGGACCAATTTGACCAGCAAAACCAACATTTTCACTCATTTCGTCACTCCTATATGATTTAAAATCCAATATGCTATATATAATAGCATTAAGCTCAGAACTGAGTTTGAACGATAAAAGATTTATAAAAGAAATATCTATAAAAGATAACGCAATGGAGTGTGTATGTACGCATATACAGTTGAACCACTATATATTCCCATTGGACAAGAAGTCATAGCGGCGGATTTTTATCGACCTAAAAATCTAAAAAAACCTGCTGTTATTATTATGGCTCATGGATTTGCATGTTTAAGACAATTTAAGTTGGTGAGCTATGCGCAAAAAATTGCACAGGCAGGCTATGCGGTTGTACTGTTTGATTATCGTTTTTGGGGAGGAAGTACAGGCTTTCCTCGTGAACTGATTTCATTGCAAAATCAGTTGGATGATTGGAAAACTGTGGTCAGTTATGTTGCAACACAAAAGAAAATTAATCCAAAAAAAATAGTGCTTTGGGGGACCTCTTTGAGTGGCGGCTATGTACTTAGTCTTGCAAGTGAGCTAAAAAGTGTCCAAGCCATTATGGTGCAAGTGCCTTATGTGGATGGGGCAGAAACTGCAAAATTATTTCCAATTCAACAGTTACCCAAGGCATTAAAAATATCCAGTCAAGATTATATGGGGGCAAAAGTTGGCATGCTTCCAAGAACCTTACCAGTGGTACATCCCTTTGATTTATGTTTTATTCCGACCAAAGATAGTTATAACGGCTATATGTCGATTGTAAATCCAGACTACTTTTGGAGTGGTGAAGTTCCGGCAAGGGTATTTTTTAATTTAATCCGTTTTAGACCAATTCAGACCGTCAGAAGTATTAATATTCCTGTGCTATTTATTGCAGCTAAGAAAGACAGTTTTATCCCGATTGAATCTAGCCGAGAAACGGCAACAAATATTGCACCTTTTGTGCAATATCATGAATGGGATATGGCGCATTTTGATATTTATCATGGGAAATGGTTGGAAAAATCAATTTTGACCCAATTAGAGTTTTTACATCAACATATTGGAGTGAGCTAGATGATTATTGTATGTCCATCATGTGGCGCAAAAAACCGAGTTCCCGAAGATAAACTAAATGCTCAACCCACTTGTGGTCAATGTCATCAAAATTTGATTGCACTTGCTCCTATTGAGTTAAATGAACAAAATTTTAGTAACTTTGTTAGTCATAGTGATTTGCCAATTATGATTGATTTATGGGCAGAGTGGTGTGGCCCATGCAAAATGATGGCACCGCATTTTGCTGAAGTTGCAAAAAATAACCCCCATGTGGCTTTTGCTAAAATTGATACTGAAGCGAATCCACGGTTAAGTAGTGCATTTAATATTCGCAGTATCCCAACCTTGGTTTTAATGAATAAAACCACGGAAGTTGCTAGAATAAGTGGTGCGTTACGTGCTAACCAATTACAAGAATGGTTAGATCAACAATTAAATGCCCATAAGTAATTCACGGGCTCGGAGTTATTGTGTCAGATTCTCATGTAAAACCTGAAGGTACACTGTCTTTACAAACCATCGCAATGCCAGCAGATACAAACTGGAGTGGTGATGTTTTTGGTGGTTGGATTGTTTCACAAATGGATTTGGCTGGTGCAATTCATGCAGAACGCTTTAGTAAAGGGCGTTGTGCAACGATTTCGATTAATCAGATGACTTTTCTTGTTCCCGTAAAAGTGGGGGATGTGATCAGTTGTTATACCAAGCTTTTAAAGGTCGGTAATACATCGATTCAAATGCAGATCGAAGTTTGGGATAGTCATGACAGTTCTCGTGCTGCCAAACGTGTGACTGCAGGTGTATTTACTTTTGTTGCTGTAGATGTTGCGGGAAATAAACGCCAAATTCCTGAAGATGTAAAGCAGAAGTATTTAGCGTCGCAAAGTGCTTGAATGATCAAGATAAAAAATCCCAACATTGTTTGGGATTTTTTATGGAATAGGTGCTTAGATCGTTTGATTTAAATACTGTGTTAAAACATGGTATTGCTGTTGGCGCTTGATTCTGGAACAGCTTGTTGTACATCCCAGTGTTCAACAATTTTTCCATTTTCGACTCTAAAGATATCGACAATCGCAACACCACGATCTTGTGGATTTTGAGCTGAATGAACGTGTAAAAATACTAAGTTTCCTTCTGCGACAGCACGTTTGATTACACTTTTTGCTTCGGGATTTTTTTGGAAATACTGGGTAAAGTGATTTACAAAGGGCGCTTTACCATCTGGAACACGCGGATTGTGCTGAATATATTGGTCACCAATATAACGATCTGCATATGCTTTAACTTGATGCTTTTGAAATACACCTTCATAAAAATCAGTCACAATGGCTTTATTTTGTTGCGTTTGTTGGGTGTTTGATTTCGCTGCTAATGTGTTGCCCGTTGCAGCAGTAGCAACGTGATTTGGATTTTGGGCACATGCAGTGAGAAACAAAATAGGGCTTAGAATGAGGCTGAGTACAATAATTTTTCTTGGCGTAGCTGATCGCATGGTTATTCTCTATAGTTCAAATCTCAATAGTTCAAGATGGTGGTGGAAATAACACCATCTTGATGAGTAAATAAGCATGAATATAGTGAATAATCGTCACTCATTATTTGTACTTTGGTAAATTTTATACTTACTAAACAGTAAGTTTTATTTACATTTGCAGATTTGTATTTATTTCTTTTTTAGGCGTTCTTTTGACACCCAAGCCCACACCATTTGGCATTCTACAGGCTCTTTTCCAGACTCATCCATAATGGTGACTGGAACCAGCGTTTCACCTTTTTCAGAGCTTTGCATTTCTAAAATTTGTTCTTTGCTCAATGTCGCTGTTGCTGTCATATCACCTTTAGATGGTCGTTTATATTCAATATGCATGCTTTTGATCAAGACAATTGAACTATCAGGAACATTCATACCTGTGACAAAGCCTGTTGCTGTTTCAGCAATCAACGCCATTGCAACAGCGTGTAATTGTCCAATATGGTTTTGCATGGCACGGTGGTTTTTAATTTCCACCACAACTTTTGAATGGCTGACTTCTAGGTACTTAATATTGGCTGTGCCCACCATAGGCACAACTCGACCAAACGCCTTACTCCAGAGCGTACTACGAATGCCTTTAGGGAATTTAGAAGTCGCTTTCACAAGTTTAGATAAACGGTTGGTCTGAGTCATGTCTTAACCTATAGTGTTGCTAAAGACCTTAGTCTTTGAAGTTATTAAATTGTAAAGGTACACCGAATTGTTGTTCTTTTAAAAATGCCATAACTTGCTGTAATGTATCGCGCTTTTTATCAGTTACACGTATCTTGTCACCTTGGATAGAAGATTGCACTTTGACGCCACTTTCTTTAATGGCTTTATTAATTTTTTTTGCGGTATCTGAGTCAAGTCCATCTTTAAGCTTGATCACTTGCACAATATTTTTACCTGAAGCCGTCATTTTTTGTGGATCAAGGGCTTGAATATCGATTTTACGTTTAAAGAAATGATTTTCAAGCATGCTATAGACTTGTTCACACTGGAAATCACTTTCAGTTGAAATTTTAATTTCTTTGGCTTTTTCATTAATTTCGATTGAAACGTCCTGACCACGGAAGTCAAAGCGTGTTGCAATTTCTTTTTGTGTGTTTTGAACAGCATGATTTACTTCAAAAATCTCTAATTCTGAAACAATATCGAAAGATGGCATAGTTTAGACCTTTACAAATGGAAAGAATATCTGAGATGCTAGGGATGTTTTCTTCATTTGCCAAGTGTTGTTTACATCAAAGGAGTGCACAATGATCCGTAAATTAGAAATTACAACATTTGAGTTCCCAGAAAATGCAGTTATCTGGGATGTTCGTGATGCAAAAGCCTTTGCCGAAGGCCATGTAAAAGGGGCTGTAAATCAGCCTATAGATGGTTTAAGTGCTGAGAGCTTGACTCAAGTGAATTCGGATCAGTCCATTTACATTTTATGTGGTGGTGGAAGTAAAGCGCCTCGAGCTGCTGAAAAATTAGAGAGTTTAGATGATTCTCGTGATTACGTTGTACTTATGGGGGGAACACGTGCAGCACGTGATGCAGGTCTCCCATTAGAACAGGGTTCGTAAAAAAGCGCCGAAAGGCGCTTTTTTATTACACATAATCAATAAAAAAGAATCATGATTGAATCGGTTTAAAATAAGGTTTTTTGGCTTTTACTTTCTTTTGAAAGCGGTTTGGATTTAATTTTTGCAATAAATTTTGGGGAATCGGGCAAGCTTGATTAAGGACCAAAGCCACCAAGATTTCACTACACAAGGGCGCAAATAAAAAACCTTTAGAGCCCAGCCCAGAAAATGTATAAACCTCTTTCTCAGCTTCAACTTTTCCCAGTAATGGAAAATAGTCCAGACTTTGGGCTCGTACAGAAGCACGCCCGTGCCATTCATCAACTTTGCAGAGTGATTCTGCGTATTGTGGAAACACACTGTGGATAAGTTCATAGTTATGCACATGGTCTTCAAGCAAAACTTCAGTGTCATCACGATTGGGATAAAAAGAAGCACCTAAAATCAAATGCTGCTCATCAAGCTGCATGCAGTAGCCACCATAACTGTAGGCATATTGCGGATCTAATTGGTGTTTAGCATTGTTGAGCCAACTGACTTGTCCACGGATCGGTTTGAGTAACGGGAACTGCTCAAAAAAAGCATGGCTTTCCTTGGCACAACAGACAATCACATGATTAAAATCACCAAGATCGGTGTGCTGGCTATCTTGTAGGGTTAATTGATGATGATTCGATTGAACAATACTATGAATGTGAGCATGTTTAAATTGAATCAGCGGATGTTCAATGATTTGGTCTTTGAGTTGCTGGGGATAGATTGAACCCGCTTGAGTGAGCTGTAAACTCTCAAGTGTAGTTTGTAGCTCTAAATCATCGGCTGTTTGAGTTTTGAGTAAATCTTGAGGATATTGCGCTGCTAAATCCAGTAAATGTTCAGCATTTTTTTGTGCTAATTGTTGAACGGCAATAGCACGAAAAGCCTGGAATTTTGGATAGTGCTGTAGGGCATGTTGCCAAGCCAAGGTCATTAAATGTTCCGAACTTTGCTCGATAGGGCATAGTTTCGGATTTAATAAGGCCAGAGGGTTACCAGAAGCACCTGCTAAAGGCGTTGATTGGTCGTAAATCGTAACTTGATGTCCTCTTTGGGCAAATCCCCATGCGCAGCTTAAACCTGCAATTCCAGCACCAATGATGGCGATTTGGCGTTGATTGAAATTATTTTGAGTTTTCCGTGTTTTTTTTTGAATGTTTTGCGCTGCAAGGTCCATTGACTGTGATTGATTTTCTTCGACTGCTTGCTCAGATGGATTCCAAATGGCTTTTAGCATTTCACGTTTATGACCAAAACCACGCGGACGTGAAATAGTGATTCCATGTTGTTTTAGACCCCGTTTAAGCACACCTGCCACGCTGAATGAGGCAAAAGTTGTTCCAAAATCTGACAGTCTGACAATATTGTTTAAAACTTTGTCTTCCCACATGTCTGGATTACAAGAGGGTGCAAATCCATCTAAAAACCATGCGTTAACTTGTTGGGCTTTAACCATTGCTGGAAATACATCATGTGCATCACCTAACCACAGATCAATTGAAAAACGCGCTTCTGGAAAGCTTAAACGGTGACAACCAGCGATGGGCAATGGATAGTGTTGAATCAACTGATCAGAAAATTGTTGAAGTTCAGTCCAGACCTTTAACGCACGGGTTAAATCCTGTTTAGACAAGGGGAACTTCTCTACACTGATCACATGTAAGTGGCTATGATTATCTGGACGAACATTGTGCCAAAGTTGCCACAATGCCAAAATATTTAATCCTGTACCAAAGCCAGTTTCACCAACACAGAAGTATTCAAAATCATCTAAATCTGCAAGTCGTGTTGAAAGATCATTACCATTCAAAAATACGTGTCGGGTTTCAAGTAACCCGTTGTCTTTAGAAAAATAGACATCACCAAATTGTTTGGAAATTGGAACTTCAATTCCATCAATACATTGCCAGTCTAAATCGGCAGTTTGAATGGCATTTGACAAAGCAGATTACCTTTTAATAATTAAAATGAAAAAACCTGACATTTCGCAGTATCAGGTTATAGCGTGAAACTTTCTAAGTGCAAAGTCAAAGCAGTGGGCTTACCACTGACGACGACGTTTGGTATAGATATAACTTGCGATTAAAAAGCCAAGTAAAACACCAACAGCAATGGTTGCAGCACCATATAAAAACATTTGCGCACTTTGTTCACTTTGTAGAACTTGAACTTGTACACCCAGATTGTCATTTTTGAGTTGTAATTCTTGGTTCTGTGAAAGGGCTTCTAAATTGGCCTTTTCAAGTTGCTGTAAACGTGTTGCTTGGTCTTTAACCAAAGCTTTAGCTTTGGCATCTTGAGACGCTTTTTCTTTGCTAATTTGTTCAGCCGTTAAAGGTTTATTTTCTTGTGCTTGCGCCTGTGTTTGGGTGCTGGAATTTGCACCTGCTACAGCAGGAATAATACTCGGTTTTGGCGGTGCAACAGGTTGGGCCGCCTGAGTAGGCGCTGCCGTCGTTGCTTGAGTCGCTGAAGATTGAGTAGGCTCAGCCGAGACAACAGGTGATAAAAGTACAAAAGAACTTAAAGTCAGGCTAAGTAAGCTTTGGACGACAACGCGCATTATGTTATCCCTTAGGCAATGCTTTATTGAATGGTTTAACATCAATATGACTATAAATCCCTTCTTTTAAGAAAGGTTCATCTTTTAACCATTCATCCAAAGCTTCACGGCTGTCAAAATCGAGAATTAAAGTACTGCCATAAAAACCTGCTTGTGGATTTTCACGATCAATCGGCATCGCCCCAGCCACGATGACACGGCCTTCAGCATCTAACTTCTCGAGTCGAGCTAAATGTTGTGGGCGTACAGCAAGACGTTTTTCTACTGTACCTGCTTGATCTGTACACGTAATTACAAATAATGGCATGATATTTCTCGATTTTCTAAAACACTTTATTCATCGGTAGATTTAAAGTGTTTTCGTAATATAACAAACTGGATAATAATAAAGGAAAACATGACGATCATGTCACCAAATGCTGTAAATTCGCCCCAATATTTTCCACCTGCAAATAAAAATGCGAAGAAAATATGTAAACAAGACATGACAATGAACATTGCAGCCCATGCAAAGTTTAGATTTTTCCAGCCTTTTTCAGTCAGGTTTAAAACAGGACCAAATAATCTTTGAATGAGTGGCTTCTTTTCTTTACCAAAATAGGGAGAGAGTAAGAACGCGCCAGCAAAGGCTAAATTCAAAATTGCAGCTTTCAGGCGAATATAGAAGTCATCACTCAACATTAAGGTGATTCCGCCAAAAATGACGGTCATGAACAAAACAAACCATTGTTGTTTATCCAGACGGAATTTTTGGAAAATGAATAATGCACCATAGACCACAAGCATTGAAATAATCAGACCTGTAGTTGCAACAAGAATGTTGTTGTTATTTACACCACCTGCTGAGCCGATCAATTGTAATAATGGATGATCGGTGTTTTTAGGATCAACCGTTTTGTATAAATAAAAGAAAATTATGAGGGGCACAAAGTCTAAAAGTGCTTTCATGTTAAAGTATCTAGTCTGTTCAGGTTGATGGGATAGTATAAAAGATGCAAGGCATAGATTTACATACTCACAGTAATATTTCTGATGGGACTCTGACGCCAGAGTTATTGGTTCAAGCTGCCATCGAGAAAAGCATACATACACTTGCATTGACGGACCACGATAGCATGGATGGCTTAATACAAGCTGAACAATTTGCAAAAAATCAACCAATTCAAATCATTTCAGGTGTAGAAATCTCTAGTCAATGGTCCAGACCTGAGACTAAAAAAAGTTATGGTGTGCATATTGTTGCGCTCAATATGCAAAATCCTGAACCATTACAACAGCTTTTAACGCAACAGAAGAAAATTCGTGCTGAGCGAGCCAAGCAAATCTGTGATCTGCTAATTCCTTTGATTCATCAGGATATTTATGCAGAAGTTGTGGCAAAGGTGGATGGTGAACCTGATCGGATTACTCGGACGCATATTGCCAAGACCCTTGTAGAAAAGGGTTTTGTTCAGCGTGCACAGCAGGCATTTGATAAATACATTAAGGAAGGTAAAAAAGCCTATGTGAAATTTGATGGTTTAGGTTTGGCAGAAACCATTCAGGTGATTCATGAAAGTCAAGGTTTTGCAGTATTGGCACACCCAACACGTTATGATTTATCAGCAACAAATACCCGTTATTTAATTGAAATCTTTGCACAATATGGTGGGGATGCTGTTGAGCTTCCACCCGCAATGGAACCCGCTTCAACACGACAAATGGTTGATCGAATGATTGCTGAATATGGTTTAAAAGTCTCTGTGGGGAGTGATTTTCATGGTGATAATATGCCTTGGATTAAATTAGGCAATATTCCACGCGTCAAAGAAGGGCAAGTAGGGATTTGGGAGAGTTTCCGATAATACACCGTGATGATGTATTCAAATACTTAGATTTTCGAATGAGATCTGTTTTTGAAAGGCATCTCATTTGAATGAAACAAAAAATCCCTCTAGAGCAGAGGGATTTGGAGTTGATTATAAAATCAACTTTCTTTAACAGTATAAGGGTTTTCAAAGCCTAGTTTTTTCAAGATTTCAATTTCGAGTGCTTCCATTTCTTCAGCATCATCATCAGAAGTTTCATGGTCATAACCCATTAAATGTAAGGTGCCATGAACCAGCATATGAGTGAAATGCTCAATCGGTGTCTTTTGCTGTTCAATCGACTCTTGTAAAACCACGGGGATGCAAATGACTAAATCACCGATGGGTAATGCATCGAGCATGGCTAAAACTTCTTCAGGAATCTCACTTGGAAAAGACAATACATTGGTGGGTTTGTCTTTTTCACGATATTCAAAATTTAATTTGTGACTTTCATCTTCATCAACACACGCAATTCCGATTTCACAATCTTGGTCTACATCAATATGACGTAGTGTTGTTTCAATGACTTTTTTTACATAGACACGTTTGAGCACCAATTCTGGTGCTTCAAACGCTTGTTGTAACGATAAGCTAAGTTTCAAAAACAGTCCTTAAACATTTTCCTGATTTGCAGCAGTATGTTCTTCATGTTGAGCATCTGCGGCAGAATCATTTTCAGAAATTAAGGCTTCTTGACGTGCTTTACGTTCTGCACGTGCTTCAGCACTTAAACGGTATTGTTCACTGTCCCATCCTTCATAAGCCTCTACAATTTTTTGTACCAGCTGGTGACGAACGACATCACGGGAATGGAAGCGAGTGATGTGAATTTCTTTGATTTTTTCGATAATACGCAATGCGTGAGCAAGACCAGACTGTTGCCCGCGTGGTAAATCGACCTGTGTAATATCCCCAGTGATCACTGCACGAGAACCAAAACCTAAACGGGTCAAAAACATCTTCATCTGTTCAGGGGTGGTGTTTTGTGCTTCATCGAGAATCACAAAGGAATGATTTAATGTACGACCACGCATATAAGCAAGCGGTGCAACTTCAATCACTTGGCGCTCAATCAGTTTTGCAACTTTTTCAAAACCAAGCATTTCATACAACGCATCATAAAGCGGGCGTAGATATGGGTCGATCTTTTGGCTTAAATCACCCGGCAAGAAACCAAGTTTTTCTCCAGCTTCAACAGCAGGGCGAACCAAAAGGATACGTTGAATTTCATTACGTTCTAACATATCTACCGCAGCAGCGACTGCAAGATAGGTTTTACCTGTACCTGCAGGGCCGATTCCGAAAGAAATATCGCTTTGTAGAATACGTTGTACATAACGTTTTTGATTGGCACCACGAGGGTTGATTCGACCTTTACGCGTTTGCAACCAGACATCATCTAAACCGGTATGCTCATTGTCTGAAAGGTCGTCTTGTAACTCACGGTCAGTTTGGCTGCCTTGAATCATCAAATGAATCGTATCAGCACTGATTTGCTGAGAGAGTTCAGCTTCTGCATGCAAACGCTGCAATAAACCTTCAGCTCTCTCAACTGCTTCTAAATCACCATCGATATAGAAGTTATCGTTGCGATGAGAAATGTTGACATTTAAACGTTGTTCGATTTGTTTCAGATGACCGTTATAAGCACCTAACATGCTTTTTAAACGTTCAACTGAAATACCTGGAAAAGCTACTGTACGTCGAATCGCTGCAGTCAAGAGATATCCTTTTTTAAAGTAAAGTCTATACCCTTACATTACGCCACGTCAGGCTCAAGATTCAAGAGTTCTCCATAAACTAAATTTAGGGTCTTAATCTCTGTAACCTCAATCTCTGCAAAGCGTCCGACCCAAGAGGCGTCACCTACAAATGTTACTAAACGTGTATTGTCAGCTGTACCGACCAATAAATTTGGATCTTTATTAGAAACATTTTCAACCAGTACACGTTGAATGGTCCCTAACATCGCATCGGTTTTACGAATACTTGATTGCTTAATCCAGTGTTGAACTTTGGCTAAACGTTCTTTCTTGACTGCATCAGAAGTGTCATCAGGTAATTCAGACGCTGGTGTGCCAGGACGTTTTGAATAAACAAAACTATAAGAATGATCAAAGTCTAAATCTTGGATAAACTGATAGGTTTCTTCAAAATGTGCATCAGTTTCACCAGGGAAGCCGATGATGAAATCTGAAGATAAATGCATATCTGGACGAGCTTTACGCAGTTTGGCAATTTTTTCGATATAGACATCAATGGTGTGGTTACGCTTCATCGCTTGTAACACATCATTTGAGCCGCTTTGTACAGGTAAATGCAGATGTGAAACCATTTGTGGTAGGTCACGGTAGCATTGAATCAAATCTTCATTAAATTCTAGCGGATGTGAAGTCGTATAGCGTAAACGACCGATTCCTGGAATTTCTGCAACCAAACGTAATAAATCTGCAAAGGTACAAATTTCACCTTCAAAAGTTTCACCACGGTAACCGTTTACATTTTGTCCTAAAAGGCTAATTTCACGAACGCCTTTTTCAGCCAAACCGGCAATTTCTGCCAAGACATCATCCAAAGGACGAGAAACTTCTTCACCACGAGTATAGGGAACCACACAGAAAGAACAGTACTTTGAACAACCTTCCATGATTGAAACAAACGCTTTGTAACCTTCAACACGCGGTTCAGGTAAAAAGTCGAATTTTTCAATGTCAGGGAATGAAATATCTACGAGTTTAATTTTGTCTTTTTTCGGTTTTTCGATTTGCTCAACATGCTGATCCAGCATTTGCGGTAAACGGTGCAAGGTTTGAGGGCCAAAAACCATATCGACATACGGTGCACGTTTTTGAATATTGTCGCCTTCTTGAGAAGCAACACATCCACCAACACCGATGACGAGATCAGGATTTTTTTCTTTTAATTTGCGCCAGCGACCCAGCTCAGAAAATACTTTTTCTTGGGCTTTTTCTCGAATTGAGCAGGTATTCATTAACAGGATATCTGCGTCACTTGGATCTTTGGTTAAAATGTAACCGTGTGAGTCGCCTAAAAGATCTGCCATACGATGACTGTCATACTCATTCATCTGACACCCTTGCGTTTCGATATACAGTTTTTTTACTGCACCGTCGGCTGGGGTGTGCTGTGGCTGGGTTACAGTGTTTTCTGAGGCAGCTTTGGCACCATTGGGAATGAAGGTTTGAACCGTCATGGAGGCGTCTTTCCTATGAATAAAGGGAATTTTGAATGTGTACTAAGCCTGCTATTTTAACAGACTCATAAAAGGCGCGCCATTTTATAGCATTTAGAGTGAACTCAGGAAAATATTTAGCGGCTATTGCCATTTATTGGATTGTAGGGCATTGAAAATGAAATTATGAAGAAAAAATAGAGAACAATATTAATGATGAATCATAAGGTTACATAACACAACAGTAGAAATGGATTAGAATAATTAAACTAGGCACAAATAAGTGCATCAGTATGTTAAAGGCACATCATGCAGGTTGAGAGAAAAACGGTGTTAAAGCAGCAACTTAAGCAAAATAAATTAAAACTTTACCTTTTAGGAACAGTTGCATGTACAAGCCTGCAAGTGGCCCATGCTGCTGAAGAGCAGTTTAATGATGCTTTACGTAATGCAAATAATCCAAGCGCTTTAGAACAGTATCGTTCTTCAATGCAAAATGATGCTTTGGGCTATTATCCTGAGTATTGGTCACTGAATTCAAATCTCGCTTTTCAACCTTCTGCAAATATTATTAGCTTTGCGCAACGTTATCCTCAATCGGCGATGGCGGAAAAGTTAGCTGCGGATTATGTCGAAGAAAAGGTGAAACAAGCAGATTACGCCAGCGCGCAACCTGTATTGCAATATGTCTCTAATCCAGATCAAGCAGAACGTTGTGCTGTTGCTCAAGTTCGTGCGAAAACTGGAGACGTTTTGGTCTATGCTGAATTTAAAGATGTTTGGTTGGCAACCAATTCTCAACCTGAATCATGCAATGGTTTAGGCCGCATGATGCTTAGTAGCCCACTCATGACCGCCCAAGATCGCCAACAACGATTATATGCACAACTGAGAGCAGGGCAGTCTGGTCTAGCCATCGCTACCGCACAAACGATTGGCGTTAATTTATCGTTAACCCAATTGAACCAAATCCAAACCAATCCATTAAATTATTTATGGTCTGCACCCAAAAACAATGTAGAAGATTATGCTTATTTGGTTTATGCATTGGGTCGTGCAGCAGATACGGATTTAACCAGCGCTTTGCAGTCGGTACCTAAGTTGGTTCAGGGTGTACCAGCAGATGTACAAAAATATATTTATCGTACAGTCGGTTATATCGGCGGAACGACCGTCATGAAAAATAATTTTAATCGTGAAGTACTGCAAAATTTTGATGCAAGCTATGGTGTGCCTTTCAGTGCAGAAGAAGCAGAAGTTTATGCACGACAAGCCATTCGATTTGGGGCTTGGGAAAGTGTGATTCGTGCAATAGACAGTATGAGCGTGACACAAAAGCAAGAAGACCGTTGGCAATATTGGTTGGCGCGTGCTTCAGAACAACGCAATGATGCACAATCTAAAAGAACCGCTAAAGATATCTATCAACGATTGGCAATGTCGGGTGATGATTATCATAATCTGCTTGCCAAAGATCATTTGGGGCAAAAATATAATGATAGTCCTGCCAGAGAACAGCCCTCAACTGATGACCAGCAACGCTTAAATAGCGATATTCATTTCCGTCGTGCATTTACTTTACGAAATATTAATGCGCCTGCAACTTATACCAATAGGGAATGGAACTGGGCGGTACGTCAGGCATACTTAAAACATGATGATGGGTTGCTGCTTGCTG
Source organism: Acinetobacter guillouiae CIP 63.46 (assembly GCF_000368145.1). Classification (GTDB taxonomy): domain Bacteria; phylum Pseudomonadota; class Gammaproteobacteria; order Pseudomonadales; family Moraxellaceae; genus Acinetobacter; species Acinetobacter guillouiae. The sequence goes on along the minus strand of NZ_KB849282.1, from coordinate 7,802 downwards.
CGGCAAAACGTGCAACTGAGATGGGCTGGTATGATCGTGCAATTTATGCGGCAGAACGTACTGAGAAAAAACATAACTATGTTTATCGTTATGCCACACCTCATCAGTCGTTGGTGGTAAGTCATAGCCGTAATGCGGGTATTGATCCAGCTTGGGCCTACGGTTTAATGCGCCAAGAAAGTCGTTTTGTGACTGCTGCTCGCTCACATGTTGGTGCAGGTGGTTTGATGCAAATCATGCCAGGCACTGCAAAGTTGGTGGCAAAACAAATGGGTGAAACTTATAATCCTGCTGCACTCAGTGATGCCAACACCAATATTCGCTATGGTACTTTCTATCTGTCGATGATTCATGGTCAATTAAGCAGTAATCCTGTCTTGGCAACAGCAGGGTATAATGCTGGGCCAAATCGCGCGAAACGTTGGCAGCCAGATTATCAAAATCTTTCAGCAGATCAATATACAGAATCTATTCCTCTGAATGAAACACGTGACTATGTAAAAAATGTGATGACCAATGCAGCACATTATGGAATCTTGTTGGGACAAGGGCCTCAAGCGATTGAAAGTCGTATGCCTGTTATTCCAACCCGTGTTTCACAATAAAACTATTTGGACTTGGATGAAACTTTGTTGGTAAATCAATGATTTTCAAAATTTTGCGTAAATTGAAACAATCTTGCTTAGCATGGAGCTTATGCTTTGCGGGATTGTTTGGGCTCAATGTGCAGTTACATGCTGCACCGCAATTACAAGGCTATGTCATGCAAGTCCAGTTGACACCTGCTGTCTGTGCACTTGATTCTTCAAAACAAAAGCAACGCAAATGTCTCGAAGGTTATTCATTGACAATCACAGGTCTGTTGCCTGAAACGACAGAGCGGAATTGCACCACCAATACATCTGCAAGTTTGACCCCTTTACAAGCTAAGGTGGTTGCACGGGTAATGCCTGAGGAAAATGCACGTATTCAGTTGTGGCGTAGCGTGGGTGGCTGTGTTCCAATGAACGCGAGTCAATATTTTAGAACTGTGATTAATTTAGCAGATCGTTTGAAAATTCCTGCAGATTTAACCAGCTCTGAAAACAAGAATGTGCAACATAATGCGTTAAAAACTCAATTTGTTAGATTAAACCCGGGAATGAATAACGACAGTATCCGTTTTACTTGTCAAAGTTCATCATCAAACCCAGTGTTAACCGAGGTTCAAGTGTGTTATCGGGTTAATGGTCAGTATAAACAATGTTCAAATCACATTGTTTCAAACTGCCCAAATACATTCTCGATCAAAGGGACTTATTAGTTCTTCTGAGGAATTTTATTTATATTTCCTATCATACTTTTGTTGAAAAGCATTCTCTTTTACATGCAACTGTTAAAGGATTGGAGTACAATCTTTGCCGTTTATGATAATTCGATTAAAACGGATTTAACCGTTTAATCACATTAACGATCCTCATTGGAGATAATTACATGAAGCAACCTGTTCGCGTTGCCGTTACTGGCGCAGCTGGTCAAATCGGTTACAGCTTATTATTCCGTATCGCTAGCGGTGAAATGCTTGGTAAAGACCAACCCGTTATTTTGCAATTGTTAGAAGTTCCATTTGAGAAAGCTCAAGCTGCGCTTAAAGGCGTAATGATGGAATTAGATGACTGTGCTTTCCCATTATTGGCTGGCATGATCGGTACTGATGATCCAAAAGTTGCATTTAAAGATGCTGACTACGCGTTATTGGTTGGTTCACGTCCACGCGGTCCTGGTATGGAACGTGCTGACTTGTTGAAAGTGAACGGTGAAATCTTCATTGGTCAAGGCCAAGCACTTAACGAAGTTGCGAGCCGTGACGTTAAAGTACTTGTTGTAGGTAACCCTGCAAATACAAATGCTTATATCGCAATGAAATCTGCTCCAGATCTTCCAGCGAAGAACTTTACAGCAATGTTACGTCTTGACCACAACCGTGCGTTGACTCAAATTGCTCAAAAAGCGGGTGTTGCTGTAGCGGATATCAAAAACCTTACAGTTTGGGGTAACCACTCTCCAACAATGTATGCGGACTACCGTTTTGCAACTGCAAATGGCGTAAGCTTAAAAGACAAAATCAACGATGCTGATTGGAACGCAAACGTATTCCTTCCAACTGTTGGTAAACGTGGTGCTGCAATCATTGAAGCGCGTGGTCTTTCTTCTGCTGCTTCTGCTGCAAATGCTGCGATCGATCATATGCGTGATTGGGCGCTTGGCACCAATGGCGAATGGGTAACAATGGGTATTCCTTCTGACGGTTCTTATGGAATTCCTGAAGGTGTGATGTACGGTGTTCCTGTAATTTGTGAAAATGGCGAATACACTCGTGTTGAAGGCTTAGAAATTGATGCATTCAGCCGTGAACGTATGGACAAAACACTTCAAGAACTTGAAGAAGAGCGCGCAGCTATTGCTGATATGCTTAAATAATTAAAAATTAATCTTTTAAAGATTAATTTTGAAAAAGCACTCTATTTAGAGTGCTTTTTTTATGCTTCAAATCAAATATTCTGAGAATCGATAATTTATATTAAGCCAACATTTGTTTGTTTTTTAATCACAAATTGAAACAAGAAAATTAAAATCTAGACTATCTTTTAAAATTATTTTCTTATAAGTTAATTGAATAAAAGATGACAAATAAATTTATATAAGGAGGCAATATGCTCAGGACGAACACACCATCCTTAGAATTACTATTTTCTCAACTTGGTTTGGCAAATAGTCCCGCAGCAATTGAGCTATATGTACGCACTCATCAATTGCCAGCAAATCTTTCATTACATGAAGCGCCGTTTTGGAATAAATCTCAACGTGACTTATTAATCAGTCATTTGGTACAAGATGATGATTGGGCAATTTGGATTGATGAGTTAAACCAACAATTACATCTAGATGCATATAAGCTAACAGCCTAATGATTTAGTTTCCCCCAGAGCAACAAAAAAGATGGCCGTTATGGCCATCTTTTCTATTTCGCATCGATCAAATTAGCATTGATCAAAACGAATAACAAATTGAGTTATTTTGAATGTGCATAGTGCTGATCAATGTAATTTAGACTGAATCATTTGACTAAACCAAGTTTCATTGCGAACAGGTCTAAAGGCAGTGTGTTGTTGCAGTAAGGCTAAATCAAAATCAGCTGTCTTGATATATTTACTCAGCCAGTGACGAGTCAGTGCAAATTCATTTTTACTCACAGATGCATAAGCCAACATAAAGTAAATATCAGCATGATGATGTTGTGCCAAAGGTTTTAAAATCTGCTGCGTAATCAAGGCATAACGTGATTCTTTGGTCAATTCAAAGTAAATCATATAAGCTTTGGCCAAATGCAAAGAAAGCTGAATGTAGACTGACATTGGCATTTCTTCATATTCAAATCGTGCAGTTTCAAGTAAAACAATGGCTTCTTGCAAGAAATGAATTTGTTCCTGCTTTGAATGACTTTGAGTGACCAGCTGTAAGCGTAAGTCCCCACGTTCAAGTGCAAGTTCAGGTGTATTGCCTGACAAATACAATTGATCTGTTTCCCCAATACGCGAGATGATTTGTTTTGTATTATCAAACATGTGCTGAATCCTCTGAATTTATGAAGAGTATTATGAGGTCTATTTCAATAATTTAAAGCTTGGCCTATAGAGATACAGCGTTGCAAATTTGAAAACTGAGTATATTACAACACAGTATTGTCGCTTCTTAGCCATGCGGTAATTGATAGTCGCTGATGTTTGGCTTCTAGCACTTCATGTAATAAATCACTTTGGAACATGGCAATACGATTAGGCTGGGGATCTATTGTATGCCAAACATTATTTTTATCCTGTAAGTGTAACTTTCCGCCCCAGTCATCCTGCCATTCTTGGTGTAGATAATACACCGTAGAAATCATACGACCATTTTTACCTTGTGGATTATCGCGATGAAGTGCATAGAATTCACCTGCGTTATAGCAGGCAAAATGTGCTTCTACATCCTGAATGCCTAAATAAAATGAGTAGTTTAAAATTTGCGAGAGCTGTTTGAGTGCATCAATATGTTGTTGTGCGATCGTGAGCTCTTCATTGATCCACAAGATATGGTCGCTGCGAATATTGCTGATCACACCATTTTGAATTGCTGCTTCACGAAAGCGATTTAAATTTGAAGTACATTCTGCAACCAGTTGAAGTCCGTATTCAGCGGAGTAAGCATGATCAATAATGGTAAATCCATGTTGATCTAAATCATCAAGAATTTGATCAACATTCCATGACTTTGGGAGTAGCAGCGCTTCCATAAATTACCAAAAAATAGTGCAATAAAGATATGTTGTTATATTAGAACAAACGATGGACAGTGAAGAAATATTTTTTCGTGTTAAAATGATTATTGAACTCAGGAATTAATCGAAACATGAATTACCGTCACCATTTCCATGCAGGCAACTTTGCCGATGTCATGAAACATGTGTTATTGCTGCAACTTTTGACACGTCTAAATACTAAAGACAAACCATATCGCTATATAGATACACATGGTGGTGCAGGTAAATATGATTTATCTACTTCTGAAGCACAAAAATCAGGTGAATTCTTAACCGGTATTCATCGTCTGGTTAAGCTGGATGAGTCGATTAAACGTAATGCGCCTGAAGGTGTAAAACAATATCTTAAAATTGTTGAAGATATGCGTGCAGGTTCAGGTAAAGGTGCTTATCCAGGTTCGCCATGGTTTGCGCTTGAAGGCATGCGTGACATTGATAAAGCGACTATTTTTGAAATGCAGCGTGATGTGTTTCAACAATTGTATTTTAATATTCGCGATAAACGTGCGGGTTTACATGAGCGTGATGCTTATGAAGGTCTTTTGGGGGTTATTCCACCAAAAGAAAAACGTGGTTTGGTGATGATCGATCCACCTTATGAATTAGAACGTAAAGACTTTCCGCAATTGGTCGAGTTGATTGCCACCGCACATAAAAAATGGCCAACAGGTGTATTTGCCATTTGGTATCCAATTAAAGACCGTGCCATGATTGATCGTTTTGAAAAGAAAATGATGAAAACAGGGATTCGCCGTCAGTTGGTTTGTGAAGTTTGTGTTTGGCCAGATGACACACCAGTCGGCTTGAATGGTTGTGGTTTGTTGGTGATTAACCCACCTTGGAAATTCTCTAACGATGCTGATGAGGCATTACAATGGTTGTTCCCACATTTACGTATGAGTGAAAATGGTGGACATGCTGCTGTTCGCTGGTTAGTGGGTGAATAATCCATTCGATTGGATATCAACAGAAACATGAACGATGGTGTGAATTACAAATTAAGACGAAATACATTGAGTAATTCACATCAATTTCACTTAAAAATGAATGTGATAAAATATTTAAGTGAGATATCAACAGCTCCATAAGAGCCATAGATAGGATTCAAAAAATGACAAATATAAATAAACCAGAAAGCCCAAACTCTTCTAATCAAGACCATGGATTTGATGGCATTACTTTTGAAGTGGAAGAAGAAGAGCATACCCATGAAGGGCAGAAGGTCAAACGTCGCGGAATCTATTTGTGGCCTAACCTGATTACAACATCTGCATTGTTATCTGGCTTTTACTCGATCATTGCCAGTATGAATGGTGACTTCACTCAAGCCGTTTATGCGATTTTCCTTGCAGCACTATTTGATGGTTTAGATGGTCGTGTTGCTCGTGCAATTGGTGCACAAAGTGCTTTTGGTGAACAATTCGATTCACTTTCTGATCTCTTGGCATTTGGTGTTGCGCCAGCAATTTTGATGTATAGCTGGAGTTTGCATGATCTAGGGCGGATTGGCTTGGCTGCTTGTTTTGTTTATACCGCGTGTGCTGCATTTCGTTTAGCCCGCTTTAATGTACAAATTGGTGTGGTCGATAAGCGTTATTTCATCGGTGTGGCAAGCCCATTGGCAGCGATTATTATTATTGCATGGGTATGGGTTGGACAAGATTTTACCTATATTTTTGATTTAAAAGATGTTGCGATTCAAGCGACCAATGCATTTGTTATCATTGCAGTGGGTTTGTTGATGATATCAAATATTAAATATTATTCTTTTAAAACAGTAGACCGTAAACGTGTTCCATTCTTTGTGTTGCCTATAGCAGTTTTTATCCTTGCAGCAATCACTTATAATATTCCTGTAGGGATTTTAGTCATTTCGATTATCTATGCGATTTCTGGTTTTGTGACAACATTCTTAGCGAGAAAGAATACTGTTGAATAAAATGTAAAAAGATAAAAAGGTAAGGGGGCTTGATATGCGGTTGTTTCAAGATTTCTTAGATCAGTCTAAACAGCTGAATCAAGCTCAAAAGCCTATAGAACTTTGCTGTCATCCCCCACAAGACAGATATAAAATTATTCATCAAAAATTAGTGCTTGCCAATTTACCTGCGCCGTTGCATTACCTCAATTTTTTTAGTTTGATTGGACAGCCCAATAGTCCTGTTTTTTGCAATAACAATGAAATCTCAACAACTGCTTTAGATACAGCAACCTTACTGGTCAGCTCCAGCCCCCATATGGTGGGACAATTAAACTCATACTCAATTCAGCATGAATGCCAATTTCACCTTGATGAAAATAGCAATGTGACCTATACATTTGGTCAAAAAGAAAAAGTGTTTGGAAAAATTCCTGATTTTACTATTCAAAGACAAGATGACGAATTGAGTGTGAATTTAAGCATTACAACAATGCCTTTAATTTCTCATTTTATTCATTTGAAATTTGGATTTGCACAGCACTGGTCTTTGGTTGCACATTGTAAAGGGACAATTCAATACAAAGATCAAAATTACCAAATTGAACAAAATGCTGTTTTTGAATATATGAAAACAGTGAATTTTCCTTATCTGCCTTATGCGCTGTATACATATCAATTGATTCAAGTGAATGATGATCTACAGATTATTTTTATGCATAGTCGTGATCAGATGAATAATATTTTACATTCACGTATCTATATTCGAGATATTCAAAACAATGAAACAAAAATGCTTGATCGACAGGTCTGTTTCAATATTCATCGGGTGTTCCCTAAAGTCACAACAGTAAATCATCAGGAGATGTATTTACCACGCGAGTTTGAATGGCAATATCAAGATGAAAATACCAAAATTGATATTCAAGCACAAAGCCGTGGTGATTATAAATTTGGCTTAGCCGCGGGTTATGTTGGAAGTTTTGTTTATCAACTACATCTCAATGATGAATATTATCAAGGTGAGGGTGGTTACTGTGAATATATAGATTGCCGCCCTTTAAAATGGCAGGAAATAGATAAAGACAATAAATTATCAAATAAATCGAGCAGTCCTGTGCTGATCATGCTTAAAAAATAGACCAAAAAACAGAAATAAGGCCAATTTAGAAGAATAAATAAGCAAGTGATAGATAAAATGAAAAATAATTAAAAAAAGGGGTTGTGTTGGTTTGTGAATGCTGTAGAATGCACATCCATCGGCGGTGATGTTAAATAAAACTTCTGATAAATCAGGCACTTGATTAAGTTGTTAAGATTTCGAATTGAGATTTTAAGATGAGGTTAGGGTTGGGTTTGTTAGAAAAAATAATTAACATTATTGATTGACTTTTTAGAGATAGAGAGTAGTATAGCCGACCTAGCTTGATGCTGACGAAGCATTGAGAAGATCATTAAGAGAATATGAAGAACAACTTGTGTGGATTTTTACTGATTGATTGATCGAAATATTATCATTGATTGATTGGTTTAAATTACTCGAAG
>NZ_KB849281.1:73711-485396 GCF_000368145.1 Acinetobacter guillouiae CIP 63.46 | reverse complement strand
ATTCTGAAACAGACATTATCACAATTGCACTGGGAACAAATGATGTTGTAACAACAACACTTGGCACAATGTCTGATCGTACTGTAAATACGTTTTATGGTGCATTGCATGTTTTAATTTTGGGTTTACGTAAAAAGTGGACCAATGCAAGAATCGGATTTATTTCAGCTGTACCACGCACGACATTTAGAATTATTGAGGGTGGCACAGGTCAGGCGTCATTGAAGCAAAAAGCAGTTCGTGATGTTTGTGGTTATTACTCAATACCACTCTGGGAGGGTTATAAAGAGTTTGGTTTTCATCCTGATGACAGTCCTGAATTTGTAAAATACATGTATGATGGCATTCATTTTACCGAGCTAGGCGGCAAGTGGTATGCAAATAGAGTTGAAGATTTTATTTTGAATTTAGCAAAGTAGCACCTAATCGGGTGCTTTTTTATTGCCAAAAATAGGGGGGTTACATGTCTGAACAAGCGTTAGACACATCGGCTACTGCACTTGTAGCAAGTAAAGCTGTTGGTTATGGGGGATCAGTTTCAGGCGTATTATCTGCTTGGCTTGGCTCAGTAGATATAGTTGTTTGGGTAAGTATTATTGTTGCAATTGGCGGTTTCTTAATGAACTTCTACTTTGCACGTAAGAAAGACAAGCGTGATGAATTAGAGCACAAGGCCTATATCGCATCACTTCAAATCAAGGGGAAGATAGATGTCAGCAAAGACTAAAATCATAGTAACAACATTAAGCGCATCAGCGCTTTTTTTTGCATCTTTAATTGGCTATGAGGGCTACAAATCAAAGCCATATTTAGATAGCGCTAATGTGGCAACAATCGGTATCGGGTCCACATCATACGAAAATGGTACCAAAGTCAAAATGACAGATAAGCCCATTACAAAGGAACGTGCGGTTCAAATTGCCAAGGCTCATATTTCCAAAGATGAAGTTGCATTTCGTAAATCTTTATCAGGCGTAAAACTTACTCAGACTGAATATGATGTTTACCTAGACTTTGTTTACAACTATGGCCAAGCAAATTGGAATGGCTCATCGATGCTTAGAAATCTTAAAGCAGGGCAGTATAAGCAAGCCTGTGCATCTTTACTGAAATACAAATACGCTGCCAAACGTGATTGTTCAATTCGATCTAATGGATGTTATGGGGTTTGGACACGACAACAAGATCGTTATAGCAAGTGTATAGGGGTGCAATGATGCCAATAGCCTTAATCATGTGGAAGTATAAAAAATGGATCGCAGTGGCGGTCTTTATTTTTTTATACCTGGTGCAAATTGCGTATACCAATCATCTAAGTGGAAAACTTCAAGATGCTGAACAGAAATGCACAACCAAGATCCAAAAACTTAAAGATGAGCAGCAAAAGGCATTGATCGAAAAGCAAAACAAAATAAATAAAGTGAGCGCAGATTATGAAGAGATTAAATCAGAACAACGTGTCATCACAGAAACAAAAATCCGTGAAGTGCAAAAGATCATTGAGCGTCCTGTTTATAACAATGTTTGTATTGATGATGACGGCCTGCTTATCATCAACTCACTTATCCCCGACGATTCCAGCTAATTTGGTTGTGCCTTGTCCTAAACTCTTAAAACTTGAGTCAGGGCAGGGCAAAGAAATCACGCTTTGGATCATTGATACAGTTGCTAAATACAATGAGTGTAGTGCTTTGAATGGTGCGAAAAATAAAGCCCTCCTGAGAGGGCTTTATTCATTCTTCTACCAACAATCTTATATAACTGGCTAATGCCGCAACAATAATTTCATGATCATCACTAGATTCCACAACTTCAACCATTGTGTCATCTAATCCAACGTGATTTGGAACTACAATTCCTTGTAGATCAAGATACGTCAACATCACAGATAAGCCTGTGCGCTTATTACCATCGTTAAATGCATGTGCTTTTGCGATCGCTACAGCGTACCAAGCGGCAATCTCATAAACATCATCCACATGATTATAGTGTATCTGTTGGTCTGGGCGAGCTAACGCACCCTCAAGTTCTCCTTTATCTACGCCTTCGAGTCCAGTAGTTAAAGCAAGAATTTCATCATGTACCGCAATTACAAAATCCAAATCAATTGAAGTCATATTTTGCTCACTTATTTATAAGCTAGGGCTTCAATTTCATCACGGTGTTGATTGATCACACGTCGAGCAGCCGTGCGAACTACCCGTGTAGCAGCCACTCGGTCTTCACTAAGATTGATTATCACTGGGCGAACACTTTCCGTACGTCGAACTACGACACCACTCACGTCGTCTCCACGTCGTACCTCAACAACAGCTACATTGTCTTGCTGTCTAGAAAGAGCTCTTGCCTCATTTAGCGCGTCTTGAAATCTGATCATTATTATCCCCCTCACATTATTGTCTCTATCATAAATCATTATTTGAGTATTTGAAAATAATTGTACATTTGTTCACAAGTCACCTATGAGTTATCTTGATATTATAATAATGATAAAAACCGATTGGAACGAATTTAATTTTAAAAACTGTTCATAATCAAGGATGTATCAAAGTAAGATGGTTTGCTTTTCTAATTTTACTTATTTGGCAATTGGAATTTGATGTTGAAATTAGATGGAGGGTTCTGATTTCAATTTCTAAAAGAGAAAGCGAACTTAGACAAATCAAAAACTATCATAAAAAATCATTAACTATCAAAGTAGTGTGTTACACATAAGTTACACAATGCATATCCTAGACAATAAATATTTAATATATATAATGGGTTAAGGCTTTAATTAAACTCCCGCCATCTCCACCAAATTTGTAAATCATGATCTATCACTTAGTTATACGATGTATCATGAAACTTAATAAAGCCTTGAAATTTAACAGTTTCAGGGCTTTTTTAATGCCTGAATTTCTTAGACGCATCAAAACTTATCCAGCAGATGCTCAGACTCACCACGCAATTATTATGATCATGCTTACTGGTGTTCGAGTAAGTGAGTTACTGCTAGCATGTTGGGATGAATTTGATCTAGATGAGTGTAAATGGGATATCCCCGCTGAGCGTATGAAGAATGGTTTACCCCATCGTGACCCTTAACAGACATGATGATCCATGAACTTCAGGTATTGCGCCTGACACATAATCAGGGTCTGATATTTCCAGTATTCGGACTTTGGCTGCACGTTTGAGTTTTTACCATGCAGCATCCAATGGCTCACTTATTTTTATTAGACTGAATGTTTCTTTTAACCTAAGTCATCATTGATGAAAACAATAGAAAATTATAATCAACAAGCTGAAGATTTTATACAATTAACACTTTACGTTGACATGGGAAGCTTATATCAGCTTTTTTAAAAGCAATATTCTTGATTTAGGTTGTGAGACAGGGCGCGATAGCTTGGCTTTTAAGAACAAAGGTTATTATGTTGATGCCATGAATTATTCAGAAGAACTTGTCAAAAAGGCGATGCAACTTACTGGCATTTCAGTGAGATATCAAAGTTTCTAAGATATAGGTGAGGTGGCTGTTTATGATGTATTTGTGCATGTGTATCTTCATTACATTGAGAATGTGATCTCTTAAGCAAATAAATACTTAATTTCATCAGCCAAGTATGGCAAAGTAACGCCATCCTAAAATAATGATTTTGGTTAATTTTTAACATGACCCAAGTACAGCTTCAAGAACTGCAAAAACGACTATGGAACATCGCTAATGACCTTCGCGGTAAGATGGGAGCAGATGAATTTCGTGACTATATTTTGGGTTTAATCTTCTATAAATATTTATCTGAAAAAGTCCTCAATAGTGCTAACCAAGAGCTGAAAGAAGAAGGCTTAGAGTTTACCGATTTAGATGCCGAGAATGAAGAGCATCAAGAATTCTTAGAAGCACTCAAGCAAGAAAGCCTTGAGAACATGGGTTTCTTCTTAGAGCCAACTCAGTTGTTCCATACACTCGCAGATCGTGCTAGAAACAATGAGTTTATTTTGGATGAACTGATCCAAACTTTAAAAGCGATTGAACAAAGCACATTGGATGCTGAGTCATCAGAAGACTTTGCTCATCTGTTTGAGGACATGGATCTTACTTCGACCAAGTTAGGCAACAATGCGACTGATCGAAATGAGTTGATTTCTAAAGTCCTTGTGCATTTAGATGCCATTGATTTTGATATTTCAAATACTGAAGCCGATGTACTGGGTGATGCTTACGAATACTTGATTGGTGAGTTTGCGTCTGGTGCAGGTAAGAAAGCAGGTGAGTTCTATACACCTCAAACCGTTTCAACTTTGCTTGCTCGTATTGTGACGCTTGGCAAAGACCGCTTACGTAGCGTATATGACCCCACCTGTGGCTCGGGTTCTTTATTACTTCGTGTTAAGCGTGAAGTCGGAAACAATGTCGATGCGATCTACGGTCAGGAAATGAATCGTACTACTTACAACTTGGCGCGAATGAACATGATTCTGCATGATGTTCATTTTTCTAAGTTTGACATTAAGCAGGAAGACACCTTAAAGAAACCACAGCATATGGACATGAAGTTTGATGCAATAGTAGCAAACCCTCCATTTTCAGCAAAATGGTCTGCTGATCCATTATTTTTAAGTGATGAGCGTTTTAAATCTTTTGGTAAGCTTGCCCCAAGCTCTAAAGCAGATATGGCATTTGTTCAGCATATGCTATATCACCTAGATGATGAAGGGACGCTTGCGATTGTGTTACCGCATGGGGTGTTATTCCGTGGTTCAAGCGAAGGGCATATTCGTCAGCATTTGATTGAAAAGATGAATGTGGTGGACGCTATTATTGGTTTACCTGCCAATATTTTCTATGGCACAACTATTCCGACTTGTGTGTTGGTATTGAAGAAAAACCGTGAGCATAAAGAAAATATCCTGTTTATTGATGCGAGTAACGAGTTTGAGAAACAGAAGAATCAAAACAAGTTATTGCCTGAACATTTAGATAATATTTTGGGTGCATTTGAAAACCGTCAGGATATTGAGAAATACGCTAAGGTTGCGACGTTGCAGGAGGCGAAAGAGAACGATTACAACCTAAATATTCCACGTTATGTGGATACCTTTGAGGCGGAAACTGAGATTGATTTAAATACGATTGCGAAACAACTTCAAGCCTTAGAAGTAGAAAGCCAAAAGACCGATGCGGTGATTACAGGGTACTGCGAAGAGCTAGGGATTGATTCTCTGTTTGTGGAGGTGAAGTAATGACTACGCCTAAGTTACGGTTTAAAGAGTTTGATGGGGATTGGAGTGCATCGAATTTAGAAAAAACTACTGAATACTTTAAGGGGTTTGCTTTTAAGTCAGAATCATACAAAGAAGATGGCGTTCGTATCATCCGAGTATCTGATTTAGATAAGGATTCTATCAAATATCAAAATGAAGCTATTTTTTTAGATAAAACTGAAGCTCAAAATTATCTAAATTGGGAAGTTAAGAAAAAAGATATTATTGTTACTACTGTTGGATCAAAACCTCATTTAATAGATTCTGCCGTTGGGCGTCCAATTTTTGTTAAAAATGATAATGAAGGTTTGCTAAATCAAAATCTATTAGTTTTGCGTCCTAAAAATGAAAATATATATGCTTATTTTATATTTTCTCAGCTTCTTGATAAAAAATATTTAACTCATATTGAAACTATTCAACGTGGTAATGCCAACCAATCAAATATTACTGTGAAGGATTTACAGGAATTTCAAGTTTTTCAAACATCCAAAGAAGAGCAAACCAAAATAGCCTCTTTCCTTTCCGCTGTGGATGAGAAGATTAGCCAACTATCCCAAAAACATGAACTGCTTAGCCAATATAAACAGGGCATGATGCAAAAGCTGTTTAGTCAGCAGATTCGTTTTAAAGCGGATGATGGTAGTGAGTTTGGGGAGTGGGAAGAGAAAAAAATAAGAGAACTTTTTATTGAAGTTAAAGATAAAGTTTTAGATCAAGATATTGAAACATATAGTATTACTGCGGGAAAAGGCTTTGTAAGCCAAGCAGAAAAATTTGGTAGAGATATCTCAGGTCAACAAAATAGCAATTACATTGTTTTAGAAAAAAATGATTTTTCTTATAACAAAGGTAATTCTAAAACCTATAAGTATGGTTGTGTTTATTTAAATGAATTTGAGCACGCGATTGCTGTGCCAAATGTGTTTATTAGTTTTAGGGCAAAAACTATTAATCGAATCAACCAAAAATTCTATGCAAAGCTATTCGAATTTCATTACTTAGATAGACATCTTAGATTACTTATTTCAAGCTCAGCACGTATGGATGGTTTATTAAATGTCAGTAAAGAAAGTTTTTTTGATATAAATGTTCCATGCCCGTGTGTAGAAGAACAAGCCAAAATCGCTAATTTCCTATCTGCTATTGACCAAAAATTAGAAAAGGTCGCTCAGCAAATCGAAGAAACTAAACAGTGGAAGAAAGGTCTGTTACAGCAAATGTTTGTATAAAGTAAAAGCAGTATTGAGCGATCTCAATACTACTTTTTTATTGAGATATGGTCATGAACAACATAGAACAAAAAACTGAAACATTAAGCCAAAATCTGCAAGATTGGCTTCAAAAGCATTTTGGTAATAAAGATATTACGCAGTATAAAAATTTGGCTTTGAGTCTGATTTTCTACAAATTTCTATCTGATCAACATGAGCAATTTGCAAATGAAAATTTAGGCAGAGAAATTACGTACAGTTCTTTAGGTGAGCATCAGCATGAAGACCTTATGATTGCTCTAAAAGAAGAGGCGAAAGACTCTTTAGGATATTTTGTTGCGCCAAAATATTTGATAGGTTCATTTGCTCAGGCTTATAGCAATAATAATGAATACTATTTTTTAGAGGTTTTTGATCAAGCAATTTTTCAATTTCAGCAAAATTTGACAGAACAATCCCTTCAAGTGTTTGATGGATTGTTGAGTGATATAGATACAAGAAGTGCATTACTAGGTGGCACAGGTACAGCTAGAAATCAAGCATTGGGTTCAATGCTAGTCGACTTGAACTCGATGGACTTCTATCTTCACGATAATTCTAAAATATTAGGCAAGGCTTTTTTTAGCATCATTGAATTCATGGCAATGAGCCTAGGAAAAAAGAAAGGCGATTTCTATACGCCTGCTCATGTATCAGAATTGATGGCAAGTATTGTCCATACAGAAAAAAGCCGAGTTCTTAACCTTTATGACCCAACCTTTGGATCTGGATCCTTATTAATTAAGACCGACCAAACATTAGATTTTGTCGATCAAATCTATGGGCAAGATATAATCGATGGTAATTTAAAAACGGCGCGTATGAATTTTCTAATCAATGGATATCATTATTCAAAATTAAAATTAGACAGCGACGATACTTTAGAAAAGCCAAAACATCTGGATATGAAATTTGATGTGATTGTTTGCAATCCTAAATTTTCGCAAACTTGGAATAATAATGAGGCTAAAAAACATGATCCAAGATTTGCAAACTATGGCAAGCTTGCTCCAAAGTCAAAAGCAGACTTGGCTTTCATCCAACATATTGTTTATTCACTTGAAGAGGATGGAATAGCAGTCGTGCTGATCCCTCATGGTGTTTTATTTAGAGGAGATTCAGAAGGTACTATTCGTAAATATCTGCTTGAACGTCTGAATTGTATTGATGCTGTGATTGGCTTAGCGAAAGATCTCTCACCTGTAATTGATACTGAAGTTGCTATGCTGGTATTAAAGAAGAACAGAAAGCCTAAAGACAAAATATTGTTTATCAATGCCAAAGAGTTTTATGAAAAGCAGAAAGCTTTCAATATTATTTCGCCAGAGCAAATTGCGGAAATTACAGATATTTATAAAACTAAAGCGATTATCCCTAAAATTTCTGAGTATGTAGAATACTCAAAAATTGTAGATCATGGTTACAACCTCAATATTCCACGCTATATTGACTTGTTTGAGCCTGAATCTGAAGTCGATATCGATGAAGTGGCTATTAGGCTCGAAAAAATAGATGAAAATTTAGAGCAGATTGATTTGGATATTAGAAAGTATTGCGATGAGCTAAGTGTTCGGTATCCATTTAAAATTTGATTATTAAATATAGAAAAAGGAGGCAAAAATGCAAATTGAATTAGATTGGTATGAACCAATAGAGCTAGGTAGTTCAAGTACATTAAAAGAGAATGTTAAGAACTTTGACTTTTCGTTACTTCCTGAAATCTCAGGAGTCTATATTTTTTATAGAGAATATGGGGGATATCAAGAAGCTCTGTATGTTGGGAAGTCTGAAAATATTCGCACAAGAATGAAGTCTCACTTTAATAGCATTAAGTTAATTGATGGCCTTATAGATACACCTAAAGGTCAAAAAAAGTTAATCTTTGCTGAAGTCAAAAGTCGTTCAGATTTAGCAAAAGCATTAGCTCAAGCTGAAAAAGGATTAATCAATCAATTAGATGACGAAAAGCATCCTTTACTTAATCGTAAGCTAATGAAGGATCAATACGATTTTATTATTTCTAAAGGAAATCCATTAAGCATTATTGATGAAGAGATAGCCGTATTTTCTAGCAAGGTCTAATTTTATTATCACTGCACGGTAATAATCATGCAGTGAAATTGTCTTTATTTTTTAGATATAACCAGTCAGGGTGAATCACAACAGTTTTGATACCATTACTATGCACTGCTCGATAATTAGGTTGTAACCTATCGTCTTTTGAAATATAGAATCGAGCAAATGCCTTTAGATTAATCACATAGTCAAACATTTCATGTTCTTCTAGATCTAATGTTTTTTTAGATGATTGAGTGGATTATGAGAACTTTCACGTCCTAATCGGAAACTTACAAGGTTAGTTTTTCGATTCTTTTGTTGGAATGAATATAACTTTTTCTGTTAGTAAATAAAAACAATCACTATATTTTGATCAAAAATCGCCATAGACCTCTCGCTGTATATGAAATGCGTTAAATTAGTGCTATTTTAACATTTTAAAATGATGTAAATCATTACATTATAATGACTAGAGAAGAGATGGAAGCGTGGGTACACAAGTAGAACTTGAGCTGGAAAATAACTTCATTCAACAACTTGAAGGGTTAGGCTATGAACGAGTGATGTTACGGACAGAAAAAGCATTAGTCGATAACTTAAAACTGCAAATCCAGAAGCTCAATCAAATCCATCATGTTTTTTCAGAACAAGAGTGGAAACAGGTTTGGCATTACCTTACGAAAGAAACATCTGTCTTTAGTAAAGCACAATTGTTGCGTGATCGTTTCCCACTAAAATTCGATGATGGTACGGTCAAGCATCTATCTTTTCTTGGTGAAAACGCGATAGAAAATATCTACCAAGTTTCTAATCAAATTGTATCAAATCATTCTGCCTTGAATGGTAAAACGAGTCGTTTTGATGTCACTTTATTGGTGAATGGATTTCCGCTTATACAAGTCGAGTTAAAACGCCGTGGAGTAGAGATCCAACAAGCATTTAAGCAAACCATTGAATATGCAAAATCAGCCTATAAAGCAGGTGATGGTTTATTTGGTTATATCCAGTTTTTTGTGATTAGTAATGGTGTCAACTGCTTGTACTATGCCAACGGCACCAAAAATATCGAATTTGCATTCCCGTGGGCAGATGAAAATAATAAAAATATCAACGATCTTACTGAGTTCACTAAAGCCTTCCTAAATCCGACACACGCCTTTAAGATGTTGTCACAGTACATTGTGTTACATCACTCCGATCAATTTTTGATGATCCTGCGTCCGTATCAAATTTATGCCATCGAACGCATGGTTGAACATGTCAAAACATCTAAAGAAAATGCTTATATTTGGCATACCACTGGCTCAGGTAAAACCTTAACCTCGTTTAAGGCAAGTCAGTTACTGATTAGGAATCCTGAGATTCGTCGCATAATTTTTGTCGTTGACCGTAAAGATTTAGATGAGCAAACCTACACTGAATTTAATGCGTATAGAGAAGGTTCTGTGGATAGCACCAACAACACTGCCAACCTCATTAAGCAATTACGCTCCTTAGATAATCGTTTAGTGCTGACTACTATTCAAAAGCTGAATAATGCGATTACCAAAGACCGCCATCAGAAGGAGATGGCAGATTTACAAGATGAAAAAGTGATTTTTATTTTTGATGAATGTCATCGTAGCCAGTTTGGTGAAACACATCAGAACATCAAACGCTTCTTTAAAAATGCTCAAATGTTTGGTTTTACGGGGACACCAATTTTTGATAAAAATGGTTTAAAGAAATCGGGAGAGAAATTTACGACTGAATTTTTATTTCCTAAACGCTTGCATGAATATCTCATTGTGGATGCAATTACCGATCGCAATGTGCTTCCTTTCCAAATTGACTATTGGGGAAAATATAGCACCACAAGTGAAACTGATAGTAATGAAAAAGTTGAGGAAATTGATAGCAAAGAGTTATACGACAATCCTGAACGCTTGGAAAAAATTGTTCGTCATATATTGAGTATCCATGATAAAAAAACTCGTAACAGAGAGTTTTGTGCCATGTTCTGTGTGAGTTCAGTTGAAAATCTCATTCAATACTACGAACTGTTTGAAAAAGTCCAAGCTGAAATGGTAGAAGACGCAGAAAGAAACAAGACCTATTTCCAACCAATTTCAGTGCGAACAATTTTCTCATTTGGTGTAGAAGAACAGGATCAGCAGAATACCGCAGATGAAATAGAAGCAGGTATGATCGCTGAAGAACCAGTGGATGCCCCAAATACTGTAGATGAGTCAAGAAAGGCAAAACTCGACAAGTATATTGCCCAATACAATGAAATCTATGGTTCAAGTTACAATACAACAGATAGCTTCTATGAGTACTATCAAAATCTTGGTAAGCGAGTGAAATACTTTAACATCAAGTATGAGAAAGATGAGCAGATAGACTTACTTCTTGTTGTGAACATGTTCCTGACAGGATTTGATTCAAAACCATTGAACACGATCTATGTAGACAAAAACTTAAAATACCATGGTTTGATTCAGGCATTCTCACGCACCAATCGTGTTTATAAACCTTCAAAGCCATTCGGAAATGTGGTTTGTTATCGAAACTTAAAGCAAGCAACGGATAAGGCATTACGTTTGTTCTCTGATAAGAAACCATTCAGTAGTGTAACCATACCTGAAATGAGTGTGTTCTTAGAGGAGTATGAAACCGCTGTAGCACAGTTGAAAACACTGACTCCAAATTGTCAGGATGTAGATGATTTAAAACTTGAAGCTGAACAATTGAAGTTCGTAGAAACATTCAGGGAAGTTCTACGTTTGAATAACCTACTCAATATGTTTACTGAGTATGACAAAAACACAGCGCCAATCACTGCTCAAGATTTAGAGGATTATAAAGGTAAATACAAAGACTTATATAATCGTATTAAACAGCCATCTGATGATAAAGAGAAAGTCTCAGTCCTAGAGGATATAGACTTCCAATTGGAACTTGTACATAACGACCGAGTGAATCAAGATTACATTATGGCACTGCTTGGGTTGATTGTGACCGCATCGAGTCAAGCGCAGAAGGATCAACGTAGAAAAGAGTTGATAGATATGCTGAGTAATGATGCCAAGATGTACAACAAAAAAGACCTGATCGAAAAATTCATCAATGAACAATTACCAAAGATGATCACAGGGCAAACGGTGAAGCAGGCATTCTCTACATTTTGGGATGCAGAAAGAGCGCAAGCCTATGAAGGGTTCTGTCGAGATGAACAGTTGAAAAAGTCTGAGTTTGATAGAGTGGCTGATAACTTTAATTTCACAGAGCGTCTTCCATTGCCGCATGAAATTAAAGAATTACCTATTCAAAAACCACCATTGCTAAAGCGTAATCTTTATTTCGCAGAGTTGCATACAAAGACATCTGAACTATTAAGTCACTATAGTTTGAAATTGTAAAAAAATGAATGCTGTGACAGGACTCAAGTCAGCCGAGGTATTTCTCGGGTGAAGGCTGTGAAAAAGTCGCTTTATGATGAACATCTTGAATGAATATTGAAAAAACATGACCGCAGCAACTGCAATGTTAGAGTCGAGAGTAATCTCATTAAAAGAACTGTATCAACAGCATTTGAGTATTCCTGATTATCAACGTCCTTATAAGTGGACAGAGAAGCATGTTAGAGTGCTGTTTGATGACCTAGATTATTTTATTGCAGGGATTACAGCGAAGAACCGTGATGATGAACGTTATAAGTATCGCTTAGGGACAATTGTTCTGCATAGTAATGTGATCTTCCATCCTAAAAAATCTGCTGACCTTTATAAGTACTCTCTCGAACAGATTGTTCAGCATAAACTGCCAAAAGTTAAAAAAGATATCGTAGATGGTCAGCAACGGACATTAACTTTTTATTTAATTTGGCATGCTTTACAAGCGAGAAAAGATCAACTCAATAAGTTGGATTTGCCTGATTTTGGTTTAGATATTCCTGCTTGTCGCATTAGCCAAGAAAATTTACGTCGAAATTATGATGTGGTTGAAAAGCTGATCGATAAGCCACGCTCAATGCCGTTAGAAGAATATGTTGATACTCTTTTAAGTAAATGTGAGTTCGTAATAGTTGAGCTAAGCAAGCTATCTGAGGCTTTCCAGTTCTTTGATTCACAGAATTCGAGAGGATTAGACCTACATCCACATGATTTGTTGAAAGCATACCATCTGCGAGAATTTGATCCATCAGAAGCAGAGTTAAAAACAAAAGCCGTTCAGCAATGGGAGCAAAGGAATGAAAAGGAAGTCCATCGAATATTTTCTCATTTCCTGTATCCCATCAGACAGTGGACGAAAGGGGAAAAGGCATTTCACTTTGGCAAAGCACAGGTGGAGGGGTTTAAAGGTTTGTCACTGCATCAGGAAGATCAGTTTCCACTGAGTCAGTCATATCGTATCTTGCACAGCATGGTCGATGAGTACAACAGTGATCGCTTCCGCAAGGTAGATAACATACATTTGGCTTACCCATTTCAAATCACCCAAACTATGATCAATGGGAGACGCTTTTTTGAATGGTTTAGCCATTATGAAAGCAAAGCTTTAGAATTGCTTCCTCTACAAAGTTATGATGCTTGGGTCAAACCATTATTAACCACATCAATGTCGAAAAAAATTTGGAATGTCATCAATGGTGTTGCCTTGACTGAAAATCATAAAGATTATGATTATTCAGGCAGAACAAGAACAGGTGATGGCTATGTTCGGAAAATGCTTAATGCTTTTCTGCTAGCTTACTATGATCGCTTTGGTGAGGTGGAGTTTTCGAGTGCTTTGGGGATAGGGTTTATTTGGGCATACAGTATACGCCTTAAGCAATCTAGCATCTATGAATCTAGTATTGAGAACCATGTGATAGGGCAAAATCTTTTTAGGCGTTTGGATCAATCACTACGACCAAAAGATTTCTTTAATTTTTCCTTGAATATCTATATTGATGTTAGCCAAACAAGTAAAGCCAAAGGTATTGAAAAATTGTTCAAAGAAATGAAATACATGGCGGAGTAAGAATAATGTCTATAGAGCAATCAAAGCCATATACTATTTTAGAGTTACTTAGCGAGGATGTGAATTATCAAATCCCTGTGTATCAAAGAAATTATGCTTGGGGACGACCGCAGATCCGAGCATTAATACAGGACATCTATGACTATTACCTGAAGTCTAGGTCAGGTATTGAAAACTATTATATCGGTAGTTTAGTCGTAGCCAAAAAAGACAATCACTTTGAAGTGTTAGATGGACAACAACGATTTACGACATTAAATCTTATAGCTTTATTTTTAAAATCTAAACTTAACAATCCGAAAATACATCAATTTAATTATATACGATTAAGTTTTGAAAGCCGTGAAAAGTCAGCAATCCTATTGGATTCATTATGGAAATTCTTTAGTGATCAATTCCTTGAAAAAAACATAGATAGATTGAATATAGAGTATGGGGATCACTCTATTCTGAGAGGCTATCGAATCATTGCTGAAGAGTGTTTGAAGATAGTCCAGAGAAATGAGCTTGAAAAATTTGCAGACTATTTGTTGGATCACGTCATTATTTTACGCACCATGATTCCAGAGCTTGCAGATGTAACGCATTACTTTGATGCTCTGAATAACCGAGGAGAACAGTTAGAAGCACACGAAGTCATTAAGGCTCATTTTCTCAGTCTATTAAGTACGGATGATGATCGTTATCTTGTTCATCAGGTATGGTCTGCATGTCAGGATATGTACAAATATGTTGCTTATGGTTTTGATGTGGTACAGAGAAAGCAAATATTCGGTGCTTCGTATCATGATTGGGCAACCAATAATTATAATGCGCTTAAGAGATGCCTGACAGTTGAAAATACCTCGAAAGACTCTGATTCAGAAGGTAAAATCTCATATGGAGCTAAGCTTAATTTAGCAGAAATTTTAAAACTTGATGTGGTTCCTGTTAATCAAAAACACATAGATGAAGAGTCTAGTGAACGTTTCACAAGCATCATTGATTATCCAAACTTCCTGATGCAAGTTTTGAAAATTTATGTCAAAACGTATGTGAAAGATCGTAATCCAAGTTCCATTGCACTCGATGATAAGACTTTATTAGAGAGCTTTAAAAAAACGATTGTCGACGCGAGTCATGCAAAAGACTTTATTTATCTACTTTTGAAAATACGTTATTTATTTGATCTGTATGTCATCAAACGTGAGAATAGTCTCCAGCACAAAGGCTGGTCTCTAAAAAAACCAAAATACTACAGTTCTGGGAATGTGAATTATGTAAATACATTTTCCAAGACAACGCAAGAAGAGGGACATGAGTTAGCACTAGACGGTGATCAAAGAAACCTAGTAATGCTTTTATCCGCATTTCATGTTTCCTACCCGACCCATGCACGTAAGAACTGGTTATTCAGTGTTTTGAATTGGCTCGTTGATCATAGTCAAAATATCAGTTTAGAAGCTTATTTTACATATGTAGAAAATTTAGCACGAACGTTGATCAAGAAGCGCTACTTGAGTTCAGTACCACAAGACTATGAAAGTTTCATGTATGCTGACAAATTTGATTGCGATATGGTAGTGACTGTACAAGATATTGCAGTACATTTTAGCTATGGGAAGATTCCTTACTTCTGTTTTAACTATTTAGATTACGTTTTATTGAAGAAGGGAAAAGGAAGCCATACTAAGTTTTACTTTAGTTATAAGGATTCTATTGAGCACTTTTATCCACAGAACCCAAAGGTAGGTAAACCTTTATCAGAGGAATCAGTGTTACATAGTTTTGGTAATTTAGGTTTGGTCAATCAGAGTGAAAATTCTACTTTAACTAATGACATGCCGATCCAAAAAGCAAGTTGGTTAAGGAAGTATACAAAAGTACCAACCAGCTTGAAGTTAGAGTTGATGATGCAGGTGGTCGAGAAGAATGGATCTGACTGGAATACCGAGAGTATAGAAAAACATCAGCGTGAAATGGTAAAGTTACTAATAGAAGATTTAAACAGAAAAGTATGTTCTTAGTGGCATGCTTTTTATTATGTATACCTTTTAGTGTATTAAATTCAATTAAATCTTAAAAAAATAAAATAAAAACAATAATTAGGTGTACTAGCTCAAACCAGATCTGACAGTTACCCATTTTTTAGTGTGCCTGTCAGGTTAAATTTGAGCTAAATTCTTCTCAGCCCAAATTCGCTTCCCATCAAGTAATGTTTCCAGTGGTGTGCGACCACAGCACATTTTTCCCTGATGAGTTCGTTCAGTATTATAGAATTTTTGCCAAACGTCTAGATCAGCTTGTAATTCCTCTAATGTACTATATAGCTTCTTCCTAAATGTAATTTGATAAAACTCCTGCAAGATCGTCTTATGGAAACGCTCGCATATTCCATTCGTTTGTGGGGATGCTGCTTTTGTTTTGGTGTGATCAATATCATTGATGGCTAAATATAGCTCATAATCATGTTGTTCAACCTTACCGCAATATTCAGTACCTCTATCTGTCAGGATACGCAGCATTGGTAGATCCTGCGACTGATAAAATGGTAGTACACGATCATTTAACAGATCTGCCGCTGTAATCGGTGTTTTCGTTGTATAGAGCTTGCAATGAACGACTTTGCTGTAGGTATCGATGAAAGTTTGTTGATAGATTCGACCGACACCTTTCAGATTGCCAACGTAAAATGTATCTTGGGCTCCAAGATATCCTGGATGGTGTGTTTCTATTTCGCCACAAGCAACATCATCTTCATGTTTACGCTCAAGTGCAGCAATCTGATGATCATTTAACTCAAAGCCATCTTGTGCCACTTTGGCTTCTAAGGCTTTCAATCGCTTTTTAAAATTCTCTAAATTGTGGCGAAGCCAAATAGATCGAACCCCGCTACCTGAAATGAATACACCATTTTTACGCAATTCATTACTACTGCGGTGTTGACCATAAGCTGGATATTGGATTGCGAAATCAATAACGGCTTGTTCTGTCGCATCGTCTACACGATTCTTAAGATTCGGTACTCTTCGGGATTTATTGATGAGTGAATCAACATCACCTGATTCAACGAGTTCCTGATAACGGTAAAAGGTATCTCTAGAGACACCCATGACTTTACAAGCTCTGGATACATTTTGAAGTTCTTCAGCTAAATTGAGTAAGCCTACTTTGTGTTTGATGATTTGATTGTTAGTATGCAACATAAGAAAGTTACCTTTGTTTGATTAAGATTCGACACCTTTATCAAAACGGGTAACTTTCTCTTTTTCAAGATCAATGTCTGATCAGATCTGAACTAATACAAATTATAACATTCCAAGGAAATTCAATAATTAATATTGTCTTTGGTAAAGTTAATAAAATCTTTGACAACATCTCTCTTTTTTAATTTTGAATACACCATGTAAAGTGATAATTCAGATGAATGATTGTCTTTAAAACACTCAATTAATACACCATCTTCTAATTCTTGTTTCACCTCGTGATATAAACGATATCCGATACCAAATCCTTGAATCATCCATTGGTGTGTAACTTCAGCATTATTACTTTTTAAATAAGGGTGTACATGAACTTCAAATATTTCGTCATTTATGCTGTATTTCCAATCTTGATATATGTGACGATTTCGTATTAGACAGATGCAGCGATGATTGAGTAAGTCTAAGGGATGTGTAGGATAGCCAAATTTATTAAAATATTTGGGTGAAGCACAGAATATACGTCTAGTATCGAGTAAAACTTCTGAATTGTAGATTACATTATTGGGTTGTTCGAGTTGAAAAAGGATATCGAGTTCATTTTCCACAAGATCCATTTTCGAGTCAGAAAGAATGAGTTCGATTTCTAGATTTGGATGCGGTACGCTGAATTTTGCTATTAAATCACCTAACTTACTGCGACCAAGATAATTTAAGCTACCAATACGTAATTTACCTGCAAAAGAATTCACATTTTGAGAAACTTCGTCATGAACTTGTTTCATTAAAGATGATATGTAAATACTGCGATCTAATAATAGTTTACCAGCCTCTGTTAAATCAAATTGTCTAGCAGACCTATTCATAAGCCTCTTACCATAAAAATATTCAAGTTTTGCTAACTTTCTACTTACTGTTGGCAGGGGAATATCCATTTCAATGGAAGCACGCGTCATTGATTTTGATGAGGCTAATGTTATAAAGAAATCTAAATCACTAATTTCATCTTGCATAATTTGCTTTCCGTAGCATAAATCAATTTAATTTTTGTATAGCACACCTTTGTCCAAAATATAATTGATGCTTTTTAAAATTAAATTTGAGGTGTTGTTAACTTTTATTTTTTTTCAAAAATCCCATTTTCATTAAAATTTAAAAATAGCGATTTGACTTACAATGGTCATTATAGCAGTAGTTAGGATAAGTATGAGGAAAATTAATATTTTGAAAAATATAAATTTAATTCAGAAATTGTAAATAAAATTGAATAAAAAAGTGTTATGGCTAAATATGTCATAGAAAAATATAATATTAAATATAGAAACCTATTTCTCTTGGTATTTTTAGGTTCAAAGTTAATTATTTTAGCCAATCACAAGTCGAATGTAACTTTGAAAGTTTATGCACTTTTCCAGCCAAAACTCCATATCAACAGATTCATGGAAAATTTACCTTCTATACAATTGTTTTTTGACTATTATTCTTGAGAAATTCAATTTTTCCGCTGAGGATCATTTGAAAGCATGATGGCTTCAAACTATCTTACTAACTCAGTATTTTATAAAAAATCCTGGTCTCGAATGTTTGCTAAAATTACGAAGAGATGTAAGCAATAATATAATTACAAGTACAATTTGAAAATCACGCACATTACAAATAAGGTATGATACGTAGCGATGACTTTCACTATTTTGAGTTGAGTATACTTGATGAAAAAAATATTAATGTTGCTGATCAGTCCTGTAATTGCTGGTTCTGTGTATAGCGCTGAAGATTGGTCGAAAAAGCCTCAATCCTATGCATTTTTACAAAATGAAGAACCTCAATATGGGAATAACAATAGTGAACATGTTGATTTTTTTGAGTTGTCAAAGCAACAAGAGCAAGATCGTATCGCTCAACGTGAGGTAAATGTCGCAAAAATGTATGAAAGTCGGGCAAATACTTCTAATATGAGTCCATTTGAAAGATCTCAATATCTTCTGAAAAATAACGATACTTATGCTTTGAATGCACATGAAAATGAACAGCAGTTAAAATCATTGCAAAAGGCACGCAATAGAGGGGTAATTTCAGAGCGCGATTATCAACAGAAAATGATTAAGCAAAATCAGATGCCTTTAGAACAGAAAAATAATCAACTTAAATATTCAATCCCTGTAGGGGAGTGATGATGAATATCTTTAAGTGTGATTGGTGTTGAACGGGTTTTTTTAATTACTTATTTTTATAAAGGAGTACCTTAGGGTACTTTTTTTAACACATTAAAAATTCAACTTCGCTACAGGTTGAAATCGTTATGAGCAATTCTATAATCTTTCGTTATCTTTGATTTAAGTTTTTATCATAGTATTTACGAATCATCCGTATCTCCTAAAAAACATTAAGTTAAAGCGTAATTATATTAAAGGGTTAGAATAAAAATAAACTAACTCTGGATCACCATCATCAAGATTTTCTATGTGACCGCTCGCGATAAATCCAGAATTTAGTAATAATTGCTGCATTGGCAAATTAGATCGATTAGTTGTGGTAAAAAGCTTCGGATGTTGGCAGTTAGCCTTTAATACATTCAGTAATGCTCGTCCCGTACCACAGCGACGATAAGGTTCTCCGACCATCAGCATCTCAATAAAACCGCATCCGAAAAAATGGTAATTTAGAACGCCGTAGCCCATTACTTTTCCATTTTTTTCAACAAGAAAGCAGACACCCTGCATACACCAATTGTGGATTTGCAATATTCGCTGCGGATCGTGTGAGGCAACACTGTCAATAGCGATTAAGTCTTTAGTGTCAGTTTCAGTCGCTAGGCGAATAAGTATATGTTCATTTATATCAGTCATTACGCTATTCACTATAGCAAAATATATAGACCAATTTAGAATTATGGTCGTGATAAGAAATTCTAGATAGTTTCTTTATAGATCAATCGCCTAATAATAGCCTTACCGCAAAAATTAGAATCAGGGCAGAGTAAAGATATTTTACTTTGAGGTATTGATACTATTGCTAAGCACAATGAGTCTAGGGTTTTGAATCATGTAAAGAATAAAGTGCTCAAGTGAGCCTAAATCAGATATAAGCTCATTTGAAATTATGAGCTTTAAGCTACGCTATCACTTCTTTTTATCACAACCGATTACTATGGCATCGGTGATGATGTTCTTTTTATCGGTGTACAGGGTGATATTGCAAAAGTAATCGATAACAGTCCGATTTTCTGTATATCCAGTCTTCCGATATACAGGTTCGCTACCAACTGGCATTTGGCCAACCACGCCACCGCCGCCGATTCCAACCATGGTCGTCTTTTGGCCAATATACTCAACACCTGTCTGCACGAAAACTTTTTCTGGTGTTACATGAGTTTGCACTCGATTCCACCCATAGAAGCCACCACTACCATACGACGATGGACCTAGACCATGATCAGGTTTGCCAAATATTTTAAATGCATTACTGGCTGGTTGCCCTACTAGTTTTTGTGCAGCCACTTCGACTTCATTGGGTTTGGTGGCCAAGGTGGCGCAAGCGCTGATACTAAGCACCATGAGGGTGACACAACTATATTTGAATAAAGGCATGGAAAAGACTCCTAAAATAATCAATGTTATACGTACAGAGCAGAGCGAGATATTAATTCATCATAATTTATTATTTGGTATATATTTCACACGATTATATCGCATAACTATTGATAGTCAAAAGCCCATTCTCACTAAAATAATTTGGTGTTAACTTTCCTCTGCTCATAGTCCATTGATGATCTTTTTAGAAGGCGCGATCCTCGTATTGAACGCTGTTTTGAATAAACTTTATTATATTGGGTTTGTTAATCAATATATTGATTTAATTAGAAATGTTGCATAAATATCAAGTTGTGATGAGCACGATCATCAGAATAAAAATAAGTAATGCCAATTCAAAATTTGAGTTTAGTGATGAATTATTTTAAGATTTAGAATGACTAAAAGTTAATTTATAAATGATAGATATTTCACAAAATAATTTACGGCATGGATGAAAAATTATGGCTAAATACAATAGACCGCAGATCATACAATTTTTTATATCGTTAATTTATCTTACTCTATTTTCTTTAACGATGTCAGGTGTTGCGCATGCTGAGGGGAATTGTCCTCCGGGCTATTATCCTATCGGTGGTCAAGGTGTACAAGGCTGTGCGCCTATTCCGAATTATGGAAGCAGTGGGGGATATTCAGCTCCAAGCTACCGGACCCCAAGCACAGAAGGTTATGTCGCTTCGGGTACAAATGGTGTAATTGGTGTGGCTACTGCAAAAATTTTCCGCAGAAAGTTAGAAGAGAAAGCATTGCAAGCTTGTGAAAAAAAAGGTGGGACTGATTGCAGAATTTGGTTTACTTATGATGACAACCATTGTGCGACTGTAGGTCAAGCGGAAGGAACAAATAGGTTGTATAAAGCACGAACAACGGCGGGTGAAGTAAGCGATGTTGTTCCAATGTTAGTCCCAGGAAGTAGAAAAGCTTTAGGACGGAAAAAAGTTTTAGAGGCGTGTCGTTATGATGGCTTTCCTGAGACTCAATGCAAAATTATTTATGAAGATTGCCGTAGGCTTAATCTTCCATAAGTATTTTATTTTGCGATTAAAATATGAAATACAAAGCTTGGGAAGACGTTTACGGAGTCGAGCTGAAGCGAGTTTTTAAGACAAATAAAACTACCTTCGGGTGGTTTTTGTTTAATGGATGATTCTAGCTTGGTACTAGAAATACTTGCTATTTCTTATAAGCATCATTTTGTTAATGGAGGAAGTTTTGAGCTAGGGTGATCAAATTTTGTATAGTTTCTTTCTTATACTTTAATATCAATGTAATGGGCAGAGGACTTATGCTACAAACATTAGAGTGGACTTTACCTGATTCTGTCTATGACCCATATGATTATGAATTAAATAAAGATACAGATTTTAAAAAATTGAATCCTGAGCAACAGGCTAATATTGTAGCTGATTATTTTGGATTAATTGAAGGATATAATCAGATTAATTTCAGTTTAGCTTGGCGAAATCATATAGCTGATAATTCACAGTATATAAGACAGGTAATGCAACCGATTATAAGTAATCCTTCAGGATATACACTGGTTTCTAATTCTACTCCGACTCCATTAATTTACTGAATTATCATCTCATGAAAAATATTAATTTATTAAGTGTTTTTTTTATATCAATAATATTAATTGGTTGTAAAGAGAAACGTGTAGCTGATTTCCAATATGAAATATTAAAAGATAAGAGCATTTGTTCATTAAAACCCCAAGAAATTTATGATTCTAATGAGTTTTCAATGTTTGACACATCATTTAAAAATGAAAGTGGAAGTTTCAATGATGAATTATCAAACAAAATATATGCACAAAGTTTAGAAAATTTATCTAATAAAGATAGTAAATATATTTTTTGCTTTTCAAAAGATATGCTTATGTCAAATTATTTAGAGACTCAGATCCGTATTGAGTTAAAAAAAGGAAAATCCTTTAGACAATATGAATTTATAAATTACTTCTGTCTAACTAAAAAAACTTCAATTATGAATTTCAATATTCGGGATAAGAGTATACAAGAATGCCAATAATTCTGATTTCCGTAAAATTACCATAATACAGGTGACTTGAAATCTTACTTTCAACATCTATATCTTAGTCAAAGCAGTTCTAGAATTCGGCATGCTGGAACAGTTTTACCGAGTAAGTCTTAAGTTTTTAAAAGTGGACTTTGATCTGTTTATCTGCCGTTCTGCATCGTATTTTTTGCTGTTCTATAGGTAAACCAATGAGTTCATCATAAGCATTCATTACCTGTTCATCTGTAGGGTCAATCAGTTCACGGGAAACCTTACATTTCTTTTGATTTTTTAAAAACAAAGCACTTAAGCTTTTTCCGTAAGTTGAATTTTCATCTTTGTCACAAAGACTACTAAGAGCAACTAAACGAGCAAATTTTAATTGTTGAACTTGGATTTGACATGATGATTTGGATTTTGGTAACTCAGCCCAAGTTCCACTACTAATTAAGAGGTTGAGAAGTAGGAATTTTTTCATTTTTTGATCCTTTATTTTGTTTATTCAATGATAGATTTTTTATTGGAAATAACAAGATTGAGCTACTAGGAAATTAGAAAACTAACTTTTATTTTTTATTGAATAGTTAGTAAATTTTTATCGGATTTATTTCATATAACTCATTTCCTGTTCTATATTTTATTTTCAAAATAACAAGGAATGGATAATGAAAAAATTAACAATAGCACTAGCAACTGGATTGATGAGTATGAGTGGGTGGAGTGCTTGTACTTATAATTTTGATGCGACACAAGCTCAAATATCTGCAGTTTTCTCAGGATTTCAGAAATTCCCCAGTATAGTTGGACAAAAGACATCATTTACAACAACTGTCACTCCAGAGAACTCTCAACAGATGTATATTGCAGCAAATGGTAATGCAATTTCAGGTCAAAGTAATGGTAGTGCTGTTCCACAGAGTGGAATCTTCGCTTATGAATACAAGATTAAAGTGCCAACAACCTTGCTTCCTAATAATGAACAGATATTTATGTATCCTAATTATGCTGATGCTTATTACGATAATGGAAAAGGTCAAATAGTAGCTCTATATGCAAATCATTTACTCGGTAGTACCACTCCAAATAAAGTCACAATTGGCGTGGGGAGTACTGTTGATGGTGCAACAGGTATGATTGAGCTGCCTTTGACAAGTACAACTGATGGATATCAAAAAATTGGTATATATGTAAACCAAGATACAAAGCAGGTTGGTGTCATTTATAATGGCGTTAATAAGGGTTATGTTTCAACAAATCCAAGTAAGATTAATAGCTTAGCTTTTACAAATGGAATGGCTTACTATGGAACAGATTCGACTTCACCTAATATTGGAAAGGTCCATTCAGTAGAACTTATTACTGATAAAAATCAATTCCAATTTACTTATCCAACAGGTACGAAAGACATTTGTGGAAATGTAATTTAAAATATTGTTGTAATGTAAAACTCTTCGATTTTCATAAATGAAAAACGAGTTTTAGTGATTTTAAACAATTAGGCCTAGTCAGACAATATGGCCATATATTAAGCGACAATCAGTTGAGATAAACGTTTTTCCTCATCCATGCCTGATGAAATTCATCAGGCATGGATTGACGCTATTTCGAGACGAGATGATTAGAATTTGTATTGATAATTGATAAAGAAACGATTTTCTGTAAAATCACTTCCATAATCTTGCTGGTAACGTGTAAATAAGTGCTGTAAAGACAGTCCTTTTAGCGCAGGTTGTTGAAAATTATAAGTCGTCAGAACATCAAGTTCGGACTCTTTGTTTTTATCACCATTGCTCATTTTAATATCTCGTCCAACCGCGTACTTTGCAATGCTGTTTAAACCGAGGATGTAATCTTTAAAGTCATAACCATAAATAAAATGCCATGATTTTTCATTTTCTTTAAAAAAGCCGGTGACATTCCAGTTAATAAAATAAAGCTCAGGTAAAAAACCATCAGGCAAAGGGTAGGCGTCCCCAATAATTCGTTGATAACCAACACCTAAAGTGTGATTGTTCAGTTTCAATGTTTCCAACAAACCTACATTTTGACTATCGATGTCTAAAGCATTACTATTATCTTGCGAATTAAAATATCGTAATTTTTAATGCAAGGCGATATTGTCAGCAATTGGGTATCGATGCTCCACGCCTAAATAGTGTTTATCATATAAATTTTCTAAATGCCCATAGTAATAATTGATATTAAAATCTTTATTCACATCATAAGATAAATTCAGGTAATCCAATCCATCTGAATAATGTTTTATACCTTTCTGCGTATAAGAAAATTTATAAAAATCCTCCTCATTGCGCGGAGAGTTTTTCGACACATGACCAAGTTCGACTTTAAGTTTTTCCTGAATTGGAAATTTTAAGTTCACACCTTGATAAGTCGTTAAAAGCTGACGGCTTGTGTCGATTGCGGTCATGGGTAAATTGAGCCATAACTCACCCACTCTCAATTCTGCCTGATCATATTTAAGTTTAAGTGTACCCCCATATTTTAAATAGTCTGCTGCTTGTTCTTGTTTGACTGGGTCAAAAGGCAATACGGTATCATTGACATGTTTGTCATTGCTTAGACGTACCGCATATTGCATTGAACCATCAACGCCAATTTGCAGAGGATGTTTTAAAATTTCAATGGGTGTGTCATAAAATTGTGAGTGATAAAATAATGATACGCCTTGTGACCAACTCCCCGAATCTTTGACATTTTCTTGGTCAAAATTGCGATCAATATAGGCATTTTTTAAAGTTAATTTCCATTCATCTTTGGCTAGCGTTAGTTGTGTAAAAGCACAAGTATTGATGAATATGAGCGTAGTAAAAATCTTTGTAAATGGTGTATTGAATAACATAAGGCATCCTTGACTTAAGTTTATTTCCAGATGAAAGGTGATTTTTTCTGGGTTTCTTCAGCATCAGGTTCTAAAGCAATACCTGTACGGTCTTTAAAAATACAAATCGCTAAAAAAGCAATCACGGACATCACGGTTAAATACGCACTGACTAAATAAATACCGTTTACTTTGCCGATTAATGCTGCTGCAATTAATGGCGCGAACGCACCGCCAATGATTGAGCCAATTGCATAAGTGATGGATATACCTGAAAAGCGAATAGAAGCAGGGAAGAGTTCAGAATAAAAGACAGCTTGTACACCATAGGTGATTCCAATACCTATTGATAATAGGGCTAAGCCTGACATGATGTAGCTATAGTTGCCTGTACTGATCAGTGGGAAAAGTACCAGAGCGGTAATGATTTGAATCAATGAACCGAAAATATAAACTGGTTTACGTCCAAATTTATCTGAAAGCACTGCAGATAACCAAGTAAAGAAGGTCCAAATAACGGCAGAAATACTGATCAATGTTAAAATGATAGGACGCTCTAAATTCAGACCATTTGGATTGGTGGTAAAGCTTTGAATAAAGCCACCAGCAGTCATGTAGCCCAGCGCAGTTGTACCAGCTATCAATAATGCTGAGCTAAAAATGACTTTTTTATACTGTCCAAAAAGTTCACGGATCGGTTTCTGTGTGGTGCCTTTCTGTTTTAATTCCTCAAAAATAGGGCTTTCTTCAACAGAACGGCGAATCCAGTAGCCTAAAGCAAAGAGGAAAATACTGCATATAAATGGAATTCTCCAACCCCATGCTAAAAACTCTTCTCCTGGTGAAACATAGCCAGTCATGATCACTAAAACCAGTGATGCCAGTAATAAACCAAGTGGAACACCGAGTTGTGGGAATGAGCTAAATAATCCACGTTTGTGGGTTGGTGCATGTTCAACGGCCATCAATACAGCGCCGCCCCATTCACCGCCTGCGGAAATTCCTTGTAAAATACGCAGTAAAATTAAAATGATAGGCGCGATGATACCCACGCTGTCGTAAGTGGGTAATAAGCCAATCAGAGTTGTGGTTCCACCCATCATGATTAACGTAGCGGCTAGAACGGTTTTACGTCCAAACTTATCGCCAAAATAACCTGCGATAAATGCGCCAAAAGGCCGAAAAATAAAACTAATACCTACAGATGCAAAAACCAACAGTGTGGCAAAGGCCGGACCTGCGGGTTTAAAAAACAGTTGATTAAAAACTAAGCCTGCTACAGCGGCATAAATAAAATAGTCATACCACTCTATTGTGGTCCCAACAATCGTTGCTATCGCAATTTTGCGAGTACGTGATGCCGATGAAGTGGGAAGTGCAAGCGTCGAGCCGTGCAATTCTGCTTGAGAGTTTTCCATAGCTTTTCCTTTTTGTATTTCACTTATGCTTCAATCTATTCTTGGTTTTTTGATTGAAACAAAATCCTTGTCGTATTGACTCATCATGAATCAATCGAATAATTATGCTTGAATATTTTTTAAATGGATACACTATTTTTAAAATAAAATAGAAATGGTATCTTTTTAATTTAAATTGGTAATGTTTTGAATTTTAAATAATGATATTAAAATATTTTAAATCAAATGATTATAATTTTTATCGATGTATTGGTTTTAATTTTTATTTGTAATTCGATACTAAAATTAATTAAATTATAATTTTTTAGTATCTTTTTATGTCTTTTATTAAGTCTTTTGCAACAAGAAAACACAAATAAACTGATTTGGGTAAATATGATTTTGCAGACGAAGTTGAATCAGGTTTTGTATAAACCCTTATAAGTTATATCTTCACTCAGTCATCCAATCGATTAAGCTGTAATGTGTGCTGTCGTGTTATCAATCAACGTTGTATCCGTGTGAGCAATCACCTCATCTAAAGTTATTTTGGTCGCGTGTTTAATTCCATGAATTTCATCTTTATTTAGGCAAATACATCATCACGACCAACAATGTGATTTATTAATGCCGAGATCGCTGACTGAAATTGCATCTGTTCAGTATTTATTCTGGGATAATTTATTCTAGGATATGTTTGAAAAACTCCCCTAAAGCCTAGCTTGATTGCCACACAATGACTGAGGCTAACTTTGGAAATTTAGGAGAGCTGATTCAATAAAAATTAGTTTTAAACAAACGCTTAATTAGTCGCGATTGACTAAGGTTAAAATATCGTAAGTGGCAACTAGTTCATGTCGTTGGTTTTTTACTTTAATGTCCCAAACAACAACGCCGTGGGCTTTTTGGCTTGGGTCTTGTAAAGGCTTCGGGGTTTTTTGTTTACAGGTTAATTCGACTTGAATGGTATCTCCGATTTTAACAGGCTCTACAAAACGTAAATTGTCCATCCCATAGTTTGCAATCACTGGACCTGGTGCTGCATCTACAAATAACCCCGCAGCGGCGGATACGATAAAATAGCCATGCGCAACACGATCACCAAATATTGAGTCAGCCGCAGCAATTTTGTCCATATGTGCATAGAAGTGATCGCCACTTAAGCCAGCAAAATTGACAATATCAGCTTCTGTCACAGTGCGGCGAGCAGTCAATAGGCGTTCACCGATACGTAATTCATCAAATGATTTTTTAAAGGGATGAATTCGATCTTCAAAAATCTCTGAACCAATGGTCCAACTATGACCAATTTGTGTCATGGCTTTGGGTGAACCTTGGATTGCTGTGCGTTGCATATAATGTTTTACCGCACGTAAACCACCTAATTCCTCACCACCACCAGCACGACCTGGACCGCCATGAACTAAGTAAGGAAGAGGCGAACCATGACCTGTACTTTCTTTGGCATTTTCACTATCTAGGATATGTACACGACCATGCCAAGGTGCAATTTTGGCAATGATCTGCTCTACATTTTCATCCGCATTGCGCACCACAGAAGCAACTAAACTACCTTCTCCTCGTGCAACTAAGTCAGCGAGCTCTTGAAGGTTTGCATAAGGCATTAAAGTAACAACTGGACCAAAAGCTTCTATTTGATGAATGGTCGTGGCTTGGCTTGGATTTTTACAGACTAAAACAGTCGGTGGATAAAATGCACCTTGTTCAGGATTTTCAGCTTGAATGGTGAAATCTTGACGGAGGTGGCTACCAAATACAATTTCAGCCTCTTGATTGAGTTGCTCTACTTTTTCTGCCACATCATGTTTTTGTTTTACACTGGCTAATGCCCCCATAGTGACATTTTCACGTTCAGGGTTGCCCACGACCACATTTTTTAATTTTGCGATTAAGCGTGTTTGTACTGTTTCAAGTAACTCTACGGGAACAAAGGCACGACGGATTGCAGTACATTTTTGCCCGGCTTTTGTGGTCATTTCACGAAAAACTTCTCGTACAAATAGATCGATTGTTTCCGTAGATGTGTGTTGAGTCAAAATAGCACTATTGACAGAATCTGCTTCCATGGTAAATGGAATTGAATAATGATTTAAATGCGGCGTTGCGCGTAATTTTTGCCCAGTGGATGCAGAACCTGTAAACGTTACTGTGTCTTGAGGGTTTAAATGTTCGAATAAATCATAAGTTTGACCACAGATAAGCTGTAATGCACCTTCTGCTAAGATGCCGCTAGCCAAAATGTCTTTGACAACAGCGTGGGTCAATTCTGCACCTTCCGTGGCCGGTTTAACGATACATGGCACACCCGCCAATAATGTAGGGGCAATTTTTTCTAACATTCCCCAAATTGGAAAATTAAAAGCATCAATATGCACAGCGACACCAGCCTTTGGGCTAAGAATATGCTTTGCACCAAAGGTACCGTTTTTAGACAGCGGAATCCAAGCATCTTCAACCAAGGCGGTTTCATCGCTGAGTTCACGACGAACTAAACTTGAATAGACGAATAAAGTTCCGATCCCACCCTCGATATCAATCCAAGCATCTTTACGGGTACAACCTGTTGCTTTGGCAAGTTCATAATAGCTTTCTTTGCGTTCCAGCAAATATTGAGCGACTTGTTTTAATGCATTGGCACGTTGATGGAAAGTCAGTGATGCAAGTGCAGCACCTTTTTGTTTTGCATAATCAACAACGGCTTGAGTGTCGATTCCTTGACTACTCACTTGATAAATGGCTTCGCCTGTTATCGCATGATAGACAGTACGGAAGTCTTGTTGAGCGATATATTCTTGTCCATAAACCAAAGAGCTTAATGTTTTAATCGCAGGCTGCGTGGTTGATTTTGTGGTCATTTCATCGGGTTCCGTATGGGGTATTGCCGTATCTAAATCAAGCATTACTCAAACTCCTTTTGTGATACGTTTTAGATGGTTTTCTATTTTTAATGACTCATAATTTGTCTTTTAAATTTTAAAATGTCAAATTTTTTTAGCTAAATATTGTGATATTAAAAATATAATAAAAATAATTTTAATTAAAACAATTGTTTGCAAAAGTTAATCTTGGAATAATTATGATACATAAAAATATGTATTGATTTTTTATTTGTATCGTTTTAATTTAAATAGCATAACACTTGGGATAAGTGAGGACACAATGAATAATCATCAAAAAGATTTCGATCAATCTCTCGAAAAGGATATTTCGATTGAGCCTAAAGATTGGATGCCAGATGCATATCGTAAAACTTTAATTCGTCAGATTGGACAACATGCACACTCAGAAGTTGTGGGAATGTTACCTGAGGGCAATTGGATCACGCGTGCACCAAGCTTAAAACGTAAAGCTGTTTTACTTGCTAAAGTTCAAGATGAAGCAGGGCATGCATTGTATTTATATAGTGCGGCTGAAACCTTGGGTGCCGATCGTGATGACATGATGGATAAACTCATTGCTGGGCAGATGAAGTATTCATCAATTTTTAATTATCCAACCTTAACTTGGGCCGATGTTGCTGCCATTGGCTGGTTGGTTGATGGTGCGGCAATTGTCAATCAAGTTGCGTTATGTCGTACCTCTTATGGTCCCTATGCACGTGCCATGGTGCGTGTATGTAAAGAAGAAAGTTTCCATCAACGCCAAGGCTTTGAAGCCATGATGCAGTTGGCAAATGGGACACCTGAGCAAAAACAATTGGCACAAGATGCAGTGAATCGTTTTTGGTGGCCTGCACAAATGATGTTTGGTCCGAGTGATGACAATTCTCCAAACAGCGCGCAAAGCATGCAATGGAAAATTAAACTCTTTAGTAATGATGCACTCCGTCAAAAATTTGTGGATAACACGGTACCGCAAGTTTTACAGCTTGGTTTGACTGTGCCAGATCCTGACTTACGTTTTAATGAAGCAACAGGACATTACCAGTCTGGTGAAATTAATTGGGACGAATTTTTTGACATTCTTGCAGGTAAAGGCCCATGTAATCACGAACGTATCGAAGCACGCCGTAAAGCGTGGGAAGGTGGCAAATGGGTACGTGATACTGCTGTGGTCTATGCACAAAAAAAGCAACAACAAGCTGCTGCCAAAGTTGCTTAGTTCAGAGTTTTAGTCAAATTTAATAAGGATTTTATGATGGACAATAAAAATAACTGGTCGCTATTTGAAGTTTTTGTACGAAGTAAACAAGGTTTAAGCCATCGTCATGTGGGTAGTTTACGTGCACCAGATGCAGAAATTGCACTCCAAAATGCCCGTGATGTTTATACCCGTCGCAATGAAGGGATCAGTATTTGGGTGGTGAAATCTGAATGGATTACTTCATCTCAACCCGATGAAAAAAATGAATTTTTTGATCCAGCATTAGACAAGGTATATCGTCATCCGACGTTTTACCATATTCCAGATGGCATTGAGCATATGTAAGGGGGACGAAGATGAGTCATTCAGTATTTGCACAGTTCCTATTGCATTTGGGTGATAGCCAACTGATTTTATCGCATCGTTTGGCCGAATGGTGTGGTCATGCGCCTGAGCTAGAGCTGGATATTGCATTAGCCAATATTGGTTTGGATTTGCTAGGTCAAGCCAGAACATTGTTAAGTCTTGCCGGTGAAGAGGAAGGCTTAGGTCGTGACGAAGATCAATTGGCATTTTTCCGTAACGAACGTGAATATCGCAATTTATTGTTATGTGAACAACCCAATGGTGACTTTGCACAAACCATGGTACGCCAGTGGTTAATGGATCATTATCATCATTTGTTATTTGCTGCATTAACCCATAGCCAACACAAAGCGTTAGCTGCATTTGCGCTGAAATCATTACGTGAAGTGAAATATCACTTACGTTTTTCTACTGCTTGGATGGAACGTTTAAGTTTAGGGACGAGCGAAGCACATGCAAAAACCCAATTAGGTTTAAACGAACTGTGGCGTTTTAGCAAAGAATTATTTGTCTTAACCACCGAAGAACAAGGCTTGGTATCAGAAGGCTTAATTCCAAATATTGAACCTTTAAAAGCGCAATGGCTGGATGTCGTAACAGTTGAACTGCAACGTTTTGAGCTTAGTTTACCTGAAACAGGGGCGTATCGTAGTGGTGCAAAACAAGGCCTGCATACCGAACATTTAGGTTTCGTTTTGGCTGAATTGCAATATATGCAACGTACTTATCCCAATATGAGTTGGTAAGTTCAGCTTTTCACAAGGAGTGAAGCACATGAATTTAATTCGACAATTTAGCGATGATTGCTGGGATATTTTACAACAGATTTCTGATCCTGAAATTCCAGTGTTATCGGTTGTGGATTTAGGCATGATTCGTGGGGTGGAGTTGAATCAGGACAATAATATTGTGGTTCGACTTACACCCACCTATAGCGGTTGCCCTGCAACAGACGTGCTGAAAGATGAAATCGTACACGCGTTTACTGCAAAAGGTTTCACACCGATTCAAGTTGTGGTGGATTTAACAGAAGCTTGGACCACCGATTGGATGAGCCAAAATGGCAAAGACAAGCTGAAACAATACGGTATCGCACCTCCAAAAGGCGAGGCACACAGTTGTGGTACA
Source organism: Acinetobacter guillouiae CIP 63.46 (assembly GCF_000368145.1). GTDB lineage: Bacteria > Pseudomonadota > Gammaproteobacteria > Pseudomonadales > Moraxellaceae > Acinetobacter > Acinetobacter guillouiae. The sequence goes on along the minus strand of NZ_KB849281.1, from coordinate 453,206 downwards.
CATGTCGCATTAACCGATGGGATTGAATGTCCACATTGCCACAGCATACACAGCAAATTATTAAGCGAATTTAGTTCTACTGCATGTAAAGCCTTATATCAATGCCAAGACTGCTTAGAACCATTTGACTATTTCAAATGTATTTAAGTTGAACATTGTTCAACAGTTTGAAAAGTTAAAATGAAAGAGGGATTTTCACATGAGTCAATTTGTACCATTAACCATAAAATCAATTACGCCTCAAACTGAGCAGGCGATTTGTATTGCGTTTGATCTTACCCCAGAACAGCAACAGCGCTTTCAGTATCAACCAGGGCAACATTTAACTATTCGCCATTTAACAGAAAGTGGTGAAATTCGTCGTTGTTATTCGATTTGTAGTGATGTTCAAGAAGATATGAGTATCGCGATTAAAAAAATTGATCAAGGTCAATTTTCAACTTGGGCAAATGACAATTTAAAAGCCGGTGATCAACTTGAAGTAATGCCGCCGCAAGGGATTTTTTTTCAAAAAGTTGCCAAAACTGGAGGAAAAAACTACTTAGGATTTGCCGCAGGCAGTGGAATTACCCCAATTTTATCCATTATAAAAACAGTGTTATTACAGCAACAAGCTGCCAGTTTTACCCTGATTTATGGCAATCGTACTTGGAAACAAACCATGTTTGCTGAGCAAATTATGGATTTAAAAGATCGTTTTAAAGAGCGTTTTCAATTGATCAATGTCTTCTCTCGTGAAATGAATGACAGTGCTTTGTTTAATGGTCGGATTGATGCTGAAAAACTGCAATTATTATTTAAAGCAAATCTGATTCATGCAGAATTTGATCATTGTTTTGCCTGTGGTCCCAATGAAATGATGGAGGCCATCGAAACGGTTTTACCTGAATTTGGCATTGAACGCAGTAAAATTCATACTGAACGTTTTAATACTGGGGCTGTGAAAAAAGCCACAGCGCAGCATATTGGCAATCGTAATGAAGAAAAAGTCAATATTGTGCTGGATGGGCGCGAGTTGATCATTGAAGTCGCCAAAGAAGATGACAGTATTCTAGATGCTGCATTACGTGCCGGTGCTGATTTACCTTATGCATGTAAAGGTGGCGTGTGCGCAACCTGTAAATGCAAAGTACTTGAAGGCAAGGTCGAGATGGCAATTAACTATAGTCTTGAACCTGAAGAACTTGCAAAAGGTTATGTACTCAGCTGTCAAGCATTGCCAACGACTCCAAATGTGCGTTTGAGTTTTGATGAATAAAACGGAATAACATTGGAGCAGAGAGATGGATTTCTTAAAAACCAGTTTAGTGAAAACAGGCGTCATGCTTATCGAGTTAAATCGCCCAGAAAAACATAATGCGCTAAATAATGCCACCTTAAAACAACTTGTGGATGTGCTGCAAGATTTAGAGCGGGACCAAAGTATTAAAACTGTTGTGATTACCGGTAATGAAACATGTTTTGCAGCGGGTGCTGATCTAAAAGAATTGGCAGCCCTTGATGTGGTGACAATCCAGCAAGATCAACGTCCGTTACTATGGAAACACATTGATGAGTTTTCAAAACCAATCATTATGGCGATCAATGGCTTTGCCTTTGGTGCAGGCTTTGAGCTCGCCTTGCATGGCGATATTGTGCTGACTGGTGAAAATGCACAATTTGCCTTACCCGAAATTGGTTTGGGTATGTTGCCTGGTGCAGGTGGTACACAGCGTTTAGCACGTTTGGTCGGACAGCAATTGGCCATGCGTTGGGCAATGACAGGGGAACGTATTTCTGCAGCGCTTGCATTGCAACATGGCATTAGTAGCCAAATTTGCCCAAGCGCACTGACGGTGCAATATGCAATTGAACTGGCAGAAAAAATTGCCAAACAAGCGCCATTGGCAATCCATGTCATTAAACAATCGTTGAAATCCATCCATGAAGTAACTTTAAGCCAAGGCTTGAAGCAAGAACGTCAGCATTTTGTCTGGCTTACGGCAACTCAAGACCGTAAGGAAGGTATTGATGCATTTTTTGAAAAAAGAAAACCAGAATTTAGAGGTGTGTGATGGATTACCAAACCATAATTGTTGAAGAAAAAAATGCAGTCGGTTATTTAACTTTTAATCGCCCAAAGCAACTGAATAGTTTTAATGAAACGATGCATCATGAAGTATCACAAACATTAAAGGCCTGGGCCAAAGATTCAAATATTCGCGCGGTGGTGATTTCAGCCGAAGGTCGTGGTTTTTGTGCCGGGCAGGATTTAGCTGATCGAGTGGTTGATCCCAATGCAGACGCACCTGATTTGGGGGTATCGATTGAAAAATATTACAACCCATTAATCAAACTGATTACAGAAATGCAGAAACCCGTGATTTGTGCAGTAAATGGTGTGGCGGCTGGAGCAGGTGCAAATATTGCCTTGGCTTGTGACATTGTTCTTGCCGCAAAATCTGCATCATTTATTCAAGCCTTTTGTCGCTTAGGATTGGTGCCTGACTCAGGAGGCACTTGGTTTTTACCCCGTTTGGTTGGACGCGCGCAGGCAATGGGTTTGGCAATGCTGGGCGATAAAATTTCTGCTGAAAAGGCAGAGCAACTGGGCATGATTTGGCAAAGTGTTGCAGATGAACAACTCAAAGCTGAAGCGGAAAAATTGGCTAAGCATTTGGCAACACAACCCACCTATGGCTTGTCTTTAATAAAAAAAGCAATCCATGCTGCTGCTGACAATAGCCTAGATGATCAATTGATTTTAGAGCGTGACTTACAGCGTTTAGCAGGTCGTTCCAGCGATTATAAAGAAGGCGTACAAGCATTTATGCAAAAGCGTAGCCCTGAATTTAAAGGATGCTAATCATGCAACAATTCAATTTACAGCAAGCAAATGTCGCTGTTATTGGTGCAGGAACGATGGGTATCGGGATTGCTCAACTGGCTGCGATGAATGGTCATCAAACGCTGCTCTTTGACCATGATCTCAATATAGCCAAGGCATCACTTGCACAGCTGACAGTACAACTGAATAAACGTGTACAAGCTGGAAAAATAACACAGGCCCTTGTGGACAGTGCATTGGTGAATTTAACTGTGGCGGATGATATTCAACAACTTGCGGCAGCAGGATTAATTATTGAAGCTGTAGTGGAAAATAAAGAAGTGAAACAAAGCATTTTTCAACAACTTGCTGCAATTTGCTCAGAACAGACTATTTTTGCTTCTAATACCTCCTCCATTTCAATAACTGCAATAGCGTCTGTGATTCCGCAACCTGAACGTGTGATTGGATTACACTTTTTTAACCCTGCACCGGTAATGAAACTAGTTGAAATTGTACAAGGCTTAAAAACTGCCAAAGTGAATGCAGATGCTTTGTGTAATCTGATGCAGACATGGAACAAAGTACCCGTTTTAGCCAAATCTACGCCTGGTTTTATTGTGAACCGCGTGGCTCGTCCGTATTATGCTGAAGCTTTCCGTGCTTTACAGGAAAATGTGACGACGCCTGAACAGTTAGATTTCATTTTACGTGAATGTGGTCGCTTTGTGATGGGACCATGTGAGTTGACGGATTTAATTGGTCAAGATGTGAATTTTTCAGTGACACAGAGCGTTTATCAGGAATTTTTTTACGAGCCACGTTATCGTCCCTCTCTTATTCAAAAACAACTGGTAGATGCAGGTTGTTTGGGGCGTAAAAATAAACAAGGCTTCTATAATTATCATCAAGAACAACCAACACCAGTATATCGCTTACCTGAAATGACTCAGGATAGCTCACAGAACATGAATGTGAGTATCCATGGTGAATGGGCCAATCAAGCTGATTTTATTCAGCGCCTAAAAAATCAAACGACATTCAATATCAACAAAGTTGTGTCTCAACAAAATTATATTCAAATTGATGATATTGATCTCCAACTCACGCAAGGCGAATCTGCCGATATTGTTTATACACATCAAAAAGTTGTACTGATGGATTGGCATGCGGATTGGAACAAGGCTAAAGCAATTGCAGCGACGGCATCTCCAGCATGTTGCCAAGCAGATCAAGAAAAAATGACACAATTCTTTGCTGCAATTGGTGTTCATGTAGTTTGGACAAAAGATCATCCTGGGTTATATGTAATGCGAAGCATTGCAATGTTAGTCAATGAAGCTTGCGAGGCGGTTTTGCATGATGTCGCGACAGAACACGATATTGATGCTGCCATGAGATTTGGAGTGAATTATCCGCAAGGTCCGTTCCAATGGATGACGCAACTGGGTGCACAACAGATTTTGATGATTTTAGAAAATTTACATCAAGTTTATGGTGAGGAACGTTATCGCCCAAGTCTGTATTTAAGAAAAAAAGTTGCTGCTTTGGCTTTACCCGTGCAGCAAGCACAACAATTAAAACAAGCAGGATAAGGAGTAAAAAATGGAACAAGTGTTTATTTGTGATGCTATTCGTACTCCAATTGGTCGTTATGCAGGAGCTTTAAGTAGTATTCGTACAGATGATTTGGCTGCTTTGCCGATTCAATATTTAAAACAACAACATCCTACGTTGGCTTGGGATCAGTTAGATGAGCTTATCCTTGGTTGTGCCAACCAAGCCGGTGAGGATAATCGTAACGTCGCTCGAATGGCATCATTACTTGCGGGACTACCAGAATCAGTACCTGCGATTACGGTAAACCGTTTATGTGCTTCGGGATTAGATGCGATTGGTTTGGCTGCACGTGCTATTAAGTCAGGTGAAGCACAATTTGTATTGGCAGGTGGTGTTGAGTCAATGAGTCGTGCGCCATTTGTACAGTCCAAGCCAGAAACCGCTTTTAGCCGAACACCAAGTATTTATGATACAACTATTGGTTGGCGCTTTATCAATCCAAAATTTAAAGCAAATTTTGGGGTGGACAGCATGCCTGAAACCGCAGAAAACGTTGCTGAAAAGTTTCAGATTAGCCGTGAAGATCAGGATTTATTTGCTTTCAATAGTCAGAAAAAAACGGCAACTGCGCAACTTAATGGCGTGTTTGCAGAAGAAATATGTGCTGTAGAAATAATCGATCGTAAAAAAAATCTAACACGTATAACTGAAGATGAACAACCACGCGCAGATACCTCACTGGAAAGTTTGGCAAAATTAAAAGCACCATTCCGCAAACAAGATGGTTCTGTCACAGCAGGAAATGCATCGGGTGTAAATGATGGAGCCGCTTGTGTGTTATTGACCAGTGAAAGTTTTGCAACGGCAAATCAGTTGAAACCACTTGCCAAAGTTATTGCAATGGTGAGTGCAGGTGTTGAAGCAAAATATATGGGAATTGGTCCAGTACCAGCAGTACAAAAACTGCTGAAACAGACAGGTTTAAGTCTGGATCAAATGGATGTCATTGAGCTGAATGAAGCATTTGCAGCACAATCACTTGCAGTAATGCGTGAACTGGGTCTGGACGATGATGATGCACGTGTCAATCCCAATGGCGGAGCAATTGCTTTAGGTCATCCATTGGGTATGAGTGGTACACGTTTGGTGATCACGGCAATGAAAGAATTGAAACGCCGTAATGGAAAATATGCACTATGTACGATGTGTGTGGGTGTTGGGCAAGGTGTTGCGCTTATTTTGGAAAATTTTGACGCATAACAACCACTGCAAGACCAAACCAAGGATTTTAAGAAACAGCCAAAGGATGGCTGTTCAGGGAGTAACAATATGAATAACAATACATTGGAACATTTAGAAAAAGCATCGGTTGATGAATTACGCAATGTTCAATTTGAACGTATGAAACAAACATTGCAACATGCTTATCAGAATAGTGCCGTCTATCGTCAGAAATTTGATGAAGTTGGGATACATCCTGATGATTTTAAAACTTTAGCAGATCTAGCTAAATTTCCATTTACCTCTAAAAAAGATTTACGCGAAAATTATCCATTTGGCATGTTTGCAGTTCCACAACAGCAAATAGTCAGAGTACATGCCTCGTCAGGTACAACGGGGCAACCCACTGTTGTAGGATATACCCAAAAAGATATTCAAGTTTGGTCTGATGTTGTGGCGCGTTCTTTACGTGCTGCAGGTTTAAGTAATCAAGATATTATTCAAGTGTCTTATGGCTATGGACTATTCACTGGTGGTCTAGGTGCGCACTATGGTGTTGAGCGCTTAGGCGCAACGGTCATTCCTATGTCAGGTGGTCAAACTGAAAAGCAAGTACAATTAATACATGACTTTAACCCCACGGCAATTATGGTGACACCATCCTATTGCTTAAATATCATTGAAGCATTGGAGAAAAGATTTGGTACTGCTAAAGAGTGCTCCATTAAAACCGGAATATTTGGTGCGGAACCGTGGACCAATGAGATGCGTAAAGAAATTGAAGATCGTTTAAGGATCGATGCACTGGATATCTATGGCCTATCTGAAGTGATGGGACCCGGTGTGGCGATGGAGTGTCTAGAGACTAAAGATGGTTTAACCATTTGGGAAGATCATTTTTATCCTGAAATTATCAATCCAGAAACAGGAGAAGTGTTGGCTGATGGTGAATTGGGCGAATTAGTTTTTACCACGATTACCAAAGAAGGCATGCCTGTCATTCGTTACCGAACCCGAGATTTGACTCGTTTATTGCCAGGCACAGCAAGAACAATGCGCCGTATGGATAAAATTGTTGGACGTAGTGATGATATGATGATTATTCGTGGTGTAAATGTATTTCCATCTCAAATTGAAGAACAAATTTTACAAATCCCTGAATTGGTTCCTAATTATGAGATTCAGATTTGTAAACAAGGTCATCTGGATGGATTGCACATCCGTACAGAAATGCGTCAAGATATACCTCAGGAAATACACGCACAACTGTGTACTCAGCTCAAAACTAAGATCAAAACGATGGTTGGAATTACGGTAAGCATTGAAATTTTGACAGAAGGGGCATTGCCACGTTCAGAAGGTAAGGCTCAGCGTGTATTTGATTTGCGCAGCAATAATCATGTTACACATCCATCAAGTACGCTTAGCCTCGGTTAATTTGATTGTTGTTATTTGAGATTTTTAAATTAAGGTCCTATCGAACATTATGAATTCAAAATTAAAACTTGCTATAGATGATTTTATTACCAAAGAAATGTTAAGTGGAACGTCACTGATCATGACGGTTTTTGGTGATTGTGTTCATCATCACGGTGGGATTATCAGTCTTGCAAGTTTGATTCAGTTAATGAGTGTTTTTGGACTCAATGAGCGTTCGGTACGGACTGCTGTATTTAGATTGGTACAAAATGGCTGGTTAGTGTCTGAAAAAATTGGTCGTACAAGTTATTATCGTGTGACTGAAAGTAGTCTCAATGGTTTTACACTCGCAGATACTAAAATTTATAATTTTAATCATAAAGAATGGGATCAAAGTTGGGATTTGGTCTTACTCAGTTCATTAGATATTGATAATAAACAAATTTTAAAGAAAGAGTTGGAGTGGCTGGGTTTTGCCAGTATCGCAAGTAATGTAATGGCTTATCCAAGTTGCGATAAATTGAAATTACAGAATTTATTGCTCAGTCAGAACATGACAGATCAAGTGGTAATTTTTAAAGCTGAAACTTTGCAACTGTGGCAAGAATCTTATCCAACAGTAAAACGAATGGTGGAAGTTAATTGGCCAATTCTTGAGTTACATTCACGTTATGAAAAATTTATCCAAGATTTTCGAGAGTTCTTAAATCTTGTGGAAAATTCAGATGATATGGATGCCGCACAAGCATTTCAAATCCGTATTTTGCTTATTCATCAATTCCGCCGAATTTTATTAAAAGATCCAAATTTACCATTTGAATTATTACCTTCAAACTGGTTATCGCTGAATGCGAGAAATTTGAGTAGTAACCTCTATCAACTGGTTGTTTTTGCAGGGGAAGAGTATTTTATGCAGTTTGCTCGCACATCAGAAGGTTTTATGCCACCTTTACATCCTATGTTTTATAAGCGATTTGGTGGTTTAAAAGTTGAGGAAATGGACGCTTAAACCCACCAACGCATTTAATTATTTAAATGAATTGAGCTTTGAAAAATATGGATTATTCACATGCCTTGTTATGCCATTGATAATGTAATTCCAGTCGTACATCCTAACGCCTTTGTACATCCAACTGCTGTATTAATTGGTGATGTTATTCTTGAAGAGGGCGTTTATATTGGCCCTTTTGCTTCGTTACGTGCTGATTTTGGACAGATTCATGTCTGTAAAAATTCCAATGTGCAAGATAACTGTGTGATTCATGGCTTTCCGAAAAGTATTACCTTAATCGAAGAGTATGGGCATATCGGTCATGCTGCTATTTTACATGGCTGTACAATTGGCAAAAATGTTTTGGTTGGCATGAATAGTGTCATTCTTGATGAAGCTGAAATTGGTGAAAATACCATTATTGGGGCCAATAGCACAGTTAAAGCCAAGGCAGTTATACCCGCAAATGTGCTCGCTCTTGGAAGTCCTGCAAAAGTCGTTCGTGATTTACTAGAACAAGAAATTGAATGGAAGCGAAATGGAACAAATGAATATATTCATCTTACACAGCGTTGTATAAATTCATTACGAGAGGTGGAACCTTTGATTTCTTTAGAGAATCGGTTGGATTTTACAAACTTTAAAGCTGAGCATAAGTTGTACTAGTAAAATATAAAGTTGTGATTAGATGTATCATCTGTAACGGAAAGGTATTAAGGGATATAGGTGGGTTGTATACGCTGAATATGTTAAATGGAAAGGTTAAAATCAATATAAACTATATGTATGAATCAATATTAAGGTAAAAAACGCCGTGTCTTTAACTTCGAAAACAAATCAAGAAATTTTTAAACAAATAATGGAAATCGCAAATAATTTTAACAGTGAGAAAGAAAACTATCTTCAAGCATATTCTTATTTTTTAAATTATTTTAGAAAAATTGATCGTATTCAATTGGATGATATCGTTATAGGAATAAGTTTTACTTATTCATGGATGCCAACAATTTTAAAAAAAATTGATCTTACAAATTCTGAAAATTTAATATTAATTTTGAATAAAGTAAAAAATGGAGAAGTAATCTCAATTGAAGAAATTAATTTATTAAAGCAAGCATTTAACAATTCTCTTGTTGGAACATCAAAGCTATTACATTTCATTAATCCAAATAAATATGCAATTTGGGACAGTAGAGTCTTTAAGTTCTTGAGTGGAGAAAAATCATATATTTCAAAATTTAAACAAGCTGAAATTTATATTGAATATCTGCAGTTACTTGATAATTTGAAGTTAGAAGAGGATTTCAATATTTTTTTCACACTAATTCAGCATAAAGTTGGTTATGAAATTTCAGAATATAGAGCTTTAGAGTTGGCCTTTTACAAAGGTGGATAATTTGAAATTAAAAAATATGGTTTGTGGTATTTTTTATTTAAATATCAATATTTTGATTTTAATTTTAAGTGCTCAGCGTACTGAAAAATTCTACTTTATGTATAGTTTTAAAAGAAGTTAGGTTCGGGTTATTTTTATTGAATAGTTAGTAAATTTTTATCGGATTTATTTCATATAACTCATTTTCTGTTCTATATTTTATTTTCAAAATAACAAGGAATGGATAATGAAAAAATTAACAATAGCATTGGCAACTGGATTGATGAGTATGAGTGGGTGGGGAGTGCTTGTACTTATAATTTTTTCGCCAATCTCTTAAAATAAGGAAAAATATCCTCTTACTGATGATTATCCAAAGCTTATGGTGGCCACGCAACAAATTGAACAAGTCAAGCTGTTGAGTAAAAGGCTGTTGTCATAGATGTCTAGGTGGTTCTTTTATTTGTTAAGATTGGGTAAAATTACTGCAAATTTAGCACTTTATAAAATGTAGATTAGGATGATGATGAACAAAATTTTAGTGATTGCCTTAGGGATATTGCCAGTATTTGCACAAGCACAAAGCTTCAAATACACAAACACCGAGTCTGGTTTTAAAAATTATCAGGGACTAGCCACTTTAACAGGAAAATTTTCACGTAATTTAGACCCTGAATATTTGGATTATATGGGCGATGATATTTGCTTTGAACCTAACAAAACATCAGCTGCACTTATTCCACGCCCAAAAGGTGATACACGAGATGTATGGTTTTGCTTTAGCAACTTTGATGCAGCAAAAAAGACTTTTAAGTTACCAGACAATATTAAAAAAGATTATTGCCAATATGAGGGACAGGCAACGATTCATATTAAAGACTATCATTTATTTATAGAGGAAACTGAAGGTTTTGATTCAACTCAATTAGTTTCAGCGACCAATATTACTCCTGCAAAAGCAATAAAATGTAAAGTGCAGAATTAAGACTGTTTGAATACTGTGATGAGATTTGATAACTACAAGTAAATAGAGCTTAACTTGGTTAGCTATTCGCAAACAGAAAAGATCGCATTAATGCGATCTTTTTTTAAAACAAATACTTAATCTATTTATACTCATTTATTCTTTTTGCTGGCTTTTTTATATTCCAGATAGGCTTCTTCAGCAAATTTTCGTAATGAAGTCCCGATTGCTGCATATTGGAATTCATTTAAGTTGGCAAGCGAGGCGCGTGCAGAAGGATGTTGAACACCAAAACCTGAACCCGGAAGTAGTACTACACCTGTTTCATCAGCAACTCGGAAAAGTAATTCTGTTGGATTCTTATTTTTCATCACCCAATCAGCAAATGCATCACCATATAGTTTCCGTGAGGTATTTTCTAAATTGACCAAGGTATAGTAATCAACGGCATTCGGATCTTGTGGGACTTCAACCCCAAGCTGTCTATAAAGCGCAGCATCACGTTCTCGAACCACAGATTTCACTGCTTTTTTATAGCTTTGACGAGAATCCATCATATTAAATAAAGCAAAAAGAACCATTTGTACTTGTTGAGGTGTGGATAATCCAGCCGTGTGATTTAAAGCAACATTACGGCTATCGGCAACAAGGCGATCAATAAACTTAATATTAGATGGATCTGTGGTGAGGGATGAGTAACGTTCTTCGAGTTCTTTCTTGTCTTTTTTAGAAAGCGCCGCAATTTTTTTATCTAAAATATTATGATTACTCAAGGCAATGACCCCAAGTCTCCAGCCAGTTGCACCAAAATATTTAGAGAAAGAATAAACCAGAATGGTATTGTCAGGGCAAATTGCAAATAAGGATTTAAAGTTATCTGCAAATGTGCCATAAACATCATCTGTTAAAATAATCAGGTCAGGACGCTTTTTAACAATATCAGCCAAAATCGCTAAACCTTCATCACTCATTTTAACCGAAGGTGGATTGCTTGGATTTACCAAGAAAAATGCTTTAATCGATGGATCTTCTAATTTGCGTAATTCTGATTCAGGGTATTGCCAACCAAGATTAGGATCAGCTTTGATGAGTACTTCTTCGAGCTGATAATCATTGAGTTTTGGAATTTCGAGATAAGGGGTAAAAATAGGCGAACCTATGGCAATACGATCACCATGTGAAATAATTTTATTTTCTTTTAATGAATTAAAAATATAAGCCATTGCAGCTGTACCGCCTTCCACTGCAAATAAATCGAGTTCCTCTTTAGGCATACCTTGTACGCCCATTTCACGTAAAACATATTCTTTAATAATCTTTTCGCTGACTCTTAGCATTCGATCTGGGACAGGATAATTACAGCCAAGTATACCTTCGACCATTTCGAGTAAGAATGCATCGGGATCAAGTCCCAATTGGTCACGAACATAAGAAATCGCTTTACCCAGAAAAACAACACCTGGCTTGTCACGATTTTCTAGGATGAAGTGGTCAAAGCGTGATTGCAATCCTTCCGCACGAGGAAATCCACCAAGTCCTTCTGGCATATAGGAAAAAGAAAATTCTGATTCAGTGGCAGAAAATAAACCCAATTGGAAAAAGGCACGCCGTGGAACAGTTGCAAGAAAGTTTGGATTTCCTCGTCCCGCATTGAGCATCATACGATCGGTATGGCTTTGTGCTAAAGCAATTAATTCATCTTTGAGTTCAAATGGGCTCAGTTTTGCATATTTTGAATAATCAACGTTCCCCATGGGAAGTCTCCTTAATTATCTTGAAGTGAATGAGTTTGAAATTTATAAAATTATTTATGCTAAACCGACAATCAGAGGGCCAAGCAAGGTTAAAAATACATTTGCGAGTGCATAGGTAATCGCAAATGGGACGGTCGGAATTGAGTTTCCAGCTTTGTCGAGTACGCCACCAAAAGCGGGGTTTGCACTGCGTGAGCCAGTTAATGCTCCAGCCATTACGGCGACATTGTTATAACGGAGTACATAACGGGCAAACAGCATTGAAAGAATCAGCGGTACTAGTGTGACCACCATTCCGATCATAAACAGGGACAAGCCACTTTCTTTAATGGTTTGAATGGCCTGTAAACCTGATTGCAAACCGACAGCAGCAACAAAACCAGCAAGACCTAAATCTTTGAGAAGTTGTGAAGCGGCTAAAGGCATATTGCCGTGGACTTGGTTACGGCTACGTAGCCAACCAAATAACAGACCTGATAACAGCGCACCGCCACCTGCACCAAGGGTTAAAGGAACATCACCAATACGTACAACAAATAGGCCAATGACTAAACCAACAACTAAACCTGCACCGTGGAAAATCCAGTCTGTTTTTAAGCTTTCTGGTAAAGCTTTACCCGCCTCTTTGACTAAGCGCTCAAGATCACTTTTAGTTCCATATACGGTGACCACATCGCCTTGACGCAGGACCGTATCATCACTTAAAGCTTGTGCTTCACTGTTACGTTTAATTGCAAGTACATAAATGCCATGCTTTAAATAATCTGGTGTATTGGCTTTGATATCTCCAAGGGTACGGTTGGCATATTTTGAGTTTCGTAATATGACATCTGTGGTATCCATGATCATTTCCATGCCTTGTGAGGATTGCAACTCAGATCCAATAAACTCGGCAATGGAAACGATACTTGCCCTGCGACCAACGACCAGAACAACATCATCTTTCTGTAAGGTAATTTCTGGCGCAACATCAATAAATTGATCTTTGCGTTTTAATCGTTCAATGGTGACACTCGGTACTTGTGTTTCGAGTTCGGCAATGGTGTGTCCTGATGCTTGTTTGACTTTGTAAATACGACCAACAATTTCAGGCATAGCCAATTCTTGACCAGGTGCCAGTTCAAATGCACCTTTTAACTGTTCCGCTTGCGCTTTTAAGGCATCATCATGAATTTCTCGTCCCATAAATTTTGGCAAGATATTCACACAGACAATAATTGCGCCTAGAGAACCAAAGATATAGGTCACGGCATATCCAATCGCAACATTGGCTTGAAGTTTCTGAATTTCTGCAAGTGGTAAGTCTAGGCGAGAAATCGCATCGCCCGCAGTACCAATAATCGCAGACTGGGTCATCCCACCTGCAGCTAGACCTGCGGCTAAGCCTTTATCTAGATTAAAGATTTTTGCCATGACTAAGACCGTAATGAGTCCACATACAGCCATAAAAATAGCCAACAAAATTTCTTTAATGGATTGTGGTCCAAGCGATTTAAAAAACTGTGGGCCACTTTCAAAACCGACTGCATAAATAAATAAAGCAAAAAGAATCGCTTTTACACCATTGTCGATTGGTACCCCAATAAGACTTAGAATAACAGCGACAAGTAATGATCCTGCAACACCACCAAATTGAAACTTTCCAAATTGAAATTGACCGATCCAAAACCCTATTGCTAAGGATAAAAATAATAGGATTTCAGGACTATGTTTTAATTCACCTTGTAGCCATTCAATCATTTTACGGCCCCACCTTTATTATTTAATCTATATTTGATTATGAATAGAATGTTCATTTTTTTACGTTAAATGGAAAATACTATATCAATCGAGGTTGTGTAAAACATCCATATTTAAAATATATTATTTCATTGTTTTTTTATTCATTTAAATAATATGAAAAATATAAAGAATATTAAATTTTACTTAACTAAAGAAAAATTCTAATCTTTATTTTTTGCTTGGATTTCTTATTTATTTCTAATGAGACTATGTTGATTGGTAATTTTTTATTAAAATTTAATTTATTTAAAAATAAATTTAATAAAGATAAACAAATTCTTTTGTATTTTTAAGGTGTTTGTATCGATGGTTATTTTATCATAAGTTATTGAAAATAATATATTATTTATTTTAATATTGGATATTTGTTTTTCTGGTGTTAGCAAAATGTATCGTTTGGTAAACAGTATGGAAAAATATAAATATATTGTGCATTTTATTTGAAAAGTAATTAATAAATTAAAAACTTCATTATAAATGTAGGTATATATTATGAATAAAGTGTATAAACTGGTCTGGAATGCTACAGTGGGAAGCTGGGTTGTAGTTTCTGAAATTGTAAAAGGTAATAAGAAATCGAAAATTAATAAAATTGTGAAAGGTTCGATGTTTTTATTATTTATTGTTAATTCAAATGCTATTTTAGCACAAGATATTAACGAGAGTTTAAATGTAAATGGTAGTTTAACTGCAACTGGAGATGTGTTTGCAAATGGTATTTCATTAACAACAGTAAATACTGATTTAGATCAAGCAAAAAATGATTTAAATACTCTTGATGATCAAGTTAATAATACTTCTACGGGGTTGGTCACAAAGGTATCACAGGTTGATTTTGATAGCTTAAATAACCAAGTAAATGATTCAAGCACGGGGCTGGCGACGAAAGTGTCACAGTCAGATTTCAATACATTGAATAGTCAAGTCAATGATGTCAACACTGGGTTAACCAGCAAAGCATCTGCCACGGATTTGAATTCGCTGAAGAACCAAACTTGGAATATACAAAGCAATGGTGGGACGTCTAGAGCTGTAAAAGCTACAGATACCGTGAATTTTGTGAATGGTAAAAATATTGCTGTGACCAATGCGGGTACAGATATTTCAATTTCCACAGTGGATGATCCAGAGTTTAACTCAGTAAAAATTGGTGATACAACAAATAATACCGTATTGACCAGTACAGCAAATGGTTTAGATCTTGGTGGCGATAAGCTCACAAATTTAGCCAACGGTAGTATTGCTGCAGGATCTACAGATGCAGTGACAGGTGGACAAGTGAATGATTTACTTTTCCAAAGTGGTCAAGGTATCAAATATTTCCACACCAACTCATCTCTTGTTGATTCACAAGCCAATGGTTTAAATTCTCTCGCTATAGGCCCTGTGGCAAAATCTGAAGGTGAGCTATCAATCGCTATCGGTCATCTCTCAAATGCTACAGGACTCAACAGTATTGCTGTCGGAAATACAGCCAATGCCATAAATGATTATTCTATTGCTTTTGGTAAAGAAACAGGCGCACTTGGCGCCAATTCAACCTCTATTGGAAATGGTGGTCAAGCGAGAGCATTGACCCCGACTTATAACGTATCCAATACGCAACTGATTGCAATCAATGGTATTCCTGTCACTGCAATGGGAACAGATCCCAGTACAATTACTGAAATTAATGGGGTTGCCGTCTCTGCATTGCAAGTGAATCAGTTCCTTACAGCTCTGCAAAATGGCGCCAATATGTCTGTTGGCGATAAAAGTGTTGCATTGGGGTCTTCTGCATTGGCGGGTGGGCCTTCAAGTATTGCGATTGGGGATGCTGCTATAGCAACAGGAACGCATTCAAATGCAATTGGTCAGGGTGCAAATGCCGTGGGAACCAATGCCAATGCGATAGGAACCTCGGCATCCGCTGCGACCAATGCCAATGCGATCGGAAATTCAGTGTCTGCGAGTGGAACTGCGAGCGTCGCAATCGGAAATCAAGCGACTTCAGGAGGTGCGAGTTCAATTGCATTGGGTGATGGCGCAAAATCTAGTGTGGTTAATGGTGTTTCAATTGGTAGTGCAGCAGGAGTAGGTTCTATTGGTTCTGGTACATTTGACCGCAATGGGCATATCGCCGTTGGAGCAAACGCAGGACAAAATATTAGTGGTAACCAATCGATTGCTATAGGGGTTGGTGCGGGTAGCAATTCAACAGTCAACTCAACAAGTTCTGATTACAATATCGCTTTAGGTAGCGATGCAGGAACAAACTTATCGGGTAATCAGAATATTTCAATTGGTTTTGGCAGCAATAAAGATAGAAATGCTACCGTACAAAGCTCAGTGGCGATCGGTGCGGCAACATTTACTGAAAGTTTAGGGGTTGCAGTTGGAACACGAGCAAGTGTTGCTCAAGGTGGTGTTGCACTCGGTTATGACTCGATTGTGACGGGTACTTCAGGGGTTGCAATTGGCTTGGATTCTTTAGCAGGTCAAAGTGATGTGGCATTAGGTTCAGGAAGTATTGCGCAAAATAACTCACTTGGAAATGGTTATATCACCAATGTCTCTGGTGGTGTGGGGGGCTTTAACATTGTTTCGGTCGGGAATAAAAATGAGCAACGTCGAATTACCAATGTTGCAGATGGTTCAGAATTGCAAGATGCGGTGACGGTCAATCAGATTAAAGCTTTACAAAATGACATTATCCGTGTGATGGGCGCAACGGATGCAAAAGGTAATCCTGCAACTATTGGAAGTGGCGGTACTTTACCTCTAATCCAAGTCAATGTTAAAGATTCTTCAGGAAATACCAGTAAGCTTCCAACAACAATTCAAGATGCTTTTGATTTACTGGGTACAGGACAAATTGGTGGCGTAGTACCTGATGCTGTGTTGTATAACTCAGACAAATCAGTTGTGAATTTAGTCGGTACTGATGGAACGATTATTCGCAACGTAAAAGGCGATGAAAATGATCTGTCCTCAGCGGTGAATTTTGGGCAATTAAAAACAGCTGTTGCGGAAGCAGGACCACAATACTTTTCAGTAAATACCACGGATATCAATAATAAAAACAATACAGGGGCAAATGGCGACAATTCTTTAGCAATTGGCCCGAGTGCCAGTACATCTTCCCTTGCAGCGGGGAGTGTTGCTTTAGGTAGTAATGTGATTGTAGCAAGAGAAAAATCAGTTGCGATTGGTGCGGGTGCGGGTTCAGTAGGGGTTTCCTCAATTTCAATCGGTGATTCTTCGATTGCCACAGGTACAAATAATATTGCGATGGGGAAAAGCGCAGAAAGCCGTGGCGAAGATAGTATTGTTATAGGGAATGGTTCTGAGGCGGACGGCACCAAGTCAAACTATGCGGTCGTTGTAGGGAGTGATGCTGAAGTTAATTCCGCAGATCAAGGGATTGCAATTGGTCGCCAAGCATTGTCTCAGGGAGATAATGCGACGGCAATTGGTTATCAGTCTAAAGCCAATGGTGCGCAGAGTGTTGCATTAGGACGTTTTGCCACAGCAACTGCTGAAGACAGTATGGCCTATGGAGATAATGCTAAAGCTTCGGGTGCGAATTCTACTGCAATAGGTTCAGATGCAAACAGTACTTCTCAAGATGGTTTGGCAATAGGCTCTCAAGCAAAAAGCTATGCAGCAAAAGCCACGGCAATTGGTCAAAACGCAGAAAGTGCGGGTGAAAATGCGATAGCGTTTGGTGTCAACAGTGTAAGTCGTGCTAAAGATGCCACTGCAATAGGCAATAATGCAACTTCAAATGGAATCAATGCGATTGCACTCGGCAAACAATCCAATGCAAATGCTTTAAATTCAATTGCGGTGGGTACGGAAACCAATGCACTTCAAGAGGATGCGGTCGCAATCGGAAATAGTGCTTCGGTGAGTGCGAAAGGCGCAACTGTATTGGGTAAGTCTGCAACAGCATCACATGAAAATGCTGTAGTTTTAGGAAATAACTCAGTTTCGGCAGCTTATGTGGCAACCAAATCAGCCACAATTAATGGCAAAACCTATAATTTTGCAGGAGCTCCCGCTGCTTCTTCTAGTGTAAGTGTCGGAGATGTCGGGGCTGAACGAACCATTGTCAATGTTGCTGCTGGGCGTGTCAGTAGCTCAAGTACAGATACAATCAATGGCAGTCAATTGTATCAAACCAATCAAGCCATTACCGATTTAGCAGATACGCCATTAAGCTTTGTTGGAGACACTGGCGCGAAAGTAGAGCGTAAATTGGGTGAGCAATTAAAGCTCACTGGTGGAGCGACTGGGGTACTTACAGATGGCAATCTTGGGGTTGTAAGTAATGGTACCGATACTTTGCAATTAAAATTGGCCAAAGATGTCAACCTGACTGCTCAAGGAAGCTTAAGCGTCGGCACTTCCAAAATTACAGATGGGCAGGTGGAAATTAAAGACAGCACCAATAATAGTAATATCAGCACCTCCACTCAGACAGTGATTACTGCTGGGGCAAGCAGTAATAGCGCAAATGCCAATACCATTAACTTAAAAAATGCGAGCAATAATGTTGTGTTAAGTGGTACGACAGGTACTTTGACAGGACTAACCAATAAAACTTTAACTGAATCAGACTTTGCCAAAATGGGGCGTGCAGCAACGGAAGAACAGCTTAAGTTAGTCAATGAGGTGGCTGAAAATGCCAATAAAGGTTGGAATTTAACCACCAACAAAGACGCTACAGGCACTACAAATATTGCAGCCACAGATACAGTCGATTTTTCAAATAGTGATGGCAATCTAGCCATTGGTCACACTGGTGCAAATGTCGATCTAAAACTTGCAGAAATCGTTAATGTGGGCGGACTTCCTGGTGGGGCAAACATTGCCATTAATGGCAAAAATGGCACGATTACAGGATTAACCAATACTACCTTTGATCCAAGTAATTATTTATCTGGGCGCGCTGCAACAGAGGATCAATTGGCAACACCAATTACATTTGCTGGAGATAATGCTGGTGTGAATGTTGATCGTAGATTGGGGCAACGCTTGAGTATTGTCGGTGGTGAATCTGTTGCGAGTAATTTAACCGACAATAACATCGGCGTGGTTGCAGACAGTACCGACAATAAACTAACCATTAAACTCGCTAAAGATATTCAGCTCGATAGTGTAAATGCGAGTGGCACCGTGATCGATAGCAAAGGCTTAACTTTTGTAAACGCAAGTGGCGGTGCTGTGCCGAATTCACCAAGTGTGACCGTGACAGGAATCAATGCGGGGACCAATAAATTGACCAATGTTGCATTGGGTGATATTAGTGACAGCTCTATGGATGCAGTAAATGGTAGCCAGATTAAACAGATCATCGATAAAGGATTTAGCATTAGTGCAAATGCTGACACTGCAGCAAAAGATACGATTGGTCTCGGTGAAAATGTTGATTTTAGTGCAACCGATGGCAACATTAAAATTACCAACACAGGCAATAATGGAATTAGCTTTGGGCTTGAGCCAGTGGTCAAGATTGGACCTGCCACAGGTGGGAATCCAATAACAGTCAATGGTAATACAGGAACAATTACAGGCCTAAGCAATACAACTACATCCAGTAATGACTTTGCTACAGTCGGTCGCGCGGCCACAGAAGAACAGCTCAAACAGATGCAAACTGGGCTCAATGATGCGGGCTTTGGCTTAACGGCTGGCGACGGCAATACCATTAACAAAAAATTGGGCGAAAGTATTGAAGTTATTGGTGCCGATAGCAATATTGCCACCAAAGTTACTGGTGGCAAAGTTGAAATAGAGCTTGCCAAAAATATTGATCTGAGTACTGCAGGTAGTTTAACGGTCGGTACCAGTAAAATTACAGATGGTCAAGTTGAATTAAAAGATGCGGGCAAATCGAATATTAGTACAGTGAATAGCACAATTGTCAGCGATGGTACCAATAGCAGTACGCTGGGTGCAGGAAATATCAATGTCAGTAATGGCATCTATCAAACCCAAGTCGGTCCAACACAAATTGTTGTAGGTGGTGCAAACCCTGTTAGCGTGAATGGCTCAACAGGGCGGGTGAGTGGTTTAAGCAATACCACTTGGGATCCAAATGCAATTTACAATTAAAAACAAGCTGCGACTGAAGAGCAGTTAAAACAAGTCAGTGATGTGGCTCAGAATGCCAATAAAGGTTGGAACGTCAAAACGGATGCTATTTTGGGGACAACCCAAGTCAAACCAGGCGATACGGTTGATGTTGGTTTAGCGACAGGTGAAACTAATTTAAATGTCAGTGCAAAAAATGACAGTAATGGAACGACAACCATTGATTTCAGCTTAAATAAAGACCTAAATATTGATAGCGTCACTGCAGGTACCGCAACGGATTCCACTGTGCTGAATAAAGATGGTATTACCGTACAAGATGGTAGCACTCAAAGTGTGGTGGGTTCTGGCGTGATTAGCGTCAAAAATACGGTCAATCATGTTGTCCTTGATGCCAATAAAGGCACACTAGAAGGTTTAACCAATAAGACCACATCAAGTCATGATTTTGCTACCACAGGTCGTGCAGCGACAGAAGAACAGCTTAAAGAAATCCAAACTGGACTGAATGATGCCGGTTTTGCTTTAACCGCTCAGGATGGCAATACAGTAAACAAGAAATTAGGTGAAAGCGTTGATGTAATTGGTGCTGACAGTAATATCAGTACCAAGGTGGCAGCTGGAAAAGTACAGGTTGAGTTAGCAAAAAATATTGATCTTACTTCTGCAGGAAGCTTAACGGTTGGTAAAAGCAAAATCAGCGATGGCAAAGTCGAACTGAAAGATGGCGCAAAATCGAATATCAGTACCGTCGATGGTACATTGGTGAGTGATGCAGGTAATAATAGTAGTTGGATTGGTGCAGGCAGTATCAATCTAAGCAATGGTATTTATCAAACCCAAATGGGACCAACACAAATTATTGTGGGCGGTGCAAACCCTGTAACTGTGAATGGTGCAACAGGAACTATTGGTGGGCTGACCAATAAAACATTTAATCCAAATAACTTTGTCAGTGGTCAAGCTGCGACAGAGGATCAGCTTAAAGCGGTGAGCGATCGTATTCAAACTGCAAACCAAGGTTGGAATTTGACCACCAATGGAACCAATAGTAATCCAGTCAAATCAGGCGATACCGTCGATTTTAGTAACAAAGATGGCAATATTAATATCAGTAACAATGCCAATAATGTCAGTGTCGAATTAGCCAAAGATATCCAGGTTGACAGTGTGACTGCAGGCAATACCGTAATCAATAATGATGGTCTTAGCATTACTGGCGGGCCAAGTGTGACTAAAAATGGTATTGATGCTGCGGGTAATAAAGTCACCAATGTTGCAGAGGGGAGTATTGCTCAGAACAGTAAAGATGCGGTGAATGGAAGCCAGATTCATAATATTATTGGGGATGGTGCATTCCAAGGCGGAGATGGCAATACCATTACCAACATCGGTGGGACAGGTGCAACCAACATTAATGATGCGATTAGCTCAATCAACCAAAAAGCTGGGCAACATTCTACAGTTATTGCTGGGCAGAATATGACGGTCACTGAAACAACCAATAGCCTAGGAGGTAAGGAATATAAGGTTGCAACTGCGGATGACGTAAAATTTAACACAGTTACCGCAAATACGGTTACTGCAGATAATGTCATAGCAAACACAGTCAAAGTGGGTGATGTTGCAATAGATCAAAATGGAATAAATGCTGGGAATAAAAAAATCACCAATGTTGCAGCAGGTGAAGTATCCAGCACTTCAAAAGATGCGGTTAATGGTTCACAACTCAATACATCAAACCAATACATCACAACATCTTTAGGCGGTGGCGCAAAATATGAAAATGGTCAGTTCACTCCGCCAACCTACAATGTAAATAACGGCTCATATCATAATGTAGGTGATGCCTTAGGTGCGCTTAATCAGGCTGATATTGATTTAGGTAATAAAATTACCAATCTAGGCGATCGTTTAGAGCAAGTATTTTATGACACCAATGGTCGCATAGATGATTTAGAGAAAAGAGCCAGTGCAGCCAATGCGCAAGCACTTGCAACAGCAGGTTTACCTCAAGCTTATATTCCAGGCAAAAGTATGATGGCAATCAGTGGGGGGACTTATCGTGGAGAAAGTGGGTATGCGATCGGGATGTCATCAATTTCAGATAATGGTCGATGGGTGTTTAAGGTGAGTGGAAGTGGTAACTCGCGTGGTGATTTTGGGGGAACTGTAGGTACTGGGATCCAATGGTAGTTTAGGGAAGCTAAGGTATTTTAGCCATGTAAACAGTGTTTTAGCTTACCATTTTTTGGATTCAAATTAACGAGAACAAGAATTTATGCGAGAGTCGACATATGAAAAATTTATTAATATTGAGTTTAATTGCCGTAACATTGAGTGCTTGTGCCACAGGAACCATTATTTCTAAAGAGGGTAAAACCGAGCAAGCGAAATGGCACAAGGTGGATGATGTCATTTTAAATAAAAAAGCGGGAACATTCCCAAATGTACAGAACTTGAATCAAGTCAGAGCAGGAATGACTAAAGATCAACTTTACGCGCTGATTGGTCGACCTCAATATGAGGATGGCTGGAGAGCTAGAGAATGGAATTATTTGTTCCATTTCACGACTGCAGACCGTACCAATGACACTATTACAACCTGTCAGTTTAAAATTTTATTTGACCAAGAAAAGATCGCAAGAAGCTTTTACTGGAATCCAATACAGCCTAAAGATGGCCTCTGTCCTCCCTCTCTTGAATTAAAGTAACAATCAGTGAGTAGATGATTGAAGGCGTTAAAATTGTATACTTTAAGCATTTAATTTTTTGCGTGTAGAAAAATTCAATCTCAAACAACAGTGTGTAAAGAGAAAACCCACATCGATGTGAACACTTTAAATAAGCGGTCATATCGTTGTGGCACATTTAAATCATATACGTTTTTATGATGATGTTTTAACACGCCATTGAGGATAGATCGAAAGGATATAGTCCTGAAATTGTTGTATCACTTTTGGATTGTTTGAACGCTTTAAATAGTCTAAAACACGATCTAAGTAAGCCTCACTGGGTTGTATCTCAAAGCCTAAATTTTGACTTAATTGAGCATAATGTTGTTTTATAAGATTGGGATTTTCTGGGATCGCTTTAATATTGACTCGCATACCTTCAAAAATATAACGCAAACCATCAAGATTACCTTTGATTGGTACAGTACCGTGATCTTCACCCTCATACTGGACATATTTATAGTTCAGTTGAGTAAAAGGCTGTTGACTTAAATATTGATTGAACTTTTTGATACCCTTGTAATGGTTGTCTAAACTGTCTGTATTTT
The DNA here is from genome assembly GCF_000368145.1 of Acinetobacter guillouiae CIP 63.46. Lineage (GTDB taxonomy): Bacteria > Pseudomonadota > Gammaproteobacteria > Pseudomonadales > Moraxellaceae > Acinetobacter > Acinetobacter guillouiae. Next base: position 429,973 of record NZ_KB849281.1, on the reverse strand, counting down.
CACTGGCACCAACTTGGGTTAAAAATAAAGTTTTATGCTGAAAATCTTGATTGTTCGCTTCCTTAAAACGTTTCAACATGATCTCATCATCCCACCAAATACTAGGGTCATGGACAATATAGGCTTGGATATTTTGTTGACCATTGAGCATATGATTGAGTGCGGTAATACCTCCGAAAGAATGACCAATCAATATATTTAACCCATTCGTACGATATTTTTTCTCAATATCAGGCATGAGCTCAGATTCTAAAAATTTAAAAAATGCGACATTTCCACCAGTTTCACCTTCAATTACACGTCCTTCATTAATTTCAGGCTTTTGCTTGGTTGGGGTTAAGTCTCGAGCACGATCTGTATTGACGATGCCCACAACGACCATTTCAGGAATCGAGGGATAAGGTGACTTCGATAATTTCTCGACAATTCCTGTCAAATAATGAAAGTTACTTTCGCTATCTAATAGATAAATCACAGGGTATTTTTGCTTGGGATATTTGCCATATGTAGCAGGGAGATAGATCTGTAATGGTCTTTTTTCATTTAAAATAGCGGAAGATATGTTTTGTGTTTCTCCAATACGAATGCTGTTATCGGCAAAAGTATGTATTGAGATTTGCATGATTAACACGCCTAGCGCCAAGTAGAGAGAAGTTTTCTTCAACATGAAAAATGACCTATTCGATAACAGTGGTGTGATTAACCCAGTCGAGTAAACTTATTGATTGCTCAAGTACGGGGACTGATGATTTACAGAAAAATGAGATTAAATTCAGTTCAGGTTTAATTGTTGGCTGATAGTGCTTTTAGCAGAAACAGGTGTTTTACAGCATCTGTTTGTATTTTTATAACTGACCAAAGTCATAGAGCTGAGTACACGATTTGCTATTGGCTGAATAAGAATAGATTGGGTCATAAAATTGATTTTTATAAATATGCGAATAATAATTATTATCTTTTAAGCTGGTGGTAAAAATCAATATGGATCTTTATGTTTTATAAATTTATGTTGCTTTGTACAAGTATATTTACAGACTAAAAAAATATTTGAGTTCTATTGATACGTCGGCTGCAAGATTGGCCCCAATTAAAATTTTTTCAGCGTGTTTTAAACCATACTCCTTAACTCATAAGCTGTATTTCTCAGTAAAGGCAAAACTTGCTGAATCAGCTGTTCTTCAGTGACACGATGTGTTTGTGCAATACAGTTTAATGCAGCGACGGCTTTGCCTTGTGCATTTAATACTGGAACTGCAATCGCAATAACCCCTAATTCATGTTGTTCTTTTGATAGACAATAATCTTGTTTTTGAATCTCTGCCAATACTTGATAAAACTGGACTTCATCTTGAATGGTATAAGCGGTGAGGCGTTTCAAAGTATATTTATTTACCCAGTGTTTTTGTTCTTCTAGATTTAACGCTGCCAATAAAACCTTGCCTGTTGAGGTTGCATGTGCAGGCAAACGATTGCCCAAATGCATCCCATACGGGCTGAGGCGTAAATTATCGTGTTGAGGTAGGTAGCTTCGGGCAATTGGAACGACTTCATGTTCATCTAAAACCACCAGTGAAAAAGTCAGACTGGTTTGTGCGCTTAACAGATTGAGAATAGGTTGCACAACTTTAGGCAGATGTGCAGAGCTTAAATAGGAGCTCGATAAGCGTAATACTTTGTGAGTTAACCAAAAGTAGTGATCATCAGTTTCTAAATAACCTAAATATTTTAAAGTGCGTAAATATCTTCGTGCCGCTGTACGGCTCAATCCTGTGCGTTCTGCGATTTGAGTCGAATTGAGTTTTTGACGATCAACCCCAAAGGCTTCAAGCAAACTCAGTCCTTTGGCGAGTCCAGCGATGTAATCATCTTGCTTAATGGTTTCACCTGAAACCTCGTTCTCAATTAAATCGTATCTCATCGTGCATCCATTCCTGATTATAATTTTATGGCCGATATACGGTCATTGTTGCCACTATACGGCGATTATCCAGTTTTCACCATATCAAAAAGAGATCAAAAAAATTAATTTAATGGTCAGGATATGGAGAAAATGTTATGGAAAATTTAACCACGCAAGTTGCGATTATTGGTTCAGGCCCAGCTGGGCTATTACTTGGACAACTGTTGTTTAAAGCAGGTATCTCGCACGTGATCATTGAGCAACGCAGTGCTGAATATGTAGCTGCACGTATTCGAGCAGGGATACTTGAACAAGTATCGGTTGATTTATTGAAGCAAGCGGGTGTGGATGAAAATCTAAACAAGTTTGGCTTAGCGCATGATGGTATTGAAATTTTAACCAATGGCTTAAAGCATCGTGTGGATTTATCTGAGTTAACTCAGGGTAAGCAAGTTACGGTTTACGGACAAACGGAAGTCACAAAAGATTTAATGCATGCACGTGAAGCGGCAGGTTTGTGCACTTACTACGAAGCAGAGAATGTGCAAATTCATGATTTTGAGCAAAACCCGTATGTTAGCTTTCAGCAAAATGGTCAATCGTACCAGCTTAGATGTGATTTTATTGCAGGCTGTGATGGTTATCATGGAGTCTGTCGTGCAAGCGTGCCACAAGATAAAATCAAAACTTTTGAGAAGATTTATCCATTCGGTTGGTTAGGTGTACTTGCAGATGTTCCACCTGTTTCAGATGAATTGATCTATGTGCAGTCAGAACGTGGCTTTGCTTTATGTAGTATGCGTTCAAAAACCCGTAGCCGATATTATTTGCAAGTTCCTGTGACGGATCATGTTGATGAGTGGTCTGACGAACGATTTTGGGATGAGTTAAAAAATCGCCTTGATGAAGAAAGTCGTAAAAATTTGGTTACAGGTACTTCAATTGAAAAAAGTATTGCACCTTTACGCAGTTTTGTGACAGAACCAATGCGATTTGGGAAACTATTTTTAGCAGGAGATGCCGCACATATCGTTCCGCCGACAGGGGCAAAAGGTTTAAATTTAGCTGCATCTGATATCGCTTATTTGTCAAATGCCTTAATTGAATTTTTTCTCAATGGTTCAGAACAAGGCATTGAGGAATATTCTGAAAAATGCTTAAAACGTGTGTGGAAAGCAGAACGTTTTTCATGGTGGATGACGCATTTACTACATCGTTTTGAAACGGAAAGTGAGTTTGATCATAAAATTAAGCAGGCTGAATTGAGTTATATTTTAGATTCACATGCGGGTTTAACCACATTGGCTGAAAACTATGTGGGTTTACCTTATGAAATTAAAACATTTAATGAGATGCAGGGTAGTCGTTCAGACTTGCTTAGTCATTAATTTTGAAAAATAGAAAGTTACCTATTTTGAGCAAGGTTTTTAAATCTTAATTAAATATAGGTGACTTTTTTGTTGCTAACCAAATTAAACGCAAAATAAAAAGCTTGATCTTCATGTTTATGATTAAGCTAAATTTAAAATGATATGGCTTTATTTAAAGTTTTTTTTAAAGTATTTTAAGCAACTTTTTGATAAACAATGAAAAGATATAGTTAAGAAAAGGATACTAAGATTAGAAAAAAGTAGTGTGATTGTTCATAAATAATGCGATAAAAAATACTGGAATTTTGAGATTTAAAAAACAAATGGTTCTGGATGTTACAAATTATTTTATAAAAATAAATACTTAAGAATGAGAAAATACCAAGAATTGGGTATTTTTTTACCAATTGGAAAATAATAATTTATTTACTCCATAACTCAAAGAGTAATTAAAATGACTAATTTAAATATTTTAAGTATTGATCAAAATGAAGAGTACATTGTGGTTTCCCTTAAAAATAATGAGGGTAAAAACTATGAGGTTGGCTATCCAAAATCTGCAGGATATAGCTTAGAACTAGTGACAGATACGTTGAATAAAAAGCAAATTGATAAAGTTGAAGGAAGCCGTTGTGAGTTGAAATGGGAAGTCAATGTAAAACCAGGTTATACATCTGATTGCGCAAAAGCATTAGGTATTGCTGAAGGGAATGTAATAGGCGGTATCAGTAAGATATATCAATGCCGCATACAATTTCGTAATACAAAAGGTTGGGGATTTACATTTTATGATTTAAGTGGTGATGACTATAGTTGTTCAACCGTTTTAAATGGATGGCACTATATTGATTATAATTCTAGCGAGCCTACAATCATCGCTGTTGACTAATAGAATTATTATTCTATGTAATTGATATATTAAAGATTTGATAAAAAAGCACACGCGTTGCTTTTTTATCAAAAAACTGCATCAATTGAGAGGGTATCAATAGTTATAGTTAAGGTTGAATTTAATATTAAGTAGGTTTTATGTCTGTAATGTAACTTCTTAAACCAAAACATTAGCTTCAAACCAAATAGATTCAAATCGAAAATTTGTTTTCATTTTATAGATGAACTTGTTAGCATCAAAGGGTATTTTTGATAGCGTGTGACAGTGAATGTCTTCAGGTCAACAAGTTTTAATTAAACTTAGAAAAATGATTATTGCTGGGGAGCTAGAGGGCGGTGCCAGAGTGGCAGAGATCCCAACGGCTGAGTTGCTTGGGGTATCAAGACAGCCTGTGCGTATGGCATTTCGTTTGCTTGAGCAAGAAGGTTTATTGATTAAAAATCCGACTCGAGGTTATACGGTTCGAGAAATTTCAGAAAAACTGATCAATGATGCACTTGAAGTGCGTGGTATCCTTGAAGGACTGGCTGCTAAAACCATTGCAGAACAAGGTTTGACGGAAGAACAGAAAAAAACACTACAAAATTGCATTGTCGAAACTGAAAAACTTTTTGATGGAAAAACTGAGTTTGGTGATCATGAACTGGAACGTTATCATCACTTTAATGTGATTTTTCACGATACCATTATTCAAGGTGCACAAAATGTTGCGCTGATCCAAGCCTTAGCCAAAAACAATCAGTTGCCCATGGCCTCGGCCCAAGCCATTACCTATGACCAAACTCAAGCACTTTCAGAATATCGTCGCTTACATTATGCTCATCTACAGCACTGTTCAATTTACGATGCTTTAATGCATAGACAAGCTGGGCGTGCTGAAACATTGATGCGGGAACATAGTAGTGTTGTGGTTTTGGGCGAGACTTTAAGAAACGTGTTGTCTCAATAAAACCGAAAAGAAATATCAACAGACCCTAAGCAGCTCTTTTAATCGAATCAAAGGGCTGTTTTTCATTAGAGTTCAATCAGCAAATTTGTAGATTTTGCGCGGGAACAGCAGGGGGTAAACTGGTTATTTAATGCATGTTCTTCGTCAGTCATAAATACATCACGGTGATCTGGAATTCCTGCAAGCACACGCGTGATACAGGTTCCGCAAATACCTTGTTCACAAGAAACAGGGACATCAAAACCGTTCTCAATTAAGGCTTGGGTTGCTGTTTGATGAGGCTGTACTTCGATTCGACAGTCACTGCCTTTGATTTCGATGGTAAACGCCGCATTGTTAGATACCTCTGACTTTTGTGCGACAAAGTGTTCTTGATGTAGCTGCTCTGTCTGCCAGCCCATGTGTTGAGCTGACTCCATCACAAATGCCATAAAACCTGCTGGCCCACAAACATATAAATGTCTATCGGATGCGTTCTGCTCCAAGACGGACGACATATCACATTGAGTTTCTGGTTGATCTTGAATATGAAAATAAATCTGACCTGCAAAGTGCTCGGTTAAATTTCCATAGAAAGCAATCATTTCATGACTACGAATAAAATAATGCAATTCAAATGGGATCCGCTGGGATTTAAGTCGATACGCCATTGAAAGAATCGGGGTAATGCCGATACCGCCTGCAAATAAGATTGCCTTTTGGGTATGAGGATGAATTTCAAATAAATTACGTGGTGCGCCAATACGTAATTGATCACCTTCACGGTACTCGGTATGCATACAACGAGAGCCACCTCTGGAATGCTCATCATGTAAAACACCAATCACATAACGATGTTTTTCACGACAACAGTTAGAAAGTGAGTATTGGCGGGTTAAGCCATTTTTGAGATGTACATCAATATGTGCACCTGCCTCAAAGCTTGGAAGGGCAGAACCATTGCTTGAAACCAATTCAAATGCTCGAATTGATGGAGTAAGTTGATGAATTTTATCAATAACAACATCCATGTGTATTCTCCTTTAAATCACCCGAATATTTGGAAACTTATGTTTTGTTGTTTCAGGCGTGAGCGTACTTTCTTGTGCCAGTAATCGCTCAATCACTTTACGTGACTGTACGCCACCAGCATCGATATTTAGCATCAGTAACTGGCGATGGGGATTTCGTAAAATATTTTGTTGCTGTTGTTCCAGCATTTCTAAATCTTCGGTAAAGATTTTGCCTTGACCTTCGCGGATGAGATCAGTGAGGGTCGGGTTATCTTGTTGGAAATTACGTGCCATTCCCCAAAAATACCAATGTGAGGTTTCTGTTTCAGGGCTAATAAAATCAACTACGATCGATGACACTTTTTTATCTTTAGGGGCATGATATCCGCCATATCCTGCATGAGCGACACCCACTTCAATGTGTACGTTACTTGGTGCAACGAAGTGGCAGCGTTGCCAACGATCTACGGCAACATCATCTGCTAAGTTATTACAACGAAGTGCCATTTGCCAAAATGGGGGAGCGATGACATTTTCGATATAACGCTCAGTAATGACATGATCACCATCGACCTTGGTGACAGGAAGTGCTTCATCAATTTCTTTTTGCCCAATACTGCTCGAATGAACATAGGTTTCATGGGTCAGATCCATAAGGTTGTCGACCATCAAACGATAATCACAATCAATATGGAATAAACCACCGCCATAGCTCCACTCAGGATGATCTGCCCATTCTAGTGTTGGGAGTTTGGACTCATCAGCCAAAGCTTGATCACCTGGCCAAACCCAAATAAAACCAAACTTTTCTACAGCAGCATAGGCTTTATTGCAGGGTAAACCGTTTACGCGTTGAGCTGGCATAGAAATGGTTTTTCCCTCGCATCCCATGACTAAACCATGATAACCACAAACTAAATTACCATCTTCAACATAGCCTAATGATAAAGGGGCGCCACGATGTGGACAAAAATCTTCAACAGCAGCGACTTTATTTTCTTTGCCGCGATAGAAAACAATTTTTTCACCACAGATGGTGCGACCAAGCGGCTTGTCTTGGATATCTTCAGGATAGCAAGCAACATACCATGCATTTTTTATAAACATTTGTGATGACTCCTTATCACTTATTGGATCCAATTTATATCAACACAAGTAAACGGTCAATCCATAAAATGATCATTTTTGATCATTAAATTCTTTGATTTAGGCTTATTTGTTTTGTGGTTATCGATATTTTACTGTTTTTATTTAAAAATTATCTCTACGAGATTTATGTGGTTAGTTGTACTTTTATTTATATTTTGGATCCAATGTGTGTTTTTGTTGAATACCTTTCACATTGCGAAAACTGAAATATTTAAAAAATAAGGGGGTGGACTTTTTTAATATCCTCAATAAGGTCACTTACTTAGAAGAGGTTAAATGAACTAAATGGATCCATTTTAGTGTAATTTTCAAATATGCATATTCGTTTTTCATTCTTTTAATTTAAATATATTGAGTTAAATCATGTGTTTTATAGGTTTTAATCTAATTTTGAAAATATTTTTTAATAATGCTATTGATTTTTTGGATCCAATTAATCAAGATGAAATAGAGCAGGACGCTCCAAAAAAATATTCTTGTTCAAAAACGAGTTTTAAAAATTAAATTATTCCTCTAGGTAATTATGGATACGGATATGCATAACCACCCAACGACGCAGTTCAGTAATGTTGTGTGTATATCCTATCCAGATTGGGAGATACACAAATGGAAAGAGATGTGCTTGGTGAGATAAGTCAAAATAAGATGAGCCGCTATCAATGGTTTGTGATTTTGATTTGTGTTTTCCTCAATATTATTGATGGTTTTGATGTCATGGTTATGGCATTTACCGCACCTTCAGTTTCAGCGGATTGGTCGCTTTCTGGTGCTCAAATCGGTTTGTTATTAAGTGCTGGTCTATTTGGTATGGCTGCTGGTTCGATTTTTCTGGCACCACTTGCCGATAAAATTGGTCGCCGTTTACTGATCTTAATTTGTTTGGTGATCGCTGGAATCAGCATGCTGGCATGTGCTTTTGTCAATAGTCATAGCATGTTGGCAGTCCTTCGTTTTGTCACAGGGATTGGGGTTGGCGGTATTCTTGCCAGTAGCAATGTTTTGGCCAGTGAGTATGCTAATACGCGCTGGAGAAGTTTTGCGGTCAGTTTAATGTCTACAGGATATGGGATTGGTGCCACACTTGGTGGGATATTGTCACTGACACTGATTGAACATTTAGGCTGGCGCTCGATTTTCCTTGCAGGTGGGATCACAACCATTGCAATGCTGTTGGTGAGTATATGGTTATTGCCTGAGTCCTTAGATTATTTGTTGGCAAAAAGACCACAACAAGCGTTAGGGCGAATGAACTCAGTATTACAGCGTATGGGCTTAACTCATCTAGATGCCTTACCTGATTATGCAAAAAGTGATGCAAAGGGTGGCGGAGATTTTGCTAAATTATTTGGGGGGCAACAGGGCTTTCAAACATTGTGCCTATGGGGTGCTTTCTTTCTCGTAATGTTTGGCTTTTATTTTGTGATGAGTTGGACACCGAAAATTTTAATTTCAATGGGAATGTCACCTGAACAAGGGGTTACCACAGGTATTTTAATTAGTATTGGTGGGATCTTTGGTGCAGCAATTATTGGTTTGCTGGCATCCCGTATCAAAATCTTCTATGCCTTAAGTCTATTTTTAGGACTAACTGCCGCATGTGTGTTTTTATTCGTGGCTGTCTCGGCCCAAGTGAGCGTGGCATTGATTGTTGGCCTATTACTTGGAACGCTGATTAATGGCTGTATTGCAGGTTTATATTCTATTTCACCTACAATTTACGACGCCGATATTCGTAGCCGTGGCGTAGGCTATGCCATCGGTTTTGGACGTATTGGTGCCATTTTATCACCAACTATAGCAGGCGTTTTTTTAGATAAAGGTTTAGCGCCAGCCACGCTTTATGCATATTACGGGGTGGTATTTATTTTGGCAATTGTACTTATTTTAATGTTAGGTAATGCATTTTATCGACATAAAAATGAAGCAGTCTATACGCTTAAAACAACAACTTAATCCTCTAAAAATTAAATAGTTGAGATAAAAAAATGAAAAAAACATCTTTGTGGGTGTGGGTATACTTTTGCCCATTATTTAGTGCTCTGGCGCATGCCGATTTAGTGACAGACAGCAGTGCAGAGCTAACGCTTAGAAATTTTTACTTTGACCGAGACTATAAACAAGATCCATACCCTTATACTGCTGCGCGCGATTGGGCACAAGGTATTATCTTTAATGGTCAATCGGGCTATACCGATGGAACAGTTGGTTTGGGTGTTGATGTATTGGCAATGGCTGGATTTAACTTAATTGGAGATCGAGCCGATGACTATGCACGGAGTAACTTATTACCTGTAAATGCAGATAATTCACGAGATGATTATTATGGGAAAATAGGGCTGACTGCCAAAGCAAAATTTAAGAAAAATGAGCTTTTTGTGGGGGATTTGGTTCCACGATTGCCCACGATTTTTTCTTCACCTGCGCGTTTGTTCCCTCAAACTTATCGAGGTGCTCGGTTTGTTTCCAATGAAATTCCAAAGTTACAATTGGAAGGTTTTTATGTAGACCAAGTGCGACAGCGTGATTCGATTCATTATAGTGATGTCGGTACGGACAATATCAATCGTCGTTTTGATCGAGCCGCAACAACAGATTACTTCTATAGTTTTGGTGGCGCTTATCAACTCAATGATGCATATCGAATCCGTGCTTATCAGGCTGAACTGCACGATATCTACCAACAGCAATTTTTAGGTTTCAATGGTAAACAGCCTTTAAATGAACAGTTAACTTTTTTAAGCGATGTACGATTTTTCAATAGTCAGGAGGCAGGTAGGCAGAAAATTGGTGATGTAGATAATCAGCATTTAAGTGGATTATTTGGCTTAAATTATCAAAACCATACCCTGTCTTTGGGTTATATGCAGGCTTTTGGTTCGACAGGCTTACCATTTTTGTCGGGAACAGAAAGTCCAGTGGTGCTTGATTTTATGAGCTCGGATTATTCCAATAAAGACGAGAAAGTCTATTCACTGCGTTATGAATATGATTTTAAAAATGTAAAATTAGCTGATATTTCTCTCAATGGATTGCGTTTTATGACCCGCTATGCCAAAGGGCAAGATATTGATTTACTTAGTTATGGCGATAAACGATTTAAAGAAGAATCGATGGAGCTAGATTTAGCTTATAAAATCCCAGAAGGGAAGTTAAAAGGCTTAGGCATGCGAGCACGTTTTTCTCATTACCGAAATGATATGCCAACCAATATGGTCTTTCACTCAGCCAATGAAACTCGTTTAAATATAGATTATAGCTTTAAGTTCTAAGGGCTCTGTATTACGAAACGGTTCTTTGATTTAAAGAACCGTTTTAAAATTCAGTCTAATGGTGAAGAGTGTGGGTTTAACTAAATTGTGATGAAAAGAATTTTTAATAAACCATCATCAAATAAATCAATGAACATTAAGGAAATGCGAGAAGATCTATTTGTTATAAAATTAGAGTATGGATTAAGTGCAATGTGATTAAGGGCATAGTCCATATTTTCGCTTCCCATTGCTGGGGATGCCCAGCTGCAAGAACTCCAAATGATCTCCGTCAAAAGCGACTGTCCAAACAACGCCATCTATATAGTAATTATCAATTTCAGGCATTCTACGTTTTGGTGTGCCAAGCTTCTTTACAATAGCTTCTCTACTGTCATTTGCTTTGAGCTCATAGGGGATTGGGCCAGAATAAAGGCCGTTTTTCTTTTCATCGCCAAATAGTCGTATTTCAAGTTGGCTAAATATAAATGTTCCCTCACTTTTGGGTGTGATTCCGCTTGCCTCGGCATCAATATCAAAAGACATCGAAAGCCCTTGTCCTTGGATTGCAATAATGGTGTCCAATGCGCGACTGATTTTTGGTCGGTTGTTTACATCATACTGAGTCAAGAAGTCGTTAAATTCTGCATAGACACTGCTATGACCCAGAAATTTTATCAGTTCTAATGCATTCATTTTTGGTCTTTATAAATCCAACGATTTTAAACTTTCCACAATATAATAATATATGAAGCTGGGTTTATTGGTGGATTTCTCAATGAATGTGATGAGCTCATTTTAATTCATGGGATTTTTTTATTTAAGGTTAAAACTTATCAGGTCGTATTTGTTGATTTTTCCAATGCTTATTGTGTCTATTTTTTTCCATTATTTTATTCTCTTATGCTGAGGATAATTGGGACTTTACATCACTATAAGATAAAGCCACTTACCTTGCACTTAATTCAGCTAGGTAGATCGATGAATAATATAAGACTGCTGAATTTTATTAGCAGTCTTTAGAGCATGTAGTATCTAACTCGATTAGGCTAAATTGACCAATGTTTCATGTAGATAAACCCAATAATATTGACCTGATTCAACTTTGATACAAGCCGTCGATATCCGTAATGTATCAGGTTCATGGCTTTGTTGATGTTCTTGATATTGAATCCAGCAGTGGTTGTCTGCTTCAAATAAAGCACGCGTATTTAAGATTTTAATTTTTAACGCAGGTTTATTACCTATATTTTGACTAAACAAGGCATTTATTTCGGGTAAACCAATGACATTGCCTTGCGTCGTAATCATTTTAAAATTTGGATCAAAACTGGCTAAGAGTTGATTTAGGCTTTCTTTTGCATTTTGACCAGTAAATACATTTTCAATCAAAATATGTAAATCGATGACATGTTGTAATGCATTGTCCATAGGATTAGACATGGGTTTTCTCCTTAAAAATGGAAATTAATGATAAGAGACACAGCAGAGCTGCAATCATAAAAGTTTGCTGATAACGTATTAAATCATTTGCAGCAGGCAACAGACTAAAAATTGAAATAAGGACAACTGTACCTAAACTAAAAGCGACTTGTCGATTAATGTTCCACAGCACACTGCCTTGTAATAGGTCTTGGCCGTTAAAATCGATGAGGGCACTGATTTGGGCAGTATTGGCACTTAGACCACCACCCATTCCCATCAGTAGATAAGCAACAATTAAGGTACTTAAATCATTGGCATTTGAAACCCAGAACAGCAGTGAAATTCCTAAACTATGTAGCGTAATACCGATTATAAAAAGCTGCTTTTTACCGAGATGACGATAGAGAAGCCCACCACTGGTCATCGATACCAATGCACCTACTGCATAGAGCAGCATAAATAAGCCAGTCTGTTTTGCATTAAACCCAAGGTTACGTTGTAAATTAAAGATATTTAGTAAATTCACACCAGTAAAAATACCGGGTACTGCGTAATAAACGATAAATGCATTGCGTAAATTATAATTTTTTAACAATTGCAAATTAAGAATCGGATGAGCAGATCCTTTCGCGTATTTGAGATAAATCAGAAGCATTGTGATGGAAAGTAGAAAGCTACTGATCGCGAGTAAAACACTATGGTAATCGTTAAATAATGAGAAAGAGAGTAACAAACACAATAGGCTGACATTGACCATAAACAGTCCTAAAAAGTCAGGTTTCCCGGACGTTTTAGCTTTATTTTCTTTGATCCATCGCCATGCTAAAAAAGCAGTGATCACGGTAAAGGGGATATTGGCGAAAAACACCCAACGCCAAGATAAAGCATCAATAATCATGCCGCCAATCGTTGGTGAAAAGGCTGGTGCAATTAATGCAATTGCCATAATCATTGTGGAGATACGTTGCCGTTCATGGTTTGGAAACAGTGCAAATACCAATGCTTGACCGACAGGGATTAATAATCCGCCAGCCACACCCTGAACAAATCTCCAAAAAATTAAACTATGGATTGATTCACTCATGCCAATCAACCAAACGCTGACGGAAAAAAGCAGCATTGAATAACACAGCAATTTCCGATCACCCAATACGCTTGCTAACCATAAGCTCATGGGCATGATTAAAACCAAACCCAAAATATAAGCATTGCTTACCCATGCAACCATCGATGGGCTGACTGAGAAAGCTGTTGCTATATCGGGTAAGGCAATTGCAGACATGAAAATATTGATGCAATCAATAAAGAACCAAGTAAAAACACTGTTGCTATTTTATAGCGATATGACATAGCGACCTCCAAGATGCAGGAGGGTACGATTCAGGCCTTTTATTGTCGATGCATGCGAAGTAAAATCATTGTTTAATAATTTCAAACAATCAGTGTGATTATGCAAAAAAACCTAAAACAGATTATAAGTTTTTTGCAAGTGGTTGATTCAGGATCATTTACCAAGGCAGCGGAGATTTTGGGGTTAAGTCGATCGATGGTGAGTATTGATATCAAGCATTTAGAACAGCATTTAAATGTGAGTTTGCTGATTCGTAATACGCGTAATATCGCACTGACTGAAATAGGCAAAAGCTTTTATGAGGATTTCAAACACATTCAATTGCAAATCGAAGAAGCTTTTGAGCGCAGTCAAAACTTAGCCACAAGTATCACAGGGATATTGCGTTTTTCATCGACCAATGAATTTGGACGGAAATTCATCTTACCTTTGCTGGGTGAGTTTTGCCGCCAATATCCTCAATTACAGCTACAATATTCATTTAATTCTTCCTTAGATGATTTAGTCACTGAAAAATTAGATTTGGTCATTCGGTTGGGAAACTTAAAAGACTCATCGATGCGGACACGAAAAATTGCTGAATATCCGATTTATTTGGTTGCCAGCCCTGAATTTTTAAAACGTTATCCAATCAATAGTATTGCTGATTTAGCACATGTTCCTTGGATTGGTCATCGCTTATTGAATTGGCAGGATGCGCAATATGTTTTACAAAATGATCAAGGTGAAAAACATACATTGCCTTTTGTTAGAAGTCAGTATGAATCTAATTCAGCAGAAGCGATACATCAGATGACACTTGCTTCATTGGGTGTTGCGATATCGCCAGCTTGGTTGGTCGATGAAGATATTCAGCAAAATCGTTTAACTCGGGTGTTAGCTGATTTTGATTTACCTGTGCAAAATGTCCAATTGCTCTATCCGAATACGGGAACCTTGCCTGCAAAAACTCGTGTCTTTATCGATTTTTTGGTGCAACGACTGTGTATTTAATCATGTCAAAATTGGCGCTTGCTATTGCAAATAGATAAAATGCATGGTCAATTGTTAGACTAGATTTCGCCAGATCAATTGTTTATATAAAACCAACAGGATATCATCAAAAAATATCACAACTCATCTGTATACATCTCAGTAAAATATAGCAAGATGAGCTTCGGTCTAAAAAGAATTTATAAAATGGTGTTGATGTTCTATGCGTGAGCCGTCCTCCTGTCCGCCAGTTTCTGTGTCCTTGAATCAGCAAGCATTGATTCAAAATGGTGATATTGCACCGCAAACACTGGTTGCCTGTGAGGAATGTGACACGCTCTATCATCGAATTCAGCTGACCCAAGGTGAGCGTGCTTATTGTCTCTGTTGTGGGGCTGAGCTTTATCGGCAAAGCAAACCATTTAGTGTCTTACTGGCAATGGTAACAACAGCGCTGATCGTATTTGTGATTGCCAATAGTTTCCCGATTGTTAAGGTGGAATTGCAGGGGAATGATTCCCAGACAACATTACTGGGTGCTGCATGGGCAATGTTTCATGCAGGGCAAGGGCCCGTAGGCGTGTTGATTCTTATCACGACTTTCGTGGTGCCTCTATTGGATTTATTGCTGCTGTTCTATGTCCTTTCATCAGTTCATTTTTTTAAAGTTCGGCCTCGTTATTTAGTTGCAGCATTCCGTACCTTGTTTTTATTTAGAACATGGGGAATGGTTGAGGTATTTTTGATTGGGGTATTGGTCACCTTGGTTAAACTGGTCGGTATGGTTGTGGTGATTCCAGGCGTTGCATTATGGGGATTCTCCATACTGAGTGTATTGCTGGTTTATATTGCCTCAGTAAAAGTCAAAGATCTTTGGGATGAGATCGACAGGAGACTCTCATGAAAACTGAACAGTCTCAGGCTAATTTTTCAAAATACTCAGCGAATACAGACAATAAAAATTCGCAACAATATCCAAGAGCCAAAGATTTGTCTTTGGTGCTTTGTCATTGCTGTGGAACGCTCAATAAACAGGTTCCAGAGGCTGAAACAAAACACACTTCACATT
This sequence comes from Acinetobacter guillouiae CIP 63.46, assembly GCF_000368145.1. Classification (GTDB taxonomy): domain Bacteria; phylum Pseudomonadota; class Gammaproteobacteria; order Pseudomonadales; family Moraxellaceae; genus Acinetobacter; species Acinetobacter guillouiae. The sequence goes on along the minus strand of NZ_KB849281.1, from coordinate 414,656 downwards.
GCTTGAAATGTCATAGTGTGCTGCATCAACGTAAACCAAAGAGCTTAGACAGAACCCTTGCTTTGGTGATTGCTGCGAGTATTTTATATATTCCAGCCAATGTACTTCCGATGACTGTCACAGATTCTTTGTTAGGCAGTCAGCAAGATACGATCATGAGTGGTGTGATCTATTTTTGGCAGAATGGGGATTATTTGGTTTCTGCTGTTATTTTTATGGCCAGTATTTTTATTCCCATGTTAAAACTTTTAATTCTGTGTTTTCTGTTGATTGCAGTAAAAATGCAGTCTTCTAAACGATTGCACTTTTCACCTGAGCATTGCTCAATGCTTTATCGGATTGTTGAGTTTATCGGTCGATGGTCGATGATAGATGTTTTTGTGGTGGCTTTATTGACTGCTTTGATTCAGATTCAATCACTGGCAACTATTCTCGCTGGGCCGGGCGCGGTTGCTTTTGGTGCAGTGGTGGTTTTAACCATGTTTGCTTCACTGAGTTTTGACCCGCGTATTATTTGGGATAATTATTCTGCTGCCCAGAATACGCACAACAAGAACGGGCTTTCCCTGCAAGGCTCAGATGTGATTCACGTGGATCATCCTCCCTTGAATCATGATTTATCCAATTCCAGTCAATAAAACAATGATGGGTGTGTATGTCTGAAAATAAAACCAATAACGAAAGCTCAGATCATCAGGATCCTCATGCTGTAGATGAAACGCAGCAGATTTTGCCTGAACCTGAGAAAAATAAAGGACGCTGGCGACCATCGTTGATCTGGCTGATTCCGTTTATTGCCTTGCTTATAGGTCTGTCGTTGGCAGTCAAAGCGGTATTAGATACTGGCCCGACCATTAATGTTGCTTTTAGAACGGCTGAAGGGCTGGTTGCAGGTAAGACGACTGTTCGTTTTAAACAAGTGGATATCGGTCTTGTTCGCCAAATTGATCTTGCCGATGATCATTCACATGTCATTGCCAAAATTGAACTGCGTAAGGATGCCAGTAATTTTGCTGCAAAAGACTCACGCTTCTGGGTGGTTCGCCCCCGCATCGGTGCCAGTGGTGTCTCAGGAATTGATACCTTATTGTCGGGTGCTTATATTGAGGTTGATGGCGGTAAGGCAGAACAAAAACAGGATGAGTTCACTGGCTTAGAAGTTCCTCCAGTCATCTCATCAGATGTACCGGGTAAAATCTTTTTCCTCAAAGCCAATAACCTAGGCTCACTGGATATCGGTTCTCCTATTTATTATCGTCAGATCAATGTGGGTCAAATCACGGCTTATCAGTTGGCCAAAGATGGTAAGAGTGTTGAGTTACAGACCTTTATTCAAGCACCTTATGATAAGTTTGTGACCACAGATGCGCGTTTTTGGCAGGCCAGTGGTGTCGATGTCAGCTTAAGTGCATCAGGATTTAAGCTAGATACCCAGTCTCTGGTGAGTATTATCGCTGGCGGGATTGCTTTCGGTTATCCTGAGAATTCTCATGCTGCTGTTGCTTCGGATCAAAGTCGTTTTAATTTATGGGATTCTCGTACTGAAGCTTTGAAAGAACCAGATGGCAATCCACACCGTATCATTATGTATTTTGATCAGTCTTTACGTGGCTTGTCGGCAGGTGCACCGATTGACTTTATGGGGATTGAAATTGGTAATATTCAGTCGATTAATGCGGAGTTTGATGCAAATTATACTCAGATTCGGATGCGGGCTGAGGGGGTCATTTATCCATCTCGTTTAGCCAATGGCAAAGAACTTGATCCTGATGGTGTTATTTTTAAACGCTTTATCGAAAGAGGCTGGCGTGCTCAGATGCGCACCGGAAATCTACTGACAGGGCAGAACTATATCGCCTTTGATCTATTCCCTAAAGCAAAACCAGCAAACTTAATCATCAGATCAAATGGTGTGATTGAGGTTCCAACCACACCAACCGAGTTGAAGGGATTACAAGCACAAGTATCGCAAATTGCGGATAAACTGAATAAATTCCCATTGGTGGAAATTGGGCAGGATGTACGTAAAACCCTCAATAATATGAATTCAGCGATTAGCTCTACAGATAAATTGGTGAAACAGTTGGATGGCAAAGTTGCGCCAGGACTACAGGCGACTTTGGATGATGTACGTAAAACCATGCGCTCTACTGAAACCATTCTATCCAGTGATGCGCCAATGCAACAGGATGTACGCCGTGCTTTACAGCAAATGACACGTGCTGCCGCATCTTTACAGCTAATGGCTGACTATATTGAACAACACCCAGAATCACTCATTCGTGGGAAAACGCCTGAGGTTAAGAATGCTAAATAAAAAAAATAGCTCACATTTTCTGTCCTATTTGCCGCAGTCTAGTCGAGCAGGTTGTGCTCTATTATTGGCCGTTGTGGGTTTAACGGGCTGTTCCAGTTCGCCTACACCAAACTACTATAGCTTGACGCCAACGGTTAAACCGTTGGTGAGTTCAAATGTACGGGTGATTGAAGTACTGCCAGTGGGATTACCCGACCGTTTAAACAGGGCCCCCTTAGTCTTACAGGACAGCAGTGGTAAATCTAATGTATTGGATAATGAACGCTGGACGTCCACGTTGGGGGCAGAGTTACGTGATGGTTTGTCTGCGGGTTTGCAACAGAAATTAGGTGCTGTCGATCGTTACAGCAGTGGTATGACGGGTGGTAAAGTCTCTTACCGTATTGCAACCGACTTTTCTCGCTTTGATATTATCGAACACTCCAACACACGTTCGTTAATGGGTTCGATGAATCGGGATATTGAGGTGGCAGTTGCTTGGATTATTAAACGTGATGATCCAGCCAGACCCTTAAATCAGCCAACAGGTGTACAAAATGCAGTTTTGCCTAACCGACAACTCAGTTGTCGAATGGCATTTACCGATGCAGTTGGTGCAGATGGCAATAAAATTGTTGATATAGTCAGTGTTTCACGACAGTCATTGAGTAAGGTTGTCGAAGCGATTGCCGCTTCTGTTGTTGCGACAGAAGCCAATAAAGCTGTGGTGATGGAAGGAGTGACGTGTTCCTAAGCAAGCACTATAAAAAAGCACCCCAGTTTTAAATAAAGCTGGGATGCTGTTAATTTTGATTCAGTGTTAATAATCTAAAAAACTGAATATTCAAAATTCTTTAAATATTAAACCATCGCTGGATCACTGACAGAATCTGCACCTGTTTCAACGCGTCCTGCAAAGCGTCGATAAAACTTAGTGTCCTGAGTACAGGTTACGGCAAAATCATACCATTGCCATGTATCTTTCAGTTCCCAATGTCGTGTTGATGTTTGACCTGCTTTTACAGTGATTTTTAACGCTGCATCACTACGATAGACGACTGGGTTAATGACCAGTTCAACATCTTTTGTGCCCGTATTGGTCAGGTCTAAATAAACATTACCATTGGCAATATCATAACACACTCGAATTTCAGGATTGATTTGCAGGCTTTGATTACGATTTAAATCACCTTTGAAATGGCGATGAAAACCATTTGGTCCCATCACCCAAAGATCGTATAAGCCTTGATTATCCTTTTTCACATTCCAAACATCATCCAGTGTTTTACCCGCTTCTACAATATAACGACGCGGAACACGACTGAGATTTAACTTGTCATAGACATGAAAAACTGCGCCTTGAGTCCCTGTATTCGAGAACAAGAGTTTGACTGTTCCATCATTTTGACAGCGTGCACTGGTATGTAATTCATAAGGCAATGCTTTAGATGGGCGAATACCACTGGCTTGAATTGGAAGTTGTAAATTGGTTGGAATCGGAACATTGGGCAACTTTTGCTGAGCTGAACGAAGTTGATCTGCTTGCTCACGGGTTTGTTTACCATTTAATTCTGGCAGTACATCTTCATTTGGGGTTTTAAAATTAAATGCTGAGGTTAAATCACCACAAATCGCACGACGATAAGGGCTGATATTTGTTTCTTTTACCCCAAAGCGTTGTTCTAAAAACATTAATACTGACGTATGATCAAACACTTGAGAGTTAACCACACCACCACGACTCCATGGTGAAATTACAAAGAGTGGTACACGTGGGCCCGGTCCATAAACACCATTGTCTTTTTTAGGCTGGCTGCTGCTGCCTAGTGGCGCGTCATGTAGATAATATTCATGCTGCATATCAGCTTGGCTGAGTGTGGATTTACCTGCATAAGTATTGTCTGCTTGTAAGGTCGGTGCAGATGGAGAAGGAACATGGTCAAAATAACCATCATTTTCATCAAAATTGATCAAGAAAACGGTTTTACTCCAAACCTCTGGCACTGCTGTTAAAGCATCTAAGATTTCTTGAATAAACCAAGAACCTTGTACTGGGCTTGATGGACCTGGATGTTCACAATAGATAGAAGGTGCATTGATCCAAGACACTTGGGGGAGTTTGCCTGTTTTGATATCATTTTTAAAAGCATCTAAAAACTCTTCGGGTTTATTGCCGGGCAGGGTGTTTGCGATACCTTTATACAGTGGATTTTTAGCATTATCGGTTGTGGCATCATAAGCTTTATAAGGCAATGGTTGCGCTGCTTTATTGTATGGACTATTCGGCGCACCACCACTTGAAACTGGATAGCCTGAAGCAATATTGGCTTTTTTAAAGGTACGGAATGCACCGAGCATGTTATCGCCCCATTCATCCGGCATGTTTTGATAGCAAATCCAGTTAACACCTGCTTCTTCTAAACGTTCAGCATAGGTTTTCCATGTGTAGCCGACATCAACGTTTTGGGGATCACCATCAATCCAGTCCCATTCATTATTCACAAATGCGGTACTGGTCGGTACTGCACCATTGGTGCCCGTTAAATGAAATGAACGATTGGCATCTGTACCTGTGTGCATTGAACAGTGATATGCATCGCAAATGGTAAAAGCATTGGCTAAAGCAAACTGATAAGGGATTTCCTGCTCTTTAAAATAACCCATTGCATAATCAGTTTTATGGGTTGGCCAGTTTGACATACGGCCGTTGTCCCAAGCTTTTTGGCTATCCACCCAAGTATGGTTTGTACCGGGTGCACGTTGTGCATTATTACTTGATCCATCTAAATGAAAAGGCGTTAATAAGGCACCGTTACTTCGTTGTTGTTGCCATACAGTACGATCATTTTGCAAAGGAATGGTTAAGCGGTCGGCAAAACCACGAACGCCTTTCAATGTACCAAAATAATGGTCAAATGAGCGGTTTTCCTGCATCAGGATAACCACATGTTCGACATCCTGAATGGTTCCTGTTTTATTATTTGCAGGAATAGCCAATGCCTTTTGAATGCTGGCTGGAAATGTAGATAAGGCAGCAGCACCAAAACTTGTTTTAAGTGTATTTGCTAAAAATTGACGACGATTAATCACAATATTTCCCTTTGGTATTTTTATGTTTATGGTGCGCAACGCAATAATGGTTTTTTAGATCCATCAGGCTGGGTAGTGGCCTGATCATCATTTGAATCATTACAAGCGGTGAGTGCCAGTAAAATTGGGAAAATATAAATGTACGATAACCATCGTTTCGGTTTTTTTAACATGTGCTTCGTCCATAATAAAGATGCCCACACATTAGACAGCGCTTGTGACAGCAAGGTGTCACCTTTATGACAAATCATTGACATGGCAATAGCGCTAGAAATCGAGACAGAAATCCAAATAGAAATAGAAAATAAAACAGAAGCATACTTAATCGCTTTTGATGGAGAGATTAAGTGTGATGTTTAACTTTAATTTGAATTGTTGCTGAGATCTAAGATATCAACTAAGCACCTTACTTTTAAAAGATTAATTTTATTAGTCACATTTTTATAGAATAAATGATCACTCATCAGGTGAAAATACGATGGGTGAAAACAGGTTTTAAGTTTTTGGCTGAGCATGCAGGATATTGCAGGAATGAATGGTTCCTGCATTTATTGACGGCCGTTTATTTTAAATGTTTTTTAAGCAAAGCATCCCATCTTTGAACCAATGCTGAATATTCAGTTTTACAGCCAAGTGCTCTGCTTTTGGGTAAGTATTTTTCTTTGACCAGATACGCATATTTTTGCGAGTCAGACCCATAAACATAACATAAGAAATTTTCTGCTCTTACCCATTCAGGTGAGTGCCCCTCTGGTGTAAGTTTTCTTGAAATGGCTGGCCCTTGTTGCTCTAGCCCATAAGAGTCTGAAATAGAAATTAAATAATCTTTATCTTCATCATAAGTTGTTAGGATATAAGCAGCGACTTGATCAGCATAATCCTCTTCGAATTTATAAGGGATATCCAATGCAAGTGTATCTATCAAGGCATGGCCTGCCTCATGATACAAAGTACCAAGTGCGCTTTGAAACAGCTCATCTTCAAGTTCGGTACCTTTAGCACCTGCTTGAGAAAATAGCTCTCTTTGTTCTTCACCTAATTCATAACACATCTCTATTGTGGAAGTATCAGCATCATAGAATGCATTCACTTCACCGCATTCTTTGGCAATCACTTTGATATCCTGCGGTATATTGATATAGCTGTTCATATATTTCGCAAAGTCTTCTAATAAATAATTCAAGCGCCAGAATTTTTCTTCGATCTTGGTTTGGGCATTTCTAGCGGGTTGGTAAATCGCAATAAATTTTCCTGTTTGATCTTTAGCCGCATGCTTTTTATGCTGATTTGATGATGAGGGAGTCTGTTTTTGCTGATTGATTTCAGATTGATTATTTGCGGAATCAGCGCTAGTTCCACAAGCGACCATGCTACTAAGTACTAAACTGATCAAACAACTTTTTAAAGTAAGGTGGATCTTTTTGTTCATATGTTTTCTCAAAACAAAAATAGGAAGAATTATTTATATGCGAATACAAGTACTGAAAAAGCTGATTGTGTACATACATTTTGGATCATCAGTAAAGTTCTAAGATTGCCTGAAATAGGTGAAATTCATGTAATTAAATCATTCATTTCAATGTGTTCAGCCCTTAACTTATTACTTTATCATTTCATCATCATGTTATTTTGATAGCTTGGTTTTATCTTTTGTCTTTACAGATTGTCTTTATAGGAACAGGTCTGTCATTTAAGGACAACCTAAAGCTTTAACGTATTCAGACCATTGACAAGATCAACATGGATCATTATTTTAACTCAACAAGTTCTTTTTTGGAACTTGTTATTTTAAGATAAATTCTTGAGGTGAACCATGTCTATATCAGCGGTGAAAGAAAAATCAAAGCAAAAAACACCTGCATCATTTCCAGTACGTCGCATGGATTATCAATTTCAGGATATGCCCAAGTATTGGTGTAATGATGAACCAACCTTTACCCATTACTTCACAGGTTTATCGACGCTTTTTCCTGAAGGTGAATCGTACTTTGTCCGTTCAGTGCGCGCTTTACGTGAAAAAATTAAAAATAATCCACAATTAGACCGTGATATTGGAGCCTTTATTGGACAAGAAGCCATGCACTCTAAAGAACATCATGCTTTTCATGTCAGTGCACAACAATATGGTTTAGATCCTGAATCTTTAGAAAAAGTCACAGGGATCATATTAAAAGCGGTTGAACGTGCTTTTCCTAAAAAATGGAATCTCTTGGTCACAGTGGGTTTGGAACATTACACCGCAGTGTTGGTGGTGGAGATGATGAAAAATGTCAATGAGTTAATGACCGATACCACTATTCGTAATTTATGGTTATGGCACAGTGTTGAGGAAACTGAACATAAGGCTGTGGCTTATGACATGTATGAATACTTATATGGCAAGGGCTTAGATGCCTACATTCCTCGCGTGGCAATTTTTACATTTAGTCTTGTGCTGATCACGCTATTTTCTAATGTATATCAAGTGGTGTTGATGTCGAGAGACAAACAATTATTAAACCTTAAGTCTTGGACTAAGTTTGCTGGGTTTACAGTGCAAGCCTATCGTAAGCTGGTACCGCAATTTTTCTCTTATTATCAGTTTGATTTTCATCCGAATGATACCGATGAATCCGAAATTGTCGCACAAACTAAAGTAAAAATTGGTTTATCCCCTGAGCAATCAAGCCTTCTCCAATAAGTATTTTATTTATCAAAATAGGAAATAGTGATGAATCCACTCAATATGACTGGTCTAGAAATTATGCAAGCATTCCAAAAAGGACTGGTGCCAGCGCCTGGTATTGCAAAAACCATGGGGATGGAGGAAGTCGGAGACGTTGAATATGGTCGCATTGTATTTATGGCCATTGCGGATGAACGTCATAGCAATCCATTGGGTGGAGTACATGGTGGTTTTGCCGCAACGATATTGGATTCAGTGACAGGGTGTGCTACACATACCGTCTTGGCTGCAGGTGAGGGCTATGGAACCACTGATCTTGCGATAAAAATGTGTCGTCCAATGCCGTTTAATAAAAAGTTAATTGCTGAAGGTAAAGTCATCAACGTAGGGAAAAACTTAGTCATTTCAGAAGGCTATCTTCGAGATGAAGAAGGAAAATTGTATGCACATGCAACAGCAACCAATATGATCATCCGTCGTTGAAAGATTCTATTTCTGCATCATGGTTTTGAACTAGAATTTTTGGATCAGGGCTTTAAAAGCAGGCCTTTGAAGTATTAAGTGCTGATCCTGTGATGTCGCTCATCGAATGTCAATCGACCCAAAGTTAAGCTGAGAATATAAAATGAATTCAGTTGTATTACATCAATGGGAAATCTCTCCTTTTTGCCAAAAAGTTGCCAGGATGTTGCAATTTAAAGGGATTGCTTATCAGACTGTGGATTATAACGGTGTACTGGGCGCAAAAGTGCCAATGCTCAGTAAAGCAGGCAAGGTTCCTGTTCTAGATATTGATGGTCAACGTATTCAGGACAGTACCCGTATTGCACGTTATCTTGATGATGCTTACCCAGACTTACCACGTTTATATCCTGAAGATCCTTTACAAAAGGCCTATGTTGAGCTTTGGGAAGATTGGTCAGACGAGTTGTTATATTTCTATGAGGTGCACTTTCGTGTCAGTGATGCTGATGCTTTAGATCATGCGGTTGAAATGAGTGCAAAAGGTCGCCCCAAACATGAAATATATCTGTTAAAACCCTTGCTCAAAGCAACATTAAACCTGCAACTTAAAATGCAGGGTACAGGTCGTATGGCTAAGCAGGATATTGAAGCGGAATTTACTCGTCATTTAGAGCGTATCGAATTGGTGTTGGCGCAAACAGGATGGCTGGTTGGCGAGGTTAAAACACTGGCTGATATTGCAGTAGGTTCGCAGCTTTTAGAGATTGTCCGCACCAGTAAAATTTGGGGCGCTAAAATTAAAGCTTATCCTTCTATTGCTCAATGGTTAGACTTGCTATGAATACGCAGAATGCAACATCTCAAAATATAGCAACACTACCATGTGTGGTTGTTATGGGCGTAGGTGCTGAACAAGGAATTGGAGCAGCAGTTTGTCGTCGTTTTGCTCAAGAAAAATTAAAAGTACATGTTGTGGGGCGTACTTTAGCGAAAGTGCAAGCCGTGGCTGATTCAATCAATGCGCAAGGTGGACACGCCGTAGCACATGCTTTGGATGCTGAAAATGAACAACAAGTGCAGACTTTTTTTGCGGAGAGGAATGCGCAAAAGGAGCATCTCGTCGCTGTTATTCACAATGTGGGGGGCAATATTCCCTCAATTTTTTTAAAGACCTCTCTTCAATTTTTTACTCAAATGTGGCGTTCTACTTTTTTATCGGCTTTTTTAGTGTCGCAACAAGCCTTAAAAATCTTTGAACAACAGCAATATGGCACGCTGATTTTTACCGGGGCAAGTGCATCTCTTCGTGGTAAACCTTTTTTTGCGGCATTTACCATGGGCAAATCCGCATTACGTAATTATGCGATGCATCTCGCCCAGATATATAAGCCTCAAAACATCCATGTTGCACATATTATTGTTGATGGCATGGTCGATGGTGATCGTGTTAATAAAGCTGTATTTGGTTTAGGACGCTTACTGAGACTTACACGAGGCACAGGCGGATTAAATATCGAAGCGATTGCTGAAAATTATTGGATGCTTTATCAACAAAAGCGTGATTTATGGACCCATGAGCTGGATTTACGTCCTTATCAGGAGAAATTCTAATATGTACAATTTAATTCCTCCATTGCTGAGAAAAAAATCCAAACTACAGGGCTGTATCGTTGTTATTGGCAATGAAACTCACTCGCTCAGCCAGCTTTTTGTGCATCAAGCACACAACAGTACAATGCCTGTATATCAAGTTCAGCATGATCCTACCCAAACCAATCTAAAGATTGAGCAACAAGATTCAGGTCTAAAACGGGTTCGTTTGAATCTGATCAATCCGACTGCTTTAAAAAATTTAGTTGGCTATATTCAACGAACAGGGCATTCAATTGAACTGTGTGTTTTCCAAGCTGATTTTTCAAAATCATTGTCGAATTCCGATGCTTCAGCCCAACAGATCGAACAGCTTTGGCAAAATACTGGTTTGGCTGCGGTAAATATTGCCCAAGCGATTATTCGAAAGATGCTGATAAAGTCACAAGGAACTTTGATCTTTCTAGGAACACAGCCCAACCTGATCGCTGAAAACAATGGCTTAACTCAGAGTATGTTTGCCAGTATTCGGGCATTGGCACAATCTTTGGCAAGAGAGTTTCATCTTAAAGGTATCCATATCACTTATTGTATGTTGGAAAGTTGGGATAGTCAGAATGTTGTCCTGATGGATTCGGTTAAAAATATGTGTTGGCATCTTTATCAACAACCTGATTCAACTTGGAGTCAGGAATTGAGTGTTGGTGTATAAATGCTATGGGGATTAATGCGAGAGAGCGCTAGTTAATCATATCCATCCCAAGCAGCGTGATTCAAACTTCAAAGCAATCGATTATCCTGAAACAATCGCACAATCCATTCGATAAAAACTTTTTGTCGTGGTGAAACCAGTGTTTTTGATGGATAAAGTAAAGAAATAGGCAGGGATGGAACAGGATAGTCAGTTAAAATTTGACAAAGTGTGCCTTGCTCTAGCTCAGATAAATAACCATAACGTGGTGCTTGGATGATGCCAAAATGCTGTTTGGCTGCTGCTGCATAGGTATTTGCACCATTGACTTGAATCTTTAACGGCAATTCAAAAAACTGTGTTTTCTTGCCTGTCACAAACTCAAGCGGCAGTGGCTTTTGTCGAGCAGAAGAATAAAATCCGACCATAAAATGTGATTTCAGATCGTCTAAGCGTTGTGGTGTGCCATATTTTTCTAAGTATTTTGGACTGGCTAATGTCACTTGTTGAATATCGCCCAGATGCCTGACAATTAACTCACTATTATTGAGCTGACCTATACGAATGACACAATCAATGCTTTCTTTTATCAGATCTACATAACGGTCGCTTTCGGTGAGTTGCAACTGTATCTGTGGAAACTCAGTTAAAAAATCATCTAATTTTGGCAGAATAAAATGCGCAGCAAAAATACCATGAACTGCGATTTTTAAAGGCCCTTGAGGTTTTGCATCAAGAAAATCATGATCAGACTCATTGATATAACCCAAGATATATTTGCAGCGCTCATAATAAATATGACCTTCATCGGTTGCTTTTACCTGACGAGTGGTACGCAACAATAAGCGCGTATTGAGTTGGAATTCTAATTGTTTAATTGCATCGGTCAGTGTTGAACGTGGCAAATTTAAGATCTGTGCTGCTTTGGTAAAACTTTGTTGTTCAACCACATTGACGAAAGCAGACATTGCATTGAGTTTATCCATACGCCATTCCAATTGTTCGATTTATTCGGATAAAGATGTCAGGTTTAACTAGATTATCTGGTTTTATCTGAACAGTATCATAGAAGCGATTAGAGGTATATTTTATTCCATGAGGTTATCACGATGCATACAACAGGTCATACACAGCAAGAAAAAGTGATTTTAATTACAGGCGCTTCTCGCGGAATTGGTGCATTTACTGCCAGCTTATTAGCACAGCAAGGCCATAAGATCATTATCAATTATGCCAGTAATGATAAAGAGGCGGAGCATGTCTTGAGCAGCATTCAAGCGTTAGGCGGAACAGCGAGTCTATTTAAAGCCAACATCAGCCATTCTAATGAAGTGACTGCATTATTTGATTATGCAATTCAAACCTATGGTCGATTAGACGTGCTGATCAACAATGCAGGGATTTTGAAATTAAGTAAGATTGAACAATTAGACGATGAAAGTATTGATCAAGTTTTAGCAATTAATATTAAAGGCTCTTTATATACCATGCGTGAAGCTGCTAAGCGACTGCAAAAGGGCGGAAAAATTATTAATTTATCCAGCAGTGTGGTGGGGATGAAGCTCGAAACTTATGGTGTTTATACTGCATCAAAAGCTGCTATTGAATCCTTAACAGCTATTTTAGCCAAAGAGTTAAGAGGAAAAAATATTACGGTAAACGCAATTGCACCTGGGCCTACGGCAACTGAACTTTTTCTTGAAGGCAAAAGTGATGAATTGATTGCTCAGTTAAGCAAAGCTGCACCTTTAGAGCGTTTAGGCATTGTAGAAGATATTGCCGCAGTGTTGGATTTCGCCGTAAATGAAGCGAGTAATTGGGTCAATGCCCAAGTCCTTCGAGTCAATGGTGGGATCGTTTAATTCCAGATGAAAAATCCTGACTCAAGTCTTTAATTGGGGGCGATAGAGAATAATCACTTTATTTATCTGCTATCGCCCCAGATTCTGATGAGATCAAGATCTGTGAGAATCAAGGCTATACAAATTATTTTTTATAGGCTTTCGCTTGGGTTAAATATTTTTCCATTTCTTCATCTGGAACCATTCCTCCTCCAGTCCCCCAGACAATATGATTAGCATTTTCCAATTGCTGTTGGCTAAAGTGATGTAGCGCGGCATAGTCTTGATGTTGATTGGTCAAAATTGGTCCAAGCATACCCGCCAACGCAGAAGGTTCTAATTTAAGCTGTTCTGCATCATTGAGCATGCCCAAGAGTACATACATGGTTTCATCAGTTAATGTATAAAAACCGTCTAATAACCTTTGCATGGCTCGACCCACAAAGCCAGATGCTCGCCCAACAGCGAGGCCATCAGCAGCGGTGATATTGTCTATACCCAGATCTTGAACTGAAATTTCATCATGTAAACCTGTTGCAACACCGAGTAACATACAAGGTGAATGGGTCGGCTCGGCAAAAATACAATGTATATGATCACCAAAGGCCATTTTTAAGCCAAATGCAACGCCTCCGGGGCCTCCGCCAACACCACAAGGTAAATAAACAAATAAAGGATGTTGTTGATCAACCAAAATATTTTTTTGTTCTAATTGTTGTTTTAAACGCTGCCCAGCAACTGCATAACCTAAGAATAAGGTTTGTGAGTTTTCATCATCGATAAAAAAGCAGTTTGGATTTTCTAATGCTGCCTTTCTGCCTTGTTCTACGGCAACACCATAATCTTCAGCATATTCAACTACTGTAACATTGTGCGCACGTAACTTATCTTTCTTCCATTGACGCGCATCTGCTGACATATGCACAGTCACATCAAAGCCTAATTTTGCACTCATAATGCCAATAGAAAGACCTAAATTGCCTGTAGAACCGACCGCAATACTGTATTGACTAAAAAACTGTTTAAACTCTGGACTATCCAGTTTTGCATAATCATCCTCAATGTTTAGGCGTTGTGCTTGAATCGCAAGTTTTTCAGCATGACAAAGCACTTCATAGATACCACCACGCGCTTTAATTGAACCCGATATTGGAAGATGGCTGTCTTTTTTAAGCCATAATTGACCATGGATCGATTGTCCAAAATACTGTTCCAACTGTTGCTGCATTTGAGGAATCGCTGCCAGTTCGGATTCTATAATACCTTGAGATGCCGCTGTTTCTGGAAAGGCTTTCATCAAATAGGGTGCAAAGCGTGTCAAACGTGCACTGGCATCATCAATATCTTTTTGGTCCAACCCGACATAGGGCAGCCCTTCTACCAGTGAGGTAAAATTGGGATTAAACCACGCCACTTCTTTGAGTGCGATAAGGTCTTTAACAATTGGATATTGGGCAATCAGCTGATTAATCTGTTGAGCGTTCATAAAATACTCCTAAAGGCTTAAATAAAATGAGAAAGCAGGAAGGTGCAGCCCAATGCGGTGAGGGAGGCAAGGAAAGTTGCAGAGGTATAGTATTTAAAGGTTTCGTTTAATGTAGCACCACAGTATTGTTTGACTAACCAAAATAGAGAGTCGGTCACAATGGTAAAACCGATGGCACCTGAACCAATCGCAATCGCCATGATTTCAGGACTAATATCCGGATAGAGCGGTAACATTGGCGCAACGATTGCAGTTGCACCCATCATTGCAACAGTGGCAGAGCCTACAGCTGCATGTAAAATCAGCGCAACCAACCAAGCAAGTAAAATTGGATGCATATGCAAGTGGGAAAGCGTAACAGCCATTGAGTCAGCTAAACCACTGGCTTTTAAAATACTGTTAAATGCACCACCAGCCCCAATGATGAATAAGATGTTGGCAATTGAAGAAAATGAGTCTTCTGTGGCTTTTAATAAGCTTCCCATCTGCATATTACGACGTAGACCAAGGGTGTAGTAGGCAACAAATACCGCAATAAACATGGCGGTGATCGGATTGCCGATAAAGCCTAAAATGTGTGAAAGCTGAGTGGATGTATGACTATTTAATTCAGCCACAGTTTTGATTAACATTAATCCGATTGGAAGAAATACCGTAAATAAGGTGATTTTTAAAGAGGGTAAGCTATGTTCTTCTTTCAGGGCGAGCTTTGAAAACTCGACAGGTACTGCTTTAAACGGTAAACGTTGACCAACTAATTTTAAAAACAGTGGGCCACCAACCAGTGCGGCTGCTAAACCCACCATTAAGCCAAAAATAATCACGGTACCGACATCAGCCCCTAGTTTATTGGTGACATAAAGTGCGGCAGGGTGTGGCGGTACCACACAATGTACAGCCATTAATGCTGTGCATAATGGAATAGCCAATTTAAACAAAGAGGTTTTGGTATGCTGCGCTATAGAAAAAGCCAAGGGAATTAATAAAACCACACCAACTTCTACAAATAAAGTGATGCCACAAAATAGCCCAATCAACACCATGACCACATCACTGGATATCCAGTGACATCGCTGCAAAGACAGTGCGATACGTTCAGCGGCGCCAGAGATTTCCATCATTTTGCCGAGAATGGTACCCAATGCAATGACTGTAGCAAGGAAACCCAAGGTGCTTCCAATCCCATTTTCAATTGCATTGACCATATCCAGTAATGGCATTTTCATTGCTACACCGACAAAGAAGCTTGCCAGAAGTAAAGCTAAAAAGGGATGCAGTTTAAATTTTAAAATAGTGAAAATAATTAACCCGATACTGGTTAATAATATACCGACATCCACGAAATTGGTTTCCATACCATATATCTCTGTGACAAAAGTTGTTCTTTGTCTATTGAAGTTAAACCAGAGAAATCCGTAAAACGATGATATTTGATCTACGGGTTAAAATAATTCACTTGAAAAATAAATCCTAAATAAATTTTGATTTTTAAATGATTTATACGTTATTTATATGGGCATAGGACAGCAAGAAGCATGTGATCAATCATTTTGTTTCAGCAAAAAGGAAAAGGCATGACCAACGCACATAAAAATCTAACCGGTTTTCAGCTCTCAAAACTGTATACATTTGAAGTTGCGGCAAGACATGAATCTTTTGCACTCGCCGCTGAAGAACTGTCTTTAACCCCAAGTGCGGTAAGTCACCAAATTAATTTGTTAGAAAAAGAACTTAATATCAAACTGTTTTTACGTTTGCATCGTAAAGTAAAGTTAACCACGGAGGGACAGCGGATTTTAGCCGCTTTACAATTTTCATTAGACTCGTTAAATGTTGAAATTAAGGCACTGCAAAATCAGCAACTTGTCGGCTCACTCACGATTTATGCAAGACCATCGATTGCTCAGTGTTGGTTAGTGCCCCAATTGCCTGATTTCATCCAACGCTATCCATTGATTCAACTTTCAGTTTTAACGGGCAATGAGGATGTAAATTTTCAACGTAGCGGAATTGATATTGCGCTTTATTTTGACAATCAACCGTCTTTTCAGTTGAATTATCAGTATTTAATGGACGAATATATTATCCCCGTATGTAGTCCTGCATATGCTGAAAAATTTAACCTCTACGATCATCTAGACAACTTAAAAAACTGTACATTGCTGCATGACTGCCAAGCATGGAGTAACGGCACAGGCGCAGATGAATGGAACAGTTGGACGCAGCATTTTAATGTAAATATGGATCATTCTTCAGAGATGAGTTTTGACCGATCTGATCTGGCTTTAATTGCTGCTAAAAATCACTTGGGTATTACCATGGGACGTAAAAAACTAGTAGAAAAAGACTTGGAAAGTGGTGAGCTGGTAATGCCATTTAAAAACATGTATTTAAAATGTGATCAGCACTACTATATTACATCATTGAAAAATAATGAATTACCTAAAGTTAAAGCATTTAGTGACTGGATAAAAGCACGAGCAAACTCAGAAATAGGGCATCAATGAAAAACCCTAAACCCTAGAAAAAGCCTAAACTCTAGAAAAAGCCGAGCAAGCCTTGAATAAAAAATAACAAAATCAATTTTATGCTAAAACCTAAAAATTAATATTTTTTGCTGTTAGAATTTTTATAATACTTGATTATTATGGTGAATATTTGAGTGTTTATATTTTAATAACGCCAATCAAAATAAAAAATAAACAAACCTAAATATAACGAGAAATAAAAAGGAAAGATGCAATAAGTTTTTATATTAACAATAGGATGATGGAGGTGGAAAAGCTAAACTGAAAATGACATTTTAAAATATAAACAACAACAAAATATACGAATTTTAAGGCAGTAAGATCATCGAAAAATACAGATTCTTCCCTAAAGTCATGTTCAAACCTTTATAAAAAAGTAAAGTTTAATTATAAATATTTATTATTTTTCAATATTTTGATGGATTTTGTTGAAGGTTGAAAAGCAGATCTACTAACATTGTTATTGTAAATAAAATTGTAATTGATTATTATTCTCATTTGTTGATTGTGTGTGTATATTTGTAATCCATATTTTTACTTCTGATTTGAAGATACTGGATGACCTGAAATATACACATTTAATGATGATTAATATCATTTAATAAGATTTCTCCCTCATCAATTTAAACCCTGTTGAGCTATATGAATAGGGGTAGGATGAGGGTAATCGATATAACAAGTATCGAATTTAAATATTTATTTTTTAAATAGCAAAATGGAAAGAATTTTTTAATTCAACAAATATTCACCTCCAAGGAAACGAACATGAAAAAATTGGCGCTATGGATGACCAGTTTAACTGCAATGGCAACTGCTGGATCAGCGATTGCTGCTACAGTCGATCAATCCAATGCTTATCAACAGGCATATGCATTGTATGTGCTTTACCATCCTAATAATAAAGAGCAGAACAGTAGCACTTTAATTAAGCAATATACTCAGGACTATGCCGAATTGTTTAAGGCGAATAAAAAAGTCAATCAAGTGCAGTTTGTTCAATACGAGCAAGCACGTTTAGAGCCATTACTTAAACAGCGCCGTGAAATGTCAGAAAAACAGGCGCATGTACGTTATGGCATTCTCGATAATAATAAAGACCAGAAACTGACTTTAAAGGAATTTCAGGAGACAGGTTTAAAAACCTTTAATGAGTTTGATAAAAACTTGGATGGTTTAGTAAATGCAGAAGATGCCAAATTAGCGGGCAATAGTAATGCAACGCATGATGGATTCCGTGTGAAACTACCAATTTCAATGCCGATGCCAAGCAACATCAACGAATTTATTAGCCAATATGGTCAAGGGAAAAACTATGTAACGCTTGGAGATTATCTAACAGCGCGTGACAAACAATATTTTGCAACCGATGCGAATGGTGATCATATTGTCACTGAGAAGGAATATGTGGATGAGTTTATGCAACGTTTTGATGCCAATATCGCAACAGGTAAAGTCAAAATGCAGGAAACGGCAGCACAACAATTTCAATTGATTGGCAAAGGTAAAACAACAATTCAAGCCAGTGATATTCAAAAATTTGCTAAAAATATGGATCAAGCGATCAGTCAATAAATTATAGTCAATACGTAATAAACAGTGTCTCGGTCATCTTGAGGATGATCGAGAAATTTTTTATTTAAAAGCGATAAGCTTTTGATAAAATTATAATAATTTTGAATTAAATTTTGTTTAAAATTTATCATATATCCCATTCGAGTATGTTGCGTAGTCTTATAAATGAGTTGGATGAATTAAAAATTCAATTAAAAGGGCAAACCGAGCTCTTATTTTCTTTATTTTTCTGCTAAGATATTGCTAATAATTCTCATTCTCTTTAAGTATGTCTGATCCTATTAGCACACTATATCGTCATCACCATTCTTGGTTATATCAATGGTTAAAACGTCGCCTCAACCATAGTGAAGATGCCGCTGATTTAGCCCATGATACTTTTCTGCGTATCTTAAAGCGTAAAGATGAATTGTATTTTGATCAGCCGCGTGCAATTTTGACCACTGTTGCCAAGGGAATTTTGATTAATTGGTATCAACGTAAATCGATTGAAAAAGCCTATTTAGAGGCGCTTTCAAGCAGACCTGAATATGATGAAATTACACCTGAGCAAAAAATATCGGCAATTGAATCTTTATGTTTGATTAATCAATTACTCAATCAATTGCCTGAGCGCCAGCAACAGGTCTTTATTTGGTCACAATTAGAAGGGCTGACTCAACAGGAAATTGCAACACGCTTAAATATTTCTACCCGAACCGTGATGCGTGATCTGGTTTCAGTACTGAGTCAATGTTTAGCTGTTATGGATTAATGCCTGCATGTTGCATGATCAAATTTATCAAGAAACAGCGCAATGGATCATTAAAATCCAACACGCACCATTGAATGAAACTGAACAGCTTGAATTTGAACAATGGAAACAGCAAAGTTCCCAACACCAAGCTGCATGGTCTAAAGCCGAACGCTTATTGTATAGCCTTGAGGAATTTCCCGAAGATGGGCAGCAGCTGATTCAGCAAGGCAAGAAAAATGCCCAATTTAATTTAAACAAACAACTGGTGCTTGCCTGTTTACTGTGTTTTGGCAGTGTCATGCTATGGGACTCGGATTATCGCTATATATGGTTATCGGATTATCGTACTGCGGTGGGTCAGCAGAAACAGGTTGAGCTGGAAGATGGGACACAACTTCAATTAAATACCCATACGGCTTTGGACGTGCGTTATACAGCGCAACAACGTATTGTAAAATTACATTATGGCGAAATACAAATACGTACGGCCAAAGAAAAAAATCATGCTTATCGCCCATTCTCGGTCGAAACTGAATCGGCAAATCTGCAAGCGCTTGGCACTGTATTTAATGTTCAGTATTTCAACAACAGTGAAAAGCAAACCTGTCTAGGCGTCATAGAAAGCGCAGTGAAAGTCAGTTTGAACCAGTCCAAACACACTAAAATTGTCCATGCTGGTGAGCAGCTATGCTTTGATGATCGCAATTTTAAAGCATTACAAAGTTTAGATCCGAATATATTGGCATGGAAAAACCATATGGTCATGGCTTTTGAAATGCCGTTGGAAAAATTGCTTCAAGAGATTGGGCGCTATCAACACCAATATATAGATATTGCCCCTCAATTGAAGTCGTTAAAAGTTTCAGGTTCATATCCAGTCAATGACTTTGGCACCTTACAAACAGCATTGCAATTCAGCTATCCAATCAAAGTAGAACGTTATTTCGGGGATCGTGTGTTGAGCATTCAGCCTAAAGCTGAAAATCAGAAAAGTAAAAATAATTAAGAAATGATGTCAGTTTTTACAGACAAGGCGGGTAATACAGTTAAACCAAACAAACTGGAGAAAATTGATGAGCACGTCATTCACACTCAACCGCCTTGCATCTCGTTTAAAAACAGAAACAGCCAGTCAACATGAATATATGCATCAATTAATGGAAAAAGCCCAAGTATTTAAAGACGTCGCACATTATGCAAAATTTACTTTGTCGCAGTATTATTTTCAAAAAAATGTCGAATATTTATTTCAACATTCCAAGGTTGCAGCCTTGATTTCTGATTTAGATATTCGTGGGCGTTCACAAGCGGCTTACTTAGATCTACAAGATCTTCAGATCGAACCAGAGTCGTTGGCCTTGGTTACTGAAACGATCGGCTTTCCTGAAGCGCTGGGTTGGATCTATGTATCAGAAGGTTCTACGCTGGGTGCAGCATTCTTATTTAAACAAGCACAACAAAGTTTGGGGTTTTCCGCAGATTTTGCTGCGAGAAATTTGGCTGCCTATCCAGAAGGGCGGGCCAAAGTCTGGAAACACTTTATTGAGGAACTTGATCAGGCTGACTTTACTCAAGACGAGCAAGATCGCATCATTTACGCTGCTCAACAAGCCTTTGATTATTTTGGCGCATTATTAAAAGACATTCATTCAACATGAAGAAAGTGTCTTCTGTTAGCAATCATACACAAGGCAAAGACTTAACGCTGTTAGCGTCTTTGCCAGTAACGCCATCCGCAAATTTACATTCATCCTCAGTAGTGCGTGTGATCTGCATCATCTTGGCAATTTTGTGTCTTGTTCTCGCTGTGGTGGGCATTGTATTGCCAGGGATCCCAACTTTTGATTTCCTCTTTTTATCAACGATTTTTGCCTCAAAAGGTTCAGCACGCTTGCATCGTTGGTTACATCAAAATCGTTATATTGCAATGTTGCTCGCACAGTATCGTGGCGGTTTTAAACAGATTTCGCGTTCACGTAAATGGATGATGACATTGAGTATTTTATTCGGTACGACAATGTTAATGGTGTCTTCACTGCATTTGCACTTAAAACTTAGCCTGTTGGTCATTTTGCTGATTGGGTTGATCTGGATTTGGACCAGACCAGAAAAAATATAAATTTTCATGTCATGTTTTAACAATTCACTGGGTAATGATTATTGAAAATGAAAATCATTCACAAGTGTGGGCGTTCCTATGAAGTTTAAAAAACAAACTCTGGCCATGTTAATACAGTGCTTTTGCATCAGTGGTGTTTATGCACAAATTACTCCCAATGTTTCAATGGCAGCGAAAAAAGCGCCAGAAAAATATTATCAAATTTCAGAGAACCAATTGGGCTATGTGTTATCAAGTTTTGCAGCACAGTCGGGTATTGCCTTAAGTTATGATGCAAATATTTTAAAAGGGCTGAAAAGTAAAGGAATTACCGGGCATTATAGTGTAAAGCAAGGCTTCGATTATTTGCTTACAGATCACCCTTTTCGGGTAGAGCAGCAAGGTTCGACTTATGTCTTAATTGCTAAATCTGGCTCAGCTAAACCGAATACAGAGAAAAACACTGCGACTGGAAATACAAGCACTCCGTTAAATAACCCTTCGCTTTTCAATAATATGGACAGTGATGTTGTTACGCTTCCTCAGATTAAAGTCAATGCTGTACAACAAAAACAAAAGGTCAATACAACACAGCTGAATCGTGAACACATTAGCCGATTTAGAGGCACGGGGAATGGTGATGTGTTTTCTGATATCGCTGGTGTACAAGTCAATAGCCTGCGTAACGAAGCGGGTGCAATAGATATTGGTATCCGTGGAGTACAAGGTGAGGGACGTGTTCCTGTAATTATTGATGGTAGCCTACAATCCAGTCATACCTTTCGAGGCTATCAAGGAGAGAGTGACCGAACTTATATCGATATGGATTTGATTAGTCAGATTGAAGTCGAAAAAGGTGCATCGCGAGCGAAATTTAGTGTGGGCGGTATTGGCGGAATCGTGAAAATGCGTACACTCAGTGCAAACGATATTTTGCTGCCTAATCGTCAATCAGGTGTCATGCTAAAAGGCAGTTTTTATAACAATAACAAAGCACCACAGACCTCAGATAATGAGCGTGAGCAGATGTCTTATCTGCTTCGTAATAAACTGTCCTCGAATAATTTTCAAAATGGCGCTGGCACAATCGCTGCTGCTTATCGGAATGATGTATTCGATCTGGTGGCTGCTTATAGTAAACGGGAAGTCGGTAATTACTATGCTGGAAAACATGGCATTGATTATTATGAAGCGCGAGATATTGTTGATGTTGGACCCGGTCAAGAGGTGGTAAACACCAGTTATAAAAGTGATTCAGGCATCATCAAAGCGGGTATGAATATTACAGACGAACATCGTGTTGAAGTGAATATGCGCCGCCATATGCAAAAAGCGGGTGAGGTCATGGCTTTTTATTGGAATAGATCGCAAGTGATTGATCCCAACTCTCCACCTTGGGGATACATCGATGGTGATTATGTTCTACCCAAATATATAGAGGGCGCATATACCATGCCACAATGGTCCCTTGGAACCGCAGCGATTAATGCATTCAGTGCCAACTATACCTATAAGCCCAAGAATAATCAGTGGGTTGATTTAGAGTTCGGGGTTTGGCATACCAATGCCAAATATCGCCAGCACAATGGCATGCTTGGCATAGCCAATTCTCATTATGGCGACCAATACTGGGGAAGTTTTCAGGACTATCGTAGTGGGATTAATTTAGAAAACACCAGTAAAATTGATGCTTTAACCTTGAATTATGGTCTGACATATGACGAGCAACGGATGAAGCCACAAAACCTTATTGATACTGAAATCGCACGTGATGGATTACGTCAAGAGTCCTCTCTATTTATCAATGGCGATTATATCTTTAAAGATTTTACCCTGAGTTTAGGCAGTAAATGGCATAAGGCAAAAGTTAAGGATTATGGAGACCAGTATGTCGCAATGAGACCGGTCGCCAATTCCGATTTAAATGACAAAGGCTATGCGCTTCGAGATTATGACGGAAAGATCGACTGGATGGCGCAGCTGAATTATCAGTTGCTGAATGGTATTGATGTCTATGCAAAACTCTCCAATATGTACCGCAGTCCAAGTTTGTTTGAATCGACGGTTTCCAAACAAACCTTTAGTTATGATCCAGATTTGCCGATTAAATCAGAGAATTCTCGTCTTGTAGAGTTTGGCTTTATTGGGCACAACGATAACGTATTCACTGAAGCAGATCAGTTAAAATTCAATATCAATTATTTCCGTAATCAAACCCAAAATTTCCTTACCCAAGGAGTACAACGTAAAGAGATTGTTAATGAGATTACGCCTGATTTTATTTTGCCTTATACCACCTCATATACTTTTCTAAATTATGAGCAAGTTGTATTGAAAGGTTTAGAGTTTAATCTTGGTTACCAGCATCCAAGTTTCTTTGTAAACATGAACGGAACTTTATATCAAGCACCGAAAGTATGCCCAGCAACGAAAGATGATTGTAATGAGGTCGGAGATTCTTGGAGTCTGATTTCAACACGCTTGCCACCACGTAAACTTTTTAATATTAGCTTAGGCAAGAGTTTGTTTGAAAATAAACTCAATGTGGGGGTACGTGCCAGATATCATTCTGAAAAGAAAAATCCTAAAGGTTGGTTACAGGGTACAGGGGTGAGTGGGCGTGCGGTGACCGAAATTTCTTCGGAAACCTTAGTTGATATTTTTGCGAGCTATAAACTGAATCCAAATCTAAATCTCTCGTTTAATGTTGATAACTTAACCAATCGTTATAACTTTGACCCTGGTACAGTGATCGGTATGCCGATTCCCGGCCGTACCATCAAAGCAGGGTTCGAAATGAGATTCTAGAATCATAAAACAATCAAATCGGCAAAACCCAACTGTAAAAATATGAGTGAACAAAGTAGTGAAAAATCAGTAGCTCTAAATCAGTGGTTAGAATCACGCACTAAAAAGTTGATAAAGTTCTATAGATATAGAACTTTATCATCAAAAAATTATATTCAAGCGATCTGATCATACACAGAAGCTTAGACAGCAGCATGCTGGCCGTTCAGCCCACTCAACGTCATGATTTTTGCGCCTGTTGGTCAATCTGTTGTAGCTCTTGTAAACGGCTAGAGTGAAGGTCTTGATTATGTTGACGAGCCAACAGACTGTAAATGGTAGGTAAGACAAAAAGCGTAAAGAAGGTCCCGATCAACATACCGCAGACAATCACAAGCCCTAAGCCAAAACGACTATGTGCACCAGCGCCTGTGGCAAAAAGGAGTGGAATCAGCCCAAACACCATTGCCGCTGTGGTCATCAGAATTGGACGTAAACGAATTTGAGCAGCTTTTAGAATAGCCGCTCGCCGATCTAAACCTTCATGAACTTGCAATTCATTGGCAAACTCAACCATTAAAATACCATGCTTACTAATCAGTCCAATCAGTGTGACTAAACCAATCTGAGTGTAGATATTGACTGTGGCAAGTCCAAAAGCCAAGGGGATTAATGCGCCACAGATCGACAGCGGAACCGTAATTAAAATAATAAATGGATCCATTAGGCTTTCATATTGAGCGGCTAAAACCAGATAAATCACAATCAGCGCGGCTAAAAATGCAAACATCAAAGCGTTACCTTCCTGTACATACTGACGTGCATCGGCTTGCCAGTCATAACTAAATCCAGTCGGTAACTCAGATGCAGCCTGTTCCAGAAAACTTAAAGCTTGACCTAAGGAAACCCCAGCGGCGGGGATTGCCTGAAAAGTTGCAGCATTTTGTTGATTAAATTGAGTGAGTTTATTGGGTTCTACCTGTTCACTTAGACTGACCACAGTCGATAAGGGAATCAGTGTGTCTTGGTCGGTACGAATAAACTGTCGTGTCAGTGCTTGAGCTGTCAAACGTTGTGTATTGATGCTTTGTGGAATCACATCATAGGCACGACCTTGCATACTAAAACGATTGATATAATTTTCACCAACCAATGTCGCCAAGGCTTCACCGATATCCTGCATACGAATACCCAGACTATTGGCTTTGGCCCGGTCAACCTCGATTCGAATCACGGGGTTATTAAAGTCGAGATCACTGTCGACCACCACAAAAAGGCCACTTTCACGGGCTTTTTGCTTGATGTTCTGCATCGCCTGATAAATGGTTGAATAGTCTTGTGCACTACGTAACACCATTTGTACGGGTAAACCACCTGTTGAACCGGGAAGCGCAGGATTTTGGAATACAAAAATACTGCTGCCTTCTACATCACCGACTTTAACTTGAAGTTGCTGTTGAATTTCATCCGCAGAATGCACTCGCTCAGACCATGTCGAAAGGGTTGTTCCACCAAAACTTGATGCAGGCCCATCTGTACCATTAATAATCCACGTGGTACTGGTTTCGGGGAAAGTCCAGAAGATTTCATCGAGTTTTTGATTAAAGTGCTCAGCATAATTGAGATTGGCATGTTGTGGTGCTTTGATGGCTGCCAATACACTGGCTTGATCTTCATTGGGCGCCAATTCTTTTTGAGGGAGTTGGTAAAGCAATGGAAGGCTAATAAAAATAGCAATCGCAAAAACCACTGTGATCCAACGATGATGTAATGAAAAATTGAGCAATTTACTGTAAAGCTGAGTCAAATGTTCAAAGAACCATTCGGCTGCTTTTGCCATTTTACCTTCCTGCTGTTTGGATTGAAGCAGAAATGAACTCATAACAGGAGATAAGGTTAAGGCAATAATCCCTGAAACCAAAACTGCGCCTGCTAAAGTAAAAGCAAATTCTTTGAATAAGGAACCAGTTAATCCACCCATTAAACCAATCGGAGCATACACTGCGGCCAGTGTAATGGTCATTGCAATTACAGGGCCTGCGACTTCTCGTGCCCCGATCAGAGCTGCTGCAACTGGGGATGCTCCTTCTTCAATATGCCGATGGACATTTTCAACCACCACGATTGCATCATCTACAACCAAGCCGATGGCGAGTACCATGGCTAAAAGCGTGAGTAAATTGATGCTAAAGCCACATAACAGCATTAAACCCAAGGCACCTAACATTGACAGTGGAATTGTCACTACAGGGATCAAGACACTACGTAAAGAACCTAGACACAGATAGATCACTGCAATAACAATAATCAGCGCTTCGATAAAAGTATGTAAAACTTCATCAATAGAGGCATCAATAAAGCGGGCTGTTTCATAGGCAAGATTGACTGTAACCCCCGGTGGCAAAGTTTTTTTGATCTCAGGCAGTTTATCTTTAATTCCCTGTACGATCACCAAGGGGTTGCCTGTAGGCGTCGCTTGTAGACCAACAAAAATTGCAGGTTTACCATCCATAGAGGCACTTGTTTCTGTCGAAGCAGCGCCAAGTTCAACTGTTGCCACATCTTGTAGACGAATTAGATTTTGAGCATCATTGCGTATCACCAGATTTTTAAAGTCCTGAATACTGGTGAGATCTGTGGAAACATTGACATTTGAAACCACCAATTCGCCTTTGACCTGACCTGGTGCGGCTTGATAGTTATTTTGACGGATCGCATTGGCGACATCGGCGGCAGTTACCCCACGACTGGCCAAACGATCTGCATCCAACCAAATCCGCATAGCCAAACGCTGACTGCCATAGGTCTGTACCTTGGCAACGCCATCAATTGTAGACAGCATGGGCTCTACCACCCTAGACAAATAATCGGTTAATTCAGCCAAGGACAGTTGTTCGCTGGAAAATCCGATATAGGCAACATCGGTAGATTCACCTGAAGAACGTTCAATGACTGGATCAAATGCCTGTTCTGGTAGTTTGTAACGGACTTGATTAACCTTTGCCATCACCTCTGTTAATGCTTGGGTCGAGTCACGATTTAATTGCATACGTAACGTTACAGCACTGCGACCTTGTACAGTAGAAGAACTGAGATAGTCGATGCCTTCCACCGAAGACACTGCTTGAGCAATGGGTTGGGTGACAAAACCTTGCATAAGCTCAGCAGATGCACCGGGATATTCTGTATTGATACTTATCGTTGAAGTTTCAAGTAAAGGATACTGTCGGATAGGCAGTTTATTTAGGGAAAACAAGCCCGCCAGCAAGATCAAGGTGCTGACGACCAAGGCCAATACAGGGCGTTTTACAAAAAGGTCAGTAAATTTCATTCGCTTATCTCCCTAGACTTTGGGCTTGATCGAGGAAGATTGGGGATGCTCAAGTGTATTTACGCTCGGCTCAACTTGCATACCATCACTTAATTTAAGTTGTCCTGATACAACAACTTGATCACCTGCTTTGAGCCCAGATTTGACTACAACTTTGGCTTGATGGCGCTCACCGAGCACTACCGCCACACGTTGCACAATCAGCTTGTTATGGTCTTGTTTTGCAAGGAAGACAGTATTGCCATAAGCCGTATAGGTAATTGCAGTTTCAGGAACGACCAAGCTTGGGCGTTCAGATTCTTGGATGTCTAATTTGGCATACATGCCCGGTTTTAACTGTTGATCATGGTTATTTAAAATTGCTTGCCCCTGCACAGTTCGCGATGTTGTGATCAGCGGTTCGATTGCACTTACCACAGCTGTAAAGGACTTTTCAGGAAATGCATCAATTTTGAGTTGTACAGATTGTCCGATTTTTAATCTTGATGCCAATTGTTCATCCAATGTGAAATTGGCAAGAATTTGTCGAAAGTCGACCAGATTAGCAATACCAGTGCCTGCCTCTAAATATTGCCCTTGATGCACTTGGCGTATTCCCATGACACCAGAAAAGGGGGCACGAATTGCTTTCTGTTTTATGCTGGCTTGTAGCTGTTGGATTTCTGCACGCGTCATATCTCGATCAGCCAATGCCGTATCCATTTCTGCCCGTGAAATCGCATGACTATCAATCAAAAGTTTGCTGCGGTGATAGGCCATTTCGGCTTGTTTCAATTTGGCTTGCAAGCGACCTAATTGAGCTTGTTCAACATCGGTATTGAGTTGAATCAGTATTTGACCTTGTTGAACCGCTTGCCCAGATTGGAAATAAATCTGTTTGATCATACCTGTTGTTTCTGTTGACACTTTGACTTGTCGGATTGCTTCCAACTCACCAATACTGGAAAGCACTTGTGGAATATTTTGTTCGACCACTGTACTCAATGCCACTTTGACTGGAGGGTAAGCGTCAG
Source organism: Acinetobacter guillouiae CIP 63.46 (assembly GCF_000368145.1). Lineage (GTDB taxonomy): Bacteria > Pseudomonadota > Gammaproteobacteria > Pseudomonadales > Moraxellaceae > Acinetobacter > Acinetobacter guillouiae. The sequence goes on along the minus strand of NZ_KB849281.1, from coordinate 386,467 downwards.
ATTGATGCGTTTCACTTGAACGAGAATTTAAATAAAAATAGATTGCGACACCCACGAGAATTAAAGTGATCGCGATTAGAAAAAGCCATTTGTTATTTTTCATGCGACAACTCCAAGGTTGCGGAGTTGTTGTAGCAAATGACTGGCAATGGTCAGCGCTAAAAGACCGCCAATCACTGAAATATGTTCAAGTGCAAAGTAAAAGGCGATATTGGCTTGAATACCAGTCATGTTCCAAAAGTGATGCACAATCACAATTGTCAGTGCTAAAAATACGGAAAGAATCAGTGTGCCAAACCACATATGCCGCTCAAATAAAATACAATAGGCGCCCACAAGTAGAATCAACGCAGAAGCATAATTAAATAACCACGCCGGCTCTAGACCAGCCGCCTGCATTTCCAAAAATCCTGTTTCTACAGCAAGAATTTTACTAAGTCCTGAACTTAGAAACAGAAGCGCAAGACAACATCTGCTGATGGCCCACAGCCATTGGCTTTCTAAACTTAATTTAATGAAATATGGCATGAGAATATTTTCCTGAAGAAATAAGACTGGATAATTAAAACCTTTAAAATGAATAGCTTGTTGTTATTCGTAACAGATGTGGCAAGCAGTCTAAAACCTCAAGTTATATTTAGGTCAATGGGCTTTGATCAGAAAATTTGTAGAGAGATAAGATTTTTACAATGGCTTAAATTGGCGATAGCGTTTTTGTATTTTGAGTTGTAATGATGAAAAGCCATGGCAACTAAGATCAATTGACAAATGTACTTTGCTGAATTATAAAACCTCAAGTAATGTTGAGAAATATCAAAATGCGGACAGAAGAAAAAATTGATTTTAATCGAATGATGACGGTAGGAGAGGTGGCTAAACGGAGTGGTGTAGCCGTTTCAACCTTGCATTTTTATGAGTCGAAAGGGCTAATTAAAAGTATTAGAACAAATGGAAATCAGCGTCGTTTTCCATCAATTGTCTTACGTTATATTGGAATTATTAAGGTTGCACAAAAAGTAGGAATTTCTCTGGAGGAAATTAAAAATGCATTAAGTGTTTATCCTATGGGAAGCAAATTAACCGCAGAACAATGGTCAGTGTTATCATCGCATTGGCGTAAGGATTTAGATGAGCGTATTCAAAAACTAACACGTTTAAGAGATGAAATGGATTGGTGTATTGGTTGTGGTTGTTTATCTCTAAAGCAATGTCCTTTACGTAATCCAGAAGATATATTAAGACACCAAGGATCCGGTCCCCGTATTTTAGAGCGTGAATAAGAATCCAATATTAATATTTTATGTGATTGATATTTTAGCTTTTTATCTTGAGCTGTTGATCACTTATGTTTGGTGAAAAAACTCTAAGCGCGCTTTCAAGTTTTTAATCATTGCAAATGACCATTATCAATAATGATATTGAGCTAAAACGGGCATATTCAAAACCAAGTCAGTGTTGTGTAAATAACCAGTAATAAATAGACAGTCCGCCTAACTTTTTAGTAGAATACATCACAATTTAAAATTAAATAATAATGCATGTCTAACAATATTTACGCTGCTTTGGAGCAGCTTGGCTTATCAGCACAAAAACGTGCGATTCACGTACAATTTTCTAATTCGGCGTTGAGCCAACAGGTGTTCCTACAACGTATCGATGGAACACATCAAATCAATGAGGGTGTTCGGCTCCAACTCATCTGTCTTGCAACGTCAGCAACTATCCCTTTAAAAAGCTTTATTGGAACTCAAGCTGCAATCGATATTGTCACAGATAAATCTGAGTTAACCCGTATTTCAGGGATTGTGACCCAAGCCGATATTGGCGCATCTGATGGTTCTCTTACTATCTATCGTTTGACTGTAGAAGACCCAACAGCACTTTGGAAACACCGTAGAAACTCTCGAGTATTTATGAATAAGTCGGTTGTGGATGTGATCCAGACCGTGTTCCAAGAATGGGCACAACGCAGCCCACTGTTTGCCTCAAGTCTGAGTCTAGATAAGAGTGGCTTAAGCAAAGACTATGATGTACGCCCATTTATTATGCAGGCTTCTGAAAGTGATTTTGACTTCCTGACCCGTTTGATGAGAAGTGAAGGGATTAACTGGCTGATCGATGAAGCCCAGCTTAAAGTGTCGAGTTCAACAGAACAAATTCAAGCACAAAAGCTTCGTTTAATTGATGACAATTCGCAATTTAGTGCCTTAGAACGCCGCAATATTCGCTTCCATAGAAGCAGCGCCGTAGAAAAAACTGATTCAATTACCAATTTTATTGGTCAGCGTTCCATTCAACCGACTTCGGTGCATATCCAGCGTTGGCAAGCTGATGTATTGGATATTGATGAAGGCGCTGGTAGTGTCCAAAGTAAGCACAGCCATAGTGAAAATTATGACAATGCCAGTCTAGCTTTAGAACAAGCATGGCACTTTAGCCCTGCATGGATTCAAGACCTTAATGGTGAAGATGGCGCAACGCCATCGGGCAACAGTCAGATTGAAAAATTTAATCAAAACCTCAGCAACTATTATGATTCACAAGCCAAACAATTTACAGCAACGTCAACAGTGCGCGATGCACATGTTGGCTATTGGTTTGAACTGAATGAACACCCTGAGATAGATCAACACTCAGGTGCAGACAAAGAATTTTTAATCACAGCTAAAAGTTTTTATAACCAAAATAACTTACCCAAAGACCTCACCGATCAAGTCACCGCTTTAGTCCAACAAAGCAATTGGCAAATGAGCAATATTACAATAAACAATAGTGATGAGCGTCAAGCCAATCAGTTGGTGCTACAACGTCGAAATATCACCACTGTTCCAGAATACGATCCATTAAAACATCGTCCGATTGCATTACCCCAACGTGCTAGAGTGGTTGGACCAAGTGGAGAAGAAATCCATGTCGATGAATGGGGGCGTATTAAAGTTCGCTTCCTGTTTAGCCGTAATGAAGACAATACCCATGATGGCGGTGCGGGTTCTAATGACAATGACACAGATTCCGCTTGGGTCGATATCCTGACCCCATGGGCAGGTGAAGGCTATGGGGCGCGATTCTTACCGAGAATCGGTGAGATTGTTGTGATTGATTTCTTTGATGGCAACATTGACCGTCCATTTGTGGTTGGGCGCATCCATGAAGCGCAACGTCATCCAAGCAAGTTTGATGACAAAGGCAAACTGCCTGATACCAAGAAACTGGCAGGAATAAAAAGTCGAGAGTATCAAGGCAGTGGCTACAATCAACTTAGGTTTGACGATACTACTGGCCAAATCAGCAGCCAGTTACAGAGTAGTCATGGTGCCAGCCAACTCAACTTGGGCAAACTGAGTCATCCTAAAGACAAAGCAGGAAGTGATGATCGTGGTGAAGGCTTTGAGCTGAGAACTGACCAATGGGGAGCCGTTCGGGCAGGGCAAGGCTTACTACTTTCAACCTATAAACAAGACCAAGCCAAAGGTGATCACCTTGATTCAGAGCTTGCCAAAAAGCAACTTGAGGGTAGTCAGACCAACAGTAAAGCCTTAAGTGATATTGCCAAAAATCAAAAAACTGATGAAATTGAATCAGTTGAACAACTAAAAGAATTTGCAGAACAATTAGAGCAAAAAATTGCAAAATTTAATAAAGCCTTGCTTTTATTAAGTTCACAAGATGGGATTGCCTTAAGTACTCCAGAAGATATTCATTTATCAGCAGATTCACAGATCAATCAGATTGCAGGCGATAGCATCAACTTGAGTACGCAAAAGAATTTGATTGCACACGCACAAAACAAACTCAGTTTATTTGCTGCTCAAGGTGGCATTAAAGCCATTGCAGCGCAGAGTAAAGTCGAGATCCAAGCGCAGTCAGATGCATTAGATATTTTTGCCAAGCTGGGGATTAACATTTCATCTACTGATGACAAAGTTGTGATTAGTAGTCCTAAAGAAGTTGTGATTACAGGTGCAACTTCACAGATTACTTTAAATGGCTCAGGAATTTTTCCAAAGACGGGTGGAAAGTTTGAAGTGAATGCTGGGCAGCATGTGTTTCAGGGCGGGGCAAGTGTTAGTGCTAAGTCTAGCCTACCCCCACCACCGAAACGTGCTTCAGGCGTTTTAGAGTTGTTGCATGATTATGCGCATGGAAATTTTGTAAAAAGTGGGGAATATAGTGTTACTGATGTATTAGGCAAAGTTGTTAAAGGTAAATTAGATGATAAAGGTTTTGCCAGAGTTACAGGATTAGCAGCAGGTGCAGTCAAAATTAATTTTGAAGATGATCAACGTGATCCTTGGGATGAGTCTAGTGACTTCAAGCGTGAAGTTGAGTGGCCTAATAAAAATGATGAGGATTTAGAACAATCTGAATCACTTCTGGCAAATGTGAGTAAAAAAGCACAAGCAGCGTTAGGCGATTTTACCAAACAACTGACTGATCCTAAAAGCTTAATGAAGAATATTCAATTAGCACAAAAAATTAAATCTGATGGTGCTAAAACTTTGCTACCAATGCTCAATAATCAAGTACAGGGTGTGGTATCAGAGAAAATTTCAAGTTTATTACCGAATACAAAATCAAATGGTAGTCTGGCTAATTTAGGCGGGGGATTTGTTGCTTCGCAAAAAAGTGAAGTTAATCTTTCAAATATCAGTGGTATAACAACAAATGTTTTACCGCAATATTTAAAAAGCCCATTTGATAAGAACTAATAGAGAAGAAATACAATGGCTCAACCAAAAACAGAAGTTGTAAAACCACTCAATGAAGTGTCTATTAAAGACATCAATAATTCAAAGCAAAAAATTGATAAGTGGTTACTAGACCATACTCACCAACTCGTTGGTTTGAACTTAGTTAGCAGTGTATTAGGAACTGTACCGATTATTGGGAATGTTATGGCTGCAATTGATGTAGTTACAGACATTTTCCAAATTTATGAAAAAGGTTATCAGAATGCCGATGTCTTTGATTGGACAACTGTAGGTATTGATTTAATAGGTGTTGCTCCCGTACCAGGTACAACAGCTATTCGTACCTCAGCTCGACCTGCATTATTTCTAGTACGTCAGGAAGTAAAGAGGGTTGGAAAAGCTGCGTTAGCTGAAGCAGTAATTACTGTTATTGGTAAACATCTAAATGATCAAGTTGCAGGTAATATTGAAAAATTTTGTGCATCGGGCTTGACGCAACTCAACTCTATTTTAGGATCATGCGGAAATACCATTCAAGGTGCAACTACTGAAATCAATGGAGGAATTGTTCGTGTGGTGACACAGGGTAAAGTGTTTACCAATGCAGGTGCAAATGCAACACGGGCACAACAACAAGCAGCAGGAATTGCTAAGGGATTAAAAAGTGGAGATCTTGTACGTGCTGGTAAAAATATAGTTTATATGACTGAAAACTGGGGTAAAGCCCTGTTTAAAACTAATGTAAATAACAATGCTAAAGTCGTTTCAATGCTTGTTCCGCAACATTTAAAACAACCTGTTTTAAATGTGGGTGCAACAATCAGTAAAGTAGGTGTGACGGCAAATGCCAAAATCAGAAAACTAGGAAATAAAGCTGAACCACAAACAATAGGATGGTTATTTGAGGTCTTGAGATTAGGTGCTTCTCGATTTAGAAAGACCAAGTCAGCTCAAGTGAAAGCCACACAGACAACGCAGGCAAAAAATGCAAAGAACAATAATAAATTAGAAAAATCTAGGGATGAACATCCTGCGACTAACAATGCCAATCAATGTAAGAACTGTAAAGGTGGAACAAGCGGTTCTATCTCATTTGCAATGGGGACCGAGTTTTTAACGCATGATGATGCACTGATTCATCCATTAGTGGTTGAGCCCTTGGCTCGTTCTTATATTTCGAATCTATATCAGTATGACCAATCCATATTTGGCGCACGTTGGACAACGCCATTTAGCAGTAAAATTGTACAACGTAGTCAATATAATGAAAAAAATCCAAAAGAAAATATTGAACTGAAAGGTTGGGAATATATTGGTATAGATGGTCGTCCTATCAAGCTACGTGAATTAAAGGCTGGGCAAAGCTTTTACGATGAAATTGAAAATTTTACCTACACTGTAGTTTCTGATGATATTCGTGCAATTACATTTGGTTCAAATGAATCTCGTTATTACCAAAAATATAAAAATGAATTTAGACTAGTTTCTATAGAGCGCCAAAATGGGTTTAGCGTAGGTTTACGTTATGATCACCGCATTGATGATGAAAGCTATTTATCCGATATTATATTTAAACAAGACCAAAATATCTTAGCGCACCTTGCTTTAAAGCTGAATCAAAACAAATTGGTTGATGAAATATGGTTGGTGAAGGATGGGCAATTAAAACGTCAGTTATCTGCATATGTATACAATGATCAAGCTGATCTGATCCAAGCAACCAACGAATTTGGTGCTTCTTACCAATATACCTACCAACATCATCTTCTTACACGTTATACAGACTTGACAAAACGTGGTATGAATTTGAAATGGAATGGAAAATTACCAAGCTCAAAGGCGATTGAAGAGTGGGCTGATGATTATAGTTCGGCAAGAAAACTTGAGTGGGATGAGAATGTACGTGTTACTACTGTAACTGATATAGATGGTAATGTGACGGAACATTACTACGGCATTACAGGCTATACCTATCGTATTATTTATCCTGATAATTTACAGGAATGGTTTTTTAGGGACGATGCAAAAAATATTACTTCACATGTGGCTACAGATGGCACAGAAACAGTTTATAGCTATGATGAACGAGGCAATGTTCTCTCGACAACGCAAGCAGATGGTGCAACAACTTACTTTGAATATGATGAACAAGACCAATTGATTGGTATGGTGGATGCAGAGCAAGGTCGCTGGTTTAAACAATACGACGGTTCAGGCAACCTGATTAAAGAAATTGATCCGCTGAAACATGAAACTGGTTATGCCTACAACAGCATGGGCTTAGTGACTGCAATTACAGATGCCAAAGGGGGGAGTAAAGCCCTTAAATATGATGATCAAGGTAACTTGCTGAGCTATACTGACTGTTCAGGTAAAGAAACTAAGTGGCAGTATGATGATCGAGGGCGAGTTAAATCTGTTGAAAATGGTTTAAAACAGAAAGTTGAATATTTTTATACAGAAATTACTACAGATAAGGGTGAGCCGATAATCAAAGGTTTGCCATTGAACGCCTTTGGTCAGTTGGAAAAGATCAAACATCTTGATGATTCTATTGAACATTTTGTGCATGATGCTGAAGGACGATTGCTTGCTCATATAGATCCAAAACAACATCAAACAAGCTATGAATACGACGAAGCAGGTTTAATCCTGTCACGTACCGATGCACTGAATCATAAACTGAAATACAAGTGGGATCGCCTTGGACGTTTGACCCGATTGATCAATGAGAACGGTGCAAACTACGAATTCATTTATGATGTAGGCGGGCGCTTAGTTAAAGAAATTGATTTTGATGCTAAAGAAACTCTTTATCAATACGATGAATTGAATGGTCGTTTGGCTACAAGTATTGAAGTAGCATCAGCATATGGTCAAGATCTAAAAGATCGTACAGCACCAAAAGACCGAATCCAACAGTTTATTTTTGACAGTATGGGGCGTTTGGAACAACGAACAGCAGGCTATGGTCACGATGGTTTAGAGCTTGAATCCAAACAAACCGAAGAATTTGCCTATGACTATTTAGGTAATCTCATACAAGCAAAAAATGCCGAGAGCAATTTACAGTGGTTCTACGATGCTGCTGGCAATGTAATTAAAGAATACCAACAGGATTATAAAACACATAAAACAGCAGTATGGAAGCATAGTTATGATGAAATCAATGATCGAATCAAAACCATACGCCCTGATGGACAAAATATAGATTGGCTTACCTATGGTACAGGTCATGTACAAAGCCTGATTGTCAATGGACAGGATTTGGTGAGTTTTGAGCGAGATGACCTACATCGTGAAGTTGTTCGCCACTACGCTAATGGGGTTAGCCAAGAGCAACAGTTTGACTTAGCAGGACGATTACACAGCCAAATCATGCTCAATGAGCATGACAATGGTTACCAAAACCAATACAAAGTCCCAAACGAAGAAAAGAACAATGCACTACAACAAACTAGCCAATTAGTACAACGACTATATCAATACGATAAAACAGGTGAGCTGACAGCGATCAAAGATACACGTCGTGGTAACATTGCATATAAATATGACCCTGTTGGACGCTTACTTGAAGCCAGTAGTAAACTCGGTAAAGAAACCTTTAGTTTTGACCCTGCCAGCAATATTGTTGATCGTTACAAAGATGATAAAGCCAAAAGCCATCAACAAACAGCAGAAGAAAAAGGCTATCGCTACAATCGTCTAGTCAATAACGTGGTCAAAGAATACCTAGACCAACAATACCAATATGATGCATACGGACAATTGGTCCGACAAAAATCAACGCAAGGTGATTTAAATCTTGAGTGGGATGTTTATGGTCGAATGATCAAAAGCCGTAACAGCCAATACACAGCAGAATATCGCTATGACGCTTTAGGACGAAGAATACAAAAACGTAATAAGCAGCATCATACAGGGGATGAACATAACATCATCTATGGATGGGATGGTGACACATTGGCTTATGAGTCAACAGAACAAGCCACTAAACACTATATCTACGAAAAAGATAGTTTTGTGCCGATGCTGCAAGCCGTCTATCAAAGCCCTATAGAACTACATCAAACACCTGATTGGTCAGACAAGCCGTATAGTGTACATCGTGACCCACTATGGAAAACTACCAAGCAAAGCAAAGGCTTTGATGATGTATGGTTCTACCACTGTGACCATTTGGGTACACCACAAGAAATGAGCGACCATACAGGTTCGATCATTTGGAAAGCTGAATATAAAGCTTGGGGTGAGTGTAAGGCTGAAAAAGCTAAATCTAACTTCTTTGAAAGCTCAGAAATTATAAGCAATAACATCCGTTTTCAGGGGCAGTATTTTGATGAAGAAACAGGACTGCATTACAACCGTTATCGTTACTATTCACCTTATGTGGGGCGGTTTGTAAGTAAAGATCCTATTGGATTAACAGGTGGAAATAATCTATACCAATATGCACCTAGTTCAACCAGTTGGATTGATCCTTTAGGATTGGAACGTATAAAGTCAACTAAAACAATTAGGTACAGTCAAAATGGTTATAGTCCTTGTTTTGGAAATGGTGGTAATGTTAATGGCCTAGCACATAGATTGCAGGCAGATCCATCTTATGCTGCCAAAGTTGAGCCTATTAGGTTAGTGAGATTTAAAGATCTTCCACAAAATGTTCAAGCCAAATTATTAGAGCAAGGTGCTAAAAGTAATATGGTATATTCTCTTGATAATCGAAGATTAGCGGCCGCGAAACAGGCGAAAGTTGGAGTAAATACAAGATGGGCTACTCCAGAAGAAATACAGCAAGAAGCTACTTTACGTCGATTCTCTACAAATGATGCAGGAAAAACAATATGTCACAATTAAATTTTTTACCAATCAGTACCAGATTTGGGATACTTTCATCTCGTACAGATTTTTGGTTAAATGAGTTTAAATTTAATCCTCAAGGTAATAGCTTAGAATTTAATTTGACATATAGTCAAATTAAAAAAAATGAAAATGGTAAAACTTTTAAAACTTCCGAGTTGCTATCAATCATGTTTACTAATGTAAATAATTTTAAAATGCTTCAATATGATGAGTTCGAACATTTGTACTCACATAAATCTAATTCAAACTTTGATTATGTAAATTATGATGGAAATGGAATGAATTTATATTTATTATGGACTTATGATCATTGTTTTGAAATATATGCAAAAGGTTATTCATTTTTACCAGTATCTTCTGAAGAAAATAGAAGCTAATTCATAGCAGAATCACGACAAAGTAGTAGTAAAAAGTTGAAAAGCTATAAATGAAATACTAAGTTTTGAAAATGAATATGATTATTAAAAATAATCATATTTTTTGTAATTTAATGAACAGATATGCATATCACAATTTTATTGTGGGAATTCAAAAAATATAAATTAATTTTAGATGTTTATATTTATCCAAAAATTGAAAGTGATATGTATATAGGGTTCGAATATGAAGTCACAGTAAATCTTGTTAACATGAATGAAAATAATATAAATTTAGATATTGTCGAATTTGAAGCGAAAGGAATTAGTGATTTAATTAAGTTGATGAATATTTTCTTGCCTTATATATCTTTAAATGTAAATAAATATATCGAGAATAAAAGCTTAAAAATTAGTTGTGATTTGGAAGTGATGGTGAATGAATTTAATTTAGGCAATAAAGTATTAAGAACCTAAATAATATAAGTTGAAATAGATATCACTCAGTCCCTTATGTTTATTGATAATATCAAACTTAAGAAAAGTGAAAAAGAACATTAAATACACAACTTATAACAATTCCTAGTTAATTTTCATTTTGTTCAATCCATTGAACCAAGTCATAAATTTTTTCAGCGACTTCAACTCCTTTATTTTCAGATAAAGAATATTCTACATGTGGCGGAATAATTGGATATTCCTTACGAATCACAAAACCATCATTTTCCAAATCACGTAAAGTTTGAGTCAACATTTTTTCACTGATGCCATCAATTCTCCGTCTTAACTCACTAAAACGATGTGTTCCTCGTCTTAAACAGAACATGACCAAAACGCCCCAACGATTGGTTAAATGCATAAGCTTAACCCGAGAGGGGCAATTCTTTGACAACACATTTGCGGCTAAACAAGATTCATCAGTATTCATAAACTTTCCACGACTAAAAAACACTTACTTTTTAGTAAGTACTTACAAAAAGTAAGTTTATTATTTACTATAACAAATATCAGCAAAACTGTGTGGCTTTTCACATATTTTGAATCATATATTTATAGATGAGAGTTAATTTATGGCTTCTCCAATTCTACACTGGATTATCGACCCAATCTGCGGCTGGAGTTATGGGGCACTGCCTTTAATTAATGCAGTCGAAGAAAAATTTCCAAATCTACAACGCCTACATTTTGGTGGACTTTATAGCGAAGATCATCAGCCACAAATGACAGCAGCAATGCGAACACAGATCATTCACTATGATGAACAAATCCATCAACTCACAGGTGTTGATTTTGGTGATGATTATAAAAATGGTTTGCTTAAAGACAGCACACTGATCATGAACTCTATCCCTGCAACTCATGCTTTACTGAGTATTCAGCAGGGGTTAGGGCATAGCGCGATGATATCGTTATTAAATTTAATACAACAGGGCTACTATCAAAAAGGTCTAAATGTCACACAATATAGTGTACTGGAGCAATTTGCTGTCGAGTTAGGACTGAATAATGACCAATGGTCAAAATATTTAGATGCGATCGATCAAGATCAACAAGATGAATATATTCAGCATGCACGCCAATTATTATCCCATGTTCGAGGACAAGGTTTTCCAACATTGGTGTATGAAAATCAACATGGTGAAATGGGCAAAATACCGCTTCATGTTTTTTATAATAAATCAGAGGATTTTGTACGTTTTCTAGATCAACAACTACTTAAATCTTAATTTAATTCCAAAGAGAGCTAACAATATGAAATTATTTTTAAAAACACTTCTTGCAAGTTCAGTGATGTTAAGTGCTTCAGCATTTGCAGCAGAGTTAAGCTATAAAGTTTATAACCCACAAGCACAAGGCATTTTTCCAGTTACATCTACACTTATTTCGGGTGAAAAAGATGCCGTGCTGGTGGATGCGCAATTTAGTGTCAACGATGCAAAGAACTTGGTTAAAATCATTCAAGACAGCGGTAAAAACCTTAAATATATTGTGATTACAGCGGGTGATCCAGATTTTTATTTTGGTTTAGAGCCACTGGTACAAGCGTTTCCAGATGCAAAAGTGATTGCAACCCCAGAAGTTGTTAAACATATTGAAGCAACCAAAGAAGGTAAGTTTGCTTATTGGGGGCCTATCTTAAAAAATGGTGCGCCATCTCAAGTGATTGTACCGAGTGCCAGTGAAGATAAAACCATTGTGCTAGAAGGTGAAAAAATTGAGATCAAATCACCGGGTAAATACGCATCTTATCTTTGGGTTCCAAGCAATCGTACAATTCTAGGTGGTGTAGGGCTATCTTCAGGGATTCATGTGTGGACAGCAGATGCACAAACTGAAAAAGAACGTAACGAGTGGCGAAAAACGCTAAAACAAATGAATCGTTTAAATCCACGTGCAGTGATTCCTGGACATTATATTGGTGATATTCCAACAGGAACTCAAGCAATCGACTTTACTTATCAATACCTTGTGGAGGTTGATCAAGTTTTAAAAGATCATAAAGATTCAGCATCAGTGATTGCTGCTTTAAAAGAAAAATACCCGAACTTGGCTGAAGAAAGTTCTTTGGAGTTAAGCTCTAAAGTGTTGATGGGTGAGATGGAATGGAAATAATTTAACGATGACCTATTGTTTTAAATTCATGAACTTCGTCATTGTTGGTGAACGAGGATAATGGGTTAAGCTAATCAGGTGAAACTTAATCTAAGATCATGGTTAAGTTTCATCATTGAAGCCATTGATTTTTTCTAAGCGGAATTTAGAGTTTCAAAGTCTAATACACAATCAACATTTAAAAAATCTCTCACAGTATTTCATTTCATCTCTACGTTGTATTTCTGTATCGAGCGTGAGTATGGATCGTAGAAAATATAAAACTTTCTTAAAATATAATTAAATAAAAATCAGATGCTTAATGTTAATAAAACAGGGTTTATTGGCAGCGATAGCGTGATTAAAATTGAATTCAGCATATGTTTTAAAAATGTAGGAATAGGGGTTTTCCCTCATTCAAAAATCTTTTTAGGGCAGAATATACTGTGCATGTTGAATATATCCTCTATAAGAACGCTTGGAGTAAAAAATGACTGAACTAAGTAAAATACCTACACCAGATACTGCTGAAGATAATGCATTTTTTCCATCCCCTTATTCTTTAAGCCAGTACACCGCATCGAAAACAGATTATGACGGTACGACTTATCCCAATCCATATCGTGGCGACAAAAAAATTCTGATGATTACAACGGATGAGCGCTATATCCTGATGCAAAACGGCAAATTCTTTTCTACAGGAAATCATCCAGTTGAAATGTTACTTCCGGTATTTCATTTAGACAATGCAGGCTTTGAGTTTGATATTGCAACGCTCTCAGGCAATCCTGCCAAGCTGGAAATGTGGGCGATGCCGAATGAAGATAAGGTAGTTTTAGATACTTATGCAAAGTATGCTGAAAGACTTAAAAACCCGTTAAAGCTTGATGATATTTTGGACGAGATCATTGCTGGAAACTCGCCATATGCAGGGGTTTTCATTCCCGGTGGTCATGGTGTACTCGCGAAAATTCCTGAAAGTAAAAGTGTTAAAAAAGTTTTAGAATGGGCGATAAACAACGATAAATATGTGATTACACTGTGTCATGGACCCGCAGCTTTACTTGCCGCAGCCGTCGATGAAAAACCAGAAAACTATATATTTAAAGATTATGAAATTTGTGTATTTCCTGACTTTTTAGATAAAGGCGCAAATATTGAAATTGGTTATATGCCTGGGCCATTACAATGGTTGGTGGGTGAAAATCTCGATAAATTAGGCGTTAAAATCCTAAATAAAGGTATTACAGGGCAGGTCCATAAAGACCGAAAACTTCTGACTGGAGATAGTCCTTTGGCATCGCATAATTTAGGTAAGTTAGCCGCTGAAACCTTATTGGCTGATCCTGAATTGGTATAAGCATCAATCAAGAGGTTGTTTCTATTTAGACGCAATTTTTTATCTCAATATTGGAGATCTAGAGGCGATCTGCTACTGATCTCCAATATTTTAGTTTTAAGTGTTCAGTTTAGTGAGAAGACGGCTTTATGAGACTTGCAAGCAATCAACTGGCCGATTTATTGTTTCAGACTGTTCACCAATTGAGACAAGCACGTGACCTCGAAAGTCTATTTAAAATTCTGGTGGGATTTGCTGCTCAGCTAAATTTTGATCGGATTATTGTATGTAGTGTTTCACCTCAAAACCAACATGAATGGATTGATGAAGTTTTCTTTGTCCATGGCAATTGGATTGATCGCAGCAATATCGAAGAGCGTGAAGTATATTTACGCCGCTGCCCAATCACCAAGCATATTTTTGAATACGATGAAGCCTTTTTTTGGGCAAAGAGCTTGCATAAAAAAACTGCAAAAGAAACCTATCGGATTATCAAAAGCCCTTTGCATCTTGGTGAGGTCAACGGAATACAAGTGCCCGTATTTGGTCGGACAGGTTTAGAGGGTGCAATTTCATTTGCGGGTGAAATTTCGGATATGGGTGCTGATTTTAAACTCACAGTACAGATGGTTTGTAATATTGCCTTTGGTGAAATTTTACATAAACAAAAGCATAGAATTGCGCATAAAAAAATACTGACCAAACGTGAAAAAGAAGTTTTAAAATGGGCAGCAGTGGGTCAAAAGCATTTTGAGATTGCCGACATTTTAAAAATTTCAGAGAGAACTGTTGAAAATCATTTACGCAGTATAAGAAAGCGCTTAGGAGTAAAATCTACTGCTCAAGCAATTGCTTCTGCCATCATCAGCAGAGAAATTGAATTATAAAGCAGCTCGATGTTTGCGACTTTTAAACATTCAGGTTTAGCCAAAAGCGCAGCGATTCTTTTAAGAAACATAGCGTGAGCATTGAGATTTTAAGCCCCCCCCTCAAAAAAAGAAGAAAAGAAATAAAATAATAATGATCGCCAAATAAAAACCAGAAGGATTCTTTATTTGGCGTGTATGTGTAGAAAATTTGGTTAGTCTTCCCTATGCCCAAATTGAAGTAATTAGATTTATCAATGCTTAAAAATAAATAAATTTTGAAATTTTATCAGCATACTCAACTACATTTTGAGAAATTTCACCTCTAAATAAATCTTCTGTATAGGTGCTCAATGGGCAGCTTACAGATAATACGGCAGCGATTTCTTGAGTTGCCTGACTATAAATAGGTGCAGCACTGGCAGCCATATCGGTATTAAAGTGCCCCCAACTGATCATAAAATCCTGACTGCGGACATAGTTTAAACGTTCTAATAAACTCGCCAAATCACGTGGTGTACGATCAGAATAGACTTTCCAATCGGTAAAATGTTCATAACGCTTAACCACTTCAGCCTCGGAAAGGCGAGATAAAATTAATTGTCCAATTACGGTGGCATGGGCATGCCAACGTGTACCAATATGCACATTACTGGTAAATGAACCAATAGATTGGGCATTGCTGATAAAGACGATATCAGTGCCTTCTAAAATCGAAAGATGCACAGCGATTTTAATTTTATCGCGTAATTCACGCATGATGGGGCTAGCCAAATCAGTCAGCGATGATTTGGATAAGCTGTTAAAACCAAGTTCCATCACGTTGCTGTTCAGCGCATAAGTCTTTTGCGACATTTTTCTTAAATAACCACAAAACTCTAAGGTGTGGATTAAACGAAAAGCACTCGAACGGTTTACATCTAATTTTTCTGCGATTTCAGAAATGGTCATTTCCTGATGCTGTTGATCAAATAATTTTAAAATGGCTAAGCCACGCACCAAACCCGGTACTAAATAACGTTCATCATTATTGGGTTCAGCATTTTGCTCCAAGAGAGCATCATTTATTAAGTTCATTGCCAAGTTGCCCTATGTTTATTTTGGAATTCCTGCACATGGAATACCACTATAGTAATCATCAATTTTTCTAATCTCAATGTTTATATATAAAACATTTTTTTGATTAAGAAACATCTAAAAATATAACTTTTTATTAATTCATTGAAAAACATAAAAATATAGTATTTGACAAGCAAAATGATCAAAGCTTATGCTATTCATTATGTTTTAAATGCTAAATTAAGTTTTATATATAAAACAAATAAGGATGCAAAAATGAGTTGGATCTCAGTTTGTCAGCAAGATGACATTACCGAAGACGAGCCGAAAGCCATAGAAGTCGAGGGTAAGAAAATTGGTGTTTTTTTTATCGATGACAATTATTTTGCGATCGAGAATGTTTGCCCACATGCCTTTGCGTTACTAACAGAAGGTTTTATTGAAGATCAAACCGTGGAATGCCCATTACATGAGGCAATTTTTGATATTCAAACAGGTGAGTTAAAAAGTGGACCGGGATGTCGTGATTTGTGTACTTATCCCGTACGTGTTGAAGGGCAGGACGTTCAAATTCAACTATAAGTCTTATTTATAAGGATGGAATCTCATGAAAACATTTAATGAGAAGCTAGCGAACTGGATTCATGCCACGCCAGCGACCGAAGCAGGGATCAACAATATTCAAATACCAGGACAGCCAGAGCTTTTGGTTTGGCAAACACGTTATAAAGTGCCAACAGTCTATGAGCAGGATTTTGTTCAACATTTAATTCAAGCCTTTTCTTCAGGCGTAACAGAACTTACCGATTTAATTCAATCTTTAAATCAACAAGGTTTTCGTTGCGAGTCTGGTGAACTTTGGACTTCTGAAACATTTTCTGAAGAAATGCAACGTTTAGGTTATTGATTCAAGGAAGAACAGTGATGAATGCAGCAGTAACAGTGACTCCGAGTGTTGAGGAGTATTTAGATTTAGGTTTACGTGATCAATGGCATCCTGTACTGGCAAGTTGGGAAGTCGCAGCCAATCCTGTGGGTATTACCCGTTTAGGTGAAAATATCGTGGTTTGGCGTGATGACCAAGGTCAGGTGCATGCTTTAGAAGATCGTTGTCCGCACCGTGGTGCGCGTCTTTCTTTAGGTTGGAACTTAGGTAATCGCGTGGCATGTTGGTATCACGGCGTTGAAGTTCGCCATGATGGCAAGGTTGAAGATGTACCCGCAGTACATGAATGCCCAATGAAAGGCACAACCTGTGTGAAAAGCTACCCAGTGATTGAGCAACATGGTGCAATTTTCCTGTGGTTTGGCATTGATCCAAATGAAGTCGCTAAACCACTTGATTTTCCTGAGCAATTGGCGAGTGGGGAGTGGAGTTCATTTCTATGCCAAGCAGATTGGAAGGTCAATCATCAATATGCGATTGATAATGTAATGGATCCAATGCATGGCACCTATTTGCATTGTACCTCGCACTCAATGGCGGACGGTGAGCGTACTGCAGAAATGAAACACCGCTCAACTGAAAATGGTTTTGTCTTTGAAAAAGAAGGGCAAACAGGGGTCAATTTTGACTGGGTTGAATATGCCAATACCGGTGCAAGTTGGTTGCGTCTTTCGATTCCTTATCGTAAAGATTTTGGTCCAGGCGGTGAGTTTTGGATTGTGGGTTATGCCACACCGATTGATGCTCAAAATACCCGTGTTTTCTTCTGGCGTTGTCGTAAAGTCAGTGGTTGGCAACGTAATGTTTGGCGTTTTCTTTATCGCAATCATTTAGAAAAACTGCATTGGGATGTCTTGGAACAAGATCGAATTATTTTAGAAAATCTTGCGCCAAACGCACGTCAACATGAATTCCTCTATCAACATGATGTCGGTTTATCGCGCTTACGCCGTTTAATGAAAAAAGAAGCGGAAAAGCAGTTAAAGAAAATTGCGAGCTTGAATAGCTCAAACCGTATTGAAATGCAGGAACAAGTTCATGGTTAATGTCGCATTGTTGCAGGGCAAGAAAGTCTTTGTTACAGGCGCAGCAAGAGGCTTGGGACGAGACTTTGCACAGGCCATTGCCGAAGCAGGTGCTCAAGTGGTCATGGCGGATATCTTGACAGATCTTGTGCAACAAGAAGCAGCAGTATTGCAGGCACAGGGTTTACAGGTGACTGCGGTCACGATTGACTTGGCTGATGCTGATTCGATTCAACAGGCTGTTCAGCAAGCAGCTGAACATTTAGCTGGAATAAATGGTTTGGTGAATTGCGCTGCACTTGCGACCAATGTGGGTGGTAAAAGCTTGATGGATTATGACGCCGATCTATGGGACCGGGTCATGAACATCAATGTCAAAGGGACGTGGTTGGTCACCAAAGCATGTGTGCCATATCTCAAGCAGTCCGATGCAGGCAAGGTAATTAATGTGGCATCGGATACGGCTTTATGGGGCGCACCTAACTTGATGGCTTATGTTGCAAGTAAAGGTGCTTTGCTGGCAATGACCCGTTCGATGGCAAGAGAGTTAGGGCCATTTAATATTTGTATCAATACGCTTTCTCCAGGATTGACGCTGGTTGAAGCAACAGAATATGTACCGCAAGATCGTCATGATTTATATGTAAATGGTCGTGCGATTCAACGTCAGCAGTTACCACAGGATCTGAACGGAACAGCACTTTATTTACTTTCGGATTTGTCCTCATTTGTGACTGGACAGAATATTCCTGTAAATGGTGGTTTTGTCTTTAATTAAGGAATTGTTTCATGATTACAGGGATTGAGATTTTAAAGTTTGGCGTTGAGGATCGGGCTGCTTCAAATAAATTTTTGGCAGATTTTGGTTTAAAGCCAAGCCAATCAGATATTGAGGGTACGGATCTTTATCAAACCCAGAACGGCAGTAAAATTTATTTATTTGATTGTGATGATCCGCGTCTACCACAGGCCATCGAGTCAGGCTCAACTTTACGTGAAGTGACTTGGGGCTTGGATGATGCAGCACAGGATTTGGCTGATTTAGCGACTCGCCTGAAAGATGTAGATGGTTATCAAGCCACGGCTGACATGCTGCAATGCTTAGACCCAAATGGGATGACCATTCGCTTTCAAGCTAGCTTTACCCAAGAGCTACCTGCGTTAAAAACAGAAGGGATTAATCAATACGGCAGTATCACTCGTGTCAATGCAGCCAGTCCAGTGTATGAAAAAGGGCAACCTGTTGCGATTGGACATGTCGTGTTCTTTACCCCAGATTTAGAAAAAACAGAATCGTTCTATATCGAAAAGCTCGGTTTCTTCTTATCGGATGCTTATCGTAATCGTGGTGCTTTTTTACGTTGTCGTGGCAAAGGCTATCACCATGATTTGTTTTTGCTTTCGGTACCCAATAAACCTGCTGGACTCAATCATGTGGCCTTTGTGGTGCGTGATATTCATGAAGTGATTGGCGGTGGCTTAAACATGAACCGTTCTGAATGGTCTACTTTTATTGGTCCGGGTCGTCATCCAATTTCTTCGGCTTACTTCTGGTATGTCAACTCACCTTTGGGTGGTGCATTTGAATACTACACCAATGATGATTATTTGACGGAAGAATGGCAACCACGTGTTGAAGAACATTGTTTAGAACTCTTTACTGAGTGGGCGGTTGAAGGTGGTTTAGATGACCATACTCGTCGCCAAGTCAAACCTGTATAAGCAGTTGGAACAGGGAGATTAAGCTATGCAAAGAATAGTCATCGTTGGCGCAGGACAAGCTGCGGGTTGGGCAGTAAGCACACTCCGTCAACATGGATTTCTAGGTGAAATTCATGTGGTATCCAATGAGGAACGGGCATTTTACGAACGCCCACCCCTGTCAAAACAAGTCCTCTCCAAAGAAGCTAGTTATGACAGTTTGCATCTGTTCTCTGCTGAACAGATGCAAGATTTTAACATTGAGTGGCACAAACCCGCTGTGGCAACACAAGTGGATCGCCAACAAAAACATGTGGTTTTAGAAAGCGGTCAAGTTTTGCCTTATGACAAATTATTGATTGCAACAGGAAGCCGAGCACGTGTACCAGTCAATACATGGCAATTTATTCCCAATGTGGTGACTTTACGTAATGTACAAGACTGCGAACGTTTAGCCGAAATCTTACAACATACGCAAAAGTTAGCAGTAATTGGTGGTGGTTGGATAGGCTTAGAAATTGCAGCAACGGCACGGAAACAAGGCAAACAAGTGCATGTTTTTGAATACGGTGATCGACTTTGTGCACGTAGCGTTAGCCCGGATGTATCTGAATTTTTGCAAAATATGCATCAACAACAAGGTACTCAGATCCATTTAAATAGTAAAAATGTGCATTTGATTGAAGCAGGTCAACAGCAAGTTGAAGTGGTTAATCATCCAAATGCCAGTGAACTGTTTGATTGTGTAGTGGTGGGTGCGGGTGCAGATATTGCCAAAGAGCTGGGTGTGAGTGCGGGTTTAGACGTTAAAGATGGCATTGTTGTCAATGCTTTTGGACAAACTTCAGACCAAGACATTTATGCCGCAGGTGATGTGGCGATACATCCAAGTTTGGGCTATTGCATTCAGTCTTGGGCCAATGCGCAAAATCAAGCCATTGCCACGGCAAAGTCAATGTTAGGTATGGATACGGAATATCTGGATATTCCTTGGTTATGGTCAGACCAGTATCACTACAATATTCAGATTTTAGGGACTTACCAACCTGAAAAAACCAAGCAGATTGTGCTACGTCAAAACGCAGCAGATCAGTGCAGTTATCTTTATCTGGATGAGCAAAACTGTTTGATCAACATGATTGCGATCAATGACTCAAAACTGGTCAAACTGGCAAAGCGCTGGATGCAATCCAATACCGTGTTAGACCCCAAATTATTAGCAGACCCTGAATTTAATGTAATGAAATTAAAACCGTAAACATTAAATCCGGTTCATGACTCAATCGAAGGAATGAAATATGAGTAATGAAGAGAAAAGTGGATTGAAGCATTGGGTTCCTGCTTTTGTCCTGATGATCTGTGTCGTTCTGGCATTTTTCGACAAAATTAGTATCGCAGTCTTGTTTGCGGACCCGCACTTTCAGGGCGCGATGGGGATTGCCCAAGACAAAGCAAAGCTTGGATGGTTAATGACCAGCTTTTTATTGGCTTATGGTTTTTCCTCTGTGTTTTTAAGCTTCTTAGGCGATATTTTTAGCCCTAAAAAAATGCTGTTTTGGAGCGTCTTATCTTGGGGGATACTCATGTTCTGTATGGGTTTTACCACCAACTATACAGGGATGTTGATTCTCCGCGTTCTGCTTGGATTAGCTGAAGGCCCATTATTTGCCTTGGCTTATACCATCGTGAAACAAACCTATACAGATCGTCAGCAAGCACGTGCTTCCACCATGTTTTTGTTGGGTACACCGATCGGTGCCTTCTTAGGTTTTCCAATTACCGCGGCTGTTCTCGCAAACCATGATTGGCATACCACCTTCTTTGTGATGGCTGGTTTAACTGTAATTGCACTGATTGCGATTGTGTTTGGCTTACGTAATTTACAACTCAAGAAAACCATTGAGCTGGAATCGACCAGTAAACGTGTCAATTTTAAAGGGCATATCCATAACACCAAAGTGCTATTACAGAACGGTTCATTTTGGTTGGTGTGTATTTTCAATATTGCACTGATGACTTATCTGTGGGGATTAAACAGTTGGGTTCCATCCTACCTGATTCAAGACAAGGGCTTTAACCTTAAAGAGTTTGGTATTTATTCAAGTTTCCCATTTATCGCCATGTTGATTGGTGAAGTGATTGGTGCATTTCTTTCTGACAAGTTAGGTCGTCGTGCCATTCAAGTTTTTAGTGGCTTATTGGTGGCCGGCATCTTTATGTATGTCATGGTCATTATGACAGATCCAATTTTAGTGATTGTTGCAATGTCTCTTAGCGCAATGGCTTGGGGCTTTGGTGTCGCAGCAATATTTGCACTACTTGCTCGTGTGACCACTGCTGATGTGGGCGCGACTGCGGGTGGGATTTTTAATGGACTGGGTAATTTTGCCAGTGCAATTGCACCCGTTCTGATCGGTTACATCGTGATGCAAACCCACAGTTTTAATTTAGGAATTACCTTCTTAGCAGCAGTTGCTGTGATTGGATCGTTCTTCTTAGTTCCTTTACTAAAACGTTATTAATTCAAGATATCTAGGAGTTAAAACATGACTACTCAACAATTCGAATCATGGTCACAGCCTGAAGGTACAAGCTTACAAGATTGGTTAAATACCCGTATCGCACGTTTTGAAACACGTAAATATGATTTTGATGCCTTGAAGTTCCAAGCGGACTATGACCCCAAATATCGTCGTGCCCAAATGCGTTATATGGGCACAGGTGCAACAGGTGTAGTCAATGATGGCAACACCGTTCCAGCAGAAAACTTCACTTTTTCAACCATGGTTTTACCTCCGCAGTGCGAAGGGCCTTTGCATATTCATCATGATGTTGAGGAAGTGTTTTTTATGTTGCGTGGTGAGATTGACCTGTTTATCGAACATAACGGCGAAAAATTTCAAACCAAACTTAAAGAGCGTGATCTGATTTCAATTCCACCTGGAATTTACCGTGGCTTGTTTAATCCGGGTCAGGAAGATGCCTTGATGTGTGTGATGTTAGGTGCGGGTAAACCGACTATTCCGAACTATCCACCAGAACATCCATTGTCGCAAATCAAACGTTGATTGAATCGACAAAACCCAGCCCTACAGCAAAGGAATCCAGCCATGACATTGCTTGATCGATTAGCCAAATATCCAGTCAAAACCATTGTAGTGGATGGTCAAGTACACGCCTATCGTGAGGCGGGTCAAGGCCAGCCATTGATTTTGCTACATGGGATTAGTTCGGGTTCTGCTTCATGGATCAATCAGCTCGATGTACTGAGTCAGTCTTTTCGTGTGATTGCTTGGGATGCACCGGGTTATGGCTTATCGGAAGGTTTAAATACAACGCAACCGAATGCAGAAGATTATGCACAACGTTTGTTGGGTTTAATCGATGCTTTGGCAATTTCGCAAGCCATTTTGGTTGGTCATTCCCTTGGGGCTTTACAGGCCAGTGCTTTTGCTCATCTTTATCCTGAACGTGTACAGACTTTGCTGATTGCCAATGTGGCACAAGGTTATCAACGTTCAGATGAGGAAAGCAAATCACAGGTTTATCAAAAACGACCAATGCTGTTGAAAAGCTTAGGTCATGCAGGCATGGCGGCAAGTCGTGGACCGCATTTAATTTATAAACAAGACGCTCAAGCTTTGGCTTTGGTCACAGCAGTGATGCAGGATTTGACCTTAGACGGTTTTACCCATGCATCGTATTTGTTGGCCTATGACGAAATTAGAAATTATTTAACAGATATTCGTGTTCCTTGCGTCGTGATTGCAGGCGATCAGGACCAAATTACACCTGCACAAGGTATTCAAGACCTTGCCGCAGAAATGCAATTGAGCCGATGTCATCTGATTACAGATGCAGGTCATCTGAGTTATGTCGATCAACCACAACAGTTTAACGACATTATTTTATCGGCACGTTAAGACTCAAACGAGAGAAAAATATGAGCTTCCAAGTTGAAGGAAAAGTAGCAGTAGTAACAGGTGGCTCGTCAGGCATTGGTTTGGCTGCTGTCGAAATTTTAGTTGCAGAAGGTGCCAAAGTGGCATGGTGTGGTCGGGATGAACAGCGTCTAGCAGAATCAAAAAATTATATTTTGGAAAAGTATCCGCAAGCCCATATTTTTACTCAAGCCTGCAATGTTTTAGACAAACACGATGTAAAACGCTTTGCACAACAGGTCAATCAAAATTTAGGCAATGTCGACATGTTGATCAATAACGCAGGTCAAGGGCGTGTATCCAATTTTGAAGACACCCAAGATGAAGATTGGATGAAAGAAATTGAATTGAAGTATTTCAGTGTCTTGCATCCTGTCCGTGCATTTTTAGATGATTTAAAAAATTCGGCGTGTGGATCAATCACCAATGTCAATTCCTTACTGGCCTTGCAACCTGAACCACACATGATCGCGACTTCATCGGCACGTGCCGCTTTGCTGAATTTAACTCATTCCTTAGCACATGAATTTAGCCAATATGGGATTCGGGTGAATTCAATTTTATTGGGCATGGTGGAGTCAGCACAGTGGAAACGCCGTTTTGAAACACGTTCAGATAGCCAAGCGTCATGGGAACAGTGGACAGGCAATATTGCAAAAAACCGTGGTATTCCAATGCAACGTCTAGGTAAACCTGAAGAACCAGCACACGCTTTGGTGTTCTTGGCTTCACCATTGGCATCCTATACCACTGGTTCAGCCTTGGATGTTTCTGGTGGATTTAACAAACATTTATAAGGTGTGCCCATGAAACAGTTGATGATGATTGGTTTCGGTGCAATGGCAGCAGAAGTGTACGCACATATGCCACAAGATTTACAGCTTAAATGGATTGTGGTGCCTGCACGCAGTGTTGAAAAAGTACAGGCACAAGTATCCGCTCAGGTACAGGTAATTAGTTCGATTGATCAATGCCTTGGCACGCCTGATTATGTAATCGAAGTTGCAGGCCAAGCGGCGGTAAAAGAACATGCCCAAAAGGTGTTAGAGAAAGGTTGGACCATTGGTCTGATTTCAGTGGGAACCTTAGCCGATAGCGAATTTTTCTCTCAACTGAAACAGACTGCGGAACAACACGATGCCCATTTACATCTTTTAGCGGGTGCGATTGCGGGGATCGATGGTATCTCTGCGGCAAAAGAAGGTGGTTTGGAAAAGGTCACCTATAAAGGCTGTAAAAGCCCGAAGAGTTGGCGTGGCAGTTATGCTGAACAATTGGTTGATCTCGATCAGGTCAGTGAAGCTATGGTTTTTTTTCGTGGTACAGCCAGAGAAGCAGCACTGAAGTTTCCAGCCAATGCCAATGTTGCAGCAACCATTGCACTCGCAGGTTTAGGCATGGATGAAACCATGGTTGAGCTTACGGTTGATCCAAAAACCAATAAAAACAAGCACACCATTGTGGCAGAAGGCGTGTTTGGTGAAATGACCATTGAATTGGTGGGTGTACCTTTGGCAAGTAATCCCAAAACCTCAACTTTGGCTGCGCTTAGCGTGATTCGTGCATGTCGCAATAGCGTTGAAGCAATTCAGATTTAAAAGGATTTGATCATGGTAAAGGAAATTTATATCGCAGGTGAATGGCGATTAGGTAAAGGCAATACGATTCAAAGTCTGTTTCCAGCAGATCAATCTGTAAATGCTGAAATTTCTACAGCGAGTTTAGATGATGTCAATGAAGCAATTGAAAAAGCAGATTTGGCATGGCGACAAGCAGGCTGGCGCAATAGCATGCCACATGAACGTGCGCGTATTTTGTATAAAGTGGCAGAGATTATTGAAGCGCGTGTAGATGAGCTTGCAAAATTACAAACCCGTGATAATGGTAAGCCACTGGCTGAAACACGTGGTTTAGTGATGAGTGCAGCCGCGACAGCACGCTATGTTGCCGCAGCATGTGAAACGCTGAATGATGAACTCACCACACAACGTGCGGCTGACTTTATGACCATGAGTGTGCATGAACCTGTCGGTGTGGTGGCCGCGATTACACCGTGGAATTCACCGATTGCCAGTGAAGTTCAAAAACTTGCCCCTGCGATTGCTGCTGGAAATGCGGTGATTCTTAAACCGGCAGAGGCAACGTCTTTAATTGCCTTGGAACTCGCCAAAATCTTTGAACAAGCAGGACTGCCAAAAGGCTTACTCAGTGTTTTAGTGGGGCGTGGTTCTGTAATTGGTGATGCCATCGTAAAGCATCCTTTGGTTCGCAAAATTTCATTTACTGGCGGAACCACTACAGGGCGTCATTTGGCTCATCTTGCCGCAGATAAATTGATTACCACCTCATTAGAGCTTGGTGGAAAATCCCCTACGATTGTTATGCCTGATGCAGATATTGAATTGGCTGCTAAAGGTGTGGCTTATGGGATCTTTAGTTCCGCAGGACAAGCCTGTATTGCAGGTTCACGACTCTTCGTGCATCACAGTATTTACGATCAGTTCCTTAAGCGTTTGGTTGAAATTACCAAAGCTTTACGAGTGGGACATCCAGAAACAGCGGGTGTACATTTGGGCTCTTTAATTAATCCAAAGCATTTGGCTTCTGTCGATGCCTATGTGCAATTGGCCAAGCAAGAAGGTGGTCAAGTTGTAGTGGGTGGTCAAGCGCTGACGGATGGTGATTTGGCGAAAGGAAGTTATTACTTACCGACCATCATCACGGGCTTAAATAATACTGCACAAACCTGTCAAGAAGAGATTTTTGGTCCGGTCTTGGTGGTGATGAAGTATCACGATGAAGCTGATTTAATCACCCAAGCCAACGACAGTTGTTTTGGGCTTGCAGCAGGAATCTGGACTGAAAACTACCGTAAAGCTTGGCAAATTGCACGTGCTTTGGAAGTCGGTACAGTCTGGATTAATACCTATAAAAAATTCTCTATTTCGGCACCGTTTGGTGGCTTTAAAGAAAGTGGTATCGGGCGTGAAAAAGGGCGTTTAGGTATTTTGTCTTATATGCAGCAAAAAAGTATTTATATGGGATTAAGCGAACAGCCAAATCCTTGGTGTGAATAATAAATTCATGGAATGAAAAAGTTTTCGAGGAATAAACAATGACAGAACGTGTAAATGTAGGCGAAGCAATCGCGCGTGTTTTAGAAGCACACCAAGTGGAAAGTATCTATGGGGTGATTTCAATTCATAACCTACCAATTGCAGATGCCGTAGGGCGTCGTGAAAAAATTCGTTTTGTGGCAGCGCGTGGCGAAGCAGGTGCAGTCACGATGGCAGATGGTCACTCACGCTTTAAAGGTTTAGGGGTTGCTTTGACCAGTACCGGTGCAGGTGCAGGCAATGCAGTAGGCTCATTGATTGAAGCGATGAATGCTGGGAGTCCTGTGTTGCATTTAACTGGGCAAGTTGAACGTGAATATCTTGATCGTGATGCTAGCTTTATCCATGAAACCAAAGATCAACTGACCTTCTTACGTGCTTCAAGCAAAGCTGCATTTCGTATTACCAGCCCAGACAATGCTGTGGGTGTAATTCGTGAAGCAATTCGTGTTGCAACCACAGTACCGATGGGGCCTGTAAGCGTTGAGCTCCCGATTGATGTGCAAGCTGCAGAAATTGACTTGCCATTGAATTTAGGTCCTGTCAAAGCGCTTGAATTACCGCAGGCTGAGCAAGTTGAAATTGATTTAATTGTTGAAGAAGTTAAAAAAGCCAAACGCCCCATCTTTTGGATTGGTGGTGGCACGTTAAATAGTGTTGATGAGGTGAAAGCCATTGCAGATCTTGGGATTCCTGTTGTTTCTTCGACCCATGCCCGTGGTGTGTTAGCAGATGAGCATCCACGCAGTTTAGGTGCATTCCATAACTCAGCAGGGGTTGAGCAACAGTTAAAACAGGCTGACTTATTGGTGGTGGTGGGCTCGCGTTTACGCAGCAATGAAACCAAAACCTATTCGGTACAGTTCCCTGATAATCTGATTCAGATTGATGCCAATCCAGTGGCGCAGCAACGTAATTATAAAGTTCGTAACTTCATTTGTGCTGATGCCAAAGATGTATTACAACGTGTGCTCACAGGGCTAAGCGGTATCTCAAAAGTTGATGCAGATTATGATGCAGCGGTTGTTGCAGCAAAACAGTCCGCTATTGAGGCACTGCGTACTCAGCTGGATCAATATGCACTGATCTGTGATCACTTACGTGCGGCACTGCCACAAGATGGCATCTTTGTACGTGACATTACCATGTCAGGCAGTACTTGGGGCAGCCGACTATTTCCAGTACAAGCACCGAATCAAAATATTCACTCACTTGCAGGGGCAATTGGTCTTGGTTTAGCCACGGCAATTGGCGCTTCGATTGCCAATCCAGATAAAAAAGTGATTGGTCTCGTGGGCGATGGTGGTTTGATGCTCGGTATCGGTGAGATTGCCACCATGGCGCAAGAAAATACCAACATGGTGCTGATGATCATGAACGATGGCGGTTATGGCGTAATGCGTGGTATTCAAAAGAATTACTTTGGTGGGCGTCAATATTTCAACGAATTGCATACCCCAGATTATAAAGTCTTAGGGGAAGCAATGGGAGTGAAAAGCTGGAAAGTGGGCAGTGCAGATGAGTTTAAAAGCGTGATTCAACAAGCAGTCGATTTTCAAGGGCCAAGTGTGATCGAATTGGATATGAATTCGATTGGACCACTGAACTTTGCAGGACCGCCGCAGAAAAAACTCTATTAAACCCAGTTGAACATTCGATGTTGGCATCGGATGTTCAGTAAATTCACCAGCAAATTTTTTTGCTCAAAATACAATAAAAACTATGTTTTATAGGTAAAACAAAAGTCCAACAGGATCGTTGGAACACAAGGGAAGGAAGCAATTATGAAAAAGACAGCTATCGCGATACTACTTGCAGCATTGTATTTGGGTACCACATCCAATGTTTTGGCGCAAAGCTCAGCATTAGAATGGAAAAGTGAAGATGAGACGGACTCTATAAAATTGGGTGGCGTGGTGCGATTAAACCAACGCTATGAAAATTGGGAAGGACCGAATGATGGCTTTGGCAAACTCTATTTTGATATTTTTAGAGTCGATGTCAAAGGTAAATTTGACGATGCCTATTTTAATGCAAGCTACTTGTTTCAAGACCAAGAGAAACGCTCGATCGAAAAAGCCTACGTGGGCTACAATTTAGATCAACAGAATAGTTTAGAAGCCGGCTTTGTATATAAACCTTTTGCGATTTATCCTTATCCGCAAAATGGTTGGACTTACCATATCCCATTCTTTTTGGGCTATGGCAATAACATTGCGCCAGGTTTGAACTGGAATTTTCATAATCAGGACTGGGATGTAAAACTGGGCTATTACCCAGAAATGCTGGCAACCAATCTGCGCTATTCGCCCGAAATTGCCACTTATGATGACCTAGCCGACAATGCATTTCCAAGTCAAAAAGCTTATCAAAATGAAAAGCGCCATCAATTCAATACGCGGATTGTGCGCAAGTTAGACACCAAGGTGGGTAAGCAGGAAGTCGGGGTATCGGGGGCAATTGCGCAATTGCATAATAAAACCACCGATAAAAATGGCCAATATTACGCAGTGGGTGTGCATAGCGATAACAATTACAAACGCTTTAATTTACAAAGCTCTGTGATTCATTATCAATATGATGCAAAGAACCCTGACGGGGTCAATAATGATATGACTTTAATGGGGAATAATGGATTTACCCCTGCTTATTTTATTGCCTCTGAAGCGACAGTTGCCAGTTTAAATCTTGCCTATACCTTACCTATGCAAAATATGGGCAAACTCAAAGCGATCCGTTTCTACAATGATTATAGTTATATGGATAAGAAACGTGATGATTGGTCGGATTCTCAAATGAATACCACTGGGATGATGTTTATTGCGTCACCCTTTATGGTGTGGGCCGATTATACTTGGGGGAAAAATGCCAATATTATTGGTGGTGCAATGAATTCAACCGGTTTTAGCTCGACCGTTTCACCCTATAGTGACCAATGGTTGTATCGTATCAATTTAAACCTTGGATTTAGTTTTTAGAAAGCTGATTTGGGAATTGATTTGTTTGT
Source organism: Acinetobacter guillouiae CIP 63.46 (assembly GCF_000368145.1). Taxonomy (GTDB): domain Bacteria; phylum Pseudomonadota; class Gammaproteobacteria; order Pseudomonadales; family Moraxellaceae; genus Acinetobacter; species Acinetobacter guillouiae. Next base: position 356,965 of record NZ_KB849281.1, on the reverse strand, counting down.
TATGCCGATATTTACTGTGGCAATAACCGCTTTGTTGCACTTAGATTTAAACTCCGCTGGATGACATTTACTTATTATTTGAGTATTTGTCAAATGAGAATCTGTCAAAGCAGCGGATCGGCTATGTATGCAACAAAGCATGTTTATCGGATCAATTTTATAACTTCACAAGCGCATACGACGATCGGTTACGCTTGTTTTGCTAAGGCCATCAACGACTTCAATTGCTGAACTTCCAGTGGGGTGGCATGTTGTAATGGCTTTCTTGGTTCACCTACAGAAAAACCTAATTCATTTAAACCTGCTTTGACTGTTTTCGGTAGGCCGCCTTGTACAATAAAGCGCAACAAAGGCAATTGACGATAAAACAAGGCTTTGGCGTGGTCTAAATCACCATCTTTGACTGCCTGATATAACTGACTTGGTAGCTGACCGAGTAGATTTGGCGCCACAGTACACCAACCACTTGCCCCTGCACAAAATGCCTCAAGCGCTAAAGGATTACAGCCATTATAAAAGGGCAACTGTCCTTGAGATAATTCATGAAATTTATGCATGCGCTGAATATCACCCGTACTGTCTTTAACCATGCAAATATTCTCAATTTCTTGAAACATTTTCACGATCAATTCTGGTGACATATCTACGCCACTGGTTGCTGGGTTGTTATAGACCATGATCGGCAGTTTGGTCGATGCGGCAATTTGCTGATAATAATCATAGATTTCTTGATCATTGAGTTTCCAGTAAGATACTGGGATCACCATAATTAGATCAGCGCCAAGCTCCTCGGCTTTTTGGGCTTTTTGAATTGCCATCGCCGTTGTGAGTTCAGAAATTCCCAACATGACCGGGACACGGTGATTAACGACTTCGATACTTTTTTGTGCGACTTGTTGCCATTCTTGCCAAGATAAATAAGCACTTTCACCAGCACTGCCCAATGGCACAATCGCATTACATTGTTGTTCTAGCAGAGCATTTAATGTGATGGTCAGTGCATCCACATCGACAGCTTGTGTGTCTGGGTGAAATGGTGTGATTGGGTATGCAATAATGCCTTCTAATTTCATTTTCATTACTCCTCGATACAGTCCGCATGATTTTTTAAAGCTTTACGCGCATAGTAGGCAAAATTGACATTATTACGCTTGTTGGTAGAGACCCAGTCATGAGCTTCTTTTGCCAGTTCATGTGGGATCGGTTGAATTTGTCCAGCAGCCATTGCCAAAAGCTGAAGTCGGGCAGCGCGTTCAATTAAAATGGCTAAGTTGCAAGCCTCTTCAATGGTTTTACCTGCCACCAGCTGACCATGATGTGACAGCAGTACAGCGCGGTTTTTACCTAAGGCTTCTGAAATAAAAATACCTTCTTCATTGCCGACGGGGACTCCCGGCCACTCTTCCACAAAAGAACAGTCTTCATATAAAGCGCAGGTATCCATTTGTGCGATCGCTAAGGGCACACGGAGCATCGACAACGCTGCAATATGTGTTGGATGGGTATGGATAATGCAATTCACTTCAGGATGTTGTTTATAAATCCATGTATGAAAGCGATTTGCAGGATTTGCCATGCCTTGTTGATCAAGTGGCTTTAGATCTTCATCAACTTCCAATAAGTTTTGCGCGGTAATTTCATCAAAGCCGAGACCAAAACGCTGGGTGATAAAGCTATTGCCTTGCGTGGTACGACAAGTGATTTGTCCCGCTAAGCCAGCATCATGGCCGTGGTCAAATAAAATACGGCAGGTTAATGCCAACTTTTGTCGATCTGTGTAGTTTGAATCTTGAATAAATTGCTGCATATTTTGCTGCGCATTTTGCATCAATTGCTGTTTATCTAGTTGTGCCGTTTGCATAAATAAAACCTCTCGCTGAGTTGATTTTCACATCGCCTAAGTACAGAATAAAAATTCTGTGGATGGATTAAAATATCCAGTTTCTAAAACTTATATGGGCCAGAGAGTTATGCGTCAGCCTTGGAAAATTCGGTTACATTTAGAAGATCGTGAGGAAAAGACCCTTTTTTTAAAGTTGGCAAATCAGATTATTCAAGAGATTTTATCTGGCAGAATTACTCAGGCAACACGCTTGCCAGGTTCACGTACACTGGCGGATGAACTCGGGATTAACCGAAAAACCGTACAATCGGTATATGAAGATTTGGAGGCACAGGGTTGGCTGGTTTCAAAAGCTAGGCAAGGCACCTTTGTCTCTGAGAATTTACCGGATTTAAAAGCGCAGTCATCGCCTACACTTGATCAACCTAATTCCACACCCGTTTTACCAACTCAGGTGCTGATCAAAAATGATGGTGTGCCAGATAATCGGCTGATCCCGTATGAATTGTTTTCACGGGCTTATCGGCATGCATTGATTCAAGTAACACGCCATCAAACCATGGGATATGGAGATCCGCAGGGCAGTTTAGAACTTCGTCAAGCCTTATTAAAGATGTTGTCTATGGAGCGTTTTATACAGACCTCTATGGAAAACATTTGTGTGGTTCGAGGCAGTCAAATGGGGATTTTTCTAGCTGCGCGGGTTCTGGCTCAACATCAGTCTCAGCGTCATATTATTGTGGTAGAGCAATGGGCTTACCCACCTGCAGTGGAAACATTTCTGTCTAATCATTATCAAATTATTCGCGTGCGTTTGGATAAGCATGGTCTAGATACCAATCATTTAACTGAAATTTTGTCCAGCCATGCTGTTGCTGCGGTTTACACCACACCTCATCATCAATATCCAACGACAGTGACGATGTCTATGGATCGAAGATTAAAGCTGTTAGAGCTGTCTAAAGCCTTTGATTTTTATATTATTGAAGATGATTATGACCATGAGTTTCATTATGACAGCCGCCCCATTCCGCCGTTAATTAGCTTACCGGCAGCAGACAAAGTGATTCATATCGGCTCTTTGTCTAAAGTGTTTGCGCCCAGTTTAAGAATTGGTTATGTGGTGACCAATGTGCAAATTATTCAGGCGATGAAACAAGACATTTTGCTGATCGATAAACAGGGCAATGCGATTACTGAATTGGCAATGGCTGAACTGATGCAGCAGGGTGAAATTAAGCGGCATATCCGTAAAATGCGTAAGATTTATCAGCAACGTAGAGACTTTGCTGTGAGGGCTTTTCAGCAGACTTTTGAGGAGTGGGTTGAAATAGCCCCACCCGCAGGCGGCATGGCGTTGTGGGTAAAGTTTAAGTTACCTTTTCAACAGCAGTTTTTAACGGTTTTAAAACAATTACATATTGATTCTGAATATGATTTTGGTTCGGAATGGCATCATTCCGATCACAGTTTCTATATTCGTTTTGGTTTTGCAGCCCTGACCGAATTGGAAATCCGTCAAACTGTTGAAAAGTTGTATCAGGTTTTTGTGAGCTGATGATGCTCAAGAAACTTAGAAAGTATTTTGAATCTTGTTGAACTGACTTTAGAAGGGTTTAAGCAAAAACCAGAAGCATTGTGTTTCTGGTTTTTTATGGATTAATTTAACGCCATACGATATTCAATGACCCCTGGTTTTTCAGCGATCCAGTCATAGAGTTTTTGCGCAGTTTGATTGCTTTGTTGAGTATGCCAATACAAGCGCGCGCAGGGTTGAACAATCGCTTGCTGTTGTACATATTCAATCAGGCGCTTGCCTACATGTTGACCTCTTGCCTGTGGAGAAACATATAAGTCTTCTAGATAGCAAAAGTTGGTCTCGGCCCATGTCGAGCGATGGATCACGTAATGTACAAAGCCGAGAACATGCTCAGCTTGTTTAGCAACAGCACAATAGATCGGTTCTTGATCATCAAAAAAACGTTGCCAAGTGGTTTGCGTAACAGTATTGGATAAAACCACTTTGTAAAAGTCTTGATAAGCCAGCCAATACTCCACCCATTGTTTATAGTCTTGTTGTGCAACAGGCACAATTTGAACCACTAAATTTTCCACAGGTATTCTCCAGTCATCGGGAAAGAAAGAGGAGAAATGAGTTTAAGTGTGATTGTGGTATTGAAATAAGATACACTTTAAGTATTTTTAATAGTACCAGTTTTACTTATGGCGACAGCAGCATCGGCTTATTTCCCCCATTTGATCTTGCCTAAAGGGGTGATTAAAGAGGGTTTATATAGTGTTTTACGTGTTGCAATTTTAGATGGTCGACTGGCTTCTGGAACCAAACTGCCCTCTAGTCGTGTCTTGGCGGAAATGATGTCGATTTCTAGAAATTCAGTCTTGGCTGCAATGGATCGTTTACTGGATGAAGGCTATGTTGTGACTAAGCCAAGCTCTGGTACTTATGTCGCAGAGCTGATTCCTGACCAATTAATTTCTATACAAGAGATAGCGACAGAATCTGCATCTGACATCTGTCACAAGCTAAATATTAATCCGCATATCGCAAATTTATTACCTGCTTGGCAGAAACAAAATGTATCTGGGCAGGGTGAAAAAATATTTCATGTCGGCGTTGGTTGTACCGATTTATTTCCCCATTCACTTTGGGGTAAATTATTGGGACGTGCTTGGCGGCAGTCTCATCAGCAATTGGGTCAGTTTCATGATTGTCGTGGCTATTTGCCTTTACGTCAGGCTATTTGTGATTATGTTCGTTCTACGCGGGGGCTAAAATGCGATGTACAACAAATTTTGATTGTAAATGGTACCCAACAAGCGATTCACCTTGCAGCTTATGCATTATTACAACCTTTGGATCAGATCTGTTTAGATGAGCCTGGCTATGATGCCGCTTTAAATATTTTTCGGAGTTTTGGCATCCAAGTTCATCCTGTATCAAGTGATCACGAAGGGATGAAAATTGCTGAGATTATTCAGCATTATTCCAAAAGTAAATTCATCTATACCGCACCCTCTCATCAGTTCCCTTTAGGTGGAACACTTAGTTTAAGTCGACGATTGGCCCTATTGGAATGGGCAGCGAGTCAGCAAAAATGGATTTTTGAAGATGATTATAACAGTGAGTTTAGATATGGAACGCACCCAATTCAAGCCTTACAGGGCTTAGACCAACAGCAAAGAGTGATCTATTCGGGTACTTTTTCTAAAATGATGTTTCCTGAGTTTCGACTTGGATTTATGGTGGTTCCAGAATCGCTGATAGAAACATTGAGTCTGGCAAAATATTATACCGATACGCGGAGTGCTTATTTAGAACAAGCGGCTTTGGCTTTGTTTATCAAAGAGGGGCATTATGCACGCCATGTACGTAAAGTGCGTAAAGCTTGCCAAGAACGTCAACAGGCATTAATTGCTGCGATTCAACAGTTTCTTGCAGATGTATTGACTGTTCAGCCAACCGACTCAGGGATTCATGTGATTTGTTGGCTAAAAGCCCCATGGACTGAGCAAAGCTTTATTGATCAGTGTCTTGCTATTAATCTGGCTGTTCAGCCTTTATCTCGCTACTGTCAACAGCCTTATGAAAAAGCTGCGGTATTGTTTGGCTATGCAGCGCATACTCCAGATGAGATTAGCATGAATATTCAGAAGCTGGCGCAACAGATCAAGCAGACCTAATACGGCTTCCTGTTTCATCTTCTATATTTCTTCATTTCCTATATAAAGCGCTAGCTGGTCTAGCTGTATAAGCATTGATGATAATTGTTGTACATCTGTTTATGTAATGTTATAACATAACAATAAATTACAATTCGGAATCCATGATGCGTCACCATACTTTAGCAATCGCTATTTCTTTACCGGTCTTTCCTGCATATGCGATTGAAAATAAACAGCTGACTGTACTTCCAGTGATTCGAGTCAATGCCGAAAATGATCCATTTATCAATCAAAGTATCATTGTAGAAAATAGAAATGCAGATAATAAAACTTTAGGTGATGCTTTAAAGCATCTTTCAGGGGTACAAAGCAGCGCTTTTGGTCCCAATTCAGGTGCGCCTGTGATTCGCAGTTTAAGTGGAAACCGGGTGCAGATTTTGGAAAATGGTCAGTCTATTTATGGAATGAATAGTATCAGCGGCAATATTAATATCCCTTTTGATCCTTTATTCACTCAATCTGTTACTGTCAATAAATCTTCAGACAGTGTGCGTTATGGTGGTAATGCCATTGGCGGAAGTGTGAATATTGATTCTGGTCTAATCGATACAGCGATGCCGAATAAAAGTTCTCAATTAGAGCTTGTAGCGAAAAAGGGCTGGAATGATTTTGATGCCAAAGGTTTTAAACTCAATCTCAATAACCAAAGTAACTTTTCTACCAATTTATTGTTTTCTAGCCAAGATATGTCAGCTTATAAAATTCCGGGAGAGGGTAAAGCGAGCGTATGTAATAGTGGTGTATTTCCAGCGACGGGTGGGGTAAATACAGCATTGGCAGATGCTTGCCAAAAAGAAGTACGCATTCAAAAAAATTATAATACTGCATCACAGCCTTATATTGACCAATTTATGACGGAAAATCCCGATTGGGCAGATGGTTCATTTTCCTTCTATACAGATAAACCTACCTCAGTTTGGAGTGGAAAAACCTATACCAATCCAGTAAACCCTAAATATGTACCCAATACCCAGCAATATACTGAAAACAAAATTAATAAAGATGTCACACCCAACTATAAAAACAAGCTGGGCAATAGCTATTTAGACAATCAACACTTTGCGATTGGAAGCACTTATTTTCTCAACAATGGACGTATTGGGCTCAGTGCTGATTCAAAAAAAAGTGAATATGGGGTACCCGGATTTTCTCTTGAAAATAAATCTTTTCAATCTACCAGTGACAGCATACCAGTCGGGGTGAAAACAGATCAGCGAAGATATGCCTTAGACAGCGAGTTTAATTTTAGCCCGTTGTTATTGAAACAAATACAATTTGATGTGAGTAAGAGCGTTAATACATCAGGGGAATATTTAGGATCAAAAATGGCCAATAACTATAAATTTGATACCCAACAGGCTGAATTATTACTGAAGCATAGACCTGTTGAATTTTGGAATGGTTTTATTGGCTTTAATCAGATTGATCGTAAAGTGGTAGGACATGGAAATTTACGTTATTTACCGAATATCAATACGCAAACACAAGCCGTGTTTATCAAGGAAAAATTAGACTTTGATTGGCTAGAACTCGATGCTGGTTATCGTAACGAAAAGGTTGAACATAAAATTCAAAAAAGTGATTTTGTACCATCCAGAAATTCACCGAATACAAAACTCACCGATACAAAATTTAATCTTGAAAGCTACAGTTTCGGTTCATACCTAAAATATAATGATCTATTGGGTTTAAAGTTGCGTTATTCAGTGTCAGATAGAGCGCCTGAAATTAATGAACTTTATGCCAGCCATCCACATTATTCAATTATGTTACAAGAAGAAGGTAACCAAAAACTCAAAGAAGAAAAATCCAAAAATCTTGAGTTAACAGGTCTGTTCAATTATAAAAATTTTAATTTTGAAGCGACTGTATATAAGATGAAATATGACAAGTATTTGTATTTGACCCATTCAGGGGCACAAATGCGTAATCGCTTGCCACTTAAATACTGGACTCAGACAGATGCTGAAATTACTGGATTTGAAATTGATTTAAAACAAAAGTTTGAACTCAATCAGTATGGCAATCTTTTGATCTCTGCTTTTGCTGACTTGGTGAAAAATAAAAACCTTAATCCAAACAAAACCAGTTTGGCAAATGATGGAAATTACTTACCCAACATGCCAACGAACCGTTATGGGCTAAACCTTGAATGGAATAAAAATGATTGGTCAGCACGCTTATCCAATATTTACTATGATCAAGCTCAGTATTTAGGCAAAAATGTGTCTAAAGAAATTCCATTGCCGTCTTATAACTTGCTGGATCTACAAATTCAGAAACACTTCAAATTACAAAATGCCAATTTTGATGTTTTCCTCAATGGATCTAATTTGTTAAATGAAGATGCACGACCACAGAACTCGCCATTAAAATACATTGCACCACTTCCTGGGCGTGGGGTACAGCTGGGTATAAGTATGAAAATTTAATCGCTTAATTTTGTTGGCTAAGTTTTATATGCTGGGTCTTAACTTAAGATTTATTATCGGGGTCAATAAGTTGCTGTTGTTGAGAAGACTTCAAGCAACGTGTTGGCCCCTTTTATTTTGATAGATTGAGAATGAAAAATTGATGTCAACAGACCCTAAAATTAATTTAAAAAATAGCTGTTAAAAATAATCTATTCGATTTAATCATTACAGTTTGATTTATTGCAGCATCAATTTTTTAACATGCAATGGCTGCTTCACGTTCAAAAATAGATTCAACACTTTCAAATGCCAAATGACAAGCATGGTTTTGATATTGTCGAGCATAACTGTTTACTGCACTTTCAAGGACTTGTAAAAAATCATTATAATTCTGTTCAAAGTCTAATAAGTCGAGTAAGTCTGATTTTTTGCTGTTATGGCAGTTATATTTTTGAATAAAATCAAGCATTAATTTTTGAATAGGGGCATGGGTAAAATAAATTAAATAAGTTGCTGCCGAACCACAATGCAAACAACCTTGTTCAAGATAAATTTCTTCACTGTTTAACCAGCAGCATTGTAAGGTAAAAAATGCTCGAATCGCTTCAGTCGCTAGAGTAGGCTGTTCCAAAGTGTTCACCAATTTTTCAGATAATGAAATTGATAATCATTATCAATTAAATTTTGCAAAAAGTCTATGTGATAATTGGTAAATTTTTTAAGTGTTGCTGTGAAATAACGGTACAAATTGATGTTTTTTAATGAGATGGTTTTAAAATAATGAAATTAATTGTTATATTATATCATAACGTTTAATTTGTTGTTTTTTTTATGTCTATTCCTTCGCAACGCTTACAAGCGATTGATGCATTACGAGGCTTGGTGATTTTGATTATGATGGTTGATCATGTCAGAGAAACTTTTTACCTCCATCATCAAGTTCCAGATCCAATGCTGATTCCAGGCACAGAAACGTCACTTTTCTTTAGCCGAATATTGGCCCATTTATGCGCTCCAGTATTTATTGTTTTGACAGGCTTATCCGCCTATCTCTATCAAGCTAAAAATAATAGTCTAGCGATGACACGTGAGTTTTTGATTAAACGCGGGTTATTTCTGATCTTTCTTGAGTTAGTGGTGATCAATTTTGCATGGACTGGCAAGTTTCCACCTGATGTGATTTATCTACAAGTGATTTGGGCGATTGGTTTAAGTATGCTGGCGTTGGCGGCTTTAATTGGATTGCCACAAAAATTATTATGGATAATCAGCATCGTGATTATTTTTGGGCACAATGTGCTTGATCAAGTGTCTTTTGAAAATGTACCTTTCATACAGAATTTATGGTTCATTATGCATGAACGGGGCTGGATTGAGTTTGGCAATCTGATTCGTATTCGAACCTCTTATCCTGTTTTACCTTGGATTGGTGTGATTACTTTAGGATATTGTATTGGTTCAAGTGTTTTTGCTTCATCTCAACAAAACCAATCAAGAAATACAAAATTACTCATTTTTGGTTTTCCCAGTATCGCTTTATTTTTGCTTTTAAGAGCGATCAATGTATATGGAGATCATGCTTGGACGGTCATGCCGACATGGACTGAAACATTCATGAGTTTTATGAATCTAACCAAATATCCACCATCTTTATTTTTCATTTTATGGAACGTTGGTGTTGGACTGGTTCTTTTGGTCTGTCTGCAAAAAATCGAAACAAAACCTTGGATCAAACCCTTGATCATATTTGGTTCTGTACCAATGTTTTTTTATATTGTTCACTTATATGTTTTAAAGGCTTTATATTTACTCGTGGTTGCCTTTTTGGGGAAAAATCATGGAGATTATTTTGGTGTCGATTCGGTGTCTACATTGTGGTGGATTGCGATTATTCTCAGCATAATTTTATATCCTTTAATGGTTAAATTTTCTGATTACAAACATAAAAACAAACATATCGCTATTCTTAAATACTTATAAGATAAGTTAAGTATTGTTTTAATTTAAAAGCATATCTAGCATCTAAAATAGTGATGTCCAGTAATGATGGATATCACTATTTTTTTAATATCTTTGAATGCTTAACCTAGTGCTGAACAGCCTAAAGACGACTTGGGCTGTATTAAAGCTATTTCATCTTCAATATTTTAATTTATTTTTCACCTTTTATTTATAGCCTGTCTTTATCGAGATGTCTTTATAGGAATGATACTGTCATTTAAGGACAACCTTGAGCCAAAGCATATTCACTTGATTGACAAGATCTGCATGGATCATTATTTTGATTTTATTAGTTCCTTTTTGGAACTTGTTATTTTGTGATAAATTCTTGAGGTGAACCATGTCTATATCAGCGGTGAAAGAAAAATCAAAGCAAAAAACACCTGCATCATTTCCAGTACGTCGTATGGATTATGAGTTTCAGGATATGCCCAAGTATTGGTGTAATGACGAACCTACCTTTACTCATTACTTCACAGGTCTATCAACACTTTTTCCAGAAGGTGAATCGTACTTTGTCCGTTCAGTGCGAGCCTTACGTAAAAAAATTAAAAATAATCCACAATTAGACCGTGATATTGGAGCCTTTATTGGACAAGAAGCCATGCACTCTAAAGAACATCATGCTTTTCATGTCAGTGCACAACAATATGGTTTAGATCCTGAATCTTTAGAAAAAGTCACAGGGATCATATTAAAAGCAATTGAACGTACTTTTCCTAAAAAGTGGAATCTCTTGGTGACTGTGGGTCTGGAACATTACACCGCAGTGTTGGTGGTGGAGATGATGAAAGATGTCAATGAATTGATGACGAATGAAAGCATTCGTAATTTATGGTTATGGCACAGTGTTGAAGAAACCGAACATAAGGCTGTGGCTTATGACATGTATGAATACTTATATGGAAAGGGCTTAGCTGCTTATATTCCTCGCGTGGCGATTTTCACGTTTAGTCTGGTTTTGATTACTGCATTGTCGAGTGTTTATCAAGTTGTGCTGTTAAAACGCGATCGCCAATTATTAAATCTAAAATCATGGCGCAAATTTGCTCAGCATGGTGTGGAAAAATATAAAGTTTTTATTCCTAAATTTATAGATTACTACCGTTTTAATTTCCATCCCAATGATACGGATGAGTCTGAAATCGTGGCAAAAACCAAAGTAAAAATAGGCCTATCTGAAACGCCTCATCATTTACCATCATAACTCTGAGGAAAGAATTATGCGATCTGAAGCATCAAAAGCAAGTTGGGCAATGATTCCTCGACAGGTTAAATTTGAATGGGATCACTCGCCTTTACACTGGATACCACAAGACCCATTGGCAAGTCATGGTGTCAATCATTTTAGTTTTACCTTGGTTCGAGGAGAGTATTTTTTCTGCCGAATGTTCAATAAAGCTTTACCTTTTATTCATGATGAAAAACTTAAGCAAGATGCCAAAATTTTCATTCGACAAGAAGCCATTCATTCACAAGCGCACAAGGATTCAATCGAAGAATATTTGCTACGTTATGGGGTGGATGTGGAGAACCAATATAAACGAGTTGTTGGCTTATTTGATCGGTTACTCGCGGACAAACCTTTGGGTTTTAACTTACCTAAAGTCTGGCAGCGACCTTGGTTAAATGCGCGAGTTGGGTTAGTGGCCGCGGCTGAACATTTTACTGCAGCAATTGGTCAATATGTATTAACCCGTTCAGATTGGCAGGCACGTGGTGGAGATCCTGTGGTAAGTGACTTGTTTACTTGGCATAGTGCTGAGGAAGTTGAGCATCGTACGGTTGCTTATGATGTTTATCAGCATATTTCAGGGAGTTATTTATTACGTGTTGCGGTGATGGCTGTGACCGCTCCTATTTTTACCTATCTCATGGCGGCTGGTACTGTACAACTGGCTCAAGATGATCCTGCTATTCCACAAAACCAAAAAAGCTTATGGCAACCCGCTTTTTGGAAAGCTTGGCATCGTTCTGATTTAAATGGTTATATACCAGGACCAGTGTGGTTTTTTAAGACCAGTTTACGGTTTTTTAAGCCCAACTATCATCCCTATTACGAAGCTTCAACTGAACTTGCTCAAGCCTACTTGGCACAGTCAGCAGGGGTACTTGCATATCAGCAAAAAACTGAAACTGTTCCGCGGGTGGTTTCATGAAGCATTTTGATAAGACCAAGCTATATGTTCATTCAGGAAATATCTGTTTGGCTGCTTACCATTGGGGCAGCTTAGATGTTGATCAAGATACTATTGTATTGATACATGGTTATCCAGATTCTGCTGAAGTCTGGCACGCGGTGGCACAATATTTAGCCCCTCATTTTAATGTGGTTGCTTATGATGTACGTGGTACAGGATTATCTGATATTCCAAAAACAACAGCAGATTATGCTTTTGAACATTTGATCGAAGATTTATCCCAAGTGATTAAAGCAGTGAGCCCACATCAATCGGTCCATTTGGTTGGACATGATTGGGGCGCTTTACAAGGTTGGGAAGCGGTATTGGCTGACCGATTAAAGTCTCAAATTGCGTCTTATACTGCATTGGCGCCAAGTACAGATCATGTAGGGTGGTGGTTTCATCGCCAGTTGGCCCAAGGTAACTTACAAGGCTATTTCAACGTGATTAAGCGAGTGTCAGCATCAAGTTATATGGCAATGTTACAAATCCCTGTACTTCCTGAACTGACTTGGCGTTTAGGTCTTGGCAAAGTATGGCCAAAACTGGTGGGGTATTTAGAAAAAACCTCAGTTGATAAGAGCCCGACCCAACTTCGCAATGCCATCAGTGGTTTAGGTCTATATCGTCAAAATTTAACCAAAGCATTATTCAAGCCGACAGGTCGAACCACAACCATTCCTGTGCAAATGTTATTGATGAATCAAGATCCATTTGTACCGCTTGCTTTAAGCCGTGGGATGGAAGAGTGGGGGGATGATATTCGCTATAGCGAAGTTTCGGCAGGGCATTGGGGGATTTTAAGTCAACCACAGGCAGTGGCGGATAAGATTCAGCAATTTGTGCAACTGTTTTTAGTCAATAAAGCCATAGCTATCGTTTAAGAGACGGATCAAATAGCCCAATCAACGATGATGGTGCTGTTTGATCCAATAGATGTTGTCATCGAAGCATGTTGTTAAATGACAGCTTTAAATTTATTTGCTGCCTAAACGATGTCCTGATTTAAAACCATTTTCATGCGCAAAAAATACAATAGATAACCCCAATAATGATAATGCGATGATACAAACAAAGAATGAGTCTATTCCTACATTTTGTAGTAGGATGCCACCTAAAATACCGCCCCCTGCAACAGCAAGATTAAACACCGTCACCAGCATTGATTGGGCAATATCCACATTTTCATCTGCGACATCTGCCAGCGCAGTTTGTAGTAGAGTTGGTGCACCGCCAAAAGTCATTCCCCAAAGTACGATACCTAGCATCACAAGCCAGATGTGATGACCGCTCAAGCCCATGAAAAGAGCAGCGATGGCAAAGCCTGTTAAACTGATTAGGGTTAATTTGCGTAATGATCTATCGATCCAAATCCCTGTAATCCAAATGCCAAATATTGAAGAAAGACCAAAAATAAGAAGAATAAGATCAATATGCTCACTCAGCTGTACAGCAGACAAATAAGGCGAAATAAACGTATAAAGTATGTTATGTGCCAAAATCCAAACAAAAATAACCGCCAAAATTGTGCCTATACCGGGGTGTACCAAGACCTTGAGAATGGATTGTTGTTTGCTCGCGGGTTGTCCAGCCAAATGAGGGAGGCTTATTTTTATCCAGATGATCAGGATTAAAGCAAGTCCTGAAATCACCCAGAAAACCCCACGCCAGCCAAACAGATTGCCCAATCCAATAGCTAAAGGCACACCCATACATAATGCAATGGGTTGACCGACCCCAACGATCGCCATCGCTCTGCCTTGTAGATGGGCAGGAACTAGACTTCGAGCATAACCCGCCAAGATACCCCAGATAATTCCAGCTGACATTCCCGCAATAAATCGTGAAATCAGGATGACAATATAGCTGGAAGATAGCGCTGTTAGACTATTGAAGACAAACAAGCCTGTGATTGCCAATAACAATAAAGGTTTTCTTGACCAACTCCGTGTTGCAGCAACCACAGGGATCGTCGCAATGACCGATCCTAGGGCATAAACTGAAATCATTTGCCCTGCTAAAGCTTCAGACACCTCTAAGTCATGACTGATCAATGCCAATAAGCCCGCAGGTATGATTTCCGTCATAATGGTAATAAAACCTGCAACCGTAAATGCCAATAATTTCCATATCGGTAAGCTGGGCGCAGATCGGTTCTGCTCTGATCTGTTGTTGAACTGATTCATGCGCTATACCTCTGTGTATGATTGACAGAAAGTTCATCTCGTTTATGGAATATAGGCATCACAAAATTTTGAAGATCAATATTCATTGTAGACTCCATGTTGTCATTTATATTGGAATGATCGTTCCATTTTTAGGTAAATAAAACCCTCAGCATTGCAAATTAGCCAGTCTGCTAAGGGGGAAACTAAAAATTAATACAAGGTATTCAGTGCGACTTCAGCAACATTCTCTAGATATTGCTGACGATTTTCTGCGCTACAGCCTTTGCTTAAAACGCGAATGCCTTGAATGGTATTCACGAAAAAAAGTGCTAAGGCTTGCGAAGAACTATGTAGGGTGATTTCACCAGATTGCTTTCCTCTGATCATGAGCTGTTCCAGTGCGTGCTGTAATCGTTCAAAGTTGTACGTGACAGATTCTGCAGTCTTTTGATCGTGTCCTGCTAACTCCAAACAGGCATTGGCCATCAGGCAACCCCGATGTTGCGGATCATTTAATTCATCTTCAATGATACGAGATAATAATTGTTGCATGATACTTTTGACTGATCCATCACTGGATAACAAATCAATATTTGATTTACTGATCAGGCGTTGATAGCGAGATAAGGCTTGTTGGTATAGCTGCTCTTTATTTTTAAAGGAACTATATAAACTGCTGCGTGAGAGTCCAGTTTCCTCAACCAAATCTTGAATTGATGTCGCTGCAAATCCTTTACGCCAGAAAACTTGCATAACTGCATTTTCAACTTCTTCAGGATCAAACTCTTTAGTACGCATAATGTTAATTTATACTGGAACAATCGTTCCTAATACTTTATACAAACAATCAATGGGTGTCTAATGATAATTCAACAGTATGGGGAGATTTGAGTTTGCTTTATTGAATTAAGCCAAGATATAAGTCAACCTGTCAAAAAAGCTCAGACACAAGAATATAATTTCTTTTAATGAATATTTTTAATTAAATCAATTGCATGAGAAAATAAATTATTTAATTATAAAAAGCTTGCAATGCCACACCTTACCTTCAAAGTTTAAATAGCTTTGCGTAGGCGATGCCTCACTTTTCGTAGGGATTGCCAAACCTTGCGCTGCAAACAAAGCAGTGCTTTGTTTTTGCTCATGTTGGGCGAGAGGTACGTCCTGTACCCCCGCCCAACGGCGACATCCATGTCGCCTCACGGTAGAATCACCATCTATAATTCAAAAGTAAAAAAAAATGAATTGATAACCAACAGTTTCTAAAAGCACATACAAAAACATAAGTTCATTTCTGATCAATGACTTGATAGAAATCACTTGTATGAATAATTAGGGGGGTGACTATAGACATTAAAAAACCACGCTCATGAAGGGCATGGTTTTTGGTTGATCTATAACAGGTTACTAAATATCTAAACTTTAGCTTAAAACTTTTTAGTGAGTGAAAAAGTGAGGGTGGAATCAATTGGATTTGAAACTTTGGCATTGGGATTGCCATTGCTGTATTTTTGATAATATCCGTCTTTGTCCCATGCTTTGCTATAACTTAAACTGGAAGATAAGCCATAAGGCAGCGCTTTGTTAATGGCAACACTGGCATCTTGAAAGCTTGCGGCAGAAAAGTTTTTTATACGTTGATTGCCATAATGCATATTCAGCGACCAACCTTGAGCGATGGGTTGTAACCAATTCACATCTAAATAGCCTGAACCACGAGAGTGCTTATTGGAACCAATTGCTAAAGTGTCAGAATTATTGCCAAAATAATCTTGAGTATAGGTAATTGCATATTTAACACTCAGCGGACCATAGCTGATTTCTGGAATAATTTCACCATAATCAAAACGGGTATGACCTGTTTCAGCAGTGGTTTTTGCCCCAGGATAGTAGTAATAAGCGACTTTAGTACCCAGATTTAACTGACCGAAACTACGGCTATAACCAGTATAGACATCCCATTCAACATTGGCATCACGGATGAAGTCATCACTCACAGTAGAAGCCCAAGTTCCTACATAAAAACCATTGGGATGAGCATAATCAAATCCGCCTTGTACAGCAGGGTTGCCCCAGGTCTGTTGAAAACCACGTGAGATATATTGGCTGGCTACTGTCAAATTTGCACTATACGGAGACGGCGTTTCTACACCAGATTCATTGGCATGTAGGGTTTGAAAAAATAAACTCAAAGGGATGGTCAATAATAATTTTTTTCTCATTTTATTCGTCCTTGAAAGATGCGACACACTCAGTCAAAACTGAGGTGTCGCTAAAATATGAATACTTTTACACGATCGGACGTAAAGGCGCTTTGCGCACAGGTGCTGTGCCAGCTTTGTAATAACCCGCTTCAGAACGTGGCAATTTTTTGCCACGAATTTGATCTGCGATTTTTTCAGCGATCATAATCGTTGTGGCATTTAAATTTCCAGTAATGATCAGCGGCATAATCGAAGCATCAACAACGCGCAAGCCTTGTAGACCGTGTACACGACCTTGACCGTCAACCACTGCCATTTCATCTTCACCCATCTTACAACTACATGAAGGATGGTAAGCAGTTTCAGCATGGTTGCGCACGAAATCATCCAGTTCAGCATCAGTTTGCACCTGTTTTCCAGGACTGATTTCATCGCCACGATATGCATCTAATGCAGGCTGTTGCATGATTTCACGGGTGATACGAATGGCATCACGGAATTCACGCCAGTCTTGCTCAGTCGACATATAGTTGAACAGAATACTTGGATGTTCAAATGGATCTTTAGATTTCAGCTTAATTCGACCACGTGCTGGTGAGCGCATAGAACCAACATGCGCTTGGAAGCCGTGTTCTTTCACTGCATTACTGCCGTTATAGTTAATCGCAACGGGTAAGAAGTGATATTGAATATTTGGCCAGTCAAATTCATCTGAGCTGCGGATAAAACCACCTGCTTCAAACTGGTTGCTTGCGCCAATACCAGTCCCATTAAATAACCATTCAGCACCAATTGCAGGCTGGTTAAACCATTTTAAAGCGGGGTAGAGTGAAACAGGTTGCTTACATTTGTATTGTAAGTACATTTCCAAATGGTCTTGTAAGTTTTCACCGACACCCGGTAAATCATGTACAACATCGATGTCCATTGATTTAAGGAAGCTACTTTCACCAACACCCGAACGTTGCAAAATTTGTGGTGATGCGATAGCACCCGCACAAAGCAAGACCTCACGGTTTGCACGTGCTTGTGTGAGATTGGTTTTATCCGCACCGATGATATATTCCACACCAATCGCTTGCTTTTGATTAAATAAAATTTTATTGGTGGTGGCATGGGTCACGATCGTTAAATTAGGGCGACCTTTTGCCATGTCTAAATAACCACGTGCGGTACTAGAGCGACGGCCTTTTGGTGTCACGGTACGATCCATTGGACCGAAACCTTCTTGTTGATAACCATTTAAGTCATCTGTACGTGGATAGCCTGCTTGTACACCTGCTTCAACCATGGCATGGAACAAGACATTATTGCCATTTTTAGGGGTTGCCACAGATACAGGGCCATTGGCGCCGTGGTAGTCATTGCCACCAATATCACGGGTTTCAGCTTTTTTATAATATGGTAAGCAGTCTGCATAGCTCCAGTCTTCTAGCCCTTTGAGCGTCGACCAGTTATCTAAGTCCATTGCATTACCACGGATATAACACATCCCGTTAATCAATGAGGAACCACCTAAACCTTTACCACGGCCGCATTCCATACGGCGATTATTCATATGTGGTTCAGGATCAGTGAGATATGCCCAGTTGTAACGGCGTCCTTGTAGTGGGTAGGCCAACGCTGCTGGCATTTGAGTACGGAAATCTAAACGGTAGTCTGGGCCACCTGCTTCCAAGAGTAAAACAGTAACGTCTTTGTCTTCTGTTAAACGTGTTGCGAGCACATTTCCGGCAGATCCTGCGCCGATGATAATGTAGTCATATGCTTGAGTAGTCATAATTATCCTTTTTGTATTTTTTAAAAGTGCCAATGCAATCAGGTGATGACATGGCACATAGGATTGATATACGGAGAAAGTGTGAGTGCATTAAAAAATGCTTTGATACTCACCTAACTCAACTTGAACTGATTTGATACGGGTGTAATGCCCAAGTGTGGTTAAACCATTTTCACGACCGACGCCTGATTGCTTATAGCCACCCACTGGCATTTCAGCAGGGGATTCGCCCCATGTGTTGATCCAGCAAATACCTGCTTCGATTTGATGAATAATACGATGTGCTTTGGTGATGTCTTGTGTCACAACACCCGCTGCTAAACCAAAAGTGGTGTCATTGGCACGACGAATGACTTCTTCTTCAGTTTCATAACTGAGAATGCTCATGACAGGGCCAAAGATTTCTTCTTCTACAATGCGCATATCATCTTGGCAGTCACTGAAAACTGTCGGTAACACATAAGCACCTTGCGCCAATTCAGCTTCTGTCGCACGGCCACCGCCAATGAGCAGTTTGGCACCTTGTTGTTTGCCTGACTCAATGAAAGACAAGACTTTTTCCATATGCGGGAAGCTGGTGAGTGGACCAAAGTTGGTTTGCTCAGCCATTGGATCGCCGATACGGATCCGTTTTACCCGTTCTACAATAGCGGCTTCAAAATCTGCCAACAGTGCTTTTGGAACAAAGACACGTGTACCATTGGTACAGACTTGACCTGAACTAAAGAAGTTTGCCATCACCGCAATGTCTGCTGCACGATTGAGGTCAGCATCATCACAAATAATTAAAGGGGATTTACCGCCGAGTTCCATGGTCACTTCTTTGAGTGTAGAACCTGCGGCACTTGCCATAACTTTCTTGCCTGTTTCAACACCACCAGTGAAAGAAATTTTTTCAATAATTGGATGTTCAGTTAACCATTGTCCAATCTCACGGCCTGCACCTTGTACCACGTTAAATACGCCATCTGGTAGTCCAGCTTCAGTATAGATTTCAGCAAGTTTGAATACGCTCAGCGGTGTGGTTTCACTTGGTTTAAAGATCATGGCATTCCCAGCAGCTAGCGCAGGGGCAGATTTCCATAATGCGATTTGAATTGGATAGTTCCAAGCTCCGATTCCCGCGACAACACCAAGCGGTTCACGACGGGTATAGAAAAAGCTTGATTCACGAAGCGGAACTTGCTCTCCCTGAATTGCAGTCGCGAGACCTGCATAATATTCGAGTACATCAGCACCGGTGACAATATCAACGGTCGATGTTTCGCTATAGGCTTTACCTGTATCGAGGGTTTCTAAGCGAGCGAGTTCATCATTACGCTCACGTAAAATGTCGACAGCGCGACGTAAAATACGAGAACGCTCCATCGCTGTCATTGCGGCCCAAATTTTTTGACCTTGTTGTGCGCTTTGAACAGCCGCTTCAATGTCTTGTTGTGATGCTTGTTGAAGGGTTGCGATCACTTCACCGTTGGCAGGGTTAATACTGGTAAAGGTCTTACCACTGGTCGCTGCTACATAGCGACCATGGATGTACAATTGATGAACTTGTGAATCACTCATTCTGTCTCTCCTGCAAAGGTTTTTTCGCAAATTGCAATTGCGTTTTTACATAATCGTAAGCAATGGAACGTGCCAGCTGGCTGTCAAATTCATCATGACTGCTTAAACTGCCACGTAACCATAATCCGTCAATCAATGCCGCTAAACCACGAGCGGCAATGCTTGCCTGTTCTTTATCCAATAACTTGAGAAAGTGAAACTTCAAGTTTGAATACAGGCGTTGATCATTAATTTGTTGCAAGCGCCCAAGTTCGGGTAGGTGCATGCTTGCAGACCAAAAGTCTAACCAGATGCGCATGGCTTGTTTATTGACCTGACTAATATCAAAGTTAGAGTCAATAATCGCTTTAAGTTGGCTTTCTGGATGCTCGTCTGCTTCAGTTTTATTTTGGTCGGTTTTGCGACGTAAAACATTCAGCATTTCTTGCATGCAGGTATTTATTAATCCCTGTTTATCACCAAAATAGTGACTCACAATACCTGTGGATAGCTCGGCTTTCTTTGCGATTTGTGCAATGGTCATATTGGATAAGCCCACTTCATAAATCACATCAAATGCGGCGTTAATAATTTCTTCACGTCGCACATGCTCTGGTTTGACTCTACGTTTTGTCATGTATATCCACTTAAAGTGCTGAAAAGGCACTTTTTATTTAACATTACTCAATGTAGAACATCTTAGCATTTTTTTATAATACTTTTTATTGATTGAACGTTCAATCAATAAAAAGTATAATCTGCAAAAATCAATAATTTTTTGATGAGTAATAAGAAATGTAAGTGTATACATCAACATTCTGATCCATCAGGATGTTCAGTAAAAATAGTACATATCCTATTATTTTTTAAGAAAATACACCGATTGCAAGGAGCAATAGCATGGTGTCAAATAGCCATAAAGGATATTCATCCGAACGGATTCGATTAAATTTATTTGTGTTTGGAAGTTCTGCAATCAGTATCGGTATTTTTGGCCTATTGTTTGTTTTATTTCCAGAAAGAAGTCAGTTTTGGCTAACCTATGTGCAAGAGCAGGCCAATCAACTCTTTGGTTGGTATTACATGCTGGTGATTGTGGCATGTCTGGGTTTTGTCGGATGGTTGGCTTTTTCACGTGCTGGACAACTTCCACTTGGAAAAGATGGTGATAAACCTGAGTTTGGTTACTTGGCTTGGGTGTCTATGCTGTTTTCAGCAGGTATCGGTATTGCCTTACTGTATTATGGTGTTGCTGAACCTGTCGATCATTTCTTAAGACCACCTGAAGGCGAGGGCGGCACAATCCAAGCTGCCAGAGATGCCATGATGTATAGCTTTTTACATTGGGGTATACATGGCTGGGTGCTCTATGCCTTATTGGGTGTCACCTTGGGCTATTTTGCCTTTCGCTTAGATTTACCTCTGGCTCTACGTTCTGCGCTTTATCCAATTTTTGGCGATCGGATCTATGGTTTGATCGGCGACTTTGTGGATGGCTTTGGGATTTTAGCCACGGTGATTTCTTTGGTCACCAATCTAGGTATTGGTGCACTGGTGTTGGTTTCGGGCATCAGTTATTTAGTCCCAGCCATTCCCGACAACAATGTTACCCTGATTGCAGTGGTATTGGTGATGATGTCTGTTGCGACAATCACCACGGTGGTGGGGATTGAAAAAGGACTGGCTTGGCTTTCACGGATTAACTTACGTTTACTCTATGCGTTATTGTTATTTGTGTTCTTAACAGGGCCAACTAATCATTTACTGAATGGTTTGGTACAGAACGTGGGTGACTATCTCAACCATTTTGTTGCGAAAAGCTTTGATGTGTATTTATACAATCCACAAGCAAAAGGCTGGCTTGGTTCTTGGACGGTGTTTTATTGGGCTTGGTGGATTGCTTGGGCACCTTTCGTTGGGATGTTTATTGCGCGTATTTCAAAAGGGCGCACCATTCGTGAAGTGGTCTTGGGTGTGTGTCTGATCCCTTTAGGCTTTACTTTGGCTTGGATTTCCATTTTCGGAAATACTGCAATTGATTTAATTTTGACTCAAAAACAAAAAGTTTTGGGCGATATGGTTCTTACCGATCCAGCTTTGTCTTTGTTTAAGTTGCTCGAATATTTACCTTTTAATCCTTATGTGGCAGGGATTGTTGTGGTGATTTGTTTTGTACTGTTCTTGACCCCAGTGGGTTCTGGTACGCTGATGATTGCAAATCTGTCTACAAAAGGCGGAAGCAATGAAAGTGATTCACCGATTTGGTTGCGAATTTTCTGGTCTGTGGTGATTACGATTGTCAGTATTGGTTTACTGTTAGCAGGTAGTTTTCATTCGATGCAAAGTGCCGTGGTGCTATGTGGTTTACCATTCTCGGTGATTATTTTGCTGTATATGTTTGGTTTAACCAAAGCAATTAATCAGGACTTAGCCAGCCCGCAACCACCACAAGCCATCAACAAAACGACTGATTCTTCTGAACTCGTCAAATAATAAGATCCACAGATCAACATGAGGATTTAATACACAATTAGGTTGATGCTAGTGCAGGATGAAATGAGATCAGTGATTTTGGCGCAATAGCAAAAGTTGATTGCGCATGTTAAATAGAAGAAATTCCTCTAGGCAGTATGGAGTTTGCTTATTGCCTAGAGGAAGTCAGTTAAACCGGATTAAAACTTATATTTAAGTCCTAAATTATAGTTACGGCCTTCGCCCCATGTATACGTGCTATACCAGCTAAAAATCGTATAATATTTTTCATCTAAAAGATTGTTTACATTAAAAGAAACAGATAGTTGATCATTGACTTCATAGTTTGCCATTGCATCAAATAGCCAATAATCAGACACCACATGTTTAACAGGATCTTTATACAGTGGATTGGTGACATCGCCCCAAGTCTTATCTTGCCAACGTGCACCACCACCAATAGTTAAACCATCCACCCATTGATTGAGCTTATAACTGGTATAAAGGCTAAATTCATTTTCAGGGGTCAAAGTGCTCTGCTTTATCCCATCTTGTTTAGATATTTTATGATTAAAGCCAGCATGTAAATTCCAACCCGGGCGAATTTCACCAGTAACTTCGAGTTCAGCCCCTTTGGTTTTGACACCTTGTAGCGCTTCAGATGCGACACCACCAGATGGTGTAAGGACGTTTGGAATCTCTTTCGCAAAATTGTCTTGTTTGAGTTGATAATATGCCAAGCTAGCATTTAAGCGACCATCAAAAAATTCACCTTTGATTCCAGCTTCGTAGTTTTCTCCCTCAAGCGGATCAAGTGTTTTACCGTTTGGATTTTGTGCAGATTGAGGTTTAAATATGGTGCTGTAGCTTGCATAAACTGAGTATTGGTCATTTAAATCATAAACCGCACCGACATAAGGTATAAAGATACCTGACTCTTTCGTCTCTTCTGACTTATAGTTTGCAATACGTCCACCCAAAATGACTTTTAAATCATCATGTAAATTCAAACGGGAAGTGAGATAAAATCCATTCTGCTTGGTGGTTTCATTGTTTGACCAATGATTACCTCTTTGCCAATCAGGCTCTGCAACATTCCCGTTCCATTGATAATATTGATCTACACTGGTTTTATAATCAGTTGGTGTACCATAACCATTATTTTTCCAAGTGCTTTCAGAAATGCTTGCACCGACAACCAGCTCGTGTTCACGGCCAAAAAGTTGAAATGGACCTGTTGCATAGATGTCTGCAGCATCACTTTTGGTTTCGCCTTTATAGTTTCCAGCCCACATTGAAACACCAGTGCCAGTCGATGGATTTGGATGACCACCAGCCGCTGCGCCTAATTGTGCATCATAGCCATTGATTTGATGATTTAACTGGATTTTTGCGACCCAATCATTATCAAACTTATGCTCTAAGGTTGAGAAAATGGTTCGGGTATATTGCTCCCAATTACTCCAATTTGCACCATTGTTAAAGCCACGCGGCATTTTATTGAATTGGCCCGCCGAATTATAAATCGGGATACCGCCCCACGTTGATCCCTTAGGTTTATTGTCTTGATAATCTGCGCCTACAGTCAGTAGGGTATTGTCGGTTAAATCTGCTTCTAATATGCCGTAGAACACAGGGGTTTTGCGTTCATAGCGATCTAATTGAGATTCTTTGTCTTGATACGCAGCAACTCCACGCGCACGAATACTGCCCGTTTCGTTAAGTGGACCACTTAAATCAATTTGGCCGCGGTAGTTATTCCATGTGCCTAGACCAAGAGAAACATTTCCTTGGAAATCTTTGGTTGGTTTTTTACGAATGAGATTAATGGTTGCACCAGGATCACCCACCCCAGTTAAAAGCCCCGTTGCTCCTTTTAAAACTTCGATACGATCATAAATCGCCATATCACTCAGGGTATTTCCTGCTGAGTAGGCCGAATCACGATTCATCGGGATCCCATCGTACTGGAAGTTTTGTATTGCAAAACCACGGGAGTAATATTCTGTCCGTTCACTGTCATAGGTCACCACACTAACACCCGGGGTATGCCGCATAACATCATCGATAGAGTTGAGATTAAAATCATCCATTTCTTGGCGAGTAATCACACTAATCGTTTGTGGGGTTTCTTTGGGTTTTAAAACCAAACGCGTTGCTGTGGCAATTGAACCCGGAGTATAGACACCACTGTTTTCTGTAATTTCACCCAATTGGTTTGCTGTAAACTTGAGTGTTGGCAATGCGAGAGGTTCTGCATTATTTTGAGTCGTTTCTTCAGCAGCATGCAAAAGGGTAGTAGCAGCTACAGAAGTGAGACCTAACATGATCATTTGAATCATTTTTGACAGGTATTTTTTGTCTGTCATTTGCATTCTTGTTGATGACATCGAAAGCGGCCTTATAAGATGTGAGGAGTACGCTTATAATGTCGTTTGAGATTTAAAAAAGGATCAAACAAATTTATCCCTGTCATTTTGAGATAACATTGGCTCATCTGTTAACGCGGGTAGATTGGTTTTAAGTTTTGCACTTGGCTAGAGAAAAACAACCTTGGTAATCTTATTTTCAGCAATTACATCACCATGTTTTCGCGGCAGTTATAATTAGTCATCATGAAAAAAATGCTGTAGTGGATTCGCTTTGGATCTTTAAGCAGACCATGATGTATAGCTATGCAACACAGGCTGAGCAATGAATAATAAAAAAGACTCGGATCGCGAGATCCGAGTCGGCTGCTGTCAATTGTGTTCAATCATCATTGAGTTAGGCCATAATAAAGCCAGAGCATCAACCTCAAGAATTGATTTCCATTCCAAATTCTTCCCCTAAATAACCGTCTTAAGAACAGTGAGAGGGGGGTGATTTAAATCAGGCAATGGCTTGATTTAAACAGGCATATCTAGATCATCAAATGTTTCTAGTGTTTTACCTTGTTCTAGATGTTTTTGATAATATGCGACTCGGCTCAGATCTAATGTTGAGCTGGACATTCCGACATTCCAATAGCCCGCCACACGAATATCATCTTTACTCAAATGACTATGTTGGGTAAACAGCTTACGTATCGCTCTTGCTTCATTACGTTCACAGGCTGCCCAAACGCTTATATCTTTACGATCTTTAAACTGCTCGGCAACTTTAAGTAGTATGCCCAATTTACCCGCTTGCTGTGGTTTTTCCCGATGGAGTAAATGCATATTTACTCCATGATGTTTTGGCAAATCATCAATAATATTGGCTTCACAACTTTCAATATAAATCTCTCCCTGAATCCCCGTTTGCCAATGCTGTAAAATTGAATAGACGGCAGGAATGGCGGTTTCGTCAGCAAACATCACCACGCGTTTGGTTGGGGTAAAATTGGGGATGAAGTGCGGTCTTGGACCAGTAAGTTGAATTTTAGTGCCAATTTTTGCTGAATCTAGCCAAAGCATTGCTGGACTTGGGTCAGCATGTAGAACAAAGTCAATTTCAATTTGGCGGGTGCTTGGATCAAAGCAACGCACGGTATATACACGTGATATGGGTAAGCTGTCTGCTTGTTGATGCACTTCTAAACGAATGGCAAGGTTGGGTGTTGTCCATAAGTCTGGCTGTGTTGTATTGATTTCGCCCCGGATACGTACAATTGAAGGAAAAGGATGAGATATCGCCGTTATCGTCATCTCAATGACTTCCAGATTCCGCATATGATCATCTTGTTTCAGTATCGCTTTTGGGTCTGATACTGTTTTTTTGTCTGAAACCGTTTTTTGGTCTGGTACTATTTTTTGATCTGATGTCGTTTGTTGTTGGCTATTCATTATTAAGTCTACCTATATTTATTAAGCAATAAACCACAATTGCCTTTCTTTCAGTGCTGAGCGGATCGAGAAGATCTGCATGGTGTTAAATGTAAAATATAATCATTATCATTTAAAGGGCATTTATGTTTAAATTACTTGTATTTTAATTTTAGCAATTGATTTATTGCGGAGAGAGGTAAGATTGTGAGGCATTATAGTATTGATCAGGCTAATGGTTTATTTTAATTGCGTGAAAAATATATTAATTTTAATCTTGTAATTTTCTATATAGTCAAATCACCTAATTATTTCATACAAGTGATTTGCATCAAGTCATTGAGCATAAATGAAGCTTATGTTTTTGTATGAACTTTTAAAAATTGTTGGTTATCAATTCATTTTTATACTTTTGAATCATAGCTGGTGATCCTACCGTGAGGCGACATGGATGTCGCCGTTGGGCGGGAGTACAGGACGTACCCCTCGCCCAATAGAAGATTTTTGTCACTTTTCATCTCTGAAAAGTGAGGCATCGCCTACGCAAAGGGATTTAAACTTTGAATGTAAGATGTGGCAGTGTAAGTTTTTATATAATTAAACAATATCATTTCATCATATGTTTGATTTAATTAAAAATATTAATTAAGAGAAATTATATTATTGTGTCTGATTTTTTTTGACAGGTTGACTATATTTGCCGTGCATTTTCTGTCGTTGGCCTTAAAATTAATCTTAGATCGATTCATTTATCATTTTTTATACAAAGCAATTTTAAGCAAAACAACTTCAAGCAAAAACATAGCTCGCTTGAGGAGATGTATTCTACTTTACTCAACTTTATAGCCTTAAACATCGGAGCAAAACGGCACTGTGCTACAAGTTGTGCAATAAAATATCTAAGTTCATTGAGCCTAAAGTAATTTTAAAAAATACGCGCGATGCTGACTTTGTTCAGGCAATAATTCCAGTACCCGTTGTATTGCATCATTACGTTCAGGAAGACGACTAATAATTTTTAAAAGTGGGTCAATATCCTGAATTTGATAAATCAGATGACTTAAACGCGCATCGAAACAATCACGCCATGTGGTCAAGAAAGGGCTTTCTGATTTGGCCAAAAAACTACCTTTGTAAAGTGAAAATGTACTGGCGAGAAAACCTGCATTGAGAGACTGTTCAGCTCTGGTAAAGTCGGTTTGAATCTCACAAACTAACTTATAAGGGCGCGATAAAATACAGTTGGGAAGTAAGGTGCGTAATTGTGACATTTCTGCTTTTAAGGTTTTTTCACTAATGTCCCGATCACCGTATAACGCATAGTGCAGTTCATCTAGGTTAATACCCTCTGGGTGTAACACAAGAATGCATAGAATTTCAATTTGTCGATGGGTTAAAGTTAAAAGCTGTTGGTTAAATTGAACTTTGGGTGTACCAAAAACTTTGAGGTAAAGCATGTTTTTTTGTTCAAATTGAATCGCACGTTGAACCAACTCTGCGCAGCGCTCTACAGCCAATACACCCAGTGAAGTATGCTTCTTGTACTTGGTCGATAAATTAATCACACCATGAAATTGTCCAGATACAGGGTCAACAATCGGCGCGGCATAACAAACCCAATCCTGTACACTGTTCATCTGATTTTCATGTGAATAAACACAGCTAGAGAGATGATTATTTAAAGCCAAACCAATCGCATTTGTACCGACAGCCTGTGTTGACCAATGTCCACCTTCGACAAAATGCACTTGCTCAGCAGAGGAGAGCATAGCACGACTGCTCCATGTCCAAAGTAATGTGCCATGATGATCTGTGATTCCAATTGCCATTTCAGAATCATCTGCAATTTTTAGTAAATCCGCATAATTATGTTGAAGAGAACGACGAAACAGTGACGGTTCTAGTTCGGTAGGTAAAGCGAGAAGTGGCGCAGCAGTGACGGATTCGATATTGACAAAATGTGTGGTCTGTAAACGAAGCGCTTGTGGCTGTAATTGATTCAATAGCTTCATATCATATTCCTTTATGATGAATGGTTATGCCATTAATACCTTGTATTCTTTGTCGTTGTGTCTGGTGATTTTAGTTGATGATCACACCAGATTTTAAGCTATATTCAAACAAATAGTGTTCCGAAAATAATCATCTTTATTAATTCATTTATTTCACTTTAGAAGTTAATGTTTCGCTTTGAAATGAGTTTTCTGCTCACAAATGTTAAATAAAGTTACCAATAAAAAGACAGTGTGATCTTTTTAGTACTCATTGTTTAATGTTTAGGCGTCCATATTCACTTTAACACTTAATCATCCTAAATTTCTGTTGCAATGCTTTCACGTGTAAACGGCTTGGGTACAGGCTCGCCCTTGTATTGACGATCAGCAAAATAGCTGGAACGAACCATTGGCGCACTCCATATATTTTTAAACCCTAATAACTCACCATGTGCTTGATAATGTTCAAACTCTTTCAATGAAACAAAACGATGTATTGGGGCATGAGATTTAGACGGCTGTAAGTATTGACCAATGGTGACATAGTCCACCTGATAGTCACTGAGGTCATTCAGCAACACAATAACTTCTGCTTCGACTTCACCCAATCCCACCATCAAGCCACATTTCGTTGCGATGTCTGGACGTAAATGCTTAAACCGTTTTAACAGTTCCAAGGAATGTTGATAATCTGAACCTGGACGCATTGCACGGTACAAACGAGGGACCGTTTCAATATTATGATTAAATACATCTGGCGGGGTTTCGCTCAGAATGTTGAGGGCAACTTCTAATCTGCCCCGAAAATCAGGGACTAAAATCTCAATTAGCGTATCTGGGCTACTTTTACGGATTTCTCGAATACATGCAGCAAAGTGTTGTGCTCCACCGTCAATAAGATCATCACGGTCTACTGAGGTAATCACCACATAGTTTAAATTTAGATTTTTAACGGTTTCTGCTAAATGTTTCGGTTCATCAGCATCTAAAATATTTGGACGTCCATGGGCCACATCACAAAATGGGCATCGACGGGTACAAATATCTCCCATAATCATAAAGGTCGCTGTTCCACCACCAAAGCATTGTGGCAAATTGGGGCACGCGGCTTCTTCACATACGGTATGTAGTTTTTGTTGACGTAATAAATTTTTAATACGTTGCACTTCTTCAGGCTGGCTGATCTTGGCGCGAATCCATTCAGGCTTTTGTGGGATCTGTTCAGTACTGATAATTTTTACTGGAATACGTGCCAATTTATCTGCACCACGTAGTTTTTGTCCCGTGGTAACTGAAACTTTTAAATCCATTTTAAATAGTCCATTAAATAAAATAATTCAATATAAAATGACATTTTTATCTATGATGTCAAATATATTTAAAATATTTATAAATATAATAAAAGAGTGCAAAATATTAATATTATAAAATAAAGGTTGGTTAAAGGTTTGATTTTTTAAGTTTTTGAAAATTATAAAAATTTACAAATATTTTTTGCTTTATAAAGTACTGTTTTTAATATTTTTATTGTGTTTTATAAATAAATATTTTTTTAGTCTAATATTAATTTTAAATGAAATAATTTTATATAAATATACGAGTTTTAAATACCAGTGTTTGTTTTTAAATATATGGTTTTTACTTTTAACTGTGAGCATGAAGGAATAAGTATATGCAATTAACGGAAGAGCAATTGCTAGCAGCATACAGACGGATGCGAGATATTCGTGAGTTTGAGGATCGACTTCACGATGAAAATAATACAGGTGATATTCCCGGATTTATCCATCTTTACAGTGGTGAAGAAGCGGTAGCCGTTGGAATTTGTGAAAATTTGACCGACAAAGATTTTATTACCTCAACCCATCGTGGTCACGGTCACTGCATTGCCAAAGGATGTGATATTCACGGCATGATGTTGGAAATTTTTGGTAAAGATGATGGTTTGTGCCGTGGCAAAGGCGGTTCAATGCATATTGCTGATCTAGACAAAGGCATGTTGGGAGCCAACGGTATTGTCGGTGGCGGGCCGCCTTTGGCAATTGGAGCTGCGTTAACCGCAAAAACCTTAAAGACGGGTGGAATTGGTCTGTCATTTACTGGGGATGGTGGTTCTAACCAAGGTTTGACCTTTGAAGCTATGAATATGGCTGTGGTTTTAAAACTCCCAGTGATTTTTGTTTTTGAAAATAATGGTTTTGGTGAAGGTACTGCGCATGATTATGCAGTCGGAAGCAAGGACATTGCAGGTCGTGCTGCGGCTTTTGGTATGCCTGCTGAAAAAGTAGATGGGACAGATTTCTTTGCTGTGTATGAGGTCGCCCAAAAAGCTATTGAACGTGCACGTCGTGGCGAAGGCCCAAGTGTGATTGAAACCATTACCAATCGTTTTTATGGACACTTTGAAGGTGACCCAGGACTGATTCGTTCAAAAGAAGAGCTCGATTATGTCAAAGAGCATAAAGATCCGTTGAAAATTTTCCGTGAAAAAGTCAAAGGCAAGATTGCTGAAGCCACACTGGATGCAATTGATGTTGAATCAAAAACCAATGTCGATGCTGCTGTCGCAAAAGCACGTGCTGCCAATTATCCAGAACTTTCTCAACTTCTTACCGACGTTTATGTCTCTTACTAAAGGAATAGTAAAGCAATGCCAAATAAAAGTTATCGAAACGCGATTAAAGAAGCGATTGAATCAGAAATGCGCCGTGACCCAAGCGTGATTGTTGTCGGTGAAGATGTCCGTGGCGGGCATGGCGGTAAAAATACGGATGACAATAAACTCGAAGGCTTTGGCGGCGTACTTGGTGTCACCAAAGGGCTATGGACAGAGTTTGGTTCAGAGCGTGTGATTGATACCCCGATTACTGAATCTGCAATTATTGGAATGGCAGCAGGGGCTGCTGCAACAGGTTTACGACCTGTGGCTGACCTGATGTTTATGGACTTCTATGGCGTATGTCATGACATGTTGTATAACCAAGCGGCCAAATTTCGTTATATGTTTGGTGGAAAAGCCAAAGCGCCTTTGGTGGTTCGAGGCATGATCGGCGCAGGCTTTTCTGCTGCCGCACAACATTCACAATCCCCGTATAACGTGTTTGCTGCTGTACCCGGTTTAAAAGTCGTGGTGCCATCTAGTGCGTATGATGTAAAAGGCTTATTGATCCAAGCCATCCGTGATGATGATCCCGTGGTTTTTTGTGAACATAAATTGCTTTATGACATCAAAGGTGAAGTTCCTGATGAACCATATACCATCCCTTTTGGTGTAGCAAATTACACCCGTGAAGGAACCGATGTCACGATTATTGCGCTAAGTTTAATGGTGCATCGTGCCAATGAAGTCGCGGATAAGCTTGCCAAGGAGGGGATTTCTGTAGAAGTTGTCGATCCAAGAACGATTTCTCCACTGGATGAAGAAGGCATTTTAGAGTCTGTTGCGTCAACAGGGCGTGTGGTGATTGTTGATGAGTCTGCTGCCCGTTGTGGTTTTGGGCATGATGTGGCTGCATTGATTGCACAAAAAGGCTTTCATTATCTCAAAGCACCCATTGAACTGGTGACACCACCGCATTCACCTGTGCCATTTTCACCCGTATTAGAAAAACAATGGCTACCAAGTGTAGAACGTATCGAACAGGCTGTACGTAAAACGTTGGAGGCTTAGGATGAGCGAAATTAAAACTTTAGAAATCCCAAAATGGGGTTTGTCGATGGAAGAGGGCACCATTGCCCAATGGTTGATTCAAGAAGGTGAGCAGTTTAGTAAAGGACAAGAAATTTGTGAAATTGAAACCACAAAAATCGTCAATGTCCTTGAAGCACCGTTTGATAGTACCTTGCGTAAAATCATTGCCAATAATGGCGATACTTTAGTGGTTGGCGGGATCATTGCAATTTGTGCAGATGCGCAAGTTTCTGATGCTGAAATTGATGCCTTTGCTCAATCTTTGGCTGGTGCACCTATTGTCAATGAAAGCAAAGCTGTTGAAGTGGTTACTGAAAAGCTGACAGCGACTCAGCCTGAAACCAAGACACAAGCTGTGCCTAAACAGAATCGTACTGAGCAGGTATCAAAAGCTGTTGCCCAAAATGGCTATGTAATTCCTGCGGCATTACAAGGTTACCAACATGTTGAGGATGTTTTTGCAACACCGCATGCCTTGAAATTGGCTGAAAAGCATCAAGTGAATTTGGCGCTGGTTTCAGGCTCAGGGCGTGAAGGTCGTATCAGTGTGCAAGACATTCAAACCGCAGTTCAAGCTGCGGGTGGATCATGGCCCGATATTCGACAGCAACCGAGTGGTAAAGTGGCGAAATCTAAAGCAGATGATAGCCAAGTGTTGGCAACACCAGTTGCACGTCGTTTAGCCAAACAATGGGGCATTAATTTACATGACTGCCGTGCGTCAGGTTCCAGAGGGCGTATTTGTAAGGAAGATGTTGAAGCAGTTTATCAGCGTGAAAACCCTGCACCTACTCAAAATAGCGCTGATGTAACGCTGACTGAAGCGGCGAAAGTGACCACCATTGCGATGAATGGCATGCGTAAAGCCATTGCTTCACGCTTACAGACAGCAAAACGCAATGCACCACACTTCCGTTTAACAGTAAATTTAAATGTAGATGCCATTCAGGGATTACGTCAGCAAATTAATGCCACTGTGCCGCAAGTGAAATTGTCAATCAATGACATGCTGATTAAAGCGGCAGCAGCTGCATTGAACAAAGTGCCGCAGGTCAATGTTCAGTTTGATGAAGAGAATCAGCAGATTTTGCAGTTTGATCAGGCGGATATCTCTGTTGCCGTAGCGATTGAGAATGGCCTTATCACTCCAATCATTAAAGCTGCCAATACCAAGTCTTTGGCACAAATTTCCAATGATATGCGTGATCTTGCAACACGTGCCAAAACCGGAAAATTGGCGCCTGATGAATTTCAGGGTGGCAGTTTCAGTATTTCGAATTTAGGTATGCTCGGCGTTCAACAGTTTGACGCGATTATTAACCCACCCCAAGGTGCGATTTTAGCTTTAGGTGCAGCAGAAAAACGGGCAATTGTTGAAAATGAGAGCATCGTGATTCGACAGATGGTGACCGCGACCTTGTCTTGTGATCATCGGGTGATTGATGGTGCGTTAGGCGCACAGTTCTTGGCAGCATTTAAGCAGTTTGTTGAAAATCCTGCATTGATTTTGGTGTAGGAGCATGAGCATGTCAGACACACAATTTGATCTTATTGTGATAGGCGCTGGTCCAGGTGGCTATGTGGCTGCGATTCGTGCAGCCCAACTGGGCTTAAAAACAGCGATTGTTGAAGAACAGCATTTGGGTGGCATTTGCCTGAATTGGGGCTGTATTCCAACCAAAGCTTTATTGAGTGGCGCGGCACTTGCACAGCAATTTAAACATTCACAACAGTTTGGTTTTTCTTTGGGGGCGATTGATTTTGATATCCAACAACTGGTACGTCATAGCCGTCAGGTGTCAGAACAGTTGGTACAAGGGATTAGGCAATTACTGAAAAAGAATCAAGTTACTGTTTTTAATGCAAGCGCTCAATTTATCGCGAAAGAACGCTTAGAACTGACTGATACAAAGGGTCAAAAACAACAGATTTCTGCACCGCATATTATTGTGGCAACGGGTGCTAGAGCCGCCAATTTAGCGCATGTTCCTGTCGATGGACAGCATGTCTGGAGTTATAAAGAGGCTTTAGTCCCAGAACAATTGCCGAAATCACTTCTGGTGATTGGTTCAGGGGCCATTGGCAGTGAGTTTGCCAGTTTATATCAGGACTTAGGCTGTCAAGTCACCTTGGTTGATATTGCCAAACAGATCCTACCCAGTGAAGACCTTGACGTTGCCAAATATGTGCAAAAGCAATTTGAACAGCATGGCATGACGGTTTTGACTGAAGCCGCTGTACAAAACATCGAAATCGACAAGGGCCAAGTACATTGTCATGTTGAAACTGCAACAGGTGTACAAACCATCACTGTTGAAAAAGTCCTTTCCGCAATCGGTGTGCAACCCAATACTCAAAATCTGGGTTTAGAAACATTGGGTATTGAGTTTGAGCATGGTTTTATCAAAGTTGATCCGTGGTGTAAGACCAATGTGGTTGGAGTGTATGCCATTGGTGATGTCGCAGGTGCGCCATGCTTGGCACATAAAGCCAGTCATGAAGCAATTTTATGTGTGGAGAAAATTGCTGGACTGACGCATGTACATGTTTTAGATCGTAGCCAAATTCCAGGGTGTATTTTTACCCATCCGCAGGTTGCAAGTATTGGGCTAAGCGAGCAAAAAGCCAAAGCAGCAGGTTTTACAATCAATGTGGGTAAGTTCCCTTTACAAGCCAATGGTAAAGCTTTGGCTTTAGGCGAGACCACAAGATTTGTAAAAACTATTTTTAATCAAGAAACAGGGGAATTGTTGGGGGCACACATGGTGGGTCATGAGGTCACTGAACATATTCAGGGCTTTGCCATCGCTAAATATTTAGAAGCCACTGATGAAAGCCTAGCACAGGTTATTTTCCCACATCCTACGTTATCTGAGGCGATGCATGAGTCGGTTTTATCGGCAATGCAACGTGCAATCCATATTTAAGGAGTCGCAACATGCCTAGAGGTCTAAACAATAAAGTCGCATTAATTACTGGTGCCGCACAGGGCATAGGACGCGGTATTGCTTTACGCTTGGCACAAGAGGGCGTACATATTGCCTTGGTTGATCTTCACCAAGAAAAGTTAACTGCTGTTCAGCAAGAGATTCAAGCATTTGGGGTAAAAGCCACCACATTTATTGCAGATGTTGCCGATCCTGTACAAATCAGCAGTGCGATTGATCATGCAGAATCGACATTAAATGGCTTTGATATCATCATTAATAATGCAGGGATTGCCCAAGTCCAAGCCTTGGCGGAGGTGAGTCCAGATGAATTTAATCGGATTATGAATATCAATGTGGGTGGTGTGCTGTGGGGAATTCAGGCCGCTGCCGATAAATTTAAACAGCGCCAACATGCTGGCAAAATCATCAATGCATGTTCGATTGCTGGGCATGAAGGTTTTGCCTTGCTTGGTGTCTATTCAGCCACTAAATTTGCCGTTCGTGCCTTGACTCAAACCGCAGCAAAAGAATATGCCAGTGCTGGTATCACGGTAAATAGTTACTGTCCTGGTGTAGTTGGTACAGATATGTGGGTCGAGATAGATCAACGTTTTGCTGATATCACAGGTGCACCTGTTGGTGAAACTTATCAGAAATATGTGGATGGAATTGCTTTAGGACGTGCCGAAACCCCAAATGATGTTGCCGCATTGGTTGCTTTTCTAGCCAGTGAGGACGCTGATTATATTACTGGACAGTCAATTTTGACCGATGGCGGAATGGTTTATCGTTAATACTGGAATGAGGAATGCATCAATGAAAGCAGCTCGTTTTTATGATAAAGGGGATATCCGTATTGAGGATATTCCAGAACCACAGGTACAACCAGGAACCGTTGGAATCCAAGTCGCATGGTGTGGTATTTGTGGAACAGATTTACATGAATTTATCGATGGTCCAATTTTTATTCCTCCGTGTGGTCATCCGCACCCGATTTCGGGTGAAGCTGCACCCGTGACTATGGGGCATGAGTTTTCAGGCGTGGTGTACGCTGTAGGGGATGGCGTGGATGATATTCAGGTGGGGCAACATGTTGTGGTTGAGCCTTATATCATTGCAGATGATGTTCCGACTGGACCACATGACAATTATCACTTGTCAAAAAATATGAATTTTATTGGTCTAGGTGGTCGCGGTGGTGGGCTATCTGAAAAAATTGCGGTACAACGCCGTTGGGTACATCCCATTTCTGACCAAATTCCCTTGGATCAAGCCGCATTGATTGAACCTTTATCTGTCGGACATCATGCTTTTGTAAGAAGTGGAGCACAGTCAGGTGATATTGCCTTGGTTGGTGGAGCGGGCCCGATTGGATTGTTATTGTCTGCAATTTTAAAGGCCAAAGGCTTAACTGTCATCATTACCGAGCTCAGTGCAAAACGTAAAGAAAAAGCCTTAGAAGCAGGTGTTGCCGACTATGTGCTAGATCCGTCTCAAGTGGATGTTGTGGCTGAAGTAATGAAAATTACCCAAGACCGTGGGGTGGATGTGGCTTTTGAATGCAGTAGTGTTAATAAGGTCATGGATACACTGGTGGCAGCCATGAAACCGACGGGTGTGGTGGTGATAGTTTCAATCTGGAGTCATCCTGCAACGATTAATGTGCATAGTGTGGTGATGAAAGAGCTGGATATTCGCGGCACGATTGCCTATGTCAATGACCATCAAGAAACCATTCACTTGGTTGAGCAAGGTAAAATTAATTTAGAACCTTTTATTACCCAAAGAATTGCTTTAGATGATTTGGTTTCACAAGGCTTTGAAACCTTGATTCATAACAACGAATCTGCGGTCAAGATTATTGTGCATCCTTAGAAACCATACAACTCGATGAGGCTTGTTATTGGTTGATGAATAGTTTGTGGGAGGCATCACAATCATTGATCAATAACCAATAACAGGCTTTAGATGAAGTGAAATAGAGATCTTGGTTTAAAATCTTTAAATTGAGCAATCCAAGCCAAGAGTTATTCAAGCAAGTCTTGAGGTTTAGCTGCAAAAAAGCTTTTATAGATAAGTTTAAACTTGGGTCTATGCTTGGTTTAGATATACTTAGCCATTACGCAATGATCTTAGCGAATCAGCTGTTAAAGACAGCCTGATTCAATAAAGTTTTATATCTGGTTATTTTAAATCATCTCTTTCATTGATCATGGTTAGTGCCCCAATGATTAATGCCTCCATACTCTGGATAAATTCCGCCTCCATTTCTGCTTCTTCAGCGGCACGTTGGGTGTCTTTAATCGGTTCTTTACCCGCCACAGAATAAATCGTATCTGCAACCGCGATACAGTGAAATGCAATGGTTGCATTTAACCAACCCGCCTGCTTTTCAGAAAGAGAATAAGCCGCCGCAACTTGATGATGATGTTTTTTAATTTTGGTAATCATCGAAGGTGTAGATGCCATGCGACGAATTAAATAGGGGGTAAAGCCGGGGTTGGACTTCACCAGTTCTCGAATTGAATGCATAAATTCAAACAGATATTGTTTTAATGGAATCGGATTTTTTTCTAAAGGTTGCGGTATTTCCCAACGAATAAAAATTTCTTCTGCAATCAAATATTTGAGGTCTTCTAAACTGGCAATATGTTTGTATAACGCCATATGACTGACCCCAAGTGCAGCTGCAACGCCAACAAATGTAAGGTTCAATAAACCGATCTCAATCCCAGCATTCATGATGCGTTCATGGGTGATGGTACGTGGGCGACCGCGAGAAGACGGTTTGCTCAGAGAAGACATATTTATTCCGTAAAAATTAATTTTTTAATGTTGCCATGTGAATGGATGAGGGTCAAATCGTTTACTTTGCTTAATTAGTTTACTACAATGCAACTAAATCTATTGATATTAATTCTCATTATTGTTTGATGGCATATCTAGCGGAGTTTTAGTCAGAATCAACTGACCAAAAGCAGATTGATATGAACGATCAGACACAGGATTTTTACTGTTATGTGTGCAAGTCATGTAAAAGAAGTTCAGGCTCAGTATTCAAATCCATTGAATTTTATATTGCATCCAATTCGGCTCAAGTTAATTCTGGCTTCGGTCATAGCAGCGGTTGGTTCAATGCTCACCTTGGTGCCTTTGATTGCGATTACATGGGTGATCAGTACTATATTTACCGAAGTAACTACACTCGGTGGATCACAACAGGGTGACGATAAAATCCTATGGATGATGTTACTCAGTATCGGGTGTTTGTTGCTCGGCATGCTTTTGTTGACTGTCAGTGAGTTAATCGCGCATTTGGCGGATCATGAAATTACTGGGCAATTGCAAAGCAAGATAACCCAGCATCTGACCCAAGTTCCTCTGGGCTGGTTTACAGGCAGAAGTTCGGGAGAAGTTAAACAAATCATGCAGGATGACATTGGTCTACTGCATAGTTTAACTGCACATTTTTATCCCGCTGTTGGACGTGCATTCGGCACAATTAGTGTTGCTGTAATTTTTCTATTGATGATGGACTGGCGCATGGCAATTTTAGCATTATTGCCATTTTTAGGCTTTGTCATATTTTTACGCAAAGCCATGCGTGCCAGTGGAAATAATATTCAGCAATTTGCCAATCAGCTGGGTCAGATCAATAGTGCCGCTGTTGAATTTATCCATGCGATACCCGTCGTCAAAACCTTTGGCAAAAGTGGTCAGGCTTCACAGGGCTATCAGCAGGCCGTTCATTCATTTGCAGATGCTTTTCGAATATTTACTCGTCCCTTAGTTAAATCTATGGCACATGCCCATGCGATGATTTCACCGATCACCATATTAGGTGTTGTACTGCTGAGTGGAACACTATTGATTTCTTTGGGTTGGCTTAAACCCATAAATTTACTGCCTTTTATGTTGATTACACCAACCATCTGTGCTCCCGTTTTATTGTTACATACCTTATTACATGATCTACAGGCCAGTCAGGCTGCCGCACAGCGAATTTTGGCATTATTGGATACACCAGTATTGCCAATGGCTAAAGGGAATCCACAGTTACAGATTAAAGACAGCAGTATTGATTTTCATCAAGTCAGCTATGGCTATGCAGCGCAGCATCAAGTGCTATCGGATCTTAATTTTTCACTTAAGTCTGGAACCATCACTGCAATTGTCGGTCCATCGGGTGCAGGGAAGTCAACCATTGCTCAGCTGTTGCTACGCTTTTTTGATCCTGTTGCAGGAAAGATCATGCTTGGTGGCGTAGATCTACGCGATATTCAAACCACCACACTTTATCAACAGATCGGATTTGTTTTGCAGGATACCCGTCTCATTCATGCCAGTGTACGTGACAATATTGCTCTCGGACGTCCAAACGCCAACCAACAAGAAATAGAAAATGCAGCAAAGGCTGCAAATATTCATGATCGAATTATGGCGTTGCCACAAGGCTATCAATCTATTGTGGGGAAAGATGCCCAGTTGTCAGGGGGTGAACGTCAAAGGATTAGTATTGCCAGAGCAATTTTACTGGACCCACCGATATTGGTGCTGGACGAGGCCACAGCTGCTGCTGATATTGAAAATGAAATTGCAATTCAGGATGCACTTTCAAAATTTGCCCAAGGTCGAACCCTTTTAGTTATTGCACATCGTTTAGATACCATTATGAATGCTGACCAAATTCTTGTCCTTGATCAAGGAAAAATTGTTGAACAGGGTACCCATGAAGCGTTGTTCGCTCAGCAAGGTTTATATCACCAATTATGGTCCTATACCGAAAAGCATGTTCACACGCAAATGGGAGAAGCATCATGCTAAAAACCTTTTCTCAATTGCTGGGTGATGATGTCACTATTCTTCACCGTTATCTGGCGATGGCAGTTGTATATGCTGTGTTTTGTGGCCTGAGCCTGATCATGTTGGCGTTGATTTTGTCTCAATTGATGCTTGCTAATCTTGATCAAATGGCGCTTTGGCTGATCTTATTATTTTTTGCAATCATCCTGTGTTGGTGTCTTCGCCGTGTAGTGGAGCAAATGGGAATTGCTGTTGGTATTGCTGTTTTAGAAAATGCCCGTTTGCGTTTGGGGCATCATGCCGCAAGTCTACCTGTCGGTTGGTTTACCCAACAAAATACCACTCAATTCAATCATCTTGTCACTCAAGGCATGATGTCGGTTGCGCAATTACCAGCGCACGTTTTTACCCCTGTGATTAGCAGTGTGATCACTCCTTTGGTCATTGTCATCGCATTGTTATGTATACATGGTGTGTTCGGCTTGATTGCATTGGTTGCGCTTCCGTTGATTGTGCTGGTCTTTAGATTGACTAGCCAAATTGCCCGTTTTACAGATGAGCGATACCAACAGAGTTTTGCTGAAACAAGCCAACGTATGGTGGAGTTCGCGCAAGCTCAATCCGTTTTACGTGCTTTTAATGGTGAAGGTCGTAGCACCCGATTTATTCATCAAGCCGTAGACCAGCAACGACATTTCGGTTTAAAGCTTATTTTAATGTCGTCCTTATCGGCGGTATTGAATAGCTGGGCCATTCAAATTGTGTTTGCGGTATTTTTGATTGTTACGGTGTTTTGGCTGAACATCCACAGCGCAAATCAGCTCTTATTGGCAGACATTGTCAACATTACCGTTTCACTGCTCTTAGTTTGTCGATTTATTGACACCTTGCTTGAGGTTGCAAGCTATAGCGAAGTATTGCGTAGTGCAGGCAGTCAACTTGAAGCCATACAACAGATTTTTAACGCCAAAGCATTAGCACAAGTTGAAATTTCTAAAAGCCCGAATGATGCATCGATTGAATTTAAAAATGTTCAATTCCGTTATGCAGAGGATGAGCCTGATGTCTTAAAGGGTGTGGATTTATATATCCCCTCAGGCAGTATGATGGCGCTGATAGGTGCTTCTGGTTCTGGAAAAACCACTTTAGCCAAGCTCGTGGCTCGTTTTTTTGATGTCAATCAAGGGCAAGTGCTGTTAGGTGGGGTGGATGTCAAGCAATTACGCTATGAACAACTGACTACACAGATCAGTCAAATCTTCCAAGACAACTATTTGTTCTCGGGCTCGATTGCTCAGAATATTCGTATGGGTAAAGCCAATGCAACCGATGATCAGGTGATGCAGGCAGTCCAGCAAGCGGGCATCACAGAAATGCTGGCGCGTCTTCCTTATGGTCTTGAAAGTATGGTGGGAGAAGGTGGTGTACGATTATCAGGCGGTGAACGACAACGGATTACCATTGCACGCGCGTTGATTAAAGACGCACCTATTCTTTTGGTGGATGAAGCAACTGCCGCTTTAGATGCAGAAAATCAGGCGATTATTTGTGAATTGCTGAATCGCTTACGGGGTCAAAAAACAATATTGGTGATCGCACATCAACTCTCGACAATTGCCGCTGCAGATCACATTGCGGTATTAGAAAAAGGCCGAGTGATTGAGCAGGGAACACCCGCACAATTACGCTTGTTGCATGGACATTATGCCCGTTATTTAGCGCAGGGGCAGGCAGTTAAAGGATGGCGACTAGGCAAAAATGTACAGGTCGGAGAGCATGCCTAATGCCTGTCGTTTTATTGTTGCTGTTTGGTATGTTGTGCATCGCATCCTTACTACTCGGTGCTCAGCAAATCGCATGGTCAGACTTATTTTCTGCATCGAGTGATGCATGGCTCACCCTTAGTGCAAGTCGGATTCCACGTTTGATCACGATTGTGTTAACGGGTGTGGGCTTGTCAGTGTGTGGCGTGATCTTACAGCATATTGTCCGAAATCGTTTTGTTGAACCGGGTACAACTGGGAGTTTGGATGCCGCCAAGCTTGGAATTTTAGTGTCATTAACCCTTATTCCAGCCGCAAGTGTACTCAGTAAAATGCTGTTTGCGATGCTTTTTTGTTTTCTTGCCAGTCTGATTTATATCGCCATCATTCGCCGTATCCAATTTAGGAATACTGTTTTAGTGCCCGTGATTGGTTTGATGTATGGCGGCATATTGAGTGCATTGGCAGAGTTCTATGCTTATCGCAATAATATTTTGCAGAGCATGCAAGGCTGGCTCATGGGGGACTTTTCAAGAGTCATTCAAGGCCACTATGAAATGATTTATATCATTTTGCCCATCGTGGTACTGAGCTATATTTTTGCTCATCGCTTTACGGTACTGGGGATGGGCGAGGAAATGGCCTCAAGTCTGGGGCTAGGCTATGCAAGGATGGCTGCAATTGGCTTGTTGCTGGTTGCAATCACTGTTGCAGCAACGGTGATTACCGTTGGCGCTATTCCTTTTGTAGGATTGGTGGTTCCCAATCTGGTTGCCTTGATGTATGGCGAAAACTTGGCAAAAACCTTACCCATTGTGGCTTTGGCAGGTGCTTCTTTACTGCTGGTCTGTGACCTTATCGGACGTTCTGTACTTTATCCCTTTGAAGTGCCTATCGGTTTAACTGCTGGTGGTGTCGGTGGGGTTTTATTCCTTATGTTGATTCTGAGGGGGCTTCGATCGTGACAAAGTTGAAGCTATCGATGCTGGTATTCGGCGTAATTATGCTGGCGGTATTGTTTGTCTTTCTAAATGCAGGATTTGATTTTGCTTATGTCATTCCGCAACGACTGGTTCGGCTCGCCACTATCGTGCTTGGCGGAATATGTGTTGCATTTTCTTCGATTATCTTTCAGACCATCGTCGGCAATCGTATTTTAACCCCATCCATCATGGGCTATGAAGCCGTCTATTTGTTATGGCAGGTCATGTTGCTGTTTTTTCTTGGCACTTCTGGATTGTCATGGCTGGGTTTAAATGGAAATTTCTTTGTTTCAATCTTGCTGATGCTGTTTTATTCGTGGGCAATGCACCGTTGGTTGCTGACCCGAGTGCGCAATGATGTTTTTCAACTGCTGTTATTTGGCTTAGTACTCACTATGGTGATTAGTACCGTCACTCAGTTTATCCAGCTCAAAATAAGCCCCGGTGAGTTTTCAGTATTTCAAGGACTCAGCTATGCCTCATTTAATCGTTCTCAACCTGAAACATTAATTTATGCAGTGGTGACGGTTGTTATGGTTCTTGGGTTACTGAGAAAAAAATATGCTGTTTTGGATGTGATGGTGCTCGGTCGTGAACAGGCAATTTCATTGGGGATTGATCATCATCAATACGTCAAATTTTATCTTGCCTTGATTGCGGTCTTGGTTGCAATTTCAACCAGCTTGATTGGCCCTACCGCATTTATGGGGGTGTTTATTGCCAATATTGCTTATGCACTCGCTGGAACACATCAACATAAATTTACCTTAGCCATCGGCTGTGTTGTGGCGATTGCCATATTTATTATCGCTCAGATTTTAGTTGAGCATGTTTTTAATTATAAAACGACAGTCAGTATTTTAGTCAATTTGGTATGTGGTGTGTACTTTCTTGTACTGACAGTTCGTGCCAGAGGTGTTTCATGATTAGGGTGCGTAATATCCATAAATCCTATGGGGGAAAAAGTGTGCTTTCAGATGTCAATATTGAATTTCCTGAAAAGCAGGTGACTTCACTCATTGGTCCAAATGGGGCGGGTAAATCGACTTTATTGATGATGCTGGCAAATTTATCGAGCCCTGATCAAGGTCAAATTTTATTTCAGCAGAAAGATATTACCCAGATCCGAACGGCTGAATATGCCAAATATGTTGCAACCTTACGACAGTCTCCAAGCTTTAACTTACGTATGAGCGTAGAAGAACTGGTGTCTTTTGGGCGGTTCCCTTATAGCGGTGGTGCTTTGACCGCAAACGATCATCAGGTGATTGATGAGGCAATTCAATTTCTAAATTTAGAAGCATTACGTAAAGCCTATATCGATGAATTGAGTGGAGGCCAACGGCAGATGGCTTTTCTGGCGATGACCATTGCTCAGCAGACTGAGGTGCTTTTATTGGACGAGCCTTTAAATAACCTTGATATGAAACATGCTGTTCAGATCATGCATGCATTACGTCGTTTATGTGATGAACAGGGGCGTACCGTGATTCTGGTGATTCATGACATCAATTTTGCAGCGAATTATTCTGACAATATTGTTGCATTGAAGAATGGCAAACTACGTTTTAGTGGTCCAGTCAAACAGGTGATTACTGCGCAACAATTAGATGATCTGTATGAACTTGATTTTGAAATTACCTACAGTGAACAAGGCTGTATGTGCAACTACTTCAACTCAACAGGAGCTTGAATACACATGAAATGGAAAAATAACAGCTGGAATCTGGCACTGAGCATGATAGCCGCAATCAGCTTATCGGGATGTGACAAAAAACCTGCTGCTGATGCGAACCAAGGGGCTCAAAAATTAGCAACCCCGATCATGGTTAAACATGAACTAGGAACCACCAGCATTGCCTATCATCCACAACGTGCTGCGGTATTGGATATGAATGAAGCTGATTTTCTTGATCAACTGAGTATTCCTATTGCGGGTATGCCCAAAGATTATGTACCACATTTTTTGCAAAAGTATAAAGATGATCAAAAGGTTCAAGATCTAGGTGCGATTGTTCAGCCCAATATGGAACGGATTTACACACTCAAACCAGACATCATCTTAATGACGCCACTGCAAGCAAATCAGTATCAAGCGTTGAGTAAAATTGCACCGACTGTGCACTATGACATCAATTTCAATAACAGTCAGCAGCATCACATTGAGGCGATTAAAGCGCATTTGATCACTTTAGGCCAGATCTTTAATCAACAGCAATTGGCGACGCAAAAAGTAGATGCATTGGATGCCAAAGTAGCAGAAGTACGAAAAATAACTGCAAATCGTCCTGAAAAAGCTTTGGTGGTCTTACATAACAATGGTGCCTTTAGCAACTTTGGGGTTCAGTCACGTTATGGCTTTGTATTTAATGCATTCGGGGTAAAACCAGCCAGTACAGTGGTAGATACAAGTTTGCATGGTCAACCGATTTCTAGTGAATTTATCAAACAGGCTGATCCCGATATTTTGTATA
The DNA here is from genome assembly GCF_000368145.1 of Acinetobacter guillouiae CIP 63.46. Classification (GTDB taxonomy): domain Bacteria; phylum Pseudomonadota; class Gammaproteobacteria; order Pseudomonadales; family Moraxellaceae; genus Acinetobacter; species Acinetobacter guillouiae. The sequence continues at coordinate 312,191 of NZ_KB849281.1, read as the reverse complement.
TCGTCGATCGTACAGCCGTCATGGAACATCGTCCGACGATTGATGCTGAGCGGATGAGTAATCCTTTATTACGCCAAACCAAAGCATGGAAAAATGGCAAAGTGGTTTTTGTTGATGCAGATGCTTGGTACATCACTGCGGCAAGCCCAACCTCCATGCATATTTTAATTGATGATGTCATCAAGGGGTATCAGCTATGAATTAGGTCTTTACACGATAAATTTATAGCCAGATAAGCTCTAGCCAAAACACCCATACCGTGAACAAGTGACTACAGCATACTTTTCAATAAAAAAGTGTGATAGGGAAACTTGTGCTTAAAAAATGAAAGGAAATTTGTATATGAAATATGGTCGACTACTTTTTCAGCACGCTTTGAAACCACAGTGCCGAGATTTAAGCCCGCAATTTAAACTGAAAAACTTGATTTCTGCTCAAATGTTGTTGGGTTTCGGATTAACTTTGGTGATTCCGATCTCAACAATTCATGCGCAAACACCTGATCTGCCATCATCAGAGCGCGAGGAATTACAAAATTTACCCACCATCCATGTACAAGCTGTGAATGAAAAAAACAGTGTTTTAGCGGGGCAGATTTCTTCGCAGAATAAGTTAGGTTTTTTAGGTGAAAAAGGCTTCTTAGAAACGCCATTTAATAGCATTGGCTATACAGACCAATATATTGAAAATCAACAGGCAAAAGATATTACCGATGTCATTGCTAAAACCGACCCATCGGTATTTACCAATGGTGCCAGTGGCGGATGGAGTGAAAACTACTATATTCGTGGCTTTGCTTCGAGTACAAGTGATATGTCAATGAATGGTATGTTTGGCATCACACCTTTTTATCGAACCTCTCCTGAAATGTTTGAACGAATTGAGGTACTCAAAGGACCTACAGCATTACTCAATGGTATGCCGCCAGCAGGATCGGTGGGGGGCATGGTCAATTTAGTCAGCAAGCGTGCAGGCGATGATCCACTGAAGCGTTTTAGCGCGACCTATATGTCTGATTCACAGTTTGGTGGTCATCTCGATATCGGCAGACGTTTCGGTCAAAATAAAGATTTTGGTGTACGTTTAAATACAGTATATCGTGATGGAACAGGGGCAATTAAAGACCAAGATAAAAAAACAGCCTTAGTTTCTTTAGGTCTGGATTGGCGTGGTGAACGTGCACGTATTTCAGCAGATCTCTATACAGCTGAGGATCGAGTAGATGGTGTCAACCGTGGGATTAATTTACTCTCAGGGGTTGCGATTCCTAAACCACCAAAACCAGACACACTATTAAATCCAGACTGGTCTTTTGTTGAAACCAAAGATAAGGGCGCTATGCTTCGTGGCGAATATGACTTGAGTGATCGAGTTATGGCATATGCCGCTTATGGACAAAGTAAAACCGATTATAAATATAATGGTGCCATGTCAGCGACCGTGCTCGACAGTCAAGGCAGGCTCGAAACCAAGATTGGTCAGTTGGCTTTTGATCTTGAAAAGAAATCAGCTGATCTGGGCATAAAAGGAAAATTTGATACAGGATCTATTGGTCACCAATGGGTTGTCAATGCAACGTATTACCAACATGATCAAAATGACTATGGGGTAAGAAACGTGGCTGGGGCTGAATGGATCACCAATCTTTATCATCCAGTTTGGGGAAATCCAGTTCGCTTTAATGCGCCACATATTTCTAAAACAGCATCTCGTTTAAACAGTTATGGGATTGCGGACACCTTATCTTTTGCTCAAGATCAAGTCCAATTGACCTTGGGTGTACGACAACAGAATGTGCTGAGTGAAGCTTTTAATATTGTTACAGGCAGTCGAACATCACGTTATGATGAAAGTGCCACCACACCTGGGGCTGCGATATTGTTTAAAGCCACAGCGCATATTTCCTTATATGCAAACTATATAGAAGGCTTAAGCCAAGGCTCAACCGCACCGTATACTGCGGCAAATGCGGGTGAAGTTTTTGCGCCTTTTAAAACAAAGCAAAAAGAGCTTGGGATTAAAATGGATTTAGGGAAATTCTCAAACACTTTGAGTCTGTTTGAAATTGAAAAACCAAGTAGCTATACCGATCCCGTCAGCAATATTTTTACTGCTGATGGCGAGCAGCGCAATAGAGGAGTTGAATGGAGCTTCTTTGGAGCACCTATTGCGAATCTTCGTGTAATCGGTGGTGTTGCCTATATTGATCCTGAATTAACCAAAACTGCAGGTGGTAAAAATCAAGGCAATACTGCGACTGGGGTTGCAAAGCAACAGGCGAAATTAGGCATGGAGTGGGATATTTCGATGTTGCAGGGATTAACCTTGACTGGAAATGCCACAGCAGTTTCAAAGCAATATATCAATCAGGAAAATACACTACATGCTTCTGGACGAACACTGTTTGATGTTGGGGCGAGATATAAAACCAATGTTTCAAGTTTTCCACTGAGCTTAGCTGCGAGTATCAATAACGTGACCAATAAGGCGTATTGGGGCATGCCACAATTGTCCAGTTTAGCCTTAGGTGCGCCTCGAACTTATATGCTGTCGGCTTCTATCGATTTTTAATTTAAGCGATACAGCACTATATTTTTATATGGTGCTGTATGTTGATTCAATGAGGCGCTTTAAATCATATAAATCTGTTTAATCAAAAATAAAGCGGATGGGGGTGTTGTCTCAAGGCAGGCTTGCTTAAAGCGCTGTTGATAAACCAACACTAAATCTAAAACAAGTGATGAAATCTAAACATTTATTAAAATTATATTTTGCATAAGGCATTGAAAATTATAAAAATAAATATTGGCATAAAAGCTGCTCAATACAAGTGATATGAAATTGGAAGTATCTTAAGGAATACCTATGTCACTTGTCATCGATAAAAAAGAAAATTCTAAAGAATTTGTAAAAAGTACTTTATCTGAAATTTGGGTCACACGATGTCCAGTACCCACTGCAACAGGAATCTCATTAAAGCGCGGCACCTTAGTCGAAAAATTTGAGCGACATGGTATTGATGTTGCGGTATTGCAAGATGCGCGTAAAGGCTTGTCTGTGCATCATTTTGATCATCAGCTTCCGGCTTTATTCCGTGAGGGTGGCAATGTACCTGCTTTGGCTGCACGTTCAGAAGGTGCCCCAAGTCGTCTGATTGGATTAACTTGGATTGATGAATGGCAAGTGATTATTGTTCGACCTGATTCAGCAATTCGTCAACCTGAAGACTTAAAAAATGCCAAAGTGGCTTTACCTGAATATGCCGATAAACGTGCAGGCAGTATTTTTAGAGCCATGTCATTGCAAGGTATTCGAGGGGCTTTACAACTTGCAAATTTAAGTTTTCGTGATGTTGATTTTATTGAAGTTCCTGAGCGAGCTGAATCGAAACAAGATCGTGATGCCAGTGCCTATTGGTCAGGCCTTGATGCCTTGATTACAGGTGAGGTCGATGCCGTATATGTCAAAGGGGCATCGGCTGTTGAGGCAGCCACCAAACGTGGTTTAAAAGTCGGTATCGATTTAGATCAATTTGCAGATGTGACTTCGCGTGTGAACAACGGGACACCTCGTCCTATCACGGTACATGAAGATTTATTGGAACATCACTTTGATGTCGTCGTAGATTTTCTGGAAGAGCTTTTTGATACCGCAGACTGGGCAGAAGATCATTTAGATGAAGTGCTGGTTATTCTACAAGATGAAACCATTGCGGGTGCTGAAAGTGTGGCTACAGCGTATCGTAATAATTTCCATAAATCTTTACATCCTTCATTAAGTGAAGAACGCCTTGAGCTTTTAAAACAACAAAAAGATTTTCTTTGGTTACATGGCTTCCTTGAAAAAGACGTAGATCTTGATACATGGGTCGATCATCGCCCATTACTCGAAGTTTTAAAGCGTCGCCAAAATAAACAACGTTAAAACAGGATATTTATCATGACTACACTGATTCAATCGCCACTTTCGCCTGAGCTCAATGATTTTATTGAACGCAACCGTGAAAAAGCTGAATTTGCATTTGAGGTGTTCCGTGAGACGGGCACAATCACTGCCAATGGCACGGTCAATTTTGTTGAACGCGCCCCTGAGAATACCTTGGTGACCTTTAACTATGCAGGTCCTTGGTCACGAGATAAAAAAAGCAAAGTACTGGTAGAAAAACTTGATGGTGAAGTTTTATTGGGACGAAAAGGTGCTGGTGGCCGTTATAACAAACTGTTTCGTGAACATGCAGATGTCACCACAATCTCTCATGTACATGCACCGAATTTAGGTGCTTGGGCCCAAACACACCGAACCCTACCGATTCGATATGTGCCTGTTCAGCGTTTTCATTTATTTAATGAATTACCGATTTATATCGATCGCCGTCAGGCAGAAGTCGATTTCATTTTAGATCAACTCAAGATTGATATTGAGCATCGGGCTATTTTGGAAGCCAATGGCGGTGCCACAGTTTGGGGGCGTCAAGGTCTACAGGAAACTGCTGAATTTATTTTATTGCTTGAAGAAGGTGCTCAAATTCAACTGTTAGCAGAACTGGTTGGAGGAAGTCGTGAATATGGGCAAGGGGTGTTACAGCAACAGTGGAAAATGAGCGGATTGACTGAAAAAGCAAAATCACTGGGATTACTTCCACTCCATTAGAAACATGATTTAAAACAAATATAGAGAATATTATGGCTGTAAAACTTTTGTGGTATCTCACCTCTCCTGATGGTCCCTATCCTTGGTTGGAGTCGGGACGCTGGGATACCGATTATGAACATTTGCAACAAATTGCAATTACCGCAGATCGTCTGGGGTTTTACGGTTCGCTCATGGGTACAAGTGAGTATGAAACACTGGCGGTTGCTGCGAGTTTAATTCCTTTTACTGAACGCCTGAAGTTTTTGGTTGCACAGCATCCAGGTGAAGTTCAACCCGCAGTTTTAGCCAAATATGCACAAACTTTTGATGCATTCTCTCAGGGACGTTTGTTGTTTAATGTGGTCAATGGCAATGATCAGGGACTTGCCGCTTTGGGTATTCATTATTCACATGATGAACGCTATGACTTTAGTAAAGAATACTGGAGCACATTTCAACAGAATTATTTAGGCGATAAATCTGGTTTTCAGGGTGAGTTTATTCAAGTGGCTCCACGTCAAGAGGGTGCTTCACCGATGTCAAAATGGCATGGGGCAACCCAAAAACAAGGCGTACCGCTGTGGGGAGCTGGCACATCAGCGAAAGGGGTACAACATTCAGTGGAATTGCTGGATGTGTATTTAAGCTTTGCCAACACACCGCCGCTGCTGGGAGAAAAATTCAGTAAGGTTGCAAAAGAAGCCGCTAAAGTTGGGCGAACTTTGCAGTATGGAACTCGCTTACAAATTATTGTTCGTGAAACCGAAGAAGAAGCGTGGCAATACGCGCAGTCTCTACTCGATAAAATTGATGTGAATTATGCGATTGAAGCAGTAAAACGTCAGCTTCCACCCAATGAAACTTTCGAAAGCTATCAAAGTAATAACCCGATTGTTCAAAAAAATTTAGAACGTTTACGTCAGGGGATATTACCTCAAGCTAAAGATTTTGAAATTTATCCAAATATTTGGACAGGGCCATCACTGTTTGGCTTTGATATCTTAAATCCCGCTGCGGGGACCGCATTGGTCGGGAGCGCTGAAAATATTGCTCAACGTATCCAAGAATATGAAAGCTACGGTACATCTGCATTTATTTTGTCGGGTTTTCCTTTAATCACTGAAGTTTACCGTGTTGCAGACTTGTTGTTTCCTTTACTTGAGCTCGATCATGGTTTTGAGTTACCGAAGTTAAAAAATCGCTCCTCTGTAGATTCTCTGTTGAATCAAGAAACTGTGGTTTAAAAGGAGAATCCTATGAGTAAAATTACGCGCAGAGCATTAATTAAAAATACTGGTTTAGGTCTAGGTACGATTGCAGCAGCAAGCCTAATCGGGTGTTCTCGTTCCGATTCCTCAGCATCCAATGAAGCTGCTGCACATACAAGCCAGCATACCACACCACAAAAAGGTGGAGTGATCAAAATTGGGGTGATTAATGGTAATCAAGCTGGAAATTTAGATGCCCATAAGCCGATTGGAATGTCGAGTGCCTTTAGAGGTTGGCCGTTATATGCCAAATTATGGGAGTGGGGGCGAGATATTCAACCTAAATTGGCGCTTGCTGAATTTGCAGAACCCAATGAGGATGGCACTAAATGGACAATTCGATTAAAGAAAGGGCTTGAGTTTCATCATGGTAAAACCATTACAGCCGATGATGTCATTTTCTCTTTACGTCGTTTGACCGATCCTAAACTGGCGTCTCCCTTTGCTGCTTATCTGTATTCATTACAGCGCGATGCGATTAAAAAGCGTGATGATTACACCGTTGAAATTCCATTTGCTCAAGGCAAAGGCTTAGTAGCCCTACCTGAAGCATGGATGAGTTGGGGCGGTATTGTTCCAACAGATTATGACCCAATCAAGAATGTCGTCGGAGCAGGCCCGTTTAAGCTGGAAAGTTTTACCCCAGGTCAACGTTCCCGTTTCGTACGTTTTGAAAATTATTGGAAAGACAATCAGCCTTATGCAGATGCCATTGAAATTATAGATTTTAAAGACCAAACCGGGCGTCTTGCTGCTTTGCAATCAGGGCAAATTGATATTGCATCGGGTATTAGTGCCGAGCATTTATCTTTGATTCAAGCCAATAAACGACTGAATGTTGTTTCATCTGAAACAGATGCTTGGCAATCCTTTGACATGAATACCACTAAAGCACCGTTTAATGATCCTCGTGTCAGACAAGCATTTCGTTTGATTGCCAATCGGGATGATTTAGTGAAACGGGCATTGGCGGGACAAGGGCGAATTGCCAATGATCTGTATTCATTTAGTGATCCTGTTTATAACCATGAAATTCCACAGCGTAAGCAAGATTTAGCCAAAGCTAAAACACTATTAAAAGCCGCTGGTTTTGATCAAAACTTAAAAGTTGATTTATATACAGGACCAGATAGCAATGCCGCCTTGGTGTTTGCGCAACATGCAGCGCAAGCTGGCGTGATCGTAAACGTTAAACAAGTTGAAGCTGCAACATTTGCAGATGCAGTCAAACAAGATTGGGCATTGAGTACAGGTTCAAATGTTTCTCGTCCATTTTTATTGACGGTATTGCAGATTGATGGACCCGGTGCAGCCAATAACAAAACCCGTTTTAATCAAGCCCGTTTTACTGAGCTGGTGCATCACGCATTGCAACAGCCTGATCTGGAAAAACGCAAAGTTCTGGTGCATGAGGCACAGCAAATTCAGCATGAACAAGGTGGCTTACTGATTTGGGGTTTTAACAATGTTTTAGATGCACATTCTCATCAGATTGGTGGTGTAACACCTGATCGAACTGGTTTTGCAGCATGGCGAACTGATGAGTTTTGGCGTAAAGGGGAGTGATGATGACGACTCAAGCCAGCAAAATTGAAAGCTCGATTCAACATCCAGCTATCGCCAAGTCGTTTGAATTTCCTGCATGGTTACCTTGGTTTTTGATCCGTATCGTGTCAGGAATTTTGGTGATTTTTGTGATTAGTTTAATTGTATTTATCGCGACTCAAGCGCTTCCATCTGACCCTGCGCGGGTCATTTTAGGGCCAGAAGCACCAGAAGCTACGGTTCAAATACTGCGTGAACAATTGGGGCTGACTCAACCGATATTGGTGCAATACTGGAATTGGCTGACTCAATTATTACAAGGTAATTTTGGACGCTCAATTGATTCTAATGTACCTGTGTTACAGATTATTCAAAACTATTTTGGTAATACGCTTGCTTTGAGTAGCTTGGTGGTGGCAATCACTGTACCGATTTCAGTTTTACTTGGGGTTTGGTTATCGCTACGTCGTGATAGCAAACTAGACCGAATCATTGTATCTAGCTCGATTGTTTTTAAGGCAGTGCCCGGATTTGTCATTGCTATTTGGCTAATGATGTTGTTTTCAACTTCGATCTTGCATGTATTACCCGCTGCATCATTGCTGATTCCTGGGCAGTCTCCGTTTAGCCAGTTAGAGTTTTTAATTTTACCCATTTTAACGTTAGCTTTATCGCTTATTCCTTATCTCATGCGTCTTGTGCGAGGCTCAATGATCGATGCCTTAGAGTCTGATTATGTCACTTCAGCACGATTACGCGGTATTCCAGAGCGTCGCATTATCTGGAAGCATGTTTTGCCTAATGCTTTAGTGCCCGTGGTACAAGGCACGGCATTGACCATACGGGTTTTACTCAGTGGGGCTTTAATTATCGAGGTTGTATTTAGTTATCCCGGAATTGGCAATGCATTGAATGCAGCAATTGAAATGCGGGATATTCCTACCATTCAAGCGATTGTTTTATTGCTGACCATCTGTGTGGTGGTGGTCAATTTAATTGCAGACTTAATGACCACTTTACTCACACCGAAAATACGCACTGCAAAAAAACATAAAGCCCGTTCACCTGGTTTACGTCAGGCATTGCGTTTATGGAAGTCTGGCCGACCGATTACGGTAAAGCCTGTCGATCGCCGTAATGCCTTGAAGAATATCAATTCAGGAGAGGGGAAATGAGTACACTTCATTGGTATCAACGTAAGTTTTTTAAAGCCTTGATTTCTGAGCGACAAGTCCGTTTTGGTTTTGTGGTGACAAGCTTAGTTTTGATATTTGCGCTTATTGGCCCAGTGCTGGTTCCTTTTGAACCAACTGCATTAGTGGGTATGACCTATGGTGCGCCTGAAGCACAGGCTTTTCTTGGCTATGACTATATTGGGCATGATGTTTGGTCCCGTGTATTAGCGGGTGGTGCTTCAATTATTTGGATGACCCTCGCTGCCAGTCTGGTGGCTTTAATTATTGGTTCCAGTTTAGGCATATTGGCTGCTTTTGCACGAGATAAAGTTGACCAGTTTGTGACTTGGCTTACCGATGTTTTTATGGCATTTCCTGATCTGATTTTAGTGCTATTAATCGTTTCGATGTTAGGGCGTGAGCCATGGCTGATTGTGCTCACTGTTTCGATTGCTTTTATTCCTGGGGTAGTACGTCTTGCACGAAGTGTTGCGCTAAATTTGGTTGAGCAAGAGTATGTAGAGGCCGCCAAAATTTTAGGTTATTCGAAAAGCTATATTTTATTCCGTGAAATCCTACCCAATATGCTGACACCCTTATTAATTCATCTTGGGGTGATGTTGACGTGGGCTGTTGGCATGTTATCTGGTCTGGCTTTTCTTGGTTATGGTATCGCACCTCCTGCAGCCGATTGGGGGCTGATGATTAATGAAAATCGTGCTGGGTTATTGGTTCAACCGTGGGCAGTATTTGCACCGGTGATTTTAATTGCTTTGTTTGCGCTGGGAACCAATGTGTTGGCTGAAGGTGTAGGGCGTGCCGCAGCGCGGATTGAGGAAAAGTAACCATGACAGAGATTTTAAAGAATACGGTACTACAGGTAAAAGACTTAACGGTGGCGTTGGTCAACACAGGCAATCATGTGGTTTCGAATATTTCTTTTCATTTAAACGAGGGCGAAGTCCTTGGATTGGTGGGAGAAAGTGGTTCAGGTAAAACCACATTGTCGAGTGCGTTATTGGGCTATGCACGACATGGTGCCAAAATTATTCAAGGCACAATTGCGCTGGATGGACAAGATATCCTCAGTCTTGACGACCACGCCTTGCGTCAAATTCGAGGTTATAAAATCAGTCACGTTGCCCAAGATCCGGGAACGGCACTAAATCCAGCATTAACAATTGGACAGCATCTACTTGAGTTATTAGAAGTCCATCAATCACGCTTATCCAGTAGTGAAAGAAATCATAGAGTTGCTAAAATTTTAGATGAAGTGGGATTGCCTCAGGATGATGTGTTTTTAAAACGCTATCCTCATCAGCTTTCCGGCGGGCAACAACAACGGATTTTATTAGCATTGGCATTTTTGTTACAGCCTCGCTTAATTGTCTTGGATGAACCGACAACAGCATTGGATGTTACAACCCAAACTTTAGTGCTAAATATTATTCGTAAATTATGTCGCGAATATAATGTTGCAGCAATTTATGTATCACATGATTTGACTGTGGTGAAAGATATTGCAGATCGCGTAATCGTCCTGTATTCAGGCCAGATTGCAGAAGATGCTGCATTAAGCCAGTTATTTGAAACGCCAAAACATCCTTATACTCAAGGTTTACTCAATGCCATTCCCGATGTGTCGATTCGTAAATATTTATCCCCCATCGAAGGACATGCACCCTCACCGAATGACCGTCCAACAGGATGTGCCTTTGCCGCCAGATGTACTTTCGCTAGCGAATTATGTCATCAACAGCAACCGAAATTAACCCTGTTATCTCAAGGAGTTGATCCACATTTTGTTGCTTGTCATCATTGGGATGAAGTGGGTGTGATCAATTTTCAAGAGCTTGATCCGCATCTGATTGAATTAAAAACAGATCAACAGGCACTGCTTAAAGTAGAACATATCAATGCTTGGTATGGCCAGCAACAAGCACTTTTCGATGTTTCTTTTCAAATACAGCGTGGAGAATGTTTGGCCTTAGTCGGGGAGTCTGGTTCAGGTAAAACCACACTATCTAGAGTGATTGCAGGACTGAATGAAAATGCAGAAGGTCAGGTGATTTTAGCAGATGAAGTATTGTCCTTGCAGGGACAAAAACGTCAGTTAACACAACGACATAAACTGCAGTATATCTTTCAAAATCCATATAAAGCCTTGAATCCAGCACATACCATAGGACAGACACTTACTAAAGTGGTTCAGCACTTTTTTGCTACATCTCAGCAAGAAACTCAACAAAAGGTCGTTCAGGTACTTCAACAAGTATCGCTTCCTCCACAGGTTCAAGAACTCTACCCAAGAGATTTATCTGGCGGAGAACGGCAACGTGTAGCGATTGCACGAGCGCTGTTATGTCAGCCTGATGTTTTGATTTGCGACGAAATTACTTCTGCTTTAGATGTGTCAGTACAAGCATCTATTTTAAAACTGTTGCAACAACTGCAAAAGCAAGGCGTAACTTTACTTTTTGTGACCCATAACCTTGGGGTAGTTCGAGCAATTGCTGATCGAGTTGCCGTTTTAAAAAATGGCCATCTGGTGGAATACGGTGAAACCGATCAAGTACTGAGTCATCCGCAACATGCGTATACCAAAACTTTGCTCACACATGCACCCAGCTTATTTAAGACTACAGCACAGCGTATCTGTGCATAAAAAACAAGAGATTTTCCGGAGTTAAAATGAACGATATTCAGCAACACAATTTTTTAGAATTGGGCAGTATAAGACATATTCAAAGTGAACAAGAAGCATTGGATATTGCCGAGGCAGTAGCAAAACAACTGACTGAATTTGCTCAAGATCCTCAATATAACAAAAGTGTTCCTTATGAACAGGCCCGCTTAATTTCAGAAGCAGGTCTGACAGCGATTATTGTTCCTCAACAATTTGGTGGTTTAGGTGCGAGTATTACCACATTGGTCAATGTGGTAAAGATCATTTCATCTGCAGATGGTGGTGTGGGGCAACTTCTACAAATTCATTTCACCATGTTTCGAGGAATTTTAACGGGTTATGAGGATGATATTCGCGATCAATTATTGCGTGATGTATTGAGTGGTAAACGTTTAGGCAATGCACTCGCAGAAGTGGGCGGAAAAGATAAATTTCAGCATAAGACTCGTGTAGAAAGAAATTCACAAGGGCAGTTAATCTTAAATGGCAGTAAATTTTATTCCACAGGCTCTTTATTGGCCGAGTGGATCTCTTTATTTGCAGGCAGTGATGATGGACCTGTTTCGATCTTGATTCATCGTGATACGCATGGGGTAGAACTGCTCGATGATTGGGATGCAATGGGGCAAAACAATAGTGTCAGTGGCACAGTCAATTTTAAAGATGTTGTTGTCGATGAACGCTATGTTGCCAAGCGCAATACTGGTGGTTTAGGGACAGTGCTACGCACAGGTTTAACTTGGCCTCAGATTTTGCATGCAGCTATGGATACAGGTATTGCCAAAGGTGCACTTGAAGGGGGAATTGATTATTTGCAACAGAATGCTCGTCCTTGGGTGGAAAGTGGCGTCGACTCCCCGACACAGGAACCGCATATCATTAAGCAAATTGGTGAGTTTGCAGTTTTGGTCCGTTCAGCAGAAGCACTTTTAGATCGCTCAGCAGCGATTTTTGAGCAACATTTAACCAATCTGGAAGATGAAGCCTTACAAACTGAATTGATTTTATCTGTGGCTGCCACACGGAGTCAGTCAGACCATGCATCTTTGAAAATTTCCAGTGAAATTTTTGGCTTACTTGGAGCAAGCTCTACTTTGTCAAAATGGAATTTAGATCGTTTCTGGCGTAATGCTCGTACACATACCACACATGATCCGATTCGTTGGCGTTTATATCATGTTGGAAATTATTATTTAAATAATATTCCACCTGGTGAATATAACTCTGTGCTTTTAAAGAAACAGGCTGAAAATGTGACCAAATTTAAGTCATAATTTGAGTTCGACAAAAATATGCTATTCGGAAACCTCATCCACAACTGTTTGAGGCAGTACTTAATCGCATATTTTTTTCGGTGAGAAGCAGCGTTTTGTGCGTTGAGAATAGTCAGAAGCTTTTGTATAGGCGATGCCTTAAATTTGGAAGCTGAAAAATAAAAGGTTGTCATCACGACAACCTTTTATTTTTTCGTATTGTTAAGCCACTTGTGCATGAATAGCAATGTCTTGTGCTAGCCATTCACGAACATTGATTTGAGCTGGAATAAACTTCCAGCGATAGAGAAAGTCACTAAGGTCTTGTAAGGCAATAATCGATGTTTCATCAAAATTGGTATTCAGCTTGAGATGTGCATCTGCGCCATAAGCTGCATGGACCCATTGTTCACTGCTATTACATTCTTTAGCCAGATAGCGGTGAGTTTCATCTGCATGCACATGCGCCCATTGTTCAGCTTGTAAAACCGCATCGACGATGGATTGAGCTTGTTGTGGATATTGCGATAGAAAATCTTCATCCACAGTTAGTGTTCGAGGGGTACCATTATTTGAACGTAGGATAGGGTCGGGATGTGAACCAATATCAATAATGGTATGCAGGGCAAAATCATGGGCAATTTGTGCTGCATGTGCGCCTTTTAAAAAGATGGCATCGACATCCCCTTTGATTAAAGCCACAATCTCTGCACTTGCGCTCAGTTTATTACGATTGCTAAAGAAACTCGCATCATTTTCTTCGGTATGATTTTGCTGTTGCGCCACTAATATATCAGCACGCAGACAATCCACCAGTTCCAGATCACTGACCTTAAGATTTACTGTTTTTAATGCATTTTCTAAACCGCGAATGGCTTGAGCACGAGAGAAATCGATGATGGCATCTTGATTCAGTGGGAGTCCAAAGCGTTTACCTTTTAGATCCTCAACCGTCTTAATTTGGGAATCATATCGAGTCAGCAGTAATTGAACTTCATCTGCCCAAGATAAACCGATGACTTTAGTTTTTTGTCCAGAAGCATATGCCCAAATTGCAGGAATACTGCCACCATGCCGAACTGAATTGGCAAGGGTATGGTTAAAATGTGAGTTACGAACCTCTTTTGAGTTCGATTCACGAATTGATTTAATTTCAATTTGTTGCTCAATAAATTTTTCTTTTAGCCAGCCTTTTTGAATCGAGATTCCAAGCCCTGTAGGAACTGGACAGCGTGTATACCAAAGTGTATTCAATGGTTGCGTTTGAAGTGTTGTCATTGTGACATCCTGTTGTGATTTGAATGCTTTAAAGCAATATTGATGCCATTGTTTAACTTGTTGATATTTAAAATATATTTTTAATATCTATTTTTATGATGTTGATATATCAAATATTGTTGCAATAACAACAGATAACAAGTGCGGATGTTTTAAATCAAACATCTCATCAAACATGTTTTTTAAAAAAATAATATAAAACAGTGGATTAAAATATTTATGCCTTTGAAAAATTTGGCATAGATCTCGCAGTGAGCTATAGATCTTTAGTTGTTGTTTTATTTTTATGTTTAAAAATTATCCACTGTTGCGAAGTTTGGCCTTATATCGTTTTATGCCATTTCGCTTTGTATTGACGGCAACATTATTTGTCCTTGCCAATTTTGGCTTAGCACTACAGCAATATTCAATCGGACATGCGATTGATACGCTAAAACACAGCCAAACTGAAAGTTTATTTCAGCATGCTTTTACAGATCCGTTAAATCCGTGGTTTTGGTTTATTCTACTGACGAGTATCGCTTTACTTCGTGCCATTATTCAATATTTAGCGGGTTTAAGTGCCTTGACGATTGGACAGCAATTGTTAAGTATTTTAAGAGAAAGAATCTTTAGTCAGGTCCAGCATTTAGATGTTTCATGGCACTGGAAACACGGATTAGGTGAAGTTTTATCAAGAACCACCCGAGATTCAGATAAATTAAAAGAAGCTTTAATTAATTTTTGGCGACAAGTGTTTGAATCCAGTCTAGTGGTCGCCGCAACAGTCGGATTGTTGTGTTGGTATCATCCTTGGTTGGGGATCGTCCCGCTTATTTTTATTTTTCTAGGCCTAGCAGTGCTGTTTAAACTGACCAATCAGTTGGTGGTGCTGGATCATCAAGTTGCCTATGCCTATGAAAAAGTCAGTGATACTTTGGCTGAAAGCGTCAATGGCATTCGAGTGGTCAAAGCCTTTCAACTTGAGGAAAAGCTCTTACAACGTTTTGATGCTGCAGTTGATAGCTTTATTCGTCATTCCATTCAAACCATTCGCACCAGTGCACAACGCTTACCGATTCCTCAAATGATTATTGCCTGTTCTTACTTATGGGTGATTGGGTTTGGTGGTTACTTAATTGGACAAAATCAATTACAGATTGGGCAATTTGTGGCTGCTGTACTTATGGCAAATTTATTGGTGTTTCGTATTGAAAGTATTGGACAGGTCTTACATATTTTTGCAGATGCACGTTCATCGGCAACTCGAATATGGCAAATGCTAGATGAGAAATCGGCAATTGTAGATGCTGCACATGCTTTGCCACTACAAGTGGATGCTGATGGGGATGAAGGTTTAAATATTCGACTGGAAAATGTCAGTTTTCAGGATCGAAACACAGAAAAGTATATTTTAAAACAGTGTAATGTTGAATTCCGAGCAGGTGAAATCGTCACCATTGTAGGGAAAACTGGAGCGGGTAAAACCACACTGATGAACTTGCTCAATCGTTTTATCGATCCAACCGCAGGGCAGGTCTGGATTGGTTCAGATCAACGCGGTTGGCTCAATCTTAAAGATCTTAGTTTGGTTAACTTACGTCATATGGTTCAGATTATTCCGCAAGATAATTTCTTTTTCTCAGGAACCTTGGCGGATAACTTAAAAATAGCCAAACAGGATGCGACTGAACAGGAGATGCGAGATGCGTTGCATTTGGCTTCAGCATCTGAACTATTACAGCGACTCGATGCTGGTCTGGAGACACGAATAGGGGACAAGGGAGTCACCTTATCTGGAGGGCAAAAACAACGGATTGCACTGGCACGGTCAATTTTAAAAAACTCGCCAATCTTGGCGCTTGATGATTCAACCAGTGCTTTAGATTCCACTACAGAAAAACAGGTGTTACAGCGTTTATCAGGCTTGGCTGACAATAAAAATCAGCTCAAAAGAACCATCCTGATCAATTCAAATAAACAGACCACGATTTCTTTATCAGATCGCATTATCGTATTAGATCAGGGACAAATTCTTGCTCAAGGGAGCCACACAGAATTGCTCCAGCATTGCGGATTTTATCGGGAGTTGATGGGATTTCAGAAAGCGCAACAGGAGATTCAAGCATGAATACCACGGTTAAAAATTTCCGACCGCTGACGAAAATCTCTGATCTGCAGATCGAAGAAAACTTAGCAAAAACCGCGCTACATCGCGGAATGTTAAAAAAACTCATTCCTTTGCTTTATCCGATTCGTTATTTAATTCTAGCCATGATCTCAGTAGAGATCTTACAAGTGCTGAGCATCTTTGTACGTCCATGGGCAGTCAAGTACATTTTAGATTCTGGATTTCAGCAAGTGGCAGGGAAACTGGTGTTGTATCAGCCAGTACTTTTTATAGCAATTGCTATTCTGGCATTCAGCTGGGTGTGTCGTTTTGGATTAGCGGGTATATCAAAATACTTGTCTGGAAAAGCGGCTTTAAGCGTCATTAATGATCTAAGACGTTCATTATTTCAACATATTCAAGCTTTAAATATTGGTTATTTTGATCGAACTAAAGCCGGCCGAATTATTTCACGAGCGGATCGTGATGTCGATACTTTAGAACCAGTATTGATACAAGGACCACCTGAACTACTTTCTGCGATTTTACGTTGCGGATTAGCATCTTTGCTTTTGTGGCATATCTATCCCCCATTTTTCTGGTGTTCATTTGCAACTTTGCCGATTTTATTGACAATGACTGCAATATTTAAAAAGTCATCACAACGGCATTGGGGACGGGTTGCCGAAGAACGCAGTCGATTTACTGCACATTTGGTTGAAACGGTAAATGGCGCCAAAATTATTCAGCAATTGAATTATAGTGAAACCAATCAACAGCGCTATCAGCAGCTCTTAAAAGATTTTAATGATTCTATTATTTATGGAAGTAAGCGGACCAGCTGGTTTGCCCCATTTACTGGATTGCTTTCGACAGTGGCAACCGCGGTTTTTATTGTGATTGGAAGTTATGCTTATAGTGAAGGTGTCATCAGTATTGGACAGTTTGCCGAAAGTATTTTTTATGTGTTTTTATTCTTGGCACCTTTACAGGAATTGACCGACTTATTTGAGCGTTATGCCAATGGTGCAGCGTGTGCACAACGGATATTTCTACTTTTAGATACCCAATCTAGCATTCAAGATGCACCACATGCTTTGAAATTAGGGCAACTTAACGGGCATATTCGTTTTCAGTCTGTAGATTTTGCTTATACCACCAAAGCTGTTTTACAAAATTTTGATTTAGAGATCGACGCTGGAACGGTGGTTGCGATCGTAGGGCCTACAGGTCATGGTAAAAGTACGATCGTTCAGTTACTGACACGGTTTTATGAGCCTCAGCAGGGGGGGATTTTCTTAGACCGTTATCCGATACAGGATATCCATCTGGACAGTTTAAGACAAAATGTCAGTATTGTTTTACAGGACAATGTCTTGTTTAGCGGCACAATTTTAGACAATTTACGTTTAATTCAACCCGAAGCTACAGATCAACAACTGATTCAGGCGATTGAAGAACTTGGTGCAGATGATATTCTAGGACAGCTTCCTCATGGTTATTTTACTGAAGTTGGAACACTCGGAAAAAATTTAAGTCATGGGCAACGCCAACTTGTTTGTCTCGCACGTGCATATTTGGCTGATCCTAAAATTTTAATTTTAGATGAAGCGACCTCTGCGATTGATATTTATACGGAACAGAAAATCCAATATGCCCTTCGACGCTTATGTAAAAATAGAACCTGTATTGTGATCGCACATCGCTTAAGTACCATTCAAGAAGCAGACAAAATTGTGGTGATTGAGAATGGGGCTGTAGTGGAACAAGGTTCTCATGAACAACTGATTCAACAGCAACAATCTTACTATCAGTTGTATCAATCTTATTTACACAATCAACTTGTATAAGCTTATGCGCCATTAGAAAATCTGTGGTTTTATAAACATTTTTTCGAATCATTGTTTAAATATAAACAATGATTTTTTTATTTTTAATGACAAGTTTTTGATATTCAATAATAAAAATTTTGGCATTGGCTTTGCTATATCGGTGCAGATCGTTAAGGAAGCTTATATGCGTACATATTTTTCTCAATTCATTCTTCATTCTTCTGTTTTTGCGTTCAGTACACTTACCGCCTCAATCACTTTGGCAAATGAACAAAGGCCTGTATCAGAAAAAGAGGATGTCGTGACATTGCAATCAGTTGTTGTAACGGGTTCTCGGCGAGCTATCAATAGTGCTTTAGAGGCTCCTGCTCCAGTAGACATTGTGACAGCCAAAGAACTACAAGAAACAGGGGCAGGTGATCTTGCAGCTGCATTAACACGCTTATCGCCGTCAGTGAGTTTACCAACATCACCTGCGGGTGGTTTCGGTGCATCGGTGCCGCCGAGTATTGCATTGCGAGGTTTATCTGCAGATCAAACCTTAATTTTGATCAATGGTAAACGTCGCCATACAGCGGCTTACTTCACTCGACAAGCGTATGCTGGGGGGAGAGGTGCTGCGGTAACAGATTTAAGCCTAATCCCGATTAGTGCCATTGAACGTATAGAGATTTTACGAGATGGTGCCGCAGCTCAATATGGTTCTGACGCGATCGCGGGCGTGGTTAACATTATATTGAAATCACGTGATCATGGTGGTGGCGTGAGTTATCAAACTGGAGGCTATACACAAGGGGATGGTGAACAGCATAAAATCAATCTTTGGAAAGGCTTTGAATTACCCAATGATGGTGCTTTAACTGTTGCCGTAGATTTAGGAAAGCGTGAAGCTGCAAGTAATACTGCACCAGATACGCGAACATTTTATGATGGTTCAACCCAAGCCCAATATACCGAGCAGAACACACCATTTAGAACTTGGAAATTTGGTTCTCCTGAACAAAAAGACCAAATCAATATCACTGCGAATTTAGATTTACCTTTAACTGATGAAATTGCCTTGTATGGTTTTAGTAGTTATGGGCATCGTAAGACCATCGGGGAAAATTTTTATGAACCTCCAACCACCAAAACAGTACTGAATCAATCCATTTATTTTAAGCAACGTTATCCTGATGGACGCTCACCTTTGAGTTTAGTCAGTGTGGATGATTTTGCGACCACGTTTGGGGTTAAACAAGGCAACCAGACTTCAGGAAAATATGACCTGTATGCCACTTATGGACAAAACAAAGTCAGCACTGAACAAGGCAATGGCATTAACCCAAGTTATGGTGCAGATTCACCCTCTCATTATGATTTAGGGGAAAACATTTTTGCCCAACTCAATACAGGACTGGACTATAGTCGTGATTTTGCAATTGATGGTTTAGCCAGTCCATTGACTGTTTCGACGGGAGCGCTATACCGTTGGGAACAATATAAACAAAATGCAGGCGACCCCATTGCTTATACCCGTGGACCCTATTTTAATCCAAGTACGGCTTTAGGTACGGGTATCCCAGGTATATACGCGGGTATTACAGATCAAGACCAACGCAAAATTAGTCGAGATGTGTACGGCATTTATTTGGATCTCGAAGCCGATATTGTAAAAGATTTAAATGTTGGTGCTGCTATTCGAACAGAAAAATATTCAGACTTTGGTTCGACAACCAACGGCAAACTCTTTGCCAAATATGATATCTCTCCGCAGTTGACTCTTCGTGGATCTGTCAATACAGGTTATCGCGCACCGTCATTAGCCCAGCAAGGATACTCCGCTTATAGTGTACAAACGGTGCAAACTCCGACAGGTTGGCAAGATGTACAGCAAAGGACTTTAGTTGCGGGAAGTGAAGCGGCTTTACTGATTGGTGGAACTTCACTTAAGCCTGAGAAATCGACCAATTATTCTTTAGGTTTGGTACTCAAACCATTTATCAATACCTCTGCAACTTTAGATCTTTATCAAATCGATATTCGAAATCGTATTTTACTTTCTGACAATATTACTGGCAGCGTGATCAATAATGCTTTTGCAAATACGCCGTATGCAAATATTGCCAATGTGGCGTTTTTTAATAATTTATTAGATACGCAAACACGTGGTTTGGAGTTCGCATTAAAACATGATCTTGATCTTGAACAATATGGCAAGTTAAAGCTGAATTTAGGTTTGGCTTATCATAAAAATAAAATCACTGACAGCCGAGACTCAATCACTGCAAAAGGTGAGCGAATTCCAGTCTCCAGTATTGCTGGTCGAAATACCCAAAGCCTAATTGAATCTACAGCGCCAAAAACCAAATTAGCATTGGGGGCACTTTGGTCAAATCAAGCGTGGAGTATCAATGCCGCAGTCCGTCGTTATGATAAATGGACTACTTTAAATAATACCAATACTTCATTGGATCAGACCTTTGATCCGCAATGGATTGCTGATTTGGACTTTGGCTACAAAGCAGATGCGTGGGTAAAAGGGCTAAAATTCAATCTGGGCGCAAATAATTTATTTAACAGTTACCCAGACAAAGCCAAAGACTCATCTGTAGGGAACATCGTCAAATACAGTTTTAATGCGCCAGAAGGTGCCTTTGGAACGTATTTATATGGCCGTGTAAGTTACGACTTTTAAATTAAAAAATAAATTTTTTAAAACAGTTTTTAAATAGGTTTCAAGGTCATGAAAATGCAAAATACTTTTATATCTAATGTGGTTAAATCCGTTTTTGTCGCAAGCATACTAACGTCTGCTGGAATGGCAAATGCCCAGCAAGCCCCTCAGCCTGAAGATCGTTATGGGGATGGACGTGTTTCAGCATTTTATACATGGAAAGCTGCGATTCCAGAACAAGCTGGAAAACTCTTAAAGACAGAGGACATCAGCAACCCTTATATCCGTTTGGACAATGATAGTACGGCTATTCGTATTTTATATAGTTCAACAAGTGGACGGGATAGTAAGACCCCCATTGTGGTTTCTGGGACAGTACATCTTCCTAAAGGTACGCCACCGAAAGAAGGTTGGCCTGTTGTGTTATGGGCACATGGTACGGTTGGTCTAGCAGATGCCTGCGCACCTTCTTGGAATGGACGATCTTATCGAGATGTACAATATTTAAACCGATGGTTAAAAGAAGGATTCGCTGTAGTAGCAACTGACTATGAAGGACTTGGTGTGGCTGGCCCGCACTTGCTGATCAATAATCCAATGCTTGCTTATAGTATTTTAGACAGCGGTCGAGCTGCGCTTAAAACGAAATTACCTCTAGCAAATCGTTTTGTTATTGTGGGGCAATCTCAAGGTGGGGCGGGGGCTGTTTCAGCTTCAGCTTATTCAGCAACCTATGCACCAGAGTTAAATATTAAAGGATCTATTGGCACAGGAGTGATTTATCAGGACCCAGAGGCAACAGCTGAAAAGAATCAGTTAAAGTTAAATCCTTATGAAGTCAGTCCATCCTTAGCATATGGTATTTATAGTTTTTTAGTGACGCAAAGCTTATTTCCTGAAATCAAAACTGAAGATATTTTTACCGCTGAAGCAGTGCCTTTGGTGGAACAAGCAAGAAATGCCTGTTTGACCAGTTTTATGGGAGATATTCAAACAGCAGGACTTTCACCTGCGCAAGCCTATAAGGCGAATCCACCATCGATCTATAAAAAATTACAGGAAAAACAATCCAATGATTATGGCTATTACCCGACCTTAAAAATCAATCATCCATTATTTATTGGCACTGGGGCAAATGATCGTACACCAGATGCACGTAATCAAATGAAGTTGGTGGCGGATGCATGTAAGGCAGATACAGTCGTTGAAGGGCATTTGTATCATGGATTGGGACATAGTGAGACAGTGAATGCTTCCCTACAAGATTCTATTCCATTTGCCAAACAGGTGATTGCAGGGGAGAAGATTCAGTCCATTTGCAAACCAGATTTACAATAGAAAATCAGAAGAAAATAACCATCCCTCATAATGATGCTCATGGTTATGACAAGACCTTAAATTAGCAAGCAATAAAAACCGCTCATTCAATCCGATTAAATGAGCGGTTTTTATTTAGCTTGAGGACTTAGGCAATCTGTTTGTTTCGCTTGGCCGCCTCAGCTCGTACCGCAGGAATAATATAACGACCATAGTCCACAGTATCGTAAATTGGATCATAACCACGATTTAAAAAGGTGGTGACGCCCAGATCTACATAATCAAGTAATGCGGCAATAATCGTATCAGGCGTTCCGACAAGGGCGGTGGTATCACCATAGGCCCCAACTGCGCT
The DNA here is from genome assembly GCF_000368145.1 of Acinetobacter guillouiae CIP 63.46. Taxonomy (GTDB): domain Bacteria; phylum Pseudomonadota; class Gammaproteobacteria; order Pseudomonadales; family Moraxellaceae; genus Acinetobacter; species Acinetobacter guillouiae. The sequence continues at coordinate 290,105 of NZ_KB849281.1, read as the reverse complement.
TGCAGTTGGCATCCATAAGGCTCGGTCATGGCGATCACCTTGTTGTGCTGCTGCCAGTAACCGTTGTGAACCTACGCCTTTAATTTTATGTCCCGAAAGTGAGCCATTATTTTGGAACGTTGGATTTTGCTGAATATCAGCTAAAATTTGTTGTGCTCGTTGCCATGCGAGTTGTTCTGTTGGCCCAATAATAAGACGTACTGATAAACTGACCTGCGGCTGGGGTTTATTGGCTGCTTCTGCTGCCTTTTTAAGTTTATTTATCTGCTCTTTCACGCCCGCTAAGGGCTCACCCCAAAGCGAATAAAGATCTGCATGACGCACTGCGATATCGTAGGCAATATCCGAAGAACCACCGAATGAAATCGGAATAGAAGTTCCATTGACCGGTTTTAAAGGGCAGAAAGCATTTTCCAGTTTAAAGTATTTGCCTTCATAGTGAATCGGTTGCTCACTTTTCCAAAGCTTTTGGATGATATCTAGATATTCACCCGTGCGTTCATAACGTTGAATTTTATCAACAATATAATCACCTTCTTGCGGTTCAGCGGTAATTCCCGTAATGGCATGTAAACGAATGCGTCCTCCGCCAGTGGTATGGTCCAGTGTGGCAAAGGAACGTGCAGCCAGATTAGGCGTCATCAGCGCAGGGCGATGTGCAATCATAAATCCAAGTCGTTCAGTCTGTTGTGCCAGATAAGCTGCGATTTGGGTACTATCAGGGCTACTTGGTCCATTGGCGATTAAAACTTTATCAAAACCTGCATATTCATGTGCACGAGCATGATAACGTAAATATTCGAGATCAATTTTATGACCAATTCGGGTTCCTTTGGTTTCAGACCATTGATTTGGAAAAACCATACCCACAAACTCTATGCTCATCATTTAACCTATGCTGTAAATTTTAAATAAAAGAGCAAAATAGGTGCCAAATAGTGAGGGGAGATAAAATATATAATTTTTTCAAAAATATTATTGTAAGCTGTTTATATATGATCAATTGACAGACATATTGTTTAAAAAGCAACATTGCATAAAAATAGAAATACATTGATTATAAATGCATAAGCAAAAACGCCTATTAAATCATTCAATATATAAATTTAGGATTAAATATCTGTAATTATTATTTATCAGCTTTGTAATAGAATTGTACTATTCTATTTTAATATCCTCCTCAGCTATTTAAAGGGTTAATTATGAAATCCTATTTGGATAATGATTATAAAGTAATTACCTTGCCTGATAATGGTGTGCCAATTAAGCCAATAAGAGCAAAAGCGATTATATTTTCTGATCAAAACTCTCGTAAGCTATTAAGCCAAGTTGAAACCATTGCACCAAGTTCTGCCAGTGTGATCATCCAAGGTGAATCAGGTACAGGTAAAGAATTAATCGCACGTGAAATTCATTTGAAAAGTGATCGCCAAAATAAGCCGTTTCTTGCTGTCAATTGTGGTGCTTTAGTTGAAACACTTGCAGAATCTGAATTGTTTGGTTATGAAGCAGGCGCATTTACGGGTGCGCATAAGACACGCCCAGGTATTTTTGAAACAGCCGACGGCGGAACTTTGTTCTTGGATGAAGTGGGTGAGTTGCCGTTGTCTTTGCAAGTAAAACTGTTACGTGTATTGCAAGAAAAGGAAGTTGTTCGGGTCGGTGGACGTAAACCGATCCCGATTAATGTACGCATCTTGTCTGGTACACATGTTGATTTGCGTAAAGCTGTCGCGGAAAATAAATTCCGTTTAGATTTATACTATCGCCTAAATGTGGTTGTGCTAAATATTTTACCATTGCGAGAGCGTAAGGGTGACATTTTGCCTTTGGTGGATTTTTTCTTAAACTCCTATTCGCAAAAGATGATTACGCCGAAACCCAACATCAGTGATCGCGCCAGAAATGCACTACTCAACTATAGTTGGCCGGGAAATATCCGTGAGCTTGAAAATAATATCCATTATGCACTGCTCATCAGTGGTGGCAAAACCATTGATATTGAACATTTAAGGTTTTCAGAGGAGGGTGGTTCAAGCGTTTTACCAGATAATGATTTGATTCAAGAGTTTGAGGATGTACTCAAGCGTTTATTTCAAGAATATGATGGTGAAGCATGGCACATCATTGAAGATAAAATCGTCAATACCGCTTTTTCAAGTTGCTGGAATAATCAGGTTAAGACTGCAAAAATGTTAGGACTGTCGCGCAATGTTTTACGTAATTTGTTATCAAGATATAATTTATTACCAAATAAAAATGAAATTGTTTAATTGGGCTGTGCAATAGAAACATCCATTTTACCCATGGATGTTTTATTTTGGGCTGGTCATTTTTGTGATCCATAAACCAAGTTCAAACAAAAGCCACATTGGTACTGCTAGTGCAAGCATGCTAAAAATATCAGGGGGTGTAATAAACATTGCGATAAAGAAAAACAAAACAATGATGTGTTTACGGTAATGTTCCAATTGTTGAATAGAAAGAATACCAATAAAAATAAGAATATAGGTGAGTACAGGGATTTGAAAGGCGATACCAAAAGCCAGAAAAAGCTTGAGACAGAAATCAAGATAACTGTTGATATCAGTCATCGGTAAAACATTATCTGGTGAAGCTAAGACAAAGAAGTTTAACGCCAAAGGCAGAATCAAATAATAGGCAAATAATAGGCCAAGATAAAATAAACCGATGCTGGAGAGTACAAGCGCCACGCCAAATTTTCTTTCACTTTGATATAGAGCAGGTGCAATAAAGCGCCAGAATTGATAAAGAATAAAGGGAATCGCCAATAAAATTGCAAAATAAATATTGAGTTTAAAGGGCGCTAAAAATGTACTCATCACATCTGTAGCTATCATGGTTGAATTTTTAGGCAATCGGGATATTAAGGGTTGAGCCAAAAAATGATAATTGTGTTGTGCAAGGGGCAATAATAGTAAAAAAATAGTTAAGACTGTAGCAATGCTATAGATCAAACGCTTTCTAAGCTCTTTTAAATGTTCGCTATATTTCATTTCAGTGAGTGTTTCACTGAGTATTTGTTCGGTCATGCAGCTTGATCCTCACGCAAGATATTGGATGATGTTGTGTAAATTAAAAAGGGTACTTTTAATTCACGCGCAGAGATTTGATAAACATAATCATGTGTGGGATAAGGAGGCGCTTGATGTGCTATAGCAACAGCACTATGTACACTTTGGATTTCGTGTTGCATTTGTGCAAGCTGCTGTTTGAGCAGCTCTTCGTTTTGTTTTATTTTGAGCAGCTCTTCTTGCATGATCCTTTTTAGTTCAAGCAATTCCAGTTCATTTTCTAACTCTAGCTGGATTTTGTTAAGATTATTTTTAAGGGCTCTATATTTAAGTAATCCCACCCTGAATGTTTGAGGAAGCTTTTCAGGTCCCAATATAATCAGTGCAATAACAGCAAAAGCCAAGAGTTCACCAAAACTGATATTGAACATAATGATTTAGTACTCACCCGTTAGTGTTTTTTTCTTTATTTAAATCGAGATGATGAATTTCTTTAGGCTGATTTGTTTCAGACAGTTTTTGATCATCAGAATGAACCGAGTCTTTAAAATCTTTAATTGCACCACCTAAATCCTTACCTAAGTTTTTAAGTTTTGATGTACCAAATAATAAAATAACGATCACGGCAAATAATAATATATGCCAAATTGATAAACCCATTTCATATTTCCTTAATAATTTAAAACTAGTTGGTATAAATATCATGCTTGAATATATTTTCTAAATAATATTTATATCGATGAATATTCGATTTCATTATGCGCTATGGTCCAGCATATTGAGTGCTTGATTACGATAGTTAAATAATAATTCGCTGTCTTTATGTCTTGGATGGGTCAAAGGAACTTGAATGATTTCTTTAATTTTTCCTGGTCGAGCAGACATTACGATCACGCGATCACCCAGATAAACCGCTTCTTCTATATCATGTGTAACTAGAATCATGGTGATCTTTTGATCTTGCCAAATACGTTGTAATTCAGTTTGCAGATGGCTACGTGTAATTGCATCTAAAGCACCAAAGGGTTCATCTAAAAGTAAAATATCAGGCTGATTAACCAAGCCTCGTGCAATCGCTACCCGCTGCGCCATACCACCCGATAGCTCATGTGGATAAGCATTTTCAAAACCTTTTAAACCCACCATTGTAAGATGTTCTGCCACACGGGCATTTTTTTCGGCACGGCTTAAGTCGGTTTCTTCGAGCGCTAAATGAATATTTTCGGAAACACTGAGCCAAGGCAATAGACGGTGCTCCTGAAAAATTAAACCTCGTTTTAAATCTGTCCCTTGTATTGGTGTTTGATTCAGTAAAATCTCACCTTGATAGTCTTTATCTAATCCTGCAATTAAGCGCAACAAGGTCGATTTACCACAGCCACTGCTTCCGACAATAGAAATAAATTCTCCTTGCTGAATATCGAGATGAATACCATCTAATACGGTGAAAGTTTGTTGATCTCGATAAAATGATTTATTGAGTTTTTTAATCGAGAGTAAGGAAAAGCTCATATCAATATCCTGATGAGATGGGTGATTCAGTTAAACACGCCATTGCAGTAGTCGTTTAGAAATCAAGTGAATGCAAAGCGTCATGCCAATACCGCTGAGGGTGACCGTAATTGCACACACCAACAAAATATCCATTTCGGCATTGATTTCAGCTTTCATCATTAAATTGCCTAAGCCTGCACCAGCATTGAATAACAGCTCACTGGCAGTTGTGGTAATCCATGTAAAAGGCACCGCTAAATTCAACCCCGTTAAAATATATGGGAGAGCTTGAGGGAAACGGATTTTTTTAAATTCCTGCCAAAAAGATAATTTGTAAATACGAGCGACTTCACTGTATTTCTGGTCATAATGACTTAGCCCTTGAAAGCTGTTAATCACCATCGGGAAAAAAGAAGCAAGCGCAATAATAAAGATTTTTGCCTGCTCACCATTGCCAAACCACAGTGCAATCAATGGGGTTAAACCAAGTAAGGGTACTTGGCGAATGCTATTAAATAATGGTGAAACCAAGGCATTTAAAATTTTTGAATAGGCAAGTAAGGCACCGAGTAGTAGCCCTGTTGTCGAGCCAAGTAAAAACCCCAGTCCAGCTTTTTTAAGACTTCCCCATGTGTTTAACCATAATTCACCTGTTTCAAGCAGCTGAATAAAAGCAAAATACACCTTCTGTAAAGGCACAAATGCATAGGCATGACTGGCGCCTAAACTTGAATTGTATTGCCATAAAGCCAGTAAAAGGAGCGGTAGCAGCAGACCTTTGATCAAGATCAGTGGTTGCGCAAAAGCACTTTTTAAGTTCAGTGGATGCTGTGACATTATTTCCCCCTTGAACTCAATGCAGGTGATACAAGATATTGTTCGAGCTGACGTAAAGTTTTATCTAAAGCAAAACCAATGATTCCTGTAATAAAAACTCCGACCATGACAACGTCTAAACGTAACATTTGTCGTCCGAGCTCCATCATTTGACCAATGCCAGTGCCTGCAGCAAGTAATTCAACGGCCACCAAAATCAACCAAGCACGACCTAGAGCAATCCGCAGTCCACCGATTAATGGTGGGAGGATGCAAGGGATGATGATGTATCTCAACCATGCTGGAGTTTTTAATTTGTAGATCTGGCCCAATTCAATATATTTTTTAGGAATATTTCTAACAGCATCAGCTGTTGTGAGTGCGATTGGAAAAAAACAGGCTTTAATAATCAGTAAAATTTTAAATAGTTCACCAATGCCAAAAACCAAAATAAAAATAGGAATAAGCACAAAGATTGGAATTTGATAAAGGATATTGAACAAAATATAGGTGTAATTTCGGAAAGAGGTGAGAGATGCATAGGCAATGCCAAACAAAATCGCACAGGTGGCCGCAATTGAAAAACCCATCAGCAGTCGAGAAAGGCTATCTTTTAAATGCAGTTGTAGTTCACCACTTTGCAACAAGGCAAGAAATGTCTGCCATACCGTTATAGGTGGTACTAAAATTTGGGTTGGAAAAATCTGTAAATAGCTAATCAATTGCCAAACCAGTAACGCCAAAATGGGTGAAAGGAATGAGAGCAAGCGATAGACCTGCTCAGAAGACAGTCGCCTCCATAATGGTGCTTTGATCGCCACGATTTTTTTTTCGATAAGCGGATTTACGAGGATTTTCATGACCTAGTTTCCTTGCTTATGTTGAATATCAAGTGGTTGTAAATTTTGAATGGCTTGACTGGTAAACTGAGCATTGAGCAACTCTTCAGCTTTGATTGGCGTTTGAATCAATTGGTTTTTTACAGCATGGTCGATGACTTTTGCATAATGCTGTTTAAGAAAATCCACTTGGTACTCAGGTGACCAATCTTGTTGCCAGTTACTGCTGGTATTTTGACTTTCGCGTTGAATCACACTTAGAGGCTGACCAAATTTGGTTTGACTTTGTTGGAATTCATCTTGATGCTGTGAAATCCACTGCATTGCCCGTACTGTCGCATCAGCAAGTAGTTGGGTTGTGTCTGGATGTTGATCCAGATAAGTCTTGCGTCCCCATAGTTCAGCACGCATTTTCCAGTCAGCGGGTAGACTTTGCGATGACCAAATAATTTTGCCAAGATGGCGATCTTGTAAAGTGAGCGCATCACTTAAGGTAAAAAATGCATCGACGCTTTTAGCGGATAAAGCAGCAGCTCCCGCCTGTGGATTGAGATTGATGATTTGAAAATCTTTAAGCTTTAAACCTTTGCTCTGTATCAATTGAGCAAAATTAATTTCCCAAGGACGACCACGATGTAAGGCAATCTTTTTACCTTTGAGGTCCTCAATGGTTTTGATGGGTGAATCCGCTGGAACCACCAAATAAACATTATTACCGACTCCGCCAGGGACGACAATTTGTGTTCTAACACCAGTGGCATTGAGTACTACAGCAGGAAGATTGCCATAAAAAGCAAAATCAATTTTATTGTTGATAAAGCTTTCATTGACTAAGGTGGCCACAGCCGCAGTGGTTACAGGTTCCCACTTTAATTCAATATTTTTCTGCTTTATTGCTTTTAGAAAAATGGGGTCCTGTGCGATAAGTTGTGGTACACCAATAAAGTCCAGACCGCCAGAAGTTCCATTGGCCACAACCGCAATACGAAGCTGTTGTTGACTGGTTTTACTTTGGTTTGGATCTTCGGTTTTTTGTACGCCACAAGCAACCAATCCTAAAAGACTAAAACTTAAAAAAAGACCAGAAAAAATACGCATATCATCATAAAAATCTAGAAATATAAGGGGATAGAGCAAGAACCAAGCCAAAATAATTATTTTATATAAATCAGTTTGTTATGTTTTTATGATTGGTGTTATTTGAATGGATCAAACAGGTTATGTTGTGAAACCGACAGTATTGGATGGATAAGTGTTGAAATTTCAACACCTTGTTTAGCTGGGTTTTTATAATATTTAGATAAAACAACAATATAGATGAATTCAATATTGAATAAAAAACGGCATAGTTTCTGCTCATGAGTTGTATCACTCACGATAGCGTGTAAAACCTTTAAATTATTGAGAAGTATTATGTCTGTTGAATTTTTATGGAGAATCCCTGTGCATGGGGATGGTCGTCGAGCACATCAGTTACATACACGAGGTGAATGGAACCAGTTGGGCCCAGCAGTACAATCCCCTCAACGTGTGGCACCTCAACATCAAGATGAATTGTTTGCCTACTATGATTATGTACAACAGGTAGCAAAAGCCGCAGATATCGTGGGTTTTCACGGCGCATTGATTCCTGCTTTTCCACATACTGAAGAACCGTGGGTGCTGGCATCGGCATTGGCAAGAGAAACCAAAAGACTCCGATTATTGATTGCGATTCAACCTTGGTTTATCCATCCTGCATACGCAAGCCAAATGGCAGCAAGTTTGCAGCGTCTCAGTCAGGGACGGGTTGAATGGAACGTGATTTCAGGTGGCGGTGGGGCACAGCAACGTGCCTATGGTGATTTTATTGAACATGATCAGCGCTATGCGCGAACCAATGAATTTTTAGAGTTTGTAAAAGGGTATTCGCATCAGGCACCTTTTGACTATGATGGAAAGTTTTTCCACGTTGAACAAGGTGGTTTGAAATACCCAATGAATCAATATGACGTTCCTCGTTTGTGGTTAGCGGGAGCAAGTCCAGCGGCACTGCAAGTTGCAGGTCGGCATGCCGATATCCACTTAACCTGGGGGGAACCTGTTGAACAGCAGAAAAAAGTGATTGAACAGGCGCGATCCTTCCTTGCACATAATACCCCAGACCATAAGGTAAAGTTTGGTATGCGTATTGATATTTTGGCACGCCCTACACAGGAACAAGCGTTTCAAGAGCTTAAACAGATGTATGAAACCATCGCTATTGATGGCAATGCATTTGAACGTAAAGATACTGAGTCAGTTGGTGCAAAACGTCAGCAGGCCTTAGCACAAGGCAATCGTTTTGAAGACTTATTTGTCAGTCCAAATGTTTGGGCTGGTATGTCAAATGTAAGGGGTGGTCCAAACTGTATTTTAGTGGGGAGCTATGAACAAGTGGCACAGCGCTTACAAGAATATATCGACATTGGTGTTGGGCATTTTATTCTCGCCAGTAACCCACATTTGGAAGAAGCATATCGGGTTGCTGAAGAAGTCTTACCCTTGGTTGGATATAAATTAAAATAATAAGTTTAGATCCCTTTGAGATATCAGAGGGATCTTGTTGTTTCAACAGCATAGAACTGTCTTAAAACCAACAGCTTTGCTGACAAATCGAAGAGTGTTTTTAATTAAATTTATAAAAATTAGTAGCTTATATTGTTGGCATGACTTGTGCAATTTTCAATACAGTATTTTATTTTTTAGTTTAAATTGCCATGAGTGAACGAATATTTAATCCCCATCAGCGGGCGTTGCTATTTGGGCAATATGCATCTGCTTCAACTGCAACTGGCATATCAGACCCATTTACACGACATCATTTGGATGTGAGTCAATCACCTCCAGCAAAATTGAATAAATTGTGGATCGCGATCATTGCGGTTGCTGCAGCACATTTGGGTATTTGGTATATCGCAAAACAATTACCGACACCAGCTTTGGACATTGCAAAGCCAGAACCCGTGGTGATTGAAATTGTCAAACCAGTGGAACCACCTAAAGTCATTGAACCTAAAATTCCACCAGTGACGCAAAAACCCAAAATTCCGCCTGTGGTCGAAAAATCAAAACCGATTGCGAAACCTATCGAACAGCCGAAACCTGTTCAAAAAACTGTGGAGCAAGCCAAACCGATTGTAAAACCCATTGCGCAAGACACAGTTCAAAAAACTGAGGAACCTGTTGTAAGCAAAAAACTGAGCGCTGAACCTGCTCCAAAAACAGCAGAACCAGTGAAGCCTACTGATGACAATTTACCTGTGACAGAAGCCAAGGGTTATGCAGGTTATCTAAGCAACCCCGCAGCAGAGTACCCAGAACAGGCCTTAGAACGTGGTTGGGAAGGCTCGGTAATTTTAAGGGTCAAAGTATTGCCAAACGGTAGCCCAGATAGCGTAACGGTTAAACAAAGTAGCGGCAAAAAACTTTTAGACAGCGCGGCTGTAAGAACAGTAAAGCAATGGAAATTTTCACCGGCCTTAAAAGGTAAAACACCTGTCGAAGGTTGGGTTGATGTTCCAATTCATTATCAATTACCGAAATAACCTATTTTAAATTAAGAGGATATCTACATGACAGACATAAATTCATTGATCCATGACGGCACAATCTGGTTATTGGTTGCTTTCTCCATCGTCACATGGGTGTTGATCGTGGTTAAAGTGGTACAGACACAGAAAGCCAGCAAGCAAAGTAAGGTCTTTGTCGAAGCCTTTTGGAAAGCCAAAAATTTGCCTGAGGCAGTGACTCAATCACAACAAGGTGAAGGCCCTACAGCCCGTGTTGCAAATGCCGGTTTTCAAACCTTGATTGAGGCAGATGAAAAGACTCATCAAGATTTGCAAAACAGTTGGAGTCGTCAGGATCTATTAGAGCGTCATTTACGCAAGCAAATTTTAACTGAACGTCGTCAATTGGAAAAAGGTTCTGCATTATTGGCTTCGATTGGCAATAACGCACCGTTCATTGGACTATTTGGAACAGTGTTTGGGATTATTCATGCTTTACAGGCCATTGCACATTCAGGTAATGCAAGTATGGATGTGGTTGCAGGGCCAATTGGTGAGGCCTTGATTGCTACAGGTATTGGTATTGCTGTGGCGGTACCCGCTGTGTTGGCTTATAACTATTTCATACGTAAAGTTAAAACCATCGGTGCAGACCTCGATGATTTTGCTACTGATTTTGTCAGTTTAAATCAAAAAGCGGGCTTTCGGTTACCTGTCACTAAGCCAAAAAATACCACTGGAAATACTGTAGTCAATCATGATGCATCTAGTAAAGAAGTCAAAGAAAAAGGAGTGTTTGCATAATGGCCGTTTCAACCTCCCAAGAAGATGATGTGGTGAGTGAAATTAACATTACGCCATTGGTTGATGTGATGCTGGTTTTACTCATCGTGTTTATCGTTACAGCGCCCCTATTAACCAATACCGTGAAAGTAAATTTACCCAAGGCTGCACCGACGCAGTCAACGGATCAGAATAAAGCGGTTGTCATTAGTGTTAATCCGCAAGGAGAAATCTTCCTTGACAAGGATAAAGTAACTTTGGCAAGTTTTGAAAAAGAGATCCAGTCACGTAAAAACAGTAACCCTAAATTGGCTTTGAATTTAAATGCCGATGAGACCATTCCTTATGGAACAGTTGCAAAATTACTTGCCAGTATTGAGCGAGTAGGGGTAGAAAAATTATCTGTGATTACTGTACCCAAGTAGTCTTTGGATGCTGAATGAAATAGCTGCTACGGCAGCTTTTTTAGTGCCTAAAAATATGATAGTTAAAATAAAAACAGCGTTCAAATTTTATTGCTTTGTATAAGCATGATTTATATACACTGAATGTGTACAAAATGAATGTGTTATTTACGATTTTGATCAGCAACATTAAGGTCGTTGTGTTGGGCAGTAATAGTCGGGATGCATCATCAGAGCCCCATACTGGATTGACTTTTCGTCCTTGAAAAGTCAGAGGATCGCTGACTACAGCAGATGCTTGCTGGTGTTAAGGCTCTGCAAATTTTATTTTAGGCTTGATTGGTCCATAATTTCTCAAAACGCCACGTTGGGAAAATAGTGTGTTCTGCCGCTAATCCTCCGATCTGTTTCGATGCAGCATCTATGCTATGGCTAAAACCCCAAATCAGCATTCCACCGCGTTCATGTTGAATTTTTTGTGCCTGAGCCAAATACACTTTACGCTTGGCTAAATCGGGTTCAGCCAGTGCTTTATAAAACAGCTCACTATATTCTGGGTCTTTAAAGTTGACACGATTGGTTGTTGAAATTGGCGCATCATTCACTACAGCAGTGGATAAATACGGTGTACCCACGTTGGTTGCATTACTGGAGAATTGCCATTTACTCCGATCAGGTCCATTAAAGGTAGCTAAATCAACTTGTTTGACTCGAATACTGACATTGGCTTTCTTTGCTTGTTCTGCAAATATCAGGGCAGGTTGGGCGTTGCCAACGGGGGTAATCAGTTCAACGCTTAAGCCATTTTTAAAGCCCGCTTGAGCCAATAAATTCTTGGCTTCCGTAATGTTTTGTTGACGTTGTGGCAAATTTAGAAATGCTGGATCCTGTGGCGAATATAAATCATTGGCGATGCGTCCCTGACCGTTTAAACCCTGTTGTATCAGCTCTTGACGATCGGCGATTAAACGAAATGCTTGGCGGACTTTGGGATCATTAAATGGTGCCTGTTGAGTATTAAAGTCAAAACTATTGTGGGTATTGGTTTGAGAACGAACCGTTTGAATATGTTTTGCTTGCTCTAAAATTTTAATGTATTCAGGTGAAATCGCATTTGCAAGATCAATTTGTCCTGCCAATAATGCATTTAGTCGAGAAACTTGATCTTTAAAGTCAATGACTTCAAAACGATCTGCATAAGGCCGATCTGCTTTAAAATAATTTTCAAACCGAGTAAAGACAGAACGTTGACCGGGGATAAATTCTTTGACTTTATAAGGACCTGCACCCACAGGGTTATGAATGGGATCAAAATCAGTGGGGACAATACCGCCAAAATTGACCCAAGTTTCAGGCAGCGCCACAAAGCCAGCAATTGAACTAATAAAAGGGATGCGTACTGTATATTGATCTAATTTTTGGATACGATCACGATCAATCCATTGCACAAGATTCCGAAAAGGTGAGGCAAGCTTTGGATCTGTTAAGCGTTGCAATGAAAAAATGACATCATCTGCGCTGACGGTTTTACCATGATGAAATTCTAAACCTTTACGCAGTCGTATGGTCCATTCGCTGGCATTATGATTAGGTTCTGCAAATTCAGCCAAAGCAAGACGAGGAAGCATGTTTTCGTCCCATTCCCAGAGCTTATTATAAATCGCAAATCCACGGGTAATCCCACTTCCTGATGCTGAAAGGTGAGGGTCAAGGCTACCTGATTGTTGTCCACCAATCAGCCCTAATCGAATTGTTCCACCATGCTTAGGGGTACTGGAAAGTGAACTTTGGGAGTCAGCGCTAGGTTGTGGAGATTGTCCACAAGCAGATAAACCACTGATTAAAGAAACGCCACCGAGCGCAGTAAGACTCTGGGTTAAAAATTTTCGACGTGAGAGTAACAAGGTTTCATGTGTCATTAAAAATACTCAGTTAGAACATATCCAAAGGAGATTGCACAATGAATGCCAATTCTTTTTTATATTTTTCTGATATTTATCAATTAATTATAAGCATTGTGTTTTTTGTCACTGTTGCTTTTTCAGCATTTCTGTTGAAAAAATAAACATGCATAAAAGTTGTATATCAATGAAGGTTATTTAAAAGTAATAAAAATCAATGTTTTATATTTGAGTTTTGCCTATTTAAAGATTGGCATAGGCTTTGCGTAACGCAGTGTAAATTTATTTTACTGAGTGTGATATGAAACAGAACTTTCAATTAAAGCCACTGGTGATTGCGCTAGGGCTATTTGGGGCAATCTTTCCATGCGCTATTTTTGCTGAAGAAACCTCAGAGCAAGCCAAGGATTCTAATGGTGATGTAATTACCTTAGCCGATGTTGTGGTGACAGGAGCACATAAAAAAGCCACCATTCTCCCCAAGCGTAAAGTCACTTCGATTTATGGGACGGATAGTTCTGTATTAGATACCCCACGTGTCGTTTCACAAATATCAGAACAACAGTTTCGTGAAGATGTTATTCGTAGTGCAGATGATTTGGTTAAGTATGCTCCAAGTATCACCAGAGGAGGTGGGCAAAATGCCAATTTCGCGCCACAGATACGTGGGCAAAATTCCGAAGTTTTTCAAGATAGCCAACGAATATACAGTACCCGACATCCGACCAATTTAAATGCCTATGAAGCTGCTGATATTGTTGCAGGACCAACGGGGGTAATTTTTGCACCGACCTCAGGTTCAGGGGGATATATTAATTATCTCACCAAAAAACCGAATTTTAATAAAGCACAAACCACGATTTCGGGATCAGTGGGTTCAATTTATGCAGGGCAAGGTGCTGAGCCTAATTTCTCAGTCAGTATTGATCATACTGCACCTATTTCTAAAGAATTGGCATTTCGTGTCAGTGCAACAGCACAACGAACAGATGACTATTATGACAATGTAAAAAATAATTTTAATGCATTTTATGGTGCTTTGGCTTGGCGTCCAGATGACAGTCTACGGGTTGACTGGAATATCAGTTATGACGATTATTCAGATTTTAATGTGACGCATGGTTGGAACAGAGCGACACAACAATCCGTTGATCAAGGGCTATACTATAAAGGCAGAGCGACCCCGATTATTCAAAACGGTTCAAACTTTTGGTCTCCAGTCTTTGAGTCAGGTGCAGCTCACTCTAAAGTGATTGGTTGGCAAACTCGGCAGAAGAATGATAAAAATCAATATATTGCTGTAGGTCCAGTACAGACTTCTCCTTTGCCAAGTTCCACTGCTGATCAAGCGGGTACAATTCGAGGTTGGGTTTATGATCCATCAATCGCAGGCAATGGCTTAGTCAAATTAGATGATGATGTTTCTGGTCGGAGCGAAGATAAAAACAGTGCAAAGCGCTTTAGTACACAATTTAAACTGGTCAAAGATATCAATGAAAATTGGTCTGTGGCCAATAGTACGCTATATCAAAAGAGTCGTGATTTGGGTGATTCTGTTGGGAGTTTCTTTACCGATTTGGACCATGAATTATTGGATAACCGCTTAGAGTTTTTAGGCGATCATGACTTTGAGCTATTGGGTGTCAAAATCAACAATAAAAGCAGTACAGGTGGCGCTTATCGGCATGAGAAATTTACCTCTCTCGCAGCAAACAATAGTTTTAATATCAATCCTTATGATTTAACCAATGATCCATCACAGAAAAACCCGGGGGATTTATTGGGGTTGGTCAATCATGGCGGTTCGACTGGAAGCTGGATTGGGCAGGCTGGTGTTCCACAGTATTCGCAGTATTTTGGCTATTTAAATCTACCTCGAATGTACCCTGTGGGTCATGGCTTATATGCTGAAAAAGGCGGTTTTCCTCCCAATGGAGGTGGTGCAGTTTATACAGGAACAGGCTTTTGGGACACTTACAGCGTATTTACACAGCAAAATTTTACCTTTAATGATGTTTTTGGGATTAATCTGGGAATTAACCACAGTTCTATAAAAGCAAAATTAGAGAATCCACTGGTTTTAGTCCCTACAGATGTCCGCTCAGATTCCAATAAATATAGTTTGCTCAGCTATCAAGCCAGTACCTTTATTAAACCTACTGAAAAAAGTACCCTATATTTTACTTATGATAAAAGTACAGCTTTGAATACGGGTGTATTTGGTCCATTTTTAATTTGGGGCGCTGGAAATCAGCTAAATCCTTTGGCTTTTGACAGCCAAAGTGAATTAAAAGAAGTGGGAGTGAAATACGAGCCGATCACTGATCAACTTCTGTTAACGCTCAGTGGTTTTGAACAGAAGCGCGATTTATCACCTGATACCAATGGCAATATGGCGCGTTTTGAAATCAAAGGCCTTGAATCATCATTGCGTTGGCAGCTACAAAAAAATATCGCGATCGGGGCAAACTTAACCTATCTCAATGCTGAATATTCTTCCATTATTCCAGCTGGTTTTTCACCTTTTGGTTTCCATGCAGACAATGCGACGGTATGGGGCGATAGCAATGCTTTAAACCAACGCAAAGCAGGACGTTATGATGCAGCAGGCATTCCTAAATATTCTGCAAGTGCTTATGTGGACTATCAACACCAGTCAGGTTTTGGGCTAAACCTATCGGGTTGGTGGACAAGTAACTGGTATACCAATCTAAGTCAGACCGTAAAGGTACCCAATAATTATAATTTAGATTTGGGACTTTATTATCGTCAACCGCAGTGGACAGTGGGCTTAAATATTCTTAATTTGACCAATGAACGTAATTTCGTAAATGGTTTAGCTGGTGCAAATAGCGAGTTTTTACAGCCAATGCGTCCATTGACGGTACAAGGACAATTTAGCTATAAATTCTAAATTAAACAGATTTTTATTTTTTGATTGCATTAGCCATACTTTTGTATGGCTTTTTATAAATTTATTCTTAGTAGATATCATTAAAAATAAAAAACAGCAAAATGTTGAAATAACAACAATACAACAATTAAAAATGTCTATCTATCAGCAAAAATAAATAATTTTTTTATGATTTTTTATATAACACTTTGAAAATATTTAAATAAATGAAATGGCACAAAAGTTGCCAATAACAAGAATAGATTTATTTAAATGGAGTCAGCATGTTTAAGGTTACAAAAATTAGGCAGAGTATTTTAACTGCTATGTGGGGCGTAACGGCGAGTGTTTCAACACTGGCTATTGCAAATGAAGAGATCGAGACTACACCAGCACAACAAGCACAGGTTGAAAAAGCCAAAGATGTCAAAAAATTAAGTGATGTGATCGTCACTGCACAATATCGGGCGCAAAATATTCAAAAAGTTCCAACTGCAATTACTGCTGTTTCGGGTAAGGACTTGGCTGCGAAAGGCTCTACTTTTATTGGGGATGTTTTAACCTATACACCAAATGCTGCAGCTGAAAACCCAGATGGGGATAGTCGTCCACGTTGGTATATTCGTGGTCTAGGTACGGGAGATGTGGCTGCATCGACAGTATTTCCTGTTGGCGTGTATGCAGATGGGGTTTATTTAAATGCGCCAGTTGCAGGTGCAGGTGACTTGTTTGATTTAGAGCGTATAGAAGTTTTACGTGGTCCACAAGGTACGCTCTATGGGAAAAACACCACTGCGGGTGCAGTCAATTATATTTCTAAAAAGCCTAATTTTTCAGATAAACCCAATGGATATGCAACCATTGGTTTAGGGGATCATAACCTACGAACATTTGAAGGCGCAGCAAACGGTAAAATTTCAGAAAATGTTGCGGTTCGTGGGGCTTTTTACTCTGAAGATCGTGACGGATATGCAAAGAATATTGCCAATGGTGAAGATTATGGCAACGTGGATAAAAAATCTTTTCGCTTCCAAGTGCTAGGCAAAATCAATGATGAATGGGATGCCTTGGTCAATCTACACAGCCAAACTTATAATGGTTTAGGCAGTAATGGTTCCTTAAGCGTGGGTAAATACTGGGGTATTTATGAAAGACCTAAAGGACGAGACACCAATTTAGATTTAGATGAAAACAATAAGATTCAGCATGATGGCGCGTCATTAACCTTAACTGGAGATTTGGGGGGCGGATATAGCTTTACTTCGATTACTGCTTTTGATAAGACCACACAAAAGTCGATTTCAGATGGTGATTACACCCCTTATGATGTCGCACGAAGCTATAGTGATAATGAATGGCGTCAATATAGCCAAGAGTTCCGCATCGCTTCTGATGCTGAAAAACGCTTAAGCTGGATTGCAGGATTTCATTATTTCAATGAGGATTTAGATTCCACTGGAGTTAGTGCACGTGTCAATAAAACATTGCCAAATGGCGCTGCTTCTCAAACTACGTCTACGCCAGCATTTAGAGATATAACCTATAACCAAGCCACTCAAAGCTTTGCACTTTTTGGTAACAGTACCTATAAATTTACAGATAAATTTAAAGTGACAGGTGGTTTACGTTGGACCAGTGAAGAAAAAGATATTGATCTCAATCTGACTCAGATCACAACGGGAGACTATACAAAAGGCAGTTGGTGGAAAAAAGATGGCTATAGCAATGCTGTTTATAACCCAACCCCAAATGCAAATGGGTCAACAAGTCGCAATAAAACTTGGAATGAGTTGACCTATGACATCACCCCAGAATATGAAATTAATCCTAATTTAAATACTTACTTTAGATTCGCACGCGGTTTCCGTTCAGGTGGATTTAACACCGGTTTATCCAGCAGCTTAACCCAACTTGCCGACGTGAATCCTGAATACTTAAATAGTTATGAACTTGGTTTAAAGTCTACGTTATTGGACGGAGATTTAATCGCAAATGCCAATATTTTTTATTATGACTATAAAGATATTCAAACCAATTTACTGGTTGCAACAGAGGGACAAGGTGGCGGTGTGACCTCGGTTCTCGCCAATGGACCAAAAGCTGAAGTTAAAGGTGCTGAATTAGAATTAGATTATTCAGTGACTGAAAATCTACGTTTACGTTTTGCTGGTGCTTATCTTGACAGCGAATATACCGATTTCGTCGATAAAAACCCGGTAACCAATGTAGTTAATGCAGATAATACAGGCAACAGTCTAGTCCGTTCGCCAAAATACACCGTCGGTCTGGGTGGAGAATATACCTTTAATCTCAATGATGGTGCTCGTGTTGTTGTAGGTACAGATGCCAGCTACCGTGACCGTGAGTTTTTCCTCGTAAACCGTCAAGACTATTCGTTAGATCCAATCTTAAGCCAAAAAGCATATACCTTATGGAATGCCAATGTTGGCTACCATAGCGCAAATAACAAATACCAAGTCAATGCTTACGTTAAAAATCTATTGAATGAAGAATATCAAGTACATGGCCGTCCAAATGGTCCCGCTGGACAATATGTTTTAACTTATGGAAACCCACGTCAAGTTGGTGTTTCTTTGACTGCTAAATTCTAAGTTATACGGAGAACATCATGGGAATTGAATTTTTTACCCGTCTACCACTGCATGGTGAAGCAGAGTACTTAGCAGGTGATCCACGCAATCGTGGTGATTGGTCACGTGTCGCAGGTGTAGAAAATACTGGTGCAACATCGAATTACCAAGTTGGTGATGACTTTACCTATATCGACTATCTTAGCCAAGTGGCTCGTGCGGCTGAAATCAATGGTTTTGCAGGTGCGCTGATGGTGAATGCACCTACAGGTGAAGAACCGTGGACAGTGTGTTCCTTATTGGCAAGAGAAACCAAGCGTTTAAACTTTGTGACTGCATTCCAGCCTTATCATTTTAGTCCTTATAATGCAGTACAAAGTGCAGCAACGTATCAGCGTGCCACAGGGAATCGGTTGGTTTGGAATATTATCAACGGCGGCTCTGAGGTTATTCAGCGCCAAGTTGGGGATGTTACTCCGCACGATGACCGTTATATCCGTGCGACTGAATTTTTAGATGTGGTGAAAGGGTATTGGTATAATGAATCATTCCATTACCAGGGCAAATATTATTCTGCTGAAGGTGGTGGTTTAAAATATCCTCTGAATAAAGCTGAACTACCGATCATTTGTACGGCAGGATCGTCTGAGGCTGCCCGTGAGTTTGGTGCGAAGCATGCTGATTATTATTTAATGCGTGCTGAAAAACCTAGTGAAATTGCTGAATTGATTGCAGATGTGCGCAAACGTGCTGCGAGATATGGGCGGGATAATATTAAATTCGGCTTATCCATTGATACGATTGCACGCCGTAGTGAACAAGAAGCGTTGGCAGAGGCACAATGTTATTTGGATGAAGCTGCTGAAAAACAACGCTTACATGCGTCTGCTGCACATGCAGGTTTGAGATCGGCACGTGTATTGAGTTTTGAAAAAGAATATAGTGAAAAAGCAGGCAGTAAAAACGTCGATGATTTCTTTATTCATCCCAATGTTTGGTCAGGCTTTGGCTATATTGGTATTCCACCAGGTGTTGCTTTAGTGGGAAGTTATTCGCAGATTATCGAGCGGATTCAAGAATATAACAGTATTGGGATTGATCTGTTTTTCTTGGCGGGCTATCCACATTTAGAAGAAGCTTATCGCCTTGGCGAACATGTTTTACCTTATTTCAAAAAACAGCGTCAGGCATTACAGCGTATTTCTGAAGAGGCAAAATATCGTATCGCCTAACTTCCATTGCAACAGGTTAAAGCCAAGATTTTTAAACCAGTCTTGGCTTTTTTATATCAATAAAAAATACAAAGCGTGGCAGTGTAAACTTGATTTTCATACTCTTCTTTCTATGCAATGATCAAAGTTTGATGCTTGATAAAGCTTAACCACATTTAAAAATCATTCCGAAGCTTAATTTCGTAAGAGCTATACTGATTATAAGTAAATAAGTGAATAATAATGCTTACTTGCATTTTTTACACAGTTTCGTATATTTGATAGTTGTGCTTCATTTTATCAACAACAATAACCTGACAAACAAACATGACCATTGAGCAGGAAAAATGAAAGTAATTAATATCCATAAAAGAGAAATTCAGCAATCAAAGGCTGAAATTGCTAAGTTATTCAGGACTTTGTCAACAGATAATGATTTGATGTTAGCAACAGACAAATGGCCACCCATGAAGTTGGACAATGGATTAAGTGTGGGTTCAAAAGGTGGGCATGGACCAATCAGATATTCTGTGGCAGATTATCAGCCCGAAAAATCAATCACTTTTCAGTTTGACTTAACAGGTTTTAATGGTTTTCACAGATTTAGCATTAATGAATTAGAACCCAACAAAACAGAAATTTCACATATTATTGATATGAAAACAACAGGTTTAGCGACTTTAAAATGGGCTTTAGCAATTCGTTGGTTGCACGATGCCTATATTGAAGACGCATTTGATAAAGTTGAGAATCATTTTACAGCTGACAAGAAAAATAGTGAGTGGAGTTTATGGGTAAAATTATTGCGAAAAATATTGAAACCTAAAAAGAAATAAAAACCAACACCCAACTTCATATTGTCTAAGCCCATTGCAACAGGTTAAAGCCAAGATTTTTAAACCAGTCTTGGCTTTTTATATCCATTTTTATCTTAATAAAAAATAGTGTGGATTGTAATTGAAGCTTTGAACAGAAAACCTGTAATGGTTTAAATCATGTAACGACATAAAGCGTCAACAATCCTATATAAAAAAAAAGCTGTTTTCTTTCAATAATAAATCCTGATATTTGTGTATTTTTATTTTTTATAGATTTACATTTCTGCTATCAGAAAATCACCAAAAGCATTGACCTTAAAGTTAACTTTAACCTTAGTATAGAATGACGGTCCATACGAATCGTATCAAACATTGTAATTTACTGACATAAATGAGAACAGCAATAAGTTATTCAAAGTGTAAATCATACACAGGAGAAATTAACATGGCATATGTTACGACAAAAGATGGTGTTGATATTTTTTATAAAGATTGGGGACCGAAAGATGCCCCAGTATTGTTTTTTCATCATGGATGGCCATTAAGCTCGGATGACTGGGATTCTCAGTTATTGTTCTTTTTAAATGAAGGTTTTCGTGTGGTTGCACATGATCGTCGCGGACATGGACGTTCAAGTCAGGTCTGGGATGGTCATGATATGGACCACTATGCCGATGATGTTGCAGAAGTGGTCAAACACTTGGGCATTAAAAACGCAGTACATATTGGTCACTCCACTGGTGGTGGTGAGGTTGTTCACTACATTGCACGTCATGGCGAGGAAAATGTATCCAAGGCCGTATTGGTCAGTGCTGTACCTCCAATTATGCTGAAAACGGAAAAAAATCCGCAAGGTTTAGCCAAAGAAGTCTTTGATGACTTACAGAATCAGCTTTTTAAAAATCGTGCTCAGTTTTATCATGATCTACCAGCGGGGCCATTCTATGGCTTTAACCGACCAGATGCTCAACCTTCAGAACCCGTCGTATTGAATTGGTGGCGACAGGGGATGATGGGTGGAGCAAAAGCGCATTATGATGGAATTGTTGCATTTTCACAGACTGACTTTACCGAAGATTTGAAAAAAATCTCAGTGCCTGTTTTAGTCATGCATGGGGATGATGATCAAATTGTACCTTATGAAAACTCAGGGGTACTTTCTGCCAAACTGGTTCAAAATGGCCGATTAAAAACCTATAAAGGTTATTCACACGGTATGTTAACCGTCAATGCCGATGTGATTAATCCAGATTTATTGGCGTTTATTCGCGAGTGAATAGTTGTCGTTTGATTTAAAAACAGAATATCAATAGAGGCCTTGCGGCCTCTTTATTTATTAAAGTATCAGATCGTTATTATCTTATTATGATGTAAGTCTTTGAATAAAATTAGTTCTTAAAATAATAAAAATTAAATGCGAAAAAAGGATTGACATTAAAGTGAACTTTAATCTTAAAGTAAGTCCATACTCCATGAGGCTATAAAAATGAACGTCTTTGAAAAATTAGTTTTACCCAATGGTACTCAGATTCCAAATCGTATTGCAAAAGCTGCGATGGAAGAGAATATGGCAGATCTCAATCATGCACCATCAGAAGAGCTCATGCGTTTGTATCAGGCATGGGCAGATGGTGGTGTTGGTTTAATCATTACAGGTAACGTGATGGTGGATCGTCGTGCGATGACAGGACCGGGTGGTGTGGTCTTGGAAGATGAACAGCATTTAGCGCACTTCAAACGTTGGGCGAAAATCGCACGTTCTCAAGGCGCGCAAGCATGGTTGCAGATCAACCATCCGGGCCGCCAAATGCAGTCAAATTTAGGTCAGCCAACGTGGGCACCCTCTGCTGTGGCTTTAGATTTAGGTAAAATGTCAGATCGTTTTAATACTCCAATTGAAATGACTCAAGCCATGATTGACGAAGTGATTCAACGTTTTGCCAATACCGCACATTTAGGTGAAAAGGCGGGATTTACTGGTGTAGAAATTCATGCAGCTCATGGCTATCTACTCAGTCAGTTCCTTTCGCCTTTAAGCAACCAACGTCAAGATCAATGGGGCGGCTCATTGGAAAACCGTGCGCGTATTTTGATTGAGATTGTCAAAGCAGTACGTGCAGTGGTGTCATCAACATTTACAGTTGCTGTTAAACTGAATTCTGCCGATTTCCAACGTGGTGGTTTTAGTGCTGAGGATGCGCAGCAAGTAGTTAAAATGTTAAATGATTTGTCGGTTGATTTGGTTGAGTTGTCAGGGGGGAGTTATGAAGCACCTGCTATGCAAGGCCAAGCCAGAGATGGACGGACTTTGGCGCGTGAAGCTTATTTCTTAGAATTTGCTCAAGAAATTGGCAAGGTTGCCCATATGCCGATTATGGTGACTGGTGGTATTCGTCGCAAACCCATTGCAGAACAAGTCATTGACAGTGGGATCGATATGGTGGGGATTGCAACAGCCTTAGCAATCGACCCTAACTTACCCAATGCATGGAAACAAGGTCAGAATATCGCACCTGAATTGAAACCGATTCACTGGGAAAATAAAACCTTAGCTTCACTTGCCAATATGGCAACAGTCAAATTCCAGTTACAGAAACTTAGTCATGGGAAAAAATCGAATCCTAAGGTTTCACCTTTATGGGCCTTGATATTACAGCAGACAGAAACGACATGCCGCACACGTCAGTATAAAAAACGTATGCGTCAGTATTCACATTCAGCTTAAGTACAGTGCTTTGTTCAGATGTCGGATTAGATCTGACAGACTGTACTGCGGCTGTGGCTCAAAGAGGATTTCCCTAATGCTTAGGTATGATCACTGATTAAAGTAATGATGAGAATACTGATCAAGCAGTTTTGACGACTCCAATGTTTGAGCATCATAGATAATTTATCAATGACTTATGCACAATTCTGAGCTTAAAGTGAGATTTAAGCTCAATCGCTTTTATGATTTTCCGATAACATGGAAATTTTTAACATTTATCATTGGCATAATAAAGATTCAGTAAACGGTTGGCGTTTTCTTCACAGGTGATTTCGTCAGGCTTACTATTGATTGCAGTGATCATGCTGCGTAGGTTTTGCTTACTGATCAACAACTTTTGTTCTAGATCTTCAATGTCTTTGATTTTACTTTCGAGTAGTCCAATCAGAATATCATGATCCCACTTGCCTACATTTGACGGTAGAAAGGCTTTGATTTCAGCCAATGAAAATCCAACTTGTTGCGCTTGCTGAATTAAAAATAATTGTTTGAGGTCATTGTCACTATATTCACGATAACCATTAGATTTACGTTTTGCCTTAGGAAGCAGTTTAATTTGTTCATAATAACGAATCGTTGGGGTACTTAAACCACTTTGTTTGGATAACTCGCTAATGTTCATTTTACTGACTTCCGCTTGACATTAAAGTTAACTTTAGACTTATACTCAAGCAAAAGCAAGATGAAAAATAACGTTAAAGCTGAGGTCAATCAGGTTTAAACGAATATTGGGAGTCCTTTCGATGTAAATTCTCTCATTGAATTAAAATCATGAGAACATTTCACGATAAATGATATTTAAACTTAAAAATGATCCATTTAAATATCAAAGGTTTGGAATAAATTCATGCCATTTATTCGTTACTTGCTATTTTAACGATTAATTTCAAGTTGTTGTCCCTGACAATTCAAAAACAGCTGTTGTTGATGCCAAGCAAGTTGCCCCGAAACAATTGTGGTGCTGACCTCATAAGCAAATGTTTTATGCATAAATGGTGTCCAATTGCATTTCATATAGTTTTTTTGATCTTTCACTGCAATGTGCTGTTGATTTTCTCGAAGGATCACTAAATCAGCCCAGTAACCTTCTCGAATATAACCACGGTCTTTGATCCTAAATAAGTCTGCCACTTGATGTGCAGTTTTTTGAACCAGTGTTTCAATACTCAGTTTACCTGCTGCAACCAGCTCCATCAGTGCAGGTAACGCATGTTGTACTAAAGGCAGGCCAGAAGGGGCATAAAAATATGACTGGTGTTTTTCATCCCAAGTATGTGGGGCGTGGTCAGTACCAATAATATCCAAGCGATTACTATTCGAAAGGGCATTAATCAAAGCATCTTTATCTTGCTGGGTTTTAATGGCGGGATTACATTTAATTAAGTGGCCCAAAGTAGCATAATCAGCATCATCAAAACTGAGATGATGGATACACACTTCTGCTGTGATATGTTTTCGATTTAAAGGCAGATTTTTAAACAAACACAGTTCTTTCGCGGTGGTGATATGTAAAACATGCAACTGTGTGGCATATTTCTCGGCCAAAGATACAGCCAATTTTGAGCTTTCAAAGCAGACATGTTTATTTCTAATCTGCGCATGAATTTCTGCTGGAATATTTTCCCCATATTTTTGAAAATAGAAATTTTCTTCCGCTTTAATGGCAGGGGTAAACTCGCAATGAGTCAATAAAACCGTTGGAACATTTGCAAATAAGCGTTCCAAAACTTTAGGGTCATCGACGAGCATATCACCCGTAGAAGCGCCCATGAAAACTTTAACACCGCTGATTGATTTGGGATCAAGCTGTTCAATAATATCTAAATTATGCGCACTGACTCCAAAATGGAAAGCATAATTGGCCCGACTATGTTGTTTTGCAATCTGCTTTTTCTGGGTCAAAGCGTCTAGAGTTAAGGTGGCTGGATTGGTGTTTGGCATATCCATATAGCTGGTGATTCCACCAATCGTTGCTGCCATTGATTCCGAAGCAATATTGCCTTTATGCGCTGCGCCGGGATCTCGAAAATGAACTTGGTCGTCAATCATGCCAGGAATTAACCACGAACCTTCAGCATCTATATTTTTCGCATGATAAGCCCCTGTAATATTGGGATGAATCTTTTCAATCCGACCATGTCGAATCAGTACATCGGAATAATACTGCTTGCCTTCATTGACAATATTGGCATTACGAATAATAAGATGGGGCGAATTTTTAAAACTCATTGTGCAATGCCTTATAGCCTTGAACCAGTTTAATATTGGTGCTGACAACGCTTTCTGAAAACTCACTGATTGAAATATCAATGGGTGGAAATTGCTTTAAATCGGTTTTGGGATTGATATAACTCATTGCAGGTACATAAAAATGATCGGGTAAATCACGCCCATCAACCACTGCATTGTGACGAATCGCGCTGTGATGACCCACTGTGCAATTAAATAACACACTGTTAAAGCCAACAAAAACATGATGTCCAATTTCACAGGGACCATGAATAATAGAGCGATGCGCGATTGAAGAATTTTCACCAATGATCACTGCTGCCCCTGCTTTGGAATGAATCACCACTCCATCTTGAATATTGGAATTTGCACCAATGATGATGGGTTCCATATCACCCGCGTCATTGGTTTCATCTGCTCTGATCACTGCATAAGGTCCAATAAATACATTGGCATGGATAATGACTTTTCCGCAAATAATCGCTGTTTGGTCAACATAGGCTGATTGATCGATAACAGGGAGATCACCAGATGGGTTTTTTCTAAGCATGACTAGACCATTTTAAATAAGTTAAACAATGAGGGTGGTTAGGATAAGGCATTACCATTGCCAAGCGCCCTGAGCAACTGCGTCATGAGCATGTAAACTTTCCGCATGAATCACTTTAAAGTTAAAGCCTAGAATGCTGGGATGATGGATAAATGTGGCATACAAGCGTCTTAATGCATCTTCACAAAACATCAGGTTTTGACCATTCGCAACAGCAAAGGCTTGTTCATCAATACGTTTTACCGCCGTTTGTACGGGTGTCATCAAGGCTTGTTCAGCCTGATTAATAAATAAAATCAGTGGGATATACTGAATGTTTTGATCTAATTTGAAATTTAACTGAGCAAAACTTCTTTGACTGTGAGGCGTTGCTGCAATTGCATCTGTGCTATTTAGCCAACTGAGGATTTCTTGTGGGTCTAAGTGAATTTCGTGATTTTCCAATGCGGTTGCAAATCTTTGTTGAATAATGTTTCTGGCAAGTGCTGCGGAACAAGGACAAGTAGATGAATAGGGAATTTCGATTTTTAATTCAGCATAAAAATCATCTTTTAAAAGCTGACAGGACAACACAAAAGGATAGCTTTTCCAGCCAGACAATTGGCTGACTAAGGCAGGGCGCTCGATATAAAGTTCACTAGGAATTTCGATTTTGGCATGTGCTGATAAATCTTTATGGCTGGCTAAGAAATCCAATAAAGCGTCTTTAATATCAAGTAGGGCTAAATTTTTGATCGTGCTCAATTTCAAAAGTCGGGTATACAAGCGCGACATATGAATCCCTTTGGCAAACACATCATCCAAACTGACATAAGCATTCACTTGGCTTTGACAAAGACTATTTTCGAGATAAAGCGGAAGCGCGATTTTTTCCATACCGACCCAATCGAGTGGGTAGTAATAGTTTCTTGTGAGTGAGGATTCAGCCGAAACATCTGGAAGAACAAGATTCATAGGGGAATAGCTTAAGTTGAAATACATATTGTTATGTTATAACATAACAATATTAATCAACACTACTCATCTGAGTTAAATTTACGCTATGAGATCATTGCAAATTGAGATGAACAAAAAATATTTGATCGGATTCATACTCTGCCTTTCTGCATGTAGTCAAAACAACTCAAATACAATTCATGCTATGCGTACAGTTCAGCAAGCGTCACCACAAGTGCCATTAAAGGCAGACTTTCCTCAGCAGCAAGGTATTTTAAAACAAGAAAAAAATCTGCCGCCTGCTTATTTAAAATGGCTTAGTGAACCGGAAAATGCTGAAAAAGTTCAGGCTTATCAGCGCTTTTTAAAGCAACAAGGTATTTCTGCTTATATTCCTACTTTTGAATTTTTACAGACAGCCAGAGATTGGCAACAATGTGATGCATCTGAATTTGAAGTTCCGCCACAAGAGCTGTGGGGCAATATTGTGCCAACATTAAAAATTTTAAATCGTCTTGTGGATGAAAAAATTTTAACCCAGTTTAGCGTGACTTCTGTCTATCGAAATTTCAAGCTTAATCAGTGTGCAAAAGGCGCTGCTTCATCCAAACATATTTTTAATGCCGCATTAGATTTTCGTATTGGTGATGAAAATCCGGACTTAAACCAACAGCTGATGATTCAAGAGCGCAAAGCAAAATTATGTCAATTTTGGCTGGATTCTGGTGAGGAACTTCACATGGGCTTAGGCGTCTATGCATCAGGACAGATTCATATTGATAGTGCAGGTTTTCGTACTTGGGGGGCAGACCATCGCTATAGCTCATCACCATGTATCAATAACGCTTTAATTGGCAACAATAAAAAAGTGAGTGAATCGCCATGAAGTCAAATTTCATCCGTGACATCAGACAACTTTTAATACGAGAAATTCAAGCGACACATATGTATCCGCTATTAAACAATCTAAATCCTGATGTTTTTCAATCCTCAGCTTAGATTTATAGCAACTTGATAAACGCTGTAATCATCACCGAATGATTAAAACCGAATCATCAAATTGCAGTGTTGAAAATGTATGTGCAAGCACAGCTAAAATTTAACTCTAAAGCGATCTGTTTGGAGTTATTCAGTCAGTATTTTCATGTCGATCTCGATATGAAAACACAAAAATATAAAGTGAGAATGCCAATGAATACTCTTTTAGCCACTCCGCAAAAACTTCCCGTCACCGTGCTTTCTGGATTCCTAGGGGCTGGAAAAACCACCTTACTCAATCATATCTTAAACAATCGTGAAGGCCGAAAAATTGCAGTGATTGTGAATGATATGTCGGAGGTCAATATTGATGCTGCTTTAGTTCGAGAGGGCGGTGCTGAGCTTTCAAGAACAGATGAAAAGTTAGTTGAAATGAGTAATGGTTGTATCTGCTGTACCTTAAGAGAAGACTTACTGGTTGAAGTGCGTCGTTTAGCACAGGATCAGCGTTTTGATCAATTGGTGATTGAATCTACAGGGATCTCTGAACCACTCCCTGTTGCAGAAACGTTTACCTTTGAAGATGAAAATGGGATTTCTCTCAATGAGTTTGCACGCTTAGATACAATGGTGACTGTGGTCGATGCTTATAATTTTTTAAAAGATTATAGTTCGCTGGATAGCTTACAAGCGCGTGGTGAATCATTAGGTGAACAAGATGAGCGAAATGTTGTTGATCTACTGATTGATCAAATTGAGTTTTGTGACGTGATTGTATTGAATAAAACAGATTTGATTGATCAAGACGAGCAGGAAAAATTATTTGGAATTTTGCAGTCTTTAAACCCAAGAGCAAAAATTGAAGTTTCTGCGTTTGGCAAGGTGAATCTTGATCGGGTGTTAAATACCCAGCTATTTGATTTTAACGAAGCGGCACAAGCTCCGGGTTGGTTAAAGGAATTAAGAGGTGAGCATACGTCTGAAACAGAGCAATATGGAATCAATAATTTTGTTTATCGAGCGCGCAGACCTTTTCACCCACAACGGTTTTTTGATTTTATCAACTCCGAATGGAAAGGCGTAATCCGTTCCAAAGGCTTTTTTTGGTTAGCCTCAAATCCCGAGTTTGCTGGATCTTGGTCTCAAGCAGGGGCGATGGCACGCCATGGTGTTGCTGGATATTGGTGGGCAGCAGTGCCAGATGAACATTGGCCTACAGATCAACAAAGTCGAGATGCAATTCAACAAAGCTGGGATGCTCAAACTGGTGATGCACGACAAGAAATCGTATTGATTGGGATGCAGATGGATCAATCTGAACTTATTCGTCAATTTGATGCTTGTTTATTAAACGATGATGAAATGGCGCTAGGCGCAGAAAAATGGCAAGAGTTTGAAAATCCTTTTAGTGGGTGGACTGATTCTATCATTAGCCATTAATTCATTATGATCCATTCAATTCAGCCAAAGCATTGCTGAGAATACTTGCAAGTATGAGCGCTTTTAATTATACGCTCATGCTTGGCTTTATATTTTATTAAAATTTAGCTCTTAAGGTGAAAGTCACATTACGTGGTTCCCCCCAATAAACACCATTATAGAAACCTACATTTAAATAGTATTTTTCATCAAATAAGTTATTGATATTCACACTTGCAGTCAACTCATCACTTAACTTATAACTGGCAAAAGCATTGGCCAATACATAGGCCTTTTGTGTGACTACACCACCGTTATAGGCATTTGCAGGAGCTCCCCCCCATTTTTGTGAAATTTCACTTTGCCAATTCAATCCACCACCTAATGTTAGCTTTTCTGAACCTGTCCAAAGATTTTCTGGAAGAGTAATACTACTAAATAATTTTACTTGGTTTTGAGGAATATTGCTTAAAGCATTGGCGTTTGCAGAACTTACGCTATTTACATAGGTATAGCCGAAGCTAAGATTCCAATTTTCCTGTAGCTTTCCAATGGCTTCTAACTCAAAGCCATTGACTTTGAGTCCTTTGCCCGATGACATATATGCAGTATCCATCTCATCTACTTTTGGAATAGTGCCATTTTTTACACCATCACGATATTCAACATCTTCTACCGCAAGGTCTTTGACACTTGACCAAAATAGAGCAGCACTGGTCAATAGCTTATCATCCAATAGATCCGCTTTAATCCCTAGCTCAGTGGTGCTTCCCATTTCAGGATCTAGATAATCGCCAAAACGATCTCGTCTAGTGGACGGATTAAATACATTGGTATAGCTGGTGTAGGCTGTATAAGTATCATTAATATCGTACAAAATCCCCGCATAAGGCACCAATTGATCAAAGTTACGTGGCTTTGTAGGAGAAACAGGGGCATTAGGATCCCACTTGTCAACTTTATAGTCATACGAGCTATAACGTGCGCCCAAAATTAACTTAAGCGGGTCAGCTAAATTTAAACGTAAAGTTGAATATACCCCGTAAAGCTCTGTGGTATTGGTATTTCCAGCTCCAGTTTTCTCATAGGTTGGTTTTGGAATATTACCTGTCCAATTACGATAATCAGGTATAGCTGCTGGATACTCGAGATTGCTTTTTACACTCAATGAGGTATTTTCACTTTTAAAACCACTATAGCCAATAATTAAATCATGTTGGCGATTTAACAACTGAAATGGTCCTGTGGCATACAAATCAATATTGAGTTTTTTGCTTTCAGCATAAGGGCTAACACTGGTCCATAGACTCAGCCCTTTTCCTGTGCTTGGGTTTGGAAAGCCACTACCACCATAAGCCACCATCCAACTATTATCCGAGGTACTGTGGGCAATCGCTGCTTTAACCAGCCAGTCATTGGCAAAAGTATGTTCAATATCAGCAAAAACGGTTTTATCAGTATTGGCAATTGAACTCCAGTCCGCAGATAAACTAAAGTTTCGCGGAAAATTTGCTTTGCTTCCATCAGCATTAAAATAAGGCACTGTACCCCACGTTGAGCCTTTAGGATCGTTGTCTTGATATTGAAACCCGACTGAGGCTGTTGTTGTTGGGGTTAAATCTGCACTGATAATCCCCATTGCAGCTGTTGACTTGAGCTTATAACGATCCATATAGGATTCTTTATCGGTATACGCTGCCATGAATCGACTTCGAACACTGCCATCTTGAGTCAGTGGAATGGATACATCGGCTTCTACACGGGTATTGTCCCATGAGCCATAAGTTGAGCTGACATTGCCCTTAAACTCTTTTTCAGGACGCTTACGTACCATATTGATGGTTGCAGAAGGGCTACCTGTTGAACCAGTTAAACCAGAAGCGCCTTTGATCACTTCAACTCGGTCAAAGAAAAAACTATCAAAGCGGGGAGCATTGTCTCCTACAGGCATACCATCAATTTGCCTATTGGTAATTTGAAAACCACGGGAATAGTAGTTAGAACGTTCACTGTCATTTTTAGTCGCGGTAACGCCTGGTGTTGCGGCAAGAACATCATCCAGAATGGTCAGCCCGCGTTGTTCAATTTGTTCACGGGTGACGACGCTTACAGATTGTGGTGTTTCTTTTAAAGATAATTTTAATTTTGATGAGCTTCTTGAAGATTTTGCTTTAAAACTTCCGCTTCCCTCAGTTTTTTCATCCTGAGCATCTGCTTTAACTGTAATGGTTGGGAGTACCGAAGTATTCGCTTCATTACTTTTTTGCTCTTGCGCAAAAGCACTATGGGAAATAGCACTGCAAATAAGAATTGATTTTATTGCAATGTTTAATGCCGTTTGTTTACGTAGATTGTCCATAAGAATAGAAATTGGTAAATAAGAATCGTTATTATTATCAATAAGAATACAAAAAGATACAAATAGAAAATAATTTTTAAACTTTTTATTGGTGATATAAATACAAGATATAGTCGGATTTTTTAATTTAAATATATGATTTTTAAGTGTAAGTTATGAAGTGGTGGGTGTCATTTTTGAGTGTAAATTTACACTAATAAATTGTGAAATAACAAGCTTATATCTTTTTCCATTGTCGGTTTTCTGCTGAGAAATTAACCAGAAACGAAACACCTGATTCATCACTAACAAGATATGAGGATGGGTTTACCATCAGTACCTTTAATAAAGTCCCAGTTTCAATAGTAATTGGTTCTAAATCATCTTTATTTAAGGTAACGGGTTGGAGTAATTCAATGATTTCCACTTTGATACTAACCTATTGTTTGAACATAAAATTCTATAAATAATTATTGCACAGCGCAAAACGCTTTGCTGAGATACAGCGTTAAAAAACGCAACATTGATAGGTCTTTATGTAGCCTAAACATTTTTAAAGTTTCACTGTTGTATAAGGCTAAGTTTTCTCTCAGCGGAAAACTTAGCTTAGACAGTTTTAAATTTTATAAAGTAATCGTTGCACCAAGCGCTTTAACAAATTGGGCTAACCAAGCAGGATGTGCTGGCCATGCTGGCGCTGTTACCAGGTGTCCATCTGTGACTGCTTCAGTGACTGCAATATCTGCATATTGCCCGCCTGCAAGTTTAACTTCTGCGGCACATGCAGGATAAGCGGAACATAAGCGTCCTTTTAATACATCGGCTGCGGCAAGCAGTTGTGCGCCATGGCAAACAGCGGCAATTGGTTTTTTAATCGCATCAAATTCACGAACAATTTCAATTACTCGGTCATTCATACGTAAATATTCAGGTGCACGGCCACCCGGAATCACTAAACCGACATAGTTTTCGCTGTTGACTTGGTTAAAGTCATAGTTAATTGCAAAGTTGTGACCACGCTTTTCACTATAGGTTTGCTCACCTTCAAAATCATGAATCGCCGTTGCGATTGTATCGCCAGCTTTTTTATCAGGGCAGACTGCATGAACACTATAGCCCAATCCAGTGAGGAACTGAAAAGGAACCATGGTTTCATAATCTTCAACATAATCACCCACTAACATTAGAATTTGTTTAGACATTTTTACACCTTTTGTTTAAATTTTATGATTTATTTCATGTAAAATAACATGCTCTAGTTGCAGTTTTAAGTTGAATTTATACGGCTTTAGTCTTAATTTAACAGACTTAACTGTAATAAAAATTGTATTCAGTGATGAATGAGAAAAATATGAAAAAGTATCTATTGGGTTTAGTGATTACGGCGGCTGCCATGAGCAGCCATGCTGCGGTAGAAGAAACAGTGTATAGAGGAATGGGCGAGGCATCTGTACAGTTTCCAAGCTTTAAAAAGATGCAAAAGCAGGGGCTAATCAATAAAAAACCGGATATTTCAAGAAATGACTATAATGATGTATATAAATTAAAAAAACCGCTTCAATTTATGGGGCAAACGGTTGCACTGCTATCAGACGAATATATGACACAGTATGCTGGATGTTGTGTCAGTGAGGGTTGGGGAGCTGTTTTAGCTAAAAAGAGTGATATGAAACTCTTGACTCAATTTGCCAAAACCAATCAGTGTTCATTAAGCAAAGTAGAAGCAGATGCCAGTAATTATTATGGTTTTAAACTGAAAGCATTACCAACAGCAGAATATTATGAGCTTTCTTGCCGAGAACGTGATTTAGAAAACCAGTAGTAAAATAGATAAATTAAGCTCTATAGAACGATCGCGATTTAAATCTCTTATTGCATAGGGTCTGTTGACAATTCGTCTATGTTTGCGACTAAGTGTGTTTTTTAGGCGATACTAGGCGTGAAGTACGAAATTTAGTCATTCTAAATGAGTAGTTCGTAACGACGTAGCGGCAAAAAACACGCTAGTCCCCCGCTGCGCCTTGCGCTGCAAACAAAGCAGTGCTTTGTTCTTGCTCAGGGTTGTGGCTAAAATTATCTCAGCCTTCGTTATGAAACTCGAAAATAGTCTCGCTATTCTCTTCGTTTCATGTCTTGCCTGCTCAATTTTAACCTACAACGCAAGCCATTTATGAAATGTCAACAGACCCAAAGTTTTCTCCCTCTTTGCTTTGTGTGATACATGGCTTAGAGGGAGGGAGATGTCTTGACAGACTCTTTATGAATGAATCTGTTTAGGTGGTCTTGATCAATATCTACAGAATTAAAGCACCTGTACCAGCACCAATCACCATTAACCAAACTGGATGAACATTCTTAAAAAGACTTAGACAAATAGTGATGGCGACGATTACGATCAGTAAAATATTTTGAGCAGAGGCTTGGGCAATAATCCAAGCACTGACTAAAACCAAACCGACTGTAATAGGTTTTAACGCCTTTTCAAATTTCGCCCGAAGTGGATGACTTTTAAAATTATTCCAAAATTTAAGTGCATAAATGGTGATGATTGAAGAAGGACCAAACTTTGCAAAAGACGTCACGATCAATCCCATAGGCCCTGCGACATGCCATCCCACCAAGGGAACAATCATCATGTTTGGACCTGGTGCAGCTTGCGCCATTGCAAACATAGAGCTGAATTGCTCAGCAGTCATCCATTGGTGGATCACAACCACCTGATGTTGCATTTCAGGTAAGATCGCATTCCCGCCACCAAAGGCCAATAAAGACAGTTGAGTAAACACTAAAGTCAGTGCAATGAGAACATACATCTTATTTTACTCCTGAGTCACTTTAGTTTGATTAAATGCTAAAACTGCCATATTCACGGTGATTAAAATCAACAGCGTCAGTGCCAAGGGCAATTTAATCAACAGCATAAAAATAATGGTCAAGATAATGGTGAAATAGGTCAGCTTACTTTTCATAATTGGTTTTAACATCTTAAAACCTGTAGCAAACAGTAGACCCGCAGCAGCGGCAGCTAAACCTTGAATCATGTGTTGCACCATTGGGATATCTTGAAAACTGCTATATAACTGGTACAACGAGATAACAATAATGGTCGGGGCCAGCATAAGACCAAATACCGCACTAATCGCACCTTTTACTCCAGCAAAGTCATAACCAATCGCCACTGCCATATTTACAATATTTCCACCGGGTAAGATTTGGCAGACACCCAACAAGTCGGTAAATTTTTCAGATGTTAACCATTTCTGATCTTCTACAATTAAACGATGTGCGAGAGGAAGTACCCCACCAAATCCCATGAGACCAAGTTTCATAAAGCCTAAAAATAATGCTTTGCAATTCGGTGTGGTCATGGATTGTTCCATTGGGATTGCTTCAGTATTCATTTAGACCTCTTCAATTTGCTGTGATGTACTTGGCTTGAATGTGATTATCTGCTTGTTGAGTCATAAAGAAAAATGCTATTTTTGCTGTTATTCATACCTAAAAAGTATGCTTTAAACGTGAATTAGCACGATAAAAATGAAAAGATCGATATTGAGGCGAAAAGATGATTGATATTCATAAGCTTAATGCGTTTGTGGCTGTGGTTGAGGAAAGTAATATTTCTCGGGCAGCGGTACGTCTGAATATGCAGCAACCGCCTTTAACACGAATTATCAAAAACTTAGAAGATGAGTTAGACACAGATTTATTGAAGCGTTTACCGCGTGGCGTAGAAGCAACTGAAGCGGGTAAGGCCTTATACCAAGAGGCACTTACCATACTTGCGCATGCACAAGCTATTCCCAAACGTGTGCAAAATATTTCTAAAGGTTTGGAAGGGCAAATCAATATTGGTTTTACCAACTCAGTCGGCTTACATTCCTTTTTGCCTGCTTTACTGCGTAATTTTCGTGAAGTATTTTCAGCGGTGTCTATTCATTTGGAAGAAGATGGCAGTAGCTCATTGATTGATTCGATTATCAATGAAAAGAATGACATCGTTTTTTTGCGTAAGCCTGCGCCGATTGGTTTGGGACTCACCAGTTTGCATGTACTTGATGAGCCTTTAATTGTGGCATTGCCCAATAATCACCCCTTAGCTGAACATCCAGATGCCATCCAATTACTTGATTTAGAGCCTTATGATTTTGTACTGTATCGCCGTTTAGCAGGACAAGACTTGTTTGATAATATTTTGGCCAGCTGTTATCAGGCTGGATTTAGTCCAAAGATTGTTCAAGAAGCCCCACGTTTAACGTCGAGTTTAAATTTGATTGCAGCAGGGATTGGTTTGTCGATTGTTCCAGAGGCCATTCGAGATTTTTGGAACAAGCAAATTATTTACAAAGCGCTTAAAGCGGATACGCCGTGTATTGCACCAATTTATGCAGTCTATAAGCAGGATGCTGAAAATATCCGTTTAAAACATATTTTAAATTTGCTCGTTTAATTTATAGGTTGATTTGCTAAAGCTCTAACGAAATAAGTGGATTTATATATTTTGAATGTTTGAGCTGTTTTGGAATAATTTATGCTTTGAAACTCTATCTTTAAAACAAAATCAATGAATCATTGCATTTTTGCTACACATAAAGCCTGAGCTCAAGATTACTATTATTGTTTTAAAATCAAACCTTAGAAATAGAATTGAGGATATCGCTTTGAAACTTGGATTTGTAAAAAGTGTTTTAGCATCTGCAATCATGTTGTCATCTGCACCAGTATGGGCTGAAACAACAGGGCAAATCACTCAAACCACTTCAGCTATTGTGAAAGATCAAAAAAAATCGGGGATTGATCATCAATATTTTGATCAAAATGTAAAAGGAAATGATGATTTTTATCAACATGTAAATGGAGGATGGTTGAAAAATACCGAAATTCCTGCGGATAAATCACGTTGGGGAACTTTTGATATTTTGCATGAAGAATCATTAAAACAATTGCATGATATTGTCGATGAGCTTTCAAAACAGCAATTGGTGGAAGGAAGTTCAGAGCAAAAAGTGGCAAGTCTATATGCCAATTTTATGGATGAAAAAAGTATTGAAGCATTGGGTATTCAGCCGATTCAAGCGGAAATTACCAATGTTGATGCATTGAAAAGCAAAAAAGATATTGCGCAATTGGCCGCACATTTTTCACGTATTGGTGTAACCAGCCCTTTTGATGTGGGTATTGACCAAGACATGAAAAACTCAACTGAAATGGTGGCAATGCTTGGGCAAAGTGGTTTAGGGTTACCTGATCGTGATTATTATTTAAAAAATGATGCCAAATTTAAGAAAATCCGTTCTCAATATTTAAAGTATATTGAAAAAACTTTAAGCCTAGCTGGAGACAAGCAAGCAGTACAGCATGCACAAGGGATTTTAAAATTAGAAACGCAAATCGCCAAGATACAATGGAGTAATGTTCAAAACCGTGATGTAACAAAGCTCTATAATATTTATAAAACACAAGACTTAGCCAAACTTAGTCCAAAAATTGATTGGCAAACTTATCTAGAAAAACAAGAATTGTCCGATAAGATTAAAACCATACAAGTCATTCAACCAAGTTACTTCAAAGGGTTAAGCCCAATTGTTGACAATACCTCACTAGAGGTTTGGAAAGCTTATTTTAAATTTCATTTAGTCAGTGATTTTTCATCATTGCTTAGTCAAGCTTTTGTCGATAACAGCTTTGATTTTTATAGCAAACAGCTCAGAGAAATCAAGGAACAGAAACCACGTTGGAAGCGCGGTGTGCAATTGGTTGAGGGAACTTTAGGTGAAAGTTTGGGCCAGATTTATGTGAAAAAGTATTTTTCTGCTGAGAAAAAACAACGCATGGAAGTCTTGGTGCAAAACTTAATGAAAGCTTACTCACAAAGCATAGACAAACTGGATTGGATGAGCCCAACCACGAAAGTTCAGGCGCAGAAAAAGTTAGCAAG
The DNA here is from genome assembly GCF_000368145.1 of Acinetobacter guillouiae CIP 63.46. GTDB lineage: Bacteria > Pseudomonadota > Gammaproteobacteria > Pseudomonadales > Moraxellaceae > Acinetobacter > Acinetobacter guillouiae. Next base: position 252,635 of record NZ_KB849281.1, on the reverse strand, counting down.
TTTTGCGGTGAAAATTGGTTATCCAAACAAATGGCGTGATTATTCTGCTTTAGAAATCAAAAATAATGACTTGATTGGAAATGTGATCCGTTCACGTGAATTTGAACATCAATATGCCTTGAATAAATTGGGCAAGCCTGTTGATCGTGATGAATGGGGCATGACACCGCAAACCATCAATGCGTATTACAACGCTTCATTAAATGAAATTGTCTTTCCAGCAGCAATTTTACAACCTCCATTCTTTGATATGGATGCCGATGATGCAGTGAACTATGGTGCGATTGGGGCAATTATCGGACATGAGATCAGTCATGGCTTTGATGACCAAGGCAGTCAGTTTGATGAATTGGGCAATATGAAAAATTGGTGGACGGCAGAAGACCATCGAAAATTTAAAGAAAAAACCAATACCTTGGTTGCTCAATATAACGCTTATGAGCCAATCAAAGGTTATCATGTCAATGGTGAGTTAACCTTAGGCGAAAATATTGCTGATAACTCTGGGTTGGCGATTGCTTATAAAGCTTATCAACTGTCTTTAAATGGCAAGGCTGCGCCAGTGTTGGATAATTTAACAGGTGAACAACGCTTTTATATTGGTTGGGCACAAGCATGGCGTTCTAAAATTACTGATGCAATGCAAGTTGAATTCTTAAAAAGAGATCCGCATTCACCTGATAAAGTTCGTGGCAATGCTACCTTGCTAAATCAAGCACCATTTTATGATGCTTTTCATATTCAGCAGGGCGATAAAATGTATTTACCTGCCAATAAACGCGTGACCATTTGGTAATAATCTGACCTAAAAGCCTGCCAAGCCGTATCAACACTTGGCAGGCTTTTTATATTTTTTCACATGTCGTATAAAAAATGGCAGTGGAATAGATGTTTAGATAGAGCTTTTTAAGTTTTAACTTAATTGATTATCTCTAATCATTTTTTATGTGATTCTCTTATCACTTTATTTCGATAAATAGTTAATAAATTCAATGTAATAAGTTTGTTGTTTTGGGCATTTTAAGATATTTTTATGCATAAATATAATTGAGAAATGTCCGGTGAATTTAAAAACATTCTTATTGTTGGGTGGGGGCGGTTTTGTATTGCAGGGTTGTACAACCATGAATACATCAACATCAGATGCTTTTAAACAATATGCTTCTGCTCAAGAACTCATTGATAAGCACAATATTAATGAAAATAATAGCGCATCTAAAGAATATGTTTATGATTGGGGATCAAAACAAAGCGATCAGCAGGTGCAGTCTTTAACACCGAAAAGTTATTTAAGCCGTTATTGTAGCGCCAAAGGTGGTCATTTTTCTCAAGTGCAAAAAAGTACAATGAGTTCGGTTAAGGATATTTGGGCAAAAAAATTATTAAATACTTATAGCAGTGTTAAACAGGGGATCGGTGCATACCAATGTATTGAAAGTAATGGTCAGCAATGGTATGTATCCATCGAACCTTTATCTGAACGTAAACTCGATCAAACTGGAACCCGAGTTGTAAATTTGCAAACCAAAGTTTTATCTTTGGATGAGCTTAATAAATTCTATAACAACAAAAGCAATATGGCGGCAGTTGCCCAAGAAAAGAAATCTAAAAATAGTCATTCAAAAAGCAGTGATGCAAAAAGTACTGATATAAAAACGAATAATTCAAAAAATGCTGCTATCAACAATGTAGCAAAAACTCCCCCTGTTAAAGTCATGGAAGAAAAAAAGCCAGTCACCCCAGTTGCAGAAGAAGTAAAAGAAAAGCCTCAGCCTGAAAAAACAATAACAACACCGCAGTCACAACAGATGCAATTATATATTTCAGCGCGCAAAGAATTAGGACGTGGACAAAATCAGATCAATGCCTGTAACAATGCTGAACGTGCTTATAATTATGGGCGCTTGCATGGAACAAGTGGAATTAATGTCTATGCTGAATCAGGTGTATTGGTAGCAAGATGTTTAACCAATGTGCCAAGTTATAGTCAGCGCTTTTCTAATCCGCAAGATCGAGCCAAACGAATTTTGCAGAATTTGGCGGGTAATCAAAATCATGCAGTTGCTAAACATATGCTAAAGCAGATTAAGTAATGGAATAAGGTGTTTCACCTCAACGAAGTGAAACACCCGAATAAATGAAAAGCGTTATTCATCATTCAACGAACATTCAAAACTACTCGGATTTTCTTTACAACGAACTTTTTTGAGGAAATTCATCATTTGTGGATCATAAATACCTGATTTAGTCAGTGCAATACGAGATTCACGCATCATTTTGATATAGTTCAGTTGTTCATTGGCAGGGATATTCATCCAATATTTTGCAGGAATTTCTTTTTCATATTTGGCTACGATGCTAAATGTTCTACCCAATTGGCTTGCGACCCAAGTTCGAGATTTTTGTCCAAAGCCTTGAGGGAATTTGTCTTTGCGAATAATAAAATTGGCCGAAATTTGAGTCAGTGGGAATTTTACGATGCCGCCTTTTTCTCCTAAGCCCTTATAGAGCTCAAAGGGTTTAAATGCAACAACCGGTGCAGGAAGGATATCAATTTCATGATTGTTAAATTTAGCGCCTGCACTGGTGACATCAACAGAAACAGCTTGTGCACCCACTTGTTGAACCAATTTTGGTTGTGCTTCGTCATAACGGAACACTCCAATTTTTTTACCAGCAGCTTTGGCTAATGTGTTGATATTTTTGTCATTTACAAATAGATATGCTGGTCCAATTGTACCTAATCCTGCAATTTCATAAGGGCCATTGATCATCTTTTCCGCTGCTCGGGGTAAAGATAATAATTTATAGGCTGAAATGGCTGTTTTCATATCCGTTAATGCACCGATCGCATCTAAGGAGCCAATATATTTATTAAATTGGCGACCACGTAAACCACTGATAATGGCACCATCACATTTACCCACTTTTAAGTCTTCTGCAGCGAGCCTTTCGTCAGTAACGGCTCTTAAATCTATATCAGCACCCCAATTTTTTGCTTCAAGTGCATAATCTTTAGCTAGGGCATATGCATCACCTGCTTTACCAACCGGATCAAAAACACATACAACTTGCTTTGCAAAAGCAGGCATCGAAAGTGCGAATAAAGTAGTTATTGTGAGAGTTTGAACCATTTTCATATATATTTCCCTATAAACAGTTATGGCATATCTTATTAAAACGTATGTGCTATTGATGAACTAATGACCATGAGGATTGTTTTTTGTGTCAATAAACCCAACAAATGTAGGTTTTTGGGTGTGGATTATTGATTAAGATTCGAGTCATGAGATTAGATCTTTAATCAGTTTGAGCTAGATGACAGATTAAGCAAGTATTTTAGTTTTAATGTATCAAAGCTATCTATTTTAAATACAACATAATATTGAATCCAGTTTAGCACAGCAAATAAGATTATTTTTAGTATAGGTTGTTTACAGAGTCATAACAGGCGAACAGGTAGCGCTTGTGATACAAAGGATTTAATTTCGAATTGGACTTTGTTTATGTCACGCCAAATTTTCTCCTCAATGCATTCTAAATTTTCCCATATGGGTCGTTCTGTATTTATGGCGACGGCATTAATGGGAACAGCACAATTTGCTGTCGCAGGGCCAACCGTTGATCAACTTAGCGATTGTTTGGTAAAAGCAACTACAGCAACAGATAAAACTACAGTATTACAGTGGACCTTTGCTGCACTATCTACACACCCCGATCTAAAAGCATTGAGTAATGTCAGTGATGCGCAAAGAACACAACTCGATCAAAAGTTTGCTCAGGTTTTACAACGGGTGATTGTAGAACAGTGTGCCGCGCAGACCAAAGCAGTGATTGCAGCTGAAGGTGTGCAAGCAGTAGGTGACAGTTTCCAAGAGCTAGGTCGTACGACAGGTGAAGATATTATTAAAAACCCTGAAGTGAAAAAACAGTTACAGGGTGTATTGCGATATGTCGACTTAAATAAATTGGTGATGACTTTTTTAACCCCTGATATTTGGAATAAGTTGGGTGTGATTCGTCCATAAATCACTTTACCTTTACGGAGCAAGACTTCTTCTCTGTTTAAAGGAGTGGGAATCTTCATGACTCAATTGAAGTCATTATAGAAATCTCAAAGCAGCTCCTCTTACTATTGAAAGGGTTTGGGGAGTGGAATGAATGCATCAAGAAAGCTTGTTTAAAGTTAGATTATTAAAATTAGATTGAGTTTTGGTCTGTAAAAAATTGGTGATTGAAGGTATTTAAAAGATCGGGTTTTTTCAGTGATTGCATGTTATCTTGATGATTTGATTCAAAGAAAGCTTAGGTCAATTTAATGAATTTTGAAAAACTCTTTTTATATAAACAATGGTCAGATCAGCGCTTATTTAAAGCCATAGATCAAATTGATCAAGTGCAATATTTAGAAGATTATAATTTTGCCAAGCAACAATTCAATCATATGATCATTGTCGAAGAGTTATTTAGATCTCGGCTAGAAAACAAAAAAGCGTTGCACAGTCAAACCAATACAGAATTTTTACCATCCTTAGATGAACTTAGACATCGAATTGCTGAATCACATTTATGGTTTATTGAATTTGTACAAAATATTCAATTGGATCAACTTGCAGAAATTATTCATTTTCAATTTATAGATAAAAAAACGGGTAGCCTATCAATAGAAGAGATCCTCTTTCATATCATCAATCATGGAACATACCACAGAGGCAATATTGCGCATGCTTTACATCATGCTCAGGTGGTTCATCCTGCCGATACATATACGGTCTTTATTCATCAGTATGAACCTGAGCGTAGAGTGGGATAAATCATTATCATGATATATGTAAGATGTTGAATTAAAAAATTTAAGTGAATAGATAAATAAACATGGACAAGAAAGCAGTCAAAATTTTACTTAAAACTATTAAAAGCTCGCAGGATCAAAATTTAGAGAGCTGGTTTTATTGGGATACATACATGCAATTCATTACTGAAGATGAGTTTGAATATGCAAAAAGCCATTCCGTTATGTTTGAACAAGAAAAAATAAGTCACAATGAAATCTGTCGAAGAATAAAAACAGCAGTTAATCAAATTGAAAAGCAATCTGTGGTGGATGCATTTATTTACAGTCTAAGTACAAGACGATTGGAGTATCGATCTTTTTTATCAAGTTACTGTATTGGTAAAAGTTTGATTGAACATGACTTTGTTTCCAGTCCAGAACCAAACTCAAATATATGTGCAGTTTGTGGGCTATATACGTATGAGTTTGAAAGACTCATTGAGTTTAATACACTCAATTTCTTTAAATACAAACATGGAAGCTGTACAGACAATTTGATTTCTGTTTTATTTGATTTGGAACAATTTCTTAAATTTCCTGTCGTTGAACCAAGCGATGAAGATTACAGCATTCTAAATGAACTCAAAACGATAATAGAGACAGCTCAACCCAATGACAGAATAGCTCAACTTAAAAAGAGTATTTCTAAAGCACTCAAGTCCAATGACGATGAGCGTTTGGGGCTTTTAGAGATTTTTGGAGTGATTGGTATTTTGCATGATGACAAGCATTTTGGCTATGCAGATAAATATGTGACATATCCAGAAAGAGAGCATCGACCGATTAGAAATGATGATGTGAACTATCCAACACGATGGTGGCAAGGACAGTTTGGAGTTGATCGTGAGAAATGGGATTATTGGTTTAGAAGTAAATGATGAGCAATGAATAAAATACTGCTAAACATTGAGTGAAAAGTATCTAGATAAATAGCTCTCTCATAATTTAATTATACTTTTATTTTTGAGGGAACTTAGGAAATTTTGAAATGATTTTATCCGAATTTTTGGTTTTCAAAGAATGTGATTAAATCTTGATTCGAATTTATTTCATTGTTTTTAATTTTTATTATTATTTTAATTATACACATGGCAAGATAATATCTTATTTGTTTTAAGTCTTTGGTTTCAATGTTTATGTTCCCACCATGAGCTATTCCGCTACGATGCGCATATAAGTTACACATGGTAGAGTATATTTGTTTCCTACTTTCGATGTCTTTTTTTCCTATTAGAAAAGCAGTATTTTCCGATAATACTTTCGTAATTGAGTCTCTACCAGTAGTTAATAATGCCTCCATTCCAATTGCACAGAATAAAAAACTTTCGTTCATGCTTTCTGACTTAATTGATGCACTATACCAATTTATGGAAGTACGCAATTTATCTAATAATTCATTTTTAAATTCAGTCGTTAATATAGGGAAGCATAAGTCTCTAAATTTTGAACCAATATTGCTTGGATTATCTGTGTTATTCTCTGATAAATTAAAATTTATTTTATAAAAAATTTCATTATTTAATGCGCTGGTACTCATTGCTTCATAATTTAAACATAATGGTTCTATGCTTTGCTTACTATTATCAGCGGTTAATTGAATGTGGAACTTATAAGGCATTGATATATGAGCAATGAAAATAATTTGATTAATAAACTCTTCAGCATCTTTTTTACTTTTTTCTTTAGCTATCAACGGATCACCAGGGTTAGAAATTTCAATAACTAGTTTATCTTTATATTTTTTTATTGTTTTTTTAAGTTCTACTAAAAATATATCTTCGGGATTGAAAGTCCCATTTTTCTTCCGCTCATTTTCAACTAGTTTAATATTTTTATTTATTTTTTTAGAAAAAGAAAGCTTAAGCCCTTTTTGATTAAAATTTCCTATAGTCAAATTTCCAAAGGAATACATCTCATCACAATGTAAGCCTTGAACGACAAAATAAAAAAAGTTAGTTTGATTGCTGTAAATTTTTAATTCTGAAATAACTTTTTTAAACTCGGTAAAAATATCTAAATTTTTGCTTTTTAAATATTCTTTAAATATTTCTTTCATCTTTTTGTCGATAGTTTCTAAAGCTATTAAATAAATTAGATTAGTTTTTTTTAATATAGATGTTAAAAATAAAGTCCAATCAAGAGATACTTCTTTTGAAAAACCATAGCTTATATCACTAAGAGTGGCAAAACCTCCTAAGCTAACAGCAGTTTGAAAATCAAGCGTATTATTTTTAAAGAAATCAAAATATTCGCAGATAGCTCTTGAGCTGTCTATTTTTAATTTATTAAAATCCATAAAAACTCCACATTAAATGAAGCTTTTATCTCATGAAAACAAATCATTAGTCAATTCAACTTCATCATCAATCAGCTTAAAGATGCTTTATTTATAGTTCACAAGCTTTACCCTGATACTCATAGCGATTTAGCTCATAACTTTTACCATCCCAACGATATACCGCAAAACATAAACCTGGACCTCCATTTTCAATATCAGGCCAACCATCTTTGCCTGTGCTTTTTAGAAAAGTCGGTATACCCGCGTTTTCAAAAATAGTTTTCCATTTCCCATTTTGCTGTTGTGCAATAAGGTGGTATCCCACGCCTGTATTGCCATAACACATACTGCTGTAGTCTGAAATAACAGCATCATTTAGCCCATCGTTATTTAAATCTCGATATACAGTAATTTCACCCGTTTCGCATTTTCCTTCCCAACCATGCTTTGTTTTTGCAAAACCTGCTGCTTTAAAAATCAAGTTGGCTTCTTTTGAAGGAACATTAACTTTCGTTTCTGCAAAAGTTGTAGTTGTGAAAAGGACAAGTGTTGAGAGAGTTAGGATAGATATTTTCATTTTGACCTTGAGTTTTGAGCAGTAGATTAATGTTTTTAAAGTAATAACAGCAAAGATTTCTTTTGAAAGTGTAACTGTTTCTGGAAAATAAAAAAGTAATAGTGAAGATAAAATGACTCTTTGCCTCTTTGCCTCTTTGCCTCGTTATGCTTCTTATCTCGTAAAAAGTATGAGATTAATAATATGATTAAAATCAGATGACGCTCCCTCTCCCTCCGGGAGAGGGCTGGGGTGAGGGCGCTTTCCCAGATAAAAAATTTTGAAAGAAAATAATAGATTTGAATATAACCAAATTTTTAAAAAGCTAAACATACCAACGCTTTAAACAAAGAAAACCCGCTCTAATGCGGGTTTTCTTTTAAAATTAAATCAGCTTAACCAATCAATTTCTTCATCAATTCATTGACTTGAGCAGGATTGGCTTTACCACGAGAGGCTTTCATCACTTGACCAACTAGACCATTGAATGCTTTCTCTTTACCAGATTTATACTCTTCAACCATCTTCTCATTGGCAGCAAGCACTTCTTTGATGATGGCTTCAATGGCACCTGTATCAGTTTCCTGTTTCAAGCCTTTTTCAGCAATGATGTCATCTGCAGTTTTGCCTTCTTCCCACATAAAGCCAAACACTTGCTTGGCAATCTTACCGCTAATCGTGTTGTCAACAATACGTGCGATCATCCCGCCAAGTTGTTCTGCTGAAACAGGAGAATCTTGAAGTTCAAGGCTGGCTTTATTTAAAGCACCTGAGAATTCACCCATCACCCAGTTTGCAGCAACTTTACCTTGAGCCGCACCGCCAGAAGCAGTAACAACCGCTTCATAGAAGTCAGCCAATTCACGAGATAGAGTCAGTACATGTGCATCATATTCAGTTACAGCAAAGTCCGCGATAAAACGCGCACGACGTGCTTTAGGTAACTCTGGAAGTGCAGCACGAGCAGCTTCAATTTGCTCATTTGCAATGATCACTGGAAGCAAGTCAGGGTCAGGGAAGTAACGGTAATCGTTGGCTTCTTCCTTAGAACGCATTGAACGTGTTTCCATTTTGTTTGGATCGAACAAACGGGTTTCTTGATCAATACGACCGCCATCTTCCAAGATGTCCATTTGACGTTGAATTTCAACATTGATGGCTTGTTCGATAAAACGGAATGAGTTGAGGTTTTTTAACTCACAACGGGTACCAAATGGTTGCCCCGGACGACGTAACGATACGTTACAGTCAGCACGGAATGAACCTTCAGCCATGTTGCCGTCAGAAATCCCTAACCAACGCACCAAAGTGTGAATCGATTTGATATAAGCAACAGCTTCTTCAACTGAACGCATATCAGGTTCAGACACGATTTCAAGTAAAGGGGTGCCAGCGCGGTTTAAGTCGATGCCAGACATGCCTTCGAATTGATCGTGAATCGATTTACCTGCATCTTCTTCCAAATGCGCACGAGTCACGCCTATACGCTTCACTGTGCCATCTTCAAGCTGGATATCGATATGACCTAGCCCAACGATAGGATTGTCCATCTGGCTGATCTGGTAGCCTTTTGGCGAGTCTGGGTAAAAGTAGTTCTTACGCGCAAATACAGAGGCTTGGTCGATATAGGCATCAATCCCCAAACCAAAACGAATTGCAAGATCAACCACTTCTTGGTTTAACACAGGAAGTACACCCGGCATTGCCAAGTCAACTAGGCTGGCTTGAGTATTTGGGTCTTGACCAAATTCAGTTGATGAACCTGAAAAGATTTTAGACTGAGTTGCAAGTTGAGTGTGAATCTCAATACCAATAACGACTTCCCAACCGTCAATCAGCTTTGACACGGATGGTGCTAACTTTTGAGCTTCAGTCATTATGCATTCTCCTCAGCAATAGCCGCACGTTTAGTATGCCAATCTGTATTTTGTTGATATTGATGCACAATTGAAAGTAATTGTGATTCTGACCAATAGTTACCAATTAACTGTAAACCTACTGGGAGATTATTCGTATCAAAACCAACAGGTGCGTTAATGGCTGGTAAGCCCGCCAAGTTCACCGCAAGTGTATAGATATCACCTAAATACATTTCGGTTGGACTCAAGTTCGCACCGATTTTGTATGCTGTTGTTGGTGCAGATGGTGCTGCAATCACATCGACATTTTCAAAAGCTTTTAAGAAATCCTGTTGGATTAAACGACGAACTTTTTGTGCTTTCACGTAGTAAGCATCGTAATAACCAGCAGAAAGCGCATAAGTACCGATCAAGATACGACGTTGTACTTCTGCACCAAACGCTTCTGAGCGAGAGCGTTTATAGAGATCTAAAATATCAGTTGGGTTTTCACAACGGTAGCCATAGCGAACACCGTCATAACGTGACAAGTTAGAAGACGCTTCCGCAGGTGCGATCAAATAATAAGTTGGTACATAGGCTTCAGTCATGTTGAGGTCAATCTCAACCAATGTCGCGCCCATGTCTTGTAATTTTTTCAAAGATTCTTCAACACGTGCCTTAACTTCTGCATCAAGGCCTTGAACATTGAAGTATTGTTTTGGAATACCAATACGTAAACCTTTCACTGCTGTTGCATTTAAGTTTGCAACATAGTCATCCACTTCTTTGTTGATTGAGGTTGAATCTTTGAGGTCATGTCCAGCAATGGTGTTCATCAAAAAGGCACAGTCTTCAGCAGAACGTGCCATTGGGCCACCTTGATCAAGTGATGACGCAAATGCAATCATCCCGAAACGAGAGACACGGCCATAGGTCGGTTTAAGACCGGTTAAGCCACAGAAAGAAGCAGGCTGGCGAATTGAACCACCTGTGTCGGTACCTGTTGCAAGCGGTGCAAGATCAGCCGCAACAACAGCCGCAGAACCACCAGAAGAGCCACCTGGAACATGTTCTAAGTTCCATGGGTTTTTAGTCGCGCCGTAGAATGAACTTTCAGAGGTTGAACCCATTGCGAATTCATCCATGTTCACTTTACCTAAAGTCACTAGGCCAGCTGCTTTGGCTTTCGCCACCACAGTTGCATCATAAGGTGAAATGAAGTTGTCCAGCATTTTTGAACCCGCAGTGGTTTTAATCCCTTGGGTACAGAAAATATCTTTATGCGCCAGTGGAACACCAGTCAATACGCCAGCAGTTCCAGATTTTAGTAAGTTGTCAGCAGCATCAGCTTGAGCCAATGCTTGTTCGGGAGTGACCGTTACATACGATTTGACACGATCATCAATTTTCGCAATACGGTCCAAATAATGCTGAGTCAATTCACGAGATGAAAATTGGGCAGATTTTAAGCCTTCTGTCATTTCACGAATCGATAAACGGTGTAAATCAGTCATGAGTACAATTCTTTACGATTAATTTTTTAAAATAAGTTCATTTGATCAAATATTATTCAATCACTCTCGGAACGAGGTACAAACCATCCTGAGTTGCAGGAGCAATGGCTTGATATTCTTCACGATGGTTCGCTTCAGTCACGACATCTGGACGAAGTGGTTGCGGATTATCAAATGGGCTCTTAAGTGGCTCAACACCATCGGTATTGATCGCTTTTAAGGTCTCCATCATCCCTAAGATTTTATTTAAACTTTGAGCATATTCAGCAGATTGCGTATCATTCAGCGACAATCGAGCAAGATTGGCGATTTGCGATACAGTTTGTGCATTTAATTCTGCAGAATGCTGAACATCTGAACTTGACATGATGTCTCACCTAATCAGTTTTAAAAAAATTCAAAATATCGTGCGTTATAATAAGCGATTGACTTGTTCAAATCATCACATTTAGTTAAAGTTGCCATCTTGCGTCCATATAAAGTTTAAACTGAGAACGACCCGTGATTCTAAAACGACTAATTGGCTTGTTTTCGCCAGATCTAGCCATTGATTTAGGTACTGCAAATACACTTATTTATGCACCAGGAAGGGGCATTATATTAAACGAACCGACAGTTGTGGCGATTCGTCACAGTGGTTCGCAGAAAATTGTTGCAGCTGTGGGTTTAGATGCTAAGCAAATGCTTGGTCGTACCCCAGCCAATATTTCTGCAATCCGTCCGATGAAAGATGGTGTTATTGCAGATTTCGAAGTTACTGAAACCATGTTAAATCAATTTATTGGTAAAGTGCATGAAAAACGTTTATTTCCACCTGCACCTCGTGTAGTGGTATGTGTACCATGTAAATCAACATTGGTAGAACGCCGTGCGATTCGTGAAGCTGTGTTTAACGCAGGTGCACGTGATGTACGTTTGATTGAAGAGCCTATGGCTGCTGCGATTGGGGCGGGTATGCCTGTTGAGCAAGCGTGTGGTTCTATGGTCGTAGATGTGGGTGGTGGTACAACTGAAATTGCCATCATTTCTTTACAAGGTTGTGTGTACGCAGATTCTTTACGTATTGGCGGTGATGTTTTTGATGAACAAATTATTAACTATGTACGTAAAGCACATGGTTGTGTAATTGGTGAAACAACGGCTGAAACTATCAAAAAAGAAGTGGGCATGGCTGTTGCTGATGGCACAACTTTAGAAATTGAAGTTCGTGGTCGTAACCTTGCTGAAGGTGTACCGCGTGCTATTACGGTAACTTCAGATGAAATTACCCAAGCGATTTCTGATCCATTACAAAGTATTGTTTCTGCTGTGAAATCGGCACTTGAGCAAACTCCACCTGAGTTATCTTCTGATATCGCAGAGCGTGGTATTGTGTTGACAGGTGGCGGTGCATTACTGCGTAACCTAGATAAGTTGCTTGCTCAAGAAACAGGTTTACCTGTTGTTGTAGCAGAAGATCCTTTAACTTGTGTAACGCGTGGTGGCGGTAAAGTCTTAGAATTCTTTGACAATCCAAACCATGATATGCTTTTTGTAGGCTAAACTATACTCGATTAAGTTTAAGGATGAGGCGGTGCAACCGAATCTCTTTTCAAGACAACCGCCATCTTTTCGCTCGTTCATCATTGCGGTCATCACTTGTTTGGTAGTGCTGTTTTTTAACTGGCGCATGCCACAAGTGATTCAACCTGCAAGAGATGTCTTGTATGCGGCATATAATCCAATTTATGCCTTAGCAAGCTATCCTGTATTGTCGAAAGAATGGCTAAATCAACAAACTAAATCTGAGGCTCAGTTACGTCGTGAAAATACCGCGATGCAAGCTGAATTGCTTCAGGCTCAAGTACGTCTGCAAAAACTCTCTGAACTTTCTGCTGAAAATACCCGTTTACGTGGTTTGCTCGATACGCCATTGATTATCGATGGACGTATGGAAATTGCAGAAGTGATTGGAACCGATGCTGACCCATTGCGTCATATCATTATCATTAACCGTGGTGAAGCCAATCATTTAAAAGTTGGGCAAACCGTTTTAGATGATAAAGGAATCATGGGGCAAATCATCAACGTCTATCCACATAGTAGCCGTGTCATGTTGCTTTCCGATAAAGAACATTCTTTATCTGTACGTTTAGAAAGCTCAGGTATGCGCGCCATCGTGACGGGTACTGGTGATTTAGGACATTTGAAAATGGAATATGTTCCAACAAGTGCCAATATCAAAGTGGGTGATAAAGTTTATAGTTCAGGTTTGGGGCAACATTTCCCAGCAGGCTATTTGGTCGGTTCTGTATCTAAAGTCATGCGTCATAACACGGGTGAGTTTGCGCAAATTGATGTGGTTCCAGCTGCACAATTAGCAGGTGGTCATCATGTTGTGGTACTTTTCTCTGATTCTTTAGCGATGGAGCAGCCAAATGTTGATCGCTAAGAAATTACCTTCTGAAAAGCAACGTAAAGATCCATTATGGATTATTGTTGTCTCAATTATTATTGGTTCAATTTTAGTGGTTTATCCGATGTCCTATGCATTAGCAGGATGGCGGCCACTGTATATGTTTTTAATCATGCTATTTTGGGTGCTGTGTCAGCCTACATGGTGTGGAATTTGGTTTGCATTTACCATGGGGCTATTTACTGACTTATTGTTAGATGCACCTTTGGGGATGAATGCATTGAGCTATGTGCTGATTGCATTTTTAACTCGCTATTTTATTCGAGAAAGACGTGTACTGACATTTAGTAATCTTTGGATTATTAGTATGTTTGCAATTCTCGCGCATTTGGTCTTTACCTTTATGGCGCAAGTGATGGCTGGTACGCATTTTTCGATTACCCGTCATTGGCAAACATTGGTTTCGAGTATTTTTTGCTGGCCAGTTCTTTATTATTTATTAAGAAGATGGCGCATTTAATTCTGGCCTCAGGCTCACCAAGGCGTAAAGAGCTGCTTTTACAAGTGGGCTTGGATTTTAGCATCCACAGCCCAGATATTGATGAATCTGTCTTGGAACATGAACAGATTGAGCAGTATGTACAACGTTTGGCTGAAAGCAAAGCCAAAGTGGTATTGGCGTTGCATCCGCAAAGCACTGTTATTGCAGCAGATACAAGCTTGGTTTTTGCCAATCAAATTATTGGGAAACCAACATCTAAGCAGCATGCTTTTGAAATATGGACATTATTGTCAGGTCAAAAACATGAAGTGTTGACAGGTGTTTGTGTTGCAAATGCACATCAATTATTGAGTGTCGTGGTTCGCACGGAAGTTGAGTTCCAACAATTCAGTCTGAATGATATGGAAGAATATTGGGCTACAGGTGAACCTTTGGGGAAAGCTGGCGCATATGCAATTCAAGGCATTGCGGCAAAGTATGTGACAGGTATAAAGGGTAGTTATAGCAATGTGGTTGGGCTACCGTTGCATGAAACGATACAGTTACTTGATCGTATAGATCAGCGCAGTTGAGGCACTAAATTAACTGCTGAAAAGAATTTTTATAATGTTTTGAGTTTAGTTATGTCTGACGAGTTATTGATTAACGTCACACCTATGGAATGTCGTGTGGCGCTAATTCAAAATGGTACGGTCAACGAACTGTTTGTTGAACGAACTGTTAAACGCGGGTTAGTCGGGAATATTTATAAAGGAAAAGTTGTCCGTGTACTTCCAGGGATGCAAGCAGCCTTTGTCGATATCGGGTTATCTCGTACTGCATTCTTACACATCAATGATATGATTTGGCCGCGTAATCAACCTACGCCAAATGTCTTTGAGTTATTACAACCCGGTCAAATTCTGACGGTTCAAGTGATGAAAGACATGTTGGGCACTAAAGGTGCGCGACTCAGTACCGATCTTTCTATCCCATCTCGTTATCTTGTCTTGATGCCATATGGCAGTCATATTGGTGTATCGCAACGGATTGAGTCTGAAGAAGAACGTGACCGTTTACGCTCGATGATTGAAAGAATTCAAAGCGAGCATAAGTTGCCGGGTTCAGTGATTGTACGTACAGCCGCTGAAGGAATTGAAGAGGCTTCAATTGCTCAAGATATGGCATATTTAGCCAAGCTTTGGGAATTTATTCAGAAAAAACAAAAAATTATTGCAGTACCTTCGCTGATTTTTGAAGAACTTCCTTTACCACAACGTGTTATTCGCGATTTAGCCAATGATGATACGGCAACAATTTATGTCGATTCACGGGAAATACATGCCAAGTTGCAAGAGTTCGTTTGTGAATTTGTACCGAGTATGGAAAGCCGCTTGCAGCACTATCCTGGTGAGCGTCCACTTTTTGATTTGTACAATGTTGAAGAAGATATCCAAAAAGCATTACAAACCCGTGTAGCTTTGAAGTCAGGTGGTTATCTGATGATAGATCAGACTGAAGCGATGACCACAATTGATGTCAATACAGGTTCGTATGTCGGTGGCCGTACGCTAGAAGACACTGTGTTTAAAACCAATATGGAAGCGACACAGGTGATTGCGCGCCAATTACGCTTACGTAATTTGGGTGGCATTATTATTATTGACTTCATTGATATGCAGGAAGCTGTACATCGTGAAGAGGTCATGAACCAGTTTGATAAAATGCTGGAACGTGACCATGCAAAAACCAAGATTACCCAAGTCTCTGAACTTGGCTTAGTTGAAATGACACGTAAACGTACCCGTGAATCATTAGAGCATTTGTTGTGTGAATCATGTCCGACCTGTCAAGGGCGCGGATTTGTGAAAACAGCAGAGACAGTGTGTTACGAAATTTTTCGAGAAATCTTAAGATATACCCGTGCTTATGAGTCTAAGAGTGGCTTTACTGTTATCGGTCATCCATCGGTGATTGATCGCCTATTAACTGCGGAAGCCCCAGCTGTCGCGGATTTAGAGCATTTTATTAATCGCGTGATTAAATTCCAAGTCGAAAATTTATACACGCAAGAGCAATACGATATCATTTTGAGTTGAAATTGTAACAGGATGTCGTTAAACAGTTGTTACATCTGAAATTTTACTTTTTGAACTGATTTCACAATACTAGATTACAAAGGTAGCCAAAGACTTTCTCCCTTTCACAGTCTTAGCAAGTGAGGTCATAAAATGAGTGTAAGTGAACAATTAATCAGTCGTAGTATCAAGCATGTGTTGGAAAGCCAGCCTAAAAATACATGTGTTATGTTAGATGACAATGGTCAAGAAGTGAAAATCACTAAAGACATGGTGGTTAATGTCTGTCATCAACTGTTAAATAAGTGTCGTAATGTTAAAGATTAAGGGGCATATATTAGCCCCTTAATTTTTGAATCAATTTAAGTTTTTATCTCTAAATCAATTATAAAATCCTATACTGACTTTCGTGCTGCAACAGATTCCTTCGCTACATCTTGAGATCCGTTTTTGCCTTGGCTTGAGCGTTTGGCTTTTTGTCGGCAAGTTCTACTGCATTTTTCTCTGCAATAATTTGCTCAAACTTTTGGATTTCATTTTCCAAATGCGTGAGAAGATTCTGCAATTTAGGCAGAGATTTACGGCAACCCGTTAAACCGACTTCTAATTTATCTAAATAACTGGTCATGGTGATATTTAGTGCCTGACCATCCAAAACAATAGAAACAGGATAGAGGGCATCTAATTTAGCGCCATTCCAATACAAAGGTTCACGTGGTCCAGGTACATTGGAAATGATTACGTTAAACGCCTGACGTTTTGGCATAAGTCCTGATGCAATATTCACGCCTGCTGCACCAAAAACGAAAGCACTATAATTTAAGATTTGATCAGAGCTCATACGTTTAAAACGATTTTTTGCATTTTGTACACTGCGTTTAATAATGTCTAAACGCTCTAAAGGACTTTCTTTATGTGTACCTAAATTTGCCAAAATCATGGTGATACGGTTACTCATATCTGAGTCATCATCACGTAATGAGGCTGGAACCATCGCAATCAGAGGTTTTTTCGGTAAAGCTTCTTGTGTGATTAAATAATCACGTAATGCACCTGCACACACCGCAAGTACCACATCATTAATCGTTACACCAAGAGCTTTGGAAATATCTCTAAAACGATCAAGTTCAAAAGACTGAGCAGCGAAACGACGTGATGAACTTACCCGTTGATTAAATAAACTACTCGGCGCTTGAAAGCTTGAAACATAATCGGGGTTTTTCCCCATTTCTTTAAATACAGTTTGGAACAGCTCTTGAGTGACCTTAGGTGCTGCTTCAACTTGCCCTTTTAAGGCAGAGAATATTTTTTTAGCTTTATCCAGTTTGGTTTCTTTTAAACGTTTTGCCCGTTTACCTTCGACACACCAAGGCGGAATAATGGTTTTGGAGTCAGCATCTTTTGAAAATGATTTTTCCACCAGACGCATACCAGCCACACCATCAATCATGGCATGGTGGATTTTAAAATACATGGCAAAGCGATTGCCTTCAATCCCTTCAATAATATGACAGGTCCAAAGTGGCTTTGCTCGGTCAATCAACGAACTGTGTTCCTGTGAAATATAAACCAATAATTCACGGATACGTCCCGGATGAGGTAGTGCGATATGACGGAAATGATGATCGATATCAAACTCTTCGTCTTCATCCCAAAACATGCCACTTAAGCGATTGTTAAAGGGTGGGACAGGAATAGATTTTGAATTACGAATATCTGCAACAAGATCTTGAATGAAGGTAGAAGGCGCATGTTCTGGTATTTCAAATAAGAATAACCCACCAACATGCATGGGTTGTTGACGTTTTTCTAAATTTAAAAAAATAAAATCAATAGGGTGTAATGGGCGCATAGTCTTGGATTGCCTCACTGCAATTTCTACAACAACTCATTTATGAGCTGGTGAATTGTTAGAATTATAGAACCGTGTAACTTGGGTCTGTTGATCATTCGTCCATGTTTACAACGATGTGATGTTAGAAAACATCAGGTACATCGTTACATTTTGTGTTGCCAACAATGCAGCGCTTTGTTGGCATTCTGGGTATAGCTAAAATTTCTCAGTTTGAGTGATGAAACCTGAAAATAGTCTCACTATTTTTTCATGCCTTTGCCTACTCAACTTTAGCCTAGAACACAAGCTATAGATGAAATATCAACAAACCTTAGTATAAAACTTTTCTAAGCGTAAAATCCAAGCATTTCGATGAACGTTAAGTTAATAAAAATTCATGAGTTTTAATGAGTTTTCCTGATATTACTTTTTTAAATTGCCTGCGTGTAGGCCACATTCTTTATGTGTTGCTTCTTCCCACCACCAACGTCCTTCGCGTTCATGTTGATTTGGCAATACTGGACGGGTACATGGTTCGCAGCCAATTGAGATAAAGCCTTTTTCATGTAATGGATTATAAGGAATCTCCATCATACGAATATAGTTCCATACATCCGCACTTGACCAATTGGCCAATGGGTTATATTTAATCAGTTGTTTGCCTTCACCAGAAAAACCGCTATCCGCTTGAATGACTGGAATTTCCGTCCGTGTACCTGGACTTTGATCTTTGCGTTGCCCAGTAATCCAACCATCTAAAGTGGCTAATTTTTTACGTAGTGGCTGAACTTTTCGGATACCACAGCATTCTTTATGGTCATCTTGATAGAAGCTAAATAAACCTTTTTCATTGACCAACTGTTGAACGGCATCGGCTTCTGGAAAGCAAATCTCAATTTTAATCCCATAGTGCTTGCGTACGGTTTCAAGAAATTGGTAGGTTTCAGGGTGTAAACGACCTGTATCTAAACTAAAAACACGAAATGGTTTACCTAAATTGTGTGCCATATCGATAAGAACAACATCTTCTGCGCCAGAAAATGAAATTGCAATTTCACCTTGCTGAGAAAGCGCAAGTTCTAAAATTTCAGAAGGTGATTTGTCGGCATACTCAGTCGCAAGTGCGTCCACAAGATCTATGGTTGGAATGGCGGTCATATCTGCTCCTGGCAGTTAGCTTGAAGCTACAATTTTCGTAAACATGTTCAAAAGATATTTGAATTTAAGCATTTTGGCAAAAATTAGGTCAATTCAACTTATGTGAATTGCTGCTTTTGACGATCCAGATATTTTAAAGTAAATGAAATATGCTACTTAGCAGATTAATTAAAATACTTATGAATAAAACAGATTTGTAAATATTCACAAGCCTTATGCATAACCAAATGAAATGGGTTTGCTGTAAAAACTTTCAGCATTCTTTTTAAACTTTAGTGCTATGATAAGCCCAAAATTTTTAACTGACATTTGGGAGAACCCATGGAAATCGTATGTCTTGATCTTGAGGGTGTATTGGTACCAGAAATCTGGATCAATTTTGCTAAAAAAACAGGAATCAAAGAATTAGAAGCAACAACTCGTGATATTCCTGACTACGATGTGTTGATGACTCAACGTTTAAATATTCTTAAACAGCATGGTTTAGGTTTAAATGACATTCAAGCTGTGATTGCAGACATGGGGCCATTTCCGGGTGCAAAAGAGTTTGTAGAATGGTTACGTACCCATTTTCAGTTGATTATTCTTTCAGATACATTTTATGAGTTTGCACATCCGTTGATGCAACAGTTAGGTTGGCCAACAATTTTCTGTCATAAATTAGAAACGGATGAAAATGGTATGATCACTGCGTATAAATTGCGCCAACCTGATCAAAAACGTGAAGCTGTAAAAGCCTTACATGGTCTAAATTACCGTGTGATCGCAGCAGGCGATTCGTATAACGATACAACCATGTTGGGTGAAGCTGATCATGGTTTCTTATTTGACGCGCCTGAAAATGTGATTCGTGAATTTCCACAGTTCCCGCCAATTCATGGTTATGACGCACTTAAAGAAGCAATTCGCAAAGCGTCTATTCGTGATATTCCAGCTTAATCTAAGATTTAAATCCAAAGGCGCTCAATGCGCCTTTTTATTTGATAACAATAATTTAAGAGTTATTTTTTGAATCAAATTTGAAATACAATTTTTTAATGAAGAGAAACATTGCAACAGGATCAAACTTTTGCAACAATGTTAAAGCTTGAGTTCATTCACTAGAATTAAAACTAAGAAATGAAAAAAAGGTAACTTTAATCGTAGTGAACTTAGAACTGTTATTAGAAGAATATCGAGATAATGTCTCAATAAATAAGAAAGGTGCAGATATATGTTTAGAAGAATAGTAATTTTCATAGCTTCCTTATTATTGTTATTAAATTCAGCTTTAGTGAATGCTTCAATTGGGGGATGGACATTATCAAACCCAACCGCTCTAGGTGCATCAATTTTATATGATGGTACAAAAGGGTCAGCTACCTCATCAATCCTAATCTCTCCAAATGCTTCGCAAGTTGCTAAAGTTTTACGTGGAGGCATTGCAGGCATTGCACTAAGTTTTGCTGTTGAGCAGTTATTGGGTGCAGTGGATTGGATTTTAGATCCAGCGAATAATCAAGTTCAATATAAAATAAGGAAAATTAGCCCTGGTGCTACTTACTATTTAGATCATCTCTCAGGACCGGATTATAATGTCCTTGCCTTAACTTATTGTGCGCAATTATATCCAGGTTCTACACCTCGTTATGTTGGTCCAACAGGTTGGAGCACATCTGCAACACCTGTTTTTACAAATAATAGGACTGATATTGCATGCTATTTGAATGGGCAGCAGAAAGTTGCTACAAGCATTTATTTGTCTGGAACAGTTACAACTGAAGAAAAATACCTCTCCCTCATAACCGCCGCCCAACAAGTCATTGAGAATGCAGAAAGTGATAACCTTGATGCGCAGTTTGCTGTTTTAGCTGCAGCGACAAATATTTTGTCAGAGGCTGAACAGGATGATGCCAAAGCAAAACCAATTGAAAAAGAATTAGAAGATAATGCTGATGATAAATGCCGTACACACAATGCATATATGAATGGGCAAGCACGGATTATTGAGGATAGATATAACGAGTTGTTTGTTGATTCTTATGATTTGTATAATAAGTATTATGCATTAAAAAATCCGCTTCAAGGTGTTGGTTCATGGGAGGGACATATTTATAGATATGTGCAAGTTGAACAACCAATTTTACGTCAACGAATTTTAGATGCTGCTTTAGAAGGGTGCTATGAAACTCCAAACGCGTCTAGATGGAAACAAAAATCCCCACCACCTAGACCAGGTATACATTCACCAGGGTAAAATATGATTAAGTTAAATATAGTTAAGCCATCAAAGGGCCAACCTGTTAAAACAATTTATTTTATTGATGAAATGGAATATTGTTTTCGAATTTCTCATTTTATTAGGGAAAAAATAGTTTTAGATCAAGTTCAGGAGTTTAATGGCTCTAAGCAAAAAACTAGCGAAACATTATACAACGAATATTATGAAGTAATTGCTTATCAAGAATATCTAATGGATGCTAATGGTAAATTTTATGGTACTAGAGACTATGAGGTAATTAATGGTCAATTTAAAAAGTTAAATACTGTGTTAGTTGAAGTCGTATCTAAAGAAAATAAACACACAAAACACAAATGGCTTAATGGTTCTGATGAATGTGTTTATATAACTGAGGTAAGTGATCAACAAGAATTTCGATACGTTAAACCAAATGGAGAAGTGATTGATTATGATAGTCTTCCTGAATTTTTGAGTGTTAATAAACCATTAGAATTTTGTGAAATTAGGAATCAATACCTAAATCAAATCGTAAAAGAAAATAGTTAACCTTAGATAATTGAAATAAGATTTTTGTTTGTGTGCCCAAATTGCGTACGATCAAATCTTAAAGTCATTTAGTAATTACAAGGGTATGTACAATCTGCATACTCTTTCAACATGGTAACCAACATTCACCATCTTCCCAACTAACACAAAGCTGGTTCCTGATTTAGGTCTATCCAAAAATGGCTATACCCAATATCTGTCTGGTGATTTTCACTATAATTTAACTGATACTCAGCTTATGAGTATCAGATATAGAACTTATGTAGCTTTCTTAACAAAAGTACGGTCAATATCTAACTAAAAGGTGTCTACAAAATCATTGGCTATTCAAGACATAGTTTTAATGAATGTTCTGTTTATTTTTAAACGCAAAAACAAACGCCAAGCTGGCCAACAAGATAATCATACAAATATAGACATCTGCAGTAAAAATTAAGCCCACTTTATTGACAAAGTATCCAGCAATAATCGCAGGTATACTAAAGGCCAAATAGCTTTCAACAAAAAATGCGGCCATTAAACCTGCACGTTGTTCAGGTAAAGCTAAGGGCATAACAGCACGAATTGCACCCATAAAACCTGTACCAAAGCCAATCCCAGTCACCACAGCACCAATAAACAATAAGATTGGTTGCACCAGATGAATGCCAAGTAAAATAACACTTGAGCCCGAGACAATCGTAATTGCAGCAGTGATTAAAATTTTAAATGTGTGTGCATTGCGCAGGGTTAAAATTCCAAGTGCGCCTGAAACTGATAGGGTAATAAACATCATGCCATTCAACCATGCCGATTGCACATGGAAAGCTTGAGCCAGCAATGAAGGCATTAACGAGAGGAAGAACCCACTGACCATCCATAACGAGATATTAATTGGACTTACGATCAAGAGTGCTTTTCGGGTTTGTACTGGAACAGTCAGTTGCGGTTTTAATGATGCCAAAGCACCCACACGTTTAGTTGCGGTTTCAGGGCTAAAAATTGCGATAAATGTGGTAGATACAAACAGAAAAATGAGTATTTCAAAAATAAGTGTTAATGGAACAGTCGAAAACTCTAAAACAATGCAGGTCATTAGCATACCCGCAGCCATACCAAGCATTGGAGAAATACTATTAATTAAAGAACCCTGTGTTTTACTCAGATCAAGCAAAGCTGCTCCAAACGTAGATGCGGCTAAAGCCGTGGCAATACCTTGCAAACCTCGTGCGATAAACAGCATTTCGATATTGGATGCAAACAAGAAAAAGCCCATGGACATAATTTCTAAAATCAAAGCCACAAAAATAACCGGCTTACGTCCAATATAATCAGACAATGATCCTGCCACCAATAAGGTTAATAGCAATGCAAACGCATAGGTGGCAAAGATAAGCGTTAATAAAACAGGAGAAAAATTGAAGTGTTGTTGATACAAGCGATATAACGGTGTTGGTGCGCTTGAGGCTGCCAAAAAGGCCATTAGGGTAAAAGTATGTGTGTACAGTGCAGCATTATGGCTTAATTTATAGGAAGTCACTTGACGATTAAAATTAGAGTTGCGCATAATCAACATGTACATAAAAGCTATTAATTAGCTTTTATACCGTATTTTGGATTAAACACAAAGGTTTAGCTAAGATGATTTTTGATTAAAGCTGTTCTTCAATCATTAACCCATTGATAGATTTTCATTTATAGATTTGTAGTGATTTGCTGATGACGAAAGTGATTACAGGTTTGCGTCCCGGTGGGCGCAGTGCACGAATACAAGCTGCAGTTCATAATGCGGTGCAAACATTACAGCAGAATGTAGCTGTGGCAGATTTGACGATTCCGATGATTGCTGAATATGCAGGGGTCACCCCCTCTACGATCTATCGACGGTGGGGAGATTTATCTCAACTGCTTGCAGATGTTGCCTTTAATATTTTACATCCAGACAGTGTACCTGCGGATCTTGGTAGTTTTAAGCAAGACTTATATGCATGGATGGAGCAATATTTTGAGGAATATGCCTCACCCGTTGGGCGTACAATCTTAAGCGATATTGTGGCGGAAAATGATTCGCCGACCTCTGGTAAGTGTTATGACTTTTTGATTCAACAGTTAGACATTATTCAGCAACGTGCCCAGCAAAGGAATGAAACAAGCATCGACAATCAATTGATTATTGAAATTGTGATTGCACCCATGTTGTATCGAATTCTATTTACCGAACAAGAATCGAGTTTGGACTATATTCACCACTTATTGGCACGTTTGTTTAATTTTGCGGATGTCCTTAAAAACACGACATCCGATTTAGCCAAATAAACAGGTGCAATCATTTCGGCTTTGAGAAAAACTTAAAGCGCGCCTCGAATCAATGGATAGACATTATCGAGTAGAATTTTCTGTGCCGTTGCATTGGGGTGGATTAAGTCTTTTTGCATCAAACTTTTATTGCCTGCAATTCCATTCATAAAAAACGGATGCATTTTAACTTTGTATTGTTGGCTTAGGGTTTGATAATTTTTCTCAAAAGCTTGGCTATAAGCTGCACCATAATTCGGTGGAATTTTCATTCCCAATAAAATGACCGTGGCTTGGCTTTTCTGACTTTGTTGAATTAATTGCGCAAGATTTTTCTGAATCATTTGTGGCGGTTGTCCACGTAAACCATCATTGCCACCCAACTCAATCACCACGATATCAGGTTTATGGCTTTGTAATAGTTTTGGAAAACGCGCCAACGCACCACTGGTGGTTTCACCACTTACACTGGCATTGACCACATTATGTTGTTTGGGAAATTGTTGGTTTAAGCGTTGCTGTAGCAAGAAAACCCAGCCTTGTTGTGGGTTAATACCATAACCCGCACTTAAGCTATCACCTAAAATCATGATCGTTTTTGCAAAACTACTAACGGGCAACAGACAGATTATGCTAAAAAATAAACAATGAATTAGGTTTTTCATCATTTTCAAATTTAACAATTTTTTGATTTGCATATAAGGTACTTTATGATGTCTAAGGTTCAGGATGATTCAACTTCTCCCATCATGCCACAAGTGATAATTTCTGCACAGCAACTTACACAAAAGATAGAATTACCTCATCAAACGCTTACAATTTTTGAAAATCTAAATCTTAATATTTATACAGGTGAACAGGTCGCGATTACTGGACGTTCTGGTTCAGGAAAATCAACTTTATTGGGAATTCTTGCCACTCTAGATCAAGCCAGTGCAGGTCAACTCAGTGTTTGTGGTGAATCAATTGAGCATTTAAATGAAGAACAACGTGCGTTGATTCGACTTCAATATATTGGTTTTGTATTTCAATCTTTCCAGTTGCTCCCACATCTTTCTGCCTTAGAAAATGTGATGTTACCATTACGTTTACAGAAGAATTTTAATTATGCACACGCAGAACAAAAATCTTTAAGTTTATTGGCCAAAGTTGGTTTAGAACGACAAAGCCAACAAACACCGAAAGTATTGTCTGGTGGGGAGCAACAACGGGTTGCCATTGCACGAGCTTTAATTTCTGACCCCAAAATTATTTTTGCTGACGAACCTACAGGCAATTTAGATGAACATACTGCATTTGAAATTGAACAACTCTTATTTGATTTAAATAAAGAACTCGGTACAACTTTAGTGCTTGTCACTCACGATTCGCAATTGGCAGCACAGTGCCAACGTCATTATGAATTAAAAGATGGTCAATTGATTGAACATGCTCAAACGCCTCAATCGAATGAGGTGGTGTAATGTTGACCTTGTTTAAACCCTTATTTAGGCAAAGTTTTGCCAGTTCAGGCATATATTTGCTGATTATTGCATTGAGTTTAGCCATTAGTGCGACTACTGCATTAAAGTTTAGCAATGATCAAGTCAAACAAGCAGTGACCTTACAAGCTGCCAAAATGCAAGCTGCAGATTTACAACTTAGTGATACAGATCCAATTGACCAACAATGGATCAAACAGGCTGATGATTTAAAATTAAAACAGTCCCATGTCACCATTTTTGGTTCAATGGCCTCTACACAGGATCAGTTTGTTATGGTCAATGTGAAAGCCATTGACACAGCATTTCCCTTACGTGGTGAATTAAGGATTGCGCCAAAACAAGCCTTACAAAGTGGCGGGGTTTGGCTAAGCAAACGCGCACAAGAATTATTAAAATTAAACCTAGGCGATAGCGTTCAAATTGCCAATGGTCAGTTTAAAGTTACTGGCATCATTGAACATGATTCAAATCAAGAATTAGGCTTTTCTGCCTTTTCGCCAACCGTGATTATCTCTCAAGCAGATGTTGCAAAAACGGGTGCAATTCAAGTTGGAAGTCGGATTGAATATCGTTTGTTGATGGCAGGGGATGCGGAGTCGATTGCAACATATCAGCAATTTTTTAAGACATTTAAAGCGCAAGAAAAGCAAAATGTGAATCCAAAGATTGCACAAAATTCGGATGCAGATTCAGCTTTAAGTGCATCAAGTGCCAATACATTGACTGAAAACACATTGACTGAAAAGCAGCCAACAACACACTCACAAACAGATCAATCCATACAAGATCAACAAAATGCGGATAATGAATTAGATGCACAAAGTAATTTAAGACTACGTAATGCAGATGAGGGCAATTCACGCTTACTTAAACCGATTGAAAACCTCGATACTTTCTTACAATTGGCCAATATTCTGACGATTCTTTTATGTGGTTTAGCCATCGCTTTAACCAGTCAGCGTTACGTACAGCAGAACCAAGATCATATTGCACTGATGCGTTGTATGGGGGCAACGAAACGGCAGATTTTTCAAACCTATCTCGGGTTGCTGAGTGTTGTTATTTTAATCGCCATTGTCATTGGCAGTATTTTAGGACTGATTTTAGGTTATTCGTTGTTGCAATTGATGTTGCAGATGATTCCGAACCTAGAGTTGCAATTTTCAATGTTGCAGATGCTGGTTGGTCCTTTGCCTATTGCAATTTTTACCAGTGCAATTGTATTGATTGGATTTATTTTACCGAGCTTGTGGCAACTGTTAAATACACCGCCTATTCGGGTGATACGCCAACAAGAAAAGTCGGCACGTTCAATGTTGTGGATGATGGCTACAGGTTTAGTCAGCTTGATTATTTTTAGTTTGGTCTTGACCGAAAATCTGATACTTACTGCGTTGGTAATGGGTACAGTCATTGTGTTAACAGCTTTGTTATATGCAGTGGTTTGGATGATTTTAAAGACTTTAAAATCAATGAAAAATAGGCTCTCAGCCTATATCCGAACCCCTTCGCAAACCGCATTGCAAATTACCGCTTTGGCATTGGGTTTAAGTCTGATCACGGTACTTGCTGTATTGAGAACTGATTTATTAGAGCGTTGGCAGCAACAATTGCCTGAAGGAACGCCTAACCAGTTTATTTATGGTCTACCACCATTTGAACTGGAGGCTTTTAAACAACAATTGGCACAGCAACACTGGAAAAGCACACCGTTATATCCCAATGTAAAAGGGCGCTTATTGGCAAAAAATGGTCAAGCCTTTCCTGTCCAATTGGTGAAAACCAATAATTCTTTACGTCGTGAGTTAAATCTCACCCAAGCAGATCATTATCCACAAGACAATATCATTGTTGTTGGAGAGGCTCAATTGACTCAAATTGGGCAGGTGTCTGTAGAGGCCAAACTGGCTGAAGAATTGGGCATCAAAATTGGTGATCGTTTAACCTTTAGTTTGCCTGAGGGAAATTTGGACGCGCAAGTTGTGAATTTGCGTACAGTGGAATGGCAAAGCTTTAGTCCAAACTTCTTCTTTATTTTTACTCCAAAGACGTTGGATGAAAATGCAGGCAGCTACTTAGGGAGTTTTTATGTGCCGCCGAGTGAAAAAATTAAGATGGTTAATCTGATTCAGCAATTTTCCAATACGGTCTTTATTGATGTCTCTTTAATTTTTGATGAAATTAAAAACTTGGTTTCTGTGTTGGTTAAAATCATTACGGTTTTGGCAGTATTGGTGAGTTTATCTGGCTTTTTGGTACTGATTGCCTGTATCAATTTGCTGATGGATGAACGTAAAAAAGAAGTGGCATTGCTACGCTCTTTTGGTAGTTCAAAGCGCCAGTTAAAAAATATGATGAGTTTTGAAATCGGCTTTATTGGATTATTAGCGGGAATCGTTTCCTGTTTCTTTGCAGAGGTGATTAGTGCCGTTGCCAGTTATCGTATGGAAATGGTGATGCAATTACATTGGGAAATTTGGCTGATTTTACCAATTTCGATGGCAGTGTTGTGCGCATTGATTGGGCGTTACCGATTGAGCTATTTATCCGAAATCCCACCATTACAAAGTCTAAGAGAGTTGAATTAAACCGCTTTGTTTAAGTGGTTTTATCTGGCTGTTTAATCTCAGTTGAGCCTTTAAAAGCCTGCCCAGTGAAGACAGTAAATTAAAAAATGGCGACCTATAGGCCGCCATTTTTATGCTCTTTGAATTGAGCGTACTTTGCAATTTTTTATTGCGGCATAGACAAGCTATTTTAGAGATTAAAAGTTTAATTGCTCACGCATTTGTGCAATGGCTTGTTGCCAAAGTGGGTTAAGTGGTCCAACGAGATGCTGGCAATAGAGATAAACGCCATAGGTTGCTGCAATCCCTAAAATCACAATGATAATATTGGCAGCTTTACCCATTTTGGCACGTTGTGTTGCATACCAAGCCAAAGCCATAATCGCACCCATTAACATCCCACCGATATGGGCAGCATTGTTAATTCCAGAGGCTAAAAAGCCAAAAGCTAAGTTGATCGCAAGTACGGTTAAAAGTGATCTTTTATCTAAAATGAATCTTTGATTCGGGGTAGGTGGGAACAACGACAGGAGTGTCAGTGCACCACCAAGTCCCATTACAGCACCCGATGCACCTGCAGATACATGAGGAAAGAGTTTTTGATCAAAATTTTGCAGCAGTTCGTAGCTATTTCGAATATCCAAATAACCACTTAATAAACTTCCCATGAGTCCAGCAAGGATATAAAGTCCAAGGAAATAAAACTTTCCTAAAGTTTTTTCAGCAACATCACCAAAAATATACAGTGCCCACATATTCATCATTAGATGCAGGATACCAAAGTGAAAAAACATACTGCTGAATAAGCGATATGGTTCCTCTAAGAAGGTTAAAGGTGCATAATCAGCACCCCAACGCAACGCGTCTAATGTTGTCGGGTCAGTAATATTGACACCTGATAAGACTTGGATGGCAAATAAACCGACATTGATGACAATCAGCAATAAGGTTATTTTACCAATAGAATTGGGTTGGCTATAAGTTGAAAGATCTTGATATTTAGACATGCTATTGCTTAGCTTTTTATAGATAGATTCAGCTTAACATGAAACGTCAGAATTTTCGGAGTAAGCAGCTGACATGAAAGCTTTTATTGTTCGTGCTTTGTTAATTGTGGTCAGTATTTTGATCATGATTCAGCTATGGATTTTCTCAAGTTTAATTTATTGGCGTACTCATGATGTAGAAACCACCATGTTTATGCGTTGGACATATCTGTCTGATTTTGAGCCGATTCAACATCAATGGCGCGACTATGACAAGATCAGTGATAACTTTAAACATGCAATTGTCGCAGCCGAAGATGCCAAATTTCTCGATCATCATGGTTTCGACTGGGATGGTATTGAAAATGCACTACAACGTAATCTAAAAAAAGACAAAGTAGTCGCTGGTGGTTCAACGATTTCTCAACAATTGGCTAAAAATTTATTCTTCTATAATCGTCGCTCATTTATCCGCAAAGGTCAGGAAGCGATTGCCACCACCATGATGGAGCGGATGTGGACTAAACAGCGCATTTTAGAAGTCTATATGAACTCTGTTGAATTTGGTGATCATATCTATGGTGTTGAAGCTGCATCACAACATTACTTTTCTAAGAGTGCGGCAAGTTTAAGTCGTGAGCAGGCCGCATTTTTAGCGGTGATTTTAACCAATCCGAAGTATTATCAAAAAAATCGTGATGATTCTAAGCTTCAATACCGTAAGCGTTTGGTTTTGAAGTATATGCGTTATACCCGTATTCCAGATTGACACTAAATAATTGAATTTAAAAAAGCACAAATTGATGTGCTTTTTTTATGAAGCGATGCTTTTTTTATGAAATTGTCACAAATTTGAAGCATACTAGAATTAAGACATTTTTTTTGATGCAGGTTTATTGCATGAATACCGCAGTGACGACAACAACGCCTACAGAATATTCTTATAATGAACGATATATAAATCGTGAGCTTTCAATTTTAGATTTCCATTTACGTGTTTTAGAGCAAGCCGTTGATCCTTTACACCCCTTGCTTGAACGTATGAATTTCTTGTTGATCTTTTCTCGTAATATGGATGAATTTTTTGAAATCCGTGTTGCAGGAATGATGGAGCAATTAACTTTAGGGAATGAAAGTCGTTCACCAGATGGTTTGACGCCAAAACAAGTTTTAGACCAAATCTCTAAAACTGCACATGAAGCGATTGAGCGTCAGTACCGTATCCTCAATGAGGAAATTTTTCCTAAGTTACGTGAAGAAGACATTTGCTTTTTACGTCGTGGCGAGTTAACGCCTGCACAATCTGTGTGGATTAAAAAATATTTCCAAGAACAAGTTGCACCAGTGCTTACTCCCATTAGCCTTGATCCTGCACATCCATTCCCGCGATTGGTCAATAAAAGCTTAAACTTTATTGTGACTCTAGAAGGGAAAGACGCATTTGGTCGACAAATTGATTTAGCAGTTGTACCAGCGCCACGTTCGCTTCCGCGTGTAGTGCGTTTACCTGATGAGCTTACAGGCGGCAAAGAACATTTTGTGATGTTGTCTGCGATTATTCATGAGCATGTATCGGATTTGTTCCCAGGGATGACAGCTACAGGTTGTTATCAGTTCCGTGTTACACGTAATGCAGATTTGGCGTTGAATGAAGATGTAGAAGACTTAGCCAAAGCATTGAAAGGCGAATTGAGTTCACGTCGTTTTGGTCGTGCAGTACGTTTAGAAGTGACAGAAAACTGTCCAAAACATATTTATGAATATTTGCTTGAAGAATTTGATCTAGAACAAGAACAACTTTATAAAGTGGATGGGCCGGTAAATCTGGCACGTCTTGTGTCAAATTTTAAACGTCCACATATGCGTTATGACTCGCATGTGCCGGCGATTCCAAAAGTATTGAAAAAGTCTGAAAATATTTTTTCAGCAATGCAAAAACAAGACATTCTTTTACATCATCCATTTGAATCATTTGCACCAGTTATTAACTTGTTGCGTGAAGCTGCACGTGATCCCCAAGTGTTAGCGATCAAACAAACCTTATATCGTAGTGGTGCTGACTCTGAAATTGTTCAGGTACTTGCAGAAGCGGCACGTAATGGTAAAGAAGTCACCGCTGTGATTGAGTTACGGGCGCGTTTTGATGAAGAATCGAATATCGCCGTTGCCAATGTATTACAAGAGGCGGGTGCTGTTGTAGTTTATGGCATCGTGGGCTATAAAACGCATGCCAAAATGATCTTGGTGGTACGCCGTGAAAATAATAAGCTAGTACGTTATGTGCATTTGGGTACGGGTAACTACCATGCAACAAATGCTCGTATCTATACTGATTATGGTTTGCTCACTACAGATAAAGAGCTCTGCGAAGATGTACATCGTATTTTCCAAGAATTGACTGGTATGGGGAAAATGGCAAAGTTGAAAAAACTGTTACATGCGCCGTTTACTCTACATGCTCAGTTAATTGCTTTTATTGATGATGAAATTGCCAATGCCAAAGCGGGCAAGCCTGCACAAATTATTGTTAAAGTTAACGCGTTAACTGAAGTTCAATTGATCAATAAATTATATGAAGCTTCGCAAGCAGGGGTACAAATTGATCTGATTATTCGCTCAATTTGCTGTTTACGTCCTGGGTTACCAAATCTGTCTGAAAATATTCGAGTTCGTTCAATTGTCGGGCGTTTCTTAGAACATACCCGTGTTTATTATTTCGGAAATAATGGCAATCCACGTATTTACTGTTCAAGTGCAGACTGGATGGATCGTAATTTATTTAATCGTGTAGAAGTGTGTTTCCCGATCGAAGATCCAGCATTAAAAAAACGCATTTATCAGCAAGGTTTAGTCAATTACTTAAAAGACAATATCCGCGCTTGGCTGTTGCAAGGCGATGGGACTTGGACTCGTGTGACACCTAAAGAAGGCGAGGCAATTTACAATGCTCAACAAAATTTGCTTGAGCACTTTGTAAATGGTTAAACCAAGATAATTTGATTGTCTTAAGCCCGATTAAAATTAATCGGGCTTTTTTGTATCAGTCAATCGGATTTTAATGAAATTGAATGACTTGGTTATTTTAGATTTAAGCTTTTTTAAATCAGCAATCAACGCTTTTAATAAAGCATTGAAGTTCTTAAATACTAGGATGACTTAAGCTGTTGTGATTTTAAACTTGATAAAATTGCAGGTAATGCAATTAAATAAATCATCGCGACAACCAACCATATAGCGCCAGTCCATCGTGTTTGGAAATGAAAGTAAAGTGTAGAAAACAACAATGGGGCAATAATCGAGGCCAGACTGATGGTTGATGCGATAACACCTTGAAACTGTCCTTGCTGCGCAGCTGGGATTTTTTGTGAAACAACAGCTTGTAGTGCAGGAGTGCCGATGCTTCCTAGGGCAAAGATCGGCATGATTGCAAAAATGATCCAAGCATGTTGGGTAAAAGCCATGATGATTAATGCCATACATATACATGCCATACCGCTCAGCACAGTATTTCTTTCACCAAAATATCGGACGGCATGTTGCGGTATAAATGACTGAACCAGTACTTGGCATAAACCAAAAGTGCCTAAAGAAAGACCAACCCAAAATGTATTCCATTTAAAGGTATCGTGTCCCCAAAGTGCCCAGCAGACACCATAAGCTTCACCGCAGGCGCTAAACAGAAAAAATATCAGCAAAATCGGCAATATACCTTTTTGAGCAAGGATAAAACCAAAACTTTTCAAGGGATTTATTTTTAAACTCGAACGTTGCGAAATAGAAGCTTGAGGGGGGACTAGGAGTGGATTGTAGCTTCGGGATTCAGGGAGTAGCCAGAATGCGATAAGCAAGTTAACGCTTGTTAAAATTGCCGCAACGAAAAAAGGTAGCCGTAACCAATATCCGCCCAATAATCCACCGAGTATAGGACCGAGAATAAATCCAATACCAAACATGGCGTTCATTAAACCGAAGTATTTTGCTCGATTTTCTTCTGACGTGGTATCAACGATATAGGCTGAAGCCACGGGCATATTGGCACTACTTATTCCAGCAATGATCCGTCCAATGAACAGCAAGATAAGAGAGGATGAGCAAGCAAGAAACAAATAGTTGATTGCAGAACCCGCAAGTGAAATCAGCAGAACAGGTCTTCGACCGATACGGTCACTCAAAGCACCTAAGATCGGGGAGAAAATAAATTGCATAAGCGCATACAGGCTTAGGAAAACCCCCATTAACAAGGCAACATTATGCTGATGGCTCAGGTCTTTCAGTAGTGAGGGAAGCAGAGGGAATACGATGCCAATGCCAATTGCATCTAAGACAATCGTTGAAAAAATAATATATAAAGGTCGGTTCATACGCGTCCTATCGAAAATTCAGGCACAGAAAACTGTGGAAACCTGTTAACGATGCTTGAAAGATTCAAGCCCTGTGGAACGCTGACCAATGTGAAGAATTGGATATGTGTCGACGAGATGGATGCATGCTTTTAAAAAAACAAGCTGAGGATAGGTCGATTTTTCGCGATTTTTATCGTAACAATACATACAAAAATAAGCGATTATTTTTGTACTGGTCAAATATTATCATTCTTGATCCAGTAAAAGCAAGATCGTTTTAATTTTGCTTATGCTGAGGTGATCTATAGACTTTTTAGATATTCAATAAAAAAGGAGTCAATCATGACTCCTTTTTAGTATTGGAAAATTAACGTAAATTTGGCGTGATTTTTTGAAGAATTTGTACCAACACATCAAATTCACTTTGTAGTGGTGTACTTTTACGTGTAACTAAAGCCAAAGTGCGTGATGGTGCATTCTCAATAGGTTTAACCACAATCTGATCATTGTTTTTCAGCATATGTGCATGAATTGCAATCTCAGGAAGCAGTGTATAGCCTAAGTTTGAACTGACCATTTCCACTAAAGTTGGCAATGAGCTCGCTTTTAAACGGTGATCATTTTTACGCTCACCGATTGGGCAAACACTTAAGGTATGATCACGTAGGCAATGACCTTCTTCAAGGAGCATGAGATGAGAAAGATCTAAATCATCTAAGCTTCTTGCATTCATCGCATTTTGATCTGCTTTATTGCAGACTAAGAATAAATCTTCTTTCGCAATTTCAGCAACTTTCAAACCACGTGTGTCGAATGGTAAAGCCAGCATGATCACATCTAGATTGCCATGCTCAAGTTTTTCAACAATTTTTTCACTTTGTGCTTCATGCAGATGCAACTGAATTTTTGGAAGTTGTTTATGCACTTCTTCCAAAAGCTGCGACAAAATGAAAGGGGCGATGGTTGGAATAATCCCTAAATGCAAATCACCAGTTAACGGTTCACTCATTTCTCGACTTAACCGCATCAAGTCCTGAGCATCGGCGAGTAGAACACGGGCTCGGGCAACAACTTGCTCACCTAGAGGAGTTAAACGTACGTTTTGGCGATCACGTTCTACGAGTACGCCACCCAATAAACGTTCTAACTCCATGATTCCACCAGATAAAGTAGATTGAGTTACAAACGAACGGCGCGCTGCTTCAGTGAAGTGCAGCGTCTCAGACAATGTCACTAAATATGACAACTGTCTTAGGGATGGTAATGCAGCCATAGTGTCCTAATGCTTATGATTTAAAATGATGTGCAAATAACCCGCTAAGTTGAGGAACAAAATGCGGTGGGATATCATGCCCCATTCCCTCAATTAATTCAAATTTAGCGCCTGAAATTGCTTTAGCAACTGCCTTACCATGACTTGGAGGTAGTAACCGATCTTTAGAGCCATGTAACACTAAAGTTGGCTTGTTGATCTGCTTATCCAATTTAAGTAAGGAACCTGTACATAATATTGCTAAAAACTGTTGAAGTACACCCGCTGGATGATAACTACGACGATATAATTTACGTGCAGTTTGAATTGCTTCAACTTGGTTGATATAACCAGGTGAACCAATCATATGAAAAACCTTCAAGGAATGATTCACAATTCCTTCTTCATCACGTGATTCAGGTTTACCAATGAGACTAAAGAGTTGTTTTGGAAATGGTGGAGGTAGCAAAGGTTGATTATTACTGGTAAAGAGTAAGCCGACTTTATCAATTTTCTCAGGATATTTTGCAGCTAAAATTTGAGAAATCATACCACCCATTGAAGCACCCAAAATATGTGGTTTTTCAATGCCTAAACGATCAATCAATAATGCAACATCATCCGCCATATCAAATAAGTTATAAGGCGCGCCGTCATTTGGTAAGCCTAAAGCAAAGCGACCCATCAGCTTATAAGAGTTTAAACGTGGACCTTGGTGGCGAATTTTTGAAGATAAGCCAATATCACGATTATCAAAGCGAATCACATGAAAGCCTTGATCAATCAGTGATTTACAAAAAAAATCAGGCCAAAATAACATTTGCGCACCCAAACCCATAATCAACAGAATGGTCGGGTGTTGTGGATTCCCTCCAGTTTCAACATGAAGTTGAATACCATTACCTAAATCGACTTTGGTTTCATTCATGAACGAGGCATAAGGTGAAACTTGAAATTGAAGTGCGCTATTCATTGTTATTTTCCTAAGCAAGGATATTCTTTGATTAAAAAATATCCTTGCTATTAAAACCTTAAACGGATGCAGGAATCAAGTCTGGAACCAGTTTTGTTAATGTTAAACGCTGTTTTCCAGCAGTTGCACCTAACAATACAAAACCACGTAAGGTACCTTCAGCATCTGTTGCTTTAGATAACATCCCATCTTCAAACTCTTCATTCTCCCATATAACATCTACATCAATTGGAGCAGGAAGTACAGTCAAAGGTGCAGCTGGGGTTTTCACCGCGACTGGCATTGCAGGGTAGTGTACAGTGGTGGTTTGTCCACTCAAGGTTTTGGCTAATGCACGCGCTTGTTGCATGATTGGCATGACAAATGGCAAGAGTGTTCCATTCACTTCGGCACAGTCACCGATGGCAAAAATATTTGCTTGACTGGTTTCGAGCAAGGTATTGGTAATGACACCACGACTGGTGTTGATTTCCGTAGCTTTAGCCAAGGCAATATTAGGTTGTAAGCCAATTGCAGAAAGCACAACATCCGCGAGCAAGGACTGACCACTGGCCAATGAAACGATATAACCACGCTCAGATTTAGAAACTTTTTCTACAGTGGTACCCAAGGCAAATTTAATTCCTGATTGTTCAAGATTGTCTTTAAATGCTTGAGCAACATGATTAGGCAATAAACGCCCTAAAGGTTGTGGTGCTAAGTCGATCACCGTAACCTGATGCCCAGTATTTTGTAAGTCATTGGCAAATTCACAACCAATTAAGCCCGCGCCTAAAATCACCACACGTTTGTTGCCACATTCACCCGTGCTGCAATTGTCTAAAGTTTCACGGAATGCACGATAGTCAATTAGTGAGTTAACCACATGAATATCATCACTCCCATCACCAGCAATCGCTAATCGAATCGGATTTGCGCCCACGGCAAGAATAAGTTTTGAGTAGCCTTGAGTTGAAGATTGTCCATCTTTTTCAAGGGTTAATTCATGTTTTTCTACATCAATATTTTTAACCCATGTCTCTTTTTCAATCCGCATGTTCAGTTGGGTGCTCATCTTTTCAGCATCGCCTAAACCAATTTGTTCAGGTGCTTTTTTCCCAACCAATGCATTAGATAGGGTAGGTTTTGCATAATTCACCGCATCATCTGCGCAAATCATCACCAATTCCTGTTCGGTGTTTAACTTACGAAATTCTCTTGCAAGGGTATAA
This sequence comes from Acinetobacter guillouiae CIP 63.46, assembly GCF_000368145.1. Lineage (GTDB taxonomy): Bacteria > Pseudomonadota > Gammaproteobacteria > Pseudomonadales > Moraxellaceae > Acinetobacter > Acinetobacter guillouiae. The sequence continues at coordinate 215,809 of NZ_KB849281.1, read as the reverse complement.
CCCGCCATGCCAGAACCTATGATGATGATCGGTTGCATATCTTTCTCCATACCTGTTTCAAATTTAGAGGTGAATTGAATAATTTTGTATTGTTGAAAATAAATGTAAAAAAGACCATGTAAACATGGTCTTTACGCAATATCTTAGATTTCTACCATTTCAAAGTCTGCTTTAGAAACACCGCAGTCTGGGCATGTCCAGTCATCAGGAATGTCTTCCCACTTGGTACCTGCTGCGATGCCATCTTGTGGCCAACCTTCTGCTTCGTCATAAATCCAACCACAAACGATGCATTGATATTTCTTCATCTGATTCTCCGATATCTGACAGATGCATTGTTTTTTCTGTCAGTAAAATTCCTTCTGCTGCTTGACTCAAATAATATGCAAATAAAATGTGTACATATTCCTCTAAATTCTTACGCAGTTCTATATCTAAAGTAAAGTAAATATCGGAGTTTATCTAACTAATCTCAAAGCTGAATGGCAGCTCAGGACAAAAGCGATGTTTATTATGCCAACTTTGTCAGACAATTTTAATTACAATCCTGTCATAACAAGGGTTGAGCGCTGATATAAAAGTTTAAAAATATTTGAATTTAGACAAAGGTCTAGATGAATATTTTAGCCAAAAATATTAAGCTAAAATTAGCTCATTCTATAGCCATCATTTTGTGTGAAAATGGACTTAATAAATTCAACAGCTTAGCGGACCATAATATTGAATAGGTAGCGAGCTGCTGTCAATTTTGGCTAATAAACGTTAAAATTCACGTATTATTTATCTTTTTTTAAATCTCCCCCATGATGAACATGTCTACTGCTTTGTGGTCAAGTATTCGTACTGTCCAAAACTTCCCAAAACCAGGTATTTGTTTTTATGATTTAACCCCATTGTTTATGAACAATCTTGTGGAGTTAACCGATGCATTGATTGCGAGTATTCCTGTAGAGCAATTGGATGCAGTGGATAGTTTTGTTGCAGTTGAGGCACGAGGTTTTGTTTTAGCCAGCTTATTGGCACAACGTACCGGCAAAGGCTTATTGTTGGTTCGTAAAGCAGGTAAGTTGCCACCTCCAGTGGTTGGTGTGGGCTATAGCTTAGAATATGGTTTAGATCGCTTGGAAATGTCAGCGGATATCGCAGCACAAAAAGTGATTATTGTAGATGATGTCTTGGCTACAGGCGGTACTTTAAAAGCAGTCCATCAATTGATGCATAAATGCCAACATACGGTATTGGGTGCAAGTATTTTTCTTGACCTACCTGATTTACATCAAGATCTTGGTTTAAAGGTTTGGTCAGTGCTCGATGAGCATTCCAAGCCAGTTGGAAAAGCGGTTGCTTAAAGACAAAATAACAATTTAAGTTTTCGGGCTGCATTCTTGTGATTGAATACTTAAATCATTTGTTTGTCTGTCTCGATGTGAAAAAAGCCTTGTAAATACAAGGCTTTTTTAGTTGGAGAGCAACGAACTGTACTTTGATGATTTTATTTCAAGCAATAAAGGTTTGTTCCATATATTCAATTAAATGATTTAAATTTTCAGGTTGGACTAAACGATGGTGTCCACCTTCAACAGCTTCAATCTGCATATATGACTCTAGTTGTTCAAGCACTTTATACATATCTAAAACCTCATCACCCAGTTCCAGATAAGCAATTTGTGGAATGTCATGGTCTAAATCATGTTCATCAATCGCTGCATAGTCTTCACGGAAATCTGGATTTAAGCTTGGATTGGCAAGGATTGCAGGAATTCGATGTTGCTGTGACATTTTTAATGCCCAATACCCACCTAAACTATGACCTACCAGTAAATCAGGTTTAATCTTTTCGATAATATCGTGATAAAAACACTCAACCGTTTTGTAGTTAAGATTACGATAATCCACGTTAATACAATATTTTTTTTCAGCATTTATGGCATGGAATTTTGTCGATTCTTTAGATGAATCTAGTCCATGTAAAAATAAGATTTTAGAATGAATACTCTTCATTGTTATCGTTTTCATATGGTCTTTCTTTATTGAGCAAAGGTAGAAATTGAACAAAGCTAGAAAAAGTTATCAATGGATTTAAAATTTTCCATTTAACTATTTTTATATTCAAATATTCTACTTAGCTGCACTTTTTTAAAAACTTAGATTTTGGTCTAAGAGTGTTGTGTAACAGATCAACATGCTTGTTATTTATTGTTTAACATATTGAATGTTTAGGTTTAAATTTTTTAGGTGATGGATTTTTATTAACAAAAATTAATCATTCTGGGTTTTTATTGTACTAAGCTATAGATTGGATCAATAAAATAAGAGAAAGAAATGATGACTTTAAGCTATGACATTGTCATTCAAGCGAATGCACAAACAGTATGGAATATCCTGTGGGATACCCATACTTATTCCAAATGGACCCAACCGTTTTCGGAAACTTCGCAGATGCAGTCTGACTGGAAAATTGGCGGGGAAACCTTATTTCAGGATGCCAGTGGCAATGGTATGGTCGCCACCATTGTAGAGTTGGAGCAGTTTAAAAAAGTGGTATTTAAACATTTGGGTGTTTTGAAAAATGGTATTTTAGATTCAACAAGTGCAGATGTTCAAAGTTGGAGTGGCTCTTTAGAAAAATATTTCTTAAATGAACAGGGTGAAACAACCACATTATCTGCTGAAATAGAAACCTCTGAGGAATATAAGGACATGATGGATCGTGCTTTCCAGCAAGGGTTTGCTATAGTCAAATCATTGGCTGAACAAGACCATTGAGAAACTTAGCACTTTCATTATTGTTTAATGGCATTGAATAATCAGTGGTTGTTCAATAGAAAATGATTTTGCCACACCATTTTCATTACGCGGTTGGAAGCGAATTTTTTCTAGTAAAGGTTGCAGTATCGATTTCATTTGTTCGTGAATTAAAGGGGTGTAACGGATATTTAGGATTTGCCCTTGTGCATCTACCAAAAATTTTGCTGAGAGCGAGATATTACCTTGTTGATCAAATTTAATTTTATTCTGAGAGGGTGTCTTACTTTGGTCACAAAAGGGTTCTAAAGCGCTTTGTACTTGTGAAAAGTTGGGTTTTATGGCGTATTGGACGCGGGCTGGAAATTTAATAAACAGAATGTATTTTCCATAATAATATTTTATTTTTGCGATGTTTTGTTCATCAAAATTGAGTGTTTTATTTTTAAAATCATTACTGACTTGCGGTAATTGATCTAGAGTGAGTTTTTTTGCCAGTTCTAAAGCCCTTAAATTGAGTGCTTTTTGAGTGGGGTGTGGATTCATTAATTTGACTAGGCTTTGTAAACTGGTTCGATTTGGAACGATTTCTAATTGCCAAATATAATCTTGATTATTGAGATTGGTGCTTTCAATTTTTATAGGAAGATCTTTTTGAGTATTGCTCATAACAACGATTTGCTCGGCATCAACCACAGTTGAAAACCACAAAACATTGAAAAGAATGATACTTTGGGCGAATCCTTGCCAGTATTTATTCATGATTTTTAATTTTTACATGGTTCGTAGAGTTATATTCATACGCATTATGTTGTAAATCTGCTATGCTATGCAACTTCCGTTTTTTAATATAATCGAGGCAGAGATGACGCAACATAACGCTCAATCGACTTCTGAACAACACATTTCCGAAAACGATTTAATTGCACAGCGTCATGCCAAGTTAAAGCAAATTCAAGATCACGCCAAGGAAACCGGTGTTAGCCCATGGCCAAACACATTTAAGCGTGAGCATTATGCGCAAGATCTACAAGAACAATTTGCAGATCAATCTAAAGAACAAATTGAAGCAGGCGAGCAAGTTCACGTATCTGTAGCGGGTCGTGTGATGTTGAACCGTGGTTCATTTATCGTGATTCAAGACATGACGGGCCGTATTCAATTGTATGTGCCACGTAAAGAGCTTGCACCTGAAGTTCTAGAAACGGTGAAAAGTCTAGATCTTGGCGATATTATTGCTGTTCAAGGTTATATCGGTCGTTCTGGCAAAGGTGATTTATATGTTCATATTGAACATTTTGAATTATTGACGAAATCACTTCGTCCACTTCCAGACAAGTTCCATGGTTTGAACGACACAGAAGTAAAATACCGTAAACGTTATTTAGACTTAATTGTGAATGAAGAAACACGTAAAACTTTTGAAATTCGTGCAAAAGTTGTGTCAGGTATTCGCAACTATCTCATCAATGAACGTTTTATGGAAGTTGAAACTCCGATGATGCATGTGATTCCAGGTGGTGCGTCAGCGCGTCCATTTGAAACACACCATAATGCATTAGATATGCCATTATTCTTGCGTATTGCACCTGAGCTTTACTTAAAACGTTTGGTTGTTGGTGGTTTTGAGCGTGTATTTGAAATTAACCGTAACTTCCGTAACGAAGGTGTTTCAACGCGTCATAACCCAGAATTCACCATGATTGAATTCTATCAAGCTTATGCTGATTACAAAGATCTCATGGCTTTGACAGAGGGGATGCTTGAAAAATTAGCAATCGACATCTTGGGTTCAACAGATGTTCCTTATGGTGAAGAAGTGTATAGCTTCAAAGGTCCATTTAAGAAAATCTCGATGTTTGATGCGATTCTTGAGCATAATCCAAATTTCACTGCTGAAAATGTTTCGGATCGTGAATTCTTGGCAACATTTATTCGTGAAGAGTTAAAAGAGCAAGTTAAACCAGGTTTTGGTTTAGGTCGACTACAAACCATCGTATTTGAAGAAACTGTTGAAACTCAATTACGTCAGCCGACATTTATCACAGAATATCCTGCGGAAACTTCGCCGTTAGCACGCCGAAATGATGATAATCCACATATCACAGACCGCTTCGAATTCTTTATCGGTGGTCGTGAGTTGGCAAATGGTTTCTCGGAATTAAATGATCCAATTGACCAAGCTGAACGCTTCCAAGCGCAAGTTGCTGAAAAAGATGCGGGCGATGATGAAGCAATGCATTTCGATGCTGACTTTATTGAAGCATTAGAATACGGTTTACCTCCTACAGCAGGTGAAGGTATTGGTATCGATCGTTTAGTGATGTTATTTGCCAATGCAGCAAGTATTCGCGATGTGATCTTATTCCCACATATGCGTCATAAAAATTAATTTATGATGTTATAAAAGATGTTGTAAAAAAAGCCACTGAATTCAGTGGCTTTTTTTACTTAGATAATCAGCGCATTTTAGAAATGAAATACGCCTAAACCATTTTTGATTTCGTCTAAAGTATCTTGAGTGATGATACGGCATTTTTCCGTACCAGTTTTTAAGATATCCATGATGTAATCTGGATCTTTTGCTAGTTCCATACGACGTTCACGGATTGGTGTAATCAACTCTTTTAATACACCTTCAAGACGTTTTTTCACAGTACCATCGCCTAAACCACCACGACGATAATGTGCTTTAAGTTCTTCAACTTCTTCTTTATTTGGATCAAAAGCATCTAAATAAGTAAAGACAATATTTCCTTCAACCTGACCTGGATCTTCAATACGCAGATGGTTTGGATCGGTATACATTGCATTGACTGCTTTTTTGATGTCTTTATCTGTTGCATCTAACACGATGGTATTGCCCAATGATTTCGACATTTTGGCTTTACCATCAAAGCCAGGTAAACGGCTCATATTGGATAAAAGCGCTTTACACTCAGGTAAAACTTCTTGTCCAATTTGACGGTTTAAACGACGAACAATTTCATTGGTCTGTTCGATCATTGGAATTTGGTCTTCACCAACTGGCACGACAGTGGCTTTAAATGCAGTAATATCGGCAGCTTGTGCAACAGGGTAGCAAAGAAAACCTGCTGGAATATCACGCTCAAAACCACGTAATTGAATTTCAGCTTTGATGGTTGGGTTACGTTCTAAACGAGAAACCGTCACAAAGTTTAAATACAACATGGTGAGTTCATTCAACGCGGGTAAGCAAGATTGAACACAGATTGTGGTTTTTGTTGGGTCAATGCCGACTGCTAAATAGTCTGTTGCTACTTCAAGAATATTACGACGAACTTTTTCAAAGTTATCCGCATTATCTGTTAAAGCCTGAGCATCTGCGAGAAGGAGGTGTTGATGATGAGAATCTTGTAAGCCTACTCGTGAGCGCAAAGAACCTACAAAATGTCCCAAATGTAGTTGTCCAGTAGGACGGTCGCCTGTCAAAATCACAGGACGATTATCTTGATTCGTCATTATCGCTTCCAAAGTCTTTGTATAGACAGTCGTGTTTTATGAATGGGCACTATTGTACGAGATAATTTATTTTAATGTCAGCGAAAAATGGTGTAGAACCAATTTTTATCAATAAATGTGAAAATCTACAAAATTTTATATAGAAAAATGAATTTTCACTTTAAAATGACAGGATAACTAAAATTTTGGATAAAAAATGGCAAGTAGTCTATTAATATTATTAGATGATATCGCAGCAGTGCTCGATGATGTTGCAGTCATGAGTAAAATGGCGGCTAAAAAAACTGCGGGTGTTTTAGGTGATGATTTAGCACTGAACGCACAACAAGTGAGTGGTGTAAGAGCAGAGCGTGAGCTTCCTGTGGTATGGGGTGTCGCGAAGGGCTCATTTATCAATAAATTAATTTTAGTGCCTTTGGCTTTGCTGATCAGTGTGGTTGCACCATGGTTGATTAACCCATTGCTGATGATTGGTGGTCTGTTTCTTTGCTATGAAGGTGTTGAAAAAGTTCTACATAGTTTGCAGCATAAAAAAGCCAAAACCGGTGAAGCTGCGCAAGAGGAACTTGAACAAATCGAAACTGATTTAGCCACATTTGAAAAAGATAAAATTAAAGGCGCGATACGCACAGACTTTATTCTCTCTGCTGAAATTGTGGTGATTTCTTTAGGGACTGTTGCGGCTGCAACATTTGGTACCAAAGTGATGGTGCTATCTGTCATCGCAATTTTAATGACCGTCGGTGTCTATGGCTTTGTCGCCATGATTGTAAAGATTGATGATTTAGGTTTGTACTTAACCCAACAAACATCAAATGTTAAACAAAGCATTGGCCGTGGTTTACTGGTATTTGCACCAAAGTTAATGAAAACATTAACGATTGTTGGAACCATTGCAATGTTCCTTGTCGGTGGGGGGATCATCACCCATGCTGTTTCAACTTTGCATCATTGGTCAGAAGAAGCCGTTGATCATATTCAACATATTCCAACCGTTGGTAGTGTTATTGGTGCATTAACACCAACGTTAATCAATTTACTGATTGGTATCGTCGCAGGCTTAGCCGTGGTATTGGTTGTTGGACTTATTCAAAAAGTTCGTAGTAAATCAACAATAGCCTAAATGCAAAGCACATCCTAAACGATAGCCAATTTAAAATAAAAAGGACCGATCTATGCGTTGGAAAGGACGTAGAGAAAGTGATAATGTCGAAGATCGCCGTGGCGGTGGGGGCGTAAAAGCAGGTGGGATTAGTATCCTGGGCTTAATCGTCGCTTTTGTTGCATGGAAGTTCTTTGGTGTTGACCCACAGCAAGCCTATCAAGCGACCAAACAGGTGACCTCGGCGGGGGCAAGTCAAAATTCTGCAGCCACAAATTTAACCCCTGAACAGCAAGAAACGGCATCTTTTGTTAAAACTGTTTTGGCAGATACCGAAGATACTTGGAAACCGATTTTCCAACAACAAGGTGTACAGTACGTTTCACCTAAGCTGGTGATGTTCAGTGGTGCGATACGATCAGGCTGTGGTACTGCTGAATCTGCAATGGGGCCATTTTATTGCCCAGCAGATCAAAAAGTGTATATCGATACCCAATTCTTTAAAGATATGCGCCAACAGATGGGCATCTCTGGGGAAAAAAATCAATCTGAGCTTTCAGCTAAAGATGAAGCGGGTGATTTTGCACAAGCTTATGTGATTGCGCATGAAGTTGGGCATCATGTACAGAATTTATTGGGAATATCGTCTCAGGTTCAGCAAGCTCGTCAACGTGCCAGTGAAACTCAGGGCAATCAACTTTCAGTACGTTTAGAATTACAAGCGGACTGTTTAGCTGGGGTTTGGGCCAATCGTACACAACAACGCACGCAGTTTTTAGAACAGGGTGATATTGAAGAGGCGATGGATGCTGCTGAAAAAATTGGTGATGACTACTTGCAGAAAAAAGCACGTGGTTATGCGGTACCAGACAGCTTTACGCATGGCACCAGTCAGCAACGTATGCAATGGTTTAACATCGGTATGAACTCTGGTGATATCAATACATGTGATACCTTTAAATAGACAGCTATAGATTGTTGGGTTAAAGAAGAGAACATCATGTTCTCTTTTTTTCTCAATCAATTTTTTTTTAAGCGCTTTTTATGTTAAAAAATATAACCAGTAATCATCATATTTCAGTTTTTTTTGTACAATTATCTAGATTGTTAAATGGTCTCTTATTTTATATTTTATAAAAAAATGATTGAGTGTTTGATGTGCATTTAAATTAAAAATCTAAAACAGGTTTCGGATGGGTAACTATTTCTTTCTTCAGGTCTTTACAGTCATTTTTGCGCTTTCTATCGCGACTACAATTTTTAATAAGCGAATATTAGGTTTCCCTCAAGCCATTGGTGTTCCCATTGTTTCTGCAATTTTTGTCTTTATTTTGCAATGGGGTGCCAGCTTACTCAATGGCAATCAATTTATCTCGATTAATATTCATAATATTGAAGAAGCTGTACGGCATGTCGATTTTTATGATTTTTTAGTCAATGGTGTTATTTGCTTCATTTTGACCTCTTCAGCACTTAAATTTAAGGTTTCAGATTTAAAAGTTTATTGGAAGCCGATCAGTATCTTGGCAACAATTGCCTTACTGCTCTGTGCTGTATTTTTTGCAGGATTGGTGTTTGGTTTCCAATTCTTGATTGGCAATCCCGTTCCAATTTTAGTTTTGTTGTTACTGGGTTCTGCCTTAGGTGCGACAGATCCGATTGGGATCAAAGGTGTCCTCAGTTCAGTACGTGCGCCGCATCATCTGATTGTTAAGTTGGAAGGTGAGTCCTTATTTAATGACGCAATGTGTATCGCAGTTTTCATGACTTTATTAAATGTCCTTGAAGGAGAGCATTTTAGTTTAGCTGCAACACTACAAACTTTCTTATATGAAATTGTGGTTGCGGTGATTATTGGTTGGGCTTTTGGTCTGGGAATCTTGCGTTTATTACGTGGTAAACATGAGATGGAGTCTTTGATTCTTACCACTGCATTATTGGCATGTGGTTCTTATCTGGTTGCATTATTTGCCCATGCATCCGCTCCGATTGCCTGTGTGATCGGTGGTTTAATTGTCGGTAATAAATGGAAAGAAATTTTACAGGATCGTGAAATTCGTGAGGTCAATCATTTTTGGCATACGGTAGAAGGGATTATTAACTCTTTTCTCTTTACCTTGATTGGTCTAGAAATCTTTATTTTAGATTTAAGCACAAGTCTGATTCTTGGTGGTATTTTTGCTTTCTTTGCCTTGCATCTCTCTCGTTTTGCCGCAAATTATTTAGCTTTTGCATTTTTCCCATCATTCCGCAAAAAAAGCTATAACGGTAGTCTGGCTATTCTTTCTTGGGGAGGGGTTCGTGGGGGAATTTCACTTGCATTGATCCTTGCTGTGGCAAACGTCCCTGAGTTACGTGACTACAGTAGTATTCTAATTGGTTATACCTTTATCAGCGTATTACTTTCAGGTGTCGTCTGTGGTTTGGGTTTACCTGCAGTCATGAATGCCTTTTATTACAATCCAAATGAAGAAACCCAAGGTTTCAAAGGTTGGTATCAGCGCATGTGCAATAAAATGAACCGTAAAGGCATCAAATATATTGTGGGTGAAGATAACGAAGGGCATGAAACCATCACCATTTATAACCCAGAAGCGTTGGTTGACAAGAAAGCTGCAGATGGTGTGGCCTCCGTACATCATCCTGAAAAAGCGCAAGAAATGAAGCGATTGGAAAATCCTGGTAACTTCTAAATGCAGCGCATTAAGTCAGATGAATAGTTAAGGTGTAAAATTGAGAGGCTAAAACTTCAATATTCTTAGACGTCTATCGCAATAAAAAAGCCAGTAACAATACTGGCTTTTTTATTGGAGCTGTTATTTTGCGTTTTTGCCTAAGAAATCGAGGTAAGGTTTAATCAAAAGTTGCTCTTGTTCTAAAATCGGTAAATGTCCGACTCCTTTTAGAATGATTGGCTCTTGTGCATTTTTCAATAAGCCTTTGAGTTCAGCCGCAGCTTCAACATTGATAATTTGATCTTTATCTCCCCATGCAATCAATACCGGCTGGTCAATAGAACGTGCTGCAATGGCAAAAGAATCTGGGGTAAATAATTTAGACATGACAATCAGTTGCTCAACCAATTTGGTGGTGTTTGCCGATTGGCTAATCATCAATTTCTCTTGAGCATCTTTTAATTCTTTAGGAATAAAAGGCGGTAGACTGGTTGCAATTTTCATTAAACGATCAAAATCGCCAGGTTTGCTGACAATCATATTACGTAAAGTTGTTGGATCTTTTAAATAAGGAGTATTGGCAGATTTAAATACACCTGCACTATCAATTAAAAATAAAGATTTGGTATCAACAGGGTATTGTGCTGCGTAAAGTAAGGAAATCGAGCCACCCATCGAGTGACCAGCGACATTTAAGCCATTGTCTACTTTAATGGCTTCAGCAAAACGACGTAATTTTTCAGTGAGATTGGGCAATGAATAATCAAAATCGTTAGGAACTTTACTGTCACCTTGACCAGGAAGATCAGGAATAATCACATGGTAATAAGGCGTTAAGTAACGTGCCACACGATTCCAGTTGTCACGACTTCCAGCTAGGCCATGAACGAGCATAATGGTAGGTTTGCCAGCTGGTCCGCCTTCACTATAAGCCCAATCAATATCACCGACTTTTACACGTTTGGTTTCCATGCCCGCCCATGCCCGTTCTTGTTGAAGCACACTTTGAATGTCAATCGCTGGAGCAGCATAGCTTGTGGTCGATAAGCCTACTGTTACCACAGAACCTATTGCCAATGCCGTCGATAAAATCAGTTTGTTGAAGATTCCTTTCATCTTTGAATACTCTTGTTGTTGTATTTGAGGTACGATTTAAGATTAGATTATGTACAGTCAAATTACATTTGCCTAAAATGTTTAAAGCCTATTTTCAAAGTCAATTTAACCCCGTTTGCCAAGATGCTTATGAATATTATTTTTTATTATTTGATTGATCTAAAAAATGTCAAATCATGAACTCGCTCAGATGATTTTAAATGTCATCATACAAATTCCCCAAGGTAAAGTTGCCAGTTATGGTCAAGTTGCCAAATATGCAGGCTTACCCAAACATGCACGGTTGGTTGGGCGTGTATTAGGACAGTTACCTGAAGATCATGATATCCCTTGGTATCGAGTGGTTAATTCACAAGGGCGAATCAGCTTAAAAAAGCTGGATGAGAAGGGAATGTGTATTCAGACTGCAAAGTTATTGGCTGAGGATGTTGTGGTTATTGATGGCAAAATAAATCTAAAAAAATATCAATGGACACCCTAATTCCTCACTATAAAGATAGTGAGGAATGTTTAAAACAAAAGGTGAAAGTTATTTAATTACTAAAACAGGGATTTGTAATTCAGTTAATAAGCTTTGCGCTACGCTGCCCATAATAATTTTTTTCAGTCCGGTACGACCATGTGAACTGAGAATGACCAAATCAATTTTTAAATCCTGCACAGCTTGATTTAAAGTATGTGCAATATTTTCGCCTTCGAGTAAACGTGTTTCAACTTGCACGCCTTCTGCGGCAAATTGATCTTTTGCCACATTGATATTGGATTGAATAAATTCACGAGCACGCTCAATCAGCATATTGCTTTGACCATGCGCCAAATATTCTGATGCAATATAAGGGTCTAAAGTCATCACCTGTACAACCGTGATTTTACTGTTAAATGCTTTGGCAAATTCAACCGCATGTTTCACAACAGATAATGAGGTTTCTGAACCATCAACAGGAACGAGGATATTTTGATAAGCCATGTCTATTTTCCTTATTTTACCAAAAAGCTGAGTTGAATATTTATTACAATTCTAAGTTTATAGAATCATCATAACGTGAATATGAGATGAATAAAACCGAGTAAATGTGTAGGGATAATTCATATAAATATCATAAATTTAATTAAAAGCATTGGCATCAAGTTACATCGTTTTGTTGCTTGTAAATGCAGCTGAATAAAAAGATAAATCAATCAATAAAATAAAGATCGAGATGCAATCAAGCATGATCAAAATAAAGCTTTAAATTGTTTAAACAAAAGCCATACACAATTGAGAAAATATAGAGGCTGAATGAAACAATTGGCAAATTGTAAATCCAGTTCTTCCTTTAAAATGTTTTAAATATAAATACTGAAAATAATAGGACATTACAATTTAAACCATGGATTAAAAGGAAAAGACAATGGAATATCAAACAATTATCGTCGAAGAAAAAAATGCAGTTGGATATTTGAGCTTAAATCGGCCTGAACAATTCAATAGCTTTACACCGCAAATGTGCCTTGAAATTGTAGAGGTCTTAACACAATGGAAAGATGATACCGAAATCCGCATTATTGTGATTGCTGCGATTGGAAAAGCATTTTGTGCAGGTCAGACGATAAACCCAGACTTATTTGATGGCGATGCTATAGACTTGGGTTTGGTCTTGGAAAAATACTTTAATCCCTTATTAGCGCTCATCAATACACTACCAAAAGTGATTATCTGTGCTGTAAATGGCGTTGCAGCTGGTGCGGGAGCGAGCCTGGTCTTGTTATGTGATATCGTGATTGCGGCAAAGTCTGCAAGCTTTTCACAAATTTTTAGCAAAATTGGCTTAATTCCAGACTGTGGTGCAACTTGGTTATTGCCGCGTATGATCGGCTTTGCCAAAGCCAAAGCGTTGATGCTGACTGCCGAAAAAATCAGTGCAGATGAAGCTGAACGATTGGGAATGATTTATAAAGTGGTAGAAGATGATCAGTTACAGATAGAGGTTGTTGCTTTAGCCGAGCATTTGGCAATCCAAGCCAGCCTGAGTTTTGCTTTGATTAAGCAAGCGATGCGGGTCAGCATGCAAAATGATTTTACCAGCCAAGTTAAAGTTGAGCAGGATTTGCAAAGACAGGCAGGGCAGTCAGCAGATTTTTTAGAAGGTGTTCGCGCTTTTTTAATGAAAGATAAGCCAAATTTTAAAGGACGATAAATAACGATTTAAGTTGGGAAGCTTTTCAACCTGAAACATCAAAGCTAGTAGAAAAGTCTCATAATATTGTGATGCCATTTGCGCGAAAATAGTATGCTCGAGGTTATTAGAATAGGAAATAAAAATTACACATAACATAATTTGATTATGTATTGCATAAATTAGAGCTTTCTTGTAGGATAAATTTAGAGTTAAGCGTCAGTGTAAATGCAGCTTAAGGTTAGCGCTTTACATGGACTAAATTATGGAAAGGAAGAGTTCAAATCAGGATATTTTGTTGATTGACCTAAATACCTGTGATCTTTTCTCGGCATTAAAAAACGGATGAATTTATTCAAATAAGGGAAACTAGATGGATATTTTAGATAACCCATTAGAACTATGTGGCTTTGCATTTATTGAGTTTGTTTCGACGGAAAATGGATTAGATCAAATCTTTGAAGCAATTGGTTTTGCTAAAGTCGCAAAGCATAAATCAAAAAAAGTTTATTTATGGCGTCAGGGTAATATTAATATTATCTTGAATTATCAACCTGAATCTTATGCATCATTCTTCTTTAAAGAACATGGCCCATCAGCATGTGCAATGGGGTTTAGAACGCGTGATGCAGCCAAAGCTTTTAAAAATGCAATTGAACTTGGCGCAGAGCCAATGTATTCGCAAGCAGGACCAATGGAATTAAATATCCCAGCGATTAAAGGAATAGGCGGTATGCCAATTTTCTTGGTTGATCGTGATATTTATGAAAATGATTTTGTATTCTTTGATGACGAAAATCGAAATCCACGTGGAGCTGGTTTAAATGAAATTGATCATTTAACCCATAATGTCTATAAAGGACGCATGGATTATTGGGCAAATTTCTATGAAAAAATCTTTAACTTCCAAGAAATTCGCTATTTCGATATCAAAGGTGAATATACGGGTTTAACTTCTAAGGCGCTGACTGCACCTGATGGGATGATTCGTATTCCTTTGAATGAAGACTCAGACAAAGGCAATGGACAAATCGCCGAGTTTTTGGCTGACTTTAACGGAGAAGGCATTCAACATATTGCTTTTATTACCGATGACTTAATTTCAACATGGGATAAGTTAAAAGGTTTAGGGCTGAAATTTATGACGGCACCTCCTGAAACTTATTATGAAATGTTAAAAGATCGTCTCCCTGATCATGGTGAGCCGACAGAAGAGCTGCAAAAGCGCGGTATTCTGTTAGATGGCAATACCAAAGACGGTCAGAAGAAACTGTTATTACAGATTTTCTCTGAAAATATGCTTGGACCTGTATTCTTTGAATTTATTCAACGTAAAGACGACGATGGTTTTGGTGAGGGCAATTTTAAGGCATTGTTTGAATCAATCGAACGTGACCAAATCCGCCGTGGAGTATTAGAAGCCAAATAACAAAATCGTACTCAATACAAAAAGCCAAGAATTTAATTCTTGGCTTTTTGCGATCTTTCACTAAAAAATTAACGTGTTTGTATGTATGAACCGTACCGGGTTTGTCGGAGACTTTTTTATTTAAGTTAGGCCACCTGACCTAACGGGTTAATCTTATCATAGTACATTGCTTCAAACTCAAAAGGCGATACATAACCCAGTGCACTGTGTACACGCTTTTTATTGAACCAATCTACCCAATTTAGTGTCGCAAGTTGTACATCCGCTAAACCTTGCCAACCTGCTTTTAGATATTCAATCACCTCTGTTTTGTATAAGCCATTCACCGTTTCAGCCAAAGCATTATCGTATGAATCACCGGTCGTACCGACTGATGCTCGTAAATTTGCTGCTTCTAAACGATTGGTATAACGAATGGAAAGATATTGCACACCTCTATCGGAATGATGAATCACATTCTTTGGCATGCCTCGATCATGCAATGCTTGCTCTAATGCATCGAGCACCATATCTGTATTCATTCGTGTAGATACTTTCCAGCCAACAATTGCTCGTGAGAACACATCAATAATAAAGGCGGTATAGACCCAGCCTGAATTTGTTTGAATATACGTAAAGTCACTGACCCACAGTTGGTCAGGATGATCAGCAGTAAAATTACGTTTCACTAAATCATCTGCTCGTTTTTGGTCATCTCGGCTACGGGTGGTTTGTTTGTTCTTACCTCGCCAAACACCTTGTATACCTAGCTTTTTCATTAATCGAGCAACAGTACAGCGTGCAATAATATAGCCTTCACGTTTCAGTTGTTGCCAGACTTTACGTACACCATACCGACCTGAACTTTCCTTCCAAATTCGTTTAATCTCCTCAGCATGATGCAAGTCATGTAAATCTCGCTTTGCTCGATGTTCTGGATTTTCGCAGAGATCTAGAGTCCGGTAATAGGTTGAAGGTGCGATCGGTAAAATTCTACAAATCGCCTCGACTCCGTACAGCTCTTTATTATTATGGATAAAATCCACCATTATTTGTGTGGGCGGTCGAGCTCCGCCTGGGCGAAAAAAGCGGCTGCTTTACGTAGAATCTCATTGGCGCGTTGCAGTTCTTTATTTTCGCGTTCGAGTTGTTTGATACGTTCTTGGTCTGAAAGCTGCTGTACTTTAACTGGATTTTGTTTATCTAAATATTTTTGATACCAAACACGTAGTGTTTCAGGAGTACAACCGATTTTAGGAGCAATAGCTGTGATCGCAGCCCAATTCGATGGATAATCTTTTTCAGATTCAATCAATAATTGAACCGCTCTTTCTCTGATTTCAGGGGTATATTTTAATTTTGTCATCGGGATAGTCTCTCAGAATATTGACTCTCCGACAAACCCGGTACGGTTCAGTATTGATTCATCGCAGCAACTTCACGTTTAAATCGTTCAAGTTTTTCACTACCCGCGTTGACTGGTAAAAACATTTCACTGTCTAATGCAACAATACAAAATTCCATTGCAAGATGCGCATTGAAAATAGGTAAACCCACAGCATTGATACCAACAAGTAAGTCACCTTGGGCAATTGCCATACCTTGTTGTAAAGTATTTTCTTTTAAAACAAGAAATTCGTCCCAATTGGTGGGTTTGACTTGACTATGGTTCAGCGTTGCTTTTTCCCATTCAGAGTGCATCAATGGTTTGATTAGCGCTTCGGGTAAATAGGAGGCAAAAACCCGCCCAGCAGCTGAATTTACTAAAGGCATGATCGAACCAACTTTGGTCACAATTGAAATCGGATGATTTGATTCAATCGACTGTACAACTAATGGGCCTTTAGGTGACCATTTGCTGATTTGAATCCCGCAACCAATTTTACTTTGTAATTCATAAATAAGGTGCTGAACAAGCTGTAAAACATCGGTGTGTTGGATACAGTTTAAACCTAAACGCCAAGCTTGATCACCAAGCGCATACTGACCACCCTCAAGTTGTTTTGCATAATTCATCCGAATCAAACTGACAAGATAACGATGTACCTTGGCTGGATGCATATCAAGTTTACTCGACAACTCTTTTAAAATAATCGGCTTATTATGTTCCAAAAGGGCATTGAGAACGGCTAAGCCCACCTCAAGTGATTGAACCCCACCAGACAACTTTTCTTCAATCATTGAATAACCCTTAATCTGTATACGATCTAGCAGTATTGATGTGCTGTCGATATTTGATTTACATATTTAACACATAGTGCCTGAGCATTGTACAAAATAGAACTTATCTTTTTAAATGAAATCTCAAAAGAGCCTCAGTGAATGTTATCAGCATACAATTGTTTTTGAAGTGCTGCATATGATTTATTAAACAACAGTACCTCATTAAAAGATCTA
The DNA here is from genome assembly GCF_000368145.1 of Acinetobacter guillouiae CIP 63.46. GTDB lineage: Bacteria > Pseudomonadota > Gammaproteobacteria > Pseudomonadales > Moraxellaceae > Acinetobacter > Acinetobacter guillouiae. The sequence continues at coordinate 198,727 of NZ_KB849281.1, read as the reverse complement.
GACCATTAAAGTTAAGCCGATAAAAATCGGTATTGGAGTCACAACGCTTCAATACCGATTAGCTCCCCATTGTCCCACAGCAATATTTTAAATGCTGATTGCTATTGTTAATTGAAGGTTACATAACTTCCAGCAAAACGAGCATTGTGTGCTGTTAATGCTGCTTAATATCGTGTTCAACTAGATCTAGGATGCCAAATCACGAATCATTCGATTAATAAACTTAGTAAGTACTAAGTTGGCTTTGGCACCCAGACATACTCAACTGAGCATGGTTATGCTCCCAACTCGTCTTCATGCAAAAAGTGAGTATGCTGAGGCGCACGTTTGGTACGGCTCCACTCATCCAGCATTTCTAATTTCATTTCTTCGGTAATTCGTGCGATTTTTGCATCTGCATGCACATCGTTATAGGTCAGTTCTAAACGATGACCATTGGGGTCAAAGAAATAAATCGAGTGGAAAATGCCGTGGTTGGTGACACCAAGAACTTTAACACCATGTGTTTCAAGATGTTCTTTTGCAATCAATAACGTATCGAGGTCTTCGACTTCAAATGCGATATGTTGAACCCATTGAGGGGTATTTTCATCACGCCCCATATCGGGTTGAGTAGGCAGTTCAAAAAATGCCAATACATTGCCTTGTCCAGCATCTAAGAATAAATGCATATACGGATCAAAGGCTTTAGTCGAAGGCACATGGTCTTCAGCAAAGGCCAAAATAAAATCCATATTGAGCATTTTTTTATACCATTCCACGGTTTCTTTGGCATCTTTACAACGATAAGCCACATGGTGAATTTTTTTAATCGCAAAGCTCATGATAAAACTCCTTTATCTTTATTCCCAATCTGGTTGTTGTTCTGGGGCTGCATTGAAGAAGGCAGGAAGGGTTAAACAGTGTTGACTAATCGACTCAATCTTTGCAAAAGCGCTTAAATCAATTTTAAAGCGTTTGGCGTTATAGACTTGAGGAATCAAACAACAGTCTGCAAATGTCGGTTGTGTACCGAAACAGAATTGCCCATTTGAATCTTGTAGTTGGGCTTCTAAGCTGTTAAAGCCCGCTATGATCCAGTGTTGGTACCAGTGTTTTTTTTGCTCGTCACTGAGACTGAGATCATTTTGTAAATACTTTAAGACTCTTAAATTATTTAACGGATGAATATCGCAGGCGATCGCTTGTGCAAAAGCGCGTACTTTACTGCGCGTGACGATATTGTCAGGCAACAATGAAATTGCTGGATAACGTTCTTCCAGATATTCCAAAATACTGAGTGACTGTAAAAAGCTTTGATCTTCATCCACTAAAGTTGGAACACACTGACTTGGATTAAGTGCTTGGTAACGCTCTAGCAGTTGCTCATTCTTGACCAAATGCACGGGCTGTATTTCATAACTCAGTTGTTTGAGGTTCAGTGCAATTCGAACCCGATAAGCTGCAGAGCTACGAAAATAACTATACAGTTTCATAGCTCAAGTCTTCTGTTTGATGAAAGTTAAACTGGCGAGCTGGCAAAATGCTATTGGCAACCTCACCAAAGCCCACTCGGATCCCTGCTTTTTCACAATAGCCTTTCATCACAACACGGTCACCATCTTGTAAAAAACCACGTTTTTCGCCATTCGAGAGGGTTAGCGGTTTGGTGGTATTCCATGTCAGTTCAAGCAAACTACCATAAGCATCTTCTGTAGGGCCTGAAATTGTGCCTGAACCCATCAAGTCACCAACTTGGACATTGCAACCTGCAATCGTGTGGTGGGTGAGTTGCTGTGCCATTGACCAATACATATATTTAAAATTGGTCTGGCAAATTACATCAGCGTGTGCTGATTGAGGGCTTTGAACTTCAATACTGAGATGAATATCATAGCTGTTAGCAATATTTTCTTCTAAATAGCAAAGTGGTTTAGGCTGTTGTTCTGGACCTTTGACTTTAAATGGTTCCAGTGCTTGCATGGTCACTACCCAAGGTGAAATTGCACTTGCAAAAGTCTTGGCGTTAAACGGACCTAATGGTACGTATTCCCATTGTTGAATATCACGTGCCGACCAGTCATTGAGTAAGACCATACCAAAAATATGCTCCCAAGCATCTGTAATCGCGATAGGCTCACCCAATTCAGTTGCTTTACCAACGATAAAGGCGGTTTCTAATTCAAAATCGAGTTTACGTGTTGCTGAGAAAACAGGGCGTTCTTGATCTGGTAATTTGATTTGGCCAGAAGGGCGAACAATATCTTTGCCACTGACAATCACAGAGCTGGCACGACCATTATATCCCACAGGAAGTTCGCTCCAGTTTGGAAGCAATGCATTCTTTGGATCTCTAAACATGGTTCCGACATTGGTAGCATGTTCTTTGGACGAGTAGAAATCTGTATAGCCAGAGACTTGAATAGGTAAGTGTAAAGTGACTGTATTTTGCTTAAACAATGCGTTTTGGCGTAAAACCACATCATCACGAAGTGTTGGATTTTCAGCAGAGAGTAGACTTTGTAATGTCGTACGAACCTTTTGCCAGTTGTGTTTACCCGTTTCTATAAATTTATTCAGAGTCGCTTGATTAAAACAATCTTGATGTCCATTGATCGCTAATAGTCCATGTGCCTCTAAGTGGGCAAGGTCTATGACCCAATCTCCAATGGCAACACCCACTCGTTTGGTGCCTTGGGGTGTTTCACTAAAAATACCGTAGGGCAAATTATGTATTGTGAAATCTGATTGTGAGTCAATTTCAAGAAAACAAGTTAAATGTGAGTTCATGATTTGCTTTCCTTGTCTTTAATTTTGTTAGGGGTGATCAAAATCTTTAATGTATTTTCTTAAGTATTTGAAAAACAAATAAATATAAAGTTATTTAGATGCCTTGTTCAAATGACTCAAGCAAGTTGTCAGTGTCTTATGATTTCTATCATACTTAAAATATTTAATTACGCAATACATAATTTGATTACATAATTCATAATAATTGTTATTTGTTGAATTTTCTGCTTATATGCGCGGTTATGAGAAAAGTAAATCAATTATTTTTCGATTAGATATAGGCATTTTTGATTAACTTATGATATACGTAATTTTGAATACAAAAATTACGAGACAAGGATGAGAATAATCATATGTCAAAACATGAGCAAGGAAACCTGAAACATGGTTTAAGCAATCGGCACATCCAGCTTATCGCGCTAGGTGGTGCTATTGGTACAGGATTGTTTCTGGGTATTTCGCAATCGATTAAGCTTGCAGGTCCTTCAGTCATACTCGGTTATGCGATTGCTGGATTTATTGCGTTTTTAATGATGCGACAGTTAGGTGAAATGGTGGTGCAAGAACCCGTCAGTGGTTCATTTAGTCACTTTGCCTACAAATACTGGGGCTCATTTGCAGGTTTTATGTCTGGCTGGAATTATTGGGTACTCAATGTTTTGGTATGTATGGCAGAGCTGAGCGCAATTGGTCTTTATATTCAATATTGGTGGCCTGAAATTCCGACTTGGATTTCAGCATTGGTGTTTTTTGTTTTAATCAACGGTATCAACTTATTGCATGTTAAATTTTTTGGCGAAATGGAGTTTTGGTTCTCTATCGTCAAAATTTTGGCAATCTTAGCCATGATCGGCTTTGGTTCCTACTTACTTGCAACAGGTACAGCAGGGCCACAGGCAAGCATTAGTAACCTTTGGGCATTGGGCGGGTTTTTCCCATTTGGTGTGGAAGGTTTAGTCATGGCAATGGCTGTGATTATTTTTGCCTTTGGTGGGATTGAGCTATTTGGTATTACCGCAGCAGAAGCGCGTGATCCTGATAAAACTCTGCCTAAAGCAGTCAATCAAATTATTTACCGTATTTTGATTTTCTATATTGCAACGCTGTTTATCTTATTTGCACTTTTTCCATGGAACCAAATGGCAGAAGGCGGTAGTCCATTTGTAATGGTATTTGCTTCACTGGATAGTCATGGTGTTGCGACCTTACTGAATTTTGTCATCCTTACTGCAGCTGTTTCGGTGTATAACGGGACCAGTTATTGTAGTAGTCGGATGTTACTTGGTTTGGCGCAACAGGGTAATGCACCGAAGTTCCTTAAGCATATTAATAAGCGTGGTATTCCAACCAATGCGGTTTATGTTTCAGCTTTTGTTACGGTTTTATGTGTACTACTCAATTATGCATTTCCAGAAAAAGCATTTGGTTTATTGATGATGTTGGTGGTTGCTGCAATTGTGATTAACTGGGTGGTTATTTCATGGACGCATTTAAAGTTCCGTAAAGTCATGCAAACACAAGGGCAGACCACCAAGTTTCCAAGTATTGCTTATCCATTCAGTAATTATCTTTGCATTATCTTTATGTTGGGTATTCTGGTGGTAATGTCATTCACCGAGAATATGCGTATTGCGGTAATGATGATTCCAGCATGGATTCTTTGTTTGATGCTTGCTTATTATCTGAAACAACGAAAGTTAAAAAATGCACAGCAAAATGTTGTGTTAAATTCTGATGTATAGCAAAAGATTTTAATCTTTGCAAAAGGGCTAAATTGATATTTAGCCCTTTTGCTTTCTGTATGATTATTAACCTATACCGACGGAATTATTCTGCTGCTTTTAAAAACTCAATCAATTGATTGATATCATCGCCTTGTAATTGTTCACGAATTTTTAAAATCTGCTTTTCATCTAAATCATACAATTTAACTGACTGTAATTTTTCAATCTGATCCTGAGAAAACCGATATTTAATGAGTTTTGCCGGTACACCACCGACAATTGCATACGCTGGCACGTCTTGAGTGACGACTGCACCTGTAGCAATGATGGCACCTTCACCTAGCGTTACCCCTTGCATAATCATGGCACGACTGCCAATCCAACAACCATCGCCAATCACCGTATCCCCAGCGGGTAAAAAGCTACGGGTATCAAAAGGAAATGTAGAAATCCAGTCAGGGCGATGTAATTGATTTCCACCCATCATGATCACACATTCCGCCCCAAAACAAACAAAGTTACCAATATATAACTGGTCAATTGGTTTCTCTACAGTTGATGGCTTATCATGCAAATAACGCACCACGCAACGTTCAAACCCCTGATCCCAATATGCCGAATAATAAGAATAATTTCCTTTAATATGAATATTGGGATTTTTCACAGTCTTAGAAATAAACTCAAATTCGCACCAGTGTTTTACGGGGGAGTGAATAGCGTCAGTCATGGGAGTACAAAAGCTTAAGTGCAAAGGCTAGAGCGCGCATTGTAACCTTAGATTGAACTTAGATCTCTTGATCAGCAATTAAAAAATATTCAGTGTATTGGGTTTAAACATCAATTCTTCAGCTATTCCTTGGCTGGTATTCAAGTATTAACCTATTTTTAAATGGATCAAATGCGTGGCATGGGTATGACGAATATGATCAGCACGATGGTTAAAGTAACGATGGGTAATGTCTTTTCCTGATAAATCTTCAACCACCTGATAACCCATCATTTCAACTGCATGATGCAATGCTTGCGAAGCAAACGCACCAATCAAAGGCTCTTTTAAGAAACGGGTAAACTGTGACACTGCGAAGCTACCCAAACGCTCAATACCTTGTAAGGCTTTATAATCAATCGAATAATCCATCACGACTTGGCTATTTTTGCCAGTAAAGGATGCAATGTTGTGTAAGGTTGCTAGGGTTGCTTGTGGGGTTAAATAATGGGTTGTGCCCAGCCATGAAAAAAATGCAGCTTGGGTATTTTGAAATCCACTACGCGCCAAAGCATCAGACAGTTTTTCTTTTTCAAAATCAATCCCTACAAATTCTACATTGCTTGGGAGCTCACCTGTATTACTGAGCTTTTTTAATTTTTCTAATTTGGTTTTTTGTGTATCAGGATGATCAATTTCAAATATTTTGAGTTGAGGGTATTGCTGGGCCAAGCGTAATACAAAAGAGTCTAGACCAGCGCCAACCAATACATACTGTTGAATATGATCATGTTCAATCGCTTGCTTTAAAAGATCTTCTGTATAGCGAGAACGTCCAACCACTTGTCCAGTTAATTTACCAAAAGTTTGATTCATCAAATTGGAATTTAACACTTTACGTAGAAGGGCGTTATTTAAAAGTAAGCGCCATTGTGAATTGGTCATTTCAAATGCATAAGGGTCAGAGAATACTGGATCGTTAGCATTTAAATGGTGATTGGCTCTAATTGCTGCTGCCGCTTCAGCAGTTTTACTTGCTCGTCCTGCTTTCATCCTCGTCCTCAATGAATTTTAATTTTTCCTCAATGTAATGCATAGAAAATATTTAACAATGGCAATTTACTTTGAGCAGTTGGTGAAAATTGCTAGTTTTCTTGGTGTCTATATGGCTGAGGCATCTTATTTAGCTTGGCGCAAGATCTGAGCGATGTATGGATGATGCTTGATGTTGATTAAATGGATATGCGATCAGTGTTATTTTCTAGGTGAATGCAGGGTTATTCTGATCTGACTGTCTTTAAATTTTTTTATCTATAGTCACCCTTCACTTGTATTAATAATGAGGTGGTTTGACTATATATCTTGAGTTTTTGAAAAAAATATTTGAGTCTGTTTGTCTTAGTCAATGATTGATGACTGAATATATAAGTGATTCGTTTTTTGTTATTCATTTTATATATTTAGCCCAATAAAAAGGGCTGAATCATCAGCCCTAGTATGTGTTAAATATATTCAACATTGACCACGTCGTATTCCACTTCACCTTGGTTGAGTCTATTTCTAAAGCAATTAATATTTAAAGCTTAAACTGGCAGTCACACTACGTGGTGAACCATACATATTCTGACGAATCCAATAGTTAACCTTCTCATAATATTTTTTATCAAATAGGTTATCCACATTAATTGCAAACTTATAACGTGGGTTGATTTGATAGCCTAGACTTGCAGAAGCCAAAGTATAACCATTTTGTTGCACACGTTCTGCACCAGAGCCATCGTAGTAACTACTCACTGCTCGTACCCCAAGCCCAACATTTACACCCTCGACTAAAGATGCAGGCAGCTTATAGGTGGTCCATAAATTAAAAGTATGCTTCGGCGTGAATGTACTAACAGGTTGACCTTCTAGATCCGGTTCCTCTAAGTATTTGTTTTGATTAAAACTATAGCCCGTTGTAATTTGCCAATTATCGGTAATCTGCCCATTCGCTTCGATCTCAAAACCACGGCTACGCGCTTTACCTGCTGCTACGGAATATCCTTCAGGCGCGGAAAGATCGGTTATTGCACGGTTTTTATCTTCGATTTGATAGATAGCCGAAGAAAGGTTTAAACGCTCATCGAAGAAAGCCGCTTTCATCCCAGCTTCAATTTGAGTGCCTGTACGTGGATCAATTTGTTTACCTTTACCACCTGTCACAGGATCATAAGTAAAGTTATTTTGCGGTTTAAAGATTTCCGAATAGCTAGTGTAGAAAGATAGATTCGGATTTAGGTCGAAAAGCACTGCGGCATAAGGGGTAAACTCTGCTTTTGCATCATATTTAGCTGCAGGATTGGTGCTATCTACACCATTATCACGCAAGGTGGTTGATATCGATTTCCACCAGCTGACACGACCACCTCCGACCAGTGTCCAATGCTCAAAGGGTTTGATTCTGACTTGACTATAAATACCATAATTTTCTATTTCATCTTTGCTCACATTGGTATCGTAGTCAAAATCAGGTTCAGCGAACTGATGTTGGTTGTCATGATAAATATTGATGGTACCTGTGAGAGGTGTTCCCCAAGATGAATAATTGGTTTTGGAATGACCTTTCAGGTAATCTGCCCCGATCAGGAAATTATGGGTCTGTCCAGCAAACAGGAAAGGGGTATTGAAAAAAATGTCTGCACTTAAGTCTTTATCTTGTCGCTTAAATGCCAGTGCGCTAAATTTGGACATGTCTCCATTGGCATCTGGCTGAGATGGGTCGCTATATTTAGCATGATTGTCACGTATGCTTTGACGAACAGTGGCTTTAATCAGTCCATCATGGTTGAGATGGTGTTCCAGTTCTGCAAATAATTCTGTATTGGTCAAGTCCTGCTTATTCCAGTCCTGTACAAAGCTGGTTTTGCGTGAAATATTCAGTAGCTTTCCATCAGGACCATACGGTAAACCACGTGACAATACGGTATTAATATCTTGATATGTTGCACCTAGGGAAAGCGTGGTATTGTCCTGAATGTCATATTCCAATGTGCTGTAGACGAGTTTTTTATTACCATCAATCCCATTCATAAAGGTATCGTAGTCTTGTACTGCAGTGACCAATCTGCCACGTAATGCGCCGTCTTGAGTGAGCTTCCCTGTAATATCAGCCTCGCCACGATAATTTTCCCATGAACCTGCACTTACTTTACCTGTTAAAGCAAAATCAGCCAGCGCCCGTTTTCGCACTAAGTTAATAGAAACCCCTGGTTCACCTGCGCCACTGAACATACCAGTAGCGCCGCGTAATACTTCGATACGGTCAAATACAGACAGATCTAGATAAGTCCCATTAGAATCGGTTCTTAAGGTTGTGCCATCCATTTGGTAGGTATCACTGCCATAACCACGGGCATAAAAATCATTGTAATTTCCTGCTGCATCATAGCGTGCAACAGTGATGCCAGTGACATATTTCATAGCATTATCAATGGTGGAAATATTTTGGTCATCTAGACGTTGACGAGTAACTACTGAAACTGACTGCGGTGTTTCTTTTAGGGATTGTGGTGTTTTTCCGATTGCTATTTTTTTCGTTATATAGGAGGTCGATTTATCGTCATTGGCGATCACGGTAATGGTAGGTAAGGTGCTTTTTTCTACTTGTTCATTTATGACATCGTTATGACTTGATGCAATTGGTTCAGCCATGACCTGAGCAACTTGCCCTGAGAGTAATAATACGGGTAAGGCAATTTTAGTACCTCTTAGCATCAAGTGTAAGGCAAGGGAGAGTGGATGTTTTGTGAATCGTACAACTTGCTGCATAAGGGAATACCTATTAAATATGCATAATGTTTATTTTTGTTAATGATAATTATAATCAATAGCATTATCAAATGATTCTTAACTTAAATTCCGTTTTTATGATCAATGGTTGTTTAATACGTTTTTAAATAAGAAGGGGAGAGCTTTAATTACTGAATTTATTATTATTCTATTTATAAATCATATGCTTGAAACAAAAGAACTCTTCAATTTATGAAGAGTTCCGTGGCAATTCACTCAGGTGAATTAGATGTATTCCACACTCACCACTTCATATTCCACTTCACCCTGTGGTGTGGTGATTTTGGCTTCGTCGCCTTCATTCTTACCAAGAAGACCACGCGCAATAGGTGAGTTCACTGAGATCTTATTGATCTTAAAGTCAGCTTCATCATCACCTACAATTTTATAGGTTTTCTTTTCTTCAGTATCCAAATTCTCAATGGTTACTGTCACACCAAAAACCACACGACCTGTTTGTTCAAGTCCTTTAACATCAATTACTTGGCAAGCACCAAGTTTACCTTCGATGTCTTGAATACGACCTTCACAAAAACCTTGTTGCTCGCGCGCTGCATGGTATTCTGCGTTTTCTTTTAAATCCCCATGTTCACGTGCTTCTGCAATTGCAGCAATAATACGTGGACGATCAACAGATTTTAGCTGTTGCAATTCTTTCTCTAAGGCGACCTTGCCTTCAGGAGTCATAGGATAACGTTGCATTGTTGTCCCTCAGTTCAGTATTTTAAAAATACAGGTTTATAAAATGAAAAAAGCCCGCCACCGATAAGATGGCGGGACTTATCGGAAACGAATTAACCTAGTGTTTGCAAATCTTGCAAGCGATATACATCCATTGGCAATTTAATTGCTAAAGCTTGGCATACAGCATCAGCACCATTCAAGGTTGTTGTGTAATACACTTTACCTTGAAGCGCAGAGCGACGGATTGAGAATGAATCCTGCTGAGCTTGTTTACCTTCTGTAGTATTGATAATGAGGTGAATCTCGCCATTTTTCAAGCGGTCGACAATATTTGGGCGACCTTCTGTTACTTTATTCACACGTTCACATTCAATACCAGCTTCTTTAATGACATCATAAGTACCGCCAGTTGCGATAATTTTGAAGCCTAAATCAACCAATTGTTTCGCAATACCCGCGGCACGAGGTTTATCTGAATGACGTACTGAAATAAATACGTGCTTCACTTCACCTTCAGTTGGTTTACCCGGTAAGCGATCATTAGAGCCTAACACAGCTTTATAGAAAGCTTCACCAAAAGTTGTACCAACACCCATCACTTCACCAGTAGATTTCATTTCTGGTCCAAGGATCGGGTCTACACCTGGGAATTTGTTGAACGGGAATACTGCTTCTTTCACAGCAAAATGCGTTGGGATAATTTCTTTTGTGAATCCTTGAGATTCTAAAGATTGACCCGCCATACAACGTGCTGCAACTTTTGCTAATGATTCGCCGATACATTTAGAAACGAACGGTACTGTACGAGACGCACGTGGATTCACTTCAAGAATATAAACGTCATTACCTTTAACAGCAAACTGTACGTTCATCAAGCCAATCACACCAAGCTCTTTCGCCATAGCAACGGTTTGACGACGCATTTCATCCTGAATCTCTTGAGAAAGAGAGTAAGGTGGAATCGAACATGCTGAGTCACCAGAGTGAATACCTGCTTGTTCAATATGCTGCATAATACCGCCGATCACCACATCTTTGCCGTCAGATACACAGTCAACATCGACTTCTGTTGCATCATCAAGGAAATGGTCAAGCAGTACAGGTGCTTCGTTAGACGCTTGTACAGCATCACGCAAGTAACGTTTAAGTTCGTCGTCGTTGTATACGATTTCCATCGCACGACCACCAAGGACATAAGATGGACGTACAACCAACGGATAACCCACTTTAGATGCTTCAGCCATACCTTCTTCAGCAGATTTAACAATGCTGTTGCTTGGTTGACGAAGATTCAAACGTTGAATCATCTGTTGGAAACGTTCACGATCTTCTGCACGGTCAATCGCATCTGGAGACGTACCGATAATTGGTGCACCTGCTTCTTCTAAAGCACGAGCCAATTTCAAAGGTGTTTGACCGCCGTACTGTACGATAATACCTTTTGGTTTTTCTGTACGTACGATTTCTAAAACATCTTCTAAAGTGATCGGCTCGAAGTACAAACGATCAGATGTGTCATAGTCAGTTGAAACCGTTTCAGGGTTACAGTTGACCATAATGGTTTCATAACCATCTTCACGCATTGCAAGGGCAGCGTGAACGCAGCAATAATCGAACTCAATCCCTTGACCAATACGGTTAGGACCACCACCGATTACCATGATCTTGTCACGGTTAGATGGATTCGCTTCACATTCGTCATCATAAGTTGAATACATGTAAGCAGTATCTGACTCGAACTCAGCTGCACAGGTATCTACACGTTTGTAAACAGGGTATACACCCAAGTTCCAACGGTGCTTACGGAATTGCTTTTGCGAAATGCCCATCAAGTCTGCAATACGTAAATCAGATAAACCTTTACGTTTAAATGCACGGATATTGTCAGCGTTCAAATCACCAAAACCTAAAGTTTTGATTTGCTCTTCAGACTGAATGATGTCTTGGATTTGAATCAAGAACCAACGATCGATATTGGTTGCAGCAAATACTTCATCTAATGTGAAGCCATGACGGAATGCGTCAGCAACATACCAAATACGCTCAGGACCTGGCACTTTAAGCTCTACCAAGATTTTATCTTTCGCGCCTTCAGTACCCACCGCAATTTTCTCATCGAAACCACAAGCACCGACTTCAAGACCACGAAGTGCCTTTTGTACAGATTCTTGGAAGTTACGACCAATTGCCATGACTTCACCCACAGATTTCATCTGTGTAGTGAGTGTTGCATCAGCTTGTGGGAATTTCTCGAAGTTAAAACGAGGAATCTTGGTTACAACATAGTCGATTGCAGGTTCAAATGACGCAGGCGTTGTACCGCCAGTGATGTCATTTTTCAATTCATCAAGGGTATAACCCACTGCAAGTTTTGCTGCAATTTTGGCAATAGGGAAACCTGTTGCTTTAGACGCAAGCGCAGAAGAACGAGATACACGAGGGTTCATCTCGATCACAACCATACGGCCATCTTTCGGGTTGATACCGAACTGAACGTTTGATCCGCCTGTCTCTACACCAATTTCACGTAGCACTGCTAAAGAAGCATTACGCAGTAATTGGAACTCTTTATCTGTCAGAGTTTGTGCAGGTGCAACAGTAATGGAGTCACCTGTATGCACACCCATTGGATCGAAGTTTTCAATGGTACATACAATGATACAGTTGTCGTTTTTATCACGAACAACTTCCATTTCATATTCTTTCCAGCCAATTAATGATTCATCAATCAATAATTGTTTGGTTGGAGAAAGATCAAAACCGCGTTCACAGATTTCAATGAATTCTTCTTTGTTATAGGCGATACCACCACCTGAACCACCCATCGTAAATGATGGGCGGATAATCACAGGGAAGCCGAAACGGGCTTGAATTTCAAGCGCATGTTCCATGCTTTCTGCAACATCAGCACGTGGGCATTCCAAACCAATTTTGCGCATTGCGATATCGAAAAGTTTGCGATCTTCCGCTTTTTCGATGGCTTCTTTGGTCGCACCAATCAATTCAACATTGTATTTTTCTAAAATACCGTTGGCATCTAGTGCCAATGCACAGTTTAATGCCGTTTGACCACCCATTGTTGGAAGAACCGCATCTGGGCGTTCTTTCTCAATGATTTGTGCAACAGTTTGCCACGTAATCGGTTCGATATACGTTGCATCTGCCATAGTCGGGTCAGTCATAATGGTGGCTGGGTTAGAGTTCACCAAAATAACACGGTAGCCTTCTTCACGAAGGGCTTTACATGCTTGCGCACCTGAGTAATCGAACTCACATGCTTGCCCGATGACAATCGGACCCGCACCAATAATTAAGATGCTTTTAATGTCTGTACGTTTAGCCATGATCGCTTCCTTAATTACTTCTTAGATGCTTCAATAAGTTCGATGAAATGATCGAACAATGGGGCACAGTCATGTGGACCAGGGCTTGCTTCAGGGTGACCTTGGAAGCTAAACGCAGGTTTATCTGTACGATGAATACCTTGTAAGGTTTGATCGAACAAAGATTTATGCGTAGCTTTGAGGTTTGCAGGTAAAGTTTCTGCATCTACTGCGAAGCCATGGTTTTGAGAAGTAATCATCACTGTACCATTTTCAAGGTTCTGTACAGGATGGTTTGCACCGTGGTGACCATGTGGCATTTTCACAGTTCTAGCGCCAGAAGATAAAGCTAGAATTTGATGCCCCAAACAAATACCGAAAACAGGTAGGTTTGTAGTTTCAACAATGGTTTTTACTGCTGCAATTGCATAATCACATGCTGCTGGATCGCCAGGTCCATTTGACAAAAATACGCCATCTGGATTTAACGCCAATACTTTTTCAGCAGGTGTTTGTGCAGGAACAACAGTTAATTTACATCCGCGGTCTGCAAGCATACGTAAGATGTTGGTTTTGACACCGTAATCGTATGCAACAACATGAAATTTTGCTTCTGGTTGAGAAAAGCCTTGGCCCAATGTCCATGAGCCTTCGGTCCATTCAAAACCTTCTGGGTCACAACATTCTTTCGCAAGGTCTAAACCATCTAGACCACCAAAGGCACGTGCTTTTGCAATAGCTTCTTCTTCAGTAATATTATCGCCGGCAAGAATGCATCCGTTTTGTGCGCCTTTGTCACGTAAAATACGTGTCAATTTACGAGTATCGATATCTGCAATGGCAACGACATTATGTTGTTGTAAATATTCGCCAAGAGACTGAGTAGCTCGGAAATTGCTGTGTAATAACGGTAGGTCACGAATGATTAAACCATTCGCCCAAACTTTATGAATTCGACCTGATTCAGCGTCTTCTTCATTACAACCAGTATTACCGATATGAGGATAAGTTAAAGTTACAAGTTGCTGTGCATAACTAGGGTCGGTCAAAATTTCTTGATAACCAGTCATGGCAGTGTTAAAAACGACTTCACCAGTCGTACTTCCCGTAGCGCCGATCGATGTACCTTTAAAAACAGTACCGTCAGCAAGGGCTAAAATGGCGGGGGTGCTCAAACCATAGCTCCTGAACTAAAACCACAAAAATAGGGCTGTAAAAAAGCGAGTAGACGAAAAAAAAGGAAGGCTTACTAAATCCTACCCTCCTCTTGTCTGCTCGCTTGTAACTTAACAGCGCATTATACGCATGAGCCTCTCGAAAGTCTATTTTATTTCGAGGGATAATCTAAGATAAATACCTTGCTATTTAGCATTAATTCTGCTTTTAAAGTGAATTGTTTGAAATTGTAAGTATTTAAATATTGTCAGACAAATCAAAATCTAAAATTTATCCTTTCAATGTATCTTATTGACTCACATTCCAGGGGGAATCAATATGACTATATCTAAAGAAACTGTTACAAATAAAGTAACAAAAGAGACTGCGGCTTTGAAAGAAGTTGTAACTGAAACTACAGAAAGTTTAGAGAAGTTAGGTAAAGAAGCGCAGCAGAAAGTTGCTGAAGCGGTTACCGAAACTAAAACTAAACTTGAAGCAGAATCAGAGCAATTAACTGAGCAAGTTCAAGATCAAGTACAAAACTTTAAACAAGATTTGGTGCAACGTCTTGATGTGATCAAATCACAATTTTCAACTTCACAAAAAGATTTGGTTGAATTGGCTGATTTCTTAAAATCTGAATTAAGCATTTTAGTGAAAGAGTTAACTGAAGTTGGTAAAGAAATTCGTGAAGATGTTTCACAAATTTCGAGCAAACATAAAGTACAGTTAACTGAAACTTTAAAGCGTTCAAAAGATCATACTTTAGAAGTTTGGAATAAAGTAACAACAAAACAATAAGATATGTAAAGCTTATGTTTTGAGGAAAGCCATTTCTAAGAAAAATGGCAATAAAAAAGTGAGGCTAGTTGCCTCACTTTTTTATTTTCAATCACAGTTTACATAAGCGTATTTTAAAATGTATGTAACCAATCACGTTTATTGTGAAAGTCGGCCTGTTGGCCACTGTGTTGCATGGCAAAGAAATGTTGACCTTGCGTGGTATTTAAAACAGCGCTTAAACCTAAAAATAAGTCTGACCATTTTAATTTATTGGCAAGCATGAACTCGCTAAGATCTATGCTGACATTTAATCCATAATGCGTACGCTTTAACTGATTTAATTCAATGTCATAAGCAGCGACTGGCGGCATATTTTCAGGATAACGATATTCTTCAAATTGGTAAGCTTGCCAAGCTTGAGAAGGGGATAGATTAATTTCACGATAATAATCTTCACCTTGCACACCAATAAAAATCTCAAAACAGGTATTTTCCCAAAGGAAATCCTGACGTGGATTTGCTGTAACCAGTTCAGGATAAATTATGAATTGATTGGGATCTCTTAACCAATAACCGACATTGAGTGTATATGGGCTAATTTGTTCAATCGCACCAACTAGGGAGATACTTTGAAAACGACGATCAAATGCATTCAGTTCGAAACTTGCCATGAAAATAAATCTTAATTTGAAAGATGAGCGTGGCGAACTAAATTAGACAATTTTGGATTTTGTTTCGCAGCTTTTTTATAAAGCAATGCAATTTTACCAATTGTTTGAACAACTTCCGCACCAGTGACATTGGCAATTTCAGTAATCGTTGCAGCACGTGCTTCGCGGTCTTCACCTGTAACCTTGACTTTAATTAACTCGTGATCATTTAAAGCACGGTTTAATTCTTCAACGACACTTTCAGTCAAGCCTTTATCGCCAAGCATTACAACAGGGTTTAACGCATGTCCGATTTGACGTAAACGTTTACGTTCTTGGATAGATAGAGCCGCCATAAAAGATAACCTAATTTTAGAAACGACTTAGTATAACAAAAGCCATATCACTACGCTGTAAATTCTGTAGAAATAATCGATGAAGCTTATTCAAAAAAACATATCAATATCTGTCGATTTAAATCAATATGAATACTGCAATGAGAATTTTTTTCACGTACAATCAGAAGTTAGTTATCGGTTTAGATCAAGAGAGTTATGGCTACACGCATTACCAACCAGAAGTTATCCAAAAGTAGTCGTGCGTGGATGAGAGAGCATTTAGATGACCCTTTTGTGAAAAAAGCACAAAAAGAAGGTTACCGCGCTCGTGCTGCATATAAACTTCTTGAAATTCAAGAAAAACACAAAATGATTAAACCAGGGATGACCGTGGTTGACTTGGGTGCTGCGCCAGGAAGTTGGTCGCAAATCGCAGGTAAACTGGTCGGTGATAAAGGTTTAGTGATTGCTTCAGATATTTTAGAAATGGATGCTTTACCTGATGTTACTTTCTTACAAGGTGACTTTAGAGAAGAAGAAGTTTTCGAAAAATTGTTAAATATTTTAAATGGACGCACTGTAGACGTTGTAATTTCAGATATGGCCCCCAATACATCAGGTAATAGGGCTGTAGATCAACCTCGCCAGATTTACTTGTGTGAACTTGCGTTAGATTTTGCCAACAAGGTTCTTGGACCAAAAGGGCAGTTTTTAGTTAAAGTTTTCCAAGGCACTGGTTTTGATGAGTTCCGAAAGCAAGTCGTGGATAGTTTTGATGTGTTAAAAACAGCAAAACCAGCTGCTTCACGTGCACGTTCAAAAGAGGTTTTTTTAATTGGACAGGGCCGTAAAAAAGTTTCGCAATAGCTGGTGTTTTTGAGGTATGTTCATTCTTCGTAATGAATTGCCAACAAATGCTTGCCAAGTTGTTAAAAATTGTGCATTTTGTACCTTTTTAACCTTTATTGCGAAATTCATTACTCGCTTTTTGTTACGATCAAGCAAGATTGAGCCTGATCAAAATAGTTATATATGGGAATAAAGCTTTGAGCGATTACTTCAAAAATGCCGTATTGTGGCTGGTCATACTGGGTGTGCTGATCTTAATCTTCAGCAATCTCAGTGACCGCAGTAAGCCTTCTGCGATGAATTATTCAGAATTCGTCACAGCGGTGAATGCTGGTCAAATTAGTAAAGTCACAATTGATGGTGAAAGAATAAGCGGCGAAAAAAAGAACGGTTCGAACTTTGAAAGTATTCGCCCAGCAGTTCAAGATCCTGAATTGATGCCTACACTCATCAAAAATAACGTTGTTGTTGAAGGTACTGCACCTCAACGTCAAGGTTTATTGATGCAACTTCTCATCGCAAGCTTTCCTGTGCTTTTAATTATTTTATTGTTCATGTTCTTTATGCGTAACATGGGTGGTGGTGCAGGCGGTAAAAATGGTCCAATGAGTTTTGGTAAATCTAAAGCAAAAATGCTTTCAGAAGACCAAATCAAAGTGACCTTTACCGATGTTGCTGGTTGTGATGAAGCAAAACAAGAAGTTGTGGAAATCGTTGATTTCTTGAAAGACCCTGCAAAATTCAAACGCTTAGGGGCAACAATTCCTAAAGGCGTATTGATGGTTGGTCCTCCAGGTACAGGTAAAACTTTACTTGCGAAAGCGATTGCTGGTGAAGCCAAAGTTCCATTCTTTAGTATTTCAGGTTCTGACTTCGTTGAAATGTTCGTTGGTGTTGGTGCATCTCGTGTGCGTGACATGTTCGAACAGGCGAAACGCCATGCACCATGTATCATCTTTATTGATGAGATTGATGCAGTTGGTCGTCATCGTGGTTCAGGTACAGGTGGTGGTCATGATGAACGTGAACAAACACTCAACCAAATGCTTGTTGAAATGGATGGTTTCGAAGGTAATGAAGGGATTATCGTCATTGCTGCAACAAACCGTGCGGATGTACTGGATAAAGCATTACTTCGTCCGGGGCGTTTCGACCGTCAAGTGATGGTGGGTCTGCCAGATATTAAAGGTCGTGAACAGATCTTAGCAGTGCATTTGAAGAAACTTCCTTCGGTAACAGGTGTTGATCTTAAAGTATTGGCACGTGGTACACCTGGTTTCTCTGGTGCGCAATTGGCGAATCTTGTGAATGAAGCTGCATTGTTTGCTGCTCGTCGTAACAAGAACACCGTCGATATGCATGACTTTGAAGATGCAAAAGATAAGATCTACATGGGCCCTGAACGTAAGTCGATGGTGATCCGTGAAGAAGAACGTCGCGCGACTGCATATCATGAAGCAGGTCATGCCATTGTTGCAGAAATTCTTCCAGGGACTGACCCTGTGCATAAAGTAACAATTATGCCACGTGGTTGGGCTTTGGGTGTAACTTGGCAGTTGCCAGAACATGATCAAACCAGCCATTACAAGTCTAAGATGTTGAATGAACTTTCAATCTTATTCGGTGGTCGTATTGCAGAAGAAGTTTTCATTGATCAAATGTCAACGGGTGCTTCTAACGACTTTGAACGTGCAACCAAAATGGCACGTTCGATGGTGACCAAGTATGGTATGTCAGACAAAATGGGCGTGATGGTCTATGAAGATGAAAACCAGAATGGTTTCTTCGGAAATGTCGGTAGCCGTACGATTTCTGAAGCAACACAACAACAGGTTGACCAAGAAGTACGTCGTATCTTGGATGAACAGTATCGTGTTGCGCGTGATATTCTTGAAAATAACAAAGATATTGCACATGCAATGGTAAAAGCCTTGATGGAATGGGAAACGATTGATCGTGATCAAATCCGTGACATCATGGAAGGTCGTGATCCTCAGCCACCTAAGGTTTATGTTGCTGAAAATCCAGTGCTTGATGTAACACCTACAGATGGTCCATCAACACCACCACCATTACCAGCGACCTGATCAGTCAGTGAATAAACAAGAGCCTCAATTGAGGCTCTTTTTTTATACGAAAAAATTCACAGATGAAAAAAAATCACTGTGCTATTGATTTGAATTGTTAAACTAGCCTGAATTGAATACGGAGAATTGACATGCAACTGATGCCACTACCCAAGCAAATTTTGCAATGTGGGCGTTTAAGTCTGGATTTATCACAAGCACATGTCATGGGTATCTTGAATGTCACTCCTGATTCATTTAGCGATGGTGGGAAGCATGATCAAAAAGATCAAGCTGTTGCTTATGCCAAGCAAATGATTGCTGATGGTGCGACAGTGATTGATGTTGGCGGTGAATCTACACGCCCGGGTGCATCTGTAGTCGAGATTGCCGAAGAAATACGTCGTGTTGTTCCTGTGGTTGCTGAATTAGCCAAATTGGATGTCATTATTTCAATAGATACCTCACAGCCCGGAGTCATTCGTGAGGCGGTTAAGGCTGGTGCACATATTTGGAATGATGTCCGTGCCTTAACTCGTCCACATGCCTTAGAGACTGCTGCAGAGCTCAATATCCCTGTGATTATTATGCATATGCGAGGCGAGCCAACCACAATGAATCATCTTGACCAGTATGAAGATGTTACTCAAGAGGTAATTGCTGAATTACAGCAACGCGTAGATGATGCACTACAGGCAGGAATTCACCCTAAAAATATCATGATAGATCCTGGTTTTGGTTTTGCTAAAAATGCGCAACAAAATTTAAAGCTTCTCAATGAGTTTTATCAACTGAACAACATGGGTTATCCAATTTTATCAGCCTTATCACGTAAGCGCTTCATTGGTGAAGCTTTAGATGGTGCAGATGCCAATCATCGTGCTGTAGGTAGTGTTGCTGCACACTTGCTCAGTATTCAACAAGGCGCGTGTATGGTGCGTGCACATGATGTAAAAGCAATGTCGGATGCAATTAAAGTATGGCAAGCCATGCGCTCTGCAATTTAATGATGAATGATCAATAGCCTCTAATATTGTTTGATCTTTTTTTTAAATTTAGATCATCTACATCTGAAAAATTAATCAGTTAAATTGCCTGATCAATTTGGTGAATTGTATGGTTTGTGTTATATAAGCGCGTGAATTGCTGTTTTATTTTAGGTTGCAATGTTTAACGATCTACTTCTCCCAATGTTCGATGATGAATATTATCCAGATATTCTAGTTGCTGAGGTTAAGCAACTTATTGAAAATTTTGCTAAAAAAGTGGCAAAAACCAGCTTCAGTGATGCAGAAATTTATTCTATGGCAAAACTGACTGTGACTGAAATTAATGAAATGAAGCCACAGTTTGAGGATCTTGATTCTTCTTTGGATGGTACTGCAGCAGATTATATTGCTGAAGCAATGATGATGGTGGTACAAGACCAAGGGTATCTTGATATTGAAATGGAAGAGCTTGTTGCAAATAGAGAGTGGTAAGCCACTCTCTTTTTTTGCTATCGATTTTTAGAGATAAATAGGGGAGAGAGCTTAATTCCTTACTTATTTACGATACTTATTAAGCTGATTTTTTCGATAAAAACATAAATATGTATTAATTTTAAACATTTAAATATCAATTGCTTAAAGTATGATCATTGGTGTGTTTCAATGCTTGACGTAGGGTAGATAACTTTAGATAATGCGCACACAGTTTATGGCTATGTAGCTCAGTTGGTTAGAGCACCGCACTCATAATGCGGGGGTCACAGGTTCAAGTCCCGTCATAGCCACCATTTTTATAGACCATGCTCACTGCATGGTCTCTTTTTTTGTGCATCATCAAAAGATCACTAGATACAGATAAAAATTATCATCGTGCTATGAATATTTAGAATACTGAAAAAATCCAGTTGAATATTTGATTAAGCTTTTTCTGCTAAATAATTTTCTATAAATCTTTGTGTTTGCGTGTCAAGGTAGAATGGCGCAATCAAGGATTGAATGATCTCATCCAATAAGCCATGTTGATCCAAAGCACCTAGTGTATGTGGAATAAAACGATCAGCTTCGATAAATAAATCGTTTTGATCTAAGCCAACAGAGTGTAGTAATTCTTGTAAGCTATATTCCCCAAAGTATTCATAAAATGCTTCAACAACATTTAAAATAACCTGTTGCATATATTCTGTTTGACGTAATTCTTTCCAAGTTTCATAAACAAGAATAAAGAATTCCTCAAAATCAATGGATTGAACTTGAGAGAAAGCCTCTTTTAATGAGCGTTGCTTAACTTCATTCCAAACATGTGTAGCGATATCTGCCAGGTCTTCATTAGGCAGTAGAATGATATTGCTGAGTTGGCTACGGATAGCAGTTGCGAGTTGTTGTTCTAATTTAAGCTCAATATTGTGATGTTGATCTTGAATAAAGCTGATGACTTTAGCGCCAATACGGTTATGTTTCACTGTGTATTGACGTAGCTGGTTGAGCCAAGGGGTGTTGCTTTCTAAAATCTGATTGGCAAGCTGTAGGCTAACCTGTTGAATCTGCGGGTTGTGCTGTAAGTTTTCTTGAATATAGTCTCTTAATTGTTCTAATTCTAAGATTTTAAACATCCACAGTTCAAAAGATTCATCTGAGAGTAGATCATTGAAAATGGTTTGACTATGAATGGCATATTGATGAATTTTTTGAGCGACGACACCGATAAATTCAAGAATATCTGCGCCTAAATTCAATTCAAAAGCATATTTTTGCACTACAGACTGGAGTTGCTCAAGTTGAATCACATTTTTTAAAAGGATTTTGTCTGCATTTTGATAGGTTTGGGAAATAAAATTTTGAATAAATTGCGGATTTTTTTGATCTAAGA
The DNA here is from genome assembly GCF_000368145.1 of Acinetobacter guillouiae CIP 63.46. Taxonomy (GTDB): domain Bacteria; phylum Pseudomonadota; class Gammaproteobacteria; order Pseudomonadales; family Moraxellaceae; genus Acinetobacter; species Acinetobacter guillouiae. The sequence goes on along the minus strand of NZ_KB849281.1, from coordinate 176,993 downwards.
GTTGTTTTTTAATAAAGCGAACTTGCTCAAGCAATAATGCTTGAGCAAGTTCCTGAGCAAAGCTCGAAGGTGGAGGTGAATTATTCACATTCACGAGGCTTATACACCTGCTTTCCAGCCATTTACAATCGGATAACGGCGTTCACGGCTAAATGCGCGTGAGCTGATACGTGGTCCAATTGAACCTTGACGACGTTTGTATTCATTGCGGTCGACAAGCTGAATGACTTTTTCCACGATTGCACGTTCAAAACCTTTGGCAATGATGTCTTCTTGGCTTTGTTCTTCCTCAATATATGCATATAGAATGGCATCAAGTACATCATAAGCAGGTAAAGAGTCTTGGTCTTTTTGATCAGGACGAAGTTCTGCTGATGGTGGACGAGAAATAACCCGTTCAGGAATCACAGGCGTTTCAGAAATACTGTTACGGTACTTAGCCAATTCAAAAACAATAGTTTTATAAACATCTTTGAGTACAGCAAAACCACCTACCATATCGCCATACAGTGTGCAGTAACCTACAGAAAGCTCAGACTTATTGCCTGTTGCAAGCACAAGGTTACCAAACTTATTGGACAAGCCCATAAGCAATGTACCACGTGCACGCGCTTGAAGGTTTTCTTCGGTTGTATCCGCAGGTGAGTTACCAAAGAATGGGAACAAGGTCTGCATAAAGCTATTTACGATAGGATGAATTTCGGCAATACCAAAAGTAACGCCCATGCGTTTTGCTTGTTCAGTTGCATCTTCCACACTAATTTGTGATGTGTAGGTATAAGGCATCATCACGGCTTGAACTTTATCTGCACCAATCGCATCAACTGCAATTGCCAAGGTTAAAGCTGAGTCGATACCGCCCGATAGTCCTAAAATCACACCAGGGAAACCAGAGCGTTGTACATAGTCGCGTGTTGCTAAAACCAAAGCTTGATAGATCTCAGCCATAGTGTTTAATGCTGGCGCAGCTTCAACCACTTGATAGGCTTTATTTTCTATTTGATAGTCAGCAAAGTAGAGATCTTCTTTAAAGCTTGGTGCTTGTAGTGCAACTTCACCTGAATGGTTAATAACAAAACTGGTCCCATCAAAAATGAGATCATCTTGACCACCCACTTGGTTGATATAAACCACATTGAGATGGAGCTGTTTTGCCAACTCTTTTAATGTTTCGATACGATGTTGCGGTTTGCCGACTTCATAAGGTGAAGCATTCAAGACCAAAACACTTTCCACATTGAGTTGAGCAAGCTGTTGAACTGTATTTAAAGACCATACATCTTCGCAAATCAGGACCCCGAACTTATGACCTAAGTACTCAAATACAAGATGTTGATGTCCTTCATTAAAATAACGCTTTTCATCAAAAACGCTGTAATTAGGAAGATTTTGTTTGTTGTAGACCCCTAAAACTTGTCCATCTTTCATCACTGCAGCAGCATTGTAGCGTTGACCATCGTCTGTAAGATTGGCAAAACCAAATACCATCACGATGTCTTTAACAGTAGACAGTTTCTCGAAAGCTTGTGCAGTACGCTTTGCTAGGCTTGGGCGTAAAAGCAAATCTTCGGCAGGGTAACCGATTATAGAAAGTTCAGGGAAAACAACAATTTCAGCATTCTGTTTTTTTGCATCATTGGCTTGTTCAATCATTTTTTGAACGTTCGACTCAATATCACCAATGAATGGAGAGAATTGCGCGAGAGCAATTTTAAAACTTTTCATTTAAACCAAATCCTATTCCAATAGGGTAATTTATACACAAGTTGTTGATTTTTAAAATGTAGTTATTCAACATATGTGTATAGATATCACAGAAATTGCCAAAGGGCGAAACTATAAAATCATTAAAAAATCATCAAAATCTTTATTTTCTTGCAAGGCAAAAATTTCAGACATTGAGTATTTTAACTAAAAAAACGTCAGAAGCTAGTAATTCATCAAGTTTATTCAATACACCATCAATGACCTCATGAATTTAGTGTATTTTTTTTATAGAAACTAGTGATTTTTCATTATTTTTTGAATTTTATATTGGAAAGGATTAGCTTTAATTTATTTTTGTGAAATACATCACTTAAATTGTTTAAATTAGCATCAAAACAAGGGACTTAAATAGAATGATTGGCTGAATTTTTATCCAGAATAATATTTTCAATTCGATTTAAATAAATATCTTTGGCAATATCGCCTTGTTGCTCAATATTGTAATCGAAATAAGCTTTTCCTTGAATGAGGGTGTAGCGATAAGGGTTATATTTACCAAAACTCAGGTAAAGTGCGGACTGTAAAATCGCCCCCTTCAGTAATACATTTTCATGACGCTGATATTGATAAATATGGGCCATTTCATGAATAAAAACAGCTTGATAACCCAAGCTCATACAGGAAAAGTCTTCACAATAGTCTGCATCTTTTAAGTGAATATAACCATTGGGCGCCATCAAAATACCAACAGGCTGCCACGGTAAATAAGGATGATTCATCACCTTGACTTGGCTGTAGTCAATTAAATCTCCAAATACACTTTGGCTAATACGAATTTCACCCTCCGTCAATTTACGATACTTGAATTGATCCAATTGAAGAAGCTGTACAAAGCGCCAAATGAAATTGAACATTGTTTTATTTTGTGCTGTGTAAAAAGTACATCATGAAGTTTAGCACTGATTCAGTGTGACCCAAAGATTAACTGTGACCCAGATACACCACGATAAAAAAACTGTCTATTGTATATATGCTGACATGAAACTTTTCTTGTTGCCTGATTTCAGTTATGTAGCGTATCCGTAGTTAGGGTTCTCTACACCCAAAAATTAAATCATGATTTAAGTAAGCCAAAGCTAATGACTTGTCTGCAAAGGTCATTATTTATCAGTAGAGGCAAGCTCCGCACTTATTTGTCAGACACTTTATTGAATAGTCATAAATTGCCAATGGATTGACCTGAAATGTCAGTGGTATTTGAATCTAGATGACTTACTTTTCCAACATAAATAGGATTTTTTACTTGAAATGTGAATTTGAACTGGTTTTCAGTCAAATCCTTGATCCCTAAATAAACAATAGGTGCTTCATATGTTACTTGCTAAGCCTGTCAAAAAAGTGTTTGCAAAAGCTTTTCCAAGTCGATTGCCTAATTTAAAAGATCAGATTGCGAATATCCCGATTCGTCACTTCAATTTTAAATTTAGTCCAGATGAGTTGGATGTTAAATTTTTTATGCAAAAAGAGTGGGCGACTGCTTATTTTGCCGCACTGTCAATTTTTTTAACCTATGGTGAAGAGTTGGTGATCGAAACCGCACGACATCATCGTGATCAAATACAAGACCCAGTTTTAAAACAGCGTCTAACCAGTTTGATTGGACAAGAGGCAATTCACTCCAAAGTCCATGAAGAATACAATGAAACGATGATTCCAAATAATTTGCCTGTGCAGTTGTATCGGTTTTTAGCAGAACAAGTTTTTAATCATACTTTTTTAAAATTCCCACAGCCTTTAAAGCTTTCAATGATGGCTGGGATTGAGCATTTCACCGCTGTCTTTGCTCAATATGCCATGACGCATCAAGATATATTTAATCATTCTCTTGATGAAAAGACACGTGCTTTATGGTTATGGCATATGTTGGAAGAGTCTGAGCATAAAGATATTGCTTATGATACTTATCAAGTGCTTTCTGCAAATTATCCATTACGAATTTCAGGATTCTTTATTGCGTTGATTACTTTGGGTCTAGGCGTGGGTGCTGGCGCATTGATGTTGCCATTTTTACGACGTCCAATGAATAGCTTTAGTCTAAGTTTTTGGAAAGAGGCAAAGGGCAGTTGGGATTTATTATTTAGTCGAGACAATGGTGTTTTTGGTAGCAGTTTAGGCCATATTTTTGATTATTTGCGTCCAGACTTTCATCCAAATGATCATGATACAACTGAGCTTTTAGAATATTTCAAAAAAGAATTACTTGATCCTGAAACAGGCACACTCACCCCTTATTTTGTTAAAGAGTTTACCCCTGCTTTACGGATGTAATTTTATTCAATCTTAGCGTTCAAATTTTCTATTCAATATGAAAATGATTTTGTAGATCAATACTGAGCTTTTCCGTCAATTTTGTTGAAGGAAAAGCTTTTTTTAAAAGCTGTGATTTTAACCAAGCACTTCATAAAAATTGTTTTTAAGGGACATTCTTTATCAGTGGAGGCAACTCCTCAAAGTGATTGTCTGACAATTATCTAAGGTTGTCATAATTTGCAAACCGAATGAATGCATGTGCCAATGGTAATTGACAAGGCATGTCGTAATTTTTAGCCATCAAAGTAGAGTTTTTACTCAAAAGATTATCTAGTAGCTCATCCGCGTTAAGACGATGAAATGGATTTTCATATTAAATGAATAAAGAGTACCAGCTATGTTCGCTAAGCCAATTAAGAAAGCCGTTGCTAAAGTTTTTGCTGCGGCGCCATTCAGTCTGGAAAATCAAACGCCGATTATTCCAATTCGACATATGAAGTTTGATTTTGATCCAGCGCAAGTAGATCACCGATTTTATATGGATGCAGAATTGGCAAGTGCATATTTTGCGTCACTGTCGATTTTCTTAACACGTGGTGAAGATCTTGTGATTGATACTGCTCGTTATCATCGTGATTTCATTACCGATCCATTATTGAAGCAACGTGTCACCTCATTGATTGGTCAAGAGGCGATTCATTCAAAAATGCATGAAGAGTTAAATGACGCTTATTTAATTCGTGATTTGCCAGTAAAGCTGTTTCGTACTTGGGCTGGCTGGGCTTTTGAATATGGTTTTGAGCGTCTTCCACAACCGATGAAATTGTCTTTGATGGCTGGTATCGAACATTTCACTGCGGTACTTGCAGAATACATGATGAATCATGAAGAAGTGTTCTTCCGTTCGCAAGATGAAAAACAACGGGCAATCTGGATGTGGCATATGCTTGAAGAATCAGAGCATAAGGATATTGCTTTCGATGTGTTTCAAGAATTATCCAATAACTATTTATTACGTATTGCTGGATTCTTTCCCGCATTGATCACGATTTTGGTGCTGATTTCAGCTGCATCATTTTTAGTTCCTTTTTATCGTAATCCTAAGAATTTGATTAGCTTACGTTATTGGAAAGAGATTCCATATAATTTTCGCCTGATCTTTGGCTTAAAAGATGGTGTTTACGGCAGTAGCTTTAAACATATTTTTGATTATCTTCGTCCCGATTTTCATCCAAATGATCATGATACATCTGAATTTTTGGACTATTACAAAGAGAAACTGCTGAATCCAAAGACAGGTCTTCTTACGCCATATTTGACGAAAGAATTTTATCCTGCATTGCGTTCATAAAAACCTAAAAGAGATGGATTTAAAGTTTATGGGTATTTTTTCTAAAAAAGTTAAGCCGAGCCAAAATGCTTATGCGGTCGTGACTGGCGCAGGCAGTGGCATTGGACGTAGTTTTGCAATGGAACTTGCAAAACGCGGAGGAACAATTGTTTGTGCTGACATAAATTTGGATGCAGCCAAAGAAACTGTCAGTTTGATTGAATCACAAACTTCAGCTAAAGCATTTGCTGTGCAATGTGATGTGGGTGTGAAAGAGCAAGTAAAAGCACTTTCAGAACAAGCCGAAAAATTAATGAATCATCCTGTAAGCCTGATCATTAATAATGCGGGTGTAGGACTGGGCGGTAAGTTTGATGAAGTGTCACTGGAAGATTGGCAATGGTGTATGCATGTCAACCTCTGGGGGGTTATTCATGGTTGTCATTATTTTGTTCCTCAGTTTAAGCAACAAGGTTATGGAGCAATTATCAATGTTGCTTCAGCTGCGGGGTATACAGCAGCTCCCGAAATGACTGCTTATAACGTAACAAAATCCAGTGTGCTGGCATTGTCAGAAACCCTTTCAGCAGAGCTTCGCGGTGACAACATTCGAGTGAATGTGTTGTGTCCAACATTAGTGCCTACAAATATTATGAAAAATGGTCGTTTGCCTGGTCATTATGCGGGTTTAGCAGATGATTTACTGATGAATCATGCATTTACCACCAGTGATCAGGTGGTGATTAAAACCTTAAATAACTTGGATGCAGGCAAGCTGTACACCATTCCTCAGCCAGATGCAAAACTGTTTTGGATATTAAAACGTGCATCACCCACCTTATATGCCAAAGCGCTGGGTATCGGATATCCATTATTTAATAAATACATCAAATAAGCTGCGAGTAAATCAAGATGACAACAGAAACAACTTTAGCTACGCTGCCTAAAGAGAAAAGCGTAGAGCAAAACTCAACCCAAACTACAGTTGAAGACATTAAACAGGTGACTCAATCGAATACAGCACAAGACAAATCGCTTGAAGCAAAACAGCTTAAAGAAAAAGTGCCTGTAGAGAAGCAAGTTGAGGCAAAGACTGTTACAAAGCCAGCGAAAGCAAATCACCCTAAAGCTGAAGTCCAAACTCCAGCTAAAGCTAAAAATAAGCCTGAGGTAAAAGTTGAAACACAAATAAGCGCTCAATCTAAAAAGCTTGAACAATTGGCTGAAGAAAAAGCGCCAAAGACTCAGCACAAAGAAGCTGTGCACATCTATGACACCATCGTGGTTGGTGCGGGTATTTCAGGGATTGCTGCTGCTTATAAAATGAATCAAGCAGGCTATAACGATTATGTGGTACTTGAAAAAGCCAGTCGTGTGGGGGGAACATGGCGCGACAATAATTATCCAGGCTGCGGTTGTGATGTACCCTCAGCACTTTATTCATTTTCTTTCTCACCAAGCCATAAATGGAGTCATTTATTTGCCAAGCAACCAGAAATTCTAAGCTATTTAGAAGAGGTGGTGGAAAAATATGACCTTGGTGAGAAAATTGAATTTAATAATGAATTAATCAGTGCCAAATGGGATGAAGCACAACATATTTGGCACTTAGAAACATCAAAAGGTAAATATCAAGCCAAGACAGTGATCTTTACGACAGGACCGATTACTGAGCCTGCTTTGCCGAAATTAAAAGGAATTGAAAGTTTTAAAGGTGAAATGTTCCATTCAGCACGTTGGAATCATGATTATGATTTAACGGGTAAGCGTGTTGCAGTGATTGGTACAGGGGCTTCTGCAATTCAGTTTATCCCACAAGTACAACCTTTAGCGAAACAGCTGATCGTATTCCAGCGTACAGCACCGTGGGTACTACCCAAGGCGGATATGGAGTTAAACGAAACGGCTAAAGGGATCATTTCTCGATTCCCAATCATTCAACAAACTTGGCGTAATAGCATTGCACAGATTTTAAATGGGATTAACTTTGGATTGCGTAATCCTAAAGTATTGGAACCTGTTAATTTCCTAAGTAAGCAATTACTCAAACTGCAAATTAAAGATGAAACCTTGCGTAAAGCAGTAACACCGAACTTTACTATTGGATGTAAGCGCTTATTGTTTGCAAACAATTATTATCCAGCTCTACAACAAGATAATGTGAGTCTGATTGCACATGGTTTGGTTGAAATTGATGGAAATACAGTGGTTGCAGCAAATGGTGAACGTCATGAAGTGGATGTGATTATTTGGGGAACAGGCTTTGAAGTTTCACATCCTCCAATTGGTAAACGAGTTTATGACAGCAATGGTCAAGTCCTTGCTGAGCGTTGGAAAAATAGTTCACCTGAAGCATATTTGGGTGCCAGTATTGAACATGTACCGAATGCGTTCTTGGTCCTCGGTCCAAACATTCTGGTATATGATTCATTTATTGGTATCGCGGAAGCACAAGTCGGCTATATTGTTGATGGCTTGCTAAAAATGCGTGAGCAAAAATTCACTCGCTTTGAAATCAAAGCGGATGTGCTTGCCCAGCATAACAAACGTCTGCAGAAACATTTAAAAACCACTGTATTTAATGCGGGTGGGTGTAAGTCTTATTATCTGGATGAAAATGGTCGTAACTTTGCAGCATGGCCATGGTCATTGCAACAATTACGTAACCAATTAAAACAACTAGATTTAAACCATTATAGTGTGAGTAAAAAATAAGCTTAGTATTCAATTGCTGAACACTTTTTATGCGAGCCCTAAATTGATTTAGGGCTTTTATTTTTTTGTCTTGTGCGACGATGTAATCCAAAAATAATGATTTCAGCTAGGATTAAATTGACCACCCAACCTAACCAAGATTCTAACTGATAGATGTGAATTGGGGTTAACCAATCAAAATATGGTTGTAACTGATAAAGCACGATTTTCCATGTCCTTAAGCTCAGCGCTGAAAGGCTCAGTGCAAAACTACGGATCATCCAGTCACGATGTAAAATCCAGCGCTTTTTCAATAAAAAGTACAAAGCGGATAGGGTGGTGATCGCCCAGAGTGAACTTAATAAGACAAAGCTGATTTGAGTGGATAACCCTCCAGCCGCTGAAAAAGCTAAAATTAAGCCACTGGGTAAAGACAGCCCCAAAATGGTGATCAGATACAGCCAACCACTCCAGCGATGAATTCGGGGATAACGCGTGCGAAAGACACGGAAAAACTGTGTAAATCCAGCGATGAGTACAAAACTACTGCTGATCACATGGATTTTAAAAGCCGCCTGCCAAGGTTGAGTATTGACTACATCTTGCTTTAACAATAGAAAATGCTGATCAGTTTGCCATGGGAAATATTGTAGACAAATTGCCACCATGAGATAACATAAATAAGCATAGATCACGAGTGAAATTAGACTCAAGCTTGAATATGCCAAGGTAGTTTTTGTTTTGTTCATCACTGCTTATAATGGAATGGTGATTGGGAAATTATAATGGAAGATAGGTTGAAACAGCGTATTTATGTTTGGGTATGGCATAGATTTTAAAATAAACCACAAAGAATCCTGATTTTTTTATCTCAAAATAGATCACAAAGCAAACAATTTAATCTAAAATCAACGTGAAAATGCATCCAATATCTTCATAACAAATAGGTATAACAATGAATAAAAGTTTAATCGCACTCGTCGGATTTGGAATGATTGGTTTCCAGAATAGCTATGCACTGGATATTCAACAGTTGCAAAAATCTTGGTCTGGAAAATATGATGAGCAGAAAATTGCTGTTTTCATCCAATCTATCGATCGTAATCAGGTCAAAGGCTATAGTGTTCTCGGTAAAAATAAACAAAATTTCTCAGGAAAAGTACAGACGACTTCACAAGGCTATAAAATTACCGCAACAGAAAGTGGCGCTAAAGCAAGTAGTGGTGTGTTTACGTTTACTGTAAAACAGAATCAGCCGAATGTGTTGGAGTCTAGTTGGGAATCTACAACGGCTAAGGTTAAACCAAAATATTTTGACTTAACGCCGCAACAGTGTCGTTATCAAAAAGATGTCGGTGATTATCCAGTCGCATCACAACGTTTATTAAAAGATGAGGATCTACAAATTCCTCCTGAAGAACTGGACTGGATGCGTAATGAAATTTATGCGCGTCATGGTTATTCATTTGCCAATAAAGAGATTGCCTCTCAATTTGCTAACGATAATTGGTATATGCCATGCAGTACCAATGTTGAAAATCAATTAACTCAGATTGAAAAGACCAATATCCAACGTATTAAAAAAATTCGCCCGTATATGGCGAAAATGGAATGGGGTCGTTGATCAATATTTTGATCATATCTGGTTTAAATGATAGCTAAAGCAAAAGCATTTTAATTTGATGTGAATCTGATTTATATCATTATTTTTGCTTTAAAAAGCTCAAAGTCAGGTACTTTGAGCTTTTTAAATTTTACGGAAAATGTTAAATAGCTTGGGTGTTTTCATTTAGCCAGTTTAAAACATCACCTTCTAAGTGAGGTGCTAATCGCTCTCTGACTGTTTGATGGTACTGATTCAACCATGCTTTTTCATCATGACTGAGTAGGTCTAAAACGATACACATCAGGTTAATCGGACACAATGTTAGTGTTTCGAATTCCAAAAATTGACCATAGGTCGTATCTTCAAAATGCTTAATTTTGTTGACGACAAGATTCTCAATCCGAATGCCGTACTTGCCTTGATGATATAAACCAGGTTCATTGGAAGTAATCATCCCTTCGCGCATCTTGGTGGATGGTGTGACTGGGGCATAATATGAAATCACTTGGGGGCCTTCATGTACATTCAATGCATAGCCTACACCGTGACCTGTACCATGACGATAATCTAATCCGTATTTCCATAGCGTTTGACGGGTAATTGCATCTAATAGTGGTGATGCAATGCCTTCTGGGAAAACAGTTTGAGCAAGCGCAATATGACATTTTAATACAAGTGTGTAATCGCGCTTTTGTTCAACGCTTGCGGTGCCTATGGGAACAACACGGGTAATGTCTGTGGTTCCTTCATCATATTGTGCGCCTGAATCAATCAGCAGCAAACCATCACCACTAATCTCGCTAAAGCTTTCTTCGGTGGCACGATAGTGGGGTAATGCGCCGTTGGCATTAAAGCCTGCAATTGTCGAGAAGCTTAATCCAATAAAACCTGCTTGTTGTGCGCGAAAGCCTGAAATTTTTTCGTCGATGGTGAGTTCATTGATCGATTCTTTATCAGCCAATGCGTTATCTAGCCAATGAAAGAAATGACATAGGGCAACACCATCTTTGGTCATTGCACTGCGCACATGTGCAATTTCTGAAGGATGTTTACGTGATTTAAATAAACTGCTTGGATTAATGTCTTGGACTAAATGACTTTGCTGCTCAATGGCCTGTGCAGATGAAATTGAGACTTTAGCAGGATCAATTAAAATATTTTGTTGTTTAAGTTCGAGCAAAAACTTGATGCTTGCGTTATAAGCTAAGATTTCAATGTTATCCAAAGCAAATCTTTGCTGCATTTCAGTTGAAAGTTTTGCATCATCAATAAAAAGCACAGTTCGAGAATGGTCAATATATAAGTGTGCTAAGAACACGGGATTATATTCAACATCACGCCCCCTACAATTCAAAATCCAAGCAATATCATCGAGTGCAGAAATAAAATGCCCCGTTGCTTTTTTCTGAATAAGTTTGTGACGGATCGCAGTTATTTTTTCTAAGCGTGTTTGCGCATTTAAATCATCTGCCATTTGCCAAATGGGTTGTAGGGGCAGTGCTGGCCGTTCAGTCCAAATTTCATCAATTAAATCTAAGTCTGTTTGAATGCCGAAATTGTGTTCTATCGCAAGCGCTGATAATGCGCTGTATTGTTGAGTTGAAATGGTATTTCCATTGACAGAGATTTTTGCATCTTTGGCTAAATGTTGTGAAAGCCAAGCCAAATGTGTTGAAGCAGGATCATGTGTCTGCTTTTGTAAAACGTAACCTGTATTTTCCAGTTGCTGTTCAGCTTGTACCCAATATCGACCATCTACCCACAAACCTGCGAAGTTTTGAGTAACTACAATTGTGCCGACTGAACCTGTAAAGCCTGTTAGCCATTGACGTATTTTCCAATAATCAGGTAGATACTCTGACATATGTGGATCTGCACTCATGGCGATAAAAGCATCCTGCTGATATTTCTTCATAATTGTACGAAGGTTTTCTAATTTGTTGGCAGGTGACAAAGCGTTCATACTTTTTCCAATTGCATATCAAGAGATTTTTGAGAGGGGGTCGATGTTTGATTGAGTAATTTACGAATCGGTTTTCTCATTAACCATAGAACGAGTGCGCCAAGAAGTAAAGCGATGACACATCGCACAAATAGCAAGGGTAATTGGTCAACTTCATGGATAGAAACATGACCACCAATTAAACCTGCCATCAAGTTTCCTAAAGCAGATGCTGTAAACCAAAGCCCCATCACTTGCCCACGAATGATGGTCGGAGCAAGTTTAGTCATGGTTGAAAGACCAACAGGGCTTAAGCATAATTCACCTAGTGTTAAAAGCAGGAGGCTTGATGCGATCCACAATGCAGAAACAGTTCCACCATTTTGGGTGATCAAGTAACTGGCAATGCTCATCACGAGGAAACCACCCGCAGCGAGAAGTAAAGCAATAATGAATTTGGTGATATAGCTAGGGTCACGATTTTGTTTGCCTAATTTAACCCAAAGCCATGCGATGATCGGTGCGAAAATAATAATGAAAAGCGGGTTAATCGATTGAAACCAAACTGCGGGTATTTCAAAGCCAAAGAATTGGCGATCTGTAAAGTCTTGGGCGAAAAGATTGAAAGATGTTGGTTTTTGTTCAAATGCTGACCAGAAAAGTGCAGCGGTGATGAGTAAAATAAAACAGATGATGATTTGTTTTTTCTCAGTATTATTCAAACCAGCAAAGAGCAATAGATAGCTGAAATATAAGGCAATACAAATACAGATTGTGATTGTGAAATATGTGGCGATCTGAATTGGATTGATGTTAATTACGCCAAGAGAAACTAGACCGATAATCAAGCCAACAACTGCAATAAAACCTATGATCATTTGGGGTGCTTTAGGATTGTAATGTACAGGACGAGCCCAGTTATTTTCATTGCCTTGCACATGATTAAATTGTTTTAATTGAGGCACAGTTATTAACTTAAAAATCAGTAAGGCGATTAACATTCCAACGCCACCGATTCCGAATCCCCAGTGCCAACCATGTTCTTTAACCAATAAACCAGTCAATAGTGGGGCAATCAACGAACCTAGATTAATTCCCATATAAAAAATGGAAAATCCTGCATCACGCCGTGAATCTTGAGCCTGATATAAAGTGCCAACAATGACGGAAATACAGGTTTTAAATAAACCAGAACCGATCACAATCAATACTAAACCAAAATAAAAAAAGAAATGTCCAAATAAAGCTGCTAATGCAATGGATAAATGTCCGAGTGCGATGATCAGTGAACCGTACCACACAGCGCGCTCCTGACCGAGATAATTGTCAGCAACCCATCCACCCAATACGGTCATTAAATACATACTGCCTGCAAATAAGCCGACAATTGCTGATGCTGTTGGGCGATCTAAACCGAGACCGCCATCAGCAACTAAAGCCGCCATATAGAGGATTAATAAAGGGCGAATACCATAATAGGAAAAACGTTCCCAAAGCTCGGTAAAAAATAAACCTTTTAATGGTTTAGGGTGACCAAAAAAAGCTTGATCTGGGTCGTGCACTTGTTTGGATAAATGTTGAGGCATCTTCAAGTCCTTTGGAAATGTATTAATAAAAAAATTTTAAACAATATATAAAATAAAGTTATTTGTTGGGTGTTTTTTAAAGTAGTGATTTGTAAGTTTTATAGTAAAAATATAAATTTCAGTTTTCTATGCTTATATTGGCATTATTATGTTTTGATTTTAAATGAATTTTAAAATGAATGGATTATACCAGTTGGTATGAATATGTAATAAAAAACCACCCCAAAGGGTGGTCTCTTGTTCGATCTGAACGCACAACGAATTAACGTTTGATATCGCGTTGAGTTTCGCCAGTATAAAGCTGACGAGGACGACCGATTTTGTACGGACCGCTGTGCATTTCTAACCAGTGGCTGATCCAACCAACTGTACGTGCAAGTGCAAAGATTACCGTAAACATTTCTGTTGGGATACCAATCGCTTTAAGGATGATACCTGAATAGAAGTCTACGTTAGGATAAAGTTTACGTTCAATGAAGTACGGATCGCTTAATGCAATACGTTCAAGTTCCATTGCAAGCGCAAGTTGTGGATCATTGATACCAAGTGCACTTAACACTTCGTCACAAGTCTCTTTCATTACTTTTGCACGTGGATCGAAGTTTTTATAAACTCGGTGACCGAAGCCCATAAGTTTAACTTCTTTAGTTTTTACTTTTTCCATGAACGGTGCAACATTTTCTACAGAGCCGATTTCATCGAGCATCTTAAGAACAGCTTCGTTTGCACCACCATGCGCAGGTCCCCAAAGTGCAGCAATACCCGCAGCGATACATGCATAAGGGTTAGCGCCTGTAGAACCAGCTAAACGTACTGTAGACGTTGATGCATTTTGTTCATGGTCAGCATGAAGCGTAAAGATACGATCCATTGCTTTAGCAAGAATAGGGTTAACTTTGTAATCACGATCTGCTGGAGTAGCAAACATCATGTACAAGAAGTTTTCAGCATAGCTTAAATCGTTACGTGGATATACGAACGGTTGACCGATTGTATATTTGTAAGTCCAAGCAGCTAAAGTAGGAATTTTAGCAACTAAACGAACTGCAGTGATTTCACGGTGGTCTACGTTTTCAACGTCAAAACCGTTGTGATAGAACGCAGATAACGCACCCACTACACCACACATAACCGCCATAGGATGAGCATCACGACGGAAACCATTGAAGAAACGGCTAACTTGATCGTGAACCATTGTGTGGTTGCGGACTTTGTTTTCGAAGTCTGTTTTTTGTTCAGCAGTTGGAAGCTCACCGCTTAACAATAAATAGCAAGTTTCTAAGTAAGAAGCTTGAGTTGCAAGTTGAGCAATCGGATAACCACGGTGTAAAAGAACGCCTTTATCACCATCAATGAAAGTGATTTTAGACTCGCAAGAAGCTGTCGCCATAAAACCAGGATCAAAAGTAAAGTGACCTGAAGCCAACACATCCTTAACGTCGATTACATCTGGGCCCAATGTGCCGCTGTAAATTGGTAATTCAATTTTTTTGCCATCAAGCTCTAGAACGGCTTTCTTGCCAGTTGCTGCAGACATTCAATAGATCTCCTGTCCTGGTGGATATTTTATCTAACTTGCTGAGTCATCTTGTAATGTACAAGTCAGACGGATCAAAAATTGCTATTTAGCTTAGTGAGTACTGAAATTTTGTCAATTATACTTATGGATGAAAAAACAATGTTTTCATCAGTAGTTAGTCTAACTTTAACCAGTAAGATTGATCATTAAATTTCAGAGTCGGTCAGTATAATAAGGTAAATTCTAAAGAAGGTGCAGAAAAATAATTGTGATTGCTAGACAGGAAATGGCATTTTTGACCAATATTTTGTGGCTTTTGTAAGTTGCGAAATGCATTGTTGCTGTTTTAAAACCATCTGAATTTCACGACTTACATAGCTTTTGCCATTATTTTTGTGTAAAAAACACCCAAATGAGTTGATGAAATATTTATTTTCATTTTAATGCTTAATTGATTAAAAAATAGTTTTTATTGAAGCTTTTAAAGGATAAAAAATAATCGAATCAGTGTAAAAATAGGCATTTAGTTGCCTTAGGAATAATCAAATACCATAAAATCTTGCAGCTAAATTATGAATTATTCACAAACTAAGTCTTTCTTTCTTATTATAAAGCTTTCAGTCAAATCACTGAATTAAATGGCACCCATTTAAAATAGGAATAAAGGACTATTTTAAAATAACATGTTGGGTATCTACTAAAGCTTAACCAGCTGATGAAAAATAAAACAGCAGGGAGAAATTAACCACAGGACGATTTTGTCCGTAATGTTGTGCTTTAGTCTAAATTTATAAAAATAATATAAGTCGTAATTATGTGTAAAAGTAATATGTTTAAATGTCATAAAAAATAACGAGATAGCCTTGAAAAACAGAGGTGGGGGATCTGCTTTATTTTTCAAATGGGTGTAAATGATTCTTATTTGAGTGATTTTTAAAGAAAAAGCCAATTTCGATGGTTTGTATTTTGACAGTGCACGTTTTATAATTCAGTGTCGTTTAAAGTTCAGGCAATTTAATTTGTCTGACAATGCTAGCTTTCCTTCGAATTAATTCCAACAAACTCCGGATGGAGTTTTTACTTACAGGATGCCCGCTGTGAAAAGCAACAGACCTGTCAATTTGTCCATGGGTCAAGTTTTAGATGTAAACTTAAAATCCCCTGTGGCTATTGCATCAATTCTACACCGTCTATCAGGTGTCATCGTATTTTTACTCGTACCGGTACTTTTGTGGCTTTTAGACAAGTCTTTGTCTTCGCCTGAAGGCTTTGCTCAAGTTCAAGCAATCTTTGGTGGCTTCATTGTACGTTTTATCGTATGGGTATTTGTCGCTGGTTTATTATTCCATTTCATTATGGGTATTAAGCACTTACTTGCTGACTTAGGCTTTGCTGAAGAGTTGCAAAGTGGTCGCGTAGCAGCAACTATTGCATTAATCTTGGCTGCGATATCAGTTATCGCTTCATTTGTATGGATCGTTCTCTAATGAAAAGTGCTACAGGTTTAACGGGTTCAGGTTCTCGTGATTGGTATATCCAACGCGTAAGTGCTGTAGTTCTAGCTGTTTATACTGTTGTGGTATTAGGTTGGATTCTGTGCAATGGCGGATTTAACTATGAGCAATGGTTTGGCTTTATGATGACACTTCCGATGAAGATTTTATCTTTATTGGCAGTCTTATCTCTTGTTGCGCATGCTTGGATTGGTATGTGGCAAGTATTCACTGACTATGTGACTACTCGTCAGATGGGTCCTTCAGCTTCAGGTTTACGCATCGTGTTAACTTCAGCAGTGATTATTGCTGTTATTGCATATGCGATCTGGGCAATCCAGATTTTTTGGGCGAATTGATAGGAAAATGTCATGGGCGCTTTAACCCCTAAAGAAGATTATTCAAATATTCCAAGCCAGTTCTTCGATGCAGTCATCGTTGGTGGTGGTGGTTCAGGTATGCGTGCTTCATATCAACTTGCTCAAGCAGGTTTGAAAGTTGCAGTGCTAACTAAAGTATTCCCAACACGTTCTCACACTGTTGCGGCTCAAGGTGGTATTGGTGCATCGCTTGGTAACATGCAAGACGATAACTGGCACTATCATTTCTATGACACGGTAAAAGGTTCTGACTGGTTAGGTGACCAAGATGCAATCGAATTTATGTGTCGTGAGGCGCCTAAAGTTGTTTATGAGCTTGAACACTTAGGTATGCCATTTGACCGTAATGCTGACGGTACAATTTACCAACGTCCATTTGGTGGTCACTCTGCGAACTATGGTGAAAAACCAGTTCCGCGTGCTTGTGCTGCTGCCGACCGTACAGGTCATGCGCTTCTTCATACGCTTTATCAAAGTAACGTGAAAATGGGTACTCAATTCTTTGTTGAATGGATTGCATTAGACTTAATCCGTAACGAAGCAGGTGATGTACTCGGTGTAACAGCAATTGACCAAGAAACAGGCAAAATTGCTGTATTCCAAGCCAAAGCAACATTGTTTGCTACAGGTGGTGCTGGTCGTGTTTACCGTGCATCTACCAATGCTTATATCAATACTGGCGATGGTCTTGGTATGGCTGCTCGTGCGGGTATTCCATTACAAGATATGGAATTCTGGCAATTCCACCCAACGGGTGTTGCTGGTGCAGGCGTATTGTTAACGGAAGGTTGTCGTGGTGAAGGTGCAATCCTTCGTAACAAAGATGGCGAACCGTTCATGGAACGTTATGCTCCAACTTTGAAAGATTTGGCTCCGCGTGACTTCGTATCACGTTCTATGGACCAAGAGATCAAAGAAGGTCGTGGTTGTGGTCCTAAAGGTGATTATATCCTACTTGATATGACTCACTTGGGTGCAGATACCATCATGAAGCGTTTACCATCTGTATTTGAGATTGGTAAGAAATTCGCAAACGTGGATATCACCAAAGAACCAATTCCAGTTGTACCAACAATCCATTATCAAATGGGTGGTATTCCGACCAATATTCATGGTCAAGTGGTTATTCCTGAAACAGCGAAAAATGCAGCAGATTTCTATGCAGGTTTTGATAAAGCTGCAAACGAATACACAACCAACGGTACAATGAATTACACAGTGCCTGTAAAAGGGTTCTATGCAATTGGTGAGTGTTCTTGCGTATCTGTACATGGTGCAAACCGTTTAGGTACAAACTCATTACTTGACTTGGTTGTATTTGGTAAAGCTGCTGGTGAACACATCATCGATTACGTGACTAAACATCACGGTGATGAATACCAACCACTTCCAAATGATGTACTTGTGAACACGTTGAAACGTATCAATCATTTAGATGATTCTACTTCTGGTGAAAATGCACAAGAAGTTGCGGATGCGATTCGTGATATCGTTCAAGACCACGCGGGTGTATTCCGTACTCAAGCCTTGCTTGATGAGGGTGTTAAGCAGATTCTTGCGATTGAACCACGTGTACGTAACATTCATTTAAAAGACAAATCTAAAGTATTTAATACTGCACGTATTGAAGCTTTGGAAGTTGAAAACTTATACGAAGTAGCGAAAGCAACATTGATTTCTGCTGCTGCACGTAAAGAATGTCGTGGTGCACATACTGTTGTAGATTATGAATTGCCTGCTGATGATGAGCACTATTCATATGGTCGTCGTGATGATGAGTGGATGAAACATACTTTATGGTATTCAGCGGATAACCATCTTGAATACAAACCAGTACGTTACAGCCCATTGTCTGTAGACCCAATTGAACCTAAACCACGTACATTCTAATCGGGAGAAATAAGATGAGTAGAGGTACACGTACATTCGAAATCTACCGCTATGATCCTGATAAGGATAAAGCACCGTATATGCAGACTTTTAAACTAGAGTTGACCGATAAGCATCGTATGTTGCTTGACGCACTTTTAGCATTAAAAGTTCAAGACGAATCATTAACATTCCGTCGTTCTTGCCGTGAAGGTATTTGCGGTTCAGATGGTGTGAATATCAATGGTAAAAATGGTCTTGCTTGTTTATGGAACTTGAACGATTTACCTGAAAAAATCGTCATTCGTCCATTACCAGGTCTGCCAGTGGTTAAAGATTTAGTTGTGGATATGAATCAGTTCTACGATCAGTATGACAAAATTCATCCATTCTTAATTAATAATCAGCCTGCACCACCAAAAGAGCGTTTACAATCTCCAGAAGAGCGTGAGCACTTAAATGGTCTGTATGAATGTATTCTTTGTGCATGTTGTTCAACTTCATGCCCATCATTCTGGTGGAACCCTGATAAATTCTTGGGTCCTTCAGCATTGTTGAATGCATACCGTTTCATTATTGATTCTCGTGATACTGCGACACAAGATCGTTTATCACGTCTTGATGACCCATTCTCATTATTCCGTTGTAAAGGGATTATGAACTGTGTGTCTGTATGTCCGAAAGGTTTGAATCCAACAAAAGCGATCGGTCATATCCGTAGCATGTTGCTCGATCAAGCGGGTTAATACGATGTGAAAAAAGGGCGTACATCTTGGGATGTACGCTCTTTTTTTATTGGATTTTTAATGCGGTGGTTGTTTTTTGTTCGAGTGAATGGGATCTAAGCTTTAAGCATTGAAAAAGTATCAACAGACCCGATATAAATGGATGGATAATAATAGATTATTTCTTGTATGTATTTCGCTAATTTATAGGTGGTATGTGTCAAAAAAATCAATTGAAGTGACAGATCATGTTACGATTTAACAAACCACTATATGTGAAAAACACACCATATTTTTGGTACATTTTTTCTACATAAGTGTGATCCAGATCAGTTTATAAATAATTTTATAAGCAAAGATTAGAACCGCTTTAGAAAAAGCAAAAAAGCCTTTGTTTTTTCTAAGTCGATTTGCAAAAAATTGCTCAGCTTCGGTTGAGTATATAAGTGAGTGATGATGCCATTGAGGGCGTTATGATTCATTGTATGCATTAGTAAAAGCTAATGTTTATAACGCCCCTTGGTCATGAGTATCTGATGGGTGAATGTCAATTTACCGATTTGGCATTATCAATCATGGGAGTGCTTAAAAAGCACCCTCTAATGTTTTTGCAATAGGAAATGGGTCCACAAATGCAAGAAGTTGCTGACGCATTGCGTCTTGATACTGAACTTTCCGCTGATAGTGCAGCGTATATTGAAGAGCTTTACGAACAGTACCTTTCTTCTCCAACCTCAGTAGGTGAGGATTGGCGTCAATATTTCGATAAATTCCCTAAAGGTGACCAACCACACGGAAACATTCGTGAGCAATTCTTATTATTAGGTCGTAATTCAAGTCGTGTTCAGCCTGTTGTGCAAAGTGAAGTAAGTACTGAGCATGAACGTCGTCAAATCGGTGTTTTGCAACTGATTGCAGCATACCGTAACCGTGGTCATCAAAAAGCCAAGCTTGATCCACTAGGTTTGGCTAAACGTGAAGATGTGCCAGATTTAGATCTTGCTGCACATGGTTTAACCAAGTCTGACCTAGATACAGTTTTTAATGCTGGAAATTTGGCGATTGGTAAAACTGAAGCAACTTTAGGTGAGATGGTTAGCGCAATGGAGGCAACATACTGTGCTTCTATTGGTGCTGAATATATGCACATTGTTGACACCAAAGAAAAACGCTGGATTCAACAACGTCTTGAAGGTGCACGCGGTCAGTTCGGTTTCTCGGCAGATCAAAAGAAACACGTACTTGAACGTTTAACTGCTGCTGAAGGCTTAGAAAAATTCCTCGGTAATAAGTATGTTGGTGCGAAGCGTTTTGGTGTAGAGGGTGGTGAATCTTTCATTCCAATGGTAAACGAACTTATTCAACGTGCAGGTTCTGTAGGTTGTAAAGAAGTCGTAATTGGGATGCCACACCGTGGTCGTTTAAACTTACTTGTGAACATCATGGGTAAAAACCCAGCTGATTTGTTTGGTGAGTTTGAAGGTAAAACTTTAGCTAAAAAAGGTTCAGGTGACGTTAAGTATCACCAAGGTTTCTCATCAAATGTGATGACACCTGGTGGTGAAGTTCACTTGGCTTTGGCATTTAACCCATCGCATTTAGAAATTGTTGGTCCTGTGGTTGAAGGTTCAGTTCGTGCACGCCAAGTACGTCGTAAAGACATTGGTGGTGATGACGTATTGCCTGTAATCGTACATGGTGATGCTGCATTTGCTGGTCAAGGTGTCAACCAAGAAACCTTCCAAATGTCACAAACGCGTGGTTATACCGTAGGTGGTACGGTTCATATCGTAGTCAACAACCAAGTTGGTTTTACTACATCTGATCCACGTGATGCACGTTCTACCGAATACTGTACTGACATTGCAAAAATGATTCAGGCGCCAATTTTCCATGTCAATGGTGATGACCCAGAATCTGTATTGTTTGTTGCGCAATTGGCACATGATTTCCGTCATACATTCCGTAAAGATGTTGTGATTGACATGTTCTGTTATCGTCGTCGTGGTCATAACGAAGCAGATGAGCCAGCAGCAACACAACCAATGATGTATCAAGTGATCAATAAAAAAGCGACTACACGTACGCTTTATGCGGATCAATTGGTACAAGAAAAAGTATTAGATCGTTCTGATGCAGATGCTTTAGTTGAAAAATATCGTGAAGATCTTGAAGCAGGTAACCATGTTGCCAATGCTTTAGTGCTTGAACCAAATGATAAAATGTTTGTGGACTGGAAACCATATCTAGGCCATGAATATACAGATGTTTGGGATACGACTTTCCCAATCGAACGCTTAAAAGAAATTGGTACAAAAATGCGCGAATTACCGGAAGGTTTCGTGATGCAGCGCCAAGTGTCTAAAGTGATCGATGAACGTTTGAAAATGCAAACTGGTGAAATGCCATTAAACTGGGGTGCAGCAGAAACTTTAGCTTATGCTTCTATCCTTGATGATGGTTTCTTGGTGCGTTTGACTGGTGAAGATGTTGGTCGTGGTACATTCTCACACCGTCATGCCAAGCTACATAACCAAGTTGATGGTTCGGTTTATATTCCACTGTGTCATATCAAAGAAAACCAGCCACGTACTGCAATTTATGACTCATTATTGTCAGAAATGGCTGTGCTTGCATTTGAATATGGTTATGCAACAACATTGCCAAAAAGCTTGGTAATCTGGGAAGCTCAGTTCGGTGACTTTGCAAACTGTGCGCAAGTGGTTATTGATCAATTCATCTCATCTGGTGAAACCAAATGGGAACGTGTGTGTGGTTTAACATTACTTCTTCCACATGGTTATGAAGGTCAAGGTCCTGAGCATTCATCTGCACGTCTTGAGCGTTTCTTACAGTTATGTGCTGAAGAAAACATGCAAGTGATTACACCAACGACACCTGCACAGATTTTCCATGCAATGCGTCGTCAGGCAATTCGCCCAATTCGTAAGCCAATGATCGTGACTTCACCGAAGTCATTGCTTCGTCATAAACTTGCAACTTCAACTTTGGAAGAGCTTGCAACTGGTACATTCCAGACTGTGATTGATGAAGTGGATCAAATCAACAAACAAGATGTAACACGTGTTGTACTTTGTGGTGGTAAAGTTTATTACGACTTACTTGAAAAACGTCGTGAAGAAAACTTGAACATTGCGGTGGTACGTGTTGAACAATTGTACCCATACCCAGAAAAACGTCTTGCTGAAGTGCTTGCGACATATCCAAACATAAAAGAACTTGTTTGGTGTCAAGAAGAACCGAAGAACCAAGGCGCATGGTTATTCATTGCTCCTCGTTTATACGAAGGTGTAATGAAGTCTGCTCTACAAGTTCAAATTAGCTATGCAGGACGTGAAGCTTCAGCTGCACCTGCATGTGGCTCACCATATTTGCATGCAAAACAACAAGCTCAGCTCGTGAATGACGCACTTGCGATCGTAGCTGAACAATCAGGAGAATCTAAATAATGGCAACCGAAATTAAAGCACCGGTGTTCCCAGAGTCAGTTGCTGACGGAACAATTGCAACTTGGCACAAACAACCAGGTGAAGCGGTATCACGTGATGAAGTCATCTGTGATATTGAAACGGATAAAGTTGTTTTAGAAGTTGTTGCTCCTGCTGATGGTACTATCTCTGCAATCATCAAAAATGAAGGTGACACAGTTCTTTCTTCTGAAGTTATTGCAACATTTGAAGAAGGTGCTGTTTCTGGCGCTACTCAAACTCAAGCAGTTCAATCTGAAGAGAAAGTAGAACAAGCTGCGGCACAAACTCAAGCGGGTAATGCACCTGTTGTTGAGCGTGCTCAAGTACAAGATCAAGCACCTGCAGTGCGTAAAGCTTTAACTGAAACAGGTATTGCTGCTGCGGATGTAGATGGTACTGGTCGTGGTGGTCGTATCACCAAAGAAGATGTTGCAAATCATCAAACTAAACCAGCTGCTGCAGCTGTAACACCATTAAGCGTTGCTGTTGGTGAGCGTATCGAGAAACGTGTTCCAATGACACGTTTACGTAAGCGTGTTGCTGAACGTCTTCTTGCTGCTACACAGCAAACTGCAATGTTGACTACGTTTAACGAAGTCAACATGAAACCTGTGATGGAAATGCGTAAGCAATATAAAGATGCTTTCGAAAAACGTCATGGTGCACGTTTAGGCTTTATGTCATTCTTCGTTAAAGCTGTAACTGAAGCACTTAAACGCTATCCTGCGGTAAATGCTTCAATCGACGGTGATGATATTGTTTATCATGGTTACTATGATATCGGTGTTGCGGTTTCTTCTGATCGTGGTTTAGTGGTTCCAGTATTACGTAATACTGACCGTATGAACTATGCTGAAGTTGAATCAGGTATTGGTGCATATGCTGCAAAAGCACGTGAAGGTAAATTAGCAATTGAAGATATGACTGGTGGTACTTTCACAATTACCAACGGTGGTACTTTCGGTTCATTACTTTCAACACCTATTTTGAACCAACCACAAACTGCTATTTTAGGTATGCACAAAATCCAAGAGCGTCCTATGGCTGTAAATGGTCAAGTTGAAATTCTTCCAATGATGTACTTAGCGCTTTCTTATGACCATCGTATGATTGATGGTAAAGAAGCAGTAGGTTTCTTGGTAACTGTTAAAGAGTTACTTGAAGAGCCAGCTAAACTAATCCTTGACCTTTAATTCTTTAGAATAACAACACGAGTTTAGAGTGATCCTTTAAACTCGTTTTTGGAGATAAGCATGTCTCAGTTTGATTTAGTGGTAATCGGCGGTGGGCCAGGTGGTTATGAAGCGGCAATTCGTGCTGCTCAACTTGGTTTCAAAGTTGCGTGTATCGAAAAACGTGTACACAAAGGTAAGCCATCTTTAGGTGGTACTTGCTTAAACGTAGGTTGTATTCCTTCTAAAGCACTTTTGGATTCTTCTCATCACTATGAAGACACTCTTCATGGCTTAGATGTTCACGGTATTACAGTTGAAAATGTCCAACTTGATCTTCAAAAGCTTCTTGCTCGTAAAGACAAAGTTGTAGATAACTTAACTGGCGGTGTTGCTCAATTGCTGAAAGGCAATGGTATCGAGTGGTTACAAGGTACAGGTAAATTACTTGCTGGTAAAAAAGTTGAATTCACACCATTAGAAGGTGGCGATGTTCAAGTTTTAGAACCTAAATTCGTAATTCTTGCAACTGGTTCTGTACCTGTAAATATTCCTGTAGCAAAAGTTGATGAAGACCTTATTGTTGATTCAACAGGTGCATTAGAATTCCAAGAAGTGCCTAAACGTTTAGGTGTAATTGGTGCAGGCGTAATTGGACTAGAACTTGGTTCAGTATGGCGTCGTCTTGGCTCTGAAGTTGTTGTGTTTGAAGCATTAGATGCATTCTTACCAATGGCGGATAAAGCGTTGGCAAAAGATTATCAAAAACTTTTAACAAAACAAGGTTTAGATATTCGTATTGGCGCTAAAGTTTCAGGTACTGAAGTGAATGGTCGTGAAGTGACTGTTCAATATAACCAAGCAGGCGAAGATAAAACTCAAACTTTTGATAAATTAATCGTTTGTGTTGGCCGTAAAGCCTATGCAGAAGGTTTATTGGCTGAAGATTCAGGCATTAAATTAACTGAACGTGGTTTGGTTGAAGTGAACGATTGGTGTGCAACGTCTGTTGACGGTGTATATGCAATTGGTGACTTGGTACGTGGTCCAATGCTTGCGCATAAAGCAATGGAAGAAGGTGTAATGGCAGTTGAGCGTATGCATGGTCATGCTGCTCAAGTGAATTATGACACTATTATTTCAGTGATTTATACACACCCTGAAGCTGCGTGGGTAGGTTTGACTGAAGAGCAAGCTAAAGAGAAAGGTCACGACGTTAAAACCGGTCAATTCCCATTTGCGGTAAATGGTCGTGCTTTAGCTGCCAATGAATCTGCTGGATTTGTGAAGTTTGTTGCAGATGCAAAAACTGATCGTTTATTGGGTATGCATATCATTGGTCCAGGTGCTTCTGATATTGTTCACCAAGGTATGATTGCACTTGAATTTGTATCTTCAGTTGAAGATTTACAATTGATGACTTTCGGTCACCCAACTTATTCTGAAGTCGTTCATGAAGCAGCGCTTGCTGTTGATGGGCGTGCGATTCACGCGATTCAGCGTAAACGTAAATAACACAAAAAAGAGCGGTTTCGACCGCTCTTTTTACTTTTGATGGTTGTTTTTAATTGAATAATCATCTAAAAATAAAAGAACAAACTTTAATAAATGCCGATAGTTATTGCGATGGAAGTCTAATTATTGGTGTGTCATAACAATGTGAAAAGTAGTAAAAGGTAAAACATGAATCTACATGAGTATCAAGCGAAAACGCTGTTAAAAAAATATGGTATGCCAGTTCAAGAAGGCATTTTAATCACTACGCCCGAAGAAGCATCTGCTGCCTTTGAGCAAATTAGTGGCAAATTCGCTGTGATGAAGGCCCAAGTCCATGCAGGTGGTCGTGGTAAAGCGGGCGGCGTAAAAGTTGTTAAGTCAAAAGAAGAAGCAGCTGAATATGCAAAAAGCCTGTTAGGTACTCGTTTAGTCACGTATCAGACGGATGCCAATGGTCAGCCGGTAAATAGTATCCTTGTTTGTGAAGATGTTTATCCTGTAGAACGTGAATTGTATTTAGGTGCAGTGGTTGACCGTTCTAGTCGTCGTGTGACATTCATGGCGTCTACAGAGGGTGGTGTAGAAATTGAAAAAGTTGCTGAAGAAACACCTGAAAAAATTATTAAAGTCGAAGTAGATCCATTGGTTGGTTTACTGCCATTCCAAGCGCGTGATGTTGGCTTCCAATTGGGTTTAAAAGATAAGCAAATCAGCCAATTTGTAACCATCATGACAGGCGCGTACAAAGCATTTGTTGAAAATGACTTTGCACTATTTGAAATTAACCCACTTTCAGTTCGTGAAAATGGCGAAATCTTATGTGTAGATGCTAAAGTCGGTATTGACTCAAATGCACTTTATCGTTTGCCTGAAATTGCAGCGATGCGTGATAAATCTCAAGAAAATGAGCGTGAGTTAAAAGCATCTGAATTTGACCTTAACTATGTTGCTTTAGAAGGTAATATTGGTTGTATGGTGAATGGTGCTGGTCTTGCGATGGCAACAATGGACATCATCAAACTGTATGGTGGTCAGCCAGCAAACTTCCTTGATGTTGGCGGCGGTGCGACTAAAGATCGCGTCATTGAAGCATTTAAAATTATTCTTTCAGATTCATCTGTACAAGGTGTATTGATCAATATTTTTGGTGGTATCGTACGTTGTGACATGATTGCTGAAGCGATTATTGCAGCGGTTCAAGAAGTAAATGTAACCGTACCTGTAGTTGTTCGTTTAGAAGGGAACAATGCAGAATTAGGTGCTAAATTACTTGATGAATCAGGTCTAAAATTAATTTCTGCGAATGGCTTAGCTGATGCCGCAGAAAAAGTTGTTGCTGCTGTGAAAGCGTAAGGAGTATCAATCATGAGCGTATTAGTTAATAAAGACACAAAAGTATTGGTACAAGGCTTTACGGGTAAGAATGGTACATTCCATTCTGAGCAATCAATTGCATACGGTACAAAAGTAGTTGGTGGCGTAACACCGGGTAAAGGTGGTCAAACTCATATTGGTCTACCTGTTTTCAATACAATGCGTGAAGCAGTAAAAGAGACTGGTGCAAATGCAACATCAATTTATGTACCTGCACCATTTGTACTAGATTCTATTGTTGAAGCAGTCGATTCTGGTATTGAGTTAATCGTGGTGATCACCGAAGGTGTTCCAACCTTAGACATGTTAAAAGCGAAACGTTACCTTGAAACTTATGGTAATAATGCACGTTTAATCGGTCCAAACTGTCCAGGTATTATCACACCGGGCGAATGTAAAATTGGGATTATGCCAGGGCATATTCATCAACCAGGTAAAATCGGAATCATTTCTCGTTCTGGTACATTGACTTATGAAGCAGTTGCGCAAACGACCAAGCTTGGTTTAGGTCAGTCTACTTGTATTGGTATCGGTGGTGACCCAATTCCAGGTATGAACCAAATTGACTGCTTAAAACTTTTCCAAGAAGACCCACAAACAGAAGCAATCATCATGATTGGTGAAATTGGTGGTAGTGCGGAAGAAGAAGCTGCTGAATATATTCAATCTAATGTGACTAAACCTGTTGTTGGTTATATTGCGGGTGTAACAGCGCCTAAAGGTAAGCGTATGGGGCACGCAGGAGCGATTATCTCTGGCGGTAAAGGTACTGCTGAAGAGAAGTTTGCTGCATTTGAAAAAGCGGGTATGGCATATACGCGTAGCCCAGCTGAACTTGGTTCAACTATGTTTGATGTTTTAAAAAAGAAAGGCTTGGTTTAATTTAAAGTTTAAATTTTTAAGCTAAAAAATGGGAGCCAATCGGCTCCCATTTTTATTGGTTGAAGAGTATTGGTTGTATATTCTTGATTGTTAGCATTTAACCTTGTGATCAAGATAGAAAAAAGGGAATTTATATGAGAGTGGTGATCTGTGATTAGCCTTTGACTAAACCACCATCCACAATCAAATTTTGTCCTGTTACAGCGCGTGACCACGGTGATAAAAACATCAGCACGGCATCTGCAAACTGCTCAGGTGTGGTGACTTCTTGTAAGGGTGTGGAAGCAGCGATCAAATCAAACACTTGATCAGGTGTTGCACTACTAGCATCAGTCTTACGTAATAGACCGCCTGAAAGCATATTTACATTAATGCCATATTGACCTAAATCGTGTGACGTTGTGCGGGTAAAGGCCAAAAGTGCTGCTTTAGCTGCAGTATAATCATGATAAGGAACCACAGGATTCTGTACAAGATTGGTTCCAATATTGATGATTCGACCAAAATGATCTTTTTTCATATCTTCTAGTGCAGCTTGGGTGGTGTTTAAAGCGGCTTTTACTGCACTGTCCAATTGCTGTTGCATACTGTGCCAGCTCAAGGTTTCAACTTTTGGACGTAGATCACCATCAAATTTAAATGCCAATAGCGCATTATTAATCACTGAGGTGATTGCATGTCCATAATGCAGTTTTGCCTTTTTAAACATCGTGTTGACTTGATCTGCATCAGTTACATCTGCTTTGTAAATAAAAACTTGTTCGGCATGTTCCTTGGCAAGTTGCTGTGCGGATTCTTCACTATTGAAATAATTTACAACGACTCTTGCGCCTTCACGAATCAAAGCATGGGTAATTGCAAGTCCTAGACCACGTGCGCCACCAGTCACTAGAATAATTTGATCTCGTATTTCCATGTTCAAATCAACTCATTTGATATCAATTTAATTTTAGCACTTTTATCGATGAGACTCTTAGATTGAGAGATGAGTTACAAAGTTTATCAATTGCACATACTCAAGATGAAAAATATAAAAACATCTAGAGAAATTTAAGCATCTTAGTGCATTGATTACATATGAATATTTAAATAATTAAACTTTTTAAATCCTATTGATAAAATGATGGCTCAGAATGATAGTTAATTGGTTTAACATATTGATCATATTATTTATAATTAAAACGAAACGCATTTGATATTGGGTGTGCTTCAGCCATTCTGATCTATATGTAGGCTACAATTAGACTGAACATTTAAGTGACGTATAAACAAACAGAGGAGACAACCATCTTGTTTTATGATTGGTATAACTCCGATAAAAATGATGAATTGATTAGGCAAAACATGCGACCTATTTACCCGCTCAATTTAATGGTCATTTTTATATTTTTTATAAATTCAAATGTTTATGCTTTTGATGATCTGGCACTTATGGCAGAAGAGGCACAAAATCAAATTGTGGAATATCAAGATGAATTATTAGGACAACCAGATCAATTGCAAGATGAGCAATTATTTAAAATTGAAAATCAAGAAAATAGCCTAAGTGATACTGAAATGAGCACTGAGCGAAATGATATTTTTTTTGAACAAGACCAATTGCAAAAAAAGCTAGCAGAACAGCATGAGCATGAATTGGCAGATTATTCAATTTTAACCAATAAATTTTATGAAAATGAGCGTATTCGGGTGTTTAATTATAATGCTTACAATGTACAACAATTAAAGACATCATTGCTCAATCCTTCAAATGATAATCCTGCATCAAGTGAGCTTTATCTTTCTTTTGGTTATGGTATTGAATTTAAGATCAATGCTTTAAACAAAGTCGGTTATGAATACATCTCTAGTTTTCCTTATGATCGTGGGCAATTATTGCGTCTGTTTTGGATTAGAACGCTGACCTATTAACCATAAATATTTTATCGATCATTTTTTATTTCCATGAAGAAATCATGGGGGAAATACTACAACTTGAAACATAAGCTTGTTTAGCACTACACATTAACAGACTAACTTAAACAAAATGAGATGAAGAGGTGAGTCATCATGTTAAACAAAGTTATTGTGTTGGGTGTAGTTGCTATTTCATTAACCGGCTGTATTGTTGCGCCATTTGATGATGGTCATCGAGGTGGTCATGGTCGTTATGATCAGCGACATGATTCGGATCATCGCTGGGATCAGCGTCGTGATGGTGATCGACATCGTTATGACCGAGATCGCAATGATCGTGACTGGAATTGGAAAGGGCGTTAATTCTTTATCTTAAATATAAAAATGGGCAATGCATGCCCATTTTTTCTATCTTGTTGTTTGAAAATATATGAATGAAGTAACTGATATCATTTCATAAAAACTAATTTATATCTTTGTAGGGTGGCACTGCCGCATTTTACATTGAAAGTTTAAATATATTTGTGTAGGCAATAGCGTATTTTTTGTAGGGCATGCCACACGAGAACAATACCCTATATTATTTTTTTAAATAAACCTGCTTGTACTACACCAGCTTTGGTTTGTTTCTGTAATTGCCATGTTGAGGGTAAATTCAGTTGATTTAAGCTACGATCTGCTTCTACATAAATCAATGCTTGATCAGATAAGTATTGATCCGCTTTTTGAGCCAATTCATCCCATAAATTTAAACTATAGGGTGGATCTAAAAACATTAAATCAAACTGTTCATTTAAATTGGATAAGGCTTGTTGTGCTGTTTGTATTTTTAGCTGACAGTTATCAGCTTTGAGCAACTGAATATTGTCTTTTAAAAATTTAGCTTGCGTGGCATTGGGTTCAATCATGATGACATGACGTGCACCACGTGAAAGTGCTTCAAATCCTAAAGCACCTGAACCTGCACAAAGATCTAAGACTTTGGCATTTTGAATATCCCACATCAGCCAGTTAAACAATGTTTCACGAACTCGATCAGGTGTAGGACGTAAACCATCGATATCAGCAAAAGGAAGAACTCGACGTTTCCATTCTCCACCAATAATACGTAATTGGTTTTTCACTTTATTATTCACTGATATCAGCCTCAGGTACAGGTGGGGGAGTGGGTTGCGTCGAAGTCGTACTATGACCTTGAGTTGGTATACGGTTTTGGGTAGCCGTATTGGTCTGCGTATTTGGCTTCGGTTTAGGCAAGGCATTTGGATCTGCTGCAAGAGAAACATCACCACTTGGCAGTTCACCCGGTTTGATGCCAGCTGTCATTAAGCCTCCACTGACTTGATGGTTAAGCGGTACAATTGGATTCTTTTTGCGAGTCAGCAACCAGTAATCAAACACAGGACGAGCAATCTTGGCAGCAGAACCACCATGTTTACCATTTTCCCAAATCACCGCAATGGCAATTTCAGGGTTTTCAGCAGGTGCAAAACCAACAAATAAACCGTGGTCTAATTGTCTTGATGTTAGTGCTGCTTCGTTATAACGTTTGCCTTGGGCAATACTCTTCACCTGTGCTGTACCTGTTTTACCTGCGATTTGGTACATTGGTGTACGGATACCACGACCTGTACCTGTTTGAATAACATCAACCATTGCATCACGCATTTTAATCCAGTCTTCATCTGTACCACTGAAGTTGATTTTTCCTGTCGGGGCATTGAGTACTTCATGCTTTTTCGCCCCTTTGGATTCACGTAATACGTGTGGTGTGACATGTGCACCATGGTTGGCGGTAATTGCTGTTGCCATCGCCAGTTGTAATGGAGTCGCGGTAAACGCACCTTGACCAATACTGACAGAAATGGTTTCACCCTTGAGCCATTTGCTTTTTCGGGTACGCATTTTCCATTCAGGACTTGGATATAAACCTGTACTTTCGCTTGGTAAATCTACCCCCGTCTTTTCACCGAAACCAAATTGGCGCATCCATTCATTCATGCGGTCTATACCCATCTGGTAAGACAAGATATAGAAGTAAGTATCACAAGAAACCACAATTGACTTATGTAAGTTGACTGAGCCATGTCCAGTCTTTTTCCAGTCACGGAATTTATGTGAATCGCCGGGTAAATGGAAATAGCCAGGATCGGAAATAGCAGTTACCCAATCCACCGTTTTAAAGTGAATACCGCCTAAGCCTTCCATCGGCTTAATCGTAGAACCGGGAGGATAGGTTCCTTGGACTGCACGGTTATAGAGCGGTTGATCTAGGTTGTCACGCAAGGCTGTATAGTCTGCATGTCCAATACCTGTTACAAATAAGTTCGGGTTAAAACTTGGGCTTGACACCAGTGCTAATATTTCACCAGTTCGTGGATCAATTGCGACGATTGCACCACGACGATCTTTAAGCTGTTCTGCTGCAATGGTTTGCAGACCATAATCGAGTGAAAGATATAAGTCATTGCCTCGGGTAGACTCTTTACGGCCTAAATGACGTAAGACATTACCATGTGCATCGGCTTCAATCGATTCATAACCAGGAACACCATGTAGTAAATCTTCATAGGATTTTTCTACACCAATTTTCCCGATCAGGTTGGTTCCAGCATAACTATCTTTATCAATTGCTTTGAGTTCTTTATCGTTAATACGACCCACATAGCCAATAACATGGGCAAATAGCTCACCATGTGGATAATAGCGGGTCATTTGTGTTTCGATATCAACACCCGGAAATTGAAACTTGATTTCACTAAAGCGTGCAATATCTTGTTCTGTTAGGTTTAGCTTTAAGGTGACTCGTTCTGTTTTTTTAGAGGCTTTAATCCGGCTATTAAAACGGTCAATATCTTCTTGATTCAGATTTAAAATTGGAATTAAACGCTTAACCGTATCATCTATATCTTCGACATCGGCTTTGCTGAGGGTTGCAGTAAAAACAGGGTAGTTATCTGCCAGTAAAATCCCATTACGATCATAAATATAGCCACGTGCTGGTGCGATAGGCTGTAGTCGAATACGGTTTTTATCTGATGCTTCACTAAATTCTTGGTGATGGAAAATTTGCAGATAAGCATAGCGTGCAACCAGAAGGCACATAAAAAATGAAACAATACCAATCGCAAAAAAGACACGACTACGAAAGATGCGTTTTTCTTGTTGGACATTTTTTAGAGGAAACTGCTGCTTCATACGTCGTCGGCTTTAGTACTTAAAGATGGGTGAATTTAGGGGTCAAACATTTTACCCCAGATTGAGTCTTAAAAATTAAAAAACACAAATAACTCATCAAAATATATTTTAACTCAGTCTCTGCAACAAATTTGTTATGCCGAATGCAGGTCCGATGACATTTCACCTGAAAAATACGCATCGTTGTAAACATTGATGAATTGTCAACAGAGCCTATATGGATTTGACCTTAGCGACATTAAATTTATAGCGTTTTGTATATGAGTGCCAAAATAATTCTGTTAAAGTCGAGCCTTAAGGATAAATAGATTCGACCTAAGTTAAGATTAGGGATAATGGAGAAAATAATGAAAAAAATCTTTCCCTTATTAATGTTAGTTGCTGTCGGAAATTTCGCGCATGCTGATGTTAAAGATTATTTGCCAGATATGAAGGGAATTTTACCAGAGGCAAAGTTTAAGCCTGAAGATGCTTCTAAATGGAATATTGGTGCGGGTGTAACGCAACAGATGGTCCATGCGAATGGTGAATGGGTAAATCCTTATGGAATTGCGTATACTAAATTAGGTGTTTTTTATAATGGCGACCATGAATTTGCTGGTCAAGTCGGCTATAGAATTCCTGTAGTATTAAATGGTAAAGATAAAAATGGATTCTATGTTGGGGTCTATGGCGGAACACTTAAAAGTAAAAAAGTGGACGGAAGTGATGAAGTCCAATATGGTGGTGGTGCCGATTTATCTTATGTTTTATTGAATAAAGAGCGTATAAGTACATTTAGTGTGGGGATGGGTGCAGGTAGTGAACTTCATAATAAAAATGGAGATATGGTCCTGGAAACTCGTCCACAAATACAATTTGCTTATACCTTAAGTGTCGGGTTCTAAAGTTTTTATGATTTTATCCATATCCTTCGACCGCAAATAGAAATAAATACGAGAGTCATGCATGTTGGAATACGTTAATGGTTTGTGGCACGCTTTTACAGCTCGACCTGATCATCTTGCCATTTTAAGTATCATCCCAGTGACGGCCTTTGTAACGTGGGCACACGTTTGGATGGCACTGAAAATGGTATTTTATCCAATCACGTTTTGGGGATTTCATATTGGTCCCTTACCCGTGGGTTGGCAAGGGATTGTGCCACGCAAAGCTGGGCGAATTTCAGGCATCATCACAGACAATACATTATCCAAACTGGGTTCTTTGCGTGAATTTTTAGATGCAATGGATCCTGAAGATATGGCTCGGATTATCGGTGAACAAGTCGGTTTTGAGCTTGAACATTTGATTGATGAGGTGATGTTAGATCGTAATGCTGTTTTGTGGGAAAACTTACCTTATTCGATTAAACGTCGAATTTATGGTCAAGCGCATAAACAATTGCCGGGTGTCTTAAGAGAACTCGTGACCGAACTGACCATGAACGTCGAGTCACTGGTCAACATGCGGGATATGGTCGTTACTCAAATGGAAGGCGATCGCCGTTTGATGGTTCGTATGTTTTTAAAAGTTGGGCAAAAAGAAATTAACTTTATTTGGCATATTAGTGCTGTAATTGGGAGTTTTTTTGGTATTTTCCAAATGTTTGTTTATGTCTTTGTACCACAACATTGGACGGTACCTTTCTTTGCAGCCGTTTGGGGCTTTTTAACCAACTGGATTGCAATCTGGATGGTTTTCAATCCAGTAGAGCCACATTACGTACGCTATCCACAATTTTTTGAACGTACAAAAGATCGAAAATTTCCATGGATTAAACCTGTTATTCCAAGAATTGGCACTTATAATGTTCAGGGTGCGTTTATGAAACGCCAAGAAGAAGTGTCAGATGTTTTTGCAAGTGTCGTGACTGAAGATTTGATTACGTTAAAATCAATCATGACTGAAATGATGTATGGTCCTAAGAAAGAAAAAACCCGTCGTATTGTAAAGCGTCATATTAACGAAATTATGGAAACTCCATTGGTTCGGACCTCTTTACAATTGTCTTTAGGACTAAAAGAGTATGCAAAACTCAAGACAGACTTGATTGATCGGTCAATTGAAATTACGATGGTGCCTGTTTGCGACCCTGCGTTTAATGCGAGCCGTGCACAGAAAATTTTTCAGATGTTTAAAGAGCGGATTAGAGAGTTAACCCCAAAAGAGTTTCAAAACCTGTTACGTCCTGCATTTCAGGAAGACGAATGGATTTTGATTGTACTCGGTGGTGTGACTGGATTTTTTGCTGGTCTAATACATTTATTTGTGGCTTTCTTATAAATTTGATGCCATTACGATGATAAGTTTTAATTTGTCATGGCAAACGGTATCATACATATTGTTTTAAATGAGGATGTTTTTTTATGCGCATTATATTACTCGGACCACCTGGAGCAGGTAAAGGTACACAAGCTCAGTTGATCTGTAAGCGCTACAATGTCCCACAAATTTCAACCGGTGATATGCTCCGTGCTGCAATTCGTGAAGGTACTGAATTAGGTCTTAAAGCTAAAAGTGTAATGGAATCAGGTGGTTTAGTATCTGATGAGCTTATTATCGGTTTAGTGAAAGAACGTATTGCACAACCTGATTGTGTAAATGGTTGTATTTTCGATGGTTTCCCACGTACGATTCCTCAAGCTGAGGCTTTAGAGAACGAAGGGATTAGCATTGACCATGTAATCGAAATTGAAGTACCAGACGAAGAAATCGTAAAACGTCTTTCTGGTCGTCGTCAGCACCCAGCATCTGGTCGTGTTTATCACACGATTTATAACCCACCGAAAGTGGAAGGTAAAGATGATGAAACTGGCGAAGATCTTGTGCAACGTCCAGATGA
Organism: Acinetobacter guillouiae CIP 63.46; assembly: GCF_000368145.1. GTDB lineage: Bacteria > Pseudomonadota > Gammaproteobacteria > Pseudomonadales > Moraxellaceae > Acinetobacter > Acinetobacter guillouiae. Next base: position 141,498 of record NZ_KB849281.1, on the reverse strand, counting down.
CGAAGAAGCAACGATTCGTAAGCGTTTAGGCTCTTATCATAATGAAACTGAACAGCTTGTTGGTTTCTATCAAGGACGTGCAGCTTCTGGGGAAAATGCACCGACTTATAATAAATTGAACGGTTTACGTCCAATAGAAGATGTTCAAAAAGATTTATTTGCGATTTTAGATAAATAAGACCGCATTCAAAGCATTTTTTTAAGCTTTGACAATAACAGAGACCTGATTCATATTAGGTCTCTTTTTTTGCAAGAGTGGCGTAGAGAGTGAAGTTTGTATTAATTGCCTTGGTCATTTTGAGTATATTGCTTCTTTTGGGCTTATTGTATATGAGCTTTAAATTGTTACGCAAAGCACAAAAAGAAGAGCTTCAGCAACGCCGTGAAATGAGAAAATCAGGCAATTACCAAGTGCATCCACAGGTGGCTGAAGAGTGGAAACGGCTTGAAAAGTTAAAGAAAGATTTAGAGAATAAAGAAAAATAACTCAATTCTAACTTTAGAATCATGAGTTTCTATGGAATTGAACTGATGATTTATGAAAAGGGCTTTATAACAAATACCAAAGATTTTTCATTCGTTTTAGTGTAGCTAAAACGAATGAATGTATATAGATAAAGTTAAATTATATTTTAAATTGCTCAGCCGCTTATTTTGTTTTGACCTTCACGTGCAGCGCCAAACTCATATTTATCAGGCCAATTACAAACATCTGACACAATACATTCATTGCATTTGGGTTTGCGTGCAATACAGCAGTAGCGGCCATGTAAAATTAACCAATGATGCGAGTCTATAATAAATTCTTTTGGAATCACTTTAATTAAACGATGTTCGACCTCAAGGACATTTTTACCTACTGCCAGTCCAGTACGATTGCCAAGACGGAAGATATGCGTATCTACAGCCATTGTAGGCTGACCAAAGGCGGTATTCAGCACAACATTGGCAGTTTTGCGACCTACACCGGGTAAAGCTTCTAAATCAGCACGATTGTCTGGAACTTGGCTATTGTGCTTCTCAATCAGAATTTTACAGGCTTTAATCACATTTTCAGCTTTGGCATTATATAAACCAATGGTTTTAATATATTGCTTTAAACCGTCTACACCCAATGCATAAATTTGTTCAGGAGTATTGGCGACAGGGAATAACTTATCAGTGGCTTTGTTGACACTTACATCTGTGGCTTGAGCCGATAAGGTAACAGCGACAAGTAACTCAAATGGGTTTGAGTAATTGAGTTCTGTTTTAGGATTTGGGCGTTGCTCACGTAATCGTTCAAAGAAAATCTGAATCTGCTTTTTGGTCATATTCTTTACAGTCATGATGCATCCTCTTGCAAAACAGATAACTGTTGAATCAATTCATTTAATTGATGTTGCTTATTTTCATCTGCTCGAACACTCAATTGTTTCTCTAGTTTTTTAATTTGAGTCCGCAGCTTAGCCAATTCAATGGTGGTTTTCGCATCTGTAACAATTGGATTTTTTATTGTGGGCTGATTGATTTCAATTGTAGGTAAAGCCTGACTCTGTTGTGTTATCTGCGCAAAGAGTTCAGTGTCGATTTCTGCACGAACCACAGGACCTTTACGATGCATGCGTTGTTTTTCTTCACGTTGAATATGTGCATAGTAACGACCACGTAAGTCATTTTGTTCTAAAAGACGTTGTTGTTCATTTGGAATAGGCTGAATGTCTTCAACTAAATCAATGCAATCTACTGGACAGGGAGCAATGCATAGTTCACACCCAGTGCATAGATCTGTAAGTACGGTATGCATCAGTTTACCAGAACCAATAATGGCATCTACAGGGCAAGCACTGATGCATTTGGTACAACCAATACATTCATCTTCACGAATAATGGCTTTCATGCGTTGTGGACGGCCATCGCTTTGAATTGGCCAGACACTTGGTTCAGCAATGAGTTTATTACGATTGAGTATATCCGCAAGCGCATCTGCAACAGGTTGCCCACCTGGCACACATTTATTGGCTTCTTCGCCTTTTTCTACAATAGATTTTGCATAAGGTAGACACCCATCACGGTGACCACAGAGTCCACATTGTGTTTGTGGCAAAATGGCATCTATTTGCTGAATGAAGGAAAGCGATGAATTCATGTGAATAAAACTTTAAAGAAAAATGAACAAATGCTTGGTAAAAGCGAAGAATATTTTGCAATTTTAGCATGTTTTGTAGTGAAAATCTTTGCTCTAATTTGGCGCTAAAAATGCGCTAATTTAGATCAAAATATCGAATTTTTTTTGGTTAAAAACGCCAACAAATTGACATTTTATTTGGGGTTGATTAGAAATTATCATATTGAATTTAAATATTATTTGAAAAAACATTTGAAAAAAGGTTGTGGATTATATGCAAAAGGGATTAAATACTTTGCGCCAAAATTTATCATTTTATTAAAAGGGTTGACCTTTTTTGTATCATTTTCTGCTGAGGAATGAGCGTTGAAATATAATAGCCTGAATGACTTTTTAAATTACGTTAAAGCACGTGATCCAAATCAACCAGAGTTTTTACAAGCTGTGGAAGAAGTTATGACCAGTTTGTGGCCATTTATTGAGAAAAACCCAGAGTATGCTGAGCACGGTTTGCTTGAACGTCTTGTTGAGCCAGAACGAGCGATTCAATTCCGTGTTTCATGGGTAGATGACAAAGGTCAAACTCAAGTTAACCGTGCTTTTCGTGTTCAATATAATTCTGCTATTGGTCCATTTAAAGGCGGCATGCGGTTTCACCCATCTGTAAACCTTTCTATTTTAAAATTCTTAGGTTTTGAGCAGACGTTTAAAAATGCGTTGACCACACTGCCTATGGGCGGTGGTAAAGGTGGTTCTGATTTTGATCCGAAAGGCAAGTCAGACGGTGAGATCATGCGTTTTTGCCAAGCATTAATCATCGAACTTTACCGTCACCTTGGTTCAAATACCGATATACCAGCAGGGGATATTGGTGTGGGTGGTCGTGAAGTGGGTTACATGGCGGGTATGATGAAAAAGCTCAGTAATGATACTTCATGTGTATTTACGGGCAAAGGTTCATCATTCGGTGGTTCTTTGGCTCGCCCAGAAGCAACAGGTTTTGGTACAGTTTATTTTGCTGAAGAAATGCTAAAAACTCGCGGTGAAAGCTTTAAAGATAAAATTGTGGTGATTTCAGGTTCGGGTAATGTTGCGCAGTTTGCTGCAGAAAAAGCCATGTACTTAGGTGCGAAAGTGGTTTCATTGTCTGACTCAAACGGTACAGTACATGTAAAAAATGGCTTTACCAATGAGCTTCTTGCCGAAGTGATGGAACTTAAAAACGTAAAACGTGGACGTATTTCTGAATTTGCTTCAAAACACGGTTTTGAATATTTAGAAGGTCAACGCCCTTGGTCAATTCAGTGTGATATTGCATTGCCATGCGCAACTCAAAATGAATTAAATGAAGAAGATGCAGATGTACTGCTTGCCAATGGTGTAATCTGTGTTGCTGAAGGTGCCAATATGCCTTCAACACTAGAAGCTGTAGAAAAATTTGTAGAAGCAAAAATCCTTTATGCACCAGGTAAAGCGTCAAATGCAGGTGGTGTTGCCACTTCTGGTCTTGAAATGTCACAAAATTCGATTCGTTTGGGTTGGACATTTGAAGAAGTGGATGAGCGCCTACATGCAATTATGAAAGAAATTCATCGTAACTGTGTGAAATACGGTACTCAAGCTGATGGCGCAGTGAACTATGTAAATGGTGCAAATATTGCTGGTTTTGTTAAAGTTGCCGATGCAATGTTAGCGCAAGGCGTGTTCTAATCTCAGTTTGATTTTGAACTTAAAACCGATGCTTTTGCATCGGTTTTTTATTTGAGTAATTTTAAAAACAGCAACAAGCTTATTTGCTCGGAATGGTTTCAACAATTGAGTCGAGTTCATATTGGTATTGAGACTGATCAGCTGCAGGATTGGCAATTTCTGTGCGTTTGACCTTAATAATTTGAGTAGACTTTGAATTATGGGTAAAGCCGTCAATAGAGTCATAAAAATAACTCGCTTCTTTCTCAGTATAATTCTTTTGACCAGTTTCGCTCAAGGTTAATTCACGGACTAAAAGACAGGTTTGTGGTGCAACACCAGTACAAGGTCGAGTTTCAGGACTGACCTCTAAAAAAATAATTTGTGGTTGAGTTGCTGTATTTGAAACTTGGGTCTCTATAGATGCAGGCGTTGGAACTTTTTGAGTTGTAGATTCTTGGCTACATGCCATGACGAGCAACGTTAAGATTAATGCAACGCTTAATTTGTGATTCATGATTTTACCTTTATCGATCTTGCTGTATTAAAAATGAGCTTTGCTGCAATCACTATGGATTGCTTAAGTTTGTATTATTGAATGTTTATATTCACTTTTTTTTAATTATTATGCAGTGTTGAATGTTCTGCATCGATTAAAATTGAGGCGCAAACCTTAAAATAGAAATATTTTGATTATTTGGCTGTAAAAGCATAAAACTGATTTAAATCTAGATGTTTATAAATAGTTAAGCTAAGAAAAGCTGAAGTTGAACTTCAGCTTTTCTATACAATTATTTTACAGTTTCACGTTCGATAATCATGTCTTGTACATAAGCGTATTTAGACTGATCAGCAGCTGGGTTTTTAATCTCATAACGTTTTACACGAACCACTTGGCGCTCAGCAGGGCTATGAGTAAAGCCTTCGATTTGGTCATAGAAATATGTCCAATCTTTATCTACTTGGGTTTTTACACCATTGTCAGCATATTTGATTTCGCGTACTTGTAAGCACTGCATTTTTCTTACACCAGCAGAACATTCTTTAGTTTCTGGGCTGATTTCTAAGAAAATTGTTTCACCTTGGCTTTGGTATTTAGTTTCAGGTGTCATTTTACCTGTAAATACAACTTTACCACCTGTCGCGTTTACCAAAGTAAGCGTTGGGCTTTCAGTGTTTGCTGTATCGAGTACAAATGCTGTTTTATTTGATTGGAACAATGCAGCAGCAAAACTTTCTTGTTTCATTAATTCAGGAGAACACATCATATTGGTTGATGCGATATTGCCAGTAACCAATAAACCGTTTTCAACTTTTGCACTGGTCATTAGTCGGTTACAGCCAGTCGCAACACTTAAACGTTGGTCTGCAAAATTAAGTACGATGGGTTGTTTGGTATCTGCTGGTTGATAAGACCATTGATAAGCATTTAATGTTTGCTCTGCATTACCTTGTTGTTGTAATACTTTCACAGCGGTATCACCCAATTTTTGAATATCGCCAGATTGGCAAGCCGCTAGGGCTAAAGGAAGTACAGCTAATGCTAAATATTTGAATTTCATATTCTATTCACGTTTTAAAAAACTATGCATAGGATAAACCATGAAACACTAAAAGATATGGATACAATTTATTAATTCGGTTTCAATATGTATCCATATAACTAAAAGTTAAACAATAATTAACAAATTGTTATCATTTGTGCTGAATGATGATCAATTAAATCATTTAGTCAAAACGATAAATATCCATACCTAGCGCGCCCATTGAAAAACTACTGTGCACAATACTAAAGCGATGGCCTGTACCCATTGCAAAGAAAAGAGGCGCAAAGTGTTCAAGTGTTGGGTGGTTTTTCTGTAGATAAGGAATGCTATCCCATTCCAATACAGCATCATAATTACTATGGTTGAGTTTGCTCACCACATAATTTCTAAATGTAGATGCCCATTCAGGCACATTCTCATCTTTGCCGTTCCATGACAATTCTCTTAAATTGTGAGTGATGCTACCTGAACCAATCAATAAAATTTGTTTTTCACGGAGTGGGGCAAGTGCTTGACCAATTTGGTAGATTTGATCAGCATGCATATTCATCGGTAAAGAAATTTCAATGACTGGAATATCTGCCTCAGGGTACATATGTAATAAAGGCATCCATACACCATGATCACGTGGTCGAGTACTATTTGCATGTGCAGGAAGATGTGCTTCAGCCAAGAGATGCAAAATTTCTTCCGCTAATTCAGGATTTCCTGGTGCTGGATAACGAATCTCATACAGCGCTTGAGGAAAACCACGAAAGTCATGCCATGTTTCAGGGCGTACACCTGTATTGACTTCTAAAGCCTCACTTTCCCAATGGGCAGACATCACCACGATGGCTTGTGGTTTTGGCAAATTTAGACCAAGACGATGTAGAGCAGGACCGACTTGTTCAGGATCTAGCGCAAGCATGGGAGAGCCATGTGAAATGAATAAACCTGGGAGTGTTTGTAAGTTCATATCTTTGTGCCTAAATGATCATTAAATACAGCGTGAATTGCCCATTCTAGCTAAAATGTATGCTCTCAATAAGCCTTTTATTTCAACAGACTGTTTCATCAATGCAACTTTTGCCCAATTACATGACTAGCCTGCACGATGATACGGATGATTATGGTTAATACTCATCGCACGATAAAGTTGTTCAATCAGCATAACCCGAACTAATGGATGGGGCAGAGTTAGTTTTGACAGTGACCAGTGCCAAGCAGCAGCTTTTCGCACGGCTTCAGAATGTCCATCTGGTCCGCCAATGGCCAGTGCAACATCATAACCTTCAAGCATCCAACCTTTCATGGTTTCAGCCAGCTTTTCAGTACTAAATTCACGTCCGCCTACTTCAAGTGCAATCAATACTTCATTGTGTTTCAGTTGGCTGAGAATACTATCACCCTCAATTTGGCGATATTTTAAAATATCTGCTTCTGAATCATTTTTGCCACGCTTTGCCATCGGGAGTTCAATAATTTGCGTCTGTACAAAAGGTTGGATTCTTTTGAAGTAATCTTCAAAACCAGTTAATACCCAAGCAGGCATTTTTTGACCAATGGTCAGAATACGGATTTTCATATTAACAATTTCTAACGTGGTAATTGCATCATTATAGCGTGATATTGGTTATTCTCAGGCGTACAACAAGAACTGAACGTCTAATTGCTGTTTTTTTAAATTATAGCTATACCAACACGCTTTTAAATTGGATTTATACATGCAAATAGCTTATCCAAATTTTTTAAATTTAAACTATCTTTTCATTATATTGCTCAGCTGTGGGCTTTCAACATGGAGTGTCGCTGCAGAACAACGCTATGATCAGCAAGCTGAACCTGATCGTTTAAACAGTTATTTACAACAAGTGATTCACCCACAAGCGTTTCGAAATTATCAAAATATTCAAGAGCTCGATCGAGTTGCGGCATTCATTAAACAACAACTTGAACAGTTTGCGATTCCTTGTGAATACCAGCCTTATCAAGTCAAAGGCAAAACCTATCGAAATGTAATATGTCACTTACAAATGGGTCATGCCAAAAAAGTGATTGTTGGTGCACATTATGATGTTTATGGGAATTTCAAAGGTGCTGATGATAATGCTTCTGGTGTGGTGGGGCTAATAGAGATCGCACGAATTTTAGCAGCCAATAAAGCCAGTCTTAAACAGAATGTTGATTTTGTCTTTTATACTTTGGAAGAACCTCCGTATTTCCGTACTGAACATATGGGGAGTTATATTCATGCACAATCCATTTTAAAACAAAAAGATCAAATTCAAGCGGTGTATATTTTGGAAATGATTGGATATTTTGACCATAAAAATGTTCAGGATTATCCATCGGGATTAGCTTTATTTTATCCCAAACATGGAAATTTTATTGGCGCAGTGAGTAATTTCACTTCACGTGGTTTGGGCGAAAAATATTGTGATGCCATGAAAGCGTTAAAACGCCTTGATTGTCAAAGATTGATAGCGCCATCATTTGTACAAGGCGTGGATTTCTCAGATCATTTGAATTATTGGCGCTTCGATATCCCTGCTATTATGATCACAGATACGGCTTTTTTTAGAAATAAGCATTATCATACCCAAGAGGATACTGTTGAAAAACTCAATTTAAATAAGATGGCAGAAGTCATCAATGGTGTGGTGTATACAGTTTTACAAGACTGATATTTTTCAATCAGGTTATGTCATTTGCTATTTTGATCAAAGGAGAGCTTATGCAATACGGTGCAATGCAATTGCTCTCGATGTGGATTAAGGATCGGAAAATACAGAATCAATCGGTACATACCTTAGATGCTTATTTCCGAGATGTATCCAACTTTATTGATTTTTGCTATGACAAGCAGATCGAGTTAAAACAAGTCGAAGCTGCTGATTTAAGAGAGTATGTAGCTTATCGTGTCGAAAAAGATCAGCTTTCGACCAGTAGTTTACAACGGCATTTAACTTCAATTCGTCAGTTTATGAAGTGGGCCAAACAAGGTGGTTATTTAGAAATCAATGCAGCGGATGATTTTCAGATAAAGCGGCAAGCTCGACCATTACCAGGGATGATTGATATTGAAACGGTCAATCAAATTATGGATCAGCCCGAACCTGAAAAGCCAATAGAAAAGCAGTTGTGGTTACGAGATAAGGCTATTCTGGAATTGCTCTATTCGAGTGGCTTGCGCTTGGCAGAAGTGCAAAGTTTAACCATACGAGATATTGATTTTACCCGTCATTTATTGCGTATCACGGGTAAGGGGAATAAAACTCGAATTGTACCTTTCGGCTCTAAAGCGAGAGAGAGTCTGATTGAATGGTTAAAAATCTATCGAATCTGGCAGGGGGAGTTTAGCCCTGAATCTTTGGTATTTATTACTCAACGCGGCACAAGTATTAGCCCACGTCAGATTGAAAATCGAGTCAAATACCAAGCACTACGTGCAGGGGTAAATGTTGATTTACACCCACATTTATTACGTCACTGCTTTGCCAGTCATATGTTATCCAATAGTGGAGATCTGCGTGCAGTGCAAGAAATGCTAGGACATAGCAATTTAACCACAACACAGATTTATACCCACGTCGATTTTGACCATCTGGCACAAGTCTATGATCAAGCGCATCCAAGAGCTGCTGCATCAAAAATAAAAAATTAATTTTGAATATAAGGCTTTATTAAGCGTTGACCTTTGTATTTTGTAGCGAATAGACCTGGTGAAAAGCACAGTTGGTTTTTTAATAAAATGCATAGTGCTTAAACACATTTAGCACAGAAAAAAGTCGAATAGATAATTGTTTTTAAAAATGCTCTCATGTATATCTAGGTTTGGTATTTATTCAATACATTTCTATTGATTCAATTTTGCAGAAAAATTAGGTCTTTCAATGATCCCTGAACTTGAACAAAAATATAAGCAACTGACTGACGCTCAAAAAGAAATTTTTAAGGGCTATGGCTTACGTCAAATTAAACATTTTGTAGAATTCAGCCTCCCCAAAATTGAGGCAACCTTACCGCAAGAAGGAAAAGTATTGGGTATCAATGCTGAGGGTAAAGTTCAAGCTGTAAATACCGCAACCAATCAGACCTATTTATGGATATCAGACCAACAATGGCAAGCGGCACAAACAGTGTCTAATCATATTGATTTAAAAGAAGACTTTATTGAGATTTGGCAAGTGCTGGAGCTCAAAAATCAAGATTTGATTGATTTAAGCCATATTCATCGTGATTTTTTAGCAAGCATGGCTAAATAGTTCAATACTCAAATTGAAAATCTTGTTTTTGAATTCGATAGAGCTTCTCTTCATGTAGTGGATGGTACTCATCAAAATCAGGATGTAGAAAGTCATGAGAAAAGCTCATTCCAATTTTTTTCATGACATTTTGCGAAGCAAGATTATGTTTAGATGTAAATGCAACAATCTCTTGAAAATTCAGTTCTTCAAATGCAAATCTTAAACAAGCTTGAGCTGCCTCAGTTGCATATCCTTTATTCCAAAATTTTGGATCAAGCCGCCAGCCAATTTCTATACATGGAGAAAATTCAAATTTTGAGGGTTGTTGATGTAGTCCAACACACCCAATAAACTCTTGGGTTTCAATCAATTCAACGGCCCAAAGTCCCCAGCCTTTGATTTCGATTAAATATTTAATCTGATTTGCCAGTTCGTCACTTTGTTCACGATTTAAAATTTTGGGGAAAAATTGCATTACTTCAGGGTTTGCTGTGATTTTTGCAAAAGCACCGTAATCAGAAGCTTGCCATTGTCGAAGTAAAAGACGATCTGTACATAATTCATAAATCATTTTTATTGAACATCCTGATCAAAGTACTGCTTAGATAGAAAAGGGCGATAATTTTTAACGTATTTCCTCAGTCTTATTTAGCTCGATATGCAGATCTTTGTTTTACGATATAAAATTTTGCATCGCCCAAGATAACCCGCATATTGACCAGCGTTACAGCTTTGGATTTTGTATACAGTAAAGTACATGTTCAGCCAAAGCATGGTTTTTGTCTAAAGCGGGATGCATAAAGTTCTCGACATAATCCATACCAAGTCGTTGCATTACTTTTTCCGAAGCTTGATTCAGTACAGATGTGAAAGAAACAACCTGTTCTAAAGCTAATTTTTCAAATGCAAATGCTAAACATTGCTGAGCGGCTTCCGTCGCATAGCCCTGATGCCAATATTGTTGTGCAAATCGCCAACCAATTTCAACACAAGGAGAGAAAGTAAATTTTTCCGCTTGATTGGCTAGACCCACAAAACCGATAAATTGCTGATTTTCTTTTAACTCAACCGCCCAAAATCCCCAACCACATTCGGTAATTGAGTCTTGAAATCGATGTGCCAAAAGGTCACTTTCATTTTTTGACAAGGTCGCTGGAAAATACCGCATAACCTCTGGATCAGCATTTAAATCTGCAAAAGCTTCAAAATCACGAGTTTGCCATTGTCTAAGGATAAGTCTGGGTGTTTCTAATCGAACAGGGCGATTAAATGTTTTCATATTCACCTAATACGTATTTTTGAATTACAGATCTTCAAGAGGTAGCTGAAAGCTTTGTTTAATAATTTGACTTGGGACATCCGTTTTTACACTGGTAATACCATTCTTTTTGGTCAAATGTGTCGATTGAAATTTACGATAGCTTTCTAAATCAGGTACTACCACTTTTAACATCGCATCACATTCACCCAGAATAATATAACACTCCATGACTTGAGGCAGTTCTTTCATTGCTTCAATAAAGGTATCAATGGTTTCAGCATCTTGGCCTAACAACCAGATTCTTGAGAATAACATCAATTGAAAGCCAATTTTTTGTGGATCCACCACTGTTGTATAGTTTTGGATAACTTTGGCTTCTTCTAAGAGTCGAACTCGTCTTAGACATGATGAGGGCGAGAGCCCAATCTCACGAGCAAGATCATTATTTTGGATTCGACCATTGGCTTGTAAAGCACGAATGATATTTTTATCAATACGGTCTAGCTTAATTAGAATAGTCTTAGATGAAATTTTCATAAATTAGAATTTAATTTGAAAAATAATCATCATTATAGAATATTTGAAATCCTATTTTAAGCATTTTAAAAGATACTGTTTTCTTCTCGCAGTCAAACTTCAGAAAGGGAAAAGAGATGTCTGTATTTGTACTTTTTGCCTTAACGGTACTTCCGTTAATTTTCACACCAGGACCAGATATGTTATTTATCCTGTCACAAGTGATAGGTAAAAATGCGAAAGCAGGCATGATGGCGACAATCGGTATTTGTTCTGGCTATCTGGTTCATTCGATTCTGGTTGCGCTTGGAATTGCTGCAATTATTGTTTCATTCCCAGTATTGTTTGAGACGATTCGATATTTGGGGATCGCCTATTTATTGTATTTGGCATTTCATTTGATTAAATCAGTATTTAGCCAAAAGACATTACGTATTGAGCAGAAAGCAGTTTCAAATCCTATTCGCAAAGGCTTTGTTACGGCATTGTTGAATCCAAAAGGCATGTTGATCTATTTTGCGATTTTGCCACAATTTATCGATAAATCAGGCAACACTGTGTTTCAAGGCTTAGCCTTGTCAGCAATTTTTATTGCTTTGATATTCTTGGTGTATTGTGGTTTGAGCCTTTTGATTGCTCAATTGACCAAAGAGCAGCACATCAATGAACGTAAGCAAAAATGGATTGATGGTGGTTCAGGGACTTTGTTGACCATTGCAGCCGCATGGTTATTGGCAAATTAATTCAAGCAGAAACAAACGGGTGATTCTGAAAAGAAGCCCGTTTTTGTATATTTAGTATTTTGTTACAAGTTTAATGCCAAAAAGTTCACAAATTTAATCAATAAACATACTTAGAAAAATTGCTGAATCTGTCTAAAATGACAGAGTGTAGCAGTATCGATGAACGGGTGGTGTCATCCCTTTGATTGATTGATAATTTATCTTAATTCTTTTGATTATTTATACAGAATCTATACAAATAATGTTATTTATCAATATATAAATATTGTCGAAATAGTAGCCTTACGTGTCTAAGTTAAAATATTTAGAAAAAATGTGAACTGTACGTTCAAGCTTTTTTATGACTTTTTACAGCAGTTTTGCGAATTGTGACTTGACCGAAATGCCAATCACATTGCAAGATAGGACACCTAAATAATTTTAAATGAAGCGTTATTATAACTCTTCTTAACATTTACTTTTGCTAAAACAGCCGAGGATTACATGAAGGCTCTTGTTGCTGTAAAACGTGTGGTTGATGCCAACGTTAAAGTTCGCGTTAAACCGGACAATAGTGGGGTAGACCTTACTAACGTTAAAATGTCAATTAACCCATTCGATGAAATCGCAGTTGAAGAAGCGGTTCGTTTAAAAGAAAAAGGAACAGTTTCAGAAATCGTTGTTGTTTCTATTGGACCAAAAGAAGCGCAAGAACAAATTCGTTCTGCTATGGCGCTTGGTGCAGACCGCGGTATTTTAGTTGAGGCTGATGACAGTCAACTTGGCGCTTTAGAAGTTGCTAAAATCCTAAAAGCTGTTGTTGAACAAGAACAACCACAACTTGTGCTTTTAGGTAAGCAAGCAATTGATGATGACTCTAACCAAGTTGGTCAAATGTTGAGTGCTTTACTTGGCGCTGGTCAAGGTACATTTGCTTCTGTAGTAACTGTAAATGGCGATAAAGTTCAAGTAACTCGTGAAGTTGATGGCGGTTTACAAACTGTTGAGTTAAATACTCCAGCGATCATCACCACTGACTTACGTTTGAATGAGCCACGTTATGCTGCGCTTCCAAACATTATGAAAGCACGTAAAAAGCCACTTGATACGAAAACTCCTGCAGATTTCGGTGTTACAGCAACTTCTAAACTTAAAACAGTTAAAGTTGAACCACCTGCAGAGCGTAAAGCTGGTGTACAAGTGAAGTCTGTAGACGAGCTTGTTGAAAAACTTAAAAATGAAGCGAAAGTGATCTAATACAGAAGGATAAAATCATGAGTATTTTAGTTATCGCTGAGCACGACAATAAGACACTTAACGGTGCAACTTTAAACGTTGTTGCTGCGGCTCAAAAAATCGGTGGTGATATCACTGTATTGGTTGCAGGTTCTGGTGCTCAAGCAGTTGCAGATGCTGCTGCGAAAGTTGCTGGTGTAAGCAAAGTTTTGCTTGCTGATGATGCAGCTTATGCAAACCAATTGGCTGAAAACGTAGCGAAACTTGTTGCTGAATTAGGTAAAGGTTATTCACATATCCTTGCTGCTTCAACAACTACAGGTAAGAATATCTTGCCACGCGCTGCTGCACTTTTAGACTCAAGCATGATTACTGACATCATTGCTGTTGAAGGTCCTAAAACTTTCAAACGTCCAATTTATGCAGGTAATGCAATTGCTACAGTTCAATCTGACGAAGCAATTGTTCTTGCAACTGTACGTGGTACAGCTTTTGATCCTGTTGCTGCTGAAGGCGGTTCTGCTGCAGTTGAATCTGCAGCTTCTACAGGTGATGCAGGTATTTCTAAGTTCATTTCTGAAGAAATTGTGAAATCAGAACGTCCTGAATTAACTGCTGCGCGTATCGTTGTATCGGGTGGTCGTGGTGTTGGTTCTGGTGAGAACTATCATAAAGTACTTGATCCACTTGCTGACAAGCTTAGTGCTGCTCAAGGTGCTTCACGTGCTGCGGTTGATGCTGGCTTCGTTCCTAACGATATGCAAGTTGGTCAAACTGGTAAAATCGTTGCGCCTGATCTCTACATCGCTGTAGGTATTTCTGGTGCGATCCAGCATTTGGCAGGTATGAAAGATTCTAAAGTGATTGTTGCAATCAACAAAGATGAAGAAGCACCAATCAATGCTGTAGCTGACTACTGGTTAGTTGGTGATTTGAATACTGTTGTTCCTGAATTAGTTTCTAAACTTTAATTCTCGAATTAAGTTTCAAAAAACGCGCTTAGGATTTCCTAAGTGCGTTTTTTTATTTTAGAAATTTATTGAATACGTAGATGGATGGTGTGCACGGATAAATAAAGTCGTGATGGTGGGTTATTCTCTATTCTAATAAAGAAACTCTGAGTAGCTTCTCTCATCAGCCCTTTTTATAGTGTAAATCAATTTAAAAGCTCCTTTATCGTCATTTTTCCCCATAGGTATAAGGAACCTTGCAAAACTAATATGATTCACGCTATATGATCTTTTCTTGATTTATAAAAGTGGTTTTAAACATAAGCTGTCATAAAATAAAAACAGTGATCAAAAATGCTATTTTCATTTTTTCTGATCTTAAGTTTTATGTTTAAGATGCTGTATCTTGAGTGATTATTTTATCAATAAGTAATTGATGTAGGGAGATCAATGCTTTGGCTAAAAGAACAAGAGAGAATCAGTGGATAAATACCTTGAAGTCCAATTTTAAACCCGATAAGATCAAAGCATAAACACAATTAAATTTTCAATCGTATACTGGCGACATACAGAAAATTCCAGTGTAAATCAGCTATTACAGATACAACATCGCATTTAATCCTGTAGTGGCTTTTGACCATTTTTTTAATTCTATACTTATTGGCGCGTTAGACTGGCTGATTCTGTCGTTTTAGACGCTGCGCTTTTCCATTACTGCTCAATTCCATATCATCTCACCTAGAATAGCTATAAATATGAAGTGTCCCAAATGTTACGCTGAGAATATCAATGAAGCCATGAAATGTGGTGTTTGTGGTACTCGTTTAAAACATGTTAAACAGACCAACGATTTGACAGGCAATAGCAATGTTGAATTTTCTGTACGCCGTGAAAATAAGCAAGGACAGTCAAATCCCACGCATAATATAAAACCTCGTCAGACTCCGCCGAACAATGAAACAGAAAGCAATCAGCATACATCTGTAGGTGATAAGGCGAGTGCGTTACTTGAATCATGGCAGCAGAAAGTCGTAAATACACAAAGAGAGTCTCAAAATCAGCCTAAAAAGAAAAATTTTAAAATTGTCTGGATACTTTTAGCCGTATTTATGTTTGGTCCCGCAGTGCTTGGGGTTATTTCAAGTGTGGTTATCCCTATTGTGATGTCTGTAATTGGGTCATCCAATCAAGATGACGCTGCGACAACAGATGAAGCACTACCTGCAAGTGAAGAGGTGGTGTCTAACGAATACCAAGCACGTTATTTTGATATGCAAGCTTATCAAGCGCGTTTAGTACAGTATTATGACGCCAAGCATCGTTTTGCGACGAGCCTAAAAGATATTGAAAAGTTTGAACAGACCCAGTTTAGTGATTTTATTTTTGATCAAATTGAAATCACACAGCAAGGGATTTTAGTGGGTAAATTCACTGATGCGCCTGCAAGCCGAATATATATGGTTCCACAGCTTGAAAATAATCAAATTCGTGATTGGCAGTGTTATCGCGTAGCAATCAGTGATGATTTGCTGCAACACTGTGAATTGCTTCAGGCAGATCCATATAAATTATAGAAATTTACAACACTCTATATTTGGATGTGTTTAGATTTTTCTGATCAGTGGGGTTGGACTCCGTATTGCTTTGCTCATATTTTTTGCCATATCGGATTTTATATGGCAATTTTCAAGTTTGAGTTGTTTTAATCGATCCGAAATAAAACTGTTTGATGTGATTTATTTTTTACTGATAAACATCGCAAAAAAAGTGAATGAAGCACGCCATTGAGTATGATTGGATAGATAAAAACAGGTCAGGTTTTGAGATAAAAATACCCATTCATTTATAAATTTAGCGATGCTTGATTGACCGCCTAATCAGGTGGTTTTTTATTGTCAATAAATCGTTAAAATTGTTTAAAAATACTACAAAAAATCATGATTATAGTGTGGTCGGATAGGCACAAAATCGCTTGGTTTTATGCTATACTGTGCGACTGAATTTTAGATTTTGGCTCAACGCTTTTTGAGCTAAATTTTGACTAGCTAGATTATATAAATGAGCAGTTGCTGCTTGCACTGTTTGTAATAAGGAGTATGCATGAGCGTATCGGAAATTAGACCGATTGCCATTGAGGATGAACTAAAAAGCTCATATCTCGATTATGCCATGAGTGTTATTGTATCTCGTGCATTACCAGACGTGAGAGATGGTTTAAAACCTGTTCATCGTCGTGTGCTGTTCGCTATGCACGAGTTAGGCAACGACTATAACAAAGCCTATAAAAAATCTGCGCGTGTTGTTGGTGACGTAATCGGTAAATATCACCCACATGGTGATTCAGCTGTTTATGAAACAATTGTTCGTATGGCTCAAGATTTTAGCCTACGTTATCAATTGGTTGATGGTCAGGGTAACTTTGGTTCTGTCGATGGTGACAGCGCAGCAGCAATGCGTTATACCGAAGTCCGTATGCGTAAGCTCACCCATGAAATGTTGGCTGACTTAGAAAAAGATACAGTCGAGTGGGAAGATAACTACGATGGCTCTGAGCGTATTCCTCAGGTTATGCCAACACGTATTCCTAACTTATTGATCAATGGTGTGACAGGTATTGCTGTCGGTATGGCGACCAACATGGCGCCACACAACATGACAGAAGTAGTTAATGCATGTTTGGCTTATGCAAATAATCCGAACATCTCAATTGAAGGATTGATGGAATATATTTCTGGTCCAGATTTCCCTACAGGCGGCATTATCTATGGTAAATCAGGAATTGTAGATGCTTACCGTACAGGTAAAGGTCGTTTACATATTCGTGGTAAATACCATTTTGAAGAAGACCAAAAAACTGGTCGTACGACGATTGTTTTCACTGAAATTCCTTATCAGGTCAATAAAGCAAGAACCATTGAACGTATTGCTGAATTGGTAAAAGAGAAAAAACTTGAAGGTATTTCAGAACTTCGAGACGAATCTGATAAAGACGGGATGCGTATTGCAATTGACTTAAAGCGTGGCGAAAACGCTGAAGTTATTGTCAATAACTTATTTTTAAATACTCAACTTGAAAATTCATTCAGTATCAACATGGTTTGCCTAGACAATGGCCAACCTAAACTGATGAATTTAAAAGACATCATTGCGGCATTTATTCGTCACCGTCAAGAAGTGGTGACACGCCGTACCATGTTTGAATTACGTAAAGCGCGTGAGCGTGGTCATATCTTAGAAGGTTTGACTGTTGCTTTAGCCAATATTGATGAAATCATCGAAACCATTAAGACTTCTGCGAATCCAGCTGAAGCACGCGAGCGTTTACTTGCTGGCGAATGGGCGGGTGGAAATGTTGTTGCATTGCTAGAAAAAGCAGGCGCGATTTCAGTTCGTCCGGATGAGATCGAAGGTGAAGATCCAAGTCGTCCATTTGGTTTGGATGGTCAGCTTTATCGTTTATCTCCAGCTCAGGTTGGTGCAATTTTAGAATTACGTTTACATCGTTTAACCGGTCTTGAACAAGATAAGTTACAAGCTGAATATTCTGAAATTTTAGCTCAAATTGCTGAACTTACAGCAATTTTAAATGACTTCAATCTTTTGATGAATGTGATTCGTGAAGAACTTGCATTGGTTCTTCAACAGTATGGCGATGCACGTAAAACGGATATTGTTGAATCACGTATTGATTTTTCTCGTGAAGATTTAATCCCAGAAGAGCAAGTTGTTTTAACTGTTTCAAAAACAGGTTATGCAAAAACTCAACCATTGTCTGATTATGCTGCACAGCGCCGTGGTGGACGTGGTAAATCTGCAACTTCGATGAAAGAAGATGATTATATTCAACATTTAATCGTGACATCGAACCATGCAACTGTATTGTGCTTTACCAATGTAGGTAAAGTTTATCGCTTAAGAGTATTTGAAGTACCTCAAGCGTCACGTGGTGCAAAAGGCCGCCCAATGGTGAACTTATTACCACTGGATGCAGAAGAGACTATTACAGCGATTCTTCCTGTAATTGATGCTCCGAAGAAATTTACCGAGCGTTTAACTGAGTTTAGAACTTTTGTCCGTGCCAACGTTGCTCAACTGCGTGAAAACACAATTATCGACTCACATTATGAAGCACTAAAAGCTGCGTTTGCAGAGCTTGGTGAAAATCCAGATGACTTATCAGATGCTTTACGTAAGCAACTCAAAGAAATTGGTATTGAGCTTTCTGCTTCTGATCTTGATGATGAATTAATTGCTGAATTTGCTGAACGTGTAGAAAGTGTGCGTAAAAACTTCTATGTATTTATGGCAACAGCATCAGGTACAGTAAAACGTGTTGAATTAGAGCAGTTTGGTAATGTTCGTTCAAATGGTTTACGTGCGATTGAGTTGAAAGAAGAAGATACTTTAATTGGTGTTGCAATTACTGATGGTGAACAGCAAATCATGTTGTTCTCAAATGAAGGTAAAGCAATTCGTTTCTCTGAAACTGATGCTCGTGTGATGGGTCGTACTGCGAAAGGTGTTCGTGGTATGCGTGTGGCATTGGCTGCGGCACAAACAGAAGAAGATGTTGAAGTTGATGTAGATTCAGATGATGAAGATACTGCAGATTCAAATACCAATGTGGTTAGCCGAATCGTTTCGTTAGTTGTTGTACCAGAAACTGGCGAAGTATTATGTGCTTCTGCAAATGGTTATGGTAAACGTACGCCAGTAGATGACTTCCCAACCAAAAAACGTGGTGGTAAAGGTGTTATTGCTATTAAAACATCTGAACGTAATGGTGAGTTAGTGGGTGCTGTTGCCATCGATGAATCTAAAGAATTGATGTTGATTTCTGATGGTGGAACGCTGGTTCGTACCCGTGCTTCTGAAGTAGCGAGAACAGGTCGTAATGCCCAAGGTGTCCGTTTGATCCGCCTAGGTAATGAAGAAGTCTTGGTCGGTGTGGTTGCAGTTGAAGCTGTCGAAGCTGATGATGAGATTATCGATCAGTTAGATGCGATCGAAGGCGAGACTGCTTTAGAGTCAGAGAGTTTAATTGATTCTGAAAAATTAGTTGATGATGAAACTGTTATGGATGAAGGTGAAACTGAGTCTGATAATACTGAATCTGACGAGTAATTTTTATGGAAATAAGAGAGCGCTTAGGCGCTCTTCTTTTTGTATTCTGATCAAGCTTATAAAATCTACAGTTCTGATTAAATCTTATGAATTGAGCTAACTATACACAGTTTTTTTCTAACGAAAACCAAATAAAAAATAAATAAAAGTAAATGCGAACAAAGCTATAATCGAGTTTTTGAACATAAAATAAATGCTTAAATTGATCTACTACGTTCCAGAATCACACCTTGAAGCAACCAAACTTGCAATTTTTAAAGCAGGAGCGGGTGGTATTGGCAATTATGAACATTGTGCTTGGCAAGTGTTAGGAACAGGACAATTTAAACCGTTAAGTGGTGCAAAGCCTTTTATAGGTGAGTTAGATCATTTGGAGCAACTGCCTGAATGGCGAGTGGAAACCATCGTTCCTGAAGATAAGGCAAAACAAGTGGCAATCGCTTTAAAAGCAAGTCATCCCTATGAAGAACCTGCTTTTGAGTTTATTCAAATGATTGATATTGAATAATAGTTTAAAAATCTCAACCCTCTTCTGAATAGAGAGGGGGGTATTGATTAGCTAAAATTAAACTTTTTGAATAAACAAATCACGATCAAAACGGTATTGTGGGAAGAATACGCCATCTTCAGCACGTTCACCAGCACTAATCACCATGACTGGAAATTCTTTATCACCTAGATTGAGGATCTTGCGAACTAAGGGTTCATCAAAACCTTCCATCATGCAACTGTCAAAACCATAAGCACGTAGAGCCAATACCAAGTTTTCACAAGCCAAGGCTGTCGTTTTACTGGCCCAAAGCTTTGCATCAGCTGGGTTAAACGCAGTAACAGGAAGTTGTTTATCTAAAGTACGTGCAACTTTAAAAGCCACTTTTTTAAAGTTACCTAAAGCATTTAGATAACCTGTTTTATAGTTATATGCGATAAATTTATAATATTGTTTTACTGCTCTTGGCGCTTCTGGCATTGGGAAATGGGTTAAATTGTTTTTTGCCATTTCATCAATACGGTCAATACGTGCCACACATACAATCAGTTCTGCGGCTGTTTTTGCTGATAATTGGCTTAAACAAGCTTTGACTAATTGTTTCTTTTTCGCTTGAGACTGAACCACATAGAACGTCCAAGGCTGAAGATTGGATGAGTTTGGTGCCAATAAAGCCAAATCTAAACAAGCATCTAAAACATCGGCAGGGATTTGCTTTTCAGTGTATTTACGTACTGAGCGACGACTTTCTATGACTTTACGGAAATTTTCAATATCGATATCTTGTGGAGCGGGTTCATAATAGCGCTTCTTGGTCGTTGTATCTTGTGACATGATCTTTACCCATAATTAAATGAACTGTTTTATTGGATTCAAAATGACCAAAGCCACTGAATAATACTCATGCAGTGGCTTTGATCAGATTCACTCAATTAATTAAATTGAGAGAAATTTGGCTTACGCTTTTGCATAAATGCAGCAACGGCTTCAGCCATTTCAGGTGATTTAACGCGTTGCATAAAGATCACCGCTTCATCATCCACGCATTGAATAATTTCTTCAAGATTATGTTTCATTAACGCTTTGGTTTGCTTGATCGAAGCCAATGGAAGTGCTGCAAGGGTTTGTGCTTGATGTAAAGCGTGACCATATACATCGTCTTCAATACTATTGATTAAGCCAGCATTGAGTGCTTTTTCACTGTTAAATTTTTGCGCAGTTAACAGCAATTCAGCCGCTTTATGATATCCCGCTTGTTGAATCAACAGTTTGCTTGAAGCACCCTCTGGAGAAAGTCCTAAGCTGACAAATGGAATTTGGAACAGGGCTGTATTGTCTGCATAAACGAGGTCAGCATGTAAAAGTACTGTTACTCCGATCCCAATCGCTACACCACGGACTGCACAGATCAATGGTTTAGATAAACGTGCAGCAGATTTTAATAATACAAATGGAGGGCCATCACCTTCTTTACCTTCAAGTGGTTGTTGAATGAAAGCCATAAAGTCTTTCATATCATTACCCGCACTAAAGTCAGCATCTGCACCACGTAAGATCACTACACGAACATCACGATCTTGATCAGCTTCATCTAAGGCTTTTGCAATCCATAGATACAATTCACCATACAGTGCATTTTTTGCTTCTGGTCGATTAATTGCTAAAGTCAGTACACCATTCTCTAAATTTGCGTTTAAATGTTGATGTGGCTGTTGAATACAACTAAGTGTCATCGTACTATCCTTGCTTTAAAATTTAATTGGATTTTATGCCCTCATTATGTCGCATATTTGAAATTCTGTTGCAACTGATGAGTTCATAAAAAATTACTTTTATGACTTATAAATTTGATTATCTTGTTTATATTGGACGTTTTCAGCCCTTTCATCTCGCGCATATGCAAACCATTAAAATTGCATTACAACAAAGCCAATATGTAATTTTGGCCTTGGGTTCTGCGCAAAATGAACGGAATACTAAAAATCCTTTTCTGGCATCAGAACGGGAACAAATGGTTTTGTCTAATTTTTCTGAAGCGGATCAAAAACGAATCAAATTTGTACATGTTATTGATGTTTATAACGATACTAAATGGGTGGAACTGGTTAAGTCCTTGGTCAATGCTACTGTTCTAGAGACCGATAAGATTGGCTTAATTGGTCACTTTAAAGATGATTCATCTTATTACTTAAAACTATTTCCAGAATGGCAAATGGTTGAATTGGATAGTTTAGTCGGCTCTATCTCTGCGACCCCGCTACGTGAAGCGTATTATCGTGGTGAAATTTATCAGGTCGAGTTTCCTTTGGGCACAGCGGAGTTCTTAGAGAAATTTCAGAAAACGGAAATTTACCAACAATTAAAGTACAAATACCAAACGCAAGACAAATCAAATCTTTAATGTTTTTTGTGTGCATTGCAATACACTGAATAGAAATATATAGAATATGAATGGAGTATTGCATGCAGTTTAAATCAGTCGCTATAAACGGGGCTTTATTGGGTAGCTTCGTTATTTCGATTTCAAGCTATGCAGCGTCTTGGACATTGACCCCCAATAGTGATGTTGGATTTCATATCGACTCATTGGGTATGAACATTGTCAAAGGGCAGTTTAAACGTGTTCAATCTTCTCTTAACTTTGATACGAGCACTCCGCAAAAGGCATCTACTGAATTTGTGATGGATGTAAATAGCCTAAGCATTAATAAATCTTCCTTGAAAAACATGATTATGGGTGAAGACTTATTTTACGCTGCTAAATATCCTTCCGCTTCTTTTAAAAGTACGGCATTTAAACCGCTTGCTAATAATAAATATCTAATTTCAGGTAATTTAACCTTGCGTAATGTCACTAAGCCTGTAACTTTTAATGCGACAATTAAACCCAATGTAAATAATTCAAAATTGCTGGATTTTAGTTCTACTACAGTCATAAAGCGTAGTGATTTCGGAATGAAAAAAGCTGTGGGTGGCGTTGGAGAAAAAGTGAATATCCAAGTGTCTGGGCAGTGGAAAGCACAATAGAAAATATCAGACCTAGAAAAGATCAAAGATAGAAAAGACCAGGGTGCGTTATTTTTTTAATCTCATCGTTATTTCGAGCCTGTTTTTTAAGTCTAATATTTTAGATGTTCAATTAAAAAATCAATGAATAAGCGGATGTGTCGTTGTTCATATTTATTTTTAGGATAAAGCAGGGAAAATTGTCGTTGAGTACCTGAATATTGTTGTAGGACTTCGACCAGCTTTCCTTGTTTTAAATCATTTTCAATAATAAAACGACAGGTTTGCAATAGGCCACCACCATGTTGAGCTAAGGTAATGGTCGCTAAAATATCTTCACTGCAATTCAAGTGTCCTTGCGTTTGAATCTCTACAACTTCATTTTCAATGAGCATAGACCAAGGCACTTCTTTTCCTGTGCTAGGTAAGATAAATTGAATACATTGATGATGCTGTAAATCGGCAATCTCAGTAGGTGTGCCATGTTTCTTTAAGTATTCAGGAGAGGCGACAATCAGCAAGTCGGCTTTTTCTAAACAACGAGCAATTAAATTGGATTCAGGCACATTACGCCCCCGAATTGCAAGATCAAAACCTTCCGTAATGAAATCTACATTTTTATTGGTGAGCTGTATATCCAAGTTAATTTCCGGGTAAAGCTGCTGAAATTTAGGTAAGAGAGGTAGAACTCTAAAGTGACCAAAAGGTGTTGGTAAACTCATCCGAATTGTTCCAGAAGGTTGAGCTGATTTATTTTTTAATCTTAATTCAACCTCAGCAATTTGTTTGATTGCCTGCTGACATTCTAAGAAATATTCCTCACCCGCTTGGGTTAAACGAACATTGCGTGTAGTTCGATTAAACAGTTGAATTCCTAAGCGACCTTCTAAACGAGCAATTGATCGACTTACCGCTGCGGGTGTTAAACCAGCTTGATAGGCAGCCTTGGAAAAACTTCGCTGTTCTGCAACGAGACAAAATATTTCAACACTACTCAACATTGTTCGTTTTAATGTTGTGTTCATTATATACACCATGTAATAACTGAATTGATATTGTGAGTATTTATTGTTCATGATGTTAAGAATAGCATGAAGTTAAAGCAACTTAAGGAATAAGCAGATGCAACTTTTTTACACAGCGGGTGCATGTTCACTTGCCCCTCATATCGTATTACAAGAAATTAACCAAGACTTTAATTTAGTGAATGTTTCTTTTAAAAATCACCAAACGGAACAAGGTCAGGATTTTTTGAAAATTAACCCGAAAGGTCAAGTGCCATTTTTAATCAGTGATGATGGCTTGCATTTGAGTGAGGGTGCGATCATTAGCCAGTATTTGGCTGAGACTGCTAAACGTAGTGATTTATTACCTACATTTGGCGATTTAAAGCGCTATAAAGTATTGGAGTGGATGAACTACATTAGTTCGGAATTACATAAATCGTATGCACCATTTTTTCAAAAAGGGTTTGATGATACGAGTAAAAATATTTTCAAAGAGAAATTATTAAAACAATACACATGGGTAGATGAGCAAATTCATGATTCAGAAAATCTGTTGGGGCAAGGATTTACCATTGCAGAGATTTACTTATTTGTTGTGACTCGTTGGGCAACATTTATCAATTTTGACTTAAGTCATTTGAAATCTTTACAAGCTTTTATGGAGCAAATGCAACAACATCCATCTGTACAAAAAGCAATGAAAGCTGAAGGTCTTCTTTAGGAGAAACATCCATGCCATATATTCTAATTCAAGTGACAGATGAAGGGGTGACTCAAGCGCAAAAGAAGCAATTGATTCAAGGTGCAACTGAGTTGTTGGTGAATGTGTTGAATAAGGATCCTGCAAAAACATTTGTAGTGATTGATGAAGTGCATACCGACAATTGGGGGGTGGCAGGGCAAACTGTAACAGATATACGCCAAAAATCATAAAGACAATGGAGAGTATATTATGGCTAAAACATTAGAGGATATACAGCAACTTATTCAATTGTATTTTGACGGTTTATACAACTGTGATATTGCTAAATTGCAGCAAATTTTTCACGCTAAAGCATGTTATGTTTCTGCAGTTGAAGAGCCACTGGTTATTTTAACGATGTCTGAATATTTTGCTATTGTTGAAAAGCGCATTTCTCCTTCATCTTTAAAGCAAGTAAGAAAGATAAAATTTGTTCCATTCAAATACTGAGTGAAACTACCGCAGTTGTAAGCTTGGAATGTGTCATTGAACCAAAGTATTTTTATGATGTTTTAACATTGGTTTTTAGTGAAAATCGCTGGTGGATTATTTCTAAAGTTTTTCATTATAAATTATTAAAATAAGATACTTTAATTTGGGTCAAGTCGTAGCTGCTATAAAGCTTAATCCAAAATAGATTGAGTATTACTAATTAAATCCAATGTGAGTTTTTCCAGTTGTTTAGATTGTTGTTTCCAATGATGCCAATATAGATGTAAATCAGTTCTTGCTTTGGGCATGATTTCAAGTAATTGTCCTGTTGCTAATTCTTTTTGAATTTGCATTTTAGGCACCATGCCATAACCTAAATCGAGCAAAATTGCATCCACAAAAGATGTTGCAGAAGGAATAAAGTGGCATGGATAACTGTTTGGCATTAAGCCAAAAACGTGTTGTAAAACTTCGGCATGTACATGGTCTTTATCATTAAAAATAACAGCAGGGATATGCCGTAACGTTTCACGTTGAATGCCATGCTGAAAGTAAGTGTGGATAAAATTCGGTGTAGCAACCATCCTATAAGTCATTTTACCTAAATGAATCGCCTCACAGCCTTTCATTGGTTTCGATTCGGTCGAGATACAGGCATTGACCAATCCCGCTTCAAGAAGGTGATGGGTTTGGGTTTGATCATCAATTTTTAAGTCTATAACAATTTTTTCTGTGAGTAAGGTGTGTTGAATTGTGGGTAATAGCCACGTCACCAATGAATCGGCATTAGCCGCGATATTTAATTTAAAAAATTGTGATTGTGAGCTTTGCCCTTGAAGATTCTGAATTAAATTTTGTTCCATCAAGCGATGATGTTGCAGGAAAAGTAACACTTCCTGACCTGCTTGAGTGACTTTACATGGTCTTTCTCGAATGATCAGCACTTGCCCAAGTTGTTTTTCCAAAGTTTGCAAACGTAGTGTTACCGCTGATGCTGTGATATTTAAACGAATAGCAGCTTGCTCAAAGCTACCTGTTTCGGCAACCGCTAGAAAAGCTTCACTATGCTTACTTTGTAACATGCTGATCCTTTAAAAAAATGGGCGTTTTTTATATAAAGATATAAGTTATTTTAAAAATGTCACATCATGATTAACTAAGAAAAACTTAGCTAAGATGATATTTATTTATAAATACTCATTTAAAGAGATAAGTTTGGATAATAGCACAGTCCATTCAAAACTTTAAAAGTGTAGTTTTAAAATGTTGCAAAGTTATATGCAGGGGTTGGCTATTGGGTTTAGCCTGATTATTGCAATTGGCGCTCAAAATGCGTTTGTACTCAAACAAGGTTTAAAGAAGCAACATGTATTTTGGGTTTGCGTGGTCTGTGCCGCATCTGACTCGATTTTAATTTTATTAGGTGTACTTGGATTTTCAAAAGTCATTCAAACGCATCCAGAGTTTGTCGATTGGGCAAAATATTTTGGAGCAACATTTTTATTGATCTATGGGGCGCAACATTTTCTACAAGCTTTTAGAACATCGACAGGTTTAAAACCGAGTGAAAAAAATGAATCCAAGCTGATGAAAATGCTTCTGATTTGTTTAGCTTTAACTTGGCTTAATCCACATGTTTATTTGGATACAGTGGTTTTAATTGGTTCTATATCGACAAAGTTTGAAACTACCGCACTTTATTTTGCGATTGGTGCAGTAACAGCATCGTGGTTATTCTTCTTTAGCTTAGGTTTTGGTGCACGCTTTTTACTCCCGGTTTTTCAAAATCAACGCGCATGGCAAATATTAGATTTTATTATTGCATTGGTTATGTGGGGAATTGCAATCTCTTTGCTGCTTTGATTGGTATTGTTGGATCAAGTCAGAGTAATGATCTTTTTATGAGGAAAGAGGGAACAATCTATATCGGGCTTGAGGATGTTCTCAATAAGAAGATTTAAAGTCCCTGACTCGTTTAAAGTCATGTTAACTTTAGAGCGAGTAGGGACTTTTGCAGTTAAGCTTTTTGTAGTGCTTTTAAGTCTTCTAAAACTTGTTCAGCATGTCCAGCCGCTTTAACTTTACGATACTCTTTAACCAGTTTGCCTTGATGATAAATAAATGTTGAGCGCTCAATCCCCATCACTTGTTTACCATACATATTTTTTTCTTTAATCACATCAAAGTGTTTACATAATACTTCTTCTTTGTCACTGATCAGATTAATGGTCAATGCTTGCTTCTCCGTAAAGTTTTGATGTGCTTTTACAGAGTCACGAGATACACCAATGATGGTGGTATTTAAAGCACCAAATTGATCTTTTATACAAGAGAAACCAACCGCTTGAGTGGTACAGCCAGGTGTAGAATCTTTTGGATAAAAATATAAAACTAACCAATCTGTAGAGAGCTCGGTGAGGTTGATTTCACCCGTAGTCGTTGGGAATTTCTGATTTGGAAGTTGTATTTGTTCAGTCATTATTTATCCTTAAATGCTGTTGTGTTTAAGTTCAAGTGCTAAAAAGGCATAATTTTCATGATAGAGAATATCACCTTTATTCAGTAAAAGCGGCTTTTTAAAAATTGGACCATCTATCAGTGTGGTATGAAATTCACCAGCTTCACCACATGGATCAATCCCACGTTCGATTAATTCATCCACAAAATCAGCTGTTAAAACTCTACCCAAATCTTCAACCCGCATACCGAGGTTTAAATTAATCGTCACAATGATGCTGACAAAACCCAGTTGAATAAATTCACCCACAATGTCGAGCCGTGGTTTTTGCCATAATGGCATGCATAACTGTAATTGGCTTTGCTCACAGACAGATTGGTTCCATTGCGCATGTCCAATCAGATCAATATCACCTGTAACAAGTGCTTCTGCACCCAACTGTTTGGCTTGATTGAGAAGATTTACAAATTGATGTTCATAGTCATTCCACGTGGCTGATGCTTTAAGTATAGGTAAACCAATCAGCTCGGCTTGGGCATCAATGATATCAAGTGGCATGGCATGAGAACGAGATCTTTGTCCGTGTTCTTCTAACATGACAATGAGAGCTACGGCTTGCCCACTTTGCAAAGCGTGATATAAAGCCAGGCTACTATCTTTCCCGCCACTATATGAAGCAACAAATTTTTGTTGCTGTATCACAGTATTCCATTGGTCCTGCATATGGTTTTGTATCATCCAATTGTAAAAAGAGCCTGCATGGGCAGGCTCTTTGCAATGAGAAGAAATTATTTCTTCGCTTGTGCAGCTTTCATTGCTTCTTCAGTTAAGGTTTTTAATTTACCTGTTAACTGAGGACCAAAACATGTTTGAAGGTCTTGGTTATTTTTTTGAACGAAAGCAAGTGTTGCTGGGCTTTTCTTTTGGTTAATGGCACTTTGAATTTGCCATTTTTGATCGTTGGTTAACTTACCATCAGATTCAACAGCACAGCTACAGTATTTGCTTACTTCAGCAGACGTTAATTTACCACCTTTAGCTGTTTCTGTTTTACACACACCAATAAGTGCAGATTTAACATTTGCGCTTTTATAGGCTTGTTGAACTGCATTTGATTCAGCAGCAAAAGCCGTAGATCCCATTAAAGCCGAAGCTGAAAATAAAGCAGAAAGAATAAGACTTGATTTTAAATTTTTCATAAACAGTACCTTGTTATTGCGGTATATAACGTGTTGGGTCTGCAATACCTGCATCCTTAAAACCTTCTTTACGAAGTCGGCAGCTATCACATTTGCCACAAGCACGTCCTTGGTCATCTGCTTGATAGCATGAAACCGTTTGACTATAGTCTACGCCATGTTCGATGCCTAAGCGTATTATATTCGCTTTGGATAAATGTAACAGAGGTGTTTCAAACTTAAGCGGTTTTCCTTCTACGCCTACTTTCGTTGCAAGACGAGCCATGTTAGCAAAGGCCTCGATAAACTCTGGGCGACAATCAGGATATCCTGAATAATCAACAGCATTGATACCAATCACGATTGCTTGAGCATCAAAAACTTCTGCTGCTGCAAGTGCATAAGACAAGAAAATGGTGTTACGTGCTGGAACATAAGTTACAGGAATACCATCTGTTTCATGATCAGGAACATCAATGTTAAGGTCTGTAAGCGCTGAACCACCTAAATTACCTAAATCGATATTAATCACACGATGTTCTACACCTGCACGTTGCGTTAAAGCGCGGGCTGCATCGAGTTCAGTGGTAGAGCGTTGACCATACATAAAACTTAGGGCAATACAGTCATAGTTTGCTTGAGCCCAAGCCAAACACGTCGTTGAGTCTAAGCCACCAGATAATAAGACTACGGCACGAGGGCGCATATCCAACTCTCCAAATATTAATAATTGACGATAAATTTAACGACCAGTTTCATCGTTCCAAAGCAATTTATGTAATTGCAACTGGAAGCGAACAGGGAGATGGTCTTCTAAAATCCATTGTGCTAAATCGCGTGCAAGCTGAGGCAAGCGTGCCGCACCTTTTTCCACTGCAAAAGCAGGAGAAAACCATACTGTGCTGACTTTTTGCGCTAAAGCGTATTGTTCAACTTGCTGTTTAGACCACTCATAGTCTTCACGATTACAAATCACAAATTTGATTTGATCATGTTGAGTTAAATGATCAAGATTGCTGAGTAAATTCCGTGCAACCTCACCCGAAGTTGGGGTTTTTAAATCTAAAACTTTTGAAACACGTGGGTCGACTTTAGAGACATCTAAAGCGCCGCTGGTTTCTAAAGAAACTTCA
This sequence comes from Acinetobacter guillouiae CIP 63.46, assembly GCF_000368145.1. Classification (GTDB taxonomy): domain Bacteria; phylum Pseudomonadota; class Gammaproteobacteria; order Pseudomonadales; family Moraxellaceae; genus Acinetobacter; species Acinetobacter guillouiae. The sequence continues at coordinate 111,671 of NZ_KB849281.1, read as the reverse complement.
CAACCTAAATCTGCTAAACGTTGCATTAAGGGTAAGGCATTGGGCTGAGCGAGCGGTTCGCCACCTGTGACACAGATATAAGGAGTTTTATAATCTAATGTTGTTTGAATTATTTGGTCAAGCGATTGGCGTTCGCCACCTTCAAAAGAATAGGTGGTATCGCAATAGGTACAGCGTAATGGGCAACCTGTTAAACGAATAAAAACAGTCGGTAAACCCGCAGTGTTGGCTTCACCTTGCAATGAATAAAAAATCTCCGTGATACGCAGCCCCGCAGACGGATCAGAAACAGGAATAGTCGAAGAACGAAGAGAATTCATGAAATTTACCACAGATTACAAAATGAAAAATCTCTACGATCACGATTGACCGTAGAGATGAGAAGCGATTGCTACGCTAGATAACTAAAATTCCACGAGGGAATATAAATTAGTCTTCGCGAAGCAATTCGTTCAAGCTTGTTTTAGCACGCGTTTTAGCATCAACTTTCTTGACAATAATTGCAGCATATAAGCTATATGTACCACATTTAGATGGTAGGCTGCCTGAAACAACGACAGATCCAGCTGGTACACGACCATAATGGATTTCACCTGTTTCACGGTCAAAAATCTTAGTCGATTGACCAATGAATACGCCCATTGAAATAACTGAGCCTTCTTCAACAATCACGCCTTCAACGATTTCAGAACGTGCACCAATAAAGCAGTTATCTTCAATGATTGTTGGGTTTGCTTGAAGTGGTTCAAGAACACCACCAATACCTACACCACCTGAAAGGTGAACATTTTTACCGATTTGAGCGCATGAACCTACAGTCGCCCATGTATCAACCATTGTGCCTTCATCTACATAAGCACCAATGTTTACATAAGAAGGCATCAATACGACATTTTTCGCTTGGAAAGAACCTTTACGCGCAACAGCAGGTGGTACAACACGTACACCAGCAGCTTTAAATTGTTCTTCAGTCCAACCAGTAAATTTAGTCTCTACTTTGTCATAGAAACGAAGATCACATGATTCAATTGGCTTGTTATCGTTTAATTTAAAAGACAATAAAACAGCTTTTTTCAACCATTGGTGAACAATCCATTCACCGTCAATTTTTTCAGCTACACGAAGTGTGCCGTTATCTAAGCCAGCAATGGCTTCTTCAACAGCTTGACGTACGTCAGCAGGACAATCTACTGCTGTAAAGTTGGCACGGTTTTCAAACGCTTGTTCAATGATCGTTGAAAGCTGAGACATGATCTTCCTTCCCAAAAAATTTTAAAAGATTCTACACCAAATTGGACTCAGATTAGATATAAAATCTAGTTTCAATCGAAAAAACTAATCTTATAATTTAAAATAAAACAACCAAATAAGTGAATTGTTAAGTTTTTATTTAATTTATTTCTTTTAAAAACAACAATTAATATCTAATTGTATCAAAAAATAACAAAAAGTAATCAATTTCTCTATTAATTGTGCGGAGAGAATCACATATTATCGTTTCGAGTCCAACACATTAATGATTAAAGAACAAACTCTATTTTTTGAGGAGACATAAATGAAAGTGTTAAAATTATTGGCTGTTACAGCTGCATTATCTGCTTCTGGTTTAGCAATGGCTGATGGGTCTGTTGTTGACCAAGGTTATGCATTTGAAGCAAACCAATTAATCCCTACAGGCGCTCGTCTTGAAGTCGGTACAACTGGTTACGGTGGTGCTTTACTTTGGACTGCTAACCCTTATGTTGGTTTAGCATTGGGTTATAACGGTGGTGATATTTCTTGGTCTGATGATTTAAAAATCAATGGATCTAAGTATGACTTAGACATGGACAACAAATTAGCGTATTTAAATGCTGAGATTCGTCCTTGGGGTGCAAGCCAAAATGTTTGGGCACAAGGTCTATATGTTGCTACTGGTGTAGGCTATGTAGATAATGAATATGGATTAGAGCGTCGTATTTCTCAGGGGCGTAATTTCTCTGTGAATAATACTGACTTTAATGCTGCATCAGATGTTCAGATAAAAGGTAAGCAAAAATACGATAACCAATTTGCACCATATGTAGGTTTTGGTTTTGCTCCAAAAATCAACAAGAACTTCGGTGTATTTGGTGAAGTAGGTGCATACTATACAGGTAATCCTACTGTTTCACTGCAACAAATAAGTGGTACAGACCAAGTAAACGGTAATGGCGATCGATTAAGTGATGCTATCCGTGGTGAAGAAAATAAAATTTCAAATGATGACAAATATAAATGGTTACCAGTTGGTAAAGTGGGCGTAAGCTACCATTGGTAATTTATTGTTGATCATGTAATAAAAAACGAGCTTCGGCTCGTTTTTTATTTTGAGCTTGGTATTTATTTATAGCTGAATTTTTAGATGAATCAAAAGCGATAGCCAAATCGAATTCCATGTGCAAAAGCATCATTATGGCCCACTTCAGATAAAGTTGAGTTTTGAATAATTGAAGTATTGGCATCTAAGTCGCTAACTTTTGCTTTATTGAATTTAAAATATTTAACACCATAAGAAATATAGCTCTGAGGATTGATGTTATATAAAGCACCCAAGCCTAAAGCATAAAAACCATCTGAAGGATTCAGTGTTCCAGCGGGATTAGCATTGCCTGAGTCCCATGAAATATCTGTAGTGGCAATCCATTGTTGTGAAAATACATGCGCAAGCCCAAGCTTTGCAGACCATTGATCCTTGTTATAATCAATCAGATTAAAAGGTTTGATCAGCTCAGGATATTGTTCGGCAGCAATCTTAACCACTGCACCAAATTGTCTAGGTTGAATTTCAAAATCTTTCCAATTGACCCACCTCAAATTGCCATAAAGAATATTCGATGACGTTAAACCTGTCTGAAGATCGAGATTGACGGATTGAGGCGTGGTGATTTGTGTTTTAGCAAAAGGAATAATACTTAAAACTTGCGCTGAAACATCCTCAGTGATTGCAGATTGATGATTGATCTTGGAACGATAGGTAATCGCAGTTTTTACCGCATACTCCGGAATTTGATAACTTAAACCTGCAAGCCAACCATGACCTGAACTTTGTTTAAGCTGTGCATGATAGCCACTCATCGCTGAATAGTTCGCTCCAAAGACTTTGAGTTCGCCCTCAAACTGTTGATAAATGCCACCTGCGTATATATTCCAATTCGCACTAGGCTGATAACCCAATAACATCGAAAGATTTTGGCTTTTAAAATTAAATTGAGCCGACTCTAAAAGTCGCTTTCCAGCAAAGCTTTGCGGGCGATATTCATAACTAAGATCCACACCATAAGGCTGATCATAAATCAGTCCAAATGAAAGTTGTGGTGCAATTTGTAGTTTTGCAGCAGCCTTGACAAAATGGTAATTGTTGACAAGATTGCCTGTTGAAAAATCTTCAACGCCGAGTTGTTTGAATTGCTCATGTTGAGGGAGTTGCCCTGAAACATCTGCATAGAGCTCTGCATAAGACAATTCTACATAATGATTCGGTTCTAAAAAAGCAAGGATAGACTGGTCTGATTTCTCCATACCTGCGGCATGGCTAAAAAGAGGAACAAAGCTTCCAAGGGTTAAGCCCCAAGCAATAGAATTCATTCATTCCCCCCGAAATAAATTGATCAGTGATAAAGATAAGACTAAATTTTATACTAAAAAGGCATGCTTATAATAAAATATTAAATAAAATCAAATAGATTAATTATTCTTAAGAGTTTGTGTTTTATTTTTAAATGATAAAAAAGAGAGCCGTAGCTCTCTATCTTTGATCGTCATGACTATTTGATGGTTTATTCCTTGATGACTTAATTTTTTTCTTAGTCATTTATCTCAAAGTTTAATCATCAGGATACGCAATTTTTTTCAATGCTTTGATATCGGCTTCCGGTGAGCAGAGTGAAATAAACTCATAGCCATAGCCACGAAGTAAATGGCCTTTACGAACCGCAATCCATGTTGTATTTAAACCGAAAATATCAGTATCGATTTGTTTTAGACGTTTATCGCGTTCTGTGTCATAAGCGACATCATTGACAATACCGACACCCATTCCCAGTTCAACATAGGTTTTGATCACATCGGCATCCAGTGCTGACATGACGATATCTACATCTAAATTGGCATCTTCAAATGCTTTATCAATTTTAGAACGTCCTGTAAAACCACCATGGTAGGTGATAATTGGAAATTCAGCCAATTTTTCTAAGGTAATCTCTTTAGGATTAAGCTTAGTCAGTGGGTGATCTTGTGGTGTAATAATACTGTGTTTCCAGTTATAGAAAGATACGCTGCCCAAATTATCTTCAGTGGTTAGTGATTCAGTTGCAATACCGATATCAGCCAAACCAAGCAATAACATTTCAGATATTTCAACAGGACTGGCTTGTTGCAAAATCAAATGAACTTTGGGAAATGCTTTTTTAAATAAATTAACAATCGGTGGTAACACATAACGTGCTTGTGTATGTGTTGTTGCGATTGTAAGCGTACCTTCATCAACTTTATTAAAATCATCGGCAAGACGTTTAATATTGTCAGCATCAATAAGCATGCGTTCAACAATACTTAACAATGCTTGACCAGGTTCTGTCAAACCTAATAATCGTTTGCCTTTACGAACAAACAGCTGTACACCCAATTCATCTTCTAAATCTTTAATATGCTTACTGACACCAGATTGTGAAGTATAAAGTGCAGCAGAGGCTTCGGTTAAGTTGTAATTTTGACGAACTGTTTCTCGGATAATTCGTAATTGTTGAAAGTTCATGATGTTCGATACCTCAAATGTGGATGAATAGGGGTAATATTCATCCTGTCGTCGATTACGCGACTTGATTTTCAAATAGGTGAAGTGTAGATGCACTTACCCAAACTGTTTGATTTGGTCGATATTGATGTAATTTTGCTTCATCAGGATTTAAAGCAATTTCAATCAGTTGTCCTTGACGATCTTGTAACTCTGCCATGACTTTACCCGCAATCCACAACTCACGTAAGAAGGTTGCTTGAATTGTATTTTCAGTCGGTTGTGTGTGAATTTTCAATTCATTTGGGCGGGCAAAGGCAATCACTTTACCATTTGCGGTTTGTGTAGCCGAAGGCAGTTGGATGCGATCTTCACCAATTTGAATGATGCCTTGATGGTTTTCACCTTCAAAACGGTTTGCTTGACCTAAAAAGTCAAATACAAACGGGGTTGCAGGCTTTTCATAAACTTCACGCGGTGAACCAATTTGTTCAATATCACCTTTGTTCATCACCACGATTTGATCAGCAACTTCTAAGGCTTCTTCTTGGTCATGGGTTACAAAGATTGACGTGATATGTAATTCATCATGTAAAGTCCGTAACCAACGGCGTAATTCTTTACGTACTTTGGCATCCAATGCACCAAAAGGTTCATCTAAGAGCAATACACGTGGTTCAACAGCCAAGGCACGTGCCAATGCAATACGTTGACGTTGACCACCAGACAATTGCGCTGGATAACGATCTGCCAAGAAACCAAGTTGTACCAAATCCAATAAACGGGTAACACGTTTTTTGATTTCAGTTTCATTTGGTCGAGTCGCCTTTGGACGAACACGTAAACCAAATGCAACATTGTCATAAACAGTCATATGACGGAACAGTGCGTAATGCTGAAATACAAAACCAACTTGACGTTCACGCACGTGAATATTGGTTGCATCTGTACCTTCAAGGATGACTTGTCCTCTATCCGTTGATTCCAAACCAGCAATAATACGCAGTAATGTGGTTTTACCACAGCCAGAAGGACCAAGCAGGGCAACCAATTGACCTTCTGGAAAATCTAGCGATATGTTTTTAAGTGCATGGAATGCACCGAAGTTTTTTTCAATATTTTTAACTTGAATACTCATGTGCAATTCCTTAAGAAACAGTTGATTCTTTACTTTCGCGATCTTGTTTTTCTTGGCGATATTCAACCCATGTTTTTAAAATCAAGGTAATGATGGCCAAAAATGCTAACAATGTTGAGACGGCAAAAGCAGCACTAATCGAATTTGGTTCGTTATATAAAATTTCAATATGCAACGGCAAGGTATTGGTTTCACCACGAATATGACCTGAAACCACAGATACTGCACCGAATTCACCCATGGCACGTGCATTACACAAAATCACGCCATAAATGAGACCCCATTTAATATTTGGAATGGTAATTTTCCAAAAGGTTTGCCAACCCGAAGCACCGAGCACAATTGCAGCTTCTTCTTCTTCTGTTCCTTGTGCTTCCATCAATGGAATTAATTCACGTGCAACAAAAGGAACAGTAATAAATACAGTTGCGAGGATAATGGCCGGTGTCGCATAGAGGATTTTAATATCATGTTCAATTAACCATGATCCAATCCAACCTTGTGAGCCAAAGATCAAAACCAGCATTAAACCAGCAATGACGGGTGAGACTGAAAATGGTGTATCAATAATGGTGGTTAAGAATGATTTTCCACGGAAATTAAACTTGGCAACACACCATGCTGCTGTAACACCAAAAATCACATTCAAAGGTACTGCAATGGCTGCAGTCAATAATGTGAGTTTGACCGCAGATAGGGTATAAGGATCAACCAGTGAAGCAAAGTAGACTTGAATCCCTTGTTTAAATGCTTCAACAAAAATAAGCACCAACGGTAGAATTAAGCAGCCTAAAAAGAAAATCAGACCAATAATTAGTAGGGTATTACGTACCCAGGCAGGTTCACGTGTCGCATCACGAGATTGCAGTTTTTCAGCCAAAGCATTGCTGTTGGTATTTAAGCTCATCGTGCGGTTCTCCCTGTACGTCGACTTGCCCAAGCTTGTACCAAGTTAATCAGGAACAAGATAAAGAAAGAAATCACCAGCATCACCACTGCAATTGTCGTCGCACCTGCATAATCATATTCTTCAAGACGGGTAATGATCATTAACGGAGCAATTTCAGTTTCGTAAGGAATATTGCCTGCAATAAAGATGACCGAACCATATTCACCTACACCGCGAGCAAATGCCAATGCAAAGCCAGTCAGTAATGCTGGAAATAAAATCGGTAAAATGATTCTTGTCACGATCTGAAAACGATTTGCACCCAATGCAGAAGCGGCTTCTTCTAGCTCAGTTTCAAGATCACTTAAAACTGGCTGTACTGTACGAACCACAAAAGGAATACCAATAAAAATTAAAGCAAGCGTAATACCTAGTGAGGTATAGGCAATTTTAATCCCTAAAGGCTCAAGCAAGTGACCAATCCAACCTGTTGATGCATATAAAGAGGTTAACGCAATACCTGCGACCGCTGTAGGTAATGCAAAGGGTAAGTCCACCAATGCATCTACTATACGTTTACCAGGGAATGAATAACGGACTAAGCACCAAGCCAATAAAAAGCCGAAAATGACATTGATCAAGGCTGCAATTAGGGCGGTGGTAAAACTGAGCTGTAATGATTTTAAAATACGTTCAGAGCTCAAGATTTCCCATAAACCATCCCAACCTACGCCTAATGATTTTATGAATACGGCAGACAGTGGTATCAGTACGATTAATGATAGATACGCTAGGGTGAAGCCTAGTGAAAGACCAAAACCTGGCAGCACTCGGGATCGCTGCGACATGATGACTCCTCAAAAGAGAGAAAGCTTATTGAAATCAATAAGCAAATTTAAAACGATTTTGCAAGCTTAAAAGGCAATGATTAAATTGCAAATTTAAATAACAACTTGTTGTCATCAGTATTACTGATAAAGAAGTTTTGCTTATCAAAAATTAAATGATCATAAATTTCAGGAAAGTGTCCAAAGCCTGATGCAACATTGATATGCCCAACCTGACCTAAATTTCGAGGCCTAATTTTCCACGCTTTCGCAAGCTTCTGTGCATCTTCAAAATTTAACCAAGGATCATTTTCAGAAATAATCATTTCAGCAGGGACCGTAATTTTCAATTCATGAAAATAAGCTTCATAATCACCGATACTGTTTCGAGCAAAACCAGCCTCACCAAAACGTGCTGGATTAGCTGGTGCAACTAAAATAATTTTTCTTACTTTAGCTACAATTTCAGGATGCTGAGCCAAAGCAGCAACCGTGGTTAAACATCCGAAACTATGTGCAACAATTTGAACAGGTTGCGTAGCATTGACGACAGTCGCAACAAATTGGGCAATCCAGTCTTTAAGAATAGGTAAGTTCCAATCCTGTTGTTGTACGCGCGAGCAAGACATGAGTTCACGTTGTAATTTAGATTGCCAGTGATCGTAATCACTACCACCAATGCCTGGAACAATAATTGTATGAATCATGTCTATGCTCCTGTTTCCTTTCGCTTAAGTTTATTTTAAACAGTTATTTACTGCTTGCATTGGCTTTTACGATTTGATCAAAAACACCATTATTTTCAAAATGTTGCTTTTGAACTTTAGTCCAACCGCCAAACTCTTTATCAATTGTGACCAATTTTAACGGTTTGAATGTTGTCGAATACTTTTGCAAGATTGCTGCATTACGCGGACGGTAGAAGTTTTTCGCTGCAATGTCTTGACCAGCAGGTGAATACAGATAATTTAAATATGCTTTCGCTAAGTTTAAGTTACCGTCTTTTTCAGCATTCTTTTCAACAATTGCGACAGGTGGTTCTGCCAAGATCGATAGTGATGGGGTAATGATTTCAAATTTACCTGGTTGTTCACGTGTAGATAAATACGCTTCATTTTCCCAAGCCAATAACACATCACCAATGCCGCGTTCTGCAAATGTCGTCGTCGAACCACGTGCACCAGAATCGAGTACTTTAGTTTGTTTATAAATTTGACGTACAAACTCTTGTGCTTTTGCGTCTGAACCATATTTATGTTTTGCCCAAGCCCATGCTGCTAAATAGTTCCAGCGTGCTCCACCTGAAGTTTTAGGGTTTGGTGTTACAATTTCTACACCTGGTTTTACCAAATCGCCCCAGTCTTTGATGCCTTTCGGGTTACCTTTACGGACGAGGAAAACGATTGTTGATGTGTACGGTGTAGAGTTTTGTGGGAATTTCTTCTGCCAGTCTTTTGGCAATAAATTTGTATTTTGTGCAATCGCATCGATATCTGCGGCCAATGCTAAAGTCACAACATCTGCTTGCAAACCATCAATAACCGCACGCGCTTGTTTACCAGAGCCACCATGTGATTGTTTAAACTGGATGTCTTGACCAGTTTTAGATTTCCAAAACGTTGCAAATTGTTTGTTAAAATTATCGTACAATTCTCGTGTTGGATCATAAGATACATTTAAAAAATCTTTTGCAGCAACGCTGAAAGATGTGGTTGAGATCAGTACTGCTGCCACAGCGAATTTAAGTTTAGAGAACTGCATTTTTTTGCCCCATTTAATTCTGAAGTTCGGTAAGATGGAGTGAGCATAACGCTAGTCTTTATCCATAAAAAATAATAAAAAACGAATTTTATATGAATAAAAGAGAAAAAGAAAATGCTTATATTGCTTATAGTATTCGTGCAAAGCCATAGGAAATTGCTTAATGATCTGTTTTAAAAATGCTCAATTTGTTGATTCTATTTCACTTTTAGATCGAGCATTTCATTATGGAGATGGTTGTTTTACCACAGTACGATTACATCAAGATGTTATGGAGTTGGAACTTTTACATCGTGCTCGATTGAAGTTGGCGGCTGAACGTTTATTTTTAGATGTGAATTTTGAGTTATTGGATCAGACGCTACAATGTTTAAGACAAAAAAATGGAATATTAAATGGCACATTGAAGGTCATCATTAGTCGGGGTGATGGTGATCGTGGTTATGCGATGCCTGAGCATGAGGCCGATCTTTATGTGGTTTATTATCCAAAAACAACTGCATGCTTCCAGCCTGAATTAATTCACAGTGGTGTATTGGATCAAGCGATTGGCTTATTGATGCCGAATTTAGTGGGTTTAAAAACCTTAAACCGTTTAGAACAAGTGTTGCTGAAAAAAGAAGCTCAGGCAAAAGGTTGGTTAGAAGCATTAGTCACAGATGTACAAGGTTCAGTTGTTGAAGGTGTGAGCAGTAATTGTTTTATTCGGATAAACAATAGATGGATTACGCCTGAACTTCGTTATAATGGCGTACATGGTGTGATGCGTGCCGAAATTTTGTCACGGATGCATTATTATGGTGTCACCTGTGAACAGCGTTTTATCGATATGGATGAAATTCGACATTTTCAAAGCCTGTTCTTTTGCAATGCCCTCAGTCCAATGAAAGTGGTCGAAACGTTGAATCATCAACATCTAGACACTCAATCCTGTGTTGAGTTATTTAATACTTTAAATTTAAGTCAGTTTAATTCTCATGCCTAAAACCAAACCTAAGCCAAAATCTAAAAAGAAAACTCAAGCCCAAGTGAGCAATAACATCTATAAAGGCATTGCGATTGTTCTGGTTGTTTTTTTGATTATTACTGCAACCATTTTAAAAATGAGTATTTTTAAAGCGTATCCAGTGACGGGTCTAAAACAAAAGCTGTCTATTTCAAATGGTGAAACCTATACCGGTTTTATTGATCAATTGGCCAAAGAAGATAAGGTCAGTTTTCCAATCATTCTTAAGCTTTATCGGAAAATTTTCATTCATGACACCATGAAAGCTGGTGTGTATGAAGTCACTAAAGGTATGAATGTACGCCAAGTATTAGAAATGGTTTCTAATATTGAAAATGCCCAGATGAGTCGACTTTTGGTGATAGAAGGGACGACAACGAAGCAATTAATTCAGTCATTAAAAAAAGATCCATTGGTTGAAAAATCGGTGATTCAGCTTCCGAGTGGTGAAATGCTGAAAGCCTTAAATATTCCTTATGATCACCCAGAAGGTTTATTTGCACCTGATACTTATTTCTTTGATAAAGGTGCAACAGATAAGCAAATCTTGACTGACCTGTACCAACGTCAAATGAAAATTTTAGATGAAGCTTGGGAAAAACGCGCGCCAGACTTACCTTATAAAAATAAATATGAAGCCTTAATCATGGCATCAATTATTGAAAAAGAAACCAGTGTAGACAGCGAGTTACGTCAGGTTTCAGGTGTGTTCTATCGTCGTTTAAAACTGGGCATGCGTTTACAAACCGATCCTACCGTGATTTATGGGATGGGTGATAAATATACGGGTAAGATTTCAAAGCAGGATTTACGTACTCCGACTGCTTATAATACATATACGATCAATGGTTTACCGCCAACTCCGATTGCATTACCCAGTAAAAAAGCCATTGAAGCAACGATGCATCCAGATACTTCTGAAAACATTTACTTTGTTGCCACAGGTAATGGTGGGCACAAATTTACAGCCAATCTGAATGATCATAATCGTGCAGTGCAAGAATATATTCAAGTTATGCGGTCTAAGAATTAAGGAATGAGCATGTTTATAAGTTTTGAAGGTACTGAAGGTGTAGGAAAAACCACGCTCATTCAAAAGTTATTTGATTACTTTCAACAACAAGGTCAACAGGTTGTTTTAACACGTGAGCCTGGTGGTACGCCTTTAGCTGAACAAATCCGTTCATTATTGCTGTCTGTTAATCATGAAGAACAGATGAGTAATGACACGGAGTTATTGCTGATGTATGCAGCACGAGCACAACATTTGGCAGCTGTGATTTTACCTGCCTTGGCAGAGGGCAAGATTGTACTGTGTGACCGTTTTGTCGATTCAAGCTTTGCTTATCAATGTGCTGGTCGCGGGTTAAGTCGAGAGAAGTTACAACTGCTCAATGAAAATTTTGTCTCTAAAATGCCAGATATTACTTTTTGGTTGGATGCGCCAATTGAATTGGGAATGAACCGTGCACGTGCACGCGGTGCCTTAGATCGCTTTGAACAAGAAAAAGTGGTGTTTTTTGAATCAGTACGCAGTGGTTTTTCTGAAATTCATTTGCGTGATTCTCAACGAATGAAACGCTTAGATGCGACTCAAGCACCAGAGCAAGTATTTGCTGAGGCGTTGAACTACTTAAAATAAATACCAATCAATCCTCTACATAAGTGAAATTGAGCAATTTATTCTGTTGATTTGAATGATAAAGGGGCTGTTGGCATTTCATAAATGGCTTGCGTTGTAGGTTAAAATTGAGCAGGCAAGGCATGAAACGAAGAGAATAGCGAGACTATTTTCGAGTTTCATAACGTAGACTGAGATAATTTTAGCCACAACCCTGAGCAAGAACAAAGCACTGCTTTGTTTGCAGCGCAAGGCGCAGCGGGGGACTAGAGTGTTTTTTGCTGCTACATGTTACCTTGCGAAACGATGTTTCTCATTATTTAGAATGACTAAATTTCGTATTTCGTGCCTAGTATTGCCTAAAAAACACTTATAGTCGCAAACATAGACGAATTGTCAACAGCCCCTAGTGTTTTGGACCGAAAAAGTCTTTATATTGTTTTAGGTCAAGGATATAAAGACTTTAATTATGAAAAGCTCGAAAGCTGAAATCGTAGAATTCTTACAGCAATTTTTTTCACCTAGCTTACAACGTTGTGAAATTGAAGAAGTAACCGAAAAAGGGGCTTCTTTGGTTTGGCATGTCAGTGATCAAGATATACGACCAGGTGGAACTGTTTCAGGTCCAACCATGATGGCCTTGGCCGATTTTGCACTCTATGTTGCGATTATGGGTGAAATTGGTTTAGTTGGTTTGACGGTTACGACCAATATGAATATTAATTTTTTACGCAAGCCAACGGGTGGTGTTGATATTCGTGGCGTGTGTAAATTGATGAAAGTGGGTAAAGCTTTAATTGTAGGTGAGGTCTGGATTTATTCTTTAGGTTCGGATGATCCTGTTGCACATGTGACAGGAACTTATTCTGTTCCACCACAAAAATAAAGCATTTAGGGATTTTAAAAATGCGTATTGGGTGAATTTTTTTAATCCCTGCTGTATTTCCTGATGGTGTTTTAATAATCACTATTTTTAGTGATGGTTAAATTGTTTTGATTATCAAGCTATATTCTTGGTTATAGCGTCATTAACAATAGACTTCTTACGTTAGTCCTTTTTAAAGCCATAGATCATCATAAAATCCCCCTCATCCTAGCCTTCTCCCGAAGGGAGAAGGGACTTTCAATACCAATCTGATTCACTCAACATGGTCATTTTTTGATTTAAGAAAGATCTTTAATGGATACTTAGATCATGTATGGGCATGGATCATAAATATCAAAAACAATAATAAATAATCAATTGTATTGATTGATATAGATGCAATTACAACTTGAGTGATATATTGAGTTCTGCAAGGGATAATGCTAATTTATTCATAATAAATAGTTTATTTTGAAAATTAATATAGATTAAATGGAATAAAGAATATGTCATCAGGTCATGAAGTCGTAGATTTGTTTAAGGAACAGGTTTTTCCTTTATCAGATAAATTGACGGAGATGTTGAATGAACACTATTCACATCAAACTGAACGCCGTGGTTGCGGTTATACGCAGGCTACACGCGTATTGGCTGAGTACATTAATTTTCCGCGTGATCAAGTTGAAGCAACTGATTTAAAAATATTTAAAGATTATGATTTTAAGAAATTAAAAAAAATTCTTGAGCAAAAAAATGCTTATGGTTTAGATATCGATGATTGGCATAACTTAGATCAAAATAAATCGATTCAAAATTTTCTTATTCAAGCCAAAGATGATGAGTTTAAAGCCTTAGTTGAACAAGAAGTTGCAATCCAAGCAAACTTAAGACGCTTATCGCAACAAGCACAATTAGAAGAAAGTCATGTGATTTGCGCTATGTTGGAAGATGTGATTTTACCCAAAACAGCAGATGAAACAGGTTATGTTGAAATTGCGACGCTAGACGGTAAGCCTAAAGTGGGTTCATGTCCAATGGCGGAAGCATTTTTCTTAAAGATTGCCCATCGTTCGATGTTAAGACAAGGCTCAATCAATATTTTTGTAGATGATCAAAATCGTCCTCTGTTGATTGAAAAAATGAACATGGGGGATAATCATTCCTGTATAAATTTACAACCTTTATTGATGAATGGAATTCGTATTCCGATTGGTTCTTTATTTTCTGTCGATTATGATATTGAACAAATTGCAAACAAAGTCCCCAATCAAGAGTTTAAAGGCTATATTATTCCCTATAAAGAGATTCAAGGTTTTTGGTTTTTGCGATTAACCACTTTAGCCATTTCACCTGAGAATCGACAAAGGGCATTTACGACACATTTTGAACAACAAGTGAATAATGGACTTTTTAGTCCTGACACAACACTTATAAAACAACTCAATGATGTTGCAAAATCACAATTGAGAGCACTCAGTCTCGGATAGCTTTATGTTAAATGTTTGTTTTTCTCCACGCTATTTTGCTCAAACACATACCAATAGCATGGAAAAACTTGTTGCAGTCGCAGAGCAACTACAGCAATTTAATGATTATAAATTTCATGAACCACAACAAATTGATCCAGAAATTTTAAAAGCCTTACATTCACCTAAATATGTCGAGGCTTTTTTAACAGGGCAACCCGCAAAACTGGCAACTTTTGCTGGTTTTAAGCCTTGGAATGAACAATTAAGAGATGCAGTACTCTCCATCAATGCTGGGCAATTGTTGGCAACTGAACTGGCATTCCAACATGGGATTGCCGCCAATATTGCGCAAGGGTTTCATCATGCCAATTATGAATATGGCGGCTCATATTGCACTTTTAATGGTTTGGCATTAATTGCACAACATTATGCAAATAAGCGCATCTTTATTTTGGATTGCGATCAGCATGGTGGTGATGGGACAGCTGATTTTACCCGCAGATTAGATAATTTATATAATTTTAGTATTTACGGTTTGGCTTTTGGCTACCCCACGTATGAACGTGCGGAAAGCCGCCACATTCATACCAAGCATGGAAGTTTTGCTCAATATACTATGGCATTGCATGAAGCGTTTCAGCGAGCGAATGAGTGGAAAGCCGATATTATTATTTATCAAGCGGGGATGGATTGCCATCAAGCAGATCCTTATGGTTCGGCATGGTTTACGACAGAGTTGATTCAAAAAAGAGAGGAAATAGTGTTTAACCTTGCCAAACGTGACAATATTCCGATCATGTTTGTACTTGCAGGGGGCTATCAGAACTTAGATGATTTAGCAAAATTACATGCTGAAACTTTTCATATAGCGCATCGTACTTATTATGGAAAAAATAAAGACTAAACTCGCTGTTAAATTTGGCTGGAATACCGTATTTTTTGGCTGAATTTAGTAATGTACGATCTGTATAAATCAATACAATGATAATTATTCTCATTTATGGTGGTTATCATGTTTATTCAAAATTTAGAAAACTTTCCAATCGTTCGTATTAGTTATCAAGCTGAAGATGCAGTTTCAGTTGATGAAACAATTGCAATTTATGAATCATTATTGAGTCGTAAAGAAACTTTTGTTTTTATCAGTGAAGGGGCTTTTCCTGAACAAAAAAATGATCATGAAGAACGCAAGCAAGTTGCAGCATGGGTTAAAGCAAAACGTGAAATTCTAAGCCAATATGTGAAAGCATTGATTCATATTGAACCTGATGAAAATATTCGACTAGAGACGCAAAAATTTGCCAATAACTTTATTAAGTTTACAGGCTACCCGATGTTTATTGTAGACAATCAACAACAAGCGCAGAAAGTCATCGACGCTGTTTTAAAGTGATAAATATATAGGCAAACCATGCTTGATAATGTGGATCCTTTTTTTGTAGATCAGATAGACCAAGCAATTATTGTATTAAAAATACATCAGCAAGTTCCTGATTGGGAGCTTGCGTCACATCAGCATGTAAAAAGCCAATTGATGATGACAGTGAATGGCTTAATTACTGTGGAAACACCATCTGGTATTTGGGTTGTTCCTGCGCAACAGGCTTTATGGATTCCATCAAATGTTCCACATAAAGTCAGTAGTTATGGTGTCTCTTGTGGTTATGTTGCATTTATTGACCCCCAACTTGATCATCTTTTAGAACCGAATTGCACCATGTTGCAAGTGACAAATTTGCTGAATGCCTTATTGGAAAGAGTAGAAACCTTGTCTGATACGGTGCTTTCAGAAAAAGACTTCCGTTTGCAGCAATGCCTGTTGGATGAAATTCAATCAGTTGTAAAGCCAACATTTTATTTACCCATTCCACAAGATCTTCGTTTAGTTAAATTGACCCGCCATTTATTAAAGCATCCTGAGCAGAATCAAAGTTTGGCTGAATGGGCAAAGTTATGTTGTATGAGTGAACGAAGCCTTACACGAACTTTTCATCAAACGACAGGGATGAGTATTAATCAATGGCGAAGAAAGTTACATGTTGTATTGGCATTACAGTGGTTAACAGAAGGAGATTCAGTGCATCAGGTTGCAATGAAATTAGGCTATGATAGTGATAGCTCATTTATTGTAATGTTTAAGAAAATAATGCAGCTTTCTCCTCGAAATTATATGCAGCAAAAATAAGGTTTTATTTTCAAATAGAAGTAGTTTTAGCATTTTATCAAAATGAATTTATAACTTTATGAATCATTAAAAGATTTGCACTGTCACATTTTAGCTTGAAGAGTTTAAATTGATTTGCGTAGACGATACCTCACCTTGTGCTACCACATCCTTGCGCTACAAACAAAGCAGTGCTTTGTTCTTGCTCAAGTGCTTTGATTTGCTCATTAAGTTACATTATATAAAAATAGCCAGAATGATCTGACTATTTTTTGTGATTTCAAAGGGTTTTAAACTGCTTCATTTACCAATGGTGTTTCGACTGTAAAGTTTGGTGGCGTTAATACCGTTTTTCTTAATTCAGGTGAAAGCTCCGGATAATCAAGCGTGTAGTGTAGACCACGTGATTCTTTACGCTGCATGGCACAACGAACAATCATCTCTGAAACCATGACCAAATTACGTAGTTCAATCAAGTTCTTACTGACATGATAATCCTGATAATATTCAGTAATTTCTTTCTTCAACATTTCAATACGATGCAATGCTCGTTGTAAACGTTTTGTGGTTCTTACAATCCCGACATAGTTCCACATGGTTTGGCGGAGCTCATCCCAGTTTTGCAGAATCACAACATCTTCATCAGGATTGGTCGATTGTGAAGCATCCCATTCAGGCACGGTCGGTATATCAAAGTGAGGATTAAACTTTGCTTCTATATCCTTGGCAGCACTCATACCATATACAAAGCATTCAAGTAGTGAATTGCTGGCCATACGGTTAGCCCCATGTAACCCTGTATACGACGTTTCACCAATTGCATATAAACCAGCTAAATCAGTTTGGCTATGCTCATCAACCACCACGCCGCCGCAAGTATAGTGTGCTGCTGGAACAACGGGGATCATATCCTTGGTGATATCAATACCGAGTTCTAATAAGCGCGCATATAAGGTCGGGAAATGTTCTTTAACAAATTCAGCCGGTTTATGACTGATGTCTAACCAGACATGACGGATGCCTAAGCGTTTAATTTCATAATCAATGGCGCGTGCAACAATATCTCGTGGAGCAAGTTCGGCACGTTCATCAAAGCGCAGCATAAAGCGTTCACCGTCAGGTAAACGTAAATACGCACCTTCACCACGCATTGCTTCCGTGATCAGAAATGAGCGTGCTTGAGGATGATATAAACAGGTTGGATGGAATTGATTAAATTCCATATTTGCGACACGACAGCCTGCGCGATATGCCATGGCAATACCATCACCTGTGGCAATATCTGGATTTGATGTATATAAATAAGCTTTCATGGCACCACCACAAGCAAGGGCAGTGAATGGCGCTAAAAAGGTATGAACTTTTTCGTTGTTTTCATCAAGTGCATAAAGACCCACCGCACGATTGGGCTGTTGTTTATGTCCTAATTTATGTGTGGTGATTAAATCAATCGCAATGTAATTTTCAAAAATATGAATATTTTTCTTTTCTTGAGCACGTTGAACCAGTGTGGTCGAAATGGCTTTACCTGTGGCATCGGCTGAATGAATAATGCGACGTTGTGAATGTCCACCTTCACGGGTCAGATGTAATTGTTCATCTTCATCTAATGTAAACTGCACACCATGGTTGAGTAAGAAATCGACAGAAGGTCGACCACCTTCAACGGTATGTTTGACGGCATCAATCTCACATAACTGTGCGCCTGCAATCATAGTGTCATCAATATGCTGTTGAATGGAATCTGTTTCATCAAGTACAGCAGCAACACCACCTTGTGCAAAATATGTGCTTGCATCGGTTAAGGTTGATTTCGCTAAAACAGCAATATTAAAATGTTCAGGCAAAGATAAGGCTAAACTTAAGCCTGCACCGCCACTCCCCACAATAACCACGTCAAATTGATGAGTTGTACTTAAATTAGACATGTCCATCAGCTAATTTGAAAAATGTTTGCTAATAACACTCTTTTTTTTAACAAATTACAATAGTCACATGTGTCAGATTTTAGTATAAATAAGATATTCCAAGGCTTTTAATATAAAATTAAGTAAAGTCTTGTTTTATAAAAAAATGTAAACATATTTTTACGTAACGATATTAAATAATATGTTACAAACATTTTTAAGCAAATAATCATCAGATGCAGGTTCGTGAGAAATGAGTAATGGTCTAATACAAAAAGGAATGTATGCAGCAGTATTTACTGTCGCTGCGGCAACATCACAAGTTCAAGCTTCAACACCTGTGGATTTTTCTAACTTGGTTGAACAAGTCAGCCCAGCTGTTGTGAGTGTTAATGTTGTTAAAAAGTTATCTCAGGAAGAGTTGTTACAGCAACAAGTACCTGAAATTCTAAAGCGTTTCTTTGGTAATCAAATCATTATTCCACAACAACGCGCGCCACAAGAAAAGACTGCGTATGGTAGTGCATTCTTTATTAGTAAAGATGGTTATTTACTGACAAATCACCATGTGGTTGAAGATGCATCTAAAGTGACGATTATGCTGAATGATCGCCGTGAAATTGATGCAAAAGTGGTGGGCAGTGATGAACGTACAGATGTGGCATTACTAAAAGTTGAAGGGAATAATTTCCCATCATTATCTGTGGGTAATGTAGATCAACTTAAAGTCGGGCAGCCTGTTCTTGCAATCGGTTCTCCATTTGGTTTTGATTATTCTGCATCAGCAGGGATTGTCAGTGCCAAGTCACGTAATATGATGGGTGAAACCTCTGTTCCATTTATCCAAACCGATGTAGCGTTAAATCCGGGTAACTCAGGTGGTCCGCTATTTAACCAACAAGGTCAGGTTGTCGGTGTAAACTCTCGTATCTTTAGTGGTACGGGGGGGTATATGGGCCTGTCATTCTCTATTCCAATTGATGTGGCAATGGACGTTGTTGATCAGTTGAAAAAGAATGGTAAGGTCACTCGTTCTTATCTTGGTGTAATGTTACAAGATATCGATCGAAACTTAGCGGAAGCTTATAAGTTAGATAAACCAGAAGGTTCGTTGATTACCCAAGTTGCGCCGAATTCACCTGCAGAAAAAGCGGGCTTTAAATCAGGCGATGTGATCCTAAAATATAATGGTTCACCAATATCACGTACTTCAGAATTATTGAATTATTTGAATCGTACTCAACCAAATCAATCTGTTAAGCTTGAAGTTTTACGTGATGATAAACCAAGAGTGATTACAGCAACTTTAACTGTTGCACCAGATGATACCCCTGCAAAAGTTGACAATACCAACACTTCGGCCAAGCCAAATAAAGGGCCTATCATTGGTGTTGCGATTCGTGCCTTAACTGAACAAGAAAAGAATCGTTTAAATGTTAAAGGTGGTGTGTTTATTCAAGATGTGACCAGAGGCGGCTTAGCTGCACAGTCACGGATTTTACCTGGTGATGTGATTACTCAAGTAAATAACAAGAAAGTAAATACACCAAATGATTTTGTTGATGCTATTTCAGAGCTACAGAAAAATACGGTAGCGCGTGTAGCGATTGTTCGTGAAGGGCAACATGCTATGATTGGATTACGTATTCAATAAATCCAACTGATCAGAATCAGCCACTCAAAGAGTGGCTTTTTTATATGATCAAGTTTATTTTGCAAATATTTTAAGAATAGCTTTTGAATCAATCCGATATAAAAACCTCAAAGTCAAAATATTTCATTTTTTAGTATTCAATAAATCTTAAGCATAAGATGTATTCCTCGTCCATAGTTTTAACTTCAGATTTGATGGTATAGATATACTTTGATTCAATTTTTTATATATAAAAATGTTTTTAATCAAATGTTTATAATTTTATATAGTTTGTATCTATAATCTATAATATTTATTATTTATTTTATCTATATTTTGTTGCGTATTATCATTAGAAAAATTAATTGAATGTTAAGGAAGGGCATACGTGAAAACTGTTCATCAATATACCTATGAAATATTGAGAAAAAATAATATTAAAATGATTTTTGGTAATCCTGGTTCGAATGAACTGCCTTTTCTAAAAAACTTTCCTGCTGACTTTCAATATATTCTGGGTTTACATGAAGGCGCGGTCGTTGGAATTGCCGATGGGTATGCCCAAGCAACGGGACAAACGGCGTTTGTTAATTTGCATTCTGCTGCTGGTACAGGAAATGCGATGGGGGCATTGAGTAATGCATGGAATTCTCATACACCTTTGGTAATTACAGCAGGCCAACAAACGCGAACGATGATGGGTGTTGAAGCGCTATTAACAAATATTGAAGCTGCTCAATTACCAAAACCTTTAGTTAAATGGAGTCATGAACCAGCAATTGCAAATGAAGTACCACACGCGATTAGTCGAGCAATACATATTGCTGGTGCAGAGGCTGCCGGGCCGGTATATGTTTCCATACCTTATAATGATTGGGATATTGAAGTAGATGGAGAAAATGAACATTTGCTTAAAAAGAACGTCACCAGTTCACAGTGTTTATCAGAGCAAGATTTATTATTTATAAGTCATAAAATAAATTCAGCTCAAAAAGTCGCTTTAGTTCTAGGTACGGATGTAGATCGACAATTTGCCAATCTTAGTGCAATCCGTTTCGCAGAAGCATTAAACGTTCCTGTTTGGGTTGCGCCATCTTCACCAAGATGCCCATTTCCAACAACGCATGCCTATTTTCAGGGGATTCTACCTGCAAGTATTGCGGGTATTTCCCAAATATTTAAAGAATATGATTTGGTTTTAGTATTTGGTGCACCTGTATTTCGTTATCACCAGTATGAACCTGGTCAATATCTATCTGAACATACAGAACTCATTGCATTCACTTGTGATATTCAAGAAGCAGCTCGGGCCGCAATGGGTTTATGCTATGTGAGTGATTTAGGCGATAGCCTGACACGATTAAGTCAGAAAGTTCATGCAAAAACTGATACGGTAGTTCACCGTCATACAATAGAACTGTCTCAGCCAAGTGAAAATGGCTATATAAAGCCAGAAAGGCTGTTTGATATGCTTAATATTCTCGCGCCAGACGGCACGATTTATACAAATGAATCTACTTCAACAACCAATGCATTATGGGATCGTTTAAGCCTTACTGAACAAGGAAGTTATTATTTCGCAGCTGCGGGTGGCCTTGGTTTTGCTATGCCTGCTGCGATCGGAGTTCAGTTGGCACATAAAACTCGTAGAGTAGTAGCACTGATTGGAGATGGTTCAGCAAATTATAGTATTACAGCATTATGGACTGCTGCTCAGTATAAAATTCCAGTGATCTTTATTATCTTAAAAAATGGAACGTATGGTGCACTGCGGTGGTTTGCAGGGGTTTTAAATGCTGAACATGTTCCTGGTATGGATGTCCCAGATATTGATTTTACACACATTGCCAAAGGCTATGGTGTAGATGCGTGTAGTGTAACGAATGACAGTGATTTTATTTCCGCTTTTAACAAAGCAGTCGATTCAGAGCAACCGACTTTGATTGAAGTCGTGACAGCTGAGTTAAGTAATTAATCATTATCAATACTTAAGCACGGAAAAACTTTTATGCAGACTAATTTTATTATTAAAGAATTGCATCAATTATTTAATCCACAGCAGATACTTATTGAAGATGTTGATAAAAGCTTTTATTTAAAAGGTTTTCGTGTTGGCAAGGGTGATGCACTTGCTGTGGTTATTCCTTATAGTTTATTCCAGCTATGGCAAGTTATTGAATTTGGAGTCAAACATAATTTAATCATAATTTTGCAAGCATCTAATACAGGTGTAACTGGTGGTTCTACACCACATTCTAATGATTATGACCGAGAAGTTATTGTTGTAAGTACAATGAAACTCAAAGGTATGCAGTTATTGGATGATGCCAAACAAGTTATTGCGTTTCCAGGGAAAACACTTACAGAATTGGAAAATGCGCTGAAACCTCATCAACGCGAGCCCCATTCAGTCATTGGTTCATCTTGTATCGGAGCGTCTGTAATTGGTGGAATTTGTAATAATTCAGGAGGTTCATTAATTCGTCGAGGCCCAGCGTATACTGAAAAATCTTTATTTGCTCAGGTTGATGGAAGTGGAAAGTTAAAACTCATTAACCATCTGGGCATTTACTTGGGGGAAGATCCAGAAGAAATTCTAAGAAATCTAGAACAAAAAAACTATGATCTACAAAAAGTTAACTTAGCGCATGGAAAAATTTGGGCTGAAAATTATGCCAAGACACTACGAGATATAACTTCCCCAACAGCGACTCGCTACAATGGAAATCCTGAGTATTTACATGAAAGCTCGGGCTGTTCAGGGAAACTAGTCGTTTTTGCAGTCAGACTTCCAACTTTTGAAGCAGCAGAAGAGGCAACCACATACTTTATTAGTAGTAATAATGAGACCGAATTAATAGATTTAAGACGGTATCTATTAACAGAAATGACGACTTTACCGAGTCAGGCTGAGTATATCCATCGGCATGCATTTGATTTAACACAACGTTATGCAAAACATATGTATAAGGCGATTGATATTTGGGGCGCTGAAAAGATTCCAGCCTTATTTAAATTTAAAGCGCACATAGATCAATTTTTTAGAAAATTCCCTCTTTTTCCCAATAATTTTACAGATCGTTTGATTCAACTATTTAATCGTTTAACCCCTTCATGGATCGAACCGCGTTTGCAAGCATCCAATCAACAGTATGAACATCATTTAATGATTAAAGTTGATCAACAGCAAAGTGATGAATTACGAGAGCTATTGAATCATTTTTTTAATGGCTCTAAAGATCAATTTTTCCAATGCACTAAAGCTGAAGAAAAAAATGCTTTTCTTATCCGTTTTGCTGTAGGTGGTTGTGTGGTTTATTACTGCGAAAGTACGGGAATTGATCCAAATCAACGCTTAGTTTCTTTTGATGTTGCTTTTCGACGGAATGATGATTGTTGGTCAATAGATTTACCAGACTATTTAAAACAACAAGTCATGATGGA
Source organism: Acinetobacter guillouiae CIP 63.46 (assembly GCF_000368145.1). Taxonomy (GTDB): domain Bacteria; phylum Pseudomonadota; class Gammaproteobacteria; order Pseudomonadales; family Moraxellaceae; genus Acinetobacter; species Acinetobacter guillouiae. Next base: position 88,194 of record NZ_KB849281.1, on the reverse strand, counting down.
GAGCTGTTGTGGTCATTTTTTCTGTTTTGTTTCACATCAGGATTACTTACTTAAGGAAAATGTTGATGCGATCCAATTTAAGCATGACGTACTTGCATACTTAGAACAGCGTGGAGCCAAATACCCCGCTGAGCATAATGTCGGCCATTTGTATAAAGCTTCTCTCGATTATCAGATTCATCTTAAAGAATTAGATCCAACCAATAGTTTTAATCCTGGTATTGGCAAGACAAGCAAATATAAACATTGGCATTAAACTAGGCCAAAATTTGAAATTTTTAATTGTAATAGGCTGAACAGGAACGCTCTTATGCCTCATAAAATGATCAATGTGGAAGACTACCAAAAACTTGCAAAATCGACTTTACCCAAAGTGATTTATGATTATCTGGAAGGTGGGGCAGATGATGAAAAAGGCTTACATCACAATCGACAGGTATTTGATCAATGGCGGTTTAAGCCGCAGCGTTTGGTCGATATTAGTGAACGAGACATTTCCTGTCAGTTGTTCAATCGTCTTTGGAGTGCGCCCTTTGCGATAGCACCTACCGGATTAAATGGTTCATTTTGGCCTAAAGGGGATGCTTTACTTGCAAAAAGTGCTGCTAAAGCCGATATACCATTTATGTTATCGACAGCTTCCAATATGTCGATCGAGGAAGTCGCCAGATCTAGTGATGGTGAAAAATGGTTTCAGCTTTATGTTGTACATCAAGAACTAGCCAAACAAATGGTGCAACGTGCTTTAGACTCGGGTTATACAACTTTGATTGTGACCTTGGATGTTGGTGTAAACGGTTATAGAGAACGTGACCTGCGTAATCAGTTTGGATTACCATTAAAATTTTCTGCAAGCTTAGTGCTAGATGGTATGTTACATCCGGCATGGTCGTTACGTTTTTTAGCCAATAGCAAGCCACAGTTAGCAAATTTTGTAAGCTCTAAGACAGATAGTCTAGACATTCAAGTCGCAATTATGAAGCGCCAAATGGATGCCAGTTTCAATCAAGAAAGCTTAAAACGTATCCGTGAGATTTGGCCTCATCAATTATTGGTAAAAGGTATAATTAGCGCTGAAGATGCTCAAATTGCTATTCAGTGTGGAGTTGATGGGGTAATTTTATCTAATCATGGTGGACGTCAACTTGATTGTAGTGTGTCTCCTATGGAAACCTTGCAAGAAGTTTCTAGATGTATTCAACAACCGATTTTGATTGATAGTGGTTTTAGGCGGGGTTCAGATATTGTCAAAGCATTGTGTTTAGGCGCTGATATGGTGTGTTTAGGTCGCCCCACACTCTATGGTTTAGCATCTAAAGGTGAAGTTGGTGTTGATGAAGTAATCCAACTGATGAAGCAGGATGTTGACCGCACATTAGCACAAATAGGTTGCCCATCTGTAAAGCGGTTGGGCATGAGTTATCTTCAATACAACTCTGATATTTTGAGTTAGTCTATTTATATAAAATACTCATAAGATAAAAAGAGCAGGTCACGGAACAAAAAAAATAGATATACCTGTTCAATATCGCAAAATCCATCAATGAGGAATTTCTTTAGTTGAGGTCAGTTTGAGTTTAATACAGTAAGTTGAAAAATTGGACCAAAATGATTAAGTTTTTGCTTTTATTACAATAACAAGCGATGGACATAGCATAATAAGTAGATAAAGAAATAGTTTAAAATGATCTATTTGATATGGCAAACAGTTCTACAGTGCCAGCGCCTTTGATCTGCTATCAAAGTATAAAAAAATGAATTTTAACGTTATCAAGATTATACGTAAAACTCAGAATTATTAGGTTTTTAATTAAGATGAAACCTTTATGCAAAAGGTTGAAAGTAAAAATATTTTACTTTCAACCTGAGTCCATCAGATCTCTCATCATTTAGAGCGGATATTGAATCCCTTTGTCTAAAATACTGATCCATTGACGTTGACTGAACTCATCAAAGTTAGCAGGACCACCAAAGCGGCCACCATAACCTGACTCACCCATTCCACCAAAAGGTACGTGATATTCATTATTTACTGTCTGATCATTGATATGAATCATGCCACTTTTAATTTCTTTGGCTAACTCATAGACCCAAGCAGTGTGTTTACTATGAATTGCCACAGCAAGACCATATTTCGATGAATTGACAATATCAACCGCTTCTTTGATGTCATCAAAAATAATGATCGGTGCTACTGGACCAAATATCTCATCGGTAAAAATCGGATCATTTTTATCGATATTCGTTAAAATAGTTGGATGGAAAAACAGTTGTTCACCTTTACCACCACATTCCAATATAGCACCTTGACTTACCGCATCCTCAACCATACGGCTCACTTTTACATGCTGAGCCTGATTAATAAGTGGACCTAATTGTGTATCAGGCGAGGAGGGGTTGCCAACTTTTAGTGATAATGCTTTTTCTTTCAGTTTTTTAATATAGACACTCGCAATGCTACGATGCACTAAATGACGTCCAGTCTGCATACAAATTTGCCCCTGATGTAGAAAAGTTCCCCAGACAGCATTATTTACAGCGATCTCTAAATCTGCATCTTCACAAATAATCATCGCATTATTGCCGCCCAGTTCAAGCGCACATTTTTTTAATTGTTTAGCACAATCCACGGCAATTTTCTTACCGACAACAGTTGAACCTGTGAAAGAGATCATATTCACTTGAGGGTGATTCACTATCGTCTCACCAATTTCACTTTCGCCATTCAATACCTGAAAAACTCCTGATTGCAAACCTGCCATTTCAAATAGCCAGGCTAAAAGAGAACCTCCCGTAACATTACTAAATTCTGAAGGCTTTAATATCACACTATTGCCCATTGCTAAAGCTGGTGCTATAGAGCGGATAGATAATAATAAAGGAAAGTTCCAAGGGGAGATTACACCGACAATACCGATAGGAACACGTAACCATACATTGGTTTTATTGGGGATAGCGGATGGAAAAACCTCACCTGATGCAGACATTGGCATAGATGAAGCCATGTATAATTGTTCGATACAGGCATTGGCTTCCCAGCCAGCTTTAAGCGCTGTTGATCCACACTCTTGAATGTTCCAATCAATAAAAGTTTGAATATTTTGCTCAAAAATTTGTGCGGCCTTTCTCAGGACCTTGGCACGTGTTTCAAATGTTGTATTTTTCCATATGTGTTGGGCTTGCATCGCTATTTGAACTGAAGTATTGACATTATCTACAGAAGAAAGCTGTACAGATGAAATAATCTCCCCAGTTGCTGGATTTATAATTTCACGTGAAGCGTTATTGGTTTTAACCCAAGTTCCTTGAAAAATATGTTCTTTCCAAATTTGTTCTATGATTTTTGTTTGTATATTCATGGCTTTATCCTTTCGTCGTGAGTTGAACTGGAGACATCTTCTGATGTGTAAATAAAGCAATAACAATTGCGCCTATAATTCCGGGCAGTGCAAATACCATGAAGTTTTGCTCAAATGGCAAATTCATTGCGAGTAAAAATCCGCCGAATAATGGGCCAGAAATTGCACCAAATCGGCCCATTGCTGCGGCAAAACTGACACCTGTTGAACGAATATTCGCAGGATAGAAGTCCGCAGCTAAAGTGTGAATAACAGACATGGAACCAACAGTTGCGCCACCTGCGATCACTAGCAATATGCTCAGGACAAATGCAGGAGGGTGAAATCCTAGGCAGCTAATCGAAGCTGATGCAAGTAAATAACCAAAAATTAATGTGGGTTTTGATCCCCATTTATCAGCGAGGATTCCAAAAATTAAAGTGCCTAGAATCGCTCCAATGTTGAGTGTTACTAAAAATGTGATACTAGAGCCGAGAGAATATCCACCGACATTCATCAGTTTAGGTAGCCAGGTGTTTAGACCAAATACCATAAGCATAACCATGGCAAATCCCGACCAAATCAGCAGAGTTCTGACAGTTTTGCCTTCTGTAAATAGACCAAGAACAGGTATTTTTTGCGAATTTGCTGTCATGTCTACGACATAGTGCATATTGTTTTCATGCTTATGGTTAGGATTTAATTTTTTTAGTGTGCTAATCACATCTATTTGACGGTTTTTATGAATGAGATAGCTGATGGATTCTGGAAAAGTCTTATACATTAATGGAATCAAGAAAATACATGTGCCAGCAATCCAAAAAGTTGCTTGCCATCCAAAAACTGGAATCAAAAACAAGCCTGCTAAGCCGGAAAGTATGGCGCCAACACCATAAAAGGCGAGTACTAAGTTAATCAAACGATTACGATGTGAACCAGGCGCCATCTCTTTAATAATTGTCACCAAATTGGGGACTGCACCACCTAGTCCGACACCCGTGAGTAATCTGCAAATAAAGAATGTTGTTGTATCATGTGCAAAGCCATTCATCGTGACGGCGAGACTCGATAAAATCGTACAAGCAATAATGATATTTTTTCGACCGAATTTATCAGCCGCCATACCGAGAGTAACAGCACCAAGCATCATCCCCATTAAAGATGCCGCACCCAGAAGTCCTGCTGTTTGGGGCGAAAGTTGCCATTCAAGCATTAAGTGGGGGAGAACAGAGCCATAAATTACAAGGTCATATCCATCAAATAACATAATAACAGCACACCAAAAGACTAAAATTTTATGGTGTTTATTGAGAGGAACCTTATCAATAAGGTCTACAGCATTAATATTTTGCATCGCTTCCTATCCTTTGGATAGAATCAAAAGTTATCTATAATTCAACGTAGTGAATTTCAATCCCTTTTAACTCAATAGCTTTTTCTCCAGGCATCCACTACCTGAAAAGATTTTATAATCAATCATTTCTCATGATCTTTATAAATCATATAGTTTATTATTTTTATAGATCAAATTAATAAAACATATTATGCAATATATGTTTTATCTATATTTATTTTCTATACTGAAATATTAAATTTTTAATGAATTGAAATATAAGAATAAATAATTATTGAAAAAAGCAGAGAATTACTAAAACAGTGTCCGTTATATTTGGCATTGCAACGCACCAACATAGAAGCAAGCAGTCAACGTCCAAGTCATTATTTTTAGTTCATTTCGTTGTGATCGGTTAAAATCTCTTTTAAAAAATTTATAAACCATTTTTGTGCAGAGGTATCAGCTGACTTTTTATACCAATGTAGAGTTACATCGAAACAAGGCAATTCAAAAGGCACATCAAAAATTTGAATATCAGAATTGTGTTTAAAATATTCACCTATTCGAGAAGGTACAGTGACAATTAAATTATGTTTGGCAATGAGCTCCCCTAAAATACTGAACTGAGGAACTTGTAGTTTAATTTTTCGTCTTAATCCTTGTTTACTTAAATAATTTTCTACTAGGTTATGACCTGTAGACGCGGGTACAACAGCATGATTGCCTTTTAAGAAATTATCTAAAGTAAATTTATTGCCTTCTAGAACGATCCCTCGACTGACTAAACAAGTATATTTTTCTTCAAATAACGTTAAAGTATTTAAACTTTTGTCTTCTAAATTTTTATTGCATATTGCCGCATCAACCTTACCAGTGATTAACCAATCCGATAATTTATTCATATCGACAGTCGTTATTTCCAATGTTATGTGGGGTGCATGGATTTCTAGGTGTGACAAAATGATAGGGAGGAAATATAAGCCACCGATGTCTGTTAAAGCAATTCTAAAGCACCTTTCACTCGTCTTGGCATCAAAGTTTTTTACTTCACTGACAACACCTTCAATCTCAACAAGATGATGATTCAATGATTCATACAACTGAGTTGCATAAGTTGTTGGAATCATACCTTCTTTTGTTCTGATAAATAGCTGATCTTTAAATAAATATCTTAATCTGGATAAATTGTGACTTACTGATGGTTGAGTAATATTTAAATGCACAGCAGCTGTACTCACGCTACGTGTATTGTAGATTGTGACAAAAGCCCGAATTAAATTTAAATCCACCATAATAGATACCATTAATATTTATTAGAAAAAATAACAATTTGACTAATAATACATAAAAAAATAAATTTAGCAAATCAGTCATAGAACTGACTTGTTAAGAGAAATTAACAATAGGGAATTTAAAGTAAGCAATGCTTTGATGATGGAAGAAATAATTTTATCAACGTCAAACATCTAGTTTTTTAATTTCTTTGAGTCACTTCTTATTTTATTCACTGATCATATTGCACTCAATGTTGAAATGATAAAAACAATCAGCTTTGTATTCTCAACTTAAGTTGATCACCATCATGTAGGCACTCAATATCGATAGGAACCGAGATATTTGCTCTACATGATTTACATCATTATTTCAGCTTGGTGGCTTCCCTCATTTGGAAAGTTGGAGAAAGGACATGCCACGTATTCCTATAATAAATACCAGCCATCTAGATCGTATCGATGAGTTGTTTGTAGACAATGTCGATACGGGTGAATTTAAACTTCATCGTTCAGTTTTTACTGATCAAGCGTTGTTTGAACTTGAAATGAAATACATTTTCGAAGGTAACTGGGTGTTTTTGGCACATGAAAACCAGATCCAAAATAACAATGACTACTACACGACCTATATCGGTCGTCAACCGATCATCATTGCACGTAACCGTGCTGGTGAACTCAATGCCATGATCAATGCCTGCTCGCACCGTGGTGCACAGCTTTGTCGTTATAAACGTGGCAATAAGGCCACCTATACTTGTCCTTTCCACGGTTGGACATTTAATAATTCAGGAAAATTGTTGAAAGTTAAAGATCCTTCTGATGCAGGTTACTCAGATGGCTTTAACAAAGACGGTTCACACGACCTAAAAAAAGTTGCGCGTTTTGAAAATTACAAAGGATTTTTGTTTGGTAGTTTGAATCCTGATGTTCCTTCACTTAAAGAGTTCTTAGGTGAAGCGACGAAAATCATCGATATGATTGTGGATCAGTCCGAAGATGGTCTAGAAATCTTACGTGGTGCATCTACCTATACTTATGAAGGTAACTGGAAGCTGACTGCCGAAAATGGTGCCGATGGTTATCATGTTTCCGCCGTTCACTGGAACTATGCTGCAACCACACAACAGCGAAAGGAAAAGCAGGCACAGGATAATATTCGCGCCATGAGTGCCGGTGGTTGGGGTAAGCAGGGCGGTGGCTGCTATGGCTTTGAACATGGTCATATGTTGTTGTGGACACAATGGGCCAATCCAGAAGATCGCCCGAACTATGCACGTTATGAGGAGTATATCGACAAGTTTGGTGGAGCAATGGCTAAATGGATTGTTGAGCGTTCACGTAACCTTTGCCTCTATCCAAATGTTTACTTAATGGATCAATTTGGTTCACAGATTCGTGTATTGCGTCCGTTAAGTGTGAATAAAACTGAAGTGACGATTTACTGCATTGCACCAAAAGGCGAAGCACTTGATGCACGTACCCGCCGTATTCGCCAGTATGAAGATTTCTTTAATGCATCAGGTATGGCAACACCTGATGACTTAGAAGAATTCCGTGCGTGTCAAGCTGGTTATGCAGGTATTGAACTGGAATGGAATGATATGTGTCGTGGCTCTAAGCACTGGATCTATGGTCCAGATGATGCAGCTCAGGAAATTGGTTTAAAACCTATATTAAGTGGCATCAAAACTGAAGATGAAGGCCTATACCTTGCACAACATCAATATTGGTTGAGCTCAATAAAACGAGCAATTGCCAGAGAAAAAGAACTTGCAGGGCAACAAGATTTGGGAGAAACCGTATGAATACCCCAATCAATTTAGACAGTATTAGTCTCGAGCAAGTGACCCAGTTTTTATATCGTGAGGCACGTTATTTAGATGAGGAACAGTGGGATGAATGGTTACAGTGCTATGCGCCCGAGGCTTCTTTCTGGATGCCTGCATGGGATGATGATGATCAACTGACAGAAGACCCACGATCAGAAATTTCATTGATTTACTATCCGGATCGCCAAGGTTTAGAAGATCGTGTATTTCGGATTAAAACAGAACGTTCATCTGCGACCATACCTGATACCCGTACCAGCCATAATATTTCCAATATTGAGATTGTGGAACGTGATGGTGACAAAGTCACGGTACGTTTTAATTGGAACACTTTGAGTTTCCGCTATAAAACCAACTACAGCTATTTCGGCATGTCATGTTATGTGATCGACTTTTCAACTGAACAACCCAAAATCTTAAGTAAGTATGTTGTGCTTAAAAACGATTATATCAACCAAGTGATTGATATTTACCACCTGTAAACACATTGCTCAGCCAAATGGAATGTTGGCTCAGTTTTAGCAGTTTTTAGACTTTTTGGAATCAATAATTTAAATAATCAAAAGGAAATGTTAAAGATGGATAGGTTAAATCAAGGGACTAATATATTTAAAATGATACTTATGGCGATTGTGGCTGGTGTATCGAGTAACAGCAGTTTTGCCAATATCAGTCAGAATGAACATAACGAACTCAGAAAAGAACTTATGGCACTTCAGAAAGAGGTTCAAAACTTAAAAAATGAGAATAGTCTGCAGTTACAATCTGCACCGTCGATGTCCATGATAGAAAAAAAGAGATCTACAGAGGTCAATATTTATGGATTTATACGCGCTGATGCAACCTATCAAGCTACTGGTGCATCGACAATGTATAATAATATCAATGCTGTACCATTAAAAAATACCCATGAGGAATATAAGCAACGTGATCGATTCCGTGCGACTGCTGCTGCTACACGTATCGGAGCAAACTTCAGGACTGAAACACCAGTAGGGGAAATAAAAGGTAAGATTGAAACAGATTTTTTTGGTGGTGCAACAAGAGATCAATTTCGTATACGTCATGCTTATTTGACATTTGATAAATGGTTAGTCGGTCAGACATGGTCAAATTTTATTGCACCTGAATATTTACCTGAAACTATTGAGCCTGCTTCATATGTTGGAGGATCCTTATTGCGAGTACCTGTGCTTAGGTATACAGATAAGATTACGGATCAAACAAATTTTGTTATTAGTATCGAAGACCCTAAATATACAGCTGCCACTGATCCTGACAATGAAATGAGATTACCTGCGTTCGTTGGACGTATTAACCATAATTTTGATAATGGCTCATTAATTTCAGGTCGTAGTTTCCTTGCAGAAAAGAAAACAGCAAATGATGAAAAGTTAGCTTGGGGAATCGGTTTGGGGGGAAAATATTTAATCTCTCCTAATACAATATTGAAGGCTGATTATTATCATGTAAAAGGAGATGGCCGGTTTTTAGCTTGGAGTAATAGTGGCTATGCTTTGGATATAAATAATCAGATGCATGAAAATGAGTTTGATACGATCTCGTTAGGAATAACGCATAAGTTTAATCCTAAATTACGTTCTACGATTGGTTATGGCTATATGAAAGCCAATGATAGTAGCACGTTTGCAAATTTAAAATATGATGATAATACACAAAATAAGCAACTTTGGCAGGGCTGGGCAAATGCGATTTATAGCCCATTTAAGTCGATAGATTTTGGATTAGAATATGTTTATGGACAGCGAGAAACTTTCAATGATTTAACAGGTGTAGATAATCGCTTTAATATGATGATTAGCTATGATTTTTGATCACTATATTTTTATAATAATTTGATGCTTGGTATATGTCTACATTAATCATCCAATTTTAGCTTCTTAGCTAAAGTGTTAATGATCTGTGGTTGGGAAAGTCTGCCAATTTAACTTATGCTCAAGCGGTGTAGTCATGAAATAGTTTGAAATTTATTTCGCATCAACGCCTGATGAATGTCATCAGGCGTTTTATATTTCAGAACATATATGCTCTATGAGTATTATAAACTTCTATAGGTTATGCTCTTTATGTATTTATTCATGATGTGACCAGAGATAGTTTGGCTGCACAGTCACGGATTTTACCTAGTGATGTGATCACACAAGTAAATAACAAGAAAGTAAATCCAACGAGTGGTTTTGTTGATGCTATTTCTGAGCTACAGAAAAATACGGTAGCGCGTGTTGCGATTGTTCGTGAAGGGCAACATGCTATGATTGGATTACGTATTCAATAAATACAACTGATCAGAATCAGCCACTCAAAGGGTGGCTTTTTTATGTCAAACTTATACGGATGGTTGAAAAAGTGGAAAAGGAAAGAAGATATGAGTTCAGTATTTGATTTAAAAATCGAAGTAAAACCAGAGCATATAGATGTCTTAGGTCATGTAAACAATGTGGTCTATGTACAATGGATGCAGGATGTTGCATCTGCACATATCGAAACATTGGGTGTTGGACTCGATCAATATTTAGAAATGAAACATGCAATGGTTGCCGTAGAACATCATGTTCAGTATCGCAAAGCAGCAATGTTAGATGATGATATTATTTTGAGAACTTGGTTATACGAGATCAACGCACTTTATTCTTTTCGTCAGTATGCTTTTTTTAATGCCAAAGACCAAAGCTTGCTCTTTACTGGCAATACCAAATGGGCATGTATAGAAATTGCTTCAGGGCGTCCGAAACGGATGTCACCGACTTTTATCCAAGCCTATCAACCCATTGATCCTGAAATAGATCCTTTTGATTTAAGTTCAATCATTTAAATTGCTTGGATTTTTAGATGAAGTGCAACAACGCATAAAAAAATCTTATATTTAATGAAAGCGACCTCCCTGTTAAACACGAGAGGTCGGTATGTTTTATATTAATTCGACTCGTGGAAAGTCTACTGGCGTATCTAGTGCAATATTGATGTAGTTGGTGAATATATTCAAAGCCACATGCGCCATGATCTCAACGATTTGTTGGTCATTAAAACCTACATTGCGAAGTGTTGCGATATCAGCATCAGTCATCTGAGCTCGTTGATTGACCACCTTTAAAGCAAAAGTCAGTGCTGCTGCTGTTTTATCATCAGCTGCTTTTCCTATTTGCGCTTCAGCCATTTCAGCAGCGCTAGCGCCAGCATTTTGACCGAGTACAGTATGTGCTGCTAAGCAATATTCACAGCGGTTTAAATTGGCGATTGCAACAGCAATCTGTTCACCTAATTTTGCACCAAGTGTACCTTTACCTAAGGCAGCAAAAGCGGACCACATGCTTTGTAAAGCTGCTGGCGAATTTGCCACTGCCTTAAACATATTTGGAGTCGTGCCAAAAGCTTGTTGAATTTGGGTTAATAAAGGTTGACTTGCTTGGGGTGCAAGTTGAGTGTCAAGGTTGATACGTGACATGTTATTCTCCTTAAAGGATCGTAGTGATAGTAGAAGTGCATCAAACTTTGATTATTATGTGTAAATTCACTGTATGATTAGATACAATATGTTCATAAAATATATCAATTCGTTCAAATGAAAACGATTCACCCCATTGATCGCCTTTCAGGTCTGCTTGATCGTTTCCGCATGCAGGCAGAGTTGTACCATACTGGTGTGTTATGTGGCGTCAGCCATTTTGATGCTTGTGACGGGTTTGGCTATTTACATGTCTTACGTCAGGGACAACTGGAAGTCAGTCATCCAGCTATGGCGCATTTGCCAAGACACATGCATTTTGATGAACCAACGCTACTTTTTTATCCTGGCCCAATTACACATCATTTTCATAACCCGCCCAGAGAAGGTGCTGATTTTACCTGCGCGCGGTTGATACTGGATGGTGGGCAACAGAATCCACTGGTAAGGGCATTACCTGCCGTAATTGCACTTCCTCTAGCGCGCGTACAAGGATTGGATCAGGCGCTTGCGCTATTATTTGCTGAAACAGACCATGCCCGTTGTGGGCAACGATTATTAGCGAATCGGTTATTTGAAGTGGTGGTGCTTCAACTATTACGTTGGCTATTAGATCATCCTCATGAAGCAGGGGTAAGCACTGGACTTATTATTGGTCTTTCAGATCCACGTTTGGCGCGCACGCTGGTGGGAATACATGAATATCCAGGTGAATCGTGGACACTAGAGCGTATGGCTGAACTGGCATGTATGTCTAGAACAGCTTTTGCCAATACCTTCCGTGATGTGATGGGACAGACACCAGCTGAATATTTAACAGACTGGCGTATTGCTTTGGCACAAAGTAGATTGCGTGAAGGGCATTCAATTAAAATATTGGCTGAAGAACTGGGTTATGCTAATCCATCAGCATTATCTCGCGCATTTTCAGTCAGGGTAGGCATGTCTCCCCGAGAATGGTTGACCAGCCATCCTGTCTAATGCTTAGTTAATGGTGATCTTTAACGAAAGTAAGATTGAGTAAGGCAGTTCAATTTATATTGAACTGCCTTACTGTAATGATCTATGAGTTGACTTAACTTAAACACTTCATCGATTGGAAAATTGAGCAGGGGAATCGACCATTACGGCTTCAGCACCTAACTGTTTTGCTATTCGATAGTCTGCTTCAGAATTGATACCGAACAGGACAATACGATTTGCTGCTTGTGTCCTAAAACAGTTCATAATTTCCTTATCCCAAACAAACTCTGCTTTTGAACGGCCTTCACCTAAGGTATAGGTTTCTACAACCTCAACCTGCCGTCTTAACTCCAAACCATGCCACCCAATTGGTTCTTGAGCAGCCTGACAATTATGGTTCAGCGCGACACGAGCTAAAATATCCCGAGTATCATCTCTTGCAACAAAATACGGAATTTGACCGACCTGTTTGACGGCATCTGTATAACGGCGTTCAGTAGAGTAGAGCCTTACTCGGTTAAGTGAGTTGGTGGAAACGAGTACACGTTTAATAGCCGTAGCAATTTGCACCGGATCTGCATCAGGCGATTTAATATCAATATAAAAAGTGGTTCGAGGAAATTGAGTAAGCACCTGTTGAAGTGTTGGGATACGGATTCCTTTACCTCTCCATGGGTAAATTGTTTGTTGTCCTGCATTGCGGGCGACATTCCATCCAGCATCCAAGCCCTGTAATTGTTTTACAGTATATGCAGAGACCAAACCTTGGCCATTACTTAAAGCATTCAGATTATTAGGGCGATAGAGTACAGGAACACCATCATTACTTAACTGTACGCTGATCCAGATCACATCTGCGTGATTCCTTAAAGCGAGATCAATTGCATAGGCTGTGTTCTCAGGTGCATCTGCCGTTCCACCGCGATGCGCAACAATTAGTGGTGATTGACCAGTTTGATTTGAGTAAGGTGCTGCATTTAATGCCATGCTATGTAATCCATGACCGAATATGCATATCAACATGATGTTTTTAAACAAGCTATTTTTCATAATAATATTGCAACCTATTGATTAAAATTTATAGCCATATTGGAGTCTTATGCCATTTTCACTATATTTTTTCGCGAACTGTCCTTCATAATTGACCGAAAACCCGTGGGTGTTGGCGATATCGACATTGAAACCAAAATTGATGATGCCTGTGTTCTGATTATTGGGAACATCTAAATAACCAGCATCTCCAGCAATCAGTGAGTTATTTGATATAAATGTTAATTTGCCCGCTTTATCATTATTTTTTAAACGGTTTTGCCATGCTAAGCTTGCATTTAAACTTAGAGATGTTGTATCCCATACGTTCCATTTTTGAGATATATCCAGACCGACAGTTGAAGATACACGGTCAATATTCGTTTTTTCACTATTTAGTGAATAGTATCCATTACTTTGTTGAATGGAATCATTTTCTAAGTAGTCGTATGCAACACCGATAAATGGTTCCATATATAGGTTATTGTGTTGCAATGCATAGCCCATCTCAGCGTTCAACTGATAAGTACGACCATTGTATTTTGCATTAAATTGACCATCATTCTGATCATTAAATCGTGATTTAACCTCATTACGTCCCAATGTACCACTGAAACGAAAATTGATTTGATCAATTTGAGTCCCTGTATAGATACCGAACTGATAATTATCGATTTTAGCTTTGGCATTATTTTTGTTATTTAAATCTTTGCTATTAATGGCTGCCGTTATTCCGATTGCCCAATCTCCAAGTGTAGTATCTGCGCCTAAAGCTAGACCCTGCCTCTGAACATTATAATCATGCATCTTGGCATTGCTGAGATTATTCCATTCCCCCAGACGAGACTTGCTTTTTGAGTCTGAAAAATCTATCCAAGCATTATTACTGTTCTCCTGATTACGTTGAATATAGCGTAGACGTTGATTGGTTAAACGACGATTGTGATCCATATCCTGAAATTCTTCTGCCAGAATATCGCCATGAATTGATGCAATTTGGGTCGCTTTTTCAGCTCTAGCTTGCTCCAATAACTTTGCTTCAGCGGCAGCTTTATCGGCAGCGGCTTTATCGGCAGCGACTTTTTCCGCGGCAGCTTTATCGGCAGCAGCTTTTTCAGCAGCGGCTTTTTCCGCGGCAGCTTTATCGGCAGCGGCTTTCTCAGCAGCGGCTTTCTCAGCAGCAGCTTTTTCAGCAGCAGCTTTATCGGCAGCGGCTTTTTCCGCGGCAGCTTTATCGGCAGCGGCTTTTTC
>NZ_KB849281.1:0-72542 GCF_000368145.1 Acinetobacter guillouiae CIP 63.46 | reverse complement strand
GCTTTTTCCGCGGCTGCTTTATCGGCAGTTAAGTCCCTGAATTGTAATTTAAGTTTCTTATCTTCTTCAGTTTTTGTTAATTCTGGTTGAATATTTTCAGTAGCAATCGATGTAAGATAGTTATTATTAAATATTCCATTAATTTTTGTAGCATCCATTAAGGTATATTCATTACCTTGATAGCGGAGGGTATCATTTTTCCCAAGTAATTTATCTGGGCTTTGTTCATAGGTCTGGAAGTTAGCTCCATTTAAATAAGCATTACCCCGAACAACCAATTTGTCCACTTGCTCATTTTTGTCTCTAATTTTGGCTGAATATGTGGCGTCAGGGCTAAATTTAATATCTCCATTAATAGTAAATGTACTAAATCCTGTTTGATTGTAAAGTGATGGTGCAAATCTGCCACTATTGATTTCGATTGTTGCAGATTGACCTTGACCAGAAAGTGTCCCTAATTTATTGACAATAATGCCTGAAGATAAAGATCCTTTGATATCAATACCACCTTCATTAATGAAAGTATTGCCTGCATAGGTATTGTTTCCCGATAACTGTAATGTTCCACTGCCTTTTTTAATCAGACCACCGCTACCAGCGATATTGTTTGACCAAGTATCGAATGAACATTCAGCTGCATCACAACTACGTTCTCTGGTTGTGCCAATATCATATTTTATCCCTTGGCCCATATTGACGGTGAAATCACCATTTCCAAAAGTATTGGCCAGATTATCCAGATCATCACCCAAATTTTGTTTTACATCCTCAGCAAGCATGTTTTTTACATCATCCGCTGAAGCAAACATTGCTGGTCCTTTAATGGCGTTTTCCAGATCAATTTTTCCCCAACCAAAGTATTTATCAATTACTTTGGCACGACCATCAGTTACTCTACCATTTTCATCCATATCAGCAGCTGTGGTTTTTAAAACAGAAACAGTCTGGCTGGAGCTCATATAGGGAAAGCGTTCCATAAGAACAGCGAGAGCACCTGTGGCATGTGGTGCAGCCATTGAGGTTCCAGTCATATACTCATAATTATCAGCAAGCTTTCCATCTTCAACTTTAAATGTTGAACTATAAATCCCTGTTCCGGGCGCTGCCACACACCACAATGCGGTATAACCACATTGTGAAGACCCTGTATACAGTGTTTCTTTGGTGCTATCGTCATTCACCAAAATTTGAGTTTGTCGAAGACCTTGACCGACTTGTTCCCACAAATAGTCTTCTTTGCCAATTGCAAGATTTGCTTGACGTAAATATTTTTTATTTTGAAAAGTAACTTCAAAAAATTGTAAATCATCACCCGCACTGAGCGTTTCACTATCTTCTGGAACAGTGATTTCTTTACTGCGAACCAATGTTAGATTACTGATAGTAAGATAATTGGGCAGTAAGTCATTATAAACGATAGGCATCCCTTGAAAGGCACCAGGTTCGTTATAATGATTGTAATTTCCAGCAGCAAAAACGTTGACTACGCCTTGTTTTCCAGCTTCTCGAAGGGCCCTGATTTGGTTGACAAGCCCATTGTTTGATTTGTCATTTGCCCCAAAATTGAATTTTTGACCATTACGCTCAATTATACCGTCTTCAGCTTCAACTACATCTTTCACTGTAATTGAAATTTTAGATTCCCCCCTTTTCGTGGGGGTGGTCGTATATATGACTTGATTTAAAAAATCATAGGGTCTGTTTTTATCAGACTTTTTTTCAAAGTCTTTTACTGTTGATGTGCTTATACCATCGATACCAATCAAGTCTTTCCATTGAGGATCTCCAGGATTGATGCCATAGTCTTTATCTCCCTCTGTACCCCAGCTATTATTAATTAGACGAACTGCCGTAGTGTCGAGAAAAGGGTAAATATTATTATTCATATGTTGTGCAAAAATATCTGCACCATAGGCTACGCCGTGCATGCCTTGATCATTCTTTTTAGCACCAATGATCCCAGAAACATGAGCGCCATGGGTATAATCTTCGGCATTGAATCCGTCAGCTACTTTACTGCCGATACTTAAGTCTGAATTATGTTCTTTACCATCTTTATTGGGTGTAACAAATGTGAGTTTGTCAGTAAGTTCGCTTATTCCTGAGGGAAAGTCTGAATCTGCAACCCCAATGGAAATTCCTTTACCCGTATAGCCTTTTTCATAAGCATACTGCGCACCAATACGACTTAGTCCCCAATTGGCATTGAACTCATCAGTTTCAGCACGCAGTGGTACTGCAAAGGAGGACGATGAAATAATCGGATACCCCAGCAAAATACTACGTAACAGTATGCTTAACGTTTTTTCTTTAAATATACGTTTCATCTAAATTTTTTAACCCTGTAAGTTTCTGTTTCTGTCGTTTATGTATGAGGAGTGAAAATAACTCAGTGATTTTTAACTTAATTTAAACCATGCCATCATTTATATTTAATATTGTAAATATATGATTTTACCAAGGTTTATATATTTTTTGTCGAGCCTTTACGTTCGACAAGTAAATGAATCATTTGGATGTTATTTAATTTATTTTGTCCTGTGACAAAATAAATTAAATAATGGGACGATATCATAATGATTTAAATAATCAATTTTTTTTGCATAAATAATTGTAAAAATTATACGATTTTTATGATCAATTCTTATGCGTTGATTGACTGACTATCATCTTCATGTGTCACTGAGAAAATACACTTAAAAAAACACTCAGATGAGCAATCGCGAATTTCAAAAAACATTAAATTAGACCAGAGCTAATGGTTTTTTGCCGTGGATATTGTGCGCAATTTTTAGCGATTTTGTGATTAAACCCGTTTCCAAATGGATACCATAGATTTGTATAAGTCTTCTGTAATTCTATTCATATTGGATCATGCTTTGCGCATACTGAGATCGCTCAATGTAGACAGTAAGTGCAATGATAACTACATCAAAAGGCTCCTTAGCTTATGAATTTTATTATTAATTTGTTGAAATTTTTCATGTAGTTAAATATGTACTGTTTCGTTAAACAGCATCTAGAATCTAGTAATTTTTTAATTAATGAAGTGGTAATCTATGAAAAGTTTGACCAAGAATATTCTGATCATCGGTGGAAAAGGCAAAAATGGACGACGCGTCGTAGAGAAATTAAAGTCGCATAAATTTAATCCAATTGTCACTACTCGTATCATCAATGTGCATGTAGAAAATGAACGGTATTTTGATTGGAATGATAGCAGTACATTTGGCCCAGCACTGAAGAATATTGAAATCGTTTACATTGTTCATCCAGATACTTCAATGTCAGGAGCAGAACAACAGCTTGAAGGATTGATCACAGAAATGATGAATCAGTCTGTTTCCAAAGCTGTATTATTATCAGGCAGAGGTCAAGCATCTGTTGAAAAGTGTGAAAAAATTTTAATGCAGGCTGAACTTGATTGGACGGTCATTCGTTCAGCATGGTTTAACCAAAATTTCAGTGAAGGTCATTTTCTACATGGCATAAGATCTGGCGAAGTGACGTTTATGGCAGATACTGTAAAAGAACCATTCGTTGACTTGGAGGATTTGTCAGATGTTGTGGTTGAATGTCTGACTGATGATTTACATAACGGCAAAATTTATGAAGTCACAGGATCAGAGTTATTGACTTTTGCAGAAGCGGTGAATGCTATCGGAGTAAAGCTTAAGCGAAATATACAGTATCAATATCTTAATCAAAAAGCATATAAACAATATCTGCAAAATGCAGGATTGGATAATTTTATTGCAGAACATATGGCGCAGGCATTTTTTGAAATATTAGATGGGCGAAATGAAAGTATCGGCAAAGGTGTTACTCAGGTTCTGGGGCGAGATCCGATTAAATTCACTGATTTTGTAAAATCAAATAAATTCTAGTTTTATGATTTATAAGGTAGCAAAGCGATGTCTTCAGAATTATCAATTTCACAGAAATATTTAACCAAACTGGGCGTGGAAGGTGAGTATTTACCTACGCTTGAGAGTCTAAAAAAGTTGTTATTTCTACATGTAACCAGCATCCCGTTTGGAAATATTTCTTCTTTTCTTGGTGATAACGTGTCTATGGAATTATCACAGATCGCAGATAAATTACTTGATCAAGGACGAGAAGGCTATTGTTTGGAACAGAGTACGCTGACTAGAACAGTATTAAGTGAACTGGGATATGAGGCTTTTAATCTTTTGGGGCGCGTATATTATCAATCTCAACCTATAGAAGCTCCGATTCGTACTCATCTGGTGACTGTGGTAAAACTGGTGGATAAATTATATTTATTTGATCCCAGTTTTGGTGGAACGACTCCGACAGCCGTTCTTTCACTGGATAAGCTCGGGGAAATTCAAAATACACCGCATGAAGCTTTCCGTTTTATTGATGTAAAAGACAGTGGTGTTGCTGAAAGTGCCCTGACAGGTGTGAAGATTATGCTTCAAGCTTATATACGTGATGAGTGGGTCAATATTTATGCACTTGATCCAGAACAGAAAGTCTCGGAGTCGGATGCTGTGATTGCCAATTGGTATATTGCAACATCACCAGATTCTATATTTACTCAACATTTGATGCTTGCTGCAGTTACTCCAGATGAACGAATAAACTTAAGTGGAACGACTGTAAAGATCCATGGTAAAAATCATTCAATAAAAAAAGAGCTCACAAGCGAAGATGAATTTCGCGAATATCTTGAGAAGTATTTTAAAATTAATACACCACAATTGAATGTAGCTTTAATATTTAAAAAAATAATCAATCCTGCCGAGTGAAAGATGCACTTCTAAGAACAACAAGCAACGCTTGCAACCTGTTGAACAGACCTGAATGAATCATCGCAAATAGGCTTAAAGTAAGATTCACAATAATCATCAGGTTGCAGCTTGCGCATATTTTCCGCATAGTATGTCAGTGGAATATCATCCTTGGAATTAATATTCAATATATGAATAAATAAGAAATCTCAGAGAAAATCTCAAGAATGAATGGAGGAAACCTTGGGTCTAAAGCTGCGGAAAAACCGTGCGCCTTCGCCAAATAATGTCTGTCCCTTGAGTAAGAGTATGGCACTGCTACGGGGTGCTTGGACTGCAGAAATCATCTGGTGTTTAAGTGCTGGACCACGTCGATTTGGCGAGTTAAGAGCTGACTTGCCATCAATTACTGCAAAAGTATTGACAGAACGTCTACGTCATTTGGAAAGTAAAGGAATTATACAACGTCTGCCAATCCCGACATCGCCGCCCTCTGTAGAATACAAATTAACAGTTATTGGTGCAAAATTCCTACCCGCTATTCACGCAATCGCCAAAGTTGGTGATGAACTCAAATTTGGCATGCCAGATTCCGAAGCAGATTTAAATGAATACTAAAGCTAACTATTAAAATACTTTGATTTAACAATTTTTTGCACAATACATTTTTAATAAGCGCAGTTGTGTTTTATTCCTGTGCAGGATTATTTTTAAAGGATTCTCTAAACTCAGAAGGTGAGTAGTTAAATGTTTGGGAGAATACTCGGCTGAATGCAGCCTGAGAGGAATAGCCAACAAGCTCAGCAATATGAAAAATACTTTTTTGCGTGGTTAATAGCAATTCACTGGCTAATCGCATTCTCAGCGATTTTAAATATTGTATTGGGGTGGTCCCGACAGATTCTGTAAATTTCTTGTAAAAGCTTGATTTAGAATAATTGGTAGATTTTGCGAGTTCTTCAACGGTCCAGTCAAAATGCGGGTGATTATGCATTAAAGACATGGCTTTACTGATCATCGGTTCCTGTAATGCTGAGATCCAGCTTTTATGATTCGGTTCAACAGTGCTAAGCCAGCACCGAATTGACCAGATAAATAAAAGATCAATAATTCTGGTTAGCATAATCTGACTGCCTATCGAAGGCGCTTTGAGTTCCTGTTGAATTGCATGAACAGTGATTGGGACCCATTCTGCAATAATATTTGTGGCTTTACAGGTAAAAGGGACGTGAATGAAAGCAGGCAAACCCTCGGCAATGGCTGAGCCATAAATACCTGAAAAATCAATTGTACAGGTGATGATTTTAGCATCCTGAAATGCATCTGTACTCAAGCTTATACTGTGAAAGTTACCAGGTAAAACCACAGCTATGTCGCAATGTTTCAATTCCAGATGATGTTCCAGATCGTTCATTGTTAAAAGGCATTTTTCTTTCTGAATAATATGTATATAGCCATGATTTGGGGAAAATTCTAGTATTTCTCCAGGTAAAAGAGTTGAAATACTATGGATTTTGCCTGCTATACCTGATAACCGATAGATATCAAAAAAAGTATCTGAAAACGAACTAAGCATATTTTTGGAATTCCGAGAAAAATACTGTTTCTGCAAAAACTTTGCATTCTTGGTGATTGTTAGCTTGTGATTTATGTCTAATAATCATTGCAAGAAGCTTTGACTGACCAAAAGTATCAATTATTAATTCGCTCTTAATAGTTATGCCATGAAACTTCTTGAAAAGCTAGATCACTTGAATATGAACATAATAATTTTATGGAGTAGCGAATGGGTTTAAAACTTATGATTATATTGGTACATGTTTTTTGTAGGGAGCAGCTACCTTTTTAGCTGGTTAATGATTTTGCGAAATATCGGAAAATCTGAGGTTGTGAAAAGCATAATAAAATATTGAAAAAGAGATATAACATGGACGTTATAAGCCACTATAAAAAACATCTGTTGTTGCTGTTGGTTGTCTTATTTCTTGTTGGAATAGTATGGTATTTAAAACCAGAAACCAATACTGTAATAGCCCCATCAAGTTCAGACTCCGCGTTACAAAATCAGCAATCGTTGAGTACTGTTGCGTCAGTTTCTGATACTAATCAACAAGTCTTAAAGTTTCATGGTGTTATGCCTGAGTTGGCACCATCACTAAGAGGAACAGAGGTGAATTGTCCTTTACAGGTTGATACTAAAGGGCAGTTGGTTTTATCTCGTGGAATTCGTGACTGCTTCGATTATTTTCTTTCAAGTATTGGTGAAAAAACGGAAAGCAGTATTGTTGCTGATATTCGTCAATACCTTGCTGGTCTTCTACCAACGACTGCTCAACCTTATTCTTACCAACTACTTGGTAAGTATATTGATTATCTACATCAGCGTGAAAAGTTACCTGCAGCACAGTCCAATAGTGCAAAGGACTTTAAAACAGTTGCGTCAGCCATGGTTAAACTTCGCAGACAGATTTTTACGCCACAAGAAGCAGATGTATTTTTTGCGCAAGAAGAAAGCTATGACCAATATACAATCGCACAATACGCGATCAATAATGATAAACGCTTAAGCACAGATCAGAAGGCAGAAAAAAGTGCAGCATTGCTGAATGAACAGCCAGAAGACCTGAAAGCAAGTATGCAGCCGATTTTACAATACAACCAATTACAGGAATTGACCACTGAAATTAATCAACGTGGAGGTTCAGCGAGTGAGCTGTACGAGATGCGTAAAAAATTAGTGGGTGCAGCGGTAGCAGATCGCCTGACTCAGGTTGATTTACAGGAAAGCCAGTGGCAAAAAAAAGTGGATAGTTATCTTGCAGCAAGGACACAAATTACGGCGAGTCAGCAAGATGCGGCTCAACAACAGGCTGCAATAAATGAATTACGCAATAGATCTTTTAGTAGCCCAGAAGAACGAATCCGTGCACAGACTTTTGAACAGATGCAGGCTAATTCGAATAAAAAAGTGGCTGAATAGGCAATGAGGAAACGATCAATAACAGAAATATAGCATTGAGAATTAGACAAGGAGATTTTCAGGGAAATATTTTGAAGTATCAAGAAATCAATGTAATACAAAAATAATGTTCAAATATATGGAGTCTTGAACAATGAAGAAAGCAATCCCGGCCTTGGTATTTGGGGCCATCATATTCACATCGGTTAATAGCTCAGCAATTGTAACTACAAGTTATCAAAATTGCGGTATCAAAAACGATCAAGCTGGTTGTAGTCAAACATCTGCAACAGATTGGGGGCTGTTTTCTAAAAAAACAGATTATGCCAAAACTAAATATCCGTTGGTGTTTGCACATGGTTTATTCGGTTTTTCACAGATTGGACCTGTCAATTACTGGGATAGAATTCCTCAGGATTTAAGCCGTCAGGGTGCAAATGTATTTGTCACCAATACATCTTCTGCTAACTCTGACGCTGTGCGAGGTGAACAATTACTTAAACAAGTTCTCACGATTCAGGCCTTAACAGGTGCAGAAAAAGTTAACCTGATTGGTCATAGCCAAGGTGTGCAAACTGTACGCTATGTTGCGGGTGTTCGTCCTGATTTGATCGCGTCAGTAACAGGTATTGCGGGCTCAAATAAAGGTAGTCCGGTTGCAGATTTGGTGGAAACACTTGTACGTAAACCCGCCAGTGTAATAGGCTTTGATAAAACTATCGGAGCTATAATCAATACGTTTACAGGTATAGAAAGCTTTCTGGGTGGTACTTCTAGTAATGGTGGAACATATGACCAAGATGTTTTAAGTGCACTTGCAGGATTGACCAAGGCTGGAGCTGGTGAGTTTAATGCCACTTTCCCTCAAGGTATTCCAGTGACTGAATGTGGGTCAGGAGCTGCCACAGTGAATGGTGTGAATTATTATTCATGGTCAGGTAACGGTGGACTTACAAATTTATTAGATGGTTCATCCTACGGGTTGCTTGCTGGTCAAGCATTTATCAAATTGACCACTGGTAGTGATAGTGACGGTTTGGTACCAGTATGTTCATCTCATTTGGGCAATGTCATTCGTGATAATTATCCTCAGAACCATTTGGATGAGATCAATCAGATACTGGGACTTGCTGGCTCTGGTGCTGGTGCAGATCCCGTTCCGTTATATGGTCAGCATGCCAATCGTTTAAAATTGGCAGGTTTCTGATTTTTAAATTCAATGTTTTTTCATGAGGAAAAGTAGGAAATTAGTTTTCTACTTTTCCTTAGTTTAAGGTCGTTAGGAAAAATAATGGATGAAAAGCATAAATTTTAGAGTGTCATTATTTTAGTTAAGATAAATGATAAATCATTGAGTAGGTCCATCGCTTTTTGTTCATCTAATTCAGAAGTGGTAATACGTATACCTTTAATATCCTGGCCTAATGAAAACTCTTTTCCAAGTCTGACTTTCCATCCCATTAGCGCGAGTTGATATGCTATTTCCTGAGCTTGTTCATGTTCGATCCATAGATTTAAACCATCACAATAACCTAGATCTAGAAGGTTTTGATCCAATAATTTTTTAACGATTTCTTGATTTTTTGTCTGATAATGTATTTTTGCTTTATTCATTAATTGATGAACTTTGTCCGATGTCATGAGCGAAAATATCATCTTTTGTAAGATATGACTCACCCAGGTACAGTTTGGATTTAGTTTCATCCTTAGTCTGGTCGCAGTCTGAGGATCACAATTGATAAATGCAAATCTAAAGTCTGGACCTAAAAATTTTGATACAGATCTTATCACCGCCCAATGTCTGGTAGATTCAGGCACAATATGATAATAAGGTGTTGTGGCAAGTAATGAAAAGTGATCATCAATAATAATGAGTACATCAGGGTATTCAGAAAATAACTGATGTAATTCTTGTGCCGTTTTAGCATCAAGACTATAACTGGTCGGATTCTGCGCTCTTGGTGTAATGACAATTGCTTTGGCTTTTTGCTCTAGTGCTTTTCTTATACTGTGAATATCATAGCCATGTGCTGTAACTGGGAAAAACACCATATTAAAGCGATTCACCTGTAAAGTATGAATACTGGTAATGAAACCTGGTTGCTCAATCGCAATACTGTCAGATTGGATTAAATGTGCATTGAGAATTCTTTCAATTGCATCTACCGCACCATGGGTAAATTCAATTTCAGCAATTTTATGGCTGATGTCAGCAAAAACTTCATTTCGAGCAAAGGTCTCCAAATCTGGAAGCTTGGTACTGTCACCATATAAATACGGTGCACTAAAATTAAAGTTGATGTTATGTAGCTGAGGTAAAAAACCTTGGCATGGATTTCCATGCGCGAGGTCAAAAAATGTTTGATTTGTTTTTTGAAGGTTTTCAAAACTATTAATTTGTGGATTTTTACGGACTTGGGTACCTGCACGGCCTTTGGATATGACAATCCCCATTAAGGCTAAATCTTTATAGGCGGCAGCGACAGTATTACGATTTACTTCCAGCTCAGTGGCTAAAGCACGAATATTGGGTAATAATTCCCCCTCCTTCAAAATCCCATTCTGAATAAGTTCTCGAATACTATTTTGAATGTCCTGAGATGTTTTACCTTTAATTTCAGCCATATAGATCCAATCATTTACTTTAAAACCTGGTCAAGTTATTTAACCAGTCTTCAAGTACAAGTTTTGCTTTGTCTGCCAGTATATTGCCATAATATTGATTCTCAAGTCTTAAATCCAGAATATCTATCTTATGTTGCTTTAATTCATCACTATGACCGATGAGCCATCTTTCAAATTGTTTAGGATCGGCTTCAGCATGGAACTGTAATGCCATAATATTACTCCCTACACTAAATGCTTGATTTGGATAATAAATTGAGCTAGCTAAGTGCGTGCCAACAGTCGGCAAATCAAATGTATCACCATGCCAATGTAAAACGTGTATACCTTCAAGAAACCTTAAAGGTGATGCAAATGCCTGAGCACTCAAGGATAAACGCCCCCATCTTATTTCTTTGATATGGCCGGGATATACTCTTGCACCTAAAGCAGTTGCAATCAGTTGAGCACCCAAACAAA
Source organism: Acinetobacter guillouiae CIP 63.46 (assembly GCF_000368145.1). Taxonomy (GTDB): domain Bacteria; phylum Pseudomonadota; class Gammaproteobacteria; order Pseudomonadales; family Moraxellaceae; genus Acinetobacter; species Acinetobacter guillouiae. The sequence goes on along the minus strand of NZ_KB849281.1, from coordinate 61,742 downwards.
TACCAAAAGTTGCATAATTGGTTATTAATCGTTGCTTCAATCCCACAATGATTTCTTTTAGATAAGGGTAGGTGATTAAGTCATATGCACTGATTGGCCCGCCAAGAATGATAAGCGGGTCCTTTTCTTGTAAGATAGTACTTAGGTCATCTACACCTGCTTGAAAAACACAAATGTCATAGCCCATCTGTTTAAGTACGGGGCTAAAACTTCCGGTATCCTCAAAACTTAAAAATTGGATCACATTAATAACTTGGTGTTTTATCATGTTCATGTTTGTCTCTCGGTGAAATAAGTGTGGATCAGCGCTATGAATCAAACTGAATTGGATGACTCTTCATTCTGTTGAAAAACTAAATCAGCAGTTGTATTTTGATAAGAGTATTGAGAGGACAACGTTCTCATCTGACCATTTTGATAAATAAGAACACGCATATCTTCAGTCACTTGTACAAACTCAACGTCAATAGGATCAATTGCTGTTAATGTTGCGATGAGTTGTTGAATCGAATTTTGTGAAGCAAGATGATTGGGTGTAAAAGTACCGAGTAACTTTTTTTCTCGATATATATTGATCTGATAATGAGTTTTCATCGTGATGCTCTATTCAGTAGGCCAGTAATAACTGTCTGGTTTGGAACGTGCGCCAAAAATTGCTTGTCCAATCCTGATATCTGTTGCACCTTCAGCGATCGCAAGTTCAAAATCTCCAGACATGCCCATTGAAAGCCGTTGTATCTCTGGGTGCTTTTTTGAAATTTGATCTCTTAGGGTTCTTAAAAGCTGAAAACACTGCCTGACCTCATTAGGGACATGGCTATGTATTGCCAGAGTCATCAATCCAACGATTTTTATGTAGGTAAATGGCAGACATTGTTCTATGAAATGTTCTAGCTCGTGAGGCTGAATGCCATATTTACTGCTTTCGCCTGATGTATTGACTTGGACAAAGACAGGCATAACCCGATTTTCTTTTTCTAAGGCGCTATTCAGTTTGTAAGCAAGTTCGACGCGATCTAAGGCATGGAATTCACTGATAAATTGGGCTACATATTTCACTTTATTGCGCTGTAGATGCCCAATCAGCACCCATTTTAAATTGCTAAGTTGTTTTAGTTCCTCATATTTACTCTTGGCTTCAAGAACTTTATTTTCCCCTACACAGTCATATCCTAGAGCGTGAATTGCTCGGACATGTTCTGCTGAAAAGGTCTTACTGACGGGCAATAATCTGATTTCAGAAGGATCTCGATTCACCTTGAGGCAGGCTTTCTCAATCGTTAATTTAATTTCACTCAGTCTGTCTGAAATAATTTCTTTGAGCACAACATTGACCTATGACAAAACTATTTATTGTATAGAACAATATCATGAGCGTGTTCAATAAACAAATGCTTAAAGAACACCTCCACTCAGCAGAATTTATTTTTGCTACCTGAGCAAGAACAAAGCCCTGCTTTGTTTGCAGCGCAAGGCGTAGCGGTGACTAGCGTGTTTTTGCCGCTACGTGTTAGCTTGTGAAATGATGTTTCTGATCATTTGGAATGACTAAATTTCGTATTTTGTGCCTGCTAACGCCTAATAAACACACGTAGTCGCAAACGTAGATGAGTTGTCAACAGACTCTTTACCATTGCTCATGTTCAGTGGATTGGCTGATGCAAATGACAGTATGAGTAAAAAATGTCTAGGTTTTGCGATCGGGCAGCATCAAGAAAATGCTAAAATTTTAAATATAAAATATTTGAAGCTGGAGCGTATTAAAATCAATCATTTTGATGACTATATTGGAAAGTAATATGTTTCTAGAGAAGTTATTGGAAAAATGCAGAAGGATAAAAAGCAATAATTAATTTTTTATCTATTATCAAATAATGAACATGTTATGTCCTTTATTTTTTTGAATAAAGAATCATTTGATCAGGTTTTTATAAATTTAAAAATTGTGCATTTATACAGCTTATAATTAAATATTTTAAATTTAAAAGATCGGCAGTCAAATATTATGAAACCGCTTCTATAAATCAAAAAATAATCATGTTAACTGAATTATATTGGTACTGAAAGTTCCTTCTTTATAAAAAGGATTGATCAAATATCTATTTGATAATAAAAAATTAATTAAGGGAAGGTCCTGTTCGCATTAAGAAAAATTCAGCTCCTGAATTCAATATATTAATCAGCATATTTCTACTAAATTCTTTTTTAACTGCAGTATCCTGCATACCCAGATCTATTTGTATATCACTTGGCAATAAAACTGTTTCACCTTGTTGGATGCTTAATTCAATATCCAGTTTTTTTAAACCATTCAGTAATTTATTTAATTTTGGGCTGAGAAACTGATCATAGATCAGTGTTTGCGGAATCGTTGCATTGATCAATGGGGTATATTGAGCGACATTGATCAATATTATCAATTTTTCATAATCGATTTGGTAGCTTTGTTTATGTTGTGGACCAATTAGCCATTCATTATAAATGTATGTGTTTCCATTATAATATCGTAGCTTTCCTGGATCTAAAATATAAGTGCGGGTTTCAATTGTAATTTGCATAAATTTTCAAAAAATCGTTTAAATAAAGACCAGTAGAGAAATAAATTTTCAGAGTCGTAAATGTATAGGGGATTTGATCGTAACGACATGCATCTCAGGACTCATTTACACTATTGCTAAATAATGTATCGTTCAGCAACAAATTCATTTCGTTACGACCTGACTTTATTGAGTCAAACCAAATAATATTTTGTGTGCCAAGCTGTCCTGAGTTGGATCCATCACTTGTACCTTCTCAGCAACTTTATATGCACGCTGAATAGCAGGGCGTTCACGGATTGTTTCAAACCAAGTTTTAATATGAGGGAAATCAGCAAGCTTTATGCCATGTTCTTCATGGTGAACGATCCAAGGATATGCTGCCATATCGGCAATTGAGTAATCTTGACCTGTAATGAAAGTACGTCCGTCGAGATGAGTATTCAACACTTTATAGAGGCGTCGGGTTTCATTGACATAACGTTCGATTGCATAAGGAATTTTTTCAGGTGCATACTTTGCGAAATGTTGATTCTGACCTAACATTGGACCAAGCCCACCGACTTGCCAATACAGCCATTCCAATGCCATGATTCGTGCTCTGGGTTCACTGGAGAGAAATAATCCGCTCTTTTGAGCCAAATATTGAAGAATTGCGCCAGACTCAAACACACTCAAAGGCTCGCCACCATCATCTGGACTATCATCGATGATTGCTGGAATACGGTTATTGGGTGAAATAGCAAGGAAGGCTGATTTTAACTGATCCCCCCGACCGATATTCACAGGTGTTACATCATATTTAAGACCTGCTTCCTCAAGAAAAATAGTGATCTTATGGCCATTTGGCGTTGGCCAGTAATGTAGGTGGATCATAGGATGATGCCTTAATTAGGTTTTGAGCGAAAATAAACTTATTTAAATTATGATCAGGGAGATAACAGCTTCACTTAGCGCAGGCTGTATAACCCTGATCTTTTGAGTGGTGGTTATAAATCGATAACCGTCACGCCATCATTACCATTGAGTCCCAGTACCATACTCTCAGCAAATTGAGGCTCTTTAAGTATTGAAATCACATGATCACCAAAAGCTCTCGGTGGCATAGGTGCCCCAAAGCGGGAGACAAATTCTTCAGGTGTAATTCCCATGGCTGCTGCATAAGCACCTGCTGCTGAGTCGCCAACTCCCGTACCAAGAACCATTAGCCGTGGAACGATGGCCTGAAACTGAATACCAAGATTTTTATCTTGCGCAAACAAATTGGCATATTTGGTCATGAACCAAAGCGCACGTTTAGAACTGGCGTAGCCACCCGTCATTTGAGAACCAGACTCAGCGGCACCACTAGATCCCACTAAAACTCTGCTGCCTGGATCAAGTGGTGTTTTTAATACCGCTTGAAACCAGAAAAAGGCGGCTTTGACATCGGTTTCCCAATTGATAGAGAATTCTTCCCAAGTTAATTCGTCCAAAAGCCCCATACGAGGCGCTGCTCCAGCATTTAACACAAGTACATCTGGACGAATGTCTGCAATGATACGGTGTGCCGCAGCTTGATTTGTGATATCTGCTGAAATGGTATAAACACCTAGCCGTTCAGCGACTGCATCAAGATCTTTTACATTACGTGCAACCACAGTTACTTTTGCACCCTGATCAACCAGTGCTTCAACTAGACCTAAACCGAGACCACGACTACCACCAGTGACCACGACTTTTTTGTCTTTCAGATTCATGACGATTTCTCCAATGTCTAATAAAGTGATGTACTACTAAAACGATTGAAGCCTTGGAAAAGAGTCAAAAAGCCTCTAAATTATTTTAATTTGATCTAGCGACGTACTTTCGACTCGACTTTTTATATCAGTTGATGGGCCGCTGATCATTCTGATCATGTGGATGTGTATTGATAACTTGCGATGATGAGGCTGGTGTGGAATCGAAAGATAGTTGACGTGATTTTTTTGGTAGGACATGATTTTTATCATCTACGCTTAAATGTGTTGAATCACTTTAAATCATCATCTACAGCCGAAAAGGCAGGATAATGTATTGGCTACTTGGCCATACTAGGCAAAATTACAACATCGATTAGAATGGAATATGGGGTTAGTAAAAATAATTCGAGCAAGATGAAGAAATAAAATAAAGCTCTCAATGGAGAGCTTATCTGTAAAAATACACATGCAATTGAATAAGTAACATTACTCAATTTTGTGATGTGCTATTTTTAAACAACAAAAATGTATGATTTTAATTTCATACGCTCAGCGGCAGTGTTAAGTAAATATGGTGCAATGAAGCGATGCGGAACTGTCATCATTTTCAAGGTGGGTGTTGAGAACCATTTATGACCGCGGCTAAAGAAAGAAGAGAAGATCAGCTGAGATTCGATCAGGTTGATGACCATACATATTTGAATATCAACTGAATCAGAGTGAACAACCATCATGATTAAATCATCTTGCTTGATCATTGTTGCTGATTCTAGTGATTGCCAGTGTGATTCAGATTTAGATTTAAATCCCAAGGTATTCCATGATTGACTAACGATCTGATTGATTGCTGGAGGAGCATTGGCAAAAATCTCATATGCCCATTTTTCAGCGCTGTACTTTTTAGTCATCATGAGAGTCGGAATATCAATGCTAAAAGCATCTTCATAGCCAATATTTTCTAAAGGACATACTTCACGTGCTAAATCTGGAATACGGATTGCTTGTGCTTTCATGGCATTCTCCTTAAGGCATTTGGCTCATCAACAATAGCTATGCTCAATGGCGAGTGGGTTTGAGTATGATGACGAGCCTAATTGTTTATTTATTTGGGGTTAATATCAGCTCTGCATCAGCGGCAACATATCGCACATAGCGGTAATCTCGAATAAAGCTAATCTTGCCTTCTTGCCATTCCAGCCACATGATATAACTTGGTTTGAGGTCTATACGGTTTTCAAAGACAGCAATGACCTCACGATCTCCAAGCCAGGCGGGAACAAGCCAGATATGGTCAATTTTTGCGTAGGCACCAAAGAACATGGAGACATCGGCAGCGCCAACACGGATAGGATGAGTAGACTGACTGAGTTTGACATCATCAGAAAGTAATGCTTTTAACCCATCCCAGTCGCGTAGGTTAAACAGCTTTACATAGTTTGCTACTGCATCAGATGTTGGTCGGACAATTTGTGCTTCTTCAGTGGTTATGTTGAGTTCGCGCAGTCGAGCACGTCCACGGGAAAGATGGGCTTTTACTGAGTCTACTGAGAGATTCAGTAGGGTAGCAATGTCTACAAGAGGCTCATCAAGAACATCTTTAAGAATGATGACACTGCGCTGAAGTACTGGGAGTTGCATAAATCGTGAAACGGCCATTTTAATTGTTTCCTCGCGCATCAGCATCTCCATCGGATCAGAGGTATTTATATCTTCAATATCGTCAGTAGTAGTATCTACAGCTTCTGTTATTCGAATGGCTCGACTTCGGAGTAAGTCAAGTGCTCGGTTATGTGCTACACGGAATAACCAGGCACGTAACATCTGAAAATCTTGTATTTTGTCAATCACAAGCAATGCCCGTGCAAGCGTATCCTGAACAACATCTTCACCTTCAATGACAGAGCCCATTAGTCGCGAACAGTAGCGATGCAGTTCAGGGCGAAGCTGTTCTGCCAGAGTAATCAGTTGGGTCTGTTGCATGTTAGGCTTAGGATCATGGTCTTTATTCAAATTGTCTCACCATTCAATCATGGTCACAGCGGTATGGCCGTTGCAACCTAAAAGGATAATATTCATATCAATGACCTGACTGTTTTGTCATTTTGGGGTCACTGTAATCTGTTGTTGAACAAAGATTTCTATTGAGCTTGAATCAAGTGCTTTAGATTCGCCAATAAGGTTAATTTCTATCTGCACAGCACCACGTTAATGTTTTTGTTTAGATAAGCTATTACTAAAACGATTGAGGAATATAAAAAGAGTCAAAAAGTTGTAAATTATTTTAATTTTGTTTGAAGCTGCTGAAGTTATTTTATGTGTTTTATTGATATTTTGTTGAATCATTCTTTTTTATCATGATATTTAATCAGTTATTTTTTTATAGTCTGGCTCAAACTTTTTATGAGTCCGATCCTATTTTTATTAAAAAGACGATTACAGATTCTACGAACAGAAAGAACATCGCTCATTTCTGCATTTGCGAATGATTCATCTCCTATGATTAAGGTGACATCAATGAAAAATCATGAGGCTAATGATTGATGCAGCATTAAAGATAACTATCCATCTATGCATCAAGTATGCTGGAACACTATTTAGCTAAGAATAGAAGTGTCAGGATGCATAAGTATCAAGAAAAAGCGCTTGGTTCTGCTTGTTCTTGTGAGTCACCAGATTAAAAGCATGGATTGGCGCAGTTGATAAAACAATACACAGCAGGTCTTATTTTTATATGTAATTACTATATTTTTGACCCTGTTCTGCTTATACTGTGCAGCAATTAAGATATTTCATTTTTTGCACGTCATAAGTACTTTTGATATTGAGTACATGATTGTGTACATATTTTTAGAGTAGTGTATGGCAGTAGCTAAGAAATCCGTTAATATCAACAATATACGTAATTTTTCGATTATCGCTCATATCGACCATGGCAAGTCGACACTTGCAGACCGTTTCATTCAAATGTGTGGTGGATTGCAAGACCGTGAAATGCAGGCTCAAGTCCTAGACTCTATGGAGCTTGAGCGTGAACGTGGGATTACCATTAAAGCGGCTTCTGTAACCTTGTACTATACCCATCCAAATGGGCAAGAGTATCAATTAAACTTTATTGATACACCGGGGCACGTGGATTTCTCTTATGAAGTATCGCGTTCTCTTGCTGCCTGTGAAGGTGCATTGTTGGTTGTCGATGCTGCACAAGGGGTTGAAGCGCAATCTGTTGCAAACTGCTATACCGCAATTGAGCAGGGTCTAGAAGTACTACCCGTCCTGAATAAAATCGATTTGCCACAAGCAGAACCTGAACGTGTTATTCATGAAATCGAAGAAATTATCGGTATTGAAGCAACACATGCGCCAACATGTTCGGCAAAAACAGGTCTAGGTGTAGAGTCTGTTTTAGAGACATTGGTTGACATTATTCCAGCACCGCAAGGTGACCGTGACGCACCTTTACAAGCCTTAATTATTGACTCTTGGTTTGATAACTATTTAGGTGTGGTATCACTTGTTCGTATCAAACAAGGTCGTGTGCGTAAAGGCGATAAAATGTTGATGAAATCAACAGGTCAATCGCACATCATCACTTCTGTTGGTATTTTTAATCCAAAACATACCGATACAGGTATTTTAGAAGCGGGTGAAGTTGGCTTTATCATTGCAGGGATCAAAGACATTTTTGGTGCGCCAGTTGGTGATACGATCACCTTGGCAACCACACCTGATGTTGCAACTTTACCAGGTTTTAAAAAGGTAAAACCACAGGTTTATGCGGGTTTATTCCCAATTGATGCCAGTGATTTTGAACCATTCCGTGAAGCGCTACATAAGTTACAAATTAACGATTCTGCGTTGTTCTTTGAACCTGAAAGCTCAGATGCTTTAGGTTTTGGTTTCCGTTGTGGCTTCTTGGGAATGCTACACATGGAAATTGTACAAGAACGTCTAGAGCGTGAGTATGATTTAGACTTAATCAGTTCTGCGCCTACCGTAATCTATGAAGCATTGATGAAAAATGGTGAAACGATTTATATCGATAGCCCATCTAAAATGCCTGATGGTTCAACGGTTGAAGATTTACGTGAGCCGATTGCTGAATGTCATATTTTAGTGCCTCAAGAATACTTGGGTAATGTCATGACCCTATGTATCGAGCGCCGTGGTGTGCAAAAAGATATGAAATTCTTGGGTAACCAAGTATCGATTACCTTTGAAATTCCAATGGCAGAAGTGGTTATGGATTTCTTTGATAAATTGAAATCTTGCTCACGTGGCTTTGCTTCACTGGATTACAATTTCGTGCGTTTTGAGAGTTCATCTCTAGTTAAGGTTGATGTGTTAATTAATGGTGATAAGGTTGATGCTTTGGCAATGATTTGTCATCGTAATGATGCACGTCACCGTGGTATTGCTTTAGTTGAAAAGATGAAAGACTTGATTCCGCGTCAAATGTTTGATGTGGCGATTCAAGCTGCAATTGGTGCACAAATCATTGCACGTTCAACAGTCAAAGCGATGCGTAAAAACGTATTGGCTAAATGTTATGGTGGTGACGTTTCTCGTAAGAAGAAACTGTTATCGAAACAAAAAGAAGGTAAGAAACGCATGAAGCAAGTGGGTAGTGTTGAAATCCCACAAGAAGCGTTCCTTGCTGTGTTAAAAGTAGAAAGATAAAAACTAGAGGTCTTATTGCTCATGGATTTTGATTTTAATTTAATTCTCGTTCCTGCAACGCTTATATTTTTTGGGCTATGGTTACTGGATAAGTTTGTACTGAAACAACGTGCAACAAAAGGTAAGGGGAATGAAAATGTCATCATTTCATGGGCATATGATTTCTGGCCTGTTCTAGCAGTAGTTTTGGTATTGCGTTCATTCTTATTTGAACCGTTTAATATTCCTTCTGATTCTATGGTACCGACTTTAGAAACAGGTGATTATATTTTGGTGAATAAGTTCCAGTATGGTGTGCGTTTACCGATTACCAATACCAAGATAATTGATATTGGTGAGCCACAACGTGGTGATGTTGCTGTTTTCCGTTATCCAGAAAATCCCAAAATAAGTTATATCAAACGTATTATTGGTTTACCGGGTGACCATCTTGAATTCAATAATGGTCAACTTACAATCAATGATAAAAATGTTGAGCAAGTACCTGCTGAGTTTAGTCGTGAAAAAGATATTTTAGATACGCCTAAGTCAATCTACTATTATGAAACGATGGGTACGCATAAGCATTTAGTTCGTTTGTTGGAAGGTCAAAATACTTTGGTTTCAGCATTTAATTATGCACAGAAAAAACAAGACCTACCTTATGTAGCAACTGCAAATGACCGCTTTGTAAAATCAAATGGTCAAAGTTGGGAAGTGACTGTTCCAAAAGGCCAGTATTTTGCCATGGGTGATAACCGTGACCAAAGTGCAGACAGTCGTTTTTGGGGCTTTGTACCTGAAGAGAACTTAACTGGTCATGCAATATATGTGTGGATGCATAAGGAACCTGGTTTAAAAATGCCTTCATTTAGTCGCAATGGTGCAATTAACTAATCGGCTACAGTTTAGAAAATCAAATAAAGGTCAATTTTTATTGACCTTTATTTTTATCTGTTAAAGCTATAAAGTTGTCTTGATTTATAAGAAAAATGAAATAGAACAAATGATTTAAACTAGCAACTTGATGCAGTTTCAAGGATAATAGCGCGGTAAAGTTTTTTATCACACCAGGGTTTGCAGTGGATAAAAAATTTATAACAATTGAAAATGATCAGTGAGTCTGCAGCAGTGTATTTGACTCAATTATATGATTATTTTCAATTGCGATTAAAGATTATTCATTCTGAGCTGTTGGATAAAAAAAAATGCGTAAAAATCAACAAGGCGCTTCATATATTGGAATTTTACTGGGGATAATTGCTTTAGCTTTTATGTTGAAAATCATAGTTGCTGTATGGCCTTTATACTGGGATGATCGTGTGATTAATAACCAAATTGTAGAGCAGATAAAGAATAGCTCTGCTGAAATCACACCAATGAAATTTGCAACAGAAGTTGATAAACGGTTAGAAATGAACAATATCCGAGATACTAAACTTGAGGATATTGCGACTGTATCAACTAAAGATGGTTTACAAGTGACTAAAAAATATGAAGTACGAAAAAATTTCATGCTGAATATAGATTTAGTCCTCACTTTCGAGAAGAGTTTTGATCAAAGGTCAGTTGAAAGTAAGTGATCCTCGCTTACAGAGCAGAATCGGTTACCAGTTTAAACAATACGAGTTATTACAACTCGCGCTGACTCATCGCTCGGTGAGTCACAAATACAACTATGAGCGCCTAGAGTTTTTAGGTGATGCATTGTTGGGTATGATCATCGCAAACTACTTATATCATGCGTATCCTCATGAAAATGAAGGTCGTTTGACGCGTATGCGCGCAACTTTGGTACGCCAAGAAGCATTGGGTAAAATTGCCAATGATTTAAAGTTAAGTCAAAGTTTAATTTTAAGTACAGGTGAATTGAAATCAGGCGGTCATCATCGTGAGTCAATATTAGCAGATACAGTTGAAGCAATTATTGGCGCGATTTATACCGAAACACGAGATTTGCCTTTGTTGGAATCGATTGTTTTAAAATGGTATGAACCGTATTTAGATCATATCGAACCGACAGATCAACTCAAAGACCCAAAATCACGTTTGCAAGAATATCTACAAGCTCGTAAAAAGCATCTCCCAGTTTATGAGGTCGTAGATATTCAGGGTGATGCACCTAACCAGCATTTTAAAGTAGAATGTACAGTAGATGGCTTGCCTAAAATGATGGGTGAGGGATCAAGTCGCCGTTTTGCAGAACAAGCAGTCGCGGCGGATTTTTTAAAGATATTGGAGCAGTAAACTGCATGAGTACACATTCCGATCACAATGATGCTGATCACGAGCCGTCTGAAAGCGGTAATGAGTTAATTAATCAATTTTTTAGCTCACAAGGTACAGAAATCCCTTCGGATTATCGAAGTGGATTTGTTGCAATTGTAGGACGTCCAAACGTGGGTAAATCGACATTGATGAACCATTTATTGGGTCAAAAGTTGTCAATTACTTCACGTAAGCCACAAACGACACGCCATAAAATCATTGGTATTGATAGTCGTGAAAAGTCTCAGGCTGTATTTGTTGATACGCCGGGGATGCACAAGAAAGAAGTGCGTGCGATCAATAAAATGATGAACAAAGCTGCACACTCTGCATTGCGTGATGTCAATTTGGTACTATTTGTTTTAGATGCCCAGAAATGGACACCAAATGATGACTTGGTTTTAGAAAAACTGCAAAATGCAGAAATGCCAGTCGTTTTGATTATCAATAAAATCGATACCTTAGAAAATAAGCGTATGATTTTGCCGTTGATCCAAGAACGTGCGAAGTTGATGAATTTTGCTGAAATTGTTCCTGTTTCAGCATTACGTGGTGCAAACTTGGACCATTTGCGTGAAGCGATTGAAAAGTATCTACCATTCCAGCCACCATTATATTCTTTAGAACAGTTAACTGACCGTTCAGAACGTTTTCTTGCCAGTGAAATCATTCGTGAGAAAATTATGCGTCAGTTAGGCGAAGAGCTGCCTTATGATTTAACGGTTCAAATTGAATCATTTAAAACAGAAGAAGCGACAGTGAATGAAAAAACTGGTCGTCCTAAAGCTGCATGTACTTATATTGATGCCACAATTTTTGTTGATCGCCCTGGGCAAAAAGCCATCGTGATCGGTGAAAAAGGTGCTAAGCTGAAGAAAATTGGTATGGATGCTCGTGTCGACATGGAAAAAATGTTTGAGCAAAAAATCATGCTAACACTTTGGGTGAAAGTTAAAGGCGGTTGGTCTGATGACGAACGTGCTTTAAAAAGTTTAGGCTACAGCGATATTTAATTGACTTTTTGGGAACTGAAATGATTCGAGTTATAGCAATTCTTGCTTGCATAATCATGTTACAAGGCTGTATCACTAAAATTGTGACAGTTCCCGTCAAAGTTGCTTATAAAACCACCAAAGGCGTGGTTAAAGGCACTGCTGCGGTTGTAGGCGCTGTTATTCCTGATGGGGATGATGACGATGATAAGAAAAAACAAAAGGATGATTAAGTTCAAGCTAGATGCGTAATGAAATCTTGCATGGTTATTTAATCCATCATCGAAAATACAGAGAACGTAGTCATATTGTGCACTTATTTACACAAGAGCATGGTCGTGTCGACGGTATTCTTAGACAAACCCCACCACCACAATACCAACCGATTACTTTACAAGCGTCGGGAAAATCCGAACTTAAAAACTTTTCAAAACTCGAAATACTCAATCAACCGATTTTCTTTTATGGGGATGCTTTCTTTTCAGGCTTTTATTTAAATGAACTGCTGCTTCGTTTATGTCCGCTTGAAGAAATGATGTCTGAAACATTTCAGCAATACCATTTAACTTTACAACATTTACAAAAATTGGCTGAACATCCACAAGCTGATTTATTTCTTCGACAAATTTTACGCCAGTTTGAACACGCACTGTTAGAAGAGTTGGGCTATCCACTGGATTATGGGCATGATTCAAATCAACAAGAGATTATGCTGACCCAACGTTATCAATTTCAATTGGCCGAAGGCTTTACACCAGTGTCATATACCTCGTCTGGGACGTTGCTGGGCCAACAAATTCTAAGCATGGCAAATTATGAAAAGGGTAGGGATTTTAGCCCAGAGCAGTTACAATTATTGGCTAAACTCTATCGACAAATGATTACTTCACTTTTAGGTGATCGACCTTTAAAAAGTCGTCAGCTTTGGGTTCAAAATGCTCAATCTAAAACGTTGAGTCGTTAATTTTATTTTATTGGTTAATTAGGAGAATGTTATGGCTGCATTGCTAGGTGTAAACATTGACCATGTTGCAACACTCAGACAAGCACGTGGAACGACTTATCCTGATCCTGTGAAAGCTGCATTAATTTGCGAACAAGCAGGGGCGGAAGGCATCACTTTACACTTACGTGAAGATCGTCGTCATATTCAAGATGATGATGTGCGCCGTATGCGACCTGTATTGACGACAAGAATGAACTTGGAAATCGCTGTAACTGATGAAATGGTTGCATTTGCAAAAGAGATTCAACCACATCATGTGTGTTTTGTGCCAGAGAAACGTCAAGAAATCACCACAGAAGGTGGTTTAGACGTGCTTGGGCATTTTGAAGATGTTAAAGCTGCGACTCAGGCATTAACTGCAATTGGTTGTGATGTATCTTTGTTTATTGATGCTGATTTTGCACAAATCGATGCTGCAATTGCTTGTGGTGCACCCACTATTGAATTACATACGGGTGCTTATGCAGACGCTAAAACTGCTGAAGCTCAACAGATTGAACTCGAAAGAATTATTAAAGGTACTGAGTACGCCGCATCTAAAGGTTTGGTCGTTAATGCTGGTCATGGTTTGAATTTGGACAATGTGGCTGCAATTGCTGCAATTCCTCAGATTCATGAACTCAATATTGGACATTCGATTATTGCCGAAAGTGTATTTGTTGGATTGGAACAAGCTGTAAAGGACATGAAGGCCGCACTTCATGCAGCTGGTTAATTTAATTTTTGATTTACGTTGTTGAATATTGATCATGTCGAATATGAATTATGATGAGCTTATGCAACCTGTGATTGCTTTTTTAGGCTGTGAAACGCCAAAGGCATGGTTGGATGAGGCATTGAACAATCTCCCATTGCTCATGCAGGATCATGCGAATTGTGAAAAGAAAGCGGCTGGAACAGCAATGAACTTGATGTTTCGCTACAGTTTTTTTACCGATTTGCAGATCAAATTAGCACAACTTGTGCGTGAAGAAATGTTGCATTATGAACAAGTGTTAGAGTTTATGACCAAGCGTGGTCAAGAATGGAAAGGTCTGAGTGCAGGTCGTTACGCAGGTGGTTTGCGTAAAGAAATTCGTACTTATGAACCAGAAGCGTTGATTGATGTTTTGGTGATTGGTGCGTTTGTTGAAGCACGTTCTTGTGAGCGATTTTATGCTTTAGCACCTTTAGTAGATGATGAGCTGGGACGTTATTACCGTTACTTGTTGAAATCTGAATCTCGCCACTATGAGGACTATTTAACTTTGGCTTTAGATGTTGCTAAAACTGCTAAATTAAAAGATCCAGAAGAAGATATTCAGCAACGCATCGAATTGATTCGTGAAGTGGAGAAGGATTTGATTTTAACGCCTGATAAGACTTTTCGTTTCCATAGCGGTGTGCCAGTTTAACTGCTTGCCTGATTAAAAACTAAATTTAAAAAATAGACCAAAGCATTGCTTTGGTCTATTTCGTTGTGCTGTTTAATAAAAACCAGATGGAACTGTTGCTTTAAGCAGTTTCGATACCTGTCCAGCCTGCATCTGGATAACGCTCACCCTGTATCTGGTTAGGTGCAAAAAGCTGATCAAGTTGTAGAATTTGTTCATTCGTGAGGCTAACCTGATTGGCTTTAAGGTTATCCTGTAAATAATTTAAATGTCGTGTTCCAAAAATTGGGGTGACATGAGCATGTTTGCGCAGTAACCAAGCTAAGGCAATTTGTGCATTGCTGTGTCGCCATGACTGACATAAGTCGCTAAATTTTTTCAGTAATAGCTGGTTTGACTGAAAGGCTTCACCCTGTAATCTGGGTAAGTTTTTTCTGAAATCATTCTCAGCCATTGTTTCTGGATTTAAATCTGCTGTGAGAAATGCACGTCCTAAGGGACTATAAGCAACAAACTCAACATTCAGTTGCTGACAAGTATTTAATAAACTTTGTTCAGGTTCACGTGACCAGAGTGAATATTCACTTTGGACTGCAGTAACAGGCGCAATAGCACAGGCTTTTTCTAAGGATTGCGCTGAGATTTCAGAAAAGCCAAAACTTTTGATTTTGCCTTCTTGAACCAAATCTGCAAGCGTACCAGTAACATCTTCAATTGGGATTTCAGGTTGTCTCCGATGACAATAATATAAATCAATTTGTTCAATACCTAAGCGTTTTAATGAAGCCTCACAGGCACTACGGATATAATCTGGCGTATTATCAATACGGCGTTTATAGTGATTTTCAGCACGTACAATACCGAATTTGGTCGCAATCACCATTGCCTCTCGTTCAGTTCGATAGTGTGCAATAAATTGCCCCAATAACTGTTCATTGTGCCCATGACCATAAGTATCCGCAGTATCAAAAAAATTAATACCTGCATGAAATGCTTGTTCCAAAATTTGTAATGAGTTTTGATCATTAGTTTGACCATAAAACTCACTCATTCCCATACAACCTAAACCCATTGGTGAAATTTTAAGGTGTATTTGACTTAATTTTTTCATTTTGATTGACCGTTAATGATGAGGTGATCTTTAGCCCATGAATCATGTAACCATTTTTCAGTTTTGCGGTGGCCAGGAAAACTAACCCAGACAATATCCCTTTCAAAAATAATAGGTCGTTGGTTTTTACCAATAATGACCCAAAACCAG
Source organism: Acinetobacter guillouiae CIP 63.46 (assembly GCF_000368145.1). Lineage (GTDB taxonomy): Bacteria > Pseudomonadota > Gammaproteobacteria > Pseudomonadales > Moraxellaceae > Acinetobacter > Acinetobacter guillouiae. Next base: position 45,928 of record NZ_KB849281.1, on the reverse strand, counting down.
CGGCCATCGTTTAAGTTGCGCATTTTGACTTTTATGCCTGCAATCTTTTGTGTTTTTCCATTGATATGCACATTTTCATCATGCTGATCGATCCAATGAATCTCTCGATGTTGTAGTAAGTCTGGTGCATAGTGTTGTAGAAAATTATCACTGATTTTTTGCGCTTGGGCTTTTGTGGGTAAATGACCGTTGAGTAGGTTTCCATCTAAATATGAAAATCCTTTTAAAGCGCCTGTTTGATCCGATAAATAACTGAAATTTTCGCCATTCAGTTTGAGTAATGGTAATTTCTGATAGCGGACCAATTGCACATGCTGTTGGTCGCTCAGCACATCTTGTTGATACACTTTTTGATAATGAGAGGGTAAAAATTCAGACAAAAAGTGAGTCATATTATTCTCCTGCGTCGTTGTGATTATTGCTGCTGGATCATTTGCAGAACATGATGTGATCAGTAGTGTACTACTGAGAATGAATACATATTTCATATGATTGACGCCCTAAAAAGTTGAAGTTTTATTTGGGGGGATCACGGCAATAGCTTCGACTTCTACCAAAACATCTGGATGAAATAACTGTGCAACACCAATCAGGCTACTTGCTGGTGGCAATTCAGCATGAATAAATTGATCGCGAACTTTACGAATTGTTGCAAGCTGATCAGGTTGTAAATTACGGACATAAATGGTCAGTTTGACCAGTTGTTGAGTATCCACATTTGCGTGATGCAATGTTTTTTCAATATTTTGAAAAACCAAGAGCAGTTGTTGTTCAAGACCGGCTTGTAAGATGTCACCATTTTCTGTGATAGGGACATGCCCAGATAAGTACATCGGTTGCCCTTGTTCTACAATGATTGCCTGTGAAACATTGGGAATTGTGGCGTATGTTGGGTTGATAGGGCGTAATAAGGTATTTGGTGCTGATGCGTGATGCTGCTGCTGCATGGTGACCTCAGATGAATTTTTATTTTGTGCATGTGTAAGAGGACTGTTAAACAACAGACCCAATAAAATAGCGAATATGTAAAATTGAGATGACATATTTTGAGCCTATGAAAAAACAATAGAGAGATTGTGCTTAAATTTCATTTTTTATAGAATAGTCATTATTGATGGTTTTAAATTCCAAAAATGAAATGTTAGATGATCTGAGTTTATTTATCGCAATTGTTGGGGCGGGAAGTTTTAATAGGGCTGCACAACAACAGAATATACCCGCAGCTACACTGACGCGTCGCTTGCAAAAATTAGAAGAGAGCTTGGGGTGTAAGCTATTACACAGGAACAGCCGAGGTTTGAAATTGACTCAGGAAGGGCAACGTTACTACGATCGCTGTCAACCCTTAGTTAGAGCGTTACTGCAAAATACCCATGAAATAAAAGAGGAAACTACACAGGTTAAAGGTCAAATCAAAATTCTAGCACCGATGAATCTGGCAATATTTCCGTTAAAACAGTTTTGGAATACCTTTCTACAAAGATATCCAGAGATTGAACTTGAATTACAACTGGACAATGCTTTAGATGATTTAATGGCTCAGGGGGCAGATCTCGCCTTACGCGTAGGTAAAATGGCTAATAGTGCCTATATTCAAAAGCGGCTGGGAAGTGTTCAAACCTGTATTGTGGCATCACCAGATTATTTAGATCGGCATCTCATTCAGACACCACAAGATTTAGATCAACAAGACTGGTTATTGGCATATCCCTTAGAACAACTTGAACTTAGGCAACATCAACACAGTTATACATTTAAAATTCAGTCGTATCGATTGAAAGTGAATGAAATCAGTTTATGTGTAAATCTAGCAGAACAGGGACTAGGATTAAGTTATGTTCCACTGACTCAATGTGAAGATGCCTTGAATTCAGGCAGATTAAAACGGGTGCTTCCTGATTGGCAATTACCAATTCGAGATGTTTATGCTGTTTGGCAGGCGCAAAAGGTCATGCCTGCACGAGTAAGAGTTTTTATTGAAGAGTTAGCTGAATTTTTCCAGCTACAAACATGGAATGATACTGCCCCATAAAAGTGAATTAATATTCTTGTTTATTTGTCACAGCCTGTGTCTAGTCCTGAAATAAAAAAAGCCCACTTCAATGAGTGGGCTTTTATAATTTGGCTCTCCAACCTGGGCTCGAACCAGGGACCTGCGGATTAACAGTCCGTCGCTCTACCGACTGAGCTATGGAAGAATAGATGGCTCTCCAACCTGGGCTCGAACCAGGGACCTGCGGATTAACAGTCCGTCGCTCTACCGACTGAGCTATTGGAGAATCTGAATGCGATTATAAGGATATATCTTTATGGGTCAAGCCTTTCCTGTCATCTTTTCTTCATTTGTACACTGTATGGTTTTTATTTGAGCAATCTATAGATAAATTAAAAAAATTGATTCTGACAGTTGCAATAGTGAAACGGTCTTGTTAGATTAAAACCATAAAGAGTGTTTAAGTTTGACTTAAACAGTGTGGATTTAAAACCAACTTGCCAGCACTAAATGGCTAAATAGGAGACAGCGAATGAATACGCTTACTATTTCTCAAATTTTTGAAAACTTCTCAGTCTACCAAGAAAACTACCTTTCAATCCTGCAAGATTCTGAACAATATTTTATCCAAGTTGAACAAGCCTATTTAGATGTTTGGCCATTTACTGAAAAAAAACTGTATTTGGGTGATCTGCTACAGCTTTGGTTTAGTGAAAAATGGCTAATTAATACACCGTGTCGATTATTAAATTCATCCAGTCAGGTTTCATCAAGTTCAGACACGCAAGCTACTCAAAAATCAGTTCAACGGACACAAGATTTTTATCTGTTCCAATTGAGTGGAAGTACCTTATCAGGTTCTAACCATGCGCAAATCTGGTCAGTTTCAGAACAAAAAGTGCTTTATGTTTCTTTGGATCGCATCTTTAAATATTACTGCTATTTTGAATCGATTGAACGCCCAAAAAACCATCCTCAAAATCCGTTTAAATTGTTTCAACAAGCGATTTAATCAAACCATTGAAACGCTTTTAAGTGAGACTTTAAATCTGCTTAAAAGCTTCAATTGCTCTAATACGACTTTGTTTTAAATCCACAATTGGCTTTGGATAATTGAGCTCAATATTGGGATTTTTTGCATAAGGTTCATGAATGGTTTTTGCGTCTAAATGTGCAAGCTCTGGAACCCACTGTCGAATGTAGTCACCTTGTGCATCGAATTTCTGCGATTGGCTGATAGGGTTAAAAATACGGAAATAAGGTACGGAATCTGTTCCTGTGGATGCACACCATTGCCATCCTCCGTTATTGGCAGCCAAATCCCCATCAATAAGATGTTGCATAAACCATTGCTCACCTAAACGCCAATTAATCAATAGGTTCTTGGTGAGAAACATGGCGACAACCATACGGATCCGATTATGCATCCAGCCTGTGTGAAGTAACTGGCGCATACCTGCATCGACGATAGGAATCCCTGTCTGACCTGTTTGCCACGCGATTAAATCATTTGGAGCATCGCGCCATTGTAGCTGCTGTGTTGGCATTTTAAAGGGCAAGTGCTTTGACACACGCGGGAAATCAAACAGGATATGCTGATAGAACTCACGCCAAAGTAGCTCATCGAGCCATGTTTGTTGACCAACATGATCAATAGAAAAATGTCCAAATTGTGCTCGAAAGAGGGCATTGAAACATTGTCGAATTGAAAGGATGCCTATATTTAAATAGGCTGAAAGCTGGCTGGTGGCTTCAATTTGGGGGAAATCACGTTCGAGTTGATAATGATGGACTTTGTTTTCAATAAAATCATCCAAGACATTTAAAGCATATTGTTCGCCAATTTGCCACTGCTTGTCGATCCGATTCGGATCGAATATAAAACCAAGCTCGGCCAAAGTCGGCAGGCTATTGTTATTCAACTCGCCCACATCTACTGCATCATTTAAGGCTTGAGTCTCTGGGATAGGGAAGCATTGCGGGATCGAAATACTCAGTTGTTCATAGCAGTATTTTTTAAATGCACCGAAGACTTGATAGGGTTGATTGGATTTATTGCGAATTGAACCGACAGGGAACAGAGTGCGATCATGATATAAAACCAAATCACGGTTACTTTGATTCAATTGTGTTTGAACTTGGAAATCTCGATTTAATTCATTAACACCGCACTCAATATTGGCGTGTACATTTTCAATGTTCAGTTTGTGACAGAGTTGATTGATCTCTGCTGCAATATTTTCCCATAAGGGAACAGTGCGGATAATCAGCGGAATCTGAATGGAAGCAAGTTCTTGTTGAATGGCTTGAATTTGACGTAAATAAAAATCAAGCTTAATTGGTGCATCGTCATGCATCCGCCATTGTTCAGGCGAAAGAATCACCAGTGCAATCACAGGGCCGCTTTGCGCCGCATGCCAAAGTGCAGTATGGTCTTGAATACGTAAGTCTTGACGGAACCAAAGAAGTTGTTTTTGCATAGGATTGATTGGAATGGGCTCATTCACACTAGATTTTCATCAATTTAAACCAATACGCATAAAAAAGGCAAAGTAAAAACTTTGCCTTTTCGATAAGATCAAGCAGATCTTAGTGGTGATGACCACCTGCACCGTGTACATGACCGTGCTCTAATTCTTCTGGAGAAGCATCACGAACTTCTGCGATTTCAACTTCAAAAGTAAGATCTTGGCCAGCTAATGGGAAGTTAGCATCAACGATGATGTTGTCACCTTCGATTGCTTTAACAGTAACGATTTGAACACCATCATCAGTTTGAGCTTGGAACTGCATGCCAGCTTCAATGTTCTCAACACCTTGGAACATTTGAGCAGGAACTTCTTGAACGAGGTCAGGGTTGTATTCGCCATAACCTTCAGCAGCTGGGATAGTGACTGTAAATTTGTCACCTACAGTTTTACCTTCTAAAGCTTTTTCTAAACCAGGAATGATGTTACCTGCGCCATGTAAATATGCAAGTGGTTCACCTTGTGATTTATCGAGAGTTTCACCCTCAGCGTTAGTCAGCGTATAGTGGAAAGAAACCACGTTGTTATTTGCAATAGCAGTCATGTTATTGATCCATTCGGTAATCGATAATTTTAAGGCTACATCATAAAGTGAAAAGCAATTTTTGTAGACTAAAATTACTAAAAAATTGCATTTTCATCTGTATTTTGACCATTTTTTCATAAATATGGGCAAAAATTTAAATTTCAATGCAATTTTATTTTTGGCGCGATTTTTCGTGTAACAAAATCTTTAGCCGTTAACAAGCCTGCATGAGCATAGCCATATATCGTCGCTTGATGAATACGATATAAAGACACATACATCGATTTTGCTACAAAGCCCTGAACATTGACCTGACCAAGTAGCTCACCGACCGCTTTATTTTCACTGAGTGATACCAGTGAGCCTTTGTCTGCGAACTGGAACATTGGCTGTGGTCGTCCTTTGATACGTGCATTCATTGCATCTACAAGAAACGAAGCTTGTTGACTTGCGACTTGTGCACGTGGACCAAGTGGGGCTTCTCTTGCATCTAAGATACAGTGGGCGCAATCACCAAAGGCAAAAATGTTTGGATCAGCCTGAGTCTGTAAGGTTGCGTATACGTTTAAACGCCCCATACGATCTTTTTCAAAGCCTGCTAAGTTGGCAATTACTTTAGGGGTTTTTATCCCTGCTGCCCAAACTTTTAATTGTGCTTCTACGGATGTGCCATCACTAAAATAGACTTTTTCAGCATCTACTTTTTCAACACGTTTGCCCGTTAATACATCTATTTTCATTCGTTGTAATTGCTGTGTGGCATGCTCTGCCATTTTTTCAGAAAGTGCTGGTAAGATACGATCAGCGCCTTCAACTAAAGTAATTTTGACATTGTTTGGGTTAATTTTATTTAAACCATATTTATAAAAGTTCTGTTTGGCTTGAACCAACTCAGCTGAAAGTTCAACACCTGTTGCGCCTGCACCAATCACGGCAATGTGTAATTCACGATCAATATTTTTATTTTGTGCATCTAAATACAAGTGCAGTAAGTCCTGCTGGAAGACTTCTGCTTGTTGACGACTGTCGAGATAATGACAAAACTCTTTAACCCCAGGCGTATTAAAGTCATTGGAGACTGAGCCGACGGCCAGAATTAAAGTGTCATAATGCAGTGTGATTTGCTCTTGATTGGATTCATATTTACTGGTTTGGGTTTTGCTAAGCTCGATGGTTTTGTTATCACGATCTAAATGTTCAAAACGGCCCAAGACAAATTCATAGTGATGCTTGGCTGCATGCGCATAGTAATTGGTTTCTTCATCACTTGGGTTCATGGTGCCAGCTGCAATTTCATGCAGCAATGGTTTCCAGATATGGGTGAGTTTTTGGTCAACAAGGGTGATTTTGGCTTTTTTACTCTTTCCAAGCGTATCACCGAGTTGTGTCACCAGTTCTAAACCACCAGCGCCACCACCAACAATCACGATATGATGTAGATTTGACATAGAAAACCTAAATTGTTGTTATGAAAATAGAATGGCATAAATATGCCATTCTATTTAATTGTTTAGGTTTTTTTTGTATTACAGGTTACATAATTATAATAAATCTAAGTAAATTGGTTGGTTTTAATTAAATTCCAAAAATTGACTTGATCCATTCCATTAAACGTTCAAACCAAGAGGCTTGTTCGATATGCACTTCATCTTCAATATCAAAACTTTGAATCAGTTGATTGTTTTGGTAAACATTCACTTTTGCCAAATGCATGATCTTTTCTAAAGGCGCGGTAAGTGATGTCTCATTCAGTTCAACATTCAAATGGGTTTGAGTTGTTGTAAGCGGTTCAACTGTTGCCAATAAACCATTTGCTTCAGTTTTCATAATACGGCTATTTACAACATCAAAAGTCGCTAAATCAATTGGTGTCGCATCGTTATATAAAGATGTGGTTATGAGTTGAGGTTTTTTTGCTTCAACCTTAAACATTTTCAAGGTGGATTTAACTACAGGAAGCTCAGCAATCAGCTGTTTGTCTTTAATTGCGACTTCATCACGGGTGTAGGCATAGCCCAAGTTTAACAATTTATGTGCAATTTCCGCGCGTTTAACAGCACTTTTTGCACCCATTACCACCACAATTAAACGACGATCAGGAGACTCTGTAATAGCAGAAGGACGATGCGCTGTCAGTGCTAAGTTATAACCGGCTGCTTTGGTAAAACCTGTTTTTAAGCCATCTACACTTGGATCAGACTTTAAAACGAGATTGGTAGCATGATGAAAATGTTGGTTATAACTAAAACTTGGCATCACTGAATAATGCATATATTCAGGGGTTTGTGATGTCACTGCTTGACCTAAGATCGCCATATCATGAGCTGACGAAAAATGATCAGGCATGGTAATACCGGGAGGGTTGGCAAAATGAGTATCCTTCATTCCCAAGGCTTGTGCTTCTTGATTCATACGAGCAACAAATGCAGGTACGCTACCTGAGATACGTTCTGCCAGTGTTACTGCTGCATCATTGGCAGACATCACAATCAATCCAGCAAGAAGTTGGTCAATTGAGATTTGCTCACCTTGCTTTAGGTACATTTGAGATTCATCCCATTGCACCATCTGAACCACAGGGGTTGCAGTAATAATCTCTTCTTTTTTGATATGACCCGCTTTGAGTTCTTTCAACGCAATATAAGCGACCATCATTTTGGTCATGGATGCTGGTGCGCGCTGTACATGACTATTATATTCAGCAATGGTTTGACCCGATTGCGTATCTAATATTGTCCAAGCTTCAGCTTCAACAGATTGCGGATTAATATTAAGTAAAGCGGCGTTAACAAACGTGGAGCAAACCAAGCCAGTTATCGCGATAAAAGAAGCAAGAATTTTCAACAGATTTACCTTTAAGCCAATCCTATGGCAAGAGTGCATAAACTTTGCGAATGCTATGCCTTTTTTGCACTCTTCGCTAGTCAGAATCGTAGACAATTGCGACTAAAATCGCCTGACTTTGTAAAAAAATGCTAATCTAATTGGTAATTTCTCACTGTCTATTTTCGAATATATATTTATGTTGCATTATCAGATTGAATTTGACGATTACCGTCAGCACCTCATTCATGTCACATTGCGCTTTCTGGCGAACCCTACTCAAGTTTTGTCACTTCCTACATGGATTCCTGGTAGCTATTTGATCCGTGAATTTTCTAAACATATCGAATCTGTGAAAGCCTATGATGAAGCGGGTCGTCAGCTGCAAATTAATAAGTTTGAAAAAAATAAATGGCGTTTATATAACACCGACCATGAACTGATTACTGTTGAATATGATGTTTATGCCTATGACCTTTCGGTACGTGGCGCGTATGTCGATCAAACCCGTTTATATGTCAATCCTGCTTGTGTCTGCCTAGGGCTACAAGACCAAGAAGAATCAGCAATCGAAGTTGAAGTATTTTTACCGGAAGAATTAAAGCATTTTCAAATTGCCACAGGTTTAGAATCAAGAAGCTTGGTGAAAGGGCGCTATACCTTAAAAGCCAACAATTATGCACAATTGATTGATGCACCATTTGAATTGGCGGATCAAACCCGTTTTAGTTTTGAAGCGAACGGGATTCCACATGAATTTGTGGTTTCTGGTCAGCATACAATGAATGCAGCGCGTATGAAGCAAGACCTTGAAAAAATCTGTAGTACAGAAATTTCAATGTTTGGTTCAGCGCCTTTTGAAAACTATACTTTTATGACTATGGCAACTGGCAATAGTTATGGTGGTTTAGAGCATCCTAATAGTACTAGCCTGATTTCGCCACGTGATGATTTTCCTAAAGCAAATGAACCTGTAGAGCCTTCTGCGGATTATCAACGCTTCCTTGGGTTGTGTAGTCATGAATATTTTCATTCGTGGTTGGTTAAATTTATCCGCCCCGAAAATTTTGCAAATTATGATTTGGATCAGGAAGGCTATACCTCACTGTTATGGATTTTTGAAGGTTTCACCTCTTATTACGATGATTTGATTCTGTATCGCAGTGGCGTGATTTCTCAAGCATCTTATTTAAAGTTGTTAAAAGGGCAAATTGATCGTTATCTACAAAATCCAGGACGTTTTATTCAATCTGTTTCAGAGTCTAGTTTTGATGCTTGGATTAAATTTTACCGTCAGGATGAAAACTCAAATAATGCTGGAACCAGTTATTACAATAAAGGCTGTTTGGTTGCACTCAGTTTAGATTTAGGTCTACGTTTACGTGGTTCTAGTTTGGATGCCTTAATGCGCCGTTTGTATGAAAATACCCAAAAGGGCATACAAGTCAATGAGCGTACGATTGTCGAACTGTGTAATGAACTGACTGGCGATAATTGGATCGAACAGATTAATCATTTGATTAATACCACAGATGAATTACCACTGGATCAATTGTTCCCTGAATTTGGTTTGAGCTATAGCTTGCAAAATGAAAAAGCACTTCCATTTGGTTTGAAAGTTGCTGAAAAAGCTGAGGGTGTCGTCATTCAGCAAGCGCGTCGTGATGGTGTTGGTGCTAAAGCGGGGCTGTCTGCCAATGATGTGATCATTGCGATTGATGGTTTAAAAGCGTCTGAAAAACTTTTAATCCAATATGCAAAACAGCAAGGTCACTTTACGGTTTATGCATTCCGTCGTGATGAGTTTTTACAATTTGAGTTGCAAGGCGGCGAAGTAGCGTTGACTACGGTTGAGTTAACTGTATTAGATCAAGCCAAAGCTGAGAAATGGTTAAAGGCTTAATTAAGTTGTGTACCCAAAAAACCGATGTTAAAACACATCGGTTTTTTTACGCCTAAAATTTAACTTGGTATGATCAATCAATTACCACGATATGTTGAATATCCATAAGGGCTAATCAAGAGAGGAATATGGTAATGTTCAAGACTTCCATCAATCACAAAAACCACAGGAACTTCTGGGAAAAACGCACGTTGGTTATTTTGTTTAAACCATTCACCTGTTTGAAAAGTAACCTTATAGACACCTTTATCTAATACTTTGTTTTCAGGGTATAAGGATGAAATTCGCCCATTACTGTCTGTGCTTCCCTCATTAATTTTTACCCATTTATCTTTTTGTTGCGCTTCAAGAATGACTTTAACATTGCTTGAAGGTAAGCCATTTTCAAGATTTAATACATGTACACTTAATGGGTTTTGGGCAAAACAAAGCCCAGAAAATAGGGTTGCTGAAATAGCTAAAGTTAATTTTTTCATCATCAATTTTTACTAAGACTAAAATCACTATGTTAAGGTCAAGTTGAAGTATTGCCGTTAAAAAAATGTAAAATTATATTAATCGTTAAAATTTAACGATGTATTAAAAATAAAATAATATTGATTTAACAATAAGATAGATAATTAAAGTAATAGATAAGACATTATCGTTAAGAGATTTCTAAATGAAATGGTCTCAAAACGAGCCTGTCTAAAAAAATGATGCGTATTTTATTTAAACGATTATTTTATTTAGATGCTTGCATAAGTCAGAAACTGATTTGACTGGATAACTACCCTATAAAAATTTTGTCAGATTTAAACTTAGCTACTGTTCTTGGCGATTTATACAACTATTTATAATGTGATTTGAGGTAGTCAAAAAACTGAAGCAAACCTTAGCCTTGTGGTTTTTTAAATGGTATAGTCAAAGATTATTGTTAAGTTTTTATAAATAAAATATTAACCGATTATTTGTAGTGAATGCTTAAATCTAGTCTTGTATGTGCTTTGTCGTGGTCTAACGCGATGTGCGAATCATACCTTCGACAGTGAGAAGGAAAATATAATATGAAAAAATCTCTTTTCAATATGCCAAGTATATTTTTGTGTTGCATTCTACTCTTGGCGACATCTGTTGCACGTGCAGACGTTACAGGCAAACTACAGTTTCTATATACGGCTTATCTAGATGTACCAGCCTTGTTTCCAAAAACACTTGCTTCATGTAAGAAATTTGATCCATCGACAGAGCCAGAACTACAACACTTGTATGATCAGTGGTATCAACAGCACGGGCGTTACCAGAAGGAATTGCAACAGCTGATATTCAAATATCTTAGTAAACAAATGGGGACAGCAAAAACAAAGAAGGTTATTGCTGAGATCAAAAAAGAAGTTAAAGGTGAGCTAGTAAGCTTATATTTCCCACAAAATCATACTTGGACCGACAATTGGTTTTGTACTAAATTACTCCCTGAGGATCTAACTGGAAAGGGCTTAATGTTGAATTACGCAGACTACGTTGAGGAACTTAAGCAGAAAGTAAAATAAAGACATTTATTTTAATTTAAGCGACTTTCTGATTTTGAAATCAGTCAAAGTCGCTAAGTCGATAAATCAGCAATGATTTATTTCAACCGAAATCTGCAACAACAGTAAAACGAGGTAAATAAGCTAAAGCGTCATCCATTTTTATATTCATGATTCCCAGTTAAAAGAAATCAACATATTTGTCATTAAACTTTCTAACTGTATATTTTAAAATCATCCAACAATAAATTTATTCTAAATTCATAATACAAAAGGGTAATGTCAATGAAAAAGCGTTTCTTAAAGTTCTTCACAATTGCATGTGGTTTAGGCATAGCTCCACTTGGATTTGCTGCAAATTGTTCAAGTACAATCAGCAATAATGCTGTGGCAAACTTAACTGTACCAGCAGGTGCAACATGTACCTTAAATAGTACATCCGTTGAGGGAAATGTGAATGTACTCAATGGTGGGAGTTTGATTTTAAATAATTCTGCAGTGAGTGGAAATGTGCAAGCCAATACAGCCAAAGTATTGAAATTGGTCAATTCTTCTGTTGAGGGGGATGTGCTTGCAGGTCAGGTTTCGTCAACATTGAGGTTAAATAAATCAATGATTTCAGGAAATTTACAATGCTCTACACTGACGAAACTACAAAGCAGTATGAGTAGTGTTGAAGGTAAAACTATAGGGAAGTGTCGTTAAAGATCAAAAATATTTGTAAAAAAAGCACTCAATATTGAGTGCTTTTTTGACGCTTAAATTTTTTGAACAATGACTTAAGCTTCGATGGCTTGTACCGCAATTTTTTTCGCAGGATCAACTTTACGACGTACCACTGGAACAGGTTCACCATAATATTGACGATCTGCAAAATAGCTTGAACGAACCATTGGAGCAGCCCAGATATTTCTGAAACCAAGTTTGTGACCGTGTGCAGTATAACGCTCAAATTCTTCTGGTGTAACAAAACGGTCAATTGGTGCATGTTCTTTAGAAGGCTGTAAGTATTGACCAATTGTCACATAATCAACACCGTGTGCATGTAGATCATCTAACAGGGCAATCACTTCTTCTTCGGTTTCACCAATACCCACCATCAAACCACATTTTGTTGGCACATCCGGGCAGTATTCTTTAAACATTTTTAATAAGTTTAAAGAATGTTGATAGTCTGAACCCGGGCGCATCGCTTTATAGAGGCGAGGTACTGTTTCGATGTTATGGTTAAATACATCTGGTGGACATTCGGTCATGATCCGCAGTGCAATATCCATACGACCACGGAAATCTGGAACCAATATTTCTAATAGTGTTTTTGGACTGAGTTGACGTGCTTCTTGAATACAATCAACAAAATGTTGCGCACCACCATCTAAAAGATCATCACGGTCTACAGAGGTAATCACTGCATACTTTAAACCAAGATTGGCGATGGTTTCTGCCATATGACGAGGTTCATCAGGATCAAGTGCATTTGGACGACCATGTGCAACATCGCAGAACGGGCAGCGACGGGTACAAATATCACCCATGATCATAAAGGTTGCAGTACCACCACCGAAACATTCTGGAAGGTTAGGACAAGCTGCTTCTTCACACACAGTATGTAATTTTTGTGCACGTAAAGTGGTTTTGATTCGTTGAACTTCATCAGGCGCAGCCATTTTGACACGAATCCAGTCCGGCTTTCGTGGTGCTTCAACCGTGGGAATAACTTTTACAGGTATACGAGCAACTTTTTCCGCGCCACGTAATTTGACACCCTGTTCTGGTTTACGGTTCTCTGACATATTCAACTTTTCCACTGTTTTCTACGGGGGAGATTATGCTCATTATAGCGGAAATGCAAAAAGATAGGGCAAAAACACTATTCATATACTAAATGTCGTTATCACAGAATATATGCATGCGAAATACAGAAAATTGTTTTGGTTTAGGTCATAATATCGCATAAGACAAGAGATAGACTGAATTTACTATAAGGAGCTTTGAATGCCACGTAAGAAAGAAGTCGTTAGTGGGAAATTTGTGAAATACGATGCGGTCGTACTTGGCTCTGGTCCTGCTGGTGAAGGCGCGGCAATGAAGCTTGCTAAATCGGGTAAGCGTGTTGCAATTGTAGATATTCGTGAGCAACTTGGTGGTAACTGTACCCATGTCGGCACCATCCCAAGTAAGGCTTTACGTCAGACAGTTTCAAGTATTATCCGTTACCAACGTGATCCAATGTTTAAAAAAGTAGGGGATTGGAAACAATTCACTATGAAGCAAGTTTTACGTAATGCGCATAAAGTGATTCAACAGCAAGTTGATACACATTCACGTTTTTATGACCGTAACCATATCGATGTATTTCATGGTCGTGCATATATCCAAGATAAAAATACGGTGATTATTTTTAGCGAAGATGGTGTTAAAGAAACTTTAGTTTTCAAACAGCTTGTGGTTGCCACAGGTAGCCGTCCTTATCACCCGCAAGGTTTAGACTTTAACCATCCGCGTGTATTTGATTCAGATAAAATTTTAGATTTGGATTACCCAATTCATAAAATTATTATTTATGGCGCAGGTGTAATTGGTTGTGAATATGCATCTATCTTTATTGGTTTAGACCATAAAGTTGACTTGATCAATACACAGCATCAGCTGCTCAGTTATCTCGATGATGAAATTGCAGATGCGTTGTCTTATCACTTACGTGAACAAGGCGTGTTGATGCGTCACAATGAGCAAATTGATCATTTAGAAACGTTTGATGATCATGTGGTCTTGTATTTGCAAAGTGGTAAAAAAATTAAAGCTGATGCCATTCTTTGGTGTAATGGCCGTTCAGGAAATACCGATGGTTTAGGTCTTGAAAATGTAGGTATTACACCAAACAGCCGTGGGCAACTTGCGGTAAATGATCAATATCAAACCGAAGTTGAAAATATCTATGCAGCAGGTGATGTTGTGGGTTGGCCATCCCTTGCTTCTGCAGCATATGACCAAGGTCGTTGCGCTGGTTCAAATATGAGCGGCGAAGAAAATGTTAAACCAGTGAAAGATATTCCAACGGGGATTTATACCATCCCTGAAATTTCATTCTTTGGTAAAACTGAAAGTCAGTTAACTGCTGAAAAAATTCCATATGAAGTTGGACAAGCATCATTCCGTCATTTGGCACGTGCGCAAATTACAGGGGATACAGTTGGTGAACTTAAACTGTTATTCCATCGTGATACCTTAGAGTTATTAGGTGTGCATTGTTTCGGTAATAATGCGGCTGAAATTATCCATATTGGACAGGCTGTGATGCAAAGTGGAAACAATACCATTAAGTATTTTGTTGAAACGACATTTAACTATCCAACAATGGCAGAAGCCTATCGTGTGGCAACATTGAATGGTATGAATCGTTTGTTCTAAACAAATATTCAGAATTAAAAACCCGTAAGTCATCTTGCGGGTTTTTTTATGCCATATTTAAAAGATTTGATGTGTGAACTGCATAGTCTTAAGTGGTTCAAAGGTTTATCATAGCGGCAGTTAAACTTGTGGATGACGCTATGAAAATTGTTGCAGATGAAAATCTAGCATTTACTGAATATTTCTTTTCAGAATTCGGAACCATTCATCAAGCAGCAGGACGCAATTTGACTCATCATGATGTGAATGATGCAGATGCGTTATTGGTACGCTCTATAACAAAAGTCACTGAACAGTTGGTCCAAGATACAGCACTAAAATTTGTTGGTAGTGCAACCATAGGTACAGATCATCTAGATATTCCAGCATTAGAAAAGCATCAAATTGCATGGTCAAATGCAGCAGGTTGCAATGCACAAGCCGTTGCAGAATATGTGATTACGGCTTTACTGCATCTCAATCAAGATTTTCTAGATTTAGGGAAAAAGTTTACTTTAGGCATTATTGGTCTAGGCAATGTGGGAACACGATTAGCATATATGGCTCAGTTGTTGGGCTGGAATGTAATTGGCTATGATCCCTTGGTAAAACGAGAAAATGTTCAGCAAGTTGAATTTGACGCTTTATTAAAGAAAACCGATGCGATCAGCATACATGTGCCTTTAACCCAAACAGGGCCGTTTGCAACACATCATTTAATCAATGCTAATGCATTGGCGCTAATGCAGCCAGAGACCATTTTAATTAATTCAGCGCGTGGTGCTGTTGTTGAAGAAGCAGCATTAATGGCAGATATCTTAAAAACACGTCGTAAAGTGGTGTTGGATGTTTTTGAACATGAGCCTGAGATTTCACAACGTCTACTGGATTTAATTACAATCGTGACGCCACATATTGCGGGTTACAGTCTCGAAGGTAAAGCACGCGGTACTCAGATGATTTATGATGCATTTTGTAAAACATTTGCCTATACCGCACATAAGAAATTTGAATCACAATTACCGGCATGTGAACAATATTTTTATGGCAATAACATTAAACAAACGCTGAAAAAATACTTAGCTGAAATTTACAATATTCAGCGAGATGATGAAAATTTAAGAGATTGCTTAAAGGATGGCAAGGTGGATCAAAAAGCTTTTGATTACCTACGTAAAACTTATCCTTTGCGCCGTGAATGGGCTGCGCATGGAGGGCCAAAAGCATGAGCATAGATTTTAAACCGACTTGTGATATTCAGGCGCTTAAAGCACGAGCAAAACTCTATAGACAAATTCGCCAATTTTTTATTGAGCGTGATGTTTTAGAGGTTGAAACTCCGATCTTGTCTCAAGCAGGTGTAACCGATGTCCATCTGGCTTCTGTACAGGCTCAGCGTCATGTACATGGCAAAAAACAAACGCATTATTTACAAACTTCACCAGAGTTTGCCATGAAGCGTTTATTGGCGAGTGGTAGTGGTGCGATTTATCAAATTTGTAAAGTTTTTCGAGATGATGAACATGGGCGTAAGCACAATAGTGAATTTACCATGTTGGAATGGTATCGTCCGCAATTCAGCTTGAAAGATTTGATGCTAGAAGTCACTGATTTATTAAATGTGGTTTTGGCTGAACGTTTTGGTGAAGTTCGACCAACCGTACTCAGTTATAAACATGCATTTATCGATCGTTTGGACTTGAATCCACTGCAAGCAACATTGCAACAATTAAAAGATGCAGCACACCGTGTAGGACTCAATCTTGATTTGGGTGATGATCGTTTAGCCTATATTGATTTGTTATTTTCTCATATGGTTGAGCCAAGTTTAGGTTTTGATACGCCGGTATTTTTAACTGATTTCCCCCCAGAATTGGCCTCGTTGGCAAAGACCAAACTGGATGAGGACGGTGAGTTAGTTGCTGCACGTTTTGAGCTCTATATTGAAGGGTTAGAACTTGCCAATGCCTATGATGAGTTAATTGATGCTGAGGTTTTGCGTAGTCGTTTTCAAGCAGATAATACTGAGCGTGAAAAACTGGGTTTACATGTGATGCCAATCGATGAATATTTGCTCGCTGCTTTACCAAATATGTCAGATTGTGCGGGTATTGCTTTGGGAATTGATCGTTTGTTAATGGTGGTGATGAACCAAATGAAGTTGGAAAGGGTGATTACATTTCCTGCGGATGTGTCGTAGTTAATTTAGCATGCCTAGTTAGCTTTTAATTAGGTATGAAATAATGCGTTGATTAATATAGGATTATTTGAATAAAACAAATAATTAAAGAATGACCGAATGAAACCATATTTTATACAAGATGATGATGCAAATTACTTAAATCCAGATTATATTTTTGATATCTTTGTTGTGAAAATTTCTAATTTAGCCTCTTTTTTTGTATTATCAAGCATAAAAGAGGCTAAAAATAATGGAGGATTAGAGAGTAAAAAATCAATAGATACTCTTGATGTGCGTAGTTGGATGAATAACTTTATTTGTTTATATCCAAAATTTGATTTGATTTCTGATACATATAAATGCGAAAACAAAGAGCTATTTGCATTTGAAATGTCTGATCTAATCCATACAGAAATACATACAGCATTGGATAGGGATAAAATTTCACATATCAACTCTATTTATGAAAACAATACTTTTAAGTATTTTGAGATCATCTATATAGATTCTGATCAAGCTACTATCAGAGAATTTGAATCAGAAGAATTAGCACAAGCTTGGATAAATGAGAATTTTGCGATTATTTAAATATCAGTAAAATGATTAAAGGAGTCGATTATGAGTTTTTATACAGAATTACATATACACAATAATGACTTTGAAGAAATTGATATCTCTAAGCATAAGCAGAAAATTCTTGAAATTTTAAAAGAAGATGCTATTCATGAGGATGTGTATGTTGATTTACTGAATGCTTTTAGCAAGGGAAAAGCAGATTTTGCAGTTCATTCACTTTATCTATTTGAATTATTAGTGAAAATTGTACCGTTATTACCTCAAGCAAGTTTTGAAAGCCGAGGTTTAGGTGAAGAATTCTTTTTCACATGGATACTCTGTGTAGAAGACGGAAAAATTATTTATAGAAATGAGCCGTGGAATACCCCAAACCCTTTTAGCTAAGCATTTTGAATTTATAAAAAAACGCCTCTCATTACTGAGAGGCATTTTTTTAAACCGTATGATGATGATGACCTAACTCATGCTTTAAATCAGCAATCGCTTCAATACGTTTTTGAATCAACATTTCACCGATATCAGGACCTTGAATATCTGAGGGTAAATCCGATGCTTTAATCGTGCGTACAGTTTTCATTGCATCTAATAGGTAATGCGCTTGTGGGTATTCGCGATTTTCTAAGCCTAAACGGCCTTTAGCATCACATTCACAGGCTTGCGCAAAAGCTTCAACACGCTCAGGACGACGCAGCACATCTAAACGCTGTAACAAACGCCATAAGGTGCCTGGTTTTAAGGTAAAAGCCTGATGACATTTTAAATGTTCTTTACACACGGCTAGAGCAAGCTGTTTCGTTTGAGTGGGTACACGTAAACGATCACACACATCTGTGACAGGCTGAATCCCACGTTCTTCATGCATGATATGACGAGGTAATTCATCTTTCGGTGTTAAAGCTTTGCCCAAGTCATGTACCAATACTGCAAAACGAACATCTAAAGAATAATTGGCTTTGCATGCTTGCTGTAAAGACATCAGTGTATGAATACCGCAATCAATCTCAGGATGATATTCAGGTCGTTGTGGAACGCCAAACAGGGCATCTATTTCAGGAAAGAGTACTTTTAATGCACCACACTCACGTAACACTTCAAAGTAAACATCGGCATGACGTTCCATTAAAGCACGAGAGGTTTCTTTCCAAACACGTTCAGGTGTCAGTGCTTTTAACTCACCAGATTCAGCCAGTTGACGCATCAATGCAAGTGTTTCATCGGCAATACGAAAACCATATTGTGCATAACGAGCAGCAAAACGAGCCACACGCAGTACGCGTAAAGGATCTTCTGCAAAAGCGTCTGAAACGTGACGTAGGATTTTATGCGCTAAATCATCTTGTCCATGATAGGGATCATACACTTGACCTGCTTCATCCATCGCGATGGCATTGATGGTTAAGTCACGACGAATTAAATCCTCTTCTAAGGTGACATCTGGATCGGTAAAAAACTCAAATCCATGATAACCGTGTCCTGATTTACGCTCAGTACGGGCTAGGGCATATTCTTCTTTTGTTTTGGGATGTAAAAACACAGGGAAATCTTTCCCAACGGGTTGATAACCTTGGGCAAGAAGTTGCTCTGGCGTAGCGCCAACAACAACATAATCCTTTTCGTGATAGGGATGACCGAGTAAATGATCTCTAACGGCACCGCCTACTAAATAAACTTGCATGAAAAAACCTCTATTCTTACTGCCATCATGCAACAGAATAGAGGTTTTCTCAAGTACAGAACTTGAGTGATTGACTAAAGTTCTGCGGTATTGATGTTAAATTGACTTCAAGTTTAGCCTTCAGCTTGTTGAATCTCTGCAACGGTTAAAGCTGTCATATTAACTAAACGACGTGTTGTCGCTGTAGGTGTTAAAATATGCACAGGTTTAGCAGCACCAAGCAAGATAGGACCAATAGTCACATTATTGCCTGATGTTGATTTTAACAAGTTGAATGAAATATTTGCCGCATCAAGATTTGGCATAATCAACAAGTTCGCTGAACCTTTGAAGCGTGAATTTGGGAATGCAAAATGACGAATATTTTCATCAAGTGCAGCATCTGCATGCATTTCGCCATCTACTTCTAATTCAGGTGCGATTTCAGTCAAGATTTCAAATACTTTACGCATTTTTTGTGCACTTGGATCATTTTGATCTGAACCAAAGCTAGAATGCGAAAGTAATGCAACTTTTGGCGTCATACCGAAACGACGAACTTCTTCAGCAGCTAAAATAGTCATTTCAGCAAGCTGTTCAGCAGTCGGGTTGGTATTTACATATGTATCTGCCATAAAGATATTGCGATCTTCAAGCATCAATGCATTAAGCGTAAAGAAGTTATTACGACCTTCTTTTAAACCAATCACATTTCTCACAAAGTCTAAATGGATATCATAACTTGCATAAGTACCGCATAGCATACCATCTGCAAGACCATGACGAACCAACATTGCTGCAATTAAGGTAGAACGACGACGTGTTTCACGTTGTGCATACTCAGGCGTTACACCTTTACGTTGCATCAAGTTGTAATAGTCATCTGCAAACTTATCGTAATCAGGATTCTTTTCTTGATCTACGATGGTAATATTTACACCGTGTTCAAGACGCAAACCTAATTTTTTGATATTTGCTTCAATGACTGCAGTACGACCGACCAAAATAGGTTGTGCCAAACCTTCATCTACTGCGATTTGAATCGCACGCAATACACGTAGATCTTCACCTTCAGCATATGCAATACGTTTAGGCGCAGTTTTCGCTTGTGCAAAAATTGGTTTCATCATCAATGCTGAATTATAAACAAATTCAGATAGACGTTGACGATAAGCCGAGAAATCCGCAATTGGGCGACTTGCAACACCTGAATCCATTGCAGCTTGTGCAACAGCAGGAGCAATTTCAAGAATTAAGCGTTGATCAAGTGGACGTGGAATTAAGTAATCACGACCAAATGATGCAGATTTTTCACCATAAGATGCGGCATCCGCTTCAACATGTGCCATACGTGCAATTGCATGTACACAAGCAATTTTCATTTCTTCATTAATCGTCGTAGCGCCAACATCTAGCGCACCACGGAAGATATAAGGGAAGCAAAGCGCGTTGTTTACTTGGTTCGGATAATCTGAACGACCAGTAGCCATGATTACATCTGGACGTACTTCATGCGCATGTTCAGGTAAAATCTCTGGATCTGGGTTTGCCAATGCAAAGATGATTGGATCAGCCGCCATAACTTTAACCATTTCTTTGGTTAAAATGCCTGCCGCAGAAAGGCCAAGGAACATATCTGCATCTGCAATCACATCTGCAAGTTGAGTACCCTCAATATCTTGCACATAACGCTTTTTAGACTCATCCAAGCCTTCACGTTTAGTGGTCAATAAACCGCGTGAGTCAGCAACCACGATATTTTCTTTTTTAGCACCAATTGCACATAGCAAGTCTAAACAAGAAAGTGCCGCAGCACCTGCACCTGAAGCAACAATTTTGATTTCGTCAATTTTTTTGCCATTGAGTTGCAAAGCATTGAGAAGGGCTGAACCTACGATAATTGAAGTACCGTGTTGGTCATCATGAAACACAGGGATTTTCATGCGTTCACGAAGCTTTTGCTCAATATAAAAACACTCTGGTGCTTTAATATCTTCGAGGTTAATACCACCAAAAGTCGGTTCTAAAGCCGCAACGATATCCACAATTTTGTCAGGATCATTTTCAGCAATTTCAATATCAAAAACGTCTACACCAGCAAACTTTTTAAATAATACGCCTTTGCCTTCCATTACAGGCTTAGATGCTAATGGACCAATATTACCTAGACCTAAAACGGCTGTACCATTACTGACCACTGCAACCAAGTTGCCACGAGCAGTATAAAGCGCTGCTTTTGAAGGGTCTTTTTCAATTTCTAAACAAGGCGCTGCCACACCTGGTGAGTAAGCAAGCGCAAGGTCATGTTGATTGACAAGTTGCTTACTTGGCGTAACGCTAATTTTTCCTGGTGTTGGAAATTCGTGATAGTAAAGGGCTTGCTGTTTTAAAGATTGATCATCCATCTGAATCTCGATTATTACATGTTCCAGCGAGGCTGGTGGTTTGACTAAATTTCATCGAATATAACATTTGTTGAGCGATACCGACAGTCAAAAAATAGTTATTTCAAACAAAGTAATAGATATAAAGTCTAAAAAAATTAACAAATCTTTATAAGTTTATGCTGTTCCAAATATTTTGTGCTGTCGGCAGATGACAATGCTTTGGAAAAGTAAAAGCCTTGTAAAATATAACAACCGTGTTTTTGTAAAAATAACGCTTGTTCTTTAGTTTCAACGCCTTCAGCGACCAAGGTAATGCCGATTGCATTGCCCATAGCAATAATTGCATTGACGATCGCTTCGTCTTTTTCTTGTCCAATTTTTGAAATAAAAGCACGATCTATTTTTAAGATATCAAAAGGGTAACTGGTTAGATAAGCTAAAGATGAGTAGCCTGTTCCAAAATCATCCAAAGAAATAGAAATATGGCGATCTTTTAATTGTTGTAGGAGAAAATTAACTTCTTCTGACTTATCAAACAAAGAAGATTCAGTAAGTTCCAGTTCAAGCATATCACCTGAAATATTATATTTTTTAAGGGCATAATCGATATCTTTAACCAACTGTCCGCGGTAAATTTGTTGTGCCACAATATTGATCGAAACCCTAAAATGATCAAAACCAAGGGATTGCCACTGCTGTATTTGCTTACAGGTTTCATGCAATACAATTAAACCAATATCTGAAATGAGGCTGGTTTCTTCAGCAAGCGGGATAAAAATGTCTGGCAAGATATAACCCAAAGTTGGATGTTGCCAGCGGACTAATGCTTCAAAACCATAAATACGTTGAGTTTTAACACAGATTTTAGGTTGATAATGCACGGTCAGTTCTTTATGTTTTATGGCTTTTCTTAATTCGTTTTCTAAGTTGATCCCTTGATTGAGCAACGGAGTTTTTTTGTTTGAATAAAAATATACAGTGTTTCCGCCTAAACGTTTGGCTTCGTGTAATGCTGATTCTGCATGACCATTGAGACTGTCAAGCTGTAAGCCATGCTCTGGATATAGCGCAACGCCAATAGAAATGGTGATGGTTTGTTCTTGTTCTTTAACATCAAAAGGTTGTTTAAACGCATCTAAAATATGTTGTGTATGTTGATGAATATTGATGTTATTGCTGCTTAAATTATAGATCACTGCAAAATCATCATTATTTAAATAAGCTATCAAAGAGGCATTTGGACAACATAATCTTAATCTGTGAGCGACTTGTTTTAATAATTCATCACCTTCTTTATGGCTCATAAATTCATTGAATAATTTAAAACGGTCAATGTTGATACGTAAAACCGCAAAATTTTTAAATGAATCAGAATAGTGAATTAAATAATTATGCAGTTGTTGTTTGAAATAAAAGCGATTTGGCAAATCGGTCAGGATGTCATAATGTTCTAAATACGAGAGTCGTTGTTCTTGTTTTTTACGATCAGTTAAATCGGTAATAATGCCGACATAGTTGGAAAATTTATTTTTTTCATCATAAATTGCATTGATGTGTACCCAGAGTGCAAGTTTTTTCCCAGAGGTAAAATCAATCTGTAATTCAGACTCAAATTCTCCCTTTTGAATTAAACTTTGGGTAATCACGTTATACATTTGTTGGGTACGAGAATTATTATTGATCGTGATATCAAATAGATGATTTCCAACGATATTGTGTTGTTTATAATCTAAGAGCTTTTCAAATTAAGGGTTCACTTCTAAGTAGCATAAATTATTATCTAAAATGAAAACACCTTCAGCCACTTGTGCTAATACATTTGCTGCGAGTTTTAGCTTTTCTTGGTCAGTCTTTTCTTTTTGAATGTCGCGTTGGATTCCCACCATTCTGAGCGGTTTGTTATTGATGTTCTTAGAAACCACTTTGCCAATGTCTTGAATCCAGCACCATTGACCATCTCGCTTAACACGGTAGATTGCCTCAAAGCGCTCAGTTTTGCCTTTGAGATGTTGTTTCAGGATGGTTTTATAATTGACAATATCATCAGGATGAACATATTCATCTACGCTATTGTGTTTTAGATTAAGTTGTTTGAATTCTGCACCGCTTTTTGAGTCGGAAATTTCAAAAGTTCTTTTTTCAATATTCCAGACCCAAGAATGAATACCCGCGGTTTCATGGGCAAAAGCTAAGTTGGCCTGATGATTTTCTAAACGGTCATTCATCTGTTTAAAATCGAAAATTCGTTCTTTTACTTTTTGTTCTAATAAATGATTATGTAACTGCAATTCACTTTTCATGACCTGTGTTTTTGAGATTTCATTTTTGAGTTGTATTTCTAAGCCTTTATAATTTGCAAGTTGTTCTTGTGATTGCTTAAATAAAAACTTATTTTTCAGGTCTAATATTTCAGAATTAATATAAATTTTATGTGAAGCATAAGTGCTAAAGAATAATAAAGAGAACCAAACAATGAAAATAGTGCTATAGATTTCGTTGGTATTTTGAGGAAAAAGCAGGGGGAGCGTGAGCACCGGAATCGCAGAAGGCACAAATAAAGCAATAAAATAGCTAAATCTTTGATTGAGAAAATTCATTGCTAAAACATATGAAAAACTCAGTAAAAAGCTAGATAATAGAAATGAAAAAAATGGGTCAACCACATTTGGCATCATCATAAATTCTAAATTGATGATATAAACGCCAATCCCAAATAAGCTTCCTAAGATCAAACAAGAAAACTGAAAAAAAAGATCAAGATGTTTAAATTCTTGGACTTTATTTTGCTGTAAAAGATAGGTAGAAGAAAAAAATCCCGATAATATAAATAAAATAGTCAGAATAAACCAACCACTTAATAATTCAGAAGAAGTATTAAATAAGTAAATATAGATTAAAGCGTCACAGATACACGTAAAAAATACCCAGATAAAAAATATCCGGATATCTTTGGTTATCTTTCTGATGTTCGACGAATTCACATCATATGAAAGAAGCTCTTCCTGAACATCATTCATTAGCGCTTGCACCTCTGCTATTTTTAGAATGTGTAGGTTTAACGGAGCAACTATTTAAAATTTGCTAATTAATAGTTTCTTTGGAATTAAAATACTGTGAAATCATCCAATTTGCAATTATTTTACATGACATACATCACTTTTTAAAGCTTTGATAATTCAAAATTGATAAAGCAACTACAGGGGCTGTTTCAGTTCTTAAAATACGATCACCGATGCACCAATTTTTAAATCCATATTGGTTGGCCTGATCAATTTCAGCTTCATTTAAGCCACCTTCAGGGCCAATCAAAAGGGCAATATCAGGGCTTATATCTTTCAGTACATCTGTCTGCTCTTTTTCAGGCGCAAGGACAAATTTGCTCTGCGGTAATTCAGTTTTGATCCATTCGTTTAGGCTTAGAGGCGCTAAAATCTGCGGAACAAGATTCATACCACATTGTTCACAAGCTGCAATCGCTATAGCTTGCCAATGATCTAATTTCTTTTGATCTCGATCATATTTTAAACGCATTTCACAGCGTTCTGATGTGAGCAATTGAATTTGAGATACGCCCAATTCCACAGCTTTTTGAATCGCATAATCCATACGATCGCCCTTACTCATGACTTGTCCAAGTAGGGCTGTAAAAGCAGGGGTACGGTTATCTGGATTAAATGAATTGACTAAAACAGAAGCAGATTTTTTTGCGACTGCTGTTAAAGTCACTTCATATTCACCCCCTTGTCCATTGAACAAGGTGGCTTTTTCACCCACTTGTGCACGCAATACTTTGACCCAATGATGAAATACTGTTTCAGTGAGTTCAACCGTAGTTTCGGCAGCTAAATCAGTTTCAATATAAAAACGGGGCATGCAGTATTACTCACAAGTTGATGATGCAATTTTGATTTAAGCTAAACCGAGATCAAGTACCAATTGGCGGTTTGGCTCAGTATGATTCATGCTATAGAAATGCAAACTTGGTGCACCTCCTGCAATAAGGCGTTCACACAGTTTGATCACAACTTCATGTCCAAAGGCTTTGATACTTACAGTGTCATCTCCATAGGTCGCAAGTTGCTTACGAATCCAGCGCGGAATTTCTGCACCTGTCCCATCTGCAAAGCGGATTAAATTGCTTGCATTGGTAATTGGCATAATTCCTGGCGCAACAGGAATATCAATTCCTTGTTTTTGGATACGCTCTACAAAATAGAAATAGGCATCTGGATTAAAGAAAAATTGAGTGATGGCTGCATTTGCACCAGCTTTGACTTTTTCTGCAAAGTGCTGAATGTCTGCATCAAAGTTGTCAGCTTGTGGATGCATTTCAGGATATGCCGCAACTTCAATTTTAAAATGATCGCCTGAGTGTTCACGAATAAAACGGACCAAATCAGTTGCATAAGGCAGTTCACCTAGGCCGACTTGACCAGAAGGTAAATCACCTCTAAGCGCGACAATACGATCAATCCCTTGAGCTTTATAGATATCGAGTAATTCAGCAATACGTACTTTGTCATCACCAATACATGAAAGGTGAGGGGCAACAGGTGTGCCTTTACCATTAAAGTCAGCAATTGCGGCTAATGTACGTTCACGAGTAGAACCACCAGCCCCATAAGTAATCGAGAAAAACTCTGGATTTAAAAGCTGTAATTCTTGATGAACAAGCTTAAGTTTTTCCGCCCCTGCATCAGTTTTGGTCGGGAAAAACTCAAACGAAATTGGAACACGTTTGGTCATGGTTAAATCCTTTTTTATTCATACTTTTTTAATTTGTTTTAGCCTCTCCGAGGTCCTTTCCTAAAAGGAGAGGACCTTGCCTTTATATTCATTAATACGTTAATGAATATTGCTTTCTCCCTAAGAGAGAAAGCTAGGGAGAGAGGATTAAAACTTAGTACTTATAAGCCTCAGATTTAAATGGACCTTCAACTGCAACGCCCAAGTAATCTGCTTGAACTTGAGTCAATTGCGTCAATACACCACCAAAACCAGCAACCATTGCAGCAGCAACTTCTTCATCTAATTTCTTAGGAATCAGTTCAACACGGATCTGTGCTGCTTTTTGATCTTCTGGAAGATCAGCAAATTTCTCTGCGAATAAGTGCATTTGACCTAATACTTGGTTCGCAAAAGAACCATCCATCACGCGTGAAGGGTGACCTGTTGCATTACCAAGGTTAACCAAACGACCTTCTGAAAGAAGAATCAGG
The DNA here is from genome assembly GCF_000368145.1 of Acinetobacter guillouiae CIP 63.46. Classification (GTDB taxonomy): domain Bacteria; phylum Pseudomonadota; class Gammaproteobacteria; order Pseudomonadales; family Moraxellaceae; genus Acinetobacter; species Acinetobacter guillouiae. The sequence goes on along the minus strand of NZ_KB849281.1, from coordinate 19,239 downwards.
TAATCATTTTCATTTTCTGTACGATACACTTGGTGTACTTGAGGCTTAACTTCAACCCACTTGTAACCACGTAAATAGTTTGTATCGATTTCAGTATCAAAGTGTCCGATATTACACACCACTGAACCTGCTTTTAATGTATCTAACATTGCAGAATCACATACGTGGTAGTTACCAGTTGTTGTTACGATCAAATCAGTATTTTGAAGAAGGTCTAGGTTAATGTCTTCTTTTTTACCTGTTTGTACACCATTTTTATATGGAGAAACAACTTCATAACCGTCCATACATGCTTGCATTGCACAGATTGGGTCAATTTCAGTTACACGTACAATCATACCTTCTTGGCGAAGTGATTGAGCAGAACCTTTACCAACATCACCATAACCAATTACTAGCGCACGACGACCAGATAACAACATATCTGTACCGCGTTTGATTGCATCATTTAATGAATGACGGCAGCCATATTTATTGTCGTTTTTAGATTTTGTGATTGAATCATTCACGTTAATTGCAGGAACTTTTAAAGTACCATCACGGAACATTTCGTTTAGGCGTTGAACACCCGTTGTAGTTTCTTCTGTAATACCATGAATTTTAGCAATAAGTTCAGGATATTTTTCATGAACAACAGCAGTTAAATCACCACCATCATCAAGAATCATGTTGGCATCCCAAGGTGTGCCATTAACATTGATTTGTTGTTCAAGACACCACATGTATTCTTCTTCAGTTTCACCTTTCCAAGCGAATACTGGAACACCAGATGCTGCAATTGCTGCTGCTGCATGGTCTTGAGTTGAGAAGATGTTACATGAAGTCCAACGTACTTCTGCGCCTAATTCAACCAGTGTTTCAATTAAAACAGCAGTTTGAATGGTCATATGAATACAACCAAGAATTTTTGCGCCAGCAAGAGGTTTTGCTGCTGAATAACGTTTACGTAAGCCCATCAACGCTGGCATTTCTGCTTCAGCAAGTTTGATTTCTTTACGACCGTAGTCAGCGAGGGAAATATCTGCAACTTTATAATCTGTAAATGAAGCATTAACCGCGTTCATCACGATCTCCTTTATATTAAAAAAATATTGATCATTCAGTTCGCGGATGCCGTTGTTGATCAGCACGAAGGTCTGACCGAATCGTCGAGCCTAGCGATTTCACATTTATGTGCCTGTGAAAAAGTCGCAGCATCCCTCGACTGGCGACTATTGTACCTAGATTTTAATAGAGTTCAAATGTAGTTGGTTAATATTCAACTAAAAGATAGAATTGTTTTTGAATCGCTAAGCTATGCAAAAATATGATCAGTATTTATTGATATATAAACAGAAATAAAATCAAGATGATGCGTTTAAGCGTTTGCCAAGTGCTAGAGCTATGCAACGATGATTGCAGTATTTGTGATTATGATGCGTGCTTTGCTTTTTCTATATCTGGTTTTTTGGGTTTAAAAAGTGAATATCGGGAACATTAAATTTATGGATATTGTAAAAATAATAGATCAGCATAGCTTTGCATTGCGACAAGCCATTGAGCAGGCTTCTCTTGAACAGCGGAAAAGTTTGGTGAAAGCTGTTTTTGCTTTTTTTGAAAAATTACCAACGTTTCAATCTGCTATTGAACAAAATTATCAAATTAAAATTGATAAAAAACAATTGTTTCAGGATATTGATCAAGAAAATTTAATTGATTATCAAAAGCAAATTCGACAATCAAATGCTTTAGTAGATGAATATGCCGATGATTATGAGGAATTAGCGGCCATTGAAGTGATTTCTTTGGATGCCTTTTTCTTGATGGTATCAAATCAAAACAAAAGCCAGCATTTAGTGGCTTTGTTTAATGCGATGATTGAAGTATTGGATTATTATGAGAATTTTTCAGAAAACTCAATCTATTGGAATGAAGTTTTAGAAAAAGAAATTCTTTTACAAGAACAGATTATCAAACAGATTGCTAAACATATTATTTTTGATGAATCCATTTATTGTGTGCATTATCAAACAATAGAATTTCCTGATTTGGATTAAAGAGAATGAAAAAAATCGTATTGATCACTTCGATTCTAACAGCGACATCAGCTTTCGCCAATGATTCTACAGGTTATGTGGGAACAGGGGGAATTGAGTACCTTAAAAATAAAAATATTGCCATGCAACGTGAAGACTTATTTATTAGTAAAAAATTAATTAAGGTCGATTATCAATTTAAAAACCTCAGTAATCAGGATATTACTGAAACTGTTTTGTTCCCTTTACCACGAGTTGATAATACTTTTGAATCCGATTTTGCCCACACTGAGGATTTATTAAAAAGTTTTAAAATTCAGGTTAATGGAAAAGCGGTTCAACCGACAATGCATGTGCAGACATTTATACAAAGAGATGAAAAGTCTAAAGCGATTGATGTCACTGAGTTATTTAAACAGTGTGGCTTTTCACAAACTGAAATGTTAAATCCTTGGAATCGCAAAAGTGATGAATATGGGGTATTTGAAAAGAAACTGAAAGGCTGTTCAAACCCTAAAGTAAAAAGCATTTTGCCTAAAAATCCAGATGAAGTCATCAACTGGTCATCACAAGTGGTTTATAGCTGGAAGCAAACTTTTAAAGCCAATTCAATTACACAGGTAAAACATCAATATAAACCTTTAGTGGGTGGTTCGGTTGCACTATATCCAGATGAATATAATCAACAATTTTGTATGGACAGTAATTTTAAGAAAGGCTTGAAAAAAGCACAGTCGGAACATTCGCCTTTTAATGCACTGAGTTATATTTTGACTACTGGGGCAAATTGGGCAAAACCGATTGAAAACTTTAAATTGACCATTGAACGTGATCCGGGAGAGTTGGTATCGTTTTGTTGGAAAGGTAAAGTCAATAAAATTAGCCCGACACAATTCCAAATGGTTGAGAAAAACTTTGTACCTAAACAAGATTTAGATGTAATTTTTGTGCATTTACGTAATTAAATAAGTGAATCAAATTTAAGCCCATTTTATATGGGCTTAAATTTATAAATTATACTGAGGTGTCTTCAGCTGACTTGGCTTTTTCAGCCCAAAAATCAGCTTTTTCTTCATCAACATCAACGCCCATCCCGTGTTCATAAATACAAACAAGATCACGCATGGCTTGAACTTCACCCAGTTTTGCTGCTTGCTCAACCAGCTCTACTGATTTCACCAGATCTTTTTCAACAACATCGCCACGGCGATAGAAATTGGATAACTCTAAAATCGCAGCAGGATGCTGATGTTTGGCCGCTTGCTCTAACCAGCGGTGGGCATGTTCAAAATAAGCCTTGGCTTCTTTAGGATCTTCTTCAAGGATATCTTTTGCATAATAAGCATAGCCTTCACCTAACCAATACATGGCTTCAACATGGCCTAATTGTGCTGCTTTGAGTGCCCATTCTTCTGCAAGTTGATTGTTATCTTCATCTTCACTTTGCATATATATTTCAGCAAGTTCAAATTGTGCAGCGGGATTGCCCATTGCCGCACGATTGAGTAATTCTGAAGGGATTGAAAGTGGTTTAGACATAAAAATACCAATACAAGGCAATAAATTTGATAGAAAAAAAGCCAATCCGCAGATTGGCTTATGATTATAACTGATTTTTGTGAAACAGTTTAAATGAGTAGCATCACACTTGTGATTAAGCTGATACCCACACAAAAGCTGGCAGCCAATTTCATTTTTAAACTGTAATAGCTTAATAACACCCCAACAAATAATGCTGAAAAGGTCAGTACTCCAACCCAAATGCTGAGCATGCTACTAAGCTGCCCTGACATGACACAAATGATCAGTGAAATCAGTAGTAAAGCCCAACCAGAAATAGAAGCAAGTTGGGTTTGTTTGGGGCTTAGTTCATGTCCATAGAACTGTTTTTGATGTTTTGACATTGCGCTGGCAAGCGCGATAAAAGCCAAGCTAGACAAAGACCAAATTAATAAGAAGAAAATCACGCTGAAATCTCCTTATTTGAAAGTACATGTCTGGCTTTTTTGACAGGAAGCCCTTTATGTTTTTTAACTTTATAAAATGAGTAGAAAAACAAAATCGCAAGCGCCCATGTCATTAAATCAAAAGACGCAATCATCCATTGGCCATTGGCAATACTGTTCCAAAGTGCTTGACCACCCGTAATAAAATTGACAATAGGCAATAGGGCAAAAGCAACACCAGAGAACAATAGAAGTTCTAGCCAAGCTTGACGATGTGGGCGAAGCGCTGCATAAATTAACGTAGCTAACCATACAATAAAGAAGGCTCTAATTTCCCAATTTAAACGTGTTTCTATTTCAAATGGAATGAAACGATTGGCGTAGAAGTAGGCTGCACATGCAATAGGTAATCCAATCACAGCGGCAATATTCATCACTTCAACAAAACGATAACCAAATGATTTATAGCCTTGTTTTTGTTGTTGCGGTGCACGTTTGACGCACCATAAGATCAGCCCCGTTGCAACCATTAATGTGCCCATTACACCAGAGAAGAACAATAACCAGCGGAAGGTTAAATCAAGACCACGTGCTTCATGCAATACAGTCACCACATTGTAAATCCCCATTGGGATAGAGGCATTGTTTGCTTGAGCCGCTTCGCTGATGTCTTTGCCAGTCACGCCATCGAATTTTAAAATGGGGTAAACACCACGCTGAACTACACTCTTCGCATATAAAGCGCGAAGTTCAATGGTGGCATTGGATGTATTTGGCGCAATGATTTGAATAGAAGCAATCGGATTTTCTTTCCACTGCGCTTGTGCGGTTGTAATAAGCGGGGTTAAGTCGGTGAGTGGCGCAGGATGACCAACATCTTGTTGATGTTTTTTGCCTCTTTCACCTCGTGAGCGTTGTTCATTTTGACCTTGAGTTTGACTTGTATTTGCAGAACCAGTACGGTTTTCAGCATTTCTATTGCGAGCATTATTTTGCTGAACTGCACCTCCGCGCATCTCTTGAAAAAACTCTTGTCGATCTTTATAGACTTGGTTGATTCCCCAAGGCATAAACATAAACATTAGTAATAACAAACCACTGAAGGTGATCATGATATGAAAGGGAAGGGCAAAAACAGCTGTGGCATTATGTGCATCTAACCAAGAGCGTTGTCCTTTACCTGAACGGAACGTAAAGAAATCTTTAAAAATTTTTTTATGGGTAATAATGCCACTGATAATTGCCACAAACATCAGCATGGTAGCTAAACCGACGATCCAACGTGCCCAAATACGATCAAATCCATACAGTTCAAAGTGAAAGCGATATAGAAAACCACCACCACGGGTGTCTCGTGCTTCAATAACTTGTCCAGTTGCACTGTCAATGGTGATCCTTTCCCCACCACGACGTGCTTGTAGATCTTCCCCTTGTTTACGGATATTTAATTCAGTTGTGGTCTGTCTAGAATTAGGTAATTGAATCGTCCAACTGCCTGCATCAGGATAATGCTTTTGTAGATAATCTAAGGCAACTTGGGTTTGCTGTACCTGAGAATCACTTGGAACGGATTGATGTATTTCTGGTTTCATCCAAGCCGTTATTTCCGACTGAAAGAAACTCAATGTTCCCGTCAAAAAAATTGCATAGAGTAACCAACCAAGAATTAAGCTTGCCCATGTATGTAACCATGACATGGATTGGCGTGGACCTTCAACTTTTGCATCTACGCGCATCTTAATTCCCCATCATTTTATAAATGACAAATAAAATGATACTTGGAATCAGTATGCCTAAGCTGGCTTTTGATGTCTTATTGACCATAAAAACCCAAATGAATGCAGCACAGTGAATACAGAAAGCAAGTAGCGTTGCACTCATCGCAGCCGTGGCACGATAATCAGCAAATGTTTTTGCAATCACTATAGCGGACAAAGACGCAAGCAGATAACCACCAAGAATTGCCAGAGCAAAACGATAGAAAATCATGACACGATATTGTATGAGGGACGGTGCGGATTTAGCTCGTGTAGATACAGTCGGAGTTGAAACTGACGCGCTAAGTGCATCGAGTTCAGTCTGGCTATTCATAGGCAATCAAATAATGAAAGGTTAAAAATTAAGTAAATAATAACAATTATCATTTACTTTTTAAATACAAAAGTTAAATTTCATTGAAATAAAGCACTGGATTTATTTTGATTTTTGTGAGTAGGTTTTTTGCTAGAAGTGAACCCAGAAAGCGTGTAAAAAAATTCTTATGATTTTTTATAGTTACAACGATTTTTATCGTGACTATATTTTTGAGTATATGCCTTCGAACATAAAGCATACAGCGTATTCCGATATTTATTTATATCTTGTAGTGACATCTTGGAAAACAATAATATGGAAATTAAATAATGTTTATTCATGCTGAAGATGCGAAACGATTGGCAGCCAATTCAAACTTAAATATAGAGTTGTATAAAGTTCGTTTAGCCCAAATGATTGAAGAGAATGCCAAGCAGGGCAATACTGCTGTTTTTACAGTTTTACCTAAACATCTAGCTTTAGAGGATATTCGTGGGCTTTCTTCTGAGTTAACTCAATTGGGATATCACATACGTTTTGAAGTGGATGAGTTTTTCTATAGCTTTAATGTGTTTTGGAATTAACTCGGCAATATAGGCCATAGTTTTGAGCATGGCCTATATTGAAAAATAGAACGTATTGCTTGTCTATGATTCTTTTTGGTATTCATTGATGACTTCAAGCGCTGCACGAAATGCATCTTGGGTTGTGGGTGCGCCACAGTAAGGTAAACTGTGTAATAACACTTCCTGAATTTCTTCAACTGTTGCGCCATTATTCAATGCACCACGAATATGACCTTTTAGTTCGGTTGGACTTTTTTGTGCAACTAAAAATGCAATGGTAATCAAAGAGCGGTATTTACGTGGTAAAACACCCTCACGTTGCCAAGTTGAACCCCATGCATGCTCATTGATCCAGTCTTGCAAAGGTCTTGTAAAAGCAACAGTATTGTCTTGAGCGCGTTTTACAAAGCTTTCTCCCATCACTTCTGTACGGACTTTTAAGCCATTTTCATAATCTTGTTGAGACATCGTCTTTTTTCCTCAGCTATTATATTTTTAACACTATACCGTAATAGTCAAATAACCCATTGGCAATATGTCTATGTTAAAAAACAGCGATGGTGAATCGCTGTTTATGGTCAACGTTTTATATTGCCTTATCTCTTAAATGGCATTTGCCAAATAGATTTAAGTTGAGTGAAGATGAGGATTTTCTAATACCAACACCTGCTCTAATTTTTCATCAAAAATATCTGTGAGCATACTGTCATAACGAAGTGCATTATATTGGGTTAATTTTGTGGCTAAATCATCGCTGATTAAGCCACGAGTGACTGCATCCTGTATGCGCTCTTCAAATGTTAGCCCTTGATATTCACCTTTAGATTCCGCTTTTTTAAAGCTGTTCCAATCGTCTTCAACAGCTGTGAGTAGATTGAAGGTGGCTTCCATTCGTCCAAAAGCATCATTCGGATCAACAGTATAATAAACCTGCGTTTTTAAATAATCTCGGAACGGGTTATCTTGCATGAGCAGTTCCGCTGCTTCACTCTTTTGACGATCGCTTGGTTTCTTGATTGGTCGACCAAATGGGAAACAAACAAATTTAACCAGACTTGATGCAATTTGAATCGGAAAATTATCAAATAAGCCATAAAATGCTTCTTGGGCATCATAAAGCGTTTCGTCTAATGCAAGTTTGGCATGTACCTGTTCTTGCGAGGATCTTTGACCATTTTCATAAAATTTGAGAATGGCTGTTGCAATAAACATTTTGGAGTGAATATCAGCTAATCGCCCTGAGAGCATTTCTTTACGTTTAATATCACCAGCTAACAGTCCAAGACACATATCTGCGGTTAGGGCGAAGTCAGTACTGAATCGATTGATGATTTTATAATAAGGTTGAGTAAAAGCATCTGATGAGTCGGGTCGTTGACTACTTGCCCCAAACCATCCATAAGTGAACGCACGCGCGCCACGGTTTAAGGTGTAGCCTAAATGTTGATATAACATGGTGTTAAATGTATTTAAGGCAGAGGCTTTATCTTCGGCCTGTAACAGTTGTAATTCCTCAAATAAATAAGGATGGCAACGCATCGAACCTTGACCAAAGATCATCAACGAACGGCTTAAGATATTTGCCCCTTCAACCGTTATCGAGATCGGAATGGCTTGATACATATTGGCAAGAAAGTTACGCGGACCTTGTTGAATACCACGACCACCAGTGATGTCCATACCATGATTGACGATTTTTCGCATCGTTTCAGTGGCATAGTATTTTGCCATCGCGGTCATAACAGCGGGTTTGCCACCTTGATTTAAACCGCAAGTGACTAAATAGCGAAAAGCTTCCAACATATAGGTATGGCTGACGATGTCACTACTAACTTCTTGCACCCCTTCAAATTTACCTACTGATAATTTAAATTGTTGACGAATTTTAGCGAATGCACCTACAGATAAATACGTCATTTCACCTGCGGCTGTAGAAAGTGCAGGAAGTGAAATACCACGTCCAACAGCCAGACATTCCATCAGCATACGCCAGCCATTCCCCGCATTTTTTGCGCCACCAATAATCCAGTCAAGCGGAATAAAGACATCTTTACCTTCGACTGTACCATTCATAAATGGGGAACCACCCGGATGGTGCCTTGGTCCAACCTCTACGCCTGCATGAGAGGCGGGTATAAGAGCACAGGTAATACCATACTCAGTTTTAGTTTTATCTCCCAATAAGCCATCTGGGTCATACAGTTTGAAGGCGAGACCGACTACTGTTGCAACGGGTGCTAGGGTAATCCAGCGTTTTGAGAAATTCATTGTTAAGCCAAGCACTTGTTGACCTTCGAATTCCCCATAACAAACCACGCCAGTATCTGGAATCGCCCCAGCATCAGAACCCGCTTCAGGACTGGTGAGTCCAAAACAAGGAATTTCCTCACCCTTGGCTAAGCCGGGCAAATAACGATTTTTTTGTTCGTCTGTACCATAATTCAGTAAGAGCTCACCTGGTCCTAATGAGTTAGGCACCATACAGGTTACAGCGGTGGTTAAAGAACGTGAAGCAATTTTGCTCATAATACGACTTTGTGCAAAAGAGCTAAATTCACGACCACCATAAGTTTTAGGGATGATGAGTCCAAAAAAGCCATTGTCTTTAATAAATTGCCATGTCTCTGCATTCAGGTCTTTATTTTGATGAATTTCCCATTCATCTAGCAACTGACAGAGTTGTTCAACCTCATGATCTAAAAAAGATTGCTCTTCATTACTAAGCGTCGGGTAGGGATAATTGTTAAATTTTTCCCAATCTGGCGCCCCCATAAATAATTCTTTTTCCCACCAACTGGTACCCGCATCCAATGCTTCACGTTCAGTGGTACTCATGCTTGGCATTGCATTGGCTAATGTTTTATAGGCCGGTTTAGTCAAAACTTGCATTCGCAGTGGTTCAAACAGTAACACTAAACTGATGAGAATAAGCGGAAGACCAAGGATGAGAGACCACGGGCTGATCACAGCGCTCAGAATTGCAATGACAATCGTAGTGATACTTCCGACTGTTCGATGAAGTGCAAAAAAGAAAACAGCCCAGAGTGAGATGATTTGAATAAGTATTGCGATGAGTAATAGCATTAACATATTACCTCTACAGTTTTAATATTAATTTTGGGATCGGAAATACATCATTGAAGGTTATTCTTTCATCAATGATGTGATGAAAATTTAAACATGTAACTTATTAATAACGATTTTTTGACTTACTATTTAAGGTAAAAGTATTGTTGTTTTGTGAGTATAAGTTAACCAAATAATATTTATTGTCATATCGTGACCAGCGCATTAGGGGAATAAATAATTTTCCATTCATTTGCTCATTCACCTTAAGGCAGACTTGAATGATTTAAAATTTAAATAGTATTTAGCTAATTTTTGTTTGTGCTGTTTGGCTTGTTTTATGTCGCTGAAGCGCGTCGATCTGTTTTCAATGGCTTTCAATTTGCTGCTCAGTCTGTAAGAATCAGCAAGATAAAATTTTTAATGTTTAAAACAATAAAGCAGAAGACGGCATGGATTGTTGTTGCTCTTGGTCGGAATGGCTATTTTTACAAGAAAATGCTTAATTTTTGTGCAAATATTGATATTAATGCAATATTTGTGATGTACCATTTTTTTACGAAATGTCGTTATCACAGATCTTACGTTGACTGTAATACCAGGAAGGCTGATACTCTTGGGGTTAAATTTAAGCAAGTCGGTTCGTAAGGGCTGGGTCACAAGCTCGGTTCTCAAAACACAATTTAAAGCAAGGGGCTATATATGGCTGGTGGAAAGTCAACAATCATTTACACACTGACTGACGAGGCGCCATTGTTGGCGACTTATTCGCTACTGCCGATCATTGAGACCTTTACTAAGCCAGCTGGCGTAGAGATTGTCAAAACTGATATTTCTGTAGCTGCTCGTGTTCTTGCAGAATTCGCGGAATACTTAAGCGATGAACAGAAAGTATCTGACAACCTTGCGCATTTAGGGCGTCTTACTCAAGATCCAGACACTAACATTATCAAACTCCCAAATATCAGTGCATCTGTTGCTCAGTTGAGCGCATGTATTAAGGAACTTCAGTCAAAGGGTTATGCAATCCCAGACTATCCTGAAAATCCAACAACTGAAGAAGAAAAAGCAATTAAGGTACGTTATAGTAAGTGCCTTGGTTCAGCGGTGAATCCAGTGTTACGTGAAGGTAACTCTGACCGTCGTGCACCTGCAGCAGTGAAAAACTATGCGAAGAAACATCCACATTCAATGAGCGAATGGAAACAGTGGTCACAAACACATGTTTCGCATATGGATGAGGGCGATTTCTACCACGGTGAAAAGTCAATGACACTTGACCGTGCGCGTAACGTAAAAATGGAACTTATCACCAAAAATGGTGAGAGCATTGTGCTTAAGCCAAAAGTTGCATTACTTGATGGCGAAATCATCGATTCAATGTTTATGAGCAAGAAAGCGCTTTGCGATTTCTATGAGAAAGAACTTGATGATTGCCGTGAAGCAGGCATTTTATTTTCGTTGCATGTAAAAGCAACCATGATGAAAGTTTCACACCCGATTGTATTCGGTCACTGTGTAAAAATTTACTATAAAGAAGCATTTGAAAAGCACGCTAAGTTATTTGATGAGTTAGGTATTAACGTCAATAACGGTATGGCTGGTCTTTACGAGAAGATTGCAACTTTACCAACATCATTACGCGAAGAGATCATTGAAGATCTTCACGCTTGCCAAGAACACCGTCCTGCACTTGCAATGGTGGATTCAGCGAAAGGTATTACTAACTTCCATTCACCAAATGATGTGATTGTAGATGCATCTATGCCTGCGATGATTCGTGGTGGCGGTAAAATGTGGGGTGCTGATGGTAAGCAGTATGATTGTAAAGCTGTTATGCCAGAGTCAACATTCGCACGTATCTACCAAGAAATGATTAATTTCTGTAAGTGGAATGGTAACTTTGACCCACGTACTATGGGTACTGTGCCAAACGTTGGTTTGATGGCGCAAAAAGCTGAAGAATACGGTTCACATGACAAAACTTTTGAGATCACTGAAGCGGGTGTTGCAAACATCACAGATCTTGAAACTGGTGAAGTGTTGATGTCACAAACCGTTGAGGAAGGCGATATCTGGCGTATGTGTCAGGTGAAAGACGCACCGATTCGTGACTGGGTAAAACTTGCGGTAACGCGTGCGCGTAACTCAGGTATGCCAGCAATCTTCTGGCTTGACCCATACCGTCCACATGAAAATGAATTGATCAAGAAAGTACAAAAATACTTGAAAGATCATGATACAGCAGGTCTTGATATCCAAATCATGTCACAAGTACGTGCAATGCGTTATACGCTTGAACGTGTTGCTCGTGGTTTAGATACAATTTCAGTGACTGGTAACATTTTACGTGATTACTTAACTGACTTGTTCCCAATCATGGAATTGGGTACTTCTGCGAAAATGTTGTCTATCGTTCCGTTAATGGCGGGTGGCGGTATGTACGAAACAGGTGCGGGTGGTTCAGCACCTAAACACGTACAACAGCTTGTAGAAGAAAACCACTTGCGTTGGGACTCTCTTGGTGAATTCTTGGCCTTGGCTGTTTCTTTAGAAGAGCTAGGTATTAAAGAAGACAATGCGCGTGCTAAGTTATTGGCGAAAACATTGGATCAAGCAACTGGTCAATTGTTGGATAACGACAAGTCTCCATCACGCCGTACAGGTGAGCTTGACAACCGTGGTAGCCATTTCTACCTTGCGAAGTTCTGGGCTGAAGCACTTGCTGCACAAAATGACGATGCTGAATTAAAAGCCAAGTTTGCACCACTTGCAAAAGCATTGGATGAGAACGAAGACAAAATCCTTGCTGAGCTTGCAGCTGTTCAAGGTAAGCCAGCGGATATTGGTGGTTATTATGCAGTTGATACCGCTAAGGTTGAAGCTGTAATGCGTCCAAGTGCGACGCTTAACGCTACACTTGCAACTGTTTAAGTTTTAAATGCTATAAACCGACGATCTTGTTGGTGAGAAAAGCCGATGCATACGCATCGGCTTTTTTATTGAGGGAGTAAATCTTTGTTTAAGTTATTTATTTGCAAGTTTACGCATGAATCAATTTAAATGATGAGGGGGCGATTGGTTTTAATTGGTCTTGAGTTTTTTAGTTATAAAATAAAAACGCCCAATGAAATTCATTGGGCATTTTTACAATAAGCGGCAATTGCTTTATAGCTTAGAAGGACTAAATCCTAGCGACCATTACGTCCACGACCACGTGGTGCTTTGGTATTTGGGCGGGTGGTACCATTGGTCTTACGACGCGGTTTTTCACCATCTTCCATTTGCCAGATACGTTTAGTTCCAGATTTCTTTGTTGAACCATCTTTATTCTTACGAACGATGGGTTTTCCGCCTGTACCGCCAGGTTTCTTCACATAAGAGCGTGAGCGATAAGGTTCGTCTGCTGGAATATTTTGGAAGTCTGGATAAAGTAATGGTTCAATTTCTTTGGTTTCACCAGGTTGTAAACCCATTTGAACCAAATCAATTGCACCAATCTTGGTGCGGATCAAACGTAAAGTTGGAAAACCAACAGCCGAAGTCATACGACGGACTTGACGGTTACGGCCTTCACAAATAGAAATTTCAATCCAAGATGTTGGAATATTGGCACGGAAACGTACTGGTGGATCACGATCCCATAACCATTCAGGTTGTTCAACTTTATTCGCTTGAGCAGGTAAAGTCATACCATCTTTTAGCTCAACACCTTTACGCAACTGTTCTAGGGCTTCTTCAGTTACATTACCATCAACTTGCACCAAATAAGTTTTAAATTTCTTATTGGCAGGATTGGTAATGTATTGATTTAAACCACCATGATCAGTTAAAAAAACTAAACCTTCAGAGTCCATATCGAGACGACCCGCCAAACGCAAAGTCGAGTCATCTACGAAGTCGGACATCGTCATATGTGCTTCGTCTTTACGAAACTGGGAGAGGACGTCATAAGGTTTATTAAGAATGACAATTTTCACTTTAGACCACTAATAAATATCAATAAAATTTTTGAGTTTGATAAAGTTACCCGTTTGAAGAGAGTTGGGTAAAGATAAAGACTACGATATGTGCGCTACTATATCAGATTACGCTTTGTATTCTTCAACTTTATTTATTTACCTAGGCTGAGTTGTAAATACATTTTTCTTAGGCGGGGGATTGGTGGTTTTAACTTGCTAGAATTTACTATTACGTGAAATTGAGCTAGGCAACTTTAAAACAGCATCCGTTGAACCTAAGCCTTATAATAGAAAAAAAGCTGTACCACCTTTGGGTAGTACAGCTTTTTTGAATAGCGTAGATCTCAAATTTTAATCAGTGATCACAAGCTATTAGTTGGTTAATAATGTTATTTAGTGGTCATGTTTTAGATATTCAGGTTCTTTCGGTAATTTAAAACTACATAAGAAACAGATCACTAACATGATAATCACATAAAGGAAGAAGGTGCTTTCAATACCCGCTGCTTTGAACTGTAGTGCAACAGATGGCGCAGAACCACCAAAGATTGCATTACCCACAGCGTAAGAGAAACCAACACCCAATGCACGAACATGTGGTGGGAACATTTCTGCCTTAACCAATCCGCTGATAGAGGTATAGAAGCTGAGCAACATCATGAGGAAAATAAGTAACAGAGCAACCATTAATGGCGAATAACTGAAATGTGGCATCCAGATCACCATGACTGGATAGATGAAAATCGCCATAGTACCACTGAAGGCAAGCATTGCAGCACGACGGCCAATGCGGTCAGAAATAGCACCAAACACAGGTTGTGCAAGCATAAAGATAAAGAGTGAAGCTGTCATAATGAATCCGACAGTTTTACTATCTACACCCATATTGGTGAGGTAGGTCTTTGAATATACTGTAATCACATAGAAGGTGAGAGAACCCGCAGAGGTATAACCTACAACCAATAAGAAGGTTTTCCAGTGATTTTTAAACAGTTCACTTAAGCTTCCAGATTCTTCTTTATCACTGTCTTCGCTAGATAATGTTTCTTCCAAACGACTACGTGCAAGTAGGGAGATAATTGCAGCAATACCACCAATGACAAAAGGAATACGCCAGCCACCATCAAGCAATTGCTGCTCTGATAGGAATGCCAGCATAATAACACCGAGCAAGCTTGCTAATAATTGACCGCCCGACAAGGTGACATATTGGAAAGAAGCAAAAAAGCCTCGTTGACCCTTTAAGCCAAGCTCACTCATATAGGTTGCTACAGCACCATATTCACCACCTACAGATAAACCCTGTAGCAGGCGAACAAGTAAAAGTAGGAAAGGTGCTGCCATTCCAACTTGTTCATAGGTTGGGAGTGCGGCAAATAAGAAAGAGCTTACTGCCATAAGACAGATGGAAATGACCATTGATTTTTTACGGCCATGTTTATCGGCAATTCGTCCGAAAACCCAGCTACCAATTGGTCGCATAAAGAAGCTGGCTGCAAAGACACCCCATACATAAATTGCTTGAGTACCGGAGTCCATATCAGGTGCAGTTAATGCTTTAGTGAAATATGCCGCAAACACAGCATAAATATAAAAATCAAACCATTCTACTAAGTTTCCTGAAGCTGCGCCGACGATACCGCGTATACGACCTCGCTTCTCTTCTTTAGTGTAAGTTTTATCCATTATTTACATCCATGAGATAGGTTGAATCGCAATAAATTCAAAATTCATTACGATTTAAAAAACAGGAATAATGTTAAAGATTTTAAGACTAAATAATAATTGCAAAGATGGTTAATTTGATTAGAGGTCATGGGATAGGCAGAAGGAATTAAAAAATGAATTTTGATTTATTTTTTCATTAAAATTCATGTGAAAACATATAGTAAAAGTGAATTACTTTTGTAATTAATCTTAACTTGATTGTGGTTTTGTGAAAATTATTTTTTTAAAATATAAAGCAATGGCAAAAAACACCAATAATAAAAATAAAATTACGTTTTTTTGTTTGTGATCTATTGTGGTGCATAATTTAATGCAATGAAATATATGAATATATTGTGGTTTTAAGGTGGCTGGTTTGGTCATCAATCTATTGTCAAAATGTTATAGATTTTTAAATTAAATGGCGAATATAAAATCAAAAAATTAGAAATAATGTTTATAGTGAAAATGTAAAGTAAGTCTCACTTTTAAAGATCTGACTCTTGGAAAATTTATGTGTATGGAAAAGCAAAGCTAATATTTTTATTTTAAGCATTAGGAATGATTGAGCTTGTCGATTTATATAAAAAATGATGGGTTAAATGACATTAAATAATGGAACATTATGCTTTATTCAGTAGAGAAATGTTGTTATTCCTCGTATAAATCTCAAAAAATGTACGAATTAGACTAGACTGATATGCGTTAAGAATGGTTAGAAGTATTGTCTATTTGGCAATTATTTTGGATTTGCCAACTATAATAAAAGGGAGAACCTCAACAATGGGTTATCAGAAGATCGTAGTGCCTGCTGATGGTAGCAAAATTACTGTAAATGCAGACTTGTCACTGAATGTTCCAAATCATCCAATCATTCCTTTTATTGAAGGGGATGGTATTGGTGTTGATATTACACCTGCCATGAAAGCTGTTGTAGATGCCGCAATTCAAAAAGCTTATGGTGGTAAACGTTCGATCGAATGGATGGAAGTTTACTGTGGTGAAAAGGCAGATAAAATCTACGGGACATATATGCCTGAAGAAACTTTTGAGGCACTGCGGGAATTTGTGGTTTCGATTAAGGGTCCATTAACTACGCCTGTGGGCGGTGGTATTCGTTCATTAAATGTCGCTTTACGCCAAGAACTCGACCTTTACGTTTGTGTGCGCCCTGTACGCTGGTTTGAAGGTGTGCCGTCACCTGTTCAACATCCTGAATTGACTGACATGGTGATTTTCCGTGAAAATTCCGAAGATATCTATGCAGGTATCGAATGGAAAGCGGATTCTCCTGAAGCGAAAAAAGTCATTAAATTCTTAAAAGAAGAAATGGGTGTAACCAAGATTCGTTTTGAAGATAATTGTGGGATTGGTATTAAACCTGTATCGAAAGAAGGTACTCAGCGTTTAGTGCGTAAAGCGATTCAGTTTGCGATTGATAATGATAAGCCGAGTGTAACTTTAGTGCATAAAGGCAATATCATGAAATATACCGAAGGTGCATTCAAAGAATGGGGTTATGAACTGGCAATTGATCGTTTTGGTGGCGAGCTGATTGATGGCGGCCCTTGGGTAAAAATTAAAAATCCAAGAACGGGTAAAGAGATCATTATTAAAGATGTGATTGCAGATGCCTTTCTACAGCAAATCTTAATGCGTCCTTCTGAATACTCTGTGATTGCGACACTTAACTTAAATGGTGACTATATTTCTGATGCGTTGGCAGCTGAAGTCGGTGGTATTGGTATTGCGCCGGGTGCAAATATTGGTGGTGCAATTTCTGTATATGAAGCGACTCACGGTACAGCACCAAAATATGCGGGCCAAGATAAAGTCAATCCAGGCTCTATCATTCTTTCTGCGGAAATGATGCTTCGTGATATGGGGTGGATTGAAGCTGCTGATTTGATTATTCAGGGCGTATCGGGAGCGATTGCTGCGAAAACTGTCACCTATGACTTTGAGCGATTGATGCCAGGTGCAACTTTGCTCCGCTGTTCTGAATTCGGTCAAGCAATCATTGATAACATGGATAATTAATCTAAAGACAACTTAATCAAAGGTCTGCCAAGTGCAGGCCTTTTTATTTATAAGCCTCTTAATTTAATAATAAAACATGCGACAAGCTAAGACACCTATCTACTAAAAATAGCCACCCTTATTATGTACAAATTTGTGTACATAAATCACAATGTACACAGGAAATTAGGATTATGTACACATGGCTATTACCGAAACATGGCTCAAAGCTAATTACAATAAGGTACGAGATAAAGTAGAAGAGTTTGCTGATAGGGATGCTATGAGTGTAAGAGTGTCTGCTAAAGGTAAAATCACATTCCAGTTAAGATTTAGAATGGAAGGCAAAGCAGCACGAATTGATATTGGTACTTATCCAAATGTCTCGCTTAAAGATGCTCGGGATAAATCACAAGAACTTCGTGCACAAATAGAAAAAGGTTTAGATCCAAGACTTGAGAGAAAAATTCAAAAACATAAGAGTACTGCGCAGAATATAACCCTTAAAGAACTGTATGAGTCTTGGGCTGAAAAATACTTATTTAAAAACAAAAAAAGTGCTCAAGAAATTAGTAGAAGTTTTGAATTGCATGTTTTCCCTAAAATTGGCGATTTACCTGCAGATAGAATAAGCATGCAACATTGGCTTGATTTGCTTGAACCATTAGCTGAACAAGTTCCTTTTATTGCTGAGAGAATAGTTTCGAATGGAAAGCAAATGATGAGTTGGGCGGTAAGGCGTCAAGTTTGCATAAACAATCCTCTCGCAGATATTAATCCCAAAGTTGATTTGCATATTGAATATGTGCCCAATGATAGAACTTTATCTGATCCTGAGCTTGCTAGCATTTGGCGATCTTTGATGAGAAGTAGGATGTTCATTCGCAACAGAATTTTTGTTCAATTATGTTTTGTGTATGGTTGTAGATCTGGTGAGCTTCGAGTAGCTGAAAAATCTCATATTGATAAAGATAAAATGATTTGGACCATTCCAGCTGAAAATCATAAAACAGGTTTAAAAAGTGGTAAGCCTTTACTTAGGCCTTTAACTAAAGAGACTTTACAACTATTTGAATTGGCTGCCACATTAAATGATTCTAATTATTTATTTGTCAGCGGTAAAAACAAAAATCAGCCTTTAAGTCGTGGTGCGCTAATTAGCCTACCTTACGATCTAACAGAATACTTAGCAAGAGAAGAAGATATAAAGATCGATCACTGGTCACTACATGATATCCGGCGAACAATGCGAACAAACATGTCAAAACTGACTGAACCACATATAGCAGAAATTATGATTGGTCATGCACTGCCTATAATGTTTAGAGTGTATGACCATCATGATTATATTGAAGAACAAAGGGAAGCATTGCAAAAATGGATAGCTAGGCTTCAAGAGATTGTTGCGCCTTATCCTGTTTTTTAAGAGAAATCTCCCATTCTAAAACATCGGATACTGTCCATAAATTTGCACCACCCCGATAGCTGATTGTTGGGGCAGGGAAGTTTCTCTTCTCCTGCCATCTTAATAAAGTGCGCTTAGAAATATTTCCAAACTTTTCGCAAAGTTGAGCTGCACTTAAATATTGCTCGCCTGTCATTCAACCTTCCTCCTTTTCTTCTTTCACATGAACCCAATAATCAATACTTGCTTCAGCTTGTAACTCAAAAACTTTTTTTGCAGTTAGGGCATTCAATTTCCCATACCCCAACATGATTATCTTCATGTACTTGATTATTGATATCTTCTCGATTCATTCCCCATGAGCAGTAGGGGCAATTAAAATCCATCACGCCACTTCTCCCAAACTCTTGACCACTTCACTTGGCAACCCAAACACATCACGAAAAGCCTTATCAAATTCACCGCTTGCAATGAATGTAT
>NZ_KB849280.1 GCF_000368145.1 Acinetobacter guillouiae CIP 63.46 | reverse complement strand
AAAACTGACAAGAAATTTGTGGAATCCAAAAGTGAGAAAGTTGCACCTGTGGCCAATAAACAACCACAGCAGGTGTCAGCTGAAAATTCAAGTACAACAACAGAAACTAAGAAAGTAGCAGAGACTGAACCGAAGTCAAACCTTGCAACGCAGTCTATCAAAAGCACAATCCAGCCAAACAGCGACTTTTGATGTAAAAAACTATCAACCTGTTTCCAAAATTGCACCTACATATCCTGAATCAGCTTTAGATCGAAAGATCGAAGGGGACTGTACAGTTGTTTATAGCGTGAATGAAAAAGGAAGAGTTGAAAATCCAAAAGCACAAGGTGATTGTCATCCGATGTTTGTACGTCCTTCAATACAGGCTGCACTTAATTTTAAGTATCAGCCGAGATTAGTAGATGGCAAGCCGACGAGTGTATTGAATGTTAAAAATACATTTCAATATCGAATTTCATGAAATATACGTAAATATGAAGAATAAAAAATATCTTCTAATATCATTAAAGCGCCTGTCACTCCTCTCCTAGATAAATATCGTCTTCTTGTATAGGAGAGAACATCATGAGTAGATAATGTTATACCCTTAATTTTTTTCAATATAATAGAGAGCATATATCAGAGTTTTGATTTTTATCACTTCATTCCTGAACAAAGAAAACAAATAGGTTGTTCATTAGGAAATTTATACAATTGAACCTCGCAATAGGTAGGTATTTTGTTGGGTAATATTTCTGGTATTTGTAATACTAATCAGGCTAGAGTTAGGCACTTCTTTTTAAAAAGCACCAGAGGGTAAACCGAGTGAGTGACCTTAATTTAGATTTTTTAGACCAAACATTAGATAATAACGAGAAGAAGAATAAGAAAATTAAAAAGATACGAATTGGTTACAAGCTATATGACAAGTTTAGAGGGGATCCTAAATTCGCAGACGAAGTGGCTAATTCAGCTTTAGATCCGGATAAGCGTTGTTATCGCGGGATAAAGATTAAAATCACCCACGATGATTATGAACTTACATTTATAGCAGATGATTAATTTTTGATTGAAGAATTTCTTTAAGTGAAAACGGTAACAAATATTTAACTTGTGTGAATAATCATGTTTATGCAAAATTGAGACATATTTCTCGCGCTGGTAGTTATCCAGAGTTTGGTC